>CAVSDU010000024.1:0-316585 GCA_963726875.1 uncultured Actinomycetota bacterium | reverse complement strand
GCTTCAACGTGTAAACCGGTTCCGATTCAACGTCTCTGAGCAACGGAAAATGTAGTACTCGACGGGTGACGCGACGTACCTTGGGCAGCAATTGGTCTTCGATGCGTGCATGGAGGTGTGGTGAAGGCAGAGGATGTAGTTCGCGCTGAATTGAACGCATGGGGCATGGACTCGATGTCGATGAGATGATGCGCTATTTCCATTCCGATGCCGTCTGGGACAACGTGGCGCTGGGTGTCCACCACGGACACGACGAGATTCGCGAGGCTGTCAAAGGTTATGTCCAGCGCATGGAGTCCGCCGAATTGGAGCTTCTCAACATTGCCGTCAACGGCAACATCGTGTTGACCGAGCGCATCGATCATTTCGTCTATGACGGCAGTGAAATCGCCGCACGGTGTATGGGGCGCCTTCGAGGTAGCTGGCGACAAGATCAGCGCTTGGCGCGACTACTTTGACGTCCCGCGTTAGGTCTCGTGCGCCCAGGGGGGCTACGCATGCGTGAAAGGTGACCTGGTCGGCGTCCCAGCTATTGCGCTAGAATTCTGTACATGTCTACGCTTCCGCTGGCCGAGGTTCGGGCCAACCTTTCCAAGCTGGTTGATGAGGCTGTCCGCACCCATGAGCGAATCGAGGTCACTCGGCAAGGTCGCCGGGCGGCAGTGATTCTCAGTGCGGACGACTCGACTCGATCATGGAGACTCTGGCGATCCTTGGCGATCAGGAGTTGATGCGCGAGTCCGTGATGCCGAGGACGAGGCTGAGGCCGGCCAGATCTACACACTCGACGAGGTGACGAGGAGATGCGCGCCGTCGGGCGACTCCCGAAGTGACCTATGGCATCGAGTTGACGAAAGCTGCGAAGAGAGCGCTGACTGAATCTTCTTCCCGAACCGTCGCCTCGCGTGTTGGGAATTCATTCGTGGACCACTCGCAGATAACCCCCACCGTGTCGGCAAGCCACTCCGCGATCAACTCGAGGGCCGATACTCAGCACGGCGAGGCGAATTTCGGGTGATCTATCAGATTTTCGACGATCGGGTGGTCGTGCGGGTCATCCACATCGCGCATCGGCGTGACGCTTATCGGTGATGCAATCCGGTGGAGTTCCGCCTCAACGTCTAGGCGATTCCGGTTCAACGTCTGCTCAGCCTCGCAAGACGAGTTTGCGTTGGTCGGTTGGGCGTAACCGTGGCATCATGGTGTGCATCATTGATGCGTACGGAGGTGTCGAATGAGGACGACGGTAACCATTGACGACGCCCTGCTGGCGAAGGCGGCCGAACTTACCGGAGTGACTGAGAGCGTGGCGCTGCTTCGTCGGGGATTGCAGACTTTGATCCGCGTGGAGAGTGGCCGTCGCCTTGCAGCGCTTGGCGGCACGGATTCTGAGGCGTCTGCCGCTCCCAGGCGGAGGACCTCAGCCGGTTGATCCTCGTTGACACGTCGGTGTGGATTGACCATTTGCACGCCGTCGAAACCGCGGCTCGTCCGTCTGCTGGCGGACGACGAGATCGGCTGCCATCCTTTGATAATCGAGGAGTTGGCGCTCGGCTCGATCAAGCAGCGAGAGTTGATGCTCGGATTGCTGGCCAATCTACCTCCGTTCCCAATGGTTACGCACCACGAAATTCTTCATCTCGTTGAACATCGCCGTTTGTCGGGCAGGGGATTGAGCGCAAGCGACACCAACCTTCTCGGATCGGTCGCGCTGGTGCAAGGCGCGCAACTCTGGACCAGGGACAAGCGGTTGAAGGCGGTCTGCGCGGAGGTTGGCGTCGCGGTTCTTGATGAATTGCGACGTTGATCGGCAACGGAATCCGGTGGACGGCAAGCTCGGGTCGGGAATGGTGGCGACGTTCGCTTGGGACAGCGATGGAATCATCCACGTCACTACAAAGGCGGCAATCTGGCTGATCAGTGGATCCATTGGCCAGCGGAGTACGGGCCTAGCCTTATCGTCATGAGGTTGCGCAAGACTTATACGGGTTACAGCATCGGTTGCGGAGTCGTGTGGGGCGTGATTCTGACTCTTGTTGCAGTTATGTCCCCCGATCGCCTGCACACCTTCCTTTTGGTCGGCGGCGGATGGCTGATTGGGTGGATTTCAGCGACGATTGCACGGTCGGTTTATCCGCCGCCCAAACCGAAGCTCCCGGGGACGTAGGGTCGGGCGCATCGTCCTGCATGGTGGCGCCGTCCCCAACCAGCGGCCGCTGGGTACAGGCGTACCGCACGGTCGGCGCGCGTTGGCCGACGTGCAACGGCGAGCGGCGGAGATCTTGCTGAAAGGCATTGCCCACCAAGCGGAATCGTCGAATTTGGCGACCACCCGACCGGGTCGCGGCGGTGACCTGGTGGGGCTCCGCTCACCGTCTAACCAGCTTAAGAAGTGAATCAAGGGTTTTCCGCATTGTCACACCGAGCATGACCCCCGCAACGACGGGTCCCGCTGGGCATGTGGTGAGTACGCTGGTGACGGATCTGCGCGAGCGGTCCGAATGCGGCGGAAGAAGGCGTTCATGAGCGAGCCGGGAATTCGTTCCGTGCAGGAACGCGAGTACGTCGCGACTGAGCGTGAACGAATCGCCATGGAGCGCGAGGGAATTGCGGCTGAGCGCGAACATGTCGCTATCGAGCGCGAACAGCTTGCCCAGGCTCGCGAGAGGCTGGCCTCGAGAAGGGAACAACTGACCGAGGGACTTGAACGCTGGGCGAATTCTCGACGCCCGGGCAAAGGTTACCGATCGACGTGAAGCATCGGCCAACGAGCGCGACTTGATCGCTGAAGAACGTGAGGCGCTGGCGAATGAGCGCGAGCGCATTGCGGACGAGCGTGAGCACGCCGCAGACGAGCGTGCTTCCAACTCAGGCGATTTGGGCGATGACCATGAAGGTCATGCCGCCCGCTCCGAGCGACGGCTACAGGCGCGGCGACGGGAACAAGCGGCCGTCCGCCGAGAGCAGGCTGAGATCGAGCGACAGCGGGCCGCTACTGAACGGGAGCTCGCACAGGAGGTCGAGCGCAACCTGCGTCAGCCGCCGAAGATCTGAGGCGTCGGTGTGGTGGCGTTCAGGTTGTCACAGGCTCCCGACCGAGCCGGAATCGGGCGGCCGCCACAACGCAGGCATCGGTCATAGCATGGGCGGCGACTTGGTCGATTTCCGCGCTGTCTTGGTCAGCGAAGGTATCAGGCAGCGGGCGGGTTGCCGTTCGCCGGCATTTGTATGACACATAATGACCACATGCAGCGGTTTCAACGCGGCGACCTCGTCTTCGATGTCCATGATGCTGGGCCGGTCGATGCCCCGGTTGTTGTCCTGTTGCACGGTCACCCTCAAACGAATGTCGCGTGGGATGCTGTCATACCTCAACTCGCGGCGGGCGGCTATCGGTGCCTGGCTCCGAATCAACGTGGTTATTCGCCCGGCGCACGGCCGAGTGGTCGCCGGCATTACCGGACGTCTGACTCATCGGCGATGTCGCGGCCTTGATAGTGGCCAGCGGTGCCAAAAAGGTGCATCTGGTCGGGCATGACTGGGGGTCGTTGGTGGCGTGGGGGTTTGCCGCCAGTCATCCGGACAGTCTCCTCACGCTGTCGGCGCTGTCCGGGCCGCATCCGACCGCGTTACAACGATCGATGATGACAAGCCGCCAAGGGCTGGCGTCCTGGTACCTATACGCGTATCTGTTGCCGCAAATCCCTGAATGGTTCTACCTCGGCAGAGACAGGAAGGGCGCCAGATTATCCCGGATGCTTCAGGCAGGAGGTCAGACGGCTGAGCTTGCCGACCGTGATGCTGGTGCAATGGCCTCGCCCGGCGCGTATACCGCTGCACTCAATTGGTACCGAGCCGTGCCGTGGTCGGGCCGAACCGGCCGCGTCGATGTCCCGACGATGTTCATCTGGAGCGACAGCGATAAATACATGCTTGAGAGCGCCGCGCGCCGATGTGGCGACTACGTCGACGGGCAGTACCGCTTCGAAGTGCTGCATGGCGCGTCTCATTGGATGCCAGACGAGCAGCCCGGCGTTATCGCCGACCTCCTGCTCGATTGGTTCGCACAGCACTCGTAGCCCACGGAGGTGTCGTGGAGCTCAGGCCGTCTGGACCGGACCCGATGACTTGAGATGGATTGGAGCGACTGCTTGCTTAGATCCCGGTCTAGGGAAATTCTTGGGAGATGGCGACTGTAAAGCAAACGCGACCGTGGGTTCGGCGATCTACGAGCGTGTTGGGGGGCCTCGGGTTGGCCGTGTCCGCTTTCGGACTGGCCGGCGGCCTGACCTCCTGGGCCCCGGTGGCTGCGGCGCCTGCGTATCACTGGTGCCCGGGTGACGCATGGGATCCGGGCTGGAGTGACGTCTACAACTGGGACTGGAATCACTGCCACGACTGGCAACGTCCGGGAGGCCCCGCTGCGCCGGTGGGCTGGGGACCGTGGGGACCCCCGCCGGGGTGGGCGCCCCCGCGCCCCCCTCAGCCGGAGTGGGCACCGGGGGCGCAGCTGATGTGGAACCCTACTGCCGATAGTTGGGGATTCTGGAACAACGGAATCTGGACTCCGGTGTGACCACACGCGGTGATCACGTCGACGGTGACGTCGTGGAGTTTCGCTCCAACGTCTAAGCAGCCGAACAGGTTTCAGGTGAGCATGTACGCGTTGCCGGGAAACTGCAAAAGTCGAGTGAGGCAGGCTTTCATCCCGAACATGCGCAAGATCACCGGCGTCACCACGAACGCCTGTTCCATCGCGCTCTCGACCCGCAACGGACCGGCGCCGGAATTACCCCAGGTGAAGATCAGGAGATCCAGCCCGGTCGGGATTATCACTTCGTAATCCGGGTCCATGCCGATCCGGGCGATTTGACCGCGGAGGTAGGCGCTGTCGAGGCCTGTTACGCACCATCCCGGTGGCAGCGCGCGCTCGATCTCCGTTCGGACGAACACGGCCGCCTCGTGCGCGGAGTTCCCGAGCGGTGACATATCGATAGGCACCGCTTAATGCTTACACCCGGCGTCGCTTGTTGCCACCCGCTGTTCACCGTGGAATCCGTCCCGGGGGTTCGAAGGTAGCCCGACACGTCCCTGCCGGGGCGGCAGGGGCGGTGGCCAGCTGCGGCCGAACACCGATCGGCGATAGTGGCGGGATGGGACGTACGGACTCCGCTGCACGGGTCATACGAGCTCCGCTGGCCCGGGTGTACGCCGCGCTGGTCGATCGACAGGCACTTCTCGAGTGGCTGCCGCCAACGGGCATGACGGGTCATTTCGACCATTTCGACGCCCGCCCCGGTGGCTCGTACCGCATGACGTTGACGTACACCGATGCACCCGCGTCGGGAGGCAAGTCAAATGCGGACTCGGACGTCGTGGAGGCTCGCTTCGTCGAGATTGCGCCCAATGACCGCGTCGTCCACGCCGTCGACTTCCAGTCCCCAGACCCTTCCTTCGCCGGAACGATGGTGATGACGTGGAAGGTGAGCGAGGTGGATGCCGGCACCCGGGTCGACGTCAGAGCCGAGGACGTCCCGATGGGGATCTCCGCGCAAGAACACGTAGCCGGGATGGAATCGTCGTTGGCGAATCTTGCGTCATACCTTGGGGATTGACGCTGACGCGCTCACGCTGGCTGAAGGGCGGGCGTGGAGGGCGAGGGAGTCGTACTGGGGGCAGTAGGCACTTTGCTGGGGACACTCGGGGGAGTGAGCGAGCCGTACTGGGGACAGTAGGCCTGGATCGCGGCTCCGGTGAAGTAGGCGGCATTGAGCGCGGGCCAGCTCGTGGCACTGGTGACCTTGGTGGTCAGCTCTGCATTGCTGGTGTTGGGGTTGTCCCTGAGGGACCCGCAGACGACCGTCTTCGCGACCTGGATTGCCTTGTCGGGAGCCCCGAAGTTCATGCCTGAGGTGTTGAGGTTGGTGATGAACGCGTCGTCGGTGGCGTCCGCGTAGGCCGGCGCGGCCAACGCGACGGAAAGGATTATCAGCGCTATGGCTCTCGCCACCATGGCGTGCTCCTCCGTAGTTGAATGCGCGCGTCCGATGACCTGGCTGTCGCGACACGGTTACACGGCATTTTAACGAACAGTCCGACATGCTGCTGGTGTTGCAACCGTCCGCGGCGGCCGCGCAAGCGTGAGCAACATACCGCCAGGTCTACAGGCGAAACCCGGAGTGGGAGCAGACTTGGCTGATCGGCCACCTCGTCGGCCCCCCGTCCGAAGGAGACAAGCCTTGCGCGTCAAACGCATCACGGCCAACCTGCGAGTCGCTGACATCGAGGCGACGAAAAGCTTCTACACCGACTACCTCGGCCTGCGAACCGAAGAGTTCAACATGGGTTGGGTCGCGCGCTACACGGACCCCGACACCGCAGTGAACGTCCAGCTGGTTACCGGGGACGCGAGCGCTGCCGAGGATTCGGTCATTTCGGTTCACACCGATGACGTTGAAGGCGCTTACGCGGAAGCGCAGCAGCTGGGCTATGAGATAGTCCATCCGCTGACGACTGAGCCCTGGGGCGTGCGGCGGTTCTTCGTCCGGGCGCCAGACGGCAACGTCATCAATGTCGTCTATCACCGGGACTGATGTTCCGGGCTGATGGCTGAGCGCCCCGTCCCGTATGCCCCCTCATTTTGTGGCCTGGGCCACGTCTGAGACCCCAATGTAACCGACGTACCATCCATCATTGGCCCTTCCGATACCCTGGTTGGTGCAATCGAGCCTTTGCTTCGCTAATGTCTTCCGCAGTATCCCAGCAGCTCACAGCGGGTTTAGGTGGCCGTAGCGTAATTTGCTGTTGAATTAGCGCATTCACAGTAATCACATCTGTTTCGCTTTATAGATTATTGCGTGACATAGCTGCGGTATATGCAGGTCAGCAGCTTATTCGAATTCGCGTGATTAGCGCCACAAATTTTGATTTCCTATGCATATGGTCGGTAGGTTTCAGGCCATGATTGCTCTAGCAACGCTGTTGGCGCTCGTTAATCAGGTCTCCGGAACCCCATACGTTCCGGGTGGCGATTCACCCGCCGGGACCGACTGTTCAGGGCTGGCCTCGTGGGTCGCAAATGCGGCAGTCGAGCGGCCGGTTTTCGGAAGTCGGTTCAACACCGGAAACGAAGAGTCCGCTTTGGCCGCCCGCGGCTTTCAACACGGCATCGCTCCGAACGCTTTGGTGATTGGTTGGAATGGCGGCCACACGGCCGTGACCCTGCCCGACGGCACCCCGGTGTCCAGCGGTGAAGGTGGCGGTGTCCACATCGGTGGCGGTGGCGCCTACCAGGCGCAATTCACCCACCACATGTTCCTGCCCCTGGAAGACCTTGACCTCGCCGACGGTCCGCCGGCTCCGGACGCACCGGTCGAACTGGTCGATGCGGTCGCTCCGGACCCGGCGCCTGAACTGCTCCCGCCGGCGCCTGACATGGCCCCGCCGGCGCCCGATCAGGCTCCCGAGCCCGCCCCGGTCGGCGAGCCTGGAATGCCAGATTCGTAACAAACCACGATACGGAGTGAACTAGTCGCCAATAATGCGACTCAGATCACAACCTTCCTGAGAACTGCAGCCGCACCCGGCGTGCGTATTTGTGGATTACATCACAATGCGCCCCGGGTGTGGCTTGCATCATTAGCGCCAGCAAATTCGAATGCGGAATTGCTATCTAGGGAATACCACTTTCCGGTCGAAACTAAGCGGTGCGATTTGATGTTTGATTCACGATGAGCCGGACGGTCGATCTGCGAGCTTTCGCTCCGTAGGTTTGCAGCGACGAAAGGACTGCTGCTGTGACAACCTCGGTTACCCATCTGGGCGGCATCATCGCGGCCACAGGGGATGCGGTGGCCACCGACCCCGCCAAAGCCCGCGTTGTCTTCGAAGCGTCGGCCGCCGCCCACGACGCGGTGGCCAGCACCGTCACCCTCGGTCAGTACCACGTCGAGGTCGACGAGCCGCCACCGCTGGGCGGGGAGGGCAAAGCGCCCAACCCCGTGGAGTACTGCCACTAACCGATTACGGCGATCTCCTTGCCCAGCTGATAGCCCGGAGCCAGCGGCAGGGTGTCACCGCTCCAGAACTTCCCCGGGTCGAACCAGTTGGTGTCCTTCTCGGTGAGCAGCAGTCCCATCTCCTCATAGGTGATGGCGACCGTCTCCGCGCAATACGCCGTGGACAACCCCATCTGGCGCTGTTCGGTTCTGCGACGCTCGGTGTGATCTCGAACCTTCTTCTCCACCAACGGGATTCCGCGGAACCAGTCGTTGATGGTGGGTAGCTGGCCGCGCAGCCACCGGCCAGTCAGCTTCGCAGTGGTCGGGAAGGCGGTGCCATCCATCCGGGCGATCACCCGCAACAGTTCGTTCTCCTGCTTGTGGCTGGCATGCGGCGTCAATTGCCGTAGCCAGCAGCGCTGGTGGTAGTGCTGGGTCCACTGCAGAAAGACGTCGCGGGCATCGTTGAGTTGGACACCGCGATGGTTGGTGCCCGTCCACATGTCGACGAGCTTGTCGCCCAGTTCGGCATGCCAGATCAAAGGCGGCAGGTCGTCGATCGCCACCATCATGCCGACGTGGTTCACCGGGGCGTTCGTCAGCGTCTGGATCGCGCGGTCGGGCCGTGAAGCGCCCCGAAACAGCCACAGGTCGCCGGTCCGGGTTTCGTTCAGCGCTTGGTCCAAGGTGAGCGTGCTGGAGTTCACGGAAGCACTCTAAAGGGGGATAGCCTGTGCCGATGCGCAACGTTTGGAAGTGGATCGGGCTGGCCGGAGTGGCCGGAGTCGTTGCCGGTGGTGCGCTGGTGGCGCGCGATCAACGGAAACGGCGTGCCTACACGCCCGACGAGATCCGGGCACGGTTGCACCAGCGGCTGGCCGACACGGACGCGGAAGGTTACCGGTCCCGCTCGGGCTCGGCTTCGGCTTCGGCTTCCACCGCGAACAACCGGTAACTGCCGGAGAACCCTTTCAATTCGACCTCGCGTCCGTCGTCGAAACCGATGTCGTCGCAGCCGTGGACGGCATCCCGAACGGGCTCGCTCACCAGGATCTGACCACCCACGGCCTGCCCGGCAACGCGCGCGGCCATGGCGACGTTGCGGCCGAACAGGTCATCGCCACGGCGCACCGACCGGCCCATGTGAATGCCGATCCGAACACGAATCTCAGGATGCCGCTTGCGTTTTGCCTCCCTTTGTAGCTCCTGCTGGAGGTCGATGCTGCATCGCACCGCCTGCTCGGCGCGCGCGAAGGCGACCATGAATCCGTCGCCCTGGCTTTTGACGACATGCCCGAATTGCCGCTGCACGAGCTGATGCATCAGTTTGTCGTGGGCGCCGATCAGTTTGACCCAGGCGCGATCGCCGATCTTCTCGTTCAGCGCGGTGGACTCTTCGATGTCGGAGAACAGAATCACCACCCGGCCGTCCGGAGTGACCCGGGCCAGGTCGGGCCGCTCCACCTCCGCCCAGTCGGCCAGGTCTTCGATGGAGCTGCGTACAACGGCGCCGAAACCCTCTTTACGCATCAGGTTGGCGGTATTCCACACCGTCTTGACGGCTTCGCGACCACCCGACAACAGCCGAGTGCGGGCGTCGGTTTTCTGGCGCAGTTCCTCCAGTTCTCGGCGGCTGCGGTCGAGCAGCCGCCACAGCGCAATGAGCCCGCCGGCCTCGATCACCGCGATGCCGGCCAGGACGTAGACGGCGACCTGCAGCGCATCACCCATGCCCACCATCCTGACAGGCTGCCGCACGGCAACCTTGTCGGGCCGATGACGCAATGTCTAGGGTTGAGTTCGGCCGCCGCGGGGAAGCACCACCTCAAGTTTCGATTGTCAGTCGCAACAACCGGACCACTTGAAGGACTTAGAGGAGAAGCAACCAATGCAACTGGGCATGATCGGACTCGGTCGGATGGGCGCCAACATCGTGCGCCGCGTGGTCACCGGTGGGCACGAGTGTGTGGTGTACGACCACAGCTCGGAGGCGGTCGAGGCGATGGCGGGCGAGGACGGCATCACCGGGGTGTCGTCGCTCGCGGAGTTGCGCGACAAACTCAGCGCGCCACGAGTGGTCTGGGTGATGGTTCCCGCGGGCACCATCACCACCGGGGTGATAGAGGAACTGGCCGAGACGCTGGAGTCCGGCGACATCGTGATCGACGGCGGAAATTCGTACTACCGCGATGATATCAAGCACGCAAAGCTGTTGGCGGAGAATGATATTCGCCTGCTCGACGCGGGTACCAGTGGCGGCGTGTGGGGCCGCGAGCGTGGGTACTGCCTGATGATCGGCGGCGATCCGGACGCGTTCGAGCGTGCCGAGCCGATCTTCGCCACCGTCGCGCCCGGCGTGGACGCGGCCCCGCGCACACCGGGCCGCGACGGGGAGGTCGCCCAATCCGAAAAGGGTTACCTGTACTGCGGTCAGGCCGGGGCGGGGCACTTCGTCAAGATGGTGCACAACGGAATTGAGTACGGAATGATGGCCTCGCTCTCGGAGGGCCTGAACATCCTGCGCAATGCCGACATCGGAACTCGCATCGAAAAGGGTGACGCCGAAACCGCTCCGCTGTCCAACCCTGAGTGCTACCAATACGACTTCGACATTCCCGATGTCGCCGAGGTGTGGCGCCGCGGCAGTGTGATCGGCTCGTGGCTCCTTGATCTGACCGCGATCGCGCTGCACGATTCGCCCGACCTGACCGAGTTTTCCGGGCGGGTTTCCGACTCGGGCGAAGGCCGGTGGACGGCCATCGCCGCGATCGACGAGGGAGTGCCCTCACCGGTGCTGACCACCGCCCTGCAGTCCCGTTTCGCGTCGCGGGACCTCGACGACTTCGCGAACAAAGCGCTTTCGGCGATGCGCAAGCAGTTCGGCGGCCACGCGGAGAAGCCGGCGAACTAGGCCTGCCGGGGCCGCCGAGCGTGAAATCCACGACGTACCAACGGCGTGTCGCGTCGTGATATTCACACTCGGCGCAGTCAGGCGTCCCGTTCGACGAACGCCACTACCGCGTCGCTGAACGCGTCGTTGTCGTCACCTGCGGCGGTGTGCCCCGCGTTGGAGAGTTCGACGAACTCCGCACGCGGCACCTGGGTGAGGAAGTGTTCGACGCCTTCGGGACTGACGACGTCGGACAGCTTCCCGCGGATCAACAGCACCGGGATCGTGAGGCTGGTGGCGGCTTCCTCGAAGCCCTCGGTGCGCAGTTCCGGGTCGTCTCCGGGTTTGGTCATGAACGCCGGATCCCAATGCCAGTACCAGCGTCCGTCCCGTAGCCGCAGGTTCTTCTTGAGGCCCTCGGGGCTGCGCGGCTTGGTCCGGTGCGGCAGGTAGGCGGCCACCGCCTCGGCGGCGTGTTCCAGCGAGTCGAAGCCGTCGATGTTGGTGAGCATGAAATCGCGGATGCGGGCGCTGCCGTTCTTCTCGAATCGAGGCACCACATCGACGAGCACCAACTTCGTCACCTTCTCCGGGCCGGCCCGGTCAGCGACCAGGATGCCGGTCAGCCCGCCCATGCTGGCGCCGATGATCACCACCGGCCGGCCGATCGTGTCGAGTACGTGCATGACGTCGGCGGTCAGTGTCTCCACGTCGTAGTCGGCGTCCGGTGCGCGGTCGCTGTCGCCGTGCCCGCGGGTGTCGAGCGCGATCACGTGATACCCGTCGTTGGCCAGGATCTGGCCGGTGTTCTTCCAGGAGTACCGATTCTGGCCGCCGCCGTGCAGCATCAGGATCGTGGGCCGCTCGCCCGAAGCGCCGCGGTTCCACTCGTCGGCGACCAGTGTGATCCCGTCTACCCCGGCGAACTCAACCGTCTGTGGGCTGCTGGTCATAGTGCTGAATCTCCTTCGGTTGAGGCCAGGTACGCGGTGATGACTTCGGCGAGCATCTCGCGGTCTCTGGTGCTGTCCAACGGCTTTGGCCACGTCAACTGCACGGCCACCAGGCCGCGGATGGTGGCCCAGATGAGGTTGCCCAGCCGGGTTGCCTGGGCCGGCGCGAGCCCGGCACCCAAATGCTCACCGATCTCGGTCATCCGGGCCGACATCGCGGCCAGATGGGCGTTGGCCTTCGCGGTACGCGCACTGCGGGTGGCGATCAGGATCTCCAGCGCCGCCATCGACGTCGGGCTGGAGAACGCCCGCCACGCCGCGTCGACGACGAAAGCCGGCCGGTCTTGCGGCGGTGACCTGCGCCGCCCGCGCGGGCAGCGCGGTCGAGTGTCTCGAGGAGATCGGCAAACCCCTTGTCCACCACCGCCATCAGCATTCCGTCGAGATCACCGAAGTGGTATTGCACCACGCCCCAGGTCAATCCGGCCCGTTCGGTGATCTGGCGCACGCTGGCGGCGGCGAAGCCCTCCTTGAGGATGTAGCGCACGGTTTCGTCGATAACGGCCTCGCGGCTGCGTTCGGCGCGGGCCTGTGCCGCCGGGAGGTGCTGCGCGGGCCCGTCACCGCATCACTCTGCGGAGGTGGTCGAGCGGCCGAGGTCCTTGGCGGCCAATATGCCGCTCGGGGCGCGGCATACCGCGTCGATCAGCGTTGACCGCGCGCGCCGCGGTGGAGATCACGCCGCCCTCGTTGTGGTCGATCGCCGTCCAGCCCGAGATGGGTGTTGATCTCGACGCCCGGATTGCCGTGTCACCACCACCCGGTGCACGCCGGGCGCGACCGTCCGGGGGATAGGCCCAGTCCGGTGCGGTCCCCGGGGTGAGCCGGTTGACGTGCTCCATGGTGATCACGGCCTCGCCGTCGCGCATGCCTTCGACCGCGAACCGCACGGCGGCGACCTGTCCGGGTGCGACGTGCATCATCGTGCAATCGATCGGCTCGGGTGTCACCCAGCTTCTCGTAGCGCTCACGCACCTCGTCGAGTTCGACCCCGAGGACCTGTGCCAGGCGCGCACCTGCCCACCCCACATCGAGGTCAGCACGCCCGGGGCGAACATGATCGGGGTGTGATCCGGGCGTGGTGCCGAAACCGAAACTGACGCCGGTGAATTCGGCGTCGTCGTAGCTGCCGTAGTCGCAGATCTCCGCACCGTGATGCGGTGGCCCGCTCGGCCAGGCTCAACGCGGTGTAGACCAGGGTGTCACCGGAGTAGCCGGGGTCGACGCCGTTGATGTAGAGCGAGGTGCCGCCGTCGGTGCAGGCCTGCTGCAGCGGTTCGCGCATCCAGTCGTCGGCCTGGTGCGGGGCCACCATCCACACGAACGACGTGCCGACGACGTTGGTGCCGGCCCGCAGGAACCGGCAGATCTCCTCGATGGCCTGCTGCGGCCGGGTCTCGGCCTGCGAGGTGTAGACCACGCAGTCGGCGTCCAGCGCCAGCAGCGCGTCGACATCGTCGGTGGCCATGACGCCGGTGGCTCGGTCGAGCCCGCACAGTTCGGCGGCGTCGCGGCCCACCTTGTCGGCGCCGTGGCGTGCACACCCGACCAGCTCGAAGTCGGGCCGCTCGATGAGCATGCGCAGGGCGTGCCGGCCGACGTTTCCGGTGGAGTACTGAATGACGCGCGTCATGGCCTCCTCACAGCAGGTCGGTGATGGTCTTCAGGCCCGCGTCGTACAGCACGCCGGGCAACATGCCGCCGTCGATCTCGATGGTGGTGCCGTTGATGAAATCGGCTGTGCCCGACGCACAAGAACACCACGGCGCGGCCCACTTCGGCGGGCTCACCGGCCGCGCTTCATCGGGACCTTCGTGGAATACTTCTGCCCCGGTCGGGTCGTCCTTGGGCAGCACGAACGCACGGAAGTTGTCGGTGATCGTCGGGCCCAGCGCCACGCAGTTGACCCGCGACCTTCGGTCCCCATTCCTGGGCCAGCGAGCGGGTCAGGTGGTTCAGCCCGGACTTGGCCGCGCCGTAGGACACCAGCGTGGGCGCACCCGGCGGGATGGCCGGCGCCGCTGGAGATGTTGACGATGCAACCGGTGCCGTCCTGTCGCTTCATCTGCCGGTAGACCCGGATGGCGAACCACATCGGGCTGATCAGGTTCATCTGTACCGCGAAGGCGTGGAACAACGCGGTGCGTTCGAAGTCGTCGGCGCTGCGCGGTGCACCCTGCAGCGCGTTGCACGAGTTCGGGAATGTCCTCGACGTGCGGTGCCGGCACGGTGCCGCCGGCGTTGTTGACCAGGATGTCGATGCGGCCGTAGTCGGCCACCACCGCGTCGACGAACGCGTCGATAGCGCGGTAGTCGCCTTGGTCGCAGACCAGTTGGGCGAGCGCTGCCGCCCACTCCGGGTTGTCGGACTCCACGCCGGGCATGCGCGTCCAGCGGCGATCGCGAGCACCCGATGACGGTGGCCCCGGCGCGCAGCAGTTCGTGCGCGATGCCCACGCCGACGCCGCGGCTGGTGCCGGTGACGACGGCGACCTTGCCGTCCAGCGAGCCCACCCACAGATAATTACACCTGTAATCTTTCCAGGCAAGTGCGGTGAGTTCTCGTCGCCGCCGCGGTCTATCCCGGAAAGACCCCGACAGCTAGGAGAGCAGCCATGCCATCGATCACGCCGTCACTGTGGTTCGACAACAACCTGGAAGAGGCGGCGCAGTTCTACACCTCGGTGTTCCCGAACTCGAAGATCGAGTCACTGAACCGGAGCACAGAAGCGGGACCGGGTGAGCCGGGCACGGTGCTCAGCGGCACCTTCGTCCTCGACGGCGTCCGATTCGTAGGGATCAACGGCGGCCCCATGTTCACGTTCAGTGAGGCGGTGTCCTTCACGGTCAACTGCAAAGACCAGGACGAGGTCGACCACTACTGGGAGCGGCTGACCGACGGTGGCCAGGAATCGCAATGCGGTTGGCTCAAGGATCGCTTCGGCCTGAGCTGGCAGATCATCCCCGACCGGCTCTATGAATTGCTCTCCGACTCCAGTTCCGACCGTGCGGCGGCAGCCGCCCGGGCCATGCACGGCATGCGCAGGATCGTCATCGCCGAACTGGAGGAAGCTGCCGCTCGCGCCTGAGCTCACCGGGTGATCTGGTCGATGCATTCGTGTCCACCCGATCGATGGGCTTCTTGTCCCCCTTGCGGCCGGTTACGTTGGACGGTGCGGGCTGCACATGGCGAACAGGAGTCGAGTTGTCTGAACCACGGTGGATCGACGTGAAGGGCCCCAACGGTGACCTGAAAGCCTTGACCTGGGGGCCTGCCAGCGGCCCGATTGCGTTGTGCCTGCACGGCTTTCCCGACACCGCCTACGGATGGCGCAAGTTCGCACCGCGACTGGCCGAGGCCGGCTGGCGGGTGGTGGCGCCTTTCATGCGCGGGTACGCACCGTCCTCGATTCCGGTGGACGGCAGCTACCACGTCGGTGCCTTGATGCACGACGCATTACGGGTGCGGACGGCGGCCGGGGGTTCCGACGAGGACGTGGTGATCGGTCACGACTGGGGGGCCGCCGCCGCCACCGGCCTGGCCGCCATGCCGGAGAGCCCGTTCGCCAAAGCGGTGATCATGTCGTTGCCGCCGTCGTGCACGTTCCGTCCGCTGCGCCGGCTTCCCGACCGCGGCCGGCTGGCTGCTGAGCTTTCGCGTCAGCTGCTGCGCAGCTGGTACATCAGCTATTTCCAGCTGCCGTTGCTGCCGGAACACTCCGCCTCGTGGCTGCTGCCGCTGCTGTGGCGACGATGGTCACCGGGCTACCGCGCCGAAGAGGACCTGCGCCACGTCGACGCCGCGATCGGGACGCCGGAAAGCTGGCGTGCGGCGCTGGGCCCCTACCGTGCCACGATCCGCAATACCCGGCCGCCGGCGCGGTACGCGGAATTGAACCGGTACTGGACCGAGGTGCCGAAATTGCCGAGCCTGTACCTGCACGGGCGCGACGACGGTTGCATGACACCGGCTTTCGCGCATTGGGTGGAACCCATCCTGCCGCCCGGCAGCGAGGTGTCCATCGTCTCGCAAGCCGGCCACTTCCTGCAGCTCGAGCAGCCCGACAAGGTTGCCGAGTTGGTCCTGGCGTTCATCGGCGCACCAGCCTGAGGTGGCGGCCGGGCAGCGGATGGCCGCCGTCGACGCGCAGTTCTACTGGATGTCGGCCAAGATTCCCAACGACGAGTTCCTGCTGTACGCGTTCGGCGGCGAGCCCACCGATCTCGATGGTGCAGTGGAGCAGGTACTTCGGCGTGCGCGCGCGTGCGCGGACCTGGGACTGGTTGTCGAGGACGGCAGCCCGCTGACCTATCCGCGGTGGGTGCGGGCGCCGATCGAATCCGGGTGGGTGGTCCGACACGACCCGGCCGGCCACGGGTGGGCGGGCTGTCTCGACGTTATGGCCGAGCTGGCAGGCGAACAGTTGGACATCCGCCGTAAACCTTGGCAGTTGCACGTTTTCACGTCGGTGCAGGGCATCCCGGGTGTCTCGGATGTCCGGGGTCCGGGAACCGTCGCCGTGCTGCAGGTTGCGCACGCGCTGGCTGACGGCGCCCGGGCGTCGGCGATGGCGGCCTGGCTGTTCGGCCGGGAGACTCCGGTTCCCGCCGTCAGACCGCGGGCGGGTTTCCTGCCGTGGCGGGGTATGGTCGCGGCCGGTGCCCACCGGAGATTTGTCCGCGACACAGACGAGGGATTGTTGGCGCCGGGACTGGGGTCGCGGCCGCTGCAGGCAACCAACTCCCGCCCATCGGGCACCCGGGTGATGCGCACGTTGGTGCGCCGGCGCGGGCAACTGCGCGGCCCCACGGTTACCGTCGCGGCGCTGGCCGCGGTGTCCAGGGCGCTGTCAGATCTGCTCGGCGCATCAGCGAGATCGCTTGCGGCGGAGGTGCCGATGGCCAAACCTGGTGTGCCGTTGGCCTTCAACCACTTCGGAAACGTACTGGTGGGGCTCTACCCGGAACTCGGGCACGACGAACGGGTGCAACGGATCGCCACCGACCTGGCCAATGGCCGGCGCCGCTTCGAGCATCCGGCCACTCGCGCCTCGGATGAGGCTTTCGCCGCGGTGCCCGCTGTGCTGTTACGTTGGGGCATCAGTCAATTCGATGCCGCTGTCCGGCCTGAGCAGGTATCGGGCAACACCGTGGTGTCCAGCGTGCACCGTGGGGCCGCCGATCTGAGTTTCGGTGGAGCCCCGGTGGTGCTGACGGCCGGGTATCCGGGCCTTTCGCCGGTGATGGGGTTGACCCACGGTGTCCATGGCATCGGCGACACGGTCGCGATCAGCGTCCACACGGCGGAGTCGGCGGTGCCGGACGTGGACGGGTATCTGCGGCTACTGGATGCTGCCTTGTAATCTACTGCGCATCACCGGATCTGGCCGCCTGCTCTCGGGTCAGGCCCGCGGCCAGGATCAGCTCCTCGTGCAGTTCGAACCACACGGTGTGGTAGGAGTCGATGAGTGGTCTTGTCAGCCAAGCAATTTCGCCGGCCTTGACCTTGTCCAGCGCGGCGGCCAGTTTCACCGGGTATCGGCCCAGTCGTGGCAGCTGTGCGGTGACCGTTGCGATGATCGGTGTCACCCGCTGGTGCACATCGTCGAGGCGGGCCAGCACCGCGTCGTCGTACGCGGCGTCTTCGTGGTTGTTGGGCAGGCCGTCTTTGAGCTGCCAGTCGGTGGCCAGTGCCTTGAAATCACGGTTAACTGACCGGAATTCGCGGTAAGCCGCGTCTAAAACAGCGGAATCGGCACCCTGGCGCTCGGCGGCCAGCAATTCGGCGAGGCGGGCGCGGCCGTCAGTGGTGATCCGCACGGTGGGGCCCTCGGCCAGTAATCCCGCCGCCGCGAGCCGGCGCAGCGCCTCCTCGATCTCCGCGTCGTGGATGCCCAAAGTCATGGCCAGGTCGACGGGGCTGATCCGGCCCTTCAACCGGACAGCTTGCAGCACTTGCAATTCCTTCATGAGTTGGCCTGCACGCGTATCGCGTTCAGCATGGTGATCAGCGGAGTCGCCGACAGGACGTCGGTGTGTCCCGCGGCCACGGCCGCCTGCAACGCCTCGTCGGAAGGGTTGTCCAGCCGCGGGTGGTTGCCGCTCGCATGGGCGCGCAGCGGACTCACGCGCAGCGCGATCTCGGCCAGCTCACGCAGCTCCGGCGTATCGTCTTCCGACCATGCTGTCAGACTCAGAATTCCCTGACGCACTTCGCCTTCGTAACCGTCGACGGTGATCTGTTTGCCGGCCAGCGATGCGGCGACACCGAGACCGCATCCCACCACGGCGACCCGCCCGAGTTCGCGGCTGACGACGGCCGCGTGGCTTGCGGCCCCACCGACCTCGGTGACAATGCCTTGAGCGGCCAGCATGCCCAGGACGTCTTCTGGCCGGGTGTGGTCACGGACGAGTATCACCGGCTCACCCCGGTCGGCGGCATCCAGAGCCTCATCGACGTCGGTGTAGGCGGTGCCCGTCACCACACCCGGGCAGGCAGGTAGGCCTCTGGCCAGAAGTGGTGCGCTCAAGCGGGTTTCGGGTTGTAGCGATGGTTGCAGCACCGCCTCGACGTCGGCGGGGGTCACCCGGCGCAGCGTCTCGACGTCGTCGATGAGTCCTTCATGGCGTAGTTGCAACGCCAGTCGCGCCGCGGCCTGTGCGGAGCGTTCGGCGCCGCGGGTTTGCAGCAGCCACAGTTTGCCGTCTTCGACGGTGAATTCGATCTCCTGGACGTCGGAATTGAGCCGCTCGAGGCTGCGGGCGGCCTCCATCAGCTCGTCGAAGACGGCGGGCTGTTCATCACGCAGTGCGGTGATCGGTTCGACATCGACAAGGCCGGACACCACGTCGTCACCCTGGCCGCCGGGCAGCCATTCGCCGAACGGTTCGTTGGCTCCGGTGATCGGGTTGCGCGACGACAGCACCCCCGCGCCCGACTTCGCCGCCTGGTTGCCGAACACCATCGCTTGCACCACCACCGCGGTGCCTTGGCGTTCGTCGAGGTTGTAGTGGTCGCGGTAGGCGAGCGCGCGCGGGGAGTTCCAGGAGGCGAACACGGCCTCGATGCCAGCTCGCAGCTGCGCGAGCGGGTCGTCCGAAGGGTCCGATCCGGCTGCCACGATGCGCCGGTACATGTTGGTGAACCGTCGGCGGGTGTCACGGGCGAACTCGACGGAGCCCTGCTCGGCCAGGGCCCCTTCGACGTCGTCGTTCATGCCCAGGTCCAGGATCGTGTCCATCATGCCGGGCATCGATTGGGTGGCCCCCGAGCGCACGCTGACCAGCAGCGGGCGTGGTCCTCGTCCGAAGGTGCGCGAGGTCTGGTCTTCCAGCCAGCTCATCCGGTCGAGCACGTCCGCCCAGATCGCGTCGATGGCGGGCCCGGGTTCGGTGAGGTAGCGGAGGCCCACCTCGGTGGTGATGCAGAACGCGGGAGGCACCGGCAGATTGTGCCGGCGCATGGTGTCGATGCCGTGGCCCTTGTTGCCGAGGATCTCTCTCGGGTGTTTCGAGCGGCCGTCCAGCACCACCACGGCGTTTCTCAGCGTGCCCGCGGGGGCGTGCCGGCCGCGCGCGACACCAGCCAAGTTGCACCCCCTCGTCGTTGCCGGAACGCCCGCAATGGTCCCACACGGGTCGCCGGACACGGCTGTTCACCGCTCCTGTCAGCCGCTCGATGCTCTAGTTTTGAGCGCATGACTCCCTACGATTTCGGGTTGCTGATCCTGCGGCTGGTACTGGGTCTGACCCTGGCCGCACACGGCTTGAACAAATTCTTCGGTGGCGGTCGGATACCGGGCACCGCGCGCTGGTTCGAGAGCATCGGAATGAAGCCGGGCAAGTTCCACGCAACCGTCGCTGCGACCACTGAGACGGCGGCCGGGCTGGGCCTGGCGGCCGGGTTGCTGACGCCGATCCCGGCGGCCGGTTTTGTCTCGCTGATGCTGGTTGCGGCCTGGACCGTGCATCGGGCCAACGGCTTCTTCATCGTCAAGGAGGGCTGGGAGTACAACCTGGTGCTGGCGGTCAGCGCCGTGGTCATCGCCACTCTGGGCGCCGGAAAGCTCAGCCTGGACTACCTGATCTTCGGCAAGAACTGGTTCGACGGCTGGCACGGTCTGGCGATCTCGCTGGGCCTTGGCCTGGCCGGGGCCATCGGTCAGTTGCTGATCTTCTACCGGCCGCCGGCCAGAGAAGCGGCTTGATGCCGGCCGGGCTAGGACAGCCCGTTTTTCCCGTTCTGGCCCAGTAGCTGCCCGCCGGTGCCGCCGGCGCCGGGGTTGCCCGGCGGCGTACCGGTCCCGCCGTTTCCGCCGTTTCCGCCGTCGCCGATCAGCACCGCGTTGCCGCCGTTGCCGCCGTTGCCACCTTTGCCACCGAGACTGGCCGCGCCGGCGCCGCCGTCACCGCCGTTGCCGATCACTCCGGCCGTGCCGCCCGCCCCACCGGCGCCACCGGGGTCGCCGAGGTGCGCAGCGCGTCCCGCGCCGCCGGCGCCGCCCGAGCCGATGAGCATGCCGGCGTTGCCGCCGCTGCCGCCGGCCGCACCGCTGAATCCGCCGCCCCCGCCGACGCCGCCGGCCCCGCCGTCGCCGAAGAACATGCCGCCGTTTCCGCCGGAGCCGCCGGCCCCGCCGGTGCCGACGCCGTTGTTGCTGCCGCCTGTGCCGCCGGCCCCGCCCGCCGCGCCGAGGCTCAGCATGCCGGCGTTGCCGCCGCGCCCGCCGGTGCCGGCGGTGGTCTGGCCGAATCCGCCGGCGCCGCCGTTGCCGCCGCCGCCGAACAGCCCGCCGTCGCCGCCGGCCCCGCCGGCCCCGCTGCTGCCATTGATGCCGCTGGCCCCGCCGGCCCCGCCGTCCCCGCCGCTGGAGAACATCCCGCCGTTGCCGCCGAGCCCGCCGGCCCCGCTGGTGAGGCCGAACCCGCCGGTCCCGCCGGTCCCGCCGGCGGCGAACAACCCGCCGGTGCCGCCGGCCCCGCCGGCTCCGCCCTTACCTGTGGGGTTTGCGCCGGGTGTGAAGGCGACGGACCCGTCGCCGCCGTTCCCGGCGGCGCCTGCGAGCATGCCGGCGTTGCCGCCGGCCCCGCCGGCTCCGCCGTTGCTGGTGCCCGGTGCTCGTCCGCCTGCTCCGCCGGTTCCGCCGGAGCCGAGCAGGCCGGCGCTACCGCCGGCTCCGCCGGCCCCACCGTTGCCGGTCGCCGACGCGCCGCCCGCGCCGCCAGCGCCCCCGGCACCGAACAGCCCCCCACCGGACCCGCCATGACCGCCGGTGGCGCCGGCGGCGCCGGAGCCACCGATTCCGCCGTTGCCGAATAAGAGCCCGGCGTCCCCGCCGGCAGCCCCGGTGCCGGCGGCGCCATTGGCGCCGTTGCCGATCAGTGGGCGCCCGGTGAGTGCCTGGACGGGAGCGTTGACCGCGTTGATCGCTTGTTGCTGCGCGGTGTGCAGGGGGCTGGTACTGGCCGGCGCGTTGAAGCCGTCCAGACCCAGCAGTTGACCGCTGATGCCGCCGGCGCCGGTCGCGCCCCTCGTCGCGCCGAGGCCGCCGTTGCCGCCGTTGCCGCCGTCGCCGATCAGCATGCCGTTGCCGCCGGCGCCACCCGCGCCGCCGGTGCTGCCGGCGGCGGCCTGGCCGGCGCCGCCGCTTCCGCCGTTACCGCCGTTCCCGATCAGCCCGGACCTGCCGCCGGCGCCCCCGGCACCGCCCAGCGTCGTTCCACCGTCGCCGCCGGCGCCACCCGCACCGCCGGAACCGGTGAGCAGCCCGGCGTTGCCGCCCGCCCCGCCTTTTCCACCGTTCGTGGGTCCGAATCCGCCATTGCCGCCGGTCCCGCCTTCGCCGAAGAGGAGCCCGGCGTTGCCACCGGCCCCGCCGGCCCCGCCGGCGCCGGTCGCGGGGGTGATACTTTCACCGCCGCTGCCGCCGGCGCCGCCTGCTCCGAGGCTGAGCATGCCGGCGTTGCCACCGGTCCCGCCGGCGCCGCCGCTGATTGAGCCGTGCCCGCCGCTGCCGCCGTCACCGCCGGCGCCGAACATGCCGCCCGTCCCGCCGACACCACCGAGCCCGCCGGTCCCGCCGGTGCTGGCTCCGCCGGCCGCGCCGGCCCCGCCGGCCCCGAACATCCCGCCCGTTCCGCCGGCCCCGCCGGCCCCGCCCGTCCCGCCGATGGTGGTTCCGCCGACGCCGCCGGCCCCACCGGCGGAGAAGAGGCCGCCGGCCCCGCCGGCGCCCCCGGCGCCGCCCGCTTGGGTAATGCTGTCAGCGAGCCCGCCGGCGCCGCCGGTCCCGGCCGCGCCGAAGAGCAGGCCGGCGTTGCCGCCGGCGCCGCCGGCCCCGCCGGCCGCCTCGGAGTTCCCGCCGGCGCCACCCACGCCCCCTGAGCCGAACAGACCCGCGGCCCCACCGTGACCGCCGGCCCCACCGGGACCGGCCAATCAGGTTCCGCCTGCGCCACCGGCCCCGCCGTTGCCGATCAACCCGCCGGCCCCGCCGGCACCGCCGGCGCCGCCGGCGGCGCCGCCGTTGGTGCCCGATCCGCCGGCGCCGCCGTTGCCGATCAGCCACCCGCCGGCCGTCCCGTTTTGCCCGGTTCCCGCGGCGCCGTTGATGCCGTTGGCGATCAGTGGGCGCCCGGTCGCCGCCTGGATGGGCGCGTTGATCCCGTCGAGCAGGCTCTGCAGCGGGGAACACGTTGGCCGCCTCGGCGGCCGCGAACATGGCTCCACTGGCACTCATCGTCTGCGTGAACTGCTGGTGGAACAGCGCCGCCTCGGCGCTGAGGGCCTGATACGCCTGGGCGTGCCCGGAAAACAGCGACGCTATCGCCACCGACACCTCGTCGGCGCCGGCCGCAAGCACGTTGGTGATCGGGCTGGCGGCCGCCGCGTGGGCGGCACTGAGCGCCGATCCGATGCTCTGCATATCCGCGGCCGCTGCCGCCAACATCTCGGGGGCCACATTCACAAACGACATTGCGCTACTCCTGATCGTCACGGGAACGAATCAAGAGTGCGAAGTTGTGCAGCCAAGAACGTCAGTCAAGAGACGTAGATCGTGCGCGGTGGGGGTCGTAGATTTCCCTCAACCGTGCGAAACCCCTTCATGAGCAAGCTGCACGCGTGAGCTGATACCCAGTTTGGCGTACACATGTGTGAGGTGGGTTTGCACGGTTCGCCGGGAAACGAAGAGCCGCGCGGCAATCTCGTTGTTGGCCAGCCCCTCTGCGACAAGGCGTACGACATCGCGCTCGGTGGGGGTCAGTGCTGCCCAGCCGCTGGCCGGGCGTTTGCGTTCGCCGCGTCCGCGACGCACGTAGGCGATGGCCTCGTCGAGTGAAAGGCCGGCGCCTTCCCGCCATGCCTCGTCAAAAACGTTTTCGCCCAGAGCTTCGCGCAGCTGTGCGACGGTGCTGTGGTAGTCCGCGTCGTAAACCTTGAACCGAACGCAACCAAGGCTGCGGCGAATGTCGTTGGCCGCGGCCAAGAGTCGCGTCGCGTCGCGATGACTCAGGCTGTCCGCGGCCAGCCGGCCCAGACATTCCAGGATGTCCGGTACGGCCAGGTGTGCCCCGTATTCGGCAGCGCAGGCAAGCGCCTTGTGGGCGTCGCGTTCGGCGTGATCCGGCTCATGTTTGGCGATCGCGATACGAGCGCGCGTCGTCAATGCCCGCGCCAAATGCCAGCCCGCCGACGCCGCGACCTCCTGATCGGCCCAGCGTCCCGCGGTGATCAGGTCGCCGCGCGCCAGAGCCACCTCCGCCATCGGGTTGGTGTTAGCTCCGGCCAGTTCGCCCTGCACACTCAGCCGCTCCTGGGCTGCCTCGCTGGCTGCGGCCGCGGCTGCGACATCGCCGGCGGCCACCGCCGCGGTCGCCAGGACCGCATAGCTGAATCCCTCGTTATGCGGCCACAAATCAGCCGCGGCCGCCAGGGAGGCGTGGGCGGCGGCCTTAGCCGCTTCGGTGTCGCCGCGCAACGCGAGCGCATTACCGAGGGCGAGCCGGCTTCCCCACCTGAACAGCACATCGTGTGCAGCGTCGGCATCGGCGGTCACTCCGCGAAATTGTGTGATCGCTTCGGTGAGAGCGCCTTTCATCATCTGCGCCAAACCCAGCGTCCACCGGCATGAGCGGGCGTGGAACTGATCGCCGATCTCCTCGGCGAGATCGCGCCCCTCGCGGGAAGCGGCGTGACCGGCAATCGGGTCACCGGCGTAGAACGCGCCGTATGCCTGCCACGTCAGAATCTGCGTCAACCGCCACCGGTCGCCGAGGTCGCGGGCGATGCCGATGGCCTCGGCCAGATACGGGCGGGCCGCTTCGGCGCTGTAGGAACTGATCGCGCCGCAGGCGGTGAGCGCGCGGGCCAGCAGCGCCGGGTGTTTGAGGTCGCGGGCGATGGCCACCGCTTGCTGTGCCTGGTCGAGGTTGTCGTGGACACTTCGTGACGCGTCCAGGGCGGCTTTGTCGGCCAGCGCCCGCCCGCGCACCACCGGCGAGACGCCGGACAACGTGCCGCGGTCGGTGAGCACAGCGTCGAACCAGGTCAGCCCTTCCTGGATGCGCCCGCGCGTCAGCCACAGCGGCTGCAGTGCGGACGTAAGCTCCAGCGCGGGCTCGATTTCGTCGTTGTCGCGGCAGCACGCGAAAGCCGCACGCAGATTGTCGATCTCGATTTCCACCTGTTCGATCCGGCGCTGGTGCCCACCATCGGTGGGGCTGTCGAGCAGGGCGGCCATCCGCCCGTAGTGATCCCGGTGACGTGCGAGCAGCGCGTCGGCCTCACCTGACTCGTGCAGCCTTTCCATCGCGTAGTGCCGCACCGTCTCCAGCATCCGGAAGCGAGTCCGGTCATCGGAGTTCTCCGCCAGCACCAGCGATTTGTCCACCAACAGGGCGAGCTGATCGAAAATTTGATGCGGCGCCAGCTCACTGTCGGCGCAGACGGTCCGCGCGGCCTCGTGGTCGAAGCCTCCGCTGAACACGGCCAGCCGGCGGAACAACATTTGCTCGGGTTCGGTCAGCAGTGCGTGCGACCAGTCGACCGACGCGCCCAGGGTTTGGCGGCGACGGGTCGGGCCGCCGTCGGTCAACAACCGGAAGCGGTTGCGCAGCCCGTCCAGGATTTCGCTGAGCGACATCACCCGGACGGCCGCCGCCGCGAGCTCGATTCCCAGCGGCAAGCCGTCCAGGCGGCCGCAGATGTCGCGCACGGCTGCGGCGTCGGTGGGGGTGATGCTGAAGTCGGGCCGAGCCAGCCGGGCGCGGTCAATGAAGAGCTCGATCGCTTCGTCGGAGAGCGACAGGGACGGCACCCGCCAGGTCAGCTCACCGGGTACCCCGATGGGCGCCCGGCTGGTGGCCAAAATGGTCAGCTGCGGGCAATCGCCCAACAGTTCACGGACCAATGCGGCGCACGCATCGATCAGGTGCTCGCAATTGTCCAGAACCACCAGCGCGTCCCGGCCGCCGTGGAAGCGCACCAGCGTGTCTATCGCGGAACGGCCCGGTTGGTCGGGCAGCCCCAGCGCGCGCAGCACCGCCACCGGCACCACCTCGGACTGGTTCACCGGTGCCAGATCCACGAACCACACGCCGCCCCCGAACTCGGCCGCCGCCTGTGCGGCGATCTGTGCCGCCAGCCGTGTCTTTCCCACACCGCCGGTGCCCGCCAGGGTGACCAGCCGGTTGTCGGCAAGAAACTTGCGGACGTCGTTGATCTGCGCGGTGCGACCGACGAAGCGGGTCAACTGCGCCGGAACACCATGTGGCGCTCTATATTTGGGACCCTGCAGCGGTGGAAATTCGACTCGAAGGTCGGGGTGACACAACTGCGCCACGCGTTCGGGACGGGGCAGGTCGCCCAGGAGGTGGGTGCCGAGGTCGGCCAGCCAGACGTCGTCGGGGAGGTGATCGACAACCAGGTCGTGGGTGGTGCCCGAGACCACCACCTGGCCGCCGTGTGCCAGATCGCGCAGCCGCGCCGCCCGGTCGACGGCGGGACCCGCGTAACTGCCCGAGGCGCCCACCTGTACCTCGCCGGTGTGCACCGCGACGCGTAACTGGATGGGCGCCAACGGCGCCTGCTGCAAATCGATCGCGCATGCCAGCGCATCGGTGGCCCGGGCGAATATTGCCAGGAACGAGTTGGCGCCACTGTCCTCGGAGGTTGGTTGGACCGGTCCCACCCCGCCGTGGGTGGCAATGATCTCCCAAACCGTGCCATCAAGGCGTTCGGCCTCGCCCGCCCTCGTCTCGGGCCGGGTTTCCCACGGTAGCGTCGTGCGCTCGGCATCGGCGAGCAACAGGGTTACCGTTCTCGTCGGCAGAAATTCGCTCACGCACATGTCAAACCCGATCCACACTGCCTTCACGCCGTCGCTGTGCCTAACTCAGTGTCACGCATGGCGGCCAGCAACGGTTCAACATGAGTCTAAAAACTTCGCTATCCGGCCGCGGTCGGTGGCCGCGTCCCGTGTTGCGGGGCCACTGCTCCGCTTCGCGCGAGCGCTCGTGGGCGCTGAGCCCCCCACTTTGGCGCGAGCGTGCGCGTGTTGCCGACGACACCAACGTAAGACAGATTTTGTCAAGGGTTGGGGGGCCGTGGCCGTCCTCGTCTCTACGTAGCTCATCAAGCGGGCTTCGGGGTCCCGACAGCGTTCAACCGAGTTTGGTGAGGACGGTGGGGCCTGCTCGGGGTGTCGTACGAGGTGGTCCTCTACGCCGTGTGGAGCTTGGTCCCAACCTGGCGTGGTGGTTATGCGGCGGGTGTGAGCAGGTCCGGATTGCCGGCCTGGGCGGGATCCCAGGCGATGCGGCGGGTGGTGATGACGTGTATCCAGCGCAGCAGTGCCGCCGCGAGGGCGGCGCGGGCTTGGCCGTCGTTGAGTCGGTTGGTTTCTCGCGTGGTCAGGTGGCGGTAGCGTGCGGCCATGACGGGGTTGTTCAGTAGTGCACCCCAGACCGCACGCCATGCCGCCAGCCGTAATCCGGGACGGCCACGACCAGAGATGCGTGATCGTCCAGTGGTGGTGCCACTGGCGTTCTCCCGGGGGCATAGTCCGGCATGCTTGACCAGCGCCCGCGGGCTGCTGAACCGGGTGGGATCGCCGGTTTCAGCCAAAATTGCCGCGGCGCCCACCGCAGACACGCCCGGAATGCTGGCCATGAGGTCGGCCAGGCCGACCTCGCTGAGTACGCCGACCATGCACGCCTCTACCTCGTTGAGCTGTGCCTTGGTACGGCGCCAATCGGCAAGCACCCACCGGGCACGTTCCAGCGCGCCCACGCGCTGAATACGGACACCAGCGGGATGGCTCAACGCGGTGTAAATCGCATCAGCGATGGGTCGCCACAGCCGTTGCCCACCCCAGAGGGGCAGTTCGCGGCGCACCGCGGCGTGAAACCGTTCACGACCACCACGGATCAAACGTGCGGGGTCACCGGCGCACCGTTTTAACACGATTGCTACAGCTGCACACCAGGTCGGTGAATGAAAGGGTTGTTTGGCCGCATCCAACACCGCCGGCCAGGCGCAGTCGAACAGGTCATTTATTTGCTGGCGGTATCGCGTTGTGGCAGTGATCAATTCGTTACGGCGCGCCCCCAGCTGACGTAACCGCGCCCAGGTGACATCAGCGCGCTCGGGAACATAACAATGCAGCTGCGCCACCAGTCGCGCGATCAGGACGGCATCTTTGTCATCGGTCTTGTCGCGGGTGTAGTCCTCACGCTCTCGAGCCCGGCCCACCAGAAGAGGCTGGACGCACACCAACGTCAGGTCCTCTTGCGCGGCGAGTTGATCCAGCACCCGCCAGCGATGCCCGGTCGGTTCGCACCCCACCGTCACATCAGTAAAACCATGCCTGCGCGCGATCCCTCGTGCCCATTGCAACACCGGAGCCAACTGCCATGTTTTGGCCTTCAACCGCTGTCGCGCCAGCACCTGTGAATCGTGATCGCAGACCACCACGGCCTGTTTCTCGTCGGCCAGATCGATCCCGACGATCGCATGGTCGAGGGGCACTAGCCCGCGCAATTGAGATATCCGGTTATTGCGCCGCTTGTCCCCGCGCCCTAAAGCACTACCCTGAACCACGACGTCCTCCTCGCTGTTGTGGGACACCAAGCCCGTCAACGACAGCAGGGGGACGTCGCTCATTTCGTCAACAACACGCTCCATACCTCAGTTACTACGCCGCTGCGGCGGGCATTTTGCGGACGCTCAGTAGTACGGGGGGCCAGGTACGACCCTCGTGGCCGCGGATCTACGACCCCTCAGCCCGGTGGATTTACGCCCTGTGACCGACGTTCGCAGCCGCACAGCCGCGCATCGTTGGCTTCCGTCAGCAGACGAGCAGGGGATGGTTGGAATGACGTTCTTGGTGCTGCCGCCGGAGATCAATTCGGCGCGGATGTATCTGGGTGCAGGGTCGGGGCCGATGCTGGCGGCAGCGACGGCGTGGGACGGGCTGGCCGGCGAACTGGACGCAGCGGCGCGGTCGTTCGGCTCGGTGGCATCCGGTCTGACGGGGGCGGTGTGGCAGGGTCCGGCGGCCGCGGCGATGGCCGGCTCGGCCGCCCCGTATGTGGGTTGGCTGTCGGCAGCGGCGTCGCAAGCGCAGGGCGCGGCCAGTCAGGCGCGGGCCGCTGCGTCGGCGTTCGAGTCGGCGGTGTCAGCGACGGTACATCCGGGAATGGTGGCGGCTAATCGCAACGGGTTTATGTCGCTGGTGATCTCGAACCTGTTCGGCCAGAACGCGCCGGCGATCGCCGCAGCCGAGGCAACGTATGAGGAGATGTGGGCCCAGGATGTCGCCGCGATGGTCGGTTACCACGGCGGGGCGGCGGCGGTCGCCGCGCAGCTGACGCCGACACCGCAGGCACTGCAAAACCTGCCGGGCCTGGGTCAGACACAGGCGGCGATCGGCAGTCGCCCTGGGCAACCTCGGAAGCCAGAATGTGGGTGGCGGCAACCACGGCAATCAGAATGTGGGCAACGGCAACTTCGGCGACGGCAACCTCGGCGGCGGCAACTCCGGCAACGGCAACGTGGGCAACGGCAACCGGGGCACCCAGAACCTGGGCAGCGGCAACTCGGGCGTCAACAACGCCGGCGAGGGAAACTCGGGCCTGGGCAACCTCGGCAGTGGCAACCTCGGCAACGGCAACCTCGGCAACGGCAACCTCGGCAGCTCCAACGTCGGCAACGGCAACCGCGGCGACGCCAACATGGGCCTCGGCAACCGGGGCAGCAACAACGTCGGGCTGGCCAACACCGGCAACCACAACTTCGGTTTCGGCAATACCGGCAACAACAACATCGGTTTCGGGCTCACCGGCGACAATCAGGTCGGCATCGGCGCACTGAACTCGGGCATCGGAAACATCGGATTCGGTAACTCCGGCACCGGCAATATCGGCTTCTTCAATTCCGGCACCGGCAATGTCGGCATCTTCAACTCGGGCAACCACAGCTTCGGCCTGGACAACTCGGGCAGCTTCAATACCGGCTTCAGTAACGCGGGCCAAGGGAATACCGGCTTTCTCAACGCCGGCTTCAACAACCTCGGGCTCGCGAATGGCGGTTCGAACAACATGGGCCTCGGCAACGGTGGTTCCCAGAACGTGGGCTATGGCAATTCAGGATTCCAGAACACCGGAAACATGAATGCCGGCTCGCTGAATACCGGCGATTTCAATGCCGGTGACATCAACACCGGATGGGGCAATTCCGGCCGTAGCAACACCGGCGGCTTCGACTCCGGCAACCTCAACACCGGCTTCGGCAGTGCCATCACGCCGGCCGGTGTCAAGAACTCGGGCTTTGGCACCACGGGGCTGGATTCATCGGGATTCTCCAACACCGGCGGCGATAGCTCAGGGTTCATGAACACCGGTCTGGCTTTTGAGTCGGGGTTCGGCAATTCCGGCAACGGCAACAATGTCGGGATCAACAACCACGGAAGTTTCCTGGCCGGCATCGGAAACACCGGGTTCGACAACATCGGCATCGGCAACTCGAACGTCTTCAATTCCGGCATCGGCAACTCCGGCAACGACGACTCGGGATTCTTCAACAAAGGCGATGCCAAGTCGGGCCTCTTCAACTAAATCATTCGAGGGAGTTCATATGTCGTATGTGATCGCGGCGCCTGATCCCCTCGGCGGAATCCTCACTCCGGCCCAAACCGCCTCCCTCACCCTCGAAATCTTCGGGACGACAGGGACAGTTCCGCTTTTCGGAACGGCGTTCGGCGGGATCCTGCCGGGCCTGCTCAACTTCCTGCCCGAACAGCTCGCCGAGGCGATCGGCGCAGCCCACCTGCCTTGAGACGGGCTGGGGTGTTCCTGGGAACTGCCTGATTCGATGACCGCAAGGGGGACTCAATGGGGAGAGTGACTACTGGCTGTTTGTGAACGCTGTTGACACCGCTGGCTGGGTTGGGGTTGCGATGATTTTGGACTTTGCGTGGTTGCCGCCGGAGATCAACTCGGCGCGGATTTTTGCTGGTGCCGGGTCGGGTCCGTTGTATGCGGCGGCGGCGGCTTGGGAGAGTTTGGCGGCCGATCTGGCGGCCTCGGCGTCGTCGTTCAACGCGGTGATCGCGGGGTTGACCGGTGGGCCGTGGGCGGGGCCGGCGTCGGCGTCGATGGCGGCTGCGGCGTTGCCGTATGTGGACTGGCTGGGCCAGGCGGGTGCGCAGGCGCAGGCGGCGGCGCTTCAGGCGCAGGTGGCGGCGTCCTCGTTTGAGGGGGCGTTGACGGCGACGGTGCATCCGGCGGCGGTGACGGCTAATCGGATGTCGTTGATGACGCTGATCGCGACGAATTTCCTGGGGTTGAACACGCCGGCGATTTTTGCCAACGAGTTCGATTATGTGGAGATGTGGGCGCAGGATGTGGCCGCGATGGTCGGTTATCACGGTGGTGCGACGGGGGTGGCCGCGAGCCTGACCCCGTTCTCGGTGCCGCCGGTTGATCTGGCGGGGTTGGCGGCCAACGTCGGTGCCCAGTTCAGCGGGCTGGCGACCTCGGCCTCGGCGGCAATCAGCCCGGCAGTGCAAGGCGTGGCGACGGCGGTTCCAGGGTTGGTGTCGGGCGTGCAGTCGGCAGCGTCGGCGTTGCCCGTGCAGTCAATTGCGTCGGTGGCCCAGCTGGGCGCGATGCCGGCCAGCATGATGATTTCACCGATGATGCAGCTGGCGACTTCGGCGAATTCAGCAAGCACCGCTGGATTGGCCGGCGCGACAACGGGAGTGGCTGACGCAACCAAATTCGTCGGGGACACCGCCCCGGCCATGAAAGGACTCGGCGGAGGCGCCGGACTGGGGGCAGGGATGTCCGGCAGCCTGGGTCAGGCGCGGCTGGTGGGGGCCATGTCGGTGCCGCCGACGTGGGCGGGGCTCGACGCCGAAGGGCATCGCGAGTTCGGCGATGCACGGCCTGGGCGGGATGCCCAACGCCGCCCCGATGACGGCGGGTTCGCCCACCGGTGGCGGTATGCCGATGATGCCGATGCCGATGGGTGCCGGTGCCGGTGGTGCGGGCGCCGGGATGCCGGGCGGAATGATGGGCCGCGGTGGCGCGAGTCCGCACGTCACCGCAGAACCGGCCCAGCGTCATACCGCGGACCGGGATCGGCTAGGTCTGGGCCGCCACCACTTCGGCCGCGGCACGCTCGCCGGAGCGAACCGCGCCGTCGACCCAACCGCACATCACGGCTGAGCTCTCGGTGCCGGCCCAATGCACCCGACCGCAGGGTGCGCGCAGCGCGTGGCCGTATTCGGTGAGGACGCCCGTCGGGGTGTGGCTGATCATGCCGCCGCCGGAATAACGATCGACTGTCCAGTTCTGCTCATGATATTCCATTGGCGCGCTTGCCTTTTCGCCGAACCTGTCGACGAGTTCGCCGAGGATGACCGCTTTACGTTCGGACTCGCCGAGCTGGGTCAGTCGGCGGGCCGCGGGCCCTTCGATGATGGCGCACATGATCCCCGGATTTCCGGTGTCGGTGCACGCATCGATGGTCAGCGTGACCGGTGCTCCGGGTGCCGCAGACTGGCCGCACAAGCCGTCGGCACGCCAGAACGGTTCGTCGTAGATGACGGAGGTTTTGATGACGGCGCCGCTCGGCATGCGCTGGTGCAGAAATGCCCGGTCCACCGGGAGTGCGGGTTCGTAGACGATCGAGCTTGCGATCGCCATCGGGATCGCCACGATGGCCCGGTGTGCGCGCACCGAAAACCCATCCGACTGGACCGTGACCCCGTCAACGTCCTGAATGATCGTCCGAACCGGCCGCGACAGGTGCAGCGCATCGCCCAATTCGGACACCATCGGACGATAGATGGCGCCCATCCCGCCGACCGGCCGAGCATCCTGGGAGCCGCCCTTGGCCGAGATGACGAATGTCGGGCCACTGGCCGAGGACATCTGCAGCAACATCCACAAGAACGACACTTCGGAGGAGGTCGAGGTGTAGGTGCCGCCCAGCACCATGTCCAACATCTCGCGGGCCGGCTTGGACAACACGTTGCGCTCCAGCCAGTCGCCGATACTCATCCGGTCCCACTCGGCGGCCTCCTCAGCCTCCCACGGGGCTTCGCGCGGAATCGTCTTGCACATCTGCTCGAGGCTCATCAGGCCCATGCCGAGGTTGGCGATCGCCCAGGGACTCATCGACCACGGCAGCTTCCCGCCGTAGCGGCGCTTCTTGCCGTCGACGATCATCATGGCGTCACCGTCGGTGTGCTGCTTGTATTCCGGCACGCCGAATTCCTGCATCAGCGCGTAGATCCGGTCCTGGCCCGGTCCGATCCACGCACCACCCCGGTCGATCCACACGCCGTCGTCGCGGGTAACGGTGAAGGTGCGGCCACCGACTCGGTCCCGGGCCTCCAGCAGGGCCACCGAGTGACCCGCCTGCTTCAAGCGCAGCGCGGCCGTCAGTCCGGCGAATCCCGCCCCCACAACGCAATAGTCGACATCGGTCATGCCCCACTCCTCAGTGACCCCGTGCCCCCCAGCAGCAAGCTACACCGATCTTGGCGCCGCTGAAACAAGTTCCGGAAGACTTGACGTCTGTCCAAGCATGTTGGCTTGGTGCCGAACAGCTTTGAGATCAGCGGATCTGCCCGAGCTTGCCGCATTGCACGGCAGGTCTTCGACAGCCCTCATGAGGCGGCTCCTTCAAGGACTTGGAAATTGGGAAATCGTTGCAGACGAACGCTTATCCGAAGATTCCCCGCGGAATGCTCGGCGCCTTGTCCAGCACTGACGGATCGACGACCGGATTGAGTGCGCCGAGGGTACCCGCCGTCATCCCCGGCATGCCTTCGACCACTGACAGGAACCGCCGCTGTTCGGCAGCGTCGATCACACCGTCGGCAAGCTCGGTGAACTTCGCCACATACTGCTGGCGCCCAAAGGGTCTGGCGCCCAACGGATGTGCGTCAGCGACAGCGATCTCGTCGACAATCACCGCACCGCCTTTCAAGGTGACCTCGGCGCGCGCGCCGAACGCCTTCTCCGCGGGGTCGGGGGCGTGGTAGCGCCTGGTCCATTCGGGGTCTTCGAGCGTGGAAATCTTGTGCCACAGTTCGACGGTGTCGGGCCGGTGCGACCGCTCGGATGTATACGACCGCTCGTGGTGCCAGGTTCCGTCCTGCAACGCGACCGCGAAGATGTACATCACCGAGTGGTCCAGTGTTTCGCGCGAGGCATCCGGGTCGAATTTCTGCGGATCATTCGACCCGGTGCCGATCACGCAGTGGGTGTGGTGGCTGGTGTGCAGCACCACCGCCGCGACCTGGTTCAGATCGCCGATCCGCCCGCGCATCCGACAGGCCAGGTCGATCAGCGCCTGGCTCTGGTATTCGGCGGAGTGTTGCTTGGTGTAGCTGTCCAGAATGGCGCGCTTGGGCTCACCCGGCTCGGGAAGCGGCACCTGATAGGTGTGTCCGGGCCCGGAAAGGAGCCAGGCAATCACCCCGTCCTCGCCCTCATAGATCGGAGCGGGTGCACCCTCCCCGCGCATGGCGCGGTCGACGGCCTCGATGGCGACCTTGCCCGCCCACGCGGGAGCAAACGCCTTCCAGCTCGAGATCAGCCCCTTACGCGATTGCCTGGTGGCGGTCGTCAGGTGCAACGCCTGACCGATGGCCGAATAGATGGTCGCCCGGTCGAGGCGCAGCATCGTCCCCAAGCCCGCGGCCACCGACGGACCCAGATGCGCGACGTGGTCAATCTTGTGCTCGTGCAAGCAGATTCCCTTCACCAGGGCGATCTGAATCTCGTACGCGGTCGCCAGGCCGCGGATCAGATCCGCGCCACCCACCCCGAGATGCTGGGCGACCGCGACCAGGGGTGGGATGTTGTCACCCGGGTGGGAGTAGTCGGCAGCCAGAAACGTGTCGTGGAAATCCAATTCGCGGACTGCCACACCGTTGGCCCACGCTGCCCATTCCGGCGAGTAGTCACCCTTCGACTCCAAAGACTTTCGCACCCCCGACTGAAGGGGGGTGCGCAAGAGCCTGGGCTCGCGCGGTGGTGACGGGACGCCGGATCACCGAAGCCGCCGACACCGCGGCATTGTCGATGATGCGGTTGATCACCATGGATTCGGTTTCGGCAGGCACCGCCACCGGGTCTGCGGCTACCTCGGCGATCTTCCAGGCCAAGTGCTCCTCGCGCGGAAATTCTTCGGCGCTGCGTCTGGCGCGAACGTCATGAATGCGCATGAAACGCACAGTACGCAGACGCGGACTTGCGGTAGGCCAGTCGCTGCCTCGGACTTAGCCCGGTCCGCCGTACTGCCACACCAGGCTGTGGCTGCCCGTCATGGTGGGGTTGCACCACATCGTCTTGCCGTCGGCGTCCTGGGTGGTGGCGTGCAGCACCGAGCAGGAATCACCCGGGGACGGCGCTTGCGCCTGTGCCGGACCGCTGCCGGCGACGAATGCGAATGCTGCGACGGTCGCCACGACCGCCCATGAAAGGTATCGGGGTCTGCGCATCTGTCTTACTCCCTTAGCCGCCTGCACCTCACGGTATCGCCCGTCGCGGCAGCTGACAAAGGATTCGGTGCGGCAGGGTGGGCATGCGGCTAGAACACGTTCTAATCTGTCAAACCATGGGATTTCTCAAGCCCCAACTGCCCGAGATCGACATCGCTGAGTGGAGCAAGGGCACCCGCAGCGAGAAGATCCGTCCGATGGCCCGGCACTGGGCCGAGGTGGGCTTCGGCACGCCGGTGGTGATGCACCTGTTCTACGTCGTCAAGATCCTGCTCTACATCCTGGTTGCCTGGCTGATTGTCGTGAGCACCAAGGGGATTGACGGATTCACCAATGTCCGGTCCTGGTACGCCGAGCCGATCGTCTTCGAGAAGGTCGTGTTGTACACGATGTTGTTCGAGGTGGTCGGGCTGGGCTGCGGCTTCGGGCCGCTCAACAACCGGTTCTTTCCGCCGATGGGCTCGATTTTGTACTGGATGAGGTTCGGCACCATCCGGCTGCCACCATGGCCCGATCACATCCCGCTGACCTTCGGCACCAAGCGCAAGCCGGTGGACGTGGCACTCTATGCCCTGCTGCTGGTGCTGCTGGTGACCGCGCTGTTCACCGACGGCACCGGCCCGATACCGGCGCTGGGCACCAAAGTCGGGCTGCTGCCGATGTGGGAGATCGTGGCGATCCTGCTGGCGCTGGGCGCGGCGGGACTGCGCGACAAGGTGATTTTCCTGGCGGCCCGCGGTGAGGTCTACGGATCGCTCACCGTGACGTTTTTGTTCGGCGGTGTAGACATGATCGTCGCGGCCAAACTGGTGTTCCTGGTGATCTGGATGGGGGCGGCGACGTCCAAACTCAACAAGCACTTCCCGTTCGTGATCTCCACGATGATGTCCAACAACCCGCTGTTTCGGCCGCGGTTCATCAAACGGATGTTCTTCGAGAAGTTCCCGGACGACCTGCGGCCCGGGCTCTTGTCACGGTTGTTTGCACACGTCAGCACTTTCATCGAGATGTTCGTGCCGTTGGCGCTGTTCTTCTCCCACGGCGGGTGGCCGACCACCGTCGCGGCGATCGTGATGGTGTGCTTTCACCTGGGCATCCTGACCGCCATCCCGATGGGCGTGCCGTTGGAGTGGAACGTCTTCATGATCTTCGGCGTGCTCTCGCTGTTCGTCGGCCACGTCCAGCTGGGCATCAGCGACGTCAAACACCTTGCTCCGGTGGCGATTCTGTTCACCGCCCTGGTGGGCACGGTGATTGCGGGCAACATGTTCCCGCGCAAGATCTCATTCCTGCCCGGCATGCGCTACTACGCCGGCAACTGGGACACGACGCTGTGGTGCATCAAGCCGTCGGCGAGTGAGAAGATCGCCCGGGGCATCGTGGCGATCGCCAGCATGCCGCAGGCCCAGCTGGAGCGGTTCTACGGCAAGGATCGTGCCCAGATACCGATGTACCTCGGATATGCGTTCCGCGCCATGAACACTCACGGCCGGGCACTGTTCACCCTGGCGCACCGCGCCATGGCCGGCCAGAACGAGGACGAGTACGTCATCACCGACGGGGAACGCATCTGCAGCACCGCCATCGGGTGGAACTTCGGTGACGGCCACATGCACAACGAGCAGCTGATCGCGGCGATGCAACGGCGTTGCCGATTCGAACCAGGCGAGGTCCGCATCGTCCTGCTCGACGCGCAACCGATTCACCGGCAGACGCAGCGATATCGGCTAGTCGATGCTGCCACAGGCGAATTCGAGCACGGCTACGTGCGAGTGGCCGACATGGTGACCCGGCAGCCCTGGGCCGACGACGTCCCGGTCCAGGTGGAGTCCGACTAGCGCTGGCCGCGCCCGGCGTCACGCCAGCGTGGCAGTTGACGTCGAGCGCCACGCCAGCGTAACGCTCGACGACACCTTGGCTAGGCCTCGGCCCGCACCTGCTGCGCGGCGGCGACCATGTTGCGCAGCGACGCGGTCACCTCATCAACGTTGCGGGTCTTCAAGCCGCAGTCCGGATTCACCCAAAGCCGTTCCGCTGGAATGGCTTTCACCGCAGCCCGCAATGACACCGCCATCTCGTCGGTGCTGGGCACCCGCGGGGAATGGATGTCGTAGACACCCGGGCCCACGCTATTGGAGAAGCCGATCGCGTTCAGGTCGTCGAGCACCTCCATGTGCGAGCGTGCCGCCTCGATGGATGTGACATCGGCGTCCAGGTCGGCGATCGCGCCAATCACTTCGCCGAACTCCGAGTAGCACAGGTGGGTGTGGATCTGGGTCGAGTCGGCGACCCCGGAGGTGGCCAACCGGAAAGACCCTACGGCCCAGAACAAGTAGTCGTCCTGGTCGGCACGGCGCAGCGGCAGCAGTTCGCGCAGCGCCGGTTCGTCCACCTGGATCACCGCGATACCCGCGGACTGCAGATCCACCGTCTCGTCCCGGATCGCCAGCGCCACCTGGTTTGCGGTGTCGGCCAGCGGCTGGTCGTCGCGGACGAACGACCACGCCAGGATGGTGACCGGTCCGGTCAGCATGCCCTTCACCGGCTTGTCGGTCAGCGACTGCGCGTAGCTGATCCAGTCGACCGTCATCGGGTGGTTGCGAACCACGTCGCCGAACAGGATCGGCGGACGCACGCACCGGCTGCCGTAGGACTGCACCCAGCCGTTGTGGGTGGCGAAAAAGCCCTCCAGCTGCTCGGCGAAGTACTGCACCATGTCGTTGCGTTCGGGCTCGCCGTGTACCAACACGTCAATGCCCAGCTGCTCCTGCAGTTTGATGACGTCGGCGATCTCCTGCTTCATCCGCCGCTCGTACTCGGCCTGGTCGATCTCGCCGGAGCGCAAGGCAGCCCGGGCGATGCGGATCGCCGAGGTCTGCGGGTAGGAACCGATCGTCGTGGTCGGCAGCACCGGCAACTGCAGGCGGGCGTCCTGGCTGGCACGGCGTTCGGCGGGATCCCCGCGGTGGACGCCGGACGCGACGATCGATTGGATGCGGGCCCGGACCTGGCCGTTGTGCAGGCGCGGGTCCTTCCTGCGCGAGGCCACGGCGGCGTTGGAGGCCGCGATCTCGTCGGCGACGGCGTCGCGGCCCCCGAGGTCCCCGCGCAGCGCCCGAGCCAGAACGACCACCTCACGCACCTTTTCGGCGCCGAACGCCAGCCAACTGTGCAGGTTGTCGTCCAGATCGGTCTCGGGCTCCAGCGAGTACGGCACGTGCAGCGTGGAGCACGACGTAGACACAGCGACCGCCGCCGACGATCCCAGCAGCGTGACCAGCTTGCCCAGCGCCGCTTCCAGGTCGGTGCGCCAGATGTTGCGGCCGTCGACGATGCCGGCCACCAGTGTCTTGCCGGCCAACTCCGGAACGGCCGCGATCGCGGTGTCGGGGCCGTAGACCAGATCGACGCCAATTGCCTCGACCGGTGTGCGGGCCAGCCCCGCCAGTGCGGCGCCGGGGTCGCCGAAGTAGGTGGCGACGTGGATGGCCGGACGGTTGGCCACCGCACCCAGCGCGTTGTAGACGGCTTCGGCCAGCGCGGGTGCATCGGGGGAGATGTCGGTGACCAGCGCCGGCTCGTCGAACTGCACCCACTGTGCCCCGCTGTCCGCGAGCAGTGACAACAGCTCGGAATAGATCGGCATCAGCTCCTGCAGCCGCTCGATCGGTGCGCTCGCGCCGTCCACCGCCTTACTGAGCAGCAGGAAGGTGACCGGCCCGATGACCACCGGACGCGCGGGGATGCCCTGTTCCTGCGCCTCTTTGAGCTCGGAGAGCACCTTGTCCGGGTTCAGCGAGAACCGGGTGGAGGGGCCGATCTCAGGAACGAGGTAGTGGTAGTTGGTGTCGAACCACTTCGTCATCTCCAGCGGGGCTACATCGTCGTTGCCTCGCGCGGCGGCGAAGTAGCGGTCCAGTGCGTCGGAGATCTGGCCTACCCGGGCCGGCAACGCGCCCAACAGCACCGAGGTGTCCAGCATCTGGTCGTAGTAGGAGAAGGTGTTGATCGGCACCGAGTCCAGACCGGCGGCGGCCAGGTCTGACCAGGTGTCGCGGCGCAGGCCGGCGGCGACAGACTCCAGGTCGGAGCGGCTGGTACGTCCGGCCCAGTAGCCCTCGGTCGCGCGCTTGAGTTCGCGGCGCGGGCCGATCCGGGGGGAACCGGTGATGGTGGCGGTGAATGGTTGAGCGGTCACGAGCGGTCCTTCGTTCGACGGTATGGTCACCGCCCGCGGACGCGCAGCCGATCAGTCGGGGCGATGCGCTTGTGCTCTCTAGAGCCACGCGTACCACCGCGACTGGCTGGCCAAACGCCCATTCCACGAGGCGATGTGCCGCCGGGCGCGGCGCGCCCGGCGCACCTGGCAGGTCTTCGGACTCACAGGCACGCACTGAGAAAGTGCTCCGCGCCCGGTCGACGATGCGGCCCGGAAGGGGGCCGCTGAGGAGCCGGGCAGGGTTCCTAATGGCCGTCGCTTCCCAGTCCTGGATTTCTCCAGGGCCAGTGCTCTGTGACGGCGGTCGTTCCTGCATACCGCTGCGGGACAGTCCCGGATTCTCACCGGGTTCCCTCTCGCGAGACGTGTGTGCCTCGCTCGATGCCGGCGCCGCGCAGTGTGGCGACAGCAGACCAGTTGCGGGACTAAGGCTACTCTGCGGGGCGCGCCGGTTGCCGCTCGGTCAGCGTCCCAGCGCGTCAGCGATCGGGACGTCCCCGTTGTTGAAGTCGATGGTGCGGCGGATCGTCGCGTCGTCGGCCAGGGCGGCCGCGACTACTGCCGCCACGTCCTCACGCGCAACCTCACCCTTGGCTTTGCCCACCGCAATGCGTCCGGTGCCCGGTTCGAGCGTGAGCCGGCCCGGGCCGAGTACGGTCCAGTCGAGACCACTCGCGCGCAGGTGTTCATCCGCGGCGGCCTTGGCCTCCGCGTAGGCATAGAACGAATCATCCTTAGGTACACCATGATTCGGTCCGGCACCGAAGTAGGACACCATCACGAACCGACGTACGCCCGCCTGGGACGCCGCGTCGATCACCCGGATCGCGGCATCGCGGTCCACGGCGTAGGTCCGGGCCGGGTTACCGCCGCCTGCCCCGGCGGTGAAGACGACCGCGTCGTGCCCGGCAAGCAGATCGGCCAGCGCGCCGGTGTCGAGTTGTTCGATATCGGCGGTGACCGGGGCGGCTCCGGTGGCTGCGACCTCGTCGGTGTGGTCGGGATTACGGAACACCGAACTCACGTCGTCGCCACGCTCGCTCAGAATTCTGGTCAGTTGCAATGCCACCTTGCCGTGGCCGCCGATGACAATGATGTGCGCCATGATTCGACGCTACCCGCGCTACTGCTTGGCGCGAATCGCAACACCGCGCAAGACGGTGTCACGAGCCAGGATGAGTGACGAGCGGGTGCCCACTGCGCGCAGGATGTTTTCCGGTATCCACTGCATGCCGATGATGCTGCGGGCAAGCATCGTGGTGGAAGGCGCGTCGATTCGAATCTCGGAGGACCGAATACCTTCTGACAGAAGCGATTTCATCTGTCGCAACCGAGTCGTATACAACCAGCCGGGGTTTGCGGTGTTCGGGGGTGACTGGCGCATCCAAGCGAGCTGGATCCGGAATTCGTCGGAAAACTGGTCCAACGCATTGACGTTGACCCAACTCAGTGCGTCCAGCTTCTCAATGGGGGTCGCCTGGGAGCGCAGCACGTCGACCCAGCCCGCTTCCACCTTCTGGCCGAAGGAACGCATGATCGAAGCCAGGAGTTCATCTTTGGATCCGATGACGCGGTACACGGTACCGGTTCCCAGACCGGCTGCGGACGCGATGTCTCGGATCGTGGTGACTTCATATCCTTTGCGGCCGAACTCGGTTCGTGCCACCGCCCGCAGGTGGGCCGCTTTGTCGCTGGGGTCGGCTTCGCGGTCGTCGGCCCAGGATGCGATGACATCACCGGCCGCGGCAAACGCGTTGGACCGGTCCAGCGCCCGATCGGTAGGTGGCCGGGATGCCAGTCCTTGCAGCATGATCCGGCACATCAGTGCGGCTACCTGGTCGGGGGAGGAGTTGTGCCGGATGACGTCCAGTCCGACCTGAAGCATGGTCTGGCAGATTCGGTCGGCCAGCGTGGGAAGGTCGATGTCGGCCTTGATGTAGCCGCTCCATCGTGCGGCGCGAAGGGTTTGCAGCATCGCCTCCAGCACTGCGGTGGGTCGCTGCTGCGTCAGCTTCATCAGTTCGGGATCGGCACTCGGACCTTCGTAGAACGACATCTGCAGAGCGGCCCGGTGCCGCACGGCACAATTGGCGATCGCCGAGCCCAACTCGATGATCTTCTCGGCTGCGGGTCGCGAGTCCGGTTCATCCAATGTCGCTTGGGCGCTTAGCCCGATGCGATTCAGGTCGGCTTGATAGCGGCGAATTAGCTCAACAAGAATCGCTTCTTTGGATTCGAAATGGTGGTACAGGCTCCCTGGCAGAATGCCGGCCGCGTCGGCGATCTCCTGCAGTGAGGTCCGCAGTCCCGACGTGGCGATCAGTGACGCCGCCGTCTCGAGGATCTCGATTCGGCGGGTGCCGGATTCGGTTGCGCTTTCGGTCATGGTCTGTTTGGTGTCGCCCGAGAGGATCCCGCGGATCGGATTCTCCGCACCATGCGAATTTCGTCCTCCCGCTGAACCAAATCTTTGTTAGAGGCTATCAGACCGGATACGGCAAACTCGCTGCTTAGAACCGTGATGAACGATTTAGATGGGTGCACCGGCCCAGCCGTTCAGGGTGACTACCTCGTCGACGGGTCTCCGTCGGACAGGGCGGAAGGTGAGCCCGCTACGCAAGCGGGCAACGGGTAGCAGACAGCCCTGAACGTAGGTCTGCGGGATGTCGAGCAACTCTGCAACTTCGGCCTCGTAATGCAGGTGCAGGGTGGTGATACAGGTGCCGTATCCCCGGGTGTGCAGTGCGAGCTGAAAGTTCCACACTGCCGGGAAGATCGAGCCGTACAGGGTGGCCTGATAGAACGATTCGTCGCCGTCGATGCGCGGGAGGTAGGGCTCGTAGCAAGGGATCACCAACAGCGGTACCTCGGCCATATTCTCGACCAGCCACTCCGTTGACGACATCAGCCTGGCCTCCGGTGTGCCGGCCGGCATCAGGTCGGCAAGCAACTGCCCACCGACCCTGAGCAGATAGGCCTCGCGGTACAGCCGCGCGATCTCTTTGCGCAACGCCGGGTCGGTGACCACCAGCCACCGCCACGCTTGCTGATTGGAGCCGTTCGGGGCCCGCAACCCGATGCGCAGGCAGTCACGTATCTCGGCAGGGTCCACGAGCGCGTTCAGGTCGAGGGACTTGCGTGCCGAGGGTGTGGCGTTCAGCAGGTAGGGGATGTCCACGGTCAGACGCCGACATTGACGCCGAGTTGGGCGCAGACACCGAACACTTCCTCGAAGATCGAGCCGGGCACGGTGAACGGTTCGGTCGACGACACCTCCGCCAGATGGGCCGCGATGTCGTCGGCGGTCGGTTCGCCCCCGGTGGCGCCGAGCCAGCCCTGACCAAGGCCGACGAACACCCGCGCGAAGCGCCCTGCGCACGCCGAGAAGTTCTGGTGGCTGATCTCGCACGTGCGGCTGGCCAGAAAAACCACCATCGGCACCACCAACTCCGGCTTGATGATCTCCAGGAAGCCGATCTCCTCGAGAGCTATAGGGTCCCCGACGGTTTCCGTCACCATCCGCGAAAAGCCAAAAGGTAGAACCGTATTCGAGAGGATGCCGTGTTCGGCGCCCTCGATCGCGATGACATTGGAAAGGCCTACCAGACCAGCCTTTGCGGCCGCGTAATGGGCTTCGAGCGGCTGTCCGAACATTCCGCCCGAGGAGGAGATGAACACGAACCGGCCGTAGCCCTGCGCCTTCATCAACCGGTACGCGGGTTGGCTCAGGTAAAAGCCGCCATCGAGGTGCACCGTGAGCATTCGCCGCCAGTCGTCGGCTGACAGTTCGTCGAACGGAATGCTGTTGAAGATGCCCGCATTGCTGACCACGGCGTCGAGTCGGCCGAAGTTCTCCACGGCGGTCGCGACGATCGCCTCGCCACCTTCGGGGCTGGCCACCGACTCGTGGGAGGCGACCGCGGTGCCGCCCGCGGCCTGAATTTCGGCAACGACCTGATCGGCGACCGTCGTGTCCGAGCCGTCGCCATGCATGGTCCCGCCCAGGTCGTTGACGACGACGGAGGCACCCCGACGCGCCAATTCGAGCGCGTACAACCGGCCCAGCCCGCGGCCTGCTCCCGTGACAATGGCCGCCTGGCCCGTGAAATCGATCATCACTGTCTCCTTTTGGCAAGTCGCGCACCGACTTCGGTCAGATATCTGTCGGATCCGCCGAAGAACGCGCTCCAGCTCAGCAGGCGCTTCAGGTAAAGGTGAGCGTCGTGCTCCCACGTGTAGCCGATGCCGCCGAACACCTGAATCGCGGTGTCGCCGACGGTGGCCAGGCGGCCCGCGAAAGCCTTGGCGCGAAGCGCGGCAAGATGGTGCTCTTCGGCGTCTGCGACATCGGAAGCCCACAACGCGTGGATTACGCCGCTGCGTGCCAATTCGACGGTCTCGTACATGTCGACACACAGATGCTGGACGGCCTGAAACGATCCGATGGCCTGACCGAATTGCTGGCGCACCTTTGCGTATTCGACCGCCATGTCCATGACGGCGCGTGCGGCGCCCAGCGCGTCGGCGGCCATCGCGATGAGCACGTCGTCGGCCACCGCTTGGATGGCATCGGGTGTCGGCGTGGCCAGCCGGTCGGCGGCTGCACCGTCGAACTCGACCCGAAACTGCTTGCGGGTCTGGTCCACACCGTGCTCCGCTGCCACCGAGACGCCGGAAGCTGCCGTCTTGACCGCGAAAAGCCCAGTGCCATCACGATCTTGCGCCAGGACCAGTATCAGGTCGGCGGCGGCGGCGTCGGAAACGACCGCGATCTCGCCCTTGAGAGCCACTCGGGGACGGTCACCCTCGGAGCGTTCGATCGCTTGGACCGCGGCGGCGTCGAGCAAGCTGATGGCGGCGATCGTGGTGCCGTCGGCAATGCCGGCGAGAATGTCGCTCGCCGGTTCGCCGCCGATGCGGGTCAGTGCGCGCACGGCGCCGACTGCCGTGGACAACCAGGGCCCCGGGTGCAGTGCGGCGCCCAGTTCTTCGGCGACGATGCCGGCCTCGACCATCGTCATGCCGGAGCCGCCGTATTCCGCCGGTACCAGCAGGCCGGTCGCCCCGAGGTCGGCAAGGCCACGCCAGACCGCTTCCGTGGTGCCGGTGGGCTCGTCGAGCAGCGTGCGGACATGTCCCGAAATCGGTGCTCGCTCAGCAAGAAAGCGCCGCACCGTGTCGCGCAGCGCGAGTTGTTCTTCGGTCAGTTCCAGATTCATTTGCGCGGCAACCCCAGGACCCGCTGAGCGGTGATGTTCTTGGTGATCTGGCTGGTGCCGCCGGCGATGGTCAGCGACCGTGAAGTGAGCCGGTAGTCGCCCCAGCGGCCGTGGACTCCGCGGGTGCCCAGCACGTCGAACGCGAGCGCGGCGAGATCCTGGCCGATCTCGCCCCACACCGTCTTGGCCAGGCTCGCCGATCCGAAAGCGTCACCGCCGTGCAGTGTCGCCGAGATCGGCACGCTGGCACAGCACTTCCAGATACTTGATGCGGACCGCGATCTCACCCAGGCGCCGCAGGACCACCGGGTCCTCGAGCGCATCCGCCGCCATCGACAGCCGCGAAGTCCGCGACCAGTTCTTCCAACCGCACTTCCAGCTCCGCGTATAACCGGGCCGCGCCCGCACGTTCGTGGCTCAAGGTGGTCGTGGCAACCTGCCAGCCCGCATTGAGTGGACCCAGCAGCGCATCCGCCGGCACGCGTACATCGTGGAAGAACACCTCGGCGAAATCGGTGTCGCCGTTCAGCGTCACCAGCGGGCGTGCCTCGATACCCGGCAAGCTCATGTCCACGATGAGACAGGAGATGCCCTTGTGCTTGGGAGCGTCGGGGTCGGTGCGCACATACAACTGGCACCACGTTGCTTTGTGGCCCAGTGAGGTCCAGATCTTTTGCCCGCTGACGACGAAATCGTCGCCGTCACGCACCGCTCGGGTACGCAGCGCGGCGAGGTCGGATCCAGCCTCGGGCTCCGACATGCCCTGGCACCAGATGTCGTCTGCGCGCATCATGCGGCGCAGCAGCGTCATCTTCTGCGACTCGGTGCCGTACTGCATGATCGCCGGTGCGATGTTGTTCATCCCGATGACGTTGAGCGGCAGCGGTGCCCGGGCGCGCGTTGTCTCTTCGGTGTAGACCAACTGTTCGAGCACCGTGGCGCCGCGGCCTCCGTACTCGCGCGGCCACGAGACGGCGGCCCAGCCGGCGTCGGCCATGGTCGCGTTCCACACGCGCAGCTTCTCGAACACCGCGTCGTCACGGCCCGATGGTCGCCGAGCGGCGATCAGTTCGTCGGTCAGATTTGCCGACAGCCAGGTGCGCAGCTCGTGGCGGAACCGCTCCACGTCCGCGGGATAGGAGAAATCCACTTTCCCTTTTCGACCTTTTCGGTGTGCACTGTATTGCCGCACAACATTACTGCGGGCACCACATGGGTCAATACCGCTGACTGCGACCAATTGGGACCATACGTCGGAACAGATATTTGGTCAACCGGACTCTGATTGACTGTGGCAAAGCTGGATTTTAAGCTGGAACAGATATTTGGTCGAGGCTGATCACAGGGTCAGGGTGGGAGGTCGAGGGTGGGAGACGACGCTCTCGGCGACAGGTTTCAGGCCCTCGGCATGCTCGCCTCCGCCCTTGCGGGACGACCCGTTGCGGTGGCCCCGGTGAAATCCGGCGAACCGCCATGGACGGACGGCCAGACGATCTACGTCGACGGGTCATCCGGGCATGCGCGCGCGACGCTCGAGGTCCTTCGGGCCACCGCGGTGCAGGCGTCGCTGATCGCGGCCGGCAGCCTGGACCCCGATGTGGTGCGGTCACTGGTGCGCCGCCCGCGCCTGGCCCGGCGTTATCTGGCGGTCGAGGCGCACCGTGCGCTGGTTGCCAATGCTGAGGTGTTGCCGCGGGCCTTGACGTCGATGGGCGACCGCGACATCGCCGGCCGCAGCGACTCACCCGCGGCTTCGTTGGCGATCGCGGAGGGACGCGCAGTAATCGACGACCCGGCGCCGGAGTTCGGCGTGGTCCGCGCGGCCAAGGTGTTGGCCGCGTGCTCGACGGCGGCCGGGCAACAGGACCAGTCGGCCCCGCAGCATGTGCCGCGCAGCCTCGGTAAGCAGGAACTCGAGGAGCTCGACGACGGCGAGGTCGATGATTCCGACGACCCCGATCTGTTCAGCAGCCCGGTCGGTGGGGGCGGCTTCATCGGAAAGTGGTTCAAGAAGCTGCTTTCGTCGGGTCGCAAGACCGGCAGTGGCGGGGGACCGCCCGGTGCGGACACTCCGACGCACCGCACCGATTCCGCGAAGCGTGGTGTGCATGCGGTGTCGTCGCTGGCGTCGGCGGCGGGCGAAGACGTCGGGGATGGCCGGGATCTGAGTTCGAGTGATGGCGTGACGTATCCGGAGTGGGACGTGACACGCAAGAGCTATCGGCGCGCGTGGTGCACGGTGCGCGAGGTTGCGCCGACGATCAAACCATCGGCGACCCAGGCGATCGACGACGCGATCGGCGTGCGGCGCCCGCTGTCGCGACTTGGTATGGGTCTGCACCGCCGCCACCGCCAGCCGCAGGGCGATGACATCGACATCGACGCGGCCGTCGAAGCCCGTGTCCAGGTGCTGGCCGGGTCAGTGCCCGATGAGGCGGTCTACCTCGACAGCCTGCGGCGCCGGCGTGACCTGTCGGTGCTGCTCCTCCTCGATGTGTCCGGGTCGGCGGCGGAGCCCGGAACGCTGGGTCGGACGGTGCACGAACAGCAGCGTGCCGCGGTCGCCAACCTCACCGTTGCGCTGCACGACCTGGGTGACCGAGTTGCCCTCTACGCGTATTACTCCCAGGGCAGGCGTGCGGTGAGCATGGTGCCGGTCAAGCGATTTGACGATCACCTCGACGCTCGAACAATCAGGCGACTGAACAGTCTGGAACCCGGTGCCTACTCGCGTCTCGGTGCGGCCATCCGGCACGGTTCGGCAGTGCTGGAAGCGCGGGGCGGCACGTCACGGCGGCTGTTGGTGGTGCTGTCCGACGGACTCGCTTACGACCACGGATACGAGCGGCCCTACGGGGCCGCGGATGCCCGCCGCGCTCTGACTGAGGCGCGGCGGCGGGGGACCGGCTGTGTATGTCTGACGATCGGCGCGGGAACCGACGTGCAATCGCTGCGCAAGGTATTCGGCAGCACCGCGCACGCGACCATCGCTCGACCGGATCAGCTCGCCGGCATGGTGGGCCCGCTGTTCAGGTCTGCGCTGCGCTCGGCCGAGGTTCGCCGGAGGGTGTGCTGAGGATGTTCGACGCAACGCCCCTGTCCCGGAATGCAGTTGGCGCAGTATCGCCGGATTGGTGCCGCAGCTCAGTGCGGGTTGAAACAAACATCTGTTCCGGTTAGGCTCCGATGAACGCAGAAGGGAAGCGATGGCCAACGAGCCCGGCCTGGTTGATCGGAACGGCGCTCCGTCCGATGCAGACGGAAAAGGAACAGTGCGGCCTTACTACACGTCGGTCGGCAGCGAGGAAGCCGTATTCAAGGCGGCCTACCGCCAAGGTCTGTCACTTGTCCTCAAAGGCCCGACGGGTTGCGGCAAAACCCGTTTCGTCGAGGCCATGGCCTACGACCTCGGCAGGCCCCTGATCACCGTCGCTTGCCACGACGACCTCACCACCGCAGACCTTGTCGGCCGGTATCTGCTGCGAGGTGACGAGACGGTGTGGATGGACGGACCGTTGACCCGGGCGGTACGCGAGGGCGCGATCTGCTACCTGGACGAGGTGGTGGAGGCTCGACAGGACACGACCGTGGTGCTGCACCCGCTCGCCGACCACCGACGGCAGCTGCCCATCGAGCGCCTGGGCGTCACGCTGGACGCGGCGCCCGGATTCGGCCTCGTCGTGTCCTACAACCCCGGCTATCAAAGTGTGCTCAAGGATCTCAAAGATTCGACACGACAGCGCATGGTCTCCATCGAATTCGGTTTCCCCGCAGCAGATGTCGAAGAAGGAATTGTCACGCACGAAGCGGGCGTCGACAGCGCGACGGCATCCGAGCTGGTGCGCTTCGGGCAGGCCATCCGCCGCCTGGAGACCGGCGGACTGCGCGAGGTTGCGTCGACCCGCGTACTCATCGCGGCCGGCCGGCTGGTGGCAGAGGGCCTCAGCATGAGAGAGGCAGCCAGGGCTGCCATCGCCGGACCGCTCACCGACGATGTAGCGGTAGGCCGTGCGCTCAACGAGATGATCGAGGTCTACCTGGGCGGGGAGCAACGATGATTGACGCTGCATATCGCCGCCGCTAGGGTCAGAACAAATATTAGGTCGGGCTGAGAATGGCGTCGTCCAGTCCGCCCCACGGGAGGTCGAATGTCCTACGAAAGCACCGCCGAGCCGATCAAGGTCGGTTACCTGATGGACTTCAAGCTGCCGCCGGGGTTTCCCGATGAGATGCTCGCGGACTTCACGCGGTGCTTCGACCTGGTCTTCGAAGAGGCAGTCGAAAGCGGGCAGCTGGACCGGCCAGTACAGATGATTTACCGCGAGGTCGAGGGCCTGCCCAAAGGGTCGGTGAAGGCCGTGATCGATGCGTTCGGCGAACTCGTCGACGAGGGATGTCTGGTGGTCTTCGGCCCACACATCACCGACAACTGTGTGCCCACCCGGGAGGCGATCGAGGAGCGATTCAAAGTCCCCGCCATCAGCGTCACCGGCACCGACGACTGGCTGGGGGAGTGGACATTCGCCTTCCCGCAGGGATCGATGACCGACGAGCCGATTTTCATCGCCGACCTGGTGGCCAAACGTGGCCTCAACCAGATCGGAGTTCTCGTCGAGCAGAACCTGATTGGCGAAAGCTATCTGAAGAATCTACGAAAAGCATGCCAGCGCAATGGCATCCGGATTGTCGCCGAGGCGGCGATTGCTCAGACCGCACAAGATATCAATGAGGCCGTCCGTACCCTGCACGAAGCGAAAGCGGACGCGATCGTGCATCTGGGTTTCGGATTCGGGATCGTGTTCATAAACCCGGCGTTGCAGGCGGTCGACTGGGATCCACCGAGATTCACCACCACGGCTTTTCAGAATGCCTGGGTCAACCCGATCATGTGGAACGCGTTCATGGGTTGGGTCGGGGTGGACCAGTACGACGAGGCGAATCCGATAGGCCAGGACTTTCTGGACCGCTACGCACAGAAGTACGGCGGACGGCGTCCCGAGTATTGCGTGCCGCCGGTCAACCGCGACGTGGCCGCGACGCTGGTGCGGGCCTTCGCCGATGCCCATCCGCTCAGTCCCCGTGGCGTCAAGGACGCGCTGGAGCGCGTCAAGATGATGCCCGCGGCGGCAGGTGCCCCGGGCACTCGGGTGTCGTTCGGCAAGTGGACCCGGCGCGCATGGATGGGGGCGGGCTATCTGGTGGCGCGGACCCTCGATGCGGACGGCGTCAACTCGCGTCTGGTCGATCGCTTCGGAGAGTAAGGCTGACAAGAATGAGTACAGACCAATCGGCACCTCTTGTCGCAGAAGAGCAGCCGGCATCCCCCGGCCGAGGCGAAAAGCGTAAATGGGGCGGCTGGATCGCCGGTACCGCGCTGGCGGGCTTTGCGCTCTTCTTCATCGTGAACTGCCGAACCGCCCTCGACCCACGCGTCGCCAACCCGAATGTGCAAGGCCGGCCGCGCCCGGTGAGGTTCACCTTCGGGTTGGACTACATCACCTTCCTGGATGTTGCCACCGCCATCACGCTGGTTGTGCTGCTGGTGGTGTTCATCAGGGGCTGGCGGCGCAATCCGGGCAGTCCGGTGATGCTGATGTTCTTGTGCACCACGCTGATCGTGTGGCAGGACCCGATCATGAACTGGGCTCCGTTCGCGGTCTACAACCCCGACCTCACCCACTGGCCGGAATCCTGGCCGCTGGTGTCGTTGTCACCGACCGTCGAACCGTTCGTGGTGTTCGGTTACGTGATGTTTTATTTCGGCCCCTACTTCCCGGCGGTCTGGATCCTGCGCAAACTGCAGGCACGGAAAGGGCCGGAGGCTTTCGTATCACGGCACCCGTTGATCTGCCTGGGCCTGGTGACTTGTGCGATCGGCTTCGTCATGGACGCGTTTCTGGAGAACACGTTGATCCACTGGGGAATGTACATCTATTCGCAGGTGATTCCGTGGGGCTCGATATTCACCGGCACGACATTCCAATTCCCGCTGATCTGGGAGTCGTTCTCGGTGACATTCGTGATGGTGCCTGCGGCGATACTCTGCTACCGCGATGACACCGGCAAATCGGTGGCCGAGAAGCTGGCCGCGAAAGCGAAGATCCTCCCGAGCCGGCCGGTGCTGGGCACGTTCCTGGTGATGTTCGCCATCATCAACGTGTCCTACTTTGCCTACGGCGCATGGTTCTGGGCGATCAAGGTCAGCCATGCCGCCACCTCTGTCGCCTGCCCGTGGCCCTACCCGGAAGCCAAAGTGTATGACCCGCAAGGGTTCTACGAGAAGGCGGGCGCCCAGGGCCCGTACTCGGTCGGCATCTGGTCGACCTGGGCGAGCGGTGAGCCGAACGGCCGCCCGCGCGTCGATCCGCCGCCGCCGGGTCAAGGGGCCTGCGCAACCGCGAGCAAGAATGGCTGAACCGCGCGCGGTTGTCATCACCGGTGCGTCACGCGGACTGGGGTTCGCCTCTGCCGTGCGCCTGTATCACGAAGGGTGGCGCGTGGTCGCGGCCATGCGCACACCGGACCGCGGGCTTCCGCTGTTGCGGCAGGCGACCGGGGCGGCCGAGGGTGACGATCGGCTGATCGGTGTGCAGCTCGACCTCACCGACCCCGCGTCGATCGCCGCCGCGGCAAAGGTGATCGAAGAGGCCGTGGGCGCGCCCTATGCGCTGGTGCACAACGCGGGGATCGCCGCCGCCGGGGTGGTTGAAGAAACCGATATGGCGTTGTGGCAGAAGATGTTCGCCACTCACGTCATGGGCCCCGTCGCGCTGACCCAGGCGCTTCTGCCGTCCATGCGGGCGGCGGGGGAGGGGCGCGTCGTACTGATTGCCAGCACGGCCGGTGTACGCGGTCAGCCGGCCACCGCGCCGTACTCGGCGTCGAAAGGCGCCATGGAGCGGTGGGGCGAATCCATGGCGTGCGAGATCGCGCCCTTCGGACTCGGCGTCACCGCTCTGGTGACGGGAACCTACGACACCGACATCATCACCGATGCCGGTGCCATCGACGATCGCAAATTCGACGGTCCGTACGCGCGGCTGCACAACACCATGAACACTCGGGGACGATTCGCGATGAAACTCGCCAGGCAGCCCGATCGGTTCACCGACGGACTGGTCAAGGCGCTGGCTGACACGAAGCCGTTCCGTCGCCGCGGTGTGGGGCCGGATGCCTCAATGTTGCTGGCGCTCAACAGGGTTCTGCCTGCCGCGGGCATGCACCACGTCTCCCGGATCGTGCTGGGCCTACCGAGGCAGGGGTCGATGCGGGGCGGTGCGTATCCATTGACGGCTGCACAGCGGGCGATGGTCCTGACCGCGCGGATCCTGCCGCAGCCGATACTGCAGCGCTTGGCCGCGCTGTCGGCGCGGCGCAAACAAGGGGAGTGAAAGGTACTGATGGAACAGCTATTCGACGATTTGGAAGACTTCGGCGCCTTCGACGACGCGATATCCGGTGACGTGCGCGACCCGTACACCGAACTGGCTCGACTGCGCCGCGAGGAACCGGTGCAGCGCCTCGAGACCTCGGGAGCCCTGCCGCACGAGGAATCGCTGCCGATGTTCATCGTGTACCGCCACGAGGACATCACGCAGATGCTGCGGGACAATGAGACCTTCTCCTCGGCGGCGGTGATCGCGGCGTTCGGCCCGGTGCTCGGCGAACGCGTGATGCTCGGTATGGACGAGCCGGTGCACGGCAGGCTGCGGTCGCTCGTCTCAAAGGCCTTCTCGCAGAAGTCATTGGCGCGGTGGCAGGACGAACTGGTCGGCCGGGTAGCCAACAGCCTGATCGACAAGTTCGCGCCCAACGGCAGAGCGGATCTGGTGAAAGAGTTCACCTTCGACTATCCGAGCCAGATCATCGCGGGCTTGTTAGGCCTGCCGGAGCAGGACTACCCGCAGTTCCAGCGGTGGTCGATTTCGCTGCTGAGTTGGCTGATGAACCCGGAACGAGGACTCGCGGCCGCAGCGGCGTTGTGTGAATACTTCGCACCCATCCTCGAAGCTCGGCGTGCCGAGCCGAAAGACGACCTGATCAGTGCCCTGGGGGCGGCCGAGATTGACGGAGAAAAGCTCGCCGACGAGGAGATCTTCTCGTTCCTCCGCTTGCTGTTACCCGCCGGCGTGGAGACGACCTACCGCTCGCTGGGAAGCCTGCTTCTTGCCCTGTTGTCGGATCCGGACCAATTGGAGGCGATCCGCGCGGACCGGTCGTTGCTGCCGCAGGCCATCGAAGAGGGCGTGCGCTGGGAATCGCCGCTGCTGACCATCACCCGGGTGGCAACCCGCGACACCGAACTCGGCGGCGTGGCGATCCCGGCCGGCGCCACGGTGATGCCGATGCTGGGTTCGGCGAACCGGCAGGAAGATCGCTATCCCGATCCCGACAAGTTCGACATTCACCGGCAGGCCAGGTCGAACCTGGGCTGGGGGCACGGTGTGCACGTCTGCCTGGGCATGCACCTGGCGCGGCTGGAAATGCGGACCGCGATCAACCTGCTGCTGGACCGGCTGCCGAACCTTCGGCTGGATCCCGACGGCGACGACCCGCACATCCGTGGGCAGGTCTTCCGGTCACCGACTTCGGTGCCGGTGCTCTTCGATCCCTCAGTAGGTCACTGGGTGCTTTCCGGTAAGGCTCACCGTAGAGTTACTGTCTAGCGGGTGGCCATTCACGTCCCGGCGCCTCAACCAGCGCCTTGTCAAAAGAGAGCTGAACAAATATGGCTGACACTGTAAAGGTCCGGTTCGAGCCGAAGATGATGATCGACGGCAAGCTCGTCGACGGTCAGGCCGGCACGTTCACCAATATCAACCCGGCTACCGAGGAGTCGCTCGGCGAAGTCGCCGACGCCTCGAAGGAGGACATGCACCGGGCCATCGACGCCGCCCGGCGCGCCTTCGACGAGACCGACTGGTCCACCAACCGCGAGTTGCGCAAACGTTGCCTGCTGCAGCTGCACGACGCGATCGAAGAGGAGAAGGAGGAGCTGCGTGAGGAGCTCATCCTCGAGGTGGGGTCGCCGCGAGCGATCACCTTCGGCCCCCAGCTGGATGCGCCGCTGGCCGACGGGCTGAAATATCCCGCCCGGCTGATCGACGACTACGCGTGGGAAACCGATCTCGGCGACCGGGTGATCAGCCTCACCGGCGCACTGACCACCATCAAGGTCTGGCGGGAGCCGGTCGGCGTGGTGGGCGCGATCGTGCCGTGGAATTTCCCGTTCGAGGTCACGTTGAACAAACTCGGTCAGGCGCTGGGCACCGGCAACACGGTGGTACTCAAGCCGGCGCCGAATACCCCGTTCAACGCGACCCGGCTGGGCCGGCTGATCGCCGAGAAGACCGATATCCCGGCCGGTGTGGTCAACGTCGTCACCGCGTCCGATCACTTTGTGGGAGAAGAGCTTACGCTGTCGCCCAAGGTCGATCTGATCTCGTTCACCGGCTCGACGGTGGTGGGCAAACGGATCATGGAAAAAGGCGCGGCGACCATGAAAAGCCTGTTCCTCGAACTCGGCGGCAAGTCGGCCACCATCGTTCTCGAGGATGCCGATTTCGGGTTGGCCTGCGCGATCGGCATCGCGCCGTGCATGCACGCCGGTCAGGGCTGTGCCAACCCGACCCGGATGCTGCTGCCGCGATCGCGCTATGACGAGGGCGTGGCGATTCTCAAGAGCATCTACGAGAACGTCACGTGCGGCGACCCGCAGGACCCCGGAACTCTGTGTGGTCCGGTGATTTCGGAAAGACAGCGCGACCGTGTCATGGGCTACATCCGCAAGGGCGTCGAAGAAGGTGCTACCGCCCTGGTGGGTGGACCGGACGCGCCCACCGGCTTCGACAAGGGATTCTTCGTCCGCCCAACGCTTTTCACCGACGTCGACAATTCGATGACGATCGCCCAGGAGGAGATCTTCGGGCCGGTGCTGTCCGTCATCCCGTTCGACGACGAGGAGGACGCGATCCGGATCGCCAACGACAGCGTCTACGGATTGGCGGGCAACGTGATGTCGGGTTCGCTGGAGCGCTCGCTGGCAGTGGCACGGCGGATCAAGGCCGGCTTCATGGGCGTCAACGGCGGCGCGCCGTATGGAGCCGACGTACCGTTCGGCGGCTACAAGCAAAGCGGCGTGGGACGCCAGAACGGCATCGCCGGATTCGACCAGTACACCGAGATCAAGTCGGTGGGGTATCCCGTCGGCTGAGGGATCGCCGACATCGCTTGCGGTGCTGTACGACGCGACTTTTGACCTAGTCGCCGATGCGTTCGATTCTCACGTCGATATCGAAGCTCACGCCGCAAGACCCGGTAGCTTCCACGTGACCGTGGCCGGTAAGCAGCGTGATCGGATCCTGTGGCGGTTGCGGTAGGGAAAACTGTGCGTACGCCTTGTAGTGCGACGGGTCGCCGGCCTCACACTTGTCGTCGAATTCGCGGTTCCAGATCCAGTTCCCGCCGCCGAACACCAGCTGCATTGCAGATTTGGGATTATGCAAATAGCTCATGCACCGATCGCCCGTGCGAAGACAGTCCGTACGGACGGCAAAGTCGTCCGGTGAGAGTTTCGTTCCCTTGGCGGTCGTCATGGTCTCGCGGTAGCGGCCGCGTAGGCCTTCGGCCGGGGACACCACCCGGGGTGCTTGGGCGGCCGGGTCGGGAAGGCTGTTGACGTCGACGTCTCCGGTCCGGGTAAAGGTCACCGTTCGTTTCGCGGCGCAACCATTGGCGGTAGTGGCGCTGTATTCGCCGGCAAGGGTGCCGTCGGGCCGCGGCTGCACGGTGATCACCGCCCAGACTTCGATGGGAGCGTCACGGCACTTGTCTGAGCCGAGGGCTACGGCTACCCAGCCCCCGCCGACGTTGTCGAAGACCAGCTTGGGGAACTGCGTGGGGCGGCTGTCGAGACGCGCCGCGGTGGCTACGCACCCGGTGGGGCCGCACACCGAGCGGACGCCCCAAGTGGCTGTGTACGGCGTCGAACCCTCAACCGGTTTACCGTCGAGATCGGTGTCCGCGTCGTAGGCGGCGGTGTAGGTGCCGGTGAAAGGGCCGGTGTTGGGCGGCGGGCCGGCGGGTGCCGGGGTGGTTGTCGGGTTGTGGTGCTTCGGGACCGTAACCGCGGCGAATATGCCACCGCCGATCAGTACCACGATGCCCAGCAGGACACCCAGCAGGACCTTCGGGCGCCGAACCCGGCGCTTTCGGCCGGGTGTGGCCGCGGGTGCGGTGACCGCGGTCCTTATCGGGCCCGGTTGGGTGTCGAGAATGTCGATCGGCCCTGCGGCAAGGCCCTTGTGCAGTGCTTCAACGAACTCCTTGCAGCTGCCGAACCGGTCGGCGGGCGTCTTGGCCATCGCCTTGGCGAACACCGTGTCCAGCGCGGCCAACTCGGGGCGCCGTTCGCCGATCGAAGGTGGCGGCGCGGTCACATGTTTGGTGATCACCACCGCCGCGTTGGGATGGTCGTAGGGCAAAGCGCCGGTCAACAGGTGAAACGCCGTGCAGGCCAGCGCGTACTGGTCGGCGCGTGCATCGATGAGCTCGCCCTGCAGCTGTTCGGGAGCGGCGTAGGCCACCGTGCCCATGGTCATGTTCGTCGCGGTCAGCCCCGCCGGGTCGTCGATGCTGCGCGCAATTCCGAAGTCGGTCAGGTAGATTCGCCGCTCACCGGCGTCGGGTTCGCTCAGCAGGATGTTGGCCGGTTTGACGTCGCGGTGCAACAGTCCCAGCCGGTGCGCGTAGTCCAACGCCGATGCCACCGAGCTGATGACGTGCAGCGCTTCATCGGTGGGCAGCCCGTTGTGGTACTGCTCGCGTAACAGTGTGGCCGCGTCCACGCCATCGACGTAGTCCATCGAGATCCAGAACTGGCCGTGGTATTCGCCGCGATCGTGGACGCTCAAGATGTTGGGGTGCGAGAGATTCGCTGCGACGTCGGCCTCGTGCAGGAAGCGCACCCGGTAGTCCGAATCAGCGGTCAGGTCAGCGGAGAGCACCTTCAGGGCGTCGTGGCGCGGCAACCGCGGATGTTGCGCCAGGTATACGGTCCCCATTGCGCCGGCACCGAGCACCCGCAAGATGGTGTATCCCGCGAACTCCTCGCCGACCTCCAGCGGCGCGGACAACGTGGACAACTCGTTCCCTCCATTTCAGTGCGATCACAAACGCCGTACCTGTCTGCGTTGTTTGGGACGGCTAGGGAAAACCGACGAAGGCACAGATCATGAACTCACCATCTGATCCTGAGTCAGGCTCGGACTAGGGCATTCCGGCCCTGGTGGGGCTGCCGTTGTGCTCCAACACTCGACGGCCACGGGTTGCTGCTCAGATTGACCCGGCTCGATTGTCCTGATCGCGCTTTCGCAATCGTCCTCTTGGTGAGACCGGGAATAGCCCGGATCATGATCTCTACAGGAGGACAACATGCCGCAATACGCCGCACTCACCTACACCAGGGACGTCGACTGGTCGGCCCCCGAACAGGCCGCTGACATGGCCGAATACATGAAGTTCGGTCAAGACCACGGTGCCGCGATCCGCGGTGGCGCCGCACTGTATCCGACCGGCACCGCAACCACCGTGCGGGTCAGCGGTGCGCGCGGCGGCGACGTCGTCACCAGTGACGGCCCGTACGCCGAGACCAAGGAGGCCCTGACCGGCTTCTACCTGATCGAGGCCGCCGACCTGGACGAGGCCCTGCGGATCGCCGCCGAGATCCCCGCGGCCTGGGATGGCGCCGTCGAAGTGCGTCCCGTGATCGATTTCGGCGGCTGATCTCCGAGTCGGTTGATGGATACCGACGCCGCACTCGCCGAAACCGTCCGGATTGAGGGAACGCGCATCCTGGCGACCCTCATCCGGACGGTCGGCTCGCTACACATCGCCGAAGATGCGGTGCAGGAAGCGGCGCTGCGCGCGCTGCGGGACTGGCCCCGCACCGGGGTGCCTGACGAACCACGCGCCTGGCTGACGGTGACCGCGCGCCGAGTTGCCATCGACCTGTTGCGCCGGGAAGGCGCCCGGGCGCAGAAGGAGCGTGCCAGCGTGGAACTCAGTGTTCCGGACCTGCCGCCCGAGAGTGTGGTGGCCGATGACCGGTTGCGGCTGATCTTCACCTGCTGCCATCCGGCGCTTGGTTTGGAGGCCCAGGTGACCTTGGCGCTGCGCACGTTGTGCGGCCTGTCGCCGGCGCAGATCGCGGCGGTGCTGTTGACCAGTGAATCCGCCGTCGCCAAGCGCCTCACCCGGACCCGCAAAAAGATTGCCACCGCGGCCATCCCATACCGGGTGCCGGCCGACGAAGAGTTGCCGGCGCGCCTCGCGGCCGTGTGCGCGGTGCTGCACACGTCGTACACGATCGCGCACACCGCGGCCGGCGGCGATCGGTTGACCGACATCGACGGCACCCGCGAGGCGCTGCGGCTGGCCCGCCTGGTGCACGACCTGATGCCCGACGAGCCGGCGCCGATGGCGGTGTTGGCGCTGGTGCTGCTGACCGAATCCCGGCGGGCCGCGCGCCTGGACGAGGCGGGGGAGCCGATCCCTTTGCCCGAGCAGGACCGAGCGCGGTGGGACACCGATGCGATTGCCGAGGCGCTCGGTTTGCTCGATGACTCGCTGCGCCGCACCGGCGCGGTCGCCGACCCCTACCAACTGCAGGCCGCGATCGCCGCCGAGCACGCCAGGGCCACGTCGTATCGGTCCACTGACTGGGCCGAGATCGTCCGGCTCTACGACCTGCTGATGTCGGTGCGGCCGAGTGCTCCCGTTGCTCTGGCCCGGGCCGTGGCGCTGGCCGAACGGGACGGGCCGACAGCGGGATTGCAGGCGCTGCAACATCTCGAGCCCGATCCCCGCTGGCACGCCATCCGCGGTGAATTGTTTTCCCGCCAAGGCAGATTCGCCGAGGCGGTGGCCGAGACGCGGGCATCGCTCACCGATGCGGTCGCCGCGCCCGAACGCCGGTACCGCGAACGGCGAATCTCCGAATGGTCTGTGCGCGAAGGGAAAGAGTGACATGACAAGCGTAGAGGTGGTGACCGAGGTCGTGATCGCCCGGCCGCGCGGCGAAGTCGCCGCGTACGCCGCCGACCCGGACAACGCCACGCCCAGCACCTGACCCCTGGTGCAGCCGTGGCCAGCGGAAATCCTCTGCCAGCCCACCCCGCTCCGCGCCCTCCCAACGCGTTGGTTGACAATCTAACTAATCACCCGTGTCAAAGGAGACATTCTCATGGCTGAAGCAGTCATCGTCGAGGCAGTTCGTTCCCCTGTCGGCAAGCGCAACGGCGGGTTGTCCGGGGTGCACCCGGCCGAGCTGTCTGCGCAGGTCCTCAACGGTTTGGTCACCAGAGCCGGCGTCGACCCCGAGCTCGTCGACGACGTCATCTGGGGTTGCGTCATGCAGGCCGGCGAGCAGGCCCTCGACATCGGTCGCACCGCGCTGCTGACCGCCGGTTGGCCGGAGACGGTGCCCGGTGTGACCGTCGACCGCCAGTGCGGGTCGAGTCAGCAGTCCGTGCACTTCGCCGCGGCCGGAGTGGTGGCCGGTCACTACGACGTGGTGGTCGCCGGCGGCGTGGAGTCGATGTCGCGGACCCCGATGGGCGCGTCCCTGGCCAACGGCGGGCGGCCGTACCCGGAGAACTTCCTGTCGCGCTACGAGGGCAAGATTCCCAACCAGGGCATCGGCGCCGAGATGATCGCCGAGCAGTGGGGGTTCTCCCGCCTCGACCTCGACCAGTTCTCCCTGGACTCACACGAAAAGGCTGCTGCCGCACAGGATTCCGGCGCTTTTGACGACCAGATCGTGGGCATCAAAGACCAGGAAGGCAACGTCCTGCTCAAGGATGAGGGCATCCGCCGCGGCACCCCGATGGAGAAGATGGCGTCGCTGAAGCCGGCGTTCAAAGAGGATGGCGTGATTCACGCGGGCAATTCCTCGCAGATCTCCGACGGTTCGGCTGCGCTGCTGTTCATGTCGGCCGAGAAGGCCAAGGAACTGGGCATGAAGCCGATTGCCAGGGTGCACACCGCGACGCTGGCCGGGGCCGACCCGGTGATCATGCTGACCGCGCCCATCCCGGCCACCCAGAAGGTGCTCAAGCGCTCCGGGCTGTCCATCGGCGACATCGGCGCCTACGAGGTCAACGAGGCGTTCGCGCCGGTTCCGTTGGCCTGGCTCAAGGACATCGGCGCCGACGCGGACAAGCTCAACCCCAACGGCGGGGCGATCGCGCTCGGCCACCCCCTCGGCGGCTCAGGTGCCCGCATCATGACCACGTTGCTTTACCACATGCGGGACAAGGGAATTCGTTACGGCTTGCAGACCATGTGCGAGGGTGGCGGCCAGGCCAACGCGACCATCCTGGAGTTGCTGTAATGGATGCCCCCGGCGCCCTGGTCGAGCGCCGCGGGAATGTGATGATCATCACTATCAACCGGCCCGAGGCCCGCAACGCGGTCAACGGCGCGGTGAGCATCGGTGTCGGGAACGCGTTGGAGGAAGCTCAGAACGACCCCGAGGTGCGGGCGGTGGTGATCACCGGCTCGGGTGACAAGTCGTTCTGCGCCGGCGCCGACCTCAAGGCGATCTCCCGCCGGGAGAACATCTACCACCCCGATCGCCCGGAGTGGGGCTTCGCCGGTTACGTGCACCACTTCGTCGACAAGCCCACCATCGCCGCGGTCAACGGGACCGCACTCGGCGGGGGCACCGAACTGGCGCTGGCCAGTGACCTGGTGGTGGCCGACGAGCGCGCCCAGTTCGGGCTACCCGAGGTCAAACGCGGGCTGATCGCCGCCGCCGGTGGCGTGTTCCGGATCATGGATCAGCTGCCGCACAAGGTCGCGATGGAACTGCTGCTGACCGGCGAGCCGCTGACAGCGTCGGATGCCTATGAGTGGGGCCTGATCAACCAGGTGGTCGAGGGTTCGGTGCTGGATGCTGCGCTGGCGCTGGCGGCGCGGGTGACCGGGAATGCGCCGCTGTCGGTGCAGGCCAGCAAACGCATCGCCTACGGCGTCGATGAGGGTGTGATCACCGCCGAAGAAGTGGGCTGGGACCGCACGATGCGCGAAATGCGTTCGCTGATCAGGTCTGAGGACGCCAGGGAGGGCCCGTTGGCGTTCGCCGAAAAGCGGGAACCGATCTGGAAGGCGCGCTAGCTCGCCCCAGCTAGTCAGGACGCCAGCACGTTGACGCCCCACTGGAACAAGGGGGGCAACAGCGTGCAGGCCGGCACGATGGCACGGCGCACCGCCCGCGGGGTGCTGGCCAGAACCAGGCCGCGGGTGAGTAGCCGGTAATCGCGGGTAACCCGGTGCCATTCGCGCTCGTATGACTGCGGTGTGTCGTCGACGACGGCGCGGACCGCCGCGGCGGCCTGCTTGACGGCGAGGCTGATGCCTTCGCCGGTCAGCGCGTCTTCGTAGCCGGCGGCGTCGCCGACCAGCAGCACCCGACCGGCCACCCGGCGGGAAACCACTTGTCGCAGTGGGCCGCAACCACGCGGCTGCCCGCGGTCAGCGCCGTCCAAATGCTTTGCCAGCCAAGGGAACCAGCCGAGGTCGGGACGCTGGCGCGACAGGATGGCCACGCCCACCAGATCCGGCTCCACCGGCGTCACGTACGCCTCGCCCCACCGAGACCAATGCACTTCGACGAACTCCGACCAGGCCGGCACCCGGTAGTGCCAGCGCAGGCCGTGGCGACGCGGTGTGCCGCGCGTCGCGGCGATCCCGACGGCGCGGCGCACCGCCGAATGCAATCCATCGGCGCCCACCAACCATCTGGTCCGGACACCCGCCGCCGACACGCCGCGCGCGTCTTGCTCGAGGGAGGTCACCTTCGTCCGAATCCATTCGGTGTCTTGCTCTTTGGCCCGCGCCTCCAGTGCCGCGTGCAATGTGGTGCGTCGCACCCCCCGACCCGGACCGGTTCTGAACAAAGCTTCGGCCCGACGATGTTCACTGGCATAAGCGATTCCGCGAAACGGCATACCGGCCGGATCGACCCCGAGTGAAATCAGCTCGGCCAGTCCGCCGGGCATCAGTCCTTCCCCGCACGCCTTGTCAATGGGACCTTCCCGGGGCTCGGCCACGATGACCGAAAGTCCTTGTCTGCGTGCATGCAACGCGGTGGCCAGACCGCCGGGGCCGCCCCCGACCACCAGCAGGTCGGCGTCGTAGTCCGTCATGCGTAACCCAATACCGAGTTCTCGACCCGCAACCGGACCGTCAGCAGGACGGCATTGGCCAGCGTGAAGACGATCGCGGTCAGCCAGGCGGTGTGCACCATCGGCAGCGCGATGCCTTCCACAACCACCGCAACATAATTCGGATGGTGCATGAATCGGTAGGGACCCCGCTTCACCAGCGGTTCGTGGGGCAGCACGATCACCCGGGTGTTCCACCGCTTGCCCAACGATGTGATGCACCACCAGCGCAGGCCCTGGCACAGCGCCAGCACGACCACCATCGGCCAGCCCAGCCACGGGATGAACGGGCGGTGCAGCGCCCACGGCTCCACCAGGCAGCCCACCAGCAAGGCGGTGTGCAAGATGACCATGACGAGGTAGTGGGGCCGGCCGAACTCTTTGGCGCCCTGAGCAAAAGACCACTTCGCGTTGCGCCGCGACACCACCAACTCGGCCAGGCGTTCGAGCACCGACCGCCAGGATCAGCAGGTAATACGGTCCTACCATCACAGCGACACCGATTCCGGGCAGAATGCCGGCCCGATCGCGATCATCAGCCCGATCGAACCGGCCGGTGGGGGATCGGCCATGTTGGCCGCAAGCACCGCCAGCACCGAGACCGGCGAAAGATCGCCGTTGCCGCGGGTCGCCAGCACCCTCGGACCCGCCGTGGCACGGTGTGAACCTGCGGCCACGACGGCGGCCGCGCCGCCACCGAAGAGGCTGGATGCCCCGAGATTGGCCACGGAGTTATCTTCGCGCCGAATGGTCAGAGAACATAACTCGACCGGCGGGACGCGCCGACTCTCCCCTCGAAGTGGAGTTCATATAGGCAGTCACGGTGCCGCCGCCGCAGCGGTTCATCGCCGCCTGACCTGCACCGATTTGCCGGGTCCAGGGTTGGGGTACCTCACTGGGGACAGTTGCGTTGCAACGTGGGGCTTTTGGCCCTTCCAACGACCCCGGACTCGACAGTTAGGTTGGAGATATGCGGATTCTGGTGACAGGCGCCACTGGGTATGTGGGTTCACGCTTGGTCACGGCGCTGTTGGCGGACGACCACGAGGTGGTGGCTGCCAGCCGAAACCCGAGTAGCCTCAAGCGCTTTGGCTGGTCCGACGAGGTCGCGGCGGTCAAGCTGGATGCTTCGGATCCCGCGTCGGCGCGCGCGGGCTTCGAGGCGGCCGGCCCCGTCGAGGTGGTGTATTACCTGGTGCACGGGATCGGCCAGGCCAACTTCCGCGAAGCCGACAATGCCGCGGCCACCAACGTCGCCACTGCGGCCCGCGATGCCGGCGTGCGCCGCATCGTCTACCTGGGCGGGTTCGTACCCGACGACGGGGCGCTGTCCGAACACCTGACCAGCCGGGCCGAAGTGGCCGGGTCCCTGATGGTGGAGAACGGTCCGGAGCTGGTGTGGCTGGGTGCGGCGCTGATCATCGGAGCCGGGTCGACGTCGTTCGAAATGCTGCGCTACGTCGGCGACCGGTTCCCGGTCATGCCGATGCCGAGCTGGATGCACAACGCACTGGACCCGATCTCCATCCGCGACGTGCTGCACTACCTGGTCGCGGCGGCCGACGCCGCCCGGGTCTCGGCCGGCGCCTACGACATCAGTGGACCCGAAACAACGTCGTACCGCGACCTGCTCAAGCGATATGCGCACATTTCCGGCCGTTGGCACACGGCGTGGCGAATGCCCGGCATCGACACCTCGATGGCGTCGCTGTTCGCGGCGATAGCGCTACCGGTGCCCAAGGGCCTGGCCGGGGACCTGGTGGAGTCGCTGGACCATCCGATGCGGGCGTCCGGCAGCGGCTTGCAGAACCAGGTGCCGGACCCGCCGGGCGGGTTGCTGGGCATCGACGAGGCGATTTCGTTGGCTTTGTCCGGCCACACCGACCACCCGCCCCGGCCGGTCAGCGCGCTCGCTGACCCGCATCACCTCGCCGACACCGATCCGATCTGGGCGGGCGGTGATGCGTTACGCATCCGGCGACTCGCCCGGACCGTCACCCCGCCCATCGTGCGGCCCACGCTACGGCTGGTTAACATCGTCCCCGGCCCCCTTGCCGGTGCACTGCGTACCAGCTTGGACATTCTGCTCACGCTGACACCGAGGATCCGCACGGCATGACCCAAACCGCAACTCAGAACCGCACCAGCGCGTTCCAAGAAATCCGCCGCGCGATGGTCAAGGTCGCCGTGCCGCACCACGAACCGCCCGCGGTCGTGCTGCGCCGGCGCATCGTCGTCGCGATCACGCTGGTGCTCGGCGCCGCGATCCTGGGCGTCTCGCTACGGACCCGGCCCGGCGAGGCCAGCTTCTACTGGCTGACTCTGTCGCTGGCGGCCGTGTGGTTGCTTGGTGCGTTTGCGTCCGGCCCGCTGCATCTCGGTGGTATCTGCTGGCGCGGACGCAACCAGCGCCCCGTCATCACCGGCACCACCATCGGTCTGCTGCTGGGTGGCATCTTCGTGGTCGGCGGCCTGATCGTCCGGGAAATCCAACCGATCGACGCCTGGATCACCCGCGTGCTGCAGTACGCACATCAGGGACCGTTCCTGCTGATCGTGCTGATCACGTTGGTCAACGGGGTCACCGAAGAGGTGTTCTTCCGGGGGCCCTGTACACCGCGCTGGGCCGGCATCATCCGGTGGCCATCTCGACCGTCTTGTATGTTGCCGCGACCATGGCCAGCGGAAACCCGATGCTGGGCTTCGCCGGAGTGATCCTGGGAACCGTGAACGCTTTGTCGCGACGCGCCACCGGCGGCGTGCTTGCTCCGATGCTGACCCACTTCGTGTGGGGCCTGATCATGGTGCTGGCGCTCCCGCCGATGTTCGGCGTCGCGGTAGCTACTGGCCGGCAACAACCTCGCGGGCCAGCGCACGAAGCTGCGCGGTGTGCAGCGGCCGGAATATGAACCAGTACAGCCGGCCTGGGATGCCGCGAGGGTAGAAGATCGCCCGTTGGGTGTACTCGCCGGCACCGTCCGGACGTGGCGTCGTCGTCACCTCCAGCCACGCCTGCCCGGGCGCACGCACCTCGGACCGCAGTCGCAGCTTCTCGCCCGGCACACTCTCCGCGACGCTCCAGCGCGTAGCCGAGTAGCGCCGTCGCGGGGCCAGTGGAAACGAGTACCACCGGCCCCGGTTCGCGGCCTTCTCCGCCGCCTTCCACAGGGCGTCAGGCGTTGTCGAGGTGACGGCGGTCTGGACGTCGTTGAAGATTATTTCGCCGGCCCAGTCCGGGTCGCTCGGCAGCAGTTCGCCCGGTTCGGACTCGATCGAGTCCCAGGTCGCATCGGCCAAACCCGCGAACGCGCGATTGAGTGCCACGGCGACGGCACGGCGGTAGCCCGTCAGCCCGCCCGCAGGTCGCTCGATGATGGAATCGATGTCGAAATTGCGCATCACCGCGTCGCACTCCAGCGACTCGATCAGCGGGCGCGCCAACCCGGGCGGGATCGGCGTCACGGTGCCTACCCACAGACTCGCAATCGCCGGTGTCAGGAACGGCAACACGATCAGGTAGCGCTTGTGCAACCGCGCCACCTCGGCGTAGAGCCGCATCATGTCGCCGTATTCCAGCACGTCGGGACCGCCGACATCCCAGGTGCGCGACGACGGCACCGGCGCTGTTGCGGCCGCGACCAGGTAGTAGAGCACGTCGCGCACCGCGATCGGCTGAATCTTGTTGTGCACCCACTTAGGGGTGGTCATCACCGGCAGCCGGTCGGTCAGGTGCCGGATCATCTCGAACGACGCCGAACCCGACCCGACGACCACGCCCGCCTGCAGCACCACGGTCTCGATCCCGGACTCGATGAGATGATCGCCCACCGCCGTGCGCGACCGCAGGTGCGGCGACAGTTCTTTATCCTCGGGATGCAGGCCACTCAGATACACGATCCGGCGCACCCCGGTGCGGCGAGCGGCCGTCACGACGTTGTGTACCGCGCGTTCTTCCTCGGCGGCAAAGTCTTTCGACCCCCCGCCCATGGAGTGCACCAGGTAGTAGACGACGTCGATCCCGTCGAACGCCTCGATCAGCGAATCGACATCGCCCAGGTCGCCGCGCGCCACCTCGACGTCCGGGCGCCACGGCACCCCGTCCAACTTGTCGGGGTTGCGCGCCAGCGCGCGCACGCGGTGACCCTCGTCCAGCAGGCGCGGCACCAGACGCGCGCCGATATAACCGGTCGCTCCGGTCACCAAGCAATGAATCGGTTCAGTTGACACAGGACCCCGTTCGTTCACGTTCACCCATTATTCGGAGTAGACGCACGAACGGATTGGTAATCCTGTAACTCAGGAGTCGGTGAAATTAGGGGAGCGGCGCTCTTGGAACGCTCTGGTGCCCTCCTTGAAGTCGGGCGCCTGCAGCAGACCGCGCTGTCCTTCGAATTCGCGCTCGAGGGTGGGACTGAGTTCGGTCAGAGTGGCCGCATTGATCGCAGCTTTGGTTTTGGCGAACGCCACTGCGGGGCCGGTCATCAATCGCAAAACCACCTTCTGCACTTCGGCGTCGAAGTCTTCGGCTGGATAGACCGCGCTCACCAGACCCCACGACAGCGCCTCGGTGGCCGTCAACCGCTCGGGCAGCAATGCCATCCGCATCGCGCGGATCCGGCCCACCGCGGCGGCGACCAGAGCCGATGCGCCGCCGTCGGGCATCAAGCCGATCTTGGTGAAGGCGAGCATGAAAAATGCTCTGTCAGAAGCCAATACGACATCGCAGGCCAACGCGATGGATACGCCGACGCCGGCCGCCGGTCCCTGTACGACGGCAACCACCGGGCGGGGCAGCGCGGTAATGGTCCGGACCAGCCGGTTGATCTCCAGGATGATCGCGTCCGGCGGGACTCCGCCGCCGCTGGACATGTCGTCGGCGCTGATGCCGGCTCCGGAACTGAATCCGCGTCCGGCGCCGCCGAGTCGCACCACCCGGACCGCCGGGTCGGTGGCGGCGGCCTCCATCGCGTCGGCGAGACCGGTGATCACCGGGATGACCAGCGAGTTGAGGCTGTCGGGCCGGTTGATCGTCAACGACAGCACGCCGTCGGTCAGCTCGACGTCAAGGCCTGCGACGGGGGCGAGAGCGGCAATTCCAGATTCGGACATGCGATTCACATTAGGTGACGGTGGCGACCCGCTGCGCCCGGCTTCGCCGCGCTTGCGATCGCCACGGGTGACGCAGACCGGGATGCAGGGCCGTCGAGCGCGGCTGCGAAGATGCAATCAACCGGTTGTTCGGCTCGGTAAAGGGCCGAGAACGTCAAAGCGGACGAAAGGTCGGTGCACCCATGGCGGGACCGCTGAGTGGTTTACGAGTTGTCGAGCTGGCGGGGATCGGGCCGGGCCCGCACGCCGCAATGATCTTGGGGGACCTCGGCGCCGACGTGGTACGCGTCGACCGTCCCTCGAATGGCCCAGGCGGTGTGGTGAAGGACGCGATGAGCCGCAACCGGCGGATCGTGTCCGCCGATCTCAAGTCCGCCGAGGGCCGCGAACGGGTGCTCAAGCTCGTCGCCAGGGCCGACGTGCTGATCGAGGGGTACCGCCCGGGCGTCACCGAGCGGCTCGGCCTCGGTCCCGAGGACTGCGCCAAGGTCAACGAGCGGCTGGTCTATGCACGCATGACCGGCTGGGGCCAGACCGGCCCGCGCAGCCAGCAGGCCGGTCACGACATCAACTACATCTCGCTGAACGGGATCCTGCACTCGATCGGCCGAGCGGGCGAACGGCCGGTGCCGCCGCTGAACCTGGTCGGCGACTTCGGTGGCGGCTCGATGTTCTTGCTGCTCGGCATCCTGTCGGCGCTGTGGGAGCGGCAAACGTCGGGCAAGGGCCAGGTGGTCGACGCTGCGATGGTGGACGGTTCCAGCGTGCTGGTGCAGATGATGTGGCAGATGCGGGCCTCGGGCATGTGGACCGATGCGCGCGGCACCAACCTGCTCGACGGCGGCGCGCCCTACTACGACACCTACGAATGCAGCGACGGGCGTTACGTCGCCGTCGGCGCGATCGAACCGCAGTTCTACGCCGCGATGATTCAGGGCCTGGGGTTGGACGCCGCCACCTTGCCGCCGCAGAACGACGTACAGCGCTGGCCCGAGTTGCGGGCGCTGCTGGTGGAGGCGTTCGGCAGCCGCGACCGCGACCACTGGGCCAAGGTGTTCGCCGATTCCGACGCGTGCGTGACGCCGGTGCTGGCGTTCGGCGAAGCGCACACCGAACCGCACATCACCGAGCGGAACACGTTCTACGAGGTGAACGGCAATCTGCAGCCGATGCCCGCCCCACGGTTCTCCCGTACCCCGGCGGATACACCCCGTCCGGCCCAACCGGTGGAGGGCATCGAAGCGGTTCTCACGGACTGGGTATAGTCCCAACCAACTAGTAGGTTGGGACAACGGAAAGAGAGCACACGCGTGGAGATCAGGGACGCCGTCGCAGTCGTCACCGGCGGAGCCTCAGGCTTGGGCCTGGCCACCACCAAACGGCTGCTCGACGCCGGAGCGCAAGTCGTCGTGTTGGACCTGCGCGGTGAGGAGGCGGTAGCCGAGCTCGGGGACCGCGCCCACTTTGCGCAGGCCGACGTGACCGACGAGGACGGCGTCGCCAAGGCGCTGGACATCGCAGAGTCCCTGGGACCGGTGCGGATCAACGTCAACTGTGCCGGCATCGGCAACGCCATCAAGACGCTGTCCAAGGACGGACCGTTCCCGCTCAAGGGCTTCAAGAAGGTGGTTGAGGTCAACTTGATCGGCACGTTCAACGTGCTGCGTCTGGCCGCCGAGCGGATCGCCAAGACCGAGCCGCTTGGTGAGGAGCGTGGCGTGATCATCAACACCGCGTCCGTTGCCGCATTCGACGGCCAGATCGGCCAGGCCGCCTACTCGGCGTCCAAGGGCGGCGTGGTGGGCATGACGCTGCCGATTGCCCGGGACCTCTCGCGAGAACTCATTCGCGTGGTGACGATTGCGCCGGGACTGTTCAAGACCCCGCTGCTGGGTTCGCTGCCCGAGGAAGCGCAGAAGTCGCTGGGCAAGCAGGTGCCGCATCCGGCGCGGTTGGGCGACCCGGACGAGTACGGCGCGCTGGCCGTGCACATCATCGAGAACCCGATGCTCAACGGCGAGGTGATCCGTCTGGACGGCGCCATCCGAATGGCACCGCGCTAGAACTGCGCCGGCTCGCCACCGCCAGTGCAGACTCGCCAGACTGACCCTCCCCAAAAACCGAAGAAGCCCCCCGCAATCGCGGGGGGCTCACATCGGAACCACTAGGTGGCTATCGACGAAACCATCGGGAGACGGTGGGTTCGGCCATCAGTAATCGTGCAATTACGCCCATGGTGTTTACCTCAGCTCGCTGTCGGCAGGGGTTGCCAGTCTTCGAACTGCTCCGAGGTCTCACCTTCGACGAGCATGTCGCCGTGGTAGAGGGCTTCGAAGTCAGCCTTGATGACGTCGGCACTCGAGTCGTCGATCCACATGACACTGAGCTTAGGAGCCGGCATTAAGGATTCGGTGAGTCACGATTCGGAAAATGGTGGCAATTCTTACCGGTGGGTAGGGTTTCGCCGCGGAGCGCGAGGTTACCCATTGTGCGTCCGGTTGAACCATCCCTCACCTGCAGTCGTGTCACTGCCGGGGTGTTGTTTGACACTTGTAAGTTAGCGTTGCTAGGTTAGCGCCGATATGGTGTGCGGTTGCTCGGGACGGCGCGCGCTGTCGGCCGGAGGGACAGGACATGCTGCAGGGGATCGCTCGATTGGCCATCGCGGCTCCGCGACGAATCATCGCAATCGCCTTGCTGGTGTTCATCGCCGCCGCGGTTTTCGGCATCCCGGTCGCCAAAAGTCTGTCCCCGGGCGGCTTTCAGGACCCCAACTCAGAGTCGGCGCGCGCGATCGCGCTGCTGGCCGACAAGTTCGGGCAGAGCGGCCAGCAGATGCTGATCCTGGTCACCACACCCGGGGGAGTCAACAGCGATCAGGCTCGCACAGCGGGTGCCGACCTCGTCGATCAACTCAAGAAATCGCCGCTGGTTTTCAACGCCACCTCGCCCTGGACCGCGCCGCCGGCCGCCGCCACCGACCTGATCAGCAAGGACGGCAAGTCCGGGCTGATCGTCGTCAACCTCAAGGGTGGCGAAAACGACGCGCAGAAGAACGCCCAGACCCTGGCCGACCAGTTCGTCCACGACCACGACGGCGTCACCGTCCAGGCGGGCGGCTCTGCTATGGAATACGCCCAGATCAACACGCAGAACCAGGCCGACCTGCTGGTCATGGAGTTGATCGCGATTCCGTTCAGCTTCCTGGTCCTGGTGTGGGTGTTCGGGGGGTTGCTGACGGCAGCGCTACCGATGGCCCTGGGGGCGCTGGCGGTGGTCGGATCGATGTCGGTGCTGCGGTTGGTCACCTTCACCACCGAGGTGTCGATCTTCGCGCTGAACCTGAGCACCGCTTTGGGTCTGGCGCTGGCCATCGACTACACGCTGTTGATCATCAGCCGCTATCGCGACGAGCTGGCCGAGGGTTGTGACCGCGAGCAGGCGCTGATCCGCACCATGGCCACCTCCGGCCGCACGGTGCTGTTCTCGGCCGTCACCGTGGCGCTGTCCATGGCCGCGACGGTCGCCTTCCCGATGTACTTCCTCAAGTCATTCGCCTACGCCGGGGTGGCGACGGTGGCCTTCGTCGCGACCGCATCCATCGTGATCACGCCGGCCGCCATCGTGCTGATGGGTCCGCGGGTCGACGCGTTCGACGTGCGACGCCTGCTGCGCCGGATCTTCCGGCGCCCCGAACCGGTGCACAAACCGGTCGAGCAGCTGTTCTGGTACCGCTCGAGCAAGTTCGTGATGCGCCACTGGCTGCCGATCGGTTCGGCCGTTGTCGCGCTGCTGCTGTTGCTCGGGTTGCCGTTTACCTCGGTGAAGTGGGGATTTCCGGACGACCGGGTATTACCGAGCTCGGCGTCGTCGCATCAGGTGGGCAACCAGTTGCGCGACAACTTCGCGCGCGACTCGGCCACCGCGGTGCCAATCGTCATCCCCGACGCCCGCGGCCTGACTCCGGAGGACCTCAGCCAGTACGCGGCCGGGCTGTCCCTGGTGCCCGATGTGTCGGCGGTATCTGCCCCGACCGGGACGTTCATCGGCGGCAAGCCGTCCGGCCCGCCCGTCGGGGCCACCGGAATGACCGACGGCGGCGCGCTGCTGACGGTCAGCAGCACTGCGCCACTGTTCTCACAAGCATCGGACAATCAGCTGAAACGGTTGCACCAGGTGGCCGGGCCGGGCGGGCGCAGTGTTGAGATGGCCGGCGTCGCGCAGGTCAACCGCGACAGCGTCGACGCGGTGACCGACCGGCTTCCGTTGGTATTGGGCTTGATGGCCGCTGTGACCTTCATCCTGCTGTTCCTGCTCACCGGCAGTGTGGTGCTGCCGCTGAAGGCTCTGGTGCTGAACATGCTCTCCCTGAGCGCGGCGTTCGGCGCGTTGGTGTGGATCTTCCAGGACGGCCACCTCGGCGCGCTGGGCACCACTCCGAGCGGGACGCTGGTGGCCAACATGCCGGTGCTGTTGTTCTGTATCGCGTTCGGGTTGTCGATGGACTACGAGGTGTTCCTGGTCTCTCGGATCCGCGAGTACTGGCTGGCGTCCGGGGCGGCCCGGCCGGCCAAACCGAGCCCGGCGCAGGCGCACGCCGCCAACGACGAAAGCGTCGCGCTCGGGGTGGCTCGCACCGGCCGGGTGATCACCGCGGCCGCGCTGGTCATGTCGATGTCATTTGCGGCACTGATCGCCGCGCACGTGTCGTTCATGCGGATGTTCGGGCTGGGCCTGACGCTTGCGGTGATCGCCGACGCCACTTTGGTGCGGATGGTCCTGGTCCCCGCGTTCATGCACGTGATGGGCCGGTGGAACTGGTGGGCGCCCAAGCCGCTGGTGTGGGTGCATGAGCGGTTCGGCATCAGCGAGGGCGGCTCTTTTGAGGAGCCTGCCAGGGTTGCCGGCCCCCGGGTGCCGAGCGAGGCCGACACCGCCACGATGCCGGCCCAGCGCAATGGACGGGACGTCCACGCTTCGGTGACGCGCCGTGGTTGACGTGTCGGTGCACGGACTGCGCCGCCAGCGTGCCCCGCGCGGGTCGGGCGACCGGCTGCGCCACGAAATCCTGGACGCGGCAACCGAATTGCTTCTCGAGACCGGGCAAGCCCGGGCGGTGTCGATTCGATCGGTCGCGCAACGCGTCGGAGTCACCTCGCCGTCGATCTACCTGCATTTTCAGGACAAGAATTCGTTGCTGGATGCGGTGTGCGCGCGCTACCTGGCGCGACTCGACGAGGCGATGGAACGGGCCACCGCCGGGCGCGCGGGCACCGTGGAGGCACTCCGGGCGCAGGGCATGGCTTACGTGCGGTTCGCCCTACAGACCCCGGAGCTCTATCGGCTCGCCACCATGGGCGAGTGGCGACCCGGGAGCAATGTCGATATGGCACTGGACAGTTCGGCGTTCCAGCACATGCGTGCCTCGGTCCAGTCGCTGATGGATGAGGGCGTCTACCGGGCCGAGGATCCGACCATGATCGCCCTGGAGCTGTGGGCCGCCGCACACGGGGTGGCGGCCATTCTGATCGCCAAGCCGCATCTGCCGTTCGGTGATGTCGAGGCGTTCGCTGAACGAGTGTTGGGGGCGATACTGTGCGGTCATATGGTGGCCGGGCTAGTCGGCGCTGACGCGACGTCCCAGCGGCTAGTGGAGTGGGCGATGGAGCAGCGCAACGCACAGGAGGCACAAGTATGACGCCCGGCAAGGTCGAGAACCCGTTCTTCGCCCGGATATGGCCCTTCGTGGCCGCGCACGAGACGGAGTTGATCCGCGTGCTTCGTCGAGAGAATCTGGCCGGACTGTCGGGGCGGGTGCTCGAAGTAGGCGCGGGCATCGGGACGAATTTCGCCTACTACCCGGATGCCGTCACGCAGGTAGTCGCCGTGGAGCCCGAACCACGGTTAGTGGCCAAAGCCAGGGAAGCGGCCGCCGAGGCGCCCATTCCGGTGGTGGTGACCAATGAGACGGCCGAGGAGATCAGCGGGGAAGAGCCGTTTGACGCGGTGGTCTGCTCGCTGGTGCTGTGCTCGGTACACGACCAGGTCGGCGTGCTGCGAAGCCTGCATTCGCTGCTGCGGCCGGGCGGGGAGCTGCGGTACCTGGAGCACATAGCCAGCGCCGGCGCCCGGGGCCGATTGCAGCGGTTCGCCGACGCGACCTTGTGGCCGAGGATGTTCGGGAACTGCCACACGCATCGCGACACCGAACGCGCGATCGTCGACGCCGGATTCGAAGTGCACAGGTCGCGGCGGGAGTGGACGTTGCCGGCCTGGGCTCCGCTGCCGGTGTCTGAACTGGCGCTGGGCCGGGCGCACCGCCCTAGTTGATGGCTCCGAGACTGCGTTGAGTGCGCAGTACGGCGTGCCCGGCGCGATCGGTGCGCAGTGTCGCCGCCACCGCTGCAGTCTGGCTGCCATCACCGCAGCGTCGAGGCCCTATATTCCAGCGCATCGCGAACTCTGGTGATGATGTCGTCCGAACGATCCGTGACGGTGACCCGGATGACGATCCAGCCGAGCCGTTCCAGCGTTTCCCGCCGGTAGTTGTCCTTGGTGTACTGCCAGCGGTCGATGCGATGGTGTTCGCCGTCGTATTCCACTGCAACCATGAGGTTTTCCCAGCCCATGTCGAGGTAGTACACCTGGCCCCCGTCTGTGGTAACCGGGATTTGGGTGGTCGGGCGTGGCAGGCCTGCGCGTACGAGCAATAGCCGCAATGACGTCTCCTTCGGCGATTGTGAACCCGTGTCGACGAGTTCGAGCGCCGATTCCAATTGCCTGAGGCCGCGTGCGCCCCGATGCTGGTCAGCTACGGCGCGCACCTCGTCGGCGGTGATGCTGGTCGCGCGCATGAGAGAGTCCAAGTTGGCGACTGCCGAGCCGAGTGGCATGCGACGGCCGATGTCGTAGGCGGTGCGCTGCGGCGTGGTGACCGGTAAGCCCGCAGATACGCACCGTTCTTTAGGCCGAAGCTGCATGGCGTAGGTGCGGACTCCGCGTGGTGGTCTTGCGTTCGACCAGATCAACTCGACGGGCAGATGTTGGTCCACCCATTTCGATCCATGCCATGCAGACGCGGTTAAGCCCGCAATCACACCCTGGCGGTGCGACCACAGCCAAGCCGCGACGGTGCGCTGGCGCAAAGTGAGTACTTCGTCGCGCGGGACATAGACGTTGGGTAGTTCGCACCGGAATCGGGAGCGCAGCTGGTGCCGGCGCAACTGCCCACTTGCGACAGCCTCGCTGCCGATGAACGGAGTGCTCGACATGGTGGCAGGATCGTTGACTGTTCAGATGTGCGTGAGTCGATCCGGTCCTGAACCTGCAATGCTGTGGACAGCCGGGAAACTGTGCGGTTCGTCCTGCCACGCGGAACTGCGCCGCGTACTCGACCGAGACTGCGGTGAGGGTGCGGATCGCCAGTCTTTTGAGGTCTCCGCGCAGGTTCGGCGCCACGATCGCAGTTTCGGACGCAGATTCGCGCCGCGGCGCGCACCGCCCTACTTCAGCAGTGCCGGCAACCGCTCCAGCAGCCCTGGCAACGCCTGACTCGCCGACTCGCGCACGCAGAGCGTGGCGTGTCGCGACAACGGCGTGGCCTCGGGGTTGACCTCGATCACCGCGGTGCCGCGGGCCAGCGCCATTTCGGGCAGCCCTGCCGCCGGATAGACGATCGCGGAGGTTCCGACCACCACCACGACGTCGGCGTTCTCGGTCGCCTCGACCGCGCTCTGCCACGGACCATGCGGTAGCGCTTCGCCGAACCACACGATGTCGGGCCGGATCAGACCGCCGCAGCGACACACCGGCGGTTCCACCTCGATAGCGGCCTCCGGCATCACCGGCAGCGGCTCGGAGTAAACCGAATTGCAACGCGCGCAACGGAATTCAAAGAGGCTGCCGTGCAGGTGGTGTACCGGGGTGCTGCCGGCCCGCTCATGCAGATCGTCGACATTCTGAGTGACGACGGTGACGGCAGTGACGTCCGGGTGTTGCTGCCACTGCGCGATCGCCTGGTGCCCCGCGTTGGGTTGGACGTCGGCCACCAGGTAGTGGCGCCACAAGTACCAACCCCAGACGCGCTCGGGATTGCGTTCCCAGCCCTGGACGCTGGACAACTCGTACGGGTCGAAGCGGGCCCACAATCCGTTCTTGTCGTCACGGAACGTCGGTACCCCGCTCTCCGCGGAGATTCCCGCGCCGCTCAGCACCGTCACTCGCATCCCACAAAGATAGCCGCGTGTGGGCAATACTGGATGAGTGGAGCTGCGCGATTTGTTGAAGGTCGACGTGAAGGCTGGCAAGCCATTGTTCGATCAGCTCAGAACCGGAGTCATCGACGGGGTCCGGGCCGGCTCGCTACCGCCGGGCACCCGGTTGCCGACGGTGCGCGACCTGGCGGGCCAGCTGGGCGTGGCCGCCAATACCGTCGCCCGCGCCTACCGCGAGCTCGAGTCCGCGGCGATTGTCGAAACACGTGGGCGCTTCGGCACTTTCATCTCCCGCTTCGATCCGACCGACGCCGCGATGGCGGCCGCGGCCAAAGAATATGTCGAGGTCGCCCGGGCGCTGGGGCTCACCAAGTCCGACGCGATGCGCTACCTCACCAACGTGCCGGACGATTAGAACTCCAGGAGCGTCAGGTTCGGCCGCAGCGGATCGAACAGCGGAACGCGGTACACCGCCGACAGCGCGGTGTTGAAAATCAGCCCGCGGCCCTTCGGCAGTCGCACATCGTGCACCGCGGTGATGCCCGGCACCTTTTTGGCAAGATCGGCGGCCTCGCCGACTGACAGGCTGAACGGCATCTCCGGCACCGTGTAGCGCAGCGAAGTACGGATGCCCAGCCGACTCCACCGACTGAACCAGCGCGGCGGCAGGTCGAAGAGCAGCTGGCCGCCCGGAAATCGTTTCGCGCATTCGGCGATCAGACCCAGGGACTGCTCGGGTTGTAGATACATCAGCAGCCCTTCGGCGGTGATGAACACCCCGTCGGAGGAATCGACCGAGTCCATCCAGCTGTAGTCCAGGGCCGATTGGGCGAGCACCGATATCCGCGGTGACGACGGCAGCAAGCGCTTCCGGATATCGATGATGGGCGGCAGATCCACTGTCAGCCAACGGAATCGACCCTCGGGGAGAGCAGCTTCCAAACGCCAGAAGCTGGTCTGCAGGCCTTCGGCCAACGCCACCACGGTGGCCGACGGGTGCGTGCTCAGGTAGGCCTTCGCGGCACCGTCAAAGGCCTGCGCCCGGATGGCGATGTCTTGGCGGGTGGGGCCGAACTTGGCGAAGTCGAAATCGATGGAGTCGACCAGGGCCACCGCCATCGGGTCCTCGATGAGCGCGTCGCCGCCACGGCGCGCCTCGGTAGCGCGGGCGTTGAGCGTCAGCAGCGCGGTTTCGGAGACGCCGGTGAGAGCGACCTTGTGCGACGGGGGCTGCTGGTCGCTCACTTGAGCACCTTCGCCAGGGTGCGCAGATTGCGGGACGTGGTCGACGACTTGTAACGCTGTTTTCCCATCGTCTTGCCGATGCTGCTGTCCAGGGTGCTGCCCTTGGGCACCTGCCAGTAGATGACGCCCTCGCCGCGCTGGATCTTCTCGTGGGGGCCCGGGCTGAGCTGAGCCAACTCGTCAAGAACATCAGCGTCGGCCACGAAGGTGACATACGACTGGTAGTCGTCGACCTCGCGCTCAAAGGGATACCCGTCGTCGATGACCCGCACCGCATCAAGGTCGTAGGCCAGCACCCAGGCGTCGTACCCGAACCGGTCTCGCAGTGCGGCTTCGGCTTTCTTGCGCACCGTCGCGACCTTGGCTGACGATTCCAGCCGGACATTGCCGCTGGCCAGGATGGTGCGCACGTTCTGGAATCCCGCATCGGTCAGGGCGTCGGCCACCTCGGCCATCTTGAGGTTGACGCCTCCGACGTTGACGCCGCGCAGGAAGGCTGCGTACTTGGTCATGAATTGATTTCAGCAGGCCGTCAATGAACGATGCAACGCGACGTAGGCTTTCGGCATGGGACGCCACGTCTTCGACGACAAGCTGTTGGCCGTGATCAGTTGCAACTCGATCGGGGTGTTGGCCACCATCAAACGCGACGGGCGGCCTCAGTTGTCGAACGTGCAGTACTACTTCGACGCTCGGAGTCTGGCGTTGCAGGTGTCGATCACCGAGCCGCGCGCCAAGACCCGGAATCTGCGCCGGGACCCACGTGCGTCGCTGTTGGTCGATGCCGATGACGGGTGGTCGTACGCGGTCGCAGAGGGCGTCGCGGAACTGACTCCGCCGGCGCTCGCACCCGACGATGACACCGTCGAGGCCCTGATTGCTTTGTACCGCAACATCGCTGGTGAACATCCGGACTGGGACGAATACCGCGAGGCCATGGTCACCGATCGGCGGGTGGTGCTGACGATGCCGATTTCGCATGTGTACGGCATGCCGCCCGGCAGGCGGTAACGATTTGGGCCCGACAGCCGGTTAGGCAGGGAGCGGTAGATGTCGGCGTCCGGGTGTGTCTCAAAATGCGTGGCCAGGCTGGTTTCGAGTTCACTGATTTGGCGGTTGAGCTCGGTGATGATGCCCACGGTCGCGTGGGTGGTGGCTGCGAATGCAGCGGTGACCGCCGCGGGTGCGACGAGGTGTTCGGTGCGTAGCGCGGCCTGGATTTCGCGGGCGCGTGTGGCGATATTGCGTTGGCGTCCACCGCGTTTGAGGGCGGACTGGATCGCCGCCAGGTTGAGGTGGGCGCCTTGTTGGGGGGTGGGGGCCCGGCCCAGCACCCCGAGGGCGTCGCCGTGGTCGAGATCCTCGAAAGCCACCAGTGCTGCGGGGTAATACTCACGCAGCGCGTTGCGCAGTCTGTTGGTGTGCCGCGTGCGTTCCCAGATCAGGCTTTGATGGGCCCGGGCGAGCACCTTGATCGCCTCGGCTTGGTCGCTGTCGCCGGCGATCTGGCGATGATTGTGCCGGTCGGTGCGCACCAGATCGGCCAGCAATTTGGCATCGGATGCATCCGACTTCGCCCCTGAGATGTGATGGCGGTCGCTGCCGGTATGTCCGATACCAACGCCCCGGAATCGTCCGAACCGCCGGAGGACGAGAACAAGCGCAAGTTCCGCGAAGCCCTGGAGCGCAAGCTGGCCAAATCCTCAGGCGGCTCCGACCATAAGGACAGCGGCGGCAAGCAGTCGCGGGCACACGGCGCCGCCGGCAACCGCCGGGAATTCCGTCGCAAGAGCGGCTAGTCAACCCCGGAAGTATTGCGGCCGAACAAGATTCGGCCCTCAGTGGATGCTCTGGCGACGGGCTGACGGTACCGTTCTCTAACTGGGTGGCCGACGGGCCGGATTCGTCAGCGAACGGGCACCCTTGCTGAGAATGGCCGAGAATGTGGAAACTCTCGCACATAGGTTCAGCTTCGACGAGCATGTGAGGCGTGAACGCGGTCGAAGCTATTGAGCCGTTGCCATTTATCGATGGCATCATCTACGGCGAAGGACCCCGATGGCACAACGACCGGCTCTGGTTCAGCGACGGACCGGCAGGTCGGGTCTTCTCGGTCGGCGAAACCGGTGACATCGCCGTGGAGGCCGAGGTCGAGCACGCCTCTGGGCTGGGCTGGCTGCCTGACGGGACGCTCGTGGTGTCCACCCTCTTCGAGCCGACGATTCACCACGTCGACGCCCACGGCCATGTGGCAGCGACCTACGACCTCAGCGCTCTCGCCTGGTCGACCAACGATCTTTTCGTCGCGTCTGATGGTCGTGGCTATGTTGACCTCTACCAGGTGAGCGGGACGGCGATGGAAGGCGCGATCGGCCTCGTCGACCCCTCCGGAGCCGTGCGGATCGTGGCAACCGGCCTCGCCGTCCCGAACGGCCTCGCGTTCCTGCCCGACGGATCGACCCTCGTGGTCAGCGAGACGAATGGGTCGCGGGTTCTCGCGTTTCGCGACCGGAGCCGACGGAAGCCTTGGCGCCCCAACCGTGTTCGCCGACCTCGGTGCACATCGGCATCCCGACGGCCTCTGCGTCGACGTCGAAGGCGGAGTCTGGGTCGGCTGCTACGACACCGGCGAGTTCCTCAGGGTCGTCGCGGGCGGCGCCGTCACCCACCGCGTCGCGATCGACCGCGGATGGGCTGTCGCACCCGCCCTGGGCGGACCCGATGGGCGCACGCTGTACATGGTGGTCGACGAGACCACCCATGAGGGCATGGTGAAGGGCGAGTCCACCGGGTGGATCATGCGGGCGCGGGTCGAGGTGCCGGGTGTGGGATCGCCCTGAGAGTAGATTCGTCAATTCAGGCGCGGGAGGCCTGCGACCTTGGTCCTAGACTGGCCGAGTGCCGAAACTGCAGCTCGTTCAAGACCCGGCCGCCGACGCGTTGCTGGACGCCAATCCGTTCGCGTTGCTGGTCGGGATGTTGCTTGATCAACAGGTTCCCATGGAGACGGCGTTCGCGGGCCCCAAGAAGATCGCCGATCGGATGGGCGGTATCGACGCCGTTGAGATCGCCGACTACGACCCCGACAAGTTCGCCGCGCTCTGCTCGGAAAGGCCTGCCATTCACCGCTTTCCGGGATCGATGGCCAAGCGCATCCAGACCCTCGCGCAGATCATCGTCGACCGGTACGACGGGGACGCCGCCGCTTTGTGGACGGCCGGCGACCCTGACGGGAAGGAGCTGCTGAAGCGGCTCAAGGGGCTGCCCGGATTCGGTGAGCAGAAGGCCCAGATCTTCCTCGCGCTGCTCGGCAAGCAGTACGGCGTGACGCCGACGGGTTGGCGGACCGCCGCGGGGGAGTTCGGCAAAGCCGGCACGCACGTCTCGGTCGCCGATATCGTCGATGCCGAGTCACTGGGACAGGTGCGGTCGTATAAGAAGCAGATGAAGGCAGCAGCTAAAGTCTCAGCAGCCCAAGGAAAGGCGGCAACGTGAAGACACACATAACGTGTCCGTGCGGCGAAGCCATTGTCGGCAAGGACGAGGATGAGTTGGTCGAACTGACTCAGGCTCACCTGGCCAGCGTGCACCCGGGTCTGGAGTACGACCGGGACGCGATCTTGTTCATGGCGTACTAGCCGGCCCTGAAATCGGCCGCGGCCGCGCTCGCGGGTCGGTGCAGGCCAGGCCAGGTTCAAGGCACCACGGTCGAGCCGATGGTGGGCATGAACTGGCACTGACGATCTTTCGTGGTGACCTGCCCGAAGATCGTCGACATGATGCTGCCCGAGCCGGTGTCGACGATCGCCGTCAGCGTGGTCGGGCCTTCCCCGTTGATGTCGGTGCGTGGCTTGAGTGTGGCACTGCCCGACTTGCCGGTGGTGAGGTTGATCCACGTCACGTTGAGCGGCAGACGCTGCACATCCGCCGGTCCGGGGGTACCGACCGCGGTGAATACGTAGGCGGTCTGGCCGGCTCCGGGGCCCGGCGTCGGGATAGGGGCCGGCCCCGCCACCGACAGGGCTGTTGCCAGGGCGCTCGTGCCGTCCCCGAGGCAGTTCGTGCCGATCGAGGGATACATGAAGTCCTGGGTGGGCGGTGCGTCAGGACCGAATGCCGGAGCCGCGGCCGCCGGCGCCGCAGGAGCTGGAGCCGGTGCTGGGGCCGGCGCGGGGGCCGGTTGAGCGACCGGAGCCGGTAGCGCCGCGGGTGCGGCCGCCGGTGCCGGTGCGGGTACGGCACGGGGCGCCGGCTCCGGTCCGGGAGGCGGGGGTGATACCGGCCGGGGATTGACCACCGTGGGGACTTCTGCCTCGGGTGCGGGACCCGCCGCGTGGTTCGGGTCGACGCCCGTCGGCAGATGTGGGAGCGTGCCTGGTTCGATACCGGGTGGTGGCACATGCGGCACCGGTCGCCGCTTCGGGCGGGGTGGCACCTCGGTGCGCTCAGATGGGGGGTGCCGCCGGACGGGTCGGCCACGAACTGATTGACCGATGAGGCGACGTTCTTGGCCTCGCTGGGCGCCGTCGGATTGTGGGTGAACGCCTGCGCCGCGGCCATGAGGAGTTGCGTCGCCTGCGCTGGATTACCTGCTGCCTGCTGGATTATCGGACTCAACTCGGTCAACGCCGGCAGCCCTGGTAGCTGTTGAGTGGGGTTAGGCGGCGGTGTCGTCGGGTCGGCTGCCGCGCTCGGACTAAGCGTGAGCGCGGCAGCCGAAGTGACGACGACTGCGGCCAAACCTTTGGACAGACTCCAAGTGCTTGCCACGGTGTTTCTCCCGGTTTGTTGGTGGTAGGTCAGCCGTCGGTGACGACCGGACTCAGGGCAGCGCGGCGAGCAACGTCTGCGGACCGCTGGCCGCCGGCGCGCCGGGTGCAGCGGCACCCGAGAGCCCCGGAATTCCAGAAGTCAGAGCCGGCAGTGCGGCTTGGGCGAGCCCTGGAATTCGCGCGTCGCCAAACCGGGCAGCGACGCTGCCGGGGTTGCGGGCACGGCGGGCGCCGCGGGAGCGGTGACACCTGGGATCGGCGTGTTCACCCCTGGAATCGAGGAATCGACGGCCGGGCGCGGGTGCCGCGGGAGCAGCCGGGGCGGTGAGGCCGGGCAGCGGTGCGTTCAACTCCGGGAATGGACGGGACCGACGCCGGGGCAGTTGCCGCGGGAGCAGCCGGGGCGGTGAGGCCCGGCAGCGGTGCGTTCACTCCGGGAATCGACGGGACCGACGCCGGGGCAGGCGCCGCCGGAGCGGCGGGGGCGGTGAGACCGGGGAGCGGTGCGTTCAAGCCGGGAATGGACGGTGTTGCCGCCGGCGCGGTGGCGGGGCGCCGGTGCGGTCGCCCCGGGTAACACGGCCGGCAGGTTCAACCGCCCGGAGCGGCAGGCGCCGGGTCCGGCGCGTGGAGCACACCCTGAGGCGCCGGCGGTGTGGCACCGAGGGCCGTTGCCAGGTTCTGCAGAATCTGCGGGGCATTGGCTGCTGATGCGATCAGCTGCTGAGGAATGTTGGGCTGGGCCGGAGCGGGCGCGGGGTCGGCGTGGGCGATCCCGCCGGTCAGTAGTGCGGCGGACGAGCCGACCAAAACGGTGGCGGCTCGGACGTAAGTCCAGATGGTTGGCATGACTCTCCCTGGTTGTTCGATGACTGGTCCCAGAGCCCGAAGCTATCCTGGTACAGGAGTGACTCAAGTGACACGTGTGGCATTTATGGATCGTTACCGATACGAGCGGCAGCGGTGACCGACCACCTGGGAATCGTGTCCGCACCGTTATGAAAGGGCCCGACGCGCGCGTCCTCGGTCAAATCGTCGGTCAAGTGGTCGCTAAAGTCGGGCCGATAGACACCACTTCGGCCGCTGTGGCGGCAAGCACCGCCCGGCGGCCACGCGCCTTGCTGCAGACGTCGGCGCTGCCGCTGTTGATCCTCAGCATCGCCGCGCGATTCGCCTGGACCTACCTGGCGCCGCACGGCGCAAACTTCGTCGACCTGCATGTTTACGTCGGCGGTGCCGCGACCCTGACCCATCCCGGCACCCTGTACAGCTACGTCTACGCCGACCAGACCCCGGACTTCCCGCTGCCGTTCACCTATCCGCCGTTTGCTGCGGTGGTCCTCTATCCGCTGCACTTCGTGCCGTTCGGGGTGCTGGCGTTCCTGTGGCAGGTCGCCATCGTGGTGGCGTTGTACGGCGTGGTGCGGGTCAGCCAACGGTTGATCGGGGTCTCCGCGAACCGGCGGGCCGCGATGTTGTGGACCGCGGTCACCATCTGGATCGAGCCGCTGCGCAGCAACTTCGACTACGGCCAGATCAACGTGTTCCTGGTGCTGGCAGTGCTGTGGGCGGTTTACACCACCCGGTGGTGGCTGTCGGGGACGCTGGTCGGGTCTGGCTGCCGCCGTCAAGTTGACCCCCGCGGTCGCGGGCATCTATCTGCTGGGCGCGCGCCGGTGGTCGGCGGCGTTGTTCTCGCTGGCGGTGTTCCTGTTCACCATCGGGGTGTCGCTGTTCGTCGTCGGCGATCAGGCCCGTTACTACTTCACCGACCTGCTGGGCGACGCGCACCGGGTCGGCCCCATCGCCACCTCGTTCAATCAGTCCTGGCGCGGCGCGATCTCCCGCATTCTCGGTTACGACGCCGGCTACGGGCCGCTGGTTCTGGCCGCGATCGTCGTCACGGCCGTGTTGCCGTGCTGGCCTGGCGGGCGCTGGACGACTCCGACGTGTTGGGCAGGCTGCTGGTGGTCGAACTGTTCGGCCTGCTGCTCTCACCGATTTCCTGGACGCACCACTGGGTGTGGTTGGTCCCGTTGATGATCTGGCTGATTCACGGGCCGCTGCGGGAGCGTCTCGGACGCGAGGGTCCTTGGCTGGGGTTGGCTGGTGCTCGACCGTGATCGGCGTGCCGTGGCTGCTGAGCTTCGCGCAGCCGACCATCTGGGTGATCAGCCGGCCGTGGTACCTGGCCTGGGCCGGGTTGGTCTATGTGGTGGCGACGCTGGCGACGTTGGGCTGGATCGCCACGACACGCTCGGCGCGGCGCGCCACGCCGGCGTGTCCCCCGCAAGCGGGAGGTGCCCCCAACTCGGCGGGAGCTCACCGCTCGGCGGCTACTGACGTCGAAAGAGCCGACCGTGGTTGCGGAACCAGATGATGTTGCCGACGGGGTCGCGGACGAAATTCGATCGGGTGCCCACCGGTTTGTTGTCGGGTCCCAGGTCGAGGCCGTAGTCGAGCCGATAGAAGGCGAGGCCCATCGGGCTGCTGTCCGCGCCGGGGTCGCCGTTGCTCAAGGTGCCTTCAAGTTGGCCGTCTCCCAGCGCGAAAGTCGATGACGGCCCGCTCCAGGGTGCCCGATTCGGGGATCAGCTCGGCGACGTATCGCCCCTGATACTGGGCCAGGTCGCCGGCGGTGAGGCGCTGGGCGGTGGCGGGAAGGTTGCTGACGTCGGCGAACCGGCGCAGCGCCCAGTCGTCGGCGAACAGGTCGACGTTGAGCTGCGCGCCGCCTTCGGAATTCGTCAGTAGCGTCATCGCGAAGTTGCGCTCAGGCACCATGAAGAATCCCGAACGCTGGCCGTTCCAGGTCCCGCCGTGTTGGACGATGAGTTTGTCCTCCGCCGACGGCCTCAACATCCACGCGACGCCCATCCCGGTGAGTTCGACCTGCAGCGTCCCGCCGGCGCCGGGATTGGCGCGCATCGCCTGCAGCGACTGCTGGCTCAGCACCCGGGTGCCGTTGGGTGCGGTGCCGTCGCCGAGGTGAAACCTGGCGTACCGCAATTGATCTCGCACGCTGGAAATCAAGCCCCCGGTGGGGTTGCAGGTGCGCGGAAAGGCCCAAAAGTCGTTATCGACAACCGGTTTGCCATCGACCACGTTGTGCGGCGCCGCGACGTTGAGACCGGCCAACTGGTCGGAGAAGAAATGGGTGTGGCTCAGTTGGAGTGGGTTGAGCAGCAGGTTCTGCACTGCTGCCTCATAGGTCGGGCCGGCTACGACCTCGACGATCCGGCCCGCGATCGCCAAACCTGCATTGTTGTAAGCGAATACGGTCCCGGGCGGGTTGAGCTGCGGTAGCCGCGTGAGCGACGTGACGTAGCGGGCCAGCGCGTCGTCGCCGCTGCCGAAGTCCTGGACGTCATCACCCATCCAGCCCGACGTGTGATTGAGCAGCTGACGCACCGTCACCATCGCGCTGACCACCGGGTCGGCGACCGCGAAATCGGGTAGGTACCTGCGCACCGGAGCGTCCAGGACCACCTTGCCCTCATCCACCAGCCGCATGATCGTGGTTCCGGTGAATGTCTTTGTGGTGGAACCGATCCGGAAGACAGTGTCGCCGTCGACAGGCACCGGGTGGTCGACGTTGGTGACGCCGTAGCCCTTGATGTACTCCTGCCCGCCGGCCCAGACGCCGACTGCGACACCCGGTATCCCGTAGGCCTTCATCCCCGCGTCGATCTTGGCGTCCAACTCGTCGAACGCGCTGGGTACCGGGGCGGCGTTGTGCTTGGACGAACACGACAGCGCCAGCGCGGCCGCCCCCGCAACGGTGCCGCTCAGCAAGCTGCGGCGGGACAACCGCGATGTCATGGTGGGGGTGGGTTGACGGCGAAGGGCGGCGGCAGCGTCGAGTTGATGCAACTGGTGTCCGGCTGCTCCGGCGTATTGAAGAACGACGCGATGACAGCGGCTCCGCAGCGGTCGGCGTAGATCCCGTGCGCGACGCCCGGGACCGTCACCGAGATGGCATGCGGAAGATGCTGAGCCACATACTGTCCCGAGGCCGCACCGGTCTGCCCGTCATAGCTGCCGGACAGCGCCAGCGCCGGAAAGGCCCCGTCACTGGTCCCACGCACCCAGTCCGGCGCCTTCGGCACGTTCCATGCCGCGCAACCCTGCCGCAGGAACGGCAGTTGTGGCGCCTGCGCGCGAACCGAATCGGGCAGCGCGGCGAAAGCCTGTCGGGCGGCGCGGAGTTGGTCATCGACGGAGTCGAACGGAACCCATTCGCCGCACCAGACGCTCAACGCCAGGCCCCAGCCCATCAGCCCGACCTTCCCGGGGTTCACCCAGGCCATCGCCCATTGCTTAGCGATCCGCGTTGGATTCCCGCGCGCGAGTTCGTCGATCGCCGCGGGCAGCTCGGCCGGAAAGTGGGTCCCCATCGGAACCATCCAGTTCAGCAGGGCGCCACCGTCGAGCACGACCTTGGTGTCGCCAACTCCTTCGACATTGACCGTGGTGGTCACCGGATGCGCCTCGAGTTCGTTGACCAGCCGGACGAAGGTGTCGGCGAGGTTGGGATAGTGCGCCTGACAATCCGGTTGAACGGTGCACGCGCTCATCATGTTGTCGAACGCTTCCCGCGCGCTGCTCCACGTCCAACTCGGACTTGCAAGCGACGGCGGCGTCATCCCGTCAAGCACCATCGACCGGATTCCGGCCGCGTCCAGCCGCGCGTAGATCAACGCGAGGTCGGTGCCGTAGGAGTGGGAGAACACATTCCACTGGTTGAGGTGCAGCGCGTTGCGCAGGTCGATCAGGTCGTAGGCGTTCTCAGTGGAGTTGAAGGACGCCAGGTCGGCGTCACCGGCCAGGCGATCGTGACAGCTTTTCACTGCCTGCACGTACTCGTCACCAGTGGCGGCTGCGTCGTACACCAGGCCCACTCGGCGAGCAAAGAACTTGTCGATTTCCGGGCAGGTCAGCGCCGGCTGGGACGAATGATTGCCGCGCTGTGAGAGCAGGATCAGATCCCGGTTGCGGCCCAGACCCACGTCTTCGGCGATCGGTGGATCCACGATTGCGTCCTCGCCCGGGCCGCCGCCGAGAAAGACGATCGGGTCCGCGGCCGCGGGCTGTGTCTCGGCCGGGATGACGGCGACGGCCAGTCGTAGCGTGCGCCCGCCGGGCTTGGTGCGATTCTCGGGAACCACCAGCGTCGCGCACTGGGCCCGCTGCAGCTCGGGCACCGGGTTGGGTACCGGGGGGCAGGGGCCTGGCTCATACTGCGCCGGCGAGTGCGCGACCGTGCTTGGCGCCCCGGCCGGTTTGCCGCCGGCGGGTGAACTCGACGGGGGATTCCCAGGCGTGCAGGCGGTGCATGCCAGTGCCAGGGTCAGGGTTGCCGCGAAAGCCAACGATCCGTAGCGCGTCATCGCAGAAATGTTCACACATCCAGGTGCCGGCAGGCCAGGATTTGGACGCTCGAAATCTGCTCCCGCTGCTGACTTCGCGGTGTGGTTACGGTCGCGAGGCCTATCCGACGATGCCGTTGATATCGCGCGCCATGTCGATGTCGTTTTGGGTGATGCCGTCCTCGGAATGTGTAACCAAAACGAAAGTGACTGTACGCCAACGGATATCGATATCCGGGTGGTGATCCTTGGACTCCGCGTGCTCGCCGACGCGGCGCACGGCGTCGATTCCGTCCAGGAATGCCGGGAACTTGATGGAGCGGCGCAGGACACCGTCGGCGCGTTCCCAGCCGTCGAGTTCGGGCAGTGCGGCGTCTACTTGCTCATCCGTTAACACAGCCATAGTTCGACGGTATACCCTCACTGCCCATGCCGAATCAGGTCGTCGTCGCCGGCGCCATCATCTCCGGATCTTCGGTCCTGGTGGCGCAACGAAACCGGCCAGCCGAACTTGCCGGCCTTTGGGAACTGCCCGGCGGAAAGGTCGCTGACGGCGAAACAGAACCGGCCGCACTGGCCCGCGAGTTGGCCGAAGAACTGGGAGTCGAGGTCGCCGTGGAGGACCGCCTCGGCAACGACGTCGCGCTGAACGACACGATGACGTTGCGGGCCTATCGGGTGCGCCTGGTAAGCGGCGCACCGCACCCGCGCGATCATCTGGCGTTGCGCTGGCTCACGCGCCACCGAACTGCACGACGTCGACTGGGTGCCGGCCGACCGCGCCTGGCTGCCGGACCTGATCCTGGCCCTGCGTTAGCCGGTTCAGCGCCCCGACGCCGCGGGCGGTAACGGCGTTGGTCGGTCCGCCGCGGGTTGTCGACCGGCCAAAAGCCATGCGATGACGCCGGCCGCGACCAGTATGGGGCCGATGGCAGTGCCGATTACCAAGTAACTCTGTGAAACGTGACGCCCAACGCGAAAGTAATGGGCCCAGTCGATAACGGTCAGAGTCAAAATACCCGTCCCGCAGAGCAGACATCCGCGCGCGACCGCACGGGTAGGTCGAGAATAGGCCGGGACGAGCAATAGAAGGATGCCAACGACGGCGAGCAATGCGCCGAGCCAGAACGGAAACGGCGGATCAAGCAGACCGAAAAGCAGTGAACTGAGCGCCAGGGTGACAAGCGCCCAACCCGCGATCGTCTGGTCCGCGTATACCCGCCCGCGGCCAAGCACCAGCATCACGATTCCCGGGATCGTTCCGAGCATGGCTAGCGACAACAAGATGCTCGGTTCGAGCGAGTAGTCGCGCGCATACGCGTCGCGGTAGCCAAGGTTCCAGAGGTAGCTCAGGTTCCAGAAGTCCCGTGGGAGGAGTAAGCCGGCAATCGCGAAAGCCAGTAAGACCACTCCCAAGAGGACACACGTGAACCTCCCGGAACCCAGAGCAGGTGCTGCGGCGCGTGGTTGTGGACCACCCATGGCCAACCGCATCGCAATACCGCCGGCCGACACCACCAGCACGCCCATAGCGGCGCCGATCACCAGGTACAGGGGTGCTACGTAAACGTAATTAAAAGGGCGCAGAAGTAGGTCGATGAAGGCCAACGTCAAGATGCCCGAGCCGCAGAGCAGATATCCGCGGGCGAGTTCGCGGGGTGGGCGGGGGTACACGGGGATGAGTAACAGGAGCAATCCGACGATGGCGAACAAGATAGGAAGCCCGGGTGCAGCGCCTGAAAGGCTCATATAACAGAACGCCGTGCCTAGCCCAAGTGCGACAAGGGCGCAACCCGTCATCGTGCTATCGGCGCGCGCCCGCCCGCGACCGCGCGCCAACAACACGATTCCCGGGATCGCGCCGACGATGAGCAGCCACATCAAGGCGCTTCCAAACTTGTTGTAGTGCAAACTCCACGAGGTGTGCATCCATGGGGCCAGTAGGTATGCCGTTGCAAGCGATATCAAGACCACACCGGACAGGACAGACGCAAACCTGCCGACGCTGACGGCCGGCGCCGGGCCGGGCGGTTCCGGCCCTGCCCACCGCCGAACGGTGGCCTGCTGGGTTGCGGGCATCGTCGGATAGGTCGGCCCGGCGGGCACCTGCGACCGCGGACCAATCGGTGTCGGCGGGCGGCGCTCCTCAACGTGGGTGGGCTGAGGTGGTGGGGGCGCAACGCTGAGTGCGTTTTGAGCGGCGGCGGATAGCTCGGCGGCGGTTTGGTAGCGATCGCCGGGCTGTTTGGCCATGCCGCGGGCGATGACTTCGTCGAAGCCGGTCGGGACGGCGGGGCTGAAGTTGCTGGGTTTGGGCGGCTCCATGGTCAGATGCGCCGCGATCTGCTGCTCCATGCTGTCGCCGTGGAAGGGCCTGGCCCCGGTGAGGCACTCGTGCAGTACGCAGGCCAGCGAGTAGACGTCGGCGCGGGCGTCGATGGTTCCGGCCAGGAATCGCTCGGGGGCCATGTAGGAGAAGGTGCCCACCATCATGCCTGTCTGCGTCAGTCTGGTCGCCGACGCGTCGTGAGCGATGCCGAAGTCGATGAGGTAGACGTGCTCGTCGGCCGTCATAAGCGCGTTGGACGGCTTGATGTCGCGGTGCACCAGCCCGTGCCGGTGCGCCATGTTGAGCGCGGCGGCCAGTTGTTGGATCACCCGCACCGCCCGCGGTGGGGTCATCCTCCCCTCGCGCTGGAGCACTGTCTGCACGTCGACGCCCTCAATGATCGGCATCACCAAGTACAGACGGCCGTCGATTTCCCCCGTGTCGTGGATGGGAATGATGTGCGGCTCGGTCAACCGGGCCGCGACCTGGGCTTCGCGACGGAATCGTTCCCGGTAGCCGGCCAGCGTGCTCATCTCGGGCGGCAATACTTTGATCGCCACGTCGCGGCCGATGACGGTGTCATGGGCCTTGAACACCTGGCCCATGCCGCCTTCGCCGATCAACTCCACCAACCGGTAGCGGCCGAAGGCCACCTCATCCATGTCGGGGATGTTACCTACGAAGCCTCCCGCCCACTGCCCGGTTCGACATCCGAGTTGACCAGCGCCATCAAGGCTTCGATTGTGCAGGCAGGCCGACGACACGCCGTGCGGCTCCGCCCTGCGCGCACAGTCGACCGCTGGACGCGAACAACCGGCCAGTTCGCTATCCAAGCCCCCCGCTGCCACAATCACCGACGTGCCATTCCGCAATGTCGCCATCGTCGCCCACGTCGACCACGGCAAAACAACCCTGGTCGACGCGATGCTGCGGCAGTCCGGCGCGCTGCACCATCGCGGCGACGACACCCAGGAACGCATCATGGACAGCGGTGACCTGGAGAAGGAAAAGGGCATCACCATCCTGGCCAAGAACACCGCCGTGCACCGCCACAACCCGGACGGATCGGTCACAGTAATAAATGTCATTGACACCCCCGGGCACGCCGACTTCGGCGGCGAGGTGGAGCGTGGGCTGTCCATGGTCGACGGGGTGCTGCTGCTGGTCGACGCGTCCGAGGGCCCGTTGCCGCAGACCCGGTTCGTGCTGCGCAAGGCGCTGCACCGCGCACCTGCCGGTGATCCTGGTCGTCAACAAGACCGACCGGCCCGACGCCCGCATCGATGAGGTCGTGCACGCCAGCCACGACCTGCTGCTCGACGTCGCGTCCGATCTCGACGCCGAAGCCGCCAAGGCCGCCGAGCACGCGCTGGGCCTGCCGACGCTGTACGCATCCGGACGCGCCGGCATCGCCAGCACCGACGCAACCCGCCGACGGTGAGATACCCGGACGGCGCCAACCTCGACCCGCTGTTCGAGGTGCTGATGGAGCACATCCCGGCGCCGTAAGGCGACCCGGAGGCGCCGCTGCAGGCTCTGGTCACCAACCTCGACGCGTCCGCCTTCCTCGGCCGGCTGGCGCTGATCCGCATCTACAACGGAAAGCTGCGCAAAGGTCAGCAGGTGGCGTGGATGCGCGAGGTGGACGGGTTGCCCGTCATCACCAACGCCAAGATCACCGAGTTGCTCGCGACCGAGGGCGTCGAGCGCAGTGCCACCGACGAGGCGGTTGCCGGCGACATCGTGGCCGTCGCCGGGCTTGCCCGAGATCATGATCGGCGACACCCTGGCCGATCCCGATCACGCCCATGCGCTGCCGCGCATCACACGTCGACGAACCCGCCATCTCGGTGACGATCGGCACCAACACCTCGCCGCTGGCCGGCAAGGTGTCCGGGCACAAGCTGACCGCGCGCATGGTCCGCAACCGCCTGGACGCGGAACTGGTCGGCAATGTCTCGATCCGGGTCGTCGACATCGGCCGGCCCGACGCGTGGGAGGTGCAGGGCCGCGGCGAGCTCGCGCTGGCCGTGTTGGTCGAGCAGATGCGCCGTGAGGGATTCGAGCTCACGGTCGGCAAGCCGCAGGTGGTGACCAGGACTATCGACGGCAAGCTGCACGAGCCGTTCGAAGCGATGACAATCGACTGCCCCGACGAATTCGTCGGCGCGATAACGCAATTGATGGCCGGCCGCAAGGGCCGCATGGAGGAGATGACCAACCATGCCGCCGGTTGGGTCCGGATGGACTTCATCGTGCCCAGCCGCGGCCTGATCGGTTTCCGTACCGACTTCCTCACCCTGACGCGCGGCACCGGCATCGCCAACGCGGTCTTCGACGGCTACCGGCCGTGGGCCGGCGAGATCCGGGCCCGCCACACCGGCTCGCTGGTGTCGGACCGCACAGGAGTCATCACCCCGTTCGCGCTGATTCAATTGGCCGACCGGGGCCAGTTCTTCGTCGAACCCGGCCAGGACACCTACGAGGGCATGGTCGTCGGAATAAATCCCCGCGCGGAGGATCTCGACATCAACGTCACCCGGGAGAAGAAGCTCACCAACATGCGGTCGTCGACCGCGGACGTCATGGAGACGCTGGCCAAGCCGCTCGAACTCGACCTGGAACAGGCCATGGAGTTCTGCGCGCAAGACGAATGCGTCGAAGTGACGCCGGAGATCGTCCGGGTCCGCAAGGTCGAGCTGGACGCCACGACCAGGGCCCGCAGCCGCTCCCGCGCCAAGGCTCGCGGGTAGGCCGCGTGCGCCTCGATACCCTGATTGGCGTGCTGCACCGAGCCCGCCACGTCCTGGTGGCGATCGGCGTGTTGGTGGCGGCCATCGGTCTGGTGTTGTCGGGCTGCACGGTGAGCCCGCCGCCGGCGCCGCAGAGCACCGATACGCCCCACAACACACCGCCGCCGCCGCAGCACCCCACCCAGATCATCATGGGTATCGATTCGATCGGAGCCGGCTTCAACCCGCACCTGCTGTCGGACCTGTCTCCGGTGAACGCCGCGATCAGCGCCCTGGTGCTGCCCAGCGCGTTCCGCCCGGTGCCTGATCCCAATTCGCTCGACGGGCTCGCGCTGGGAGATGGACCCCACGCTGCTGGTGGCGGCCGACGTGACGAGCGAGAACCCGTTCACGGTGACCTACAAGATCCGGCCCGAGGCGCAGTGGACCGACAACGCCCCGATCGCCGCGGATGACCTCTGGTACCTGTGGCGGCAGATGGTCAGTCAACCCGGCGTGGTCGACCCGGCCGGTTATGACCTTATTACCGCTGTCCAGTCGCTCGAGGGTGGCAAGCAGGCCGTCGTCACCTTCGCGCAGCCGTACCCGGCGTGGCGGGAATTGTTCAACAACCTGTTGCCGGCGCACATCGTCAAAGACGTGCCGGGCGGGTTCTCCTCCGGGCTGGCCCGCGCACTGCCGGTCACCGGCGGGCAATTCCGGGTGGAGAACATCGACCCGCAGCGCGACGAGATCCTGATCGCCCGCAACGATCGCTACTGGGGACCGCCCGCCAAACCGGCGCTCATCCAGTTCCGGCGGGCCGGCGCGCCGGCCGCCTTGGCCGATTCGGTGCGCAACGGCGACACTCAGGTGGCCCAGGTGCACGGCGGGTCGGCCGCGTTCGCCCAGCTGTCGGCAATTCCCGACGTGCGGACCGCCCGCATCGTGACACCCCGGGTGATGCAGATGACGCTGCGGGCCAATGAGCCCAAGCTGGCCGACTCTCAGGTCCGCAAGGCGATCCTGGGATTGGTCGACGTTGACCTGCTCGCCGCCGTGGGGGCCGGCAGCGACAACACCGTCACCCTGGCCCAGGCGCAGATCCGTTCGCCCAGTGACCCCGGCTATGTGCCGACCGCACCGCCGGCCATGAGCACGACGGCGGCGATGGGCCTGTTGGAGGCCGCCGGATTCCAAATCGAAAGCAGCACATCGGTTTCGCCGGCGCCGAGTTCGACGACGGCGCCGGTGAGTACCGGACCGCCGGAAGTCATCCGCGGCCGGATCAGCAAGGACGGCAAACAGCTGTCGTTGGTGATCGGGGTGGCTGTCAACGACCCGACGTCGGTGGCCGTGGCCAACACCGCCGCCGACCAGTTGCGCAACGTCGGTATCGCTGCGAGCGTGCTGGCCCTGGATCCGGTGACGTTGTACCGCGACGCGCTGACCAATCACCAGGTGGACGCGTTGGTGGGTTGGCATCAGGCCGGCGGAAACCTGGCCGCATCCCTGGCTTCCCGGTTCGGGTGTCCCGGCTTTGCAGGCAACCGAGGTACCGGCCCCCGACGTTCCGGCTACTACATCCCCGACATCCTCCGGTGCCACGACTCAGGCCGGACCGGACACCACCTCGCCGCCGACGACTCCGAGCCGCCAGCCCGAGCCGGGCGCTCTGGTGAAAGCACCGTCGAACCTCACCGGGATCTGTGACCGCAGCATCGAGTCGAACATCGACGCCGCCCTCAACGGGTCGAAGAACATCAATGATGTGATCACCGCGGTGGAGCCGCGGCTGTGGAACATGTCGACCGTGCTGCCCATCCTGCAGGACACCACGATCGTGGGGGCCGGCCCCAGTGTGCAGAACGTCAGCCTGACCGGCGCGGTGCCGGTCGGCATCGTCGGCGACGCCGGCCAGTGGGTCAAGACCGGGCAGTAGGCCCGAATTCAGTGCCATACAGATGATTTCGGCATGATTCGAACCCGCGCGCATGGCGCCGCGGGTTCGTACGACTCGACAATTCGTCATGCGACAAATTGTTACCAAAATCTACGTTTAGGAAGCGCTCGCTCCGGTCAACCCCCGCGATACGCTTCGGTCGGGGGTAGAGGGCACCTGATCGGGCCGGGGTAAGCCAGCAATCATTGCGGTGAGGGGTCGGTCCATGTCGTTTGTCTTTGTCGAGCCACAAACAATGTCGGCGTTCGCAGCGGATCTGTCCGGTATCGGGTCGGCGCTCGGCGCAGCCAATGCGGCAGCGGCCGCCTCGACCACCGACGTTCTGGCTGCGGCTGCCGACGAGGTGTCGGTGCAGATAGCCGCGCTGTTCTCCCAGAATGCTGCGGGGTATCAGCAGATCAGTGCGCAGGTAGCTACTTCCTACGAACGGTTCGTGCAAGCCGTCACCGCGGGTGCCGGCGCCTACGCGGCGACGGAGGCCGGCGCCGCACAGGCGTTGTCCGGTTTGCTGGCCGCACCAGCCGCGCCATTGGACATCTTCGCAGGCCTAAATGCCGCGTTGACGGCCAATCCGGCTGGATTGACGCTGCCGCCGTTGGGCTTGACGCTGCCGCCGTTGAGCTTGACGTTGCCGCCGCTGACGTTCCCGTCGTTGCCGGGCTTGCCGAACCTGGGTGCCAACATCGGGGCCAACATCAACGCTTTGGTCAACCTGGGCGTTAGCCTGCCGACCTTGACGTTGCCGCCGTTAAACTTCCCGCCGTTGAGCTTCCCGTCGTTGCCGCCGGTACTGCCGCTGGGTGCCGCCATCAATGCGGCGATCATTGCGGTGTTGCCGCCGGTAACCTGCCGTTGCCGTTCCCGTCGTTGCACGGGGTTGCCGCCGCTGACGTTCCCGTCGTTGCCGGGTCTGCCTGACCTGGCGGCCAACATCGCCGCAACATCAACCTGGTGCTGACCGGTGGGCTGGCGTTGCCGCCGTTGACGCTGCCGGGCTGCCGGGTCTGCCGGGGTTGCCGCCGGTGCACCTTGCCGGGGTTGCCGCCGTTCCCGTCGTTGCCGGGTCTGCCGATTGATCTTCCGCGGTGCCGGGGATCAATGCGGCGATCAACTGCCGGTGTTGACGCGGTAACCTGGTCGTTGCCGGGGTTGCCGCCGTTGAGTTTCCGCCGTTGCCGTTCCCGTCGTTGCCGGCGCTGCCGGACGTGGCGGCCGACATCGCCGCCAACGATCAACCTGGTGCTGACCGGTGGCTGGCGCTGCCGCGGTTGCCGCCGTTGACGTTGCCGGGGCTGCCGGGTCTGCCGGGTCTGCCGCGGTCTGCCGGCGGTTGCCGCCGTTAAGTTCCCGTCGATGCCGGGGTTGCCGCCGTATCCCGGCGCTGCCGCGGGTCTGCCGCCGTTGACTTTCCCGGGGTTGCCGGGGTTCCCGTCGTTGCCGGCGCTGCCGGACGTGGCGGCCGACATCGCCGCCAACATCAACCTGGTGCTGACCGGTGGGCTGGCGTTGCCGCCGTTGACGCTGCCGGGGCTGCCGGGTGCTGCCGGGTCTGCCGCCGGTGAACTTCCCGCGTTGCTGCCGCCGTTCCCGGTTACCCGGGGTTGCCGGGGTTCCCGTCGTTGCCGGCGCTGCCGGACGTGGCGGCCGACATCGCCGCCAACATCAACCTGGTGCTGACCGGTGGGCTGGCGTTGCCGCCGTTGACGCTGCCGGGTTGCCGGGTCTGCCGGGCTCCGTCTGCCGCCGTTGACTTGCCGGCTCGCCGTTCCCGTCGTTGCCGGGGTTGCCGCCGGTGAGCTTCCCGCCGTTCCCGGCGTTGCCGGGGTTGCCGCCGTTCCCGGGTTGCCGGGGTTCCCGTCGTTGCCGGCGCTGCCGGACGTGGCGGCCGACATCGCCGCCAACATCAACCTGGTGCTGACCGGTGGGCTGGCGTTGCCGCCGTTGACGCTGCCGGGTCTGCCGGGGCTGCCGGGTCTGCCGGGGTCTGCCGGCGTTGACGTTCCCGTCGTTGCCGGGGTTGCCGCCGGTGAACTTCCCGCCGTTGACGTTCCCGTCGTTGCCGGGGTTGCCGTCGCTGAGTTTCCCGGGGTTGCCGGGGTTCCCGTCGTTGCCGGCGCTGCCGGACGTGGCGGCCGACATCGCCGCCAACATCAACCTGGTGCTGACCGGTGGGCTGGCGTTGCCGCCGTTGACGCTGCCGCGGGCTGCCGGGTCTGCCGGGGCTGCCGCCGGTGAACTTGCCGGGGCTGCCGCCGTTCCCGTCGTTGCCGGGGTTGCCGCCGTTGAGCTTCCCGTCGTTGCCGGGGTTGCCGCCGCTGAGTTTCCCGGGGTTGCCGGGGTTCCCGTCGTTGCCGGCGCTGCCGGACGTGGCGGCCGACATCGCCGCCAACATCAACCTGGTGCTGACCGGTGGGCTGGCGTTGCCGCCGTTGACGCTGCCGGGTCTGCCGGGTCTGCCGGGGCTGCCGCCGGTGAACTTGCCGGGGCTGCCGCCGTTCCCGTCGTTGCCGGGGTTGCCGCCGGTGAGCTTCCCGCCGTTCCCGTCGTTGCCGGGGTTGCCGCCGCTGAGTTTCCCGGGGTTGCCGGGGTTCCCGTCGTTGCCGGCGCTGCCGGACGTGGCGGCCGACATCGCCGCCAACATCAACCTGGTGCTGACCGGTGGGCTGGCGTTGCCGCCGTTGACGCTGCCGGGTCTGCCGGGTCTGCCGGGGTTGCCGGCGTTGACGTTCCCGTCGCTGCCGGGGTTGCCGCCGTTGAGCTTCCCGTCGTTGCCGGGGTTGCCGCCGGTGAGCTTCCCGCCGTTCCGCGTTGCCGGGGTTGCCGGGGTTGCCGTCGCTGCCGGACGTGGCGGCCAACATCGCCGCCAACATCAACCTGGTGCTGACCGGTGGGCTGGCGTTGCCGCCGTTGACGCTGCCGGGTCTGCCGGGTCTGCCGGCGTTGCCGGGTCTGCCGGGGTTGCCGGCGTTGAGGTTCCCGTCGCTGCCGGGGTTGCCGCCGTTGAGTTCCCGTCGTTGCCGGGGTTGCCGCCGTTGAGTTTCCCGGGGTTGCCGGGGTTCCCGTCGTTGCCGTCGCTGCCGGACGTGGCGGCCGACATCGCCGCCAACATCAACCTGGTGCTGACCGGTGGGCTGGCGGTTGCCGCCGTTGACGCTGCCGGGTCTGCCGGGTCTGCCGGGTCTGCCGGGGCTGCCGGGTCTGCCGGGTCTGCCGGCGTCTGCCGGGGTCTGCCGCCGTTGACGTTCCCGTCGCTGCCGGGTTTGCCGCCGCTGCGTTCCCGCCGGGGTTGCCGGGGTTCCCGGCGTTGCCGTCGCTGCCGGATGTGGCGGCCGACATCGCCGCCAACATCAACCTGGTGCTGACCGGTGGGCTGGGGTTGCCGCCGTTGACGCTGCCGGGGCTGCCGGGTCTGCCGGGGCTGCCGCCGGTGAACTTGCCGGGGCTGCCGCCGTTCCCGTCGCTGCCGGGGTTGCCGTCGCTGACGTTCCCGCCGCTGCCGCCGTTCCCGGTGCCGGGTCTGCCGGGGTTGCCGGGGTTCCCGGCGTTGCCGTCGCTGCCGGATGTGGCGGCCGACATCGCCGCCAACATCAACCTGGTGCTGACCGGTGGGCTGGGGTTGCCGCCGTTGACGCTGCCGGGGCTGCCGGGTCTGCCGGGGCTGCCGCCGTGAACTTGCCGGGGCTGCCGCCGTTCCCGTCGCTGCCGGGGTTGCCGTCGCTGACGTTCCCGCCGCTGCCGCCGTTCCCGGGTCTGCCGGGGTTGCCGGGGTTCCCGGCGTTGCCGTCGCTGCCGGATGTGGCGGCCGACATCGCCGCCAACATCAACCTGGTGCTGACCGGTGGGCTGGGGTTGCCGCCGTTGACGCTGCCGGGGCTGCCGGGTCTGCCGGGTCTGCCGCCGGTGAACTTGCCGGGGCTGCCGCCGTTCCCGACGCTGCCGGGGTTGCCGGCGCTGACGTTCCCGCCGCTGCCGCCGTTCCCGGGTCTGCCGGGTCTGCCGGGGTTCCCGGCGTTGCCGTCGCTGCCGGAGTGGCGGCCGACATCGCCGCCAACGTCAACCTGGTGCTGACCGGTGGGCTGGGGTTGCCGCCGTTGACGCTGCCGGGCTGCCGGGTCTGCCGGGGCTGCCGCCGGTGAAGTTGCCGGGGTTGCCGCCGTTGCCCAACCTCGGTGCCGACGTCACCGCGGCGCTGACCGCGCTGCTCGCCGTCAGCTTGCCGGGGCTGCCGCCGTTCCCGTCGCTGCCGGGGTTGCCGTCGCTGACGTTCCCGCCGCTGCCGCCGTTCCCGGGTCTGCCGGGGTTGCCGGGGTTGCCGGCGCTGCCGGACGTGGCGGCCGACATCGCCGCCAACATCAACCTGGTGCTGACCGGTGGGCTGGGGTTGCCGCCGTTGACGCTGCCGGGGCTGCCGGGTCTGCCGGGTCTGCCGCCGGTGCTGCCGGGGCTGCCGCCGTTCCCGCGCTGCCGGGGTTGCCGTCGCTGACGTTCCCGCCGCTGCCGCCGTTCCCGGGTCTGCCGGGTCTGCCGGGGTTCCCGGCGTTGCCGTCGCTGCCGGATGTGGCGGCCAACATCGCCGCCAACGTCAACCTGGTGCTGACCGGTGGGCTGGGGTTGCCGCCGTTGACGCTGCCGGGGCTGCCGGGTCTGCCGGGGCTGCCGCCGGTGAACTTGCCGGGGCTGCCGCCGTTCCCGTCGCTGCCGGGGTTGCCGCCGTTGAGTTCCCGCCGCTGCCGCCGTTCCCGGGTCTGCCGGGTCTCCCGGCGTTGCCGGGGTTCCCGGCGTTGCCGTCGCTGCCGGACGTGGCGGCCGACATCGCCGCCAACATCAACCTGGTGCTGACCGGTGGGCTGGGGTTGCCGCCGTTGACGCTGCCCGGGCTGCCGGGTCTGCCGGGGCTGCCGGGGCTGCCGCCGGTGAACTTGCCGGGGCTGCCGCCGTTCCCGACGCTGCCGGGGTTGCCGTCGCTGACGTTCCCGCCGCTGCCGCCGTTCCCGGGTCTGCCGGGGTTGCCGGGGTTCCCGGCGTTGCCGTCGCTGCCGGACGTGGCGGCCAACATCGCCGCCAACATCAACCTGGCGCTGACCGGTGGGCTGGCGGCCGCTGTTGCCGCTGTTGCCGCTGTTGCCGCTGTTGACGTTGCCGGGGTTGCCGACGTTGCCGGGGTTGCCGCCGTTGACGTTGCCGGGGCTGCCGTCGTTGACGTTGCCGCCATTAAACGGCAATACTGCCGGGCTCACCGCGCTGGTAAGCACTCTGGCAGGCCTTCCAACGACTGGGTTGGCGGGCTTGCAGCAACTGCAAAGCGGCGCTTTGACCGGGCTGGTCACTAGCGAGATCGCGCTGCACCAGGCTCTCGTCGTCAATGAGGCTGCACTGCTCACCGGGCTGCTTGGGCCTGCGGCGCTGCTCGGCCCTGTCGGCTACGCCGTCAACGCCGCGAACTTGCTGCTGGGTACCGGTGTGCAGTTCGTCAACGGCATCGTCGGCGCACCGGCGGTGAACTTGACCGGCAGCCTGCTGCTCAGCCCCGGGCTTACGCTCGGCGCTGGCTTGCCTCCCATCGGTGGGCTGACGGGTGTTGCGCAGCAACTGCTTTCGCTTAACACGGCGCTAGGGGGTGTGCCAGGGCTCGACGTGGCGTTGTTGACGCAGCTTGGTCTGACCCCCACCGGCTTGCAGGGTCTGGTTGGCACCCAGTTGGCGTTCAACGCCAACCTGGTCGCTAATGAGCAAGCACTGCAACTTGCCATTTTCGGCACCAGCGGTGCCCTTAATGGCGCGGTCAATAACGCCTTGAACGGTCTGAACCTCCTGCTGGTAGGTACGCCCCAGGTGGCGATCAACGCCTTGCTGGGCGCCCCTGCCGTGGACGTGACAGGCAGCCTGCTGGTCAGCACTCCGACGGATGTTTTCGGCGGTGTCACGGCTGGCGGTCTGTTGGGCGCACTGGAACAGAAATTCTTGTTCGACGCCGCCATCCTCAGCAACCTGGGCTTCCCGGTCGAGCTGGCCCTCACTGGCGGCGGCACCCTACTTACCTAGCTCAATGCCACGTTGACGGCCGCCCTCACCGGCACGATCGGCGGCAGCGTCAGCACCGGGTAGCCGCGAACCGAATACATCCCCTGATCGGCCCCGTCACCTCCGAGGTGGCGGGCCGATCGGATTCGCCACTCTCGGTCGCGGCAACGAAGCCGATATCCCCTTCGCGAAGAGCTGTCGTTTTATCCAGTCCAGTTCATAGAAAACACATAGGCAGCCGCTGCGAGGCGGATACGATCAATCCATCCTTGATAGCGACACGACCGGCCGGCGCGGACCGCGTAGCAGGGGACGGGGAGGCGTGCGATGTCGTATTTGGCGATCGTGCCGGAGTATCTGGCATCTGCGGCAACGGATCTGACCGGCATCGGTTCGGCGCTCGGGGCTGCCGGTTCGTCCGCGGCGGCGGCAACAACCTCGGTGTTGCCGGCCGGCGCCGACGAGATATCCGCCGGTATCGCAGCACTTTTCGGCGCACACGGCCAAGCATTTCAGAGCCTCAACGCCCAGGCGGCGCGGTTCCACGATCAGTTTGTGCAGGCCGTGCGAACGGCGTCGGCCGCCTACTCCGGCGCAGAAGCGGCCAATGTGTCACCGCTGCAGGCGATTGCTGCTGCCGCATCTCCGATGCAGCAGCTGGAGCAGGCGCAGATCGGGTTCAATTCGAAGCTGGTGGCCGACGAGTTGGTGTTCAATCAGTCGCTACTGACTAAAGAAATCGGGTGGGAGCAAAGTACCTTCAACACCGACAGTGCGCTCAATGGTGTCATCAACCGCGGCTTCAACGCCGGGAACCTGCTGGTGGGCACCGGCCAGCAAGCCGTCAATGCGTTTGTGGGTGTACCAGTTCCGGCGAATTTCACGTCAGGTCTGCTGACAGGCAGTGCTGCCCAGGTCTTCAACAGCGGCGCCATCGGCGGCCCGTTGGGCGTCTTCGACCAGGGCTTGGTGGTCGGTGCCGACGTCGTCGGCTTGGGGTTGGGCAGCGCGCCCGGACAGGCGCTGCTGAGTGCGCTGCCCGCGCCTGCCCAGTCGCTGTTGAGCTCGCCGGCCAGTTTCCTGCACCAAATAGAGACCGCGCAGCTCAACTACAACACCAGTCTGATCAACGCTGAGACGGCCTCCAACCATAACTTGGTGACCAACGAGGTGGCCTGGGAGCAGCAGACTTTCCATACCGACAGCGCTCTCAACGGTGTGTTGAACCGCAGTTTCAATGTCGGCAATCTGTTGGTGGGAACCGGAGAACAGGCGGTGAACCTGTTCTCCGGCGTGTTGGTGCCATCCGACTTCACCTCCGGGCTGTTGCTGGGTAGTGGAGCTCAGACGTTCAACGGCGGCCAAATCGGGGGCCTGTTAGGTGCTTTCGATCAGAGCATGGAGGTCGGGCTCGATCTGGCTGGACTGATTACCGGTACCTGAGGCGCCTGACACCGCGGCGCAAGTCAATTGACGTGCGCCGCAGTCACTTTCGGCGGTATCACGGTGTCCACGATGAGTGCCAGTTCCCGGCGGGTCGGCGGCGTGCCGGTGAGCATGAAGTGCTGGTTGATCAGGGCTGATCCGATGCGGGGGGTCAGCGGGGTGATGGTCGCCGGATCGATATCGCCCTCGCGAACCGCGGTTTTCAGAATCGACTCGACGATCTTCACGCGCGGGACGACCACGGCATCGACGAAGATCGCCCGCAGTTCGGGCTCGTGAATCAGCTGACTGATGATCGCCAGCCCGGGAAAATCGGTCTTGCCTGCCAACACATCACGATGAGCCGTGAACACCGCAAGCAGGTTCTCCCGGGCCGACCGGCCGGCGCGCGGCTCTGGTAGCGGTGGCACGTTGTGGGTCATGGCGGCTTGCACCAGGTCGTGCTTGCTGGCCCAGCGCCGGTATAACGCGGCCTTGCCGGTCTGTGCGCGCGCCGCAATGCCTTCCATGGTCAGACCGCCGTACCCGACCGCGGCCAGCTCCGCCAAAGTCGCCGAGTAGAGCGCACGCTCGAGTACTTCGCCGCGCCGGCGGCTGCGGCTCGCGCTCGGTGTGGTCTTGGTCCCCTGCGACATTGGTCGATAGTAGCCGTCAGCGTTCCTATCGTGCACTGAAGGCGGCTTTTCGGTTGCCGAGCCGGCGGCGGTAGGGTTCGTCCATGCCTGAGACGCCGCGGCTGCTGTTCGTGCATGCACATCCCGACGACGAAAGCCTGGCCAACGGCGCCACTATCGCGCATTACACCGCACGCGGCGCCCAGGTGCATGTCGTGACGTGCACCCTGGGTGAGGAGGGTGAGGTCGTCGGTGACCGTTGGGCCCAACTCGCCGTCGACCACGCGGACCAACTCGGCGGCTATCGCATCAGCGAGCTCAGCCGGGCATTGCACGCGCTCGGCGTCAGCGGCCCCGTCTACCTGGGCGGGGCGGGGCGCTGGCGTGACTCCGGCATGGCCGGCACCGAACCGCGCAGCGGGCGCCGATTCGTCGACGCCGACGAACGGGAGGCGGTCGGCGCCCTCGTTGCGCTCATCCGCGAGTTGCGCCCGCACGTGGTGGTGACCTACGACCCCAACGGCGGCTACGGCCACCCGGACCACATCCGCGCCCACACCGTCACCACGGCAGCGGTCGCCGTTGCCGGCCGCTCGGACGACCACCCGGGTGAGCCGTGGCCGGTGCCGAAGTTCTACTGGACGGTCCTGGCCCGGGACGCCATGGTGGCGGGTGTGGGAGCACTGGTCTCCGAAGACCTGCGCCCCGACTGGACACTGCCCCCGGAGGAGGTGCCGTTCCTCTACCCCGACGACCGGATCACCGCCGTCATCGATGCGGACGCGGACGCGCATGCCGCCAAGGTCGCCGCACTTGCCGCGCATGCCACGCAACTCACCGTAGGAGCGACCGGGCGAGCCTGTGCACTGTCGAATAACCTTGCACTGCCGATCCTCTCGCAAGAGCACTACATTCTTGTCGCGGGCTCGGCGGGGGATCGAGACGAGCGCGGGTGGGAAACCGATTTGCTTGCCGGTCTGGGCATCACCGGTTCGGCCAACTAGGCTTTCAGACAGGCCGCCTCGAAAGGAAGAGGAACTCGCATGGACCCCGACCTGGACCCTAACCTCCAGCACTGGCAGGACCGACTCGACAGCCTGCAGTGGGTACTCGGTTCTATCGCCTCGCAGATCGACAGCGTCCCAACCTGACCGACACTAAGCCACGCGCCGTCTCGAGTGAGGAGACCGGCGCGACAGATCCGGCGATCCGTTTCGTTGTTCTGGCGCTGTTGGCTGTCGATGGGGTGCTCTCCGCGCTGGCCGGGGCGTTGCTACTGCCCTCCTATATCGGCTCGATTCCCTTTCCGATCAGCGCGCTGATCAGCGGATTGGTCAACGCCGCCCTGGTATGGGCCGCGAGTCGGTGGACCACCTCGCCGCGAATGGCCGCCTTACCGTTGTGGACCTGGCTGCTCACGGTGGCGGTGGCGAGCCTGGGCGGCCCCGGCGGCGACATCATCCTGGGTGGCCAGGGCGCGATGGCGTACGCGGCTCTGGTCCTCATCGTGCTGGGCGTTGCGCCACCGGTGTGGGTGCTGTGGCGGTGCCGCGCCCGTCCCTGACGGGTTACGGCAGCGGCGGTAGCGGGGGCAGCGGTGGCAGGAAGCCCCGGATCCAGTAGTACTCGTTGTAGAGGAACTGATTGATCGACGCCGAGGTGGCCGACCAGAAGTTGCTCAAACCCTGGCTGAAGGTGATCGTTCCGCTCAGCCAGTCGAGGGTGTTGAACAGGCCGGCCTGCACCATGGGTTCGAAGAGGTAGTACAAGATGTTGATCTGCGGCGCCAGGATACCGACATACGGTACCCAACCCGCGACGTACGCGGCGAGATTGAATCCGTACTGCACATACGGTTCGGCGAAGTTGTAGAAGTTCTCGATGGCGGTGGCCCACGACACCGGTATCACCGCCGCCGGAGCCGCCTGGGCGGCCAACGGACCCAACAGAGCGCTGGTGGCGGCCAGACCACCGGTTCCACCGGTGGGCGTCAGCCCCAGCGTGCTCAGTACGTTGGCGGGGCCGAGACCCTGGAACGCGCTCTGTACCTGCGTCGCGGCCCTGGTGGCGGCTGCGGCCAAGCTGGGCGCCGCCGGCCCGATCAGCGGGTGGCCGAGCAGTTGCTGGGCCGGTGCGTTGACCGCATTGGCCAGGGTCTGCGCCGCGCTGCTCTCGGCGTTGGTATAGGAGGCCGCGCTGGAGCCCAGGGCCTGCACAAACTTCTCGTGGAACGTCGAAACCTGGGCGCTCAGCTGCTGGTACCCCTGCGCATGTGACGAGAACAGCGCCGCGACCTGCGCGGAGACCTGATCGGCGGCCGCTGCTACCACCCCGGTGGTGGGCAGCGACGCGGCGGCGTTGGCTGAGCTGATCTCCGATCCGATGCCGGCGATGTCGGAGGCGGCCGCCTGCAGCGCCTCCGGCGCCGCGTGCAAAAACGACATCTCGCTCACCCCCTATTTGATACCAGGTACGGCCGAACCCGGCCGGTTTCGCGTGGCAGAACAGACTTGGATCGTATCGCGATCGGTGCCCGAAATTGCTGTACTTGGCCAAATGCACTCCTCAACTGGGGCATGCTGGTCAGTCGCGTGCGGGCCGCCGCCTGCCGCTACTGTTGCGGAGGTGGGACCGGGGATGCCCAGATTCTCACGGCGTGGATCTTTCGCAGGGACGCGCGGATGAAATCGGAGAGTGGGGAAGTTACACCAACGTGCCAGTAACACCGGGGCCACCGGAGCCGACGGTTTTGCCCAATCCCGTCGTGCCACCCAGAGTCAGTAGCTCGGCGTTGCGTCGGGTGCTGCGCCGTGCCCGGGACGGGGTCGTGCTGAACCTCGACGAGGCCGCCGTGGCGATGTCCGCACGCGGTGACGATCTGGCCGATCTGTGTGCCAGTGCGGCGCGTGTCCGGGACGCGGGCCTGGAATCGGCCGGGCGCCGCGGCGCCAACGGCCGGTTGCCGATCAGCTACTCGCGCAAGGTTTTCCTCCCGGTCACTCACCTGTGCCGGGACAACTGCCACTACTGCACGTTCGTCACCGTTCCGGGCAAGCTGCGCGGCCAGGGGCTGGGCATGTACATGGAGCCCGACGAGATCCTTGACGTCGCGCGCCGCGGTGCCGAACTCGGGTGCAAGGAAGCGCTATTCACCCTCGGTGACCGTCCTGAGGACCGCTGGCCCCAAGCCCGCGAATGGCTCGACGAGCGCGGCTACGACTCGACCCTGTCCTACGTGCGCGCCATGGCGATCCGGGTGCTCGAAGAAACCGGTTTGCTACCGCATCTGAACCCCGGCGTCATGACCTGGTCGGAGATGTCTCGACTCAAGCCGGTGGCGCCGTCGATGGGCATGATGCTGGAGACGACGTCGCGGCGACTGTTCGAAACCAGGGGCCTGGCGCACTACGGCAGTCCCGACAAAGACCCGGCGGTGCGGTTGCGCGCTCTGACCGACGCCGGCCGGTTGTCCATTCCGTTCACCACCGGGTTGTTGGTGGGTATCGGCGAGACGCTGGTTGAACGAGCCGATACTTTGCACGCGATTCGCAAGTCGCACAAGGAGTTCGGCCACGTCCAGGAAGTGATCGTGCAGAACTTCCGGGCCAAGGAACGCACCGCGATGGCGGAAGTGCCCGACGCCGGCATCGAGGATTACCTGGCGACGGTGGCGGTGGCCCGACTGGTGCTGGGACCGGGCATGCGCATCCAGGCGCCGCCGAATCTGGTGTCCCGCGACGAATGCCTGGCGCTGGTAGCGGCCGGCGTCGACGACTGGGGTGGCGTCTCGCCGCTGACGCCCGATCACGTCAATCCCGAACGGCCGTGGCCGGCATTGGATGACCTGGCCGCCGTCACCGCGGAGGCCGGGTACGACTTGGTGCAGCGACTGACCGCGCAGCCCAAGTATGTGCAGGCAGGTGCGGCCTGGATCGATCCGCGGGTGCGTGGACACGTTGTGGCGCTTGCCGATCCGGCAACCGGGTTTGCCCGCGACGTCAACCCGGTGGGTATGCCGTGGCAGGAGCCCGACGAGGTGGCATCTTCGGGCCGGGTCGACCTGGGCGCCGCGATCGACACCGAAGGCCGCAACACCGAGGCGCGTAGCGACCTCGACAGTGCCTTCGGTGACTGGGAATCCATCCGCTCGCGCGTCCATGAGCTGGCAGCCCGCGCCCCGGAACGGATCGACACCGATGTGCTTGCCGCGCTGCGCTCGGCGGAACGCGACCCCGGCGCCTGCTCCGACGACGAGTACCTCGCACTGGCCACAGCTGACGGTCCCGCGCTGGAAGCTGTTGTCGCGCTGGCTGATTCGTTGCGCCGGGAGGTGGTCGGCGACGATGTGACCTACGTGGTGAACCGCAACATCAACTTCACCAACATCTGCTACACCGGCTGCCGGTTCTGTGCGTTTGCCCAACGCAAGGGCGACGCCGACGCGTACTCGCTGTCGGCGGGGGAAGTGGCCGACCGCGCCTGGGAGGCCCACGTGGCCGGGGCCACCGAGATTTGTATGCAGGGCGGCATCGATCCCGAGTTGCCGGTCACCGGTTACGCCGATCTGGTGCGGGCGGTCAAGGCGCGGGTGCCGTCGATGCACGTGCACGCGTTCTCCCCGATGGAGATCGCCAATGGCGTGACCAAGAGCGGGCTGAGCGTTCGCGAGTGGCTGACCGGGCTGCGCGAGGCCGGATTGGACACCATTCCGGGAACGGCCGCAGAGATCTTGGACGACGAGGTGCGGTGGGTGCTGACCAAGGGCAAGTTGCCGACGTCACTGTGGGTCGAGATCGTGACCACCGCGCACGAGGTGGGCCTCCGGTCGTCCTCGACGATGATGTACGGCCACGTCGACAGCCCGAAGCACTGGGTGGGCCACCTCAACGTGCTGCGCGGCATCCAGGACCGCACCGGCGGCTTCACCGAGTTCGTACCGCTGCCGTTCGTGCACCAGAATTCGCCGCTGTATCTGGCCGGTGCTGCGCGGCCCGGGCCCACGCACCGCGACAACCGCGCGGTGCATGCATTGGCCAGGATCATGCTCCATGGGCGCATCTCGCACATTCAGACCAGTTGGGTGAAGCTCGGCGTGCAGCGCACCCAGGTGATGCTCAACGGCGGCGCCAACGACTTGGGCGGCACCCTGATGGAGGAAACCATTTCGCGGATGGCGGGCTCCGAACACGGGTCGGCGAAGTCCGCGGCCGAACTGGCCGCCATCGCGGAGGGAATCGGCCGGCCGGCTCGTCAGCGCACCACTACCTACGCGCCGCGAGCCGCGTAGCTCGCGCCTCAAGAGGTATTCCCACGTCGTGCGGCGACGGATGAACCGGAAGATTGACCGGAACCGATTTCCCGAATGGCAGCCGTTCCTAGATACGGTGCAGCAACGCCGCCCCGACGAGGGCAGCTGGTGCGGCCCTGGTTCGCCGAGCACATGCGCGAGGAACTCGTGCTGCATGGCTGGGATGTGACGGGCGACGACACGGCGGCGCAATCCCGGCTTGCCGAACCCTGGATTACGCCGCGCGTGTGTTGCTGCTGGAGTCGTCGCCAAGCGCGACCCGTCCCGCGTCTGTAGCCGCGTCGGTCCAGAAACCTTAGGCCGGTTGCGCCGGCTGCTCAGTGGCTACTGAGCTACTCAGTAGCCGTTGCAGACGCCGGCGACGTCACCGACGACACCGATGTACTGCGAAGCCCCCGGCATGGCCTGCAGCTGAGCGGCCATTGCGGCCCGCTGCGGCGGCGGCGAAGCCAGGAAGCGCTGCAGGTAGCTCTGAGCGACCGGCGACGCGTTGAACTGCGCCGCCGCACCCGGATTCGTCGCGTTGAGCGCGGCGATGACCTGCGGGTAACTGCAGGTGGTGTTGACGACTGCAGTCAAACGGATCTGCCGAGGCGACTCCGGCTCCCAGACCCAATGACATCGCGACGGCGCCGGCGGCGACACCCATTCCGATAAATGATGGCCTCATATTGTGGCACCTTCCCCAACTATTGCACCGTTAGCTTCAACGGCGACGACATCTGCCCAGCGGTTGCCGTCTCCGGTCAAGGCTACCAGCCCCCTGGACTTGCTTCTATCAGAAGTGTTATCGCACGGCGTTGTGCTGATGTAACTATGCCCAGTTCAGGCGCTTGTTAACCGCCGTTTCGCGATGAGCGAAATCGGGGCCCCGGCATCGGTCAAATCCGGGCCGCGAGTTCGGTGCCCTGCCTGATGGCGCGCTTGGCATCCAACTCGGCGGCCAAGGCAGCGCCGCCGATGACGTATGCCTCAACGCCGATGCGCCGTAGTTCGTCCGCCAGGTGACGCACCGACTCCTGGCCGGCGCACAGCACCACGTTGTCCACGGCCAGCACCTGCGGCCGGTGCCGGTCCTTGCCGAAGCTGATGTGCAGGCCGTCGTCGTCGATGCGCTCGTAGTTCACCCCGGAGAGCTGGCGGACACCCTTGGCTTTGAGCGACGCCCGGTGCACCCACCCACTGGTCTTGCCCAGCCGCGTGCCCTGCGGCCCCTTGGTGCGCTGCAGCAGGTAGACCTCGCGGGCCGGCGGTGCGGGCAGGGGAGTGGTCAGGCCCCCGCGCGCCGAGTGGGCTTCGTGCGGGTCGACCAGTCCCCACTCAGCTCTCCAGTCTTTCAAATTCAGCGTCGGCGACGGATCGGTCACCAACAGCTCGCTGACGTCGAACCCGATGCCTCCGGCGCCGACGACCGCGACGGATCGGCCGACCCGCCTGACCCCGGTGATCGCCTCGGCATAGGTCAGCACCTTGGGATGGTCGATACCCGGGATGCTGGGCCGGCGCGGCGTCACGCCGGTGGCCAGCACGACATGGTCGTATCCGGTCAGCTCCGCGGCGGTGACTCGGGTGCAGAGCCGGACGTCGACGCCGTGCTTGTCGAGCATTGTCGAGAAGTACCGGATGGTTTCGCCGAACTCTTCCTTGCCGGGGATGCGGCGGGCCAGGTCGAACTGGCCGCCGACGAAGTCGTTGGCCTCGAACAGCGTGACCCGGTGGCCCCGCTGGGCAGCACTGACCGCCGCGGCCAGCCCGGCCGGGCCGGCACCCACGACGGCCACCGTGCGTGCCCGCCGCGTCGGCGACAACACCAGCTTCGTCTCGTGGCCGGCCCGGGGATTGAGCAGACACGACACCGTCTTCTTGGCGAAGGCGTGGTCCAGGCAGGCCTGATTGCAGGCAATGCAGGTGTTGATCTCGTTCGCTCGGCCGGACTGCGCCTTGAGCACCCAGTCCGGGTCGCTCAGCAGCGGCCGGGCCATCGAGATCAGCTGCACGTCGGTCTCGGCCAGGATCTGTTCGGCGGCCTGCGGCATGTTGATCCGATTGGATGCCATCACCGGAATGCTGACGTGCTCGGCCAGGGCGCTGCTGACGTCGGCGAAAGCGCTGTTGGGCACCGAGGTGACGATCGTCGGAATCCGTGCTTCGTGCCAGCCGAACCCGGAGTTGATGAGCGTGGCGCCGGCGGCCTGCACTTCTGTTGCCAGGGAGACTATTTCGTCCCAGCTCTGGCCGTCTTCAACGTAGTCGCCCATCGACATCCGGTAGCAGATGATGAAGTCGGGTCCGACCGCGGCGCGGGTGCGGCGCACGATCTCGACCGGAAAACGGCGCCGGTTGGCCGGCGAGCCGCCCCACGAGTCGGTGCGCTTGTTGGTGCGCGGCGCCAGGAACTGATTGATCAGATACCCTTCGCTGCCCATGATCTCGACGCCGTCGTAGCCGGCGTCGGCGGCCAGCTGAGCGCACCGCACGAAATCCGCGATGGTCGATTCGACGCCGCGGCCGGTCAGGGCCCGGGGCCGAAACGGGTTGATGGGCGCCTTGATTGATGACGCGCTCACCGAAAGTGGATGGTAGGCATAGCGTCCGGCGTGCAGGATCTGCAGCAGAATCTTCGCGCCCTCGTCGTGCACCGCCCCGGTGATACGACGGTGGCGCCGGGCTTCGGTCGAGGAGACCAGTTGCGAAGCGAACGGCAGCAGCCACCCGGTGCGGTTGGGCGCGTAGCCGCCGGTGATGATGAGGCCGACACCGCCGCGGGCCCGTTCGGCGAAGTACTCGGCGAGCCGACCTGTGTGGCCGGCGCGGTCTTCCAGCCCGGTGTGCATCGAGCCCATCGTCACCCGGTTGCGCAGGGTGGTGAAGCCAAGGTCCAACGGGGACAACAGGTTCGGGTACGACATCACGGCTTCTTCTCCTGGAGTGCCTGGGCCACCTCGTCGAGCCACTCGATGGCGCTCTCCTCGGCGCGGATGCCACCGCGCAACACCAGGTACTGGTGCAGCGCGGCATCGCGCAGTGCGGACGGGTCCGGGAAGGTGCGCTGCTGCAGTCCGCGGTAGGTGTCCAGGGATTCGGCGCGCTCCGCGCGCAACGCGGCGACCTGGGTGCGCAAGGCGGCGACGTCGCCGTAGACCGCGCCGCGCAGCTTGACTGCCACGTCGCGGGTGCCGTTGTCGCTCAACGCGCTACCCCGACCGGGCCTGGACGAACCGAGTGGCTCGGCGATCCAGCGCGCCAACTCTCGGCGCCCGGCGTCGGAGACGGTGTAGACCCTCTTGTCGGGCCGGCCGTGCTGGGCAACGGTCGTGGCGCGCACCCAATCCTCGTTCTCCATGGCGCGCAGCGTCCGGTAGATCTGCTGATGGGTGGCGCTCCAGAAGTAGCCGATCGAACGATCAAACCGGCGGGCCAATTCGTAGCCCGACGCAGCTTGTTCGGACAGCGAGACCAGGATCGCGTGGGGCAGCGCCACACGCGCACCTTAGGCTTGACGGCCGATACTATGCAACTGGGTTCATAGCGGGGGGCTGACTGACGGGCGTGCCAATTGCCGGAGTTGTATGTGCGACGATTAGTATCAGTAACCGAACGCTTACCCGGGAAGCCCCTGGGGTGACGCGAGCAGCAGCCCACATCGGAGCCGTACATGAGGACATGTTGAGGAGACGTCCGTGACGTACACGATCGCCCAGCCCTGCATCGACATCAAAGACAAGGCGTGCATCGAGGAGTGCCCGGTCGACTGTATTTACGAGGGTGCCCGGATGCTGTACATCCACCCTGACGAATGCGTCGACTGCGGTGCCTGTGAACCCGTCTGTCCCGTCGAAGCGATCTATTACGAAGACGACGTGCCCGACCAGTGGAGCGAGTACACGCAGATCAACGCCGACTTCTTCGTCGAGTTGGGCTCACCGGGTGGTGCGGCGAAGGTCGGCATGACCGAGAACGACCCGCAAGTGGTCAAGGACATGCCGCCGCAGGGCGAGGACGACTGAGCGCGCGACAGCAACGCCGGCAGGCTGTGTCGGCGTCGCTGCCGGAGTTTCCCTGGGACACTCTGGCCGCGGCAAAAGCCACGGCCGCGGCTCATCCGGACGGCATCGTCGACCTGTCCGTCGGCACCCCGGTAGACCCGGTCGCGCCGCTGATCCGCGAGGCGCTGGCCGCTGCCAGTTCGGCGCCGGGTTATCCGGCTACCGCGGGTACCGCGCGGTTGCGCGGGTCCGCCGTGGCAGCTCTGGACCGCCGATACGGCGTCACCGGCCTGTCCGAGGCGGCGGTGCTGCCGGTAATCGGCACCAAGGAGCTGATCGCCTGGTTGCCGACCCTGCTCGGGCTGGGTGCTGCCGATGTGGTGGTGGTGCCGGAACTGGCGTATCCCACCTACGACGTGGGTGCTCGGCTGGCCGGGGCGCAAGTGGTGCGGGCGGATTCGCTGACCCAGCTTGGTCCGCAGTCCCCGGCGCTGGTCTACCTGAATTCGCCGAGTAATCCCACGGGCCGGGTGCTGGGCCTCGACCACCTGCGCAAGGTCGTGGGGTGGGCGCGGGAGCGGGGCGTGTTGGTGGCCTCCGATGAGTGTTACCTCGGTTTGGCCTGGGACGCCGAGCCGCTATCGGTGTTGCACCCCTCGGTGTGCGACGGCGACCACACCGGGTTGCTTGCGGTGCACTCGCTTTCGAAGAGTTCGTCGCTGGCCGGCTACCGGGCCGGGTTCGTCGCCGGTGACCCGGATTTGGTCGCCGAGCTGTTGGCCGTGCGCAAGCACGCCGGGATGATCGTGCCGACGCCGGTGCAGGCCGCCATGGTGGCCGCTCTGGACGACGACGCTCACGAGAAGGTGCAGCGCGAACGCTATGCGCAGCGCCGTGCGATCCTGCTGCCGGCACTGCGGGCTGCCGGTTTCTCGGTAGATCATTCGGAGGCCGGTCTGTATCTCTGGGCCGGCCGTGGCCAGGGCTGCCGGGAGACGGTGACATGGCTGGCCGAACGCGGCATCCTGGTGGCGCCCGGTGATTTCTATGGTCCCGGTGGCGCGAAACACGTCCGCGTCGCGCTGACCGCCACCGACGAGCGGATCAACGCCGCCGTCCAGCGCCTGGGCTAGCCTTACCCCTTACCGCGAGCAGACGCGAAATCGCATCAATCGTGCCTGCCTGGTTCCTGCGATTTTGCGTCTGCTCGGCGAGGAACGAGGTAGGGGGTGAGGTCTTGGCAAGTCCGGCAGGCAAGTCGTTGAGCAGGTTGCGGATCCCGCTGACTATCGGCGACGTCCTCAAGCGGGTCTTTCTGGGCAAGCCGCTGATCACCGAACAACTGGCCGGTGAGCGATTATCCAACCGGGTGGCGTTGGGTGCGCTGTCGCCGGATGCGATCTCGTCGACCGCCTATGGCCCAGAACAGATCCTGATCGAGCTGCTGCCGCATGCCGGTTTGGCGGCCTTCGCGCTACTGCTGCCCGTCACCGGCGTCATCCTGCTGATTCTTTTGCTGGTTGCGGCGTCGTACCGGCAGGTGGTGATGGCCTACACCCGGGCCGGCGGCTCCTACATCGTGGCGCGGGACAACTTCGGGCCCAGAGTCGCGCAGATCGCCGCCGCAGCGCTCCTCATCGACTATGTGGTGACCGTGGCGGTGCAGTCGGCGGCCGGAACGGTTGCGGTCGTCTCGGCGCTGCCCGCTCTGGGGCCGTTCAGCCTGGAGATCACGGTCACTGTGGTCATCCTCATCTGCTACCTGAATCTGCGCGGAATGCGGGAAGCGGGAACGCCTTTCGCGGCCGCGACGTACCTCTTCATCGCGATGGTAGCCACCACCATCGTGACCGGCGTTGTCCGCCAACTGTTTTGGGGTTTGCCGAGTTACGACCCTGAGCACCTGCCTGGGACGGTAACGGTGCATCAGGGCAACGGACTGGTGATGGGTGCGACGATCCTGGTGTTACTGCGGGCCTTCGCCAACGGCGGTTCGTCGCTGACGGGCGTGGAGGCGATTTCCAACACCGTCGACCTTTTCCAGAAGCCGCAGGGCCGCAACGCGCGTCGGGTGCTCACCGCGATGGCGTGCATTCTCGGGTTCCTGTTGGCCGGCGTCGCCTATCTCGCCTACGCCACCCACGCCACGCCGTACCTGACCGAATATCCCTCGGTGTTGTCCCAGATCGGCCGGGCGGTCTTCGGCAACGGAGTCATCGGGAACGTCTTCTTCTTCCTGGTGCAGGCCTCGACCGCGGCAGTCCTGTTCACCGGCGCCAACACCAGTTTCAACGGCTTCCCTGCCCTGGCCAGTTTTGTTGCCGAAGATCGTTTCCTGCCAAGACAATTGATGAAACGTGGGCATCGCCTGGTGTTCTCCAACGGCATCATCGCGCTCACCGCGCTTTCGGTGGTGCTGTTGGTGACGACCGGCGGTTCGGTCAACGCACTTGTCCCGTTCTATGCGATCGGCGTGTTCACTGGTTTCTCGATGGCCGGCTACGGGATGACCAAACATCACCTGACGCATCGGGAACCGGGCTGGCGACACCGGTTGGCGATCAACCTCTCTGCGGGGGTCCTGTCCACGATCGTGGTGGGCATCTTCGCGGTGGCCAAGTTCACCGAAGGTGCCTGGTTGGTGGTTGTGGTCTTCCCGCTGCTGGTGGTCATGCTGATCCGGCTCAACCGCGAATATCGGGCTGAGGCAGCCATTCTCGAGATGTTCCGCACTGATCGTCCCGACCTGGTGAAATACGCCCGGCACCGGGTTTACATCTTCGTGAACTCGGTCGACCTCGCGGTGATCGAAGCACTGCGGTACGGGAAAGGATTGCGGGCCGACGAGTTGATCGCGGTGCATTTCATGGTCGACGCGGCCCACGCCGCACATCTTCGAAAGCGTTGGGATGATTTCGATCTCGACACCCGGCTGCGCATCGTGGACTGTCCGGACCGGCGGATCAACCGCGCCGCTCAGTTACTGGTTGCCAAGACGAGCAAGGAGCATCCGGACACCAATGTGACGGTGCTGCTGCCACGCCGAACCTACGCGCCGCTGCTGGGACGACTGCTGCACGACCGCACCGCGGACAAAATCGCGCGGGCGGTAAGCCTTATCCCCGACGCCGCGGCCACCATCGTGCCCTACGACGTGGAATCCCGGATCAAAGAGGCCTACCCCGACCGTTTCGAGCAGCGGATCGCGCGGAAACTCGACAAGATCGAAGCGTGGGTTTCTCAGGGCGAGGACCGGAACGTCGAGGCCTACGAGCACCCTGAGCGGCCAGAATCGGTGATTACGGTGGCGGGACTGATCCCGGGACAGCGCGCCACGATCGAAGGCCGGGTCCGGGAGGTCGAGGACATCAGCGAAGGCCGGCGCACGGTGCGGCGGGTCGTGATCGGAGACGACACCGGTGACCTCGCCGTCACGTTCCGTCCCGGGCACGGTGGCGCCGACATCCAGCCCGGACAAGTTCTGCGGATCACGGGCAAGGCCCGTCAGACCGGAAACCGGCCCATATCGATGGTCGACCCCACCTATCAGGTCCTGCAGCAGCCTCAGGAGACTCATGACGCCGGAGGCTCGGGCGAGGCGGGGGAAACCGGTTAAAAGGGCCTCAAGCCGGGCAGTTAGGTTAGTTGAGGAAGCATCAGGCCGGTGGCGGCCGAGGTCCACGGGAGGGAAGTCGATGAAGCGGATTGCGGCCATATTCGTCTCTCTGGCTGGGGTGCTCTTCGCCGCTAACGGCTATCGTCCGTTCAGCAAGCGCGGCTACGGGGCGGGCTACTCATTCGGCTCCGGCCTTTTCGCGTCTGAACTACCGGTGCCGACGCTGGCTGCGCAGGTCACCGCGCTCGCCGCGGTGTCCCCCTTGGTGCCGCCCCGCGCGCGTCTCGTCAGCTGGCTGCTGGCCGCGGTCTCGGGGCTGGGCCTACTGGGCCTGCATCGCACCGGGCAGTCGGCCAATCGGCCGCTGACGTCGGCGCTGGACGAAGCGTTGGGCGCCGGCCGTCGCACCGAAGCCGGCGACTTATGGAAGCGACCGTCGCCCGACGGCGCCACGGCCAAGAAGCCCGGTCCGGCGCGCATGCTGCGGATCTGGCGCGATTATGCGCACGACGCGGATATCAGCTACGGAGAGTTCGGCTCGCGCAACCATCTCGACATCTGGCGACGGCCCGACCTCGAGCGTGGCGGACCGGCGCCGGTGCTGTTGCAGGTGCACGGCGGAGCCTGGATGGTGGGCAACAAACGCGGCCAGGCACATCCGTTGATGAGCCATCTCGCGGAACTCGGTTGGATCTGCGTGTCGGTCAACTACCGGCTCAGCCCGCGCTCGACCTGGCCCGACCAGATCGTCGACGTGAAGCGGGCCATCGCGTGGATCAAGGAAAACATCGCGGAGTACGGCGGCGACCCGGAATGGATTGCCATCACCGGGGGATCGGCTGGGGGACACCTGTCTTCCCTTGCCGCGCTTACCTCTAACGATCCGCGGTTCCAGGTCGGCTTCGAAGAAGCCGACACCCGGGTGCAGGCGGCGGTCCCGTTCTACGGGTTCTACGACTTCACCCGGGACGATGCGGTGCATCCGATGATGCCGGCCATGATGGCCAAGCGGGTATTCAAGCTGAGCCGGGCGGAAATAGCCGAGGCGTTCCGCCTCGCGTCGCCGATCACCCACATTTCCGAAGATGCGCCACCGTTTTTCGTGCTGCACGGCACCAACGACTCGCTGATACCGGTCGAGCAGGCCCGCGCCTTCACCGCTCGGCTGCGTGAGGTGAGCCGCAACCCCGTCGTGTACGCCGAATTGCCGCGTGCCCAGCACGCTTTCGACATCTTCGGGTCCGCCCGGGCGGCACACACCGCGGTGGCCGTCGAGCAATTCCTGGCCGAGGTCTACGCATTGTCGCGGGCCGAGGGACGTGCGGCTGCCGCGTCGTAGCGGATATCCTCTGCCAGTGGCTTCGAGCGTGTCAGGCAGAGTCGCTTTCGTGACCGGCGCCGCGTCCGGCATCGGTGCCGCGTTGTGTACCGAGATGGTCGCGCAAGGCGCTGAGGTTTGGATCGCAGACCGTCAGATCGACGCGGCGCGGGAGTTGGCGCAGCGCCTCAACGGCGTTGTCGCGAAGGCGCACGCGATCGAGCTTGATGTGCGTAGCTATCCATCGTTCGAGAGTGCCGTCGCCGAGGCGGTGCGGCACTCAGGGCGGATTGACTACCTGTTCAACAACGCTGGCATCGGGATCGGCGGTGAGATCGACTCGTACACCCTGAACGACTGGAATGACGTATTCGACGTGAATCTGCGCGGTGTTGTCCACGGCATCCAAGCGGTCTACCCGATCATGATCCGCCAGCGCCACGGCCATATCGTGAACACCGCTTCGATGGCTGGTCTGGTCGCCGCTCCCGGTTCGGCGAGTTACACCGCCACGAAGCATGCCGTCGTCGCGATCTCGAAAGTGTTGCGGATCGAGGCTGAACGCACGGCGTGCAGGTGTCGGTGCTTTGTCCGGGCGCGATCCGGACCCCAATACTCACCATGGGCAAGTACGGGCGGTTTACCGGCGCGAGCGACGAGCAGCTGCTCAAGTACTGGGAGCCGATGCGGCCGATGGCGCCCGACAGGTTCGCCCATCGCGCCCTACGAGCCGTTACCCGCGGAGACGCAATCATCGTGTTGCCAACCTGGTGGAAGGCGATGTGGTACTTGGAGCGTGTGTCTCCGGCCTTGTCGATGCGGGTTGGCAGACTCGCGCTCAAGCGGTTACGCGAACTGGTCCCCGCCCGCGATGACAGCCTGGCCGGCGGCGGGTCGATCACCCCAGCCGATGATGGCTAGCTGCCTTGTCCACCGAAAGGCCGGCCCACAGCCCGAATTCGTTGTTGGTGTGCCGGGCAAGGGCGTTCCACCAGATCTGGGCGTACTTGCCCAGCACACCGACGACGATCCGGAGCAGAACGCCTGGGACGTAGTCTACCGGCCGGGCTCTGACGGAGGTGGCATCGGCCGACGTTTGCGCGGCAACGCCGGCCGACCAAGTGATCGGATCGCGGTGAGTTCAGATCACCGGGGTGGGCGTGGGCTGACCTCGTTGAGCAGGCTGATGACCTGCGCGGCGAGTTCGTCGATGTCGGCGTTGGTCGTGTCCAGGACGAGGTCGGGGCTTTCCGGCGGCTCGTACGGCGCGTCGACTCCGGTCAGGCCTTTGAGTTCTCCGCTGCGGGCCCGCGCGTAAAGGCCCTTGGGGTCCCGTTTTTCGCACTCGGCCAGCGAGGTGGCGACGTGTACTTCAAGGAACGGTAGTTTGGCCGCCTCGCTGAGGGCGCGGGCGGTTTCGCGGTCCGACTTGAGCGGCGACACCAGGGACGCCAGCGCCACTACCCCCGCATCAGCGAGCAGTCGTGTCAAATGCCCTACCCGCCTGATGTTTTCGGTTCGGTCACCGGGGGAGAAGCCGAGATCGTCGGAGAGGCCGTGGCGCAGGTTGTCGCCGTCGAGCAGGTAGGCGACGCGACCCGATTCGACGAGTGCGCGTTCCACGGCTACCGCGACCGTCGACTTGCCGGACGCCGGCAGGCCGGTGAACCAGATCGTCGCGCCCGGCTGGCCGGTGGCGGTCCAGCGGTGCTTGCGGTCCAAAGCCGAAGGGTGCCAACGGATGTCAGTGCGCGGGTGGGTGCCAGGCTTTACTTCCCGCGCCTCGACGATGGTGCCGGCGCCGACCGTGTCGTTGGTGGCCTCGTCGATCAGGATGAAGGCGCCGCTGTCCCGATTCTCGTCGTAGGGGTCGGCGATGACAACCGAGCTGGTGCGCAACGTCACGGTACCGATGTCGTTGAGCACCAGCTCAACTGGATTGTCAAGCTCGTCCAGGGTCTCTGGGTCCAGCCGCGAGTGCAACTCCTGCACGGTTGCCCGCACGCTCTTGGTGGTCTGCTTGAGGGCCAGCCGGTCACCGGCCCGCAGCGGGGAATCGACGAACCAGCACACGATCGCGTCAAGCTCACGGGCCAGCACCGGGGGAACCGCGTCGTCGGCGCCGCTGATGAACACGTCGCCCCGACCCACGTCGATGTCGTCGGCGAGCTCGATCGAAACCGCGAGCGGTGCAACGGCTGTTGTTCGTTCCTCGTCGAGGGTGTCCAACGCGGTCACCGTGGAGCGGGTACCGGCGGGCAGCGAGATCACCGGATCGCCGACGCTCAGCGTGCCCGCAGCGAGTCGCCCGGTGTAGCGGCGACGCACCTCCGCGGTGGGCCGCGACACCCACTGCACGGGCAGTCGCAGCCACGAGGCCTGCGCCTGCGGGGCGACCAGTTCGACGTTTTCCAGATACTCCAGCAGCGTGGGTCCGCTGTACCACGGCGTGCGATCGGAACGGTGCACGACGTTGTCGCCGAGCTTGGCGGCCAGCGGGATCACCGTCAGGTCTACCTCGCCCAGTCGCGCCGCGACGTGGCCCAGTTCCTCTTCGACCTTGGCGAAGCCGTCCTGGTCGAAGTCGATGAGGTCGATCTTGTTGACGGCGGCGACGAAGTGCTTGATGCCCAACAGTTTTGCGATCCGCGCATGCCTGCGGGTCTGGCGCAGCACGCCGGCGCGCGCATCGACCAGCAGGATCGCCACGTGCGCGTTGGAGGCGCCGGTGAACATGTTGCGGGTGTAGCGCTCGTGCCCGGGGGTGTCGGCGAGGATGTAGCTGCGATTCGCGGTGGAAAAGAAGCGATAGGCGACGTCGATGGTGATGCCCTGCTCGCGCTCGGCACGCAGGCCATCGGACAGGGCCGCAAGGTCGGCGATGCCCTCCTCGTCGGTGACCGCCTCCAAGTGGTCCAACGGCAGGCTGTCGGTGTCGTGCAGCAGCCGGCCGATCAGGGTGCTCTTGCCGTCGTCCACCGAACCCGCCGTGGCGATGCGCAGCAACTGCCGCGTCAAGCCCTTGCCGGGCAACACTTTTCCGGCCTCTTCGGTGGTCGTCATCTTTCGGTCTTTTCGGTCGTCATCAGAAGTACCCTTCTCGCTTGCGGTCTTCCATCGCAGCGACGGACGTGCGGTCATCAGCGCGGGTCTCACCGCGCTCGGACACCGTCGCCGCCGAGATCTCGCTGATGACCCGGGCGATGTCGGTGGCCTCAGAGCGGACCGCCCCGGTGATGGTCAGGTCGCCGACGGTGCGGTAGCGCACCCACTCCACGGCGGCGCGTTCGCCGTCGGCCGGGCCGGCATACTCCGACACCGCGAGCAGGATGCCGTCGCGTTCGAACACCTCACGTTCGTGGGCGTAGTAAATCGACGGTATTTCAAGGTTTTCCAACTCGATGTAGCGCCAGACGTCGATCTCGGTCCAGTTGCTCAGCGGGAACACCCGGACTTGTTCACCCTTTTTGATCCGGCCGTTGTAGAGGGTCCAGGGCTCAGGGCGCTGGGCCCGCGGATCCCACTGGCCGAACTCGTCGCGGAAGCTCAGGATGCGTTCTTTGGCGCGGGCGCGTTCCTCATCGCGACGGGCGCCGCCGAAAGCCGCGTCGAACCCACCCTCCTCGAGCGCGTCCAGCAGCGTGCGGGTCTGGGCACGGTTACGCGAAGCGCTCGGTCCCGGGTCGGGCACGCGCCCCTTGTCAATGGATTCCTGCACCGACGCGACGATCAGCTTGTGCCCCTCGCCGGTGACCCGGCGGTCCCGGAACTCGATCACCTCGGGAAAATTGTGCCCAGTGTCGACGTGCATGACCGGGAACGGCAGCGGCAGCGGACGAAAAGCCTTCTCCGCCAGACGAAGCAGAACGATCGAGTCCTTGCCGGCCGAAAACAGCAGTACCGGTCGCTGCAACTCGGCGACGACCTCCCGGATGATGTGCACCGCCTCGGCTTCGAGCAGACGCAGTTCGTCGACGTGGGTTGTGTCAGTGAGCGTCACGTTGCTAGGCCCTCTCTTTCGGCGTCGGCCCGGTAGCGGTCCACCCAGTCGTCGGAACGCTGGTCAGCCTGGCGCTGCAGCACCGGCTCGGGCGCCAGCCGCCGGTCCAGGCCCAGGCTCTCGAGAATGTCACCGACCACCTCAGTCAAGTTGCGCCACAACACGGGATAGGAGATCTCTATCGGTTCGACGTTCTCTTCGGCGAACCAGGCCTGCCAGCCCGCCTCCTGCGCCTGCAGCATCTCGACGACGTAAGCGATCGCGCCGGCGTGATAGGTGGCGCGTGCATCGCGCACCGGGTCAGGCCTGCCCCGCCACATCCGGGTCTGCACGGCCCGCCAGAACGACACGGCCTGTGACACCACGTCGGGCCGGTGGATGTGGATGAGCAGCGGGTCCTCGCCGACCACGTCGCGGATCGCGGCCAGCAGCCCCTCACCGGATCGCTCCTTGAGGCCGGCCACCCGGTCCAACAGCAGCGGCGTCTGATTCCACATCAGCTTTCCGCCCCACACCCCGTTGGGAGTGCGGCCGGCTGTGCGGATGTAGTCGCGCCAGATCTCGGCCGGCGCCAGATCCGGCTTGCCCGCGTCCAACGGATCCAGCAGGTTCAGGATCGACTCATCCTCGACGCCGGCGAACCACTCGCGGGGTTGCGGCGACTGGCTGGTGGTAGGCAGGTATTGGAAGAACTCCTGAGGCTCGCCGGCCACACCGGTCGCACGCAGCGATTCGACCAGCAGCGTGCTGCCGCTGCGCTGGGATGCCAGCACCAGATACGACGACGGATGATCGGCCACTCACGAAGCCTAACTGGACGCAAATCCGGTGCAACACTTGCAGTTACATTCAGCCTGATAATAACTATTGCGCGGGCGTGGGCAGAAACGCATGGAGCTCAGCGGCAAGAAATGGGATCTGCGGGCGCGGGCCACGCTTCGGCACTGATCATGGTGCGTAGCGAACTGTAGTTTTCTTCGTCGCGATCGTGCCGGATCGACCCGAAGATGAAGGCAGCCACCAGGAATGCGAATGTGAGCGCGCTGATCACAATTCCGGCGATCGCCAAACCGCGGCCACCTTCACCGGTCCGTTTGACCTGACTCAAGGCGACCAGACCGAAGACCAGCCCGAGAATGTCCCCGATGCCGCAGGTCAAAAATCCCGCTATCGCGGCCACCAGCGACGCAATGGCCAGCGCATTCGTCCTCGGGGCCGCGTAGGGCGGCGGCGGATAGCCGTACGCGCCATAACCGCCGGGTGCTGGTGGTCGATATTCCGGTGGTGGATGGTTCGGCGGTTGTTCCGTCACGGGGACCTCCACACGGTTCGCAACCAGCGCAATTTCGCTGAGCGCCACAAACTCTACTCCGCGTGCCTCAACGGGTCCGGATAGTTTCCGGGCGCGGCTAGGCCGGCCGCTCGGTAGCTCGCAGGCCGAGCGAAAACAGCAGTCGCACATCGGGATTGGCCAACGAGGTCGACAACAGCCGCTCGATGCGCCGCACCCGGTAGCGGACTGTGTTGGGATGCACCTGCAGCCAACTCGCGGCGGCGGCGATGTCACCGAAGGAGTCCAGGTAGGCCCGCAGCGTCTCCGCCAGCACCGGATCCTGTGCGTTCAGTTCGCGGACCCGTGGGTCGACCAGACGCGCGTCGGCGCCGACCAGCGTGACGATCTCGTCCAGCAACACCGCGGTGCGCGCTTCGTCCAGCGACGTCACCTGGCCGAACGAGACGGGGTGGCGCTCGGCGCTGTCCAGCACCCGGTCCACCTCGATGCGGGCCGCGGCCACGGCGGCCAGACCGGTGACCGGCGCGGCAATGGCCGCCCGCAACTCCACGTTCAACTCCGCCCGTAGCGCGCTGATCGTGCCGCGCACCCAGGAGGCGACCGACCGGGTCTTCGAGATCTGTGGAAGCAGCGCGTAGATGCGCGAACCGTTCGACACGACCTGGGCGTCACGCCGAAAAGCACTGGCGCTCAACGCCACAACGTCGGCAAGCCGGGCCTGGCGGTCGGTGCGCTGGATGGTGTCCCAACCGATCAGTGCGCCGGTTCCGTCGACCGGCAGGCCGAGCTCGCGCGCGATGGCGGATACGTCGCCGGGCTCGCCCGGACCCAGTCCGAGGAGTTGCTGCACCTGCCGGACATGCGTGGACGGCCGGGCCGCCAGCCGGGCCATGATCCCGGCGGCCAGTACCGCTGCGCCCCGCAACATCTCCTCGGCGTCGCCGGCCAGGGGTTGTGAACCCTGCTGTACCCAGATGGTGCCGGCAAACGTCGGCGGCCGCGTCTGGTGGATGCCGATCGCCAGCCTCGGGCGAAGTCCCAGCTCGGGTCGCTCGTCGACGCGCACCACGTGGCCACCGGCCCGGAGTGCGTCGAAGATGCCCCACTGGCCGATCCACTGCAGGTGCTCGGGCGGCCCGGCGCGGCCCAGGATGGAGAGCCGCCGCAACTCGTCGGCTTCGTCGTTGGAGGCTGAGTAGGCCAGGACGTGTGACTGCGCGTCTTCGATGCTGACCATGCCGTGGATGCGGTCGGCCAGGGACTGGGCCAGGCCGAACAGATCGGTGCCCGAGTCCTCCTGCGGGTCCGCACGGTCCCCGTGGTGCTCCAAGACGTGGTTGACCAGCTGATAGACCCGCTCCCAACGGGCCTGCGGCTCCACGGCCACCACCGCCGAACCGGCTCGCACCGCTTTGACCACCAACGCCTCCGACGGCTCCTTGGCGAAGATCGCCACTGGGACGTTGACCTGACTCACGATCCAGCGCGCCGCATCGGCGTCGGTGACCCCGACGAAGAAGAACACATCGGCCGAGCCGGCCGCCCGTGCCAGACCCAGGCGCACATCGTCGGAGTCGATCAACGCGGCCGAAGCCACCGGAAGATCCAGGCCACGGGGAGCCTGCACCAGCCTGACCATGGTGGCGTCCAGCGCAAGCAGCAACTGCCCCAGCCCAACACCCGCCATGTTGTCCGATTCTACTAGGCACACCCGGCATTGTTGTCCGATCGACCAACCGATTGGTGCGTTCCGGCGGGGATCCTGACGGAATGGACGCGATCACCCAGGTACCGATGCCGGCCAATGAGCCGATTCATGACTATGCACCGCAATCCCCCGAACGCACTCGACTGCGCGCCGAGTTGGCGGCCATGGCCGATCACCCGATCGAACTGCCACACGTCATCGCCGGCAGACACCGCATGGGCGATGGTGAGCGCATCGACGTCGTACAACCGCATCGACATGCCGCCACGCTGGGGACGCTGACCAACGCCGGGCATGCGGAGGCGTCAGCCGCGATCGAGGCGGCCAGTGCCGCCAAAGCTTCCTGGGCGGAAACCCCGTTCGACGAACGCGCCGCGGTTTTCCTGCGGGCGGCCGACCTGCTGGCCGGGCCGTGGCGGGAAAAGATTGCGGCCGCCACCATGCTGGGACAGTCGAAGTCGGTGTACCAGGCCGAGATCGACGCGCCGTGCGAGCAGATCGACTTCTGGCGGTTCAACGTCGCGTTCGCCCGACAGATCCTGGCGCAGCAGCCGATAAGCGGGCCGGGGGAGTGGAACCGCAGTGACTACCGCCCGTTGGACGGCTTCGTCTACGCGATCACCCCGTTCAACTTCACGTCCATTGCCGCCAATCTGCCGACCGCTCCGGCGCTGATGGGCAACACCGTCGTCTGGAAGCCGTCCATCACCCAGACGCTGTCGGCCTACCTGACCATGCAACTGCTCGAGGCGGCCGGATTGCCGCCCGGAGTCATCAACCTGGTCACCGGGGATGGTCTGGCGGTATCGGATGTGGCGCTGCGCGATCCGCGGTTGGCGGGCATCCACTTCACCGGATCGACGGCCACGTTCCAGCATTTATGGCAGCAGGTGGGCGCGAATATCGGCCGCTACCAGAGTTATCCGCGTCTGGTGGGCGAGACGGGCGGAAAGGACTTCGTACTCGCACATGCCTCGGCACGCCCGGATGTGTTGAGCACGGCACTGATTCGGGGCGCATTCGACTATCAGGGCCAGAAATGTTCGGCGGCGTCACGGGCATTTATCGCCCATTCGGTGTGGCAGCGGATGGGCGACGACTTCTTGGGCACCGTCGCCGAACTGAGCTACGGCGACATCACCGACCTGTCCAACTTCGGCGGCGCCCTGATCGACCGGCGGGCCTTCACCAAGAACGTCGACGCCATCGAACGGGCCAAGGGCGCGGCCGGTGTCACCATCGCCGTGGGCGGCGAATACGACGACAGCGAAGGCTATTTCGTGCGCCCCACCGTGCTGCTGTCCGACGACCCGACCGACGAGGCGTTTGCCACCGAGTACTTCGGGCCGCTGCTGGCGGTGCACGTCTACCCCGATGACCAGTACGACCGGATCCTCGACGTGATCGACACCGGATCGCGATACGCGCTGACCGGAGCGGTGATCGCCGACGACCGCCAGGCCGTGCTGACCGCACAGAACCGGCTGCGGTTCGCCGCAGGCAACTTCTACGTCAACGACAAGCCGACCGGAGCCGTCGTGGGGCGCCAGCCGTTCGGCGGTTCACGCGGATCCGGCACCAACGACAAGGCCGGCTCGCCGCTGAATTTGATGCGCTGGACGTCGGCGCGCACCCTGAAGGAGACCTTCGTCCCGGCCACCGACCACAGCTACCCGCACATGGCCGAAGAGTAATGGCCGGGGTATTCGCGCACACCCTGCGTCCGGCGATGCTGGCGGCCAGCCGGGCCGACGGGTTGCGGCGCGTCGTGGAACGCTCGGCGCTGACCCGCCGGGTGGTGCGCAGGTTCGTGCCTGGGGACAGCCTCGACGGAGTATCGGGTGTCGTTGCCGCGCTGCGGGATTCCGGTCGCTACATCAGCATCGACTACCTGGGCGAGAATGTCACCGACGCCGACGACGCGGCGGCCACCGTGCAGGCGTACCTCGATCTACTCGACGCGCTGGGCAGGCGAAGCGACACCACCCACGACGGCGTGCGGCCGCTGGAGGTATCGGTCAAGCTGTCGGCGCTGGGGCAGGCGCTGGATCGGGACGGACAGAAGATCGCGCTGGACAACGCCCGCGCCATCTGCGAGCGGGCCGAGGCGATTGGCGCCTGGGTCACGGTGGACGCCGAGGACCACACCACCACCGATTCGACATTGTCGATAGCGGGCGACCTGAGGGTCGACTTTCCCTGGCTCGGCACTGTGGTGCAGGCCTATCTGCGGCGGACGGCCGCCGACTGTGCAGAGCTGGCCACCGTGGGAGCACGGGTCCGGCTGTGTAAGGGCGCCTACGACGAACCCGCTTCGGTGGCCTACCGGGACGCCGCCGAGGTCACCGACTCGTATCTGCGCTGCCTGCTGGTGCTGATGGCCGGTCGCGGGTATCCGATGGTGGCTTCACATGATCCGGTGATCATCGATGCGGTGTCTGGCATCTCGCGTGAATCAGGTTGTGATATAGCCGGTTTCGAGTACCAGATGTTGTACGGAATCCGCGACGACGAACAGCGGCGGCTGGCTGCGGCCGGCAACGGGGTGCGGGTCTACGTGCCCTTCGGCACCCAGTGGTACGGCTACTTCATGCGGCGACTGGCAGAGCGTCCGGCCAACCTGGCGTTCTTCCTGCGGGCGTTAGCGCATTGAGTGTGCGCCTACGGCGCGGAAATCGCTGGTCGCCCTGACGGCACACTGAAAGCCGTGATAGCACAGTCGAGCGGAGCTAGCGGGTTCGCGGGGCGCCGCGGACCGGCCGCGGGCGATCGCTGGCGAACCCGCGCACCACGTGCGCACTGACAAACTCGCAGACCACACTGGGATCGCTCATATCGCGTATCGGCGATGCCGTGCTGAACAGTGAGAACAGGATGCGCGCGAACCACTCTCCGGCCGCCTCGACATCGAGGTCCTTGCGCACCTCGCCGGTGAGCTTGGCAGCCGAGAGGTACGGCGCGAAGAAGTCGACACATTCGCGCAACAGCAGCGCGGCGTCCTTGGTCAGCAGCAGGCTGATCGCGTCTTCGTCGAAGTACTCCTCGGAGGCGATGGCACGCCGCGCCTGGGTGACGAATACCGCTGCATTGGAAAGCTTTTCCTCCAGCGAACCGCCGCGGTCCATGGCACGGGACATCTCGCGGTAGAACTGCTCGGAGGCGTGCTCGGCACAGGCTTCCAGAATGGCGCCCTTATCGCGGAAGTACTCGTAGATCGTGCTGCGCGAGACGTTGGCTGCCCGGGCGATGTCGACGATAGTCGTCTTCAGCAGCCCGTGCTTGCGGAAACAGGCGTACGCGGAGTCGAGGATGAGTTCGCGCGTATCGGTCCCTGGGGCTGGGGGAGAAGCCTGGGTCATTGCCGCACCTAGTCGGCGCCGGCGAGAATCAGCCCGCTGGTGGGCACGCCGGTACCCGAGGTGACCAGAACGTGTTCGACGTTCTGCACCTGGTTGTAGGACGTGCCCCGCACCTGGCGGACGCCTTCGGTGATGCCGTTCATGCCGTGGATGTACGCCTCGCCGAGCAGCCCGCCGTTGGTGTTGATCGGGAACTGCGCCGCCCAGCGACAGCCTTTCAATGGTGGCGAAATCCTTGGCCTCGCCGCGTCCGCAGAAGCCCAGTTCCTCCAGCTGGGTGAACACGAACGGAGTGAAATGGTCGTAGATGAACGCGGTTTGGATGTCGGCGGGCTTGAGACCCGAATCACGCCAAAGCCGGTCGGCGACGACGCCCATCTCGGGAAGCCCGGTGATGTCGTCGCGGTAGTAGCTGGTCATCATCTCGCCGTTGGCGGCCGCGCCCTGTGCCGCCGCGGCGATGATGGCCGGGGGCTGCCGCAGGTCGCGCGCGCGTTCGGCGCTGGTGATCACCAGCGCGACACCTCCGTCGCTCTCCTGGCAGCAATCCAGCAGGCGCAGCACGGGTTCGATGATCCAGCGCGAATTCTGGTGGTCCTCCAAGCGTGATCGGACGCTCGTAGAACCACGCGTCGGGGTTTCGGGCCGCATGTGCACGATCGACCACGGCGATCCGGCCGAAGTGCTCGTTGGTGACCCCGTAGGTCGACATGTACCGCTGCGCGTGCAGCGCCACCCACGCTGCCGGCGTGAGCAACCCGAACGGCGCGTAATGCGCCATGAACAACGGGGTCTCGGCGCTGGTCCGTCCGCTGCCCCCGAAGCGGAAGCCGGAGCGTTCGTTGAAGGCACGCCAGCACACCACCACGTCGGCAACCCCGGTGGCGACCGCCATCGCGGCATGCACGACGGTGCCCGCCGCCGCACCACCGCCGTGGTGAACTCGGCTGAAGAAGCTCAGGTCCCCGATGCCGACATTGCGGGCGATGTCGATCTCGTCGCTGGAGTCCATGGTGAAGGTGACCATGCCGTCGACGTCGGCGGGCGCCAGCCCGGCGTCGTCGAGCGCGGCGCTGACCGCTTCGCACGCCAATTGCAGTTCGCTGCGCCCGGATTCCTTGGAGAACTCCGTCTGGCCGATTCCCACGATGGCCGCGGCGCCGGGCAGGGTGCTGCTCATGCGCCACCCCGGTCGAGCAGGCTGAGCACCGCGGTACCCGAGACGTGGTTGCCGAGGCTGTTGGCGCCCTGGAACGTCACTTCGACGAAGTTCTCTCCATCCTCGCCGGCCGTCTTGCCGGTCACCGTCCCGGTGAAGCGCAGCGGGTCGTCCGGAAAGCAGGACACGCCAAGGCGAATCGACAACTTCTTGACCATCGCCTCGGGGCCGGCCCAGTCGGTGAGGAACCGTACGCAGTAGCCGTTGGTCGTCAGGATGTTCATGAACAAGTTGGGTGAACCCTGCTTGTTGGCGTAGTCGCGGTCGTGATGCACCGGCATGAAGTCACGGGAGGCGATCGCACCCGCAACGATCATCGTTGTGGTGATGGGGATTTCCAGCGGGGTGACCTCGTCACCCTCGGAGATGTCCTGCCATCTCAGGGTGGTGGTGCGGCTGTCGGTGGTGGTCATGCGGGTCCTTCCGGATATGTCGCGCCGAGGCGGGCAAGCTGTTGGGACGCCGGGCCAAGGGTGAGTTCGTTGTGTTTGGCCCAAAGAAAATAGCGGTGCAGGGGATAGGTCGTGTCGATTCCGATGCCGCCGTGCACGTGCTGGGTGGTGGCGGCGACCCGGGCGCCCGCTTCGGCTGCCCAGAATTTCGCGATGCGGGCGGCGCGGTCGGCGGGACGCCCGTGGGCGAGGAGCCACGCCGCGTGCCAGGTGGTCCACCGGATCGCTTCGACATCGATGAAAGCGTCGGCCATCCGCTGCTGCACCGCCTGGAAGCTGCCGATCGGCCGGCCGAACTGTTCACGCTCGGTGGTATAGGCGGCCGCCAGGTGCAGTGCCCGGTCGGCAACGCCGAGTTGAACCGCGCACAGCGCGACCAGGGCGCGCGTGTACAGCGACCCGATGTCGCCGTACAACCTGTCCTGTTCGGAAACCACTGCGCCGTCCAGGAATACGTCGGCGTGCGGTTCCCGGCTGGTGGTCTGCGCGGGTCGGACCTCGACGCCGTGCGTGTCCGTGGCCAGCAGGAAAAGGCCTACTTCAGCGCCACCGCCGTCGTCGATGGTGGCCGGAATCAGCATGGTGTCGGCCAATTGAGCGGCCGGCACCAGCTCCTTGGCGCCGTCGAGACGCCAATTCGTTCCGTCTCGGCGCGCGGTGGTAGCGGGACGGCAGGGATCGGAGCGGCCCGATTCGGCCAGGCCCGCGGTCAGGATGCGGTGGCCGGCCACGACGTCGGGCAGATAGCGCCGCTGTTGCTCCGGATTGCCGTGCCGGGCAATCGGATCGGCGCCCAGCGCCAAGGTGGCGAAGGCCGGCACCGGGGCCACGGCCCACCCGACCTCGGCGAGCAGGATCCCCAGCTCCACGAACCCGCCGCCGTTTCCGCCCACCGACTCCGGCAGCGCGGTGCCGAGCAGGTCGACGGCGGCCAGTTCCTTCCAGAGCGCCTCGTCGTAGCGGACGCCGGCCTCGAGTTCGGTGAGCCGCTCCGGGGTGGCCCGGCGCTCGAAAAGCTGGCGGGCGAGCTTCGAAACAGTCTCTTGCTCTTCGGTGAACGTGAAGTCCATGTTCAGTCGCTCGGCCGGAACTGGTGCAGCACCAGGTCGTTATCGAAGGTCTGGAAGTAGACCTCGACCGGCATACCGACCGTCACCTCGGCAGGGTCGACGTCGGTCAGGTTGGACACCAATCGCACGCCCTCCTCGAGTTCCACCAGCGCGACGACGTAGGGATACTCGAAGAACGGGAATCGGGGTTCGTGCGGCATCACATAGCTGTAGACGGTGCCGCGGCCGCTCGACTCGACCGCCTCCCAGTCCAGCGAACGGCAATGCGGGCACATCGGGCGGGGCGGGTGGCGCAGCACACCGCAACCGGCGCAACGTTGGATCAGCAGTTTGTTCTCCCGCAACCCATTCCAGAAGAATTCGGTGTCCGCGCTGATCGTCGGCGGCAATCGGGTGGCCATCAGCGGGCCGGCCTGAATCGCAGGACCCGGAAACGCTGCCGGCCCAGTACCTCGCCGTGCTGGTCGGTGTAGGTGGTGAGCCAGGTGAGGAAGAAGCCCGTCCCCAACGCCGTCTGTTTCTCGTCGGAAACCGACTCGTACACCGCCGTCGAGCTGATCACGTCGCCCAACCGGGGATAGCGCTCGATCTCGAATTCCGAGTTGGTGGCCACCGTACTGGTGTAGCCGGCCTCGTCCAGGAAGGCCGTCGGGTTGGACTTGATTTCGGTCGGCGCGCCGCCGCGCTCGCCGATCCCTTCGAGTTTCGGTGACGGCATGATCCAGGTCTGCAGCATCACCGGCGGTGACACGATGCCGCCGAACCTGGACGTCGCCGCGAAATCCGGGTCGATATACACCGGGTTGAAGTCGGCGAGCGCATAGGCCCAGTGCCGAATCATCGGCTGGTTGACCGGATCCGGAGCCACCTGCGGCTTTCCGGTTCCTCCGGTGGGCTGGCCGACGAGGGCCCGCACCTTCGCTTGCAGCTCAGCGTCTGTCACTGAGATCCTCCTGATTTCTCGGTTGCTCGAAGGTCACGCGGTGCCCGCGGCATGCCCAGGCCGGCCATGGCGATGATGTCGCGCTGAATCTCGTTGGCGCCGCCACCGAACGTGTTGATCACTGCCTGCCGGTACGCCGCTTCCAGCGCGCCCCGCAGCGGCGCCTGCGTGCCGCGGCGTATCCCGTTGCCGTCGAGCACTTCCAGCAGCTCGCCGGGCCACCTGCTGGGTGAGTTCGGTGCCGAACACTTTGGCCGCGGACGCCTCACCCATGTTGAGGGCGCCCCTGGTCATGGCCGCGTTGACCCGGAGGTTGACGAGTTTGTATGCGGCGACCTGGGCTTCGACCCGGGCCAGGGCCAGCTGCACCCAGGGCTGGTCGATGACGCGGCCACCGTCGAGTTCGGTGGTGGTGGCCCAATCCAGGGTCTTTTCGAACAGCGGCTCGAGCGCGCCGAGATTGCCGAGCGCGGCCCGCTCGAAGTTCAGCTGGGTGGTGATCAGCTGCCACCCCTGGTTCTCTTCGCCCACCAGCGCGCTCACCGGGACCCGGACGTTGTCGTAGAACGTGTAGAAGGTGGAGATGCCGGGCATGGTGTGCAGCGGCTGCCAGGAGAACCCGGGCGCCGAGGTGGGCACGATGAGGATCGAAATGCCTTTGTGCTTCTTGACATTCGGGTCGGTGCGGACGGCCAGCCAGATGTAGTCGGCGTAGGCGGCGCCGCTGGTGAACATCTTCTGACCGTTGATCACGTAGTCTGCGCCGTCCCGGACGGCGGTGGTGCGTAACGACGCGAGATCGCTGCCCGCCCCCGGCTCGGAGTAGCCGATGGCGAACTCGGCGCTGCCGTCCAGGATGGCGGGCAGAAACCGCTGCTTCTGCTCCTCAGTACCGCGCTGCATCAGCGTCGGACCCACCGTGTTGAGAGTCACCAAGGGGATCGGCGCGCCCACCCGGCGCGCCTCCTCGGCGAAGATGAACTGCTCGATCGCCGAGAAACCCTGTCCGCCATACTCTTTAGGCCAGCCGACGCCAAGCAGACCCGCCTGCGCCAGCGCGCGTACCGTGTCGCGCACCGCGGGTCCGCCCTCGATGTTGTCGCCGATCGCTGCGACGCGCTCGGCCGTCATCACCTGTTCCAGCGTGGCGCGCATCTCCGCGCGCAGCTGTTCCTGCTCAGGGGTGTACTCGAGGTGCAACGCTCAGGCCCCCAGTCGCACGGGCATTCGCTTGACCCCCGGCACCATGGTGGCCTTCATCCGGTCGACGTCGCCGACCAGTTCGAGGTGGGGGAAGCGGTACAACAACTCCTGGAAGAACACGGTCGCTTCCAGCCGCGCCAGTTGTGCTCCGATGCAGGAATGTTCGCCGCACCCGAACGCGATGTGCGGATTGGGATGACGCGTCACCCTGAATTCCTCGGAGTCGCTGCCGAAGACGTCCTCGTCGCGGTTGGCCGATCCGTAGAGCATGGTCACCACCTCGCCCTCGCGAATGAGCTGACCGCGAATCACGGTATCGGTCGTCGCGACGCGCGACATGCTGACCACCGGGCTGGTCCAGCGCAGCATCTCCTCGACCGCGGCGGGGATCAGCGTGGGATCCTGCACCAGCAACCGGCGCTGGTCGGGGTGGTTGATCAGGGCCAGGGCGCCCAGTGCGATCAGGTTGCGGGTGGTTTCGTTTCCCGCGACCAAAAGCAGGAAGGCGAAGTTGAGCAATTCCTCGTCGGTGAGCCGGTGCTCATCGATCTCGGCTTCGGCCAGAACCGACAGCAGGTCATCGCGCGGGTCGGTGCGCCGGGCCGCGATCAGCTTCTGGAAGTACTCGAAAAGCTGGCCGATGGCCACGAATGCGTCGAGTTCGATCTCGGGGTCGGCGGTGCCGGTGGCGGCGTCCGACCAGGCGCGGAACTGCTCCCAGTCCTGCGCCGGGGCGCCGATCAGTTCGGCGATCATCCGGGTGGGCAACGGGGCGGCGATCTCTTCCGCGAACTCGTGGACGGAGCCGGGTTCCACCTGATCGAGAACGCCGCGCACGATCTCGCGGATCTTCGGCTCGAGCACCGCGACGCGTCGCCGAGTGAAGCCGGAGTTGATCAGCTTGCGCATCTGCCGGTGTCGCGGTGGGTCGGTGAAGATGAGGTTGCCCGCCTGCACCGGATTCGGCAGCTCCGGATCGGGTATCGAGATGCCTTTGGTCGAGGTGAACAGCGCCGGGTTGCTCGAGACGTAGCGAATGTCCTCGTACTTCGACAGAGCCCAGAATTCAGTGACGTCATTCCAGTGCACCGGGCTTGTGGCGCGGAGTTCCCGGTAGGCCGGATAAGGATCACCGGCATAGAAGTCGGGGGAATGCAGGGGGGCATCGGTGAGCACGGTAAGCCTCCCTGCGATCCGACACATTGCCACGAAGTGTCCTGTGGGTTGTGTCTACTCTGGGTCGCGTACCGCTGTCAACACACCTACAACTCATTGGAATAGTGCTTAATTCATCGTGCTGGTGATTGACCCTGAGTCTCGACGGGTGTACACCAGGTGAATAGATGACCGACCTCGGGGTGAGGAATCAGATGGCCGAACTACCGCCCACCGGACTGATCGACACCTATCAGCTCTACATCGACGGCAGTTGGGTGGAACCCGAAGGCGGCCGCTACGAGGACATCTCGCCGGCCACCGAGCAGACCATCGCCACGGCGCCGGACGCGAGCCTCGGCCAGGTGAGCGACGCGGTCGCCGCCGCGCGCCGCGCATTCGACGAAGGACCATGGGGAACCATGAGCGCGCAAGAGCGCGCAAACTGCCTCAGCCAACTCGGTGACGCACTGCTCAAATACGCCGACGACTTCTTCGCGCTGTCCCAGGTGGAGTGGGGCTGCACCGCAAACGAGCGGATGATGCAAATCGACGGCGCCGCGTTCATGTCCATGCACGCCGCGCAACTCGCTACGCAGTTGACCGATGAAGCCGTCACCGGCATCGGTGCCGGGACCACGCTGCTGCGGCACGAGCCGCTCGGTGTCGTATCGGTCCTGACGCCGTGGAATTTCCCGCATCTCCTCAATGTGATGAAGCTCAACCATGCGCTGGCCGCCGGCAATACCGTCGTCCTCAAGCCGTCGCCGCTCACACCGTTGGCCGGGCTGGCCCTTGCGCGAATCATCGACGAGCACACCGACTTTCCGCCGGGCGTGATCAATGTGGTCACCCCGTCGGGCCTCGAAGCGGCCCAGCTGCTCACCACCGATCCGCGGATCGACATGATCAGCTTCACCGGCAGCACCGTCGTCGGCCGCCAGGTCATGTCCGCCGCGGGGGACACCTTGAAACGGCTCCTGCTGGAGTTGGGTGGCAAGTCGGCGTGCATCGTCCTCGACGACGCCGAGGTCACCGACGACATGCTGCAGCAGATGCTGTTCGACTGCTGCTCAATGCATTCCGGACAGGCCTGCATCCTGCAGAGCAGGCTGCTGCTGCCCGATTCGCTGCATGACGACGTCGTCGACCGGCTGGTGGCGTTGGCCCGGGACGTGAAGGTCGGAGATCCGAGTGATCTCGAGGTGCAGATGGGTCCGCTGATCAGCGATGCGCAGCGCGGGCGGGTGGAAGCCCACGTCGCAAGCGCGCTGCGCGAGGGAGCCGAGCTCGCCACCGGCGGCGGCCGGCCGGCCGGATTGGAAACCGGTTTCTACTTCGAGCCGACGATCCTCACCGGCGTCGAGCCGAATTTCGTGATCGCCCAGGAAGAAGTGTTCGGGCCGGTGTTGAGCGTGGTGCGCTACCGCGACGACGACGATGCGGTCGCCATTGCCAACAACTCCCGTTACGGCCTGTCCGGCTCGGTCTGGGGTGGTGACGTGGATCGCGCGGTGGGTGTTGCCCGTCGCATCCGGACCGGGCAGGTCGCGGTCAACGGATGCGGGCCGGGCGCCGCACCTTTCGGTGGGTTCAAGCTGAGCGGTCTGGGTCGTGAGGGCGGCGGGATCGGCGGGGTGTATCAGTACATGGAGCCGATGGCGATCGGGGTTCCCGGGTGAGTGGACCCCTCACGGGGCTCCATGTCGTCGAAATCGCCACCCAGATCTCCGGCCCTTACGCCGCAAAGCTTTTCGTCGATCTCGGTGCCGAGGTCATCAAAATCGAACCGCCGCACGGTGATCCGCTGCGGTGTTGGGGGCCGTTCCCCGGTGGCGTCCCCGCTGAGCACGGCGGACTGTTCGAGTATCTGAACGCCGGAAAACGCGGTGCGACATTGGACCTCGCCGATCCCCACGGGCAGGAGGCCGCGCGCGAGCTCGTCGCCGGCGCGCACGTCCTGATCGAAAATCTGCCGCCCGGAACATTGCTGTCATGCGGACTGGCTCCCGCGACACTCAATCCAAACCTGGTGCTGGCCAGCATTTCTCACTTCGGGCAGACCGGTCCGTGGCGGGATCGGACGGCCACTGCGCTGACCATGCAGGCGGTGTCGGGCTGGATCAGCGCCCGTGACCCGCAGCGCCCGCCGGTCCAGGCCGGTGCCCGGATATCCGAGTACATCGCGGGCGCCTACGCCGCGCTGGGGGCATTGACAGCGCTACGGGTCGGCCATCCGGGCCGCGCGGTCGATGTGTCGGAGTTCGAATCGTTGCTCTCGACGTTGCCGTACCCGATGCTGATGTCTGAGCGGATGCGGAGTCTTGGCTTGCCGCCGAATGTGCGGTCCGCGCCGATGCTCGGTGTGGTTCGTGCCGCCGACGGCTGGGTGGGAATCAACTGCCTCACCGGCCAGCACTGGCTCGATGTGTGCGCGATGCTGAATCTGCCCGAGTACGGCGAGCAGCAGATCGCGATCATGCTCGGCGGCCCCGAACGCGCCGAATTCTTCGCCGAGGCCGAGCCGTTGCTCGTCGAACGTACCGTCGCTGAAACCGTCGAACTGTGCCAGGCGATGCGCATCCCGGCCGCACCGGTCAACGACGGTGCCACCGTGCTGGACTGCCCGCAGTACGCCGAGCGCGGCTTCTTCGTTGAGAGTGCCGGTTTCCGGCGCCCCGGCGCGCCGTTCCGGATGTCGAAAACCCCGGTGGCGCGACCGGAGCCGGCGCCGCGGCTCGGTACCCGGGCGGGTTGGTCTCGTCATGCCGAACCCTGTTCACCGGCAACGGATTTGATGCCGTTCACCGGACTGCAGGTGCTGGATCTGAGTACGTTCTGGGCAGGCGCCTATCTGACCTGCTATCTGGGTGCATTCGGCGCCGACATCGTCAAAGTCGAGTCCATTCAGCGCCCGGACGGGCATCGATACTCGGGCGCCTATCCGTTCGAAGGTGACGACTGGTACGAGCGCAGCGCCCTGTGGCAGGCCACCAACCTCAACAAGAAAGACATCACCCTGGACCTGACCTCACAGCGCGGCCGCGACATCGCCCGCCGGCTGGCGCGGGAGGCAGACGTGGTCGTCGAGAACTTCTCCCCGCGTGTGGTGGAACAGTTCGGTCTGGACTACGAGTCGCTGGTGGAACTGAAGCCCGACGTGATCGCGGTGCGGATGCCCGGCTTCGGGCTGGAGGGACCCTGGCGCGACTACGTCGGGTGGGCGCTCAACATCGAACAGACCGCCGGGATGACGGCCGCCACCGGCTACGCCGACGGTCCGCCGTGCAACCTGCAAGGGCCGGCCGATCCCGTCGTCGGAGTGCACGCCGCGGTAGCGCTGCTGGCCGCCTTGGAGCATCGGCGTCGCACCGGTGAGGGCCAGCTGATCGAAATCGCTCAGATCGAGGTCGCCGCCTGTGTCACCGCCGAACCGGTGATCGAGTATTCGATGACCGGCGTCGTCAGGCCGCGGGCAGGCAATCGCCTGCGCGGCTACCTGCAGGGCGTCTACCCGACCATGGAGGAGGACGTGTGGGTCGCGGCCTCGGTGCCCGACAACGGTGTGCTCGATCACGACATATTCGACGAGCTCGTCGCCGCCTGGACCCGCACCCAGACCGCCGCCGCTGTCGTCGAAAAACTTCGGGCGCAAGGGGTCCCGGCCGAACGGCTGGCTACCGGCGACCGAATGTATGAGTTCGCCCAACTCGACGCCCGGCGGTTCTACGAAGAGTTCGAGCACCCGGTCACCGGAACGCGACGCTATCCCGGCTGGCCATTTCGCATCACCCCCGGCCCGCCGAGCCACCACCGCACGGGGGCCCCGACACTGGGCCGGCACAACGAGGAGATCCTGCGCGGCCTGGGCCTCTCCGACGACGACCTCGCCGCCCTGCGTGAGCAACGGGTCATCGGGGAGCGACTGCGCAATGGCTGACGATCTACCGTGGCGGAGTGACGTGGAAGAGGTGCGAGGGTAGGGCCATCGCGGACAGTGCTCTCGGCGACGATGCGCGGGATGCCCAGCTCGAGGACTACATCCGCATGCAAAACCCGCAGCTGACGGACATCCGGCTGGCGGGGGCCACCCCGATGGAGGAATCGGAGACCAGCGTGCAGCCGCCCCGGCGGTGGTATCACGTCATTTACCTGGCCAACGACTGACCGCGAAAGGGGTGCGTCGCGGCCCGTTCGCATGACAAGCTGCACGGCATGGTTGTCGCGATTGCCCGCCCCAAGATCGAAGGAAGCATCGCCGTCGGTGAAGACCGGCAGATCGGCTTCGCGGAATTCGGCGCGCCGCAGGGACGTGCGGTTTTCTGGCTGCACGGCACACCCGGTGCCCGCCGGCAGATCCCGACCGAAGCCCGCGTCTACGCCGACCACCACAACGTCCGCCTGATCGGCGTCGACCGGCCCGGTATCGGCTCGTCGACCCCCTATCAGTACGAGGCCATCTCCGCCTTCGCCGACGACCTGCGCGCCATCGCCGACACGCTCGGCATCGACAAGATGGCCGTCGTCGGTCTGTCCGGCGGGGGCCCGTACGCCCTCGCGTGCGCCGCCGGATTGGCCGATCGGGTGGTGGCCGCCGGTGTGCTCGGTGGTGTGGCGCCGACGCACGGCCCGGACGCGATCAGCGGCGGCTTGATGGACCTCGGGCAGCGAGTCGCGCCGTTGCTGCGCTTGGGCGGTAACCCGTTGCGGCTGGGTGCGAGCCTGTTGATCCGGGCCGCCCGTCCGATCGCATCACCCGCGCTCGACGTCTATGCCTTGCTCTCGCCCGAAGCCGACCGTCATCTGCTCACCCGGCCCGAGTTCAAGGCGATGTTCCTCGATGACCTGCTCAACGGGAGCCGCAAGCAGTTGGCCGCGCCGTTCAACGACGTCATCGTGTTCGCCCGCGACTGGGGATTCCGGCTCGACGAGGTGACGGTCCCGGTCCGCTGGTGGCACGGCGACCACGACCACATCATCCCGTTCTCCCACGGCGAGCACGTCGTGTCCCGGCTGCCCAACGCCGAGCTGTTTCATCTGCCCGGCGAGAGCCACCTCGCCGGGCTTGGTCGCGGCGAGGAGATCCTGGCCACCCTGATGAAGGTTTGGGACGAGGAGTCTTGAGCATGCTGGCCGAAGCCACCGATTCTGACGTTGACCGTCCCGCATGGTCGGGCCACGCCACCGCGACAGCCCCGGGATTGGGACTCTGGCTCACCGACATCCCGCGCGCCGTGGCCGAGTACGGCCAGTTGGTCGCCGCGCTGCCGCTGCGGCGCACGCTTCCGACCGGCGACGGGCATCCGGTGCTGGTGTTGCCCGGGCTGCTGGCCGGCGACGGCACCACCTGGACACTGCGCCGCCTGCTCACCCGGCTGGGGTACCAGGCGCACGGCTGGGGGCTCGGCGTCAATATCGGGCCCACGACCAAAGCGGTGGCGGGCATGTCCGCCCTGCTCGAAGAGCTGCACAACCGTTATGACACCCCGGTGAGTCTGATCGGCTGGAGCCTGGGCGGCATCTTCGCGCGCAGGCTGGCCCGCCACAATCCGTCGGCCGTGCGTCAGGTGATCACGCTCGGCAGCCCGTACCGCATGCAGCACGCAGGTCAGTCCCGTGCCGCGCGCCACTTCAACCTGTTTGCGCGCATGCACGCGGAGCGGCACGAGTTGCCGCTGTCGACGGAGAACGAGCCCCTGCCGGTGCCGGCGACCTCCATCTATTCCCGCTATGACGGCATGGTCGCATGGCAGACGTGCATCGATGCCACCTCGGACCGTGCGGAGAACATTGCGGTGCTCAGCAGCCATATCGGTTATGGCCACCACCCGGCCACCATCTGGGCCGTCGCGGATCGGCTGGCGCAGCCGGCCGGCAGCTGGAGCCCGTTCCGGCCGCCGGCGGCACTGCGCCCGTTGTTCCCCAAGCCGTTCGACCACACCAGGTAGCCTCGCTGACGTGCTGCTGAGCTCGCTGAATCCCTCCGCTGTTGCCGCTACCGACCTCCCCGACGCGGTCAGCATCGACGGGGTCACGCTGAGCCGCAGCGACCTGGTCGGTGCCGCCACCTCGGTGGCCGAACGGGTGGCCGGCGCGCACCGGGTCGCGGTGCTGGCCACGCCGACGGCGTCGACGGTGCTGGCGATCACCGGGTGCCTGATCGCGGGCGTGCCCGTCGTCCCGGTGCCCGCCGACGTGGGAGTGGCCGAACGTCGCCACATGCTCACCGACTCCGGGGCGCAGGCGTGGCTCGGACCGACGCCCGACGACCCCGAAGGGCTGCCGCACATTCCGGTGCGGCTGCACGCGCGGTCCTGGCACCGTTATGCCGAACCGTCGCCGGATTCGGTGGCGATGGTGGTGTACACCTCGGGTACCACCGGATTGCCCAAGGGCGTCCAGGTCAGCCGGCGGGCGATCGCCGCCGATCTCGACGCGCTGGCGGAGGCCTGGCAGTGGACGCCGGACGACGTGTTGGTGCACGGTTTGCCGCTGTATCACATCCACGGTCTGGTGCTGGGCATGCTCGGGTCACTGCGAGTGGGAAATCGCTTCGTGCACACCGGAAAACCGACGCCGGCCGGCTACGCTCAGGCCCAGGGCACGCTGTATTTCGGGGTGCCGACGGTGTGGTCCCGGGTGGCGGGCGACCCGGCGGCCGCCGAAGCGCTGCGGCCGGCGCGCCTGCTGGTGTCCGGCAGCGCGGCGCTGCCGGTGCCGGTGTTCGAGCGACTCGAGCAGTTGACCGGGCACCGGCCCATCGAACGGTATGGCGCCTCGGAATCGCTGATCACCCTGTCGACCCGCGCCGACGGGGAACGCCGCCCGGGCTGGGTGGGTCTGCCGCTGGCAGGCGTGCAGACCCGACTGATCGACGACCACGGCGAGCCGGTTCCCCATGACGCGGAAACCGTTGGCAAGCTTCTTGTTCGGGGTCCGACGCTGTTCGACGGTTACCTGAACCGGCCCGAGGCGACCGCCGAGGCGTTCGACCGAGACGGCTGGTACCGCACCGGAGATGTAGCGGTCGTCGACAGCGGCGGCATGCACCGCATCGTCGGGCGCGAGTCCGTCGACCTCATCAAGTCGGGCGGATACCGGATCGGCGCGGGCGAAATCGAGACCGTTCTGCTCGGGCATCCGGGTGTGGACGAGGTGGCGGTGGTGGGGCCGCCGGACGAGGACCTGGGACAGCGGATCGTCGCGTACGTCGTCGGCTCCGCCGATTCGGACGAGCTGATCAACTTTGTCGCTCAACAACTTTCAGTGCACAAGCGGCCGCGTGAGGTGCGCTTTGTCGAGTCGCTGCCCCGCAACGCACTGGGCAAGGTCCTCAAGAAGCAGCTGCTGGCCGAAGGCTGACTCGCCCCGCGCCGGGCCGGTCGCGAGGGTGCGCAGATGTACGAGGACACACCGAGTTGTCGGCAAACTGTGCACCTTCGCGTCGGCCACGCCAAGCTGTGGCGATCGCGAGCACGACAACACCCAGCATGTTCGCAGCTGTTTCCCGGCGCCCAGCGGGTTTGACGCCATAATCTCAGTCGCTGTGTACCGACGTGACGTTGACTCTTCGCCCATGAGCCGGGTGGCGCTGGCCTGTCTGGTCGGTTCGGCGGTCGAGTATTACGACTTCTTCATCTACGGTACGGCGGCGGCGTTGGTGTTTCCCACCGTTTTCTATCCGCATCTGAGCCCGACCATGGCCACGATCGCGTCGATGGGGACATTCGCCACCGCCTTTCTGTCTCGGCCGATCGGCGCCGCCGTGTTCGGGCATTTCGGAGATCGTCTGGGGCGCAAGAGGACTCTGGTAGCCACGTTATTGATCATGGCGCTGTCCACCGTGACGGTCGGCCTGGTTCCGGGCACGGCGACCGTGGGGCGGCCGCCCCGCTGATCCTGATCACCCTGCGACTCCTGCAGGGTTTCGCGGTCGGCGGCGAATGGGCGGGGTCTGCGCTCGTTGAGCGCCGAAACGGCTCCGGCCGGAAAACGCGGCCGCTACGGCATGTTCACGGTGATCGGTGGCGGTATCGCGCTCTTGTTGACCAGTCTGACCTTCCTCGGAGTGAATTTCACCATCGGGGAAGGCAGTTCGGCGTTCATGAGTTGGGGGTGGCGCATCCCCTTCCTGTTCAGCGGGGTACTCATCGCGATCGCGCTGTACGTGCGCCTCAACATCAGGGAAACCCCGGTCTTCGCCCAGCAAAAGCCCGAGCAGTCAAAAGCCCGCAACTGGCGGCAACACCATTCGCCCTGGTGCTGCGTCTGCAACGGCGTGAGGTCGTGCTGGCCTCCGGTTGTGTGCTGGGTTGTTTCGGCCTGGTTTATCTGGCCAGCACCTACCTGACCGCCTATGCCCACACGCAGCTGGGCTATTCGCGCAACATCATCCTGCTGGTCGGTGCGCTGGGTGGGCTGACGTGCATTGCATCGGCAGCCCTCACGTCGACGCTGTGCGATCGGTTCGGGCGCCGCCGCGTCATCCTGGTGGGTTGGGCGGTGGGCGTGCCGTGGTCGTTGTTGGTGATGCCGTTCATCGACTCGGGCAGTGTCACCCTGTTTGCGGTGGCGATCGCCGGGTTGTTCGCCGTCGACGGCGCCGTGTTTGGGCCCGTCACCTCGTTCGTCCCTGAGCTTTTCCCGACTCGCTACCGCTATACGGGCACAGCGCTGTCGATCAACCTCGCCGGCATCGTCGGCGGCGCAGTGCCACCGCTGATCGCCGGTCCCCTGTTAGTGCATTACGGCGGCTGGGCGATTGGGCTGATGATGGCGACTCTGGCACTGGTCAGCCTGGTCGCCACCTACCTCCTGCCGGAGACCAGCGGGACCGCGCTCTTCGAGCCCGCGACGCCGCCCGCTCAGTTGGCGTGCAGTTCCGCGTTGAGCGCGATGCCCTGACCGTCGCGGGACACCACCTCGACCGCCCCGGTCAGCGAATTGCGGCGGAACAGCAGGTTTTTGCCACCGGACAGCTCACGAGCCTTGACCGAATCTCCTTCGGGCGTAGTCACTTTGGTGCCCGCGGTGATGTACAGGCCCGCTTCGACCACGCAGTCGTCGCCCAGTGAGATGCCCAACCCGGCATTGGCTCCCAGTAGGCAGCGCTTGCCGATCGAAATGACCTGGGCGCCACCGCCGGACAGCGTGCCCATGATCGAGGCGCCACCGCCGACGTCGGAGCCGTCGCCCACCACGACGCCCGCTGAGATGCGGCCCTCCACCATGGACGCGCCCAGGGTTCCGGCGTTGAAGTTGACGAAACCTTCGTGCATCACGGTGGTACCCGGGGCCAGGTGGGCGCCGAGTCGCACCCGGTCGGCATCGGCGATGCGCACACCCGAAGGCAGCACGTAGTCGACCATTCGCGGGAACTTGTCGACGCCGTAGACCGTCACCGGTCCGAGTCGGCGTAGCCGCGCCCGTACCGCTTCAAAGCCCTCGACCGCGCAGGGGCCGCGGTTGGTCCACACCACGTTGGTCAATACCCCGAACAAACCGCCGGCGTTCAGCCCGTGCGGTGCCACCAGGCGGTGTGACAACAGATGTAACCGCAGGTAGGCGTCGTAGGCGTCGGCGGCCGCATCGTCCAGGGAGCTGATGGCCGTGCGGATGGCGATCGTCTCGGTCTGGCGGTCGTCGTCGCGGCCGACCAGCGCACCCAGTTCGGCGGGCACGTCGGACAGCGCGAGGCGCGACGTCCCCGTGGTCTCCGACTCGGCCAATTCGGGTGCGGGAAACCATGCGTCGAGGACAGATCCGTCGGAGGCGAGGGTCGCCAGGCCGATACCTGCAGCTCCAGTCACGGTCGACAAGGGTACTGCGGCCCGCGAGCAGACACAGAATCGCATCCCAGAGCCTTCGCAAGTGCGATTTCGCGTCTGCTCGGCTCGAGCTCACTAGGCTGGACCCGTGCTGGACTTGCGCGGAGACCCTGTCGAGCTGACCGCGGCGCTGGTCGATATTCCCAGCGAGTCGCGGGACGAGGCGCGCATCGCCGACGAGGTCGAGGCGGCCCTGCGCGACCAGACGTCCGGGTTCGAGATCATTCGCAACGGCAATGCGGTGCTGGCGCGCACGGCACTGGGCAGGCCGTCGCGGGTGCTGCTGGCCGGACATCTGGACACCGTCCCGGTCGCCGACAACCTGCCCAGCCGGATCGAGAACGGCGAACTGCACGGGTGCGGCACCTCAGACATGAAGTCCGGCGACGCCGTCTTCCTGCACTTGGCCGCCACCGTGGCCGAACCGGTGCACGACCTGACCCTGGTTTTCTACGACTGTGAGGAAATCGATTCGGCGGCAAACGGTTTGGGCCGCCTCGAGCGCGAGCTACCGGACTGGCTGGCGGCCGACGTCGCCATCCTGGGCGAGCCCACCGGCGGCTACATCGAAGCCGGTTGCCAGGGCACGTTGCGGGTGGTGGTCAGCGCCACCGGAACCCGTGCCCACTCCGCACGTCCCTGGCTGGGCGACAACGCAATTCACAAGCTGGGTGCCGTGTTGGACCGGCTGGCGGGCTACCCGGCGCGCAGCGTCGACATCGACGGCTGCGTGTACCGCGAGGGTCTTTCGGCTGTGCGAGTCGACGGAGGCGTCGCGGGAAACGTGATTCCCGACGCCGCCTCGGTCACGGTCAATTTCCGTTTCGCGCCGGACCGCTCGCCGGACGCCGCGTTGCAGCACGTCCACGAGGTGCTCGACGGGCTGGACGTATCAGTCGAACTCACCGACTCCGCGGCGGGTGCGCTGCCCGGTCTGTCGGCGCCGGCCGCCAAGTCTCTGGTCGAGGCGGCCGGGGGCCAGGTGCGGGCGAAGTACGGCTGGACCGATGTCTCGAGGTTCGCGGCGCGAGGCATCCCGGCGCTGAACTATGGACCCGGCGACCCCAACCTGGCCCATCGGCGCGACGAACGGGTGCCGGTTGCCGCGATCACCGCTGCGGTGGACATGCTGCGGGGCTACTTAGGCGGCTGAGCCTCGGTCGGGCTGAGGTATTACACCCGCTCAGCCATCACGGTGTCACGACCACCTCAACCGAGTCCGCGCCCGCACCGGCCTCCACGATCAGGACCGGAGCGTTGGGCGCCGAGACGACCTGCCCGCCTTTGACCGTCACCTGATAGCCGTTCGGGTATTCGATCGCGGGCACCGAGACCATCGTCTGCGCGCCGGGGCCGAAGCGGCCTGCGCGGTCGGGCCGCTCGGTCGAGTAGCAGAGCCGGAAGATGCCCGACCGGAACGACCAGAGCTTCGGCGTGCCCGCCACCACCTGTGGATAGGGCGCCGCAAGCACCGCGAGTTTGGCCGTATTCACGTTGGCGCCGGTCGGCGGTTGGCTGGGGTCGAAGACCAGCGCCTGGCCGTTGGGCGACGCACTCGTCTTGTCGTTTCCCGTGTACGCCCACTCCAGCCAGCCCATTCGGTGGCGATCGGCGTGGTGCATGACCTCCCTGAGATTCGGCAGATCGTCGGTCGCGCCGAACTCTGTCAACAGCGCGGGGATGCCGTGCAGGTCACCGTAGAGACTGGCATTGGTAAAGGTGACGCTGTCCTCGAGGCGACAGGTGATGCTCTTGTGCAGCACCGACTCGATCGCGCAGTAGTCATGAAACGAAAATCCAGTGCTCGGGTCGACCACTCTGCCGAGATCGGTGTGAATCCCTTCGGCGAACAACACATTCGGCTCAAAGAACACCAGCTTGGTCGGGTCGGCGGCACGAATTACCGGCACCACTTTCCGGTAGAAGGCAGTCAGCTTCAGGTCCTGGAGCGGGCAGCCCAATACCGGATTGAAGCATCCTTCCCAGATGAATCCGGGCCAGGGCTCGTTCAGTACCTCGTAGCCGAAAACGCCCGGGTTACCTTGGAAGAAGCCCGCGACATGCGCCCAGGACCGTGCGTAGTGATCCTGCAGTCCGATCCCGTCCGGCGCAGGCACGTTGCGCCAGAACGCATTCCACGCATACTCCTCGGCGGGGTTGAGGAAGTAGTTGCCGGGGAAGCCCAGTTGCGGATTGGGCAGCCCGGCCGTCTGCACCGCCCAGGCCGGTGCGCCCTCGCCCTGGAACACCTCGTTGTACAGGTCTTGGTGGAAGTCGAGCAGGCTGACGATGCCGTGCGACGCCAACGTCGCCACGGTCTGCGCGATCGACGTGAGATAAGTGTCGTCGTAACTGAGCGGCTGCGGCTCCACAGCCGCCCAGATGACACCCACGCGCATCGCGTTAAAGCCGTTGGCGGCAAGGAAAGCCGCGTCGTCATCGCCGAAGCCATCGGCGGCGGGCTCATACGGCGGCACCTTGTATACCTGGTTGAGCCCGTGCAGAATGACCGCGCGTCCGTCGGCGTCGGTCATCCACCGGCCGGCGTGGCCCAGCGGCATCGTCGGGCCAACGACAGCTGCCAACGCAGCTGGAGGAGCGATAACCGAGGACGCGTCAGTCGTCAGCGCGGCGATCAACAAGGCGGCCGCAACCAGGCGGGCTGCACGGGACGGGCGCCTCCGCATCCATGCCTCTAACCTGCGGTTTCAGAAGTCACTCTGGACACTGTGATGGGCAATGGTCGCCGCACTGACACGGCGCGGTTACGGTTCACCCACAATGCGGCGTGGCCGTTTGCGCTACCGGGCGGCCTGCTGCGCCTGTGCGGCCGCATCGGCGGCTGCGGCGCCCATACCGATCGCCGCCAGTTCGTCAGCCACAGCCGTCAATGCCCCCGCGTCGCCGGCGACTAGAGCGCGGGCGTGTCTGACGATGAGATTACCTACGGCGCAATCGATTTCGTCGGCCAGGCGACCAATTGGGTCGGCGGCTCGCCGGTCACCCAACCGCACGGCATCATGCCAGGCGAGCAATGCCACCGCCGACTGTCCGGCGCGCTCGGCGGCGCGAGCCGCTTCACGCGCCGCCGTGACAGCGCCCGTCGCATCCCGGGCGGTCAGCTTCGTCCAGGCGCGGGCCATACCGAGCTCGGGCGCGAACAGGGCCGACTTGGTGCCGTGCCGCGATTCCGCGCGCCGCAACGCCTTCGCCGATCCGGGTATATCATCCTGGCGGGCAATGGCCGTGGCCAGCAACATCAGGGACAGCGGACCCCACGAATAGCCGGTTCGTTCCAGCTCCGCAACAGCGGGCTCTAAAAGAGCTGCGGCAGTAGCGAATTCGCCTTTAATGTTCAACACGTAAGCCAACAGTACCTCGCCGATGGCCCGGCCCGGCTGCTGCAACTCGGCGAAGTCGGTGAACTCGTGTGCCAGCGTCTGTGCCTGCGCAACTTTGCCGGCCATCAGCAACGAGGTGATCTGGCCTAAGCCAACGGTGAACCGCAGCAGTCCGGGATGCTCTGCCGCCGTTGCCTTTTCGGCCATCGACTGCACATCATCGAACTTGCCCATCCGCGCGGAAGACAGGGCGGCTGCGCTGGCCGCCCAAGCAACGGCCATGTCGTCGGCCGATGGCCGGGAGAGCACATCGGTCGCCAGCGTGATGGCCCGCTGCAGGTTGCCCGCGTTCATCGCGAATGTGGCGGTCAGCGCGTCCAACACGGTGCGTGCCGCCGGCTCGGTCACCCGATTTCGCGTGGTCTGCAAAAACGCAGTGGCCCGCTCGGGCTCGCCGAGCATCCAGAACTGATTCGCCGCCCGCGGCACCGCCCAGGCCATCAGCTCGCCCTCGGACAAGCCGTCGGGATGCACCGCCGCCAGCACCTCGCCCGCTTCGCGGCCGCGGCCCTGCCAAGCCAATGCCTGGCCCAGCACCAGACGTGCATCCAGCCCGCCGGACCGATCCACCGCCGCGCGGGCCAACCGTTCAGCGAGCAGCAAATCACCCAGACGCAGCGCCTGCTGCGCGGCGACGCTCACCTCGTCCACCGGCTGGGGGGCGTCGCAGTCCAGGGCCAGGGAAGCCAACCGCAGCCGGTCGCTGAGGTGTTCCGCCGGATGCTGCGCAAGCAGCCTCACCAACTCGGTGCGCCGTCGTCGTATCCCGTCGGCGCCCAGCGCCGCACGCGCGCGCACCGCGAACAGCGGGTGGGCGGTGTAGACCACCGGGCGCTGGTCGTTGTGGTTGCGCAGCCGGGTCTCGGCGGCGCCCAACTCCTCGGCCTGGCTGACCGCGCCGTCGCCCGCCAGGACGTCCAGATCGTCGAGCGTCAGCGGCTCCAGGATGGAAAGAAACTCCACCACCGCCCGCGCCGGCGCTGGCAACTCGCCGAGGAATTCGTCGACCTCGGCAGCTGTGGTCGCTCCGCCGGGTGTCTCAATGTCGATACGCGTCAGCAAGCGGTCGGTCCAGAGCGCCGCGATGGCCGGCGGCGAAGCATCGGCGCGGGCGGTGACGATCATCCGGGCCACGCCGGCCAGTGCCAACTGGTACACGAGTGTGGCGGACAGGATGTCCAAGTCGTGGGCCTCGTCGACGACCAGCAGGAGATCGCTCTCCTGGGCAGCACGGCTGAGTGAGGCCCGAGCGGCCCGTAACAACGCAGCCGGCTTGCCGATGTCGGCGATGTCGATCAGATGCCCGAAGGCGCCGAATGGAACCACGCGTTCGGCCGGGGTGCCGATAACCCAACGCGCTGTCGTCGTCGGGTGTTGGCCGCAGAACTCTTCAGCGGCCAAGCGCGCCAAGGTTGATTTGCCGACGCCATCGGGTCCGAGTACCACAGCGCCACCCGTGTCGGCCAATGCGGCGGTCAGTCGCTGCAGCGCGACCGTGTGCTGGGGGACGTTCCAACGAATCGGCACCGTTGCGAGTCTATGGCCCTCGTTCTGTGCGCAGCGTCTGCAGGGTTGGTCTACGTTTCGGATATGCCTCCCGCAACCAGCGGCCAGTGGACGGTCGCGGTGTACTGCGCCGCTTCACCGACGCATCCGGAGCTGCTGGAGTTGGCCGCGTCGCTCGGTGCTGCGATTGCCGAGCGAGGCTGGACGCTGGTGTGGGGCGGTGGCCACGTTTCGGCGATGGGGGCGGTGGCCTCGGCAGCACGGGCCCACGGCGGCTGGACCGTCGGGGTGATTCCGACCATGCTGCTGGATCGTGAACTGGCCGACCAGGATTCGGACGAGCTGATCGTGACGGACACGCTGCGCGAGCGTAAGCAGGTGATGGAAGAGCGCGCCGACGCGTTCATCGCGTTGCCGGGCGGTGTCGGCACCTTGGACGAATTGTTGAGCGCGTGGACCGAGGGATATCTCGGCGTGCACGACAAGCCCATTGTGCTGCTGGATCCCTGGGGCCACTACGACGGGGTGCGCGCCTGGGTTTACGGATTGATCGACAGCGGCTACATCTCACAGGCCGCCGTCGACCGGCTGATTGTGGTCGATAAGGTCGGCGAGGCGCTACAGGCGTGCGCACCAGATGACGGGCGGCCGCCGACGTCCGGCGAGTTCTAACGAAGCGAGGGATCACGTGTCCGATCAAGGCGCACGCGCGCGAGTCAAGCTCACCCATATCGCGATGCGGGTGCCCGGCCTCATCGCCGATGCGCCGTCGATCGCGCGCGGGGTCAGCGGCTTGCTGGCCCGGCCAAGTTCGAAGACGTCGATCGCCTCGGTATTCCAGGACCGCGCCGCCCGCTACGCGGATCGGACCTTCCTGAGGTTCGGCGATCAGCAAGTCACCTATCGCGAGGCCAACGCGACCGCCAACCGGTACGCCGCCGTGCTGGCCGCGCGCGGGGTCGGTCCCGGCGACGTCGTCGGCGTCATGCTGCGGAACTCACCGAACGCGGTGCTGACGATGTTGGCGGTGGTCAAGTGTGGCGCGGTCGCCGGCATGCTCAACTACCACCAGCGCGGCGACGTACTGGCGCACAGCCTGGGTCTGCTGGATGCCAAGGTGCTGATCGCGGAATCCGACTTGGTCAGCGCCGTCAGCGAATCGGGCGGCTCGGCGGGTGACATACTCACCGTCGAAGACTTGGCGCGATTCGCCACCACCGCCCCGGCCACCAACCCGGCGTCGTCGACGACGGTGCGGGCCAAGGACACCGCCTTCTACATCTTCACCTCCGGCACCACCGGCTATCCGAAGGCCAGCGTGATGACGCACTACCGCTGGCTCAAGGCGCTCGGCGCATTCGGCGGGCTGGGACTGCGGTTGAAGAGCTCCGACACGTTGTATAGCTGCCTGCCGCTTTATCACAACAACGCACTGACGGTCGCGGTGTCCTCGGTGATCAACTCCGGTGCGACGCTGGCGCTCGGCAAGTCCTTCTCGGCGTCGCGGTTCTGGGACGAGGTGATTGACAGCCGCGCCACCGCGTTCATCTACATCGGCGAGGTCTGCCGCTACCTGCTCAACCAGCCGGCCAAGCCGACCGACCGCAAGCACAAGGTCCGCGTCATAGCCGGCAACGGCCTGCGCCCGGACATTTGGGACGAATTCACCAAACGCTTTGGAATCGACCGGGTTTGCGAGTTCTACGCCGCCAGCGAAGGCACCACCGCGTTCATCAACGTCTTCAATGTGCCTCGGAGCACCGGGATTTCGCCGATGCCGCTCGCCTATGTCGAGTACGACCCGGACACCGGTGAACCCGTGCGCGACGACAACGGGCGGGTGCGCCGCGTGCCCGCCGGCCAGCCCGGCCTGTTGCTGAGCCCGGTCAACCGGCTGCAGCCGTTTGACGGCTACACCGACAAGTCGGCAACCGAGAAGAAGTTGGTGCGCAACGCTTTTAAAGAGGGCGACTGCTGGTTCAACACCGGTGACGTGATGAGCCCGCAGGGCTTGTTCCACGCGGCCTTCGTCGACCGGTTGGGCGACACCTTCCGCTGGAAGGGGGAGAACGTGGCCACCACGCAGGTCGAGGCCGCGGTGTCGACGGATGCCAACGTCGAAGAGTGCACGGTATTCGGTGTCGAGGTACCCAATACCGGCGGGCGCGCCGGCATGGCCGCGATCAAGTTGCGCGAGGGCAAGGAGTTCGACGGTCAGTCCCTGGCCCGCGCGGTGTACGACAAGTTGCCGGCCTATGCGCTGCCGTTGTTCGTGCGGATTGTGGAGTCGCTGGAGCACACCACAACCTTCAAGAGCCGCAAGGTGGAGTTGCGCAAGCAGGCCTACGGCTCCTCGGAGCATCAAGTCGAGGACCCGCTGTATGTGCTGGCCGGCCGCAAGGAGGGCTACGTGAAGTTCTACGACGAATACCCCGAGGAAGTCGCCGCCGGTAAGCGACCGCAGGGCTGAAAGCTCTGGGGGAGCGCGCCGGCGAATCAGGTCGAGCCGGTAAGCGACCGCAGGGCTGAAAGCTCTGGGGAATGCCGCCACTGCACACTCGATGCCGTTGATCCCAATTCAGCAGGCACTATGGAGACGTGCGTTCTAGCCTGTGCGGTCGCCCAGTCGCGGGGGATCGTGCGCTGATCATGGCGATCATCAACCGCACCCCGGACTCGTTCTTCGACAAGGGTGCGACGTTTGCCGACGGCGCGGCCCGCGAGGCCGTCCACCGCGCCATCGCCGAGGGCGCGGATGTGATCGATATCGGCGGGGTCAAGGCGGGCCCGGGCGAGACCGTCGACACCGACACCGAGATCGCGCGGCTGGTGCCCTTCGTCGAATGGCTGCGCGGCACCTATCCCGACCAGCTGATCAGCGTCGACACCTGGCGCTCGGAGGTGGCCAAGCTCGCCTGCGCCGCCGGCGCGGACATCATCAACGACACCTGGGGCGGGGTGGACCCGCAACTGCAGGAGGTGGCCGCCGAGTTCGACGCCGGCCTGGTGTGCGCGCACACCGGGGGCGCGCTACCGCGCACCCGGCCCTTCCGGGTGAGCTACGGTACGACTACCCGCGGCGTGGTGGACGACGTGATTCGCCAGGTCACAGCCGCCGCCGAGCGGGCAGTCGCGGCCGGAGTAGCCCGCGACCGGGTATTGATAGACCCGGCCCACGACTTCGGCAAGAACACCTTCCACGGGCTGCTTCTGTTGCGGCACGTGGCCGATCTTGTTAAGACCGGGTGGCCTGTGCTCATGGCTTTGAGTAATAAGGACTTCGTCGGGGAGACTCTGGGCGTGGACGTGACCGAACGGCTTGAGGGGACGCTGGCCGCCACCGCGCTGGCCGCGGCCGCCGGAGCGCGTATGTTCCGCGTCCACCAGGTCGCGGCGACCAGAAGGGTGCTGGAGATGGTGGCCTCGATTCAGGGGATGCGCCCCCCGACGCGCACCGTGAGGGGACTGGCATGACGGCATCCGAGCTCTTCACGAGTGATCTCACCAACGACACGTGGTCAGCCGAACACAGCTGGAACCGCCCGCACTGGACGATCAGCGAACTCGTCGCGGCCAAGGCCGGGCGGACGATCTCGGTGGTGCTGCCTGCCCTCAACGAGGAAGAGACCGTCGAATCCGTCATCGACAGCATCTCGCCGCTGGTCGACGGGCTGGTCGACGAGCTGATCGTGCTGGATTCCGGGTCCACCGACGACACCGAGATCCGTGCTATCGCAGCCGGAGCCCGAGTCGTGAGCCGCGAGCAGGCGGTGCCGGAGCTACCGGCGCGGCCCGGCAAGGGCGAGGCTTTGTGGCGCTCACTGGCGGCCACCAGCGGCGACATCGTGGTGTTCATCGACTCCGACCTGATCAACCCGCACCCGATGTTCGTGCCGTATCTCGTCGGGCCGCTACTCACCGGCGAAGGTATTCACCTGGTCAAGGGCTTTTACCGCCGGCCGCTCCAGGTCGGCGATGCGAGCGGCAACGCGGGCTCCACCGGCGGTGGCCGGGTCACCGAGCTGGTGGCGCGGCCGTTGCTGGCGGCGCTGCGCCCCGAGTTGGGCTGTGTGCTGCAACCGCTGGGTGGCGAATACGCGGCCAGCCGGGAGTTGCTGATGTCGCTGCCGTTCGCCCCGGGCTACGGCGTGGAGATCGGCCTGTTGGTCGACACCTTCGACCGGCTGGGTCTGGACGCGATCGCGCAGGTCAACTTGGGTGTGCGGGCACATCGCAACCGACCGCTGGAGGAGCTGGGCGCGATGAGCCGTCAGGTGATCGCGACGCTGCTGTCCCGTTGCGGGATTCCCGACTCGGGCGTCGGTCTGACCCAGTTCTTTCCCGTCGGTGACGGCTACACCCAGCACACCCTGCCGGTGTCGTTGGCCGACCGCCCGCCGATGAATGTGCTCAGACCCTGCTGATCGCTGCTTTGTCGGTGCTGTAGGGCAAGATCGACTCTCGTGGCGTTGGTGTTGCTCTACCTGGTGGTGCTGATCGTGGTGGCGGTCGTCTTGTTCGGCGTAGCCAGCCTGCTGTTCGGTCGGGGTGAGCAGTTACCGCCCCTGCCGCGGGCGACGACGGCGACGGTGCTGCCGGCCTACGGGGTCACCGGCGCGGACGTCGATGCGGTCAAATTCACCCAGGTATTGCGGGGGTACAAGACCAGCGAGGTCGACTGGGTGCTGGAAAGGCTGGGTCGCGAGGTGGACACGCTGCGCGGCCAGGTGGCTGCCCTGCAGGCGTCCGGCAGCGAGGCGCAGCCGACCGACGACGCCGAGGTATCCGATGTCGACGCCGTCGCGGTAGACCGCTCCGGCCCCACATGAGCCGCCAATGAGCCGCGCCGGTGACGATGCAGAGCGTTGCGATGAGCAGGAGCGGCGCCGATGAGCGCGGACGGCCTGGTTCGTTGCGGTTGGGCCGTCGTTCGGCCGGGTCCCGACGCCGACCTGTACCGCAACTATCACGACGACGAGTGGGGCCATCCGCTCAAAGACGGCACGGCGTTGTTCGAGCGGATGAGCCTGGAGGCCTTCCAGAGCGGACTGTCGTGGCTGATCATTTTGCGCAAGCGGGAGAATTTCCGGCGCGCCTTCTGCGGGTTCGACGTCGAGAAGGTCGCCCGCTTCACCGAGTCTGACGTCCAGCGACTGCTGGCTGACGACGGGATCGTGCGCAACCGGGCCAAGATCGAGTCGACGATTGCCAATGCGCGTGCCGTACTGGACCTGGGGTCGCCACAAGACCTTTCAGATCTGCTGTGGTCGTTCGCTCCGCCACCGCGTCCCCGCTTTGCGGACCTCTCCGAAATCCCCTCTACGAGCGCGGAATCCAAGGCCATGGCCGGTGAGCTGAAGCGCCGCGGTTTCCGCTTCGTAGGACCCACTACCGCGTACGCGCTGATGCAGGCGACCGGCATGGTCGACGATCACATCAGCGCTTGCTGGGTCCAGACGAGCGGTTCTGGGCGGCGTCAGTAGGCGTCAGGTTGGCCTCACAAGCGGGTCTTTGTGCACCTGGTCTCCCCGATAGGGAACAATGGAGAGGTGATTTGGCAGTTCAATGTCGGGTATGGCTGGAAATCCACTGGCGGGGCATGCTCGGCGCCGACCAGGTCCGCGGGTGCGGGCCAGCTCGAATCTGGAGGGAGCACTCGATGGCGGCGATGAAGCCCCGGACCGGTGACGGTCCACTAGAAGCAACCAAAGAGGGGCGCGGCATCGTGATGCGGGTACCACTTGAAGGTGGCGGTCGCCTGGTGGTCGAGTTGACGCCGGATGAGGCTGCCGCGCTGGGCGACGAACTGAAGGGCGTCACCAGCTAACCTGCAGGCGGTTCGCCCGTCTGCTTCAAGCACACACCTTCCGGTAGATGTCCAGCGTCTGCTCGGCGATGTGTGTCCATGAGAATTCCTCGATACAGCGTTGACGTCCCGCGTGGCCGTACTGTTGCGCCTTCGCAGGGTCGGCGATCAACGCGTTGACCGCCTCGGCCAGCCGTGCCTCGAAGGCGTCCGGGTAGTCGGCGTCGTAATGCACCAACGACCCGGTGACGCCGTCGGCGACCACCTCGGGTATGCCGCCGACGTCAGAGGCCACCACCGCCGTCGCGCAGGCCATTGCCTCCAAGTTCACGATGCCCAACGGTTCGTAAACCGAAGGGCACACGAAAACGGTTGCCGCCGTGAGTATTTCGCGCAGCTTAGTCTTGTGGAGCATGTCGCGTATCCAGAACACCCCGGTGCGGCTGCGCTCCAGCCTGGCGACGGCCGAGCGCACTTCCTCGGCGATCTCGGGGGTGTCGGGCGCCCCGGCGCACAGCACCAGCTGAATGTCCGGGCTGAACTGGTGTGCGGCCGCCACCAGGTGCGGGACGCCCTTCTGCCGCGTGATGCGTCCGACGAAGGCGACGACGGGCCGGTTCGGGTCGACGCCGTGTTCTTTGAGCACCGAGCCGGTGTGGACGGGGCCGGCCGGGTGCCAGAACTCGGTGTCGATTCCGTTCCGGATCACGTGCACGGCATTTGGATCGACGGCGGGGTAGACCCGCAGAATGTCGTCCCGCATGCCGGAGCTGACGGCGATGACCGCATCGGCGGCCAGCACAGCGGTGTGCTCGACCCAGGAGGACACGTGATAGCCGCCGCCGAGCTGCTCGGCCTTCCACGGGCGCATCGGTTCCAGCGAATGTGCGGTCAACACGTGCGGCACGTCGTAGAGCAGCTTGGCCAGGTGTCCGGCCATTCCGGTGTACCAGGTGTGCGAATGCACGACCGTTGCGGCGTTGGCGGCGTTGGCCATCACCAAGTCTGCCGAGAGGGTGGACAGTGCCGCGTTGGCGGCGCGCAGGCGGGGGTCGGGCTGGTGCGCGATGGCGCCGGGACGGTCGGCCCCCATGCAGTGCACGTCGACAGCGCACAGCCTGCGCAATTGGGATACCAGTTCGGTGACGTGTACGCCGGCTCCGCCGTAGACCTCCGGAGGATATTCCCGAGTCATCATCGCCACCCGCATACCCGCACCTTAGTGAGGCGACGATGCCGCCCGCATATCGGGCTGCGGTCGGCGACGATGCAGCCCCCGAAAAACGGTCAGAACTGCACCAACTTACTTAAGTAGCCGGTCGTCTAGCGACTGGACAATCGGGGACCTACCGGTGGCAGCGCTGGTAGCTGCCGATAGGTTTGAGCCATGAGGGAAGCGCCGCACGTGCTCGGCATCGTGCTGGCCGGTGGTGAGGGCAAACGGCTTTATCCCTTGACCGCCGACCGCGCCAAGCCCGCGGTTCCCTTCGGCGGGGCCTACCGGCTGATCGATTTCGTGCTGTCCAACCTGGTCAACGCCCGCTACCTGCGGATCTGCGTGCTCACCCAGTACAAGTCGCACTCGCTGGACCGCCACATCTCGCAGAACTGGCGATTGTCGGGTTTGGCCGGCGAGTACATCACCCCGGTTCCCGCCCAACAGCGCCTCGGACCCCGGTGGTACACCGGTTCGGCCGACGCCATCTACCAGTCGCTCAATCTGATCCACGACGAAGATCCCGACTACATCGTGGTTTTCGGCGCCGACCACGTGTACCGGATGGACCCCGAGCAGATGGTGCGGTTCCACATCGACAGCGGCGCCGGCGCCACGGTGGCAGGCATCCGGGTGCCGCGAACCGAGGCAAGCGCCTTCGGCTGCATCGACTCCGACGAGTCCGGTCGGATCCGCAGTTTCGTGGAGAAGCCGCTCGACCCGCCGGGCACGCCCGACGACCCCGCCAGCACGTTCGTGTCGATGGGCAACTACATCTTCACCACCAAGGTGCTGATCGATGCGATTCGCGCGGATGCCGATGACGACCACTCCGACCACGACATGGGCGGCGACATCATTCCGCGACTGGTGGAAGACGGGATGGCCGCCGTTTACGACTTCGGCGACAACGAGGTGCCGGGTGCCACCGACCGCGACCGGGCCTATTGGCGCGATGTAGGGACGCTGGACGCGTTCTACGACGCGCATATGGATCTGGTGTCGGTACATCCGGTGTTCAACCTGTACAACAAGCGCTGGCCGATCCGCGGGGAGTCGGAGAACCTGGCGCCGGCCAAGTTCGTCAACGGTGGCTCGGCGCAGGAATCCGTCGTGGGGGCCGGAAGCATCATCTCGGCGGCGTCGGTGCGCAACTCGGTGCTCTCATCCAACGTCGTCGTCGACGACGGCGCGATCGTGGAGGGCAGCGTGATCATGCCGGGGCGCGCGTCGGTCGCGGCGCGGTGGTGCGCCACGCGATCCTGGACAAGAACGTTGTGGTCGGGCCCGGCGAGATGGTCGGCGTCGACCTGGAAAAGGACCGGGAGCGTTTCGCGATCAGCGCCGGCGGTGTGGTCGCGGTGGGTAAAGGCGTCTGGATCTAGCGGCGCCCGTTCCCGCGCGAGCCGCGGCGGTGACCTCAGGGGATCTCCGGCATCAGCAGATGCGCGTCATAGCGCGGCCCCCAACGCAGCGTCACCAGACCGCGCGGCGGGTCGGGGTAGGCCGCCGGAAATTGGCCGGTGATCGGATTGCGTGGGCACAACCAGCGCCCGCCCACCACGAAGCGCAACTGCTCGCCCGCGCGGAACAGCGTCGCCGACGGACCCAGCGCGACATTGAGGGCAATCACTTCACCGGACGGACCGGCTGCGGCCGGTCACAGGCCGGGACCGGCTCCCAAGGCTTGGAGAACTCGGCGTCGAGCGCGCGCAGCGACACCCGCTGCCAGCCGGTGGTCACCCGGTCGCGGCCGTAACCGTAGGACCCCTCGAATCCGACGTAGCGCCCGTCGCGCCATTTCTCCACACCGACGAATATGTTCGCGTCGTCGAAGCCATCCAACTGGACCCAAAGCCGCGCCGCCATCGGGCCGGTCAGCTCGATGTCCTCCGGTACCGTCCAGTTGAAAGCCGCTGCGCGAGAATGGGTCTCGAATGTAACGCTGCCCGCACTGGTCGGCGGCTTCGGTTGCCAGCACTCCGGCTCCCGCCAGATACATGCGCCGCCAGCGGGTTCGGGCGAGCGGCCACTCGTTCTCCTCGCGCACCGAGGCGACGGTATCGCGATCCTCGCGCACCTCGAGGCGGACGCTGCGGGACACAGGCGCGCCGTCGAGCGCCTCACGGAAAAACCGCACCTGCTCGGCCAGCGCGTCCTGGGAGTAGAACTGCTCCCATTTGCCGCCGCGGTGGGTGTACAGCCGCCTATAGCTGGAACTGGCCTGAGCGAACGCCCGGATCGAGCCGCGGCTGTGCAAGTTGTTGTCCGAGAAGCTGCCGCAGACCAGCATCGGGACTTCGATGGCGGACAGCTCAGGTGCCAGCGACCGCCAGAACTCGTCACGCAGTGGGTGCTCGTTCTGCATCTGTTCGAGGTCGTAGGTTTGGCGGGTGCGCATCCGCACGCCGCGTGCCCACATGCGGGCGAAACCCGATTCCCGAATTCCGCCCGGGAATGTCAGGTCGCGGTAGGCATCGGTGAAGCCTTCCCAGGGACAGATCGCCCGCAGCGCCGGTGGCTGCAGCGCGGCCACGGCGTACTGGGTGATCGCCAGGTAGGACACCCCCAGCATGACGACCCGGCCGTCGCTCCACGGCTGGCCGGCCAGCCACTGCACCACGTCGTAGGTGTCCTCGGCTTCCTGGCGCGACAGCAGGTTTCCGGTTCCGTCGGAGTGGCCGCAGCCGCGGCAGTCGGCGTTCACCACGACGAACCCGTGCGCAGTCCACCGCGCCGGATCCGGCGTCTCCCAGCCGGTGAACGCCGAGAAGGTCACTGGTTTCGGCTGACGCAGCACGCCGGTATTGGGGCGAGAACGTCCACCGCTTGCGCCGCTTGGTGGGCAGATCGTCCTTGCGGTACGGATGGATGCTGAGGATCACCGGCCGGGCCTCGACGTCGTCTTGCCGGAAAACGTTGATCCGCAACACGGTTCCGTCGCGGGTAGGCACTTCGACGTCGCGGTCGACGACGATGTCGGACGGTGGATCGGTCACGGTGACGGGCGGCTTGGTGATCCGGCGAACGCGGTCTAGCGCATAGCGGAGAGCGCCGGGACGGCGCCAAGGCCGGTCCAGGGCAGGTGCCGGGTCTCGGGCCACGTCGCTACCTTAAACGCGCTAGCAGCGTCGCTCGGCCGGCTACCAACTGGAGGGACCAGCGATAGCGCACGCGCTGGGTGTATTCGCGGTAGCCCGCCAACTCGGTGCTGAGCAACTTCTCCTCGTCGAGGATCCGCAGAACCAACACCACGACACCGGCCATGACGATCAGCAGCCCCCAGTAGGAACCGAGCGCCAACGGCATGCCCAGCATCATGATCAGCGACCCGATGTACATCGGGTGCCGGACCAGCCTGTAAAGGCCGTCGGACGTCAGGGTCTGCCCCTTCTCGACCGTGATAGTCGCTGCGGCATAACTGTTTTGGATGACAACCAGCAAGGCTGATACCCAAGCCGACCACGATCAGCACGTCGCCGACCACCGTACACCCATGCCGGGACCGACGACCACCCCATCCGATGGTCGAATGCGCTGAACGCCATCACCGCCATGGACGTCAGAAACACGCCGGTGACGAGCACCTTCTGCACGGTCCTGCCTTCCGCGCGCGGGCCGCCCCGCATGCGTCGTTGCAGCGCCGCCGGGTTGGTCACGGCCAGCCAGACCGTGGAGACGATCGTGCGAAGCATGGCGACGGCGACGAACACCCAACCTTGCCAGTAGTGCACCGTTCCGGCTGGGATGAATAGACCAGTGCGCTATACAGCACGGCCCCATTCAGCAGCGACAGCGATGATCTTCAGCCGGTTTTCATGACCGCAGGTCCCGGCGACGGAAAGCCATGGCGCCCAGGGCAATCAATGCGAAGTCGATGGCCAGCAACCAGAGCAGCGGCACTACGGTGAAATCGTTGCCGACGCGCGGGGTGTGCGCGAACGGTTCCAGGTCGAGCAGCCACTGGGGTGATCCCGATAAGGAACCGAGCAGGTACAGCGCGACAAAACCGACCAACACGCCCCACGCGACCGGTGTGAATCGCGGTGTGAGGCCGAACAATACGACGGTCACCGCCGACAGCAGCCACACGGCGGGCAGTTGCACCGCCGCGGTGCCCACCACGGTGGGCAACTTGCCGGCGACGTCATCGGCGGCCATGCCGTAGGCGAGCCCGCCGGCCACCCCGGAGAGCACAATGGCAAACGTCGACCCGCCCAGCGCCGTCAACAGGTGACTTGCCAGCAGTCGGGAGCGGGAAACCGATCCAGCCAGTACGGTTTCGGCACGCTGGCTGGTCTCCTCCTGGTGCACGCGTAGCGACAACGAGACTGCAAACGCGGCCGCGATCATCCCCAGCATGACGTACCCCACGGTGATGAAGCCCTGCTCCAGCGCGCTGGTGCCGCCCAGTCGCGCAACGAGGTCCCGCCCGGCAGCGCCGCCCAGCTCGTCTGCGATGCCGTGGGTGACGCTCCCGATCAACAGGCCGTACAACGTCAATCCCACCGTCCACACCAGCAACGCGCCGCGATCAAGGCGCCACGCCAGGCCGAAAACGTCGCCAAGCGCCGCTGAAGCGGTACCGCGGCCGCTGCGTTCGGCGAACAACCCGGCGCCGACGTCGCGGCCTGCCAGCAACCGGTACGCAACGCCGGTCAGCACCACCGTGGCCGCCAGATGCAGCAGCAACACCCACCAGCGATCACCCGCGAACGGACGGACCTGCAGCGACCACCCCAGCGGTGACAACCACGACAAGGCGCCCGACCCTGCGTCACCGACCGCGCGCAGGGTGAAGGCGGTGCCCAGCACCGCGAACGCGAAACCGCGGGCGACACGGGCACTGGGCGACAACTGTGCGGCCACCGCCGCCACGGCGGTGAAGACCAGCCCCGACGCGGCCAGCGCCGCGCAGAATGCCAGCGACCCACCCGGTGCGACGTCGGTGGTGAGCAGTCCCGCGGCGCCGACCACCCCGGTCGCCAGGGACGCCCCGAATGACAACAGCAGGGCGGCGGTGAGACTGGCGTAGCGGCCGACCGCGGTCGAATCGATCAGTTCAGCCCGGCCGGTTTCCTCGTCGGCCCGGGTGTGACGAATGACGGTGAGAATGACTGCCACCGCGATCAGCATGTGGAACATTCCGGCTTTCCAGAGGCCGGCGGCGCCGAGGCTGTGGTTGTAGATCTGACCGTATAGCGCGCGCTGTGCGGGGCTGGCCATGATGGTGGCCGCAAATCCGGCCCGCTCGGCATCGGTGGAATAGACCTTTTCGATGCTGCCGATGTACACGCTTGCCAGCGGGACCGACAGCAGGAGCACCCACAGCGGTAGGACGACCCGGTCGCGGCGCAAGTACAGCCGCAGCAGTTGGAGCGTCCCGGTGAAATTCGAACTGCGTTGCGGCGCAAGGCTGGCAGGCCGGTCCAGGAGTGCGGTGCTCATCGTGCCGCCACCTCGTGCGTGTTGTGGGCTGCTGCGCTGCGGTAATGGCGCATGAACAGCTCCTCCAGGGAGGGCGGCTGGCTGATCAGGCTGCGCACACCGGCATCGCCGAGTGCCCGGATCAGTTCCCCCAGGCTGTCGCTGTCGACCTGGGCGCGCAGCGTGTTGCCTTCGACGCTGACGTCCGCGACACCCTTGATCCGGGTGAGATCGCCCGGGTCGCCGATCAACTCGGCCTTGATCGAGGTCCGGCTGAGATGGCGCATGGACTCCAGCGAACCGCTCTCGACGGTCCTGCCCGCCTGGATGATGGTCACCCGCTCGCACAGCGCTTCCGTCTCGGCCAGGATGTGACTGGACAGCAGTACCGTCACGCCACGCTTGCGTGCTTCGGCGACGCATTGCTGAAAAACGTTCTCCATCAACGGGTCCAGTCCGCTGGTCGGCTCATCGAGCAGCAGCAGCCTGGCCCGGGACGAGAACGCGGAAATCAGGGAAACCTTTTGGCGGTTGCCTTTGGAGTAGGTGCGCACCTTCTTGTGCGGGTCGAACTCGAAGCGCTCGATCAACTCCGCCCGCAACCCCTGGTCGATGCCGCCCCGCATCCGGGCCAGCAGATCGATGGTTTCGCCGCCGGTCAGCGACGGCCACAGCGTGACATCGCCTGGCACATAAGCAATTTGGCGGTGCAGCTGGACGGCGTCGGCCCACGGGTCCCCGCCCAGCAGTCGCACGCTGCCGCCATCGGCTTTGACCACCCCGAGGAGGATGCGGATGGTCGTCGACTTGCCGGCGCCATTGGGACCGAGAAAACCGTGCACTTCTCCTTCATGCACGGTGAGGTCGAGGCCGTTGAGCGCCCGGACATCACCGAAGTTCTTGGTCAGACCACGAATATCGATGGGCGCCTGATGATTAGCTGACATGTGACTCTCCTTGGTTCTCTCCGGCCAGAAATGCGTCGTACATGGTGCGGTCGGTCAGCAGGCCCTCGGAATACAGCTCAAGGGCAGGCAGCACCATGTCACGGGCGTAGTCGCGCAGTACTGCGCGCAAATCTGTTGGGGTTTCGTGCATTTGCAGATAGAGCAGGAAGCCGCCGCCTCCGGTGATGGCCAGATACCTGGCTCTGGCGTGGGGATCGCGGCTGGGCTTGACGGTGCCGGCCCGTACGCCCTCCTCCATGTACGCTTCGGCGTTGTCAATCATTCGCTGCCACAACATGTTCGCAAGTTCACCGCCGGACAGCATGCTGCGGACCAGGTATGCCATCAGCGGCGCATAGGACTCGATCTCGGCCATCTGACCCAGCCAGGTAGCCGGGTCGTTGGACTGAATCACCTCGGACTTGCTGCCGCGGATCTCCTCGGCGACGTATTCGTCGCAGGCCTTGCGCAGGCCTTCCTTGGAACCGAAATGGTGGATGACCAGTGCGGCGCTCACCCCGGCGGCCTCGGCGATGCTGCGCAGGCCCACCCCGAATCCGTGCTCGCCGAACTGTTCGATGGCCGCATCACGGATCCGGGCCACCGCCGTCAGGTCGGCTGAACGCATGTTCAGTACACTAAACGAGTGTTCAGCCGGCGTCAAGGAAGTTGCGGGGATGGCCGGCCGCGGACGAGCCAGCACGAAGTCGCGGGCTGCACCGCCAGCGGGTCCCGATGCTGTGAATAGTTGCCGAGGATGTATCGAAAGCGCCCGCACCGCTCCACTTTTGGGTACGGTTTGCGCCGGGTAAGGGCACCTGTCGGCGTCGTACGACAATTCAGTTCGGTCAATCCAGGGGGCGTTGTGAACTTTTCAGTATTGCCGCCGGAAATCACTTCGGCTCAGATTTTCGCGGGTGCGGGCTCTGGACCGATGCTGGCTGCCGCGAATGCCTGGGACGGGCTGGCCGCCGAGTTGGATTCGGCGGCGGAGTCGTTTGGGTCGGTCATCACGGGCCTGACCGGGACGTCGTGGCAGGGCGCCGCGTCGACGGCGATGGCGGCCGCGGCCACGCCCTACGCGGCGTGGTTGAGCACCGCGTCGGCGACCGCCGCGGTGGCGGCCGGTCAGGCCAACGCGGTTGCGGCGGTGTTCGAGGCGGTTCGTGCAGCCACGCGTGCATCCGGAACTGGTGACGGCCAATCGGTCCCAGCTGGTGTCGTTGGTGCGGTCGAACATCTTCGGTTTCAACGCGCCCGCGATCGCGGCGGCCGAGGCGTTGTACGAACAGATGTGGGCCCAGGATGTGACCGCGATGTCGGGCTATCACGCCGGGGTGTCTGCGGCGGCCGGGCAGTTGGTGGCGTGGGCCCAGAGCCTATGCAGGGTTTCCGAACCTGGGCATCGGAACCTCGGCAGCTCCAACATCGGCAGCGGCAACACCGGCAGCTTCAACTTCGGCGCCGGCAACAGCGGCCCCGGCGCCACCACGGCGGCAGCAGCAACTTCGGCGTGGGTAACTACGGCTCGTTCAACATCGGCGCCGGCAACGGGAAACGCCACCTGGAGTCGCCGGCCTGCGCCCACGGGGAGTCCCTCCTACAACGTGGGGGCGGGCAACATCGGCCAGTTCAATCTCGGATTTGGCAACGTGGGCACCGGCAACGTCGGGTTCGGCAACGGGAACCTGGTCACCGCCGCGCCGGGATCCCCTCGCTCGTTCAATGTGGGCCTCGAACAACTCGGCAGCCTACAACTTCGGGCATCGGCAACGTCGGCACCAACAACTTCGGCCTCGGCAACTCGGCAGCAACGACATCGGTATCGGGCTCACCGGTGACAACCAGATCGGCATCGGTGGGCTCAACGCCAACAACGCTGGTTGGAACGTCGGCTTCGGCAACAACGGCAGCTTCAACTTCGGCTTCGGCAACACCGGCAATCAGCAACTTCGGGCTTGGCCAACACCGGCAACGGCAACATCGGCATCGGGCTGACCGGTGACAATCAAATCGGTTTCGGCGGATTGAACTCGGGCAGCGCCAACACCGGCCTGTTCAATTCCGGCGTCGGAAATTCGGGTTTCTTCAACTCGGGCAGCGCCAACTTCGGCATCGGGCAACACCGGCATGCACAACGCGGGGCTGCTCAATTCGGGCGTCGGCAGTTCCGGCGTCGGCAACTCCGGCAGCTACGGACACCGGCCTGTTCAACGCGGGCAGCTTCAACACCGGATCGCTTCAACGCCGGCAGCACCAACATGGGTCTGGCGAACTCGGGTAACGGCAACCTCGGCGCGTTCAACTCCGGCGGAACCGCGCCTTTTCCGGCCACAATGTGGGCTTCTTCAACGCGGGGAACCACAACGTCGGCTTCATTCAACGCCGGTTTCGGCAATGTGGGCTGGTCTAACACCGGCATCGGCAACACCGGCGGCTTCAACGCCGGCGGCAACGGCACCGATCCCGTCTTCGGGCCGGGCGGCGTGGGACAGGCCGGCAACACCGGCTTCTTCAACACCGGTTTCACGAATACCGGTCTGTTCAATTCCGGCGACACCAACACCGGACTGTGGAATTCCGGTGACGTCAACACAGGCTTCGGCGGCACCGGCATCTACAGCGGGAGCTCCGGTTTCGGCAACTCCGGTGCCGGCGACTCCGGCTTCTTCAATGCCGGCAACTTCAATTCGGGTCTGAACAACACCGGCATCGGCGGCTACGCCTCAGGCTGGGGCAACTCCGGCGGCGGCGAAGACAACGTCGGCTTCTTCAACGCCAGTGGAGCCGGAACCGACACCGGCTTCTTCAACCACGGCCCAGCTGGACTGCAAGTGGGGTTCTTCAATGCGGGCAACCATGACGTCGGCTTCGGGAACGCCGGGTACTACAACACCGGTTTCGTCAACGTCGGCCAGCACAGCTCGGGCGTGGGCAACAGCGGCCCGGGCGCCGACTCCGGCGGGTTCAACGCCGGCGTGGGGCAGTCAGGGTTCTTCAACCCGGCCTGAGGTGTCCCGCGCTTGTGCCGGGTCACGAACGTGGCCGGTCAGTCGCGAACGGCAGCCAGCAGACCGTCGCCCAGCGGTATCAACGCGGGCGTCAGCCGTTCGTCCTCGGCGATCAGCCGGGCCGCTTCGCGCACGGCGGCCACCTCGGCGTCGCGTGCCTCGGGATCGCCTGCGCGGCCGCCCAAAGCCGCCCGATTCACGACGATGACACCGCCGGATCGCAACAAACGAACACCTTCCACCACGTATTCCGGCTGGTCGATCGGGTCCGCATCGATGAACACCAGGTCGTAGGAGTCGTCGGCGAGCCGGGTGAGCACTTCCTGGGCGCGTCCGCTGATCAGCCGGGTGCGTGATGGCCCGACCCTCGCCTCGACAAAGGCCTGCCGGGCCAACCGGACGTACTCCGGTTCGATGTCGATGGTCGTCAGGACGCCGTCGTCGCTCATGCCAGACAGCAACCACAGCCCGCTGACACCCGCCCCGGTGCCGACCTCCGCAACCGCCTTGCCGCCGCTCAGCTTGGCCAGCAGACTCAGCAGCGCGCCGACCGCGGGCGTGACCGCGCCGGCACCACTGTCTACGGCGCGTTCGCGGGCACCGGCCAGGATCGCATCCTCAGAAATCGACTCCTCGGCGTGCGCCACAAGCGAATCCGCCCTGCTGCGGGTCGCGTGGCCGGTCTCGTCGCTGGTGTTGGACGTGCCCTCCATGTCCGCAGAGTATGCCGAACCGGTACACCCGTCGATCAGGCGCGCCCGGTGGGGGCGGTGCCGACACGCCCGGGATGTGCCTCGGGACGGAGGTCATAGCAAACTCTATAAGCGCTGGAAGACCCAGGTAACGGTATGATTTCTCAGCTAAAGCTCAGACTGCTCATACCTCGCCCACACCCGGGTAGGCGACGGTAAGCCTTATGGAACGCGGTGCACTGTGGGGCGAGGACGGTGGGAATACCGAGTGGCAACTCCGTGTTTCGGCGAGTGGAGAAATACCGACCCTGGATGGCAGGGGAAATCCGGAGGAATTGAACATCACCACATTGAGCCCGACCACCATGTCGCATGCGCAGCATGTTGCGGTTGACGACTGGGTGGAACCATCTGACACGTTGCTCGGCACCGCGGTTTTCGACGCGACCGGCGACAAGGCGACCATGCCGTCCTGGGATGAGTTGGTGCGTCAGCACGCCGACCGGGTGTACCGGCTGGCCTATCGGCTCTCGGGCAACCAGCACGACGCCGAGGACCTGACGCAGGAAACCTTCATCAGAGTTTTCCGGTCCGTCCAGAACTACCAGCCCGGAACTTTCGAAGGCTGGTTGCACCGCATCACCACGAACCTGTTCCTCGACATGGTCCGCCGGCGGGCGCGCATCCGGATGGAGGCGCTGCCCGAGGACTACGACCGGGTGCCCGCCGACGAGCCCAACCCCGAGCAGATCTACCACGACTCCCGGCTCGGGCCGGATCTGCAAGCCGCGCTCGACTCGCTGCCGCCGGAGTTTCGTGCCGCAGTGGTCCTGTGCGATATCGAAGGTCTGTCCTACGAGGAGATCGGTGCCACCCTGGGCGTCAAGCTCGGCACCGTGCGCAGCCGGATTCACCGTGGGCGCCAAGCGCTGCGCGACTACCTGGCCGCCCACCCCGAACTCGGCCTGCACGCCGACGACCGTTCGATAAGGACAGCCAGCTAGGTACCTGTTGGGGCCGAATCATCGATTCGGCCACTGCACGGTTGCCAACTGGTCCCAAATTCTGGGGTTTGAAGGGCCGATCATGGTTATCAAGCAGCACGCCGCGCTACATTCGAGATATAGCTGGCTTGAATGGGCGCGGAAGGAGCTGGTGATGGCCGACCGGGGAGATGTGTTCCGGCGTGCGTTCTCGTGGCTCCCCGCTCAATTCGCCTCCCAGAGCGACGCTCCGGTAGGCGCGTCGCGTCAGCTTCGGCTCCACCGAACACCTCTCCATCGAGGCCATCGCGGCGTTCGTCGACGGCGAGCTGCGGATGAACGCACATCTGCGCGCTGCGCATCATCTTTCGCTGTGCCCGCAATGCGCGGCCGAAGTAGACGATCACAGCCGCGCGCGTGCGGCGCTGCGTGACTCCCACCCGATCCGTATCCCCAGTACACTGCTCGGGTTGCTGTCCGAAATTCCGCACTACCCGCACGACGATGTTCTGCCGCTTTCGGACACCCGCGCCGAGCGCGATGATCAGCGGAAGCGCCGTTAGCTTGAGTTTGCGTGCCTGCGCGGGCCTTCGTGTGCGTTCATGCCGACCGACGGGGATCCGTGGATACTAGGGTGGACATCGACGACAGGGCCGTGCGGTCCTTTGCTGCGCATGCGGCCCGGTGCCGGGCTTGGAAATTGGCTTTGTAATGGATCTAGAAGAGGAACCGTGACCTCCGACGAAGGCAACAACAGCGGCCAGGACACCGAACGGCTGGCGCCGCGCCCCATTTATCGGCCGCCGGTCGACCCCGGGTCGCGTCAAGCGTTCGGCCGTCCGGCCGGGGCACAGGGCTCCTTTGTCGCCGAGCGCGTGCGTCCGCAGAAGTATCGGGACCAGTCCGAGTTCAGGCCGCACGACCAACCGGCCGACCCGGTGCTGGACGAGGCCTTCAGCCGCCCCTTCGGCGGCGCCGAGTCGCTGCAGCGCCATCCCGATCGATGCCGACGCGCTGGCCGCCGAGACAGAACGGTCGAGCCCGACGAGCCCGACGATCCGTGGCGCGATCCCGGCGCGGCCGCCGCGCTGGGCACCCCGGCACTAGCCGCCGGCCGGTCACACACGGCGCGGTGGGCCACAGCGGCAAGCTCGGTGTCCGCGATGTGCTGTTCGGCGGCAGGGTGTCCTACCTCGCACTGGCCATCCTGCTGCTCATCGCGCTGGTGATCGGCGTGATCGGCGGGGTGATCGGACGCAAGACGGCCGAGGTCGTCGAGGCGTTCACGACCTCGAAGGTGACGCTGTCGACCGACGGCAACCCCGAGGAGCCGGCCGGCCGGTTCACCAAGGTGGCGGCCGCGGTCGCCGACTCCGTGGTGACCATCGAGTCCAAGAGCGACCAGGAGGGTATGCAGGGCTCCGGCGTCGTCATCGACGGCCGCGGCTACATCGTCACCAACAACCACGTGATCTCCGAGGCCGCCAACAACCCCAGCCAGTTCAAGACCACCGTGGTGTTCAACGACGGCAAGGAAGTGCCCGCCAGCCTGGTGGGCCGCGACCCCAAGACCGACCTGGCCGTCCTCAAGGTCGACAACGTCGACAACCTGAGCGTGGCCCGGCTCGGCGACTCCGACAAGGTGCGGGTCGGCGACGAGGTGCTCGCCGCAGGTGCGCCGCTGGGTCTGCGCAGCACGGTGACGCACGGCATCATCAGCGCGCTGCACCGCCCGGTCCCGCTGTCGGGGGAGGGGTCTGACACCGACACCGTCATCGACGCCCTCCAGACCGACGCCTCGATCAACCACGGCAACTCCGGTGGTCCGCTGATCGACATGGATTCCCAGGTGATCGGCATCAACACCGCCGGCAAGTCGCTGTCCGACAGCGCCAGTGGGCTGGGCTTCGCGATCCCGGTCAACGAGATGAAACTGGTTGCGCAGACGCTGATCAAGGACGGAAAGATCGTGCACCCGACGCTGGGCATCAGCACCCGGTCGGTGAGCAACGCGATCGCCTCGGGCGCCCAGGTGGCCAACGTGAAGGCCGGGAGTCCCGCGCAAAAGGGCGGAATCCTGGAAAACGACGTGATCGTCAAGGTCGGCAGCCGTAAAGTCGCCGATTCCGACGAGTTCGTCGTCGCCGTGCGCCAGCTGACCATCGGTCAGGACGCGCCGATCGAGGTGGTCCGCGACGGCCGTCACGTCACGCTGACCGTCAAACCCGACCCCGATACCAGCTAGATGTTCGCCAACATCGGCTGGGGGGAGATGCTCGTCCTCGTCGTGGTCGGGCTGGTGGTGCTCGGGCCGGAGCGGCTCCCGGGTGCGATCCGCTGGACGGCGAGCGCGCTGCGGCAGGCGCGCGACTACCTCAGCGGCGTGACCAGCCAGCTGCGCGAGGACATCGGGCCCGAGTTCGACGACCTACGCGGCCAGCTCAGCGAGCTGCAGAAGCTGCGGGGAATGACCCCGCGCGCGGCGCTGACCAAGCACCTGCTCGACGGTGACGACTCGATCTTCACCGGCAACTTCGACAAGCCGGCGCAACGGAACTCCCGGCCGCAGCCGCCGGCGAGTCACCGGCGGCCGTCCGGGAGCCCGGCTCGGGCCGCACACGCCTCGGACACCGACGCGCCGTTCGACACCGACGCGACCTGAGCGGCTTCAGCGCCGGGTGGGGTCCAGCCCCAGCGACATGCCCGCCAGTCCGCGCCGTCGTGACGACAGACCGTCGGCGATGCTGGGCAGTTCCTTGCCCACCGCCGAGTCGGGCGCGCTCAGCACCATCGGCACGCCCGAATCACCGGCGGCGACCAGCGCCGGGTCCAGCGGGATCTGACCCAGCAGCGGCACGTCGGCGCCGACCGCACGGGACAGCCGCTCGGCGACCTGCTGGCCGCCGCCTTCGCCGAACACCTGCATCGTGGTGCCGTCCGGCAGCATGAGCCCGGCCATGTTCTCCACGACGCCCACGATGCGCTGGCGGGTCTGCAGCGCGATGCTGCCGGCCCGTTCGGCCACCTCGGCGGCGGCCAGCTGTGGCGTGGTCACCACCAGGATCTCGGCGTTGGGGATCAGCTGAGCCACCGAGATGGCGACGTCGCCGGTGCCCGGCGGCAGGTCGAGCAGCAGCACGTCCAGATCGCCCCAGTACACGTCCGCCAGGAACTGCTGCAACGCCCGGTGCAGCATCGGCCCGCGCCACACCACCGGCGTGTTGTCCTCGGTGAACTGGGCGATCGAGATGACCTTCACCTCGTGGGCGATGGGCGGCAGGATCATCGACTCCACCTGAGTGGGCCGGTCGGTGGTGCCCATCATCCGGGGGATGGAATGCCCGTGGATGTCGGCGTCGAGCACGCCGACCGACAGGCCGCGGGCCGCCATCGCCGCGGCCAGGTTGACCGTGACGCGTGGACTTGCCGACGCCGCCCTTGCCGGAAGCGACCGCGTACACCCGGGTCAGCGAGCTGGGCTGGGCGAACGGGATGACGGGTTCGCGCGGCATCCCCGCGCAACTGCTTGCGCAGCTCGGTGCGCTGCTCGTCGTTCATCACGTCCAGGCTGACCCGCACCGCTCCGGTGCCGGGAACGTCGGTGACCGCCTGGGTCGACCCGCTCGCTGATTTCGGACTTCTTCGGGCAGGCGGCGGTGGTCAGGTAGATCTCGACGTGCACGCTGCCGTCGGCGCCGACGTCGATGCTCTTGACCATCCCGAGTTCGGTGATGGGACGCCGTAGTTCGGGGTCGATCACCTTGGCCAGCGCGGTGCGGATAGCGGCGGTCAGGTCGGCTGCGTCATCTCGGTTTGCGGACATCACCGCCGAGTGTAGGCGGCTCGGACTGCGGCGTCCGGGCGGTCAGCTGACCGGAGCGAGCACCGGTTCGCCGGGCGCCGGCAGGTCTCGGCTGCGCCGGACCTGCGGGCTTCGGCGCTGGTGCAGCGTTGGGCGCCCGCGGGGCCGGCGCCGCCGAGTGCCGGGGCCGCCGGAGCGGGGGTGCCGGCGCTGCCGCCGGGGGCAGTGGCGGCGGGCGACTGGTCGGGACGCCGGAGCGGCCGGGGGAGCCGGGGGCGCGGCCGGCGGTGCGATGACGATCCCGCCGTGGGGACGGGTCCGGCACCCGGCGCAGCGTCAGGGGTTCTGCGAGCTGATGCAGATCAGCGTGCAGCCCGGCTGTGGCCACCGGCGCGGCTGCGGCAGTGGGGCGGCCGGCATCCAGGGCCACATCGGCTCTGCGGTCGGGAACAGGGAGTTCGGATACTGGGGATGGCTGCGGCGGCCCGAAGTCGATCAGCGGCATGTGCGCCCATCGGGTCGCCGCGCCCAGGCCGATGACGTTTATCGGCAGGTTCGGGCCCGAGCCCCTCCGGATGCTCGAGGTGCGCATCGCCGATCGGGGGCGGCGGGCCGGTGATCGGCGGCAGGTCGACCGGGACCACGCCGGTGGCGTACGCCGCGGCCCAGCCCAGCACGTTCTGGGCGTAGGACATCGAGTTGTTGTAGCGCAGGATCGCGGCCATGACCTGCGACGGGTCCCGCAGGTTGAGCGCCGCCGCTGCACAGGTACCGGGCGGCCGCCAGCGTGGAGTCGAACAGGTTCTGCGGGTCGGGTATGCCGTCGCCGTCACCGTCGGACGGCATAGCGCGCCCAGGTGCCGGGCAAGAACTGCATCGGCCCCATCGCGCGGGCGTAGGTGACGCGATTGCCGGTCGCTGCTGGATGATGACCTCGTTGCCGGGCAGCGTGCCGTCCAGCGCGGGACCGTAGATCGGGTTGACCGCGGTGCCGCGCGCGTCGACGGCGCCGCCGCCCGCGTGACCGGACTCGATGCGCCCGATGCCGGCCAGCAGGTTCCAACTGACGCCGCAGGCCGGCGTCGGCAGCGGCCATCTTCTGCTCGGCGTTGCGGTAGGCGGACAGCGCCATGATCGGAATGCCCAGCGCGCCAGGCGTATTCACGACCATCGGCGGTGGCGGCGCCGATACTGGTGGCCGCGGCGACGTGGAAGCTGGTCGGCGCCCGCTGGATGGCGATGACCGTCGGGCCCGGACAGGTCGATGTGGGACGGCGGGGACGACCGCGGCCACCGGGGTGATGGCGGCGCGTACGGCGTGGTTCTTTCCGTGGACCGTGTGGCGCCGCGTGGCGCCGACCGCACCGGCGAATACCAACGGGGTGATCACGGCCACGCCGAATGCCGGCGTCCGCGTTACGCGAAGTGCCCGCTGCCGCACCGCTCGCGACGGCCGGGTGTGGCACCCCAGCGTCCCCCTATGCGCACCTCGACCGTCCTCAATTCTGTGAGCCGTCGGGAAACTGATCCTTTGTTAGCTTCGTGAACTAGATCACCATACATAACTCTTGTGACGGGAGTGGCGCAATGGCGGACCTGATTCACAGCGGATTTCTTAGCGCGGCGCTCGGTCGTCTGCCAGGCGCCCGCGCCCGGCTTCTCCGGCGGATCGGCACGTCAAGTCCGCCAGCAGAGTCCGCAGGCTCGTCCAGCTCGTGGCGCAGGTATTCGCGGGTCGACGACCTCGCCGATGGCCAGCCGCAGGGCGGCCAGCTCGCGGGCCAGGTACTCGGTGTCGGCCTTGGTCTGTGCGGCGCGGCGACGATCCTCGTCCAGTGTGACCCGGTCACGGTTTTCCTGACGGTTCTGGGCGAGCAGGATCAGCGGCGCCGCGTAGGCGGCCTGCGTGGAAAACGCCAGGTTGAGCAGGATGAACGGGTAGGGGTCCCAGCGCCACTGAACGGCGATCATGTTGATCGCGATCCACGCAATCACCATGATGCGTCTGCAGCAGCAGGTAGCGGCCGGTGCCGAAGAACCGCGCGATGGATTCGGTGATCTGCCCGACTGTCTCGGGGTCCAACCGCGGCGTGAACCCGCGTGAGGTCCGCGGGGTGTACAGCCGCCGCGGTGCCGGGGATTTGCTCACGAGCGATCCTCCGGTTCTGGGCGGGCCTGCCGGCGGGGTCAAGCTGCTGCACGTCCACGCGCCAGTCGTGCGGCAGCAGGTGATCGAGCAGGTCGTCCACGGTCACCGCTCCCAGCAGGTGGTTCTGGTCGTCGACCACCGGCCCGCACACCAGGTTGTAGGCGGCGAAATAGCGGGTCACGGCGGCCAGTGGGGTCTCCGGCGTCAGGGTGAGCAGGTCGGTGTCGACGATTCCGCCGACCAGCTCGGCCGGCGGGTCGCGAAGCAGCCGCTGCAGCTGCACACAGCCCAGGTACTGCCCGGTGGGGGTGGCCGTCGGCGGGCGCGTCACGAACACCATCGACGACAGTGCGGGGGTCAGGTCGGGATCGCGGAGCCGGGCCAGCGCCTCGGCAACCGAGGTGTCCGGGGTCAGCACCACCGGATCGGAGGTCATCAACCCGCCCGCGGTGTCGGGGGAGTGCTTCAGCAGCCGTCGCACCGGGTCGGATTCGTCGGGATCCATCCGGGTCAGCAACATCTCGGCGTCGGTCGGATTCAGCACGCCGAGCAGGTCGGCGGCATCGTCGGGATCCATCTCCTCGAGCACATCGGCCGCGCGTTCGGTGCCCAGCTGCGACAACACATCGGCCTGCTCGAGCTCGGGTAGCTCCTGCAGGATGTCGGCCACCCGGTCGTCGTCCAGCGCCTTGAACACCTCGTAGCGGCGCTTGGCCGGAAGTCCGCGGATGGCGTCGGCCACGTCGACCGCGCGTGCGTCCCTCGAACTGGTCGAGCAGTTGTGCCACGCGCCTGACCCGGCATTGCCAACGCCGACGGCGTCAACCCGTGCACGTTTTGCCAGTCCACGACGTGCACCGGCCCGCGTCGTCCCAGCCGTCGTTGGCTGCGCACGGCGACCCTGGTCACCATCCAGTCGCGGGTTCGGGTCTGCTCGATACCCAGGTCGGTGATCATGACGTCGAGGCCGACCAGCTCCGGCAGGTCGGGATCGTTGACCTTGACCGGCGTGTCGAGTACCTGGCCCATGGCCAGCACCTCGCCCGGCCGCTGCTCGAAGTGGCGCAGCGACACGTTACCGCTGCTGAGCGTCACCGCGTTGGGCTCGATCGCGGCGACGCGCAGAATCGGTATGAAGATGCTGCGGCGGGTCGCCAAATCGACGACCAGCCCAAGCACGCGCGGTTGCTGGCGGACGATGCTGATGCTGATCACGACGTCGCGGACGCGCCCGAAGGATTCGCCCATTGGACCCAGCACCATCATCCGCGCGCAGCCGCGCCACGTACACCCTGTTGACCGATGCCATGGACAGAGCGTAGGCAGCCGGTCGCGGGACGGCAGCTGGGCGCGGCGCGGCGGGCCGCCACCATCTACGCGCCTAACGTGAGCCGATGCTGAACAGCACAGCGATCAGAGTAGACCAACAGGGTCGCGACGCCGATCACGATGCCGGCTACCGCCAGGCCGTAGCCTTCTTCGCGGGTCTGCTTGATCTGGTTGATTGCCGATCGTGCCGCAGCACAATGGTCACGATCGAGCCGATGCAGCAGAACATGCCGACGATGCAGGCGACCAGCGAAACGATCGCCATGGTGTTCGTGCCGGGCTGCATCGCGTCCGTAACCGCCGCCATAACTCGCGTCGTAGTCCGGCGCCGGGTAGTAGCCGCCCGGATACGCGGGCGTATGGGCCCGGCATGGGTGGCGGCGGCGGATGGGTGCGGCGGCCGCCGTAGCCGGCGCCGGGTGCTGCGCCATAGGGCGGATATCCGGGCGGTGTGTAGCCGACGGCGGATTCCGGCCGCCTGGTCGGCGGGTAGCCGGCCGCCGAGTCAGGCGGGTAGCCGCAGCGGGGTCACCGGGCGGGCGGGTAATCCGCCGGGGGCGGGTATTCGGCTGACCGGCGACGACGACGGCGAAGCCCAGGGTGCGTCGAAATCGGCTGCTCAGGGGGCTGCGTGCCGCCTGACGGGGACTCAGCCGCGTGGTCGTTGCCCTCGCCGGAGGAGCCGCCGGGAGCTGTCATGGTGATCAACCTAGCCTATGGGCAGGTGGCGGGTTCGGCCGCGAAACGGAGGCGCCTGGGCAGGCCGGCAAAGCGAAATGTGCGAGCCCGCCGGGCTGCTGGATGGTGCGCGGCGGTTGCCGAGATGAAACGATGGCTCCTAACGGGCAGAGCAGAAAGAGGACCGATGACTAGCCCATTCCAACCCGGACAGGGTCCCGGCGCGACATCGCCCGCTGGGGCTGCGGGTCGACGCGGTGTGCCCGGATTACCGACCCCGCCGAAAGGCTGGCCGGTCGGGTCGTATCCGACCTATGCCGAGGCGCAGCGCGCAGTCGACTATCTATCCGAGCAAGAATTCCCGGTCCAGCAGGTAACCATCGTTGGTGTCGACCTGATGCAGGTCGAACGTGTCACCGGCCGGCTGACCTGGACCAAAGTGCTCGGCGGCGGCGTGCTCAGCGGCGCCTGGCTCGGCCTGTTCATCGGATTGGTGCTCGGCTTTTTCAGTCGCGATCTGTGGGCCGTGTTGGCCATCGGTCTGGTCGCCGGGGTGTTCTTCGGACTGATCACCTCTGCGGTTCCGTACGCAATGGCCCGCGGCACCAGGGATTTCAGCTCGACCATGCAATTGGTGGCCGGCCGCTACGACGTACTCTGCGATCCGCAAAACGCAGAGAAAGCGCGGGATCTGCTGGCGCGCCTGGCGATCTGACGCTGGTACGGGGGCAACTGTGTTGTTGAGTCGCGGTCGCGTACGGCGGCTGGGCGCGGCCGTGCTGGCGGCGCTGACCACCGCGTCGGTGGTCTCGGCCTGCGGGTCCGGCAGCAACGGGCTGGTGCTCAGCTTCTACACGCCGGCGACCGACGGCGCGACATTCACCGCAGTAGCCCAGCGCTGCAACAAGCAGTCCGGCGGCCGGTACGCCATCCAGCACGTCAGCCTGGCCAGATCCCCCGACGAGCAACGGCTACAACTTGCCCGCCGGCTGACCGGAAACGACCGACACCCTGGACGTGATGGCGCTGGACGTGGTGTGGACCGCCGAGTTCGCCGAAGCGGGCTGGGCGCTGCCGCTGTCCGATGACCCGGCGGGACTGGCCGAGTCCGATGCCACCGCCGACACCCTGCCGGGCCCGCTCGCGACGGCCGGCTGGAAGCACAGGCTGTACGGCGCACCCGTCACCACCAATACCCAATTGCTTTGGTACCGAGCAGATTTGGTACATCAACCGCCGGACAACTGGAACTGGCATGGTGGCGCAGGCATCCCGCTTGCACGCCGCCGGTGAGCCCAGCTGGATCGCCGTGCAGGCCAACGAGGGCGAGGGCTCTGGTGGTGTGGTTCAACACGCTGCTGGTCAGCGCCGGCGGTCAGGTGCTCTCCGAGGACGGCAAGCACGTCACCCTGACCGATACCCCCGCGCACCGGGCCGCCACCGTCACCGCGCTGCGGATCCTGAAATCGGTGGCCACCGCGCCCGGAGCCGACCCGTCGATCACCCGCACCGACGAGGGCACCGCGCGGTTGGCGGTCGAACAGGGCAAGGCCGCGCTCGAGGTCAACTGGCCGTTCGTGCTGGCCTCCATGCTGGAGAACGCGGTGAAGGGCGGTGTCGCTTTTTTACCGCTGAACCAGCTTCCCGAACTGGCCGGCAGCATCAACAAGTGTCGGCACGTTCGTGCCCACCGACGAGCAGTACCGCATCGCGTATGCGGCCAGCCAGAAGGTGTTCGGATTCGCGCCCTATCCCGGGGTGTTGCCCGGCCGGCCGGCCAAAGTGACGATCGGCGGGCTGAACCTGGCGGTGGCCAGCACGACCAGTCATAAAGCCGAAGCGTTCGAAGCCGTCAGGTGCCTGCGCAACCTGCAGAACCAGAAGTACGTCTCGATCGAAGGTGGTCTGCCCGCGGTGCGGACCTCGCTGTACTCCGACCCGCAATTCCAGGCGAAGTACCCGATGTACGCCATCATTCGCCAGCAGCTCACCGATGCCGCGGTGCGGCCCGCGACGCCGGCCTACCAGGCGGTGTCGATCCGGCTGGCGGCGACGCTGAGCCCGATCACCGCGATCGACCCGGAGCGCATGGCCGACGAACTCACCGCGCAGGTGCAGAAGGCCATCGACGGCAAAGGACTGCTGCCGTGACCCCGCGAACCGAGCGCCGCGCCGACTCCGGCACCGGCGCCGCGCCGAACAGCGGCTGGCCTTCATCCTGGTCGCTCCCGCGGCGACGCTGATGCTGGCGGTGACGGCCTATCCGATCGGTTACGCGATGTGGCTGAGCCTGCAGCGCAACAACCTGGCCACCCCGAACGACACCGCGTTCATCGGGCTGGGCAATTACCAAACGATCCTGACCGACCGGTACTGGTGGACGGCGCTGGGCGTGACGCTGGCGATCACGGTGGTTTCGGTGACGGTCGAGTTCGTGCTCGGCCTGTCGCTGGCGCTGGTGATGCACCGCACGCTGATCGGCAAGGGACTGGTGCGCACCGCGGTACTGATCCCGTACGGCATCGTCACGGTGGTCGCGTCGTACAGCTGGTACTACGCCTGGACGCCGGGCACCGGCTATCTGGCGAACCTGCTGCCCGAGGGAGTGCGCCACTGACCGCAACAGATTCCGTCGCTGGGCATCGTGGTGTTCGCCGAGGTCTGGAAGACGACGCCGTTCATGTCGCTGCTGCTGCTGGCCGGGTTGGCGCTGGTCCCCGAGGACCTGTTGAAGGCGGCACAGGTCGACGGCGCGGACGCCTGGCGGCGGCTGACCAGGATCATCCTGCCGATCATCAAGCCGGCGGTCGTGGTCGCGCTGCTGTTCCGGACCCTGGACGCGTTCCGGATCTTCGACAACATCTACGTGCTGACCGCCGGCGACAACAACACCGGTTCGGTGTCGATCCTGGGCTACGACAACCTGTTCAAGGGCTTCAATGTGGGCCTGGGCTCGGCGATCAGTGTGCTGATCTTCCTCTGCGTGGGCATCATCGCGCTTATCTTCATCAAGCTGTTCGGCGCCGCGGCGCCCGGGTGGTGACGCCGATGGCGGGTGAGTTCCGCCTTGGACGCCCGGCGCGCCACGATGTGGGCCGTCGTCAACATGTTGGTGGTGGTGTACGCGTTGCTGCCGGTGCTGTGGATCCTCAGCCTGTCACTCAAGCCGACGTCAAAGGTCAAGGACGGCAAGCTGATTCCGTCGTCGATGACTCTGGACAACTATCGCGGCATCTTCCGGGGTGATTTCTTCAGCTCGGCGCTGATCAACTCGATCGGAATCGGGTTGACCACCACCGTGATCGCGGTGGTGCTGGGCGCGATGGCGGCCTATGCGGTTGCCCGGCTGAACTTTCCCGGCAAGCGGCGTGCTGATCGGCATGACGCTGCTGATCACGATGTTCCCGGCGATCTCGCTGGTGACACCGTTGTTCGATATCGAACGCGCGGATCGGCCTTGTTCGACACCTGGCCGGGGCTGATCCTGCCGTACATCACTTTCGCGCTTGCCGCTTGCCATCTACACGCTGTCGGCGTTCTTCCGGGAAATCCCCTGGGATCTGGAAAAGGCGGCCAAGATGGACGGCGCCACGCCGGCTCAGGCGTTCCGCAAAGTGATCGTCCCGCTGGCGGCTCCCGGGACTGGTGACCGCGGCGATCCTGGTGTTCATCTTCGCCTGGAACGACCTGCTGCTGGCGCTGTCCCTGACCGCCACCAAGGCGGCGATCACCGCGCCGGTGGCGATCGCGAACTTCACTGGCAGTTCGCAATTCGAGGAGCCGACCGGATCGATCGCGGCCGGTGCGATCGTGATCACCGTTCCGATCATTGTCTTTGTTCTCATCTTCCAACGACGCATTGTCGCCGGGTTGACCTCTGGCGCTGTGAAGGGATAGCGCGATGGCCGAGATTGTGCTGGAACACGTCAACAAGAGTTACCCCGACGGTCAGACGGCGGTGCAGGATCTCAGCATCACCATCGCCGACGGCGAGTTCCTGATCCTGGTCGGGCCTTCCGGCTGCGGTAAGACCACCACGCTGAATATGATTGCCGGGCTTGAGGATATCTCGTCGGGCGAGTTGCGCATCGGTGGCGAACGGGTCAACGAGAAGGCGCCCAAGGACCGCGACATCGCGATGGTATTCCAGTCCTATGCGCTGTATCCGCACATGACGGTTCGGCAGAACATCGCGTTCCCGCTGACGCTGGCGAAGATGAAGAAGGCGGACATCGCGCAGAAGGTCGAGGAAACCGCCAAGATCCTTGACCTGACCGATCTCTTGGATCGTCAAGCCCTCGCAACTGTCGGGTGGTCAGCGCCAACGGGTGGCGATGGGCAGGGCAATCGTTCGCGCATCCCAAGGCCTTTCTGATGGACGAACCGCTGTCCAATCTCGACGCCAAGCTGCGGGTGCAGATGCGCGGCGAGATCGCACGCCTGCAGAAGCGACTGGGCACCACCACCGTTTACGTCACCCACGACCAGACCGAGGCCATGACGCTGGGCGATCGGGTGGTGGTGATGCATGGGGGCGTTGCACAGCAGATCGGCACGCCCGCAGAGCTTTACGAGCGGCCGGTGAATCTTTTTGTGGCCGGCTTCATCGGTTCGCCGGCGATGAACTTCTTCCCGGCCACGCTGACGTCGTTCGGACTCACCCTGTCGTTCGGTGAGGTGACGCTGGCGCCGGAGGTGCAGCAGGTGATCGCCGGGCACCCCGAACCGGACAACGTCATCGTTGGGCTGCGGCCTGAGCACATCCAGGACGCGGCGTTGATCGACGGATACCAGCGGATCAGTTCGCTGGTCTTCGAGGTCAGCGTCGACCTGGTCGAATCACTGGGCTCCGACAAGTACGTGTACTTCACCACCGCGGGTCCGCAGGTGCACTCGGCCCGGTTGGACGAGGTCGCCGCCGAGTCGGAGGTGAATGAGAACCAGTTCGTGGCAAGGGTTCCCACCGAGTCGAAAGCCGCGATCGGGCAGCCGATCGAGTTTGCCTTCGACCCTGCCAAGCTCGCAGTCTTCGACGCCGACTCCGGTGTCAACCTCACGGTGCCCGCCGCGCAGTGATTGTCGATCGCGTCCGCGCGCATCTGCGCAGTCACTTCGTCACCGACCCCGACTCGGCGAGCGTGACGTTTCTGGGCGCCGAACCCATCGAGGTGCTGCGATTCCGGGATCACCCGGTGGCGCATTACGCGTCACTGGGCTGCTCGCGGTATCCGATGACGGACCCGACCGAGATGGTCGCCGATCACCTGCGCGGTCCACGCGCCGAAATCGTTCTGGCGCTGCGTAATCCGGGTCCGATCACCGGGCTGGTCCGCACTTTGGCGGTGCTGGCGGCTACGCCTGCGGTCGACGGTGTGGTGCTGGTGCCCGATGCGCTGATCGACCTGGGGGCGCCGTTATGGTCGTCCCCGTCGGGCCGGGTGGCGTTCACGGCGGTGCTGTTGGGGCAGAGCGACATTGCCGATCTGCCGCTGGATCCACCGCGTGACCCCGTGCAATTCCTGTCCGCGACGCCCATCACCGCGACCGAGGCCGCGTGGGTGCGACTCAAGGGAGCCGAGGCCATGCGGCAAGCGTGGCTGAACGACGGCGTGGACGTGCTGGACCCGAATCGGCCAGCCGCGCAACCGAATCCATAGCGTCGAGGGTGAACTTCACGACGCGACACGCTGGCGGGGCGTCGTGAAATTCACACTCGCGGGCGTGGACTCAGAGCCAGTCGCGTCGGCGGAAAGTGAAATAGAGGAACACACAGATGACCACCATCGCGGTGACCACCGAGGGATAGCCCCACTTCGAGTCCAGTTCCGGCATGAAGTGGAAGTTCATGCCGTAAATCCCGGCCACCATGGTGGGCACCGCGACGATACCGGCCCACGCCGAGATCTTGCGCATGTCCATGTTCTGCTGCATCCCGACCCGAGCCAGCGCGGCCTGCACCAGCGAGTTGAGCATGTCGTCGTAGCTGGCGATCTGCTCCGCAGCCTGGGTCTGGTGGTCGGCGACGTCACGCAGATAGCGGCGCACTTCTTTGTTGATCAGGTCCTTGTTCTCGACCTGCATGCGCTGGAAGGCACCCGAGAGCGGGGCCACACACCGGCGCAACTCCACGACTTCGCGTTTGAGCAGATAGATCGGCTCGACGTCGATCTTGCGTCCCGGCGCGAAGGCCACCACCTCGATGGCGTCGACATCGTCTTCCATCAGCCCGGTGACGCCGAGGTAGTGGTCCACGACGTAGTCGGCGATCGCGTGCATCACCGCGTACGGGCCCAGTCGCAGGTGCTCGGGGGTGCAATCCATTCGCTTGCGGACCTCGTGCAGCCCGCCGTGTTCGCCGTGGCGGACGGTGACCACGAAATCCGCGCCGACGAAGACCATGATCTCGCCGGTTTCGACGATCTCGCGGGCCAGCACCACCGATTCGTGCGGGACGTAGTTGACGGTTTTCAGCACGAGGAACAAAGAGTCGTCGTAACGCTCCAGTTTGGGTCGCTGGTGGGCGACCACGGCGTCCTCAACTGCCAACGGGTGCAGGCCGTAGGCGTCGGCCACCTCCTGCATCTGCTCCTCGCCGGGCTCGTGCAGCCCTACCCAGACGAACGCCTCCTGCCCGGACTGCTCGAGTTCGCGGACCTTGGCCAACGCGTTGGTGGGCGTGTATTTGCCGGGCAGCCGGTGCCCGTCGAGGTAGACGGCGCAGTCGACCAACGTCTGGGCCGGCGGATTGGCAACCGGGTGTACGTGCTGCTGGCGGGTTCGCGCGACGGGTCGAAGAGCTTCGGGCAATGCGTCAAACCCCGGGAACATATCCACCTCCGATCGCAGCGCCGGTCTGCAGGCGGTGGCCATCGTACGCGCCTGGGCCAAGCAAAAAGAGGCATAACGCCACGGTCAGCAGCTAATTACCAGCTGCGCGACGGACCGGCGATTTCGCAATGGCGGCGGTGCGCTAGTTTCGACCCGAACCCGTCTTACCCGAAGGAGCAGAACCGACGTGAGCGCAAGTCCTCTCAAGGTCGCCGTCACAGGTGCCGCCGGTCAGATCGGCTACAGCCTGTTGTTCCGCCTGGCCAGCGGCTCGCTGCTGGGTCCGGACCGCCCGATCGAGTTGCGCCTGCTGGAGATCGAGCCGGCTCTCAAGGCGCTCGAGGGCGTGGTGATGGAACTCGACGACTGCGCGTTCCCGCTGCTGGCTGGCGTGCAGATCGGCGCCGACGCCAACAAGATCTTCGACGGTGTGAACCTGGCCCTGCTGGTCGGCGCGCGGCCGCGCGGCCCGGGTATGGAGCGCGGCGACCTGCTGGAGGCCAACGGCGCTATCTTCACCGCTCAGGGCAAGGCGCTGAACTCGGTGGCCGCCGACGATGTACGCATCGGCGTGACCGGCAACCCGGCCAACACCAACGCGCTGATCGCGATGACCAACGCCCCTGACATCCCCAAGGAGCGGTTCTCGGCGCTCACCCGCCTGGACCACAACCGGGCTATCTCGCAGCTGGCCCGCAAGACCGGCGCTGCCGTCACGGACATCAAGAAGATGACGATCTGGGGCAACCACTCGGCCACCCAGTACCCGGACATCTTCCACGCCGAGGTCGGCGGCAAGAACGCGGTCGAGGTCGTTAACGACCAGGACTGGATCGAGAACGACTTCATCCCCACCGTCGCCAAGCGCGGCGCCGCGATCATCGACGCGCGCGGCGCCTCCTCGGCGGCCTCGGCCGCCTCGGCGACCGTCGACGCGGCCCGGTCCTGGCTGCAGGGAACCCCGGACGGCGACTGGGTGTCGATGGCCGTGGTGTCCGACGGGTCCTACGGCGTGCCCGAAGGCCTGATCTCGTCGTTCCCGGTGACGACCAAGGACGGCAACTGGTCAATCGTGCAGGGGCTGGAGATCGACGACTTCTCCCGCGGCCGCATCGACAAGTCCACCGCCGAATTGGCTGATGAGCGTAAGGCAGTCACCGAGCTCGGACTGTCTGAGGCGCGTTGGCGATTAGGGCCAGCAGGGGCCGCGCAGTACCCTGATGGCCGTGTCCGAAACGCTTGACATGGTGACAAGCCTTCCCGAGCCGAACCCCCCCGTCGTCATCGCCGACGAGGAGATCTTCGAGGCACACGTCGGCGGCAAGCTGTCGGTAGGTCTGACGGCGCCGCTGGATAGCCAGCGGTCGCTGTCGATCGCCTACACCCCGGGGGTGGCGCAGGTCAGTCGCGCGATCGCCACGGATCGCACCCTGGCCGGCCGCTACACCTGGGCGAGCCGGCTGGTCGCCGTGGTCAGCGACGGCACCGCCGTGCTCGGGCTGGGCGATATCGGCCCGGCCGCGTCGTTGCCGGTGATGGAAGGCAAGTGCGCGCTGTTCAAGGAATACGGCGGGCTGAACGCCATCCCGATCGTGTTGGACACCAAGGATCCCGACGAGATCGTCGAAACCCTGGTGCGGCTGCGGCCGACGTTCGGCGCCGTCAATCTCGAGGACATCTCGGCGCCCCGCTGCTTCGAGATCGAACGACGCGTCGTCGAGGCGCTGGACTGCCCGGTGATGCACGACGACCAGCACGGCACGGCGGTCGTTTCGCTGGCGGCACTGATGGGCGCCACCAAGGTGCTCGGCCGGGACATGTCCTCGGTGCGGGTGGTGGTCTCCGGCGCCGGCGCGGCGGGCGTCGCGTGCACGAATCTGCTTCTCGCCATGGGGGTTTCAGATATCACGGTGCTGGACTCGCGGGGCATCGTGCACAGTGGTCGCGACGGACATGAACAGCGTCAAGGTCGATCTGGCAAGGCGCACCAACCCGAGTGGTCGCACCGGCGGGCTGGTTGAAGCGCTCGACGGCGCCGACGTCTTCCTCGGGGTGTCCGGCGGGGTGGTCCCCGAAGAGCTGATCGCCACCATGGCCCCCAACGGGATCGTGTTCGCACTGTCCAACCCCGACCCCGAGATCCATCCCGACATCGCGGCCAAGTACGCCGCCATCGTGGCCACCGGGCGCAGCGACTTCCCGAATCAGATCAACAACGTGCTGGCGTTCCCCGGAATCTTCCGGGGCGCCTTGGACGTCGGGGCGCGCCGGATCACCGAGAAGATGATGGTGGCCGCGGCCGAGGCGATCTATTCGGTGGCCAGCGAAGACCTCGCGGTCGACCGGATCGTGCCGAGCCCGCTGGACCGGCGCGTCGGGGAAGCCGTGGCAACCGCCGTGGCCCTGGCCGCAGAAGACCCCACCTGGGTGTGAGTATCAGCAGGCTGGCCGCGCTGCTGTTCGGCTCGGTGCTGATCCTCGTCGGATGCTCGACGCATGACGGCCACCGGCGCGCGGATCTGGTGGTGGGATCCTCCTTGGACGGCGACGCTAAGTTGTTGGCCGCGTTGTATGTTTCGGCGTTGCGGTCCTACGGCTTCCCTGCGCACGCCGAGGCCGTCGCGGACCCGATGGCCAAATTGGACTCCGGCGCGGTCACCGTCGTTCCCGGCTACACGGGCCGGGTGTTGCAGAGCCTGCAGCCCGGCGCGTCGGCGCTGTCTGACAAGCAGGTTTACCAGGCCATGAATGCTGCCCTGCCCGAAGGCGTGGCCGCCGGCGACTACGCCACCGCCGCCGAGGACAAACCCGACGCTGATGTAACGCCGGCGACCTCCGCGGGCTGGGGCGGTAGCGATCTGAGCTCTGCTGCTCAGGCACTGTGACGGACTGGTGGTCGGCGCGGTCGCCGGGCGGCCAGGCCCGCCCACGGTCGGTTCGTGCCCGCTCCCGGCTCCCCGCGAATTCCCGGACGACACAACGATGTTCGCCGCGCTTACGAGGTGGTGAGCTGACGGCCGCGTGGGCCAGCACCGCCGACCCCGGCATTCCGCCGGACCTGATCGCGTTGGCCGACGACGACAAGAACGCGTTGATTCAAGCCGAGAACGTGGTGCCGTTGTATCGGCGTAACGCGCTTTCCACCCGGCAACTGCTGGCGGTCAACGAGATCGCCGGGGTGCTGGATACCGCGGCGCTTGCCGACATGCGACGCAAAGTGGCCGCCGGCGCCGACCCACAGGCGGTGGCCGACGGGTGGCTGGGCGAGCACCCGCTGGGGCGCTAGCTAGGGATGATCCGACCGGTGACCAATTCGACGAACCGCTGGTAGCCCGAACCGGTCACCCGCACCATCATGTCCAGCGCCACGGCGTCCGGCCCGACCAGCACCCGCGCCTTGTTCTTGCGCACCGCATTCAGGATGATCTTGGCGGCCTTCTTCGGGCTGGTGTTGGCCAGCCGCTTGTCGAACAACTGGGCCAGCTCATCGCGGTCGAGTCCCTCGGCTACGGTGGCGTTGCGGGCGATCGCGGTCTTGATGCCGCCCGGATGTACCGTCGTGACCCCGACGCGGTGGCCGCTCTGCCGCATCTCCTGGCGCAGCGCCTCGGTGTAGCCGCGCACCGCGAATTTGGCCGCGTTGTAGGCGGAATAGCCCGGGCACCGAGAACAACCCGAACACGCTGGAGATGTTGATGACGTGGCCGTCGCCGGAGGCGATCAGGTGGGGAAGAAACGCCTTGGTGCCGTTGACCACGCCCCAGAAGTCGACGTCCATCACCCGCTCGATGTCCTTGAACTGCTCGACTTCGACGTTGCCGGTGTGGCCGATACCGGCGTTGTTGTAGATCTGGTTGACCTTGCCGAAGTGCTCTTTGACCTCGTCGGCGTACTGCAGGAAGGCTTCGCGCTCGGTCACGTTGAGCCGGTCCGCCTTGACCTGCACACCGATCGCCTTGAGCTGTTCCTCGGTGTCGGCCAGTCCCTCGGTGTCGATGTCGCTGATCGCCAGGCTGGCGCCCGAGCGGCCCAGTTCGATCGCCAGCGCCTGTCCGATGCCCGAACCCGCGCCGGTCACCACGGCGACCTTTCCGGCGAACCCCTCCATGAGCACCCTCTCCTCGTATCGGCTCTCGTCGAGGTTAGCCGGTACCGGCGGTTCCGCGTTACAGCGGGCCTTAGGTGTTTGGTGACTGTGCTGGCCCTCCTCGCGGCGGTGAAGTAATCACGATCGGGGTTGGATCACCGACACCGTGCCGTCGCCGTAGTTGGCGACGTAGACGGTGTGGGTGCTCGGATCCACCGCCACCCCGTACGGGATGCTGCCGACGCGCACGGTCGCGGTGAGCTTCTGCGTCGACCCGTCGATCACTGACACGGTGCCGTCGCGGTAGTTGGCGACGTAGACGGTGTGGGTGCCCGGATCCACCGCCACCGCGTCCGGTTCGCTGCCGACGTGCACGGTGGCGGTGACGGTGTGCGTGGACCCGTCGATCACCGACACCGTGCCGCCGCCCCGGTTGGCGACGTAGGCGGTGTGGGTGCTCGGATCCACCGCCACCCCGTACGGGCCCTTGCCGACGTGCACGGTGGCGGTGACGGTGTGCGTGGACCCGTCGATCACCGACACCGTGTCGTCGTCCCGGTTGGCGGCGTAGACGGTGTGGGTGCTCGGATCCACCGCCACCCCGTACGGGCCCTTGCCGACGTGCACGGTGGCGGTGACGGTGTGCGTGGACCCGTCGATCACCGACACCGTGTCGTCGTCCCACTTGGCGACGTACACGGTGTGGGTGCCCGGATCCACCGCCAGCGCGACCGAGAGCCCGCCGACGGGCACGGTGGCGGTGACCGTGTGTGTCGACCCGTCGATCACCGACACCCTCAAGTCGGATTCATTGGCGACGTAGACGGTGTGGGTGTTCGGATCCACCGCCACCGCGCGCGGATCCTTGCCGGCGGGCACCGTGGCGGTGACCGTGTGCGCAGACCCGTCGATCACCGTCACTGTGTCCTCGTGCCAGTTGGTGGCGTAGACGGTGTGGGTGCCAGGATCCACCGCCACATCCTTGACGTTCCTGTCGAGGTGCACGGTGGCGGTGACGATATACTTCGGCGGGAACAGATACGGCGGGAACTGGCGATGGACCACAGCAAACAAAACGGTACCGACGACCGCAACTGCGGCTGCGATGGCCAGTATCCGGCCAAGGGCCGAGCGTTTCCTGGTTCGGCCCGGCTGGTCACGGCCCTGTTGTGCTTGCAGGGACGGTTCCGGTGCGGGCGGACCGGCAAGCTGGTTGGTTGCGTATTCGGTCCACTGGGTGCCGTCCCAGTACCGCTGCCCCGCAGCTTCCCCCGGATTCGGGTACCAGGCAGGTGTTGGCGGTGGTGGTGTAGTCATCGGCCGGGTACCACCGGACCGGACCACCGTCGCCACAGGCCGTTGACGTCGGACCCGAGCAGGCTGTTGACGTCGGATCCCCCTTCGGCCAGCCCGATCAGCGGGCCGGAGTCGTTCGTCCCGGCGGCGATGGCTACCGCGACGGACAGTGCGCGAATCATACGAGTTGATGTTCGACCGCCCGGGCGGAATCCAAACAGGGTATTTCGGCCCCGAATTGGCGAAGCGCCCACAGCCGCCTTCAGAGCCGCGTTGGCCGCTCCGGCGGCAACGGCGTCGTCACGTTCACCCTCTTAACACAGGTCAAGCATAGTTTTCGCGCATCCTCTGCAGTCGGAGACAGCGAGCCCCACCAAGCAGGGCAAACACGACGAGTTCGCGGGCGGCACTTGGGTGCTCAAGGTCTGATCGATCGATCACACGATCATCTGTTTTGCTTCCACCAGTCGTACAAGCTGGCGAGGTCGTGTCCTTCGGCGATGCTGAGGAGCAGGTCGGATCTCTCGTCCACATGATGGACTTTGCGTCGGAGTTTCCATGCACCGGTCCGTTGACGCTGCCGCATTTGATCCGGCCGGCAACCTCGTCGGGGGTTTTATCGCGATGCCATGTAGCCGGGGCCGGGGTACCAATTCCCTCCCAGCCGGGGCATGGCTGAAACCACCAGTACGCCTGACGACTGCCACCCCACTCTCCCGAGAAGGCGTCACTCAGTTTGTCGCGATCGGTGTAGAGCCTGTAGTACGCGTACGTCGGACCGCCCGGCAGGGAATTATCCCAACATTCCAGGGCGGCGACCTCGCCAGGCATCGGCTGCCGAACCGCTGGAGGTTTGCAGGAATTGGGGCCGTACCCCGTTGGCAGCAAACTTCTCAGCTGGTCTACTGGGTCGGCGCCGGCCATTGGAGCCGCCTCGGTGGCGGCAGCCGCGATCGCTCCCGCGACAAGAAGCGCCCGAATCATGTCGTACCTCTTCGGAGTTGATGGCTTCCGAAGCTTTCTCGAGCCCCGACCAATGGGAAGCGTAAATCTGCGGACAACAGAATGCAGCCCCTTTCGAGGGTCGATCACCCACAGCGTGCCCTTGCCGCCATGTGTATTCGAGTTGACGGCGTTGGCGGTATGGCTGACCGAATCTACCGCCACCCCGCGCGCGGGCCTGCCGACGGGCACGGTGGCGGTGACGCCGTTGGCTACATAGACCGTTTGAGTAACCGGATCCACCGCCACCTCGTCCGGGTCGTTGCCGAGGTGCACGGTGGCAGTGACTGTGTGCGTGGATCCGTGGCCCCGCTGCCGGTCGCGGCCGCCGTCCCGTAACCCCATGCACCCGGGATCATGTTCACGATCACGTCGCATTGCGACGAGGCACTAACAGTCGTATTGACTCCTTGCGCGCAGATAGAGCGCTACCCCATACTCCTCCCTGGAAGAGGGGGGATCTGGGACAGTTCCAGCCAACGAATTAGCGGTCCGCGATCCTCGATTAACGGCTGACGGCAAGGGGGCTAGCGCAATGGGCGAAGATCCGCGCGCCGATGTTGTTTCCCGCCAATATGAGCGGTGGAGGTACCCGCAACCTATACAGGACCTCGAGGCGTTGACCGACAGCACCTGGTATTGGTTCGACCCTTCCCGTTTTAACCGGATCTTATGGCCAGATCGCGAATACAAACCCGATCTCGATATTCTTATTGCGGGTTGCGGCACCAACCAGGCAGCGGTTTTTGCATACCGGAATCCCGCTGCGAAAGTGGTGGGTGTCGATATTAGCCAGCCGTCACTGGACCATCAGCAGTATCTGAAAGACAAGCACGGCCTGTGGAATCTGGAGTTGCATCTGCTTCCCATCGAAGAGTTGCCAACGCTGGGACTCGACTTCGACTTAATTGTGTCGACCGGTGTTCTGCATCACATGGCAGATCCACTGGCAGGCATGAAAGCACTCGCCGGCTGCCTGCGGCAGGATGGAGCTATAGGTTTGACGCTCTATGCAAAGTACGGCCGAGTCGGAGTCGAAATGTTGCAGTCGGTGTTTCGTGACATGGGGCTGCATCAAGACGATGCATCGGTCCATATGGTCAAGGAGGCGATCTCCTTGCTGCCGGCGGAGCACCCTCTTCGAACCTATTTCAAGGCAGAGGGGGATTGGGAATTGCGGTACGACGCTGCCGTTGTGGATACCTTTTTGCACGGTCGCGACCGTAGTTACACCGTCGATGACTGTCTCGATCTTGTCGCCTCGGCCGGACTCGTATTTCAGGGATGGCTAATCAACTCGCCATATTACCCGCATGATTGGTTCACACCGGGGACCGCGGCCTATGACGCCGTATGCACATTGCCTGAGCGTGAGCTCTGGTCGGTGATGGAACGTCTGCACATATTCTCGCCTGCCATTTTTTCATGGCGTGCCGTCCGGAGCGGCCGAAAGAGAGCTACACCATTGATTTTTCGATGCCTGCCTCGCTGGATTATGTTCCAAGATGCGTTTGCAGTGCGATCTCTCCGGCGCCGATATTGTTAAGCCTGGGGGCGTTTGAGTCTCAACGCTGCTCAGTTGCCTTTTGTGCAGCACGTCGATGGTCGTCGCACGATCCGAGAAATTGCTGAGGGGGTGGCGCAGAGTGGGATGCGGCGAGGCGATGTGGCTGACATCGAGGAATTCGGCCGCAAGCTATTTCAGTCGCTGTGGCGTCTCGATTTTCTTGCGATGGCCCTTTAGAATATCTCAGTCGCGTCATCCGGGCCCGCCGCGGGACCGACGGTGTTCGACTCCTTGAACGACTCCTGTCTGCAGGAGGTGTTGGTACACAACCACTTTCGTTTCTGCCATACAATCCGGGGGCTGTCAGGGCCGATCTTGATGTCACTGGGCGGGTGGTCAGCCGTCCCTTCGGATGGTGCGGGTTCGGTCGACATCAACATGCACGGACTCCACGACGACACCGTCGCGTCCGAGTAGGCCCATCAAGTCCGGAAGAGCCGGTTACCGTCGACAAAGCGAGCGCCGTTGAGCGCCAAACTGTGAGCGAACATGCGTAATTCCTCGGCATCGAGATGAGGCTGCCCCCCACTGGGATCAGCAGCGCGGAGGTTGTTATGCAATGGGCCCCACCTATTTCGTGGCCGAATCCGTCGGTGGTTGACGTGCGGAATCGATTGGGCGCGTGACGATCACGCGGTAGCTTTCGTCGACGAACATGGTCGCCAGGTGCACGGAAGCACCGTTGAGCACAGTTTGGCGGGGCTGCGAGAATTGCCATCACGGCTCGACGCGATCCCTTGCGCCCAGAGAGCGCGGTAGCCCATAATCCGCTTGGGCGAGGGGGGATCTGGGCTACTCAGCCAGCTAGCGATCCGCGCTCCTCTCTCAATGGCCGACCGCGAAGGAGCCACCGCTGAAATGAAGGACGATCCGCGCGCCGATGTCGTCACCCGCCAGTACGAGCGGTGGAGGTACCCGCAACCGATACAGGACCTCGAGGCATGGGTCGCGGACAACTGGCAATGGTTCGACCCGATCCACGCGCACCGGATTTTGTGGCCGGACCGGGAATACAAACCCGATCTCGATATTCTGATTGCCGGTTGTGGCACCAACCAGGCGGCAATGTTTGCGTACACGAACCCGGCTGCGAAAGTGGTGGCGGTCGATATCAGCCAGCCGTCACTGGACCATCAGCAATATCTGAAAGACAAGCACGGGCTGTGGAACCTGGAATTGCATCTGCTTCCGATCGAAGAGCTGCCAACGCTGGGACTCGACTTCGACCTCGTCGTCTCGACCGGCGTTTTGCATCACTGGCAGATCCGCTGGCAGGTATGAAAGCACTCGGCGGTTGCCTGCGGCAGGATGGCGCTATGGCCTCATGCTGTATGCGAAGTACGGCCGAATCGGAGTCGAACTGCTGCAATCGGTGTTTCGTGACATGGGGCTGCGTCAAGACGATGCATCGGTCCAAATGGTTAAAGAGACGATCGCGGTGCTGTCGCCGGATCACCCGGTCCAAAGCTATCTGAAAATAGAGGGCGAGGATTTGCAGTATCCGATGCCGGCCTGGTGGATACGTTTCTGCACGGTCGCGAGCGTAGTTACACCGTCGATGACTGTATTGATCTTGTCACCTCGGCCGGACTCGTGTTTCAGGGATGGCTCCTTAAGGCGCCGTATTACGCGCACGATTTGTTTAGCACCGCCGAACGAGTTCTATCCAGCCGTGAACGCGTTGCCCGAGGATAAGCTGTGGTCGGTGATGGAACGTGTCCAGACATTGAACGCTTGCCATTTTTTCATGGCGTGCCGCCCGGAGCGGCCGAAAGAGAGCTACACCATTGATTTTTCGACGGAGGACTCTCTCGATTATGTTCCGCTGATGCGCATGCGCTGCGGTCTGTCCGGCACTGAGATTTTCCGGCCGGATTGGAGTATGAGTCTCAACGCGGCTCAGTTGCCCTTTGTGCAGCACATCGACGGCCGTCGCACGATTCGAGAGATTGCCGAGCGCGTGGCGCAGAGCGGGGACGCGGCGAGGTGATGTGGCTGACGTCGAGAAATTCGGCCGCAAGCTGTTTCAGTCGCTGTGGCGTCTCGATTTTCTTGCGATGGGCCTGAACGCGGACTCACATCGTTAGGCCACGTGCCAAACCGATAACCACGGCTGATCCGCATTGAACCGCTGCGATCAACGGCTACCGCTACAGCGATCCGGTCCAACGCGACGTTGAAATGAAGCGACGATCCGCGCGCCGACGTTGTCGTCCCGCCAGTACGAGCGGTGGAGGTACCCGCAACCGATACAGGACCTCGAGGGATGGATCGCTGACAACTGGCAATGGTTCGACCCCGTCGCACGCGCACCGGGTTTTGTGGCCCGACCGGGAATACAAACCCGATCTCGATATTCTGATTGCGGGTTGCGGCACCAACCAGGCGGCAGTGTTTGCGTACACGAACCCCGCTGCGAAAGTGGTGGCGGTCGATATCAGCCAGCCGTCACTGGACCATCAGCAATATCTGAAAGACAAGCACGGGCTGTGGAATCTGGAGTTGCATCTGCTTCCGATCGAAGAGCTGCCAACGTTGGGACTCGACTTCGACCTCGTCGTATCGACCGGCGTTTTGCATCACCTGGCAGATCCACTGGCAGGCATGAAAGCACTCGCCGGTTGCCTGCGGCCGGACGGCGCTTTAGGCTGTCATGCTGTATGCAAAGTACGGCCGAATCGGAGTCGAACTGCTGGAATCGGTGTTTCGTGACATGGGGCTGCGTCAAGACGATGCATCGGTCCAAATAGTCAAAGAGACGATCGCGGTGCTATCGCCGGACCACCCTGTCCAGAGCTATCTGAAAATAACGTCAGGATTTGCAGTCCTCCGATGCCGCCCTGGTGGATACGTTTCTGCACGGTCGCGAGCGTAGCTACACCGTCGATGAGTGTATCGATCTTGTCGCCTCGGCCGGGCTGCTGTTTCAGGGCTGGCTGCTTAATGCGCCGTACTACGCGCATGATTTGTTTACACCGCCGAACGGGTTCAATACAGCTGTGAACGCGTTGCCGGAGGCTAAGTTGTGGTCGGTGATGGAACGTGTCCAGACGATCGAACGCTTGCCATTTTTTCATGGCGTGTCGTCCGGAGCGACCGAAAGAGAGCTACACGATTGATTTTTCGACGGAGGACTCGCTCGATTATGTGCCGCTGTTCCGCCTGCGTTGCGGCGTGTCCGGTGCTGAGATTTTCCGGCCGGATTGGCGTATGAGCCTCAACGCTGCTCAGTTGCCCTTTGTGCAGCACATCGATGGCCGTCGCACGATCCGAGAGATTGCTGAGCGCGTGGCGCAGAGCGGGGACGCGTCGAGTTGATGCGGCTGAAATCGAGAAATTCGCCCGCAAGCTATTTCAGGCGCTGTGGCGTCTGGATTTTCTTGCGATGGCTCTGAATGCGGACTCACATCGTCAGGTTAGGCCACCTGCCAAGCCGATAACCGCGACTGAGGCTCTGCGTCTCGGCGCTTCGCGAGCTCAGCCGAACGCCGTGTCGATGATCTCCTGCTGCTCCACGGCGTGCACCTTCGACGACCCCGACGACGGCGCCGACATGGCCCGCCGCGAGATCCGCTTGATGCCGCTGAGCTTGTCGGGCAACACCTCCGGCAGCGTCAGTCCCAACGACGGCCACGCACCCTGGTTGGCCGGCTCCTCCTGGACCCAGAAGTACTGCTTGGCGTTCTCGTAGCGGTTCAGCGTTTCGTTGAGCCGGCGCCTGGGCAGCGGGGCGAGCTGCTCGAGTCGGACGATCGCCACGTCATCGCGGTTGTCCTTGGCCTTACGCGCGGCCAGCTCGTAGTAGATCTTGCCGCTGGTCATCAGGATCCGGGTGACCTTGCTGCGGTCGCCGACGCCCTCCTCGTAGGTGGGTTCCTCGATCACCGAGCGGAACTTCATCTCGGTGAACTCCTTGATGTCGCTGACCGCGGCCTTGTTGCGCAGCATCGACTTCGGCGTGAACACGATCAGCGGGCGCTTGACACCGTCCAGGGCGTGCCGGCGCAGCAGGTGGAAGTAGTTGGCCGGGGTGGACGGCATCGCGATCGTCATCGAACCCTCCGCCCACAGCTGCAGGAAGCGTTCGATCCGCCCGGACGTGTGGTCGGGACCCTGTCCCTCGTGTCCGTGCGGCAGCAACAGCACCACCGTCGGACAGCTGGCCCCACTTGGCCTCACCGGAGCTGATGAACTCGTCGATGATCGACTGCGCGCCGTTGACGAAGTCGCCGAACTGCGCCTCCCACAGCACCAGCGCGTCCGGGTTGCCGACGGTGTAGCCGTATTCGAAGCCCACGGCGGCGTACTCCGACAGCGGCGAGTCGTAGACCAGGAACTTGCCGCCGGTGGGGGTGCCGTCCTTGTTGTCGCCAGCAGCTGCAGCGGCGTGAACTCCGCGCCGGTGTTGCGGTCGATGATCACCGAGTGCCGCTGGGAGAAGGTGCCGCGGCGGGTGTCCTGCCCGGAGAACCGGACCAGCTTGCCCTCGGCCACCAGCGAACCCAGCGCCAGCAGCTCGCCGAAGGCCCAGTCGATCTTGCCCTCGTAGGCCATCTCGCGGCGCCTGTCCAGCACCGGCTGCACCCGCGGGTGCGCGGTGAACCCCTCCGGCACCGCCTGGAAGGCGTCGCCGATGCGGGCCAGCAGCGACTTGTCCACCGAGGTGTCCAGCCCGGCCGGGATCATCTGGTCGCGCCTCGACCGACTCGCTGGGCAGGGCGCCGTGCTTCTCCAGCTCGCGGACCTCGTTGAACACCCGCTCCAGCTGCCCCTGGTAGTCGCGCAGCGCGTCCTCGGCCTCCTTGAGCGAGATGTCGCCGCGGCCGATCAGAGATTCGGTGTAGCTCTTGCGGACGCCGCGCTTGTTGTCGACGACGTCGTACATGTAGGGGTTCGTCATCGACGGGTCGTCGCCCTCGTTGTGACCGCGCCGCCGGTAGCACAGCATGTCGATGATGACGTCCTTGTGGAACTGCTGGCGGAAATCCACGGCCAGCTGCGCCACCCACACGCACGCCTCCGGGTCGTCGCCGTTGACGTGGAAGATCGGCGCGCCGATCATCTTCGCGACGTCGGTGCAGTACTCGCTGGACCGGGAGTACTCCGGCGCAGTGGTGAAGCCGATCTGGTTGTTGACGATGATGTGGATGGTGCCGCCGACCCGGTAGCCGGGCAGGTTCGCCAGGTTCAGCGTCTCGGCGACCACGCCCTGGCCGGCGAAGGCCGCGTCACCGTGCAGCATCATCGGCACCACCGAGAAGGCCTTTTCGCCGTCGCTGTCGGTGTCGCCGTGGTCGAGCAGATCCTGCTTGGCCCGCACCAGACCCTCCAGCACCGGGTCGACGGCTTCCAGGTGCGACGGGTTTGCGGTCAGCGACACCTGAATGTCGTTGTCGCCGAACATCTGTAGGTAAACGCCGGTGGCGCCGAGGTGGTACTTCACGTCGCCGGAGCCGTGCGCCTGCGACGGGTTCAGGTTGCCCTCGAACTCGCTGAAGATCTGCGAGTACGGCTTGCCGACGATGTTGGCCAGCACGTTGAGCCGGCCGCGGTGCGGCATCCCGATGACCACCTCGTCCAGGCCGTGCTCGGCGCACTGGTCGATCGCGGCGTCCATCATCGGGATGACGCTTTCGGCGCCTTCCAGCGAGAACCGCTTCTGGCCGACGTACTTGGTCTGCAGGAAGGTCTCGAAGGCCTCGGCGGCATTGAGCCGGCTCAGGATGTACTTCTGTTGGGCCACAGTCGGTTTGACGTGCTTGGTCTCGACCCGCTCTTCCAGCCAGCGCAGTTGCTCGGGGTCGAGGATGTGGGTGTACTCCACGCCGATGTGGCGGCAGTATGCGTCGCGCAGCAGGCCCAGCACGTCGCGCAGCTTCTTGTACTCGGCGCCGGCGAATCCGCTGACCTTGAACACCCGGTCGAGGTCCCACAGCGTCAGGCCGTGGGTCAGCACCTCGAGGTCGGGGTGGCTGCGGAACCGGGTCTTGTCCAGGCGCAGCGGGTCGGTGTCGGCCATCAGGTGGCCGCGGTTGCGGTACGCCGCGATCAGGTTCATCACGCGGGCGTTCTTGTCGACGATCGAGTCCGGGTTGTCGGTGCTCCAGCGCACCGGCAGGTAGGGGATGCCCAGCTCGCGGAAGATCTCGTCCCAGAAGTCGTCCGAGAGCAGCATCTGGTGGATGGTGCGCAGGAAGTCACCGGATTCCGCGCCCTGGATGATGCGGTGGTCATAGGTCGAGGTCAGGGTGATCAGCTTGCCGATCCCCAGTTCGGCGATGCGCTCCTCGCTGGCGCCCTGGAACTCGGCGGGGTATTCCATGGCGCCGACGCCGATGATCGCGCCCTGGCCGGCCATCAGCCGTGGCACCGAGTGCACGGTGCCGATGGTGCCGGGGTTGGTCAACGAAATCGTCACGCCGCCAAAGTCTTCGGCGGTCAGCTTGCCGTCGCGGGCGCGGCGCACGATGTCTTCGTAGGCGGAGACGAATTCCGCGAACCGCAGTTCGTCGCAACGCTTGATGCCGGCCACCACCAGGGAGCGCTTGCCGTCCTTGCCCTGTAGGTCGATCGCCAGGCCGAGATTGGTGTGCGCCGGGGTGACCGCGTTGGGTTTGCCGTCGACCTCGGTGTAGTGGCGGTTCATGTTCGGGAACTGCTTGACCGCCTGCACCAGCGCGTAGCCAAGCAGGTGGGTGAACGAGATCTTGCCGCCACGGGTTCGCTTCAACTGGTTGTTGATGACGATCCGGTTGTCGATCAGCAGCTTGGCCGGAATGGCCCGCACACTGGTCGCCGTCGGCACATCCAGTGACGCCGACATGTTCTTGACGACGGCCGCGGCGGCGCCGCGCAGCACCTGCATCTCGTCACCCTCGGCGGGCGGGGGAGCAGCGGCCTTCGGGGCTGGCGGGACAGGCGCCGGTGCGCCGTTGCCGGCGGCGCCCGCGGCGGTGGATTTGGCCGGTTTGACGGGCTCGGGCGCCGGCTGTACGGGAGCGGGTTCGGCGGGCTTGGTTGGCGCGGGCTTGGTTTCGGCGGTCTTTGTTTGCGCGGTCGTTGTCTGGGCGGTCTTTGTCTCGGCGGGCTTGGCCTTGGTGGCCGCCGGGCCGTCCTGGCTCGTCTCGCCGGACGACTCGGGGTTGTAGTCAACCAGGAACTCGTGCCAGCTCGGGTCGACCGAGGAGGGGTCGTCGCGGAACTTGCGGTACATCTCCTCGACCAGCCACTCGTTTTGCCCGAATGGTGAACTTATGTTGGCCACGGCCGCTGTTCGCCTCAATTCTTGTATCCTGCAAGCGTTTTGGCGAACGCCTGCGACTTCTGGCGCCCCGGGTGGCGGGGGCGCCTCACACCCCTGGGTGATCGGTAAAGGGTTCCGACCGTTTCTGACCCATAAAGGCTAGCGCTTTGCCCGCGATCCGCGAGAGAGACCGACCGCTTTAGCTGGCATCCCGGACAGTCGGCAGCACGTGCAAGGTGACCGGCCACCGGTCCGGCGCCGGGCCGAAGGCCGACCGTGCATTGCGGACCAGCTTCTTGCCCACCATCCGGTTGCCGATCGCGCCGATGATCGCGCCGATGCCGACGGGCAGCAGCTTGCCGAACATGAGTGCGCCACGCTTGAGCGCGAACCTTCTGACGAAACGCTTGAACATGCTGTTGTTCAGCTTCGATATCGCCGGCAGTGGCAATGAGGCCATGCTTTCGGACACCCAGCCGCCGCTGGTCCGCCCACCGCCGATCAGCTCCGCCACGGCGGCCTTGCTGTTTTCGCCGACCAGCACGGCCAGGATCAGCGCGCGACGCCGTTCCCGATGGTCCAGAGGGATGCCGTACACCGACGCCAGCGCCAGCACCAACATCGCCGTGGCTTCCAGGAACACCGCGGTTTCGCCGGCGGCCGCCGACAACGCGGTCAAGGTGCCGATACCGGGCAGCGTCGCGGCTGCGCCCACCGCCGCGCCGCTGGCCGTCACCGCAGCCACGAAGCGTTTCTCCAGCTTGGTGACGATCTCGCCCGGGCTGGCGCCCGGGTGCGCGCGGCGCAGGCGCGCCACGTAGGCTTCCGCGGCTGGGCCCTGGATGCGCGAACTACGTTCGATGATGTGTGCCAATGCCCGGCTGGATGCCTTGGGCCGACCGGTGTTGGCGGCCGGCTGCTGGTCCGGTACCGACTTGTTTCGTCGAGCGCTCATTGTGCCTCTCTTCGTGACGGCGTCCTTTCAGGCTAACGCGCGTCCAGCAAGATGAGTGCCGCGCAGAAAAGCATCACATGATCTGGTGGTTGGTTGTCCTTGGCTTCCCGGTCGAAGTTCCCGGCCGAAGAGCGAAGCGGGGGACGCAGCGGGAATAATGCGGGCTGGACTCGTGTGTGACCCGACGCGGGAGCCGAAATGAGGTGCGATAGATGAGCACGGCGACGAGCCGGGTGGCCGGGGACAGCCTCTCCGGAAACCCGTGGGCCGCGCTGTGGGCGATGATGCTCGGCTTCTTCATGATCATGCTCGACTCGACGATCGTCGCGGTGGCCAATCCCACGATCATGACCGCGCTGCACATCGGGTACGCGACGGTGGTCTGGGTGACCAGCGCCTACCTGCTGGGATACGCGGTGGTGCTGCTGGTCGCCGGCCGACTCGGTGACCGGTTCGGCCCCAAGAACCTCTACGTGATCGGCCTGGTGGTCTTCACCTTCGCGTCGGTGTGGTGCGGGCTTTCCGGCAGCGCCGCCATGTTGATCGCGGCCCGCGTCGTCCAGGGGGTGGGCGCTGGTCTGCTCACCCCGCAGACGCTGTCGACGATCACCCGGATCTTCCCGGCCCAGCGTCGTGGCTCCGCGATGAGCATGTGGGGCGCCACCGCCGGTGTGGCCAGCCTGGTCGGCCCGCTGGCCGGGGGGCTGCTGGTAGACACCCTGGGCTGGCAGTGGATCTTCTTCGTCAATGTGCCGGTCGGCGTCATCGCGCTGGCGTTGGCGATCTGGCTGGTTCCGGACCTGCCGATCCGCACGCAGCGCTTCGACCTGGTCGGCGTCGCGCTGTCCGGCGTGGGCATGTTTCTGCTGGTGTTCGGGCTGCAGGAAGGCCAATCGGCGGACTGGAAGCCGTGGATCTGGGCCGTGCTGGTCGCCGGCGCCGGGTTCATGTCGGCGTTCATCTACTGGCAGTCGATCAACAAGCGCGCGGCGTTGGTTCCGCTGGACATCTTCGGTGACCGGGACTTCAGCCTGTGCAACGTCGGAGTGGCCATCATCTCGTTCGCGACGACGGCGATGATGCTGCCGCTGACCTTCTACGCCCAGTCGGTGTGCGGGCTGTCGCCGACGCGTTCGGCCCTGCTGATCGCCCCGGTGGCCATCGTCAGTGGCCTGCTTGCACCGGTCGTCGGGCTGATCATCGACAAGGTCCACCCGGTGCCGATCCTGGGTTTCGGTTTCTCGGCGCTGGCGATCTCCATGACGTGGCTCGCGATGGAACTACAGCCGGACACACCGGTCTGGCGGCTGGTGCTGCCGTTCATCGGGCTCGGTGTGGGGATGGCGTTCGTCTGGTCACCGCTGGCCGCCACCGCGACGCGTAACCTGCCGTCCGAGCAGGCCGGCGCGGGGTCGGGTGTCTACAACGCCACCCGGCAACTCGGCGCGGTGCTCGGCAGCGCAGGCATGGCCGCGTTCATGACGTGGCGGATCACCGCCGAAATGCCGAAAGGCGCAGGCGCGCCCGCCACGGAGGACGCCGCCCTGCAACTGCCCGCGTTCGTACGGGGGCCCTTCTCGGCGGCGATGTCCCAGTCGATGCTGCTGCCGGCGTTCATCGCGCTGTTCGGGATCATCGCGACACTGTTCCTGGTCGGCGCCCTGGGTTCGGCCCAGAGCCGACGCGACGTCGACGACCTGGCCGGCTACGCGCTCGCGGACGACCCGGAAGATGACGACGACGGCTACGTCGAATACATCCTGCGCCGGGAACCGGACTCTGGCTATGACGACAACACCCAACCGTTGGTCGCCCTGACCCGGCGCAACGGTGCTCCCGTGGACGGCCTGCGTCCCGTCGCCGAGTTTGCCCGCCAGCCAGATCCCGAGGACCCGGTCGCCGGCCGCCGCTGACCCTCACTGCCCCTCGGTGAGTGCCAGGAACGCGCCCAGGTCCACCAGGCCGGCCGGGGTGGTGGGCAGGTATTGGGTCAGCAACTCCGATCGCACGATGATCGCCGCGTACTGCGCCCGGCTGATGGCGACGTTGAGCCGGTTGCGGTTGAGCAGGAACGAGATGCCGCGTGGGACTTCGTCGATCGATGACGCCGTCATGGAGATGAAGACGACCGGCGCCTGCCCGCCCTGGAATTTGTCGACGGTGCCGACCCGGACCCCGCCGAGTCGGGCTGCCGTCAGCTCGGTGACGGATCAGGGCGACCTGGGCGTTGTACGGCGCCAGCACCAGCACATCGGAGGCGGCCAACGGGCGGGTGCCGTGCTCGTCGGTCCACGGCCGGCCGAGCATGCGCGCGATCTCGGCCACGATCGCAGCCGCCTCTTCGGGACTGTCGATCGAATTGCCTTGGTGGCGAACGGGAAGCACGTGCACCCCGGGTTGGTGCCCGTCCAGCCGGCGCGCCGCGGTGCGCTCGATGTGTGAATGCAGCCGGCCTTCGTAGGACAGCGTCGAGACGGCCGCGCACACGTCCGGATGCATCCGGTAGGACAGGTCCAGAAAGTATCCGCGTTCGTCGGGCAGCGTCTGCTGTCCGTCGACCAGCCATTCCAGCGCGGAGACGTCGACCCTTTCCGGATGGGTGCCCTGACTGACCTGCGGCAGTTGCTGCGGATCCCCGAGGAGTAACAGGTTGGTGGCCGACGGTGCCACCGCAATGGTGTTGGCCAGACAGAATTGGCCCGCCTCGTCGATCACCAGCAGGTCCAGGCAGCCCGGCGGCACTCGCTGTGCATTGGCGAAATCCCAAGCCGTACCGCCGATCACGCACCCCGCGTTGTCGGCGATGAAGGTCGGATACTGGTTCGCGTCGATCTCCTGCCAGCGCGCGTCGGCGTGATCGTTGCGCTTCTTGGCGACCAGGGCGGGATCCAGGCCGGCGTCGATCACACAGTCCAGCACGTTCTCCACCGCCGCGTGTGACTGCGCGACCACGCCGACGCGCCAGAAATGCCCGGTGACCAACTCCTTGATCACCCGGGCGGCGGTGTGCGTCTTGCCCGTCCCGGGTGGCCCGTGCACCGCCAGGTAGGACGAATCCAGGCTCAGCGTCGCGGCCGTGATATCGGCGACGGTGTCAGTGCTGCGCGGCAGCGCAACCGCGCCGTGGGTGCGCGGTGGGCGCCGGAGCAGTAAGTCGATCAGTGCGGATTGCGGGAGTTGCGGCAGGCCGTCGGCCACGGCCTGTGCTGTCGATGCGATGGACTCGCGCAGCGCGGTCGTCTTCACCGGCGCCCCAGGCGTCAGCGCGAACGGTAACTGATGAAAAGTGTTGCCGTCCTTGCCTGTTCGCTCGAGAATGATCACCTCAGCCGGCATGCTGGGGTCGTCGACGCCGACAACCTCGGCGCGCCCCGCGCCGCGGCGGTCGGGATCCTCGGCCATGCTGGCCGGTGCTGGAGGCTCGTAGAGCGCGAATACCTCCGAATTGAGGTCGCCGCGGGCCAGCTCTCCTTTCAGCCGCACCCGACGCTGCGGCTTGCGGGCTCGCGGCGGAGTATTCCAGTCCTCCACGACGGACGCGGAGTCCACCACGAAAACGTCTGTGCTGTCCGACCATTCGTCGACGGGGTAGTTCAGCCGGTCGAAGTGCGACCACCAGAACGGCTTGTCCTCGCGTTGGTGATAGCCGCGGGCGGCGGCGATCAAGGCGACTGCCGTCTGTTCGGGCGTGCGGTCACCGGCGGCGGCATCGCCGGTGAACTTCGCCAGCGTCGCCGCGAGTTGGTCGTGGTCTTTGATGGTGTCGTGTTCGGGAACCGGTTGAACGCCGATCGGTGTGACGCCCGATTCCCAGGCGAGCATCAACAACCAGTCCCGTAGCTTGCGGGTGGACAGGCAGTCGTAGTGGTTGTACTCCTCGATCTCCTTGAGCACCGTCGCGGCCTCGTCCGCGCGGCCGCCGGCCACCAGCTCGCAATACCGCGCATAGGAGGTGATCGAGTCGGTGGCGGTGGTGACATCACCCGAGCGCAGCTGGGTGCCCATGTACAGCGGCTCGAGTGCCTTGAGGCTCAGGCTCTCCGCACCCACGCGAATGCTCTTGCGCACCAACGGATAGAGGTCCACCAGCACCCCGTTGCGCAACAAGTCGTCGACCTCGTCCTCGCCGACACCGTAGCGTCCGGCAAGCCGCAGTAACGCGGTCTTCTCGTAGGCCGCGTAGTGGTAGACGTGCATGTTCGGGTAGCGCTTGCGGCGCTTGGCCACCATCGCCAGAAACTGCTTCAGGGCTTGTCGCTCGTCGATGCGGTCGTGCGCCCAGAGCGGACGGAACTGTCCGGACGGCCCGGCTTCCAGGACGCCGAACAGGTATTCCAGTCCCCACTGGTTGCCGTCGGCCGTCCACAGCGGGTCGCCTTCGAAGTCGAAGAACAGGTCGCCGGGGTTCGGTTCCGGCAACAGGGCCAGCGGCTGCGGATCGGCGATCTCGAATTGCGGGGTACCGGTATCACGTTGCAGTATCTGCAGTTTGGCCTGCGCGGTCAGCTTGCCCAGGGCTTGCGTGCCCAGGCCGGGCACCGGCCCGCTGCGGTCGGCCAGCTCGCCGATGGTGGTGACGCCGGCGTCAATCAGCTTCTCGCGCTGGCTGATTCGCATACCGGCGACCAGCAGCAGATCGTCGATCGCGCGCAACTGCTCGGTACACAGCGGACAACGGAAGCAGGCCTGCACCCCGGCGTCGTCCCAGCGCACGGCGCGCCCGGCGGCGAAGTGCTCGTCGAGCAGCCGTTGCAGTTGTGCGCGCTGGGTTCGGTAGACCGGCATCAGGTCGCTGAGCGCGGTAGCGAACCACCGTGCCGTCGCCGAGTTCCAATTCGGCATCCGGGGCTATCGGCACCCCCGCTGCCGTCAGTGCGTCGGCGTAGGCCGCCAACTGCAACAGCGCGGTGACCTTGGGCGAGCGGGCCAGCTTGGTGTCGGTGACCCGGTACCGCTCACCGTCGCGGATCAGGAAGTCGGCGAACCCGACGAAGCGGCCGTCGAACATGGCGGCCTGATAGACCACCGGGGCGCGGTTGGCGATGGCGCGCCGGGTGGCTTCGGCTGCGGCTGTGAGCCCGGCGTGGGTGTAGGCGGGACGGCCGATGACTGCGATCCCGTCGCCGAATTCCGCGCGCAGCCGGTCCAACCTGCGGCGCTCATGCTCGTCGCCGAGAACGGCTGTGCGCGCCAGCAATTCGTCCTCATTGACGACGACCGGGCCGCGGCCGAGCTTGGCGTCGAGATCCCGCAGCAGGGCGTACTCGCACCGCGCGGCGGACGCGAGATCCGATGCGCTGTAGACGATGTTGCCGCCGGTGACGAACACAGCCGCCACTGTAGGTGAGGGGTGCGACACGAACGCTGCTCCGCGAGGCGCCTTGCTACCTGCCTATATCCGCGACCGGTGCCCTACCTCGACCCTCCCTCGACAGGTCAAGCCTGAACGGGTCAGGCGGGTTTGAGGTGTGTGGGCTGACACGGGCAGAGACCCGTGATACAGACCGGCGGGTGGAGGTCACATCCGGCTTGGCGCGGACGGCCAGTCACAGCACTGTCGAGCTTTGGCAGCACTTGGGCTGCTGAACAAGCTCCGAGTTCTTCTCGGGGTACAGCATCACCGGACAACTCATACGTTCGCCCTTCTTTCGTCGGTTCTTGGCGAAGCGACCACCGGGTAGCGGGTTCAAAATATACTGCCGATCGGGTCGCAGACTTAATTCGATACCAAATGACGGTTAAGCGAATGAGGCACAGCACAAGAGTCTTTTTGCCAGCTAATTGCCAGGAAATTTGCGGAATTTTGCCAGAACCGGAGGGCGGGCGAGAATTTGAATTCAAAAGCTGTAGGTTACAGGCGAGTGTCGAGGTTTGCTGGACTTGCCTGTCCGCGCTCCCTCACCGGACTAATCCGAGCTAGTCAGCTCCAAGGCACTTCTGGCGGTACCAGTTAGCACATCTATCTAATATGTATTCAAAGTTGCTTGCCGTAGCTGGCGTGCCACCGAATTGCGACCAAATCAGCAGCCAGTTGATGTCTTATCGTTCAGAAAATTAATGATTGCAGTCGACGTGCAAATTTGGAGAAGTTCTTCATCAAACATGGTTTCAACCCAGTTTGTAGAAACTCACTCGGAAGTCATAGAAACGTAGGTAGTGTTGCCGAACTGTGGGGGTGTCGTCTGAACGTCGAGCACCTGTAGTGATGGGAGGCTGCCGATGTCGTCTTTCGTGCTCGCGGTGCCGCAGGAGTTGGCCGCAGGTCTTCGGAGTATGACCAGCCTCGTGTCGCTGATCCGGGCGCCTAATGGCGGGTCCGGCGACGCCGCCGGCGGTGGCCGCTCCCGATGACATGTCGGGGCGACATCTGCGTTGGTTGGTTTCAGGCGCATATGCGCATCTCTAGGTGTGTTTGGAGAGCTTCTGCGGTGATTTGGTCACTTGTGCATACCAAGGGCGGCGTCGGGAAGACGACGACGGCGATGTTTTTGGCTGCGGCTGCGGTGCGGCGTGGGATTCCGGTGCGTGTCGTTGATGCTGATCCGCAGGGATCGGCGTCGTCGTGGGCTGATCGGGCGGCGTTTCTGGGGGACGCCGTTGCCGTTTGATGTCAGCCCGGGGACGGCGGCGGATTTGCGGGTGCTCTCCAGTGAGCCTGGCGAGTTGCTCCTGGTCGATAGCCCGCCTGGAACGGCAGCAACGATCGATGCGGCGATTGATGCAGCCGACCTGGTGATCATTCCGACGGGGCCGCGGGCTGCGGACATCGACCGGGTTTGGCCGACGCTGGATATCACGCAGCACCGTCCCACGACGATTCTGCTCACGCTGGTGGACATGCGGAAGTTGGAGGCGGTGGAGATGCCGCGCGCCTTGGCAGAGGCGAACGCTCCGGTGCTGCGCAGCATCGTGCGGGACCTGACCGCGATCGAGCGGGCATTCGGCCGCGGTATGCCGCAGCATTTGGGAGACTACGGAGACGTGTTCGATGAGCTGATGGCGGCGGAGGGAATCAACGGGGAGAGGCCGCGACAGTATGACGGAGAAGCTTTCGGCGGCCGACGCGGTGCGGGCCGCGGTGATCCGCCGGCCTACCGGGGCCGCGGCGACCACGCGGGCGGCGAATACATCGCAAGGTGACGATGCCGCTCGGACCACTCCCACTCCGTCGCCGGTGGTGTACGAGGCGATGCGCACCACCCTGCACCTGCTCCCGGCGATGCGTACTGCCCTCAAACGGCGCGCACTGGACCTGGACACCACCATGGGCGACCTGATTCGCGCCGCTATCAGCTCGGGGCTGCAGGACCCCGCGGTGCTGGCTCGCGCGTCGATGGTGCACCGCGGCGAGAGCGGTGGTGTTCGGACCACGCTCGACTTGCCACGGGCTATGCACCGGACGCTTAAGTTGTTGGCGGCGGATGAGGAGACAAGTTTGCAAGCGCTGGTGGTGGCGGCCATCCTGCAAACCTTTGCTGACCTGGATTAAGGGGTCAGCAGGCTCCCGAAGTACCTGCGGCAATCGGTCGCATACATGTCGAATCTGTCCAACAGCCTCGACAATGCCGCCCGCTTGCGGGCCCAGCGCAGATCATCCATGGTCGATTGCTTTTGATTGTCTCCGCTGTTCGAATCGGTATCCCGGCTCTGCTGCACCCGCTTGGGTTCGCCCGTGCATCTTCGGATAGTTCGGCGGATACGGGGGCTTGTCGCCGGCCGCCGCCTGCCGACGGTCACGTAATTCCTCGGGTTGGCGTCACGTAATTCCTATGTTCGGGCCCTGCTGCGGAGAGGGTAGCGGGCGGTGTTCATCAAACGGCTCCTCCGGCGCCGGCTCCAACCCCTCGGCCGGCGCCGGCGGATGGTTTTGCGGTCAATGTTGAGTGCCTGATGGATCTGCACCTGGGACCGGCCGGCATGCCAATGCCGGCACATCTCCACAAAGTCAGTCACGTTCCACGATCTCCTTGCCACCTCGGGCCCCTTCCAGGACCCCTCGGTGGGGCACCTGAACGGAGCGAACCTGAGCAGCACCCCAACCCCGACCGGACACGCCCCACGGGTGGGAATTACGTGACCGCTGACAATCGGGGATTGAGGCTTAGCCTCGAAAACTGCCGCCCACCCTGAGAGGACCAACGACCCTATCGGCCGATGGGGGAGGTGGGAGAAACTTGGCCTTATCCGCGCACATATGCATGCACATCTAGAGTGCATGCACCTCTAGAGGAGGGATTCCTGCCTCGTGATTTGGTCGCTTGTGCATACCAAGGGCGGCGTCGGGAAGACGACGACGGCGATGTTCTTGGCCGCGGCTGCGGTGCGGCGGGGGGTTCCGGTGCGTGTCGTTGATGCTGATCCGCAGGGATCGGCGTCCTCGTGGGCTGATAGGGCGGCGTATCGGGGGACGCCGTTGCCGTTTGATGTCATCCCGGGGACGGCGGCGGATTTGCGGGTGCTCTCGAGTGAGCCTGACGAGTTGATCCTGGTGGATAGCCCGCCCGGAACGGGAGCAACAATCGATGCGGCAATTGATGCAGCCGACCTGGTGATCATTCCGACGGTGCCGCGGGCTGCGGACATCGACCGGGTTTGGCCGACGCTGGATATCACGCAGCACCGTTCCACGACGATTCTGCTCACGCTGGTGGACATGCGGAAGTTTGAGGCGGTGGAGATGCCGCGCGCCTTGGCGGAAGCGAACGCTCCGGTGCTGCGGAGCATCGTGCGGGACCTGACCGCGATCGAGCGGGCATTCGGCCACGGTATGCCGCAGCATCTGGGAGACTACGGAGACGTCTTCGACGAACTGATGGCGGCGGAGTGGATCCAGGGAGAGGCCGCGCCAATATGACCGAGGAGCTTTCGACGGCCGACGCGGTGCGGGCCGCGGTGATCCGCCGGCCTACCGGGGCCGCCGTGACCACGCGGGCGGCGAATACATCGCAAGGTGACGATCCCGCTCAGACCACTCCCACTCCGTCGCCGGTGGTGTACGAGGCGATGCGCACCACCCTGCACCTGCTCCCGGCGACGCGTACCGCCCTCAAACGGCGCGCACTGGACCTGGACACCACGATGGGCGACCTGATTCGCGCCGCTATCAGCTCGGGGCTGCAGGACCCCGCGGTGCTGGCTCGCGCGTCGATGGTGCACCGCGGCGAGAGCGGTGGTGTTCGGACCACGCTCGACTTGCCACGGGCTATGCACCGGACGCTTAAGTTGTTGGCGGCGGATGAGGAGACAAGTTTGCAAGCGCTGATTGTGGCGGCCATCCTGCAAACCTACGCTGACCTGGATTAAGGGGTCAGCAGGCTCCCGAAGCACCTGCGGCAATCGGTCGCATACATGTCGAATCTGTCCAACAGCCTTGACAATGCCACCCGCTTGCGGGCCCAGCGCAGATCATCGTCGATTGCTTTTGATTGTCTCCGCTGTTCAAATCGGTATCCCGGCTCTGCTGCACCCGATTGGGTTCGCCCGGCATCTTCGGGCAGTTCGGCGGATACGGGGGCTTATCGCCGGCCGCCGCCGAAGCCGCGTGCTACGGCCCAGCGAGCTGCGTCAGCCGTGCACCACCAGTAGTGGAAGCGAGAACATTCCAGCACCACCAGTCACCACGAACACCCAACGGCCATCCACCGGCAGCTTTAACTCGATGATGAAGAAGGCGAATCCGATTTCGCTGCCGGCTGCGGCTTCTGGCAGCTCGTACTCGACGACTAGGGGTCGGCATCCGACGGGGACCTGATCTCTACCTCAACTCGCCGGATCGGACTATCAGTCTCAGCCTGCGTCAGCACCACAAGCACAAAGTTGGCTTCCCGGTCAGGCCCAACAGCGTATCGGGACAGCACGCCGCCCGTTACGTTCAGTTTGTTATCCACCACCGAAGCCGCTTCGGCGAGGAAGGCCCCGGTAATCATCCGCTGAAACTACCGCTTCGTTGGACGTCGGGCACGGTCGAGGGAGATGGCGCCGATCGCGGAGGATTGGCCGCGCCCCCCGGTCCGCGCGAATTCGTCCACCACCACTTGACGCAGGCCTCTACTGGTAATTCGATATCGACCAGGTGCCGACCGAGGAGTGTCCTGCCCTGCCCGGCCCTGACCTCATCGTCGGCCACCGCGCGCGTCGCCTGCTGGCATCGAGGGCTGCGGCGGTCATCTGGACAGCCAAAGCCAGTGCCGACTCGGCCGGCAATGTCGGTATCGGCGTTGGACCCCCGCGCCGGGAACGCCCAGATGATCGCTGACCTAGCGCGGAGATCGGCTACCACACCCTGGGCGTCCCACTCGGCGCGAGTCAGCAGTTGCTGCAGCCGATCCGGGCTGGGATGACGCGCTCGCTCGACGAGCGTCCAGCAGTTCCTGCATCCCAGATCCGATACCGGTCCGAGCATCAACGCCCCACCGTTACTCAGCGTCTCGCACCGAGAAAGACCGCGACGCGACACGTTTGAAGGCCTCATCAAAACCACACGCCTTTCAATGTCTACGTTATAAGCCGCAGCGGCCGTAGCTGATCTTGTTGACTGCGCAAACGGTGAACAGTGCCGCGGTCGCCGCATCAATCAAACGCGGACATATCGCACCGTAAGAGCTACGGCCGTAATACTAGGCTTTGCGCAGCGGAATCGGCACATTAATTTGCTCTCATAAACCGTGAATGACGCCACGGTACCTCTCCTACCAGCTCAGATGCGCCGACTTTCAGCAAAATACGGCTCTAAGGCTAGGGTTGCGCGGATACCATATTTTCATATGAATAGTCATCAATAAACATGGTCATATGTACGTACATATTGATGCGCACACGCCCTTGTATAAATGTTATTTCTAAGGTTGTCCCGCGAGAGGAAAAATTGACGAATGAAAGTTGCGAAATTGTTCCGGAAACGCTGTCGATGCGCGTAGTCTCCCAAAACAGACTTCGAGATTCACCCGAATTCGTGTCGCAACTAGCTGTTGGGAGCCAGAAATGTCTTATGTGATCGCACTGCCGGAGGCTTTGGCCACCGCATCCGCGGATTTGACCGGGATCGGCTCGTCGATTAGCGCCGGCCAATGCGGCGGCGGCGTTCCCGACGATGGACATCGTGGCTGCGGGCCAGGATGAGGTGTCGGCGGCGATTTCGGCGTTGTTTGGGAATTTTGGTCAGGAGTATCAGGCGATGAGCTCGCAGGTGGCGGGCTTCCATGACCAGTTTGTGCAGTTGTTGTCCTCGGGTGGGGGCATGTATCGACTGCCGAGGCCGCCAACGCAGTGGCGGCGGCGACGCAGGCGGCGGCTAGTGACCCGGTGGGGGCCTTTGCCGATTTGTTCAAGCCCTTGAATGCATTCTCGCCCGTTATGCTCCTGACCGGGCGCCCCTGTGGCAACGGCGCGAATGGGGCGGCGGGCACCGGGGCAGGCGGTGGGGGCGGCAGGTGGATTCTCGGTAACGGCGGCAACGGCGGGTCGGGGGTGGCCGGCACCGCCGCCAGCCCCAACGGCGGCGCCGGTGGGATTGGCGGGTCGGGGGGGCTGGATCGGCCACGGCGGGGCTGGCGGCACTGGCGGGGCCGGCTGGGCCGCCACTACCGGCCTGGCCGGCGGTAACGGCGGGATCGGCGGTGCCGGCGGGCCGGTGGGCTGCTGTGGGGGACCGGCGGGTTCGGCGGTAACGGCGGGGCCGGCGGGGCGGGCGGCCTCGGCACCACCGGCGGTACCGGTCTCAGCGGCGACACCGGTCTCGGCGGCGGCGTCGGCGGCGCCGGCGGCGCTGGCGGCGCCGCCCACGGGCTGTTCTCCACCGGCGGGGGCGGCGGTACCGGCGGGGTCGGCGGTAACGGCGGGACCGGCGGCACCGGCGGCGACGGCGCGCCCGGCGTGCGGGCAGCGCCTCGGTGCCGGTGGCACCGCCGGCAATGGCGGCGGCGGCGGGGTCGCCGGCAATGGCGGTGCCGGCGGCAATGCCGGCTCCGGTGGCTTCTTCGGCAGCGCGGGCGCCAACGGCGACGGCGGCGCTGGCGGCGTCGGCGGCAATGCCGGTGCCGGCGGCACCGGCGGCCAAGGCGCGCTCGGATCGGCGGCCGGTTACCTCGGCACCCTGGGGCCGGCGGCCAGGCGGCCAAGGCGGCGACCCCGGCATCGCGGCGCTAGCGGCGGCGCCGGCGGCGCGGCCGGCACCGGCGGTACGGGCGGTAACCCCGGCGCGACCGGCCTCGGCGGCAGCTCGACCACCAGCGGCGGCAACGGCGGCACGGGCGGTAACGGCGCGGCCGGCGTGTCCGGCAGCGGCCTAGGCGCCGGTGGCAACGGCGGCGCCGGCGGCAAGGGCGGGACGTATGCGCGGCGGCGGCCAGGGCGGCGCCGGCGGCCTAGGCGCGGCCGGTGTGACGGGCGTTGACGGACACCGCGGCACCGCGGGGGCCGGCGGCGACGGCGGCCCGGTGGCGATTGGCGGCACGGCCTGGCTGCACGGCGACGGCGGCACCGGCGGCCAAGGCGGCCAAGCGGGGTGGGCGCGAACGGCGCCGACGGCACCACCGGCGGCGCGGTGGCGGCATCCGCGGCGGCGCCGGCGGTCTCGGCGGGGACGGCGGCGGCGGCGGCGGCGGCGGCCAGGCCGGCACGTCACCGGTAACACCGGCCTCGGCGGCCGAGGCGGTAACGCCGGAGCCGGCGGCCAAGGCGGCCTAGGCGGCGACGGCGCGGACGGCACTTCCGGCACTCCCAACGGCGGCAGCGCCGGCAATGGCGGCGGCGGCGGTGACCGGCGGCGCTGGCGGCCTCGGCGGAGCCACCGGCGCGCGGCCCATCACAAATACAACGGGCCTCTTCGGTGCCGCCGGTAGCGGTGGTAACGGCGGCAACGCGGGGACGGCCGGCGCCGGCGGTCATGGTGGGGACGGCTCAACTTCACCAGCGGCAACAACGGCCAGGCGGCAACGGCGGCCAAGGCGGTGACGGCGGCACCGCCGGTACGGCCGGCGCCGGTGGCGGTAGCGGCGGCCTCGGCGGCACGGTCGGTCCGCGCGGCGGCCATTGGTACCGGCGGTACCGGCGGCGGCGGCGGCACCGGCGGCGACTGTTCGGCGTTCCACCGCGACGGCACGGACCGGCGGCAACGGCGGCCAAGGCGGCCACGGCGGCGGCGGCGGGTGGACGTCGCAACGGCGGCCAAGGCGGCCTCGGCGGCGGCGGCGGCCACGGCGGTAACGCTGCGGCTGCCACTCGCGGCCACCCGGCCGGCTACAAGGGCGGTGACGGCGGGGCCGGGGCCGGCGGGGTCGGCGGCCTAGGCGGCGCGCCAGGCGGAAACGGCGGTAACGCCGATACGGCGGTAGCGGCGGTAACGCGGGCAACGCTTGGCCGCCTTCCAGCCCAGCGCCCCTGCTTTCGCGACGACCGCCGGCTTCGACGGCGGTAACGGCGGCACCGGCGGCGCCGCCGGTGCAGGCGGTGCCGGCGGCAACGCCCTGGCAGCCAACGGCAGCGGCGGTAACGGCGGGAACGCGGGCATCGGCGGCCGAGGCGGCGACGCCGGGGCCGGCTCGAACGGCGGACGGCAATGGCGCCGGCGTTAGCTCCGACGGCGGCAAGGGCGGCACTGGCGGCACCGGCGGCAACGGCTTTGACGCCCCCAACGTCGGCGGCGGCCAAGGCGGTGCCGCGTGGGTACCGGCACCGGCGGCCCAGGCGGTAACGGCGGGCACGCCGGCAACGGTGGCAACGGCGCTAACGGCGGTAACGGCACCACCACCACCACCTCGGGATCGCCGGCACCGGCGGTAACGCCGGAGGCGCTGGTGCGGCGGCACCGGCGGCGACGGCGGCCCGGCGGCAGCTCCGTTAACGGCGCCGCCGGCAACGGCGGTGACGGCGGCGGCGGCGGTAACGCCGGGACCGCCGGCGCGATCGCCGGCACCGGCGGTAACGCCACTGCCACGACGGCTGGTGGTACCGGCGGCACCGGCGGGGTCGGCGGCGACGCCGGCAAGGGCGGGGCCGGCGGCGGTGGCGGCATCGCCACCGGGTCAGGCCACGGCGGCAACGGCGGTAACGGCGCAGGCGCTGGGACCGCCAGCGTCGGCACCACCGGCGGCACCGGCGGCGTAGGCGGCAACGGCGGCACTGGCGGTCATGGCGGTAACGGCGCCGGCGCGAGTGCCGGCGGTACCCTCGGCACCTCCGTCACCGGCACCCCCGGCATCGCGGGCACCGCCGGTGCGAGTAGCAGCGGCGCCACCGGTGGCAACGGCGGCAACGGTACCGGTGGCGGCACCGGCCCGCGGCCGGCAACGGTGGCGACCGGCGGCACCGGTGGGACCGGCGGTGCCGGCATCGGCGGCGTCGGCGGCTCCAACGGCGGCACCGGCGGTGACGGCGGTACCGGCGGCAACGGCCAGGGCGCGGTCGTGTTGTCGGGTCCCGTCTCTGGCGGTCAGTTCGGTGGTAACGGCGGCATCGGCGGCACTGGCGGTACCGCCAGCGACGGTGGAACGTTCGGCGGCGGTGGCCACGGTGGCACCGGCGGGAGCGGTGCCAGCGTCGGTACCGGTGCGACCGGCGGCGCCGGCGCGGCCGGCGGCGTGGGCGCTGCCGGCACCACCAGCGCGGCCGGCTTCGGCGGTGGTGGTGGCGGCGGCGGTGGCGGCGCCATCGTTTCAGCCACCAACAGTGCCACCATCACTGGCAGCACCGCCAACGGCGGTACGGGTGGGGTCGGCGGCGCCGGCAACAACACCCAAGCAGGCGGGGCCGGCGGCCACGGCGGTACCGCCTTCGTGTTGGCCGACGGCAACCTCAGCTCCGTCACTGGCACCACCGCCACCGGCAACACCGGTGGGGATGGCGGCACCAATGGCGCCCTCGGCGGCCTGGCGGCGCCGGCTTCGTCACCGCCACCCTCGGCGGCCACGTCACCAACGGGATCGCCACCGGCGGCACGGGCGGCGCGGGCTTCGACCATGGCGTCGGTGGCGCCGGTGGCAACGGCTTCCTCGTCGCGTCGCCGGACCCACGGGCTCTCCGCTCCAAACCGCAGGAGGCCAAGTCGGTGATGCCACTCACGCTGCCGTTGCCACCGGTGGTAACGGCGGTAACGCCACCGGCACCGGCAGCACCGGCGGTACCGGCGGCTTTGGTGAGCTCGAGGCCGGGCAGCAGGGCCTCTCTTACGGTCACTCCACCGGTGGTAACGGCGGTATCGCTAACGGCACCAACTCCCACGCCGGTAACGCTGGAAACTCTGATATCCAAAGCGCCAAGCCCCAGGGCGGCGCGCCCTCCCCGGCGGGACGGCCAGCGGCACTGGGACCGGCGGTGACGGCGGTGACGCCAACGGAGGCGGTACCGGCGACACCGGCGGCAGCTCGGCCATCGGCGCCGGTGGGATAAACGCTGTCGCCAGCGGCAACGCTCATAGCGGCGACGGTGGTGCGGGCATCACTTCCGGGCACGGCGGTATCGGCGGAGACGCCAAGATTTTTGCACTGGGCCATAACACCTCCGCCACCGGCGGTACTGCCACCGGCGGCATCGGTGGCAGCGGTACCGGCGCCGCCGGTCAGGGCGGCTCGGGCGGTCTCGCCCATATCTCGGCGACGCTTCCTACGGCTTTGCCGCCGTTCCCGTCTGCGAATAGCGCCACCGCCAGTGGCGGTGACGGCGGCAACGCCACCAACGCCGTCGGCGGCCCCGGTGGCCCGGCCAATATCGATGCAACCGGCATTCAGAACCTGGACGGAACGACCGTTACCGGTGCGCACGGCACGAATAACCCGTAGAACTGGGAGTGAAGCCCCGGCCCGGCTGCGTTGGCGGCGCAGGGCCGGGGCTTCGCGGATTCCGGCACCATCAACGCTAACGGTACTGGCGGCTACGGCCGGGCCGGCGACCGCGGCATCGGCAACACAGACGCAGGTGAGGGCACGGACCTCCCCAACTTCCCGTGGTGGCAGCGTCAGCAACCTAAACCGAACCTAAACTGCAACCACGGCCCAGGGAAACCCGGGCCGTGGTTGCGGTTTGACGCCACTCCCGTCCCGAAAAGCAGCGCAGCGGGCCGGGGGCTTCGCCACATACCGCATCTCCGAATTACCGGAGCGAGCGCGGCTTCCGGTATGCGGCGCACTTACACGTCGTCGCTACCCACGCGACCTACACCACCGGCACGTACACCCACGGCTATTGGGGTCCGGTCGGTGCCCGGCTAGAGATCGGTGTGCCGATCTTCTTCGTGCTGTCCGGCTTCCTGCCGTTGCGGACCGTTCCGACGTCGCGGCGCCGACGGCCGGGATGCGTAGATGGCCAGGGAGCAAACAGCCCGGGCCTTTGTCCTCCTGACGCGCGTTGGCACTCCGCTCGTCAGCTCGCTCAGCCGCCGGTGGTGTTACTGATCAGCTCGACGCTGCTGCCGTTCCACCGGAACTTCACCGCGCTGCTCAACCCGCTGATACCGCCGGAGTACGTCAAGGCCACCGTGTCGCCAGTGGTTTGCGACGCGTCAATGCCGTTGAACCCGTAGGTGTCCGGCACCCCCTGCGGTATGTACTGGCCGAGGTGGAACATCACCGCGCGGGTGGTGGGATTGTCGCCGTTCGTGTTGGCCTTGATGATCACCGCGGACAGCTGAGCGCACTCGTTGTAGTTGCCGGCCAGTGGTTCTGGGTTCCAGGCTTGCTGGCTGCGCGGGTCGCGGGGCAGTTCGGAGACGACTTTGGCGATCGTCGGCGAGGCGAGATTGACCGCGCACGGATCGGCCGGTGCAGCGCTGCTGGTGGGCGGGGCAGCCGTTCCGGACGGCGGGTTCGTCGATCTGTCCGGTGCGCCGGAGGTAGCGTCGGGCGTGGCGTGTGGCGTCTTCGCGACCGTGGAGTCCCCCGAACCGCAGCCGGTCAACGTCGCGGCGACCAATGCAACGGCAGACACGCCTGTCAGCGGCGCAGCACGGCAGGGGAGCGACCACACACCGCGCACGGTACCGCCATCGGGCTCGCAGGTGCGTCAGGCGGGCCCGCGTGGCTGGCAACGTCTGACGCGCTGCCAGCCACTTCAGCTGTAGTGGAGCCGGCATTGGGCGATGCGGATCTCATCGTCGACGATCTTGTAGACGAGGCGGTGCTCGGCGGTTATTCGGCGCGACCAGTAGCCCTGGAATCCGTGTTTCAACGGCTCCGGTTTGCCGATTCCGTCGTTGCCGTTGCGTCTGATGTCGGTGACGAGTTGATTGATTCGGCGTAGCACCTTGCGGTCTTGCTGCTGCCAGTAAAGGTAATCGTCCCAGGCCAATTCGTCCCAGACGAGCTTCACATTGGCTGCTCGTCGACAAGATCGCGCACTGACCCGTTGCCCGCCTCGAGGCGCTCGATCGCGGAAAGCAGCCGGCGCGCGTTGGCGGGGTTTTGCAGTAGGTGGGCCGTCTCTTTAAGCGATTCGTAGTCCTCGCGGGCTACCAGCACAACGTCTCCTTTGCCGGGGCGGGTGATGATGACTTCCTCGCGGTCGTCGATCACGGAGTCAAGAGTCGCGGCTAAAGAGTCGCGCGTCGCCGTAACGGTCTTCGTCTTCAATGTCTGTCCCCTTCGGATAATGCCGCACCCATCTCAAATGTACATGATCACGTACGTTGATACCCAGGCGGGCTGGCTGTCGCCGGCACCCAGGCTCGGCGGAGCCGGCACGGCGCCGGGATGCCGATCGCGCAGGCCGCCACGTTCGCCAGCGCAGTTGCCGGTGCGACCGCCGTCGCCCGGCTCCGGCGGCGCCTCGAGCGATCACCACGCGACTGGATGGTCGTCCGTCCGACGCGGCGGCGGCCTGACCCGCCGCGCCCCGCCGGCGGGCTCGCGATCACCACTAAGCTCCATGTTCATAATGACAACCCCGGACAACCCCCCCGTAGCGTCCCCTGTGACGTTCGCCGACCTGCAGATTCATCCCGTCGGTCTTGCGGGCGATCGCTGCCGTCGGCTACGAGTCGCCGACGGCCATCCAGGCGGCGACGATTCCGGCGCTGATGGCGGGTTCGGACGTGGTGGGGCTGGCGCAGACCGGCACCGGCAAGACGGCGGCCTTCGCGCTCCCGATCCTGTCCAAGATCGACACCGCCAGCAAAGCCACCCAGGCGCTGGTGCTGGCTCCCACCCGGGAGCTGGCCCTGCAGGTGGCCGAGGCGTTCAGCCGCTACGGGGCTTATCTGAAGCAGCTCAACGTGCTGCCGATCTACGGCGGGTCCTCCTACACCGTGCAACTGGCCGGGCTGCGACGCGGTGCGCACGTCGTGGTGGGCACTCCGGGCCGTGTTATCGACCACCTCGATCGCGGCACGCTGGACCTGTCGAGTGTGGACTACCTGGTGCTCGATGAGGCCGACGAGATGCTCGCCATGGGCTTCTCCGAAGAAGTCGACCGCATCCTGTCCGAAACCCCGGAATACAAGCAGGTGGCCCTGTTCTCGGCGACCATGCCGCCGGGGATCCGCAAGATCACCACCAAGTATCTGCACGATCCGTTCGAAGTCGCGTCCAAAGCGAAAACGGCTACCGCCGAGAATATTTCGCAGCGCTACATTCAGGTGGCGGGCCGCAGCAAGATGGACGCGCTGACCAGGGTGCTCGAGGTCGAGCAGTTCGAGGCGATGATCGTCTTCGTGCGCACCAAGCAGGCGACCGAGGAGGTCGCCGAAAAGCTGCGTGCCCGAGGGTTTTCCGCGGCGGCCATCAACGGGGATATCCCGCAGGGCGCAGCGGGAACGAACCATCGCCGCGCTCAAGAACGGCAGCATCGACATTCTGGTCGCCACCGACGTGGCGGCCCGCGGGCTGGACGTCGAACGCATCTCGCATGTGCTCAACTACGACATCCCGCACGACACCGAGTCCTACGTGCACCGAATCGGGCGCACCGGCCGGGCCGGGCGTTCGGGAGCCGCGCTGCTGTTCGTCTCCCCGCGGGAGCGCCACCTGCTCAAGGCGATCGAAAAGGCCACGCGGCAAACGCTCACCGAGACCGCGTTGCCCACCGTCGAGGACGTCAACGCGCAGCGGGTGGCGAAGTTCGCCGACTCGATCACCAACGCGCTCGGTGACTCGGGAATCGAACTGTTCCGCCGCCTGGTGGAGGACTACGAACGCGAACACGACGTCCCGATGGCCGACATTGCGGCGGCGTTGGCGTTGCAGTCCCGCGACGGTGCGGCATTCCTGTTGGCGCCAGACCCGCCGCCAGAGCGGCGCAACGAGCGCAAGGAACGCGACGAGCGCCGGGAACGCTCCGAAAAGCCAAGGCAAACCAGGCCTTTCACCACGTATCGGGTCGACGTGGGCAAGCGGCACCGAATCGGCCCGGGCGCGATCGTCGGCGCCATCGCCAACGAGGGGGGTTTGCATCGCAGCGATTTCGGCCACATCGCCATCGGGCCGGACTTCTCCCTGGTCGAACTTCCGGCGAAGTTGCCCAGCGCGACGCTCAAAAAGCTTGAGCAGACCCGTATCTCGGGTGTCTTGATCAACCTTCGACCCGAGCGGCACTCCGACAGTGCAAGCCGCCGGACGCCGCACACCGGCAGCGGCAAACCACGCCGGAAGCGCGACGGATGACCCTGTCCAAGGCCGAGGACGCCCAAGGCGGTCTCGAGCAGACCTCTGGCGTCGACCGGGTCGCATCGCTGACCGGTGTCCGTGCGGTCGCCGCCATGTTGGTCGTCGGCACCCACGCGGCCTACACCACCGGCAAATACACCCACGGCTATTGGGGCCTGGTCGGTGCCCGCATGGAGATCGGCGTGCCGATGTTCTTCGTGTTGTCCGGTTATCTGCTGTTCCGCCCGTGGGTCAAATCCGCCGCCACCGGCAGCCCTTGGCCGTCGGTGAGTCGCTATGCGCGCCACCGGGTTCGGCGGATCATGCCCGCCTACGTCGTCACCGTGCTGATCGCCTACGTGCTGTACCACTACCGCGAGGCGGGACCCAACCCCGGGCACAGCTGGCTGGGTCTGATCCGAAACCTCACGCTGACACAGATTTACACCGATGGCTACCTCGGCAAGTACCTGCACCAGGGCCTGACCCAGATGTGGAGCCTGGCGGTCGAGGCGGCCTTCTATGTGACGCTTCCGCTACTGGCCTACGTGCTCCTGGTGTTGCTCAGCCGGCGACGATGGCAGCCCAAGTTGGTGCTCGCGGCGCTGGCGGCGCTGACATTGATCAGCCCGGGCTGGCTGGTGCTGGTGCACGTCGATCGCGATATTCCCGACGGCGCCCGGCTGTGGCTGCCCACTTATCTGGCCTGGTTTCTGGGCGGCATGATGCTGACGGTGCTGCAGCAGATGGGTGTGCGCTGCTACGCGTTCGTGGCCATCCCGCTGGCGGTCATCTGCTACTTCATCGTCTCCACCCCGATCGCGGGCGCGCCCACCACCTCGCCCGCGTCGCTGCCCGAAGCGGTGTGGAAGACGGTGTTCTACGCGGTGATTGCCACCCTGGCGGTGGCGCCGTTGGCACTGGGTGATCAGGGTTGGTATTCGCGGCTGCTGGCCAGCCGGCCGATGGTGTGGCTCGGCGAGATCTCCTACGAGATCTTCTTGATCCACCTGATCACAATGGAATTCGCGATGGTCTACATCGTGCGGGCGCACGTGTACACCGGCCCGATGCTGAACCTGTTCGTCGCCACCATGGTGGTGACCATCCCGCTGGCCTGGCTGTTGCATCGGTTCACCCGGGTCCGGTCGCAGTAGGTCTTGTCGGTTCGTTCGGCCAGCGGTTCGCGACAGGGTCGGCGGAGTCCGCCGGCAGCGTGCCTACGACTCCAAGTCCCGCTCGGGGGCCGCAACAGGACCCTGTCTTACAATTTGTAGTACGCTAGCCTTTGTGGCTGACACCATTACCTTCCGACCCGATGCCGACGCTTCTCGTGCGCTCGATGTATTAACCAGGGACGGCACCCCGATTTCCACGGCTGTTCGGGCGGCCCTCATCGAGGCCGCGCGCCGTAAGGCTGCCGTGGCAATTCGCGCTGAGGCAGAGGAGCTCGCCGCCGACGAGTTGGACCGCGCCGAGGCCATGCAGGTGCTTCGCGATATGGAGACGCTACGTGCGTGGTGAGGTCTTCCGGCTCCACGCTCCACGGCGCACTCGCGGCCACGAGCAATCCGGCTCGCGATACGCCGTTGTGGTCCAATCCGACCAACTACCCCTATCGACATGGCTTGTGGCGCCGACATCCACGTCGGCCCGAGCCGCAAGCTTTCGGCCCGAGGTGACGATCGACGGCCGCGTCACGCGGGTGCTGGCCGAACAAACGGCGGCAGTTGATCCCAGTCGGCTAGGCGACAGCGTGGGTTATCTGACCTTGGGCGATTTGCGGCGCGTTGACGCCGCTTTGCGGATTGTGCTGGACCTGTAGCTCCTGGACGTCGTGCCCCAATGCTGCTGTGTTGCACATCGTGCGGCCGCACGTGTACGCGGGCCCGAGCGTCGTTTCGCTCCGAAAGAGTTGCAGCGGGTTCATGCGGTTCTGCTCGACCGCACTTTGGCGATGGGGTCGTGGCGGATCGGCGCTGGATCCGGTCGGGCTGTCCTGCTCGGCGTCCGAAGACATCGGCGATCTGCGAGCCGGTCAATTCGTCGCCGGCGATCTCGACCGCACCCGCGGCCACGCGAGACGGCGCGATGAGCACCGCGGCGGCAACGGCGCCAATGTCGTCGACGGCCACCATTTGTAGCGGAACGCCGTCGGGCATCGGCAGGCGCACGACCATGACGCCGTCCTCAAGCGCCGACGACTGGCTCAGAAGGTTGTCGTAGAAAAACGTCGGTCGCACGAATGTGGCTGGTATTCCGAGGTTTTCGAGGGCCAGCGGGGATGTTCCGCGCGATCCCCAACCGCCGCGAGAGTCGGCGTCGGCACCTACGCCTGCTGCACCGACTCACCCGGGTGCGTTCCAGTTAGAATGGTTACCCTAACCTAAGTTGAGGTGACGGCGACGAAGGGTCAGGATCGGATGAGCGAACACAAAGCGTCTCGGGGCTTTGCCGGGGCAGTGCTCAAGCTCCTTCGGGCGGGCGATTACCTGCTCACCGTGACCGGCAGGCGAGAAATCAGCCCGCACTACCTCCGGTTGAGCTTCGAGGCCGGCGGGTTGCTCGGCGCGCACGAGGTGCATCCGACGATGTGGATTCGGTTGTGGTTCGCCGACGGCGACAAATCGCATCAGCGCGGTTACACGCTGGTCGACCCCAACCCCGACGCCGACACATTCGACATCGAGTTTGCGCTGCACGACGGCATCGCATCGAACTGGGCAAGGGCGGCCCAGCCCGGCGACACCATCGAAGCGACCGTGATGGGCAGTAAGTTCGCGATCCCCGATCCGCGCCCGGCCGGGTACGTCATCGTCGGCGACTGCGCCTCGCTGCCTGCGATCAACTCGCTGCTGACGGCCATCGGCGATGCTCCCGCCCAGGTCTTCCTGGAGGCCGGCTGCGAAGACGACAAGCACCTTCCGGTGGCGCGTGATGCCGACGTCACCTGGGTGGACCGCAAGGGCGGGGGCGAGGCGCTGCTCGAGGCGGTGCGGTCGGCGGCTGCGGAGTGCGGTAGCCATTTCGGCTGGGTGGCCTGCGACAACCGGACCACGCGCTCGGTCGTCAAGGTGCTGCGCGAGGATTTCGGGATTCCGCGGAAATCGATTAAGTCGCAGGCTTATTGGATGGCCTGACGGGCTAGACCGACGTCATGGTGGGGCGACGGCCCCCGAAGGCATCGGAAAAATCATCCCCAGCCTTCGTGAACCGCCGCGGTGCGCGGAACCTGTGTGGTATTCGAGACACATCGGGTTCGGCTACGGGAAAAGGCGAGCAAATGAAGAAGCAAGACGCGACAAGCACGCTCGATCGCACCCGTCTGCCGCTCCCCGACACACCGACCGGCGGTAAAGCCGGACCCACGATTTCTGAATCGGTGATGCCGACCATCGCGCCCATCCGGCCCCCGCAGGGCGCCCCCAATGTGGTGATCGTGCTGCTCGATGACGTCGGGTTCGGAGCCACCGCAACCTTCGGCGGTCCGGTTCCGTCGCCCACCGGCGACGCGCTGGCACAGGAAGGTCTGCGCTACAACCGATTTCATACCACCGCGCTGTGCTCCCCGACGCGGGCGGCATTACTCACGGGCAGGAACCACCACGCGGTGAACACCGGCAACATCACCGAGTGGGCCACCGGATACGACGGCTACAACAGCATCATCCCGAAATCAGCCGCCACTATTGCTGAGTCCCTGCGGCTCAACGGTTACAGCACCGCGGCGTTCGGCAAGTGGCACAACACCCCAGTGTGGGAGGTCAGCCCGGCCGGCCCATTCGATCGGTGGCCCACGGGAATGGGCTTCGAGGAGTTTTACGGGTTTATGGGTGGTGAAGCCCACCAATACAATCCGGGTCTGTATCACGGTACGACGCCCATCGAGCGCCCCGAAGGAGTCGAGGACTACCACCTGACCACCGACCTCGCCGATCAGATGATCGGATGGGTGCGTCGGCAGCGGTCCATCTCGCCGGACCGGCCCTTCTTCGTCTACTGGGCCCCCGGGGCAACGCATGCGCCGCACCATGTCGCACCCAAGTGGAGCGAGCCCTTTCGAGGGCAATTCGACGCGGGCTGGGACAGACTCCGTGAGGAAATCTTCGCCCGCCAGAAACAGCTGGGCGTGATTCCCGCGGACACCGAGTTGACGGGGCGCCACGACTCCATTCCGGCGTGGGACTCCGTCTCGCCGGACAGCCAGCGCATCGCCGCACGGCTCATGGAGGTCTACGCGGGGTTCCTGGCCCATACCGACTACGAAATCGGGCGGATGGTGGCCGCCCTGAAGGACATGTCGGAATGGGACAACACGCTGTTCATGTACATCATCGGCGACAACGGAGCTGCCCCGGCAGGGGGAATCGGCGGTGTCTTCAACGAAATGGTGACACTGAACGGACTCCAGGAAGACGTCGCGGTCGTGCTGTCAAAAATGGACGAATTCGGCGGCCCGAAAGCCAGCAATGAGTACCCGGTCGGATTCGCATGGTCGATGTGCACGCCGTTCCAGTTCACGAAGCAGTTCGCCAGCCATTTCGGGGGAACCCGCAACCCGATGATTGTGACCTGGCCCCAGCGGATTACCGACGGGGGAGGGCTGCGCTGCCAATTTCACCACGTCATCGACATCGCCCCGACCATCTTGCAAGCCGCGGGCATCCCGGAACCAACGGTTGTCCACGGTGTGGCCCAAAGGCCCTACGACGGGATCAGCCTGGCATACACCTTCGACGATGCCGCAGCCGAAGATCGGCGCCGCACACAGTATTTCGAGATCCAAGGCACCCGCGGGATCTACCACGAGGATTGGATCGCGTGCACCTACCACGCCAAAATCCAGTGGCGGAGAAGCGCACTTCCGGCCTTCACCGATGACCGCTGGGAGCTTTACGACCTGCGCAGCGACTACAGCCAGGCCACCGACCTTTCTGCCGAGCACCCAGACAAGCTCGCCGAACTGAAGGCATTGTTCGAAGCCGAGGCCGAGAAGCACAATGTCTTTCCCCTCGATGACCGCGGACCAGTCCGTGCGATGGGTGCCCGTCCCACAATTTTGGGAGAGCGGTCTTCGATCTCCTTCGGTCAGGGTGCTATCCGGATGCCCGAGGACATCATCCGCAGCGCGTTCAACCGGTCGTATTCGATTACCGCGACCATCGACACCCCCGGTGGCACAACCGTAGAAGGGGTCCTGCTGGCCGCTGGGGGTTACTTCGCGGGGCTGTCGCTGTACGTACAGAACGGGCTGCCCAGCTTCACCTACAACTACTTCGGCTCGGAATACACCACCATCACCGCAACGGAGCTGGTGCCGGCCGGCGTAGCTACGGTCGCGATCGAATTTGATTACGACGGTGGCGGTCTGGGCAAAGGCGGCCTGGCGAGACTGCTGCTCGATGGTCGCCAAGTCGGTGAGTCACGCATCGAACGCACCGTGCCATTCGGCTTCAGCGCTGACGAGGGAATCGACATCGGCATGGACGGCGGAACGCCGGCGGCCGACACCTACGACAGCACATTCCCGTTCACTAGCATCATCAATGAGGTGACGATTCAGCTGCGATGATTCGATGTCAACGCGATACGGCGATTGAAATCGAGGCGATAATCTGTAGACGCGTCTGGAATTTACCGACAAACTCGACGTCATCCGGGGCTTTGCATCCGGGCTCCACCATCGACGGGATTTGGGTTATGACGAGTCCGACCATCACCCATGTCGGTGATCGATTCCCCTCCACCTCAATCAGTTCGGTACGCAGCACGATAATTTTCCTGGCACTTGCGCTCGGGGTGGTGGTCGCGGCGATGGACCAGGCCATGGTGGTGCCCGCATTACCGACGATCGTGGAGGACCTGGGCGATTCCGGTCAGCAGTCGTGGGCGGTGGCCGCCTATCTGCTCGGCGGCATCGTCGTGGTCCCGGCCGCCGGAAAGCTCGGCGACCTGCTGGGCCGTAAGCGGGTGCTCGGAAGTGCCGTCGTGGTTTTCCTGGTCGGCTCGGTCTTGTGCGGGTTCTCCGAGACGATGACCATGTTGGCAGGCTTCCGCGTGGTGCAGGGCATCGGCGCGGGGGCCATTTCAGTCACCGCCGCCGCACTGGTCGGTGAGGTGTTCCCACTGCGCAGCCGCGGCAGCTATCAGGGCGCCCTCGGGGCGATATTCGGGGTCGGCACGGTCGCCGGTCCGTTACTGGGGGGCCTTTTCACCGACTATCTCAACTGGCGCTGGGCGTTCTGGATCAACGTGCCCACCTCCATCACGGTTCTCGCGGTAGCGGTCGCAGCCATCCCCGCGTTGCCCCGACGCCCCAGACCGGCTGTCGACTACGTCGGGATCCTGGTGATCGGCTTCGCCACCACGGCCCTGATCATGGCCACGAGTTGGGGTGGGACCACCTACGCCTGGAGCTCGCCGCCGATTATCACGCTGTTTGCCGGCGCCGCGGTAGCGCTGCTCCTCTTCGTCTGGGTGGAGAGTCGGGCCGCTGCGGGCATCTTGCCGCCGCGGCTGTTTCGCAGCCCGGTGTTCTCGGTGTGTTCCGTCCTGTCGTTGCTGGTCGGATTCGCGATGCTGGGCGCGCTGACCTTCGTGCCCATGTATCTGCGGTACGTCGACGGCGTCTCGGCGACCACCTCCGGTCTGCGCACGTTGCCGATGGTTGTCGGTCTGCTGACCACGTCGTTGGCCGCGGGAATTCTCGTCGGCCGGACCGGCCGGTACAAGATTTTTCCGCTGGCCGGGACGGCGCTGATGGCCGTCGGCTTTTTGCTGCTGGCGCGAATGGACGAGTCGACACCGTGGCTGGTGCAGTCGTGCTACCTCGTCATCCTGGGCGCCGGCATCGGCTTCGCCATGCAGGTGCTCATCCTCATCGTGCAGAACACCGCCTGTTTCCAGGACCTCGGCGTCGCCACCTCGGGTGTGACGTTCTTCCGTTTGGTCGGCGGCGCTTTCGGCGCCGCCATATTCGGCGCGCTGTTCGCGAACTTCCTTGGCCGGCGGGTGGGTTCGGTGTTGACGTCCAATGGCGTGCCCGCCGAGGTCGTGCATTCGCCGGCTGCGTTGCATCATCTCCCCGAGCATGTCGCGTCCTTGATCGTGCGGGCGTACGCCGGGTCATTGGCGCAAGTGTTTCTCTGCGCGGCTTTCGTCGCCTTGGCCGGGTTCGTTTTCGCGCTGTTTCTGCGCGAGGCTCCTCTCACCGGAGTGCACGACAGCCCCACCTGCCTGGGAGACGGTTTTGCTGTGCCGAGAATCAAGACGCCAGAGGACGTGTTGGAAATCGCTGTCGGAAACCTGCTGGCCGAGGCGCCGAAGGTGCAGTTGGACGACATTGCCCGGCAACCCGATTGTGAGCTCGACGTCGCGGGGCTGTGGGGGGTACTGCGGATCTATCAGGACGTGCGATCTCTGGAGACCGCGCGGCTCACCGACATCGCCAGGCATTTCCACGTACCCCATCAAATTTTCGAACCCGTCTTCGACCGCCTGGTTCAGCTGGGTTACGTGTCTCGCGACGGCGACCAACTTTCGCTTACCGCGGACGGGCTGCGGCAGGTCGATTTCGTGTCTGTTGTTATCCGGCGGTGGGTTGTCGACAATTTGACCCTGCCATCCGGCTTCGCCGAACAGTCCGGCCAGGAATTCGACACGGCACTACAGCGGATCGCGGAGAGCGTTCTGTTACAACGTGATTGGTATCAAGACTTGGACGAGCTAACTGAGCCGGGGAGCCTCGCCGCTGCCCGGTAGCTTGCCGGCGTCAACCAGTTGGCCCGTTTCGCCCAGCTGGAAACGGGCCATGGCGAGGTGTCCGAGTGACTTCCGGTTCGTTCTTGGTCCCTTTGCGCAAAATCTCGCTGGATTATCCGCTGGGTCCATGTTGTGCCGGACTTGACGGGGGTGACAATGAGGATATCGCCTTCGACAATGACGTCCTGGGTCAGAAAACCTTCCCACACCAGCGAATTGGACGGATAATCCCGCACAATTCCGGTCGGAGCAATCAACGGTTTCGTCATCACAAACCCTGCTCTCTGCCGTACCCGCCCGATGAGTACGCCTGTCGCGCGACATGCTAAGCCCAGGGGGTTCTAGCTACGAGCCGAAACCGACGTCACCACCGGGACGACGAACTCCTCGATCGTCGCCCGCTCATCGTCCTCGTCCCGGCCCGGGAACATCAGCATCGAGATGATCACCCGCACCGCCCACCGCGCGCGGCGTTCGATGGCAGCTGGGTCCACGGAACCTAGCGAGGGGCCCAGCGAGCTGAGGAATCCGGAGGCCAGGGCGGTGATCACCTCCGACTGTCCGGCCAATTCGCCGCCGATCGGCAGCCGGGTGGACCCGAACCATGCTGCCAGTGCCGGGTTTTCGCGAACCATCCGCAACGTGGCGATGATGCTGGCGATCAGCCGCTCCCGCGGGTCCTCGATACGCTCGATCAAGGCGAGGATCTCGCGCCCCAGGCGATGTGTCTCGCGGTGGACGTAGGCGGTGCGCAACGACTCCCGGCTGTCGAAATACCGGTACAGCGTTGCGCGGGAACAGCCTGCGGCCCTGGCAATTTCGTTCATTCCAACGGACGCCGGGTCGTGCTCGGTGAAGAGCCGTTCGGCGGCGTCGAGGATCCGGTCCGCGGCGACTTCGCTGCGGCGTTCGCCCAGCCAGTCACCTGCCATCAGGCCCGCACCCGAATCGGCACCGATAGCGGGCGCCGGACGTAGTGGCCGCCGGACCACACAACGTTGGCCGCGTCGACCTCGAACTGCGGGCAACGGCTCAGCAATTCGCCCAGGGCGACCCGCGATTGCATCCGCGCCGCCGCCGACCCCAGGCAGTGGTGTGCGCCGTGGCTGAAGGTCAGAATGTTGCGCGGTCGGCGTGTGACATCGAGTTCGCCTGCGTCATCGCCGTATTGGCGCTCGTCGCGGTTGGCCGACCCGTACAGCAGCAACACCCGGCGACCGGCCGGGATGGTGGTGCCCTCGATCGTCACGTCGCGCGTGACGGTGCGGGCCAGACCCTGCACCGGCGAGGTGAGCCGTAGTAGTTCTTCGATGGCGTCGGGGATCAGGTCCGCGTCGTCGACCAGAAGCTGACGCTGGTCGGGTCGCTCGTGCAGCAAAGGCATTGAGCCGCCCAGCATTCCGGTGACTGTGTCGTTGCCTCCGGTGACCATGGTGAAGGTGAAGCCCAGGATGGACAGGATGCCGGAGATGTCGCCGTCCGCGCCGACGCCGGCCGCCACCAGGTGCGAAATCGTGTCATCCTCGGGTTCGGCGCGCCGTCGCTCGATCAGCGCGGTGAAATAGGCCATCATCGTCCCGACCGCGTCGCCGACGCTTTCCAGCGCGCCGACGATCCCGCCCTCGGTGGTGTTGGCCGCGACGATGGCCTGGGTCCACCCATCGAACTGAGCCCAATCCTGCTCGGGCACACCGAGATAGTGCGCGACGACCATCGATGGCAACGGCTTGAACAGCTCGGCGACGATGTCACCTTCGCCGCGGGCCCGGATCTTCTCGATGCGCTCGACGACGAACTCGCGCACCTTGGGTTCGACGGCCTCGACCTGGCGGGGCGTGAATCCGCGGGACACCAGCTTGCGGAACTGGGTGTGCACCGGCGGATCCTGCATCACCATCGGTGGGTTGTCCCGAAGCCCGATCATGTCCAGGTCGCCGTAGTTGACCGTCAGGCCCTGGGCCGAGGAGAACGTCTCGTGGTCGCGGGCGGCCGCCCAGACGTCGGCGTGCCGGGACAGCACGTAGTAGTCGTGGTCGGGACGCCCCGACGGCACGACGTGATGCACGGGGTCGCGGTCGCGCAGCGCCCGGTACATCGGCCAGGGGTTGGACCAGCTTTCGGCGGTGGCGAGCACGAACCGCGCCGGGGCCTCGTGAGACATAACCGCAGTCATGTCTTATTCGTACGACACGCCACCCAGTGTGTCAACGGTCGAGGTGAATTTCGCGACGCGACACGCGGCGGATGCGTCGCAGAATTCACGCTCGGCGGCAAGGGGCTAGATGCCGGAGCCGGGATTGAGAATGCCGTCGGGGTCGAGGGCCTGTTTGATGCGCCGGTTCAGATCCATGACGTCGGGTCCCAGGTAATCGGCCAGCCACGGCCGCTTCAATCGGCCGACACCGTGCTCGCCGGTGATCGTGCCGCCCAGTCCTACGGCCAGGTCCATGATTTCGCCGTATGCCACCCGGGCGCGCTCGGCCATCGCCGCATCAGCCGGGTCGAACACCAACAGTGGGTGGGTGTTGCCGTCGCCGGCATGGGCGATCACCGAGATCATCAGGTCCCGCTCGTCAGCAATCCGGGCGATCCCGGTGACCAACGCGCCCAGTGCCGGCAACGGCACCCCGACGTCTTCGAGCAACAGCGATCCCTTGGCCTCCACCGCCGGGATGCAGAACCGGCGGGCGGCGACGAACGCCTCACCCTCGTCCGGATCGTCGGTCGAAAACACCTCTGTCGCACCGTTTTCGGCGAATACCGCGGCCATCAGCTCGGCATCCTCGGTGCCCGCGCGCCCGCGCTCGTCCGAACCGGCCACCAGCATGGCCGCCGCCGAACGGTCCAGGTCCATGCGCAAGGCGTCCTCGACCGCGTTGATCGCCACCTGGTCCATGAACTCCAGCATCGACGGGCGAAGCCGCGCGCTGACCCCGAGCACCGCGTCCACCGCCGACTCGACAGAGGCGAAGCTGGCCACCACGATGCTCGACGCGTTCTGCGCCGGCAGCAGCCGCAGGGTCACCTCCGTGACGATCCCGAGCGTTCCTTCGCTGCCGACGAACAGCTTCGTCAACGAAAGCCCCGCAACGTCTTTCAGGCGGGGACCGCCCAGCCGGACCGCCGTGCCGTCGGCCAGCACCACCTGCATGCCCAGCACGTAATCGGTGGTGACGCCGTACTTCACGCAGCACAGACCGCCGGCATTGGTGGCGATATTGCCGCCGATGCTGCAGATCTCGTACGACGACGGATCCGGCGGGTACCACAGCCCGTAGTCGGCGGCTGCCTTCTTCACCTCGGCGTTGTACAGGCCCGGCTGGCACACCGCGGTGCGGGTCACCGGGTCGATGGTGATGTCGCGCATCTTCTCCGTCGACAGCACGATTCCGTCGTCCACCGCCGTTGCTCCGCCGGACAGACCGCTGCCGCGCCCCGCGGGTCACCACGGGCACGCGATGTGCGGCGGCCCACCGCAGCACCGTTTGCACCTCTTCGGTGTGCCGCGGCCGGACCACGGCCAGCGGCTTGCCCGCCGACGGGTCCAGCGCCCGGTCCTGCCGGTAGCCGTCGGTGACGGCGGGATCGGTGACCACCATCCCCTCGGGCAGTTCGGCGATCAGGCCTGCCAGCACGTCCACCGGGCCGATCCTACGTCGCCGGGTCGGCAGCGAATTCGTGCGCTTCGGGCACCCGGTCCAGCTCCCGCAGCGACGGCAGCGGGATGCAGAACACCCCGGTGACCAGGATGGGCAGCGCCAGCGCGAGGAACGCCACGTGCAACCCGGCGGCGTCGGTCAACGGCCCGGCCAGCAACAGCCCCAGTGGGCCTGCCGCGTAGGCCAGCGAGGTCATCACCCCGACCGCCCGGCCCCGCAGATGTGCCGGCGCCCGGGTCTGCACCATATAGGCATACATCGGCTGAATCGGCCCATACACCAGGCCCACCAACGCGACCAGCGCCAAGATCACCGGCAGTGGCGGCAGCAGCGCGATGACCGCCGCCGCCACACCGAGCGTGAGCACCGCGGTCAACATGATGGTGCGGCGCGACACCCGCTTCACCAGTCCCACGTAGCCCAGCGCACCGACCAGACCACCCAGCGACAGCGCCATCAGCACCGCCCCAGTTGTCCCGGTTGGTGGCGGTCGCTGAAGTACTTGGGGAACAGCACGCTCTCCATCGGCAGGTACAGCGCTGTGACGGTGAGGTCGATCAAGGCCAGCGTGCGCAGCACCCGCAGGCTCCAGACGAATCGCAGCCCCTCGGAGATCCCCGACACCAGACCGTCCGGGCGCGAGGCACGGTGCGGCCGCCGGCCCCGTCCAGCCGCAGCAGGGCAATCGCCACGATGGACAACGCGAACGCCCCCGAGGTGATCCACATCGTGTTGATGCCGCCGACCGTCGCGATCATCAGGCCGCCGATACCCGGACCGACCATGAACGCCAGGTTGAGGATCGCCTCGTACACGCTGTTGACCCGATCCAGCGACCAGCCTGCCCGGGCGGCCGCCTCAGGCAGCATCGACTGGCGAGCGGTGATCCCGGCCGGGTCGAACGCGGCCGCACACGCTCCCAACGCCGCCAGCACCGCAACGTTCACCGCCCCGACGCCGTAGGCCCAGGCGATCACCGGGACCGCCGCCACCGCTGCTCCCGACAGCGCGTCGGCAACCATCGACACGCGCCGACGGCCGAAGTAATCGACCGCGGTACCCGCCAGCAGCGTGGAGAACAACAGCGGCAGCGTCGTCGCCCCGGCCACAATCGACGCCTGACCCGCGCTGCCCTGGCGCTGCAGGACCAACCAGGGAAACGCGACTATCGAGATGCCATCGCCCGCACACGCCATCAACGTGGCGAACAGGAGCAGAGACGCCGGGCCGCGGCTTTTTTGGTTCATGGGATATCGCGGCTGAATCTAACGCCAAACACGTAGCAGGAACCACTGAATTTCTCGGCCATGCAGGATGGTCGTGTGCTCATGCATCCCAATACCGGCCGGCCATTCGTCTCGCCGGTTCCGCCCGGCTCCGGGTGGCCGGGTGACCGGGCGACGCCGCGCACCCCGGTGGCCGCCGATGCCGCCCACGTCGCCACACTGGCGAGCGCAGCCGGATCGATCGCCGAACTCGACGCCGCGATCAGCGTCTGCCGGGCCTGCCCGCGGCTGGTCACCTGGCGCGAGGACGTCGCGCTCGTCAAACGGCGCGCCTTCGCCGACCAGCCCTACTGGGGCCGTCCGGTGCCGGGCTGGGGTTCGGAGCGGCCGCGGCTGCTGATCGTCGGTCTGGCTCCCGCCGCGCACGGCGCCAACCGGACCGGTCGGATGTTCACCGGTGACCGTTCCGGCGACCAGCTGTACGCGGCACTGCACCGGGCCGGACTGGTGAACCAGCCCACCAGCGTCGATGCGGCGGACGGGTTGCGGGCCAAGGAGATTCGCATCGTCGCGCCGGTTCGGTGCGCGCCGCCGGCCAATGCCCCGACGCCGGCCGAGCGGGACACCTGTGCGCCGTGGCTGGACGCCGAATGGCGGTTGGTGGCCCCGTACGTCCGGGTGGTGGTGGCGCTGGGCGGGTTCGCCTGGCAGATTGCGCTGCGGCTCACCGGGCTCCGGGCCGCGCAAGCCGAAGTTCGGTCACGGCGTCGTTGCCGAGCTACCGTCGGGCGTGCGGCTGCTCGGTTGCTACCACCCGAGCCAGCAGAACATGTTCACAGGTAGGTTGACTCCGGCAATGCTCGATGAGGTCTTCAAAGACGCGAAGAAGCTGGCAGGAATCAAGTAATGGTGGAATCGGTTCTGGTTTCCGGCGCCAGTGTGGCGGGGCTCACCGCGGCGTACTGGCTGCAGCGGAATGGCTATGCGGTCACCGTGGTGGAGCGCTATCCCGGGCTGCGTCCGGGCGGTCAGGCGATCGACGTGCGCGGCCCGGCGCTCGAGGTGCTGGACCGGATGGGCCTGCGGGCCGCCGCCGAGGACTGCAAGACGCGCATCCGGGGGTCCTCGGTCGTCGACCAGGATGGCAACGAGCTGTCGGAGGACACCGAATCGACGCCGACGGGTGGGCCGATCAACAATCCGGACATCGAGCTGTTGCGCGACGACCTGGTCGGATTGCTGTACGACGAAACGAAATTGAAGACCGAGTTTCTGTTCGACGACAGCATTGACACCCTGGAAAACCTCGGTCCCGCCGTCAACGTCACCTTCGAAAACTCCGATCCGCGCAGCTTCGACCTGGTGGTCGGCGCCGACGGCCTGCATTCCCAGGTGCGCCGGCTGGTTTTCGGTCCCGAGGAACGATTCATCAAGCGGCTCGGCACATTTGCGGCGATCTTCACCGTCCGAATTTCCTGGACCTGGACTACTGGCAGAAATGGCATTACGGCGACTCCAGCATGGCCGGGGTCTACAGTGCGCGCCGCAACTCCGAGGCGCGGGCCATGTTGGGGTTCATGGACCCCGAACTGCGAATTGACTACCGCGACACCGAAGCTCAGTTCGACGAGCTGGAACGGCGGATGGCTGACGACGGCTGGGTCCGCCGCAGCTGCTGGCGTTCATGCGGTCGGCGCCGGATTTCTACTTCGACGAGATGTCGCAGATCGTGATGGACCACTGGTCAATCGGCCGGGTTGCTCTGGTGGGCGACGCCGCATACTGCGCCTCGCCGCTCTCCGGCCAAGGCACCAGCTTGGCGCTGCTCGGTGCGACGGTCCTGGCGGGCGAACTCAAACTGGCCCCGCACCGATCACGGGCTCGGATTCGCGAACTATTTCAAGCGTTTTCACGCCTACACCGAACGCACCCAGTTCCTGGCCAGCGACAGCATTCCCGGCGGCGCGCCGATCTCCCAGGAGCAGTTCGACCTCATCGTCAACTCGTTCACGTTGCTGAGGCAACTACTGACCACCCGGGAACATCCCACCGCGCCGGGCGCGTTGAGGCGATCGTGCGTCTTTCCGTCCTTGATCTGGTCCCGGTGCGCAGCGACCAGTCCACCAGCGACGCGCTCGCGGCCACGGTACCGCTGGCGCAAACCGCCGACCGGCTGGGCTTCACCCGCTACTGGGTCGCCGAGCACCACAACATGCCGTCGGTGGCGCCACCAGCCCGCCGGTGCTGATCGCCTACCTCGCCGCGCAGACCGACCAGCTGCGCCTCGGCTCGGGCGGGGTGATGCTGCCCAACCACGCGCCGCTGGCCGTCGCCGAGCAGTTCGCGCTGCTGGAGGCCGCCGCGCCCGGCCGCATCGACCTGGGCATCGGCCGTGCGCCCGGCTCCGACCCTGTGACGTCGATCGTGCTGCGGGCCCGCCGCGACGATCGCGACGTCGAGAATTTCCCGCGAGTACCTCGACGAGGTGGCGGCGCTGATGAGCCCCCGCGGGGTCCGGGTCCCGATCCGCAACGAGGACTACATCCTCAAGGCCACGCCGGAGGCCGCCAGCGAGCCGCGGATGTGGCTGCTCGGCTCGTCGATGTACTCGGCGCACCTGGCCGCGGCCAAGGGCCTGCCGTACGTGTTCGCACATCACTTCTCCGGGCAGGGCACCGCCGAGGCGCTGGAGTGTACCGCTCGCGAGTTCCGGCCAGCGACCTCGCGTCCGAGCCGGTCACGTTCATGACGGTCAACGCGGTGGTCGCCGAGACGCGCGGAGGCAGTGGAGTTGATGCTGCCGAACCTGCAGATGATGGCCCGGCTGCGCACCGGGCAGCCGTTGGGGCCGCTGGACCTCGTCGAAGAGGCGCCGCTGGAGCAGCTGCCGCCGCAAGCCGAGGCCATCGTCGCAGCGGGATGGCAGCGGGCCGTCGTCGGCTCACCGGCCGAGGCCGCCGATCAGGTGCGGGCCCTGGCCGAACGCTTCGACGTCGACGAGGTGATGGTGCACCCGGTGGCGTCCGCTCGCCGCGGCACCGATCCCGCGACGGCGCCGGCACGGGTGGCCACGCTCGAGCTGCTGGCCAAGGAGCTGTTCTAGTCGGGCACGCCGGGCCTGTTCAGGTTTCTCGGCGGCGACATCGGGAGTGCCAGGCTGGCAATCCACTGCAGCAGGTCGCCGGCCGGCATCGGTGGACTGTGCACAAAGCCCTGCGTGATGGTGCAGCCGTACTGCCGCAGTGCCCGCAACGTCACCTCGTCTTCGACGCCCTCGGCGACCAGGTCCGCGCCGAGGCTTTCCGCCAACGCCACCGTGGAGCGCACGATGGCCACCGAGCGAGGGTCCTGCGCCAGGCGTGCCACGAATACCCGGTCAAGCTTCAGCTCGTCGACCGAAACGTCCTGCAGCCGAGCCAGCGACGACCATCCGGTGCCGTAGTCGTCAAGTGAGATCCGGACACCGAGGCGCTGCAGCGCGGCGACGGTATTGCGGGACCGCGCCGAGTCGACGAGCGTGCTTTCGGTGATCTCGATGATGAGCTCGTCGGCGGGCAGACCATAGGTCTGCAGCAGCTGTTCAATGGTGCCGACGAGGTCGAGGTCCAGCAGGTTGGTGGTCGACAGGTTGACCGCCACGGTCAGCGCCACGCCCTGCTCCGCCAACACCGGGCCTGTTCGAGGGCGAGGTTGACGGTGCGGTTGGCCACTTTGCGCATCAGCCCGGCACGTTCGGCGGCCGGCAGGAACTCCTCGGGCAGCAGCAGCCCACGGTTGGGGTGGTGCCAGCGCAACAGCGCCTCCACACTGTGCACGCTGCCGTCGCTCGCGTTGATCTTGGGCTGGTAGTGGCAGGTCAGCTGCTCGTTGCCCTCGGCCAGCGCAGCGCGCAGCTCCTCGATGAGGTTGGGGTCGTTGTCGCGATACAAGTCGTACGCCGCGTCATACACCGCGATCTTGCTCTTGGCGTACCTGGCGTGCGGCAGTGCCGTCTCGGCGCGGTTGAGCAGTTCCTGCGGATGGTCACAGTGGTCGGGGAACAGGGCGATGGCGATGCGGGCATCCACTTGCACGGTCATCGGATCCAGCGCGAACGGTTCGTTCAACGCTTCCAGTAGCCGACCCGCCTGCGCGCGCGCGGCGATCAGGTCGGCGCCCTCGGCGAGCAGGATTGCGAACTCCTCATCGCCTGCACGGGCGAGCATGTCTTCGCGACGCACATTCTGGGCCAGGCGATTCGCGACCTGGCACAGCAGATCATCGGTGAAGTGGTAACCGACCGAGTCGGCGATTTCGTTGAAGTCGTGGAGTTGCAGCAGCAACAGCGCTCGACGGGCCGGCCCCCCGGTGCTCAGTGCCGACCCAACAGCCGACGGCGGGGCGACGGGTACGGCGGTCAGACGTCGTCGCCAGGGAGCGCCGGTTGGGCAGTGTGGTCAGTTGATCGGTCATGGCCTGCTTGTGCGTTTCGGCCATGATGCTGACTTCGCGGAAGGTCACCGAGAACCGTGCTGCGACGGCGACCAGGCTCAGGGCGGCCAGTATCGGCGCGACCCGCGACTCGCTGCCCACCGCGGTGACCGCCAGCGCGACGATGGTGCACGCCACCGGGGCGGCGTAGGAGCCGAGCCCGCGTCTGGGCAGCGGCGGCGTCGAGGACCATGTCGCTCCAACTGGCAAGCGCAAACATCAGGAATGACGCGGGCCAGAACGCGTCGAGCATGGTGCCTACCCGGTATGAACCGGCGGAGGTCTCGAACAGGTACGCGGTGTCGGCGGCTGCGAACAGAACAAACCCGATTACCAGCAGGCCCCAACGGAATTCGTGGCGCCAGCCGAGGATCGGCAGCATTCCGGCGGCCAGCGCCAACAGCAGCAGATCGAACCACGGATAGATCAGGCCCACCAGCACGGTGGCCGGCGCTCGTGTGGCGGCCTCATGGATGGGTCCTGCGGTCAGCGCGGCCGCCACCGAGGCCATGGCCAACCCGCATACCACCGAGTCCAGCCGTACCGGGACGGGCACCCGCTTGAGGCGGGACCGCATCAACAGCAGTAGCCCGGCGTAGGCAAGCGGATAGAAAGCCAGGTAAGCCGGGTCGGCGATCGACGGCGACTGACCGTCCGGCACCCACATGGCGTAGATGACGTCACCCGCCGCGGAAACCGCCGTGCCGAGTGCGATCAGAGTCCACGCCGCGCGGTCGGCCTTCACCCGGTATGCGCGCAGCGCGATCAGCGCGGCGGCAAAGAAATTCAGCGCCGGATAGAAGACGTCGGCGAAGAACGGCGAGTGGTCGGCGTGCGGGTCGGGTAGGCATGACGATGCGAAGATCAGGACCCCAACTGCCAGAGCCCCCAAGCTGATCCGGACAGCCATCGGAGGCCAACGGACATTGTGGGGTACGCCGTGCACGTCGTCTGACCCAGATTTCCCCACGGCGGCAAGCGGTTTGATCGTGCGCGCGAACGCCGTCGCGTTAGGGGAAGCGTCGGCCGTGCCTCGATACAGCGGACCGGCGTCGAATCCGGTCTCCAGGTTGCCCTTCAATGCCAGCATCGACTCGTCGCTGAGTTCGTTCAGCGCGTACGGCAACGGCAGATCCGGCACGAAGCTGCGGATGCATTGTCCGCCTTCGCGTTTGGCGGCATACATGGCCAGGTCGGAATGGCGCAGGAGTTCGTCGACGGTGTACTTGGATTCTGCGGCGGCCACGGTGAAACCGATGCTTGGCCGGACCGCCAGGGGAACACCGTCGACAACGATTGCGGCATTGAATGATTCGAGGACGCGCTGGGCTGCCGCGTGCGAATCCTCGACCGGACCTTCGATGAGTACCGCGAATTCGTCACCACCGAGCCGCGCGACGGTGCCCTGCTCGCTCAGGGCAGTGGTCAGCCGGCCGGCGACCCGAACCAGAAGCTCATCGCCGGCCGGATGGCCGAGTGCGTCGTTGACCGACTTGAAGTTGTCGAGGTCCAGACACATGACCGCTATCGGTGCGGAGTCCGGGCGGCGATCGGCGACTGCCTGCTCCAACGTGTGTAGAAAAGCGGCGCGGTTGGCCAGGCCGGTCAGGCTGTCCCGGAAAGCCTCCTGCGACACCGCGGTCAACAACCCCTGGTTTTCGACGAGCACCACTAACTGCCGGGCCAGCACCGCGGCAACCAGGATCCCCAACCCGGCCAGCAGCGGTCCGTGCTGCATCATGCGCAGCGCGTGTCCCAACCCGACGGCGGCGGCCAGCAGCAGCGGCAGGTACGGCAGCCACAGCCGGGTACGCGGGGTGATTCCCAGCCGCGTTGTCTCTACCTGCGGCTCTTTGATGCTGACCAGTCCCGCCAGCGCCATCAGGCCCAAACCGGCTACCCGGGTCATGTCGACCAGATCTCCGGAGTGGTAGCTGCCGATCCCGGTCTGGAAAAGGACCAGCATGTCGGCGAGCATGATGGTGGCAACGCCCCCGGCCAGCAGGTTAACGCTGCGGCGCCCACCGGGACGCCCCCGTGACAACAACAGGATCGCGGTCGTCATGAGCACGACGTCGGCGATGACGTGCACCACCGTCGCTGGTCGTGAGCTGCTGTCCGTCTTCAGCAGTGTGTCGAGAACGAACACCCAGGACGCCACCCACAGCGAGGTGGACACGATGACGCCGTCCAGCACCAGCCGCCACAGGTGGTGACCACCGGGGGGATTCGACAACAGCACCATCGCGGCGAAGGCCCCGATCGGATACAGCAGCAGCACGATCTCCGCCGCGGCCGGATGACTGGCGTGCTCGGACTCTGGGCGCACGTCGTAGACCGACCAGATGATCTCGCCCACAGCCCATCCGGCGAGCGCCACCACCAATGCCAGCCAGCCGTACCGGCGGCGTCCGACCGCATGCCACGCCGCCCGGCAGGCGCACCCGGCCGCGAAGGCCAGGCACAGGACCGTTACGCCTTCCACGACCGGACGGGTGGCATAGGGGCCGTGCCAGCCCCAGACCGACGACGCGATGACCAGCGACGCCGCCAAGCTGTAGCCGCCGACGACGGAAGTGGTGACTCTCAGGGGCAGCCCGGTGAACGGGCACTGCATCCCCGTCCAGCGCTTCATTCGTTGCTCCAGCTCGCACATGCATTCAGGCAGGCGAAGTAGGTAGGAGCTTCACCGCACGCCTCCACAGAATAAACTGCTGCACCCGCTCTGGCGGCACTACTGGCGCGCGTGTAACACCTGATCGCCGCCAATCCGAGCGGGGGTCGGGTTCTAACTGCTTGCGTCGATGCGCGCCAGAGCCTCCCGCAGGATCGCTCCGGTGCCCTCCCGGTCGGGATCCCGGCGCACCAGCATTCCCTTGGCCACCGAGAGCTTGTCGCCGTTACGCCGCGGCAGCACATGCAGGTGAATGTGGAAAACCGTTTGGAAGGCGGCGCGGCCGTCGTTGATGGCGATGTTGGTCGCGTCGGCCAGTTCGGTCGCCTTGGCCGCCTGCGCGATGCGCTGGCCGAGGGCGATCATTCCGGCCAGGGTCTCTGGCGGGGTGTCGTCGAGGTCGACAGTGTGTTTCTTGGGGATCACCAGGGTATGGCCGCGGGTGAAGGGCCGGATGTCGAGGACCGCCAGATAGCTGTCGTCTTCGTAGATCCGGATGGCCGGCGCTTCGCCGGCTGCGATCGCACAGAATACGCAGGACATGTCGCCACGGTACTGGCCCTGAGGACGAGCCCGCGTGCGAGATACGCTGCGGCGGTGGACCCTCGCGATCTCGCTTTCGCCGGTGCGGCCGAACAGGCACGAATGCTGGCCGACGGTGAAATCGACGCCCCGCTACTCCTCGAGCTCTATCTGGAACGGATCGAGCGGCTGGACAGCGAACTGCGCGCGTACCGGGTGGTGCGCTACGACGGCGCGCGCGAGGAAGCCGAGATCGCCCAGCAACGCCTGGACGCCGGCGAGCGCCGACCGCTCCTAGGCGTGCCGATAGCGATCAAGGACGACGTGGACGTCGCGGGTGAGACGACGACATACGGCAGCGGCGCACACGGGCCGGCGGCGGTCGACGACGCCGAAGTGGTGCGCCGGCTGCGCGCGGCGGGCGCGGTGATCATCGGCAAGACCTCGGTGCCGGAGCTGATGATCATGCCCTTCACCGAGTCGTTGACCTTCGGTGCCACCCGCAACCCGTGGAACCCGCGTCGCACACCGGGCGGCAGCAGTGGCGGCAGCGCTGCAGCGGTCGCGGCGGGTCTGGCGCCACTGGCCCTGGGGTCCGACGGCGGCGGATCAATTCGGATACCGGCAACCTGGTGTGGTCTGTTCGGCCTGAAACCGCAACGCGACCGGATCTCGTTGGAGCCGCACGACGGCGCGTGGCAGGGGCTGAGCGTCAACGGCCCGATCGCGCGGTCGGTGCTTGATGCGGCGTTGCTTCTCGACGCGACGAATACGGTGCCCGGACCCGAAGGCGAATTCGCCGCCGCCGCGGCGCGCCGGCCCGGTCCGCTGCGAATTGCGTTGAGCACCAAGGTGCCAACCCCGATGCCCGTGCGGGTCGGCAGAGCCCAGTTGACGGCCGTCGAGCAGGCCGGGGCGTTGCTGCGCGATCTCGGCCATGAGGTGATCGTGCGCGACCCGGTGTATCCGGCCTCGTTGTATGCAAACTATCTGCCCCGGTTTCTGCGAGGCATCAGCGACGACGCGGACGCGCAGGCCCACCCCGACCGACTCGAAGCGCGCACTCGCGCCATCGCCCGCCTCGGTTCGTTCTTCTCCGACCGGCGGATGGCCGCGTTGCGAACGGCCGAGACCGGGCTCGATAACCGGATCCAGGCGATCTTTGACGACGTCGACGTCGTCATCACACCGGGCACCGCTGCCGGCCCGTCCCGCATCGGCGCCTACCAACGGCGGGGCGGTGTGTCGACGCTGTTGCTGGTCGCCCAACGGGTTCCCTACCAGCAGATCTGGAATCTGACAGGTCAGCCCGCGGCCGTGGTGCCGTGGGATTTCGACGACGACGGGCTGCCGATGTCGGTGCAGCTGGTCGGCAGGCCGTACGACGAGGCGACGCTGCTGTCGTTGTCGGCGCAGATCGAAGCCGCCCGGCCGTGGGCACAGCGGCGACCGCCGGTGTCATGACGGTCAGCGCCAGCGGCAGCTTCTCGGCTGCATCGCATGCGCCGGGCTGGTCCAGGCGGCGAGTTTCGCCGTCACCGCTCAACACATCCCGGCACCGTTGAAGTACACCCGGGTAGCTCGGATAGGTGACGAACAGCCGCAAAGTTGCCACCAGGTTTCGGTCGATTGCCGATGCGCCGCCGACCCGGCCTCGGAATAGGTTGCCGTGCGATCGAATGCCGTACACGTCATAGGCGCGGCGATCGAGCCGAAAAGGCGTTGCAGAACGTTCGGGTTGGCGTAGTACTGACCGTCGGCCAGGGAGCGGACGCTGGGAAACGAGCCCAGGATCAATACCTCGGCGCAGCCGTCGATCACCGGTGGCAGCCCGTCGAGCAGAGGTTCGGTCATCACCTCACATGATGACGCGGGCCGGGCTCTAACGTGGACGACGTGGCAGATCCAGCGGACGACGCGAACCTCGACGACCTGCTCGACGGACTCGAGGGTCCGGCGCGCGCCGAGCGCGCCGACCTCGTGCACTGGCTGCTCGAACAGGGCATCACTGCCGAGGAGATCCGGACAACGAACCCACCCCTGCTATTGGCTTCCCGTCACATCATCGGCGACGACGGCACCTATGTGTCTGCGCGGGAGATCAGCGAAACCTACGGCGTCGACCTGGACCTGCTGCAGCGGGTGCAGCGTGCCAGCGGACTGGCCAGGGTGGACGACCCGGACGCGGCCGTGCTCATGCGCGCCGACGGCGAGGCGGCGGCGTTCGCGCAGCGGTTCGTCGAACTGGGGCTGAATCCCGATCAAGTGGTGTCCGTGGTGCGGGTGCTCGCCGAAGGCCTGTCACATGCGGCCGAGGTCATGCGTTTCACCGCCCTGTCGGCGATCATTCGGCCGGGGGCCACCGAACTGCAGATCGCGCAGGGATCCAAGGCGCTGATCAGCCGGATGGCGCCGCTGCTCGGCCCGATGATTCACCAGATGCTGTTCCTGCAGTTGCGGCACATGATGGAGACCGAAGCCGTGAATGCCGGTGAACGCGCCGCGGGCAAGCCGCTGCCGGGAGCCCGTCCGGTCGCGGTCGCCTTCGCCGATCTCGTTGGCTTCACCAAGCTGGGCGAAGTGGTCTCGGCCGAGGAACTGAGCCACCTCGCTGGCCGGCTGGCCGACCTGGCCCGGGACCTGACCGCTCCGCCGGTGCGGTTCATCAAGACGATCGGCGACGCGGTGATGTTCGTCTGCCCCGAGCCGGCGCCGTTGCTGGACACCGTTCTCGAGCTGGTCGACACGGTGGACAACGACAACGACTTTCCCCGGCTTCGAGCCGGTGTTGCCTCAGGTATGGCGGTGAGCCGGGCCGGGGACTGGTTCGGCAGCCCGGTCAACGCGGCAAGCCGGGTCACCGGGGTAGCACGCCCGGGTACGGTGCTGGCGACGGATGCGGTCTGCGAAGCGGTCGGCGACAACGCCGGGTTCCAGTGGTCTTTCGCGGGAGCCCGTCGCCTCAAGGGCATCAAGAGTGAAGCCAAACTGTTCCGGGTCCGCCGCGCTTAGCAAAGCCGCAGGCAGTCGCAAAAGCACGGCGCGAACCGCTTTCGTGTGATTTCAGGTCTGCTCGCCGGAAAGGCCCGGCACATGGGCAGGCCCGGCGTGACTCGCGGGGGCGTGCTGACTCCGACTACTGCGGGGTCTGACGCGGCCGTTTTTCACCCTTCTTCCGGCGCTTGAGATTCGGTCACTTCCGGGCCTGCTTCGTTACTAAAAATACAACTGTGAATGCCTGATGGCAACGGTTTCCGGCCGGGACAACCGCAGTGGAGCGGGTGCTCGCCGGCCGACTGGATGTTCGCCCGGGGCGAAACGCTGTTGCTTACACATGTAACGGTGTAATCATGTAATCATGAACCTTCATCAACATCATGGGCGCCGCCACGGGCGTCCCGGGGGCTGGCAGCAGGCCGAGCAACCCGATGCCAGCGGTGCGCCCGAGTGGTTCGCCGGCCGTCTTCCCGACGAGTGGTTCCACGGCGACCCGACGGTCATCGTCGACCGTGAAGAGATCACCGTCGTCGGAACGCTGCCGGAAGGCGCCGACGAAAGCTCGGCGCGGGCCGAGGGACGGGTCTCCCGGTTCCGCGAAGAAACCCGGCCGGAGCGGATGGCCATCGCCGAGGAGGCGCAGGGGCGCTACGGGCGCAAGGTCTCCTGGGGCGTCGAGGTGAACGGCGAACGGATTCTGTTCACCCACATCGCCGTACCGGTCATGACGCGCCTGAAGCAACCGGAACGCCAGGTGCTCGACACCTTGGTCGACGCGGGCGTCGCACGATCACGCGCCGATGCGCTGTCATGGTCGGTCAAGCTGGTCGGTGAGCACACCGAGGAGTGGCTGGCCAAGCTGCGCGACGCCATGTCGGCGGTCGACGACCTACGTGCACAGGGTCCCGACCTGGCCGGTTGACCCCGGATACCCGGGCGTCGCTACTTCTCCTTGTTGACCTTGGCGACGATCTTGTCGGCGATCTGACCGCCCTGGTCAGTGATCTGATAACCGCAGGCATTGACGTCGACGATCACGTTGTTGGCCACTTCCATCGCCCGCTGGCATTCCCAACCGTTGGCGCCTTCTTGGGCGTCTGTCACCGTGATCTTCGGTGAGGTCCCTTGGACTTCGGAGAACGTCCACCGGTAGGTCTTGCCCTTGTTGGTGACGGTGACCGTCTTGCCCGCGCAGCCCTTCCACTTATTGAGCGAGGTCTGCAGGAAAGACTTCGCCTTGTCTGCGGTCGGGAAAGTGATGGCGGCCTGGTTGACCCAGTGGTCGTAGTTGTCGCCCGGCTCCGATGACACCAGCCCGCTGATTCCGGTGTAACCGGAGCCGGCGTACACGGGCCCCTGGCTGGTGTACATCGCGCCCTGGCAGTCCGGGATCGAAAGCGTGACAGTCGACGAGTCCACCGTCGTGATCGGTTTGCCGGGCTCCATCGTCGATGAACCCATTACCGAGTTGACCTCCGAGGCACTCAGCAGCAGCGAGCTCAGCCGGTCCTCGTTGATCGGTTTTTGTTTGGCCACCGGATCGGGGCGGGTGGCCAGCCAGATCACCACGCCTGCGACGACGAGGACCGCAACAATGACGACGGCGGCGACGATCGGCCACGGGTTACGTTTGCCCGGCGGCGGCGCGGTGTCCCTGGTTCCACGCCGACGGCATGGGGCCGGACGACATCGGTGTGTTGGGCGGTCCGCCACCCCACCCGCCGCTTTGGTGGTACTGGGGATTGTTCTGGGACGGCGGGCCCGACGCCGGAATCGGGCCACTGACCGGGTTCCACGCGGGATGGCCGGGCGGCGAGGACGGCCGCTGCTGCGGCACCGGACCTGAGGGTCCGACTGTCCGGAGCCCCCGCCGTACTGCGGTGCCGAAGGCCGCGGCGAGGGCGGCGGCGTGCCCGGCGGGCCGGGGCGCTGGGGCGGTGCCACCGCGCTGGCCGGCATGGTGGGTGGCGACGTTGCGGTCGGCGGACCGGGCAGGGTGGCTTCCTGGCTGCGGCGCAGGATGTTCTCGGCGTGATCCTGGTCGGGCGAGCTGAGGGCTTCGTGGGCGGCCAGGGCCAGATCACCGGCGCTGGTGTAACGGTCCTCGGGCTTCTTGGCCATGCCGCGCGCAATGACGGCGTCGAAGCTCTTGGGAATGCCGGCACGCGCGGCGCTGACCTGCGGCACCGGGTTCATCAAATGGGCCGTGACCAATGAACCCGCGCTGTCGGCGCGAAACGGCGGGCCGCCGGTGAGGCATTCGTAGAGCACACAGGCCAGTGAGTAGATGTCGGCGCGGTAGGTGACCTCGTCGTTGGAAAACCGTTCGGGGGCCATGTATTTCCAGGTGCCGACGGCGGTGCCGAGCTGGGTGAGCTTTTCGTCGGTGGTGGCGCTGGCGATGCCGAAGTCCACCAGGTAGGCGAAGTCGTCGCGGGTGACCAGGATGTTGGGTGGTTTGACGTCGCGGTGCATGACCCCGGCGGCATGGGCGGCATCAAGGGCCGAGGCGATCTGGGTGATGATGGCGACCGCGCGCGGCGGGGTCAGCGGGCCGAAGCGTTTAAGTACGTTGTCGAGGTCGGTGCCCTCGATCATGCGCATCTCGAGGTACATCTGTCCGTCGATCTCGCCGTAGTCGTGGATCGGCACCACGTGGGGTTCTTGCAGCCGGCCGGCGATGCGGGCTTCGCGCTTCATCCGCTCCCGGAAAACCGGGTCCTTGCTGAACTCGGCGGTCATCACCTTGACGGCGACCGTCCACTCTTTGACCGTGTGCTCGGCCTCGTAGACCTCGCCCATCCCGCCGCGGCCCAGCAACCGCTTGAGTTTGTAGGGCCCGAACATCGACCCCACCCGCGAGCCCTGGGTGTCGCTCATCGCTGATCCTCCCCATCAACCAACGTCGCCGACACTATCAACCACCTCCAGGTAGGCGCGCCAACCGCAGATGCGCGTCGGGGCCATCACCAGCGTATTCGGTGCGGCTCGTTTGAGTTACCTTCTGACCCTTCGTTGCGGTCCCATGCGCCGTAGCCGCAGCACATTGAGGAGCACCAGCACGACCGCCTGCACGGCGCATGCCGCCGCGGCGACCAGCCAGCTACTGACGTCGTAATCCCACATCGGGTCCTGGTCTGCGCCGGCGGTCCGGCGCAGATCGTTGAGGTCCACGGTCGAAGCGGCCATGGCGTAGGCCCAGCGGGAGGGGGAGAGCCAGGCGAGTTGTTCGAGGGGGACGCGGTCTTTGACGGCGAACATGCCGCCGCAGAGCACCAGTTGAGCCATGACGACCAGGACGAGCAGGGGCATGCCGCGGTCGGCGTTGCTGATCAGCGCCGAGATCAGGAGACCCAGGATCATCGACACCACGGTCACGGCCACCACCGCTACCGCCACTTCGATCCTGGGCCAGGGCATGACCACCGACTGGTCCGGTGGCGGCAGGAAGGCCACGCCGAGCAACCCCAGGATCAGTCCCTGAGCGCTCGCGATGGCGCCGAGAACCGCGAGTTTGGAGGCGAGGTAGGCGCCGCCGGACAGGCCGATGCCGTGTTCGCGGCGGTAGATCGCTTGTTCCTTGACGATCTCCCGAATCGAGGAAGCGCACCCCATCAGCGCCCCGCCGATGATCAGCAACACCAGAAGTTGGCCCGGTTGCGTCGAGATCTTCTCGATGGCCTTGGCCAGGGAGAGTCCGGCGTCGCCGGGGACGGCGTAGGTGAACAGGCTGAGCAGCAGGGGCAGGGCGAGGAGGAACAGGGTGTATTGGCGGTCGGCCGCGATGACGGCGAGGTAGCGGCGGCACAGAATGGCGAATTGGGCTGGGGGGCTTTGCTGGGCTTTGGGTTTGGGTTTGGCGGCGGGGTTCTCGATCGGGCGAGCCGTGTCGTGGTTGGTGGGAGTGGGGGTGAATGCGGCGTGCAGGGGGGAGTCGTTGTAGCGGGTGGTCCAGTCGGTGGTGGTGTCGTTTTCCAGCAGGATGAACAGGTCGGCGAAGTCGGTGCACTGGAAGTAGGCCAGGGCTTGTTGGGGTGGGCCGAAGTAGGCGAGTCGGCCGCCGGGGGCCAACACGAGCAGGCGGTCGCACATGTTGAGGTGGGCGATGTTGTGGGTGACCACGACCACTGAGCGGCCGTCGTCGGCCAGGGTGCGCAGGGTTTGCATCACCGATTTCTCATAGCCCGGGTCCAGGCCCGAGGTGGGTTCGTCCAGGAACAGCAGGGATGGTTTGGTCAGTAGTTCCAGGGCGACGCTGGTGCGTTTGCGTTGTCCGCCGGACAGGGAGTCGATGCGCTGGTCGGCTTGGGTGGCCAGGCCCAGTTCGGTGAGGACTTCCTCGATGCGGTGGTGGCGTTCGGTGGCGGTGACGTCCTGGGGGAAGCGCAGGCGGCCGGCGTAGTTCAGGGCGCGGCGCACGGTCAGGGGGGCGTGCAGGATGTCGTCTTGGGGGACGAAGCCGATGCGGTGGCGTAGTTCGGGGTAGTTGTCATACAGGTCGCGGTCGTCATAGCGCACAGTGCCCCTGGTGGCGGGGCGAAATCCGGTCAGGGCGGCCAGCAGGGTGGATTTACCGGCTCCGCTGGGTCCCACGACGGCCAGCAGGCTGCGCTGGGGCAGCACGAAGTTGACGTCGTCGAGCAGGACTTTGCCTTTGGTCTGCACGTGCAGGTTGGCCGCTTCATAGGAGACGTCGCCGGTGTCGACGTATTCGACGAGGCGATCCCCGGACAGGTGCAGGAGTTGGTGGCCGATGCCCACGATGTCGTCGGGGCCGATCAGCGCGCGGGTGACGCGGGTGCCGTTGACGTAGGTGCCGTTGGCGGAGTGGGTGTCGGTCAGTTCCCAGCCCGCTACCGGAGCGGCGCAGCAGGGCGTGGCGGCGCGAGACCAGCAGGTCGTGCAGGACCACGGTGTTCTCGGGGGCGCGGCCGATGCTGACGGTGACCTGGTCGATGGCGTGCACCGCGGTCGGGGTGCGTGCCGAGGTGGTGTGACCCCCCGACGGCGCCCCCAGCCCCAGCTCATCCATGGGCAGCGGCGGCAGCGCGAGCTCGGTGGTCTCAGCGGCGGTCTCGGCCGAGGGCAGCGGGGGCAGCGGTGCCGCCGTCGTGGTCGCCTCCCCGATCGACACCGGCTCCTGCGCGTGCTCACCGGGATGGAATTCCACCACCTGCCCCGAGGTCAGTGACCCCAGCACCACCGTCACCGGCCGATGGTCGATGAGGACCTGCTCCACCCGCGCGCCGTCGACGAACATGCCGTTGCTGCTGCGGTTGGACAACACCCACCCCGTCTGCGTGGGCTCCAGCACCGCATGCACTCGCGAGATCCGCGGATTGTCCAACTGGATATCGGCCTCACCCGAACGCCCCACCGTCCACACCCGTCCCGGGACCACCTGCCAACGCCGCCCACCCCCACGCACCTGCAACCCCGCCGGCTCCGAGACCCCCAGCAAATCGTCCATCCGACGCCTCCGCTACACCAACCGAACCGCCCCGAATCATTACTCCTGCGGACCGTGAATGCTACGACGACCGACTCACGAATGCTTGGCCCACCACTTGTACAGCTGGTCGAGGTTGGGTACCTGCTGCTTCCCGCCGACGAGTCCGTACACCAGCGTCTGTTCGTTGCTCCACATCACCTGCGGGTCGTTGCCTTTGTAGATGCCACAGGCCATCTGGCCCAAAATCGTGTTCGGGTCCTGGGTGTGCCACCAGTTGCCGGGAGACGCCTTTCCCCCGGGGCACTGCTGGATGGTGAAGGTGGTGGTGAATCCGGTGAAAGCCTTCTTCAGCGATGCAACGTCGGGGAAGAGCCCGTAAGCCGACAATCTCGGGCCGTTGGCATCGGTGTTCTGCCCGCACGACACCGATACCAGGGCGCCCGGCATCGTTTTGGTGTCCGTCGTGCAGGATCCGGCGGGATAGCCCGAAGGGAGCAGGCTCATCAGTCGGGCCTGCGCCGCCGGCGGCGCACTCGACGACGGCGCGGGCGTCGTCGTGGTCCGTGTGCTGGTCGTAGTTGTGGGTCGGGTCGTGGTGGTCCGTTGTCTGTCGGCCTGGGTGTTGTCGTCGTCCTTGGTGGCCATCCAGATGCCGATGCCGCTCAGCATGATGACCAGGATGACCGCGGCAACTCCGGCGACAATCGCCCACCGGTTGCGGCGCGGCTGCGCAGGCGGGTTGGCCGGGTGCCATGGTCCGGTGAACGGTTGCGGCGTGGGCGGTCCCGCCGGTGGACCAGGTGGCGGGACCGCCGGCGGTATCGGACGCGGTGGGCCGGCCCGGTAGCCGGCCGAACCGAGTGGAGCGGCGGGCGGCCGTGCTTGCGGGGTCGGACCCGGACCGGAAATCCGTTGCGCGGACTGCGGATTCACCAGCTTGTCCGGTATTGGTGCACTCCTGGCTGCGGCGCACGATCTCGGCGACGTGGTCCTGGTCGGGGTGACTGAGCGCCTTGTGTGCGGCCCGGGCCAGATCGCCGGCGCCGGGGTAGCGGTCGCCCGGTTTCTTGGCCATGCCGCGGGCGATGATGGTGTCCAGGGACCTCGGAACGTTGCGTCCTGCTGCGCTGGGCCGCGGGATGGGGTTGATCATGTGGGCGCTGATCAGTACGCCGGGGTTGTCGGACGGGTACGGCGCGCTACCGGTCAGGCACTCGAACAGCACGCAGGCCAGCGCGTAGATATCGGCTCGGTGGGTGATCACATCGCTGGAAAACCGTTCGGGCGCCATGTATTTCCAGGTGCCCACCGCGGTGCCCAGCTGAGTGATTTTCTCGTCGGTGGTGGCGCTGGCGATGCCGAAGTCCACCAGGTAGGCGAAGTCGTCGCGGGTGACCAGGATGTTGGGTGGTTTGACGTCCCGGTGCATGACCCCGACGGCGTGGGCGGCGTCGAGCGCGGAGGCGATCTGAGTGATGATGGCGATCGCGCGTGGAGCAGGCAACGGGCCATGCCGGGTGAGCAGGCTGTCGAGGTCAGTGCCCGCTATGAGGCGCATCTCCAGAAACATCTGCCCGTCGATTTCGCCGTAGTCGTGAATGGGCACGACGTGCGGTTCCTGTAGTCGGCCGGCGATGCGGGCCTCCCGCTTCATCCGCTCGCGAAACACCGGGTCGCTGCTCACGGTTTCCGACATCAGCTTGACGGCGACGGTCCATCCTTTGACCGAGTGCTCGGCCTCGTAGACCTCGCCCATGCCGCCGCGGCCCAGCAGTCGTTTGAGCCGATACGGCCCGAACGTCGACCCGGTGCGCGGGCCCGGCGTTTCGCTCATCGCTGCCTCTCCCGACACCAGCGCATCGGAGGGAGGCGCCACCATACCGGATCTAGCGTTCCAATATGGTTGTGCCGCTTGAGCATTGAACTCGTATGCCCTACTCGTCAGTCGGCCGGCCGGCCTCGATCAGCCGTACTTGGCCCACCAGGTGTGCAGGTCATCGATGGTCGCGGGATCCCCGAACACGTCACTGAGCATGAGCTTGCCCTCATTGCTCCAGATCACGTTCGGGTGGTTCTTGTAGGTTCCGCAGGCGATCATCCCGGCGGTGACCGTCGGGTCCCGGTCGTAGTGCCAGCCGTCCGGCGACGGACCCTCCCCGGGGCAGTTCGAAAGCTGCACCGCCGCGATGTCGTCGTTGAACGCCTGCTTCAGCGTCTCGAGGTTGGGGAACAGCCCATAGATCGCGCGACTGGGACCACCCTGGTTGGTGTTCTGCCCGCAGTCGACCATGGCAACCGTGCCGGTCCACACGCTGTTCGGCTTAGGCGTGGTCGCCGTGCACGTTCCCGAGGGGTATCCGGGGGGCAGCATCGACATCAGCTTGCTCCCCGGCTCACCGCCCGGCGTGGTTGTCGCCGGTGAACTCTTGGGGCCGCTCGGCTTGGTGGTGCTGGTGGTGGCCGGCGTAGTCGTCGTGTCGCCGGCGTTCGTCTTGTCGTCCTTCCGGGTGGCGAGCCAAATGCCGACGCCGGCGAGGACGAGAACCACGACCAGGGCAGCGGCGCCGGCCACGATGGGCCACGGACTGCGCTTGCCGCCCGAGGGTGGACCACCCTGGTTCCAGGTCGGCGGTCCGCCAGGCTGTTGGGGTGGTGTCGGGCCGGACGGGGTACCGCCCCAGCCGCCGCTCTGGAAGTACTGCGGCGGCGGCGTGGGCTGGCCGTGGGCGGGAATCGGGCCACTCGCCGGAATCGGGCCACTCGCGGGAGACCACGACGGCGCATTCGTCGGCGACTGCCGCTGCAGCGGCCCCGAGCCGATCGGGTCGCCGTAAGCGGGCGGTGGGGAGTACTGAGGGGGCGGCGGCGGGCCGCCGGTAGGCACCGATGGTGCCACCGCGGTGCCGGGCAGCGTGGATTCACGACTGCGGCGCAGGATGTTCTCGGCGTGGTCCTGGTCCGGGTCGCTCAGCGCGTCGTGCGCAGCCCGGGCGAAGTCGCCCGCGCTGGCGTAGCGGTCCTCGGGCTTTTTGGCCATGCCGCGCGCAATGACCGCGTCGAAGCCCTTGGGAATGCCGGCACGCGCGGCGCTGACCTGCGGCACCGGGTCCATCAGGTGCGCCGTCACCAGCGTTGTCGCACTGTCGGCGCGATAGGGCGGGCTGCCGGTGAGGCATTCGTAGAGCACACAGGCCAACGCGTAGATGTCGGCGCGGTAGGTGACCTCGTCGTTGGAAAACCGTTCGGGGGCCATGTATTTCCAGGTGCCGACGGCGGTGCCGAGCTGGGTGAGCTTTTCGTCGGTGGTGGCGCTGGCGATGCCGAAGTCCACCAGGTAGGCGAAGTCGTCGCTGGTGACCAGGATGTTGGGTGGTTTGACGTCGCGGTGCATGACCCCGGCGGCGTGGGCGGCATCAAGGGCCGAGGCGATCTGGGTGATGATGGCGACCGCGCGCGGCGGGGTCAGCGGGCCGAAGCGTTTGAGCACGCTGTCGAGGTCGGTGCCCTCGATCATGCGCATCTCGAGGTACATCTGTCCGTCGATCTCGCCGTAGTCGTGGATCGGCACCACGTGGGGTTCTTGCAGCCGGCCGGCGATGCGGGCTTCGCGCTTCATCCGCTCCCGGAAAACCGGGTCCTTGCTGAACTCGGCGGTCATCAGCTTGACGGCGACCGTCCACTCTTTGACCGTGTGCTCGGCCTCGTAGACCTCGCCCATCCCGCCGCGGCCCAGCAACCGCTTGAGGTGGTAGGGCCCGAACATCGACCCCACCCGCGAGTCTGGTGCCTCGCTCATTGCTGATCCTCCTCCACCAACCCGAATCCCGCCGACACTATCAACAGCCTCCAGGTATTGCATGGAGCGCAACCACCGGCTTCAGCAACCATGACGGTAATCGGGACGGTGGGCGCTTGCCAATAAGACTGCCAACACCTTCACCCGAAAAACCACACATCTTGCCGTGACGGCGACGGCACCGGTCCGGTCCTGCCGGCGGGGGGACGGACGCTGGTCGCGAAAAGTCTTGTGGCAAATGGCAACCCCGCCGCTGGGTCGGTGGCCGGGCACACCCGGGCCGCCTCCGTCTGCGCGGCGCCTGAGCCGGGACGCGAACACCACGGAAAATATTGCGCGAGTGGCACTTTCATGTGCCGTCGGTCAGCGCATCAGGCCTGGGTATGGGCGGCGATCTGGAAAGTGAATTCGTGGTCGCAGATGCGGATGTGGTCACCATCGTGGATGGTCGCTGCGGTGCGGATCCGCTGGTGCCGCACGTGCACACCGTTCGAGGACCGCAGGTCATTGATGATGTAGTTGGTCCCGGTGTCGACGATGACGGCGTGGTGGCGGCTGACGTTCGCGCTGTCCAGGACGATGTCGTTGTCGCTGAGTCGGCCGATCCGGGTCGCCGCCGACCGCAGCGGGTACGCGCGGCCCGTAGCAACGTCATGGAGGTAGGCGGCCACCTTCTGCGCGGCGGCCATGGTGCGCTTGTCGAGCACGGTGACGGTTCCCACGGCGGTCACCTTGGCGTTCTGTTTCACGTCCAGGGTTTCTTGGCGCAGGATCTTGTCGTTGAGCGCCCGCAGCGTCGGACCGGGATCGATCCCGAGGTCGTCGGCGAGAGTCGTCTTCACTCGGCGATAGGCGTTCAGGGCATCGGATTGGCGGTCGGTGAGGTAGTAGGCGGTGATCAGCTGCGTCCACAGCGGCTCCCGGTAGGGGTGCTCCACGGTCAGACCCTCGAGTTCGTTGATCACCGCGGAAGCCCGTCCGCACGCGATCTCGGCCTCCGCCTTGGCGGTGTGCGCAATGATCTTGTCCTCGACCAGGGCGGTGGCGAATGAGTCGACGAACGGAAAGTCCCGGAGGTCATCGAGCACCGGCCCGCGCCACTCGTTGAGCGCCGCCGACAGATGCCGGCTGGCCTCTTCGAAATTGCCGCCCGCGGCGGCATGGACGCCCGCCGTCTTCTCTGCGATGAACCGGCCGAGATCGCAGGTGTCTTCGGGGATGGTGAGCCGGTACCCGGGCGGCGCCGCGGCCAGCACCACCCGGGGGTCGACCCCGGCGGCGCCGACCAGCTTGCGCAGGTTGGACACGTAGGAGTGGATACTGGCGCGCGCCCCTGATGGCGGCCATTCGTCCCACAGGGCGGTGATCAGCGTGTCGACGCCGACGGGCCGGTTCCGGTTGATGACCAGCATGGCCAGCACAGCCCGCTGCTTGGGGGTGCCCAGAGGCACCAGGGTGCGGTCAATGTTCATCTCCAGCGGTCCGAGCACACCGAACTCGAGACGTTTATCCACCATCGCGCTACCAGCCATTCCGGGTCCTCCGCGGCTTCCGATGCCTTTCGAATACCGAGGTGCCAGTACGGCGACCTTCCTCGTTATTGTGTTTGGTTGTTGTCAGTCTTGTCACTGTGGGTCCTGTATAGCTAGTCATTCTGAAGCATTGTCGTGCGAAGTTTGTGGATCCGCCCCACCTGGATCGTGCACGTCGCCTATCGACGTGCCCGCACCGCGCCACCGAAAAGCCGTTTCCGCCAAGGCGATCATTGGGTATTGGCGCGAATTACCATGGCGCGCATCAGAATCCGCTCAACGACCATCCGTCATTTGACGGTGGCGCCGGTGACCACCAGGAAGTAGTGGCTGGTGGCCCACGCCCTGGCGAAGAGGTCCAACGGGATCTTCTCGTCGCGGCCGTTCTTGTTGCCGCTGTCGTTGAGGTGCACGACGCCCTTGCCGGTGTCGACACCCGTCACCACCACGGCATGGTCGGATACCGGGTCGCCGTCGTCGTCCTTGCTCTCAATTGGCCGCGCTCTGAAGGCTCCGCCCGGTCATCTGGCCGACCACGTCGGCGCTGGCCATCAGGGCGCAGTCGTCGTACGTCTGCAAGCGCCACCACTTGGCGGCCGCCGCGGGGTCGCCGTAGCTGGGGCCGCCTGCTGACGCGCCCGCCGGGGCGGCCAGTCCCAGAGCCAGAGCGCCGGCGGCTGCGCTGGCCACCAGGGCGGTTCTCGCGGCGGCGATCTTGCTGCCCATCGTTCGTCCTTTTCTTCCCCGCGAAGGGTCGTGTTGATCGGTGTGCGCCGAACAGTCGCTGAACCGTCCTGGCGTTGACGGCGAGAAAACCCGCAGGCGGCCAACTCAATTGAGTGGCCGCCCGCCGATCTTCAGCTCATCTACGCGTCTCCTGGGTGACGCTCATGAAGTTGTGGCTGGTGGCCCAGGCCTTGACGAAGACGGCCATCGGGATCTGCTCGTCGCGGCCGTCCTTGTTGCCGCTGTCGTTCAGGTGCACGATGCCCTTGGCGGTGTCGACACCGGTCACCACCACGGCGTGGTCGGCGCGTGGTTGGCCGTCCTTGCCGCGGTTCTCGATCGGCTGGTTCCAGATCATCTCGGCGTTGAGTCCGACGATGACGGCGTGACCGCTGCCGAGGTACTGCTCAAGGGCATCCATACCGGTGGCGACGCCGGTCTTGCCGGCAGTGTCCGCGTCGGTGTTGGTCGCGTGGATTCCGTAGTGCGCCAACAGGGTCGGCATGTCGTCCGGGTCGGTTCCCATGCCCGAGTTGGGGTCGTTCTTGTCGGCGGGCTTGACGTAGATCGAACCCGGGTGCGCGGCACTGGGGGTGGACTGGGCGACCTTGATGATGGACCGCTCCGAGGGCAGCTTGCCGGTGATCTGACCGACCACATCGGCGCTGGACATGATGGCGCAGTCGTCGTAATTCTGGTGAACCCAATACTTGGCGACGGCGGTCGGGTCGCCGTACATGGTGCCCGTGCCGGCCTCGGCCGGGCTGGCGAGTCCCAGCGCGACGACGCCGGCGGCCCCACTGGCTACCAGGGCGAACAGGGCGGTCTTCGCGATCGAGGAGATCTTGAGGCTCTTCATGGTCGTGTCCTTTTCTCGTGAACTTCTCGCTCCGCTTCCGCGGATGGCGTGTTGAGAAAAGGTTCGGACGTTGGCCTTTTTGTTATCTCTATGAATTCTTGGAGTGACCTGACGAATGCGGCGGACGCCGGCTAGTTGCAGGCCCAGGTGTCGATGTAACCGCCGCTGAGCTTGCTCAACGCGTCTTTCATGGCAGCGCTCAGGTCCGGCCCGACCCCGCCTTTGTACTCGTGGTCTTTGGCCGCGACGGCTCCGCATGCGGTGAAGGTGGTCAGGACCTTGCAGTCGGGGTAGGCGCAGGACTTCAACGCCGTCGCCTCGGCGGCCGCCTTGGTGGGGTAGGCGTGCGATCGGCCCCACGAACCGTTGCCGGAGTACGCAATCGCACCGTAGGAATCGGCCGCCGCAGCGGTGGGGGCCAGCGCGACTGCGAGGGCGGCGGCGGTAGCCACGCGGACGGCGGCGACCGCTAGCCGCCGCCGACGGGTGGTCGTCGTCGTCATGGGAAGTCCTTTCCGAGAGCCGGCGCTAGACGGGTTTGGTCGCGGTGACCTGTTTACCCCAGTCGGACATGGTCAGCGTCACCGAAGTGTTTGCGGTGGGCGAGATCTGGATCTGGACCAGGTGAGAGGAACCGTCCGACGCGGTCCACACGGTGGTCGGCACCGTCGAGACGTTTTCGTCGGTCACCCGGGTGCCGGCGAGCGTCGCGATATCGCTCGCGGACGAGTTTCCGGTGATCTTGGTGGTCGCGACGCCGTTCACCTGCTGGGTGCCCGCGACCGCCCCGCTCTTGAGATTGGCCAGCAGGTTTGCCAGGCCCTTGCCGGGATCCAGCAGCACCGACACGTTGTAGATCGAGGCGCCGTTGCCGAAGTCGGTGTAGCTCCCCGGCTGCCCCAGATCCGAGTAGAGGTGCCCGTCGACGAAGACGAACTGGGCCTCTTCGCTCTTGCTGCCCACCAGTACGGTGGCAACGCCCGTGGCGACTGTCTGGGGCGTGCTGGAGACGTCGCCGTCGACCTTGGTCACCCGGATATTGGGCACCTCACCGTCGACCGTGACGGCCACATGCATGCCGGTGATCTTGCGCATCACGTCGGCGGCCTGTTTGAGCAGGGTCGCGGCCTCGCCGCTGCTGGCGTTGGCCGTGCTTCCTGGCGATTTGGCGCCGTCGGAGGCTTTGCTTCCGCATCCGCCGATAGTGAGGACGACGGCGAACGCGACGACTGCAGCGCACAACGATCGCCGTCGGTAGGCACGAGCCGGAAGCTTCATCGACATCTCCTTATGTTGGCCCGACAGCCGACCACAGAGCTTAGTGAGCCATGGATGGTGTCGAGCCGAATACGCTTGTTTAGCCGATCATTTGAGAAACGTATGAGCGGCCCTGCTCAGGCGAGTGTCATCTCGTAGTAGGCGCCGCGACGGGCCAGTAGTTCGGCGTGGCTGCCTTGTTCGACGATCCTGCCTGCCTGCACGACGACGATGCGGTCAGCATCACGAATCGTCGAAAGACGGTGGGCGATGATGAAACTGGTTCGATCACGGCGCAGTTCACGGGTGGCCCGTGCGATCAGCAGCTCGGTACGGGTGTCGACCGAACTGGTGGCCTCGTCCAGGATCAGCAGCTGCGGGCGGGCAAGAAATGCCCGGGCGATGGTGATCAGTTGCTTCTCGCCGACGCTGACATTGCCGCCGCCCCCGCTGATCGGGGTCTGGTAGCCGGCCGGCAGAGTGTGGACGAACCGGTCGACGTAGGCGGCCTGTGCCGCCGCCACGATTTCGTCGGGGCTGGCATCGGGACGGCCGTAGGCGATGTTCTCCTCGATCGTCCCGTCGAACAGCCAGGTGTCCTGCAACACCATGCCGATGCGCGACCGCAGCGCCTGCCGGTTCAGGGTGGCGATATCGGTGTCGTCAATCAGGATCCGGCCCGAGTCGACGTCGTAGAACCGCATCAGCAGGTTCACCAGCGTGGTCTTGCCGGCACCGGTCGGCCCGACGATCGCGACCGTGCTGCCCGGTTCGGCTACCAGCGACAGGTCGTGGATCACCGGGTGGCCGGGCTGGTAAGCGAAACTCACGTGTTCGAACTCGACCCGTCCGGGTCCCGGTGAGACGGGCACGGCTTCGTGATCTGGGGGTTCCTCTGGCTCGTCGAGCAGATCGAACACCCGCTCGGCGCTGGCCACACCGGACTGCAGGGTGTTGTACATCCCGGCAACCTGACCCACCGGCGTGTTGAACTGCCGCACATACTGAATGAATGCCTGGATGCTGCCGAGCGTGATCTGCCCCGCGGCGATCTGCAGGCCACCGACCACGGCGACCGCCACGTAGCCGAGGTTGCCGATGAAACCCGTTGCCGGAGCCACCAGTCCGGAAAAGAACTGGGCGCCGAAGCTGGCGTGGTAAACGTCGCCGTTGAGCTGGTGGAACTGAGTGCGCGCGGCGGCCTGGTGGCCGAACGTCTTGACCACCGTGAACCCGCTGTAGGTCTCTTCGATGTGGGCGTTGAGGCGTCCGGTGCTGGTCCAGTGAGCCATGAACAGCCGTTTCGAACGACGGGTGATCGCACGCGTGACCCACAGCGACAGCGGCACCGTCAGCACCGTGATGAGCGCCAGCATCGGCGAAATCCACAGCATCATGAACAGCACACCGAGCACGGTCAGAATCGACGTCACCAGCTGGCTGATCGTCATCGACAGCGAGCTCTGCATGTTGTCGATGTCGTTGGTGACCCGGCTGAGCAGTTCACCGCGCTGTTGTCGATCGAAATAGGACAACGGCAGGCGGTGCAGTTTGTCCTCCACGTCGGCGCGCAACCTGGTGATGGTTCGCTGCACGGTCGCGTTGAGCAGTCGTGCCTGACCCCAAAGCATCAGTGCCGCAAACAGATACAGGACCAGTGCGAGCCCCAATGTGCGCGCCACTGCGCCGAAGTCCACACCGTGGCCCGGTACCACATTCATCCCGGACAACAGGTCCGCAAAGGCCTTGTCGCCGCGAGCCCGGGCCGCCGCTACGGCCTGGGCCTTGGTGATGCCCGACGGTAGGTGGCGGCCGATCACGCCGTTGAACAGCAGATCGGTTGCGTGCCCGAGGATCCGGGGGACCAGGACCCCGATGCCGGTGCCGACGATCCCCAGCGCGATCACGGCAGCGCTCAACCGGCGATGCGGGGTGAGTCGTCCCAGTAGTCGACGCGCCGAGCCCCAGAAGTCGCGCGAGCGCATGTTGGGGGGTGCCGGGGCGGCACCGCGGGGGCGGGCACTCATCGGTGCGTTCACTGCATGCCCCCGACTCCGGCGCTCACCGATTGCGAGGCGGCGAACTCCGCGTAAGTGGGGCAGCCGGTCAGCAACGCTTCGTGACTGCCGGCGCCGACGATTCTGCCCTTGTCGACCACGATCACCTCGTCGGCTTGGGCGGCGGTCGAAATCCTCTGGGTGACAACAATAATCGTTGCCTCGCCAGCCTCATCGCGCAGCGTGTTCCGTACCCGGGCGTCGGTGTGGACGTCAAGCGCCGAGAACGCGTCGTCGAACAGATAGATCGCCGGGCGGCGGATGACGGCGCGCGCGATCGCCAACCGCTGACGCTGGCCGCCGGAGAAGTTGATACCGCCCTGGGCGACGCGCATCTGCAGCCCGTGCGGACGCACGAATTCGGCCGCGGCAGCGATTCGTAACGCCTCCCACATCTGCTCGTCGGTGACTGACTGTCCGGGCACCGCGCCGTACCGCAGGTTGTCGGCGACGGTGCCGGTGAACAGGTACCCACGCTGGGGGACCAATCCGATCGCTGACCACAGCCGCTCGGTGTCATAGTCGCGGACGTCGATGCCGTCGATCGTGACGCTGCCGGCGGTGACGTCATAGAGGCGGCAGATCAGCGACACCAGCGTGGACTTGCCCGACCCGGTGCTGCCGACGATCGCGGTAGTGGTGCCGGGCCGAGCGGTCAACGAGATATCTTGCAGCACTGGATCATCCGCGCCGGGATAGGCAAAGGTCAGCTGGTCCAAGCGCACCAAGCCGCTAATCGGATGCGGCGGAAACTTAGGGTGCTGGGGACTTGCGATGGCCGGCGAGGTGAACAGCACCTCGGTGATGCGTTCGGCGCAGACGGACGCTCGCGGCAGCACGACCAGTGTCATCGTCGCCATCAACACCGCCATCAGGATCTGGGCGAAATACGCCAGGAAGGCGATCAGCGATCCCACCTGCATCTGGCCGGCGTCGATGCGCAGGCCGCCGAACCAGATCAACGCGACGCTGGACAGGTTGATGGTCAGCGTGGTCACCGGCAGCATCAGCGCCTGCCAGTTGCCGGCATCCAGTGCGGCATTCGACAGCGCCATGTTGGCCTGGGCGAACCTGTCGCGCTCGAAACGTTCACGGGTGAACGCGCGGACCACCCGCACGCCGGACAGCTGGTCGCGCAGCACCCGGTTGATGGCGTCGATCAGTCTTTGCATGCTGCGGAACAGCGGCAGCATGTGCGTAATGATCCAATAGTTGGCCACTCCCATGACGGGGACGCTGACCAACAGCAGCCAGGTCAGCGCCGCCTCCTGGTGGATGGCCATGATGACGCCGCCGATGCACATGATCGGCGCGGTGACCAGCACGGTGGCGCTCGTCTGCACCAGGAACACGATCTGCCGGACGTCGTTGGTGCTGCGGGTCAACAGCGTTGGCGCACCGAATCGTGCTGTCTCGTGTTCGGAGAAGCGCAGGACGTGGTCGAACACCGCTGCTCGCAGGTCACGGCCGAAGCCGGTTCCGGTCCGTGAGCCGAAGTAGGTGGCACCGACCGCGCACAGCGCCTGCACGCCGGTGACCACCAGCATCACCATCCCCAGTCGCATGATGGTGGACGTATCGCCTTTGGAGACGCCGTCGTCGATGATCGCGGCGTTGACCGTGGGAAGGTACAGCGAAGCCATGGTGCTGATGGACTGCAGCACCATCAACACCGCCACCATTGCGCGATACGGCAGGATGTACTGGCGCAGCAGTGCCAGGAGCATGGGGTAACTGTGTCATATCGGGTGGTTTCGATTGCTGCGCACCAACGGGCGCGTCCCGCGCCTGCGTGATGTACCGAAATGCCTGATCAGGTGGCGTGTCGGTGGTTGACCCACGGGGCTGCGGCTACAGTGCATCGTGTAGAGCGGCAGCGGCTTTAAGAAATGGTAGGCAATGGTAGGTAGTGGTGCGGCGTAATTGGGCTGGGCTTGTCTTGAAGCAGGTCGCGGCATTCGGGGCCGTTGCGGCTCTGGTTTCCGGAGTCGCGGGATGCTCCGGTTCCGGCGACAACAAGCCGGGTGGGCCGGTTCCGTTGAATTCGGGTAGCGCCGAGGGCAAGCACGGGCCGTTCTTCCCGCAATGCGGCGGCGTCAGCGACGAAACGGTGACGCAGCTGACCAAGATCTCCGGGCTGGTCAACACCGCCAAGAACTCCGTGGGCTGCCAGTGGCTGGCCGGCGGCGGAATTTCGGGACCACACTTCTCCTTCTCCTGGTACCGCGGCAGCCCGATCGGGCGTGAACGCAAGACCGAGGAACTTTCGCGAGCCAGCGTCGAGGACATCAACATCAACGGTCATGGCGGCTTCATCGCCGTCGGCAACGAGCCCAGCCTGGGCGATTCGCTGTGTGAGGTCGGCATCCAGTTCTCCGACGACTTCATCGAATGGTCGGTGAGCTTCAGCCAGAAGCCCTTCCCACCGGCCTGCGACATCGCCAAGGAATTGGCCCGCCAGTCGATTGCGAATTCGAAATGAGCCGGCGGATGCGTGCCTTGCTGACCGTGACAGCCGCGCTGGTCGCGGTGCTGATGGTGTTGACCGGGTGCTCGAAGTCGGTCGATGGAAAGGCCATCAAGGCCGGCGGTGGTGGCGTGCCGCGCAATGACAATTCCGAGCGGCAATATCCGAACCTGCTCAAAGAGTGCGAGGTCCTCACTACCGACATCCTGGCCAAGACCGTGGGCGCCGATCCGCTCGACATTCAGAGCACGTTCGTCGGTGCCATCTGCCGCTGGCAGGCCGCCAACCCGGCCGGCCTGATCGACATCACCCGGTTCTGGTTCGAGCACGGCAGCCTGAGCAACGAACGCAAGATCGCCGAGGGCCTGAAGTATCAGGTCGAGACCCGCTCGATCCAGGGCATCGACTCGATTGTGATGCGGCCCAACGATCCCAACGGCGCGTGTGGTGTCGCCAGTGATGCCGCCGGTGTGGTCGGCTGGTGGGTCAATCCGCAGGCGCCGGGTATCGATGCGTGTGGGCAGGCCATCAAGCTGATGGAGTTGACGCTGGCGACCAACGCCTGACGCGGCTAGCGCGGCACGTGGAAGTCGACCAGCGCGGCGCTGCGTGGTTCCACGGTTCGGCCCAGCTGCCGGCGACGTGTAGCACGGCGATTGCTGACGTCGGGTACTTCTCCGAGATGCTCTGCGCCGCAGCGGTGTTGCTGTCGTCGGTGTCCGCGAGGATGAGCGCCAGGGAGGATGTCGTCGGTTCGTGTCCGACGATGAGCAGGGTGGCGACATCGTCGTCGACTTTGTTGATCTCGTCGATCACCGTGCCGGGGGTGGCGCCGTACAGCCGCCCGAGGTAGCGGACCGCGGCGCCGATACCGGTGCAGGCCAAGGTTTCCCGGGTGCGGGTGGCTGTCGAGCACAGCACCGCGTCGATGGTGGGCACATTGGCGCGCAGCCAGTCGCCGCCCAATCCGGCCTCCCGGCGACCACGCGGGGCCAGCGGCCGGTCATGGTCGGGCACTCCATCGGGGTACGCCGACTTGCCGTGTCGCATCAGGATCAAGGTGCGCCGTTCGTCCACGGGCCCACGTTATCCAGTGCGGAACGGGCGGCGCTACGGCCTGCCTTTGGTATCTGGCCGCGAGGGTCCGCTAATTGACAGCCCGCGCGGCGTGTCGTTGTACAAACGCGGGCGCTCGCGCCGCGCGCGACGGCCAACACGCTGAAACCAGAGTGACGCAAGAGATTGCAGTGAGTCCCGGACCGCACCCAGATCAGACCCTCCGACCGACGTCCCGGGACTTGTCGGCGCCCAGCCATACACTCCCGATGCAAAGCCACTCACGCTTCTGAAAGGGGGTCGAAGACATGCGGTTCCTGCACACCGCCGACTGGCAACTGGGCATGACCCGGCACTTCCTTGCCGGCGACGCCCAGCCCCGTTATTCGGCGGCTCGCCGTGACGCAGTGGCCGCACTGGGAGCGCTGGCCACTGAAGTGGGTGCGGAGTTCGTCGTCGTTTCCGGTGATGTTTTCGAGCACAACCAACTTGCTCCAGAAGTGGTCGGCAAGTCCCTGGAAGCCATGCGCGCCATCGGTATTCCGGTCTACCTGCTGCCGGGTAACCACGATCCGCTGGATGCGTCGTCGGTCTACACCGGCGGGCTTTTCACCTCCGAATGCCCGGACAACGTCATCGTGCTCGACCGGGCCGGCGTCCACGAGGTACGTCCGGGCGTGGAGATTGTCGCGGCGCCATGGCGGTCCAAGGCGCCCACCACCGATCTGGTCGCCGAGGTGCTCGAAGGCCTGCCGGCCGACGGCATCACCCGGGTGCTCGTGGCGCACGGCGGCGTCGACGTGCTCGACCCCGACCGTGCCAAGCCTTCGCTGATCCGGCTCGCCGCAGTCGAGAAAGCGTTGTCGGACAGCGTCATTCACTATGTCGCCCTGGGTGATAAGCATTCGCTCACCCAGGTCGGCGACAGTGGCCGGGTCTGGTACTCCGGTTCGCCGGAGGTCACCAACTACGACGACGTCGAGGCGGACCCCGGACACGTGCTGGTCGTCGATGTCGACGAGACCGATCCGCAGCGCCGGGTCACCGTGCAGGCCCGGCATATCGGCCGGTGGCGCTTCGTCACATTGCACTACCAGGTCGACACCAGTCGGTGCATCGCCGATCTGGATCTGAACCTGGATCTGATGCCCGACAAGGACCGCACCGTGGTGCGCCTTGCGTTGACAGGGTCGCTGACGGTCACCGACCGCGCGGCGCTCGACGCCTGCCTGGACAGATACTCCCGGTTGTTCGCCTGGCTGGGCCTGTGGGAACGGCACACCGACCTGGCCGTTGTGCCCGCGGACGGAGAATTCGACGACCTCGGCATCGGCGGATTCGCCGCGGCGGCGGTCGACGAGTTGGTGGCAACGGCCCGCGCAGGCGCCGACGACGCCGTCGACGCCCAGGCGGCGCTGGCACTGTTGCTTCGCCTCGCTGATCGGGGCGCGGCATGAAGCTGCACCGGCTGGTCCTGACGAACTACCGCGGTATTACCCACCGGGAGATCGACTTCCCCGACCACGGTGTGGTGGTGGTCCACGGCGCCAACGAGATCGGCAAGTCGTCGATGATCGAGGCACTGGATCTGCTGCTGGAATCCAAAGACCGCTCGACGAAGAAAGATGTGAAGCAGGTCAAACCGGCCAACGCCGACGTCGGGTCGGAGGTCACGGCCGAAATCAGCAGTGGCCCTTACCGATTCGTCTACCGCAAGCGGTTTCACAAGAAGTGCGAGACGGAGTTGACGGTGCTGGCGCCGCGCCGTGAACAACTCACCGGTGACGAAGCCCACGAGCGGGTTCGTGCGATGCTGGCCGAGACGGTCGACACCGAGCTGTGGCGCGCCCAGCGGGTGTTGCAGGCCGCATCGACGTCGGCGGTGGATCTGTCCGGCTGCGATGCGCTGTCGCGTGCGCTCGACGTCGCCGCCTCGCAATCCGTCGGCGACGCGGCGCTGTGCGGCACCGAGCCGCTGCTCATCGAACGGATCGATGCCGAATACGCACGCTATTTCACTGGGACCGGGCGCCCGACCGGGGAGTGGTCGGCCGCGCGGGCCCGTTTAGAGGACGCCAAGGCCGCAGTGGCCGAGTGCGCGACGGCGATGGCCGAGGTCGACGACCGGGTGCACCGCCACGCCGAGCTGACGCGACAATCGGCGGAGCTGGCGCACCAGTGTGCGGCCGCTGGGCCGCGGCTGGTCGCGGCGCAGGCCGCCGCCGACCGCGTCAAGGCGCTGACCGATGAGCTGAGGGAAGCCAAGCTGATCGCTGCCGCTGCGGCCGCAACCAGCACCGCCTCGACCGCTGCGCACGCCGCACGCCTAGCTCTGGTCGCCGAAATCGATTCTCGCGCAGCGGCAATCGCCGACTTGGTGGCTCAGGCCGAAGAGGCCGCGGGGCAGCAGGTCGGCGGCCGCCCGGGAAGCCGCCGCCCGCGATGCCGGCGGCCGATGAGGCGGTCGCGATCCTGACAGCCGCGCAGGACCGCACCGAAGCCGCTCGCCGGGCCCTCGACCGGATCGCCGAGCGCGAGGAAGCCGACCGGCTGAGCGCCCGGCTGACCAGGATCGGCGAAATCGAACGGGACCTCGACCCGGTACACAAAGAACTCTCGGGGATAGTGCTGACCGAGGAGTTGCTGCACCGCATCGAACTGGCTGCCGCATCGGTTGATCGCGCCGGCGACCAGCTGGAGATGCTCTCCGCGGTGGTGGAGTTCACCGCTGCCGCCGACATCGAGCTGGTCGTCGGTGATCAACGAGTTTCGTTGCACGCCGGGCGCAGCTGGTCGATCACCGCCACCGGTCCCACCGACGTGGAGGTCGCCGGTGTCCTGACGACTCGCGTCACCCCGGGCGCGACCGCGCTTGATGTTCGAGCTAAATATGTTGCCGCGCAACAGGAAATGGCTGCCGCGTTAGAAGCAGGCGGGGTCGCCGACATCACGGCCGCGCGCTCGGTCCACCAACGGCGACGTGAACTGTGCGGTAGCCGTGACCGGCTCACCGCGACGCTGGCTGGGTTGTGCGGTGACGAAGGAGCGGACGAGCTTCGGTCCAGGTTGGCGCGGCTGCAAGCCGATCAGCCCGCGGAGCCGGATCTGTTCGCCACCGATACCACGCAGCTGCCCGCGCCGAACGCGAAGCGGCCGAGGAGGCTCGTACGGCGGCGCAGGCGGAATGTGAGACCCGGCGCCAACATGCGACAGCCGCCACCCGTCGCCTCGCCGAAACAACCACGCGGGCAACGGTCTTGAGTAACGACGCCGCGACACAACGCGCCGAACTCGACGCGGCGGTCACCCGGTTGGCCGCGGAGCGGACGTCGGTGAGCGACGAGGCTCTCGCGGCCAAGGCCGAGGCTGAGCGTCAACTCGCGCAGACCGCCGAGTTCCGCGTGGCCGAACTGGAGCAGGCCCTCGCCGCCGCAGAGCCGGACACGATAGCTGCCGAATTCGCCGAGGCCCAGAAGACGGCCGAGACGCTGCGCGAACGCCACGACGTTGCGGTCGCCGCGTTGACGGAGATCAGCATCGAGCTCGCGGTACTGCGCAGCGAGGGGCGAAAAGGAAAGCTCGACGCCGCCGAGATCGAACTCGAGCACGCCACCAGTCAGCACACCCGGGTCGGTAACCGGGCACGGGCTGCGCAGCTGCTGCGATCGGTGATGTGCCGTCATCGCGACAACACCCGCAAGCGGTATGTCGAGCCCTACCGCGCCGAGCTGCAACGGCTCGGCCGCCCGGTGTTCGGGCCGACGTTCGAGATCGACGTCGACAGCGACCTGCGAATCCTCAACCGCACCCTGGGCGGCATCACCGTGCCCTACGAGTCGCTGTCGGGCGGGGCAAAAGAGCAACTCGGCATTCTGGCGCGATTGGCCGGCGCAGCCCTGGTCGCCAAGGAGGACACCGTCCCCGTGGTGGTCGACGACGCACTGGGATTCACCGACCCGGAGCGGTTGGCCAAGATGGGCGAGGTATTCGACACCGTGGGTGCGCACGGACAGGTGATCGTGCTGACGTGTAGTCCCACCAGATACGACGGTGTCACGGGTGCGCATCGCATCGATCTGAACGCATAGTGCTCACTGCCGGGCGGGCATACACTCGGGCCCATGTTGGCGACCCGGCCCCCGCAAGCGGGTGGGGGCACCTCCCACTTGTGGGGGCGTACCCCCAGCGCCCGGCCAGGGAAGAGCGATGGACATTCAGTCTGACTACGTAGTGATCGGCACCGGCTCGGCCGGTGCCGTCGTGATCAATCGGCTCACCGCCGATCCGGCCACCGAGGTGGTGGCGCTGGAGGCGGGACCGGGTGACACCAACAGGTTCATCGGAATCCCCGCGGCCTTCTCCAAACTGTTCCGCAGCGAGGTCGACTGGGACTACCTGACCGAACCCCAACCTGAACTCGACGGGCGCCAGATCTATTGGCCCCGAGGCAAAGTGCTCGGCGGCTGCTCCTCGATGAACGCGATGATGTGGGTGCGTGGCTTCGGTGCGGACTACGACGAGTGGGCCAAGCGAGCCGATTCGCAATGGTCCGGAGCAGCAGCGCTCGAGTACTACCGCCGCATCGAGGACGTCACCGCCGCGTGGCATTTCGTCAGCGGCGACGACAGCGGGGTCACCGGCCCGCTGCACATTTCCCGTCAGCGCAGTCCACGGTCCTTTACCGCGGCCTGGCTGGCCGCCGCACGCGAATGCGGTTACCCGGCAGCCCAGCCGAATTCTATTGCGCCTGAAGGTTTTTGCGAAACAGTGGTCACGCAGCGCCGGGGTGCCCGGTACAGCACCGCCGACGCCTATCTCAAGCCGGCGATGAGCCGCAAGAACCTCACCCTGCTCACCGACGCCACGGCCACCCGGATCATCTTCGAGGGCACCAGGGCGGTCGGCGTGGAATTCCAGCGAGCCGGCCATACCTCCGTCGTCCACGCCCGTCGCGAAGTCGTGCTCTGCGGCGGCGCCGTCAACAGCCCTCAGCTGCTCATGCTCTCCGGCATCGGCGACCGCGAGCACCTCGCCGAGCACGGCATCGAGACCGTGCACCACGCACCCGAAGTCGGGCAGAACCTGATCGACCACCTGGTCACACCCGTGGGCTTCGACGTCGAGGACGACAGCCTGTTCGCCGCCGAAAAGCCGAAGCAGTTGATCAACTACCTCCTGCGGCGGCGCGGCATGCTCACCTCCAACGTCGGCGAGGCGTACGGATTCGTCCGCAGCCGACCCGACCTCGAACTGCCCGACCTGGAACTGATCTTTGCGCCGGCACCCTTCTACGACGAGGCGCTACAGCCCGCGGCGGGGCACGGCGTCGTCTTCGGTCCGATCCTGGTCGCACCGGAAAGCCGCGGACAGATCACGCTGCGCTCCGCTGACCCGCACGACAAACCGGTCATCGACCCGCGCTACCTCTCCGATCCCGACGGCGTGGACCGCGCCGCGATGATGGTGGGGCTGCGGATCTGCGCGGAGATCGCCCAGGCGCCCTCGCTGCAGGGACGTGCTGGGCCCGGTGGTACGGCCGCGCAACTGCGCCGGACTCGAAGATGCCACCCTCGAAATGGCCCTCAACACCTGCTCACACACCCTGTATCACCCGATGGGCACCTGCCGAATGGGCAGCGACGACGCCAGCGTGGTGGATCCGCAGCTGCGGGTCCGCGGCGTCGACGGGCTGCGGGTCGCCGACGCCTCGGTGATGCCCAGCACGATTCGCGGACACACCCATGCCCCGTCGGTGCTGATCGGCGAGAAGGCCGCGGACCTGATCCGCAGCTAACCCACAGGCAACCGAAGCGCCCGCCACCGAGGATCTCGGCAGAATGGCACGCATGACGGTCTGCCACCGATGACCATGAACGCGAAACGGCGCCGGGTGCACGACAAGCTGGCGAAGTTGCCGGGGGTGCGGCCGGTACGCCGGCCGGTGTCGCCGGGAAGCGACGAGGAGTTCGACCTGTTCTACGTGCGCACCGGCCGCAAGTCGGCGCACCCGCTGGTGATCATCCCGGGCGGTCCTGGGGTGGCGTCGCTGCGGTTGTATCAGGGCTTTCGCCGCCGCGCCGCCGCCGCCGGGCTCGACGTCATCATGATCGAGCACCGCGGGCTGGGGATGTCGCGCCACGATGACGCCGGCGCCGATCTGCCGCCGCAGGCGTTGACCATCGACCAGGTGGTCGACGATGTGGCGGCGGTGCTCGACGACGCGCAGGTGGACTCGGCGGTCATCTACGGCTCGTCGTACGGCAGCTACATTGCCGCGGGTGTGGGCGTCCGGCATCCCAGTCGGGTGCACGCGATGATCCTGGATTCGCCGGTATTGTCCGCCCACGACATCGTCGCGGTGCGGGATGCGATCCGTGGCGTGCTGCTGAGCGGAAACAGCCCGGAGACTGCGGCGCTGGCAGCCAAAGTGCGACGCCTGGTCGACGCCGGGGTGATGACCCCATCCGCAGGGCAGGTCGCGGCGACGGTTTACGGCCACGGCGGGGCAGTCGATGCTCAACCACCAACTCGATTTGTTGCTCACCGGGCGCAAGATGCTGTGGCGGGCGCTGGTCCGCTTCACCACGATGGGCGTGAGCCAGAAGGTGCCGTACCGGTACGAAGCCGACCTGGTGAGCCGCATCGCCTTCCGCGAACTCGATTACGCCGCGGAACCAGACGGCCTGCCCCTCGACCCGGCCATGGCGGTACGCGAAACCCTGGTCAAGACAGCCGATTTCGAAGCCGAACCCTATGACCTGATAGCTGAGTTGCCGCACTTCAACTGGCCCACGGTGGTGATCGCCGGCGGGCGTGACCTCGTCACACCGCTAGCGGTGGCCGAGCGCGCGATGTCCCTGCTGCCCAACGCCGTGCTGTTGCGGTTGCCGACGATGGCACACAGTGCGTTGGACTTTCGGGAGCCCGCAGCCCTGGTGATCGCCGGCGCGGTGTGTGGCGGCGAATTCGATAGGCTGGCCGGGCGCGCCCAGGAGCTGGATGCACTGCCGGCGCGGCTGCCGATGCGCTTGCTGTGGAAGGCGATTGACGTGGCGGCCACCGTGGAGGCAGCCGTGCCGCCGCTGCTGCACCGCGTCAGCGCATGAAGCCGATCGCGGTGTAGTCGAGGTCGGCCAACCCCCTGGCGCCGAAGTTCGCCAGCTTGCTGCGCACCGCTACCGGTCCCGGAGATTGGATCAGCGGCAGGCTGAACCCTTCGGCCCAGATGAGCCTGTCGACTTCGTTGGCCAACGCGCGGGCTTTGCCGGGATCGAGTTCGCTCAGCGTTCGTTCGATCGCGTCGTCGATCTCCGGGCTGCCGATCTTGCCGAAGTTGCTGTCTCCGTTGGAAGCGTAGATCTGGGTGAGGCCGGACAGCGGGAACGCGTCGCCGACCCAGCCGAACAACGCGATGTCGAACGCCCCGACGTTGACGTAGTCCCGGAAAAAGCCGCTGCCGGAACGTGATTGCAGATCCAGCTTGACGCCGATCTCGGCGAGGCTGTGCTGGGCGATCTGGGTGAAGGCTTTGGTGCTCTGGGAATCGTAGAACAGCATCCGCACGACGAGCTGTCGGCCGTCCTTCTCGCGAAACGAGGTCTCCTGGTTGAGTTTCCAGCCCAGAGCGTCGAGATCGTGTTTAGCCTGCTCCGGGTCAAAGGGGATGCTGTTGTCCTGATAACCCTCCTGCCCGGCCACGAAGATGTGGTTGTTCAGCGGCGCCGGGTCACCGGTGAGGCCGTGCAGCGCAACGTTGGCGATGGTGCGCCGGTCGATGCCTTCGCTGACCGCCCGCCGCAACGACGGGTCGGCGAGGATCGACCCGTTGGCGCCGTTCATGGTGAAGTGCGTCCACACGGGTGCGGGCGCCTGCCGGATCGAGATGCCCTTGGTGCGTTCGGCGATGATCAGCTGGTCCAGCGAGGCGACCCCGGTCGCGTCAACCGTGTTGTTCTGCAGGGCCGGCAACCGGGCCGCGTCGTCGAGCACCAGGTAGGTGATGGAGTCCAGGCGCGGCTGCGTGCCCCACCATTTGGGGTTGCGGGTCAACACGATTCGCTGCTTGGCTCGATCCAGCGTGCTGATGATGAATGGGCCGGCGGACGGACCCGGCGCATCGAGCCAGCCCTTGTTGAACGCCTCCGGCGTGGCGGTCACACTTTCGGGCAGCAGCATGCCGTTGCCGGCGAACATGCCGCGCCACTCGGCGTAGGGCTTGGCGAAGGTCATGATCGCCTGCCGGTCATCGACCCCCCGGGTCACCGAGGCAACACGGTCGGCGCCGTTGGTCGAGGCGATCTCGAACGCGCTGTCGCTACCGCTGGTGGCATGGATCTGACTGGCGATGTCGCGCCACGTGATGGGGCTGCCGTCGGACCACACCGCTTTGGGATTGATGGTGTAGGTGATCACCTGCGGGTTGGTCCCGGTGAGCTCCACGCTGGTGAAGTAATTGGTGTTGACGGTCGTCGAGCCGTCTGCCCCGATGGTGAAGGCGCTGGGCAGCGTGGCCTTCAGCATCCCGGCGGTCTCCGACGAGTTCCCGTCGATGTGCAGGATGTTGAAGTTGGGCGGGAAGTCGGTGAGGGCGAGCCGCAGGTTGCCGCCCTGTTGCAGGGTCTGCGGGTTCTGCGGGTTGATGTCGCTTGCGGTGCCGACGGCACCGCGGCCGGCGGGCGTCAGTTGACCGCCCGTCGAGCATCCGGACATCACCAGCGCGGCGGCCAGCATCGCCGCCGCCGCCCGGCCCAACCGGCTACGCATGGCCCGGCTCCGGTTTCGGCACCGCGCCCAGTAGTCGGCGCGTGTACTCGTGTTGCGGATCGTCGAACACCTGCCGGCTGTCACCCTGCTCCACCACGGCGCCGCGGAACATCACCACCACCTGGTGAGCAAGGTGTTTCACCACCGAAAGATCATGGGAGACAAAAAGATACGACAGGCTGAACTGATCCTGCAGGTCCAGCAGCAAGTTGATGATCCCCGCCTGAATGGAAACGTCGAGCGCGGACACCGGTTCGTCGAGGGCCAGGATCTTGGGCTGCAAGGCCAATGCCCGCGCGATACCGATGCGCTGCTTCTGTCCGCCGGAGAACTCGGCGGAATAGCGGTCGGCGTCGGCGCGGCGCAGCCCCACGATGCTCAGCAGCTCGGCTACCCGGGCGTTCGTATCGCTTTTGCTGAATCCGTTGGCCCGCAACGGTTCAGCAATCAGTTCGAAGACGGGCAGTCGCGGGTCCAGCGATGCCACCGGATCTTGGAACACCACCTGGATGTCGCGCCGCAGCGACCGGCGACTGGCCGGGCGAAGGGTGGCGACATCGGTGCCGAGCACTTCGATCGAGCCCGACTGCGGCGCGGTCAGTTCCAGGATCTGGTGCAAGGTGGTCGACTTGCCCGAGCCGGATTCGCCGACGATGCCCAGCGTGCGGCCCTGTTGCAGTTCGAAGCTGACGCCGTCGACCGCCCGCACCTCACCGACGGTGCGGCGCAGCACCACGCCCTTGGTCAGCCGGTAGGTCTTGACCAGATCCCGCACCCGCACGACGACGGATCGAGTCGCCGGGTGCCGCAGCGACCGGCTCGGTGTTCACCCCGTAGATTTCGGCGGCGCTGCGCCCGGTGACCTGGTCGGTGCGGATGCAGGCGGCCCGATGCTCGGGCCGACCTCAACGAGTTCGGGCTCCGCGCTGCGGCATTCGTCGATGGCCAGCGGGCAGCGCGGCGCGAACGGGCACCCCGGTTCGAGGCCGGCCAGTGACGGCGGCGCGCCCGGTATGGGCACCAGCCGGGTGCCCTGCGCGGCGTCCACCGCGGGACCGAGCCCAATAGCCCTACGGTGTAAGGCATCTGGCGATCACGGTAGAGATCGTTCACCCCGGCCGACTCGACCACCCGCCCGGCGTACATCACCAGTGCCCGGTCGGCGAACTCGGCGACCACACCCAGGTCGTGGGTGATGATCAGTACCCCGGCGCCGGTGACGTCGCGCGCCGTCTTGAGCACCTCGAGGATCTGCGCCTGCACGGTGACGTCCAGCGCGGTGGTGGGTTCGTCGCAGATCAGCAGGTCCGGATCATTGGCGATGGCCATTGCGATCACCACGCGTTGCCGCTCGCCGCCGGAAAGCTCGTGCGGAAAGGCCCGGGCCCGCCGCGTCCGGCTGTGAGATGCCAACCAGCTCAAGCAATTCCACCGCGCGTCCGCGAGCAGCCTTGCTTGCCGACGCGGGGTTGGTGCACCTCGGATCGCCTCGGCGATCTGATCGCCGACGGTGTAGACCGGGGTCAGCGCCGACATCGGATCCTGGAACACCGTGCCGATCGCCTTGCCGCGGAACCGCGACATGCCGTCGTCGGCAAGCCCGAGCAGTTCGGTGCCCTGCAACCGCACCGAGCCGCGCACCGTGGCGTACTCCGGCAACAGGCCCACCACCGCCATCGCGGCCGCGGACTTCCCCGATCCCGACTCGCCGACCATCGCCACCACCTCGCCGGGGTCGACGTGGTAGCTGATGCCGCGCACCGCGGTCACCGGGGCGCCGTCGGTGGGGAAGGTGACGGCCAGGTCGGTCACCTCCAGCATCGGACTCATTCGGCACCCCGTCGCAACGTTGGCTGCCGGGATCCAGCGCGTCGCGCAGGCCGTCACCGGTCAGGTTGGCGCACAACAGGATCAGCACCAGGACCCCGGCCGGAAACAGGAACACCCAGGGGAACGTGGTCGCGGACTGGGTGCCGTCGGCGATCAGCGTGCCCAGCGACACGTCCGGGCGGCTGGACGCCGAAACCCAGGAAGCTCAAACCGGTTTCGGCCAGGATGGCGACGCCGACGTTCAGGGCGGCGTCGATGATCAGGATGGAGGCCACGTTGGGCAGCACGTGGCTGATGATGATCCGGCGGCTGGAGACGCCCATATACCTTGCGGCACGGATGAATTCGCGCTCCCGCAAGCTCATGGTCAAGCCGCGCACCATGCGGGAGCTGACCATCCAGCTGAAGCCGGCGAGCAGCAGCACCAGCGACATGATGTTGGCCGAGTTCTTGGTTCGCGGCGTGACGATGGCGATCAGGATGAAGCTGGGCACCACCAGCAGCAGGTCGACCACCCACATCAGCGCCCGGTCGCGCCAGTCCGCCGAAGTATCCCGCGATCGATCCGACGGTGGCCGCGATCCCGGTGGAGATCACCGCGACGCAGACACCGATCAGCATCGACTTCTGCATGCCACGCAGGGTCTGAGCTAGCATGTCCTGGCCAATGGCGTTGGTGCCCAACCAGTGATGGGTGTTCGGCGGCTGCAGCAGCGCGTCGAAATCCAGGTCACTGGTAGGAGTAGGGCAGCAGCGGGGGCAGCGCGTAGCAGCCGACGAACAGCAGCACCAGCAGCGCCAATGCCGCCACCGCCGAGCCGGTTGCGCAGAAATCGGCGCAGCACCAGCGTGCGGCGGGACGTGAATTCCGTTGCGTCCGTTGGCTCAATTGCGGTCATGACACCCGCACTCGCGGGTCCAGTGCCGCGTAGATGACGTCGGACAGCAGTCCGGCCAGCAACACGACGGCGCCGGAGAACACCGTGATCGCCGCGACGATGTTGGTGTCCTGGGTGGCGATCCCCCGGACCATCCATTCACCCATGCCGTGCCAGCCGAAGATCTTCTCGACGAACACCGCACCCGTGACCAGCCCGGCCACGCTGTAGGCGAACAGCGTCGCCATCGGGATCAGCGCGGTGCGCAGCCCGTGCTTCAACAGTGCGCGCCGGCGGGTCAGGCCCTTGGCCCGGGCGGTGCGGATGAAATCCTGGCCCAGGACGTCGAGCATCGCGTTGCGTTGGTAGCGGCTGTAACCGGCGGCCGCGACCGAGCGTCAGAGTGAGCGATGGGCAGTATCAAATGCTGCAACCGGTCGCCGAACTGGCCCCAGCCCCCTTCGATCACTCCCGGTGACGTCTCACCGGTGTAGTCGAAGAGCTGGACGCCCAGCGCCCAGTTGACCCGCAGTGCCGCCCAGGATCAACAGGTTGGCGATGACGAAGGTCGGTGTGCTCAGGACCAGCAACGCAGCATGGTGACGACGCGGTCGCTGAACCGGTATTGGCGGATGGCGCCCCACGCCCCGACCGCCACCCCCAGCACGCGTGCCCAGCACTGATCCGATGACCAGCAGCCGCAGGCTGACTCCGATGCGGCGCCCCAGTTCGATGGCGACGGGCTGGCCGGTGACGGTCGTGCCGAAATCGCCGTGCACGGCGTGGGAAACCCAGTTCGCGTAGCGAATCGGTATGGGCTTGTCCAAGCCGAGGTCGGCGGCCTTGGCGTCGATCACCGCTTGCGGTGGGCGCGGACTGCGCTGCATCAGGCTTTCCAGCGGCGAGAACGCCAGCGAGGTCAGGCAGTAGGTCAGGAACGACGCCATCGCCAGCAGCACGAGGTAGTTGACCAGCCGGCGCAGCCAGAAAACGCGTCATGCCCGACCACCGCTGCCGCATTGGGACAGGGTAGCGAGCCGGTGCCGAACATTCAGATCCGGCTGATCCTCATGGGTGAAATCCGGCTGGCCGGTTGTTAAAATCCCGCGGCATCGACCCGCTAGCAAATAACATCCGCGCTACCCGAGGAGACTCGCGTGACGGTTACCGACGACTACCTGGCCAACAACGCCGAGTACGCGAGCACTTCCAGGGGCCGCTGCCGCTGCCGCCGAGCAAGCATGTCGCGGTGTTGGCCTGCATGGATGCCCGCATCGACGTCTACCGGGCGCTCGGCATCAACGAGGGTGAGTCGCACGTCATCCGCAACGCCGGCGGCGTGGCCACCGACGACGCCATCCGGTCGCTGGCAATCAGTCCAGCGACTGCTTGGGCACCAAGGAGATCATCCTGATCCACCACACCGACTGCGGGATGCTCACCTTCACCGACGACGACTTCAAGCGCAGCCATCCAGGATGAGACCGGCGTCAAGCCGCCGTGGGCTGCCGAGGCTTTCCCGGACGTCGCCGAGGATGTCCGCCAGTCGCTGCGGCGGATCGAGAACAGTCCGTTCGTCACCAAGCACGAGTCGCTGCGCGGGTTCATCTTCGACGTCGCGACCGGCAAGCTCGACGAGGTCACCCTGTAGGCCCTGGCCAGCGTCAACCGAGCTTGTATACCGCGAGCGCTTTGGCGAGCAGCGCGCCCTGCGGGTCGACGATCTCCGCCTCGCAGTTGACCAGCGACCGGCCGCGCCGCAGCGCGCGGCCTACCGCGATCACATCGGTGGCCCGCGCCGTCGCGATGAAGTCCAGCGCCAGCGAGACCGTCACCCCACGCAGTGCAGGCGGCGCCTCCCGACCACACCACGCCGCCGCCATCACGGCCAGATCGGCAAGGGTTGCTAGTGCACCGCCGTGCACGATGTCGGCCACGGTGGCATTGGTCGGATCCCAGGGCAGTCGTAGCCGGACTTCGTCGTCACCCAGATGCTCGACGACGATGCCCAGTTTGGCGGCGAAGGGTGACTGCGGTAGAAACGCCGCGATGACGTCGCGGCCAGTAGCGGGTTCGGGTGGCATCCGATCATGCTCGCGCACCCGGCCGCGTGCGCAACAGGGCTGACCTCGCATCCTGTCCTGATTCGTCGTCGGTTCGTCGCAACGGCGCTTCATTGACACAGGCACGTGGGCTGGTTTCATGTCACTTAATAACTTTAATCTGGTCAATCCTACCAACTTAACCAGGAAACGATGCTGATGACTACCGACGTCAAAGCCGGCCCCGCCGTCGGCCAATACGAACTGAGCCATCTGCGCTCGCTGGAAGCCGAGGCGATCCACATCATTCGAGAAGTGGCCGCCGAGTTCGAGCGGCCGGTGCTGTTGTTCTCCGGCGGCAAAGACTCGATCGTGATGTTGCACTTGGCGCTCAAGGCCTTTCGGCCCGGGCGGCTGCCGTTTCCGGTGATGCACGTGGACACCGGCCACAACTTTGACGAGGTCCTCGCGACCCGCGACGAGTTGGTCGAGGAGTCCGGGGTGCGCCTGGTGGTGGCCTCGGTGCAGGACGACATCGACGCCGGCCGCGTCGTGGAGACCATCCCGTCGCGCAATCCGTTGCAGACCGTGACGCTGCTGCGCGCCATCGCGGAGAACAAGTTCGACGCGGCGTTCGGCGGCGCCCGGCGCGACGAGGAGAAGGCGCGGGCCAAGGAGCGGGTCTTCAGCTTCCGCGACGAGTTCGGCCAGTGGGACCCGAAGGCGCAGCGGCCCGAGTTGTGGAACCTGTACAACGGGCGCCACCACAAGGGCGAGCACATCCGGGTCTTCCCGCTGTCCAACTGGACCGAGTTCGACATCTGGTCCTACATCGGTGCCGAGAAAGATCACGTTGCCGTCGATCTATTTTGCCCACCCGCGCAAGGTTTTTCAGCGCGACGGAATGCTGCTGGCGGTGCACCGGCACCTGCAGCCGCGTGCCGACGAGCGGGTGTTCGAGACCTCGGTGCGGTTCCGCACCGTCGGCGACGTCACCTGCACCGGGTGTGTGGAGTCGACGGCGGCCACCGTGTCAGAGGTCATCGCCGAGACGGCGGTGTCCCGGCTGACCGAGCGCGGAGCCACCAGGGCCGACGACCGGATATCGGAAGCGGGCATGGAAGACCGGAAACGGCAGGGGTACTTCTGATGGCGACGTTATTGCGACTCGCGACGGCCGGTTCCGTCGACGACGGCAAGTCCACGCTCATCGGACGGTTGCTCTACGACTCCAAAGCGGTGATGGAGGACCAGTGGGCGGCCGTCGAGAAAACCTCCAAGGACCGCGGTCACGAGTACACCGACCTCGCGTTGGTCACCGACGGCCTGCGTGCCGAACGCGAGCAGGGCATCACCATCGACGTCGCCTACCGCTATTTCGCCACTCCCAAGCGGAAATTCATCATCGCCGACACCCCCGGGCACATCCAGTACACCCGCAACATGGTGACCGGCGCGTCCACCGCACAGTTGGTGATCGTGCTCGTCGATGCGCGTCACGGCCTGTTGGAGCAGTCCCGCCGGCACGCGTTCCTGGCGTCGCTGCTGGGCATCCAGCACATCGTGCTGGCCGTCAACAAGATGGACCTGATCGATTGGGACAAAGAGCAATTCGAGGCGATCCGGGACGACTTCCATGCTTTCGCCGCGCGTCTGGATGTGCAGGACGTCACCACCATCCCGATGTCGGCGCTACACGGCGACAACGTGGTGACCAAGTCGGACAAGACGCCGTGGTACGACGGACCTGCGCTGCTGTCCCACCTCGAAGAGGTCTTCATCGCCGGTGACCGCAACCTGGTCGACGTGCGGTTCCCCGTTCAGTACGTCATCCGGCCGCACACCCACGAACATCAGGACCACCGCAGCTACGCCGGCACGGTGGCCAGCGGCGTGATGCGTCCCGGTGACGAGGTGGTGGTGCTGCCGGTGGGCAAGACCACCCGGATCGCTGCGATCGAGGGCACGAACGGCCCTGTGGCAGAGGCGTTTCCGCCGATGGCTGTCGTCGGTGAGCCTGGCTGACGATATCGACATCTCGCGCGGTGACATGATCGCCCGCACCAACAACCAGCCCAGGGTCACGCAGCAGTTCGATGCGACGGTGTGCTGGATGGCCGACGACGTCGGCGCTGGAACCCGGCCGCGACTACGTCATCAAGCACACCACGCGGACCACCCGCGCGCGAGTCACCGCGACTGGACTACCGGCTCGACGTCAACACCCTGCACCGCGACAAGACCGCAACGGCGTTGCAAGCTCAACGAACTCGGCCGAATTTCGTTGCGCACCCAGGTGCCTCTGCTGCTCGACGAGTACTCCCGCAACGCCAGCACCGGGTCCTTCATCCTGATCGACCCCGACACCAACGGCACGGTCGCCGCGGGCATGGTGTTGCGTGACGTCGCGGCCCAGACGGCCAGCCCGAACACCGTGCGGCACAAGTCACTGGTCACCGCCGAGCGACCGGCCGACTCGGGGCAGGACGGTGTGGTTCACCGGCCTGTCCGGCGCGGGCAAGTCGTCGGTGGCCATGCTGGTCGAGCAGAAGCTGCTCGAAAAGGGCGTTCCCGCATACGTTCTCGACGGTGACAACCTGCGTCACGGCCTGAACGCCGACCTGGGCTTCAGCATGGCCGACCGCGCCGAGAACCTGCGCCGGCTGGCGCATGTGGCGACGCTGCTGGCCGATTCGGGCCAGATCGTGCTGGTGCCGGCCATCAGCCCGCTGGACGAGCACCGGGAGATGGCCCGAAAGGTCCACGCCGACGCCGGATTTGAGTTCTTCGAGGTGTTCTGCGACACCCCCCTCGAGGAGTGCGAGCGGCGTGACCCCAAGGGGTTGTACGCCAAAGCGCGCGCGGGGGAGATCACGCACTTCACCGGGATCGACAGCCCGTATCAGCGGCCGAAGAATCCCGGATCTGCGGCTCACCGCCGACCGCAGTGTCGACGAGCAGGCTCAGAGTGTCATCGACCTGCTGGAAGTCGCGCGCGTAGGCCGGCCGCGCTCGCGATCGGCGGGTGGCACAATCCTGGGCATGCGGATGTCGGCCAAGGCGGAATACGCCGTGCGGGCGATGGTCCAGCTCGCGACGGTCCCCAGCGGCACGCTGGTCAAAACCGACGAGTTGGCCCAGGCTCAGAGCATTCCGCCACAGTTTCTCGTCGACATCCTGACCAACCTGCGCACCGACCGGCTGGTGCGCAGCCACCGCGGGCGTGAGGGCGGATACGAACTCGCGCGTCCGGGAACCGAGATCAGCATCGCCGACGTATTGCGCTGTATCGACGGGCCGTTGGCCAGCGTCCGCGATATCGGGCTGGGTGACCTGCCCTATTCCGGGCCCACCGCGGCGCTGACCGACGTGTGGCGGGCGTTGCGAGCCAGCATGCGGTCGGTGCTGGAAGAGACGACCGTGGCCGACGTCGCCAACGGCGGCCTGCCCGAGCATGTTGCGCAGCTGGCCGACGACTATCGCGATCAGGAGAGCGAGCGGCACGGCTCGCAGCGGCGCTAGCCGCCTGAGCCGTAGGGCCGGGTGAGGATCTCCATCGCGTGCCCGCCCGGATCCCGGAAGTACACGCCGCGGCCCCCGTCCCGGGTATTGATCTCGCCGGGCCGTTGCGCGCGTGGGTCCGCCCAGTGCTGCCAAGCCGCGGGACGTGATCTTGCCGTAGATCGCGTCGAACTCGGCTTCGGAAACCAGGAACGCATAGTGCTGCGGGCGGATCTGCTCGCCCTCGGCGACGTCGGCGTAGTCGAGGCTGGCGCCGTGCTCCAGCGCGACGACCAGGAACGGGCCGAAAGGCGTCGGGCCGGGCAGGCCGAACAATTCGGTCAGAAACTCTGCGGATTCCCGCTTGTCGCGGGACGCGACGATGGTGTGGTTGAAGCTGATACCTCATTGTTCTCGCCATCCTCCCTCGTCTGACGAGCGTGCGTATCCGTCCGGCGACACGCCGCTGCGGCTGTCATTCTGCGCACCCTCGCGGCAGCGTGCCGCGACCGACTACTTCGGCGCCGTGAGCTCCAAGGCGATGTTGTCCGGGTCGCGGAACTCCAGGATGTAGGACGGCCCGATGTCTTTGATGGGCTCGTGTGCGATTCCCGAGCTCGTCGAGATGTTCTGCGGCCGTATCTAATTCGGCCTTGGTGCCTGACCCGGAACGCGATGTGGTCCAGTCCGGTGCGGTTCTCGTCGAAGCGGTCGTCGGCCACCGGTCGCAGCCCCAGCAGACCGCCGCCCATGTCGTAGATCACGCCGCCGAACAGAAAGCCCAACCTGCGCCGGGTCGCTTCATCGGCGTTGTCAGGAATCTCGATGAGCACCGGCCAGTCGAACACGCTCTCGTAGAACTGCCGCGACTGCTCGATGTCGGTGACGGTGAGCCGGACATGCGCAATTGACGTGCTGGTTAAGCGCCATCCGCCCCATGCTGCCAGAATCGCTTACGTGCAGATAGGTATGACCATGCCCGTGATGGAGCCCGACCTGGACGCGGCGCGTGCTGCGGCAGTGGGCGCAGGCGATCGACGAGGGCCCGTTCTCGTCGCTGTGCTGGGGCGAGCGCATCGCCTTCGACAATCCGGACAGCCTGACGCTGCTGGGTGCGATATCCGCCTGGACCCAACGGGTGCGACTGGTGACGACGGTGATCGTGCCGCAGCTGCACGACCCGGTGATGCTCGCCAAGGGCCTTGCCACCGGCGACATGCTCAGCGGCGGGCGGCTGACGGTGGGAATCGGTGTCGGCGGCCGGCACGAGGACTACAACGCTGTCGGCGCCGACCCCAAGACGCAGACTATCCGCGGCATGGCCGAGCGTGTCGCGGTCATGAAACGCGTGTGGGCCGGTGAAAAGACCACCGAGTCGGTCCGGCCGGTGGGGCCCTCGCCGGTCCAGGCCGGCGGCCCGCCGCTGCACGTCGGCACGATCGGACCCAAGACCGTCCGCAGCGCCGCGGCCTGGGCCGACGGCATGGCCGGAACCACCCTGGACCTCGATGTCGCCAAGCAGAACGAGCTGTTCGAGGTGGCGCGCACGGCCTGGGCCGAGGCCGGCAAACCGGCACCCCACCTGGCGACCTCGTTCTGGTTCGCGTTCGGCCCGGCCGACGAAGCCCGCGTCCAGATGCATCGTCACCTGCGGCGCTACATGAACTGGATCCCGGCCGAGTACGTCGACGCGATGGCGCCGATGACGGGCTGGGCGGGCAGCGAGGACGAATTGGTGGCGGTGCTGCGCAAGTTCGCGGACATCGGTACGAACGAAGTGCAGCTCATCCCCACCAGCTCAGACATCGAGCAACTGCGGCGCGCGGCCGATGTCGTCGCCGCGTTGTAGTCAGCCCGCGCGCACGCTGTCGGCGGAGTGCCCAGTCGCCTGACCTTTACGCAGGGTGGCCAGCAGTTCGCGGTACGGGCCGACCAGGTAGGCGGTGTCGCCACCCTCCAGGCGTGCGTCGCGGCGCGGGTGCAGCTTCACCTGCCCGTCGGGCTGGGTGATCGCGATGACGCGGGTTTGCGTGGACAGTTCATGCATCGGCTTGCCATCGAGTTCACTGCCGGCCGCGACGCGCATTCCGCCCACCATGAACGAGCGCTGACCGACGGAGAACGTCCCCAGCACCTGTAGTCCCATCGCGGCGCCGATGTACCACGGCGCCGCCAGGTCGACCGTCGAGCGGACGTTGTCGAAGCCGAACCGCTGTGCCACCGCGGAACCCAGGGCCCGGTCATATACCCGCAGCACCAGCGGAACTTCACGATGCAGCTTGCGGTGCGAGCGAGCGCCCAGCATCTCCCGCAGCACGATGCCGACCTCGATGTTGATCATGTCGTCCTGCGTCAGCACGGCTACCGCGCGCGCCTTGTCGATGCCCGCATATTCCAGCGTCTGGCGCAGCGTCGCGTCGCCGAAGATCACCGGCACGTCGAGTTCGGCCGCCGACGCCAGGTACCGGTTGTTCTCGTCTAGTTCGATGACGGCGACGTCACACCCGGCGGCGGTCAGGTCACTGACCACGCGGCTGCCGAAGGAGCCCAGCCCGACGACGATGATGTGGTTTCGCATGTGGCGCACCCGGGAGCGTCCGGCCGAGCGGACGAACCGGCGGGACAACAGCAGGTCGGCGACGAAGGCCACCAGCAGCGCGGTGGTGGTGACCCCGGCGAACATCAAGGTGATGCTGAACAGCCGCAGCCAGACCGGCTGGTTGCTGAAGCTGAAGTCGCCATAGCCCACCGTCGCGATCGTTTCGGTGGTGAAGTACATCGCGTCGATCCAATTCATGCCCGGCATCCGGTAGCAGAAGCGAAGCAGGATCGTCGACCCAACCAGCAGGGCCAGCGCGGCGCCGAGCGCCCGAAAGAACATGGGGTTCACTTCGTCGCGCAGGGTGCGCAACGCGTCAAAGCCTCGATGTAGCCGGGGCCGGCCGGAGCGACTCTGCACCGGCCGGGGAACCGTGATACCGCGAGCGGCCACCTCCTCGGCGGTGCCGATCATCGCCGTCCAGTCGCCGGCGTGGACCTGCAGGTCCCGTCCCGGACACGCCACGACCTCGCCGGGAGCGGGGGAGTCCTTGCCCCCGATCACCGCCACCGGAGCCAGGTCGCCATAGATTTCGCGCAAGGTCGCGTCCCGCGGCGCCTCGGACCTCGAGACCACGAATTGGATGCCGGCCGCCTCGAAACGGTGCGCGGTGTAGGCCAGAACCGATTCGACCACCGAGGGTGCGGCGAGGTCAGCGACGTCCAGAATCGCGCCCGGGCCGTTGTCGGCGGCCATCGCCTCGCGCAGCACATCGTTGGCCAGCCGCGCGACGACCCGCACGTGGGGGTTGGCTTTCCTTGCGAGCAACGCGATTTCAAGGTTCTTGGCGTCGTCGTCCCCGACGCACACCACGGCGTCGGCATGGGTGAGTTCCACCCCGACCAGGTTGTCGCCGGTAAGCATCACCACGTTGGCGCCGACCTTGTTGAGTTCCTCGATGATCGTCGCCGCCAGCGCGTCGTCACCGCTGACGATGATGTGGCGCCCCATGTCCCGCCCGCTCCGCCATGAGTTGTCCTGCATGAACACCCACTCCTTGACATGGGCGTCGGCCGGCTTGAAATGACTATCGGTCACCGCAGCGGTCAACGCCAGCAAGACGCGCTTTTGCGTCAATGCGGACCTTATCTTTGTCGCGAGTCGTACCGGCTGCAATCGCAGGCGCTCAGTCCGCGCCCCGCTACGTCGGCCGTGGGGGGCCGGTCGCGATACTGGGAGCGTGCCTTTCATCGAAACCATCGCCTCGCGCGAGGCCTATCGGAACCCTTGGATGGTGCTCCGCGAAGACGACATCCGCCGGCCGGACGGCAGCGCCGGCATCTACGCCGTGGTGGACAAGCCGACGTATGCGCTCGTCATGCCCTACGACGGACGGCGATTCCGGTTGGTCGAGCAGTTCCGCTATCCCGTTGGCGCGCGCCGTTGGGAGTTTCCGCAGGGTACCGCCCCAGATTTGGCCGACCTGGAACCCGCCGCGCTCGCCGAGCGGGAGTTGCGCGAGGAGACCGGGTTGCGTGCGACGTCGTTCGAGGCCCTGGGGCAGCTCGACGTCGCGCCGGGGATGAGCAGTCAGCGCGGATGGGTGTTCCTGGCCACCGGTATATCGGAGGGGCACGCCGATCCGGAGCACGAGGAGCAGGACATGCGCAGCGCCTGGTTTCCGCGCGAGGACGTCGAGCAGATGATCCGCGACGGAGTGATCGCCGACGCGCAGTCGATCGCCGCCTACGGCCTGTTTCTGTTGCAGGGGCGATGAATTTGTGGATCCGCGGCAGTCTATTTCGGTATGACGATCACACAACGCAACCTCGACGGCTACGGGACACCGCCGATCGACTGGAACGGTGTCAAAGCCATCCTGCACAGCCAGTTGCCGCAGGCGCCGGGAACCGGTGGCCCGCAACGCCACACGACCTGGCTCACCACCATCAATCCCGACGGCAGCCCGCACGTGATGGCGGTTGGGGTGCAGTCGGTGGACGGCACCTGGTATTTCACTTCCGGCCCGGCCACCCGCAAGTCTCGCAACCTGGCGCGCGACCCCCGATGCAGCCTCAGCGTCGCCACCGAGCCGTTCGACCTGGTCATCGAAGGGGTTGCCGAGCGGGTCGCCGACAGGGGTGAATTAACCGCTGTCGCGGCAATTTTCGCCGCAGACGGCTGGCCTGCCGAGGTGGACGGCGACGCGCTCACCGCGCCGTTCAGTGCTCCGTCGGCGGGACCGGCGCCGTGGCATCTCTATCGCGTGCAACCGTCCACGGTGTTCGCGCTGGGCACTGCGGAGCCGTTCGGAGCGACGAAGTTCGAATTGGGCTGAGCGGGATCGTATCCGCGCCGATATCGCGTTGCGTCATCGATCCGACAGCATGGACACGATGCGTCCGGGATGGAAATCCGCACTGCTCGCCGTCATCGTCGCGGTGATCGGCGTGCCTGCGCCGCCGGCCCACGCGGCGACACCGCTGTGGAATGGCAAATACTCGTTGGTGAGGTACGCCGTCGACAAAACCGGCACCAGCGTGGCCGCCGGCCAAGCCGAACCCACCTTCAGTGCCGACTATGTCTTCTCGACGGTGTGTTCGGCCGCCACGTGTGTCGCCACCGCCAATAACGGGCCCAAGCCCAACAATCCGACGATCTCGGTGCCGTCGCACTACACCTGGGATGGCTCCCGGTGGGTTGAGCGCTTCGACTTTCAGTGGGATTGCTATATGGGAGAAGGAGTTTCCAAGGTGTGGGCACCCGCGAAATCGTGGGCGTTCTACACACCACAGTCCGACGGTTCGCTACGCGGCACCTGGCACACCGACATCGCCAGCGGTCCGTGTCACGGCAGCGTCGAAATGCCGGTGGCGGCGTTTCGCGCCGGGTCTTGACGGTCGGCGAACAACGAATCGCCGCCTCACAGATCTGTGAGGCGGCGATCGGTGGTGTCGCGGGTATCAGGTGTTGCGGTATCAGGTGGTGGTGACGTACTGCGGGCAGTAAGCGCTTCGCGGCGTCGACGGCGAAGGTGTTGGCGCCGCTGCTGCTCAGTCCGGTCCGCTGGGCTACACCGGCGATGACCTGCTTGCTGGACTGCCCGGCGTCAAGAGCGCTGCAGACGGCGTGCGCCTCGCTGATGGCTCGCGAGCTGCTGGGAGGGGTGATTCCGTCGGCCTTGATCTGCGCGATGAAGGCTTCGTCGACCGAGCTCGCGCCAGCGGTGCCGGCCAGGCCGAGGGCGGCCAGGCCGAGGGTGGCGGCGGTCAGGGTGGTGCCGGCCAGGGAAGCGGTGAAACGACGAGTGAACATTTCTATCTCCGTGTTACTGAGGTGGTGGACGCTGGTTTGCGTTAGACCAAGCCTCATGCGCACGCCTTGTGGAATTCTCTATAGATTCTTGATGAGTCCGTTATCAGAGCCGCTGCGCCGTGAGCCAGCGCTGCATTCTCTCGGCCACTGCCTGCCATCCGCGTTCGAGCATCATGTCGTGGGCCATGTCCGGAAAGATCTCTGCCTCAGTACCGTAAAGCGCAGCGACACTTCGGGTTTCGCGCGGTGTGACGATGGCGTCATGCTCGGCGCCGAGGACCAGGAGGGGCACGCGATTGACGCGTCCGGTGTCGACAAGGTCGAGAGCGAGCATGTCGAGAAAAGCTCGATAGGACTCGTCCTGCAGTCGCCGCTGATAGGAAATGACCTCCTCGTCCGGCATCCCCGAGGAGAAGAACAATGCCCTGGCCAATTTCGGAGTGGCAACCAGCGGTCCGAGTCGCATCTCGGCGTTCACCTTGACGAACGGCACCGGGTAGCGGCGGGCAATGCGCCCGGTCACCCGGAGCACGCCCTTGGGTTGGATGGATGCCAGGAGGACGGCCCCGGCGGCGCTGTGCTGTGCCAGGTAGTGCTGAACCACGAAGCCGCCCATCGAATGCCCGACGACCACCGGTCGAGTCGGCAGTTGCTCTGCTATCTCGGCGACATCGGCGACGTAGTCCTTGATGCGCGTCCAGCGCAGCCGTTGCCCGCCTGGGCTTCCGCCGTGGCCCCGCAAACTCAGGGCGACGACGCGGTATCCCCGGGCGGCGAAGAAATCGAGGAAGTGCTCATCCCAGCACCACGCCGCGTGCCAGGCACCATGGACGAACAGCAGTGGGACCGGATGCTCGTCGGTGGGAGCGCCTTTGTCGATGACTTCGAGCATGCTGGGTCCCTTCGAACATCATCCAGCGGCGTTCGGGCGCAGCGGCGGGCAGGTGCCGCCATAGTCGGAGGCCAGCTCGAAATGCCAGATCTCGTTGGCATAGATCTGGCACAGCCCGTAAGCCGAACCGTTGCGGATGAGCCAGGTGTCGGCGTCGGTGGGGCCGACGTCGACGGCTCTGCCGATGACGTGCTTGGAGGTCTCCGGCGAGGCGACGTACTGGCTGGCGATCGCGGCGCTGCCGTAGCGGACGACGGCGTCATCGAACAGTTGCTGCTGGAACTCCGGTGAGCGCCATCCCGAGGTGAGGCCCAGCGTGATGCCGTCGGCCTTGGCCCCGCGTGCGGCCCGCTGGATCGCGGTGAGCAGTGCCGGGGTGAGTCGGTTCACCGCGGGATCGGCAAGGTCGAAGGTGCTGAGCTCCTGGCCATCGGGCACCCATCCCCCGGCGGTGTCGTCGGCGCCGTCCCCGGGTGCGGCCGCGGCCGGCGCCAGCGGAGCGACGGCGGCGAGCATCAGACCCGCCGCCGCCGAGATAAGCCATTTCCGAATCATCGCCTTGTACCTTGGCGAGTCCGGTCACACGCGTCAAGCCGAACCGGTCCCTCACGCGGCCAGGACGGTGGACACCAGCGGCTTCAGCGTCTCGAACAGCGGCTGACGGTCGCGCAGGTAGAAGTGGCCGCCGCGCAGGATCTGCACCGAGAAGTCCGCGGTTGTGCGCGAACGCCATTCGCGCAAGTCGGATTCGCTCACCAGCGGGTCCTCGCTGCCGCCGAACACATGGATCGGGCAGGGCAGTTCAGCGGTGTTCTCCTCCCGGTCGGTCGCGCAGAGCCGCAGGTCGTGTCGAGTGGTGCTGACGGCCCGTTCGTGCAGCGTGGGCCAGCGGGTCAACCCGGTGGGCCAGCCACCCAGATCGGAGAACAACGTCACCAGCTGCTCGTCGTCGAGGCCGTCCACCAGGTGCAGCGGCGGCGGGAGGTGCGGCGGGGCGTAGGCGGACAGGAACACCGCACGGGGCAGCGTGGCGCCGGCCGCCGCCCGTACCGATGCCAGCCGGTAGGCCAGCAGGGCCCCGAAGCTGTGGCCGAAGAACATGTGCGGTTCGTCGAGGTAGGGGAGCAGCTGCTGGTTGACCTCGTCGACGAGGTCGCGCAGCGTGCTGAACCGCTCGCGGTTGGCGATCTCGACGGGAATCACCTCGACCGCGGGTGCGAGGGCCTTCTGCCAGGCTTTGAATGTGAGGCTGCCGCCGCCGGCGTGGTGGAAACAGAACATCCGCATGATCGTCGCCTTCTCCTCGTGGCTTGTGACATTCACGATCAGGCACAGGCCTAAAGGGATCCTTGGCGGATTCTTGCGGGATTCTTGCGGCCTATCGGATCACCCGATAGCGCAGGTGGGCGACGCCGGGAGCCTCGAGCACGCGGACCAACTCGAGGCTGGGGGCGCCGGCCGGCAGGCCGTCGAAAAGTCGTTCACCCGAGCCGAGTATCACCGGGTTCACCTGCAGGTCGATCTCGTCGACGAGGCCGGCCCGGATCGCCTGCCGGGCGCACGAGGCCCCTCCGGCGATCGAGATGGGCCGGTCACCGGCAGCCGATCGGGCTTGAGTGTGGGCGGATTCGATGCCGTCGGTGACGAAGTGGAAAGTCGTTCCGCCCTTCAGCTCGATCGGGTCGTGCGGATAGTGCGTCAGGACGAACACGGGGCAGTGGTACGGCGGAACGTCGCCCCACCAACCTGCCCAGTCCGAGTCCCCCCACTCGCCGCGGATCGGGCCGAACATGTTGCGGCCCATGATCGTTGCCCCCATGCCGTCGAGCATGTCCGACATCACCTGCCGGTTGGCCGGATGGTCTCTGGTAGGTCCGATGTGCCACCCGTGCAGCTGTTCGCCGCCGCGGCCGAGAGGATGCTCGACGGATTGATCGGGTCCGGCCACGTAGCCGTCGGCCGAGATCGACATAGAAAGGTTGGTTCTGGTCACGCCAGTGAAGACCGCCCGGATCGGTGAAACTCATCGCTGCGCCGGTACCTACCGGGGACTGTAGAACACCAGACCGTTGCCTTTGTTGTCGTAAACCACGGCGCGGCGCTCGTGCGCATCGTCGTACGGGGCTTTGACGATGCCGCCGCCGCTGGCCTCGATGGCGTCCGCTGCGGCGTCGACGTCCGACGTCTTGATGCCGACGACGACCTGCCCGGGGATGGGGTGGTCCACCGCGGTGGCGAGCGCCAACGTGATCGACCCGCCGTCGAGGGCGGCGAAGTGGTCCCCGTCGCGGAACTTCACCGCCATCCCGAGGGTCTCCCCGTAGAACCGGATGGATTCATCCAAATCGTCCGTCGACAACACGATCATCCGTACTTCCTGCGTGCCCACTGCCACCTCCGCGAATCGTCGTGCCGCTAAGGGTAATCCGCTTCACCGCGCGCGGCGTGGGAGATGATGGCAGCGTGACGGTGACAAGGACGCGTGAGGTACTACGGATCGGCCCGTTCGAGCCGACCTTCGAGGCCGAGTTGGCCGCGCGCTACGACATCCCCGCCCTTCCGGACGGTCCGCGGCGGCCGGAGTTTCTCGCCGAGCATGCCGCCGCGATCCGGGTTGCGGTGACCTCGGGCGGCCCTGGCGCGGACGCCGAGACCATCGCTGCCCTGCCCAACCTGGAAGCGATCGTCAACAACGGGGCCGGGGTGGATGCGATCGACCTGGACGCGGCCAAGCGCCGCGGGATCGGCGTCAGCAACACCCCCGATGTGCTGTCCGACACCGTTGCCGACACCGCACTGGGGCTGATCCTGATGACGCTGCGCCGGTTCGGCGCCGCAGACCGCTACGTGCGGGCGGGTCGATGGGCAGCCGACGGGCCGTTTCCGTACGCGCGGGATGTGAGCGGCCTGCAGGTCGGGATCCTGGGCCTGGGTCGCATCGGTTCGGCGATCGCGACCCGACTGCGCGGATTCGACTGTGCCATCGCCTATCACAACCGCCACCGCATTGACGGCTCGCCGTATCGGTATGCGGAGTCGGCAGTGGAACTCGCCGAGTCCGTCGACGTCCTGGTCGTGGCCACCACGGGCGACGGCGGGACGCGCCATCTGGTCGACCGTGCCGTCCTGCAGGCGTTGGGCCCGCAGGGGTATCTGATCAACATCGCGCGCGGCAGCGTCGTGGACCAGGACGCGTTGGTGGAGTTGCTGATCGGCGGGGGTCTGGCCGGAGCGGGGCTGGACGTCTTCGCCGACGAGCCGCACGTGCCGGCCGAACTGTTCACCCTGGACAACGTCGTGCTATTCCCGCACATCGGCAGCGCCACGGCCCACACCCGCCGGGCCATGGCGCTGCTCGCGATCCGCAACCTGGACAGTTACCTGCGCACCGGCGAGCTGGTGACACCCGTCCTGCGACCGGTCAGGCGGTGAGCCTGCGCTGCACTTCCCGCGTGACGTCGAGGTGGCGCTGCACCGTTGCCACGTCCGCCTCGAGCGTGGTGGCGTCGGGCATGGTCGTTGCGGCGGCGTAGCGGGCGACCGCGGCTTCGATGGACTCGACCGTTGCCGTGATCGTCGCGAGCAACTCTTCGCGGGGGGCCGGCGCGAGCTGCGCGACCGCGACGAGGTGGTCGTCGAGATCGAGCGCCGTCTGTTCCAGATCGGAGCGCAGCACGATCGTTGTCCCGGTATCGACGGCGTTGACCGCGTGCAGGGCGGTCATCGCATCACGCAGCCTGCGGTGCAGGCGGGCCTCGGGATCGTGCGATACGGCCCACGCTCGCGGAGCGCGGGTGGGCCGGCCGGGGATCAGCTGATTGGCGTCGGTGAGCGCCCGCTGCTGGCGATGATGGACGACCGCCACGATCGCCACCGCCAAACCCACCAGGACGGTGAGCGTCAGGATCACCACTACGGCGATGTTCATCGGCTACCTCCGGTGGATGTTGCGGCTGGGCGGTTTACTCGAATGATGGCCGTGCGCGCGGAAATACATCCAGACCGCGATCACCAGAATCACGACCAGAACCGCACAGGTGATGGCGATTGCCAACTTGACCCTGCTCCACGGGCGATCGCCGGCCACCTCCCCGGTCAGGCCGTTGATGGCGACCTGGAACGGGCGGTTGCTGTACATCACGGTCAGCAGCCACAGCGGTAGCAGAATGTGTTTGAACCCCAGGTAGTTCCACGTGGTTCGCAGCTGGTGGATCTGCTGCCGGTCGCCACCGATGTCGGAGCGCACCGTCCGTTCGACGGCCTTCTCCATCTCCTGTTGTGCCTCGGGCAGCGCCTGCTCGGCGTCTTTGTCGTAGGTGCGACAGAGGTGTCCGGCGACGAACTCGGGGGAGTATGCCCGCGCCTGCTCAACCGGCCACGGTTCGAGCTGTTTGATCCTTTTGCGATTGAGGGCTTCGTTGTCGTTGGCCAGCACCGGCAGGTCGGCGAAGTTGTTGCTCACCTGCCCGGAAACGCGATACCAGGACGTGCGCGTTTCGTAGATGGGGTCGCCGTCGCTGTCGGTGCCGACTCGAACTTCGTAGTCCTCGCCGCGCTCGCCTTCGTACCAGGTGTCGGTGTTGGCGTCGTAGGTGAAATAGGCCGTATACAAGCTGGAGAAGGCGCCGAGCTCGCGGTATTTCTTGAAGTCGGTGGGCGCGAACCAACGCTTGGTGACCCACTTCTCGATGAGCTGGCGGGCCTGCTTCTCATCAACGCGGAACGGCACCACACCGTCCACCGGCAGCCGCGCCGGAGCGTTGTGCACATCGTCACGCTGAATCGGCGTCGCACAGTAGGGACACTTGGTGGAGGTCAGACTGCCCGCGAATTCAGTTGTGCCGCCACAATTCTGGCACTTCACTTCGCGCATACCGGAAACATTCGGCCCGTCCTGCGCGCGCTGTGCCTGTCGCAGTTGTTGCATCGCGCCGCGCAATTCCCGCGATCTGACCGGGGTGTTCGGTGCGGTGACGTCGTAGTAGTTGCCGCAGTCGGGGCAGCGCATTTTCTGGCTGGCGATGTCGAAGTTGAGCTGACCGCCGCAGGAGGCGCACGGATAGGTGAGGGTGCGCTCGGTTTGGTGGAACATCGCGGGTCCGGCCGGCGGTCCGGCGAAGGGACGCATGGGCGGCGGCGTCGCCTGCGGTGGCGGAGCCGGTCGCGGCGGCAGCGGCGGTGGCCCTGCCTGCGGTCGCGGTAACGGCGGGGGCCCTGCGGGTCGCGGCGGTAGCGGCGGAGGGCCTGCCTGCCGCGGCGGCAGGGGCGGTGGGCCGTTCGGGGGGCGCGGCAACGGCGGCGGCTGCGGATGCGTCGGTCGCGGGCCGCGCGCCGGGTCGCCCGGGTCGTAACTCATTGCTGCGGAAGCGGTGGTGGCGTGCCGGGCAGCGGAGGCGGTGTATTGAACAACGATTGCAGGGCCGGCACGGTCGACGCCGGCGCCCAGTTCGCCATCCCTTCGGTCCACACGACGGTGTCGCGGGTGAGCTGACCGCTGGCCACGAATTGCCGCAGCGCGTTGACCGGGTAGGGGCCTGCCGGCTGACCGCCCTGATCGAAATGAAACAGCTGCTGGGTGGGTAACGGTGGCGGCGACCCTTGCATCGGCGGTTGGGTAGCCGCAAATTGTTGCGGCTGGGCTTGTGGTTGGGCGGCGTTGGCCATCTGAGCCCCCAGCGCGACGCCGAGCCCGGCCTGGATGGCTGAGCCGGCAGCGCCCCCGCCCTCGTTCTGTGCCGCCGCCAGCATCGCGTCGGCTCTGCGGGCCTGCTCAAAGCGGTTGAGATCGCCGACGTTGTTCAGGAAGCCGCTCTCTTCCACACCTCGGGCAACGCCGCGGGTCATCGCCTGCTGAATCTCCTCCGGCAGCGAGATCGTCATGGTGACGGCGTCGATTCCCAGACCGAACGCTTGCACTCGCTGGGCCACGAACTCCCGCAGCTTGTCTGACAGCTCCACCTGGTGGCCCTGCAGGTCGATTGCGCCCAGGCCACTGCCCATGACCATGTCGTTGAACGCGAGGGCGATGTTGCGGCGGATCAACTCGGTGACCTGATCCATGTCGACCGAGCTCTGGGTGCCGAGCACCTGGCGCAGGAAGACGGTGGGGTCGGTCACCCGCACCACCGTGGTGCCGTTGGCCCGCACCTGTACCATCTTGAAGTCCGGGTCCCGAACCGTCACGGGTTGCGGTGTGCCCCAACGCAAGTCGGGATATGGCCGGGTATTGACGTAGTAGACCTCGGAGCGGAACGGGCTGTTGAATCCGTATTTCCAGCCCTGCAGGGTGCCCATGATCGGCATGTTCTCACTGGTCAGGGTGTAGTGACCGGGAGTGAACTGATCGGCCAATTGGCCCCGGTAGACGAACATCGCCCGCTGGCCCTCCCGGACGATCAGCTGCGCACCGTTCTTGATCTCGTTGTCGTACCGCGGGAACCGCCACGCCAGTGTGGTGTTGGTGTCGTCGAGCCATTCGATGATGTCGACGAATTCGCCCCGGATCATGTCTCGCATGCCCATGCTCTTGGTCCCCTCCTCGGCGCCGCCCAGCGAGCCTGATCATTAGATATCCTGGCGAATCTTACGCGGCAATGCGGCGATCGAGATGGCTGTTGCCGCAAAGCCTCGCTCCGCCGAAGCGGGATGTCGACGAGAAGATTCCAGGAGAGTTCTTGGAGGATTCTTGGAGCGCACCGTGGGGCACTAGCCCACCCGCGAGGGTGCGGATCAGGTCGGCGGTGCGGTGCGGCTGTTCGATCATGACGAGGTGCCCCGCCGGGGCGATGGTGATGTGCTCTGCACCGAGGGCTTCGGCCAGCCGCTTCTGCTGGGCGCGCCAGCGACGGGTGCGCCAACCCGTATGGGCTGTGGCCACCATCCGCCGCACCGGCGGCAACGGGTGACTGGGCCGCAGTGTGTACAACTCGGCGGCGAGCTCGTGGTAGCCGAGATATTCAGCGAACAGCGCGGGCAGGAAATCCGGTTCGGTTGCGGCGCTGCGAATTTCGGTGCGCATCTGCGCGTCGAGTCCGCCGGGACGTCGTCGCTGCGCGAGCGAGAGGCCGGCGCGGCCCAGGGTTGCGTGCAGGTGCAGCTTCTGCAGCAAGCCGGTGGCGGCGTCGGCGGCGGTGAGCTTGGCCCGCAGCGGCAGCGCGAGCCGGCGATGGTCGGAGGCGATACTGGAATCCAGCAACAGCAGGGCACCGGTGCGTTGCGGATGCAGTCGCGCGAATGCTTCGGCGTAGAAGCCGCCGACCGAATGCCCTACCAGCACAGCCTTATCGGGGCTACCCAAGGCATCAAGCACCGCCGCGATACGCTCCGCCTCACCCTTGACCGTACGGCGGCTCGCCGTGCCCGTGACCGGTGTGCCGGGCCGGTCGAATCGCACCACCATGTGGTCATCTGCCAAGTCCGCCGCCGTGTCCCTCCAGTGCAGCGCGCGGCCGCCCAGGCCGCTGCACAAGACCACCACGGGACCGGTGTCGCCGTCGACAAGAATGCGCACCCGATAACCGCCGACCTCCACATCGGCGCCTCGGCTCACCGGCCGGTATCGCTTCGTGCACGAGCGGTGCGCAGGGCGGCGTAGATCAGCCAGCCGGCGAAGGCCGCCAGCTCCGCCCGCTGTGCGACCCCCACCATGCCGACGGCGTCAGTCTGGTCGACGAGGATCGCCACACCGGTCCATATCGCGGTTCCGACCAAGGCTGCCAACATCAACAGTCCGGTGCGGCTTATCGCCACTGAGGATCCTTCACGGAAATCGGCGATGGCAAAAGCCAACAGTGACGCGATCGCGGCGGCCAGCGCCAGCCCGCTGCTGAGCCAATGCAACTGGTGGCTCAGCGGCACCGCCCCCGACGCCTCGCGAGCCGCGCACGCGGCGTTCGAACTCGGTGCGCATACGAGCGTCCACACCGTACTGTCCAAGCCGGTGGCCACGGCGAAGACACCGAGCGCCCACCATCCTGCCTTGCTCCATCGGCCACCCCGAGCGCTGATCAGCGCAGCGACAGCCGCCACGGCGAGGACGATTGCCGAGGCGCGATCGCAGCCCCGGAACCACTCGCCGTACGGTTGATCCGCCGCGGCGAGCTCGCTGATGTACATGTCCGGATCGGGCAGCGTGCGGGTGAAGGCCATCTCGAGTAGCCAGTTCGAATAGAGCACGGCACCGACAACGGCACCGGCCACGGCGACCCATCGAAGTGCGGACAACCGCCGGTGACTGATGTCCGCCACCGGGTCGGAGCGCGGCCGCACTGCCATGAGGCCATAATGCCGTGGCCGTCCCGCTGCTGCGCGTCTTCGAAAACTTTGGGCCTGCCGGTGGGTCGCTAGGCCAGGTCCGACGTGACGTCGACCGAGGCGTCCTGCGGGTGCTGACGGACGCCGGTTTGCAGCGCCTTGCGCATCAGCTCCGGCTGGTGTTGGTGCGGCGCGGTCGAGTCGATGAACCGCTGCACCACCTCCACGAAGCGGTCCGGGTGATCGCCGTGCGGCATGTGCCCGGACTCCTCGAAGATCTCGAGGCTAGAGCCGGGGAGCTGCTCGTGTGCCAGCCGGGCGTGGCTCACCGGGATGATCAGGTCGTCCTCGCCCCAGATGATCTGCACCGGAAGGTCGTGCATCAGGTAGGTCCGGTCGAGCATCGTGACGTACTGGCCGCGGGTGTCGACCACCGCGCGCAGGGTGCGTGCGAATGCCTCCACGGCACCAGGCTTGCTCAACCCGTCGACCAGGCGCGGCAGGCTGGCCACGTCGCGGGTGAATCGGGTGGAACCGAACAGGTTTCCGACCGCGCGGCTGACCAGTCCCACGGCGGGGACCACGCCGGGCAGTCTCAGCGTGGAGAGCATCTCGGCCCCCATCGGCATGGCCGCCAAGCGCAGTGCCTTGCTGACGTCCTCGGTCACGCCGCCCGCACTCACCAGTACGACGCGCTCCACGAATTGCGGGTATTGATAGGCGAACTGCGCGGCCAGGCCGCCGCCCAGGGAATGCCCGACGAGCGTGACCCGGTCGATTTCGAGGGCGGTCAGCAGGTCGCGCAGGCCGTTGGCGAAAGCCGCCAGCGAGTAGTCGGCACGGGGCTTGTCCGACTCGCCGTGGCCCAGCATGTCCGGGGCGATCACGGTGAATCGTTGGGCAAGCTTGGCGTGCACCGGTTCCCACGTCGTGGAGCTGTCGCCGACGCCGTGCAGCAGCACGACGACCGGGCCGGACCCGGCGATCCGGAAAGCGCGGCGGTGGCCGTGGATGGTGCGGAACTGCAAAGCCGGCGCGGCGACATCCCGAACGGGCCGCAGGTGGCGGTGTGTGCGGTTCGACATGGTCTGGTCCCCTCTGTGTGCGTCTCCACCGCCGAAGCGGGGTATTGCGGAGAAGCTTGCAGGGGAGGTCTTGGAGGATTCTTGAAGCCTGGTGGGCGGGAGGAGCCTTTTCTCGCTGAGCCTGTAAATTTGCAGGCCTCCACTCGCACTTTCCCTACAAATTTTCGGGCTGAAGAGGGCTGGCCTGTGAGGGTAGGCACCCGGTCGCGCGGTGCCGGGCGGCGCGCCGCTAGCTGATTTGACCAGCGTAAAGGCGGTACGCGAGTTGGGGATGCCGCAGGGCGCCGGGCTTTCCAGGAAGTCCACCCCGCCGACGAGTGTGATCGTGTCCCACCACTGACGGACGGTAACCGGATACTTGCCGCCGCCCCATGAGGACCCGTTGTCGCCGAGGAAGTACGAGGGACATGTCACGCCTTCTGGGACATTCCGCGTCACAACGTGGCGCTTGTTGATCAGTGGGGGGCTTAGGCTGGCTCCGTGACGGCCACATCTGGCTGTCAGTCGTCGCAGCAGTCGCAATCCTGTTCCGCCGCAGCAGTTTTGCTGCCGGTCGGCGCTGGACAGCACGCGTCGCCTCGCCAAGCGTTGACTCCCTCTTTAACGGCGATGGCCGCGATCACCAAACCGGCGATCGGGTCGGCCCACGCCCAACCGAGCGTCGCGTTCAGGGCCAGACCGACAAGCAGCACTGCCGACAGATAGGTACACAGCAGCGTTTGCTTTGAGTCGGCCACAGCTGAGAGGGAACCAAGTTCGCGGCCGGCGCGGCGCTGCGCGTAGGACAGCACTGGCATGACCACAAGGCTGACCGCCGCGAGGATGATTCCGGCCGTGGAAGGCCGTGCTTCGCTTTGCCCTAGCAGCGACCGGATCGACTCCACCGCTACATAAGTCGCCAACCCGAAAAAGGAAAAAGCGATGATGCGCAGTGCGATTTTCTCGCGTGCTTCGGGGTCGCGGCCGGCGAACTGCCAGGCCACCGCCGCAGCTGACGACACCTCGATCACCGAGTCGAGTCCGAACCCGATCAGAGCTGTCGAGTCGGCCACCGTGCCTGCTGAGATGGCGACGCTCGCCTCGACGACGTTGTAGGTGATCGTCGCCGCGACGAGCCATCGGATCCGACGCGCAAGCCCTCGGCCGCGTTCGTCGGACAGTGCATGGGCCATCACTCGCACCCGCAACCGCAGGCGCTGCCGTTGGTGCCGGGGCAGACGCAGTTGGGATCGACCGCGAGCACCAGCCCCATCAGGTCGTCCAGCGCATGACCAATTCGCTTGTCGGCCAACTCATAACGCATTCGACGTCCTTCGGGCACGGCGACTACCAGGCCGCATCCGCGCAGGCACGCCAGGTGGTTGGACAGGATCTGGCGGGAGACGCCGAGTCGGTCAGCCAGCCCTGCCGGATAGCTCGGCTCGCGGCTGAGCCTGAGCAGGATGCGCGTTCGGGTGTTGTCGGAAAGCGCGTGACCGAGGCGGGCCAAAGCGTCGACGTGGGTCAGCGTCTCCATTGCTCAGACAATACAGAGGATTCTGTATCCAGAAAATGATGTATCGAACGGCGCTCTCGGTGCTACGTACTCAGGCATGGCTACGCAACACGGCCTGTTGCCCGCTCTCGTATCGTCGGTATGTGCTGATCGGATTGCTGTTCGCCCTGGGCTGCTCGGTGTGTTACGGAACGGCGTCGGTATTGCAGGCCGCGGCCGCCCGGTCGGTGGAAGCGGGCAGCGGTTCGGGTGTCGACACAGTGCTGCTGGTGCGCGCCCTGCGGCAGTGGCGCTACCTGCTGGGCGTCGGTCTCGATTGCCTCGGCTTCGCGTTTCAGGTCGTGGCGTTGCGTCTGGTACCCATCTACCTCGTCGCCGCCGCGTTAGCCGCCTCGATTGCGGTCAGCGCCATGGTGGCCGCATGGCTGCTAGCGGTGCGCCTGTCACCAGCCGAGTGGACGGCGGTGGGTGTGGTCTGCGTGGGCCTCGCCATGCTTGGCATCGCGGCCGGACCGGAGGGCGAGGGGCACGGGCCAGCGGGACTGGCGTGGGCGCTGTTGGGCGTCGTCGCGGTGGTATTCATCGCCGGGGCCGCTGCCGGCCGGTTGCCCGACCGCTCGCGCGCACTTGCCCTTGGACTCAGCGCCGGCACCGGTTTTGGCATCGTCGAGGTCGGCGTGAATCTGATCGATTCGATCGATCCCACCAAGGCCGCCTTCTACACCACCCCGGCCCTGTACGCCTCCGTCGCCGGCGGAGCAGCAGGGTTTCTGCTGCTTACCTCCGCCTTGCATCGGGGATCGGTGACCACGGCTGTCGCCGGGATGGTCGTCGGTGAAACCGTCTTGCCTGCGCTCATCGGCGTGGCCTGGCTCGGTGACCGCACTCGGGAGGGCCTCGGGTGGATGGTGGCCGCGGGATTGGCCATTGCTGTCGCGGCAACGCTGGTATTGGCTCGATTCGGCGAAGCGCCTACTCCCGAGCCGGTTTAGGCTTTTCGCTGATGGGTGAGCACCGAACTGTGCGTCGGCACGCTCGCGTGAGTCGCATTCTCGAAGTCCCCGTCGCCGGCGGGCCCTACGCGTTGACCGCAGGACCCGACGGCGCGATGTGGGTGACGCTGGTGCACAGCGGCGAGATCGCCCGGGTGACCGACGACGGCGGCCTCGACGTGTATCCGGTTGCGCCGCAAAGCAAGCCGTCGATCATCGTCGTTGGCCCGGACGGCGCACTGTGGTTCACCCGTACCGGCGACGACCGGATCGGGCGGATCACCATTGACGGCGACCTCAGCGCGTTCGAATTATCCAGCGGCAGTGCGCCTTTCGGTCTCGTCGCGGGACCGGACGGGGCGCTGTGGTTCACCGCGATGACCTCGGGCGTGGTCGGCCGGATCGGCGTCGACGGGGTGGTCACGGACGTGGCGGCCCCGGGCGGCGCGCCGTCGATGATCGCTGCCGGACCCGACGGGGCGCTGTGGTTCACGCTGAATCAGGCCAATGCGATCGGCAGGCTGGAGCCGTCGGGCGACCTGACGATCCGCGACGTGCCGACGCGGGGCGCGGGGCCCGTCGGCATAGCCGCCACGCACGACGACGCGGTGTGGTTCACCGAGATCCTGGCCGACAAGCTCGGCCGCATCCCGATCGACGACGCCATCCAGGAACTCGATCTGCCCGGCAAGCCGCACGCGGTGGTCGCCGATCCGGTCGGCGGCGTGTGGGTGAGCCTGTGGGGCGCCGACCAGCTCGCCCGCGTCAGCGCCGAGGTGAGGTCACCTTGATCGATCTGCCGTCCGGCAGCGAGCCGCATGGGCTGGCGATCGGACCCGACGGCGCGTTGTGGGCCGCGCTCGAGGCCGGCTACGTCATGCGGTTTCCCACCGTCTGACGGTTTGTCCTGACCTCGATGATTCGAGGTGTCGGCACGCAGTAGCTTCCGATTTCGGCAGGGTAGCCGAATGTCTAGCTGGTGCCCCGGCAGGATTCGAAAGCCCGCCCGATTTCACCGTGCGTGCTGTGGCCAGCGATCACATTGCCGCACAGTGGGTGGGCCTCAACAACAACCGATTCTGGCTTCGTTATCGCATTTTGTCGCCCGATCCTGCTCTTCGAGAATTTCTGTCAAGCAACACACCATTTCTCCAGGCCCGGTGCGCTCAAGCCCCGCGCGTTGCACCCGACTCCGTCGGGGATGGCGGCGCTCCAAGGCTTTCGGTACTAGTCACGACCTCGCCCTGTGTACACCGGTTGGACAGAAATCTAAAGGTTTCATGGCAGGTTGATAATAAGACTGTGATTGGGCTGTGATCTGGCTGAGATGAAAGGTAAGCAGGACCCCGTTATGAGTTAGTTATGCGTTCGTTATAAGCGGGGTCGTAAAGGAAGGGGTCACGTATGACGTATGTGGTAACTACACCGGAGGCGCTAGTGACGGCGGCGACGGATGTCTCCGGGATAGGCGCGAGGCTGACAGCGGCCAGCGCCGCGGCGGCGGGTTCGGTGACGACGATCGCGCCTGCGGCGGCTGATGAGATATCTGCCTCGATCGCGGCGTTGTTCGGCGCGCACGGTCTGGAATTCCAGGCATTGAGCGCCCAAGCGGCGACGTTTCGCGAGGGTTTTGTACAAGCATTGTCGTCAAGTGCGGGTCTCTACCAGATCACCGAGGCAGTCAACGCGTCGCCACTCGGGAGCTTCGCGCAGGACGTGTTCGGCGCTCTGAATGCGCGACTGTTCGGCAACAGTGGCAAGCCCGCCGCTGCTGCGACCGATCCGGCTTCGGGCAAGACTACGAACACGGCGGGTAACAGCAACGCCACCAACGCAACTGCGTCCAACACGACGGCCGTCTCTACGGCTAGCGGGGCCACGGAAGGCGCCGCGACCTCTGGCGGTGCCTCGGTCAACTCAAACTCCGCCAGCACGACGAACAAAGCTGCCGGCGGCAACCCCACCGCCACAACCGCTTCCGCGGCAACGACATCCGCGCCAGCTCTTAGTGCTTCAACCGCCGCGACAAACAGCGCGACCGCCGCAACCAACGGAGCAACGGCGACGTACGCGACGACATCAAAGTGGGGCAACGGCTTCGTAGCCAACTACACGGTGACCAATACGGGCACGACTCCGCTGACAAATTGGCAGCTCCAATTCAACTTGCCCGCAAACGAATCCATCACAAATCTGTGGAATGGACAGGTCCACCAGTCTGGCACGCAGTACACCGTTACTCCGGAGAGCTACAACGCCACGATTGCGCCCGGCCAGTCGGTCACTGTGGGTTTCCAAGCCGCGCAGAACGGGGCCTACTCAGCACCGACGAATCTGCTGGTGAACGGACACCCAGTTGGCGGCGACACCGGCGGCACCGGGACGGGTACGGGCACAGGGACGGGTACCGGAACCGGAACGGGCACGGGCACGGGCACAGGGACGGGCACCGGAACCGGGCACGGGCACGGGCACGGGCACGGGCACGGGCACGGGCACGGGCACGGGCACGGGCACGGGCACGGGCACGGGAACGGGCACGGGCACGGGCACGGGCACGGGCACGGGCACGGGCACGGGCACGGGCACGGGGACTGGAACCGGCACGGGAACCGGCACCGGGACTGGAACTGGCACGGGAACCGGCACCGGGGGTGGCACCGGGTTAACGGCGACGTATGCGCCGGCGTCACAGTGGAACAGCGGCTTCACCGCCGACTACACGATCACCAACACCGGCTCGACCCCGGTGAATAACTGGCAGGTCCAATTCGACTTGCCCACAAACGAATCCATCACCAATGCCTGGAGCACGAACCTTGCCCACACAGGGACGCACTACACCCTGACCCCCGCGAGTTACAACAACACGATCGACCCCGGCCAGTCGATCACCATTGGATTCCAGGCTGCGCAGACCGGCGCCTACTCAGCACCGACCAATATGTTGGTTAACGGGCAACCAATCACCGGTGGCGGAACGGGCACCGGCGGGGGAACCGGCACCGGCACCGGTACAGGCACCGGGCACGGGAACCGGCACGGCGAACCGGCACCGGCACTGGCGGCGGCACGGGGACCGGCGGCACGGTGATCTCCAGCCAATACGGGACCACAACGATCCAGAACGCGTACGTGGTCCAGAACAACGCCTGGAATAACCCTGGCGGGCAAGCGATTACCGTCAGCCCCACCGGGTTCACCATCACCACCGAAAACGGCTCGGCCCCCACCAACGGCGCCCCGCTGGGATACCCGTCGATTTACGATGGCGTGCACTACGGCAACGCTTCCCCAGGCACCAACCTGCCCATCCAGCTGAGCCAGATTCAAACCGCCACCAGCAGCATCAGTTACACCTATCCGACCACCGGTGTCTACGACGCCTCCTACGACATCTGGATGAATCCCACGCCCATCACAACCGGTGTCAACCAGCAGGAGCTGATGATCTGGTTCAACCACCAGGGCTCCATCCAGCCGGTCGGCTCGGTTGTCAGTAACAACACCGTGGTCGACGGGAAGAGCTTCACCGTCTGGCAAGGCAGCAACGGCCAGAACCAGGTGGTCTCCTACGTTGCAAACACGCCGATAAACTCCTGGGACAACTTCGATGTAATGGGCTTCGTCAACAATACCGAAACCATTGAACCGGTTAATAATTCGTGGTATCTCACCAGTATCCAGGCTGGTTTCGAGCCATGGAGCGGCAGCACCGGCGCGGGCGTTAACTCATTCTCGGCCAACGTCAACGGTGTCCACTGAGGGTCGGGACGATACTCAACCCCCCGGCCCGTCGCGCTTGCCTGGCGTTGACCCTGCCTGAGGTCTGGCCAGACCTCAGGCAGGGTCGTCCGGTGATAAGGAACTGCCGGTGGGGAAGCCGGCCGAACTGATCGCCAAAAGGGTTCAGGAGAAAGGAATCTCGGCGTCTTTATCGCCGTCGAATCTGCCGGCAAGCGGCCAGCCGTTGCACCAGGGTGGGATCCGGTTCGCCGAGCGACCAGTAAGCCGTCGAGCTGGTTATGGCAAACCGTCTGGCCCCTGCCGCCTCGATTCTTTGACGACGGCGCGGGCGCTGTGCAGCACGATCCCATCGGCATGCGCCAGCAACAGCCCGCGGTTTTCGGTGTCCTTGACGGCGGTCGAGGCGCACGGAAAGCGATTTGACGTACGATCCGCTGATGGCGGGTTTCGACGCAGATGCACGGGCAGCGAAAGCTGCGAACGAAGCAGCCGACCAAACGGTCGTCGCACGCAAGGCTGGCCGTTGGCGAACGCGACCCGAAGATGCTCGACCAGCTGTCGCGCGCATGGATGCGCGGCAAGATCGGCCGGCCGAAGCCCGGGCTTCGACGGGCATGTCGACCACATGTCGCGATTCCCGACCGCCGGGCACCTGTGCTCGTGGGCGCAGGGCATGACGGTGCCCGGGCCACCGCCGGGCTGGTATGCGGATCCATCTGGTGCGCCCGGGCTGCGCTATTGGGATGGCCGGCAGTGGACACAACACCACGCCCCACAGGTATCAACATGCCCAGCCTGCCGTTCGGGTCAGCGCCTACCCATCATCTATGGCGAGCCGACTGTCGTGCACATGGCGCTGGTTTCGGAGCACAGAGCCGGAGCCGGTGGAGCGATGAGGCGCCTGCTGACGGGGACGGCGCCGCAATGGCTGTGCGCAGCATGCGGCCACCGGTGGCGTGGAGGAATGTTCACGGGTGGCCCAGGCAACAGCCTGGAAACTGCGGTCGTGATCCACGGCGTTGGCTGCACCGCCATCGGCATCCGAGCCGAGAAGCATTACCTCACCGAACAGTTTGGGCTCGACCAGGCGATCGCTGGCGACTCAAACGGCTGGCAAATGATCGGCCAAGCGACCATCGGGCCCGGCGCACGCACATACGACCAGCTCACGATTAGGCTCGCTGACCAGAGAGAGCAGACGATTTACTTCGACATCACCGAGTTTTTCGGTACCTTGCCCTGATTGAGGCTACGACAACACAGCCGGCGACCAGAACATCGCTACCGTGTTTGGGCACGCGGCAACGGCGCGACTGCGCGTCCAACAACTCCCGCTCCAACGGCGTGAACCGTTGCACTGTGTCCCTCGCGATCGACTGAATTCTCTCGAAAAAGGTTTGCGGTCGCTTCGGCCTCGGATTCGGCGACACTCCGGTGAGTCCGGTCACCAGACTTTGTGTCGAACAGAACGGTATACGTGCAGTTAAGCAGCGTTTTGGTGGGTGCCCCCGGCAGGATTCGAACCTGCGGCCTTCTGCTCCGGAGGCAGACGCTCTATCCCCTGAGCTACGGGGGCGCACGAACACCATTTTGCGCCATGGGGCTTGAACAGCCCCGCCAGACTAACGCATGTGACGACCGTCCGACCACCGGTAATGGATTCGAGACCAGAGCACCCCAGCCAATAGGATGGACGCTCGTGACCCCCGCCGACCTCGCTGAGCTGCTCAAGATCACCGCCACCGCGGTGCTTGCCGAGCATGACCTCGACGTGTCCGCGCTGCCGCAGACGGTCACGGTGGAACGTCCGCGCATCCCCGAACACGGCGACTACGCCTCCAACCTGGCCCTGCAACTGGCCAAGAAGGTCGGCGCCAACCCGCGTGAGCTGGCCGGATGGCTGGCGCAGGCGCTCAGCCAGGCCGACGGCATCGCCTCCGCCGAGGTCGCCGGTCCCGGTTTCATCAACATGCGCCTGGAGACCTCGGCGCAGGCCAAGATCGTCAACAGCGTCATCGACGCCGGCGACAGCTTCGGCCACTCCGACGCCCTGAACGCCCAGAAGATCAACCTGGAATTCGTCTCGGCCAACCCGACCGGACCCATCCACATCGGCGGTACCCGCTGGGCCGCCGTCGGCGACGCGCTGGGCCGGCTGCTCACGACGCAGGGCGCCGACGTGGTCCGCGAGTACTACTTCAACGACCACGGCGCGCAGATCGACCGGTTCGCCAACTCGTTGGTCGCCGCCGCCAAGGGGGAGCCCGCTCCGGCGGACGGCTATGCGGGCAGCTACATCGGCGACATCGCCGCTCAGGTGCTGCAGAAGGCGCCTGACGCGCTGAACCTGCCCGACACCGAGATGCACGAGACTTTCCGCGAGATCGGCGTCGACCTGATGTTCGCCCACATCAAAGAGTCGTTGCACGAGTTCGGCACCGATTTCGACGTCTATACCCACGAAGACTCGATGCACATCAGCGGCCGGGTAGGCCAGGCCATCGAAAAGCTGCGGGGTACCGGCAACATCTACGAGAAGGACGGCGCAACATGGTTGCGCAGCAGTGCTTTTGGTGATGATAAAGACCGCGTGGTGATCAAGAGCGACGGCAAGCCGGCGTACATCGCCGGTGACGTCGCCTACTACCTGGATAAACGGGAACGCGGTTTCGACCTGTGCATTTACATGCTCGGTGCCGACCACCACGGCTACATCTCACGGCTCAAAGCAGCGGCAGCCGCCTTCGGAGAGGACCCGGCTACCGTCGAGGTCCTGATCGGGCAGATGGTCAACCTGGTCCGCGACGGCCAGCCGGTCAAGATGAGCAAGCGGGCGGGCACCGTGATCACACTCGACGACCTGGTCGAGGCCATCGGCGTCGACGCCGCGCGGTACAGTCTGATCCGCTCGTCGGTCGATACGCCGATCGACATTGATCTGGCGCTGTGGTCCTCGGCGTCCAACGAAAACCCGGTCTATTACGTGCAATACGCCCATGCCCGGCTTTCGGCGCTGGCCCGCAACGCTGCCGAACTCGGCCTCATTCCCGATACCGCGCATCTCGAACTGTTGAGCCACGACAAAGAGGGCACGCTACTGCGCACCATCGGCGAGTTCCCGCGGGTGCTCAAGACGGCGGCGGCGCTGCGTGAACCGCACCGCATCTGCCGCTACCTGGAAGACCTCGCCGGCGACTACCACCGGTTCTACGATGCCTGCCGGATCCTGCCGCAGGGCGACGAACAACCCACCGACCTGAACACCGCGCGATTGGCGCTGTGCCAGGCCACCCGCCAGGTCATCGCCAACGGATTGGCCATCCTCGGAGTCACCGCACCGGAGAGAATGTGAACGTCCATCCCGCCGGACCCCGGCACGCCGAGGAGACCCGGCCCGCCAGCAGCCCGCCGCGCCCCCAGTCAGCCGAGGAGCTGTTGCGATTGGCGCCGAATGTCTGGCCGCGCAACACTGTTCGCGACGAAGACGGCGTAGCGGTCATTGCGGGGGTTAAGCTGACCGATCTCGCGCAGGAGTATGGGACCCCGTTGTTCGTCATCGACGAAGACGACTTCCGCTCCCGCTGCCAGGAGACGGCCGCGGCGTTCGGCGGCGGAGCCAACGTGCACTACGCCGGCAAAGCGTTCCTGTGCAGCGAAATCGCCCGGTGGATCGAGCAGGAGGGCCTGTCGCTCGACGTGTGCACCGGCGGTGAACTGGCTGTTGCTCTGCACGCGGATTTTCCGACAGAGCGAATCACGTTTCACGGCAACAACAAATCCGTCGCCGAACTGACCGCCGCGGTGAAAGCCGGTGTCGGCCACATAGTTCTGGATTCGATGACCGAGATCGAGCGACTCGACGCCGTGGCCGGCGAGGCTGGAATCGTCCAGGATGTCCTCGTCCGTCTCACCGTCGGCGTGGAGGCGCACACCCACGAGTTCATCTCCACCGCACACGAAGACCAGAAGTTCGGACTCTCGGTGGCCAGCGGCGCGGCGATGGCCGCGGTGCGGCGGGTGTTCGCCGCCGACCACCTACGGCTGGTCGGTCTGCACAGTCACATCGGTTCGCAGATCTTCGATGTCGCCGGCTTCGAAATCGCTGCGCACCGGGTCATCGGATTACTGCGCGACATCGTCGCGGAATTCGGCGTCGACAAAACGGCGCAGGTTTCGACGGTGGATCTCGGTGGCGGGCTGGGGATCTCGTACCTGGCCCCCGATGATCCGCCGCCGATCGCCGAGTTGGCGGCCAAGCTGAGCGCCATCGTGAGCAACGAGTCGGCGGCCGTCGGCCTGCCCACGCCCAGACTGGTAGTCGAACCTGGACGTGCCATCGCCGGCCCGGGCACCATCACGCTCTACGAGGTCGGCACGGTCAAGGATGTCGACGTGAGTGCGACCGCAAACCGGCGTTACGTCAGCGTCGACGGCGGCATGAGCGACAATATCCGGACCGCGCTGTATGACGCCCAGTACGACGTACGCCTGGTCTCCCGGCTCAGCGACGCGCCTGCCACCGGGGCCCGTCTGGTCGGAAAGCATTGCGAGAGCGGCGACATCCTGGTGCGCGATGCGTGGGTGCCCGACGACGTCGGTCCGGGTGACCTGGTGGCCGTGGCCGCGACCGGGGCCTACTGCTATTCCCTGTCGAGTCGTTACAACATGATCTGCCGTCCCGCGGTAGTGGCGGTGCGAGCGGGGGAGTCCCGCTTGATCCTGCGTCGCGAAACGGTCGACGATCTGCTGAGTCTGGAAGTGAGGTGACCGTGCCCGATAACGACAAGGACGACAACGCCGTCGGCGTAGCGGTACTCGGGTTGGGGGTGGTCGGCAGCGAAGTCGTGCGCATCATCAACGAAAGTGCCGACGATCTGGCGGGCCGCATCGGCGCCCCGCTGGTGCTGCGCGGCGTCGGGGTACGCCGCGTCGAGGCCGGCCGTGGGGTGCCGATCGAACTACTCACCGACGACATCGACGAACTCGTCTGCCGCGAGGACGTCGACATCGTCGTGGAAGTGATGGGTCCGGTCGAACCGGCGCGCAAGGCGATCCTGGCCGCTCTCGCGCACGGCAAGTCCGTCGTGACGGCGAACAAAGCGTTGATGTCCATCGCCAGTGGCGAACTGGCGGCCGCCGCCGAAAGCGAGGCCGTCGACCTGTATTTCGAGGCGGCGGTCGCCGGAGCGATCCCGGTCATCCGCCCGCTGACCCAGTCGCTGGCCGGTGACACCGTGTTGCGGGTCGCCGGCATCGTCAACGGCACCACCAACTACATCCTCTCGGAGATGGGCAGCACCGGAGCCTCTTACCAGCAGGCGCTGGCCGACGCGAGCGCGCTGGGCTACGCCGAAGCCGATCCCACCGCCGATGTCGAGGGATACGACGCCGCGGCCAAGGCGGCGATCCTGGCGTCCATCGCCTTCCACACCCGGGTCACCGCCGACGACGTCTATCGCGAGGGCATCACCAAGATCACCCCCGAAGACTTCGAGTCGGCCAAGTCCCTGGGCTGCACCATCAAATTGCTCTCCATCTGCGAGAGAATCACTACCGACGAAGGGCAGCAACGGGTTTCGGCTCGTGTCTACCCCGCGCTGGTGCCCCTGTCGCATCCGCTTGCATCGGTCAACGGCGCCTTCAACGCGGTGGTCGTCGAGGCCGAGGCGGCCGGGCGGCTGATGTTCTACGGCCAGGGTGCCGGCGGTGCGCCCACGGCATCGGCGGTCACCGGCGACCTGGTGATGGCGGCGCGGAACCGGGTGCTCGGCAGCCGGGGCCCGCGCGAGTCCAGGTACGCTCAACTTCCGGTGGCACCAATGGGATTCATCGAAACCCGCTACTACGTCAGCATGAACGTCGCGGACAAGCCCGGCGTGTTGTCCGCGGTGGCAGCCGAATTCGCCAAACGCGAGGTGAGCATCGCCGAGGTGCGCCAGGAAGGCGTGGTCGACGAAGGCGGTCAACGGGTGGGCGCCCGGATTGTGGTGGTCACCCACCAGGCGACCGACGCCGCGCTGTCGGAAACCGTTGACGCACTGGCCGACCTGGACGTCGTCCAGAGCGTGGCAAGCGTGCTGCGACTGGAAGGTACCGACCTGTGAGCGCCCCACGGACGGCGGTCCACCAGCCCTGGCCGGGCCTGATCGCGGCCTACCGGGACCGGTTGCCGGTAGGCGACGACTGGACCCCGGTCACCCTGTTCGAAGGTGGCACCCCGCTGATCCCGGCGCCACGGCTGTCCGAGATGACCGGCTGCACAATCCATCTCAAGGTCGAGGGCCTCAATCCCACCGGCTCGTTCAAGGACCGGGGCATGACGATGGCCGTCACCGACGCACTGGCCCGCGGCCAACAAGCGGTGTTGTGCGCGTCGACCGGAAACACCTCGGCGTCGGCGGCGGCCTACGCTGCCCGCGCCGGCATCACCTGCGCGGTGCTGATTCCGCAGGGCAAGATCGCCATGGGCAAGCTGGCGCAGGCCGTCATGCACGGCGCCAAGATCATCCAGATCGACGGCAACTTCGACGATTGTCTGGAACTGGCCCGCAAGATGACCAACGACTACCCGGCGATCGCGCTGGTCAACTCGGTGAACCCGGTTCGCATCGAGGGGCAGAAGACGGCGGCATTCGAGATCGTCGACGTGCTCGGGACCGCGCCGGACGTGCACTCACTTCCCGTCGGCAACGCGGGCAACATCACCGCGTACTGGCGGGGCTACACCGAATACCACCGCGACGGCGTCATCGACAAGCTTCCCCGAATGCTGGGCACCCAGGCGGCCGGCGCGGCGCCGCTGGTGCGCGGTGAACCGGTACCCAACCCGGAGACCATCGCCACCGCGATCCGCATCGGCGCTCCCGCATCGTGGACATCGGCGGTCGAGGCGCAGCAGCAGTCCAACGGACGCTTCCTGGCCGCCACCGATGAGGAAATCCTGCAGGCGTACCACCTGGTGGCCAGCGCCGAAGGTGTCTTCGTCGAGCCGGCGTCGGCGGCGAGCATCGCCGGCCTGCTCAAGTCCGTCGAGGACGGTTGGGTGGAACGCGGCTCGAACGTGGTCTGCACCGTCACCGGCAACGGTCTCAAGGATCCCGACACCGCGCTCAAGGACATGCCACAGGTGTCTCCGCTACCGGTCGACCCGGTCCTCGATCGCTGAGCAGCTGGGGTTGGGCTAGTGGTTCTCGGCGTGCAGCCGGATGCGGCGGGCCCCGTCCTGCCCGCGGGGCTGGTGGCCAGCGCCGTGGTGTCGGCGTCCAGTGCCAACCTGGGCCCGGGTTTCGACAGCCTTGGTCTGGCTCTGAGTTTGTGCGACGAGATCGTGGTCGAGACAATGGATTCCGGCTTGGTGGTGATGGTCGAAGGGGAAGGCGCCGGCCAGGTACCGCTGGGACCCGAGCACCTCGTGGTGCGGGCCATCCAGCGCGGCCTGCGGGCCGCCGGGGTCAGTGCCGCCGGTTTGGTGGTGCGCTGCCGCAACGACATCCCGCATTCCCGAGGTCTCGGCTCCTCCGCGGCGGCGGTGGTGAGCGGGCTCGCCGCTGTCAATGGTCTTGTCGCGCAAACGGATTCGACTCCACTCAGCGAAGCCCAGCTGATTCAACTGGCATCCGAGTTCGAAGGTCACCCGGACAACGCGTCGGCCGCCGTGCTCGGTGGTGCGGTGGTGTCCTGGGCTGACCACAGCAGCGGCCGGCCGGACTACTCCGCGGTTCCGCTGCGTCTTCATCCCGACATCCGCCTGTTCGCTGCAATTCCCGAGGAGCGATCGTCGACCGCGGAGACGCGGGTGCTGCTGCCCGCCCAGGTCAGCCACGAGGACGCACGGTTCAATATCAGCCGCGTTGCGTTGCTGGTGGTCGCGCTGACCCAGCGGCCGGATCTGCTCATGGCCGCCACCGAAGACGTGCTCCACCAACCCCAACGTGCATCGGCAATGCCGTCCTCCGCGGAATATTTGCGGCTGCTGCGGCGTCATAGTGTTGCGGCAACGCTTTCCGGGGCTGGTCCTTCGCTGATCGCGTTGAGCACCGAGCCGGAGTTGCCTGCTGAAGCGGTCGAGTACGGAACCGCGAGTGGTTTCAACATCAAGAAGATGACGGTGGGCGATGGAGTTCGCTGGAAACCGGGAGTAACCGTCCCGGGTTGATCCACAGCGTGGCGGGCGGGGTTTGCTTGCTTCCGGCAAGGAAGCGGGCTATCCTCGGACCCGTCCAGCAATTGCAGCTTCGCTCTGCACAAACTGCCTTGACGCTGAGACAACCACCAATTCTTCTCGTGAACGCGGTTCGCTGTTTCGTCGCCGATCCTGGCGATCACCGTTTCAGAGTCGATTATTGGGCGCACTCAGCAATTTGCCTGAATGCTTGACCTGATGCAGGAATCCCCGTTTGACGTGATCAGCGGGGCAAGAAAGGAACTCCGTGACTGATACGGACCTCATCACGGCTGGCGAAAGCACCGACGCCGACAAGGCGTCGGACTCCGTGACCCCAGACGCTTCCGATGTCTCGGACGTCAAATCCAATGCGCCGTCCAGCTCGCTGGCCACCATGGTGCTGCCCGAACTGCGCGCACTGGCTAATAAAGCCGGCGTCAAGGGGACGTCGGGTATGCGTAAGAACGAGCTGATCGCCGCCATTCAGCAGAGCAGGGGCCAGGCGAACGGCAAGCCGTCCGGTGACGCGGAGCCGCAAGAATCGGCCAAAGCCGATGCGCCGGCCCAAAACGACACCGCTCACGAGCCCCAAACCACCCCGACCGCGGCCCCAGAGGCGGCCTCCCCGGAAGTCGCCTCCCCAGAGGCGCAGGACGCCGGCGAAACGCAGCGTCGGGAACGCCGCAGCGCATCGCGACAGGCCGGAACGGGTAATCGCGGTGAGAACACCGACGACACCGACAAAGAGCCGGGTCGCGACAGGGGCGAGCGGGGCCAGGGTGACCGGGGCCAGGGCGAGCGGCGCCAGGGCGGCGAGCGGGGCCAGAGGGAAGCCAAGAACGAAGACCGCTCCACCGACTCGGGCAACGACCAAAGCGGTGACCAGCAAGGCGGAGGCGGCCAGCAGCGGGGCGGCGGCGGTGCCGACGACGACGGTGACGGACGTGGGGGCCGGCGGGGACGCCGCTTCCGTGACCGCAGGCGTCGTGGCGAGCGCACCGGCGAGGCCGGGGAATCCGAACTGCGCGAGGACGACGTCGTACAACCGGTAGCCGGAATCCTCGACGTCCTGGACAACTACGCCTTCGTCCGCACCTCCGGCTACCTGGCCGGTCCGCACGACGTGTACGTGTCCATGAACATGGTGCGCAAGAACGGCTTGCGCCGCGGTGACGCGGTGACCGGCGCGGTCCGGGTGCCCCGAGAAGGAGAGACGGGCGACAAGAATCCGCGGCAGAAGTTCAACCCGCTGGTCCGCCTGGACAGCATCAACGGCGGATCGATCGAAGACGCCAAGAAGCGGGCCGATTTCAGCAAGCTGACGCCGTTGTACCCCAACCAGCGGCTGCGCCTGGAGACCACGCCCGACCGGCTGACCACCCGCGTCATCGACCTGATCATGCCGATCGGCAAAGGCCAGCGCGCGCTGATCGTCTCGCCGCCCAAGGCCGGTAAGACGACCATCCTGCAGGACATCGCCAACGCGATCACCCGCAACAACCCCGAATGCCACCTCATGGTCGTGCTCGTCGACGAGCGGCCCGAGGAGGTCACCGACATGACGCGCTCGGTCAAGGGCGAGGTCATCGCCTCGACGTTCGACCGGCCGCCTACGGACCACACGGCAGTCGCCGAACTGGCCATCGAGCGCGCCAAGCGCCTCGTGGAGCAGGGTAAGGACGTTGTGGTGCTGCTGGACTCGATCACCCGACTGGGCCGCGCGTACAACAACGCGTCGCCTGCATCGGGCCGGATCCTGTCCGGTGGTGTCGACTCCACCGCGCTCTACCCGCCCAAGCGCTTCCTGGGCGCGGCCCGCAACATCGAAGAAGGCGGATCGCTGACCATCATCGCCACCGCGATGGTCGAGACCGGTTCCACCGGTGACACGGTCATCTTCGAGGAGTTCAAGGGCACCGGTAACGCCGAGCTCAAGCTGGACCGCAAGATCTCGGAACGACGGGTCTTCCCCGCGGTCGACGTGAACCCCTCGGGTACCCGCAAGGACGAGTTGCTGCTGTCGCCGGACGAGTTCGGCATCGTGCACAAGCTGCGCCGGGTGCTGTCGGGCCTGGACTCCCACCAGGCCATCGACCTGCTGATGTCGCAGCTGCGCAAGACGAAGACCAACTACGAATTCCTGGTGCAGGTGTCCAAGACGACGCCGGGCAACATGGATAACGACTAGCCCGAAGGAATACCAGCGCACACCCCGCTGTTTTGGGGTGACAGTAGTTGACCTGGCATAATCGGGCCCTCGACTTCAGGCCCCGGGCACCAGCGGCCAACGATCGAAGAGGACAGCATGAAAACTGACATTCACCCCGCCTACGAGGAGACCACTGTGGTCTGCGGTTGCGGGAATTCCTTCACCACGCGCAGCACCAAGCCGGGTGGCCGCATCGTGGCCGAGGTCTGCTCACAGTGCCACCCCTTCTACACCGGCAAGCAGAAGATTCTCGACAGCGGCGGTCGGGTGGCCCGCTTCGAGAAGCGCTACGGCAAGCGCAACGCGGACAAAGCTGCGGCCGACAAATAGCTGGCTTTCCGACGCCCGAACTGTGCGATACCAGCACAGGCCGGGCGTCGGTTCGCGTGTGGGGTAAGAGCTCGTAGAGAGGTGACATGACGCAGCCGGTGCAGACGATTGACGTCCTGCTCGCCGAGCACGCAGAACTCGAGCAGGCCCTGTCCGATCCCGAACTGCACAGCAGGCCTGACGAAGCACGCAAAGCGGGACGTCGTTTCGCGCGACTGGCGCCGATCGTCGCGACCCACCGCAAACTGGTGTCGGCGCGTGGAGACCTTGATACCGCGCGCGAACTGGCCGCCGACGACGACTCGTTCGTCGACGAGGTCGCCGAATTGGAGGCCCGGGTCGCCGAACTGGACACCCAACTCACCGACATGCTGGCACCCCGCGACCCGCATGACGGCGACGACATCGTGCTCGAGGTGAAATCCGGTGAAGGCGGCGAGGAATCGGCGTTGTTCGCCGCCGACTTGGCCAGGATGTACATCCGCTACGCCGAGCGGCACGGCTGGACGGTCACGGTGCTGGGCGAAACCACCTCCGATCTGGGCGGCTACAAGGACGCGACATTGGCCATCGCCAGCAAGGGCGACAGCGTCGACGGGGTGTGGTCGCGGATGAAATTCGAGGGCGGCGTGCACCGCGTGCAGCGGGTTCCGGTCACCGAATCGCAAGGACGCGTCCACACCTCTGCCGCCGGCGTGCTGGTCTACCCGGAGCCCGAGGAAGTCGGCGAGGTGCAGATCGACGAGTCTGATCTGCGGATCGACGTCTACCGGTCATCGGGCAAGGGCGGCCAAGGTGTGAATACCACCGACTCGGCGGTGCGGATCACCCACTTGCCCACCGGGATCGTCGTCACCTGCCAGAACGAACGCTCGCAGCTGCAGAACAAGGCCCGCGCGCTGCAGGTGCTGGCCGCGCGCTTGCAGGTGCTGGCCGAGGAACAGGCGCTCGCCGACGCCTCGGCGGACCGCGCCAGCCAGATCCGCACAGTCGACCGCAGCGAACGCATCCGGACCTACAACTTCCCCGAGAACCGGATCACCGACCACCGGATCGGTTTCAAGTCGCACAATCTCGACCAGGTTCTCGACGGCGATCTGGACGCGCTTTTCGATGCGCTCAGCGAAGCCGACAAACAGGCCCGGCTGCAACAGGCGACATGACCTCCCTGCGACGATGCAGTGGGGGTACCTCCCGCTTGCGGGGGACGAAGCGATGAGGAGCGGGACCATCGAGCACAGCCTGCGGCAGGCGATCGACTCCGCTGCGGCGCAACTGGCCGATGCGGGAATCGACTCCGCGCGGTGTGATGCCGAGCAGTTGGCCGCCCACCTGGCAGGCGTCGACCGCGGCCGGCTCACGTTCCTGGATCCACCCGGTGACGACTTCTTCGGGCGCTTCCACCACGCCGTCGCCGCGCGTTCTGCGCGAGTGCCGTTGCAGCACCTCATCGGGACGGTCGGCTTCGGACCGGTGCTGCTGCACGTCGGCCCGGGGGTGTTCATCCCGCGGCCCGAGACCGAATCAATCTTGGAATGGGCTACCGCACAACCACTTCCGGCGCGACCGGTGATCGTCGACGCATGCACGGGCTCCGGCGCGTTGGCGGTTGCGCTGTCCCGGCGCTGGCCGGAGGGCCGAATCGTCGGCATCGACGACTCCGAGGCCGCACTGGACTATGCCCGTCGCAACGCCGAGGGCAGCAATGTGGAACTGGTGCACGCCGACATCGGCACGCCGGGCCTGCTGCCGGAACTCGACGGCCAGGTAGACCTCTTCGTATCGAACCCGCCCTATGTGCCCGACGATGCCATGCTGGAACCCGAAGTGCTGCAACATGATCCGTCACACGCCGTATTCGGCGGTCCGGATGGGATGGCGGTGATACCCGCCGTGGTCGCGCGGGCCGCGCGTTGGCTGCGCCCCGGCGGTCTGTTCGCTGTCGAGCATGACGACACCACGGCGGCGCTGACCGTCGAATGCATCGACAGCACAGCTCTTTTCCGATGACGTCGTGGCCCGAAACGATCTGGCTGGACGGCCGCGATTCGTGACGGCCCGAAGGAGCGCGCATTAATGAGTGAGGTTTTCGACTGCGCCGACCCCGACCAGCGGGCGCGCGGAATCACTGCTGCGGTAGGGGCGCTCAAGGCCGGCCGGCTGGTCGTCATGCCGACCGACACCGTCTACGGCATCGGCGCCGACGCTTTCGACAGCACCGCGGTGGACGCACTGCTGGCGGCCAAGGGCCGTGGCCGCGACATGCCGGTGGGTGTGCTGGTCGGCTCCTGGCACACGATCGAGGGCCTGGTGTACGGGATGCCTGACGGGGCGCGCGAACTGGTCCGCGCGTTCTGGCCCGGGGCGCTCAGCCTGGTGGTGTTGCAAGCGCCGTCTCTGCAATGGGATCTCGGCGATGCGCACGGCACCGTGATGCTGCGGATGCCGTTGCACCCGGTCGCCATCGAGTTGTTGCGCGAGGTGGGACCCATGGCGGTGTCCAGCGCCAACGTCTCCGGCCAGCCCGCCGCCGTCGACTCCGAGGAGGCCCGCCGCCAACTCGGCCCTCGCGTCGACGTCTACCTCGACGGCGGACCGTCCGCGCAGCAAGCCGCCTCGACGATCGTCGACCTGAGCGGAAACGCCCACGCATCCTGCGCGAAGGACCGGTGAGCACCGCGCGAGTCGCCGAGGTGCTCGGAGTGGACGCGGCCAGCTTGCTCGCTTAGCGGGCCCGGTCTCGCCGAACGTGCTCGATCGACGGTGACATGGCGGCGCCCGACTCTCCGCACGCTGCGCGAACGTGCAGTGTCGGCGAGACGGCGCTCGATTGCGAAGTTGCGGGCGCTCGGCGAACGGGTGCGCAGGCGTCTCAGGTTGGTGAAGTACGGTCTCGAGGTGTCCAGCGATGTGGCCAGCCTTGCCGGTGGTTTGCTCGCTCTTTCCGATCGCAGCGCCGGAGTCCCGTTGCGCGAGCTGGCTCTGGTCGGACTGACCGCCGCGATCATCACCTATTTCGCGACCGGGCCGGTGCGCGTGCTGGCCACCCGGCTGGGCGCCGTCGCCTACCCGCGCGAACGGGATGTGCACGTGACGCCCACCCCTCGCATGGGTGGGCTGGCGATGTTCCTCGGCGTCGGCTCCGCTGTCTTCCTCGCCTCGCAACTGCCCGCTCTCACCCGCGGATTCGTCTACTCCACCGGCATGCCCGCGGTGCTGGTCGCCGGCGCCGTGATCATGGGTATCGGTCTGATCGACGACCGCTGGGGTCTGGACGCGCTGACCAAGTTCGCCGGCCAGATCACCGCCGCCAGTGTGCTGGTCACCATGGGTGTCGCGTGGAGCGTCCTGTACATCCCGGTAGGGGGCGTCGGCACCATCGTGCTTGACCAGGCCTCCTCGATCCTGCTCACCCTGGCCCTGACCGTATCGATCGTCAACGCGATGAACTTCGTCGACGGCCTCGACGGGCTGGCCGCCGGACTGGGCTTCATCACAGCGCTGGCGATCTGCATGTTCTCGGTGGGTCTGCTGCGTGACCACGGCGGTGACGTGCTGTACTACCCGCCCGCGGTGATTTCCGTGGTCCTCGCGGGCGCCTGCCTGGGCTTTCTGCCGCACAACTTTCACCGGGCCCGGATCTTCATGGGCGACTCCGGTTCGATGCTGATCGGCCTGATGCTCGCGGCGGCCTCCACGACCGCCGCCGGCCCGATCTCGCAGAACGCCTACGGCGCCCGCGACGTGTTTGCTCTGCTGTCACCGTTCCTGCTGGTGGTGGCCGTCATGTTCGTGCCGATGCTGGACCTGCTGCTGGCGATCGTTCGTCGCACCCGGGCGGGCCGCAGCGCATTCACTCCCGACAAGATGCACCTGCACCACCGGTTGCTGCAGATCGGCCATTCGCATCGCCGGGTGGTTCTGCTCATCTACTTGTGGGTGGGCATCGTCGCTTTCGGCGCGGCGAGCACGATCTTTTTCGACCCGCGGCATACCGCGGCGGTCATGTTGGGCGCGATCGCCGTCGCGGGTGTCGCGACCGTGATTCCGCTGCTGCGCCGCCGCGACGAGTACTACGACGATCAGTAGTAGGGCCATCTACCTTATGGTACGGTGCAGGTAGAACCCCGAAATAAACCTCGCGGGTTGCCGGCCCCCCGGCCCGTCGGATGTCCATCCGGTCGCGCCGAATGAAGACCGACACAGGGAGCTACCCCTTGGGTAAGTCCAGCGTGACCCTTGCGATACGCTCGGCGGGCCACGGATCAGTCGATCAAGTGGTTCCCGCTCCATCAACCCGGGATTGAGGTGCTGCAGTGACGACACCAGCGCAGGATGCGCCGTTGGTGTTTCCCGCTGTTGCTTTCCGTCCCGTTCGGCTGTTCGTCATCAGCTTGGGAGTGACCGCGGTAGCGACATTGGTCGCGGGTTACGCCGGTCACCCGATAGTCGGGGCGTTCTTCGGAATCGGGTTGCTGCTGGGTTTGCTCAACGCACTGTTGGTGCGGCGTTCGGTTGAGTCGATCACCGCGCGCGATCATCCACTGAAGCGGTCGATGGCCGTCAACTCGGCATCCCGCGTCGCGATCATCACCATCCTGGCGCTGATCATCGCCTTCATATTCCGGCCTGAAGGCTTGGGCGTGATGTTCGGCCTGGCACTCTTCCAGGTGCTACTGGTGGCATCGACTGCGCTGCCGGTGTGGAAGAAGCTGCGGACCGGGGACACGGAAGCGCAGCTTGAGATCCCGGCGGGCGGGGTATTGACCGGATCGGAAGGGACGGAAGGGAGGAGCGCCGACGATGACTGAGTCGATCCTGGCCGCTCAAATTGAGGTCGGCGAGCACCACACCGCCACCTGGTTTGGTCTGACCGTCAACACCGACACCGTGATGTCGACGGGGATCGCCGCGCTGATTGTGATCGCGCTGGCTTTCTACCTGAAGTCCAAGGTCACCTCGACCGACGTGCCCGGCGGTGTGCAACTGTTCTTCGAGGCGATCACCATCCAGATGCGCGGCCAGGTGGAGGCCGCCATCGGGATGCGGATCGCACCGTTTGTGCTGCCGCTCGCGGTGACGATCTTCGTGTTCATCCTGATCTCGAACTGGTTGTCGGTGCTGCCGCTGCAGTACACCGAGAAAAGCGGCAAGACCACCGAGCTGCTCTCGTCAGCAGCGGCTGATATCAACTACGTGCTGGCGCTGGCCCTGTTCGTGTTCGTCTGTTACCACGCGGCGGGTATTTGGCGCCGCGGCATCATCGGGCACCCGTTCAAGGTAGTCAAGGGACACGTGGCGATCCTTGCGCCGATCAACATCGTGGAAGAACTCGCCAAGCCGATTTCGTTGTCGCTCCGACTTTTCGGCAACATTTTCGCCGGCGGCATTCTGGTCGCGCTGATCGCGCTGTTCCCGCCGTACATCATGTGGCTGCCGAACGCGATCTGGAAATCGTTCGACTTGTTCGTCGGCGCCATCCAGGCCTTCATCTTCGCGCTGCTGACCATCCTGGTACTTCAGCCAGGCGATGGAACTAGACGAGGACCACCACTAAAAAAATCCTGGTAAACCGCTACCAGAGTTATCAAGGAGGATAAAAATGGACCCCACTATCGCAGCCGGCGCCCTCATCGGCGGTGGACTGATCATGGCCGGTGGCGCCATCGGGGCCGGTATCGGTGACGGTGTCGCCGGTAACGCGCTGATCTCCGGTGTGGCCCGCCAGCCCGAGGCACAGGGTCGGCTCTTCACCCCGTTCTTCATCACTGTCGGTCTGGTCGAGGCCGCCTACTTCATCAACCTGGCGTTCATGGCGCTGTTCGTCTTCGCCACGCCCGTCAAGTAATTCGCTGTGATGGGTGACCCGACTTCTCTTGCTTCGGCTGTGAACTTTGCAGCAGAGGAAGGCGGCCAAAGCAACTTCCTCATCCCGAACGGGACGTTCTTCTTCGTGCTCGCCATCTTCCTGGTGGTGCTTGGAGTCATCGGCACTTTCGTCGTGCCGCCGATTCTGAGGGTGCTCAAGGAACGCGACGCCATGGTCGCCAAAACTCAGGCCGACAACAAGAAGTCGGCCGAGCAGTTCGCCGCCGCTGATGCCGACTACGAGAAGGCCTTGAGGGAAGCCCGGGTGGAAGCGAGCTCCTTCCGCGACAATGCGCGGACAGAGGGTCGCAAGGTCATCGACGACGCCCGAGCTCGCGCCGAGCAGCAGGTGGCAGAGATATTGGCGCAAGCCAACGAGCAATTGAAGCGGGAGCGCGACGCCGTGGAACTGGATCTGCGCGCCAATGTCGGTGCCATCTCGGCGACGCTGGCTTCTCGAGTGCTCGGCGTCGAAGTCAGTACCGCAGCTGCGACCTCAGAAGCGGCGAGGTAGCCACCACATGTCGACATTTATCGGACAGCTGATCGGGTTCGCGGCCATCGTGCTGCTGGTCTGGCGGTATGTCGTGCCACCGGTCCGCAAACTGATGACCGCCCGGCAGGAGACCGTGCGTCAACAGTTGAAAGACTCGGACCACGCAGCCAAGTGCCTCACCGAGTCGACGACGGCACACAGCAAGGCCGTGGAGACCGCGAAGGAAGAGGCCGAGCAACTCGTCGAAGAGGCCAAGGCCGACTCGGCACGCATCGAGGAACAAATGCGGGCTCGGCCGAGAGCGAAGCGGAACGCATCAAGGCGCAGGGCGCGCGCCAAACGGAACTGCTGCGGGCGCAACTGTCCCGTCAGCTCCGGTTGGAGCTCGGCCACGAATCTGTGCGCCAGGCAAGCGAATTGGTGCGCAGCTATGTGGCCGATGCCGAGCAGCAGGCATCCACCGTCGATCGCTTCCTCGACGAACTCGATGACATGGCGCCAGAAGCGGTCGAGGTCACCTACCCGCTGTTGGCCAAGATGCGCTCGGCGAGTCGCACGGCGCTGGGAAACCTGGTGGACCGGTTCGATGCCATCGCCAAGGACCTGGACAAGAAGGGGCTGACCACCCTGGCCGACGAGTTGGCCTCGGTGGCCAAGATGTTGGACGAGGAAATCGTCGTCACCCGGTATCTCACTGTCCGGCCGAGGATTCGGCGCCGCGCGTCAGGTTGGTCGAACGAAGCCTGGAAGGCAAAGTCGGCGATCCCACTCTCGACCTGCTGCGCACCGCGGTTTCGGAGCGCTGGTCGGCGAACGCGGACCTGGTCGATGCGATCGAGCACGTCTCCCGCCAGGCGTTGCTCAAGGTCGCCGAACAGGACGGCAGCGTCGACGAAGTCGAGGACCAGTTGTTCCGGTTCTCTCGCATCCTGGACGCACAGCCGCGACTCGGCATCCTGCTGGGCGAGTACACCACCGAAGCCGACCGGCGGGTCGGCTTGCTGCGCAACGTGCTTAAGAGCTCGGGCAGCGGCGTGAACCCGGTTGCTCTCGCCCTGCTGTCCCAGACGGTCGAATTGTTGCGGGGTACGCCTGCCGAGGAGGCCGTGCTGCTGCTCGAAGTGGCGGTGGCCCGGCGCGGCGAAGTGGTAGCGCAAGTCAGTGCTGCGGCAGAGCTCAGCGACGCCCAGCGCACTCGGCTCGGCGAGGTGTTGAGCCGCATCTACGGTCATCCGGTAGCGGTCCAGCTGACAATCGATCCCGACTTGCTCGGCGGCCTGCAGATCTCGGTGGGTGACGAGGTAATCGACGGCACGCTCAGGTCTCGCCTGGCGGCTGCTGAAGCCCAGTTACCCGACTAACCAAAAGCCCGACGGAAACCCGACCTAGTCAACACAACGAAGTAGGAAGACGAAAAGCCATGGCCGAGTTGACAATCTCCGCTGATGCCATCCAGAGCGCCATCGAAGAATACGTAGAGTCCTTCACCGCCGACACCTCACGCGAGGAAGTCGGCACCGTGGTGGATGCCGGGGACGGTATCGCGCACGTTGAGGGGCTGCCATCCGTCATGACCCAGGAGTTGCTGGAGTTCACCGGCGGAGTCCTGGGCGTCGCCCTGAACCTGGACGAGCACAGCGTCGGCGCGGTGATCCTCGGTGACTTCGAGAAGATCGAACAGGGCCAGCAGGTCAAGCGGACCGGTGAAGTGCTGTCGGTGCCCGTCGGTGACGGCTTCCTCGGCCGTGTGGTCAATCCGCTGGGCCACCCGATCGACGGCGGCGGTGACATCGAGACCGACACCCGCCGTGCGCTGGAGCTGCAGGCGCCGTCGGTGGTCGAGCGTCAAAGCGTGAAAGAGCCACTGCAGACCGGCATCAAGGCCATCGACGCAATGACCCCGATCGGGCGTGGCCAGCGTCAGTTGATCATCGGTGACCGCAAGACCGGCAAGACCGCCGTGTGTGTCGACACGATCCTCAACCAGCGGCAGAACTGGGAGACCGGCGACGAGAAGAAGCAGGTTCGCTGCGTTTACGTAGCGATCGGGCAGAAGGGCACCACCATCGCTTCGGTCCGGCGCGCGCTGGATGAAGGTGGCGCGATGGACTACACCACCATCGTCGCGGCGCCCGCTTCCGACGCTGCCGGCTTCAAATGGCTTGCGCCCTATACCGGTTCGGCCATCGCCCAGCACTGGATGTACGAGGGCAAGCACGTTCTGATCGTCTTCGATGACTTGACCAAGCAGGCCGAGGCCTACCGTGCGATCTCGCTGCTGCTGCGCTGCCCGCCCGGTCGCGAGGCCTACCCGGGTGACGTGTTCT
>CAVSDU010000023.1:0-83972 GCA_963726875.1 uncultured Actinomycetota bacterium | reverse complement strand
AGTGCCGGATGGCAGGCCTGCACGGTCAGCTCAATGTCCTCGGGGTAGTAATTGCCGCCGCGGATGATGATGAGGTCCTTGCGGCGTCCCGTGATGAACAAGTCGCCCGAGCCAAAGAACCCCAGGTCCCCGGTGCGGAGGAAGGGGCCGCGCCCGGTATCCGCAAGATGCCCGGAGAATGCCTCTTCGGTCTGCTTGGGCCTTCCCCAGTAACCCTGGGCAACGCTCGGTCCGGCGATCCAGATCTCGCCGACCTCGTCAGCCCCGCACGGCCGTCGGGTCTCCGGATCGACAATGATGACCTGCTGACCACCTTGCGGCCGACCGCACCCGACCAACGTTGCGGCGCTCGGACATTCCGGCGCGACCTCGACGACCCGGCGTTCGCTCAGGGCGACGCGATCTATGTGTCGAACCACCGGTACCGGGGAGTCCGACCCGCCGGAGATCAGCAGCGTCGCCTCCGCCATCCCATACACCGGGTACCACGCCTCCGGCCGGAAACCCGACGGGGCGAAGGCGTCGGCGAAACCCTGCAGGGTCGCGCTACTCACCGGCTCCGCGCCGCACATGGCTGTCGACCAGTGGGACAGATCGAGCGCCGCACGTTGCTCAGGGGTACTGAGTTCGACGCACAAGTCGTAGGCGAAGTTGGGTGCGGCGGTGATAACGCCTTGATGCCGCGACATCGCTTCCAGCCACCGCATTGGGCGCTTGATGAACGCGCTCGGCGGCATCAGGACGGTGGTACCCCCGATATAAATCGTCTCGAAGATACCGCCGATGAGACCCATGTCGTGGTAGGGCGGCAGCCAGAACACACTATTTGCGTTGGTGTCGAATTCTGACTTCCACGTCTGACGGATGGTCTCCAGGTTGTGGACCAGATTGCCGTGCGTCAGCACAACGCCTTTCGGTTTGCTGGTGGAGCCCGAGGTGTACTGCACCATGGCGACCGTGCCTGCGTCGATGTCCGGTGAAACCCACTGCCGGTCGTTGTCGCCCGCCTCGTCGGTGACAGACCATCGCAACGGAGGCCCATTGACCAGACCGTCCACCGTGGCCTTGATTCTCGACAGCATCTCGGCGTTGGACAGAGCGAAGCTGGGTTGCACATCGGCGATGATCGCCTCGACGCGCGGAACCAGGTGATCGCGCACCGGCGGATGCACGGGTACTGCGATGGCTCCGGCGTAAAGACACCCGAACAAGCCAGTGATAAAGTCCAGGCCCGGCGGGCACAAGACCAGGACGCGCTCGCCCGCGGCGCCCTGTTGCTGCAAGCTGGACGCGATCCGCCGTGCGTGGGCGTCCAGTTCCTGATAGGTCAGCCGGCTGACTTGGTTTTCCTCGCCATCGCGGGAGTAGCGGAACACATCCTTGTCCCGGTAACGCGCGGCTCTATGCTGCAATTGCCCAAGCAGCGTCGGCGCCGTAAGTAGTCCGTAATCCGGCATTTCCCAAGCTGATTCGACGTTGTCGTGTGTGCGCGCGCCATCGTGACTGTCGGCAGTGCTCATCTTCTCGCTCCCTCTATCGGCCTTGACATGGCCACTTTTCGCCGACCTGTGACAGCAGCGCTGCTCCTTCAGGGGGTCCTTATTCTCGGTGTTTGCTTGCGCTATGGCGCTTTTGCGGATTCGCTGAAAGAACGCTCGGTGTAGGTCTCGAGCAGTCTGCGGAATGCCTCCACGGTGTAGCAGGTCACGACCGCGTCGGTGCGTGCGCGCACCGTCGCCGAGCGGGCCATGCGGAACAACGGCTCGATCTCGCCGACATACTCGCCGGGGGTGGCGACCTTGAGCAGCTCCTCGGCCCCGTCCGCCGATTTGCGCACGACTTCAAGTTCGCCGTCGGCGACGACGTAGACCAAGTCCCCCATGCTGCCCTGCTCGAACAACACCGAACCGCTTGCCAGAAAAAGGGTTTCCGGCTCGGAGTCGATCGCGGTGACATCCGGCATGAGCCTGACCACGCGGTCGGCGAACGGCAGGATCCGGGTGTCGTGGGTGGCGACGACGACGATGCGCTCACCGTCGGCCAACTCCCGGAGCAGCCGCAGCACCCCTTGCACCTGAACTTGGTCCAGATGGGCCGTGGGTTCGTCGGCCAAGATCAGCGGTGGGTCCAGCGCGATCGCGCGGGCTACCGCGACCCGTTCCCGCTCACCGCCGCTGAGGTCCCTGGGCCGGTGTGTCATACGGTGGTGCAACCCGACGCGGGTCAGCAATTCGTCGGCGCGTTCGCCCGCGGCCCGCCGCGACCACCCGGCCGCCCACAGCGGCACCATCACGTTCTCCAGTGCGGTGAGGCTTGCCACCAGGTTGAATGATTGAAAGATGATCCCCACGGTGCGGCGCCGGTAAGCGGTCAGCCCGTGCCGGTCCAGCGTCGTGACGTCGGTGTCACCGACCTGGATGCGCCCGGCGGTCGGACTGAGGATGCCGCCGATACACGACAGCAACGTGCTCTTCCCGCACCCGCTGGGGCCCAACACGATGACCAGCGATCCGGCCGTGACCTCCAGGTTCAGACCGTCGATGACGCGGAGCGCCTCCCCACCATTGGAATACTCGACGACCAGATCTTTGATGCGCAGATCACCCATGATTATGAACCCCCAAAAGCCAGCGCCGGGTCGACCGCTACGGCACGCCACACGCCCGCCAAGCTCGCCAACAGGCCGATCAACACCGCGATCGCCACCAACGACAGGAAGGTCGAGGTGGTCACCACCACGATCATCGGAAAAAGCGGGCCGAGCACCACCGCCAGCAGCCCACCGAGAACCGCGGAGACCACCGCGACGAGCACTGCCTGGAGCATGAGCCCGGTGAGCACCGAGTGAGTGGCGACACCGAGGGCTTTGAACACCGCGAAGTCGCGGGTGCGCTCCAGCGCAGACAGATAGATCAGCGATCCCACAATCATCGCCGCCACTGCCCACAACAGAATCGCCATGTACGAAAACGCCAGGTAAGCCCCGTGCAGCGGGCGGACCATGTCATCGACCGCAGCGTGGCGATCCACGATGCGATAGCCCGCGGGTATTTGCGTGGGTGTGCCGCGCAAACCGATGGCGGAAATCACCGGCTGCCCGGAATACATCAACCGCTGCGCCTCCGCAACGGTCATGAACGCATTGGGTTGGCCTGCGAGCGTGGTCGACTTGTGGACCAACCCAACGACGCGCAGCTTTTTCGAGCCCATCTCGATGTCGTCACCAATGGATCGCCGCAGCGTGGTCGACACGGCAACCTCATCAAGATTCGACGGTGCCCGCCCCGCCGCGATCGGCGGCATCCCTTGCTCGGGTAAACCGTAGACGTTCACGTTTTCCGGTGAGCGCGAATCTTGCAGGATGATGTTGCTGTAGATCACCGGGATCGCCGACTGAACGCCCGGGAGCTGGGCGACTTCCTTGGCTATTGCCTCCGGGAATCTCGATGAACCAATGAACGGACCTACTGCGCCCGTCGGTATGAGGTAGGTATCAATCCCCAGCGAGTCGACCAGACGCTGGGCCTCGACACGAAAGCCGTGCGTCAGCCCGGTGATGATGAGGGTGAGCGCGAAGACCAATCCGGTGCCGACGGCCGCGATGATGAAGCGTCGCAGACGCCATTGCGTATCCCGCAACGCGGTGATCAGCATCGGCAAGCACATCTGCTCGCGCAATTGACCGATAGTTGCCACGTCCACCCCCTGTTCTTCCTCGTAACAATCCCCCACTCCACGGTTGGTCACGTAGAGCCGAAAGGCCTTCATTGGAAGTGAGCTAAGCCACTGCTTTCGCAGGGCAGGCCGGGCTCGACCGGTTGGCGGTGTGCGCGCTCAGGTCAGGGAATACATCGAAAATCTTTGGCCGAGAACATCTCTCGGTGCAGACGGGGTGCGCCAGTTTGACGCCAACAGTGTCATCTGCGACTCCCAATTAGCCACGCGCCCAATTAACCACGCGCTCAGAACATCTCTTGTAGCAAGGTCCGACTGTTCAAGTGCTGCGCCGACGGGCAGCTTTCGGTTAACCCGTGGACCGCAAGTTAGTGCCCGGACCAGTCGCTACGCCCCTGTGACGCCACCGCCGGCACCCGGCCAGGGCGACCCGTGGAGCGGCTCGCTAGCCCTGCTAGCCCAATACCGTTCAGTTAGTGGATCAGGATGGTGCATTCTGGCGGTTTCTGGGGTTGCGGATGGTGTTGATGGTGACTGCGTTTGGCGGCCCATTTGAGCACTTTGCGTTTGACGACGCGTGGGTTGGCGCGGAGTCGGCGTGCGGGGTTGATCCGGCGTCGCAGTGAGTTGACGGCGTGATTCCATAGTCGTGCGATCGAGTTGTGGTTATGAGGGGGAAAAAGCGCTGTGTGACAGCGATCTTCGCGTGATGCGCAATGCTGCGATGAACGAGACGCGGTCGGGGTCGTGATGGCCGGTTCGGGCGGCGTCGACCATCAGGGTGCGGATGGCGTAGTGGCAGCACAGGTGTCCCCAGATTTCCTGCTGTACCAGTGGTGGGGACTTCGACCTCAAGACCGCGCGCGGTCCGCGCTGATGTGTTTTCAGCTCATCGAAGGTGTTCTCGATTTCCCAGCGCTGAGCGTAGGCCAAAGCCAAGTCTTCTGCGGGCGCCTCGACGGGGTCGAGGATCGTGGTCAGCAGCCGGTATTGCTCGGGATTGTCACGTCCGTCGTCGAGGGTGTAGTCGATCACCCGAACCCTCAACGGCGTTCGGTGTTGGCGTCGGGTTCCCGAGGTGGGGATGATCTGCGCCAGCCAGGAGCCGTCTTCGAGGGTTTCCAGATGTCGAGGCGAGAGGGTGGATTTCACCCTCCACAGCAGGTCAGCACCCGTAGCAGCTGCGCGCGTCCACATCTCGAAGCCGTAGAACCCGCGGTCGGCCAGCAGCAGCATTCCGGCCTCGAGTCGGTCGAGCAGATCATTGGCTAGCTCCCGCTCCGACAGCGTGCAGGGTCCCACTGCGGCGTCGAAGAGCGCATGCGTGCCACATTCGGCAAGAGCCACCAGTCGGGCTTGCGGAAACGCGGACTGCTCACCGCGACTCGATACCGGCCGCCGGAAATAGTCGGCGTTCTCCGGCGTGTCGGCAACGTCCAGGCAGCTACCGTCGATGGCCACCATTCGGCGTCCCGCAAGCCAGCTACCGGGCGTGTCGGCGACCGCCACAGGATGGGCCACACGCCGGAACAGCGCCCGCATCGGCTCCGGACCCAACCGTGAACGTGCTTGAAAAATAGCTGATTTCGTTGGCGCAGACCAGGACTGAGACCAGCCGGAGGACCAGGACAATCCATCGGTGAGGTGGGCGAAAACATCCTCGTAGGACCCATCGGCATTCAACGCCATCCCGATCGCGAAATACGCTGTCACCCGGGCGGTCAACGTCCGACTGCGCTGCTCGGTCCGGCCACACTCCTCGATCACAGCATCAACGACATCCGGCGGGAAAACCCTGGTCAACAACCCTACCGACACCACATCCGAGAGCCGACGATCCGAAACCGGCTTCACCCATCCACTGCGAGGCACCCCTACAAACTACACCCATGTAGTCTTAACTGAACGGTATTGTCGCTAGCCCGAAAGCCCGAGGTTCTCGCGCAGCGTCTCACCCGGGTACTCGGTACGGAATGCGCCGCGCTCCTGCAGCAACGGGACCACTCGGTCGACGAACTCGTCGAGGCCGTGCGGCGTCAGGTGCGGCACCAGAATGAACCCGTCGCACGCGTCGGCCTGCACGTAGCGGTCGATCTCGTCGGCGATATGGCCGGCCGTGCCGACGAACTGCTCCCTACTGGTCACCGCGATCACCAACTCGCGGATCGACAGGTTCTCCGCTTGCGCCCGCTCCCGCCAACGCCGCGCCACCGCAACCGGGTCGCCATGGCGAACGCGCCCCTGGGTGATGTCACTGTCGACGACCGGGTCGAAATCGGGCAATGGGCCGTCCGGGTCGTAACCGGAAAGCTCACGGCCCCATACCTGTTCCAGCATCGCGATCGCAGTCGCACCACTGACCTGCTGATGGCGGATGTGGCGGGCCCGGTCCGCTGCTTCGTCGGCAGTATCACCGAGGACGAAGGTGGCCGCCGGAAAAACCTTGAGCTGATTCGGATCTCGGCCATAGGCCTGCGCCCGGCCCTTCACGTCGGCGTAGTAGCGCCGGCCGTTTTCGAGCGAGCCGTGCAGGGTGAACAGCGCGTCGGCATACCGGGCACCGAACGCCCGCCCCTCGTCGGAGTCGCCCGCCTGCAGCAGTATCGGATGACCTTGCGGACCCGCCGGCAGCGTCGCGAAACCGCGCACGTCGAACTGCGAACCCTTGAACTCGACGCGGCCGATCGCGTCCGGGTTCACGTACACGCCGTTCTCGCGCACCACGGCGTCCGGAGCCCAACTGTCCCAGAACTCCCGCGCCACGGTGACGAACTCCTCGGCCCGCCGGTAGCGATCGGCATGGGCGAGAAAGCCGTCCCTGCGGAAGTTGGCGCCGGTGAACGCATCCGACGACGTGACGATGTTCCAGCCGGCCCGGCCGTCCGACAGGTGATCGAGCGTCGCGAATTGTCTTGCCACTTCGAAGGGTTCGTTGAAGGTGGTATTGATGGTGCCGGTCAGGCCGATGCGGTCGGTAATCCCTGCCAGTGCCGCCAGCATGGTGAAGGTGTCCGGCCGTCCCACCACGTCCAGGTCGTGGATGAGGCCTCGGTGCTCGCGTAGCCGCAACCCTTCGGCCAGGAAGAAGAAGTCGAACAGCCCGCGTTCGGCGGTGCGCGCCAGGTGCGCGAACGACTCGAACTCTATTTGGCTACCCGCGCTCGGGTCGGTCCACACCGTGGTGTTGTTGACACCGGGAAAATGCGCGGCCAGGTGAATCGGCTTGCGGCTCATGGGTTCAACCCCCAACGCTGCGCGATCAGCTCATGTGAACGCAGCCGGTCCCGATGGGAGTGCGTGACGGAGGTGACGACGAGTTCGTCGGCTCCGGTGACCCGCTGCAGCGCGTGCAAACGGTCGGCCACCTCGTCCGGGTTGCCGACGAATTGTGTTGCGATGCGGTCCTTCACCAACTCGAATTGCTCATCGGTGAGCGGCCCGCAGTCGTCAGGAGCCGGATAGGGCATGGCACCCACACCGGTTCGGATCGAATAGACCCATTGGCCGTAACCCGCAGCCAGGCGTTGAGCGGTTGCGGTGTCGTCGGCGACGACGATGTCGGCCGATACCACCAGGTAGGGCTTATCCAGGGCCGCCGACGGCACGAACGTGTCGCGGTAGGCCTCAATGGCCTCCAGCGCGGTGGCCGGCGTGATGTGATAGCTGGCGACGAACGGCAATCCCAATGCTCCGGCGACCCGAGCGCTCTGACCCCTGGTACTGCCGAAGATCCACGGCCGCAACCCGCTTCCTTCACCGGGCACCGCATGCACGTCAAACTCACCGGCGCGGTAGCTGCCGTCCAGCAGGGCGAGGATGTCGTTGATCTGCTCGGCGAAATCCGGCGATATCGCCTCGGGCTGCTGCAGGATCTCCCATGGTGGCCGCCAACCGTTCGAGATCGAGCATCCCGCGTAGGTCGAACGGGGTCGGAACCACCACGCCGTCCACCTCGTGCCACACCCGCGGTGGCCGGGGCTCGCGTGGTTTCCTCGGTTTGCCCTCCTCGGAGCGGCGCTGCCCGGACCGGCCGACACCGAGGTCGATCCGGCCGGGGTAGAAGGCGTCGAGCATGCCGAAGTTCTCGACGACCGCGACGGCGGTGGTGTACCCCAGTTGCACCGCTGCCGCGCCTACCCGAATCGTGTTGGTAGCCGCGGCGATCTGGCCGATCAGCACGGCGGGCGACGAGCTGGCGACGCCCACGAAGTGATGCTCGGCGATCCAGTAACGGCGGTAGCCCCACTGCTCGGCGTGCTGGACCAGATCGATGGTGTTGTGCAGCGCGGTGGCCGCATCGCTGCCGGCGCTGATCGGCGCCAGGTCCAAGATTGACAGCGGAATCATCGGTTCACCGCCGTGTACCGGTTGCGCGCCACCGGCAGCCCGAGTCGTTCGCGTAGCGTTTCGCCATCCCGATAACGGTCACGGAACTGGCCCGCGCGCTGCAACAGCGGCACCACCTCGTCCACGATCACCGGAAGGTCGGTGGCGTGCACGGCGGGACGCAGCCGCGCGCCGTCGACGCCCTCGCGCTGCCATTCCAGCAGCATGTCCACCAGTTCGCCTGGACCGCCGCCCCAGACCAGTGTGTCGGATTTGAAGTCGGTTTCCCCGTGAAACGAAACCACTACGTCGGCAACGACTTTCAGGTTTTCACCGATCCCGCGCACGCCGCCGACGATGCCACCTATCGACGTATCGGTCGGCGTGACGAACACGACATCGGCGGCATCGGCCGCGAACTCGTAGACGGGCGTGGCGTGCGCCAGGACGGCGATCACCGGCTGGCCCTGCGGCGGTCGGGGCGTGATCGACGGCCCTTTGACCGAGAAGAACTGTCCGGTGAAATCGATGTAGTGGAGCTTGTCCCTGTCGATGTAGCGGCCGGTGGCGACGTCACGAATGACCGCGTCGTCCTCCCAGCTGTCCCACAACCTGCGCACCACCTCGACGTAGTCCCGGGCTTCGGGAAACAACTCCTCCGGCTGCACGGTGCGCCTACCGAACAGCGCGGCCTCATGTGTGGTGACGCTGACCCGTGGCTGCCAGCCGGCCCGACCCTGCGAGACATAGTCAAGTGTGGCAATAGCTTTCGAGATGTGGAATGGCTCGGTGTGGGTGACGGTGGCCACCGGGATCAGCCCGATGTGCCGTGTCGCCGGTGCGATGCGCGCAGCGACCAGCACCGCGTCACCGCGTCCGGCCAGGCGCTGCGGATCAATGCGCTCGCGGCGTCCGGGCTGCGGCATCAGCGAGTCGTCGATGGTGAGGAAGTCGAGCAGGCCGCGCTCGGCGATGACCGCCAGATCGGCCCAGTAGCGTCCACTGAGCACCGAGCGGGTTTCGCTCGTCAGCGCCCAGGCCTGCGTGTGCCACCCGTACCCGTCCAGGGCGACGCCGAGATGAAACGTCATGCGAGAGCCTTCAGGAATGCGATCGGGAACACCGGGCCCCGCGATGGCAGAGGTTCGGACAACCGGGTGTATCCGGTCGATTCGTAGAGTTCCTCGGCTTCGGGCTGACGGTCACCGGTGATGAGGTACACCCTCGTGTAACCACGGACGGCGATCTCCGATTCCAGCGCGGCCACCAGTGCCCTGGCGTAGCCGCGACGGCGGTGGTCGCGGTGTGTCCAGACCCGTTTGAGCTCGGCGGTCTCGGCGTCGAACCGGCAGAAGGCGCCCCCGGTCACCGGTTCGCCGTCCACCAGGCCGATCAGCATCCCGCCGTGTGGAGCCGAAAACTCGCCGGCCGGGCCGTCGATGAGCCACTCGGCATATCGCTGCGGTTCTCCGCCATAGCGTTGCGCGTATTCGTCCGCCAACTCGACCAGCAGCGGCTGGGCGAGCGGGTCGTCCAGGGCGGCCGGCACGAAGCGCAGCTCACCCGTCACCGGTGAGCCAACGTGGCGGTGAGATAGCGAGGGGTGACCGCCAGTTCGTGCGGGCTGACCCGCCGGCGCCCCGCCCTACCGACGGTGGACAGCAACTCGATGAGCGTCTGGTCGGCGGTCTGCCAGCCATGCGCCTCCAGATTCTCAGGGAGAGAACCGAATTCGGCGGAGTAGGTCAGTTTGGAAAGGTCGATGTCCAGGCCCTCCTGGCGCCAGCCTTCGATGAAGGCCCGGCCTTCCTGTACCTGCACCTCGGTCCACGGCATGTGGTCGGCGGCAAACCGACTGCCGGTCGTGCTCGCCACGCGGACCTCATGCAGTAGCCGATCCTGCGCGTCGGGCGGCAGATAACCCACCAACAGGTTTTCGGCGATCCAGACCGTAGGTTGGGCGGGGTCGAATCCGACCCGCCGCAGTGCCGTCAGCCAATCGTCACGAAGGTCGACTCCCACCGCGCACCGGTGCGTGGTCAGCTTGCCGCCCAGGTCCCGCAGCACCTGCGCCTTGAAGTCCATCACCCCCGGCTGGTCGCACTCGTACACCGTCGTCCCGGGCGGCCACCAGAGTCGGTACGCCCTGGTGTCCAACCCGCAGCCCAGGTTCACCACTTGGCGGATCCCCGCTCGCGCGGCACTGGTCAGAAACTCGTCCAAGAACCGGCCGTGCACGGCGAGGATGCTGAGCATTCCGTACATGACCGGGTCGCCGCCGCCGTCGGTCGCATACTGCTCGTCCTGCATCACCCGGATGAAGTACTCCACCCCCGCGGCGCGCACCAGCGACTCGGCGAACGGATCGTTGATCAGACCCTTGTTGGTTCCCACCGCCCTGGCCACCGCACCGAACGTCGCCGTCATTCCGACGCCGGTGGCCGGATCCCAGGTGTCGCCGTCGGTGCGTGCCATCTGGTCCGGCCGTCAACCGTCCGAACCGTGCCGGCCCGCGCGTGCTGAGACCGCGGCAAGGGCCGCTCGCCAGCCGAGCAGGAACACGGCGGTCAGCGTCGTGGCGACCACCACGAAGGCCCCCGCGACACTGGCTGAAGTGGCTTTACGCAACAGCATTCCGACCGCCACCGTCGATACCCAGACGATCACTCCGGTAGGCGCCACGGACGTTGGCTGCCGCCATCCGCGGGACAGCAACCAGCCCAGGGCGGTTCCACTCAAGAACGGCCAGGCCGTGGTCGCGAGCCCGCTGACACTGATGCCTTCGTCGTGGCTACGGCGCCCAAGGGCACAGAAGACCAGCACGGCCACCACGTCTACACCAAGCCACGCCACCCCCCGCCGCGGTTGCATGCAGCGAGACTACCGGGCGGGGGCAGGATTGACCCATGAGCACCGATACGACGCCGTCATCGCCACCCTCGTTCGACCCCTATGACCCGCTGGGGCTGGACGCGTGCCTGTCCAGTGACGAGATCGCCGTGCGTGACACGGTCCGGGCGTTCTGCGCCGAGCGGGTGATTCCGCATGTCGGCCAGTGGTTCGAGGACGGCGACCTGCCGGTGGCGCGCGAGTTGGCCAAGCAGTTCGGCGAACTGGGGCTGTTGGGCATGCATCTGCACGGCTACGGGTGCGGCGGCGCGTCCGCGGTCCATTACGGCCTGGCCTGTCTGGAGCTGGAGGCCGCCGACTCCGGCATCCGGTCGCTGGTGTCGGTGCAGGGTTCGCTGGCGATGTTCGCGATCTGGAACAACGGCTCGGAGGAACAGAAGCAGCAGTGGCTGCCGGGGATGGCGGCCGGTGAGCTGCTGGGCTGTTTCGGCCTGACCGAGCCCGACGCGGGGTCAGACCCGGCCGCGATGAAAACGCGGGCGCGGCGCGACGGTTCGGACTGGGTGCTCAACGGTCGCAAGATGTGGATCACCAACGGTTCGATCGCCGACGTCGCGGTGGTGTGGGCCGTAACCGACGAGGGCGTTCGCGGCTTCATCGTCCCGACGGACACGCCCGGCTTCTCCGCCAACACCATTCACCACAAGCTGTCGCTGCGGGCGTCGATCACCAGCGAGTTGGTGCTCGACGACGTGCGGTTGCCCGACGAGGCGTTGTTGCCCGGCGCCGCGGGCCTCAAAGGGCCGTTGGCCTGCCTGTCGGAGGCGCGCTATGGCATCGTCTGGGGCTCGATGGGCGCGGCGCGTTCGGCGTGGCAGTCCGCGCTCGAGTATGCGAGTCAGCGCACCCAGTTCGGTCGCCCGATCGCCGGGTTTCAGTTGACCCAGGCCAAGCTGGTGGACATGGCCGTCGAACTGCACAAGGGGCAGCTGCTGTCGCTGCACCTGGGCCGCCTCAAAGACAGCGTGGGGCTGCGCCCCGATCAGGTCAGCTTCGGCAAGCTCAACAACACCCGGGAAGCGATCGAGATCTGCCGAACCGCGCGAACCATCCTGGGCGGCAACGGGATATCGCTGGAGTACCCGGTGATCCGGCACATGGTCAATCTGGAATCGGTACTGACTTACGAGGGCACGCCCGAGATGCATCAGCTGGTTCTCGGTCAGGCGTTCACCGGTCTGCCCGCATTCCGGTGATGCGACGCATAGGCGGTGTGGCTGCCGCCCTGGTGATTCTGGCCGGCTGCGCGGTGCCGCGAGTAGCGCCTCCAACGCCCTCGGGTAGTCCCGCGGCCAAGGCCGACGCGGTGATGCGGGTGGTCCGCGACTTCATGGGTCAGGCACACCTGCGCGCGGTGATCGTGCGGGTGACGGTCGACGGGAAGGAGGTGCGTGACGCAAGCCGTCGGCGACTCGATGACCGGGGTACCGGCCCACACCAACATGCATTTTCGCAATGGGGCGGTGGCGATTTCGTACGTGTCGACGTTGCTGTTGAAGCTGGTCGACGAGAAGAAGGTGAGTCTCGAGGACAAGTTGGCCAAGTGGCTGCCCGGCTTCCCGCACGCCGACCGCGTCACGCTGGGCCAGCTCGCGCAGATGACCTCGGGCTACCCCGACTACGTCATCGGCAATGACGCATTCATTAATGAGCTGTATGCAAACCCGTTCCGCCAGTGGACCACTCAGGACGTTCTCGCCCAGATCTCGTCGCGGCCGCTGTTATATGAGCCGGGGACCAACTGGAACTACGCGCACACCAATTACGTCCTGCTGGGCATGGCACTGGAGAAGGCGACCGGCCATGACATGCCGTCTTTGTTGCAGTCCAAAGTGCTCGCGCCGCTGGGCCTGACGGCCACCGCCAACTCCGAGACACCGGAGATTGCACAACCAGTCCTGCACGCATTCAGCTCCGAGCGTCGGGAGTTCCTGAAAATACCTGCGGGCGTTCCGTTTTACGAGGAGTCGACGTTCTGGAACCCGTCCTGGACCATCACACACGGCGCGATCCAGACCACCGACATCTACGACATGGAGGCCACCGCGGTCGGCATCGGGTCGGGTAGGTTGCTGTCGGCCGAGTCGTACAAGAAGATGGTGTCGACAGAGCTGCGCGGAAAGACGCGACCCCAATCGGGCTGCTCGACGTGCTTCGATCAAAGTGACGGATACACCTATGGTCTCGGGATCGTGATCTCCGGAAAGTGGCTGCTGCAGAACCCCCTGTTCTCCGGCGAGGCCGCCGCGGAGGCGTACCTGCCGTCGCAGAAGGTCGCGATCGCCGTCGCGGTCACCTATGCGCCCGAAGCCTTCGATGACCAGGGCAACTACACCAATCAGGCCGATATCCTGTTTCGCAAGATCGGCGCCGAGTTGGTCCCCGACGACGCGCCACCCATGCCACCCGGGAGGTAGCCGATGAAACTTGTTGCACGCCTTGTCTTGGTCGCCGCATTGTCTTTGTCCCTGGCCCCGGCGGCAACCGCCGACCCCGCCGCGGGGTTGCCGCCGATGACGTCCACCGGCAGCGGCCCCGTCATCGGCGGCGGTGGTAACGCGGGCGCGATCGCGCAGCAGCTGTTCAGCTTCCACGACCCCAACGTGCAGGAGGTCGACGGGTCGGACGCGGCGCAATTCATCAACGCCGCAGCCGCGGTCACCAACCGCGACCTCGCCACCGTCTTTCAGCCGCTGCAACGGGCGCTGGGTTGCCAGGTGAACGGAGCCGGATTCGGGGCGCGCGCCTATCGTCGGGCCGACGGCCAATGGGGCGGCGGGATGCTGGTGATCGCCAAGAGCAGCGTTCCCAACATCGAAGCCCTCACCGCCTGCGCCAAGTCCAGTTGGCGTCGAGCGACAATCGGCACGCCGACGTCGATGTGCAACAGCGGCTGGAGTTACCCACCGTTCAGTGACACCCGCAAAGGCGAGGGCTACTTCGTCCTGCTGGCCGGCACCAACTCGGACTTCTGCAGTGCTCCGAATGCGAACCTCCGGAACACCGCCAGCTCCTGGCCCACTTAGAAAGGCGGCGGATCGTCCTCGTCGGGTGGGGCGGGGCCGTCGTGCCAGGTGTATGCGGTTTGGCGGGCTTGGTGGTTGGCGCGGCGTTCGGCGGCCACGCGGTGGGCGCGGTCTCGGGCCCGGGTGTCTGGGGCCTCGGAGGTCAGGATCAGGGCGCCATCGGCGAGCCGTTTGTCGGTCCAGCCCAAAGCGTCTTTCGCAAATGTTGCAGCCGCAGGAGCCGCTTCGCCGACGTGTTGGCGCGTATCAGGGATCGCCGAAGCGCGAACAGCGACTGGGAAGTCATCAACAATCAAGCCATGTCGTTTGCACAGACCCCGTACCACCGGAAGCCAACACCGAATCCCGCTACGATCATTTTCGCCGTCCTACATGCCGCGCTGGTAGGTCTCACGCTGCTGCTGAGCGTCTTTTTGCTGGTCTCCAGCTTGGACGACCCGCATGGGGAGTGTCAGTATCACGGGTTGCATTGTGACCGGGGCGCCCATATGCGAGAGGCTCTCTTGATCGGTGTGGTCGCAACCGCCACCCTGGTGATCTTCGAGATCCTGATGCTTCTTCTACTCCGCACGCATCGCCGCCTATCAGTTGCCGTCCCGATTCTGTGCAGCATCGGTCAGTTCATCATCTTGGGCGCAATTACTTTGTCCGACAACGCAACCCCGGCCAGCGGATGAAGTGAAGTCCCCGATGGGCGGGGACCAACTCGGACTTCCCCAGTGCTCCGAATGCGAACCTCCGGAACACCGCAAGCTCCTGGCCCTCTTAGAAGGGCGGCGGATCGTCGTCGGCGGGTGGGGCGGGGCCGTCGTGCCAGGCGTTTTCGGTTCGGCGGGGTTGGCGGGCTTGGCGGTTGTGGCGGCGTTCGGCGGCCACGCGGTGGGCGCGGTCTTGGGTGCGGGTGCGGCGGCGTTTGGGCATCATCGCGGTGCGGGGTGCGCAGTAGTCCGGTGGGGGTTGGGCTTCGGGGGCGGGCATGCCGCCTACGGCGTGGCACAGGCTGGGGAACAACAGGGCCGAGCCGGGGGTGGTGACGTGGGTATCCCCGGCCGGCGACGTCAGGATCAGGGTGCCATCGGCGAGCTGCTGTTCGGTCCAGCCCCAGAACGTTTTCATCAAATGATGTGTGCGGCAATAACATTTGAGGTTGCCCGCATGGGTGGGCCCGCCCTGCGCGTAGGGGATGGTGTGGTCCGCATCGCAGCGGGTGGCCGGCACGTCGCAGCCCGGCCAGCGGCAGGTCAGATCCCGGGCCCGCACGAAAGCGGCCAGCGCTGTGGAGGGGATGTGCTGGGGCTCGGGCGGGCCGTAGCCGGGATGAATCAGCGGCACGAGTGTGGCGGTCAGGGCCAGCTCGGCCAGAAGGTCGGCGGTGATGAGGTCCTCGGCGCCGAGCAGACACCCCGGGGTGTCCCCGCGACCGTTCAGCGTGGCCGCTTCGGCGATCACATGAATGCGCACCGGGGAGGACGGCTTGCGCCCGGCGGCGGTGCAGTCGGGGCGCCCGCACTCACAGCCCAGCCGGGTCGCATCGGCCGCCAACGCCCCCAGCGCATCGGCGCGGCGCTGATCACGGGTGCGCGGATCGTTCGGGCACACCGTGGCCGCCAACGCCGACAGCCGCTGGTCGAGGGCCGTGGCGTCGGTGGTCGCGCACCCGGCCCTCGATCGTGCACAACCCGTCCAGTTCCTGGCCGATGTAGACCTCCCGCTCGGGCTGCACCTTCTTGCGCCGGCGCACCGCATCGGCATCAGCGCGGGCCACGATCGCATCCAGCTTCTGCGACAACCGCCACCGACTCATCGAGGGCCACCGGGTCACCCTGGCCGCGACCACCGCATCCACCCGCCCCAGCACCTGCGGGTCCTCGATCAGATCGGTGCGAAACACAATCGTGGAGAACGCGTCGAAATCGATGTCCCCGGCACAAAACACCGCGCCCACCTTCGGCAGGCGCTCGCGCATCGCCCGGGCATAACGCAGCTTGGTCTCGGCGCGGCCCTGGCTGATCTTCAACCCCGCCGCCACCTCACCAGCCACAGCCGCCATCGTGTCGATCGCCCAATCCTCGGTCTCCCCACCCCGGACCAGCCGGTAGGCGAACAACTGCCCGATCGCCACCAATTCAGCGGCGGCGGCCTGGTTCTGCACCCGCGCCGCCCCACAGATCCGCGCCATCCAGCCGGCCGACTCCTCGGTCTTCCCACGCAGACCCTCCCGGCGCGCGAACACCTCCCCCATGCAGGCATCAAAACGCGCCAGCTGCTCCGGGGAGGGAAGCGTGCCAGACGGCGTATCGAACATACTTTCGATAGTACCCGGACCCACCCGCGCCGACACTTGATTCTGTTCGGGCGACCCGATGAAGGATGGTCTCTGACTGACCAAAACGGTGTGGATAACTGCGGCCGTGACTGGAAGGTTGTTGACATGGTCCGGTCGCGAAAAGACGCGGTTGGTGGTGATGGTGGTTCTGGACCACCTGACCGGCAGGGCGTTGTCCTTGCACCGCAATGGAACTCAGCCAAGCAACGTGAGTCGACGCCGCGGCGGACATCGCCACCGGCCTGACTGAGCCAAGATTCACTGCGACGCAGGCCATTCGGGCACCACAACACGACTGGGAGCTACCGACAACCCGGAACTCGCCGTGACAGGGACGTTTGCCAATCAGAGTGCGCCCGCATCCGCGGCAGCCCGCCGCTCGTGGTGCACAAACATGCGACTTTCGGCTGGTTGAGTCGTACGGTAGATGCGCCGCAGTGACCAGACTGAAGGAGGACCATGACGCCCCCACCCAGCGAACCCTCGACTGCCGAAAAGCGCCATCACGTCGTCATCATCGGAAGCGGGTTCGGCGGCCTGAATGCGGCCAAGGCGCTCAAGCGGGCCAACGTCGACATCACGCTCATCTCGAAGACGACCACCCACCTGTTTCAGCCGCTGCTGTACCAGGTGGCGACCGGCATCCTGTCCGAGGGCGACATCGCCCCGACGACCCGGCTGATCCTGCGCAATCAGAAGAACGTGCGGGTGCTGCTGGGTGAGGTGAGCGGCGATCGACCTGGAATCCCAGACGGTCACCTCGAAGCTGATCAACATGGAGACGGTGACGCCCTACGACAGCTTGATCGTGGCCGCGGGCGCTCAGCAGTCCTACTTCGGCAACGATCATTTCGCCACCTTCGCGCCCGGCATGAAGACCATCGACGACGCACTGGAGCTGCGTGGCCGCATCCTCGGCGCGTTCGAGGCCGCCGAAGTCACCACCGACCATGCCGAGCGCGAACGTCGACTCACCTTCGTCGTCGTCGGGGCCGGACCCACCGGCGTCGAACTCGCCGGCGAGATCGTGCAACTCGCCGAACGCACCCTGGCCGGGGCGTTCCGGACCATCACGCCCAGCGAGTGCCGGGTGATTCTGCTCGACGCCGCGCCGGCGGTATTGCCGCCGATGGGCCCGAAGCTGGGCGGCAAAGCGCAACAGAAACTGGAAAAGATGGATGTCGAGGTCCAGCTCAACGCGATGGTGACCGCGGTCGACTACAAGGGCATCACCGTCAAGGAGAAGGACGGCAGCGAACGCCGCATCGAGTGCGCGTGCAAGGTGTGGGCGGCCGGAGTCCAGGCCAGCTCGCTGGGCAAGATCATCGCCGAGCAGTCCGACGGAACCGAAACCGACCGCGCCGGACGGGTTGTCGTGGAGCCCGACCTCACCGTCAAGGGCCACCCGAACGTCTTCGTCGTCGGCGATCTGATGTCGGTACCCGGCGTGCCCGGGATGGCCCAGGGCGCGATCCAGGGTGCGAAGTACGCCACCAATGTGATCAAGCACGTCGTCAAGGGCAAGGACGACCCGGCCGCCCGCGAGCCGTTCCAGTACCGCAACAAGGGCAGCATGGCCCTCATCTCTCATTACAACGCCGTCGCGCAGGTCGGCAAGGTCGAGTTCGCCGGCTTCATCGCCTGGTTGGCGTGGCTGGGGCTGCACCTGATCTACCTGGTCGGACACCGGAACCGGATCGCCGCCATGTTCTCCTGGGGACTCGCCTTCCTGGGCCGCACCCGGGGTCAGATGGCCATCACCAGTCAGATGATCTACGCGCGGGTGGCGGTGAACATGGGTGAAAGAGAATGCGGAAGAAGGCACGCTGGCCGCCGCCGAACGCGCCGAAGCGGCCGAACAACGGGCCGCGGGTTAACTCAGGGCCTGGTCGATATCGGCGATCAGATCGTCGGTGCCTTCCAAGCCGACCGAGATGCGGACCACGCCGTCACCGAGCCCGATGGCGGCGCGGCCCTCCGGGCCCATGGCGCGGTGTGTCGTCGTAGCCGGATGCGTGACAAGCGATTTGGTGTCGCCGAGGTTGTTGGAGATGTCGATCAGCCGCAGCTTGTCCAGCACCTCGAAGGCGCGTTGTTTCGCAGTGTCTTTGCGACCCTTCGGGCCGCTGTTCAGCTCGAACGTGACAACCGTTCCGCCGCCGGACATCTGGCGCTTGGCCAGGTCGTACTGCGGGTGCGACGGCAGGAACGGGTAGCGCACCCAGTTCACCGCGGGGTGACCTTCCAGGAACTCCGCGATGCGTTGCGCTGAGGCATTGCTGTACTCCACCCGAACAGCAAGGGTCTCAAGGCCTTTCAGCATCACCCAGGAATTGAACGCACTCATTGCGGGGCCGGTGTGGCGCATCAGCTTCTGCACCGGGCCGTCGATGTACTCCTTGTCGCCGAGGATGGCGCCGCCGAGCACCCGACCCTGGCCGTCGATGTGTTTGGTGCCCGAGTACACCACCACGTCGACCCCGAGCGGAAAACCCTGCTGCAACAGGGGTGTCGCAAAGACGTTGTCCAGCACCACCTTTGCGCCCGCAGCATGCGCCAGCTCGGTGACCGCCGCAATGTCGACCAGCGACTGCATGGGGTTGGACGGCGTCTCGAAGAACACTGCCTGGGTGGGTACCGACAGCGCCTGCTCCCACTGGGAGAGGTCGTCGCCGTCGACGAACACGGTCTCAACGCCCCAGCGCGGCAGGATTTCGTTGCACACCACGAAACAGGATCCGAACAGGCTGCGGGCCGCAACCAACCGGTCGCCGGCGCCCAGCAGCGCACCCAGGGAAACGAACACCGCGGCCATGCCGCTGGCCGTCGCGAACGCCGCCGGGGCGCCCTCGATCAGGCGCAGCCGTTCCTGGAACATGGTCACCGTCGGATTGCCGTAGCGCGAGTAGACGTAATGGTCCACCTCGCCGGTGAACGACTGCTCGGCGACGGCCGCCGACGGGTAGACGTAGCCGGACGACAGGAACATCGCCTCGGAGGTCTCTTCGAACCCCGATCGCGTCAGGCCGCCGCGCACACCGATGGTGGCCTGGCTCACGCCGTCGGGCAGCGCCTTGGGCGTGCGTATCGACTCGCCGTCAGTCATCCCTGCTACTAACCCTGTTCCTAACCCTGTTTCCAAGGCAGTCCGACCGCGCGCCATCCCGTCTCACCGCGGTGACCGCGCGCGTCAAGCTGACCTTCGAAGCCGTCCAGCACGTTGTACGACGGCGTGAAGCCGGCCTCGGTCGCGACTTCGGCCGCGCCGATGGAGCGGTTTCCCGAGCGACACAGGAACACCACCGGCCGCTCGCCCTCATCGGTGGACGGGATCTTGTCCTGCAGTTCGGCGAGGAAGCTGTTGTTGTGCTGTCCGTTGGATTTGTTCCACTCGACGTAGACCACGTCGCGCCCCAGACTCGACAGGTCAGGAACCCCGACGAACCGCCATTCGGCGTCGGTGCGCACATCCACCAGCACAGCCTGAGGATTGTCGCTGAGCAATTTCCACGCCTCGAGCGGCGTGATGTCTCCTGCGTAGGATCGCCCCGACGCTGTGCTTGACACGGATTTTCCCTTCAAATCGATGGCCGGTGTGCAGACGAGTGTCAACGCCTGACGCGACATCGAATCATGTCCGGTCGCGCTCCCTGGGACTTGGCCGCCGACGACATGGATCCACCGTAGTGGTCGGGGATCACACATTCGAAAGCGGCCACAGCGCCCGCATCCCGGGCAGGTCGGAACCAGGGCCATGACCAGGGCTTTGCGCCATTCGGAAACCGTGACTGAACTGATTTCACACCCGCGAGGCATGGTCAGCCGATAGCGCGCGATGACGGAACATCATCAGCACCGCAAGACGTAAAATCCCCGACGTCGAGTTTTCTACGCGTCACGAGAAAGGTCCACCTAATGAGCGATTCGCCGGAGTCGGTCGTTCGGCAGTTTCTTGCAGCGACACATACATCGGATGTTGACGAGCTAGCCGGATTCTTCAGTGTCGACGCTGTTTATATAGACGGGCCTCGTGGCACATACAGCGGCATCGATGCGATCAGAGCCGCACTCGAAGCGCAGGTGCAGGTTACTCCGAGCCTAAGCGTCGACGTGAAAACTTTGGTCGTCGACGGCACAACCGTGTTCGCCGAGAGGGTCGACAGTTTCGAAGTGCAAGGAAAGTGGTTCGGCCTCGAAGTCGTCGGAGTATTCGAGCTAGATGGTGACGGCAAGATCAAGCGCTTCCGTGACTACTACGATTTGCAGTCGCTAATGGACGAGGTAGCGGCTGCTTTCGCCGAATCAGCCTGAACGGAGCCCGCTTGGCCGGGGTAAGCGTTGAAGCGTGGAGGGCAATCTCATTGGGCGCCGGAACCCCGGTCATGTGTGTCTCCACGGCCGGTGCCGGGCCCGGTGCCGGTGATTTGTTCTCGCCGTTAGGAGGTAATACTCAAAAGCCATCGAATCGGTCGCTGAGCGGCGTCAGAAGCTCGGCATGATGTCTCCTGCGTAGCTCACCCGCGTGAGTCTGGCACATTCAGCCGGGTCGCTACCTCTCGGGCACGGTCGCGAGCAGCCGTAACCTCAGGTGCGGTGGCCAGCGTCACACCCCACTTGTCCGACGCTGAGGCAGGTTGCAGGACGAGTTGGTCATCGGCCGTCGAACCGAACACCCGCAGATCGCTTTCGGGCACCGCGAGAGCAGCAGCGAGTATGTCGCGGCTGGGCGCCACACCCGGCGCGGCCGGACCCTGATTGAGCAGCCGGGCGGCGCCCGGCGAGACCATCATGGTGTCCACGGCAACTCCCAGGACAGCCCGTGCCTGCAACTCGAAAGCCGAAAGTCGCTGGCTGCGCAGCGTTACCCAGGCGCTGTCACCCGGACCGGCGGTCACCTCAGCGAAGTACACCTCGTCACCGTTGATCATCAACTCGACGCTGAAGACGCCAGGTCCGTCCAGCGACTTGACGATGCGCGCGGCGATCGATTTCGCCGCGTCCAGAGCGGCGGTGGTCATGTGCTGCGGCTGCCAGCATTCCAGCGCGCCGGTGTCGTCACTGCGATGGCCGATGGGCGCGCAGAACTCGATGACCGGTCCTGACGGGCCTTCGCTGCGCACCACGATCAGCGTGACCAAAAACTCGACGTCCACCACGGTCTCGGCCCACACCCGGCCGCCGTCGCCGCCGCTCGCGAGTTCCCAGGCGGGCCCGACGTCGTCGGCGCCGCGGACCACCGACCGGCCGCGACCCCCCCGACCCGCGATCGGTTTGACCAGGAGGGGGAAGCCGGCGTGCGCGGCTACCGCCTCGAGCTCGGCGAGTGAGTCGACGAACCAGAACGGGGCAGTGGGCAGGCCGAGTTCGTCGGCAGCCAGCCGACGCAGCCCCTCCCGGTCCGCCGTCAGTCGCACGGCGCGCGCCCCGGGCACCAGTTCGGTCTCCTGAGCTTCGAGATCGTCGAGGACTGCCACCGCGGTGCCCGTTCCGAAAGCGGTCTGGAACGCATCGGCGAGCGTCACCACGAAGTGGGGCTGCAGCGCCGCCACCACGGCTGTCAGCTCGTCGGCGTCGGTCAGCGTATCGGCGTCCGCGGTGATCACTTCGGCGCCGAAGCGCTGCAGCGCAACCGCCAGCTCCTGTCCGGACTCGTCCGAACCCAGCAGCAACACCCGCGGGCCCGCATCGGTTTCGACTTCGGCCGATTCCTCGACGACCCACGTCGCCGTGCCTTCTGGTCCTTCGGTCAAACCGTCAGTCACGCATTCAAGGATAGGGGCGCTTGTGAGAACGCCGCGCCGGGACTCATTTCCGCCGCGGAGATCAGGGCTGGCCGGGCAGCAGGCGCACCATCAGGCCGTTGCCCTCGGCCAGCAACGCCTCGTCGGCCCCGCCCGAGGTCTGGACCAGCTCCGCCGATACAAACGCTTTGCGACCCTCGATCCGGGTGACCCGTCCGCGGATGGTCAGTGGTACGTCGATCGGCGTGATCTTGCGATAGTCGACATGCAGGAAAGCCGTTCGGCTGATCGGCCTTCCGGCGGCGTGGGAGACCATCCCGAACGTGTGGTCAAACAGCAGCGGCAAGACGCCGCCGTGCACCGCCCAGTTGCCCCCGACATGAAACCGGGTGAAATGGCCGGTCAGCTCGACGCCGTCCGGCGCGTAGCGGGTCAACTTCCACGGCGGCAGCAGCAGACTGCCCATGCCGGGCAGGTCGGGAGTGCGACCCGCGGGCGACTTGCCGGCGTCGGCCTCGAACGGCTCCAACATCTCCAGCAGGGCAACGGCGCGCTCGGCAGCCGTATCCCACACGTCGTCACCCGGGTCGGCGGACACGGCCAGGTCCTGCAGCCTGCGCATCGTCGCCACGAACTTGCCGAACCCCGGTCCCGGGCTGGCCGGGCCGTATTCCGGAAAGCCGCCGTGGTGTTCGTATTCGGGATCTTCGTCCTGGGGATTGCCCTGCGGGCTGAGCGACGTGTAGTGCGTCACGCGCGGGCCGCCAGGACATCGCGCCGCACGATGGTCTGGTCCCGCCCCGGACCCACTCCGATGCACGAAACATGGGCTCCGGCAAGCTCTTCCAGCCGCAACACGTAATCGCGGGCCTTGGCGGGCAGGTCGTCGAATTCGCGGGCGTCGGAGATGTCTTCCCACCAGCCCGGCAATTCCTCGTAGACCGGCTGCGCGCGGCACAGGTCGCTCTGGGTCATCGGCATCTCCGGCGTGCGCTTGCCGTCGATCTCGTAGCCGACGCAGACCGGCACCGTTTCCAGGCTGGACAGCACGTCGAGCTTGGTCAGGAAGTAATCGGTGATGCCGTTGACGCGGGTGGCGTAGCGGGCGATGACGGCGTCGAACCAGCCGCAGCGGCGACGCCGGCCCGTCGTGACACCGAATTCGCCGCCCGTCTTGGACAGGTACTCACCGTTCTCATCGAACAGTTCGGTCGGGAACGGGCCGGAACCCACCCGGGTGGTGTAGGCCTTGAGGATGCCCAGCACGGTGCTGATCCGGGTCGGGCCGATGCCGGAGCCCACCGCAGCACCGCCGGCCGTCGGGTTCGACGACGTCACGTACGGGTAGGTGCCGTGGTCGACGTCGAGCAGGGTGCCTTGGGAGCCTTCCAGCAGCACCGTCTCGCCGGCGTCGAGCGCGTTGTTGAGCAGCAGCCGGGTGTCGGCGATGCGGTGGCGGAACCCCTCGGCCTGCTGCAGCACCGTCTCGAGGACGTGGTCGGGCTCGAGGGCCTTGCGGTTGTAGATCTTGACCAGGATCTGGTTCTTCAGCTCCAGGGCGGCCTCGATTTTGTGCTGCAGCTGCGCGTGGTCGAGCACATCGGCCACCCGGATGCCCATCCGTGCGATCTTGTCCTGGTAGCACGGCCCGATGCCGCGCCCTGTGGTGCCGATCTTCTTACTGCCCATGTAGCGCTCGGTGACCTTGTCGATGGCCACGTGGTAGGGCATCAGCAGGTGCGCGTCGGCGGAGATCAGCAGCTTCGAGGTGTCGACGCCGCGATCTTCCAAGCCCTTGAGCTCGTCGAGCAGCACCCCGGGATCGATCACGACACCGTTGCCGATGACGTTGGTGACGCCGGGGGTCAACACACCCGACGGAATGAGGTGCAGGGCGAAGTTCTCGCCGGTGGGCAGCACCACGGTGTGCCCGGCGTTGTTGCCGCCCTGGTAGCGCACCACCCACTGCACTCGTCCGCCGAGCAGATCTGTGGCTTTACCTTTGCCCTCGTCACCCCACTGGGCTCCGATGAGGACGATTGCCGGCATGACGTGCTCCCAACTCGTCTGGCAGGTTGGGCCGCTTATTGTGGTCCAGCCGGTGACCTACCCTACCGAGCGGTTCGCGAGGAGTGGCATGAATGCGGCGGAGAACGCGCCGGGTGTTGCGGTGTGGGTGTTCGACGGGGCCCGCCTGCCCCGCCCGTTGCGCCGCCTGCCCACCCGTGACGGCGACGAGATCGGCGCCTGCCGGCGTCTGGTGGTGGTGGGTTCCGACGCCGATCTGGCCGCGGCGCTGACCCGGCTGTTGCGCGCCGAGCGCCTCGATGTCGAGGTGGCGTACGCGCCGCGACGGGGCACCCGGGCCACCCGCATCTACCGGCTGCCGGCCGGACGGCGCGCGGCTCGGCGGGCTCTGCGGGGACTGCCACCCGGCTGCCGTTGATCCGCGACGAAACCGGGACGGCGCTGGTCGGGCGGGCCGGCTGGTTGCCGGCTGACGGAAAGGCCTCGATCCGGGGCGAGGCTGTGGTCGACGACACGGTGCTGTTCGACGGCGATGCGGCCGGGGTATGGATCGAGCCGACGCCGTCGCTGCCGGGTCTGCGCGCCGCCGTTGCCGGCCGTTGGCGGTGGTGGGTCTGGGGTTGGGTCAGCGGGCGCGCCGCCCAGCTGGGCACGACGGGTGCCATCGTGCTGCGCGACGGGGTCCCGGCGCCGCGGCCGGTTCGACGGTCGACGTTCTACCGCCATGTCGAGGGTTGGCTGCTGGTTCGGTAGTTTCGACTAGTTTGTGCGGCCCAGCCCGATCTTTCTCGGCCTGGTCGGATTGACGGGCGTCGGAGCGGCGCTGGCCTGGTCGGCCGGATCGGTGGTACGACCGCTGGCCTACGCCGGGGTGTTCACCTTCGTCATCGCCGGCTGGCTGGTGTCGCTGTGCCTGCATGAGTTCGGACACGCGTACACCGCCTGGCGCTTCGGCGACCACGACGTGGCGGTGCGCGGCTACCTGAACCTGGATCCGCGGCGCTACAGCCATCTCGGGCTGTCGCTGGTACTGCCCATGGTGTTCATCGCGTTGGGCGGGATCGGCCTGCCCGGTGCCGCGGTGTACCTGCAGACCTCGTTCATGACACCTATCCGCCGCAGCCTGGTGAGCCTGGCCGGGCCGGCGATGAACCTGGCCCTGGCTGTGCTGCTGCTGACCGCGACCCGGTTGTACTACGACCCGTCGCATCTGGTGCTGGCGTCGGGGATGGCATTCCTGGGCTTCCTGCAAGTCACCGCGGTGGTACTGAACCTGCTGCCGGTCCCGGGCCTGGACGGCTACGACGCCGTGGAGCCGCACCTGAGTCCACAGACGCAGCGCGCGGTAGCCCCGGCCAAGCAGTTCGGGCTGTTCATCCTGCTGGTCGTGTTGTTGGCGCCGGGGTTGAACAAGTGGTTCTTCGAGATCGTGTACTGGCTTTTCGGGCTGTCCGGGGTGCCGCCGCGGCTGTCGATGGTCGGTGGTGCGTTGACCCGTTTCTGGAGCGCCCTGTCCTGACTCATTGCAATACATGCGTGAATACGCATATATTACTGGGTCATGGGCGCCGGACACAGCCACACCCCCGCCGAGGCGGACGCGTCGCGCATGATCCCGCGGATGATCGGTGCCGCAGGGATCCTGGCGATCTTCTTCGTTATCGAACTGACCACCGCGTTGCTGATCAACTCGATCGCCTTGCTGGCCGACGCGGGGCACATGCTGACCGACGTGGTCGCCGTGTTCATGGGACTGGTCGCCGTCATCCTCGCCCGGCGAGGCAGCTCGTCACCGGATCGCACCTACGGCTGGCACCGCGCCGAGGTGTTCACCGCGGTGGCCAATGCCGTGCTGCTGGTCGGTGTCGCGTTGTTCATCCTCTACGAGGCGATCGAGCGACTCGGCGGCGGCCCGCCGCCGGTGCGCGGCGTGCCGATGATCGTGGTGGCACTGGCCGGCGTCACCGCCAACTTCGGAGTGGCGATGCTGCTCCGGTCGCACTCGGAGGAGAGCCTGGCGGTCAAGGGCGCGTACATGGAGGTCGTCGCCGACACGGTCGGCAGCATCGGGGTGTTGATCGCCGGCGTGGTGACCGTCACGACGCACTGGCAGTACGCCGACGTGGTGGTGGCGGTGCTGGTCGCGCTGTGGGTGCTGCCCCGGGCGATCGCGCTGGCCCGTGCCGCCCTGCGCATCCTGTCCGAATCCTCGCCTGCCCACATCGACGTCGACGAGCTGCGTTCGGCGCTGGGCGGCCTCGACGGTGTGACCGACGTGCACGACCTGCACGTCTGGACGCTGTCCCCCGGCAAAGACATGGTGACAGCCCACCTGACCAGCACCGCCGACTCGGCGCAGGTGCTGAGCGAGGCGCGGGCGCTGCTGTCAGCCCGTGGGCTCAACCACGCCACCGTGCAGATCGACTGCCCGGAGGGCACACTGCGAGGAGACCTTCTAGCAGCCGGCTAAAGACCAAGCGCCGCACGGGCCGCCGGGTCGCAGTCGTCGAGCAGATCCAGGCAGCGGCGGTACTCGTCGGTCTCCCCGATGGCGTCGGCGGCACGGGCCAGCGCCGCAACGCACCGCAGAAATCCCCGGTTGGGCTGGTGCGCGTACGGCACCGGGCCGAAACCCTTCCAGCCGTTGCGGCGCAGCTTGTCCAGGCCCCGGTGGTAGCCGGTTCGGGCATAGGCGTAAGCCGTGATCGCCCGGTCTTCGGCCAGCGCCTCCTCGGCGAGTGCCGCCCAGGCCACCGACGCCGACGGATGGGCGGCGGCGACGATCCCCGGCTTCTCGTCGGCGAGCAGTTCGGCCTCGGCCTCGCTGTCGCCGGGCAGCAGGATCGGATCAGGTCCCAGGAGATCACGCGTAGGCGTCATGGCTACATATTGCCAATACCGAGACCTCGACGATCACGCCATCCAGGAGTTGGGTCGCTAAGCTGCACCCATGCCCAACGCACCTGAGTCCGACCGCGACGGCACAAATCCCAGCGGTGAGCGCGAACTCGAAACCCTCGGAACCGAAGCCACGCAGGCCAACGCCCTGGTTGCCGGCGATTCGGAGACCGAAACCCAGGTGATCGCCACGCGCAAGCAGGGCCAAAGTACGGACGCGACCCCGGCGGACGATCAGCCCGAGCGGCGCTTCACCGCGCCCGGTTTCGACGCGAAAGAAACCCAGGTGATCGCCACCTCCCAGGATGCGGCCACCGAAGCCTTCCACACCCGTCCGGGCGCGGGCGCCCCGCCGACGCCACCGGCCCCGCCATTGCCGCAGAAAACAGCTGTCCCCCAGTCGATTCCCCCTCGCGGCGGCGCCAAGCCAGGTGCCAAGCAGCGCAATTGGGGCTGGGTGTTGGCGGTCGTCGTGATCGTCCTGGCCCTGGCGGCGATCGCCATCTTCGGCACCGTCCTGCTCACTCGCAGTAAGCACGCAAAGGCCTCGCAAGAGGACCAGGTGAAGCAGACCATCCAGAACTTCGACGTCGCGATTCAGCGCGGCGACCTGACCGCGTTGCGCACCATCACCTGCGGCACTACCCGCGACGGCTACGTGGACTACGACGAGAAGTCGTGGTCAGAGACCTACCAGCGGGTGTCGGCGGCCAAGCAGTACCCGATGATCGCCAGCATCGACCAGGTCGTCGTCAACGATCAGCACGCGGAGGCGAACATCACCACGTTCATGGCCTACGACCCGCAAACCCGCTCAACCCGCAGCCTGGACCTGCAGTTTCGCGACGACCAGTGGAAAATCTGTCAGTCCAGCTAGACGCGCTACCCGGCCGATCGCTCGTTCGCCCAACGTGAGCTGAGGGCGAAAATCCGGCCGGAATCTCGCCCTGAAGACACGTTGGGCGCAGCGGCACTGCTAGCCGGCGAGCGACTTGCCGGCGCAGTGCAGATCGTTGCAGGCCTCGATGACGCGCTCGGTCATGCCGGCTTCGGCTTTCTTGAGGTAGCTGCGCGGGTCGTAGAACTTCTTGTTGCCCACTTCGCCGTCGACCTTGAGCACGCCGTCGTAGTTGGAGAACATGTGCGCCGCGATCGGGCGGGTGAACGCGTACTGGGTGTCGGTGTCGACGTTCATCTTCACCACGCCGTATCGCAGCGCCTCCTCGATCTCAGACTTCGCCGAGCCGGAGCCGCCGTGGAAGACGAAGTCGAACGGCTTGGCGTCATCGGACAGGCCGAGCTTGGCCGCCGCGACCTTCTGACCCTGGTCCAGGATGTCGGGACGCAGCTTGACGTTGCCCGGCTTGTAGACGCCGTGCACGTTGCCGAACGTTGCGGCCAGCAGGTAGTGGCCGTGCTCGCCGTGACCCAGCGCCTCGATGGTCTTCTCGAAGTCCTCGGGCGTGGTGTACAGCTTGTCGTTGATTTCGTTGGCGACGCCGTCCTCTTCGCCGCCCACCACGCCGATCTCGATCTCCAGCACGATCTTGGCGGCCGCCGCCTGCTTGAGCAGCTCCTGCGCGATCTCCAGGTTCTCGTCGATCGGAACTGCCGAGCCGTCCCACATGTGCGACTGGAACAAAGGATCGCGACCCGCGCTGACCCGTTCTGAAGAGATCGCCAGCAACGGACGCACGTAGGTGTCGAGCTTGTCCTTGGGACAGTGGTCGGTGTGCAACGCCACGTTGACCGGGTACTTGGCCGCGATGATGTGGGTGAACTCGGCCAGTGCCACCGCGCCGGTCACCATTTCCTTGATCCCGAGGCCGGAGCCGAACTCCGCACCGCCGGTGGAGAACTGGATGATGCCGTCACTGCCGGCGTCGGCGAAGCCCTTGATGGCTGCGTTGATGGACTCCGAGGAGGTGCAGTTGATGGCCGGGAACGCGTAAGCGTTCTCCTTGGCGCGTCCCAACATCTCGGCGTAGATCTCGGGCGTTGCGATGGGCATGAAGGACTCCTTGTACGGAACTTGGTCTGATCAGTATTGCAACGCCGGTATGTTGAAGCACCATGACCACCACCGTGATGGCCTTCTGATGTCCAAGGGCGGCATCCTCGACCCGATGTTCTGGATCGGCCCCGAGGGTCTGTTCGCGTCCGCGGTGCTGCCGACGATCCTGGTCATCGTCTACGTCGAGACCGGGCTGCTGTTCCCGTTGCTGCCCGGTGAATCGCTGCTGTTCACCGGCGGATTGCTGGCCGCCAAGGGGACACTCGATATCTGGATTCTCGCGCCCGCCGTCGCGCTGGTCGCCATACTCGGCGACCAGACCGGGTACTTCATCGGGCGCCGCATCGGCCCGGCGCTGTTCAAGAAGGAAGATTCCCGGTTCTTCAAAAAGCACTACGTGACCGAGTCGCACGCGTTCTTCGAGAAGTACGGGGCATGGGCGATCATCCTGGCCCGGTTCATGCCGTTCGTGCGAACGTTCACCCCGGTGATCGCCGGCGTCTCCTACATGCGGTATCCGGTCTATCTGGCGTTCGACATCGTCGGCGGCATCTTGTGGGGCGGCGGCGTGACGGTGGCCGGCTACTTCCTGGGCACTGTTCCGTTCGTCAACCAGAATCTGGAAAAGATCATTCTGGGCATCCTGTTCGTGTCGATGATTCCCGCGTTCATCGCGGCCTGGCGCGGCTACCGATCACGCCGCAATACGCCCGAAGCAGACTCCCGAAGAACTGCCGCTATCCGACTGACTTGACCATCGCGACGTTGTGGGCGGCCTCCATCAGCATCCAGCCGGACAGCTGCACCGACAGGTCCCGCTCGGGAATCGCCGAACTGTTCACCGCGCCCTCGACGAACTGCCCCTGCTGACCGCCGGCGGTCGGTAGTTCGGCATCGCGGTCCCAGAAGGCGCCGAACACCGGTAAGCCGTCCACCGTCTGGCGGTAGTCCCACGCCGACTTCGCCGACGACAGCACGATGTCGCGCGCGGTGTCGCGGGCAGCCTTGTCCTCGGCCGAGTCACCCGGCAGGTCGGTGGCGACCAGGGCCAGATAGCGGGCGGTGATGCCGCCGAACAGGCCGCCGTCGCCACCACCGGCGCTCTTGAGCACGCCTTGGGGAGCCATGTGTTCCTTGACGGCTGCGACCAGCCGGTGCACGCGGGGCCGGTGCCGATCATCGTGGGTGCGCTTGGCGAGCTCGACCTCCAGCCCGAGGACCACACCCTGGCAATAGGTGTACTGCGCCCGGACCAGCGACCCGTCCCTGATGCCGTCGAGCACCAGGTGGGTCTCGGGATCGATCAGGGTTTCGTCGATCCAGTCGGCCATCTGCTGGGCCCGCCGCAGGTGCCCCTCATAGCGGGCCAGGAAGATTCCCGCCGGGCCGTTGCCGGGGGCGTTGAAGAACTGGTCCTGCTTGCGCCAGGGGATGCCGCCGCCGTCCTCGGGCACCCATGCGTTGACGAACTGCTTGGCCAGGGTGTGCAGCGCGCGACTGCGCTCGACGCCGACCAGGCGCGCGGCGCGTTCCAGGGCCAGCGCCAACCATGCCATGTCGTCGTAGTAGCTGTTGGTCCAGCGCAGGGTGTTGCGCAGCCGGTGCGAGCGGATCTGCCGGTTGATGCGAGTGCGGCGCTCCGGCTGCGGGTCACGCAACTGCGCGTCGATCAGGCAATCGAGCAGATGCGCCTGCCACCAGTAGTGCCAGGTCCCGAACATCCGGTCTTTGCGATCCGACGGCCAGGCGACCACACCGAGTTGCGTGGCGGGCAGGCCCCAGAGTCGCCGCAGATTCCGTTGCGTGACGGCGGTTTCCGAAGTGGCGGCCCGGTTTGCCCATACCTGATCCATACCTGCCGATCCTGCCCTACCGTTTGCGGTGACGGGAGGTCAGCCTTGGACGAGCTTGAAGGCCACGCCGTGTCGTCGAGCTATCCTGGAGAAGCGGCAGTTGCGGACCGGTAGCGCGGGGTGGTTGCTGTTGGCGGGGCTGGGCGTCAGCTACGTGGTGTCGGGCGACTATTCGGGCTGGAACTTCGGGTTGGCGCGCGGCGGATTCGGCGGACTGGTGATCGCCACCGCGGTGATCGCCGCCATGTATCTGGCGCTGGTGCTGGGGATGGCCGAACTGTCGTCGGCGCTGCCGGCCGCGGGCGGCGGGTATACGTTCGCGCGGCGGGCGCTGGGGCCGTGGGGCGGATTCGCGACGGGTACCGCCGTGCTGATCGAGTATTCGATTGCGCCCGCGGCCATCGCCACCTTTATCGGCGCCTATGTGCAGTCTCTGGGCCTGTTCGGTATCCGCGACGGCTGGTACGTCTATCTGGCGATCTACGCCCTGTTCATTGGAATTCACTTGGCGGGAGTGGGCGAAGCGCTGAAGGTGATGTTCGCTATCACGCTCGTAGCGCTGGCCGGTATCGCGATATTCGCCGTTGCCGCCATTGGGCGTTTCAAGTTGGCGAATCTGACCGAGATCGCGCCGTCGGACGCGGTAGGCGCGTCGACGTTCCTGCCGCACGGCTACCTCGGCGTGTGGTCGGCGCTGCCCTTTGCGATCTGGTTCTTCCTGGCGATCGAAGGAGTGCCACTGGCCGCCGAGGAGACGGCACATCCGGCCCGCAACGTCCCGCGTGGCATCACCGCGGCTTTCGTTGTGCTGCTGGCGACGTGTGTGCTGGTGCTGCTGCTGACCACCGGTTCCGGTGGCGCGCAGGCGATGTCGACGTCGGGCAACCCGCTGGTGGCAGCGCTGGGGTCGGTGGGCGTGGGCAGGGCGGTCAACTACATCGGATTGGCCGGCCTGATCGCGAGCTTCTTCTCGATTATCTATGCGTATTCGCGACAATTGTTCGCGCTGTCCCGGGCGGGTTACCTGCCGACCGCACTGTCGATCACCAACTCGCGAAAAGCCCCCACCCTGGCGCTCATCGTTCCGGGTGTGATCGGTTTCGTATTGGCGATGACCGGCAAAGGCGATCTGTTGCTGAATATGGCGGTGTTCGGCGCCACCCTCAGCTACGTCTTGATCATGGTCAGCCATATCGTGCTGCGCAGCCGGGCACCGGAACTGCACCGTCCGTACCGAACTCCGGGCGGAATTGCCACCACGGGTTTCGCCTTGGTGGTCGCCGTGCTGGCACTGATCGCCACATTCCTGGTCGACGGCGTGGCGGCCGTGTGTTGTGTGGCGGTGTTCTGTTCGTTCCTGCTCTATTTCGCCTGCTACAGCCGGCACCGGTTGGTGGCTAACGCTCCGGACGAGGAATTGGCCGGCTGAGGAGCACCAACAGCCGGTGCAGCGCGGTCAGCGTGTGCCCCGCCAGGAACAGGTCGCAGAACGGCAGCGCCGCGGCCATCGAACCGGTCAGCGGTTGGTAATCGGGTTGCGCCGCACGGGGATTGAGCCACACCAGCCGGTAGGCACGGCGGCGGAGCCTGGCCAGCGCGTGTTCGAGCACCTCGGGCGGATCGCTGTCCCAGCCGTCGGAGGCGATGATCACCACCGCTCCGCGGACGGCGCTGCCGTGGCCCGCGGTCCGCAGCAACGTGTTGAGGCTGCGACCGATGAACGTGCCGCCGTAGCGGTCGGTCACCCGCGCGTTGGCCCGTTCCAATGCCGCCTCCGTGGATCGGTGCGACAGCACCGCCGTGAGGCGGGTCAACGACGTCGAGAACGCGAAGACCTCCGGCCGGATACCCGTCTGGCGCATCATCACCGCCCGCATCAGATGCAGGTAGACCGTCGCGAAGGGCTGCATCGACCGACTCACGTCGCAGACCAGCACCACCCGCCTGGGCCGGCGGCGTGGCCGAATCCGCGCCAGGGTGATGGTTTCCCAACCGGTCGAGCGCGAGGCGTTGATGGTTGCCCGTAGGTCGATTCGCTTGCCGTGCGGGCTGGACTGCGATCGCAGGCTGCGCCTGCTCGGCCAGTGCGGCAGCGACTGCTGCAGCCAGTCGCCGAGCAGACGCAGGTTGTCGGGATCCAACTGGTCGAACGGTTCGTCGCTCAACGCGGCGATTCGGCTGGGCGCGAACTCGGGCAACTGGATGCTTGGCCCGCTGTCTGATTCGCCTATCGTTCCGGTCGCCCAGGGCAGTGTCTGGGTGGCGGCACTGGACCGACTCCCACCGTGGTGCACGATCCCGGCCGCCGGTGTGCGCGGTCCCGGTAGCGGCAGCGACGCCCCCCGCCGCCCGTCTGGCGGGCCGGCTTCCGCGCCGAATACGGACGCGAACACGGCGTCGAATACCGGTAGGTCTTCCATCCGGTTGATGAGCGTCAGCCGTGCGGCCCAGTACAGTGACGACGGGTCGTGGGGCGCCAGGTGTTGCAGCGCCTGCACGAAAGTCGTTTGACCACTGGCCGATACCAGCACTCCCGCACTGCGCAACCGCGCCACCAGGGCGGCCGCGAACGCCGCCAGATCGACGCCGCGCAGCAAAGCCGGAGTGCTCACTCGCGGGTACGCCGGCGCAGCAGCCAGATCAACGCCAGCACGGCGAGCACCGCGGCTGCCACCGCGCCGTACTTCTTGAGTTGATCGCCGCCGGCCAGTTCGAGCAGATCAATGGGCTCGGGCTCGGGAGCCTGGCGGGTGCCCGGGACGGGATTGACCGGCCAGGCTGGAATCGGCTCTTCTCCGTTGGTGGCGGCCGGGACCTCGGTGGAGCCCTGCGCGGCCAGTTCGGCTTCCAGCGATTCCACGAACTGGCCCAACAGCTTCTCCGAAACCTGCTGCAGCATGCCACTACCGAACTGCGCCAGCTTGCCGACGATCTTCAGGTCGGTGTCGACGGTGACGTTGGTGCGCTCCCCCGCCTGCTGCAATTGGGCCGTCACGGTGGCCGCGGCGTTGCCGGTGCCGCGCGCCTCCTTGCCCCTGGCGTCGAAGACCGCGCGATGCTGATCGCGGTCCTGCTCGACGAAATGCACCTTGCCGTTGAACTCGCTGGTGACCGGCCCCACTTTCACCTTGACCTTGCCGAGGTAGTTGTCGCCCTCGTGGCCGACCAATTGCGCCCCCGGCATCAGCGGGATCACCTTCTCCAGGTCGCAGAGCACGTCCCAAGCCTGCTCGATGGGCGCGCTGACGGTGAACTGGTTGGCGATCTTCATCGGGTGAGTCCTCTCATATTCGGCTGTATTCGACCAACGCGTCGCGGATCGCAGTGCGGTCGTCGGGTGTCTTGGCCAGCGCGCCCAGGCTGATCATCGCCGACTCATCGACGAGATCCGCGACCCCGAGCGATACCAGGGCGGCGACCCAGTCGATGGTCTCGGCCACGCCGGGCGGCTTGTCCAAGTCGAGTTCACGTGCGGCGCCGACGAATTGGGTCGCATGTTCGATCAGTGGCGCGGTGGCCCCGGGCACGGTGCGACGCACGATCGCGGCTGCCCGCGACGGCTCCGGGTAGTCGATCCAGTGGTAGAGACACCGTCGCCGCAAGGCATCGTGCAGGTCGCGGCTGCGGTTGGAGGTGAGAACCGCGATCGGTGGCCGTTCGGCGACGAACGTACCCAGCTCGGGGACGGTGACCGCGGCCTCACCGAGAAACTCCAACAGCAGGGCTTCGAATTCGTCGTCAGCGCGGTCGATTTCGTCGATCAGCAACACCGGCGGCACCGGTCCGCGGTGGCGCACACACTGCAGGATCGGCCGGTCGACCAGGTAGGCCTCGGTATAGAGCTCACCCTCTGTCATGCCGGTGCCGCTGGCCTCGGCCAGCCGGATGGACAGCAGCTGACGCTGGTAGTTCCAGTCGTAGAGCGCCTCACTCGCGGTCAGGCCTTCATAGCACTGCAGCCGAACCAGTTTTGTATCCAGCACCGCGGCAAGCGTTTTGGCTGCGGTGGTCTTGCCGACGCCGGGTTCGCCTTCCAACAGCAGTGGCCTGCCGAGCTGCACCGCGAGGTAGATCGCCGACGCCGTCCCGGTGTCCAGGAGGTAGTCGTGCGCGTCGAAACGGCGCGCCACGTCGTCGGGGCCGGCGAACGTCATGTCGCGGTCGCCAATAGTCGCTGGTAGTCCTCCCAGGTGTCCACATCAAGCGGGACCGGACGATTCACGTGCAGTTCGCGTACCGGGTAGCGGCCGGACTCGATCAGCTTCCAGACGCCTTTGTCGCCGTGCAGCCGCGAAAGTTCACCGAACATGGTGCCGCTGAACCAGAATGGGTGCCCGATGCCGTCGGTGTAGCGGCAGACCATGATGTCGGTACCCCCGGTGCTGATGCGCCGCACATCGGCCGGGTCGATCCCGGGCTGGTCGCCGAGCATCAGCACGATACCCGCCGAGCGCGGGTCCACCGTCTCCAGCGCCACCCGCAGCGACGCCGAGCAGCCGGTGCCGAAGTCGGCGACCTCGACCACGTCAGCGCCATCCAGCGACACCTGGTCGCGTACTTCCTGCGCGGCACCGCCCAAGGTGACGATCAGCTGGTCGAACCCGCAAGCGCGGGCGACATCCGAGCGTCGCCCCGAGCAACGTGGTATTCCCGTAGGGCAGCAGCTGTTTCGGCCTGCCCAGCCGCCGGGATGCGCCGGCCGCCAGCACCACACCGGTGACCCGGCGACACGGTCATACGCCGTGCCGCTCGGCAAATGCGGTGCGGCATCCAGAGCAGCAGAACCAGTACTCAGCGTCGCCGACCAGCAGGTGCTCAGTAGCCGGGCCGACGCTCACCGTCATGCCGCACACCGGGTCGACGGCCTCGGGCGGGCATTCGTTGCCTGGCACGGCGCGGGTCAGGCCGCCGTCGCGCAGCACGGCGATCAGTTCCGCGGCGATCGCCACGGCGATCTCCGGCGGGGTCTTGGCGCCGATGGGCACGCCGACCGGGGTGTGGATGCGGGACCGTTCGGCGTCGGTGAGGTCGAGCCCACCCAGGATCGAGGCGCCGCGCACCCTGCTGGCCACCAGCCCGATATAACCGATCCCGTGATCGAGTGCGGCGCGGATGATTTCGGCCTCCGGACCACCGTGGCTGGCGATCACCACGGCGCTGGTGCCGGCCAGATCAGCGTCCCGGCACGCCTCGTATCCGAGGACGCCGCATAGCTGCGATCAGCGCCTCGGCGATCGGGGTCTCGCCGAAGATCCGGATCAGCGGGGCCGGCAATTGCGGCTCAGGAAGATCTCCAGCGCGCCGCCGGACAGGCACGGGTTGACCACCACCCAGGCGCCCGGGCGACTCCGGGAAGTGCACGTCGCCCTCGGGCAGGACGCGCAGCAGCACGCTCTCGCCGGCCTGCAGCACGCCCAGCGCGGCCGTGCGCACCGACTTCTGCGCGCACTGGCCACCGACGAAGCCCTCGATCGACCCGTCGGCCAGCACGATCGCATCGTCGCCCGCGCGCGCCGACGTCGGCTGCTGGGCGCGCACCACCGTCGCGTGCACGAACGGTATGCGCGCGGCCGGCGAGCTCGCTCATCCGGTGCATGCGGCGCGCTGATCGCGTCATGCTCGTCGCTCGACGTGCGCCGCTAGATCGGCGGCCTGGCGCGGCCCTGCATCGCCTCCCAGACCCGCGACGGCGTCAGCGGCATGTCGGCGTGCCGCACGCCGTACGGCTCGAGCGCGTCGACGACCGCGTTGACGATGGCCGGCGGCGATCCCGACCGTCGCCGACTCGCCGATGCCCTTGGCGCCGATCGGGTGGTGCGGCGACGGCGTGACGGTGAAGCCGGTCTCCCAGTCGGGCACCTCGAGCGCGGTCGGGATCAGGTAGTCCATCAGCGAGCCGCCGAGGCAGTTGCCGTCCTCGTCGAAGGCGATGATCTCCATCAGCGCCATCCCGACGCCGTCGGTGAGGCCGCCGTGCACCTGGCCCTCGATGATCATCGGGTTGATCCGGGTGCCGCAGTCGTCGACGGCGATGAAGCGCCGGACCTTCACCACCGCCGTGCCCGGATCGACGTCGACGACGCAGATGTACGCGCCGTACGGGTAGGTCAGGTTCGACGGGTTGTAGCAGATCTGCGGCCTCCAGGCCGCCCTCGATGCCCTCGGGCAGATCGCCCGCGCCGTGCGCGCGCATCGCGATGTCCTGGATGGTCACCGACTTGGACGGGTCGCCCTTGACGTGGAACGAGCCCTTCTCCCATTCCAGGTCGGCCACCGAGACCTCGAGCATGCCCGAGGCGATGATCTGCGCCTTGTCGCGGACCTTGCGCGCCACCAGCGCGGCGGCCGCGCCCGACACCGGCGTCGAGCGGCTGCCGTAGGTGCCCAGGCCGAACGGGTGTCTGATCGGTGTCGCCGTTGACGACCTGGATGTCCGCGGGCGGGATGCCGATCTCCTCGGCGACGATCTGCGCGAACGTCGTCTCGTGCCCCTGCCCCTGGCTCTGCACGACACGCGCACCACCGCCTTGCCGGTGGGGTGCACGCGCAGCTCGCACCCGTCGGCCATGCCGAGACCGAGGATGTCCATGTCCTTGCGCGGCCCGGCGCCGACCGCCTCGGTGAAGAACGCGACAGCCGATGCCCATCAGCTCGCCGCGTGCCGCGCTTGTCGGCCTGCTCGCGCGCGCAGTTCGTCGTAGCCGGCCATGCGCATCGCCTCGCGCATGCGTGGCCTCGTAGTTGCCCGAGTCGTAGACCCAGCCGGTCTTGGTCGTGTACGGGAACTGCTCGGGCTGGATGAAGTTCTTGCAGCCGCAGCTCGACGGGGTCCATCTTCAGCTCGTAGGCCAGGCAGTCGACGATCCGCTCGACGAGGTACACGGCCTCGGTGATGCGGAACGAGCAGGCGTAGGCGACGCCGCCGGGCGCCTTGTTGGTGTAGACGGCGGTCATCTTGCAGTAGGCCGCCTCGAGGTCGTAGCTGCCGGTGAACACCCCGAAGAAGCCGGCCGGGTACTTCACCGGCGCCGCCGTGCCGTTGAACGCGCCGTGGTCGGCCAGCACGTTGGTGCGGATCGCCAGGATCTTGCCGTCCTTGGTGGCCGCGATCTCGCCGCGCATGATGTAGTCGCGCGCGAACCCGGTGCGAGGTCAGGTTCTCGCGAGCGGTCCTCCATCCACTTGACCGGCTTGCCGGTCAGCAGCGAGCCGACGATCGCGCAGACGTAGCCGGGGTAGATCGGCACCTTGTTGCCGAAGCCGCCGCCGATGTCGCGGCGAGATGACCCGGATCTTGTGCTCGGGCAGCCCGGCGACGATCGCGTACAGCGTGCGGTGCGCGTGCGGCGCCTGGCGTGGTCGACCACAGCGTCAGCTTGCCGTCGACCGGGTCGTAGTCGGCGACCGCGCCGCAGGTCTCCATCGGCGCCGGGTGCACGCGCGGGTAGACGATGTCCTGGCTGACGACCACGTCGGCCGACGCGAAGACCGCCTCGGTGGCCGCCTCGTCGCCGGTCTCCCAGTCGAAGCAGTGGTTGTCGGTCTTGCCCTCGAGGTCGTCGCGGATCACCGGCGCGTCGGGGTCGAGCGCCTTGCGCACGTCGATCACCGGTCCAGCGCCTCGTACTCGACGTCGATCAGCTCCAGCGCGTCGCGGGCCGAGTAGCGGTCCTCGGCGACGACGAACGCCACCTCCTGGCCCTGGAAGCGCACCTTGTCGGTGGCGAGCACGGCCTGCACGTCGTTGGACAGGGTCGGCATCCAGGCCAGGCCCTTCTCGGCGAGCATCGGCGCCGGTGACGACGAGCTTGACCTTCGGGTGCGCCTGGGCGGCGGTGATGTCGATGCTGACGATGCCGGGCGTGGGCCATCGGCGACGCGCAGGATCGCCAGGTGCAGCATGCCGGGCAGCTGCGACGTCGTCGACGTAGCGGCCCTTGCCCCGGATGAAGCGCGGGTCCTCCTTGCGCAGCATCCGGCCGTGGCCGACGGGCTTCTGGTCGTTGTCGGCGATGTCTTCGGGCGACGGCGGACGCGGACTTCGACGGTGGTCATGACGTGTGGCCGCCTCCGGCTTCGGAGTGCTCGGCGGCCCACTGCACCGAACGCACGATCGTGGCGTAGCCGGTGCACCGGCAGATCTGCCCGGAGATCGCCTCCCGGATCTCTCCTCGGACGGATCGGGGTTGCGGTCGAGCAGGGCGCGGGCGGTCATCATCATGCCGGGCGTGCAGAACCCGCACTGCAGGCCGTGGCACTGCATGAACCCTTGCTGCACCGGGTCGAGCTCGCCGTCCTGCTCGAGCCCCTCGACGGTGCGCACCTCGTGGCCGCCGGCCATCGCGGCCAGCATCGTGCAGGACTTCACCGGCTCGCCGTCCATCCAGACCACGCAGGTGCCGCAGTTGCTGGTGTCGCAGCCCCAGTGCGTGCCGGTCAGCCGCAGCTGATCGCGCAGGAAATGCACCAGCAGCATCCGGCCCTCGATCGTCGGCGCTGACCTGCTCGCCGTTGACGGTCATGGTACCTGCATGTCTAGTTACTCCTCTCGGCTGATCGCGCACCCGCTGCGACGGCGGTGCGCAGCGTGCGGCTGGTCAGTTCGTTGGCCAGGTGGCGCTTGTATTCGGCGCTGCCGCGCATGTCGGTGACCGGGTCGCAGCTCTGCGCGGCGCAGCCGGCCCGCCTCGGCGAACATCTCCTCGGTGGCGGGCCGGCCGACCAGCGCCTCGGAGATCGCCGGCAGCGCGGTCGGGTTCGGGTCCACCGCGGCCAGGCCCGACCCGGGCGGCGGCGATCGCGTCCGCCGTCGAGCCGTGACGACCGCGCCGGCCGCCGTCGACCGCCCAGTCGCCGGCCCGGCGCTCCACCTTCTCGTAGGCGCTGGACCTGCTGGGCCGCACCGGGATCCGCACCTCGATCAGGATCTCGCCGTCGCCGACCGCGGTCTCGTACGGGCCGCGGTGAACTCGTCCATCGGGACCTCGCGCTCGCCCGACGGGCCCGCGGATCAGGCACACCGCGTCCAGCGTGGTGCAGACCGCGGACAGGTCCTCGGACGGGTCCGCCTGGCACAGCGACCCGCCGAGGGTGCCGCGGTTGCGCACCACCGGGTCGGCGATCACCCGCTCGGCGTCGCGGAAGATCGGGAACGCCGCGGCCAGCGCGTCGGACTCCAGCAGCTCGCGGTGGCGGGTCATCGCGCCGATCCGGACCAGGGTCGGATCGGTGATCAGTAGCCCAGCTCGTCGTGCAGGTCGTTGATGTCGATGAGGTACTCGAGGTTGGCCAGGCGCAGCTTCATCATCGGCAGCAGGCTGTGCCCGCCGGCGACCACCCGCGCCGCCTCCCCCAGCCGGTCCAGCAGTCCGATGGCGTGATCGACGCTCGTCGCTCGCTCGTACTCGAAGGGCCCAGGTACCTGCATGGCGAAAGTGTGTGCCCGCGACCCAAGTGCGTCAATGTCGAGTTAAGTGATCCGTTAACTCGCCCTCGACCTGCACGTCTCCGACGTCATGGTGGATCCGCCCGACGATCTCGGCCAGCGGTTGCCCACCCCCGCCCCACCGGCGCGCGATGATGTCGGCGGCGATCGACACCGCGGTCTCCTCCGGGGTGCGGGCCCCCAGGTCCAGCCCGATGGGACTGGACAACCGGGCCAGTTCGGTCGTCGGTCAGCCCCGCGGCCCGCAGTCGGCGCATCCGGTCGTCATGCGTCCGGCGCGATCCCATCGCCCCCACGTATCCGACGTCCAGGCGCAGCGCGGTCTGCAGCACCGGCACATCGAACTTCGGGTCGTGGGTGAGCACGCAGATCACCGTGCGCCGGTCGACCGCCCCCGCCGCGGCCTGCGCGGCCAGATATCGGTGCGGCCAGTCGACGACGACCTCGTCGGCGGTCGGAAAGCGCGCCGGTGTGGCGAACACACCGCGCGCGTCGCACACGGTCACGCGGTAGCCGAGGAACGATCCCTGCCGCGCCAGGGCCGCGGCGAAGTCGATCGCGCCGAAGACCAGCATCCGCGGGCGCGGCGCGAAGCTGGATACGAAGACTTGCATACCCTCGCCGCGACGTTGGCCGTCCGGTCCGTATTCCAGAATTGCGCTGCGGCCCAGCGCGAGCAGGCCGCGGGCGTCGTCCGTCACGGCCGCGTCGGCGCGTGCCGATCCCAACGCGCCCGCGGTGCCGTCGGGCGTGACCACGATCCGGCGGCCCACCCACCGCGCGTCCGGGTGGGCGATGACGGTCGCGACGGACGACCGACCGGTGCGCGTCGATGTCCCCGGCAACCGCGCCCAGTTCGGGAAACGTTGCCTGCGAGACCGCCTCGACGAAGATGTCGATGACACCGCCGCAGGTGAGACCGACGGCGAAAGCATCATCGTCGCTGATCCCGTACCGCTGAAGCCGCGGCGCCCCGGTGCCGGCGACCTCGGTGGCCAGTTCGTACACCGCGCCCTCGACGCACCCGCCCGACACCGATCCGCTCACCGAGCCGTCCGGCGCCACCACCATCGCAGCACCCGGCGGCCTCGGCGCCGAGCGCATGGTCCGCACCACGGTCGCCAACCCGGCGGTATCGCCTGCGCGCCAGATCGACATCAGATCGGCAAGCACGTCACGCATGCTCTCAACGTAGGCTCATCGACATGACCCCGGCTCAACTTCGGGCCTATTCGGCGGTGGTGCGGCTGGGCTCGGTGCGGGCCGCCGCCGCCGAACTGGGCATGTCCGACGCCGGAATCTCGATGCACGTCACCGCGCTGCGCAAGGAGCTGGACGACCCGTTGTTCACCCGGACCGGGGCCGGGCTGGCGTTCACCCCCGGCGGGCTGCGGCTGGCCAGCCGGGCCGTGGAAATCCTGGGGCTGCAACAGCAAACGGCCATCGAGGTCACCGAGGCCGCCCACGGCCGACGGCTGTTACGCATCGCGGCATCCAGCACCTTCGCCGAACACGCCGCACCGGGCCTGATCGAGCTGTTCTCGTCCCGGGCCGACGACCTCTCCGTCGAGTTGAGCGTGCATCCCACGAGTCAGTTCCGCGATCTGATCTGTTCGCGGGCGGTGGACATCGCCATCGGACCGGCCAGCGAGAGCTCGGTTCCAACGCCGACCTGTTCGTGCGGCCGTTTCTGAAGTATCAGATCATCACCGTGGTGGCACCGAAAAGCCCACTGGCCGTGGGCATTCCGACGCCCGCGCTGCTACGTCACCAGCAGTGGATGCTCGGGCCGTCGGCTGGCAGCGTGGACGGAGAGATCGCAAACATGTTGCGGGGCTTGGCAATTCCCGAGTCGCAGCAACGCATCTTCCAGAGTGACGCCGCCGCTCTGGAAGAGGTGCTACGGGTGGGAGGCGCGACGCTGACCATCGGCTTCGCGGTCGCCAAAGACCTTGCCGCCGGCCGGTTGACGCACGTGACCGGCCCGGGCCTGGACAAAGCCGGCGAGTGGTGCGCGATGACGTTGGCACCCTCAGCCCGCCAGCCCGCGGTCTCCGAACTGGTCCGCTTCATCACCACGCCGAGGTGCATCCAGGCGATGATCCGCGGCAGCGGCGTCGGCGTGACGCGATTCCGGCCGAAGGTGCATGTCACGCTGTGGAGTTAGCTATACGCTTTACCCCCATGAGCGTGTACAAGGTGATCGACATCATCGGGACCAGCCCCACGTCATGGGAGCAGGCCGCAACCGAGGCGGTGCAGCGGGCGCGGGAAAGCGTCGATGACATCCGGGTGGCGCGGGTCATCGAGCAGGACCTGTCCGTGGACGCCAGCGGCGCGATCACCTACCGCATCAAGCTGGAGGTCTCGTTCAAGATGAGACCCGCCAAGCCGCATAATCTGAGTTCTCGACGTCTCCTGCCCGACTGTCTCCTGGCGGAAGTCGCCGCCGATTCCTGCCGTCCCCGCACACTCGAAGCGTAGCGCAAATTCACCAGGCGTGCCCCAGGTCGCCGTGCTGCCGAATCCAGGCGTGCATCGCGATCCCCGCTGCCACACCGGCATTGATGCTGCGCGTCGAGCCGAACTGGGCGATCGACACGGTGATCGCCGCACCCGCACGGGTGTCGTCGGTGATGCCCGGACCTTCCTGACCGAACACCAACAGGCATTCCCGCGGCAAGGAAGTCTCTTCCAGCCGGGCGGCACCGGGGACGTTGTCCACGGCCACCACCGCCAGCCCGGCTCCGGCCGCGAACTCCATCAACCCGGCGGTGCTGTCGTGATGGCACAACCGCTGGTAACGGTCGGTCACCATGGCGCCGCGACGGTTCCACCGGCGCCGGCCGACGATGTGCACGGTGTCGACGGCGAACGCGTTCGCGGTGCGCACCACCGAGCCGATGTTGGCGTCGTGCCCGAAGTTCTCGATCGCGATGTGCAGCGGGTGCCGGCGCCGGTCGATGTCGGCGACGATGGCCTCCCGGGTCCAGTACCGATAGGCGTCGACCACGTTGCGAGTGTCCCCGTCGCGCAACAGGATTCGGGTCATAGCGGGGGTCGTCGGGCAACGCGCCGGCCCAGGGCCCGACGCCGGCGGCCGGGGCGCCCCATTCGGTGGGCCCGGGTTCGGGTTCGGTCATTTCGCGGTCCACACCGCGGCGTGGGTGCCTTCGATCGACACCGTCGCGTACAACAGCGCCTGGCTGATCTCGCCCTGGGTGCACAGCGACGCGTTGACCTGGACCGAGTCCCGCGACGCGTCGGGCAGGATCAGCACCGACGATCCGTAGGCCGCACAGGCCGGGCTCAGCCCGCGGCCGGGCAGCGTCGGCGCGGCCACCAGCATCAGGGGTCCACCGCGGCGGGCGGAATCGTCCCGGTATTGGGCCCCGACGGCCCCGGCTTCCAGGTTCAGCAACATGTAACCGTTGCCGTTGAACGCCGCCGGGTCACCCAATTGCGCCTTGCTTATCGGTAGGCCATCGGCACGCCAGGCCGATGCGTTGGTGGACTTGACCACCAACCCGGTGTCGTTGACGTTGGTGGGCGGCAGCCCCACCGGAAACGCCGCCGCATACGCGGCCGAGGTACCGGCAATCCGCTCATGGGGCGAGTAGGTGTAGACGCCGCGGACGGCGCTGCGCTCCTTCAGCGGGCCCAGGCAGACGGTGCCGGTGAGCCGGTCCGGCGGCGCCTTCAGCGGCGTACTGATGTCGGGCACCTTCGTCATCGCATCGTCGCAGCTGCCGAGCGCGTTGACTTCCATCGGATGCGAAAGCGCGCCGTAGAGGCCGAAGCGAACGTCTTCGGCCTTGGCGCGCGGCGCTTTCGGATCCGCCGGGGAAGCGTCGACGTCGACCAGCACATAGTCCTGTGCCCACCGCAGGTTCGACACCGAGATGTTCCAGCCCAGCACGGCCAGCGATTCGCCGATCTTGCGCTCTGGGCTCCGAAAACCCGGCCGGGATGGTCCGAACCCGAGCAACCCACCAGGCAGCACCAGAGCCAGCGCGAAAATCAGCGCACTACGAACGCGCACCGGCGCCTAGCCCAGCCCCAGATCGGCGAGGCCCAGCACGCTGCGGTAGGGCACACCCTCGGCTTCGATCGCCTCGGCGGCACCGGTGGCGCGGTCCACTACGGTCGCCACGCCGATCACCTCTCCTCCGGCGTCGCGGACGGCGCGCACCGCCGTCAACGCGGAGCCGCCCGTGGTGCTGGTGTCCTCGACCACCAGCACGCGCTGGCCGGACACTTCGGTGCCCTCGATAAGTCGTTGCATCCCATGGGTTTTCACCGACTTGCGGACAACGAAAGCGTCGATCGGGCGACCCGGCGCATGCATGATGGCGGTCGCCACCGGGTCGGCGCCCAGCGTCAGGCCACCGACCAGCGCGTAGTCCCAGTCTTCGGTGAGTTCCCGCATCAGCCGCCCGATCAGCGCGGAGGCCCGATGGTGCAGAGTGGCGCGGCGCAGGTCGACGTAGTAGTCGGCCTCCTTGCCCGAGGACAGCGTGACCCGGCCGTGCACCACCGACAGCTGGCGCACAAGCTCGGCCAGTTCGGCCTCCTGCGGATCAGGTCCGGCCACGACCGCCGCCAAACCGTTTGGTGAACAACCGTGCCAGCCGCGCGGCATCGCCCGACCCGTGGCGACCAGAAACTTGTACTGAGGCCCGGGATGCTGAGCACCTTGCCGCGGGCGATGTCGGAGAGGCTTTCGCGAACCACGTCGTCGACCTCGAGCCACATGAACGACGGGACACCGGCCATGTCCATTCCGGCCCGGCTGTGAAACTCGGTACGCACGTAACCCGGGCACACCGCGTGCACGCCGACGCCGGTGCCCTGCAACCCGTTGGCCAGCCCTTCGCTGAAGGAGATCACCCACGCTTTGGACGCCGAGTACGTCGACGCCCGGCCGGGCAGCAGGCCCGCGACGCTCGCGATGTTGATGACGGTGCCGGCGCCGGCGCCGAGCATCGCCGGGAGCGCGGCCCGGGTCAGGTCCAGCACGGCGGTGACGTTGACGTCGAGTTGTTTGTGCAGCAGGGCCGGCTCCGATTCCCAGAACTCGCCGGAGGTGCCGAAACCCGCGTTGTTGACCAGCACCCGCACTCCGGAAGCAAGCCGGGCGGCCACTTTGTCGCGGTCGGCGGCCTCGGCCAGATCCGCGGGCAGGATCTCGATGCTGCCGGCTTCGGACTCCAGCTCGCCGGCCAGTTGCTCGAGCCGTTCCATGTCGCGGGCGACCAGGACCAGGTCGTAGCCGTCGCGGGCGTAGCGGCGTGCATATCCGGCACCAATGCCGGACGTGGGCCCAGTGATCAGCGCAACAGGTCGGGGCATGTGTCTCTCAGTGCTGGTAGTTGCTGGCCTGCTGGCCATTGCGTCCCGTCCGCGGCGGACGCCGGACGCCTTCGGAACGGCTTTCCTCACGGGCCACGGGCTCGGCAGCTCGGCGAGCCGGATCGGGCATCACCCCGGCGGCCGGGTCCGCCTGCGCGCGACGTTGTGGCAACTCCGCGCGGGCGGCGGGGGCCAGCGGCCGGCCCGGTGCCGCGTTGCGGCGACCTTCGGACTCGCCTTCTTCCTGCGAGGTTTCGGCAGGCAGCGGCGGCAGCACCCGCAGCAGGTCGTTGAACTGGCGCACGGTGCGCAGGCCTTCGTCCCACTGCGCCCGGGTGCTGGCGATCGGCATGGCGACCAGCGTCCAGTTCTGCTCGTTCCACATGATCTCGGCGCAGTCGGGCGCGGTGTGCGCGAAGGTGACCATGCGCCGGTCGCACGCCCGCCGGGCGGCATCGAGGTTGGTGGAGTACACCATGCGCGGACCGATCGCGCCCAGCAGCCAGATATCGCTCTCGCGCGGCTCCTTGAGCCCCTTGAGCCGCAGGTCCACCACGACGTTGGTGCCCACCTTGCGGTGCAGCGCGATCACCGTGGCGACCTCTTCGAGGTCGAAGATGTAGACGGCCTCACCGCGGATCTGGCCCAGTACGACGTTGTAGGCCGGGACGTTGCCGACCGTCGACATCACGCCGCGCTTCCAGCGGTCGAGGATGTCGGTTGACTCGCGTTCGTAGTCGAAGCCATGCGACCTCGCCCACGACCGGCGGCGTCGGCTGCGTCCACGACGTCGATCGATATCGACGTACAACAACACCGCCGCACCGACGAAGCACAGTGCGGAGAGCGTGAACCAGAGTGGGACCATCCCCAACAGAGTATCCGCTGTCTGGGCGGAACAGAGAATCCGAGCAGGTCACAACCCAATCACAGGACGCAATACACACCGACCCGGCTACGGACGTCTATTCTCACTTCCGCGTCATGTGGCGCATCCGAGAGGAGTACCGCGTGTCCGGTCCGGGTGAATCGCTGCACATCGACGTCCCAGTCGAACTCGACGAGGTAAAAGTCGTGTTCAGCGTGGCGTCGCTGACTTTCGAGGGCGACATGCCGGCCGTGCTGTTCCACGCGGGACTCGTCGTCGCCGATGCCGCAGCCTGGAACGTCACTCCGGACGTGGTCGTCGTGTTCCACACCAATGCCGGGCACGTGACACTCGACGACCAGACGTACAACGCGAACCGCCACGTCGCCACCGGCAACCCCTACAAGCAGGTGATCGCCGACCTGATGGCCAGGGGCGCGCAGATCGAACTGTGCGGGGCCACCGCCAAAGCGATGGGCTGGGGCAATGCCGATCTCATCCCAGGCATCAAGATCAACAGGAATGCCATGGCGAGACTGACGCAGTTGGTGCGGCAGGGATTCGTGAAGATCACGGAAGCGTGAGCTACCAGGACTACCGGCTCATCCGCGTCGCCAGCGCTGACGGGATCTGCCGGGCCACCGTCGATAATCCGCCGATCAACCTGCTGGACATCCCGTTGATGCAGGAGATCATCCGCCTCACCGGGGAGGTGGCGGCGGACGACGAGGTGCGGGTGCTGGTGGTCGATTCGGCCGATCCCGAGTTCTTCATCGCGCATGCGGATGTCGGCATGATCCTTGACCTGCCGATCGATGACACGGCACTACACGACGAGCTGAGCCCCTTCCACGCTGCGATGGAGGCCTTCCGGAGCGTGCCGAAGGCCACCATTGCCGTCATCGAAGGAATCTGCCGCGGCGGCGGCAGTGAGTGGGCGATGGCGTTCGACATGCGCTATGCCGCGCTCGACAAGGCGGTGTTCGGGCAGCCAGAGGTCGCGCTCGGAATCATCCCCGGTGGTGGCGGCACCCAACGCCTGCCGCGCCTGATCGGTCGCGGCCGAGCCCTCGAAGTGATTCTCGGCGGCATGGACGTCGACGCCGCGACCGCGGAAGCCTGGGGATACGTCGATCGGGCGTTGCCTCACGATCAGTTGAGACGGTTCGTCGACAAGCTGGCCAGACGCATTGCGTCGTACCCGCAGTCGGCCATCGCCTACGCCAAACAGGCGGTCGACGTGGCCTTGGCCGGCGATCTGCCCACCGGCCTGCGCGTCGAGGATCAGCTGTTCCGCGAGGCGCTCGCTCAGCCGGTCGCGCGCGAACGGCTGCAAACAGTCATCGACGCCGGCGCCCAGACCCGAGAATTCGAGCTGGGCGACCGGCTCCGAAAGACGTAGCGAGACCTAGCCGAGGATCAGCGAGTCACCGTCCGCGCTGATGTTGACGGGCACCACGTCGCCGTCGTGCACCTCGCCGGCCAGCAACAACTTGGCCAACTGGTCGCCGATCGCCTGCTGCACCAACCGGCGCAACGGCCGTGCGCCGTACACCGGGTCGAAGCCGCGTTGCGCGAGCCACTGCTTGGCCGGCAGGGACACCTCGAGCTGCAGGCGCCGCTGTGCCAACCGCTTGTCCAATTGGGCGAGCTGGATGTCGACGATCTGCACCAGCTCGCCGGGCTCGAGACCGTGGAAGATGATCACGTCGTCGAGGCGGTTGATGAACTCCGGCTTGAATGCCGTCCGCACGGCGGCCATCACCTGCTCCTCGCTGCCACCCGACCCCAGGTTGGAGGTCAGGATGAGGATGGTGTTGCGGAAGTCGACCGTGCGGCCCTGACCGTCGGTGAGCCGGCCCTCGTCGAGGACCTGCAACAGCACGTCGAACACGTCCGGGTGCGCCTTTTCGATCTCGTCGAACAGGATCACCGTGTAAGGGCGACGCCGCACCGCCTCGGTCAGCTGACCACCCTGGTCGTAGCCGATGTAGCCGGGAGGCGCACCTACCAGCCGGGCCACCGAGTGCTTCTCGCCGTACTCGCTCATGTCGATGCGGACCATGGCGCGGTCGTCGTCGAACAGGAAGTCCGCCAACGCTTTGGCCAGCTCCGTCTTACCCACACCGGTGGGGCCGAGGAACATGAACGATCCGGTGGGCCGGTTGGGGTCGGCGACGCCGGCCCGACAGCGCCGTACCGCGTCGGACACGGCCTGCACGGCCTTCGTCTGCCCGACGACGCGCTTGCCCAGCTCGTCCTCCATGCGCAGCAGCTTGGCGGTCTCGCCTTCCAGCAGCCGGCCGGCCGGAATGCCCGTCCACGCCGACACCACGTCGGCGATGTCGTCCGGACCGACTTCCTCCTTGAGCATCACACCCTCGCGGACCTCGGCGTGCGGCAACGCCGCGTCGAGCTTCTTCTCCATCTCGGGGATGCGGCCATACCGCAGCTCGGCCGCCTTGGCCAGGTCACCGTCGCGTTCGGCGCGCTCGGACTCCCCGCGCAGCACCTCCAGCTGTTCCTTGAGCTCACGGACGATGTCGATGGCGTTCTTCTCGTTCTGCCACCTCGTAGTCAGCTCGGCGAGCTCTTCCTTCTTGTCGGCCAACTCGGCGCGCAGCTTCTCCAGCCGCTCCTTGGACGCGGCATCCTCCTCCTTGGCCAGCGCCATTTCCTCGATCTCCAGCCGGCGCACCAGGCGCTCGACCTCGTCGATCTCGACGGGCCTCGAGTCGATCTCCATCCGCAGCCGGCTGGCGGACTCGTCGACCAGGTCGATGGCCTTGTCCGGCAGGAAGCGGGCGGTGATGTAGCGGTCGCTCAACGTGGCCGCGGCCACTAGCGCCGAGTCGGTGATGCGCACGCCGTGGTGCACCTCGTAGCGCTCCTTCAGCCCGCGCAGGATGCCGACGGTGTCTTCCACCGACGGCTCGCCGACGAACACCTGTTGGAAGCGCCGCTCCAGTGCGGCGTCCTTCTCGATGTACTTGCGGTACTCGTCGAGCGTGGTGGCGCCCACCAGCCGTAGCTCGCCGCGGGCCAGCATCGGCTTGATCATGTTGCCCGCGTCCATCGCCGATTCGCCGGTCGCGCCGGCGCCGACGATGGTGTGCAGCTCGTCGATGAACGTGATGATCTGCCCGGCGGAGTTCTTGATGTCGTCGAGGACGGCCTTGAGCCGTTCCTCGAACTCACCGCGGTACTTCGCGCCGGCCACCATCGACCCCATATCCAGGGAGACGACGGTCTTGTCGCGCAGGCTTTCCGGCACGTCGCCGGCCACGATGCGCTGGGCCAGGCCCTCCACGATGGCGGTCTTGCCGACGCCGGGCTCACCGATGAGCACCGGGTTGTTCTTGGTCCGCCGGGACAGCACCTGCACCACCCGACGGATTTCGTTGTCGCGCCCGATGACCGGGTCGAGCTCGCCCTCGCGGGCCCGAGCGGTCAGGTCAGTGGAGTACTTCTCCAGCGCCTGGTAGGTGGCTTCGGGGTCCGCGCTGGTCACCCGCGCGCTGCCGCGAACCTTGACGAACGCGTCCCGCAGCGCCTGGGGAGATGCGCCGTGGCCGGTCAGCAGCTTGGCGACCTCGGAGTCACCGGTGGCCAATCCGACCAGCAGGTGCTCGGTGGAGACGTATTCGTCGTCCATCTCGGTGGCCAGTTGCTGTGCAGCGGTGATGGCCGCCAGCGACTCGCGGGACAGCTGCGGCTGCGAGCTGGAGCCGCTGATCTGGGGCAGCTTTTCCAGCAGGCGCTGCGCCTCGGTGCGGATGGTCGCGGGGTCGACACCGACAGCCTCCAGCAGTGGGGCGGCGATCCCGTCGTTCTGTGTCAGCAGCGCCATCAGCAGATGCGCGGGCCTGATCTCGGGGTTACCGGCCGCCGAAGCCGCCTGCAGCGCCGACGTCAACGCCGCCTGCGTCTTAGTTGTCGGGTTGAAAGAGTCCACAACCCCTCCGTTCCTGTGCGTAGGTAAAAATCTCGTCGCGTACTGCAACGCAGTAAAGGTTGAGTCTGTTCCGCTCAACTCTAGCCTCTTTCCCGGCAGTATGCGAGACCCGCGGGTGGCAGTTACGCGAGCCGACGCGCACCGCCGCCTAGAATCGGCGTCCGTGGGGCTTGAGGACCGGGAAGCGTTGCAGGTGTTGCGCGACGCCTTCCGACCCGACGACACCGAGCTGGTGCACCGCTTCTACACCCATTGGTTTGCCCTCGACACGTCGGTTCGCGACCTCTTCCCACCCGAAATGGCCGGCCAGCGTGCTGCTTTCGCCCAGGCGATGCATTGGCTGTACGGCGAGTTGGTCGCCCAGCGCGCCGATGAGCCGGTGGCCTTTCTGGCCCAGCTGGGCCGCGATCACCGCAAGTACGGCGTGCTCCCGGCCCACTACGAGACGTTGCGCGCCGCGTTGTATTCCACCCTGCGTACCTACCTCGGCGGCGCGTGGACCGACGCAGTCCAGGAGGCCGCCGATCAGTCGCTCAACCTGTTCGCCGGGGTGATGAGCGGCGCCGCCGACTCCGATGACACGCCCGCCTGGGTCGACGGCACGGTGATCGAGCACACCCGGGTGTCTCGTGATCTGGCGGTCGTCCGGCTGCATCTGGACCGCCCGCTGCACTACCACCCCGGGCAGTACGTCAACGTGCAGATTCCGCAATGTCCGCACCGCTGGCGCTACCTCAGCCCCGCCATCCCTGCCGACTCTGGCGGCGGCATCGAGTTCCACGTCCGCGTCGTTCCCGGCGGCCTGGTCAGCCACGCCATCGTCGGCGAAACCCGGCCCGGCGACCGGTGGCGGTTGTCCGGCCCGCACGGCGGCCTGCGGGTCGACCGCGACGGAGCGGACGTGCTGATGGTCGCGGGCAGCACCGGCCTGGCCCCGCTACGGACGCTGATCATGGACCTCAGCCGCTTCGCGGTGAACCCGCGGGTACATCTGTTCTTCGGAGCGCGCTACCGCTGCGAACTCTACGACCTACGCACACTGTGGCAGGTTGCGGCGCACAATCCGTGGCTGTCGGTCTCGCCGGTGTCGGAGTACAACAACGACCCGGCCTGGGCCGCCGACTATCCCGACGTGTCGCCCCCGCGCGGACTGCACGTGCGCCAGACGGGCCGATTGCCGGATGTGGTCACCAGGTACGGCGCTTGGGGCGACCGGCAGATCCTGATCTGCGGCGGTCCTGCCATGGTCCGCGCGACGAAGGCCGCACTGGTCGCCAAAGGCGCTCCGCCCGAGCACATTCAGCATGACCCGCTGTCGCGTTAACCACGAGGAGGATCCGTGCACGTCGTCACGCTGCGCGACCCGTCGTCATCGGTGGCTGCCCGATTCGTGCCCGAAGCCGGCATGATCGGCACCTCGCTGACCGACGCGGGAGTGGAGTTGCTCGGCCAACGACGCGGCCTTGAGGCATACCTCACGTCAGGCAAGACGATGGGCATTCCCGTGCTGTATCCCTGGGCAAACCGATTGGGTGCCAACACCTATACCGCCGAAGGTGTGACGGTGACGCTGCGGCCGGGCGAGGACGGGGTGCGAGCCGACCCCGCCGGGTTGCCGATCCACGGCGTCCTGGCCGCGTATCCGGATTGGCGGGTGACGTCCGAATCGGCCAACGAACTGAGTGCCGAGCTGGACTTCGGCGCCGACGACAGACTGCTGGCCAGCTTCCCTTATCCGCACCTGCTCGCGATGACGGTGCATCTCGCCGAGCGGACCCTGACGATACGCACCACGGTGACACCGACGGGTGACCGTGCCGTGCCGCTGTGCTTCGGCTATCACCCGTACCTACAGCTGCCGGACACCGACCGCGCCGAGTGGGTCATCGAGACACCGCCACTGCGCCACCTGTCCCTCAACGAGCGCGGCCTGCCGACGGGCCAGACCGACGCGCAGCCGGCCCGTTCGCAACGGCTGGGCGCAGATACCTTCGACGATGCCTTCGACGGGGTCGAAGAGGGCGCCGTCTTCGCGGTCAGTGCCGGGGGCCGCCGCGTGCAGGTCCGCTTCGAGCGGGGGTATTCCGCGACACAGGTTTTCGCGCCTCCCGGTGAGGACGTGATCTGCTTCGAGCCGATGGCCGCACCGACGGATGCGTTGCGCCGCGGTGGCTACCGGTGCGCGTGCCCCGGCGAGCCGGCCGGCGCCACGTTTTCCATCCAGGTGTGACACCCGCCTCGCGGGCTCCGCTCACCGGCGCGAGCGTGGCTGCCACACGACCAGCGCCGTGCTCTTGGGCACCACCGCAACCTCACGGCGCTGGTTGGCGCGCAGCACCGCCAGTTCCTCGGCCATTTCCTTGAGCCTGGACTGCAGCGCCTCAACCTGATTGGTCAGTTCGATGATGCGTTTGATGCCGGCGAGGTTGACGCCCTCGTCCTGCGAGAGGCGCTGCACCTCGCGCAGCAAGTTCACGTCGTGCTCGGAATAACGACGCCCGCCTCCGGCGGTTCGTTGTGGGCTGACCAGGCCGAGCCGGTCGTAGGTGCGCAGGGTCTGCGCGTGCATGCCGGCCAGCTCGGCGGCCACCGAGATCAGGAAGGTCCTCGATTCTTCGCTTTTCTTGCGGTTCATCGCCATCAGCGATTACCTGCCCATCCGGCCCTGGGGTCGAAGCCACTGGACCGCTCGGCCGCCGCGTAGGCTTCCAGCGCCTCCTGGGCCGCGCCCTCCACGTTCGGCGGGACCGCCACTTTGACGGTGACGAGCAGGTCGCCGCTGCCACCGCTGCGCTTGGGCACACCACGTCCACGCACCCGCAGGATGCGGCCGTCCGAGGTACCCTTGGGCACCCGAACACCGACCTTGCCGTCCAGTGTGGGCACCGAAAGCGTTGAGCCCAAAGCCAATTCGGTGAAGCTGACCGGTACGGTCACGGTGAGGTCGTCGCCGTCCCGGCCGAAAACCTTGTCCGGGCGCACATGGACCGTCACATACAGGTCACCCGACGGAGCGCCGCGCAACCCGGCCTCACCCTGTCCGGCCAGCCTGATCCGCTGGCCGTCCTCAACGCCCGGCGGGATCCGCACGTTGATGGTCCGGGTGCGGGTGGTGGCGCCGTTGCCGCCGCACTCCTCGCACGGGTGCTCGATGATCGAGCCGCTACCCCGGCATTCGGTGCACGGCTCGGAGAAGCCGAATGCACCCTGGTTGCGGCTGATCACGCCCGCACCGTTGCAGTTCGGACACACCTTCGGACTGGTGCCCGGACGCGCGCCGCTGCCGTGGCAGTTGGTGCACGGCGCCGGGCTGGTCAATCGCAGTGGCATCGCGACACCCTTGGCGGCCTCGACGAAGTCCAGTTCCGTCTCGGTCTCCAGGTCGTTGCCGCGGCGCGGCCGGCTGGGCCGGGTGCTGCCACCTCGTCCGAACAGGCCGCCGAACAAGTCGCCGATGTTGGCGCCGCCGGACCGGCCGGCGGCGTCGAACAAGTCGTTCAGGTTGAACTCGGCGCCATCACCACCTCCGCCGAAGCCGCCGAAGTTCCCCGCATCGAACCGACGGCCACCAAAGCCGCCGCCGGCGAACAGCCGGCGGGTTTCGTCGTACTCTTTGCGTTTCGCTTCGTCAGACAAGACGCTGTACGCCTCGGAGACAGCCTTGAACCGATCCGCTCCGGCGGGGTTCTTGTCCGGATGCAGATCGGACGCCAGCTTGCGGTAGGCAGTCTTGATCTGCTTGGCGTCGGCATCGGAGGGGACGCCAAGCTCCTTGTAGAAGTCTTTCTCGACCCATTCACGCTGAGCCATACCGCGTCACCTCCTTACCTCTCTCGTTGATTCTGTGCCTTGAAAGTGGAATTAGTCACCGAAGCCGTCGGCGTTATCGGTCGTGTCGGCCTGTCCGGTTTCCTGGCCGGCTTCAGCTGCCGGGTCGGCGGGTCCGTCGGCGACGGTCTCGACGACTGCCACCAGTGCGTTGCGCAGCACGTGCTCGCCCAGCTGGTAGCCCTGTCGCATCACGGTGCCGATCACCGGTTTGGCATCCGGGCCGCCACCACCGTCGTGTTGCACGGCTTCGTGCAGCACCGGATCGAAGTCTTCGCCTTCCTCGCCGAACGCCTTCAGCCCGAGCCCGTTCAACGCGCTCATCAGCTTGTCGGCGACCGCCTTGAGCGGACCGGAATCCAGATCGCCGTGCTTGCGTGCCCGTTCGATGTCGTCCACCGCATGCAGCAACTGGTTGACGACGGCGGCCCTGGCCCGATCGGCCGCGGCCTGCTGGTCGCGCATCGCGCGCTTGCGGTAGTTGGCGAAGTCCGCCTGCACCCGTTGCAGGTCGGCGGTCAGCTCCGCCACCTTTTTCGACAACCCGGCGTCCGACGAACCGGCCCCACCAGCTGGGTGAGCCGACTCTCCCGGCGCCGAAGCGCCGGGAGAGTCGTGCCGCACTTCACCAGTCTCGGGATCGATCCGCCGTTTGTCGGTGACCGATACCGGTTCCTGTGGATTAGTCCGTCCGTCACTTGGACTCCCGGTCGTCGTCGACCACCTCCGCGTCCACGACGTCGTCCGAGCCGGCCTGGTCAAACCCGCCACCGGGCTGACCGTCACCGGCCGCGGCACCCTCGGCCTGGGTGGCCTCGTAGATCGCCTGTCCGAGCGCCTGCGACTCCTGGCCCAGCTTCTCCATCGCCGACTTGATCGCGCTGATGTCGTCGCCGGCCAGCGCTGCCTTGGCCTCGCCGACGGCGGCTTCCACCTTGCTCAGGGTGTCCTCGGGGACCTTGGATCCACCCTCAGCCTCGCGCTGTTCCTTGACGAACTTCTCCGTCTGGTAGACCAGCGTCTCGGCCTGGTTGCGAACGTCGGCCTCCTCGCGGCGCTTGCGGTCTTCGTCCGCGTGCAACTCCGCTTCCTTGATCATCCGGTCGATCTCCTCCTTGGAGATGCCGGAACCCTCCTGGATGCGGATCGTGTTCTCCTTGCCGGTGCCCTTGTCCTTGGCCGTGACGTGCACGATGCCGTTGGCGTCGATGTCGAAGGTGACCTCGATCTGCGGAAGACCGCGCGGAGCCGGGGCGATACCGGTCAGCTCGAAGCTGCCGAGCAGCTTGTTGGCCGAGGCGATCTCGCGCTCACCCTGATAGACCTGGATCTGCACCGACGGCTGGTTGTCGTCGGCCGTGGTAAAGGTCTCCGACCGCTTGGTCGGGATGGTGGTGTTGCGCTCGATGAGCTTGGTCATCACGCCACCCTTGGTCTCAATACCCAGGCTCAGCGGCGTGACATCAAGCAGCAGAACGTCTTTCACCTCGCCCTTGAGGACACCCGCCTGCAAAGCTGCGCCGACCGCCACAACTTCATCGGGATTCACTCCCTTGTTGGGCTCCTTGCCACCGGTCATCTCCTTGACCAGGTCGGAGACCGCGGGCATCCGGGTCGAACCGCCGACCAGCACCACGTGGTCGATGTCGCCCACTGAGATACCCGCGTCCTTGATCACCGACTGGAACGGCTGACGGGTGCGGTCCAGCAGGTCCTGCGTGATCTTCTGGAACTCCGCTCGCGTGAGCTGCTCGTCGAGGAACAGCGGGTTCTTGTCCGCGTCGACGGTGATGTAGGGCAGGTTGATCGACGTGCTGCCCGACGAGGACAATTCGATCTTGGCCTTCTCGGCCGCTTCCCGCAGCCGCTGCATCGCCATCTTGTCCTTGGTGAGGTCGATGCCGCTGGTTGCCTTGAACTTGTCGACCAACCACTGCACAACGCGCTCGTCCCAGTCGTCGCCGCCGAGGTGGTTGTCACCGCTGGTGGCACGCACCTCGACCACGCCCTCGCCGATCTCGAGCAGCGAGACGTCGAAGGTGCCGCCGCCGAGGTCGAAGACCAGGATGGTCTGTTCCTTCTCGCCCTTGTCCAAGCCGTAGGCCAGCGCGGCCGCGGTCGGCTCGTTGACGATGCGCAGCACGTTGAGGCCGGCAATCTGGCCGGCGTCCTTGGTCGCCTGGCGCTGCGCGTCGTTGAAGTAGGCGGGCACGGTGATGACCGCGTCAGCGATGTCTTCACCGAGGTAGGCCTCAGCGTCCCTCTTCAGTTTCTGCAGCACCCGGGCGCTGATCTCCGGGGCGGAATATTTCTTGTCATCGATATCCACGGACCAGTCGGTGCCCATGTGCCGCTTGACCGAGCGGATGGTGCGGTCGACGTTGGTGACCGCCTGGTTCTTGGCGGGCTGGCCGACCAGCACTTCGCCGTTGCGCGCGAACGCCACGACGGATGGAGTCGTCCTTGAGCCCTCGGAGTTAGCGACGACGACGGGGTCGCCACCCTCCAGAACCGAGACGACGGAGTTGGTGGTCCCGAGGTCGATGCCGACCGCACGAGCCATAGTGATTCCTCCTGAGTGTGTAGAGCTTCGGTGTTGCACTATGCTGAGTGAACCCCGCTCAAGACTGCTCCGGCCGACACTCTGCTGTCAACCCAGACTTGAGTCTGATTCACTCAACTTATCGATCATGCTAACGGTACGCGTGCGGACTTTGTTCCCCGGGGTCCGTGAAGCTCCAGTCACGGGCGCCTGCGTGATTCCTCCGGAGTCCAAGGGAGCGGCGGTCGGGGTTGGCCGGGAAACAAGAAGTCGACGAAAGCCGCCACCGTGGGTTGCGGTTCGTGGTTAGCCAAGCCCGGTCGCTCATTCGCCTCGACGAACGCGTATTCGGCGGCCGTGACATCGCGGACAAGCAGGTCGATGCCCGCCACCGGGATACCGATCACCTCGGCCGCCTTCACCGCCACCCGACAGAGTTCTGGATTAACCTGGCCGGTGACGTCATGCAACGTACCGCCCTGATGCAGGTTTGCCGTGGCACGAACGCGTAGCCGGGTTCCCTCGGGCAGCACGTCGTCCAGTTGCCAACCTTCCTTGGCGACCGTCTCTTGCGTGAGGTCGTCCAAAGGAATGCGGGACTCACCGCCGGTGGCGGCAGAACGCCGCCGGCTTTCGGCCTCGATCAGCTCACCCACACTGTGCTTGCCCGTACCGATGACCGCAGGGGGCATTCGCAACGCGGCCGCCACGACCCGGCCGTCGATCACCACCAACCGCAGGTCGTCGCCTTGCACCCGCTCTTCGATCAGCACTTCCGGGTGTTGCTGCCTCGCCCGCGCTAACGCCGCGGCAAGCTCCTCAGGTCCGTGCTCGGCAGTCACTCCGACGGTGATGCCTTTGCCCTGCTCTCCTCGGCAGGGTTTGACCACCACCTCTCCCACCTCGTTGAGGAACGTGTAGTCGTTTTGATCGAAAGTTGCCAAGCGCCCCCGGGGAACTACGATGCCCGCCTCCTTGACGAGACGCCGGGTCAAACGCTTGTCATCGCAGCGGCACATCGCGATTGACGAGGTGTACTCGGACAGGGACTCGCGGGTGATGACTGTGCGACCGCCGTAGGAAAGGCGCATCTCTCCCGTTTCGGCATCCAGAACCTCGACCCAGATGCCACGGCGAAGCGCCTCTTCGGCAATGATCCGAGCGTAGGGATTGAGGTCCTCAACCGTTTCCGGCGTTGACGTGAAAAGCGGTTCGTTGATGGTGTTCTTTCGCTTGATCACCAGCACCGGGACGCGGCGGAAGCCGAGCTTCTCATAGAGGGCGATCGCGCCCGCATTGTCATGGGCGACTGAAAGATCGAGATAGGCCCGCCCGTCTCGACGAAAGCGGTCAGCCATCGCGCTGGTCAAGACTTCCCCGATGCCAGGCAGGGCGGCGGCCGGATCGACCGCCAGCGTCCACAGGCTCGCGCCTCGCTCCGGATCCGAGAAAAGCACCTCGTGGTCGATGCCCGTCACGGTGCCTATCACCGCGCCGTCGTCGTTACGCACGGCAACCAGATAGGTCACCGCATCGACATGGAGATGGTTGTGCCAAATCGTCTCGACCGGCGCCGGAAGCATTCCGCAGCGTACAAACACCCGATTCATGGCATCGGCCTCAGCCGGGGAATTCAGGGGGCGCACCGCAATTCCCTGAAGTGACCGATCCGAATCCGTCGGCTCGGTGAAGCGCAGTCGGTAGGTGTGGCTGGGGTCGATGAACAGTTCAGTCGGTGCCCCGGCAACGACCACGTGCGACTCGCGTGCGTAGATGCAGACGTCACGCCGCCCGGGCGCTTCTTTCCGCAACGCTTCGACAAGTGCGGGCGCATCGGCGAAGGTCTGACCGAAGAGCACTCGGCCCCAACCCAATTCGAGTTCAACATTCTTGCCCATTGCCTCGACCAGATGCGGCGGCGAGGCGTCGTGGAGGCCAAGAGTGATCGCCTCGGGATGGTCTTCAGCGGGATCCACAGCCCTCCCATCCGCTGTCATGGTCGACGTTGTCTACCCATTTTCCAGGAAATGATCCACCATCAGCAGCCGGCGCGCTCTACTCACCTAGTAACAGAGCAACTGCTCTGTTACTATGACCGCTATGCCACGGCCCCGCGTGTACGACCCGGATCAGGTGCTCGATGCCGCCGAGTCGCTGGCCGTCGCCTCGGGCCCGGCCGCGGTGACCATCCGCGCGATCAGTTCGGCAATCGGCGTTTCCAACGGCGCGCTCTACCACACCTTCGGGTCGCGGGCGGGAGTGCTGGCCCGGGCCTGGCTGCGCGCCGGCCAACGGTTCCTCGCCGCGCAAAACGCATTGGTGGACGCGGCGCTCTCAGCGCCGGGCCGTCAAGCCGGCATCGAGGCGGTGGCGGCCGCCGCTGACGCACCGGCGGCATTCGCCGAGCAGTATCCAGACTCGTGCCGGTTGCTGCTGACCATGCCGCGGGAGGAACTGCTCGACCCCGAGTTACCCGACCAAATCGCCACTGAGATAACGGCTCTCGAGACACAGTTGGTCGGGCTGATGATCCGGCTGGCACGCAGCGTCTGGGACCGCAAAGACGCCGCCGCGGTCGACACCATCACCATCTGCATCGTCGACCTGCCGACCGCGATCCTGCTGCGGCGCGACCGACTGCACAGCCAGACGGCGCGCGAGCAGTTGCGCGCCGCGGTGCGCGCTGTCCTGCACATCGAACCCCCCATTCGCCAACCCGGAAGGAAACCCTCATGACCATCAGCCTCAGCTACGACGAGAAGATCGCCATCCTTGACCTCGGCGATGACGAAAACCGTTTCTCGCCAGGCTTTCTCGATGACATCGACGCCCGCCTGGACGACATCGAAGCCAGCGGCGCGCATGCGTTGGTCACCACCGCGGCCGGCAGGTTCTATACCAACGGGCTGGATCTGGACTGGCTCGGTGCGCACGGGGAGCAAACCCAGTGGTACGTGGGCCGCGTCCAGGATCTGCTGGCGCGGGTTCTCACCCTGCCCATGCCCACCGCCGCGGCGATCGTCGGCCACGCGTTCGGAGGCGGGGCCATGTTGGCACTCGCACACGATTTCCGGGTGATGCGCGCCGATCGCGGTTTCTTCTGCTTTCCCGAGGCGGACATCAACATCCCGTTCACGCCCGGCATGGCCGCGTTGATCCAGGCCAAGCTGACTCCGCATGCGGCGGTCGCCTCCATGACCACGGGGCGTCGCTTCGGCGGCGCCGACGCCGCCGGCATCGGGATCGTCGACGCCACCGCGGGCGACGGAGCGGTGACCGGCGCAGCCGTGGAAATGCTTCGCCCACTGGGCAGTAAGGACCGCGGCACCCTGGGCGCGATCAAACAGACCATGTTCGGCAGCGCGGCGCAGGCGCTCACGTCGCGCGTCGACGGCTGACGTTGGCGACAACCAGTTGCGTGTTGTACGGCGCCCCGATCGGCACGCCGTGCCTATCGGACTGCGTATTCCATTGGCTGGCAAAGATTTTCAGCCGGCGTAAGGGTGGAGCCCGGAAGGATGTACCCGCCGTAGTTCTGCGCCACGAAGTTCGGGCCGTCCGGATCGCTCTGCTGCATGATGACGGTCACTGGTGCCCTTGCTGAAGATGTCGGTGGGGCAGCTCAGCGACCCATATCTCCACCGCACCGTCCGGACCGCTTCGGACATTGAACCCGGCCAGGACGGCAAGACCGTCGACTTCCCGGAAGCTGAGTTCACCAAAACTGCTGGCGCTGATGACGACTGCGTCTTGTCCCGGCATGCCCCAGCCGGCATGGCCGTCGGACCGCCGCACATAGGGTCGCCACGAGGAACGGTCGGTGAAGGTGCCGGGATGAGCCCGGTAGAGGGTCACTCCCCGGGTGCGGTCGAAGGCATCGGCGACGATGTACACCGTGCCGTCTGCGCCCTGGTAGCCGCTGATCTGTGACTGCCCACCGTTGGCATAATCGCCGGGACGCCACGATCCTTTGACCGGCTTCCAGCCTTCGCCGGGAAGATCGGTCACTTCCACCAGCCACGAGCCGCCTTCGGGCCGCAGGTCTCTGGTACCTACCACCAGCATGTAGGTCCGGGCTCCGGCCAGGACACTGCCAGACGGCAGCGTGTTGGTACCGCGCGCTCGGCGCGGCGGGACAAAGAGCGGGTTCCGGCTACCCCTCGGTCCGGTCAGGGGCGCACCGAAATGCGGGTGGCCCGAGTCGTCGAAGGTCACCGGCACCGCCACCGAGGGGTAGTGCGGGTGAGTGCCTACCTTGTCACCGCCGAACGAATCGCCGAAAACGGCCACATACGACCCGTCGGGCAGTTCAACGATCTCGCCCAAGTCCGCGGCGCCGATGCCGGGTACGCCCCCGGGTGCGCCGGTGCCGGCAATCGGACCGAGATTGCGCACCTCGCCGCGGCGCATCGCCTACGCGCTCTTCTCGATCAGCGACAGCAACGCACGCACCGCCGCGCTGGTCGGGCGGGTCGCCGATGTGGCGACGTAGAGCCGCCAGCACAGCTCCTGATCGGCGACGGGAACGGCCACCAGGCCGTCGTCGTCGATGTCGTCGAGAATGGTCCAGCTCAGAAATCCGATGCCCAGCCCGTTTCGGATGTATGCCGCCGCTGTTCCGAGATCGGCGACCTCGAGGGCGACCGTCCGTTCCACGCCGGCGGCGGCGAAAGCCTTGTCGATGACAATCCTGGTGCCGTAGCCCGGCGGCGCGTCGACGAACGACATGCCGGCCAACTCGGCCAGCGTCACCGAGGTCGCGGACGCCAGCGGATGGTCGGCGGGGACCACCAGATTCAGCTTGACGGCGGCAACCAGTTGCGCGTCGAGGCCGGCCGGCACGTCCCCGGCGAAGACGAGGAAGGCTATGTCCAGATCGCCGTCGCGCAGTTGCCTTTCCAGCCCCGTCGTTCCGGCGCGGGCCGCGCGCAGTTGCACCCGCACGTCGGGGTGGCGGGCGTGCAGTTCCGCCAGGACCGTGGGCAGGTCGATGACGTTGATCGAGGTCAACGTGCCGACGGTGACGGTTCCGTACACAGCGCCGCGGGTGGCGTTGACGGCATCCTTGGCGGCCAGTGCGGCATCGAGCGTCGCGCGGGCGTGGGGACGCAACTGTTCGCCCGCCGGCGTCAGGCGGACCCCGGCCGGGCCGCGGACAAACAGGGCGGCGCCGAGTTCGCGTTCCAGTGCCCGAATGGTCGCCGAGACGCCGGATTGGACGACGTGCAATCGCTTGGCCGCCCGGGTGAAGCTCAGGTTGTCCGCGACAGCGAGAAAGTACTCCAGCTGACGCAGCTCCATCCATGAATTATCACCATTTGTGCTGGCATCTATCAAGAAGTTTCGCTGGCAGTGATCATGGCGGACGGCGTACCTTCGGGCCGGTGGAGCCCACCCATACCCGCTGGTCATCGCGATGCGACGAGCATCAATTCGTCGTCGAGAACCCTGCTAACGGAGCGGTGGTCGCCCGGATCCAGGGCGCGGGCCCCGAGCAGGTTGACCAGGCCGTCAGGGCAGCCCGTGCCGCCCAGCAGAACTGGAAACAGCGTCCCGCCCGCGAACGCGGCCGCCACCTGCGGCGGGTCGCTGACGTCGTCCGTGCCCACGCCGACGAGATCGCCGCATTGGAATCGCTGGAGATGGGCAAACCGGTCACCCAGGCGCGCCAGTTCGACGTGGAGACGGCGATAACGATCTTCGAATACTTTGCCAGCGTGGTCGAGGTGCTGCCCAGCCAGGCACGCGACTACGGCCCGGTGTTCGACGTGACCACCCTAGAGCCCTACGGCGTGATCGCCGGGATCGTGCCGTTCAACTGGCCGCCCATCCACACCGCCGGCAAAACCGCGCCGGCCCTGGCGGTGGGCAACGCCATCGTGCTCAAGCCGCCGGAGCAGACGCCGTCGGTGGTGCTGCGCATGGTGGAACTGATCAACTCGGCCCTACCCGAGGATCTGGTGCACGCCGTACCCGGCGGCGGGGCGGTGGGTGCCGCCCTGGCCGCACATCCTCTGGTGGGCAAGGTTTCCTTCACGGGATCCCCGGTGACCGCGGCGTCGGTGCTGCGCACCACCGCAGACAACCTGACCCCGACGCTGATGGAGCTCGGCGGCAAGAATCCGCTGCTGGTGTTTGACGATGCCGACATCGACCGAGCCCTACTGGCCGCGATCGACGGCGGATTCTTCAACCAGGGCGAAGCGTGCACGGCCGCATCACGAATCCTGTTGCACCACAGCATTTTCGATCAGTTCACGGCCAGATTCTGCGCCGCCGTGCAACGCCTGAAGGTGGGAGACGGCGCCGACCGGGACACCGACGTCGGGCCGCTGGTCACCCGGGTTCAGCAGCAACGCGTGCTGAACTACCTGGACATCGGGGTGGCCGAAGGTGCCCGCATCGCCGCCCAGGCACCCCGGCCCGACGATCCCCGCCTGGCCGATGGCTTCTATGTTCCGCCGACGGTGCTCACCGACGTCACCCCGGACATGCGGGTGGCCACCGAGGAGATCTTCGGCCCCGTCGTGGCGCTGATCCCCTTCGCCGACGAGGACGAGGCGGTCGAGATCGCCAACGGCACCCAATTCGGCTTGGTTGCAGGAGTTTTCACCCGGGACACCGACCGCGCATTGCGGGTGAGCCGCAGGCTCCGGGCCGGCGCCGTCTTCGTCAACAACTATGTCCGCGTCGCCGTCGGCACCGGTTTCGGCGGCGTCGGGCACAGCGGCTTCGGACGCGAGCACGCGCAGGAGACGCTGGCCGAATACGGATACACCAAGACCATCCGACTGGCTGCCGACAGCGACAACCCGCCACGCTGGACCGCAGCCGCCCGAGTCCTGGAGCCTTGATGCGCACTATCGCACTCGAAGAGCATTACGCCACAACGCAATTCCTGAACGGCCCGGGAGGCTGGCTGAAATCCCGGCCGGAGATCAGCGCAGCGCTGACAGACCTCGGGGACACCCGCATCAAGGAGATGGACGACGCCGGCGTCGACCTGGCCGTGCTGTCTTTGGTCGCGCCGGGCGTGGAGCAACTCGACGGGCCCGCGGCCGTGCGACTGGCCCGCGGCTGCAACGACGAACTCGCCGCGGCGGTGCAGCGATATCCCGGCCGGTTGGCGGGGTTTGCCACACTGCCGATCAGCGAGCCCGGTGCGGCGGCCGAAGAACTGGAACGCGCGATCGGCAATGGCTTTGTGGGCGCGGTGGTCAACGGTCACTGCCGCGGCGTCTACCTCGACGACCCGCACTTCGACCCCGTCCTGGAACGCGCGGCTGCCCTGCAGGTTCCGATCTATCTGCACCCGACCATCCCGCCCCCGGCGGTCATCGAGTCCTGCTATGCCGGGTTCTCCGAGGAGGTGACGTTCGCACTGGCGACGGTGGGCTGGGGCTGGCACATCAACACCGGCACCCAGGTGCTGCGCCTGATCCTTGGCGGCGTGTTCGACCGGCATCCCGACCTGCAGATCGTCATCGGCCACATGGGTGAGGCGCTGCCGTTCATGGTGCCGCGATTCGACGCCACGCTGCAACCGGAACTGACCGGCCTGGGGCGTCCGGTCAGCGCCTACCTGCGGGAGAACCTGCACTACACGTTCGCCAATTTCAACAATGAAGCCACCTACGCCAACCTGGTCGCCCACGTCGGGGTGGGCCGGGTGGCCTTCTCCACCGACCATCCCTTCGGATCCATGTCGGCTGCGCGCGAGTTCCTCGACAAGCTGCCGCTCACCCGCCAAGACCGGGCCGCCATCAGCCATCAGAATGCGGAGCGCCTGCTGGGCCTGTGAACTGCCGGCGACACGACCGTGGGATAGCCTGACGCGATGGCACCGCCCGCACGCGCGCTGGACCGCGAAGACGCGGGTTATCACAAGGCGCTCACGAACCGGCAAATCCAGATGATCGCCCTGGGCGGCGCCATCGGAACCGGCCTGTTCCTCGGCGCCGGCGGCCGGCTCGCTTCGGCGGGCCCGGGGTTGTTCATCGTCTTCGGTATCTGCGGCGTCTTTGTTTTTCTGATCCTGCGCGCCCTCGGTGAGTTGGTGCTGTACCGCCCGTCGTCGGGATCGTTCGTGTCGTATGCGCGCGAATTCTTCGGCGAGAAGGTGGCCTACGCCGCCGGCTGGATGTACTTCCTGAACTGGGCCATGACCGGGATCGTGGACACCACTGCGATCGCGCAATACTGCCGCTACTGGAAGGCATTTCAGGTCGTCCCCCAGTGGACACTGGCGCTGATCGCACTGATCGTGGTGGTGTCGATGAACCTGATCTCCGTCAAGTTGTTCGGTGAGCTGGAGTTCTGGGCCGCCCTGGTCAAGGTGCTGGCGCTGGTGACGTTCCTGATTGTCGGCACGGTCTTCCTGGCGGGACGGTTCAAAGTCGACGGTCACGACACCGGGTGGTCGCTGTGGAGCAGCCACGGCGGCCTGTTGCCGACCGGGCCGCTGTCCCTGCTGCTCGTCACATCAGGGGTGGTGTTCGCTTACGCCGCAATCGAACTGGTCGGCATCGCGGCCGGGGAAACGGCGGAACCGGAGAAGGTCATGCCGCGCGCGATCAACTCGGTGGTGTTCCGCATCGCGGTCTTCTACATCGGGTCAACGGTGTTGCTGGCGCCTGTTACTGCCCTATACCTCCTACAAGGACGGCGAGAGCCCGTTCGTGACGTTCTTCAACAAGCTCGGTATTTCGTGGGGCGACGACCTGATGAACCTCGTGGTGCTCACCGCGGCGCTGTCGAGCCTGAACGCGGGTTTGTATTCCACCGGCCGGATCCTGCGGTCGATGGCGATCAATGGCAGCGGCCCGAGATTCACCGCGCCGATGTCCAAGAACGGCGTGCCCTTCGGCGGCATTCTGCTCACCGCCGGGATCGGCCTGTTCGGCATCGCGCTCAACGCTTTCACGCCGAAACACGCCTTCGAGATCGTGCTGCACATCGCCGCTACCGGCGTCATCGTGGCCTGGGCGACGATCGTCGCGTGCCAACTGCGGTTCGACCGGCTGGCCAAGGCCGGCGAGGTGGAGCGCCCGAAGTTCCGCATGCCGCTGTCGCCCTACACCGGATGGGTCACGCTGGCCTTCCTGGCGGGTGTGCTGGTGTTGATGATGTTCGACAAGGTGTACGGCCGCTGGATGCTGGCTGCGATGGCGTTTGGCATTCCGGCGCTCATCGGTGGCTGGTTCGTGATCCGCGGCCGGGTACGTGATGCCGCCGCCGAAGTCGCCGAGTCCGCCGAAGCCGACGCGGGGTAACGCTTTGCCATCGGCGCCGTCCCAAGCGCGCGTCACTGCGATGACTTGCGTATTCCCGTGCGTAATCTGACTTGCTGATATCAGATATTCCGGGGAGTAGTCCGTTGCGGTTATTGCAGAAGGCTGGGTGGGTTCCGCTCGCCGCCGTTGTGCTCATTGCCGGATGCAGCACCACCATCGACGGCAGGCCGGTAGCCAGCCCGGGCGGCCGGGGCCCGACCGAACCTTCCTTCCCGACGCCCAGACCCAGTGCCGCCGCGCCGGCGGCACCGACGACGCCCATTGCGCTGCCGCCCTCCGGGCCACCGTCCACCAACCCGGCGCCCGGCACGATCACCCTCAATCCCGACCAGAACGGTTACGTCTTCATCGAAACGAAGTCGGGCCTGACGCGCTGCCAGATCAATAAGGAAAGCGTGGGCTGCGAGGCACCCTTCACCAACTCACCCCTCCAGGACGGAGAGCACGCAAACGGCGTCCGCATCACGTCCGCCGGCAATGTGCAGTGGGTGCTCGGCAACCTGGGCGCCATTCCCACCGTCACCATCGACTACAAGACGTACGACGCGCAGGGTTGGACCATCGTCGCCACCAAAGACGGCACCCGCTTCTCCAACAACGGCACCGGCCACGGCATGTACGTCAGCGTCGACAAGGTCGACACATTCTGAGCGGGATAACATCGAACCGTGGCACGCTACGGCCCACCAGACGACTTCAGCAATCAGCCCACGCAGTACGGCGGCTATGGCGGATACCCGCCTCAGGGCCCGCCTCCCGGTGGGCCTCCCCAGGGACCGCCTCCCGGTGGGCCTCCTCCGTACGGCCGACCTCCGCCGGGTCCGGGTCCGCAGAATCAGCCGACCGTAGAGGGCCCGCCCCCGTCCGGGGGCACCCCGCTGCAGCACCAACCCACCGTGGAACACGGGCACCCCGGCCAGCCGGGGCAGTACCAGCCGACTGTGGAAGGTGCTGCGCCGGAGCAGTATGAGCCGCTCGGAGCCGAAGACCCCGACGAGGAGGCTCGGCCTTGGTACCGCAGGCCGGTGACGCTCATCGGCTGGGCGATCCTCGTGCTGATCCTGCTCGCCCTGATCGCCTACGGCGTCACCCAACTGCTCGGCGGCGGCAAGAGCAACGGCCCGGCCCCTGGTACCACGTCGACGACGTCCACCACGACCACCACCACAACCGAGCCCACCACCACAACAACCGAGCCGACCACCACGACCACCGAGCCGAGCACCACGCCCACCGCGGCTCCGCCGGCCAACCCGCCGCCCCGCAATCAGCCGCCCGGCACGCAGCCGACGCAGCAGCCGACCCATCGTCCACACCTGCCCCAGCTGCCCTCGACCATCACGATCCCGGGTGGTCCCACCATCACCCTGCCCAACCTGCCCCGTTAGGACTTGGTCAAGGTTTGATTGCTGATCGGTCACGGGCGGCGCGCGCCGAGCTGCCATCGCTGGGCGTAACGAATACAGTCGGCGCCCGTGACGAGGTACGACCCGCCTGATTTCGGCGCCAACGACCCGACCGCCTACGGCAACTACGGCTATGGGCCCGGCGGGGGCGGGTACGGGCCGCCGACCGGCGGTGGATACCCGCCCGAACCGGAACCCGAGCCCACGCCCGGCTGGCGCAAGCCCCTGGCCCTGGTGGGATGGGGCGTGCTGATTGCGGTATTGATCGCGCTGATCATCTACGGAATTGTCCTGCTCGCCCGTGGCCGCCCCAGCCCGGCCACGGTCACCTCCACCGTGACCACGGTAGCGCCGGCGACGACGACAAGACAACCACGGCGCCGACCACCACCACAACAACCACGACCACCACCACACGACGACGACGACAACAACAACGACAACCACCACGACGACGCCCTCTACAACATCGACCACCACCGAGACCACGACGCCGTCGACGACGACCGCACCGCCCACCACGACGCCCGCCAATTCCCCGGCACCCGGCGCGATTCCCAGGCTGCCGTCGCAGATAACGTTGCCCGCGATACCCACCGTCATCAATCTGCCGCCGGGCCTGTGACCCGGTCCCGCCCTCTCCGCGACGGCTAGGGTGGGAACGGCCCCGACCGCAGCGAAAACTAGTGATGACGAAGGGTTGTGGATATGAGCGAGTCGCTCGGGTTGTCGATTGGTGTGGCCAACCTGGTGGCGGCCCGCTCCGGTAACGTCCCGGTCTCGCGCACACCGGTCGTGACGTTGTTCGAGAACCGTCAATCCGAAGTAGGTCTGCCCGAGGAGAACCCGAACCTGACCGGACCCGGCCTGGTGCTGCGCGGGTTTGTGGAACGGGTCGGGGATCCGGCGCCGCTGGTGGCGGCCGACGGAACGAAGTACCTGGGGCAGGCGCTGACTATCGAAGCCCTCGAAGCGATGGCGCGCACCGTGGGCTACGGCAGGCCGATCACGGTCGCCGTGCCTGCGTACTGGTCAGACAACCAGGTCGCCGCGTTGCGCCAGGAGCTGTTCGCCCAGCCCGACCTGACGGCGCATGGTGGCACGCCGACGCTGATCTCCGACGCCACAGCGGCGCTCGCCGCGGTCAATGCCCGGCCCGGGTTCCCCAGGCAAGGCGTCGTCGCGTTGTGTGACTTCGGCGCCGGCGGCACCAGCGTCACGCTGGCCAACGCCGGATCCAACTTGCAGCAAATCGGCAGCACGGTTCGCTACAGCGAGTTCTCCGGCGACGACATCGACCAGCTGATCCTGAATCATCTGCTGGCCGTCTCCCCCAGCGTCGACAGCGCCGACGTATCCGGCACCGCGACATCGATGGGTTCGGTGACGCGGATGCTCAGCGGCTGCCGCGCCGCCAAGGAGCAACTTTCCGCGGCTACGGTGGCGAGCGTCGCGACAGGCACCGCCGGGGGTGATCTGCGGTTGACCCGCAGCGAGCTCGAACAACTCATCGCGCCGCCATTGGACCGTTTCCTTTCTTCGATCGGGGAAGTGCTGCAGCGCAACGGGATCGGCCAACTGGCCGGGGTGGCGATCGTCGGCGGCGGCGCCGGTATCCCGCTGCTCACCACTCGGATTTCAGAGCGCCTGCAGGTGCCGGTCGTCACCACGGCGCAACCGCTGTTTGCCGCCGCGGTCGGTGCGGCGACGCTCGGCGACGTGCAGTTGTCGTCGGCGGGCGCTGCCACCGGTATCGGCCCCGCCGTCGACATGCCGACCAGCCGGGTCGGCGCCGTGGGTCCTGAGACGCTGGCGTCCCCGACGGCGCCGGTGGACACCGAAGCGTTTCCCGACGGTGCCCGTCAGACGACCGACCGAGCGCTGGCGTGGTCCGAAGACAGCGGTACCGGCATGGAACCGGTCCCCTACACCGGCCCTGCCGATTACCCGGGTCCGGTTGAGCCCCCGCCGCCGGGTTCGGCAGCCCCCGACACCCGACAGGACCGCTACGCCGCCGAACCGGAGGTCCCGCCGTGGTACCGGCGCCCGGCGATCCTGCTGAGCCTCGCCGGCGCTGCCGCGGCCATCATCGTCGCCGTGGTGCTGGCGCTGACCCTGCGGCCGAATAACAACGCCAAGCCGGTCGTGACCACCTCGCAGCCGCCGCCCTTCACCACGGTCGTGACCGGGCCGGATAACAGCCCCACCGAGACCGTGGTCACCCCACCGCCCGTCACCGTGACCACCACGCCGCCCACGACGACCACCACCACCCAGCCGACCACCCAGTCCACTACGTCGACGACATCTACCACCTCGACGACGACCACGACGACCACCCAGCCGACCACCACGACCACCCAGCCGACCACAACTCAGCCGAGCACGACCACCCAGCCGACCACCACGCAAGCACCACCGACCACCACGCAGAAGCCGCCGACCACGACGGCGGCGCCGGTCACACCTACCACCGCGGCGCCCGCGCCCGGCGGCTAGCGGCGCACGGGGAATTCGGCCAGCATCGCCTCGGCGCTGCGGACCGCCGCACGGCAGGCCCTGGTGGTGAACGGGTCGTTGAGCGGATGCTCTGCGCGGCGGCGCCAATGTTGCGCCGCGGCGAACGCCGCCCGGGAAACCTCTTGCGGGTCGGCCCTGCATGCCTCCGGGTCCAGGCCAAGTCTGCTGGCCGGGCCGGTGCCGGAACCGCCGATGAGTCGGCGCAGCAGCATCACGTCATCTTCCTTCAAAGTTGTTGTGCGCGAAGATAATTGACTCAAAAGACGAAGTTCCTCGAACGCGTGTGTGTCGGCCAGCAGGGGGTCGATGTCGGCGATCACATACGGTGTGGCCATCACCGGATGCGCTTCCACGAACCGGCGCAGCGACACCAGCGCGGTGTGCGCCTTGAGCATGTCGGAGCGCTGCGCGAACTGCTGGTCGATCACATTGCGCAACGCCACCAACCCGCTGCGCTCCAGCAGCTCGGAGGCCAACCCCGACGCATCGGCCACACCGGCCGCCAGCACCGCGATCGAGATCCGGATGCCGAACATCCCGAACCGCTCCAGCAGGTGTGCTCGGGTCGCCGCGTCCACCGGCAACGGGCTGTCCGGCCGCACGAAGCGATCCACGCTCAACAGCGCCCTGTTCAGCTCGGTGGCGTCGGAGCCGGCGAGCTTCTGCAGCGCGACGAACTCCGCCTTGGCGCAGCGTGCGCGCGGTCATCGCGAGCAGTCCCGACACCGGCACCACCGCCTGACAGATGCCTGTCTCGTTCATCTCAGAGGTGAACCGTTTGGCTACCTCATTGGCCGACAGCATCGCATCGATGCGGCCGGCGCCGATCTCGTCCGCCCGCGATGCGACCCCGATGATGCCCAGCGCCCCCGCCGCCCCACCCACCAGGCCGCCGATCTGCTTGAGCAGTGCGATATCGGCCGCGTTGAGGGTGCGCAGCAAGAAGACCACCGCATCCACCCGCGGCACCCCGTCAGGCGGGACCAGCAGTCGCAGCGTGCGCTCGGAGGCGTCCCGGTTCAACGACGACGTGCCCGGGGTGTCGATGATGGTGGCGTGCACCAATTCCTGGGCGGGCCACTCGACATCCAGGTGGGCCACTTCTGCAGGGTTGAGGCTGCGTAGGTCGAAGCTCAGTCCGTCGCGGTGGGTGATCGGCACGTTGCTGCGTCGCCCGCCCTGGTGGATCGCGGTGACCTTCGGTGTCGGGCCGTGCCGAAACCAGGTCACGATTCTGGTGGCTTCGGTCGCGTCCGTCGGCGCGATGTCGTCGCCGACCAACGCGTTGACCAGCGTGGACTTGCCCGCCTTCAGCGTGCCCGCCAGCGCGATGCGGATCGGCTCGTTGAGCCTCGCACCGATGCGTTCCAATTCGTGGAAGACGTCCGGCCGTTGACGGTAGGCCGGTTCGCCCCGATAAGCCTGGATGGTTCCGCCCAGGATGGCGCGGACCCGATCGCTTGTGCTCACGCTCGTCCTATGGTCGCCTGAGGTCGCAGTTTGTCCAAGTTTTCGACGACCTGACGCAGGATGTCCAGTTGGCGCTCCAATTCGCGGACCCTGGTGTCGCGCTCCACATCTTCCATATGGGCAGCGGTCAGGGTGGCCTGCAATGATTCGTTGAGCGAGCGACTGAGTTCGTTGGCGATGTCGCGGTAGTGGTCGCGCAGTCTGCGATGGATCGTCTTGAGCCGGTCTCGGGACTCCTTGCCGACAACGAAAGAGACTTCGTCGACGAAGCGCCGCACATTCGCCTTAGCCTCGGCGCGCGCCCGCAAGAGCCGGTTCTGTTTCTCCTCCTTGAAGGCCATCCGGCCGAGCAACAGCCCGGCGCCCACCGACACCGGGTTGAACAGGCCCAGTCCGGCCACCGATGACAGCATGCCGATCATCACTACACCGCCGTAGGAACCGCGCAATCCGGACAGGGCTTTTTGGCCCTTGCCCTGCGGTTTGGATTCCAGCTCCGCCAGCGCCTTGAGTTGATCGAAGTTGGCCGCCATCAGGCGCGACGTCAACTCCGGCGACATCACCGAATCCAGACCGGCATCGGCGAAGGAGCGGGCCACGTCGTCGGCCAGGGCCGCCGAACGCTGATAAGCCCAGACGAAGTTGTCACCGACCGCCGTAGCGATTGCATCCTCGACGTCCGCTCCGATCTCCGCCCAATGCAGGGTCGGGTCGCACGAATCGATCTGTTTCTCGATCTCGTCGGTGACCGCGCGAAAGCGTGCCCGCAGGTCGTGGTCCACGTCATTACTCACATCAGTGAATCCATCGTTGAGCACCTGCTGCCACAGTGCGGTCGCCTGCAGGGCGTTTTCGGCTTCCCGCTTGCGCCGTTGAAGATCGCTTGTCAATCTGTCTCGCAGCCCGGGGTCATTGACAGCGGCAAATTCCGACCCTGCTGTAATCGTCAATTGTTCAGCAGCAGAACGGATTTCACCAAGTACCTCGTCACGCACCCGGTCGTGTTCGCGACTGAGGACCTTCTCGCTCAGGAATTTGACGACGGCCGGAAAGTTGGACTCGTCGTTGAGTTCTTTGTCGTTGAGACTCACGGCGTGGCTGCGCAGCAGCGACGAGACCGGGATGATCGGCATCGGCAACCGGGCGCGCTGCAGATGATTGGCGTTCGCGTTGACGATCTGACGCCAATGTGGATACAGGTCGGTCTTGGTGGCCGCGATCACCCCGATCGGACAAATCTGGTGCGCTTTGCGCAGGAACCACATCTCGGGTTCGGTGAACTCCTGGCTGGCGTCGCTGACCATCAAGATCGCATCGGCATCGGGCAGCAAACCGAGTGTCGCTGACAGATGCGGCTGCCCGTGGCCGCCCACGCCGGGGGTGTCGATGAACACCAGACCGCCTTGCAGCAGTGGGCTGGGCGCGCCAATCTCGACGCGCAACACCTGGCGTCCGCCGGCTTGTGACGCCCGGCGCAGATCGGCGTTGATCTCCTCGACCGGGATGTCGACGGTCGCGGTTTCGCCATTCGGCCCCGCCGCCAACACCAGCCGAGCCGACGGTTGGGCGCTGTAGCTGACGATCGTGATCACCACGGTGGCTTCGTCGTCGCCCACCCGGGCTACCGGCAGGTTCAGCAACGAGTTGAGCAGTTGGCTCTTGCCTTGTTTGAGCTGCCCGGCGATCACGACACGGATGTGGGGGTCCGTGATCCGCTCCCGGGCCCGCCGCAACCGGTGCACCAGATCGCCGCGTTCGTGCAGCTCGGCGATGGCGATCGTGTGATCGATCAACTCAACGATCACGCTGACCCGACGCGGGTCATCGGGTTGTGCCACCGTGCTGCCCCCTTTCTCCGATCGCTGCCTGTCAGAACAAGGTATGCGTACAAACCGGCGGGGACCATGCAGGTCCCCGCCGGTTTTGGTCGGGTTCGCCTATTAGAACCCGTGGTGGTCGGCCGGGCCGTGCGACGCGGGCGGCTCGGTGTGCGCGGGCGGCGTGTGCGGGGCCGGGTCGTGACCGAACACCGACGGGCTCTGCGGTTCGTGGTGGGTCGGTTGCGGCTGCTCAACCGGCTGGTGCTGCTGCGGAGTGAACACCGGGCCATGGTCGGCCGGAGCCGGGTGAGTCGGTGTCTCCACCTGCGGGGCGGGCGTGTGCGGTGCCGGTGCGTTGATCACCGGCGGGTTCGCACCACCGTGGCCACCTGGGTCGGCTGGCCCGCCGGGCGTCTGGATGACGGGACCGTGGCCACCGCCGGCCGGAGGCGTCGTGCCGCCGGCCCCGGTGCCGCCGCCTGTGATGACGGGACCCTGCCCGGAGGGGAAGGTCGGCCCGTGGTCGCCCGGGGTGACACCGCCGCCAGCACCGGCTCCGGCACCACCACCGGCACCACCGGGGCCGACGCCGCCCGCGCCCCCTGCGCCGGCGCCGGCGCCGCCGCCGAGCGTCGTACCTTCCTGTCCGAGGATGTCGCCGTGTCCGCCGGCTCCGGCGCCTGCGTGCGCGCCTGGTCCGGTGGTCACGCCGCCGGGTCCGTTAGCTGCGGCGCCCGATCCGGTAGCGACAGTGCCGCCGCCTGCTCCGGCCGCGGCGACACCGCCGGGACCGGCCTGCGCCCCGGCACCGGCACCGGCTGCACCGGAGATCCCAGCCGGCTGAGGGGCCGAGTGGCCAGCCAGCGGCGTGGTTCCGCCGCCACCGATACCAAGCCCTGCGCCACCTGCAGCACCGGCCTGGCCGCCGACGCCGACGCCACCCATCGGACCTGCAACGTGGGGAGTAGCGGCGCCGTTCAACGCCGCACCCTCACTGGCGATCAGTCCGGCTTGGCTGCCTGCACCAGCGCCCAGCGCTGCGTTACTGCCGGCGATGCCGCCGGCGGCGGCCGCGTGTCCCCCCAGAGCCGCCTGACTGGCGAGGCCGGCTTGGCCGGCAGCACCGGCTTGGCCGGCAAGACCCGCCTGGCCCGCCATGCCGGCTTGTCCCGCGAGGCCCGCCTGTCCGGCGAGACCCGCTTGGCCAGCAATGCCCGCTTGACCACCGAGTGCACCGCCGAGCTGGCCACCGGCGCCGATCGTGCCACCCGCCTGACCACCGAGTGCGCTACCGACCTGGCCACCGGCGCCGATCGCACCGCCGACCTGACCGCCGGCACCGATCGCACCGCCGACCTGACCACCGGCACCGACCGCGCCGCCCAGCCCACCGCCAACCTGACCACCGACACCACCACCAATAGCGCCACCCGCCTGACCACCGAGAACGCCACCGACCTGGCCACCGGCGTTCACACCGCCGCCAAGTCCACCACCGATCGCGCCGCCAGCCTACCACCGGACGATCGCACCGCCAACCTGACCACCGGCACCGACCGCACCACCAACCTGACCACCAACACCGACCGCACCGCCCAGCCCACCGCCAACCTGACCACCGACACCACCACCAATAGCGCCACCCGCCTGACCACCGAGAACGCCACCGACCTGACCACCGGCGTTCACACCGCCGCCAAGTCCACCACCGATCGCGCCACCAACCTGACCACCGGCACCGATCGCGCCACCAACCTGACCACCGGCACCGATCGCGCCGCCCACCTGACCGCCAACCTGGCCACCGACCCACCGCCAAGCGCCACCGCCGCCTGGCCACCAACACCGACCGCACCGCCGACCTGGCCGCCCAGGCCGACAGCCGCCGCCCGACACCAGCACCGATGCCACCGCCAACACCGACCTGGCCACCGAGCCCGATACCGGCCTGGCCACCGATCCCACCACCAAGACCCACACCAGCGCCGCCGCCGATGCCGCCGACTACACCGGCCTGCGCACCGATCTCGGCTTGCAGACCGAAGCCAACGCCGCCCTGCGCGCCCACACCCACTCCGGTTCCGACGCCAGCGCCGAGCCCGGCACCGATCCCCGCTTGCACACCGAACCCAACCTCGAGACCGGCCTGAGCTCCGACACCAACTCCGGCACCAAAACCACCGGTCGGCTCGACGAAGGCCAACCCGGGAGCGGCCCCGGCAACACCGGTCTGCACGCCCAACCCGCTTTGGCCGACAAGCCCGGCGTCAACACCGCTCGCCAACCCGGCGTTGAACCATTCGCCACACCCACGCCGACATCGGTCGCAATGGCACCGCCCAATCCGACGCCTGCGTCCGCGGCGATCACGCCTGCATCGGTGGCGACGAATCCTGCGTCGTTGCGACCAGTCCGGCGTTGCCGATGACCGGTCCGGCGTCTTGCGCGATGAAGCTGGACACGACACCCGCATCCGACGTCGGCATGGCAAAGCCATGCTGGTCAGCCACCGCCTGCTGCAACCCGCTGATCGGGTCGTCGGAGGAGACGAGAACACCGGGGACCGCGCTGGCCACCGCCGAGGAGACCTCTGCAGGCGACACGTTGATCAGCCCGGCGTTGGTCATGCGCCTGTCCGGGAGCAGCGACGAACGACTGCGCTGCCTCTTCACTGCGAAACAGGCTCAGGATGTAGTCCACAAGCGAGGTCATCTTCTTTTCCCTTCAATCGAAACCGTGAAGTTGTTCGCCGAAGTGACCGGCGCTCTGTCATAAACCGTATGGATTTCGCAGCTCCCCCAAATCGGGGCCAGTTCCCCCAGCTGGGGGAACACCCACCGGGATAGTTAGGGCCGCCCCATTAGGGGATTAGGGGAAATTTCGGGACCCCCGATCCCGCGCTGAAACCACCCCCGTTTACAGCATTTCTGCACGTCAAACACTACTCGTCGGCGGTCACGGACGCCAGGCAGATCAATAACAGAACGAGACTCAACCCGTGCACGTCGTGGATGCCGAAGCCGTGGTGATCAGGCTGTCCGTCGTGCGGATGCGCGTCGGGATGAATCACCGAGTGGTCCCAGATCCCGGGATCGCTGGCGGAAAGCCACCGTGGTCGAAGGCCATTTCGGGCATTCCACCGCCTGTGAGCAGCGTCGACGGCTCAGGGTGACCAATTCCCCCAGGAGGCGGACCGGCCGGAGCATCGGCCGGCACATGCGCGGCCGGATGATTGATCACGCCACTGATCGCCCCGTGCTGGGCAGCCACCGCAGCCGGGCGTGTGCGGCGTGAAGGCATCGAAAGCCGCCGTTGCCGCACCACTCGCCCACACATTGCCGTGATCGGCGACGGGCATGCCTGCAACTGCACCGGTGGGCCCGGCCATCGAGACCGAATCCGACACCATCGGGATCAGGTTATTGACATCGACGCTGGTCACGTTCGTAAGGTGCGCCGTCAGCGATAGCCTGAGCGGGGTTGGCGGCATACCGTGCGGCGGCCTCGGGATCGCGCACAAGCGAGATGACGAAGTCGAGCAACGAGTTTGCCATCACCCACCTCCCTGCGGCACACGCCCGCCCAGATCAGCACTAGCAAGATGCTATCCGCTGAGCTGACACCTGTGTTCGGTGCGAACCCCGCCCACCCCCAGCCATCATTAGGGGGTGGCACGTTAGGGGAATCGACTGGGTTACGGGGCGGTGACGGCTATGGTGGGAAAAGCCGCTGCTGACCGCCATTGGAGCATAGGGGGTATGCGATTTGAGCGACTCGCTGAGCCTTCAACCGAGATTCCGCATGCCGCCCGCGGTGTGGTCAGACGATTTCGCGAACGCCGCGACGACGCCGGTGAAGGCGATCATCGTCGGTGGCATCGGCACCGGCAAGACGACCCTGCTGGCCACCGCACGCGACAGCCTGCTCCGCGCAGGCATCCCGGTTCTGACCCGCCCGCCGCGAAACGACGATCCCCCGCGAGGCGGCTTTCGTCATCGATGACGCCCACCTGCTCACCGACGCCGAATTGCTCAAGCTCACTGAACGGGTCGGCGATGCCCGCGTTACCCTCGTCGCCGCCGCCGAAGCCCACGAGCAACGCGCGCCGCTACGTTCCCTGACGACGGCTATCGGGCGGGAAAGACCGCGGATAGTGCTGGGTCCGCTGCCCGTAGCCGAGACCAACGGGAGTGCACCGCAGGTCTTCCGTTTCTCCTACACGCGGTCTCACAAGACGGCCAGTCGAAGCGGCCAAGACCGCGCTTGTCGAGCGATTGCGCCGGATAGACGAACCCGACCTCGACGCCCTCCTCATCATGTCGTTGACGCACGAACTGGGTGCCGCCGATGTTGCTGCCGCGCTTGGTATTTCAGTGACGGCTGCCAGGGCGCTCGTCGATCGGGCGCATGCCAGTGGGCTCGTCGAGCCTTCGCACCCTCCCGCGTTTCTGCGGCTTGTCCATGATGCCGCCGCTCTGATCGTAGGCAACGCGCATCACCGCGAAGTCGAAACCTCGCTCCTGCGTTCACAACTCGACAACTCGACGGTGTCGCCGGACTTCGCGCTGCGGCTGGCCGAACATGGCCTCCGTGACGACCGGTTGGTTGCCATCCTGTCCCGGCGGGCCGCGGAAATCCACGGCGACGCCGCCCAAGCCGCACGGTTGTATCGGGCAGCGGTCCAGATCCGGGCCACGGCCTCACACACGTCTGGCTGACGCACTCGCCCTCAGCGGCGATTGCGTAGCCGCCACGTCATTGGCCGACAGCCTGCTCGGCTCCCCAGATCTCGCCGAACGTGCTGCGGCCGTGCGGATCGCGGCCAGCGTCGCAGTCCACGACGGCAACACCGGCCAGGCGGCTGAATTGTTCGGCTGGCTGGGTCCGTATCCGGATTCGGTGGTCGGCTCGGCCGGCGCGATCGTGCTCTTCTGCGACGGGTCACCTCGCGACCGCACATGCCGCTGCGCGACTCAAGGACTCCGGACCGCCGACGATTGCCGCTCGCGCGTCACGCAACCTGGCCGAAGGCCTGCTGCTGACTATGGACCAGCCTTATCCGACCGCCATGGCGAAGCTCAGCCAATCCATAGCGGTCGAACAACCGATTGGCGAAGTCTTCCCCGACAGCCCGGCCGCACTGGTTACCCTGGCCGCGATACACGGCGGCGACCCGGTGCGCGCCCACAGTGTGATTGGTCGTGCGGTGCGTGCGGACGGTGGAGTGTTGTTCAAGTACCGACACCTGCTGCTGTGCGGCTGGATCAAGATGCAAGACGGTCAACTGCCGTCGGCAGGCGCGGACGTCGCCACGGTTTCTGGTGCGAGGCTCCACCGCCGCGACGCGCTGTGGGCCGCCGCCCTGCAGACCGCGATCGCACGTCGTAGCGGCGATACCGGTGCGCTGCAGAAGCATTGGTACGCGGCCGCCGAGGTGCTCGCGGAGTACTCCCTCGACTTGTTCGCGCTGCTGCCGTTGGGTGAGCTCTGGGTCGCGGCCGCTCGCATGCGCCAGGTGGACCAACTGCAACACACCCTGGATCAGGCCTTTGCGCTGCTCAACTCCTTGGGAAACCCGCCGCTGTGGTCGAGTTCCGCTGCACTGGGCAGGCGTGCACGCCGGAATCCTCGCCAACTCGCCGGAGTCCGTCGCACCCCACGGGCAGGCTCTCAGTGCTGCGGCCGCGCAAAGCACTCTCGCCGCAAGCACTTTCGGCAGCCGGTCGCACCTGGCTCCGAGTGCTCGCCGACCAGGTGGACGCAGACGAGGTCAGCGCGGCGGCGCGGTCGTTGGCACATGTCGGATTGACCTCCGACGCCACCCGGCTCGCCGGTCAGGCGGCGCTGCAGACACCCGACCCCCGCGTGGCCGGCGCGATGCTGCAGCTCGCCCGGGATCTCAAGCTCGGCACGGGTATTGCGGAGATGCCCAGCGGGGAGGGACAGGCGCAACCCAGCGCGCACGACGCCACAGTCAGCCGCCGTCGGGGTCACCGTTGTCCGACCGCGAACGTGAAGTCGCCGAACTGCTGCTGCTGGGCATGCCCTACCGCGATATCGGAGGCCAGCTGTTCATCTCGGCAAAAACCGTCGAGCATCACGTCGCCCGAATCCGTCGTCGGCTCGGCGCCGGTTCGCGCTCGGAGATGCTGTCGATGCTGCGGGCGATGCTGGCCCCGCAAAGCTGAGCCACGTAACCCGCGTTCGGCTGCTTGGCCGCCACCCGAAATGACACTGTCCGCCGACACTCTCGGCGTGTTCAGGCAGCTGCCTAACCCGACGGCCCGGTACTGCCGAAGAAAAGCCCTCCCGCACCGCCCGCAGCGTTAACACCGTTGTTCCCGGCCGGATTTCCGGGACCGCCCGGACCGGCTGCTCCGCCGGCGCCACCTTTGCCAAGAACCGGGCGGCCCCGCCGTTCCCGCCGTTGCCGCCGGAATACCCGGGGTTGTTGATCGGCAGGCCGCTGCCGCCGCCACCTCCCGCCCCGCCCGACCCGCCGTCTCCGTACAGCCAACCGCCCACGCCACCGATACCGCCGTCACCACCGGGAAGCCCAGCTTCGTTCCGGTGCTCCCCTACCCACCTATTCCGCCGGCACCGCCAGTGCCGATCAACCGGCGTCACCGCCCGCGCCGCCCGACCCGCCCAAGCCCCCGAAGACGGCCGCTCCGTTCGCGCCCCCTCCCAGCCCGCCGGCGCTCCGCCGTTGCCGTACAACATTCCGCCGAGCCCACCGGCCCCTCCCGAACCACCGGTTCCACTCGCGCTCATGTTGCTGCCGCCACCACCGATGCCGCCGTCACCGCCAGCGCCCGCCGTTACCGCCATATCCCCCGTAATTCCCTGGCGGGGTCGGTACTGCCACCCTCGTGTAGGCCTGATCACACCGCGCTCCGCTGGGCTGGTGATCAGCGCAAACTTAGGTTTGCCTATCTCGCGCCGAATGTCGCAGAGATGTCAGTATGGGCAGGTTGACTAGCAAAGGCGCTTCCGCGCCCCCAGGCATCTGAATGACGACGAATCGAGGTGGCCTTCGGTGACCACGCAGACCCTCATCCGGCTCGTAGTGGGCATGGGCATGACCGCGGTCGTAATCCTGTTGGCCCTGAAGCGAGTCTGGTGGTTGTACAAGCTGGTCACCTCCGGGCAGCCGGCAAGCGGACGGACCAACGACATCGGCGCCCGGATCTGGGCGCAGGTCGCCGAAGTGTTCGGTCAGCGCAAGCTGCTCAAGTGGTCGGTACCGGGTATCGCCCACTTCTTCACCATGTGGGGCTTTTTCATCCTGCTCACCGTCTACATCGAGGCCTACGGGGTGCTGTTCAAGCCAGACTTCGCCCTCCCGATCATCGGCCACTGGGACGCGCTGGGCGCCCTGCAGGACTTCTTCGCCCTGGCCGTGCTGACGGGCATCGTCACGTTCGCGATCATCCGGTTGCGCACCGAGCCCAAGGAATACGGCCGGCAGTCCCGTTTCTACGGTTCACACACCGGCGGTGCGTGGCTGATCCTGTTCATGATCTTCAACGTCATCTGGACCTACGCCATCTTCCGCGGCGCATCCGCGAATGCCCTGGGTGACCAATTCCCTTACGGCAAGGGCGCATTCTTCTCCCACGCCATGGGCAACCTACTGTCCGGGCTGGGTCAGCACACCAACGAGATCATCGAAACCGTCGCGCTGCTGCTCCACATCGGTGTGATGCTCTCGTTCCTGCTGATCGTGCTGCACTCCAAGCACCTGCACATCTTCCTGGCGCCTATCAACGTCACCTTCAAGCGGCTGCCCGACGGCCTGGGCCCGCTGCTGCCGCTGGAGGCCGACGGGAAGCCGATCGACTTTGAAAACCCGCCCGACGACGCCGAATTCGGCCGCGGCAAGATCGAGGACTTCACCTGGAAGGGCATGCTCGACTTCGCCACCTGTACCGAGTGCGGGCGGTGCCAGTCGCAGTGTCCGGCGTGGAACACCGGCGAAGCCGCTGTCGCCCAAGCTCGTGATCATGGACCTGCGTGACCACTGGATGGCCAAGGCGCCCTACATCCTGGGCGAAAAAGAATCTCCGCTGGAAAGCACCCCCGAGGGTGGAGTGGGCGAAGAACTGCGCGGGGAGAAGCATGCCGAGGAGCACCATGTCCCCGAGTCCGGCTTCGGCCGTGTCATGGGCTCCGGCCCTGAGCAGGCCACCCGCCCGTTGGTCGGTACCGCCGAACAGGGCGGTGTGATCGACCCCGATGTGTTGTGGTCCTGCGTGACCTGCGGCGCGTGTGTGGAGCAATGCCCGGTGGACATCGAGCACGTCGACCACATCGTCGATATGCGCCGCTACCAGGTGATGATGGAGTCGGAGTTCCCCTCTGAGTTGTCGGTGCTGTTCAAGAATTTGGAGAACAAGGGCAACCCGTGGGGCCAGAACGCCTCCGACCGCACCACCTGGATTGACGAGGTCGACTTCGACGTCCCCGTCTACGGCGAAGACGTCGAGAGCTTCGACGGCTTCGAGTACCTGTTCTGGGTGGGCTGCGCCGGCGCCTATGACGACAAGGCGAAGAAGACCACCAAGGCCGTCGCCGAACTGCTTTCTATCGCCGGGGTCAAGTACCTCGTGCTAGGAACCGGTGAGACCTGCAACGGTGACTCCGCCCGCCGCTCGGGCAACGAGTTCCTGTTCCAGCAGCTTGCTCAGCAGGCCGTCGAAACCTTGGACGGGCTGTTCGAAGGTGTGGAGACCGTCGACCGCAAGATCGTCGTCACCTGCCCGCACTGCTTCAACACTCTCGGCAAGGAATACCGGCAGCTGGGCAGCAACTACACGGTGCTGCACCACACTCAGCTGCTGAACCGGCTGGTGCGCGACAACAAGCTGGTCCCGGTGAATTCCGTGTCCCAGGACATCACCTATCACGACCCGTGCTACCTGGGCCGCCACAACAAGGTGTACGAGGCGCCGCGTGAGCTGATCGGTGCCGCAGGCGCCAACCTCACCGAAATGCCGCGCCACGCCGAGCGCAGCTTCTGCTGCGGCGCGGGCGGCGCGCGGATGTGGATGGAAGAGCACATCGGCAAGCGCATCAACCACGAACGCGTCGACGAGGCACTGGCCACCAACGCCACCACCGTCGCCGTCGCGTGCCCGTTCTGCCGCGTGATGGTCACCGACGGTGTCAATGACCGCCAGGAAGAAGCCGGCCGCAGTGGTGTCGAGGTGCTCGACGTGGCCCAGGTGCTACTCGCCTCGCTCGACCGCGACAGCGTCAAGCTGCCGGAGAAGGGCACCGCCGCCAAGGAAGCTGAAAACCGAGTTGCCACGGTGGAGAAGGCCAAGCCCGAGGCCGCCGCGGCGGCTCCCGCGGAGGCGCCAGCTGAAGCACCGGCAGAGGAGCCCGCCGAGCCTGCTGAAAAACCGGCCGCCGCGGCACCCGCAGCGCCGGTCAAGGGTCTCGGGATGGCGGGCGGCGCCAAGCGACCCGGCGCTAAGAAGGCAGCGCCTGCAGCCCCCGCATCCGAGGAAGCTGCCGCCCCTGCCGCCCCCGCGAAGGGGCTCGGCATAGCTACCGGCGCCAAGCGCCCTGGGGCCAAGAAAGCGACGCCCGCCGCCGAGGCCGCCAAAGCTACCGAGGCGCCTGAGGCCCGCCAGCCGGCGGCCACGCCGGCCGCGCCCGTGAAGGGTCTTGGCATGGCTGCCGGCGCCAAGCGGCCTGGCGCCAAGAAGGCCGCACCCGCCGCGGCTGAGCCGGCCAAGGCTGACCGGCCAAGGCTGAGGAGGCGCCCGCACCTGCTGAAGCGCCGGCCGAGCCGGCCAAACCGGAAGTGCCGGTGAAGGGGCTGGGCATAGCGGCCGGCGCCAAGCGGCCGGGCGCAAAGAAGAGCGCACCTGCGGCAGCTGCCACACCTGCCGCGCCTGCCGAGCCGAAGGCGGAAGCAGAAGCGGAGCCTGAAGCAAAGTCGGAGCCTGCACCGTCCGCCGAATCCAACGGCGACCCGACTCCCCCGGCCGCACCAGCCGCGCCGGTCAAGGGTCTGGGCCTGGCTAAGGGTGCGCGCCCGCCAGGTAAACGCTGATCACGGTTTTGCACCGATCAGCAAATATCGGTGGACAGCGATGGGACGATGGTTGACGTGACTACCCATCAGCTGCCCGCGCACACCTCCGGTCATCACCGGCAGCGGGTGTTCGCGCAGTCGTCCAAGCTGCAGGACGTCCTGTACGAAATCCGCGGCCCGGTACACCAGCACGCCGCGCGGCTGGAAGCCGAAGGGCACCGCATCCTCAAGCTCAATATCGGCAACCCGGCGCCGTTCGGCTTCGAGGCACCCGACGTGATCATGCGCGACATGATCCAGGCGCTGCCGTACGCGCAGGGGTATTCCGACTCCAAGGGCATCCTGCCGGCCCGGCGTGCGGTGGTCACCCGCTACGAACTCGTTGATGGCTTCCCGCGGTTCGACGTCGACGACGTCTATCTGGGCAACGGGGTTTCCGAGCTGATCACCATGACCCTGCAGGCTCTGTTGGACAACGGCGACCAGGTATTGATTCCCGCGCCGGACTACCCGCTGTGGACTGCATCGACCTCGCTGGCGGGCGGCACCCCGGTGCACTACCTGTGCGACGAGACCCAGGACTGGCAGCCCGATATCGCCGACCTGGAGTCCAAGATCACCGAGCGCA
>CAVSDU010000022.1:0-238852 GCA_963726875.1 uncultured Actinomycetota bacterium | reverse complement strand
GCCAGACGTGTCGGCATGCCCGATCCCGGATACTTCAGCAGGCTCTTCAGCCGCACCCACGGCGGCTCGCCCCGTCAGTGGCGTGCCTCTCACACCCGCCGGGAGTGAATTCCCCGACGCATTCCCCGCGTGTCGCGTCGTGAGATTCACGCTCGGCGCCAACGGAGGGGGCAGGGGCCGGGGTACCCGAGAGCCCCGCGAGATCCGGTGATAGGCAGGTCGATCGGGGTCATTACCCCCGGTGCGCGCGTCGCACACGAACGGAATGGCGTTGACGGCCGCGACGGCGGTGCTGTCCATCAACACGGTCATCGCGTCCTGCCCGGGGTGCCCGAACCGTATTGTCGCGTCGACGTACGGTTCACCGTCGATCACGATGCTGAAGCCCTCCGGATCGGTCCATTGTGGGTCGAGCCCGTCGCTGCTCATGGTCCAGCAGATGGCCAGCTCGATCACCGGCCGACCGTTGCGCAGGCCACGGTAGGTTCGGCGCTGACCGCCCACGGTGCCGGCGTCGTAGGTTATCCAGCCAAGTTCTAAATCCTTTGTCGCCACAGCGTTCTCGACGAAAGCTTCCTTCGAGTCGAGTTCGGCGCCCAGCATGGCGGCCACCATGTCGAGTGTCTCGAAGTAGCCGAGACCGAAGCGCTGGGTGGCCGGGTCGATCGGCGCGATCCGCTGTCGTGGTGGCTTGCCGAACCCCAGCACCCGCCAGACGTCCCGCACCGGATAGGTGCGTGCAGTCCAACGTCTCCACCAGCTTGACGCTGTGCACCCGTCGGCATGCGCCGGTGAGGAAGCCGGCGACCACGTTGATGAATCCCGGCTCGAACCCGGTGCCCAGAAACGTCGCGCCGCCCTGGCGTGCCGCCGCCTCGAGCGCCGCCCGCTCAACCGGGTGATGGGTGCCGGTCAGGAAATCACCCGTCGTGACGACATTGATGCCCCGGCTAAGCATCCTGGCCACCAACTCGAAATCGATGACGCGCGGCATGTAGTTCACGCAATCCGGCGCCAGGTCCAGCAGCGCGTCGACGTCATCGGTTGCCTTGACTCCCAGCGGGTCTCGGCCGGCGAGAGCGCCGGCGTCGCAACCCACTTTGTCCGCGCCGAACGCGTGCACACCCACCAGGTCGAAGTCGTCGCGGTCGAGCAGGATGCCCAGCGCCCGCTTGCCGATATTGCCGGTCGACCATTGCACCACTTGCCGCATGCCCAACGGTAACCGTTGACAGCCCGACTCGAACACTGTTCTAATCAGAACGCTGTTCGAATCGGGGGATGGTATGGAGACCAGCGCACCGGTACTGCGCTACGGGGCCTTGGACCGCGACCATCTGACCAAGCATCTGTGGCAATTGGCCAAACGCGTCGGCGTGCACAAGGTGACGATGCGTGAATTGGCGGCCGAAGCGGGCACCAGGCCGTCCTCGGTGTACTACCACGTACGCGACAAGTCCGAACTGCTCGATCTGCTGATCGAATCGGTACTGGCGCAGATCCAGGTGCCACCAGAGGGTGACTGGGAATCCCGCTTGGTGGCGCTGTACATGAACGCCTGGCAGGTGCTCGTCGAGGTTCCGGGGATCGCCGGCCTGCTGCAGGGGCATCCGCACACGGCGGCGGCAACCGAGATGGATCGCGCCACGCGCCGCATCCTGCACGAATCAGGTTTGCAGACCGAGTATTTCGAAGCGGCGCATGCGGCACTTTACGTCCATCTGCTGGGTTCGGTACAGCTCGAACACCTACGCCGCACCGCCGACGGGCCGAGCGACTGGGCGTTCTCGTACGGCTTGCGCCTGATCCTCAGCGGTCTGCGCAATGAGATCGGGGGAGTATGACGGATACGGCGATGGACCTTGCCGACCCCGCGTTGTGGGCGTCCCAATTCCCCGAAGAGCTGTTCGCCGAGTTGCGTTCCCGGACACCCGTTTTCCACCAGGAACTCACCGACGACGTCAAATCCGCGGTGGGCCGCGAGTTTTGGGTGTGCACCAGGCACGCCGACGTCGCGCGTGTGCACCGCGACTACGAGTCGTTCACGGCCACCCGTGGACCGCTGATCCAGGACGTACCGTTGTTCGACGCGTATCCGGCCATCGTGAGTCTGGATCCGCCGGATCACACCATCCGCCGCAGAGTCATCACCCGTGCCTTCACGCCACGCGCGGTGGCCAGGTTGGAGGACGGTATCCGCGACCGGGCCAAGGTGATGGCCGGCGCGCTGTTGCGCAACGGTGGTGGCGAGTTCGTTGATCTGGCGGCGGGACTGCCGATTTCGGTGATCGGCGACATCGTCGGTATACCCGAGGCGGACCGGGCGCATGTGTTCGAACTGATCGACAAAGTGTTGAAAACCGCGGGCGCGCAGCTGTCGGTCCCCGATGGTGACGACCTGATGCCTTTCCTGGAGTTGTTTCAATACGCCAGCGAGTTGACCGCACACAAGCGCGACCATCCCGTGGATGACATCTGGAGTGCGCTGTGCACCACGGAGATCACCGCGGAGTCGGGGGAGAGCTTCCTGCTGCCCGCCAACGAGTTGGAGATCTTCTTCTTCATTCTCGGTCTGGCCGGGGCTGACACCACCCGAAATGCGTTGTGCGACGGTATCCGAGCGTTTGTCGCCAATCCCGACCAGATAGCGGTGTACCGAGATGATCCGCAGGCGCGCCATACCGCGGTCGAGGAGGTGATCCGTTACTCGACGCCCATCATGTTCTGGGTGCGCGGGGCGACCAAGGACGTGGTACTGGGCGACACGCTGATTCCCGAGGGCGCGCGTGTCGTGACGATGCTGCGCTCGGCCAACCGGGACGAAGACGTTTTCGTCGATCCCTACCGGTTCGATATCCGTCGGGATCCCAACCCGCACCAGTCTTTCGGCGGCGGGGGTGCCCACCATTGCCTGGGCGCGATGCTGGCCCGGGCCGAGGTCAGGGCCGCCCTCGACGAGATCCTGTTGCCTACCAACATGATTGATGTCGGGGAGCCCAGGCTGCGGCTGCCCCATCTGGCCAACAATATGACCGTTTACGAATCCGTGCCGGTGAGTTTCAACTAAAGCGGCTCGATGTCCAGCCAGTGGTCGATCTCGAATCGGTCCGCCACGGCGCGTAGCGTCGCACCCCCGTGACCCGGATAGTGCGCGGGCACGACGGCCGCCCCGGTCGCGGCGGCCTCGGAGAATATCCGGCGGCGGGTGACAGCGGCTGCGGCCTGATCAATGTCGAAGGCGCAGGCATCGTCGGGGCGACGCACCTGGAGCGGGTTGTGGGTGAGATCGCCGACGAAGACCGCCGGCCGGCCCGCGTCGAGCCAGAGCACCGAGGAGCCGGGGGTGTGTCCGGGCGCGGGCCGCAGCCGCATGGAGGGACTGATCTGGTAGTCGTCCGACCACTGGACGACCTGTGCATCGACGGGCAGGACGCTGTCTTCGAACACCAGCCGGTTCCCGAGCTGCTGCAACTCTTCTTCCTCGGTGCGCGGCGTTTGTTGTGCCGCTGTCCCGTCCGGGTGAAAGTGGCGGTAGTCAGCCCCGGGCACCAGATACCGGGCGTTGGGGAACGTCGGCACCCATGCGCCGTCCTGCAGCAGGGTGTTCCACCCGACGTGATCCGAGTGGACGTGGGTGTTGACCACCACGTCGACGGCATTGGGGTCGACGCCCGCCGATTGCAGCGCCGCCAGGTACCCGGTGGTCAGGTGGTCCAGTGGCGGCGTCTGCGGGCGGGTGCGGTCGTTGCCGACGCCGGTGTCCACGACGACGGTCAGGCCGTCGACCTCGATCACCCAGCTCTGGATCGCGATGTGCCACTGATCGGTGTCGGGGTCGAAGAAATCCGGCGTCAGCAGGTCGGCATTGTCGCGCCACCCGGCGGGCGGTGTGTGCGGAAAGGCTCGGGTCGGCAGGTCGAACCGCAGCTCCAACACCCGCGTCACGCTGGCGTGGCCCAGCTGAACCCGGCCCATCAATTCCTCCTCGGCGAGAGTGAACTGTGCGACGCGTCCCCGGCGTGTCGTGTCGCAGATTTCACGGTCGGCAGGGGTGGGTGGGTAACGCGCGCCTCAGTTCGCGCGCAGGTAGGTGTATACGCCGGCAAAGTTCCGGTTCACTTCCTCGGGAACCGGCACCGGACCGCCGAGAGCCCGTGCACCCCAGGCGATTTGAGCGGTCCGCTCGACCAGTGCGGTAATGTGCAACACCTTGTCGGGACGGGGGCCGACGGCGACCAGGCCGTGGTTGGCGATCAGCGCAGCGCCGCGGCCTTCCAGGGCCTTGACCGCGTTGGTGCCCACGTCGGGCGTGCCGGAGGCGGCGTACTCGGCGCAGCGCACGTCGCCGCCGCAGTACACCGCGAACTCGTCGATGCACGCCGGAATCGGCTGATGCGCGACCGCGAACATGGTGGCCCATACCGGATGGCTGTGGATGACACTGCCGATGTCATCGAAAGCCTGGTAGCACGCCAGGTGCAGCTGCATCTCGGTCGAGGGCATGCGGCCCTCTTTGGCCTGCAGCACAGCGCCTTCCGGGTCCACCAGCACCAGGTCCTCGAGCGCCATGTCGGCGTAGTCGACCGACGACGGCGTGATCACCAGATTGCCGTCGGAGCGCCGGGCGGAAATGTTGCCCGCGGTGCCCTCTACCAGGCCGCGGCGCAGCATGTCCTTGGCCGCCGCCAGCACCGCGGCTTCAGCCCCCTCAACAAAGCGGCCAACGAACTTCATGAGCCCAGCACCTCCGGGTTGACGATATGGGCGGGTCTGCCGCCGGACAGCAGCGCCTCCAGGTCGTCGGCGACCAGCTGCGCCTGCCGGGCCTCAGTGTTCCACGTGGCGCCGCCGATGTGGGGGGTCAGCACGACGTTGGGCATCGCGGTCAGCGGGTGATCGGTCGGTAGCCATTCGCCGGCGAAGTGGTCCAGGCCGGCGGCCGCCACCTTGCCGGACTGCAGCGCGTCGACGAGCGCGTCGATGTCGTGCAGTTGGGCCCGCGCGGAATTGAGGAAAACGACGCCGTCACGCATGGCCGCGAACTGCTCGGCGCCGATCATTCCGGCGGTGTCGTCGGTAACGGGTGCGTGCAGCGAGACGACGTCGGATTCGGCCAGCAGCTGCTCCAGGGTGTGGTGGGCGTCGTCGCAATACGGGTCGTGCGCGATGACCCGCAGGCCCAGCCCGGACAGCCGCCACGCAGTGGCCCGGCCGACCGCGCCCAGGCCCACCAGCCCCGCGGTGAGCCCGGCGATCTCCCAGCCGCGGAACCGCTGATAGGGGATGGTCCCGTCGCGAAAGATGTTGCCGCTGCGCACATCCGCGTCGGCGGCCACCAGTCGACGGGTGGCGGACAGCAGCAGCGCGACCGTCATTTCGGCGACCGCGTCGGCGTTGCGGGCCGGGGTGTTCAGCACCGGAATGCCGGCGGCCGTGGCGGCGGCGATGTCGACGTTGTTGGGATCGCCACGGGTGGCCGCCACCGCGCGCAAGCCCAGCTCGAACACCGGCCCTTTGACCGAATCACTTTCCACCACAACGATATCGGCGGATTCGGCGGCGATCCGCTCGGCCAGCTGTTCGGCGCTGTATATCCGTAGCGGGGTCTGCTCTATCCAAGGGTCGTACACCACATCGGCGAGGTGGCGAATCTTGGCAAAACCCGGCCCGCGCAGCGGGGCCGTCACCAGGGCGCGTGGTCGAGACGTCACGAAAGCCAATGCTGGCGTACCGTGGCGCCCGTGTCACGCGAAGACGTCACAATCGGCATCGACGTCGGCACGACGGCGGCCAAAGGCGGTCGCGGCCGACGAGAACGGCCGCGTGCACGCGCGGGCGCGGATTCCGCATCAGCTGCTGGTCCCGGCGCCCGACCGGCTGGAGCACAACGCGGAAGAGGCGTGGCGCGAGGGACCGGTCACCGCCCTGGGCCGGCTGAACCGACCGGATGCCAAGGCGGTGGCCGTCTCGTCGATGGTGCCGTCGATGACCGCGGTTGATGCCGAGGGCCGGCCCATCACTCCGGGACTGTTGTACGGCGACAGCCGCGGCCGAGTCCCCGACGCCGTCCAGCAACCTGTTCCCGCCGTGGGGGAGGCCGCCGAGTTTCTGCGGTGGACTGCCGCCGAGGCACCCGGCGCGACCGGGTTCTGGCCGGCGCCCGCCGTCGCCAACCATGCGCTGGCCGGTGAGGCGGTGATCGACTTCGCCACCGCGATCACCTCGCTGCCGCTGTTCGACGGCACGGGATGGAATCCGGCGGCGCTCGCCGACTGCGGTGCCACTGTCGACCAGATGCCCCGGGTCGAGACGTTCGGAGAACCGGTCGGGCAGGTCCGCGGAACGTCGATGGTGCTGGGGACCGGCGCTATCGATGCCCTGTGCGAGCAGATCGTCGCCGGTGCCGATCACGACGGCGACGTCCTGGTCTTGTGCGGCACCACCTTGATCGTGTGGGTCACCGTTGCCGAAGCCCGGCAGGTGCCCGGCTTGTGGACCATTCCCCATACGGCGGTCGGCAAGAGCCAGATCGGTGGTGCCAGCAACGCCGGCGGGTTGTTCCTCGGCTGGGTGGATCGCGTTGTCGCCCAAGCTGATTCGCTGGAAGCCGACCCGCGGCGGGTGCCGGTGTGGCTGCCCTACATCCGTGGTGAACGCACGCCGTTCCACGATCCTGACCGCCGCGCGGCGCTGCACGGGGTCGATCTCACCCAGGACGCCGCATCCGTGCGGCGGGCAGCCTATGAAGCGTCGGGCTTCGTGGTTCGGCAGATCCTCGAGTTGAGCGGTGCACCGGTGCGTCGCATCATCGCCTCCGGGGGCGGCACCCGCGTGCAACCCTGGATGCAGGCCATCGCCGACGCGACCGGGCGGCCCGTCGAGGTGTCGGCGGTGGCCGAGGGGGCGGCGCTGGGAGCGGCATTTCTCGGCCGGATAGCGGCGGGGCTGGAATCGGTGATCACCGACGCGGCCCGGTGGGCCGCGGTGGACCGGGTCGTCGAACCCCGCCCCGATTGGGTCGGACCGACCAAGGATCGGTACCGCCGCTTCCTGGAGCTCAGCGGATCGCGACTGGCCCCGCGGTGATCGCGCCACGGATCGCCGCAATTGCCCAGCACTGGTGGCGCGGTCTGCGGTCCGTCGTTCTACGCTAGTGAAATGACTGACCACGACCAGACCGCAGCCCGTCGAGAAATCGCAGACGCTTTGCTTGCCGCGTTGGAACGCCGGCATGAGGTCGCCGACGCCATAGTCGAGGCCAAGAACAAGTCCGCGGCGGTCGAGGCCATCGTCGCGCTGCTCGGTACCTCGCGCCTTGCTGCCGAAGCCGTGATGAGCATGTCGTTCGACCAACTCACCCAGGATGCGCGCGCGAAGATCCTGGCCGAACTCGACGACCTGAACAAGCAACTCAGCTTCACGCTCAACGAACGGCCGGCAAGCTCGGGGGAGACCCTCGAGCTTCGCGCCTTCTCCGCTGCGCAGGACCGCGACATCTTCACCACCCGCACCGACGAGATCAAGGCTGCCGGCGATGGCTCCGGTGCACCCGCCGGCAGCATCGACGACGAAATCAGCAAGGCGCTCAGGCGCCTGCACGACGAAGAGGCCGTGTGGTTCGTGGCCGTCGATTCCGGGGAGAAGGTCGGCATGGTGTTCGGCGAACTCCTCAACGGCGAGGTGAACGTCCGGATCTGGATCCACCCCGAGCACCGGAAGAAGGGTTACGGCACCGCGGCGCTGCGCAAGTCGCGCTCGGAGATGGCCTGGGCCTTCCCGGCCGTGCCGATGGTTGTGCGGGCACCGGCCGCTAACCCGGGTTAGGCCGCAACCTCGATACGGCTGACGCCGCGGCGGGCCTTTAGTAGTTCATTTACACGCCCGTCACACACGCTTAAGATCAAGCCCGTCCGTATTTGCCGTCACAGCCCACTGGCGGGGGGGTCATGTGCGATCGGTTCAGCCCAGCTGCCGAGTTGGCGCGGGAACCGTGAAAGCACTTGTGCCTCTTGCGCTTTCCTCGCATTCCCAGTGGGGCTTGGCAACTTCTACTGAACGGTGGTCCAGGTGAGTCGTCAATGGTATGAGCATCCCTCGCTGGTTCTGCAACTCAAGGCGCTAGCTGGACTGCGCAAGGATCTGCGCGACCACAACCTCTTTGAAGGCGACGGCATCCGGCCCAAGGACGATCTCGGCGAGCCCACCGAGGAAGTCAAACGGGCCCGCACCCCGGACGGCACGTGGAACGACCTCTCCGAACCGTGGATGGGCGCAAAGGGAACCGGCTTCGGGCGCAACGTTCCGCTGGCGAAGACCGTCACCGACACCAAACGGTTGCTAGATCCGGACCCGCGCCTGATCAGCCGGCGGTTGATGGCGCGCGACGAATTCAAGCCCGCCGGAATCATCAACGCGCTGGCCGCCGCCTGGCTGCAGTTCGAAAACCACAACTGGTTCTTCCACGGCGATGGCTTGAAGGACAAGACGATCGACATCCCGCTGCGCAAGGGCGACGAATTCCCCGAGAACCCGATGCGGATACGCTGCACCATCCCGCCGCGCGGCGAGATCGTGGACGGCTGCCCGGCGCCGGTGTTCGGCAACGTCGAAACCCATTGGTGGGACGGGTCGCAGATCTACGGCAGCGGCAAGGAGCGTCAAGCCGAGGTTCGCACCTTCGTCGACGGCAAGATCAAGGTCGGTGATGACGGCAGGCTGCCCAAGAGCGACATCCCCGGTATCGACCTCACCGGTATGCGGGAGAACTGGTGGGTCGGGGTGGGCATCCTGCACACACTGTTCGCCCGCGAACACAATGCGGTGTGTGACGCCCTGAAGAAGGCATACCCGAGCTTTGATGACCAACGCCTCTTCGAACTCGGTGTCCTGGTGGTCTCGGCCCTGATCGCGAAGATCCACACCGTCGAATGGACGACGTGCGTATTGCGCCACCCCGCACTGCAAATCGGCATGAACGCCAACTGGTATGGCGCCCTGGGTGAGACGTTCCGCGACCGCATCGGTCGCGTCGGCGACAGCGAGGCGCTGTCGGGCATCATCGGCTCGGCGACCGATCATCATTCCGCGCCGTTCTCCCTGACTGAAGAGTTCGTCTCGGTCTACCGCATGCACCCGCTGATTCCCGACGACTGGAACTTCTTCTCGCTGGAATCCGGGGAGCATCTCGAGAAACGCGAATTCACCGAGTTGCAAGGACGTTTCACGCGCGACTTCATGGACCGAATGGAATTCGGCGACATGTGGTATTCGTTCGGTCTGGCCAGCGCGGGTGCGGTGTGCCTGCACAACTACCCGAACGCGCTGCGCCAGCTGACCCGGGTGGACGGGCAGGTCACCGACCTGGCCACCCTGGACATCGTGCGTGACCGGGAACGGGGGGTGCCCCGCTACAACGACTTCCGGGAAGCAATACGGATGCCGCGCCGCAAGAGCATCGACGACATCACGCCCAACAAGCAGTGGGCCAAGGAGATCAGCGAGGTCTACAACGGCGACGTCGACGCGGTGGATCTGCAGATCGGGATGCAGGCCGAGCAGCCGCCGAAGGGTTTCGGCTTCTCCGACACCGCGTTTCGCATCTTCATCCTGATGGCGTCGCGCCGCCTGAAGAGCGACCGGTTCTTCACCAAGGATTTCCGGCCTGATGTGTACACCCAGGTCGGCTACGACTGGGTGAACCATACGACGATGAAAGACGTTCTGCTGCGCCATTATCCGGAGCTCGAGACGGTCATCGGCGATGTGGAGCGCGTCTTCGCGCCCTGGCCGAAGCTGGGTGCGCCCGCCGCGGGAAAGAAGCGTCCGCTGGTTCAACTCGCCGACACGGTACGGGCCTACATCCCGTGGGGGTCCTAGTCCGTGGCTGACGATTTCAAGCACGCGTCCACTGTCGAAGGCATCAGATTCACCGCTCAGGTCGCGGTCCCCAACGTGATCCTGGGGCTGTTCAACAAACGGGAGTTGCCCAGCCGGATCGCGTCCACCGTCGGGGCCGACTACCTGGGCTACCGGTTGGTGGACGGGATGGTGGGTAGCTACGGCCCCGCACCGTTCTACGTCCGCGTCGCCAAGGATGAGGCCCTGCTGGTGCACCATCCCGACGATCTGCAGTTCGTGCTGGGTGGCTCTCCCGACCCGTTCGCTTCCGACCCGGAGGCGAAACGTAAGGGCATGACCGCGTTTCAGCCCGACGCCCTGACCATCTCCAAGGGTAAGGAGTGGCAGCAACGGCGTAAGTTCGCCGAGGCCGTTCTGGATACCGGCAAATCGGTACACCGGCTTGCGCAACCGTTCGTCGACGTCGCCGCCCAAACCGCTCGGGAGCTGGCCGGCGACAAGATCGACTGGCCGACGGTCAACAAGGCGTTTCAGCGTATGACGCGACGGGTGCTGTTCGGTGATCCCGCCGCCGACGACCAGGATCTCAGCGACCTGCTCGGTGAGCTGATGTCGGCCGGCAACAAGATGCCGGATGAGCCGGCGCCGCAGTACGACGAGTTCATCGCACGGATCGAGAGCTATCTCGCCAACCCCCCGGAGGGCAGTCTCGCCGCGCTGATTCCGCAGGCTCCCGACCCTGGGTCTGCGCCCGCCGGCCAGTTGGTGCACTGGATGTTCGCAATGGGAGACACGCTGGCGGCCAACACCTTCCGTACGCTCGGGGTGTTGTCAAGTCACGACGAGCAGTTGCGCGAAGTCGCGGCTGAGATGGCCGATGCCGACCTCGGTTCCGCCGCAGGCATAGCCAGGCTGGAGTACCTGGCCGGGTGCCTGTTCGAGACCATGCGGCTGTGGCCCACCACCCAGCTGTTCGGCAGGGTCACCACCCGAGACGTCGAGTTCCCCAACGGCGCCGTGCTGCCCGAGGGGACCCAGGTGCTGATCTACAACGTCTTCAATCACCGCAACCGGCACCGCATCCCGTACGCGGACCGGTTCTCACCGGGCGAGTGGGTCAGCGGAGACGCGGGCAACGACTGGTCATACAACTTCTTCAGCCACGGGCCCCAGGTCTGCCCGGGGGCGGACCTGTCGATATTCCTGGGTCAAGCGATCTTGGCCCACCTGATCGACGCCGGCGCCACCAGCCTCTCGGGGAATCGGCTCAACCCCGCCAAGCCGCTGCCGCACGGCTTCGACCTGTACGGCTTCAGCGTGTCGCGATAACGGTGACGATGTTGCGCAGGGAGGCGGAGTCGGGGTCGTCGGGGAAGACGCGGCCGTAGTCGGCGTAGAAGTCCCGTCGCGGGCGGGTGGTCACCGTCCAGCCCCGAGCGGTCAGGTAGTCAACGACGTTGTTGCGCTCGCCGTCGTAGAACAGGTTGGACAGGTTGATGTCGCAGCCCAGGTTGGCCCAGCGCTGGTTGAACTGCTGGGCGCGTTGACTCATGGGCACGCCCGAGTCGGGATGGTATTCGGTGGCGATCCTGCTGCCGGGTCCACTGAGCGCGGTGATGTTGTCGAAGAGCAGGTCCTGAGCTTCTGGTGGGAGGTACATCAGCAGGCCCTCGGCGCTCCAGGCGGTCGCCTGGGTGGGGTCGAATCCATTGTGGCGCAACGCGTTTGGCCAGTCATCCCGCAGGTCGACGCTGACTGCCTTGCGGTGCGCAGAAGGAGTGGCGCCCAACCCCGACATGGCCGAGTTTTTGAACTCGATGACCTGAGGTTGGTCGACTTCGTACACCACCGTGCCGCGGGGCCAGGGCAGCCGATAACCGCGGGCATCCAGGCCGGCGGCCAGAATCACGGCCTGGCGCACGCCGTCGCGGGCCGCCTCGAGGAAGAAGTCGTCGAAGAAGCGGGTGCGCACCGCGATCGAGTCGGTCTCGAATTGCAGGTCGCGTCCGTCGGCCGCATCGGGCAGCGCCTGCTCTATCGGCAGGTCACCCTCGACCAGGCGGGTGAAGAAATCCAGCCCGACCGCCCGCACCAGCGGTGCCGCGAACGGGTCGTTGATGATCGGGTCGTCCTGCGCGGAGGCCACCGCGCGGGCGGCGGCCACCATGGTCGCGGTTGCCCCCACGCTCGAGGCCAGGTCCCAGGTGTCTCCGGCGGACCGCTCGGTAGTTGCCATGTTTAAAGCCGCTCCGCGCTCAGGTAGACCACCTCGCCGAACGGGGCGTCATCCCCGGCGGCGGGCTGCAGCCCGTGCATGGCGAACAGCTCCGAGTTACGCATGCTGGTGGTCTGCCAGCCGTGAGCGGCCAGGTAGGTCCCCGCGTCGGTGCGATCGTCGAAATACACCAGCGCGGCCATGTCGAAATCCAGCCCGTGGCGGCTCCACCGCTCGTTCTGGCGCCTCATCCGGTTGCGCAGTTCCTCTTCGTTGAGCTCGTTGATGTCCAACAGCCCTTCGGTCGCGAATCGGCTGCCCGGCACGCTGAGCGCAGTGACCTGATCGAGCAACCGATCCTGGGCCTCGGCCGGCAGGTAGCCCAGCAGCCCCTCGGCGATCCACGCGGTGCGCTGCGTGGGGTCGAAGCCGGCTTGGCGCAGCGCGGCCGGCCAGTCTTCGCGCAAGTCGACCGCCACGGTTCGCCGGTCCGCGGTCGGCGGGGCGCCCAGACCGGACAGCGTCGCGGTCTTGAACTCGATCACTTGCGGCTGATCGACTTCGAACACGGTGGTGGCGGACGGCCAGGGCAGCCGGTATGCGCGCGAGTCCAGGCCTGCGGCCAGGATGACGGCCTGCCGGATGCCGGCCGCGGTGGCAGCTTCGAAGAAGTCGTCGAAGAACCTGGTGCGGACGGCCATGGCGTTGGCGAAGTGCACGGTGCCGGTCGCCGTTTCTTCGTCGAGTTCGGCCATATCCAGCTCACCGCCGGCCAGCTTGGTGAAGAAATCGACGCCGACCGCGCGGACCAGCGGTTCGGCAAAGGAATCCGTGGCCACGGCGCCCGCGCCGTGCGGATCCCGCGCGGCCACGGCGCGTGCCGCGGCGACCATGGTGGCCGTCAAACCCACGCTCGACGCCAGGTCCCAGGTGTCGCCTTCGTACCGTGCGCTGCCCATTTGGGTCATCTACGTGCTCCCGAAAAAGTGTGATCTGTTATTTAGCAAATATAACGAGCTATCCAGACTGTACGCGCAGCGAGGCGGCACCCCTTTGCTCGAGAGGCCACCCTGGACGGACCAGCGCGCACCAGCTGTTAGTCTCGTACTCGGTTTGACGCGCGACGCCGTACGTCCTGGCCTGCTGGTGTTGGGCGCGTGACGCGGGATGAACCCAGGAACTATCAGACAATGGAACCAGCCGGCCAGTCCCGGTTGGCATGCCGCGACCAGAGTTCGGCTGCGCAGGAGGAAGAGTGCTTTCGGCTTTCATCTCATCGCTGCGGACAGCTGACCTGAGACGGAAGATCCTCTTCACGCTGAGCATCGTCGTCCTGTACCGCGTCGGCGCCTCGCTGCCCTCACCCGGCGTCAACTTCCCCAACGTGCAGCAGTGCATCAAGGAAGCCAGCGGCGGCCAGGCCGGTCAGATCTATTCGCTGATCAACCTGTTCTCCGGCGGAGCGCTGCTGAAGCTCACCGTCTTCGCGGTGGGCGTGATGCCCTACATCACCGCGAGCATCATCGTGCAGCTGCTCACCGTGGTGATCCCGCGCTTTGAAGAGCTCAGGAAGGAGGGCCAGGCTGGGCAAGCGAAAATGACGCAGTACACCCGATATCTTGCGATCGCTCTGGCCATTCTGCAGGCCACCAGCATCGTGGCCCTGGCGGCCAACGGTGGGTTGCTGCAGGGCTGCTCGCTGGACATCCTGGCCAACCAGACCATCTTCTCCGAGATCGTCATCGTGCTGGTGATGACGGCCGGCGCAGCGCTGGTGATGTGGATGGGTGAACTGATCACCGAGCGCGGTATCGGCAACGGCATGTCGCTGTTGATCTTCGTCGGCATCGCCGCCCGCATCCCTGCCGAAGGAAACCAGATCCTGCAGAGCCGCGGCGGCATGATCTTCGCGGCCGTGTGTGCGGCCGCGCTGGTCATCATCGTCGGCGTGGTGTTCGTCGAGCAGGGCCAGCGGCGGATCCCGGTCCAGTACGCCAAGCGCATGGTCGGCCGGCGGATGTACGGCGGCACGTCGACATACCTACCGCTCAAGGTCAACCAGGCCGGCGTCATCCCGGTCATCTTCGCGTCCTCGCTGATTTACATTCCGAATCTGATCACCCAGTTGGTCCGCAGCGGCAACGGCGGTGGCGGCCGCGGCTGGTGGGACAAATTCGTCGCCAGCTACCTTTCGGACCCGAGCAGCCCGGTTTATATCTCAATCTATTTCGGGCTGATCATCTTCTTCACGTACTTCTACGTGTCGATCACGTTCAATCCAGATGAGCGTGCCGACGAAATGAAGAAATTCGGCGGCTTCATTCCGGGTATTCGTCCCGGCCGTCCAACCGCCGATTACCTGCGCTTTGTGCTGAGCCGGATTACCCTGCCCGGCTCGATCTACCTCGGCCTGATCTCGGTACTGCCGAATATGTTCCTGCAAATTGGCAACAGCGGCGGGATACAAAATCTACCCTTCGGGGGTACCGCGGTTCTGATCATGATTGGCGTCGGGTTGGATACGGTCAAACAGATCGAGAGTCAGCTCATGCAGCGCAACTATGAAGGGTTCCTCAAGTGAGAGTGGTATTGCTGGGACCGCCGGGGGCGGGCAAGGGGACGCAAGCCGAGAAGCTGGCCGAAAAGCTCGGTATCCCGCACATCTCCACCGGGGAACTGTTCCGCAGCAATATCCAAGAGGGCACCAAGCTCGGTGTGGAGGCCAAGCGCTACCTGGACGCCGGCGACCTGGTGCCGTCCACCCTGACCAACGAACTCGTCGACGACCGACTGAACAATCCGGATGCGGCCAACGGTTTCATTTTGGACGGGTACCCGCGTTCGGTGGAGCAGGCCAAGGCGCTGCATGAAATGCTGGAACGCCGCGGAACCGACATTGACGCGGTGGTGGAGTTCCGGGTGTCCGAGGACGAGCTGCTGACCCGCCTGACGGGCCGTGGCCGTGCCGACGACACCGAAGAGGTCATCCTCAATCGGATGAAGGTCTACCGGGACGAAACCGCGCCGCTGTTGGACTACTACCGCGACGAGCTGAAGACTGTCGACGCCGTCGGTACCTTGGATGAGGTGTTCGCCCGCGCGTTGCAAGCCCTGGGCAAGTAGCCATGGGCGCCCTGGCAAGGCTGCGGGGCCGCAAGGTGGTTCCGCAGCGCACTGCCGGTGAGCTCGATGCGATGGCCGCGGCCGGCGCCGTCGTCGCCGCCGCACTCAAAGCGGTCCAATTGGCGGCGGTGGCGGGGGTGTCCACGCTCAGTCTCGACGAGATCGCCGAGTCGGTGATCCGCGAAGCCGGCGCCATCCCGTCGTTCCTGGGCTACCACGGCTACCCGGCCTCGATCTGCTCATCCGTCAACGACCGCGTCGTGCACGGCATCCCGTCCGCCGCCGAAGTCCTGGTACCCGGCGACCTGGTGTCCATCGACTGCGGCGCGGTGCTGGACGGCTGGCACGGCGACGCGGCCGTCACCTTCGGCGTCGGCAACCTGATCCCCGCCGATGCGGCGCTGTCGCAGGCGACCAGGGATTCGTTGGAAGCCGGAATCGCGGCGATGGTGGTCGGTAACCGGCTGACCGACGTCGCGCATGCCATCGAAACGGGTACGCATGCCGCCGCAGCCCGCTACGACCGCGCGTTCGGCATCGTCGAGGGGTACGGCGGCCACGGCATCGGCCGGCAGATGCACATGGACCCGTTCCTGCCCAACGAAGGGTCGCCGGGGCGCGGTCCGTTGCTGGCGGTCGGTTCGGTGCTGGCCATCGAACCGATGCTGACGCTGGGCACCGGAAAAACCGTCGTCCTCGAGGACCAGTGGACGGTCACCACCGTCGACGGCTCGCGCGCCGCGCACTGGGAACACACGGTGGCGGTCACCGAGGACGGCCCGCGCATCCTCACGCGTTGAACTCGCCGGGCGCTGCGGGTCGCGGCCTGTTGAACCGAGCACCTGCTGGACTCGTGTCAGTAGGCGGGAGGTGATCGAGTGGCTCGTGTGGGCAATGCGGCAGCCAGAAGCCGCGCTGATGAAGGCGCTCTACGACGAGCATGCGGCCGTGTTGTGGCGTTATGCGTTGCGGTTGACCGGCGACGCCAGCATGGCCGAGGACGTCGTGCAAGAGACGTTGCTGCGGGCCTGGCAGCATCCGGAAGTCATCGGCGACACGGAGCGATCAGCGCGGGCATGGTTGTTCACCGTCGCGCGCAACATGATCATCGACGATCGCCGCAGCGCCCGGTTTCGCAACGTCGTCGGCTCGACCGACCAGGACGGCACGCCGGAGCAGTCCACGCCGGACGAGGTGAATGCGGCGCTGGATCGGCTGCTGATCGCCGACGCGATGGCCCAGCTGTCCGCCGAACACCGGGCGGTGATCGAGCGGTCGTACTACCGGGGCTGGACCACCGCTCAAATAGCGAACGATCTGGACATCGCAGAGGGAACCGTGAAGTCGCGCCTGCACTACGCCGTGCGCGCACTGCGGCTCACTCTGCAGGAACTGGGAGTCACGCGATGACGGGGCTGCCGAAACTTGAGCGCGACAGGAGGTGGATGACATGACGGGGTCGGTGAGACATGATCAGCCGGGCGACACGCACCGCTACGCGACGTGGGACGCCGCATATGTGTTGGGGTCGTTGTCGGGCTCCGAGCGGCGCGAATTCGAAGCGCATCTGGCGTACTGTGCGTCCTGCCGAGAAGCGGTCGCCGAGCTCAGCGGCGTCCCAGCGCTGCTCTCGCGGTTGAGCCGCGAAGAAGTGGCCGCGATCAACGAGGCGGAGCCTGCGCTCGCGACACCGGAGCTACTGCCGTCATTACTGGAGACAGTGCGCTGGCGCCGTCGTCGCACCCGCCTGACCTGGCTGGCTTCGGCCGCCGCGGCCGTGGTGCTGGGCATCGGGGTGCTGCTGGGAGTCAACGGCTTTGTCGGGACGCACTCGCAGCCGACCACCTCGGCGCAGCCGATGTCGCAGGTTGGCACCAAGCTGTTGACGTCGACGATTTCGCTGTCCAGCGAACACTGGGGGACCTTCATCAACCTGCAATGCTTCTGCCTGGCGCCGCCGGATGCCCACCATGACACGTTGGCCATGGTGGTGGTGGGCCGCGACGGCAGCCAGACCCGGCTGGCGACCTGGGTGGCCGAACCCGGCCACACCGCAACGCCGGCCGGAAGCATCTCGACGCCGATAAACGAGATCGCCTCCGTGCAGGTGGTTTCCGCTGATAGCGGCCAGATTCTGCTGGAACGTTCACTGTAAGTCCGCAGCGGGCGGTGAACTCGACTTCACCGCCTGTCGTGTTTCAGGTATGCCCAGAACACATCGGGTGGTCGACCACATTGTCGAACACCTTGCGGCAATTGGAGTCGACCACATCTTTGGCGTCGACGGCGCCAACATCGAGGATCTCTACGACGCGGCGCATTTCGAGTCATCGATCACCGCGGTACTCGCCAAGCACGAGTTCTCCGCGACCACAATGGCCGATGGTTACAGCCGCAGCGGAGCCGGGCTGGGTGTGGTTGCCGCAACCTCCGGTGGCGGCGCACTGAATCTGGTTGCGGGCCTGGGGGAGTCGCTGGCAAGCCGAGTTCCGGTGCTGGCGTTGGTTGGTCAAACCGCCACCGGTATGGACGGGCGGGGCAGCTTCCAGGACACCAGCGGACGCAACGGATCGCTGAACGCAGAGTCATTGTTTTCGGCGGTGTCGCTGTCATGTGAGCGGGTGCTCACGCCGGCGGGCATCGTCTCGGCACTGACCCGCGCCATCGCGACAGCACGGTCCGGCGGTCCCGCAGTGTTGTTGCTGCCCAAAGATATTCAGCAGGGATATGTTGAGGTCAGCGGACCCTGCAGACCGGATGGTGCCTGCTCCGCCGCCCATCGGCAACCCGCAGCCGATCGTCCCGGTGCTGCGACACGGGGGCGGCCCCGTCACCATCATCGTGGGCGAGCAGGTGGCTCGCGACAACGCCCGGGCCGAGCTCGAAGACCTGCGCGCGGTATTGCGCGCCCAGGTGGCAACCGTGCCGGATGCCAAAGATGTTGCGGGAATACCGGGTTTGGGGTCATCGTCGGCGCTCGGGGTCACCGGCGTCATGGGTCACCCGGGTGTGGCCGAGGCGGTGGCCGCCAGTGCCGTGTGCCTGGTGGTCGGCACCCGACTCTCGGTTACCGCGCGCACCGGCCTAGACGACGCGTTGGCAACGGTGCCAACGGTTTCGATCGGGTCTGCGCCGCCGTACTTTCCGTGCACCCACGTACACACCGACGACTTGCGTGGATCGTTGCGAATGCTCACCGAAGCGCTGTCCGGACCCGGAAGGCCGAAGGGGCTACGCGTGCCCGACGAGGTGCTGCGCACTGAATTGACTCCACCGGCCTGGACGGGTCCGGGAGTACGGTACCGCGACGCCATGGCGGTCATCGACGGTGTGCTGCCCAACGGTACCGACATCGTGGTCGACGCCGGCAACACCGGGGCCGCGGCGATCCATCATCTGCCGGTTCGTCGGGACGGCAGGTTCGTCGTTGCGCTCGGGATGGGCGGGATGGGGTACAGCTTCGGCGCCGGCATCGGGATGGCGTTCGGGCGTGCCAGCCGGGGAAGGCCCGGTGGGCGCACCGCGATAATCGCCGGCGACGGAGCATTTTTCATGCATGGCATGGAGGTGCACACCGCAGTTCAGTATCAGCTTCCGGTGACCTTCATCCTGTTCAACAACAACGCCCACGCCATGTGCGTGACGCGCGAGCAGCTGTTCTATGACGATGTGTACAGCTACAACCGATTCCGGTCCAGCCATCTGGGTTCCGGCCTGGCAGCGATGTTTCCGGGACTGACGTCCGTCGATGTCGCCGACCTCGAGGGTTTGGCCCCGGCACTGCGCGCCGCATTGGACGTCGACGGACCCGCAGTGGTCAGTATCGAGTGTGCAGCCGACGAAATCCCGCCATTCGCACCGTTTCTCACCGTCAAGGCAGTCGCAACTGCTGCCACCGAACACACTGCAGGCGACCGAGCCGATGTCGTTGCGAGCGCTTGACGATGAACGGGACCGCGCCGCAGAGCCAGGACTGTCATGACGCCGTGGTGATCGGCGCGGGCCCCGCGGGCCTGGCCGTCGCGCGCGAACTCGATCATCAGCACGGCATCCGAGCGCTCGTTCTCGATCGCGCAGCAGCACCGGCAATTTCGTGGCGGAGGCGCTATGACAACTTCCGCCTCAACACCACCGGATTCTTGTCGCACCTTCCGGGACAGCGGATTCCGTTGAACGCCGGCCGCTGGCCGACCAAGGAGGACATGGTCCGCTATTTCGACCGCTACGTCGAGCGGCAGAACATCGCACTCATGCTCGGATGCGAAGTCGACCGCATCGACCGGTTCGAAGGAGGATGGCGCCTTGACACTTCGTCGGTTGAAATCCACACTCCCGCAGTCATCCTCGCTACGGGTAACTACAGTGCCCCCAGCATCCCGGCATGGCCTGGACTCAGTCGCTTCAGCGGTGAGTTCGTTCATTCCGGTGACTTCACCAATGCCTGGCCCTACCGTGGACGTGACGTCCTCGTTGTCGGCGCAGGCAATTCCGCGGCCGACATCGCTGTCCAGCTCGTCGACGGGGGAGCGCGGCGGATCTGGCTTTCCGTACGCACACCGCCCCACCTCGTCCGGCGGGCCATGGGACCGATTCCTTCGGATATCTTCCTCGAGCTGTTCGCGCGGGTCCCCGCGCGTGTGGTCGACCCGCTGATCGCAAGGGTGAATCACCTGCTGTGGGGCGACCTGTCGGGCCTCGGCTTCCCGCAGCCGCAGTTGGGGCTCAAGGCGACGGTGGAACAACGGGGCCGCATTCCCACGCTGGCCGATGAGCTGATCGAGGTCGTGCGAGACGGGCGTGTCCAGGTCGTCGGCGCCGTCCACGCGGTCGAACCCGATGCCGTGATCCTCGCCGACAGCACATCCGTGGCGCCGCAGGTGATCATCACTGCCACCGGGTTCCGCACCGATCTCAACGGTATGGTCGGACACCTTGACGTACTCGACGCGCACGGCAACCCACGTGGCGGCTTTGCCTCGCACGTCGGCGACGGAATGTTCGCGATCGGATACGGCATTCCGCCCAACGGCCCACTCCGGGCCATCCGTCTCAACGCCACGCCGCTGGCCCGGGAAGTTGCGGACTACCTCAAGCGCCGTACGCCGGGCGAACTCGTGGCATCGAAAAGCAAAGGGATATCGTGACTTTAGTTTCTACCGACACAGACCTTCTTCCGTGGCGCAGCCGGGTACGAGGCGGCCCGTCGGCAGACGGTATGGAACGGCATTCTGCCGCAACGGTTTTCCGGATGTGATCGTGCAAGCTCACGGCGCCGACGATGTGGTCGCGGCGTTGCGATACGCGCGGGCCCACGGGCATCAGGTCGGCGTACGTTCTGGCGGACACAGCTGGACGGCCAGTCACCTGCGCGACGGTGGCCTGCTACTCGATGTCAGTGGCCTCGATCACTGCACCGTCGAGCAAGATCGGATGATCGCCGACGTCTGGGCCGGAAAGTCGCCAGCGATTTCGCGGCGGAACTGGATGCACGGGGCTGTTCTTTCCCGCCGGCCATTGCGAAGGCATCTGCCTCGGCGGCTACCTGTTGCAGGGCGGATACGGCTGGAACAGTCCGGCACTCGGGCCGGCATGCGAGAGCGTGCTCGGACTCGAACGTCGTCACCGCCGACGGTGAGACATCTATTGCGACCCAGAGAACCATCCAGACATGAGACTGGGCAGCCAGAGGTTCGGGGCCGGGCTTCTTCGGGGTGGTCACCTCCTTCACACTGCGGGTCCACCCACGGCCCCCGGTCTGGGGCACTGCCTGGCACGGTATCCCGTTCGAGGTCCCCGACGAGGTGTTCAGCTGGGGTCGCTCGATCTGTTCGGAGATCGGCGACAACGTGGAACTGCAGATCCACACCGCGCGCAGCTTTCCCGGAGCCGGGCTCGATCAGCCTGGCATCACGATCGCGTCGCCGGTGTTCGCGGCCTCGGAGGACGAGGCGGTGGAGCTCTCGCCCCGCTGGGCACCTGTCCCGTGATCGACAGGGCGATCGTGCCTTCCTTACGCGCCTACAACTTTGGCCAACTGGTATACGCGCCGTGATGACCAGCTACCCGAAGGGACACCGCTACATCGCCGACAACATGTTCATGTTGGCTTCCGCCGAAGAACTGTTGCCCGGTATCCGCAGCATCATCGACACCATGCCACCGCACCCCTCGCACTTCATCTTCACTGGCTGGAAGACCTCTGCGCAGCGCGCGGACATGGTGTACGGCGTGGAAGACGAGATCTATCTGGCGCTTTACACCATCTGGCAGGACCCGGCCGACGATGAACGGTACGGAGACTGGGCCGCGTCCAACATGGCGGCGATGTCGCACCTGGCGACCGGCAGCTCGCTCGCCGACGAGAATCTGTGCCGACGTCCGGCGCGATTCATCACCGAATCCAACATGGCACGCCTGGACAGGGTGCGTTCGGTCTACGACGCGGAGGGCCGCTTCCACAGTTGGATGGACCAGGGCAACAAACCCCAGGCCGGCCGGTGATCCGTGCGCCAGAATTCGCCACGAGTGAACCGGACCCGCCCGCAGCTCGTGGTACCGGTATCAACACAAAGCTAAATGGCTTGATGTCAAGGGGGGCAACGAGCGCCAATAGTTCCGCCGCTCAATGAATTCAGCGGTGCGTGATGATGGTGCCACGCCAAAAACCTGGTTAGACAACAGATCACCTCGCCTTAAGGAGTAGATCCCATGTCCGTAGCGGCACTTGACGATATCGCCGTGCACAATGCCGTCCACAATGGCAGCACCGAGCCGATCCGAGGGATTGGTCCGCATCGAGACCTCGCCGCTCGAAGAGACCGCTTCGATGTTCCTGGCGAAGATGCGGTCGGTGTACCCGCACGACGAGGTCTTCGGCCAGTACTGCACGGTCAACGACTACGTCGACTGTCCACCCGATGAGCTGTTCGAATACCTGGCCGATACCCGGAGCCTCGAAGAGTGGACGTATACCCTGCGGGGCTTCACCCCCACTGATGCACCCGGGCTGTGGCTGGCCTACGACCGGTTGCTTCCCGACACCAAGATCTACACCCGGACAGAGGCCGTCGCCGAGGCACGTACCGTCGATTACCACTGCGCGCTGGGACCAGGGCAAGCACCTGTGGATGATCTACCTGATGCGGGTCCTCGATGCGCAGGTGGTCCTCGGCAAGCCCGGTTCCGTTGTGCTGTGGACGAATTGCCGTCACCCGTTCTACGCGCACAACCCCTATCCCGAGGCCGGCCCGCCAGACCGCACGGGCTGGGTCGGCGACTTCTGGGACATCTTCGGTGCCGGTCACGCGCTGGAACTCAACAACCTCAAGACAATTGCCGAATACCGCCACCGCAACGGCTTGCCGATCACGCCGGCCTGGATGAAATGAGCAGTGTCGTGAACCAGTCCGCTGTCAGCCTGACCGACATTTCCACGCTACCTGCCCGGAGAACCGAATCGGCGCCGATTACTACGCGCAGTTCGCCGATTCCGACGACTTGGCGAACAACGTGATGTTCCGCGCGCCCCAGTTCCGCCACCACGTCGGGCCGGACGAATCCGCGACGGACATGGTGGAGCGAGCCGCGCAGGGCCTGATCGAACGACACGGCCAAGACGTCATTGCCAACGTCGATGTGCTGATCACCCATGCCCAAATGCCCGACGTCCCGTTCTACGGCGGGGGCGGCGCGATCGCGCACCGCTTGGGCATGCGCCCGAAGTGGGTACTGGATCTGCACAACGGCGGGTGCGCGGCGTTCGTGCTCGGTCTCAACGTGGCCCGTCAACTGCTCGCGTCGGGGCAGGGGCGCACAGCGCTGATCGCGATCGCCCAGAACGCGGCAGGCCAGATTTTCGACCAGCCCGGGGTTCGGCGGAAAGCGCAGTCGTGCGTGCCCGGTGACGGTGCCGCGGTCGGACTTGTCACCGTGTCGGGCGAGTCGCCCATCCTCGACATCGAGTGCCGCACCTACGGCGAATACGCCGGTGACATGTCGCTTGCCATCGACCCGCCCCGCAAGTGGTGGCAACCCGGCCCCGGTGAGGGCAGCATCGGCTTCACCGAAACGAAGATCGCCAAAGTGCTGGCCCGCGGAAATCGGCAGGTTCCCGAAGTCGCCCTCGCGGTATGCGACCGAATCGATCTGCACCCCAAAGACATTGACCTGCTCGTCACCAACCAGCCTAACCGCGTGTTCCTGCGTAACTGGCGCGACGCGCTCGAGGTGCCGCCCGAACGACACCGCGACACGTTTGACGAATGCGGCAACCTGTTCGGCGCCGGAATCCCGATCAATGTCGATCGCGCGATAACCGACGGTCAGGTCGAGGCCGGCGACGTCGTGATGATGGCCGCCTTTGCGCACGCCGGCGATTTCGCGGGTGCGGCGGCGTTCCGTTGGGGAGGCGACCATGACGATTTCCGCGCTCAAGGACAACCCGGTGACCGCGGATTTCCTCGACGGGCTGCCGCACGCGACTGATCCATTTGCACTGTCGCTCAACGAAAACCCGTTTCCGCCGCTGCCGGCGGTCCGCTCGGCCCTGATTCGCGCGATCGACGTCGCCAACCGCTATCCGGAGTTCCTGCCGCGAACGTCTGCGTCGCTTGATCGCCGGACACATCGGGGTGGGCGACGAGCAGGTCGTGCTGGGAGCGGGTGCGAGCGGGGTGGTCATGCAGGTCCTGCACGCGGTGACGCGGCCCGGTGACCGGATTGTGCTGAGCGCCCCGACTTTCGACGGCTACCCGATCTTCGCCCGAGATGGCCGGTCTGACATCGGTCACCGTTCCCCTCGACCAGCGCGGCCACCACGACTTGGAGGCAATGGCCGAGGCGGCGACAGACGCCGCGCGTCGTCATCCTGTGCCGGCCCCATAATCCGACCGGCACCCTGGAATCCGTCGCGGATGTGCAGCGATTTCTGCGGCGGGTGCCGGACAACACGATCGTGCTGCTCGACGAGGCCTATATCGAGTTCGTCGCCCCGCAGCACCGCATCGATGGACCAGACCTGATTCGACGCTTTCCGAATGTCGTTGTGTTGCGGACGTTCTCGAAGGCCTACGGGTTGGCCGGACTTCGTATCGGGTACGGTTTCGCGTCGCCAGAGCTGGCCGCGAGGCTATGGCACATGCAGTTGCCGTTCGGCATGGGCATCACCAGCCTGATCGCGGTCGCGGCATCTTACGACGCCGAGGATCAGTTGCGGCAGCGGATTCTGCGGATCACCGGTGAGCGTCGATTACCTGCGCCGGCGCCTTCGGGCAATGGGCGTGTACACCACCGACCGGGCATGCCAATTTCGTCTACCTGCCGGCCGCCAAGCGACCCTGGCGAGAAGTGTTCGGCGACGCCGGACTCAAGGCCCGCTACTATCCTGACGGCGCTGCCCGGATCACCGTCGGAGGCCGTGTGTCCACCCAAATGGTTCTGGCCGCAGCGGCAAAGTCGACCAGCTGACCCAATTGCGTCCGGAAGTGGGGTAAGAAAGGGCGTGCCAGCCTCTCGGAAACGCGACCCGATCGCCGCGGCACGGGCTAACTGGGAGCGGGCCGGGTGGGGTGACGTGTCGCAGGGCATGGTCGCGGTGACGTCGGTGATGCGCGCCCACCAGATCCTGCTGGCCCGCGTCGAGACCGCACTGCGTCCCTACGATCTGAGCTTCTCCCGGTACGAGTTGCTGCGGCTGTTGGCGTTCAGCCGCACCGGCGCCCTGCCGATCACCAAAGCGTCGGACCGGCTGCAGGTTCACGTCACCAGCGTCACGCATGCGATCCGGCGGCTGGAAGCCGACGGGCTGGTGCAGCGGGTGCCGCACCCCACCGACGGGCGCACCACGCTGGTGCAGATCACCGAGCTGGGCCGCTCGACGGTCGAGGACGCCACCGTCACGCTCAATGAGCAGGTGTTCGCCGATATCGGGATAGATGCCGCCGAGTCGCAGGCGCTGGTGTCGTCCATTGAGACACTGCGCCGCAATGCGGGCGACTTCTGACCGAGCGGCCTGCGCCTACTCAGCCGCGGTGCCGCAGCATTTCGATGACCGCGCTGAAGTCCATATCGGCGTGGGAGGCGTCGGACGGCGAACTTCGCGTAGATCTCGGCGGCGTGGGTGCCCAGGGGGGCGGCCGAACCGGTCGAGGTCACCGCGTCCATCGCCAGGCCCAGGTCCTTGTTCATCAACGCCGTCGCGAACCCGGGCTTGAAGTCGTTGTTGGCCGGCGACGTCGGAACCGGGCCCGGCACCGGGCAATTGGTGTGCACCGCCCAGCAGTTGCCGGTCGCTCCGGTGATGACGTCGAACAGCGACTGCGCCGACAGGCCGAGCTTCTCGGCCAGCACGAACGCCTCGCCGACCGCGATCTGCTGCACCGCCAGCACCATGTTGTTGCACACCTTGGCGGCCTGACCGGCGCCGGCCGCGCCGCAGTGAATGATCTTGCCCGCCATCGGTTCCAGCACCGGGCGGGCGCGTTCCAGCGCGTCGGCCTCGCCGCCGACCATGAACGCCAGCGTGCCGGCCGTCGCACCCTTGACGCCGCCGGACACGGGTGCGTCGAGTTGCGGCCATACCGTGCGACCCGGCCAATTCGTGCGCCTCGCGGGCATCGTTGACCGAGATGGTGGAGCTGTCGATGAACAACGCGCCCGGCGCGTGCGGCCGGGCAGCACCTCGGCGTAGCAGCGTTTGACCACCTCGCCGTTGGGCAGCATGGTGATGACGACGTCCGCCTCGGCGACCGCTTCGGCAGCGGTGTCGAACACCGTCGCACCCTTGTCGGCGGCGGCCGACGCCGCCGCGGGCACCGGGTCGAAGCCGCGCACCAGTGGCCTGCGCCAACCAGATTCGCCGACATCGGCCGCGCCCATGTTGCCGAGCCCCAGGAACGCGATCGCGAGACGTGCTGTCATGGCTGCCCTTCTAGGCGGTGGTGCGGAACCGTGCGGCCTCGGCCCGGCCGATGACCACCCGCATGATCTCGTTGGTCCCCTCCAGGATCCGGTGCACGCGCAGGTCGCGGACGATCTTCTCCAGGCCATACTCGCGCAGGTAGCCGTAGCCGCCGTGCAGTTGCAGGGCCTTGTCGGCGACGTCGAAGCAGGTGTCGGTGACGTAGCGCTTGGCCATCGCGCACAGCTCGACCTTGTCGGGCTCGTCGTCGTCCAGCGCGGTTGCGGCCCGCCACAACATCAGTCGGGATGTCTCCAGCCCGGTGGCCATGTCGGCCAGCGTGAACCGGACGGTGGGCTCGTCGAGCAGGGCCGAGCCGAACGCCTGCCGATCGCGCACAGTAGGCCCCGGCCTTGTCGAAGGCGGCCTGCGCGCCGCCCAGCGAGCACGCCGCGATGTTCAGCCGGCCGCCGTTGAGGCCGTTCATCGCGATGCCGAAGCCGGTGCCCTCGCCCTCGGCGCCGCCCAGCATCGCGTCGGCGGGCACCCGCACCCCTTCGAGGATCACCTGGGCGGTGGGTTGGGCATGCCAGCCCATCTTCTCCTCGAGCGCACCGAAACTCAGCCCCGGCGTGCCCTTTTCGATGACGAAGGCCGAAATGCCGCGCGGGCCGGGTTTTCGGTCCGCCGGTGCGTGCCATCACCACGTAGACGTCGGATGCGCCGGCGCCGGAGATGAACTGCTTGACACCGTCGAGCACATAATCGCGCCTTTCGCCCTGCTTGACCGCACGGGTGCTCAACGCGCTCGCATCAGAGCCCGCGCCGGGCTCGGTCAGGCAGTAGCTGGCGATGACGTCCATCGTCGCCAGTCGCGGCACCCACGCCTTGCGCTGCTCGTCGGTGCCGAAGCGTGTCGATCATCCAGGCGCACATGTTGTGGATCGACAGGAAAGCCGCCGATGGTCGGGTCAGGCGATGGCCAGCTGCTCGAAGATGCGGACCCCGTCGAGCCGGCGCAGCCCGCTGCCGCCGACGTCGTCGCGGCAGTAGATCGCCGCCATCCCGAGCTCGGCGGCCTCGCGCAGCACGTCGATCGGGAAAGTGCTTGGTGGCGTCCCATTCCAGGGTGTGCGGGGCGAGCCGCTTTTCGGCGAACGCTGCCGCCGTCTCGGTGATGACGCGTTCTTCGTCGTCGAGGGTAGAACATGTGGCCTAATTCATTGTCGGGATGACGAATTCGGCGCCGTCCTTGATGCCCGACGGCCAGCGCGACGTGACGGTCTTGGTCTTGGTGTAGAACTGGATCGACGCCGGGCCGTGCTGGTTGAGGTCGCCGAAGCCGGACCGCTTCCAACCGCCGAAGGTGTGGTAGGCCACCGGAACCGGGATCGGCACGTTGACGCCGACCATGCCCACCTGCACCCGGGAGACGAAGTCGCGCGCGGTGTCGCCGTCGCGGGTGAAGATCGCCACGCCGTTGCCGTATTCGTGCTCCGAGGGCAGCCGCAAAGCTTCTTCGTAGTCATGGGCGCGGACGATGCACAGCACCGGTCCGAAGATCTCGTCGGTGTAGATCGACATGTCGGCGGTGACGTGGTCGAACAGGGTGGGGCCGATGAAGAAGCCGCCTTCGAGGTTGGCGTCCCCGAAAGTCAGGTCGTCGCTGGCGCGCTCGCGGCCGTCGATGACCAGTCTCGGCGCCGGCGTCCACGCCCTGGCCGATGTAGTCGCGCACCCGGGTCAGCGCGGCCTCGGTGACCAGCGGTCCGTAGTCGGCCTTGGGGTCCAGGCTGTGCCCGACGCGCAGGCCGTTGATCCGCTCGATCAGCCTGGCGCGCAACCGGTCCGCGGTCTGCTCGCCGACCGGCACGGCGACGCTGATGGCCATGCACCGCTCGCCGGCGCTGCCGTAGCCGGCGCCGATCAGCGCGTCGACGGCCTGGTCGAGATCGGCGTCGGGCATGACGATCATGTGGTTCTTCGCGCCGCCGAAGCACTGCGCGCGCTTGCCGGTGGCCGCCGCGCGTCGCGTAGATGTACTGCGCGATGTCGGAGCTGCCGACGAAGCCCACCGCCTGGATGTCGGGGTGATTGAGGATCGCGTCGACGGCTTCCTTGTCGCCGTGCACCACCTGGAATACCCCGGGCGGCAGACCCGCCTCGAGGAACAGCTCGGCCAGCCGCACCGGAACCGAAGGGTCGCGCTCGCTGGGCTTGAGGATGAACGCATTCCCGCACGCCAGTGCCGGGCCGGCCTTCCACAGCGGGATCATCGCCGGGAAGTTGAACGGGGTGATGCCCGCGACCACGCCCAGCGGCTGGCGCAGCGAGTAGACGTCGATGCCAGGCCCCGCGCCCTCGGTGTACTCGCCCTTGAGCAGGTGCGGGATGCCGATGCAGAACTCGATCACCTCGATGCCGCGCTGGATGTCGCCGCTGCGCGTCGGGCACGCGTCTTGCCGTGCTCGAGGGACAGCAGCTCGGCCAGCTCGTCGATGTTCTGGTTGACCAGATCGACGAAGCGCATCAGCACCCGCGCGCGGCGCTGCGGATTCCAAGCGGCCCAGTCTTTTTGAGCCTCGACCGCGGACGCCACCGCGGCGTCGACGTCGGCAACCGACGCCATGGGCACCGTGGCCTGCACCTCACCGGTGCTCGGGTTGAGGACGTCGGCGGTGCGGGTGGACTGGCCGGCGCTGCGCTGCCCGTCGATGAAATGCGAAATCTGCGTGGTCATGGTTGTCCCAAAGGAGGTCGGAGAAGGGGTGAACGAGTAATACTTGCATATCCTAGTAATCGGATCGGGCGTTGGCAAGCTGCGTGGCGTTCAGGGGCTTGTGGGTGTAACCCGGGGCCCTATTGACTGGTCATGAGGGGATCTCCGCAGGCTAGGAGGCACGTGACGGCAGGTCATCAACCCGTCAACCCGCGGCCGTTGCGCGCGGTGCCCAATGACGGATACGCCAACTGGGAGGCGGTCTATCAGGACAACGCCACCTGGGTGTACCGCACGCTGTTCGCCCGGGTCGGCAACCGGGCGGACGCCGAAGACCTCACCACGGAGGTCTTTCTGGCCGCCTTGCGACCGCTCCGGTTGACGGCCAGCGTGGCCGAAGTGCGCGGCTACCTGCGCGCCACGGCGCGAACCGTGCTGGCCGCGCACTGGCGCGAGACACTGGGGCGTGAAATCACTTCGATCGACGACATCGAGCAACCACCCGAGAGTGAGGACGCGATCAACAACGCCCCCCAGCGCGTCGCCCGGGTTCTGGACAAACTGCCGGAGAACTATCGTCGGATACTTGAACTCCGATTTCTGGGAGGCAATTCCATCAAGGAATCCGCGGCGGCACTCGGGGTGAGCGTCGCCAATGCCAAGGTGCTCCAACATCGTGCGCTGCGACTCGCCGCGCAGGTGAATGAGAGGGAGCGAGTGATGAACGCGCGAGGCCTGCGCCGATACCTCGACGACCTATTCAGAGGTCGCCGGCCGCGGCCGTTCGAGCCCGACGATTTCGAGGCCGCGCAGATCCGGACGGCTATCGAATTGCGGGCGGCTCGGGCCGAAGGCGACTCGCCGCGACCGGAGTTTCTTGCGGAATTGCATGGCCGTCTCGCAGAGCAGATGGCCGGCGCGCCGCCGGTGTCTGAGCAGAACACGACGCGCCGCCAGGTCATCGTCGGCACGTCGGCAGCCGCCGCTGCTGCGGTCGGCGCGGTGGCGGTTGATCGGCTCGTGCTGGGTGGCCAGGTCGCCGAAGTCCCCGCCGTGGCCGGGCAACTCACCCCCAACGACGGACGCTGGATGCGCGTCGCCGCGAGCTCGCAAGTGCCCGACGGGGTCATGCACCCCTTCGATCTGGGATCGATCAATGGATTCGTCCGGCGCGTGGACGGCAAACCGGAGGCGGTGTCCGGGGTCTGCACACATCAGGGATGCCGACTGTGGTTCGACGCTCCTGACGACCGGCTGCGCTGCCCATGTCATACGACATCGTTTGCGCCCAGCGGGCAGGTGCTCACCCACCAGTTGCCGATCGCTCCAAAGCCATTGCCTGCGTTGCTGGTTCGTGAGGCCAATGGAGTGATCGAGGTGCTGGCCCCGGCACGCCCGGACGAACCGGCCTGACGGGTGTAACCCGCCCTCCTATCACTAGGCGACAGTTCCACAGCCTTGGAGGGGCATTATGTCAATCGCCATATTCTTGGCCACTTTTCGAAAGCGTCAGGCCCTCGTGTCGGCCGTAAGTGTGTTGTTGCTCGCGGGATGTTCGGCGGCGCAACCCGATGCGCAGCCGTCGGTAACCTTCGGGTCCGGCAGCACGGCCGGCATGACCGGGATGCCGTCGATATCTGCCCCGCCGGCAGGCGCCACGTCGGCGCCGGTGGCGGGCGACCAGGTCAGCATCGACAACTTCGCCTTCGCGCCGGCGACCTTGACCATCCGGGCCGGCGGGACCGTCACCTGGACAAACCGCGACGAAGAACCCCATACCGTCGCCGCCGGCGACGGGTCGTTCCACTCACCCGGGATGGGGACCGGGTCCACCTACTCGCGCACGTTCGCCACCCCCGGAACGTTCGACTACGTGTGCTCCATTCACCCGATGATGCACGGCACCGTGGTGGTGACGCCATGACCCGCGACCCACGCGCGATGAGTCGCCGCCAGCTCATCCGGCATTCGGCATGGTTCGGCGCAGCGGTCGGCCTCGCGGTAGCCGGCGGTGAAGTCATCTCACACGTCGCCGGCGCGTCGACGGGTGAGCGTGCCGCCGCTCGGCCCACCGTGCGTTTCGCCCAGATCAGCGACAGTCACCTCGGCTTCAGCGGTGCGGCCAACCCCAATGTCGCGGACACCTTCAGTCACGCCATCGATCAGGTCAACAATCTTGGTTACACACCGGATTTCGTGATTCACACCGGTGACTTGACGCACCTGTCCACCCCCGAACAGTTCGATCAGGTCAAGCAGATGATGGGTGGATTGCGAACCCCCCATGTCTTCACGGTGCCCGGCGAACACGACTCGGTTGACGATGCCGGCCAGAAATACCGCCACGCCTTCGGCGCGGGCACCCGTGGCGACGGGTGGTACAGCTTCGACATCGCCGGTGTGCACGTGATCGCACTCGTCAACACGCTGAACCTGAAAAAGCTTGGGCACCTAGGCGTTGAGCAGTTGGAGTTCGTCGAAAAAGACGTCGCGCAGTTGCCCAGTGACACACCGATCATCGTGTTCAGTCACATTCCCCTGTTTGCGATGTACCCGGACTGGGGCTGGGGTACCGAAGACGCCGGCCAAGCGCTGAATTATCTGCGCCGGTTCTCGTCGGTGACCTGCCTCAACGGCCATGTCCACCAGGTCTTCTCCAAAACCGAGGGCAATGTGACGTTCTACAGCGGGACCACCACCGCTTATCCGCTACCTCATCCGGGCGACGGTCCCGCCCCCAAGCCGGTGACGCTGCCGGCCGGCAGGCTGCGCGACGCGCTCGGTATCCGGGAGGTCAGCTACACCAGGGGCCACAGCAGCCTCGCGTTGAAAGAACGGACACTGCAATGACTACGACAGAGCTGATGTTCCGGGTCGGCCTCACCGCGTCGTTGGCGGTCGCTGCCACCGGCCACGCCTACCTGTATGTTTCTGGCTACCAACATATCCCGACAATCGGCACCGCATTCCTGATCCAGGCGAGCGTCTCGTTCGCAGTGGCCGCGTTGATCCTGGTGGGCGGTCCCCGGTGGCTGTTCTGGATAGCGGCCGCGGTGGCCGGCGGGTCGCTGGTGGCGTTCGTGTTGTCCAGGACCGTCGGGGTTGCGGGTTTTTCTGAGCATGGCTGGGATCCGTCGCCGTACGCGGTGGGCAGCGTGAGTGCCGAGGGGGTGACTGTGGCGCTGTGGGCGGCCACCATACTGAGCCGCCGGTTCAGGGACAGTGTGGCGCCCGTCGAGCCTTGACAGCGCGGGCCTTCCCTGTTGATGCGCGACGGAGGAGACTCGAGAACCGTGAGTTGACAACGGCTGTGTTGTTGGGATCGGTAGCGGACTTGCCCCTGTTTAGTTGCCACAACGACGCCGTGCGAGCCGGCGGGTGGCAGAAGGGAAGAGCGCCATGAAGACCGGTTGGATCATTGCCGCGGCACTGGTTTCGGGCGGTATCGCGGTCGCCGGCTTGGGACTGGGCGCTGGTACCGCCCAAGCCGCGCCCGGGATTGCGCCGCAAGCGCATTGGTGCCCGGGCGACCCCGTGGAGCAGTTGCCACACGGCTGGGATCAGAGTGTCTGCCACGACTACTACTGGACGGGGCCGGACGCACAAAATCCCAATTCGCTTCCGGTCGAGGGAGTGACGCCTCCGCGGATGTGCGGCCCGGTCCCGTGCGGGTTGTTTCCCTAGCGGCGACGACGAGCCACCGCCCGGGTAGGGGCGGTGATGTCGGTCCGGTCACCGAGCGGTAGCAGCCGGTGGTCGGTGGTGAACACGAGGCGGACCAGACCCAGGGCGACGACGACGGTGGTGGTCGCGACCGAGCCGAGGATGAGGAACATCACCACTGCCTGTACCAGCACGGCCTGGACCGGAGGTACGCCGGCGAGGATGAGGCCGGTCATGGCGCCGGGCAGGAAGACGAGCCCGGTGGCCTTGGTGGTTTCGATCTGAGGGGACATCGCCGACCGCAGCGCGATCCGCAGGTACGGGTTTGCGGCCTGCCGCGAGGTTTGGCCGAGGGCGAGTCTGGCTTCGACCTCGTCGCGTTTGTCCCGGAGCTCATCGACGAGGCGGCGGGCCACCAGCACCATTGCGGTCATCGAATTGCCGATCATCATTCCGGCGAGCGGCACCAGGGTCCGGGCCTGCAGCGGGAACACCCGCAGTCCGAAGATCACCCCCACGGTGACTACTACCGCCGTGGCCATTGCGGCGATGGCCAGCGGCGCGAGTCGAGGCACCTCCGGCGCGCGTCGGCGCGCGACATCCCCGGCGTAAACGACCATGCCGGCGGTCCAGGCCCACGACCACCACAAGGACCGGCCCGGCGCGAACAGCAACGTCAGAGCACCCCCTACGAGTAGCAACTGGACGAGTGCGCGGGCCGCCGCCCACACCACCTGCCGTTCCAGGCCCAGTCGCTGCCACAACGAGATCGCCGCGGCGATCGCCACCAAGGACAGCGAGGTCGCCAGCCCGATCCAACCGACCTGCCCGTTCACTGCGTCCCCTCTCCGTCGTCCGGCGCGGGAGCAACCGGATCGAGTCCTAGGCAGCGGCCCCGGTCGATACGCAGCACCCGATCGGCCGCCCGATCGACCTGTGCCCGGTCGTGGGTGACCCACAGGGCGGGAATTCCGTCGACTTCGGCCAGTTCGCGCACCGCGCGCTCGATCACACCGGCGGCGTCGGCGTCGACGGCGGAGGTGGGCTCGTCCAGTAGCAGCACCTCCGGTCGTGCCATCAGTGTGCGGGCCAGGCACATCCGTTGTGCCTCTCCGCCCGACAGCGCGGTCGCGTCGCGGTCCAGCCATGATCCAGTTAGTGCCACCCGGGCCAGCGTTTCGCGCATCCGTGTGTCGGACGCGTCCGGGTCGGCGGCTCGCAGGTTGTCGGCCACCGTGCCGGGAAACGGTGTCGGACGCTGGAAGCACATGCCCACCCGGCGTCGCAGCGCCAACGGGTCCAAACTGGCGATATCCTTGCCGCAGAACAATACTCGTCCGCGAGTCGGCACCTCTAACCGATTGCACAAGCGCAGCAGGGTCGACTTGCCCGATCCTGACGATCCGAACAACGCCGTCACGCCGCGCCCGGGAACCGCGGCGGTGAAGCCGTCCAACGCCAGCACCCCGGCGCGATCCACCACGACGTCGAGGAATTCAAACATCGAGTCCTCGCCCACCATTACGCCTCTCCACCCGCCCGGGATCGGGGTCTCGCCAGCTGACATTGATCGACGGCACTCCGGTCACGGTAAGCTCGGCACGATAGCTATCGGAATACGATATCGGAGTCCGAGTTGACCGCCAGCGGGTCGCCCCGAGTGTCATGGCGGCGACTGCTGCACGCCGAGGGTCCGCCCGCAGTCATCTGCATACGGCTGTTGGTCGGGTCGGTGTTTCTCAGCGAGGGCATCCAGAAGTTCCTGTACCCAGGTCAACTGGGCCCGGGCCGATTCGAACGCATCGGAATCCCGGCGGCCACCTTCTTTGCCGATCTAGACGGCGTAATTGAAATCCTCTGCGGCACAATGGTCGTCCTCGGTCTGCTGACCCGGCTCGCGGCCGTCCCCTTGCTGATCGACATCATCGGCGCGATCGTGCTGACCAAGCTACCCGAACTGCGCCCGGGTGGCTTCCTCGGTGTCGAGGGCTTCTGGGGCATGGCCCACGACGCAAGGACCGACCTGTCGATGCTGCTCGGACTGATCTTTTTGCTGTGGGCCGGTCCCGGCCGTTGGTCGTTGGACGCGCGGCTCGCCAGCTCCAATCCGTGCCCGCCCCGTCGAGTTCTGCCGAGGATGTGCAACCAGCGTGCCCGTTGATCGACGTGACTTCCTCAAGTGGAGCGGCCTGGCGACGCTGACAGCCACCGGCCTCGCCATCGGCTGCTCGCATCCCCACCCAGCCGAAAGGCCGACTACACGTTGCACATTGGCCAGGCGGACGTGGAGGTTGCACCGGGGAAACGGGTGTCGACCACCACGTACAACGGCCAGTTTCCAGGTCCACTGCTGCGGTTCACCGAAGGCAAGCAGACGTGGGTCGACGTCTACAACGACACCGACACCCCGCAGCAACTGCACTGGCACGGTCAGCAGCTACCGGTTGACGTTGATGGCTCGGCCGAGGAGGGCACCCCTTTCATCGCGGCGCGCGGCATGCGCCAGGTCTCCTTTGTGCCGGGCCCGTCGGGCTTCCGCTTCTACCACACCCACCTCAACCCGGGCGCGGACCTGACCGGTGGCCAGTACGGGGGCCTGGTCGGCCCGGTCTACATCGAGCCCAAACACGAGCCGGGCGCCTATGACCGCGAAGTGTTCCTCACGCTCAAGGAATTCGAGCCCACGCTGGGCCAGGGCGGCGACATGCCCGGCGGCTTCCTGGCCGGTGACCCGGTTCCGGAACTCCGCGACAGGGGCGAGCAGGCGATGGCCGCGTCGCTGGCAGCGGGGACACCGCACGGTTACGAGGTCGGCTACGAGTGCTTTACCGTCAACGGCCGCACCCTCGGCCACGGCATCCCGATCCAGGTGAAGACCGGCGACCGGGTCCTGATGCACGTGCTCAACGGCAGCGCCACCGAAAACCGCAGCCTCGCTCTGCCCGGGCACACCTTCACCGTTGTCGCCCTGGACGGCAATCCGCTGCCGAAACCCGTTGCCGTGCCGGTGTTGTGGCTGGGCGCCGCCGAACGCATCTCCGCGATCGTCGAGATGAGCAACCCCGGCATCTGGATTCTCGGAGACCTCTCCGACGAGGATCGCCAAGCAGGCATGGGCATCGTCGTCGAGTACGCCGGGCATACGGGCGATCCGCAATGGGCGTCCCCGCCACCATTTCAATGGGACTACCGCCTGTTCGCTACCGGCGGCCAAACGCCCCCGCCGACCCGACCACGTCATCGACATGCTCATCGAGAAGCGCAACGCCGCCAGCAACGGGTTCAACGTCTGGACCATCAACGGCACCCAGTTCTCCATGAACACCAACCAACCGGTCCTCGACATCGTGCGAGGCCAGCGCTACCGCTTGCGGTTCCGCAATGCCAGCGACGACATCCACCCAATGCACTTGCACCGGCACACCTTCGAGATCAGCCACATCGCCGGCAGCCCCACCGCCGGCATCCGCAAGGACGTAGCCATGCTCGGCGGCTACCAGACCATGGACGTCGACTTCCTGGCCGATCAACCGGGGCTGTCGCTGCTGCACTGTCACCAGCAAATACACATGGACTTCGGATTCATGACGTTGCTGCGCTGTTCGTGAACCCGCACACCGTAAAATCGCAACCCGATATCGGTTTCGTCACCAACCTGAGGTGGTGTCCATGCGGGAATTTCAGCGGGCCGCAGTGCGTCTGCACATCCTGCACCACGCCGCTGAGGACGAGGTCCACGGCGCATGGCTGACCGAGGAACTGAGCCGTCATGGCTACCGGGTCAGCCCCGGTACGCTATATCCGACCCTGCACCGACTGGAAGCCGATGGTCTGCTGGTCTCACAGCAGCAGGTTGTCGACGGCCGTGCGCGCCGGGTCTACCGGGCCACTCCGGCCGGCCGAGCGGCGCTGACCGAAGACCGCCGCGCCCTCCGGGAACTGGCCGAAGAAGTCCTTGGTAATGAGACGTGACGGCGCCGCCCGCTGGCGCTCGGGAGACCAGCCAGGTTATTGGCGCGCCTGATTTTCGGCCGGGCGGTCCGGATGTGCAGGATAAGCGTGGATGAGTGCGGTGCCGAGTTTGGGCACCGCGTGCATCAGTGTGTGTTCGGCGTCATGGGCGATGCGGTGTGCGTCGCTGAGGCTGGTCGAGGGGTCGATGTCGAGTTCAGCGTCGGCGTGCAGTCGGTGCCCGATCCAGCGCATCCTCAGGCTGCGCACCCCCTTCACTCCAGGGTGGGCGGCAAGGGATGTCTCTGCGGCGTCGACGATCTCGGGCCCGACGGCGTCCATCAGTCGGCGAAATATTTCTCGCACCGCAGTGCGCAGCACGGCCAGAATGGCCACCGTGATGAGCAGTGCAACGATGGGGTCGGCGAGCGGGTAGCCGAGTGCGACACCTCCGGCGCCGAACAGCACTGCCAATGAGGTGAACCCGTCGGTGCGGGCATGCAGGCCGTCGGCAATCAAGGCCGCCGACCCGATTTGGCGCCCAACTCGGATCCGGTAGAAGGCGACCAGTTCATTGCCGAGGAAGCCGACCAGGCCGGCCGCAGCAACCCAGCCGACATTCTCGATCCGCGTCGGATGGATCAGCCGTGTCACCGCTTCGACCCCGGCGATGACTGCCGACGACGTGATCATCGCAACCACAAACAAGCCGGCGAGGTCCTCTGCGCGACCGAAGCCGTAGGTATACCGCCGCGTGGCCGCGCGGGTGCCGAGCGAGAACGCGATCCACAACGGCACTGCGGTCAACGCGTCGGAGAAGTTGTGGATAGTGTCGGCGGCCAGCGCCACCGACCCGGAGATGAGGACGATAACCACCTGGATCAACGCGGTGATGCCCAAGGCGATCAGGCTGATCTTGACGGCACGAATGCCGATCGTGTTGGACTCCAACGCATTATCGACGCTGTCGGAGGCGTCGTGGCTGTGCGGTGCGAAGATCTGCTGAATCGCCGCGCGCAAGCCGCGGGAATGCTGATGGGAGTGCCCATGTGCATGCCCGTGCCCGCGCGGGGCGCTGGGAGGGGAAACATTTGGGTGGCTCATGGCCGGCTCGCTCCTCGGACGCGGCACTCACCTGGGGGTCGCGCATGCCACGCATCTCGTGCAGTATCTGCATTGATACGTAGATAATAGATGATCCAGAACAGCGGCGAAAGTCGATGTCCGCCGCGGTGATCATCGCGCGGGAAAAGACGAGCGCCACCCAGCTATGGGCAGGTGGCGTCGACCTCGAAGGTCTTGCTGACCTGCTGTCCCGCGTTGTCCACACCGGTTGCGGTGCCGGTGATCTGGTAGCTGTTGCCGGTCTTGGTCGCCTTGGCGCTGTTGCCGGGGGCACCTTCGGTGAAGCTGAGGACCACGCCGTCAACGGTGCCCAGCCCGGCGCTGCGGACGGCCGAGGCGTCCTGCTCCAGGCCGACGATCACGCCGGTGATGATGTCGCCGATGGCGATCGAGAACTTGCCCTGGTTGGTTTCGCACACCACCGGTCCGCTGACGGTCTGCGGTTGGCCGCCGATGATGACCTTCGTCTCTCCGGCGGCGGCTGGGGAAGCGGGAGCAGCGGAGCTGGCGGCAGCGCCGGATGACGTGGCCGCGTTCGACGACGTGGCCGGACTGTTGGAGCTGCCGGACGGTTTCTCGTCCTTGGAGCATCCGGCCATGCCTATGACGAGGGTCGTCGCACCCAGGGCGATCAACAGCTCACGCTTCACAGTGTCTCCTTCGATTGACCGGCACAGCAGATGTTGACAAGCAGTATGTACGGCCGCTCGTTTTCCGCATAGGTGCGTTTCAGTCGACGTGCGGGTCGCCGCGCAACCCCGCGACGAATTCCTGAGCCTGTTGCCAGGTGGGAAGCAAACCGGAGGCGCGGACGTCGGCGAAACTGGGTGCCGCGGCGTCGCGGTCGGACAGGCTTGGGGGGGCGCCGTCAACCAGCGGCCAGTCCACCCCGATCACCGGATCGGTGGCACAGATGGTGTGCTCTCGTTGCGGGTTGTACTCCGCCGAGCACAAGTACATCACCGTTGAATTGTCTTGCAGCGCAATAAAACCATGCGCCAGCCCTTCGGAGATGTAGACGGTCCGGCGGTCTTGGTCGTCGAGCAGGACCGAGTCCCATTTGCCGAATGTCGGTGAGCCTTCCCGGATGTCGACGACCACGTCAAACACCGCGCCACGCACACAGGTCACGTACTTGGCCTGGCTCGGCGGCAGTTGGGCGAAGTGCAGGCCGCGCAGCACGCCGGCCGCGGACACCGAACAGTTGGCCTGCCGGACATCCAACCGGTGACCGGTGAGCTCGCTGAATCCCTTGTCCGTGAGCCATTCGAAGAACACACCCCGCGAGTCGCCGTGGACAGCAGGCGTGATTTCCCAGGCGCCCGGGATGTCGAGTTCGCGAACTCTCATCTCACTGACCGCGCTTCTCGTAGCGGGCCTCGGCGGCGTCCTTGATCGGCCGCCACCATGATTCGTTGTCGCGATACCAGTCGATGGTGGCTTGCAGTCCTTCTTCGAAATCGGTGTGCTTTGGCGCCCAACCCAATTCGTTGTAGAGCAGGGACGGATCGATGGCATAGCGCAGGTCGTGGCCGACGCGGTCGGTGACGTGATCGAAGTCGTCGGGATCGCGGCCCATCAACTGCAGCAGCGTGCGCAGCACGGTCAGGTTGTCCCGCTCGCCCTCCGAGCTGATCAGGTAGGTGCGGCCCGGCTCGCCCTTCTCCAGGATCCGCCGCACCGCGCTGTTGTGGTCCTCGACGTGGATCCAGTCGCGCACATTGTGGCCGCTGCCGTACAGCTTGCACCGCCGCCCGGTGAGCACGTTGGTGATCTGGCGCGGAATGAATTTCTCGATGTGCTGGAACGGGCCGTAATTGTTGGAGCAGTTCGACAGGGTCGCCCGCACGCCGTAGGACCGCACCCACGCCCGAACCAGCATGTCGCTGCCGGCCTTGGTCGCCGAGTACGGGCTCGACGGGTTGTAGGGCGTGGACTCGGTGAACCGCTGCGGGTCGTCGAGCTCCAGATCGCCGTACACCTCGTCGGTCGAGATGTGATGCAGCCGTAACCCGTTGCGTCGCACCGCTTCCAGAATGGTGAAGGTGCCCACCACGTTGGTGTGCAGGAACGGCTCCGGGTTGTCCAGAGCGTTGTCGACGTGGGATTCGGCCGCGAAATGGACGACGGCGTCGGACTCGGCCACCAGCGCCGACACCAGCCCGGTGTCGCAGATGTCGCCCTCCACCAGCCTGATGGAGTCCGCTACGTCGGCCAGCGACTCCCGGCGTCCGGCATAGGTCAGCGCGTCCAGCACCGTCACGGAGTCTTCGGGGTGTTCGCGCACCGTGCTGTGCACGAAATTCGCCCCGATAAAGCCCGCCCCCCCGGTGACTAGCAGCCGCATGGGTACAAACCCTAACCGGTGAGGCCGAGCGCTCCGGCCAGTTCGGTGAGCGCAGGCACCAGCTGCTCCGGTCGGGAGGAACCCAACACCTGGATGGCCACGTGGTCGGCACCGGCGTCCAGGTGGTCGTTGAGGCGGCGTGCGATCGCATCCGGGGTGCCGTAGGCGACCAGCGCGTCGATCAGCCGGTCACTGCCCGGCTTGCGTACGTCCTCATCGGTGAATCCGAGCCGGAGCCAATTGTTCACGTAGTTGCTCAGGCCCAGATAGAAGTCGGCGAATTTGCGTCCCACCGCGCGTGCCTCGTCCGCGTCGGTGCTGAGCACCACCTTGTGTTCGGGCGCCAGGAAAACCGTGTTCCCCACCAGATGGCGGGCCGTGCCGGTGTGCTCGGGTGTGGTCAGGTACGGGTGCGCACCGGCGCTGCGTTCGGCCGCCAGCCGCAGTACCCGGGGCCCGAGTGCGGCAAGCACCCGGCGGCTGGTGGGCACCATCGCCCGGTCCAGTTCGTCGAGGTAGGAGACCAAGGCGTCGTAGGGCTTCTGATACTCCTGGGTGTGCTCGGGGTGGCCCACCCCGACGCCGAGCAGAAACCGGCCCGGATACGCGTCTTCGATGCGGTGGTAGGACTTGGCGACCGCTGCGGCCGGCGCCGTCCAGATGTTGACGATCCCGGTGGCCAGTTGCAGCGTCGTGGTCTGCTCCAGCGCGGGTTCGACCCAAGCCAGCTCGGCGTCCGGTGATGCGCCGATCCACGCGGCGCCGTAGCCCAGCGACTCGATCTCGGCGGCCAGCCCGGGCGCAACGGCACGGCTACCCAACCACACGCCGAACTTGCCCAGGTCAGGTTTGAGTGAAACGGATCCAGTCATCGCCGGTGCCTATACCCGTTTACAGCCCCAGCGCCCCGGCCAGTTCGGCCAGTGCCGGGACCAGGTTTTCGCTCTTGGTGAGAACCTGCACGGGCACGTGGTCGGCGCCGGCGTCGAGGTGCTCGCGCAGCCGTGCCGCGATCGCGTCGGTGGTTCCGTAGGCGACCACGGCGTCGACCAGGCGGTCACTGCCCGGTTTAGCCAGATCATTGTCGCTGAAGCCCAGCCGCTTCCAGTTGTTCAGGTAGTTGGCGAGGTTGAGGTACATAGTGAGGGCCTTGCGTCCGACCGCGCGGGCCTGCTCGGGATCTTCTTGGTCCGGGTAGGTCAGCACCACCTTGTGTTCGGGTGCCAGAAACGCGGACGGTCCGATCAGTTCGCGCGCTTGGGCAGTGTGCTCCGGCGTCGTCAGGTACGGGTGCGCACCGGCGCCGCGTTGCGCGGACAGCTTGAGTACCCGGGGGCCCAGCGCCGCCACCACCCGGCGGTTGGCCGGCACGCCGTACTCGTCGAGTTGGTCCAGATACTCGGTGAGGGCGTCGACCGGCTTGCGGTATTCGGTGACGACCTCGCGATGGCCGACACCGATGCCCAGGAGGAAACGGCCGGGGTAGGCCTTGTCGATCCGGTGGAACGATTCGGCGACCGGCCTGGCCGCTGCCGACCAGATGTTGACGATTCCCGTCGCCACCTGCAGCGTCGTCGTCGCAGCCAGGATCGGTTCCACCCAATCCAGTTCGGCGGGCGGGGACCCACCCACCCAGACCGCCCCATAACCCAGGGCTTCGATTTCTTTCGCTTGTTGCGGCGTGACGCCGCGTCCGAACGATCCGAACCGGCCGAGATCGGGCTTGCTGTCAGCAGAAGCGGTCATGGTTGCTCCAACCGGCGGTGCGGTGCGGCGTATTCCGCCGGGGTCTTCTGCGTCGCGATCCCGGCGTTTTTGCGTCGAGCGTGCCGCTGCGGGTATCGTGGACCAACGGTGCGGCGTCCGTGCCGACTCTTGGCGTGCCCTGTCTGAAATTTCTTCCGGGAATTTCCATTATCGGCTCACGTTTTGTAGTCCGGACGAATGCTGCGCCAAACCAGGTACGGACGAAAAGTAGAGGATCGCCGAAAAGTAATGGCAAAGAAGGACGGTGCCATCGAGGTTGAGGGTCGCGTGGTCGAACCCCTGCCCAATGCCATGTTTCGCATTGAGCTGGAAAATGGCCACAAGGTGCTCGCCCACATCAGCGGCAAGATGCGGCAGCACTACATCCGCATCCTGCCCGAGGACCGGGTGGTGGTGGAGTTGTCTCCTTACGACCTTTCCCGGGGCCGCATTGTGTACCGCTACAAGTAGCAACTGACAACACCCGAGAAGACGAAGCTCCAGAGAAGAACAGGACCGAGACTGCCGTGAAGGTGAACCCGAGCGTCAAGCCGATCTGTGACAAGTGCAGGGTGATCCGTCGGCATGGACGGGTCATGGTGATCTGCTCCGACCCGCGCCACAAGCAGCGGCAAGGCTGAGCCAGGGCTTCGGCCCCTTACACAACTGAATGCTGACCTCCCAGCACCACTGAGTGGCTCGCATCTTGAGAGATGGGCCCGCTCATCACGCCCGGACGGAGGCCGGGCCCCGTGCAATCGCTCGGGAACGGACTGGGAAAAGACCTCCGCTGAGAAAGAGGAAACGCCACCTATGGCTCGACTAGTAGGCGTCGATCTGCCACGCGATAAGCGGATGGAGATCGCGCTGACCTACATCTTTGGCATCGGCCGCACCCGTTCGATCGAGATTCTGGCGGCCACTGGCATCGACAAGGACCTGCGCACCAAGGACCTGACCGATGACCAGGTGACCCATCTGCGTGACTACATCGAAGCGAACCTGAAGGTCGAGGGTGACCTGCGCCGTGAGGTGCAGGCCGACATTCGACGCAAGATCGAAATCGGCTGCTACCAGGGTCTGCGACACCGTCGCGGCCTGCCCGTGCGCGGCCAGCGGACCAAGACCAACGCGCGGACCCGTAAAGGCCCCAAGCGCACCATCGCAGGCAAGAAGAAGGCCAGGTAGAACCCGATGCCACCAGCCAAAAAAGGGCAGGCAACGTCCGCTAAGAAGGGACAGAAGACCCGCAGGCGGGAAAAGAAGAACATTCCGCACGGTGCCGCCCACATCAAGAGCACCTTCAACAACACGATCGTGACGATCACCGACCCCCAGGGCAATGTCATCGCCTGGGCTTCGTCGGGTCACGTCGGCTTCAAGGGCTCCCGGAAGTCCACACCGTTCGCTGCTCAGTTGGCTGCGGAGAACGCCGCCCGCAAGGCGCAGGAGCACGGCGTGCGCAAGGTCGACGTGTTCGTCAAGGGCCCGGGTTCGGGCCGCGAGACCGCGATCCGGTCGCTGCAGGCCGCGGGCCTGGAGGTGGGCGCGATCTCCGATGTCACCCCCCAGCCGCACAACGGCTGCCGTCCGCCCAAGCGTCGGCGCGTCTAGGTCTAGGAGGACATACCCATGGCTCGTTACACCGGACCCATCACGCGCAAATCACGCCGGCTGGGCACCGACCTCGTCGGTGGCGACCAGTCCTACGAAAAGCGGCCCTACCCGCCCGGCCAGCACGGCCGCGCCCGGGTCAAGGAAAGTGAATACCGCCAGCAGCTGCAGGAGAAGCAGAAGGCGCGCTTCACCTACGGCGTGATGGAGAAGCAGTTCCGCCGCTACTACGAAGAGGCCGCTCGTCACTCGGGCAAGACCGGTGAGGAACTGCTGCGGATTCTGGAAAGCCGGCTGGACAACGTCGTGTACCGCGCCGGACTGGCGCGCACCCGCCGGATGGCCCGCCAGCTCGTCAGCCACGGCCACTTCTCGGTCAACGGCGTGCACGTCAACGTGCCCAGTTACCGGGTTTCGCAGTACGACATCATCGACGTGCGGGACAATTCGCTGAACACGGTGCCGTTCCAGATCGCACGGGAGACCGCGGGCGACCGCCCGATCCCGAGCTGGCTGCAGGTGGTCGGGGAGCGGCAACGCATCCTGATCCATCAGCTGCCCGAGCGCACCCAGATCGACGTCCCGCTCGCCGAGCAGCTGATCGTCGAGTTCTACTCGAAGTAAAGATGGCAATTCCTTTCCGGCATCCGCCGGAGAGGGCCCAACGGCATCAAATAGCGGGTGCCGAGAAGGAGAAATAGAAACACCATGCTGATCTCTCAGCGCCCCACCCTGTCCGAGGACATCCTCACCGACAGCCGGTCCCAGTTCGTCATCGAACCGCTGGAGCCGGGATTCGGTTACACCCTTGGCAATTCGCTGCGTCGCACGCTGCTGTCGTCGATCCCCGGCGCGGCCGTCACCAGCATTCGCATCGACGGCGTACTGCACGAGTTCACCACCGTGCCCGGTGTCAAGGAAGATGTCACCGACATCATCCTGAACCTCAAGAGCCTGGTCGTGTCCTCTGAGGAGGACGAGCCGGTCACCATGTACCTGCGTAAGCAGGGCCCGGGTGAGGTCACCGCGGGCGACATCGTGCCGCCGGCCGGTGTCACCGTGCACAACCCGTCCATGCACATCGCGACCCTGAACGACAAGGGCAAGCTCGAGGTCGAGCTCGTCGTCGAGCGCGGCCGCGGCTACGTGCCGGCGGTGCAGAACCGGGCCTCGGGTGCCGAAATCGGCCGCATCCCAGTCGATTCCATCTACTCACCGGTGCTCAAGGTGACCTACAAGGTGGACGCCACCCGTGTCGAGCAGCGCACCGACTTCGACAAGCTGATCCTCGACGTGGAGACCAAGAACTCGATCACACCGCGCGACGCGCTGGCCTCCGCCGGTAAGACGCTGGTCGAATTGTTCGGTCTGGCACGTGAACTCAACATCGAGGCCGAGGGCATCGAGATCGGACCGTCGCCGGCCGAGGCCGACCACATCGCTTCGTTCGCGCTGCCCATAGATGATCTCGACCTGACTGTCCGTTCCTACAACTGCCTCAAGCGCGAGGGTGTGCACACCGTCGGCGAGCTGGTCTCCCGCACCGAGTCCGACCTGCTCGACATCCGTAACTTCGGGCAGAAGTCCATCGACGAGGTGAAGGTCAAGCTGCACCAGCTCGGTCTGTCGCTCAAGGACAGCCCGCCGAGCTTCGACCCGTCCGAGGTCGCCGGCTACGACGTCGCCACCGGCACCTGGTCCACCGAGGGTGCTTACGACGACACGGACTACGCCGAAACCGAACAGCTGTAAGCAGCGGACTTAGCGAATCTAGACAGGAGCGTCTGCAATGCCCAAGCCCACCAAGGGACCTCGCCTCGGCGGGTCGTCTTCGCACCAGAAGGCGATTCTGGCCAACCTGGCCACGTCGTTGTTCGAGCACGGCCGGATCAAGACGACCGAGCCCAAGGCGCGGGCGTTGCGGCCGTACGCGGAGAAGCTGATCACCCACGCCAAGAAGGGCACGCTGCACAACCGGCGTGAGGTGCTCAAGAAGATTCGCGACAAGGACGTGGTGCACACCCTGTTCGCCGAGATCGGGCCTTTCTTCGCCGACCGCGACGGCGGCTACACCCGCATCATCAAGGTCGAGGCCCGCAAGGGTGACAACGCTCCGATGGCCGTGATCGAGCTGGTCCGGGAGAAGACGGTGACGTCGGAAGCCGACCGGGCGCGCCGGGTGGCCGCCTCGAACAAGGCTGCGCCGGTGGCGGCTGCGGCGGCGCCGCAGGCGGCTGTCGAGCCGGAGGAGGCGGTCGGTCCGACAGCCGAGGAGGCCACCGAAACTGAGGCGGCTGCCGTCGAAACTGAGGAGGCCGCCGCCGCCGACGAGGCCGCCGAGACCCGGTACCCCGGAGAACCCCGAGAATTAGTGGGGACGTCCGTCTGCGGCTCGATATCGCTTACGACGGAACCGATTTCGCGGGCTGGGCGACGCAAGCGGAACAGCGCACGGTTGCCGGCGTACTCGATGAGGCGCTGACGACCGTGTTTCGCACGCCGGTACGGGTGCGCGCGGCCGGACGCACCGACGCCGGTGTACACGCCACCGCGCAGGTCGCCCATGTCGATGTCCCCGTCGACGCATTGCCGCACGCCTACGCCCGCTCAGATCGAGCGGGCGAGCCGGAGTTCCTGTCCCTGGTGCGACGGCTGGGCAGGTTCCTGCCCGCCGACGTCCGGGTGATCGATATCGCCCGGGCGCCAGCCGGTTTCGACGCGCGGTTCTCGGCACTTCGCCGCCACTACGTCTATCGCTTGTCGACGGCACCCTACGGTGTGCTGCCGCAGCAGGCGCGTTTCGTCACTTCCTGGCCGCGCGCGCTGGACCTGGACGCGATGACCAGAGCATCGCGAGAACTGTTGGGGCTGCACGACTTTGCTGCGTTCTGTCGCCATCGCGAAGGTGCCACCACCATTCGGGAGTTGCAACGGCTGGACTGGACACGCGACGGGGACCTGGTCACCGCGCACGTCAGCGCCGACGCATTCTGTTGGTCCATGGTGCGGTCCCTGGTGGGCGCCCTGCTGGCCGTCGGTGAGCATCGGCGAGAACCGCAGTGGTGCCATGAACTCCTCAGTGCGACAAGTCGATCCAGCGATTTTGCGGCTGCGCCGCCGCAAGGGTTGACGCTGATCGGAGTGGACTATCCGCCGGACGACCAGCTTGCCGCGCGGAATCTGATCACCCGCGACATCCGTTCGCCCCGTTAGAGTTTGCCCGCAACGAAGTTTGCGGCCTCATTGGTCAGCCCGGGCACGTAGCCCAGGTGTGCCTTCCACAGGTTGCCGTCCGAGCAGATCGGGTCACCCTCGTTACACAGGTTGAGGATCTTGCCGCCGAATTGCGGGCTCAAGGCGGTCAACAATCCGCCGGCCCGGCCGGATGGATTGCCGAACAGGGTGACCGCCGAGACGTGATCGGCCGCATCGGGCGGCAACGGCTGGGTGAAACCGAGTCCGGGTAGCGGTGCGGCAGTGACGATGTCGATGACCGCGGCGCCCTGAGAATAGCCACCGAGTACCAGCCTCGTGTCGGGGCAGGCGTTGGCCATCTGCTGAACGTGGTCGCTGGCGTCGTTGGCACCGTCGGTGGCGGCCAGGAAGTCCTTGTTGGCCGGATAGTTCACGCCGTAGGCGCCGATGTTGCGGGCGGTCTGTTGGCGCAGCGACCCGACGAGAGCGTTACCGACCCTGCCCAGGCCGGGCGGTTCACCGGTTCCGCGGGCGAAGATCACCTCGACATCCGGGCAGGCCGCCTTCGCCGGAGGCGCCAGCGGAGGGGCGAGCAGAAGTGCGGCCGCCGCGAGCGCGGCGGCCGCCAACCGACCCAGGGGAACACATCTCATGCCCCGATGTTAGGCGTTACTGACAGTGTGTCAGTGCACCTGAACGACGGGCTGCTGTACGGCGGTCGAAGGAGCGCCGGGCACCTGGGGCGCCAGCACCGGGCTCTGCGGGACGGCGCCCGGGACCTGCGGCACGGTTCCCGGTACCTGCGGAACCAGCGGTAGGGGCAGCTGACCGGGCATGTGCGGGACGCCGTTCATGATCTTGGGCGCCGCGAAAGCTGCTCCCTGAGTGGTGTAGACAGGCACGTAGCCCTCGGTGTGACCGCTCCACTCATTGCCGGCACCGGCGTGGCAGATCGGGTCCTGGGGATTGCAGTAATCGATGGCTTTGGAGCCCAGCAGGGTGCTCTTGGTCGGCAGCGATCCGCCGGCCCGGTCAGCGATGTCGCCGAAGGTGACGACCGCCGCGACGTTGTCGACGTATTGGGGCGGTAGGGAACTGCCCCAGCTGATGCCGCCGATCGGAACGCCGGCCACGATGTCCATCACCGACGCGCCTTGCGAGTAGCCGCCCAGCACGATCTTGGTGTTCGGGCAGGACGCTATCGTCGCCTTGACGTGAGAAATCACGTCATTGGCACCGTCGCCGCCGTGCAGCTGCAACTTGCTGGCCGCGTAGTTCACGCCGTAGGTCCGGATGTTCAAACCGTTGGTCTGTTGACGCAGCGAGTCCACGAAGGCGTCGCCGACCCGGCCCAGGCCGGGCGACTCGTTGGTCCCCCTGGCGAACACCACCTCGGCGTCCGGGCAGTCGTCGGCCCAGTGCGGACGGGACAGCGGCCAGCGGACTGACCGGCAGGACAGTGGCGGACAAGACAGTGGCGGACAAGGCTGCGAGGCCTGACAAAAGAACCGGGCCGGCCCGACCGGCGAGGCGCATGAAGTGCTGATACACGCCGAAATTTTACCCACGGCGCGGCGGAGCGAAACCTCCGAAGCTGTGGATAAAGGGGCGAACACGGCCGCTGGTCGGCCTACCGTAACGGGCGGATCGGGCGAAACATGGGGGATAAGTGCCTCTGCAGGCGGCGACCTGGCTGCACGTGAGCGGTTACCGCTATCTGGTGCGGCGTATGGAGTGTGCGTTGCTGGGCGTGGAGGTCGGCTCGGTTGGGGGGCTGCGGCGCGGTTCGCTGGCAGTCGGCGGTGTGTTGACGGCGATCGCCCTGCTGGGATGCTTGTTCATGAGCCGCCTGTGGCCTCAGCCAGGTCTCGGTGATGCTCGGATCGTCATGGGTGAGACGTCAGGGGCGCTGTACGTGCGACTGGTTGATACCTGGCATCCCGTGCTCAACCTGGCTTCGGCGCGGTTGATTGCGGCAACCGATGTCAATCCGCGGCCGGTGCCCGAGTCGGCGCTGGCCCACACCAAACGTGGTCCGCTGCTGGGCATTCCGGGTGCGCCCCAGGTACTCGTCCCGCCCCTGCCGGCGCAGGAGTCGGTCTGGACAGTGTGTGACAGCGACGGCGGCGCGGGAACAACGGTCCTTCTCGGGGCGGTATGGGACTTGGCGGCCGGCCGCATCGGCGCCGAGCGGGCCCTCCTGGTGGCCGTCGGCACCGGCTCGCCGGCCTACCTGCTGTACCGCGGGCGACGGGCGATGGTGGATCTCGCCGATCGTGCCGTCGTACGCGCGCTGAGGTTGCAGGGGCGGACTCCGCATAACGTCTCGCAGACTTTGCTGAACGCTGTTCCGGAGGCGCCGCCCGTCGCGGTTCCCCGCATCCGCGGTGCGGGCGCGCCGGCAGGGACCTGGCTGCCCGGATTTCGGGTAGGCGATGTGCTGCGAATCACACGGGTTTCGGGTGACGAGTATTACGTTGTGCTCAGCGCCGGGGTACAGCGAATCAGCCAGGTCGTCGCGGACGTACTCCGGTTCAATGACCGGCAGGGCGGCGGCGACGTCATCACGGTAGCGCCCGGCGCGCTGCGCGCGGCGCCGAATGTTGACACCTTGCCGGTCTCCGGCATTCCCGACCAGGTGCCGTCGGACGCCGGAGGCTCGATGTTGTGCGCGGTGTGGGCCCCCGCTCCGACCGGTGCGCCCGACGTCGGATTCCTGGCGGGCCTGCGCCCGCCGGTCCTGGCACCGGTGAGCCTGGCGCAAGCCGACGGGCGCGGACCCGCGGTGGACGCGTTCTCCATCTCGCCGGGCCACAGCGCCTACGTGGCCTCGCAGAGCCAGACCGGGAACAGTACCCGGGTGGACACCCGCTACTTGGTGACCGACACCGGGGTGCGGTTCGCGATCCACGACGACGAAGCGGCGCACCTTCTCGGACTGCCTGCGGTGCCGGCGGCGGCGCCGTGGCCGGTGCTGGCGGCGTTGCCGTGCGGGCCGGAACTGAGCCGGGAGAGGGCGTCAGTCGCCCGTGACACGGTCGCGACGGGGCCCTGACCGGCGACTCGTCGCCAGCGCCGCCAGCAGCAGAACCAGACAGATCGCGGTGCCGGTGAGCACGCGGGAGCGGCTGTGCGGGGCGGTATGTGTCACCGAAGCCGGCACACCCAGCGGCTTGGGGGCGGGTGTGATGGTCGGCGGGGTGTCGGTGCTGATCGCCGCAAGGGCGTCGACGGTGCCGTTGCCGACGAAGGGATCCCATCCCGCGGATGGATGGTGCGCGGTGGCTTCGATGCGCTGCATCACCTGGCGGGCGGTCAACGCCGGGAACCGCGCCCGGATCAGGGCGGCCAGTCCGCTGACGACCGGAGCCGCGTAGCTGGTGCCGGAGATCGGTGCGGGTCCGTTGACGCGGTTCACGATGCCGTCGCCGGCCGGGTCGAGCGACGTCACGCTCTCGCCGGTGGCCGCGACATCCACCCAGGGTCCGGCCAGAGTGAATGACGACGGCGTGCCTTGAGAATTCACCGAACCGACAGTCAGTACGTAGTCGTCGTACCAGGCGGGGCTGACCACCACCGCAACGGTGTCGCGAGTGGCGCCGGCCGACTGGGGTGGGCACTGCGTCACGCCGCCGGTGTTACCGGCCGCTGCCACCACGACGGCGTCCTTGACGTCGACCGCATACGCGAGCGCAGCACCCAGCGCGCGATCGTCTGGTGCCTGGGCGGCCGGCGCGCAGGCAACCGATGAAATGTTGATGACCGAGGAACCGAGGTCGGCGGCGGTGCGGACGGCTCTGGCCAATGTCGCGACGTCGCCGACGCCCGCGCCGGACCGGTTGGCGACCGGGGCGAACTTGGAGCTGGACTGGCGGATGCTGATCAACGTGACATCTGGTGCGACGCCGGTAAACCTGGGATCCGTTGTGGCGGCGATGATTCCGGCCACCAGCGTGCCGTGCGCGTCGCAGTCCTGGGTGCCGTCCCCGGTGGCCACGTAATCGCCACCGGCTATCAGTTCCTTCAGCCGCGGGTGTCGGTGGACGCCGGTGTCGATCACCGCAACCCGTTGTCCGGCACCGCGGGTGAGCTGCCAGATCTGCGGCAGGTCGAAGCCCGCGAGCTGAGCCGGCGCGTCGGCGTTGTCCGGGTCCGTTGTCGCCACCGCGCATACCTCGCGTTGCACGGTGCGTTGTGCGGGTGACGGCAGTGCCGGTGCCGGCAACCATTTCTCGTCGACGGCCGGAGGTGTGACCGCCTGCGCCGGCGGTGTTCCGCACTGGGACACCAGCACCGCAACGAGTAACGGGCACACCATCCGGGCGGTGCTCACGTGCGTAGCAGGTTCAGGCCACGGACGGCACCGAACGCGCCGCATGTCCAGCACGTCAACGGGGCGACGACGGTGAGCGCGATACACCCCAGCGCGTGGCCGCCGCGGCGCGCGACCGGCGAGAGGGTGACGACAGGAGCGACGAAACCCAGGTATATCGCGGCTGCGGCTGCGACAGCTGCCAGCGCCGCGATCCACGGCGCCCGCTCCGGCAGGCTGGCGGCGCTGATAACGAATGCGGCTGTCGCCGTGGTGATTCCGGTCGCGGCGAACATCGAGGCTCGTGCCCTGTCGGTCCGGGCGTGCAAGACCAACAGGCGCCCCGGTGACGGCGGCCAACGCGATGGCCCGGTGCGCGGCCAGCGCGGCGGCGGCGGCACCGATGGCGGCGGCCGCCGCGAAGCCGGCGCGCAGGCTGGTCAGCCAGCGGTCGGCGCGCAAGGTGTTGGCGGTCAGTTGGCGTTCAGTCACCGCGTCGTCCTGATCGATGCCGGGTGCGAGGCCGGCCACGTGGATGGACAGCCGTGGTGCCACCTCGATCAGTCCGAGGCAGGCGAACGCGGTCACCGATCCGACGACGTGCGGCGGTGCTCCGGTGATGGTGCTCGCCAGTGCGGCGACCGCGGTAATCGATGCACAACAAGCCGTCGCAGCCAACGTGACGACACCGCAATGGGTTACGCGGATCGCAAGGACGGCCGTGACGCCTACCGCCATGGCGGCGAGTAGCACGTTGGGGGCGCCGGGAAGGCCGGGTACCGCCAGCAGACCGGCGACGGCGGCGCACGTCGTGGCGATGAGGCTCAGCGTGAGGCCGACGACCGGGTCGCGGCGGATCCGGAGTATCGCGACCGCCATCGTCAGGGTGGCCAATGCGGCAGCGGCCGCCAGCGCAGCGGTGATGTCGGCATGCTGGGCGGCGCCGCATGCGTAGCGAACCAGTGCCAGCCCACCCACGGCGGTGAAGCAGGCGGCGGCCAGCGCAGCGGCCATTCGGGTCACTTGTCCCGGGTCTGCGCGACTGCCCAGCGTCACGGACACCGCCTCGGCGGCGTCGTCGTAGCGCACGGCCGGTGGTGCGGGAGCCTCACGGCTCAGCACCAGGGCGGTACCGTCACGGATACCGTTCTGCGTCAACGTCGTCGAGTTCGGCAACGGGGAGGCGCCCAGCCGGGCCAGGTGGTAGCGCGCCCCCGGCGCCGCACCGCCCAACGTGTCGACGATTGACGGAATCAACTCCGCGACGGGCACGGTAGCCGGCAATGTCAGGTCGACGGAGGCGCTGTCGGCGTGGACGGCGACGCGGCGCAGACCCGGATCGGATACAGACATCGTTGGCACGTTAGGCCGTTCGCGGTCGATCCGCTTTTCCTTCTCCACAGGTGAATTGTGGTCAATTTCGCTGCTGCATAACGTCGTCGAACTATGGCTGCGGTCATTGAAGTCGCCGCTCCGCCCGAGGTGCCGCGATCGGCGTCGTCGAGCACGATGGTCCTTCCCGTCGTGATGGCCGTCGTGACCGTGGGCGTCGCAGGGGCGGTGTTCTTCACAGGATCACCCGCGGCGCGCAACCCTGCCCTGCTCGCCGTTCCCGCGATGATGCTGGCCTCGATGGTGTTGACGATCGGGCGGGGCCGGCGCCGGGGTGTGGTGATCGGCGGCGACCGGGACGAATATCTCGACTATCTGCGTGGATTGCGGGACAAGGTCACTGAAGCCGCTCTCGCGCAACGTACGTCGTTGGCGTTGGCACACCCGGACCCGGACACGCTATGGACCTTGGTCGGTGGTTCGCGCATGTGGCCGAGACGGTCAGCCGATCCCGAGGTATACCGCGTCAGGGTCGGAGTCGGACCAACCCCGCTCGAAACCCGGTTGGTGGTTGCGCCGACACCACCCGCACAGCGGTGTGATCCCCTCACCATCGGCGCGCTGCGTCGTTTCGTGCGAGCACATTCGACTCTTTCCGATGCGCCGGTCGTGATCCCGCTGGTCCGGCGCACACAGTGACCATCGACGGCGACGCGACCCGGGTACGGGGGCTGCTCCGCGCGATGATCTGCCAACTCGCGATATCGTATGCGCCCGACCAGTTGCTGATCGTCGGCGCAGTGCGGGACCGGGCCGAGTGGGACTGGCTGAAATGGCTGCCGCACAACCAGCATCCCAGCGTCACCGATCTGGCCGGATCGGCGCGGATGGTGTACCCGGCGGCGGCCGAGGCGCGCGATGCGTTGGCCGCTGTCGCGTCGCCGCACGCGCTGGTAATCCTCGACGCGCCTGCGACCGACGACATCGCGATCGTCGGCGCCACCGTAATTCGGGTCGGCCGAGACGCGGCGTCGTTGATGATCCGGCATTCCGGCGGGCAAGACGTGCTGGAAGCGCCCGACTACCTTGGCCGGGACGACGCAGTGGTGTGTGCTCGTCGGGTGGCGGCCCATGCCGTTACCTCGTCACGCGACCCGACGACGCGGCCGGCTTGCTCGGTATCGATGTCGACCCGGCCACGTTGTGGCGCAACCAAGATCGGCGGGACCGCCTCTGTGTCCCCCTCGGCACCACCCTTGACGGCCAGCCCGTGCACCTGGACATCAAAGAGGCCGCCGAGCGTGGCATCGGGCCGCACGGGCTCTGCGTCGGGGCGACCGGATCGGGTAAATCCGAGCTGCTGCGTACCGTCGCGCTGGGCATGATGGCGCGCAACTCGCCGGAGGCGCTGAACCTGCTCCTGATCGACTTCAAGGGTGGCGCAACGTTTCTCGACTTCGCCATGGCGCCACACGTGGCAGCGGTGATCACCAACCTCGCCGAGGAGGCGCCCTTGGTAGCACGGATGCGGGAGGCGTTGGCGGGCGAGGTGAACCGCCGACAACAACTCCTGCGCACGGCGGGTAACTTTCCCAGCGTCGCGGCATACGAGCAAAGTCGCGGGGCGCGGATCGGTGGCCCTGCCGACGTTGTTCATCATCATCGACGAATTCTCCGAACTGCTCAGTCAGCATCCCGATTTCGCGGACACGTTCGTCGCGATCGGGCGTCTCGGCCGGTCGCTGGGAATGCATCTGCTGCTGGCCAGTCAACGGCTTGACGAGGGGCGATTGCGGGGGCTGGAAGCCCACCTCTCCTATCGGGTGTGCCTGAAGACGCTGTCCGCCAGCGACTCACGGGCCGTGCTGGGCACGCCGGATGCCTACGAGCTGCCGAACACTCCCGGGGCCGGGCTGTTGCGGGTCGCCAGCGGGGAACTCATTCGTTTTCAGGCCGCTCTGGTATCAGGACCGCCGCAGGCCGGCGTTGCCGCCCGTCCGGTATCACCGGCGGTGCGCCGGTTCACGGCCGAAACCGTTGGGACCCCGACGCGTACGGAGCCCGGATGTAATTCGTCCGTCCTCCAAATGGTCCTGGACCGACTGGAGCATCACGGACCGCGCGCCCATCGGGTCTGGTTACCGCCACTGGACGCCGCGCCCTCACTCAGAGCCCTGTTGGAGAGGAGCGCGCCAACACCATTGGCCGTTCCGATCGGTATCGTTGACCGGCCCTACGAGCAGGCTCGGACGCCGCTCATGGTTGACCTATCCGGTGCCGCCGGAAATGTCGCGATCGTCGGAGCGCCCCGATCGGGCAAGTCGACGGCGCTCTGCACCCTGATCACCGCATTGGCCGCCAGCCACGGTCCCGGGCAGGTGCAGTTCTACTGCCTGGACTTCGGCGGCGGAGCGCTGTCCGCCCTGTCCGACTTGCCGCACATCGGCGCGGTCGCCGACCGGGCTCAGCCCGAGCTCGTCTGGCGTATGGCCGCCGAAGTGGAGTCGGCTGTGCGCGCGCGCCAGGTCTTCCTTCGTGATCACGGGTCGCTCGATTCTTTCGCTGATGTGTTTCTCGTCGTCGACGGCTGGGCCAGCCTGCGACAAGAATTCGGCGCCGTTGCGGAGACGATCAGTGCACTTGCGGCACAGGGACTTTCGTATGGTGTACACGTCATGGTGTCGGCGGCGCGCTGGGCGGAGATCAGGCCGGGGATGAAGGATCAACTCGGCACGCGCGTGGAGTTGCGGCTCGGCGATCCCGCGGATTCCGAACTCGATCGCCGGCAGGCCCGGCAGCTACCGATCGACCGTCCCGGCCGCGGACTTTGCGCCGATGGCCTGCACATGATGATCGCCCTGCCCGCGCGGGAGGGACTCGCATTGCACCGTGGCGGTGCCGCTGCGCCGCCCATACCGCTGCTGCCCACCGAAGTCGACTACGACGCCGTCGTCCACGGCGACGAACACCAGTCGCGGGTGGTGCTTGGGCTCGGCGAACGCCAACTACAGCCGTTCACAGTCGATTTCGAACAGCAACGGCATCTCCTGGTACTGGGTGACAACGGCTGCGGGAAGACCGCGGCGCTGCGGACCCTGTGCCGCGAGATCGTCCGCACCCACACCGCGGAACAGGCCCGACTGTTCCTCGTCGACTTCCGGCGCACTCTGCTCGGTGTCGTCACGTCCGAACACCTGGGCTGCTACGCCATGTCGCCCGCGGCATTGGGCGCAGTGGTACCGGGTCTGGTCGACCTGCTGCACGCGCGGATGCCCGGCGCCGAGGTCAGCCAGGCACAGCTGCGCACCAGATCCTGGTGGACCGGGCCCGACATCTATCTCGTGGTCGACGACTACGACCTGGTTGTCACGTCGACGGGAAATCCGCTGCTGCCACTGCTCGAATATCTACCGTACGCAGCGGATCTCGGATTGCACGCCATTGTGGCGCGGCGAAGTGGGGGCGCGGCGCGGGCGCTGTTCGAGCCGTTGCTGGCCGGTCTGCGCGACCTGGGCTGCATGGGAATGATGATGAGTGGGCGCGCGGAGGAGGGCGTCCTGCTCGGATCGAGGCCACCCGTACCACTACCGCCCGGGCGTGGCACCCTGATCACCCGTCCCGGTGTCGAGCAACTGGTCCAGGTGGCCTGGAGCCCACCCGCATGACTGCACACCGCGCCGTCGTCGCGGCAGGACCCGACCGTCATCCGCCGATTATGTTGCGCTACAGATGAAGACATCGAGATCTGTGCGGCGGCTCTGGAGGCGATAGATGACCCGGTGGCGCTGGTGGGCGAGCGGCCGGTGGCCGTCGACGGGCTGTGGTGCGCCGTGCTGCGCTCGTTGGTCGAGGGGCACCGTGGCGCGCTCGTCGTGCATCCGTCTTGGTGGCCGGCGTCGCGCGTGGGTCTGGTCACCGCGGCCGCGCGGACCGTGGCGGGTGATGAGGCTGCCGTGCGTGCGCGGTCCTGGTTGCTGACGCAACCGAATTCGACGGTTCTGGTGGAGATCGCCGAACGGCTGGTGGCGATCTCGGGACGGTCCGCCGAACATGAGGTCGTCGCCGTGCCGCGCCGAACGGACGAGCATGCCGTTGCCGCAGAGGTTGCCGGCGTCATCGCCACGATGACGCGGGGCAAGGTACTGATCGACGCGCCGGGCACCGTCTCGGGGGCGCGTCGGCTTGCGAGATTGGTCACCGATGCGATCACGACCGGGCAGACCGTCGCCACCGTCGATGACGCCGCGGTGCATCGACTGGCCCGCGCGGCCGCGCCTATTTCCGATGGCCAGCGCGCGCAAGAGTCGGCGGCCCAGCGGTCCGACTCTTGCGCGGCTGGGTCTCGGAGGCGTCGCGGCGACGGCGGCAGCCCTGGCGGTGCCCGCGGTGACCGCCGAGGACCCGCACCCGGCGACCCGGGCGGAGCCGACGACCGTTCTGGTGGAGGGCGATGTGGCACTGACGATCCCGGCCAGTTGGCTGACGCAGCGGGTGATCGCCGGCCCGGGTTCGGCCCGGGTGCAGGTCACTTCGCCGTCTGATCCCGAGGCGGCGTTACTCGTCACGCAGACACCGATACCCGGCGAGACGCTGGCCGGCGCCGCCGACCGGCTGCGACAAGCGATCAACGCCGAACCGGCAGGCATCTTCGTCGACTTCAATCCCTCCGGGGTCAGCGCCGGCCGGCCCGCAGTGACCTACCGCGAAGTTCGGGCGGCCCACGACGTGCGTTGGACGGTGCTGCTCGACGGATCGGTGCGGATCAGCATCGGATGCCAGAGTCGGCCCGCGGCCCAAGACGCCGTCCGCGACGCCTGCGAGCAGGCCGTGCGGACGGCTCATGCGGTGGGCTGAGCCCCGGAAATCAGCTGGAACCAAAGCGCGTCCCCGGTGGTCGAACCTATCGAGGGACAGGAGAACAGATGAGCTCACGAGCAGCGACCAACACACTCAACACCGACTTTGACCTGATGAGGTCGGTTGCGGCCACCACGGATGCCCGCAACGAGGAAATCCGGGCGATGCTGCACGCCTTCATCGGCCGGGTGAGCGGCGTGCCACCGTCGGTGTGGGGCGGGCTTGCCGCGGTGCGGTTCAAGGACGTGGTGGATCGCTGGAACGCCGAATCGACGCGGCTTCATCACGTGCTGCACGCCATCGCCGAAACCATCCGCTACAACGAGGCCACGCTGCGGGAGGCCGCGCAGAGCCACGCCGACCACATCGCCGCCACCGGCGCAAACCTCTGAGCGCCAGACCGGCCATGGATTCGACGCTGTCCTACAACTTCGGCGCCATCGAACACTCTGTTCGTCAGGAGATTCACACCACAGCCGCACGCCTCAACGCGGCGCTCGATGAGCTGCGGTCCCAGATCGCGCCACTGCAGCAGCTGTGGACCCGGCAGGCGGCCGCTGCCTACCAGGTGGAACAGCTCAAATGGCACCGGGCGGCCACCGCGCTCAACGAGATCCTCGTCGAGTTGGGACATGCGGTCCGCGACGGCGCCGACGAGGTGGCCGACGCCGATCGCCGGGCAGCCGGCAGTTGGTCGTGCTAGTCATTTTGACCTGCGGGGATGCGCGTCGGTAAGCTTCTCCGTTGGCGTGCGGGTACCCACGGGTACATAGGGTCCTCGGGTCACTGTCGGTCGCCGAGACCAGCCACAACCGCAAACGCCTGACCGGCCCCCGGTTCGCACCGGGATCCCTGCCCGAGAAACGGGCTCGAGAGAAAGAGTGGTAAGCGCTGTGCCTACATACGCGCCCAAGGCGGGTGACACCACGAGGTCGTGGTACGTCATCGACGCCACGGACGTTGTGCTTGGCCGCCTTGCCGTCGCAGCGGCGACGCTGCTGCGTGGCAAGCACAAGCCGACGTTCGCGCCCAACGTCGATGGTGGTGACTTCGTCATCGTCATCAACGCCGAAAAGGTCGCCATCAGCGGCGACAAACTGCAGAGCAAGATGGCCTACAACCACTCGGGGTATCCCGGCGGTCTGCGCCAGCGGAGCATCGGTGAGCTGCTGCAAAAGCACCCCGACCGCGTGGTGGAGAAGGCGATCGTCGGCATGCTGCCCAAGAACAAGCTGAGCCGGCAGATCCAGAAGAAGCTTCGCGTCTACGCGGGCCCGGAGCACCCCCACACCGCTCAGCAGCCGGTTCCGTTCGAGATCAAGCAGGTGGCGCAGTGACCGAGACCAATCTGGAAACCACCGAAGTGGCAGAAGCCGTGGTCGAGACTCAGTCGTTCGTGTTCGAGCGCCCCATCCAGACCGTCGGCCGCCGCAAGGAGGCCGTGGTGCGGGTGCGCATGGTGCCCGGCACCGGCAAGTTCGACCTCAACGGACGCAGCCTCGAGGACTACTTCCCGAACAAGGTGCACCAGCAGCTCATCAAGGCTCCGCTGGTCACCGTCGAGCGGCCGGACAGCTACGACATCTACGCCCTGCTGCACGGCGGGGGACCGTCCGGCCAGGCCGGCGCGCTGCGTCTGGGCATCGCCCGCGCACTGATCGTGGCCACGCCCGAGGACCGGCCGGCGCTGAAGAAGGCCGGCTTCCTCACCCGTGACCCGCGTGCCACCGAACGCAAGAAGTACGGCCTGAAGAAGGCCCGCAAGGCGCCTCAGTACAGCAAGCGCTGATCAGCAACCACTTTTTGGCTGCGAGCGTGTGTCAGTCGGCGTGTCGCGCGACTAAAAGCCACGCTCGCAGCCAAAAGTGGGTATGTGCACTATGCCTATCTGTGAGCCAACTGTGAGAGGTTTGTCCGTATGGGTCGACTATTCGGCACCGACGGCGTCCGCGGAGTCGCCAATCGCGAGTTGACCGCCGAATTGGCGCTCGCGCTGGGCGCCGCCGCAGCGCGGCACCTGGCGAGTTCGACCGGCCCCGGCCGGCGGGTGGCCGTCATCGGCCGCGACCCGCGGGCCAGCGGCGAAATGCTGGAGGCCGCGGTGATCGCGGGCCTGAGCAGCGAAGGCGTGGACGCGCTCCGGGTCGGTGTGCTCCCGACACCTGCGGTCGCCTACCTGACCCGCGCTTACGACGCCGACTTCGGCGTGATGATCTCGGCGTCGCACAACCCGATGCCCGACAACGGCATCAAGATCTTCGGCCCCGGGGGCCACAAACTGGACGACGACACCGAAGACCAGATCGAGAACCTGGTCGCGGCCGGCCCCGGACTGCGCCCGGTCGGCGCGGGAATCGGCCGGGTCGTCGACGCCGGGGACGCGGCCGAACGCTACCTGCGCCACGTCGGCAAGGCCAGCACCAGCCGGCTGGACGGACTGACCGTGGTGGTCGACTGTGCCCACGGCGCCGCGTCCGCAGCGGCGCCGAGCGCCTACCGCGCAGCCGGTGCGCGCGTCATCGCCATCAATGCCGAACCCGACGGCCTCAACATCAACGACCGCTGCGGCTCCACCCACCTGGACGCGCTGCGGGCAGCGGTCATCGCGCACCGGGCCGACCTGGGAATCGCGCACGACGGCGACGCCGATCGCTGCCTGGCCGTTGACGCCAACGGCGAACTGGTCGACGGCGACACCATCATGGTGGTGCTGGCACTGGCCATGAAGGAGACCGGCGAACTGGCTTCCGACACGCTGGTGGCGACGGTGATGAGCAACCTCGGACTGCACCTGGCCATGCGCGCCGCCGGCGTGACCGTGCGCACCACCGGTGTCGGTGACCGCTACGTCCTGGAAGAGCTGCGGGCCGGCGACTACAGCCTGGGCGGAGAGCAGTCGGGCCACATCGTGATGCCGGCACTGGGCTCCACCGGTGACGGCATCGTCACCGGGCTGCGCTTGATGACGCGCATGGTGCAGACCGGTTCGTCGCTGGCCACCCTGGCGTCGGCGATGCAGACCCTGCCCCAGGTGCTGGTCAACGTCCAGGTCGCCGAAAAGGCCACCGCCGCCGTGGCGCCGTCGGTGCAGACCGCGCTGGCGCAGGCCGAGGCTGAACTCGGTGACACCGGGCGAATCCTGTTGCGCCCCTCGGGAACCGAACCACTGATCCGGGTGATGGTGGAGGCTGCCGACGAGGACATGGCGCAGCGGCTGGCCGCCAGTGTGGCCGACGCCGTCAGCGCTGCCGGCTAGAAACCGGGTGGAACCTCGACGCCCCGGGTGGCGTCGAATGGGGTATGAGACTTGACAGCGCGGACGTGCGCGAGATCGCTGACCGGATCGACGACGCAGCGGAACTGATCGACGAGGCAGCATCAAACCACCTGTCGCGGTTGACCTTTGACGGCGCTCGGGCCGGCCGGGCCCATGCCGCATCGGGGGACAGGTTGCGCGCCGAGCTTGACCGCTTGGCCGCCGAACTTTCGCAGTGGTCGCGGGCGGCCGTCGAGATCGCCGTCGCGTTGCGTACCGGAGTCGATCGCTACGCCGAGGCCGAGTTGTATGCCGCGGCCCGGATCGCCTGATCATGGCCGAGCGGTTGGACGTTGCGGGCCGCCTTGCTGAAGGCCTGCCCGCGGTCGAGCACATGCAGAGTTATGTGCGGGCCTGCGAGCAGATCGGTTACCGACATCCGGACCTGACCGGCGACCCCGCGCAGATCCGCGACTGGTATGCCGGCGAAGAAGGGCTCGACCTTCATGCCCTCGATGCTGACTGCGCGGCCTTGCGCGCGGCGGGATCGGTGATCACCGAAGCGCTGCGGTTGCAGCGTGACCAGCTCGCCGCTCTGGCGACAGCGTGGACCGGATCGGGTGCCGGCTCCGCGGTTGCGTTTCTGCGGCGCCATTGCGATATCGCCGGCGCGGTGGTGACCGAGGTGCGCGCGGCGGCCCAGCGTTGTGAGTCGCTGCGCGACAACCTGTGGCATCTGGTCGACGCGAAGGTCGCGACAACGACCGCGATCGACGACCGCCCGCTGGCGCAGCGACCGGCATGGTTGGCCGCCGCCGCCGCGGTCACGACCGAGGCGTCCGCCCGCGACGTGGTCGACCAGCAGATCAAGCCCTACGTGGACAACGACATTCGTCATGATTGGCGCGCCGCGATGCTGTCGACACGGGCGGGCGTCACGGCGGCTTACGACATGGTCACCGACCGGTTCGCTGCAGCCCCGCGCGCCGATTTCGAAATTCCCGGTGATTTCGGGCCGATCAGCCGGCCCCCGCGGGGGGTCGCCGCCGCGACACCACCGGCGGCCCGGCGGTGGCGCCCGCCTTCCCGGGTCTGCCCGCCGGTTCCGCGCCCTTGACGTGGACACCGGCCCCGCTGGCCGCCGCGCCGCCGCCGGCCTCGAGCCCGGCTTCGGCCTCGAGCCCGACGGCGGATCTGACTCAGCCGGGCTCCGGGTGGACCGGCGAGGCGGGGGTGCCGGGCGGCGCGGGCGGTCTGAACAGCGGAGGCGACCTGGGCGGTCTCGGCGGTCTTGCCGGCCGGATCGTCGCGGCGATGGGCGACCTGCTGGGATCGGCGGGCAACCAACCCGCCGACGACCTGTTCGATGACGAAACGGACGACTGGCACGAACCGGACCCACTCAAAGAACCCGAAGAGCCGGAAAAATCCGAGTCCGCACGGCGGCACGGCGAGCACGTAGTGCCAGCCTCGCAACCGATCAGCCAGGCCGGGCCGGAGAGCGGGTTACCCGGCAGCGGGCCGCCACCCGCCGGACCGCCGACAGCCGAGCCGCCGACAGCCGGACCGCCGACGCCGAGCCGCCGGCCCCCGCCCCGGTCGCTGACCCGCCGCCGAAACCGAAGCCGGCGGGATCGACGCCCTGCGAGATCGCCGCGAACGAGCTTCCGCAGGCGGGGCAGTGACGTCAGGGAAGCAGTTGAAGCAGTTCCTCGACGTAGCGAACCGCTTCGCCGGCGTCTGCGGTCGCCGGCCGCACCAACAGCGTGGTCACCCCCGCTTCGGCGAAAACGGCCAGCCGTTCGGCAATGAAGCCGCGCGGGCCGATCAGGGAGACCCCGCGCACCAGTTCGTCGGGCAGCGCGTCGATCGCCTCACGTTTGCGCCCGGCCAGGTACAGCTCCTGGATCCGGTCGGCGGCCTCGCCGAACCCGTATCGCGTAGCCAGGTCGTGATAGAAGTTGCGGCCCCTGGCGCCCATCCCGCCGATGTAGAGGGCCAATTGCGGTTTGATCCAGGCGAATCGGTCCTCGACGTCGTCGCCGATCGCCAGCGCCGTACCCACCATGACGTCCAACGGACCGAGCGCGGGATCGCGCTTGGCGGCGCCGGCCGCCAGCGCCTCACTCCACACCAGATGGGCTTTGTCCGGATAGTAGAACGCGGGCTGCCAACCCTCGGCGATCTCCGCGGTGAGTTCGACGTTCTTCGGGCCCAATGCCGCGATCGATATCGGAATACGTTCGCGCACAGGATGATTGATAAGTTTCAAGGCCTTGCCCAGACCCGTCCCGCGATCGGCGGGCAGCGGGATCTGGTAGTGCTTGCCGGCGTACTGAAGCGGCTCCCTGCGCCATACCTGCCGGCAGATTTCCACGGCTTCGCGGGTCCGGCCCAACGGAGCGTCGAACTCGATGCCATGGAAGCCCTCGATCACCTGCGGTCCGGAGGTTCCGATCCCGAGGTTGAAACGGCCGCCGGAGACGTAGTCCAGTCCGGCGGCCGTCATGGCCAGCAGAGAGGGCGTCCGGATGTAGAGAGGCAGTACGCCCGAGGCCAGTTCAACGGTGCTCGTCCTGGCCGCCAGAAACCCGAGCTGGCTGATGGCGTCGAAGGCGTAGGCTTCGGCGACCACGGCGACGTCGATGCCGACCTTCTCGAGTTCGACGACGCGGTCGACGGCCTCGTGAAATCCACCCGAGTAGTCCAGCGCGATCCCGATTCGCATCGACGACACTTACCACGGCCGCTCATCGGCCGGACGTCAGCCTGTCGCCGTGCCCGTCCAGTACTCGGCGAACCGCTGCCCGTCGTCAGCGAGCCGCAGGATGTCGTTGCCGGTGAACCTGACCGGGCCATCCGGGCTGTCGCCGGTGCCGAGCCAGCGGCCGGCGATCAGGTCGCCGTCGTGCAGCGGGCCGAGCTCGACAGCAAAAGTCAAGTTCGTCAACATATTTCGCGTCTCTTGGATGATCTGTGTCAGTTCGTCCGGTCCATGCACATCGCGGTCGGGCCAGTGGCCCACAAAGTCGTCGGTGACAATTTCCGCGGCGATCGGCCGACCGGCCCACAGTTCGGTGATCCAGCGCCGGTACAGAGTCTGCACATCTGCCATGGATGGCGACTACCCGCTTGGGCGCGCCTGGACACGCGTACCCGCGCGCCGGTCACTTCAGCAGCGCGACGATCTTCTCCTCGGGAGTCACCGGTGGCGCTTCGGGATCCACCGGATCGGTCTTGGGAAGCGTCACGTCCGGGTCGGCGAAATCGCGGTACGTCTTGTCGCCGCCCAGCGTGTAGAGCAGATAACCGGTCAACAGAGCGCGGACCGCCCGCTGGGTCTTGCGATCCGAACCGGCCAGCCCCACGGCCTTCGGTAGCCGTCGGCCCTCGACCAGGCCACCGGCTTCTGCCTTGCTGACGATTCGCAGCGTCGCCTTGTCCCAGGCACGGTCCAATGCGAGGGCGTTGGAGTTCAGCGCCTTGGGATCGCCGGGCGCGGTCAGGATGAGACCCGGCACGTCGAGTGTCGCGGCCGGCAGTTCGGCCGGGGGAGCGGTCACCGTCGGAAAGAGTGCGGCCACCGCGGCGAGCGGCCTGCCGGCCGAGCCCGCCATGCCGGCCGCAGCGAACACCGCGGCCGAACCGCCGAACCCATGGCCGGCCACACCGAGCTTGGCGGGGTGCACGCTGATCTCACCAGGGCCCAACCGCACCCCCGACACGATGTCGAGGGCAACACCAAGATCGAACGCCAGGTTCATCACCGACGGCACGAGTCCCCGCTGGGTGTCTGGCGCCCCGGCCACAATGCCCCAGGACGCCAGATGTTCCAGCAGACCCGAATACTGGGCGGAGCCGGTCAGCCAGTCGTGGCCGAACGCGATACCTGGCAGGTTCAGCCCGGCTTCCGGCGTGTACACCACACCGGGCAGGCCGGCAAAGGCCAGGTCACCGCGCAGAACACGATGTGGACCACGACGGTTGAGGGCGGCGACGAGCTTGCGGATGCGGGCCACTCGTCGACGTTAGCGGTGCGCCGGTGGATGGGTAAAGTGGGTCCACGTCGCGCCGTCCCAGTAGCGCTGTCCGGGTTGCCCGGACGGGTCGGGGTACCACCCCGGCGTGTGTCGCTGACGGTTGCCGGGTCGGCGCCTGTCGTTGCTCGAGGAACGCCTGTTGCCGCTGGATGTGGGCTTGTTGCTGCTCGACCAGGGCAGGCTGCAGCCGATCCACGGCCTCGGGATTCTGAGCCAGTTTGCGCACTCCGCGAATGGCGCTCATGTTGGTGAACAAGGCGATCCAGTTGAACACGATCAGCGACGCCACACTCCACCAGCCGGCCAGCAGGCAGTGGGTCTGCGCGCCTCGGTAGGCCTGTTCGCACTGCGCCAACGTCCCGGTGTGCCTGAATGTCTGCTGGTGCCAGAGGAACACGGCGCCGGTGTGTTTCAGCAGGCTGATCTGAAACAGCGGTTCCGAGTTCGAATATGCGTGAGCGACCGGCTAGCGGGTACGGGGCCGGGCGGCAGGTACGGCTGTGACAAAGCAGACCTTTCGTGCAGGTAGAGAGATAAACGATATCGCCGGTCACGGTGATAATTCCGCACCTGCACTACCCTGGTCAGAATGTGCGGAATCGTCGGCTACGTCGGGGAGCGTCCTGCCTGCGATGTCGTCATGAACGCCTTGCGCCGGATGGAGTACCGCGGCTACGACTCCTCAGGCATCGCGCTGGCGGACGGCAAGGGCAAGCTCACGGTGCGCCGCCGCGCCGGTCAGCTGGCCAATCTGGAGGCGGCGCTCGCCGAAATGACTCCGGCCGAACTGTCCGGCACCACCGGCCTGGGCCACACCCGCTGGGCCACCCACGGTCGCCCCACCGACCGCAACGCGCACCCGCATCGCGATGCGGCCGGCAAGATCGCCGTCGTCCACAACGGCATCATCGAGAACTTCGCCTCGCTGCGTCAGGAGTTGGAGGCGGCCGGTGTGGAGTTCGCCAGCGACACCGACACCGAGGTCGCTGTGCACCTGGTCGCCCGGGCCTATCACCACGGCGAGACGGCCGGCGATTTCACCGGATCCGTGCTGTCCGTCCTGCGCCGGCTGGAAGGCCACTTCACGCTGGTCTTCGCGAACGCCGATGAGCCCGGCACCATCGTCGCCGCCCGCCGCTCGACGCCGCTGGTCATCGGCATCGGCGAGGGGGAAATGTTCGTCGGCTCCGATGTGGCCGCATTCATCGAACACACCCGCCAGGCAGTCGAACTCGGCCAGGACCAGGCGGTGGTGATCACCGCCGACGGATACCGGATCACCGACTTCCACGGCAACAGACCTGATGCCGAGTACCGGGAATTCCATATCGACTGGGACCTCGCCGCCGCCGAAAAAGGCGGCTACGAGTACTTCATGCTCAAAGAGATCGCCGAACAGCCCACCGCGGTGGCCGAGACGCTGCTCGGCCATTTCGTGGACAACCGGATCGTGCTCGACGAGCAGCGGCTGTCCGACCAGGAACTGCGCGAAGTCGACAAGGTGTTCGTGGTCGCCTGCGGCACCGCTTACCACTCGGGACTGCTGGCGAAGTACGCGATCGAGCACTGGACGAGATTGCCGGTCGAGGTGGAACTGGCGAGCGAATTCCGGTACCGGGACCCCGTTCTGGACCGCAGCACGCTGGTGGTTGCGATCTCCCAGTCCGGTGAGACGGCCGACACGCTGGAAGCCGTGCGGCACGCCAAGGAGCAGAAGGCCAAGGTACTGGCGATCTGCAACACCAACGGCTCCCAGATTCCGCGCGAATGCGACGCGGTGCTCTACACCCGCGCCGGGCCCGAGATCGGCGTCGCCTCCACCAAGACGTTCCTGGCGCAGATCACCGCCAACTACCTGGTGGGCCTGGCGCTGGCACAGGCCCGCGGCACCAAGTACCCCGACGAGGTCGAACGCGAGTACCGCGAGCTGGAAGCGATGCCGGACCTGGTCGCCCGGGTGATCGCGGCGAGCGGACCGGTGGCCGAACTGGCCTACCGGTTCGCCCAGTCGTCGACGGTGTTGTTCCTGGGCCGCCACGTGGGCTACCCGGTGGCGCTGGAAGGCGCACTGAAGCTCAAGGAACTGGCCTACATGCACGCCGAGGGGTTCGCGGCCGGCGAACTCAAGCACGGCCCGATCGCGCTGATCGAGGACGGCCTGCCGGTGATCATCGTGATGCCTTCGCCCAAGAGCGCTGCCACCCTGCACGCCAAACTGCTCTCCAATATCCGCGAAATCCAGACCCGCGGGGCGGTCACCATCGTGATCGCCGAGGAGGGTGACGAAACGGTGCGCCCCTTCGCCGATCATTTAATCGAAATACCCGCTGTGTCAACGCTTTTGCAGCCGTTGCTGTCGACCATCCCGCTGCAGGTTTTCGCCGCTTCGGTGGCCCAGGCACGTGGCTATGACGTCGACAAGCCGCGTAACCTGGCCAAGTCAGTGACGGTCGAATAGTCGGAGAAGCTGATGAGGTGGGCGATTGTCGGTCTCGCGGTTTTCGTCGTGGCATATGTCAGCCTGGTCGCGTTGTATGCACTGACCGGGATGGGCCCACCTCACCCCGTCATCGACGGCCACCCGGCGGGCGACGGAACGACGGTGACTCTCGACATCGACGGGATCCAGCCGTATCGCAGCGTGCTGGCGGGCAATCTCACCGTCACACCCGGGCCCGAACTGCTGGACCCGCAAACCGGCAATCTCAAGGAAGACCTCAGTGTCGCAGTCACATCCGCGACGACGCCGACCAAACGCGTGTGGCCCAAGGGCACGCAGCCCGGCGTTTTCCCGGTTTCGCTGAACGTCGCCGGTGACGTGTCGGATTGGCCGTTCGACAGCTATCGCTCGGGCCCGATCTCGGTGGACCTGTTCCGCGGTCCCGGACAGGTGCCGGGACGGGCCTCGGTCACGTTCGTCGACCGTCTTCCCGGTTGGAAGGTCGAGGTGCAAGGCGGCAAGACAGGCGACCTCGAGGCGCCCTACCGAGCGGAGGTGGAGCGATCGCCGAGCACGGTGGCGCTGGCCATAGCGCTGCTCGCGGTTCTGGTCGCCATCGCCGGCTTCGCGCTCTTCGTTGCGGTCCAGACGGTCCGTGACCGACGGAAGTTCCAGCCGCCGATGACCACGTGGTTTGCCGCCATGCTCTTTGCGGTGATACCGCTGCGCAATGCGCTTCCCGACGCGCCTCCGTTCGGCGCGTGGGTCGATGTCACCGTGGTGCTGTGGGTGATCGTGGCCTTGGTGGTCTCGATGGGTCTGTACGTGTCCTGCTGGTGGCGGCACCTGGCGCCGGAGAAACCGGCGGAAACGGCGACACCGGAGAAACCGGCCGAACCGGAGAAACCGGCAGCCGCGGTGTCCGGCCCATGAAGCTCGCGATCGCGAGCGTCCTGCTTTTCATCGCGGCCTATGTCGCTTCCATCGTGTTGTACGTCGACAGCGGTATGGGCCATCCACATCGAATCGCCGACGGTTCGGCCCCGGCCGACGGAACCAAGGTGACTTTCGATATCGAGGACATCCAGTCCGACAACAGTGTGCTGCGGGCCAACATCACCGTATTGCCGGGTCCGGCACTGTTGGACCCTGAGACGCACACACTGAAAGACGACCTCAGCGTCGTGGCCACATCGGTGGTATCGACCAGCAAGCGGACCTGGCCGAGGGGCACGCTGCCCGACATCGTCCCTGTGTCGGTCACCCTCACCGGCGACGTCGCCAGTTGGCCGTTCGACCAATACGAATCCGGGCCCTTGGCCATGCAGCTCTTCTCCGGTGCGGCCCAGATGCCGGTGCCCGCCACGGCGACGTTGGTCGATCGGCTACTCGGCTGGAAAATCGAGGTCAATCGTCTCGGAGCGGGCAACGAACGTGCGCCGTACCGCCTGGATCTGTACCGGTCACCCAGTACCGCGGCCTTTGCTGTCGTCATTCTCGGTGTCCTCGTCGCGCTCGCCGTTTTGGCGCTGTTCGTCGCGGTGCAGACGTTTCGCGACCGACGGAAATTCCAGCCACCGATGACCACCTGGTACGCGGCGATGCTCTTCGCGGTGATGCCGCTACGTGGCGCGCTTCCCGACCCTCCGCCTGTCGGTGCGTGGATCGATGTCACGGTGGTTCTGTGGGTCATCGTGGTGTTGGTGATATCGCTGACGCTCTACGTTGCTTGCTGGTGGCGGCATCTGAAACCCGAGAGGTGAGCCCGCCTGCGGGCTTGCGGCTTTTCGGATGCGGTTTTAGGGAGTAAGTAAGGAAGGCATTCGATGCGATAGCCAGGAGTGGCCCATGAAGCTCGGGATCGCCGGTGTTCTTCTCTTCGTCGCGGCTTATGTCGCTTCGAACTTCGTGTACGCCAGCGCCGGTCGTGGCCCGCACGACCTGACTCAAGGGCGGCCGATGCCCGACGGAACGACGATCACCATCGACTTGCAGGAGGTCCAGCAGAGCAACACGGTTCTGGTGACCAACCTCGCGATCGTGCCCGGACCTGCGTTGCTCGATCCGCGCACCCACGATCTGACCCAGGACCTCAGCGTCGTCATCACTTCCGCGGCATCGCCCACCAAGCGCTCGTGGTCGAAAGGGATGGTGCCCAGCAGCTTTCCGGTGCCATTGAGCATTGCGGGAGCCGTAACCGACTGGCCGTTCGATCACTACCTTTCGGGGCCCATCACGGTCGAGGTCTTCAGAGGCGACAACCCGGTGCCGGAGCGAGCGGCGGTGACGTTCGCCGACCGTCTTGCCGGTTGGCGCATCGACATCTTGACGACCGACAATTCCGGTGCCCTCGCGCCGGTTCGAGTGGAGTTGGAGCGGTCGCCAAGCACCAAGACGTTCGCGGTCGTCATCCTCGCGGTCCTGGTGGCGCTCGCCGGCATGGGACTCTTCGTCGCGGTGCAGACGGCTCGGGACAAGCGTAAATTTCAGCCGCCGATGACCACCTGGTATGCGGCGATGCTCTTCGCGGTGGTGCCGCTGCGCAACGCGCTGCCCAACGCGCCTCCGTTCGGGGCCGAAGTCGACGTCAGGGTCGTGCTCTGGGTCATCGTCGTACTGGTGCTCTCGATGATGATCTACATCAGCTGCTGGTGGCGGCACCTGGCGCCGGAGAAACCGGAGGAACCGGAGAAACCGGAGAAACCGGAGAAACAACCGCCGAAACCCGCTGAGCCAGCGGCGACTAGCTGAACCGGAGCCGCCCGCGCTGTGCACTGCGACACCGAGCGTGAAAGGGTTACCCGGTGGCGAGGGTATCGGTGTCGGTGCGAGCTCGGGCGTTGGTCCGCAGCGTCTGGCACTACGTCATCAGCGCGCCGCTGACCTACGGCTGGCTGCTCGCGCTGGCTGTCACGACGATCGTGCAGAATCTGCTCACGGGGCATCAGCTGCACTCGATCCTGCTGCACCGCTACACCAACCTGCACGCCTTGGCAACCGATCCGCTGGGTGTGCTGTTCTCCAGCCTGTTGTGGATCGACGGCCGCAGCCTGGAGCCCTACCTGCTGCTGTTCACCCTGTTCCTGGCGCCGGCTGAGCGATGGCTCGGCCAATTACGTTGGCTCACAGTCGGATTGACGTCGCACATCGTCGCCACCTATATCAGCGAAGGCCTGCTGTACATGGCGATCCAGATGCACGATGCCTCGGCGAGGTCGGTGCGCGCCCACGACATCGGAGTCAGTTACTTCCTGGTCGGGATCATGGGGATACTCACCTATCGCATTGCCCGGCCCTGGCGCTGGGGCTATCTGGGGGTGCTGCTGCTGATCTTCGGCTTTCCGGTGCTGCTGATGGACCGCATCGAACTCAGTTTCACCGCAATCGGTCACTTCGCGGCGCTGCTGATCGGTCTGGCGTTCTATCCGATGGCCCGCGAGCGTGAACGGGCGCCATGGAATCCGGCACAACTCAAACAGCTGTTCCGGCGGCGGCAAACACCGGAGGCGCCGGCGTGACACTCGACACAACAACGTGGTTAGTGCCGCCGGTGCGGGCAAACGCTAGTCAAATGATCGACGGCAGAACGGACTGACGCATGTGCGGCATCTGCGGTGAGATCCGTTGGGATGGCGAAGCCGCAGACGTCGGCGCGGTCACCCGGATGGTTGACGCGATGACGCGGCGTGGGCCGGACGGCACGGGGGTGGTAGCGCACGGACCGGTCGCGCTGGGCCATCGGCGGCTGTCGATCATCGATCTGTCCGCCTGCGGCTCCCAGCCCATGGTGGACAGCGACCTCGGCCTGACCCTGGTGTTCAACGGTTGCATCTACAACTACCGACAGTTGCGTGACGAACTCCGGGCCGACGGTTACCACTTCTTCTCGACCGCGGACAGCGAGGTCGTGATCAAGGCCTTCCACAAATGGGGCCCTCGATGTGTCGACCGATTCATAGGCATGTTCGCTTTCGCCATCGTCGACCGGGACTCGGGCGTGGTGACGATGGCGCGCGATCGGCTGGGCATCAAGCCCCTCTACCTCGCCGCGGCACCCGGTCGGCTGAGATTCGCGTCGTCGGTGCGCGCGCTGCTTGACGCGGGCGGGGTGGACACCGAACTGGATCGCCATGCGCTGCACCACTACATGACCTTCCACGCGGTGGTGCCGGCACCACGCACCATCTACCAAGGCGTGCGCAAGCTGCCGCCGGCGACGGTGCGGGTGATTCAGCCCGACGGCACGCACACCGACACTGTGTACTGGGCGCCCGAATTCGGTCGCGATCCGGCCCGAGCGTCGTGGTCGGTCGGCGACTGGCAGCACGCGCTGATGGACGCGCTGAGCACCTCCGTGCAGCGCCGGATGGTTGCCGACGTCCCGGTCGGGGTGTTGTTGTCGGGCGGCATCGACTCCTCGGTCGTGGTGGCGTTGCTGGCCGAGCAGGGCCAGCACGGGTTGGCCACGTTCAGCATCGGGTTCGACTCGGCCGGCGGCGAATCCGGCGACGAATACTTCTACTCCGACCTCGTCGCCAAGACCTTCGACACCGATCACCACAAGATCCATATCGATTCCGCACGGCTACTGCCCGCCGTGCCGAAATCCATTGCCGCCATGAGTGAGCCGATGGTGAGTCACGATTGCGTGGCCTTTTATCTGCTCTCGGAAGAGGTCAGCAAAACGGTCAAGGTCGTCCAGTCCGGGCAGGGCGCCGACGAGATTCTGGCCGGTTACGGCTGGTACCCACCGCTGGCCGAGGTGCCCCGCGAACGGGTCACCGCCGCGTACGCCAAGGGGTTCTTCGACCGCAGCCACCGCGACGTGTTGTCCATCTATTCCCCCGACTACGCCCTGGACGCCGACGCCAGCCTGGAATTCGTGACCGCCCACCAGGCAGCGCCGGGAGCCGACACGGCAGTCGACGCCGCACTTCGGCTCGACACCCAGGTCATGCTCGTCGAGGACCCGGTCAAACGGGTCGACACCATGACCATGGGCTGGGGACTGGAGGCGCGCGTACCCTTCCTCGACCACGACTTCGTCGAACTGGCGGCCTCCTGCCCGCCCGAGCTCAAATTGGCGTCCAACGGTAAAGGCGTGCTCAAGGACGCGTCACGGGCGTTGCTGCCATCAGAGGTGATCGACCGGACCAAGGGTTACTTCCCGGTCCCGGGGATCCGACACCTGCGCGGCGAAATGTTGGACATGGTCCGCGATGCATTGACCAACAGCGCGGCCCGCAACCGCGGGCTGTACCGCGCCGACGCCGTGGAAGCCCTGCTGAAGGCGCCGAACGAGTCGCGGACCACGCTGGACGGCAACTCACTCTGGCAACTGGCTCTACTCGAGATGTGGCTGCAGAGCATGGCGGGCTGAGGTAGTGCGACATCAGGTGCGCGCGCTGTACGGCGCATCGCTTTCCCCGGATGCGACCGCGTTCGCTCATCTCGTGGACGAAGGGGGCTATCCCCGCGCCGTGCAGCGCTTCCTGCGTGGCCGGCGGGCCAGTTCGTCGCGCGATGTCGAATTGCCGGTCCAAGGCCCCGTCCTGCGTGTCATCCACTCCGCAGACGGTCACTGGCTGGCCTGCGAAGTGGCGCCTGACGGCGGTACCCGGAGCCAGATCTGGATCGTCACAACCGATCCCGATGACCGGATGGCGCGGCGCATCGACAACGAAGAACACGGAACCGCCGAGCTGATCGGCTGGGACGGTACCCGCGTTTCGGCCATCCTGACCGGCGACGACGGAGTGGGGATCTCGTGCCTGATCGATCCGGCCGACGGGCACCGCACCGTGCTGGACCGCCGTTCGGGCGGGCGACTGGTCGACGCCTGGTCCGGCGCAGCGCTGGTGAGGGTCGGGCCGCGGGGCTACCAGGAAATGATCATGCTGCACGGCAACACCGAAATCGCCTTGCTGCCAGCTGATCCCGGCTCCACCACCGCTCACGGTGTGATCCTCGACGACCACCAGCCGCGCCGCCTGCGCCACGGGCCGAAAGGCGAAGACGCCACGTTGTACTACCCGGACAAGCTCTACGGCGCGAGAGGTCGCGGTTATGTACGGGCACTGGTCCGCAGCGACAATGGCTGTGAATATGCCCGACTGCTGGAAGTGACAGCCACCGAGGACGGGGTCAGTTACTTCGTGGTGGCCGAAAGGCCTGACTGCGAAGTCGATGAATTCGCGGTCAGCGACGACCTGTCCACGATCGCGCTACTTTGGAACGTGCAGGGCCGCAGCGAGTTACAGATCCTCGAGTACAGCGACTACACACTGGCCGAACCGATTCCGCTGCCCGGTCCGGTCGCCAGTGAGCTGTCCATCAGCGCCGGCGGCTCGATGGTCGCGATGACCATCGAGGGTCCGGACATGCCGCGTACCGTCGAGCTGGTCAACCCGCGCTCGCGCCAGTGGGAACCGATAGATCGCGAGCCCAGGCGTGGCCCCGTCATACCAGGATTCTCGGCCTCCTCGGTACCCGAGATGATCACCGCCCGCGACGGATTGCGTTTGAACGCATGGCTTTTCCGTCCCGTTCCGGACATCGAGCCGGCGGGCGCGGTCATCTATCTGCACGGTGGTCCCGAAGGGCAGTCCCGACCCGGCTACAACGAGGTATTCGCCCGGCTGGTCGAGGACGGGATAACGGTGCTGGCGCCCAATGTTCGTGGTTCCGGCGGCTTCGGGCGTACCTTCGTTCATGCCGACGACAAAGAGAAGCGATTCGCGGCCATCGACGACGTCGCCGACTGCGTGCAGTACCTGGCGGTCAACGAGCTGGCGGACCCGGCGCGCATCGCCTGCGCGGGCTGGTCGTACGGTGGCTTTCTGACGTTGGCCGCGTTGACATTTCACCCGGACTTGTTCGCGGCCGGGGTCACCATTTGCGGGATGAGCGACCTCGGCACCTTCTACCGCAACACCGAAGCGTGGATCGCTGATGCCGCGTGCCCGAAATACGGCCATCCGGTCAACGACCGGGAACTACTCGAGTCATTGTCGCCGCTGTTGCGGGTCGACGCGCTCACCGCGCCGCTGCTGGTGGTACACGGTGCCCACGACACCAATGTTCCGGTCGGCGAGTCCGAACAGATGGTGGATGCTTTGCGCCAGGCCGGCCGCGATGTGCGTTACCTGCTGTTCGAAGACGACGGGCATGCGATCGCCAAACAGGAGAATCGGGCGGCGCTTGCCACCGCCATGAGCGAATGGCTGAACAAGGCCTTCGCCGCAGACAGAACCTCGGCACGGCCGAGTAACCGGCGAACGTAATCTGACTACGTGCGGCACTACTACTCGGCGGACACGATTCGCGACGCGGAAGCGCCGCTGCTGGCCAGGCTGCCCGACGGTGCCTTGATGAAACGTGCGGCCTACGGGCTTGCCACCGCGATCATCGGCGAGCTGACCGCCCGCACGGGCGGAGTTGCCGGCCGGAGGGTTTGCGCGGTCGTCGGCTCCGGTGACAACGGCGGTGATGCGCTGTGGGCGGCGACCTTCCTGCGCCGTCGTGGCGCGGCCGCCGACGCGGTGCTCCTCAACCCCGACAAGGCGCACCGGAAGGGACTGGCGGCGTTTCGCAGGGCCGGTGGCCGTGTTGTTGAAACTGTCGACGCCACAACGGATCTCGTCATCGATGGGGTAGTGGGCATTTCCGGCTCGGGTCCGCTGCGGCCGGCGGCGGCGGGCATCTTCGAACAGGCCGGGGACATCCCGGTGGTCGCCGTCGACATTCCCAGCGGAATCGACGTGGCCACCGGCGCGATCGCCGGAGCCGCCGTACGCGCCGCGCTCACCGTCACCTTCGGGGGCCTCAAACCCGTGCACGCGCTCGCCGATTGCGGCCGCGTCGAACTGATCGACATCGGACTCGACCTGCCCGACACCGACCTGCTCAGTTTTCAGGCCGCCGATGTCCTGGAGCGCTGGCCGGTTCCGGGTCCGCACGATGACAAGTACACCCAGGGTGTGACCGGCGTGCTGGCCGGCTCCTCGACCTACCCGGGTGCTGCGGTGTTGTGTACGGGCGCCGCCGTGGCGGCGACCTCGGGCATGGTCCGCTACGCCGGCAGCGCCAACCACGAAGTACTCGCCCACTGGCCGGAAGTGATCGCCTCACCCACCCCGGCGGCGGCCGGACGGGTGCAGGCCTGGGTGGTCGGGCCAGGCCTGGGCACCTCGGACGCGGAGGCGGCCGGGGCCTTGTGGTTCGCCCTGGACACCGATCTGCCGGTGCTGGTCGACGCCGACGGACTGACCATGCTGGCGGCCCACCCCGATCTGGTGGCCAACCGGAACGCCCCGACGGTGCTGACACCGCATGCCGGCGAATTCGCCCGGCTGGCCGGATCGCCACCGGGCTCACCAATCGGACAAGACCGGGTCAGTGCCACGCGCAGACTGGCCGACGCGTTGGGGGCGACCGTCCTGCTCAAGGGCAACGTCACCGTCGTCGCTGATCCCGGTGGGCCGGTCTACCTGAACCCGGCCGGGCAGTCCTGGGCGGCCACCGCCGGATCGGGGGATGTGCTGTCCGGGATGATCGGCGCCCTACTGGCGTCGGGGTTGCCTGCCGGCGAGGCCGCCGCGGCCGCGGCATTCGTGCACGCCCGGGCGGCGGCGTTGTCGGCCGCCGACCCGGGACCCGGCGAGGCTCCTACCTCGGCGTCGAGAATTCTGCACCACATCCGGGCGGCCCTGGCCGCTCTCTAGTCGCTCCCCAAACCCCGAAAGGATCACCGTGTCCCGCAGCCACCCCTCAATGTCCACGCACTCGATCACCCCGGCCTACACCGGCCGTCTCTTCACCGCGCCCGTCCCGGCACTACGGCTGCCCGAGGAGTCGATGGATCCCGAGGCGGCCTACCGCTTCATCCACGACGAGTTGATGCTCGACGGCAGTTCGCGGCTGAACCTGGCCACCTTCGTCACCACCTGGATGGACCCCGAGGCCGGGAAACTGATGGCCGAGACCTTCGACAAGAACATGATCGACAAGGACGAATATCCCGCGACCGCGGCCATCGAACAGCGCTGCGTGTGCATGGTCGCCGACCTCTTCCATGCCGAGAAGCTCAGCGACAACGACCCGTCCAGTGCCACCGGCGTGTCCACCATCGGCTCCAGTGAGGCGGTGATGCTGGGCGGTCTGGCGATGAAGTGGCGCTGGCGGGAGAAGGTCGGGAAGGACTGGAAGGGCCGCACGCCCAACATGGTGATGGGCTCCAACGTGCAGGTGGTGTGGGAGAAGTTCTGCCGCTACTTCGACGTCGAGCCTCGCTACCTGCCGATGGAGGAGGGTCGCTACGTCATCACTCCCGAGCAGGTCATCGATGCCGTCGACGAGGACACCATCGGCGTGGTGGCGATCCTGGGCACCACCTACACCGGTGAGCTCGAACCCGTCGCGGAGATCTGCGCCGCGCTGGACAAGCTCGCCGCCGGCGGCGGAGTTGACGTTCCGGTGCACGTCGACGCTGCCAGCGGGGGCTTCGTGGTGCCGTTCCTGCACCCGGACCTGGTGTGGGACTTCCAGCTGCCGCGGGTGGTCTCGATCAACGTCAGCGGCCACAAGTACGGCCTGACCTATCCCGGCATCGGGTTCGTGGTGTGGCGCAGCCCCGAATACCTGCCCGAGGACCTGGTCTTCCGGGTCAATTACCTGGGCGGCGACATGCCGACCTTCACGCTGAACTTCTCCCGGCCGGGCAACCAGGTGGTCGGTCAGTACTACAACTTCCTGCGGCTGGGCCGCGAGGGCTACACCCAGGTCATGCAGTCACTGTCCTCGACGGCGCGCTGGCTCGGTGAGCAGCTGCGTACCGGTGAGCATTGCGAGATCATCTCCGACGGTTCAGCGATTCCGGTGGTCAGCTTCCGGCTGGCCAAGGACCGCGGGTACACCGAGTTCGACCTGTCCCACGAGCTGCGGGGCTACGGGTGGCAGGTGCCGGCCTACACCATGCCCGACAACGCCACCGACGTGTCGGTGCTGCGCATCGTGGTGCGCGAGGGGCTCTCCGGCGACCTCGCGCGGGCGCTGCACGACGACGCCGTCAAGGCGCTGACGTCGCTGGACAAGCTCAAGCCGGGCGGGCATTACGAGGCGGAGCACTTCGCGCACTGAGCGGCCGAAACCGCCAGTCGTGACGTTCTGGGACAATGGTCGACGTGTCCGTTACGCCGATCTCCCTGACGCCGGGCGTGCTCGCCGAAGCCGTCGTTGACCTGGGTGCCATCGCGCACAACGTCCGTGTGCTGCGCGAGCACGCCGGGGAGGCGCAGGTCATGGCCGTCGTCAAGGCCGACGGCTACGGACACGGGGCCACCCGCGTGGCGTTCACCGCGCTGGCCGCAGGCGCCGCCGAGCTCGGGGTTGCCACCGTCGACGAGGCACTCGCGCTCAGGGCTGACGGCATCGTGGACCCGATCCTGGCCTGGCTGCACCCGCCCGGCTTCGACTTCGCTCCCGCGCTGCAGGGCGACGTGCAGATAGCGGTGTCGTCGGTGGGCCAACTCGAGGAGTTGCTGGACGCCGTGCGCCGGACCGGAGTGACCGCGACAGTCACCGTCAAGGTCGACACCGGGCTGAACCGCAACGGCGTGGCCCCGGCGCAGTACCCGGCCATGGTGGCCGCGTTGCGCCAGGCCGCCGCGGACGAGGCCATATCGCTGCGCGGGCTGATGTCGCACATGGTCTTCGCCGACGCGCCAGAGCAGCCCATCAATGACATCCAGGCGCGGCGGTTCCGCGAGATGCTGGCCTATGCAGCCGACCAAGGGGTGCGGTTCGAGGTGGCGCACCTGTCGAACTCGTCGGCCACCATGGCCCGTCCCGACCTGACGTTCGACCTGGTGCGGCCGGGCATCGCGGTGTACGGGCTGAGCCCGGTGCCTACCCTGGGCGACATGGGTCTGGTTCCGGCGATGACCGTCAAATGCCCTGTGTCACTGGTCAAGTCGATCAATGCAGGCGAGGGCGTGTCATACGGGCACACCTGGATCGCGCCCCGCGACACCAACCTGGCGCTGCTGCCGATCGGTTACGCCGACGGCGTGTTCCGGTCGCTCGGCGGGCGGCTGGACGTGCTGATCAACGGCCGGCTGCGGCCCGGGGTGGGGCGGGTATGCATGGACCAGTTCGTCGTCGACCTGGGACCCGGTCAGCCCGACGTGGCCGAAGGCGACGAGGCGATCCTGTTCGGGCCCGGCACCCAGGGTGAGCCCACCGCACAAGACTGGGCCGATCTGGTCGGGACCATCCACTACGAGGTGGTCACCAATATCCGTGGGCGAATCGCCAGAACCTACCGCGAGGTCGACGCCGTTGAGCGCTGACGACATCCACCGCATCCAGAAGGGTAAGGCCTGGCTTGCGGGAAGCGCCGGACTGACCGCGGTCGCCACCCTGGTCGGCGCGTCGGCCCGCAAGTCGATCATCGAACGCACCTCATCCGACGAGGATCCCTGGGCCGGCGAGGATTTCGAGCGATTCGACAGCGATCGCGCCCAGGTGGTGATCACCTCTGACGGCGTGCCGCTATCGGTACGCGAGGCCGGGCCGGCGGACGCCCCGCTGACGGTCGTCTTCGCACATGGGTTCTGTCTTCGGATGGGCGCCTTCCACTTTCAGCGGATGCGGCTGGGCGAGGTGCTGGGTTCGCAGCTGCGCATGGTGTTCTACGACCAGCGTGGGCACGGTCAATCCGATGAGGGAGAGCCCGACTCCTACACGCTCACCCAGCTTGGCCAGGATCTGGAGACGGTGCTGCAGGTCACCGCGCCGCGTGGGCCGATCATCCTGGTGGGTCATTCGATGGGCGGCATGACGGTCCTGTCGCACGCCGGGCAGTTCCCCGCCCAGTACGGCCGCCGGATCGTGGGGGCGGCGCTGATCTCTTCGGCCGCCGAAGGCGTCACCCGCTCACCGCTGGGCGCTTTCCTGAAAAACCCCGCTCTGGACGCGGTCCGGTTCACCGCCAAATCCGCACCGAAGCTGATGCACCGCGGGCGCAACGTGTCCCGCTCCCTGATCGGCCCGATTCTGCGCGCCGCGTCTTTCAGCGACTTGCAGGTCAGCCGCAGCCTGGACGCGTTCTCGCAGCGAATGATGAACGGCACCCCGATCGCCACCCTGGTCGGCTTCTTGCGGGCTTTGGAAAACCACGACGAAACCGCCGGATTGTGGACGTTGCTCAAGATCCCGACCATGATCGCCTGCGGCGACCACGACCTGCTCACCCCCGACGAGTACTCCCGGTTGATGGCGGCCTCGCTGCCGCAGTCGGAGCTGGTGATCGTCCCCGGGGCCAGCCACCTGGCGTTGCTGGACAAGCCGGAAACCATCAACGACGGGCTGATCCGGCTGATCGAGCGGGCGCTGCCGGGCAAGATGACCCTGCGCTACCGGCGATTCGGCGAACGGCTGCGCGAACGGTTCCGGCGGCATGGCTGAGCAGGAGAAGCTGGAGCGCGTCGAGGACACGGTTGCGCTCGGAGCGCGGCTGGGCGGACAGCTGCGCGCCGGCGACGTGGTGGTGCTCTCCGGTCCGCTCGGTGCCGGAAAAACCGTGCTGGCCAAGGGCATTGCGGCGGCGATGGATGTCGACGGCCCGGTGACGTCGCCGACGTTCGTGCTGGCACGGGTGCATCGGGCGCGGCATGCCGGCAGTCCGTCGATGATCCACGTCGACGTCTACCGGCTGCTCGACCAGCATGGCGCAGACCTGCTCGGCGAGCTCGACTCGCTGGACCTCGACACTGATCTCGAAGACGCCGTCGTAGTGGTGGAGTGGGGAGAGGGACTGGTCGAACGCCTCGCCGAGCGGCACCTCGACGTCCGGCTGGAGCGCCTCGCCCATTCCGACGTGCGGATCGCGAGCTGGGAGTGGGTCAGCCGGTGCCGATAACCATCGCCCTGGTCCTCGACACGTCCACCCCGGCCGTCACGGCGGGCATCGTCCGAGTCGACGACTTCGCGACGCTGGCGCAGCGGGTCACCGTCGACGCTCGTGCTCATGCCGAACGGTTGACACCCAATGTTGTTGCCGCGCTCGCTGATGCGGGCCTGACGATGGCGGATCTGGACGCCGTGGTGGTGGGCTGCGGTCCGGGCCCGTTCACCGGGCTGCGGGCCGGCATGGCGACCGGCGCCGCCTACGGGCACGCACTGGGCATCCCGGTGCACGGGGTCTGCAGCCTGGACGGGATCGGCGTGCGCACCCGCGGTGAGACGTTGGTGGTCACCGATGCCCGCCGCCGGGAGGTCTACTGGGCGCGTTACCGCGACGGGATTCGGACCCGCGGACCCGCCGTGGATGCCCCGGCCGACGTCGACGCGGGTATGGCGCGGGTGGTCGCCGGCTCACCGGAACATGCGGCGCTGTTGAATCTGCCGCACTGCGAGCCGGTGTACCCGACCCCGGCCGGTCTGGCCCGCTCGGTGCCCGACTGGTCCGCCGACCCGGCGCCGCTGGTGGCCTTGTACCTGCGTCGCCCCGACGCCAAACCGTTGGCGTCCCGCGCGTGACCGCCATCGAGCCCGTCGTCCTCGGTCCGCTGACCTACGCGGACGCCGACCGGTGCGCCGAACTGGAGGCGATGCTGTTCGACGGCGACGACCCCTGGCCGGCCGTCGCATTCGAACGGGAACTGCACAGCAAGACCAACCACTACGTGGGCGCCCGCAACGGCGACACGCTGGTCGGGTATGCCGGCATCTCCCGCCTCGGCCGGGTCGCGCCCTTCGAGTACGAGGTGCACACCATCGGGGTCGACCCCGCCTACCAGGGGCAGGGGGTCGGCCGCCGGTTGCTCGACGAGTTGCTGGACTACGCGGCCGGGGGAGTGGTTTTCCTGGAGGTCCGTACCGACAACGAGGCCGCCATCGGGCTGTACCGCAGCGTCGGATTCGAGCAGGTCGGCCTGCGCCGCCGCTACTACCGGGTCAGCGGCGCCGATGCCTACACCATGCGGAGAGACGCCCAGTGACAACGGTATTGGCCATCGAAACCTCCTGCGATGAAACGGGTGTCGGGATTGCCCGGCTGGACGGCTCCGGTCCCGGGGCCACCGTGACCCTGCTGGCCGACGAGGTCGCGTCCAGCGTCGACGAGCATGTGCGGTTCGGCGGTGTGGTGCCCGAGATCGCGTCGCGGGCGCACCTGGAGGCCCTCGGTCCCGCGATGCGCCGGGCGCTGGCCACGGCCGGCCTGGATCGGCCCGACGTCGTTGCGGCCACCATCGGCCCCGGGCTGGCCGGTGCCTTGCTGGTCGGAGTCGCTGCGGCCAAAGCGTATTCGGCTGCCTGGGGGGTGCCGTTCTACGCGGTGAACCACCTGGGCGGACATCTGGCCGCCGACGTCTACGAGCACGGGCCGTTGCCGGAGTCGGTAGCCCTGCTGGTGTCCGGCGGGCACACTCACCTGCTGCACGTCCGTTCGCTCGGCGAGCCGATCGTCGAACTGGGCAGCACCGTCGACGACGCCGCCGGCGAGGCTTACGACAAGGTGGCCCGGCTGCTGGGCCTGGGCTACCCGGGCGGCCGGGTGCTCGACGAGCTGGCTCGCACCGGCGACCGCGGCGCGGTCGCGTTTCCTCGTGGCATGACCGGGCCGCGTGACGATCCGTACGCATTCAGCTTCTCGGGCCTCAAGACCGCCGTCGCCCGTTACGTCGAGAGCAACCCGGACTTCGTGCCCGCTGACGTGGCGGCCGGATTCCAGGAAGCGGTCGCCGACGTGCTGACCCGTAAGGCGGTGCGGGCGGCCACCGAGCTGGGGGTATCGACCCTGCTGATCGCCGGTGGAGTGGCCGCGAACTCGCGGCTGCGCGAGCTGGCGACCGAGCGCTGCCGCGATGCGGGGCTGACGCTGCGGATCCCCAAGCCGCGGCTGTGCACCGACAACGGGGCAATGATCGCCTCGTTCGCCGCGCATCTGGTGGCCGCGGGCGCGGCGCCATCACCTTTGGATGCGCCGAGCGACCCGGGATTGCCGGTGGTGCAGGCACAGGTCGGCTGATGTTCGCTCAGCGCGTACTCGCCGACACACAAGAAGCACCGGGGTACCCTTGAGTGCTAGCACTCTCATGTATAGAGTGCTAGGTGGCAGTCGGACGACCCCTGTGTCGGCACCCGCGACGACGGCGCGAGGGATCCGGACGAATGCCAAATCACCTGGTAATTCGGACGGTGCGGGGCAGCCCCGGGCCGACCGCCAACTCCGGTCAGGACATCAGCTCCGGACCCGATTCAACTAGTGGAGGGCTCCAATCGTGGCGAAGGTGAACATCAAGCCACTCGAGGACAAGATTCTCGTACAGGCCAACGAGGCCGAGACCACGACCGCATCCGGTCTGGTCATTCCTGACACCGCCAAGGAGAAGCCCCAGGAGGGCACCGTCGTCGCAGTCGGCCCCGGCCGTTGGGACGAGGACGGCGAAAAGCGGATCCCGCTCGACGTCGCTGAAGGTGACACCGTCATCTACAGCAAGTACGGCGGCACCGAGATCAAGTACGGCGGCGAGGAATACCTGATCCTGTCGGCACGCGACGTGCTGGCTGTCGTTTCCAAGTAACACAACGTGTTCCGCCCCGGCGATCCCCGTGCTCAGGCGCGGGTGATTTCCGGGGCGGCATGCGTTAGCGGGTGAAGGAGCCTGAATGAGCAAAATTATCGAGTACGACGCGACCGCGCGCCGCGCCCTGGAAGCGGGCGTGAACAAGCTCGCGGACGCGGTCAAGGTGACGCTGGGGCCGGGCGGCCGGCATGTGGTGCTGGCCAAGGCGTTCGGCGGTCCGACGGTGACCAACGACGGCGTCACCGTCGCACGTGAAATCGACCTGGAAGACCCGTTCGAGAATCTGGGTGCCCAGTTGGTGAAGTCGGTGGCCACCAAGACCAACGACGTCGCCGGCGACGGCACCACCACCGCGACGGTGCTGGCCCAAGCGCTGGTCAAGGGCGGATTGCGCCTGGTCGCTGCCGGCGTCAACCCCATTGCACTGGGCTCGGGCATCAGCAAGGCCGCCGACGCGGTATCCGAGGCGCTGCTGGCCGCGGCCACCCCGGTGTCGGGTAAGGAAGCCATCGCCCAGGTGGCGACGGTGTCCTCACGCGACGAGCAGATCGGCGAACTGGTCGGCGAGGCCATGACCAAGGTCGGTGCCGACGGCGTGGTGAGCGTCGAGGAGTCCTCGACGATGAACACCGAGCTGGAGTTCACCGAGGGCGTGGGCTTCGACAAGGGATACCTGTCGGCCTACTTCGTCACCGACTTCGACGCCCAGCAGGCAGTGCTGGAAGACCCGCTGATCCTGCTGCACCAGGACAAGATCGGCTCGCTGCCCGACCTGCTGCCGTTGCTGGAGAAGGTCGCCGAATCGGGCAAGCCGCTGCTGATCATCGCCGAGGATGTCGAGGGTGAGGCGTTGGCGACGCTCGTCGTCAACTCCATCCGCAAGACGCTGAAGGCGGTTGCCGTCAAGTCCCCGTACTTCGGCGACCGGCGCAAGGCGTTCCTGCAGGACCTGGCGGCCGTGACCGGTGCCGAGGTGGTCAACCCCGACGCCGGCCTGTTGCTCCGCGAGGTGGGCCCGGAGGTGCTGGGCTCGGCTCGCCGCGTGGTGGTCAGCAAGGACGAGACCATCATCGTCGAGGGCGGTGGCACCCAGGAGGCGGTGGCTGCGCGAGTGCAACTGCTGCGCAGCGAGATCGAGCGGAGCGACTCCGACTGGGACCGCGAAAAGCTCAGTGAGCGGCTGGCCAAGCTGGCCGGCGGGGTGGCCGTCATCAAGGTCGGTGCTGCCACCGAGACCGCGCTCAAGGAGCGCAAGGAAAGCGTCGAGGACGCCGTCGCGGCGGCCAAGGCCGCCGTCGAAGAGGGCATCGTCCCCGGCGGCGGCTCGGCGCTGATCCAGGCCCGCCACGTACTCGAGTCGCTGCGCAACGAGCTCGGCGGCGACGAGAAGCTCGGCGTCGACGTGTTCTCCGAGGCGCTGGCCGCTCCGCTGTACTGGATCGCGACCAACGCCGGGCTCGATGGCGCTGTCGCGGTCAACAAGGTCAGCGAACTGCCCACCGGGCAGGGCCTGAACGCCGCCACCCGGAGCTACGGGGACCTGGCCGCCGACGGCATCGTCGACCCGGTCAAGGTGACCCGTTCGGCGGTGCTCAACGCCTCGTCGGTGGCCCGGATGATGCTCAGCACCGAGACGGCGGTGGTTGAAAAACCCGCCGAGGCGGAAGACGACCATGGCCACGGGCACGGCCATGGGCATCATCACCACCACCACTAGAACCGCCAATACGAAACACCCCGGCCCACCGATGGCCGGGGTGTTTCGTCTCAAAGGGGCTGCGTCGCATCGGCCGCACCGGCTATCGCCCAGCGCGGCTTGATGCTGGCCAGCTGCGCGGTGCGGGCATATGCGCGCTGGGAATTTTCACATCGTGTGCTAATGAACTGTTTAAGCTCAACACATGGACATGCACGGGAAGCGAGTGCTGATTACTGGGGCGTCGCGAGGCATCGGCGAGGCTCTTGCCCATGCCTTCGCCGAGGCGGGGGCCACCGTCGCGCTCGTCGCCCGCACCAAGGACGCCATTCAGGCACTCGCAGCCGAGCTTGGGGGCACCGCCCATCCCGCCGACCTCTCAGATCCGACGCAAGTCGACGCCCTCTTCAGTCAGATTGAAGCGGAAGCTGGTCCGATGGACATTCTGGTGAACAATGCCGGCATCGGGCCTCCCGCTGCGTTCACTGACGAGCCCGACCACCTGCGCCGAATCACCCAGGTCAACTACCTCGCCCCGGCCGAGCTGTGCCGTCAGGCTATACCTCGGATGCTCGGGAATGGCGGCGGCCACATCGTCAACATGTCTTCACTGGCAGGCGTCGGTGTCATGCCGGGCCTGGTCAGCTACTGCGTATCCAAAGCGGCGCTGTCCCACTTCACCGCGGGGCTGCGTGCCGACCTCCGGGGGTTGCCGATCGGCACCACCCTTGTGGAGCTCGGCCCGATTCCCACAGAGCTGAGCGACGGGTTCCACGACTACGAGCCCACAGCGCAGTCGTTCCGGCGTTTCTACCAAACGCGTCTCATGGTGGACGTCCCGCGCGAGAAGGTTGCCGACAAGGTTGTCAAGGCCGTATGCAAAGGCCGTAGGCACGTGCGGATTCCTAAGCGAACCGCCCTCTTCCTGATGTTGTCTGAAGTGCCGCGGCGCGTCACAGAACTGATGCTCACCGGCGTCCCTCCTCGAGTCGACTAGCGTCAAGCAGCGCGGCAATGCGCCAGCGGCTTACCCGCCTGCGAGGTGTGTCCACTACCCGCCTGGGCCGGCTCGCCCAGCCCTTCGGCCGTCGATCTGGGGTACACCCGTTTCGGGGTGTCGTCCGCTGGTCTCCGTGCCGCAGTGGGGCGGCAATCGAGGACCACGGAGACGGCGATAGTCGAGAAGCCGGTGGAGGCTTAGGCCGACGGCCACGGTCACCTTCACTAGAAGTAACCAAACACCGAGCAGCCCGGCCACCAATGGCCGGGGTGTTTCGTTTCACTGCGCACCGCAGGACCGCGCTTGGTGACGGTCGAAGCCGTCACGGCCCCCGGGTCCCGGGCGAAGAAGGACCATTGGCCCTATGGAACGCCGAGGTCTGAGCGCATTGTTGTGTCGAGTCATTCAAGACTCATTTCTTTGCATCAATCCTTGGGGGCGATCATGACGGACAACAGCGAGAAGAAGACCCCGGCGGCACGAGCAACAGACCTGATGGAACGAGCCGCAGGCCTGTCCGACGATGTGCTGAAGTCGGTCGAATCCGGACAACGGACCGCGATCGATGCCGTACGTAAGTTCGTCGGCGCGGTTGAGGATTCGTTGCCCAGGCACGGGGACGACCATCCGGCGAGACGCAATGACATCGTCGAAGCCGCCCTGGATATGGCGGACAAGCTTGTCAAGACGCAGTACGAGTTCATTAGAAGCGTCGTTGGCAGCGCGAGCGAGACGCTGAAAAAGGAGGGCGACGCAAAGCCAGGTGCTGATTAGTCGCGCTGGTTTCGCCGCTGGGTTCCTTGGTGGGTGGTTCGACGCTGGGCTCGGGGGGAGAGTTCCGGATCGGTTCGAACGCGAGGTGGGTACGACGGGTGCCGCGACAGGGCGCCAACCCAGGCGGCCCAAGAAGGAGAAGACCACGATGAGTCAGCAGTCCGCTCTCACCTCCGTCGAATCTCTCGACCTCAACCGCTACAGCGGCCTCTGGTACGAGATCGGGAGGCTCCCGCTCCGTTGGGAGGACGCTGAGGCGTCGGACATCACCGCCGAATACACGCTCCAGGACGACGGAAGCGTGCGTGTCGACAACCGGTGCATCGACAAGGGCGGTGCACCGGCACAGGCGATCGGTCGGGCAACCCCGGTGAACGGCAAGGCGGGACAGTTGGAGGTTTCGTTCCTTCCGCAGTTCCTGCGGTGGATCCCGTTCACCAAAGGTGACTACTGGGTTCTGAAGTTCGACGACGACTACACGGTTGCCCTCGTTGGTACACCCGACTGCAAGTATTTGTGGCTCCTGGCCCGCGAACCTCGCATCGACCCCGCCACGGAAGCGGCCTACCTCGCCGAAGCGACCCGGCGGAAGTTCGATCTCGAAAAGTGGATCACCCCGACGCAGTCGGGTCGGCGCGTCACAAACGATCTGCTCAAAGGCTGACCCCGAAACCCGAGACGGCCGCTGTCGACAAGCTGGCCAACGTCGACGAGCACGATCGCGGTCACGCTTCGGGCGAGGGTAACCCCCGTGGGCGTCTGCGCCTTATCTGCGTCGATTACCTCGTGCCCCGCACTGGTGAGCCGGGATGAGCATCCGTGCGTAGCGTCCGCCGCGGGGCCGACGCAAGAATGTCGCAAGTGGTCTGCCGCAATCTAACAGCGTGTATTGATCGTGCGAGCCGAAAGGAATCGCCATGAAAACCCCTCGCACCCTGAAGCCGATCATTGCCGGGGCGCTGCTGTCGAGCGGCGTCGCGCTGGCCGGTTTGGGGCTGGGAGCAGGTACCGCCCAAGCCACGCCCGGGTTTGCGCCGCAAGCGCATTGGTGCCCTGGCGACCCCGTGCAGCAGTTGCCGCACGGCTGGGACCAGAGTGTCTGCCACGATTATTACTGGACGGGGCCGGACGCGGAACATCCCTATTCACATCCTGTCGAGGGAGTGGCGCCTCCGCTGATGTGCGGCCCCGTCCCGTGTGGCTTGTTTCCCTAGCGCGGGACGCACCATTTGCCGTTTAGGTAGCCGAGCGGAGCGGGGTACAGCCCTCGCGCTTGAATCGTGGGGTCTTCGTCACCGGTCGTCGCCTACGCTTGGGGTAAAACCTCCCAATGTGTGCGACGAATGGTGCAAAAATATGCGTCGAACGAATCGGCGGGGTTTACCGTGGGACCGTGGTCTGGCAGCGTCCGTCGCCGCGGGTACGTGAGCTGATTCGGCAGGGAGCGCGGATCGTGCTCGATGCCCCCCAGGAGTGGCTCGACGAATTCGATCGGGCAACCAGGGCGTCAAGACCATCGGTTGCCGAGGACCCCGTCCTCGCGGAGGCCACCCGCCGCAGTGTCCGGTCCAGCCTGATGCACTGGGCAGCGGCCAATCTGGGGAACCCCGGCGCTCCGGTGCCGGCCAATCTAGGTCCCGAGCCACTGAGCATCGCCCGCGACATGGTGCGCCGCGGCCTGGAGCCGTTCACCTTCCGTCCCGCACAGACCGTGGGCTGGCAAATCTGGATGGACACCGTCTTTCGGCTCACTTCCGACCCTGAGGAGTTGCGCGAGCTATTTGAGGTGTCGTTCCGGTCCATCAGCGATTTCCTCGACGCCACGTCTGCCGGCATCGCCGCCCAGATCCAGCGGGAACGAGATGAATTGATGCGCGGCACCCACGCCGAACGGCGCGAAGTCACCGCGCTCATCCTCGACGGCGCCCCGATCGGCCGGTCGCGTGCCGAAACCCGCTTGGGCTACGCCCTCAACCGCGCCCACACCGGCGGCGTCATCTGGAGCGACCAACCCGACGCCGACCTGAGCCAGCTCGACCGAGTCGCCGATGCGTTCGGCCATGCCGCCGGATTCTCGCGTCCACTCACCGTGACCGCCAGCGCGGCCACCCGTTGGGTGTGGGTGGCCGACGCCACCCTTGACGTCGAGCGGGTTCACCAGGCGGTCGAAAGCACTCCCGGGACGCGAATCGCCATCGGCACCGCCGCCAAAGGAATCGAAGGCTTCCGGCGCACCCACCTCGAGGCGCTTATCACGCAGCGCATGGTGGCCGGACTGCATTCTCGGCAACGGGTCGCGTTTTTCGCTGATGTCCAGTTGATCGCACTGATCACTCAGAACCCGGAAGCCGCAGACGATTTCATCAAGAATACGTTGGGAGATTTCGAGTCGGCCAGCCCCGAACTACACAGGACGGTGCTGACGTTCATCAACGAACAGTGCAGCGTTGGGCGCACCACGAAACTTCTCTACGCACACCGCAACACGCTGCTGCGGCGACTCGACCGCGCCCAGCAACTCCTTCCGCGACCCCTCGAGCGCAGCAGCGTTCACGTTGCCGTCGCGCTCGAGGCCTTGCAGTGGCGCGGCAAGCCGACCACCGTGGCCTGTGACCGCGACGTCTAGCGTCGTCCCATTCCGCCGGCTGCCATATGGCCACCACCCATTCCACCGGGTCCACCAAATCCGCCCGGTCCACCGATTCCACCAATCTGGCCGGGTGAACCAATGCCACCAGGGGTCCCAGGGGCTCCGCTTTGGGGCCCATATGGTCCGTAGGGCTCACCGGGTGCGGGAGGTCCACCCGGTCCACCGGGCCCACCCCATCCGCCGGGTCCGTACACTCCGCCCGGTGTACCGGGTTGAGGGGGCCCAGCGGGTGTCGTCGGTGCGGCGGGACGCTCCACACATTGCTGCAATACGGCGTTCCAGATCGTATCGATGGGGCAGTTGTCGTCGGCCCGGCTGATCGCCGGCAGGCCCAGTCCGACCGCAGGCATCAACTCCAGCCCAATGGCGATCGCGGCGCTACGCCGTAGGTAGTTCGTCATCGCAGACCTCTTTCTGTTCGTCACCTGTGTGGCTTGTTGAGTGGGGATTGGCTCCATGATCTCGGGCCGCGGCTACGTCACCCAAGGGCGTAACTGCCCAAATTGGCAGAACAAGTGGTGCAAAAGTGTGCATGCACGGAGGGCCGGCTGATCGACCAAGGGCTCATGCTTGCTGCCGCGGATGCGGTTTCCCATCCAGACCGATTCGCCAATTACAACGAACGCGCTCGAGAACAGCTCCGGTTCCCGGGAATGGCGGAGTCCTTCGCATCGACCGTCGCCAACTTCACTGCCAATGCCGGGGACCAGTGGCTGTCGGTGGGACGACATCCACGTCCGGTGCTGGTGGTGTGGGGCACAGATGACTCGGTCACGCCTTAAGCCAACAGTCGGCGGGTCTTGCACCTGTATCCCAACTCGGAGTTGCTGACTGTCCAAGGTGCAAAGCATGCGCCGCATCTGGACCATGCCGAGATCGTCTATCCGGCGATCCTGCGGCACCTGAGGCGATGAATTTTCTTGTCCGGACATGTCATATCCAGCGTGCCGTCTTCGTAGACATCATGACGGGCAGCCACGGGGCCGCCCGCTAATTCAAGGAGCATGTGATGCCGCAGTATTTTCTGGCCGTCAACCACGACGCCGCCGAGGCCTCCGCGATGGCAGAGATGAGCATCGAGCAGATGCAGCCGATTTTCGATGCAGTCGACGCGTTCAACAACAAGCTGCAGGCCGATTGCGCATGGGTGTTCGCCGGAGGTCTGATGCCGCGTGAGTCGACCACCACCGTCGACAACACCGGTGAGACGCCCATCGTCACCGACGGCCCCTACACCGAGTCGAAGGAGTACCTCGGCGGATTCTGGGTTATCGAGGCCGCCGACCTCGATGCCGCGCTGGACTGGGCGAAACAGGGATCGAAAGCCTGCCAGGGCCGTGTCGAGGTTCGGCCGTTCCACGGCTGAGCGCCGACGAACGCGTGGACGCGATCGAGCGGGTGTTCCGCGAGGAGTACGGGCGGGTGGTCGCTTCGCTGGTGCGCCGCTTCGGTGACATCGAGATCGCCGAAGAGGCGGCCAGCGAGGCTCTGGTGGCGGCCCTGCAGCGATGGCCGCAGGACGGGCTTCCGCCCAATCCCGCCGGATGGCTCACCACCACCGCGGCCAACAAGGCGATCGACCGGATCCGCCGCGAATCGCACCGCACGTCAAAACATTTAGCAGCAACCATGATTCGCGATGACACGCCTCCCGAATCGACGGGTCCGGTCGACGATGACCGGCTGAGGTTGATCTTCACCTGCTGTCATCCGGCGCTCGCACCCGAGGCTCGGGTGGCGCTGACGCTGAGTCTCCTCGGCGGGCTCACCGTCGCCGAGATCGCCGCGGCATTCCTGGTGACGGAGACGGCGATGGCCCAACGGATCAGCCGGGCGAAGAAGAAGATCGCCGATGCGCACATCCCGTATCGCGTGCCCAGGACCGAGGGCCTCGACGAACGCGTCACTGCTGTACTGGCGGTGATCTATCTCGTCTTCAACGAGGGCTACCTGTCGAGCGCGGGATCGCCGGTACGCGATGACCTTGCCGCCGAAGCGATCCGGCTCGCCCGGATCCTCCGCGCACTGCTGCCGGACATCCCGGAGGTGACGGGTCTGCTGGCGCTGATGCTGCTCACCCAGGCCCGCCGCGCGAGCCGGATCGCCGACGGCGAACTGGTACCACTGCCCGAACAGGATCGGAGCATATGGGACCGGAAACTGATCGCCGAGGGACACGCCCTGGTCCGAAAATGCCTGTCCATCAACAGACCTGGTCGCTACCAACTGCTCGCAGCAATCAACGCCGTACACACCGATTCACCGACCCGGGGGACACCGACTGGTCCCAGATCGCCGCGCTGTACCGACAGCTGATGATTTTTGACCCCAGCCCCGTCGTCGAACTCAACTATGCGGTCGCCGTCGCCGAGCTCGACGGACCCGATGTCGCGCTGGCGCAGGTGCACCGATTGCCGCGGGCCGTCATGCAGCGTTATCACCCATTCCATGTCACACGCGCCGAGTTGCTGCGCCGCCTCGGACGATCGGATGAGGCTCGGACCGCCTACGCGGCGGCCCTCGAACTCGTCGACAATCCCGCAGAGCGGGCCTATCTCACCCGCCGTCGGGATCAACTATGTTCTGCCGACGGTTGAATGGATACCAGCCGAAAAGAGCCTTGCTGTGCGTCGTCGGACGTGAACCGGACAACAAGCACGCCAGGCGGAAACTGGGCGGCGAGGTCATTGAGAGTCCTGGGCAGGAAGGCTCTGGCCTTCGCGTTGCCGTACCAGTTGGGATCGGACGGGTCGAGACTGCCGACACCGTCAATAGCGGCATCCCAGCGCTGCACCGGGTTCGGTGGTGCAGCGCCGAACCCCACCGACTTCAGATACGCCTCGGCTTGTCCGGCAAGGGTTATCGCCGTCCCGCCACCGACGGGCGTCCCGGTGATCGTCCCGTCGACGACATTGGCGGTCACCGACGCCAGCCGCGCGGTGCAGACGTTGTCGACGACGTTGGCCGCCGCGCAGAAGTCGGGCAGCGGGGCACCACGAGCTTGGGCGACGTTCAGTGCCGCCGTAAACGACAGGACAGCTAGGGCCGCGATCGCACGGTGAGCCTTCGACATGGGACCTCCATCGGAAGCGTCGGCCGGTTGGGCCGGCGTCACTGCACTGTATTAGGGCCGCGTTTGCGCCGCCCGGCGGAGCGAGGGCCAGGTCCTCGAATTCCGCTGTCGTGCCTGAGCGGTGGCGGGCCGGCCGCCAACTTCAGCGGTGGGGAGTCAGTGAGCCGGTCGGCTCACTGATCGACGGCATCCTGGTCCATGTTGCGCTTCGAGCGCACAGTTGGCCGCGTCGACCGCCGCCGCGGGATGCGTTCTGTGATGCCACTCAGCGAGTTGACCATCCTGTTGAGGCTATCGACAGCAACCTCAAGGGTGTCAGCGGTGGGCGTCAACTTCTCCATGGCGGGCGCCAGCCGGCTCAGGATCTCCGCGGCTTCGGTGAATTGTTCGAGCGGTCCATTCTTAGCCAGCAGCTTGTCGATGACGCCGTCCTCGGCGAACATCCGCTCGATGATGCCGTCCTCGGCGAACATCCGCTCGAGCGGCCCGTCCTTCGCGAGGAGTCGATCTGCGAGCCCACCGGGCTCGAGGATCCGCTCCAGCGCGGTACCTTCAACGGATACCCGATCGAGTAAACCGCCGGGCGCGGTCAATAGGTCGACAACCCCACCCGGACGCATCAGCTTGTCCGCCGGCCCGCCGCGGACCAGAGCGCGCCCCATTGCCCGGTCGTTTTCGGTCAATTCGGCAACTCGATTGGCGCCTACGATTGCGCCGCGCAACGGAAACAGGTCGGTAATCGGGTCTCCTGCCTTCGGGCCTTCCTCGCCCAGGGAGTGCTTCACAGCCCCGAGCGCGATGGCCGACATGGCGAGTCCGGCGTCGGCCACCGCGACACCGGCCCGGACAGGGGCTGTCGCTACACCGACAATGACCTTGCTGATGTTCACGCGGCAAGTGTATGGCTCGGGTGTCGTCTCCGTGGCGGTACCTGAGCCGGGGGCGTGCTGAATTTGCGGCCGGAGCACCGAATCTCATATCCCGACGGCTCGCTCCAGGTCTTTGAGCGAAGTCTCGAGGTCAGCCAGCAAGCGCTGTAGATGCGGCACCGCACGACGGCATCCCACGAGTCCGAAGTCAAGCCTGTCGCCGCTACCCACCAGCGTGATGTTGAGCGCCTGCCCGTTGGCTGCGATCGACATCGGATAGCTGCCCACCAGGCGAGCGCCGTTGGCGTACAGCGGGTTCCGGGCACCGGGAACATTCGAGATGCACACGTTGAACGGTGGTGGCGTAGCCGCGCTTCCGGTCACCCCACCCAGTACGACAGGCGACAGCAACATCATTCCCATAGCGATAGCCTGCGGCCGGGGCAGACCGGCCAGCACGGCCTTGTTCGCTCGCATAGACGAGCTGATCGTGGCCAGCCGGAGCGCGGGATCGTCGACGTGCGTGGCCAGATCGGCCAGCACGGCGGTGACCGCGTTTCCCCCGGCGCCTTCGTCTGCGGTGCGCAGGCTGACCGGAACCATTGCCACCAAGGGCTTTTCGGGGAGGCTGTTCTGATCGGAGAGGTATGCGCGCAGGGCGCCGGCACACATCGCCAGTACGACGTCGTTCACGGTGACGCCGGCGGCGTTCTTCACGTCTTTGATCCGCTGCATCGGCCATGATTGCGCAGCACAGCGTCGGGCACCGCCGATCGGGACGTTGAACATGGTGCGCGGCGCCCGGAACGGCAGCGTGAGCTGCTGTTCGAACAGCGCGGAGCGTGCCAGTCCGAGCGTCGAGGCACCAAGGCGCGGAATGGATTTGACCGTCCTGGCCAGCGTATGCAGTCGCGACGGTCCGTCGGCGTGATCGTCGGCGCGGGGCGCCGACGACCATGGCGCCCGGATGTCTTCGTCGAGGGCGTCCGTGCTGAGTGACCCCTGAAGGAGGTTGATCGCCGAGATCCCGTCGACGAGGGCGTGATGGAACTTGGTGTAGACGGCGAAGCGTCCGTCGGCCAGACCTTCGATGACGTGGGTCTCCCATAGCGGCCGGTGCCGGTCGAGCATGTCGGAATGCAGCCGTGAGGTCAGTTCCAGCAGTTCCCGCACCCGGCCGGGACCGGGCAGTGCCGAGTGCCGCACGTGGTAGTCGAGGTCGATGTCGGTAGCGGAAGACCAGCCGTAGTGAAGTCCCGCCGGCAGCGCCGCCGGGTACCTGCTGAACAGGGGCGCTATGTCTTCGCTGGACCGCAGTGACCGGTAGTACTCTCCGGCGAATTCCGGCCCGGCGCCCGGCGGTGTCTGGAACAGCTGCAGCCCGGCCACGTGCATCGGGTGTCCGGGCGACTCGGCGAGCAACATCATCGATTCGACGGGTGACATCAGCTTCATGACTTGTCCTTGGGTTCCTAGTTGATTTGGCATCGGAGTGTTCGACCGGCCTTGCGACTCGGTCGATTGCTGCAAAAACTAGGCGCTCAGCGTTCGTGAACGCTCGTCCCGGCGCGCCAAGATCCATTGCGGCATTTGTGAGCGGATCACAAATGCCCGCCACCGATATGGCCGATGTCGGTGGCTGCGGCGTCTGGAAAGAGTATGTTCAGCCGCCATGAAGCCCGCATGGGAACCTTTCCGCGAGCCGGACGCTGAGCAGGTCTGGGAGGCGCTGCTGCGTCCCATTGCCGCCGAACTGCGTTCGTGCGCAACCGAACTCGCCGAGGACGCTGTTGCCCGTGTGCAGTCGGAGATGCCCGTGCTGTTTCCGGACCCGCAGTCGGTCCAGGAGAACGTGGTCAGCACCGCGGCGAGCCTGCGCCAACTGGCTGACATCATCGACATCGCCGGCGACCCCCGCGACTCCGAATTGCCGGCGCCGACGCGGGCAATCGCCCGCGCCGGGGTGAAGCGTCAGATCCCGTTAACCAGCTTGATGCGCTTCTACCGGGTGACTCAGGAGCTGCTGTGGCAGTGGATGTGGGACCGCGTCACGGCGACCGCGACGGATCAGGCGCAACAGGCCGCGGCGCTGCGCCTGGGCACCACTTGGATGTTCGGTTACGTCGATGCCGCCCTGAACCGCGCGGAGGAGGCCTACGAAGCCGAACGGGAAATCTGGCTGCGTAACACGGCCGCCGCCCGCACTGAAGCAATCGAGGACATCCTGGCGCAGCGTGAACGTGATCAGCAGCGGGCCTCCAAACGGCTGCGCTACGACGTCAACCGCCACCATGTCGGGCTGGTCGCCTGGGTCGACGCGGTGGGCGAGGATGGCGACGCTCAGTCGGCACTGAGTGAAACGCTGAACACTGTTTCGCGTGAGATCGGCGGCGAGACAATTCTCATCCACCCTGCCGGCTCCCTGGTGGCGGTCGGCTGGTGCAGCCGTCAAAGTGTCTTCGGCACAGTGAATCTCGATGTGCGTCAGACAAAGTTCCCAGCCGGCGTTCGGGTCGGCATCGGCGAGCCCGGGCATGGCCTGAAGGGCTTTCGGCGCAGTCATTCCGAAGCCTCGAATGCGCGCCGGGTGGCGTCGCTGCTCGGTGCTCGCGCCGGTGCACTCACCCGCTACCGCGATGTTGCGGTTGCCGCGCTGGCCAGTTGCAACGCCGAGGACGCGGAAGCGTTCGTGCATCGGGTCCTGGGTCCGCCGGCGGCCGACGACGACGCGACTTTCCGTGTTGCGACGACGTTGTCAGTTTACCTGCAAGAGAATCGCAGTCGGTCCCGAGCCGCACGGCGACTCACCGTGCATCCCAACACCGTCAGTTATCGAGTCGATCAGGCGCAAGTGATCCTCGGTCGCAGCATCGACATCCACAGCCTCGACCTCGCGGTGGCACTGGCACTGCTACCCACGCTGCCGGGTCTCGCCCGCAAGCTGTGACCTGAGTACAAACGGGGCCACCAAGCTTGGCATCAGGAGCCAAGTGCTCCGCTGCATCCGTCCCTACGGTTTCAGGCAGTTGGTCGAACGGCCACCAACCTGAACCAAGGAGATCCCGATGCAAACGATGCAAGAACTCGACGTCAACTACATGAGCGGCGCCGACAACCCCTGGATTCCGTTCACCCCGCTCAGCGACCAGGTGTTTCTGAAGTACTGGAAGGTCGACCCGGTCCGCGGCGAGATTGTCGTCTCGATGAAGTTTCCCGCCGGACTCGAGCTGGCTCCGCACTACCACACCGGCATCGTGGTCGGGCATACCGTCACCGGTGCGTGGCGCTATCAGGAGAACAACTGGGTCTCCCGCGCGGGCGACACCGTCTACGAGGTCGCAGGCTCTCGGCACACCCCGGAGAGTCTGGAGGACACCGAGGTGTTCTTCTTCATCGTGGGCGAGCTGTTGTTCATCGACGAGAACAACACCATCCTGTGGCAGGAAAACCACAAGACCTCCATCGAGCGCTACACGAAGTACTGTGCCAGTCAGGGCATTCCGGCCCGTGACCTGACGAGTTGGGACGCCTAGGCCCGATTCGGATCCGTTGGGTGCCCCGGGCCGCAGAGGACGGGGCACGCACCGGCACTTTCTGACCATGACGATGCCCGCGCCGATCGGGAATGAGGATTAGAAACCTCCCACTACGTGCGGTGAATGGTGCAAAAGTGTCCATCGTCCGCATCGGCGGGTTTACCGTTTGACCGTGGCATGGCAACGCCCGTCGGCGCGGGTGCGAGCTGATTCGGCAGGGGGCGCGAATCGTCCTCGACGCTCCCGCGGAGTGGCTCGACGAATTCGACCGGGCAACGATGGCGGCTAACCCGTCGGTCGCAGAGGATCCCGTCCTCGCCGAGGCCGCTCGCCGCAGCGTCCGGTCCAGCTTGATGCACTGGGCCGCAGCGAATGTGAGTAATCCCGGCGCCCCGGTGCCGGCCAATCTCGGTCCCGAGCCGCTGAGCATTGCGCGTGACATGGTGCGCCGCGGTATGGAGCCGTTCACCTTCCGTCCCGCGCAGAGCGTGGGCTGGAAAGTCTGGATGGATACCGTCTTTCGGCTGACATCCGACGCCGAGGAGTTGCGCGAGCTGTTCGAGGTGTCGTTTCAATCCATCAGCGACTTCCTCGACGCCACGTCCGACGGGATCGCTGCCCAGATCCGGCAGGAACGGGAAGAACTGGTGCGCGGCACCCACGCTGAACGCCGCGAAGTCACCGCGCTTATCCTCGACGGCGCCCCGATCAGCCGGTTGCGCGCCGAAGCCCGGTTGGGCTATGTCCTCAACCGCGCGCACATCGGCGCTGTCATCTGGAGCGACGAACCCGACGGCGACCTACGTCAGCTCGACCGGCTCGCCGAAGCGTTCGGCCATGCCGCCGACTTCTCGCGTCCACTCACCGTGACGGCCACCGCGGCCAGCCGTTGGGTGTGGGTGGCCGCCGCGACCCTGGACGTTGAGCGGGTGCAACAGGCGGTCGAGAACAACCCCGGCACGCGAATCGCGATCGGGACCTCTGCCAAAGGAATCGAGGGCTTCCGGCGCACCCACCTCGAGGCGCTCACCACACAGCGCATGGTGGCCGGATTGCGGTCACGGCAGCGTGTCGCACTTTTCGCCGATATCCAGTTGATTGCGCTGATCACTCAAAATTCCCAAGCCGCAGACGATTTCATCAAGAACGTGTTGGGGGATCTCGAGTCGGCCAGCCCCGAACTGCAACAGACGGTCCTGACGTTCATCAACGAACAGTGCAATATCGGGCGCACCACGAAACTTCTCTACGCGCACCGAAACACGTTGCTGCGTCGACTCGACCGCGCTCAGCAACTACTGCCGCGGCCCCTTGAGCACACCAGCGTTCACGTTGCCGTCGCGCTCGAGGCCCTGCAGTGGCGCGGCAAGCCGACCACCTAGCCGTATGGGGGGTCTGGGACGCGACGTTTAGCGTCGGCCCAGTCCGCCGGAGCCGCCCGGTCCACCGAATCCGCCGATCTGGCCGGGGGAGCCGATGCCGCCCGGGGTTCCGGGAGCTCCCGATTGGGGTCCGTAGGGTCCGTACGGTTCACCGGGTGCCGGAGGCCCACCCGGTCCACCGGGCCCACCCCACCCACCGGGTCCGTACACACCGCCGGGTGTGCCGGGTTGCGGGGGTCCGGCGGGCGTTGCGGGTTGGGCGGGACTCTCCACACACTGCTGTAGTACGGAGTTCCAGATCATGTGTGGGGGACAGATTTCGTCGGCACGGCTGATTGCCGGCATGCCGAGTCCGATCGCCGGCATCAACTCCAACCCAAGGGCGATCGCGCCGATCGCGGCGCCACGCCACAAGTGGTTCCTCATCACAGGCCTCTTTCTGGTCGTCACCTGGTGTGGTGGCTTATCGAGCGGGGAGTAGCTCCATACTGCGAGGCCGCGGCACCGTTTCCCAAGGGCGTACTTGCCCTGATTTCCCGAACAAGTGGTGCAAAAGTGTTCATGCCGTATAGCGCACCGGAGAGGCGGTACCAGGCAACATACGCGGATCGGTCTCACCGCCGGTGTCGCTACGCAAAGGGGTTTGCGGCAGTGGTCGACGAACGCGCAGGTGGTCAGCACTCGTCAGTGGCGCTGCCCCGCTCGGGTCTGTGAGCGATGCCCTCCCGATGGGCCGGCCACTGCGTCAGGTGCCAGGGGGCAGGCTCGGAGTGGTCACGGTCTTGGGCGCCGTGGACGTCGTGGTCGGGGTGCCGGTGACCGTCACGGTGCTCGTGCTCGTGCTCGTGCTGGCAGGTGGCGGTGCCACAGCGGTCGTGGTGGTGATTGTCGTGACGCTGGTCGTCGAAGTGGACGAGGTGGTGGACGAGGTTGTCGTCGCGGACGCCGCGGCGATGACGCCACACGCCACCCGCTTGCCGGATTCCTCCGCGGAACTCTCACCGAAGGTGCCCGGGTCTGAGGAGATGACCAGGGACGTACCGGAGCTGTTTCTCAGATCCGCGGCGGTGAACGCGCTCGTCGTGGTGACGAGTTTCGCCGAGCCGTCGGGCCGCACTTGCAATGCGGTCAGCTGGCCGCTGGCGGGATAACCCGTGTGGCCCGACGTCTGGTACACGCCTCCCGCGGACTCGAAGGCCCCGGCCGAGCCTCCCGTCGTCGCGGTCGATTCGGCTCGCAGCTGCCCACCGAGTGGACTTGGAGGCCATGGAAACCGGGGGTCAGCACCGAATTGGGGCTGGCCTCCACCGTCACCGTCGCATAGTTATTGGCGAAATCGAATGTGGCAGTTCCGATTTGGCTGCCATCGGCGCCCTTCAATTGCGTGGTCAATTTATCCCCGCCGCTCTGGCCGCCCGAGGACGAGGTGCTGGCCGGGTTTCCGCCCTGGTTTGAACAGGCGGCCAACGGTGCGACGGTCGTGGTGAGCACCGCGACCGCGAACGTCAAGCCCTTTTTCATGGGCCGTACTTACCCGGCTTGGCCGAATTCAAACTCCCTTCGAAATGGCGTCCGGATGCGGAGGTGGGCACGGCGTGCATGAATGGGGGGGCGCCCAACAGCGGATAGCCGAAAAAGGAGCATCCCGTGTCCGAAAAGACGCCCGACGACATCTTCAAACTCGCCAAAGACGAGAACATCGAATATGTCGATGTCCGCTTCTGTGACCTGCCAGGCACCATGCAGCACTTCACAATTCCGATCTACGCCTTCGACGAGAATGTGTTCGAGGAAGGTCTGGCCTTCGACGGCTCCTCGATTCGCGGATTCCAATCGATCCACGAGTCCGACATGCTGCTGCTTCCGGATCCGGAGACCGCGACCATCGACCCGTTCCGCAGGGCCCGGACGCTGAACGTGAACTTCCACGTGCATGACCCGTTCACTTTTGAGCCGTACTCGCGCGATCCGCGCAATGTCGCCCGCAAGGCCGAGAATTACCTGATCAGTTCCGGCATCGCCGACACCGCCTATTTCGGCCCGGAGGCCGAGTTCTACATCTTCGACTCGGTGAGCTTCGATTCGCGCATCGACGGCGCGTTCTACAAGGTGGACGCGATATCGGGGTGGTGGAACACCGGGGCGGAGACGGAGCCCGACGGCAGCCCGAATCTCGGCTACAAGGTTCGTCCCAAGGGCGGCTACTTCCCGGTCGCCCCGACCGACCACTACGTCGACCTGCGCGACGAGATGCTCACCCATCTGACCAACGCCGGCTTCGCCCTGGAGAAGGGTCACCACGAGGTGGGTAGCGGCGGCCAGGCCGAGATCAACTACCGGTTCAACACGTTGTTGCACGCGGCCGACGATCACCAGATGTACAAGTACATCGTCAAGCAAACCGCTTGGCAGGCCGGCAAAACGGTGACGTTCATGCCCAAGCCGCTGTTCGGCGACAACGGCTCAGGCATGCACTGCCATCAGTCGTTGTGGAAGGACGGCGTCCCGCTGATGTACGAGGAGGACGGGTACGCCGGACTGTCCGACACCGCCCGCCACTACATCGGCGGGTTGCTCTACCACGCGCCCTCATTGCTGGCCTTCACCAACCCCACCATCAACTCCTACAAGCGCCTGGTGCCCGGCTACGAAGCTCCGATCAACCTGGTCTACAGCCAGCGCAACCGCTCGGCGTGCGTACGCATCCCGATCACCGGCAACAACCCGAAGGCCAAGCGGTTGGAGTTCCGCTGTCCGGACGCGTCGGGAAACCCGTACCTGTCGTTCGCCGCCATGTTGATGGCCGGGCTGGACGGCATCAGGAACAAGATCGAGCCGCCCCCGCCGATCGACAAGGACCTCTACGACCTCCCGCCAGAAGAGGCCGCGGACATCGCCCAGGCTCCCACGGCGCTGTCCGCGGTGATCGACCGTTTGGAGGAAGACAGCGAATACCTCACCGAGGGAGGCGTTTTCACGCCTGACCTGATCGAGACCTGGATCAACTACAAGCGCGACTACGAGCTTGCGCCATTCAATCTGCGGCCCACCGCATTTGAGTTCGCGCTCTATTACGACGTCTAGACCTCGACGTCGTGCGCCCACCTCGGCGGGCGGACATCGGGCCTGCGCGCGGCCGCCAGTGTCGTCGCCCGCTCACCGTTGATGGCGGTCAGCGGCGGCGGTTGGCCCTTGCGGAGTGTCGCGATCAGCTCGCGGTACGGGCCGATGAGATAGACGGTGTCGCCGGCTTTCAGCCGGGCGTCGCGGCGGGGCCGCAGTCTGGTCGGCCCTTCCGGACGGATGATTGCGATGACGCGGGTCTGGGTGGACAGTTCCAGCATCATCAATCCATCCAGCTCGCTGCCCGCCGCCACCAGCATCGCTCCGACCATGAAGGAGCGCTGCCCGACCCAGAACGTGCCGAGCACCTGCAGGCCCATCGCCGCGCCGATGAACCAGGGAGCCGCCAGGTCGACAATCGACCGCACGTTTTCAAAACCGAACCGCCGGTTTATCGCAACGCCCAGTGCCCGTCCTTGTACCCGCATGACGATCGGCACCTTGGTGTCAGATCCCAGGATCTCGAGCAGCACGATCCCGGTCTCGATGTTCTCCATGTCGTCCTTGGTGACCACCGCCACTCCGCGGGCATGATCGACGCGCGCCGATTCCAGTGTCTGTCGCATCGTCGAATCACCGAAAATCACCGGCACATCGAGTTCGGCCAAGGTCTGCAGGAACGGGTTGTTCTCGTTCTGCTCGACGACCAGGACGTCGTATCCCGCAGCGGTCAGATCGGTGACGACGCGGACGCCGATCGAACCGAGTCCGACCACCACGACGTGGCCACGCATGTGGCGTGCCCGCAGCCGTCCGGTGGTGTGGACGAAGCGCCGTGACAGCAGCAGGTCAGCGAGGAACGCGGTGAGGATGGCGGTGATGATCACGCCGCCGAACATCAACCCGACAGCGAACAGTCGCAGGAAAGTGGATTGATAGGCGAAGCTGAAATCGCCGTAGCCGACAGTCGTGATGGTCTCGGAGGTGAAGTACAGGGCGTCGACCCAGGACAGCTTCGGGTTCTGGTGGCCAAAGCGCACCACCACTGTCGACCCGAGCGTCAGCAACAGCGTGAACACCAGCGAGGGATACACCATCGGGTTGAGGTCGTCGCGCATGGCGCGGGCCGCATCGATTGTGCGTCGCATTCGGGAGTGGCGGGAGCGCATCGTCGTCGGTGGCGGCACGGTGAGTCCACGGGCCTCCAATTCGTCTTTGACGCCGATCATCGAGGTCCAGTCACCCGCGTACACCGGCAGATCGCGACCCGGGCACGGCGCCACCTCGCCGGGGACCGGGGAGTTCTTGCCGTGCACCACCGCCACCGGCGCCAGGTCGGCGTGGATTTCGCGCAGCGTCCCGTTATGCGGTGCCTCGGATCCCCAGACAACGAAATCGATACCGGCAGCTTCGAATTGGTGAGTGTTACGGGACAGCACCGCCTCGACGATGGATGGTGTAGCGAGGTCGGCGAGGTCCAGGATCGCGCCGGGCCCGTTGACGGCGGCCACCCCTCTACGCAGCACCTCGTTGGCCAGACGTGCCACCACCCGCACGTTCGGGCTGAACTCCCTTGCTAGCAAGGCGATTTCGAGGTTCACCGCATCATTGGGCCCAGCGCAGACGACGGCGCGGGCGCGGTGTACGCCCGCGGCACGCAGATCGGCGGCGGTGTTGATCTTGATGATCCGCGCGCCGGCGCCCCTGAGTTCCTCGGCGATCGTCTTCGACAGCGCGTCGTCGCCGCTGACGATGATTTCGCGATGAAATTGAAAGATCTCGCCCATTTCGCGGGTTCTTTACCTTAGGTCGTTAACGGTGAAATTCGGCCGTGGCCTTGTGTTGTTCGGCATGAGGACATCCATTCGTATGCGGTTCATATGACTATCGGTCACCGGGTCGGATAGTGCTACCTGAAGCGCGTCTTTCCAGGAGTGAACACCTATGCCGCGCAAGCGGAGTGGCTCTGGCGAGGCCGCGGGGGCCCGGTCCGCCAAGCGCGCAACAGGATCGACTCGAGCCGGTCACCCGCACGCAATAAGAGCGCGCTCCAGCTCGGGGGAACGGAGGATGCCCGGCACCGCGGAGACGGTGCGGATCAATCTGGGATTTAATCCCGGCCGCACGTGGTTACACCACCACATGACCATTCGACTCGGCTTGCAGATTCCCAACTTCTCCTACGGCACCCCAGTCGCCGAACTCTTCCCCGCCGTCACGGCTCAGGCCCGGGAGGCCGAGGCCGCCGGCTTCGACACCGTGCTGCTGATGGACCACTTCTATCAATTGCCGGGACTGGGGGAACCCGACGAACCCATGCTGGAGGCCTACACGGCGCTCGGCGCTCTGGCCACCGCCACCGAACGGGTGCAGCTGTCAACCCTGGTGACCGGCAACACCTATCGCAACCCGACCCTGCTCGCCAAGGCCGTCACGACATTGGACGTCGTCAGCGCGGGGCGGGCAATCCTGGGTATCGGGGCGGGCTGGTTCGAGCTGGAACACCGGCAACTGGGCTTCGACTTCGACACGTTCACGGAGCGTTTCGAAAAGCTCGAGGAGGCACTGCAGATCATCGTCCCGATGTTCCATGGCGAGCGCCCCAGCTTCTCCGGCAAGTGGTATCGCACCGAGAGCGCGGTCAACGAGCCCCGCTATCGAGACCACATTCCGATCATGCTCGGCGGCAGCGGTGAGAAGAAGACATTTCGGTTGGCCGCCCGCTACGCCGACCACCTCAACATCATCGCCGATATCTCCGATCTGCCTGCCAAGCTGAAGGTACTCCGGCAGCGCTGTGCCGAAATCGACCGTGATCCAGCAACTTTGGAAACCAGCAGCTTGCTGACGGTCATAGTCGACGGTTACGACGCGCCCCGGGACATCGGCGAGGCGCGCGGGGGCCGGGCGGTCGCAGGGACACCGGAGCAGGTAGCCGAGGAGATCAAACGCCGGGTGCTCGACACGGGCATCGATGGTGTGATCGTCAACCTGCCCACGCACCGCTACACACCGGGTGTCATCACGAAGGTAGGCGAGGCGCTCAAGCCGATGATCGACGCGGGCTGACCACGTTGACGGACAGCTGCGCGTGCGGCATCGATCAAGCGCTAACTCCTGGGCCGAACCCGCACTCGGCACGCTGGTCGCCGCGCGCGTCGCTAGCATCCTCACCATGAAGCGAGTCGTGATCGTCGTCGCCGCATGCCTGGGCGCCCTGGTGACTCGGCGATATCTGGCGGCGCGCGACGCCCTTGCCGAGGTGCCCGTCGAGTTCCGCAGCCCGTTGCTGATGTTCTTGACCGGCGACACCACGAAGCGCTCGTTGAGGTTCAGCCGCTTGGTCTACCGGTTCCGGACGAAGGCCGGGTCCGGGGTGACGGTGACTGAACGGCGGATCCCGGGGCAGCCGCCGGTTCGCGTACTCATGACGGCCCCGACGGCGTCATCGGGCAGGCATCCGGCACTGTTGTACATCCACGGCGGGGGAATGATCCTCGGGTCGCCGGAAACCGAGTTGATGGGCTGCGGTCGGCTGAGCCGCGAGCTGGGCGCGGTAGCGGTGTCGCCCGACTATCGGTTGGCACCAGAGCACCCGTTTCCTGCCGCCCTCGATGACTGCATCGCAACATTGCGATGGATGCGGGACAACTGCGACGAACTCGGCATCGATCCCGAGCGAATCGGCGTGATCGGATCCAGTGCGGGCGGCGGCTTATCCGCGGCCGTCGCGCAACGGGCCCACGACGAGGGCATCACGCTGCGCGCACAGGTGCTTGTCTATCCGATGATCGACGACCGCACCGCTCTTCGGGATGACCACGGTAGCCGCGGCCGCTTCTTATGGACGCCGAATTCCAACCGCTTCGGGTGGACCGCATACCTGGGCCGAGAGCCGCGGATGAGCGATGCCCCGGAATACGCCGCCCCGGCACGCCGCACCGACCTGGCAGGGCTTGCCCCGGCCTGGGTCGGCGTCGGCAGCCTGGACCTCTTTCATGACGAGGCAGTCGCGTACGCCGACGCGTTGAAGCGCAACGGCGTTCCATGCGAGCTGGTGGTGGTTCCGGGCATGTATCACGGCGCCGATGCGTTCGCCGCGAAAACCACTGCCATGCAGTCATTTCGCGGCAGCAGCGTCGATCATCTGCGCTCGTATCTGTGATCCTCGCCTGCCGATGGCACCGCTAGATGAAAACGCAGGCCCGGGGGTCGAACACCCCGGGCCTGCGTCGTCTTGCAGCAATCAGGCCGAGCGGCGGATTCCACGGTTGCGTCCGATGGTGCCCTTGAGCAGCATGTCGCGCTCGGACTCCGACAGGCCGCCCCACACTCCATAGGGCTCGCCGACGTCCAGCGCGTGAGTACGGCACTCATCGATCACCGGGCAACGCCGGCACATCTCCTTGGCGCGCTGTTCGCGCTGCATCCGCGCACGGCCACGCTCACCGTCGGGATGGAAGAACATCGACGAGTCGACGCCGCGGCACAACCCCTGCAATTGCCAGTTCCAGATGTCGGCGTTGGGTCCAGGTAGCTGTTCCGGCTGTGGCATTGCTGATTCCCTCTCTGCACGGCACACCTGAGTGGGCAGGCTCGCGAACGAGGCGAGTTGTGCAACTGAATGGCAGTGGCGTCACCGATGACTACACCGAACACGGTAGACGCTAGGTGGGCTATCGAAATTCAGTCAATAGGCGCATGGTGTGTCGAAATACGTGCCCGTTGTTTGAGAATTAACTCCGCGTTCATCTGTGGCGCTTTTCCCGAAGGCTAGGTGTGCTAACCGGATCGGGTTGTTCGGGTAAAACGCCAGGTCAAGTGGGCACTGTGAACAAGCTGTAATTAGCGCCAAGCCGCCTGTGGGTAATATTCCGGTAACACAGAGCGCACAAACTTTTTACCAGTGACCCGCAGATATCACGGTGATCGAAACCCGTCATACACGCGGGTTGCGCGACCACCCTTGCAGTTATCGAGGGCGCCCGCGGCGGCCGGAAAAGGGCATCCGGCCTCAGGCGGGCCCGGCCGATACCGAGCTGATCGCCGGCTTGGTCCGCGCCGGTACCGTCGGGCTCATCACCAGCTGCGGATTTGCAGTAACCTTTCGGCGGTATTTGTCGTCGCGTCGGCAGGCGGGGGCGGGTCATCACCGTGAGCGAAGTTTCACACCTTGCTGCTCTCGAGACGGCATTCGAGGAAGCCGCGTTCGGAGGCCGGTCGGGGGACTGGCCCCTGCCGACGGCCACCACCCCACGTCAGCTGTGGCTGCGTGCCGTCGCCGCCGGGGGACAGGGCCGCTACGGCAGTGCCTATGCCGACCTGGCCACGCTGTGCGGCCAGATCACCGCCGGCCCGCTGGCGTCGCTGGCGCACAGCACGCACGGATCGTTTCTGCGCCAGCTGGGTTGGCACACCCTGGCCCGCGGCTGGGACGGGCGGGCTTTCGCGTTGGCCGGCGACGACCCCGAGGCGGGGGCCGATGCGCTGATCGGGCTGGCGGCCGACGCGCTGGGCGTCGGCCGCTTCGCTGCGGCGGCGGCGCTGTTGACCCGCGCGGACGCCGCGCTGGACGGGGCCGAGTTGACGCCGCTGACGGCAGACCGGCTCGCTGTGCGCAGGGGCTGGGTCGGCGCGGAGCTGGCGATGGCCTCCGGCGACGGCTCTGCCGCCGTGCGCCGCGCTGAGGCAGCGGTCGAAAAGGCGCAGCACATGACCGGCGGGTCAGCGAGGCATCGGGTCAAAAGCGATGTGGTGCTGGCGGCCGCCCTGTGCAGCGCCGGGGCCCTCGAGCGGGCCCGAGCCGTCGCGGAACGGGCACTTCAGGCCGCTGAACCGCTAGGACTGACACCCCTTCGGTGGGCGCTGGCTTGCTTGCTGATCGATACCGGAAGCGTCACGGTTCCGCCACAGGGGCTGCCCGAACTCGTCAAAATTCGGGATATTTGCGCAGGTGAAGTATTACGCGCCGGTGGGACCTGGCGTACCGCCTGAAATCCTGTCCGCCCCTTATTGTCGCTCAGCGAGTTAGCCCGGGATGTGTCCCGTCCGTGACTTTGGAGAAACCACCGTCGATGACAATGCAGGGAGAACGTCTCGACGCTGTGGTTGTGGAGGCCGCTGCAGGGGACCGGAATGCGCTTCGGGAGGTGCTGGAGACCATCCGTCCGATCGTCGTCCGATACTGCCGAGCGCGAGTCGGCACCGTCGAACGGGGCGGACTGTCTGCAGATGACGTGGCTCAGGAGGTGTGCTTGGCCACCATAACGGCGCTGCCGCGCTACCGGGACCGAGGACGCCCGTTCCTGGCCTTCCTGTACGGCATCGCGGCACACAAAGTCGCCGACGCGCATCGCGCCGCCGGTCGCGATCTGGCTTATCCCGCCGAAGAGGTGCCCGAGCGCCGGTCGTCGGACGCCGGTCCGGAGCAGCGGGCCATCGAGGCGGACTCGGTGAGCAGGATGAACGAATTGCTGGAGATCCTGCCGGCCAAACAACGCGAAATCCTGATCCTGCGCGTCGTGGTGGGTCTGAGCGCCGAGGAGACCGCAGCCGCTGTCGGCAGTACGACGGGTGCGGTTCGGGTAGCGCAACACCGCGCACTCCAACGGTTGAGAGACGAGATCGTCGCGGCAGGTGAATATGCGTAATTCTGATTTCGGTAATCCTCGCGGTGACCAGCCGGGCCTCGACGAGGTGGCCCACACCGACTTGCTCCTCGACGCACTGGCTGCACGCACTGAGTTCGCACTCGGCGATTTCGACGGCTTCGACGACGAGGCGCTGACGGCATTGTTAGGTGACTGGCGCGACGATCTGCGATGGCCACCCGCGAGTGCGCTGGTGTCACAGGACGAGGCCGAGGACGCGCTGCGCGAAGGAATGATGGACCGCAACCGGGGCCGGCGCGGCCTCGCCGCCGTCGGGTCGGTGGCCGCAACCCTGCTGGTGCTCAGTGGGTTCGGTGCGGTGGTGGGCGACGCCAGACCTGGCGACCTGTTGTACGGCCTGCACGCCATGATGTTCAGCGAGCCGCGGGTCAGTGACGATCAGATTGTGTTGTCCGCCAAGGCCGATCTGGCCAAGGTGGAGCAGATGATCGCTCAGGGCAAGTGGGACCAGGCGCAAACTCAGCTGGCCGAGGTCAGCAGCACCCTGCAGTCCGTCAACGACGGGGGCCGCCGGCAGGGCCTGCTCGACGAGGTGAACCAGCTCAACAACAAGGTGGAAAAGCGCGATCCCTACGCCACCGTGCGGCCCGCCTCGCCGCCCACCACCGAGTTGGCGATCCCGAGTGCCCCAGCGAACTCCCGGACGCCACAGCCCCTGGCGCCCGCCACCGAGCCGTCAGCTCCGGTTGTGGTCGACGGGTCGACGTCTCCGGCAACTCCGGAACCGGCCGGCTCGACCAGTCCGTCGCCCACGCTGAGTGCCACCACCACGCCACCGGCGGCCACCACCACGTCGCCGGGACCGTCCCCGACGCCGTCGACCACCACGAAGAAGTCCAAGACGTCAAGCACCACGCCATCGACGTCACCGTCGACGTCGCCGACAACCAAACCCACGACGACCACCCCGACCATCACCCCGACAACCAAGGGCAAGCCCAGGCCGGGCACGTCGGTGTCGCCCAGCGTGACACCGAACTCACCAGCGGCGGGAGCGAGCTCACCGGCTCCAGTCGACACCGTCGGGGTCGACACCGTCGGGACAATTGTGGGACAGGACTTCGGGGCCGACTGCCCCGAGAACACCGTTCCCGACCGGCACCCGGCCTTAAATCAGAGAACTCACCTCAGAGGTGGCGGCGGAATCCGTCCGCGTCTGACGTCGCCTCGTTGAGGGAGGCGTCGGCGTACCCGCGGCAGTAGTCCCACGTGACGTAGGCGTCGGGCTCGGGGTCATAGGCCGGCTCGTGCGGACGCACGGTGCCGTCGATGAGCAATTGCAGCAGGTTCGCGCGCAGCATGTCCCAGTCGTGGTAGTGGTCCTGCTGGCACTCGTCGCAGCACACCACCAGGCCGCGGATCCCGCGGTGCGCCAGCAGAGCCTCGTAGACCGCCAAGTCGGCCAAGTCTGCTTCGACGGCCATCCGTTCCTGCTGATCGAGCGGCTGGCCCGGCTCGACGGCCTCCAGAGCCGCCGACGGGTCACAGGGGTCGTCGGCGAAGGGATCGGGCGGCAGACCCGGCGGGAGGTGGTCACGCACCCCCACAGCCTACGCAGGCCGGTAGTGATAACGCCAGAAATTGCCGAGGCGCGCCTCACACCACGCCGGTGACACGGCGAAGTCGCGAGTGGGGCTGTCCCCATAAGCCGATAGGATGATCTTTCTTACCCCAGCCTGCATTTGGAGGGCCCCGCCGATGTCCCGTGGCATGTCCGGCCTGGAAGACAGCTCCGACCTGGTCGGCAGCCCGTACATGCGCGTGGGCGGCCTGTCCGAGCACCCGGTGCCCACCGGCGGCGACGACCCGCACAAGATCGCGATGCTGGGCCTGACCTTCGACGACGTCCTGCTGCTGCCCGCGGCGTCCGACGTGGTGCCGGCCACCGCGGACACCTCCAGCCAGCTCACCAAGCGGATTCGCCTCAAGGTGCCGCTGGTCAGCTCGGCGATGGATACCGTCACCGAGTCGCGAATGGCGATCGCGATGGCCCGCGCCGGCGGCATGGGCGTGCTGCACCGCAACCTGCCGGTCGCTGAGCAGGCCGGCCAGGTGGAGATGGTGAAGCGCTCGGAGGCCGGGATGGTCACCGATCCGGTCACCTGCCGTCCGGACAACACGTTGGCCCAGGTCGACGCGCTGTGCGCGCGGTTCCGCATTTCCGGCCTGCCCGTCGTCGACGACGACGGTGCGCTGGTCGGCATCATCACCAACCGGGACATGCGGTTCGAGGTCGACCAGAACCGGCAGGTCGCCGAGGTGATGACGAAGTCGCCGCTGATCACCGCCCAGGAGGGCGTCAGCGCATCGGCGGCACTGGGTCTGTTGCGCCGCAACAAAATCGAGAAGCTGCCCATCGTGGACGGCCATGGCCGGCTGACCGGGCTGATCACCGTCAAGGACTTCGTCAAGACCGAGCAGCACCCGCTGGCCACCAAGGACAGCGATGGCCGGCTGTTGGTGGGGGCGGCCGTCGGCGTCGGTGGTGACGCCTGGGTGCGCGCGATGATGCTGGTCGATGCGGGGGTTGACGTGCTGGTGGTCGACACCGCGCACGCACACAACCGCCTGGTGCTCGACATGGTGAACAAGCTCAAGCTCGAGGTCGGCGACCGCGTCGACGTGGTCGGCGGCAACGTCGCCACCCGCTCGGCGGCCGCGGCCCTGGTCGACGCCGGCGCCGACGCGGTGAAGGTGGGCGTCGGGCCCGGCTCGATCTGCACCACCCGGGTGGTCGCCGGTGTCGGCGCACCACAGATCACGGCGATTCTGGAGGCCGTCGCGGTGTGTCGTCCCGCGGGTGTGCCGGTGATCGCCGACGGGGGGCTGCAGTACTCCGGCGACATCGCCAAGGCGCTGGCCGCCGGCGCGTCGGCAGCCATGCTCGGCTCGCTGCTGGCCGGTACCGCCGAGGCGCCCGGTGAGCTGATCTTCGTCAACGGCAAGCAGTACAAGAGCTACCGCGGCATGGGTTCGCTGGGCGCCATGCAGGGCCGAGGCGGGGGCAAGTCCTATTCCAAGGACCGCTACTTCGCCGACGATGCGCTGTCCGAGGACAAGCTGGTACCTGAGGGCATCGAAGGACGGGTGCCGTTCCGCGGCCCGCTCGGTTCGGTCATCCACCAGCTGACCGGCGGTCTGCGAGCCGCGATGGGGTACACCGGATCGCCCAGCATCGAGGTGCTGCAGCAGGCGCAGTTCGTCCGGATCACACCCGCAGGACTCAAGGAAAGCCACCCCCACGACGTCGCGATGACCGTCGAAGCACCGAACTACTACGCGCGCTGACGGTGACCATGGTTGAGATCGGCATGGGCCGCAGCGCCCGTCGTACCTATGAACTCAGCGAGATCAACATCGTGCCGTCGCGGCGCACCCGCTCATCACAGGATGTGTCGACGGCGTGGCAGCTGGACGCCTACCGGTTCGAGATCCCGCTGCTGGCCCATCCGACCGACGCCCTGGTGTCTCCGGAGTTCGCCATCGAGTTCGGCCGGCTCGGCGGCCTGGCGGTGCTCAACGGTGAAGGGCTGATCGGCCGGCATTCCGATGTGCAGGCCAAGATCGCCCAGCTCATCGAGGCAGCAACCAAGGAGCCCGAACCGTCGGCGGCGATCCGGTTGCTGCAGGAGTTGCACGCGGCCCCGCTGAACCCCGACCTGCTCGGGGCGGCAGTCGCTCGCATCCGCGAAGCCGGCGTCACCACCGCGGTGCGGCTCAGCCCGCAGAATGCCCAGGCGCTCACCCCGGTGCTGCTGCAGGCCGGCGTGGATCTGCTGGTCATCCAGGGCACCATCGTCTCCGCCGAAAGAGTCGCCAGCAACGGCGAGCCGCTCAACCTCAAGACCTTCATCTCCGAGTTGGACATTCCCGTCGTCGCGGGGGGCGTGCAGGACCACCGCACCGCGCTGCACCTGATGCGCACCGGCGCTGCCGGCGTGATCGTCGGCTACGGCTCCACCAGGGGAGTGACCACCACCGATGAGGTGCTGGGCATCAGCGTGGCGATGGCCACCGCGATCGCCGACGCCGCCGCTGCCCGGCGTGAATACCTCGACGAGACCGGCGGCCGCTACGTGCACGTGCTGGCTGACGGCGACATCCACACCTCCGGTGAGCTGGCCAAGGCCGTCGCCTGCGGCGCCGACGCGGTGATGCTGGGCACCCCGCTGGCCGAATCGGCCGAGGCCCTGGGCGAGGGCTGGTTCTGGCCGTCGGCCGCCGCGCACCCGTCATTGCCCCGCGGCGCAATGCTGCAGATCGCCGTCGGCGAGCGCCCTCCGCTGCAGCGCATTCTCAACGGGCCATCCGACGACCCGTTCGGCACTTTGAACCTGGTCGGCGGTTTGCGCCGGGCGATGGCCAAGGCCGGGTACTGCGACCTCAAGGAATTCCAGAAGGTGGGTCTGACGGTCGCCAGTTGAGGGGCCCTCTCAGCCCGCCGTAATTCCGGGGGTTCTCTGGAGCGCCGATGTAAAGCGGGTCATACTGCACCGATGAAGCCGGATTTTGACGTCCTGATTATCGGTTCGGGTTTCGGGGGCAGCGTCAGCGCGCTGCGCCTGACGGAAAAGGGCTACCGGGTAGGTGTGCTCGAAGCCGGCCGCCGGTTCTCCGACGAGGACTTCGCCAAAACCTCCTGGGACCTGCGTAAATTCCTCTGGGCACCCAGGCTGGGCTGTTTCGGCATCCAGCGCATCCACCCCCTGAAGAACGTCATGATCCTGGCCGGGGCAGGCGTGGGCGGTGGCTCGCTGAACTACGCGAACACGCTGTACATCCCGCCGGACCCGTTCTTCAACGACCAGCAGTGGAAGCACATCACCGACTGGCGCGACGAGTTGATGCCGCACTATCAGCAGGCGCAGCGGATGCTGGGTGTGGTCTACAACCCGACCTTCACCGACGCCGACCGCATCTTCAAAGAGGTCGCCGACGAGATGGGCTGCGGCGACACCTGGGTGCCCACCCCGGTCGGGGTGTTCTTCGGTCCCGACGGCACCAAGACGCCGGGGGAGACGGTGCCCGACCCGTATTTCGGTGGCGCGGGACCGGCGCGCACCGGGTGCCTGGAATGCGGATGCTGCATGACGGGTTGTCGTCACGGCGCCAAGAACACCCTGTTGAAGAATTACCTCGGTCTCGCGGAATCGGCTGGCGCGCAAGTGATTCCGATGACGACGGTGAAAGGATTCGAGCAACGGCCCGATGGGCTGTGGGAAGTCAAGACCGTCCGCACCGGCAGTTGGCTGCGCCGCGACCGGCGCAGCTACACCGCCTCCCACCTGATCCTGGCCGCCGGCACCTGGGGCACCCAGCACCTGCTGTTCAACATGCGGGACGCTGGAAAGTTGCCCAAGCTGTCCGACCGCCTGGGTGTGTTGACCCGGACCAACTCCGAATCAATCGTCGGCGCAGCGACATTGAAGGTCGATCCCAATCTGGACCTGACCCACGGCGTGGCGATCACCTCGTCGATTCACCCGACGAGCGACACTCATGTCGAGCCGGTCCGCTACGGCAAGGGCTCCAATGCGATGGGTCTGCTGCAGACGTTGATGACCGACGGCCCGGGCCCAGAGGGTACCGACGTGCCCCGGTGGCGCCAACTGCTCAACCAGGCCCGGGCGAACCCGAAGCTGATGATGCGAATGCTCAACCCCCGCGAGTGGAGTGAGCGCACCACGATCGCGTTGGTGATGCAGCACCTGGACAACTCGATCACCACATTCACCAAGCGCGGCAAGCTCGGCATCCGCTGGTACTCCAGCAAGCAGGGCCACGGCGAGCCCAACCCGAGCTGGATCCCGGCCGGCAACGAGGTGACCCGCCGCATCGCGGAGAAGATCGACGGCGTGGCCGGCGGCACCTGGGGCGAGCTGTTCAACATCCCGCTGACCGCGCACTTCCTCGGCGGCGCAGCGATCGGCGACAGTCCGTCCAATGGGGTGATCGACCCCTACCACCGCGTCTACGGCTACCCGACGATGTTTGTCGTCGACGGCGCCGCCATCTCGGCCAACCTCGGCGTCAACCCCTCGTTGTCTATCGCCGCGCAGGCCGAGCGGGCGGCGTCGCTCTGGCCGAACAAAGGCCAGAACGACGAGCGGCCGCTGCAGGGGGATGCCTACCGAAGGCTGGAACCGATCGAACCGGAGAGCCCGGTGGTGCCCGCCGACGCGCCGGGCGCGCTGCGGTGGCTGCCCATCGACCCGGTCAGCAAGACGGGCTGACTCAACCTACGAGCGCAAGAGGCTCCCCACGGACCACCCGGCTGCGCTGCCCGTGCACGTCGACGGGCACGTCGCCCATCAGCGTGATCCGGTTCATCAGCCGGTACTGGTCGTCGTAGTCGTCGACGGCGCGGTGCTGGGTGGCCCGGTTATCCCAGATGGCCACGTCGCCCAGCTGCCAGTTCCAACGAATAGTGTTCTCCGGCAACGTGATCCGGTTCTGCAGCAATTCGAAAAGCGCGCTGGACTCGCGGCTGTCCAGACCGACGAAGCTGCGCACGAAGTCGCCGGCGACCAGGGTCCGTTCGCCGGTCTCGGGGTGTACCCGCACCACGGGGTGTTCGGTCTGGAAGTCGGTCTTCTGGAACGCCTGCCGGAACGCGCGCTGCAGGTCGGTCTGCACTGCTTTGTCCGCGTAGTCGTAGCGGTTGGTGTGCAGCGCCCACAGGTTGTCGGCGAGGCACTTCAGCGGTTCGGGTAGCTCGGCGTACGCCGTCGCGGTGTTGGCCCACAGGGTCGAACCGCCGTAGCTGGGCAGCGTGACCGCCCGCAGGATCGAGGCTGCCGGGTAGTTGGCGGCGAACGTGACGTCCGTGTGCCACCGGTTGGCCTTACCGAGCTCGGAATTGATCGGCGTGATGACCGGGGCGTCCGGGGCGAGAGAGGTGGCCGCCGGGTGGCCGACCGGAGTGCCGAGAAGCGCGGCGAACACGAGTTGCTGCTGGTCGTCGAGGTGGTGCTGGTCGCGGAAGAAGATCACCTTGTGGGCCAACAGCGCCGCGCGGATCTCTTCCACCGCTGCGGGGGCGAGGTCGCCACCGAGGCGAACGCCGCTGATCTCCGCGCCGATGCGGCTACCCAACTTGTGCACTGATATCAGGTTTGTCATCGCTGTCCTTCACGTGAATGGATGTAGTCAGCTGACTACATGGCAGCAAGTGTAGTCAACTGACTACGCAACGGCAAGGGGGGCGCCGCTGATCACCCGACTGTGCTGGCCGCGGGCGTTGACCGGCACGTCGCCGAGCAGGGTGACGCGGTGCATGAGACGGTGCTGGTTGTCGTAGTCGTCGACCGCGCGATGCTGGGTGGCGCGGTTGTCCCAGATTGCCACGTCGCCCGGCTCCCAGCTCCAACGAATTGTGTTCTCGGGCTGCGTGATTCGACGCTGCAGCAATTCGAACAGCACGTCGGAATCGGACGGGTCCAACCCGACCAGGCTGCGCACGAAGTTGCCGGCCAGCAGCGTGCGTTCGCCGGTCTCCGGATGCACCCGCAGCACCGGGTGTTCAGTGCGGAAATCCGGCTGCTGAAATCCGGTCACCATGGCCCGTTGGGCGTCGGTCAATGATTCCAGGTCGGCCTCGCTGATCGCGTAGTCGAACTTATTGGTGTGCAGCGCCCACAGGTCCTCGACGAGGTGCTGGAGCGGTTCGGGCAGGGCCGCATAGGCCGCGGCGGTATTGGCCCACAGCGTCGTCCCGCCGTAACTGGGCAGGGTGATCGCCCGCAGGATCGAGGCCGCCGGCGGGTTGGCGGCGAACGTCATGTCGGTGTGCCAGGCCGTTGCCTTGCCCCATTCGGAGTTGATCGGCGTGATGATCGGGCCCTTGGCCCCGAACGCCGCCGCGGCCGGGTGGCCGACCGGGGTGCCCAGCAGTTCGGCGAACCCCAGTTGCCCTTCGTCGTCGAGGTGGTTCTGGCCGCGGAAGAAGATCACCTTATGAGTCAGTAGCGCCTGGTGGATCTCGTCGACGGTGGTTTCGTTCAGGTCGCCGCCCAGGCGCACCCCGTCGAGGCGAGCGCCGATGCGGCTGCTCAGCTTGGTGACGGTCACGGCGTGTGTCATGTCGTTGTCCTTTGCGCGGGTCGGTGTAGTCAATTGACTACCTCAGTTAATGTAGGCGGGTGACTACACGGTCGGCAAGCGTTTCGCGCGGCGCGATTCCCACTGGGCGGGAGGAGGTGGCCGCCGCGGTACTGCAGGCTGCCGCCGAGCTGTTCGCCGAGCGCGGACCTGCCGCGACCTCCATCCGAGATATCGCCGCTCGGTCAAAGGTGAATCACGGCTTGGTGTTTCGTCACTTCGGCACCAAGGAGAAACTGGTCGGCGCGGTGCTCGACCACCTGAGTGCGGCCACCACCGCGGCGCGGCAAGGCGGCGCCTCGGACGCAGACGTTGAGCAAGCCATCGAGCGGCATATGCGGGTGATCGCCCGCACCCTGCTGGACGGCTACCCGGTCGGGCAGCTGCAGACGCAGTTTCCCGGCATGGCGCAGCTGCTCGAGGCGGTGCGCCCGCAGTTTCCCGATGATCGCAGCGCGCGGCTGGCGGTAGCCAATGCCGCTGCCCTGCAATTCGGCTGGCGGCTGTTCGAGCCGTTCCTGCGGGCGTCGACCGGGCTGGACGACCTGACGGACACCGAGCTGCGGCAGTCCGTCATTGCCGAGTTGGCCCGCATGGTCCAACCGCACTGAGTCCGCGGCCCCGCTGAGAACTGCCTGCGGCGCAAGAATTCCGCAGGGATTTCCCAAAGATCTGGCGAGCGCGTCAGCCGATCCTTTGCATCATGACGACGAAGGCATCAAAGCAGTTGGGGTTCGCGGGCGCGCTGCTAACGCTGGCCACCGCATCAGTGATCGCATTTCCCGTTGCGGCGCAAGCTAATCCGGGCGGCGATGGCGCCCGGATGTATGGCGACCCCGCCGCGGCAGCGCCTTTCTGGCGCCGGCAGCACGGCTTGGACTGCGCAGAGGTCGCGGTGGCCGATGTGGTCGGTGAGCTCACCGGCAACCAACCCAGCGAGGACGAGGTCAGGGCGCTGTCCGAGAACACCCCGAGCTCGGTTCGGCCCGGAACGATCTTTCAAAACGGGGGCACCGACAATCGGGACATACCGGTTCTGCTGGGGCACTACGGTATTCCGACCGTTATGGGCCTGTTCACCATTGGTTCGCTGGCACCGGAGTTGGGCGCGGGCCGCAAGGTGATCGCCGGGGTCAACGGCGAGATTCTGTGGAATCAGCGTGGCGACCGCACCCACGAAGACCACTTCGTCGTCGTCACCGGCATCGACACCGGGGCCGGTGTTGTGCACCTCAACGACAGCGGCATCGACTCCGGCCGCGACGAGGTGGTTCCTATCGCCGTCTTCGAAGCGTCGTGGGCCACCAGCAACCACTTCGCCGTTGTGGCCAAGTGACGGGTGGCCGTCAGCCCTGGGTCATCTGTATCAACGATCGCCGGTGCAGCGGCTCGCGGCCCGGCGGCTGTACCGGCGGGGGCAGCAGCGCCTCGCGCGGGCGAACCGCAAAGGTCGACGGCTCCTCCGTGCTCAGGGTGACCTCCTCGCCGGCGTGCTGGATCACCAGCTCGCCCTCCGAGCCGTCGCGCAACGTGTAGGTGACGTTTTCATGGTCGGCGTCCACCGTGATGCGAAAACCGCGCCAGCGCAACCGGAATCGCAGCCGCGAAATACCGTCGGGCAGTTGGGGGTCGATGGACAGGACGCCCTCGTCGTCGCGTAGTCCGCCGAAGCCGGCGACCAGCGCCGTCCACGCCCCGGCCAGCGAGGCCATGTGCAGACCGTCGCGGGTGTTGCGGTGCAGATCGCGGAGGTCGATGAGTGCGGCCTCGTAGGCGTAGTCGTGGGCCAGCTCGAGGTGGCCGACCTCCGCGCACATCACCGCCTGGGTGCAGGCCGACAGTGACGAGTCGCGGACCGTCCGCCGCTCGTAGTAGTCGACGTTGCGCGCTTTCTGCTCGGCCGTGAACTCATGGCTCTGCCACTGCATGGCCAGTACCAGGTCGGCCTGCTTGATGACCTGTGCCGGGTAGAGCCGGACGTATGCCTCGTGCATCAGCAGTGGGTAGGTGGCGTTGGTCTGGAAGTCCCACTCGGCGAAGGTGGTGAACCCTTCGCATTGCTGATGGACGCCCAACTCCTTGTCGTAGGGGATGTGGGCGGCGTCGGCCGCGTCCCGCCAGGCGGCCATCTCCTCGGTGGTGACGCCGAGCGCGCCCGCCTTGTCGGGATGGCGCTTGGCGGCGTCGGCGGCGATGCGCAGATTGCTTGCCGCCATCAGATTGGTGAAGACATTGTCCCGGGCGATCGCGGTGTATTCGTCCGGGCCGGTGACCCCGTCCAGATGCCAGACGCCGTACCGGTCGTGGTGTCCCAGCGACATCCACAGCCGGGCGGTCTCGATCAGCACCGGCAGCCCGCATTCCTCTTCCAGCGAGTCGTCCCCCGTGACGATGCGGTAGCGCTCGAAGGCCATCGCGATGTCGGCGTTGATGTGCCAGCCCGCGGTGCCGGCCGGCCAGTAGGCCGAGCACTCCTGCCCGCGGATGGTGCGCCACGGGAAGGCGGCGCCGTCCAGGCCGAGTTCGGCGGCGCGCTCCTTGGCCAGGTCCAGTGTCGAGGCTCGCCAGCGTAGGGCGTCGGCGACCGCATGCGGCACCGTGTAGGTGAGCACCGGCAGCACGAAACCCTCGGTGTCCCAGAAGGCGTGGCCGTCGTAGCCGGTTCCGGTGAGGCCCTTGCTGGGGATGGCCCGGCGCTCGGCGCGCGCGCTGGCCTGCAGCAGGTGGAACATCCCGAACCGCACCGCCTGCTGGCTTTCCGGATCGCCCTCGACCTCCACGTCGGCCGCATCCCAGAACAGGTCGAGATATGCCCGCTGTCCGTCGAGCAGGCCCTGCCAGCCGCTGTAGCGCGCGCTGGACAATGCGGCGGCGGCCTGGTCCCGCAGCCCAGGCCGGGACCGCAGGCTGGACCAGCCGTAAGCCAGGTACTTGACGATGCGCAATTTCTGCCCGGGCCGCAGACCGCAGATCACCGTGGTGCGCGCCAGGTCGGCGCGGGCGTCGGTGTTGATCTCGTACCGGCCCGGAACCTCGACCTCGTGAGCCATCGTGGCCGCCATCATCAGCGCGCTGCTGCGGGTGCGGTGCATGAGAAGCGCTCTGCCCTCGGTGATTTCGTGATCTACGGCCTCCAGCGGATTCTCCAGGATGGCCGCTACCCGGGGGTCGTCGGAGGTCACCGGCTGGTCCTCGTTGGTGACCAGTTCGGACTGCACCGTGACGCGGGAGAAATCGTCGACGGCTTCGACCACGTACTCGATGGCCGCGACGCTGCGGTGCACCAACGACACCAGCCGGGTGGATGTCACCTTGACCTGCTTGCCGGTGGGGGAGCGCCAGTGCGCGCAGCGGGTCAGCGTTCCGGCGCGTAAGTCGAGAATCCGCTCGTGGTCCAGCAATTCGCCGTAGCGGACGTCGAACGGCTCGTCGTCGACCATCAACCGGATGATCTTGCCGTTGGTGACGTCGACGACCGTCTGACCGGCTTCGGGATATCCGTATCCGGCCTCGGCGTAGGGCAGCGGCCGGATCTCGTAGAACGAGTTCAGATAGGTGCCCGGTAGGCCGTAGGGTTCGCCTTCGTCGAGGTTGCCGCGTAATCCGATGTGCCCGTTGGACAAAGCGAACACTGACTCCGACTGGGCCAGCAGATTCAAATTGAGTCGGGTCTCGCGAATCTGCCACGGCTCAACCGGAAACGCTTCTTCAGAGATCATGATGTTTCCCCGTCAGTCAGAGTTTTCGTTGAGCAGTTCGGCGAGATCGGTCACCACCACATCGGCGCCGTTGTCGCGCAGTTCGTCAGCTTGACCGACCCGGTCGACACCCACCACGAGTCCGAAGTTACCGGCCCGGCCGGCTTGCACGCCGGACAATGCGTCCTCGAATACCGCGGCGGCCTCCGGTTCGACGTCCAGGAGTTGCGCCCCGCGCAGGTAAGAGTCCGGGGCCGGCTTGCCGGCGATGTTCTCCTCGCGCAGCGTCACACCGTCCACGCGCTGCTGGACGAACCGGTCCAGACCGGTGATCTCGAGCACGTCGCGGGTGTTGGCGCTCGACGACACCACCGCGATCTTGAGGCCCGCGTCCGAAACCGCTTCCAGATAGCGGCGGGACCCCTCGAAGACCTCGACACCCTCGTTGTGCAGAACCGCTTGGAACGCATCGTTCTTCCGGGTGCCCAGGCCGTGAACGGTGTCGGCGTCGGGGGGATCGTCGGGGCCGCCGTCGGGCAGATCGATGTTCCGGCTCTGCAGAAATGACCGGACACCGTCTTCGCGCTTCTTGCCGTCGACGTACTGGCGGTAGTCGGAGTCGGGGTCGAAGGGAACGAACTCCTCCCCAGACTTCTCCGCGCGCTGCTCCAGGAACGAGTCGAACATCTCCTTCCAGGCCTTGGTATGCACGCTCGCGGTGTCGGTGAGCACACCGTCAAGGTCGAACAGACAGGCGCGCACTTTCTCTGGCAGACCGAGCGCAGATACCACTGGCACAACCCCGCTTTCCTTGTAGTTGGCGATGTAGTTGGCATATTGGCAACACCCCTCCACATGCCCGGTGAGGCGCCGGCGGCAAACTATGAATCTATTAAGCCGTGTTTGCGGGCCACCTCTTCAAAGGTGCTCCGCACCGCCAGGATCTGCTGGGCATTCAATGCTGGAGTTATGTGTAATAGCTTCTCGGTTATTGTGTGGCGGAATTCATCGGGCGAAAGCACGTCGAAATATTCGTCACCAGCCGCCGACGGGTCATCGTCAACGGCCGCGGAACCGTTCGACAAACGCACTTCTCGTGCGAATTTCCCCCGATTTCCCTCGTCAATCTCAAAAGACACCCGGGCGCCCCGCGCCGCGAGGTTCTTTTCCATTTCCAGGTCGTTGACGTGCAGAAACACGTCCTCACCGCCAATATCCGGTGTTATGAAGCCATAACCGCGCACCCCGTCAAACCGCACAATTCTGCCCGTGACCCGCACCCTTTTAGCCCCTGCTCGATCCGTCACCTGCCAGGGCGATCATACCGCCGGACACCGGCCTGACGAGGCTGGGGCGATTCAAGGGGAACCGCGGAATTCGGTGCTCTTGACTTCCGGATGGGGGAATCGGTCAGGCCGGGCGCCGCGGGGAGGAACAGTCGGCGCGTGCACCATCGGCGCTCACTCCTGGACGGTTCAGGCGGGCCTGTTGCCTAACCGAGGCGGCAGGGTCACGTGCCCGCAGCGGTCAGCAACTGCAACGACGCCTGCGTGTCGTTGCCGACGAGGCGGAATGTGGCGCGCCAGAGGACAGCGGCGCCAGCGCGCCGACGCCGCAGATAAGCTTGCGGCCGTGGAATCAGCCTCGCCGCGGCCCGTGTTGGTGGTCGACTTCGGTGCTCAGTACGCCCAGTTGATCGCCCGCCGGATCCGCGAGGCGCGGGTCTTCTCGGAGGTGATTCCGCACACCACCTCGGTCGACGAGATCCGGGCCCGTGACCCGCTGGCGTTGGTGCTGTCGGGCGGCCCGGCCAGCGTCTACGCGGACGGCGCCCCGCAACTGGATGCGGCGTTGTTCGACCTCGGGCTGCCCGTGTTCGGCATCTGCTACGGGTTCCAGGCCATGGCCCAGGCGCTCGGCGGCACCGTCGCGCACACCGGCACCAGCGAGTACGGTCGCACCGAATTGAAAGTCCTTGGCGGCGAACTCCATTCGGATCTTCCGGGGGTGCAGCCGGTGTGGATGAGCCATGGCGACGCGGTCACCGCGGCGCCGGAGGGATTCGAGGTGGTGGCCAGCAGTGCGGGGGCCGCGGTGGCCGCTTTCGAAGCTCGCGAGCGTGGCCTGGCCGGCGTGCAGTACCACCCGGAGGTGATGCACTCTCCGCACGGGCAACAGGTGCTCAGCCGGTTTCTGCACGAGTTCGCCGGGATCGGTGCGGAGTGGACGCCGGCCAACATCGCCAACGCATTGATCGAGCAGGTGCGCGAGCAGATCGGCGACGGGCAGGCGATCTGCGGCCTGTCCGGTGGGGTGGATTCGGCGGTAGCCGCCGCGCTGGTGCAGCGCGCCATCGGCGACCGGTTGACCTGCGTCTTCGTCGACCATGGGCTGTTGCGCGCTGGTGAGCGCGCGCAGGTGGAGCGCGATTTCGTCGCCGCGACGGGGGCCAATCTGGTCACCGTCGACGCGGCGCAGACTTTTCTCGAGGCGCTTTCGGGCGTCAGTAACCCCGAGGGCAAGCGCAAGATCATCGGCCGGCAGTTCATTCGGGCGTTCGAGGGCGCGGTGCGGGATGTGTTGCACGGCAGCGAGATTGATTTTCTGGTGCAGGGGACGCTGTATCCGGACGTGGTGGAGTCCGGCGGCGGCAGCGGCACCGCGAACATCAAGAGCCACCACAACGTCGGCGGTCTGCCCGACGACCTGAAGTTCAAACTCGTGGAGCCGCTGCGGCTGCTGTTCAAAGATGAGGTGCGCGCGGTCGGCCGGGAGCTGGGTCTGCCGGAGGAAATCGTTGCGCGCCAGCCGTTCCCAGGCCCCGGGTTGGGCATCAGAATCGTCGGGGAGGTCACCGCCGCGCGGTTGGAGACGTTGCGGCGGGCGGACTTGATCGCGCGGGAAGAGCTGACGGCGGCCGGTCTGGACAACCAGATCTGGCAATGCCCGGTGGTGCTGCTGGGCGACGTCCGCTCGGTGGGCGTGCAGGGTGACGGGCGCACCTACGGGCATCCGATCGTGTTGCGTCCGGTTTCCAGTGAGGACGCCATGACGGCCGACTGGACCCGGGTGCCCTATGAGGTGCTGGAGCGCATCTCGACCCGCATCACCAACGAGGTCCGCGAGGTGAATCGGGTAGTGCTGGACGTCACCAGCAAACCGCCCGGAACCATCGAGTGGGAGTAGCCGCTACCCGCGGCTGTTCAGCGCTGCATCCTGCCGGCGATCGCCGCGGGTCGGTAGTGCGTTTGCTGGATCAGGCGTCACAACAGCGCCACCAGCTAGCAGCAGCCACATCGGCACCAAAGCGTGTCACCGGGCGGCCCGGCACGCGTCTTGACGCTGTCGGGGGGTGGGTGTTTACTCGAATCGTATCGAACATACTTTCGAAAAAATTCGGCGGAGAGGCTGGTCATGACTGCGGCTTTTGCCTCCGAGCAACGCCAGGAAAACCGCGTTGAACAGCTAAAACAGCTGCGCCAGAAGATCGCCGCGTTGTCCGGGAAGGATACCGCCACCGCCGAAGATCTGATGCCGGCGGGTCCGGCGCCGTTGCCGCGCGGGACGGTCGCGGTGCTGTCGGGAGCGCGGTCGCTGTTGCTGCGTATGGTGGCCACGGTGACGGCCGCCGGGGGCAACGCGGTTATCGTCGGCCAGCCTGATATCGGGTTGCTGGCCGCGGTGGAAATGGGGGCGGACCTGAGCCGGATCGCGGTGGTTCCGGATCCCGGAACTGACCCGGTGGAGGTGGCAGCGGTGCTCATCGACGGCATGGATCTGGTGGTCCTCGGCCTGGGTGGGCGTCGGGTTACGCGGACCCGGGCACGGGCGGTGGTGGCCCGCGCCCGCCAGAAGGGGTGCACGGTGCTGGTCACCGACGGCGACTGGGAAGGAGCGTCGACGCGACTGGAGGCCCGGATCTGCGGCTATGAACTCACTCCGGCTTTTGGGGGCGAGCCGTCCCCCGGGTTCGGACGCATCAGCGGGGTCCGGCTGCAGATCAGCCGGTGCGGACGGTCGATTGATCGAGCGCGAACCGGTTGACCCTGATGGCCTCTTCGAGGGTACTGGCGATCTGGTGCATGGACTGGCCCGCAGTCGCGGCAGCAGCGGCCGCGGGCCAGTCCGCGACGGATCCGGTCGCGGTCACCTTGGCGAATCGGGTGATCGCCTGCTCGGCGACGGCCAGGGCGGCCGGAGTGCGGCGTGGGCTGCGGCGACGGGAGGCGGCGGCGCGGTGTCCGGAACTGCACATCGTGGCCGCCGACGTGGACCGCGACGCCCGCTTTTTCGAAGGGGTGATCGCCGCGGTGGAGGATTTGGTGCCCCGCCCCGAGGTGTTGCGGCCCGGTCTTCTGGTGTTGCCGGTGCGCGGCGCGGCCCGATTTTTCGGATCCGAGCAGCAGGCGGCTGAGCGACTGATCGACGCGGTGGCCGCGGCCGGCGCCGAGTGCCAGGTCGGCATTGCCGATGGATTGTCCACCGCGGTCTTCGCCGCGCGTGCGGGCCGCACGGTGGAGCCGGGAGGGGATGCGCGGTTCTTGTCGGCGTTGTCGATCCGTCAGCTCGCCACCGAGCCGAGCCTGTCCGGTCCGGGTCGGGACGAGCTGGCAGATCTGTTGTGGCGGATGGGAATTCGCACCATCGGGCAGTTCGCCGCGCTGTCCCGCACCGACGTCGCCTCCCGGTTCGGAGCCGACGCGGTGACTGCGCACCGGTTCGCCCGCGGTGAATCCGAACGAGGTCCCTCCGGGCGTGAACCACCACCGGAACTCGGCGCCGTGCTGGACTGTGATCCGCCGATCGACCGGGTCGACGCTGCGGCATTCGCCGGACGCTCACTGGCTGCCACGCTGCACCAGGCGCTGCTGGCCACCGGAGTGGGGTGCACCCGACTGGCCATCCACGCGGTCACCGCCAACGGTGATGAGCTGAGCCGGGTGTGGCGGTGCGCCGAACCGTTGACCGAGGACGCCACCGCCGACCGGGTGCGCTGGCAACTCGACGGGTGGCTGAGTCATCGGATCGCGCGTGGTCGCCCTCTGGACGCGCCGGTGACGCTGTTGCGGTTGCAGGCCGTCGAGGTGGTCTCGGCCGGGGCGCTTCAGCTGCCGCTCTGGGGTGGTCTAGGTGATGAGGACAGGCTTCGGGCCCGACGGGCGCTGGTGCGGGTTCAGGGATTGCTGGGCCCGGAGGCGGTGCAGGTGCCGGTGCTGTCCGGCGGTCGGGGGCCGGCCGAGCGCATCACGCTGACCCCGCTGGGTGACGAGCCGGTTCCGCGGGCTGACCCTACTCAGCCGTGGCCTGGCCAACTGCCCGACCCGTCGCCGGCGGTGCTGGTCGACGACCCGGTGGAATTGCTTGACGTGCAAGGAAATCCGATACGGGTGACCAGCAGGGGGGTGTTCTCCGCCGATCCTGCCCGCCTGGCCGTCCGGGGCCGGGATGACCAGCTGCGCTGGTGGGCCGGACCGTGGCCCGTCGACGAGCGGTGGTGGGATCCCCAGGCGACTGGTGGTCGCGTTGCTCGTGCCCAGGTGCTGTTGGAGAGCGAACGCGCGCTCTTGCTGTGCTACCGGCAGAGGAGGTGGTTCATGGAGGGAATCTACGAGTGATTTCCGTCAGCTGATCAGCGGAAATGCCGCAGATTTACCGCAGGGTCAAAAATCCGCCGACCCGGCGGTCCTGGCGGATTCGATAAATCGTTGTGGCGGTACGGGATTCGGCAATCCGGGCCGGAATCGTGCGCGCCGTTGTAACAAAAAAGTAATGATGACCGGAGCCGCTGAAACCTACCCGGCGGTGCGGGACTTGCGCTTGTTCAAGAAGGTCGACCACGACACCACATCGGGGTGCTCCTTGAGCAGGGCCCTGCGCTGTCGTTCGGTCATGCCACCCCACACGCCGAATTCGACCTTGTTGTCGAGCGCGTCCGCGCCGCACTCCCGCAGCACCGGGCAGTGCCGGCAGATGGCCGCAGCTTGCCGTTGCGCCGCCCCGGTCACGAAGAGTTCGTCCGGATCTTTGGTCCTGCACAATCCCTTCGATACCCATGCTCGTTCCCCGGCATCTTCGGGCTGCTGGGCACTGCTGACGGCGACAAGGTTCAGCCGCCGCGCGGCCGGGCGTGTTCCTGACACGAAGTGATCCCCTCAACTATCCGGTCGCGATGTGCGACCGCCTCCCCCGATGGAGACCAGGTTGTGACCAATGCTTCGTCGCTTCGCCCACGTGATCTGAATCTCACCGTGCCTCTAAGGTAGGGGGTCAAGGGCCCATTGCGCAACAGTTCAAGGGTAGTTTTTTGGGACGCATGTGCCATACTGCTGGTATGGTTTTCGATGATCTGTATCCGTGACTTTCGGTCTCGCGGTCGCGTCGACCGCGAGGTCACGGGCCACCAAGGCGGGATAGGGCAGAAATTCAGTCCTACCGGCCACGGGGGTGGCGGTGGTGGATTCTCGCCGTCCCAGATATTCTGCGCCACGTTGCCCTGGCCGAAGTTGACGTAGTAGTAGGTGTGGCAGACATTCCAGTCCCAGACCACCGGGTTGACCCGCAGGTTGCCGGTCTGTGGCTGAGGGTCGCCCGGGCACCAGTGGCATGGACCCTCGGGGTGGTCCTCCGGACACCCGGGCCAGGAACCCAGCGGCACCGGAACGGCGGGCTTTGCCCGCGCGACCCCAGGCTCCGCCACCGCCGCGACGTTGCCGGATAGCAATACCGCAATTGCCAAACCCACGACTGGTCTTCTCATGCGAATGTTCCTTTGCCTCGCTGAGCGTGACGTTACGGCGGGACGCTTGCGGAAATCTTGCGACGGTTCCCGCTGGCGTGCCAGCTCGAGCTCAGTCAAGCCGGCGAAGCGCTTCACCCGGTGGATGAACCGGTCGAAGAACGCCGTGGTGGTCGACGCCAATACCTATCTGTGCGTTCGGCTTTCGCGCTCCAGACCAATCGGCGGTGGTCATTCCGCGGTTGCCCGACAGGCCGACGTCCACCGTGGCGGTCCGGGTCGCCACCAGCTGCGGGTCCAGTGCCACGGCTGCAGCCAGCGGGTCGTGCAGATGGGCCAGGTATCCCAGGCCGCGATCGCGGTTCACCTCGAAGTAGAACCGCATCGCGTCCTGGATGAACCGGATCACCGGCGGCGGTCCCGACAGCTCTTCCAGGATCTCGGGCGTCATCGCAACCTTGCGCGTCAAGTCCAGGCCGCACACGATGGGAAGTCGTGGTTGGCCCTGCCAGGCCGCGAACACCTCGGCCGTCGCCTCGGCGTCCACCCTGGCGTTCCATTCGGGAGGCCCTTGGCCGTCGAACACACCACCCATGATCACCAGTCGCTGCAAGAGCCTCGGTAGCGCCGGTTCGATGCGCAGCGCCAGCGCCAGGTTGGTCAACGGGGCGGTGGCCAACCCGACCAGCTCGCCGGGACGGGCTCGCGCCGCGTGCACCCAGGCCGTCGCGGCGTCGTGATCGGTGAGCCGCCGGTCATTGCGCGGCAGTTCGGCATACCCTAAACCTGTGGGGCCGTGAACATCTCCGCGCTGGGGACGCTGCCCGTTCAATGGCCGCTCGGCTCCCCGGGAGACGGGGATGGGGGCGGCCCGGCACAATTCGAGCAGGCCGAGGTTGTTCTCGCACACCTGGTCCACCGCGATGTTGCCGCCCGTCGAGGCGATACCCACCAGGTTGGCGTCGCTGGCCAGCAAATAGATCAGGGCGAGCGCGTCATCGATGCCGGTGTCGACGTCGGCGAACACGGCGCTCACCGGGGTCACGATACGCTGTGCGGATGCCCGATGATTTGACGCCGCACTTTGACGACGTGCAGGCCCATTACGACCTGTCCGACGACTTTTTCCGGCTGTTCCTGGACCCCACCCAGACCTACAGCTGCGCGTACTTCGAGCGCGATGACATGACGCTGGAAGAGGCGCAGATCGCCAAGATCGATCTCGCGCTGGGCAAACTCGGACTCCAGCCGGGCATGACTCTGCTCGACGTCGGCTGCGGCTGGGGCGCCACCATGATGCGCGCGGTGGAGCGCCACGACGTCAACGTTGTCGGCCTCACCCTGAGCAAGAACCAGGCCAACCACGTCGAGCACCTGTTCGCGAAATCCGACAGCCCCCGCTCCAAACGCGTTCTGCTGCAAGGCTGGGAGCAGTTTGACGAGCCGATAGACCGGATCGTCAGCATCGGCGCGTTCGAGCATTTCGGGCATGAGCGCTACGACGCGTTCTTCACGCTCGCGCACCGCTTGCTGCCGAGCCGACGGGATCATGCTGTTGCACACCATCACCGGGCTGCACCCACTGGAGATGAAGGAACGGGGGCTGCCCCTGACCTTCGAGTTCGCCCGCTTCGTCAAATTCATTGTCACCGAGATCTTTCCGGGCGGACGGCTGCCGTCGATACCGATGGTGCAGGAGCGGGCCACCGCGAACGGCTTCAACGTGACGCGAGTTCAATCGTTGCAACCGCACTACGCGAAGACGCTCGACATCTGGTCGGCCGCGCTGGAAGCGCACAAAGACCAGGCCATCGCGCTGCAGTCCGAGGAAGTCTACGAGCGGTACATGAAATACCTGACCGGCTGCGCCAGCATGTTCCGCTCCGGACACGTCGACGTCAACCAGTTCACCTGCGAGAAGTGACTACCAGTGCACTCCGGGCACCAAGCGGGCCAACCGCTTGACCGGCTTGGGTACCCCCACCCGCGGGACGGCGCGGGTGGCGCGCTTGGGCCGACGGGGTTGTGCGTCACCATGTTCGGCAACCCCGCGAGCTGCAGCTGAATCCGGATAGCCCAGGTAGAGCTGATGCAGAATTCGGCGAGACAGCCTGGGCGCGAACTGGTGCCCGGCCTCGGCGAGGGTACCCATCGGAGTGTCGATGCGCGCCGGCTTCTCGACCAGGCCGCGCACCACCATCGCTGCCGCGCGTTCGGCGCTGATGGGTGGCACCGGGTTGAGTCGCTTCGACGGCGCGATCATCGGGGTCGCCACCAACGGCATGTGGATGTTGGTGAACGTGATGTGGTCGGACAGCGTCTCGGTGGAGACCACGTCAGAGAACGCGTCCAGCGCCGCTTTGGTGGGCAGATACGAGCTGTACTTCGGGTTGCGGGCTTGCACCCCGGCACTGGACACGTTGACGACGTGACCGAACCTGCGCTCACGCCAGTGCGGCAGGAGTGCCAACACCATCCGCACCGCACCGAAGTAGTTGACCGCCATCACCCGTTCGTAGTCGTGCAGGCGGTCGGTGGAGTTGACCACGGAGCGGCGGATCGACCGGCCGGCGTTGTTCACCAGATAGTCGACGTGATCGAAGCGGCCGAGGATGTCTTTGACGGTGTGTTCCACGGACGCCGAATCGGTGATGTCGCAGGTGAATGCGTAGGCCTTCCCGCCGCTCGCGCGGATGTCGGAGACCAGTTCGTCGAGGGCCTCGCCGTTGCGGGCCAGCGCGAAGACGGTGGCGCCGCGCTCGGCCACGGCTACCGCCGAGGCGCGCCCGATACCGCTGGATGCGCCGGTGATGATGACGTGCCGGCCGACCAGCGGGCCGTTCGGATCGTCGCGCCGGGCCCGGTCGGGATCCAGGTGCTCTGCCCAGTACCGCCACAACTTCGGCGCGTACGTCGCGAATTCGGGGACGCCAATACCGCTGCCGCGCAACGCCTTCTGCGTCTCGTCGCTGATGAAGGTGGGGGCCAGGTCGATCACGTCGAGAACCTCCGCGGGCACCCCCAACTGGGTGGCCGCCATGTTGCGCAGCACTTTGGCGCGCCCGCTCACCTTGAGCACCGAGGTTGCCATCGAGCGGGGCAGCGACCCGCGCAGCGGCGGTAGTCCGGCGGCCCGTGCGATCCCACGGTAGATGCCGCGCAGCCCGATGGTGTTTGGTGCGGTCAGGTGGAACGTCCGCTGATCCTGGCCGTCGGCGTGCATGAGCGCCACGAGCGCGTCGGCGACGTAGTCGACCGGGACGATGTTGGTGCGCCCCGTGTCGGGCAGCATGATCGGGGTAAACGAGGCAATACCGCGAGCTTCCGCAAGACGCCGAAGAAGTAATAGGGCCCGTCGATCTTGTCCATCTCACCGGTGCGCGAATCACCCACCACCACAGCCGGGCGGTAGATGCGGTAACGCAGCCCGGGTGTGTCCCGCACCAGCGCCTCGGCCTCGAACTTCGTCTGGTGGTACGGCGTCGGCAGCCCCTGGCCCACGTCGAAGTCGTCCTCGGTGTACTCACCCCGAAAATCACCGGCCACCGCGATGGACGAGACGTGGTGGAGGGTGGCGCCCAGCCGCTGTGCCAGCGCAATGACGGCGCGGGTGCCCTCGACGTTGGCTTCGCGCTGCTCGGCCTCGCCGACCGTGATGTCATAGATCGCCGCGCAGTGCACCAGGTGGTGGACTTGGCCGAGCTCGGCGATCACCTGCTCAGCCAGATTCAGCTCGGGCAGTTCCCCGACCAGCGGCTTTACCCGGTCACCCCAATCGAGGGCGAGGCGCTCGAAGCGGCCCAGCGACTGGCGCCGGACCAATACCCACACCTGGGCATCGGGTTGATGGTCCAACAGTCGGGAAACGAGTCGGCGGCCAATAAACCCGGTACCGCCGGTAACGACATACCGCATGGAGCCCATCGTGGCGGCATGCGGCCGCCACGTCAACCGTTGAGCCGAAGGGGCGTGGCAGCCGATTCACCCGACCTGAAAATCCGCAGCGGAAACGCGAGTAACGACCTGCTGGAATACAGCCTCGGCGACGGAAGTGAGTTGTCTGCGATCAGTTGAAGCTGCGTACGCCGTCCCAGTCCACCAGAGTCCAGCCGGTGGTCGGGTTGCCGGTGATCACCACGCGCCCGACGTTGGGCAGTGGGTGGCTGTTGAGCAGGCTGAGCTTGGGGTTCTTGACGTTCATCAGCGTCCACACCATGATCGCCGTGCCCTGGGAGAACACCGCGGGCTTGTTGTGGCCGCTGTCGTAGATCTTGCGGATCGCACCACTGAACTGGGAATTGAAATCGCTGCCACTGACCGAACCCGGGATGCTGGTGTCCACGTCGCCATCCACCCAACGGACCGGCGCCAGCATGTAGGTCGAATTCGCCATCGACTCGGGCTTGCCGTTGTACCAGCCGGCGTTGATCGACTGCAGGCCCTGGACGATCTCGACCTGCCGGCCGACCTCGGTGGCCAGCGGCCCCGCGGTTTGCTGGTCGGCGGACATCGGGGAGGAGTACAGGGCGTCGAACTCGTTGTGTCCGACCTGATGTGCGAGTTGCTGAGCTTCGCCCTTGCCGTCGACGGTAAGGCTCGGGCCGGGCATCGAGGTGTCGATGACGCCGTCGGCGTTGGCTTGGGATTGTGCGTTGCGGATGAAGGTCAAGGTGATGCTGCGTGCCTGCGGGCTATTGCCGCGAGGCACCGACAATCATGCGCCACGGCGGCCACGGCTACGAATTGGGAGGCCTTCCGGATCAATGTGCGCTTCGCCATGGCGATAGCCTGCCCTGCCGACACCGTCGGTGGGAAGGGTTTGCGATGGTTAGGTCGAAGAAAATGCTTGATTGAAATCCAGAGGAGACTCTCATGGCGATTGACCCGAGTGCCGTCGGCGCGGTGACCAAGCCGCAGGTGTTCGAGTGGACCGACCGGGACACGCTGCTGTACGCGCTCGGTGTCGGTGCCGGCCTCGAGGATCTGTCCTTCACCACTGAGAACAGCCACGGCATCACCGCAGCAGGTGCTGCCGACCTACGCGGTGATCTGCTGCCCGGCTTTCGGGGCGGCCGGCAAAGTCGGAACGTTCAACTGGGCGATGCTGCTGCACGGGTCACAGACCGTCCGGCTGCACGCGCCGCTGCCGCCGGCCGGCAAGCTGTCCGTGGTCTCCGAGGTGGCCGATATCCAGGACAAAGGTGAGGGCAAGAACGCCATCCTGATGCTGCGCGGCAAAGGCACCGATCCCGACACCGGGACGCTGATCGCCGAAACGCTGACAACGCTCGTCATCCGCGGCGAAGGCGGCTTCGGTGGTGCGAAGGGGGAGCGGCCGGTGGCGCCGGAGTTCCCCGACCGCGAGCCGGACGCGCGAATCGAGTTGCCCACCCGCGAGGATCAGGCGCTGATCTACCGGCTGTCCGGCGACCGCAACCCTTTGCACAGCGACCCGTGGTTCGCCACGAACCTGGCCGGTTTCCCCAGGCCGATCCTGCACGGGCTGTGCACCTATGGCGTCACGGGTCGTGCGCTGGTCGCCGAGTTCGGTCAGGGCGTCGCCGCCAATATCACCTCGATTGCCGCACGATTCACCAAGCCCGTGTTCCCGGGCGAGACACTGACCACGCTGATCTGGAAAACCGAACCGGGCAAGGCGCTGTTCCGCACCGAGGCATCCGGGGCCGAAGGCCTCGGGCCGCGGTTGGTGCTGGACGACGGTGAAGTGGAGTACGCGGCCTAGCGGGGCGCGGTGGTTCGGTAGTAGTGGATGTAGGCGGCCGCCGGCACCACAACGAACGTGACCACGATCAACGCGATCGAGGGGTAGTTGGCACCGCCCTGCGGTGTCAGCAGGATGGTCCGGTAGTCGAAGGACACCGCCAACGCCAACGAGATGACCACGGCAACTACCGGTAACACCTTGTCGGTGGCGCGATTTCGCTTCACCCCCGGATGGTCTCCGGACCGGCCGCGCGCCAGTTCCATCAGCGCGATCGGGACGATGATGAACTGGATGAACCGGGCGATCACCGCCAGCCCGGTCAAGTTGTCATTGTCGAAGCGCAGCGCGAGCGGAAAGGCCAGCGCCAGCGCCGCGGTGATGCCGAACGCCAGCATCGGGACACCGAATCGGTTCTTCTTCGAGAGTGTGGGAGGCAACGTTCGGGTGTCCGCCAGCGCTGTCCACAGCCGGGGTGCACCGAACGACGCGGCCACATTGATGCCGAACATCGACACCAGGGCGCCGAGAACGACGATCGTTCGGAACGCGTCGTTTCTGATCGCGGCCGCCAGTTTCACCGTATCGGTCGATTGGACGATCTTGTTGGACCCCAACAGCATTGCGACCGTGACAGCGAGTACGTAGACGGTGCCGACCGCCAGGATCGCCAGAGGTATCGCCCGCGGCAGGTTGCGCTCCGGTTCGTCCATCTCCTCGGCGGCATTGGCGATCGACTCGAAACCGGTGAACGCGTAGAGCGCGGCGACGGTAGCCAGGACCACGCCGGTCAGTGGGCTTTGTCCCATCTCGATGAAACCGAACAAGGCGTACGGCGCAGGTTGGTAGACGCCCGGGGCGCTTGCAGCGCCGTAGTTGTTCATCTGCTGGGTTGCGACCACCCACAGTCCGCCGACGATGAAGACGGTAAGGGCGAAAATCTTTCCGCGGTGGAGATTCCGTTCGCCCATTTTGATCACCCGGTTGCCGAACAGGTTGATGATCAACAGCACCGCGATGAACAGTAGGAAGGTCAAGGTCTTGACGCTGAAAAGATCCGTGCCCTGATCCCAATGTTGTTGCGGAAAAGCAACTCTCAGTAGGGTCGAGACGAACAGTGACGCGAGCACCCCCCACGCGATGGACGCGATGACCGCGTGCGTGACGCCGACGTAGATTGCCAGCCTTTGGCCGAAGGCCGCGTTGTGTAGGCATAGGAGGCGCCGTTGGTCTTGACGTATCTGGCCGCCGTGGCGAAGACGATCGCCATGATGCCGGCGAAAAGGCCCGCCAGAATATAGGCGACCGGTGCCATTGTTCCGGCGAACCGGATCACCGCGCCTGGGGTCAGGAAGACGCCTGCCCGATCACCGCATTGATCCCGAGCATGACGACGCTCCCGAAACCAAGCTTGCTGGACGGGACACACTCCTGTCCACCGGTCCGCCCTCAGCGCGGCAGCTAATCGTGCCACAATTCGCAGGCCGGTGTCTAGGTGCCGTTGGTGCCGTTGGCTCCGCGAGTGCCGGACAATGTTCCGCCGGTTCCGCCGGCGGCGCCGGACCCCGGGGTGCCTGGATTCTACCCGCGCCGCCGGCCCCGGCGTTTCCGCCGTTTCCGCCGTTGCCGAGCCACGGGGCTTCCCGCCGCCAGACGCACCGTTACCGCCGGCGGCACCATCGGTACTCGCGCCGTTGAACATTGGCGCCGGTACCGGCGCCGCCGGTGGCGCCGTCCCACCCGGAGCCGCCGCTGCCACCGCCGCCACCGTTGCCGTACAGGAGCCCACCGTTGGCAGCGGCACCGCCGGCGCCGCCGTCGCCGCCGCTTCCGGCGTCGCCACCCTTGCCGCCACCGCCACCGAAATCAGCACCGCCTTGCCCCCGCCGCCGGCAGTTCCGCCGCTGCCGCGTCGCCGCCGCTGCCCCCACTGCCGATGAGCAGCCCGCTGTGGCCCCCAGAGCCGCCGTTGCCACCGGTACCGCCTGTGCCGCTGGCGCCACCGGCCCCGTCGTACCGCCGGTGTTGCCGGCGTTGGCATTGCCGCCATTGTTGCCGTAGCCCCCATTGCCGCCGTTGCCGAGGAGGCCGCGTCGCCGCCGTTGCCGCCGTTGCCGCCGGTTCCGCCTCATGCCGACTTGCCGTTGAGCGAGCCAGAGGCCGTGCCGGCTGCTTGGCCGAGCCCACCACGGCCGCCGTCGCCGCCGTTGCCCCACAGCCCGGCGTTGCCGCCGGCGCCGCCGTCGCCGCCGGCACCACCGGTGCCCTTGTTGCTCGCGCCGATTACTCCGCCGTCGCTGCCGCCGGCACCACCGGCCCCTCCGTTACCGATTCCTCTGGCCGCCCCGCCCGCCCCGCCCGCACCGCCGGCACCACCCAGGGGCACATTCGTGCTACCCGGGACGGTGCTGTTGCCGCCGGCTCCGCCGGCTCGCCGTTGCCGTAGACAGCCGCCGGCCCCGCCCGCGGCGCCGTTGCCGCCGGCGCCGCCGGCTGCGCTATCGGGAACCTTCCCGCCGGCCCCGCCGGCTCCGCCGTCGCCGATCAGCCCGGCGTTGCCGCCGTGTTCCGCCGCTCGCGCCGGCACCGCCCGTGGAACTGGCGGTGTTGTCTCCACGGCTCCGCCGGACCCGCCGGCCCCACCGTTTCCGTACACCCAGGCCGGCACCGCCGGCCCCGCCGGTCCCGCCGGTGCCAAACAGGCCGGCACGGCCACCGGCCCCGCCGGCACCGCCCAAACCCGTTGTTGGAACCGTTGGCGCCGTCGCCGCCGGTCCCGCCGGCGCCGCCGGCGCCGCCGTCGCCGCCGGTACCCCCGTCGCCGAGCGCCACCCGCCATTGCCGCCGGCCCCGGCGGCTCCGCCGGCGCCGGCAGCGCCGCCGTCGCCGCCGCTGCCGCCGGTGCCACCCGTGGAGCCATTGGCACCGTTGCCGCCGATGTTGCCGTGGCCGCCGTCGCCGATCAGGAATTCCGCCGCGGCCGCCGGCCCCGCCGGCCCCCCCGGCGCCACCGTCGCCGCCGTGGTTGCCAGTGCCGGCGACGGGCTGGGTGCCGACGGTACCGCTGGCACCGGCCCCGCCGTCGCCGCCGGCCCCGCCGTCGCCGCCGAGGCCGCCGTTGCCGCCGCTACCGCCGTTGCCGCCAGCCCCGCCGGCACCCCCAGCCCCGCCGCTGACGGGCGCCGGTGCGCCGGCGGAACCGGCCGCAACCGCCCCGCCCACGCCGCCGTTACCCCACAGCCCGGCGCTGCCGCCGGCCCCGCCGGCGCCACCACTGACGCCCGATCCGGAGGCCGCCCCGCCGCTGCCGCCGGCCGCCGTTGCCGTAGAGCCAGCCTCCGTTGCCGCCGGCGCCACCGGAGGCGCCATGCCCGCCGGCATCGCCGGCTCCACCGTTGCCGATCAGCCCGGCAGACCCGCCGCTACCGCCGGCGACGACAGAGGTAGCCGTCTGAGAAAAGCCGTTTCCGCCGTTGCGTACAGCAGCCCGCCGGCTCCGCCGTCGGGGCTGGTCGCCGTGCCGTCCGCACCGTTGCCGATGAGCGGTCGCCCGAGCAGGGTCTGGGTGGGTGCGTTGATGGCGTCCAACAGCATCTGCTGGACGTTGGTGGTCTCGGCGGCGGCATACGACCCGGCACCGGAGGACAGGGCTTGAACGAACTGGTCGTGGAACGCCGTCGCCTGCGCGCTGATCGCCTGATACGACACCGCGTGCCGGCTGAACAGCGCCGAGACCGCCGTCGATATCTCATCGGCGGCCGCCGCTTGCAGTTGTGCTGTCGGGGCCCATGCCGCAGTAGTCGCCGCGTTGATCGCTGACCCGATCTGGGTCAGGTCCGTTGCCGCGGACGTCAGCAGTCCCGGATTTGCGAACATAAACGACATGGCAGTCCTCCCGATAGCCTGCCGGGAGGATAACCGTGATTTCGGCGTCGCGGATGAATTGTGTTTGAGTTGTTCGCGAGATGTCCGACGCGAAAGCGCCTGATCTAATCCACGTCAGCGTCAGCCAGCCGCCGGGCCAATCGGTGCGTAAACCCGGCCACCTCGGCCGGACTGTCCAAAGCGAACAGCGCCGCGGTAGCCCGGTCGCCATCGTCGTTGTGCCGCACCAGAATCGGGACGCCATCGGCACGCACCGCGTCGAACGCGTCCTCGTCGGTGATGTCATCGCCGAGATAAATCGGTACCAGCGGACCCGCCTTCGAAGCCAGATGCTCCATCACCCAGCGCAGGGTCTTGCCCTTGTCCCAGTCGAGATCCGGACGCAACTCGATGACCTCGCGCCCGGTCGTCACGCGTAACGCATCGCGTTGTCCGGCCGTGCGCACCGCCGCGGCCACCGCGCCGACCCGGTCCCGCGCGGCATTGCGATAGTGCACCGCCACCCCAAACCGCTTGTGTTCCACCACTACACCGGGAATCGGCCCGAGTTGCCCGCGCAGCTCCGCCGCCGCTTGCTCCAGCACCGGAATGGCCGCCGCGGCTTCTTCGTTCTGGTGATGGGTGCCATCGGGTGCGGTCAGCTCGAACCCGTGACTGCCCGCGTACCAGATGCCAGGCAGGCCTACGCGTTTGGACACGTCGGCCAGGTCACGGCCGCTGAGTATGGCAACCGGGCACTGCGCCGCGAGTTCCTGCAGTGCCTCCGATGCACCGGCGACGGGTCGGGCCGCGTCCGGATCATTCACGATGTCCGACAGGGTGCCGTCGAAGTCGAAAAACACCGCAGGCGCACCGTCGGCAAGGTCGACGGCATGCACCGCGTCGGGAAGCTCGGACATGCGCTTGTCTCCGGTGCGCACGGTGATCTCATCGGGGTCGGCGACGACGGCGTCGGCGCCGGAAATCGGTTCGTGGGCCATCCCGATTACCAGTGCGAAGCCGGCGTCCCGGGCGGCTTTGGCACCCTGTGCACTCGACGCGACGACGGCGCACCGCCCCGGGCGGGTCTCCAGCCCTTGGGCCGCCCCGATCAGCGAATCACGGTCGGGCGGGCAGACGGCGGTACCGACACGAACGTCGCGCAGGCGGTCGAGCAGCGGTTGTGAAGGCGGCAGGGCCGCGTCGAACAGCACCGCATCGTGATGGCGTGGGTCGACGGTGACCGACCCCGACTTTGGCATGACCCACCTTCTCACGGTGGTCAATTCTCGGTCAGTGGCGCACTCGCGCCGGCGGCGTGGGCGGCCGCCACCGTGTCGCGCTGTTGGGCAGCGTGCGCCGCTTGCGTCGGCGCTCGAACAGCACGACCGAGTCCCGGCTGAGTGCCACCAGTCGCGCCATTCCCGAGTCGATGCCGGCAGCAAGCTGATCGATGTTCAGGGCGCCGTCATAGTCGGTGGTAATCCCGAATACCAGTTCGTCGCCGTAGCTGAGAACGGCGACCCCGGTGCCCTGGGCGATAGGCGGGATCGGCAGCAACCGCTCGATCCGTTGACCCATCAGGCGCAACCGGTACCGTGGTCCGGGAGCCGCGGCGGCCAGCGTCACCACGTGTTGTGGCGGCCGGGTCAGTGATTGGATTGCCTTGGTGTACAGCGTAAAAGGGGTATATGCAGCGGATCGCTGGTAGGCGCGGTTCGACAGCGTGCGCACTGCGCGCAGCTGCTGAACAGGGTCGTGTTGTTCGACGGGAAGGTACGGCAACGCCGACCCTGGAACGCGCACGCTGTCTGCCCGCGGCTGTTCGCCGCGTTGGAGCAGAACAGAGCGGAATCCCTCGGTGATCGCCGCGAATGCGACGTCGTCGGCGGTCACGCCGAACTTGCGGGAGATGTGGTCGACGGCGTCGCGGGGGACGATCACCGTCCGGTAGCGCCGCCTGGTGGGCGGCTGGTTGCCGGCCGGCCAGCGGCGCAGGGCGCCGGTGACAGCGCGTGCCGCGACTTGCCACACGGTATCGGTCCAGCTGGGTGTGTCGACGGGTGAAACTTCATCGGCGGCAGCGTGATTCGCGAAGGTGTCGTAGTCGGCGTTGTCGCAGAGCTGGGCGAGCAGGTGGGCCGGAGGGAGATCCTCAGCCAAGCCCTGACCGATCTTGATCAGGATCGCCCAGCGGTGGTCTTGCAGGCCCTCGATGATCCAGCATTCCCACGGCGGGCGGTCGGGGTCCAGCGGTTTTTCCAGGGCGTAGGCAATGGCGCGGGACAGTTCGCCCTCGTCGCCGGGCATGGGGAGGGCCGTCCGGTGCACGTGCGGGGAGATGTCGTATGTCGGCGTAAACCGTTCGACCAGCAAATCTTTGACCTGACCGAAGTCGGGGATGGAGCCGTTGACGATGGCGACCGCTCCCAATGCCGTACCTGCGTGTTGGTCCGAGTCCGGAGCCCTCGAGTTTTCCGTGTCAGATGTCGTCAGTCGCGCCATGCCAGCCCCCGCCGTTGTCTTCTCAATCTGTACCAGTATCCGGGTGCAGCTTGCACATCGGTAGGCCTGCCAGGTTAAGAACGTGTTCTCCGGTTAAGAGCGCGTTTAACTGCGGCGATGCGCTGCCATGTGGCGCTGTTCGCAAATCGTTTCAGCTCCGTTGTAAAGCTGTTCGCAAGGCCGTCTTCTGGCGAGTGGCGTATCGAACAAACGTTCGATACGCTGGACGACATGGGTTGGCATAACGGACCCCCGAGTTGGGCTGAAATGGAGCGGGTACTCGACGGCAAGCCACGCCACGCCGGTGAGGCGGCTCCAGCCGTGCCCGCTGGTGACGCTCCGCTATCGCATAAGCGCGGGTCGTATACGGCAAAACCGACCGCGCTACGGGCCCGGTCCGCGGTCGCCTACGCAGAGCTTCATACGCATTCGGCGTACAGCTTCCTCGACGGAGCCAGCACGCCGGAGGAACTGGTCGAGGAGGCCGCCCGGCTGGGCCTGCGCGCCCTCGCGCTGACCGACCACGACGGCCTGTACGGGGCGGTGCGGTTCGCCGAAGCGGCCACCGAACTCGGCGTAAGCACGGTGTTCGGTGCCGAGTTGTCGTTGTCATCGGTCCCTCGTACCGAGCAGCCGGATCCACCCGGCCCCCATCTGCTGGTGCTGGCCCGCGGTCCGGAAGGGTACCGACGGCTGTCCCGGCAACTGGCCGCGGCGCATCTGGCCGGCGGCGAGAAAGGCAAGCTGCGCTACGACGTCAACGCGTTGACCGAGGCGGCCGGCGGGCACTGGCACATCCTCACCGGATGCCGCAAAGGTTCTGTGCGCCAAGCGCTTTCCGAGGGGGGCCCGAACGCGGCGAAACGGGCGCTGGCCGATCTGGTGGACCGGTTCACCGCCGGCCGGGTCAGCATCGAGCTGACCCATCACGGTCAGCCGCTCGACGATGAACGCAACGCGGTGCTGGCCGAACTGGCACCGCATTTCGGGGTCGGAGTCGTCGCCACCACCGGGGCCCATTTCGCCCATCCGTCGCGGCGCCGGCTGGCCACGGCGATGGGCGCGATCCGGGCCCGGCAGTCCCTGGACGCCGCGGCGGGTTGGCTGGCTCCACTGGGCGGCTCACATCTGCGCTCCGGCGAAGAGATGGCCCGGTTGTTCGCGCAGCGGCCCGAGGTGGTGACCGCCGCCGCCGAGCTCGGTGAGCAGTGCGCGTTCGGCCTGGCGCTGATCGCGCCGCAACTGCCGCCGTTCGACGTACCCGACGGGCATACCGAGGACAGCTGGCTGCGCACGTTGACCATGGCGGGTGCCGCCGACCGCTACGGTCCGGCCGACGGCGCCCCCCGGGCGTATGCCCAGATCGAGCATGAACTGAAAGTGATTGCCCAGCTGCAGTTTCCGGGCTACTTCCTGGTGGTGCACGACATCACGCAGTTCTGCCGGCGCAACGACATTCTGTGCCAGGGCAGGGGATCGGCGGCCAACTCCGCGGTCTGTTACGCCCTCGGGGTGACGGCGGTCGATCCGGTGGCCAACGATCTGCTGTTCGAGCGGTTCCTGTCACCCGCACGCGATGGACCACCCGACATCGACATCGACATCGAGTCGGATCAGCGGGAAAAGGTCATCCAGTACGTCTACGACAAATACGGCCGCGACTATGCCGCCCAGGTGGCCAACGTCATCACCTACCGGGCGCGCAGTGCGGTGCGCGACATGGCACGTGCTTTGGGGTTCTCGCAGGGGCAGCAGGACGCGTGGAGCAAGCAGATCAGCCACTGGACGGGGCAGCCCTCCGATATCGAGGGCATCCCGGAGCAGGTTGTCGACCTGGCCGATCAGATCCGGAACCTGCCGCGCCACATGGGAATTCATTCCGGAGGAATGGTGATCTGCGACCGTCCGATCGCCGATGTGTGCCCGGTGGAGTGGGCGCGCATGGAGAACCGCAGTGTTCTGCAGTGGGACAAAGACGACTGTGCGGCAATCGGTTTGGTGAAGTTCGATCTGCTGGGGCTGGGCATGCTCTCGGCGCTGCACTACGCCCGGGACCTGGTGGCAGAGCACAAGGGCATCGAGGTGGATTTCGCCCGGCTCGACCTCTCCGAGCCCGCGGTGTACGAGATGCTGTCCCGGGCCGATTCGGTGGGTGTGTTCCAGGTGGAGTCGCGAGCACAGATGGCCACCCTGCCGCGGTTGCGGCCCCGGATTTTCTACGACCTGGTGGTGGAGGTTGCGCTGATCCGTCCCGGGCCCATCCAGGGCGGGTCGGTGCACCCCTACATCCGGCGGCGCAATGGCCTGGACCCGGTCGTCTACGACCACCCGTCCATGGAGCAGGCCCTGCGGAAAACGCTGGGAGTGCCGCTTTTTCAGGAACAGTTGATGCAGCTGGCGGTCGACTGCGCCGGTTTCTCCGCCGCCGAGGCCGACCAGCTACGGCGTGCCATGGGGTCCAAGCGCTCGACCGAACGCATGCAACGACTACGCGGCCGGTTCTACGACGGCATGCGCTCCCTGCACGGCGCCGCCGATGACGTGATCGACCGGATCTACGAAAAGCTGCAGGCGTTCGCCAATTTCGGATTCCCGGAAAGTCACGCGCTGTCCTTTGCGTCGCTGGTGTTCTACTCGTCGTGGTTCAAGCTGCACCACCCGGCGGCGTTCTGTGCGGCGCTGCTGCGCGCCCAGCCGATGGGTTTCTATTCACCGCAGTCGTTGGTGGCCGACGCGCGCCGGCACGGTGTGCTGGTGCACGGCCCGTGCGTCAACGCCAGCCTGGCGCACGCGACGCTCGAGAACGCCGGAATGGAGGTCCGCCTCGGCCTGGGCGCGGTCCGTCATATCGGCGACGACCTTGCCGAGAAGCTGGCCGAAGAGCGAAAAGGCAACGGCCCGTTCACCTCTCTGCTGGATCTGACGTCGCGACTGCAACTCAGCGTGCCGCAGACCGAAGCGCTGGCGACGGCCGGAGCGCTGGGCTGCTTCGGAATGTCCCGACGGGAGGCGCTGTGGGCGGCCGGTGCCGCGGCCACCCAACGGCCGGGCCGGCTGCCCGGGGTGGGCTCGTCGTCACACGTCCCGGAGCTTCCGGGGATGAGTGAGCTGGAGCTGGCCGCCGCCGACGTGTGGGCCACCGGCGTCTCCCCGGACAGTTACCCGACCCAGTTCCTGCGGGCCGATCTGGACGCGATGGGGGTGGTGCCCGCGCACGCGCTCGGATCGGTGCCCGACGGGGACCGGGTGCTGATCGCCGGGGCGGTGACGCATCGGCAGCGGCCCGCGACCGCCCAGGGAGTGACGTTCGTCAACCTCGAGGACGAGACCGGGATGGTCAACGTGCTCTGCACGCCGGGGGTGTGGGCGCGGCATCGCAAGCTCGCGCAGACCGCACCGGCGCTGCTGATCCGCGGCCAGGTGCAGAACGCCAGCGGCGCAATCACCGTTGTCGCCGAACGGTTGGGCCGCATCAGCCTGGCCGTCGGCTCGAAGTCGAGGGATTTCCGCTAAATCTGTTTGCGCCGAATGTGTTCTGAGGGCGAGTTTTTCGCCATTTTTCCGCCCTCAGAACACATTCGGCGCAAAGGGATCAGGCCGTCGGCGTGGTCCACACCTTCGTCGGCGTGATCCGCAGCCGGGTGCTGTAGGAGCCCATCGAGTCGGTGAGCCCGAACTTGTCGGAGACCTCTTGGTACTTCGCCCAGTACGGCCCGTCGGCGCGGCAGTCGACGTCGATGGCATCCACTGTCGCCGTCCCGCCGACCACGATGATGCCGCCGCCGTTGCCGTCGGAATCCAGATTCAGGCTGACCTGGGGGCGGGCCTTGAGGTGGGCGACCTTGGCGGCGCTGGGCATGGTGTAGACCGTCAGGTCGGTGCCGTCAAAGTAGAACCAGATCAGCCGCGGCACCGGCTGTCCCGATTTGGCGACCGTAGTCAGCCAGCCGTAGTGGTCGGATTCAAGCCTGCTGGAAACCTCTTGCGACAGTTCGATACTCATCAGCCCAACGGTAGCCTCCCAGACATGGCCCTGAATTTGACCGTCGATGAAGTCCTGCGCACCACCCGCTCGGTCCGCAAACGCCTCGACTTCGACAAGCCGGTGCCGCGCGACGTGCTGATGGAATGCCTCGACCTCGCACTGCAGGCGCCCACCGGTTCCAACTCCCAAGGGTGGCAGTGGGTGTTCGTCGAGGACGCCGACAAGAAGAAGGCGATCGGCGACATCTACCTGTCCAACGCCGGCGGATACCTCAGCTCACCGGCGCCCGAGTACACGACACCCGCGGCGAGCGGATGGCCAAGGTCCGCGATTCGGCGACCTACCTCGCCGAACACATGCACGAGGCGCCGGTATTGATGATCCCGTGCATCAGCGGTCGGGAAGACAGCTCGCCAATTGGCGGGGTGTCGTTCTGGGCGTCGCTGTTCCCGGCGGTGTGGAGCTTCTGCCTGGCGCTACGCTCGCGCGGCCTGGGTTCCTGCTGGACCACGCTGCACCTGCTCGACGACGGCGAACGCAAGGTGGCCGACATCCTGGGCATCCCTTACGAGGAGTACAGCCAGGGCGGCCTGTTCCCCATCGCCTACACCAAGGGCACCGACTTCCGGCCGGCCAAACGGTTGCCCGCCGAAAGCCTGACGCACTGGAACAACTGGTAGATCGAGCTAGCAGTCGTCGTACCTGAGCCGATGGTCCCTCCGTGTCCCCCTATCGGAGGACACGGAATTCATCCCGCGTTGTCTGCCTACCGGGGGACACCGCCGAAGTCGCGCGTCGGGCAATCTAAGTGACAACAAGGTCATCACCGAAAAACTTCGCTCGAAACTCGAAAGGAACCACCACATGAGCCACGAAATCCTGTTCCAGGAGACCGAAGCCGTCTACACCGCGCCGGCCTTCCACGCTGAGGACTGCGCCTGATATCTGCGCCGATATAACGGCGCCCCAAGCTGTGGCACGTTTCCCCCTGCCCCCCAAACGTGCCCTGTGGAAAGCAGGCTCGTGCTTATGCACGAGCCTGCTTCTGCATTTGACGGGGGGCCGTCAGCCGCGTTAAATTGAGCCGCCGTATCCCTGCTGGCGCCACGCCTCGTAGACGGCCACCGCGGCAGCGTTGGACAGATTCAGTGAGCGCCGCCCGGCCAGCATCGGAATCCGCACCTGTGCGGTGATGTGCGGGTCGCCCAGCGTGGTCTCGTCCAGCCCGGTGGGTTCGGGCCCGAACATCAGTACGTCACCGGGCAGGTAGGCGACGTCGGCGAATCGCGAGGTGGCCTTGCGCGGTGAACGCGAACACCCGCGCCGGCCCCAGCGTCTGCCACGCCTGCTCCAGCGAGCCGTGCACGGTCACCGACGCCAGGTCGTGATAGTCCAGCCCGGCCCGCCGCAGTTTCGGTTCGGACAGATCGAAGCCCAGGGGTTCCACGAGATGCAGCTCGCAGCCGGTAGCGGCGGCCGTCCGGATGGCGTTACCGGTGTTCGGCGCTATGCGAGGGGAATAGAACAGCAGCCGGAACATCCGTCGATCATGGCAAAGCGGCCGCCTTGCGTAATCCTTGCGTCTTTCTTGGCGTCGGCGCCAAGGACTCTTCCAGAACTCGCCAAGGGCTCTGCAGAATCTGTGAGCAGACCCAAGGGGAGGAGCCGAGATGTCAGTCGAGTCAGTTCAGGTGCACAACGTCTACCCGCACGCCGACAACCGCTACGAAACCGTGGAGGCGACGGTCACGTTCGCCGTCGACCCCGAATACCAGGCCAATGAGCGCATCACCGACCTCCGGCTGGCATCCCGCGACGCCGACGGGCTGGTGCGCTTCGACGCCGACCTGCGCCTGCTCCGCCCGGTGGGCGGCGGCAACGGCAAGCTGCTGTTCGTGGTCCCCAACCGCGGCGTCCCTACCAACGCGCCCTGGTTGAAGAACGGATTCCTGCTCGACCGCGGCTGGACCATCGCCTCGTGCGGCTGGCAGTGGGATGTGCAGCGCGGGCCGGCGATCCTGGGCCTGACCGCCCCGCAGGCCGAAGTGGCACCTGGCTTCATGCGCCTGCAGTGGCGATCTGACACCGTCCGCGATGACCACCCCCTCAGCTTCTCGGCACCCGAAATCGAGTCGATCCCCGGCGCCGAGGCGCTGTTCACCTTCACCGCCTACCCGACCATCGACGTCGAGGACCCCGAAGCGGTGCTGACCGTGCGCACCGCACCCGACGCCGACCCGACGACCATCCCCCGGGACGCGTGGCGCTTCACCGATGAGACCCACGTCGCCCTGGACGGCGGATTCCAGCCCTTCCACTGGTACGAGCTGGTTTATCGGACGTCGCTGGCCCCGGTTGCCGGCTGCGGTTTGCTGGCGATCCGCGACATGATTTCGCACCTGCGGGCCGACCACCTGCTGACCGACGGCATCGAGCACACCTTCGCCTACGGGGTCTCCCAGGCGGGCCGGCTGCTGCGACAGTTCCTGTCCGACGGACTGAACATCGACGAGTCCGGCATGACGGTGTTCGACGGCGTCTTCAGCGACTTCGCCAGCGCAAACCGCGGGGAGTTCAACCACCGCTACGCCCAGCCCTCAACCCCCGGCAGCGGCGGCTTGCGCGCGGCGGGTCCGTTCGGCAGCGCTGACCTGCTCGCCCGGCAACGTGAACTCGGCGGTGTCCCGAAGACGATCTTGGCCAACAGTGCGACCGAGTACTGGCAGGGTGACGGCGCGCTGGTGCACGTCGACCCGCACACCGGCGCCGACCTGCCGGAGGACCCCGACGTGCGCACCTACCTGCTGGCCGGCACCGATCACTTCGGCAGCAGCAAGATCAAGGACGCCCTGCCCGCCGCCAACCCGGTGCACCACCTCGACGTCACGCCGGTCACCCGGGCATTGCTGATCGCCTTGGAGAACTGGGTCGTCGACGCGGTCGAGCCCCCGGCCAGTCGGGTGCCGCGGACCAGCGACGGCACGGCGGTGGCCCGCAAAGAGGTGTTGTCCGGCTTCGGCTACGCGAAGACGCCGACACCCGCCTGGCTGCCCTGCTCGCAGAGCGTCGACCTGGTGTCGGCGATCGACCACGACGGCAACGAGGTGGCGGGTATCCGACTGCCCGCCGTCGCGGCGCCGCTGGCAACCTACACGGGCTGGAATGCCCGCCAGTTCGTCGAGGAGTTGCCGGATGTGATGTACGAGCGGATTGGCAGCAAGCTGCCCTTCCCGCCGGGGCGTCCGTCGGTGGCCGAACGCTATCCCACCCGCGACGACTATGCCGCTGCCGTGCGCTCGGTCGCGCAGACGCTGGTCGCTCAGCGGTTCCTGCTCACCACGGAGGTCGACGCGGTCGTGAAGAGAACGGTCGCCGACTATCCCGCGTAAGTTTGCCGGACAGCAGCCCCGGTCCACGGACCCGTTGCGGCGAACCTTATCTACTCAGTAACAATTATGGAGACCTCGGCTGGGGGCTGTCATACTCGTCGGATTGCCAGGCATTCACGTTCGCGGCCTCTGCCGGGACGGGCGAATTAAGCAGCAGGAAGTCTCATGAGCCTCTCGTTTCACGCGACGACACCAGCGGGTGCGGCCGGCCCGGCCGCCGCCACGTGACCATGTTCGCCCGCCCGACCAATTCGGTCGCGGCGGTTCCGCCCGGCGCTCCCGCCGCCCCGCCGCCCGCGGCGCCGGCCCAGCCGCAGAAGCGCCCGCCGAGGTGGTCGCTACGCAACTGGCCGGTGCGCTGGAAGGTCTTCGCGATCGCGCTGGTGCCGCTGCTGTTGGCGACGACGTTCGGCGCGCTGCGCGTGGACAGCGCGATGGCCACCTCCGGCGACCTGCGCCTGGCGGCGGCCCGCGCCAACGTGATACCGACCATCACCAAATACATGTCGGCGCTCGACGTCGCACTGCTGGCCAGTTCCACCGGACGCGACGTGGAGGGGGCGAAGAAGAACTTCTCGGCGCGCAAGTACGAGCTGCAGACGCGGCTGGCCGATACCGACGTGGTCCCCGACGTCCGGTCGGGGGTCAACACGCTGCTCAACGGCGGGCAGTCGCTGCTGGACAAGGTGCTGGACAACAGCATCGGTCTGCGGGACCGGATCACCACCTACGCGCCGCTGCTGTTGACCGCCGAGGACGCGATCAACGCGTCGGTGCGCGTCGACAGTGAACAGATCCGCTCGCAGGTGGAGGGCCTGAGCCGGGCCGTCGGGGCGCGCGGGCAGATGACCATGCAGGAGATCCTGGTGACCCGCGGCGCCGACCTGCCCGAGCCGCAGCTGCGCACCGCGATGATCACGCTGGCCGGCACCGAACCGTCGACCCTGTTCGGGATGAGCGAGGTGCTCGGCACCGGCTCACCGGACGCCAAGAACCTGCAGCAGCAGATGGTGGCCCGGATGGCGATCATGTCCGATCCGGACAGTGCGCTGGTGGACAACGCCGACCTGCTGCGCTCGATACACACCACCCAGGGCATCGCCGAGCAGATCATCAACGACGCCACGCCATCGGTGACCGAGTCGGTGCAGAGCCAGGCGGCGGCGCGACGTGATGCCGCCGTCCGCGACGCCGTGCTGGTGTTGGTCGCCATCGGGCTGGCCCTGGCGATCGTGCTGCTGGTGGCGCGTGCCCTGATCAAGCCGCTGCGGGTGCTGCGGGACGGTGCTCTGAAGGTCGCGCACACCGACCTGGAGGGGGAGATCGACCGGGTTCGGGGCGGCGCCGAGCCGATCCCGCAGCCGCTGGCGGTGTACACCACCGAAGAGATCGGGCAGGTCGCCCACGCCGTCGACGAACTGCACACCCAGGCCCTGCTGCTGGCCGGCGACGAGGCTCGGCTGCGGCTGCTGGTCAACGACATGTTCGAAACCATGTCGCGGCGCAGCCGTTCCCTGGTCGACCAGCAGCTGGCGCTCATCGACCGGCTGGAGCGCAACGAAGAGGATCCCGAGCGGCTGGACAACCTCTTCCGGCTGGATCACCTGGCGGCCAGGCTGCGCCGCAACAGCGCCAACCTGCTCGTCCTCGCCGGCGCCCAGATCGGTCGTGACCAGCGCGAACCGGTTCCGCTGGGGACGGTGATCAATGCCGCGGTGTCCGAGGTCGAGGACTACCGCCGGGTCGAGATCGCCTCGGTCGCCGACTGCACGGTGCTCGGCGGGGCGGCCGGCGGCATCATCCACCTGCTCGCGGAGCTGATCGACAACGCGCTGCGCTACTCGCCGCCGACCACCCCGGTCAAGGTGTCGGCCGTGCGGGGCAGCGAGGGCGGCGTGCTGCTCCGCATCGCCGACGCCGGCCTGGGCATGACCGACTCCGACCGGCGGATGGCCAACATGCGGCTGCAGGCCGGGGGCGAGGTCACCCCGGACAACGCGCGACACATGGGCCTGTTCGTGGTGGGGCGGCTGGCGGCCCGGCACGGTCTGCGGGTCGGGTTACGCGGGCCGGCGACCGGCGAAGCCGGCACCGGCACGACGGCGGAGGTCTATCTGCCGCTGGCGGTGCTGGTCGAGGGCCAGGCCCAGAACCAGGCCCCGCAGCGCCAGTTCTTCGCCGTGCGGCCCCCCGAGCCCGAGCCCGCCGCGGGTGTCGCCGCACCAGGGCGTCGGCCAGACCGGAACGTCGGTGACGTCCCTGCCGCGCCGCAGTCCCGGGTCCAGCGGTATCACCGAGGCGCCGGCGGAGGACCCCGGCCAGGAGCAGCCCAAGCGTCCGCTGCCGACGCCCTGGTGGGAGAAGGGGTCCGCCCAGCCGCCGGCACCCGCAGCGCCGTCCGCGCAGTCCGGGGCCGCCACAGCGTCGGACACCTCGGCCTTCTTCGCGCGGCGCCCGCCCCGGCGCCGGAGTCGGCTCCCGAACCCGATCCGCTCGATCTCGCCCCGTCGGCTCCGCAGGACGACGACGTGATCTACCAGCGCATGCTGTCCGAGATCATGGGCGACCCCCACGAACTGGTCCAGAGCCCCGATCTGGACTGGCAGACGGTGTGGGACCGCGGCTGGTCGGCGGCCGCCGAAGCCGAGCACAAGCCGGTGGAATCCCGCACCGAGCACGGGCTGCCGATGCGCACTCCCGGAGCCCGGCTGGTGCCCGGCGCCGCGGACCCGGACGAGCCGCCGGCAGCGCCCAACGGCGGTTTCCATGCCCGCGACCCGAACGCGGTTCGCACCTCCATCAGTAGCCATTTCAGTGGTGTGCGCTCTGGCCGGTCCCATGCCCGCGATACCAGTCAGGAAGGCGAGCAATGACGGTCCAATCGTCGTACAGCCCACTGGACTGGCTGGTGTCGAAATTCGTGCGCGAGGTGCCCGGCGTGGCACACGCGTTGCTGGTGTCGGTCGACGGGTTGCCGGTCGCGGCCAGCGAGCACCTCCCGCGCGAACGCGCCGACCAGTTGGCCGCGGTGGCGTCGGGGCTGGCCAGCCTGGCCGCCGGCGCCGCCCAGCTGTTCGACGGCGGGCAGGTGCTGCAGTCGGTGGTCGAGATGCAGAACGGGTTCTTGCTGCTGATGCGCGTCGGTGACGGCTCGCACCTGGCCACGCTGGCGATGCCGTCGTGCGATATCGGTCAGATCGGGTACGAGATGGCCATCCTTGTCGAACAGGTGGGCAACGTGGTGCAATCCGCCCGCCGCGCCGAATCCGGGCCGCAATGGACCAACGCGAGCCCTCGGTAACTCCGCCGGCACCGGGGGGACGCGAGCCGAACCTGGTCCGCCCGTACACTTTGACGGCCGGGCGGACCGGCACCGACGTCGATCTGCCGCTGGAAGCACCGGTGCAGACCCTGCAGGCGGGGCTGATTCACCAGTGGCCGGCCGAGGACGCCCGCGGCAAGATCCTGCAGCTGTGCACCGCGAGCCCGTCGGTCGCGGAAATCTCGGCGCGACTGGATTTACCGGTCGGTGTTGCGCGCGTCCTGGTCGGCGATCTGGTCACGGCCGGTTACCTTCGGGTGCACAGGACCTTGACCGACCGTTCGACCCGCGATGAGCGGCACGAGCTCATAGGAAGGACCCTGCGTGGTCTTAGGGCACTCTGAGGCGCGCTTGACGGCGCGCACGACACCGCGTCGACGAAGATCGTCATCGCGGGCGGCTTCGGCGCGGGCAAGACCACGTTCGTCGGGGCGGTGTCGGAGATCATGCCGTTGCGGACCGAAGCGATGGTCACCGACGCCTCGGCCGGTGTCGACATGATCGAGGCCACCCCGGACAAGCGCACCACCACCGTCGCGATGGACTTCGGTCGCATCACCCTGGCCGAGGACCTGGTGCTCTACCTGTTCGGCACCCCGGGCCAGCGCCGGTTCTGGTTCATGTGGGATGACCTGGTGCGCGGCGCGATCGGCGCGATCGTGCTGGTCGATGTCCGGCGACTGCAGGACAGCTTCGCGGCCGTGGACTTCTTCGAGCACCGCGGGCTGCCGTTCGTGGTCGCGGTCAACGAGTTCGACGGCGCGCCACGGTACCCGGTGGGCGAGGTGCGCAAGGCGCTGACGCTGCCCGGCCACATTCCGGTGATCAGTGTCGACGCCCGCAACCGCCGCTCGGCCCGCGACGCGTTGATCGCGGTGAGCGAATACGCGCTGGCCGGCCTGGCGAGCAGCTAACCGCCTTGCCGGACTGGGCTGACCGCGAATTCACCGGCGAGGACTTCCGGGATTTCCAAGACGGGGACCTCAGCCGGCTGCACACCGAACGCGTCGTCTTCACCGACTGCGATTTCAGCGGCGTCAACCTGGCCGAGTCCCGACACCGCGGCTCGGCGTTCCGCAACTGCATCTTCACCCGAACCACGCTGTGGCACAGCATCTTTGCGCAGTGCAGCATGCTCGGCTCGGTGTTCGCGCAGTGCCGGCTGCGGCCGGTGACGTTCGACGAGGTGGACTTCACCCTGGCGGTGCTCGGCGGCAACGACCTGCGCGGTGTCGACCTGAGCGGGTGCCGGCTGCGCGAGACAAGCCTGGTGGAGACCGATCTGCGCAAGAGCGTGCTGCGCGGCGCCGATCTGCGCGGCGCCCGCACCACGGGCACCCGGCTGGACGAGGCCGACTTGCGGGGCGCCACGCGCCGACCCGTCGTTGTGGACGACGGCGTCGCTGACCGGGTGCCCGCATCGATGTCCCGCAGGCGCTGGCTTTCGCGTTGGCGCACGGATTGCGTCTGGACAGCGGTGAATCGTCTAGCGCTTGAGGCGGATCCGCCACCACACCGCGGCGGAGTAGACCACCGACAACGCGGCCAGCATCGCCATGTCGAACAGCCACGCGGGCCGCGAGTGGGTCCAGTGGCTGTCCGCGGAACTGACCGATGCGGGCACCAGTTCGCGCAGATTCACCGTGGCCGCCGAGGCCGCGTAGCCCCACCGAGAGGGCACCAGCCAGGACAGCTGGTCGAGGAACATCCGGTCCGTCACCGGGATCATGCCGCCGGCCAGCACCAGTTGCAGCATCAGCGACACCACCAGCAGCGGCATGATCTGCTCGCTGGACCGGGCGATCGACGACAGCAGCAATCCGAGAATCGCTGAGGCCATACACGTCGCGGCGACGCTGATGAACAGCTCGAAGCTGGCATTCCCGAGCAGCACCGCGTGCTGCGTCGGTGCGCCCTTGCCCACCACCGCAATGCTGGTGGCGATTGCCGCCTGCATGACGGCGAAGGCGCAGAACACGGTGATTTTGGCGCCGAGGTACGCCCACGTCGACAGCCCCACGGCCTGCTCGCGGCAGAAGATCGGGCGCTCGCCGATCAGGTCGCGGATGGTCAGCGCGGTTCCCATGAATACGGCGGCGATGCTGAGCAGGATGAGTATCTGCGCAGCTTCGTCGGGGGTATTGCTGGTTGCTTCGGCACGCCGAACCCCTTGTGACCGGGAACCGTCAGCGACAACCCGCCCAGGATGAACGGCAACACCGCCAGGAAGATGAAGTAGGCGCGGTCGGCGATGACGAGCCGGACTTGGCGTCGCGCGATCGTCGAGAACTGGCGGCGGGACTGGTGTGCGCAGGGGTGCCCAGGTCGGCCGGTGCGCGCGCCCTGGGGGGTGTGAACGGCTGGCGCCGGGCCAGGAAGCGCCGGCTGGCTTCGTCGGGGTCGGCGCCCACCTTGGCGAAGATGTGGGCCCAGTTGGTGGTGCCCATGGCCGCGCCGACCTCATCGGGCGGCCCCAGGAACGCCGTCTTTCCGCCGGGCGCCATCAGCAGCACCTGGTCGCACACGTCGAGGTAGGTCAGCGAATGGGTCACCACCAGCACCACGCGCCCGGCGTCGGCGAGTTGCCGCAGCATCGTCATGACTTGCAGGTCCAGCGCCGGGTCCAGGCCCGATGTCGGCTCGTCGAGGATCAGCAGCGACGGCCCGGTGAGCAGTTCGAGGGCCACCGACGCGCGTTTTCGCTGGCCGCCGGAAAGCTGGTCCACCCGGGTGTCGGCGTGCTGGGTGAGCCCCAGCTCATCGAGCACCTGGGCGATGACCTGCGCCCGGTCGGCCTTGGTGGTGTCGGGGGGCAACCGCAGTTCGGCGGCGTAACTCAGCGCCTGGTTGACGGTCAGCCGGCGGTGCACGACGTCGTCTTGCGGGACCATGCCGATCCTGCTGCGCAGCGACGCGTATCCGGTGTGGATGTTGTGGCCTTCGAAGGTCACAGTCCCCGAACTCGGGGAGGTGTATCCGGCGATCAGCCGGGCCAGTGTGGACTTGCCGGCACCGGAGCCGCCGATGATGGCAGTCAGCGTGCCGGGCCGCGCGGTCATCGACACCTTCTGCAGCAGCGCCTTGCCGTCGACGCTGAAGCTGACCTCGTTGCACCTCCAGGCCGCCGGCGCGGGTGGCGGCCTCGGTGCGCCGGACCAGGGCGCCGCCGGTGAAGGTCAGGTCGACGTTGCCGATGGTGACGATGTCGCCGTCGCTCAGGACCGCCGAGCCCACCCGGATGCCGTTGACGAAGGTCCCGTTGATGCTGTGGTTGTCGCGGATCTCGGTGCCGATGGCCGTCGGGGCCAGGTAGGCGTGCCGGCGCGACGCGAGCACGTCGGAGATGACGATGTCGCAGTCCCCCGCGCGTCCGACCCAGGCGGTGCGGCCGACCGGCGCCGCCAGGTTTTCTGCGGCGCCGAGCACCTTGATGCCGCGGGTCGGGAACTGCGACGTCGTGGTGACCGGGCCGATTCGGTCGGTCGGCACCAGATCCGGCGATGGCTCGGCCCCCGAGCCGGCCGGCGGAATCTGCGGAGTGGCGGAGGTGCGCCCCGCGTCGGCCACCGGGTCCGATGGCCGCCCGGTGGGCGGGTGCCGACGGAACAGCCGCGGCGGCGGCCCGGAAGGCCGGGGCAGGCGCCGTGGCGGCCGCGGTTCGGCGGCCGGAATCCGGTCCGTCTGCGATATCAGACCCACGATGCTCTGGTGGTGCTCGACCTCGAAGGTGACCCGCGGTCCGTCGGGCCGGGCGAGGTTGACCGTCAGGCCGTCATGAATGTCGACCAGCGGCACCCGTTTGCCGTCGACGAAGATCCCGTTGGGCGAATTGTTGTCGATGCCGATCCAGTTGCCCTGTTCGAAGCGCAGCAGCAGATGCGCCCTGCCCACCACCGGATGGGCTATGCGCAGGTCGGCGGACATATCGCTGCCCACGATCACGTCACGGCCGGGGTGAAAAGGTGCGCTGCACCGGGCCAGCCCGAACGGTCAGCACGGGCTGCTGAGCTCGGGTCATCTCTTCACCCTAAGCTCAGCGCCGCTTGAGCCGGATCCTCCACCACACCACGACGCTGTACGCCACCGAAAGGACGGCCAGCATCGCCATGTCGAACAGCCAGGCATTCCTGCTGTGGGTCCAGTGGCTGTCCTCCGGGCTCAGTGAACCGGGCACCAGCCCGCGCAGATTCACCGTGGCTGCCGACGCCGCGTACCCCCACCGCGCGGGTATCGCCCACGACATCTGATCCAGGAAGAGCCGGTCGGTCACCGGGATCATTCCGCCGGCCAGCACCAGTTGCAGCATCAGCGACACCACGAGCAGCGGCATGATCTGCTCGTTGGACCGCGCGATCGACGAGAGCACCAGCCCGACAACCGCCGAGGCCACACAGGTCGCGGCGACGGTGGTGAATAGTTCGAAGCCGGGATCTCCCAGCACCAACGCCTTCTGAGTGGGAGCCCCCTTGCCCAGGATCACGATGCCGGTGGCGATCGCGGCCTGCAGGACTGCGAACACCAGGAACACCGTGAGCTTGGCACCCAGGTAGGCCCAGGTGGAAAGACCGACCGCCTGCTCGCGCTGGAAGATCGGGCGCTCCCCGATCAGGTCGCGGATGGTCAGCGCGGTGCCCATGAAGACGGCGGCGATGGAGAGCAGCGTCAGGATCTGGGCGGCTTCGTCCGGGGTGTTGCTGGTCGGCGAGGCCATGCCGAACCCGGTGTTGCCGGGCACGGTCAGCGCCAGCCCACCCAGGATGAACGGCAGAATCGCCAGAAAAATGAAGTAGGCGCGGTCGTTGATCACCAGCCGGACCTGGCGACGGGTGATGGTGGAGAACTGACGACGCACGCTGGTATGCGCGGGGGCGCCCAAGTCCGCCGGTGCAGGTGCTGTCGCGGCCGGTGGCGGCTTCTTGTGCGCCAGGAACCGCCGGTTCGCCTCGTCGGGGTCCGCGCCGACCTTGGCAAAGATGTGCGCCCAGTTGGTCGTTCCCATCACGTCGCCGATCTGGTCCGGGGGGCCCAGATACGCCGTCTTCCCCCCAGGCGCCATGAGCAGCACCTGATCGCAGACCTCCAGATAGGTCAGGGAGTGGGTGACGACCAGCACCACGCGGCCCGCATCGGCGAGTTGCCGCAACATCGTCATGACCTGCAGGTCGAGGGCGGGGTCCAGCCCCGACGTGGGTTCGTCGAGGATCAACAGCGACGGCCCGGTGAGCAGTTCGAGTGCTACCGAAGCACGCTTGCGCTGGCCACCGGACAGATTGTCGACACGGGTGTCGGCGTGTTTGGTGAGTCCGAGTTCGTCGAGGACCTGCGCCACCACCTGGTCGCGGTCCTCTTTGCTGGTGTCGGGCGGCAGCCGAAGCTCCGCCGCATAGCTGAGGGCCTGATTGACCGTGAGCTGCCGGTGCACGACGTCGTCCTGCGGGACCATGCCGATCCTGCTGCGCAGCGATGCGTACTGCTGATGAATGTCGTGGCCCTCGAAGGTCACCGCGCCGGAACTGGGGGTGGTGTTCCCCGCGATCAGCCGGGAGAGGGTGCTCTTTCCGGCGCCGGACCCGCCGATGATCGCGGTGAGCGTGCCGGGCGGGCCGTCATCGACACGTTGTCCAGCAGCCGGTTGTTGTTGATCGAGAACATGATGTCTCGGACCTCGAGGCCGCCGGTGCGGGTCGCGGCTTCGGTACGCCGCACCAGGATGCCGTCGACGAACGCCAGGTCGACATTGCCGATGGTGACCACGTCGCCCTCGGACAAGATCGCCGATCCGACGCGGACGCCGTTGACGAAGGTCCCGTTGATGCTGTGCAGGTCGCGGATCTCGGCTCCGGTCGGCGCGGGAGACAGCTGCGCGTGGTAGCGCGATGCCAGCACGTCGGCGACGACGATGTCGTTATCGGAGGCGCGGCCGATGCGTGCGGACCTGGTCGGGGCGGCACGCCCCGCCGCCACGTTCGGGGTGCGGACCGTGCCGGTCTGGACCTGCGACACGGTGTCGTCCGGGCCTGCCTGCGCGGGGGGCCGCAGGTTGGGCTGGGCCGCCTGGGTGGGTGGCTGCACGTCGGGCGGGGCTGGCCGGCCTGCCGCTCGGGCCACGTCGGGCGGAATCGTGGGAATGGCGGTGGTGCGCCCTACGTCGACCGGAGCGATCACCTGCAGCCGCTCCGTCGGCGGCAAGACACCCACGTTGCCGCGGTGATGCCCGACTTCAAAGGTGATCCGCGGCCCGTCGGGTTGTCCCAGGTTGATGGCCTGACCATCGTGGATGTCGAGTGCCGGCACCCGCTTGCCGTTGACGAAGATCCCGCTCTGCGAATTGTTGTCGATCGCGAGCCATCGGCCCCGATCGAAACGCAGCAGCAGGTGGGCGCGGGAGATCAGGGGATGCGCGACACGGAGGTCAGCGCGCAGGTCGCTGCCCACGACGACGTCCGGGCCGGCAGCAAACTCGCGGTGCGAACGGTCTGATCGGACGGTCAGCACCGGTGAGGTTGTATCCATCCGGACAGATTAAGCGGCGAATGCCCGGATTACCGCCGCTTCAGCCGGATCTTCCACCAGACGATGCTGCTGTAGATGATGCACAGGACCGAGAGCATGGCCATGTCGAACAGCCAGGCGCTCTTGGTGTGATTCCAGTGCTGGTCCTTGGGGTCGGTCGGCCCGGGGGTGAGGCGGTGGGTGTCGATGGTCGACGACGCCGCCGCGTAGCCCCACCGGGCAGGTGTGGCCCAGGACAGTTGGTCGAGGCCGGTCCGGTTGGTCACCCAGATCATGCCACCGGAGAACACCAGCTGAGACATGATCGCGGTCACCAGCAGCGGCATGATCTGGTCCTGGGATTTGGCGATCGCCGACAACGCCATGCCCAGGACCGCCGACGCCACACAGGTGGCGGCGACGGTGACGAACAGCTCCAATCTGACGTCACCGAGCAGCACCGCACCTGAAATCGGCTTGCCCCAACCGACCACCGCGATGGTGGTCGCGATAAACGCCTGCATGATCGCGAATGCACAGAACACCACGATTTTGGCGGCCAGATAAGCCCCGGTGGACAGGCCAACGGCTTGCTCCCGCTTGAAGATCGGCCTTTCACCGACCAGGTCGCGAATGGTCAGCGCGGTACCCATGAACACGGCCCCGACGTTGAGCATGACCAGGATCTGGCCGGGCTGATTGGGCGCACTACTGAGTGGATCGGCCATGCCGAAGCCGGTCTTGCCGCGAACGGTCAGCGTCAGCACGCCGATTAGGAACGGCAGCAGCGCCAGGAACACCGTGTAGCCGCGGTCGGAGATCACCAGCCGAACCTGGCGGCGCGCGATGGTGGAGAACTGGCGGAACCCGTTGTTGTGCACCGGTTCGCCGAGGTCGGCCGCCGGACTTGCTTGCGCAGGTCGTTCTGCCGGCGCCCGGTTCCCCTCCTTGAAGCGACGATTGGCCTCGTCGGGGTCGGCACCCACCTTGGTGAAGATGTCGGCCCAGTTGGTGGTGCCCATCGCCGCGCCGATCTGATCCGGCGTGCCCAGGAACGCGGTCTTGCCGCCGGGCGCCAGCAGCAGGATCTGGTCGCAGACGTCCAGATACGACACCGAGTGGGTGACCACCAGCACCACGCGGCCGGCGTCGGCCAGCTGGCGCAGCATCATCATCACCTGCCGGTCCAGCGCCGGGTCCAGCCCCGAGGTCGGTTCGTCCAGGATCAGCAGCGACGGCCCGGTGAGCAGCTCCAGCGCCACCGACGCCCGCTTGCGCTGGCCGCCGGACAGCTTGTCCACCCGGGTTTCGGCGTGCTTGGTCAGCTCGAGTTCCTCGAACACCTGGGCGACCACCTGGGCGCGGTCGGCCTTGCTGGTGTCGGGGGGCAGGCGCAGTTCGGCGGCGTACCCGAGTGCCTGGTTGACGGTCAGCTGGCGGTGCACCACGTCGTCCTGGGGGACCATGCCGACCCGGCTGCGCAGGGAGGCGTATTCGGCGTGGATGTCGTGGCCCTCGAAGGTCACGTTTCCGGTGGTGGGGCTGGTGTATCCGGCGATCAGTCGCGACAGCGTGGACTTGCCGGCGCCGGACCCGCCGATGATCGCGGTCAGCGTTCCCGGCCGGGCGGTCAGCGAGATGTGGTCGAGCAGTTGCTTGCCGCCTTCGACGGTGAACGTCACCGAGTTCACTTCCAGTCCGCCGGTCCGCGAGGCCACCGCGGTGCGGCGTACCAGCGTGCCACCGGTGAACACCAGGTCAACGTTGCCGATGGTGACCTGGTCGCCTTCGGTCAGGATCGCCGATCCGACTCGCACCCCGTTGACGAACGTGCCGTTGACGCTGTTGTTGTCGCGGATCTCCGCACCCAGCGGCGTCAGGCTGAGGAAGGCGTGGTGCCGTGACGCGAGCACGTCCTGGATGACGATGTCGTTGTCGGTAGAGCGGCCGATGGTGACCGAACCGGCGGGCTTCTCATGGGTGCCCGTCCCCAGCAGGGCCTGGAACATCTTGGTGGCGATGTTGCCCTGCTCGGGATGCTTCGCCCCGGCGGGTGGTGCCGGGGCGCGCGCCGGATGCCTGGACGGCGCCGGTGGCGCTTGCGGTATGTGCGACGACGACGGCGGGTGCGGCGGTGGTCCGCTCGACGGATAGCCGGGCGGGGCCCACGGCCCCGCGCTGCTGGGGTACACGGGTTGGCCCGGCGGGGGCGGGGGACCGCCGGAATTCTGCCGTCCCGGTAGCGGTCCCACCCAGGTGGCCTGGCGCCCGCTCGGCGGTGGTGCCGGGGGATACCCGGAGGGTCCGGGTGGGATCGGCCCGGACGGCCCGGCCGGCCCCGACGGCTGGAGGATCGGCAGCGACTCAGTTTGCGGCGGCCGGCCGGCCGGGCCCCGGTGCCGGCCGACTTCGAAGGTCAACAAAGGCCCGTCGGGATTGCCGATGTTGACGGTCTGGCCGTCGCTGATGTCGACCACCGGCACCCGGCGACCGTTGGCGTAGGTGCCGTTCAGGGAGTTGTTGTCGATCGCCAGCCAGCGGCCCTGATCAAAGCGCAGCAGGAGGTGGGCGCGCGAGATCAACGGATGGGTTATGCGCATGTCGGCGCGCAGGTCGCGGCCAACGACCACGTCGTGGCCCGCTGCGAACGTGCGCTCCGACCCGTCGTACCGAACGGTCAGCGCTGGGGGGGCGGGTGGGGGCATCGCTGACAACTTTAGCTTCTAGATACCCCCGCGTATCCCGCGGCAATCGGTTCTTCCGCCCGTGAATCGCCGCCATGCTGATTTACCCGGAAACGGGACGCTGGTCCGGCGCTCCGGTGACCACGCAGTGCGTGCGGCTGTAGATCGTGGGCATGCACCGATTGCAGTGCGTGCACGCCGACCGGACGCTCGCGTCGCGGGCGATCCGGTTGATCAGGTCCGGCTCGGCCAGCAGCGCCCGCCCCATCGCCACGAAGTCGAAACCCTCGGCCATCGCCAGGTCCATGGTTTCCCTGTTGGTGATGCCGCCGAGCAGAATCAGCGGCAGTTTCAGCTCGGCGCGGAACAGCTTGGCCTCACGCAACAGATAGGCCTCGCGGTACGGGTATTCGCGGAGGAACTTCTTGCCCGTCATCCGCATGCCCCAGCGCAGCGGCGGCTTGAAGGCGCCGGCGAATTCTTTCAGCGGTGCGTCGCCGCGGAAGAGGTACATCGGGTTGACCAGTGAGCTGCCCGCGGTCAGTTCGATCGCGTCCAGCCCGCCGTCTTCCTCCAGCCACCTGGCCGTGATCAGCGACTCCTCGTTGGAGATGCCGCCGCGCACGCCGTCAGACATGTTGAGCTTGGCGGTGACCGCAATCTGGCGCGGTCCCTGGTCGACGGCGCGGCGTACCGCCATCACCAGTCCGCGGGCGACCTTGGCCCGGTTGGCCAGCGACCCGCCGAACTCGTCGGTGCGCCGGTTGATCAGCGGAGACAGAAACGCACTCGCCAGATAGTTGTGGCCCAAATGGATTTCGACCGCATCGAAGCCGGCCTCCACGGCCAGCCGGGCGGCGCGGGCGTGATCGGCCAGCACGTCGTCGATGTCTTCAGCGCTGGCCTTCTTGGCGAACCGCATGCCGATCGGGTTGAAGAAACGCACCGGGGCCAGCGCGGTGGCCTTGTTGGTGCGGGCATTGGCGACCGGGCCGGCGTGGCCGATCTGGGCGCTGACGGCGGCGCCTTCGGCGTGGATCGCATCGGTGAGGCGCCGGAACCCCGGCACCGCCTCCGGGCGCATCCAGATCCCATTGCCTTCGGTGCGTCCGCCCTGGGACACCGCGCAATAAGCGACGGTGGTCATGCCGACCCCGCCGGCGGCGGGCTGGCGGTGGTACTCGATCAGGTCATCGGTCACCAGCGCATTCGGGGTGCGGGCTTCGAACGTTGCGGACTTGATGGTCCGGTTTCGAAGCGTCAGCGGACCGAGTCTGGCCGGGCTCAAGACGTCTGGGGTTTCAGACATATCGGCAGCCTAACGGCTCGGGCGCGGGTCGCGATCACGCCGACCCGCACCGCGCATGCCAAACTGTCTGGCGTGGGCGCAATCACGCTGGACGGCAAGGCCACCCGCGACGAGATCTTCGTCGACCTGACGCAGCGAGTCGCAGTGTTGACCGCGGCGGGCCGTACGCCCGGGCTGGGCACCATCCTGATCGGTGACGACCCGGGGTCGCAGGCCTACGTCCGCGGCAAGCATGCCGACTGCGCCAAGGTGGGAATCACCTCGATCCGCCGCGACCTGCCCGCCGACATCTCGACGGAAACGCTCAACGAGACCATCGACGAGCTGAACGCCAACCCCGACTGCACGGGGTACATCGTGCAGTTGCCGCTGCCCAAGCATCTCGACGAGAACGCGGCTTTAGAGCGGGTCGATCCCGACAAGGACGCCGACGGCCTGCACCCGACCAATCTGGGCAGGCTGGTACTCAACACCCCGGCGCCGCTGCCGTGCACCCCGCGCGGCATCGTGCACCTGCTGCGCCGCTACGACGTGCCGATCGCCGGGGCGCACGTGGTGGTCATCGGGCGCGGTGTGACGGTGGGCCGGCCGCTGGGGCTGCTGCTCACCCGCCGCTCCGAGAACGCCACAGTTACCCTGTGCCACACCGCAACTCGCGATCTGCCCGCGCTGACCCGGCAGGCCGACATCATCGTGGCCGGCGTCGGGGTGCCGCACATGCTGACCGCGGACATGGTGCGTCCCGGCGCCGCCGTCGTCGACGTCGGGGTCAGCCGAGTGGACGGCAAACTCACCGGTGACGTGCATCCCGACGTGTGGGAGGTCGCCGGCCACATATCGCCGAACCCCGGCGGAGTGGGTCCGCTGACCCGCGCCTTCCTGTTGACCAACGTCGTCGAGCTGGCCGAACAGCTGTGACTATCCGATGACGGTTCGGGCCATTCTGGGGCGCGCGATGCGCGCCCAATGGCCCATCCTGCTCGTCGGGCTCATTTTCCTGGTGGCGTTCGTGCTGGCGGGGGCCAATTTCTGGCGCCGCGGTGCGCTGCTGATCGGCATCGGAGTCGGGGTGGCCGCCGTGCTGCGGCTGGCTCTGCCCGACGAGCGGGCGGGGCTGCTGGTGGTGCGCAGCAGGGGGATCGACTTGCTGACTACGGCGTCGGTCGGCGCCGCGATGGTCTACGTCGCGTGGACCATCGACCCGCTCGGAACCGGTTAGGACCCGGGCATACCTGGAATGCCGGCCATCCCCGGGATCCCCGCCATACCCGGAATGCCTGCCATCCCCGGGATCTGCTGCAGAGCCCCCGGCATGTTGCCGCTGGCAACGTCGGCCATCACCGACGGGCAGTACATCTGAATCGCGATAGTGGTGAACATGCTGGCCATCTCCGGCGACATCATGCCGCTGCTGCCTCGGACGCGTGTCGCGGCCGCGGCGAAGTTGCCGCCCGGCTGGGCCAGCATCGGGCAGACGGACTGGCCCAGAGATTCCGCGTTGAGCGGATCGCCATAGTTGACGCCGGCGTTGCTCAGCGCCATCAGGAACGCATCGTCGACCGGGCTTGCCTCGGCGGGGGCGGCGAATGCCGCGGCAGCGGTCAGGACGCCGGCGGCTCCCGCCAGTAATCGAACGGTCAGTGGTTGGTGATGCCATGCCTTCATGTGGACTCCCTCATATGTTTGGAGAGCACCCTTCAGGCGGCACTCAAGCGACCTCTCGAACCTTTGTCCACGCCGGTCTCATTGGGGACACGATGGCGTAAAGGTTTGGCAGGCCCGGCGTTTTGTGACCGGATCCGCGCGGCTAGCGGGATTAGGGGCCGGATTGGGGACACGATCGCGTCACGCTGCGCTGCGACACGTCGCCGGACCCTCGGATTCGGTGCCGCGGCGATTAACAATTCGGCTCATGATTTCTCGTCAGGCATTTCTTCGTGGCGCCGCCGGGGCGTTGGCGGGGTCGGCACTGTTCGGAATATCGCGGCCGCAGGCGTGGGCGGAACCGACCGGCGCGTGGAGCAGCCTGGCCTCCTCGATCGGCGGCAAGGTGTTGCTGCCCGCCGACGGCGCCGCCTTCACTACGGGAAAGCAGGTCTTCAACGCGAACTACAGCGCCGCCACACCGGCGGCGGTCGTGGTGGTCACCTCGCAGGCGGACGTCGTCAAGGCGGTCGCCTTCGCGGCTGCCAACAAGCTCAAGATCGCCCCGCGGGGCGGCGGACACTCCTACACCGGTGCGTCAACCGCCAACGGCGCCATGGTCCTGGACCTGCGCGGGCTGACCGGCGGGGTGAACGTCGACAACGCCGGCGGCACCGTCACGGTGCCCGCGGCGACAGACCTGTACGCCGTGCACCAGGCGTTGGCCGGTGCGGGCCGGGCGATTCCCACCGGCAGTTGCCCCACGGTGGGGGCGGCCGGCCTGACGCTGGGCGGCGGGATGGGCGCCGACTCCCGGCACGCCGGGTTGACCTGCGACGCGCTGCGCTCGGCCACGGTGGTGTTGCCCAGCGGTGAAACGGTCACCGCGTCCGCCGAGGATCATCCCGACCTGTTCTGGGCGCTGCGCGGTGGGGGCGGCGGCAACTTCGGTGTGACCACGTCGTTGACCTTCTCGACGTTCCCGACCGCTGACTCCGACGTGGTGCGGGTGGATTTCGCTCCCGCGGCCGGCCCTCAGGTGCTGACCGGCTGGCAGACCTGGCTGGCCGGGGCGGATCGGAACACCTGGGGGCTGGTCGACCTGTCGGTCAGCGGGACCGAGGGCAGCTGCCACGTGCTGGCGACCTGCCCGGCGGGCTCGGGTCAGGCGGTGGCCGACGCGATCAAGTCCGCGGTCGGCGCGCAGCCCACCGCGACCGAGCACAAGACGATGAGTCACATGGATCTGGTGATGTATCTGGCCGGCGGCAGTGCGACGAGTTCGCCACGTGGCTTCGTGGCCGGGTCCGACGTGATCGGCACCATGAATGCGGCGGCGGCTCAGGCCATCGTCGCCGCCCTCGGGAAGTGGCCGCCGGCCGGCGGGCGCGCGTCGGTGATCGTCGACACGCTGTCCGGCGCGGTCAGCGATGTGGACCCGGCCGGCTCGGCCTTCCCCTGGCGCCGGCACGCCGCCGTCGCGCAGTGGTATGTGGAAAACGGCACTGGGCAGACGTCGACCGCCAGCACCTGGGTGGCCACCGCGCACACGACGGTGCAACAGGTTTCGGCCGGTGGGTACGTGAACTACCTGGAGCCGAACACGCCGGCGTCGCGCTACTTCGGGTCCAATCTGGCGCGGCTGACGTCCGTGCGGCAGCAATACGACCCGAACGCGTTGATGTACTCGGGGCTGACGCTGTAGGTGCACCCCGCTGAGAGCGGCTTCTGACAGCCAGTTCCCGTCTTGCTCCTGATCAACTCCATCGTGCGAATTTCCCACATCGACGCACGTCGGCCCGGTTCAATGTCCGTAACGAGAGAAGCGGAAGAGGAGCGCGTCGATTGGAAGCGAGCGAATTCGGTCGATACCGGTTGTTCGAGCTGATCGGCCGGGGCGGTATGGGCGAGGTGTACAAGGCCCACGACACCGTCATGGGACGCGACGTGGCGATCAAAATCTTGCCTGGCGACCGGGGCCGCGACTCGCGTTTTCGTGCGAGGTTCAGCCGGGAGGCGCTTATCTCGGCGCGGTTGACCGAACCACATATCATCCCTATTCACGACACCGGCGAAATTGACGGTCATTTGTACCTGGTGATGCCGATCATCAACGGGGTCGATATCGATACCGCGCTCAAGCGCGACGGTCCCATGGCTCCGGCGCGAGCCGTGCGGGTGGTCACACAGATCGCCGCCGCCCTGGATACGGCTCATGCCCACGGCCTGGTGCACCGGGACGTCAAACCGTCCAACGCCCTGATGACCGATCACGGCTTCGTCTATCTGATCGATTTCGGTGTCGCCTACGACAGCTCGGCCACCAAATTGACCGATGCGAGCCGCACCGTCGGCACGTGGGCCTACATGGCCCCCGAACGATTGATGACCGACGTCGCCGATGCCCGCACCGACGTCTATGCGCTGGCCTGTGTCCTCTACGAATGTCTCACCGGCGAACGGCCGTTTCCCGGTGACCTTGTGGCACAACAAATGACGGCGCATCTATCCACGCCCCCGCCACGGCCGAGCGAACGACAATCCGCCGTGCCGGTCGCATTCGACGATGTCGTTGCCCGCGGCATGGCGAAGGAACCCAGCGAACGCTACCCGAGCGCCGGTGATTTGGCCGCGGCCGCTTCGGCCGCACTGGCGACGCCGCCGCGCGGGCCGAGCGGCAGCAACGGAAGCGACACCCGGACGGCCACACCGTCACCGCCGAGCCGCCACCGACCGTTGCTGCGACTCCCACTGGTGTAGGGGATACGGCGCGTAACGGCCTTGGCGCGGCGTCGTTCCCGTGGCCACCGCCCTCCGAGCCGGACCGACCGCCGTATCACGGATGGGAACCCTTCCAGCCGGTCGACGCAGGAGTATTTTTCGGTCGCGACGCCGAGCTGGTCGGGCGATGGATGCGCTGCACGGGATGCGGGAGAGTGACGAGACGCTGTTCGTCGTCCTGGGCGCATCGGGAGCGGGCAAGTCGTGTTTCCTGCGCGCAGGCATCGTGCCACGGCTGCAGAGAGATGCGCGCAGCTATCTCGTGCTGGACATCGTCCGGCCCGAGCTGAAGGCGCTCACCGGGACTTGTGGCCTGGCGCAGGCGATTTGCAGCACCCGGCGGCGAGTCGGACTGAACGAGCCGCCCCTGGGTGACATCAAGGAAGGATGCACTCGCGGCGACGTCGCACAGGTGCGGACTTGGCTGGTGGAATGCCGCGACGCGGGCACTGGGCAAGGGCCTGACGCGGCCGCCGAGCGGCGAGCCGCCGACCATCGTTGTGCCGCTGGATCAGGCCGAAGAGCTGTTCACCGCGGACGCCGGCGCGGAGGCGGCCCAGTTGTTGGGGCTGATAAGGGATCTGGCGCTCGGTGCGGACGGCCAGGACGGGCTGCCGTTGATCGTGGCAGCGACGATCCGCACCGACCGCTACGAACTGATGCAGACCGCAGCACCGCTGGCCGGGCTGCAGATCAAACAGTTCGACCTTCGGCCGATGGACTCGACCCAGTTTCACAGCGTGATCACCGGGCCGGCGCAGCGATCGACCGACGGTGGACGCCCGCTGTACCTCGACGAGGATCTGGTGCGCCTCCTGTTGGCCGACGCGACCGGCGGCGCAGACACCCTTCCGCTGCTGTCGCTGACCCTGGCATGGCTGTACCGCGACTACGGGTCGACGGGCCGGCTCACGGTCAAGCCCTACGCCGAGCGGGGCGGTATCGACGGCGTCGTGCAAGCCGAGATCCGCGAGCTGCTGTCGTCGGAACCCGCTCAGCGCGCCGAACAACTCACTCGACTGCGGGCGGCGTTCATCCCGTGGCTGGCCACCATCAATCCCGACAACGACCAGCCGATGCGTCGCCTGGCTCGCTGGGACGACCTGCCCGAAGACAGCCGCCCGCTGTTGGAGCGATTCATGTCCCGTCGTCTGCTGATCAAAGACCTGCGCGACGGAGTTGTGGTCGTCGAGGTCGCCCTGGAAAGCCTGCTGCGCCAATGGGAAGAGCTCGCCGACTGGCTGGCCGAAGAGAGCGAAGACCTCAAGGCTGCCGACGCCCTGGAACGCAGCGCCGCCGAGTGGCATAAGAAGCAACGGGAGGAGGCCTGGCTGCTCCACGGCCCCCGGCTGTCCGCGGCGGAAAACCTGGCCGCCAAACCCGGATTCCGCGACCGCCTCAACCACATCCGCGACTACCTCCTCGCCTCCCGGCAGCGTGAAAACGAAGTGGCCGAGTTCGAAAAGCAACGCCAGCAAGCCGAACTCGAAGCCGCCAAGAAACTCGCCGCCACGGAAACCCAAGCGCGCGAACAGGCTCAGGAAAGCGCCGCAGCATTACGACAGCGAAGCCGGATCCTGCGCGCCGTGCTCGCCGGAACATCCGTCATCGCCGTCATCGCCGTCATCGGTGCCGCCGTGGCCGTGGTCATGTTCAAACAAGCCACCCGTCGAAGCGCGCAACGCACTGGCCGCTGAACTCGATGCGCAAGCCGCGGCGGTGTTCTCCGGAACCATCACGGATAGCAACATTCGCGCGCTCACCGCGACGCTGGCAGCGCAACGGCTGCGTTCGGACCCGGCCGCCGGCCGCGGCGCGTTCTACACCGCCGCCACGGTGCTGAATGCCACGCGCGTCATCATCTCCACACCAGCACCCGTCGGCACGGTGGCGATGAGTCCCGACGGGCGCATCCTGGCCTCCGGTGGCGGCGACGGCACCGTGCGGTTGTGGGACGTCACCGACCCGGCGCACCCGGGCTCGCTGGGCGAGCCGCTGCCGGGCCACGGCGCCGGTGTGGCCAGTGTGGCGTTCAGTCCCGACGGCCATACCCTGGCCTCGGAGGCGCTGACGGCGCCGTGCGGTTGTGGGATGTCACCGACCCGGCGCACCCGGGTTCGCTGGGCGAGCCGCTGCGGACGGCGCCGGTGTGGCCAGTGTGGCGTTCAGTCCCGACGGCCATAACCTGGCCGTCGGAGGCGGCTGACGGCACCGTGCGGTTGTGGGACGTCACCGACCCGGCGCATCCCGGTTCGCTGGGTCAGCCGCTGCAGGGGCACGGCGCCGGCGTGGTCAGTGTGGCGTTCAGTCCCGACGGGCGCATTCTCGCCTCCGGCGGCGGCGACGACACGGTGCGATTGTGGAATATCGCAGATCCAGCCCACCCAAGCCCGCTGGGAGAACCCCTTCGAGGGCATACCGACTTCGTCGAAGATCTGGCATTCAGCCCGGACGGGCACACCCTGGCCTCCGGCAGCGGTGACGGCACCATCCGGCTGTGGAATGTCGCCGACCCGGCGCACCCGAGCCCACTGGGTGAACCCCTTCGGGGCCACACCGACTTCGTCGAAAGTTTGGCGTTCAGCCCCGATGGGCACACCCTGGCCTCCGGTAGCGGCGATGACACCGTGCGATTGTGGGACGTCACCGAACCGGCGCACGCCGGCCCATTGGGCGGGCCCCTTGCCGGCCACGGCGGAAACGTGAACAGCATCGCGTTCAGCCCCGACGGGCACACCTTGGCCTCCGGAAGTCAAGACGGCACCGTCCAGCTGTGGGACCTCGACACAGCGCTGCCCCTGCCGGGGCATGCCGGCCCGTGCACAGCGTGGTCTTCAGCCCGGATGGGCACACCCTGGCCGCCGGAACGGCGACGCGCACCATCCAGTTGTGGGATCTCGCGGACCCGGCACACCCGCGACAGCTGGGCCAGCCTCTGCGGGGTCATACCGGCATCGTTGAGAGCGTGGCATTCAGCCCTGACGGGCACACCCTGGCCTCGCGGCAGCGACGACGCCACCGTCCAGTTGTGGGATCTCACCGACCCGGCGCGCCCGGTCCGCTGGGCCGGCCCCTCACCGGTCACCGCGCAGCCGTGCGGAGCGTGGCGTTCAGCCCCGACGGGCACACCCTGGCCTCCGGCAGCGACGACGCCACCGTCCGGTTGTGGGATCTGGCCGACCCGGCGCGCCCGGTCCCGCTGGGCGCGCCCCTCACCGGTCACACCGCTGCGTGTGGAGTGTCGCGTTCAGCCCTGACGGCCACACCTTGGCTTCCGGTGAGTGACGACGCCACCATCCGGTTGTGGAACGTCTCCGACCCGAACCATGCGGGACCGCTGAGTCAACCCTCTCGTCGCTATATGAGTGCCGTTTTCAGCGTGGCCTTCAGCCCCGACGGGCGCACGCTCGCTTCGGGCAGCGGCGACGACACCGTGTTGTTGTGGAACCTGACCGACGTGGCGCACCCGAGCCCGCTGGGCCGACCGCTGCATGGGCATACCGGATACGTGTATCAGGTGGCGTTCAGTCCTGACGGTCATACGCTGGCGTCCGGCAGCGCGGATCACGCAGTGCAGCTGTGGAATCTCAACGATCTGACCCACCCGGGCCCGCTGGGCCAAGCCCTGTGGAGCCACACCGACGCCGTCCTCAGCGTGGCGTTCAGCCCCGACGGGCGGAGCCTGGCTTCCGGCAGCGCCGACACCACGGTGCGCCTCTGGCCCACCCCGCTCGATGCGACCGTCACGCTGCTCTGTTCGAAACTCACATCCAACGTCAGCCACGAAGACTGGCAGCAATGGATATCACCTGAGGTCGGCTACCTCACTCTCTGTCCCAACCTGCCCGTTCCGCAGTAGGGGTGGTCCTGAATTTCGACGCCTGTCGGTCACAAAAGGCTCCCGCCATTCGTCGTAACTGGAGAGAGGGGGAATGACCAAAGACGATGACTGACATCAGCGAACTGCATCGGGCGCTCATCGCCCGCATTCTCGGCAGCCACGCGCAGGCACCGACCGAGCTGCGCCGGGCCGCCTTCGACAACGCCGGCCTCAGCGAACCGATCCAGACGTTGGTCGGCCAGGTCGCCGACCGCTCCTACCAGGTGACCGACGACGACGTCGCCGCGGTGCGCGCCGCCGGATTCAGCGAGGACCAGATCTTCGAGCTGGCAGTGTGCGCGGCCGTCGGCCAGGCCAGCCGTCAGTACGACAACGCGATGGCCGCGCTCACCGAGGCAGCCGGAGCGGGCCAATGAGGCTGGCAATTCTGGACCGCGGCCATCCCGTCACCACCAAAGCACTGTTCGGGGTGATCCGGCTGATGACCCGCCAGCCTGTGGTCGACGCCGTCAAGCTGGCTTTCTACCGGCCCGACTTCTACGGCGCCGGGCCACTGACCCACGAGGCCATGCGCGGACCCTCGCAATGGTCCGTCGGCGACCGCGAGCTGATGGCCGCCGTCGTCTCCCAGGCCAACGACTGCCCGTTCTGCGTCGCGGCACACTCCGCCACATCCAGCCAGTGGTACGGCGACCCGGCCAAGGTCGAGGCCACCCTCGCCGTTCTGGACACCGCGCCGATCGACGAGCCGCTGCGCGCCACGCTGCGCATGCTGGGCAAGCTGACCCGCCAGCACACCCTCGATCCCGACGATATCCGGGCCGTATTAGTCAAAGGCGTTACCCCGCAACAGATCACCGACGCGCTCGCTGTCTGCCTGGCCTTCGGCATCACCAACCGGCTGGCCAACGCCTTCGGCTTCGACTTTGACCTTGCCGGGGCCGGGCCGGAGGCGATGAACGCCGGCGCCAAACACCTGTTGAAGCGCGGCTACCGCTGAACACTCAGGACAGCTGGTCAGGAAAGGGTGGCCCGCACGCACACGGTGACGTACGGCAACGCCAATCCGGCGGAGTTCGCCAGCGCCGGGTGAGTGGCCAGCAGTTCGCGGACCTTGTCAAGCGTCTTGGTGCGCACCTCGGCCGGCGAGTTGATGCAGTAGGTCCGGGAGGCCACCAGATCGATAAGTGCTTGCGGCGTCAGGTAATTCGTCCACTCCACCTGATGGCGTTCCATCTGGGTGAACGGTTCGGGCAGCGTCGCGCGGTCGCGCAGCGGATCGTCGTCGCGACCGATGATCTCACCCAATTCGCGCACCCACCCGAGTCGTTCGTCGCGGGTGTTCCACACCAGGCCCAGCCGTCCGCCCGGCCGCAACACCCGGGCCACCTCCGGAATCGCCCGCGCCGGGTCCACCCAATGCCACGCCTGGGCAACCAGTACCGCGTCAACGCTGTTGTCCTGCAACGGAATTTCCTCCGCAGTCCCCAGCAGGGCCCGAGTCTCGGGCACCGAAGCCGTCAGCACTTCCAGCATCTCGGGAACCGGATCGACGGCCACCACGTCCAGTCCACGTTCGACCAGTCGGGTGGTCAGCTTGCCGGTACCCGCTCCCAGGTCGAGCACCTGGCGTGCGCCCTTGGGCAGCAGCCAGTCGATCGCGTCGGGCGGATAGGTCGGGCGACCCCGCTCGTAGGCGGCCGCCGCCGAGCCGAAGGACAGCGAGCGGTCACGCCTGGATCGGGTCACCGCGAACACGCGCCTTGAGCGAGAGCCAGATCGAGGGTCTCGCGGATCAACACACCGACAGCGTCGGATTCCACCAGGAAACCGTCGTGCCCGCAGACGGACTTGACCACCCGCACACCGGTGCAACCCGGCAGCAGCTCGGCCAGCTCGTCCTGCAGGCGCAACGGGTAGAGCCGGTCGGAGGTGACCCCGCCGACCACAGCCGGGACCGGGCACCTGGTGAGCGCCGCATGCAGCCCGCCGCGGCCGCGGCCGACGTCATGGCTGTTGAGCGACTCGGTCAGGGTGACATAGCTGCCCGCGTCGAACCGCGCCAGCAGCTTGTCACCCTGGTGCTCGAGGTAGCTCTGCACGGCGTAGCGGCCGCCGGCCGCCGGGTCTTCGCCGGCCTGTGCGTCGTTGCCGAAGCGCCGGTCGAGTTCGACCTCGCCGCGGTAGCTCAGATGCGCGATGCGACGCGCGATCCGCAGCCCGTCATCTGGTGCGCGACCCGTCTCGTAGTAGTCGCCGCCCTGCCAGTTCGGGTCGGCCTGGATGGCCGCGATCTGGGTGGTCTGGGTGCCGAGCTGGTCACCGGTGGCGCGCGCGCCGACCGCCAGCAGCAGCCCGGCCCGGACTTGTTCCGGGTGACCGACCATCCACTCCAAAGCCCGGGCACCGCCCATAGAGCCGCCAACGACCGCTGCCACCTGGGTTATTCCCAGCGCGGCCAGGGCGGCGATATCCGCTTCTACTTGGTCGCGCACGGTAATCATCGGAAACCTTGAGCCGTAAGGCCTTCCATCACGGGCCAGGGAACTCGGCCCGGTGGAGCCCCGGCAGCCGCCGAGCACGTTGGTGGCCACCGCGCACCAGCGGTCGGTGTCGATCGGCGCCCCCGGCCCGGCCACCCCGTCCCACCAACCGGGGGTCGGATGCCCGGGTCCGGCGGGCCCGGTGATGTGCGAATCACCGGTGAGGGCGTGCAACACCATGACGACGTTGTCCCGGGCCGGCGACAACTCGCCCCACCGCTGCACCGCGATGTGGACATCGTCGATCACCGCACCGCTTTCCAGCGTCAGCGGGCCGATGTCGACGACGCCGACCTCGCCCTCGGCGGGCAGCGTTTGAGTGGGCACATCGGAGATCGTCACGTCAGTTCTTCTCCGGGATCCTCAGAAAGCAGCCACGGTCTGCGGGTCGCTTGTCTTCGAGGCGCTATATACCCCGGCCGCGGCAAAACCAAGCTCCAGGTCGGCCAGGATATCGGCAATACCTTCGATGCCCACAGCTAGCCGCACCAGTCCGGGAGTGACGCCGGTGGCCAGTTGCTCGGCGGGGCTGAGCTGGGCATGGGTGGTCGACGCGGGGTGGATCACCAGCGAACGCACGTCACCGATGTTGGCGACGTGGCTGTGTAAGCGCAGCGCGTCGACGAACGCCTTGCCGGCCTCCACGCCGCCGGCCAATTCGAACGCCAGGACGGCGCCGGTGCCCTTGGGCGCCAGCTTCTTTGCCCGCTCGTGCCAGGGCGAACTCGGCAGCCCCGCGTAGTTGACCGACAGCACGTCGTCGCGGGCTTCCAGAAACTCGGCGACCCGCTGCGCGTTGGCGACATGCCGCTCGATCCGCAGGCTCAGCGTTTCCAGACCCTGGGCCACCAGGAACGCATTGAACGGCGACGCCGCGGAGCCCAGGTCACGCAGCAGCTGCACGCGGGCCTTGAGCGCGAAGGCGGGCGGTCCCAGCTCGGCGTACACCACGCCGTGGTAGCTGGGGTCGGGGGTGGTGAAGCCGGGGAAGCGGCCATTGGTCCAGTCGAAGGTGCCGCCGTCGACGATCACCCCGGCGATCGCGGAGCCGTGCCCACCCAGGTACTTGGTGGCCGAGTGGACCACCACGTCGGCGCCCTGGGTCAGCGGCTGGATCAGGTAGGGCGTGGCGATGGTGTTGTCGACGATCAGCGGCACCCCATTGCGGTGCGCGACGTCGGCGACGCCCGGCGTGTCCAGGATGTCGATCTGCGGGTTGGAGATGGTCTCGGCGAAGAACGCCTTGGTGTTGGGCCGCACTTCGGCCTGCCAGGAGTCGGGATCGTCTGGGTCTTCCACGAAGCTGACCTCGATACCGAGCTTGGCCAGCGAATAGTGGAACAGGTTGTAGGTCCCGCCGTACAACCGCGGGCTGGAGACGATGTGATCGCCCGCGCCGGCCAGGTTGAGAATGGCGAACGTCTCCGCCGCCTGCCCGGAGGACAGGAACAACGCGGCCACCCCGCCCTCGAGCGCGGCGATGCGCTGCTCGACCACATCCGTGGTCGGGTTGCCGATGCGGGTGTAGATGTTGCCCGGCTCGGCAAGGGAGAACAGCGCCGCCGCGTGCGCGACGTTGTCGAAGGTGTACGACGTGGTCTGGTAGATCGGCAGGGCGCGTGCGTTGGTCGTCGGGTCCGGCCGCTGGCCGGCGTGCACCTGCTTGGTCTCAAACGACCACTGCGCGGTCGGATCCGTCTCGGTGCTGCTTTCGTTGTTGTGGTCAGAACTCACGCTGGTTGCTTTCTGCTCATGAGGGCGCTGGAAATGGGCATGCGGCGGTCACGAATAGAGACACTGCGGGCAGGGCCAGATGGTTCGAAAAAGATGCGCATCACGTATCCCCGTCAGCTCCGGGGTCCGTTCACGGCGGACCCGCGCTTGCCGCGTAGCCGTTGTGGCTACTCAACCTGGTCATCACCCGGGGCACCCCACCGCGGTTGGAGGGTTGCCGGCCAGCAAGCCGGGGCTTGACGCTGGCGCTCATGACCGATTCGCAGCTTATCGCATGGCAGCTATTCCCTGCCAATTCCGCGCCGGCGTGGACATCGAAGGCAGGTCAGCCGGCGGGGGGCTCCAGAACCCGAACAGACGGCGAGACTTCCTCGAGGAATTCCAGGATCACCTCGGTGACGCGCCCCGGCGCCTCGAACATCGGCACGTGTCCGACGTTCTCCAGCACGGTGAACTGGTGGTCGTCGGGCAGGTGGTGGCGGAAGTGCTTGCTGAACCTGGGCGAGGGGACGATCCGGTCTTTGGTGCAGATCACCAGGTGCGCCGGGACCGCGTTCTCCGCGAGTTCCTGCAGGCCGGGCATCAGCAGTGCCTTGAGCAGTAGCTGGAAGTAGGCCGGGCAGTGTGCGACGTCGTCGATGATGATGCTGAGTTCGCGCTCGCTGACCCCCTCGGGTGACGCGCTGATCGCGTAGGTGGCCAGCGGGCGGCTGAACGGAACGCGCATGACCCGAGGCCCGAACAGCCAGGCGAACACCAACAGCGGAATGCCCAGGATGAACTTGGCGATCACCTCGAACTTGGCCAGGCTCCATCGCGTCCAGCCGCCTGCCGGAGCGATGCCGGTGACGCTGCGCGCGCGACCGCGCCGCTCCAGCTCGAACGCGACCCAGCCGCCCAGCGAGTTGCCGACGATGTGCGCGGTTTCCCAGCCGAGTTCGTCCATCTGGCGTTCGACATGGTCGGCCAGCACCGAGGACGACAGGAACCAGGTGCCGGCGCGCGGACCGCCGTTGTGGCTGGCCATGGTGGGTGCGAACACCTCGTAGCGGCCGGTGTCGGCCAGTTGCTGGGCGACTACCTCCCACACCGTCTGGGACATCAGGAACGGGTGCAGCAGCAGGACCGGCTCGGCGGAGCCGTCTGTGGGCCCGAGGTGGATAGGGGCCCTCGTGGCACCTGCCGATGACGGTCTACGCAGACGTCGCATAATTCCGACAGTAAATGCGGTACCGCCGGTACTGCAAGCGACCCCCATTGCGCCGAACGCGACGCTGGCGTGACGTTCGGCGCCGAACGCGACGCTGGCGTGACGCTCGACGGCTTACCGGTCCGTGAAAAGATCGGGGCATCATGAGCACCCCTACCGGAACCCGCCGGATCTTCTCCGGCGTGCAGCCCACTTCCGACTCACTTCACCTCGGCAACGCCCTGGGCGCGGTCGCCCAGTGGGTGGGGCTGCAGGACGGTTACGAGGCGTTCTTCTGCGTCGTCGACCTGCACGCGATCACCATCCCGCAGGATCCCGAAGCGCTGCGGCGCCGCACCCTGATCACCGCCGCGCAATACCTGGCGCTGGGGATCGACCCGAACAGCGCCACCATTTTCGTGCAGAGCCACGTGCCCGCCCACAGCCAACTGGCGTGGGTGCTGGGCTGCTTCACCGGCTTCGGCCAGGCCTCGCGGATGACGCAGTTCAAGGACAAGTCGAGCAAGCAGGGTGCCGATTCCACCACCGTCGGCCTGTTCACCTACCCGGTGCTGCAGGCCGCCGACGTGTTGGCCTACGACACCGACCTGGTACCGGTGGGGGAGGACCAGCGCCAGCACCTGGAGTTGGCGCGTGACATCGCGCAGCGGTTCAACAGTCGCTTCCCGGACACCTTGGTGGTTCCCGACGTGCTGATCCCGAAGGTCACCGCCAAGATCTACGACCTGCAGGACCCGACGTCGAAGATGAGCAAGTCGGCGTCCACCGACGCCGGGTTGATCAGTCTGCTCGACGATCCGGCCAAGTCCGCCAAGAAGATCCGCTCGGCGGTCACCGACAGCGAACGCGAGATCCGCTACGACCCGGAGGCCAAAGCCGGTGTGTCGAATCTGCTGAGCATCCAGTCGGCGGTCACCGGCGTTGCCATCGACACCCTGGTCGACGGTTACGCCGGCCGCGGCTACGGCGACCTGAAGAAGGACACTGCCGAGGCCGTCGTCGAGTACGTCAGCCCGATCAAGGCCCGGGTCGAGGAACTTACGGCCGATCCCGCCGAGCTGGAGTCCGTGCTCGCCGCCGGCGCGCAGCGCGCCAACGATGTCGCCGGCAAAACCCTGCAGCGGGTCTACGATCGGTTAGGTTTCCTTCCGCATAGGGAATAACTTGACTTCCAATGACCAGCAAGAGCATGACCAGCATGAGCAGGCCGAACCGGGCCGCCTCGGCCTGCTCCGGGCACGGTATGGCTGGCTGGACCACCTCATCCGCGCCTTCGTCCATTTCAGACAATGCAATGGCAACCTTTTCGCGGCGGGTCTCACCTACTACACGCTGATCGCGCTGTTTCCGTTGCTGATGATCGGTTTTGCGGTGGGCGGCTTCGCGTTGTCGCGCCGTCCGCAGCTGGTGGACGAGATCGACGATCGCACCCGGTCCTGGGTATCCCCGAACTCGGCCAGCAGCTGGTCACTTTGATGAATTCGGCGATCTCGGCGCACACATCAGTTGGCGTGATCGGGTTGGTCTTCGCGGCGTGGATGGGCCAGACCTGGATGTATCGGCTGCGGGAAGCGCTGTGCAGGATCTGGGGCCACCAGGTGGACTCACTGGGCTTCGCGCGCACCATCGTGTCTGATCTGGCCGCCGTGCTGGGCACGTTCGCGGTGGTGTCGGCCACCATGATGCTCGCGGCGCTGGCGCACGCGGAGCCGATGAAAGCGGTTCTGAATCTGCTTGGGATACCCGAGCTTTCGGTGTTCCACTGGATCTTCCGGGGTATTTCGGTGCTGATCTCTTTCCTGGTGTCGTGGCTGGTGTTCAGCTGGGTGATCGTTCGGTTGCCGCGGGAGACGGTGGGTGTGGCCACTTCGATGCGGGCCGGCTTGATGGCGGCCGTCGGGTTCGAGTTGTTCAAACTGCTGGGATCGCTCTATCTGAGGATGGTGCTGCGCAGCGTGGCCGGGGCGACGTTCGGGCCGGTGCTGGGTCTACTGGTATTCGCTTACGTCACCTGGGTGCTGGTCCTGTACAGCACCGCCTGGGCCGCGACAGCGCCGGGGGCGCAATGACCGAGCCGACGAACAAGCCGCCGATTCTGGATCGGTTGCGCGACCGCTACCCGTGGCTTGACCACGTTCTGCGGGCTTACCAGCGCTTCGCCAAGCAGAAGGGCACGTTCTTCGCGGCCGGTCTGACGTACTACACCATCTTCGCGTTATTCCCTTTGCTGATGGTGAGTTTCGCGGCAGCCGGATATATTCTGGCGAGCCGCCCGGAGCTGCTGAACACGATTGACAGCCGCATCCGGTCCGCCATTTCCGGCGAACTCGGACAGCAGTTGGTCGATCTGATCAATTCGGCGATCGACGCACGCGCATCGGTCGGCGTGATCGGTTTGGTCACTGCGGCCTGGGCCGGTCTCGGCTGGATGTGGCACCTGCGGGAAGCGTTGAGTGAGATGTGGGAACAACATGTCGAGCCAGATGGTTACGTGCGCACCAAACTGTCCGATCTGGCCGCCATGGTGGGGACCTTCCTGGTGATCATGGCCACGGTGTCGCTGAGCGCATTGGGCCAGGCAAGACCGATGGCGGCTGTCCTGAGATGGCTTCACATTCCGGACTATTCGGTGTTCGACGAAATCTTCCGGGGTGTTTCGGTAGCGGTCTCGGTGCTGGTGTCGTGGATGTTGTTCACCTGGATGATCGCCAGGTTGCCGCGAGAGTCGGTGCGGTTCGCCACCTCGGTACGGGCCGGGTTGATGGCGGGCCTGGGGTTCGAGGTGTTCAAGCAGGTGGGTTCGATCTACCTGCAGGCGGTGTTGCGCAGCCCGGCGGGCGCGGCATTCGGGCCGGTGTTGGGATTGATGGTGTTCGCGTTTGTGACGTGGTCACTGCTGTTGTTCGCCACCGCGTGGGCGGCGACCGCGGCACCGGAGGACCCCCGGGACAAGCACACCGACCCGCCACCGCCCGCGGTGATCAGCCCGCGGATCCTGATTGAGGAGGGTTTGCGCCCCCGCCAGACGGTCGCCGCAATGGCAGCGGGAGCCGTTGGGGCGCTTACGCTTTCGCGGTTGTTCAGACACCGTCGCCGATAAAGCCGTCAGGCGGTCGACCGCTTAGCCGTCTGTCGAACTCCGCTCGCCAACACGCCCTGCATCATCACTGCCTGAACCTGCAGGTCATGTTCCAGCACAACCAGATTCGCGTCGTAACCACCGCGAATGGCACCCACCCGGTCGAGTCCGAGCGCACGGGCCGGGGCCGTCGCCGTCGCCCGCACAGCGGCGGCCAGTCCCGCGCTGCCCGCGACAGCGCGGAAGAGCTGATCCATGGTCGCGGTGCTGCCTGCGATGGTGGACGTGCCGCGCACCGTGGCCACTCCACCGGCGACCACAACCGGCACCGCTCCCAGTCGGAACTCGCCGTCCCCGCACCCGGCCGCTGCCGTCGCGTCGGTGACCACGGCTACCCGGTCAGGGCCGGCCCACCGCAGCACCGCGTGCACCATGTCGGGGTGGACGTGCACGCCGTCGGCGATGAGTTCGACGGTCACCCGCGGATCCTCCAGCAGGGCGAGTACCGGCCCGGGGTCACGGTGGTCCAGCGGCGGCATGGCGTTGAACAGATGGGTGCCCACGGTGGCGCCCAGGGCGAGCGCGCGTGTGGTCTGGTCGTGCGTCGCATCGGTATGTCCTACGGCGACAACGACACCCGCGTCCAGAAAACGCCGGATCGCGTCGTCGCTGCCGGGTAACTCCGGCGCGAGGGTGACCATCCGGATGGTGCCGTCGGCCGCGGCGAGCACCGCGTCGATCTCGGTGGCGTCCGGGGGCCGGATCTGGGTGCGGTCGTGGGCGCCGCAGCGCGCAACGCTCAGCCACGGTCCCTCCAGATGGATACCCGCCACCACGCCCTGCCTGGTCGCGTCGGCCAGCAGGCTGACGGCGGAAAGCAGTTCGGCGGGGGTTGCGGTGACCAGACTGGCCAGGGTGGTGGTGGTGCCGTGCCGCTGGTGAAACTGCGCGGCGGTCACGGGTGCGTCGCTGAACGACGCGCCGGCGCCACCGTGCACGTGCAGGTCGATAAACCCCGGGACGACAACGGAATCGGGGAGATCGACGTCTGCCGGCCGAGGCGGCGTGCCGGGTCCGCAGGCCAGGATGCGGCGTTGGTCCGTGTGCACCCAGCCCGGTCGGCACACCTCGCCGTCGACGACGACGGTGCCGGCGCGGATCAGCGTCACGGGGCGTCGGTGGGCCAGCGCCCACCGTTCTCCCAGAATTGTTGGATCTCCTCGAGTTCGCGGCCTTTGGTCTCCGGCGCGAACCGGTACACCACCCAGAACGCGACCACTGAGAATGCCCCGAATACCGCGAAAACGCCTGCGCCGCCTAACAAATGCAGCATGGTCAGGAAGAATCCGGCGACGATCGCGTTGGCCGTCAGGTTCGAGGTGAGCATCACGCTGGATCCCTTCGAGCGCAGGTGCGAAGGGAAGCTCTCACCGGCGAATACCCAGACCAGCGAGCCGAACCCGAAGCTGAACCCGATGATGAACAGCAGCACGCCGCCGAACCCGAGCACCAGCGCACCCGAGGCGTTGGGGTCCCTGGCGAACACGACGATCAACACCGCGTCGGCGACGATCATCGTCGCTATGCCGCACAACAGGATTGGGCGGCGGCCTACCCGGTCCACCAGGAACAGGGCCGTGCACACCGCCGCCAGCCCGGCGACCTGCACCAGCGCCGGCAGCGCCAGCAGCGCGAAATATCCCTGAAAACCCATGGCCGCGAACAGTCGCGGGCTGTAGTAGACGATCGCGTTGATCCCGGTGATCTGTACGAGAAAGCCGAGTGCCACCACGAACAAGGTGGCCCGCAGATAGGGCGGCCGCAGCATCTCGGAAATGCCACCGCCGGTGCCGCTTCGGTCCTGCGCGAGTGCGGCGGTGATGTCGGCCAGCGCGGCGTCGACGCTGGCCTCGGGCTCCACTCGAAGCAGCGCGCGGCGCGCGTCGTCGGTGCGTCCCCGGAGCAGATACCACCGGGCGGTGTCGGGCATCCTGGCCAACAGCGGCAGCAGCACCGTGGCGGGCACGGCGGCCAGCCCGAGCATCGCGCGCCAGCTCTCGTAGTCGGCCAGAAAGTACCCGGTCAGGTAGCCCAGAATGAGGCCACTGATCGTCGCGAGCTGATAGGTGGCCAATAGCGACCCGCGCACCGCCGCCGGCGCCGACTCGGCGACATACACCGGGACCACCACCACCGACACCCCGATGGTCACCCCGAGCAGCAGGCGAGCGCCCAACAGCATGGGCAGCGAAACGGCGGACGCCCCCAACAGTGCGAACAGCGCATAGCCGATGAGGATCAGCAGCATCGTCTTCTTGCGCCCGATCGCGTCGGCGAGCACCCCCGCACCCAAGGCGCCGCCGATCTGGCCGATGACCACCGTCGTCGTCACCAGCTCCTGCTGGCGCGTGGTGAGGTCGAAGTCCTTGGCGATGAACAGCAGCGCGCCCGCGATGCTGGAAAGGTCGTAGCCGTAGATGACTCCGACGCTGGCCGCGGTGAGCCCGACCAGCAGACCCCGGCCGATCAGACCTTTACCTTGGCTTTGAGTATTTTGATGACCTTGGCCGGGTCCTCGGGGGTGATGCACGCCCGCACCCGACGGCCCACGTCGATGACCAGCAGGGTGGACTTGCGGCCGCGGCGCGCGTCCAGCGGGAACCAGTAGCGCGGATCGCTGGCACCCCAGATCCGGCCTTTGCCCGACGCCCAGCTCATCTGTTGACTCTTGATGCCCTGGATGTCGGCGTAGGCGATCCGCTTCGCATTGGCAAAGGGGAAGTAGTAGCGATTGATGGTGATCCCGTCCTCGTCCAGCGTGAGTCCGGCATCTTCGTAGAGGGCAGTCATCGGGCAGAGTCTAAGAGTTGATTCATAAGTCACAGCACACGGGCTGGTGAATCGTTGGGGGGCTTGCTTGTTCGCCTGTGCCGCCGACGTCCCCAGGTGTAGCCGTGGGGTCTGTTGCGGGGTAGGGCGGGGCGTTCCCCTTGTCCGGCAGAGGCCAGATCGCTCTGGCTGCCATCCTCACCGGTTTCCGACGAGGGTGTCGGCGGGTTGTGGTGGATGGTTGACCGGACCGGCCCCTCTTGCTGGGCCGTTTCCCGGGTGATCGGGAGGTCTTGGGTGCGACCGGCCAGCACGGTGGCGTGCAGGCGCTGGCGCAGGGTGTAGTCAATGGTGGCGGTGCGCGGGTCGGCCGGGTCGGAGTGGACGACGGTGGCGGCCAGCGCTGCGGAGATGAGATCACGGTCGCCTTCGACACCACACGTGCAGGCGTGCCACCTTTGAGAGAGCGCCTTTTTGGCGCGTGCACCGCAGGTGCAGTGCTGGGACAGAGCGGTAGTGAACGGCGACGCCTTGATGAGCACCCCGCCGGCTGCGGTGCATTCGGCGCCCAGGCGGGCCAGCATCCTGCCGGGGGTGAACGCGGCAACACCGCGGCCCCCACCGGCGCGCCCAAGTACGGATGTCAACGTCCTCGGTGACCATGTTCGGGCCGTGCGCGGCGACGATCACTTGGGCGCTGTGGCGGGCGAAGGCGTCTTTACGCCGGACGGTCGCCGACGTGGCCGCGGCGTGGTCAGCACGGGTGTTCCGATAATTCCGCGAGAGGATGTCTTTGCGGTAGGCCCGCTTCGGGATGCCTGCACTGTTGGCGGCGCGGGCACCGCCGGGGGTGTCCACCGCTTTGGCTGGCAACCCGGCATCCCGACGGCGTTGCGCTCGGCCTCGCTGCTTGTTCGACAGTGCGTACTGGCTGTTGTTGGCCGCCCGGCGGGAACGGTCCAGTGCACGCATCCGGTCGCGGGACTTTTTGGCCTCCCGCACCGTGGCCTGGCGTTGGGTGTCGGTGGCGGTGACGTGCGAGGTCAACAGACTGGGCTGCGCGATGTCACGCTCGATGCTGGCGACGGCGATGTTGGAGACGTTGCCGTCCACGCCGCCGATGCGATCGGTGGGTGCCAGGGCGCGTAACTGTGCGGTGGTGGGTCCGACCCAGCCGGTGCCGAGGATCGTCAGATGGGCTTGGTAGCGCCAGCCGCCCGGGGCTCGGCGGTCCCGCACCCGGCATAGGTCGATTTTGTGCCACACCCCCGGATCGGCCAGGAAGTGCGCCACCCGTTCGAACTGGCCCGAACCTTGCGGCAGCCGCACGGGAAGGATCAGGTCGCCTCCGGGCGGGCCGGTGTAGACCACCGCCAGCGGGCCCTGGTAGTCCAACCACGAGCGCTTACCGCGAGCCGGGGTCGGCAATGCCTTCGGCTGGCCCAGGACACTATGGCCGGAATCGAGCGCGACCGCCGCCGTCACCGCCACACTGTTCCCGTAGGCGTCGAGGTGCCCCTGTAGGGAGCCCACCAGCCGGTAGGTTTCCCACACCGGCTGGGCTTTGGTGTGTGAGCGGGCACGGCCGGGAATGCGGGTGAAGTCCCACCACGACCCGACACGCGGCATCCCGTGCCGTTGCCCGCGGGCGTCTGGGAACAGGAACCGGTCGGCGGACTGCCACACCTCGTCGGCGACATGCAGGGCGGTCGCTTTGGTGAGGTGATGGCGCATCCACCCGGCCCGCTCCACATGCGTCTTCGCGCGGTCTTCAACAGCCTTGCGATACAAGCCAAGTCGAAACCGAACAGCCTGTGGGTCAGCAGCACGCTCGTGCCGGGCGGCCAGATAGGCCCCGCAGGCCGCGCCGGCGTCACGCTGCAGACCGCGCCGCAGCCCAAACACCGCGGCCCAGTGTTTCTCGACTCTGCGGCGCATTACCGGATCGCCGGACAGGTCAAGGTTCAGCGCGATGACCGCCACCTGCTCGGGGCGACGCCAATTGGCGGTCTTCGACTTCCCCCGCGTACGCGGCGACACCACGACAGCAGCCGGTGAGACCGGTGACCTGGCAGCACTCACGCCCCGATTCTGTCGTAGGTCTCTGACAAATCCGGACAAGTGAGGATCACCAGACTGGGCCGGGCAGACATCTACGCCCTGACCGCCATGACCCCGGCCGACGTCGACCGCATCGCCGCCGCCACCGATCCCGGCCACACACGCCGGCGACCACCACGATTGACCCACCCTGACCGGATGCTGATCGCACTCACCGCGTTGCGCACCAACCTGACCGAACGCGCGCTGGCGGTGATCTTCGGTATCAGCCAACCCACCGCACACCGAACCATCCGCGACATGATGGCGGCGGTCGCGGAGCTATTCGACCCCAACCAGTTCGGCAACCACGACACGCTGACCCTGGACGGAACCCTCATCCCGGTACACGACCAAGCCATCCCCAGACCGAGTAAGAACTACCGCCGCCCGGTCAACGTCCAAGTAATCGCCACCCTCGACCGCCGGATCGTTCACCTCAGCCAAGCCTGGCCTGGCAACCGCAACCACATCGTCGTCGCCAAAGCCACCATCACCCTGCCCGATGGCATCACCACCCTCACCGACGGCGGCTACCGCTCCCTGCCCGGCGCGACACAGCCACCCAAAGATGACCCTGCACACCTGGTTGAACACCGCCGGCTGCGAGCCCGCATCGAACACCTGCTCGCCCGCATGAAGGACTGGCAAATACTGCGTCAATGCCGCCGCCGAGGCAACGCAATCAACCTCGCCGTCCGGTGCATCGCCTATCTCTGGAACCTCAAACTGGCCCCATTTATGAATCAGCTCTTAGTGCTGTGTCCGGCCGTTCATCGAGCGCGCTACCAGGATTAATCCGAACACGATGACGGTGCCGATGACGGCGACCCCGACCCGTATCGGGAGTGAGTCGGCCGACGACATCAGACCCGCGGCCTGGTTGTTGTCGGGTGCCCGGCTGGCCGGGCTCTCCCTGGTGGGAACCAGCGAGGGGTCGGGTTCGATCAGCGAACCCACCTGGGTGCCCTGGGCGGTGCTGAACCCGTAGTCCAGCAGGTGCGCGGCCTGCTCCCACGGCGCGATCGGCTGTCGGGTGCCGTGCAGCAGCACTGCCATCAGGCGCCGGCCGTTGCGGTTGGCCGCACCCACGAAGGTCTGGCCGGCGTCATCGGTGTAGCCGGTCTTGCCGCCCATCGCCCCCGGGTAGTGGTAGAGCAGCTGGTTGTCGTTTTCCAGCTCGTAGCCGGGATGGTCGGCGTGGCCGGGGAAGTTGAAGGTCCGGGTCGCGACGATGTCGGCGAAGACGGGGTTGCGCCAGGCGTACCGGTAGAACAGGCCGATGTCGTAGGCCGAGGTGCTCATGCCGGGCCCGTCCAGGCCGGACGGGGTGGCCACCCGGGTGTCCCGCCCGCCCAGCTTGGTGGCCAGCACATTGAGCTTTTCCAGCGCCTGCTGCATGCCGCCGAGCTGCATGGCCAGCGCGTGCGCGGCGTCGTTGCCGGAATGCATCAGCAGGCCGTGCAGCAGCTGGTTGATGGTGTAGGTGCCGCCGGTGTCGACGCCGACCTTGGTGCCCTCGGCGGCCGCGTCGTCGTCGGTTCCCGGGACCGCCTTGTTCTGGTTGAACGCGTTGATGGACGCCATCGCGACCAGCACCTTGATGATGCTGGCCGGGCGGTGCCGGCCGTGTGGATCACGGGCGGCGAGGACGGCGCCGCTGTCCAGGTCCGCGACCAGCCAGGCCTCGGCGGAGACGTCGCCGGGCACCGGGGGAGTGTCGGGGGCGGCGATGATGCCGCAGCCGGACAGCGCGTTGCCGCCGATCGGCGTCGGGGGCAAGGCCAGTGGCATGGGCGGGTCACCGGCGCGGGGGACCTCGGAGGAGTCCACCGCCGGTGGGGTGTTGATCTTGTACGGGCAGTTTGCCGCCTGCGGATTCACCTCGGCGCTGGGCTCGGCGTTAGCGAGCGCGCCTGAGCCGCTAACCGCGAAAACCGCTGCGGCCAGGCACGATGCTGCGCGTAAGGAGGTCCGTGTGAAGGGCATCGCTGAGCAGATTAAGGGATAGGCGCGCCGATCGCAGGACGCCGCGCTGTGACTGGTGGTGCGGAAGTTGCCAAACGGGCGAATGCGATATTTGACAGTGTCTGAAATATGATCGACACTGTCAAATGTTATGGAACTGCTCACCTTGCCCGAATTCGCCGCTGCCGCCGCTGAGGCCGTGCAGGCGTCCGGCGCTGTGCCGGACAATCGTCAGGCCAAGGCCGTCCCGGCCGAGCGCATGGTGCGCTACTACACGGCGCGGGGTCTGCTGCCCCGTCCCGGAAACCGGGGCCGTGCCCTGACCTATGGGCGCACGCACCTGGTGCGGTTGGTCGCGATCAAGCGGCTGCAGGGCCAGGGCCTGTCGCTGGACGAGATCGCCGAGCGCTTGGCGGGGATGCCGGCGGCGGAGGTCGAGGCGCTGGCCGCGATTCCGGACAGCGCCATCCCGGCCGGCCTCGGTGATCCCGAACCCGCCCCGGAACCCGCCCGCGCCGCCGGCGCATTCTGGCGCGCCGTCCCCGACCCGGTGCCCGCTGCGGCCCCCGCACCGGCCGTCACCCCCTTGCAGGCCGTTCGGCTTTCCGACACTGTCACGTTGCTTCTTGACGGGCCGCTGCCTCCACTCGACTCCCTGCGTCGCGCCGCCGCGCCGCTGCTGGACCTGTTAGCCAACCCCGGAAAGGACTTCCAATGAGCACTCAGTTGTTGCCGCTGCTCTCCGTCGAACCCGCGCAACCGGTACGTACCGGCCGGCCCGGCTGTGGTCAGCTGAGCGCCGACGACGGCCGGCCCCTGCCCCTGAAGGCGCTCAGCGTCGACACCGTGCTGGTCGGCATGACGGCCAGTTCCACCGTGCGGCAGCGGTTCGTCAACACCGGCGACACCACGATCGAGGCCACCTATGTGTTTCCGCTGCCGGCCCGCGCGCGGTGTCACCGACTTCGCCGCCGATCTGGCCGGACGACGGGTGATCGGCGTGCTCAAGGAGCGCGGGCAGGCCCGCGCGGATTACGAGCAGGCGCTGGTCGTCCGGCCAGCGCGCCGCGATCGTCGAGGAGGACCGGTCCGACGTGTTCTCGGTGCGGGTGGGCAACCTCGGGCCCGGCGAGGAGGCCACCATCGAGATGCGGCTGACGGGCCCGCTGTCCTTCGAGGACGGCGAGGCGACGTTCCGCTTCCCGCTGGTGGTTGCGCCGCGCTACACCGCCGGGACGCCGTTGCCCGGCGACCAGACCGGGTCGGGGTTGGCGGCCGACACCGATGCGGTTCCCGACGCATCCCGGGTGACACCGCCGCGCCTCATCGACTCCGACGAGCGCCCGGATCTGCAGATCTCGCTGAGTCTGGACGGCGCCGGACTCGCGCTGTCGGATTTGCGGTCGTCGCTGCCGACCGCGGTCACCGAAGTCTCGACGGGGTGACTCGATTGCTGGTGGAGCCGGGCGCACGCGCGGACCGGGACTTCGTGCTGCGCTTCCGGGTCGATCGCGGCGAGCTGTCGTCGTCGGCGCTGTTGGTCCCTGACGCGGAAGGGTCACAGAACCCGAGGGCACCTGGTCGGTGACGCTGCTGCCGCCCGCGCAAACGTCCAGCGCCGCACGCGATGTCGTGGTGTTGCTGGACCGCTCGGGTTCGATGCACGGCTGGAAGATGATCGCCGCGCGACGGGCCGCCGGCCGGATTGTGGACATGCTCGACAGCGCCGACCGGTTCTGCGTGCTGGCCTTTGACGATCGGATCGACGCACCCGCAGGCCTGGGTGACGGCTTGATCGACGCGACTGACCGGAACCGGTTCGCCGCGGCGTCGTGGCTGGGCTCGCTGGAGAGCCGCGGCGGCACGGTGATGGCCGAACCGCTGTACAAGGCGGTGGACCTGCTGGCTGGGACGGCCGAAGACCGCCAGGCCAGCGTGGTCGTTGGTGACCGACGGCCAGATCACCGGCGAGGACCACCTGTTGCGGAAGCTGGCACCCGCGGTCGGGCGGACCCGTGTCTACTGCGTGGGCGTCGACCGCGCCGTCAACGCCGGTTTTCTCGACCGGCTCGCCGGGCTGGGACAGGGCCGATCCGAGTTGGTCGAATCCGAGGAGCGATTCGACGAGGCGATGACGCGGCTGGCCCGGACCATCGGGCGTCCCGCGCTGACGTCGTTGCGGGTGAGCGCCGAGGGTGTCGAGATCCTCGACGGCACGGTCACGCCCAGCCGGTTGCCCGACGCTTTCGCCGGCGTGCCCTGCGTGATCTCCGGGCGCTACCGGGGTGCCGGGGACGCGACTTTCCACGTCGACGCCGACGGTTCCTTCACGACCGTGCTGCCCGCCCGGGTGGCGCCGGAAGCGGTTGCGGTGCGGACGATTTGGGCGCGCTCGGTGGTCCGCGACTTGGAGGACGAGTACGCGTCGTGGTCGCGCCGATGACGAACTGGCCGCGCGGCTGGTCGCCCACTCGGTGCGGTTCGGGGTGCTGTCCAGGTTCACCGCCTTTGTCGCCATCGATCCGGAACGGACCGACGCCGGGCCGTTGACGGAGGTGGTCCAGCCCGTCGAGCAGCCCTCGGGGTGGGCGACGAACGTGCCGGGTTCGTCGGGGCCGCCTACGCGATGCCGGCGCCCGCGGGTGCTGATGCCCGCGCCCGCGGGTGTGATGCCGGCACCGCCGCGGCCCCCGACAAGGCCGCGCCGCTGCGATCGCTGGACAAGCTGCTCAAGCAGGTGGAGAAGGGAACCCAGGTTCGGCGCTCCGGACTCGACGCGGTGCTCGACGAGTTGAAGCAGCATCGCGATGCCGACCCCCGACCCCGAGTTGCGGACAGCGCTCGACCAGCTATGCGCCGCGCTGGCGCGGTTCCTGGAGAATCCGACCGGCCCGCGGGGACGACAGCTGATGGTGGCCGTCGATGCGGTCAAGCGCGCCATGGCCGGCGGTGACCGGCCGAAGAAGCGACGCTTCTGGACCTGACGCTGGGCGAGTTTCCGTCGAGCGTGCTCCTAGGGCGGCCGCCACCGGCTTGTCGGCGCCCAGGTTGCACGCTCGGCGCAGTCCCGCTGATGTCGGTGAGCACGCCGCGCAGGATCGATTCGATGGTGTCGAACTCGGCCTGACCGCTGATCAGCGGCGGGGCCAGTTGGATGACGGAATCGCCGCGGTCGTCGGTGCGGCAATACAGCCCGGCCTCGAACATGGCCGCCGACACCCGCCCGAGCAGCCTTGCGCGTTCGTCGTCGGTGAAGGTCTGCTTGGTCGCCCTGTCCTTGACCAGTTCGATGCCGAAGAAGAATCCCTCGCCGCGGACGTCGCCGACGATGGGCAGGTCGTACAGCTTCTCCAGCGTGGCGCGCAGCGCCGGCGATTGCTGTTTGACGTGGTCGTTGAGGCCCTCGCGCTCGAAGATGTCGAGGTTGGCCAGCCCGACGGCCGCCGACACCGGATGTCCGCCGAAGGTATAGCCGTGCCGGAACATCGTCTTGCCGTCGTTGAACGGCTCGAACAACCGGTCGCTGGCGATCATCGCGCCCATCGGTGAGTAGCCCGACGTCATCCCCTTGGCGCAGGTGATCATGTCGGGCACGTAGCCGAAGTCGTCGCAGGCGAACATCGACCCGATCCGGCCGAACGCGCAGATCACCTCGTCGGACACCAGCAGCACGTCGTACTCGTCGCAGATCTCGCGCACCCGTTCGAAATAGCCCGGGGGCGGCGGGATGGAGCCCCCGGCGTTCTGCACCGGTTCCAGGAACACCGCGGCGACGGTATCGGGTCCTTCGAACTCGATCGCCTCGGCGATCCGGTCGGCGGCCCACTGCCCGAAGGCCTTGATGTCGGTCGGCGACGGTTCGGGCGCGCGGTAGAAGTTCGTGTTGGGCACCCGGAAGCCGCCCGGCGTCACCGGCTCGAACGGCGCCTTGTACTACGGCAGCCCGGTGATCGCCAGCGCGCCCTGGGTGGTGCCGTGGTAGGCGATCGAGCGCGAAATCACTTTGTGCTTACCGGGTTTGCCGGTCAGCTTGAAGTACTGCTTGGCCACTTTCCACGCGGTCTCGACGGCTTCGGTGCCGCCGGTGGTGAAGAACACCCGGTTCAGGTCGCCCGGGGCGTAGCCGGCGAGCGCGTTCGGCGAGCTCGATCGCCGGTCGGGGTGGCATATCCCCAGAGCGGGAAGAACGCCAGCGTGCCGGCCTGCCGGGCGGCGCCTCGGCGAGTTCGGTGCGGCCGTGACCGACCTGCACCATGAACAGCCCGGACAGCGCGTCGAGGTAGCTCTTGCCGCGGTCGTCGTAGATGGTGACGCCCTCGCCGCGGGTGATCATCGGCGGCGTGATGCCCGGACCGTGCCGGGCGAAGTGCAACCACAGATTGCGATCATGGACATCTTGCTCGGCGAGGCCGTTGCGCTACGCCGAGCGTGACACCGCGCTATGCTCGGCCATGACCTCAACGCAGGTCACCGAATTCGAGGCACTGCGACCGCATCTCATGTCGGTCGCCTACCGGCTCACCGGCACCGTGGCCGACGCCGAGGACATCGTCCAGGAAGCCTGGCTGCGCTGGAACAGTGCAGGACGGCGCCATCCCCGATTTGCGGGCCTGGCTGACCACCGTGGTGAGCCGGCTCGGTCTGGACCGGTTGCGCTCGGCGGCGCACCGGCGGGAGACCTACACCGGCCACTGGCTGCCCGAACCGGTCGTCACCGGGTTTCGATCCGAGCCGACCCGCTGTCCGCCGTGGTGGCCCGCCGAGGACGCCCGGTTCGCGGCGATGGTGGTGCTGGAGCGGCTCAGCCCCGACCAGCGGGTCGCGTTCGTGCTGCACGACGGGTTCGCCGTGCCGTTCGCCGAAGTGGCCGACGTGTTGGGCACCAACGAAGGTCCGCGCGCCCGCCAGCTGGCGTCGCGGGCCCGCAAGGCCGTCGCCGCGGAGCCGCCGCCGGAACCCGATCCCGACGCACAACGAGGTGGTCGGCAAGCTGATGGCCGCCATGGCCGACGGCGACCTGGACGCCGTGGTGGCGCTGCTGCATCCCGACGTCACCTTCACCGGCGACGCGAATGGCAAGGCGTCCACCGCGGTTCAGGTCATCCGCGGGGCCGGACAAGGTGGCCCGGTTCATGTTCGGCCTGGCCCGGCGCTACGGCCCGGCGTTCTTCACCGCCGAATCAGCTGGCGTTGATCAACGGCGAATTGGGCGCCTACACGGCGGGCTTTCCCGGGTCGGACGGGTACCGGGAGATGTCGCCGCGTATCACCGCCGATGACGGTGCGCGACGGAAAGGTCTGCGCCATCTGGGATGTCGCCAACCCCGACAAGTTCACCGGGTCTCCGCTGCGGGCTACACCGGCAGCACGATCCCGAGCGGCCTGGCCCAGGGTGATCAGCTGGCCGCCCGGCGGGACGTACGGGCCGGTGGGCCCGTAGATGCCGTACACCGGGGTAGCCGGGCCCGCCCCGGGCGTGTAGATGTCGTTGATCCAGCCGTCGGCCAGGGTGTACACGGCCGCGGTGTTGCCGGGCGGTGAGAACTGCGTCATCAGCTGCAAGGCCAAGTCGATGAGGGGGTGCCCGCCCACCATGGAGTCGACGTGCGAGCCGCCGACGATCTCGACCCCGACGAACTGGCCCGGGTACAGACTGGCCAGTTGACTTGTGGTGGCGCCGAACGCATTCCACGCCTGGGGCGGCGCGGCCACCGTGTAGATCGGGATATGCGCCGCCTGCAGGTTGGTGACCGCACCCCGAAAGCCGTGGCGCTGGAGGCAACCCCGTCGAACATCACCACACCCTTGAGGTGGTTGGTGGCGCCCCCGAGATCCGCGAGGTAATTGCCGGCGGCGATCGCGGCGAGGCCTCCGCCGGCGGAGTGCCCGGACAGGATGAAATCCTGCGGCAGCGTGCCCTAGATAACCGGCCTGGGTTGCGCGCTGATGTTCAGCGCCGTCTGGCTGCCCAGGAACAACGAGGCCACGCCCTGCTGCATCTGCGGGCTGCTCAGATAGACACCCAACGGCAATGGGATCGACGGGATGGTGGGAGTGACCACGACGCTGTTGGTCTGCTGCGCCAGCTGGATGGCCAGCGGCTGATAGAACCAGCCGATCGCGCCGAAGCCGTGCTGCAGATAGACGGTGCCGGTGGCGTGCACCGAACCGTTCGCCTGCGTCGGGAAGTACCACAATGCCGGGGCCGGGTAGCTGAACCCGGGAATCGGAATTCCCAGGAAAGAGCTTCGGGGCAACCGGGATTTGCAGGAAGGAGAACCCGATCCTGACCCCGCTGACTCCGTTGGTGCCCGGAGCAGTCAGGGCATCGGCGGGGGCTCACGAACCTGCCCAGCCCACCGCATCGTGGCCGAGTTGAGCACGCCCCCCCCGTTGGCTGATCGCGTTGAAGGCGGACTAGCGGCTTACGCCCGATCCCCAGGCCCTCGACCTGCTGCAGCAGTGCCCGCAGCGGCCACGCATTCGCCGCCTCAGCGGCCGCGTACGCGGCCGCGGCCGCGTTCAACGTGTGCACGAACTGCGCTCTGAAACAGCGTCGTCTGCGCGCGGTCAGCGCCTGAAACTCTTCGGCGTAGCTGCCGAAAAATCCCGCGATAGCCGCCGACACCTCATCGCCCGCCGCCGCGATAATCCCCGTCGTCGAGGGCGCCGCCGCAGCGGCGGCCGCCTTGATCGCCTCCCGATCCCGGCCAAGTCCCCGACGCCAGGGCAAACGCCTCCGGCGCAACGATCACGTACGACGACATCAGCGGCCCCATCCCCGGTAGCCCGAGACCGTTGCCCGCCTATGCTACGGTCAGGAACGATTTAGCTCAGCAATCGAATCCCTCAACCGGATCGGCCCAGGGCACCCGGCAGCGCATCCCCGGAATTGAAGCCCTGCTCGGTGATGCCCAGCGCCGAGTACATCCGCGCCCGCATGTTCTCGATGCCGATCTGGTAGCTCAGCTCGATCACCCCGGCCTCGCCGAAGCGGGCCCGCAGATCCTCGACCTGCTCGTCGGTCACCGCATGCGGGTCGGTGGTCATGGCGTCGGCGTAGGCGATGGCGGCACGCTCGTCGTCGGAGAAGGCCGGTGACGTCGCGTAGCTGTCAATGTCCTTGAGCCGGTCGATGTCCAAGCCGTCCAGCCGCTGCAACATCTCCCCGAAGTCCACACACCACGAGCAGCCGACGGTCCGCGCGGTCCAGAACACGGCCAACTCGCGCACGCTGGCCGGCAGTGTGCGCGATGCGATCTGCAGCATCATCTCGTGTACGGCGTTGGCGACCAGCAGCCGCGGATGGTGTGCGGCGACGGTGAACGGCTCGGGTACCTGGCCGAAGCGTCGCTTTGCCGACGCGGTACATGGTGCGCACCAGCAGTCCGGCGCGCTTGGGGGGCAAGGGTTCGATGCGGGTTTTCTGTGTCATACGTGTCAGACGAGACAGCCCTCGACATGTGACGAGGCGCCTCCAAGAATTCGGCAAGAATCTTCCAAGTGCGCCAGCGGACTCTGGGTCGGTGGAGCACGCAACGTCGTCGTATTGGGCTTTTACCGAATTTCCGCGGCTGACAGAGCTTGAGGACTGGGCGTATGAGGAGGTCCTGATCGCCGACTCGCGGCTCAACCAGACGGGTATCCGCGCCGCGGTGGACGCGGTCTTCGACGCCAACCCCGCCCTCGGTGCGGTGTTCGAACCCAGCCGGGACCGTTGGCTGTCGCGCCCCGGCGGCAGCTGGAGCTGGGCGGTCGAGCCGCCCGGTGTCACGGTGTCCGAGGTGATCGCCCGGCAACGCGCCAGCTACGACATGCGCACCGGCCGGTTGTTCGCGGTGTCACTGCTGCCCGGCACGCCCGATCGGTTGGTGCTGACCGCGAGCCGCCTGTGTGTGGACGAGGAGTCGTGGAACGGCGTCATCGGGAATCTCATGGCGGCATACGCGGCGTCCAAAGAAGGGGCGACGCTGGCACCCGACGCCGACTTCAACGCTAAAAGTCCAGGCGGACGCTCATGGGTGTGGCGGCGGGCACGTCGCCACCGGCGATCACCGTCCGCGCGACCGGAGTCAGCGCGCTGAACAACGCTTGCAGTTCGTCGTCGTCGAGACCGTCGAACGCACCCAGCGCCAGCGCGTCGGTGGTGGCCTCCAGCTGGTCCTTGAGGTCACGTCCGTCCGGCGTCAACGATCCGCGGCCGTCCAACAGCCCGCGGTCGGCGAGGCTTCCCCGGCAGGCCTCCCATTCGTCGTCGTCGTAGTGACGCGAACGCTTCATGAACTCCTGTGACACCGCGCTGGCCGCGGTGTGAAAGACGTTCGACTCGCGGCCCGAGATACCCGCGGTCACCAGCGCCGCCACGTGCCCGTCGCCGCGGTGCTCCCGCAGCAGGGTCGTCGCGTGCCACAACGCGGCCACCGGTTCCGACGGCACCGGCAGCGCGACGTTGGCGGCGAACAAGGCCCGGCCGTCCACCGGCGCCAGCCGTATGGCACGGATCGCCAATTGCGCTGCGGTACAGATGTTTTCGTCTTCTCTGACACCGCATCGGCGTAGCGCCGCAACCGTCGAGTCCCGGCGGGCGCATAACGCGAGATCCGGCGCGGCGATCGCCCACGCGGCCGGTAGTGACTTGGCCACCCGCGCGGGCGCGAAGTTGTAGAACACCGCCGTCACAACCTCCGGCGGCACCACACCCAGCGGCGCCGAACGGGCGGCGAAATACCCCATCCAGAAGCCGCGATAACCCAGGGCGTCCAACGCCGCTCGCACCTCGGGCGCGAAATACGTCATAGCGTGGATCGGCTCGAAGCGGTCGTAGAACTGCCGGGCGAGCGCGGGGTTTCGTTGCATATCTGTGTTGGTAGCATCCAGGCACCACTTTGCGCACTCAGGGGAGGCTCAGTGGAACGGGAGGCGCAGGGCGAGGCCTTCGGGCGCTACCGACTGTTCGAGGTACTCCGCTGGGGCGGCATAGGCACCGTCTATCGGGCGCGCGACACGCTGATGACCCGCGAAGTGGCCATCAAGGTGATTCCGCGGGAGGCGGCTGCCGAGCCGGCCTATCAAGATCGGTTCCGCGATGAGGTATCCATCGCGGCGCGCCTGAACGATCCGAACATCATCCCGATTTACGAGGCAGGCGAGATCGACGGGCGCCTCTATCTGGTAATGCCCGTCGTCGACGGCATCGACCTGCAGACCATGCTGCAGCGCGACGGGCCGATGAGCCCGACTCTGGCCGTGCGGGTCATCGAACAGGCCGCCGCGGCGCTGGAAGCCGCCCACACGTCCGGGTTGATGCACGGCGATGTGAACCCGTCGAACATCTTCGTGGTCGGCGGCGAATTCGTTTATCTGCTCGACTTCGGCGTCGCGACGCATACCGCCGGCCCCGCCGACCCGCGCGCCGACGTCTACGGGCTCACCTGTGTGCTCTACGAGTGCCTCACCGGCCAGCCGGCGGGCACCGACAGCGGCACTGCCATCCCGGCCGGATTCGATGACGTGATCGCGCGCGGCATGGCCGCAGATCCCGACGATCGCTACCAGACCGCCCGCGAGCTGGCGGTCGCCGCCAGAGATGCGCTGGCGCCGGCCGCCACCCCCGCGGCGACCGCCAATGAAACGGAGTTCGGTCGGTACCGGCTGTTCGAATTGCTCGGAGCGGGTGGCATGGGCACGGTGTACCGGGCGCACGACACTGCGCTGAGCCGGGACGTGGCCGTCAAGGTCCTGAAGCCGGAACTGGTCGCCGAGCCCGGCTACCAGGAGCGGTTCCGGCGTGAGGCGTACGCCGCGGGCCGACTGGCCCACCCGCACATCATCCCGATTTACGAAGCCGGTGAGATCGACGGGCGGCTCTATCTGGTGATGCCGGTCGTCGACGGCGTCGATCTGCATAACGTGCTCGACCATGCCGGACCGATGAGTGCGCATAAGGCGGTGCGAGTGGTCGAACAGGTTGCCGCGGCACTGGATACGGCTCACAAGTCTGGGCTGGTGCATCGTGATGTGAAGCCGTCGAACCTGCTGATGGTCGGCGAAGAATTTGTGTATCTCATCGATTTCGGGCTCGTCCACGAGGCCACTGCCAGCCGCTTGACGCGCACTGACATCGCGCCTGGAAGTCCGGCGTACATGGCTCCGGAGCGGTTCAGGTCCGGGACGATCGCCGACGCTCGCGCCGATGTGTACTCGCTGGCCTGTGTGCTGTACGAGTGCCTGACTGCGCGGCCGCCGTTCAGCGGTGGTGGCGTGGAGGGGTTGACCGCCGCTCATCTGTTCGAGGAGCCACCCAAGCCCAGCAGCTTCGACCCCGCGATGCCCGCCGGGTTCGACGAGGTGATCGCGCGCGGCATGGCCAAACAACCGGATGACCGATACCAGTCCGCACACGAACTGGCTGTCGCTGCCCGCGCTGCCCTCACCGCCGAACCTGCGACGCCATCCGTCGTCGCCGACGCTTTCGGCTCGACGCAGGATGCCCGCTCTGTCCCGCCGCCACCGCGCATCCGTCGCCGTGCGCTGAAACTCGGCGTAGTCGCCGCCGTGGTCGTGCTGATCACCGGTGCCGCAATCCTGGGGCTCAACCGATTCCCGTTTCACTCCGGGAAATTGCAGACTCAGATCGTCTTGCCGTTCACCGGCCTCGATGGGCCGCTCGGTGTAGCGGTCGACGCCGAAGGCAACGTCTACGTCACCGACACCCTCAACAACCGGGTGCTGAAACTCGCCGCAGGCTCGACCACCCAGACCGTCGAACCGTTCTCCGACCTGAACCATCCCGGCGGAATAGCCGTCGACGACCAAGGCAATCTGGCGATCACCGAGCCGGCGAACAACCGGGTGCTCGAGCTGGCCGCGGGATCGACCGTCCAGACGGTGCTGCCGTTAACCGACCTCGCGGGACCCGCGAGTGTGGCCCTCTACACACGCAACCCGGGCGCCGACCGGATCGTCGTCAGCGACTCCGGGCACGACAGAGTGCTGACACTGAGCACACATCCCCCCGGCCAGAGGGAGTTGCCCTTCACCGGCTTGGATGGTCCCTCGGGCGTGGCGGTGGGGAGCGACGGTGGCCTTTTCGTCGTCGACCGGGAGAACGAGCGGGTAGTGAAGCTGCCCTGGACGGCGTCCGTCGCAACCGTCCTGCCCTACGCGGTCGGTCATCCGGACTTTGTGGCGGTCGACGCCACCGGCAACCTCTATGTGACGGACAGCCATGCCAATCGGGTCATCAAGCTGACGAAGGACACCAATGCGTCAATCACGTTGCCGTTCAAGGGTCTTACCGGACCGCAGGGTGTCGCGGTCGACTCCGCCGGGAACGTCTACGTCGCCGACGCGGGCAACAACCGCGTGCTGAAGCTGCCGCCCCGTTAACGCGAGAACATCAACGCGCGCTTGACTTCCTGGATGGCCTTGGTCACCTGGATGCCGCGCGGGCAGGATCGGTGCAGTTGAACGTGGTGCGACAGCGCCACACCCCGTCCACCTCGTTGAGGATGTCGAGGCGCTGCGCGGCCGCCTCGTCACGGCTGTCGAAGATGAACCGGTGCGCGTTCACGATGGCGGCCGGGCCGAAGTAGCTGCCCTCGTACCAGAACACCGGGCAGCTGGTGGTGCAGCAGGCGCACAGGATGCACTTGGTGGTGTCGTCGTAGCGGGCGCGGTCGGTCGGGGCTCTGAATGCGTTCGCGGGTAGGCGGATTGCCGGTGGTGATCAGGTAGGGCTTGATCGCGCGGTAGGCGTCGAAGAACGGCTCCATGTCGACCACGAGGTCCTTCTCCACGGGCAGCCCGCGGATCGGTTCGACCGTGATGGTCAGCTTCTTACCCGGTTTTTTCGGCAGCAGATCGCGCATCAGCACCTTGCACGCCAACCGGTTGAGTCCGTTGATCCGCATCGCGTCGGAGCCGCACACGCCGTGCGCGCAGGAGCGCCGGAAGGTCAGCGTCCCGTCCAGGTAGCCCTTGATGTAGAGCAGCAGGTTCAGCAATCGGTCGCTGGGCAGGCAGGGCACCCGGAAGCTCTGCCAGCCACCGGTTGCCGCGAACTTGTCGGGATCGTCGGGGTTGAACCGGGCGATCTTGAGGGTCACCATCACCGCGCCTTCGGGAACCGGCGGCAGCGGCGGCTCGGTCGTTGCGACCTCGGTGTCCACACTCATCAGTACTTCCGCTCCTTCGGCTCGTAGCGGGTCTGCACGACGGGCTTGAAGTCCAGCCTGATGTCGCTGAGCAGGCCGGTGCCCTCCTTATCGGCCCCAATTTCCTTATAGGCCATGGTGTGACGCATGTAGTTGACGTCGTCACGGTTGGGGTAGTCCTCGCGGGCGTGGCCGCCGCGGGACTCCTTGCGGTTGAGCGCGCCCACGACGGTGACCTCGGCCAGCTCCAGCAGGAAGCCCAGCTCGATGGCCTCCAGCAGGTCGCTGTTGAAGCGTTTCCCCTTGTCGTGCACGGTGATTCGTGAGTACCGCTCTTTGAGCGCATGAATGTCGGTGAGCGCCTGTTTCAACGTTTCCTCGGTGCGGAACACCGCGGCGTTGTTGTCCATCGACTGCTGCAGGGCGCTGCGGATGTCGGCGACGCGTTCGTTGCCGTGCTCGGAGAGGATGTCGCGCACCCAGCCGACCACCATTGCCGCCGGGTCCGGCGGCATGTCGGCGAAGTCGTGGCTTCGTGCGTAGTTGACCGCGGCGATGCCGGCGCGGCGCCCGAAGACGTTGATGTCCAGCAGCGAGTTGGTGCCCAGCCGGTTGGCGCCGTGCACCGACACACACGCGCACTCGCCGGCCGCGTACAGCCCGGGACACGGTGTTGGTGTTGTCGCGCAACACCTGTCCGGTCACGGTGGTCGGGATGCCGCCCATCACGTAGTGACAGGTCGGGTAGACCGGCACCAGCTCGTGCACCGGGTCCACCCCGAGGTAGGTGCGGGCGAACTCGGTGATGTCGGGGAGCTTGGCTTCGAGCACGTCCTCGCCGAGGTGACGGACGTCGATGTAGACGTAGTCCTTGTTGGGTCCGGCGCCGCGGCCCTCCAGCACCTCGAGCACCATCGAACGGGCGACGATGTCTCGCGGTGCCAGGTCGACGATCGTCGGGGCGTAGCGCTCCATGAAGCGTTCGCCGTCGGCGTTGAGCAGACCGGCCGCCCTCACCGCGCACCGCTTCGGAGATCAGGATGCCGAGACCGGCCAGGCCGGTCGGGTGAAACTGGTGAAACTCCATGTCCTCCAACGGAAGTCCCTTGCGGAACACGATGCCCATGCCGTCTCCGGTCAGGGTGTGCGCGTTGGAGGTGGTCTTGTACATCCGGCCGGAGCCGCCGGTGGCGAGCACGATCGCCTTGGCGTGGAAGACGTGGATGTCGCCGGTGGCCAGTTCGTAGGCCACCACTCCGGTGGCCACCGGGCCGGTCGGGGTCTCGGTGAGCGCCAGGTCCAGTGCGTAGAACTCGTTGAAGAACTCCACGTCGTGCTTGACGCAGTTCTGGTAGAGCGTCTGCAGGATCATGTGACCGGTGCGGTCGGCGGCGTAGCAGGCGCGGCGCACCGGGGCCTTGCCGTGGTCGCGGGTGTGCCCGCCGAAGCGGCGCTGGTCGATGCGGCCCTCGGGGGTGCGGTTGAACGGCATGCCCATCTTCTCCAGGTCGAGCACCGCGTCGATGGCCTCCTTGCACATGATCTCGACCGCGTCCTGGTCGGCGAGGTAGTCGCCGCCCTTGACGGTGTCGAACGTGTGCCACTCCCAGTTGTCCTCTTCGACGTTGGCCAGTGCGGCGCACATGCCGCCCTGGGCCGCGCCGGTGTGGCTGCGGGTCGGATAGAGCTTGGTCAGCACCGCCGTGCGAACTCGCGGGCCCGCCTCGACCGCGGCGCGCATGCCGGCGCCGCCGGCGCCGACGATGACCACGTCGTATCGGTGTTGCTCGATCACTGGCGCGCCTTTCACGAGATGTTGGGGTTGAAGGTCATCAGATACGTAGGTTCCGAGCACCAGCATGAAGACCATCGACACCATCAGCAGTGCGTTGAGCCAGAACCGGGTGAGTCCTTGCGGCGTAGTCGTCGATGATGGTGCGCATGCCGTTGCCGCCGTGCAACTGTGCCAGCCACAGCAGCAGCAGGTCCCACATCTGCCAGAACGGGGAGGCCCAGCGCTGCGCCACGAAGTTGAAGTCGATGCGGTACACGCCGTCGTCCCACATCAGCATGATGAACAGGTGCCCGAGCGCCAGGAACGATCAGCGCGACGCCGGAGAACCGCATGAACAGCCAGGCGTACTTCTCGAAGTTGGGCATGCCCGCGCGGCGGCGCGGCGAGCGCGGGTTGTCCAGGCTGGCCGGGCGGTCGTAGCTGCGTTGCCGGACCGGGCGTCTGGCGGGTCCGAGTCGAAGGTCCGGGCTGCTCATCGGAAGCGCTCCGCACATGTGGATGCCGATGTCACCAGCGCCGGGACCATCACCAGCAGTACCAGACTCACCGCGACGATCCACAGCATCCGGCGCTGGTAGCGGGGACCCTTCGACCAGAAGTCGATCAGGATGACCCGGACGCCGTTGAGCGCGTGGAACAGCACCGCGGCGACCAGGCCGATCTCCATCAGCCCGACGATCGGGGTCTTGTAGTCTCGAGACCTGTTGTAGGCCTGCGGGCTGACCCGCACCAGCGCGGTGTCGAGGACGTGGACGAACAGGAAGAAGAAGATCGTGGCGCCGGTGATGCGGTGCAGCACCCACGACCACATGCCGGGGTCTCCCCGGTACAGGGTCCGTGGTGCGCGTCGCTTTGTCGCGACGGTTCCGGCGCAGCCGGGATCGCGGTTGTACGTCTTCAATGCCTCGAACGCACTTCGTTGGCGTTCTGAAGCCGACTGCTAGATGCTCAGCTAGATACTAGGCCGGGCATTCCGAGCTTAGCCCGGCCAAGGTTGCCGGCGGTAGCGTGACTATGGCCGATCCAAACCTCCTCGTGTCGCGGTGGGGCGAGGTGGCTGGCTGAATGCATTCAGTACCGCGATCGGAGGTGGCTGATGACTGACGTCGATTGGAATGCGCTGCGGGACAAGGCAATCGATGCTTCCACCGGCGCCTACGCGCCGTATTCGCGGTTTCCGGTGGGTGCGGCGGCACTGGTCGACGACGGCCGAATCGTGGTCGGCTGCAATGTGGAGAATGTCTCATATGGCCTTGGTCTCTGTGCCGAATGCGCGGTCGGTCTGCGCGCTGATCTCCGGCGGGGGCGGCGGCTGCTCGCGCTGGCGCTGGTCGACGCGGACGGGGCGCTGTTGATGCCGTGCGGGCGATGCCGGCAGCTGCTGCTCGAGCACGGCGGCCCGGAGTTGCTCATCGACCACCCGGCGGGCGCGCGGGCGCTCGGCGGAGCTGCTGCCCGACGCCGTTCGGGCCCGACGATCTGGTCGCGGGAAAAGCCGTGACCGCAGTTCACATTCGACGCGCCGACGGTCATCCGGACCAAGCGCGACGGCGGCCGGCTGTCCGACGCCGCCGATCGACTGGGTGATCGACGGCCTACACCCACGGCGAGGTCGGCCGACGAGCAGATGTCGGCGCTGTTGATGGCGATCTTCCTGCGCGGGATGGACCGCGCCGAGATCGCCCGCTGGACCGCGGCGATGATCGCCTCGGGCGCGCGCCTGGACTTCAGCGATCTGCGCGCCGGACCGCACCGTCGACAAGCACTCCACCGGCGGGGTCGGCGACAAGATCACCCTGCCGCTGGTGCCCGTGGTCGCCGCCTGCGGCGCGGCGGTGCCGCAGGCGGCCGGCCGCGGCCTCGGGCACACCGGCGGCACGCTGGACAAGCTCGAGTCGATTCCGGGCTTCACCGCCGAATCTGTCGAACGCGCAGATCCGCGCAACAGCTTTGCCGACGTCGGCGCGGCGATCTTCGCCGCCGGCGAGCTGGCGCCGGCCGACCGCAAGATCTACGCGCTGCGCGACGTCACCGGCACCGTCGAGTCGCTGCCGCTGATCGCCAGCTCGATCATGAGCAAGAAGCTCGCCGAGGGCGCCGGCGCGCTGGTGCTCGACGTCAAAGTCGGCTCGCGGGGCGTTCATGAAGACCGAGGCCGAGTCCCGCGAGCTGGCCGCCACCATGGTCGAGCTGGGCATCGCGCACGGGGTGCCGACCCGGGCGCTGCTGACCGACATGGACGTCCCGCTCGGGCGCGACCGTCGGCAACGCGCTCGAGGTGGCCGAGTCGCTGGAGGTGCTGGCCGGCGGCGGGCCGGCCGACGTGGTGGAGCTGACGCTGCGGCTGGCCGGCGAGATGCTGGAGCTGGCCGGGGTCGACGGCGTCGACCCGGCGCAGACGCTGCGCGACGGCACGGCGATGGACCGGTTCCGCGCGCTGGTCGCCGCGCAGGGCGGCGACCTGTCGGCACCGCTGCCGATCGGTGCGCATTCCGAGACCGTGACCGCGCACCCGGGGCGGCACAATGGGCGACATCGACGCGATGGCAGTGGGGCTGGCGGCCTGGCGGCTCGGTGCGGGCCGAGCCCGCCCGGGCGAACGCGTGCAGTCCGGCGCCGGCGTGCGGATCCACCGCCGGCCCGGCGAGCCGGTCGCCGCGGGCGAGCCGCTGTTCACGCTCTACACCGACACCCCGGAGCGGTTCGGTCCGCCGCGATGGCCGAGCTGGACGGCGGCTGGAGCGTCGGCGACGACCCGCCCGCGCCCGGCGTCCGCTGATCATCGATCGGATCACGCTGATGACCACACCGCTGACGCCTCGAGATGATCCGGCAGGCGCCCAAGGCGCTGCTGCACGACCACCTCGACGGCGGGCTGCGCCCGGCGACGGTGCTCGATATCGCCGGCGAGATCGGCTACGACGAGCTGCCCGCCGACCGACGCCGACGAGCTGGCGACGTGGTTTCGCACCGCCGCGCACAGCGGTTCGCTGGTGCGCTACCTCGAGCCGTTCGCGCACACCGTCGGCGTCATGCAGACCCCCGAGGCGCTGCACCGGGTGGCCTTCGAGTGCGTCGAGGACCTGGCCGCCGACTCGTGGTCTACGCCGAGGTCCGGTTCGCGCCCGAACTGCACATCAACCGGGGGCTGTCGCTCGACGAGGTCGTCGACGCGGTGCTGGCCGGTTTCGCCGACGGGGAGAAGGCCGCGCGCGGCCGCGGGACAGCCCATCATGGTGCGCTGCCTGGTGACCGCGATGCGCCACGCCGCCCGGTCGCGGGAGATCGCCGAGCTGGCGATCCGGTTCCGCGACAAGGGCGTCGTCGGATTCGACATCGCCGGCGCCGAGGCCGGGTACCCGCCGACCCGGCACCTCGACGCGTTCGAGTACATGCGAGAGCCACAACGCGCGCTTCACCATTCACGCCGGCGAGGCGTTCGGGCTGCCGTCCATCCACGAGGCGATCGCGTTCTGCGGCGCCGACCGGCTGGGCCACGGGGTGCGCATCGTCGACGACATCGAGGTCGGTCGCCGACGGCGCCGTCCGGCTGGGCCGGCTCGCAGCGATCCTGCGGGACAAGCGAATTCCGCTGGAGATGTGCCCGAGCTCGAACGTGCAGACCGGCGCGGTGGCGCAGCATCGCCGAGCACCCGTTCGACCTGCTGGCCGCGGCTGCGGTTCCGGGTCACCGTCAACACCGACAACCGGCTGATGAGCGACACCACGATGAGCCAGGAGATGCTCCGCCTGGTCGAGGCGTTCGGCTACGGGTGGAGCGACCTGGAGCGCTTCACCATCAACGCGATGAAGTCGGCGTTCATCCACTTCGACGAACGGCTGGCCATCATCGACGAGGTGATCAAGCCGCGGCTACGCGGTGCTGATCGGCTGACTCGAGCTGGGCCTCAGCGAAAGTACGTACGGCGCGGTCCGCACGCTGCGGACGCGTACGCATTCCGGTGGCATGCGTTTACGCATTAGCACCGATGAACTCCGCGGCCGGACACAGCAAAGTCGAGGTGTCCAAGTTTTGCAGCAACCGAGGAGTTCGACATGAAATATCCTGACCCGCAACCCCGGCCCGTCGGAGCGTCGTAACCGTTCACAGGGTCGGGTGTCCCACCCGAAGCGGCACAACTTTCTTGACGACGCTTGCGCGTCTCGCGCCATGCACCGGCTGTGACTGCGAGGATGGACGCTAATCGGCAACCTCGATTTCCTCGATGACTCTTGCATGCGCGAGCGGATCGACGCTGAATACGATCGCTGTGTGTTGTTCACGCACGTGACCGCCGAGGGCATTCGCTGATGCTGCCGGAGCGCATTCGCACCGACGAGGCGGTCGTTTTCACCCTGCCCGACGGGCGCACGCTCGCCTACCTCGAATGGGGCGACCCCACCGGCTATCCCGCGTTCTACTTCCACGGCACGCCCAGCTCGCGGCTCGAGGGCGCATTCGCCGACGGCGCCGCGCGGCGCCACGGCTTTCGACTGATCGCGGTGGATCGCCCCGGATTCGGACGCTCGACTTTTCAGCCGGGACGCAGATTCCGTGATTGGCCGGCCGACGTCTGCGCCCTGGCCGACGCGCTCGGACTGGACGAATTCGGCGTGGTCGGGCACTCCGGAGCCGGCCCCCACCTCTTCGCGTGCGGCGCGCTGATACCGCCGTCACGGCTTCGCTTCATCGGCGCGTTCGGGCCGTGGGGTCCATTGGCGACGCCGAAGATCGTCGGTGCGTTGAGCTCTCAGGACCGTGTCTACCGCGGTCTCGCGCGGCTCGGAGCCTGGACCTTTGACGCCGCGTTCGTCCCGCTGGGCTGGTGCGCGAAGTACCGACCCGACCTTTTCTGCCGGTTGTTGACGGCGTGGGTGCCCGCCGCGGAGCGGCAGCACCTGGGTGACGAACTCTTCCTGCGGCACTTCCTCGCCACTCAGCTCGAAGGCTTCCGGCAGGGTGGTCGCGCCGGAGGTTACGAATCGTTCCTGCTCTATCGTCCGTGGGAATTCGGGGTCCACGAGGTCGCCGTGCCCACTCACATCTGGCAGGGCGACTGCGACTCCTTCATCCCACGCGCCATGGGGTATTACTTCGAGCGCACGATTCCTGACGTGGATCTGCACTGGTCTGAAGGAAAGGACCACTTCAATATCGAGGACTGGGACGCCATCTTCGCGGCATGTGCGGCCGATATCTAGGTCAGCCCGAAAAGCGAACCCAGAAAGGCGACCGGCAGCCACAACGCCAGGGCGGCATAAATCGGGATCAGCAGAAGAAAACCCAGATAGTAGAGATAGGCCAGTGTTTGCCAGAACAGCCCCGTCACGGTGCTGATCAGCGAGGCGAATATCTGGTCCAGCGACGGGATGGCAGCGGCGGTAGCTGCCACAGGCCGCAACAGGGACGCGTTGGTGGCCTCGGCGCCGGCATAGGAGCCGGCAGCCGATGTCAGGTGCGCGACGAACTGCTGATGATAGGCCGCCGCCTGCCCGGCCGCCGCTTGATAGTCCTGGCCGAACCGGGAAAACATTTGCGCGACGGCGTCGGACACCTCATCGGCGGCCGCGGGAGCACCGCTCGGGTCGGGGTTTCCGCAGTCAGGTGTGCGGCGTTGAGTGTGGAACCAATACCCGCCAATTGCGTTGCGGCGTCTGTCATCAGCTCCGGGACCGCGGTCACAGCGGACATGCTTGTCCTCCCCAACCGCTAGATCCGACGACAGTTCGCTTCATGGAAACAGTGCGCGGATCGCGAAGGCAAGAGCGCGCACCGGCTGCGGCGTTGCCGTAGTGCGACTGTCATCTTCCCGAGATTGCCGTGCGGCTCGCGGCGCTATTCGCGCCTCAGCCGCGACTCCACAAAGCCTCGAGCTTCTCCCAGGCCCGTACCGCCGGGGCATACGGCCCGGCGGGCTTGCTCACCGAGTCGGGCTCGAGCACATAGGCGATCAGTTTGCCCAGCGGCTTGCCCTTGTCCAGCGCCTTGTCGACGGTGCTCTCTTCGGAGTAGTCGCCGATGTCACGCAGCAGTTCGACGGCCAGGTCGAGCTGCTCACGGTCCACCGCCTCCGGCCCGTCGGCGAAGTCGTCGGCCAGCCCGCTGAGCACGTAGACGTTCTCGTCGGTGATGTCGATCTTGAGCGAGCCGTCGGTGGCCGCGGTGCGGATGTCGTCGTAGGTGGCCAGATCCGACAGGTCGTGGTCGTGCTCGTCGGCAAGGTAGCGGGCAAGTGCCCGTTCGGAGGTGAACACGCTGATGCGGCCGTTGCGGCCCAGGAAGATCGGGCGGTCTTCGAGGTAGCAGCGCAGCGTGTAAAACGTGCCGGCGCCGGTCATCATCCGGATCGGGTCGATGCCGACCTGCGCCCAGAAGTCCTCGTCGCCGCCCAGCACGACGGTGTCGCCTTCGGCCCGGTCCTCGTCTTCGTCTTCTCCTCGTCGTCGTCGTCTTCGCTGTCGTCGTCCTCTTCCTCGGTGGACTCCTCGGCGCTCTCTTCGGCCTCGTCGGTCTCGCCGTCGGTCTCGCCGTCGGTCTCTTCGTCCGCTTCGTCTTCCTCGATTTCCTCGTCGAGTTCCTCGGCAGCCTGTTCCGACAGCTTCTCGTCCACCTCGGGCGTGCTGACCACGTCGTCGATCGCCTTGAGCACGTCGTCCCAGCTGCGTCCGATGATTTCGGCGATAGCGTTCCAGCGCTTCTGGCCGGCCTTGCCGGTGAAGTGGTCGATACCGCCGGACACGGTGCCCAGGGTCGGATTGCCGTTGAAGAACTTCGAGATCGCCGGCAACTCGCACACCGACCCGATGGACGACACGATCGCCAACGTTCCGGCCAGCGCGGCCACCGACTCCTCGGTGGGCTTCTCAGCCACCAACTCTTCCACGGCCACCAGATCGAACTGCCTGTCCTCGGCCGGGTCCAGTTTGTGCGCGTGGGCTTCGGTGATGTCGTTCCACCCCGGGTGGTCGACCAGATCGTTGTCGTCGTCGCCGCGGACGAACGCGGTCAGGTCCGCAACGCTCTCGAAAACGTACAGGTCTTCGTCCTTGCCCAGGAACGCTTCCCACTCGTCCCCGGAGTCGCGCCAGCGGGGCGCCCACAACGTGTAGCGGTCACCGTCGGACAGGCTCAGGCGGATGGGCACGAGGTCAGCAGCCATGCGGCACACAATAGCGACCCGGCCTGTCGGCGCTTACCCGCCCCAAATACTTGCGATGGCCGGAGCATTCGCCGCGTAACCCGTTTTGGGCAGTCCGTACATCTCCTCCAGCGTCGAGAGCACGTTGTAGTGGTTGATGGTTTCGTTGTAGCTGCCGGGCTGCACATGCGCTCCGTAGAACACCGTGGGGATCTGATTGCGGGGGCCACCGTCGTCCTCGTCCCAGGTGACGATCAGCAGGCTGTTGTTGGCCTTGGCCCAGTTGGCATACGCCGACATCCGGCTGTTCAGCCAGGCGTCGCCCTGGGCGATCGAGCCGTCATGCATGTTGTTGTCGTTGTTGGGGATGACGAACGACACCGTCGGCAGGCTCGCGTAATTGCCCGGACCCGGGAACGCCGAAAAGGGCACCGAGACCGAGGCCGGGACGTTGCTGAAGTTGACCCAGGGCACGTGCTTGCGCGCATATTTGCCCGCACTGCAGGCCGTCGAACCCACCGCGGGCAGGTCTTCGGAATAGCCACCGAAGGTGTGGCCGGTGGCCAGCAACTCAGACGCGAGGTTCGGTTGGGCGCCGACGTCCACCGGGCAGCTGTCCTTCTTGAGGCCGAAGGTGTTGCCGGCGAACAGCGCGAGATAGTTCGGTTCGCTGGGATGCGTCTCGGCGAACGACTGCGCCATCATGGCTCCACCGGCCGCCAGCGCATTGATCCACGGCGCCGCCTTGTTGCCGATGATGTTGGCCTGCGAGCGGTTTTCCTCGATCACGATCACCACATGCGCGTACGCCGGCAGCGTCGCCGCGGCCAGCGCCACGCGGGGAACCGGCAGCAGCACCGTGCCCAACGCCGCCAAGGCGCAGAAAACCCTGGTCAGATGCCGTCGGAGCCCCCGCATGCCGGGAGTATATGGGCGGTTCCAACCCGCCGGCCGGATGAAAATGCGCGTGTCAGCAGGTCTGAATCCGATTGTTATATAAGGTCACACCCCGTGGACGTCCACGTCATTGACCACCCGCTGGCGGCAGCCCGACTGACCGTGCTGCGTGACGAGCGCACCGATAACGCCGCATTCCGGACCGCGCTACGTGAGTTGACGTTGATGCTGGTGTACGAGGCGACCCGGGACGCGCCCACCGAGCCGGTGCACATCCGCACGCCGCTGGCAGAGACGACGGGGTCGCGGCTGGCCAAGTCGCCGCTGCTGGTGCCGGTGCTGCGGGCCGGGCTGGGCATGGTCAACGTGGCGAATGCGGTATTGCCCGAGGCGCACGTCGGTTTCGTCGGGGTGGCGCGCGACGAGGAAACCCACCAGCCGGTGCCGTATCTCGCGTCGCTGCCGGACGACCTGGCCGGCCTTCCGGTCATGATCCTCGACCCGATGCTGGCCACCGGGGGATCGATGACGCACACCGTGCGGCTGTTGCTGGACCGCGGCGCAACCGAGATCACCGTGCTGTGCGTGGTGGCGGCGCCGGAGGGTATCGCGGCACTGGAGCAAGTGGCGCCGAATGCGCGGTTGTTCACCGCGGCCGTCGACCAGGGACTCAACGAGATCGCGTATATCGTGCCGGGGCTCGGCGATGCGGGCGACCGCCAGTTCGGCCCACGCTGACCTACCATTCTCGAACCTCCGCGACCAGTTCGTCGCGCAGCGCCCCGGCCCGCTGTCCGGGCAGCCGCCAGATCGCCGGTCACCGCGCAACGAACCTCCAAGTAGCACTTCAACTTCGGCTCGGTGCCCGACGGGCGCACCACCACCCGGACCGACGTGTCGTCGTCACCGCCGGTGAGGATCAGGGCGTCGGCGATGTCGCTGTGGGTTGCGGCGAAACCGACCAGCCGATCCGGCGGCGCCTCGCGCAACCGGCGCAGCACGGCCGCGGCCTCCTCGGTGTCGGCGACGCGACGCGGCACCGCGGCAACCTCGTGCACGCCGTAGCGACGGGCGAGATCGTCCAGCAGATCAGGCACCGACACCGCCGCCCAGCGAGGCCACCAGGTCGCACACCAACACCGCGGCGCTGATGCCGTCCTTGTCCCGCACGGCCTGCGGGTCGACGCAGTGCCCGATCGCCTCCTCGTAGGCGTAGACCAGCGTCCCGGGGCGCTCGGCGTCGGCGCGCGCCAGCCATTTGAAACCGGTGAGGGTTTCGACGTGCACCGCGCCGTAGTGCGCGGCGATGGCGGCCAGCATGCGGGAGGACACCACCGTGCTGGCCACGGTCCGCGGCACCTTCTGGGGCCTGCGACAGGATGTAATCGCCCAGCAGCCAACCGGTTTCGTCACCCGAGAGCATCCGCCAGCCCGCCGGACCAGGGATGCCCACCGCGCACCGGTCGGCATCGGGATCCAGCGCGACGGCGATATCGGCGCCGACGTCGGCAGCCAGGGCGAGCAACGCGTCGGCGGCGCCGGGCTCCTCGGGGTTCGGGAACGCGACGGTGGGGAAGTCGGGGTCCGGCGCGAACTGCGCGTCGACGACGTGCACGTCGTCAAAGCCGGCCCTGCGCAGGGTCTCGACGGCTACCGCGCCGCCCACCCCGTGCATCGCGGTCAGGGCCACCCGGACCGAACCGGCGCAGCGCCGCACCCCCGCCGCCCGGCGGATGTACCGCTCGACCAGATCGGTGTCGGCGGGCTCAACCGGAGTCCGCGGGATCCGGTCGGCCGGCGGAGCGTTCCTCATGGCGGCTTCGATCTGGCGGTCGGTGGGGGAGACGATCTGGATGCCGCCGTCGAGATACACCTTGTATCCGTTGTCGGTGGCGGGGTTGTGCGACGCGGTGATCTGGATGCCGGCCGCCGCCCCGGTGGCGCGCACCGCGAAGGCCACCACCGGCGTAGGAACCGGGCCGGGAAATAAAAGCACCGAAAAACCTTGCGCGGCAAGCACTTCCGCTGCGCCCGAGGCGAACTCGGCCGAGCCGTGCCGGGCGTCGCGCCCCACGATTACCGTCTTGGGCACCGTCCTGGACCGCGTCGGGTCAAGCACCTGCGTCAGCGCCCAGGTGGCCCGCAACACCACGGCGAGGTTCATCGCGTCCGGCCCACCGCGTACCGGCCCGCGCAGGCCCGCGGTGCCGAACGTCAGTGGGCGCGCGAACCGGGCCGCAAGTTCAGCGGGATCCAGCGCGGCGAGTTCGGCGGCCGTCCGCGGATCGGGGTCGTGGGCGATCCAGTCCTGCGGATTCACGGTTCAGAACCGGGCTATCACGTCGGCCAGCAACGAACCCATCCGGGCGGCCGACGCGGCGCCCGCGGCCAACACCTCAGCGTGGCTCAGCGGCACACCGGTGATCCCCGCCGCCAGGTTCGTCACCAGCGATACCCCCAGCACCTCGGCGCCCGCCGCCCGCGCCGCGATGGTCTCGTGCACCGTCGACATGCCCACCAGGTCGGCGCCCAGCATCCGCAGCATCCGGATCTCGGCCGGCGTCTCATAGTGCGGACCCGGCAGGCCGGCGTAGACGCCTTCGGCCAGCTCCGGGTCGCATTCGCGGGCCAGCGCCCGCAAGCGCGGCGCGTACGCGTCGGTCAGATCGACGAATTGCGCACCTACCAGCGGCGAACGTGCGGTCAGGTTCAGGTGGTCGCTGATCAGCACCGGCTGTCCCACCTGCATGTCGGTACGCAATCCGCCTGCGGCGTTGGTGAGCACGACGATCTGAGCCCCCGCCGCACAGGCCGCCCGGACCGGGTGCACCACGTGCTGCAGGTCATGCCCTTCATAAGCGTGGATGCGCCCGGCCAGCACCAGCACCCGGTGCTCGCCGATCGGCACCGACAAGATTTCACCGGCATGCCCCGCCGCCCTGGGCGGTGCGAATCCGGGGATCTCGGCCTGGGGCAGCACGCGCGGTCGGGGGGCCCAGCGCGGCAACGGCCGGCGACCATCCCGAGCCCAGCACCACAGCGACGTCGTGTGCGACGATTCCGGTGCGTTCGGCGATGACGCGGGCGGCCTGGACTGCGAGTTCGCTGGTCACACTCGGCGAGACTACTTGCTGAAGCGGCGGCGCTCCGGGTGTGTGATGATCTGCGCTGTGCGGCACTACAAATCGCCTTTCGTTTCCGTCGCGGCCGCCGCGTTGGCGGTCGCTGCGATGCTCGGCGGCCCGATGCCGAAGGCGGGCGCCGACGACTGTCCCAACGTCGAGCTCGTCTTCGCTCGCGGAACCGCTGAGCCGCCCGGCATGGGGCGGGTCGGCGACGCGCTCGAGGCCGCGCTGCGGCCGGCCTTGGGCGCACGGAGCTTGGGGGTGTACCCGGTGAACTATGCGGCCAGTTACAACTTCCTGACCACCGCCGACGGAGCCAACGACGCACGCGACCACATCGCCTGGATGGCCGATCAGTGCCCGAAGACGCGGATTGTGCTGGGCGGCTTCTCGCAGGGCGCTGCCGCGGTCTCGATGCTGGCGGGGGTGCCGCCGCTCGGGGACAGCATCGGCGAATTCGGGTCGGCCCCCGAGCTCGATCCGGTGTTGGCCCAGAAGGTCGCTGCCGTGGCGGTGTTCGGAAATCCTGGCTTCCGCTTCAACGTCCCGCTGTCGTCCACCGGCCAGTTCGCCGGCCGGGCGATCGACCTGTGCAGTCCCGGCGACCCGGTCTGCACGGTGGGCGGCCGCGACCGGCTTGCGCACCGGGATTACGCAGAGCCGCCCTACCCCGGCCAGGCTGCGGGGTTCATCGCCGGGCGGGTTTGACCGTCGGTGAGATACTGCGTGGATGTCCGCCCTCAGCCCCCTCGACAGCGTCGAGGCAACAGTGCGGCGCCGCGGTGGTGACCTGGTCGAGTTGTCCCACGCCATCCACGCGCAGCCCGAGCTGGCGTTCGACGAGTACCGCAGCTGCGCCAAGGCCAAAGAACTGGTCGCCCAACGCGGTTTCGAGATCGCCCCGGTCGCGGGTCTGGACACCGCGTTTCGCGCCGACTTCGGCAGCGGGCCACTGGTGGTCGGCGTCTGCGCCGAGTACGACGCGCTGCCCGACATCGGCCACGCCTGCGGCCACAACATCATCGCGGCCTCGGCGGTGGGCACCGCGTTGGCGCTGGCCGAGGTCGCCGACGAACTGGGCCTGACGGTGGCCCTGCTGGGCACCCCCGCCGAGGAATCCGGCGGCGGCAAAGCGCTGATGCTGCGGGCCGGGACGTTCGATGACGTCGCGGTGGCCGTGATGGTGCACCCCGGGCCCACCGACATCGCCGGGGCCAGGTCGCTGGCGTTGTCCGAGGTCACCGTGCACTACCTGGGTAAGGAATCGCACGCCGCCGTCGCACCGCACCTGGGGCTCAACGCCGTCGACGCGGTAACCGTCGCGCAGGTGGCCATCGGTCTGCTGCGTCAGCAGTTGGCGCCCGGACAAATGATGCACGGCATCGTCACCGACGGCGGGCAGGCGGTCAACGTCATTCCGGGACGGGCGGCGCTGAAGTACGCGATGCGCGCGGTCGAGTCCGACTCGCTGCGGGAGCTGGAGGGCAGGATGTACGCCTGCTTCGCCGCGGGCGCGCTGGCCGCCGGCTGCGAGTACGAGATCGACGAGGCCGGGCCCCCGTACGCGGAGCTGCGGCCCGACCAGTGGCTGGCCGACGCGTGCCGCGAGGAGATGCGCCGGCTCGGACGCGAACCGGTGCCGGCCGCCGTGGAGGCGGGGCTGCCGCTGGGCAGCACCGACATGGGTAACGTGACGCACGTGCTGCCCGGTATCCACCCGGTGATCGGGGTCGACGCCGGTGGCGCGACGGTGCACCAGCGCGCCTTTGCGGCCGCGGCGGCGGGGCCCAGCGCCGACCGCGCCGTGGTCGAGGGAGCGATCATGCTGGCGCGCACGGTGGTCGCGCTCGCTGCGGACCCGGCTCAACGCGACCGGGTGCTGGCGGCCCAGCAGCACAGAGCGGCCGCGCGATGAGCCTGGTCGACAGCGCCGAGTCGTGGCTGGCTGCCCACCACGAAGACCTGGTCGGCTGGCGCCGCCACATCCACCGCTATCCGGAGCTGGGACGCCAGGAGTTCGCCACCACTCAGTTCGTAGCCGAGCGCTTGGCCGACGCCGGGCTCAACCCCAAGGTACTGCCCGGGGGAACGGGGCTGACCTGCGACTTCGGGCCGGAGCATCAGCCGAGGATCGCGCTGCGCGCCGACATGGACGCACTGCCGATGGCCGAGCGGACCGGCGCGCCGTACGCCTCGACGATCCCCAACATCGCGCACGCCTGCGGTCACGATGCGCACACCGCGATTCTGCTGGGCACCGCGCTGGCGCTGGCGTCGGTGCCCGAATTGCCGGTCGGGGTGCGGTTGATCTTCCAGGCTGCCGAAGAGCTCATGCCCGGCGGCGCGATCGACGCGATTGCGGCCGGCGCACTGACCGGGGTGTCGCGGATCTTCGCGCTGCACTGCGATCCGCGGCTCGAGGTCGGCAAGATCGCCGTCCGGCTGGGACCCATCACTTCGGCGGCCGACCAGCTCGAGATCACGCTGTATTCACCCGGCGGGCACACGTCGCGCCCGCACCTGACCGCCGACCTGGTCTACGGGCTCGGCACCTTGATCACCGGGCTGCCCGGCGTGCTGTCTCGTCGCATCGACCCCCGCAACAGCACCGTGCTGGTGTGGGGTGCGGTCAATGCGGGCGTGGCGCCCAACGCGATTCCGCAGTCCGGTGTGCTGGCCGGTACCGTGCGCACGGCCAGCCGCCAGACCTGGATCGACCTGGAGGCGATCATCCGCGAGGCCGTCACCGGCCTGTTGTCGCCGCTGGCCATCGAGCACGCCCTGCAGTACCGGCGGGGGGTGCCGCCGGTCGTCAACGAGGACGTCTCGACGCGCATCCTCAGCCACGCCATCGAAGCCGTCGGCCCCGATGTCCTGGCCGATACCCGGCAGTCCGGTGGCGGCGAGGACTTCTCCTGGTACCTCGAAGAAGTCCCCGGCGCGATGGCGCGGCTGGGGGTGTGGTCGGGTGAAGGGCCGCAACTAGATCTGCACCAGCCGACGTTCGACCTCGATGAGCGCGCGCTGGCCATCGGCGTGCGGGTGATGGTCAACATCATCGAGCAGTCCGCCGCTTTCTGAGCTGGCGCCTTCTCCTTTTGAGCGGGCGCGAGCGTGCACAGTTGTACGGCGACACGCCGCGCGGGCTGGCATTTTGTGCACGCTCAGCAAGGGGTTGTGCGCGCACGGCTCGTCCACCCGCGAGCGTGCACAGTTGTACGGCGACACGCCGCGCGGGCTGGCATTTTGTGCACGCTCAGCAGCTGAATTGTGCCCAACACAGTGGCGCCCCGACGATAACCCGCATGGGTGCAGATCTCGACCGACTCCTGACGGCACAGGGCGGCGTGGTGACTGCTGCTCAGGCGCTGACGGCTCTGACCCGCCGCGGGCTTGAGACGCACCTGAAATGCGGCGCACTGCAGAGGGTTTGGTACGGAATCTATTCTCGCGACAACCCCACCGCGGCAATACGCCTGCGTGGGCTGGACTTGATCACCGGCACGACCGTCGCGGCTTGCCTGGGCACCGCCGCGGCGGCCTACGGTTTCGATACCGAGCGGACCGCGGACCTGCACGTGCTCAACCCCGATGGCCGACAATTGCGATCGACCAAGGGTCTGGTGGTGCATCGTCGCGAGGGTGCGCCACTGACAGTGATCGGGGGACGTCCGGCTACCACGCCGGAGTGGACTGCGATCGAGGTTGCGCGCGGATTACGCCGGCCCCGCGCACTGGCGACGCTGGATGCCGCGCTGCGCAGCGGAACATGCGACTGCGGCGAACTCACGCGGACTCTCCACCTACAGTCCGGCCGTCGCGGCGTCGTCACCGCGCGCGAAATGCTATCTCTTGCTTCCGCTTTGGCAGAGTCGCCGATGGAGAGCGAGGCCCGGTTGGTCATGCTCGACGGAGGACTGCCGCCGCCGGCGCTGCAGTACGAGATCGTCGACCTCAACGGTCGGGTCTGGCGGCTGGACTTTGCCTGGCCCGAATACCGCGTCGCCGCCGAATACGACGGCGTCGACTGGCACAGCGGGCCCGAGGCATTCCATCGAGACCGCACGCGTGCCGGGGCGCTGCAGGACCTCTGCTGGGTCGTGGTGCCGATCGTTGCCGAGGATGTCAGGCATCAACCCGCACAACTCGTTCGCCGGATCGAGTCGCGACTGGAGCGTGCGAGAGCCGCGTGACCCCGTAAGCGCGAGCGAGCGCAAATTGTCAGGCGTAACGGCGTGTCGCTGGTAAAATGCGGGCGCTCGCGAGCACGAGACGAGCCGGGGTCACTACTCCGGGGTGCTGGGCCCCGGACCGATGTTGCGGGCCGGCCGGGTGCGCAGGTCATGCACGTAATCGGCTGGTGCGCCTGCGATTTCGGCGGCGTCGGCCATCACGCCCAGATACTGCGCCGACGGCAGGCCGCCCTCCCAGCCGTCCAGTACGTAGAGCCATGCCAGCACCGGGTCGATGTCGGTGTCCGACGACTCCCGCTCCACCCGGCAGCGGATCTTCTTGTGGACGCCGAACTCGGAGCCCTCCCACCGGTCCAGGTTCATCTCGTCGGCCGACGTCATGTCGTACAGCACCACGAACACCCGCGAATCCGGGTCCTCGACGATGGTGGCCAGTGCACCTTCCCAGCCGATGTCCTCGCCGCCGAACGTCAGTCGCCACCCCGGTAACCAGCCAGTTCCGGCCATCGGCGAGTGCGGTGCACGCTTGAGCATCTGCTCGGGATGCATGTTCGACCCGTAGGCGGCGTAGAGCGGCACGGGGAAAGCTTAAACTCCGCCCTGCGAACTGCCGCACCGCCGAGCTAGGTTATGGGCTGTGGTGACCCGCATCGTGATCCTCGGTGGAGGCCCGGCCGGCTACGAAGCGGCCCTGGTGGCCGCCAACTCCAGCCAGACTGACGTCGAGTCACCATCATCGATTCCGATGGAATCGGCGGCGCGGCGGTTCTCGATGACTGCGTGCCGTCCAAGACATTCATCGGGTCCACCTGGCTGCGGACCGAGTTGCGCCGCGCGCCGCGGCTGGGCTTCGAGATCGACATCGACGACGCCAAAATCGACTTGCCGCAGATCCACGCCCGGGTCAAAAAGCTCGCCGCCGAGCAGTCCGACGACATCGCCACTCAACTGCGGGCCGTGGGGGTGAAGCTGGTCCACGGCCGCGGGGAACTCGTAGACCCCACCCCCGGCCTGGCCCGGCACCGGCTCAGGGCGACCGCTCCGGACGGCACCGTCACCGAGCACGACGCCGACTTCGTGCTGATCGCCACCGGGGCCAGTCCGCGGATCCTGCCATCGGCCCAACCCGACGGCGAACGCATCCTCACCTGGCGCCAGCTCTACGACCTCAAGGAGCTGCCGCAGCACCTCATCGTGGTCGGCTCCGGTGTCACCGGCGCCGAATTCGCGCACGCCTACACCGAGTTGGGGGTGCCGGTGACGGTGGCGGCCAGCCGGGACCGGGTACTGCCCTACGAAGACGCCGACGCCGCCGCGGTGCTGGAAGAGTCGTTCGCCGAACGTGGCGTCAACCTGGTCAAAAACGCGCGTGCCGAGTCGGTCACCCGGACCGATGACGGCGTATTGGTGACGATGACCGACGGCCGCACCATCGAGGGCAGCCACGCCCTGATGACCATCGGGTCGATTCCCAACACCAGCGGCCTCGGCCTGGAACGCGTCGGCATCGAGCTGGGGCCCGGCGACTACCTGAAGGTGGACCGGGTGTCGCGCACGTCGGTGCCCGGCATCTATGCGGCCGGCGACTGCACCGGTCTGCTGCTGCTGGCCTCGGTCGCGGCGATGCAGGGCCGCATCGCGATGTATCACGCGCTGGGCGAGGGGGTGAATCCGATCCGCCTGCGCACGGTGGCGGCGACGGTCTTCACCCGGCCCGAGATCGCGGCCGTCGGTGTGCCGCAGTCGGCGATCGACGACGGGGAGTTCAGCGCGCGGACCATCATGCTGCCGCTGCACACCAACGCGCGGGCGAAGATGTCGGGGTTGCGGCAGGGTTTCGTCAAGATCTTCTGCCGCAAATCCACCGGCGTGGTGATCGGCGGCGTGGTGGTGGCACCTATCGCGTCGGAGCTGATCCTGCCGATCGCGGTCGCCGTGACCAACCGTCTCACGGTCAACGAGTTGGCCCAGACGCTTGCCGTTTACCCGTCGTTGTCCGGTTCGATCACCGAGGCCGCGCGGCGCCTGATGGCGCACGACGATCTGGACTGAAGTCCGACTCAACAAATGCCGCACGAACTACCCTGTTGAGCATCGCCTACCGACAAGTAACCGACAGGAGTCCATTGTCGTGAGCAACCCGATTCAAGCACCGGAGAGCGCACAGACCTGGGTGGCTTCCTCGCTAGGGCCTCAGCAACGTGCATTGGCCTGGGAGCGACTGGGTGCCGAGCAATTCGACGTGGTAGTCGTCGGCGGCGGCGTGGTGGGCTCCGGATGCGCGCTCGACGCGGCGACCCGCGGACTGAAGGTCGCACTCGTCGAGGCCCGCGACTTCGCGTCGGGCACCTCCAGCCGATCGTCGAAGATGTTCCACGGCGGGCTGCGGTACCTCGAGCAACTCGAGTTCGGGCTGGTGCGCGAGGCGCTCTTCGAGCGCGAGCTGTCGCTGACCACGCTGGCGCCGCATCTGGTCAAGCCGTTGCCGTTCCTGTTCCCGCTGACCAAGCGCTGGTGGGAGCGTCCCTACATGGCGGCGGGGATTTTCCTCTACGACACACTCGGCGGCGCGAAGTCGGTCCCGGCGCAAAAGCACTTGACCCGAGCCGGCGCACTGCGCCTGAGCCCCGGCCTCAAGCGCAGCTCCCTGATCGGTGGCATCCGCTACTACGACACCGTCGTCGACGACGCCCGGCACACCATGACCGTCGCGCGCACCGCCGCGCACTATGGTGCCGTCGTCCGATGCTCCACCCAGGTGATCGCGCTGTTGCGGGAGGGCGACCGGGTGACCGGGGTGCGCGTGCGTGACTCCGAGGACGGGTCGGTGACCGAAGTCCGTGGGCACGTGGTGGTCAACGCGACCGGGGTCTGGACCGACGAGATCTCAGGCGTTGTCCAAGCAGCGCGGGCGGTTCAAGGTGCGCGCATCCAAGGGCGTGCACGTGGTGGTACCCCGGGACCGGATCGTCAGCGACGTCGCGATGATCCTGCGCACCGAGAAATCGGTGATGTTCATCATTCCGTGGGGAAACCACTGGATCATCGGCACCACCGACACGGACTGGAATCTCGACCTGGCCCACCCCGCGGCCACCAAAGCCGACATCGACTACATCCTGACCACCGTCAACGAGGTGCTGGCCACGCCGTTGACGCACGCCGACATCGACGGCGTCTACGCCGGGCTGCGCCCGTTGCTCGCGGGGGAAAGCGACGACACGTCCAAGCTGTCGCGCGAGCACGCGGTGGCGGTGCCGGCGGCCGGTCTGGTCGCCATCGCCGGAGGCAAGTACACGACGTACCGGGTGATGGCGGCCGACGCGATCGACGCAGCGGCCGAATTCATCCCGGCGCGGGTGGCGCCGTCCGTCACCGAGAAGGTGCCGCTGATGGGCGCCGAGGGCTACTTCGCCCTGGTCAATCAGACCGAGAATGTCGGTTCGCTGCAGGGACTGCACCCCTACCGGGTGCGTCATCTACTGGACCGCTACGGTTCGCTGATCGGCGGTGTCCTGGGTATGGCAGTCGACAATCCCGATCTGCTCAGCCCCATCAAGGATGCCCCGGGCTACTTGAAGGTGGAAGCCGTGTACGCCGCGGCGGCCGAAGGGGCCCTGCACCTCGAGGACATCCTGGCCCGCCGGATGCGCGTCTCCATCGAGTACTCACACCGCGGCGTCGACTGTGCCCGCGAGGTGGCCGAACTGGTGGCGCCGGTGCTGGGCTGGAGCGCCGACGACGTCAACCGCGAGGTGGCCAACTACAACGCGCGGGTCGAGGCCGAGGTGCTGTCGCAGGCCCAGCCCGACGACGTCTCGGCCGACGAGCTGCGGGCCAGCGCACCCGAGGCGCGCGCCGAGATCCTCGAACCGGTGCCACTCACCTGAGGAACTGAGGACCTTCGAGGACTGAGGTCACTAGTAATGTGTCGGTGGCCCGGGTCAGCATGAGGGCGTGAAACGACGTTCCGTGGGTGCTTCCCTGAGTGCTGTGGTGGGATCCGGCTTGGCCGGCTTGGCGGGCTGGGACCTCTGGCAGCGCCGCCACACCATCCTGCGCAACTATCCGATCGTCGGCCACCTGCGGTTCGTCCTGGAAGCGGTCGGGCCGGAACTGCGCCAGTACATCGTCACCGACAACAACGCCGAAAGGCCGTTCAGCCGCGACCAACGGCGCTGGGTGTACACCTCGTCGAAGATGGGCAACCGATACTTCGGCTTCGGCACCGACAACGATCTGGAGCAGGCCCACAACTACCCGATCATCAAGCATGCGGCGTTTCCGGTGTCGGCGCCGGACGGCGAGCCCGGTCACCCGGACCCGGCGGTGTCGTTGCCGGCGGCCAAGGTGCTCGGCGGAGCGCGCAACCGCGCCAAGGCTTTTCGGCCGTCGTCGTTGGTCAACGTCTCGGGCATGAGTTTCGGTGCGCTGGGCGGGGCGGCCATCACCGCGCTGAATCGGGGCGTGGCGATGGCCGGCGCCATGCAGAGCACCGGTGAGGGCGGCGTGTCGCCGTACCACCTCAACGGCGGCGACCTGGTCTGGCAGATCGGCACCGGCTACTTCGGCTGCCGCAACGACGACGGCACCTTCAGCCTGTCCCGGCTGGTCGACCAGGTGGCCGCCACCCCGTCGATCCGGGCCATCGAGATCAAGCTCAGCCAGGGGGCCAAACCCGGGTTGGGCGGCATGCTTCCCGGCGCGAAGGTCACCGAAGAGATCGCCACGATCCGCGGTATCCCGGCCGGAGTGGACTGCAAGAGCCCGGCCGGGCATTCGGCGTTTCGTGATGTCGACGGTCTGCTCGAGTTCGTGGAGACGATCGCCGCCGAGACCGGGCTGCCGGTGGGTATCAAGTCGGCGGTCGGGGAAGGCGCGTTCTGGGCCGAATTGGCCGCGCGGATGGCCGGTACGGGTCGGGGGGTCGACTTTGTGACCGTCGACGGCGGTGAGGGCGGTACCGGCGCGGCGCCGCTGGTGTTCAGTGACCACGTCGCGCTGCCGTTCAAATTTGCTTTCCCGCGGGTCTACCGCGCCTTCGCCGAACAGGGCCTGCACCACGACGTGGTGTTCATCGGCTCGGGCAAACTGGGCATCCCGGAGAACGCGTTGCTGGGCCTGGCCCTGGGTTGCGACATGATCAACGTCGGCCGCACCGCGATGTTCGCCATCGGCTGCATCCAGGCCCAGCGCTGCCACACCGGCCGCTGCCCTTCGGGAGTGGCGACTCAGTCGGCCTGGCTGCAGCACGGCCTGGACCCCGCGCTGAAGTCGGTGCGCTGCGCCAACTATCTGGCCACCCTGCGCTTCGAGCTGCTGTGCCTGGCCCGGGCCTGCGGCCACGTGCACCCCGCCCTGGTTCCGCTGAACGCCATCGAGGTGCTCGACGTCGACCTGCAATCGGCGCCCGCCGAGGAGTTGTTCGACTACAAGCCCGACTGGGGCCTGCCCGGACCGGCCGACGTCGAGGCTATTACCGCGTTGATGCCTCTTTAATGGCCTAGCCGCCGATCGACGTAACGCACGATGACCTTGCGCAGCTCGCTGACCCACAAGACGGTGCTGGCCATCGCTGTGCAGATCAGCCACTGGGTCAGGGAGAGGGGCCTGGTGGTGAATGCCTGGTTGAAGAAGGGCAGTTGAACGACGGCCACCTGCAGCAGCGCTGATAGCGCGATCGCCGCCCATAGCCACCGGTTGGTGAACAAACGGCGGAACGCGGTGTGGCTGTCGGAGCGGGCGTTGACGGTATTGAACAGCTGGGCGAACACCAGCACGGTGAAGCCCGCGGTGCGGGCGGTGCCGAGCGACAACGTTCCCGGGATCGGCCCGCCGGGCAAGAACAGGTGGATCGTGAGCAGCGTCGCGGCCGCCACGGCCGCACCGATGACGATGATGTTGCCCCACATGCGCTTATCGATAATCCGATCCGCCGCCGCGCGTGGCGGCCGGCTCATGACCTCTTCGATTTGCGGGTCGACGCCCATGGCGAGGGCCGGCGCGCCGTCCGTGAGCAGGTTGATCCAGAGAATCTGGGTGGCCAGCAGCGGCAGCGCGAAGGTGTGGCCCTGCGACAGGCCTATCACGTCGGCCAGCACGACGCCGAAGAAGACGGTCAAGATTTCGCCCATATTGGAGGAGAGCAAGTAGCGCAGGGCCTTCTTGATATTCGAGAAGATGCCCCGGCCTTCCCGAATGGCCTGCACAATGCTTGCGAAGTTGTCATCGGCGAGGATCATCTTCGCCGCTTCCCTGGCGACTTCGGTGCCGGTGCGACCCATGGCGATACCGATGTCGGCCGACTTCAGCGCGGGCGCGTCGTTGATTCCCTCGCCGGTGACTGCAACGATTTCGTGCTCGGCCTGTAGGGCGTAGATGATGCGCAGTTTGTCTTCCGGATTGACCCGGGTGTACTGACAGTGGTGGCGCACCGTCTCGCGGAGCTGCTTGTCATCCAGCGCGGCGAGTTCGGCACCCGACACCGCCGGCTCGTTGCCATCGATGCCAAGGTCGCGAGCGATCCGCGCCGCAACGAGAGGATCGTCGCCGGTGATCATCACGACCCTGACCCCGGCGCGGCGCGCGTCGGCGATGGCGGCGGCCGCCTCTGGACGGGGTGGATCGGTGATGCCGACCATGCCGGCGTAGACCAGGTCCTGAAGACCCGGCGAGCGGTACGCCACGGCGACGGGGTGTAGGGCGTCCCGGGTGAGGCGCGCGGCGTGGGCGCGGATCGTCGACTTCATCGAGTCGTCGAGCGATCCGGGCCGATCGCCAACCTGCAGATAGGCGCAGCGCTCGAGCACCACATCGGGGTCACCCGTAATCGCCGCCGTGGGGTTCTGTTGGCCGGCACGGACGTTCGTCACGCCGATCTTCATTCCGGCCACCTGAAAGGCCGCCTCGACGGGATTACCTTCGACGGTCCATCGACCGTCCTCCTCGTGAAGAGTGGCGTCGCCGGCCAGACTTCCCGCGCTGAGCACCAGCGCGCTTTGACACCACAGGTCGCCGGCCTCGTCCAGCGGGAGGCCATCGTGCTCCAGCCGGCCCTCGGGCCGATATCCGGCACCGGTGACGATCGCCTCGCCCAACGGGGTGACGACCCGCATGATCGTCAGCTCACCCGTCGTGAGCGTGCCGGTCTTGCCGGAGCAAACCACCGAGGCCGACCCCAGGGTCTCCACCGAAGCCAGGTCTTTGACGATCGCGTTCTGGGCGGCCAACTGCCGCATACCGAGGGCGAGCACCACCGTCATGATGGCTGGCAGTCCCTCGGGTACGGCGGCCACCGCCAGCGAGACGCCGAACAGCACGACCGTGACAGCGTCACCAGCGCTGTGGATACCGAAGACGAGGACAATGGTCGCGATCACCACCACGGTGATGGCCAGCACGGCGATGCCGAGCATCCGGCTGGCGCGGGCGACCTCGCGTTGCAAGGGTGTCGCATCGTGGTCGACGGTACGCACCAGGCTGGCGATTTGACCTGTCCGGGTTGCCATCCCGGTTGCCGTTACCACGGCTCGCCCGGAACCCTTGGTGACCGCGGTGCCCTTGAACACCATGTCGACCGTGGCGCTCGGTGCGGCCGAATTCACCAGCGGCCCAGAGTCTTTGACAGCTGGTTCACTTTGGCCGGTCAGTGCGGCCTCTGACACCTCCAGCCCGTCGGTCGACAGCAGCCGGGCATCGGCGGCCACCGCATCTCCCTCGGCCAGCAGCAGCACGTCGCCGGGTACGAGTGCGCTCGCGGGAACTCTGCGTCGCGCTCCGTCGCGGACGACTGTCGCTGTCGCCGCGCTTAACTGAGCCAGGGCGCTGACCGCGCGCTCGGCGTGTGTCTCCTGCATATAACCCAGGACGGCGTTGAGGACGACGATCACACCGATCACCAGAGCATCGACCGGCCAGCCGGTGGCTCCCTCGACGACCCAGACCGCGAGTGAGGCGATGAGGGCGGCGAACAGCAGGTAGATGAGTGGGCTTCGAAACTGTGCGACGGCTTTCTTCCACGTCGGCACCGGCGGGACGGTCGCGATGTCGTTTGCGCCGACCTCGACCAGGCGCTGCATGGCCTCTTCGGTGGTCAATCCCTGTTCGGGATCGGTCGGCGGCTTCACCACCAACGGAGCCTAGTCCGGCGTGGTCTGGCGACCGCTGGCTAACCCACCGACGATGGGGTTGCCGCGCGGGATTCCATCAAGCGGTTGCGAACGATGTGTTCGACGAGGATCGGAACGAAGGTTTGGACGGGTGCGTCGACGAACTGTTGAGCGGCCTCCTCACACCACTGGCTGATCTGGGGTCTGAGTTGGGCGGTTCGCTGCTCGTCGCCGCGGCCCTCATGCAGGGCCAGCTTGTCCGCCACGTCGGCCACAGATCGCGCCACCATAGAACTACTGGCGCTGGGGATGTCGGCATCGGCGCCATTGCGCGCCTCATCCAGCGCAGCTCGGCCGCTCTGGTCGCTGGTGTCCGGCGGAATGACGTGCAATGTGACGTGATGACCGTCTTGCCCGATCAGGATCACGCTGGTCGGCTCGTCACTGGAGAAGCCCAGCAACTCGACGGTCTGGCCGGCGACCTCGAGCAGGGGTGGTGTTTCGTCCCAGCCATTGTGGTGGTAGCCCACCATCACGATCGGCCCCAGCCGCTCCGATACCGACGCCACCAGGGCCGGTAGCTCGTCGACCAAGCTCGTGGAGCGCGGCCACCAAGCTCCGTCGATATGTTCCATGACAGCTCGGAATGGCTTGAGCTGCAACCGAGTTTCGCGCGCCATCTCGTTCACCTGTCCGCTGACCGTGCGGATTGTCGTGCAATCCGCGGAACCCCGACAGCAACGGTACGGCCGTCGTGACCACCCTGCGACTCGAGAACCCGACGCCCAAGTGGCCACCGGGCAAACATTTGGCTACAAGCGTGCCGCGGAGGTCTCGTCGTCGACAGATGCCTCGCCGGCGGCCGTGACGCGCATGATCCGCCGCGCGGCCTCGGACGCACGAACGAGCAGGTCGGGAGCGAGCGCCGACACCAGACTTGCCACCGCAGCCGCCAGCAACGCCTGACCCCAGGCCAATGGGTCCACGGGGGTGCAGCCGAACACGTGGCTCAGGCCGGGGGTGGTCACGACCAACACGAGCACGGCGAAGGAACCGACCGTCGTCAGCACCACCAGCGGGCCATGCGAGTCGACCAGTGTCTGGGCGAGTTGTGTGCCGACCAACCCGATCAGCGCGACCGTTGCCGCGCGGCGCTGGGTGCCGGTCGCGCTGGCCATCAGCCACGCCAGCATGGCGCCGATCGTGGTGGACGCACCGCGAATCCCGATCGCGCGCCACATCGCTGCCTCGTCGCGGTCGACCTCGGCGGTACCCGCCTGCGGGCTGACGGCCAGGGCGGCGGCCGGCAGCGCGTCGGTCAGCATGTTGACCAACAGCATTTGGCGGGCGTTGAGCACCGAACGCCCGGTCAGCACGGTGGTGATCAGCGCGAAGCACACCTCGCCGAGGTTGCCGCCCAGCAGCATCGACACCGCCGACTGCACCCGCCGCCACAGCTGCTGGCCTTCGTCGAGGGCGTCGAGCAGTGCCTCGATCCGCTCATCGAGCAACACCACGTCGGCCGCGGTGCGGGCCGTATCGCTGCCGCGCGCGGCGACCCCGATGCCCACGCTGGCCGCCCGGATCGCGGCTGCGTCGTTGACGCCGTCGCCGACCATCGCCGTGACCAGCCCGGTCCGCTCGAGGGTCTGGACCACCTCTACCTTGTGTTCCGGCGTCATCCGCGCGAAGACCAGTCGCGACGCGACCGTCTCGGCCCGCTGTTCGGCCGACAGCGCTTCCCAGTCGCTGCCGGTGATCACCTGCTCGGCGGTGACGTCGATGCCCAGCTCCTGGGCGATCACGGCCGCGGTGGTGGGATGATCACCGGTGATCAACCGGACCCCGATACCGCGGTCGGCGAGTGCCTTCAGCACGGCCTGGGCCATGGGCCGAGGAGTGTCGGCCAACCCGAGCAGACCGATCGGGGTGAGCTCGGACGTGCACAGGGTCTCCAGCAGATCGGGATCGGCTAGCTGCGGCTGCGGCTTGATCCGGGCTGAGCTGGCGCTCGGCCACCGCCAATACCCGCAACCCGTTGGCCGCCATCTCGTCGATCTGCTGCGTCAACGGCGATCGGTCATCCGTGAAGCAGCGCCGACGAGAGCACCTCGGGTGAGCCCTTGATGGTCAGCCGGTTGCCGACCAGTGCGGCCGCGAACGGGCGACCGGACTGGAACGGCAGGTATGCGTCACGGGTCAGCGGCGGTTGGGCGGCGAACCGTCGCCCCGAAGCGAGGGGTCGTCGGCGGCCCGGTGTTATCGCATCGTCGGTGGCGTGATCGACCCGGTGGCTGTGCCTGGCGTAGCTCGTGCTCAGCGCCGCATCCAGCACCTGTCCGGGGGTGAAACCCGTCATCGGGCGCACCGATTTGACCTTCAGCCGGTTCTCGCTCAGCGTGCCGGTCTTGTCGAAGCACACCACGTTCAACCGGGCCAGCGCCTCGATCGAGTGGGCGTTGCGGATCAGCACCGATTCGCCGGTGAGCCGGCGGGCGGCGGCCAGCTGGGCCAGCGTCGCCACCAGTGTCAACCCTTCCGGAATGGCGGCGACGATCAGCGCGACCGCACTTCCGACCGCGCTCACGCAACGGGGTGCCCCGCGCCACGCTGAGCAACCCGACCAGACCCCCGCTGGCCACGCTGAACGGCAACGCCCGCCGGGTGATCCGCCGCAACTGTCGCTGCAGGCCGATCTCCTGCGACTTTCTCGGAGCCATCGCCAGCGCCCGGCGCATCTCCGAGCGCGAACCGACCGCGGTCACCACGGCCACCGCGGTGCCCGCGACCATCGTGGTGCCGGCATAGAGCATGCAGGTCCGTTCGGCCAGCGGGGCACCCGGCGTGGGTTCGGTCTGCTTGGCCACCGGCAGCGACTCGCCGGTCAGCGTGGATTCGTCGACTTCGACATTCGATGCGTGCAGCAGCCGGGCATCCGCGGGGATCACCTCGTCGGCATGGACTTCGATGATGTCGCCCGGACGCAGCCGCTTGGCGGGCACCTTCTCGCGGCGCTGCTCATCCAGCGGGCCCACGCGCCGTCGCGCGGGCGGGTCCTGCACGGCTAGCAGGCGATTCAGGATGCGTTCGGCGTGCAGCTGCTGCTCGGCCGACAACGCGGCATTGACCAACAGCACACTGCCCACCAGAACCGCATCCAGCGGCGAGCCGAGCAGCGCGCTGGCCAACGCGCCGGTGGCCAGCAGCGGGGTGATCGGGTCCGACAGGTCGCTGCGCATCTCGCCCAGGAAATCCCGGACGAGTCCCCACGACGCCGTGGTCGCGCCGTGCAGCAGACGAAGCGGTGGCAGCTGCTGCCACCAGGTGGACGCTTCCTCGGTGTGTTCGTCGGGAGGCCGGGGCAGCAGCCGCTGCACTTCCGCAACCGGCAGGCCGTGCCAGTCGTGGACGGTTTCGGGTTCCGGCAGCGGGTCCCGGAAAACCTTTGCGGCCGCCCGGAATCCGAACCACAGGCTGGCTGCCATGCCGACATTGACCGAGGCCGAACTGCGCCCGGGTACGCCGGGAATCAACATCAGTGCGCCGATCGCCGAGGCCGAGGCCGACAGCCGGATGGCGCTGTCGGTGGCGGCGCGCGCGGCGGGCATCGCGTGCAGCACACGCCAGGCGCCGGTCAGGTCTGAAACGAACACGTCGGCACCCCATGGCGGAGGATGCCGTTGCCGGAGCACGCCGATCGTGACGTCGGACCGATGCGTGGCCCGCATCTCCGACGTGGTCAACAGCGCGACGGTGGCGCCGCCGGCCTTCAGTTCCGCGACAGCCGCCGCCACCGCGTCGTCGATCGACCCGTCCGATGGATACAGATGGTCGAATCCTTGTGCCAGAGAACGCAATCCGTCGTCATCGAGCGAGAAGACCCGAGGGTGCGACCGGCGCGCTTCGGTGAGTACCGCCGCGGCGAACGGATCGCGAACCGGGCTGATCAGCGCCTGCCCGGAGCTGCCGGCTCCGGGGATATCAGCCAGGTTGTGCCATCCGGGTGCCAACCCGCCATTGTCCAGTGCGGTTCGAACCGCTTCCCAGGCGTGGGCGCGTGGCGAATTCTGCACGCCCAGAACGCGACTGACCATCAAATCGTCGGTATAGAGCGCTCGCGGGTCGATCATGATCGCGTCCATCCGGTCGAGTGTCCGCAGGGCACGGGGACGCAGCACCAGCGCGTCGTGATCGGCGGTCAGGCCGCGGCCCATCGCGCAGCCGAATGCCTCCCGCACGGTGCGCAACGGCTTTGGGACGGCCGCCAGTGCGGCGGCACCGGCCGTGTCGGCGTTGCGTGACAGCAGGCCGACCACGGCGGCGGCGCCGATGCCGGCCAAACCCATCCGGTTGGCGTAGCGTTCTGCCGGCCCGTCTGGCGGACTTGCGATGCCTTTGGGTGTCGACGCCGCGTCGTCAGGCACCGGTTGGCTGCCCAGCTCGGGTTCATGCCGAGACCACGCCAGCCGACCGTTCCATGCCTCGGCCGCGAGCATCGGCGGGTGGCGGCCTCCGCGGCCGCCGCCGTCGGCGACAGCGTCAACGCGGCCGTCGTGGCGTTGACGACACCGAACAAAACATCGGTGGCCTCCGGTCCGAGGCGGCGTTCCAGCTCTCGGCGCAGTCGCGGCAGGTGGTCGGCCAGGGTCGGCGGCACGGCCACCAAGTCGGGCAGTCTGGGCAGCCGGAGCAGGCTGCCGGTCAGTGAAAGGCCGAAGCCCGCGGTGGCGGCCGCGGCTGCGATCATGCGCCCCATCAGCACCGCGTCGTCGCCCGGCAGGCTGATCGGGTGCTGTCGCGCGGGCGCGCGTTCGATCGCGCCGTTCGGCGTCGGCGACGATTCGGCACAGCCGTGCGGCCGACGGCACGTCGGCGGCGTCGGTGTCCACGGTGACCACCAGCCGCGCAAGGGTGCGGTTCAGGAATGCCCCGCGCACGCCAGGCGTTGCGCGAACGGCCGCCAGCACGTCGGTGGCGATTGCCGAAGCGTGCTTGCCGCCGAGGCCACGCACCTCGACCCAGCGGCGCGGACCGTTGGTGCTGCTACGCCGTACCGGTGGGCCGCCTGTCGCTTCGATCGCCACGCCCGCCGCCGCGCGGGCCAGCGCCGAAACGTCCGGCGCGGCACGGGCCAACGACCGGCCCATGCCCACCGCCACACTGCCGCCCAACAGCGCCGTGCTTCCGGCGGTGCCCGCGACGACAGCGCCCGCAGCAACCGCCATTCGGGTGCTTGCCGCGGCGACCCGCAGCGGTGCCCGCAGGCCGAAACCGGGCAGACCACGCCGCGTGATCACTCGCTTCACACTACCCAGCACAAGCTTCGGATAACCCGGTTGGGGAGCCGCACAACGGGTTGCCTGCAGGTGAATGTCCGACTAACCACAGCAGGCAGTGCCACCCGGTTCAGGCGATATCGCCCTTGTTCGGTGGACATGTAAGGCTCCTGATCAATATGCCGGTTCTCCGGGTGCCCACAGCGCCACTGCGTCTAATGCCGCAGACTAACCGACAGCGCCGGCAGGGGGAGGAGTCATTCAGGCCCACCTTCGGGTGCCTTTCGTCACTTATGAAAACTTCGAATCGTCACCGGACCTTCGGCATGTACCGGATCAGCGTTGAACTCGCCTCGTTTTGCCTTCAGAGACGAAAATTTCCCATCATCTGCGTGCGATCGCACTTTGGCGCTCAAACCTATGTCGCATCGCCACCGCCATGGCCGATGATTGCCATGTGGAACTCCGGCAGCTCCGCGCGACAACTCAGGTTCAGAGAGGCTTCACCCATGCGAACCGTCTATCACAAGCAGCTAGCCGACTTGGCCAAGCAACTGGGAGAGATGTGCGGCCTGGCCGGGCTGGCAATGAAGCGCGCAACACAGGCTCTGTTAGAGGCTGACATTGTCGCCGCCGAAGAGGTGATCCGCGACCATGAGCGGATCGTGGCGATGCGAGCGCAAGTCGAAAAAGAGGCGTTCGCGCTGCTGGCGTTGCAGCAACCGGTGGCCGGCGAGCTGCGGGCAATCTTCAGCGCTATACAGATCATCGCCGACGCGGAACGAATGGGCGCGTTGGCTGTGCATATAGCCAAGATCACCCGGCGGGAGTATCCGAAGCATGTGCTTCCCGAGGAAGTCCGCGGGTGCTTCGCCGACATGGCCGAGGTGGCAATCGCGTTGGGCGACAGCGCAAAACAGGTGCTGGTGTCCCGCGACCCGCAGCAAGCTGCTCGACTTCACGAACAAGACGACGCGATGGACGATCTGTATAGGCATCTGTTCAGTGTGCTGATAGATCGAGAATGGAAGCACAGCGTCGTCCGTCGGTGTGGAAATGGCGTTGCTGGGCCGCTTCTACGAGCGCTTCGCCGACCACGCCGTGGAAATCGGCCGGCGCGTCATCTTCATGGTCTCTGGTGATCTACCTTCTGAGGACGAGATATCCACCTACTGAGGGCGGCCGACCGGGTGTCGCCGCCACGCGATGTCTGACCAGCAGATTGAGGGTAGTGAAACAATTGGTTTTCCCAGCGCGAACGGGCGGGGCACATGACATCGTTGACCCCAGGCGGCTCCGGTCGCGTCGACGCTAGGCACCACGGCCGGCGCGGCGACGACCAACCCCGCGTCGTGGGTCATGGCAACCCTGCCGGAGTGCTTGCTGGCGTGATCGTCACCCGACGTAGGAGAAGCACTGCGATGTCGTCAACAACGAAGGTGACCGATGCGTCGGATGCCCAGGCCCTGACCGCAAAGCAGGTCGCCACGGCCCCCGTTGACGAAGTCCTGCGATGGTTGGACGGCTCGGTCACCGGACTGTCCAGTGCGGAGGCGTCTCGGCCCGACTGGTGCGCTACGGCCCGAATGCGGTGCAGACCCATCACGTCAAGGCGCTCGCGGTGTTGGGTCGTCAGCTACGCAACGCGGTGCTCATCTTGTTGGCGGTGACCGCGGTCGTGGCGTTCTTTCTGGGCGACAGCATCGAGGCGACCATCATCGGCGTGATCCTGGCGGCCAGCATAGGCCTGGGCTTTTTTAACGAATATCGTGCCGAGCGGGCCGCCGCCGAGCTGCATGCGCGGGTGCATCACAAGGCACTGGCGCGTCGGGACGGGGAATTCGTCGGGGTCGAAGTCACCGAGCTTGTGCCGGGCGATGTGATCCGGCTGTCGTTGGGCGAGGCGGTGCCAGCCGATATCCGGCTGATCGATGTCAGCGGTCTGGAATGCAACGAGAGCATCCTGACCGGGGAATCCACCGGCTCGGAGAAATCGCCAGAACCGGTGCCCGCCGGCACCGACCTGGCCGAATGGACCGATCTGGCGTTCATGGGCACCATCGTCAGCGCCGGGGAGGGCTCTGAGTGGTGTACGCCACCGGCAGAAATGCCGAATTCGGCCGCATCGCTGCGGGTTTGGATGAGCGGCAGCCCGAAACCGACTTCCAGGTGGGGCTGCGCAAGTTCTCCTACCTGCTGCTGCAAGTCGCCATTGCGCTGATGGTGATCATCTTGGCCAGCAATCTGCTCCTGCAGAAACCGCTGATCGATTCCGTGCTGTTCTCGCTGGCTATCGCGGTTGGAATCACGCCACAACTGCTCCCCGCGGTGGTGAGCACCAGCCTCGCGACGGGGTCGCGGCAGCTGGCCAAGGCGAAGGTGCTCGTCAAGCGTTTGGTCTGCATCGAAGATCTCGGCGATATCGACATCTTGATCACCGACAAGACCGGCACGCTGACCGAAGGACGGATCCAGTTGGTCGACACGATCGACCCGGCCGGCGCGCACAGCGAGCCGGTCCGGCGTCTCGGGCTGCTGGCCACAGACGTCGACCCGGAATCAGGCGCCGTCAGCTCCAACCCGCTCGACGCCGCGCTCTGGGACTCTGCGCAGCCGCAGCAATTGATGGGCGGTGGGGTGCACCGGGTCGCCATCCTGCCGTTCGACCACGTGCGCCGGGCGATGTCGGTATTGGTTGATGACAACGGCGAACGCGTGCTCGTGGTCAAAGGCGCGCCCGAACAAATCATGCCCCGATGCCAGACAACGCCGCCCGGCGCCCAAGACACCGTTGCGACCTTGTTCGCGGCCGGGCGCCGTGTGGTGGCCGTGGCGACCAAACCCGCGACCGAGCTCACCACCATCACCCCCGACGACGAGCGCGACCTCACTTTGGTCGGCTTCTTGGCGTTCGCCGACGAACCCAAGTCCGCCGCACGCCAATCGTTGTCTCAGTTGGCCAACCTGGGCATTGAGCTGAAGATCGCCACCGGCGACAACCCGCGGGTTGCCGAAAAGGTTTGCACCGATCTCGGCTTGGCGTCCAAGGGCACCATCACCGGTGCACAGCTGGATGCCCTTGGTGAGGACGAGTTTGTCGAGGCCGCGCAACACCACACCATCTTTGCTCGCATCTCCCCCGAGCAGAAGGCGCGGCTCGTCACGTCGCTGCGGCGCCACGGTCGATCGGTTGGGTATCTGGGCGACGGTGTCAACGACGCGCTGGCCCTTCATTCCGCCGACGTGGGAATTTCGGTCGACAGTGCCACCGATGTCGCCAAGGATGCCGCCGACGTGGTGCTGCTGGAGAAGGACCTGGGCGTGCTGGCCAGCGGTGTGGCCGAGGGCCGGCGAATTTTCGCCAACACCGTCAAGTACGTGCTGATGGGTACCTCGAGCAACTTCGGCAATATGTTCAGCGCTGCCGCGGCGTCGGCGCTGTTGCCGTTCTTGCCGATGCTGCCCAGCCAGATCCTGCTGAACAATCTGCTCTATGACAGCTCGCAGCTGGCGATTCCGACTGACCGTGTCGACGACGAGCAGCTACACGCACCCTCGCATTGGAATATCGCCTTCATCCGCCGCTTCATGTTGGTATTCGGCCCGATCAGCTCGTTGTTCGACTTCTTGACCTTCGGGTTGATGCTGGGTGTGCTGCACGCCGGTGCCACCGAATTCCGTACCGGCTGGTTCGTGGAATCCCTTGCAACCCAAACGCTGATCATTTTCGCCATCCGCACCCGCAAGGTGCCGTTCTTTCGCAGTCGACCGAGCGCGTGGCTGGCAATCACCAGTCTCACAGTGGTCGCTATCGGGGTCGGGCTCACAATTTCGCCGCTGGCGCACACCCTCGGCTTCACAGTCCTGCCGTGGCAGTTCTTCGCCGTGTTGGGTGCGTTCGTAGCCACCTACCTGGTCTTGGTGGAACTCGCCAAGCTGATGTTCTACGCCGAGCCGATACACCTCGTTGGACAGCCACATCGCACCCGCGGACACGCCCATCGCGTTCGGCGACGCGCCGCACGCTTCCACTACAGCAACGGCAGTGACCGGGCCCATGCGCCCAACGCGATCAGTCAAGTGCGGCGTTAGCCCTAATTGGTCGGTGTGGATTCGTCGAGGATGTGGCCCGGGTTGCTGCCAGCACGTGACGCGGTCGGCCGGCAGGGGCTTCTTCGACGTTGTATGTGACCTGGCGGATGGACTTGGTGGGGAAAGTCCGCAGGCTCATCAGCTCGTGTGCCCCTGCGACATTTGGTCGTTAGCGCCCTCATAGGCCCCGGGGTCGATAGTCTTCGACCGGTGGCGCCGGCGCCCGTCTAGGAGGATCGCAATGAAGCCCGCGGTACTTGGCGTTCGCGACGCGCTGGGGCCGGCGCGGGTGCGTCTGCATGGCGGACCGGTACTGACCGAACTCGTGAGCCGATTCGGTGCCCGGGCCGCTGCGAAGGTGCTGGCCGGTGAAGTGGTGGACGCCGCCGGAGCGGTGGTCGATGAAGCCACCGTGTTGCCCGCCGGCTCCAGTGTCTATCTCTACCGGGATCTGCCCGACGAAGTGCCGGTGCCCTTCGACATCCCGGTGCTCTATCGCGACGACGATATCGTCGTCGTCGACAAGCCGCATTTTCTGGCGACCATGCCGCGGGGCCGGCACGTTGCCCAAACCGCGCTGGTGCGGCTGCGCTGCAGTCTCGGCCTGCCCGAGCTGAGCCCGGCCCATCGACTGGACCGGCTGACCGCCGGGGTGTTGCTGTTCACCACCCGCCGCGAGTTACGGGGCAGGTACCAAACGCTTTTCGCCCGCGGGCTGGTACGCAAAACCTATCTGGCGCGGGCTGCGGTCGACCCCGCGCTGGTGCTGCCGCGGGTGCTGCGGAGCCGCATCGTGAAGCGCCGGGGCAACCTGCAGGCGGTGGTCGAACCCGGTGAACCCAACGCCGAGACCCTGATCGAGTTGGCGTCACCGCAGGGCCGCTACCGCTTGACGCCACGCACCGGCCGTACCCACCAGCTGCGCGTTCACATGGCGTCCCTGGGGTTGCCGATCCTCGGGGATCCCTTGTATCCCAAAGTAATACACATCGACGACGTCGATATTGTTGACTTCAGCACGCCGCTGCAGTTGTTGGCCCACCGTATCGAGTTCGACGATCCGGTCAGCGGAATTCGCCGCGAGTTCGTCAGCCGCCGAGAGGAAGTCTGGTTGTGAGTGAAGACAACGCGCTGGTCATTGTCGCCGGGTATCAGGACATCGACACGGCGCGCAGCGACTTCGAGAACCTGACGGGGCGGGCCAACGCCAAGACGCTGCCGTTGCAGGGTGCGGTGCTGGTCGGCAAGGACGCCGAAGGCAACGGGGTGCTGTTGGATACCGGCAACAAGCTCGGTCGCCGCGGCGCCGCGTGGGGCGCGGGTGCGGGTCTGGCGGTCGGCCTGTTCTCGCCGGCGCTGCTCGCGACCGGGCTGATTGGCGCGGCGGCCGGGGCGTTGGCCGGCACCTTCGCCCATCATCGGATCACCAGCGGGCTGGGCGACAAGATCGGGGCGGCGATGTCGGCGGGCAGCGCCGTGATCATCGCCGTGACGCCGGCGCAGGGCCGACTTCAGGTGGAGCAGATGTTGGCCGGTTCGCCGATGAAATCGGTTGCCGAGCTGAGTCGTTCGACGTTGCGCTCGCTGGGGGCAGCGCTGGAAGAGGCGATGGGCAAGTTCAACCCCGACCGCACCAGGTTGCCGATACCGCAGCGCAGCTTCGGCGGCACCATCGGCCGTACCGTCGCCGAGTCGGTCGGCGACTGGACGATCGTCCCCGGCGCCAGCCCGCCCGACAACGCCCCCAATGTGCTGATCGTGCTGATCGACGACGCCGGATTCGGCGGCCCCGACACCTTCGGCGGCGGCATCAGTACCCCGGCGCTGTCCCGGGTGGCCGAAAACGGGTTGGCCTACAACCGCTTTCATGTCACCGCTGTGTGCTCGCCGACCCGTGCGGCGCTGTTGACCGGGCGCAACCACCACCGGGTCGGCTTCGGATCGGTCTGTGAGTTCCCCGGCCCTTACCCGGGATATGCCACCGTGCTGCCGCGCAGCTGCGCCGCGCTGCCCCGGATCCTGCGCGACAACGGTTATGTCACAGGAGCTTTCGGCAAGTGGCATCTGACCCCGGACCACGTCCAGGGCGCGGCGGGGCCGTTCGACAACTGGCCGTTGGGTTGGGGATTCGACCACTTCTGGGGTTTCCCGAGCGGTGCGGCGGGGCAGTACGACCCGATCATCACCCAAGACAACACGGTCATCGGCATACCGGAGGCGCCCGGCGACCGACCGTATTTCTTCCCCGACGATCTCACCGACAAGGCCGTCGAATGGCTGCACACCGTGCGGGCCCAGAACGCCACCAAGCCCTGGATGATGTACTACTCGACCGGCGCCACGCACGCACCGCACCACGTGTTCAAGGAATGGGCTGACAAGTACAAAGGGCAGTTCGACGAAGGCTGGGATGTCTACCGGCAGAAGACATTCGAACGCCAGAAGGACATGGGTCTGATTCCGCCGGACGCCGAACTCACCGACCGGCCGGACCTCTTCCCGGCCTGGGACAGTCTGACGGACAGCCAGCGCAAACTCTACGCGCGGCAGATGGAGGTGTTCGCCGGGTTCTCCGAGAACGCGGACTGGAACGTCGGGCGACTGCTGGACGCGATCGAGGAACTCGGCGAGTCCGACAACACGCTGGTCATCTACATCTGGGGCGACAACGGCGCCAGCATGGAAGGCACCAACACCGGTTCGTTCAACGAGATGACGTTCCTCAACGGCCTGGACCTCGACGCCGACCAGCAGTTGGCGCTGATCGAGCAATACGGAGGCATCGAGGCACTCGGCGACGAGTTCACCGCGCCGCATTTCGCCTCGGGCTGGGCGCACGCCAACAACACGCCGTTCCAATGGGGTAAACAGATGGCCAGCCACCTGGGCGGCACCCGCGACCCGATGGTGGTCGCCTGGCCGAGCCGGATCCGGCCCGACGGCCGGCTTCGCGGCCAGTTCACCCATTGCATCGACATCGCGCCGACGGTGTTGGAGGCCATCGGTTTACCGGTGCCGACCAGTGTCGACGGTGTCGAGCAGGAGCCGATGGACGGCACGAGTTTCCTGCAGACATTTCACGACGCGGCGGCCGAAGAGCACCGCACCGTGCAGTACTTCGAGATGTTCGGCAGTCGCGCCATCTACCAGGACGGATGGTGGGCGTGCGCCCGGCTGGACCGGGCGCCGTGGGATCTGTCACCGGAGACCATGCAGCGTTTCGCCCCCGGCAACTACGACCCCGACAAGGACGTCTGGGAGCTCTACTATCTGCCCGAGGACTTCTCCCAGGCCAAGAACGTCGCTGCCGACCACCCGGACAAGCTGGCCGAACTCCGCGAGCTGTGGTGGCAAGAGGCCGAACGCAACCGGGTATTACCGCTACTGGGTGGGCTCGCGGTGATGTTCGGTGACCTGCCGCCGCTGCCCACCGCCACCCGGTTCACCTTCAAGGGTGATGTCCAGAACATCCAGCGCGGCATGGTCCCACGCATCTACGGCCGCTCCTACGCCATCGAGGCCCGGTTGACGGTGCCTGAGACGCCCAGGGCGTGATCCTCGCCAACGCCGACTTCATGGGCGGTTTCGCGCTGTGGGTCGACGAGGAGCGCCGACTGCGCCACACCTACTCCTTCCTCGGCGTCGAGACTTATCGGCAGGTGTCCACCGAGCAGATCCCGACCGGGCAGGTGACCGTCCGGATGTTGTTCGACTCCGAGCAACCCGTCCCCGGATCGGGTGGCCGGGTGACGCTGTGGGCAGATGACCGTCAGATCGGCGAGGGCGAACTGCCCCAGACGGTCAGCCTGTCGTTCACCTCCTACGCCGGGCTGGACGTCGGCCGCGACAACGGGCTCGTCGTCGACCGCGACTACGAGGCCAAGGCGCCGTATCCGTTCACCGGCACCGTCAAGGACGTTGTCTTCGACCTCATGCCGGTGGCGCCTGAGGCCGAAAAGGCGCTGCACGAACACAACTCGGTGCAAGCCGTCGGGCGCGGGGCCGCTGGTTAGCTGGAGGTGCCCAGCATGTCGGTAAGACCGTTCTGGATCCCGGTATCGATTTGCTCCCGCACGGTGGGGCCGCGGTACAGGAACGTGGCGCTGCCGTCGCAGCTGCAGCTGAGGACACTGAACGGGCTGGGATCGGCGCCAACCGGATTGGCCGTCGCTACCGCGGTACTCAGTGCAATTACCACGCCGAACAACACTTTCCTGATCACTGATCACTCCCGGTGATATGCGTATCGAAAGTGTAGGTGCTGCAACGTCGAACGCGCGTTACGACTCAGTTAAAGTTTGCTAGGGCGTCGAGTGATGCCGCGGGCAGTACGCGGCGACGCTCACCCCGACGAAATAGCCGGCGTGATAACCGTCCAGATTGCTGCTGCCGGTTACCTCGTTGGCGACATCGGACTTCTGCCTACCTGCATCGAGTTCATCGCAAACCTGATGCGCGGCCTGAATCGCCGCCTGCGGTGACCCGAAGTTAATGCCATGGGCCTGCAGAAGGTTGAGGAATTGACTATCGACGGCGTCGGCGTGCGCGGCCGGCACGGCCGACACCGTCGCGAGACCGAGCAATGCGGCCACCAGGGCCAGGCCCGGCGAGATTGCTCGCAGGCGACTGCGCGCGCGCAGATGGCAGACGGCCATCCCGGTAACCTCCCCTCGGAAAAGGTGACGGCAAAGTGACGTAGATGTTTAGATGGCGATCATCGCACGTGACGAACGGGGATGGTTGGCATCCCAACCAATCCGTGACGGTGGATGGGCGAGCTGACCAGTCCGTGAACCGGCCGCAAACTGCGGCTGAAATCATCGAATCCGGATGGGTGCAGACCTGGTTGAGAACCGATCCCGACGGTCCGGACTTGTTACCATTTCGCATGACTACGAGCGAGACCGCGGTTTAGCCGGTACCCGTCCGGGGAAATGAATTGAACTTCAATCGATTTGGTGCCGGGCTGACCGTATTGGCCATCGGTGCGGCCATGTTGTCGGCCTGTACCGGTGAGACGCACGCGAGCGACTGCGGTGGGCGCCTGACCTTGAAAGCCAGTGGTTCCACGGCCCAGGAAAACGCGATGACCCGCTTTGCCAAGGCTTTCGAGCAAGCCTGCCCCGGACACTCGTTGAACTACACCGCCAACGGGTCCGGCGCCGGCATCAGCGAATTCCTGGGCAGCCAAACCGATTTCGCCGGCTCCGATTCACCGCTGAGCAAGAACGAGTACGCCAGGGCGCAGCAACGGTGCGGGTCGCCGGTCTGGAATCTGCCGGTGGTGTTCGGGCCCATCGCCATCGCCTACCACCTCAGCGGCGTACCGTCGCTGAACCTCGACGGACCGACCGCGGCCAAGGTCTTCAACGGCGGCATCACCAACTGGAACGATCCGGCGATCCAGGCGCTGAACGCAGGCGTCCCGCTGCCTGCCGAGCCGATCCGGGTGGTCTTCCGCAGCGACCAGTCCGGCACCTCGGACAATTTCCAGAGATATCTCGATACGGCCGGCGGTGACGCCTGGGGCAAGGGCGCCGGAAAGGTGTTCAACGGCGGTGTGGGGGAGGGCGCGGCGGGCAGCGACGCCGTCGCCGCGGCCGTCGCGAGTGCCGAAGGGTCGATCACCTACGTCGAATGGTCATTCGCTCTCGCGCGCCACCTGAACGTGGCCCGGGTCATCACTTCGGCCGGTCCGGACCCGGTCGGCATCGACCCCGCCTCGGTGGGCAAGACGATTTCGGCCGCCTGGTTCATCAGGGAAGGCAACGACCTCGGGTTCGACACGATCTCGTTCTACCGGCCGAACCAGACCGGTGCCTACCCGATAGTGCTCGCGACGTACGAGATCGTCTGCTCGAAGTATCCGGATGCGCGGGTCGGTGCGGCCGTCAAGGCGTTCCTGCGCAGCGCCACCGGCGCTGGTCAGACGGGCCTGGCCGACAACGGGTACGCACCCGTCCCCGGGGAGTTCCGGCCCCGCTTGGCGGCGGCGATCGACGCCGTCTCATGACCGGCCACTGGGACTTGACGCGCAATGTTCCTGGGTATTTCTACTCAGAGACAACGCAATGTTTCGCAAAAATTTACCGGAGTTGACATTGTGTATGGCATGGATTTCATCGGACTGCCACCCGAGGTCACGTCGGCGCTGATCCACTCGGGGCCCGGAGCGGAGCCGTTGGTCGAGGCCGCCCATGCGTGGCAACGGCTCGGCTACGACCTGGAGGAGTCCATTCGGGCCTATTCCCCGGTGCTGGCATCGGTGGCCGAGGCCTGGCACGGCCCGGCGTCCACGGCCATGATCCAAGCGGTGGGAACCTACCTCACCTGGATGGGCAGTACCGCGCAGCAGTGTTTGGTCCTGGGGTCGTCGGCGCAGGCCGCCGCGGGCGCGTTCGGGTCCGTGCTGGCCGCCGTGGTGCACCCCTCGGTGGTCAGCGCCAACCGGATCCAGCTCACGCAGTTGCTCGCCACCAACGGTCTGGGCAAGAACGTGGCGGCGATCGCCGAAACCGAGGCGCAGTACGAACGCATGTGGGTGAACAACGCCACGGCCATGTACCGCTACCAGGCCGCGTCGGCGCAGGCTCTACAGCTGCCGATGTTCACCTCCCCGCCGTCGATCGCCACGCCGGACGGACCCGCAGCCCAGGCCGAGGCCGTGCAGACCGCCTCTGCCTCGACGACGTCCACCGGGGTGACATCGGCGCTCGCCAATGCGGCCGCCGCAGTGGCGCCCGCGGACGCGGTTGCTCCGCCGGTGTCGCCGCTCGATGCGCTGCTGCAGGCAATCGGCGTCACCTTCGATCCCAACCAGGGCTGGTTCGCGTTGGCCAACACCTGGGGCAACCAGTTCATTTCGTCCGGCTTCCCGATCAACATGCTCAGCTATTTTGCGCAGACCAGCTCAGCCCAGGCCCTGCAGTCCGTGGCACCCGACATCGCCGAGGGCCTCTCGGAGGGCGAATCGGCCCTGGGGGCGGGGAGCCTTTACGAGCGCGACCAGCGCGCTCGGCGCCGCAGAACCGGCTGCAGCGATGGGCGTGGCCGTCTCGATGGGCAGTCTCTCCGCGCCGCCGGCTGCCACCGCGGTGCTGACCGGGGCCCACCTGCCGGTGCAACTCGCTGCCGCGGCGTCACCGCTGCCTGCCGCAGATGCGGGGGCCGGGTTCCCGATGCTGCCGCCGTTGATGGCGCCGCCGATCTCGGCGGGTAGCGGCTGGAAGAAGCGCAAGGAGCCGAAGTACGAAGACATCGCGATGGGCCTGGAGCTCAAGGGCACCTTCATGACCCGTCCGCCCTCAGCGGGGTGAGCGTAGACGCCGGGGCCGGCGGGGCACCTGCGATCGGTACGTTTGACGGCATGCCCTGGGCGCGATTGCTCCTGCTGGCCGTTCTGCTCGCCTGTCTGATCGGGTGCAACGAGCGGCAGGTTGCGGCGGCCCGTGCGCGTGATCAGGCGGGAATGTTCCCCTATGGCGGCCTGAACCGGACCTATTTGCTGCATGTGCCGCCGGGTCCGCCGGTCGGGCTGGTGCTCAACCTGCACGGCGGCGGTGGCACCGGCGCCGGGCAGCGAGGTCTGACCGACTTCGACTCCGTCGCCGACGCCAACGGTCTGCTGGTGGTCTATCCCGACGGCTACGACAAGAGCTGGGCCGACGGGCGGGGCGCGTCGCCGGCGGCCCGCAAACATCTCGATGACGTCGGTTTCCTGGTCTCCCTGGTAAGCAAGCTGCGCGACGACTACCACGTCCCGGCCGGACACGTCTTTGCCACCGGCATGTCCAACGGCGGATTCATGTCCAATCGCCTGGCCTGCGAGCGGGCTGATGTGTTCGCAGCGATTGCGCCGATCTCCGGCACGCTGGGCGTCGGCGTGGCGTGCAACCCGTCACGGCCGGTGTCGGTCCTGGACGCGCACGGCACCGGCGATCCGGTGGTGCCCTACAACGGCGGCGCCGTCCGTGGCCGCGGCGGGCTGAGCCACTCCATCTCGGTCGCCAGCCTTCTCGACCGGTGGCGGGCCGTCGACCGTTGCCAGGGTCCTCCGTCGATTGAGGATCTGCCTCCTGTCAACGACGGGACCGTGGTACGCCGATACGACTCAGAAGCGTGCGCCGACGGCACCGAAGTGATCCTGTACCAGATCGAGAAGGGTGGACACACCTGGCCGGGCGGCAAGCAGTACCTGCCGAAGACGGTCATCGGCGCCACCACCCGGGTATTCGACGGCTCGCAGGTTATCGCCGAGTTCTTTCTGACCCACGGCCGCGACTGAGCGCAGGCTCAGCGCTGGCACACCGGGCACCAGTACCGCACCCGCTCGGCGTCCCCGTCGTAGGCGATGGGTGTTCGGCAACGCCGACACGGCTGCCCGGCCCGCCCGTACACCCACACCTGCCGGCCCGCCCGGGTGTCCCCGGTGGTGGTGCGGTTGCGGCGAGAGCGGTTGGCCCACAACATGTCCCGGGCGCGCGAGACCAATCGCAGCGGATCGGCGATGGCACGCACCGGCGCGGTCGGCAGATGCCCGCTGACGAAGCACAACTCGTTGCTGTACACATTGCCGACCCCGGCCATCACGCGCTGGTCCAGCAATGCGGCGGCGATCGCCCGGTCCGGGTCGGCGATCAGGTTGGCGGCGGCAAGCTGAGGGTCCCAGTCCTCACCCAGCAGATCAGGTCCCAGATGCGCGACGACGGTGCCGTCGTGATCGCGCTCGAGGATTTCCAGCACGCCCAGATCGATACCGACGGCGCGAATATCACCGGATTCCAAGATGATTCGTGCCCGGTGATCCACCCGCTGACGGCCGACCCGCCAGCTGCCGTCCATTTTCAGATGGGAGTGGATGCTGGCCGGCCCGACCCTGATGAACAGGTGCTTGCCCCGGCTGAGCACCTCGTCCACCACCTGCCCGGTGAGGTCGACGGTGGCGAATTTGGGCACCCGCACGTCACAGTGCGTCAGGGTGCGGCCGACCAGGTGCTCTCGCAGCGTGGCGGCGGTGTGCCAGACGGTGTCGCCTTCGGGCATGGGCTACCGCAGCCGCAATCCGCGTGGCGTGCGGGAGAATCCGGCGTCGACCAGCGCGTCCAGCGCGGCCCGGGCCGGCCCGTCGGGCTGCAGCACCGGCACCCCGTTCGCCCGTTCGACCAGAAGGGATGCCACCCGCCGGGCGGAGACCAGCCCGGCCAGGGCGACGGCCGCGGCACGGCTGGCATCCGGGTCGTCGGTGAACGTCAGCAGTGACCGTCCGCCGCGCTCGGAGAACCAGCACAACTCGCCGTCCACCAGCACCACCAGCGCCCCGGCCTTGCGGCCCGGCCGCGCCGAACCTTCGGCACCCGAACTGGGCCACGGCAGCGCCGCGCCGTAAGGATTGGCCGGGTCGGTGGCGGCCAGCACGACCGCACGGTAATCCGGCCGTTGTGGATCGACGCCGTCGAGGTAACTGCGCAGCCGGTCCACGGTCGAGGCGACCGCGAACTGCGCGCCGCCCAGCGACTCGACGAAGTAGCCGCGCTGGCAGCGCCC
>CAVSDU010000021.1:0-1536259 GCA_963726875.1 uncultured Actinomycetota bacterium | reverse complement strand
TTATGTTAAGTTGGCCCCAGAATCTTGTCTTTGAATCCCGCAATCCTTAGCAGTCCTCGAAAAAAGTTCTTCACATAAGTTTTCTCTCGGAGTAAGTCATTGCAAACTAAACCCATCCGTGAAGGAGGTGGCAATGTTTGGGAAGGACATTTCGAAGCAAATACCGCACGTGCTATGAAACGTGTCGGTATCGGGACCGGATTGACTTACTTGTGAGGCAACTGAGCAATCTGAAATATGCGAAGCATCGTATCCGTCTGGAATGTGTGCGAATGGCTTCGATTCACGAAACACTGTGCTGACGCAGGCAGGGATTTCCCCGCCAGCATTCACGCGCCAGAGGTAGAATATTACCTTCGACAGCGAGTTCCGAGAGCCGGGAGGTACCGTTGGTTCGTGAGGACAGCCCTTCGGATCTTCATTGAAGCCGATGAACGGGGTAATTTTCCCCGGCGGATGTGTGCACCGCCCAAGCCCACAACGGCGATATTCAACGAATGGGTCATTCCGTATCTACGTTTTCTCCGGGAGCATCGCGGACTAGCGGAAGGGACGCTGCAACGGAACGTCTTTGCGCTACGTGAATTCACGGAGTTTGTTGATAGGAGAGGCGTCCGTGATGTAAACAGTCTTAACGCCCACATCATCCATGATTTCTGCGGTAATCCCGGTAGCTATAAACCCACCACCTGGGGCTGGTATATGAGTCGTGTCCGGTGCTTCTTAAAATACGTGTTTAGACAAGAGGGGTTGCCCTGTGATTTATCCCTCGCCGTGGGAGGGGCGAAGCATTTTCGCCACGCGAGGCTTCCCGATGTTCTCACAGAGTCCGAAGTCAATAAGATCCTCGGCTGCGTGGACCGCATCGAGCCCCGTGGGGTTGAGGGATTATGCCGTACTCCTGCTCGCCGCACGCTATGGAATGCGACCCTCCGACATCCGCCGGCTCCGTCTGGATGACCTCCACTGGCGTGAGGGGTCCATCGCTTTTCGCCAGTCCAAAACGGGCGAGCCTGTTACCTTACCGCTCCTGCCAGACGTAGCCGATGGCCTTATCCAGTATCTCCGCGCAGGACGGCCCTCCACCACGTCGCGGCATATCTTCGTCTGCCATCGGCCACCGTTCGAAGCGTTCGGACACCCGATCAGTCTATCCAGTATCATGCTTAGGGCCCTCCGCAAGGCGGGACTGGATCAACGACCTGGTCTGCGAGGTCTCTCCCTCCTCCGCCACACCCTCGCCACGAGGATGCTCGGGGCCCATGTCTCCGTCAAGACAATCAGCGATATCCTGGGACATGCCTCGATGGAATCCACGTTCATCTATACGAAGGTCGATGTAGCCGCCTTACGTTCCGCCTCTCTGTCCATCGCGGAGGTGCTCTTATGAGCGAAGAGACCTTTATGTCGCCGCTTGCCTCCCAGATCCAGCGATTCGTTCACTTCAAGCGTGCTGCCGGATATCGCTACGATTCGGAGGAGTGCGAGTTAAGGGGTTTTGACCGGTTCCTCCGATCACACCTTGACCCGGACAACCCGGTCATTACCGATGCCCTTATCCGGGCCTATATGGCACTGATCGGGAAGAACAGCGTAGACAGTTTGAGCGTTCTGCGCCAGTTTTGTCGTTTCCTTGCTCTGGAGGAACCGCGGACGTTCATCCCACCCCGAGGCTTTCTGGGCATTCGCAAGAGCCCTTTGTGCCGCGCATCTTAACCCGTAACGAAGGGAGAAGGTTTGTGCGAGGTATGCTTTCGTCTTCCGCGGTAGCAAGGTCGCCCCTGCGCGGCATGGTGCACGGGACGATGTTCCTGCTCCTGTATCTGACCGGCATGCGGGTGGGAGAGACCCTGGCCCTGAACCAGGAGGATGTTGATCTTGCCAACGGGGTCATCAGGGTCCGACAAGGCAAATTCAGGAAATCGAGGCTCGTGCCCATGGCCCAGGATCTCAACGAGCGGATGGAGCAGTGCAGGCTCTCTGTGGAGGGGTCTTTAGGCGTGCAGGCCCCCGGATGCCTGCTTCTTCCCCGGGCCCAAAGGTTCCCGATTCTGCAAGGAGACCCTGCGACACTCGTTTCGGAAGGTTCTCGCCGAGGCAAACATCGCGCAGATGAGCGCAGGCAAGGGCCTTCGTCTCCATGACTTACGTCACGCCTTTGCCGTTCATAGGATGATGCTCTGGTACGAACAGGGTGCCGACTTGGGTGCGAAGCTGCCCATCCTCGCCACCTATCTCGGCCATGTCGGCCTGTCGAGCTCTCAATACTACCTCCGCCTGACGGAGGATCTCGTGGGCGGGATACTGAGCCGCTATCAGGCACGGTTCGGCCATCTTATCGAAGAAAGGAGAACAGAATGACGACGATGCTCGCAACCCTGATCACCAATTTCTTTATGGCTCACCTCGGGAGGGAACGGAACGCAAGTCCCCATACGGTCCTGGCGTACCGTGACGCCTTCAAGATGCTGCTCTCGTTTGCGGCCCGGTTCCATCATCGGACGGTCGACCATCTCTCGCTCGAAGACCTTTCCGTCGAGGTGATCCTCATGTTCCTGAACCATCTCGAAAAAGAGCGGAGAAATGGCATCAATACCCGCAACCTGCGCCTGACCGCCATCCATTCGTTCTTTCGCTATGTCCTAAGCTGCGAGCCCGCGCTCGCTTTGCTCTGCCAGCGGATTCTCTCGATACCCTATAAGAAAACCACCCGGCGCATGCTGGGCTACCTGACCGAGGAAGAGATAAAGAGCCTTCTTGGCCACGTGGACCGCGCCACGAGGGATGGCGAACGTCATTACGTGCTTCTTGCGCTGCTCTACGATACCGGGGCACGGATACAGGAGCTGCTCAATACGAAGCCATCAGATTTTCATCTTGAGACTCCTGCCTTCGTGCGGGTGACCGGAAAGGGAGGCAGGGAGCGCCTGTGCCCTCTGCTTCCCCAGAGCGCACGGCTCGTCAGCCGCTTCCTCGCCGAACAGGGGCGCTCCATAGAAGACGACAGTCCCTGCTTCTTGAACCGTTACGGCCGGCAACTCTCGAGACACGGCGCACGGTACATCATGAAGAAATACCTGGCCATCGCCAAGGAAGAGCTGCCTCCTTTGGGCAGGCCCGGCATCAGTCCTCATACCATGAGACACGCGAAGGCCATCCACCTGCTGCAAGTGGGGTTACACCCGATCGCCATCAGGGACATCCTTGGCCATAAAGATATCAAATCAACTGAAGTCTATGTGGAGACGAATCTGGAGATGCGGCGCAAGGCACTAGAGCGCGTCGGCACTCCCTCTCGGGCCAAAAGGAAGAGGAAGCCCCTAGGCCGAGGTCTGCTCACCTGGTTGGAGTCCCTGTGAGTTGTTGAACGAAACCGCTCTGCGTCGTTGGAGAGGTCGCGGAGCGGGATCGCTCAATCGCTTTTTTTCCGAAACTGGCGCATCAGAAAAAAGCCGGCTGATCTGGTTGAAGCGACTTGCGAAAACTTTCTTCCTGAAAGTGATACTTTCGCTGGGGGACTTTCTCATACAACATTTCCTCCGATAATCTTCATGAGGATGCCATATCGGATAAGCGCATTTGACCCGAATAATCATACTATCGTCATTTTTGACCCTGAATCGGAGAGCGCTGTGGCGTTGGTGGGAGGAGGGCCGTGATGAATCAGCTGAGAACTCTTCGTAAATTGGTTCAAAGATTTTTTGCGATTAGCCTCACGCTTGCGCTTGTCCTACCTTTATCATGCGGCACTAAGGAACTTTCGGGGGATGAGGCCGCCCAAATAATCAAAGAAAAGCTCTTTGCAACCGACCTCAAAAACGTACCTTTAGAATTCCACTCCCTTGGTCCTGACCGGTATGCTATTCCCCTTTCTAGTGAAATGGACCCGCAAGAAAGAGCGCAATTTGACAAACTCTCGGAAATGGGGCTCATGAATATCGTAGATCTAGGCTGGAAGCAATATGCAGAGCTTACAGAGAAAGGGTTACCCTATCTGATCCTTCGACCTGGAAATACCCCTTGCGTGATGGTCGGAGAGGCTGACAAGATTGAAGTCAAAGAGGTGAGAAAGGTGTCCGATAATGAGCGCGTGGTCTCCTTCACCGTAAAATACAAGCAAACCTCTCCGTTCGGGGAGGTGCTCTGCAGCGCGATTGACTGCCGATTGGAGCGCAGCGGCACGACGAAGTTCAATCATACTAGTAAGGGGTGGCAACCAGCCGATTTGGATGTACGGTAACCCCTGGCCTTGCTCGCCGCATGATTCACAAGAATTGACGCTCCTTGACCCTAGTTCTCTTTTCCTTTGTCCATTTTATGAGTCTCGCTTCGCTACTCCATTTAAAATCGAGTACCCGACTCTTTCCCTCTACCTGAATTGCGTGTGGACAAAGTCCTTAGCATCAGTGCTTTTAACGCATAAGGTTTCTCTCTCAAAAAGACGATAACGAAATGAACCTGATAAAGGCAAACCATCCGAAAGGGTGGGACGCAAAGCCACTGGCCTAACGCTCTGGTTCGCCGGAGACATGGCAGCAGGGCTGCCGGGTGATGCGAAAGGTCGCTTCCGCGTCGGCGCGGAGCCGCGCAAGACCGATGTACCTCCCGGTGGTACGGCACGAAAGACCGCTCACCTTGTGGAGGAACAAACTTGCGGTTACCCCATGCAAAGCGCAGGACGCCTGAGCTCCTGTCACCCTCGCATACATCTTCTGCTCCGCTTACCGTGGTGCACTCACCTCCGGTCCGCCTCCCCAGGGTGGATGCCTCTCATTCGGCGGCCTGGGAGCCTTGGGCAAAAGTGGCCATTGCGCTCGCAGCCGCCTCACTCGTCATTGCGGCGTGGTGGTCAGGGACCTTCCATACGCTCTTCAGGTTTGTCCCGCACACGGCCCTTGGCACTTTATGGTTCTGGTCCCTGGCGGGCTATGGGTTGATGCATTACGTAGCGCTGGTCTGGAGAGTGATTCTCTGGCTCCGGTATAGTCCTCTACCACCTGTGGAGGAGCGCGAGTTGCCCTCGGTATCGGTCGTGATCCCTGCTTACAACGAGGGCCCTCTCGTGCGAGACTCTGTTCTCTCGGTCGCGAAGAGTTCGTATCCCTGGACCAAATTAGAGGTCATTGTCGTTGACGACGGCAGCACGGACGATACCTGGCAGTACATCCGGCAAGCAGTCCGTGAGGCCCCGGTCGAGGTGCAAAGCATCCGAACTCCTCGCAACAGGGGCAAGAGACATGCGCTGCACACGGGCTTTCGTAAGGCCACAGGGGAGGTCTGGATCACGGTCGATTCTGACACTATTGTGGCGCGTGATGCGCTGAAAAATGGCGTCAGCGCCCTGGTGCGCGATCCCAGGATCGGCTGCGTCGCGGGCCATGTCAAGGTGCTTAACCGCAATGACAGCCTCATCACGCGATTCCTGAAGGTCTCCTTCTCCCTTTCATTCGGGTTTTCGAGGGCCTATCAGAGTCAGCTTCGTGGACTGCTGACCACCCCGGGGGCACTTTCGATTTACCGCGCCTCGGCGGTGAAGCCGGTCCTCTCCAGGTGGATCCATCAGAGATTCCTGGGTGTGATGTGTCTGACCGGGGAAGACCGGGCTTTGACCAATCTAATCACCGCCCAGGGGTTCCACTCGGTGTTCCAGTCAAACGCGGTGGTATGGAGCTGCATGCCCGTCTCCTATGCGGGGATGGCGAGGATGTTTCTTCGTTGGGCACGGAGCAACATCCGGGAGACGGTATTCCTCTTCTCCTATCTCTTCAGACCGTTCCGTGCCGATTACCTATGGGGTTTTCGGATCAATTCCGTGCTCGTCGCTTCAACGCTCGTGGTACCGTATGTGCTCATCGGCCAAAGCTGCGCGCTCATGGTAACCCACCCCCTTTGGCTCTTCCGTCATGCGGTGATGCTAACGCTGCTCGGCGTGACCATGGCCCTTATCTACTACCGTAATGAGAGAGACTCGGACTTCCTGTGGGTGATCCTGTATGAGTTCTTCTGGGTACTCACGTGCCAGTGGATCATGCCGTATGCCTTCCTCACCTGCCGGCGGCAGGGCGCCTGGATCTCCCGGGGAAACGCAAAGCCTTTGGACGACCCTCCAGACGAAGGAAGCGGGCGAGACGATTGAAGAGCCTCTGAGCATAAGCTCACCTTACATCGAGAAGGATTATGACGTCGCCAACAAGCTTGTAACAGTCTTTGGTGATGCGACCACATCCTTCACTCTATGACAGCAATAGCGGACTCGCCACAGGCCAAGGGCCGTATGGTGAATGCCGCGCGGTCATGACGGCAAACAAAAATACCGCCGGCAGCCAGTATTCGGAAAGCGTCGAAAACCTCTTAAGGTTCCTTGTGAACCGGTCTGGCAGGACGTTGAATTATGCCTGCCCGCTCGTCTGTCTCCGGCAAAGCAGACAATTGGCCCAGAACCGGGGACGGTCAAAAACCCGTCAGCCCGTCGACGAGTTATCTCTTGCGTTTTTCGACCGATAATCCTTTAGAGCACACTTGTAGGAGCGCGATGCCCGTCTGCCCCAACTGCAGCCGAAAATTCACGTTGACAAACATCATGATCTCGACCCTGCTATGTGGTAACTGCAAATTCAATTTGCGTTGTTGGCAATGCAAGACGGAAGTCAGACCCAAATACTGGGCTTTGTATCTGTTTCTGGAAGTGGGTGGGTGGTTAGCTGCAGGCGGGCTTTTTTATACGTGCGCATCCAGCTATGGCTTGCCTTCGGCAGCTCTTTTTATACTATGGATCGTTCTGCCCTGTTTTTTTCCATTGCTATTAGCTTTTGCAGAATTTCGTACGATTGAATGATCGGATTAATGCTAATCTATCCGGTCCATACCGATGTTTCATTCCTGCTTTTGGCAATTTTCAGTTCTGGCTGACCCCTCCTGTGCAAGAATTAGAGGTGAATGGCGCAACGCCTCGCCCAAGTCTATCTTCCTGAAGGCTATCTTCCTATACTCGTTGCCCGTCGGGTGGTTAGCTATATTCAAGGTTACACGTCGTAATGTACAACCTCGCGATTGAGCACCGATGTGGGCCTTGGTTGGGTGGCCCAGTTCCGCTGACTTCCCACAATCGTCATTTGTCGCCAGAATTAGGAGTCACGCCGGTGGCGAAATTTCTTCCCCCATCATGGCCGAAGCGACATTGAGCAGCCTGCCGCGCGATTACTTGGCTGCATACTGGTAGTGGGGTGACATCCTTGATCTACGGAATGGAGCGGACAGCTCTCACGAACGCTCTGTCGTCCTTCCTTGCAGGGTATACTCTCAAGACCTCTTTTCCATAAGAAAGGTGATAGTTGAACGGGAGCAAGATCGTGGGGTCGGATGACCAGTAGAGATCGAAACGCGCGTATACATCGCGGGAATGTCTACGCATCATCAGTTGCGACGACCACTGCGGTCTCTCGTTCGTCAGGCTCGGGCAGACGCCAATCAGTGTAACCGCCGAGCCTCAGCGTCTGGCAGTACTTTTGCGCCCCCTCGAAGGTGACCTCCTCTCCATTGTCGTCCTTCTGCCACATTAGCTGCCGCCGCGTGTCCGTAACCGTACCGTCTCCGTTATCCACAAACCTCCCCGCTGAATCAACCACTGGCGCCTGGCTGAGAAGCAGCAGGAGAGAGGCCATGATGATGAACAAGAATCGCACTCTGTTCCGCATCTTCGTCTCCATTCCGAGCCTCCTATTTACACAAATCGTCTGCGCAGCTCAAGTCTTGCGAAATCTTCGTGAGCCTCCGGGGAGAAATTTGGCGGCAACCCAGGCCGCCGCGTAGAGCACGCCGAGGAGGACGACATCCGTCGGACCGACGGGCAGATCCCATCGATACGCGATCCAGAAGCCGATGAACGCGGCCGCGCCACCAACCAGAGAGGCCAACGCCGTGAACTGGCGCATGGTGCGCGCATCAAGTGCGCGGTCAGCGCGGGGATCAGCAGAAACCCGAAGGCGATCAGGGGACCGACACTGAGCACTGCCATCGAAACGGTCAGCCCGATCAGTAAATAGAGCAGCACGTCCCAGAAAACAACGTTCTTGCCGAGTATGCTTGCCATCTCGCGGTCGAACGAGACCAGGAGCAACTCTTTGTGAAAGAGCCCCAGCGTCGTGAGGACCAGCATAAACGTTGCTGCCGTCAACGCGAGATCGAAACCGGAGATAGCGATGACTTCCCCTTTCAGCATATCGAGCCAACCGATCTCACCATACGGGTTTTTTGAGAGTAACAAAATACCCAAAGCAGCGGCCACGACGTATGCAGCACCGAGCCGTCCTTCGGGCTGTCCGCGCCCCCTTCGTTCCATGAACGCCAGCGCCAGTATCGCGGTCAGTGAGAAGGTGATCGAGCCCGCAAAGGCGAGCGCATGGGCGCTGTGTGAGCCGTGATCCGCCAGCTTGAATCCCAGCCATAAGGGAAGCGAAAGCGCGACCGCGACACCCGTCGAGGAGATCTGCGGCAGAGCCACGCCCATGAACACGAGCCGGCGCATCACGAGAAACACACCGACGAGCGGGCAGGCGAAGCCCACGAGCACGCTGGTATAAACCGAGTTACGCAGGAGAAAATCGGGCGAGAGAATCTGATGTAATGCATCCATGTCAGCCGACCCCCATTTCAAGAATCTCCGTGATCCGTGCGGGTGTGAGCAGTTCGCTTGCTGTGCCCTGCAGCACTTTACCCCGTTGAAGCCAGATGACCTGCTGGGCGTGATCGCGCAGCAGCGCAAAGTCGTGCGTGACGAACAGGACCGTGATCTCCCTTTCCTTGATGATCTGCGAGATGTAATCGAGCACGGCATGCGTCGCCGTTTGATCGACGCCGGCAGTGGGCTCGTCGAGCACGAGCACATCGGGACGTGTCGTCAGTGCCCGGGCGATGAGCACGCGTTGCTTCTGGCCGCCGGAGAGTTCCGCAAACCGTTTGCGGGCAAACTCCTCGGCCCCCACCGCTCGCAAACAATCGCGCGTGAAGGCACGTTCGACCGGCGGGACGAAACGCCCCGGAGGGACGCGTCCGTACGTGCCCATCAGGGCAACTTCAAAACCCGTCAGCAGATAGATCGGATCGAACTGAATCGACTGAGGGACGTAGCCGAAGACGAGCGGGGCGCCTGCCGATGCGGCACTCGATGCGGCCCGCCACGGGCGGAAGCAGTCCAAGCAGTGTCTTGAGCAGCGTCGACTTGCCCGAACCGTTCCCGCCGAGTATGGCGGTGAAGCTGGCGCGGGGGATCGAGAACGTAATTCCTGACAGCACCGACTGGCCGTTGTAGCCGATGCTCAGGTTCTCCAGTGTGATAAGGGCTTCATTCATGTCTCTGCCTGACTCCTTCCTTCTTCTCTTTATTTTCTGCCTTGTACGGCAGTGACCATAGTGTGGACGATGTAGTCCATCATCTTGATGTAGGTGTCCGTGTTGGGTACGCCGCCCGGCATGATGGGGAGCGTTATCATGGTCGCGCCGGTCGCCTCCGCGATGCGTTTCGGCACCTTTTCGGGAAACTGCGGTTCGCGCACGACGATGGGAACATGCTCGGCCTTCATCGTCGCGATCAATTCCTCGATGTGCCTCGCGGTCGGATCGATGCCCGGCCGCAGCTCAATCGTGCCAAAGTATATCATGCCGAAGCGCGCCGCGAAGTATGGCCAATGCTCATGATAGGATACGAACTTTACGCCCTTGAGCGGTCTGGCTTCCTTCTCCCACTCGGCAATCTTGGTGTCGAGCCTGGCGAGATAGGCATCCCGGTTGCGCGTGAATTCTGCCTGATACTGCGGGGCGAATGTCACGAGCGCGTTGTAGATGTTTTGTATTGCGGTTTTCGCCAACACCGGGTCGAGCATGTAGTGCGGGTTGCCGTAAGGATGAACGTCACCCGCGGAGTGTTCGGTTGACTTGGGTACGTCGCGCGGACTGATGCCCTTGGAACAGTCCACGTAACCGGACCTGTCCACCTGGATGCGCGGATTCTTGCTGGCTTCCAGCAACGCGGGCAGGAAGGCGTGCTCACAATCGAAGCCCACCAGGATCATGAGGTCCGCCCGGTTCATCATCGGCACGAAGCTCGGTTTCATGGGAACCCCGTGCGTGTCTTCAACTCCTGTGGCCAGGCTGTTAACCTCGACCAGGTTGCCGCCGACCGCGCGTGCAAAGTCCGCCAGGTCGGTCAGCGTCGTGACGACACGGATCTTGGCGGCGTGGGCGGGCATTGCTCCTATGCACACCCCGATGAGCAAGATGATCAAGCACAAAAGAAATAATTTCGATCTCATAGTGGATCCCTCCTCTCCAGAGTCAGCGTTCCTGCCAGCCGTGCGCGTGTGAACCGATGATCCACGCCCATTGCAGATAAACGGCATCATTCGGTTGCAGGCCCGTGGCGGCGTTGTTGTTGGTGTGCGTGTATTGAAGCCGCAGCTGATTCCAATGGCTCAACGCCCAGGTGATATACGGAGAGTATGCGGTCGTTCTGGCCTGGTTGTTCTGCAAATTTTCCACCCACTCAAACAGGAACGCCGACTGTCCATTGCCGATCGAACTTGTAAGCGAGATATGAGTAAAGGCCGTAAGAGCCGACGGTCTGGGTGGACAGGGCGCCGGCCGGCGAGAGAACGTCATAGCGGTTGTCGCTGTAAAGCACTTCCGTGCCCCAGGTGAGGCTCTTGAACTGATTGTTGCGGAGCGGCCTGTACGCGAACGTAATGTCCGCTCCTACCATGCGCCGCTGGCGTTCCGTGAATATGCTGCCATTCGGTTGAACTTGCGGACCGCCAAGAGAAATTGTGTTCGGATTCCACATGCCTGAAAGCCCGGGTTCGAATGAGATATTGGGTGTCAAATCAAAGTACGTGGAGGCGCGACCCCAATAGTTCAAATTGTTGGCAGCTGCGGAAATCGCCGACACTGTTTGGTGTATCGCCGAACTGCGTGCCAGCGCCCGCTGTCAGGCTCACGTAATGCGAGATCGGCAGCAGGTAGTTGACCTGTACGCCGTCTGTCTTCGATTCGCCGCCGACATACTGGTCGAGCACCAGCGGACGGTTCACGAAGGGGAGTTCATGATCGTGGATGTAGGACAACCGCCCGAATTCGCCGAAGAACCGTCCGCCTTTTACCGTCAGGTTCCACGGCAGGGAGGTCGTGACGATCGCAGCCTCCTCCACCCCCGCGTTGGCCTCGCCGGTGGTCGGGTCGACGGAGGCATTGATCACCACGTAACCGCGCGCAAACGGATCGACTGACGCGGCCGCATTCAGCTCTATCGAACGCTGCAACACACCCAACCCGCCCGGCCGGCTGCTGCCCGTCTGCTGTGAATTCTTGCTGTTGTACGAGAAGATCGTCTCACCCACGAACCCGATGGAAGGATTGAAGACGCTTGGAACGACCTTTTTCTGCGCCTCGACCACCTGGTCCACTTTTTCCTTTAGCTCCTGCACCTGCTGCTGCATTTGTTCGGGAGCCACTGCCTGATTGGTCGCGGCAGCCGCGGGCGGAGCAGAGGGTTGGGGCTGTTTGACCGCTGCTTTCAATTCTTCGATCAACTTTCGCTGCTCATCGATGGTTTGTTCCTGCTTCTTGAACGTCTCCTGAAGGGCTTTCAGTTGTTGAATGGTCTGCTCCTGCTTCTTGAGGCTCTCCTCGAGGACGTTGAGCCGATCTTCCAGGGTCTGAGCAGATGCACCTGATGAAAATATAAGCAGCGAAACGAGCGTAATCATGACTTTCATGATGGCACCTCCGCATATCCGATTCTTCTAATGAAATCTTTTTTGCGTCTCTTTGATCAGAACAGCTTGAGGGTTCGGATACTAAGCGGGGGGAGCTCGATTTGAGTACGGAGAATAACAAACGGAGGAAAGGCTGACCTTATTCTCTAAAGAGATGAGGAGAACAAGGGAAGCCGGTGGTGAGACTTGGGGAGCATCCTGAAAAACGAAATTTGCATGGTGGCAGAGATTAAAGCAGATAGAACAATTGTCATGCGAAGCTCCATCCGCATGGTGATGAAATGCAAGCCCCAGAATGGAGAGCGAAATGCAGATGAGCAAGACGAGAGCAGGTTTTCTGTGCATCAGCTAACAATATAACGCACATGTAAAGAAAAGTAAATGAATAATCATCTATTCTCCGACAGGCCGTGGTAATGATGAACTATATGATTTTCGCGTCCACCATTTCGGAGGGAGACTCCGTACCGATGGGTTCAGTTCGTATCTTCTGTTCACCAAGAGGTTGAATGAAAGATAAACCGCGTTTTCTGATGCGGTCTCTATTCTGTCTGCCTTAACATCTGTTAAGTACAATTAATCGATTTGTTTTCCGTATTAGCCGCATTCTTTACGTTTTTTTTACTCCTCCAGACCCATATTTTGACGCACAATTTACGTGCAAACCGCTAAACTCGTGCTTACCGTAGGCACTATGAGTAAGAAGAAGCTTCAGTGGAAGGAGGACACGCAATGGCAACCGACATATTCTATCTTATAGGTTTTCTCGTCGTTCTGGTGCTTCTGGCAATACCTCTGGCAAATTACATGGCAAAGGTATTTACCGGAAGGCGCACCCTTCTCAGTTTTGCGATCCGTCCTTTGGAATCGGGTGTTTACCGGGTCTGCGGCATCAATGAGAGTGAAGAGATGTCCTGGCAACAGTATGCAGTTGCGTTTGTGCTCTTCAACGTAATCGGTCTTGTCGTGCTCTTCCTGCTGCAGGTCCTGCAAGGGTGGTTACCGCTCAATCCGCAGGGTTTCGGGGCTGTCCGGTGGGATACGGCCGTGAATACGGCCATATCTTTTGTCACCAACACAAACTGGCAGGCTTACGGCGGCGAGTCGACGTTGAGCTACCTCACGCAGATGGCGGGGTTGACCGTCCAAAACGTCGTCTCTGCCGCAATCGGCATCGCGGTCCTGCTGCCGCTCATCCGCGCCTTCACCTACAAGTTGAAAAACAGCATCGGCAATTTCTGGGTCGATACGACACGCGTGGTCCTCTACGTACTGCTGCCGATGGCCATCATATGGGCCATGGTGCTTGTGTCCCAGGGCGTTGTGCAGACGCTCAAGCCCTACGCAAAGGCGCAGACTCTTGAGGGTGCCGAACAGGTCATCGCAGTGGGACCCGCGGCTTCCCAGATCGCCATCAAGCAGTTAGGGTCCAACGGCGGCGGTTTCTTCAACGCCAACTCGGCGCATCCTTTTGAAAACCCGACGCCGCTTTCAAATTTCCTGGAGATGCTCGCTATCCTGCTCATGCCTGTCGCATTGCCTTTGACGTTCGGAATAATGATCAATAACCGGCGCCAGGGGTGGACCATCTTCGCCGCCATGATGCTCCTCTTCCTGATCGGGTTGAGCGTTGCAATGTGGTCCGAGTGGAACGGGAATCCGCTTCTTGCAAAAACGGGCGTTGCGGGCGGGATCAATATGGAGGGCAAGGAAGTCCGGTTTGGCGTGACGCCTTCTGTCCTCTGGGGAGAGTCAACAACGGTCACCTCCAACGGTTCGGTGAACAGCATGCATGACAGCCAGATGCCCCTTTCCGGCCTCGTTTACATGTTCAACATGGCGATCGGGGAGGTGATCTTCGGAGGCGTCGGCGTCGGCCTCATCGGTATGCTGATGTATGCCATTCTGGCCATATTCCTCGCGGGCCTTATGATCGGACGCACGCCCGAGTTTCTGGGTAAAAAACTGGAAGCGAGAGAGATGATCATGGCAGTGACTGCCGTGATCGCGCCTGCCATGGCGATGCTCATATTCTCCGGGATAGCAGCGGCCACGCCGGCAGGCTTGAGCAGCCTGAATAACGCCGGGCCGCACGGTCTCTCAGAGATACTCTACGCCTATTTCTCTCAGGGCGGGAACAATGGCTCGGCCTTCGCGGGTCTCAACGTAAACACCGTCTTCTACAACCTGACCGGGGGTTTCGTCATGCTTGTCGGGAGATTTATGACGATCCTGCCGGCGCTCGTCATTGCAGGATCGCTGGCCCTCAAGAAGACCGTACCGCCCAGCTCGGCCACCTTTCCGACAGCGAGCCCGCTCTTTGCCGGAATGCTGGCAGCCGTTGTCCTGATCGTCGGGGCCCTCACGTTCTTTCCCGCGCTGGTGCTCGGTCCCGTGCTCGAACACCTGTTGATCGCAACAGGCCGGACTTTTTAAGGAGGGTGCCATGGAGCAAAAAAAGGTAACCATCTGGCAGGCAGACACTGGTTAAGGCAGCTATAAGCGGCTCTTTTCGAAGGCTCGACCCGAGGCTGCTCTGGCACAACCCGGTCATGTTCGTCGTGGAAGTGGTTTCTGTGATTACGACGGTGATAGCGATCAGCAACCTTCTTTCGGGAGGACCCTTCTGGTTTAACATCCACATCAGCATCTGGCTCTGGTTTACTGTCTTGTTTGCCAATTTTGCCGAGGCGCTCGCAGAGGGCAGGGGCAAGGCGCAAGCTGAAACATTGCGGCGGGCGCAGACTGAGGCGTATGCGAAGAAGCTCCTGCCAAATGGCCAGACCGAGACGGTGCCCGCGCTGTCGCTCAGGAAAGGTGATGCGATCATCATCGAAGACGGAGACCCGGTCTCCGGGGACGGCGAAATCGTTGAAGGCGTGGCGCTGGTGGATGAATCGGCCGTCACGGGCGAATCGGCGCCGGTGATACGGGAGGCAAAAGGCGACCGGAGCGCGGTGACAGGCGGCACCAGGGTCCTCTCCGGCCGGATCAAAGTGCTCATCACGGCCAATCCGGGTGAGACGTTCCTCGATCACATGATCGCCATGGTGGAGAGCGCGAAGCGTCAGAAGACACCCAACGAGGTCGCGCTTGAAATCCTGCTGGTCGGCCTCACTATCCTCTTCATCGTCGTGGTCGCCACACTGTACCCGTTTGGCAGTTACACCGGCGTGAAGATCACCGTGCCCGTCCTGGTGGCGCTTCTGGTCTGCCTCATACCGACGACCATCGGAGGGCTGCTTCCCGCCATCGGGATCGCGGGTATGGACCGTCTTGATCCAGCACAACGTCATTGCCTTGAGCGGGCGGGCCGTGGAGGCGTCGGGAGATGTCGACGTAGTGCTGCTCGACAAGACCGGCACCATCACCCTGGGCAACCGTATGGCAACCGATTTCATCCCGGCTTCAGGTGTTCAGAAGGAAGAACTTATCGAGGCGGCCCTTCTTGCGTCGCTGGCAGACGAGACACCCGAGGGGCGGAGCATCGTAGCATTAGCAAAGCAGCGTCTCGACGTGCGCGGGCGGGACATCAAGACCCCGGAGGGGGCCGTGTTTGTGCCCTTTACCGCGGAGCTTCGCATGAGCGGTCTCTCGTGGACCGGACGGGAGATCCGGAAAGGGGCATCCGACTCAGTCGGGCAGTTCGTAGAGAGTAATGGCGGGTTCGTGTCGGAGAACGTGAAGGAGGCGGTGGACAGAGTGGCGCGCGAAGGTGGAACGCCGCTGATGGTTGCGGATGCGGGAAGAATGCTCGGCGTCATCCAACTGAAAGACGTGCTCAAACAGGGCATAAAAGACCGGCTCATGCAGCTTCGGCTCATGGGCATACGCTCCACGATGATCACCGGAGATAATCCGCTTACCGCGGCAGCCATAGCCGCGGAGGCGGGTATTGACGATTTTGTGGCGCAGGCCCGTCCCGAAGAGAAACTCAACCTTATCCGCAAATACCAGGGTGAGGGCCATCTCGTTGCCATGATCGGCGACGGTACGAACGACGCGCCGGCACTCGCACAGGCCGATGTTGCCGTCGCCATGAATGCGGGAACGCAGGCATCACGGGAGGCCGCGAACATGGTAGACCTCGATTCCAACCCGACGAAGCTGCTCGATATTGTCGAGATCGGCAAACAGATCCTCATGACGCGCGGCGCGCTGACCACATTCAGTGTCGCCAACGACGTGGCCAAGTACTTTGCGATCATCCCGGCTATTTTTGTACAGGTCTTCCCCGTGTTGGCGATTCTGAACGTCATGCGGCTGGCGACCCCGAACAGCGCCATCCTGTCGGCCATAATCTTCAATGCGATCGTAATCCCGTTCCTTATCCCGCTTGCTTTGAAAGGCATCAAGTACCGGCCGGTGACGGCGCAGGCGCTTGCTGTGGCGCAACCTGCTCATCTATGGTTTTGGAGGCCTGGCTCTGCCATTCGTAGGGATCAAAATTATCGACCTTGTTGTGGTCGCTCTCCATCTGGCTTAGGAGGTGAAACATGAAAGCATTCGTACGTGCGTTGCTTCTCTTCATTCTGTTTTCGGTCGTGACGGGTCTTGCCTATCCCTTTGCTCATAACGGGGCTGTGCCAGCTCATTTTTCCTCACAAAGCCAACGGGAGCCTCATCGTTGCGAACGGCAAGATAGTCGGCTCAAACCTGATCGGGCAGAGCTTTACGAGCCCGAAATATTTCAACGGGCGACCGTCTGCTATAGAAAAACCTTACGATGCGAGTAATTCCGGAGGGAGCAATTTCGGGCCGTCCAACGCAAAGTTTCTCGAAGAGGTGGGAAAGCGGATCGGCAAGGTCCGACAGGAAAATAGTCTGAATCCCGGCGCACCCGTTCCCGCGGATCTTGTATTGGCTTCAGGCAGCGGACTTGACCCCGATATCAGCCTGGATGCGGCAATGATCCAGGTCCCACGTGTTGCAAAGGCACGGAACCTGCCCGAAGCTCAAGTGCGCGAAACCGTGGAAAAGCTAGCCGAGACTCCGTTTTTGGGTCTGGCGGGACAGAAGAGAGTCAATGTAGTACAGCTCAACCTTGCTCTGGATGCTCTGGTGACCGTCAATCGCTGACGCCTTACAGTCCGAAAAGAGATTGAGCGGATAGTGCGGGAGCAACGCTTCGGCGCCATGGTTTGGACTCGCAGGTGAGAAGTTCGTTAACGTGCTTGAACTCAATCTCGAACTTCGCAAGCGGTACGGAGCTTTGTAGTTCGTAGAGAGTAATGATCAATTCTAAGGAGGTGCGTAGTGAAAGGTTCAAGAATTCTCGTTACCAAGGAGGGACATGCAGTGAAGACATCTTGCAACAGACTCACGGTTTTTGTACTCAGCATGCTGGCACTGTTATCGTTGGCGGGCATTGCCCGGGCAACGCCCTCAACGACCTACTGGACGCCGATGACCCCCGACATACAGTCATTCGGTGTGCTCCATATCGGCGTGGACAACTATTTCACGATCGGCAAGAATACAAGAGCCGGAGGAGGTAACTTCCCGACCGATGTGGGCCTCACCATGGGAGTCCTTCCCTTCGAGAAGCTGCAGATGGAGGTGGGTGTCGATATGCTTGAGCCTGAAAACTGGGAACCGAGCGGCAACCAGTTCCACGTGTCCCCCTATTCGCTACAATGCAAAGTTAGGCTCGCCGGAGAATGTGTGGTTTAAGGAGCTCGCCCGCGCTCTATGTCGGTTATTTCGCCGGTGGCTTCGCGCACCACAACGTCCCCAGCAATCTCACGGCCCTGGACACCTTCTACGGAACGATTGGAAAGACGATACCCTACATCGGCCGGATTTCGGTGGGTCCCTACATCGGCAACTCCAGAACCCTGGTCAACAGTTACGGGAATAAGGACAACACCGGATGGATGGTGGCCTTGGACCATGGGTTCCTTCCGGCAAAGGACAAGGAAGGGAATGAATACAGCAGGCTCGTGCTCTGCGGCCGACTACGCCTCGGGCAACAACGTGCTCGGCGGGGGCGGTGTGGGCGTCTACTATTACTTCACCAAAGATATAAGCCTGCTCACCGGTCCGGTCTGGTTCAATGAACAGGATATCAACGGCAAGTGGAAATGGACGATACAGCTGGATATCAACGTGGACGTTCTCAGCAAATTGTTTTCAAAGAAGTAACATTTTCCAGCCGAGGACCTTATTGTGCAACTCCCTCACCCGAACGACTATCTGAAAAACCTGTGGCAAGGGGGCGATTCCGTTGCGTGTGGCTTCTAAAGTCCGAACGGTGACGTTTCACTTGGAGTGTGGCAGTAAGGAACTCTAAGGGGGCATCATGACTATCAAATCCGGGCGTCAAGGCGGTTCTTTGGATGGTCCCTGGGGCAGCACTAATGCTCCTCTTCGTCCTGGTGGCGGCGCACTTCTACAAAGAGCAGAATCCCGCTGAACAACTCGCCTTCAAGGCGAGGCGAGTCGACTTAGTGGGTCGGATGCAACTGGCTCTGGCTTCGGCCTCGGAAGCGGAAAAGAGCGCGGTCCTGGCCATCACCGATGAAGAGTCGCAGAGATTCGCCGATCAGGCCCGCGCGGCCACGGCGCAATTGGAGCAGGAACGTCGGGAACTGGAGGAACTCTTGAAGGCGGGCGGCACCCAGGGCGAGAAGGATTTGCTTGCCCGATTCTCCCAGGTCTTCACCGAGCTCCAGCGCATCGACAACGAGGTGCTGAGCCTGGCGGTTAAGAACACCAACCTCAAGGCTTACAGCCTGGCATTCGGTCCGGCTGCAGACACCCTCAAAGAAATGAACGCCGCGCTCTCCCGCCTCGTGGCGGCGCATGCCGACTCACCGGAGGCAAAGAAGGTGATGATCCTTGCCTTCGGCGCAGAGACCAGCGCGCTGCGCATCCAGACCCTGCTCCCGCCGCACATCGCGGAGGAAAGCGACCAGAAGATGGACGCGTTGGAAGCTCAGATGGCCAAGGAGGACAAGCAGGTTCGCAAGGATCTGGATGGCCTGGCCGCGCTGCCGGAACTCAGTGGCAATGCCGATCTCGCGACGGCTGTGTCACGCTATGCCCGGTTCACCAAGATCAAGACCCAGATCCTGGCCCTCTCGCGCGAGAACACCAACGTCCGGTCACTGGCCATCTCCTTGAACCAGAAGCGCAAGGCAATGGTTCTCTGCCAGGACGCCCTGAATGCCCTTAAGCAGGCCATCCTGGAGGAGCCGGTGAGGGGCGTGACTTACGGCCGCCCGGCCAGACCTCGCTAGTTAGACGTGCAGTCCCGGCCTCGCGGCAGAATCAGCAATACGAGGTCGTTCTTTATACCATTTTTATGCGGTCGGCTCATATTTTGACACCGAGTTTACGTGAATTTCTTTAAGCTGAAGGAGAAGACAAAGATCCCAATGAACGCATTTTCAATCATAAGAAAAATGATCGTCCCACTGGCAGTTGTCTTTTGTTCCTTCTATTTTTTTCTCTCCGCTGTTCCTGCTAAAGACAAAAAGGGGCGACGCACCGCACTGCCAGGAAGAGTGTCTAACGCACCATGCGGATAGGATGAGGACAACTCTCGCAAGAATACTTGAAAATAAGAAATAAGATGAGGTATCAGGACAGGGTTGAAGAGGAAGTCCTAAACTACTCTCGTTGCTTGACGGATTGCCGGGAAGTGCTTCCTGTCAAGTAAAGCCTATTGCCCATGGGCGTGGTGGGTTGCCGATACTGGAGACTCATTGCCATAGCATGATCCCTGCTGCCATCCGCGGCCCGAGGGTTATCCAGAAGGGCCTTCTGACGCAGCCCAGTTTGAATATGCTCCTATTTCAGCGGTAATCTTCAATCTTTATTGCTAACGGCGTATTCACTGTTTGTAGGTGTTCTAAAGCACCCCCTGTCGCTAGAAAACTTCTTCCTGCAATGGTGTTTTTGCGGGCACTCAGTTTCATTCAAAATTACGGGCGGTTATCGTTGCCTTAAATATTGCCTGGCTGCAGCTACCGTCGCTATCAAAAGGCATTTAGACAAATACAGAGCTATTTTGCTTAACCTGGAAGACGTGCACTTACTAATGTGGTCTTTGCGTTTGTTTGAAAATGGGTGAGGATTAGTGCATACACCGGGTCCATAGTGAGGTTACTGCAAGGAAGGGTGTCACGTTGGCCTCTCATTTGCAGGTAACGATAGATGCGTCATACATCAGGTGAGGAGGTTGTCATGGAAAAGAGCGCATGGACGAGATATGAGACCCGTGCCGAAGAGTTGCTGAGCGCCATGAGCGAATGAGACAAGAAGTAAAGCCAGAGAAGAAAAGATCCTATAAAATCCTCTTGCAAAACATCCTCGTGGCATGCTGTGGCATTCTTGCCATAGCCGCCGCAGGCAAAGGCTTTCTCTACCTGGACAATGGAATCAGTACCGTAGAATCCGCGGTCGGATCAGCCGTCAAAGATCTCAACACGCTCAAGGCACAGGTGACTGCAGCCGACACAAGAGAGCAACTTGCCACCGTTACTGCCGAGGTGGAGGACCTCAAGGCAACCAACACACAGCTTCGGGCAGAAGTGGAGCAGATCAGAGATACCTTTGAAACGTTGAAGGCGAAGAAAAACAACATTGTTTCTGCACAACGTAAACGGTGACAGCCAGGGTCAAAAAGACAACAGGCACGAACAGCATAAAAGTAACTCTGTGGTGTAGGCTCAAGGTTTGCAGTAACCTATCCGGAGAACATGGCGGTATTGGCGTTACGCGAAGTATATGCCCAATTACCCGTGCTGATCGAGGGCCGTTTTGAGCCTGAGCCCCTTCTTTATTCGTGATACCTTTCCATGGCTCTGCGAGTTATATACCAGCCCCTGTATATCACCCTCAATGCTAAACCTTTCTCTAAGAGTGGAGAGACATTCTTTAACAGCCTCATCAGAAGCGAGCATAAGGACTTCATCCGCTTTGTCAGTCCTCAGGAAAAGTTGTGCATCGTTCTTTAAGCAGTGAAACCTACCAAGATTCTCCTGATCAATGATGGCCCTGTAAAGGGAATAAACATCGATGGTGCTTTTCGGACGAATTTGATCAAGCCATGATTCAAAGTCCGTTATGGTCGCCATCGATCCTTTCCCTTCCCAGCAATGAACAATGAATGACCGATTAGTGTGCTCTTCCCAGGTCCATTCATAGATTACCATCTCCTGGGCATTTCCGCTACGGGAAAACATCGAGATACTCCGTTGCGTTTCGCAACGGAGTATCCTCCAAAAAATATCGTTGACAATGTTCGGACTGAATGTCACACTGGCGAAACTTATGTGCAATACTGCCAAAGGAATCTACACATGGAACCCGATCACGACAGAGAAATCAGACAACTCATTTCTGAATTTGATTGCCCTAAGGATTTCATATGCTACAAATCGGGATTTAGTAAGCTCTGTAAAGCGGAAGATATAGAATCAGAACCGTATCTTGAGTGTTTTGACGAGAGTTCAAAAGAATGCGCGTTTCTGTTGTCTTACGCAAACGTACGTTTCTGTGATTGTCCGCTTCGCGTCTATGTCGCTAAGAAATTGAAGAAATGACCTCCGGCCGTACGTCCCATAATTATTACGCGTCATAGTTGGTTCATATCCATGCCTCGTGGGTGGACCAGGTACTTACCTCCTTCCTCTGCACTGGCGCACAAGCACACGCAAGAAAAACACTCACTTTCAAATACTAATCGATGAGCGGACAGGCTATGGTCCGCTCTTTCCGTGGGCCGACAGTTGGGGCAGACAGTGCAACAATCCTGCGCCGGCAGCGCGGCTGGCGCGTTGAGGAAGCAGGTAAAGCTCGCCCGGAAGGCGAAAACTGTCACAGGGCATAAGGCCCGATCCTTTGTTCGGCTCCCTCCTCAGCACTCCTCTCTTCCCAATTTAAAGAATCAGTATTATACTGCTTTATACATCTTCCGGTCAATAATTCTGCCGGATTTTGTGCAGACAGCCTTAACGTCCATCAGTAAAGCATTCCGAGTGAGGGGTGCAATGGCAGAGAAAAAGCGATCCCATAAGAAAGGAACTACGGCCGGCCGGGAACGGAAGGTGAAGGCAGCGGCGCCGGTGCCGACACCGCCTGCCGAGAAGTGAGCCCTTCCCGATTGTCGCGCTCGGGGCATCAGCAGGCGGGCTTGAAGCGTTCGAGGAGTTTTTCAAGAACCTTCCGTCACCGACCCGGGCGGCGTTTGTGGTGCTTTCCCATCTCGACCCGAAGCACACCAGCATGATGAGCGAACTGATTGCCCGGTTCACCCCGATGACGGTGCATGAGGCTACGGACGGCGTCGAGGTGGAAGCCCAACCACGTCTACGTGATCCCCCCGAACAAGGACCTCTCCATCTTTCACGGGAGGCTCCAGCTCACCGAGCAGGGAAAAGCAGTGGGCACGAGGATGCCCATCGACTTCTTCCTCCGCTCTCTTGCCGAGGACCAGACCGACAGGGCCGTGGCCGTTATCCTGTCGGGCACCGGGTCGGACGGCACCCTCGGGGTGAGAGCCGTGCAGGGCGCGGGCGGCATGGTATTCGTGGAGGACCCTGCCGGCGCCAGGTACGACGGGATGCCGAGAAGCGCGGTACAGACGGGGCTTGCCGATTACGTACTGCCGGTGAAAGAGATTGCCCGGCAGCTCGCGGCCCTTCTCGAACGGTACCGGACGGGGAAAGAACCGCCGGACGAGAGAATGACGGACGTCATGCAGAAGATACTGATGGTGGTGAGGTCGAAGACGGGGCACGACTTCTCGCTCTACAAGAAGAACACCATCACCCGCCGCATCCGGCGCCGGATACATGTCCACAACATAGAAAATCCCGCTGTCTACCTTCGCTATCTGCAGGAGCACCCCGAAGAGGTGCAGCAGCTCTTCAAGGAGCTGCTCATCAACGTGACCAGCTTTTTTCGCGATCCGGAGGCCTTTGAGGCCCTTAAGAAAACGGTCCTTCCCGAGCTCCTCCACGATAAACCTTCCGGTTACACCATCAGGGTGTGGGTGCCGGGATGCGCGACCGGCGAAGAGGCGTATTCGATTGCGATGATCATCCGGGAATACGCCGAAGAGACACGACAGGACTACAGGATCCAGATATTCGCCACCGACATCGATGAACAGTCCATTGCGCAGGCCCGCTCCGGCTTCTTCCCTTCCAACATCGCGCTGGACGTACCCGCGCCCCGGCTGGCGAAATTCTTCGTCAAAGAAGAAACCGGCTACCGCGTGAGGAAGGACATCAGGGAAATGATCGTATTCGCCGTGCAGAACGTGGCGAAGGACGCGCCCTTTACCAAGCTCGACCTCGTCTCCTGCCGGAATCTCCTTATCTACATGGAACCCGATCTGCAGAGCAAGCTTCTCAACCTCTTCCATTACAGCCTCAGGCCGCAAGGCATGCTCTTCCTCGGCCCTTCCGAAACCGTCGGTCCTTTGTCAGGCCTTTTCAGCACGGTCGACAGGAAATGGAGGTTTTTCCTGGCCAAGCCCACAGCCGGCCACGGAGCATATCCGCATGCGGCCGCCCCCGGCTGGCCATCCGATTTCGTGACTGCGGAGCGTACGGCGCCTCGGCCGCCCGCGGGCCGTGTCAACCTGGAGGAGATGGCGCGCAGCACGCTCCTTTCTGCTTTCGCGCCCCCCGCGATCATTGTCAATGATAAGGGCGATGTACTCTACGTCCACGGAGAAACGGGCAGGTTTCTGACGCTGGCCCCGGGCCAGCCCTCCCTCAACATCGTGAACATGGCGCGCGAGGGCTTGCAGTTTCACCTGCGGCCGGCCCTCCTGGCCGCCGCGACCCATCGGCAGGACGCAGTCTATCGCGGCGTCCGGGTGAAGACCGACGGCGGGACGGTAACGATCGATCTTGCCGTGAAACCGCTGCCCCGGGAAGAAGGAGAAGATGCGCTCTTCCTGTTCATGTTCCAGGAACCTCCCCGGCCAAGAGCAGCCGGGACGAAGGAAGGCAAGGGGAAAAGGAAAAAGACGGACACCGGGCGCGTGGCTGAACTGGAGAAGGAGCTTGCCTACACGAGAGAAAGCCTGCGGGCGGCGGCTGAGGAGGAGCAGGCAACCAACGAAGAGCTCAAGTCCGCAAACGAGGAGATGCAGTCCGCAAACGAGGAGATGCAGTCCACGAACGAGGAACTGGAAACGTCGAGGGAGGAGCTGCAGTCGGTCAACGAAGAGCTGACGACGGTCAATGCGGAGCTGCAATCGAAGATCGACCAGCTTTCCCGCAGCGAGAGCGACACGAAGAACCTTTTCGACTCGACGGAGATCGCGACGATCTTCCTGGACAAAGACCTCACCATAAAACGGTTCACCGCATCGGCCTCCAGGGTAATCAGCCTCATCCCCACCGATGTCGGGCGACCCATCGGCGACGTTACCGCAAAGATCGAGTATGCCGCCATCGCGGAAAAAGCACGGGAAGTGCTCGACCGGCTGCGCCCCTTCGAAACGGAAGTGAAGGCAAAGGACGACCAGTGGTTTCTGATGCGGATGCTGCCGTACAGGACGATTGACAACGTGATTGACGGGGTTGTCATGACCTTTACCGACATCACGGAGTCGAAGCGGGCGGCGAGAGAAAGGGCGGAATTTGCCGAGAATATCGTGCAGACCGTGCGGGAACCGCTTCTGGTCCTTGACGCGGACCTTCGGGTGGTCATGGCAAACAGGGCCTTCTACACCCTTTTCCGCGTCAGCCGGGAAACGACCGAGGGCCGGGCCATCAAGGATTTTGGCGGGCATACGTGGGATATCCCCGTCCTCAACGACCTTTTGGCGAACGGTATCGAAGACCGACAAGGTCTTCGAGGATTTCAGGGTCGATGCCGATTTCCCTTCCATCGGCCCCCGCACCATGCTGCTCAATGCCCGGAAAATAAGGACAACGAGCGACGGGAGCAAGCCCCTCATCCTGCTTGCCATCGAGGATGTCACCGGACGGAAGTCCGGAAAGGACAAATAACAAGATGAAAACAGATCAAGGACAGCAAGCATGAACCCAAAAGACAGGCGTGAGAGGCTGGAATTGCTCCGTGACAACCCGGAGGCCGCGGGGAGCCTCTCTCCTGAGGAGACACACGAGCTTATCGAAGACCTGCGTCTCCATCAAACCGAACTGGAGATGCAGAACGAGGAGTTGAAGAGGGCCCGGGAGGTAATCGAGGAAAGCCGGGAAAAGCTCTCCGACCTTTACGACTTTGCACCCGTGGCCTACCTCACGCTCGACCGGAACGGCGTGATAGAAGAAGCGAACCTGACGGCTGCGGCCTTGTTGGCCGCGGAGAGACAACATCTCGTGGGCAAGACGTTTTTCTCCTTCGTGACAAAGGAATATCGGGACCAGTTTTTTCAGCATCACCGGAGCGTTATTGAGGGACAGCATAAGGAAACGTGCGAGCTGCAACTGAAAACCAAGAGTGGACGGGTCTTTTACGGCCGTCTTGAAAGTGTTCCCGTCGAGGACCGCAGCAAGAAGGTCTCGGTTCGTTCCGCCCTCATCGACGTGACAGAACGCAGACAGGCGGAAGAAGCCCTGCGGGAGAGAACGGCCGAGCTTCAGCGACAGGCGGAACTCCTGAACCTCACCCATGACGCCATTATCGCCCGCGACCTGCAACCACAGGATCTTCTTCTGGAACAGGGGCGCCGAGGAGCTGTACGGCTGGACGAGCGACGAGGTGAAGGGGAAAGTGACACGATGACTTACTCCGGACCGTATCGCCCCAGCCGCGGCAGGAAATAGAGGAGGAGCTTCTCCTCCGTGGCCGATGGGAGGGAGAACTCACACACACGACCAGGGACGGCAGGAAGATCACCGTGGCGAGCAGGCAGGCTTGCGGCGGGACAAGGACGGGAAGCCGATCGCTATTCTTGAGATCAACAGTGACATCACGGAGCAGAAACGCATCGAGGAGCAGCTCCGCCAGGCCCAGAAGATGGAAGCCATCGGCACCCTTGCCGGCGGCATCGCCCACGACTTCAACAACATCCTCGCGGCGATCATCGGTTTCACGGAGATGGCCGCTCGATGACATCCCTGCTGACTCCAAGGCGCAACGTCACCTGAAAAGGGTGCTTGAAGGCAGGCTTACGGGGAAGGGACCTCGTCAGGCAGATCCTGGCCTTCAGCCGCAAGAGCGAAGGGGAACGAAAACAGATCAGCCTCACGCCCCTGGTCCACGAGACGCACGCGCTGCTGCGGGCATCCCTGCCGAGCCACGATCCAGATGCCCCTTGCCATCACCACGAGCGACGATTACGTGCTTGCCGACCCCACACAGCTGCAGCAGGTCCTCATGAACCTCGCAACCAATGCGGCCCATGCCATGCGGGAGACGGCGGGCAGCTCACGATAGGCGTCTCTTCGGTCACCTTTCCCCAGGGCAGCCTCCTTCCCGATCCCGACATGGAGCCGGGCACCTACGTGAAACTGACGGTGAAGGATACGGGTACCGGCATGACGGAGGAGGTCAGGCAGAGAATATTCGAGCCCTTCTTTACGACCAAGGAACAGGGAAAGGGCACCGGCATGGGTCTTGCCGTTGTCTACGGGGTTGTCAAGAGCCACGGGGGCGCTGTCACGGTGCAGAGCGAAGTGGGCCAGGGATCAACCTTCGAGGTGTTCTTACCCCGGGTGCAGAAACCAGAGGCCAAGAAAGAAGAGACAACGACCTCCGTGCTGCCGACCGGCACCGAGCGGATACTCTTTGTCGACGATGAAGAGATGCTCGTGGAGATGGCGCGGGATATGCTTGAAAGCCTCGGGTACCACGTGACCGTCGCTGCAAACGGCCAACGGATGCCTGGAACCTGTTTCTTGAAGACCCCTCGCGGTTTGATCTCGTCATCACCGACCAGACCATGCCTGATATGACCGGGGTAACGCTGGCCCAGAAGATGCTGCGGGTGCGCAAGGAGATGCCTATCATCCTCTGCACGGGGTACAGCGAAACGGTATCGGCCGAGAAGGCAAAAGAAGTCGGCATCCGTGAGTTTGTCATGAAACCCGTGGTGAAGAAGGAACTGGCAGAGACGATACGGAGGGTACTGGACGGGAGAAAGGAATAAGGGTCAAAGGTTTTCCGCAGCAGATACTTACTTTCGCGTCGTTAATCTTCAACTAGTTCCATCCCACCAACTTTCAAGAGTAGGTGAAGCAAGGCGCGTATAGCTCTGCTGTCACGGTCTCCCCATGCAGCCTTATGAATAGTATTCGTTACTCCAGCACGACGCAGGCACTTGATCAGTTAGTTTGACACGTGTTGGTGATCAACCTTGTTGAGCGCTGTTCGCACAGCATCAAGCACTTCTGCTTTCATGAAGGGTTTCGGCAGTACACGGTGAACGAGAGGGCGTACATCGTCGGGGATGTATTCCTCTGCATAGCCGGTGATGAGGATTATCGGGAGCTTGGGGTTGATCCGGAGCGCACGCCTGATAAGGTCGGGGCCGGGCAAAACGGGCATGGTGAGGTCAGTAATCATGAGCGTAATTTTCTGACTATTCTCTATATAGTACTGCAGCGCCTCTGTGGGATCGCTAAAAGATACGTGCTGGCATCCATGGCGTTCCACCATGTCTCCGATCATGTCTTCGATCATTTCGTCATCATCCACAACAAGAATGACATCTTTGTCATCGCAGATCGTCTCTATCATAGAAGAAGCGTACCATAGTCTGCGAAGATTGAAAAGGATCAAGGGTGGGCCGCTGATGATTTTTTCGGTGAACTCCCTTGACATTCGTTTGAACGTACCCATATTTTTTTTAGATGGCCTGCTGAGGGCAGAGGAATGGTGTCTCGCATCGAGCCACCGCCGTAATGCCAAGGATGCGTATATGACAGCGGATGACCAAAAAAGGGCGGTTCGTTCCATCGAGGATCACCATAGGTCGGCCTCATGGAACACCGCTCTTGAAACGAGGCTGCGCATGACGGCACCGGATTCAAAGAACGGCAGCGGGGAGACCGTGATCACCTTCGAGGATCTCGATTTACAGGGCCAGGCGATGGGACCCCTCCCGAGCGGTTACAGGGGGTTCACCTGGAGCGACAGCGCGTGGTTCATGACCAGAGCATTTTCTTCGTCGGTGGGCCTTGGGGGTCGGGTCGGGCTTTTAAATGCTCACGGCAAGGATATAACCATAGAAAGCAAGCACCTGTTTGACCTCAAGGGGTTATCCCTCTGTACGCTCTGGACGGACAAGGCCCGGGTTCGCGTGGAAGGCTGGGAGAAAAAGGTCATAAAGTACACCACAACACAGACGGTGTCGCGGGCCTCGACCACCCACTGTGCCCTGGATTACCGCGACGTCGATCGCGTGGAGCTTAAGGCCGGCGGCACGCACCTGGTGATCACCGCCATCACCGTTTTCTTCAAATGAGATCGTGATCAGGTTTCTTGACGGGCCTGCTGACGAGCTTCTGTTGGCCACGAGACCTTGCTCTCCCCTGCGGTCGAGGGGGGCAGGATATCACCTTTCGCCGGTAGCAGAAAGAAAAGACTTTCCTTGCCCTTTGTGCTATAATAGCTACATTCCATTGCTGCTTACCATCAACTTATCCTGAACTGCTTCTCTCCATCCCGGAGAGAACGCGTCAGAAACCAGGGGCTTCTGCCAGCGACCCCCAACGAAAGGGGCGTCATCATGGCTTCGTTACAGCAAAAACATATTTTGCTTGTGGAAGACGACGAGGATACGCTCAGCGCGACCACCGCTATGCTCGAACGCGTGGGATACAGCGTGAGGCCTGAGACGGAAAGTCTCAAGGCGTTGAGGACGTTTTCAGAAGAACCCGATCTCTTTGACCTTGCCCTCCTTGACCACGGGATGGCTGACGTTACAGGACTGGAACTTGCCCGGCGCATGTGCGCGCATCCGCCCCGGTTTCCCGGTCGTGCTCTATACGGGATACCTTGACGGACCCTCGGCCGAAGAGCTGGAGGCTGCCTGCATCGGCGGGAGGGTTGTCATCAAACCGGCGACCCGGAAGGAGCTGACAGACGTGATACAGGAAGCCCTGGGGGGATGGGCAAAGAGCAGGGGCAAGCCCTGTGATAAGCAAAGGATCGCTGTCCACTGGCGTAGTGTAACCATCAACGTATCTTACTGCTTCTCTATAGCATCCTGAGACGCCGATCGGTGGCGAGGGGCCACTGCCAGACCCCCAACAAATAAGGAGCACCAGCATGGCTTCCGGACGGCGACCACACATTTTGTATCTGGAGGACGACAAGGATGTACACAGCATCACCACCGCCATGCTCGAGCACCTGGGGTGCAGCGTACGAGGCGAGACGGATAGCTTGAAGGCCTTGAGAAGTTTTTCAGAAGAGCCCGACGCGTTCAACCTCGCTATCCTTGAGACCTTGATGCCTCAGCTGTCGGGACTGGAGCTTGCCGCGCGATTCAGGCGTATCCGCCCCGGTTTCCCGGTCCTGTTCTATACGGGACGTGCGAACCGGTCCTGGGCCCCCAAGATAGAGGCTGCCGGCTTCGGGTGGGTTGTTTTCAAACCCCTTCCCATGGACAAACTGGGAGTAGCGATAAGGGAAGCCCTTAAGGGAGGAGCAAAGGGCGCGGCCCGAAGACCCTGAGTCAAACAGGGATCGCTGACACGGTTAAGAATACAAGCGAGAGCATTACAATCCAGACGAAGGGAGGAGGTTATGAAGGCCATGCGGTTCACGATGTTTCTTGTGGTTGCCTGTATGCTGGTTCTCCTTGCCGGTCAGAGCGCCTTCGGTGCGATAAAGATCGTCAAGTTCACCGTACCCAGCTGCGAATGACCGGTGACCGAATCATGGGCACGGGATGCCCTGTGGAGAGTCAAAGGCGTGAAGGACGTGGATTCCAACTGGATGATCCACTGGATGAAAGTAACCTACGATGACCAGGTAACAAACTTTGACGCCCTGGTAAAGGCCCTTGCCAAAGAGGGCTTCTACGTGGAGGGCGAGCCCGAGTATCTGCAGTGAGAATCGGCAGAGAAGGGGGTCATCCCTTTCTGCTTTGAGGAATGATTTCCCAGCATCGGGGTTATAGGAAATTAAGTAGGTGAAAGCATTGAACGCACACAGGAGGTGTTTATGAGGAGTAAACTCGTGCTTCTGGTCTTTCTTTTTCTTCTGGTCTGTCTCTTTTTGTCCCCCCGGGACAGCCAGGCAGCGGCAAAGACGGAACTGATCGGCAAAACCACGATAGGCTGGTACCTTACTTCGACTGAGGATAGGCTCATCAACTATGGTCCGGAGTATTATGAGAAAAATTACCTGATCATGACCTTCTTTCCCGCGGCATTCACCCCGGTCTGAACGGGCGAAATGCAGGGCCATATGCGGAACCTTTCCGCTTATGAGGCCCTCAACGCCCGGGTCGTGGGCGTCAGTCGGGACGATGTCATCACCTTAAAGTACTGGACCAAACACCTGCGTATCACTTTCCCCCTCCTCTCCAACATCAGCGGTTATGTTGGCGATTATTTCGGTGCGGTGAAATCGGGCCAGTTTGTGTTCGAGAGACTCACCGTCATTATCGACAAGAAAGGTATTGTCCGGTACATGAAAGACGGGTCACCCAATTACGAGGAGATCCTGGCCTTTCTCAAGAAGCTGAACGAACAAGAGCCAAAGAAGTAAGCGGTACGGCTGCTCCTCGGTGTTTAGCGGATACGCTCCATCGGCGGGTCTCTGCGGAGATTCAGCTCTGTCATATCGGCAACTGCCTGAAGGCAGATCCGGCATAGGGGTAGCAGACGCACTGGGCATCCCGCTCAGTGAGGTGCCCGAATAGACGTAACGTAGTCTTAGTACCGGGCTTTGAGATGTCACAAACGGAGCGAATCGCCCTTGCCTCGACCAGGAGCGAAGCCCACCGATGTTAGGATGAGGCACCGAAATCAAAAACGAAAGGAGCTTATTATGAAATTGCCCGAATACATCACCTCGCGCAGAGGTGCGCAAGGTGTGCAAGGAGCTGGGTATCAGGGACTGGACCAAGTTGAGGGAGCCGAAGGCAACCACAAAGGAGGCGAAGATCATTCTCGACCTCATTAACACGAAAAAGATGCCGATCGATGTCCGGGAGTTCCTTGCCGGTCTCAATGTCGAGCTGGAGCACGGAACAAAGTTCAAAGATGCCAACGTCACCAATAACCACCCGGTAGTGACCGGCAAGATCGTTCTCGCCCACATGAAGGAGTCACTCGATTATTATAAGCTGCTCGAGGTGGCAGAATTGGAGGGCGACCTCTTTAAGGCGGTCTCCGCCGGTAATCCTGTCAAGATCAAAGCTGTCTACAAGAAGCTCGCGGAAGCGAAGATCGTACTTCACACAGGCAGGGCAATAAGCAGATTAGTTCTTTCCGTGCGTACTTTCATTCTTACCGGACAACCTATACTTCATGAGTTGGTAGACAAAGCCACGGGGCCTCAACGCAACAGTGCTCTTATTGTGGGAAAGACAGTGGCTTGCTCACGAACTGGTCGCTTCTCTTCGCGATTTCGATAGGAAGGCAAAGTGCATTCTCTCTTCGTCGATGATCCGATCTATTGCTTCGGTATGCCTGGTGCCCACAAATTTTTTGATCTCCTGATAATAGAGAATTGAGTCCACCTCCCGCTGGATGGCGAAATCGAGTGCTCCCGCGATGCTGCTCGTTTTTGCCAACTGTGGGATTTTCGGATGATCCTTGAACACGGCTTTACCATCGATAAAGTCTTTCAGATACGCGAGGTACTCTCCTTCATATGTTTCGGGCGGCTGGTAGTCGCCAAGGCCCGACAACAGCCTTTCGAAAGTCTTCCTGTGTACTGTCTCCTCTTCTGCCAGCCGCTCGAACAATTCCTTCACAGGCTGATTGGTAATGATCTCTGCTGCCTCCCGGTAGAACCGCTCCCCGTTCTCCTCTATCCGGATGGCGAAGTTAACGACGTCGTGGATATTCATATGATGGTCCTCTCTTCAGAGTAGTCGTCGGGTCGCATGACACGCATAATGCCCGAAATCTGCTGCCAGTATTATAGCGCTTACCGAACCGAAAGTAACAGATATTTGGACGTAGGGGATCTGGCTGGTCTTGACCGCTTATGGCATCGGGAAGTACCTGGTGAATAGATTGAACATCAAGGGGATGGAGAGAATAGAGAAGACGAAACTGGCCAGGATAAATTGATTCGTAATAGACGAGTTTCCCCCGTGGCGCTGGGTTTGAATGGGTATGCCTGTAATGGGAGGGACAGCGCTTTCTAGAAACATAATCAGCGCAACAGGATAAGCCGGGCGTGCAAAAACGAGCACCGCGATAAAGACGAGCGGGAAAATGATGTTTTTTATCAGGACAAATTTCATAACCTCCTTGATGTAAATCGGTCCCTTATTTTGGAAATCCACATATAAGCTGCCACCGAGGATCAGCATCAGTAGGGGCATGGACATACCGCCGAGCATCTGAAACACAGTGAGGATGAAAGTCGGTAAGTGTTTTTCCGCCCCAAGCAGTTTGATACTGGCCGCTATGATGGTCGAGATTAGAACCGGATTCAATATCCTTCCCAGTCTCATGCGGCCTTTTGGCTCTATCCTCAAGGGCCTTCCCGGTCTTCATGTTGCTTCTCTTAAAGAATAGATGGTTCGTGCTGAAGAACAGCGATGGGTGAAAAGCGATGAAAATAAAGAGTACGGCTATGTACGGATTCGTGGGACCATAAATGCCGGTTATGATGATGAAGGGGAAAAACAAACCGTTCTGAAAGAAGAGGGTGATGACAAATTCCCGGCGGGTAGGCTTTAGCCGAGACAAACATACGTACCAGACTTAATATAAAGGCGATAGCCGAAAATACCAACCACCATAGCGGATAGTGCCACCAGCTGATAGAGGATGATGGGGAAAATTGCGTAATGATGTTGGCGAATACGATGCAGGGTAGCGCGATCTCAATCGCCAGGATCGCCAGAAACCGGAGAATATTTTCCGGTATGATATGCCGCTTGATTATCCAGAATCCCAGCAAGCCTATGGCCAAGAGGGCAGCCACTGATTGTAAAGTAACATTGAAAATATGCATTCTGAATTGATCCCTGGCCCAGCCAAGAGCCATTGGAAAATTGAAAACGCTGTTAGTAATGCCCTGCCAGAACGAATGACTATGCTAAGATGCTGCCCTTACGTAACCTTCGTGTCAACTCACTGTCTGCGAAAACTTTGTCAAACTCGATAACAGCACTCGTTAAGATCCGTCCCTACAAGTGACGCATGGGAAGGGATCGACAAAATAGGAGATTGCAAGCAAAGAAAGTCCAACACGGCTAACCTCAAATGTTGACATTCCTTATGCCGTGACGACGGGGGCTAAGGGGATCCAAACTTGTTCCTTAGGTGGCGCCGTCCTGAAGGAGCCGATATCCCGCTTGCCTCCATGCCTCCACGCCACCCCTAAGCGCTTTGGCGTTCTTGTATCCCATATCCCTGTATTTGGCTGCCTGACCGGCAGAGCTTCTCTCGTCGTGTCAGGCGCAATAGAATATGATCTCCTGATCCTTGGGCAATGCATGGAGTCTCGATCTCAATTCATCGAGAGACACGGCGCCTTCGAGGTGGAGCGCTTTAAATTTCTCTTCATCGTCGTAAGCGCAGACAAGCAAAGCGCTGCCTGCTTTCAGTTTGTCATGAGTTTCTCTTGGATCGATGCGCTCTGGCTCAGTCATTCCGGACCTCCTCAAGGATATTCTCGGCTTGGCATAGGGAACTGCCTTCCAGCAATATATAATACGTGTCACCCGGATGCGCAAGAGGATCCCGTGCTCTGCGTCCGTAAAAGATCGAGCGCCATCGTCTGGGGCGGCATCAGGGACATAGTTGACTATCGTGACGAACTATCTATACATTTTTTCCTCCATTCTCGCTAATGGCTCTGATCTTGGCAATACTGTTGCTCGTCTGCACTCTTTGTGGCGGTAATCCTCAATTCTAATGGCCTTGGCCTTATTCATTCTTTCTAGGTGTACTAACTGCCGTGATGAACCTGTATGATTGTATCCTAATCTGATATCCAAGACCTGAAACGCTTCTGTCTCATCCAATACTATTAGGTGAACAAAGAGATTGCTGTATTACATTAACTACTATATGGTATACTAATTGATATATATAAATCGTTTTTAGGTTTTTCAGATTGGATCCGGGTAAGAAGGCAGCCCGAGTTATTTTACCGCTGCAATTCGAACCATTAGGCTCTAGTCATTCTTATCCCTTAGCAGAGACGTGGACGAGCTCACGCCGCCGCCGCACGTGGTCTTTTTCGCTCCATGAACCCAACACGGCTTCGCCTGATACACGCCCTACCCACCACGTCACAAAAAAAGGCCCCGGGATGCGGGGCCTTGAGCAGAGCAGTTCTTTCCTTGTCAGTCTGCCGTGTAGTTCAGAGGGATCTTCACTTCCGACTCTCTTTGCGTAACTCTCGGGTCAGCCTTTCCATCCTTGTAAAGGACGTGATCGATGTCGGTGATGGGGAGCCGGAGGAATATCCCCGGAGAGAACTCCAACGGCACCTCCGTCGTGACAGTCGTCACGTTGTACACCGTATCCCCGATCTTCCGCTTCCCCTCGCAATTGGCCGGGGCTACCTGGTACGAATGGCCCAGGCAGTACGTCTCGTTGGAAAGATGGTCCGGGAAGTTTTTCGGACACCGTGGAGGCGGAGGAAGGACTTGATGGTTCTGTATCATGGCCCGGGGATGGACGAAGAACATCAGCGACCCTGCCGAAAGCTTCTCTATCGGGAACTCCACGGGTACCCGCTTCGAGGCGCCGAAGCGCCGCACCTCCTCGATGAAATCAGAGGGAAAGGGATAGAACTCCTTGCCCACCCAGAAGAGCAGGTGATTCTTCCCGTCCGTTTCGAAGATGATCGGCACCCGGAACTTCTCGCCCTCGTATGGCCTCGGAGGATCGATAATGAACTCTTCCAGGGGCGCCCCATGACGGGAGAGCTTCGTGCAGATGTAAACGCCTCCCGCTTTTCTCCTCCCGCATCCCCGGTTCATCGGCCACCTCCGCAGTATTGGTCTATCAGGGTCAGGGCTTTGCGGAGAAGGCCGATATCGCCCTCACTCGTTTCAATGACAGAGAGGATCTTTGTCCTTGCGTCCTCAAGCGGGTCTCTTTCGAGGGAAGGCACGTCAAAGAGATCACGGTCCTTAAGGAGCGTTCCGAGTTTATATGACCGGCAGCCGTTCTCGATCCTGTCGAGGGTGAGCTTCTCCTCCTTCAAAAGCTCCCTCTGGTGCTCTTTCGGGAGCGATGCGATCTTAAGCGCCATCGATACCCGCAGCTTTCCCTTCTTGAGACTGTCAAAGAACTCCGGGATGAGCTGGGCGAGCTTCAGCCGCTGCCGGATGTGACTGACCGGCACGGACAGTTGCCGGGCCGCCTCTTCCGCGGTCCAGTTGTAATACGACATGACCTTCAGAATCCTTTCCGCCTCGTCCGCGGGATTTGGCCCCCGGTTCATGTTCTCCGCGATCGCGTAGATCGTGAGGAGCGACTCGGGAGTGCCCTTCGGAAAGACCATGGCCGATATAGCCGGCATTCCCTTTTTCTTTGCGGAAAGGATGCGCCGTTTGCCGGCGTAGACCCTGTATCTGCCGTCGCCGTTCTCGATGAGCATGACCGGTTGGATAACGACGCCCAGCCGGTCGACCGAATTCGCGAGGCCCCTGAAGAAGCCCTCTTCGATCTCAAAATCGAGGATGATGCTTTCCAGCGGGACCGTCTCCAGGGTGTACGGCGGCGGAACAGAAATGAGCATGCCTCTTTGCGTCTGTTCCTCTTCCTTGATAGTCCCATTTGCATTTGACGGGCAGCCAACGCACGTGAAGCCGTGGGCCTTCTTGACCAGGGATACCTGGCTCACGCAGTCGTGGTAATGGCCGCACTGGTAGTCTCTCTCTTGTGGTCCGTCCGGCACTTCATACAGGATAGTGGGACGGCATTTATCGTCGCTTGCAGCGCGTGCTGCGCTATTTTTCATAAGATGTCCTCCGATGGTTGTAAGGTGCGGGCCGCGTCAGCCCGAGGGTTTTATATGGAGGTAGTTAGAAGAGCGCGAACTGTATCTTTCTGCCGGCGGCAACGGAATCGAGGTCCCCTGCGTTGACTTCCACGATGGACCTGGATCTCTTCTTGCCCTCGATGAACGATACCTTTACCGTGACGTTGCCCTGGATGGTTGTCTGGGCGGAAGCTCCGGCTTTCTTCTTCTCGTAGAATACTTCTCTTTCCCGGAAACACCGAGCTGCGCCTCGATCTCTTTCTTCCGGAAGTTTGCCCAGGCCTTTTCGGCTCCGGTGTAGTCGCCCCCTTCTATGAGGGCCTTGCCCAGCTCCTGCGACGATGGAGCCTCCGGATGCGGCATAATCAGCGAGTCCCTCCGGGAGCTCTCCTTCCACCATCAGGGCTACTTCGAGCTTCTTGGCGACGAGAGAGAGGGCTATCTCCTGCATGGTGTTGCGGTAGACGGCGAAGAAGACCCGGACGGGGACTGTTTGACCTATGCGCCAGGACCTTCGCGCCGCTTGCCTCAGTGTAAAGACACTGTAGCCGGTCTGATAAGAGTAGATGGTCGGATACTCGTAAAGGTCGAGACCGGTTTTCACGAGCTCCGCATTGGTGAGCAGGACGTCGAATCCCGGGGAATGTTTCCGGACCCACTCCTCCCTGCGTTTGGGGGGAACGGACGTTTCAAGAACACCCACTCTCAGTTTTTCGTCTTCGAGTATCCTCTTGAGGCGGGGCCTTATGTCGCGGCTGTTGGTGAAGGTGAGGTAACAGAGTACCTTCCGTTCCTCTTCCCTCTCCTTCTTGACGATGTCCATGAAGTCCCTTTCCTTCGGAAGAAGCTCGCCGGGGGCAAGCTCCAAAACGGGTGCCCCTATTGTCTCCAGCTCCTCACCGGTCCCCTTGTCCCTGATTACGATGTGCTCCGGAAACTGGACACAGGAATCGGGATAGGAGAGAAGGGCCTGCAGCATGGAGCCGAGCGCCTTCGTCTTGTAGGCCCTGACTGCCGCCTTCAGCTCTTCTTGCAGATCTCCATAGGCCTCAGCCTGCTGTTTGTCCATGGTGTAAGAAAGCACGTTCTCCTCATAGGGCGGCAGGCCGTCAATCACATCGGCGAGGCGGATGAAGACCGTTTTGTCCAGGAGGTATTTGCCGATGGCAACGGGTGAGACACCCGGCCGCCTGCGGACCATCTCCGCCTTCTTCCTCCCCCTGCCGTAGACGTTGTCCACCTCGTCCAGTTTTCTGACGACTTCAATCGTCCCATAGGTGGAAAGGAACTTGTTGCTGCTTTGTACTCGAAGCCATCAGCCTTCAGCCTGCGCGGGCTCCATCCGGAAAAGCAGATGGAAGAGATCGTCGGCGTAGCCCGAATTCAGCGTACCCGTGAGACACAGAGCGAATTTGGAGCTTGAGAGAAGCGCGCCCATGGCCCTGCCCTGCAGCGTGCCCTCGGCCTTGTAATCCTGTATCTCGTCGATGATGACCATGTCGTAGTAGCCCTTCAGATACTTCTTGATGTACTCGGCCGGGGCGAACCTCCGAAGCGACCTGTCCGCCTGCCAGAGGGGGCTGTTGCACGACCCGCAAGAGAGCTTCTTCTTCGAAAGCTCCTCGAAGGTAAGGTACTCGTCGTCCTTCATGGCGATCTGACCGCATGCCGGACAGTGAGGGAAAAGGCTCCTCTTTGTCAGCACCGCTGCCGGACGCCATGCATAGGACAGCTTTGCTTTTTCTTTGGAGATCACGTGGATCTCGTGGGTCTTCGGTAGGGCCTTCTCATGTCTGAACGCGTGGAGCACCGAAATCACGTTTTTGACCGTCAGGTCAACCGTATGGACATCAGGAATCGTCTCTTTTGCCTCCCGTATCCACTTCTCCACCAGGTGTGTGGGGCAGACGACGAGAATGGTGTCACGACACGGCTTTGCCCGGCATTTCACCGAGAAGGAGCACCTCAGCGCAGGTCTGAGCACCAGCCCGGCGCGGTATTTTTTGCGGACTATTAGTCCGGTGGCTGTTCGGCCCGAACTACGTCTCGAACATGCCCGCTTCTGCGTGCGGGTCCTCCGCGAACTGCGGGTGCTTGCGCGAGTACACGCGGCAAGCCCGCATCATGCGGGCGCGGCATGCTCGCCGACTCTTGATTGCCACGCCCTGGTCGGCTCGAGGTCATCCCTGGCTTTCCGTATTCGTTCGTTCCTGTTCCGTTCTGTGGTGTCGTTCCTCCGCCTTGTACGGCGCGTTCCTTTCCCCGCGATCCGGCCGTAGACGCGGGCGTTAATTTTCGCTTATTGGACACAGCTTTCGTTTTAGCAGCTGCCGTTATTTTACGCATGCGTAATTCGAGCATGTGGCGTCTGCATAACCCGGCTACCTGCCGCTAGCGGCTAAGCCGCGTGGAAACCTATTTCACGAATTTCGAGATAAATCCGATCGCGCCGGTTTAACTTATTTCAGCCGGACGATCGTTTGGGGTGGTCGTCGTAGACGAGGGGATATGGCTGTGTCTTTTTTGATTGCTCAACCAGAGTTAGTCAGCGCCGCGGCGGGGAACCTGTCGGCAATACAGTCGGCGCTAGAGGAGGCCACGGCCGCGGCGTCGTCCCCGACTACCGGTATTGCCGCTGCGGCTGCCGATGAGGTGTCGGCAGCCATCGCCCAACTCTTCGGCACCTACGGCCAGGAGTTTCAAAGCCTCAGCGCGCAAGCGACGGCGTTCAACGCCGCATTCGCCCAGTTGATGAACGGTGGTGCGGCCGCCTACGTCGCTGCCGAAGCAGCCAACGCCGGGCAGGCTCTGGCCAGCGCGATCAATGCACCGGGCTTGGCTCTGGGTGGACTGCCTTGGGGCGGCGCTGGCGGTGCCGCGGCGGCCGCGCCGGCGGCCGGGCTTCTAGGTGGGCTTCTCGGCGGCGGTGGGACCACGCCTGCGCCTGGCGCCCCCTTGTTGGGCGGCCTGCTCGGCGGTGGCGGGACCCTCCTGCCCTCCCGTTCTGGGGCTGCTCGGCGGCGGGGCCCCCGCGCTGCCGGCCCTCACGCTGCCGACATTCCCGGCGTTGCCGACATTCCCGGCCCTTACCCTGCCGACATTCCCGGCGCTGCCGAACCTAGCTTCCCTCTTCGCATTCCCGGCTCTGCCGACGTTCCCAGCACTGCCTAACTTCGCTTCGCTCCTGACCGGTGGTCTACCAGCGTTCCCCGGGCTGCCCAACTTGGCTTCGCTTCTGACCGGTGGCCTGCCCGCGTTCCCGGGTCTTCCCGCGTTCCCGGGTCTTCCCGCGTTCCCAGGTCTGCCGACGTTCCCAGGTCTGCCGGGGTTGCCGACTGGCGGCCTCGGTCTTCTTCCCGGCCTGGGCTCGATCCTTGGCGGCGGATTACCCACGGGTCTGACTCAAATCCTCGGCGGCTTGACCGGCGGCCTGGGCACGCTCCCCACCGGCAACTTGCTTGGCGCTGTGAACCAGATCCTCGGGATCCCCGGCTTGCGGTGCAATTCTCGGCCCGTTGCTCGGGGGTCTCCCCCCGTTCCCGGACCTGGGCCCGCTGATCAACGCGCCGTTCCAGAATTACACCGGGCGCGGGCTGTTCGGTAATGGCGCCAACGGCCTACCTGGGACCGGGCAGAACGGTGCGCCCGGCGGCTGGCTGTTCGGTGACGGCGGGGCAGGCGGCTCGGGTGGCGCCGCGCATCCCGCTGGCGGCAACGGTGGAGCTGCGGGACTTATCGGTACCGGCGGCGCCGGCGGACAAGGGTTCGCCGGTGGGGCCGGTGGAGCCGGCGGCACCGGCGGGTTCCTATTCGGTGGTGGTGGTACCGGTGGCGTCGGTGGCGTCAATCCGGCCGGTGTCGGTGGTGCCGGCGGTGTCGGTGGCAACGGCGGCCTGCTCGGCGGCGGCGGCCGCGGCGGTACCGGCGGGTTCGGTCAAGCCGGCGGTGGAAACGGTGGCGCTGGCGGTACCGGCGGTCTGCTCTCCGGATTGGTAGGAGGTGGCGGTGGTGACGGTGGCACCGGTGGTGTCGCTGCCACCGGCCCCGGTGGTGTCGGTGGCCGCGGCGGCGATGCCGGATTACTCGGCGGTTACGGCGGCGCTGGCGGTGCCGGCGGAGTTTCCTACAACGGCAGTGGTGGCGCAGGTGGCGTAGGCGGCAACGCAGGGCTGCTCGTTGGCTCCGGCGGCTCCGGCGGCACGGGTGGATTCGGCACCACCGGCGGCGGCATCGGCGGCCACGGCGGCAATGGCGCGGGATTGATTGGTAACGCTGGCGCGGGTGGATTCGGCGGCGATGCCTTGAATGCAGCCGGTACGGCGGGCGCAGGTGGCCAAGGCGGAAACGCAGGCTTAATCGGCATGGGCGGTATCGGCGGTGCTGGCGGGACCGGGATCGCTACGACCGCCATCAGCGGAGTCGGCGGCCAGGGCGGCAATGGCGGTTTCCTGTTCGGCAACGGCGGTGCCGGCGGGCAGGGCGGCGGGCAATCCGGCCTGGGCGGCGTCACCGGGGCGAAGGGCGGCAACGGCGGCAACGCATCCATCATCGGTAACGGTGGCAACGGCGGCAATGGTGGCCTCGGCACGGGTCTGCTGCCGGGCGCGACCGGTATTGGTGGCCACAGCGGTGTCTTGCTCGGGTTGGACGGCTTCAACGCTCCGCCAGACAACAGCTTCATGCACACGGTAGTGAACATCTTCAACGCGCCCACCAATGCCCTGTTCGGGCGCCCGATCATCGGCAATGGCTTCAACGCACCCGCGGGCAGCGGACTCGAGGGCGGCGGCGGCGGGTACCTGCTCGGTGACGGCGGGGCTGGCGGATCCGGCTTGGCCGGCGTGCCCGGTGGTGCCGGCGGAGTAGCCGGCCTGTTCGGCACGGGCGGCGCGGGCGGCAGCGCCGGAGCAGCGACATTGACCCTCTCCCCCTCGGGTGGTGCCGGGGGACTTGGTGGGCTCCTGTTCGGTAACGGCGGCGTCGGCGGCGCTGGCGGCTCGAGCCTCCTCGCGCCCGTCGTTAGCGGCGCCGGTGGTACCGGTGGAGCCACAGGTCTCTTCGGCGGCGGCGGCGACGGTGGATCCGGCGGATACAACGGCCTTGGCATGGGCGGTGCCGGTGGGCGCGGCGGGGGCGGTGGGTACCTCGCCTCACTGCTCGGTGCGCCTGCCGGTAACGGTGGCGTCGGCGGCGCTGGTGCCGTCTTCGGCGGCGCAGGAGGTGCTGGTGGCGCGGGCGGCGGCAACGGTCTGCTGGTGGGGGCCGGCGGCGGTGGTGGCGCCGGCGGCGCAGGGGGCTTTAACGGGTTGGGCACGGGTATCGGCGGTGCTGGCGGCCGTGGCGGCGATGCCGGGATCCTGCTCGGCAACAGCGGGTCGGGCGGCTTGGGTGGCGCTGGCGGCGTCACGCTCCTCGGGGGCATAGGCGGAGCCGGCGGATCCGGCGGCAATGCTGGCATAACGTTCTCCAGCGCGGGCGCCGGCGGTGACGGCGGCGTGGCCGCGTTGCTTGGCGGAAACGGCGGAAGCGGCGGCAATTTCCTTCTCGCCCCGGTCGGCCTGGACGGTGGCAATGTGGTCTTCTTCGGCAATGGCGGCAGCGGTGGGACCGGCGGATCCACCACAGGCCTTGCTACTGCTGTAGGCGTCGGCGGTTTGGGTGGCAACGGCGGCTGGGGAGGCCTATTCGTGGGTAACGGCGGCGCCGGGGGTGCCGGCGGACAGGGCGGCCCCACCGCGGGCTCCGGCGGCATTGGGGGCGCCGGCGGCCTCGGCGGATTCTTCGGCAACGGGGGTAACGGCGGCAACTCCGGGCACTTCCCACTGATCCTCGGGCTACCGACCGGTCTGCCTGGCATTGGCGGGTTCCACCGATTCTTGTTCGGCGAAAACGGAAGGAACGGCCTGTTCTAGCCACTGGTCACCAAGCCAGCTCAACGGCTCAAGACCGGCCCCGGCGTCCTCGCCTGGGCCGGTCTCATCTGGCAAGCAGTGTTCGTGCCGGCGGAGGAGCCCAGCATCGTTGAGCTCGAAAGGGCCTCGGAAAGGGCATCGACGGACATCGAAGGCCCGACTCTTGAGGTATTTGCACAATGTGAATGAGACGAATCAATTCGCAACAATGGTACAGCTGTACCGGAGCGCCCATTTTTCTGACGTCAATTGCCTCGATAGTACCGGTGGCGCCACTCCTTACCTTGGGTAATTGGTACGGCAGTACCGGACCATTCATTCCGGCGGCGAAGAAAGGGCTCGCAGCACATGTTCTTGGTTCCAGGTCGCCGGGTGCCGAGAGATATGAGTAAGCCCGCAGACAGAGCCGTCGAGAAACGAGCCCATTGTCGGAAGCTCGAGGGCGCGCCAAGGTTAATTCAGCGTCGCCTGTGGCTCACCGGCACTCCCCAGCGCTGACGACCACCCTCACGCCTCATCCCAGGCGAGCAGCAAGGCACCGCGAAACACCCTTGATTCCCCCAAGCCTGCAAGATGGCGCGCTACCGGTCGTTGACACGCGTGCCACCATGAGGCATGCCGGTCCCGGAAGGTGACGAGTTGAGCACGGGCAGGGGTGCACGACCCACCACCGCTGATGTCGCCCGCCTGGCAGACGTGTCCACCGCGACGGTCAGCTACGTGCTGAACAACGCCGCGGGACGCAGGATCTCGCCGCAGACCCGCGACGCGGTCAATCGTGCGGCGAAATTGCTGGGCTATCGCCCGAACCTGGCGGCCCGCAACCTCGCCCGCGGCAAGGGCGGCGTCGTGCTCTACGTCGTACCGCACGTGGCGGTGGGCGACATGCCGATGCAGGCCGGCAGCCGAATGACCACGGAACTGGCGCGGCTGGGGTTGCTCCAGGTCCAGATCTTCGAAACCGAGGACGACCATCACGTCGTCGACGCGATCGAGAACCTCGACCCGGTCGCGGTGGCAAGCCTGTTCCCCCTCAGCACGGCCGCCGCCCAGGCGGTCAAGGCCGCCGGCATTCCGCACATCGACATCGGCAGCCTGCCCGCCCTGGGCGATCCCCATCTGGCGGTCGGCGAAATGCGGGTCGCGCATCTCGTCTCGCGGGGTCATCGGGAGATCGCGTTCGCCTACGGTGGCACCGCCAAGTGGCGCGCGCTGGGTGACTACTGGCTCGAAGGCGTCTCGCGCGCCGCGCAATCGCGGGACCTGCCACCGGTGCGCGTCGCCACGATCACGGTTGACAATGCCGCCGAGGTCGTGGCCGGCTGGGTGCGCGACGGCGTCACGGCAGTGTGTGCGCAGAGCGACGACATCGCCTGCCTGGTCCTGTACGGCATCCATCAGGCGCGCCTGCAGTGTCCAGCCGATCTCGCGGTGATCGGCGTGGACGCCAGTCCGATGGGTGAGGTGAGCACGCCGCCGTTGACCTCGGTCCAGTTCGATCCGCGCGCGGTTGCCGACGCCGCGATCGCCGCCATCTATGAACGGTTGGGCTACCCGGCTCCGCCGTCTCCGGACATCACCGACATCGCCCGCGTCGTCGTACGCTGCTCGACGTAACCGCAGCCGGATAAGCCACTCACCCGCCTAGCCGACCGACTACCCAGAGTCTGGACATCGGTTGGTTAAGCGCATAACCTCACCATGACGAGTCAGATACTCAAGGAGGAGTACGGATGACGGTCCAGGCTGTTTTGGACGAGATCCGGGAGCGCCCCGGAACCGGCGAAGTGATCACGGTTGTTGATCCCGCCACCGAAGAGCAGGTCACCGAGTTCAAGGACTGTGGCCCCGAGGCCGTCGACGACGCGGTCGCGCGGGCGAAGGCGTCCTTCGAATCGGGTGTCTGGCGGGACAAGCCGCCCAGCGAGCGGGCCAAAATCCTGTGGCGCGTCGGCGAACTGATCGACCAGAACGCCGAGCTGCTGGCCGAACTCGAATCGCTGAACGCCGGCATGACCCCGTTGCAGGCCCAAGGCACCGTGACCGTGGGCTCGGAGTTCTTCCGCTACTACGCGGGCTGGTGCACCAAGATCGAGGGCATCGCCGCCGACGTGCACACCGGCGGCCTCACCGGCATCGACTCACACCAGCACGCCTACACCCTGAAAGAGCCCTACGGCGTGGTCGGCCTGATCTTCCCGTGGAACGGGCCGGTCTTCAATTTCTGCTGCAAGCTCGCTCCGGCGCTGGCGGCGGGCTGCAGCAGCGTCGTCAAGCCCGCCGAGGAGACGCCGCTTTCGGCGCTGGTGCTGGACAACATCCTGCACGAGGCCGGCGTGCCCGAGGGCGTGGCGAACCTGGTGCTGGGCAACGGCCACACCGCGGGCGCGGCGATCACCGCGCACCCCGACGTCGAGAAGGTCGCCTTCACCGGCTCCACCGAGGTGGGCAGGGCTATCGTGCACGCGGCCGGTGAAAGCAATCTGAAGAAGGTCACGCTGGAACTGGGCGGGAAATCGCCGGTGGTGGTCTTCGATGACGCCGACCTGTCCAAGGCTGTCCCGATGGCGGCATTCGGCACCTTCATTCACTCGGGCCAGGCATGTGTGTGCGGTTCGCGAATCTTCGTGCAGCGTGGCGTCTTCGACCAGTTCGTGGACGGTCTGGCGAAGGTTGCGGACGGACTACCGCAGGGCGGCCCGAAGGACGAGGGCAGCTTGATCGGTCCGCTGATCAGCCAGAAACAACTCACTCGCGTGCTGGGCTACCTCGACCAGGGCAGGTCCGACGGCGTCGAGGTCGTCACCGGCGGCAATCGCATTGACCGCAAAGGGTATTTCGTCCGCCCCACCGTGCTGACCAACGTCGCCACCACCAGCCGCCTGTTTCAAGAGGAGATTTTCGGACCGGTGGTCGCGGTCATCCCGTTCGACGACGAGGACGAGGCGGTGGCCCTGGCCAATGACAGCACCTACGGCCTGGCCGCCACCGCGTGGACCAGAGACCTTGGCCGCGCGCACCGAATCGCCAAGCGGCTCAAGGCCGGAACGGTGGGGCTGAACTGCCAGATGCAATTCGACCACTCGATGCCCTTCGGCGGTTACAAGCAATCCGGTTGGGGTTACGAGTCCGGCAAGGCCGGTCTGGAAACCTACCTGCAGACGAAAATCGTGTGGGCGCAGATGTAATCGTCGGCGCCGCCGTCAGCCGGCGGGCTCGTAGCGCAGCATTGTGACGTCGTGCTCGGGGTAGTCGAAGAACACCGGCCGTACCCGCATGCCGACTCGTAGCGCGTCGGGCTCGACGTTCACCATCTCGGTGGAAAACCTGGGCCCTCGTCCCATTCGACGATGGCCAGCAGTTGCGGAACGGCGTCGGCGAAGTGCGGACTGACCGGTCGGCGCGCGACGGTGTAGGAATACAGCGTCCCCATGCCGGAGATCTCGCGCCATTCCAGGTCGTCGGCCAGCGTGCGCGGCGCCCGCACCCGCGGATAGAACACGTAGCGCTGCGATGACGGGGAGTACTGGATGACGACGCGGTGCTCGGCCAGCGCATCCCAGAAGGGCGCCGTGGTCGGCGTTTTGACGGGCATCGGACGTTCGAACTTCATGGTCAGTCCCCCTGCAGGACGAGCGCCGTCTGCTCGGACAGGATCCCGCCGTTGCCCGACACGAAGGCGCGGTTGCAGTCGGCGACCTGCGCCGCGCCGGCACGCCCCATGATCTGCCGGGTGGCATCGCAGACGTGGTGCATGCCACCTGCCAATCCGGCCTGGCCGAAACCTAGTTGCCCACCGGCGGTGTTGAGCGGGAAGTCGCCGCGGAAGGTCAGGTCGTGGTTGGCGATGAACTCCAAGCCCGTACCCTTCTCGCAGAAGCCGGCATCCTCCAGCGACAGCATGACGGTGATGGTGTAGCAGTCGTAGATCGACACCATGTCCATCTGGTCGCGGGTCAGGTCGGTCATGGCGAACGCGGTATCGGCAGCGGCCGCCATCGGAGTGTTCAGCAGATCCTCGGCGTAGGTCGGGGTTTTGAACGGCACGTTCTCACCGAATCCCTTGATCCACACCGGCCGGTGCCTGGCACGTCGGGCCAGGTCGGCGTTGGCGACAACCACCGCCGCACCGCCGACGCACGGCATGACGATCTCCAGCATGTGCAGTGGATCCGCGATCACCGGACTGGCCAGCACGTCATCAACAGTGAGCGGCTTGTCTTTCCAGATCGCGCCCTCGGTGTGATTGGCGTTGACCCGCTGGTCGACGACGATCTTGGCCATCGCGCGCTCGTCGTAGCCGTACACGGCGGCGTAGCGCTGGGCCACCTGACCGTAGGGCCCGTTCTGGCCGAGATTGCCGTAGGGGATCTCGAATTCGGCTTGTGGAGAGCCGTATTGGTTGCTCGACGAACCGAAGAACATCGCGTCCACCATCGGCCGGGGCTTCTTCTTGGACGACGGGGTGATGTAGCGCGCCGGCAGCGCACACAGCACAGCGTCACAGATACCGAGTTCGATCGCCGCCGCCGCCCGCCACACCATGGCAGCGGCACTGGCTCCGCCAAGGTCCACCAGCTCGGCGAATCGCACTGGTATTCCCAGGTATTCGGCGATCGTCGAGGGAACGAAGATTTGCGACTCGGCCAGGTGTGAGGCCGCGATGCCATTGACGACCTCCCCCGAGAGCCCGGCATCGTCGAGCGCCGCCGCCGCAAGCTCCGCCCACTGCTCGAGAACGAACGGCGCGGGCGAGGCCTTGTTGAGCCGTTCGGGCGGCAGCTCGACATAGCCGACGATGGCGGCTTCCCCGCGTAATCCCATGTCGTGTCCTTATTTGCGTGGTAGGCCGAGGATCATCTGGGCGATGATGTTCAGCTGAATCTCCCTGGTTCCGCCACCGATCAATTCGGCCGGAAGGTGCAGATACGGCTCGACGATGGCGGGATCGGACTCGGCGACCATCGCCAACCGCCCCGTCAACTGCAGAGTCGCCTCAAAGGTGCGCCGCAGCAACACATTCATCGCGACCTTGGCGATGCTGGACGCCGGTCCCGATGGTTGCCCGTCGAGAAGCCGGATGGTCTCCCGCACCCCCAATGCCTTGATGGCGTTGGTATACGCGTCGAGTTCGCCGAGCGCGCGCAGCGCATCGTCGCGGTCCGGCCCCGCGTCGGACGCCAGCCGGCGCAAGGCGGCGGCGCGGTCGAACTTGACGTATCCGCTGATCGCCGAGCGCTCTTCGGCCATGGTCGCGATCGCCAAGTTCCAGCCGCCGACCGGGTCTCCGAGCAGCATGTCGTCCGGTATGAAGACATCGGTGAGGAAGACTTCGTTGAAGTGCGCCTCGCCCGTCGCGGTCTTGATCGGCTGGATCTCGATCCCCGGCGATCGCATGTCAAGGATGAAATAGCCGATGCCGCGGTGCTTGCCGGCCGCTGGGTCGGTGCGAGCCAGCAGCGCGCCGAAGTCCGCACGATGCGCCACCGACGTCCAGATCTTGTGTCCGTTGATGTTCCAGCCACCGTCGACCTTGGTGGCGCGGGTGGCGAGCGCGGCGAGATCGGAGCCGGCGCCCGGTTCGCTGAATAGCTGACACCACGCGATATCGCCGCGTTGGGTCGGAGGTATCAGCTTCTCCTGCAGGTCTTTCGGTGCGGCCTTCAGTACCGAAGGGAGGATCCACTCCGCGATGCCGAGCGAGGGCCGGACCAGCTCCGGCCGTTTGGCGAACTCGTCGTCGATGATGAGTTGGCGCAGGGGACCGGCGCCAATTCCCCACGGCGGCGGCCAATGTGGCGCAATCAGGCCCGCTGCGGCGATCAAATTGCGTTGCGGCCCGGTCTTGAAGTCTTCGTAGTCCCCTTGCCGCCCGGGCCGGTCGTTGCTGAGTGTGAGTGCGGCATCCAGGGTCAGAGCTACCCGCGCCCGGAAGTCCGCATCGGCGTCACCGAGGTTGACCGCCATGTCGCGCTGCTGGGTGCAGGTCAGGCGGCCCAGTCGGCGTGCCCAACGGTTCGCCGGGCCGATGGATGCGGCCAGACTGATGGCGCGCCGCCAGTACAAATGCACGTCGTGTTCCCAGGTGAAGCCGATCGCTCCGAACATCGTCAGCGCATCCAGCACGAGATCCGGCGCGGGCGATACCGCGATCACCGCGGCACCGGCCGCGGCGATGCGGTGCTGGTCGAGAGATTCGTCGGCGGCGCGCACGGCGTCCCAGGCCGCCGCCGTTGCCAGTTCGCTGTTGATCAACAACATCGCCGCGCTGTGCTGTAGCGCCTGGAAGGTGCCGATCACCTTGCCGAACTGCTCGCGGATACGCAGGTGCGCGGTGACCGCCTCGACACACCACTGCGTGATTCCGGCCGTCGTGCTGGCCACCAGTGCCGTCACGACGCAGTCCGCCCGATCCGCGTCGATGCCGGTGAGTATCCCGACCGCGCCGTGTTCGGTCAGCCGTAATCGTCCGACGTCGGTGACGATGTCCGTGCCGTTCTCGGGTTCTGTTGTGGCCGAACTCTTTTCCGGGTCGATGAGCACCCATACGACGTTGTTGTCCGGGGCGCTGGCCGCCACCAGGATCACCTGTGCCGAGCAGACGCCCGCGGTGACGTCGGATGCCCCGGAGACCACCCAGCCCTGGCCGTCGGGACGCGCGCGTGAATTCGCCGTTGCCGGGCAGGATGATCGCGGCGGGTGCCCCGTCGGCGAGTTGACGTAGCAGCGATTCAGCGGCCGGTGTGGGGTCCGCCAGCAGCGCGACGGCGCCGGCGGTAACCGTCGGCAGCAACGGTCCGGGCAGCAGCGCCTTGGCCGCAGCCTCCAGGACGCACGCGCTGTCCATCAGCCGCCCACCCTGTCCCCCCAGCTGCTCCGGCAGATGGACCGCATGAAAACCGTTGGCGATCAGCGCTTCCCACCACTGCGGCAGCTTCCCGGCGGCAAGGGCTCCGAAGTTGTCCCGCGTCGAAGCGATCGGGGCATGGCGAGCCGCGAACTGCCCAACGGCATCGCCGAGTTCCTGCTGCTCCGCGGTCAGCCCGAGAGTCACGATGCCGACCCGGTGGGTCCGTGGGTGACGTCCGGAGTGAACGGGCTCGGCATCGGCCGCACAGACTGCTATCCTCTCCCCTTACAAGACGAACCGTCTCGTCTTGCCGGAAGATTACGTGTCTGGTCAGGTTCTGTAAAGGCGAGTCAGGATTATTCGATGCCAACCGCTCTCACGCCACGGCGCCGCAGCGAAAAGTCGCGCACGGCAATTGTGGCCGCCACGCGTGAGTTGCTGCTGGAGCGCGGATTCGATGGCCTGACCATCGAAGCGGTCGCCGCTCGGGCAGGAGTGGGCAAGCAGACCATCTATCGCTGGTGGCGCAGCCGTCCCGCACTCGTCGCCGATGTGATGCTCGAAGACGCCGACCGGATCCTGGCATCGATGAATCACACCGATGATCTGGCCGCCGACCTCGTGGAATGGGTGGGCAAACTGGCCACCACTTTGACCACCGAGCGAGGCTCGGCGATGTTGCGGATCTTGACCGCAGCCGGGATGGAGCACGAGGACACCGCCGTCAAACTACGCGCCGGATTCAGCAAGCCCCTTCATGACAGCGTCCGGACGCGCCTGGTGGCCGACGCCATCGACGAGGCGACCGCCGAGTCAGCCGCAGATGCGATCGTCGGCGGTGTGGTTTATCCGATTCTCTCTGATGCGCAATGCTATTCGCCGCAGCGCGCCGAGTTGACGACACGGCTCATCGTCGAGTCGCTCACCCGATCGTGACCGCGGCCAGACCCTGACGCACCCGGTCGGGTAATGACCCGCCGTGTAGCAGCCAGTCGTCCAGGGCGAGCCGGACAGTCGCCATCGCCAACGCGCCGATGAGACGAGGCCGGGGATCTTGCGGCGCCAACCCCGACAGCCGCGGAGCGATCAGGTCGGCGATCGCCGCCTCGTAACGCACATAAATGTGCAGGGTCCAGGCGTCCAGCGTTTCGGAAGATCGTGTGAGCCTGGCCAATTCGCGCACCTGGTCCTCGATCTCGGCGAAACCGTCGGCGAGGTCACCGAACGCCCCGACGACAGCCTCGATGGCCGACAGGTCCGCCGGCTGGTTGGCCAGTGCGGTGGTGATTCGCTGCAGCCAGTGGACGTTCACCCCTTCGGCGACGGCATCTTCCTTGGAATTGAAGTAGCGGAAGAACGTCGCCCGCCCGATATCGGCCGTATCCGCGATGCGTTCTACCGTGGCCCCCGCCAGACCCACCTCGGCGACCAAGTGCGCGGCGGCGGCGGCGATGCGCTGACGCGTCGCCGCGCGGCGGCGTTCGGAAAGCGATTCGCGCGAAGTGCTGGTCAACGGCTGAGACATAGTCTAATTATGAGACCATGACTCAAGTCGAGGCGCCGGAGGCGCTCGCAGCGTGGCAGTTCTTCCAGCAGATGCTCGTCAACGCGACTAACGTCGTGACCGAGGACGCCGAATCCGAGCGCGAGCTTTTGGAGGGCCTGCGGGTGATCGCCCGGGTGTCATCGCTGTGCTCGCAGTTGTCTGTCGAAGCCGACACCGCGCAGCCGTCGTTCTTCGATATGTCTACGCCCAACCGGATGATCGGCGGTCCCAACCCGGACGGCAACTATTACCTCGCGATGATCCGCGGCGACCGCCGCTACCGGATCACCGGCACCCGCGGCACCAGCGCCTACCTCGGCGTGCAGATCCTGGCCGGCACCGGACTTACGCCACGGCGCATGTCCAACTATCTCAGCGACGTCGACTTGGACGCAGACGAATTCACGATCATCCTGGCCGCCGACGCGCCGCCGGATTGCCGATGGCGCACAATGGCTGCAGATCCCGCAGGACGCATCGTCGGTGGTGGTGCGCGAATACATCGGCGACCGCGACACCGAAGAGTTGGCCACCCTGCGGATCGAGGCCCTCGACCCCGACCCGGTGGCACCGCTGACCGAAAGCCAGCTTGCCGAGCAGTTCACCGCGATGGCCTGGACACTCATGAAGCTCGTCACGCTGCATCGCACCATCAAGCCCGAACTCCTCGATCACCCCAACACGTTGCTCACCGCGCAGGCAGCCGATCTGGGCTCGGCCGATACCACCCCGGACAACCTCTACATGCTCGGCACCTTCCGCCTCGACCCGGACCAGGCCCTCATCCTCGACATCTCCCCGCCCGACACCAGGTACTGGAACGTCACGCTGGAGAGCATCTGGCACGAATGCCTGGAGCCACGCCGCCGGCACAGCTCGGTCACCAACCGCGGCGTGCGGCCCGACCCCGACGGGCGGGTGCGCATCGCAATCTCGGCGGAGGACTTCGGACTCGGCCACTGGCTCGACACCGGTGGCCGCCACCGTGGCTTCATCGTCCTGCGCTGGCTGGACAACCCGTCCCCGCCGGAAGTCACGGTGTCGGTGCGCAATAGGGGAGGGCAACCGTGACACCGCGGGAGCGATTCGCCCCGGACCGGCTGATCGCCGCCGCATGCGACGAAACCGGCTACGACGACTTCGGGTACTCGACGGCTGGCAGCACGGACTCGAGTTGGTCACCGACGGGCTCGTCAACGAGGCGCGCCTGTCGCCCATCGGCGTCGAGGTCGCTTATCTCGATCTGATGCGCGCCCTGAAGAACCGGCTCGACGTGATCGCCTGGCGCAAGCAACATCCGGAGATCGCCGGCAAGGGCATCGATGCGCCGATCGTCATCGTCGGCCAGCCCCGCACCGGAACCACCATCCTCTACGACCTGCTCGCCCAGGATCCCGACTTACGTGCGCCACTGACCTGGGAAGTCGACGCCCCCTGCCCGGTCCCCCAGCCCGAGACCTACCACAGCGATCCGCGGATCGCGGCCGCGCAGGCCAGCATCGAACTGTCCGAACAGATCATTCCGGGGTTCATGGCGTTTCATCCGATGGGCGCGTTGGTGGGGCAGGAGTGCGTCCGCATCACCGCCAGCGAGTTCACCAGCATGATCTTCTCGGTGCAATACCGGCTGCCCAGCTACTACCGGTGGCTGCTGTATGAGGCCGACCACGCGGGTGCCTACCGCTTCCATCGAATCTTTCTGCAACACCTGCAATCTGGAGTGCCCGGGCAATGGCTGTTGAAGTCTCCGGCGCATTTGTGGCAACTCGATGTCCTGCTCACCGAGTACCCCGATGCGTTGATCGTGCAGACCCACCGGGATCCGCTCAACGTCATCTCGTCCATCGCCGCGCTGGCGCACCACCTGCGACGGATGGCCAGCGACGAATCCACTATCGCCGAGTGCGCGGCGCAGTCCTACGAGGAGATCGCCGTCGGGCTCGAACGCGAGATGGCGCTGCGCGACAGCGGCAAGGTGCCCGCCGACCAGGTGATCGACATCCACTACGCGGATTTCATCCATGACCCCTGGACCACGATCGGCGGCATCTATCAGAAGCTGGGCCGCGAACTGCGCCCGGACACCGAGCAGCGCATGCGGGATTTTCTGAGGGCTCATCCCGGCGATGGCGGGCGCGGCCGCTACACCTGGTCGGACACCGGGCTGGTCGAAGGCGAAGTCCGGGAGCGGGTGAGCGCCTACCAGGAGCGCTACGCGGTTCCGACCGAACAGCTGCGGTAACCGGCTCGCGCCAAAATCCACCAAAGAAATGGATTCGTTATGTTCCCCAGAATGTGACGCAGGACATAGACTTCCCGCTTGTGACGACCCCGTCGAACCCTTGGGGCGACGAACGACGGAGACTCTCGCACCAGCTACAGATGCGAGGTCGGTATCTCGGCCGCAGGCAGGCGCGACGGCTCAGCCGGCGCTTCGCGCTCGTCGGCGTGAACATCCCGCCGACGCGCCTGCAGCAGTTGGTCACCGGCACACCGGTAGCGGACCGGGAATTGACCGACGTCAATTTCGCACTGATCGCTACTCAATACATCCGGGAGAAAAAGGCCGCCAAGACGACGCACCTGCAGCGCCGCTGCCGGCACGCGCTCATTTGCGCGGGCCTGATCCTGGTCGCCCTGAACTTCCTCTTCTGCATCGCTTATCTCTTCTTCACCCTGACCCAGCAAGCCGCGCCAATGTAAGGCTGGAGGCCGTCGAGTGTCTTATGTGGTGGCGGTGTCCGAGTTGTTGGCGGCGGCGGCCACGCGTGTGGCCGGCATCGGCGCGGCATTGAACGCCGCGAACGCGGTCGGCCCGGCGACTCGAGTGCCGGCAGCCGGTGCTGATGAGGTGTCGGCCGCGGTGGCTGCGGCGTTCGGCCGCAACGCCCAGGCCTACCGGGTGGCCAGCGCCCAAATATCGGCCTTCCACGAGCAATTCGTACAAACCCTGGGCGCCGCGAGCGGCAGCTACGCCGCCGCCGAATCGACGAACATCGCCGCGTTGCTGCAGCGTGCGCCACAGGCTCTGCTCGACGCCGTCAATGCACCCACCCAGGCGGCGACCGGCCGTCCATTGATCGGAAATGGAACCGACGGGGCCCCCGGGACCGGCGAGGCCGGCGGTGCGGGTGGGCTGTTGCTCGGCAACGGCGGCAACGGCGGATCCGGTGGGCCCGGCCAGTTCGGCGGTCGCGGCGGTGCCGCCGGATTCATCGGCAACGGTGGCAATGGCGGCCAGGGCGGGGCCAGCACCGCGATCAACAAGATCGCGCCACCCGGCGGCAACGGGGGCTCCGGCGGATGGTTGTTCGGCAACGGCGGAGCCGGCGGACAAGGTGGGCTCGGTGGCCCGAACATGACCGGCGGCTGGGGCGGCCACGGCGGGAACGCCGGGTGGTTCGGCAACGGCGGCGCCGGCGGCGCGGGCGCTTTCGGTCCTGCGGGCGGCGGTGACGGCGGCAACGGCGGGAACGGCGGCCAGTACTTCGGCTGCGGCGGCGCCGGCGGCGACGGCTACGGTTCCAGCACGGCCCTGCGCGGCGGGGTCGGTGGCGACGGCGGCGACGGCGGGCAGTTCGGCAACGGCGGACGGGGCGGCCAGGGCGGGGAAGCGTCCCTCGTCAACGGCTCGGGGGAGCCGGCGGCAGCGGGGGCAGCGCACAATTCATCGGCGACGGCGGCGACGGCGGTGCCGGCGGGTCCGGTTCCGATCCCGCGCACGGCGGTGCGGGCGGCAGCGGTGGCGAATACTTGGGCCGGGCCGGACTACAAGGTGGCGACGGGCTCGGCCCGTAGGCCTACGCAGCGAATCGAGTAGAACTACGCACGCATCTGCCCGAACCGAACGGCGATGCTGCTTGGATGACCTCCCTGACGGGCTTTCCCAGCCCCGCTGACCTGGACGCGCGTACCCCATCCGACCGTGATCGCGCCATTGACGTCATTCGCATCACCGCCCTGATCGGCGTCGTGATCGGCCACACCGTGATGGCCATCAGCATCATCCGCGGGGGGGTGCTGATCTGGGACAACTTGCTCACCACCTCGGTGGTGTTTCAGGCGCTGACGTGGATCTTCCAGATCATGCCGCTGTTCTTCTTCGCCGGTGCCGCCGCGTGCGTCACGTCCTGGCGCCCCGGCAGCAACTGGGGAACCTGGCTGATGAAGCGGTGCACCCGGCTGTTCCGGCCGGTGTTCTACTACCTCGCATTCTGGGCTGCTGCCTTGACCCTGCTGTATCCCGTTCTGCCCCAACATGTTTACGAACCCGTCGCCGGTATCAGCATTCAGCTGCTGTGGTTCCTGGGTGTCTACGTGCTGGTGTTGGCGGCAATGCCGACGTTGTCCCGGATCACCACCCCGGCCCGTCTCGCCACCGGAGTGGTCGGGCTGTACGCGATGGTCGCGGTCATTGACGCCGTCCGGTTGCACTGGACTGCCGCGGCGCCGCTCGGCTACCTCAACCTCGCGGCCTGGCTCATTCCCGGCATGTTCGGTGTTGCTTACCGGCGCCGGCTGCTCACTGGAGCCGCCGCGCTGGGCACGGCAGTGGCCGTGCTGGCGGTCAATGTGGCACTGCTGCAGTGGGGGCCGTACGAGCTGAGCCTGGTCGGCATCGAGGGTCAACGCCTGCCCAACATGAGCCCCCCGTCGCTACTACTCGCCGGACACGCAATTGTGCTGAGCGCGTTGGCGATTGCGGCAGCACCGGCGATCAACCGGTGGGCGCGGCGGCCGCGGGTGTGGTGGTTCACCGCGATCGGCAACTCCGGAGCGATGACCCTGTACTTGTGGCACATGCCCGCACTGCTGGCCGTGCACGTGCTCTTCGACAGCTTTGGGCATCCCCGCTTCCCGGGCCGGCCGGACTTTCTCACGGTCACCATCGAGCAGCTTGTCATCATGATCGCCGTGGTAGCGGTCCTGTTCGTGGCACTGCGCCCATTGGAGAACAATCCGCTGCCCGGCTGGGACGGCTGCCCCGCCATCACCTCGGCGCGGCGCGGTAGCGCGGTCGGCATCCTGCTGTGCGTGGCCGGGGCGGCACTCCTGGCCGCGGTGAAGTGGGGCCTCAAGGACGACGGGCTGGTCTGCGTCGCGGTGATGCTCACCGCGCTGCTCGCTGCTCGGGTGCTGGCTGCCGGCGTCGAGTTATCCACGCCGCACGCTAATCGTCGAGCAGCAACTGGAGCGTCTTGCGTAGTTCGGCGAGCTTGCGCTGTCCGATGATCTGCTCCCAGCGCTGCTCCGATTCGAGGGCATTGGACCGCATTACCAGCAGCGCCTGTTGACCGCGCGGGCCGAGTTCGATGATTCTGGTGCGGGCGTCGTCAGGGTTCGATTCGCGCGTGACGTAGCCATGCCGCTCCAGCGCCGTGATGGCCTGCGCCACCGCCTGGCGGCTCACCCCGAGCCGGTCGGCCAGATCCGAAGCGTGCAGTCCACCGGTAGCCAACGGCACCAGTGCGACTGCTTGCGCCGGGCGAATTCCGTCCAGCCCGGCTGCGGCGAACGCTGCTCTCAATCGTGGCCCCCCGGTGGCTGCCAAGCGCTGAACCAGGGCGGGCACGGTGGGTTCCCACTGGGCGTCGGTGAGGCGTCGCATGGCTGGAGAGTCTGCCACTCTCAGCAAAATTGACAAGTACCTTGTCATTCTTCGGGCGGACTGTCACCATGGGCAGATGACTCCTCGACGCACCCGAACGGTTGTCGTTCTCGCGGCTTTGGTTGTCCTGTTGGGCGGGTGTTTCGGCGGCGGCCACGCGGTGGGGTCACCAGAGCACCCGACGGTCCCGGACGGTAAGTCCTCGCAGAGCATCGAGTGGGCCGGCGCCACCCGTACGTTCCACGTGTACCGGCCGCAGGGGTTGACCGGTGCCGCGCCGTTGGTGGTGATGCTGCACGGCGGTTTCGGCAGCGGTGCCCAGGCCGAGGGTTCCTACCACTGGGACACCGAGGCCGACAAAGGCCGTTTCCTGGTCGCCTATCCCGACGGTCAGGGCCGCGCCTGGAACGCCGGTTCCTGCTGCGGCAATCCGTCTCAGACCAACCTTGACGATGTCGGGTTCATCAGCGCCGTCGTCGCCGCCATCGAAGGCCAGGCGTCCGTCGACCCGATGCGGGTATACGTGACGGGCATGTCGAATGGAGCCATGATGGCGCTGCGACTGGCGTGTGAGACGGACCTGTTCGCCGCGATCGCACCGGTGGCAGGCACCCTGGTCACCGATTGTTCACGGGCACGGCCTACCTCGGTATTGCAGATCCACGGCACCGCCGACGCGAGCGTTCCCTATCAGGGCGGCCCCGGAAAGGCGCTGAAGGCCAACGGGACTCCGCGGGTTGACGGGCCGCCGGTGCCTATGGTGACGGCCGCTTGGCGGACCATTGACAGCTGCGAGCCACCGTCCTCAACCACAACCGGGGTGGTGACCACCGAGACCGCCGCATGCCCCGATGGACGCACCGTCGAGTTGATCTCGGTAGCTGACGCCGGCCACCAGTGGCCCGGTGGTGTCCGCGGCCCCATTTTGGAGCGGTTGGGCCTGCCGGAACCGTCCACGGCACTGGACGCCACCGATACCATCTGGCAGTTCTTCAGTCAGCACCACCGCTGAGGGGACTACCGGCGCTTGGTGGGCCACAACGCCATTCGGTCGATGATTCGGTCGCGAAGGACGAATGTGTGAAAGAGAACCGCGCAGACGTGCGCGGTGAACGCCAGGAAACAGCAGCAGCGCGAAGACCTCGTGGCATTGGCGCAGCACCGCGTAGATGTCGATGTTGTGCGGCGCAATGCCGGGCAAGTGAAACGGCCCCAACGAGACGATCGGGTTGCGCGCGGCCGACAGCATCGCCCACCCGGTCAGGGGCTGAACGAGCAGCAACCCGTACAACAGGTATTCCGACCACGAGGCGATGCGACGTTCAGCGGTGCCCATGGTGGCCAGGAACGGCGGCAGGGCGTGGGTCAGCCGGTTCGCCAGGCGGATCACCGCGAAGATCAGAATCAGCACACCCAACGGGCGGTGGATGGCCAGCAGCAGCGGGTAGTAGCTCAGCGACGCGACCATCGTCACTCCGATGAGCAGTTGGGCGATCACCATCGGTGCCATCAACCAGTGCAGAATCCGCGATGGGAGCGCGAAACGTGCTGCGGTGGTGGTTGTCTCGGCCATCAGACGCGAACCTCGCTGGGTGACTTCGGCTCTTCGGCGCGCCGGGTGAAGGACCGCGCGTACACGCCGGCCCGGGCGCTGGGAATCGGATCATCGGACAGGGCGATGCCGTCAGGCAGCACGGTCGGGTCGAAATTCATATCACGTGCGTTGCCGGGGGCTTCGGTCTGCACCGCGGTGATGGTGATGGTGCCCGCGTCGATGGCACGACGCGTCGACGGCCAGGGTTTGGTGGCGTCGTTGGTCGGGTCGCCGGGCTCACCGACGGTGAGGACCAGGCGCCAGCGGACCGGCCGCTGGGCCACCGTACGGATGAGTTCGTCGAACAGGTAGTCCTTGCCGGCTGACGGCGGCGAAGGGGTCTGCCCGCCGGCGTCGACCGGAATCGCCGACCAGCGCACCGCGACGGTCGCGCCCGCCTCGCTGGTGAAGCGAAAAGCGTTCAGCCCGTTGAAGGTACTGTCGGCAAAACCGGCGCTGGGCGGTGACTGTTTGATGATCTTCATCGCCGCTGCGGTCTCGGGATGGCGCTCGAGGAACGCGGCCATCCGCTGCGGGTCCGGCTTGCCGGTGTCGGGCTGCGGTTTGCCAGCCAGGATCCGCTCGTAGAAACCCTGCGGGGTGCTATCGGTGAAGACCGGCAGGTTGATCATGGCGGTGCGCCACTGCTGGCCGTCCGACGTCTGAAGCAACAGGCCCAGGCCGCGGACGGTGTCGGGTTTGTCGGCCTGGTCGGGCAGCCCACCACCCAGCGAAAACCGGCCGACCACCGGAACCGTGCCGCGCCGGAACACCGCGGCCCGGCAGATGCTCGCGCCCATCCCGTTGCTCTCGAAAGTGCCTGTGGCACTGAGGCCTTTGGCGTGATTGCGGCGAAAACCGTCGTGGCGCCCGTAGACGTTCTCGAAGCGGTCGGTGAACCGGCCCGGGGTCAGGGCGTCAGGCCGCAGCCAACCCCCGGCGTAGGCGAACCCGCCCACGTCCACCGCGGCGAAACCGGCCACCGCGCCGATCCCCAGCAGCGCGCCCCGGCGCGTCAGTGCGGAACGCCCCGGCGACGCAGCGGATTTCGCGCCGGTCGAGTCGTCCTGCGACTCCTCGTCGTCCTCGATCGGTTGCATCCGCCGTCCTTCCCACGCCGTCCGGACACAGTCTCAGCGACCTGCGCTCACCCCGCACCACGAGGCGACTCCGGGGTTCGTTCAACCGGCGGATCAGTCGTTGCCGAGCGAGCGATGTTCGATCAGGTCACGCAGTCCGCCCGCACCCAGCCGCTCACGGAATGCCGGCGCCGTGTAGCCGACGACGGCCGCGTCGCTGCGGGCACGCGCGGTGGCCGAGCGTGGCAGATGGAACAGCACCCCGATTTCGCCGAAGTAGTCCCCGGGCCCGATCACCTTGAACAATTCCTCGCCGCCGTCGGCCATTTCGTGCACGATCTCGATCTCGCCCTCGGTCACCACGTAGATCAGCTCGCCCATCGTGCTCTGCTCGAACAACACCTCACCGGCCTTGAGCTGCACCGTTTCAGGTTCCCGGTTCGTCTCGGCGAAATCGGGTGTCAGCTCGACGACGCGATCGGCAAGCGGCAGCATCCGGCTGTCGTGAGTAGCCACCACCACCACGTGGTCGCCGTCGGCGAGTTCGCGAATCAGCCGCAGCACCTCCTCGACCTGGATGAAGTCGAGGTGGGCGGTGGGTTCGTCGGCCAGGATCAACGGCGGATCCAGCGCAATCGCGCGGGCGACCGCGACGCGTTGCTGCTGCCCGCCGCTGAGGTCACCTGGGCGGTGCTTCATCCGATCACCGAGGTTGACCCGCTCCAGCAACTCCACGGCGCGCTTGCGCGAGGCGGCCCGTGACATACCGGCCGCGCGCATCGGCACCATCACGTTCTCCAGTGCAGTGAGGCTGGGTACCAGGTTGAACGCCTGGAAGACGATGCCGACCTTGTCCCGCCGGTACTTCGCCAGCGCCGCGCCGTCGAGCGTCGTGATGTCCAGGTCGTCGAATTTGATCGCCCCGGACTTCGGTCGCAGGATGCCGCCCAGGCACGACAGCAAAGTCGTCTTTCCGCAGCCGCTGGGCCCGAGCAGGATCACCAGCGACCCGGATGCCACGTCGAGGTTCAATCCGTTGATCGGCCGCAGGGCGTAGCCGCCGCTGTAGTACTCGACGACGAGGTTCTGGATGCTGAGATCGCCCACTGGTCAGGGACCTCCGAACGCGAGAGCGGGATCGATGGCCACCACACGCCTCAGCCCGGCAAGGCTGGCCAACAGGCCGATGACGATGGCGACCACCGGTAGGAGCACGTAGGCGAGTGATGGCACCGCGACGACCATCGGGAACAACGGCGCCAACAGCTTGGAAAGGATAACGCCTACGGCCGCAGCCAGCAGCGAGACGATCAGCGCCTGCAGCGCCAGCCCCGCCAGGATCGAACGCGTCGGCGTACCGATCGCCTTGAACACCGCAAAGTCCCGCACCCGCTCCAGCGCGGACAGGTACACCACCGATCCGACGATCAGCACCGCCACGATCCACAGCAGGATCGCCACGATCGTGATCGAGTTCACCGCCACCTTCAGCGGCCGGATCAGGTCCTTGACGGCGCCATCGCGGTCGAAAGTGCGGTAGCCGTCCGGCAGCGCACGGGGGGTGCCGTCGATACCGATCGAGGTGACCATGGGCTGCCCGTTGTAGGCGACCTGCTGCAGACCCTCGGTGGTCAGGAAGATGTTGGGGATTTTCGCCAGCGCCGTGGAGTTGGGCACGATGCCGACGACCTTCAAGGTGTGCGCGCCAACCTGGATGGTGTCACCGAGGCGGCGGCCCAGGATGCTCGACGCGGCGACCTCGTCGGGCCGCGACGGCGCCCGTCCCTCCGAAACCTGCGGCATCCCGGGTCCGTGCTCGGGCGCCCCGAAGGCCGTGACGTTCCGCGTCGAGGATCCTTCCCTCATGATGGTCCCGACACAGCCCAACGGTGCGGCCGCCGAAACTCCGGCTTCGCCTCTCACCCGGGCCAGGTCGACGTCGGGAAACGGGGTCGACCCCAGGAAAGGTCCGGCAGAGCCGTCCTTGACCACGAATGCATCGACACCCAGCGAATCGACGGTGTTGCGGGCCTCGACAGTGAAGCCATTCGCAAGCCCGCTCATCACGAGCGTCATCCCGAAGATGAGTCCGGTGCTGACAATGGCGATAACGAGGCGCCGCTTCCGCCATTGCATATCGCGCAGGGCAGCAAAGAGCATCCCCAGACGCTACCAACGTGCACAAGCCCCGGGCCGGGTTTCGTCTACGCAGTGTCGTAGGCCCGGTCACCGGTGTCGATGCGCCGCCTGGCACGGCCGCTTTTCGGCACGTTTCAGACAATTCTTCCGCGTGACTTAGAATTGGTCTCTGTTGACTGCCGTTGCGCTGGCATTTGGCGGCGTAGGACCTGGCGGTTCGGCGGGTTGAAGCAACAGCCCCGGTTTTGCGTGGTTGTCTGAAAATAGCGTTTTCCCGCGAGGATGGATTTGAGATACAGCATGGTCGATCAACCCGGCGATTCAGTGAATCGAGCCCCATTCGAGGTCGAACAATACGAGACAGACGGTGCCGTGGTGCTCGCTGTCTCGGGCGAAGTGGACATGCTCAGCGCCCCGCAGCTGGCCGAGGCGATACACACGGCGCTGGCTCCCAAGCCCGCGGCGCTGGTCGTCGACCTCACGAAGGTGGAGTTCTTGGCGTCCGCCGGACTGAGCGTTCTGGTGAACGGGCAGGCCGAGGTGTCGCCGCCCACCCGCTTCGCAGTAGTGGCCGACGGTCCCGCCACCAGCCGTCCGATCAAACTCATGGGCATCGACAGCCTGCTGTCGCTGCACCGCACCCTGGATAACGCACTGAGCTGGATCGCTGGTGCCTGAGCCTGCCTGTACCAGGGAGGGTCGGACACGCTGACTGCCAGCCCTCTCATGACACCTCTCGACGACCGGTCCCGCTTTGTCCGTATGCGGGTGGCCGCCGATGCGCTCAGCGCCAATCGGATCCGCGTCGAGTTCCGCAACTGGCTCGATCGGCACTTCACGCTGGGCGCCGAGCGGTTCAGCGACCTGGTGCTGGCGGTCTCCGAGGCCTTGGCAAACGCCGCCGAATTCGCCTACACCGACACCGGCGACCAACCCGCGGTCCACGGGACGATGGACGTCAGTGCGGCGTATGACGCCCGTTCGGACACCCTTGCCGTCACGGTCAAGGATCGGGGCAGGTGGCGTCAGCGCACGGGGACGCGGGACATGACCCGGGGCCGCGGCATCCCGTTGATGCGCGTGCTCGCCGACGAAGCCGATATCCACGGCACCCCGGACGGTACCCAGGTCACGCTGAAGTGGAAGCGCCTGACCGCGCCCGCTCACTGACGCGCGAGAGTTACTCCGGATTCATTGACTGAGGCGGGTGCGGCGCTTACGGTCACTACATACGCTACGCATCGTAGCGTAATAACCGCCAAGTCATTGGTTCTGCCGTGGAGGCACTCATGTTCGACCTGAAAATCATCGGCGGCACCGTCGTGGACGGCACGGGTGCGCAGCGCTATCGCGCCGACATCGGCATCAAGGACGGCAAGATCGTCGACGTCGTGCGCCGCGACGCCGACAGTCCGGAGCTACCGGGCCTGGAGCTCGCACAAGCGGCCGAGACCATCGACGCGACCGGGCACGTGGTGGCGCCCGGCTTCGTCGACATCCACACCCACTACGACGGCCAGGTCAGCTGGGACAGCCTGCTCGAGCCATCGAGCGGGCACGGTGTCACCACGGTGGTCACCGGCAACTGCGGCGTCGGGTTCGCGCCCGGTCCGGCCCGGCACCGAGGACTGGCTGATCAAGCTGATGGAAGGCGTCGAGGACATCCCCGGCACCGCGCTCACCGAGGGCATCACCTGGGGCTGGGAGACCTATCCCGAATACCTCGACACGATCGGCAAGCAACAGTTCGCCATCGACGTGGGCAGCCAGGTCGCCCACGGCGCCGTCCGCGCCTACGCGATGGGCGAACGGGGCGCCCGCAACGAGCCGGCCACCCCCGACGACATCAAGGCGATGGGCCGGCTGGTCCGAGAGGCGGTCGAAGCCGGTGCGCTCGGGTTCTCGACGTCCCGGACCCTGGCCCACGTGGCGATGGACGGCGAACCCGTGCCCGGCACCTTCGCCGCCGAAGAGGAGCTGTTCGGGCTGGGCCGGGCCATGGCGGCCGGTGGTCAGGCGGTGTTCGAACTGGCGCCGCAGGGGGCCGCGGGCGAGGACATCGTCGGCCCCAAGAAGGAACTGGACTGGATGCGGCGGTTGAGTCGCGAGATCGACCGGCCGGTGTCCTTCGCCCTCATCCAGGTCGACGCCGACCCGAACCTCTGGCGCGAGCAGTTGGACGTCTCAGCGGCCGCGCACGCCGAAGGCAGCCGGTTGCACCCGCAGATCGCGGCGCGCCCCTTCGGCATGATGATCGGATTCCAGGGCCACCACGCCTTCACCCATCGGCCCACCTACCGCAGGCTCAAAGCCGAATGCAGTCGCGAGGAACTCGCGCAGCGCCTGGCCGATCCCGCGGTGAAAACCGCGATCCTGTCCGAGGACGATCTGCCGATCGCCCCGGGCGTGCTGTTCGACGGCATGTTCGCGATGGTGCAGTACTCGCTGGGCCGGCTGTACGCGCTCGGCAACCCACCGGACTACGAACCCACCGCCGACCGCACCGTCGCCGCGATCGCCGAGGAGCGCGGCGATGACCCGCTGTCCACCCTGTATGACCTGATGCTCGAAGGCGACGCGTCCGCGATGCTGATGCTGCCGCTGTTCAACTACGCCGACGGCAACCACGACGCGATTCGCGAGATGATGCTGCACCCCGCGGGTGTGCTGGGTCTCTCCGACGGCGGCGCGCACTGCGGAATGATCTGTGACGCTTCCTATCCCACCTTCCTGCTGACGCACTGGGCGCGGGACCGCCGTCGCGGTGAGAAGCTGTCGCTGGAATACGTGATCCGCAAACAGTCCCGCGACACCGCACACCTGTTCGGCCTGACCGATCGCGGCACTATCGAGCCGGGCAAGAAGGCCGACATCAACGTCATCGACCTGAACGCGCTGACGCTGCACCCCGCGGCGATGGCCTACGACCTGCCGGCCGGTGGACGCCGAATCCTGCAGGCTGCCAGCGGATATGCGGCCACGATCGTCAGCGGCACCGTGACCCGCCGCAAGGACGTCGATACCGGCGCCCGTCCCGGCCGGCTGGTACGCGGGGCGCGTTAAGCTGCCCCCGTGACCACAGCCGCCGGCAACCGCGCCCAAGCCCGCGCCCGCGACGAGGACGCGATCGGCACCCCGCCGCCCTCACCCACGCTGGTGCCGGCCGAGCGCTACTACTCTCCGGCGTTCGCCGCGCTCGAGGCCGAACGGATGTGGCCGAAGGTGTGGCAGGTGGCCTGCATGGTCGACCACGTCGCCGAGCCGGGTGACTACTTCGAATACCGTTGCGGCCCATACGGAGTCTTGATTGTTCGAGACGACGAGGGCGAGTTGCGGGCCTTCCAGAACGCCTGTCGCCATCGCGGCAACTCACTGTGCGTGGGCTCGGGTTCGGGGCTGCGCGAACTCAAGTGCGGCTACCACGGCTGGACCTGGGACCTGGCCGGCACACTCAAGCGAGTGCCCGACCGCAAAGGGTTCGGCTCGCTGCGGATGTCCGACTTTCCGCTGGTGCCGGCCCGGGTCGACACCTTCGAGGGCATGGTCTTCGTCAACCTCGACCTCAATGCGATGCCGCTGATCGAATACCTGGACGCGATACCCGAGGACATCGCCTGGTGCCGCATCGGCGATTTCCGTTGCTACGCAACGCTCACCGTGGAAGTCGAGGCCAACTGGAAGACGATCGCCGACGGTTACAGCGAGACTTACCACATTCAGACGCTGCATCCCGAACTGTTGCGTTGTGTCGACGATATCCATGCACCACAACAGATCTGGATGCATGCGGGGAAGTCGGATCAGCCCTATGGTGTGCAGAGTCCGCGCTTTGAGGGCGCGCTGAGCGACGAAGAAGTCTGGGATGCTTACGTTTACACTCAGGGCGCACTGATGGGCGCGCCCGAGGGCACGCCGTTTCCCGCCGACGAACGCCAAACGGGACAGACGGTCGCCGACCTGATCGCGGCGCGCACCCGGTCTTTTGCCGCCGGGCGTGGGGTCGATCTGGACTGGGCCGACACCGACCGGGTCACCCGGCTACATCAGTACAACGTGTTCCCGAACATGACGTTTCTGGTCAACGCCGATCACCTGACCATCATGACGTCCCGGCCCGGACCCGATCCCGATCGCGGTGAGCTGACCATGTTCCTGATGACGCGGATGCCGCCGGGAGCCGGACGCAACAAGCCGACCGACGTCCGGATATCGGCCGCCGACGCCGAACCCGGCATCGTGCTCACCCAGGACATCCGAGTGCTTCCAGGCTTGCAACGCGGCCTGCATCAACCCGGCTTCACCCACCTGGTGCTGTCCAACGAAGAGCGGCGCGTCATCAACATGCACCGCAATCTCGAGCGGTACCTCGACCTGCCCGAACTCGAGCGGATGACCGGCGGCAGTACCGGCCTTCCTACCGGCCGTCAGCGATGACGGCCGACGGAGTGCTGAAGTTCGCGGGTCTCAGCGACATTGGCCGGATACGCGCGACCAACCAGGACCGCTGGGGTGCCGATCCCGAACAGTCGCTGTTCATGGTGGCCGACGGTGTGGCGTGCAGCACCGACGGAGCCTTGGCGGCCGCTTTGGTGGTCGAGTTGCTGCCGACGTACGTGACCCGCCATCTCAGGCCGGATGACCTCCGCAGCGAGGCCGCCGCCGATCTGTTGGGGCGCGCCATCGTCGAATACTGCGATGACTTCCGCGCTTTCGCGACCACCGACGACCGTGCCGCCGGTGCCAACACCACGGTGGTTGCCGTGGTTGTAGCGGGAACACGCGCGTTGGTCGCCCACCTTGGCGACAGCCGTGCCTACCTGTTCCGCGAACAGCGGCTGCAACAACTCACGCGTGACCACAGCGTGATTCAGGACCTGATCGACTCCGGTGAGGTCTCGATCGAGGATGCCGAGCACCACCCGGCGCGGGCGATAGTGACCCGGCATGTGGCGATGTTCCCGCGGGCGCTGCCCGACGCGTCGGCGGTGGATCTGCTGCCCGGCGACCGGATCCTGTTGTCCAGCGACGGGTTGCACGGCGTGCTCGACGACGTGTCCCTGGCGCAGATACTGGATCGCCATCCCGAGCCTGCCGACGCGTGCGAGGCGCTGATCGAAGCCGCCCTGAAAGCGGGTGGCCCCGACAACGTCACCGCCGTCGTCATCGATATCAGCGACGGCAGCGAACCGGGGTCGGGCCATGACTGAGCCGTCGACCCGGTTCACCGAATCAGCCGACGTGGTGGTGGTCGGTTTCGGCGCAGCCGGCACCTGCGCTGCCATCGCCGCCCGCGAAAACGGTGCCGACGTGCTGGCGCTGGATCGCGCCAACGGCGGCGGGTCGACCGCGGTGTCCGGCGGGATCATCTACGCCGGCGGCGGCACTTGGGTCCAACAGCAGGCTGGTGTGAGCGACAGCTACGAGCAGATGCTGACGTACCTTCGCCTCGAAGTCGGCGACGCCGTCACTCCGCAAACCCTGGAATCATTCGTGGCGGGCAGTCCCGAAATGATCCGCTGGCTCAGCGATTACGGTGTGCCGTTCGATTCCACGTTGTGTCCCTACAAGACGTCCTACCCGAACAATCACTACTACCTGTACCACTCGGGCAGTGAGAACGCCGGTGCGTTCCGCGTTCACACGCCGCCCGTGCAGCGCGGGCACCGGGTGAAGGGCAAAGGCACCTCCGGCAAGAAGATGTACGGACCATTGGCCAAATCGGCTCTGGCACTTGGGGTTCGGTTCCAGCCCCACACGCTGGTCAGCGCGTTGGTCCAGGACTCCGCCGGCCGGGTGATCGGGGTGGAGGCGATGACGATGCGTGACGCGCCGCCCCGCGTCCAGAAACGGTATTCGAGGCTGGCCAAGGTGTCGACCAAACCCGGCATCTACTATCCGCCGCTGCGCGCCCTGATGGAACGTCGGCTACGGAGTCTCGAGCGACGCTACGCCCGGCCGGTACGGATCGAAGCGCGGCGCGGGGTGATCCTCTGCGCCGGCGGCTACATGGCCAACACCGAATGGGTCCGGCGCTTCGCGCCGCAATACTCGGGCGGACTCCAGCTCGGCACCAGCGGCGACGATGGCAGCGGCATCGCGATGGCACAGAGCGTGGGAGCCGTCACCGAACGGATGGACAACGTCTCGGCGTGGCGATTCATCACGCCCCCAAGCGCTTTCATCAGCGCGATCATCGTGGACGAGCAGGGACGACGCATCATCGACGAGAGCCGCTACGGCGCGGCGGTCGGCCATGAGATGGTGCGCCACCACGGCAGCAAGGGCTGGATCCTGGTCGATGCGGCCTTGTTGAAAGAGGCGCGACACCAAATGATCAAGCAGCCGTTGTGGTTTCAGCGCGCCCAGTCCGCGGCGCTGATGTTCCTCGACTCGGTCAAGGGAGCCTCATTGCGCGAAGTCGCGCAGCGCGCCGGCATCGATCCCGACGGTCTGGTCGCCACGGTGGAGGCGCACAACACCGCCATCGACACCGGAAGCCGCGGACCCGGTCGGCAAGCCAGCGGACTTCGTCCGCCGGATCAGTCAACCGCCGTTCACGCTGCTGAACATCTCCATCCGGCCGAACCTGCTCAACCCCACGCCGATGCTGACGCTGGGCGGCATCCGGGTCGACGAAGGCACCGGAGCGGTCCTCGACGAATCCGGTGCCGCCATCCCGGGGCTGTACAGCGCGGGACGCACCGCGACGGGAATCTGCTCCAACTCCTATGTCAGCGGACTCTCGCTGGCCGACTGCGTGTATGCCGGTCGTCGCGCCGGCCAACACGCCGCCGCCGGTCAACGATCCGACCTCTGAATCACCAAACCGACACTGGCAGCGACCAGATCGGGTTGGTGGATCTGAACCAAGTGGTCACTTCCGGTTGCCGAGATCCGCGGGGTTTGCGGGCGAAGGGCGACCAGATCGGTGGTGGCGTCGCGCCAGGCCTGTTCCAGCTTCGCGCCCTTCCCGGCGGGGAGGTCCGACGGAACCAGGAATGGTTCCGTCCGGGTCAGCACCACGGCCGGAACGGGCGGCAACGCCGGCGCGGCGGCAACCTGCGCGACACTGCGGTCGATGTCGACGATCTCGAACGACGGTGTATCCGCAAACTGGGGCGGCGGGCCGTCCAACGCCTGCCGGTAGGCCGGCCAGTCCGGCCCCAACAGTTCCGGGATCTCGGCCGCAAACGCGTCGACGAAGACCAGTCCACGCACCTGCGCCGGGTACGTCTGGGCATACAACCGAATGAACAGGCCACCCAACGAGTGCCCCACCAGGATGTACGGAGCCGGCAGGTGTGCGGCCTCGAGCAACGCGTGCAGGTCGCCGACGACGTCGCTCGCGGTGCGCGGCATCGCGACCGGTGAACTGCGGTCGGACAGAGTGGGCGGGTCGGAAGTACGGAGCGTTCCGGGCCGGTCGTAGGCGCAGACCCGGTGCTCGCCGGCCAGCGCGGGTAACACGGCAGGTCCCTTCGCCGGTGCGGCGGCATCGGACTGGCTCCACGGGTCCGACGAATTGTGATAGCCGGATTCCAGGATGACGGTCGGCGCGCCGCGGCCCCGGCATTGCAGGTACAGGTGCCGCCCGTTGCCGATCTCCACCGGCCCGGCGAAGTCACCTTTCGAGCCCGCGACCTGCGCCGGTCGGCTGCCCGGCGCGCCACAGCCGGCCAGCGCCGTCGCAGCGATGGACGTCAAGAAGATGAACTTCCGCAAGGCCTGCATCGGCCCATTGTGTCGGGCCTAGACGTCGTAGCTGACCCCGGTCAGTTCCTCCGACACCGTCCACAGCCGGCGCTGCAGGTCCAAATCGTGCGACTGTGCGCTGGAGGCAACGACTTTCGGATAGCCTCTGACTTCCTGGAATCCGTCGGGCCCGAAGTACTGACCGCCCTGGACGGCGGGGTCGGTGGCGGCGCGCAGGGTCGGCAGGGCGCCGAGCTCCGCGGGCTGGAACATCGGTTTGCCCAGTCGGGCGATCAGCGTCGGCAGGTGCCGGGTCAGTTCGGTGTCCGAGACGCCCGGGTGCGCGGCCGCCGCGATGGTCGTGCCGTGCGGGGCCAGGCGGCGCTGCAGTTCGTAGGTGAACAACAGGTTGGCGAGCTTGGACTGTCCGTATGCGCCGACCCGGCTGTAGCTGCGCTCCCACTGCAGGTCGTCGAAATGGATCGCGGCACGGATGCGGTGTCCGACGCTGCTGACCACGACCACGCGCGAACCCGGAACGGGCAGCAGCCGATCCAGCAGCAGCCCGGTCAACGCGAAGTGACCCAAATGATTGGTGCCGAACTGCATTTCGAAACCGTCCGCAGTGGTCGACTTGGGCGGGTACATGACGCCCGCGTTGTTGATCAGTAGATCGATGCGGTCATGATCGGAGCGCAGTTGCGCCGCGGCGGCTCGCACGGACGCCAGCGAGCCGAGGTCGAGTTCTTGGAGCTGCACCTCGGCCCCCGGCGTCGCAGCCGTGATCCGGGCCGCGGCCTGCTTACCCTTCTCCAGATTGCGCACGGCCAGCACCACGTGGGCGCCGTGGGCCGCGAGTGCGGCGGCGGTCTCGAAGCCGAGGCCGGTATTGGCTCCGGTGATCACGGCAGTCCGGCCGGTCTGGTCGGGAATGTCGGTCGCGGTCCATTTCGTCATGAGGCGCTCCTCGCTATGATCAGATAAACGGGGCGATCGCTCCGCTTTATTCAGACTATACGGAACGCACGCCCCGTTTTGTCAATGCCGACGTCCAGGAAGGTGCGAAGTGGCGACCACCGAGCGGCCGGTCCGGGCCGATGCGGCCCGTAACCGGGCGCGCGTGCTGGACGTCGCCTACCAAACCTTCGCGGCCGAAGGCCTGTCGGTTCCGATCGATGAGATCGCCCGCCGTGCGGGAGTGGGCGCAGGCACGGTCTATCGCCATTTCCCGACGAAGGACGCGCTTTTCCAGGCGGTCATCGCCGACCGGATGTACCACCTCATCGACGAGGGACACGCTCTGCTCAAATCCGAAGACCCCGGCCAGGCGCTGTTCACGTTCCTGCGATCGATGGTGCTGCAGTGGGGCGCCGCCGACCGGGGCATGGTCGAAGCCCTGGCCGGCATCGGGATCGACATCAACGACGCAGTCCCGCAAGCCGAGGAAGACTTCTTGAGCATGCTGGCCGAGCTGTTGCACGCCGCCCAACGGGCCGGTACCGCTCGGCCGGATGTCGGTGTGGCCGAAGTGAAAACGCTGCTCGTCGGCTGTCAGGCGATGCAGGGATATAACGCCAACCTGGCCGAGCGGGTGACTGACGTCGCGCTGGACGGACTTCGACGGAGCTGAGCAATCATGTTGTCGCAACTCGGAATCACTCTGCCGGTGCTGGCCGCGCCGATGGCCGGCGGGCCCACCTCCCCGGCGATGGTGATCGCCGCCGGCCGCGCCGGCAGTCTGGGCATGGTCGCGGCCGGCTACAAGACCGCAGCTGCCGTCGAGGAGCAGATCAGGCAGGTTCGCGCCGAGGCAATCCCGTTCGGCGTCAACGTCTTTGCACCCAACCCACTGCCGGTGGACCCCGAGCTTTATCGCTGGTATGCCGCTGAGATCCAACGTGACGCCGTGCGGTTCGACCTGACGCTGCCGGCCGACCCCATCGAAGACACCGACGGTTTCGACGAGAAGATTCAGCTGCTACTCGACGACCCGGTCCCGTTGGTCAGCTTCACCTTCGGCATCCCGGCGCAGCATGTCATCACCGCGCTCAAGGCGGTCGGCACCATCGTCGTACAGACCGTCACCAACCGGGCTGAGGCGATCTCCGCACAAGACGCCGGCGTCGACGCGCTGGCGGTCCAGGCCTACACCGCCGGCGGGCATTCCGGCACGCTCACCCCGGCGCAACCTCTGGCCTCAACACCGATCACCACACTCGTCGCGCAGATCACCGAAGCCGTCCAGCTTCCGGTCATCGCCGGGGGCGGCCTGGCCACCCCGCAGGCGGTGGCCGAGGTGACTCGCGCGGGCGCCGCGGCGGCCGTCGTCGGCACCGTGCTGCTGCGCGCGACGGAAAGCGGCGCCTCGGCCACCCATCGGGCCGCCCTGGTCGACCCGGCCCGCACCGAGACGGTCCTCACCCGCGCGTTCACCGGCCGGCCCGCCCGCGGCCTGCGCAACGCCTTCATCGACGCGCACGAAGCCGACGCTCCGTTGGGCTATCCGGCGATTCACCACCTCACCAGCCCGCTGCGCAAGGCCGCGGCGGCGGCCGGTCAACCGGACTTCGTCCATCTGTGGGCCGGCACCGGCTACCGGCACGCGACCGACGAACCCACCGCCGACATCTTGCAGCGTCTCGCGGGTCGTCTTTGAGAACGGACTACGTCTCCCGCCCCGGCACCGGCCGTACGTTAGGGTCGCTGGTGTGGCTGGCGATGAACTGAGCCCCTCACAATCGGACCGACACTGACGCCGGGAGAACACGCATGAGCGCCGAGCAGCCGACCATCATCTACACGCTGACCGACGAGGCGCCACTGCTGGCGACCTACGCTTTTCTGCCGATAGTCCGCGCCTTCGCCGAGCCGGCGGGCATCAAGATCAAGACCAGCGACATCTCGGTGGCCGCCCGCATCCTCGCGCAGTTCCACGACCACCTGGACGAAGATCAGCGCGTCCCCGACAACCTGTGCGAATTGGCCAAGCTGACCCAGGACCCCGACACCAACATCATCAAGCTGCCCAACATCAGCGCCTCGGTGCCGCAGCTGGTGTCGGCCATCAAGGAATTGCAAAGCAAGGGCTACAAGATTCCGGACTTTCCGCAGAATCCAAAGACCGACGAGGAAAAGGAGCTCCGGCAGCGCTACGGCAACTGCCTGGGCAGCGCGGTGAATCCGGTACTGCGGGAGGGGAACTCGGACCGTCGCGCACCCAAGGCGGTCAAGGAGTACGCGCGCAAGCACCCGCACAGCATGAGCGAGTGGTCGATGGCATCCCGAACGCACGTCGCGACCATGAAGCACGGCGACTTCTATCACAGCGAAAAGTCGATGACGCTCGACCGTGCGTGCAACGTGAAGATGGTGCTGGAGACCGAGAGCGGGGAGACGCTCGAGCTCAAGCCGAAGGTTGAGCTGCTCGAAGGCGACGTCATCGACAGCATGTTCATGAGCAAGAAGGCCCTGTGCGACTTCTACGAAGAGCAGATGCAGGACGCGCACAAGACCGGCGTGATGTTCTCGCTGCACGTCAAGGCGACGATGATGAAGGTCAGCCACCCCATCGTGTTCGGCCACGCGGTGCGCATCTTCTACAAGGACGCGTTCGAGAAGCACCAGGAGTTGTTCGACGAGCTGGGCGTCAACGTCAACAACGGGCTGGTTGACCTGTACAACAAGATCGAGTCGCTGCCCGCGTCACAGCACGACGAGATCATCCGGGACCTGCACGCCTGCCACGAGCACCGCCCCGAGCTGGCGATGGTCGACTCGGCCAAGGGCATCTCGAATTTCCACTCGCCCAGTGACGTGATCGTCGACGCGTCCATGCCGGCGATGATCCGGGCCGGCGGCAAGATGTGGGGCGCCGACGGGCGGCCGAAGGACACCAAGGCCGTCAACCCGGAGTCCACCTTCTCCCGTATCTACCAGGAGATCATCAACTTCTGTAAGACGAACGGCCAGTTCGACCCGAAGACGATGGGAACCGTCCCCAATGTCGGTCTGATGGCGCAGCAGGCCGAGGAGTACGGCTCCCACGACAAGACGTTCGAGATGCCCGAGGCCGGCGTCGCCAACATCGTGGATATCGAGACCGGCGAAGTGCTGCTCACCCAGAATGTGGAAGAGGGCGACATCTGGCGCATGCCGATCGTGCGGGACGAACCGATTCGCGACTGGGTCAAGCTGGCCGTCAACCGGGCCCGTAACTCCGGGATGCCGGTGCTGTTCTGGCTGGACCCGTACCGGCCGCACGAGAACGAACTGATCAAGAAGGTCAAGACGTACCTCAAAGAACACGACACCGAGGGACTCGACATCCAGATCATGTCGCAGGTGCGTTCCATGCGGTACACGCTGGAGCGCCTGGTGCGCGGGCTGGACACCATCGCCGCCACCGGCAATATCCTGCGCGACTACCTGACCGACCTGTTCCCGATCCTGGAGCTCGGCACCAGCGCCAAGATGCTGTCCATCGTGCCGCTGATGGCCGGCGGCGGCATGTATGAAACCGGTGCGGGAGGGTCGGCGCCCAAGCACGTGCACCAGTTGGTGGAGGAGAACCACCTGCGTTGGGACTCGCTTGGTGAGTTCCTGGCGTTGGGCGCCTGTTTCGAGGACATCGGCATCAAGACCGGCAACGAGCGCGCCAAGATCCTGGGCAAGACGCTGGATGCCGCGATCGGCAAGCTGCTGGAGAACAACAAGGGCCCCTCACGCAAGACCGGCGAGCTCGACAACCGGGGCAGCCAGTACTACCTGGCCCTGTACTGGGCGCAGGAGCTCGCCGCGCAGGACGATGACGAAGAGCTGAAGAAGCACTTCGCATCGCTGGCCGAGGCGCTGGCCAAGAACGAAGACACCATCGTGAGCGAGCTGAACGCGGTGCAGGGTGAAGCGGCCGACATCGGCGGCTACTACTACCCGGACCCGGACAAGACTACAGCGGTGATGCGGCCGAGCAAGACGTTCAACGACGCGTTGGCGGCCGCGAGCGACTAGGTCAGGTAGCGGCGCCGGCCAACGCGGGCACGGTGTCCTCGCGGTGCAGCAACGACTGTGCCCCGAGCTTGAACTGGTTGAGTTTGTCCAGGATCGTCTGGCCTTCCCGGGTGTGGCCCCAGATGCTGATGCCTTGATATGTCGTTGGCTCCCAGGTGTTTTCGTTGACGACGACCGGATTCCAGCCCACCTCCCATTCGAAACCTGACGGGGTTACCGCGTAGAAGGACAGTTCCCGGTCGTTGGTGTGCTGGCCGACCCCGAGTGCCATGTCAAAGCCGAGTTGCTTGACCCGTTGATAGGCGGTGGTCATGTCGTCGAGGTCGGCGACCTGGACGTTGCAGTGCTGGACGCGGGTGCGAATCGGGTTGAGCGGCAAGCGGTTGACGGCCGCGATCGCAACCGAGTGGTGACGTTCGTTGACCCGCAGGAAGCGGATCTTGAACTTGAGTCCACCGATGGTTTCGTCGATGAAGTCGGTCAACCGGGCGTCGAACACCGTCTGGTAGTAGCCGCGCACCTGCTCCGGCTTCTTGCTGGTGAGCGCGACGTGACCCAATCCGGAAGCGCCGGTGACGAATGCGCCGCGGATGTCCGGTGGGACGGTGCTCGTGTTGGCGCGGGTGAAGATCTCCTGAGTCAGGCCGTTGGGTCCCGGGAATCGCACCAGGCGCTCGACGCCGCGCAAGGCGGCCTCTTCGGCTGTGCCGTCGGTGATCGGGACACCGTGACCGGTGACGCGGGAGAGGATCTCGTCGAAGGCATGGTGATCGTCGAGTTCCCAGCCCAGTGCGGTGACGTCTTCAGCGGGTCCGCGCTGCAGCAGGAAGCGGCATGCATGGTCGTCGAGCCGGAAGCGCTGCACGTCGGGCAAGGCGTCGTCGAGATGCATGCCGAGGGCGTCGCGTCCGAAGCGGCGCCAATCGTCGAACTTGTTCGTTTCGATGACGAGGTAGCCGAGGTGTACCCGGCCGAACACGTTACGCATGAGCCAACCTCGAATTCTCCTGCAGGAACTCGCAAACCAGCTCATTGAAGAGCTCCGCGCGTTCCCACTGCAACCAGTGTCCGGTGTGGGACGTCATCACCAGTTCGGCGTTGGGCATGGTGTTGAGCAGCATCGGTCCGCCCGAGGGCCGATTGACCTTGTCATCGCGTCCCCAGAGCACCAATGTCGGTGTCTGCAGATGCTTCAACCGTGCATCTCGGGTGAGGTCCATACGCCACAGAGTGCGCAGCGCCAGCGGTCCCGACGGACGGCGCAGCGGCGGATTGGCCACCACTTCGGGATCGATCGACGCCTCATAGCGCAGGTCGATCAGCTCGTCCGGCACCGAATCACCCTCGTACACAAGGTAGGTGCGGATGAACGCCGCGAGCTTTTCCCGGCTCGGCCCGTCGCCGTAGTAGGACAGCAGGCTGGTGAGCCCGGCGGTGGGCAGCGCCCGGGTGGTGCCGATTCCGCCGGGTCCCATCAGGACAAGTTTGTCGACCCGGTCCGGGGAGTCCAGCGCGAGCCTCAGTGCGGCCGCCCCGCCATAGGAGTTGCCGATCAGGTGGGCTTTGCGGATCCCGAGTTCGTCGAGCAGCCCCCGCATCGAATCGGCGAGGTAGCCGAACGGATCGGACTGGTCAACTGCCTTGGTGGAGCGCCCGTAACCAGGCATGTCCGGGACGATCACCCGGAACCGCTGCGCGAGTGCTGCGATATTGCGGGAATAGTTCGTCACGCCGGAGGCGCCGGGTCCGCCACCGTGCAGCAGCACAACGGGCGCCCCGCTGCCGCTTTCGGCGAAGAAGATCGGTTGGCCGTTGACGACGACGGTCTGTTCGGCGAGGTCGGTGCTGGTCATGCGGGTACTCCGTTCGGGATCGGTGTCACGGTGCTTTCGGCGCAGTCCAGGCCTGGGGCGGTGGGGGCAGCAGACCAGCGGAATCCGTTGCCGCATAGATGAATCCGTCCGGTCGAACGATCACGGCGGTAGCCTTGTGCTTCCTGAGCCAGGCCGTCAACGTCGTGTCGCGAACCGGAATGGAGGTGACGCCGCGATGTATCCACGCCTGCGCGCCGGCCGGCAGCGCGCCGATGTGCAATAGCGTCCAGCGGCCCTGCAGGACGTCGTCGAGGCGCGTCTTGGTGCCGGTGTCGTCGATCACCAAGGGTTGGATGATCTGCCGGCCTTCGGCCTTGTGTCCCTTGGCGGCAAAGAATCCTTCGGGATAGTGAGCCTCGGGAACCCAGTACAGCTTCTGCCCCTGCCGGGTTATCGCCGGCACCCTGGTGATCACTCGCAGCAGGCGGTCGCGGACGGCCGCGAGCACCCTGTTGTGTTCGGTGATGACGCGGCCCATCAGCACCGCCCGTCGGGTCACCTCGATGACATGCGGTTTACGTTCTGCCTCATACGAATCCAGCATCGCTTCCGGCGCTTGGTCCCGCAGCACCGCGGCTATCTTCCAGCACAGATTGGCGACGTCGCGGACACCCGCGGCCATGCCCTGACCGATCCACGGCGGCATGGCATGCGCGGCGTCACCGGCCAGGAACACCCGGCCCACGCGCCACCTGTCGGCAGTGCGGACATGGTGGCTGTAGATCACCGCACGCAGTATCTTGACGTGCTCGTCGGTGATGCCCTGCTCGTTGAGCACGTTCCAGACGGCCTCGTCGCTGACCAGATATTCGTCATCTTCACCTGAGCGGGCCGGGTACTCCCACCGGTGGTGGCCCAGCGGTGTCGGGCAATCGACGGTGGGGCGGTTGGGATTGCAGTGAAACCGCAAGCGGTCGTGGGCATCCCACTTCTTGACAACTTCGGTGTCGATGACGACCCACCGCTCGGTGTAGGTCTTGCCCGAGTAGCCGACGCCCAACTGTCCACGGGTGGGCGAGGAACCCCCGTCGGCGGCGATCACATACGAGGCGCGGATCCGTTTGAAGGTGTCGGAGCGGAGGTCGGCCAGCATCAGTTCCACGTGGTCGCCCTTGTTCACGACCCGTAGACATTCGTGCTCGAGCACCACCTCGACGTTGTCGAAGCGGGCCACCCCGGCGCGCAGGACCTGATCGACCGCCGGTTGATAGATGAACTGCTGTGGCGGATGCCCGTAGCCTCGACCGGTGATGGTCGTCTCGTAGAACGGGGCACCCTCGGCGTCGACGAAGGCCACCGGACGATCGGCCAGCATGTCCTGTTGCAACCGATCGGCCAGGCCCACCGATTGCCATATCCGCATCACTTCCTCGTCGGTCGAGATGGCGCGCGCCCGATTGTAGATGTCGGGATCACGCTCGATGACAACGACTTTCATGCCGGATTGACCCAAAAGGTTGGCAGCAGTGGCGCCGACCGGCCCGTAGCCGACGATCGCCACGTCATAGATCTGCGCCGAAGAAGGGTGTGCTCCCGAATCGCTCACTTCTGACTCTCATTCTTCGTGTGCCGTCGTCGACACTTGTACCGTAGTGATCCCTACGGTAATGTAACGATCACTACGGAGTCAATCACCCAAGGAGTACCCGTGCCGGATCAGACCCGCCGAAGCCGCCAGGCCGACGATGTACTCAACGCTGCCGCCGACGCGCTGTGGAACGCCGCACGCGATCGGGCCCCGATCCGGCCGCCGAGCGAATCCGTGCCCGGCCTGGACGTCGCGGACGCCTACGCCATTCAGCAGGTCAACCTCCGGCGGCGTCTCAACGCCGGCGCGGCGCTGGTGGGGCGCAAGATCGGACTGACCTCGAAGGCGATGCAAACCCTGCTCGGCGTCGACGAACCCGATTTTGGTTTCGTCCTCGACGACATGGTGATTGCCGGCGGAAGTGTCGACACCTCGCGATTCTGCAGTCCCCGCGTGGAACCCGAGATCGCCTTCCTGCTGCGGGATTCGCTGCGCGGCCCCGGCGTGACCATCGCCGACGTCTATGCGGCAACGCAATCCGTGGCCGCAGCGCTGGAGATCGTCGACAGCCGCATTGCGGACTGGCAGCTCACCCTGGCCGATACCGTCGCGGACAACGCCAGCTCGGGTGCGGTGGCCATCGGCGAGTGGCTCCCCTGCACCGGCGACCTCGGGCTGCCGCAGGTCGTCGCGACGCTGTCCCTCAACGGCACCGAAATCGACTGGGGCACCGGTGATGCGGTGATGGGCGACCCGGCGGCAGCGGTCGCCTGGCTGGCCAACGCGCTGGCCGAGTACGACACCGAACTGACTGCCGGCCAGTTCGTCATGTCCGGATCGTTCACCACCGCCGCGTTCGTGCAGCCAGGCGACACCGCCACCGCGACCTTCGACACTCTGGGCGCCGTGTCGCTCACCTTCAAGTAGAGGAAACAAATATGGCCCAGCCTGACTGGCCGGTGGCGATAATCGGCTCCGGCAATATCGGCACCGATCTGATGACCAAGATCCTGCGTAGCGGCGGTCCGCTTCGAGTCGCCGCCATGGTCGGCATCGACCCCGAGTCCGACGGTCTGGCGCGCGCCCGTCGCCTGGGCGTCCCCACCACGGCCGGCGGCGTGGACGGCTTGCTGTCGATGCCGAACTTCGGCGATATCAGGCTGGTGTTCGACGCGACCTCAGCTGCGGCGCACCGGGACAATTGGTCCCGACTCGAGCCGACCGGGGTGCGCATGCTCGACCTGACCCCGGCCGCTGTCGGCCCCTACTGCGTCCCGGTGGTCAACCTCGACGACCACCTCAGCGCCGGCAACCTGAACATGGTGACCTGCGGTGGCCAGTCGACGGTGCCGATCGTCGCCGCCGTCGCCGCCCACGGCATAGTGTCCTACGCCGAGGTCGTCTCCTCGATCTCGTCGAAGTCCGCCGGCCCGGGTACCCGCGCCAGCATCGACGAGTTCATCGAAACCACCTCGGCCGCTTTACAATCCGTCGGCGGGGCGCAACGGGGCAAGACCGTCATGATCCTCAATCCCGCTGACCCGCCCGTGCTGATGCGCAACACCGTCTACTGTCTGGTCGACGGGGATACCGATCATGCGGCGATCGAGGCTTCGGTCGTCGACATGGTGGCCCGTGTCAACGCCTACGTACCGGGTTACCGACTCACCCAGGGCGTCCAGTTCGAAACGTTCACAGCCGAAAACCCGCTCTACATCCCCGAAAGCGGCAAGTTCACCGGCACTCGGGTCACCACCATGCTGGAAGTCGCCGGGGCAGGCGATTACCTGCCTGCCTACGCCGGCAATCTCGACATCATGACCTCGGCGGCGCAGGCCACGGCCGAGCATATCGCCCACCAAACAGCCGGAGCCACATCATGACTCAGCTTTACGTCAGTGACGTCACGCTGCGCGACGGGATGCACGCCGTTCGGCACCAATACACGCTGCGGCAGGCGGTGACGATCGCCGCCGCACTCGACGCCGCCGGCGTCGACTCGGTCGAAGTCGCCCACGGCGACGGCCTGGCCGGCTCCAGCTGTGTTTACGGCTTCGGCGCACACACCGACCTCGAATGGATCGAGGCCGTCGCGTCAGTCGTCCGGCGCTCGCGAGTCGCGACCTTGGTGCTGCCAGGCATCGGCAGCGTGCGCAACCTGCACGACGCGCATCGTGCCGGCGCCACCGTGGTGCGGGTGGCCACACACTGCACCGAGGCCGACATCTCCGCACGGCATATTGCGGCGGCCCGCGAACTCGGCATGGACACCGCCGGCTTTCTGATGATGAGCCACCTGACGACACCTGCCGCACTGGCAGAGCAGGCCAGGCTGATGGAAAGCTACGGGGCCACGTGCGTCTATGTGGTCGATTCCGGCGGCGCGATGACCATGCGCGACGTTGCCGAACGCGTCGATGCGGTACGCCAAACACTCTCGGCCACAACCGAAATCGGCATTCACGCGCACCACAATCTGTCCCTGGGCGTGGCGAATTCGATGGTTGCTGTGGAACATGGCGCCACCCGAGTCGACGCGTCGCTGACCGGGATGGGTGCGGGCGCCGGCAATGCGCCGCTGGAGGTGTTCGTCGCCGCAGCCGACAAACTGGGCTGGCTGCACGGTTGCGACCTGCACGCACTGCAGGACGCCGCGGATGATCTGGTCCGCCCCCTGCAGGACCGGCCGGTCCGGGTGGACCGCGAGACGCTCACTCTCGGATACGCCGGTGTCTACTCGAGCTTTCTGCGGCACGCCGAGAATGTCTCCGCCCGTTACGACGTCGACGCGCGGACGCTGTTGGAAGAGGCGGGCCGGCGCGGCATGATCGGCGGGCAGGAAGACATGCTGGTCGACATCGCTTTGGACCTGACGGGCGCGAACGACTGACGTTGGCGGTGCCGCAGGCGGGAGCACCGCGTCGGTGGTGTAGGACACTGGTATGGCCCTGTTTGATATCTCCGATCGTGCCCAGCAGTACCAGTCGGACTTGCTCGAGTTCATGGATTCGCACGTCTACCCGTCCGAGGCCGTCTATGACGAGCAGATGCGGGAGGCCGGCGACCCGCACTTTCACCCGCCGATCCTGGAGGAACTCAAGAGCGAGGCACGAAAGCGTGGCCTGTGGAATCTCTTTCACCCTCACCCGGAGTGGGGGCCGGGACTGACCAACCTCGAGTACGCGCCACTGGCCGAAATCATGGGCCACAGCCACCTCGCCTCCGAGGCGTGCAACTGTAGCGCCCCGGACACCGGCAACATGGAGGTGCTGACGCTGTTCGGCACCGACGAGCACAAGGAGCGCTACCTCAAGCCCCTGCTGGACGGCAAGATCCGGTCAGCGTTCGCGATGACCGAGCCGGCGGTGGCGAGCTCGGATGCCACCAACGTCGAGATGTCGATGGTCCGCGACGGTGACGACTATCTCCTCAACGGGCGAAAGTGGTTCGCCTCCAACGGGATGCATCGCAACTGCAAGGTGCTGATCGTGATGGGCAAGACCGACCCGGACGCCGCGCCGCACCGTCAGCAGTCGATGATGGTGGTGCCGATCGACGCTGCGGGCATCACTGTTCGCCGCAACCTCCCGGTGTTCGGCTACCAGGACCGCGAGGGCCACGCGGAAATCGACTTCCAGGACGTGCGGGTGCCGTCGAAGGACGTGCTCAAGGGCGAGGGCGAGGGCTTCGCGATCAGCCAGGCCCGGCTGGGCCCGGGTCGTATCCACCACTGCATGCGAGCCATCGGCATGGCCGAACGGGCGCTGGAGCTGCTCTGCAGGCGGGCGGAGTCCCGGGTCACCTTCGGCAAGCCGATCAGCGCGAACGCCAACATCCGCGACTGGATCGCCGAGTCCCGCATCGATATCGAGATGATCCGGCTACTCACCATGAAGGCCGCGTACCTGATGGACACGGTCGGCAACAAGGCGGCCCGGACCGAGATCGCCGCCATCAAGGTCGCGGCGCCGAACATCGCCCTGAAGGTTATCGACCGCGCCATTCAGGTGCACGGCGGCGGCGGCGTCACCGACGACTTCCCCCTGGCCATGGCATGGGCGCACCTGCGCACGCTGCGGCTGGCCGACGGCCCCGATGAGGTGCACAAGCGAGCCATTGCCAGTCAAGAACTGCGCAAGTACCGGGAAGCTACGCCGAAGTGACCCAGCAAGCGCGTCCGGTGGTGGGTCTCGACCCCGATTCGGTGGCACGCTGGCTCACGACGCTCGGCATCGAGTTCGAATCCCCGCTGGAGTTTCAGCGGATCGGCCTCGGACAATCGAACCTGACATACCGGGTCAGCGATGCCGAGGGCCGCGCCTGGGTGTTGCGCCGCCCGCCCCTGGGTCATCTGCTGGCCTCGGCGCACGACGTGTTGCGGGAGGCGCGCATCATCGCGGCGTTGGCGGACACGGCGGTTCCGGTTCCCGAAATCCTCGGTACCACAACGGATCCAGAGTTCTCCGAAGTACCGCTGGTATTGATGGAGTTCGTCGACGGGTTGGTGGTCGACACGATGGGGGTCGCCGAAGCGCTGACGCCCCAGCAACGTCACCAGATCGCCGTGGACCTCCCGCGCACCCTGGCCAAGATCCACGCCGTCGACCTTGACGAGGTGGGATTGGCAGATCTGGCCGGCCACAAGCCGTATGCGCAGCGTCAGCTCAAACGCTGGGCGGGGCAGTGGGAGCTTTCGAAAACCCGCGAACTGCCCGAGCTCGACGACCTCACCCGGCGGCTGGCGGCCGCGGCGCCTGAGCAACGCGAAACCAGCTTGGTACACGGCGATTTTCACCTGCGCAACCTGATCACCTCACCGGAGACCGGTCAGATCGTGGCAACGCTGGATTGGGAGCTGTCCACGCTGGGCGATCCCCTCGCGGACATGGGCAGCCTGCTCACCTACTGGGCCGAGCCGGGTGAAGCGCTCAGCGGTGACTACGCGCCGTCGACGTTGGAGGGCTTCCCCGATCGGGCCGAGATGACTCGCCTCTACTTGGATGAGACGGGTCGCGACGCGGCCGCGTTGCACTACTGGCACGTACTTGGACTGTGGAAGCTGGCGATCATCGCCGAAGGCGTGATGCGCCGGGCAATGGACGAACCACAGAACAAGGCATCCGCCGGAACTCCCGTCATCGCCTGGATCGACGCCCGGGTGCAGAAGGCACGCGAAATCGCGGACGCAGCGGGAATTTAACCCGTTATCGGCAGTCGGCCGACGAGGTACCAGGTATGCATCAAGCCTTTGCCTTTGACGTCGATGTCACCGCGCTCCTCGAAGGCGAAGCCGTGCTTGAGTCGGTCGTACACGTCCTGGGGCACCTGAATCCGGCCCTCGACGTCCGTGGTCTCCATCCGGGCCGCGACATTGACAGCATCACCCCACACGTCGTAGAAGAACTTTCGCGCTCCCACGACCCCAGCGACCACCGGACCGGCCGCCAAGCCGATTCGAAACGGAACCGCCCGGCCGCGTGGATCTTTGAGGCCCGCGACCGCTTGCGCCATATCCAGTGCCAGCTGAGCCAGCGCCTCGAGGTGGTCCGGGCGCGGGTCCGGTACGCCGCTGACGACCATGTACGAATCGCCACTGGTCTTGATCTTCTCCAGCCCGTGCCGGTCGACGAGGGCATCGAGTTGGGTGTAAAGCTGATCCAGGAACCGGACGAGGTCGGTAGGTGCGGTGTCACTTGCCCGACTCGTGAATCCTGCGATATCAGCGAACAGCACCGAGGCGTCGTCGTACTTGTCGGCGATCACGGTTCGGGACGGATCCTTCAACCGCTCAGCGATCTTCGCCGGCAGAATGTTGGCCAGCAACGATTCGGATCGGTGGTATTCCGCTTCGATTGCCCTTTCAGCACGGGTGATTTCGCGTAGCGCGGACCAAACGATCGCAATCACCATGAGCCATGATGAGACCACTGACACGACATAACCGAGGTCATAGGCCCAATCGGGTTGCACTCCCGTGGTTTCGGGCACCGTCAGCTGCAACGCGATCGTCAATCCGGCGCCTATCGACGCCATCACCGATGCCAGCACGATGTGGTCGATGCCAAGGACCAGAACGATGATCGACGCACCCACCAGGTAGTAAAACTGAATGCCCGATCCGGTGCCGACGCGCAAGCAAAGCACTGTGATCAGGACGTATGCCGCGATGATGAATACCATTGGCGCGACCAGTTCCCCGAAACGATACAGCATTGGGATCGCCAGGTAGATGAGGGTACTGACGGCGCTGAGTAGGCCGATCGACATCCCGACTTGTCCGACGAATATGGAAAGGAAGGTGTAGAAAGCGCTCACCAGGGCACCGATCCGGGTGGCTCTGGTGAGCACACGCTGCTGGCGGGCAACGTTTTTCGGATACGCCACGCCACTTGGCGGGAGGCGGCGACGTCGACTCGTGACCGGCACCGCTGCCGCTGAACGCGCTTCGAGCGCCATCCGTGCACAATAGCCCGGCGGCGGACGCGCTAGCGCACGACTTCGCGGTGGCCGGCATCCAGTCGACGGGTCCAACCGCGTGCGTCGAGGTACTCGAGCAGTGGAATCGCTACCCGCCTGGTGGTGTTGAGTGCTTGGCGCGCTTGGCTTGTGGTGAAGGGCTGATCGAGCGTGGCCAGAGTGCGCATCGCCAGCGCAGGCGCATTCGGCAGCAGCACTACGCCGTCCCGCAATCGCAACAAGCGGCCGGCGCGTTCGGCGGCGGCCAATTCGCGGGTGCCGAGTTTCAGCGCCTGAAGTTCGTAGACCTCGGGCGCCCGGAACGGCTGCGCCCGCAAATCTGGTTTCCAACTCACTCACCGGTGCTTCGGCACTCCCGAGGTCGTGCTGCGTGCCGGGTAACCGGATCTGGCCGCCCTGCTGCTCGAGCCCGGCATCACGGGCGACGGCATCCAGCAGGATTTCGTCCGGCAGCGCCAGCAGGTCGCGTGCAGCGCCCCGGGATAGGCCCCCGGCCAACGGATCTCGCGTGTACAACTCTTCGACCGCGGCCCGCAGCCGTCGTTGCCACGCCTCGTGCGTCGGGCCGTGTACCCACCAGCCGTCGAACACCCGCACCTCGGCCGGCACGGCGTGCGGCAGCAGCCCCAACCGACGCAGGTGACTTTCCCGCATCGCGCCCCGCCGCGCCACCTCCGCCGCGACGTCACCGCCGGGCGCCGACCACGCCAATGCCGCAGCCCGGCGCGCGCTGTCGCCGCGTCGCCGCAAGGCGGGAGGGTCGGCATCGAGCACCTCCGCACCGCCGAGCACCCGCGCGCTGCCCGGGTCGCGCAACACCAACCGATCACCGAGCGCCAACGGCAGCCGCCGGTCCAGGGTGAGCCGGCCATGATCGTCGTCGAACGGTCGCAGCCGTACCGGCACGGCCGCCGTGCCGATATGCGCGACGAGGTGCGTCGGCGCTTCGTTCCACGGGCCGCCGGAGGTGCGTCGCACGTCGATGAGTCGGGTGCTCGGCCACGCATCGGGGGTGATCAGCGCGTCGCCGCGGCGGACGGCTTCGCGCGGGACGCCGCGGAGATTCAGCGCCACCCGGGCCACCGGTCCCAGCGCGGGGTACGGCTGCCCGCAGCTCTGCAGACCGCGGATCGTCACCGACCGGGTGCGCGACGCGCCCAGCAGGTCCAGTCGATCACCGACGGTCAGCGTCCCGGCCGGCAACGTTCCGGTCACCACCGTGCCGGCGCCGGTGATGGTGAAGGAACGGTCCACCCAAAGCCGCAACCGGGCGCTGGTCTCCGGTGCCGGCACCTGCGCCAGCACGGCGTCCAGGGCGGTGCGCAACTCGGCGAGACCGGTGCCCGCGACGGCCGACACGATGACGCCTGGCACTCCGTGCAGGCCGGTATCGGCCAGCTCGGCACGGGCCTGCGCGAGCACCTCGGCGCCGCGCTCGGGTGCCCGGTCGGCGCGGGTGATCACGATGAGGCCGTACCGAATGCCCAGTGCCGCAACGGCATCGCGATGGTCATCGGACTGCGCCTGCCAGCCCTCGTCAGCGGCAACGACGAAGCAGACCACCGGCGCGGGACCCAGACCGGCCAGCGTGTTGCCCAGGAAGCGGTGGTGGCCGGGTACATCGACAAAGGCGACCTTGCGCCCGGACGCCAGGGTGGTCCAGGCGAAGCCGAGGTCGATGGTCAGGCCGCGGCGACGCTCCTCTTCCCAGCGGTCGGGCTCCATGCCGGTGAGGGCGTGGATGAGCGTGCTCTTGCCGTGGTCGACGTGGCCGGCGGTGGCCACGACATGTGTGCTCAGGGCTCCACACCCAGCGCCGCGCGCACCGCAGCCAGCAGGCGGTCGTCGTCGGCCTCGGGAATGCAGCGCAGGTCCAGCAGGCACGCTCCGTCGTGCACCCGGGGCAGCACCGCCGGTTCCCCGGACCGCAGCAGTGCCGCAGTCGACTCCGGCAGGCGGATCGCCCAGCCCGGTAGCGGCACGCCGGGGGCGCCCCCGCCGCCGACTCGGCCGTCGTGGGCGACGACCGTCGCGCCCACCGCGTTCGCCAGCCGTTCCGCGCGGAAACGCAACCGGTCGGGATCTGCGTGCAGGGCTTCGGTGACCGGCGCTGCGCCCGCACACACCGTGGCCTCGAGCGCGGCCAGGGTCAGCTTGTCGGCGCGGACCGCCCGGGCCAGTGGATGCCGCGCCAGCTTGGCTACCAGGTCGGCGCGGCCGAGGATGATGCCGGCCTGGGGGCCGCCGAGCAGTTTGTCGCCGCTTGCGGTCACGATGTCGGCGCCCTCGGCCAGCGCGGTGGCGGCATCGGGCTCGTCGGGCAGCACCGGATCGGGGGCCAGCAGCCCGCTACCCAGGTCGGCGATCAGTGGGAGGTGCTTGGCCGCGGTCAACGTGTGCAGGTCGGCGAGCGATGCGGCGGCGGTGAACCCTTCCAGCCGGAAGTTGCTCTGGTGCACCTTGAGCACACAGCCGGTTTCCGGACCTATCGCCGCCTCGTAGTCCTTGAGATGAGTGCGGTTGGTCGTGCCGACTTCGCGCAGTCGGGCGCCGGTCGACGCGATCAGGTCGGGCAGTCGGAACCCGGCGCCGATCTCGATCAGCTCGCCGCGGCTCACCACCACCTCGGCGCCGGGGGCCAGCGCGGTGGTCGCCAGTACCAGCGCGGCGGCACCGTTGTTGACGACGAGCGCGTCTTCGGCCGCGGGACAGGCGTTGAGCAACGCTTCGCGGACTGTGGCGCCGCGCTTGGAGCGGGCGCCGGTGGCGAGGTCGAGTTCGACGTCGACGTAGCCGCTGGCCGCGATCAGTGCTTCGACCGCGCCCGGGGCCAGCGGAGCGCGGCCCAGGTTGGTGTGCACGACGACGCCGGTGGCGTTGAGCACCGACCGCAACGAGGTGGTCGCTCGGGTCGCCAAGGCCTCTTCGACGGCGTCGGGCACCCGGTCGGGCGCCAGGTCGCCGCGGCGGGCCTGCTCCTGGACGTCGCGCAGCACCGCACGTATGACCTTGTCGCCCAGCCTGTTTCGCTGCCGCTGCACAGCCGGCAGGGCCAGCAACTGATCCGTGCGCGGAATCAATCGGCGCGGGTCGACCTGCGTCACGTGACCTCTCGGCTTCCTGCTAGGCATACGCGGAGGCGGACGGGAATCGAACCCGCCAGACCGAGATGCTCGATCTCACCGGTTTTGAAGACCGGGGGGACCACCAGGAACCCAAACGCCTCCACGGGTAAACGTACCTGTGCAGTCGCCGACCGCCACGCCGGCGTGGCTGTCGGCGTCGAGCAGCGCGCCAGCGTGACGCTCGACGAGCGCCGCGCGTGTTCCGATGCGAACACGTACGCTCGGGCCATGACGCGGCTCACCGGCTACGCACGCGGCGGCGGCTGTGCCTGCAAGATTCCACCCGGCGAGCTCGAAGAGGCGGTGCGCGGACTGGTCGGGCAGTCGGGCGAGAGCGTGCTGGTGGGCCTGGACGACGGCGATGACGCTGCCGCGGTCCTGGTCGGCGAGCTCGCAGTGCTGTCGACGGCGGACTTTTTCACCCCGGTCGTCGACGACGCCTACGACTGGGGCCGCATCGCCGCCGCCAACGCGCTGTCCGACATCTACGCGATGGGCGGGCGCCCGGTGGTCGCGATCAATCTCGTCGGCTGGCCGCGTGACGTGCTGCCTCTGCACCTGATGACGGAGGTGCTCCGCGGCGGCCTGGCCGTGGCGTCGGAGGCGGGCTGCCCGGTCATCGGTGGCCACTCCATCGACGACCCGGAACCCAAATACGGCATGGCCGTCACCGGAGTGGCCGACCCCGCGAGGTTGCTCCGCAACGACGCCGCCAAATCGGGTCTGCCGCTCACCCTCACCAAACCGCTGGGCGTCGGCCTGCTCAACAACCGGCACAAGCAGACCGGCGAGGTATTCGAGGAAGCGATCGACGACCATGACCCGGCTCAACCGCGACGCGGCGACGGCAGCACTCGAAGCCGGTGCCGAAGCGGCCACCGACGTCACCGGTTTCGGGCTACTCGGGACACCTGCACAAGATGTGCCGCGCCTCCAACGTGGGTGCCGTCATCGACCGCGCCGCGGTGCCGGTGATCGAGGCCGCACGCGCGGCGCTGAAAGACGGGTTCGTCTCGGGCGGCACCCGCCGCAATCTCGACTGGGTGCTGCCGCACCTACGACACGGGCGGGACGTCACCGAGGACGACCTCTTGCTTCTGGCCGACGCGCAGACCTCCGGAGGGCTGCTGGTGGTTGGCGAACTGCCCGGTCACCCGGTGATCGGGCATATCGTTGCCGGCAACGGCATCGAGGTGCGCTGAAAACGCACCGCGCTCGACGCGCTCGTTAACCCTAGACGCCGCGATCCGCTACCTCACCAGGACAGACGGCCGCGCCACGGGCGCCCAGACCCATCGGCCTGTTCGTTTGGGCTCTGCGACCCCATATTCCGGTCGTTTCCGCGACGTGCGGTGATGAATCTCGATTTCGGAGTTGGAGTTAGCTTGAGTCACTTCGTGCGCGCCCGTAGCGCGTCAAACAGCCCTTACTTCAACAGCTCTCGGCATATTTCGTGGATAGTCTATGTCATCCATGGATTTGACCACTGCCCTTGCTACCCACCGCTGACGGCTACCGGAGCGGACGTGGCAAGTGGCTGCGTGGTCCGTGAAGGTTTCGGTCGCGTTCCAAACCGCGAAACCCTGTCAGGTGTAGCACATTGTGTGCTACACTCGGGCAATGGAGGTAATCGGAGTCAGAGAGCTACGACAGCACGCATCGCGATACCTCGCCCGGGTTGAAGCTGGCGAGGAACTCGGTGTCACCAACAATGGACGGCTCGTGGCCCGACTCGTGCCCGTGCAAGCTGCCGCGCGTTCTCGTGAAACCCTCATCGAGGCAGGTGCCCTGATTCCGGCTCGCCGCCCCCAGAACTTTCTCGACGTCACGGCCACACCGGCGCGAGGCCGTGAGCGCAATCTGTCCGATGTTCTCGACGAGATGCGCGACGAACAGTGATCTACATGGACACCTCGGCCCTGACGAAGTTGCTCATTGCCGAGCCTGAGACGCCCGAACTGCGGGCGTGGCTCACTGCGCAAAGGGGGCAGGGCGAGTACGCCGCGACAAGCGCGCTCGGCCGGGTGGAGTTGATGAGAGTCGTTGCCAGATACGGGGAACCGGGTCAATTTGAGCGTGCGCTTTACCTACTAGACGGGCTCGACATACTCCCGCTCACTGAACCGGTGCTCACGCTAGCTGAAACCATCGGCCCGCCCACACTGCGTTCTCTCGACGCGATTCACCTCGCGGCCGGAGCCCAGATCGCGCCAGAACTGACAGCGTTCGTCACCTACGACCACCGCTTGGTTGACGGCTGCCGCGAGGTCGGTCTCACGACCGCATCGCCTGGAATCGTCCGCTAGATGTAGGAGATGTCAGCCCCGAGCGGAACAGTTCACGCCATGGTGCGACAGCTTGGCGAGATCGACCGGGCCAACGACCGTCCGCCGTATCGGCAGGTCGCCGGCATCCCTCGCGGGGCGATTGAAGACCGGCGCTACGGACCTGAGGAGCGACTTCCATCTGAGGCGGAATTGATCAGCCATTTCGGTGTCGCGCGATGACGGATAGACACGCCTTGAAGAACTGCGTATCGACAGGATCGTGTCCTCTGAGCACGGCCACGCCGGCAAGCACCTAAGTTAACACCCAGTGGTGATCGAGTCGTCGGTGATCCCGGCCGCCCGGCGCGCGGCCAGCCTGCGCTTCTGGGGCTCGATGGTGTAGCGGGGATCCCGCGCCGATTCCTTGCCCGCCTCGAAGAACCCGAACCTCAACATCGCCGACGCCGTCAGCAGCGTCACCCCGGACACGGCGGCCACACCACGGTGTCCCCCACCCAGCAACGCGCCCAAACCGCCTGCGGCGGCGAGCAATTCGCTCCATTGCAGAAGCCGGCCGGGGGTTCCCTGGTGCAGCGGTTCTCTGGTCAGCGGGTCCATCCGGTACTCCGTCAACCTGGCGGAGATCAGATCACTCACCGCACCGATGACAGCCAGCCTGCGGGCCGGCCCGGCCTCGGCGACCGGGGTGGTGATCATCGCCAATCCCGACGCGGCCAGGCTCGCTGAGCTGACGAACACGAACGGCAGGCCTTTGTACGCGGCGTTCCACGTCGGGGTCGCGGTGTCGGTAAGCAGCACCGCGGTGTAGACCGCCAGCGGCGGCGCGAAGAGCGCGGCCTCCAGACCGGCCGGTCCCTCCACGGCGCGCAGCACGGGCCGCAGCGGACCGAGCGGTAGCCGATTACCGGTCAGACGGTCGACCTCGGACGCCGCGGCAACTCCGATGCCCGCGCTGAAAAAGCTGAGGATCCAGGAGCCGACGCTCATCGGCGAGGTCAGCTTGAAGGTGCGCAACATGTTGACGAAGCGCTCGGGCCGGCCCAGATCCTTGACCAGCGCGACCGCCCCCAGCATGACTGCGCCTAGCGCGGCCAGTCTTGTGTTGCGGCGCAACATGTTTCGGCCGGTCAGCTGAGCGCCGGCGGCCAGCAGGCCGGACCCGCCCGCCACGCCACCGAGAAACAGATACGCGCCGACTTCGTGACCCCAGGGCGCCGGCTTGACCACTGGACGTCCGTAATACGAGGAAAACTCGGCCTCCGGCACCATCAACGACTCGTCGCGGCGGCGCCGTTTGCCGTCGCCGCGCCGCCGGCGTTTTCCGTCCGCCGGCTCCGGCGGCCGCAAGCTGTCGTATTCGGAAGTACTCATCGGGCTCGCCAAAAAGCCAGCGCGCCTGCGGCGAACATCCCGGCCGCGGCCACCCCGGCCCGTTTGAACATCTGCATCAGGTCGGCGGTCGGCACCCGCGGGTCGGGCGGCAGCCCGTACACCTCGGGCTCGTCGAGGAGCAGGAACACCGACCCGGTACCACCGACGCCGTCGTGCTCGTTGGCGCCGTACAGGCGCGCCTCGGTAAGTCCGCGAGCATGTAACGCGGCGACGCGTTCGCGGGCCTGCGCGACCAGATCGTCGTGATCACCGAATTTGATCGACGTTGTGGGGCAGGTCTGGGCGCAGGCCGGTGTCTGGTCCTCGAGCAGCCGGTCGTAGCAGAGGGTGCACTTCTGAGCGACACCGGTGACGAACTTGTGTTCGGGACGCTCCGAGCGCTTTGCCGGGGTGGCATACGTGCCATCGCTGCGGCGTTCGACGACGCCGAACGGGCACCCGGCGACGCAGGTGCCGCACCCGTTGCAGACGTCGTCTTGCACCACGACGGTGCCGAACTCGGTGCGGAACAACGCTCCCGTCGGGCAGACGTCGAGGCAGCCGGCGTGTGTGCAGTGTTTGCACACGTCCGAGGCCATCAGCCAACGGAACTCAGGCGTGTCCGGCGGGCTGGTGTCGGGCGGGCCCGCAACGGCCGGCATGCCCAGGCTCACCAGGGCACGCCCGGATTCGCGGGCCTGCTCGATGCGGTCGCGGTCCTGCTCGATGAACGCGACGTGCCGCCAGGTGCTGGCGCCCAACTGCCCGGTGTTGTCGTAGGACGATCCCAGAATTTCCAGGTCACCGTCTCGCGGGTTGCGGTTCCACTCCTTGCAGGCCACCTCGCACGCCTTGCAACCGATGCAGATGGAGGTGTCGGTGAAAAACCCTTTGCGCGCCTTGGGATCCGGCCACCCCACGTCGTCGGCGGGGTCGGTCGATTCGACCAGCTGCGCCATCAGCCCTCCCGTTGCGGATCGGTGACACGGACGTCCGTCGTTATTCGAACATTGTCCGTCTCGACGGTTACCCCCGCGCGCGACTGGTACTCCTCGATGAGGCGCAGTAGCGCTGCACCCCGCGGCCGGCGGCCCGGACGGATGTCACACGACCCGGCCTTGGACTCCTGAATCTGCACGTTCGGGTCCAGCGCAACCCCGAGCAGGTCGTTGGCCGCGTCGCCGCTCACCACCGCGTCGCCGCCCACACCCCAGTGGTACGGCAGCCCGATCTGGTGGATGGTGTGCCCGCCGATCACCAGCGGCTTCATCCGCTCGGTGACGAGTACCTTGGCCTCGATCGCTGCCCGCGGCGAGACGATCGTCGCCCAGCCGTAAGGCTCCAGACCGCGTTCGGCGGCCAGCTCCGGTGACACCTCGCAGAACATCTCCGGTTGCAGCTCGGCCAGGTAAGGCAGCCAGCGGCTCATCCCCCCTGCGGTGTGATGTTCGGTGAGCCGATAGGTGGTGAACACGTACGGGTACACGTCACCGCCTGGGGCGCCGGCGCTGGGTGCCCACAGATTGTCCTTGCGCGGGAACATGATTCGCGACGGGTTCTGCTGCTGCGGGTACAGCGCATTGGCCACCGGCGACTCCTGCGGTTCGTAGTGGGTGGGCAGCGGACCGTCGACGAGGCCCTTGGGCGCGAACAGCCACGCCTTGCCGTCGGCCTGCATGATGAACGGGTCGTCGCCCGCCAATCCGTCCGGTCCGCCGACGTCCGGATCAGGGCGGGCATGCGGGGCCCGGTCAACAGGGAAGTCGGGCACATCGTCGCCCACCCAGCGCCGCTGCTGCGCGTCCCACCAGATGTAGCGCTTGCGCTCACTCCACGGCTTGCCGTCCGGGTCGGCCGAGGCCCGGTTGTAGAGGATGCGGCGGTCGGCGGGCCAGGCCCAGCCCCATTCCGACTGGCTCGGGCTCGGCCCGCCGAGCGGGGCGCGGCGGGCGGCCTGGTTGACGCCGTCGGCGTACACGCCCGAGTAGATCCAGCAGCCGCACGACGTCGATCCGTCGGCGCCCAGTTCGGTGTACCCCGGTACCGGCTCACCCGCCCGCGGCCCGGTCAATAGCAGCCGCTGATCTCGGCCAACACCGCTCGCGGGATCGGGTTCGCCGTGCTCGTCGGTGGGGTAGTCCCAGGTCAGATCCAGCAACGGGCGATCGCGCTCATCGGTGGACCCGGCCAGTCGCTGCCTGATTCGCTTGCCCAACTCGACGAAGAACTGCAGTTCGCTCTGACAATCGCCGGGCGGTTGCACGGCCTGGTGCCGCCACTGCACCAGGCGTTGGGTCTGGGTGAAGGAACCGGCCTTCTCGACGTGCGTGGCGGCCGGGAAGAAGAACACCTCGGTTTCGATGTCTTCGGTCTTGAGCTCACCGGAGGCGATCTCGGGGCCGTCCTTCCACCAGGTGGCCGATTCGATCAGGTTGAGGTCGCGCACCACCAACCACTTCAAGTGCGACATGCCCATGCGCTGCAACCGACCGTGCGCCGATCCGACGGCCGGGTTCTGGCCGAGCAGGAAGTACCCGTCGACCTCGTCTTCCAGCATCGACATGACCGTCTGATACGTGCCGTGCGGGCCGGACAGCCGCGGCAGGTAGTCGAAGGCCCAGTCGTTGTCTTCGCGCGCGGCGTCTCCCCACCAAGCCTTGAGCAGGCTCACCATGTAGGCGTCGGCGTTGGCCCAGAAGCCTTTCTGGTTCTTCGGGCCGACCGCATCCATGTACTGCTGGAATGTGTCGTGGACACCGGCCTTGGGCATCGACAGGTAGCCGGGCAGCAGGTTGAACAGCGTCGGGATGTCGGTGGAGCCCTGAATGGTGGCGTGGCCGCGCAGCGCCATGATGCCGCTGCCCGGTCGTCCGACATTGCCCAGCAGCAACTGCAGAATCGTTGCGGTGCGGATGAATTGGGCGCCCAGCGTGTGCTGAGTCCAGCCGACGGCGTAGGCGAAGCAAGTGGTGCGCTCGCGACCGGAGTTCTCGGTGATGGCGCGGGCCAGATAGTCGAAGTCCTCGATGCTGATGCCGCACGCGTCGCGCACCATCTCGGGGGTGTAGCGCGCGTAGTGCCGCTTGACGATCTGGAAGACCGACCGCGGATGCTGCAGCGTCTCGTCGCGCTGGACGCGGGCATGCGGTAACGGCGGGCCGCCACTGCCGTGCACGTCGCCGGCGGCACGGGCCGAAGCGCTGGCCCCGTGTTCCGGGTCAGGTTCGTCCTCCTGTCCCGCGTACGCCCAGGTGGAGATGTCGTACTGTCCCGTCTCGGGGTCGAAGCCGGAGAACAGGCCGCCCAGATCCTCGCTGTCCCGGTAGTTTTCGTTGATCAGGGTGGCCGCGTTGGTATAGGCCAGCACGTATTCCTTGAACCAGAGGTCTTGGGCGATCACGTAATTGATCAATGCGCCGAGCAGTACCACGTCCGAGCCGGCCCGGATCGGGATGTGCTTGTCGGATACCGCCGAGGTGCGGGTGAATCGCGGGTCGACGTGAATCACCTTCGCGCCGCGGGCTTTAGCCTCTTCCACCCACTGGAATCCGACAGGGTGGCATTCGGCCATGTTGGAGCCCTGGATGACGATGCAGTCCGCATTGGCCATGTCTTGCAGTGACTGGGTGGCGCCGCCGCGCCCGAAGGAGGTTCCCAGACCGGGAACCGTGGCGGAGTGTCAAATACGGGCTTGGTTCTCGATCTGGATGGCGCCTGCGGCGGTGAAGAGTTTCTTGATGACGTAGTTCTCTTCGTTGTCCAGGGTCGCACCGCCCAGGGCGGCGATCTTCATGGTGCGCCGCAGCGGGTGGCCCTTCTTGTCGATGTCCTGCCAGGCGTGCCGGCGGGCTTCGACGAACCGGTCGGCCACCATGTCGATGGCGGTGTCGAGATCCAGTGACTGCCATTCGGTGGCGCGGGGCGCGCGGTAGAGCATCTTGACCTGCCGGCCCGGGGAGTTCACCAGCTGCTCGCTGGCCGAACCTTCGGGCACAGCCGGCCGCGGGAGATCGGCGAGTCGGGGTCGCCCTCGATCTGGACAACCTTCTCATCCTTGACGTAGACCTTCTGGCCGCAGCCGACGGCGCAGTAGGGGCAGATGCTCTGCACCACCCGGTCGGCCGTCGTCGTGCGCGGCGTGATGGCGCGGGTGTGCTTGGAGGTCACCGCGGGCCCACGCCCGAGTGCATCCCCCGAACGCAATTGCCGGACGACGGGCCATTCCAGGAAGAGTCGCGAAATTCCCATATTTGAAAGACTAGTGCGCCCGAGCCGCTCGAGCGCGACACGGCTGCGGGTTACATCCGTTGCGCCTGGCCGCCGGCATTGATCTCGTACACCCTGTCGACTCACTGGGATGGCGCAGCGGTTCGCCCACGCTGTAGTGGATAGGGCGTACCGTCGGACGACAGGCGGCGATCGGTGGAGAGGTAGACCAGATATATGCATGATCTGGTGATTCGTGGCGGCATGGTGGTGGACGGCACGGGCGCGCCCGCCTACACGGCCGATATCGCGGTTGAAGATGGCCGCATCGTCGAGGTCGGAAAGGTGAGCGGTGCAGCGCGCCGGAGTATGGATGCCGACGGATTGCTGGTAACGCCGGGATTCGTCGATATCCACACCCACTACGACGGTCAGGCCACCTGGGATCCGCATTTGACCCCGTCATGCTGGCACGGTGTCACCACCGCGATCGTGGGCAACTGCGGTGTCGGCTTCGCGCCCGTCGGGCCCGGCGATCGGCAACGTCTCGTCGAACTGATGGAAGGTGTCGAGGACATTCCCGGCACCGCGCTTTATGAAGGCATTCAATGGGATTGGGAATCCTTCCCCGAATATCTCGACGCGCTCGACCGCTGCCCACACGCTCTCGACATCGGTGCGCAGGTCCCGCACGCCGCCGTCCGTGCCTATGTGATGGGCGAGCGCGCTCTGGACGACGCGACAGCCGCGGACATCGACGCGATGGCACAGATCGTCGCGGAGTCCCTGGAGGCCGGAGCGGTGGGCTTCTCGACCGGCCGCACCCAGGGACACCGGGACGTGCACGGTAACCCCGTGCCGGGCACGTTTGCCGCAGACGAGGAACTGGCAGCGTTGTACGCCACCCTGGCCAAGGCCGGACGCGGCGTGTTCGAAGTCGTACCGGCCGGCGTGGGCGGTGTGGAGGGGCTCGATCCCGAGGGCGCGCTGGACCGCGAGCTCAAATGGATTGTGCGCCTGGGCAAGACGTCCCCGGTGCCGTTGACGTTTCTGATCATGCAACCGACCTTCGAGCCCGACGCTTGGCGGCCGCACTTCGCGGCCGTGCACGACGCCAACGCCAACGGCGCTAACATCCGTCCCCAGATCGGCAGCCGGTGTTTCAGCGCCCTGGTCGGCCACCAGTCCCGGCTCAACCCCTTCAAATACGCCGAGGCCTACCAACGCATCGCGGATCTGCCGTTGCGGGAGTTGACGACCCGGTTGCGTCAGGAACAGGTGCGCGCGGAGATTCTCGCGCAGGCTCCCGCCGCCAATAAGGCGTCGACGTCACTGGACCGGATGTCACGACACATGTTCGAGCGGCTGTTCCCGCTCGGCGAGACGTTGGACTACGAACCCACCACCGACAAGAGCGTGGCCGCGATCGCGCGCCGCGAAGGCCGTGACCCCTGGGAAGTTGTCTATGACGCGATGCTCGGCGCCGACGGGCGCGACTTCCTGCTCTTTCCATTGCTGAACTACGGCAAAGGTTCCTACGACGGGCTCTACGACATGATGAGCGACCCGATCACGGTGCAGGGTCTCGGCGACGGCGGGGCACACTCCTCGATCGTGTGTGACGCCAGCATGACCACCTACCTGCTGACTTACTGGACCCGCGACCGCACCCGGGGCCCGCGGCTGCCGCTCGAATACGCGGTACGCAGGCTGACCCACGACGGTGCGCAGCTTTACGGACTGACCGATCGCGGCACCCTCCGGCCCGGAATGCGCGCCGATATCAACGTGATCGACTACCAGAACCTGGCATTGGTGCATCCGGAGAAAGTCAACGACCTGCCTAGCGCCACTGGGCGATTGATCCAGCGGTCAACGGGCTACACCGCCACGCTGGTCGCGGGCGAAGTCGTCGTCGACGACGGCGAACTCACCGACGCCCGACCGGGACGCCTGGTGCGTTCGGGTCGCTGATCGTCACGAAAAGCGCCGCACGCTGGTACGCGGTTGGCGCCGTCCGGCCATAAGGGGCCTGGCAATCCGTTGCCATCGATATGATCGCCGCATGTCTGCGGCACGAGTGAGTCGGTAGTGGCGCGCAGCCACGGGTGGGCGGGTAACACACCCGCATCCGACGAGGAGGCAATCGCCCGGATCTTGGACGCGGCCGACGAGATCATTGCCGAGCGTGGGTCCGCCGTGCGTATCGCCGACGTCGCGCGTTCGCTCGGTGTGACGCGCCAGACCGTTTACCGTTACTTCCCCGGTGCCGAGGCGTTGTTGCTGGCCGCCGCAATGCGATCGGGAGACGGGTTCTTGGAACACCTGGCCGAGCATGTGCGGGGGGAAACCGATCCGGTCAAAGCGATCGTCGAGGGCGCGGCTTTCGCGATCGAGAACTTGGCCGACGACGACCGCATCAGGATCATGCTCACCAAACGGCAGCGCGGAGACGTGGTTCCGTCGATCACTTCCGACACGGCATTGGCGTTCAGCCGCTCGATGCTGCACCGCTACGACGTGGATTGGGAAGCCAACGGTTTCGACGAGCCCATGCTCGGCGAACTCGCCGAGTTCTGCCTGCGGTTGCTGTATTCGTTTCTTGTCGACCGCGGCCAGACACCACGTCGTGGCGACGACCTCCGACAGTTTTTGGCGCGGTGGATCGGGCCTGCGATCATCTACCCGCGTTTCGCCGAGGCGATGACGTCGATGACCGCGGTAACGCCGCGGCCCCGCCGTCGTTCGGCGTCCTGAAGGCCGTCCGGAAGGCCGTCCTGAAGGCGAGGTCGCGGCGTGGTGCGGTTCAGTCGATCAGCCCGCGCAGTTCCTCGATGAGCTTGACGCGCTCAGCCGGCGTCGCTGCTATCGGCGCCACGTTCAGGGTGGTCACGCCGGCCTCGCGGTAGGCAGCCACCCGGTCCTTGACGAATTCCTTGGTACCGATCAGGTTGACGTCGCGCACCAAGTCGTCGGGAACCACCTTGGCAGCGCCCTCCTTGTCTCCGGCCAGGTACAACTCCTGGATCCGGTCGGCCTGCGGACCGTACCCGTACTTGGTGGCCAGGGTGTGATAGAAGTTCTTGCCCTTGGCCCCCATGCCGCCGATGTAGAGCGCCAGGTGCGGCTTGACGAATTCGCGCAGTGGCTCGACGTTTTCGCCGATCGCCAGTGTCGGGCCGGCGTACACCTCGAGCTCGCCCAACGCGGGGTCACGCTTGGCCTTGCCGGTCGCCAGGGCCTCGCCCCAGACGTCCTGCGCCTTCTCCGGCAGGTAGAAGATCGGTTGCCAGCCCTCGGCCAGCTCGGCGGCCAGCTCGACGTTCTTGGGGCCCAACGCGGCGATCAGAATCGGAATCCGTTCCCGGACAGGGTGATTGATGAGCTTGAGCGGCTTGCCCAGTCCGGTGCCCCGCTCGGCGGGCAACGGGATCGTGTAGTACTTCCCCTGATATTGCAGCGTCTCGCGGCGCCACACCTGGCGGCAGATCTCGATGACTTCGCGGGTGCGCCCGATCGGAGCGTCATACGGCACACCGTGGAAACCCTCGATCACCTGAGGGCCCGAAGCGCCCAGTCCGAGGGTGAAACGACCGTCGGAGACGTAGTCGAGGCCGGCCGCGGTCATCGCGGTCAAGGTGGGGGTCCGGGTGTAGAGCTGCAGGATGCCCGACGCCAACTGCACCCGCTCGGTGCTGGCCGCCAGATATCCCAGCGCGCTCACCGCGTCGAACGAATATGCCTCGGGCACAAAGACAATGTCCAACCCGGCGCGTTCGAGGTCGGCCACTTCGGCGGCCACCTCCTTGAAGCCGCCGGCATAGTTGATCGATAGTCCGATCCGCATGATCAGGCGCCCTGCGTCCCGGCGAACTCCAGCGCCTCTTCCCGAATCCGGTCGAACTGCGCGCCCATCGCCTCCTGCAAGACCATGGCGCCGGACAACGGCCGCACCATCACCATGAAGTCGTCGATCAGACCGTCCTCGTTGAAGTGCAGGAAGTCACAGCCGGTCACCCGCTTGCCCGATACCACTGCCTCGAACACGAACGCGTGGTCGCGGCCGTTCTCGTCGTGGATCTCCCGGACGTACCGGAAGTCCTCGAACACCCGCAACACCCCGCGCAGCAGCGCCTTGGTCATCGGCTTACCGACGTACGGCTTGAACACCACCGGACTGGTGAACACCACGTCGTCGGCCAGCATCGCCTCGACGGCTTCCACGTCGTGCGCCTCGACGGCTTTACGGAAGGGGTGCATGTGAACCTCGCAATAGTCAATTTGTTGAGTAGACGCAATCGACGCTAGATCCTGGCTGGCCATATGTCTATAGGCAAATAATCACTTTGTTGAATAGGTGCATCGTTGTACAATCGGCGGATGTCGCTGCGTGACGCTGTCCTGACCGCACTTCTCGAGCGCGAGTACTCGGGGTATGACCTGGCCAAAGAGTTCGATGCCTCGGTCGCCAACTTCTGGATGGCCACGCCGCAGCAGCTGTACCGCGAACTCGACCGGCTGGCCGAGCAGGGCCTGATCCAGGCGCGCGTCGTGCACCAGGAGCGCCGCCCCAACAAGCGCATGTTCTCGCTGACCGAGGCGGGCCGCGAGGCGATCCAACAGCTCACCGGCAGGGCGCCCAAGCCGTCGATGATGCGCGACGACCTGATGATCAAAGTCGCCGCCGCCGATGCCGGTGACGCCTACAGCCGTTCGCGACTCCATCGCCGAACGCCTGCAGTGGGCCAAAGCCAAACTCGAGCGCTACGAGCGACTGCGGGCCCGGCTGCTCGCCGGCCGCACCGAGGACGAGTTCGTGGCCCAGGCCGAACGGGTCGGCCCTTACCTGACACTGCTGCGTGGCATATCTTTCGAGCAGGAAAACATCCGTTGGGCCGAGCGTGCGCTGACGATCATCGAACGCAGGTTGCCGGCACGGGCGTAGGTCAGCCGTCATACAAGGAGACCTGTGGCAAAGAAGGCCGTGATCATCGGCTGTGGCGGCACGATCGGTGGCGCGTGGATCGTCGCCGCCTTACATGCGCTGGCCGAGCAGACCGGAAGTGAACCCGCTGAGGCTGACGTCCTACAGGGAACGTCGGCGGGCGCCGAGATCGTCACCATGCTCGGCGGCGGCGCCTCCATCGCCGACCTGGTCGCCATGCATCGCGGGCAGGCCACCGACGACAGGCTGCGCCGCCATATCCGGGACACACCGCCCGGTCTCCCGCCGCTGCCGCGGCCGCGGTTGCTCAATCCGGCGTTGCTGCGATCCCAATCCGGCCTGGCCGCGCTGACCGGTATCGCGCCGACCGGCCGCGGCGACGCCGCATGGCTGCAGCGGCTGGCCGACGGATTCCAATGCGCCGGCGGGCCGGCTGGCGCATCCGGACACCCGGATGGTGGCCTACGACGTCCAGCGTGGTCAGCGCGTGGCGTTCGGCGCGCCTGGAGCTCCGAAAGCGACAGTCGGGGAAGCACTTCGAGCTTCCTGGGCCATCCCCGGCTGGATGCCGCCGGTAACCATCGGCGAGCGCACCTATGTCGACGGCGGCGCGGCCTCGACGGCGTCGGTGGATCTCGTCGGCCCGCAGGACGCCGACGTCATCTACGTCATCGCGCCGATGGCCTCGGCATCCGGTGTGCGGGTGCCCGGAATCGGGGGCGTGCTCGAGGACCGGCTATTGCGACGCCCGATGTCGGCGGGGCTGTGGGCCGAGATCGCCGCCGTGCGGGCGCGGGGTCAACACGTCGTCCCGATCGTGCCCACCGTCGCCGACCTGGCCGGTCTGGGCGCCAACTTCATGAACCGCAACCGTCGCCGGGCGGCATTCGAATCTGCGATGAGCACCGCACCCGGCACCGTGCGTCGAGCCTTGGCCGACAGCGAGATTGACGTATGACGCGGGAACCGCGCGTGGTGATCATCGGTGCCGGTCTCGCCGGGATCACCGCACTGCGCGTCTTCACCCGACGCGGCTTCTCCGATGTCACCGTGTTGGAGAAGGCCGCTGACGTGGGCGGCGTGTGGCACTGGAACCGCTACCCGGGTCTCACGCTGCGACGTGCCTTCGCAGCTCTACCAGTTCGGCTGGGCACCAAAGCCCGACTGGTCGCACATCTGGGCTGACGGGAGCCGACATTCAGCGCTACCACCGCGGCGTGGTGGACTCGCTCGGGCTCGGTGACCGGATCCGGTTGAACACCGAAGTCATTGCCGCACAATGGAACGAGGACACCTGCCGCTGGACGCTGAGCACGGCCGGCCGGCGACTCGATCGAGACCGACGTGGTCGTCTGCGCGACCGGGGTACTGCATCATCCGGCGGTACCGGACATCCCCGGTCTCGACGAGTTTCACCGGCCCGGTGGTGCACACCGCGCGCTGGGACGACGCCGTCGATACCGGACGCCAAGCACATCGCGGTGATCGGGACCGGTTCCACCGGCGTGCAGATCGTGTCCGCGCTGCAACCGGGCGCCGCCTCGATCGCCCACTACGTCCGCTCGCCGCAGTGGATTCTGTGGGCGCCGATGTCGTTGCGGCAGAGCGCCGCTGTGGGCGCAGCGCTGAAGCGGTTTCCCGGCCGGTCACGATCGGCTGTATCGAACGCTGTTGTGGGCGTCGGGGATTCTCGCCGACGTCACGACCCGTCCGTCGTGGCGGCGCCGCATGGTCCAGGGCTATGCCCGGCTGTGCCTTCGCCTGCAGGTGCGCGACGAAGCGCTGCGAGACAACTGACCCCGGACTACCAGCCGCTGTGCAAACGTCAGGTGGTCTCCGGAACGTACTACCGCGCAATCCAATCCGGCAATGCGGAGCTGGTGACCGACCGGATCGCCGAAGTGACCCCGACCGGGATACAGACGGCCGACGGCCGGCACCGGCCCGCCGATGTCATCGTGCTGGCCACCGGATTCCAGGCGCACAACTACATGCGGCCCATGGAGATCACCGGACGCGACGGCCTGACCATCGACAAGGCCTGGGCCGGCGGGCCGAGGGCCTACCGGATGACCGCAATCCCCGGGTTCCCCAACCTTTTCACCGTGCTGGGCCCGAACTCCCCCACCGGATCCATCTCGCTGCAGTACTCGGCGGAGCGGACATCCCACTACATCGTCGCGGTTCCTGGAGATGCTGCGCGACGGTGCGGCGATCCTCGATCGAAGTGACCGAGGAAGCCACCGACGAGTTCAATGCCGATGTGGCCGAGGCGATGACGCCGACCGTCTGGAACACCGGCTGCAACTCGTGGTACCTCACCGACACCAACGCCATCGATTTGTGGCCGTGCGACCGTGCGACCTTGACGGTCATGCTGGCTGAACCGGAACCGGCACACTTCGATATCCGGTAGCAACGACATCAAAACGTGGGGCCTGTCAGGTAATGGGCGAGTACCGGCCGCAGCCATTCGATGAGCTGCGCATCGTCCATCTCGGCCAGCGCCGGGATGCACAGGATGTAGCGCGCCGTCGCCAGGCCCAACACCTGCGACCCCACCAACGCGGCCCGCTCAGCCGCGCGGTCCGGGACGGCGGTGGCCAGGGCTGGGGCGACCCGGTCGACGAACACCTCCAGCATGGCCGCCGCGGCTGCCTTGTTCGTCGCGGCCGCGCGCAGCAGCGGCAGAAACGGGCCCTGCGGCCCCCAGACCGACACGAAGAGCGGCAGCAGCACCTCGGCGATCCGCTCGGGCGCGATGTCCGAAAGATCCGGAAACGTTACGTCGAATCGTGAAGCGGCAGCGAACAACTCGGCCTTGCTGCCGAAGTAGTGCATGACGAGCGCAGGGTCCACACCGGCCGCCGACGCGACCGACCGAATGGTCGTGCGTTCAAAGCCATGATCACCGAACTGTGAGCGCGCGGTCGCCAGGATCGTCGCTCGGGTGGCCTCGCTGTCACGCATCTTCGGGGGCATCCGGGCATTGTATTCAACGACTGTTGACATGACCAGGAGCGGCAGTCTACCGTTGATTTCAACAGTTGTTGAACTCAAGATTGGAGGTCGCGGCCATGGCCGTCACAGCCATTCAGATCGGACTCGACCCCGGGGTGATCGACTACTCGTCGCCTGATTTCGCGCAGTTCCCCGGACTGACCAAGGAAGGGCTGCGGGCCGCAAACGACGACAACGTCGCCGCGCTCCGCGCAGCGGGCTATCACGTCGACAACTGCCTGATCGACTTCGGCGACGCGGGAGCCGCCAAAGCCCGCCACTGGCTGGAAGTCAACCACTATGACGCGGTGCTCATCGGCGCCGGCGTCCGACTGGTCGCGAGTAACACCCTGCTGTTCGAGTCGATCGTCAACGCAGCACACATCACGCAACCCGGCTGCCGTTTCGTCTTCAATCGCGGCGCCCAGTCCACCCCGGACGACATCCGCCGCTGGTACCCGGAGGCGCTGGCGCGATGACCGTACATGACGTTGACGTAGTTGTCGTCGGGGCCGGACCGACGGGACTGACCGCGGCAGGTGACCTGGCCCGGGCCGGACGGTCGGTGGTGCTGCTGGAACGCCGGCCCTCCATCAATCCGGCCAGTCGCGCGTTCGCCACCATGGCACGCACCCTTGAAGTTCTCGACGCTCGCGGATTGGCCGACGACCTGCTCGGCGACGCGTACCGGGCGCCCGGTGTCACGATCTTCGGTGGCGCGCGTATCGACCTCACCCACCTTGATTCGCCGTACCGGTTCGTGATGGTCACACCGCAGACCAATGTCGATGCGGCGCTGCGCAATTACGCCGTGGCACAGGGCGCCGACATCCGGCGCGGAGTCGAAGTCACCGGGCTCGATCAGCATGCCGACGGGGTGACTGTGATCACCAAGGGCGACGACCGCTGGCGGGCACGGTATGTGATCGGCGCGGACGGCGCGCACAGCACCGTCCGGGCATTGGTGGGTGCGGACTTCCCAGGTAAGACGATTCTGTCCTCTATCGTGCTGGCCGACGTCAAGCTCACGCATGCGCCCACCGGCGCGGGGCTTGAAGGTGGGCAGCACGCGAAACACGTTCGCGTTCTTGGCCCCTTACCGTCGCCGCGATGCCGACGGTTCGTGGTATCGAGCAATGGTGTGGGATCGCAACCATCAGGTGCCCGACACCGCGTCCGTGACCGACGACGAGATCGTGGGCATACTGACTCAGGCGATGGGGATCGATCTCAGGGTGATCGAGGTGAGCTGGAAATCTCGATTCCATTGCGACGAAAGGCAAGTCACACGCTACCGGCACGGTCGGGTGTTCCTCGCCGGTGATGCCGCCCACGTGCACTCGCCGATGGGCGGGCAGGGCATGAACACCGGAATCCAAGACGCGGCGAACCTGGCGTGGAAGATCGATGCTGTTCTGTCCGGCGCCGACGACGACGTCCTCGATACCTATCACGACGAGCGCCATCCGATCGCCAAGCGGGTACTGTTCCAGTCCGGCCTGCTGGCGCGCGGCGTGACGCTTCATCCTCGCCCGGCGCGAGCGCTGCGAAACTACCTGGCGCCCAGGCTGCTTCGCGTTCCGCAGCTGCGTGACGCGGTGGCCGGAAGTTTCGCGGGAACGACGTTGCGGTATCGGCACCGCCGGGGTGAGAGTCCGCTGGTAGGCACCCGCGCGACGCAGATTCCGCTGACGCAGAGCCGGATCACCGAGCTGCAGCGCGCACCGGGTTTCGTGTTCATTCGCGAGCGCGATGCTGCGCTGCTCAACGCTGGCGAGTTTGCCCAGGCGCAACGGGCCGACAATGGCCCGGCTGTACTGGTGCGACCCGACGGCTACGTCGCCTGGGCCGGCTGCTCGGCCGACCAGGACCGCGTGGAAGGCCGTATTGGCGAGGTGGACAGGTTCACTCTGCGATCTGGGCGGAAGAGTTCGAGTGGACGGCGCCCTCAACGCAGAGTCGATCCGCCGGCGTACGTAGTGGCAGCGGCATGATGGCTGGATGAACTCCGACATCCGCGTGCTCGACCGCGAGGAGGATCTGCTCGCCGCTCTCACCGTGTTCCGCACCGCCATGATCGGGTTCCCACCCCTGAACTTGCAGCCCGGCCAGATCACCGCGCTGCTCGAACCCGGCCGCACCATCGGTGCATTCGTCGACGATCGACTCGTCGGCACGGCGGACGCCGTGACCAGCCGGCTGACGCTTCCCGGCGGCGCGGTCGTCAGCCACGCCGCGGTGACACACATCGGGGTGCTGCCGTCATTCACCCGCCGAGGCCTGGCCACCGATCTGGTCCGCCACCAACTCCGCGACGTCGCCGCGCGTGGTGAGGTGGTCGCGACGCTGCGCGCATCGGAGGCGACGATCTATGGACGGTACGGCTACGGCGTGGCGAGTTCGACCCAGAGCGTCGAGATCCAGACAGCGCGTGCGGCACTTCGTCCAGATATCGCGCCCGGCGGGCCGGTGCGGCTGCTCGATCCGAGCGACACGTGGGACATCTTGCCCCGCATCTACTCCGAGCATCGACCGCGGCGGCCCGGAACCATCGACCGCCCTGCGGTTTGGTGGCAGGGAGCCCGGCTACGCAGCGAATTCTCCTCCGGCCCTGCTTATGTCGCCGTGCACGGGATACCAGGATCGGAGTCCGGGTTCGCCCGGTATCGTCCGATCGACACCGAGAAATGGTTCATCGGCGACCAGCGCACCATCGTGGTCGAAGACTTCTTCGCGCCCACCGTCGATGCATATCTCGGGCTGCTGCGTTTCCTGTTCGGGCTGGATCTCGTCGATCGCGTGATCTTCTGGATGCTGCCCGTTGACGATCCGCTGCCTCTGCTCCTACTCGATCGGCGGGCAGCGAAAGTCACCGCCGTACACGATGAAACCTGGCTCCGCGTCGTCGATGTCCATCAGGCGCTCACCGCGCGCAGCTACACCGGTGACGAGGCCATCACCGTTTCCGTCACCGACCCACTGCTACAACATAATTCGGCCGCCTTTGTGATCAGCGGCTGACGGAGCTGCGCCGACCGACCGGCGGCCCCAAATCCACGTCGGCCTCGAAGGACTCGGCACGGTGCTGCTCGGTGGGGCAACCTGGCAGAGCCTCGCGGTCGCGGGCCTGGCCCGCGCCGATGATCCCGGCGCGCTGGCCGCTGCGGACCGCCTGTTCGCGGTGCCCGAAGCCCCATACGCCGGCTTCTACTTCTGACCATGAGTGTGGCGGTGGTTCTCGTTCGGTGAGCCTCGCCACAAGATTTGCCTGCGCATTCAGTGAGTGAGTACTCTCTCACCATGGTCATTGAGCCCAGTCGCGGACGCGATCGGCTGCTGGCCGAGGCGCTGAAGCTGTTCGCCGCAAAGGGTTACGCGGCGACGTCCGTGGCCGACATCCAACGGGCCGCCGGCCTGGCGCCCGGCTCGGGAGCGCTGTACAAACACTTCGGCTCCAAACGTGAACTCCTCGAGGCCGCGGTGACACACCGGATCGACCGCATCGTCGCCGCGCGAGAGCAGTACGACGCGGGAGAGCCGACCAGCGTCGAGGACGCGGTCCGCACCGCGGGTCAGCTGATCTGGGGCAATTTCAAGCAAAGCGAAGACCTGCTCAAGGTCATGCTGCGCGAACCTGACGAGCTCGGCGACCTCGACGAGAAGACCTGGCAGGTCATCACCGACAACGCCTACCAGCGGTTCGCCGACGAACTGACCGCGTCCAATCGTTCCGGCCGCACCCAGATTCCCGATCCGGATGCGATCGCGGCCACCGCGATCGGCTCGTTGTCCTACGCCGCGACGCTGCAGGCGCTCACCGGGCGCCTGCCCGGCAACATCGACGAAGAACGCTATTTCGAGGCGTGGGTCAACCAGACCGTCAGCGTCCTCACGCATTACCGCACACCCCGAAACCCATCAGGAGCAACGCCATGACATTTTCCATGCAACTCAGCGACGACGTGATCGAGGTGCGCGACTGGGTGCACAAGTTCGCCGCCGATGTCATCCGCCCGGCCGCGGCCGAGTGGGATGAGCGGGAGGAAACCCCGTGGCCGGTGATCCAGGAGGCCGCCAAGGTGGGTTTGTACTCTCCGGACTTCTTTGCGCAGCAGGCCGCCGAGGAGTCCGGGCTGGGCATCCTGACCGCGTTCGAAGAGATGTTCTGGGGCGACGCCGGCATCGCGCTGTCGATCATGGGCACCGGACTGGCCGCAGCGGCGTTGGCGGGCAACGGAACTCCCGAACAGTTGGGCCAATGGCTACCGCAGATGTTCGGCACGGCCGACCAACCCAAGCTGGCCGCGTTCTGCTCATCCGAGCCCGATGCGGGGTCCGACGTCGGCGGCATCCGCACTCGCGCCCGCTACGACGAGGCGGCCGGGGAATGGGTGCTCAACGGCACCAAGACCTGGGCCACCAACGGCGGCATCGCCAACGTGCACATCGTGGTGGCGTCGGTCTACCCCGAACTCGGAACCCGCGGTCAAGCCAGCTTCGTCATCGGCCCGGACACCAAAGGCCTGGCCCAGGGCCAGAAATTCAAGAAACACGGGATCCGCGCATCGCACACCGCCGAGGTGGTGCTCGACAACGTCCGTCTGCCGGAGGACGCAATTCTCGGCGGCCGGGAGAAGTTCGAGGCGCGAATCGCCCGGGTGAAGTCCGGCGCCTCCGCGGGCGGCCAGGCGGCGATGAGGACGTTCGAGCGTACCCGGCCCACCGTCGGCGCGATGGCTGTCGGGGTAGCCCGCGCGGCCTACGAGTACGCGCTCGAATACGCCTGCCAGCGTGAGCAATTCGGCCGCAAGATCGGTGAGTTCCAGGCCGTTGCGTTCAAGCTGGCCGACATGAAGAGTCGTATCGACTCGGCGCGCCTGCTGGTGTGGCGGGCCGGCTGGATGGCACGCAACAACCAGAATTTCGAGGCGGCGGAAGGTTCGATGGCCAAGCTGGTGGCGAGCGAGACCGCGGTCTACGTCACCGATGAGGCCATCCAGATCCTGGGCGGCAACGGCTACACCCGCGATTACCCCGTCGAGCGGATGCACCGCGACGCGAAGATCTTCACCATCTTCGAGGGCACCAGCGAGATCCAGCGCCTGGTGATTTCGCGGGCACTGACCGGGCTGGCCATCCGGTGACGCGGGTCGTCAGGCGAACCCATACAGCAACGCCGCAAGACCTGCGGTCAGCAGCGCCATTGCGGTCACCGCTCGTTGCCGGTGGTGGATCCAGCTTCTGATCCGGTCCAGCTGCGGGTCAATTCGTGGCCCGACAACGAGATATGCCGCAATAGGCGCCGCGATCGTCGAACTTGCCAGCACGGCGTAGTAGGCGACTGCTACCGCCGTACCGACGGCAGTCAGGTCGAGCGCGCCGATCTGCACACCCGCCGCCGCGCTGGAGGCGAGCACTTTCGGATTGGCCATGGTAGGCAAAATGCCTATCGCGGCCGACACCGTCGGGGTAAGCCGGCTAACCTGGTTCTCCCACCGCGATGGCCCGGCAACTTCGTTGCGCCGTCGCCATATCCACCCCCCGAGCCCGATCAGTGCCGCACCCATCGCCAGCACCGGCCAGTCCGTCCACGGTGGCGCCGGGCCGATCAGGGTGTCGAAAAATCGGGGTACGTGCACGAACACCGCCGTCAAGCTGGTCAGCGCGAGCAATCTGCCCAGCAGGTACGCGAGGCTCGCCGAGCGGGGTCGTTCGCTATGGACAAGCAGCACCAATACCAGCACCACTGAAATCGGTGATATCGCAACCACTGACGCCGAGGCGGCTAACTTGGTCAGTACAGCACCGGAAAAGCTCAGCAATATTCACCTTCCCCGGGCGCAGTCACCACCTCTTTCCGAACAGGCCCGGGCGCGGGCGGGTGGATTCGGGTAGGCGGTGTCCGTCGCACCATTGATCAGCGGGCACGGTGCGCTGGACGGCTTTCACGTGAAGACCGCAACCCGCCCAGGTGGTCTTTCCGCAAACTCGGCATCGCACCGCATGACACATCTGAAACTCCTTACAAAGGCGAACGAGCTACTCGCTGCGTGGCCGCTGCAGCTGCGTGAATTGTGGGATTGCGGCCAGTGCGCTCACCGCATCGAACAGTGTCTCGACTGCGGCCGGATCTGGCGGTGCGGTCAGTACCGGGCCGAAGAACGTGTGGCCGTTGATACGCACGATCGGGCTGCCTCCGGTTTCGCCGAGCGCGTCTTGTCCGGCCTGATGGCTGCGCCAGACAAGCTCGTCCCAGGAAGAATCGGACATCACTTCGGGTGTGACGTCCCAGGACTTCACAGTACCCAGCACGTGCGCGATGAGCTCGTCGTCAACCGGTTCGGATTGGTCAAGGTAACGCTCTGCGAACGCGAAATACGCTGTCGCCAATCCCGCATTGCCATGTTCGTCGCGGATGGCCGCCATCAGCCGCCCGACCCGCTCAGAGTCACGCATGCGAGCCTGCTGTTTGGGTGGCATTTCTCTGCCCTCGTTCAGCACCGCCAGACTCATCAGCCGCCAATCAACAACGATGCCGGTCTTGTCGGCGACGGCCGCCAGCCATTGTGCGGTGTTCCAGGAAAACGGGCACACCGGATCGAACCAGATTGTCACCGCTGGGCTCGTCAGGTCGCGGTCGTCAGGCATTGCGGAACTCCTTTCGCCACTTCCTTTATACCATACCCCCTACGGTATTCGGTGCGGGCGAAAGGGCCGGCGGAGCGGACGCGTCCTAGGCGGCCGCGCCTTTACGCTGCAACACTTTGGCCACCGAGGCGGGGAGCGTTGCCGACGACCGAGAGGCCGGCCAGACGCCGCCAAGACCGGATCGCGTGGCGCGTCATCTCCACGATTCGGCCCGCGCCGTTCTCCAAGTTCGCTAACCGATGGGCACGCAGGGCGTTGCCGGTGACGGCATCCAGCGTGTCCCAGGCTTCGGCATCGCAGAGTGCGGTCGACTGATACGCGGCCCGGACGGCGTATCTCTCGGCACCCGGCGCCATCTCGGCGCTGATCTCACGGGCCACCCGGGCAGCCCTGTCCCAGCTGGCTGATGTCAGGCATCTCGCCGGGGGCCAGCGTGCGATGCAGCTCAGCAATCTCCGAAATCGCTTCGGCCGCGGCACCATCGGCATAGCGCACTACGCCCCAGGGCGGACTGATCAGCAGTTTGGAAACCCAGGGCCGAATGACGGTCTCATCGACTTCCGCGGTACCGACCGTCAGCCAACCCAGATCGAGGGCGAGGACGGCGTCGTCCGGCGACAAGTAGCCGTCCGGCCCGGCGAGTTGGTCGTTGCACAACTGAACGAACGCCGCCAGCGGACGAGCCGAGGTCGCCGGGAAGTCGGTGATCTGTTCGTCGCCATTGATGTACGAGATGACGTTCATCGCGCAGCCTTTGGCCGAGCCCGGTTGATGGGATCCCCGTGCCAGGCGCAACGGGTGGGTGATGCGCTCGAGATCCACGTGGCTCCTCACCGGTTGCTGAATGCAAGAGATTCTATGACCGGCGATGTCACGGCGCGGTCCGACACGACTATTGCAAGGTGCGACAACCGATCCGCGGTCAGGCATCGGGTACCAGGCCGTCGAGAATTCCGGCGCGTGCCCGGAGCCGAAAGATCGGAATCCTTCGCCCGACAGCCGATGTTTTCACGCGGTAGTCCCCGTAGCCGGCATAGACCTTCTCGGCGAGTGCGTACAGGCGTGTGTACTCGTCGTGATCGGTGACCTCGGTCGCTACGAATTCCTGGTCGCCCAAGTGGCATTCGGGGTGCGCCTTCAGGTTGTAGTACCACGCCGGATGGTGTGGCTTTGCATAATTCGACGCGATCAGGATCGCATCACGTCCATCGTGCAAATAGGTGAGTTGACGCACTCGCGACTGACCCGATTTGGCACCCGTGCTCGTCAACGGGGCGGTGGCAGGTGTGCCCATGATCCATGGGTAGCGCCCGCCGCTGACCCGGTACAGCCAAGGGTCGATGCGGAACACGACGTGACGCGCCATGAACTGGCCCGGACGTGAGCGGCCAAAGCTTTCCATGGCCTGGTAGCGGCGGCTGTGCGGCTTGAGTGGATCGACGTAATAGAGCGACATGTCCAGTTCCTCATCTCATGGGTTGCTTCGGGGGTCGGTGTGCTTCGACTGTGCGATTCCGCAGGACGGAAACCATCGGCTTCGGCCGCGTAAATGTGCCGGGTGGGGTCGTAGATCCGCGCAGCGAGAGTTGCGGGTTATACGCGTTTGTGCTGATGTTTGGTGCTCGCCGGGGCCGCATGCTGACTGGCATGATCGATCTACGTGCGGACATGCCGCCGATGGACTGGAGCGACGTCGATGTGAGCGAGCTGCCGACCGGGACGGTGACGTTGCTCTTGGCCGACGTCGAGGGCTCGACCCGGCTGTGGGAAACGCAGCCCGACGAGATGAGAGCCGCGGTGGCGCGCCTCGACCAGGCAGTGTCCGACGCTGTCGCAGCCCACGACGGCGTCCGACCGGTTGAACAAGGCGAGGGCGACAGCTTCGTCATCGCGTTCGCTCGCGCCATCCGATGCCGTGGCCTGCGCGCTCGAATTGCAGCAGGCACCACTGCACCCGATCCTGTTGCGCATCGGAGTGCACACCGGCGAGGTGCGGCTGCGGGATGAAGGAAACTACATCGGCCCGACCATCAACCGCACCGCGCGGTTGCGCGATCTGGGCCACGGCGGCCAAACGCTGTTGTCGGGCGCGACCGAGCCGTTGGTGGTTGACCAGCTTCCCCCTGGTGGCTGGCTGACCGATCTGGGTACGCACCCGTTGCGTGACTTGCCCCGCCCCGAACGGGTGTTCCAGCTGTGCCATCGAGAACTTGCGTAACACGTTTCCACCGCTGCGGACCGCCAGTGCGGTTGTCGCCCACAATCTTCCAGTCCAGCTCACGAGTTTCGTCGGGCGCCGCGCGGAGCTCGCAAGTCTGCGCGAGGCATTGTCCGGTAGCCCGCTCGTCACGCTGACCGGCGCTGGCGGGGTGGGCAAGACGCGTCTTGCGGTGCAGGTCGCCGCCGACGCTGGCGGACAAGTTTCGCGACGGGGTGTGGTATATCGAACTGGCGCTCGATCACCGTTCCGCAGGTCGTGCCGGTGACCGTGACCCGAACGTTGGGTCTGCCCGACCAGCCCGGGCACTCGACGATGGAAACGCTGCTGCGGTTTGTGCATGACCGCGAGATGTTGATCGTGCTGGACAATTGCGAGCACCTGCTCGATGCCAGCGCCGAGTTGGCGGTGGCCCTACTCGGTGCAGCGCCGAGGCTGACGGTGTTGGCAACCAGCCGTGAGCCGCTCGGCGTGACCGGCGAAGCCACCTGGCAGGTGCCATCGCTGTCGCTGGCCGGCGAGGCCGTCGAGTTGTTCGCCGAGCGCGCCCGCCTGATTCAGGCGGACTTCACCATGACCGACGACAACATCGCCGCCGTGGCCGAGATCTGCCGGCGCCTCGACGGAATCCCATTGGCGATCGAACTCGCCGCCGCACGGGTGCGGGCGCTGTCACCGGTGGACATCGTCGACAGCCTGCATGACCGCTTTCGGCTATTGACCGGTGGTTCCCGCACGGCGGTGCGCCGCCAGCAGACGTTGCGCGCCTCGGTGGATTGGTCGCACGCACTGCTCACCGAAACCGAACGGGCGCTATTCCGCCGGCTCGCCGTGTTCCTCGGCGGGTTCGACCTCGAGGCCGCCCAGAAGGTGGCCGGTGCCGGCACTATCGAGCGCTACCAGATCTTGGATCAACTCAGTCTGCTCGTCGACAAATCGCTCGTCGTGGCGGAAAACGTAAGCGGCTCAACGCGTTACCGGTTGCTCGAAACGGTGCGTCAGTACGCCCTGGAGAAGCTCGGCGAATCCGGTGAAGCCGAGGCCATCCGGTCGTGTCACCGCGACTACTACATGTCCATCGCGGCCGCGCTCGACGCGCCAGCAGGCAATAACTACGCGCGGCTCGTCGAGCGTGCCGAAGCAGAGATGGACAATCTGCGCAGTGCATTCGGGTGGAGCCTGGACAACTCCGACGTCGAACTGGCAATGGCGCAGACGTCATCGCTGCAGCCGCTGTGGTTCCAGGGAGGCCGCCCGTGGGAGGGACTGGCCTGGTTCGACGCCGCATTCGCCGAGCAGGAAACGCGCGGAGTGGAAGTGACCGCCGCCGTGTACGCGCGGGCGCTCGCCGACAACGCCCTGCTCGGCACGCAAGTCGGTGCCACCGACACCATGGACCCGGCGCAAAAAGCCCTGGCAATAGCCCGCGGGGGCAACGACGACGCCGTCTTGGCGCGGACGCTGAGCGCCTGCGCCCTCATTGCTTGCTTTGGCTACGACGCCGAGGCGACCCAGCCGTACTTCTCCGAGGCGCTCGGCCTGACCCGAGCGATAGGCGATCGTTGGATGTTGAGCCAGCTCCTCGCCTGGCAGGCGGTCGGGGCGATGATCGCGGGTGACGCGATCACCGCGCGCGCGGCCGGTGCAGAAGGACGCGATCTTGCCGATGCGCTTGGGCACGGCTCCAATTCGCGTTGGTGCCGAGCAGCCCTCGGGTGGGCACTGTGGTACGAGGGCGATCTGGTCGGCGCCGTCGGCACAGTTCGGTGCGGTCGTCGCAGAGGCCGAGCCGGCTCACGATGTCGATCGCGAAAATGAATGGTCTGCAAGGCCTTACCTACGCGCTCGCCTACCAAGGCGAGGTGGTCGCCGCACGGGCCGCGGCCAACACGCTTCTTGGAGTCCGCCAGGGTCAGCGAATTACTGACCGGGGTCGCGTATTCCGCATCGGGCGTCGCGGCGCTGGCTGCCGGGGACGTGAAGGTAGCCCAAGACGCGAGCGAATTGGCGTGGCAGAACCTCAGCGTTCAGCCTCCAACGGCAGCCGTATGGCGCGCCTACAACGCGCAATGCGCGCAGGCCTGCGGGGATCTCAGTCGCCGCCCGCCGCTGGGCCGATGATGCCGTCGCTAATGCGACGGGCTGGCACCTGGTGGTGGCGCTGACAACGCGCGCGCACGTGGCGCTCGCGCAAGCCGAGCCGGACCAGGCAGATTCCGACGCCCACGAGGCTCTCGCGCAGTGCGCGGATCTGCGGGCTCACCTCCTCGTTCCGCACCTTCTCGAGTGCCTCGCCGCAATCGCCGCAAGGGCAGGTCGTCACCGCGCGGCCGCGCGGCTCTTCGGCGCGGCCGAGACCATCTGGCAACGCATCGGCGCGGTGCGGTTCAAGATCTACGACTCGGCCTATGAAGCCTCGGTCGCGGCAGTTCGTGATGAATTGGGCGACGACGAATTTCACGTCGCGTGGGCCGAGGGTGCCGGGTTGTCCACCGATGAAGCCATCGCTTACGCCCAGCGCGGCCGCGGCGAACGTAAACGAGCGGCCATCGGTTGGGCATCGCTTACACCCTCCGAGCGCGAGGTCGTTCGACTGGTGTGTGAAGGCCTGGGAAATAAAGACATCGCGACCCGGCTATTCATCTCACCGCGCACCGTACAAACCCACCTCACCCACGTCTACACCAAACTCGGGCTCACCTCCCGGGTGCAGCTCATCAACGAAGCAGCCCGTGGCCCTTCAGCTTCGACCGACCGGCTGACATGATGAGGCCCATGCTTGCGCTTGATTCAGCGATTACCGTCGACTCGGACAATGAGACAGTTGTGGGTTCGGTCGCCACCATTGACAGTGTTGCGGTGGCGGGTTCGGCGGCGGTCGCGGGGAGTGTCGCGGTGGCGGGATCGGCGTCCACCGCAGGCAGCGTTGCGGTGGCGGGGTCGGTCGGGACCGCCGGCAGCGTAGCGGTCGCCGGTTCGGCGGCCACCGCCGGGAGCGTCGGAGTGATCGCCAGCCTCTTCACGGTGATATGCGTTGCCGTGCGGGAATGCGTGGCATGCCTGGCGATGTGTCGCCTGCACCCGGTGTGTCGCGTGCATCGCGTGCGTGCGCTGTACGGACTGCGTCGGGTGCATCGGCTGCGTGAACTGTTCGGGACTGCGGAATGTAGTGGGCGCAAGGAATATTCACGTACAGCCTGGCGCGTGAACCGTCGCGCCGGCGGGGCTGCCCTCTGGGTGGTGGGAGTCGTCGGCTACCTGATCCTGGAAGCGGCGGCCGCCGCGGCGTATCAGCCCGCCTACAGCTACGCGCAGAACTACATCAGCGATCTCGGAGTGCGGGGCCCGCGAACGCCTTTGATGCATGCGGCGTTCTGCCTGCAGGGCACCATGTTCCTACTCGGAGCCCTGTTCATCGTGGGCGTGCCCGGCGATCGACGCGGCCGCCTGTTCGTGGGTCTGGTCGCGGCGAACGCCGTCGGCAACATTCTGGTCGGCACGGTGCACAGCGGGATGGTGCACATCGCAGGCGCGGCGCTGGCGCTCGCCGGTGGCAACGCCGCCATTCTGGCTGGATCAGCATTGCTCGCGCAGCGGCGCCGGTGGTACCGCTACGCCTCGACAGTTATTGGGTCCCTGGGTTTTCTGTGCCTCGCGCTGCTGGTGGCCGAAATCAGACCGCTGCCCGTCGGCGTGTGGGAACGCGGCAGCGCCTATTCGATCTTCCTGTGGCAGTTATTGACTGCGGCCGTGTTGCTGCTGCGTCGAGACGACGCCACCGTCAAGTGCCGGTGAAGTTCGGCGGCCTCTTCTCCAGGAACGCACGCGGCCCCTCCTTGGCGTCGGCCGAGGCCATCACGGCCATGCCTAGTTCGAGTTCGCGCGGGAATGCCTCGGCCTCAGTCTTTTCCAGATTCTCGATCACCGATGCTTTGATGTTGCGGACGGCCAGCGGACCGTTCGCCGCCACCTGATGGGCTATCTCGCGTGCCCGGGCCAGCGCGCCCCCGGCGGGCGTGACGTGCCCAACCAGGCCTACCTCGTAGGCGCGTTGTCCAGAGATCGGGGTGCCGGCAATCAGCATCTCCATGGCGACGGTGTAGGGGATCTGCCGCGGCAACCGGATCGTTGATGCGCTCATCGGGAACAGCCCGCGCTGTACTTCGCTGATCGCCAACTGCGCATTCTCGGCGGCCACCCGGATGTCGAACGCCTGCAGAATCTCCATCCCGCCCGCGTAGCAGTAGCCCTCGACCGCGGCGATGATCGGCTTCCTGACGTAGTGGTCTTTCAGAAAACCCTTGTAGATCAACGAGAAATCGGATCTGACCCGCTCCTCGTACTCATTCTGCGGAGGGTCTCCGGCAATCAGTGCCCCGACCAACCGATCCAGATCCGCGCCGGCGGAGAAGTTGCCGGCCGCCCCGGTCATGATTGCGACCCGCAAGTCCGGGTCGTCGTCCAGGAGATCCCAGGCATCGGCAAGCCGGCACAGCACTTCCGGATTGAAGGCGTTGCGTTTCTCCGGGCGGTTGAGCGTGATGGTGAGGATGTGCTGGTCCCGCTCGATGAGCACTGCCGGTTCTGCCACGTACTGGTGTTTAGCACGAAACTGCCGCCCCGAGAAGTGACATGGGTCTCGACCGGGAATAACCCCGCGTGCGAGATGGTCGTTGCACCGGTGGCCAGTTGAGGAGGGGATGTCGTTGACGAGGCCGAACGGGGCGACCACGCTGGCGTACCAGCAACCAGCGGCGGCAACCGAGGAACCCGTGCACGTCGAATCGGGCCGGCGCAAGGCACTGTTCGCCGGGGTCCTGGCCGTACTTCTCGCGATGGGGTGGGCGGCCAATCACTTCGCCGCACTGATACCGGCCATCAGCGACCGGCAACATCTCACCGTGGCCGCCCTCGACACGATGTTTGGGATCTACGCGTTGGGACTACTGCCGGGCTTATTACTGGGTGGGCGGGCATCGGACGCGTTCGGACGCGCATCGGTCGCAATGGCCGGCTCGGGGACTGCGCTGGCCGGAACGGTCGCCATGCTGGTGTCGCAACAGTCCGGGGCATTGCTGTTCGGACGTCTGGTCGTCGGGTTCGGCGTGGGTCTGGCGGTGAGCTCATGTACGGCATGGGCATCCGACCTGAAGGGACCCGCAGGGGCGGCGCTGGCCGGTACGGTGCTGATCGCCGGTTTCGCCCTCGGGCCATTTGCTTCGGGATTGATTGCCTCGACCGGTCATTCGGGCATCCCGGTCTCCTTCGGCATCGCCGCCGGCCTGATCACAGTGGCGATGACCGTCGCCGCGGTAGGCCTGCAACGAGCCGCCACGACGGCGCCGACGCCGCGGAGGGTGGAGCCGGAAGCCGGCCAGAGTACGCGCCGAGCGTTGGGTTGGGCGATGCCGCTGGCGCCGTGGGTGTTCGTCTCGGCCACCCTGGCGTTCGTGACGATCCCGACCCGGGTACATACCGGCCTCGCCGCCCCCGTCGTCGCCGGGACCGCGGCGCTGATCACCAACGGCGCCAGCGGGATCAGCCAGTTGGTCGCCCGTGCGCGTCGCTGGGGCCCGCAAACCGGCACCGTCGGCGCGCTGCTGGCCGCGCTGGGTTACACCGTCATCGCGTTCACTCCGCCCAACGTTCCACTCGGCGTGGGAATCGCCCTGGTGGTGCTGCTCGGCTGCGCATCCGGCCTCTGCCTGCGGGAGGGCTTGATTGATTTGGAAGCCGCTGCGCCACAACATGTCCGGGGAACACTCACCGGCGCGTTCTACTCGGTCACCTACCTCGGATTCGCCCTGCCGCTGGTGCTGACCATGCTCGGACCGGGTCGAGAATCGGCGATGATCTTCATGGCGCTGGCAGTTCTGGCAGCCGCGGCTGCTGTCGGGAGGGTAGTGCGGCTGCAGCGAAATGCTCACCGCCAGAACAGCTTGCCGGCCTGATCGCCCTCTCAGCCAGCCGGAGGTATGTCCGACGGAGCAAGAAACCCGGTCTGGGCGATGGCAACGGACACACAGTTGCCGATCGGTCCGGCGGGGTCGACCAGAACGGCCGAACCGGTGGCCACCCCATCGTCGCTGTAGTGCGTCAATGAGGCCAGGCCGAGATGCGGGCCTTCCGGCAGCCTGCTCAGCGTGAGTGTGTAGTCGACGTTGATGAATTGCAGGCCTCGGTTCCCCCAGTTGGCGATCGAGGCTGTGATGTCGCCGGCCATGGCCGCGCGGGTGAAGGCCGTCATCGGCTCCGCATCGACCAGTGGGCGCGTCTCCTGCAGCCAGGTGTATTTCGGTCCGGACGTCCGAGCCCAGTCAGGGTCGGGGTTCTGAATGCCCGCGCCCCACCCGTAGGTACGGATGAACAGCGACGCAACGTCACCGTGGTCGGCCGGGAGTTGCGGCATGTCTACTGGTTGTGACCACACCTGCCCGTCGGGTTGCGGGCCACGCCGCAGGAACAGCGCGCTGGCCCGGGCAACCGGGTTGCCGTTCTGGACGAGAACGACCTCGACGAGGCGCAGTCGCCGACGATCCTGCAGCACACGGGTGCGCACCTCGACCGGTTCCAGGGCGGTTGGGCGCGGCAGATCGATGGTGAGGCGCGCCGGTTGGAACTGCTGGTCAGCCACGAGACGTTCGGCCGCCCAACCCAGCAGGCCACCGACGACGTGGCCGCTCAGCGAAGGTCCCCAGCCGCCCCGTGCGATTTCGGTTGGCAAATAGCGTTTTCGCGTCGCGTAGGAAGTACGGCTGTGCCGACGCCGCAGCGCCGTCGTCCGGATTGGCTTGCACACCGCGTTTCTACAGCACCGGGCTTTGGCGCAGGCCACCGCGGTCGGCACCACCCGCTTACCTCCAAGCGAACGTCGGTTGCTCGAGCCCGTCGACCCGGTCGTGCCGACCTTCCAATCCCAGCCAGCGCAGCTGCAACAGCACTGCACCCGTCGGCGCGTGGATCAGGTCGTTGCCGAGCGGAATCTGCACAACCGGACGCGGGCTTTCCTCGATGCTGATGTAGCGCGGTGAATCTTCACGCTGCAATTGGTGCAGTCCCACCCGGTAGACCGCGCAACACTTCGTCGGGCGCCGGGCGCAGATCGAGCCGGCCGCCACCCCAGATGACCACCGGTGTGATGACGTATCCCGACCGCGTCGGGTAGTCGTCGAGCAGACCCAGCACCGCCGAGTCCGGCAGTTGCACACCGACCTCTTCGTCCAATTCCCGCAGCGCGGCCTCGATCACCGTTTCACCCGGATCAACACGGCCACCCGGCAGTGCCCATTGCGCGGCATGGGATCTCAGGTGCGATGTTCTGCGGCACAACAGGAATGCGGCACCTCCCGCCACGTCGACCATATGACCGTCGAGACCCTCCTGCGGCATGGGCCGGCCACCGATCCAATCGTCCACCGGTGCCGAATCCACCCGGTCTTCACCGACCTCGGAGTCGACGAGCACCACTGCCACGGCCGCGTGCCGCTTCGTCGGGTCCGTCACGGTACGGCGGTCGTGATCCGCCAAGCGCATCCGGATCTGTTCACACAGCGCGTCGTCGTAGGCGATGGTCACCGTTCGACCATAAGCCGCAGGCGGCTTGTCCTGCCTAGCAGTCGAAGATGTCCTCGCGCAGCGAGGCGTTCTCTGCAGCAGGATCGACGAACCATTCACGGCCGGCCACCAGCCCGAATGCCGCCGAAGGCAACAGCGCCAGCAACGCAGGAGCCAGCGTCGGTAGCTGCGAACGATGTTGCGCCATAGCTTTTTTCTTTATCGCCGAGAAGGGCCGCGCGTCGATTCGGTGCGTGATCGCCGCCTGCGGGCTGTACGCGGTGGGAACGACGGCGGCATCGTAGAAGTAGGGCAGGCGCAGGCGCTGGGTAAGCCGGAGGCCACGCATGAGCAGCTCGCGCGGCATGGTGGCGTACAGAACCCGCGGGGTGGCCGACAGTTGCACGGCGCGCTCACCGACTTCGTGCACCTTGACGTGATCGCGGTGTCCATAGCCGCCGTTGGCCTCGTAGCTGATCAGCAGATCCGCCTTCTCCTCATCCAGGATGTCGGCCAGGCGCTGCGCGGCCTGGTCGGTATCGGCGCGCGCGAATCGGGTGCGGCCCGGCGGATCGGCGAAAAACACTGGACCATAACCACTGTCGGCATAGCCCAGGTGCAGCACCCGATGGACACCGAGCACTCCGGCGCTGGCACGTAACTCCGCCACGCGGTCGACCGTCGCCGCGAAGTCGGGAGGTTCGCCGACAAATCCGTCCGTGGCGACAACGACCACAACGCGATGGCCCTGGGCTGCGGCGCGGGCGAGCGTTCCGCCAGTCAGGATCACCTCATCGTCGGGATGGGCGTGGAATGCAACGACGGTGGCCATGGTGCAGCCTATGCCGCGGGCGATGCGACCGACGACGCCGATGCGGGTGCCGCGCACGTGTGTCGGTGAACACCGATGACCACCTGGCCGCATTGGAGCAGGTTTGCCACCGGTCGCCAGGAACGCAGTCCTGCGGTCCGCCGGCGCTGGAGTGACGGTTTCGTCAGAAGATGTTGACCGCAGCGGTCATTCTATGTGACGATTTCGTCAGAAAACGCATGGTTCCGAGGAGGCCGTCGCATGGGTGGAGGTCCCCAGAGCGTTGCGGTCTATCGCGAGAACATTTACACCACTGACGCCCTGCTGAATCCCTACCCGCATTACCAGCGACTGCGCCGGGCCGGATCGGTGGTCTGGCTGCGCCGGCACCGGGTGTACGCACTGCCGCGTTACGCGGAATGCAAGGCCACGCTGCGCAACGATGACCTGTTCATCTCGGGCAAGGGTGTCGCGCTCAATCCGCTGAGCAATCGACTGTCCCGTGGCACCACCCTCAACAGCGACGGCGCCGAACACGATCGGCGCCGCAAGTTGCTGGCCCACCGACTGCTCCCCAGGGCACTGCGTTCGGTCGGGGAAACCATCGACACGCAAGCCGACGCCGTGGTCGACGCCGCCGTACGCCGGGGCGCCGTCGATGCCGTCGACGATCTCGCCACCGCCCTACCGCTGGCGATCGTGCCTGATCTCGTCGGCTGGCCGCGCGACGAGCGCGAGCATCTGATCACCTGGGGCGGCGCCACCTTCGATTTCTTGGGCCCGCTCAATTGGCAAGCCGTCAAAGCGATTCCGCGCAGCCTGCAGATGCTGATGTTCGCACGCCGCGTGGTGCGCAACCGCTCCGTCCTGGACGGGAGCATGGCACACGAACTGCTCCGCGCGGCCGATGAGGGCAAGCTCACCCACGGGGAATGCCCGAAGCTGATGATCGACTACATCGCGCCCTCGCTGGATACCACGATCAGTGCCATCTCCAACGCCGTCTATCTGCTCGCGACCCATCCCGAACAATGGCGCCTGCTCAAGAACGACCCCGCCCTGATCCCGAATGCCGTCAACGAAGTCCTCCGCTACGAGTCCCCGCTGCACTCCTTCGCCCGCCAGGTTCGCGGCGACACCGAAGTCGACGGCACGCCGATTCCGGCAGGTTCACGGGTCCTGATCATGTACGCATCAGCCAATCGCGACGAGCAGGAATGGGACAACCCCGACGTCTTCGACATCCACCGCGATGCGAGCCGGCAGATCGGATTCGGCAACGGAACACACGCCTGCGCCGGGCAGGGACTCGCCCGGATGGAAACCGCAGCCATGTTGCGCGCACTGCTGGAACGTGTTGACCGCATCGAGGTGACTGGGCAGCCGGTGTGGGCGGTCAACAACATCATCCACCGGCACCATCATCTGCCGATCACACTCATCGCCGCCTGACCCCGGCGTGACCAGACCCACATAGTTAGGACCCTAATTAATAGCGTACGATGAGAGTTGTCGCCGATTACGGCCTCGATTCGAATTCTTGAGGAGCGATCATGTCCAACGCTCGCCCTAACCTCTGGCAATACGTCGGCTACTGCTACGGACGCCAGTTGCCCGACTCCATGCGCGACTGGGTCGCCCGCGACCTCGCCGGTCCCGGAGCCATCCGTCGACACCTGATCCGGATGGCGGTACCCCGCGCTTATCGTGCTGGCCCCGCTCTGGCTGCTGCCGGCCTCGTTGTACGTCCACTCGGAGATGACAGCGCCGATCTTTATCTGGGTCTTGCTGATGGCGCTGGCACTGAACAAGGTGTGGCGCCGTCACCGGCTGGCTCAGCATGGCTTGGACCCCGGCATGGTTGACGTCATCAAACGCCAGAAGCAGGCCCACATCCACGACGACTACGCCCGGCGCTACGGTCCGCGTCCCGAAGAGGCGAAGTGGCAGGACAACAGCAGCCCGTTCTAGTGACGCCGGGGCGAAAACTGATGCAACAGCGACGCTTTCGCAGAAGGTGCGGTGACAGATGACCAGGGTAGCCGAGGTCGACGCGCTGTCGTTGGAGCGCCAGGTCTGCTTCGCGCTCTCCGTCACCAACCGGGCGGTGCTCGCCGTGTACCGTCCCCTGCTGGAACCGCTGGGCCTGACCCATCCCCAGTATCTGGTGATGTTGGCGCTGTGGGACCACGCCAAAGGAGGGCCGGGCGGAAATCCGCTGTCGGTGAAAGAAATCGCGACGCTGTTGCAGATGGATTCGGCCACCTTGTCGCCGATGCTCAAACGCCTGGAGTCGCAGGGGCTGATCACCCGGACGCGCAGCGCCGCGGACGAACGGACCACCCATATCGCGCTGACGCCGCAGGGCCGCAATCTTCGCCGGCAAGCGCTCAAAGTGCCACCTGCGGTGGTCGAGCGCCTCGGCGTCGATCTCGCCGAACTAGAGCATCTGCGCGAGGTGCTGACCAAAATCAACGCTGCCGCGGTAGCGGCCGGTGCGCTCGACGCTTAACCAGAAGTCCTGACAGCACACTGACTTTCGCGGGTGTGAGAAACCCCGGCCCGGGTATACCACGCGCTGTGGCTAATCCCTCACCAGCCTGCGACAGCTTGCGCCAGTTGGCCGCGGCACACGGCGTGGCGACGTCTTACCGCAACGAGCGGCGGGAGCCGGTCGACGTTGACTCTGACGTGGTGATCCGGGTACTCGGCCTGCTCGATGTCGAAGCCCGCACCGAAGCCGACCGGCGCCGCGAGTTGGCCAAGCTCACCGAGCGCAGCCGCGCCGGGATCCTGCCGCCCACCATCGCCGTACGCGTCGATGGACGTGCCCGGCCGCTGCCGGGTGCCGTCGCGCTGGAAGCCGAGGACGGAACCCGCCTCGACGTGCGCGATGAGCTGCCCGCCGACCTGGCGGCAGGCTGGTACCGGGTGGAGACTCGTGACGGTCAGCAAGCCACAGTGGTCGTGGCACCGCCGCAAGTGCCGTCGACGCCGGCCACCTGGGGTTGGATGCTGCAGCTCTACGCACTGCGCTCGGCTCGCTCCTGGGGTATCGGCGATCTGGGGGATCTGCGGGAGTTCATCGGCTGGACCGCCGCGCGAGCACCACGCCGGCGCGGTACTGCTCAACCCGCTGCACGCGCCCGGTCCCACCCACCCCGTACAACCCTCGCCCTACACGCCATCCAGCCGGCGTTTCGCCAATCCGTTGGCGTTGCGCATCGAGGACCTCGACGCCTACCGTCGAGCCGACCCGGGCACCCGCGCCGAAGTGGACGCGCTGCGGGTCTCGCCGACCACCGAGCGAATCGACCACGACTTGGTGTGGGCGGCCAAACGATCGGCGCTCGAATTGCTCTGGCGCGCTGATGGCCGGCCATCGCCGCTGGAGGAGTTGCCCGGCTCCGACGGGCTGCGCGACTGGGCCACCTACTGCGCGCTCGCCGAGCGGCATGGCGGCCGCTGGAGCCGATGGCCCGCACCGTTGCGGGATGTCAACGGGCCGGCCGTCGCCGAGGCACGCCGGGAGCTGGACACCCGGCTGGCGTTCCATGCCTGGGTGCAGCATCGGTGCGCCGAGCAGCTGATCGCGGTGCGGGCCACCGCACGGGAGGCGGGCATGGCGCTGGGCGTGTTGCACGACCTCGCGGTGGGCGTGGACGCGGATGGCGCCGACGCGTGGGCGCTGGCCGACCTGCTGGCCACGGGAGTCAGCATCGGCGCCCCGCCGGATAACTTCACCCCCCGCGGCCAGGACTGGGGGTTGCCCCCCTGGCGCCCGGACCGATTGGCCGCGACCGGTTACGCCGCGCTGCGAGACATGTTGCGCGCCGTGCTCGGTCACGCCGACGGGCTACGAATCGACCACGTCGCCGGCCTGTGGCGGTTGTGGTGGATCCCACCGGGAGACGGCCCGGATCGGGGCACCTACGTGCACTACGACGCCGACGTGATGCTCGCGGTGCTCGCGCTGGAGGCACACCGCGCGAGCGCCACCGTGGTCGGCGAGGATTTGGGCACCGTCGAGCCCGAGGTCACCGCGGCGCTGGCCGACAACGGGATGCTGGGTTGCGCGGTGTCGTGGTTCACCCGCGATCAATCCGTACCCGAGGAGCCACTGCTGCCGCCGGCGAAGTGGCCCGCCCGGGCGGCCGCCAGCCTGTCCACGCACGACCTGCCGACGGCCGCGGGATTCCTGCGCGCGGAACACGTGCGGGCGCGCGCCGACCTCGGCCTGCTCAACGACGTGCCGGCCGAACAGGCCTCAGCCGCCAAGGAACGCGCTGAGTGGCTCGCGCTGTTGCGTTCCGAAGGACTGCTGCCTCTGGAGCAAGACGACCCCGACGAGGGGGCGATCATCATCGCGATGCACCGGCTGCTGGCGGCGACGCCGAGCCGGTTGAAATTGATCTCGCCTTATGACGTGTTGGCCGAGGTCCGGCAGCCCAATCTTCCCGGCACGATTGACGAGTATCCGAACTGGCGTCTGCCGCTACCGGAGACATTGGAGCAGCTGCGCGCCGACCCGAGGGTCGCCGAGATCACCGCCGTCTTCCGCAACGCGGGGTGTTGAGTCTGCTCTTTGGGCGGACCTCAGCGCAGACTCGATGCCCAGAACGCACGCTCACGCGTGCCGCAGTACCAGCAACTCGCCCGTCAGCGTGCCGTCTTCCAGCAGCCGCGCTATCCGCGAGCTCTGGCGCTCGGCCAGTCGCCAAGCCTCCGTGTGCCCGTGGCGTTCCGTCAGCTCATTCGTCACCGCGTCCACCCGCTCATTCCACTCCTCCGGAATCGCCGGCAGCTCAGCCGTCCCCAGCGAGTACTCGACATGCAGCGCGGACTCTTCCATCAGTTGCCGTAGCCGGTCGGGCGTCGGAAAGTGGTTGCCCTCAAGCTGATCGCTCGGCATTTCACGGTGAGCCACGAAAGCCAACAATCCGATTCGCCCGCCGCGGCGCACGGTGCGGCGCAGTTCCTGCAGCAGCGCGAGCTGATCGGGAGTTGTGCACAGGACACCCAGCGACCACGCTGCGTCGCAACATGCTTCCGCCAGAGGCACTTTCGATCCGACAGCACGCACCACCGGATAGCCGAACAACCTCTTCGCGGCACGGCACGCGCCCGACTCCGGCTCGACGAGTACCGGGCGCAGGTCCCGGGATTGCGCCGCATACGCGGCGGGCCCCCCGACACCAGCGCCGCAGTCCAGAAACAGCGAGCCGGGCTCGAGTTCCATGTGTGAGATGAGCCAATCCAGCGCCGCCGGACTACCGCTTCCCCGGCACCCCGCCGGCACGTGATAGTCGGGGCCGAGATCGGCTGCGACTTGCGCGGTCCACTCTGCGACGGTGTCGAACTCCGCCTGCATCGCGTCGGTCACGAGACCTCCTCCCGGATAAGCCGGCCTACCTCCGCCTTGATCTCGGCCCCGACGCGAGCGCCGGACGCCGACGCAAGTCCGGAGACGTTCACCCCCTCGACGCCGTCGATCGACAGCAACGCCCGCGCTTCGCTGACTGCGGCCGAGATCCCGGCCGTTATCGGATCGGTCGCGCTCAAGACCTGCTGCGTCACGGCCGGATCGAGTTCGAGACCGGGCAAACCCTCCAACACCGCCGCCGACACGCTGTCGGTGAACACTGCGACGGCGGCGATCACCGGGATCGACAAGCCTTGCGACCGAGCCGTTTTCATGAACTCGGCGATCATGTCGGGGAACGGAACGTGGTTGAGCACCGCCAGGCCGGCGCCCGCCCGCTGTTTTTCGACCAGTCGCACGGGGCGGGCGTGCACGGGCGGGGCGGTGGGGGTTTCCGGCACCGCCGGAACCACCCCCAGCGACGCGGCCAGCGACACCAGGCGCAGGCCGTCGAGGTCGAAGGTTTGGGTGACGTCCGGGCGCACGTCGTAGCCGCGCCCGTCACCGGTCACACAGAGCACCGTGTCGACGCCGATGGAGCGCAGCCCGCGGAGTTCCTGCTCGAGGACGATCCGGTTGCGATCCCGGCAGGACAACGTGATCCACGGTGTCACGCCCGCGTCGACCAGCAACGAACCCATCAGCGTGGGGGGAAAGTCCGGCTTGTTCTGATGCTCACCTACCAGGACTGCGTCACACGAGGACGCCAGCACGGCTGCGGTCGCCGCGACGTCGTCGCGGTCAAAGGGCGTGCAGCTGAAGTCGGTCAACACCAACGGCGCCGCTACCGGGGGCCGATGTCTCGACGGTGGCCCCGCCCAGGGCACCACATCAGTGAATGCGCAAGGCCCGGAACGCATTTCGCATTGGCCGTCGGGGCGTACGCCGCCACATGGCCCGAATTGCATCCGTTTCGGACAACCGGTCATCGCCGCATCTACGCCCAATGCGGCACTCAGTCGCTGTCCAGTGCGCCGCTAACCGGTTGATCTGCAACGTAATCCATCGGTGGTCCGTTCCCGTGGCCCAGGTCGCGGTGGGCCACTGCGGTAGCCAGCGCCGTTCCGTTCTGAATGGTTCCGATGATGTCCACTTCGTCATTCACCGTGAATTGGCTTCCGGCCCTGGTGATGACGGCGGTCTGCGGAGTAACCAGATAGGTTCGGGTGATCCCGTCACGGCTGCGCGCGGTGACCGAGCCCGCCGACACCGCTATCAGCGTTCCCTCCTGGCTGACCTGATGATCAGATGCCGTCGGGGAACGCCCCGGCCCAGCCGCATTCACCACTAATGCCGCCAATGCCGCGGCCACAATCAATGATCCGAAAAGAATGGTCCACGACTTGCCGCATACGCCGCTGAAAGGACTCATTCGCTGCCGCTCCGGCAACTCGCTCAGGCGGTGCTTGGCGCTCATCATGGGTCCCTTTTCCAGCGGTTTCAGGCCGCCGAGTACCGACGCTTGTCGAATCAGGTCTTCGCACTCGGATTTACCCGAAGCGTTGCGGCGGTAAACCGCACCGCGAATATCGGACCCTATTCGGATGTCCGACTAACCCGCCGTCGCCGCCGGAAACCGCTGTTCCCGTCCGCTCGCCGGCGCCTCGATGAACGCGGCGACGAACACATCGGTCACCTCGTGTGTGTCGTTCAGGGTCGCATCGTCGGCCAGCACCGAGACGCTCAATTCTCCCTTCACTCCAGTACGAAGACCGGGATCTGCCTCGTCGTCTTGGTCTGGTATTCGGCGTACGGCGGGTAGGCCTCGACGGCGCGGCCCCACCACTCCTCGCGCTCAGCGCCCTCAAGTTCGCGCGCGGTGAGGCTCACGACCTTGTCGCCGTCCTGCACGGTCAGCGCGGGATTCGCTTTGACATTGAAGTACCACGAGGGGTGCTCGGGCGCGCCGCCCTTCGATGCGACGATGGCGTAACGCCCGTCGTGTTCGACGCGCATCAGGGGCACGTATCGCTTCTTGCCGGATTTCGCACCGGTCATGGTGAGCAAGACGACGGGCTTGTCGAAAATCTCGACCCCGTCGGTGGTGCCCTGCCTCAGAATCCGTTCGGTCTGCTCGCGTACCCAATCGGTGGGGCTCAGCTCAATGGAATCAGCCATAGCCCTATTTAACGCGCCCGCATGGTTTATCCATTCCCAGTCCGGCAGCGGGCGCGCCGAACCAGGTGGTGAGTGCGTCGCAAGTCCCCGATAAGGGGGGTCTCCCGCCCACGCGACATGGCCGTCGGGCCGAATCAACACGGCGGAGGGAGCGTCCACCACACCGAGCACCGGAAGCTCGCAATCCCCGGTATGTTTCGCGTCGACCAACCGCACCCGATCGGCCCAGCCGGGGACGTCGATGCTGCCGGGTTCGCCAAGATTCAGCAGCACGGCCCGAGCCTGATGCAGCAGTTGGTAAGCTCGAACCGGCCCGTCGGCGCCCACCAGGTCGAGATCGGGCATTCGTCGTCCCAGCAGCGGGTGCCCATCGCCGAGGTCGTAGCGGATGTCCAAACCAGACATCATGGCGGCGAATCGTTTCCGGGGCTCATCCATGCCGAGCAGTTCGGCGGTGGTATCGCGCAACGCTGTAGTGCGGTCATCCGCGCGGAGCAGCGCCATTTGGGCCATCGCATTGCGCAACACCCGCGCAGCTACCGGGTGCCGTTCGGCGTGATAGGTATCCAGCAGGCGATCGGGCGACGTCCGGTTGACCACCGCAGCGAGTTTCCATCCCAGGTTCATCGCATCTTGAATTCCGGTGTTGAGCCCTTGACCCCCGATCGGGTGATGCACGTGCGCGGCGTCCCCGGCCAGCAGCACCCGCCGCTCCCGGTATGCCGTGGCTTGCCTTGCGGCATCGGTGAAACGGGAAATCCAACTGGGACTGCGGATTCCGTAATCCGTCTGATAGACATCGATCAGCGCCCGGCTCAGATCGCGCATGCTGGGTTCGCTCGGTGGTCCGATGTGTCGCTCGGTCACCATGACCCGCACGGGCCCACCATCACCGATCCTGCTGAGCGCGTGCACCCCGAGCGCGTCGTGACGGATGCCCCAATCAGGCTCTTCAGCTGTGTCAGAACCTATTTCGACCTCAGCGAGTAGATAGCTCGCCGTCGGGTCCCAGCCTTCAAAGGCGATACCGGCCGCTTTGCGGACCGCGCTGCGCCCTCCGTCGCAGCCCACCAGGTATGCGGCCCGCAGGAACTGTCCGTCAGCAAGCTCGACGTCCACGCCGGTGTCGTCTTGGGTGACGCGGCCCACCTCCCGCCCGCGATAGATTCGCACCGCGAGTTCTTCGGCCCAGTCGGCCAGTAGTTTCTCGATGTGGCTCTGCCACAATGCAAGTCCATACGGGTGCCGGGTAGGTAAGTCACTGATGTCCAGTCGGATCTGCGCGAACCCGGCTAATTGGGCCAGCTGGCCCTGCTGAATGAACCGGTCGGCGACGCCGCGCTGATCCAGGATCTCTATGGTGCGCGAATGCAGGCCGCCCGCACGTGCGCCGACCAGGGCCTGGTCCGTGCGCCTTTCGATGACAGCGACATCGGTTCCGGCCAGCGCCAACTCGGCTGACAACGTCAATCCGGTGGGTCCGGCGCCGACGATGACGACCGCATGCTCGGATCTCACACTTCCCCGTTTCACTGAATTTTGGCTTAGCTCAGCGATTTTGCGGCATGACCCCGGTCTTGCCGCAAGCCCCCCAGTGCGGTATAGGTTGAAGGTGAGAGGGGTCAGTCTCCGACCGAAACCACCGGCGGCACGTCGAGCGCATATGCGCAAGCCATCTGCTCGCGAACGTATGCCTCCACCGCTTCGCGCTCGCCGGCGGCCAGTTCAAGAACCAACTGCTCATCCAGTTGCGCCACCATGCGCGAAGTCAAGCCGGCAGCCTTGATGACCCGGTCGACGTTGATCATCGCCACCTTGATGATGTCGGCCACCCCACCCTGTAGTGCCATGGCGCCCACGGCACGTTCGGCGGCCTGACGCAGCCGTGGGTCGGGGCTGTTCAAGTCGGGCAGGTAGCAGCGACGACCCGACAGCGTCGCCGCATATCCCCGCTCGCGGGCGTCGTCGACAGCACCGGCCAGATACTCGCGCAACACGCACGAAAGATACTGGTGGAAAAGCTCTTTGGCATCATCGAGCGAGACTTTCACCGCGCTGGCCACCTCGTCGGCGCCCCAGCCGCACGCGACTGCGCGAGACACCGTCTGCACCCGGTATCGATGTCGGGGAGTCACCTCGTCGACCGGCAGGGAGAACAGCCGTGACGCCACCACGCGGTAGGGGTCTCCTGGACTGATGCAAGCGTCGATCAGTTCCGTGTCGCCGGACAGGTGGGCCAGCAGTCGCATCTCCAGCCCGTCGAAGCGCGCGGTCATGAGCCCGGCGTAGCCGGCTCCCGCCACGAACGGTGCTCGGATGTTCCGCAGGTTCGGGTGGGACGATGACAGAACGCCGGTGGCGGTCACAGCGTGGTGGTACGTGGCATGGATGCGCCCGTCCGCGGCGGTGGCTGGCGACGTCGCGGGATCCACGGCAATGCCTGCGGTCTCCAGGTCGGCCACCACCCGCTGCACCGGCAGCTCCACCCGCTCCAGCAGCGACGAGGAGTCGATACGCGCCAACTCCTCGTCGAGTACGTCGGCCAGGTCGAGTACCGCGCAGGCCCGCAGGATCAGCGCGCGCACGGCCCGCTCGCCGAGCGGTGACGAAAACAGTTTCAGCTCAAGGGGTTCGTCGGGCAGCGCGCAGCGCATGTGGTGAACCAACAGATCATTGAGCGCGGGGCTTCGCCGCCCGGGACGCAACATATGCGCGGCCAGCGCCGTGTCGGAGGTGACGCCACGCAGCGTCCAGCCGCAGTTCGCCAGTGCATGCATCGTCCACTTGCCCCAGTGCACCGCCTTCGGCGGGCCGGGGTCGGCGAGCCACGAGGCCAGCGCAGCCTCGTCGTCCGCGGTCAGCGCGGCGATGTCGAGGTAGCGGCCGTCCCCGTCGGCCGCAACAATGGCCAGCGCTACGGCTTTGGACTGGTGGCCCTCATCGCTGCCGATGGCTGCCAGGCCGAACCGATTCCCCAGACTGTTTTCCGCGAGCCAGGGTGCGAGCTCACCGGCCCGCAGTATCCGCCCGCGCACGTCGAAGCCGTTCGGCACGTCCCTCATCTTTGGGCATGATTCGCCGACCACTACGGCGGGGTACCAGTGGGGCTGATGCATTTACATCCTGCAGGCGGCGCGCGACGTGCGTAGTCTCGCCACTGCACCGACACCGAAAGAATCCTGACTATGCAGGCAACGGTCACTCCCGAAGCCGAGAACGCCATCACCGACATCGCCTGGCGCCACGGGCTTTCCCGCGAGGCGGTACTGGCCATGTTGTTCGCCATCCACGCGGGCGGCGGCACCATGGCGCAGTTCTCCATTCCCGAGCTCGGTGGCTCCGGGCAGTGGATGCGAGGCGGCATGACGATGGTGGGCAACATGTTCGACAACGCGCTGAAGGCGCGCGTCGATGCGCTGTGCGGCGAGTTGGCTCAGCTGCTCGCCTCGACCACGGTCTTTCGCACCGCTGCCACGCAGTCCCAGGGCGGTTTCACCTCCGCAAACTGGTGGCCGGCGGACCTGGGAGTGCCTACCTCGTCCGGCGCGCAGAACAGCGTGCGCTACGCCATCTTCCCGGCCACCCGCCGGCTGGCGATCCACGTCAACGGCGTCACCAAGGTCTTCGACACCGACGAACACCTGATCACCGGCGTACAACAGCAACAGGGCGGCGGCTACGGGACGGTGACCTTCACCAGCCAGCTGGGCACCTTCGACGTTTCCAGCCTTAGTGAGCTCGGCGCTCCACAGGTGGCCGAAACGCCGACGGCCGCGCCCGCTCCGCAGCACCAGGCTGGAGATCCGGGAGCCGTCGTCGCAGCCATCGAGTCGCTGGCCGGCCTACATCAGCGCGGCATTCTCTCCGACGAGGAGTTCGCCGCGAAAAAGGCTGAACTGCTCAGCCGTCTCTGAGCGACAATCCGGGGAGAGTCATTATTGCTTATTCTGTTTAAACTCAGCGCTTTTCTTTATTACTTCGCTTTAAGCTTACACACTTTTAATGATCATTCCCATCAACGCGTCATACAGCGGATGCCACCAGCGCGCGACATCGCCGGCGGCCACCACATCCGATACCGCCTTCGGCTCGTGCCGGTCGCGTCGCAGACCACCCCGTCATCCACCCGCAAGCCCGAGCCGGCCAGCCAATCGGTGGCGGAGTCACGCCCAAGCCGATGATGACGAGGTCGGCAGGAATTTGCGCACCGTCGGTGAGCCGTACCGCCTCGACGTGTCCGTTGCCCACGATCTCCATCGACGCCCACGCCCACCCGCAGGTCGACGCCGTGCTCATGATGCAGCCTGGCCCAGCACGGCGCCATCTCCTCGCCCAGCGCTGCCACCAGCGGGTTGGGCGCTTTCTCGACCAGCGTCACGTCCAGCCCCAACGACCGCGTAGGTCGCCGCGACCTCGGCACCGATGAAGCCTCCCCCGACGACGACCACCCGAGGGCGCGAGTCGAGCCGTTCCCGAATCGCGAGACAGTCGTCGACGGTGCGCAGCACCTTCAGCCCATCGGGAACGGTGCCACCAGGCCATTCGCGCGGGACCGCTCCGCTGGCGATGACGAGTCCGTCGAACTGCAACGACCTGGTCCTCGCCGTCGTCGCGGAGCTGAACCGTCCGTGCCGGCATGTCCAGTCCGACCGCCGACGCCCCGCGCACAATGCGGGCGTCCAGCTCAAATTGCGGCGCAATATCGATGCCCGCTCTCGTGCACCTTGCCGGTGAGGAATTTCTTGGACAACGGTGGCCGGTGATACGGGGCGTGCCGTTCGCCACCCACAATGGTCAGCTCACCGTCGTAGCCGTCCTGACGCAGAGTTTCGGCTGCCCGTATCCCGGCCACGCCCGCGCCGACCACCACCACCTACGCTCTCGAAATGCATCGGGTCAGTCCTTCACGATGATCGCCTGGGTGGGGCACGATTGCTCGGCCCCTTTCAGCTGCTGGCGCAGTTCGGCCGGCGGCTCATCTTGAAGCACGTGCAGGCCGTCTTCTCGCACGTCGAACACCTCGTGGCAGATGCTCATGCACACGCCGTTTCCGTCACAGGTGTCCAGATCCACCAGAACCTTCATCGAACTTCGGCCCTTATCCGCATTGTTGGGAGCGGAAGCCCGCTCCCGGGCCGCCTTGCGCGACCGGCGAGTACTCGAGGTAATCGATGGCCATCTGAGTGGACGCCTCGTCATTTGGGTGGTGGCTGGGTCGCATATACCGCGAGGGCGTCGTCACCAGGAGTTTCCACGGACCCGGAAGTCGGTAGTCGCGGGCCGCCCGGAACCAGTCCCGCCAGCGCCACTTGTCGATCGATGGTCGGGTCGTGGGCCATGAGGTAACGGGCGCCGGCAACCCACCACCCGATGAACAGCGGCGCGGTCATCAGCATCGAGAACGCCCGAATCGTGTAGCTGCCGCAGACGTGCTGATAGACGTCGTACACGAGCGAGCGGTGCTCGACCTCCTCGGCACCGTGCCAGCGCAGCAGGTCGAGCATCATAGGGATCGGCCTTCGCATAGTCCAGTCCTCGGTTGGTCAGTACCCACTGGCCCAGCATCGCGGTGAAATGCTCCAGCGCGGCGACATCGGCGAGGCGCCGGTACAGCCACCACCGCTGCAGGGCCGGCGGAAAAAACTTGGGCGGATCACCCAGCGAGATCGACAACGTCTTGCCCAGCCGGTCGGTGTACGGCTTGGTGTCGATGCCCTGTTCGGCCAGATGATCGAGCACCACCTGGTGCGCCCAGGCATGCCAGGACTCCTGCTGGATGAACGGCTTGATCGCGGCTTCCAACTCCGGATCATCGACCAGTGACGATGCCTCCAGAACGGCTTTGATGAAATGTTGCGTTCGCCCTCGGGCAGCAGCAGGTGCAGGACGTTGATCATGTGCGTCGAGAACGGGTCATCCGGCACCCAGTGCAACGGTGTGTCCGACCAGTCGAAGCGGACCATCCGGCGATACTTCGGGTGTCCCTCGTGGTGTAGTGCGACCTCCGGCATCAGAAGCTCCTCCCGACGACCGACCGCAGCAAGCGGCTATCCCCTCTTTCGTTCACCTGCCCGCGTACCCACCCGCCCGGTCGTATGTGCGTACCGCTGGTACCGAGTTTGAAATTTTCGCTTGACGGCCTACGAGGCCCGCAGGCGCGGAACATCGTCGGGCATCGGCGCGCCGCTGCTCGCGGCAATCAGAACCAGCTGTCCCGCATCTCCAGGGTGGTGCGGTCCAGACTGTGCAGAAGATCCAGTTGCGGCCCAGTTCTTGGTAATTCGTAGCTGTAGAAATAACGGGCGGCGTGCCGCTTGCCCTCATAGAAGTCGCCTGTCCGACCGTCGGCGGCGATCACCTGCTCGAGCCAGGCCCACGCTATGACGAGATGGCCGAACGCTTCGAGATACACAGCGCTGTTGGCCAGCGCGGCGTCGACGTCGCCCGCGGCAAACATCGACGCCGTAACGGTCACCAGACGCTGCCACGCTTCATCGAGTTGTTTCGCCATCGCGGCCACCTCGCCCGCCAGCGCGGTCGCACGCGAGACGGTAGCGGCGACGGTTTTCGTCAGCTCCGCAAGGCTGGCGCCGCCGTGCTGGGTTACCTTGCGGCCCAACAGGTCCAGGCTTTGAATTCCATGGGTACCTTCGTGAATCGGGTTGAGCCTGTTGTCGCGATAGTGCTGTTCCACGTCGTATTCGCGCGTGTAGCCGTACCCGCCGTGGACTTGGATCGCCAGGTTGTTGGCTTCCAGACACCACTGTGAGGGCCAGCTTTTCGCCACCGGGGTCAGGATATCCAGCAGCAGCCCCGCGGATTCCGCCTCCGCGGAGGATTCGGGGCTGCTGTGTATGTCCACCAGACGAGCGCAGTACAGTGCCAGCGCGAGAGCACCCTCAACATAGGACTTCTGCGCCAACAACATTCGCCTGACATCCGGATGCCCGATGATCGGCACCTGAGGCAGAGTGGGGTCCTTGCCGGTCACGGGCCGGCCCTGCGGCCGCTCGCGCGCATACTGCAGCGCCTTGAGATAGCCGGTGTACCCCAGGGCGATCGCCCCCAGCCCGACGCCGAGGCGGGCCTCATTCATCATGTGGAACATGTAGGAAAGGCCGCGGTGGGGTTCCCCGACCAGGTACCCGACCGCCCCGGGCCGGCCCCCGGGTTGATGCCGCCCTTCACCGAAATTCAGTGCGGTATTGGTTATTCCGCGGTAGCCCATCTTGTGGTTGAGGCCGGCCAGCACGACATCGTTGCGTTCGCCGACACTTCCGTCGTCCCCGACGAGGAATTTCGGGACGATGAACAAGGAGATCCCCCGGGTTCCCGCGGGTGCACCGGCGATCTTGGCCAGCACCAAATGCACGATGTTCTCGGCCAGTTCGTGATCTCCGCCGGAGATCCACATCTTGGAGCCGAACAGGCGATGGCTGCCGTCGTCCTGGGGTTCGGCGCGGGTGGTGATGTCGGCCAACGACGATCCCGCTTGGGGCTCCGACAGACACATGGTGCCGGTGAACCGGCCGGCCAGGGTCGGCTTGACGAACCGCTCGATCTGCTCGGCCGTCCCGTAGTTGGACACGAGATTCGCGTTGGCGAGACTCAGCAACACGTACCCGGCCGTCGCCACGTTTGCGGCGTGGAACCACGCCAGACCCGCCCCGGCGACAACGGTGGGCACCTGCCATCCGCCCAGCGCATGATCCATGCTCATCGCCAACAGGTCCGCCTTCGCGAACGCGTCCAGCGCTTGCTTCACCTCGGGGATCACGCTGACCCGCTCGCCGTCGAACGTCGGCTCGTGTGCGTCGTTCTTCTTGTTGTGCGGCGCGAAATAGCGGGCCGCGAGGTCTTCACACAGATCCAGCAGAGCCGAGAACGTTTCCCTGGAATGCTCCGCGAAGCGATCCCGCGTCGTCAGCTCCTCCACCCGCAGCCACTCGAAAAGCAGGAAATCGAGATCGCGCCGGGACAGCAGATTGGACGCCATGGGTTGCCTTCCGTCTTCGCCTTCACTACCTCACTACTTTGGCACCACGCGCACAGTCCCGGCGAGCGTACGGTGGACAGAGAACTTATATGAGCTAACTAAGCGGTGCCGTCCGCTGGGAGGAGTTGGGCAGTGGCCCGAACCGACAATGACACGTGGAATCTGGCCTCCAGCGTGGGGGCGACCGCGACGGCGGTCGCCGCATCCCGGGCCATCGCCTCGAAAGGCCCAGACGCCCTGTTGGACGACCCCTGGGCTGAGCCGCTGGTCCGAGCGGTGGGCGTCGATCCCTTCGTCAAGCTCATCGACGGTGAGATCGGCACCGACGACCCGTTGCTGAACCGCCGGGCCATGAATGAGCAGATCACAGTGCGCACGCGGTTCTTCGACGACTTCTTCACCGAGGCAACCGAGGCCGGAATCCGGCAGGTGGTGATTCTGGCCTCGGGACTGGACACCCGGGCCTACCGATTGCCGTGGCCGGCCGACACTGCCGTCTATGAGATCGACCAGCCCGAGGTCATCGAATTCAAGACGCGCACGCTGAAAGACCTGGGCGCCGAGCCCGCCGCGCAGCGCCACCCGGTGGCCATAGATTTGCGTGACGACTGGCCTTCGGCGTTGCAAGAGGCCGGATTCAACACCGGCCGACCGACCGCCTGGATCGCCGAGGGTCTGCTGGTCTACCTGCCGCCGGAGGCGCAGGACCGTTTGTTCGACAACATTTCCGCGCTGTCGGCACCCGGTAGCCGGATCGCGACCGAGCACATGGACTTGGGTGGCATCCCGTCGGACTGGGCGCAGAAGCTCACTGAACGGTCGCGGCGGATCGGCTCCAATATCGATCTGGCTGAGTTGTTCTACACCGGTGAGCGCAACACTGCCGCTGCGTACCTCGCCGGGCATGGTTGGCGGGTGCACGTCCGCAATACCGAAGAGGCCTACGCCGCACATGGATTCGAGGTCCCAGACGACGAGTTGGCCTCGTTCGGCGACGCATCGGGATACCTGACGGCGATCTTGACCTAGCAGCTGTCCGGCGCCAAATTGCTGGCCGAGTGTGAAAATCACGACGCGACACACCGATTGACCGTCGTGTGATTCCCACTCGCCGGACGGTGTTGCCGATTCACCTCAGCGAGTACCGAATCGGCAGGTGCTTGGGGCCACCGACGAAGGTGGTGGCGATCAGTTGCGGATCATCAGCCAGCTCAATGGTTTTGATCCGCGGGATCAGCTCGGAGAAGAAGCTGTTCATCTCCAGCCGGGCCAGCGCCGCACCCAGGCAGAAGATTATGCCTGCGCCGGCGGATGGGTCAAGATGTCGTTATGACTGTTGCCAACGGCCGCACCTATGGCGGACTGAGCCCTGAGCAACGGTCGCAGGATCGCCGCGCGCGCTTGGTGGAGGCAGCCCGCGCGCTCATCGCCGAGACGGGCCTGGCCCCGTTGACCGTCGATCTGGTCGCCCAGCGGGCCAACCTCAGTAAGCGGTACTTCTACGCTGAATTCGCCACCAAGGATGACCTGCTCGATGCGTGCGCCGAGGATCTGTTCGGCCGGTTGTACGCCCAGATGGAGGCGGTGGTGAACACCGTCCCGCTCGCCGAGCGGGTCGAGCGTACGGTGCGCGCGGTCGTGCACGCGCTCGCCTCCGATCCCGCCGACGCGCGCTTATACATGGAGTGTCCGGGCTTTCCCCGGCTACGCGAACGCCAGCAGCGCGCGGTGCGTGACTTCAGTGAGCACATGGCCGCCCGTGCGATCGCCTTCACCGGTCGCCCGAAACCGGCCGTCGACCGGGTGCTGGCCACCCGCGCGCTGGTGGCCGGGACAACCGACTCATCGTCGGCTGGCTGCACGGCGACATCGACACCGACGAGGACAGCATCGTCGCCACCCTGACCGCCACCGCGCTCGGAGCGGCGGCGACGCTGTGAGTTGCACGGCGTAGCGCATGTCGGTCCGCGAGCTGATCGTCCTGGGCACCGCCAGTCAGGCGCCCACCCGGTACCGCAACCAAAACGGATACCTGCTGCGCTGGGACGGCGAGGGACTGCTGTTCGATCCCGGGGAGGGTACCCAGCGGCAGATGCTGCTGGCCGGTGTCGCGGTGAGTAGTGTGACGCGGTTGTGCCTCAGCCACTTTCACGGTGATCATTGCCTCGGTGTCCCCGGGATAATCCAGCGCCTGTCCCTGGACGACGCACGGCACCGGGTAGACGCCTACTTTCCGGCCTCGGGGCAGGAGTACTTCACCCGACTGCACCACGCCTGCATCTTTGATGACCGCGCCGAGGTGCACCAGCCGCTCCGTCGCCGTCGATGGGCCGGTGGCGACCGGAGAATTCGGCGTGCTGGAAGCGCGACGACTCGAGCATTCCGCCGATGCGATCGGCTATCGGCTGACCGAACCCGACGGTCGACGCTTCGTGCCCGAGTTGCTGGAGCGCTTCGGCATCGACGGTCCGGCGGTCGGCCAGTTGCACGCGGCAGGCGCCATCGAATTCGGCGGGCGGACGGTCGATTTGTCAGAAGTCAGCGAGGCGCGGCCGGGTCAACGCTTTGCCTTCATCATGGATACCCGGCTGTGCGATGCGGTTTATGCGCTGGCCGACGGTGTGGATCTGCTGGTGATCGAGGCGACGTTTCTGAGTCGGGACTCAGGCCTGGCGGTCCGCTACGGTCACCTCACGGCGCGGCAGGCCGCGCGGGTGGCGGCCGAGTGCGGCGTGCGACGGCTGGTCCTCACCCATTTCTCTCAGCGCTATCCCGACACCCGCGAACACCGTGACGAGGCGGCCGAGGTCTACGACGGAGACCTTGTCATCGCCGAGGATCTGGCGCGGATACCGGTGCCCCCGCGACTTTGATCACCGCCGGTCACCGCACAGTTCGTGGTGGTGAAACCCGTTGCCGCCCAGCCGTTTTGCCTGGTACATCGCGGCATCCGAAGCAGTGATCAGATCGATGAGAAGTGCCTGGTGCTCGCCGGCTGTGGTTTCGTCCAGACGGGCGCAGGCGGTACCGATACTGGCCGTGACCCCTACCGTCGAGCCCGCGATCGCCTCGCAAACCTGTTTGGCCAACTGCTCCGCGTTGCAGCACGCCGAAGTGCCGGCCACCAGAAATTCCTCCCCACCACTGCGGGCCACTACCGCCTGTTCCTCGGCGACGGCCAGCAGTGCCTGGGCGACCTGTACCAGCGCATAATCGCCGGCGGCATGACCGCGATTGTCATTGAGACCTTTGAAGTTGTCGAGGTCGACCACCAACAGCACCAGGTGAGCGTCGATGCCCCGGCGGGCCAGCATCATCCCCAGGGCGTTGTGCGCAAACGCGCGTCGGTTCAGCAGGCCCGTCAGCGGGTCGCGGTCGGCGCGCAGCAGATCGCCCGCCAGGGCGCGGACCAGGACCGCGATGGCCAACGGCAGGGCGATGTTGACCTCGACCACCAACCACAGGTCCACCGCCGCCAGGGACGGGTGCCCAGAGGTCGCCAACCGCCCCGCCTCAAAGCCGCCGACGGCGGCGGCCACCGCGAAGTTGTACAGCACAAAGCCGGTGGTATGGAAGAACGCCATGTACGCACCGAAGGTGGCGAAGGCGATGCACCCGATCAGCGCCGCCAGCGGCTTCGGGTGCGCTAGACACGCCAACGCCACGGCGAAGTTGCACGTCAAGGCGAACGCGACGGATTGCGCGCGGGTCGGCCACCGCCAGACCCACAGCAGTGCCCCCGCCGTTCCGCCGGTGACGGCGGCCCAGGTCATGGCGACCGGCACCGCGCCTTGGGGTCCGTCCGATCCGGCCAACAGGGCGAGCAGACACAACACCAAGGACGTCGAAATAAGTGCCATCAGTGCACGGGTGGTGCCGCTGAGACCACGCACAGCCAGGTAACCAGAGAGCCAGTCAAACTGATCCGCCCGCTGCCAACGGTTGAAGATCCTGAGTCGACGCTTAATTGCTACCACCGATATCAAAGTCGAGGTGCCGGCCCGACAGGTCCCCGTCACCCGAGGCCGAACACGCAGATTATCGCTGATGCCCGGTGCGTTGGCGACTACCTGGCGCAGCCGGACATTTAGCCGGCATCGCTCGCGGTCCGGCGAATGCGCGACGGACCGGTTCGCGGGCGCCGTGGGAACAGGCGTCCCGGAAACCGGGTTTTCAGCTGCGGCCTTTCCAGCACAATTCGGCCACATCTCCCCTCAGACGAATTGACTAATTCACGGCGACTGACGAACCAGTCCTACAGCCGCGCCACCCGGTCGGACCACGGCATTGCCTGCTCCAGTTGCGCCGCCAGCTGGATCAGCAGTGATTCGCCACCCAGCGGCGCCACGAACTGGACGCCGAGCGGCAGGGAGTCGGCGGTCCAGTGCAGCGGCAGTGAGATCGCCGGGCGGCCGGTGAGATTCGCCAGTTGGGTGTAGGGAACCCAGCCCAGGTTCTTCTCCACCATGTCGTCGACGATCTTGGTGTAGCGCAGCAGGCTTGCGGTACGCGTCTTGATCAACGCGTCGGATGCACGCTGCAACACACCCGGTAGGTCGAACTCGCCGATCTTCGGAGGCGGTGTCGCCAAAGTGGGGGTCAGCAGCAGGTCATACGACTCGAAGAATCTGCTCAACCGGCGCGTGTGCTCGTGCCGCCGCTCGACGGCGTCTACGTACTCGACGCTGCCGGTCGCGCGACCCACCGCCGCCATGATCAGGGTGTCGCGCTCGAACCCTTCGTTGCCCGCGCCGGTGAGACGCTTGGCCTCCTCGACGTCCCAGGCGAGATGGACGAACCAGGTGAGCAGGAAGTCGCGGGCCAGCGCGGCGTCGTCGTACGGCGCCTGCGGCAACTCGTCGACGTGGTGCCCGAGTTCGGTCAGCGTCCGAACGGTCGCCTCGACGGCGGCGAACGCTTCCGGGTGCGGCGTCGGGTTGATCGCCGACGGCACCCGCACACCGATCCGCAGTTTCCCGGGGTCCTGCCCCACCGCAGGACGCGAACGGTTCCGCGGGCATTGCAGGCTCGTAGGGCCCGGATTTCTCTCCACCGCAAATGACGTCGAGCATCGCCGCGGTGTCGCGCACGGTTCGTGACACGACGCCCTGCACCGCCGCGCCGTGCATGGATTCGCCGGTCGTCGGCCCCATCGGGCGTCAGCCCGCGACCTGGTTTCAGGCCGACCAGACCGCAGCAGGCCGCCGGGATGCGGATTGACCCACCGCCGTCGTTGGCGCCCGCGCACGGCACGATGCCGGCCGCGACGGCCGCGGCCGACCCTCCCGAAGATCCACCCGGGGTTCGCTGCAGGTCCCATGGGTTGCGCGCCGGGCCCCAGGCTTCCGGTTCGGTGATCCCCTTCGCCCCGAACTCCGGAAGGTTGGTCTTGCCGAAGATGACCAGCCCGGCGTCGATCCAGCGTCGCACGATGGTCGAGTGCTCGGCGACAGGCGTCGACATCAGGGCGCGGGACCCTTGCGAGCTGGGTAGGCCCGCGTAGTCCTGGGCGAGGTCCTTGATCAGGAATGGAACACCGGCGAACGGGCCTGCGACTTCGATGGGCGAGGCTGGGACGTCCCGCACGATCGCGTTGATCCGGGGGTTCACCGCCGCCGCCCGATCCCGGGCCAGCGTGAGCAGCTCCGCTGCGGACTACCTCCTTATCGGCGACCAGCTTCGCCAGCCCGGTGGCATCGTAGGTCCGGTACTCGTCGAAGTTCATGCTCTGACCGTATGTCCCGGAGTCACCTTTCGGGTAAGGCCTGGTGTTTCGGAACCCGCGATACCGGCGATCCTGACTGGATGGACTCCGAGCAGCAGGACGACAGCGTCCCCGCGCCAGTGCCCGAGGACGCCCGGCAGACGACCGCAGCACAGCGTGCCGAGGAAGAGAAGTTGGAACACCAGGACGGCGACCCGGACGCGCCGGCTGCACAGCAGTCCAACGCCGAGATCGCCGACGAAAGCACGCGCTGAGCGCTCAGAGATAGCGGCCCGCCGGCACGGCGACGGCGGCCGTGTCCACGGCGCGGCCACCGGGGATGCCGTGGATCAGCGCCGCCAGGATGCGATCCGTGTCGGCCCGGTTGGGGTACCCCACCTCCACGACGGAATCGAATCGCCCGGTGCGGATCGCGGCTTGGTCGGCCGTGCGAGGATTCAAGGTGGCCGACGACATGACGGAGGTTCGGATGCCCGGGCAGATCCCCTTGGTCGACTATCTGGTGCTCGATGACGGAGACCCGCACCTCGTAGCCCAGGAGTGCACACGCTGTGGCGCCCGATTCTTTGATCGACGCAACGCATGCGCAAGCTGTTTCGCGACCGACTTCACCACCGCCGCGGTCGCGACCGAGGGCACCGTGCGGAGCTTCACCATCGTCACTTTCGCCGCGCCGGGAATCCCCACTCCTTTCGTCGCTTCGGTCGTCGACTGCGACGGGACTCAGGTCCGGGCCAACCTGATCAATGTCGAGCCCGACCCCGAACATGTACGGGACGGGATGAAAGTCCGACTGGCCACCTACCCGATCGGCGCCGACTCCGAAGGCACCGAGGCGATCGGCTTCGGCTTCGAGCCCACCGAGTGATCGCACCGACTCGTGAAGGAGTAACAGCGATGAGCGCCAGTGACGACATCTGGATCCTCGGCATCCGGATGACCAAATTCGGCAAGCACCCCCACCTCGACACCGTCGATCTGGCGGCCGAGGCCGCAATGGGCGCGTTGTCCGATGCCGGGGTCACGATGGCTGACATCGGTGTCCTGGCGGCCGGCAACCTGATGGCTGCCAATGCCGGTATCGGGCAGCAGCTGCAGAAACAGATCGGCCAGACCGGCATCCCGGTGTACAACGTGGCCAACGCCTGCGCCACCGGGGCCACCGCATTACGCACCGCGATTATGGCCGTGAAGGCCGGCGAGGTCGAATACGGAATGGCGGTCGGCGTCGAAAAGCTTTCGGGCGCAGGACTACTCGGAGGTGGCGGTACGAAGAAGGCCGACGCCGACGTGTGGGCCCCGAAGGGCCGCTACGGGGCGGTCGCACCAGTCGACGGGCGGATCGGCACCGAGGCCATGCCTGGAGTGTTCGCCCAGATCGGCACCGAATACGGACACAAGTACGGCGGCACCAGCTTCGAGTTGTTCGCCAAGATCAGCGAAAAGAATCACGCCCACTCGACACTGAATCCGCTTGCCGCCTACCAGAAGAGGTTCACCCTGGAGCAGATCATGAACGACGTGATGATCGCCTACCCGAATACCCGTCCGATGTGCTCGGCCAACTGCGACGGTGCCGCGGCCGCGATCGTGTGTAACGGCGAGACGTTGAAGTCGCTTTCGCTGGAACAACGTCGGCGCGCAGTGAAGGTGTCGGCGTCGGTGCTGACCACCGACCCCTACGAAGAGGGTTGCCAGGTCCTGCCGAATGTCAACACCCTGACCCGCAACGCTGCCGCGACCGCTTATCAGCAGGCCGGCATCGGTCCCGATGATCTCGACCTGGTCGAGCTGCACGACTGCTTCGCCACCGCCGAGCTGGTGCATTACGACAACCTGATGTTGTGCGAGGAAGGCGGCGCCGCAGACTTCTTCAACTCGGGTGCCACGTGGCGCGACGGCACGACGCCGGTCAATGTGTCCGGCGGGCTGCAGTCCAAGGGCCACCCCATCGCCGCCACCGGTATCGCCAACATCTGGGAGATCTGCCACCACCTGCGCGGGGAGGCCGGCGATCGCCAGATCGAGAACGCCAAGGTAGGGCTGGCTCATGTCATCGGCCTGGGCTCAGCGTGCGGGGTCCACGTGCTGGAAAAATCGGCCAGCTGACCGGAGGGGCTACTGATCGCTACCGACCAGTTCTCCATCGAAGCCGTCTCGCCGGCGTGTTGGCGCATCACCTTCAGCAACGGACCCGTCAATCTCATCGACCCGGACACGATCGACTCGACCTCGGGAAACACGTCGGTGGCGAAGGCTAGGTGAGCGACGCCGCATAGATCTGTTCGATATTCGACCCCAGCGCCTGGTCGAATTCCGCGTCGGTCTGATCGACGGTCAAGCCCTCGGTCAGGGCACGCGAAAAGCTGGCGATCAGGCCGTGATTACGCGCCAGGATCGCGCAGCTTTCCTCCAGGCTGTAGCCGCCGGACAAGGCGACCACACGCAGAACCCGGGGATGCTGGATCAGCGGCGTATAGAGGTCGTCCTCGTTGGGAAGCGTCAGCTTGAGCATGACCTGCATGCCCCCGGGCACGTCGTCGAGTTTCGTGCTCAGCGCCGCCACCAGCATGTCGTCGGCTCTCGGCTTGTCGGGGCTCTTGATGCTCACCTCGGGCTCGATGATCGGCATAAGTCCACGCTCGGCGATCCGGTATGCGTAGTCGAACTGCTGGTCAACGATGGCTTTGATGCCGTTGTCATTCGGCTCCTGGATGAATGAGCGCATCTTGGTGCCGAAGACGCCTTTTTCGACGGCCCGATCCAACAGGGAATCGAGCTTCGTCATCGGCTTCATCAGCTGCACACCAGTCTTCGGCAGCGTCCAGCCCCTGGTCGACCTTGACGAACGGCACGACGCGCTTCTGCTCCCACAAAAACGCCGCGGTGTCTTGGCCGTCGATGGCTCGGTCCATGGTCTGTTCGAAGAGGATGGTGGCGAGGATCCGGTCGCCGGAAAAGCTCGGGCTCGACATGATGCGTTCCCGCATCTCATGGATGAGGTCGAACATCTTCTCGTCGCTGTCGTACTCGTCTTCTGAAATCCCGTACAGCTTGAGGGCTTTGGGACTGCTTCCGCCGCTCTGATCCAGCGCGGCGATAAAGCCGGGCCGCGACGACATGGCGTTTCGTTGCTCTTCGTTCATTGAGATCCTTCCCTCATGCCACAGCTTCCAGCCTCTGCAATACCCCGATTTCAGCTCGGAACACTCGCCTGCAGCGACGCCAGGGCGCCGGCGCTCAATCGGGCGAGTTCGTCCGCCTCCTCACGGTCGAGGGCGGCCGCGAAGAACTCCGCCATCCGGCGGTTGGTCACGTCTTCGACCTCGGCGTAGCGGTCCTTCTTATCGGAGCCGTCGGCGTACGGCTCCGGCCAGGCGAACATCTTGGTGTACTCCCGGCCCTTGTTGAGCATGTGCGCTTCCACGGGGCTGATACCGGAGTCGGTGAGGACGCTGAAATGAACCGCCGCCCTCAGCTCGCGCAGAATGAACATCACCTGCAGCGCCCGCGCCGGGGCGTCGTCGGCCAGCGGCATGGTGCGCCAACCCGCGTATAGCGGCAGGTCCACACCTGGCGTCGCCGCGATGATCTTCTCCCCCAGCGCGGCGAGGCGGTCCAGCCCTTCGGCGCCGGCCAGATACTTGCGGCCAAAGTCGGCGGTTTGTTCCCAGTACAGTTCGGCGGCGCCGGCCGCTCCGCGCACCGCGACGCCTTGCTCCCACAGGGCGCCAAGGGCATTGGGCTCGAACACGGCGAACGCCGAGCTGACCGCAGCACCGGTGACCTCGCCCAGCACACCGCCGCGACCTGCGACATATCCGGCCAGCGGGTTCTGATAGCCGGCTGCGATGCTCTCGGCGAATGTTTCCGGGTGCAGCATGAATACCGCCACAGCCTGCTGGATTGGGTCTCCCGCAGCTTGCGCGGCATCCGCTATGCCGGTGTTGCTATCGCTCATCGCATTCTCCTTCGCTGGGGTGGCAGCCCTCAGCCTGAAACAATCACCTCATGGGCGTCAAGGCACACGACGAGGGACGATGCCCCTGTGGCTCCGGCGACACCTACGCCGACTGCTGCAGGCCGCTGCACATCGGCGAACGGGATGCCGACACGGCCTTGGCGCTGATGCGGTCGCGCTTCAGCGCCTTCGCTCTCGGCGACCCCGATTACTTACTCGCTAGCTGGCATCCGAGCACGCGACCGAAACGACTCGACCTGGACAGCGACGTCGTGTGGCGTCGGCTGCAGATCGTCGACACCGAGGCGGGCGCCCAGGACGACTCCTCCGGCGTGGTCGAGTTTCGCGCCCAATATGTGCGCCACGGCAAGCGTCACATCCTGCACGAACGCAGCCGCTTCACTCGGGAAAGGGGCCGGTGGCTGTATGTGGACGGCGATGTGAGGGACTGAAGTCAGATATCACTGAGATTCGCAGTGGCCACCGCGATCAGCAGGTCCAACACCGCCGGGTCGGTACCGGGCAGCCGGGTACCGGCGGCACGAATACGTTCCAGCACTGCGAACGCCGAATCCTTTGCGAGCGAGTGAGTTCCGCGAGGTCCACACCCTGTAGAGCGCCGTCACGCTTGACCACCCTGCCGTCCACCAGGACAGTGCGGACGTCGGCGGCGGAGGTTTGAAACGCCAGGGTGCCAACAGGATCGATGTGCGGATGCTGGCTGATCCCGGGCCCGCCTACCAGAATCACATCAGCCCGTTTGCCGACCTTGATGCTGCCGATCCGATCCTGCAGGCGCATCGCCTCGGCCGGATTGACGGTGACCCATTCCAGGGCCTGCGCCGCTGTCGTCGACACCTGCATCGGGTCAGCCCCGGCCAGGTTGATCTCCTCGGTATCCGCCCAGCGCTTGAATGCCACCGCCAGTCGCAACTGATGGAAGAGGTCACCGGAGTTCAGCGACATCACGTCCGTGGACAGGGTCGGCTTGATGCCGCGTTGCTCCGCCTCCCGAAACACCAAGCGCCCCATGCCCATATTCAGCTCGGTCTCCGGCGAGATGGAAAGCTTGGCCCGCGTGCGGCCGAGGACGTCCCAGTCGGCCTCGCTCAACGCATTGCAGTGCACATGCACCTGCTCCGGACCGAGTAGCCCCGCGGCGTCGAGTTCGGCGACTCCGCTCGGCATCGACCAGACCGAACCGGTGTGGCAAACGATCAACGCGTCGTGGGCGCGCGCCGCCTCGACCTCAGCCTTGGTGTAGCGCAACGGGACCAGGCCCACCTCGGTCAGCGCCACACCGAGTGTCAGTAGGTCGTCCCCAGCGGGGAAGTGGGTCGCCGCAACGCGCTCGAAGTCAGCGACCCGCTGCGCGTGCTCGGTGAAGTGTTGCGGCGACATCGGGCTGGAGTCGAAGAAGCCGTACCCGAACACCGCACGAATACCGCTGTCGCGCAGACCTTTTACCGCTGCGTCACTGTGGTCTGGGGTGTTGTTGCAATGGGAGAAGTCCAGAATGGTGGTGACCCCGGCGTCGAGTGCCTCAAGCGCTCCGAGTCGGTTGCCGAGATATACGTCGTCGGCGGTGTAGGCCGGGGAGATGCTCAACCGGATGCCGAAGAAGTAGTCGATGAGGGTCCAGTCGGCGCAGACCGCGCGCATCTGGGTCTGCCAGGTGTGGCGGTGGGTGTCGATCAGGCCAGGGGCGACGATGTGGCCGCCGGCGTCGATCTCCTCGGCGTCGACCTCGGGCAGCGCTGGCCCAACCGCGGCGATCCGCCCGTCCTCGATGAGGACATCGCCCTGGGGCAAGGTTCCCACCGCCGGGTCCATGGTGACGACTTGGCCCCCGCGGATCACGATGCGGTTACTCGACATGACAGCGCCTCACCCTGTTGATGCTGTTGATCAGAGATTCATCCCCGAGAACATGACCCGGCCGGGATCATACTTCTGGCGTACGGAGCTCAGCCGGGAGAGGTTCTGGCCGAAGTATCGCGCCGGCGGCTGGTTCGCCTCAAGATAATTCACATACCCGCCAACCGAATACTGTTGCACCGCTTGGTGTGCGGTGGTGAGCCAGTTGGTCGCGGCCGATGGGGCACCGGAGGTTTCGACGTACCACTGCACCAACGCGGACTGCTTCCGCCACGGAAACGCGGTGGCGCCCGGCGCCACAGTGGCCATCGCGCCGTCCAGGGCGTGCATGATCGCCAACATGCGGCCGGCGTTACGCGGAAAGGCGTCCACCGCCGCGGCGATCCCCTGGGCGGCCGCCGGGGTGATCGTCGTGAAGACATCTGATCCGCCGACATACCCGACCGGCGCGGGATTGAGGTTGTTGACGGCCAGATACCGCACCAGGTCAAGGTAGTTGAACGTATGGTTCTCGGTACCGGTCGGTTGCACTCCAACAGCCGAAATGATCGCGGCTGCAACGCTGTTGCCCGAACCTGCCGGGCAGGTAGCGAGGATCCGGCAATGCGTACCCGTCGCGTCGGTGGTGCTGTCCGCCAGTGCCCAACTGTTTCGGTCTGCGGTGCGCAGCCAGTTCTGCCAGCCGACGAGGACCTGTGCGAACGATTGCGGTGCAAAGTTGAGGTTCACCGCGTCGACGTCCTGGTGGGGAACGTCGCGAAGGTCAACGAGGTGGTCACGCCGAAGTTGCCGCCGCCGCCGCCGCGCAAGGCCCAGAACAGGTCCGGGTTGCTGGAGGCGGACGCGGTGACCGTCTGGCCGCCGGGCAACACCACCGATGCCGAGGTCAATTGGTCACACAGCATGCCCGCGTGTCGGGACTGGGCACCCAACCCGCCGCCCAGGGCGTGTCCCGCCGCGCCGACCGTGGGGCAGGTGCCGGTCGGGATGCCCCGACCGACCGCGGCCAGCGCCTGGTGCACCTCGTACAAACCAGTCGCGGGCGTCACCGTCACCTGGCCGGTGGCGGCGTCGTAGTTGACGTCGCCGGGTAGCTGACGCAGATCGAGCACCATGGTTCCGTTCGCCGTCGAGGCGCCGGTATAGGAGTGCCCACCACTACGCGGGGCGACCTTGAGCTTGTTGGCAGTAGCGAATGCCATCGCCTTCTGCACGTCCGGAGCTGATTTCGGGGTAACGATCGCCGCCGGCGTCGAGCCGTTGTAGTTGGTGTTGAACACCTGCTTGGCAGTGCCGAATTGGGCACTGCCGGGTTGAATGACCTGCCCGCCGAGGGCGGTGGAGAGACCGTCCCAGCCGGACGGGGCCGGATCGGCGCCGGCGCGGCCCGTTCCGAGAACCACGCCGGCGGCCAACGCGCCGGCGGCACCCCGCAGAAAGTTCTGCCGTGAGATCTGGGCCGGGCGTTCCGTCATATCCCGCATGGTCGCGCATCAGTCAGCAAGCACCACAGTGGCGCGACGTTGCACGGTTGAACCGTGGCCGAACCTTTACCCGGATCCGCTCGGGTGCAGCGATGCGCACGGCGCGCGACGCCGCTGACGTACTGCATCGACGTCCTGGAGCGCAGCGGGTAAAAAGTCAGCCGGCGCCCTTGCCGTTGTCGACGCGGTACACGGCGCCGTGGACGGCCGCGGCGTCATCGCTGGCGAGGAACGCGATGACGTTGGCGACGTCGAGGGGTTGCATCATGCCGCGCGGTGCCGCCGAGCGCAGTATCAATTCGTAGTTCGGGTCTTCCGGGGCGCTGAAGTTCTCGATCTGCGGGGTCAACATGCCGCCCGGGCAGACGGCGTTGACGCGCAACCGATCTGCGGTGTATTCGACAGCGAGCGCGCGGGTCAGTCCGATCAGTCCGTGTTTGGCCGAGCAGTAACCGGCCGAATACGCCTGGCCCTCGACACCGGCGATGGACGCGACGTTGACGATGTTGCCGCCCCGGTCCAGTAGGTGCGGCAGCGCTGCACGGCACAGGGAAAAGGGGCCGTTCAGGTTGACCGCCAGATCCTGCGCCCAATCGTCGTCGGTCATCGACTCGGTGCGGCGCATCTGATGGCGCCCAGCGATATTGACCAGCACATCGACGCCGCCGAATTGTGCGACGCACTGCTCGACGGCACTACGGCAGGCGCTTGGGTCTGTCACGTCCACCGATGCGTGCGCCCCGGAATTGATGTCGCCGAATACCCCGGCGAGCTTCTCGCCATCCCTCCCGATTCCGAAAACCGTTGCTCCGCTCCGAGAAAACAGGCGTGCTGTTTCCGCCCCCAGGCCCGACGAAGCGCCCGTCACGAATGCGACTTTGCCCTGCAGTGCAGCCATTGCCTACCTTTCGACTACGGAAGATCTACGGTGCATTGTGCAGCAGTCGGCCCGCGGTTGAGGTGGTGCGCCCCATGCCCACCCTCGTCGTCGCGAACCTGCACGTGGTGGTGTGCTGTGTGCTGTTCCCTGTCACCTGTGCACGATGCTGAGCTGCGTTGTGAATGAGGGAGTTGAACCCTCAGCACTGCTCTTCGTGCGCCGAGACCGGCGATTGCCCGCCGGTGGGTTTTGTGCACGCTTCCGCGGAGACTATGACGCAGTCGCAGCCCTGGTCAACATGGCACTAATCCATTGGCCAGCAACGCATTTATCTGCGAACGCCGAGGGACCCTTGCGGCGCTGATACGAGTTTATGTACCGCCCAGGGCAATAAAACACAGATAATTTTCATCGGCTGAATCGATGACCACTCCCCGGATATATCTGATTCACAGATATTGTGGTCGGCATGGAGTTGCGCCAAATCGAGTACTTCGTCGCGGTGGCCAGCGAAATGAGCTTCACCCGGGCCGCCGAGCGCGTTCACGTCGTGCAGTCGGCATTGTCTACGTCGATCGCCAAGCTGGAGCGCGAGTTGCAGGTCCAACTCTTCGACCGGTCGCGTCAACAGATCCAACTCACCGCCGCCGGCGAACGGTTCCGCACCTACGCCAACGAGGTGTTGCGCGTAGCCCGCACGGCCGCCGACTCCGTCAGCGAGTTTCGCGGCTCGCTGTCCGGCACGGTCGAGTTCGGGTCCCTGATCTCGTTCGGGCCGATGAACGTCGCTCGTGCGCTGGGCGACTTCCATCGCGCTCACCCGTTCGTCCGACTTCGGTTGCGGCTCAGCCAGTCCGGTGCGTCGGCCTACCTGTCGGCTCTCCTCGACGGGTCTCTCGACCTCGCGCTGGTGTCGGTGCCGAATCGGTTTCCTCCCCAACTCGACATGCAGTTGTTGTTCGGGGAGCCAATGGTTTTCGTGTGCCGCGACGACCACGCGCTGGCCAGGCGGAGGCGGCTGGATCTAGGGGACCTGGCCGGTGAGGAACTGGTGAGTTACCCACCGGAGTTCGGACTGCGGCGATTGATCGATGACGCCTTCCACGCCGCCGGCGTTTCGCCGCAGACTTTTTACGAGGTGCCCGCCGGGTTCGCCGATATCGCGGATCTGGTCGGCAACGGGCTGGGTACCACCTTTATGCCGGAGTCGGAGGCCCGTCGCTTTCCCGCATTGCGATCCATCAACCTGGCCGACCCGGTGATCTGGCAAGTGTTCCTCGCCTCGCCCCCAGCCGACCAGATGACGCCAGCCACAACGCGTCTGGCCGGCATCTTGCGCGAAGCGGCGCCGCAGGGAGCCACCGCCTCCTGAGCGAGCCCTTTTGGGGCCCAGCATCCGGTCACAACCGTCATGCCGGGAATGTATTCGTGACGATCAGCCTTGACCTGTGCGTACCAAGCAACGATGCGTTTCGTAACCAGTAGGGGAGGTCCATCCAGATGACCACAGCAGCATTGGCGGGCAGGAGAGCACTGGTAACCGGCGGTTCGCGCGGCATCGGCGCCGAGATTGTGCGGCGACTGACCGCGGACGGTGCCGCTGTGGCGTTCACCTACGCATCCTCGGCGACCGATGCCGAGAAGCTCGTCGCCGAAGTGACGGCAGACGGCGGCAAGGCGGTGGCGATACAGGCTGATGCCGCCGACCCGGCCCAGATTGCGGCCGCCGTGGACCAGACCGTCGCCGAACTCGGCGGCCTGGACGTGCTGGTCAACAACGCCGGGACCGCCTATATGGCACCCATCGACGATTTCCCCGCGGACCAGTTCGACCGCTCGGTGGCGATCAACATCGGTGGCGTCTATTGGGCAGTCCGCAGCGCCATCGCGCATCTCGGTGCAGGTGCACGAATCATCAACATCGGCAGCATCAACGCCGACTGGGTACCGGGGCCGGGCCAGGCGGTGTACGCGCTGACCAAGGGGGCGGTGTCCTCCTTCACCCGTGGACTGGCGCGTGAACTCGGGCCGCGCGGAATCACCGTCAACAATGTGCAGCCGGGTCCCATCAACACGGACATGAATCCCGACGAGGGGGAATTCGCCGAGGGCCTGAAACAGCTTTCCCCGCTTGCGCGTTACGGCCATACCAGCGACATCGCCGCGATGGTGAGTTTCCTGGCGGGCCCAGAAGCCGGCTTTGTGACCGGTGCGAACATCAACGTCGACGGCGGTCTCACGGTCTAGCGATGACGAGTACTCATTGTCCCAGCGATCAGCGCAACCCGAGCGCCTTCGCAGCACGATCGGCGGCTTGGGGACCCGCAAGTTGCCGCATCAGCAGCAGGCCGTCAATGAGCGCGAGGGTGGCTTCCGCCTCTGACTGACGCTTCTGGGGGTTGCCGCTAAAGAACCCCGACATCCACTCAACCCACCCGCCGAAGAGCGCAGCCGCGAGCTCCTGGAACGGCTTTGCACCGGCAGCGGCCAGGCCGCACGCCTCGAAGTACACAGCGAAGATCGCGTCGGAGTCTTCGTTGGCGAGAACACCATAGGCTGCCTTCGCCATCTGTTGATGACCGGCCGCCGGACCCGTGAACGCGCGCGCCAAGACGAACTGGAGCCGGCTCCCGATCTCGGTAAGCACATCGGTGACAAGCGTTGCCTTGTTGGGGAAGTAGTACACGATGACGCGATCGCTGGTGCCCAGCCGCTTTGCCAGTCGGCCAAAAGTCAGCGAGCCGATTCCGTCGTCCAACGCAACTTGGACCGCGCTCTCGAGAATCTGTTCCCGTGTGTATTTGTGCCCCATCGGGACTTGATTGTAGCTGTCGCTACGTTTAGTATTTGTAGTGACTACTACAAAATTAGCCGTCTGAAGATCCACCTGTGTCGAGCGCGCGACCATCGCCACACGGACCTACTCGCTTCAGCCGGGTCGGTGCTGCGGATGCGCAGGTCGGCATCGCCGGGCGGCCCGCAACGAAATAACTCCGCTACGTTAAGTCCTCAACCCAAAGGAGAAGAAAATGAACCTGTTTCGCCTGTTCCTCGCAACCTGCCTGATCGTCGTCCTCGGCTACACATCGGTCACTGTCGCCAACCACGGCATGACCCTGATGTCCGTCTTCTTCGGCGATATGACGAAGATGGCCTGGCCGGGGCAATTCGACCTCGATTTCATGACCCTTCTGCTGCTTTCGGGTCTGTGGGTATCGTGGCGCCACAGTTTCAGCCCAAGCGGACTCGCGCTTGGGGTGCTCGCCGTCTTCGGCGGCATGATGTTTCTCTCGATCTATCTGCTGATCCAAAGCTTCAGTACACGAGGCGATGTGAAGGCGCTCCTGCTGGGGGAGGCCCGGGCGAGTCAGCTTTGAGAGTTTAATCCGCCCGACGGCTCAACTACGATGTGCACGAAGCTGATAGAGCCCGTGGGTGGTTGCGACGACAGTGCCGTTGGCATCGGTGACGACAGCGTCCAGTACGTAGTCGGCCTTGCCCTTCTCCGCGGCCTCGGCTTCGACGCGTGCGATCGTCTCGTCGTCCATGCTCGCCTCCGCGCGCAGCGGGGTGTTGGCCATGGCACGGAATGCGATGTCGACGTTCTTCACCAACGGGAAGTACTTGTTGGTGTCGAATGTCGCGAGGGCGATGATGCCGCCCAATACTTCGGCGACGGTGAACTGAACGCCGGCGTAGATGACGCCGAAGTGGTTGCCGTTTCCCTCGACCGGAACACTTGCGGCGGCAAAGCCGCGGCGCGCCTCGACCACCCGTACACGCATGCGTTCAGCGATCGGGATGGTGGATGCCAACGCGGAATTCATCATGTCGACGAGTTGGTCAGTCACACCGTCGATGGTCGCACACTCGTTTGTGCTCGCGTACGTTCGGGACGGGTGCGGGTTGGACGTCACATAACCGGGTAGATAACCGCCATGAACCTGCATCGTGCCCTAAGACGTGTCGAGGAGTTCGAGGTACTCGACGGCTCGACCGAGGCTCTCACCCAGTTCGGATGTAAGACTTGTCAACATGGCGTCGCGCTCCTACCACCATGGCAACCTGCGGCAGGCGCTGTTGGACCATGCCGTGCAGCTGGCCAGAATCGGTGGACCGGACGCAGTGGTGTTGCGCGATGTTCAGCGGTCGGTCGGTGTGAGCAACTCGGCGGCATACCGGCACTACTCGGACCGACAGGCGCTGTTGGGTGCGGTTCAGGTGTACGCGATGACGATGCTGGGTGAGGCGATGGTGGAATCGATCGCAGCGGTTCCCAACCGCGGCCCGCGCAAGCGTCGCGCCCTGGCGCGCTTGCGGGCCACCGGGCAGGCGTACGTCAACTTTGCCCTCGCCGAACCTGGTTTATTCCGAACGGCATTCGCGCCCGACGGCCCCCGCCAAACCGACACCACCGTCGTGCCGGAACGGCATCCGTTCCACATTCTCAGCCGCTGCATCGATGACCTCGTCACCACCGAAGTGCTCACACCGAGTCGGCGCGACGGACTCGATGAAGCCGCGTGGGCGTCCGTGCACGGCCTGGCGACGCTGTACCTCGATGGACCGCTGGCCGCGGCGGACGCCGGCCGCAGGCACCTGATCACCGAACGTCTTCTCGACGTCATCGAAGAGGGTATCCGCTAACCCCCCCCCATGTTGACAGCGATAACTTCTGCTGGCATGCTTTCCGATGTTACTGCTGTCAACATAAGGCGGACCGCTGATGACCATCGACGCCCCGAACCGTTCCCATCCTGAGTCGACGCCGACGCGGGTCCGTCCCGCCGCCATCCTGGCGGTCGTCCTGCTCGCCTCCCTGGCGATCAATGTGGAAACCACGATCGTCAATGTGGCACTGCCGACACTTAATTCGGCACTGGGCGCCTCGACGCGAGGGCTGCAGTGGATCGTCGACGCCTACAATCTTGCGTTCGCCGCCCTGGTACTGGCCGGTGGCACCATTGGGGACAAGTTCGGTCGCCGCGGGACGCTGATCGCCGGGCTCGTCCTCTTCGCACTGAGCAGCGTAGGGGCTGCACTGTGCACCACGACGGGATCACTGATCACGATGCGGGTGGTGATGGGCGTGGCCTCGGCCCTGATCTATCCCACCACACTGGCCATCATCACCGACACGTTCCGCGAGCCGCGTCAGCGTGCAGTCGCGATCGGCCTGTGGGGTGCGGTGACCGGCCTGGGCGTGGCGATCGGCCCGATCCTCGGTGGCGCACTGCTCGAGGGGTTCTGGTGGGGAAGCCTTTTCCTGGCATTGGCCCCCATCGCCCTGGCAGCGGCACTAGCGGCCCCCGTGGTCATCCCGGCCTCCACTCGCGACCCGGGCTCGCGTCTCGATCGCGGTGGCCTGGTGCTCTCGATGGTCATGCTGGGTGCGTTGGTCTACACCATTATCGAAGCGCCAGAACAGGGTTGGAGCTCCACACGGACGCTGGGCGGCTTCGCGCTGGCGCTGGCGGCGGGCATCGGATTCGCCCTGTGGGAGCGCCGGCAGCGCGACCCGCTGATCGACGTCACGCTGTTCACCAACCTGCGGTTCAGCGCGGCAAGTGGGGCCGTCACGGTGGCCTTCTTCGCCTTGTTCGGATTCATCTTCCTGATCACCCAGTTCATGCAGCAATTGCAGGGATTCGGGCCGCTCGGCACCGGCGTGCGGATCCTGCCGGTCGCGCTGTCGATCGCAGTCGGATCAATACTTGGCACCAGGCTGGCCGTCAGCCAGGTCGGCACCAAAGCCGTTGTGTTCCTTGGACTCCTGATGATGGCTGCTTCCTTCACCTGGATCAGCACCAGTGACCTGAGCGTCAGCTACCTGGAGATGGCCGCGCAGATGGTGCTGTTGGGCGGTGGTTTGGGACTGACTACCGCGCCGGCCACCGACTCCATCATGGGCGTGGTGCGGCCCGAGCAGGCCGGTGCCGGATCGGCGGTCAACGACGCCACCCGACAGGTGGGCGGAACCCTCGGGGTCGCGGTCATCGGCAGCGTCTTCTCTACGCTCTACATCCGTCACCTCACCGAAAGCCAAGCGCTGCAGGCGCTACCGCAACCCGCCCGGTCGGTCGCGCAGGAGGGCCTGGCACAGGGGTTGGCCGTCGCCGCGAAGTCTCCCGCGTCGATAGCCGGTGCCGTCCGCGATACCGTCAGCGACGCATTCCTGTCCGGCATGAGTGCGGGCTGCCTGACCGCCGCAGCGGTCTGCCTGGCCGGAGCGTTCTTCGTGCTGGCCGTGCTGCCGGCACACCCGGTCGGGAGTCGGGCATGACTCCGCGCCGGATCAGGTCGATCGTCCTGGGCCGCGTGACGGCGTCGATGCGGCACTGAAGAAGTTGCTGCGGAATTTACCGCCGCGCAGTCCTACGATTTCCTGACAATGCGGTGATCCTCGGGCGGTCTCCGCGCCGGTTCGGAGGTCGAGATGTCCTTTGTCAGTGCGGTACCGGAGTTCTTGACTACGGCGGCCTCAAACCTGGGGAACATCGCTTCCTCGATCGGAGCGGCCAACGGGGCGGCGGCAGCCCCGACGTCGGCGTTGCTGGCCGCGGGCGGCGATGAGGTGTCGGCCGCCGTCGCGGCGCTGTTCAGCGAACACGCCCAGGCCTATCAAGCCGTCAGCGCCGGGGCTGCGGAGTTCCACCAGCAGTTCGTGCAGCTGCTGAGCGCGGGTGCGGGCTCGTACGCCAGCGCCGAGGCCGCCAGCGCGCAACCCTTTGCAGACCCTGCTCAACGAGGTGAATGGGCTCGCAGAAACATTGCTGGGACGCCCGCTGATAGGCGACGGCCGCGATGGTGTCGACGGAACCGGTTCCACGTGGCAAAACGGTGGGTTGCTCTGGGGCAACGGCGGTAACGGCGGATCCGGCGCAGGAGGTCAGAACGGGGGCAGCGGCGGGGATGGCGGCTTCTTGTTCGGCAACGGCGGCCGTGGAGGAGCCGGTGGCGCCGTGCCGAACGGCTTTGCGGGCTTCGGCGGTAACGGCGGAAATGCCGTCGGGCTGTTCGGCAGCGGCGGGGCCGGCGGCGTCGGCGGGGCCGGGGGTAACGGGGTCGCCGGCGACGGTGGCAGCGGCGGTAGCGGTGGGTTCCTGCTCGGCAACGGCGGCATGGGCGGGGCCGGCGGACGAGGCTTCGTCGCCGGCTGGGGTGGCTACGGCGGTGACGGCCTCGGCCTGCTCTACGGCGCGGGCGGCGTCGGCGGCGCCGGCGGCACCACCCCCTTCAACGGCGGAGTACCCGGCCTGGGCGGGACAGGCGGCAGCGGAAATGTCCTGTTCAACGTGATCAGCACCGGGGCCAACGGCGGCGCCGGTGGGGATGCCGCCGGCATCACCACTGGTGGGCAGGGCGGCCAGGGCGGTAGCGGCGCCGGCCAGCTGTTCGGCTTCGGCGGTGCCGGCGGGGCCGGCGGAGCCTCGCTGGGCGCTGGCCACGGCGGACCCGGTGGATACGGAGGCGACGGCGGAGCGTTCTTCGGCATTGGCGGTGCCGGAGGCACCGGCGGGGCGGCGGGAGCCGGCGGCGCGGGCGGGGTCGGCGGGCTGGGTGGCCTCGGCGGCATCGTCTTCGGGCTCGGCGGCGCCGGCGGCAATGGCTTCGGTGCCGCGAACCTGACGTTCGGCGGCAACGGTGGCCAGGGCGGCTACGGCGGCATCTTGTTCGGCATCGGTGGCCACGGCGGCGACGGCGGCATCGGAGCTACCCCGGGCATTGGCGCCCCCGGCGGGTTCGGTGCTTACTACCTGTTCGGGCCGAACGGCGCACCGGGGTTGACGCCTGCCTGACCGTGCGCTTTCGCCACTCGACTAATGCCCCGTGAATTCGTCCATCGAGTTGTAGACGCCGACGCGCCGCAGGTATATGTCGCGCAGCCGGACCGGCAGCACGGCGCTGAGCACCTTGTTCATCTTCGATGTCCACGGGATGACGACGAACGGACTGCCCTGCAGCATCGCCTTCCATGTCTCGTTGACGACGTCTTCCTGCTCGAGCATCGGAGTGAACAGAATGCCCTTGGCGCCCTCGAACATGCCGGTGTTGATGTAGGTCGGGCACACCGTCGTGATCTTGACCTGGTCGTGGCCGGCCTGTTCAAGTTCCAGACGCACTGAATCGGAGAAGCCGATCGCCGCCCATTTGGAGGCGGCGTAAGCGGCCATGCGCGGGATGGCATTCAGTCCGGCCGACGATGCGATGTTGACCAGGCGGCATTGCGTGCCGGACTCGATCATCGCGGGCAGAAATTCCCGGGCCACCAGCATGGGTCCAATGGAGTTGACTTCCATGGTGAGCATGAAGTCACGCGGCGGGTTCTCCCAGAAGTAGCCGTTACCCCGCACGATGCCGGCGTTGTTGAACAGCACATGGATCGTGCCGACAGTGCTACGCACCTGCTCTGCGGCCTCCGCGACCCGGTCCTGTGAGGTGACGTCGACGGTGTCGTAATGGATAGTGCCCCCCAGCCCTTCCAACTCGGTTGCCGTCTCCTTCAACGCGGTCTCGTTTGCGTCCCAGAGGACCACCGCGGCGGCGCCCTCTTTGACGGCCTGGGTGGCGAACAGTTTGCCGAGACCCATGGCGGCGCCGGTGACTAGGACATTGGTCCCCTTGACGGATTGCATGACTGAGCTCCTCTGGGCATCTTCGGTGAAGCGATCGGGTAGCTCTTACCGTTCTATCCCATCGGGTGCGACGGCTGCACCGAAGCGATGAGTTTGGCGGTGCTCGCAGGTCTAACGGTCATGGGTTCCATCCACATTGAACTGTTCGCCACCCTCGACCTCGTCGGGCAGGCACCCGGTGGCCCCGACGAGGACCCGGTGAGGTTCCCGTTCGGCGGGTGGCAGGCGCCGCTGGTGGACGAGGTCAGCGGCGCGCAGGTCGGTGCCGCGTACGAAGGCACCGATGCCCTACTACTCGGCAGGCGGACGTACGACATCTTCGCCGCCTACTGGCCGCACCAGCGGGGCGGCGAGGACGGGGCAATCGCCACGCTCTTCAACAGCGTCCCCAAGTACGTGGCCTCCCGCGGCCGGCCCGACCTGTCGTGGGCCGGGTCCACACAGCTGGGATCGGACCTGGCTGGCGCGGTGCGCGAGATCCGTGACCGCCACGAGCACGTGAAGGTCGTGGGGAGCCTGAACCTGGTGCAGACCCTGCTGCGCGAGCAACTCTTCGACCGTCTCGACCTCTGGGTCCACCCCATCGTGCTCGGCGTGGGGAAGAAGGTGTTCGACGGTGGTGCGGTGCCCATGAACCTCACACTGCTCGAACCGCCGGTAGCCAGCCCCGCGGGAACGGTGTACCTGCGTTACGGGCTCGCTGACGGCACGCCCGGGACGGGAGACATGAGCGCGCCGGATCGCGGTCGTCAGCCGGCGGGCCGATAGCCCGCGAAGCAGTCAAGCTGTACCGGCGCGTCGACCACCCGTAGCGGCGCGTTTTGCCCTCTGATCGGCGCGCTAGTGTGCTTTGGTCGGCCTCGACCAACCAGCCGACAGAACAGTTGGCGAATTTATGACCGCAGCGGCAGAGGCATCGACGCTCGAATCTCGGGTCGGCCATTACTACCAGATGGATTACACCTACGAGGTGGGCCGCGAGAAGGTGCGCGAGTATGCCCGCGCGGTGCAGGACTACCACCCCGCACACTGGGACGTCGACGCCGCCGCAGAGCTGGGATATTCGGGACTGGTTGCGCCGCTGACGTTCACGTCGGTTCCGGGCATGACCTGCAATCGCCGCATGTTCGAATCGGTGGTCGTCGGTTACGACACCTATCTGCAGACCGAAGAAGTCTTTGAGCAACACCGCCCGATCGTGGCCGGCGACGAACTGCAGATCGACGTCGAACTGACCTCGGTGCGCACGATTGCCGGGAGAGACCTCATCACCGTCACCAACACCTATACGGATCAAGCCGGCGAGCGGGTACACACCCTGCACACCACCGTCGTCGGCCTCACTGCCGAGGACATCGATCCGGCCGTCAAGGCCGCCGTGCACAAAGCGATGATGCACGACTACAACACCCTTGACGTCGGCGAATCCGACTCCACCTACCAGAAGACGGTGCGTCCCGAGGGCGAGATCCGGATCGCCGAGGACACGGCGCGCGCGCCTGGGACAGCGTCCTTCGAGGACCTGAAGGTCGGTGACGAGCTGCCGGTGCAGCACGCCCGACTGTCCCGTGGAGATCTGGTGAACTATGCCGGCGTGGCCGGCGATGCCAACCCCATTCACTGGGACGAGACCCTCGCCAAGGCCGCCGGGCTGCCGGACGTGATCGCCCACGGAATGCTCACCATGGGTCTGGGTGCCGGCTTCGGCTCCGCATGGACGGGCGACCCGGGTGCGGTGACCCGCTACGCAGTCCGGCTGTCCCAGCCCGCCATCGTGTCGGCCCTCGAGGGTGCCGACATCGAGTTCAGCGGCCGGATCAAGTCGTTGGATCCCGAAACCCGTTCCGGGGTAATCATTGTCGGCGCGAAGTCCGCAGGCCGGAAGATCTTCGGGCTGGCGACCTTGAACGTTCGCTTCCGCTGATCTGGACTCTCATCCCGTCAGCGGCGTGCGGATACCCAGCACCGGTTGCCTGCGCCGGCCGTGGCTCCACCCGCGATCCCACGGCCAATGTCGGGCGTCATCCGTCCAGACCAACTGAAACGCGCGAATGGGCCCGTCGCGTAACCGAACCGCGAATGTCAGGTGGACGTCCGGGTGTTCGACCTCGACGACTTCGAGCAGGTACTCGCCCTGGTAGTCGATGTGCTCTGCCGGCTGCACGACCATGCCCTCGTCGGCAATGTAGTGTGCGATCGAGTTCAGCAGGCGCGCCGACGTCCGCGGCTGCAGACCGGTTACCAGTAGTTCGGGCAGACCGCGACCGGACAGGCCGACCGTGTACGCAAATGGTCGTGACCCGTCCTCAACGAACTGCACTGCCCAGCCGTGATCCGCGATGATGTCGCGCAGCACGTCCAGGTAATCATCGACGGTGGCGTGGGGGTTGTCGCACTGCCAGCACATGTCCGCACCTTTCTCTCGTAATTACCGATCCAGCCTGCCCGCACCCACTGACATTGCTGCTGTTCCTCTTCCGACAATGAATCGGCTCCCAAAATTCTTGTGTCAACAACACTCGTCAACCGTCGCCGATTGGGCCAGCCCGCCTCCCGGTCTCGATCATCGCCCGCGTCGTCGACGTCCGGTATGTTCCTGAGGCTCATCGCGCTAGGGTCCGAGCAGCAACGTTTGCGGTGCGCGATGCATCGGGTTCGCTGCGCATGAGGTGCACATCCTGCGAGAGAGGAACAACCCTCCATGAGCCGATCCTCGACCACGATCGACCCGGCCGCACCGGTGCTCGTCACGGGCGCCAGCGGCTACATCGGCAGCTGGATCGTACGTACGGTGCTCGAAGCCGGGCATACCGTCCACGGCACGGTGCGCAACCCACAGAAGGCCTCCGGACTCGAGCATCTGCACAAGCTGTCAGACGCCCATCCCGGCCGGCTGAAGCTCTTCAAAGCCGACCTACTCGAACCCGGCAGTTTCGACGAGGCGATGAACGGGTGCGAACTCGTCATGCACACCGCGTCGCCATTCCTCATCTCCGGCTTCAAGGATGCTGAGGAGGCGCTGGTCCGCCCGGCGCTGGAGGGCACCCGCAACGTGCTGGATTCAGTCAACCGCACCGACAGCGTCAAACGCGTGGTGCTGACCAGCAGTGTGGTCGCGATCTACGGCGATGCCTGCGAGTTGCGCGATGTCCCCGGCGGTGTTTTCACCGAGGAACACTGGAACACCACCAGCAGTGCCGACCACCAGCCATACCCCTACTCCAAGACGGTGGCCGAGCGGGAGGCCTGGCGCTACCAGCGGGAACAGGACCGCTGGGACATGGTCACAATTCACCCCGGACTGGTGCTCGGCCCGTCGTTGACCAGTGCCAGCGACTCGGCCAGCCTGAGCACGATGAAGCAGTTCTACGACGGCACCATGCTGGCTGGGGCGCCGGCGATGGCCACGGGCGTGGTGGATGTTCGTGACGTTGCGGATGCCCACCTGCGCGCCGGTTTCACTCCCGAGGCCCATGGACGCTACATCGCCAACGCCGACACGCTGACCTTTCTGGAAATCGGCAAGGTGTTGCGCCGAGGGTTCGGACCGTTCTACGCGTTCCCGAGGACGACGGCGCCCAAAGTGGTCTTCAAGGCCATCGCTCCGGTCGTCGGGCTCACCAGAAAGTTCGTCGACCGGAACGTGGGCTACCCGCTGGCGTTCGACAACACCCGCAGCCAGAAGGAACTAGGGCTGACGTACCGGCCGGTCGAACAAACCATCACCGATCACTTCCAGCAGATGCTCGACGACGGGCTGGTGCAACGGGTCCCAGGACTTTCCATAATCTCGAACCGTTGACGTCGAGCGGCGGCGCTGGTGACGACCTACTTCGGCGGCATCCGGATGCCGCCGTCGACGCGGACGACCTCTGCGTTCATGTACGAGTTGGTGATCAGTTCGATCACCATTGAGGCCAATTCGTCGGGCTTGCCGAGGCGATGCGGAAACAGCACGGACTCGCCCAGTTTCGCCTTGAAGGCCTCGGCGTGTTCGCCTTCGCCGTAGATCGGGGTGTCGATGAGCCCGGGCGCCACGGTGTTGACGCGGATGCCGACGGCGGACAAGTCGCGGGCCACCGGCAGGGTCATCCCGACGACGCCGCCCTTCGAGGATGAGTAGGCGGCTTGTCCGATCTGGCCGTCGAAAGCCGCGACGCTGGTCATGTTGACGATGGCGCCGCGCTCGCCGGTCTCGGTCGGCTCGTTACGACTCATGACGGTGGCGGCCAGCCGGATGCAGTCGAACGTACCGACCAGGTTGATCGCGAGCACCTTCTTGTAGGCGTCCAGATTGTGCGCAGAAGCGAATTCACCATCCTTGCCGATGGTGCGCTGCGCCCACCCGACACCCGCCGAATTCACCAGTGCCCGTAAGGGACCGAGGTCGGCTGCGGTATTCACTGCGTCCTCGATCTGCTCGGTGTTCGTCACATCGACGCTGACGAACACGCCGCCGATCTCGTGCGCCAGTTCCTGCCCGCGTTCTGCCTGCAGGTCGGCGACGACGACACGGGCGCCCTTGGCGGCCAGTTGCCGGGCCGTCGCGGCCCCGATACCCGACGCCCCACCGGTGACGATTGCGCTAGCTCCGTTGATATCCACGGTGAGCACAGTACGTCAGGTCATGATTCCTCCGGTGAGGTGAGTGTGCTGGGGGTTTCTAGGTGGCGTTTTAGGTGGCGGAGGCGACGGCTTGGATGAGCCGCAGCCGGTCTTCGCGGGCGTTGGCGAGGATGCTCTTGCCCTTGGTTTGAATGTCGGGAACGAGCAACTGCAGTCCGAGCGGGTGCGGTGGTGCATCGAAGACAGGGGTCATGGCCGTGACGGCCAAATCGGTGAGTTCATTCCAGGTTTCGACGGTGAACCCCGCCTCCCCAAGCACCTCGCGGAGTCGGTCCGGGGTGATGAGGTGGCTGCGCTCAGGGGTGTCCGCCCAGGGGACAGGAAAGCGGATGGGCTGCTGCGGCCCTGCGGTGACGTCCCAGAGGGCGAGCCGCCCGCCCGTGCGCAACACTCGGCGCGCCTCGCGGTACAGCAGCGCCTTGTCGGCGATGTTCATCTGCACGTGCTGGGTAACGATCAGATCGAACGACGCGTCCGGGACGGGGAGTGCGGTGATGTCGCCTTCGAGCACGTCGATGCGGTCGGTGAGCCCGACCAGGCCGTCGAGCCAGCGAGCCACCTCGCAGTACTCGGCGGTGAGGTCGACCGCGGTGACGTGGCACCCGTACTCGGCGGCGAGCAGCCGTGCGGTTCCCCCGATGCCGCTGCCGGCGTCGAGGACCCGGTCTGTCGTGGTGACTCCAGCAGCCTGCAACAGGCTGACGGTGCCAAGGCGCCCCAGGGAGTGGAAATCTTCGAAGGTGGCGAAGTCGTCGGGTCGCAAGCAGTCGGTGTCCTTGCCGGCGGCGCGCAACGCCGATTCGATGCGGGCCTGTATTCCTCCCGTGGCGTACTGCTCTACCGTGCCGGCCGCATGCTGGCGGGCGGTCATCGGGCGAGCTTCGTGATCGTGCCTACCGAAGCAGGTGCGACGCTGGGCATGCGGTCGGGATCGTGGCTTATGTGCCATTCGTCGGAGTCTGCCGAGAGCGTTCCGATCGCGGCGCCGTCCTGGAACGTGCGCAGATAGCGCTTCTGGTTGGGCACGGCGGTGATCATCGACTTCGCCAGCAGGCTCATCGCCCGCACCATCCCGGACGGCCCGCGTGTGGTGCCAGGTGTGGTGGCCAGGTAACGCCGGGCGATGGTCTCCATGTCCTCAGAACGTTGCCCGGTGAGTTGCTCGACCACGCCCGTCGGGGCCCCGATCGCGAAGGTGCCGCGTTTGAGTTCCTCTGTGTACCACTTGAGTTGAACGACGGCGTAGTCGTTGAAGCCAATCGTGCGGGCGGCCTTGGCAAAGAACACGAAGGGCGCGTCGACGTAGCGGATGGAGCGGCCGAACACCCGGCTGAGGATGTCGGCGAAATCGGTGGGACCGATCAGCTCTGGACCGGTGGGGCGGAAGCTGCGACCCAGGTGCGGACCCGGGTCGACCAGCAGGGCCGACGCGACGGCGGCTATGTCCCGGTTGGACGGAGGCGCGTTGCGCCCCTGCCCGTAGGGTGCGGCCAGGATGCCGAACTGCGCCACCGCGTCCAGGGTGTACAGGTAATTCTCGGCGAACAGTCCGGGGTTCACCGTGATCGAGCCGACCGTCGGCATCCACTCGAAGACCCGATCGGAAAGCCACTCAGCGCGGGTGTGGGCCGAGGGATGACCGGGGTCGGCAAGCCACTGGCTCATCGAGACCACCACTTCGAGGCGCTCCTCCTCGGCCACTGCGGCGAAAAGAGTCGCAGCCTCCAACGCCCCAGGCGTCACCGGGGCCGCCCAATACGCGCGCTGCACCCCATGCAGGGCGCGCCGCACGTCGTGCACGTCGAGAACGTTGCCGACGACGATCTCGGCGCCGCGGCCACGCAGTTCCGCGGCACGGTGATCATCGCAGTGGACCAGCGCACGGACCGGAAGGCCGCGCCTGAGTAGGGACAAGACGGTCTGGCGGCCCGTCTTGCCGACGGCGGCGGTAACGAGGGTGAGCGGCTGTGTGCTCATGGGCGGTGCTCCAAACGGATGGGGACTGTGAACGACACCCCGAACGCTACACCTTATTACTTTGGTTTCAAGTAGTATTTGCTATATACTTTGGAAGTAGTGTCGAGCGGAAGGACTTCTCCCCATGACAAGTGACAATGGCGATGCCGGCTGGACACCGGAAAACCCTGCAGCGCACGATCGATGGTCATGACCGCACCGCGCAGCTACGGCCAGAACTGCAGTCTGGCCCGGACGATGGACCTCATCGGCGAACGGTGGACCGTCCTGATCGTCCGCGAACTCGCGCGCGGACCCAAACGCTTCGGCGACCTTGGCGACAACCTCGCCGGCATCGGAACGACCATGCTCGCCGCACGCCTGAAACGCCTCGAAGCCGCCGACGTCATCGAGCGCGCCGCACCGACACAGGGCGCCACTGGTTACCAGCTCACGGCACGCGGCGAACAACTCGCCCACGCGCTCGGCGAGCTCATGCTGTGGGGCCTCGATCTTCTGGACATGGATCAGCCGGGCGACCAGACCCGTGCGGCCTGGCTGGCGATGAGCATGCAATCGGCGCTCGACCGCGCCGACCGGGCCGCGCCAGCAGGTAGCTACGCCTTCCACATCGGCGATGAACGCTTCTGGCTCCATGTCGCGCAAGGTCGTTCGACTCTGCGCGACGGCACGCTGCCCTACCCCGCCGATGCCGCCATCACCGCCACTCTTCCCGACTTCTACGCGCTGGCCACCGGGACACCTGTCGACAGCGTTGATGCCGTCATCGACGGAGACCGCGACCGGCTCACCCGACTTCTGGAAACCTTCCGCATCCCAGCGGCGGGCCACTGAAGCGCACATCGACGTGCTGTGTGCATGTCAGATCCTGCCCGCGGGAGCCCGCCGACGTCACCTGAGGCTCAATCGCAGGAACTCCCGCCGACGCGCGAGCACACTGGGTAGCCACGGACCGACGTCGGCAGCCTCGAACCATCCAGTGCGGTCCAGCAGCATCCGCAGCACGGTCGTGGCCTCCAGCCGCGCCAGCGGCGCGCCCAGGCAGAAGTGGATGCCTTTGCCGAAGCTCATGTGTCCCTTGCTGTTTGGGCGGTCCAATCGGAATTCGTCGGGGGCCTCGAAATGGGCGGGGTCGCGGTTTGCCGCCCCCCACAGCAGCAACACCCGGGAGTCCCTAGGCAACGCGGAACCCGCAAGTTCGGTGTCATCCAGGACATGGCGGTAGTGCGCGCGAAACGGTGGCTCCAACCGCAGCGTCTCCTCGACGAACACCCCGAGCAGATCCGGCTGATCGCGGAGTCGCCGCTGCAGGTCCGCGTCGGTGGCCAGGAGCGCCACCGCGGTGCCCAGCAGCGATGCCGTCGACTCCCCGCCGGCGCTGAACAGCGAAACGAGGATCAGCTGGGCGGTGAAGCGGTCGAGATCGCCCGCCGCGCACGCCTTCCCCAGCACGCCCATCAGGTCGTCGCGCGGGCTGGTCGCCGCCGTTTGCAGACTCTTAGAGATGTAGCCGCTCAGCTCGCCGATGGCGGCCATCGACGCGGCCAGCTCGTCGGCCGACATCAGCCCGTCGAGTAGTTGGGTGGTGGCATAACCCCATCGCGCCAGCTGGTCTGCATCGGCTTCGGGGACACCGATCAGGTCGGCGACAACCATCATCGGCAACCTGTTGGCAATGGCGTCCATCCACTCGACGGTGCCGCCGTCAGCCGCTGCAGCCCAGAGGTTTTCGAAAATCCCCGCGATCAAAGGCTGCAGCGCCCGCACCCGTTTAGCGGTGAACTGGCCGAGCATCAACTTGCGGTGTGTGGCGTGCACCGGGTCATCGGCGGTGACCAGGATGTGGGTGGAGCCGCCCACGCCGTCCATCGGGAACGGGACGACCCCGCCAGTGGGGGTGAAGGTCATCGTCGCGGTCAGATTCGACGAGAAGACCTCGGGCCGGTTGACCACGTCGGTGATCGCCGGCCAGCTGCTGGCCAGGTAGAACTCCGAATCTCCGACGCGATGAACGCCGCCCTCACTCCGCAGCCGGGCATACAGCGGGTAGGGATCCTGGATTGCCGCGTCGCCGAAGAACTCGGTCGGGTCGATGGTGGCGGTCATTGCGTGGACCGTACCAACAACTCGACCGCAGCTGAGCGCGCTGCCGCCCTCAACCAATCAGGGGCAGTCGGCGTTTGGTCATTTCGGTCAGCGCGTCCTGGCCCTCTTCGAATGCCGACCCTGCTCGCCGTCGCCAAGCCACGCCACATCACCTTCGGATCCGACTTCCCGTTCGCGCCACTGGCCGCCGGCAAGCTGTTCGCCGCAGGGCTGAGACCTATAGCGGTCTGGACGCCCGTGACCGGAGGCCATCGAGAGCACCAACGCGCTCGCATCGTTCCCCCGGCTGGGCTCAGCGCTACCGCCGCCGGCCAGATCCTGGATCGACGAGACCCGGTTCCAGGCCAGCAGAGCCGTGTCCGAGGGGTTGTCCGATGATCGGAAGCAACTAATGATGCCGCTCCCCCCACACAGGTCGGTCCAGGCGGTGTCTCGTACGTCGTCTATTCCAAGTCAGCGTTCAGTTCTGTTCGGGCCTGGTCGATTTGGTCGTAGGCGTACGTCGCGATGGAGGCGATGGTCATCGTCTCACCCTTGCGGGCGAGCGTTTCGTAGGTCTGGTCGCCAAGGACCTCGCGGAGGTGGGTAATTGCTGTGCCGAGTTCGGGCAAGGTCGTTGTGGCCATGGGATTGACCGTTGCGAAACCGGCCATGGTGGCCGCTGATTCGTAGCGTCCGAGCCGGTCAAGAACAGCGGCCAAGATAGCCACTGGATTATGCAACATGCCGATGTTGCCCGACTCGTGGTTATTGCGGATGGCCGCGGCGAGGCGATCCAACGTCGCCATCCGGTCCCCTTGCTCGGCCTCGAGTCCGCACAGCCAGTACGACAATTGCGTCTCAAAGAAACGGTTGCCGCTGTCCTGCGCGATGAGCACGCCGCGGCGCAACGCCTCGAGCGTGCGGCTGGGATCAGTGCCGCGGAAGGCGTACCCGCACGCGAAAAGCGTGTACGCAAGCACCCACGGATTGCCGACCGATTCGGCGGCATCGATAAGGCCGTTGGCGGTTACCATCGCCTCGTCAGTCGACCCGGAGACGGCTAAAGCGAACACCAGGTTCGCCCTGGCCATTGTGTTGGCGTCGCCACTGCGCGTCAGTTGGGCGCGGCACAGTTCGACATACCGTGGGGCCTGACCGACGAACAAATACGCACTGCCGAGCCAGCCCTCACCGAAGTACGACACCTTGTCGCCGGCGGCGGCGATAACCGTCTGGCCGACCTCGCTGTAGTGCACAGCCTCTTCGAAGCGCCCGACGAGACAGCACAGCGATGCCCCAACGCATAGGGCGGCGAGCCGAGGATGTTCGACGGCGCGGGCGGGCTCGATCAACTCTTCGGCCCAGGCTATGGGTTCGTAGTTCTCGAGAAAAGGGCCAAGCAACGCTGCATACGCTGCGATGGCGGCCCCCGCGTCCAGGTCGCCGTGTTCCGCGGCCCACCGAAAGGCGGTGCGCAGGTTGGCCAGCTCGACCGTGAACCAGTCGTACACCTCGCGCTGGCGCGGGCTGTCCCACAGCGCCATGATGTCGGCTTCCCGTCCGGCGAAGTACCGCGCGTGGGCGGCCCAAATTTCGGCGGACGCACCGCTGGCGACGAGTTGTTCCTCGGCGAACTGACGGATCGTCTCCAGCATCGAAAAACGGGTGCGGGAAGCAGACTGGTCGACGACGAGCAGCGACTTGCGCACCAGAGCGTCGAGTACCTCGAGGACTGCGTACTCGTCGAGGTCATCTGATCCGGCTACCGCGCAGGCGCTTTGTAAGTCAAACCCGCCTGCGAACACCGAACAGCGGTCCAGCACTGCCTTTTCGGTGTCATCGAGAAGGTCGTAGGACCAGGCCACTGCGTGGCGCAGGGTGTGGTGGCGTTCCAAGCCGCGTCGCGTTCCGACCAGCAGTCTGAACCGGTGATCAAGGCGATCACGCATTTCACTGGCGGTCATCGACGCCATCCGCGAGGCGGCCAGTTCGATGGCCAACGGAATCCCGTCAAGGCGCCGACAAATCTCGGTGACTGCGGCGGCTTCACTGCCGTCGGCCATCGAAAGGCCCGACGCAATGCCCTGGGCGCGTTCGACGAACAGGGTCACCGCCGCAGAGTCGATTCCCGCTGCCACGTCTAGAGAGCGCACCGGCCACACCTGCTCGTCGGAGACTCCGAGTCCTTCGCGGCTGGTGGCGAGGATTCGGACGGTCGCCGAGTGCGCGAGGATGGCTTCGATCAGGTCGGCGGCGGCGTCGAGAACGTGCTCGCAGTTGTCGAACACCAGCAGCCGGACCCGGCCCTCCAACGCGGCAGCCACCGATTCGCTGACGGTCTTGCCCGGTTGCTGGGTGATGCCGAGGACCGCCGCCACCGCGTCGGGCACCGCCGCCGGATCGGTGACCGCAGCCAGCTCGAACAGCCAAACCCCGTCAGGGAACACATCAGCCAGTTGCGCCGCAACTTCCACCGCGAGGCGGGTCTTGCCGACTCCACCCACGCCGGTCAGCGTCACCAACCGATGCGTCTTGATTGCCGCTTCCATGCCGGCGACCTCGGCCTCACGTCCGATCAAGCTGGTAGTTGCGGGCCGCAGATTTCCCGGACTCGTATCCAGCGCCCGCAGCGGCGGAAACTCCGTGCGTTGGCCCGCAGCTCGGACCTGAAACACGCCGACCGGCATAGGGACATCCCGCAACCGCCGCGGCCCCAGATCCACCAGATCGACCCCGCTGAGCAGACCCGCCGTCGACTCGGCCAGGAGAATCTGACCGCCGTGCCCGGCGGCCATCACCCGCGCCGCACGATTGAGCACCGCACCGAAGTAATCCCCGTCCCGCAGTTCGGCTTCGCCGGTTGCGATGCCCATCCGTACCGGCAACTCCAGCTCCCGCTGCGCGGCCACCGCCGCATCCACCGCTGACCTGGGCGAGGCGAACGCAGCGCATACACCGTCACCGGTGTGCTTGAACATAAAGCCCTTGTGGGTCTCAATCGCGTTGCGCAGTACCTGATCATGGGCGGTCAGCGCCGCTCGCATTTCATCGGCGTCGGCTTCCCACCGACGGGTTGAACCCTCCACGTCGGTGAACAGAAAGGTCACCACCCCAGTAGGGGGCACCCCCGTAGGCACCCGCAAAGGATGTCACACCACGCCCTGTTCAGAGCCGCTATTCTCAAGCAACTTTCGAGACCTCTCGTAACTCGTTTTGCTGAGACAGGGGCGGATCGGTCATCGGTGCCGGCGGGCCGGGTCTGACTACCTGCGAGCCCAGATCGCGCACCGATGAGTTTCCCGCACGGCGCCGGTCTATATGCGCCGGAGACCGACTCACGGGAGGCTGGCACCATGCGGAAACTGATCTACGGCATGAACGTGACCCTGGACGGCTACATCGCCGCGCCCGGCGACGACATCGGCTGGGGCGGGCCGCCGAGCGACGAGCTGTTCCAGTGGTGGCTCGACCAGGAGCGGGTGACCGGCCTGTCGCTGTACGGGCGCAAGCTATGGGAGACGATGCGCTCCTACTGGCCGACCGGCGACCAGCAGCCCAACGCAACCCCGGCGGAGATCGAGTTCGCACGCAACTGGCGGGACACGCCGAAGGTGGTGTTCTCCTCGACGATCAAAAAGGTCGACTGGAACACCCGCCTGGTCACCGGTGACGCGGTCGCCGAGATCACCCGGCTCAAGGCCGAGGACGGCGGCCCGATGGGCATCGGCGGCGCAACGCTCGCCGCGGCTGCCACGCGGGCCGGGCTGATCGACGAGTACGCGCTGGCCACCCACCCGGTCCTGGCGGGCGGCGGCACGCCGTTCTTCACCGCGCTGGACAGCTGGGTGAACCTGGACCTGGTGGAGACGCGGACGTTCCCCGGCGGCGTGGTGCTCACCAGGTACCAGACGAGGCGCTGAGCGCTCGTCCGCCTTCGCCATCGTGCATCTCCCCCTCCGGGGAATCGTCACCTCGCCATGTTTGCGAACCGCGACAAGTGCAGTTGGTGGGCGACGGTCACCGTCTTGGTCGGGCCGTTACGGTGCTTGGCGAGAATGAAATCCGCTTCTCCCCCGCGCGGGTCGTCGCGTTCGAATGCGTCGGGGCGATTTAATAGAATTACCATATCAGCATCTTGTTCGAGACTATTATGCAAATTAATTCCATTTGCCACAAAATTATGCGTACCATTTACGGTACCATCATAAACGTCATGTTCGCCAATGCTGATAATTTCAGCAATGGTGTCCCAATAAACATCACTGGTCGCCAGCGCATGAATTTCGTGATCCTCCAGAAGCGCCGCCGCACGATGCAACCGCGACCGGCTCGGCGCATGCTTCCACATCGTCGACCCGCAGAACTGTGTGCCCATCGCCGCGGCGAACTTCCGGTGCGTCATCTGCTTGCCAGACAGCGCGTTCCGGACTCGGTCCCACACTCCCAGCGGCACCGTGTCCTGATTCGGGTTACGAACCAGCCCCTCTATGTGAGATAGCACCTCTTGCCCTGCAACGGCTTTGACGCCATGCACGCCGACGTGGCGAAGGAACCGCAATTGGTTTTCGGCACCATAGATGTACAGATGCCACGAATCCCGATAGCCAAGTTTCGGAGCCCGTTTGATTCGCGCAAAAATCCCTACCCGCAGTAGCAATTGAGCGACATCGTCGATCAGACGCCGACTTGTGGATGCGTAATATATGCGCCCCTGGCCCACCTTGGCATCCCACCGCACCGAACCATCCGTCGCCCACAAGTGCCGCAAGAACAACGCCACCTGGTCATTGGGAGCGCGGAAAACCGCTTCCGGCACGAACTTTTCGTAACTGCGCTTCCCGAACAGCCCGAGGCCGTCGAGCCACGCCGCAATCGGATTGCGTCGACCGTGCGTCAAGCGCTCCGGGGCCGGCAACCGTAGCGTAGTCACCCGCGCGGCCGGGTAGTCGTCACGAACGGCGGTCACGCCGAAGTGGGCGGCGGACACCGCCACCGCAACGAGATTGGCCTCGTCCACCGACGCATAGCGGATCGGCTGGCGCTTCACACACGACCCGTCGCCGATCATGTGGGCCAGCAGCATCACTTCCGAATCGTGCATCCGCTGCGTATCGACCGGCTCCGGCACGCGCCGCGGCGCCGCGATACGATCGCCGATCTTCAACTCTTCCAACGGCGTCCAGCCTTCGAGCTTCATAAAGGGGTGGTTGCCGGTGGCCTCGACCTCACGCCCGGAGGCCAGCCTCAGCCGGAACACTTCCTTGCGCCCGCTCGGGAACACATTCGTCATCGGCCGGGCAACCATCCGCAGCCGTTCGTCCAATGACCACACCAGTGGACGCTCCCCGGTGCGCATCAGTTCACCGAACGTCACCTCGGTGCCGGTGTCGGCCCGCAGAATTCGAGTCGCGGCGGTCAGACAACCCGACTCGCGAAGGTCGGACAGCATCGGCTTCTTGTCGGTGCGCTGCTCGGGACCACGATTGAGCTGACTGATCGCGACCACCGGAACCTCGAGCTCTTTAGCCAACAGCTTGAGATGCCTGGAGAATTCCGACACTTCGATTTGTCGTGACTCAACTTTCTTGCCAGAGGTCATCAACTGCAGATAGTCGACCACGACGAGCTTGAGATTGGCCTTCTGCCGCAGCCGGCGCGCCTTGGCGCGGATCTCCATCATGGTCAGGTTCGGCGAGTCGTCGATGTACAGCGGTGCCTCGCTGATCTCACTCATCCGCCGCGCCAGGCGAGTCCAGTCGTCATCAGTCATCCGGCCCGAACGCATGTCGGCCAGTTTGATCTTCGCTTCCGCCGACAGCAGTCGCATCACGATCTCAGACTTGCTCATTTCCAGGGAGAAGATGACGCTGGCCATCCGGTGCTTGATCGAGCACGACCGCATGAAGTCCAGTCCCAGCGTGGAGTTGTGCGTCGGCACCATGCCCCGGCCGGCCAGGTACAGGTGCGCGGGGTTGTCCACCTCGACGCAGCGCACGGCGACACTCGGTACGCGGCGGACCGCCACGATCTGCAGCACCGGCGCCATGACGGCGACGTGGTGGCCGGCGGATCCGGCCGGCGTAATGGTGTCCAAGCCGCTACGCAACTGAGCCGATGTGCGGATCCCGGAGCCGGTCGGCCAGCGATGCTGCGCGTCGGCCACGATCGACGTCCCGTCGGAGAATGCGATTTCGTAGCACGGACGGCCCAGCAGGACCTCGGTCGCCGCCATCACCCGGGTCGGTGATCCGTCGGCATCGAGTAGTTCGTCGCCGACGGCGACGTCGCCCATTGTCGTCCAGCCGAACGGCGTGGGCAGCGGCGTGTTCAGCGCCAGGGCCTTCCCCACACCCGGACGCGCGGCCACGATGATCATCTGCCCGGGGTGCAAGCCGTTGGTCACCTCGTCGAGTTCGGTGAACCCGGTCGGCACACCGCGCGACATCCCGCCGTTGGAGGCGATGGCGTCGATCTCGTCCATCGTCGGCTGCAGCAGGTCCTCAAGCGGCACAAAGTCTTCCGAGGTCCGCCGCTCAGCAACTTCATAGATCTCGGCCTGGGCCCGGTCGACGATCTCGGCGACATCAGCGCCGTCAGCGCCGGCGTATCCGTACTGCACCACCCGGGTGCCGGCCTCGACCAGACGGCGCAGCAGCGCCTTCTCGGCGACGATGCCCGCGTAATAGCCCGCATTGGCAGCCGTCGGCACTGTCGAGATCAGCGTGTGCAGATACGGCGCACCGCCGATGCGGCGCAGCAGGCCGCGACGGTCCAATTCCGCGGCGACGGTAACGGCGTCGGCCGGCTCACCGCGTCCGTAGAGGTCGAGGATGGCGTCGTAGACGTTCTGGTGGGCGGGACGGTAGAAGTCGCTCGGCCGCAATCGTTCCAGGACGTCGGCGATGGCGTCCTTGCTCAGCAGCATCCCGCCCAGCACCGACTGCTCTGCGGCGAGATCCTGGGGAGGCTGGCGACCGTAGTCCTCACTGGGTGGCGACGACTCCATCCCGGCGTGCGGCATGTCATCGACGACCGCCACGGACCACCTCCCTGCGACTCAACCACCGAACATACATTCGATCACTGACATCCAGAGCGTAGATCAAGGCCCCGACACCCCGCCCCTTGCCTGATTTGGCCACCCGCATCGTCTATGCGCCGGAAGAAACGTAAACGTTGCTAGACGGGACTCCAACAGCGCCTGTTCATGAAGCTGTGGATCGAATGTGCATATCGTTGATCGCCAGTGTTGAGCGGGGTGTGGAGAACCTGTGGATCAATGCGAGTTATAACGACATCACTGCTGCTGACCGCCATATAACGCCGCAAATATTGTGTGGACAAGAATCTCTACGGCGTGTCGGCGCAGGTTATCGCGCCGGGCGTGTTGGTTTTCAGCCAGATTTTCGCCGAGTTAATGCAGGGTTACGCGGGCCCCGCGCATACACCTTCGGAATCGTTCGCCAGAATGCCGCTCCGCGAAGCCGATCCCGCGCAGCCGAAAACCCGGTGCGGCCAATAATGGCCACACCGGGTGAGGGCAGATCGAGTTAGCTTTGGCCGACGACCTCGAGTGCGACCTCGACGTCGATCTCGGGGTGCAGGTGCACCACCACCGGATGGGTTCCGACGGCCTTGATGTGCGCCTTGGGCAGCCGGACGATCCGCTTGTCCAGGTTCGGGCCCCCGGCCTTCTTGATGGCGGCCACCACGTCGCCGGCAGTGACCGAGCCGAACAGCTTGCCGCTGTCGGCCGCGGTCTTCACCGGCAGCGAGACCGATCCGAGCGCCTGGATGGCGGTCTTGATCTCGTTGGCGTGCTCGCGGTCGCGCACCGTCTTGGTTTCGCGGGCGCGGCGAATGTCGTCGGCCTGCCGCTGGGCGCCGCGCGAGGCGACGATCCCCAGACCGCGCGGCAACAGGAAGTTGCGGGCGTACCCGTCCTTGACTTCGACCGTGTCGCCGCTGGAACCGAGGTGGTCGACGTCAGCCGTCAGAATCAGCTTCATCGTCTACATACTTTCGTTGGGCGCTGCGGTGATCAGCGCGTCGCGGAGGTGAAGGGCAGCAGCGCAACCTCACGGGCGTTCTTCACCGCGACCGCGATGTCCCGCTGGTGCTGCACGCAGTTGCCGGTGACCCGGCGAGCCCGGATCTTGCCGCGCTCGCTGATGTAGGTCCGCAGCAGATTGGTGTCCTTGTAGTCGATGTTCTGGCCCTTTTTGGAACAGAAGACGCATTTGCGCGCCTTGATCGGCTTCTCCGGAGCGGGGCGCCGCTTGGTGGACTTGGCCATGTGTCAATCTTTCCGTTCTTTGTGCTCTGAAAGTTGTTGGTCAGAAGGGCGGTTCGTCGTCGCCGCCGCCGAACGAACCCGACGCCGGGGCGCTGCCCCACGGGTCGTCGCCGGATCCGCCGGACGGCGCCGGAGCTGACTGCCGGGATCCGCCGCCACCGCCGCCGCTGAAGCCTCCGCCGCCACCACCGCCGCTGCGGCTGGCCTTGTTGACCTTGGCGGTCGCATACCGGAGCGAGGGCCCGATCTCGTCGACCTCGACCTCGACCACGGTGCGCTTTTCACCCTCACGGGTTTCGAAGGACCGCTGCTTGAGCCGCCCGGTGACGATCACCCGCGCTCCCCGCGTCAGGCTCTCGGCCACGTTCTCGGCCGCCTCGCGCCAGATGTTGCAGCGCAAGAACAGCGCCTCGCCGTCCTTCCACTCCCCACTCTGGCGGTCGTAGATCCGCGGGGTGGATGCCACCGTGAAGTTCGCCACGGCCGCACCCGACGGCGTGAACCGCAATTCGGGGTCAGCGGTGAGGTTTCCCACGACAGTGATAGTCGTGTCACCAGCCATAATTGCCTCCTGGGTCCGCCTGGTGGGTTGTTATGAACAAGCCTAGGCAACCGCTCCGACAGGGGCGGTCAGTGCTTGTCGGTGCGCATCACCTTGGTGCGTAACACCGACTCATTCAGGCTCAGCTGGCGGTCGAGCTCAGAGACCGTGGCCGGCGCGGCCTTCAGGTCGATGACAACGTAGATGCCTTCGGCGTGCTTGGCGATTTCGTACGCCAGCCGCCGCCGGCCCCAGATGTCGACCTTGTCGACCGATCCACCGTCTTTGCGGACGACGTTCAGGAACGTCTCCAGGGACGGGGCAACGGTGCGTTCGTCGAGCGTGGGGTCAAGGATGACCATGATTTCGTATGGACGCATAGGGACCTCATCACCTCCTCTGGTCTGGGCGGCCACGGAACCTCCGTGGCAGGAGGGTCGCCTGCGTCGGCAACCGCCCTAGGCTACCGGACACGGGGCTGACCTCCAAAAATCCGGGCAATCACTTCCGGGACTGCAGGAATTCGAGCGCCCTCGCCTGCGTCGCCTCGTCGGCCTTGCCCAGCGCGCCGGCGTCGAACGGCGGCTGCGGGTCGTACTCGATGAGCAGTTGAGCGGCCTGGGCGGACACCCGGTCGAACAGCAACTCGACCAGCCGCAGCGCCATGTCGATGCCGCTGGACACCCCCGCGGCGGTGATGATGCGCTGCGGCAGGTGCTCGACGACACGTTCGGGCACATACCGCGCGCCCAGCCGGTTCAGCTCGTCGGCGGCGCGCCAATGCGTCGCCGCGGTGAGGCCGTCGAGCAGGCCCGCACCGGCCAACAGCAGCGCGCCGGTGCACACCGATGTGGTGAACGTCGTGCCCGGATGCACGGCCTGCAGCCAGCCACGGATCGTTTCGTCGTCGATCGAGTACGCGGGTCCCGATGCCGCCGGGGAACACCACCACGTCGGGAGCATCAACCTCCTCGAAAGTGGCGTCGCAGGTGACGCCCAGCATGCCGTTCTCGGTGCGAACCTCGCCGCGCCGGTGACCGACGAAGACCACCTCAATCGACGGAATGCGTTGCAGCACTTCATAAGGCCCGATGGCATCGAGTGCCGTGAACCGCGGAAATACCGGAATCGCGACCTGCATCAGGTCTGCCCGACCAACTCATGGTTCCAGGCGCGCACTGCGGGCGCCGGGCGGCGGCGCAACCACTTCGGCAGCCATCCGGGCGGGGTGTCGGGCGCGCAGGTCGAAGCTGCCGCCCGGCGGGATCGTCGACCCGGCCCTGCCAGCGCACCAGGTCCTCGTCTGGCCGGTAGATCTGCCGAATGACTAACCCGCACAAGCGCCATTACCGCGATATCGCGCAGCAACACCGTCGTGGTGAACCACTGCTGGGGCAGCGAACGGTTCGGGTTGCCGTACAGGTAGTACATCCGGGGCACCCACACCAGCGCGTCAATCGTCATCCACGCCAACAGAACCCGACGGTGCGGAATGGCCAACACCGCCAACGGCACCAGCCATAGCGAGAACTGGGGACTCCACACCTTGTTGGTCAACAGGAACGCCGCAACCACCAAGAACGCCAGCTGCGCCAGCCGAGGCCGTTGCGGAGCAGTCAGTGCGATGTAGGCGATTGCCGCGCAGGACAATACGAACAGCACCGTGACGACGGTGTTCAAGACCGTCGGCGGCTCCCAGAAGCCCAGTGCGGGGTCGAACCCGCGCCAACCGGTGAACGACTTCACCACGTTGAACAACGAATCCATGTCGTCGCCGCGACGGGTGTTGAGCCGGAAGAACTCCGACCAGCCGCGCGGAAAGAGCACCATCACCGGCAGATTCACCGCGAGCCAGGTCGCCGCAGTGATCAGCGTGGTCCGACAGACGTCGCGTAACCGTCCCGACCGGATCCCCAGCACCAACAACGGCCCCAGAAACAACAGCGGATACAGCTTGGCCGCGACGCCGAGCCCGATCAGCACCCCGGCCAGCGCCGGTTTGCGCCGCGCCCAAGCCAGCAGGCCGCCCATCGCGAAAGCCGTTGCCAGCGCGTCGAAGTTGGTGAATATCTGAAAGATCAGCAGCGGAGAGGCGGCCACCAGCGCCGGCATCCCAAACCCGGCGACCCGCCAGGCCCGCCGTCGCCCAGACCGTGAGCAGCCAGGCCAGCGCCAGCCCGAACGCCGCGAAATTGAAGAACATCACCACTTCGGCGATCACCGGCAGCGGGCAGGATCTTGCTCACCGCGGTGTAGGTCTTGGCCAGCGCGCATCGAGACGTACTGGTAGACCCCGGTCAGCACCGGATATTCCATGTAGCGCACCGCGATCTGGCCGTCGTAGCGGATCTGCGGCGTGCCGCTGCCGTCCGTCTCGATCCAGCTCGACTTGTACGGAAACTTGCCCTGGCTCAACAACTCCGCGCCGTAGAGCGGCACCGTGTCGGAGTAGCACAACTCGTAGTAGGCGCGCTGGTTCTCCCAGTTGGCCACCCGCTGGTCACCTGTCCCGGTGCCGGTGCTCTGCAGGCACGCCGCCTTCGTCGACCAGCCGCAGCGCCAGAAACACCAACGCGATCACGAACATCACCCGCACCGGGGTCATGAACCGGGTACGGCCGATCAGCGCGTGCCGGCCCACCGGGCCGCCGACCACGTTCGCGAGCGCGGCACCCAGAACGTCATTGCGGCTGGGGCAGTCGCGGCTGTCGGCGCTACGCAGATCGGCGGCCAGCGGCCGCGGCGATATGGTGGCGCGCTCTGTCTGGCCCCGTGACAGCGGGCCGGGTCACGGGGGCGGTTGAGGAATGTCAGCAGGCGGCGGCAGCGGTGCCGGCCCGCCGGGCGCGGCGGCGGCGGCGGTGATGGTGGTCGGTGGGCCCACCGGGATGGTGATCCCCGGCGCCACTTCGACCGTGGGCTGGATCACCGTCTCCGACGGTGGTGGCGGCGGGGGCGGCGGCGCCGCGGGCACGCCCGCGTAACCGCCGATCTCGGTCGGCTTGGGGAAGGTCTCGTTCTGGGTGCCCTTCAGGGCGCCGTCCATCGTCGCCTTCCAGATGTCCGACGGCAGGCCCGAGCCGTACACCGCTCCGCCCGAAGCGGTGACCAGAGGCTCGTCGCCTTTGACGGTGCCGACCCAGACGGCGGTGGACAACGACGGCGTGTACCCGACCATCCAGGCGTCCTTGTTGGACGTGGTGTCGCCGAACTGCGTGGTGCCGGTCTTGGCCGCCGACTGCCGGCCGCCCGCCAGGTTGTGGCCGCGCGAATAGCCGGCGATCGGCTGCATCGCCGCGGTCACGTTGTCGGCGACCGCCTTCGGGATGCGCTGGTCGCCGCTGTTGTCGGCGGTGCCCGCATCGAAGAGGACCTGCGCCTTCGGCGTTGACGACCTTCTGCACGAAGTGCGGCCGGTGATAGATGCCGGACGCGGCCAGCGTCGCGTAGGCCGTCGCCATGTCGATCACCCGGGTTTGGTACTGCCCCAACACGATCCCGTTGTTGGGCGGGCCGCCCTTGCCGTCTTCGGACAGCGTGTGCGTCAACGCCGGGGAAGCTCTCGGCGATACCGGCCTGGTGCGCGGCGTCGGCCACACGGCCTGCGGGCCGCCCTTGAGCTTGAGCATCAGCCGGTAGTAGGAGGTGTTCAGCGACATCTTGAGCGCCTCGGCGATGATTGCAGGTCCCGCAACTCTCGCCCTCGACGTTGGTGATCTTGATGCCGTCGACGGTCAGCGGCGAGCTGTCCACCTGGTAACCCAGGCCGATGCCCTGCTCGAGCGCGGCGACCAAAGCGAACACCTTGAACGACGATCCGGTCTGCAGCCCGGCCTGGGCGAAGTCGAAGCCCTGGGCATTCGAGCCGCCGTAGTAGGCCTTCACCGCTCCGTTGCGCGGGTCGATGGACACCGCCGCCGACCGCATGTCGGGGTCCTGGCCGTCCAGGTACTTCGACACCGCCTTCTCCGCGGCCTGCTGGGCCTGCGGATCGATCGTGGTGGTGACCTGCAGCCCCTGGGTGTTGAGGGTCTGCTCGTCGATGTTGAACAGCTCGAGCAGTTCCTTGGTGACCTGCCGTTCGATCAACCCGTTGGGGCCGGTGGTCTGGTTCGCCGCGCGGGCCTGATCGGGCGGCACGGTCTTGGGAAATACCTGTGTCGCACGATCATTGGCCGACAGCGCCTTGGTCTCCACCATGCCGTCGAGCACCCAGTTCCAGCGCGCGAGCGCGCCTTCGGGATCGACCGCCGGATCCAGCGTGGACGGCCGCCGGATCAGCGCGGCCAGCAGCGCGCCTTCGGAGACGGTGAGCTGCTCGACGGGTTTGTCGAAGTATGCCTTGGATGCCGCCGAGATCCCGTAGGCGCCGCGGCCGAAGTAGATGATGTTCAGATAGGCCTGCAGCACATCGTCTTTGGACCACTCCCCCGACATCTTGGTGGCGATGACGAGTTCCTTGGCCTTGCGCATCAAACCGCTCCACCCGTGCTGCGCGGAGCCGACGAGCGCGTTCTTGACGTACTGCTGGGTGATCGTCGAACCGCCCTGCAGGTCACCGCCGAAAAGGTTGCTCTTCGACCGCCCGGGCGAACCCGGTGAACGAGAAGCCCGGGTTGGAGTAGAAGCCGCGGTCCTCGGCGGCAATCACCGCCTGGCGCACATGCACCGGCACCTGGTTGAGGTTGACATCGACCCGGTTGCCTTCGGGTGGAACGATTTTGGCGATTTCCGAGCCGTCGCTGGCCAGGATCGTGGAGACCTGGTTGGTGCGGATGTCGCCCGGCTCGCGGCACGTCGACGATGAAGTAGGCCATCGTGAAGGTGACGATCGGCAGCAGGATCAGGACCGCCGCGCTCAGGTACAGCGAGCGCCGGACCCATTTCCAGTTGATCTGCTGGGCCCAGAGTCGGCTTCGGCCTGGGGCCCCGGGCGCCGGCCGACCCGGAGGCCCCGGCGGGGGCGGTCCGCCCGGAGGACGCCGTCGCCGCTGAGCCGTTCGTGCCCGGGCCGCGGCGACGGGGAGTCCAGCGCGGCCTTGACCTGGTCGAGCGGGTCGCGCGGCGGAGGCGTCGACGACGGATCGTCGAGGGCGGCCTTGACTTGCGTCGATCGGTCCTCGGGCCGAGCCGGGTCGGTCGTCGGAACACGGTCGGGATGACGGTGGTCAGCCGGTCGTCGGGGGGCACCGGACGCCGCGGCGCCGCTGGCGCAGCCCTGCTGCTCACCGCCGGAATGCTCTGCCGCCATCCGCCCCCGTCGACTCCTCCGGTGTGCCGCTGGACGACTGGTGGTGGCGCCCTTCGCTATTCACTGGCCGTCCGGGCGCCAGTTGCGCGCCGTCCGCGTGCCGCCCGATCCCCGCGGCGGGTGGCGGGCACGTGCCGCACCGAGGACGTACGACTTGACCAGGTGGTTCCAGCTGCAGGTCCGGCACACCTCCACCACGTGGACCGCGAACTCGGAGAACCGGGTCGCCAGCAGCACCAGCTCTTCGGCGGTGCGCGCCGAGCCCGAGACCGCGCCGAGATGTTCGCCGAACACCCAGGACACCAGCGTGAGCTGCTCCTTGCGGCAGATCGGGCACATCACCTGGCTTTGTTTCCCGTGAAACTTCGCCGCGCGCAGCAGATAGGGATTGGCGTCGCACACCTCGGTCACTCCGGTGCGTCCCGAGTACACCTCGGCCAGCAGTGAGCGCCGCCGAAGCGCGTAGTCCACCACCTGTCGCTGCAGTCGCACGCTGACCAGAGTACGTCGCCGTCCCTGGCACCGGCACGCAACTCAGGCTGTTGTCGCGCGGGTACTGGGTATCGGGTGATCCCAGGCTGTGCTGGTCTGCAGGCCGGACTTCTACGATCATCGCCGTGGCGAAATGGCTGGTGCACCTGCTCGTGGCGGATCGACGACGACACGGGCCAAGGACAGCGACCGGCAAGACACGTGCCAGATTCTCGACAACGCGCTCAACGACGGCGAGCTGTCGATGGAGGAGCACCGCGAGCGGGTCAGCGCCGCCACCAACGCCGTCACGCTGGGCGACCTGCAGCACCTGGTTGCCGACCTGCAGTCCGCCGAGAGCGAGCATCCCGCTCAGATGCCCAAGCTCAGGATCGCGGGCGAGGCGCAACGGGCTGGGCCTCGCGGCAGCCGCGTTCGGCGTGACGGTGCTGCTGGGCATCGGCATCGGCTGGGGCCTGTACGGCAACACCACCTCCCCGCTGGACTTCACCTCCGATCCCGGAGCCAAATCCGACGGCATCGCGCCGGTGGTGCTGACTCCGCCCAAGCAGCTGCAGTCGCTGGGCGGGCTGACCGGCCTGCTGGAGCAGACCCGCAAAAGTTTCGGCGACACCATGGGCTACCGGCTGCGTGATCTACCCCGAGTACGCCTCGATCGACCGCCAGGACCCCACCGACGACCGCCGGGTCCTCGACTACAACTACCGCGGCGGATGGGGCGATCCGACCAGTTCCGCCCGCAACAGCAGCACCGACGCCGCTCTCGTCGACCTGGGCAAGTTCGACGTCAAGACCGTGGTCGGCATTCTGCGCGGCGCGCCCGAGACCGTCGGCATCAAACAACAGGACGTCAAATCGACCTATCTGATCGTCGAGCCGGCGAAGGACCCGACCACGCCCGGGGCGCTGTCGCTGACCGATCTATGTCTCCAGCGATTACGGCAGTGGCTACATCGAGTTGGCCGGCGACGGCACGGTCAAGCAGATCAATTACCCGTCGGGTCTGACGGGGCTCGTCCGAGTGTGACTAACAGCGCATTAACGCGCGGTGGTGTTGTCGCTAATATATCGGAGCGATACTATGACGCGAGACGTCGGATCATCGTAACAAGCCATGCAAAGGAGGTGACTCGATGCTGGAGCTCGCCATTCTGGGTCTCCTCATCGAGTCACCGATGCATGGCTACGAGTTGCGCAAACGGCTGACCGGCCTGCTCGGCGCGTTCCGCGCGTTTTCCTACGGTTCGCTGTACCCGGCGCTGCGGCGCATGCAGGCCGACGGGCTGATCGCCGAAAACGCCGCGCCCGCCGGGACGCCGGTGCGCCGCGCCCGCCGGGTCTACCAGCTGACCGACGAGGGCCGCCGGCGTTTCACCGAACTGGTCGCCGACACCGGTCCGCACAACTACACCGACGACGGCTTCGGAGTGCACCTGGCATTTTTCAACCGCACGCCGGCCGAGGCGCGGATGCGCATCCTGGAAGGCCGCCGCCGTCAGGTCGAGGAGCGCCGGGAAGGCCTGCGCGAAGCAGTCGCGCGGGCCAGCAACTCGTTCGACCGCTACACCCGTCAACTGCATCAGCTCGGGCTCGAGTCCAGCGAGCGGGAAGTCAAGTGGCTCAACGAGCTGATCGCCGCCGAGCGGGCAGCGCCCAACCCCGTCGAACAGATGTAACCCCCTCGCACCAAAGAACACCGCAAGCACCAGATCAGAAGTTACGAAGGTTAAGGAGAACGCCCATGAGCGGAGCACAACAGCGCCGGCGTCGACCGATGTACGGGTCGCCATTGTCGGCGTCGGCAACTGCGCGTCCTCGCTGGTCCAGGGCGTCGAGTACTACACAGAACGCCGACGAGACGTCGTCCGTCCCCGGCCTGATGCACGTCAAGTTCGGCCCGTACCACGTCCGCGACGTCAAGTTCGTCGCCGCGTTCGACGTCGACGCCAAGAAGGTCGGCTTCGACCTGTCCGAGGCGATCTATCGCCTCGGAGAACAACACGATCAAGATCGCCGACGTGCCGCCGACCAACGTGGTGGTGCAGCGCGGCCCGACCCTCGACGGCATCGGCAAGTACTACGCCGACACCATCGAGCTGTCCGATGACGAGCCGGTCGACGTGGTCAAGGTCCTCAAGGACAACAAGGTCGACGTGCTGGTGTCCTACCTGCCGGTGGGCTCCGAGGAGGCCGACAAGTTCTACGCCCAGTGCGCCATCGACGCCGGCGTGGCGTTCGTCAACGCGCTGCCGGTGTTCATCGCCTCCGACCCGGTGTGGGCCAAGAAGTTCGAGGACGCCGGTGTGCCGATCGTCGGCGACGACATCAAGAGCCAGGTCGGCGCGACCATCACCCACCGCGTGATGGCCAAGCTGTTCGAGGACCGCGGTGTGACGCTGGACCGTACTTTCCAGCTGAACGTCGGCGGCAACATGGACTTCAAGAACATGCTCGAGCGCGAGCGCCTGGAGTCCAAGAAGGTCTCCAAGACCCAGGCCGTGACGTCCAACCTCACCGGCTCGCTCGCCGGCAAGGTCGACGACAAGAACGTCCACATCGGCCCGTCCGACCACGTCGCCTGGCTCGACGACCGCAAGTGGGCCTACGTGCGCCTGGAAGGCCGCGCCTTCGGCGACGTGCCGCTGAACCTGGAGTACAAGCTCGAGGTGTGGGACTCGCCGAACTCGGCCGGCATCATCATCGACGCCGTGCGCGCCGCCAAGATCGCCAAGGACCGCGGCATCGGCGGACCGGTGATCCCGGCGTCGGCCTACCTGATGAAGAGCCCGCCGGAGCAGCTGCCCGACGACGTCGCGCGCACGCAGCTCGAAGAGTTCATCGGCGAGGGCTGAAGCCAGCTCTGCGGGTTACGCCCAGTGCGGTCGGCATCGGATCACGCCAGCGTGACGCTCGGCGAAGGCTCGTAGAGTCGGTGACGTGACCGACGCCTCCGATGACGAACTGACCGGGCTCGCCGAGTTCGCGCTGCTGGCCGAAAACGCCGAACAAGCCGGTGTTTCGGGTCCGCTGCCGACGGTCGAGCGAGTGGATGCGGGTGCCGATCAGCGCGCTGCGCTGGGGTGGACCCGAGCCGCGGGTGATCTTCCTGCACGGAGGCGGCCAGAACGCGCACACCTGGGACACGGTGATCGTCGGCCTGGGCGAACCGGCGCTGGCGATGGACCTGCCCGGCCATGGTCATTCCTCCTGGCGGGAGGACGGTGACTATTCGCCGCACCACAATGCCGACGCCCTGGCGCCGGTGCTGCGTGACCTCGCCCCCACCGCCGAGCTCGTGGTCGGGATGTCGCTGGGCGGGCTGACCGCGCATCCGACTCGGCGGCACTGGCACCGGAGCTGATCGACGAACTCGTGCTCATCGACGTCACGCCGTCGGCGCCGGAGCGCCACGCCGAGATGACCAAGGAACAGCGCGGCACCGTTGCATTGATGCATGGTGAGCGGGAGTTTCCCAGCTTCCAGGCCATGCTGGACCTGACGATCGCCGCCGCACCGCACCGCGAAGTGAAGGCGTTGCGCCGCGGCGTTTTCCACAACTCCCGCCGACTCGACAACGGCAACTGGACGTGGCGGTACGACGCCATCCGGGTCTTTCCGGATTTCGGCACATTGTGGGACGACGTCGATGCGCTGTCCGCGCCGGTGACGTTGATCCGTGGCGGCTCCTCCGGGTTCGTCAACGACGACGATGTCGCCGAACTTGGAAGGCGCGCAACGCATTTCCGGGCCGCGCACGTCGTCGAGAACTCCGGCCACTCAGTGCAGAGCGACCAGCCGCGCGCCCTGATCGATCTGGTGCGTTCGGTGCTCGACACGCACTGACGCTTACGGTGGAAACCATGAACTCCCCTGTGCGTCCTGACTTTCCCATCCGCGTCGGTGTGCAACTGCAACCTCAGCACGCGCCGCAGTACAGCCAGATCCGCGATGCCGTCCGGCGGTGTGAAGACATCGGCGTCGACGTCGCGTTCAACTGGGACCACTTCTTCCCGCTCTACGGAGATCCCGATGGTGCCCATTTCGAGTGTTGGACCATGCTCGGGGCCTGGGCTGAACAGACCTCGCGCATCCAGATCGGCGCCCTGGTGACGTGCAACTCCTACCGCAACCCGGAGCTGCTGGCCGACATGGCCCGCACCGTGGACCACATCTCTGACGGTCGGCTCATTCTGGGTATCGGCTCGGGCTGGAAACAGAAGGACTACGACGAGTACGGCTACGAATTCGGCACCGCCGGCAGCCGGCTCGACGACTTGGCGGGCGCACTCCCCCGGATCAAGTCGCGCCTGGGCAAGCTGAACCCGGCGCCAACCCGGGACATCCCGGTGCTGATCGGGGGCGGCGGCGAGCGCAAGACGCTGCGCTTGGTCGCCGAGCACGCCGACGTGTGGCACAGCTTCGCCTCCGCGGACGAATTCCCGTCGAAGTCGGCGGTGCTGGCCCGGCACTGCGAGGCCGTCGGCCGCGACCCGGCCACCATCGAGCGTTCCGCTTCGGCCGGCAGCGGGTCAGAGTTGATCGGCAACGCCGAAGCGCTGGCCGGACTCGGCGTCACGATGCTGACGGTGGGCTGCGAAGGACCCGATTACGACCTGACCGACGCCGAGGCGCTCTGCCGTTGGCGCGACCGTTCCGCTTAAGCTGGGCTTCATCTGCGAAACATCTCAACGTACCCGCCCAGTCGTGAGAAACTTGCCGCGCTACAGGCCGTCGGGTGGCTGAAAAGAGATGCAAACACTGATGCCTAAGAAGTATGGGATCAAAGAGAAAGACCAAGTGGTTACGCACCTGCTGAACTTGGTGCTGACCGGGAAACTGCGCAGCGGCGACCGGGTCGACCGCAACGAGATAGCGCAGGATCTTGGCATCAGCCGCGTCCCCATCCAGGAGGCATTGGTCCAGCTGGAACACGACGGCATCGTGTCGACGCGGTACCACCGCGGCGCGTTCGTCGAGCGCTTCGACGAATCGACCGTTGTGGAGCACCACGAGCTGGACGGCCTGCTCAACGGCATCGCCTCCGCACGGGCGGCGGCCAACCCCACGCCGCGCATTCTGAGCGAACTCGACGCCCTGATGCGTTCGCTGCGCGCGGCAAGGGAGCCGCGCAACTTCGCCGAGATCGCCTGGGAGTACCGGCGGGTGGTCAACGACGAGTACGCAGGTCCGCGACTGCACGCCACCATCCGCGCCTCGCAGAACCTCATCCCCCGCGTCTTCTTCATGACCTATCAGCACAGCCGCGACGACATGCTGCCGTTCTACGAAGAGGAGAACGCCGCCATGCACCGGCGCGATCCGGAAGCCGCGCGGGCCGCGTGCCTCGGCCGTTCCGAACTGATGGCCAAGACCATGGTCGCCGAACTGTGCCGGCGCGGAGTGTTCACCCCGCGCCAGGAGAGTGCGGAAGCGGCCACGGATCCGCATCCGGTAGTCATCGAGCCGGAAGTCACCCCCGAGCGGTCCTCGATAGTGCTTTGAACGACCCGCGCCCCCGGTTGCTCGATACGGTGGCGGTAATGAGGCCAAAACTGTTCGGGCTGCTGGCGACGATCCTGATCGTGGGCGGCCTGGCCTGCGCGGCACCCGCGCTCGCGGACCACAACCAGTGCGCGCCGCCCGGGGTCGAGAGCGCCACCGTCCTGCCGGAGGACCTCACGTCTTCGCATGCATCCGGGGGCACCGGAGAGGAGGACGACACCGACACCACCGCGTCCGTGGTGCCGTTGAGCTCGGTGGAGACCGCGTCGCTGGGGCTCGGCACGCCCGGTACCCTGCTGGTCGGCACATTGTCCGACGCCCCGCCCAGCACCTGCATCAACGCGACCGGTCGTTTCACCGGTTTCGACAACGAGCTGCTGCGTGCCATCGCCAAGAAGCTGGGCTTGCAGGTGCGCTTCGTCGGGACGGATTTCTCCGGGCTGCTGGCCCAGGTAGCGGCGCGCCGCTTCGACGTGGGGTCGTCGTCGGTCAAAGCGACAGACGCGCGGCGGCGCACCGTCGCCTTCACCAACGGCTACGACTTCGGCTTCTACTCCCTGGTGGTGCCACCGGATTCGCCGATCAAGAAGTTCACCGACCTGACGGCGGGCCAGCGGATCGGGGTGGTGCAGGGCACGGTCGAGGAGACCTATGTCGTCGACACGCTTGCACCTGCAACCGGTGAAGTATCCCGGACTTCACGACGGTCTATGCCAGCTTGAAGACCCATCAGATCGACGCCTGGGTGGCACCGGCCAACCAGGCATCGAGCGCGATCCGGTCCAGTGACCCGGCGGTGATCGTCGCCCACACATTCGGGACCGACGACTTCGTCGCCTATGCGGTCGCCAAGGACAACCAGCCGCTGGTCGATGCCCTGAATTCCGGCCTGGACGCCGTCATCGCGGATGGCACCTGGGCCGAGCTCTACAGCAAGTGGGTGCCCCGCACCCTGCCGCCGGGCTGGAAGCCCGGATCCAAAACCGCCCGGTGCCGACGCTGCCCGATTTCGCCGCAATCGCCGCCGAACACCACCGCAAGCCGGTGCAGCCGGCAGCACCCAAGTCGACGCTGGGGCAGCTGCGCGACTCCTTCCTCGACTGGGACATGTACCGCCAGGCCGTTCCGACCCTGCTGACCACCGGGCTGCCCAATACGTTGATCTTGACTGGCAGCGCCAGCGTCATCGGGCTGGCGGTCGGCATGGCATTGGCCGTTGCCGGCATCTCCCATAAACGCTGGCTGCGCTGGCCGGCCCGGGTATACACCGATGTCTTCCGCGGACTACCCGAGGTGGTGATCATTCTGGTCATCGGCCTGGGCGTAGGGCCGGTGGTGGGCGGACTGACCAACAACAACCCCTATCCGCTCGGCATCGCCGCGCTGGGGTTGATGACCGGGGCCTACGTCGGCGAGATCCTGCGCTCCGGGATCCAGAGCGTCGACCCCGGCCAGCTCGAAGCCTCCCGCGCGCTGGGATTCAGCTACTCGGCCGCGATGCGGCTGGTGGTGGTGCCGCAGGGATACGACGGGTACTGCCCGCATTGGTCAACCAGTTCATCGCGCTGCTGAAGGCCTCGGCTTTGGTGTACTTCCTGGGGTTGATCGCCAACCAGCGTGAGCTGTTTCAGGTGGGCCGCGATCTCAACGCGCAAACCGGCAACCTGTCGCCGCTGGTGGCCGCCGGAATCTGCTACCTGATACTGACTGTCCCGTTGACGCACCTGGTGAACTACATCGACGCCCGGCTCCGCCAGGGCCGCGCCAAGCTCGAGCCCGACGATCCCCCGGAAATCGTCGCCTCGACCATCGGCGGGAGATGACGTGACGGCGGCGAAACGCGCGAACCGGTTTCGTTGGCGGCCAAGGATATTCATCAGATCCTCGATGGCGCCGCGGTGCTACGCGGAGTCGAGCCTCGACGTGCCGGCAGGAACCACCACGGCGGTGATCGGCCCCTCCGGCTCGGGCAAATCGACCTTGCTGCGCACGCTGAACCGGTTGCACGAACCCGACAGCGGCGACATCCTGCTGGACGGCAGATCGGTGTTGCGCGACGACCCCAACGAACTCCGGCAGCGCATCGGCATGGTGTTCCAGCATTTCAACCTCTTCCCGCACCGCAGCGTGCTGGACAACGTCGCGTTGGCCCCGCGCAAATTACGCCACCTACCCGCCGAGGCCGCCCGGGAGCTGGCCCTGCACCACTTGGACCGCGTCGGCCTCAGAGGTAAAGCCAGCGCCCGCCCCGGCACGCTGTCGGGTGGCCAACAACAACGGGTGGCGATCGCCCGCGCGCTGGCCATGGCGCCCCAGGTGATGTTCTTCGACGAGGCGACCTCGGCGCTGGATCCCGAAATGGTCAAGGGCATCCTGCAACTGATCGCGGATCTCGGCGCCGACGGGATGACGATGGTTGTGGTCACCCACGAGATGGGCTTCGCGCGCTCGACATCGGATGCCGTCGTATTCATGGATCACGGCAAAGTCGTAGAATCCGGGCCCCCGGAGCAGATATTCGAGGCCGCGCAGACCGAGCGGCTGCAGCGGTTCCTCTCCCAGGTGCTGTGACCGGCCTTTTCTGGGATTTTTCAGGGCAGGCACGCCCGCGCTCCTTGGCTCCACGCGCGGGCGTGGCGGGTTAGACTGCCGGTTTATGGCGGACAGCGAACCCACAGCGCCCGGAGGTGTCGGAGCTGGCGGAGGGGTTGCACCGCTCCCTGTCCAAGCTTTTCAGATCCTGCGCCGCGGGGATCCGGCCAGACGGGGCAGTGGCCGGTGAGTTGACGCTGGCCCAGTTGTCGATTCTGGTCACCCTGCTCGATCGGGGCCCGATCAGAATGACCGACCTCGCCGCGCACGAACGGGTCCGCACCCCCACCACGACCGTGGCCATCCGCCGGCTGGAGAAGATCGGGCTGGTGAAGCGCTCGCGTGACCCGTCCGACCTGCGTGCGGTACTGGTCGACATCACGCCGCAGGGCGGGCGGTACATACGAGTCGCTGGCCAACCGCCACGCCGCGCTGGCCGCGATGCTCGGCCAACTCCCCAGCTCCGACTTGGACACCCTGATGAAGGCGCTGGCGCCGCTGGACCGCCTCGCGGCGGTGAACCGGCCGGCGCCCCTCCAGCGACTCCGCCGCGCGAACGAGCGTGAAAGTATCTGACTATCATACTGATTGGTAACCGCTGAAGGCATGCCAACCGCACTCATCACCGGCGCCAGTGGCGGTATCGGCTCCGCCATCGCGACGGCGTTGGCGCCCACGCACACGCTGCTGTTGGCCGGCCGGCCGTCGACGCGGCTGGATGCCCTCGCCGAACGGCTGGGCGCCACAACTTTTCCGTTGGACCTCACCGACACCGACTCGATCGAAGCCAGCTGCGAAGTCATCGACGAACTCGACGTGCTGGTGCACAACGCCGGATTGTCAATTCCCGGCCGATGTCGACGAGTCGCACGTGGACGAATGGCGAGCCACCTTCAGCGTCAATGTCTTTGGCGCCGTGGCCCTTACGATGACGCTGTTGCCGGCGCTGCGACAAGCCCGCGGCCAGGTGGTCTTCATCAACTCCGGTGCCGGCCGCAATGTTTCGCCGGGCATGGCTTCCTATTCGGCCAGCAAGTTCGCCCTGCGCGCATTCGCCGATTCGCTGCGCGCTGATGAGCCCGCGCTGCTGGTGACGTCGGTGCACCCCGGCCGGGTGGACACCGACATGCAGCACGAACTGGTCGCCCACGAGGGCGGCGAGTACGACCCGGCGAAGTTCCTGCGGCCGACACCGTCGCCGCGGTCGTCGCCAATGTGGTGGCTACCCCGCCGGACGGCCATGTTCACGAAGTGGTCATCCGGCCCACCGCTGCGGTACGCGCCTCGTAGACGACGAGGTTGACCATCCGGCCGGCCACCACGATCACCTTGCGCGGGGTGGCCCCCGCCAGGAATGCCTGCACCTTTTCGTCGGCCAGCGCCGCGGCCTTGCACCGCTTCGCTCGTCCGCATCGGCGGCCACCACCACCCGGCCACGCACCTTGCCGTTCACCTGCACCGGGTATTCGACGGTGTCGTCCACCAGGTACGCGGAGTCGGCCACCGGGAACGGACCGTGCGCCAACGACGTGGTGTGGCCCAGCCGCAGCCACAGTTCCTCGGCCATGTGCGGGGCCAGCGGCGCCAGCATCAGCACCAGCGGCTCGACCGCCGCGCGCGGCACCCCGTCGCGATACTGCTTGGTGAGGTGGTTGGTGTACTCGATCAGCTTGGCGGCCGCGGTGTTATTGCGAAGTGCCGCATAGTCTTCGCGACACACCGGCAATGGTCCGGTGCAGTGCTCGCAGCGTGTCGTGGCCAGCTGCTGTCCATCGACCACCCGGGTCTCGCCGGTGTTCCTCGTCGACCACCAGCCGCCACACCCGCTGCAGAAATCGATGCGCGCCGACCACGTCCTTGGTGGCCCATGGCCGCGACGCCTCCAGCGGACCCATCGACATCTCGTACACGCGCAGCGTGTCGGCGCCGTACTCGTCGCAGATCTCGTCGGGTGATATCGAATTCTTCAGGCTCTTACCGATTTTGCCGAACTCCTGGAAGACCTCGATCTCGCCGTCGGGCCCCGGGTAGACGAAGCCGCCGTCCGCGCTCGATCACTTCCTCGGCCGGGCACGTAGGAGCCGCGCGCGTCGGTGTAGGCGAACGCCTGGATGTAGCCCTGGTTGACCAGCCTGCGATATGGCTCGCGAGAGCTGACGTGGCCCAGGTCGTACAGAACCTTGTGCCAGAACCGGCGAATACAGCAGGTGCAAGCACCGCGTGCTCGGCGCCGCCGACGTACAAGTCGACGCCGCCCGGGTCGTCGGGCCGTGCTCGGCCGGCCGCGGACCCATCCAGTAGGCCTCGTTTTCCTTGGCGCAGAACCGTTCTGAGTTGTGCGGGTCGGTGTAGCGCAGCTCGTACCAGAGCTGCCGGCCCACTGCGGCATCACGTTGGTGTCGCGGCGTGTAGGGCTTCAGGCCGTCCCCGAGATCCAGCTCGACGTGCACCCATTCGGTCGCCTTCGCCAACGGCGGTGACGGCTCGCTGTCGGCGTCGTCGGGGTCGAACGACACCGGCGAATAGTCCGGCATGTCGGGCAGCTCGACCGGCAGCGCGGCCTCGTCGAGCGCGTGCGCGCGCCCGTCGGCTGTCGTAGACGATCGGGAACGGCTCACCCCAGTACCGCTGGCGCGCGAAAAGCCAGTCCCGCAGCTTGAATTCGATACGGGCCCGGCCCCGGCCTCGGACTCCAGCCGCTCGGTGATGGCCTGCTTGGCCTCAGCGACGTTCATGCCGTCCAGGAAGCCGGAGTTCACCAGGACACCGTCGCCCGCGTGTGCGGCCTCCGAAATATCGCCGCCGGCAATGACTTCGACGATCGGCAGGCCGAACTGCCGGGCGAAGTCCCAGTCCCGTTGGTCGTGGCCCGGCACCGCCATGATCGCCCCGGTGCCGTACCCGGCCAGCACGTAGTCGGCGATGAAGATCGGCACCGGCTCGCCGTTGGCCGGGTTGATGGCATAGCTACCCAGGAAGACGCCGGTCTTCTCCCTGCTTTCCTGGCGCTCGAGGTCTGACTTGGCCGCGATGGCGCGCCGGTACGCGGCGACCGCCTCGCCCGGGGTGGCGCCGCCGTACGTCCACGCCGGTTCCACTCCGTCCGGCCAAGCGGGCGGCGACCAGCTCGTCGACCAGTTCGTGCTCGGGGGCCAGCACCAGATAGGTCGCACCGAACAAGGTGTCGGGCCGGGTGGTGAACACCTCGATGTCGGTGCTCCGTCACCGTCGGCGGTGGTGGCGGCGAACAACGCCGTGGCGCCGGTCGAGCGCCCGATCCAGTTGCGCTGCATGGCCTTGACCTTTTCCGGCCAGTCCAGGCACTCGAGGTCGTCGAGCAGCCGGTCGGAGTAGGCGGTGATGCGCATCATCCATTGCCGCAACCGCTTCCGGAACACCGGGAAGTTGCCGCGGTCGCTGCGGCCGTCGGCGGTGACCTCTTCGTTGGCCAGCACCGTGCCCAGACCCGGACACCAGTTCACCATCGAGTCCGCCCGGTAGACCAGCCGGTAACTGTCGATCACGTCGGCCCGCTCCCCCGCCGACAGCTGTGGCCCACTGCTCGCCGTCCTCGAGATGCCTTGCACCGGAATCGAATTCGGCGATCAGCTCCGAATCGGACGGGCCTTGTTGGCCGCGGTGTCGAACCAGGCGTTGTAGATCTGCAGGAAGATCCACTGCGTCCACTTGTAGAACTCGACATCGGTGGTCGAGAAGCTGCGGCGGCTGTCGTGGCCGAGACCCAGCCGGCCCAACTGGCGGCGGAAGTTCACGACGTTGGCCTCGGTCCTGGTGCGCGGGTGGGTGCCGGTCTGCACCGCATATTGCTCAGCGGGCAGCCCGAAGGAGTCGAACCCCAACGCGTGCAACACGTTACGGCCCGGTCATCCGGAAGTAGCGGGCGAAGACGTCGGTGGCGATGTAGCCCAGCGGGTGACCGACGTGGAGCCCCTCGCCCGACGGGTACGGGAACATGTCCTGCACGAACAGCTTGTCGTCGGGATCGCGGAGCCGTCCGCCGGAGCCAGTGACCCGACTGGGTTGGGCACGTTGAACGTGCCCAGCCGGGCCCAATTGTCCTGCCAGGTCCGCTCCAGCCTGGCCGCCAGTTCGGCGGTGTAGCGGTACCGCGGCGCGTCGGAATCCGCGTCTTGAAACCAGACATGCCACCGGGCGTGCTGCCGGGTCTGGCGCTCGGCGATTCTGTCACGCCCAACAGGGTATAAGGGCGGCCTTCGCGAAGCCACCGCGCCGAGCCCGCCGGCCACAGGTTGGTCTCGGTTGCGTTGCACACCGATCAGAGGTTCATCCCAGCTCTATTTCAACCCTGGTCTGCGCCTCTGACCACTAGTTACATTCAGCCTCGATGGCGGGTGCACAGTTCTGCGCCCGAGCTATTCCGGAGGGACCGACGCAAATGATTCAGATCGCGCGCACCTGGCGGATACTTCGCAGGGGGCATGGCCGCCGGCTTTGTCGGCTTCGGGGTCATGCGGCGGGAAGGCTTCGGCAGAACCGCTGTTCCCGCAGCCACCTCTTCCCGGCCAGGTCCCCTGCGAACCGGCCAGCCCCCCGGTCCAGAACCTCACGGTGTTTCCGGGGGGCGTCAACAACAACAGGTTCGCCCCGGCGCCGGCGCAGGCGCCGGCCCAGTGCCCCTGCAGGTGCAGGTGCCCGCTCCGGTAGCCGCGCCGGTTCCGGCGGTGGCCCCCGCGGCCGTTCCGGCCACCGGGCCGGCGCCCGCCGTTGCAGCGCCGATGCCACCATCAGTGACTCCCACCATCACCGGCACGCTGCGGGAGTACCTACAGGGCAAAGGCGTCAAGCTCGAGGCGCAACGGCCCCAGGGTTTCAAGGCGCTCGACATCACCGCTGCCGATGCCCCCGCGCTGGACCCAGGTGCCCGACCCCAACGTGCCTGACGCCTTCGTGGTGATCGCCGACCGGGTCGGCGGCAACAGCGTGTACACGTCGAACGCGCAGGTGGTGGTGTACAAGCTGGTCGGTGACTTCGACGCCGCGGAGGCCATCACGCACGGCTTCGTCGACAGCCAGCGACTGCTCGCATGGCAGACCACGAACGCCTCGATGGCCAGCCTGGGCAGTTTCCCGTCCGCAGTCATCGAGGGCACGTACCGCGAAAACGATATGACGCTCAACACCTCGCGGCGCCACGTCCTGGCCACCTCCGGAGCTGACAAGTACCTGGTATCGTTAACAGTGACCACCGCCGCAGCGCAGGCGGTCACCGACGCACCCGCCACCGACGCCATCGTCAGCGGATTCCGGGTGGCCGCACCCGGCGTGAGCCGCCAGGCGCCGGCGCAGGTCGGGGCCCGACCGCGCCGCTCCCACGGCACCCGCCGCGCCTGGCCGCACCGGCACCGCCCGCGCGGCTGCCCGTGCCCCACATCCCGCGCAGCAGTCCGCACCGGTCCTGCACCCGGCCGCTGCCACCACTGTCACCGCGACGCGCTGTTCCCGCCGCCGCTAATTCGCCGCGGTCCCCTGATCGCCGGCGCCGGCGCACTACCGGCCGGTGGAGCCGGGCAAGCGAATTCACCGGCGGGCTCGTATTGTGAGCGCATGCTTATCGCGGGCGCTGCTGTGCGTGTGTGCGGCAGGCGGCGGCCGCCATGTTCGGGATCTGGTCGCTTTCCCATGCCCACACCGCCGACGCCACTCAGCTCGCGCTGCGCGCGATGGCGCCCACCCAGTTGGCCGCCGCGGTGATGCTGGCCGCCGGGGGAGTGGTGGCGCTGGCGGCATCCCCGCACACCGCGCTGGTGGTGGTGATTGTCTGCATCGCCGGCGCGACTCGGCACGCTGGCCGCGGGTTCGTGGCAGAGCGCGACGATATGCGCTACGCCGGGAGTCCGCCGCGCCAATCCGGCGGGCTGTGGTGGTAACTGCGCGGCTGCACGCTGTCCTGCCACTAGCCTGCTCACCTTTATGTGTCCATCGAACGTCACTCTGGCTTGACGCTCGGCATCCATCGCTGCGCTAGCGTGACGCTCGGGCGAAGTAGGGGCCTAGTTCCGGCTCACGTCGATCGGGTGCGTGGCCAGCAACGACAACGGCAACGGCTGCCGGCGCAACACCTGCCCCCACAAGTCCGCCCGCGGCGGTGCCAGAACGTCAGATGGCAACGCTGACAACACAATCCAGTCGTCGCGCTCGATTTCCCCTTCGAGTTGGCCGATGGTCCAGCCGGAGTATCCCGCGAAGATCCGCACCCCTTCCACCACGGGCGCGATCAGATCGGGTTCGGCATCCAGATCAACCATCACCATGCGGCCCGCGACATGCCGCAGTCCCGGCACCCCATCCGGATCGGCACCGACCCGCAGTACCGCCAGGCACAGCGCTGCGTCCCGCTTCACCGGCCCTCCGATGAACATCGTCTTGGGCTTGGCCGCGAGTTTGGCCCACTGCGGCAACACGTTGTAGACGGCCGTCTCGCTGGACCGGTTCAGCACCACGCCCAGCGTGCCACCCTCGTTGTGCTCGACGATGTAGATGACGCTGCGCCGAAAAGTCGGCTCCAGCAGATCGGTGTTGGCCAGCAACAAGGTACCCGCCCGCACCCGTTGGGCGGCGGGTGCGAATTGTCCTCGGGATCTTCGTGCTGCGCCACTACCACATCATCGCACCCGAGACCTCAACATTCCGGTGCAATCGGCCGCGGTCGGCGAAGATTTGTACTGTGAATTGAAACGGTGCAGAGCCAAGCCAGCCTTGCCTGCGCCGATCGTGGAAGTGGGGTCTGTGATTCGACACCCGGATGCAGGCAAGCGCACCCGTCGAACTTTGGCGGTCGGTGCGTGCCATGCCCGACTTCTGGCGACTCCTGCAGGTGCGCATGGCAAGCCAGTTCGGCGATGGCCTCTACCAGGCCGGCCTGGCGGGTGCACTGCTGTTCAACCCTGACCGAGCTGCCGATCCGATGGCGATCGCTCGCGCTTTCGCGGTGCTGTTTCTTCCCTATTCGCTGCTCGGGCCGTTCGCCGGCGCCCTGATGGACCGGTGGGATCGCCGACTGGTGCTCGTCGGCGCCAACATCGCGAGGCTGTGTCTTCATCATCGGCATCGGCACGATCCTTGCGGTCGGTGCGGGAGACCTGGTGCTGCTGTGTGCGGCACTGCTGGCCAACGGTTTAGCCCGGTTTGTGGCGTCCGGTCTGTCGGCGTCGTTACCGCACGTTGTTCCGAGGGAAAAGGTCGTCACGATGAACTCGGTGGCCACCGCGTCGGGCGCGATCTCAGCCTTTGTGGGCGCCAACTTCATGCTGGTGCCGCGCTGGCTCGGCGGCGGCGGCGATCACGGTGCGGCCGCGGCTCATCTTCACCGCCCTGATTCCAGTGGCCCTGGCGCTGGTGCTGTCGCTACGGTTCGCCCCCCGGGTACTCGGCCCGGACGACACCAAGCGCGCGATCCACGGCTCGGCGGTGTACGCCGTGGTCACCGGCTGGCTGCACGGGGTGAGGACGGTCGTCGCGCTCCCGACGGTGGCCGCAGCCCTGTCCGGGTTGGCCGCACACCGGATGGTCGTCGGGATCAACTCCCTGCTGGTCCTGCTGCTGGTTCACCACATGAAAGATGCCGACGTCGACGGGTTGGGCACCGCCCTGCTGTTCTTCGCCGCTACCGGTCTGGGGGCCTTTTTCTCCAATCTGCTGACCCCGATCCATGGTGCGCCGCTGGGGTCGCTACGCGACGGCCAACGGTGCGTTGCTGACCGCAGCCGCCATCCAGTCGCCGGCTGCCGGGCTGTTGCTGCCGGTCATGGTGGCCTGCGGGTTCCTGCTGGGCATAGCCGGCCAGGTGGTGAAGTTGTGCGCCGACTCGGCGATGCAGATCGACGTCGACGACGCGTTGCGCGGGCATGTGTTCGCGGTCCAGGACGCGCTGTTCTGGGTCTCGTTCATTGTCGCCGATCACCGTCGCCGCCGCCTTCATTCCCGACGACGGCCGCGCGCCCGCGTTCGCGTTGTTCGGTTCGGTGATCTATCTGATCGGGTTGCTCGTGCACAGCCTGGTCGGCCGGCGGGGCCAGCCCGCAAACGATAGTGAGGGATGCGAGATGGCGGGTCCAGCTGCGTTCGTCGCCGATCTGCAAGCCGAGAGCGACGACCTCGACGCGCTGGTGGCCCCGCTGCCCGCGGAGGGCTGGGCCGACCATGACACCCGCGCCGGGTTGGACCATCGCACACCAGATCGCGCACCTGCTGTGGACCGACCGGGTGTCGCTGCTCTCAGTCACCGACGAGGCCGCGTTCGGCGAAGTGCTGGCCGCCGCGGCAGCCGATCCCGCGGGCTTCGTCGACGCCGGCGCCGAAGAACTCGCCGCGATGTCGCCGGCCGAGTTGCTTGCCGACTGGCGCGACACTCGGCAGCGGCTACACGAGGCGCTGCTCGAGGTTCCCGACGGCCGCAAATTGCCGTGGTTCGGGCCGCCGATGAGCGCGGCGTCGATGGCCACGGCGCGATTGATGGAGACCTGGGCGCACGGACTCGACGTGGCCGACGCTCTCGGTGTCACCCGGCCCGCCGACCGATCGGCTGCGCTCGATCGCGCATCATCGGTGTGCGCACCCGCGACTACGCGTTCTTCGTCAACAACCTGGCGCCGCCGAGCGAGCCGTTCCTGGTCGAGCTGCGTGGGCCCGGCGGCGACACCTGGTCCTGGGGACCGTCGGACGCGGCACAGCGCGTCACCGGTTCGGCGGAGGATTTCTGCTACCTGGTCACACAGCGGCGCGCCCCTGGGTGCGCTGGATGTCGACGGCGGTGGGGGAGGACGCGCAGCGCTGGCTGGAGATCGCTCAGGCCTTCGCGGGCCCGCCCGGACCCGGGCGATGAGCGCGCCCTCGGCGCCGCCCGATGTGCGCCGAGCCGCACGGTCGCGCCCGAACGTCGAGGCTCGCTTCACACTCGGCAAAGAGTCCTAACGAGGGGCGCTCGAATCGCGGTCGACGACGACGCGGGCGCGCGTCACCCATCCTTTTCGGACTCGCCGCCGCTGCCGCGCGCCAACATGCCCGCCGGCGTCATCGGCATCGGGGCGCACCATTCCGGTTGAGGCTGTCGGACCGCGCACTTCGGCGGCGTTGAGCACGCCGGCCCGCAGGCTGGTCGGTCTGCCGCCGGTCTCCGGTTCGAAGCTGCTGGTGGGACGGGTGTAGCTGGTCAGTCCGGCACCCGGGAAGCCGCCTGCCGCCCGATGCCAGCCGACCCGCCGCACCCCGCGGCGCCGGCGGCCACCACTGGCTCGGCGACCGCCGCCGCATTCGGCGCCCCGGTCGACGGAAACATCCCGCCCATCGCCTGCATCATGCTTTGCGGCAGGCTGGTGAACCCCTTGCATCGCCTGCATCGGCGCCTGGAACATCTCCTTCAGCGGCTCGGTGGCACCCGACACCATCTGCATCGGTTGCTGCATAAGCGAACCGAGCTGGCCGGTCGCCTCGGCGGGGGACGGCGCGTCTGCCCCGCGGTCTGCGCGACCTGACTCGACGCCTGCAACGCATTGCTCATGCCGGTCTGCGCCGCAGCCTGGGCCACCGCTTCTCCCGCCGCGGCCGGCGCGGCCGGTGAGGCACCCATCGGAGCGATGGGCGGAGGAACCGCCAATGCCGCGATCAACGCGCTCAGCGCGCCGGAATACGTCCAGCCCACGCCGGAATTGTGCGGCCAGTGCTCGCCGAAGTACTCGGTATCCCGCTCGACGATCCCCGGGGTGTTCTGGCCGAAGCAGTTGGTGGCGTTCAATACAGTCCACTCGTCCCGGTTGGTCTGCGAGACCACCGACGGGATGACCGACGGACCGCGCGAGCATGAATGCCTCCACCGCAGCCTGCGTGACGCTGATCTTCTCGGCGGTCCAGCCCACCAGCGTCTGCAATCCCGCGTTGAGTCCCGTTGCAGCCACCATCGAGGCCGCCGCGCCCACACCCTGCCACTGCGCGGCCGTGGCCACGGTGTTGACCGCGGAAAGACCCGTCGACAGTTCCTTGTTAGCGGTCTCGGTGACCCAGACGACGTTGTTGGCGAGCACCGAGGCGGGGCTGCCCGCCTCGAAGATCGCCGCTATCAGCTCGGGCGGACCTGTCCACCTGGGATCGGGCATGCTGTCGCTCTACAGCGCGCTGGCGCGCCGCGTCGGGCCGCCTCGGCTGCGACAGTGGTGGCAGAAGCCAGGCCTTGCGCACCCGAGAAGGCGGCGCGCTGCCCGACATGCTCGGCCGCGGTGGCAAGGTAGGCGGCTCCGGCGGCGTTCAGGGCGGCCGCGAACTCGATCGAGTCAGCGTCTGGCGCCATCGGCATCACCCCGGTGAGCGCGGCCGCTCCGGCCGCGGTAGTGGCCGCCATCTCCTCGCTGATCCCAGCCTCGGCAGCCGCCGACAAGTCAACGGCGCCCGGAACCATACCGAACAAGCCACCCATTCTGCCTCCCACATTTGATTGCCCAGCTTGCCCCGCAGACGGGATGCCCCTCCGGACGCTCACTGGGCCAGTTGTGCCTGCGACGATTTCCGGAGCCGTCTGAGTCTAAGTTGGGCCACGCCAGCTGTCGACTCAGGTTTACTGAGGCTGCCGCCTCCCGCCAGTGACTCACCCTACTCCGGCTCTCCTACCAGCACTCCTTCGATCACGCCATCGGTTGTGACCAGCAATCCACGGCCGGGTGGTAGTTGCTGGGCGCTAGTCCTGCCGAACACCTTCACCGCCGCCGGGTCGTTGTCCATGAACAGTGTGGGCGCGCGCGAACCCGTCATCTTCTGCAGGAACGGGTTGGTCACCGAGACCCCCGCCCAGTTCCCGGGCAGACGCGAAGCGATGACGTGCAGGCCGATCTCGCGGCTGCGTTCGATCAATCCCCACAGCGGCGCCGTCGCCGCATTCTTGCCGAGACACCATGCGGTCGCAGTTCCTGCTCGTCGTCGATCAAGACGAAATGGTGCGGACCCTCCCAGGTGCTCCGGTTCAGCAACTCCTCCTGGCTCAGACCTGACGGTGGCAGGCGGTCGCGCAGCATCTGCGCCAACTCGCCGATCACCGCGTCGATGTCGTCCGCGGTATAGGCGTAGGCACGCACGTGGTCGCCCTGGATCTTGCCGATCAGCGAGGTCTTGGGATCGATGATGGTGATCTGCGCCTGCTCGGGTGTGAACCGGCCACGATCGTCTGCCCGAATGCGGCCAGAGTCGTTGTTTTCCCGCACAACTGACGGCCCGACCACGAGCATGTTGGGCACCAACCGAGTCGGCAGCGCCACCGGCTGCAGCGCGGTTTCGCCGATCCCGAACGGGATGTTCAACGGGTCGGCCGCCTCGGCGGTGCCCCCGAACGCGGCCACCACCTCGCTGAGCGGAATCCGTTCGGGCAGCCGGGCCAGACTCTCGACCCTGCCGGCACCGGTCAGGTCGGCGATGAGCGGGCCGATCTCGCGCGTCGCCACCCGCTCGCCGGTGGCCCGATGATCTCCGGCACCCCGACCAGCAACTCGTAGCCCTCCCGGGTCAACCCGAACCCAGGCCGGTCCAGCGTGTTGCGGGCTGCCTTCTTGCGCTCGAAGCCCTCGCCCATCTGCGTTTCGTCGGGATTGCTCAGCCGCAGCTGGATGCGGGCGTTGGACACGTTGACCAGTTGCTGCTTCTGTCCCACCAGCCACGCCGTCGCGCTGGTCATGATGTGCACCCCGTACGACAGACCCTGGCGGGCGATCGCGATCGCGCGGTCTCCCATCGCGGCGTCTTTTCGTAGAGGTCGCTGAAGTTGTCGATGACGAGGAAGACGTCGCCGAACTTGTCGTCGGGATCGGTGGTCGGCGACCGCCGTCCGTGCCGAACCGCCGTTCCCGGAATTCGGAGATGTCCATCTGGTACCTCTTGAACGACGCCTCGCGGGCCAGGATCAAACCCTCGATCGAGGCGATGGTCCGGGACACTCCCTCGCGGTCGGTCTGGCTGACCACCGACGCCACATGCGGCAGCCCTTCGACCGGGTACAGCGACGCCCCGATGCAGAAGAACGTCACCCGTTCCGGCCGGTACATCAACGCCGCGGACGTCATCAATGTCATCAACGTGGTGGACTTGCCGCGCTGGGCGGTCGCGACCACCATGATGTTGTCCATTTCGGCGTCGATCGCGTGCACGCGTTGATCGTGCTCCTCGGGGATGTCCACAATTCCCACCGGAAACACCAGCCGGGGTTTTGGCCATAGTCGACATGCCATGGCCGGCCGCGCCACCGGGCCACCAGCGTGTCGATCGGCTCACTGACTTCCAAAGGCGGTAGCCAGATCTGGTGCGGCGGACGCGCGGGGTGCGAGACGAGCGACTCCCGGATGACGTCGACGAGCTTCTTCTTCCGGAAACCGTCGGAATGGAACAGAAACTCGTCGGGCGCTTCCGGTTCATCCGCCACAGCCAATGCCGCGCTGTCCGACTCACTCAGCGGCTGGTACTCCCAGGTGTAGGCGCGTGGCTGCGAAAAGCTCATGGCCACCGTCTTGTTCACGTTCACCACCCGCTTGGGCACCACGAAAGGCGCCGACACGTAGAAGCACCGGAACTGCTCGAGGTCGCGGGGGCCGACTTTGAGTAATGCGTAGCCGTTCTCCTTCGACGGAAGATGCAGCGCGACGTCGCTGCCGATCACGTCGCGGGAGTCCTCCGCGGTCTCGGCGCGCAACGCCACCCGGAAGGCGATGTTGCTCTTGGCTTTACTCAGTGACGACAGATCCAGTCGCTGGCCGCCGAGGGTGAAGAAGACGTTGCAGCCACGGCCTTCCTGCCCGATGTGGATGACCAGATCGATCCACTCCGGATGGTGAATGAACAACTCGAGGTACTCGTCGATGATCACCAGCAGGATCGGGACGGGCTCCAGATCCCGTCCGGCGAGCCGCATCTCCTCGTACTCGTTGGCGTCGCGCGCCCCGGCGTCCTTGAAAAGCCGGTAGCGCCGGGCGATCTCGCCGTTGATCGCCTTGCGCATCCGCTCGGCCAGGTGGCGATCGTCTTTGCCCAGGTTCGACAGTGATCCGGCGACGTGGGGAAATCCCTGCAGATCCTGGGCGGCCGACTCGAACTTCATGTCGACGAAGATCACGATGAACGTCTCGGGCGAATGTGTCAACGCGATTCCGCTGCACAACGACAGGAAATACTCCGACTTACCGGAACCAGACGTCCCGATCACCACGGAGTGGAAGCCGTAGCCGCCGAAGTCCTTGGCGCGCAGGATCACATACTGCAGATCGCCGCCCTGCCGGACGCCGACAGGTACCATCGCCCACTTCGGATCGCCCCGGCCGCGCTCTCGGCCCAGAGCCGGTCGACGTCGAGCTCCCGCGGATCGGTGATGCCCAGGGCCCGCAGCAATTCACCGGCCTGACTGTCGGTTTCGGACAGCTCGCCGGCGCTCATCGGCGACCAGCGGGCCAGCGCACGCGCGTATCTGTTGGCGGTGCTGTCAGCCAGCGTGTCGGCGACGGCGTAGAAGGTGTTGCGGTGGGTGAGCCTGCCCTCGCGCAATGCGAACCGCTGGCTGTCGTCGGCGAATCCGACGCCGACGCCGGTGCGAGTTGCCAACCGCAACACCGTGATTCCGGCCATTCCCTTCTGCCCGTCACACCTTCCACTGCTCGGGGGTGCCGACATTGTCATCCACGATGACCCAGTGCGGACCCAACGCCGGGATCGTCGCCGCTTCCATGGGCGATGGCATGGAGGTCGGGCTCGCCGTAACCGGCGGCGACCACGGCCCGCGACCCTTACGGTGCAACTCGGCATCGAGTGCCTCTTCCAGCTCGGTAGGAGACGCGAACACCAGGCGGCGCAGGCCGCACGCGTCGAACATCTCGTCATGCTGGTTGTGCGGGAGCCAGACCAGCCATTGCCAATGCTCGGGATGGCGGGTGACCACCATCAGCTTCACATCATCGGGGCTGTGATAGACCGCAAGTGAGCACAGCAGCGCGCGCACCATACTGTGCAAGTCGCCCGGGTCGTCGGCAGTGAAGCTGAACCCGGGCTTGGACCGCAAGCTCAGCACCTTCCCGATCCCGCGAATCTTGCTCTGCTCGAGGATGAAATCCCTGAGCGCACCGCCGGTTACCGGTTCGAGCTCCTCACCGATCGGAACGTCCGGCCACTGCAATGACACGGCCGCTTCGCCGGCCTGCTGAACGCCGATACCCAGTCGGACATCGAGGAAGTCCGGGTCGGTAGGCCGCCGCTCCCACATCCGCGGGCCGCCGATCACGGTGTCGAGTTTTTGTGGGTCGGCGTGCACGAACAGCTGACTTCGGCGCTGCTCCCGGCCGGCGCGCTGTACTTCTTCGCGATCGTCGTCGAGTTGGCGCAGATAGCTCCGCCGCTGCTTTTCCAGTTCACCCCAACTGATTCGACGCCCGCGACCGAATCGCCCACCGAACATCAACGCGCCGAAGCCGACCAGACCGATCATCGGAAAGAACCCCGACTGCAACGACCGAACCCCGGATGCGTACATCACCACCAGCGTTCCGACGATCCCGACCAGCAGTGCGGGCAGTGCGATCATCAGCAAAATGTTGCGCGGCTCGCGTTCGGGCAGCGCCAACGGCGCCGCGACCGCCACCCGCACCGGAGGAACATTCGGTGGCGGCGTCCGCTTTGCACGCACAAAGCCCCGTTTGGACATGACTAACCCCGGGTTCGCTGGAGTCGGGAATGGGTGCCAAGACGCCGCCCGCCGATACCGCGTCGCGGGCCACCAGGGCTGCATCACGGCTGATCGCCGGGCCGGGCGCGAAGGTGCGCACCAGCGGCCAGGGTGCCTGCACGGCGAGGCGCGGATCCAGTCCCAGCGCCTGTAAGTTCGCTGATCCGATTGTATGCCATAGCGAACACCTTGCGGCGAAACCCAATACAACTTTCGCGTCTGCCGGCTGTCACGACGCCGCTCGTCGTGGCAACGAAGTTCGCCGCACCCGGCAGGATCAGTGTCTGGTTCGCCTCGCTCGATTCGGGGTTGCGGTCGTCGCGGACCAGTGCACCACACGGGAGTCCATGCCGATCGGCACCGGCAGGCCCGCGCCCGAGACGAGGGTGACCCTGGCCTGGGGATCGCTGGATTGTTTCTCCCATCCCACGCAGGTTACGGGATTAGCCTTGGTGTCAACGAATTCCAGCTTTCCGGCCGGGTAGTAGTCGACATCGAGAAGGTCGACAACCGGGATGTGAATCAGCTTGTCCGGGGCCACCAGGATTGGCATCGTTGAGCCCTGAGAGTCGCCGGTGCGCAACAGATCTGCGACGAAGCTGGTGATCTTCTGCACGCCGTCCGCCAACAGCACTAGAAGCCGTTGACGGTCCCGCCGCGTCGCGGGTTTCCAGCACGCTGCCCACCTTCGCCTCGGGCAGCCACTGCGACGGTGTGCCGGCCTCCGGAATCGATCGGTGACACAAGCGGTTCCGTGGCAGGCATGGCATCGAAGAGGGCGTTGGAGACTTCGATTGGATAGGTCACCCCGGGATCGAGACCGAGATTGAACGTCACCGACCGGTCGGTCGGCTCGATGCGGGACCGTTGTCCTCGCCAGATCACGTAGGTCGCGCCCTTGTGGGTCGCCAGGATCGCCTCGTCGAGCCCATCACCGCGGCCCGGCCGAACGGGGTGAGCTGGCCCGCGATCGCAGTCACCGACCGGCGCGACCGCCCCGCTGCCCCGACGGCGCGGTGTCGCATAACGCCCACGCCGAGACCGCGCCCGCCGTGATCGGCAAGCTGTCTGGCACACCGGGAATGCCGATCATCGGACCAGTCGGGTACTTCGCGATTTCGCTCGCCGTTGACCCAGGTCGGGCGCGGCGGCATTGCCGACCACCAGCCGCGCCGAGGTCAGGTTCAGCGCCGGTAGAGGCGCCCGTTGATCTTCGCGTAGATGGCTCCGGTGTCCCGGTTTCCGATGATGGCCGACTCCGCGATCAAGCCCGCCGGCTTCATGATATGCAGCAGAGCCATCCAGCCGACGCCGATGAGGACGAGGACGATCGAGAGGGCCACCGCCGCTTGCTGTTTGCGGTCATCGTGCTTCATCCGGACGGAGAATCGGGTGATCGCGGCGCGCAGGCGGCGGTTGTAGAACAGATGCCCCGAATTCTGGTCCCGGTTGGACAGATTGAGTGGCACAGTCGTTCTCCTTCCGGTGGCGCGGTACGGATCCCCGATTGCCGTACCGGCACCGACATCACTGCAGGCGGCCGCCGTACCGTTCCCGGTTCTCGGCTTCGGCCTCCTCACGCAGCGCCGCGATCGCCAGGTTCAACCTCTCGGCCAACTCGCCATGGCCGTAGCCCGTCATCACCTCAGGGTGCAACGCCAGCTTGAGTAGCCGTCCGTCCGAGTTCGCGACGGCTTGGATATCGCCCAGATCCACGCTGTACGTGACGGTCTCGGCCTGCGCGACGAGCGCCTCCCACTTGTCGGCCGCCTCGCTCAATTCCCGGAGAACCGATTCGACGAGGGCCCTGTCGCTTCAGGTCGCTCGGCTCGCTGCGACTGCCCGACCCCGACACCATGACAGTATGTCGACGCCTCCCACCAGGGTCAATTCATATTCTGGGGTGCAAGTTCGGTGCTTCGGCCGTTGATGCGGCTCAGTCTCTGGAACCAGGCGAAGTGATAGTTCGCAGAGACGGGGTCTCCGGTACGCGGCTTTCGGTGGCCGACAACAAGAGACAGTCGAGCAGGGCCCCGGCTCGACATCCGGATACTGCACCAGCAGCCGGTGCCGCGCGGTGTCGAGGTGTACCCGCAGCACGTCGATCTCAGCCTTCGGCAACGCCGGTCCCCGAGCAGCGGCCCTGGCCACCGTGTGCACTATTCGTGGCAGTCCGTCGCGCCATCGCGTCGCTTCACCCAACTCCCATCCCAGATCTGCAACCGTCGGCAGCTCACGCGGCCGCACCGAGGATTCCGTCGCGATGACGTCGACCAGCCAGCCCGTCGAATCGCCGGGAGCGTAGCTCGCGGAGTGCGTGCTGTCGCCAAGCAGCGCGGTGACTTTGCCGCTGCGTGGTTCGGGTTCCAACAACCGCACCCCTTCCGGCAGGGCGATGCCCGACGGGATCCAGCCGTCGGCGAGATCGGTGACCAACAGCGTCGTACCGTCCTCACGATCGCCGACGGCCCAATTCAGGCGGGGTTCCTGACGGGCCACAAACGCCAGGAGCCGTTGCAACCGTTCGGCATCCGGTTCCGGTTCGGGTGCAACCTCCACGTCTCGATAACCGGTTCCGGCGTTGGTCAGGTCGTCGACTCTGCATCGGGGGCGACAGCCGGCACCTCGGTCTGCTCGGTCTCCCGGCGGCGGTTACCGGCAGCGGGTCGACGTCCAAGTCTGTGCCGTCACAGCCGGTATGACCTGGGTCTTTCGAGGCGCGCGGGGGTCGCTCGGCGGCACTTCCGCTGCACTTCGCGCAAGTGGCGAATCGTCGACTCGACGCGCCGCTCGGCACGGGCACGGGCTTCGCTCACCACTTTGGCCTCCGCGGCCTGCCGGGCAGGATCGCTGCGGCCCGCACGGCTCAGGCTTCTCAATTCATCGTTGGCGGTCCGGGCAATGCGCTGCAGGTCGACCTTGAGATGCTCTGCAAGCGTGGCGGTTTCGGCGGTGGTCGTGGACAGCTCAGCCGGCCAGAGCCCACCGATCACCCAGGGGGTGCAATCGACGGCGCAGTGAAAGTCGGAATCGAGAGGGATTCATGGGTCGCTCGCCGCAGGCGTTGACGCGCCGACTTTCGACCGAAGATCCCCACCGGCTCAGCGTACCGACGGCTGCCGATCGGCTTGCGGGCGGTGAATTGTGTGGCCGCGGCGGCCTGGGTAGCGTGGGGCCATGGCTGATTCTGCGCTGCAGCAGCAACTCGACGAAGTGCGTGCTCTGCTCGGCCGCGCGCGAGAGCTGTTCGGCGCCAATCCCATCGAGCCGCCGGTCGATATCGCACCGGACCCCGATACCGCGAAGAACTGGTTGCTCTAGTCGGTCAACGGCCGCGGCGGCGCAGTCGATGCGCCAGCAGCTTTTCGATCGCCGCGTCCAATGCCTGAGCCGTCGGAACCTCCGCTGACGGGGTGTGTCCGGCCGCCACGATCTCACCGCGCACTTCCAGCAACGCCTTCAGCCAGGACACGTCGGCGGTCAACAGGATGCCCTTGGCCAGGGTCTCTGCGTCGGTGTCCATCGCCGCCTCGCTCAGCGTCACGCTGTGCATATAGCCACCGCGGCAGGAGCGAACAAGGATGTGCCCGCTCGGATGAACGGTGTCGAAGGCGGGATTGGCGTCTGTCATTGACTGTTAGGGACCGTCCGTCGATGATGCCGCCGAACTCGCGTGCCGCGTGTTCTTCGTGCTGTTCCCACTTCGCCGCCGACGTCCGCAGGTCCTGCGCCATGTTTGCGTGGTTGTCGGCTTGCTGTTCGTAGCACTGCCGTCGCAACTCGAGCAGTTCGCGCCCGGCTTCGCGCAGCTCACCGAATATCGGTCCGAGTGAGTCCAGGCTGTCCTGGATGGCGGCATGCGTCGACGGAACGGTCCGCAGGTAGTCGGAGGTCTGCTCGTGATGACCCGCGGCTTCACGTAAGTGGGCCGGCACCACATGGATTCGATCTGCCATCCGTGTCTCCTTCTTCTGTCGCCGTCTACCCGGCCGCAGGTCGGGTTGGTGCCGGTGGGTCCGCCTTGGCCGGCCGCGGGGCCGCTCGCCGGCGTCGGCGGATGTACCCAGCCTAGAAAGCTTGGCCCGCTCACGGTGGAGATGCGTTGAATCTGGCCGTCGAGCAGCGCCTTGTCGTGGCCGAGAGCAAGCGCGTGATGGTCGGTGAAGATGCCGATATCTCCCGGTATGAGCCGCGACGGAGCTACCGGATCGGCCACGGCCGTGCCCGGCGCGGGAATGGTGATGCCCTGCCGATGGAACGCCTCCGCGATCGGCACTCCACCCGCGGCGGCCTTGATCGCCGCGGCGAGTTGGGGGCTGGCGGCGGTGACGGTCTCGCCGTTGGGCAGTGTCACCGTCGTCGGGCCGGTCGGCGGCGATTCGGGCTTCTCCGACGACACGTCCTTCGCCTCGTCGTCCTTGACGTCGGGGTCCTCCGACTCGTCTCTGGCGAGTCGTCCAGATCGGCCGGATCCAGCTCGGATTCGCGTCCCCGGCCCAGTCCGGTCAACGGAAACCCGCTTGGCGCACTCCAACCCGAACCTGTTCCGCCCGGCATCCCGCCTCCGCCGAAGCTGGGAATGCCTGGTAGCGAAGGGGCGATCGTCGCGGGCGGCGTGACGCTCTGCTCCGGCACATCCCCGGCCGGCAGGCCGGGATCGTCGAACATCAGGGAATCGAGGTAGGGGTCCTCTGCGGCGTCCGGCAGTGTCGCCGGTTCCTCGCCGGAGTCGCCCGAGGATTGCGACGGCGGGGCCCGATACCGGTTCACCGGCCTTCGAGGCGTTGTACAGCGAGGTCCATGCCGCCATCAGGGCTGACTTCGACGTGTCATCCAGGCTCACGTTCGCGACGACCTCTCGGATATCCCTGAGCTTGCCGATCAGGAACCGCTGGAAGTCACGCGCGCCGGCCGGAGTGTCCAGATCCGACCGGGTACGTACCGCGACTTCGGTCTCTTGTTGAAGCCTGTCCAGAGCATCCCGGCCTTCCAGAGCTTTCAGGTGTGCATTGAGAATCGCCGATATCACTTGCAGGTCGAGCTGAGAGCTCGCCGAATTCTGGTGTGCCAGAGCAGCTTCTGCATCCGCGATGGCTGCGGCCGCTCGCCGTGGCGCCTTCCGGTCTTTCCGGACGGGTCGACATCTCTCATGCCGCGGTCTTGGCCAGTACCCAGCCAGGTGCGGACCGCTCGTCGGGGGCGATACCGCGGCGATCCGTTCGTCGGGCGTCAACCCGGCCATCCATGCCAACGGGTCGCCGGTGCGCTCCTGAATGAGTCGCATCATTTCCACGAGGTCCTGATACGTGGTCACGAGCCCTCCATGCCGCGGGACAGTACCCAGGCTCGTCACCCGGACAATTCCCGCAGATGGCGCCGTATTGAGCCCGCAGCCCGTCCAGCACAGCTCTTTTCGCGCGACTCGAACTCGCGTGCATTCGTCACGACGGCGGCGATCTCGCGTTGCTTGGTAAGCAGAAACCTCTGAAACTCGTGCGCGCCCAACGGGGTATCCACGGCTAGTTCGCCCTGCACCAGCACCGCGCGCTCGATCTCGTCGGCGATCGCGTCCAGCCGGCGGACACTCTCGCGGATCGCGGCATGAGCGCCGGCAAGCGCGTCGGCCAGCACCCGGTCAGCCTCGGCGACCGTGCCGTGGTGCTTGGCCAGCGCCGCCTGCCGCGCCTGGATGGCAGCTACCGAGTGTCCGGCTTGCTCAGACATGGGCTCAACCTTCTCATCTCACAGTGGGCGGCGGATTTGCACGTTGGCCCCCATTCGGCTGATCCGCACCGAGGCGCCCGAGTACGGTGCTTCGACGACCAGATTGTTGCCGATCGCGAGCTGCACGTGTCCCGCATGCGGGAATACGAGATCTCCCGGTTGCACATGCGATCGCGGGACCGGGATCCGTCGTTGATCTGTTGATAGGTGGTGCGGTCCAGGTGGACCCCGCCTGCGCGTAGGCCCACTGGACCAGCCCGGAACAGTCGAACTGGTCGGGCCCGGTCGCCCCCCAGACGTACGGGCGGCCCAGCCGGGAGAGCGCTGCCCGCACCGCGTCGCCGGCGCTGATTCGTGACGGCCGCCGCATCAATCCGAGAGCGTCATGGTGCGACATTCGATAGCGCAGCGCCCGTAGCGCCGCCAGGTGCCGTCGCGCCCGCCCGCGCGCCGACAAGACATGGGCCCGTTGAGTGCGCAACCGCGCCGCTTTGCGGCGCATCGCCTCGCGCTGGGCCATCGGCGAAGCCGGAGTGAAGGCAGCGTCGGCGCGGGCTTCATCGAGGACGCCGCCGGTCAGCTTCCGCGCAGTCTGCCCGTCCCGTTGTGCGCCGCCGATAATCGCCGCGGCCGCTCCGCTATTCGTGCCGCCGACTACCAGATTCGCTTGCGTGTGCTGTTCCGGCCTGCTGATAATGTCCCTGTGCCGCAACCGTTTTCAGCCTACAGCACGTTGCAGCACTCCTTCGTAGCGCATGCGTCCCCGGTCCAGTCGGGATACTGACTGTTGCCCGCGAACATGAGCTGGTAGGCGCGGTTCAGCGATCTCGACTTCGAGCTCACTTGTGCCCCTAGCGACTTCCTGTCTGTCCGTCGTGATTCGCTCGCCTCCATCGCCTCGGCGAAAGCGCGCACCCGGGGGAGTGCTGCCGGCGGGAATGACACCCCGATTACGGATGTCCCACATCTCCTCACCACCGACGCCGAGGAGCGCCGCAATGATCGCGTCCGGCAAGCGACGATTGTGCACACGCCCGATCAAATCGCGCGCTCAGACTCGCGGGCATCCGCTCCAACAGAGCGCTGCGCGTCTCTTCGAGCGACCGCAGATGCTCCATGAGCCGGCCGGTCGAATCAGCGCCCGCGTTCACCGCCACCCGCCAGGAGCTGGCGGCCAGCATCTCCGCCTTCACGCATTGTGCGACCACAGACAGAATATACGTCTCGTATTCGTTTGATGTATTCGCCGGCAAGTGTTCGATGACGAGACTTGCATCGCTTCCAGCTGCGCCTCGGCGTACGCCTCGAGCACTTCGGTGTCGCTGTGGCGGTCGACGATAACCGCGCCCGGGCTTCGGGCCGACACGGGCGCCGGCGGCTGCGCGGCGAGCAACCGAGCCAGCTCGGCATCGGGATCCGCGGCCACCAACAGCCGCGAGTAGGTTCCCGGGCGGCAAGCCCAGCCCATTCTCAACCTTCTGAACAGTGCCTTTGTGCGGTTTGCGGGCTCCGCGCTCGAGATAGCTCAACCCCATGATGCTGACGCCGGTCGCCGCCGCCAGGTCCGCCAGCGACCAGTCCCGCGATTCGCGCAATGCCCGGATGGCCGCGCCGGCCGACTCACGGCTCACGCGCGCTCCGGCCATAGGCGGATATTACACAGGCCGCGTCCCACCATCTGTAGATATACGTTTTTATCTCGTTTCCCTTGTCTGGGACTTGGCCCGGTTGTGTATACGCTTTCGCCTACGTTTCAACGACGCAAGGAGACCGGCTCATGGGACACCCCTGCGCAACAAACCCGGAATTATGGTTCGGCTACCCCGATGACGACGGCGGCGACGGAGCCGCCAAGGCGCGCGTTACGAACGCTCGGCCATCGAGGCCCGGATTCAATGCCTGCGCCGCTGCCCGCTGGCGCAACAACGGCAGTGCGCCCAACGCGCCATCGCGCACCGGGAGGAATACGGTGTCTGGGCCGGGGTCAAACTGCCCGGCGGCCAGTACCGCAAGCGCGAACAGCTCGCCCACGCCCACGAGGTGTCTGCGGCGCATCGCCGCCGGCGAAATCAACGCCCGAGAACTACCGGATAATGCCGCCCTGCTGGCGCGCCGCGAATGCGACCGCGAAAGCAACAAGGTCCCGGTGAGCGCGGTGGTCTTGCACCTTCCGGCCGCACAGCTGGGTCCTCGTTCGGCGGCCTGACAAGCGTCCGGGGAAGCGGGCGGATAGCACGCCCAAACCGCGGGTATACGGCGCCGACAGTGGCCCCGCCCGGGCCGAGGCAACTGAACCAAAGGCGCATTCATGACTTTCGACCTGACCCCCACGGCCGCGCAACACGACCTGGCCCGGCGAACGCACGAGTTCGCCGAGGAAGTGATCCGCCCTGTGGCGCTGGAATACGACCAGCGGCAGGAGTTCCCGTGGCCGGTACTGGAGGAGGCGGCCCAACGCGGTTTCTACAGCCCGCTGTTCTACCGCGATCTGATCGGCGACCCGACCGGCATGTCGCTGCCGATGTTCATGGAGGAGCTGTTCTGGGGTTGCGCCGGGATCGGTCTGGCCATCGTCATGCCGGCGCTGGCGCTGTCGGCGATCGGGCAGGCCGCCTCCCCGGAGCAGATGCTGGAGTGGGCGCCCGGAATGTTTCGGGACACCGGGCGATCTCAAGCTCGCCGCGCTGGCGATCTCCGAACCCGAAGGCGGCAGCGACGTCCGCAATCTGCGCACCCGCGCCCGCCGCGACGGCGACGACTGGATCATCGACGGCCACAAGATGTGGATCGGCAACGGCGGCATCGCCAACGTGCACGTGGTGAACGCGGTGGTCGACGAGGAACTCGGCCACCGCGGTCAGGCCCTGTTCGTCGTGCCGGGCGGGACGCCCGGACTGGAGCTGGTGCGCAAGCTCGACAAGCTGGGCTGCCGGGCATCGCACACCGCCGAGTTGCGGTTCGACGGCGTCCGGGTTCCGGGCGCCAATCTGCTTGGCGGACAGGAGAAGCTCGAACACAAGCTGGCCAAGGCCCGCGAAGTGGTAGCGGGCGGACAGAAGTCCGGCTCCGCGACGCTGGGCACGTTCGAGCAGACCCGGCCGATGGTCGCCGCTCAGGCGATCGGAATCGCCCGTGCCGCATTGGAATACGCGACCGCGTACGCCACCGAGCGGGAGGCATTCGGCGGACCCATCATCGACAACCAGGGCATCGCGTTTCCGTTGGCGGACCTGGCGACCCAGATCGACGCCGCCCGACTGCTGACCTGGCGGGCCTCCTGGATGGCGGCCAACGGCGTCGCCGTTCGAGCGCGGCGAGGGCTCGATGTCCAAACTCGCCGCCAGCGAGGTCGCGGTCAAGGCCACCGAGCGGGCCATCCAGACCATGGGTGGCTGGGGCTACATCACCGACCATCCGGTGGAGAAGTGGTATCGAGATGCCAAGCTCTACACCATCTTTGAGGGTACCAGCGAGATTCAGCGGATGGTCATCTCCAACGCGCTGGGCTCGGCCGTCGACGTCGCCACCGCTGCATGTGACGCTCGAACCGACTCGGGGGGTCCGCTCAACCGGATGTTCGGTCGTGGCACCCCGCTGCGCTCCCGCGCAGCCGATACCGCGCTGGCGCTGAAGGATCGGATTCCCGAGCCGATCATGCGCGTCGCCATGAAGGTGCTGCGACCGCCGGGCCGGTGCACCCGTGCTGCGCCAGCTAGGGTCGCGGGAGTGAGCAACCTGGAGACCGCCCCGGCCGAAGTCGCTTGCGGCGCTTCACAGGTCGCGGGACACCCGGTTGTCGAGGTACTGCGTCCACGTGAGGTCCCCTGGGCGGGCCCCGGGCGATCCGCGTGCAACGCACCCTGCCGCAACGGCAGCGCTCGCTGATCGGGGCCTGGTGCTTCGTCGACCACTACGGCCCGGTATCCGCGCGGATGGACGTCCCGCCGCATCCGCACACCGGCCTGCAGACGGTGAGTTGGTTGTTCAGCGGGGCAGGTGGAGCACCGCGACAGCGCGGGCGTACATGCCGTGGTGCGGCCCGGCGAGCTCAATCTGATGACGGCCGGCGCGGGTATCTGCCATTCCGAGGTGTCGATCGGTCGGCTCCGGCCCGGTGCTGCACGGCGCGCAGTTGTGGGTGGCGCTGCCCGACTCGGCGCGAGAGACCGGTCGCGACTTCGCGCACTACCGGCCGGAGCCCGTCTCATTGCCTGGTGCTCAGGCTCGGGTCTTTCTCGGGGAGCTAGCCGGAAGTCGTTCGCCGGTACACCACATTCACTCCGCTGCTGGGTGCTCAGATCGACCTCGACTCGCATGCCGACGCTCGAACTCGAAATCGATCCGGCGTTCGAGCACGGGGTGCTGTGCGACGAGGGCGCCGTTCAGCTGAGTGGGGTTGCGCTGTCGTCGCCGATCTGGGCTACCAAGGCCCGGGCCACTCCGTGCTGCGGCTGCGCAATGCGGGGGAGCGACCCGCCCGGGTCCTGGTCCTGGGCGGCACCCCGTTCTGCGAAGAGTTGGTGATGTGGTGGAACTTCGTGGGCCGCAGCCACGATGACATCGTCACCTACCGAAAGCTCTGGCAGGACGGTGCCGATCGCTTCGGCGCTGTCCGGGGCTACCAGGGTTCGGTCACCCGACTGCCCGCCCCGCCGTTGCCGACCACCCGGCTGCTGCTCCCAGGTCACTTCCAGATCAAGAAGGAGCACACATGACTACCGACAAGACCGGCGCAGAAGTCCACATCAGAGCGGAGGACCGACGGTACACGATCGCGGTCGCTGGCGAGGACCGTCGGCTTCGCCGATTTCGCTGACCGCGGCGATCAGCGGGTCTTTCAACACACCGAAATCGATCCCGCATTCGGCGGACGCGGCCTGGCGACGCTGCTGCTCGAGGATGCACTGCAGGCAGCACGGGCGGACGGGAAGCGAATCGTGCCGGTGTGCTCCATGGTGGTCACGGTGCTCAAGAAGCATCCCGAATACAACGACATCACCGACCCCGTGACGGCCGAAGTCGTCGGATGGGTCAACACGCAGCCGGACAACTGAGGCTAGCGGACTTCTGAGTCCCACGTGGTGGGCAGCATCGGAACCGTTGGGCCGCCGCCGAATTCGTCGTCGAGTAACGTCACCAGCCCGGCCGCGTCGGTGTCACCCTTGGCCGCAGTACCCCCGAAGCCCGTCGCGCCTGCACCCGTGCTGGACGCTGCCACCAGCGGCTCCTCGGCGGGCCCTGCGTCGTAATCCAGGAACTCGTCAGCATATTGGTGCTCCGGCATGGTGGCAGCGCGCCGCCGTCGGGACCGGCGTTTGTCCCGCGCCGGCAACCCGGCGGCCGCCGCCGGAATCCCTTCCGCCGGCGCCTTTGCTCTGCTTCCCTCGCGAAATGTCGGCGTGAATCCTTCGCCGGGGTCAACCCCAATGACGGCATACGGCACCGCCGACGCGGCCGACGCCGGCGCAGCCGACGCGGGCGCCGAACCCGCAGTTGAGGTAGCGGAAGCCGCCGGGGCGCCAGCCGGGCCGGCGACGGTCGGCGCAAGTGTCGCCAGCGGCCAGTTCGACGAGTGACTTGGTGCGCTGAGCACCGCCGCCGGGGGCGCCGCAGCTTCCGCGACGGGGGGCGGAACCTGCTGCAGGTACTCGTAACCCACCCCGATCACCACACCCAGCGTGATCGACAGCAAGGGATCCAGCAGCAGCTGGGGATAGGTGAGACTCGCCGCGACCCAGGACAAGACCTGATAGACGACGGCGAACAGGAACGGCCCCCAGGTCACCAACGCTTGTGCCGGGTTGGTCAGGAAGTCGTTGATCAGCTGGAAGGTGTTCCCTACCGGGTTCTGCAGGAAGTTGATGATGGGCTCATATATCTGCTGCACGTACTGCACGTACTGCTGGAGCAACTGGGTGATGATGTCGGCGAGATTGAGTTGGTTGCCGGAGTCGGCGGCGGGAGCCGCCGCGGCGAGCTGACCGGGTTCGGCGGCCGCCTCAGTCGAATCGGATTTCAGGACCGTCGGCGCGGGCGTGGTGGGCGGGACCGCCGCCACGGCCGCTGCGGACGCCGCTTCGTAGCCGCCCATCGTGGCCGCAGCCTGCAGCCACATGCGGACATAGTCGGCTTCGTTCAGGGTTATCGGAATCGTGTTGATACCAAAGAAATTCGTCGCAACCAGCACCCCGTGGACGCCGTGGTTGGCGGCCAACTCGGGCAGCGTCGGCATCAGCGCCAGCGCCGTCGTATAGGCCGCCGCGGCGGCCTCGTGTTGGGCGGCGGCGGCTTGACTTGTTGCCTGTGCCTGGGTTAGCCAGCCCAGGTACGGCGCGTGCGCGGCGACGTACTGAGCGGCGCTCGGACCTTGCCAGGAACTCTGCGCCACGCCCAGCACGCTCAGTAGGTCAGCGGCTGCCTCGGCGTACTCGGCACCCAGCGCCTGCCAGGCGCCGGCGGCCGCCAACAACACCCCCGGGCCCGGCCCACTGGACAACATCGCCGAATGCACTTCGGGAGGTGCGGCCATCCAGATCGGAGTTGTCACGGCTTACTCACCGCCGGCCAACCCCTCGCCGTCACACCCATCAGAGCCTGGTCCTTCCCCCCGCGTGTCGCTGCTACCACGGCAGTGACGCAGCGGGCGTCTCACCAAACCGGCGGGGAGGGGTTTGCCGCCAGATTAGGTTCGCCTAACCAAACACTAGCGGTCGACGGTCGGGTCCAGCAACGGGCGTGTCCGAGACTGCGCTACTTGCCGTTGCGCTCCCGGTGTTTGCATCCAGGCCAGCAGCACGGCCGACGCTTGCCTTCCTCGAGTTCCTCCTGGGTCCGGCGAATGCGGCGCTCGCGGGTCGCCGCTTGCTTGGCGTCCTCGACCCAACAGATGAACTCGTTGCGCGCCAGGGGAGTGATGTCCTTCCAGAGCGCCAAAGCGGTCGAGTTGGTGACCAGCGCCTGGCGCAGGTCGGCAGGCATTTGTGTGCACGACACCGCCCGGCACTTGCTGGCTGCTCACGTGGCCAGATTAACCGCCCCATTCGTCTTCTTCGTCGATCGACCGCGGTCGAGACTCGTCTCTCTCGCCGATAGACGGGCGGCGCGGCGCCTGGTGGCCGTAAACCCCTTCGGGGTAGGCCGTCTCGGCGTGCTGGCTGAGGTCGATACCGCCCGTCTCGTCCGCGGCGCTGAGCCGGAATCCCATGAACCGGTCGATCAGCTTGGCCAGCGCAAAACTCACCGCGAACGCGTAAAGGGCGACCGCCAGCATCGCCAGTGACTGTTTGCCGAGTTGGCCCAGCCCACCGCCGTAGAAAAGACCCTTCGGGCCACCGGTCATCACCGCAGTGGCAAGCAGCCCGATCAAGAACACACCGACAACGCCGCCGACGAAGTGCACGCCCACGACGTCAAGGGAGTCGTCGTAGTTGAGTTTGAACTTGATCAGGATCGCGTACGAGCAGACGATCCCGGCGACCAGACCGACGACTGCGGCACCCAGGGTGTTCACCGTGCCGCACGACGGCGTGATCGCCACCAGCCCGGCAACCACACCCGAGGCGGCACCGAACGTGGTCGGCTTGCCGTCGCGGAACTGCTCCACCGAAAGCCAGCCCAGCATGCCCAGGCAGCCGGCCACCAGAGTGTTGAGGAAGATCGCGGCCGCCAGTCCGTTGGCGGCCAGCGCCGAACCGGCGTTGAACCCGAACCAGCCGAACCACAGCAGTCCCACCCCGAGCAGCACGAATGGCAGGTTATGCGGGCGCATGGCCTCCACCTTGAATCCGATGCGCGGGCCGAGCACCAACGCCAGCGCCAAGGCCGAGGAGCCCGAGACGATCTCGACGACCAGCCCGCCCGCGTAGTCGAGGACGCCCATCTTCGCCAGCCAGCCGGTGGGCGCCCACACCCAGTGCGCGATGACTGCGTACACCGCCACCGACCACACCAGCACGAACACCATCCAGGCCGTGAACTTGGCGCGGTCGGCGATGGCCCCACTCACCAGGGCAGCGGTGATGATCGCGAAGGTCAACTGAAAGGTGGCGTACAGCAGCTCGGGAACCTGTCCGTGCAGAGTCTCCGGACCGATCCCGCTCATCCCGGCGTGCGACAGGCCGCCCAGTAAGCCGCCCACGCCACCGTCGGAGAACGCCACGCTGTAGCCGACCAGCAGCCATGTCACCGTGACCAACGGTATGGAGATGAAGCTCATCATGATCATGTTGAGCACGCCGGTGGTACGCATCATGCCGCCGTAGAAGATCGCCAGCCCGGGCGTCATCAGCAGAACAAGGGCGGTGCTGGCGAGCAACCACGCGGTGGCCGCGGGATCGATGTTCAACTCTGTAGCTCCTCGGATCATCGCCGACGGCGGTGTCGGCGCGGTTTGTCAGATAGACCGTAGACCCGCGAAAAACCACGGGAGCAGCGAACAAAAAACCCCGGCCGATGGCCGGGGAAATCTGTGGGCGAAGGGGGACTTGAACCCCCACGTCCCGAAGGACACTGGCACCTGAAGCCAGCGCGTCTGCCATTCCGCCACTCGCCCGAAACAACCGGAGGACCATATCACTGTAGTGGCCGCGCGCCCCAACCGTGCGATGGGGGCTCACCGCCGCAGACCGCGCGGAAGGTCTCCGAACAGTATCGATGTGATTCTCACGATTCCGACGGTGCCGCCGGGTCGCGCTGTCCCGATACGATTGGTTGATCAGTCACCTGGCCGAGTTCCTTCGCCCTCGGCCGATGATCTTCCCGGCAAAGTAGTGAGGCGAGCGCGCAAAAATGGGTAGCCAACGTGGGCTGGTTCAGCGCATCGAGCGCAAACTCGAATCGACGGTTGGTGACGCGTTTGCCCGGGTGTTCGGGGGATCGATCGTGCCGCAAGAGGTGGAAGCGCTGTTGCGCCGCGAGGCTGCCGATGGTGTCCGGTCCCTCCAGGGAAATCGCCTTTTGGCACCCAACGAATACATAATTACCCTCAGTGTGCACGACTCTGGAAAGTTGGGCGGCGACCCGGAGCTCACGTCGAGCGCTTTTGCTCGGTACTTGGCGGACTATATCCAGGAACAGGGGTGGCAAACGTATGGTGATGTGGTCGTCCGGTTCGAGCAGGCCTCGAACCTGCATACCGGCCAGTTCCGCGCCCGCGGGACTGTCAACCCCGACGTCGAGCCCCGCCCGACGGCTACCGATTCCGCCAGGCCACAATCAAATGATGCGTTTGGCGCAGAACCAGGAGTACGACCGATGACTGACAATCCAGGCTATCGCGGCGGCCAGGGGCAGGGGCGGCCCGACGAGTACTACGACGACCGCTACCCGCGGCCGCACGAAGGCGGCCCGCCCGGGTACCCGCCGGAGGCCGGTGGCTACCCGCCCCAGCAGGGTTACCCGCCACCCCCGCAGGGTGGCTACGACCAGCGCGGCTACCCGGACCAGGGCGGCTACCCGGACCAGGGCGGCTACCCGGACCAGGGCGGCTGCGGCTACAGGGCCAGGGCGGCTCCAGGGCCAACCACAGGGCCAACCCCAGGGCCAACCCCCGGGTCAACCCCAGGGCGGCTACGACCAGCGCGGCTACAGCGAGCAGGGCTACGACCAGCGCGGCTACAGCGCCCCGGGCGGCTACGACCAGGGTCAGAGCAACTACGCGCCGACCCACGAGGCACCTCCGCCCGCGCCGCCCCAGGGTCCGCCCGGCGGCGGTTACGGAAGCCCGGGCAGCTACGGCCAGGACCAGGGCTACCAGCAAGGCGGTTACGGCCAGCCGCAGGGCGGCCAGCAGGGCTACGGGGGCTACGGCGATTACGGACGCGAGCCCGCCCGTCAGGACGAAGGCTACGGAGCGCCGAGCGCACCGCAGGCTCCGCCGGAGCCGCAACGGCCGTCCTACGAACAGGGTGGCGGTTACGGCCAGGACCAGGGCTACCAGCAGGGCGGCGCCGGCTACGGTCGCCAGGACTACGGCAGCGGGGACTACACCCAGTACGCCGAGGCGTCTGCCCCCGGCGGGTACGCACCGCAGGCGCGGAGTACGGCGAGCCGCAGGGTGGTTACGGCGAGCCCGCCGGCCGCGACTACGACTACGGCGTTCAGGGCCAACCACCGGTTCCCGATTACGGCCAGCAGGCCGCGCCGGACTACGGCCAGGCCGGCGGCGGCTACGGCGGCTACGGTCAGGGCGGCTACGGATCGGTCGGGGCCCAGGTCACCCTGCAACTTGACGACGGCAGCGGCCGCACTTACCAGTTGCGCGACGGCTCCAATATCATCGGGCGCGGCCAGGACGCCCAGTTCCGGCTCCCAGACACCGGTGTGTCACGTCGACACCTGGAGATCCGGTGGGACGGTCAGGTCGCGTTGCTCTCGGACATGAACTCCACCAACGGCACCACCGTCAACAACGCCCCCGTGCAGGAGTGGCAGCTGGCTGACGGCGACGTGATCCGACTGGGCCATTCCGAGATCATCGTCCGCATTCACTGAACCCACTGACTGGAAGCTGCCGCGCATCTCCCCGCGTCGATCACCGTCGAAGTATCGTGACTTTGCCGAGGTGCCCGGGATCAGGTGCGCGGGGTGGGCAGTGCCGGGACGGAAAGGACCGCCGGATGCAGGGGTTGGTACTGCAACTGACGCGTGCCGGGTTTTTGATGCTGTTGTGGCTGTTCATCTGGTCGGTGTTGCGCATACTGCGCACCGACATCTATGCGCCCACCGGCGCGGTCATGGTGCGTCGCGGGTTGACGCTGCGCGGCAACCTACTGTCCTCGCGCCAGCGCCGCGACACGGCGCGGTATCTGGTCGTGACTGACGGGGCGCTGCAGGGTGCCCGGATCACGCTGAGCGGCCAACCGGTGCTGATCGGACGCGCGGACGACTCAACCTTGGTATTGACTGACGATTACGCCTCGACTCGGCATGCCAGGCTGTCTCAGCGCGGCTCCGAATGGTATGTGGAAGATCTAGGATCGACCAACGGCACTTACCTCGACAGGGCCAAAGTGACAACTGCTGTGCGAGTTCCCATAGGTACGCCGGTTCGGATCGGCAAGACGGCAATAGAGTTGCGCCCGTGACCCGCGCCCACGACGATGATGCCGGCTCGGCAGCCGGCATCGAGGAGTTGCGCCCGTGACCCTGGTCCTGCGATATGCCGCCCGCAGCGATCGCGGCCTGGTACGCGCCAACAATGAAGATTCCGTCTACGCCGGCGCGCGGTTGTTGGCCCTGGCCGACGGCATGGGTGGCCACGCGGCCGGAGAGGTCGCCTCCCAGCTGGTGATCGCCGCCCTGGCCCACCTCGACGACGACGAGCCCGGCGGCGACCTGCTGGCCAAACTCGACACCGCCGTGCGGGCCGGCAATGCCGCGATCGCCGCGCAGGTCGAGATGGAACCCGACCTCGAAGGCATGGGCACCACGCTGACCGCGATCCTGTTCGCGGGCAACCGGCTCGGGCTGGTCCACATCGGCGACTCGCGCGGCTACCTGTTCCGCGACGGTGAACTCACCCAGATCACCAAGGACGACACCTTCGTCCAGACGCTGGTCGACGAGGGCCGCATCACCGCCGAAGAGGCACACAGCCACCCGCAGCGCTCGTTGATCATGCGGGCGTTGACCGGGCACGAGGTGGAGCCCACCCTGACCATGCGCGAAGCGCGCGCCGGTGATCGGTACCTGCTGTGCTCCGACGGCCTCTCCGACCCGGTCAGCAACGACACCATCGCCGAGGCTCTGCAGATCCCCGATGTCGCCGAAAGCGCGTACCGCCTGATCGAACTGGCGCTGCGTGGTGGCGGCCCGGACAACGTCACCGTCGTGGTCGCCGACGTCGTTGACGACGAGTTCGGCCAAACGCAGCCGATCCTGGCCGGGGCGGTATCCGGCGACGGCGACGACGACCAGTTGACGCTGCCCAACACCGCGGCGGGCCGCGCCTCGGCGATAGGTCCGCGCAAAGGCGAAGTCACCAAACGTGTTGCGCCGCAAGCGGAGCCGGCGCCTCGGCGCCGCTGGTCACGACGACGCATTGTCCTGGTGGTCGGTCTGTTGACCGTGGTGCTGATTGCTGGACTTCTCATCAGCCGCGCAGTCATCCGGAACAATTACTACGTCGCCGACCACAACGGCACCGTCGCCATCATGCGGGGCATTCAAGGGTCGCTGCTGGGCATCTCGCTCAGCGATGTTTATTCGTTGGGCTGCCTGAACGCCAATGACGAAATCTCCGACGTCAGTCCCAGCCCAGATCCCGATCGCAGCAACTGCCAGCTGATGAAGGTCGACTATCTCAACGGTCCTGCCCGGACATCGGTTAAGGCCGGGCAATTGCCCTCCGACACTCTCGAAGGCGCCCGCAAGCAGTTGCACGAGCTGGGCAAGTCGCTGCGCCCGAAGTGTCATCAGGGTGCCACCTCCGCACCCGAGCCGTCGGCCCCGTCGACCAACAGCAGCGGCACACCCGAACCGACCTTCGCGCCGTCCGCGCCGGCCTCCGGCACCCAGTCGGCGACGCCGTCGTCTGGTTCGCCCTCCGCACCAAGTTCAGCGTCCAGCACCACACCTTCCACCCACTCCAGCACCACCGCGGCAGCGCCTGCTTCGCCGTCGTCGTCGACGCCCGTCAGCGCCGCGCCGACAACCAGCGAAAACCCGCAACAGCAGGCCGATTGCCGACCCGCGGCATGACCACAACGGAACTGCCGGCACCGGTAACGGTGACACCCCCGCTGCCCACGCGGCGCAATGCCGAGTTGCTGCTGTTGTGTTTCGCCGCGGTCATCACCATCGCCGCGCTGTTCATCGTCGAGGCCAACCAGGAACGCGCCCTGCACTGGGACCTCACGACCTACGGGCTGGGTTTCCTCACCCTGTTCGGCATCGCGCACCTGGCCATCCGGCGCTTCGCGCCCTACACCGATCCGCTGCTACTGCCGGTGGTGGCGCTGCTCAACGGGCTCGGACTGGTGATGATCCACCGCCTCGACCTGGTCGACAAGCAAGTGGGTCGGCACGGACATCCCAGCGCCTACCAGCAGATGCTGTGGACTCTGGTCGGCGTCACCGCGTTCGCGTTGGTGGTGACCTTCCTCAAGGATCACCGCCAGCTCGCTCGCTACGGCTACATCTGCGGCCTGGCAGGTCTGGTTTTCCTGGTGATTCCCGCGCTGCTGCCCGCGTCGTTGTCCGAGCAGAACGGCGCCAAGATCTGGATTCGGTTGCCGGGCTTCTCGATTCAGCCCGCCGAGTTCTCCAAGATTCTGCTGCTGATCTTCTTCTCGGCGGTGCTGGTGGCCAAGCGCAACCTGTTCACCAGCGCGGGCAAACACCTGCTGGGCATGACCCTGCCGCGGCCGCGTGACCTCGCCCCGCTGCTGGCCGCCTGGGTGATCTCGGTCGGCGTGATGGTCTTCGAGAAGGACCTGGGCACGTCATTGCTGCTGTATGCGTCCTTTCTGGTGGTGGTCTACCTGGCCACCCAGCGGTTCAGCTGGGTGATGCTCGGCCTGGTGCTGTTCGCCGGCGGAAGTCTAGTGGCGTATCACCTGTTCGCGCATGTGCGGGTTCGCGTGCAGACGTGGTTGGACCCGTTCGCCGACCCCGACGGCACCGGCTATCAGATGGTGCAGGCGTTGTTCAGCTTCGCCACCGGCGGCATCTTCGGCACCGGCCTCGGTAACGGCCAGCCCGACACCGTGCCTGCCGCCTCGACCGACTTCATCATCGCCGCGTTCGGCGAAGAGCTTGGCCTGGTCGGCCTGGCCAGCATCCTGATGCTCTACACGATCATCATCATCCGCGGCATGCGCACCGCGATCGCCACTCGCGACAGCTTCGGCAAGCTGCTGGCCGCCGGGCTGGCCTCGACATTGGCGATTCAGCTCTTCATCGTCGTCGGCGGCGTCACCAAGCTGATCCCGCTGACCGGGTTGACCACCCCGTGGATGTCCTACGGCGGTTCATCGCTGCTGGCGAACTATGTGCTGTTGGGCATCCTGGCCCGCATCTCCGACGGTGCCCGGCGTCCGCTGCGCACCCGCCCGCGCAAGAAGTCGCCGATCGCTGCGGCCAGCACCGAGGTGATCGAGCGCGTATGAACACTTCGCTGCGCCGCATCTCGATGACCGTGATGGCGTTGATCGTGCTGCTGCTGCTCAATGCCACTATGACGCAGGTCTTCACCGCTGACGGGTTGCGCGCCGACCCGCGCAACCAGCGGGTCCTGCTCGACGAGTATTCGCGCCAGCGCGGCCAGATCATCGCCGGAGGCCAACTGATGGCTTACTCGGTGGCCACCGACAGCCGCTTCCGTTTCCTTCGGGTGTATCCCAATCCGGCCGCGTACGCGCCGGTCACCGGTTTCTACTCATTGCGCTACTCCAGCGCCGGCCTGGAACGAGCAGAGGATTCCCTGCTCAACGGTTCCGACGAACGGCTCTTCGGCCGGCGCCTGGCCGACTTCTTCACCGGCCGCGACCCGCGCGGCGGCAACGTCGACACCACCATCAACCCGCGCATCCAGCAGGCCGGGTGGGACGCGATGCAGCAGGGCTGCGGCGGGTCGCCGTGCAAGGGTGCCGTCGTTGCCCTGGAACCGTCGACCGGCAAGATTCTGGCCCTGGTGTCATCGCCGTCGTATGACCCCAACCTGTTGGCGTCGCACAATGCCGACGTGCAGGCCCAGACCTGGCAGAGCCTCCGCGACAACCCCGACAACCCGCTGGTCAACCGGGCGATCTCGGAGACGTATCCGCCCGGGTCCACGTTCAAGGTGATCACCACCGCCGCGGCGTTGCAGGCCGGGGCCACCGAGACACAGCAGCTGACCTCGGCGGCCAGAATCCCGCTGCCCAACAGCACGGCGACATTGGAGAACTACGGCGGCACCCCGTGCGGCCCCGAGGCAACGGTGTCGCTGAGCGAGGCTTTCGCCAAGTCCTGTAACACCGCGTTCGTCCAGCTCGGCCTGCTCACCGGCACCGACGCGCTGCGCAGCATGGCGCACGCGTTCGGGCTGGACACCGCGCCCGAGCCCGATTCCGCTGCAGGTCGCCGAATCCACCGTCGGGGCCATCCCGGACGGCGCCGCGCTGGGCATGACAAGCATCGGGCAGAAGGACGTCGCACTGACCCCGCTGGAGAACGCGGAGGTCGCCGCGACCATCGCCAACGGCGGCGTCATGATGCAGCCGTACCTGGTAGAAAGCCTCAAGGGGCCGGATCTGGCCAATATCAGCACCACTGCCCCTTACCAGCAGCGCCGCGCGGTTTCGCCGCAGGTCGCCGCTAAGCTAGCAGAGCTGATGGTCGGCGCCGAGAAAGTCGCACAGCAGAAAGGGGCCATCCCCGGCGTGCAGATCGCATCCAAGACGGGTACCGCCGAGCATGGCACCGACCCGCGGCACACTCCACCGCACGCGTGGTACATCGCCTTCGCGCCCGCGCAGGCCCCCAAGATTGCCGTGGCGGTGCTGGTGGAAAACGGCGGCGATCGCTTGTCCGCAACCGGAGGCGCGCTGGCCGCGCCGATCGGAAGGGCAGTGATCGAGGCTGCATTGCAGGGGGGACCATGAGTCGCCGCAGACGAGTGAGGATCGCAGCGATGGCGCGCGCCGTGGCGATCGCTAGCGCGGCGAAGCCGGGCGCAGCGGGTCGCCACCGTCGGATCGGACCGGAGCGAGCGGGAGGCAAAGCATGAGTCCCCGCGTTGGGGTGACGCTGTCAGGCCGGTATCGACTGCAGCGGCTCATCGCCACCGGTGGCATGGGTCAGGTGTGGGAGGCGGTGGACAGCCGCCTGGGCCGGCGCGTCGCGGTCAAGGTGCTGAAGCAGGAGTTCTCGCAGGACCCGGAGTTCATCGAGCGGTTCCGGGCTGAGGCACGCACCACCGCGATGCTCAACCATCCGGGCATCGCCCAGGTTCACGACTATGGCGAGAGCGCGATGGACGGGGAGGGCCGCACGGCCTACCTGGTGATGGAGCTGGTCAACGGCGAGCCGCTGAACTCGGTGCTCAAGCGCACCGGACGGCTGTCGCTGCGGCACGCGCTGGACATGCTCGAGCAGACCGGTCGCGCGCTGCAGATCGCGCACGCCGCCGGCCTCGTACACCGCGATGTCAAACCGGGCAACATCCTGATCACGCCCACCGGGCAGGTGAAGATCACCGACTTCGGTATCGCCAAGGCCGTCGACGCGGCACCGGTGACCCAGACCGGCATGGTGATGGGCACCGCGCAGTACATCGCTCCCGAGCAGGCCCTCGGCCATGACGCCACCCCCGCCAGTGACGTCTACGCGTTGGGAGTTGTTGGGTACGAAGTGGTTTCGGGTAAGCGACCATTCACCGGCGACGGTGCCCTGACGGTGGCGATGAAGCACATCAAAGAGCCGCCGCCGCCGCTGCCCGCCGACCTGCCGCCCAACGTCCGCGAACTCATCGAGATCACGCTGGTGAAAAACCCCAGCCAGCGCTACCGCAGCGGCGGACCCTTCGCCGATGCCGTGGCCGCGGTTCGGGCGGGGCGTCGACCGCCGCGACCCAGCCAGTCACCGCCGCCCGGGCCGGGCCGCTCCGGCGGCAATCCCGTCGGCCACCCCGGCCAGGATCGCGCCCAGCTCCCGCTACCCGGACCACGGCGCCCCGCCGCACGGCCGGACATCGGCCGCCACCGGCTCGGCGCACGTTCTCCTCCGGCCAACGGGCACTGCTGTGGGCTGCCGGTGTACTCGGAGCGCTGGCGATCATCATCGCGGTGCTCATCGTGATCAACTCCAAGGCGGACACTCAGCAGTCACCGCCGCCGACGGTCACCAACACCGGGAGCGCGCAGACCAACGACTTCGGGCCCGCGCCGGGTGCAGATCTCAACTGGACGGACAGCCCGCGAACCGGTAGCTCTGCACTGCCAGCGTCGCTGGCCCGATTCGAGATACCGCGATGACCACCCCTCGGCATCTGTCCGACCGCTACGAACTGGGTGACATTCTTGGCTTCGGAGGTATGTCGGAAGTTCACCTGGCCCGCGACCTGCGGCTGCACCGCGATGTCGCGGTCAAGGTGCTGCGCGCCGACCTGGCCCGTGACCCCAGCTTCTACCTGCGCTTCCGGCGCGAGGCGCAGAATGCCGCGGCGCTGAATCACCCCGCGATCGTCGCGGTGTACGACACGGGCGAGGCGGAGACGCCCGCGGGTCCGTTGCCCTACATCGTCATGGAGTACGTCGACGGCGTCACGTTGCGTGACATCGTGCACACCGAGGGACCGATGACGCCCAAGCGCGCCATCGAGGTGATCGCTGACGCCTGCCAGGCGCTGAACTTCAGCCACCAGAACGGCATCATCCACCGCGATGTCAAGCCGGCCAACATCATGATCAGCTCCACCAACGCGGTGAAGGTGATGGACTTCGGCATCGCCCGCGCGATCGCCGACGGCGGCAACAGCGTCACCCAGACCGCGGCGGTGATCGGCACCGCACAATATCTGTCACCCGAGCAGGCCAAGGGCGACCCCGTCGATGCCCGGTCCGACGTCTACTCGTTGGGCTGTGTTCTCTACGAAATGCTCACCGGCGAACCACCTTTCACCGGTGACTCACCGGTGTCTGTCGCATACCAGCATGTGCGTGAAGACCCGGTTCCGCCCTCGGAGCGCCACGAAGGGATCTCCGGCGACCTCGACGCCGTCGTGCTCAAGGCGCTGGCCAAGAACCCGGAGAACCGGTACCAGACCGCGGCGGAGATGCGTGCCGACCTGGTCCGGGTGCACAACGGTGAAACGCCGGAAGCGCCCAAAGTGCTCACCGGCGCGGAGCGTAAGGCGTTCATGTCCTCCTCGGGGGCGGGCCACGGCGGTCCCCGCACCGACCCGTTGCCCCGGCAGAACTTCGACACCTCCGACCGCGACCGCGGCGCCGGTTCGGTGGGCCGGTGGGTGGCCGTGGTCGCAGTGTTGGCGGTATTGACGATCGTCGTGACCATCGCGATCAACACGTTCGGCGGGAACACCCGCAGCGTCCAAGTGCCCGACGTGCGCGGACAGACATCCGCCGATGCGATCGTGGCGCTGCAGAACAAGGGCTTCAAGACCCGCACCCAACAGAAACCTGACTCCCAGATCCCGCCGGATCACGTCATCGGCACGGATCCGGCCGCGAACTCTTCGGTCGGGGCCGGTGACGAGATCACCATCAACGTCTCGACCGGGCCGGAGCAGCGCGAAGTACCCGACGTGTCGTCGTTGACCTACTCCGAGGCGGTCAAGAAGCTCACAGCGGCCGGTTTCAACAAGTTCAAGCAGTCCAACTCGCCGTCGACCCCGGAACTGCAGGGCAAGGTGGTCGGGACCAACCCGCCCGCCAATCAGACCTCGGCCATCACCAACGTCATCACGATCATTGTGGGCTCCGGTCCGGAGACCAAGCAGATCCCGGACGTCACGGGACAGAGCGTTGACGTCGCACAGAAGAACCTCAGCGTCTACGGCTTCACCAAAATCACCCAGACTCAGGTGGACAGCCCGCGCCCCGCCGGCGAGGTGATCGGCACCAATCCGGCCAAGGGTGAGACCGAACCGATCGACACCGTCATCGAACTGCAGGTGTCCAAGGGCAACCAGTTCATCATGCCCGACGTCACCGGCATGTTCTGGACCGATGCCGAACCGCGGCTGCGGGCACTGGGCTGGTCCGGCGTGCTGGACAAGGGGCCCGACGTCGACGCCGGCGGCTCCCAGCACAACAAAGTCGTCTATCAGAGCCCGTCAGCCGGCACCGGCGTCAACCGCGACGGCGTGATCACGCTGAAGTTCGGTCAGTAGCCCGCCGGGCCGGACGAGTCGGTCGGGAAATGCGGCCGGATCGCGGCGAGCACCTCGTTTTCCAGCCGGCGCACCAAGGTGTCGTCGCGTGCCCAGCCGCAGTAGCTGAGCCAGTTGGCCAGCATCCGGTGTCCGCCTTCGGTGAGGATCGACTCAGGATGGAACTGGACGCCGTGAATCGGTAACGAGGTGTGCCGCACAGCCATGATCACCCCGCTCTGGGTGTGTGCGATGGCCTCCAGCTCCGCTGGCAGCGACTCCGGCAGAATGGTCAGCGAATGGTACCGGGTGGCGGTGAACGGATCCGGAAGTCCTTGCAGCACACCGACATTGGCGTGGAACACGCTGCTGGTCTTGCCGTGCAGCAGCTCCGGGGCACGGTCGACGGTGGCGCCGAAGGCCACACCGATGGCCTGGTGTCCCAGGCAGACGCCGAGCAGCGGTGTGTTCGCCGCGGCGCACGCCCGCACCAAACTGATCGACGCGCCCGCCCGCTCCGGCGTGCCTGGGCCGGGGCTCAGCAGAACGCCGTCGAATTCGGTAGCTATCGCTTCGGAGCTGTCGGGTTCTGCCAGCCTCGCGTCGTCGTTGCGCCACACCGCAGCCTCGACGCCCAGCTGGCCCAGGTACTGCACCAGGTTGAACACGAAGCTGTCGTAGTTGTCGACGACCAGGATCCGCATCGTGCCAGGTTACCGTCCGCAGTCGGTGGCTGCCGTCAGTAGCCGATCGGGCCGATGGGCTGCGCGAAATGCAGCCGCACCGGTTCGGCATGCCCGACCACGGACACATCGGGTTTGACGTCCTCTCGGTAGCCGAGCCCGAAGCGGACGACGTACTGCTTGTAGAGGGTCACCAGGGGAGCGGCCGCCAGGGCCGCCTGCATGGCCGCGGCGTTGCCGATCGCGGTGATGGAATACGGGGGGCTGTAGGTGCGGCCGTTGAGCAGCAGCGTGTTGCCGACGCACCGGACGACCGACGTGGCGATGATGCGCTGGTCCTGCATCTGGACCGCCTCCGCGCCCGCACTCCACAGCGCGTTGAAGACCCCGTCGATGTCCTGCTGGTGCACGACCAGATCGTCCGGGGTGGCATCGCGCGGGAACCGCCCGTTGGCATCGCGCTGGGCATCGTCGAGGCGCACCACCAGGCCCGGCCCGTGGACCGGGTTCATGTCCGCCTCGCCGGCCAGTTCGGCGGCGCGTTTCAGCATCGCCTCCAGTGCGGTGTCCGAGGACCGACCGTGCGCGTCGTCAATCCTTCTTTGTCAGCGCCTCCCTTTCGGATTCCAGGTGGCCGACCGAGGACGCGCCTCCCGGACCAGGTCGACCAGGCGTGGCGCATCGCTGCGGCGAATCTCCGCACCGCCGGACACCCCGTGCGTTGCCGCCAGCAGCAGTCCCGCCAGCAGACACACCAGGGGGACGCCCAAGCGCCACGGCGAACGGCGCCGATCGATCATGGTGTCTCCGTTTCCTGTCACGGGGCCGGTGGGCTAGTCTCGTAGCCGAGCTCTGCCTGCATGCAACCGTAATCGTTGCACCCGTCCCGCTCAGTTTGTTGACCCAGGGTATCAGAGGTACACATGCCCAAGTCCAAGGTCCGCAAGAAGAACGACTTCACCGTCACCGCGGTAAGCCGCACTCCGGTGAAAGTGAAGGTCGGACCGTCCAGTGTGTGGTTCGTCGCATTGTTCATCGGTCTGATGCTGATTGGCCTGGTCTGGTTGATGGTGTTTCAGTTGGCCGCCTACGGGCCGTCAGGCCCCCGCAGCGCTTGCATTGGATGGCGAACTGGGTCCGTGGAACTATGCGATCGCGTTCGCTTTCATGATCACCGGCTTGTTGCTCACGATGCGCTGGCACTGAGCAGCCGGGGTCGGATCGCCGCGCACGTAATGCATTCATTTCGCGGTTGCTTCGTTAGCACGCCAGCAACCTTTCTGTCACCCAATCACACGCGTGTGATTCATCCCCACTGTTGATAGCGTCTGTGGATAACCGCATCTGTAGTGGTCGAGGGGGGCGCGGGAGCGCATGCAGCAAACTGAATGGGCGCCGCAGACGGCCGGAATCGCTGGTTGCGGGATCGGCGGCGTCGTACTGGCTATCGCCGCTGTGACGCTTGGTCACAGACCCGCCGGGGCGGGTCATCGCGGGGATCGCCGCGGCTGGCCTGCTGTTGTTTGCCGGAGCATCGTGGCGCGCACGACCCGAAGCTGGCAATCACGCCCGACGGTTTGATGGTGCGCGGCTGGTTCCGCACACAGGTGTTGCGCCGAGACGTCATCGAGATCATCCACATCTCGGAGTTCCGCCGTCACGCGCCGCAGAGTCCGGCTACTGGAGACTCGAAACCGTCGACGGGGGACTGATCGTGTTGTCCCGCTGGGATCTGGGCACCGACCCGCTGGACGTGCTCGACGCTCTCACCGACGCCGGTTACGCGCGCTAGCTTCACGCGCGTTGGCCCGACTGGGCGCGAGCGCCAGCGTTGACACCGTCACGCCGGTGTGCGCGGCATTTTGCGGACCTCGAGGCAGGGCCTCGCGGCGGGGCCCCCGTCAGGAAATGGTGATCGACTCGATGACGACCGGCTCGGTGGGGCGGTCGTTGCCGTCGGTGGACGTCGTGGCGATCGCGTCGACGACGCCCTGCGAGTCGGGGTCGGTGACCTCACCGAAGATCGTGTGGCGCCGATTCAGGTGCGGAGTCGGGCCGACGGTGATGAAGAACTGGGAGCCGTTGGTCCCCGGGCCGGCGTTGGCCATCGCGAGTAGGTAGGGCCGGTCGAACTGCAGCTCGGGGTGGAACTCGTCGGCGAACTTGTAGCCCGGGCCGCCGCGGCCGGTGCCAGTGGGGTCGCCGCCCTGGATCATGAAGCCCCGGATCACCCGGTGGAAAACCGCGCCGTCATAGAACGGGCCCGATGGACCACCCGATGAGTTCTGGGTGGAGTACTCCTTGGTGCCCTGCGCCAGGCCCACGAAGTTGGCGACTGTCTTGGGCGCGTGGTTCCCGAACAGGGCGACCTTGATGTCTCCGCGGTTGGTGTGCAGCGTGGCGGTAGCGGTCTGAATGGGGCTGTTAGTCACGGAATCACAGTCTGCCACTACGCGCGTGCCGGCCCGCAGCCGGTGCCAGCCCAAGCGCTGGAGGTGCTCGTGCGCGAATCGGCATCCTTCCTGGTGGCGGTCTGTGGAGGCACCCTAGTAGCTCCAGGGGCTGCGGTACCTGGCCATGACTGCGTACGACTTGGCAGGTACTTAGAAAGGCGGCAGATGAGCAAGAAGGCGCAAACCTCGTTGACCCCACGCGAGCGACTGACCCGTGGCCTGACCTATTCGGCGGTGGGACCCGTGGATGTCACTCGCGGTGTTGTCGGCCTCGGGGTCCAGTCAGCCCACTCCACCGCGACGGAGGTTCGCCGCCGCTACCGGGAGGGCCGGCTGGCCCGCGAACTCGCGGCCGCTCAGGAAACGATCGGGCAGGAGCTCGCCGCCGCTCAGGAAGTGGTCGCCAGCCTGCCGCAGCTGCTGCAGGAAGCCCGGCGCAATCAGCGCCGCAGCAAGAAGCTTGGCTGATCGTCGGTGCGGCCACCGTCGGGTCCTGGCGCGGTGGCGCCGTCGCGTTCAGCATCGTCCGGCGCTCGACGCACCCGGAACCCTCGCCGCGCCCGCCGAGTGTGGACGTACAGCCGCGCCCCTGAGCCCTCTGTCGGGACGTTCGTTTCCCAGCTCGCTAACCCGGGTAGCTCAGGTGGGGAACACCATCAGGACGGAGATCCAGTGACTACCGCCGAACAGCCCGGGGGCGGCGACGACCAACCGCCGCAGGCCGCGACTGACAATCAGCCCGACGAGGGTTCCGACGCTCCCGAACGGGAGTCTGCGGGCGATAGGCCGTCCGCAGGCGAATAGAAGTTTGTGGAGCCTAGGGGAATCGAACCCCTGACACCCGCCTTGCAAAGGCGGTGCTCTACCAACTGAGCTAAGGCCCCTCTTTTTCACCAGGCGTCTGACCAGAGGTTGGCATCCGCCGCCACGTGCCAGACCTCGATGTCACGCCGGCGAACCGCCGCCGCATCGCCACGGCCAGGGCAGCGGCCGCTGCCAGTGGCAACGCGAACCTCACACGACGTCTTGACGGGCACATGGTCGTGGGCCTAGGAGGACTCGAACCTCCGACCTCTTCGTTATCAGCGAAGCGCTCTAACCACCTGAGCTATAGGCCCGTACTCCCGTACGGCCGAGCGACGAGATTACCGCAACCGGCCGCCCGACTCCCAAAACGTCGTGGCGATCGCAAGCGCGGCGCAGCCGCGCGCAGCGGGTCGCCACCCATCCAACTAGTCCCGGTCCGCCAACGTCACTTCGATACCGCCGATCAGATCGGTCGTCAGGTTGTAAACGAACGCCGCGATGGTGGCCATCGCGGTCATCAAGAACGATGTTCACCAAACCGATCAGGACGGCTCCGCCGAAGATCGTTCCGCTGGAGACGAGTTCACCGCTGCTGCCGCTGGTGTTGTTCAGCAAGTCACCGACATTGCTGTTCAACTTGGCCCAGACGCCCATGCCGCCGAGCACCAGGTAGAGGAACGCCACCGCGATCATCCAGACGAAGAACAGCGCCACCGAAAGCAGCAGCGACACCTTCAACGTGCTCCACGGGTCGATCCGCCGGATCTGCATGCTGGCCCGGACTGGCCCGCGGGTGCGTCGGGACGCCCACCTGAACGCGGTTATCGCGGGTTTCCGGGCTTCGCCGCCGGCCCGTGCCTGACACTGCCGGAGCCTCCACAGGGCGATCTGGCGCGGGCTTGCGCTTGCGGCCCGCGGAACTGGGCCGGACAGATCGGGCAATTCGCTGGCGTAAGCCTCAGCGGGCGGGCTGTCGCTGCGCGCCGGCGGGGACGGCTCGGCCGCGGGGTATTCAGTTGCGCGGTGGGCCGGCCGTCGGTGCCGACGTGCCGGAGATGAAGCGGTTCAACCGGGCATCGGCACTTGTGCCGGACGACCGCGCCTCGGTGTGTGGTTCGGCCGCTTGGCGTTGCCCGTTCCGAGGTTGGCCGCGGCGCGGCACCCCGCTGCCACGGCGGCGAGTCCCGTGCACTCCGGTAAGCGGCCGGGTCCGGTCGCCGCCCGGTGCGCACCGGAACGCTCGGCCGAACCATCCCCATTCGGGTTGTCACCCTGATTGGGGCCGCCCGGCTCGTTCGGTGAGCTCACCCCGACTCCTAACATGTGTACCCAGGCCGCTGAGTCTAATTGCCCGGGTTTTCCTGGGGCGCGATCCACCGTCCGAATCGTCATCGGCTCTGTCCATTGCCCGGCTCTTCCGGACCGTCGGCTTCCCCGACATCTCGTCGGCGTCCTCTTCGGCGTTGCGCGCGATGGCCAACAGTGTGTCGCCCTCACCCAAGTTCATCAATCGAACACCCTTGGTCTGCCGTCCCGGCCTGCGGACCTGGCGGCCGTCGTCCGGATGACTCCGCCCACGGAAGTGATCGCGTACAGCTCGCTCTCGTCGTCGACGATCAACGCGCCAACCAGCCTGCCACGCCGGCGGTCGTACATCACGGTGAGGACGCCCTTGCCGCCGCGGCCCTGAACCGGGTACTCCTCGATCCCGGTGCGCTTGGCGTATCCGCCGGACGTCGCGACCAGCAGGTAGGTGCCTTCCCGGACCACGTTCAGCGACAGCAGCCGGTCGTCGGTGTTGAATCGCATGCCCTGAACGCCGGAGGTGGCGCGGCCCATCGGCCGCAGCGCCTCGTCGGTGGCCGAGAATCTGATGGACTGGCCGTTGGCCGACACCAACAGCAAGTCGTCCTCGGCCGCACACAGCACCGCACCGACCAGTTCGTCCTCATCGCGCAGATTGATCGCCACGATTCCACCGGAGCGGTTGGAGTCGAAGTCGGTCAGTTTCGACTTCTTCACCAGCCCGTTCTGGGTGGCCAGCACCAGGTACGGCGCGTCCTCGTAGCTCTTGATCTGGATGACCTGGGCGATCCGCTCCTCGGGCTGGAACGCCAGCAGATTCGCGACATGCTGGCCGCGCGCGGTGCGCAAGGCCTCCGGCAGCTCGTAAGCCTTGGCCCGGTACACCCGGCCCTGCGTGGTGAAGAACAGGATCCAGTCGTGGGTCGAGCAGACGAAGAAGTGCCGGACGATGTCGTCCTGCTTGAGCCCGGCGCCCTGCACGCCCTTGCCGCCGCGCTTTTGGCTGCGGTACAGATCGGTTTTGGTCCGCTTGGCGTATCCGGTTTCGGTGATGGTGACGACGACGTCCTCGCGGGCGATCAGATCTTCGTCGCTGACGTCCCCGTCGGCCGCGATGATGCGGGTACGACGGTCGTCGCCGTACTTCTCCACGATCTCGCCGAGTTCGTCGCGCACGATGCCGCGCTGACGTTCCGGTTTGGCGAGAATGTCTTCCAGGTCCGCGATTTCGGCTTCGATCTTGGCCAGGTCGTCGACGATGCGCTGACGTTCCAACGCCGCCAATCGCCGCAACTGCATGTCCAGGATGGCCTGGGACTGGATCTCGTCGATGTCGAGCAACTCGATCAGTCCGGCGCGCGCGATGTCGACGGTCTGCGACGCGCGGATCAGCGCGATCACTTCGTCCAGCGCGTCGAGCGCCTTGACCAGACCGCGCAGAATGTGGGCCCGCTCGTTGGCTTTTCGTAACCGGTAGGTGGTGCGCCGGACGATGACGTCGAGTTGGTGCTCGACGTAGTAGCGGATCATCTGGTCCAGGCGCAGGGTGCGCGGCACCCCGTCGACGATGGACAGCATGTTGGCCCCGAAGCTGGTCTGCAGCTGGGTGTGCTTGTAGAGGTTGTTCAGCACCACCTTGGCCACGGCGTCGCGCTTGATTTCGACGACGATGCGCAGCCCGACGCGGTCGCTGGACTGGTCTTCGATGTTGGAGATGCCGGCCAGCCTGCCGTCGCGGACCTGCTCGGCGATCGAGGTGATGAAGTTGTCGTGGTTCACCTGGTAGGGCAGCTCGGTGATCACCAGCGAGGTACGGCCGCGCGAATCTTCTTCTACCTCAACAACTCCGCGCATCCGGATGGAACCGCGGCCGGTCTTGTAGGCGTCCGCGATGCCCTGGCTTCCGACGATGAGACCGGAGGTGGGGAAGTCGGGGCCCTTGACCCGCTCCATGACCGCGGCCAGCGTCGCCTCTTCGTCGGCGTCGTAATTCTCCAGGCACCAGAACACCGCCTCGGCGAGCTCGCGCAGATTGTGTGGCGGGATGTTGGTGGCCATACCGACGGCGATGCCGCCCGAACCGTTGGCCAGCAGGTTGGGGAACCGGCTGGGCAGCACGGTCGGCTCCTGCACGCGGCCGTCGTAGTTTGGGTATGAAATCGACTGTCTCCTCGTCGATTTCGCGCAGCATCTCCATTGCCAGCGGGGTAAGCCGCGCCTCGGTGTTGTGGCTGACGAATCCGTTGGTGAGGAACGCGTGATCATCGGTGTCGACACGGAGGCTGTACACCGGTTGGACGCCGGCCTCGGTGACGGAGGCGACCTTCGCGTAGTAGAAGCGTCCGTCGGTGAGGTCGGTGGCAATAGCACGCACATCGGGGTCGGCTATGTGCGAGAGGATTTCGGCACCGTCGCGCCGCCACCGCGACAGCCGGTCGATGTTGTGGCTATTCAGCCACTCGCTTATCTGCCCAGCGGCTGCCGCAGTGCCTACGGATGAACCGTCGCCAGTCCGGGCACATGATCTTTGTCCATGCCGGCGCATGGCGGCATCGAGCCACAGGATCGCCGATGCAGCTTCTGCTGTTTTGCGCCGCCGAAACCCACTTGGCTGGCAAAGCATTTGGCTTGGGCGCGGTTGGTGATGACGACCTTGTGTTCGCCGACGGCGTGCCGGTACCGCTTGGACACCACCCCGAATTCCAGCAGCATCTGCTGCACATCGATGGCCAACTGCTTACTGCGCGTCGAGTAGGAGATCTGAATCGAGTTGCGAGGCAGGACAGAGCACGACCCGTCTCCTTCGAAGAGGGCTTGCAGAAATGCGCGCTTCACCGCTGCCGGGGAATGCCAAAGCCACTCGGGCACCGACTTGTCCGCTGAGCGCCTCCCGCAGTGCACACGGAGCCGGCTCTGCTTCAAAGCCTCAACGTTTTGGATATCGAGTTCGTGCAGAAGCGAGCCCGAAGCGATCGTGCGTTGGTAGACATAACGTCTGCCGCCCACGACCGCGTCGTAGGCCGCAACCACCATGTCGAAGTAGTCGCGATCCAGGTTGTTGAATCCGGCCCGCGATTCGGACACGAAACCTTCGCTGATGAACGCGCCCAGTAAGAGTGCTTCCATGGCGTCGGGCCAATCGGCCGGTCCGAACTCCGTCGGCGGCGTGCGCTGCAAGACCACATAGTCGTCGGGCCGAATCTCTTCGGTCAGTTTCCACAGCAGTGTCGGCACACCGCCGACATCGACCAGGCACAGCAAGGGGTGGTTCGACGTGCCCGTGACTTCATAGCCTTCAGCCGTTCGAACCGTGTAGGTCTGGTGCTCCCCGGAATGGAACAAGCGGTCGGCAACCACCGGATTGCCGTGCCGATCCAGCACCTTGAGTTCAACGGCGTTGTCGGAGTTGGACTGAGCCCCCGCCACCACATCACCGATGCGCACCGACTGCCCGAATGGCAACCGCACCAATGCATCTCCAGTGACGCAGTACCTCATCGCGGCCGGTGGGTCGTTGCCCGGCGAGCCGAAGTTCCCCTGACCGTCGACCAGTGGATAACGCAGCGACCACGGCTGCGCCATCCGCACCAAGGTGTCGTAGATCGACGCGTCGCCGTGCGGGTGGTAGTTACCCATCGTCTCGGCGACCGAGCGTGCCGACTTGGCGTGGCTGCGGTCCGGCCGGAAACCGGAGTCGTACATCGCATACAGCACGCGGCGGTGCACCGGCTTGAGACCGTCACGGACTTCGGGCAGGGCGCGGCCCACGATCACGCTCATCGCGTAATCGATGTAGCTGCGCTGCATCTCCTGCTGAATGTCAACCGGTTCGATCCGGTCTGCCGGCCCATCACCCGGAGGCAGCGTTGTGTCAGTCATAGATTCCTCGTCTGCTGGTTGAAAAGCGGACTGGCGTTAGACGTCTAAGAAACGAACGTCTTTGGCATTTCGGGTGATAAAGCTGCGGCGTGCCTCGACGTCCTCGCCCATCAGGATCGAGAACAACTCATCGGCGGCGGCGGCATCATCCAGTGTGATTTGACGCAGCACCCTGACCGCCGGATCCATGGTGGTTTCCCACAACTCCTTGGCGTCCATCTCACCCAGACCTTTGTAGCGCTGGATGCCGTCTTCCTTGTTGATCTTCCTGCCGCTCTCCAGCCCGGCTTTGAGCAGGCCGTCGCGCTCGCGATCGGAGTAGGCGAACTCGGGCTCGCTGCGCTGCCACTTCAGCTTGTACAGCGGCGGTTGCGCCAGGAATACGTGGCCGTGCTCGATGAGCGGGCGCATGAACCGGAACAACAAGGTCAACAACAACGTCGAAATGTGTTGTCCGTCAACGTCGGCGTCAGCCATCAGCACGATCTTGTGATACCGCAGTTTGGCGATGTCGAACTCGTCGTGGATCCCGGTGCCCAGCGCGGTAATGATGGCCTGGACTTCGGTGTTCTTCAGCACCCGGTCGATGCGGGCCTTTTCCACGTTGATGATCTTGCCGCGCAACGGAAGGATCGCCTGGAACATCGAGTCCCGGCCGCTCTTGGCCGAGCCGCCGGCCGAGTCCCCCTCCACCACATAGAGTTCGGACTTCCGCGGATCGGTCGAACGGCAGTCGGCCAGCTTGCCCGGTAACCCGCCGATGTCAGTCGCACTCTTGCGGCGCACCAGCTCTCGCGCCTTGCGCGCGGCAATACGCGCTTGCGCGGAAGAGACCGCTTTATTCACAACGGTTTTGGCTTCCGAGGGGTTGGCCTCGAACCAGTGCGTGAGCTGTTCGTTGCACACCTTCTGCACGAACGACTTCACCTCGGTGTTGCCCAGCTTGGTTTTGGTCTGGCCCTCGAACTGCGGTTCGGCTCACCTTCACCGAAATGACCGCGGCCAGGCCCTCCCGGATGTCGTCACCGGTGAGGTTGGGGTCCTTCTCCTTGAGCAGCTTCTTGTCTTTGGCGTACTTGTTCACCACCGACGTCAGCGCACTGCGGAAGCCTTCTTCGTGGGTGCCGCCTTCGTGGGTGTTGATCGTGTTGGCGAAGGTGTGCACCGACTCCGAGTAGCCCCCGTTCCACTGCATGGCGATTTCGACCTCGTGGCCGGTGCCCTTGCCCTCGAAGTCGATGACGCTCTGCTGGATTGGGCTCTTGGTGCGGTTGATGTGCTTGACGAAGTCGACCAGACCGCCCGGGTAGTGGAAGGTGCGGCTGCTTCACCTTGTGCGGCGCATTCGATTCGGCCGCCTTTTCTTCGGCGGACTTGGGCGCTTCGGCAGTATCGCTGACGACTTCGTCGACGACTTCGTCCTGCTCGACCCGCTCGTCGGCGAGATTGATGGTCAGACCCTTGTTCAGGAACGCCATCTCCTGCAGCCGGCGCGCGACCGTCTCGAAGTCATATTGGAGTGGTTTCGAAGATCTCGGGGTCGGCCCAGAACCTGATGGTGGTTCCGGTCTTCCTGGTCGCCTCGCCCTGTTTGAGGGTGCCCGGCACGGCGCGCTCGTAGTACTGCGACCATTCATGTCCGTCGCGTTTGATATCGACCTCCAGTCGGGTGGACAACGCGTTGACCACCGACACGCCGACGCCGTGCAAACCACCGCTGACGGTGTAGCCGCTGTTCTCGCCGCCGAACTTGCCGCCGGCGTGCAGTTGTGTCATTACCACGTCGACGGTCGGCGCGCCGGTGGAGTGCATGGCAACCGGAATCCCACGACCGTCGTCGGCGACCTCGACACTGCCGTCGTCGAGCAACCGCACGTCAACTTGCGTGGCGTAACCGGCCATCGCCTCGTCCACCGAGTTGTCGACCACCTCCCAGATGAGGTGGTGCAGACCGCGCTCGCCGGTGGAGCCGATGTACATGCCCGGGCGTTTGCGGACGGCCTCCAATCCTTCAAGGACGGTGATGGCTGACAGCGCCGTATTCGTCTTGGGCCTTCTTCTTCTGGGCAGCCACGGTCGGAATGCTCTCCTTGGGGTTGCATGCGAGCGGTCCAGTCACCGCAGCGGTCGCATTCGCACTACTCTACCGTGAACCACCGTCAGGACCGATTTTCTGGGAGCGTTTCCGCCCATCTGATTGCGCCGTGCGCTCAATTTCTTCGCTGTAGCCGCGTCCCGACGTTCCAGCTAATGGTTCGTTTCAATTTCTGGCGGCTCTGAGACGGCTGTGATTTGCACCCCGTTCACTCCGGTGTGAACCGGCCTAGCCATAGGTGTCGCGGGGACCCCGACCGGCGATGTGTCGGGGCCCTTTCCGCCACGACGGCGCGGCCGGGCCGGTGATCTTCAGCGACGTCACCACCCCGTTGCCGACGGCAGCGGCGATCTTGGCCAGAAGTTGAGCTTGCATGAGTCGCAACTGCGTCGCCCACGCGGTCGATTCGGCCGTCACGCTGAGCACCCCGTCATTGAGCGCGGCCGGGGTGGCATGTTCGGCGATCTGCGCGCCGACCACCGACGTCCACTGACCGAGACCGTGCCTTCGGCGACGTGGGTGGTCCAGCCGCGCTTCTTCGCCAGATCGCGTGCCAACCCTCCCAACGGCTGCGGATCACGAACGTCCGGTCCCGGGCCCGACCAACTTCGGCGTCTGCCGGCGACCCGGCGCGAGGAAGCGGGTGCGGCGCGGCCACGCCCGGCGTCCTGTCCCCGCGCGCGGGCGGCTGCGCGGGCCTCCTCCAGAGTTCGCCGCACCAAGTCGATACCTGCCACTCGCTCGTTTTCACCTCATCCTGGTCTGTCGTTCGTCTTGATCCTCGGTCACGACTGCACCGCCGATACCCGTCCGATGTCACTGTCACGTAGCTCGATGTGCACCCGTCTGGCGTCCCAGCCCGCCGGGATGTCCTCCAGCACCGCCGCGGTCACCAGCACCTGCTCCGCCGACTCCGCGACCGTCGCCAGTGCAAGACGGCGGGCGGCGTCCAATTCGGCGAACACGTCGTCCAGCAACAACACCGGGTCGCTGCCCTCGGCGCGCAACAGCTCATAGGCCGCCAGCCGCAACGCGACCGCAAACGACCACGATTCCCCATGGCTGGCAAAGCCTTTGGCGGGTTGATCACCCAATCGCAACTCCAGGTCGTCACGGTGCGGACCGACCAGGCACACTCCCCGCTCCAGTTCGGCGTCACGACGTGCGCCGAGCGCAGCCAACAGCGCAGCTTCCAGAAATTCGCGATCGGCACCCGCCGTCCGGCGCCATTGCGTCCATGCTGGCGCGGTAACCGATTGCGGCCGAACGCGATTCCGGCGCCAACAGCTGATATGCCTTTTCCACCTCCGGCGCCAACTGGTTCACCAGATCGATACGGGCAGCCATCAATTCAGCACCATGCTCAGCCAACCGGCTGTCCCAGACATCGAGAGTGTCCAACGCGCCGTGATCGCCCCGATACCGCGCCCCCGACACGGATTTCAACAGCGCGGTGCGCTGCCGCAACACCTTGTCATAGTCTGCGCGCACCCCAGCGATCGCCGGTCGGCGCAAGCGTCGCCAGATCGTCGAGGTAGCGACGCCGGTCCGCCGGATCCCCACGCACCAACGCCAGATCCTCAGGGGCGAACAACACTGCACGTAACACCCCGACCACCTCGCGGGTACTGCGCACCGGTGACCGATTCAACCGCGCCTTGTTCGCCCGCCCGGCAGCGATCTCCAGATCGACGGCACATTCCCTGCCCTCGTTGACAACGATCGTCGAGATCACCGCGCGGTCGGTGCCCGCACGGATCAACGGCATATCGGTACCGACTCGATGCGAACCCAGAGCGGTCGAATACCACAGTGCCTCAATGAGATTCGTCTTGCCGAACCCATTAGGACCGACGAACACCGTTCGTCCCGGAAGCAGTTCGAGATCCGCGTGCGCCCACGATCGGAAGTCACGCAATCCCAAATGCCGGACGTACACCTACTCTGGCGCCATGGCGATCAGCCTGGCAGCCGAACCGGCATCAACAGGTAGACGTAATCCGTCGGCACCGCGGGGAAGGGGCCGCTGCCCGTCGGCACCACATCTCCGGCTGAAGCCGGCCGCAACAACGCGGGCTTACCCGGAGTGGTGAACCCGAACGACACCCGCTCGGAGTGCAATGACCCCAGTCCGTCGGTCAGATACGTCGGGTTGAAAGCGATCGTCAACGGCTCACCGGCAAAATCGACCGCAAGATCCTCTTCGGCCCGCCCTACATCGTCGGCGCCGGCCGAAAGCCGCAGCATGCCATCGCCGAATTCCATGCGCACCTGTGCGCCCCGGTCGGCCACCAACGCGACCAGCTTGATTGCTTCGGTCAACTCGGCCACATCGATAGTGGCCACCGCAGTGTGCTCGGCCGGCAACAATTGGCGAAACTTCGGGAACTCGGCGTCGAGCAAGCCGTGTCGTGCTGCGCTTGCCATTGCCGCTGATACCGAGCAGCCCGTCTTTTCCGACGCCCATTCCGGCGCCCAACGCCAGCCGAACATCAGAACCGTCGGTGCCGGCTTTGGCGGCCTCGGCCAGCGTCTTGGCCGGCACCAGCACCGAGGCCTCGATGTCCGGGGACAACGCCGACCACGTCAGCTCGCGAACTGCCAGGCGGAACCGGTCGGTCGCGGCCAAAACCACCTTCTCACCGGAGATCTCGACCCGAATACCGGTCAACATGGGCAACGTGTCGTCACGGCCGGCCGCGATGGCGACCTGACCGATCGCCTCGGCGAACAACTCCGCCGGCAACGTCCCGGTCTCTTCGGGCAACGCCGGCAGCGTCGGGTAATCCTCGACCGCCATCGTCGGCAACGAGAACCTGGCGCTTCCGCAGGTCAATGCGACCCGGTTACCGTCGACGTACAAATCGACGGGCTTGTTCGGCAACGCCCGGGTGATATCGGACAACAACCGACCGGACACCAAAACGCTTCCCGGAGAAGCTATTTCGGCAGCAACCTGTACTTCGGCGGAAACCTCGTAGTCGAATCCGGAGATCGTCAGGCCGTCTTCCGAGCCGGTCAACAGCACCCCGGAGAGCACCGGCACCGCGGGCCGGGCTGGGCAGGTTCTTCGCCACCCACGACACCGCATCGGCGAAGGACTCTCGCACCAAGCGAAACTTCAAGTCGGTGAGACCAGCTCGTGTCGTAGCCGCGTCCATTGCGTCCCTTCACCTAACAGTGAGTTCGAAATCCAGTGGCCAGCGCCCGCCTCGAACAACAACCGTAGAGCTTCTGGCGCCAACTTGAAAGCTAATCGTCAACGGTGACAAGGCGGCCGAGCGGCTCTGACGCACAGGCCCTGTGCAACGCGTGTCCCCAAAGCTGTTCTTCAAAGAAGAAACAACGAAGAGATCTCAATAACAGTATTAAGGGGTGTGCATGCTGGGGACAGCTGGGTCTTGTTGCTGCTAGGCGACGGGCGCAGTTGTGGATGACAGCGTTGACAGCTGTGGGGTCGAGTGTTGGGCCGTTGGGGATGAATCACAGGTGTGCACGAACTCCGAAGCCTGCACGGCTGTTTGAGTGGTTTGTGCACAGCACTGCGCACACCGCGAGGGTGTGGCTGGTGTGACGCGGGGGAGAGAAGTTTTTTGCAAAAAAGTACAGAAATGGTGGCGGAGTCAGCGCTTGGAGCGCTGACGGATCCGAGTGGTGAGCTCTTTGACGTGATCGAAGATCTCTCGGCGCTCGGCCATCTCGGACAAGATCTTGCGTTGGGCGTACATGACCGTGGTGTGGTCGCGGCCGAACGCCTGGCCGATTTTGGGCAGTGAGAGATCGGTGAGTTCGCGGCACAGGTACATCGCGATCTGTCGGGACTGGGCCAGCGCTCGCGTCTTACCCGGGCCGCGCAGCTCTTCGACCGTGGTGTCGAAGTATTCGGCGGTGGCAGCCATGATGGTCGCCGCGCTGATTTGCATTGTGCTGGCGTCGGCGATCAGGTCGCGAAGCACGATCTCCGCCAGGGCCTTGTCGATCGGAGTCTTGTTCAGTGAGGCAAATGCGGTGACCCGGATGAGTGCGCCCTCGAGTTCGCGGATGTTGCGCTCGATGCTGCTGGCGATGAGTTCCAGAACGTCGTCGGGCACCGCGAGTCGTTCCATCTGTGCTTTCTTGCGCAGGATGGCGATGCGAGTCTCGAGCTCGGGCGGCTGAACATCGGTGATCAGCCCCCACTCGAACCGGGTCCGCAGCCGGTCTTCGAGGGTGGCGAGTTGTTTGGGCGGACGGTCGGAGGAGATGACGATCTGCTTGTTGGCGTTGTGCAACGTGTTGAAGGTGTGGAAGAACTCTTCCTGGATGCCTTCCTTGCCTTCGATGAACTGAATGTCATCGACGAGCAGCACGTCGACGTCGCGGTAGCTGCGCTTGAAGGCGACCTTGCGGTCGTCACGCAGCGAGTTGATGAAGTCGTTGGTGAATTCCTCGGTGGAGACGTACTTGACCCGCATGCCGGGGAACAGTCGCTGCGCGTAATTGCCGGCGGCGTGCAGCAGGTGTGTCTTGCCCAGGCCGGACTCGCCCCAGATGAAAAGCGGGTTGTAGGCGCGGGCCGGTGCTTCGGCGATCGCCAGGGTGGCCGCGTGCGCGAACCGGTTGGAGGCGCCGATGACGAAGGTGTCGAAGGTGTAGCGGCGGTTGAGGCTGGTTCCACCGGCGGCCGCGGTATCGGTGGTGTGCGGCCGCTCGGTGAAGTAGGTCGGCCAGGTCTGCTGAGCGCCGGCGAGGGCCTCACCGTTGTCGTCGTCGTCGTCGGCGTCACGTTGTCGGTGCCGATCCGAATCTTCGGCTGGTAGGTGTCGGCTGGCGGGAACGCGTGTCGTCGACGTCGTCGGGACGGTGGTGCGATGCGCACGCCGAGTTGTATCTGTTGTCCGAGCCGACGGCTCAGGGCGTCGGTGATCGGGGTACGCAGGTGACGTTCGATCTCGTTTTGGACGAAGCTGCTCGGCACCGATAGCAGAGCAAACCCCTCGACGATGGTGAGCGGTTGGACCAGATTCAGCCAAGCTCTTTGCTGAGGGGTCACGGAGGAGGGTGGTGCCGTTGGCGGCGACGCCGTCAGCGTTCGGCCTCGCCGTTGAGTTCGGAGACGACCGCGTTCCATACTGTGGCGAATCCGGAACCGGGGTCATCGGTCAACGACGCATCTCCCTGGTCCGAACGGTCGGAGTACAACGTTTGGTGGCGACAAGCAACTGTCCACATGGTTATCCACAGATGTGGAAAGGACGGTCGATAGCGTGCCGCAGCCTACCGGCAACGGCTCGCGATCTCCGCGCTGCAGACAACCTGTGGATTGCCCGGGCAGCTAGTCGATCCGCCATCCTCGCTTCAGTGATTGTCGACCGCCGTTCCAGTCCGAAACGGCATCTGCCCGAAGCTAACAGTTTTCGCGTCCGGCTGCCAACAGTTCTTTGTATTCGGGCTGGCGTTCTTCATGGATCGTGCGGTCGGGGACGTGGTGGGGGCAGCGTCGGTTCGCCCGCACCGGTGAGCATCGTCCGTGGGTCTGTTGGGGCGGGCGAGGTTTGACCAGGCGAAGCTCATCAGTACCCTCAAACAGTCGCCCGAAAGTCGGCGATACGGCTGCGACCCGGATTAGCATGCCCGGGGACCGCGCCGGCCAGCAAGCGAGACCAACCTTCGCACCAACGAGTTGCACAAGCATCAGCGGCCGGATGGTTATGCCAGACACAGCGAGGAGAACGCCGTGGCCAAGGGCAAGCGGACCTTCCAGCCGAACAATCGGCGTCGAGCCCGCGTTCATGGATTCCGGCTGCGGATGCGCACCCGTGCGGGGCGGGCCATCGTGTCCAGCCGGCGGCGTAAGGGTCGCCGCGCACTGACTGCCTGATCGCAACGTCGGGTTTCCCAGCGGTGCTTTCCGCACGGAACCGCATGAGGCGGTCTACCGAGTTTGACGCGACGGTGAAGTACGGGATGCGCACGGTGCAGCCCGACGTCATCGTTCATGTCCGTCGCGGCAGGTCAGCGCGACGAGCCGAGGGGCCGCGGGTCGGGCTGATCATCGCCAAGCGGGTGGGTACGGCGGTCGAACGTCATCGGGTGGCGCGTCGGCTGCGGCATGTCGCCCGGCCGATGTTGGACGACCTGCATCCTCGCGATCAGGTGGTGATCCGTGCGTTGCCGAGCAGTCGGCACGGTGTCGTCGGCGTGGTTGGAGCAACAGCTGCGAAGCGGCCTGCGGCGGGCATTCGAGATGGCGGGTACCGAGCGGTGACCGGTCGGCGTGGAGTCCAGCGAGCGTGGCCCGGTCGCCGGCAGGGTCGGCAGCCGGTCGCGCGGCGCTGATTTTCGTGATCGAGCTCTACCGGCACATGGTTTCGCCGCTGCGGCCGGCCATCGTGCCGGTTCATTCCGACCTGCAGTCAGTACGCCGTCGATGCTCTTACCGAGTACGGCCTGATTCGGGGGAGCTGGCTGACGATGGCCAGACTCGCCAAGTGCGGTCCCTGGCATCGGGGAGGATGGGATCCGATACCGGAGCGCCACGAGTGCCCGGTCGACGCGACGACGCCGGGGCGGTTGAGCACGCCCGGCGAAGCAAGGGGAGAGTGAATCTGTTGTTTGATTTCTTCAGCCTGGACTTCATCTACTACCCGGTGTCATGGATCATGTGGCTCTGGTACAAGCTGTTCGCGTTCCGTGCTGGGGCCGTCCAACTTCTTCGCCTGGGCGCTGTCGGTGATGTTCCTGGTCTTCACGTTGCGCGCGCTGCTGTACAAGCCGTTCGTCCGGCAGATCCGCACCACCCGGCAGATGCAGGAACTGCAGCCGCAGATCAAGGCGCTGCAGAAGAAGTACGGCAAGGACCGTCAGCGCATGGCGCTCGAGATGCAGAAGCTGCAACGCGAACACGGCTTCAATCCCATCCTGGGCTGCCTGCCGATGCTGGCGCAGATCCCGGTGTTCCTGGGGCTCTACCACGTGTTGCGCTCGTTCAACCGGACCACCGGCGGCATCGGTCAGCAGCCGATGTCGGTCGACGCAGAACCGAGCTACCGGGAACTACGTCTTCACCCCGGCCGACGTCGGGCCACTTCCTGGACGCCAACCTGTTCGGCGCCCCGATCGGTGCGTCCATGACCCAGCAGGGCGGGCTGGACGCGTTCGACCGACTTCAGCCGCCCGGCGGTGATCGCGGTCGGTGTTCCGGTGATGCTCCTGGCCGGCATCGCGACCTACTTCAACAGCCGCGCGTCGGTGGCCCGGCAGAGCGCCGGAGGCGGCGGCGAACCCGCAGACCGCGATGATGAACAAGCTGGCGCTGTACGTGTTCCCGCTCGGCGTCGTCGTCGGTGGCCCGTTCCTGCCGCTGGCGATCATCCTGTACTGGTTCGCCAACAACATCTGGACCTTCGGCCAGCAGCACTACGTGTTCGGCATGATCGAAAAAGAGGACGAGGCCAAGAAGCAAGAGGTGCTGCAACGCAGGGCGGCCAACGCGCCGGCGCCGGGAGCCAAGCCGAAGCGCACACAAAGTCGGCGGCGGCGACCGGAACGGATCCGCGGTCGAAACCGAGTCCGAGGAGGCCGGGTCGCCGGACGCGGAGACGCAGACTCCGATGGACCGGAGGTCAAGGAGAAGCCGACGACGAAGGCTCCGCAGACCCGTCGAACAAGCCGAATCCGGCCGGCCGGAATAACGGCCCGGGCAACGCACGCCGCGGCCCGGGGCGCGGCCCAAGAAGCGCAAACGTTGACGGCGCGCCGAGCTTGCCGGGCGGCCGCGGTCGGCGACCCAAGAAAACAAGAAGAGACACGCGGAGCGGAAAACCAACCCGTGGATGAGGGGAGAGAAAGCCATGACGGACGCCGACACCACTGAACTCGACATCGACCTCGAATCGGACGCAGCAGCGGCAGGATGCGCCGGACGAGGAGACGACGCCGGATGCCGTGCCGACGAGCCGACGACCTGGAAGAGCGCTTGGTCGCCGAGGGCGAGATCGCCGGCGACTATCTGGAAGAGCTGCTGGATCTGCTGGACTTCGACGGCGACATCGACCTGGATGTCGAGGGCAACCGCGCGGTGGTGAGTATCGACGGCAGCGACGATCTGAAGAAATTGGTCGGCCGCGGGGGCGAGGTGCTCGACGCGCTGCAGGAGCTGACCCGGCTGGCGGTGCACCAGAAGACGGGCGTGCGCAGCCGGCTGATGCTCGACATCGCGAGCTGGCGTCGCCGGCGCCGCGAGGAATTGGCGGCGCTGGGCGACAAGGTGGCGCGGCGAGTGTGCGGAGACCGGTGAGCGTGAGGAGCTGTCACCGATGACGCCGTTCGAGCGCAAGATCGTGCACGACGCCGTGGCGGCGGTGCCCGGCGTGCACAGCGAGAGCGAGGGCGTCGAGCCGTCCCGTCGCGTCGTCGTGCTGCGTGACTGACTCGTGACCAAACGTGACCGAGCCGTGACTATCGGAGTTACAGCGATGTAGTTCACGGGCTCGGGTGCGGTGAAGGTCGACGAGCACCGGAGAGCGGAGGAATGTTTCACGTGAAACATGTCGATCCGTGCGAGCCGACGGAGTCGGCAGCCGACGGCCAGGCATCGCTGAGGCCGCCGCCGGAGTCTTCGGGACGCGTCTCGAGTCTCGCCCAGCGCTACGCGGAGCATCCTGGCGACCGATGGGGTCGAACGCGGCTTGATCGGTCCCCGGGAAGTCGACCGGCTGTGGGACCGGCACCTACTGAACGTCCGCCGTCGTCGGAGAACTTCTCGACCACGGCGAGCGGGTGGTGGACATCGGCAGCGGGGCCGGATTGCCGGGTACCGCTGGCGATCGCCCGACCCGGACCTCGAGATCGTTCTGCTCGAGCCGCTCCTGCGCCGCAGCGAGTTTCTCCGCGAAGTCGTGGCCGAACTCGGGCTGGCCGGTCGAGGTGGTGCGCGGGCGGGCCGAGGAACCGGGGGTTCGGGAGCAGCTCGGCGGCACCGACGCCGCGGTGTCCCGGGCGGTTGCCGCGTTGGACAAACTGACGAAGTGGAGCATGCCGTTGCTGAGGCAAGACGGACGGATGGTGGCGATGAAGGGGGAGCGCGCTCCCGACGAAGTCCGGGAGCACCGGCGTGTGATGGCGGCGTTGGGCGCCGTGGATGTCAGGGTGGTGAGATGTGGCGTGAAGCTATTGGAGTCCACCCGCAACCGTGGTGGTAGCGCGGCGGGGAGAGCCGGACGTCGGCGGCCGCGGACCGGAGGGAACGGCATGAGTTTATCGCGGACCGGTGCCCGCGCCGCCATCGCGCTGACGACCGGCGCGACGCCAGTCGCCATGCACCGGCGCGTGGCGGTGACGCGCCGCCGGGACGGCGCACAATCCGACGGCGAATGTTTCACGTGAAACATCGACCGAATTCGACACCCCGATCGGCGCCGCGGCCGAACGCGCCATGCGGGTCCTGCACACCACCTATGAGCCGCTGCCGCGGCCGCGCCACCGGCGGCTGTTCACCATCGCGAATCAGAAGGGTGGCGTGGGGAAGACCACGACCGCGGTCAACCTCGCGGCCGCGCTGGCGGTGCAGGGACTCAAGACGCTCGTCATCGATCTCGACCCGCAGGGCAACGCAAGCACCGCGCTGGGAATCACCGACCGGCAGTCCGGCACCCCGTCCTCGTACGAGGTGCTCATCGGCGAGGTCCCGCTGCAGGAGGCGCTACGCCGCAGCCCGCACAGCGAACGGCTGTTCTGCGTGCCGGCCACGATCGACCTGGCCGGCGCCGAGATCGAACTGGTCAGCATGGTGGCGCGGGAGAACCGGTTGCGCAACGCGCTGGCCGAGCTGGACGACTTCGACTTCGACTACGTGTTCATCGACTGCCCGCCGTCGCTGGGATTGCTCACGATCAACGCGCTCGTCGCCGCGCCCGAGGTGCTGATCCCGATCCAGTGCGAGTACTACGCGCTCGAGGGCGTGTCGCAGCTGATGCGCAACATCGAGATGGTGAAGGCCCACCTCAATCCGCAACTCGACGTCACCACCGTCATCCTCACCATGTACGACGGGCGGACGAAGCTGGCCGATCAGGTGGCCGAGGAGGTGCGCCGGTACTTCGGAGACAAGGTGCTGCGGACGGTGATCCCGCGCAGCGTCAAGGTCTCGGAGGCGCCGGGCTACAGCATGACGATCATCGATTACGATCCCGGTTCACGTGGGGCGATGAGTTATCTCGACGCCAGCCGCGAACTCGCTCAACGCGATCGACCGCCGGCCGGGAGGGGATAGACATGACCAATCCGTCACGCAGGAAGGGCGGTCTCGGCCGCGGGCCTGGCGTCGCTGATTCCGACCGGTCCGGTTGAAGGTGACGCCTCGACGTTCGGGCCGCGGATGGGTTCGGCGGCGGCCGATGTCGTGATCGGCGGCCCGCTTCCCGACGCCGCTGCGATGGGCGCGGTGTACCGGGAGATCGCGCCTTCGGACATCGAACCCAACCCTCGCCAGCCACGCCAGGTGTTCGACGATGAGGCGCTCTCGGAGCTGGTGCATTCAATCCGCGAGTTCGGCCTGTTGCAGCCGATCGTGGTGCGCGCGGTGCAGGGGTCGCAGAGCGGAGCGCGCTACCAGATCGTGATGGGGGAGCGGCGGTGGCGGGCCGCGCAAGAGGCCGGCCTGGCGACCATCCCGGCGATCGTCCGCGAGACCGGAGACGACAATCTCCTGCGCGACGCCCTGCTGGAAAACATCCACCGCGTACAGCTGAACCCCTTGGAAGAGGCCGCGGCATATCAGCAACTGCTCGACGAATTCGGGGTCACCCACGACGAACTGGCCGCACGCATCGGCCGGTCGCGTCCGCTCATCACCAACATGATCCGGTTGCTCAAGCTGCCCATCCCGGTACAGCGCCGGGTGGCCGCCGGAGTGCTGTCGGCCGGCCACGCCCGCGCCCTGCTGTCGCTGGATGCCGGCCCGGAGTCGCAGGAGGAACTGGCCAGCCGGATCGTGGCGGAAGGACTTTCGGTGCGGGCCACCGAGGAGGCGGTCACTCTGGCAAACCGCGGCGACGGGTCGGCGCCGACTCCGCCCCGACGCAAACCGATCCAGATGCCGGGCCTGCAGGACGTTGCTGAGCGGCTGTCGAACGCCTTCGACACTCGGGTGACGGTGGCCCTCGGCAAACGGAAGGGCAAGATTGTGGTGGAGTTCGGGTCGGTCGATGACCTCCAACGAATCATCGATCTGATGACCGCGAAGAAGCCTTGAAAGGCATGACCGGACATATCCTGTAATTACGTCACTGTGACACTCAGCGGCTCCGGAGCCGTTTCAGGACCGGCTGCGGGCACCGCGATTCAACGGAGATCTGGTGTGCATCAAGCGATTTGGAGATTCGACCGGCATCCACAGCGGTCCGGGTTTCGCGGTCGAGAGCGGGCGGTGAGCGGCTTGCGCGGGACGGGGAAGTTGCGCGGTCAACACTGGCCGCAGAGCGACCGACTCTCCTATCCTGAAGGGGTTGCCGGTGCACATCCGCCACGTGCGAGTTGGGCGGATCGCATCGTCGGCCGCCGCCCGCGCAGGAGTGAGGCCATCGGCTCGGGTACCGCACGGAGGCTAGGAGACTAGTGTCAGCTCGGATTACAGCGCTGCGGCTCGAAGCCTTCGAGCAGCTCCCCAAGCATGCGCGCCGCTGCGTGTTCTGGGAGGTCGATCCGGCGACCCTCGGCAAGGACGAGCATCTCGCCGACCCGGAGTTCGAAAAAGAAGCATGGCTGTCCATGGTGATGCTGGAATGGGGATCGTGCGGCCAGGTCGCGACGGCGATCCCTGACGAGCGCAGCCAGGCCGACCCGCCCTGCCTGGGATACGTCCTGTACGCGCCGCCGCGAGCAGTGCCGCGAGCCAGCCGCTTTCCCACCGCCCCCGTCTCCGCGGACGCGGTGCTGTTGACGTCGATGGGCATCGAACGCGGGCAGGCCGATGACGATCTCCCGCACCATCTGATCGCCCGGGTCATCGATGAACTGGTGCGCCGCGGTGTGCGCGCGCTGGAGGCCTTCGGACGCACCCAGGCCGCGACCGAGTTACAGGAGCCGGTGGATGCCGACGTGCGACCGGTGTTCGATGCGCTCGGCGACTGCTCGGTGGAGCACTGCATCATCGACGCCGATTTCTTGACCGACGCCGGATTTGTGGTGGTCGCGCCGCACCCGTACTTCCCGCGGCTGCGCCTCGAGCTGGACAAGGGGCTGGGGTGGAAGGCCGAAGTCGAGGCGGCTCTGGAGCGGTTGCTGGAAAACGCTCAGCTGCAGCAGCCGGTGGGGGCGGCTTCCGCGGCTTCCGCGGGAAGCGGGACCGCCGCCGGCAACACGGCGACTGCTCAGCGGGCAGCGGACCCGGAAACTAGGAACCGCTGAGCCTGCTGGCCCGCTCGCGCTCCACGGACAACTCGTGGGCCAACAGTTCGGCGAAGGTGAAAGTCCCGGTGGGCCGGTCGTTTTTGCCCAGCAGGTATAGCCGCTTCACCGCAGCGAGAATGCCTTCGGCGATGGCGTCGCGACTCTGCGTCGAGATCAGCATCTCGCGGTCAGCCGGGTTGGTGATGTAACCGACGTCGACCTGAACGGTGGGCATCCTGGTCAACCGCAGCAGATCCCACGTCCGGCCATGGACACGGCAGTCCTGTAATCCGGTGCGAGCCACCACTTCCCGTTGAATGAAATCGGCGAGGTTGCGGCCGATGGTGGACACCGAACCGTGTGAATTTCCGAAGTGGAAGGAGGCGACACCGTTGGCCGACGGGCTGGTCTGGGTTTCGCAGCGCAGGCTGATCATCAGGTCCGCGCCAACGGAATTAGCCGTGGCGGCGCGTTCGGCGTCCGACGGGCTGCGGTTGGTGGGCCTGGACAGGAAGGTCTCCATACCGATGGCCGTCATCCTGCCTTCGAGTCGACTTGCCAAGTCCCACAACACGTCTGATTCGCTGATCGGTCCGGCCGGACCCTGGGTGATCAGACCGTGGTCGCCACCGCCGCGGCCCGGATCGATGATGATCCGCTTACCCGACAATTTGGGGCCGGAGCTGCGCACCAGCTCTTCCTCGCGAATCGCGTGCGGCGAACCGCCGGTGACCCGCGAACTGAGAAAGTACAAGGACCGCAACGTTTCCGGGCCGCAGATGCCGTCCGCGGAAAGGCCGCACTCGCGCTGGTAGGACATCAGCGCATTGTGGGTCTGCAGTCCGAAGTGTCCATCGACCAAACCGGTGTAGAAGCCCAGGTCTTGCAACCGGGCCTGCAGTGTCGCAACGTCGTCGCCGTAGAGCGGTGCACCGAACTGGTGATACAGCGTGCGTGCGCCGAGCCGGTAGGAGGCTTCCTTCAACGCGCGGTAAGTGGCCTCGCCGACGACGCCGTCGACCAGTAGCCCACGATGCTGCTGAAACGCACGCACGGCATGGTCGAGCTCGCCGTCGAACACGTCGGCCGCGACATGCCGGCCTGTGCTCAGATCGTCGTCAGGGCTCTCCAGCATCCCCAGCGCGGCCAGCGCCGCCCGGATCTCGGTGACAGCGGCACCGCGGTCGCCGCAGCGCAGCGCGTCGCCGTCTTCGCGGCGCGGACTCGGCATACCAAGGGCCCTCCGGGACTAATCGACATCGCTGCCAAAAGCAGCGCAGTTAAGCGATATTGTCGCAGATCCTCGTCGATATCGAGAAAACCCCAGGCCAATCCAGGGCTCGTTTCTGCAACGGGAAACGCGCGATACCGGCGATCAGGACAGGTTGGGAACGGCGTCGGCCAACTCGCGCAGCAACGCTGCTTTCCCCTTGGCGCCGACGATCCGCTTCACCGGTTGGCCATCCTTGAACAGGATCAGGGTGGGGATGGAGACGACCTGGAAGTCGCGCGCCGTTTCAGGGTTGGCGTCTACGTCCAGTTTGGCGACGGTGAGGTCGGCGGAGCGTTCGGCCGCGATCTCTTCCAGCACCGGGGCCACCATCTTGCACGGCCCGCACCACGTGGCCCAAAAATCAACCAGCACAGGCTTATTGCTGGACAACACGTCGGTGGGGAAGGAGGCGTCGGAAACTTCGATCGTGGCGGACTTCTCGGAATCGCTCATCGCTGTGCTCCAATCAATTCGGTACTGTCGGTGGGCCCGGTGGCTTCGTGGTCGGCGAGCCAGCGTTCGGCATCGATGGCGGCCGCACAACCGCTGCCCGCCGCGGTGATGGCCTGCCGGTAGGTGCGGTCCACCAGGTCGCCGGAGGCGAACACACCGTCCAGCGATGTGCTGGTGGTGCGTCCCTGCACCAGGACGTAGCCGTCCGGGTCCACCTCGACTGCGTCGCGGACCAGGGCGGAGCGCGGTTCGTGGCCGATTGCGACGAATACGCCGGTGACCGGCAGCGTGTTTTCTTCCCCGGTGACGGTGTCGCGCAGGCGCAACCCGGTGACCGAGGTGTCGCCGTCGACCCCGAGGACCGCCTTGTTGGTCAGGATGGTGATCTTTTCGTTGGCCTCGGCCCGGTTGAGCATGATCTTGGAGGCGCGGAACTCCTCGCGGCGGTGTACCAGGGTGACGCTGCGGGCGAACCGGGTGAGGAAGGTGGCCTCCTCCATCGCGGAGTCGCCGCCGCCGATTACGGCGATGTCCTGGTCGCGGAAGAAGAATCCGTCACAGGTGGCGCAGGAACTGACACCGCGGCCGAGCAGTTCCTGCTCACCGGGCACCTGCAGGTAGCGGGCGGCCGCACCCATGGCCAGGATGACGGCGCGCGCCCGGAACGTCTCGCCGTCTGCGGTCACCACAGACTTGATCGGCCGTCTCAAGCGACACCGACTCGACGTCTTCCATGCGCAGGTCGGCGCCGAATCGCAGCGCCTGCTCGCGCATCTGGTCCATCAACTCCGGGCCGGTGATGCCGTCGCGGAATCCGGGGTAGTTCTCCACCTCGGTCGTGGTCATCAGCGCGCCGCCGAACGAGGTGCCCTCGAAGACCAGCGGCTTGAGTTGCGCGCGGGCGGTGTAGAGGGCCGCGGTGTATCCGGCTGGACCGGAACCGATGACGATGACGTCGTGGATGGTGTCTGAGGAGTCGGTCATGCGTGCCTTTCGGAACGAAAGCTGATCAGTGAGTGTGATCTGCAAATCCTACGAACGCCAGCGTAGGCGTGGGTGTTCCCGCCTGCGACGCACGCCACTGACGCGCGGTCTATGCGCGCGGGATCGCAGTCGTCGCCAGTAATCCGGTGTCGGCGGCGCTGCAGTTCAGCGCCACCGCGTAGGCCACCAGGCTGTCGGGCGTGTCGCCGCGCATCACCAGCAGCACGCCGGGGCGGGCGTTGACTTCGACCGGCCGGGCGCCGAGCACCGGTTCGGTCGCCGGGTAGCCCAGGCCACCGAGGCAGGAGGCCCGTTGGGAGGCGTTGCTGAGCGCACCGAAATCGGGAGGCCGCTGCAGCAGGTCGCGGATCTCGGCGTCTGACAGCGGTATCACCGGGACCGGAGTGGAGACGGTGATGTGGTCGGCGGTGGCGGGCGCAGTGGGTGTGGAGTCCGGCGCGTTGAGCAGTGCGGCGGTCCCGACGCCGATCGCTGCCACCACCGCGCACAGGCCTGCGATGCCGGCGATGACCGGGCCGGGCGCAGGGGTGGTCGGGCGGCGTGCGCGGCACCGGCGGCGGCGAGATCGCTGCGTACCCGGTGCAGCGCCTGCAGCGAAGCCGCTGCCTGCGGGTCGGTCCGGATGCGCTGCCGCACGCGGGTTGCGGTGTCGTCATCGAGCAGACCCGCCTGCAGGTCAGCCAGCAGCTCGACGGTCAGGGGCGGATCCTGGAGGGGATCCTGGAGGGGATCGTCGGCGGCACTCATCCGCCCCAGTGTCCGCCATGCGAGGGTCAACGACGCGGTGGGGCTCAATCCTCGATCGCCGCTGATCCACCGGTGGCGAGCGCATCGGCGCCGGCATCCAGATAGCCCAGTAGGTATGCGAGCCGGGCCCGGCCCCGGGCGCACCGGCTCTTGACGGTGCCCTCGGGCACTCCCAACAACCGCGCCGTCTCAGCGATGGAGTAGCCGTGCATGTCGACGGCGACCACCGCCGCTCGTTGGGGCATCGGGAGCCGCAGCAGTGCCCGCTGCACCACAATCGCCGTCTCGACCTGGCCACTGCGGTCGGCGACCGGGTACACGTCCTGGATGGGAACGGTCGGGCGGGCGCACGCGCGACGGACCCGATCCAGGCAGGCATTGAGCACGATGCGGTGCAACCAGGTGCTGACCGCGGCGTCATATCGGAACGAGCCTGCGCTGCGGTGCGCCGAGAGCATCGCATCCTGGACTGCGTCGTCGGCGTCTTCGCGGGTCAGGCTGGTCAGCCGCGCGAGCCGGTACAACTGCCGGTGGTGGCGTCGGAACAGCTCGGCGAACGCGTGGCGGTCGCCGGCGACGTGTGCGGCGAGCAATTCGGTGTCACTGCGTTGCCGTCCCGTTCTCCAGAAACCCACCGCCGGACGGTAGCCAATCGGCACCCGGCCGGCACTTCACCCGGGTCAGGAGGCGGCTTGGATCGTGATCTCAGAGATGTCGGCGCGACTCTTGCCATCGGTGGTGCCCAGCGTCGAGATCCAGACCAGCAGGTTCGATGTCGGCGAGGACGCCTTGACCTGGATGGTGTTGTGGCCGGGCTTGAGCGCCGTGGCCGGCGTGAGCACCGTGGTGTCGTCCAGCTTCGACGGATTCGGCGAGGATGACGATCGGATCTCCACCTTGGTGCCGGTGCTGGAGATGTCGATGCCGACCACTCCGACCACCGTCGGCTTGGGCAGCTGCAACATCAGTCCGACCCCGTTCTTGAAGCCGGGGAACGGGACGGCGTCGGAGTAGGTGTCGGTCTGCCACACGGTGCCCGGGTTGCCGTCGATCGCGTTACCCGCATCGCCGGGGCTGTCGGCGTCGCCGCCGGGGGAGAAGACCGTCGCTTTGGTGGGCTTGACGAAGCTGCCGGACGGCGCCGAGCTGCTGGGCGACTCCGTGGCGGCCGACGATGTCGGATTGTTCAGGCCGAGCTGGTCTCCCTTGAGGCCGCTGCCGACATCACCGAAGATCTTGCTGACCACCGAGGCCAGGACCAGCAGCGCAACCAGTAGGACGGCCGCGCCCGCGCCGAGGCCGATCAGTATGTTGCGACGCCGACGTGAGTAGGTTTCGCCGCCCCGCTCGGCGGCTCGTCGTGGCGACGTCGGGGCGGGGGTGCGGCGATCGGACCGATCACCTCGGTGCGGTCGGCAACCGCGGTCGCCTGCTGCAGTAAGTTCAAAAGCGTTGAGGCGCTGCGTATTCCGCCATCTTCCTGAACCGAGCGGACCGCGACCGCGGAGATCTGGAACGGGATGTCGCGATCGACGACCGTCGGTTCGACAGGCTGACCGCTCGCGTCGCGGTCGGCTGGCGCCAGCCCGCTGCGCACGCCGGACTCCGGCAGCGGCCACCGGTTGACCAGCAGCGCGTACAGCGAGGCACCGATGCCGCGGATGTCGTCTTGCGGGTTGGCGTCGGGCATGGTCGCCGGGTAGGCCAGCACCACGTCGCCGTCGATGCTCACCCGCACCCGGTTGGGATGGTCGATGGACAGTGCGACGCCGGCGCGGTGGGCGGCGTCGGCGGCCGCGGCCAGCGACTGCATCGCCCGGATGGCCCCCACCGGCGACGGCGAGGTGTCGGCGACTTCCTGCAACGAGCCGCCGCGGATCCACTCCGAGACGACCAGGCCGCCGGATCCGGTGTGGACGACGTCGAGGATGCGGGCGATGCCGGGCTTGTCGATGCGGCTGAGCCGCAGGGTGCGGGACAGGATCTCCTGCAGCACGTCGTCGGGCAGGGCGCCTTCGGGGTCGACGAAGGTGAGCGCGACCTGCCGGTCCAGCGCGGTGTCCAGGGCCTGCCAGAAGTGCAGCGGCGGGGTGCCGCCGTGGGAGATCAGCAGGCGGTAGCGGCCGTTGGCGATGCGGGCCCCGGGCACCAGGTTGAGATCGTCTTGGGGGGGCTCGGCATCGCGTTCGCGGGGCGCGTCGAACGGGATCGGCCCGCGGGTGTCGACGTCGCCTTTGAGCTGGTCTCGCGGGGTCGCCCCGCGAGCTGGAATGTCGGGCTGAAAGTCGTCGGCGCGCGGCCGTTGCGGTTCGTCGCCCGCCATCGAACGGGGCGATGCGTTATCCGAAGTGCGGTCGGTCACCTCCGGTCCTTTCGCTAGCCCGGCCCTGGCCACCGGAGGTCTGCGCCGGATCGGCTCCTGGACCGCATCTCCCCCCGGCAGGGACGAATTTCTTTGCTCAGGGTACGTGACGGGGCGACCTGCGGACGACACCGTCGCCTTGGCCGGCCGGTCCGGCTGTCCGCGTCGGGTCCGGCTCCGGACAGCCGCAGCGGCCGCCTGCGCTTCGGGGACCCGCGCGCCCAGCATCACCCCGGCCAGGATCGGCACCATGATCACCCCGAGCACGAAGAGGCGTAGCAGCGAGCCCATCCCGCCGTGCTCGGTCAACCGGTTCAGCCCGAGCAACCGGTCGGCGATGTGGGCGACGAGCCCGGCCAGCAGCGACGCTGAGATCGCCACCAGGATGGTGCGCACCGTGCCGAGGCCGATCAGCGCGCCGCCTTTGGGGCGCAGGCTGCGGCGCAGCAGGAAATGGCCGACGACGGCGCCCGCCAGGAAGCCCAGGCCGTTGGCCGTTCCGAGGTATCCGGCGACCAGATCTTTGTTGCCGGTGACGCGCGGGGCCAGCAGCGATCCGCCGATTTTCACCGCGGTGATCACGATGATGATCACGATCGGCGTCCATGGTTGCTCGCGTGCGTAGAAGACCCGCAGCTGCAGCAGCACCAGGGCGTAGGGGATCAGCGTGAACGCCGACAACGCGATCGCCGCGCCCAGATATCCGGCGTCCACCTGACCGAAGTGCCCGTAGGCGAACAGCGCGCTGCCCATCGCCGGGCCGCCGACGGTCATGAACGCCACCGCCGGGATCAGCGTGATCATGGTCAGCCGGGTGGCCAGCGACAGATCGGCCAGCACCGCCGGGATGTCGTCGGCCGCGGCGTTGCGGCTCAGCCGGGGCATCACCACCGTCAGGATCGTGACGCCGATCATGCCGAACGGCAGCATCAGCACCAGCCAGGTGTAGTTGTAGATCGCCGGGCCGGAGGCGGCGGCCGAGCTGGCGATCTGGTTGCCGACCACCAGGCCGATCTGGCTGATCAGCACGTACAGCACCATGGCCGCGGCCATCGTGCCGAAACGCTTGAGCCGATCGTCGAGTCCCCACAGGGGGCGCAGGCTGATGTGCTGACGTCCGATCGCCACCATTAACACCGCGGTCTGCGCGAACACGCCCAGGGTGGTGCCGACGCCGAGCACCAGCAGCTTGGTGTTGCCCATGTCGACGGGATCGACCGACAGTTCGCCGGGCACCGCCAGGTAGACCCCCAGCGTGGCGATTGCGACGACGTTGTTGACGACCGGCGCCCAGGCCGGCGGCCCGAAGACGTTGCGGGTGTTCAGGATCGCCATGAACACCGACGACAGGCCGTAGACCAGCACCTGCGGGAGGAGCAGGTAGGCGAATGCGGTGGTCAGCGGCGCGTTGACCTCAGGGTTACGGCCCAGCATCAGCCGTACCAGCAGCGGCGCCGCGGCCACCGACAACACGGTGGCCACGATCAGCAGGGTGGTCGCCAAGGTGACCAGCCGGCGTACGAAGGCCGTGCCGCCGTCGGGGTCGTCCTGCTCGGCCCGGGCCAGCACCGGCACGAAGATCGCGGTGAACGTCGCTTCCAGAACCAGGGCGGCGACCAGGTTCGGCAGCTGGTTGGCCACCGAGAAGGAGCTGGACAGCGCCGCACCCAGGATCGCGGCCAGCAGCACGATCCGGGCGAAGCCGGTCAGCCTGCTGATCAGGGTGGCAAATGCCATGCCCCACGACCGTGACACCACTGCGGCGTCGGACAACTCCTCCTGGCGGGGTCGCTTGGGTGCGGCAGGGCGTTGTTGCTGTGGTGTCCAGCCGGGGCGCGGCGGGAGACCCGGCGGCGGCACGGTGCTCCTCGGCTGGGACAGCTGGTGTCTGGGTGGCTGCGGTGCCGCATGCTGCGGCGTTGGTTGCACCCGCCGGGGTGCGGGTTTCATACGCGGTGCTCTTCGTGAACCCGCTGCTCGATGGCCGGCACCGACCCGTCCCGGGGCCGCACACCTCCGCCCGGGGGCGGGTCGGGGCGATCGAGGTCGGCCCGGTCGGGCTGGCCGCGGAAGCGATGCCACAGCCGCCGTCCGGCCAGGGCGACCAGCACCGCCGCCGCAGTGAGCGTGATCGCGAACAGCACCTTGCCGTAGGCATTGGAATGCACCGACAACCGCACCGGCTCGCCCAGAACCGTTCCGTCCGGGGTGCGCAGGCCGACGTCGATGGCGACCCGCTGGGTGAAGTTGACCTCGATGGGGACCCGCAACGGCAGATATCCCGGCGGAAGCTCGATCTCGCCGACATCGGTGACCGTCATCCCGGGCGGCGCGTTGACCTGCAGCCGCACCCGGATCGGCACGGCCAGCCCGTTGTGCAACGCGAGCGGCAGCGGGCTGTGCTCCGTGGCCAGCGTGTAGGAGCCACCCGGGTTGACGATCGACACCGAGCCGAAGAAATCGTTGATCGTGGTACCCACCACAGTCAGGCGCTGCTGGGCGAGCCCGTTGCGGGTGTCGGGCGGTACCGACTCGCTCAGCGCGCGCAGCATGTCCTCGCGCAGCGGGGCCGTGTACTGGGGGCCGGTCAGACCGGTGCGCTCATCGGTCATCAAGGCCGACGTCAGCTTCCACAGCCGGCCCACCTGACCGGCGATCTGCCCGGTGATGTCGTCGTTGAACCTGCCCCGCTCGGACGGGTAGGCGCCGGGCGGTACCGGGGGTTCGCTGCGGGCCGCGGCATCGGCGACCAGTGCGGGCAGCGGGCGCGGCACCGCCAGACCGGAATGAATCGAGGTGGCCAGCGCGGTCAGGATGAACTGCGCGTCGTCCCCTTGTAACGACCACACCGCCGGCGGCACCAGGATCTGGGTGCGCGGGGCGGCCTCGGGGGTGAGGCTGCGCCACAACATGGCGCCCAGCGCGTCCTGGCGCCGGGCGGTGGCGGAGTCGTGGGTGACCCGGATCGACAGCGACGGATCCAGATACGTCGGGATGGTCGGGTTGGTTCCCGCCCCGGCCAGGGCGGCCCCGACGGCGGGGTCGAACGGCGCCGCCACCACCTGAGGCGACAGCCGGTGGGGCGTGACGTTGGCGCTGCCCGCGTCCGTGGCGTCCTGAGCGGATAGGTCGGCTGCGGCGACCGCGACCGTATCGTCGTTGGCGTTGAGCAGGGTGACCGCGCGGCCGGTCAACGGGCCGTCGGGCAGCAGGGCGGTGCCGCGTACCGACGTCACGTCCAGGATGTGGTCGATGATCTCGCCGTTGCTGACGGTGGCGGTGGAGCTCAGGCCGGGGTCGTTGACGCGCTGCAGGGCGTCCAGGTCCGCCTGGGCGTATGGCAGCGGTGCCACGCAGGTGCGGTGGGCCAATGCGCGTAGCCGGTTGAGCCAGGCCGTCGCGGCGGCCTGGCCGGTGCCGGGGTGGGTGGGGGCGCTGGGGAGTTGCGCGGGCCCGTCGGGGGAGTTGGACACGACGTAGCCGCCGGTCATCGCGTTGACGGTGACGATCAGGTCCGGGTCGACGGCCAGGCACAGCGCGCGCCCGACGGCGCCGTCGGGATCCACGTCGCGGCTGGTGGCCAGTTCCGCCGCGGACAGCAGGGTGTCGAGGCGGCCGCCGTTGGCCAGGGAGTTGGCCAGGTCGTCGTCGACCAGACGGACCGGAATGGTGCCTCCGGGAACGCCCGGCGCCAACCGGGGGCGGTCGGCCAGTGGCCACAGCATGGTGATCCATACCGGCTTGGTGGTTTCGGGCGCCACGGCGGGGGCGGCCTCGGCGCCCCGATCCGCCTTGTCCGGCGGCACGCCCACCACCGGCAACAGGAACCGGGCGTTGTCCAGCCGGGCGGGTGCGCCGTAGTCGGGGGTGCCGTTGACGTTGACCAGGACGGGAAAGATGCCGGGCTTGTCGACGGCCAGCGACGGCGTAGTGAGCGAGCGCAGCGGCGCGGACAGGGTGAATCCCGCTTGCTGCCCGCGCTGCAGTTCCGGGGACACGGTGAGGAAGTCCGCCGCGGCCTGCGTACTGGTCGGTGCTGCCGTCCAGTGAGGTGCGCAGGCCGGGTGACGCCGAGACGGCGGCAGCGTGCTCGAGGCGGACCATCACGTCACGGACCGGGCGGTCGCCGATGTTGGTGACCATGCCGCTGACGGTGACGACGGGGTCGCTGGTGGTCATGACGACGTCCGGGGTCACCTGATCGATCCGAACCTGGACGAAGGGCGACGCGGTGGGCTCGCCCGCGCTCGCGCGCGGGGTGGTGCCGGGTGCGGTGAGCAACACCCCGAAGCCGGCCACAATGCCGATCACTGCGGCGAGACGCACCAACCTGGCCCACCGAGAGCGCCGCGCCGTCACGGACCCCGCCCGTGACCGTTCTTCTTGCCCGGTTCCGGCTCGTTGGCGTGACGGGTGCGGGAGTGGGTCTGCGGTCGTCGCCGCGGCGCGCTCGGCGGAAGCGGCGGAAGCGCTTCCTCGCCGTCGTTCTGCAGTTTGTCGATCAGCTCGTCGGCGCGCTCGGCCAGGCGGCGTTCGTCGGCGTACGCCAACCGGGAGGGCAGTTCCCGGATCGGCACCCACGCCACCTCGGCAACCTCCAGGTCTTCGTCGCACAGCTCCCCGCCCAAGAACCGCATCAGGTAGTGGTGCACGGTCTTGTGCACCCGTCGTCCGTCGGTGACGAACCAGTAGTCGATGCGTCCCAGCGCGGCAAGCACGCCGCCGCGGATCCCGGTCTCCTCGGCGACCTCACGGATGGCGGTCTGCTCGGCAGTCTCACCCATCTCGATGTGGCCCTTGGGCAGCGACCACAGCATCCTGCCACGCCGATCGATGCGCCCGATCAGGGCGGCGACCTGTGTTTCACGAGGTCCGTCGAGTCCGTCGATGACCAGGCCGCCCGCGGAGGTTTCATGCACGGTACGCATCCGGTCCGGCACCCGGCCTGGTCGCGGTCGGCGATTGGCCGCCGTGGCCGGGGTGGGTGCGGTGTCGGTCGCCGGCTGGCTGTCCGTATTGTTCTCAGCCGGACGTGCGCCGCCACGACCGCGACGCCGGCCCCGGCGTCGACGTGGTTTGGCTTGTTCGCCCTCCGACACCCAAGCGATATTAGCTGGCACGGGCCGGTCTTCCCGATGCACTCGCCGTCGGCGGGCACCTTTGGTCACCCGAGTCGCGTATGCCCCATTCGTCACAGCAGTCTCTCGATCTGGAGTTGGGGTGTTTGCCCGCCCTTCCCGACAACGGCGCGACAACACGTGCGCGTGCGCGTTGCGCCGGCGTGTGCGATGGCGGCGGGATTTTCGTGCCCGGGCCGCCGTGGATGCACACCGGAATCAGTGGGCGCACACTCGATGCCCAGGGCCACCATCAGGACGTGGGCTGAGTCACCCCGATATTCCGATTAGGCTCACCGAACGTGGCCGAACCCGTTCCGGATGCCGAACTGCTGACCGCTGCCGCGGTCGCACTGCACCAGTACGCGCCCGAGTTGCGGGAGTTGGGTGAGGCATTCGCCGCGGCGGGCCACGAGTTGTACCTGGTCGGTGGGTCGGTGCGCGACGCCGTGCTGGGCCGGCTGAGCCCGGATCTGGACTTCACCACCAACGCGAGGCCCGAGCAGATACAGAAGATCGTGCGGCCGTTCGCCGATGCGCTGTGGGACACCGGTATCGAGTTCGGCACTATCGGTCTCTCCACGGGCAACGGCGCAGGCGGACACCGGCTGGAGATCACCACCTTCCGGGCCGACGCCTATGACCAGGTGTCGCGCCACCCGGAGGTGCGGTTCGGCGATCGCCTGGAAGACGACCTCGTGCGCCGCGACTTCACCGTCAACGCGATGGCGGCGCGCATCACCGCCGATGGACTCGGTGAGTTCCTGGATCCGCTGGGCGGCCTGGTCGCGCTGCGGGCCAGGGTGCTCGACACCCCGTCGTCGCCGGAAGTGTCCTTCGGCGACGACCCGTTGCGGATGCTGCGGGCGGCGCGGTTCGTCTCCCAGCTCGGCTTCACCGTGGCACCGCGGGTGCTGGCGGCGATCGAGGCGATGGCCCCGCAGCTGGCCCGGATCAGTGTCGAGCGGGTGGCCGTCGAACTGGACAAGATGCTGTGCGGGGCCCACCCGGTGGCCGGCATCGACCTGCTGGTGCAGACCGGGATGGGTGAGGTGGTGCTGCCCGAGATCGGCGGCATGCAGATGGCCATCGACGAACACCACCAGCACAAGGACGTCTACCAGCATTCGCTGACCGTGCTGCGCCAAGCCATCGAGCTCGAGGATGCTAGGGCCCCGACCTGGTCCTGCGGTGGGCCGCACTGCTGCACGACATCGGCAAGCCCGCCACGCGGCGCCACGAGCCCGACGGCGGGGTGAGCTTCCACCACCACGAGGTGGTCGGGGCCAAGATGGTGCGCAAGCGGATGCGGGCGCTGAAGTACTCCAAGCAGATGATCGACGACGTGTCCCAGCTGGTGTACCTGCACTTGCGGTTCCACGGCTACGGCGAGGGCAAGTGGACCGACTCGGCGGTGCGCCGCTATGTCACCGACGCCGGGCCGCTGCTGGCCAAGCTGCACAAACTGGTGCGCGCGGACTGCACCACCCGCAACAAGCGCCGGGCCGCACGGCTGCGCGCGTCGTATGACCGGCTGGAGGAGCGGATCGCCGAGTTGGCCGCCCAGGAGGATCTGGACCGGGTCCGTCCGGATCTGGACGGCAACGAGATCATGCGGCTGCTCGACATCCCGGCCGGCCCGCAGGTGGGGGAGGCGTGGCGGTTCCTCAAGGAGTTGCGGTTGGACCGCGGGCCGCTGTCCAACGAGGAGGCGACGGCGGAGTTGTTGGCGTGGTGGGAGACGCGAGGCACTGACTCTTCGGACTAGTGCGACTAGTCCGACAGCGCTAGCCTTGGGTCCTTAGGAGGTGAGACGCGGTGAAGTCAGTGTCCAGCACCGAGGCCAAAGCACGCCTGAACGCACTCCTGGCTGAAGTGCAGCGCACCGGCACCTCTGTCACGATCACCAGTCATGGTCGTCCAGTCGCAGTCCTGTCTCCGGTGAATCCCGCACCTCGAAAGTTCGGACAGCTGCCGATGTTGACGGTGCCGGACAATTTCAATGATCCGCTGCCGGAAGCTGAAACGGCGGCCTGGGAAGGCGATTCGTCGTGATGGCGGCGCTGCGGGTCCTGTTGGACACGCATGTGCTGTTATGGCTGGTCAGCGCGCCGGACAAGATCGATCCCCGGGCGCAGGAGTTACTTGCGGACCCGCACACGGAAGTCCTGGTCTCCGCGGCGTCGGCGTGGGAGGTCGCAATCAAGACGCGGTTGGGTCGCCTGGATGGCGGAGATGCTGCTGTCGGCATGGCGGGACGTCGTCGCCGATATGGCGGCGCGCGATCTGGCGATCGATGCAGAGGACGCGATTTTCGCGGGACGACTCACCTGGGACCACGCCGACCCGTTCGACCGGGTTCTCGTTGCGCAGGCTGCGCGGCGGAATCTGACCATCGTGACGAACGACCGCGAGATTTTGCGTGCGGCGCTGACGCCGACGATCAAGGCATAAGAGCGGAACCGCCGGCGGCGCATTCCCGTCGAAACCCGCATGGACTACTGCTTGGGCGGAGACGACGGCGCGGCCTCGATCTGGACGCGCCCACCGGACCTGGACCTCGACGGCGACGGCAGGTTCGACGCGATCGGGCTGGATCTGGATGGCGACGGGATGCGGGACGACGCCTTGGCGGACTTCGACGGCGACGGGTCGGCCGACCATGCGGTGCTCGACGTCGACAACGACGGAACCCCGGAAAGCTACTTCGTTGACGACGGGTCGGGAACGTGGGCGGTCGCGGTCGACCGCGACGGGCAGGTCCGGTGGTTCGGTCTGGATGGCGCCGAACACGCCGGCGGTCCCCTGGTCGACTTCGACGGACAGGGTCACCCTGACGACCGATTGTTCGACACCGACGGTGACGGGGTGGCCGACCGGGTGTTGTGCACCGGCCCGGACGGCATCACGGGATACATCGATACCGACGGCGACGGCCACTGGAACGTCCGGCTCACGGACTCCGACGGTGACGGAAGTGCCGACGGCGCCGCCAGCTTATGAATTCAAATTGGAATTGAGTACAGCTACCTATCAACGACCATTCGCCGTACGGCAGCGCTGCGCGACCGAGCTTTGCGGAGCGTGCCCGCGCGCCCACCGTTTGACACGTGGTCAATTCTCGTGTCCACTAATCAGCCTGATCAACCCCTGTGTGGCAACGGCGTCGAGTGAAGTGACAGCCTGCCGAAGCTGGTTTAGCTTTACCCAGACCCTGGCTCGGGGAGCGCAATTAATTGAGGGAGACGTAAATAATGGCAAATGCGACCGTTGTCACTCCGGAACTGCTGCGCAGTACTCAGCAGCGGATTGAAACGCGACTGCAGGAGGCTGTGGCAATCGCCAACCAGTACCTGAGTGGCCACGAAAACATCATCAGCGCCACCGGGTGGGCAGGCGACGCCGGCACCACATCGCTGAACACCGCGGGTCATATCCACCACGATCTGCAGCAGATCATGACGGGCGGTCAGCGGTTGGCTCACGGGCTGGGCCAGGCGGCTGTCCTTATGGAGAACCACGAAGCAGACGCCGCGCACGACCTCAACGGCGTGTTCGGCGGGGGAACCGAGGCGGTCTAGCTCGCGGCGCTGCCGGTTCCGTAATCTGCTGAACTATCCACGTAAGGAATCAACTCTCATGACAGATCAGATCGTCTACAACCATGGCGCCGTCATCGGTTTCGCCGGTGAGGTCGGTACCCAGGCCGCGCAGCTGATGGAAATCCACGCCGATGTCTTGCACATGACCCGGGCACTCGGGGACTTCTTTCAGGGCCACGGTGCAACGGCGTTCTTCGACGCTCAGCAGCAGATGTTGCACGGCCTCGAAGACCTGATTCAGACCGTCAGCCGGCATGCCCACACCGTGCACAACGTGGACGAAATGGCCCAGGCGACCGACGCCCAGCTGGGCACCTTGTTCACCTAGCCACTTGCGAGCGGGCCGGCGGGGCGCATGCACAGCGTGCGCCCTTGGCCTGCATTGAGGGACAACGTGTTAACCACCACTGTCGACGGCCTATGGGCCCTGCAAGTACTCACGGGGATCGAGACGGTCGCCCCCGAGTTGGGGCTGCGGCCCCACTTGCCCAGCGTGGAGCCCAAGCGGCTGGCGCTGCAACACCCGGTCACGGCCGAGTTGCGCGACGTCGGAGTTGTCGACGGATTTGATGCCGTGGATCCCATGGTGGTGGAGTGGTTGACCGTCCTGTCGCGCCGAGATGTCGCGCTGATCCTCCAATTCCGCGCACCTGGGGATGACGGACCGGCCCGGGTACTACTCGCCCGCTTCGCGCAGTGGTGGGTTGTCCTGGAGCGCTCCGCGGAACTGATCCGGATCAGCGGAGCGGGCACAGCCAGCGCCGAAGGATCGGCGAATACGGTGCTCAACGAGCAGATCGAGCGGTTGTGCGGCCATAACAAGCCCGCGCCGTTGCGCCCCGCCACCCTTGACGCCGACGGCATGCGCATTGCGGCGGTGAGGCGGGAGGGATTGCCCACGTTCTTGGCCGGACAACGTCTCGACGCTGATCAGTTACGGATGCTGACGCTAGCCGCAGATCCGAACCGATCAGCACAAGCTTCGATCGTCGCCACGCAGTCCGGGGTGGAAACGGGACGATCCCAACGCACCCACATCGAACCGGGGGCGGTGACGATTATCGACACCATCGAGGGGCGGTTGGTCGCCGAGGATGTCGAATCCGCGGGAAAGAAGTGGATGATCATCGCCCCCGGCACCAATAACAACATCGCCGCCGCGATCAACCGCATGGTGCGACGCCTGCCCGCGCATCAGGACTGGCATTCGTACCGCAAAGTTGTGTAGTCGAGAGGTATCACTCAAGTGTTAGTTATCGCGCTGTGACGAATACATGGAACGCAGGCCCGAACGCCGCTGAACAGACCGGGCGCTACCAGCACCAGGAATCGGTCTCCGGCACCTTGCGCATTTCCGACATGGTGGCGCCCCGCAAAGTCCCACCCGGATCGGGCTGGCGCAAGTTTCTGTATGCCGTGTCTTTCCAGACCATCAATCTCGGGGAGTCGCCCGCCGAACGGCACTACCGGGAATTGCAGTCGCGGATCCGGCGCCACATCCGCAAGCAGTATGTGATCGGGGTGATTTCAGGCAAGGGTGGCGTCGGCAAGACCACGATGACCGCCTGCATCGGCGGAGTGTTCCGGGAATGTCGCCCGGACAACGTCGTCGCCATTGACGCGGCCCCGGGCTTCGGAACGCTGGCCGGCCGTATCGATGAGTCCCCACCGGGCGACTACTCGGCTGTCTTGAACGACACCGACGTCCAGGGCTATGCAGACATCCGGGAACACTTGGGGCAGAACAGCATCGGCCTTGACGTGCTGGCCGGCAACCGGGCTTCGGACCAGCCGCGGCCACTGGTGCCATCGATGTTCACCGGGGTGTTGTCACGGTTGCGCCGCACCCACACCGTCATCGTGGTCGACACTTCGGACGACTTGGAGCACCCGGTGATGAAGGCGGTGCTCGACGCGTGCGATGCCCTCGTCTTCGTCTCAGGCTTGACCGCCGACACGTCGCTGCCGGTGACACGCGCGATCGACCTGCTTCGCTCGATGGGTTTTCACGAATTGGTGTCCCGCAGCACCGTCATCCTCAATGACAGCCGCAACAAATACGACCCCGACGCACGCAAATACCTCACCGAGCGCTTCCGGCAATCCGGGGCGACTGTCGAATTCATGCCCTATGACCCGTATTTGGCCAAGGGCGGCATCATCGACACCCGCCACGAATTGAGAAAGCAATCACGACTGCGGCTATTCGAGATCACTGCGGCCCTGGCCGACAAGTACATTCCGGACGCCGACAGGCCGCGTTAATGGCGAAAGTTTCGTTTCCGGCGCGGTGTGCCGTCGCCGTCGTCTGCGGTGACCACCTTCTTTCGCAGGTCTACCCGGCATCGGTGCCGATTGAAGTCTTCATCGACAATGCCGTCGAACTACTCAACGACGAGCTCAAGCGCCGCGGTCTGGGCGGCCTGGAAGCCGGCGTCGGTTACGAGCTGCACAAAGCCAACGGTGTGCGTCTGGATGTGACCAAGACCCTGGACGAACTCGGCGTCGAGGACGGCGCCACGCTGGCTCTGGTACCCGCGGTTGACGGCGAGTCCTTCGAGCCGCAGTACGAGTCGCTGTCCACCGGGCTGGCCCGGGTGGGCAAGAAGCTTTTCGAACCGGTCACGGTACAAACCGCTGCCCACACCGCACTGGCCATCGGTGCAGCCGTCGCGGTCACGATACTGGGACTCACTGTGCGGCAACGGATTTCAGTGGACTCGTTAACGCCCAGCATCGTCGGTGGTGGTGTCGGGATGTTGGCAGCCGGAGGCGCCGTCCTGGTGTGGCGGTGGTGGCCCCACCGCACGGACATGCTTGATGGGCTTGGGTGGCTGGCCGTGCCGCTGTTCGCGGTGGGCCTGGCCGCCGGCGCGCCGGGGCGCCCGGGATCGGCCCACATCTTCATTGCCGCGTTGGCGACCGCGGTGTTGACCTGGGGAATCACCGCGGCGACGGGACGATACGTCAGTGTGGCGGCGACCGTCGTGACGCTGTGTGCATTGGGCGGAACCGTTGCAGCGGTGCGGATGTGGTGGCCCGTGCCCGCTCAGTGGCTCGGGATGTGCACCCTGATGGCGCTGCTGTTCGTCCTTACCCTGGCGCCGACGATCGCGCTCTGGGTCGCGCGGATCCGGCCGCCGTACTTCGGCTCGATCACCGGTCGCGACCTGTTCCGGCGCAGTGCCGGGCTTCCGACCGATGCGGTCTCTCCGGTAAGTGAGGGGACAGCGGGCGTCGACGAGGACGCGAATCCCGACAGCACGCCCCGCGGCGCCCAGATCGCTGCGGCCGCGATACGGGCCAACAACGTGTTGACCGGAATCTGCGTAGGCGCCGCGGCAGCGTTGCCCGCCGCGGTGTGGTCGTCGCTGATGCCGGGCCGTGACCGGGGCACGGCGGCCGCGGTACTCGCCGCGCTGTTCGTCATGATCTTCATCAGCCGGGGCCGGGCTTTCGCTGACAAACGCCAGGCCGTTGCGCTGGTGTGCGGGGCGGCGGCCGCCACCTGCGCTGGTGTTGTCAAATATGTTGTGCACGAACCGCGCTTCGTCGACACAGGCACTCGTGGGTGCGGCGGTGCTGCTGGTTGCCTTCGCGGCGGCCGGACTGTTGGCGGCGTTGCTCGTTCCGGTCACGAGGTTCACCCCGCTGGTCCGGATGGCCGCAGAATGGCTCGAGATCGCGGCCATCATCGCCGCGCTGCCGATGGCCGCCTGGATCGGCGGGCTGTTCACCTGGGTGCGCATGCGATGAACCGGACACCTGCTGCGGCCCGGCGGATAAGCGCGGTTGCGCTGGTCGGCTTCATCGTCAGCTTGTCAACGAGCTATCCAGAAGCAGAGGCGATTCCACTACCGGCCATTGATCCATCCCGGGTACCCGCAGACGGCAGGCCCGCCGCTGATCAGCCGATGCGGCAGAGCAACATGTGCGCGCGAACCATCACCGTGGCCGATCCCAATGTGGCGGTCACCGCGCCAGGTTTCACGATGCTCAACATCAGCAGGGCCTGGCAGTACTCGACCGGCAACGGGGTGCCGGTGGCGATCATCGACACCGGCATCAACCCCAGCCCACGGCTGCGGGTGGTTGCCGGCGGCGACTACATCATGGGCGGCGACGGCCTGATGGACTGCGATGCCCACGGCACCATCGTGGCGTCGGTGATCGGTGCGGGACCGCAAGGAAGCCCGATGCCCGCCCCGATGCCCGCCGCTCCTGTCTTTCCGCCGCCGGCCGGACCGCCCCCGGCCGAGGGTGCGCCGCCACCGCCCGGAGGTCCGCCGCCGCCACCTGCGCCACCGCCGCCACCCACCCCCGTTACCGTCACCGAGACCAGACCCGCACCGCCACCACCGCCCGCGGATGAACCATCCAATGCACCTGGGGACCCCGGCGTCGGGGTGACCGACATTCCGGAGGTGCCTGCCCCGCCGCCGGGGGCACCCGACGGCGTCATGGGCGTCGCACCGCACTCGGTGATCATCTCCATCCGCCAGTCGTCGCGGGCATACGAGCCGGTCAATCCCGGACCGGGTGACACGGAGGTCCGGAGGAAGGCGGGTTCGATCGCAACACTGGCCAGCGCCATCGTGCACGCGGCCAACATGGGCGCCAAAGTGATCAACATCAGCGTGACGTCGTGCGTGCCGGCCGCTGAACCACTGGATCAGGCCGCCATCGGCGCAGCCGTGTGGTACGCCGCCACGGTCAAGGACGCCGTGATCGTCGCTGCCGCAGGCAATGACAGTGAAGACGGCTGCGCCCAGAACCCTTCGTTCGACCCGCTGAACGCCTCCGATCCCCGTGACTGGCATCAGGTCAAAACCGTTTCATCGCCGTCGTGGTTCTCCGACTATGTGTTGTCGGTGGGGGCAGTCGACAACACGGGCGCGGTCATCAGCAAGAGCCTGGCCGGGCCCTGGGTATCCGCGGCTGCGCCGGGTGTCGGCATCATGGGGCTGTCCCCGCAATCCGGCGGACCCGTCAACGCCTACCCGCCGATCCGGCCGGGCGAGAAGAACATGCCGATCTGGGGCACCAGCTTCTCGGCCGCCTACGTCAGCGGCGTCGCGGCATTGGTGCGCGCCAAGTATCCGGGGCTGTCCGCCCACCAGATCATCAACCGCATCGTGCAGACAGCGCACAATCCACCGCGCGGAGTCGACAACCAGGTCGGCTATGGCGTGGTGGATCCGGTGGCTGCGTTGACCTTCGACGTGCCTGCAGGGGAACGACTTCCACCCACGGCGCACAGCCGGGTCATAACGCCGGCGGCACCGCCCCCGCCGCCGGATCACCGCGCCCGCGACGTTGCGTTGATCTTCGCGGGGATCGTCATGACTCTTGTGGCGGCAGTCGCGCTGACCATCCGGGCGCGGCGGGAGCGATGACGGACGCAACGAGGCTGACGATCATCGTCGGCATTTTCCTCGCCGCCGTTGCCGGGTTGGCGACCAGCGGCTATCCCGGCGCGGCAACCGGTTTGGTGATCGGGTTGGCCATCGGCGTCGTTCCCTGGCGCGGTCAGACCGCTTGGTCGTGGCTGACCTCGTGGCGGCGGCGCAGACGTCCGATTCGGTGGACCGAACCGCACACCGTGGTCAACGACCGCGCCGGCGGGGGAGTGCGCTTCCAAGACGGTATCGCGGTGGCCGCGGTGCAACTGCTGGGCAAGGCTCATGCCCCGACCCTCTTCACCGGCTCGACCTCGACCCACACCGAGAACGCCTTTGACGTCGCCGATTTGGCACCGCTGCTACGGCAGAGCCTGGGGTTGCGGGTGGAATCGCTGAGCGTCGTCAGCACCGGAGCACGGCGGCGGGCCACCGGCGACTATCCCCGGGTGTACGACACGCTGATCGGCACTCCGCCCTACGCCGGGCAGCGTGAAACTTGGCTCGTGGTCCGCATTTCGGCGCTGGCCAATGCCGAGGCGTTGCAGTCCCGGGCCTCGGTGGGCACGGCAACGCTGGCCACCGCCCAACGGATCAGCGCAGCAATGCGCCAGCGTGGAATCCGCGCCAAGGTGGCAACCGCTACCGACATCGTCGAACTGGAGCGCCGGCTGGGGGCATCCGCGCTCGACGTATTGAATCGCCGCTGGGCTTCGGTGCGAGGGGAGGGGGGCTGGCTGACCACGTACTGGTACCGTCCCGCGGACATCACCACCGAAAACCTGGCGCAGGCGTGGGCGACGCGTGCCGACGGAATCACGCAAAACGTCACGCTTTTCGGCGACGGCAGCGTGACAGCTACCGTGACTGTTCGCAGTGCACAACCGCCGACGGCTGCACCGAGCATGTTGTTGCAGACGTTGCCGGGCGAACAGGTCGCAGCCATCGCGGCCAATCTCTGCGGGCCGTTGCCGCGACTACGCGGAATCAGGCACGGGCACTTGACCGATCCGCTTGTCATCCCGATCGGTCCCTCCGGAGTCCTGCTGGGCAAAGTCGACGCCGGACATAGGATGATGCTGCCCCTGGACGACCCGGGCGAATTCAGCCGCGTGCACATCGCCGCGGACGATGCGCTAGCCAAACGGCTCGTGATACGGCTGGCCGGAGCGGGCGAGCGGATCACCGTGCACACACGAAATAGCAAGCGGTGGGACAGTGTTCGGACGCCGGACATCGCCGTCACCGATCTGGCCAAGCCGCTGGCCGGTACTACGGTTAGCGTCGTGGACGGTACCGTCACACCCGCGCCTCGCCCGAATACGGTTGTCTCCGTGGGTGAGCCGGAGGCCGAATACCGCGCCTCGGCAAACGTGCTGATCACCCAGACAGGACCGGCGACGGTATCAGTAACGGCAGCCGGCAAGGTTCACACCGTTGAAATCGAGCTCTTCCGAGCCGAGAACCGTTACGTGTCAACTGAACCCACCCGCATTCGAAGCGGCGACCTGGCGGCGGCGGACTCGCAATGACGAGCAGTACCATGACCGCTGCCGCGCGAAAACGGTTCGACCAGGCGATGACGTTGTTGGACAGGGATCCTGCGGCGGCGGGGGCACGGTTCCGGGAAGCAACCGAGATCGATCCGTCGATGGCGGACGCCTGGTTGGGCCGGATCGCCGCGGGCGACGAGTCGTTGACGACGGTGCAGCAACTGTACATGTACGGGTCACGGTTGCACCGGGAGACGAATCGGCTTGGAGTTCAGATTGTCGGCGCCCATCAAAGCCGGTCCGTACCTGTCGATTTCGGTGGCCGAGTCATCGCACGCCGGGCTGGCGCTGGCCAGCGCACTGGTCGATGCGGGCAAGTACGGGGAGGCCGACACGTTGCTGCGCGATCCCGCGCTGCTGGATACCTGGGAAAATCACCAGTGGCAGCAATACATCGACGCGTATCTGATGTTCGTCACGCAGCGATGGCCGGACGTAATCTCGGTTGCGGCAGCGGTTTTACCTCCTCAGGCCATCATCATGTCGGCAGTCACGGCGGCAACGTGCACGTTGGCGGCCCATGCCGCCGCACATCTCGGCCAGGCGCGGGTTGCGCTCGGTTGGACCGACCGGGTCGAGGTGCAGTCCGCTACCGCCGGGCCACGCCGCCACCGCAACGAGAATGCCGTTACCGCAATCGATTCCGGTGACTATCCCTTGATAGCAGCTGATTTGGCGTACGTGCGGGGGATGGCGCACCGCCAGCTCGGCGACGAACCGGATGCGCAGGAGTGGTTGTCCAGGCGGCGATCAACGGCGCGCTCATGGTGTCGGCCAAGCAGGCGCTGGCCGACCCCACTCTGCAGCTTGTGATCACCGATGAGGAGGCCATCGGCACCCGGACCGACAAATGGGATGTGAAAACCCAGCGCTCCGTGCAGCAGCGCACCGATTCCGAACACGAAGAGCGGCGAAACCAACTCTTGCAGGAGGGTCGTGCGCTGCTGGACAACCAAGTCGGGCTGGCCGAAGTCAAGCGTGCCGTAGCCGAATTGGAGGACCAGATCGAGGTTCGGGCGTTGCGCCTGGCGGCCGGACTGCCGGTGGCCAATCAAACCAATCATATGTTGCTGGTCGGTCCGCCAGGCACGGGAAAGACCACCACCGCCGAAGCGTTGGGGAAGATCTACGCCGGCCTGGGGATTGTGCGTCACCCCGAGATCATCGAAGTGAAGCGGGCCGATTTCTGCGGCGAGCACATCGGGGCTTCCGGTCCGAAAACCAATGAGCTGATTGATCGTTCGCTGGGCCGCATTCTTTTCATGGATGAGTTCTACTCGCTGGTGGAGCGACATCAGGACGGGCGACCGGACATGATCGGCATGGAAGCGGTCAACCAGTTGCTGGTTGCGCTGGAGGTACACCGGTTCGACTTCTGCTTCATCGGCGCCGGATACGAGAAGGAAGTGGACGAATTCCTGACGGTGAACCCGGGTTTGGCCGGACGGTTCAACCGCAGGCTGCGATTCGAGTCGTATACGCCGGACGAGCTGGTGGAAATTGCGGTTCGTTACGGCAATCCGAGAGCAACCGTGATCGAACCGAGCGCAGCCGAGGCGTTGAACGCGGCCTGTGCCACGCTGCGTTCGTATCGTGCGCCGGACGGCACGAGTGGCGTCGACCTCATGCAGAACGGGCGATTCGCGCGCAATATCGTCGAACGTGCTGAGCGGCTGCGGGATTCGCGGGTGGCCGCACAGCATCGCAGCGCCAAAGGATCCGTGACAGTCGACGATCTGCAGACCCTGCGCAGCCAGGATGTGATTACCGCGGTGAGTGACGCGTGTGCGGAGAAGCACGTGCGGGTTCAGCTGTGAACGGCCGGCTCACACCTCGATGACGACTGCCCCGCCCTGACCGCCGCCCGCGCACATGGCCGCCACACCGATACCGCCGCCGCGGCGGATCAATTCGTAGGTCAACGTCGTCACCATCCGCGCCCCGGACGCCGCGATCGGGTGGCCGAGGCTGCACCCGCTGCCGGAGAAGTTCACCTTCTCCTCGTCGAGGCCGTACTCCCGGCACGCGGCGATGGGCACCGAGGCGAACGCCTCGTTGATCTCCCACAGCGCCACGTCGCCGGGCAAGAGCCCGGCCCGCTGCAGGACCTTGCCGATCACCTTGACCGCGCCCAGACCGCAGTCGCGCGGCGCGACGCCCGCGGCGGCCCAGGCCCGGACTTTGCCGATCACCTGCAACCCCTCGGCTGCGGCGTAGTCGGCACCGACCAGCGCCACCGCCGCGGCGGCGTCGTTGGTGCCACTGCTGTTGCCCGCGGTGATCGAGAAGCCCTCGATCTCCGGGTGCAGTACCTTCAGCCCGGCCAGCTTCTCCACCGTGGTGTCCCGGCGCGGGTGCTCGTCGACGGCGAACTCGGTGACCGACCCGTCGAACTGGGTGATCTTCAGCGGCAGGATCTCGTCGGCGAACTTGCCGGCGTCCTGGGCCGCCACAGCGCGCTGGTGCGAGCGGGCCGCCCAGGCGTCCATCTCCTCGCGGGTGATGCCGACCGACTGCGCGGTGTTCCATCCCACGGTGATCGACATGTCCTTGGCGGGGGCGTCGGGCGTCTCGACGTGGGTGGGCGGCATCCACCGCTCCTCGAACTTCAGCTCCGGGCCCGGGATGCGCCAGTTGGTCAGCGGCGTCATCGACAGCGACTGCACGCCCCCGGCGATCAGCACGCGCTCCATACCCGAGCCGATCTGGGCGGCGGCGTTGCCGATCGCGGTGAGGCTGCCGGCGCAGTGCCGGTTCACCGACTGGCCGGGCACATGCTCCAGACCGGTGGCGGTGGCCGCGTAGCGAGCCAGATCGCCACCGCCGTAATGAGATTCGGCGAAGATGATGTCGTCGATGGCCGACGGGTCCACACCCGAGCGGCGCACCACCTCGGGCAGCACCGCGGTGATCAGCGTCTCGGGCGGGGTGTTGACGAGCGTGCCCTTGAAGGACCGGCCGATCGCCGTCCGGACGGCGCCGACGATAACGGGTGTGGCCATCTTTCAACCTCGAACTTCTCTAGCTGCGCTTCGGCAGCGGCGGCGGGACTCAGGGCGTCGCCGGATATCGTACCAAGTACCGTATTTACAATAGTAACCAGCTGTGTAACGCTGCCGTCGGCGCGATCGCCGAGTCCTCCGGGCGGGACCCCGACCCTTTTCAACCGGGCTGCTTCGATCCACCGCCGGTGTGGGCGAGGGTCAGTGAGGAGGTGGCGGCGGCGGTGGATCGAACTGCGGGCCAACCGGCGGTTGGTCGTAAGCCGGCCCACCCTCCGGTCGTGTGTACAACGGCGGGTCGGCCTGCAGCATGTAGTACGCGGGCGGTGCCGGGGGGCGGCGATAGGCCCTGATGGTCCACGCAATGCCACCGATCGTCATTGCCGAACCGAGCGCGAGCAGAAACAACGCCGACCCATGACCGTCCCCGCGCTGCTCGTCGTACGAGCGGCACGGAGGTATGGCCACTAGGCCGATCAACGTGCTGGCAGGTATCACCGCTACGCATGGCCTTCCCGTCGCACGTCACGGTGTGGGTGTTGAGCGAAGTGAAGCCGCCGATCAGCATGAACAAACCCAGGACCACCAATATCGGCGCCAGCACCTTATTGCGCATCGCCCTACTCCTCAAAACGCCGCCCCGGCGGCACCCCCCGCAGCGAAATCCTATTGCCGTTTGGCAGCATAAAATCGCGGGTTTCCCGGGCCTTTCCGGCGCCTTTCCGAGGTTGTCGGGCCACCGCAGAGTGCAATCCGGTCGCGCCATGCGGGCGCATGCAATCGACACCTAAACCCCCGTCTCGAATAGTGCCGTTTACGCACCCGCTACGTCTAAACTGCTGCCAGGGTTTGACACGCCGCACGAACTCAATGAATGGAGTGATTCGGGGGTGCACCGGATCTTGCTGATGACGGTGGCGCTGGCCGTCGCAACGGCACCGTTCACCGCGCCGCCCGCACTGGCAATCACTCCGCCTCCGATCGATCCCGGAGCGCTGCCACCGGATGTGACCGGTCCCGATCAGCCCACCGAACAACGCGTCCAATGCTCGGGGCCCACCGTGCTGCCGGACTCCACCTTCCACGATCCGCCGTGGAGCAACTCCTACATCGGCGTCAGCGAAGCCCACAAGTTCGCCACCGGCGCCGGCGTGACGGTCGCGGTGATCGACACCGGCGTCAACGCCTCGCCCCGCGTTCCGGCCGAACCCGGCGGCGACTTCGTCGACCAGGCCGGCAACGGACTGTCCGACTGCGACGCCCATGGCACCCTCACCGCGGCCATCATCGGCGGCCGCCCCGCCCCCACCGACGGATACGTCGGCGTCGCGCCCGACGCGCGCCTGATCTCGCTGCGGCAAACCTCAGAAGCCTTCGAACCCGTTGGCAGCCAACCGAATCCAAACGACCCGAACGCGACCCCGGCCGCTGGTTCGATCCGCAGCCTGGCCCGCGCGGTGGTGCACGCGGCCAATCTCGGCGCCGGCGTGATCAACATCAGCGAAGCCGCCTGTTACAAGGTCACCAAGCCGATCGACGAGGCGAGCCTGGGCGCGGCCATCGACTACGCCGTCAACGTCAAGAACGCGGTGATCGTCGTCGCGGCCGGCAACACCGGTGGTGACTGCGCGCAGAATCCGCTGCCCGACGCGTCCACACCCGCCGATGCGCGCGGCTGGAACAAGGTGCAGACGGTGGTCACGCCGGCGTGGTACGCGCCGCTGGTACTCACCGTCGGGGGTATCGGCCAGACCGGTGTGCCGAGCAGTTTCTCGATGCACGGGCCGTGGCTGGGGGTTGCGGCGCCCGCCGAGAACATCGAATCGCTGGGTGGACAACGGCGAACCGGTGAATGCGCTGCAAGGTAAGGAAGGACCCGTCCCCATCGCCGGCACGTCGTTCGCCGCGGCGTACGTCTCCGGACTGGCGGCGCTGGTGCGGCAGCGCTTTCCCGAGCTCACGCCGGTACAGGTCATGCAGCCGGATCACCGCCACCGCGCGCCACCCGGGGGCGAGTGATCGACGACCTTGTCGGTGCCGGTGTAATCAACGCCGTCGCAGCGTTGACGTGGGATATCAAGCCTGGTCCGGCGACGATTCCCTACAACGTCCGACGAATACCGCCGCCGGTGATGACACCGGCCCCCGATCGCCGACCGATCACGATTGTGGCGCTGGCGGTCGGTGGTCTGCTGCTGGCACTGGGATTCGGAGCGCTGGCCGCCAAGGCGATGAGACGCCGATGAGGAATCCGATCCGGCTGAAGTTCAGCACCGGCCACACGGTGGTTCTGGCGGTGCTCGCTCCGCTGGCCGTGCTGCTGTTCATGAACACGCGTTATTGGTGGGCAGGCATCGCACTGGCGGCAGCCGGTGCCATCGTCGCCTTCGTCACCTTCTTCGGACGTCGGATCACCGGCTGGGTGGGTACGGTCTTCGTTTGGCTGCGGCGGCGCCGCAAGCCGCCGGACGTTCCGTCCGAGCCAGAAGTGGGCGCCACCGTGAAGCCCGGCGATCACGTCGCGGTGCGGTGGCGGCGCGACAACCTGATCGCGGTCATAGAGCTCAAGCCCCGGCCCTTCACACCGACCGTCATCGTCGATGGTAAGGCCCACACCGACGACGTGCTGGACACCCGGCTGTTGGAGCAGCTGCTCGAGGTGCACTGCCCCGACCTGGAGGCCGATATCGTCTCGGCGGGCTTCCGGGTCGGGCAGAACCGCCTCGCCAGAGGTGGTGAATGTCTATCAGCAGGTGATCGGCGCCGACCCGGCCCCGGCGAACCGCAGGACCTGGATCATGCTGCGGGCGGACCCGAGACGCACCCGCAAGTCGGCGCAGCGTCGTGCCGAAGGCGTCGCGGGTCTGGCCCGGTACCTGGTGGCCTCGGCGACTCGCATCGCCGACAGTCTGGCCAGCCACGGCGTCGATGCGGTGTGCGGGCGCAGCTTCGACGACTACGACCACGCCATCGATATCGGGTTCGTCCGTGAGAAGTGGTCGATGATCAAGGGCCGCGACTCCTACACAGCGGCCTATACCGCACCGGGTGGTCCGGACTTGTGGTGGTCGGCGCGCGCCGACCACACCGTCACCAGGGTCCGGATTCGCGCCGGGGGTGGCGCCGCAGGCCACGGTGCTGCTGACCACCCAGGGCAAGCCCAAGACGCCGCGCGGATTCTCCCGCCTGTTCGGTGGCCAGCGGCCCGCGCTGACCGGTCAGAACCTCATCGCGGACCGGCACTGCCAGATTCCTATCGGATCGGCCGGTGTGCTGGTGGGCGAGACGGTGAATCGGTGTCCGGTCTATCTGCCGTTTGACGACGTCGACGTCGAGCCTCAACCTCGGGGACGCCCAGACATTCACCCAGTTCGTGGTGCGTGCGGCGGCCGCGGGTGCGCACGTGACGGTCGGCGCGCACTTCACGGAGTTCGCCCGGGCTATCGGCGCGCAGGTGGGCCGGTGGCCAAGGTGGTGTGGCCGAACGCGACGACTTATCTCGGGCCGCATTCCGGTGTAGACAAGGTGATCCTGCGGCATAACATGGTCGGCACCCCGCGCCACCGTGAATTGCCGATCCGCCGTGTGTCCCCGCCTGAGGAGAGCCGCTTCCAGACTTGCTTTGCCGAAGTAGGAAAGTTCCCAGAAATTTTTGGTGCATGACACCCCGGACTTTAGCGACGATAATGGTTAGAGCCTTAAGGAGGACGATCCGATATGACTCAGCCGCAGACGACGATGACGGTGGATCAGCAAGAGATTTTGTCTCGGGCCACCGAGGTGGAAGCCCCGATGGGGACGCCACCGAACGACGTCCCGGTCGCGCCTTCCGCGGTCACGGTCGGCGGAAAACGCGACCGAGCAGATCAAGCTGAACGCCGAGAACATGCGCAGCTTCCTGGAGGCCGGCGCGCGCGAGCGCAAGCGCCTGGCGACCTCGCTGCGCAATGCGGCGAAGACTTACGGGGACGTCGATGAAGAGGGTGCGGAGGCGCTGGACAGCGACGGGGGAGAGGTTTCTGAGACCTCCGCCGGGGGTGTCGGGGGCGACAGTTCGGCAGGGCTGGAAGAGACACCGCAAGTAAACGCAGCGGGCGACGACGGTTTCTCGGACGTCGAAGCCGCGGCAACGAAACTCGAAGCGGGAGACCAGGGCGCATCCCTGTCCAACCTGTCGGACAAGTGGAACAAGCTGAGCTTTGCACTGCAGGGCGATGTCAAGCGGTTCCGGATCTTTCAAGACTGGGAAGGCGAAGCCGCAACCGCTTGTGAAGCTTCGATGGATCAGCAACGCCAATGGATTGTCTATATGGCGGAGAACGCCACCGCGCTGGCCCAACAGGCGCAATTCCTGCAGCAGTTGCAAACGTGGGCCCGGCGCGCGCACCCGTCCCTGGCCGACGTCAAGGCTCTCAAGAAGATGGTCCAGGACGGCGACACTAACGCGATCAAGGTCTACGCCGAGTATCAGCAGACGTCGGAAAAAGTGATGGACGACTACAACACCAAGGCGTTGCAGGTCAAAGCCATCAATCCGAAGAAGCCACCTGCCGCGATCAAGATCGATCCGCCGCCGCCCCCGCAGACACCCGGTCTGATCCCGACCCAGGTCATGCAGGCGGCGGCCATGGCCGGCGGCGGTTCGGGCAGCGGCCAGCAGATGCCGATGATGCCGCCGACCGGCGCAGGTGCGGGAGGCGGCGGTATGCCGGCCGGAGTGGGCGCGGAACTGGCCTCGGCCCGTGAGGCAGCAGCGAATCTGCCGAAAGACCCCGGGATGAAGCCGATGTCGCTCGGCGGCGGCGGTGGCGGCGGCGGCGGTATGCCGTCGATGCCGCTGGCCCCCGCGACCGGTGCCGGTGGCGGTATAGACGGCGAATCGATGCGTCCCGCGGGCGCGGGCGACGTCGGCGGCGCGGGCCAGGGTGCCGGCGCCAAGGGCGCTAGTGCGGGCGGCGGGGGCATGGGCATGCCGATGGGAGGCCAGGGCCAGGGTGGCGGGGGCTCCAAATCCAAGGGCGCGCAACAGGATGACGAAGCGCTCTACACCGAGGACAGGGCGTGGACCGAAGCCGTTATCGGTCAACGCCGCCGGCAAGACACCAAGGAGTCGAAGTGACCGACATGGATATGGACCCGCACGTTGCGGCGGCGTTGACACTGGCTGGCCGGTTCCAGCAGGCCCTCGAGGGCACGCTCAACCAGATGAACAACGGAAACTTCCGCGGCAAGGACGAAGCCGAGACCGTCGAAGTGACGATCAACGGGCACCAGTGGCTGACCGGCGTGCGCATCAACGAGGGCCTGATCAAGGAATTGGGTCCCGAGATGGTCGGTATGCGGGTCAACGAGGCGCTGCAGAACGCCCAGCAGGCGGCGACGCAGTACAACTCGGCCGCGGGCGAGCAACTGACTGCGGTGCTCGAGGCCATGACCAATGCGGCCAACGCCAACCACGGGTACGCCTGAGTCCAGTGCTGTAACCACGTTCGGCGGAATGCGCGGCGAAGCACATTCCGCTGTCTGCGCTCATTTCGCCGCAGCCGCACGCACCCCCGATGGACGGCCTTTCGGCGCTATTTATTAATGCTGCGCGGGCCCGTTCCCGAGCGCGAAATTGCCGCATCTAGCAGGTATTAACCTCAGTTAGGCTTGATAACCATGACGTCCGGTAGCACTCAATGGGCCGTGCGGCTCCAACGAACCCTGGTGGTGGCCTGGCTGCCGATGGGAGGAGAGTAGGCGATGGGCATTCCGAGGCCGACCGGCGAATACGCCGGTCAGATGCTGGAGCCGGGCGGGTGGCCCGAAGCAGACGAGGACACGTTCTACGACCGTGCCCGGGAGTACAACGGGGTGCTGCGCAAGGTCACCGATGTCATGGACGCCACCCGGCACGAACAGGCCGAGGTCTTCGACGGTGGTGTCTGGTCGGGTGGTGCCGCTAACGCAGCTAATGGCGCGCTCGGTACCAATCTCAATGAAATGAGCACGCTGCAGGAGTATCTCGCCACCGTCATTACCTGGCACCAGCACATCGGCAATCTGGTGGTAGAGGCCAAGTCGGAAATCGGCAACAATGTCGACGGCGCCCAGCGCGACATATCGCATACTGGAAAATGACACAGAGCTCGAAGCCGAAGAACGAGAAGCAGCGATTAGTTCGCTGGTCCGCGCCACGCATCAGGCGAATACCAGCCTGGTTGCCGAGGCGGCTGAGCGGGTGCGGGAATCGAAGAATTGGAAACCCCCGCACAACGCGCTCGAGGATCTGCTTCGCCAGGTGACGCCACCGACTCCGGAGGTGCCGACAATCGCCGTTCCGGCGCCGAACCCGACCACCCCCGTGATCCCGGCGCCGACACCGTTCGAGCCGACGCCGGCCAACCCATACAACCCGGTTAACCCCGGTGTGCCGGTAACTCCGGTGAACCCCACCCCGTTCGAGCCCGTTACCCCCGGCCTGCCAGTCATCCCGGACCTGCCGGCGACACCGGTCAACCCGGACGTGCCGGTCACGCCGGTGACCCCCGTCACCCCCGTCACCCCGGTCATTCCGAAGCCGGAGGACAAGCCGACTACGCCGGTCGTCCCGGTCAACCCGGCCCCGGCACCCACCCCGGCCCCGGCACCTACCCCGGCCCCGACCCTGCCCCGGCCCCGACGCCGGCGCCTGCGCCCGGGCCGGGCCCGGCACCCGTCGGGCCGCCGTCGCCGAGCGGGCCGTCGCTGCCGTCGGATCCGGGAACACCCTCTACTCCGTCGACCCCGAGCACCGACCCGGCTCACGTGAAGCCGGCCCACGCGGTTGATGCGCCGACGCAGCCCGGTCAGGCGGCTCCGTCGGGACCATCGCATCGTGGCGACGACGGATCACCCGCGGTTGCACCGGCAGCGGCCACCGGGATGCCGGGGGCGGTGCGCGGTTCTTCGGCAGGCGTCGGCTCGGCCGCTGCGTCCGCGAGCACCAGCCCGTCCGCGGGTGCTGCCACGCGCCAGGGGCCGGACCTCGTGCCGCGGGCGGGCGGTCGCCGTTGGGCGCGGCCGGCCGGGCGCCGGCATCCGCGACCCCGCGGGCCGCGTCGGCAAAGCCCGCAACTCCGGCGCGTCCCGCTCCGCCGGATCTCAGAGAAGACGCTCAGAAGGAGCAGAAGGACAAGTCCGACGCGGCGAACGACGTGACGGCCTTGCCGTCGATCCCGGTCTCGGCGGCCCGGGCCGCTCGAGACGCTGTCGCCGCAGCCTCGGCCCGTGGCGAAAAGAAGGATCCACTGCGGCTGGCGCGCCGGGTCGCGGCCGCGCTGAACGCGGCCGACAGCGGGGGCGGCGATGCCTACGGCTTCTTCTGGATCACCGCTGTCACCACCGACGGCGAAATCGTCGTGGCCAACAGCTATGGGCTGGCCTACATCCCGGAGGGCGTCGAGCTGCCGGCCCAGGTGTACATGGCCAGTGCCGACCGGATCGTCCCGATCGACGAAAGAGCCCGCTGCGCAACCTATCCGGTGCTGGCCATTCAGGCCTGGGCGTCGTATCACGACCTGAAGCTGCGAGCCGTGATCGGAACCGCCGAACAATTGGCGAACTCCGATCCGGGCGTGACCAAAATCATCCTCGAGGACGACGACATCCCGGAGAGCGGCAAAATGATCGGCCGCCCCCGACTCGAGGTGGTCGACGCGTCGGCGGCGGCCCAGCTGCAGGAGACCGACGACGTGCATCTGGTGGACCTGCTGCCGCCTGCACCGGCAGCCGCCAATCCGCCCGACGATGAGCGACACATGTTCTGGTTCGACCTGATGAAGCCGATGACGAGCACCGCCACCGGCCGCGAAGTGGCCCACCTGCGGGCGTTCCACGCCTACGCCGCTCACTGCCAGGAACTCGCGTTGCACCAAGCCTACGGAGCACCCGACGCGGAGAGTCAGCGACCGGTGGTCGAGGAGTTTCTGTACTGGCGGTTTGTCGCCGGACTGCTCGACAGTGCCCTGTCGGAGACTTCCTGAGGCGAGCGGCGAGCGACCGCTTGGCAAACGCCCGTGTCGTGATCGAACGTGCTGGCAGGGAGCGCTGGCCTGCGCGTCAGGACGGGTACACCGGGTGGGTCAAAAATTGGCGCAATGGGAGTTCCGGCACGTCGGGTAAAATTTCCCCAATGGGCAACGTAGAGAAGGGATGCTGCGATGGCTGAACCGCTGGCTGTCGATCCCAGCCGCTTGATCGCTGCTGCGAGCAAACTCACTGAGCTCGTGTTTCCGGTGCCTCCCGCGCCGATAGCGGCGACCGGAGCCGACGCGGTGTCGGCGGCGATCAACGAGACAATGCCGGGCATCGAGTCGCTCGTTTCTGACGGCATGCCCGGCGTCACCGCCTCGCTGAAGCGAACCGCCACCAGCATGGGCAACGCGGCTGACCTCTACACCAAGGCCGACCAGTCGCTGAGCCAGGCCATGAGCCAGTTCGGGTTGGGCGGCAACGTCGAATCGTTGGGCGCCAACGCGATGGGAGCAGTGACAGCACTGTCCGGCGGTGTGCTGGGCGGAGCCGGAGCGCAAATGCTGGGCGCACCAGCAGCCGCAGCGCAAGGACTGTTGGGCGGTGCGGGCGCGGGAGCCGCGGGTGCGGTGGCGAACGCCGGTGCGGCACTCGGCGCCCAAGCCAGTGCGATGTCGCCCCAGATCGCCGCGACGGTACCGCAGCTGATTCAACTGGCGCCGATGGCGCAACAGATGGCGCCGATGGGACAACAGGTGGGCCAGAGCGTGCAGCAAGCCGCGTCACAGGGTTCGCAGGGCGGTGGGGGAGCGCAGCTCGCCAGCGACACCAAGCCGGCCGATGAAGACAAGAAGGATGACGAAGACAAAGACGAAGCCGAGCTCAACGATGGGGCGACCGGCGGAGCCGCAGCGGGTCAGGCGACGCTGGTGAGTGCCCCGGTTCAGGAGTCGGCGGGAGCGTCCGGTGGCACGCCGGCGACGGGTTCGGTTGCGGCGCCGATCTAGAACTGCAGATTTCGGACCATGTCGTAAACGCCGGTGATCCAGAGCAGCAGCGGAAGGATGGCTGCCACGACCGCGCCGTCGATCAGTTCGGTGATCCGCTTACTCACCGGCGACAAGCGCTTGACCGGGGCCATCGCGCTCACGATGGTCAGCGCAACGATCACCACCACGACGTAGCTGGTCATGATCAGCCATGCCCAATGCGGATACCAGGCGCTGAGCCGGACGGTCAGGCCCGTTGGAATCGCGACGGTTGCCGCCAAGAGGGACCACGCGCACCAACGATCGACATAGAGCCGCGACCGGAAGCCGCAGAGCACGGTGAGCAGACCGGCGACCACCAAGCTGTGAATGAAGAAGTGCCCATGCACTACCACGGAGATAGCGCCGGTAGCCAGAATCAAGGCCCCCGCCGTCACGTATCCCGTTAGCAGTTGCTTGGCCAACCTGCTGCGCTCAGTGAGTCGCATCGCCGATGCGGGCACTGACGCAATGATGGCCTGCCAGGTGGGGGTTTCTTCGGTGGTGGTCTCTTCAGTGCTGACCGGATCGAGTAGTTCCTCGTTGTCGACGGCCTCACCCGGGACTGGAATCGGCGGTAGCGCAATCCGGGCGACGGCGACGGTCAGTTTGGCGGCGTTTGTGACGATGAACAATCCGAACGCGATGGCCCCGGCCGGCACCCACACCCGGTAGCCGTAGCCGTACGCGATTGCGGCGCTCAGCACGGCGATAGTTGCGATGACGACGAACGACGCGATCTCGTGGCGTCGGCGCGGGCCGCCGCGCACCAGCAAAGTGACGAAGAGCACGGCGGTTGCCGCGGCGGCCAGCTGCGGCGCGCCGAGTGAGGTGACCCCTCGCGGCAACGGGACTGCGATGGCTGCGGCGGCCGCCAACAGCGGGTAGGTCGCAATCAGCAGGCATTCGGACAGCTCACTCTTGTCGTAGAACCTCTTTGTGATGAACGAGGCAACCAGCGTGATGAGCCCCAGCACCCCTATGGCGACCGGCCAGTACCAGCTACGTCCGGTGATCCACCATGCCCGCATTGCAGCGGCGGTGACCGGCAGGATCAGGATCGGGATGGCCATGGCGATGAAGCGATCGACCGCCGTACGGTCGAACTCCGGCGACTCGTCGAGCACCGCGATCGCGTCGATGACATCTTCGACGAGCGGCCGGTACCGCTCGGTCCGGCTTGCCGAGACCAGGGTCAGCAAGGATCCGTCGACAACGCCCGCTTCATCGAGCGACTGGTCGACCTTCAGTGGCGGGGCGCCGGGCCGGGCGAATGTCCACACCCCCTGGGCGGCGAAGTCGAAGCCGGCCAGCGCATCGTCGGGGGTGCCCTCCAATAGATCGGCCAGTACGGCGACGGCTTCGTCGATGTAGGTGGTCATCGGCGTAGTCGCAGGCAGCACCAGGTCGGTCATCCGTCTGCCGGTCAGGATCGTCACCCGAGTGGTGGTTGGTCTGGCGGGGGGTGTCCCCGCAGCGGTCGAGCCGGCAGCAACAGCAGGTGCGCTCAACGACGTCCAGCCCTTTCAAAATCGTCCGACAGTGCCGCGGCCAATTCGAGTACCCGCCGCTTGTAGACGGGGTCGAGCTGGTCGAGTTGAATTTCGGTTCCGGTCGCGATGTGGTTATCCCACGGCAGCAGCACAACCCGCTGGGGTTGCACCAGCTGTTGGAATTGTCTGACCAATTGCTTCTCCGCGATGTTGGTTTCGCCGACTGCGACGTGATTTACGACCACGACCACGCGGCTTAGCAGGTCCTGATACCCGTTGTTCCGCAACCATTCCAGGGCGCTTTCGGCCTGCCGGGCGCTGTCCAGGGACACATTGGTGACAATCACGATCGCCGACGCTGTTTCGAGAACACCGCGCGTCACCGGGTCGAACAGACCGGGCCCACAGTCGGCCAGCACGAGGTTGTAGAACTTCGAGACGGTGTCGACGGCGAATCGCAGGTCCTCGCCGCTGAGTCCGCGCTGCGCGGTGGTGTATTCGGCGGTCGGGAGGATCTCGAGATTGTGTTCGTTCACGCTGGTGTGCGCGCGGACATCGTTGTAATGCGAAAGGTTCTTGTCTGCAACAAGATCCACGATGGATGACTCCGAGGTGCGGCCTGCGCGTTCGGCGAGATTTCCGCACCCGGGATCGGCGTCGAGCACCAGGATCCGGTCGCCGCGCACCTGCGCCAGCACGGTGCCCAGCGTGACCGTCGTGGTCGTCTTGCCGACGCCGCCCTTGAGGCCGAGCATCCCGATCTGATAGGAACCGCGAGGCTTGCGGCTGACCCGGTTGCGCAGGTCGAGTTCGTGCTTTTCGTCGCGCGACAGGCCGAAGTTGATGCGAGTGAACTTGTAGACTCCGCGCCGCCAGCCGCGTTGCGGCACGGTTTTGGCGGCTTTCTTCGCCGCGGGGGGTGGACCGGCGTCCGGGACCGGCGGAGCATCGGATGCCGGTGGTTGCGTTGCGGCCGCCGGTCGCGGCGGTCGCGGTGGTTCGGCCGCCGGGCGCGGCCCTGGGGCGGGCGCCCACGGCGGTGGTGCCACCGACTGTGGATGCCCCTGCGCTGGTGGTGGATGTACCGGAATCGGACCCGACGGGGCCCGGCGCTTGCCACGGCGCTGGCCGTCCGGCTCGGGCGCCACCGGCCGGTCTGGCGCGCGCCCGGGCGGGCCGAGGTTCACGTCGGATTGCTGGAACGCCGCCGTCGGGGCATTCGATCCGGGCGGGTTTGCCTGCCGAGCGTCGTGTTCGGCGGGCATTGGGACTCGGAAGTACGGGCCGACCGAGGGATCTGGCTCGCCCGATTCCGGGTCGGGTAGGTAGCGGTGTCCGCGGCGCGCCCGCCGCTCGGGTTGCGGGGCGGACGGTTCGGTGGGGGGTGGCGCTGGCGGTTGGTCCTGCTGGTGTCCGATGGGCCGCACCCGACGTGCTTCGGGTGGCGCCGACGGTGGTCCGGCGGCCGGTATCGGGCCCGACTGCCGGTCGCGCGGGGGCGCACCACGGTGGATCGGGGGCGGCGGTGGTTGCGGTGCTCGGGGTGGTTCGGGCGAAACCGGTGGCGGCCCAGCCGAAATCGGTCCGGACGACTGCTGGGGCGGCGGCCCACCGATGGGCATGGGTGGTCTGGGTGGCGCCTTGGGTCGCTCGCCCAGGTCGCGAGGCGGCTCGGGCGGGGCCGGTGGCGGTTGAAGCGGCGGCGGCGCCGGCGGTTGGCCGGGTGGTTCCGGTCGCGCGGTCGGTGGCCCGGCGATGGGTATCGGGGGAGCGGGCGTCTTTCGCGGCGCTGCCGAAGGCGCGGCGGCCTGCGGTGGCTCGGGTGGCGCGGGCGGAGGTTCGGGTGGTTCGGGTGGCTCGGGTGGCGCGGGCGGAGGTTCGGGTGGCTCGGGTGGCGCGGGCTGGGGCGCGGGTGGCGTCGGCGGAGGTTCCGCGGCGGCCTGCGGTGGCCCGGCGATGGGTATCGGGGGAGCGGGCGTCTTTCGCGGCGCTGCCGAAGGCGCGGCGGCCTGCGGTGGCTCGGGTGGCGCCGGCGGCGGCTCGGGTGGGAACTGTGGGGGTTCAGGTGGTGCGGGCGGCGGAGCCGGCGGTGGTGGTCCGCCGATGGGCAGCCGGGGCATGGGCGGTTTGGGTGGCCCTGCCGCAGCGGGTCCGCTCGCCGAGGCGGCGGCGGCCGCCGGTGTCTCAATCGAGAACTGCGGCGGCTCGGGTGGGCTGGGCGGCGGCGCCGGTGGAGTCGGTGGCGGCTCGGGTGGTGGTCCGCCGGTAGGCAGCGAGGGCAGGTCCGGGGGGTCTACTGCGGCGGCAGGTGGTGCCAGGCGAACCGGCTGCGACCAATCGATCGGAGCACTCGTGTCGCCGTTCGGTACAGCGGCATCTTCGGGCGGTGACGAATACGAAGCTGCCGGATCAAAAAAAGTTTGCCCGGTGTCGTCATCCGCAGAATCAGAATCCCCAGCAGCGGGCCGAAAGAGCTTGTCATAGTCGGCCGGCATGAGAACCTCTCTGAAGTTCGTCACAATGGGCAAACAAGGAAGCACGAGAAGGGGCGAGATCCCCCGGATGGGTTGAACTCGCCCGATCTCGTGCTTCGAGATTCTACGCGAAGAGAGACTCGATTTACGCGAACATTCCCGTCACGTTCTGCTCGGTCGACTGCATGTGCCTGGCCGGCTTCGCTGATCGTGTTTGACAGCTGCCCCAGCTTGTCCCGCAGGTCCGTGAGTGGAGGCGCTCCACTCTTTGTGGGCGGCGGCGAATGCCTCCTTACCGGAACCTTGCCACATCGCATCGAGTTTGCTCAGCGACCCTGCCCTCGTCGAGCAGGGTGCCAATCTGGACCGTACTGGCACTTAATTGCGCCGGCGCGGCCTTCGATAGCCGGCGAAATTCCAACTGCTGTTCTGACATATTGTTGCTCCGTTTCTTTCAGGTGGTGGGGGGTTTTCAGATGCCCATTTGCGAGGACAGCGCCTGCTGCTGCTCCTCGTCGGCCGCTGCAGTACTGGACGCCGGCCTGCCGAGATGTTCGTCGAATTTCGTCGAGTTCGCTGCTTCTGCTTGGTGGCCGCCTCCTGGAATCGCACCGCCGCGGCCTACGCGGCCCCGCCGGCCGCGCCCCCCCACTGGCCCTGCAGCTCACCTGAGTCGACTTCAACTTTGTCGATCTGGGTCTTCAGCTCACCGGCGATCCGTCGAAAGTTGCCTGCCTCTTGCGCGAGGGCAGCGGCATCGGTCTTCATCTCTGCCATGCTGGACTACTTTCTCTCTTCTGTTCCTCGCCAAGTGGTTGGCAAGTCTTCCGGCCCGGATGGCCGGGAAGTCTGTTATTGGGGCGCTCACCAGTCGTCCTCGTTGTCCCAGTCTCTTCGTCGTCTTCGTCGCGCTCCTGGGCGAGCGGCGCGGGTGCCGCCAGGCCTGGTCTGGAGGAGCCGCCGGACCTGTGCGCCCTGACCCATCGCGCCGGCACCCAGCGGGGCCGCGCCACCTGTCGCCGACGCCCGGCGGCGGCCGCCGGCATCATCGCCGGGTCCCGCGGGCTTGTCGATCAGCCGGGTCATCAGCGGCGTGCGGGCCAACGTGCCACCCGCGCCGGGCAGCGCTTCCCCGCGCAGCAGTCCCGCGCCCGTCGCTTGCGCCCGATCCACCCGCCAAGCGGGTGGTTGGACAGCGGGCTGGCACCGAGCAGACCCATTTGGGCGCCTTCGTCGTCGGCGAGTCCGCTCCCGGTACCGCCTGGCCGCTGCCCATCTGGCTGAACATCGATGTCATCTGCTGCATCGGCTGGGTCAGCTGCTGCATCGGGCCGCTCAACTCCGCGACCTGGCCGGCCGTCGCCGAAAGCTGGCCCGAGCTCAGCGCGCCGAGTCATTTGGACAGCCATCCCCATCATCGGGCTTGACGTCATGCCCTGGCTCATCGCCGGATCAAGGATCGCCGTCATCGGCTCGATCTTGTCGAACAGCGTGTTCGCCAGCGTCTCGGCCTGGTAGACGTCCATCGCCACGGCGGCCTGAGTCCACATCCGGATGAAGTAGTCGATCTCGTTGAAGGCGATCGGCACGGTGTTGATGCCGAAGAAGTTGGTGGCCGTAAGCACCGCAGTGGTGATGTGGTTGGCCGCGATCTCCGGCAGGGACGGTGTCGTCGCCATCGCCTGCGTGTACGCGGCGGCCTGCGCCGTTGCCTGCAGCGCGCGCGTCTTCGCCTGCGTTGACGCAGTCTGCAGCCAGGTGACCATCGGCATGGCAGCGGCAATCGCTTTGTCGCTGCTTCCGCCGGTCCACGCCTCACCGAGGGAGTTCAGGCGCGCGGTCAACTCGAGGGCCTGAGCGTCCAGCGCCGCCGCCAGCGCCTCCCAGCCCAGCGGCTGCCGCCAGCATCGGCGCCGGGCCCGCGCCGGCCATCAGCCGTGCGGTGTTCAGCTCCGGTGGCATTGCGTGCCAGAACATGGGTGTCTCTCCTTTCGTTTGCGATCGATGATCAGTTGGACTAGCCTCGCGAGTGGAAGCCGGATCTGGACTGCCCTCTGGCGCGAATCGCCACGCCGGCGGCCGGATGGAGGGACACATTTTCCATTTGCTTAGTTCTGCTCCTTTGTTTGCATCCCGGACGCAAACCGTTCGGTTTTTGCCGGAAACAAACCGCGCTCGGCGACGCTCCGGGTCGATTCGCAACCGGGTTCGCTGCACTGGCGCTGATGAAATAATCCTAACCGGGGTTTGGGGGTGCTGCGAACACTTCTTCTGGAGGTCATCCGGCGGCTCGATGTAGGGGGCCTGGATGACCTCCTTGCCGTCCGGCGCGACCAGAAATGCCTGGCCAGGGGGCCGCCGCTTGACTTTGAACTCGCTGGACGGGAATTCCTGCTTCTCGCCGGAAAGGAACATGGTCGGCGCTCCCGATCCGAATGCGGCGCCGACGAACTTGTCCATGGTCGCCTTGTACGCCTGGCTCATCTGACAGGTGACAATGATGTGCAACCCGATATCCGCAGCGGCCGGCAATAGCGGCGCCAGCGGCGCCATCGGCGGCATCCCACTGGCGGCACCCACGATCATGTGCCAGTCGTCGACCAGAAGCACGACGTCGAATCCGCTCCACCACGACCGCGAGCGCAGCTGCGCGTGGTCAGGTCGGTCGGCGGCAACCGCTTCTTGCAAGTTGACCGCCAGCGCTTTGACGGCCTCGTCCAGGCTCGCGCTGTTGCGGTTGATCGCGCCCGCGGCGAGCAGATGGGTCTCCGGCACCGCGTCCAGCAGACCGGAGCGGTAGTCGGCGAGCATGAAGCGCACCTGCTCGGGACTGTTGCGGGCACAGATCGCCCGGGCGACGGCGTGGGCAATGGTCGTCTTGCCCGACTTGGCCGCACCGAAGATCAGCAGGTGCGGGTTGGTGTACATGTGGCTGTAGGTCACCGACAGGTCCGTCTCGCGCAGTCCGATCGGAATCTCCCAGCGAGTGCGGTAGTCGGACTCCGGGCCCGGGTGGGTTCGGGTCGAGTTCGTACAGGTGGATGCGCTCCGGCAGGACCCGGACCGGCGGCGCCTGTTCGGTGTGTCTGGGCCGCGATCTGCGCTAACCCCGGCGGTCATCGCCTCCACCAGGTTGTCGGTGCTGTGCACGCCGTCGAACCGGGGCACGCCGATCATCAGGTGGTGCTTTTCCATCGACACCGCCCGGCCCGGACGATTCGCCGGGATCTCTCGGGTGATCCGGTCGATCTGGGTCTCGTTGACGTCGCCGAGCCGGAACTCGATCTTGGTGCCGAGGTAGTCGCGGACACGTGACTTCAGTTCCGTCCAGCGCGGCGTGGAGATGATGGCGTGGACGCCGAACGACAGCCCTTGCGCGGCCAGATCCTGGACCTGCCCTTCGAGGTCGGGAAACTCACTGACGAAACCCGGCCACCCGTCGATGACCAGAAACACGTCGCCGTACGGATCGGCCGCAACGGGGTGGTTCGGATCCTCGCGCAGCTGCCGGTACATCGCGATCGAGCCCACCCGGTTTTCCTTGAAGCTCGGCTTCCCGTTGCCGCATCACGGATTGCATCTCGGCGACCACTCGCGGCAGACCTTGTCGGGCTCGGAGCGGCTCGCCACCCCGCCGACGTGCGGCAGGTTTTCGAGATAGATCAGGCCACCGCCACCGAGGTCGATGCAGTAGAACTGGACGTTGCGCGGTGAGTGGGTGGCGGCGGCCGACATCACCATGGTCTGCAGCAGTGTCGACTTCCCGGTTTGTGGTGCACCGCCAATGCCGATGTTGCCGCCCGCCCCGGAAACGTCGACGCCCCACGTCTCCTGGCAGGTGCCGGCGCGGCTCATCCATGATCCCCAGCGCGAAGCGCAACGGTTGTCGCCTGTCGCGCGCGATGAGTTCGTTCAGTGGTGTCGGGTCGGTCAACGGCGGCAGCCACATCTTGTACGCCCGCGACTCGCCGGTGCCCAGTTGGTCGAGCACCACCTCGCGCAACGCCCGTGTTTCCGGTTCAGCATGCTCATGAGCGCCGCTCCTCCTCATCGCTTCGCTCTGCATCGTCGCGGGCTGCACATCATCTCGCGCCGCTCCTCCGTCATTGCTTCGCGCTGCATCGTCGCCGGCGCGGCTCATGGCGTCATCACCTCCTCGATAACCGGAGCCGCGGTGAACTGGTGGATCCGCACGGCTTTCTTGGCCGACCTGCGGGCGGCCCCGCCGCCGTCACCGTTGGTTTCGGCGCTCGACCGGGGGAATGTATGGGCCGCCGATGTAGAAGGTGCTGAACTTGACCGGGTCCTCCATGCCGACCCGGAGAAATCCGACACCGCTTTCCTTGTTGGTGATGTACTGCGCTTCCGGGGTCCCGATCACCGACTTGGACTCATGAGAGCTGGTGGTGCGCAGCGCGATTCGGTACGTCAGGTTGGGCTCCAGCTTGTCGATGCGAGCCCCACCGGTTTGCAGCGACTGGGTGGCCAGCAGCAGGTGCACCCGCAGCGATCGCCCCACGCGGCAGATCCGGTCGAACAGCGCGATGAAGTCCGGGTGACTCTGCAGCAGCTCGGCGAACTCGTCGACAACGACGAAAAGCGTTGGCAGCGGCGCTAAGTCGGCGCCGCGCTCACGGTACTTCTCGTACTCGGCCACACCGGACAGCGCGCCGGCCGCGCCGACCTGGATGCCGGCCTGACGCAGGATGTTCTGGCGGCGGTCGAGTTCGCCGGTCAACACCTCACCCATCCGGCTGACGAGCTCGGCTTCCTCGGCCATGTTGGTGACGACGGCGGCGGTGTGCGGAAGCTTTTCCATGCCCAGGAACGTCGAGCCGCCTTTGAAGTCGGTGAGCAGCAGATTCACCTGATCCGGGTGGGTCATGGCCACCAGCGACAGGATCAGGGTGCGCAGGAATTCGGACTTTCCGGACCCGGTGGTGCCGATGAGCATCCCGTGCGGGCCGCCGCCGAATTCCGCGCCTTCCTTGATGTCCAGGTACATGACGTTGCCGGTCTTGAGTTCGTGACCGAACGGGATCTTGAGCCGATCACGGTCGGTATCGGTGTACATCCGCCAACGGCCAGGGGTGATGTCCTCGACGCTCTTGAGCGCCGACCATCTGGTGCCATTCGGTCGCCGACCTTCTTCTGGATGCGCTGCGTCTTGTCGAGGATGGTGCCGGTGATCGACCAGCCGGCCAGCTTCCTGGCGAGGCGGGTGGCCTCTTGCGGCGACATGCTGTCGGCGGTCGACGTCACCAGGCGGAACTGCTGGCCGGGCAGCCGGTCGTCGGCGGTCCCGTCCTCGTCGACCCTGATGCGGTAGGCCGAGCCGCGGTGGTTGCCCAGCGTGATCACCGTGACGCCGGCCCTGCCGTCGGGCGGGAATCCCGCCTTGCCGCCGGTTAGGTCCACGACCACGACGTAGGGGCCGCTGGGAAGCGAATCGGGTGCGTGCGGACCGCGCGCGGCCAGATCGGCCAGGCCGTCCGGGCGGGTGTAGATCATCCGGACCGGCCCGGCGGCGTCGGTCTCGGTCTGATGCTGAACGTGCGGAAGCCATTTCAGCCAGGACCAATCGGGATCGTCGGGGTTCTCGGTGAGCACCCGGATCTGCAGCAGGTCCGGCGGATGAAAGACCGCCAGGTGGCAGATCATCGCGGTCAACAGCCCGGCCGCGCCGCGCCGGGTCGCCGCCGATCGCGATCGTCGGAAAGGTGCGCAGCTGCAGCAGTTTCGGGCAGTCATGGATCAGCCCGTGGGTGCGCAGGAACTTGACCACCCACATGTGGCTGACCGGCTCCAGGTACGGCTGCGGTGCTGCGGTGGCCGCCGCCAGTTCGCCGCCGACGGCCGGCTTCAACAACCGGTCCACCGCCGGCTGGTCGCCGATCCCGATGCGGGTGGCCGCGTAGAAGTCGCTGTTGGCCGGCCGGGACCACTGCCGCTGGGTACCGACGATCGACAGCAGATCGTCGGGATGCGGTGCGTGGTAGCTGAAGAACGCCACCTGAGAGCTGGCCGAGGACGTCACCCGGGCGCGCAGTCCGGCCAGATAGCGCAGGTACTCCTTGCGGTCGGCATTGATCTCGGGCACCTTCTTGCCGCCGCCGCCGGTGCCGCCGGCCATGCCGCCGACCATCATCATGACCATCATCAGCGGCATCATCAGCATGTACGGCGACAACTGCTTGGTGCCGCCGGCGAACATGATCGCGATCATGCCGAGCATGCACGCCACCCATCACGTAGGGAAGGGCCTTCTGGACGCCCGACGGCGGGATGTCGATCCCGAGGTCATCGGGTGGCGTGAGGCTGATCTCGCCCGGGGTCAGCCGGGGGCCGCGAGTGATGGTCGGGGTGAACTTCTTCGTCGTCATCAGGGGGCTCCGGGGGTTGCCGGCTGGAACTTTTCGGGGACTCGGGTCAGCGGGCAGCGTTTCGTGCTCCAGCAGGGCGGCGTCTTTGGACAGCACCGGACCGTCAACCAGGAGCCGAACGATCTCCCACGGCGCGGTTTTCGGCGAACTCAGGCCAAGCGCCTTGGCCGAATCGGCGTTCGGCACCCCGTAGCGCACACCCTCGGGGTCGACGTAGTACATCGATTCGCCGTAGCGGGGATCCGGGGACTGCAGCTGCACGAACTTTCCGCCATCGATGTAAACGGTTGCGGTCCCTTGGATCTGCTTGATGCCGGTGCTCATCGCGACGGCGGGTATCGGCAGATGCCGGCCGGACAGCACCGTTGTCTTGGGTGCCTGATCGCCGGCTCGCGCGTTCCCACACTCCAGCACAGCGTGGGTTCGTCGGGCCGGGACACGATCTTGAGCGGTTCGTCGGGCAGCGGTGAGGCGTAGACCCGTTCGGGGATTCTGACGACCAGCGCTCGGCACCACCGCGGGCGGCGCGACCAGTCCGTGGGATTGGGTGGCGCGCAGCGCCGCGGCGGTGGTGGCGTTCACCTGGGCGATGCCGTCGGGCAGCACCACGTAGTACTGCGGCCCTTTGTCGGTGTGGATCTGGAACACCGACCCGATCACCAGATCGTCAGGGAGCCCAAGGGTATTGGGCGCGCCTGCGTCGGGTATCGGCGGCAGCTGCCAGGCGCCCTGGCTCGGGCAGTGCGTTGAACATGCCCTCGGAAATCGGGGACCGGCTTGGCGGTGACGGGTATGCCCATCGCCGAGGTGAGGGCCCGGTCGCTCAGGTCGATCGAGTGCCGGCCCTTGTCGGTGATGATCCACGTTTGGCCCTGGTAGGTACGCCAGCATTGCCTCGTTCGCCTTCACCGGGTCTATCGAGGAATCGATCGTCAACGGCATCGCGATCACCGACGTCTGCACCGCCGGCGAAGCGGTGTCGGCCCGGGAGACGGTGTCGCACAGGGTCCAGGTCGACGAGGTGTCCCCCGAAACCGGCGTGGCGTACGGGGCGCCGGGGATTCCGATGGTCTGGCCCAGCGGCAACTTGCTCAGTTCGGAGGACTTCACGGTGGCGGGGTTGGCCGGGTTGCCCAGCACCAGTCGCGCGGAGGTCAGGTTGTAGACGGGATGCAACTGGCCCGACAGGATCACATAGAGCTGGTTGGTGGCGCGGTCGGTGAGCAGGTTGCTGCCGCCGAGCTTGCCCTGGGGTTTGAAGTACGCCAGCATCAGCGCGCCCACCAGGATCATGCACCGCGATGACGATGCCGAGCGCTACCGATCGGCTGTAGAACTGCAAGTGGATCGTCGAACATGCGGGTGTCGCGCCGCACGATGGCATGCTCGACTCGGCGAAGCAGGAAGCGCCAGCCGCTAACCTGAACCTTGGTGGTCAGGCGAAGCCCCATGTGTCACTCTCTCATGTTGAGGTGTGCGTGTACCGCGGCGATCGCCTCGGCCATGTCCGCGCCGTTGATCTCTTGCAGTCGGTCCACGTCGAGATCCTCGATGTCGAGACCCTGTGCCAGGCGCATGTCGCGGCACTGCTCGCCGGCCTCGACCAATTGTCGTGCGTAGCGACCGTTGCCGGCGATGTCGAGGGCCGGTCTGCCGCGCAACGTCTGTTGGTGCAACAGCTTGGCCGCCTCCAGGAGATTCTCGGCGGCCTCGCGGACTCAACGTCGAGTCATTGGCGGTGGCAATGACTTTCGCGATCTCGAGGAGCTCCTCGGGGGAGTAGGTGTCGAATTCGATGCGGGTGGCAAAGCGTGACCGCAGGCCCTCGTTGGTTTCCAGCAGCCGGTCGATGTCGGTGCTGTAGCCGGCGATGATCACCACCAGCCGGTCGCGGTCGTTCTCCATCCGCGCCAGCAAGGTGTCCATCGCCTCTTGCCCGAACGGGTCGGTGCGCCCGTCCCGTTCCTGCACCAGCGCGTAGGCTTCGTCGATGAACAGCACGCCGCCCAGGGCGTGATCGATCGTCTTGGCGGTCTTGACCGCTGACTGGCCCTCGTACTCGGCGACGAAATCCTTACGCGAGGTCTCGACGAGCTTCGGTTCGGCGATGACGCCCAACCCGGCCAGGATGTTGGCCACCACCCGCGCGATCGTGGTCTTGCCGGTACCGGGCGGTCCGGTGAAGATCATGTGCTTGCTCGGCTGCGCGACCTTCATGCCCTTGGCAGCGCGAACCCGGGCCATCATGGTTGCCGCGCGGTACCGCTCGATCTGCGTCTTGACCCGGGCAAGCCCGATCTGGCGGTCCAGCTCGGCCTGGGCTTCGGCCAGCAGCTTCTCGCGACCGGAGTTGTCGGTCACGACGCTGCCCGGATCCCAGGGGTCCGAGCGGGACGCGATCTGCTCGGCGCGTCGTCGTCGTCAGACGGTACGACGGATCCTTCAGCGCCGCAGCGACTTTGGGCTCCGGGTGGGTGGTCTGCAGCCATTCCAGCAGCGCCACCGCAGCGTCTTCGTTGCCCTGGCTGCGCCGCGCCATCGCCAGATACCAGGCGATGGCGCGCGCGCACGCTTCACCGGCCGGCGAGTCGTTCGCTTCGGTGAGTCGGCGTTCGGCTTCGGTGAACAGGCCGAGGTTCGCCGCGGCGACCCCGTGCGCGACACCGGCGGCGCCGGCCAGGAACTTGTCCGGCCATTTCGCGGCGCCCTTGACCTCGTCGATCACGTCGGTCCAGCGTTCGGCCGCGCCGTAGATCACCGCCTTGAGCCACGACACCAGGTGCTCGGACCCGGCGACCGGGCTGGCGTCGATGGCCTCCATCGCGTCGGCGTAATTGCCTTGCGCCGCTTCGGATGCGGCGAACCCCATGGTGATCGCGAGCGGCGAGGTGACCGGGTAGGTGATGTCGCCGTACAGCCCGCCGATGGGAACCCTGGCGTTCAGAGTGCTCATCGAGATCTGGGCCGCACCCGCCAACTGCCCGAAGTTCCGGCGCGAGTACCAGGCGCGGAACAACGTCACCCGGTCGGTGTCGCCGCAGCGGATCCGGCCGACCCATGCGTCGCAGGCCGACTCGTCGTAGTTGGTGATCTCGGTGAACAGGTCCAAGGACCGTGCCTCCGACAACGGCAACATGCCGACGGCGCTTTCGAACAGACCGGCCAGGCGATCAGTCATTTATCACCGTTGTAGCGGGCGTGTAGTCGACGTCGTAACGGCTGGCGAACACCTCTGCCTCGTGCCGCGGCCGCCTCCTCCGGCGTCGGCAAATTCAGGCGTCATCCCACGAATTCGTGCAGCAGGCGCGTTTGCTTGCTCGCCGTCACCGGTCATTTCGCTCATGTTCTCCACCATGAAGGTGTGCTGGGCGGCCCGCGCCTTTTGCCGGGCCAGGTCGGCGATGACGAAGATCTCTTCCGCGAGCCCCGACTCGGACATGCTCGACGCTTTTTCGGTCGACGTGACCTGCTGGACCCGGCCGTCCATCAGCGCCGTCACCGACACCGATCCCGGCGGGTTGGTCACCGTGAACAGCGCCAGGTCCGGTTCCTCTTCCTCGCTCGGTCAGCGCCTCGAGGGCGTCCAGTTCGGTTCACCGGTCTTCTCGGCGCTCGACGGGCGGCGCGTAGTCGTCCAGCGCATCAAGGGACGACTCCTCACGGTCGCCGCCACCGCCGGAGAAATCCAGAGCGCCGAGATCGTCGCTGTCGTAGTCGTTCCCGGGCAGGTCCACTATGGCGTCCCTTTCTGAATTCGTAATGGGGATTCGATAGGTGGATCGGGAGTCAGCCTCCGGGCGAGGCTTGAGGCGCGATCTAACCAGGAGCCCGCGGGCAGAAGCTCCAACAGGCCGTCCAGCGCGCGCTGCAGATTCTGCTGGGTGCCGGAGAGGAAACTTCCGTACAGCTCCCCGCCGACGCGGCGGGGCAGCGACACCAGCCTGCCGTGCTGTGAGTCGAGAACACCGGCGGCGGCCTGGGTGTGGGTCGTGGTGCCGCCGGGGTGGCGTTGGCTGGCGACGATCTCCACCCAGCTGCTCGGGTTGCTGACGATCTCGGTGTAGATGCGGGCCGAGGCGGGCGCGACGCCGTGCTGGGCCAGCTGGGCGGCGGTGGTGCACTCGGCCAATTCGCTCGCGACACCCGTCAGCGGTTCGACGTTGGCGGGTTCGGCTGGGCCCAGCACGGTCGTCACCATGCCCGCCAGACCGACTTGCGGAGCCACCAGCTGCAGCACCAGCATGTCGCCGTCGCGCGCCGCGACGACATGGCTTCGCCCTTGCGGCACACCACAAAACGCACCATCACGCCGCCGACATCGCGGCGCCACCAGCGGCACTCCAGGCGTCCGGTCCGGCCTGCTGAGCGTCTCGACCATCGTGGCGACCGCCGGGTGGGGTTGCCCGTTGTGGTCCAGCACGCCTTGCGCGGTGAGGTCACGCCGCACCTGGTCCCAGACGAGGTCCCGCAGATCCTCTTGCGGGATGTTCGGCCGGATCCCAAGCGCGACCGGGAAATCGACCAGGTGCAACCGGTCGGCGATCACCAACATGCCGTCGATGGTCACCTCGACGCCGACGACGTCGTCGACGAGGCCCGCGAGACCGGAAGCGAGCGGACCGGACATGGTCAGCCGAAGATCTTGTCGATAATGCCGGCCAGGCCTTCGTCGCCCTTGAGGTAGGCGCTCGGCGGCCGAGAGCAGGTTGGTGGCCAGACCGCCGCTCACCCCTTGCAGACCCTTAGCCGGTGTTGCTGCGGCTGGTTTCCAACGCCTTGACAGCGCATCGTTGAACTTCGACGTGAACGAACCGTGGGTCATCGAGACCTTGCTCGCTGATCCCGTTGACCGCGTTGGTCGCCGGTTCGAATTGGCCGACGATCTCGTTCTGCATGCCCGCCAGTACCTTCAGGAACGATGGTACGACGCCGAGAACTTCTAAGCCCATGGGGTAGACCCTCCTCTACGTTTAACTTTTTACTCGCTATGGCTTTGGCTTGCTATGGCTTTGGCCGGTTAGTGGCCGACTGTGTTGGATTACACGTGGACTAAAGTACGGTGCCCTCCCGCCTCTGTTGGCCGCCGGCTCGCCGGCATCGACAGGTGCGCGCTCGCATCGGCTGCGGCGCGGCTGCGCCTCCTCGTCGTCCTTCTTCTCGTCGCTCACGAGGGTGGCCTGCTGCTGGCCGCCTTGCTGGGCCTGCGAGGAGATCATCTGCGCCTGTTGGCCGGCCATGCTGCCCATTTGGCCCGGGCCCGCCGCCCGCTCGCCATGAGTGAGTGCAACTGACCCATGGTCGAAGTGATCGAACCCACGCCGGGCAACTGGGCAAAGTTGAGCAGGTTGCCGAAGCCCAAGCTGGGCAGGCCGGCGAAGCCACCCAGAAAGTCGGGCAGGGCGGCCAATTCGGTCCAGGTGGGCAACTTGCCCAAGTTCGCCCACGCCCGGGAGCAAGTCGCCCAGAGCCGGGCAGGCCGGGGAACAGGTCTGGGGATGCCGGGCATCCCGGGCAGGTTGGGGAAGCCCGGGATGAGCCCGCCCAGGTCGGGAACGATGCGAAGTCCGGCAAGCCGGGGATGGAAGGCCACTGGAAGTCGGGCAAGCCCGGGATGGGCAGGTTGAAGTCCGGGATGCCGATTTCCGGCGGCCACTTGAAGTCGGGCAGGCCCGGGATGTCGGGCAGGCCGGGGATGGGAATGTCGGGCAGCTTCGGCGGCCAGAGGTCGTCGATGATGTCGGGGATGTCGGGCACGGGAATGTTGGGCAGGCCAGGGAACTTGGGCAGGTTCGTCAATATTTCGAGCAGCCGGCCGCCGAGTCCCTTCATGTTGGTCGCGTTCATCAGCGTCATGATCGTCAGGTAAAGCAGTGCGCCGCCGACGACGGCCATCGCGAGTGCCGACACGACGGAATGGCCAGTCCCATGACCGACAACGCATCGCCGAGAACCAGAGATCGTCTTCAAGCCATTTGCAGGCCTTGTAGACACCGTCAATCATCTGTCTTCATCGCGCGCAGCACGTTGCGCGTGTTGGAGATGTATTTGGCCTGATTTGAAATCATGTTGCCGGTCAAGTTGTCGATTTCACCCATGATCTTGCGCGCGAAGTTGCTGGGCGATGTTCTGGTTCAAATAAGCGTCCGCCGCTTGGCCGATCCAGTTGGTGCCCGGAATGGCCAGCCCGATCTTGTCGGTGACTTGCTTGAACAGCGACGTACCGGTGTTGAAGATGTCGCCCGGGTCGGGAATCCTTCACCCAAGCAAAAGCAACTGAGCCCCAATGAAGTTACTGGTCGTCTTGCAAATCGCCTACCCGACATTTGACGTGATTCCTTACACTCGCTGTTCTTGTGCACTGTCTATTTTATGTGCACCGTTCGCACCGCATGTTGAGCTTAACAGCGCTCCGACGGGGCTAGATGCACGAATTTTTCAGCTGGGGCGGGCCTTTTCGCGCGCATGGCACGCGCAATTCCAAATCGCGCGGTGAACTATGTGGGCGCCGCGAGCGTTCCCCGGGACCATCGGACCCGAGCGCTTCAACGTGTGATTGCGCCCGGACTCCATCTCAATTGATCTGACTTATGAGAGCTTCGATCGCCTCGGCGGTCTGCGGCCGGCAATACTTCTTCGGCTTCGGCGCGGACGATCATTTCTTCGGTCACCCCGGCCGCTTGTGCAGTTTCCAGAGTGGAAAGGTTCGCGCGCCGGCGCGCGGCATATAAACGCTGCGCCAGCGTGGCCCCGGGGGCTGTCGCGCCGAGCGTCATCAATTTGTCGTGGTAGCGGCGCACCGCGCCCATCGCCTTGATCAGTTCCGGGGTAATCCGACTGATGCGGGTTGCTTGGACGGCAATCGCCTCGAGCTGGCGCAAATCGGCGAGGATCGGCGCCGCCCGCTCGGTGAACTCGGGATCCTCCGGTGGCGGCAACGCGGCGATGGCCAGGCTGCAGGTGTCCACGGCCGCGGCCACCGCCTGCGCGATCAACGACGCCGGGCCGTCGGCAGCCGGCGTCGCATCCGGGGTTGCATCGGGCGCCGGCGCGAGGGCGCTTGATCGCAGGCGATTCGTGACGGCCCCCGTGCGGTCCCTCGCGGATGCGCGCGATAGTTCCGGCGGGCCACTGCAGTACTTCCTCGAGCTTGGCGCGGGTCCGTTCGCGCGGCCAACTGCGGCCCTTTTCGAAGGCGATGAGTGCGCCCGCGTTGATGATCCCGTCGGCCGCGAGGCTGCGCTGGCTGATGTCGAGTTCGCGCCGGCGCGCCGCGGCAGCCGCGCCGGCGCGAACCACGCCGGGATCCTCACGGTCTGGTCGTCCGATTGGTCCGATCACTCGCTGTTCCCGGCCGTGCTCTTCAGGCGAATTCGACGGCCTGACGACTTCGAACGTCAACGCCTTGCCTCCAGTGGGATCGCCGAACCGGACGGTGGTCTTGTCGCTGACGGTCACGGAGCTTTCGCGTAGTCCGTCGACGAACATACCGCTCGGGCTGTTGTCGACGATCCCCGCGCCACTGTCCGTCGTCGGGTACCGCTCGCAGATGCGCCCAGGAGATTCGCGGATCATCGATCTGCACGACCGGCCTGGTACCTCGCGGCCGATGGTCACGACGCCGTAGCCGGGCGCGATCGCGTGCGACGTATTCGCCGCTGTGCACGACCAGCAGCGCCGGCCCACAGTCGATTCGGCGTTGGGCATCTGCGTTGATTCCTCGCTCGCGGGTCGTCAGGGCGGGCAGCAGGGGGCCGCGCCACCCTCCGCTGACCAACATCCTAACCGTTGCACCCTTCTAACGCTATGCCTTCGCTACGTTTCTGAACTCAAGTCGCGGCCGCCTCGACGAGGCCTGGCCTCGATCAAACCGGGCTACCGCTACGGTTAACCTACCGCCGAACCGTCGCAACTGGAAACACTTTGTGCGACAGCTGTGCTACCCGAACCAGCCGATCCGGAGCAGATGCACAGCTGATTTGCAGCATATAAGCCCTGGTAATCGCAGCGCAGCGACTAGGCTGGCGCCTTCGCGACTGCAGAGTCGTAGCACTAGTGCGAACCAACGCTGCCGATGAACTGTTGCACTGCGACGGTTAGTGCTATACGCTTCCGGGCAGAGGTTACAGAACGCTGCAACGCTTTCTGGAGGAACGCAAAGACATGACCGCAACAACTCTGTACGAGATCCCGCGCTGGGCGTTTGCACGCAAGACCCCGACCGTTGGACGACGACCCCTGACGACGAGGCCAAGACGTTGTGCCGGGCCTGCCCGCGCCGGTGGGCTTGTGCGCCAAGGAGGCCGTCGAGTCGCCGGGCGCGGAAGGACTGTGGGCAGGCGTGGTGATCCCTGAAGCGGGCCGGGCGCGGGCATTCGCGTTGGGCCAACTGCGGTCCCTGGCCGAGCGCAACGGTTACCCCGTGCGCGAGCGGGTGACTGCCCAGTCGGCATAACCCGCCGCCACCTGAACCGCTGCTTCGAGGGGTCTGCGGTGGGGTGGCAGGGAGATGCCGATGCGTCGCAGCGCGAGAAATCGAAAGATTTCTCGCGCTGTTTGCTTGGACTGATCTGTGGCGCCTACGGCGCCGTTATCGGCTCGAATCGGAAAACGGCTGAGCCGTCCGGCCAGTGCCTCGAATTCATCGGCAGTTCCGTCGCGGACCATGCCCGAGCGCTTCGCGAACGCCACCCCTACCGGCACTTCGGCCGGAAACACACGCAGCACCGGCCGTGCTTCGTCGGCAGTCAGCTCGACGATCCTGACTCGCCGGGACCGGCGTCCGCGCGCCAGTGTGCCGGTGCCCGCAGCCCGGGCGTTTGCCGCCCAGTCCGCGCCGGGATAGCCGGCCACCACGTACAAACCGCCCTGAAATTCGAAAGGCGTCATCGGGGTGCTGCGCGGCTGGCCCGACTTACGGCCAGGCACCGTCAACACCATGGCGGGTCCGGTGGGTATCCCGAACTTTTGCACCGCCATCATCACCTTGTTCATCGGCTTGAGGTAGCGGGGCGGGCGTGGGTTCGACATCGTGAGTCTCCTTCATCTCATTATCTATCTCGGTCATCTTCTCTAGTTCGTGAACAGGTCGCGGTGCTGGGACACCCAATGGCGAACGTGAGCGCCGGGCGGCCCAGGATCTTCTCCACGTCGTGGGTGACCAGAGCGGGTTTGTCGAGCGTCTGAGCGAGCATGGCGATATAGGCGTCAGCGAACTCGGCAGCGAAACCCAAGTCCGATGAACCGTTGCCGCACCACATCCGGCGGTATCTCCCGGTACTGCAGCGGGCGCTGCAGAACGGCGCCGATGACCTCGACCAGCTCTGCGTTGGTGAACGTCTGCGGACCGGTCAGCGGGATTCGTCTGACCGACAAGGTCATCGGTGAGCAGCGCCCGCGCCGCGACCGCGGAAATGTCGCTGTCGACGATTGGCGCGGTGGAAGCCGCGGCGTACGGGCCGGCCACCACGTCGCCGGCGCGGATCTGCGCCGCCCACATGCCGGCGAAATTCGTCGCGAAAACTGTGGGACGCAGGCTCACCCAGGCCAGTCCGGAGTCGACGGCAAGCTGCTCCACCTCCTTATTGCGGTCCCCGCGAACGCGTGACGGCTGCCGGGCGAAGTCGTCGTCGGCGTTGATTGCCGACAGCGCAACCAGCTTGGTGACTCCCGGCGGCCACAGATTGGGCCACCACACGTTGCAGATCGGGCAGGTCTTTGCCCAGCGCGCGGGAATTGAGGAACACCGCCGAAGCGCCCGGCAGCGCGTCGGCCGACCGAGCCAGACCACCTCGACACGGCGGGAAATTCGGCGGTGTCCGGTGTGCGGGTTACCGCTCGCACGTGGGCGCCTGCGGCGGCAAGTTCGGCGACGCAGCGGGCGGCCGACATTGCCGGTCGCTCCGGTTACGACGATCGTCATGGGTGACTCCTTCGTGGGCAACGTGCGCTCCACCAAGGACGGGATGCAAGGTGGGAAAGTTACAGTCGGCACCGCGTAACTTTTTCCGGCCGCAAAATCGTCGATGTCTCATGAACCAATCGCAGTCACCGAGTGACCAGGTCGATCGAGGCCTGGCGCACGCACCGTCCGTATCTGGTCAACCTCGGGTACCAGATACTCGGCGATGTCGGTGACGCCGAAGACGTTGCGCAGGAGGCATTTCTGCGGCTGTCCCGCGCTGATCCGGCGAGATCGACGACGTCCGCGGCTGGCTTACCGTGGTGACCAGCCGGCTGTGCCTCGATCAGTGCGTTCGGCACGAGCCCGATACGAGCGCCCGCGACCTCGACGACCAGCAGCCGCGACCCGGTCTGACGAATCACGCCGCCTGGACCCGGCCGACCGGGTCACCCTCGACGACGAGATCCGCACTGCGCTGCTGGAAGTCTTGCGCAGGCTCAGCCCCGGTGAGCGGGTGGCCTTCGTCCTGCATGACGTCTTCGGAGTCCCCTTCGACACGATCGCCGAAACCGTCGGGCGCCCGGCTGGCACCTGCCGTCAGCTGGCGCGGCGGGCGCGGGCCAAGTTCACCAGGCCCATACCGATGTCACCGAGACGAGGTCGCCCCGGCCGAACATCAGCTCGTGACCGAGAAATTCATCACCGCCTGCGCCAACGGCGACATCGCGGGCTTGACGGCCGTGCTGGATCCGACGGTGTGGGGGGTGGGGACGGTCCTTGCCGACCCGGCCGCCGCCGCAGGTCAATCATGGGCCCCACGCGGTCGCCACCAACCTGCTGCGTTACCTGGGGCCGGGAGCGACGCTGGTGGGTGGTCCCGCCGGCCAACCGGTGTTGCTCGCGTTCGCCGATCGCCGGCTCTTCGCCGTCTCGTGCTGGCCGTCCGAGGCCGACCTGATCACCAAGATCGAGGCGACGGCCGATCCGTCGGCACGCTGGGCCTGACCGGCCCAGTCGGACGGGCGGTTGCGCGGCCCTGCGGTTCGAGATGCGAAATATCCGGTGATGGTGGCCGCGACCTGCAGGAACTTCAGCCGTGTCGCCGGAGCCATCTCCCGGCTGACGTCGATGACGCCGCCCGGCCGCAGATGGGGATCGAAAGGCACCTCGACCACCGGTTGCCCATGGTCGACGAACTCACGAGCCAGTAGTGACCGGGTGCGCTTGTCGGCGTGGCCGTCGGAGTCGTTGAGGACGACCACGCTGCGTTGCAGCAGATCGCCGAGATCGTGATCCGACAGCCACTCGACCGTCTTGGCGGCAGCGGCGGCGCCGTCCGCCCACGGCGAGGAGACCACGATCAGGGCGTCCAGATCCCGCAGCACCTCCCGCGTGACGGCGGCGTCCATCGTTGATCCGCAATCGATGACCGAGATCGCGAAGTGCCGATCCAGCCGCAATGCGGCTTCCCGGTAGATCGCCGGATCGAGCACCCGGCGCGGACCCGACGCCGGTTCGCCGCCCAGCACGTAGAGCCCGGCGGAATTTCTGCCCACCCGCGCAGGTGACGTCGGCGAATGACTGCAGGTTCTTGTCGGCGGTCAGCTCCCAGAACGAACCGGCGGCGCGCGGATCGATCCTGCTGCTGAGTCGGCCGAAGGCGGTGTCCGCGTCGATGGCGACGATGCGGTCCTGTTGGCGCAGTTCGGCCAGGATCGACCCGACGCTGGCAGCCACCGACGTCTTGCCGACGCCGCCCTTGCCGAGGACACCGACCTTGTGGTTGCCGTGCAGCGCCGTTCGTATGGTCGCCTCGAATTGTGTGGCGTCGCGTTGCGCCGGCGAGGGGCCGGGCTTGACCAGACCGAATGTCGCCGCGCGGACGCAGGCGTCGCCAGCCCCGCTCGGTGGGCTGGACAGGGGTGCGCGCCGGTGGACCGGCTGCTGCGCCGGGCCAGGGACCCGGCGGTGGCGGCCCGTCGGGGCGCCGAGGCGGCGCCACCGGGGGGGGCGGCGGAGGCGGCGGCTGCCGGGGCGCGTCCCGATGGGTTGGTGGTGGCGCTGTGGGCCGCACCGGCTGCGGCGGCGGCGCTGCGGGCGCCGGCGGAGGCACGTTGGCAGGAGGGCGGGCGGAGGCCCGGGAGGCGGGGGAGATTGCGACGGTTGCGGTGGCCGCTCGGCTGGAGGGGCGGGCGGCCTGGGACGTGAGACCGGCTGGCTCGGGCAGCATTCGGTTCCGCAAAAATTCTTGGGGCTCGTTCATGGGCTCCTCGGGTGCACAGGCCTGTCAGCCAACGCCGGATGCTGACGTCCAGTATCGGTCACCGACTGGTCCGCGCCAGCCGGGTTCGAACCGCGCAAACTCGGCCCGGCGGCGGGTACCGAGTCGGCACGATGTCACCTGGCGGACCTCACGTCGATTCCCTCGATATTGCTGCCACGCCTTATTGCGCGCCGTGTTGCCGGTGTGACTGGCCACCGCGGCTCCGGGGGTTGTGACCAGGCGAGAGTGTGGGTGGTCGCAGCAAACTTTCTCCGCAGGGCCTCCGAGAACGGCTTCGCGGTGCGATCCTCGACACAGCGCTCGACGGTCGCCCATGGTCGCAGGTCAGGGCGCAAGGCTGTCAATCGCTGGTAACAGCGAATTTACGGAGCTGCCAGTTCAAAGGTTAGTATTGGTAAGTTGGCATGTCAGGCGGTTATTGTCATATCGTTTTATGACTTGTCGAAACCAGGTACGGGGCTACCGTTCAACGCTGCACGGACGAATCCCTGAACGGATTATCGCCGCTTGGCGGACAGCCTGTCGATGCGACCGAGGGGGTCCAGCCCGCAACCTCCGGGTGCGGTCCCGTCGATCCGGAAAGTCGATTCGCAGAGCGGCCGTGCAGAAAGTCTGCTGAAGGGTTAGGTGGGAATGACGCCCAAGCGCGTCGGGCTGTATAACCCCGCATACGAACACGATTCATGCGGTGTGGCGATGGTCGTCGATATGCACGGCCGGCGTAGCCGCGACATCGTGGACAAGGCTATAACCGCGTTGCTCAACCTCGAGCACCGTGGCGCTGCCGGCGCCGAACCGCGCAGCGGTGACGGCGCGGGAATCCTGATTCAGGTCCCGGATGCTTTCCTGCGCGAGGTCGTGGATTTCGAGTTGCCCGAGGCGGGTAGCTACGCCACCGGCATCGCGTTCTTGCCGCAGTCGTCCAAGGACGCCGCCGCGGCGTGCGCGGCGGTGGAGAAGATCGCCGAATCCGAAGGCCTGCAGGTGCTCGGCTGGCGCAACGTGCCCACCGACGATTCGTCGCTGGGCGCGCTGTCGCGCGACGCGATGCCCACCTTCCGCCAGGTCTTCATGGCCGGCGCCTCCGGCATGACGCTGGAACGCCGCGCCTACGTGGTCCGCAAGCGGGCCGAGCACGAACTCGGCACCAAGGGCCCGGGGCAGGACGGCCCCGGGCGCGAGACCGTGTACTTCCCGAGCCTGTCCGGGCAGACGTTCGTCTACAAGGGCATGCTCACCACCCCGCAGCTCAAAGCGTTCTACCTCGATCTGCAGGACAGCCGGGTCACCAGCGCACTGGGCATCGTGCACTCCCGGTTCTCGACGAACACCTTCCCGTCCTGGCCGCTGGCACATCCCTTCCGGCGCGTTGCGCACAACGGCGAGATCAACACCGTCACCGGCAACGAGAACTGGATGCGCGCCCGGGAGGCGCTGATCAAGACCGACGTCTTCGGCTCGCACGACGACGTGGAGAAGTTGTACCCGATCTGTACACCGGGGGCGTCCGACACGGCGCGCTTCGACGAGGTGGTCGAGTTGTTGCACCTGGGCGGCCGCAGTCTGGCCCATGCGGTGCTGATGATGATCCCCGAGGCGTGGGAACGCCACGAGTCGATGGACCCGGCGCGACGAGCGTTCTACCAGTACCACGCCGCTCTGATGGAGCCGTGGGACGGACCCGGCGTCCATCACGTTCACCGACGGCACCATCGTGGGCGCGGTGCTGGACCGCAACGGCTTGCGGCCCTCCCGGATCTGGGTCACCGACGACGGTCTGGTCGTGATGGCGTCGGAGGCCGGCGTGCTGGACCTGGACCCGTCCACCGTGGTCCAGCGGATGCGGCTGCAGCCGGGCCGGATGTTCCTGGTGGACACCACGCAGGGCCGCATCGTCGCCGACGAGGAAATCAAAGCGGAGCTGGCCGCCGAGCACCCGTACCAGGAGTGGCTCGACAAGGGACTGGTTCCGCTCGACGAGTTGCCGGCGAACAAGTACGTGCGCATGCCGCATCACCGGCTGGTCGTGCGGCAACAGACCTTCGGCTACACCTACGAGGAACTCAACCTACTGGTGGCCCCGATGGCCCGCACCGGCGCGGAGCCGCTCGGGTCGATGGGCACCGATACCCCGATCGCGGTGCTGTCGAAGCGTCCGAGGATGCTCTTCGACTATTTCCACCAGCTGTTCGCCCAGGTGACCAACCCGCCACTGGACGCCATCCGCGAAGAGGTGGTGACCAGCCTGCAAGGCACCACCGGCGGGGAGCGCGACCTGCTCAACCCGAACGAGACGTCGTGTCACCAGATCACGCTGTCATCGCCGGTTCTGCGTAACTTCGAGTTGGCCAAGCTGATCAACCTCAATCCCGAGGACGAGGTGAACGGTCGGCCACATGGGATGCGGTCCAAGGTGATTCACTGCCTGTACCCGGTGGCCGAGGGCGGTGCCGGGTTGGCCGCCGCGCTCGATGACGTACGCGCGCAGGCATCGGCCGCGATCGCCGACGGTGCGCGGCTCATCATCCTGTCCGACCGCAACTCCGACGAGACGATGGCTCCGATCCCGTCACTGCTGGCCGTCGGCGGGCGTGCACCACCACCTGGTTCGCGATCGCACCCGCACGCAGGTGGGGCTGGTGGTCGAATCCGGCGATGCCCGCGAGGTGCACCACATGGCCATGCTGGTCGGGTGCGGTGCGGCCGCGATCAACCCCTACCTGGTGTTCGAGTCGATCGAGGACATGCTCGACCGGGGTCTCATCGACGGCGTCGAACGCAAGCAAAGCGCTCAACAACTACGTCAAGGCCGCGGGCAAGGGCGTGCTGAAAGTGATGTCCAAGATGGGCATCTCGACGTTGGCCTCCTACACCGGCGCGCAGCTTTTCCAGGCCGTCGGCATTTCCGAGGATGTGCTCGACGAGTACTTCACCGGATTGGCGTGTCCCACGGGCGGTATCACGCTGGACGACATCGCCGCCGACGTCGCGGCCCGGCACGCTCTGGCCTATCTCGACCGGCCCGACGAGCGTGCGCACCGCGAGCTCGAGGTCGGCGGCGAGTATCAGTGGCGCCGTGAGGGCGAGTACCACTTGTTCAACCCGCAGACCGTTTTCAAGCTGCAGCACGCCACCCGGACCGGTCAGTACAAGATCTTCAAGGAGTACACCCGGCTGGTCGATGACCAGAGCGAGCGGATGGCGTCACTGCGCGGCCTGCTCAAGTTCCGTGCCGGCCTGCGTCCACCCGTGCCGATCGACGAAGTCGAGCCGGCCGGCGAAATCGTCAAGCGGTTCTCCACCGGAGCGATGAGCTACGGCTCCATCTCGGCGGAAGCTCACGAGACGCTTGCCATCGCGATGAACCGGTTGGGCGCCCGGTCCAACAGCGGCGAGGGCGGCGAGGACGTCAAGCGATTCGACGCGGACCCCAACGGCGATTGGCGGCGCAGCGCGATCAAGCAGGTCGCCTCCGGCCGGTTCGGTGTCACCTCGCATTATCTGACCAACTGCACCGACATCCAGATCAAGATGGCCCAGGGCGCCAAACCCGGTGAGGGGGGCCAGCTTCCGGGTCACAAGGTGTATCCGTGGGTGGCCGAGGTGCGGCATTCCACGCCCGGCGTCGGTCTGATTTCGCCGCCGCCGCACCACGACATCTACTCGATCGAGGATCTCGCGCAGCTGATCCACGACCTGAAGAACGCCAACCCGTCGGCGCGGGTGCACGTGAAGCTGGTGTCGGAGAACGGTGTCGGGACGGTGGCGGCGGGTGTGTCCAAAGCGCACGCCGACGTGGTGCTGATCTCCGGCCACGACGGCGGTACCGGCGCGACGCCGCTGACGTCGATGAAGCATGCGGGTGCGCCGTGGGAGCTGGGGCTGGCCGAAACGCAGCAGACCTTGTTGCTCAACGGGTTGCGGGACCGGATCGTGGTGCAGGTGGACGGCCAGCTCAAGACCGGCCGCGACGTGATGATCGCGACGCTGCTGGGAGCCGAGGAATTCGGTTTCGCCACCGCGCCTTTGGTGGTGGCCGGCTGCATCATGATGCGGGTGTGTCACCTGGACACCTGCCCTGTCGGGGTTGCCACCCAGAACCCCTTGCTGCGGGAGCGGTTCACCGGCAAGCCGGAATTCGTGGAGAACTTCTTCATGTTCATCGCCGAAGAGATGCGAGAGTACATGGCGCAGTTGGGGTTCCGGACCGTCAACGAGGCTGTCGGCCAGGCGGGGGCGCTGGACACCACCCTGGCGCGCGCGCACTGGAAAGCGCACCGCCTGGACCTGACCCCGGTGCTGCACGAACCCGAGTCGGCGTTCATGAACCAGGACCTGTACTGCAGTTCACGGCAGGACCACGGCCTGGACAAGGCGCTCGACCAACAGTTGATCGTGATGAGCCGGGAGGCGCTGGACTCACAGAAGCCGGTGCGCTTCTCCACCACGATCAGCAACGTCAACCGCACGGTCGGCACCATGCTCGGCCACGAGGTTACGAAAGCCTACGGCGGACAAGGGTTGCCGGACGGAACCATCGACATCACGTTCGAGGGTTCGGCGGGCAACAGCTTCGGGGCCTTCGTGCCCCAGGGAATCACCCTGCGTATCTACGGCGACGCCAACGACTACGTGGGCAAGGGCCTGTCCGGTGGCCGGATCGTGGTGCGGCCGTCCGACAACGCACCGGAAGGTTATGTCGCCGAGGACAACATCATCGGCGGCAACGTGATTCTGTTCGGTGCCACCAGCGGCGAGGTCTACTTGCGTGGCGTGGTCGGCGAGCGGTTCGCGGTGCGTAACTCGGGGGCACATGCCGTGGTCGAGGGTGTCGGCGACCATGGTTGCGAGTACATGACCGGTGGCCGGGTGGTCATCCTGGGCAGCACCGGCCGCAACTTTGCCGCCGGTATGTCGGGTGGTGTGGCCTACGTCTACGACCCCGACGAGCAACTGCCCAACAATCTCAACATCGAGATGGTCGACGCCGAGGCCCTGGACTCCGACGATGCGGATTACCTGCACGGCATCATCACGGCACACGTCGATGCCACCGATTCTGCTGTCGGCCAACGCATCCTGGCTGACTGGCGCAACCAGCAGCGGCATTTCGTGAAGGTGATGCCGCGGGACTACAAGAAGGTGCTGCAGGCGATCGCTGACGCCGAACGCGATGGCACCGATGTCGACAAGGCGATTATGGCGGCGGCTCATGGCTGATCCAACTGGCTTCCTCAAGTACACCCATCGGGAGCTGCCCCAGCGGCGACCTGTCCCGTTGCGGCTCAAGGACTGGAAAGAGGTCTACGAGGAATTCGAAGACGAGACCCTGCGCGAGCAGGCGACCCGCTGCATGGACTGCGGTATTCCCTTCTGCCACAACGGTTGTCCGCTGGGCAACCTGATCCCGGAATGGAATGACCTGGTGCGCAGGGGCCGGTGGCGCGACGCGATCGAGCGGCTGCACGCGACCAACAACTTCCCCGAGTTCACCGGCCGGCTGTGTCCGGCGCCGTGTGAGGCGGCGTGCGTGCTGGGCATCAACCAGGACCCGGTGACGATCAAACAGATCGAGCTCGAGATCATCGACAAGGCCTTCGAAGAGGGCTGGGTGAAGCCGGTACCGCCGCACTGCGCATACCGGCAAGACGGTCGCCGTGGTGGGTTCAGGTCCGGCCGGACTGGCCGCCGCGCAGCAACTCACCCGCGCCGGCCACAACGTGACCGTCTTCGAGCGCGACGACCGGATCGGCGGGCTGCTGCGCTACGGCATCCCCGAGTTCAAGATGGAGAAGCGCGTCACTCGACCGCCGGCTGGACGCAGATGGAGGCCGAGGGCACCCAGTTCCGGGCCGGCGTCAACGTCGGCGTGGACATCACCGCCGAGCAGCTGCGCGCCGACTTCGACGCGGTCGTGCTCGCCGGTGGTGCCACCGCCGCGCGCGACCTGCCGATCCCCGGCCGGGAGCTGGACGGCATCCACCAGGCGATGGAATTCCTGCCGTGGGCCAACCGGGTGCAGGAGGGCGATGACGTCCTGGACGCCGACGGCCAGCCGCCGATCACCGCCAAGGGCAAGAAGGTCGTCATCATCGGTGGTGGTGACACCGGCGCCGACTGCCTGGGCACCGCGCACCGCCAGGGCGCCGCCAGCGTCCACCAGTTCGAGATCATGCCGCGCCCGCCGGAGACCCGCGCCGCCTCGACCCCGTGGCCGACCTACCCGCTGATGTACCGGGTCTCGTCGGCGCACGAGGAGGGCGGCGAGCGGGTGTTCTCGGTGAACACCGAGGAGTTCCTCGGCGACGACGGGCAGGGTGACCGGCCTCAGGGTGCACGAAGTGGCGATGCAAGACGGCAAGTTCGACAAGGTCGAAGGCTCCGACTTCGAGCTCGAGGCCGACCTGGTGCTGCTGGCGATGGGCTTCGTCGGCCCGGAGAAGCCGGGCCTGCTCACTGAGCTCGGGGTGAAGTTCGACCGAGCGCGGGAACGTCGCGCGCGGCGACGACTACGAGACCTCGGTTCCCGGCGTGTTCGTCGCCGGCGACATGGGTCGAGGCCAGTCATTGATCGTCTGGGCGATTGCCGAAGGCCGTGCCGCAGCCGCGGCGTGTGGACCGTCACCTGATGGGTGCCAGCGCGCTTCCGGCGCCGATCAAGCCGACCGCAGCACCGCTGACATAACCACATCAGTCACATCTGAAACATTTGATAAATGTTCGGCGCGCCGCCGGACGTTTGCCAGCGGGTTGTTGTCTACTTAGTCGTGTGGGCTGAGTCACATTGAAACCACAGGTGTCAGCCCGGTTGAAATGATCGATCGCAGGAGTGTCACTGTGCACATGAACCCAGTTCCCCGGACCCGGATGGGGCGAGTCGCCTGGTCATTGCTTCGCCACCCGGTAAAAAGCCGCGAGTTTCCCGCTCGGAACGAACGCCTGGTGACCGCTGACGAGCTGCTGCGCTTCGCCATCTGACCCTCGCGGTCAGCGGAGCCGTCGCTTCGCCCGCCTCTGGGACGGTTTGCTCAGGGTTCAGCCCAACAGCCCCGAATCCGCGGATCGCCTCGGCCAGCGGCTCCAAGACGGCGGGGTCATGAGGCGGGGCGAGGTAGACGATGCCGAGGTCCAGCCCTTCGGCACCCAGCGCGGCCGCGTCTCTCGATCACCTTGCCCGTAATTGCGATCGCGGCCCAGGCGCAGGTGGGCCGACAACGTGATCTCCTTCGGGTCGCGCCCGATGTCTTCGCAGCGCGCAGCCAGCACGTCGCGCTTGCGGGCGAACTCCTCCGGCGTGCCGCCGACGAAATTCCAGTGCTGGGCGTAGCGCGCGGTGATGCGGCAGGGTCCGCTTCTCCCCGCTGCCGCCGATGCAGATCGGCGGGTGCGGCCGCTGCGGACCCTTGGGCTCGTTGCGGGCGTCCTTGAGCTGGTAGTACTTGCCGTCGAAGTGGTGGTCTCTTGGCTGAGCAGTCCGGTCAGCACCTGGCAGGCCTCCTCGAACCGGTCGAAGCGCTCCTTGACGCTGCCCAGTTCGATGCCGTACGCGCCGGACTCCTCCTCGTTCCAGCCGGCGCCGATGCCGAGCTCCAGTCGCCCGTTCGAGATGATGTCGAGCGTGGCCGCCATGTTGGCCAGCACCGCCGGATGCCGGTAGTGGATGCCGGTGACCAGGGTGCCGAGGCGCAGCCGCGTGGTGGCCTGCGCCAGCGCGGTCAGCGTCGTCCAGCCCTCCAGGCAGGGCCCGGCGGGGTCGGAGAAGATCGGGTAGAAGTGGTCGAAGGTCCAGCCGGATTCGAAGACGTCGATGTCGTCGGCGGCCTGCCAGACGGCCAGCATGTCGGCCCAGGTGGTGTTCTGCGGTGAGGTCTTGAATGCAAATCGCATGATCTCGACACTAGACTCGGTCGAACGATGGTTCTCGGAGTCGATACCAAACTCACCCTGCTGGCGACGGGGTTGATCTTCCTCTTGGCGCTGGGGCTCGGGGTCTGGAAGTACCAGCAGATCATGGTTGCTGAAAATCACCGCGCGCACGTATACGTCGACATCGCCCACCGTGCGGCCCTGTTGTACGCATTCGCCACATTGCTGTTCGCGGTGTTCGTCGAACTCAGTGCGTGGCCGGTGTGGGTGAACCTGACTGCGACGGCAGTGGCGGTGTTCTTTTTCGTCGGTGCGATCGTGGGCTACATCGTGCACGGCGCGCGCCGGGACACCGAAAACCAATTCGACCCGCCAGTGCGGGGAACCGGATTCTTCATGGCTCTACTCATCCTCGGCGAGGTGGGTGGTTTCGCCGTGGTGTTCGCCGGGTTCGTCGTCGGGCAGCTGGTCTGATGGACCCGGTCTCCGCGCTGCGCCAGATCGCCTATTACAAGGATCGCAGCCGCCAGGATTCCCGGCGGGTGATGGCTTATCGCAATGCCGCCGACATCATCGAGCGTCTTGACGAAGCCGCGCGGGAGCGGCACGGCCAGGCCGACAGTTGGCAGTCGATCCCGGGCATCGGACCCAAGACCGCGAAGGTCATCGCGCAGGCGTGGGCCGGCCACGAACCCGATCAGCTGGTCGAATTACGTTCTAGCGCACAGGATCTCGGTGGCGCGCAGGTCCGGGCAGCGCTGCGCGGGGATCTTCATCTGCATTCGAACTGGTCCGACGGGTCGGCGCCGATCGAGGAGATGATGGCCACCGCGGCCGCGCTCGGGCATGAGTACTGTGCGCTCACCGATCACTCGCCGCGGCTGACGATCGCCAACGGGCTTTCGCCGGATCGATTGCGCAAGCAGCTCGACGTGATCGACGAGTTGCGGGAGAGGTTCGCGCCGCTGCGTATTCTCACCGGGATCGAGGTCGACATCCTGGAGGACGGCAGCCTGGACCAGGAGCCCGAACTGCTGGATCGCCTCGACATCGTGGTGGCCAGCGTGCATTCGAAGCTGTCGATGGAACCCGCGGCGATGACCCGACGGATGGTGCGGGCGGTCTCCGACGGTCACGCCGACGTGCTGGGTCACTGCACGGGCCGGCTGGTCGTCGGGCAACCGCGGGATCCGACCGGAATCGAAGTTCGACGCCGAGAAGGTGTTCACCGCCTGCCGCGATCACGGCACCGCGGTGGAGATCAACTCCCGCCCCGAGCGTCGGGACCCGCCGACGCGATTGCTCACTCTGGCGCGTGACATCGGCTGCGTCTTCAGCATCGACACCGATGCCCACGCGCCGGGTCAGCTGGATTTTCTCGGCTACGGCGCGCAGCGGGCGCTGGACGCAGAGGTTCCCGTAGACCGAATCGTCAACACCTGGCCGACTGAGCGGCTGCTGGAATGGGCGGCCTCAGTCGGGTAGGTGCGGCATCTCCAGTCCCGGGTCGCGCCCCACCAGCACGGCGCGCGTCAACGCGGACTTGCCGTAGCGACGGTGGACGTCGTCGATCGCCTGGTCGACCGGCGGCGACTCTCCGCCGAACGGCAGCGTCAACTGCTGGGCGCCACTACGGTCGATGCCCGACACCGCGAACCCGACCAGCGTCAAACCCTTTTCGGCGATCAGCGGCGCCGCCGCTGCCACCAGCCGGCGGGCCGTGGCCAGGATCGGCTGTGTCGACGAGGTGGCCCACGGCATCGTGTGCGATCGGGTCGCGCGGCCGAAGTCGTCGAAGCGCAGCCGCAGGACCACCGTGCGTCCGGTGCGTCCCGCGGCGCGCATCCGGCCGGTGATCCGGTCGATCAGATTGACCACCACCGCGTCGACCTCGGCGGGTGACATGCCGGTGCCCGCTCGGCCCAACGCCCGCTGGGCTCCCACCGAGCGGCGCCGCACCCCGGTGGTGACCCGGCGACGGTCGATATTGCGGGACAGGGCATAGAGCTGGCGGCCCATTGCCGGCCCGAGCATGGAAGCCAGCGTGGACTCACCCAGTTCGGCGACTTGGGCGACCGTCGTGATGCCGTGATGGTGCAGCTTGTCGGCGGTCACCGCACCCACGCCCCAGAGCCGGCGTACCGGCAGCGGATGCAGGAACTCCAGCTCCCGATCGGGGGGCACCAGCAGCAGCCCATCAGGCTTGGCTTCCTGGCTGGCAACCTTGGCCAGAAACTTGGTCCGGGCGATTCCGACGGTAATGGGCAGGCCGACCCGAACGCGCACGTCCACACGGAGCCGCGCGCCGATCTGGACCGGCGTGCCAGACACCCGGCGCAAGCCGGCGACGTCGAGAAACGCCTCGTCTACCGAGAGCGGTTCGACGTGCGGGGTGCAATCGCGAAACACCTCGAACACGGCGTCGCTCGCCTTCGAGTAGGCACTCATCCGGGGTGGAACCACCACGGCGTGCGGGCACAGTCGGCGCGCCTGCGCCCCACCCATCGCGGTGCGCACCCCGTAGGCCTTGGCCTCGTAGCTGGCGGCCAGCACGACGCCGCCGCCGACGATGACCGGGCGGCCCCGCAACCCGGGGTCGTCCCGCTGTTCGACGGAGGCGTAGAACGAATCCAGATCCGCATGCAGGATGGACGCCTCAGAGCGCACGAACATATGTTCGCACGGGGGTCCGACAGGCTAACGCTGGTGCACCAACGAATGCAGCGCTGCCCCGTCGCCATCCCTCCGCATATTCGCAGCTCGCATCCCGTTTTCATGCCGCGGATCGACATCTCGATCACGGACTCGACACGGCGTTGATAGCGTGGCCGGCATGACTGAGCACCTTGACGTTGTCATCGTGGGCGCCGGCATCTCGGGGGTAAGCGCGGCCTGGCATCTGCAGGACCGGTGCCCGACGAAGAGCTACGCCATCCTGGAAAAGCGGGCAGACATGGGCGGGACCTGGGACCTGTTCCGCTACCCGGGTATCCGCTCCGACTCCGACATGTACACGTTGGGCTTCCGTTTCCGCCCGTGGACCGAACGTCAGGCCATCGCCGACGGCAAACCGATTCTCGAGTACGTCAAGAGCACCGCGGCCATGTACGGCATCGACAAGCACATCCGCTTCCAGCAACGTGTCGTCGGCGCAGATTGGTCCACCGCGGACAACCAGTGGACGCTTCAGATCGACAGCAACGGCGCGCGGAGCACGCTGACTTGCTCGTTCCTGTTCCTGTGCAGCGGCTACTACAACTACGACGAGGGCTACGCACCCACGTTCGCCGGTGCCGAGGACTTCACCGGCCCGATCATCCACCCGCAGCACTGGCCAGAGGATCTCGACTACCAAGGCAAGGACATCGTCGTCATCGGCAGTGGCGCCACAGCCGTCACGCTTGTTCCCGCGCTTGCGAATTCGGGTGCCAAACACGTCACGATGCTGCAGCGGTCACCCACCTACATCGTGTCGCAGCCGGAAGCGGACGGTATCGCCGACAAGCTCAACCGCCACCTGCCGGAGAAGGCGGCCTACACCGCGATCCGGTGGAAGAACGTGGTGCGGCAGGCCGCGGTGTACGGGGCTTGTCAGAAATGGCCGCGGCGGATGCGCAAGATGTTCATGGGTTTGGCCCAGCGCCAGCTGCCCGAAGGTTATGACGTGCGAAAGCATTTCGGTCCGCACTACAGCCCGTGGGACCAGCGGCTGTGCCTGGTGCCCAATGGCGACCTGTTCCGCGCCATCCGGCACGGCAAGGCCGAAGTGGTGACCGACACCATCGAGCGGTTCACCGCCACCGGTATCCGGCTGAACTCGGGCGCCGAACTGCCGGCCGACATCATCGTCACCGCAACGGGTTTGAACCTGCAGCTGTTCGGCGGCGCGACCACCAGTATCGACGGCCAGCCGCTGGATCTGAGCAAGACGATGGCCTACAAGGGCATGATGCTCTCCGGCATCCCGAACATGGTCTACACCATCGGCTACACCAACGCGTCGTGGACGCTGAAAGCGGACCTGGTTTCCGAATTCGCTTGCCGTCTATTGAATTACATGGACGACAACCATCTCGACACCGTGGTGGCCGACGAGCCGGCCGCCGATGTCGAGGACCGTCCGTTCATGGAGTTCACCCCGGGCTACGTGCTGCGCTCACTGGACGAGTTGCCCAAGCAGGGATCGCGTACCCCGTGGCGGCTGAACCAGAACTATCTGCGTGACATCCATCTGATCCGGCGGGGCAAGATCGCCGACGAGGGTCTGCGGTTCGCCAAGAAGCCCGCCCCGGTAGGGGTTTAATCTCCTGCAGCGACGACGACAACGCCGTCGTCGTCGCTGTAGGCTACCTCGCCCGGCACGAATGTCACACCGCCCAAAGTGATTTCGACGTCGCGCTCGCCGGCACCGGTCTTGGTGCTTTTGCGGGGGTTGGTGCCCAGCGCTTTGATGCCTAAGTCGATACCGCGCAGGGCGGCGGCGTCGCGTACCGCGCCGTTGACGATCAGGCCGGACCAACCGTTGGAGCGGGCCAGTTCGGCGATCAGGTCACCGACCAACGCGGTATGAAGTGAGCCGCCGCCGTCGATCACCAGGACCCCGCCGCCACCGGGCTGCGACAAAATCGACTTCAGCAGCGCATTGTCCTGAAAGCAGCGGACGGTACTGATCGGCCCGGCGAATTCCGTGCGGCCGCCGAACTGGCGGAACTGCAGATCGCAGCTGCGTACCCCGGGTCCGATGTCGTCGACCAGGTCAGCCGTCGGACGGAAAGTCACCGCTTCCATCGATCAGCGGCGGCGCAATTGCCGGACCAACAGCATCGCCAGCAGGCTCAGCGTGACGGCAACCACCCACGGCAGCGGGGATTGCAGCGGCGACGCCTCGGATGCCTCCTGGGGTAGCGGATTCTCCGCACTCTCCACAGTCGACTTCGCCTGTGCGGCAACATCTTTGGCCGCCGCAAGCTGCCCGTTGCTCTCGGCGCGCTGTTGTAGATCGGCGGTTGCCTCGACAGGCTGCTCAGCCAACTTCGGGGCGGCCGGCTCAGCTTTCTTGGCGGGGACCTTCTTGGCCGGCGCCTTCTTGGCGGGTGCCTTCTTGGCCGGCACTTTGGCGGCAGCGGCCTTTTTCGCCGGCGCCTTCTTGGCGGGCGCTTTACCTGCAGCGGCCTTCTTGGCGGGTGCTTTTTTAGCCGGCGGGCTGGATTCGGGCTCGCCGTCGGGTCGATCCTGCGGGTCTGCCATGCGGCCGCTCCTTTGCAGCTTGGTCGCTAGTGGGTCGCTCGATACTCGGGTCCCATCATGCCAGCACGCGCATGCGCTACGGCCTGCGCCGTACGGACCAGAGAGCGACGACGGCGACTGCGACAACAGCCCCCACCGCGAACGGCCAGGCGGGTAACTCGCCGTCAGGATCCGCCGGCTTGGCTGCCGGGCCCGGTGTGCCGGTGCCGGGCACCGTCAGCCGAAACGACCACGACCCCGGCACCACGTGGCCGTCGGCCGAGGTCACCCGGTAGTTCACCGTGTAGGTGCCGGTGGGTCCGAGCGGCCGCACCCCAACGCTGACCACCGCACCCTGAACCGTCGGCTCGCCGGCCGACCACATGTTCGCGTCCGGCCCGACGACCGTCATGGCGGCGAATGTGGTCTGCAGCCGCTCGTTGAAAGTGGCGCTTACCCGGGTGGGCCCAGCCGCCAGAACCGCATTGTCCGGCGGCTCGGTGGAGACCCGGGCGGCATGCGCTGACGCGATGCCGGCTGTCAGGATGGCGGTCATTGCCATGGCGGCCCAGAGCAGAACCACCCGTGCCAGTCGTTTCATTCGCTCGGGCCCCGCTTCCGGATCAATATGAAGGACAAACCCAGCGCGGCGATCAGCAGTGCCGACCCGGCCAGCCAGCGAGCGGTGTTGTCCGGCCGCGCAGGGATGCCGGGGGAGTGGTGCTCGTATGGTGCCGCCGGGCCGGCAGTCAGCGTCAACGTGGGCGCGGGGTGTTCGGGCTCGCGGCCGCCCGGTCCGACCGGCTGATCCCACCTCACGCTCAAGCCGTCGGCATAGGTTTGCGTGGTCGGGAAGCTGACCAGGTCGGTGTCAGGCAGTTGCATCGCGACGCGGAACAGCCCGAACTGGTCGGCCCCGATTCCGGCGCCGGGCGCCGCGGTCCACGTCACCGACCGCACCGTGCCCGCTGCCGCGTCACGGTCGAGCCTGACCGACCATCCCGGCAGGGTCTCGGTGCGCGCCGACGCCACGTTGGGCAGCTCGACGGACAGCGCGGTGGTGGCGGCGCCGGTGTTGGATTCGTTCGGCACCTGGAAGGTGACGACGGCCATGCCGCCGCGGACCGCGTTGTCGCTGCTCGCACGGACGTGCGCCCAAGCCATGGGGGAGACGGTGGCCGCGCCCAGATACAGCGCCGCGGCCAGGGCGACCGCGACGAGGGCTGGATGCCGACGTGCTGCTGTCACAACCCGAGGCGGGCCAGCAGGTCGGCCTCGATCCCGTCGAGTTGCGTCGAGATGGCGGCGTGAGCTGCCCGTCGCCGCTGGGTCGGCATGTTCTCCGCAGCGGTGACGGCCGCGGACAAGTCGGCGAGCCGCTCACCGATGGCCGCGGCGAACTGTTTGGTTTCGGGGTCCTTCGGCTTCTTCTCCTGTACCGCCCGCAGCGATTGCTCTGCTCCGGCAATCCGGGCCGACAACCGGGCGCCGTGCCCGGAGAACTGGCCGATCTGGGCCAACGGAATTCCGAGTTGATCGGCCCGACGCTGATCGATCAACCCGCGGGCGGCGATGGCTGCCCGGTAGATCAGCGGCGTCAGAACCGGGGCCAGCAAGCGGGACACCGTCAGCGTCCGGCGGATCCGGGTGGGCGACAAGAGCTTGCCTTCGCGCGCAGCCTTGAGCTCGGTTTCGGCGACCTTCAGCGCGACTCGGTCACTGTCCTTCTGCGCCTTGAGCTGCGCATTGAGTGCCTTATCGGCCGCCTTCTGAGCGGACTTGATGCGGCGCCTTTCGTTCTTCGCAGACAGCCGGGCCTCCAGTTTGGCGCGGGCCTTGATCGCGCGGGCTTCGGCGCGACGAGTCGCCCGGCTCTTTCGCTTGCGAAACAGGCCCATTCCCGGCCGCCCTCCCGGTATCTCGTGAACTGACGCGATGCGTGTGCGAGCGCTGGGCCAACCCTAATCCGAACAGGGCGCGGGCAGCCCGCCAGGTCAGGTGTGAACCGACCGGCCACCCGGGATCAGGCGTCGAGACTTTCGGCGCGGCGCAACTCGTCGATCCGGTCGAGCACCTTCTGCTGCGCCTCCGGGGGCAGTCCGTGTGCCCGCACCGCGATGCGGCGCACGCCGTCGTCGCGCACCGTTGCGTAGAACTGCAACTCCTTGTCGAGCTTCTCGTAGTACTCGTCGTCGGTGAAGTACGCCGACTTGATCCGGAAAAAGTTGGCGAGCGCGGCCATGGTTGCTGATGACGGGTTCGTGCGATTGCCGGAACGTAGCTGCGACAGGTAAGGAGCGGACATCGTGACGCCTTCCGCCTTGAGTGCGGCGATCACCTCCGCGGAGGTGTGCGGACCCCTTCCGGGTGGATACACGGTGTCAAACAGGCGGTTCAGGCGGGCAGCGAACGTCGTGCTCATCGATATGACCTCCACCGGGCGCTAAGGGCAAACGGTTATCAATAGGTATTTGCTGACCATGGTAGCGACTGATGTTGTTCACCACCAAGTGCAAACCTGATCGTATCCGGTACCAACGTGCAGGGCGACTTGGGCGTGGCGCCCCCGATGAGCATCCAAACGATTCGACTGGGTGTCCACAAATTGACTGGATTTCACAGGTTATCCGCAGAATACACGCTCTGAGCGCGCGCCGTGATTCGCGGTTGACGCCACTGGTGGCTAGAGCCGCCAGCGCTCACGAAGCGCAAACGGACGACGCTGGGCAACCAGCGGGCAGCTGAAAAGCGACCACCGGTCACTTTGCTGCCCGGTGTCGATGCGCCTTCGTCAGCCGACCGCCAGCGTGTCCGGATGCCCGCGCGGACCGCTTGTGCGGGGCCTGTCGGCTGCCCCCGACCGGATTGGCAGCGTCGGCTCCGTTCGGGTGACGTCCGGTGTCTGTGAGTCGGTGTCGGCCGCTCCGGCGGTTGCCTCGCACCGGCGTTGCAGAGTTTGCGCCGCGGCCACAGCCGCCGCCACCACGGTGACCGCCGCGGTTACCCAGGACTATGCAGGGTCGTGGTCGCCGCCATCTCGGGCAGCACCAATAAAGCGCAGGGCCGGGTGGCTACCGGAAGCTTATCGGTCGCGCCCGGCTACGCCGCGCTGGCGATCGCCACGGGTCCTGTGGGTGGCGACCCGCTGCGCCCGGCTGCGCCGCGCTGGCGATCGCCACGGGTCCTGTGGGTGGCGACCCGCTGCGCCCGGCTGCGCCGCGCTGGCGATCGCCACGGGTCCTGTTGGTCAGCGCCCGGACGGACGCCTTACGCGGCAAGCAGCATCGCCAGAATTGCGGTGTCGGGGTGGCTGATCGGGTCCACGCCGACGCGGCTCACCATCGAGGTGATGGTGCCGTCGGCTTCCGCTTCCACCCACGCGGCCCGGTGTTCCAGGCCCAGATACGGCAAGCCGGGCAGCAGTACGCAGCCTGAGGCGGCGCCGGTGCACTCCGGTAGCGACGGCGTCGTCTCCGAGGGCGGATGCAGCATCAGTAGTGCGGGAGGCTGATGATCCGCGAAATACCCTGGCTGAATGGCGGTTTCGCCGAATACGGTGCCCTCAGCCAGGACCAGACCGACGGTCCCGGGCTCCGGTTCCTCCGGAAGTTCCTCTCGGGCGCCGAACACCGTTGTGGTGGAGAGCAATCCGGGCAATGAGGCGACCCGTACCGCGACCATCAACAACTGGGCCCATTCCTTCGTGGAATCGGGCCAACGTCCAGAGATCACAAACCCTTTCAGCGCACCGCGGGCGTGAAAGGGGGACACCCCTATAGGCCGGTCTGACCCAGCATCCATCTTGCCCTCCGTGACGCCTTCATCCGAAGTAACCACGCTGGTAGCTCGAACAAATGATAGCTCGAATGATCAAGCATGCGCGGGGTTTTGGCCCCGTGCAAGTCGAGGTGCGACTCGACACGGCCGCCTGGGGGCGGCGTTACGAATCAGCAATGTGTGATGGGGCCATTGCGGCACCAAAAGACAAGGGCGCCGCGCGATGTCGCGCGACGCCCCAGTCCTCGAGTCAGAGGTCAGGGAAAGATCAACCCAGATGTTTTCGAAGTGGCCGCCTCGTAGCGGGACTGCACGTCCGCCCAGTTGACGACGTTCCAGAACGCCTTCACGTAGTCCGCTTTGACGTTCTTGTACTGCAGGTAGAAGGCGTGCTCCCACATGTCGACCTGCAACAGCGGAATGACACCGAGCGGGACGTTGGCCTGCTGGTCGTAGAGCTGGAAGGTCAGCAGCCTGCCGCCCAGGGTGTCGTAGCCGAGGACGGCCCAGCCCGAGCCCTGCAGGCCGTTGGCGGCTGCACTGAACTGAGCCTGGAACTTGTCGAACGAGCCGAATTGGTCGTCAATCGCGGCGGCCAGATCACCGGTCGGCTTGTCGCCGCCGTCCGGCGAGAGGTTCTTCCACCAGATGGAGTGGTTGACGTGACCGCCCAGGTGGAAGGCCAGGTTCTTCTCGTTCAAGAAGATGGCCGAATGGTCGCCTTTGGCGCGGGCTTCTTCGAGCTTGGCGACCGCGTCGTTGACGCCTTTGACGTAGGTGGCGTGGTGCTTACTGTGGTGGATCTCGTTGATCTGACCAGAGATGTGCGGCTCTAGTGCTGCGTAGTCCCAGTCCAAGTCGGGCAGGGTGTATTCAGCCACGGCTTTCCTTCCTTCGATGAGCGGATCGTCTGACGTGTCATGCATGGGGTCCCGCCACGCGGCAACCTGGCATATTCAACCCTGCTCCATGACCGCGCCTGTCGCAAGGATGACCCCCTGCGCTACCCGCCCGGAATACCCCGTGTCGTCGGGAATCAAGCTGGAATCAGGACAACGCGATGAGGGCGAGAACCGCCAGCAGCGCCAGGGCGATCAGACCAGCACGCAGACCGGCGACGACATAGGCCTGGTTCCAGGCGGGGGACCCCGAGTACGAGTTCGACGGTGTCGAACCCGGACCGAACGAATGTGTGGCCATCAAATGCCTTCCAACTGCACGTCCACCTCGCCGCGCCAAAGGGTCTAGTGAGGTGAGTCACAATGAAGCTCCGCGTTTCGCGATCATAGCGCTAGAACCGCAGCTTGGAAAACCGATCGCGGGCGCACCTCACGCCAAGCCTCCGCTGGATACCGACGGCGCGTTTGCAGTGCTGGAGAGGCGGCCTCGTCGAGAAATGAGCAGGGCGCAAAATCACACGTTTGGCCGACCGGACAGCGGGTATCCGATTTCTTCAGCTCGGCCGGTGTATTCGCTCAAGGCTGCGTGAGGCTGTCAGTTGACACCTTCTGTTACCGCGATGTTATCCACAGTTGTCTTGAAACCTGGCCGATAGAGGCCGTCTCCGACACCCACCCCGGCTGTGGATAAACCTGTGGAAATTGTGGATAGGTCGATTTAGCTGTGTCGTACGTCACGCCTAGTCTTGGTGTGGCGCCTGTCGGGCACCGCAGCGGCTGTGCTATAGCCCCGCCGCTCCGCGGCGTGTTGGCCGCTACCCATTAGGCTGGTCCGGTGATTCAGGTGTGCTCCCAGTGCGGCACGCGGTGGAACGTGCGCGAGCGCCAGCGCACCTGGTGCCCCCGCTGCCGAGGCCCGCTGATGGCGCCGCTGGCCGACATGCCCCGGGGCGATCCCCGGTGGAGCGCGCAAGCCGGCCCGCAGATGTCGGCCGCCCCTGGGGTGCAGCGCACGGCGCCGCGGCTTCCGCCTGGTTTCCGCTGGATAGCGGTGCGCCCCGGCGCCGCACCGCCGACGCGGCAGTTGCGACGTCCCCTGGGCCCGACACCGCGTTACACGGTGATACCGCGGTGGGGCTTGGCGGACCGGGTAACCCAGGCGGCGCAGACGTCGCCCGACGCCCCGGTCAAGGCCGCGCCGAGCCCCGAGATTGTGCGCGTGCTGATGTTCGCCTGCCAGTTGGTGCTCGGCGGCGCCGCGCTGGTCTACGCGGTGCGCTACGGGCTACTGATCTACAACCGCAACTCGCTGCTGAATTCCCTGATCGCCGGCACCGCAGACTGGCTGGGGATTGCCGCCAGTGTGGCGGCGATGGCGGCGATGCTGGCCTGCTTCGTCGTCCTCGTCAGGTGGTTGATCGCGCGACGTGCTGCCGCGTTCAGCTATCACGGGCTGCCGGAGCACCGCTCAACCGGCCGATTGTGGGCCGGCTGTCTGCTCCCTTTCGCCAACCTGGTGATGGCACCCGTCTACGTCATCGAACTCGCTCTTGTCGAAGACCACTACGAACAGGTGCGCAAGCCGATCTACCTGTGGTGGCTGTCGTGGGTTGTCAGCTACACGGTGTCGTTGTTCGCCGTCGCCACCAGCCTGTCCAGCGATGCTCAGGGCATCGCCAACAACACCGTGATGGTGGTGTTCGCCTACTTGGTTGCGGCGGTTACCGTCGCCGGGGTTGCCCGCGTCTTCGAGGGATTCGAACGCAAACCCGTCGAGCGGCCGGCGCATCGCTGGCTCGTCGTGGATGCGGATCGTCCCGCGCCCTCAATACCAGCCGCTCCGGTTGAGCTGGAGGGACAGGAACCGGCAGCATAGGCGTATGACGCGGGCGGATGAGGTCCTTGCCGGGCACCCATTTGTGGTTGCCCACCGGGGCGCGTCGTCTTCCCGCCCCGAACACACCCTGGCCGCGTATGACCTGGCGCTGAAAGAGGGCGCCGACGGTGTGGAATGTGACGTCCGGCTGTCCCGTGACGGCCACCTCGTGTGTGTGCATGACCGCCGCCTGGACCGGACCTCGACCGGAGGGGGACTGGTCAGCACGGCGACGCTGGCCGAGCTGCGCGAGTTGGAATACGGAGTGTGGCACGACAGCTGGCGCCCCGACGGCACGCATGGTGACACCGGTCTGCTGACGCTCGACGCGCTCGTGGCAATGGTGCTGGACTGGCATCGTCCGGTGAAGATCTTCATCGAGACCAAGCATCCGGTCAGGTACGGCTCCCTGGTGGAAAGCAAGCTGCTGGCGCTACTGCACCGCTTCGGCATCGCCGCACCACCGTCGGCGGATCGATCGCGCGCGGTGGTGATGTCGTTTTCCGCTGCCGCCGTCTGGCGGATCCGCAGGGCCGCGCCGATGCTGCCCACGGTGTTGCTGGGCAAGACGGGCCGCTACCTGACCAGCAGCGCCGCCACTGCGGTCGGGGCCACCGCGGTGGGGCCCTCGCTGGCCGCGCTGAAGGATTACCCGCAACTGGTGGACCGCTCGGCCGCACAGGGCAGGTCGGTGTACTGCTGGACCGTCGACGACTACGACGACATCGATTTCTGCCGGGAGGTCGGGGTGGCATGGATCGCCACCAACTACCCGGGCCGCACCAAGGCATGGTTGGAGAAGCGAAAGGCGAACGAGGCCAGCGGCTGACCCGGGACCTACGGCTGGTCCTGCAGAGCGGCGGTCGGCACCGGCGCGTCCGCCGCCAGCGCGTCGAACAGTTCGCGGGCGGCGTCGTGATTCCACACCACCACCGAGCCCACGCCGGTGTCGGTGAACTCCCCGATGGGAACCGTCATCGCGGTGGTGGCGCCGTGCAGCGCCCAGCCGAGCCGGGCCAGGTCCCACGCGTGGTCCCCGCGGTCGACGGTCAAGGCGCCGGCCGCCGCGCGCGGAACCGCGTACCAGCGCCAGGGGTTGAGCCACACCGCCGGGCTCGTCGCACGGTGCAGCAGCGCCGACATGAACTGCCGTTGGTTCGTCATCCGGTCCAGATCCGCCCGCGGGGTGGCCCGGGTCCTGACGTAACCCAGGGCACTGCGCCCGTCCAATTGCTGGCAACCGGCGTGCAGATCCAGCCCGGCCAAGGGATCGCGCAGCGGCTCGGTAGGGCATACGGTCACCCCACCCAGCGCGTCGACCAGAACGGCGAAGCCGCCGAATCCCACTTCGGCGTAGTGGTCCAGACGCAAGCCGGTGGCCTGCTCCAACGTTTGCGCCAGCAACGGCGCACCGCCTATCGAGAAGGCGGCGTTGATCTTGTCGCGCTCGTGCCCGGGGATCGGCACGTAGGAATCGCGCGGTATCGATACCAGCGTGGTCCGGGTGTTGGAACCGATCCCCGGCACGTGCACCAGCATGATCGTGTCGGTACGGCCGGTGCCGACATCGCCGCCGGTGGCCAATTCCTGCTGCTGCTCGATGGACAGGTCCTGGCGGCTGTCGGAGCCGACGAGCAGCCAGTTGGTGCCGCGGCCGGGTCCGGGCCGGTCTGAATAGTCGGTGAGCACTGCCGCGCGGTGCACGGCGGAGTCGAACCACAGCATGCCGCCCAGCACGCCCGCGGTCGCCAGCAGCAGAAGGATCACCAGACTCAGCGCCGCGGTGCGGACCCAGCGGCGCTTACCGCGTTGACGGCGCGGTTTGGGCGCGGGCGGCGGTGCGACGTTGCGGGGCGGTGGCGGCGGTCCGGGTGGGCGTGGCGAGCGCGGCGACGCCGGGTGCGGCCGGATCGCCACCATCGGGACGGGTGTCACGGCGAATGATCTGGGAGGGTTCCGGCCGGACGGGTTGCGCCGGTTGCGGCGGGATCGGCCTGCGCACCCGGGGTGGTTCCGGTGATCGATCGCCGTTCACCCGGCTAACTTACGTCGCCGGCGCGGATTATTGGCGTGCGCGCAGCCCATTGACGAAGGGGCATCCCATCAGCACGCGGATGGCTTGGCGCAGCCCGTTCATGTCGTCGACCGGTTTGTGGAACGGTAGCCGGATGTCGCGGTCGCCGTCGTTGCCTTCGACGCGGAACCGCACGCCGTAGCGGTCCAGCCCCAGAGGGCGCACATGGCCACGCCGCAGCGGTGCGGGCAGCCGGGAAACCAGGCGTGCGACCACGTCGTTGTGCGCGGTGGCGAGGTGCCACAGCAACGTCGACTCGATCTCGCAGAAGGGGTCGGGCCGGGCGGCGAGCAGATCGCGGACGCTGACGGGCTCGGCGCCGGTTGCGTCGGTCACCACGACGGAGTCGATTTCGAGGCGCAGCAGGGTGTAGCGAGGTTCGTCGTCGCCTGGCGGGCTGGACTTGGGCCTATCGATCTGTAACAGCACCGGATCGGGGTCCTCGGTGGCGATCAGATCGAGCACCTTGGCCACCGCGCCAGGCGGGATCAGGTGCAACCGGCCGCGCACCCATACCAGCGAGCGGACGGGTTCGCGTACCGGAAGCGGCGCATAGTCGGTGAGCTCCAGCAACGCTTGCGTTCCGCACTCCAGGCCGTCGGCTCCGCCTCGGGGCACCGCGACGGCGAAGGTGCCGTCGTACAGCAGGTGGTGCACGGGTGTGGCCGCCGGGTCCCGGCCCTCGACTGCCAGCAGGGCTCCTCCGGCCCGTGAGCAGGCGCTGCGAATGCGTTCTGCAGTCGTCGGCGTCGGATGCGCGACCGGGAGCAAGGCAACCTCCAAGCTGTTTATTAGGTTAGCCTAAGATAACTCAGGTGAGTCGAGGTGGCAAGGGCGGCTGCGACCCGGCCGCGCCGTTAGGGTTGTGGGCGTGGCCCGCATCGCATACCTCGGTCCGGAGGGGACGTTCACCGAGGCCGCATTGCTGAGAATCGCGGCCGACGGGCTCGTTCCCGGGCACGAGCCGCATGCCCTGCAGCCATTGCCGGTAGAAAGCACGCCGGCCGCCCTGGATGCGGTGCGAGACGGTGCCGCAGATTACGCCTGCGCGCCGATTGAGAACTCGATCGAGGGATCGCTGGCACCCACGCTGGACAGCCTGGCCATCGGGTCGCCGCTGCAGGTTTACGCCGAGACCACGTTGGATGTGGCGTTCAGCATCGTCGTGCAGACCGGCCGCAGCGTGGCCGACGTGCGTACGCTGGCCGCCTTCCCGGTGGCCGCGGCGCAAGTGCGGCGTTGGGTCACCGCCAATCTGCCCGACGCCGAGCTGAAACCGGCGTACTCCAATGCCGACGCCGCGCAACAGGTAGCCGACGGCCGGGTCGACGCCGCGGTCACCTCGCCGTTGGCCGCTGCCCACCGGGGCCTGGCGGTGCTGGCCGAGGGCGTCGTCGACGAATCCAACGCACGCACCCGGTTCGTGCTGATCGGCCGGCCCGGTCCGCCGCCGGCCCGCACCGGAGCCGATCGCACCGCGGCGGTGTTGCGCATCGCGAACGTTCCCGGCGCGCTGCTCCTGGCGCTGACCGAGTTCGGAATGCGGGGCATCGATCTCACCCGCATCGAATCCCGGCCCACCCGTACCGGGCTGGGCACTTACATGTTCTTCGTGGATTGCGTCGGACACATCGACGACGACGCCGTCGCAGAGGCACTCATGGCGCTGCACCGTCGTTGTGCCGATGTGCGTTATTTGGGATCCTGGCCGACGGGCCAGGCTGCGGGGGTGCTGCCGCCGGCGTCGGACGAGGCTTCGAACTGGCTGGCGGGGCTGCGAAACGGGGAGAGACAGCAATGAGCGGCCGGCTGGTGTTGGTGCGGCATGGACAATCGTTCGGCAACGTCGAACGTCGGTTGGACACTCTGCCGCCGGGAGCGGCGCTGACCCCATTGGGGCATGACCAGGCCCGGGCATTCGCGCGGGGCGGGCACAGTCGCCCGGCCATCCTGACGCACTCAGTGGCTATCCGCGCGTCGCAAACGGCGGCGGTGATCGCCGCGGAACACGCTATCGCGCCCCAAGAGGTGGCCGGCATTCACGAGGTGCAGGTCGGTGAACTGGAGAACCGCAACGACGACGAGGCGGTCGCCGAGTTCAACGCCGTCTACAAGCGTTGGCATCTCGGCGAGTTGGACGTCGCGCTGCCTGGCGGCGAGACCGCCAATGACGTCTTGGAGCGGTACGTGCCTGCGCTCACCGAGCTGCGCATGCGCTACCTGGATGACGACCGCTGGGACGGCGACATCGTGGTGGTGAGCCACGGCGCGGCGATTCGGCTCGCGGCGGCGGTGCTGGCCGGTGTGGACGGCACCTTCGTGCTCGACAACCCGTTGGACAACGCCGAATCGGTGGCGTTGGCGCCCATCACCGACGGACGGTGGAGTTGTGTCCGGTGGGGTGCTCTCACGCCGCCGTTCTACCCGGAATCCGGCATCATGCCGGTGCAGGACGCCGTCGCGTCAAGCACCGATCCCATGCGCTGATCTGATCAGATCGCCGGACGATTCCGCGCAAGCGCAACCGACCACGTCGCAGTCGACGACGAACGCGTGGGTGAACAACTCGGGGGCGACGCAGTCCGGATCGGTGCATTCCGGCCGGCCCAGCCAGTGACGAATGACAGTGCCGTGGCAGTGATCTAAGCCGGCCCGGCAGTCGCGGCAGCCTGTGCTCATAAGCCGTTCATAGCACCGCGCGCCGACAGAATGGGGTTGCCGCGCCTGCCGCATGCCCGGCTTTCAGGCCCAGCCCAGCTCATCGAGCCTGTCGTCGTCGATGCCGAAGTGGTGGGCGATCTCGTGGATCACCGTGATCGCGACCTGGTCGACCACGTCGCCGTCGGATCGGCAGACATCCAGCAGGGCGTCGCGATAGATGGTGATGGTGTCCGGCAGCGCTCCGGCGTAGTCGGAGTCACGCTCGGTCAGCGCCACGCCTTCGTACAGCCCGAGCAGGTCGCCCTCGTGCGGATGGCGGTCGCCGACCAGCACCACCACGTTGTCCATGGCGGCCGTCAACTCCGTCGGGATCAGGTCGAGTGCGTCAGACACCAACTCGTCGAACCGCCGCGGGTCCATCCGCACGGCCACCCGGCTAACCCGGAGGGGGCTCGTTGGCCGGGGCGCCTTCGGGTGCCTGCGCCGGTGGCGGCGCACCGCCATCAGCCGGCGGCGGCGCCTGGGTGGGGGATGGGGCTTCGCTCGCCGGCGACGAGGGCGCTCGGGTGGGCGTCACCACCGGCTGTTGGTTGGGCAGGTGCTGGTCGCCCGGCGGGGTGGCGGGAGTCTGCTGCTGCGGTTGTTGCTGCTGCGGTTGCTGGGTCGGCAGCTGCACCGGGATCTGCGGGAGGGTGAGCCGCTCCTGCGGGATGTCAGGCGGTGGGACCGGTGCCTGGCCGTTGATCAGCAACGGCCCCTTGGCGCTGTTCAGCAGCGTGGCCCAGCCCCCGTTGCCCAGCGTCGCGCCGATGCTGCACGCGACCTCGCGGTTGCCCGCCGACCAACTGGGCAACGACACGGTCGGGTAGATCAGGGTCAGCGTGGTGGTACGCAACTTGATGGGCGCGAGGTACGCGTCGGTCATCTTCGTGCAGGCGTCCTTGATGAAACCGTCCTGCTCGGCTTCCGGCGGCATCGCGTTGGGAAACTTCTCCGCCAGGTTGACGGTGCCGGTGACCTCCATCGCGTGCGGGGCCGAACAGTCGACCGGAACGTCGACCGGCTGGTTGGTGGTCGGGTCGATGCCCAGGCAGGTGCCCGCCGGCCAGACCTTGGACTGGTCGATGTCGGCGACCTTGCCTTTGAAGGCGACCTGTTCGTTGTTCGGGCCGGGCAGTTGCAGGCCGCAGAGCATGCGGCGCTCGCCGGCCTGTCGCCACGCCCGGTCGCCCGACCACAGCATGCTGACGGTGAACTTGCTGTTGGGGTCGAACTTGGCGCCCAGGTAGCGGCGCACGGCCGGATCACACTGTTCGGTGTTCATCTGCTGGATCCGGGCCGGCGACGGGGGCGCGGCGTTGGGGCCGTACTCCGAGCCGGGGAAGGTCCGCATGTCGACCGATTCAGCGACCTCGAAGCGGTGGTCGTCGGCGCAGTTGACGATGCTGGCCGACTCCGGCGTGCCGTCCGACCAGTTCAGGCAGTCTCCACTGCTGGCGTGGGCGAAGGCGGCGTTGCCCTTGGATCCGGTGCTGGGCACCGGGTTGTTGTCGCCGATATAGCCGGCCAGCCGTCCGGGCCCGGTGCCCACCGCGGGCAGCGCGGTCACCAGCCCGGCGATCAGCAAGGCGCCCAGAGCGGTGAGCAGCAGCCCCCGCCGGGTGGCGGACGCCTGCAGGCCGCGCGGCCAGCGGAACCCGTCTGAGGGCACCCGCCGTTCCGCCGCGTCCTCCGACTGCGACTCCTCGACAACCGACGGCTCCGCCACCTCGCCGTCGGCGGGGGCCAAGAGCCCTCGGGGGGCCGGTTCATCTTCGGGCGCGTCCAACATCGGCTCCATTCTGACAGGGCCGCCTGGGAGGCGTGAAAATTGTTGCTCATGTGAGATCGGGGCGAGACCCGGGAAGTAGTCTTGCGGCCGTGATCGACCTGAAGCTCCTCCGGGAAGAACCCGATGCCGTACGACGCTCGCAACTCAGCCGCGGTGAGGATCCGGCCCTGGTAGACGCCCTGTTGAGGGCGGACACGGCGCGCCGCGCGGCGATCTCGGCGGCCGATTCGTTGCGCGCTGAACAGAAGGCTGCCAGCAAGAGTGTGGGTGCCGCGTCAGCGGCGGAGCGTCCGGCGCTGTTGCAGCGCGCCAAGGACCTCGCCGAGCAGGTCAAGGCCGCCGAGGCGGACCAGGCCGCCGCCGAAACGGCGTTCATCGCCGCGCACATGGCGATCTCCAACGTCATCATCGACGGGGTTCCGGCCGGGGGCGAGGACGATTACGCGGTCCTCGAGGTGGTCGGTGAGCCGCCCGCGCTGGCCGACCCGAAGGATCACCTGGAGCTCGGTGAGTCGCTGGGTTTGATCGACATGCAACGCGGCGCCAAGGTGTCCGGGTCCCGGTTCTACTTCCTGACCGGCCGGGGCGCGCTGCTGCAGTTGGGCCTGCTGCAGCTGGCGTTGCGCCTGGCGGTCGAGAACGGGTTCATCCCGATGATCCCGCCGGTGCTGGTGCGTCCCGAGGTCATGGCGGGCACCGGGTTCCTGGGCGCCCACGCCGACGAGGTGTACCGGCTCGAGGCCGACGACCTCTACCTGGTGGGGACCTCCGAGGTGCCGTTGGCCGGCTACCACTCCGGCGAGATCCTGGACCTGGCCGACGGGCCGCTGCGGTACGCGGGTTGGTCGTCGTGCTTCCGCCGCGAGGCCGGCAGCTACGGCAAGGACACCCGCGGCATCATCCGGGTTCACCAGTTCGACAAGGTGGAGGGCTTCGTCTACTGCCGGCCCGAGGAGGCGGAAGCCGAACATCAGCGGCTGCTGGGCTGGCAGCGCGAGATGTTGGCGCAGATCGAGGTGCCCTACCGGGTGATCGATGTGGCCGCCGGCGACCTCGGCTCCTCGGCCGCGCGCAAGTTCGACTGCGAGGCGTGGGTGCCGACCCAGGGGACATACCGCGAGCTGACGTCGACGTCGAACTGCACCACATTCCAGGCACGCCGGCTGGCCACGCGTTACCGGGACGCCAACGGCAAACCGCAGACCGCGGCCACGCTGAACGGCACGCTGGGCACCACGCGTTGGCTGGTGTCGATTCTGGAAAACCACCAGCAGCCCGACGGCTGCGTGCGGGTGCCCGCGGCGCTGGTGCCCTACGTGGGTGCTGAGGTGCTGGAGCCCGCTTAGGCAGCGACCGTTTCGCGGGCTTGTGCGTGGCGACGTTGCCGTTCCATGGTGGCGAAGTAAAACGCGAACGGGAACGCAAAGCTGGTGAAGAAACTTGACAAGAAGAACAGCCACGGACGGCGGATGCCACGCCTGAGCCCGTCGACGATGGTGAACGCCGGCATGAGGATGACGTTCGCGATCATGTAGTCCTGGTTGCCCGAACCGCAGGCGGGGTTGGCGAACTGCTCGCGCAAGAAGGTCGGATAGCTAGCCGGACCGGAGATCAGGTTCCCCTGCCCGTGCGCGGCGAGTACGAAGTGGATGTTGAACCAGTAGCCCAGCGCGATCGATGCAATGCCAGCGGCGTAGTAGACGCACTCCAGCGGCGAGAGCCATGCCGCGCCTGCGGGTTTGGCGTAGATCTTCGGGTTGGACGCGATGATCCCAGCGATGCAGGCAATCCCTAGCAAGAAGTGGACGATGATGGAGACCATCGCCGCAGTCTGACTCGGATTGCGAAGTTTTGTCAATATTGTCATAACTGATTGCTGCACGGCTGGGGTATTTTACTGCCATGGTCAGGCCGGCGCAGACGGCGCGGAGCGAACGCACCCGGGAGGCGTTGCGCCAGGCGGCGGTGGTGCGGTTCCTGGCCCAGGGCGTGGAGGACACTTCGGCCGAACAGATCGCCGCGGACGCCGGTGTTTCGTTGCGGACTTTCTACCGGCACTTCAGCTCCAAGCACGAGTTGCTGTTCGCCGACTACACCGGCCTGAACTGGTTCCGGGCCGCGCTGGACGCCCGCCCGGTCGACGAGGCGGTCATCGACTCGGTGCAGGCGGCCGTCTTCGCCTTCCCGTACGACGTTGACGCCGTGACCAAGATCGCGACGTTGCGGGGCGGCGAGCTGGATCCCGGCCGGATCGTCCGGCATATCCGGGAGGTGCAGGCCGATCTGGCGGACGCCATTCAGGCGCAGCTGCTGCGCCGCAGCTGCGCCGCCGGTCAGACGGCCGACGCGAGGTTGCGCAGCATGGTGATCGCCCGGTGCATCGCGGCGGCCATCTTCGGGGCGATGGAGGCCTGGATGTTGGGCTCGGGCCAAGACCGGTCGCTCGGCGAACTGGCCAAAATGAGTCACGTGGCGCTGGAATCGCTGCGATCCGGCATCACCGACACGTGGGCTACAAGCCAAGTTTCGTCATAATTGACAAAACTTCTCGTGCGTGCCAGCCTCCCACTCAGGAGGTCGCCATGTCTGAAGCTGGAAACGAATATGACGCGATCGTCATCGGCGCGGGCCACAACGGGTTGACCGCGGCGGTGATGCTGCAGCGGGCGGGTCTGCGAACCGTCTGCCTGGACGGCAAGCTGTACGCGGGCGGCATGGCCTCCACGGTGGAACTGTTCGACGGCTACCACTTTGAAATCGCCGGCTCGGTGCAGTTCCCGACCTCGGCGGAGGTGATGACCGAACTGGGCCTGGACACCCTGCCGACGGTGGACCTCGAGGTGATGTCGGTAGCGCTGCGCGGAGTCGGCGATGATCCGCTGGTCCAGTACAGCGACCCGATGAAGATGTTCGCCCACCTCAACGAGGTGCACGGCGCCGACGCCGTGGCCGGCATGGGCGGTCTGCTGATGTGGGCCCAGGCGCCGACCCGCGCGCTGGGCCGCTTCGAGGCCGGCACGCTGCCCAAGACCTTCGACGAGATGTATGCGTGCGCCACCAACGAATTCGAGCGCTCCGCGATCGACGACATGCTGTTCGGTTCGGTCACCGACGTGCTGGACCGGTACTTCCCGGATCGTGAGAAGCACGGCGCAATACGGGGATCGATGACGGTGCTGGCCGTCAACACCCTCTACCGCGGTCCGTCCACGCCGGGTAGCGCCGCCGCGCTCGCCTTCGGGCTCGGCATCCCCGAGGGCGACTTCGTACAGATGAAAAAGCTGCGCGGCGGCATCGGCGCGCTCACCGCGCACCTGGCTCGGGTCTTGGAGGACAACGGCGGCGAAGTCCGGTTGCGGTCCAAGGTGACCGACATCCTCGTCGACAATTCCGGTTCCGAAGGCCGGGTGACCGGGGTGCGCACCGAGGCCGGGGACACCCTGGCCGCCCCGATTGTCGTCTCCTCCTTGGCGCCCGACGTCACGCTCAACGATCTGATCGATCCGTCGGTGTTGCCGGCCGAGATCAGGGAGCGCTACGGACGCATCGACCACCGCGGCAGTTACCTGCAGATGCATTTCGCGCTGGAGGAGGCACCGCAGTTCGCGGCGCCCTACGAAGCACTCAACGACCCGACGATGCAGGCATCGATCGGCATGTTCTGCACACCTGAGGAAGTCCAGCAGCAGTGGGAGGACTGCCGCCGCGGCATCGTGCCGGCGGACCCGACGCTGGTGTTGCAGATTCCGTCGGTGCACGATCCGGATCTCGCGCCCGAAGGCAAGCACGCCGCATCGGCCTTCGCGCTGTGGTTCCCGATCGAAGGGGGTGCCGACTACGGCCAGGCCAAGGTTGAGATGGGTCAGCGGGTCATCGACAAAATCACCCGGCTGGCACCGAATTTCGAGCGCAGCATCATCCGCCACACCACCTTCACGCCCAAGCACATGGGGGTGATGTTCGGTGCGCCCGGTGGCGACTACTGCCACGGCCTGCTGAGCTCCAACCAGATCGGACAGAACCGTCCAGGCCCGAAAGGCTATATCGGACAGCCGATTCCGATACATGGGCTGTACCTGGGCAGTGCCGGATGTCACGGCGGACCGGGAATCACCTTCACCCCCGGCTACAACGCCGGCCGGGCGGCACTGCAGGACCGCTAGCGCGCGCGCCGGCTCCGCCGAACGTGCGCCGGCGGCGAGAAAATTGCGAAATGCTCGCCCTCAGTTCACATTCGGCGAGGGTTATTTAGCCGCGGTCGGCGAGCAGTTCGTCCAGGCAGGCGATGAACTCGTCGGGACGTGCCGGCGTGAAGGCGGGCTGCGACCCGGGTATGTCGAGGGTGATCAGCGTCGACTTGAGCGGCCGGTACAGGTCCAGCGGCAGCCAGCGGCGCAGGTCCGGGCTGCCCCACAGGTTGAACCGAACCGTGAACAGGCCCAGTGGCTCGGCCTTGTATCCCCGGATCTGGTCCAGCCCGATGACTTTCGCGGTGCCGGAGGGAAAGTGGTAGCGGCGCAATGTGACCGCCATCTGATCCAGCTGGACGGCACCGTCGTCGTAGCGCAGTTCCGATATGGTGCTCATGTCTTGCGGCTCCGCAGCTCGTGACCGCGGGTGGTCAGGCAGCGCCCGTCGTCCAGGCGCCATTGCCAGCCATGCAGGTTGCAGGTCAGCGTATTGCCCTCGATGACGCCGAATTTCGACAGATCGGCCTTGAGGTGGGGGCAACGTCGCTGAATCTCCCAGCCGTCCAGTGTGATCGATGCCGAATCGTCGTGGCTCTCCGCGAACCAGCCGTCGGCGTAGGCGATCCGCTCGTCGGTCAGGCACTTGAAGAATGTGTACAGGTATTCGTTGTAGCCACCGACGCGCCAGGCTCTGAAGCGCGTCGACAAGAAGATGGTGTTGACCCAGTCCGGTTCGTTGTCGCGCAACACGGTGCGCACCAGCTCGGGCGCGATCTCAAAGCCGTATCGGAACTTCTCGTCGGGAATGCTTTCCCGCACTGCTCGTTTGGGGAAGTCCAGGATGACCCGCTCCGAGCCGATCACCAGTTCCACCGGATAACCGATGCCGTCGCAGATCTCGTCGCTCTGCAACATGATCGGCTCGAACAACGCCCGCAACGGCTCGAGCAGCGGCTCGCCGGCGGCGGGAGCCCAGCCGGCTTTCTCGGCGGCCAGCACCGGTGCCATGCGATCGGCGTAGTCGGCGATGTAGTCGGCCTTGCCGGTGGTGAAGATCGCCTCCACCTGCTCGACGGGCAACGGGTGGTGCAGCGAGTTCAGCTGCGAGCCAGTGAAATCGGCGACGGACCCGGGCATCATCAGCAGCCCGCGGTCGTGGCCGTGGCTGCGCATCTGGTCCAGGAACACCATCTGGTCCGGAAAGATGTTAGCCGGATCGTCGCGGTCGTCGTTGAGCTGACGCAGTTCGGGGTCCAGGAAGGCAGGCGGGCCGGCGGACGGCACCACCCATGTCGCCCCGACCTGGGCGATGTACTGGCGAGCCCGATCCATGCCCCGCTGCCGCTTCTGGGTGGCGAATGCTTCCTTGGCGCGGACCGGCATGTCGTAAACCATCGGATACCAGATCGCACCCGAATACTGCAGCAGGTGCACGTCGATGTGCCCGAAGTCGGCGGCCAGCACGTCCAGATCGACGGGACGCGCGTCGTTCATGTTGAACACTGTGGTCTCACCGTCGGAAACCACCAGCGCCGAGTCGCCGATCGGGCCGTCAGCGGGTGCCCGCAGGGCGATGATCATGATGTCGAGGTCGCCCTTGGGGCCGGACAGCTGGTGGCACACCGAGTCCGTGGTCTCGAAGAATTGGTGAAACCCCAACTTCTCCAACTCGTTTCGCAGGTCCGGCACCGGGAAATCGGGCAGTAGCACTACCGCGTCCTTGCTGACGTGCGCGTCCAGCAGCGCGGCGTCGAAGTGGTCCTTGTGCAGGTGTGAGACGTACAGGTAGTCACAGTTGCCCAGTGCGTCCCAGTCCAGCGTGCTGTTGTCCGGGAACGGGAACCACGACCCGAAGTACGCCGGATTCACCCACGGGTCGCACAGGATGTTGCCCGCCCGGGTCTGGATCAGAAAGCCGGCGTGGCCGACGCTTGTAACCTGCACAAATACCTTCCCGGACCATTTCGGAGACGCCTCCGGAGACGCCAAGAGTTTAGCTTGAGTCAGAGGGTCGGGTCTTCCCACAACCGTCGGTAGTAGTCGATGCGCGGGGCGTCGGGGCCGATGCCGTAGGCGGCGAAGAACTCCGGCTCCCAGTTCCGGCCAGGGTAGTTCCAGCCCAGCGAGAGGGTTGCTACCGCCAGGTCAGCCCACCGGTCGGCCACGCCGAGCTCACCGAAGTCGACATGACCGCAATACTCGCCTCGGTCGTCGATCAGCGTGTTCGGCGCGCAGGCGTCGCCGTGGCAGACCACCAGCCGATCGATCGGCGGTGGATCCTCGAGCTTCGCCCGATGCGCGGGATGCAGCAGCGGCAGTCGGCTGGGCACCGACCAGTCGAACGGGCACGACGCCACCGGCAGTTTGTCGTGCAATGTGCGCAACCCCACACCGAGTGCACGAACCGCGATAGCGGGCGCCGCCCGCCAGCGTGGGTGCGCCGCGGACACGCCGGGCAGCCCGCCGGTGCGCAGCCAGGCCGCGGCGTCATCGACGCCGAAATCGATGACCGGCGGCACCGGGATGTACGGGGCGGCCCAGCGCAACCGGCGGGCTTCGCTCGTGAAGTCGACCGAATGCGGCCCACCTGTCTTGATGAACTCGGCGCCGTGGTCCACTCGGAAGGTGATATCGCCCAACCCGTTGCGCCACACCGCGTGGACCGGCCGGCCGGCCGCCAGACGGCGCACCACCGCGGGGACTGGGGGCGGCGACAACGGGAAGGACAACGCTCACCTCTTTCCGTCAGGTTTCCGTCTGGTTTCCATCTCGCGTTGCCCACTTCGGGTATCTGGCAGCCCGGAGCACTAGGCTGAACTGCTGTGGAACCTGCATACGGCACCGCCATCACTCTCGCTCGAATGATCTTTCGCCTGCAGGGTCTCAAGATCACCGTCACCGGCGTGGAGAACTTACCGACCAGTGGTGGCGCCGTCGTCGCAATCAACCACACCGGTTATCTCGATTTCACGCTGGCGGGTTTGCCGGCGTACCGGCAGGGGCTCGGCCGAAAAGTGCGATTCATGGCCAAGCAGGAGGTGTTCGACCACAAGATCGCCGGTCCGCTGATGCGCTCCTTCCGCCATATTCCAGTGGACCGGGAAAGCGGCGCCGCCTCGTATGCCGCGGCCGTCGATAACCTCAGGGCCGGTGAGCTGGTGGGCGTTTACCCCGAGGCGACGATCAGCCGCAGCTTCGAGATCAAGGAGTTCAAGACGGGCGCCGCCCGGATGGCGGTCGAGGCCGGCGTGCCGATCGTTCCGCACGTCATCTGGGGTGCGCAGCGGATCTGGACCAAGGGTCACCCGAAGAAGATCTTCCGGCCCAAGGTGCCGGTTCAGGTGGTCGTCGGCGAACCGATCGAACCGACGTTGTCCACCAACGAGCTGACCGCGCTGCTGCATTCGCGAATGCAGCATCTGCTGATTCGCGCGCAGGAACTGTACGGGCCGCACCCGGCGGGCGAATTCTGGGTGCCGCGCCGACTCGGGGGCGGTGCCCCGTCGCTGGCCGAGGCGGCCCGCATGGACGCGGAGGAGGCAGCTGACAAGGCGGCTCGCCGTGCCGAGCGAGCCCATCCCAGCGGAGCCCCGGAGCAGTGACCGCGTGGTGGGGAACGCCGAAGCGACGGGCGGCACAGATGAACGCCGAGGAGGCGGCGGCCAAGGCCGCCGACCGGGTCTCGCAAACATCGCGGTAGGGGAAAAGGAGGCGTAAGAGATGGCCGAGCCAGTCTTCCGGATGTTGGAATATCTTGTTCCGTCGGCTATGGCGCTGAACGGAAACAAGATCACGTACTACGGCCTGGAGAACATCCCCGCGAGCGGCGGCGCCATCATCGCGCTCAATCACACCAGCTATGTGGACTGGATTCCCGCATCGCTTGCCGCCAAAGAACGCAAGCGGCGGCTGCGGTTCATGATCAAGGCCGAGATGCAGGACGTGAAAGCAGTCAACTACATCATCAAGCAAATCCAGCTGATCCCGGTGGACCGCAGCATGGGTGCCGATGCCTTCGCGGTGGCCGTGCAGCGGTTGCGGGACGGCGAGCTCGTCGGCGTGCATCCGGAGGCGACCATCAGCCGGAGCTTCGAACTCAGGGAATTCAAGACCGGGGCGGCGCGGATGGCGGTCGAAGCGCAGGTGCCGATCATTCCGATGATTGTCTGGGGTGCACACCGGATTTGGCCCAAAGATCATCCCAAGAAACTTGTCCGTAGCAAGGTTCCCATCACCGCGGCGATCGGGCCGCCGCTGTCTCCGGGAGGCGATTACGACGCGCTCAACGCCACCCTGCGCCAGGCGATGCAGGCGATGCTGTATTGGGCGCAGGAGAATTATCCGCATCCGGAGGGTGAGCCCTGGGTGCCGCGCCGGCTGGGCGGCAGCGCGCCGACCCCGGACGAGTCCAAGGAATTCCGTATCGCCGAGTTGGCCGAACGAGCGCGAAAGCGCGCGCTATATGACGAGGCGGCGAAGAAGCGACAGAAGGCGGGCCCCGCTGACGACCCCGGCCGGTTGTAACCAACGCCTCGGCTCAGGGTCCCGATGCCTGAGCCGACTTCAAAGCGAATCCCATTGTTGAATCAGCCTGCGCTCATCGGGTGCGACGTCGACGGCACCCTGCTCAACGACGAGGAAACCCTCAGCCCGCGTACGCGTGCCGCGGTGCATGCCGCGGTCGCCGGGGGCGCTCACTTCGTGCTGGCGACCGGTCGTCCGCCGCGCTGGATCAGGCCGGTCGTCGAGGCCCTCGGGTTCGCTCCGATGGCGGTCTGCGCGAACGGCGCCGTCATCTACGACCCCGAACACGACCAGGTGTTGTCGGTGCAGACGCTGTCCGTCGACACCCTGGCGGCGCTGGCTGACATCGCCCGGCGCGTCATCCCCGGCGTGGGGCTGGCGGTCGAGCGGATCGGCGAGCGCGCCCATGACACCGCGACCCCGCAGTTCATCAGCTCGCCGGGCTACGAGCACGCGTGGCTCAACCCGGACAACACCGAGGTGTCGTTCGACGACTTGCTGAGCGCACCGGCCATCAAGCTGCTGATCCGCAAGGCCGGCGCCGTCAGCGCGGACATGGCTGCCGCGATGGCCGGGCACATCGGCGATGAGGGCGATCTGACGTACTCCACCAACAACGGCCTGCTGGAGATCCTGCCGCGGGGCATCAGCAAGGCCACCGGCCTGCGCGAGGTTGCCGAACCGCTGGGCATCGCCGAGTCGGAGGTGGTCGCATTCGGCGACATGCCCAACGATGTCCCGATGTTGCTGCAAGCCGGCTTGGGCGTGGCGATGGGCAATGCACACCCCGACGCGCTGGCCGCTGCGGACGAGGTCACGGCACCCAACAGCGAGGACGGCGTGGCACGCGTGCTGGAACGCTGGTGGTCTTAGCCATGGAGGCGGCGACGATGTGGGAGACTGCCCGCGTATTCACGACAGCGTGGCGCGGCGGGAGGGGACCGGAGGGCAGCTAGTGGGTTCAGAACCAGACCCACCGGAGGGCGGTGGGACCGATGAGACCAAGCCCGAGGCAGGCGAGCCGCGCGAGAGCGGCCCGCGTCGGAGTTCGTTCGGTGCAAACCGTCCGGACAAGGATGCGCCGGACAAGGTGCCGGACGGTCTGGACGGCCTGATACCGCCGATCGACAAGCCCAATAAGGACGCCACCCCCAAGCTCAAACCCCTGGGCAGTATCCAGTTCCAGGACGCGGAGACGACCAAGCCGAGGCCGCCGACGCCGGCCGAGCTGCGCGCCCGGAAAAAGCACGAAGACAAGCAACGCGAGATCGAAGAAGAGCGGCTCGCCGCCGAGGCCAAGCGCAAGAAGCAGAAGCGCATCCTGATGGGCTCCGCGGCCGCCGTCGGGGTGGTGGGCCTGGTGGCGGGCGTCGGGTACTGGCTGTTGTCGCCGGAACACGTCACCGCGCAATGCGTCCAGGACGATTCGAACGGCCAGCCGGTGATCGTCCCCGACAGCTACTGCACCGGTCACACCCCGGGCATGAACGGTTTCTTCTTCTGGGGCGGGCATTCGTACCGCTACTACTACGGCAGCTCGGGTTCGGTCGGGCAACGGCCGATCGGGGGATCGACAAGCATCCCCAAGGGGGCGAACGTCACCACCAAGTCGGGCAGCACGATCCAGCGCGGCGGGATCGGCGGCAGCGGCGGCAAAGGGAGCGGCGGCTCGTGAGACGCGGCAGATCGGAACCGCGGCCGAACTGGCAGTCGATCGTCGAATCGCAGGGCCTCGTCTACGGGACACCGGCGCGTGACGCGCGCGGCGCCGATCGGCCGTACTGGGACGAATCGGTGTACTACGAATTCGAGATGGACGAGATCCTGGCGCTGGAAGCCGACGTCGAGCTGCTGCACTCGATGTGCCTCAACGCCGTCGAGCAAGTAGTCCTGATGGATCGGTACGCGGATTTCGGTCTGCCGGAATGGAGTTGGCCGCATGTCGCCGAATCATGGCGCCGATCGGATCCACATGTCTACGGCCGCTTCGATTTACGCTATGACGGCCGACGCCCCGCGGTGCTGCTGGAATACAACGCCGACACTCCCACCACACTGCTGGAAGCCGCCATCGTGCAGTGGTATTGGCTCAAAGACAAGTTCCCCGACGACGATCAGTGGAACTCGTTGCACGAACAACTGGTCGACCGCTGGAAGGCGGTACGTGATCTGTTGCCCAGCAACGAATTACACTTCTCCTGGTCCGGCGTGGAGGCTACCGGTGAGGACCAGATCACAACCACCTACCTGCAGGAGACCGCGGCGGAAGCGGGATTTCAGACTGTCGGGCTGCTGATCGAGGATGTCGGGTGGGACTCCGCGCTGGAGCGATTCGTCGATCTCGAAGAAGACCCGATCCGGGCGATTTTCAAGCTGCACCCGTGGGAGTGGGTGCTCGATGATCAGTTCGGCAAGTACGTGGTGTCGACGCTGCCGCAGACCATGTGGATCGAGCCGTTGTGGAAGACGCTGTTGTCCAATAAGGCGATCCTGGCCGTGCTGTGGGAGATGTATCCCGGGCACCCGAATCTGTTGCCCGCCTACCTCGACGACCCGCACGAACTCACCGAATACGTGCGCAAGCCGAAGCTCGGACGGGAAGGCGCGAACGTCACCGTCGTCGGCGCCGGCATGGAGACCGCCACCGGCGGCTTCTACGGCGAAGAGGGCTTCGTCTACCAATTGTTGGACCCGCTGCCCGAATTCGACGAGATGCGGCCGGCTTTGGGGGCCTGGGTGGTCGGCGATACTGCTGCGGGTCTCGGCATCCGCGAGACTGCCGGACTCATCACCGATGACGGCGCGGCATTCGTTCCACACCGAATTCCACTGAAATGAACGGAGTTGATCTTCCATGACGACGACGATTGTTGCGCTGCATTCGGACTACCTGGAGTTGGCTGGGGCGGGGCGCCGGCGCCATTGTGCTCTACTCCATCCTCGGGCTGGTGCTGATGATCATCGGCTTCTACGCCATCGACCTGACCACACCGGGTCCGCTGCGCAAGATGGTCAATGCCGGCAAGCCCAACGCCATTCTGGTGTCCGCGGCCGGGATGGTCAGCATGGCTTTCATTGTGGTCATTGCCATTTACTCGTCGTCGGGCAATCTGCGGGAAGGGCTGCTGGCGTCGGCAGTCTTCGGGTTGGTCGGGATCGCCTCGCAAGTGGTGATGATGCGAATCGCGACCGTGGTGATCGGCATCGACATGGACTCGTTGTTCAACTCCGACGAATTCAGCTACGACGCCCTGATGGTGGCCGCGGCGCAGTTCGCGCTCGGCATCGTGGTGTCGGTCGCGATCCTCTGACGCGGCGCCCGCTACGCCGCGGGTCTATCGCCGCGGCGAGTTGCTGCGGCAACGTAATTGATCAGTAACGGAGCGAGCCCCATGAAGGGTGTCCCGAAGATGGTCACCGTGAAGCGGAATAGCCGGGCGTCAGGAGAGACGGCGGGAATGTCGCTCAGTCGCTGTCGCCGCGATGTGGTGGAACGAGGAGTCCGTCGAAGGGCAGGTGCAGTGTGATCGTTACGCTTTGCGGCAAGACGGCTGGAGGAAGGATCGCATATCGTGAGGCCCGTCGGCACCTGTATCGCGGTATTGAGAATGTCGTGAGCCGTTGAGGAAGCCGTTCAGCGCGTTGGCGGGCGCATCAATGGCCGCCCCTACCGCCCCGAGGCGTTCCCCGTGCCAGTGCTCCGTCAAATGTGTCAGGCTGGTTGCGAGAGCATCGAGTGCCGACGAACGGCGCGCCCGCCGCCGCATAGGTGAACACCAGCGGCAACCCGAAGAATGCACTGAGCGATCCGGTTGGCGGGCAACGGCTGGTTGAGAATGTCCGCCGAAATGCTGGGCAGCGTTAGGGTATTGAGTACGTTGGTGAAGTTCTGCGACATCGTCGGGGTATCGACGGCGGGAGTGAGGTCGGTGCAGGATACTGCGCCTCTTGCCCGGGGATGTTCAGGATGGTGAAGAAGTCACTGAGCGGGCCGAGCAACGTGGGATTCACCGTGGCCGTCAAGGTGAGCTTAAAGTCGGCGAGGATATACCGGCGAGCCAGTTCCGTGCCGGGGTCCTACCCCAGTGACCAAGAGGTTCGCGAAGGCCTGCCCAGCTCCATACCGCGCCGCTGTAATCGCCAGCCAGTAGCGCCCGGAAGGCCACCTGCAGTCGTCGAGGCGAATGCGGCAGCCCGGCGACGAAGCCGCTGACTCCGTCGTCGCCAGCGATGACCGCAACGTCTGGGCGAAGCCGATCTGGGTGGCGATGAACTGCTGGACGAAGGCCGCGGCATGAAGGCCACAGCCTGCTGGACGGCGGCCGCGATGGCGGCCGGCAGATTCGGCAAATGGTTGGCAGGTTCTGATGCTTGCGATAGACACTCGCGATCTGCTGGGCGTACCCCAGTTGGTTGGCCACGAACTGTCGCAACAACGGGAACGGGTCAGCCGCCCAGGCACTGCCGAGCAGCTTGGAGGTTCGTGGCGGTGTTGGTGATTAGTTGCACGTATGCGCCGCCCGGAGCGGCGGCTGCGGCCGGCGCGCTGGCGATGGCCGCCGACACCGCTTGCGCACCTTGGCTGAGCAGCGACTGGGCCGGTGCATTCACCAGCGTCTGCGCGGCATTGGCGATTTCGGCGCCGAGGTATGCCGCCGCGCTGCCGTTCAGCAGCCGCACGAACTCGGCATGAAACGCCGCGACCCTGGTTGCTCACGGCCTGAAACTCCTGGCCGAAGCTGCCGAACAGTTGCGAGACGGCGGCCGATACCTCGTCGGCGGCGGCGGCCGCGATCCCGGTGGTGGGGGCCGATGCCGTCGTCGCCGCCTCCTGCACCGCCGTGCCGATATTCGCCAGGTTCCCGGCGGCAGCCGTTACCCCGTCCGGCGTTGTGACCAAGAAGGACATGATGAACTTCCCCTCGAATGACTTCCCCGCCGGATCGAGCGTAATCCGAGGCGACCAGCGGGCGCCGGAGATTGCGGGTTTCCGGCCGAATTCAGCGCCGATTGAGGCGCACCGGCACAGAGACCGGCCCGCGCAGCGAGGGTGTGATGCTCCATCGCACCGGCCCGGCCAGCTCCAGACCGTCAACCTCGTCCAAGTAGACAGTCGATGGCGGTGGCCGCTTCGAGGCGAGCCAGATGAGCTCCCAGGCAGAAGTGCAGGCCGTGCCCGAAGGCCAGATGTCCGGTGGTGTTGCGCCGAATGTCGAAGCGGTCCGGTTCGGCGAACTTGGCGGGATCGCGATTGGCAGCCCCGTAGAACAACAACGCCCTTGCCCCCCTTGGGATTACCGTCTCGCCAATTTCATAGTCTGCGGTTGCCGTCCGGGTTACCCACTGAACGGGCGAACCCCAGCGGGCCGTCTCTTCGACGGCGGCATACAACAGGCTGCGGTCTGCTTTGAGTTCGGCGAACAACTCAGGGTTCTCCGCCAGCCTGACGAGCAGCATCCCCAGCAGGTTGGTGGTCGTCTCATTGCCGGCCACCAGCAGGACGAGCACATAGAGGAACGCCTCGTTGTCGGACAGCTCGCCGGTTGCGGTCGCCGCTTGCAACCGACTCAACAGGTCGTCGGTGGGTTGGTTTGCACGGCTGCGCATTTCGGCATCGGAGAAGCTGCGCAGCCGCAGGTAGGCCTGCATCGCCGATCCCATCATGCGCACGATCTGGGGTAGCGACCGGGGAGCGAAGATCTGCGCGAACTTTTCCGAGACCGCCCGAAATCCCGGCCACTGCTCCCGCGGGATGCCGAGGATATTGGCGATGACGTTGATCGGCATCGGGATGGTCAGGGCCGTAACCAGATCCACCACGTCACCGCGTTTGAGTCCGGAGATCGCCTCGTCGGCCAGTGCGCGGATGTCGGTCGTCCAGGTTTGGACGGCACGCTTGCTGAATAGTGGAGCGACGATATGGCGCAGCCGAGTGTGATCCGGCGGGTCGGTGAACACCACCATGTTCGCCACGAACGACCGGAGCGTGATGCCGTCCCTGGAGGTGAATGCGGCGCTGTCGCGGATAGCGGAATGGACATCGTCGTATCGCCCCACCATCCAGACGCCGAGTCGCTCGTTGATCACGACGGGATGCTCACGGATTCGTTGATAGTCGGGATACGGGTCGGCGATGTTGCGCACCAGCGTGGGGTCGAAGGTCGTGCGCGGCACCGACGCCGGCGCCGAGTGCGGTCGCGGTCGACGCAGGTCGCGATAACCGCCGACGGCGACCGGACGCCAAAGGTCGGTGACCGAGCTGCGTGCAGCGGCTACCAGAGCCCGCGGCGGAGGTTTGAGCAGGTCGGTCGTCACACCGATGACGGTAAGCCCGTGCCGCCGCAGCGGGAATGGTCGTTTCAGACAGAAATTTGATATTTTCGGACGGTGCCCAGCGCCGCCTCTCCGATGTGGGATGCTGCGCTGTCCTCCGCCACGGGCCGGCACCTGCTCGAGACCGGCCGGCGGCACGGACTCGACCCGACGACGTGCCTGGCCGGAACGGGACTGACCCACGAGGATTTGGCCGATCCGGCCACGGAGGTCTATGCCAGTCAAGAGCTGACGATGATCCGCAATGTGATCGGCCGGCTCGGCGACCAGCCGGGGCTCGGCATGGAAACCGGGATGCAGTACAACCTCGCCGATACGGGAATCTTCGGCTACGCGCTGATGGCCAGCCCAACCTTTGCCGACGCGATCGATGTCGCCTGCCGCTACGCCGCCTTGACCGACACCTACCTGTGCCTGGTCGCGGAGGTGACCAGCAGCGAAGCCGTCGTCGCATTCGACGACAACAGGATTCCGCGCGATGTTCGGCGATTTGTGATGGAGCGTGACTTTGCGATCATGCTGCGGCTGCTGCCGCTGCTCCTGGGCGCCAATCATCCCGCCCTCACCCTGCGGATGGAGCTCGCAGATCTGCAATTGCCAATGCGCACAGTCCAATTGGACAACGTGACTGTCTACGTCGAATACACTTCACGCAATGCCCTGGTCATCCCGGCCGATCTGATCAATCGGCCCATGCCGGCCGCCGACCCGCAGACGGCGGCGATCTGCATCCGCCAGTGCGAAGAGCTGCTGAATCGGCGACGTACCCGGCGGGGGATCTCAGCGGCCGTCCGGACCCGTCTGATCGAGGACTCGTCGTCCATTCCGTCGATGGCCACCGTCGCCAAGGAGTTATGCATCACTGAGCGCACCCTGCACCGCCGGCTGGCCGGTGAGGGCACCAGCTACCGCGCGCTGCTCGACGAAGTGCGTGCCACCCTGGCCGGTGAGTTGCTGAGGTCCGGGCTCACCGTGGAGGAGACCGCGCAGCGGCTCGGCTACTCCGAGACGGCCGCGTTCACCCGCGCCCACGTCCGGTGGAACGGGCATCCGCCCAGCAGGCGCCGGTGACTTAAGCCTCTGCCCGACGGCGGGAGGCGTCGTTAGCGTCGGATCCGTGGGTACGCAGAGGCCGCTGCTGGGCGCCCTGATGGCGGTGGGCGGCGTCGTGGGCTTGTACAACTGGGTGGGGCGGCCATTGATGTACAACTGGGGCGCCACCGACCAGGAAATCGTCGCCGAATTGCCCGGCGACGAACTGGTCCAGCCGGGCGCCGTGCGCACCACCCGCGGGGTCACAGTGAACGCGCCGCCGGCAGCGATCTGGCCGTGGCTGGCCCAGATCGGCGAGGACCGCGGCGGCTTCTACAGCTACGATTGGCTGGAACGCTTGGTGGGCACGCGCATTCACAACGCCGACGCCGTCCATCCCGAGTGGCAGACGTTGAATGTCGGCGACACCGTATGGCTGGCCCGCCGTTATGGCAGTAACGGGAGCCAAGTGGTCGCGGCGGTCGAACCTGGGTCACATCTGGTGTTGATGTCGCGGGCGGACTTCGAGCGGGTGCAACGCGGCGAGAAGGCTATCGCGTCCTGGGCGTTTTATCTGCGCCCGCAGAACGGCACGACCCGCCTGCTAGCCCGTGGCACCGGGGGCGTGGCCGGGATGGCCGTCTTCGACATTCCGCACTTCGTGATGGAACGCGGAATGCTGCGCGGAATCCGCGACCGCGCCGCCAGTCTCGCTGATCCGTTGTCCCGCAACGATTTCGGTGGCACGGTGCCTGCGATCAGCGAGTCGGCGTCGAGAGTACGCGGCCGGTAGGCGAGGGTGGGCAGCCGAGCCGACATGAGTGCTACCGGGTCGGCAACGGGATCCGAAAGGCCGGACAGAAATGCCCACTCGTGCTCGTCGCTGCCGAAATAAACTACGGTGCCGAATGTTTCGCGGAACCGCCGCCACGACCAGTGCAGCGTTTCGTTGCGCCACAGCGTCGGGCAGCCCGCCTGGCCGACGACTACCCGGCCGATCCCGCGGCACCTTTCCAGGAAGCCGATGTCGTACAGGCGGTTGTGTTGCGCAGGCGCCGAGCGCTCGTCGGGCAGGTCGACGACCACGATGTCGTACGGCGCGTCGCATTGGTCCACGAAGTCCCAACCGTCCCGGTAGTGCATCGTGATCGAGCCGAGTCCCTTTTCGGCCCTGCGCAATTCGTCCACCGAGTAGCCGTAGGGCAGGTGTTCGGCGCACAGCCGCACTGCCTCGCGGTCGATGTCGACGTGGTCGACGTGCGTGGCCCCCGCGGCCACTGCCAGCTGACTCACCACGCCCTCCCCGGAGCCGATGATCAGCACCCGCTCGATGTGGTCGGCCAACAGCAGTGCGGGTACCAGCAGCGCTTCGTGGTAGACCAGCTGACTGAATTCGGTGCTCTGGCGTTCGCCGTCGCTGAACAGCGCCACGCCTTGCTCGGTGCGGCCGATCACCAGCTCCTGGTACTCGGTTCGCGCGTCACAGATCACCTCGGACAGTGTCCAACTCCGGGTGAGTCCCGGTGCCAGCGGCTCGACGATAGTCCGGCCGGCCGCGCCGGCGGACGTGAAAAATATTGGCAGCGGCGGGAATCCGTTGAACTCGCACCGACGCGTAACTCGCCGTGTACGCGCCGGTGTCGCAGATCTCGACCCAGTCGCCGGGGCGCAGCGTGGCCGGCAGCGGATAGCGTTGGTACAGCACGTCGTCGCCGTCGCACGTCGGCCCCGCCAGCACGGCGTCCGCAACGGGATCGCCGTCGCGCTGCGTCCGCAGTCGGTAGCGGATGTACTCGTTCTCGGTTTCCGCGAGACCGCTGTAACGGCCGACATCGAGGTACACCCAGCGCCGGCCGTCGGTGCCGGTGCGTACGGACACCACCTCGCAGGCGATGGCGCCGGCGGAGCCGACGAGCACCCGACCCGGCTCCAACGCCAATCGCGGTGGCTGGGAACCGAACTGCCGGTCCAGCGCCGACACGATGGCATCGGCTATCACTTCTAGGTCCGGTGCGCCGTCGACGTACGGGAGCGGAAACCCGCCGCCGGCGTTGATCGTCGTGAGATCACCGACCGCATCGAATATCGATGCCGCACAACCGATGCCGAGATCCCACGCGGCTACGTCGAGCTGCTGCGAGCCGACGTGAAAGCTCACGCCCTCGGCTACCAACCCGAACGACCGGGCGCGGTTGAGCAGTTCGGCGGCCCGCTCCGGCGCGCATCCGAATTTGTGCCCGAAGGGGGTCACCGACGACGGAAATGCCGGAGCTATGCGGCATTCCACCCGCGACCCGGGCGCGTGCTCAGCCAGCACGGCCAGGTCGTGTTCGGTGTCGAAGGCGAACAGGCGCACCCCGCGTGCATAGGCCGCCGCCACCACCGCCGGCTTCTTGACGGTGTTTCCGAACGCCAGCCGACCACCGTCGATTTCCGCGGCGATACAGACATCGGCCTCGCCAACCGAAGCGACGTCAAACGCGGATCCCTCGGCGGCGAGCAGTCGCAGGATCGGTTCGGCGGGGTTCGCCTTGACGGCGTACCGGATCTCCGCATCGGGCAGTGCGGACCGCAGCGCCCGGAAGTTGTCGCGCACCCGATCGAGATCGAGCATCAGGTAGGGCGTTTCGGGCACCCCAGCAGACTAGTTGGGCGGGTGGGCCGGCAATGAGAAGTGTTCGGGCGGCACGTTCGGGCCGCTCGGAGGTTGGGTCGACAGCGGCGTCGCGATCCCGTCGAGGACCTGGGTCATGTTGCCGGTGAGCCGTTCGAAGTTCAGCGTGCCGTGCTGGAAGTTCTGGGTGATCCGCAGCGGCTCCTGAATCTCCGCACTGGTCGGCAACCCGAGCGGGCCGCGCTCGTAGCTCTGCGCTGCCCAGGCGTCGTAGATGGCGCCGGTCACCGGTTCTACGCCGGTGGCCGGCGACCAGTACATGGCGCCCTTGGCGAAGGTGACGAACCGCGATCCGGCCGCGCCGTCGGCCTCCGGCGACGTCGGAGCACCCAGCACGCTGTTCATCCCGCCCATCGCCTGCCAGTGCTCGTAGATCGCGCCGCCTTCCAGCGCCTTGATCAACTCCTCCGGAGGATCGTTGAAATGCGCTGCGATGTCCCGGATCTCGTCCATCAACGCGTAGGCGGCGTTGCCCGGGCAGTCGGTGTTGCCGACGTCGCGGTGGGTGAAGATGGTCGGCAACTTGGCTATCGCGCCGGCCGGGTAAGTGGTGTAGGAGCTACCCGCGGACTCCAGTTCCACCGTGCCTTTCGGGTCGACTTCGGCGAGCCCCAGCCGCCAGCCCAGCAGCCGTCCGACAGTGCGGATCTGCAGGGGAGTGGGCGCCACGTCGTCGAAGTTGCCGAGCATGGCCACGCCCCAGGTCTCCCGGTTGAATCCCCCGGTGTGGAACGCCTCGACCGGTTTGGTGAGCCCGCCGGCGCTGCCTTCGAAGACCTGGCCGTACTTGTCGACCAGCGCGTTGTACGCGATGTCGCACCAGCCCAGGGTTTTGCTGTGGTAGGTGTAGATCGCCTTGACGATTCCGGCCGATTCCAGCGGTGAATAGTCGTTGCTGCCCGCGGTGTGGTGGACCACCGCCGCGCGCACGTCGCGGTCGTATTGCGGGCTGCCGCACCGCAGCGACTCGTCGGCGCCCCACTCCGCGCGGCTGATGATCTGCGGTGCCTGGCCAGGCATGGTGACGCCGGTCGGCGGCGTCCAGTGTGTTTCCGCGGGCGCCTGCGGCGGCGAGATGAGGATCGCGTTGATGTTCTGCCCGAACGGCTGCTCTTTGGTTGCCGGCCGGTAGCCCAGGCGCGCCGTGCTGCGACGGCGTGGGCGGTGCCTGCGTCACCGGTGCGTCCACCGGTCGGGTGACGGCGATCTGCACGCTGGTGGTGGTGCCGACGAACACCGGATCTGTGCTGCGCGGATCCCCGCCCGACGCGGCCGACCCGCTGGGATCAGGCGCCGAAGTCTGGTACTCGGTCTGATACCAGGGGCCCCATGTCCCGTCGGGTTTCTTCGCGCGGACGCGGGCCGAGGTGCCGGCCAGGTCGCCGGTCAGAGCGACCAGGGAGAACGGCGTGTCCTGAGTCAGTTCACGGACGGTAACGCCGCCGCCGAGACCGACCAGAGGTTGCTCGGCCAGTTGGGTGTCATGCGCCGGGGGCGCTGGGTAATTGGCGGCAAGTGGGCGCATCAGGACCCACGACACGATGACGACCGTCGCCAGGGCGGCGGTGAGCAACATCGTGGGTGCGCGACCGCGGGACACCAGGCGATGTTACGTGTGTGTCTAATGTTTCTGGTGAGGCGACACGGCACAGGGGCCGGAAATGTTTCCCGGCGAGGTAACACGCGCGGAGGCGGAACCTGTCGACGGCACCGCAGAGGATTAGTGGCTGGCGGGTTGCCGGGACCCGGTCCAGCGCCGACTCTGCGGTGCCGTCACGTGACAGGCTTCTTTAAACCGGTGGCGCCGCCGGCACCACCGCCGCCGGCACCGCCGGCACTGCGGCTGCGGGGACCGCCGCCGCGGGTATCGCAGGCACCGCCGCCGCACCAGCCGCAGGCAACGCACTCGCGCCGGGCAACGCGGGCACGCCCGCTAAGGCGGGCACGCCAGGCAGCGCGGGTGCGGCACCCGCCGCCGCCGGAGCGCCCGCGGCCCCACCCTGAACACCTTGCATGATCGCCGGCATGATCAGGCCCTTGAGCAGGTCGATGGCCTGGCTGGCGCCCAGCTGGTTGGCCGCCTGCATCAGGTCACTCACCAGCCCGCCGCCGCCACCGCTGCCGCCGGCCGGGGTGACCGGCGACAGGCCGGTACCGGCGCCACCACCGAGCCCGGAGGTGTCACCGAGGATCGGGTAGGTGCCATCAGCGCCCGGGTCCAGTCCGACCGGTGCGGTGATCGGAACCTCACCCGTGGCGGTAGCCGGGCTCAGCGCCGATGGGCTCGTCAAGCCCGGAGCAACCCCGGTGGGGCTGGTCAGGGCCGGATTGCTCAACGCCGGGTTGACGCCCGCGCCGGTCGCGGCCGTTGGCGGCGTCACCGTGGTGCCCGGCAGCGCGAGCGAGCCGGGCGTGGACGGCGTCAGACCCGGGCTGGCGAGGCCGGGAGTGGTTCCCAGGCCCGGACCGGCCAAGCTGGGGCTGGTCCCCAGGCCGGCGGTTCCCAGGCCCGTGCTGGCTCCGCTGGTACCGCCGAGCGCAGGAACCGGTGGCAGGTTGACCCCGAACTGCGACAGTCCCTGGGACAGTGCGGAGATCAGCTCATTCGGCAGGTCGGCCACGCTGGCCGCCCGCTTGAACTCGTGGTGTTCCACTGGCTTGTTGTCGGCGGTCGACTCGTAGACAAGAAAGTAAGCACACGGACTTGCGACGGCCAGGGCGGCGACCGCGCTCATGGTCTTCGAGAGCTTGCGTCGGCGTCGGTTCGGCACGGAAGTCTCCTCAATCTGGATTATGTGGAGTTGGGTCGTAAACCCACATCACCGATGGTACGAGTGAGAATGATGTGACTAGTGTGGCGATACCGAATCGTGAGGGGAGTGGTTCACAGGTGTGACGTTCGTCTGACGGCACGCCGCTCTTCAGGCCGGCACCTGGGAAAACCCGGGCCAGGCCGACCCGCCAAGTCGGGTTTTGGCAGCACGGTCGGATACCCTAGGCAACCGATGATCTCGCGTTTCGACCTCCCCGCTGGTTTTGACCTGTTCGTCGTCGGCTCCGGGTTTTTCGGCCTGACGATTGCCGAGCGCGTGGCCACCCAACTCGACAAGAGGGTCCTCGTCGTCGATCGGCGCCCGCACCTCGGCGGCAATGCCTATTCCGAACCGGAGCCGGAGACCGGGATCGAGGTCCACAAGTACGGTGCCCACCTGTTCCACACCTCCAATAAGAAGGTGTGGGACTACGTGCGGCAGTTCACCGAGTTCACCGGCTATCAGCACCGGGTGTTCGCCATGCACAATGGGCAGGCCTACCAGTTCCCGATGGGCCTGGGCCTGGTGTCGCAGTTCTTCGGCAGGTACTTCAGCCCCGAGGAAGCCCGCAAGCTCATTGCCGAGCAGGCCTCGGAAATTCAGGCGAATGACGCCGCCAATTTCGAAGAAAAGGCCATCTCGCTGATCGGCCGGCCGCTGTACGAGGCGTTCGTCAAGGGCTACACCGCCAAGCAGTGGCAGACCGACCCCAAGGAGTTGCCGGCGGCGAACATCACCCGCCTGCCGGTGCGCTACACCTTCGACAACCGCTACTTCAGCGACACCTACGAAGGCCTGCCGCTCGACGGCTACACCGCGTGGCTACAGAACATGGCCGCCGACGACCGCATCGAGGTCCGGCTGGACACCGACTGGTTCGACGTGCGCGACGAGTTGCGCGCCGCCAGCCCCGACGCCCCAGTGGTCTACACCGGGCCGCTGGACCGCTACTTCGACTACGCCGAAGGCCGGCTGGGCTGGCGCACGCTGGACTTCGAGGTGGAAGTCCTTCCCATCGGCGACTTTCAGGGCACTCCGGTGATGAACTACAACGACCCCGACGTGCCGTACACCCGCATCCACGAGTTCCGTCACTTCCACACCGAACGTGACTACCCCGCCGACAAGACGGTGATCATGCGCGAATACTCCCGGTTCGCCGAAGACGACGACGAGCCCTACTATCCGATCAATACCGAGGCCGACCGCGCCCTGTTGGCCGCCTACCGGGCGAGGGCGAAGTCCGAGACCGCGGCAGCGAAGGTTCTGTTCGGCGGGCGCTTGGGCACCTACCAGTATCTGGATATGCATATGGCCATTGCCAGCGCTTTGAGCATGTACGACAACGTCCTTGCGCCGCACCTGCGCGACGGCGCGCCCCTGACCGAGGGAGCAGCATGACCGCCGTGAGCCTCCTGTCGCGCATCATCCTGCCGCGTCCCGGGGAACCCCTCGACGTCCGCAAGCTGTATCTGGAGGAGTCGACCACCAACGCCCGCCGGGCGCACGCGACCAGCCGCACCTCGCTGCAGATCGGCGACGAGTCCGAGGTGTCGTTCGCGACCTACTTCAACGCGTTCCCGGCCAGCTACTGGCGGCGCTGGTCGATCTGCACCTCGGTGGTGCTGCGCGTCGAGCTCACCGGAACCGGACGCGTCGACCTATACCGGACCAAGGCCACCGGGGCCCGCATCTTCATCGAGGGACGCGGATTCAGCGGCACCGACGAGAAGCCCGCGGTGCTGGAGATCGAGGTCAGCCTGCAGCCGTTCGAGGACGGCGGCTGGATCTGGTTCGACATCACCACCGACACCAAGGTCACCCTGCTCAACGGCGGTTGGTTCGCCCCCACCGAGGCGCCCGGAACGGCCAACATCGCCGTCGGCATCCCGACCTTCAACCGGCCCGCGGACTGCGCCAACGCACTGCGCGAACTCACCGCCGACCCGTTGGTGGACGAGGTGATCGGCGCGGTGATCGTGCCGGATCAGGGTGTCCGCAAGGTGCGCGACCACCCGGACTTCCCGGCGGCGGCCCAGAGATTGGCTGCCCGACTCTCTATTCATGACCAGCCCAACCTGGGCGGCTCCGGCGGCTACAGCCGGGTGATGTACGAGGCGCTGAAAAACACCGACTGCCAGCAGATCCTGTTCATGGACGACGACATCCGCATCGAGCCGGACACGATCCTGCGGGTGCTGGCGATGAGCCGGTTCGCCAAGACCCCGATGCTGGTAGGCGGCCAGATGCTCAACCTGCAGGAGCCGTCACACCTGCACATCATGGGCGAGGTGGTGGATCGGTCTAACTTCATGTGGACCGCCGCGCCGCACGCCGAGTACGACCACGACTTCGCCGAATATCCGCTCAACGACAGCGAAGACAAGAGCAAGCTGCTGCACCGGCGCATCGACGTGGACTACAACGGCTGGTGGACGTGCATGATCCCGCGGCAGGTCGCCGAGGAGCTCGGGCAGCCGCTGCCGCTGTTCATCAAGTGGGACGACGCCGACTACGGCCTGCGGGCCGCCGAGCACGGCTACCCGACCGTCACGCTGCCGGGCGCGGCGATCTGGCACATGGCGTGGACCGACAAGGACGACGCCATCGACTGGCAGGCCTACTTCCATCTGCGCAACCGCCTGGTGGTCGCCGCCATGCACTGGGACGGCGACGTCTCCGGCTTGGTCCGCAGTCACCTCAAGGCGACGCTGAAACACCTTGCCTGCCTCGAATATTCGACGGTCGAGATCCAGAACCGGGCCATCGACGACTTCCTGGCCGGCCCGGAGCACATCTTCTCCATTCTGGAATCGGCGCTGCCGGAAGTCCGCCAGATGCGGACCGCCTACCCGGATGCGGTCGTGCTGCCGGCGGCCAGCGAGCTGCCGGCGCCGCTGCACAAGAACACGGTGATGAAGCCGCCGGTGAATCCGGTGGTGATCGGCTACCGACTGGCCCGGGGAATCCTGCACAACCTCAAGGCCGCCGACCCGGCCCATCACGTGCGCCCCGAGTACAACGTGCCGACCCAGGACGCCCGCTGGTTCCGGCTCTGCACCGTCGACGGCGTCACCGTCACCACCGCCGACGGCTGCGGTGTCGTCTACCGGCAACGCGACCGGGCCAAGATGTTCTCGTTGCTTAGCAGTCACTGCGCCGGCAGCGGCAGCTGTCGCGACGCTTCGATGAGATGCGCCGGGCCTACCGCGACGCGTTGCCCGTGTTGTCCAGCAAGCAGAAGTGGGAGATGGTGCTGCCCATAGGCGACGTTGCCGACGTTGCCGACGCTGCCGGCGCGGCCAGCCATGGTTGAACCGGCCGAGCCGCCGCGCGGCGAAGTCGCAGCAATGGTGGCCGTCCAGTCGGCGTTGACGCAGCGCCCCGGCGTCCTCCCGACGACCCGCGCGATGTCGCACTTCGGTGAGCACAGCATCGGGTGGCTGGTGATTGCGCTGCTCGGGGCCGTTCTGAATCCGCGCCGGCGCCGGGACTGGGTGCTGGCCGGCGTCGGTACCTTCGCCGCGCATGCCGCTGCCGTGGTGGTCAAGCGCGTGGTACGGCGCTAACGGCCGCATCACCCGGCCGTGACGGTCAACGTCGGCACCCCCAGTCAGCTCAGCTTCCCGTCGGCGCACGCCACGTCGACGACGGCGGCGGCGATCCTGCTGGGCCGGGCTGCCGGGTTGCCTGTAGGTGTGGCTGCGATGGTGCTGGTTCCGCCCATGGCGCTGTCGCGAATACTGCTCGGTGTGCACTATCCCAGCGACGTTGCCGCCGGTGTGGCTCTTGGCGCCGGGGTTGCCGCAGCAGCTGTCCGGTTTGACGGCGTGGCCCGAAAAAGGTGGGTGCGATGAGCGACGATCTGGTGGAAGTGAGCGGAGCCCCGAAAAACCTGGTGACCGGGGTGATCAAGGCGATCCGCCCACGGCAGTGGGTCAAGAACGTGCTGGTGCTGGCTGCGCCGCTGGCCGCGGCGGGCCGCGGCGTCCGCTACGACTGGGGCGACATGGCCACCAAGGTGTCGATCGCCTTCGTGGTGTTCAGCCTGGCAGCCTCGGCGGTGTACCTGGTCAATGACGCGCGCGACGTTGAGGCCGACCGGGAGCACCCGACGAAGCGGTTCCGTCCGATCGCCGCGGGTGTGGTGCCCGAATGGCTGGCCTACACGCTGGCAGTGGTGCTGGCCACGATATCGCTGGGCCTGGCCTGGTGGCTGACACCCAACCTGGCTGTGGTGATGGCGGTCTACCTGGTCATGCAACTGGGCTACTGCTTCGGTCTCAAGCACCAGGCCGTGATCGACATCTGCATCGTGTCGTCGGCGTATCTGATCCGGGCAATCGCCGGCGGTGCGGCCACCGATATCCCGCTGTCGCAATGGTTCCTGCTGTCGGCGGCGTTCGGGTCGCTGTTCATGGTGGCCGGTAAGCGCTACGCGGAGCTGCAGTTGGCCGAACGCACCGGCGCCCAGATCCGCAAGTCGCTGGAAAGCTATACCAGCACCTACCTGCGGTTCGTGTGGACTTTGTCGGCCGCCGCCGTCGTCGTGTGCTACGGCCTGTGGGCGTTCGAGCGCGACCGCTATTCCGGATCGTGGTTCGCGGTATCGATGATTCCGTTCACCATCGCGATCCTGCGCTACGCGGTGGACGTCGACGGTGGTTTGGCCGGGGAACCCGAGGACATCGCGCTGCGCGACCGTGTGCTGCAGCTGTTGGCCCTGGCGTGGATCGCAACAGTTGGTGCTGCTGTTGCTTTCGGCTAGCGAAAGATTCAAAGCCCTCCAGGCGGCGGCACTTTCCCGGCGACCGGTCGTTCGGCGGGTCAAGTGGCCGGTGTTCCCCTACCACCCCACGGTGCGGGTCAGCCTGTGGCTGAGTGTGGCGCTGGTTGCCCTGCTGTTCGGCTGGGGCGCCTGGCAACGCCGCTGGATCGCCGACGACGGGCTGATCGTGCTGCGCACGGTGCGAAACCTGTTGGCCGGCAACGGGCCGGTGTTCAACGCTGGTGAGCGGGTGGAGGCCAACACCTCGACCGTCTGGACCTATCTGTTGTACGTCTGCAGCTGGGTGGGCGGCCCGCTGCGGTTGGAGTACGTGGCTCTGGCCGCGGCGCTGGCGCTGTCGGTGGCCGGCGTGGTGCTGTTGATGCTGGGGACGGGACGGTTGTACGCGCCCAGCCTGCGTGGTCGCCGAGCGATCATGCTGCCGGCCGGGGCGCTGGTCTACATCGCGGTGCCACCGGCGCGTGACTTCGCGACATCGGGCCTGGAGAGCGGGCTGGTGATGGCGTATGTGGGCCTGTTGTGGTGGATGATGGTTTGCTGGGCGCAGCCGCTGCGGGTGCGTCCGGAAAACCGGTGGTTCATCGGTGTGCTGGCCTTCGTCGCGGGCTGCAGCGTCCTGGTGCGGCCCGAGTTGGCACTGATGGGCGGCGCCGCGCTGATCATGATGATGATCGCGGCCCGCAGTTGGCGGCGCCGCGGCCTGATCGTGCTGGCCGGCGGGCTGCTGCCGGTCGCCTACCAGATCTTCCGGATGGGGTATTACGGGCTGCTTGTCCCCGGCACCGCCCTGGCCAAGGACGCGGCCGGGGACAAGTGGTCACAAGGCCTGATCTATCTCGCGAACTTCAACGCGCCGTACTCCCTGTGGGTGCCGGTCGTTCTGCTGGTACCGCTGGGAATCGTGTTGATGGCGGCACGACGTCGGCCCTCGTTCATGCGCCCGACGCTGGCACCTGGCTATGGCCGGCTGGCCCGGGCGGTACAGAGCCCCACTGCCGTCGTGACGTGGATGGTGATCAGCGGGCTGCTGCAGGCCCTGTACTGGATCCGGCAAGGCGGCGACTTCATGCACGGCCGGGTATTGCTGACGCCGCTGTTCTGTTTGCTGGCGCCGGTGGCCGTCATTCCGGTGGTGATGCCCGACGGCAAGGACTTCTCGAAGGAGGCCGGCTATTGGCTGGCCGGCGCGGTGAGTGCGCTCTGGCTGGCGGTGGCCGGCTGGTCGCTGTGGGCGGCGAACTCGCCGGGCATGGGGGACGACGCCACCCACGTCAGTTACTCCGGCATCGTCGACGAACGCCGCTTCTATGCGCAGGCCACCGGCCGCGCGCATCCGCTGACCGCCGCCGACTACCTCGACTACCCGCGGATGGCGGCCGTGCTGGTGGCGCTCGACAACACCCCCGAAGGTGCGCTGCTGCTTCCGTCGGGCAACTACACGCAGTGGGACCTGGTGCCGATGATCCCGCCGGACAGCGCCGCGGGCGTCCCGGCGGACCGGAAGCCCCAGCACACGGTGTTTTTCACCAACCTGGGCATGCTGGGCATGAACGTCGGACTCGACGTCAGGGTGATCGACCAGATCGGGCTGGCTAACCCGCTGGCCGCGCACACCGAGCGGTTGAAGCACGGCCGCATCGGACACGACAAGAACCTGTTCCCGGACTGGGTGGTGGCCGACGGGCCGTGGGTGAAGTGGCCGCCGGGCATCCCGGCCTACCTCGACCAGCAGTGGGTCGCAGAAGCGGAGGCGGCGCTGAAGTGCCCCGCGACCCAGGCCGTGCTCAACTCGGTGCGCGCCCCGATGAACCTGCGTCGGTTCGTTTCCAACGTGCTGCACGCCTATGAATTCACCCGGTACCGCATCGACCGGGTCCCGCTCTACGAACTGGTCAAGTGTGGGCTCGAGGTACCGAAGGTACCGCCGACGCCGCCGCGTGAGTGAACGGTGCTCTCGAAGCGAAATCGGCGGCCGCGGGGCGCAGGGGCTCAGAATATTTTTAAGAATCACGAAATGACGCCTCAGCACGGTCGGGCCGGCGCTGTCGCGGACTGACAGCAACATCACATGTGAGCCGTTACCAGCGTGCACCCGACGACGGGCACATGCGGAAAGGCCACTGCCGGACGCTGATTGGGGGGGCGAAATGGCGTCGAATCGACGCCGGATGACGCCGTGCGCACCCTCCCGGAGGAGAGCGGGAGCCTCAAGATGTGGTTGACTACGGGTGCACTGCAGCGCCGCGTGCGTGCAGTCTGACCCAATTCGGGACGCGCCCCCAAGCACAGCGATGCGTAAGGACGTGCCCACAAGGATGAGGATGAGGAAGCAAGGATGAAGCTTGTTGACAGGTTTCGTGGCGCCGTGACAGGTATGCCGCGCCGCCTGATGGTTGGTGCCGTTGGTGCGGCGCTGCTGTCGGGGCTGGTCGGCTTCGTCGGCGGCTCGGCGACCGCGAGTGCGTTCTCGCGTCCGGGGCTGCCGGTGGAATACCTGCAGGTGCCCTCGGCGGCGATGGGCCGCAACATCAAGGTCCAGTTCCAGAGCGGTGGAGCCAACTCGCCGGCGTTGTACCTGCTCGACGGCATGCGCGCCCAGGACGACTTCAACGGCTGGGACATCAACACCCCGGCGTTCGAGTGGTACAACCAGTCGGGCATTTCCGTGGTCATGCCCGTCGGTGGCCAGTCCAGCTTCTACAGCGACTGGTACAACCCGGCCTGCGGTAAGGCGGGCTGCACCACTTACAAGTGGGAGACCTTCCTGACCAGCGAGCTGCCCGCGTACCTGGCCAGCAGCAAGCAGGTCAAGCCGACCGGCAGCGCTGCGGTGGGTCTGTCGATGGCAGGCTCGTCGTCCCTGATCCTGGCGGCCTACCACCCCAACCAGTTCATCTACGCCGGCTCGTTGTCGGCACTGCTGGACCCGTCGCAGGCCATGGGCCCCTCGCTGATCGGCCTGTCGATGGGTGACGCCGGGGGCTACAAGGCGTCAGACATGTGGGGTCCGAAGGACGACCCGGCGTGGCAGCGCAACGACCCTTCGCTGCAGGTCGGCAGGCTCGTCGCCAACAACAGCCGCCTCTGGATGTACTGCGGTGACGGCAAGCCGTCGGACCTCGGTGGCAACAACCTGCCCGCCAAGTTCCTCGAGGGCTTCGTCCGGACCAGCAACCTGAAGTTCCAGGAGGCCTACAACGGCGCCGGTGGGCACAACGCCGTGTTCAACTTCGACGCCAACGGCACGCACGACTGGCCGTACTGGGGCGCGCAGCTCAACGCGATGAAGGGTGACCTGCAGAGCACGCTGGGTGCGACCCCCGGCGCCGGTCCCGCCACCGCCGCTGCGGTCGGCGTGAACCAGGGCACTGGCACCTAAATCGCCAGCGCGATAAACAACCGTCTGACGGCGGCGACCCGAACGGGTCGCCGCCGTCAGCGTTAGCTCCCCTTTATCCGGCCGCGTCGGGTGTGGTTAGCTACCTTGCGGGCTAGGTCTTGTCGTGCACAGCGCTACACCATGGAGGGTGGACATGAGGGGTCTGTCGTTAGTGCTACGGCTGTTCTGCGTTGCCGTGCTGTCAGTCGCGTTGGGGGGTGTGACGGCATCGTTGGGAACGGCGGGCACCGCCAAGGCGGCTCCGTACGAGACCCTGATGGTGCCCTCGGGCGCGATGGGCCGCGACATCCCGGTGGCTTTCCTGGCGGGTGGGCCGCACGCGGTGTACCTGCTGGACGCCGCCGACGCCAACCCGGACGTCAGCAACTGGGTCACCGCGGGCAACGCGATGAACACCCTTGCCGGCAAGGGCATCTCGGTGGTGGCACCGGCAGGTGGCGCATTCAGCATGTACACCAACTGGGAGCAGGACGGCAGCAAGCAGTGGGACACCTTCCTGTCCAGCGAGCTGCCTGACTGGCTGGCCGCCAACAAGGGACTGGCGCCCGGCGGGCACGGCGTCGTCGGCGCTTCACAGGGCGGCTATGGCGCGATGGCGCTGGCCGCCTTCCACCCTGACCGCTTCGGCTTCGCCGGCTCGTTGTCCGGCTTCCTGTACCCGTCGAGCACCTTCACCAACGGTGCGATCCTCGCTGGTCTCCAGCAGTTCGGCGGCGTGGACGGCAACGGAATGTGGGGAGCCCCACAGCTCGGTCGCTGGAAATGGCACGACCCGTGGGTGCACGAGGCATTGCTGGCCCAGAACAACACCCGGGTGTGGGTGTGGAGCCCGACCACCGGGGGCGCCAGCAATCCCGCCGCCATGCTCGGCGCTGGTGATGCGGCGATGGGTGACAGCCGGAATTTCTACCAGCATTACCGCGAGGTCGGCGGGCACAACGGCCACTTCGACTTCCCGGGCGGCGGCGACAACGGCTGGGGCTCGTGGGCCGGCCAGCTGGGGGCCATGTCGGGCGACATCGTCGGCGCCATTCGCTAGCGGGCGGGCCAGCGCTGCAGCCGGTCCGCTGCGACGGGCCGGTACCGTATAGGGAGTGCAGCAGAGGGCGGTACGTCCGCATCCTCACGCTGCGCGGGTGAGTAGGGCGCGAAGGTGCGTTACCTGGTAAGGCACTTGCCCAACCCATTCGCCGGGACCCGATGAGGGTCCTACCGGACTCTGTGAGCGGGAGAAGATGGCCAAGAACAGCGCGCGGCGGAAACGCCACCGACGGCTTGCCTGGTTGGCGGCCGGCTCGATGGCTCTGGTGGTGGCCCTCGTCATCATCGGCGGGGTGATGCTGTTGCGTCACACCGACGTCCCGCCCAGCGCGGTGCCACCGGGTGTGCTGCCCCCGGGCCCGACGACCTCGCACCCGAAGAAGCCGCGGCCGGCGTCCCAGGACGCTTCCTGTCCCGATGTGCAATTGGTCTCGGTTCCAGGGACCTGGGAGTCGTGGCCGACGGACGACCCGCTGAACCCGACGCAGTTTCCGAAGGCACTGCTGCTCAATGTGACCGGGCCGGTCAGCCAGCAGTTCGCCCCGGGCCGGGTGGAGACGTACACCGTCCCTTACACGGCACAGTTCCGTAACCCGCTGTCGGCCGACGGCCAGATGACTTACAACGACAGCCGCGCCGAAGGCACCCGGGCGACGGTCAAGGCGCTGACCGACATGAACAACCGGTGCCCGCTGACCAGCTACGTGATCGTCGGGTTCTCGCAGGGCGCGGTGATCGCCGGCGATGTCGCCAGCGATATCGGCGGCGGCCTCGGGCCCGTCGACGAGGATTTGGTCCTGGGTGTGACATTGATCGCCGATGGCCGGCGCCAGGAGGGCGTGGGCAACAACATTCCGCCGACCCCGCCGGGGGTGGGCGCCGAGATCACCCTGCACGAGGTGCCGGTTCTGGCCGGCCTCGGCCTGACGATGACCGGTGCGCGACCGGGCGGCTTCGGCGACCTGGACAGCCGGACCAACGAGATCTGCGCCGAGGGCGACCTGATCTGCGCCGCGCCCAAGGAGGCGTTCAGTCCCGCCAACCTGCCGACCACGCTGAACACGCTGGCCGGAGGTGCCGGGCAGCCGATCCATGCGATGTACGCCACCACCGACTTCTGGAATTCCAACGGCGAGTCCGCGACCCAGTGGACGTTGAACTGGGCCCAGGGCGTGCTGGAAAAGGCACCGCATCCCAAGCACAGCTAATCCGCCCGACGCTCGATTCGATAGCTGAGCTAGCAGACACGGCCGCAGTGTCGGCGCAGTGGCCGCGATCAGGCGTACCTTGTGATTTGGTCTGCCGCCCCCGGCCCCTTAACATTAAGAGAAAATTAAGAGCATGTGGTTGACCCGGGTGGGTCGAAACCGGTCACGACAGGCGTCTGCACGTGCGGGCGACGGTCCTGATCGGGCTGCGCGCAGAGCTTTCAGTCGGCCAAACCGACCGTCGGCCTCAGTCGACAACCAGGGAAGTACCCGTCGGCATAGCCGACAAACACAGTGAGTTTGTGACAGGAGAGGGCGTCATGGCGTACCACAACCCGTTCATCGTGAACGGAAAGATCAGGTTCCCGGCTAACACCAACCTGGTTCGTCACGTCGAGAAGTGGGCGAAGGTTCGCGGTGACAAACTGGCGTACCGCTTTCTGGACTACTCCACCGAGCGCGACGGTATCGAACGCGACATCTTGTGGTCGGAGTTCAGCGCCCGTAACCGCGCCGTGGGCGCCCGGCTGCAGCAGGTCACCCAACCGGGTGACCGCATCGCGATCCTCTGCCCGCAGAACCTGGACTACATGGTGTCCTTCTTCGGCGCCCTGTACTCCGGCCGGATCGCGGTTCCGCTGTTCGACCCGTCCGAGCCGGGCCACGTCGGCCGCTTGCACGCGGTCCTCGACGACTGCACGCCGTCGACGATCCTGACCACCACCGAATCCGCCGAGGGTGTCCGCAAGTTCATCCGCGCCCGTTCGGCCAAGGAACGCCCGCGTGTCATCGCCGTCGACGCCGTGCCCACCGAGGTCGCCTCCACCTGGCAAGAGCCCGACGCTGACGAGACCACCACCGCCTACCTGCAGTACACCTCCGGTTCCACCCGCACACCGACCGGCGTGCAGATCAGCCACCTGAATCTCCCCACCAACGTGGTGCAGGTGCTCAACGCCTTGGAGGGCCAGGAAGGCGACCGTGGCGTCAGCTGGCTGCCGTTCTTCCATGACATGGGACTGATCACGGTGCTGCTGACGTCGGTGCTGGGCCAGAGCTTCACCTTCATGACGCCGGCCGCATTCGTGCGCCGTCCCGGCCGCTGGATCCGCGAATTGGCGCGTAAACCTGGCGAAACCGGCGGAACGTTCTCCGCCGCACCGAACTTCGCCTTCGAGCATGCCGCGGTGCGCGGTCTGCCCCGGGACGACGAGCCGCCCCTGGACCTGAGCAACGTCAAGGGCATCCTCAACGGCAGCGAGCCCGTGTCGCCGGCGTCGCTGCGCAAGTTCTTCAAGGCCTTTGAGCCCTACGGCCTGCGTCCGACCGCGGTCAAGCCGTCCTACGGTCTGGCGGAGGCGACGCTGTTCGTCTCGACCACCCCGATGGACGAGTCACCCACCGTCATCCACGTCGACCGCGACGAACTGAACAAGCAGCACTTCGTCGAGGTGGCCGCGGACTCACCGACAGCTGTCGCGCAGGTGTCCGCGGGCAAGGTCGGTGTCGACGAGTGGGCAGTCATCGTGGACGCCGAGACGGCCAGCGAGTTGCCGGACGGGCAGATCGGTGAAATCTGGCTGCACGGCAACAACCTGGGTGTCGGTTACTGGGGCAAGGAAGAAGAGACCGCCAACATCTTCAAGAACATCCTCAAGTCGCGGGTCGGCGAGTCGCGCGCCGAAGGCGCTCCCGACGACGCGCTGTGGGTGCGCACCGGCGACTACGGCACCTACCACAACGGGCACCTTTATATTGCGGGCCGGATCAAGGACCTGGTCATCATCGACGGGCGTAACCACTACCCGCAGGACCTCGAGTACACCGCGCAGGAGTCCACCAAGGCGTTGCGGGTCGGCTATGTCGCCGCGTTCTCGGTGCCGGCCAACGAGTTGCCGCAGAAGGTCTTCGACGACCCGCATGCGGGCTTGAAGTTCGACGCCGAAGACACCTCCGAGCAGCTGGTGATCGTCGGCGAACGGGCGGCGGGAACCCACAAGCTCGAGTACCAGCCGATCGCCGACGACATTCGCGCGGCGATCGCCGTCGGGCATGGGGTGACCGTGCGCGACGTGCTGCTGGTCCAGGCCGGCTCGATCCCCCGAACCTCCAGTGGCAAGATCGGCCGCCGCGCCTGCCGCACGGCCTACCTCGACGGCAGCTTGCGCAGTGGCGTCAACTCCGCGACGAGCTTCGCCACTTCTGACTGACGACTGATCAAGGTAGCCAATGACTGACATAAGCCAGGAGAACTCGCCCTCGAACAAGACCGAAATTACGGTCCCCGAGATGCGCAAATGGCTGCGCGAGTGGGTGGGCAAGGCCGTCGGAAAATCCCCGGACTCCATCGACGAGTCGGTGCCGATGGTGGAACTGGGTTTGGCCTCGCGCGATGCGGTCGCCATGGCCGCCGACATCGAGGACCTGACCGGCGTCACGCTGTCGGTGGCAGTGGCTTTCCAGCACCCGACCATCGAGTCGCTGGCGACCCGGATCATCGAGGGCGAACCCGACAGGCCCGAAGATGACGGTTCGGAGATTGCCGATTGGACCCGCAACGGTCCGGCCGAACGCGTCGACATCGCGATCGTGGGCCTGTCCACCCGGCTGCCCGGCGACATGAACACCCCCGACGAGACGTGGGCGGCGCTGATGGAGGGCCGCGACGCCATCACCGATCTGCCCGAGGGGCGCTGGTCGGAATTTCTGGAAGAGCCGCGACTGGCCGAGCGCGTCGCCAAAGCCCGCACCCGCGGCGGTTACCTCAAGGACATCAAGGGCTTCGACTCGGAGTTCTTCGCGGTGGCCAAGACCGAGGCCGACAACATCGACCCGCAGCAGCGCATGGCGCTGGAGCTGACCTGGGAGGCGCTCGAGCACGCCCGTATCCCGGCGTCCAGCCTGCGCGGTAGCGCGGTCGGCGTCTACGTCGGCAGCTCCACCAACGACTACAGCTTCCTGGCCGTGTCCGACCCGACGGTCGCCCACCCGTACGCCATCACCGGAACCGCCAGCTCGATCATCGCCAATCGGGTGTCCTACTTCTACGACTTCCGTGGGCCGTCGGTCACCCTCGACACCGCGTGCTCGAGTTCGCTGGTGGCAATTCACCAGGGCGTGCAGGCATTGCGTAACGGCGAAGCCGATGTGGTGGTCGCCGGCGGGGTGAACGCGCTGATCACGCCGATGGTGACGCTCGGGTTCGACGAGATCGGCGCGGTGCTGTCACCGGACGGCCGGATCAAGTCGTTCTCCTCGGACGCCGACGGCTACACCCGCTCCGAGGGTGGCGGCATGCTGGTGCTCAAGCGGGTCGACGACGCCCGCCGCGACGGCGACCAGATCCTGGCCGTCATCGCCGGCAGCGCCGTCAACCACGACGGCCGCTCCAACGGTCTGATCGCACCCAATCAGGACGCGCAGGCCGAAGTGCTGCGGCGGGCCTACAAGGACGCCGGGATCGACCCCCGCAACGTCGACTACATCGAGGCGCACGGCACCGGCACCATCCTGGGTGACCCGATCGAGGCCGAGGCGCTGGGCCGGGTCGTCGGAAAGGGGCGCCCGGCCGACCGGCCGGCGCTGCTGGGCGCGGTCAAGACCAACGTCGGACACCTGGAATCGGCGGCCGGAGCGGCCAGCATGGCCAAGGTGGTGCTGGCACTGCAGCACGACAAGTTGCCGCCGTCGATCAACTTCGCCGGACCCAGCCCCTACATCGACTTCGACGCGATGCACCTGAAGGTGGTCGACCAGGCCACCGACTGGCCGCGCTACGGCGGCTACGCGCTGGCCGGGGTGTCGAGCTTCGGGTTCGGCGGCGCCAACGCGCATCTGGTGGTGCGCGAGGTCTTGCCCCGCGACGTGATCGAGCGTGAACCCGAGGAGCCGGTCGCGGCGCCGCAGGCTGCTCTGGTGTCCGCCGGTGGCGAACTGGCTGAGGGTGAGGGCCACTCGTTGCGCTTCGACGAGTACGGCGAGATCATCACCGACGACGTCACCGTGGCCGCCGAAGGGGACGAGTACGAGTTGCCGGGCGTCACCGAAGAGGCGCTGCAACTCAAGGCCGCGGCGTTGGAAGAGCTTGCGACACAAGAACTTCCGGAACCAACCATCCCGTTGGTGGTGTCGGCGTTCCTCACCTCGCGCAAGAAGGCCGCTGCCGCCGAACTCGCGGACTGGATCGAAAGCCCTGAGGGACAGGCATCGTCGCTCGAGTCGATCGGCCGCTCGCTGTCGCGCCGCAACCACGGCCGGTCCCGCGCCGTGGTGTTGGCCCACGACCACGAAGAGGCCGTCAAGGGCCTGCGCGCGATCGCGGAAGGCAAGCAGCGGCCGAACGTGTTCAGCACCGACGGCCCGGTGACCAACGGACCGGTCTGGGTGCTCGCGGGTTTCGGTGCGCAGCACCGCAAGATGGGCAAGAGCCTCTACCTGCGCGACGAGGTGTTCGCGGAGTGGATCGAAAAGGTCGACGCGCTGGTCCAGGACGAACTGGGCTACTCGGTGCTCGAGCTGATCCTGGACGACTCGCAGGACTACGGCATCGAAACCACCCAGGTCACCATCTTCGCGATCCAGATCGCCCTCGGTGAGCTGCTCAAGCACCACGGCGCCAAGCCCGGCGCAGTCGTCGGTCAATCCTTAGGCGAAGCGGCGGCGGCGTACTTCGCCGGTGGGCTGTCGTTGCGCGACGCCACCCGGACGATCTGCTCACGCTCGCACCTGATGGGCGAGGGCGAGGCGATGCTGTTCGGCGAGTACATCCGGTTGATGGCACTGGTCGAATACTCCGCCGACGAGATCAAGACGGTGTTCTCCGACTTCCCCGATCTGGAGGTGTGCGTCTACGCCGCACCCACCCAGACCGTGATCGGTGGCCCGCCCGATCAGGTGGACGCGATCATCGCCCGCGCGGAATCGGAGGGCAAGTTCGCCCGCAAGTTCCAGACCAAGGGCGCCAGCCACACCCAGCAGATGGATCCGCTGCTCGGTGAACTGGCCGCCGAGTTGCAGGGCATCAAGCCGATGCGCCCGACCTGCGGGATCTACTCCACGGTGCACGAGGGCCGCTACATCAAGCCCGGCAGCGAGCCGATCCACGACGTCGACTACTGGAAGAAGGGGCTGCGGCACAGCGTCTACTTCACCCACGGCATCCGCAACGCCGTCGACAGCGGGCACACCACCTTCCTCGAGCTCGCGCCCAACCCGGTGGCGCTGATGCAGGTGGGCCTGACCACGGCCTCGCGCCGGTCTGCATGATGCCCAGCTGATCCCGACGCTGGCCCGCAAGCAGGACGAGGTCGAGTCGATGGTCTCGACGATGGCGCAGCTGTATGTGCACGGCCACGACCTGGACGTGCGCACGCTGTTCACGCGCGCTCACGGACCCGAAGATTTCGCGAACATCCCGCCGACCCGGTTCAAGCGCAAGGAGCACTGGCTGAACGCGCATTTCGCCGGCGACAGCTCGGTGTTGATGCCGGGCAACCACGTGGCCCTGCCGGACGGCCGGCACGTGTGGGAGTACGCGCCGCGGGAGAAGACCGATCTGGCCGCATTGGTGCGGTCGGCTGCGACGTCGGTGCTGCCGGACGCAGCGCTGACGGCCGCCGAGCAGCGTGCGGTGCCCGGCGAGGGCGCCCGGTTGGTGACGACGTTGACGCGTCATCCCGGCGGCGCGTCGGTGCAGGTGCACGCCCGCATCGACGAGTCCTTCACCCTGGTCTATGACGCCCTGGTCGCTCGCGGCGGTTCGGAAGCGGTCTTGCCGGCCGCCGTCGGCGCCGGTACGGCGATCACGGCCGCTGACTCCGGCGTCCCCGAGGCTCCTGTCGAAGACGACGCCGCCGCCGAGACGCTGACCGACAGCCTGACCAACCGCTATTTGCCGTCGGATGTCGGTAGGTGGTCGCCGGACTCCGGCGAGACCATCGCCGATCGCCTGGGCGCCATCGTGGCGGCGGCCATGGGTTACGAGCCCGAGGACCTGCCCTGGGAGGTGCCGCTGATCGAGCTCGGCCTGGACTCGCTGATGGCGGTGCGGATCAAGAACCGCGTCGAGTACGACTTCGACCTGCCGCCGATCCAGCTGACGGCGGTGCGCGACGCCAATCTGTACGCCGTCGAGAAGCTGATCGAGTACGCGATCGAGCACCGCGACGAGGTCGAGCAGCTGCACGAGTACCAGAAGACGCAGACCGCTGAGGACATCGCCCGAGCGCAGGCCGAGTTGCTCAGCGGCGCATCGCCGGCCAGCCTGGTGGCGCCGGCGCCCGATCCGCAGGCCGAGCCGCAGACGCAGCCCGCTCCGCCGTCGGACGTGTCGATCCCGCCGCCACCGACTGATCCCGCCGGCCCGGGCTTCAACGGCGCCGCCGGTAACGGCGAGAAGCCCGACCTCGCGGCCAGTCAGCAGGGGGTGGCCGGAGCCCTCAGCCAGGAGGCCGTCGCCAAGGCGCTCAACTCCGACGTCCCGCCCCGGGACGCCGCCGAGCGCGTCGTCTTCGCCACCTGGGCGGTCGTCACCGGTAAGTCCGCAGGCGGCATCTTCAACCCGTTGCCCAAGCTGGACGACGAGAAGGCCGCCAAGATGGCGCAGCGGCTCTCCGAGCGTGCTGAGGGGCCGATCTCCGTCGAGGACGTGCAGAGCTCGGAGAACATCGAGGCGCTGGCAGACAAGGTCCGCAACTACCTGGAGGCCGGCGTGATCGACGGCTTCGTGCGCACGTTGCGGGCGCGCCCGGAGGGCAGTTCGCGGACACCGGTGTTCGTGTTCCACCCGGCCGGTGGCTCGACGGTGGTGTACGAACCGCTGCTCAAGCGGCTGCCGGCGGATACGCCGATGTACGGTCTCGAACGAGTCGAGGGGTCGATCGAGGAACGTGCCGCGCAGTACGTCCCGAAGCTGATCGAGCTGCAGGGCGACGGGCCCTACATCCTGGCCGGCTGGTCGTTGGGCGGGGTGCTGGCCTACGCGTGCGCGATCGGGCTGAAGCGCCTGGGCAAGGACGTCAAGTGGGTCGGCCTGATCGACGCGGTGCGCGCCGGCGAGGAGATCCCGCAGACCAAGGACGAGGTCCGCAAGCGCTGGGACCGCTACGCCAAGTTCGCCGAGAAGACGTTCAACGTCACCATCCCGGCGATCCCGTACGAGCAGCTCGAGGAGCTCGACGACGAGGGTCAGATTCGGTTCGTGCTGGACGCCGTGAGCCAGAGCGGCGTGCAGATCCCGGCCGGGATCATCGAGCACCAGCGGACGTCGTACCTGGACAACCGGGCGATCGACACCGCCGAGATCCAGCCGTTCGATGGGCATGTCACGCTCTACATGGCCGATCGATACCATGACGACGCGATCATGTTCGAGCCGCGGTATGCCGTCCGCAAGCCGGACGGCGGCTGGGGCGAGTACGTTGCCGACCTCGAAGTGGTGCCGATCGGTGGTGAACACATCCAGGCCATCGACGAGCCGATCATCGCCAAGGTGGGCGAACACATGAGCCGCGCGCTGGACGACATCGAGGCCGAACTGACGAGCGAGATAGGCAAGTAGTGACCGAATTAGCTCCGGAACCAGCTCCCGTCATCCATTCCACCGCCGAGAAGCTGGCCGAGCTACGCGCTCGCCTGGAGCTGGCCAAAGAGCCGGGCGGCGAAAAAGCCGCAGCCAAGCGTGACAAAAAGGGCATACCTAGTGCGCGCGCCCGTGTTCATGCGCTGGTCGACCCGGGCACCTTCTTGGAGATCGGGGCGCTGTGCAAGACGCCGGGTGATCCCAACGCTCTCTACGGCGACGGCGTGGTCACCGGCCATGCGCTGATCGACGGTCGCCCGGTCGGGGTGTTCTCGCACGACCAGACGGTGTTCCAGGGCACCGTCGGCGAGATGTTCGGCCGCAAGGTCGCCCGGCTGATGGAGTGGTGCGCGATGGTCGGCTGTCCGATCGTCGGCATCCAGGACTCCGGCGGAGCCCGCATCCAGGACGCGGTCACCTCGCTGGCGTGGTACGCCGAGCTGGGCTCCCGCCACGAAGCGCTGTCCGGGGTGGTGCCGCAGATCTCGCTCATCTTCGGCAAGTGTGCCGGGGGAGCGGTCTATTCGCCGATCCAGGACGACCTGCTCGTCTCGGTGCGTGACCAGGGCTACTTCTTCGTCACCGGTCCCGACGTGATCCGTGAAGTGACCGGCGAGGACGTCACTCTCGACGAGCTCGGCGGCTCCGACGCGCAGGCCCGCTACGGCAACATCCACCAGGTGGTGAATTCCGAAGCCGAGGCGTTCCAGTACGTGCGCGAATTCCTGTCGTTCCTGCCGTCCAACTGCTTCGGCAAGCCGCCGGTCATCAATCCCGGACTGGAACCGGAGACCACCCCGGCCGACCTGGAACTGGACTCGATCGTGCCGGACTCCGACAATGCGGCCTACGACATGCACGAGATCCTGCTGCGCATCTTTGACGACGGCGACTTCCTGGACGTCGCCGCGCAGCACGGGCCGGCCATCATCACCGGGTTCGCCCGGGTCGACGGGCGACCGGTGGGCGTGATCGCCAACCAGCCCATGCATCTGTCCGGGGCGATCGACAACGAGGCCTCCGACAAGGCGGCGCGGTTCATCAGGTTCTGTGATTCGTTCCAGATCCCGCTGGTGTTCGTGGTGGACACGCCCGGGTTTCTGCCGGGTGCCGAGGAGGAGAAGCGGGGCATCATCAAGCGCGGTGGTCGGTTCCTTTACTCCGTGGTCGAGGCCGACGTGCCGAAGGTGACGATCACCATCCGCAAGTCCTACGGCGGCGCGTACGCGGTGATGGGCTCCCGGCAGCTGACCGCCGACTTCAACTTCGCCTGGCCCACCGCGCGCATCGCGGTGATCGGCGCCGAGGGGGCCGCGCAGTTGCTGATGAAGCGCTTCCCGGACCCGACCACGCCCGAGGCGCAGCAGATCAAGAAGGACTTCATCGAGGGCTACAACCTCAACATGGCGATCCCGTGGATCGCCGCAGAGCGCGGCTTCATCGATGCGGTGATCGACCCGCACCAGACCCGGTTGCTGCTGCGCAGGTCGATGCATCTGCTGCGGGACAAGCAGAACTGGGCTCGGTTGGCCCGCAAGCACGGCCTGATCCCGGTCTAGTTTCTCGCGAGGGGTCAGGGCGTGCCGGCGAGGAACACCAGGCGGAAATTGCCGATCTGGATCTCGTCGCCGTTGGCCAGCACCGCCGAATCCACGGGTTCACGGTTGACATAGATATTGTTGCGGCTGCCGCGGTCAATGACGTGGAATTTGCCGTTCTCCCTTAGGAACTCGGCGTGCCTGCGACTCACCGTGATGTCGTCGAGGAAGATGTCGCTCAATGGATGCCGGCCGACAGACGTGACGGGCCGATCCAGCCGGAATTGTAATCCCGTGTTGGGACCCCGCGTCACAACGAGCATGCCCTTGCCGGGCTGCAACGCTTCGATATCCCGCACCGGTACCAGGTCGGCGACCGCCAGTGACGGGCCGTCGATGTGAGGGCGCCAGGCAGCGGTGATTTCTGCGGTGGCGGTCGCCGGGCCGTACCGTCGATTTCGTCTCAGCTCTCATCAGGCCGCACGCCGCAGATCGGGAGTTGCTCCGGGCGCTTGTTGTGTCGGCCGGCTCGGCGCCGGGGCCCAGCCGACGTAGGTCAGATACAGCCCGACCAGCGCGAAAGCGATGCAGAGCGTGACCCACGACGCTTGCGCGCCAATCATGTTGTTGGCCACCGAAATAAACGCCTTGGGAAAGGCCAGCAGCAGCAGCCCGCGCAGTATGACAAGCCAGCCCAGCACGGACACGATGATCGCCGCGGCACCTCGCCAGTATTGATGACCGGCGACGACGATGAGGCCGAACAGCAGTACAAAGGCGCCGGTCACCCACGTCCACAGCGAATTCGCCTCAAACTGCGAAAGCAGTGTTTGTATGTCCGAGGCGCGCGCCACAGCCGTGACGTCGACAATGACCAGGAAAGGACCGAGCACCCGCGAGAACATGCGTGTCCGGGTCTCCGACTGTTGGGAAACGTTCATCGCCATACCTCCGTCTGATGCAGTTGACGAATCTCCCTGTATCGGACCATTCGGCTGACGAGCCGCGATAGGGACTGAAGTCCCGTCTGTGCGGGGCATTCGTCAATTTGCCGGAGCCGGCTAACCAGGGTGAGCCGCTGCCCCGCTACCGCGTTGCCGGAGACGCTGGTCGTGGCGGACATGCCCGCCGGCCGAGGTCTGCCGTTCGCCCTCGGCAGCCGAGAGTGAATCCGGCGACGCGACACGCCGCGGAAGCGTCGGGACGTTCCCGCTCGCCGGGTCTATTCGGCCGGCTGCAGGGCCCCGTCCACCAATTCGTCGAAGCGATCCAGCGCCTCCTCGGCGTCGGCGTCCATGCCGCGCAGCGGCCCGCGATCGGCCAGGTATCGCTGGGCATAGAGCCGCGCGACGAGCGCCTTGCGCTCCGCTCCCCGCGTCTCCCGCTCCCAGGCCGCCTGCTCGGTCAGCAGCGCGCCGGCGTAGACGTCGCCCATGAACTGGGCGAGCGGGAACAGCCGGGCCTCGCCAACCTCGCCGTCGAGCTTGCTCCACGCGGTGACAGCCGCATCCAGATCCTCGACCCGATCGGCCACCAACCGTGTCGTCTGGTCGTCGTCGGAGACCGACACCGCGTCACGCAACCGGGTCAACAACGCCTCGTGGGCGCGGGTCTGCACGATGCCGCGGCGCACGTCCAGGCACAGGATGTTGTCCGGCCCCTCCCAGATGGTGTTGACCTGGCCATCGCGTAAAAGCCTTGCCACCGGCCATGTTTCGATGTAGCCATTGCCGCCGTGAATCTCGATCGCGTCGGATGCCGCGGTGATGCCGAGGCGGGCGACCTTGAGCTTGGTGACCGGCACCGCAATGCGTTGACGCGTGCTGCGCGGCTGCCGGTGATTCACCGCTCCCGTGCCGTCGAACACCAGCGCCTGGGCGGCTTCGACGTCGACGATCATTTCCGCGAGCTTGCGCCGCATCAGCGGCTTGTCGATCAGCGCTCCACCGAACGCCTGCCGCTGCCGCGCGTAGCACAGCGATTCGACCAGCGCGCGTCGCGCGTTGGCCAGCCCGAACAGCGCGATGCCCAGTCGCGCCGCGTTGGTCAGCTCCATCATCCGGCCCAGCCCCTTGCCGTCGGACGCGCCTGACTCACCGGAAGGCTCCCCGGACAGCAGAAAAGCCTCCGCGTCGACGAACTCGACCTCTCCGGAGGCGACCGAGCGGGTGCCGAGCTTGTCCTTCAGACGCCGGACCCGTACCCCGTTGCGGGAGCCGTCTCGCCGGGTGCGCAGCACCAGGAAGTTGGCGACGCCGCGGCTGGAGTCCGGTGCGCCCTCGGGCTTGGCCAGCACGACGAATGCCTCCCCGGCGCAATTCGAGGCGAACCACTTGAAGCCGTTCAGCAACCACGCGTCACCGGACCGCCGGGCGGTCGTCTCCAGCGCACCCAGATCCGAACCGCCGGTGCGTTCGGTCAGCAACTGTGCCGTCTCGCCCGCCCATTCGCCCGAGTCGAACTTGGCCAGCACGTGGTCGCGCACGTCGACCGGTGCATACGCGGCTACCAGCGACTGGACCATGCCGCCGCCGGTACCCAGCGCGCAGCCCATCCCGATGTCGGCCTGGTTGAGCAGATAGTTCGACGCGAACATCGACAAAGACGACCGGAACCCCGCGCCGCGACACGCCTCGCGCAGCGACTGCTGGGCGTCCAGCACCGCGCGCTTGGCCGCGGTGAACGACGCCGGCATCACGACACGGCTGACGTCGTGGCCCCATCGGTCGTAGCGCTCCAGCCGTGGTGGGTTGCGGTCGGTCTCCTCGGCCCAGCGGGCGACCGGCCCGCCCATCAGCTCGCCGATCCTGGTCAACTGGGGCTCTACTGCCGCCAGTTCATCTGGCTTCAGGTAGTAGGCCATCGTGAATTGCAGCGTGGGATCGGTGCGGTACCAATTGAGACCGACGGCCCCGGTGTAGTTCTCGGTTCGGTAGCGCTGCGACTTTTCCGGCGTTGAGAACGGCAGCTGGTCCACCGCCTCCAGACCGTATTGAGTTCCGTCCTCGATCATTCCGCGACGGTATTACAAAATCGCCCGCCTCATACCGGCACCACGAACTCCGAGGTGTAGTACTCACCCGGCGCCTGGTTGTGCTCGTTCGGGGACGTGACCATTACCCAGACACCCGTGGTGCCCTGCCGGATCGGCGCGGTGATGGACACGCTGCCCTGGCCGGCCGCGTCGGTATCGATGCTGCTGTACGTGACGCCCGGATCTCCGGGACCGCAGGTCGCCGAAGCCGGCCGCGGCGCTTGAATCAGGCCGACGTCGTAGTGGGCGCCCGGCTCGTTGGAAATCGCCATGTTCACGTCGGCGGTCACTGATGACCCAGAGCTGTGCACGATGACGACGCCGCGCCCCAGCGCGGTGCGAGGTGCCTGGACGGCCGTGTCGACTCTGCTGAAATCGCAATTCCGCAGCACGGAATTGATGGGCACCGGGCCGCTTGCGGCCGCCATGCCCGTCCCGAGGGTCGCCGTCGAAGCGACCAAAACGGTAAATGTTGTAGCACAGGTCCCGAAGCCCGTCAGTATGCGCATTTGCCAGTCCATTCCGCCATTGATGCTGTCCCGAACCACGGAGATATTGACTGCGATTTACGCAGCTAAACCTGCGTATGCGTAAAATTTGATTCGATTCTTGGACAACAATCTTTCGTCCCGCTAACGGTTTTCCGACAACACCAGATAGTCGGTCAACGCATTCCCCAGCGCCACAGCCCCCAGCGCGGTGGGATGCAACGGCACGGCGCCGCCGGTGGTGCCGTAGCCCTCCACGTAGCGTTCGCTCGCCGGGGCGCACATGTCATGGCCCTCGGACAGGGACCGGGTGTCGAAAAACTCCACCCCTTTGTCCGTCGCGAGTTGTCGTTGCCGATCGTCGAGTTCGTCGACTTTGGCCTGCAGGTAGTTGGCGTCGTTCGGGAGCAGTGGCTGGTCGGGAAAGCAGCCGCCCGGGCGGACGAAGATTCCGTAGCCCACCAGGATGATGCGCGCCCTGGGTGCATCGGCACGCAACCGGTCGATCATCGTGGCCCATACCGGGACCTGCTCGGCGATGGCGCTGGAAACGCGGTCGACGTGGTTGACGACGAACGCCGCGGCGCAGGGCTTGGGGTCGGCCGCCTTGACCTCGCAAGACTCCGCATCGCCCGCCAAGCCGACGTCGTTGGCGCCGATGGTGATCGTGATCAGGTCCGTCGGTGGGCCGACCATGTCGAGTTGGCGTGGGATCAGCCCGTGGTCTGTGCGCTGTTCCCGGTTGACGACGTCGTCGGTCGTTGCTCCGCTGCACGTGACGTCTTGGAAAGCGGCGGCGGCGAGGCGGCGCGCCAGCACGGCCGGATAGTTGTTGGTCGACTTGTGGCAGCCGCGCGGCAGCGCCGGCTCCGGCACACCGGGAGCGGCGGCGAACGAGTCGCCCATCGCGACGTAATTGGACCGGGCGGCCGAGCCCGGGCCGGCCGGCGGTGTCGCGGCGCAGCCGGCGGACGCAACGCTCACCAGCATGGTGATGCCAAGCCCCTTCGACCACATGCCTTCCAGTGTTTCATCCCGGCTCGAGGCCGTGCCTGGTGTAATAACCGCGGTAGCAGGCCGCAGAAGCGAAGTCCTCGAAGGAGATTGATGGCCGGCGGGATATCGCGACGTCAGTTCGGTGTCGCGGCGGGAGGCGCGCTGGCAGGCGGTGTCGCGGCATGCGGCACGCGTGACACCAAACCCGCCACGCCCACGAGTGCCCCGGCCTCAGCCCCGCCGTTGGGCTACACCGTCAACGTCAACGACCCAGACGGCGGACCCGGCTACGTCTTTTTCGTCTCCGGCACCACGGCGGCCAACCCGGCCGCCGGCTCGCGCGCCGCGATCCTCGTCATCGCCGACAAGTCCGGAAGGGTGGTGTGGCAACGCGAACTTCCTGCCGGCCAGACCGCCGGCAATCTTCGCGTCCAGAACTATCAGGGCAAACCGGTGCTCACCTGGTGGCAGGGCCTCAAACAGGGCGGCCACGGACTCGGCCTCAGCTACATCGCCGACGAGCACTACAACGTGATCGACACCGTCACCCCGGGCGGGGAGCTGTCGTCGGACATCCACGAATTCCGGCTCACGCCCGACGGGCGCGCCCTGATCACCTCCTACCAGGAGGTCGTCACCGATCTCAGCGCCGTCGGGGGCCCGAAGAACGGCAGGATCTACAACTGCATCGCCTCGGTGGTCGACATCGAACGGCATCAGACAATGTTCCAGTGGGACGCGCTCACCCATGTGCCGGTCAGCGACTCCCCCGCAAAGTACCGCGCCGGCCAGGTGCTCGATCCCTACCACATGAATTCGATCGCCCTCGATCCCGCCGGCAACCTGGTGATCAGCATGCGTGCGCTGTCCACGGTGTTCAACGTCGACCCGCGCACCGGCGCGATCAACTGGCGCCTCGGCGGTAAGCAGTCGACGTTCGCGCTGGCCGACAGGGTCGAATTCGCCTACCAGCACGACGTCGAGATGCCCGATGCGAACACGATCACGTTGTTCGACAACCACTTCGAGGGCAACGCCGGGCAAACCAGCGGCGGGTCCGTGCCGAGCAGCCTGAAATGGATCCAGGCTGGACCCCGCCGCGCGCACGACCGCTCTCCTGCGCGCGCAGCCCCACCCGGACAAACTCAGCAGCGGCGCCATGGGCAACCTGCAACGCCTACCCGGCGGCAGTACCTTCTCCGGCTGGGGAACGGCCGGACACATCGCCGAGTTCGCGGCCGACGGCAAGATGCTCTACGACGCCGCCCTGGCCGGCGGCACTTACCGCGCCTACCTCAATGTGTGGACCGGCGACCCCGTCGAACCACCGAAGATGGTCTTCGCCGGCGACACCGTGCACGCCGTCTGGAACGGAGCCACCGAAGTACGCCGCTGGCGCCTGATGCACGGCCCGCAAAGCACCGCGATGACGATGCTGGCCATCGTCGACTGGGTCGGATACGACACCCCGATGCCGCTGCAGGGCAGCACCGACGGGTACTACCAATTGCAGGCACTGGACGTCGGCGGGACCGTCATCGGTCAGACTCCGCCACTGCCGCACGCCGGCTAGATCCGGACGCCAGGATCCTGCTGCCAATGGCGGGTTCGCCCGCTTATGGTGATCCGGTGCAGGGGACCCCCTTCGGGCGCTACCGGTTGCAGGATGTGATGGGCCAGGGCGGCATGGGCGAGGTGTGGCGCGCCTACGACACGGCGACCAACCGGACTGTCGCGATCAAGCTCCTGCCTCCCCAGCTGGCCACCGACCAGACGTTCGTCGAGCGGTTCCGCCGGGAAGCCGAGGCCGCCGCACAGCTCAACAACCCGCACATCATCCCGATCCACAACTACGGCGAAATCGATGGCCGCCTGTATGTGGATATGCGGCTGGTGGAGGGGCGCGACCTGGAACAGATCTTGTTGAACGGGCCGCTGCCGCCGCCGCGAGCGGTACACATCGTCGAGCAGGTGGCCCGGGCGCTGCGCGCTGCGCACCAGGTCGGTCTGGTGCACCGCGACGTCAAACCGTCCAACATCCTGCTCGACCAGGACGACTTCGCCTATCTGATCGACTTCGGTATCGCCCGCGGCGCCGATGATCCCGGTCTGACCGGTCCCGGGGCCATGATCGGTAGCTGGCAATACATGGCGCCCGAGCGTTTGATGGCCCAAGACGCCGACGCCCGCGCCGACATCTACGCGCTGACGTGTGTGCTGTACGAGTGCCTGACCGGCAACCGTCCGTTCCCGGGCGACTCGCTGGAAAGTCAGGTCGCCGCGCACTTGGGCGCTCCGCCGCCCCGACCATCGGTCACCCGGCCCGATGTTCCGGTCGAGTTCGACGCCGTCATCGCCAAGGGCATGGCCAAAGAACCCGACGACCGCTACCAAACCGTCACCGAGTTGGCCGCCGCCGTGCAGGAAGCGCCCGTCGATCCGGAATCCGCCGCGAGCAGCGCCGCGACGCTCGAAGCCCCGGCCCAAGAGACCCGGGCGGCCAGGGCGCCGCTGTTCGCCAGGATGAGCCGGCGGGCCCGGATCGCCGCGGGCGTGTCGGTGCTCGCGGTGGTCGCCGCCGTCATCGCCACCACGACCGTCCGGGTGCACAGCGCCAGCCTTCGGCCGCCGCCGTCGGCGGCAAGGCCATCGGCACCGTCGTCGCCGGCGCCGACCGAAGTCGTGCTGCCGCTGGCCGGGCTCAGCGGTCCCCTCGGGTTGGCGGCGGACGGCGCCGGCAACGTGTACGTCGCCGATAACGGCAACAACCGGGTGGTCAGGCTCGAGGCGGGGACCATGGACCAGAGCGTGCTGCCGTTCAGCGGTCTCAGGTACGCGGTCGGGGTCGCGGTGGACGGCTCGGGCACCGTCTATGTCACCGACTCGTACAACGAGCGCGTGGTGAAGGTGGCGGCCGGGGCCGCGGCCCAGTCCGTGGTGATGCTCGACCGCAACGGCCCGCACGGGGTGGCGCTGGACGGGGCCGGCAATCTTTTCCTCGTCGACTGGCTCAAGGATCGAGTACTGAAGCTGGCGGCTGGGACCGGCGCCCAGACGGTGCTGCCGATCACCGGCATCGAGGACCCCGAAGGGGTGGCGGTGGACGGCGCCGGCAACGTCTACGTGGCCGATTTCGGTAACGGCCGGGTGGTGAAGCTGGCCGCCGCGACCGGCGCCCAGACGACAATGCCGTTCTTCGGCCTGGTCAACCCGTGGGGGGTAACCGTGGACGGCCCCGGCAACGTGTACGTCACCGATTCCGGCACCGGCCGGGTGGTGCGGCTGGCGGCTGCGACCGGCACCCAGACGGTGCTGCCTTTCCCCGCACTCAACGACCCACACGGCGTGGCAGTTGACGGCGCCGGCAATCTCTACGTCGCCGACAGCGGGAGAAACCGGGTGCTGAAGCTGCCTAAGGCTTGATCCGGATCTGTCCCGGCGACCACAAGCCGCTGCGGGTCGCCTCGCCCACCGGCTGCGCCGAGCCGACTACTCCTGCAGCGACCGCAGCTCGGGCACCGCTGGTAGGGCCCGAAGTGAGCTCGCTCGCCCGTCTCCCGTCTATGGTGAATCGGTGGAGGGGACCTCCTTCGGGCGCTACCGGTTGCAGGATCTGCTGGGCCGCGGCGGTATGGGTGAGGTGTGGCGCGCCCATGACACGGCGACCAACCGGATTGTGGCGATCAAACTGCTCCCGCCGCATCTGGCCGCCGACCACACGTTCGTGCAGCGGTTCCGCCGGGAAGCCGAGGCGGCGGCCCAGCTGAACAACCCGCACATTATTCCGATCCACAACTACGGCGAGATCGAGGGCCGCCTGTATGTCGATATGCGGCTCGTCGAGGGCCGTGACCTGGCCGAGGTGCTGGCCGGCGGGCCGTTGCCGCCGGAGCGGGCGGTGCGGATCATCGGGCAGGTGGCCACAGCGCTGCGCGCCGCGCACAAGATTGGTCTGGTGCACCGCGACGTCAAGCCGTCCAACATCTTGGTCGACGAGGATGATTTCGCTTATCTGATCGACTTCGGTATCGCCCGTGGTGCCGGTCAGACCGGTCTGACCGGCACCGGGGCCATGATCGGCAGCTGCCACTATATGGCCCCGGAACGGTTGGGGGCGCGTGCGGTCGATGCCCGCGCCGACATCTATGCGTTGGCGTGTGTGCTGTATGAGTGCCTGACCGGTAGCCGTCCCGTTCCCGGGCGACTCGTTGGAGAGTCAGGTGGCCGCGCATTTGACGGCTCCGCCGCCGCGACCGTCGACCACCCAGCCCGAGGTGCCGGCGGCGTTTGATGCGGTGATCGCCAAGGGCATGGCCAAAGAACCCGAGCAGCGCTATCAGACCGTCACCGAGCTGGCCGCCGCCGCCCAGCAGGCACCCACGCCCAGCAGGCACCCACCGTCCCAGAGCCGGCGCCCACTGCCCGCAGCGCCGCCACCCTGCGGTGAACCCCGCCGCCACCGCGCCCAGCGCCGACACCGTTAAGGACCGCGGAGCCACGCAGCCTGCCGACACGGTCCTGGACTATCCAAATACCCAGCCACACCAGCAGTTTCCCAGGTGGGCCGCTCGACTCGACCCTGGTCGCGACCCCATCGCCCCCGCGCGGGGAGCCGGCCCCCGGCCCCCAGGCTCGGCTGCGGCTGCTTGCGCGGATGAGCCGGCGGACCCGGATCGCCGCCGGCGCGGCCGTCCTAGCGGTGATCGCAGCCGTGGTCGCCACCGTTATTGGCGTCGTCACTGTCGGGCACCAGCCATCGTCGCCCCAGCGGTCCGGGGCAGCTCAGCCGTCGCAGCCGTCCTCCCAGATCGTGCTGCCGTTCACCAGCCTGAGCAACCCCGTCGGGGTGGCGGTGGATGCCGCCGGCAATCTCTACGTTGCCGACGGCGGCAACATGCGGGTGCTGAAGCTGGCGGCCGGGACCTCCGCCCAGACCGTGCTGCCGTTCACCGACCTCAGCGCCCCCGACGGGGTGGCGGTGGATGGCGCCGGAAACCTCTACGTCGCCGACGCCAACCGGGTGCTGAAGCTGGCGGCCGGGGCCACCACCCAGACCGTGCTGCCGTTCACCGGCCTGAGCAACCCCGTGGGGGTGGCGGTGGATGCCGACGGCAACCTCTACGTCACCGACACCGGCAACAACCGGGTGCTGAAGCTGGCGGCCGGGGCCACCACCCAGACCGTGCTGCCGTTCACCGGCCTGAGCAACCCCGTCGGGGTGGCGGTGGATGGCGCCGGCAACCTCTACCTCGCCGACGGCCGCAACAAGCGGGTGCTGAAGCTGGCGGCCGGGACCGCCACCCAGACCATGCTGCCGTTCACCGGCCTGAGCTACCCCGGCGGGGTGGCGGTGGATGGCGCCGGCAACCTCTACCTCGCAGACGACAACAACCGGGTGCTGAAGCTGGCGGCCGGGACCGCCACCCAGACCGTGCTGCCGTTCACCGGCCTGAACGTCCCCGGCTGGGGTGGCGGTGGATGGCGCCGGCAACGTCTACGTCACCGACTCCAATAACAACCGTGTATTGAAGCTGCCCGGGGGCTGACCCGGAATTGGTCGCATCAGCGGTGAAAGCCGTTGACCGCCAAGCTTTGGCGATCATGCTTGGCGGCGCCATCGGCTGTGTCGGCTAAGGTTTGATCCGGATCTCGCCCGGCGACCACAATCCGCTACGGGTCGCGGTGCCCAGGTCGAGCTGCGCGGGCGGGGCGTCGACCAGGGTGTCGAACTTGCGCAGCGATCCCCAGTCGCGGGCCCAGTCGCGGGACAGGTACGTGGCCATGACATGGGCCCGCAGCAGCAGATCGGTGATCCCGAGCAGGCCGCCGTTGGTGCCGTCCTCCCAGGTGTCGGTGTCCAGCTTCTTGGCCGAGTAGTCCGGCGTGATGCGGAACTTCGGGATCTCGGTGACGCCGTTGATGTGCAGCATCGGCTGCTGGCACGGGAAGGCCAGCCCGACCGCCCAGTCCAGCAGCACCGGCTGTGTCGAGCCGACGTACTCCTGCAGGGAGCGCAGATCCGGCACCCGCGGCGGGGTCACCGCGATCCAGTCCTCCGGCGTCAGCGACAGATCCTCGGCCACCACCCGGACCGCGACGGCGTCGGCGGGCATCTTGTCCCGGGCGAAGCGCAGGTTGCGCCACGCCTTGGGTTGCTCGCCGTACAGGTCGTCGGGAACCATCCGCCCGGCCGGCACCAGCGCGCCGCGGGTCCGGGCTGGCCGTATTCCAGCACCACGGTCTGGCCGGGGTGTAGTGGTGCAGGACGCTGTTGCCGGCGATCTTGCCGGCGGCGGTGATGACCACCAGCGGATGTCCGTCGTCCGGCTTGGGTAGCTGGTACCAGGCCGACGCGAGCTCGGCTCTGCTGCTGGGCGCCGGCTGGTGTAGGTGCCGGCCAGCGGTACCCGTGCGGGATCGAGCTGGTACGGCAACGGCACCGTCGACCCGTTGATGCCCGGCGTCTTCAGCTTTGTCGGCGCATCCCAGTCGTAGTCGGTGCCGGGCTGGTTCGGCTTCATCACCATCGCTTCGGCGACGGTGTGCTCGGGAACCCCGTTAGGCGAGAAGCCGACCGGATCGCTGCCGCCCAGCGGACCCAGCGGACCGTAATTGCCGGCTAGCGGCGTCATGAAGCCCGCGTTGGTATCCGGTTCGACCAGCACGTCGTCGGCCAGGCCGCAGCCTCCGGCGAACGCCCGCAGATTGGACCAGCCGTTGGAGTAGGTGGGGTACTGCCGGACGATCCCGATCCCCATCGATGCGACGAACACCAGCGCCATGAAGCCGCCGCCAGCGCTACCGGGGCGCTGGTCAGCCAGCGGGTGGCCCGGTCCTCGCCGCTACCGCGGGGCGCAAAATGCAACCAGGCCGCATACCCGGCTGCCAGCACGAAGAGCGCGAAAAAGACCGTGCTGGCCGTGATTCCGGCGAGCTTCGGCATGGTGCTGTTGAATGGGACACCGAAGCTGGACACGTACCACCACCCGTTGGTGGTGGCGAAACACAACGCCAGCAGGAAGAACACCGCGGCCAAGAACGCCATCCGGTTGCGCGACCAGCGCAACACCGACGGCGACACCAACACCGTCGTCAACGCCGCCATCGCCGCACCCACCGCGGCGAACAGCCCGAAGTGGTGCACCCACTTGGTGGGGGTGAACATCAGGAAGAACATGGTGCCGAAGATGACGCCCATCAGCCGCCACGCCGGCCCCCGCGCCACACCGGGAACCCGCTTACGCCGCAGCATGATGAAGACCGCGGTGAACAGGCACAGTGCGGTGATCAGGAAGCCGAACCGGCGGGACAGCGAGCCGTCGACGGTCGGCAGGATCAGGTAGTAGTAGCGCAGGTTCTCGGTGTACCAGGCCTGGCTGGGGCCGATATCGCCGCGGACCCGGGTGGCTTCCATCACCGTCGACAGGGTCTGGTCGGCGAACACCACGGTCAGGATGACGGTGCCGGCAGCCAGCATCGGCGCCAGCAACGGCAACGTGCCGACCATGCGACGGCGTTTCACCAGAATCCGCAGAATCGGACGACCACCGGCCACCAGCGCGGCCACCGCGATCAGGCCGGTCGGCTGCACGCCCAGAGTGAACGCCGCGGTGATGATGGCCAGTGCGGCCGGCGTCAGGCGGCTGTACCGCATCGACCGCTCGATCAGCACATAGGTGACCAGCGATCCGAGCGCGATGATGCCCTCGGGCCGCAGACCGTTGTCGAACGGCATCCACGCGGTCAGCAGCACCATGGCCGCGGCCCAGTTGGCGGGTTTGCTGGCCGCCACCGCCGGCCCCAACCGGGGTAGCACCTCACGCGAGAGCAGTAACCAACACACCAGTCCGGCGAACAGGTCCGGCAACCGCATCCAGATGCTTGAGTCGCTGACGTGGGTCATCAGCGCCAGCAGGTTGTAGTACCAGCCGAATGGGTCCTCCGGGCTGCCGAACCAGCGGAAATAGTTGGACATGTAGCCGGCCCGGTCGGCGACGCGCGCCATGCCCAGGATGTAGCCGTCGTCCGAGGAGTTGGCCCCGATGACGTGCCAGAGCAGGAACGCGAAGATCACCACGCCGTCGAGCAGGGTGAAAGTCCGCCAGTTAGCCGGGATCCACCTGCGCATCCGGTGGCCGTCCAACTGGTCGAGTCGCCACAGCGCGATCAGCGCGACGACGGTGGCCACGATCGCTCCCACGATCGCGAGCAGCTTCAGCGTCGTCGGGGTGCTGGAAAAGCGGGTGTCGATGGTCGCCGACAGGCTCAGCTGGGGCGGCGCGGGGCCGGTCAGGTCGGTGAACACCCCGACGATCTGCGGACGCAGATTCGGATCCGGGAAGCCGCTCCGCAGCGGCGCGCCGCCGGGATCCTTGAGTCCGACGAAGTTGGCGAACGTCCCGGCGTGCGTCGACGTGATGTCGATGCGCTCGCACTGCGGGGACCGCATCAAGTCCCGTGGAACGGACAGGATCACCACGTTGCGATCGGTGACGTCTACCCGCGCAGCGCTGACTACGACGAACAGGGCGTTGAGGTTGGCGTCCTTACCCTGTTTGGGCGCGGTGCCCAGAATGACGCCGCCGTTCGGCGGCATGTCGCGCTCGATGCTGCACGGCACCGATGCCTTGAAGTCGACCGGGGTCAGCGAAATCAGCGGCGACGTCACGCTGTTGAGCTGGCCGTTCTGCGGCCAGTTGAGCATCGCGGTGGTCTGCACGACCGGCAACAGCGGCGTGGCGACCGACAACACGAACCCGATCAGCCCGGCGATAGTGGCCACCCAGCGGGTCACCCGCACGTGCCGGTCCAGGTCCGGGCGGCCTGCGCTCGTACACTCGTGACGGTCATGGGAGGGCCCTAATCGGTCCTTGCCGGCTCCAGCCGGGCACTGTGATCACACCTTGCTGGACGACGGCTTCGGGCGCCTGATCGGCCGGGACCAGCCGGTGATACTGCTCCACCGATCCCCAGTCGCGATACCAGTCGCCGCTCAGATACGTCGAGACGGTGGACGTCCACAGCAGTCCCTGGGTGAACATGAACGGCCCTCCGGTCGCCGCGGCCTGCCACAGGTTCGACGAAACGGCGGTCTGCTTGTGGTCGGGCAGGATGCGGTATTGCGGCAGCTCCGCGATGCCGAGATGCTCGGAGAACGGCCGCTGGCACGGAAAGTTGGCCGCCGTCGCGATGTCCATCAGCACCGGGGTCTGCGACCCGATCAGCCGCTGCACCGATTCCAGCTCCGGCACCCGCGGCGGCGTGAACGCGAACCACTGCTCGGAGCTCAGGTTCGGGTCGTAGGCCACGATGCGGGCAACATTGGCCTCCGGCGGAGCCCAGGTCAGCGGAAACCGCAGGTTGCGCCAGGCCGGCTGTGGCCCGAGGTCGATCGGGAACACCTCGCCCAGCGGCTGGGTGCTGCCGTCGGGTTTGGCGATGCCCCACTGCAGCTTCAGCGACTGGCCGTACATGAAGTCGCCGTCCTCTTTGTAGGACCAGATGGCCCCGGCGGCCGAGACCACCACCAGCGGGCGGTCCGGCCGGCGCGGGGGCAACTGGTACCAGGACGACGTGGCCCGCGCGGCCAGGTTGTTCTCGCCGTAGCTGCCCATCACCGGGGTGCGCGCGGGGTCCAGCCCGAACGGCAGCGCCGCGTGCGAGCCATTGATTCCGACCGGGCCCTTGCCGCCGGCGGTTCCCGCGGAGTCCGTAATGGCGGCGTTGGGTTTGTTGGGGGATGCGTCAGAGTTGACGACGCCGGGCTTGCTGACCACCGGATCGGATTTCAGGTCCTCGCCGACGCCCTCGGGTTTGAAGCCCACCGGTTTGACGCCGCCGAGCGGGCCGTCGGGCCCGAATTCCTGCCCCGGAGAGGGTTGCAGCATCCCGGCATTGGAGTCGGGTTCGGCGAGCACGTCGTCGGCCATCGCGCAGCTGGTGGGGGAAAGCCCGGATTGAACGGCGGCCAGGTTGGCCTTGGCGGTGGTGTAGAGCGGGTAGCGGAACACCGCGCCCTTGGCCAGCGAACCGACCTCGCCCAGGACCATGATCACCGCCACCACCAGCAGCGGGGTCGAGGCGAGCACGCGGTTACGCCGGTTGTTCTTCACCTCGGTGTGTCCGGCGTAGTCCATCCGGAAGTGGTACCAGGCGCCCAGCAATCCGGTGAGGATCGACAGCGCCAGGAACATCGACGTCACCGGGTGGCTGGCGATGACGGGCTGGATGTCGTACCACGGGACGCCGTAGTTGCCGACGTAGAACCAGCCGTTGATGCCCGAGGTGGCCCAGGCCAGCACGAACAGCAGTGCGGTGACATACAGCGCCAGGTTGCGCCGGCTGTGCAGGCCGATCCGCGCGACGGTGAAGGCGGTGAGTCCACCCAGCGCGCCGGCCAGCCCGGCGAATGCGCCGAACTGGATGGCCCACTTGGTTGGCGTGAACGTCAGCAACAACAGGCCGATCGCGGTGGTGCCGATCAATCGCCAGGCCGGTCCGCTCGCCAGCCCGGCCGCCCGGCCGCGGCGCAGCAGCACGAACAGCATCCCGAACATGCACAGCAGCAGCACCAGCACGGCGAACCGGCGCGACATCGAGCCGTCGGCGTTGCTCTCCACGGTGAGGAAGTAGTAGCGCAGGAAGTCTTGGTACCAGGCGATCGTCGGCCCGACCGTGTACTTGATCCGGGCCGACTCGGCGGCCGTGGCCAGCGTCTGGCTGTGGAACACCACCACGGTGATCAGCGACAACGACGCGGCCAGGGTGATCACGGGTGCCAGCCGGCCGTCGATGTCCCGTCGGCGCCGAATGGTCTGGGCGATGGCGCGGGCACCGGTCAGTAGCGGCGCCACCGCGATCAGCCCCTGCGGGGCCAACGTCACGGTGAGCATCGCAACGATGATCGCGACGGCGGCGGGGGCCAGTCTGCCGAGCGCAATGGACCGCTCCACCAGAATCCAGGTGACGATGACGCCCAGGGCGATCAACGGCTCGGGCCGCAGGCCGTTGTTGAACGGAATCCAGGCAGCGACGAACACCGCGCCGGCAGTCCACACGGCCACCCGGTTAGCGCCCAGGCCGCCCCGGGCCGGGCCCAGCCGGCGTAGCACAAAGTGGCTGATGAGCAGCCAACAAGCGATGGCGGCCAACGTGGCGGGAAGCCGCATCCACACGCCGGCGCTGCTGACTGCCGCCATCTTGGACAGCACGCCGAAGTACCAGTCGAACGGTGCGTCCGTGGTGCCGAAGTAGCGGTAGTAGTCGACGGTGTAGCCGGCTTTCGGCGCCACCCGGGCGATGGTCAGGTTGTAACCGTCATCTGACGACGTGGCGCCGATGATGTGCCAGAGCAGCAGCGTTCCGATCACCACGACGTCGGCGAGCCAGCTGGCCAGCCCGGCCCGTGCCTTGGGCCACCGCGGGCGCCAACTGCGCAGCGTGTCGCCGCGGCTCAGGCGATCCAACGCCGCCAGTGCAGCGATGGCGCCGAGCACCGCGAGCGCGCCCAGCACCATCGCGAGGGTCTTCAGGGCGGTGGGCTGCAGGATGAACCGGGTGTCGACGTCGACTTTGGCCGACAGTCCGGGTTGTGCGGGCACCTTGAGGTCGGTGAAAATCCCGCCGACCTGCGGCTTCTTCTCGGGGTCGAGCTTCCCGGCGGCACCCGGGATGCCGACGAAGTCCGCTCCCGCGCCACCGGCGCCGGCCCAGACGTGCAGCACGTTGCAGCCGCCGGCCGCGATCTGGGCGCGGGGGGCCACCGCGGCCACGGTGTCGCGGAACGCGACCACGACGGTGTCCTTGTTCGCGCGGACGAACAGACCGTGCTTGCCGGTCTGGAAGCCGTCGGTGGGGAGCGTGGAGACCACCAGTCCGCCGCTGGCGGGCAGGGTGGCAATGGCCGAGCAGGGAATGGAGATGTCGAGTTCGCGCGGTGCGCCCGACACCAACGGCGCGGTGATCTGGCTGATGTTGCCGTCCGGGCTGCTGCCTTGGGGCCACAGGATTGTCGCCGTGGTCTGGCGCACCGGAAGCAGCGGAACCAGCAGGCACAACAGCAGACCGGCGATTCCGGAGACGACGGCCACTAACCGGGCGATCCGGTGGGATCGCTCATTACCGTCGGGGGACACGAGGCTCGATCGTAGGCGACGCTATTAAGTCCGTTGAGGATGCGGGGCCGTGGGGCAGCTTCGATGGTTTGCTCGTCGAGTCTGCGGTGAGTGTCGGACGATGCGCCTCTTGGTCCGTCTGCACGCAGTTTCGGAGCCATCAGCGCAGGCTCGCTGCCGGCGAAGCTGCACCAGACCCGGAAATTCCCCCCAAACCGCGGCCGCCACACCGAAAGTGGTGGGTCTTTGTCGAACGGGACGCCCCAAGAGGTCACAATTGAGCCGGAGAACTAGCCAGGACCCTTGATCTCCCGGAAGGCTGGCAGCGCGATGACGAACTCGGGTCTCGGGTTTGGTGTGCTGGGGCCGCTGCAATTGTTGGTGGACGGCGTCCCGGTGTCGGTCGGAGCCGCCAAGCAGCGGGCGGTGCTGGCGATGCTGCTGATCAATCGCAACCGGCCGGTGTCGGTCGACTCGTTGATCGACGCGGTGTGGGACGGCTCCCCGGTGCCGGCGGCGCGCACCAGCATCCAGTCCCACATCTCCAACCTGCGCCGACTGCTGCGTGACGGGGGAGCCGACCCGGTGCGGGTGCTGGCGAGCGCGCCGCCCGGATACCAGCTCAATGTGGCTGACACCGACTACGACCTGGGCCGGTTCGCCGCCGCAAAGGCCGCGGGCGTCGCGGCCGCGGCCGCGGGACGGTTCGAGGAAGCCAGCAGCCACCTGTCCACGGCCCTCGCCGAATGGCGCGGCCCGGTGCTCGACGACCTGCGCGACTTCGACTTCGTCGTCGCCTTCGCCGCCAAAGCCGTCGAAGACAAGGTCGCGGCGCACAGCGCGCGGGCCGAAGCCGAGATCGCCTGCGGTCGGGCCGACGCGGTGATCGGGGAACTCGAGGCGCTCGCCGCCGAGCATCCCTACCGTGAGCCGCTATGGGCGCAGCTCATCACGGCCTACTACGTCACCGAGCGCCAGTCCGACGCGCTCGGCGCCTATCGGCAACTGAAGACGGCGCTGTCCGACGGGCTGGGCATCGATCCCGGCCCTACGGTCAGCGCCCTGCATGAGCGGATCCTGCGGCAGGAGCCGATCGTCACCAAGCAGGCCGCCAAGAGCACCCGCAAGCGCAGCCGGATCGACACCAGGGCCACGCTTTCGACTTCGGTCGCCGCGGCGCTGTGTGACCGTTTCGGGCGTAAGTACCAGCTCAATGGCGCGACGACACGCATCGGGCGATTGACGGACAACGACATCGTGCTCGACGACAACGACGTAAGCCGCCACCATGCGGTTATCGCGGACACCGGGTCTGGCTTCGTGATCACCGATCTTCGCTCGACCAACGGTGTCGAGGTGCGCGGCGAACTGATCCGCGGCAGCACCACCCTTGCCCACGGCGACAGCGTCTGCATCGGGGGTTGCGAGTTCACCTTCGAAGTCCGGCCTGTCTGACGCTCGTTGCTGGTCAGGTCCGGTGTCGGTGGCTCCGGGTACTATCGAAAGTATGTTCGATACGCCGTCTGGCACGCTTCCCTCCCCGGAGCAGCTGGCGCGTTTTGATGCCTTCATGGGGGAGGTGTTCGCGCGCCGGGAGGTTCTGCGTGGGAAGACCGAGGAGTCGGCCGGCTGGATGGCGCGGATCTGTGGGGCGGCGCGGGTGCAGAACCAGGCCGCCGCCGCTGAATTGGTGGCGATCGGGCAGTTGTTCGCCTACCGGCTGGTCCGGGGTGGGGAGACCGAGGATTGGGCGATCGACACGATGGCGGCTGTGGCTGGTGAGGTGGCGGCGGGGTTGAAGATCAGCCAGGGCCGCGCGGAGACCAAGCTGCGCTATGCGCGGGCGATGCGCGAGCGCCTGCCGAAGGTGGGCGCGGTGTTTTGTGCCGGGGATATCGATTTCGACGCGTTTTCCACGATTGTGTTTCGCACCGATCTGATCGAGGACCCGCAGCTGTTGGCCGCGGTGGATGCCAAGGTCGCCGCCCGGGTGACCCGGTGGCCCTCGATGAGCCGGTGGCGGTTGTCGCAGAAGGTGGATGCGATCGTGGCCCGCGCTGATGCCGATGCGGTGCGCCGGCGCAAGAAGATGCAGCCCGAGCGGGAGGTCTACATCGGCCAGGAACTGGACGGGTTGTGCACGATCGAGGGCCGGGTGCGCATCACCGACGCCACGGCCCTAGACCAACGGCTCTCGGCGCTGGCGGCCACGGTGTGCCCGCATGATCCGCGCACCCGTGATCAGCGCCGCGCCGATGCGCTGGGGGCGCTGGCCGCCGACGCGACCCGGCTGGGCTGTGAGTGCGGGCGCACCGACTGCACCGCCGCCGGGCGCAAGCCCTCCTCCCCGGTGCGCATTCATGTGATCGCCGAAGCGGCCACGCTGAACGGTCACGGGGACACCCCGGGGTGTCTGATCGGCGCCGAGGACCTCATCACCGCCGACCTACTGGCCGAGCTGGCCCTGACCGCCAAACTCGTGCCGCTGATCCATCCCGGCTACGGCCCGCCCGAACCCCAGCACATCCCCTCCACAGCGCTGGCCGCTTTCGTGCGGGCCCGGGATCTGACCTGCCGCTGGCCGGGCTGCGACGTGCCGGCCACCCGCTGCGATCTGGACCACACCATCCCCTACGCGCAGGGCGGGCCCACCCATGCGGGCAACCTCAAATGTTATTGCCGCACACATCATTTGCTGAAAACGTTCTGGGGCTGGACCGAACAGCAACTCGCCGATGGCACCCTGATCCTGACGTCGCCGGCCGGCGACACCCACGTCACCACCCCCGGCTCGGCCCTGTTGTTCCCCAGCCTGTGCCACGCCGTAGGCGGCATGCCCGCCCCCGAAGCCCAACCCCCACCGGACTACTGCGCACCCCGCACCGCGATGATGCCCAAACGCCGCCGCACCCGCGCCAAAGACCGCGCCCACCGCGTGGCCGCCGAACGCCGCGCCAACCACCAAGCCCGCCAACCCCGCCAACCCGCATACACCTGCACGACGGCCCCGCCCCACCCGACGACGACACCCCCCACCCTTTTAGCTCTTGCGCAACGGCGCGGGATCCCAGAACCCGCTGCGCGTCACGGTGCCCAGCTCCAATCGGGCGGGCGTGGCATCCGGGTAGAAGGGCGTAAGCCGCTGCAGCGCACCCCAGTCCCGGAACCAGTCGTCCTTGAGGTAGCTGGCCACCGTGGTCGCATGCGCCAGCAACTCGGTGATGCCCAGCGGGCCGCCGCCGAGGTTGTCCATCACGGGCGAATTGGCCTCGGCGCCGAACCGGTCGGGCAGGATGCGCCATTTGGGTGCCTCGTCGACGCCGTTCTGATGACCGAACGGCCGCTGGCACGGGAACGCCAGCCCCACCAGCCAGTCCAGGAACACCGGATCCTTGGAACCCACCACGTCCTGCAGCGTGCGCAGGTGCGGCACTCGCGGCGGAGTCAGACCGATCCAATGCTGCGGAGCCAGATCGTCGTCGTCGGCCACCAAGCGGATCTGGGTGGCGGAATCGGGAATGGCGGACAACGGCGCGCGCAGGTTACGCCAGGCCGGAGCCGCGCCGACATCACCGAATCCCATTGAGCCGCTGTGCTTCCCGGCCGCGGCCTCGTCGTCGGTGGCCCACTGCACCTGCACCTCGCGGGCGTCGAACCGGCCCGCCGCAGTCAACACCAGCAGCGGCGTCTTGTGCCGCTCATCCTTGGGCGGCAGCCGATACCAACCCGACCGCAGCATCGCGGGCACCTGGATGCCGGCGCGCCAACTGCCGAGCACCGGGGTGCGCGCCGGGTCCAGGTTGAACGGCAACCGCGCCCGGGAGCCATTGATGCCCGGCGCGGCGGTGGTGCCACCCTCGGTACCGGCCTCGGTGCCGGTGATCACCCCGTCGTCGTTGGCGAAGTTGCGGTCGCCCGGGCGCTCCATCACCGGGTCGGCGGAGACGTCGGCGGGAATTCCGTTGGGAGTGAAGGCTTCCGAGAGGCCCGCGCCCAGTGCGTCGCCCACCGGCGCGGAGACCGGCGCCAACATGCCGGACTCGGGATCGAGTTCGACCAGGACGTCCTCGGCCAGACCGCACGTCCTACCTACCAACGCTTCCAGGTTCGACCGGCCCACCGACCACGCCGGATACTGGAAGATCATCGCCTGCGTCAGTGACACGACCTCCATCAGAACCAGCAACCACGTCGCGATTGCCAACGGCGACTGCAGGACTCGTGACAGGCGTGCGCCGAACCGGGTCCTGGGCGGACCGTCGTCGTTGCCGGCGACGAAGTGCAACCACGCCGCGATCAACAACACGATGACCGTCAGCTCGAGCAATGCGGTAGTGAGTGACCATCGCCACTTGGGGAACGAATTCGACCACGGCACACCGAAATTCGACACATACCACCAGCCGTTGACGCTGGCGAACGACATGGCCATCACGAAGAGCACGACGGCGGCGAACACGGTTCGGTTGCGTCGGGAGCGCATCGCGGCCCCGGTCACCGCCACCGCTGCCAGCGCCCCCAGCGAACCGGCCAGCCCGGCGAACACCCCGAAGTGATGAGTCCATTTCGTCGGGGTGAACATCATCGCCAGGAACGAGATGATGGTGATGCCGATGATGCGGCGGCTCGGTCCGGCTGCCGTACCGGGAATTCGCCCCTTGCGCAACGATATTGCCACCGCGATCGCGAGCGCGAGGATCAGCGCCAGCACCGCGAACCGGCGCGCCACCGACCCGTCCGGGCTGGGCATGAACAGCCGCTCGTAGCGGATGTGTTCGTCGAACCACTTCAGGCTAGGGCCGACGGCTCGCTTGAGCACGGTGGCCTGCGCTTCACCGGCGAAAGTCTGGTCCCGGAAAATCAGGATTGTGGTGACGGTGGTCGCCGCCAGTATCGGCGATATCAGTGGCAGCAGGCCGAACTGTTTGGAGCGGCGATGCAAGATGGTCCGCAACGGCCCGATCGCCACCAACAGCGCGCCGATGGAGGCAATGCCCGTCGGCCCGGAGAACAGAGTCAAAGCTCCGATGATGCACGCCGCGGCCACCGGCAACAGCCTGCTGGTGGCCACCGCGCGCTCCACCGAGCACCAGGTCAGCAGGATGCCCAGGGCGATGATGGGCTCGGGCCGCAGGCCGTTGTCCAGTGGCAGCCAGACCGCCAGGAACATGCCGGCCGCCGTCCACGCCGCGGCCCGGCTCTTCTTGACGGAATGACCCAGCCGGGGGATGACCTCGCGGCTGATCACCCACCAGCAGGTCAGCGCCATCACCAGGGTGGGCAGCCGCATCCAGATGCTGGACGTGCTGACGTGTGCCCACATCGCCAGCAGGTCGTAGTACCAGCCGAACGGCGCCTCGGGCGTGCCGAACCAGCGGTAGTAGTTCGCCATGTAGCCGGCGTGCTCGGACACTCGGGCCATGGTCAGGATGTAGCCGTCGTCGGAGGTGTTGGCGCCGACGAAGTGCCACCACACCAATACGGCGATCACCAGCGCGTCCAGCCCGCCGACCGACCACCAGCGCGACGGCAGGAACCGGCGGTGCCGGGTGCCGTCGGCGGTGTCCAGGATGTGCAGCGCAACGAGGGAGGCCGCGGTCAGCAGCAACCCGAGGATCATCACGGCCATCTTCAGCGGCGTGGGGCTGCTGCTGTAGCGGGTGTCGACGGTCGCCGAGAAGCTCAGGCCGGGCGGAGTCGGTCCGGCCAGATCGGTGAACACGCCGACGATCTGCGGACGAAAGTCATAGCCGCTCTTCTCGCCGCGCAGCGGCGCGCCGGGATGCTCGGTGGTCGGTCCCTGCTTGAGGCCCACGAACTCAGCGATGACCCGGTCCGCGTGGGCGGTGAAGGTGAACCGCTGGCAGTCCGGACCGAGCACCTGACTCAGCGGGGCGGCGACCACCGGGACGTTGCGCACGATCAGCACCAGGTCGCCGTTGACCCGCTGCAACAACATTCCGCGATCGACCGCTTTGGGTGCCTGTTTGGGCACCGTCGACAACAGCACCGTCTTGCCGGCGTTCTGCGGCCCGTCCAGTCCGGCCGCGGCCTGGCAGGGCACGCTGATGTCCAGATCGGTGGCCACATAGCTGATCAGTGGCGCTTCGATGCTGCTGAAGGTGCCGTTCTGGGGCCAGTTGAGCTGGGCGGTGGTCTGGTTGACCGGCAGCAGCGGGGTTGCCAGCGCCAGCACGGCTCCCAGCAGTCCAGCGACGACGGCAACGAGGCGAGCGATCCGGTAGTTTGCTCCCGCATCGCTCACGGAGGTAGATGGTAGCCCGGCGACGCGGTCTGGCTCTTCGCTGGCCATCAGGGGCCCGGCACCGGCTTACGGATGGCCACCACGAACGGTCCGATGGTCTCGACGGCGAAACGTGGGTCGTTGAACAGGGCGGCCTTCAGGTCCACCGTGTAGCGACGAACGTTGGGCTGGTTGGGGTAGACGTCCTCGGCCAGTCGCAGGGTGTAGGTGTTGCCGGCGCCGCGCCGCAGGACGAAGACCGTCGGCGGCGGCCACGGCAGCTTGTCCAGCGCCTGAATCAACTCGTCGGCGGTCTTCAGCTTGGACCAGCTCTCGATCTGTGCGGCGCGTTTGTCGAACTGGGCCAGCGGATTGGCGTAGTGCGACGTCAAGCCTTGAAAGCCCCAGTAGGGATAGAACGACAGGAAGCTGTAGTCGGCGGTCAGCACCACGGTCTGATCGCGCGGTCTGCCGGTGACGCTTCTGGATGGCGGCGTCGACGGCCGGGTAGTACTTCTCCGAGCCGGGTGGTCGCCGGTCACCGCGTTGTCCGTTGCCGTCGGTGTCGGTGTAGGCGATCGTCAGGTCGGGCCGCAGCACGTCGGGGATGTCCTGGCTGAACGCGATCGCGCCGGCCAGCCCGAGCGCCGCGGCCACCGGCAGCACGGCCCGGCTGCGTGCGGCCAGTGCCTGAGCCGCCTCAACGAAACCGAACACCCCGGCCGCCACCAGGAGCACCGACAGCGTCGGCTGCAGTCGGAACGACAGCAGCGTGGTGCGCGCCAGGGTGGTCAGCATCGACAGCAGCGACCACGCATAGACCGCGAGCACACCGATCGCCAAGCCGCCGGCCCGCACTGACGAACGCGCCCGCACCACCAGCCACAGCGTGCCCAGCATGCAGCCGGCGCCCAGCAGCGAGAACTGCAGCATCGGGAAGGTCAGCTCGGCGCCGTCGGCCGGCAGGTAGTGGAAGGCGCTGCCGCTGTTGCTGGTCGGCGAGCTCAGCGTCCGCAGCAGGTAGGGCAGCCAGGTGGTGGACGCGATTGCTGCCGCGATCACGCCGATCACAACCAGCCGGCGCAACGGGTCCAGAGCGGCCCTGACGCCGTGTGCGCGCCACCTGGATGCGGCAAGGACGAGCGCCATCAGCGTCACCGTGAACGCGCTGTAGGCGACCAGCAGCGTGTACCAGGTGGCGGCGAAGCCCAGGAAGACGCCGGCGCCGACGACCGCGGCCCAGCCTGCGCGCGTGCCCTCGTGCCCGGTGCCTTCGCCGAGCGTCACGCCAATGTCGCCCTCGGCGTCGAGCGTCACGCCAGCGTGGCCGCTCGGCGCCAAAGCCTGGGCGCCCGGCGGCGCGCAGGCCCGACCACGTCAGCACCAGCACCGGCGGCAGCAGCACGGTGATCATCGCGGCGTAAGGCTCCGGCGAGCTGTAGGCCAGCGTCACGGACGCGGTCGCGATGGTCACCAGTAGCGCGTACTCGAAGCGGACCATCCGCGACCACAGCACCAGCGCGACCGCCACCGCGATGGTGATCGACGTGATGGCCCATGGCTTGAACATCTCCCACGCCGGCGTTCCGGTCAGCGCCGCCGCGCGCCCGCCGATCCAGAACCAGCCCGGCGGGTAGAGCGGCGGCAATCCGATGTACGTCATGTCGTGCAGCGCCGGACTGTCGGTGAGCCGGGTCAGGTATTCGGTGCGGAACTGCTGGTCCACCGAGATGCCGAACAGGTACAGCTTGGTGGCGCCCAGCGGCATACCCAGCGTCACGACGGTGAACGCGGAGACGAACACCAATCCACCGAGCTGGGCCAGGCGCGGGTAGCGGCGGTATGTCCAGCCGACCGGCGAACAGCCCGGCCAGGCAGCCCACCTGACCGACGGTGGTCAGCGCGTGCAACTGGTTGGACGACGGGAACGCCGGCCACTGCACCTGCGAGATGGCGATCAGGGATACGGCGGCCACCGCAATGGCCACCAGGGCCGCCACAGCCATCTGGCCGAGGGTGGCCAGCGCGTTGCGCATCGTCAGATGGGCAGCCTGCGGAAGATGCTCCGCGGGATGTGACGCAACACCATCATCACGTAACGGAATGCTGTTGGCGCCCAAACCAATTCCTTACCTTTTGCCGACGCGGTGACCGCGAGGTTGGCGACGTACTCCTTGTCGACGGTCAACGGTGCTTCCTTGACGTGGGCGCTCATCCTGGTTCGCACCTGGCCCGGCCGGATCACCAGCACCCGAACCCCGTACTCGCGCAGCGCCTCTGCCAGACCCAGGTAGAACCCGTCCAGACCGGCCTTGGTGGACCCGTAGACGAAATTGGAGCGGCGCACCCGCTCACCGGCGACCGTGCTCATCGCGATGATCTGGCCGAACCCCTGAGCGCGCATCTTCTCGGCCAGCAACACACCTACCGATACCGCTGCAGTGTAATTGATTTCGGCGATCTGCACGGCTTTGCGCTGGTTCTGCCAGAGCTCCTCGGCGTCGCCCAGCAAGCCGAACGCGACGATGGCCACGTCGATGTCACCGTTACCGAAGCACTCGTCGATCACCTTGGGGTGGGTGTCGGGTTCCAGGGCGTCGAAGTCGACGAGTTCCACCGACCGCGCGCCGGCCGCCTTCATCTGCGCCACCGCGGCCTCGCGACCCGGGTCTTCGGGCATGGCTGCCAACACGATTCGCGCCGAGGCATTGCGCAGATACCGTTCGCAGATGGCCAGACCGATCTCGGAGGTGCCTCCGAGGAGCAGGATCGACTGGGGATTTCCTACGGCATCAAGAACCATCGCGCACCATCTACAGCAGCTCCAAACGTCGGGCCATGTCGGAGGCGAAAACCCCGGAAGGGTCGACCTTGCGGCGCAAGGCGATCCATTCGTCGATTCGTGGATACATGGCGTGAAAGGTCTCCGCGTTGGTACGGGAGTCTTTGGCGGTGTAGAGCCGGCCACCGAATTGCAGTACCCGCCTGTCGAGTTCGCTGACGAACTCGTTGAGACCGGCTTTGATCGGGAAGTCGACACAGATGTTCCAGCCCGGGATGGGGAAGCTCAGCGGGGCCTGATTGCCCGGGCCGAACAGCTTGAACACGTTGAGGAACGAGTAGTGGCCGCTGGCTTGAATGTCGCGGATGATCCGCTTGAATTCGTCGACGGCTTCGGTGGGAACCACGAACTGGTACTGCAGGAAGCCGGACGGGCCGTAGCCGCGGTTCCACTCCCCGAACATGTCAAGCGGGTGGTAGAACTGCGTCAGGTTCTGGATCTTGCCCCGATAGGTGCCCGATTTGCGGTACCAGAGTTCGCCGATGGGCCCGAACGTGTATTTGTTGGCCAGCCCGTTGGGAAAGATGTCAGGAAACGTAAACAGTTGTGGTGCATCAAATTTCAGCGGATTGCGGCGCAGCTTCTCGGGTAGCTGGTCGATGGTGGCCAGCGAGCCGCGGGATACCGCCGCGCGGCCCAGCTTGGGGGGCGCACTGATCGCGTCGAACCAGGCGCTGGAGTAGGTGTAGTTGGCTTCGCTGCCGTCGCTGTGCAGGGCGATAGTTTCGTCCAGGGTGGCGGTGACGTCCCCGTCGGCGATGAAGTAGGCCGTCTCGGTGGGGGTCATCTCGATGGTGGCGCGCAGGATGATCCCGGTCAGCCCGTTGCCGCCGACGGTGGCCCAGAACAGTTCGGCTTCGTCACCATCGGGCGTCACCCGCCGGATCTCGCCGTTGGCCAGCAGCAGGTCCATGCTGCGGACGTGATTGCCGAAGCTGCCGGCGCTGTGGTGGTTCTTGCCGTGGATGTCACACCCGATCGCGCCACCGATGGTGACCTGACGGGTGCCCGGCAGCACCGGCACCCACAGTCCGAGCGGCAGCGCCGCCTTCATCAGCTGGTCCAGGTTGACGCCGCCGTCGACGTCGGCGAGCCTGGTTTCGGCGTTGAGGGAGTGGATCCTGTTCAGCGCGGCCATATCGATCACCAGGCCGCCGCCGTTCTGCGCGTTGTCGCCGTAGGACCGGCCCAGCCCGCGGGCAATCACACCGCGGCCGCCCCGTCCCCCGTTTTCGCCCGCGCGGACCACCGCCTTGGCGATCACCTCGACGTCCGGGGTGCGCAGCACCTCCGCCACCGAAGGTGCCGTTCGTCCCCACCCGGTCAGCCGGGTCGGTGTAGTGGTCATATCGCTGCTCGACATCGTCAAAGAGGGTACCGCGCCCAGCTGGTGGGTCAGCGGATGCGGAAGATCACGGTTCGCTGCACGATGAAATTGATCACCGTCGCGGTGCCCTGCGCCACTACGAATGCGACGGGCACGGCCCATCCCCGGTAGTGCAGCAGTTCGAGGCACAGATGGTTGAGCCCGACCTGCACCGTAAAGGTGATCGCGTAGAGCGCCATGACCGCGATGAACCGCGCGGTGCTGGGTGACGCCTGGAACGTCCAGCGCCGGTTGATCAAGTACGCGGTGATGGTGCCCGCGATGAAGCTGGTGGCCTTGGCCAGGTCAACCTGTACGCCCACCGCCTTGTACAGGATCAGATAGAGCCCGAAGTCGACGACCGCCGAAAGAGAGCCGGTGATGATGAAACGCAACGCCTGGGTCGTCAGATGCAGGTGCTGGTGCTGTTCCGGGGGTTGAGCATCTGGTTCTGGCGGGATCATCGAGTGGGAGTCTAGGTGGGCAGCTTCACCGATAGCAGCTCGACCTGGCTGGGACCCTGCGGCGTGGAGTATGTCACCGTGTCACCCGCTTGATGGCCGGCCAGCGCCTGTCCCAGCGGGCTGCGCGCGGTCAGCGTCTCGCCTTCGTGGCCCATCGGCGTTTCCTCCACGATCGAGATCACGTGCATGGTGACCACTTCACCGTCGGCAAAGCGCAACGTGACCTCGGTACCGCCGGGCAGCGCGTCAGAGGGGTCCGAGCTGGACGGCCCGGACTTCAACCGGCGGTCCAGCTCGTTGATCCGATCGGCAAGCACCGCCAGCTCGTCGGCCCGCTGAATCGCCTCAGCCGCGTCGCCGTGATCACCGACCATTCCGCGGTCATTCTTGACTTCGACCTCCAGGCGGTCATGCCGCTGCTTGAGCCGGGCCAGTTCGGCGGCGAGGTTATCGCGCGCCGCCGCCACCGCATCCGTTGACTGGGCTTCCTCGCTCACGTCCGCCGACCTTTCGCCTAGCACCTATCGGGCGTATCAGTGATACACCACAAAAGCCCGGCCGTCACTGATATCCCGCAGGCGTTACTGGCGCGTATCACCCCGCGGCGTTCTCGTCTTCGTCGTACTGCGACAGCCCGTTGCGTACGGCATCGAAAATAGCCAGACCCTGCGACACCAGACCACTGGTCACCTGACTGAGCCCTTCGGCGCCGTTGAGCACGGTCAGATTCGAGCCGGCCAGCCCGCGCGCCGCCTTGTCCACGATCTCGGGAAGTTGGTCGATGATCATCCGGTCCAACGCCACCCGGTTGTGCGACGCGGCAGCCTCGGCCTGAATCTTCATCTTCTCGGCGTCGGCGACCGCTAAGATCCGGACCCGTTCGGCTTCCGCCTCGGCGGGCTTGACCACTTCGGCGACCAGTTCCTGCTGGCGCAGTTCGGCGGCGCGCTCGGCCAATTCGGTGCGCATGGCCAGCACCTCGCGCTGGGCCTCGGCTTCGGCCAGCGGGCCCGCCTGGGCAGCCTCCGCCTGAGCCTTGTCGACCTCGGCTTTGTACTGCGCCTTGACGATGGCGGTCTGGCGGGCGAATTCGGCTTGCTTGCGTTGCGACTCCTGCTCCGCCTCTGCCGACGCCTGGTTCGCACGCGCTTGAGCGATCTGTGCCTGCTGCTGGATGGCGGCATTGTGTGGTGCCGACATCGCGTTGATGTAGCCGAGCCCGTCGTCGTCGATGGATTGGATCTGCAGCGCGTCAACGGTCAGGCCGATCCGGGCCATCTCCTCCTTGGACCCGTCGAGCACCTCGGTGGCCAGCTTCTGGCGTTCCCGGATGATCTGTTCGACGGTCATCGAGCCGATGATCGAGCGCAGGTGCCCCGCGAAGATCCGGCCGGTGAGCACCGACATCTGGTCTTGTTCGGACAGGAATCGTTGCGCTGCGGAGATGATGCTTTCGGTGTCGTTGCCGACCTTGAAGGCGATCACCGACCGGACGTTGAGGGTGATGCCCTGCTGGGTCACGCACTTCTCGGCGACCTCGGCCTCGCACATGGCCAGCGTCAGGAACGCCGCTTTTCGGAAGAAGGGTATGACGAAGGCACCGTGGCCGGTGACGACCCGGAAGGGGGCGTTGCCCTTGGCTTTTGCCGCCAGAGATCAGCATCGCCTCGTCCGGAGCGGGCACTCTATAACCGAGCATTGTTGTACTCCTTGCGTTTTCGATTTCAAGTGGTCAAAGTGGGGTCGGGCCAAGGCTCGACGACGACGGTTCGGGGCCCATGGGTCTGTACGACGAGCACCTGGGTGCCCTTGGGTAGCGGTTCGTCGGAGCGGGCCAGGAATGTCTCCTTGGAGCCCCGCACCGTCAGCAGCACCTCGCCGGCTCCGTGGGCGCCGCGGGTGGGCACGATCAGGGTGCCCACGCAACCGATGACAGAGGCGCTCACGGCTGCAACTCCACCCCCGCTACATGTCGATGTCAATTCCGACGACCTGCGCGGAGTGGTCGGCGATGTCATAAGCCGGTGACGCACCTGCCACCAGGTTCGGCAGCCCGCCATCCGGCCGTCCCGCCAGTCGCGGTCGGACGGTCCAGTTGCCGAAGGTAATGGGGGTTACCGCGATGCGCGGGGCTACCGGGTCGGCCACGTCCTGCCCGTACCGCGCCAACTGCCAGCTCTGCTGGTGCGGATCGGTGGCCACCGCATAGACGCGGTCGAGATGCCACGCCGTCGTCAACCAGTGCGCGTCTCGGCCCGGGAAGCGCAGCGTGTTGTCGGGTCCCAGGGATACCTCCGGCGGTGCCGTGCTGAGCGCGGCGCGCAGTTGCTCCGGCGAACCGGCCGAGCTGAGCGTCGAGGGAAGGTTCGTCAGGAACGAATCGAGATCCGGTGCGGCCGAGGCCTTCCCGCAATTAGTGCAGACCAGGCCGGCCGCGACGATGAGTGCTGCGGCAATTGCCTTCACACCCAGTCCTTCACCGGCAACGCGGTCAGCGTGATGACCCGACTCCCACTCTCCTGGGCGTCGATACGTGACACCCAGACCCGGCCACTCGTCGCCTGCGCGACAATCAGTTCCACCGTCTCGAACACCCAGGCGGCCGAGGCTTCCACCGCGGCACTGTCCGTGATCCGCATGTCCAGCAGGTCACGCTCGGCCAGCAGCTCGAACAGGTCACGTTGCGGGTCGTTGGCGGCGATCAATGTGGTGTGACCGAATTGACGCTGCAGCGCGGCGTGGATGTCCTCGACGCAGTCGGCGCTCAGCACCTGGTTGTCGAGTTCTGTTTCATCGCAGGCGAATTCGATCCCGAAGGTGAGTTCGTAACCGTGCAGGAACAGCCGGCTGCCGTTGTCGGACCAGGAGCGGCGGCAGCAGCGCAGGCCGCCGAACCGCTTACGCAAGTGAATCCGGGCCGTGCGGCCCACGGGTGCGTCATCGCGGTGCATGGTGGCCGTGTCGGCGAAGGCAATGTCAGGCATGGTCGCTGGACTTCTTTCTTCTGGCGAGGGTGAGGAATTGGCGTTGCTGGTCGGCGTTGTCGCGCATCGAGCCGTAGAAGGCCATGGTGGTGGTCGGCCCGGCAAGGGCGGCGCCCTCGCGTACCGGGGTGCAGGCATATCCGCCTTCCACCAGCACGCCCAATCCGCGCGGGGCGAGTTGGTGGTCCAGCCACAGGCCTACCCGGGTTGTCATCTTTTCCTGAACCTGGACACCGCCCGAGCAAGCCTCGACGATGCGCGTGAGTTCGGCTTGGCTCAACCGGTGTTCGCCGCGCAGGTAACCGATGTGCACGACACCGTAGAACGGCAGCAGATGCTGCTCACAGATCGCCTGGAACGGGATCGCGCGGAGCAGAACTGGCCGGTCGAGCGGTAACCGCAATCTCGCGTTGTCGTGACGGACGAGTGTTTGAGGCACCGCGATAGTGTCCGGACGCGGCCTTGGAGGATTCTCAAAGGATTCTTGGCGCGTTCTTGGCGGCGCTCCTCGCCGAGCATTAGCCGCGGAACGGAGCAAGCCGGATCGCGATGTCGCTGACGGCGAACCGGTGCAGATACCACGCACGGCCGCGTGGGACCTGTCGCGCTTCGGCGCGGAACAGCTCAGCGAACTCACGCTTGAATCCCAGCCGGGGATATTGCCGGACGATCCCGGCGCGGACGCCGTCTGGAACGTGGTTGCTCCGCAGGCCGAAAACGTCGACCGCCGCGCCCGCGGAAAGTAAGAATGCTTCGGGGCCATGATCTAACGCCACCCCAGGCGTGTGGTGAAGAGCGATGGCGTTCGTCACCACCTGCTGATCCTTGGCGCCGATTTCGTGCGCCCCGAGAAACGTGCGGGCCATGGCCGCGCTGCGAACGGTGAAGTCCACCTCGGGAACCGGGCTCGGGATGCCGGTGTCGTGGAACAGGGAAGCCACATAGAACAGTTCACGGTCGAAGGCGATTCCGTCGACGGCGGCAAGTGCGGCTCCCCACGCGAACGACCGGTACGAGTGGTTGAGAACGGCAGGTGAGAGAAGGTCTCTGACTGCGGCCTCTGCGTCGCATGCCAACGGCGAGTCGGGCGGTAACAGGCACGAGGGATCAAGCGAGATCCGCCGGCCCGCATGAAGCTTGAGCGCCATCGCGATCCTGCCGGCAACGATGCCGCGGTGGCCGCGAAGGAGCGGACGCGCCAGGGCAATCTGCTCTGCCCGGTTGAGAACGCCGCCGGTGCGCTCGGTCCATTCGATCGTGCCGATCGCGTCGAGTTGCGTCCGTTGCTTCATCGCAGGCACCCCTTGCTGCCGGACAGAGCGCGCGACAGCATCTCAGTGTCACCAATGTGCTCGACCGCGACGATCAGGCCCTCCCGGAGATCGAACCTGTCGACTTCGTTCGCTCGTTCTCCGCCGAGCTCGACGTCGACCACGGCGAGCACCTTCTCAGCGTGGGAGAAGTACTCGATCGGTCGGACTGTCAGGCCGTACTGCGCGATGTCCAGAAAGAAGCCGATGACTGCGTCGCGTCCTTGGTGGATCTTGCTCAGGCGCGTGCTTCCCGGCTGGGTCCAGACGACGTCCTCGGAGAGCGTCTCCAGCATCTGGGGCAAGTTCCCACTCAGAAACGCTTGGTAGAGGGCGTCGACGACCGTGATGTTTTCGGCACGCATTGAATTCTCTCGTTCTGTTGTAGTACGGTTCAAAAATGAACACTACTACAAAAACAAAAGTTGCGGCAGTCCAGATCAAGGCGGACCTCGGCAACGTCGACCACAACCTCGAGGCATGTGAACGCCAGGCCGAACGCGCCGCCGCTGATGGCGCCGCCTGGATCGCGTTGCCTGAGTTCTTCTCCACTGGTGTCGCGTTTCGCACTGACCTGAGCTTGAACGCCGCTCCGGTCGGCGGCGAGCCGACCAAATTGCTGTCGAATCTTGCGCGCCGGCACGGTATCCACGTCGGCGGTTCGACCCTGGTCCGCGACGAGGACGGTCACGTGCGCAACGCCTTCTTGCTCGCAGCGCCGGATGGCAAGCTAATCGGCCGCCACGACAAGGACCTCCCGACGATGTGGGAGAACGCACTCTACGTCGGAGGTACTGACCCAGGCCGGATCCAGACGGAGGAACTGACCGTAGGTGTCGCGCTCTGCTGGGAGCTGATCCGCGCCCAGACGGTCGCACGTCTGGCCGACCAGGTGGCCCTCGTGCTGGGCGGCTCGGGGTGGTGGAGCATCCCCAGGTGGCCGTTCATGCGGCGGCGCCGAGGCGCGCAACCACCGACGGGCTACGACAGCACCGGCGGTGTTCGCCCGGCACGTCGGCGCGCCGGTCGTACACGGGGCCCATGCCGGCGAATTCTCCTGTCGGTTCCCCTTGATGCCGGTGACCTACCGAGGGCATTGCGAGGGCGGGGCACAGATCTGCGACGCGACCGGAAAGGTATTGGACTTCAAGGGACGGGACGACGGCGATAGCTTCGCAATCGCCGATGTCGACGCGGTTCGCTCTCCCGGCGCTCTAGCCAGCGACCGCTTCTGGTTGCAGCGCCGTGGCGCGGTCGCGGCCGCTACCTGGGCGTACCAGAATCGGCACGGGCGCAGGGTCTACGACCGACTGCCCGTGCCCGGGGTGGCGCAAGCTCTGGCGGCCATCGCATGAGTCCCGCAACCGCCGCATGCGATCACACGGTGCCGTCCGGTCTGGTGACATCAGGCCTGGTCGAGCTCGCGGCCGGGGCACTGTCGGGCTGGCTCTACGCAGCGGTGCGCTACAACGACGATGGTGCGCGGAAGCTCCGGATCAAGAGCCCCGCGCGGATCCGACAGTGGCACTTGGACCTGATCGCTCTCGGCACCGGCACGGTCGCGGTCGGCCTGGCAGTGCCTGGCGCGCCCACGGGAGTCCAGCGAGCGCTGGCCACCGGTGCGTGGATGAACGCCATGATGTTCCTCCCGCTCGCCTACCGGCCCGGACTCTTGCAGAACCCGGCGTACCGGACGCTCGGACTCGCGTCCTTCATCTCGACGTCGGTGGGTTTCACCGGGATGGCGATCAGTGCTGTGCGCCGCCGGCGCGCAGACCGTCGGTGACCACTGACCGGCCGATCTCGAGTGTCGCCCGGAGCTCGTGATCGTCGATCTTGAGCCGGTCGTCGCGCAGCGCCATGGCGATCACGCCGTTCCAGGAACCCCAGAGGAACCGCATGGTGCGGGCAGCGTCGAGGTCCGAGCGAACCTCGCCGGCCTCGATCGCCGCCCGCAGGTCGGCCTCGACTGCGCCCACCAGTTGCTGCACACGCTCAGCGATGCGTGCCTCGACTTCGTGCATTCCGGATGACGGTTCGAGCACCCGAAGGGCGATCATCTGGAAGGCGCCCGGGTGCTCGAGGTGGAAGTTCAGGTAGGCGTCGCCTGCTGCGAACACACGCTCCAGCGGGCTGCTCAGATCGAGTTCTGCGACTTGGCCCATCGCCGCCTCGTTGATAGTGAGGGCCCGCTCGACCAGGGCGAGGTAGAGACCCGCCTTGTTCTCGAAATGTACGTAGACCGACCCCGCCGACACGTCTGCCCGCTCTGCGATCTCATCGATAGTCGTCGCCTGGAATCCCCGCAGCCGGAAAAGGACCTCCGCCGCGTCGAGGATTGCCGAAGCCGTGTTGGCCTTCTTCCGTTCGGAGCGGGACATCGGTGCTGGGGAGGGCGATGACATGGGCTCAACGGTAGCGGCCCCCTCGGCCCGGAAGGGAGCAGTCGAGACTCCGAACAACGAGATTATTGTAGTTTCGTTCATAATTATAGTATCGTTCAAAACATGATCCTTTCTCCGCGCTACACAGGTCCCACCGTCGTGACGATCGAGGGGGATCCACATGACGTGGTAGCGCCGCTCGTCCGCCAACGCGCTCGACTGGCGGAGATCGCCGCCACGTTCACCGACGATGAGTGGTGCGCGCCGAGCCGCTGTGCCCAGTGGTCGGTCCGGAATGTCATCGCCCACCTTGCCGGGATCAATCCGCTGTACGTGATGTCCGCTGTTGCTGGGCTCGCCGGAGAGCCGACCCGCGTGATGCCGTATTTCGACCCGGCTGTGTCGCCGTTGAGGATGGTCGAGGACATCGGCTCGCTGTCCTCGGCCGAGATGCTCGACCTGTTCGTGTCCTCCAACGCGGAGCTCATCGCGACTGTAGAGACGCTCGACGAGGCTGGATGGTCCACCTCGGCTGAGTCGCCTCTGGGAGAGGTGCCCGTCCGGCTTCTCATGTCCCATGCGCTATGGGACTCGTGGGTACACGAACGTGACATCCTGATTCCGCTCGGGATCGAACCAGCTGTCATGGCCGACGAGGTCATCGCCAGTCTCCGCTACGTGGCGGCCCTCACCCAGGGTTTTGCATTCGGCGCGGGAATGGAGTGCCGGGGGCGATTCGGAATCGAAGCCACCGCCCCCGACTTCCACTGCGTCATGGCCGTCGAGGACGCGGTGACCGTCAGCATCGAGCGCCCGGACGACAGCATGCCCGTGCTACGCGGACCCGCGGTCGAGCTGACCGAGGCGCTCAGCACACGGCTTCCTCTCCCCGCGGACGCACCACCGGAATGGCACCGGGTTCTCGGCGGACTGCAGTACACGTGGGACCTTGTCGATGATCTGGAGTCGGTGAAGTGACGGTCGACCGCGCTCCAAGAATTCGCAGAGCTTCCCGTAAGGCTCTAGTCAGAGCCTTATCGCATGAGCATCGCCACGACCGGATTCAGTGTCCGCAGAGCCGTCTTCATCATCGCAGCGGCTATCGCGGCCGCCGCCGCAGCGCTGGCCGCGGCATCCACGTTTGAGGCCGTAGCCCACGCTGCGGCCCCCAACGGCACCACGCAGGCGAAAGCGATGTACGGCAACCCGGCAGCCGCCGCCCAGTACTGGCGCAAGCAATCCTTCGACGACTGTGCACTGATGGCCGCCGCGGACGTGATCGGCGAGCTGACCGGACGCGCGCCCGCCGAGGACGAGATCATCGCGGTGGCGCAGCGGCTGGGCAGCCGGTTCCACCCTGGACCGATGTACAGCACGGGCTACGGCACCGACCCCGGCGACATTCCGGCGCTGCTGGCGCAGTACGGCATCTACGGGGTGGCCACCAGCCAGGACGACGCCGCCGCCACCGGCCTGGACTCCGGCATGGAAGCCCTCGAGCACTACCTGGCCGAGGGTCACAAAGTCATCGCCGGGGTGAATGCCGAGATGATCTGGGGCCTGCCCCTGCAGACCAAGGACAACCGCGGCAACCCGATGAGCGACCACGCCGTCGTCGTGACGGGAGTCGACCTGGCCAACGGCAAGGTCCACCTCAACGACAGCGCCAACCCGACCGGCCCGGACGAAGTGGTGTCACTCGACGTCTTCCGCCGGTCCTGGGCCACCGGCAACGACGAGATGGTGGTGACGCGCGAGACTCGCTGAGCGTCAGCCGAATTCGAGCAAGGTATAAGCGCCGCGGAACTGCCTGAGTGGCGGGAACTGCCACAGCGCGGGGTAGCAGGTCCCGAAAAACCAGCCCCGCCCCTCGGGCATCGGCACATCGTGCACCGCGCGGATGCCGGGAACGGTCTTCGCCAGGTCCGCCAGTTGCCGTGGCGAGAGGCTGAACGGCATCGGCGGCACCCGGTAGTGCTTGGACGAGCGCATCCCCTTGGGTGCCACCTTCTTGACGATGGTCGGCGGTACGTCGAAGAACATCTGCCCGCCGGCGAATCGTCTGGCGCACTGGGTGATCAATCCCATGGCTTCGTCGGGCTGCAGGTACATCAGCAGACCCTCGGCGGTGATGAACACGCCGTTGGTGCTGTCGATCTTGTCCATCCAGCTGTAGTCCAGCGCGGACTGCGCGATCTCGGTGATCCGTGGCGAGTGCGGCAGCAGCCGCCGCCGTAACTCGATCACCGGCGGCAAATCGATTGACACCCAATGAAATTGAGCATCAGACAGCGCGCTGTTCAGTCGCCAGAAGCTGGTCTGGAAACCCTCGGCAAGTGCGACGACGGTGGCCTTGGGATGTTTGGCGAGATACGCGAGCGCGCACTGGTCGACAGCCAGCGAGCGCAACGCCATCTCCTGACCTTTGCGACGACCGAACTTCGCGAAATCGAAGTCGATGGACTCCACGAGCTTGACGGCCATCGGGTCGTCGATGATCGCGTCCGGGTGGCCGGCCTGGTAGGCCCGGCCGCGCAGGGTGAACAGGGCGGTCTCGGAGACGCCGGTGAGCAGGCTGGCGTCGACTCGGTCGGGAGGGGGATGATTCATGCGTCCGCTAAACCCAGTAGGGCACCCGCGCGCGGTACTGCCGCATCGCGAACGCCGCCATCACCCAGCCGACGATCGTCAGCACCACGACCACTGCCCAGTGCCGCAACTCCTGTGGGGCGCCCAGCAGCGGTGCCCGCACGATGTCGAGGTAGTGCAGCAGCGGATTCAGCTCCACGATCTTCGACCAGCGGCCGGCGCCCTGCTGCCGCAGCGTGGTGTCGTTCCAGATGATCGGCGTCATGAAGAACAGCAACTGCACCACGGAACTCAGCAGCGGCCCGATGTCGCGGTAGCGGGTCGCCAGGATGCCGAAGCACAACGACACCCACACGCAGTTGAGCATGATCAGTGCCAGCGCGGGAAACACCGACAGGTCCGCCCATGACCACGGCTTGGGAAAAATGATCGCGATGACCACGTAGATCACGATGTTGTGGGCGAACAGGATCATCTGCCGCCACACCAGCCGATAGACGTGCACGCTCAGCGGCGTCGGCAGTTGCTTGATCAGGCCCTCGTTGTGAACGAAGACGTCGGCGCCTTCCAGGATGGCGGCGTTGATCAGGTTCCAGACGATCAACCCGAGCGTGACGTAGGGCAGATGCTCGGACAGGTCGAGGTGGAACAGCTTGGAGTACAGCCCGCCCATCGCGACGGCCGTGGTTCCGGTCGCGATCGTGATCCAGAACGGCCCCAGCACCGAACGGCGGTAGCGCTGTTTGATGTCCTGCCAGCCCAGGTGCAGCCACAGTTCGTGGCGCCGGAACCCGGCGGCCAGATCACTGCGGGCGCGGGCGAACGTCTTGGATTGCGCGGCCGCGTCGATGAACGTCATTGCGAACCTCCCGGCCGCCCGAACTGCTCCCGCCGTCCCAGCCGGCGGAGCCGGACCCACTCCAACAGCCCCTTCGGGTCGCGGCGGGTCACCAGGAAGAACCAGCCGAACCGCACCCATTCCTGGGGCAGCAGCTTGCGCAGTCCGGGCTGGGACAGCACGTAGCCGCGGTTGCGGTAGGTGAAGAACCGCTTGCTGGTGTCATCGGGGTACTGGGTGTGCATGCGCCCGCCGAGGATCGGCTTGAACTCGTCCGAGCCGCACGGGTGCAGATAGACCGCGTCCAGACATGTTCCGAACGGCAGGCCGGAGCGAACCAGTCTGCGGTGCATCTCCACCTCGTCGCCACGGATGAACAACCGCAGATCCGGTACCCCGATCGCCTCGATCGTCGACGCGCGGAACAATGCGCCGTTGAACAGTGACGCGATCCCGGGCAGCAGGTCTTGCCCACTCTCGGTGCGCAATTCGCTTACCCGCCTGCGCCACACCAAGCCACGGCGCAACGGAAACGCCAGTGCCTCCGGGTCGTCGATGTTGCAGACCATCGGGGACACCTCGGCCAGACCGTGCTTCTCGGCGCACGCCATCAAGGTCGACAGCACTTCGGTGTCCTGGGCGCGCCCGTCGTCGTCGGCCAGCCAGATCCAGTCCGCCCCGTGCGCCAACGCCAGCAGCATGCCCAGCGCGAACCCGCCGGCGCCGCCCAGGTTTCGCCGGGAGTTGAGATAGATCGACGGGACCTCCTGTGCGGCAACGAGATAATGTACCCGACTGTCGCCGGAATCGTCGTTGTCGATGACGATGAGCCGGTCCGGTGCCCGGGTCTGGGTGGACAACAGCTCCAGGGAACGGGCGAGTTGCTCAGGGCGCCGGTGGGTGACCACGACGGCGAAGACGTAATCATTCACGGTCATTCACGCGCGGTCTCGGCGAGCACTTCGCGCACGTGCCGGGCCGCGTCGTCACCCTCGTAGGCGCGCACCACCTCTTCGATACCGCCGCTCTGCCGGATCACGCCGTGGTCGATCCACATCGCTGTCTTGCATAGCCGGGCCAGGAATTCGTTGGAATGACTTGCAAAGACCAGGATTCCGGAGCGTTCCACCAGGCCTTGCAGACGTGACTGCGCCTTCTTCAGAAACTCGGCGTCCACCGCACCGATGCCCTCGTCGAGCAACAGGATCTCCGGATCGATGCTGGTGACCACGCCCATCGCCAACCGCACCCGCATGCCCGTGGAGTAGGTGCGTAACGGCATCGACAGGTAATCGCCCAACTCGGTGAATTCGGCGATCTCGTCCACTTTGGCCAGCATCTGCTTGCGGGTCTGTCCCAGAAACAGGCCGCGGATGATGATGTTCTCGTAGCCCGAGATCTCGGGGTCCATGCCGACACCCAGATCAAACACCGGCGCCACCCGGCCGGTGACCTTCGCCCAACCGCGCGTCGGTTCGTAGATGCCCGAAAGTAGGCGCAGCAGAGTCGATTTGCCGGCGCCGTTGTGCCCGACCAAACCGACGCGGTCACCGAGTTCGAGCGACATGGTGATGTCGCGCAACGCCTCGACGACCACCACGTTGGAGGCGTTGCGGCCGATCGCACCACCGGCCTTACCCAGGAACGCCTTCTTCAACGAACGCGACTTGGCGTCGAAAATCGGGAATTCGACCCACGCGTCGCGGGTCTCGATACAAGGAGCCGTCGACACGGCTTACAGGTACTGTCCGGTGCCGTGCACGCCGCCGTGGCCCGGCTTGCCCATCCCCGGCGGCAACGCACCCTGGCGCATCTGCTCCAGCTGCGCCCGGGCGGCCATCTGCTGCGCGAACAGCGCGGTCTGGATGCCGTGGAATAGCCCTTCCAACCAGCCGACCAGCTGCGCCTGCGCGATCCGCAACTCGGCATCCGAGGGTGCGGTGTCCTCGTTGAACGGCAAAGTGAGCCGTTCCAGCTCTTCACGCAGCTCCGGTGCCAGGCCGTCCTCGAGTTCGCGGATGCTGGTGGCGTGAATGTCCCGTAGCCGGTTGCGGCTGGCTTCATCCAGCGGCGCGGCACGCACCTCTTCCAGCAGCTGCTTGATCATGGTGCCGATTCGCATCACCTTGGCGGGTTGCTCGACCAGGTCGGTCAACGAGCGTTCGTCGTCGTCATCCTCGCGCATCGCCATCAGACGCGGATCGATGCCGCCGATTACCTCGATGTCGTCGTTATCTTCAGCGTTCTGGCCGTCGTTTCCCTCAGCCAACCGAATCACCGTCCTCGTGCGTGTCTTCTAGGGGTGCACCGGTGTGTCATCCGTGCCATTCGTAAATCTGGGCGCCGCCGTTGTCATAGATCAGATCCAGTACGGCGACTTGTCCAGTGAGATTAGTCCGTCAGGAATCTTGAAGCCCCGGACCGTCGGCCCACTGGCCAAAACGTATCGGATGTTGAGGGCCTTGAGGGACTCGACCACTCGCGGATCGCTGTCGCCCTTCTTGGCGTAGGCCCAGAAGATGTAGCGGTGGTAGCCCGGGCCCATCTGCACGGGGTAGTCGTAGTGGGTCCACAGCGGGTGCAGACCTGCCACCGCGTACATCCATGCGGTGCCGTCGACGTTGGAATCGCCGATCAGCGTGTCGCGGGCCCCGGGCAGCTTTGACAGGTAGGCCATGGCGTCGAGATCGCGTTGGTCCACCATCACCGAGTCGTACTTGTCGCCGAAGAGGAACCGGTGCCGGGGGAAGTAGTGCCACGCGCTGAGCAGGCTGATCCCGACCACCAGTACCGCGGTGGCCGCTGCCCAGAACCGCGATGGCATGGGTTTGCGTGGTCTCGACGAACCGCTTCGCCAGGGCCACCGCTGCCGCAACGATGGCGATCAGCGCGACGGCCGGCCATCAGATTGAACAGCGGGGTCGTGGCCGCGGCGATGCGGCGCGGGTCCTTGTAAAAGAACTCGCCGACTGCCCCGGCCACCCGCCGAACGGACCCCATAGGGGAGTGCCCGCATCGACGTTGATCACGATCGAACAGCAACCACACCGCCAGCGGCCACCAAATCTTTTTGGCCAGCATGATGAACCCGCCGACGGCGCACAGGAAGCTCAGCCCCCACTGGTAGGGGAAGTCGTTGAGATGCCGGGAGTGCATGAAAACGGCGTCGAACAGGCCGCGTCTCTTGCTGAGGTAGGTCAGGAAGGAGTGCCCGGCGATGATGTCTTCCTGCTGCGTGACGCTCAGGAACTGCGGTAACAGTATCAGGCCGGCCGTCACCGCCGACGCCGGCCAGCACCGCCAGGTCGCGGATCCGGCCCCGAACCGGGTGCCACAGCGCCTCGAAGAGCCACCAGGCGCCGACCAGCACCACGACGATGATGCCGCCGGTGATGTGCACCGAGAAGACACCGACAAGGGCCAGTACGGCCACCGGGATGCGGTCGCGGTGCTGCAACGTCGAGGTGATCAGGGCCATGGCCGGGATGGCGACCCCGTAGGCCGCCAGGTTGGGCATCGCGGCGGTGTCGAATTCGACGTAGGGCACCGCGGTGAACGACGCCGATAGCGCTGCGGCGGTGGCCGCGGTGGCCGCGGTGCGCCATTCGGTGGTGTGGCTGCGCAACGCGCGCCAGGTGAGGACGGCCGCGCTCATCGGAAACAGCCAGATCGCCGCCGCCAGCGAGCTCAGCGTGTAGCCGGTGGTCGCCGCCGCACCGGTCAACTGGCAGAGCACGGCGGCCAAGCCTGGAAGACCGACGGGTAGTAGAGCAGCGCGTGCGTCTCGACGTTGCGCAGCTCGCCCATGTGGGTGGACGACGCCTGTCCTACGTCGAGGATCCAGCGCACCTCGTTGGCGTGCCATACGGCGTCCCAGGTGCTGGGGATCGATTGCCAGTGCTGGATGCCGCTGAACGCCGGCCAGCCGATCAGCACGACCCCCAGCAGCACGCCGGCCGCGACGAGGATCGCCGGCCCGGGGTTGATGGCGCGCGCTTCGGCCTGTTTGTCCCGAAAGCGGGCGAGCAGTAGCTGCAGGGCCGTTGCCAGTACGCAGACGACGGCCAGCGCCGCCAGCGCTGTCCACCCGTTCCACGGGATGCCGAGCGCGCCGTAGGGGATGATCGCCAGTGCCACTACGCCGTAGGTCAGCGCCGGTCCGGCCGCGATGGCGATCGGCCAATTCAACTGCGCGATACGTGCGACGATGGCACCCGGCGCGATCAGCAAGACCAATGCGATCAGCGTTCCGAACCACAAGCTCACTCGACTAGTATGGCTGCCCGGGTGAGTTGACTCGGCAAGCTGTGACGGCTGGAACGTCTTTAGCGCACCCGCTACCGACACCCATTTGTGGAAATTGCGTTAGCTCTAAGGTGGCTGGCATGACCTACGACGTCGCCCGGGTGCGCGGACTGCACCCGTCGCTCGGTGACGGATGGGTGCACTTCGATGCGCCGACAGGCATGCTCATTCCTGATTCGGTTGCGACCACCGTTTCGACGGCCTTCCGCAGGTCCGGGGCCAGCACGGCGGGGGCGCACCCGTCGGCGCGGCGCAGCGCCGCGGTGCTGGACGCGGCCCGCGAGGCGGTAGCCGATCTGGTCAACGCCGATCCGGGCGGGGTCGTGCTGGGTGCCGATCGCGCGGTGCTGCTGGCGTCGCTGGCCGAGGCCTCATCCGCGCGCGCCGGCCTGGGATACGAGGTGGTCGTCAGCCGTCTGGACGACGAGGCCAACATCGCGCCGTGGCTGCGTGCCTCTCACCGCTACGGTGCGAAGGTCAAATGGGCCGAGGTCGACATCGAGACCGGAGAGCTGCCGACCTGGCAGTGGGAGAGCCTGATCAACAAGTCCACCCGGCTGGTCGCCGTCACGTCGGCATCGGGGACGTTGGGCGCCGTCACCGATCTGCGGGCGATGACGAAACTGGCGCACGACGTGGGTGCACTGGTGGTGGTCGACCACTCCGCCGCCGCGCCCTACCGACTGATCGACATCAAGGAATCCGATGCCGACGTGGTCGCGGTGAACGCCGTGGGTTGGGGCGGACCGCCGATCGGGGCGCTGGTGTTCCGCGAGCCGGCGCTGATCAACACCTTCAGCTCGGTCTCCACCAACCCGTATGCCACCGGGCCCGCGCGGCTGGAGGTGGGGGCCCACCAATTCGGTTTGCTGGGCGGGGTCGTCGCCAGCATCGAATACCTGGCCTCCCTGGACGAGTCGGCCCGCGGCAGCAGGCGGGAACGCCTCTCGGTGTCGATGCAGTCTGCGTCGTCGTACCTGAACCGGATCTACGATTACCTGATGGTGTCGCTGCGGTCGCTACCGCTGGTGATACTGCTGGGACGCCCGGAATCGCGGATACCGGTGATCAGCTTCGCCGTCAACGAGGTCCCAGCCGACCGGGTGGTGCAGCGGTTGGCCGACAACGGGATTCTGGCCATCGCCAACGCGAGTTCCCGCGTGCTTGACGTGCTGGGAGTCAACGACATCGGCGGCGCGGTGACCGTCGGCTTGGCGCACTACTCGACGATGGCCGAAGTCGACCAGCTGGTGCGCGCGCTGGCGTCCTTGGGCTGAATTTCGACCGCGCTAGAGGGTCAGCAGGATCTTCCCGAACGTCTCGCCGGACTGCAGCAGGCGGTGCGCTTCCCCCGCCTCCTGGATCGGCAGGCGCCTGCCGATGATCGGCTTGACCCGCTCACTGGCGAACATCGGCCATACCGATGTCGTCACCGCGTCGACGATGGCGCTCTTGCTGGTCGGCCCGCTGACCGGGCGTGCGCGCAGCGTGGTGCCGATGACGCGGGCCCGCTTGGCCATGAGTTTGCCGATGTTGAGTTCGGCCTTTACGCCACCCTGCATGCCGATCACCACCAGCTGACCGTCGGTGGCCAGCGCGTCGATGTTGCGGTCCAGGTAGGCCGCGCCCATGATGTCGAGGATCACGTCGGCGCCCCTGCCGTCGGTCTCCTCTCTCAGCCTCGCGACGAAGTCCTCGTCCTTGTAGGAGATGGTGATCTGGGCGCCCAGATCCCGACACATCTCGAGCTTCGCCGCCGAGCCGGCGGTGACCGCCACCCGGGCGCCCAGCGCGCGTGCCACCTGGATCGCGTGGCTGCCGATGCCGCTGGCACCCCCGTGCAGCAGCACCAGCTGCCCCGGGCCCAGGTGCGCCGTCATCACCAGGTTCGACCAGACCGTGCAGGCCACTTCCGGGATGCCGGCGGCGTCGACAAGGCCGACGGGCGCCGGAATCGGCATCACCTGGCCGGCCGGAACCGCGACGTACTCCGCGTATCCACCGCCGGCCAGCAGGGCGCACACGTCTTGCCCGACAGTCCATCCCGCCACGTCAGCGCCCACGTCGGCGATGGTGCCGCTGACTTCCATGCCGATGATCTCGCTGGCGCCCGGTGGCGGCGGGTACTTGCCGGCCGCCTGCAGCACGTCGGCGCGATTGACGCCGGCGGCTGCCACCTTGATCAGTACTTCGCCGGGCCCGGCGGACGCATCGGGGACGTCCTGCCAGAGGAGTCGCTCGGCGGATTCAGCGACGATGGCGCGCATGTTGGCCACGCTACAAGCACCGCTACCCTTGGCCTACCCTTGTCCGGGGTGGCGTGGCAGAGCGGCCTAATGCACTCGCCTTGAAAGCGAGAGACGGCTAAAACCGTCCGGGGGTTCAAATCCCTCCGCCACCGCTGCGTGATGAGGTCGAGCCTGCGTTGGGTGGCGCTCAAACTGCGTTCAGGGCGAGGTTCTTCGGCCACCGACGGCCCTCAGCGCAGCTTCGAATCCCTGAGCGCAGTCTCGGTGCTCACCGCGGCGACGGGATAGCCGCCGTGATGGTGTTCATCAACGCCTTGTAGCGCTTGAGTTCGGGATCCTTGCCGGGCTTGCCGCTGCTGATCAACCCGGCGGACAGACCACGCGCCGGATCAGCCCAGATCGCGATGTTGGCCAAGCCGAGGTTTCCGAACGCCTGCGGCGAGTTGCGTCCGAACGGTCCGAACCGGTCGGTGCCCAGCATGTATCCGGTGCCCCAGCGGGCCGGCATCAGTCCTACCGCGACATCCGGCCGCAGCCGGCGGCATTCCTGCACCGCGCCGTACATCCGTTCCGGGCTCATGATGCGTACACCGTCGAGTTCGCCGCCCCGACGCCAGATCTCGGCAAACCGGGACAGCTCGTCCGCGGTGGAGATGGTGTTGGACGAGGGCACCACGGTGGACAGAAATGCCGGGGTGTTCGTGTACGGGATGATCTCGTGCACGGTGCCGCCGATCGCCTTGCGGAAGATCGCCGCAATGGCCGGTGGCAGCGGCCTGCCGGTCGGGTGGCTGGGCGCGACCAGCGGGATGTCCTGGGGTGCGACGCCGAAGTTGGTCCACCGGAAGCCGAGCGGATCCAGGATTTCGGTGGCCAGGATGTCACGAATGTCTTTGCCAGCTGCTGCGTAGACGATTTCGCGCATGAGCGGACCCCAGGTCAGCGCGTGGTACATATGCATCCGGCCTGGCGGGTACAGCGGCCGTAGTTTGCCGAGCTGTTCCTGCGCGTATTCGTGGTCGTCGGCGCGGCGCAGGTCCGGCTTGGGGCCGGTCGGGAACGGGACACCCGCGCTGTGGGTGAGCACATGCCGGATCGTGGTCCGGTCCTTGCCGTGGCTGGTGTAACTGGGGATGTATTCGCAGACGCGATCGTCGAGTGCGAAGACCCCTTGCTCGACCAGCATGTGCGCCACGGTCGCGGTGATGCCCTTGGCCGCCGAGTACACGCAGAACGGCGTGTCGGTGGTGACGGGGATCTTCTCGGCGTCGGGTTCGTCGGTGGGCGCGTTGCCCCAACCGTGGCCGATCGCGCGGTTGAGCACGACCTTCCCGTTGTGCCGGATACACAGCTGGATAGCGGGGTGCATGCCGGCCTGATACCAGTGCCGGGCGGCCTGCCAGATCCGTTCGACGGCGGCGCCGTCGATCTCGGAGTGGTCTTCTTCGCTGATCGCCGTCACAGAGTTCAGGTCGGCCGGGACACGGATCCTGCCGTCGGGTGTTGGAGCCACCCTCGCGAGCCTAGCGTTGGAGGGCATGGCTATCCGCTCGCGCTATGTCGAGGTGATCCTGCTCATCTTCGGTGCCTACTCGGTGGGTCTGGGTCTGTTCATGATCGTGGCGCCGGGCGCCTTCTTCGACACTCTGGGCGCGTTCGGCAGCCGCAACGACCACTACATCTTCGACAACGCGTCGTTCGAGTTCCCGCTGGGCCTGTTGCTGCTGGCGGCGCTGCGATGGCCGTCCTGGCGGGTGCCTGCGCTGGCGTTCGCGACCGCGCATTGGGCGTTGCACACGCTGAGTCACCTCGTCGACACCGGTCACCGCGCCGGCGCGACGGTCGGGTGGCTGGAGTTCGCCGGATTGGCGATCTCGACGGGGTGGCTGGCGGTTGCGTTGTGGTTCTGTGCCCGCGCTACTCGCCGGTGAACTGCGGCGGACGCTTGGCGAACGTCGCCGAGATGCCCTCGGTCAGGTCCTTCGACGGCAGGAACGCCGCGTTCCAGGCGGCCACATAGCGCAGGCTCTCCGACACCGCTGAGATGCGCTGCTGGTCCAGCACGTCTTTGATGCCGTGCACGGTCAGCGGGGGGTTGGCGGCGATCTCGGCGGCAGTCGCGTGGGCCGCCGCGAGCGTGGCCTCGGCGTCGTCGTACACGTCGTTGACCAGCCCGATCTTCTCGGCGCGGGCCGCGTCGATGTCTTTGCCGGTCAGCGCGAGTTCGCGTAGGTGTCCGTCGTTGAGGATCAGCGGCAGCCGGGCGAGGCTGCCGACGTCGGCGACGATGGCCAGCTTGACCTCACGGACCGAGAATTTTGCGTCAGCGCTGGCGTAGCGGATGTCGACCGCCGAGATCAGGTCGACGCCGCCGCCGATGCACCAGCCGTGCACCGAGGCGATGGTCGGGGTGCGGCAGTCGGCGATGGCAGTGATCGCGCCCTGCATGCGCTTGACTTCGCGATGGAAGACCGCGCGCGGGCCGGCCAGGGCGTCGCCGGACAGCAGCGGGGTGAACGACCCGCCCATGGCGGGCACGTCCAGGCCGTAGCTGAAGTTCCTGCCGGACCCGGTGATGACGATGGCGCGCACCTCGGGGTCGGCGTCCAGCGTCGCGAACACGTCCGGCATCTCCGACCAGAAGGCGGGCCCCATCGCGTTGCCCTTGCCTGGACCGATCAGCGTTACCTGCGCTACCTGGTCCTTGATCTCGACGGTGACGGATTCGTATGTTTCGCCCATGTCGAGACCGTAGCGTGGCTGACATGTCCGACGACTTGGTACCCGGCCCAGAATCCCCGCCAACCGACGAGCTGCGCAGCGCCGAATTGACACTCGGGGTGCTGCTGCAGGTGCTGCACACCGTGGCCGGATCCGACAAGTCCAAGCAGACGCCGTGCTCGGAGTTCAACGTCAAGGACCTGACCGGGCACCTGATCAATTCGATCACCAGCCTGGGCGGCATGGCCGGTGCGAAATTCGACGTGCCGCAGGACACCGAATCGGTGGAACAGCTGGTGGTCAGCACCGCACGTCCGGCGTTGGATGCCTGGCACCAGCACGGTCTGGACGGTGAGGTCGCGTTCGGCGGCGGCTCGATGCCGGCCCGGGTGGCCGTCGGCGTTTTTTCGATCGAGTTCCTGGTGCACGCCTGGGATTACGCCCGCGCCGTAGGGCACGACGTCGAGGCCCCGGATTCGCTGGTCGAATACGTGTTGGGACTGGCGCAGGAAATCATCAAGCAGCCCCAACGCAGCAGCGCCGGATTCGATGACCCCGTCGAGGTGGCAGAGGATGCGGGTGCGCTGGACCGGTTGGTTGCTTTCACCGGCCGCAATCCCGCCAGGTAGCGGTCCCCCTTCGCCGAGCGTGCGCTGAAGGCGGAAAAATCGCGAAAAACTCACCGCCCGTGCACGTTCGGCGACGTGGAGATGCCTCAGATCCAGCCGCGGGCGAACCGCAGCAGGGCGTCGTTCTCTTCCGGCGCGCCGATGGTGACGCGGACCCCGTCGATGCCGTACTGCCGCACCACGATCAGCGCGTTGGCGGCCTGCTCCACGAAGTCGCCGGTGCGGGGCCCCAGCGGTAGCCAGACGAAATTGGCCTGCGACACGGGCAGTGTGAAACCGGCGTCGCGCAGCGCCGCGCTGACCCGTTCGCGTTCGGCGACCACCGCGTCGGTGCGTTCGAGCAGTTCGTCGGCGGCCTGCAGCGACGCGATGGCGGCAGCCTGCGAGACGCTGGTCGCGGTGAACGGGACATAGACCTTGTCCAGCGCGGTGATCACCTCCGGGTGCCCGATCGCGTAGCCGATCCGCAGGCCCGCCAGGCCGTACGCCTTGGAGAAGGTGCGCAGGACCACGACGTTGTCGTGGGCGCGGACCAGGCCCAGGCTGTCGGGTGCCATGCCGTCGCGGACGTACTCGATGTAGGCCTCGTCGATGACGATCAGGATGTGCGACGGTACGGCGTCGACGAAGCGGATCAGCGCGTCGGGATTAACAACCGTGGAAGTCGGGTTGTTGGGGTTGCAGACGAAGATCAGCCGGGTGCGATCGGTGACTGCGTCGAGCATCGCGTCGAGGTCGTAGGTATGGTCGCGCAGCGGTATCTGGACCGGGGTCGCGCCGGCGACCTGCACCTGCGGTGCGTACAGCTCGAAGCTGCGCCACCCGAAAATCACCTCGTCGCCCGCCGACGCCGTAATCTGCACGAGTTGCTGACACAGGCTGACCGAACCGCAGCCGACGGCGACGTGCTCGGGCGTGAAGTCGCGGCCGACATGTCGCGCCAGCGCGGCCTTGAGTTGCACGCAGCCGTTGTCGGGGTAGCGGTTGATCAGGTCGGTGGCGTTCTGGATCGCGGCGCGGACGCTGGGCAGCGGTCCGAACACCGTTTCGTTGCTGGCCAGTTTGATGGCACCGGGCACGGTCTTGCCGGGGACGTAAACGGGCAGCCCGGCCAGCGCGGGCCGCAGGCGGGCGGTCACTTCGACAGCATATGTCGCTGCTGTGTACGCTATGCCTCCGGCGGCTTCGGTATTCCGGGGTCGGGTACCCTTTGGAAGGCCATGGAGGCGTGCCAGAGCGGCCGAATGGGGCTCACTGCTAATGAGTTGTTCCCCTCAAAGGGAACCGGAGGTTCAAATCCTCTCGCCTCCGCCACGCAACACCAGCTAGACGACAACTGAAGACCGGCGCCCGTAGCTCAACGGATAGAGCATCTGACTACGGATCAGAAGGTTGGGGGTTCGAATCCCTTCGGGCGCGCTCTGCTAATCCCGCGCCTCGATCAACCCAAGCGCCCGCTCGAACAAGTGCACGGTCGCCGCGTGCAGTTGATCACCGACCGCCTTCTCGGCCTTGCCCGCACAGGCGCGGGCCAGCGTCCCCTCGATGACGATGCCGAGCTTGAAGCACGCCAGCACGGTGTACCAGGTGATGTGCGACAGATCGCGAGACGTGTTGGCGGCGTAGCGCTCCAGCAGGTCGTCGGTGCTGGCCAAGCCATCGGTGCCGCCCAGGGCGTGGCTGAACACGCTCGACCCGTCCGACTGCCGCCAGGTGGCGAGCAGCCAGCCGAGGTCCAGGAGCGGGTCGCCGATCGTGCACATCTCCCAGTCGACGATCGCCACCACGTCGGGCCCGGTGCGGGAGAACATCACGTTGGCCGCGTGATAGTCGCCGTGCATGATGCCGGGCGTCCATTGGGTCGGTCGGTGGCTCTCCAGCCAGCGGGACACCTCGTCGACGCCGGGAATGTCAGGGCCGGGGTAGCCGTCGTACTCCTGATAGGACTCCAGTTCCGAAAGCCAGCGTGGCACTTGGCGTTCCAGGAAGCCGTCCGGCTTACCGAAGTCCGCGAGCCCGACGGCGACATGGTCGACGGCACCGAGTTTGGCCAGCGCGTCGGCCATCGACAGCCCCATGCCGAACCGCACCTCGGGATTCCCGGCATGCAGCGGTGGCAGACCTTCGCCGGCATTGAACCCGTCGATCGGCTCCATCAGGTAGAAGACCGCGTCGCCCAGCACGCCGGTGTCGTCGCACGTCGCGATCAACCGGGGATGCGGCACGTCGGAGCCGGCCAGCGCGGCCAGCACTCGTGTTTCCCGCAGGATCACGCTGTTGGTGCGGGGGCGCAGGTGTTGCGGGCCGCGGCGCAGCACGTACGGACGTCCGGATCGGGTGAAGCGCAGCATGACGTTCTGCGTTCCGCCGGTCACCGCGGCTACGTCCTGCACCGGGCCCTCGCCCAGCCCCTGCTCCGACATCCACCGGGCGACGGCGTCCAGATCTACGCTGTTCATGCTTTGGCGCGCGGGGTGTAGCGCACGGTCTGCGCCCAGATGATGCCGTCGCGGAAAACGAAGGTGTCGACGCCGTCGTCGGCCCGGTTCACCGCGGAGTCGGCCGCCCACTCGAGGAACAGCACGTCGCCGGCAAAGATCTGGGACTTCAAATCCCAGTCCGCATTGGGGAGATCGTCGAGCAGCTCGACGAACACCCGGCGGATCTCGTCACGGCCTCGGGCAACACCGGCCGAGGTGATCACCACCGAGTCGTCGGCGTAGTCCGCGACGATCTCGTCGAGGTCGCCCGTGACCAGTGCCTTTCCGTGATGAGCGAAGACTTCCTGCGGCGTGCGTGTCATGGCGCTCCCTTGCAACCTGTAGACCCTCTGGGAAAAAGGGTAGGTGAGCGGCGCGCGGCCTCGGCGGCGGGAAGAATAGTTTGCAAAACTCACTTTCTCTGGCGAGGGGGACCGGCATGCCGCGCACTGACAACGATTCCTGGGAGATCACCCAGAGTGTCGGATCGACCGCCCTCGGCGTGGCCGCGGCCCGAGCCGCCGAAACCGAGAGCGAAAACCCGCTGATCCAGGACCCGTTCGCGCGGGTGTTCCTGGATGCCGTCGGCGACGGCATGTGGAGCCTCTACGCCGATCCCAAGCTGCTCGCCCAGGCATCCGAAATCGATCCTGCGGTGCAGGCGCGAGCACAACTGTTGGTGGACTTCATGGCCACGCGGACGGCGTTTTTCGACGAATACTTTCTTGCGGCCGCCGACTCCGGAGTTCGTCAGGTGGTCATCCTGGCCGCCGGACTGGACGCCCGGGCGTGGCGGCTGCCGTGGCCCGACGGGACCGTGGTCTACGAACTGGACCAGCCCAAGGTGCTGGAATTCAAAACCGCCACGTTGGACCGCCACGGCGCAATGCCGACGGCGCAGCTGGTCAATGTGCCGATCGACCTGCGTCAGGACTGGCCGAAAGCATTGCAGGACAAGGGCTTTGACCCCACCCGGCCGTCGGCCTGGTCCGCCGAGGGGCTGGTGCGATACCTGCCCGCCCAAGCCCAAGACCTGCTGTTCGAGCGGATCGATTCGCTCAGCGCACCGGGCAGCTGGTTGGCCTCCAATGTGCCCGGGGAGGGTTTCATCGACGCCGACCTGGTGCAGCGCCAGCGGGAAGAAATGCAACGCATGCGAGCGGTGGCCGCTCAAATCACGGACGCCGAGATGCCGGCCGTTGAAGACCTCTGGTACGCCGAGGAACGCACCGCACTTCCCGCGTGGTTGCGCGATCGTGGCTGGACGGTCTCGGCGGCGGACTTTCCGGAACTGATGGCCCGCTATGACCGCACAGTCCCGAGTGGCTCCGAACACTCGATGCCGCCCACTCTCTTCGTGTCCGCGCAGCGTGGCACCCCGTGAGCGCCAACGCCTTTCACGCGGACGACGCAGAACCCGGTTGCTTCTCCACGTCCTTCTTGATTGCGGCGATGGCGTCCACCGGCGTCAAATTCTGCCCCTGGCTGTTCTGCCCGAGCTGGGGCCAGCCCGCGCCGTCGGGTCCGCGCAATTGATCCCAGATGTCGCGCACCTTGGTCAACAGTTCGGCCTGCTCGTCGTCGGAAAGAGCCATCAACCATCCTTCGCTCGTTGCGATGCCGCACGCGGCGGCAAATTGTTGCGGTGTAAGTCCATTGGCGGAGTTCATGTCGCAGCGGCCAAACGGAGGCGCGCCCTGCGGCAGATTCGGGCTGTAGCCGTTGCCGTCGGTGTATTGATGCGCGACCTGTCCGGGAAGATCTGGATTGGTACCGTATCCCGCCGCGACCACCCGAAGCCCGGGCGGGCGCACCCGCCACATATTGAAGAAGTCATAGGCGTTGGCATATCCGATAATTCGTGCCGGCGAGCCCGCATAATCAGCCAAATTCCAATACAGCTGATTGATCCAGCTTGACCCGTCACCCGGCGGGTTACCCCCGGATTCGACATCGAGCATCAGGGCCACCCGCGGATGCAGGCCGCCTTCGCCGTCGATCATCGAACGCACGGTGTCGGCGTTGGCCGGCCAATTGGGGCGGACGTAGGTGTAAACGATGCCGAATGTCAGCCGGCCGCTGTCTATTGCGCCGCGCATCCATGCGTAGTTGCGCGCGAAATTATGATCCCGGTAGGTGCCGTCGCTCACACGAATCGATAGCACCTGGTATGGATATGAGTCATTAACCGGCACTTGGTATTCCGAGACGTCGGCGAACAAGGTATCAGTCACCGTGCCGTTATCCCCCTCTCCTGCAACCCTTTTACCGGTTGCCTATGCTACAGACGCAGACGGTCAGGCCCAGCCCGGTACCGTCGTCCTATGCCTGATCGACCCGCTACGGTCGGCGACGTGCATCGGATCGCCGCGTCCATGCCACATGTCAAACGCATGGAGGGTCCGAAGGGCAACGCGATCTATCAGGTGGGCGGAAAGTCGTTCGTGTTCTTCCGCACTCCGCAGCCGGATTGCGCCGATCCCGACACCGGAGAGCGCTGGGCTGACGTGATCATGCTGTGGGTGGGGTCGGACAGCGACAAGCTCGCCCTGATCCAGGACCCCGAATCGCCGTTCTTCAGCACTCCCCACTTCGACGGGCACCCTTCGGTGCTGGTGCGGTCCAGTCGGCTCGCCGAGATCGACCTGACCGAATTGGCCGAGCTGGTTCAGGATGCGTGGTTGTCCCGAGCCTCGAAAAGGCGTGCCACCAGGTGGCTCGCCGATCAAGGCAGCTGATTACACACACCAGATTCACTGCTATTTTATGTTTAGACATGAGTACAACGGGCAACGCTCCCGGAACGGGAATTGTTTCGGGCAACAATTGGAGGTCACTATGGTGCGCGGTCGCGGAATTCTGGGTGCAATTGTCCTGGTCTGGCTGCTCATAGGAGTCCTCGCAGCCTGGCAGCGAGACTACTTCAAAGGCGAGGAAACTAGCTGTGCCTCAATGGGAACCGTCGCCGTGACGGTGATCGCGGGGCCGCTGAATTACATGGGTGTAAATCCGAAAGTAAAGGATTGCCGGACGCCCAAGTTGCCGCAGCCCAGTTCAATGCAACCAATTGATCACGTTCCTGCTAGGTAAAGGAAATCGCCATGATTGTCGTCGGTGCTCTGTTGCTCATCCTCGGCTTTGTCTTCGGTGTGCATATTTTGACAGTGCTCGGAGTGATTCTGCTGGTGGTCGGTGCGGTGATGTGGGCCATGGGCTCCATCGGCCGCCCGGTGGCCGGCAGGCGCTACTGGTACTAACAGCGCTACGCCGAAAAGGTCGCGTGATCGCACCAGCGGTCACGCGACCTTTCACAGCTGGCGCATAGGGATGCCATAGCCTCGGCCCAGTCGAGCGCGGATACTGGAACTCGTGGCGGCTCCCCGAACTGAACGCGTGGTCATGTGCCGCGCCGACGGCCAACCGGTCACCGTGCTGGTGGTGGACGACGAACCCGTTCTCGCAGAGATGGTGTCGATGGCCCTGCGATATGAGGGCTGGAACATCGCCACGGCCGGCGACGGCTCATCGGCCATCGCAGCCGCCCGCGCCGAACGCCCCGACGTCGTCGTCCTGGATGTGATGCTGCCCGACATGAGCGGGCTCGACGTCCTGCACCGGTTGCGCCAGGAAAATCCCGGGTTGCCGGTCCTGCTGCTGACGGCCAAGGACGCCGTGGAAGACCGGATCGCCGGATTGACCGCCGGCGGAGACGATTACGTCACCAAGCCCTTCAGCATCGAAGAGGTGGTGCTGCGGTTGCGTGCCCTGCTGCGACGCACCGGCGTCACGACGGTCGACAGCGGCGCCCAACTCGTCGTCGGTGACCTGGTCCTCGACGAGGACAGCCACGAAGTGACCAGGGCCGGCGAACCAATCTCGTTGACTTCCACCGAGTTTGAACTGCTTCGGTTCATGATGCGCAACGCCAGGCGGGTGCTGAGCAAGGCGCAGATACTGGACCGCGTATGGAGCTACGACTTCGGCGGCCGGTCCAACATCGTCGAGCTTTACATCTCATACCTGCGCAAGAAGATCGACAACGGTCGCGAACCCATGATCCACACGCTGCGCGGCGCAGGTTATGTCCTCAAGCCGGCGCGCTAGGAGCCCCCGGGTCTGGTCGCTTCGGCTGCGCCTCGTCGTCGGGCAGGTCGCGGTTCTCGCCGTCGTGTGTGTCGGCATTACTGTCGCAACCGAACTCGCGTTGCGCCACCACCTGCTGGCGCAGCTGGACAGTCAACTCAGCGGCACCTCCTACCGCTCGTCGCTGCTGTACCCCGAACCACCTCGCCGGCACGAACCACGCGTCCCCAAAACGGGTCCCGGCCCGAGGTTCCTGGACGCCCCGGGCCAGCCCGCCGGCATGGTCGCGGCGGTGGTCAGCGACGGCAAGACGGTGGACGCCGGCTATCTCACGAGTAGTGGAACGCGGGCCGCGTTGACGCCGACCGCCCAGCACCAACTGGAGCAGATTGCCGGCAGTCGCTCGCCGGTGATGCTGAATCTCGACGGCCTGGGCCGCTACCGGGTCGTCGCCGCCCCGAGTCGCAACCGGGCCGACGTGATCGTGACCGGGCTGTCGATGTCCAACATCGACGCCACCGAATTTCGGATGTTGATCATTTTCGGCATCGTCACCCTGATCGCGATGGCCGCCGCGACCATCGCCGGGGCGGTGATCATCCGGCGGGCGCTGGCGCCGTTGCAACGGGTCTCCCAAACCGCGACCAAGGTGGCCGATCTGCCGTTGGACCGCGGTGAGGTGGAGCTGCCGGTCCGGGTGCCCGAAGCCGACGCGAACCCGCATACCGAAGTGGGCCAACTCGGTTCGGCGCTCAACCGGATGCTCGATCACATCTCCGCCGCACTGTCGACCCGGCAGGCCAGCGAGACCCGGGTCCGCCGGTTCGTCGCCGACGCCAGCCACGAACTTCGCACCCCGCTGGCCGCGATCCGCGGCTACACCGAACTTGCCCAACGTATGGGTGACGACCGCGAGGCGGTCGCGCACGCCATGAGCCGGGTCGCCTCCGAGACCGAACGGATCACGCGTCTTGTCGAGGACCTACTGCTGCTGGCCCGACTGGACTCCGGTCGCCCGCTCGAGCGTGAACCGGTCGACCTGTCTCGCCTGGCGGTGGACGCAGTCAGTGACGCACACGTCGCCGGGCCGGATCACCAATGGGAGCTCGACCTGCCGCCCGAACCGGTGGTGGTCACCGGCGACGAGGCACGGCTGCATCAGGTGATGGCCAATCTGCTGGCCAACGCCCGCATTCACACCGCGCCGGGCACCGTCGTCACCACCCGGCTCAGCGCCGGCCCGACGCACACGCTTGCTGCAGGTCATCGACAACGGCCCGGGGATTCCGGTGGCGCAGCAGTCGGAGGTGTTCGAGCGGTTCGCGCGCGGCGACAGCTCCCGCTCCCGCAAGGGCGGCAGCACCGGGCTGGGGTTGGCGATCGTCTCTGCCGTTGTCAAAGCGCACAACGGGACCATCACGGTGAACAGCGGACCCGGCCGCACCGAGTTCGCGGTGCGGTTGCCGGTCAATGGGTGGCAACCGCCCGCATCGCGGCGTTAGGACGTCGAACTACGAGCAGGTGACGTCGATTTCGAATGGCTTGTTCACCGGGGACATCGGGTTGGCCATGTCAACCCCGGTGGCAGTGCCGGTGATCTTGTAGGCGTTGCCGTTCTTCGTCGCCTCGGCCTTGCCCTGGCCGGTGCCGGAAGTGTAGGCGAGGGTCACGCCGTTGACGTTGCCGAGTCCAACCGACTTCACCTCGGGGGGATTGGCGTCGGTGAGCACCGCGGCGATGCCAGTCGCCGACCCGCCGATCGCGATGTTGACATTGCCGGCGGCCGTGGTGCACACGGTCGTGCCGGTCACGTGCTGGTCCTGCCCGTCGATGATGACCTTCGTGCCGGAGGCGCCGCCGCCCCCGCCGGATGTTGCGCTTGCGCTCGAGGACCCACTACTCGTGCTGGACTTGTTGCTCGAACATCCAGAAAGACCTGCGACCAGAATGGCCGCTCCGGCTACGGCGACCGTCAGTCCACGCTTCACCTGTGCTCCTTTGCCCGTTGTAGCGGTCCATCGTCATTGCGGACCGCTTCGGCAGTATGCGGCTTCACTGGACGGAATGGCTAGGGTCCGATGAAAACAATTTGCGCGCCGGTTCGCTACTCGGGACGGTCAATTGGTGGCAAGGTAGTGCCGGTGGATCACAAGCCTCCTACCGCGACAATCGAATCGGCACATAGCCAGCATCCGCTACCGTTCGATGACACAAGGGATTTCGGCGACGCCGATCGGGGTTTCATTGCCGCGCTGACGCCGTGCGTCATCAAGGCGGCCGACGGCCGCGTGGTGTGGGACAACGACGTGTACTCGTTCCTCGACGGCCCCGCACCCACGTCGGTACACCCCAGCCTCTGGCGGCAGTCGACGCTTGGCCGCCAAACAGGGCCTGTACGAGGTGGTGCCGGGCATCTATCAGGTCCGCGGGTTCGACATCTCCAACATCAGCTTCATCGAGGGCGACACCGGAGTCATCGTGATCGACCCGCTGGTGTCCACCGAGGTAGCCGCCGCCGCGCTGGAGTTGTATCGCGCTCATCGGGGCGCGGACCGCCCCGTCGTCGCGGTGATCTACACCCACAGCCATGTCGATCATTTCGGCGGCGTGCTCGGCGTGACATCGCAAGCGGACGTGGATGCCGGCACGGTGGCGGTGCTGGCGCCGGAGGGCTTCACCGCACATGCCGTGCAGGAGAACGTCTATGCGGGTCCGGCGATGACGCGCCGCGCGACGTATATGTACGGCACGCTGTTGGAACGCGGGCCGCAGGAGCAGGTGGGCTGCGGGCTCGGGCCAGACCCCGTCGACCGGCGAAGTTGGGCTGATCGTCCCGACCGTCGATATCAGCGGACGACGGGCGAGACGCACACCATCGACGGCGTGGAGATCGAGTTCCAGATGGCGCCGGGCACCGAAGCTCCCGCCGAAATGCACTTCTATTTCCCGCAATTCCGCGCGCTGTGCATGGCCGAGAACGCCACCCACAACCTGCACAACCTACTGACCCTGCGCGGCGCGCTGGTACGCGATCCGCATGCCTGGTCCGGATACCTCACCGAGGCGATCGACACCTTCGCCGACCGCGCCGACGTGGTGTTCGCGTCTCATCACTGGCCGACCTGGGGCCACGAGCACATCGTCGAGTTCCTTTCGCTGCAGCGCGACCTTTACGCCTATCTGCATGACCAGACGCTTGCGACTGCTCAACCAGGGCTACACGGGTGTCGAAATCGCCGAAATGTTCCAGATGCCACCGGCATTGGAGCAGGCCTGGCATGCCCGCGGGTACTACGGCTCGGTCAGCCACAACGTCAAGGCGGTCTACCAGCGCTACATGGGATGGTTCGACGGCAACCCCGGCCGGCTGTGGCCGCACCCGCCAGAGGCTCTCGCGCCCGCGTTACGTCGAGGCAATGGGCGGCATCGACCGGGTCGTCGAACTGGCCCAGCACGGCTTTCGATTCCGGTGATTTCCGCTGGGCGGCAACGCTGCTCGATCACGCGATATTCACCGACAGCGACCACGCCGGCGCCCGCGCGCTCTACGCCGACACGCTCGAGCAGTTGGGCTACGGTGCCGAATACGCGACGTGGCGAAACTTCTTCATGTGCGGCGCCGCCGAATTGCGCGTGCGGCAACTTCGGCACCGCGGTGCAAGCTACCTCGCCGACCTTGCTTTCCCAGCTGACGCCGGAGCAGATCTTCGACAGCCTCGCGATTCGGGTGAATGGACCGCGCAGCTGGGATCTGGATATCACGATTGACATCACGTTCGCTGATCTGGATGCCAACTACCGGCTGGCACTGCGCAACGGCGTGTTCGTCCAGCGCAAGGTTCCCGCTGACCCGGCGACCGCGACGGTTACGGTCAAGCTGGCCAGCAAGTTTCGGCTGCTGGTGTGGCGGTGGGCGACTTCAGCTCGCCGGGGCTGGAGGTGTCCGGCGACCAGACGCGCGCTGCAGTCGCTGCTGGCGGTGCTCGATGAGCCGGACCCGAATTTCAACATCGTCACGCCCTGACCCTGTTAGCGCGAGATTGCCGTGAGGGCTGTTCCTCGCCCAGCACTGCGCGACCACGGGGGTAATCTCGGTGACGTCAGCGGCGTCGGCGGTACTAGTCCAGGTCGATGACCACCTTGCCCAGCACCTTTCGCTCGGCGACATAGCGCAATGCCGCGGCGGTTTCGGCCAAGCGGAAATCGCGCGCCGATGTAAGGCCGGATCTTGCCGTCGGCGAACATCTGCGACAGCTCCGCCATGTCGCGGGCGCTTCGTCGGGGTAGTCGCCCATGAAAGTGCGGATCTCCATGCCGCGCACACTGATGCCCTTGAGCAGAACGAGATTGAGCGGGATCGCCGGGATGGTGCCCGCGGCGTAGCCCAGGGTGATGAACGTTCCGCCGCGGGCCAGACCGCGCAGCGCCGGCTCCGACATAGGGCCGCCGACAGGGTCGATGATCGACGCGGGCACGGTCGCCGGTGAGTTCACGGATGCGCGACTTGAGGTCCTCGCGGTCGTAGTCGACGGTGGCCTCGGCGCCGCGCTGCCGGCACAGCTCCAGCTTTTCCGGGCTGGACGCAGCCGCCAGCACCCGGGCCCCCATGGCCACCGCCAGATCGACGTGCGGCCAGTCCCACTCCTCCGGCAGCACCCAGCACCACCACCCAGTCCCCTTCTGCGACTTGGGCAACCGATCGCAATGCGTGATACGCGGTCCGGTAGGTGACGCCGAATGCGGCGGCCGAAGCGAAGTCGACATCGTCGGGCACGAGTGCCGCCGTCTCGCATCCAATAACGCCAGCTCGGCGAACGCCCCGAACGCTGTCGCGCCGAACACCCGCTGGCCCGGGCCGCAATGCGCGCCGTCACCGGCGGCCACCACTTCGCCGGCAATCTCGTTGCCCGGTATGAACGGCGGCGGGATCCTGATCTGGTACTTGCCCGCGATGAACAGCACGTCGGGGAAGTTCACCGCCGCGGCGTGTACCCGCACCAGCAACTGGCCGGGTCCCGGCACCGGCTCGGCAACATCGGCGAGCACCAGGTCCTCCGGTGGACCGTAGGCATTGCAGACGATCGCGCGCATCAACGGACCCCCAGCCCGAGCAGGCAGAACCGCACCAGGTGCTCGATGTCTCTCGGGGCCGGGCCGGTCGGCCGAACCCATATACCGTCGCATCGTTGCGACCGTGCAGCCGAGACCGCCTCGACGTCGCGACCGATGTCGGCGCTACCGAGTGCGGCTACCGGCTCGATGAGCAGATCCCGCAGCGGCCGCATCATTTCCTGGTCGGCGGCACGCCAATTGTTGAAGCCGACATCTGCCCGGCGGCCGCACGGCTCATGCTGCTCAGATGCGGGTCGGCAACCTGGGCCAGGGTCCCTCGATCCAGCGCGCCACCTTGTCCTCCGGCCTGGATTCCTTGGCCATCTGATGCTGAAGGTAGGACACGACGATCGCCACGCCGCGCTCCATGACCGCCAGGATGAGATCGTCCTTGCCGGCGAAATACCGGTAGAACGCCTTGTTCGACGAGCCTGCCTCGGCGACGATGTCGCTGACGCGCGGCGGTTCGGGAGCGACCCGCTCCATCACCCGTACCGCCGCGGCCAGGATACGTTCGACCTCCTCGGTGGCCTCGCGCTGCCGGTCGTCGAGGGCGCGCTCGACCGCCGCGGTCACCCTGTTACTCACGGCGTAGTCAGGAAGCGCCGGAACACGATCGATCAGGCCGGCGTACTTCGTGCGCGCCGCCTCTCGGCGAACGTCGAGCATTTCGCTGGGCCACTCACCTTCCTCGGCCTCGTAGCTCTTCAGCAGCATCCGGGCCAGGTTGACCTTGTGCGCCTCCGTCGGCCCGTCGGCCAGACCGAGCGCGATACCACCGAGCAACACGTTGACCAGACGGCAGCTGGTCGCTGAGTCCCAGCGCGCCGTGCACCTGAATAGCGCGCAGCGCAATCGATTTCAGCACTTGCGAGGCCAGGATCTTGCAGACGCCGATCTCGGCGCGGGCCGCGCGTTCGTCGCCGTTGTCGATCAGCCACGCGGCGTGCAGCACGGTCAGCCGGAACGGTATCAACTCGGTGTGTGAGTCGGCGATGAACTCCTGCACCAGCTGCTTGTCGGCCAGCGAACTACCTTGAGTGAAACGGCTTTTCGCGCGCCGCGACATCATCTCGATGGCCCGCTGCGCCATCCCGATGGAGCGCATCGCGTGGTGCAGCCGCCCTCCGGCCAGCCGCGTCTGCAGGATCAGGAAGCCCTGGCCCGGTTCGCCCAGCAGCGCGTCAGACGCCCACCCGAACGTCGTCGTAGCGCACCAGAGAATGGCCCGGTTCGTGCGGGTCCGCACCGACCAGGTGGTAGTTGGCTTCGATGGTCAGACCTCGGTGTCCCCGCCGGGATCAGGAACGTGGAAGCGCCGTGATGAACCGGCACGTCCGGGTCGGAGATGGCGACGACGATGAAGAACGAGGCGACGGAGGCGTTGGAAGAGAAGAACTTCCGTCCGGTGATCACCCAGTCGTCCCCGTCGCGCACGGCGCGGGTGGTGAAGACCCGCGGATCGGCGCCGCCCTGCGGTTCGGTCATCGAGAAGCAGGAGAAGATCTCGCCCGGACAGCAGTCCGGCCAGGTAGCGGTCCTTCTGGTCCTGGGTGCCGAAGCGGGCCAGGATTTCCGCGTTGCCGGTGTCGGGTGCCTGCGTTCCGAAGATGATCGGCGCCCAGGGGCTGCGGCCCAGAATTTCGTTGATCAGCGTCAGCTTGACCGCACCGAAGCCCTGCCCGCCGAGTTCGGGGCCCAAATGTGGTGCCCACAAACCCGTGGTCACGCACCTGCTGCTTGAGTGGATCGACGATGCGGCGGCGTTCGTCGTTCAGCGGCAGAAACTCGCAGCCCGGGAAACAGCACTTCGAGCGGTTCCACTTCTTCGCGCACAAACTCGCGGACCCAGTCGAGCTTCTTCTCGAATTCCGGTTCGGTGGAGAAGTCCCATGCCATTGAATTGCTCCTGCCTTCTCAGGGGATGCCGCCGTCGGCCCGCACGATCGAGCCGGTGGTGAAACTGGATGCGTCGGACGCCAGAAACAGCGCTGCGCCGACGATTTCGGACGGATTCCCGGCGCGCTTCAGCGACAGGTGTCCGAACATGTTCGGTATCGCGTTCGTCGAGGTTCCAGGCCTTGCTGACGTCGGTCAGAAACGGCCCGGCCATCAGTGTGTTGACCCGCACGGCCGGGCCGAACGCACGCGCCAAACCCTCGGTCATAGCGTTGAGTCCGGCCTTGGCCGAAGCGTAGGGAATGATGTCCGGGCTCGGGACGCAGCGACCCGGCCGAACTCACGTTGATGATCGAGCCGCGGCCCGCCGCCACCATCCGCTCGCCCACCAACGCCGAAAGCCGGAACGGGCCCTTTGAGATTGAGGTTGAACACCGAGTCGTAACAGCTTCTCGGTGACCTCGGACAGCTTGCCGTAGAGCGGTGACATGCCCGCATTGTTGATCAATGTGTCGACCTTGCCGAACCGCGTCGTAGGCCGCATCCACCAATCCGTCGAGCTGGTCCCAACGGCCAACGTGCACCTGATACGGCATGGCGGTGCGGCCGGTCTCGGCCTCGATCTCCTTTGCGACGGCCACGCAGTTGTCCATGTTGCGGCTGGCGATCACCACGTCGGCGCCGCAGCGGGCTACGCCGAAGGCCATCTCGCGACCCAGTCCGCGACTGCCGCCGGTAATCAGCACCACCTGATCGGTGAGGTCGAAAAGCTGGTCGGCATAACCCATTTCAGGACCTTGGCCAGCTCTGCGGCGGTGGCGATGAGCTGCGGGATCATTGACCCGAACGCTTCCTTGATCTTCGGGTCGACCTTCCCGGTCCGAACGCCTGCGGCGTAGGTCTTCTCGAGCACGATGCCGAGTTTCCAGTTCGCCAACACCAGGTAGTAGTCGATGTTCTCGGTGGACAGCCCGCTGATCGACTCGTAGTGCGAAAGCAATTCGCTGCGCCGGGGCATGCCGGCCATGTCGAGGTAGAACCCGCCGGCGCGCGGCTCCTCTCCGTCATAGCCCAGCAGCGCCCACGCCAAGTCCAACAGCGGATCACCGACTGTGGTCATCTCCCAGTCCACGATCGCGGCCAGCCGGGCCGGCGCGCCATGCGCGAACATGACATTGGCGAACTGGTAGTCGCCGTGCATGATGCCGGGCGTGTAATGCGTGGGCCGGTTGCGGCGCAGCCAGTCCGCGGCCTCGTCCAGGCCGGGCAGCTCGCGTACCTTGTAGGCGTCGAGGAAGGCCAGCCAGCGGTCGACCTGTCGTTCGTGAAATCCGTCTGGGCGGCCGAAGCCCTCGAGGCCCTGGGCGCGCCAGTCCACCCGGCCCAGTTGGGCGGCGCCTTCGACGAGCTGGAACGCCAGCTCGCGCCGGGCCGTCAGGTCGGTGTCGAAGGGCGCCGGCCAGCCGCCGTCCATCGGGCTCCAGCCGTCGATCGCGCGCATCACGTAGAACGGCAAACCCAGCACCGAGCCGGTCTCGTCGGCCGCGATCAACTCCGCATGCGGCACAGCGGTGCCGGACAGCGCCCGAACCAGCCGGATCTCGCGCAGCAGGCCGTCGATGCGCGCGGCATCGGCGCGCGGGCCGGGCATCCGCAGCACCATCCGTTCCGATCCCCCGGCGGACCAGATACAGGGTGTTCTGCGAACCGCCGCTGAGCTGGTCCACGATGGGTGCCTCGCCCTGTCCTGGCGCGTCCTTCGAGTCGAGCCAACGGCCCAGGACGCCGACATCCAGTTCGGTTCCGCTCGCAGTCGCCCGCAAATTGGCCATGCCTGCACACCCCACTCTCTGTTTGGAGAATAGCATTCTCTGCGGCGTCGGCAAGGCACCGCGGGCCTGCATGCGAGGCTTGGCGCATGCAATTGCTTCTGGTCCGGCATGCCTTGCCATTGCGCAGCGAACATGGCGAGGGCTCCGATCCTGACCTGTCCGAGACCGGCTTGCAGCAGGTCGCGCGGCTGCCCGAGGCGCTTGCCCGGTATCCCATCTCCCGGGTGGTGAGCAGCCCGCAACGGCGCGCGATAAAGACCGCGGAGCCGCTCGCGCAGGCCCGCCAGCTCACCGTCGACATCGAGGATCGACTGGCCGAATATGACCGAGACCTGACGTCCTACATTCCGATCGAACAGATCCGTACGGAGTTCCCGCAGGAGTGGGCCCGCATGGCCCAGGGGCATCTGCCCAGCGCGGTCGACGAGGATGCCTTCCGCACCCGGGTGCGTGGCGCGATCGATGACCTGGTCGCCTCCGCCGATCCCGAGGAGACGATCGCCGCGTTCAGCCACGGCGGCGTGATCAACGTGGTGCTGCACGAGATTCTGGGCACCGCCCGGTTGCTGTCGTTCCCCATCGACTACGCCTCGGTGACCCGGCTGTTGTTCTCGCGGACCGGGCAGGCCACGGTGGCGACGGTCAACGCCACCGAACATGTGTGGGATCTGCTGCCCCGGAACCAACGGTGGTGAAGAACTAGACAACCGACGATGGTAAACAAGTGCGGTGACTACGGTTGGACCGACTTGACGGCCTCGAGCTGGCTGCGCTGGACGGGTATCTGCGTTCACTGGACATCCCGCGCGACGGCGAGTTGCGCGGCGAGTTCATCTCCGGTGGCCGCTCCAATCTGACCTTCCGCGTCTACGACGACGCGACGAGTTGGATAGTGCGGCGTCCGCCGTTGCACGGCCTGACACCGTCCGCGCACGACATGCGCCGCGAGTTCAAGGTAGTGGCCGCGCTGCAGGACACCGCGGTGCCGGTGGCGCGCGCGATCGCCCTGTGCGAGGACGACACGGTGCTGGGCGCGCCGTTCCAAATCGTCGAATTCGTTGCCGGGCAGGTGGTGCGCCGGCGATCCCAGCTCGAAGCGCTGGGCCGCCGCGCCATCGACGGCTGCGTCGATTCGCTGATCCGGGTGCTCGTCGACCTGCACAGCATCGACCCCGCCTCCGTCGGCTTGGCCGACTTCGGCAAACCCGACGGGTATCTGGAACGCCAGGTGCGCCGGTGGGGCTCGCAGTGGGAGTTGGTGCGGCTACCCGAGGATCGCCGCGACGACGACGTGGCGCGATTGCATTCGTCGCTGCAGCAAGCCATTCCGCAGCAGAGCCGGACGTCGATCGTGCACGGCGACTACCGGATCGACAACACCATCCTGGACGCCGACGACCCGACCATCGTGCGCGCGGTCGTGGATTGGGAGCTTTCGACGCTGGGCGATCCGATCAGCGACGCGGCCCTGATGTGCGTCTACCGCGACCCTGCGCTGGACCTGATCATCGATACCCAGGCCGCCTGGACGTCGCCGCTGCTGCCCTCGGCCGACGAACTGGCCGACCGGTATTCGCTGGTCTCCGGTCAGTCGTTGGGGCAGTGGGAGTTCTACATGGCGCTGGCGTACTTCAAGCTCGCGATCATCGCCGCGGGCATCGACTTTCGTCGGCGCATGTCGGAGCAGGCCGATGGACAGGATCCGCCCGACGACGCGACCGATGTGGTGGCGCCGTTGATCGCGCGCGGACTCGCCGAGATCGCCAGGCTCAACTAGCGGACTGCGGCGGTCAGGTTCGTCTTGGCCGCTCGGCGCAGCTGAACGATCCGGGCGGTACCCACAGCGACGGTGATCAGCCCGCCGACCACGGCAGCCAGCAGTATCGCCACACCCAGCGGCAGGGTCCAGTGCCAGCCCAGGAAGGTGAACGCGGTGGGCACGGTGTTCTGAGCGATGAAGACCAGCAACAGAATCAGGATCAGGAAGCCGACGATCAGCGACGACCACAGGGCGCCGGCCCGGGTGAACGCGGATGCCTTGTCCTTCGGCAGCGGACGGGACCGAGCCTCCGGAGAGCGGGACGGCGGCTGGTTCGGCCGCGGCTGGTCGGGCGGCAGCGAGCCAGAAGGGGTGCTGGTCATACGTTCATCTTTCTCTATACGGCGCGGAATGAAACCCAATAACGCAGGAAAACTCTCGCGCACTCTCGGCTGCGGCGGCATCGCGGGGCAACGTAATGTCTGCAGGGTGAGGATGCTGCGGCGGGCAACACTCGCTGCGGCCCTGTTGCTGGTGGTATACCCGGCGGCAGCCTGCGGCAATCCCGATCCTTTTGGATCCGGCGCGGGCGGCCCGAAATCCATCGTGGTCGGATCCGGCGACTTCCCGGAATCCCAGATCGTCGCCGAGATCTATGCGCAGGCACTGCAGGCCAACGGCTTCGACGTCGGACGCCGGATGGGCATCGGCAGCCGCGAAACGTATATCCCGGCGCTCAAAGACCACTCCATCGACCTGGTGCCGGAGTACATCGGCAACCTGCTGCTCTACTTCGAACCGGACTCCAGGGCCACGGTCCTCGACGCGGTTGAGTTGGACCTCTATCAGCGCCTGCCCGGCGACCTCTCGATCCTGACCCCGTCGCCGGCTTCGGACACCGACACCGTCACCGTCACCGCTGCGACCGCCGGCAAGTGGAGCCTCAAGACCATTGCCGACCTGGCAGCGCATTCCGCGGAGGTGCGATTCGCCGCGCCCTCGGCGTTCGCGACCCGGCCGGCCGGGCTGCTCGGGCTCAAGCAGAAGTACGGACTGGACATCGCTGCGGGCAACTTCATGACCATCAACGACGGCGGTGGCCCGGTGACGGTGCGGGCACTGGTGGACGGAACGGCGACCGCCGCCAACATCTTCAGCACCTCACCCGCCATGGCGCAGGAGCACCTGGTGGCACTCGAGGATCCCGAGCACAACTTCCTGGCCGGAAACATTGTGCCGCTGGTGAATTCGCAGAAGAAATCGGACCGCCTCAAGGATGTGTTGGATGCGGTCTCGGGCAAGCTGACCACGAAGGGCATCGCCGAACTCAACGGCGCGGTCTCGGGCAACGGAGGCGTCGACCCCGACCAGGCGGCCCGGAAATGGGTGCACGACAACGGTTTCGACCAGCCGATCGAGCGTTGAAATGATCACCTTCGACAACGTCAGCAAGACGTTCGCCGGTGGCGCCACGGCCGTCGATCGGTTGAGTCTTCATGTGCCCGAGAGCAAGCTGACCGTCTTCGTCGGCTCGTCGGGGTGCGGCAAGACCACCGCGCTGCGGATGATCAACCGGATGGTGGACCCCACTTCGGGAACCATCACCGTCGACGGCAAGGACGTGTCGACCGTCGACCCGGTCCAGTTGCGTCGCGGCATCGGCTATGTGATCCAAAGCGCGGGTTTGATGCCCCACCAGCGGGTTATCGACAACGTCGCGACGGTGCCGGTGCTGCGGGGCCAGTCGCGGCGCGCCGCCCGCGCCGCCGCATACCGGGTACTGGAACGTGTCGGGTTGAATCCCAAACTCGCGTCGCGCTATCCGGCGCAGCTCTCCGGTGGAGAACAACAACGCGTCGGCGTGGCGCGGGCACTGGCCGCGGATCCGCCGATCTTGTTGATGGACGAGGCATTCTCTGCCGTCGACCCGGTGGTACGGCACACACTGCAGAACGAAATACTGCATCTGCAAAGCGAATTGCGTAAAACCGTCGTATTCGTCACGCACGACATCGACGAGGCCCTGCGGCTCGCCGACCGCGTCGCGGTGTTCGGGCCCGGCGGTGTCCTGCAGCAATACGACGAGCCCGCGCGGCTTCTCGCGCGTCCGGCTAACGATTTCGTGGCCAAGTTCATCGGTCTGGGTCGCGGCTACCGGTGGCTGCAACTGATCGACGCGGCGGGGCTGCCGCTGCATGAGATCGAGAGGATATCGGCAGCCGCCCTGCCGAGTGCCGCACTCCCGGACGGCTGGGCGTTGGTGGTTGACGACGCCGGCGGCGCAATGGGTTGGATCGACGCCGACGGACTGCGCCGGCACCGCGGCGGCCAGCCACTGACCGAGGCCATGACGTCGGTCGGTTCGGTGTTCCACATCGACGGCAACCTCAGTCAGGCGCTGGATGCGGCGCTGTCGTCGCCGTCGTCGGTGGGTGTCGCCGTGGACCGGACGGAGAAGGTCATCGGTGGCGTACTGGCCACCGACGTGTTGGCCGCATCCCAAGCGCGTCGGCGGATCTGAGCGGGCCTGATGCACTACCTGTTGACGCATCTGGGCACCGCGTGGGCGCTCACCGTCATTCACTTGCGACTGTCGCTGGTTCCGGTGCTGATCGGGTTGGCGATCGCGGTGCCGCTCGGTCTGATGGTGCAGCGGTCCCCACTGCTGCGCCGGTTGACGACAGCGACCGCCAGCGTGATCTTCACCATCCCGTCGCTGGCCCTGTTCGTCGTGCTGCCACTGATCATCGGAACCCGGATCCTCGACGAGGCCAACGTGATCGTTGCGCTGAGCGCCTACACCACGGCGCTGATGGTCCGGGCGGTCCTGGAAGCTCTGGATGCGGTGCCGGCGCAGGTGCGGGAGGCGGCCACCGCAATCGGCTACGGGCGCGCTGGCTCGGATGCTCAAAGTCGAACTGCCACTGTCGATTCCGGTCCTGGTCGCCGGATTGCGGGTGGTGGTGGTGACCAACATCGCGATGGTGTCGGTCGGTTCGGTGATCGGGATCGGCGGGCTCGGCTCCTGGTTCACCGCGGGATTCCAGACGAACAAGAGCGAGCAGATCATCGCCGGCATCATCGCGATGTTCGCGCTGGCGGTCGTCGTCGACACGCTGATCAGCATTCTCGGTCGGCTGGCCACGCCGTGGGAGCGCACAGCACGCGGACGCAGGAGTTGGATCAGGTCCCCGATCGTGGGCGGCGCCCGATGAACTTCGTCATGCAGGCGGTGTCCTTCCTCACCACCGCGAGCAACTGGACCGGCCCCGCGGGCTTGGCGGCGCGCTTGTGTGAGCACCTGGAATACACCGGGTTGGCCGTCCTGGCATCGGCCGTCATCGCGATCCCGGTCGGGCTGATCATCGGACACACCGGCCGCGGTCAACTGGTGGTGGTGGGCGCGGTCAACGGACTGCGCGCGTTGCCGACGCTGGGTGTGCTGTTGCTGGGCGTGCTGCTGTATGGGCTGGGCCTGGGGCCGCCGATCGTGGCGCTGATGCTGCTCGGCATCCCGTCACTGCTGGCCGGCACGTATGCGGGGATCGCCAGCGTCGACCCGCTGGTGGTCGACGCCGCACGCGCCATGGGCATGGCCGAGCATCAGGTGCTGCTTCGTGTCGAGGTGCCCAACGCGCTGCCGCTGATCCTGGGCGGTCTGCGCAACGCGACGCTGCAGGTGGTTGCGACCGCGACGGTGGCCGCCTACGCGAGTCTGGGCGGATTGGGCCGTTATCTCATAGACGGAATCAACGAACGCCAGTTTCAGATCGCGTTGGTCGGTGCGCTGATGGTGGCGGTGTTGGCGCTGGCCCTGGACGGCCTGATGGCGTTGGCGGTGTGGGCTTCGGCGCCGGGCAGCGGGCGGCTGAGCAGGCTCGATCGTCGTCGTGATGCCGCAGTTGGGGACAAACCCGCCGCGGTCGAGCAACACGTCCTACGGTAGAGACGTGACCGCAGCTTCCCCTGATCCGACTCCGAGCGCCTGGCCGCAGATGCTGACCTGGCGCGCGCAGGACATCTCGCGCATGGAATCTGTACGTATTCAGTTGTCCGGCAAGAGAATTAAAGCCAATGGCCGGATCGTGGCCGCGGCCACCGCTACCAACCCCGCCTTCGGTGCGTTCTATGAACTGCAGACCGACGAGAAGGGTGCCACCAAGCGGTTCGGGTTGACCGTCACGCTGGCCGAGCGGGAACGCCAGCTCGCCATCGCTCGTGACGAGGAGAACATGTGGTTGATCACCGACCACCAGGGCGAGCGACGCTCGGGATACAACGGCGCCCTGGACGTCGACCTGGTATTTAGCCCGTTCTTCAACGCGCTGCCGATCCGGCGGCTCGGTATCCACGAGCGGGCGGATTCGATCGTTCTGCCGATGGTCTACGTGAATGTGCCGGAGATGACCGTCGATGCGGCCGTTGTGAGCTACACCAGCGAAGGCCGGCTGGACGGGATCAAGCTGCGGTCACCGGTGGCCGACACCACGGTGACCGTGGACGCCGACGGGTTCATCGTCGACTATCCAGGCTTGGCAGAGCGGATCTGATCACGCTGCCGGACCGGCCGGCCGCGGCCAGCTGCTGGCGCCATCCGTCCGCGCCGACGACGACGGCGACGACGTCAGAACGCGGGAAACTCTCGTAACGGATGCGTGCAGCGTGGCCCTGGTCGACGAGGTCGGCCACCGTGCCGTTGTGTGCCAGCGACTCGCGCGCGCGGCCGAGCAGTTCGATGACCCGGTCGGCGGCGGGCACCAGCTGGCTGGTGTTGGCCTCGCACATCGCGCGCACCAGCTCCGGAGCCGTGCCGGCGACCCGGGTGGCGTCCCGGAAAGAGCCGGCGGCCAGCGCAAACGCCAGCGGGATCTCGGCGGCGGTGATCGCCAGCGCCTCGGCGAGCAGATGCGGCAGGTGCGATATGGCGGCCGCCGCGGCGTCGTGCTCGTCGGATTTGGCGGGCACCACCACTGCCCCGCAGTCCAGGGCCAACTCCACCACCATCGACCACACCTGGGGGTCGACGTGGTCGTCCACGCTCACCACCCAGGGTGCCCGGTTGAACAACCCGCCGTGGCCGGCCGTCCACCCCGAATGAGCGGTGCCGGTCATCGGGTGTCCCCCGACGAAGCGTGTCAGCAGGCCGGCCGCGACAACCTCGTCCAGCACCGCCGTCTTGACGCTGGTCACGTCGGTCAGCGGACAGTCGGGGGCCGATTCGCGGATGTGGGCCAGCATGCTCGCCAGGGCCGGCATGGGCACGGCCAGCACGATCAGGGCGTCGCTGGTGGCGGCGCGGGCCAGGGTCTCGTTGAGGTCGAGAGAAGCGTCGAATCCTTCCGACTGGGCGCCCAGGGCGCCCTCCACCGACCGGTTGTAGCCGAAGACCTCGCGGCCCGCCCCGGCAGCGGCCCGCATAATCGAACCACCGATCAGCCCCAGCCCCAGCACGCACACCGGTGTCTTCGCCCACCGTCCAAGGTTGGCACAGTTCGACCGGCAACGGGTCGCCCGGCATGGCTTCATCTGGCCACCGGCCAGGTCAGGGACTAGCGTAGGCGGCCATGGGAGCACAACGGGCTTCAGCAACAGGCCCGTCCACGGACACCCCCGACGGCTTCGGCGTCGCGGTCGTACGCGAAGAGGGCAAGTGGCGCTGCGCGCCAATGGGCCCGAAAGCGCTGACCAGTTTGTCGGCCGCCGAGACCGAACTGCGGGAGCTGCGCAGCGCGGGCGCCGTATTCGGGCTGCTGGACGTCGACGACGAATTCTTCGTCATCGTGCGCCCGGCGCCCTCCGGGACCCGGCTGTTGCTCTCGGATGCCACCGCCGCGCTGGATTACGACATCGCGGCCGAAGTTCTGGACAACCTGGATGCCGAAATCGATCCCGAAGATCTCGAGGATGCCGATCCGTTCGAGGAAGGCGACCTGGGATTGTTGTCCGATATCGGACTGCCCGAGGCGGTGTTGGGGGTCATCCTCGACGAGAGCGACCTGTACGCCGACGAGCAACTCGGCCGTATCGCCCGCGAGATGGGATTCGCCGAGCAGTTGTCGGCGGTGATCGACCGTCTCGGTCGGTGACCGCAAGCGCGGCCGTGGCGATCGCAAGCGCGGGGGAGCCGGGCGCAGCGGGTCGCCACGAACGGACGGAGCCGGGCGCTGCGGGTCGCCGCCGTCAAGTCGGTCGGTGACCGCTTCTGACGACGAGCTGATCCGCGCCGCATTGGCGGTCGCCGGGACGGCCGGGCCTCGTGATGTGCCGATCGGTGCCGTGGTCATCGGCCCCGACGGCACCGTGCTGGCCCAGGCGGTCAATGCCCGCGAAGCGCTCGGAGATCCCACCGCGCATGCGGAGATCCTGGCGTTGCGGGCGGCTGCCGGCGTGCTGGGTGACGGGTGGCGGCTGGAAGGCGCGACGCTGGCGGTGACCGTCGAACCGTGCACCATGTGCGCGGGGGCGTTGGTGCTGGCCCGGGTGGCCCGGCTGGTGTTCGGCGCCTGGGAACCCAAGACCGGGGCGGTCGGCTCGCTGTGGGACGTGGTCCGTGACCGCCGGCTCAACCATCGCCCTGAAGTTCGCGGCGGCGTGCTGGCTGCGGAGTGCGCCGCGCCCTTGGAGGAGTTCTTCGCCCGACAGCGATTGGGGTGAGGGGCGGTTGGTTGGGTAAGCTGCTCGGCGGTGGCGTGTCCGAGCGGCCTAAGGAGCACGCCTCGAAAGCGTGTGACGGCTAAAACCGTCCGAGGGTTCAAATCCCTCCGCCACCGCCATGTGATGTCTCAGACATCGGATTAGTCCGAACCCTCGTTTAGGGTTCGGGTTTTTCTTTGGGCGGCCGGTTGGGGTGCCGCGGGGTTGGTAGTCCTGGTGGGGTCGAGGGTGAGTTGGCGCAGGGGTTCTCCGGTGGCGGTGTTGATGATTCGGATGTTGAGGTCTTGAACGAGGACGAGGACGCGGGTTCGGGCGTGGGTTCGGCCGATGCCGATGTGGTGGAGGCGGCCGGCGTGGCGCAGGGTGAGTTTTCCGTAGTTGTCGATGCGGTCGGTGCGGACACGGTTGTGGGTGTCGAGGCGTTGCCCGGGGGTGGCTTTGGGGCGTGCGGTGTAGGCGGTGGCCGGAGTACGACGAGTCTGCCGCATTTCCAGACCAGCGCCGCGCAGCAGCTGCCCGGAATCCTCGGCCAGCGAGTGCTGATCAACCAACCTGGCCAGGAGATGGTCTTCGGTCCCAACCCAGGGAATTCCTTTGCCGCGGTCGACGGAGCGCCGAAAACCGACCAATCGAAGTATCGGTCAACGGTGGAGCTTGGCAGCCCACCGCCGGCGCGTTCGTCGATAGCGGTGGCGTGGACGGTGACATCCCGGCAGCCCTCGTCCCCGGTTACACCGCAGGCGAGTATCTGCCGGCGGGCACAACGATCCAGGTGCGAGTTCCCGGGACCGTGGAGGGCGGCTACATCACGCTCTACACCGAGACGGTCAGTGCCTCCGCGGATGCGGTGCAGTCACGGCGGGCGACTTCAATACCGGGAACCACATCTTCACGCAGACGCCGATCTACTTCTCGTACAGTCCCCACCGGCGGCACAATCTAATTCAATCAGCCGATGGGCGATTAGATCGCGACCCACCTCACCTGTCTCGATTCATTAAGAGCCCCATAGGATTTGACGCGTCAACGCATCAGGACTGCTGGGTCCTTCGCCCGACAGCGGTGAGGCCTTCCAAGTTTTGCGCAAGAATTCCGCATACCGCCGAAGCTAATTTCAGCCAGAACTCAAAACGGGTCGATCCTGAAGTCGATCGACCCTCGTCAATCGGGTCTGAAGGGATCCTGGGAGGTAAGTCCATGTCAACCACACGTTCATCGATCCCGCCGCTGCTCATGTGCGCCGCCACCGCCTTCATCAGCGTCGCGTTGCCGCCGTCCGCGGCAGCTGCGCCGGACACCTGCATTTCGGGAACGTATGGCGCGAAGCGCGGCCCAGTGACCACGTCTGCGTCACGCCCGCGGTCCGTGCACGCACCCAGCAGGAAATTAACAACCCCACCAACCACCGGTCGCCCAACGGCGGCGCCTATGGTCCCGACACGTGCGTCAACGGTTACGTCTGGCGCGAGGCATTCGACGGCGACACCATCTGCGTCACCCCCGACGAGCGCTCGGCAACGTTGGCGGACAACGCAGCTGCTGCATCCCGGGTCGCATCACCTCAGGCTCCTGCCGGTGGAAACGTGGTGTTCGAGGCGTTCGGGCCGGGCGACGTCTATTCCGTCGTCACTGACCCGGACACCGGCTCCTACTACAATTCGCCACTTCCGTTCAAGCGGACCACCACCGTCGGCGCCAGTGTCACGATGCTGCAGGTATCCGCCACCGGCAAGCAAACCAATCCCGGATGTCGCATCACCCTCGACGGCAAGGTGGTGGCCGAGAAACCGGTCGGTGGAGACGCGCACTGCATCTACACCCGCTGACAAGCGGCCGTCTCCGGTCGGCCTGTATTGCGACGCCAATCTCACCAATTGCCGCATCGGAGACCATCTGTAAATCAGCTCTGCAGAAACCCCGGCCATCGGCCGGGGTTTCTCATGAATGTTGATCGATGTAGGCGTCCGCGTCCTTATCGTGGTTGTCGACCCCTGTGATCGCTTCCCGTTCGGCGTGAAACCGAAACCATTGCATGGCCAACTCATTCCGGAGCTCTAAAGTGGCGCTCTTGATGAAGTCGGGCATGGCCTCGCGTTCTTCCTCGTCGAGGTGTTTGCCGTTCTGCTCGCGGGCCTCGTGAACGGCTTTGAACCACTCGGCGCTGCCTGGCTCGAGCCGGCGTGACCGGCGGACCGCATCACGAATCGCGTTGTGGTCGGTGATCGCGTCTTCGGTCTCGTCCTCCGGGTCACCCTCGGGATTGCTGGGATGGTCTCGGCCACCGTGCTTGAGCAGTGCCGGGTAAAAGACCGCTTCCTCGGCCTCGGCATGAACGTCGAGGCGGGTGCTGAGAGCATTCCAGATGGCGGCGAGATCGTCGTAGGACGTCGCGTCGTCGAGTCGGAAGAACTGACGCCTGATCCAGTCGTGATCGGCGTAGATGAGGTCGATGATGTCCGCCATCGTCAGTGCGACCTCATGGACATGATGATGCCCTCTCGTTGAGTCCCGAACGCAACAAGGGTGTTCACGCGCGGAGCGTCGGCCAAACTGCATAATCGGCTGCTACCCCCGCGAGATCGCGACCCCGCATCTTCGTCATCTCGATTCATCAACCCCCGCATGGTATTTGACGCCCGCGATGATATATATGCCCGCATGGGGTGGTGCCGGTGAGACGGTTGATAACGTCGATCGCGTTGGCATTGATGGTTGCCGGCCACGCCAATACCTTGGCGCCGGTGAAGGCCAGAGCCGCAGATGAGTTGGGCGCCGCGACGGTCCTGACGCTCAACCCGGCCTTTTTCCCGTTACCGTCGAACTGGTTGCGCGGCGAGCTTTTCGCCGCCCCGAACGTGAAGGTCAAAGTCCCGTACAACAACCTGCCCAATGCGTACTTCGTCCACCAGGGATCAGACGTCCTCAACCAGTTCCTGCATAGCACCGCGGGGCGCAAGATCGTCCTCGGTCACAGCGAAGGTGCGCAGGTGGAAGACGATTGGCTGCGCAGGTACGGGCCGACCAGCGATATCGATCCCGCGAGTGTGACATTCGTTCTCACCGGCGATCCGGAGAACAAGTACGGCGGTTGTACCACCGTTTCCAACAGCGGATGTACGGCGGCATACGGCGGCCGGGGATTTCCGGCCGACACCCGGTACACGGTCAAAGTGGTCATCCGGCAATACGATTTCTGGGCCGATTGCCCGGGCGACCTGGCGAACTCCGTCGCGCGTTTCAACAGGGTTGCTGCGAACTTCGCCGGGGGTACCGGCGAATTGCGCGGCGTGCACCTGGTGATTACAGCAAACTCAGTCTGACCGAGCCCGGAAACAAGAGCTACGTGGAGGGAAACGCCACCTACATTCTCGGAGCGCCCGCCACCTACTACCTGCCGATGGTCACCTGGAGATTGGAATCGGCGGAGTCGAAGAGAATTCACGAGCTGCAATGGCGCCCCATGGTCGAATCCGCCTATAACCGCCCGATGGGGACGCTGGACCTGCCGGGCTGACCCGTCAGTCCTGCTCGCGCCCGGTGGCCAGCTTGCGGATCGTCCGCACTTCGCCGTCCGCAAAGGGCCGCCCGTCAGGCTGCAGCAGGTCGGCGAACCACTGCTTGGGCGCGGTGGTCGCCGGGTGGTCCCACGAACTCCACGGGAAATAGGTCTGGGTCTTGCCGGCGACCAGGCCCCAATTGATTGCACCGACGTTGTGTCGCTTGGCAATCGGCAGAATGCCTTCCACCGTGCTGCCCAGTGAGCGGGCCAGGTACTCGGTGCAGATGATCGGACGCCCGAGTGGTGCCAGTTCGCCGATGCGGCCCTCGAACTCGCCCGGCGAGGCGTAGTTGTGAAACGTGATCACGTCGGCGTTGTCGAGCTGCATGCCGGCAATGGCGCTGCGGCTCCCGGAATCGCCCCAATTGCCTTGCCAGACACCACTTGTCAACGGCTGGACCGGGTCGACCGCCCGTGCCCAGCGGAACACCTGGGGGAGCAGGGCCGCGACCCGGTCCAGTTTGTCCTTGCGTTCCACCTTCCGGTACTCGCGCGCGGGATTGTCGGGTTCGTTCCACAGGTCCCACCCGAGCACGCGGTCGTCGTTGCGGAATTGACTCAACACTCCGGTGACGTACTCGTTCAGAATGCCGACGTAGCGGGGATCGTCGATGTGTTCGGCGCCCGGGCCTTGCACCCACCCGGAGTTGTGCACGCCTGGTCGTGGCGCGCGCTGGCGACCTACCCGGGGGAACGGGTCCCAGCAGGAGTCGAACAGCACGAACAGCGGCTTGATGCCGTGGCGCGCGGTGATCCCGACGAACTGCGCCAGCCGGGATTGGAAGCCGGCCCGGTCCTGCGCCCACAGTTGGTCGTGCAGGAAGACCCGCACCGTATTGAACCCGTGAAACCGCGCCGCGCCCAGCTCGCTGTCGATGCGTCGCGGGTCATAGGTGCCGGCCTGAAACATCTCGAGCTGGTTGATGGCCGTCGAGGTGACGTAGTTGACGCCGACGAGCCAGCCCTGCGCCTGATACCAGTTGTGCGCGCGGTCGGCCGGCCACCGGCCCGCCTCGGCGGACGCGCGTGGCGTCCGGCTCAGTGCTGTGGCAGCCGCCAACGCCAGCGGCAGCTTCAGCGCGGTTCGACGATGCACCACCCGACGGTAATTTTTGGCGGCCCTACATGTGCCGCGGCATACCGGCCCGCGACAATTTGAGGGTGGAAATTGTTACCCCGCCGTCACTTTGAGGATCGACGTGCTATCGCAACTTGCGGCCGTAATTGTCGGTGACGCTCCCGGAGAAAATCATGATGGCATCGATGAAGCCCCAGATGCCGACACCGAGCAGGACTGGTAGGCCGACGAGGCAGAAGATGGTGAAGATCAGACCGGACAAACCGAGGCAGAGCTGTATGACCGCGATCTGGGTGGACTCGAGGTAGAAGCGGCCGACGCCGAACACGCCGAAGAACAGCTGAAGCAGGCCGGCGGTGGTGGCGGATTTGTCCGACAGTGGCATCCCGGTGGCCTGGTCGCGTCCGAAGGGCGCCTGTGGATCGACCGCGTAGCCCGGGTAGCCGGGGTATTGCGGGACGGGCGGGACGGGCGGGTACTGGGGTGGTGGTGGCTGGTAGCCATACGGCTGACCCCAAGGCGGCTGCTCCTCGGGGTTTCCTGGGTGATCCGGCGTTGCCATCGGCTCTACCTAACCACTGACGATCAGCGGAAGCGAGATCATGCCCGCGCCGCCGCTGACGACCAGGACCCAGCGGCCGTCGACGGGCAGGGTGACCTCGATCGGGAAGATCGCGAATCCCAGTTCGGCTGTGGTGGCGGCTTCCGGCAACTCGAACTCGATGTTGAGCGGCTCGTCGTCGGTCGGCGGCCTGATCTCGACGCCGATGCGTCGCTCCGGACTGCCAGTCTCCGACTGAGTCAGCACGACGAGCAGAAACTGGGCCGACCGGTCGGCCTCGACAGCGAATCTGAGCAGCACGCCGCCCGTACACGCTGAGCTTGTTGTCGACCGCCGAAGCAGCTTCGGCCAGGAAGGCCCCCACTATCATCTGGCTGAACCTACCGCTCCGCTCGTCCCCGAGCACAGCCGAGGGCTGCCCCGCTACGGCTGAGGTTGCGGAGCGCCGCCGCCGTATCCGAGCTGGGATGCGGTGTAGCGGGCGCCGTCGGTGACGGGCATAGCCTGCACGGCGGTCCCGTAGGCGCAGATCTCGGTCCACACGTCGCCGAGTTCGGTCGTGTCGAAACGCATCGCGACGATGGCGTTGCCACCTCTGGCGCGTGCCTCACTGATGAGCCGGGCCATCGCCTCGTTGCGGCTCTCGGCGAGGTTCTTGGTCATGCCCTGCAGCTCGCCTCCGAACATCGATTTGAAGCCGGCGCCGAACTGCGCGAACGCATTTCGCGACCGGACGGTGAGCCCGAAGACTTCGCCGCACACGCGTTGGATTTCCCAACCTGGGATGTCATTGGTAGTGACGACGAGCACCGGACATGCCTTTCCGCCGAGCTGAACTGGGGTGTTCCCCGCAGCAGGGTACCGTTCCGGCGATCGATATATTCGACGAAGTCAACGTCGAGGAGGCTTCGGTGAATGATGTCATCGACTTCGACGATCTGACCTCGCCTAAATTGACCGAGATCCAGCAAGAGATCCTGAAGTACACCGAAGCCCGCCACGTCGAGTTCGACCTCGACAAGATGCTCGCCGAGGCCCGGGCCCAGGCGGGTGCCGGCGATCTCGACGACACCGACGGTTTCACCGACCGCCTCGCCGCGCACGTCACCGCGATCGAGAACGACCACGGACTGCGTCAACTCTCCCGGTCCACCCTGCGTCAACGGGTGGTGCGCCTGCTGCGCAACCGGTTGTCATTGACCGAGCTGATCGAGCGTTATCCCGAGATCGAGTCGATCCCGATCGAAAAACCGATCATCGTCGTCGGGATGCCGCGCTCCGGCACCACACATCTGGTGAACCTCATCGCCGCCGACCCGCACCGGCGCGCACTGCCGTACTGGGAGAGTCAGGAACCGATACCCGCCCGCGGTGACGGCCCAGACACCTTCGGTGTGGATCCGCGTTACACCCGGTGCAAGCAGGAGCATGACGCACTCATGGTCAGCGCTCCCGTGGTGGCCGCCATGCATGACCGCTTCCCCGAGGCGATCGAGGAGGAAGTGGAGGTCCTCGATCTGGACCTGGCCTCCTACGTTCTGGAGTGGCACGCCCGGGTGCCGGATTGGCGTGATTACTACCTGGCCCTGGACCAGCACCGCCACTATCGTTACCTGCGAAAAGTGTTGCAGGCACTGACGTTTCTTCGCGGTCCGCGGACCTGGGTGCTCAAGAGCCCACAGCACTGCGAGCAACTCGGTCCGCTGATGGCGACGTTCCCCGACGCCACCGTCGCGTTCACCCACCGGGACCCGGTCGCGGTGATCCAATCCGCGATCACGATGATGGCCTACTCCGATCGGCTGCGCCGAACCAGCATCGACCCGGGCTGGCTGCTGGACTACTGGAGCGACCGCGTGCACCGATTGCTCAGCGCGTGCGTGCGCGACCGCGACCTGGTGCCGGCCGACCGTAGCCTCGACATCAGCTTCCACCACCTCAACGGCAACGAAATGCCGTTGCTGGCGGAGCTTTACCGGCGCGGCGGCGAAGAACTGACCGACAAGGTACGCGGGCACTTCCAGAAGTACCTGGACGGCAACCCCCGCGGCAAGCACGGGCGGATCCACTACGACCTGCAGCGGCACTTCGGCATCTCGCCCGACGAACTGCGGGCCCGATTCGACTTCTATTTCGACAGATTCGACGTCCGGGCCGAATGAAGGAGATTCTGTGACATCCGAACCGGTGTACCGAAGCCGCCCCGGCGCCGATGCCATGCGCCCCGCATCCGCCGAACAGGCCGAGCAGATCGCCCCCGGACTGTGGTGCTCACCGGGGCTATCCAACGCCTATCTGCTCACCACCGACGACGGCCGGGTGATCATCAACACCGGGATGGGTTTCGAGGGCCCGGTGCACCGCGCCAACTTCGATGCCGTCGACTCTTCGCCGGTGCGCTACATCATCTTCACCCAGGGCCATGTCGACCATGTCGGCGGCCTGGACAGCGTCCGTGATCCTGATACCACCGTTGTCGCGCAGGCGAACTGGAAGCTGTGGCGCGACGACAACGAACGCCTCATCCCGTATCGGGCGAGTCGCAGCGCATTCGCCTTCAAAGACACCCTGGCTACCGGCATCCGGGCCATCCAACAGCGTCTCGGCACCAGAAAGCTGCCTGGGCAGAGTGTTCCCGCCGTCGATCTCGACTTCGAGGACACGCTGACCCTGCAGGTGGGCAGGCGCCGGCTGGAACTGATCTCGGTACCCGGGGGAGAGACCACCGACTCGCTGGTGGTGTGGCTTCCCGAGGAGCGGATCTGCCTGTGCGGTAACACCTTCGGACCGGTGTTCGGGCACATACCCAACCTTGTCACCATCCGCGGCGACCGGTACCGCGATGCTCTGACCGCCATCGCGTCGGTCGAGCGGGTACGTGAGCTGCAGCCGGAGCTGTTGGTCACCGGCCACTTCGGCCCGATCGCCGGCGCAGAACGCATCGACTCCGAGCTGACCCGGCTTCGCGAAGCGATCCAGTACCTCCACGACCAGACCGTCGCGGGCATGAACGCCGGGAAGGACGTCGAAGAGCTGATGCGGGAGATCACGCTGCCCACGGAATACGAAGTGGGCCAAGGCTATGGCAAAGTCTCCTGGGACGTGCGGGCCATCTGGGAGAATTACTCCGGGTGGTTCCATCACCGCTCGACCACCGAGCTCTATCCCGTCGGCTTCGACGAGGTGGCCGCCGATATCGTCGAACTCGCCGGCGCCGACGCACTCGTTGATCGAGCGCGAGCGCACCTGTCCGCGGGCCGCCCCCTGCACGCCATTCACCTCGCGGAGTTGATTGCCCGCGACCACCCTGGCGCGTGTGAAGTGCTCAGAGAAGCCCACGAAGATCTGTTGGCGGAAAGTGAGAATTTCTGGGAAACGGCCTGGCTCAAGCAACAGATTGCGAGTAACTCATGACCGCACGGGTGAGCTTCGACTTCACCGGAACCGCGGCGCTGATCACCGGTGGTACCAGTGGCATCGGCCACGCCGTCGCCACCCTGTTCCGGGACGCCGGCGCCCAAGTCACCATTACCGGAACCAGGCCCGGCGCAACCGAATACGACACCGACCTGTCCGGCATGACCTATCACCAGTTGCAGATCACCGACCCCGATTCGGTCGACACCCTGACGCGGCGATTCACCGAGCTCGATGTGCTGGTGAACAACGCGGGCGCGAATTTCCCCGGGGGACTCGACGAATCGAAGCCGGACGGGTTCGAGGCGTCGGTCGGGCTCAATCTGACCGGGCCGTACCGGCTGACGGTAGGGCTGCGGCGTGCATTGCGGTCTTCGACGGCAGCCGGCGGTGCCAGCGTGGTCAATCTGGCGTCGATGTCGGCACTGCGGGCCGTCCCGCTGGTACCCGGCTACGGCGCCGCGAAGGCAGGAATCATCTGCGTCACACGAAATCTCGCGGTCAAATGGGCTCCGCTGGGGATCCGGGTGAACGCGGTGGCACCGGGCACCATCGACACCCCGATGACCGCGCCCATGCATGCGGTGACCGAACTGGTGGACGCCGAGTTGGCGCATGTCCCGCTGCAACGTTTCGGGTCGGTCACCGAAATCGCGCCCACGGTAGCCTTCTTGTGCACCGAACAAAGCAGTTACACCACCGGTGCGGTGTTCGTCGTCGACGGCGCATCGGACTGCATCTGAGGACGGAATATGGCGCTCGCACTTCGACCAGAAGACCTCTACCACACCGGCATCGTGGTGCCCGACCTCGACGCCGCCATGGCCCGGTTCACCGGGTTGGCCGGCTATCGATGGATCGCGCCGATGAGCTACACGCTGCCCTTCCGCACCGCCACCGGAACCCGTGAACTGGCATCGACCATTGTGTACTCCGTGCAGGCTCCGTATATCGAACTGGTTCAAGAGGTTCCCGGAACTCCGTGGGTGGCGGCGCCCGGCAACGCCGTTCACCACCTGGGCTACTTCACCGACAACCTCGTCCAGACGGCCCAACTGTTGGAGGACAGCGGTTTCTCCTTCGAGATGACCGCCGATGTGCCGGGTTCCGAGTTGGCGTTGTTCGCCTACTACGTCGACGCCGACGGGACCCGCATCGAGATCGTCGACCGCGCGCTGTTCCCAGACTTTCCCGCGTTCGTGCAGTCACAGGCCAAGTAGTCGAACATGATCTTGACCGTGTTGCGGTTCAATTTCGCCTCCCCGCATGGTGATCCGCGTAAGCAGAGCGAATTACTAAACGCCGCATTGGAATTGGCGCAGTGGGGCGAGTCGCGCGGCATCACCACCGTCAGCGTCGACGAACACCATGCGACCGGGCACGGCTGGAGCTGCAACCCGATCATGGCCGCGTCGATGTTCCTGGCGCGAACGTCGACCATGATCGCCAGCGTGGACTGTGCCCTGGGGCCGCTCTGGAATCCGGTCCGCCTCGCCGAAGACATCGCGCTCGTCGACAACATGAGTCGGGGCAGGCTGCATACCACGGTGGGTCTGGGCTACCGAACCGTCGAATTCGATTCGCTCGGTGTGGATTTCACTCAGCGCGGCAAGCTGATGGACAGTCTGGTGCAGCGGATGCTGGCGATATGGTCCGGCGCCGAAGCCGGCGTCTGCAGCGGAACATGGACCAAACCCCACCCGCCGTTGTATGTCGGCGGTGGCTCGCGCGCCACCGCGCGGCGTGCGGCGCGGTTCGGGCTGCCGCTGAGCCTGGCCGACCACCTGCCCGACGTGGCGGCGCACTATCGCGAGCTGTGCGCCGAGGCCGGCGTCAAACCGTTCGTCATCATGCCCGGGCCGGTCAACCGCGGAATGATCTATCTGCACGAGGATCCGGACCGGGCCTGGGCAGAACTGGGCGAGCACATCCTGTGGGAGGCGGTCACCTACGGCGGATGGTCCGCCGACGAACGGTCCCTCATGCACCTGCCCGGAGTCCAGACGCTCGATGAGGTGAAGGCATCCGGGCGATACCGGTTCCTGACGCCCGACCAGCTGATCGCGGAAGTTCGTGCCGCCGACTATTACGGGCCGATCGTGCTGCACCCACTGGTCGGTGGGATGCCCGTCGAGGAGGCGTGGAAGTCGGTGCAACTGCTCACCGACGTGGTGCTGCCCGCGCTGGCCTGAGGCCTGCAGGCCTCGTGTAGTGCCGCGAGCGCGCGCGTGTTGTCATCGACACGCCGCTCGCGCGGGCATTTTGCGGTCGCTCGCGGCAGAAACTAGAGCCCGAACGAAGGCGGCGGCGGTGGCGCAAACTCAGTCACCAGCACCGGAAGCGAGATCGCCCCGGTTCCGCCGGTCACCACCATCACCCAACGGCCGTCAGAGGGCAGCCGCAGCTGGAGCTCGAAGAAGGCGAACCCGGGGTACTCGGCGACGGAGGCCTCCGGCACCTCGAACTCCAGGCGGATCGGGTCGTCATCCGTCGGCGGTCTCATCTCGATCTTGATCATGCGGTCGGCATTGCCGGGCTCCGCCTGAGTCAGCACCACCAGCACGAACCGGGCCGAGCGATCGGGTCCGAGGGCAAATCGGGACAGCACCCCACCCGACACATTGAGTTTGTTGTCGACGACGGCGGCCGCGTCGGCCAGGAATGCGCCCGTAAGTATCACGCCGCTGAACCTACCGCGAACGGCGTCACGCCAGTGCTGCCGCCCACTGAATGTGGCCCTCGAACCCGAGAGCCGCGGCCTGCGTGCGGTAGCGATCCCGAAGGTCGCGATAGCCGGCCTCGTCACCGCGCGCCTTCGCCAAACTGGTGCGCAGTCGCAACACCATGATGTCGCGGGCGACCCAGTTCGCTCCTGATATGCCGGCCAGGCGGTCAACCGCGGCCTCGGCTTCAGTCAGGTCAGTCTCGGTGGCGCGCTTCGTCAGGACCTCCACCAGAAGGGCGGTGACCGCAACGGCATACATGTATTGCCCGTTGTTGAACAAGTCGTCCAACGACTTTCGCATCCGCGATACCCCACCATCACGGTCGCCGTCTTCGACCGCGTCGTATGCGGAAAACGCCTCGACCACCGGCAGCTCCGAAGCCCCGAACCTGCCGTGCATGCACATGTCGCGGACCTGAGCAAGCATCTCGGATCTGCGTCGGCGATCCGATTCGCTGCCCCTTGAGGTCAGCACGGTGCCGAACGTGTACGTGACGGTGCCGAGGACGGTGTCGTCGCCCGATGCCTCGGCTACCTGCAGCGCCTGCTCGAGGTCGCCGATAGCGGTGTCGCCAATTTCGAGCATCCCGCTGTGGACAGCGTTGCCGTAGACCCATGCGTTGACGAAGCCGACCGTCCAGGGGTCGGTGGCGTCGCGGGCGATCGCCAGGGCTTCATCGAGATCACTGTGCCAGCCGGGGCGGCCCAGCCACCATCGGGCGGTACCGCGAAATGCCAATGCCATAGCCAGCGGGTAACCCACCACGAGGCCGCTTTTCGCGGCGTCGCCCGCCGCCCAGTCGACCGCGGCCTGAGCCCATCGCAGCGCATCCGTCATTTGACCGTTCTGCGCCTTGATCGAGATCGCCGCGAATGCCGCCCCGACGGTCAGGGCCGGATCCCCGATCGATTCGACCAGCTCCATCTGCTCGGCGGCCAGCCGCAATGACTCCCGCATGCGCGCGTGCCGGTTGTGCTCCGACACCACGCCGGTCATTGCAATGGCCAGCGAGGTTTTGTCGCCGGCCGCGACGCATAGCTCGCGCAGTTCTTCGAACATGCCCAAGGCTGGCTTCTGGCGTGCCTCGCCACGCGTTGCCGCACAGCATGGTGCGTGGGGCGATGCGCATCGCCAACCGGTCGGCATCATCTGCGGGTAGTGAGTCGGCGACGTGAATGGCGCGTTTCCAGCTGACGCGGGCCGCCGCGGCGTCGCGGTTGATCGACCACCCGGCCGCGCGCATGTGCCACGCGTACGCGCGGGCAGATCGGCCGCGGCCTCCAAGTGCTCGGCGATCAGGGCCGCGTTCTCGTCCGCCGCGGCCGGCTCACGAGATTCGATGGCGCTGGCCAATCTCCGATGCAGTTGTAGCCCGAGAGGATTTCAGCTGCGATTCGTAGGCGACCGTGCGGATCACCGGATGCCGGAAGGCGTATTCCGCGTACGGCGTGAACCGTACCTGGTCGATCAGGTCCGCGCTGATCAGCTCGTCGAGAACGGGTTCCACCCCTAACGCGGTGAGCGGGTCGGGGGTGAACCGCGATCCGATAACCGCCGCGGCGTTGATGGTCTGTTTCGCTGCGGGGGTCGAGGCGATCGATGCGCGCGGCGATGGCCGCCTGCAGCGTGGCCGGGACGCTGATCTCGGCCACATCGGTACGGCAGGTGTATCGACCGCGCTCGCCTTCGAGCACGCCGCGCCCGGCGAGTTCGCGCACCATCTCCTGAGCGAAGAACGGGTTACCCGCGGCCCGCCCGGCGACCAGGCCGGCAATCGCGGCGATCGACGGATCTGTACCCAACAGTTCGCCGAGCAACGCCGACGTTTCCGAACCGGTTAACGGGGACAGTGAAATCGTCTGCGCGCCAGTCAAATTGGTCAGTGGTCCGTGGTATTCGGGTCGATAGGTGAGCAGCACCACCGAATGCGTTTGCGGGATGACGCTCATCAGGTCGACGAACATCGACTCGCTGACGCTGTCGATCCAGTGCACGTCTTCGACGACGAACAGCGCCGGGTGGTGCTGGCCAGTGACATCGAGTTGATCAGCGTGGTCAACCGCCGCCTCCGTGCGTCGGGGTCGATATTCGGCATCTCGACGTCCGGATCCCGAATGCCCATCAGGTCATAGAGCAGGACCAGATCTTCATCGTTGGCATCCGAGAACCGATCGGACACGTGTGCCCGCGCCGCCCCATCGTCGAGATCCGTTATCCCGACGGCGTTTCGCAGCAGTCGCGCCACGGCGTGAAAAGGTACGTCAGTGGTGTGGGACTCACAGAACGTCGAGTAGACCTCGACTCCTCGCGTCCGGGCCAGGACACCGGCTTCGTGCACCAGCCGGCTCTTACCGATTCCGGCCGGGCCGGCCACGCCCACAACGCATCCTTGGCCGTCGATCGAGCGATCCAGTACGGACGCAAGTGCGTTCAGTTCCCATTGGCGTCCCACCAACACCGTGTCCGAACGGCCGACCCGGCCGGTTTGGGCCGCAACCGAAAGCAGCAGATAGGCAGGCACCGCGTCGCGGCTGCCTTTGATGTGCACCCGCTGGCGCTCACCCAGCAATGCGGCGCTTTCGACCAGCCGCGCCGTGGACTCGCTGAGCATCACCCCACCCGGTGGTGCGACCGATTCCATTCGCTGGGCCATGCCGACCTGATCACCGACGGCGGTGTAACCGAAAGGGCCCAGAACCGATCTCACCCGCGATGACCTGGCCCGAATTCAAGCCCACCCGCAGCTGCAGGTCCACACCGTCTTGCTGGCAAACGCTCGACAGCAATTCGCTTGGTCTGGTCCTGCACATCAAGTGCGGCCAGACAGGCACGGACAGCGTGGTCCTCTAAAGCCACCGGGGCGCCGAATATCGCCATGATCCCGTCGCCGGTGAACTTGTCCACCGTGCCGCCGTAATGCTGTACCACCACTGCCGCGCGACCGACCAGTTCCGCCATGATTTCGCGCAGCCGCTCCGTGCCCACTGCCGTCGCGATATCCATCGACTGCACCACGTCGGCGAACAGCACGGTGACCTGCTTGTACTCGGCATGTGTCTCGGCCGCGGCCACCGGCGCGCCGCAACCGTGGCAGAACCGAGCGTTCTCCAGTGGTTCGGTGCCACACGTTCGGCACGCCGTTACGGCCGCCATCCGACCCCTCTGCAATCGAGCCGCTCCCGGCCCCGCGATTCCAGGGTTCACCCAGAATAGGGTCCAGCGCTCAATGTCCGGCCTCGAACGCAATGGGCAGTGCCGTCGGGCCACCGATTCCGGCTATCGGCCGCCACGAGACGGGGCCGATGCACCGAGCATTCGGCATCCGCCTGGTGATCACCTTCAAGGCTTCGGCGAGTTCGATTCTGGCGAGGTGGGCACCGAGGCAATAGTGCACGCCGCCGCCGAAGGTCAGCATCGGTGCCGGGCCCTCGCGGGTGATGTCGAGGCGATCGGGGTGGTCGTATACCGCGGGGTCGCGGTTGGCGGCCGCGGTGTTGGCGAGCACGCAGGTGCCCGCCGGGATGAGAACACCATCGAATTCGACGTCGGTGGTCGCGACGCGCAGTGCGGCGAACACGATAGGTGAGTGGCGCATGAGCTCTTCCACCGCCTTCGGCGCGAGTTCGGGATGTTGAGCCAGCAATGCCCACTGGTCCGGATGCTCGGACAACACCTGCACCGCGGCAGCCAGCTGGTTGCGGGTGGTGTCGGTGCCCGCGTTGAGCAGGATGGCGACCAGGCTGACCAGCTCGTCGTGGGTCAGCCGGTCGCCGTCGTCCTCGGCGCGAATGAGCTCGGAGATCAGGTCGTCACTGAGCGTGTGGCGGCGCCGGGCGATCAAGTCCTCCAGGTAGGCGTCGAGTTGCTCCCACGCCCGCAGAATGGCGGACTCTTCGGCGGCGACGTTGGCGCCGAAGGCTTTACTGAGGTCATCGGCCCAGCGGGAGAACCGTTCCCAGTCCGCACGAGGTGCGCCGACCAGCGCGCAGATGATCGGCACCGGGTACTGCCGCGCGATGTCGTGAACCATGTCGCAGCGACCGGTCGCGGTGTGCCGGTCGATCAGCTCGTTGACGACGTCGACGCATGCGCTGCGCATGCGCTCGGCAGCCCGGGGGGTGAACGCCCTCGACACCAGGCGGCGCAGCCGGCGATGCTGGTCAGGCTCGACGCACATCAACGTCTGGCACACCTTGTCCCAAACCGGCCCCGAGGTGATGCCTTGCACCACCAAGCTGATTCCGGGCGGGATGATGAAGCGCGAGTCGCGCAACACCGTGCGCACCAGGTCGTAGCTGAGTAGCTCGGGCCCGTAGGTGCCCAGCGCGATCGGTGCCCGCTGTTGAGCCCGCCCGATGATGTGGTGCGCCTCCTCGGGGTGCGGGGCGTCCTGATAGGCGAAGGTCGGCCAGGCGATGTCAAAGACGTTGGGAGCGTGCGTGGTGGTGGTCATGACATCGACTATCGATCGATGCCGGCGACAGACCATCGGCGTGAATGCCAAAATCTGCGGGGGTCGGATGCGTACGTAGGTATGGCCGCCGGAGGACTATTAGCGATTTCGCTGATGTTCTGCGATACGCGTCACCGCATGCTGGTTAGCATGAGCGAAACCGACTGGAGCGACGTGGGCGTGAGCGAACTGCCGACCGGATTACCGACCGGAACAGTGACGTTGTTATTGGCTGACGTCGAAGGCTCGACGCGGTTGTGGGAGACCCAGCCGGATGAGATGACGGTAGCCGTCGCGCGCCTGGATCAGGTGCTGGCGGATGTCGTCGCCGCCCATGATGGAGTCCGCCCGGTCGAGCAGGGCGAGGGCGACAGCTTCGTGATCGCCTTTGCCCGCGCCTCCGACGCGGTGGCCTGCGCGCTGGATTTGCAGCGGGCACCGCTGGCCCCGATCCGGTTACGCATCGGGATGCACACCGGTGAGATTCGACTGCGCGACCCAAACGATCGGACCAACTACATCGGACCGACGATCAATCGCACCGCCCGGCTGCGGGACCTGGCTCATGGCGGTCAAACGGTGTTGTCGGGCGCGACCGAGCTGATGGTGGTCGATCAGCTTCCACCCGATGTCTCACTGACCGATCTGGGCACCCACCCGCTGCGCGATCTACCCCGGCCCGAACGGGTGGTTCAGCTGTGTCACCCAGACCTGCGCAACGAATTCCCACCACTGCGTACCCCCAAAGCCCTTGTCTCCCACAATCTACCGGTCCAACTGACGAGTTTCGTTGGGCGCCAAGACGAAATCAAAGGCCTGCGCGAAACGCTGGCGACCAACCGTCTCGTTACCCTCACCGGAGCCGGAGGGGCGGGCAAGACACGCCTGGCCGTGCAGGTCGCCGCCGCACTGGCAGAGGAGTTCGGCGACGGAGTCTGCTATGTCGATCTGGCGCCGATCACCCACCCGGCCGTCGTGGCGGTCACCGCGGCCCGCGCGTTGGGGCTGCCCGACCAGCCCGGCCGGTCGACCATCGACACGCTGCAACAGCACCTGCGCGACCGCCACCTGCTGATGGTGCTGGACAATTGCGAACATCTGCTGGACTCGTCCGCCGCGATGGTCGCTGCGCTGCTCGGCGCCGCGCCGAGGTTGACCGTGCTGGCCACCAGCCGTGAGCCGCTCGGCGTGACGGGCGAAGCCGGCTGGCAGGTGCCCTCGCTGTCGCTGTCCGACGACGCGATCGAGTTGTTCGCCGATCGTGCCCGGTTGGCCCGCAGCGACTTCACCGTTACAGACGACAACGCGGGCGCGGTGACCGAGATCTGCCGACGTCTGGACGGGATGCCGCTGGCGATAGAGCTTGCGGCGGCGCGGGTGCGCACCCTCTCGCTGACCGAGATCGTCGACAGCCTGCACGACCGGTTCCGTCTGTTGACCGGTGGCTCGCGCATCGCGGTGCGCCGACAGCAGACCCTGCGCGCCTCGGTGGATTGGTCGCACGCACTTCTCACCGACACCGAGCGCGTCTTGTTCCGCCGACTGGCCGTTTTTTTGGGGGGCTTCGACCTCGATGCCGCCCAGGCGGTCACCGGGACCGACGGGGTGGAGCGCTACCAGGTGCTGGACCAGCTCACCCTGCTCGTCGACAAGTCGCTGGTGGTCGCCGAAAACACCAGCAGCAGAACGCGATACCGGCTGCTGGAGACCGTGCGCCAATATGCTCTGGAGAAACTCGGCGAGTCCGGCGAAGCCGACAATGTCCGGTCCCGGCACTGCGACTACTACACGTCGATCGCGGCCCTGCTCGACGCGCCGGCCCGCACCGACTACGAGCGGCGCCTCGACCAGGTGGAAGTCGAGATGGATAACCTGCGCAGCGCATTGGGGTGGAATCTGGAGACGTCCGATACCGAGCACGCGCTGTCGCTGGCGTCGTCGCTGCAGCCGCTATGGCTGACGCGGGGACGCATGCTGGAAGGCCGGGCCTGGTTCGATACCGTTGTCGCCCAGCATGATTTGAACAACCTTGAGGTGCCTGCCGCGGTGCGTGCCCGCGCACTCGCCGACACGGCGGTGCTGAACTTATACGTCGGCGGCAGCATGGATCGAGCCAAGCGCGCGCTGGCGATCGCCCGCGAACTCGATGACCCAGCTTTGCTGGCGCGGACGCTGACCGCCTGCGGCTTCATCGCGGGCGCCAGCTATAACGCCGAGGCGGCCCGAACGTACTACTCCGAAGCGATGGTATTGGCCCGGGAACTGGACGATCGATGGAGCCTCAGCCAGATCCTCGCCTGGCAGGCCAACACCGGGCTCAACGTGGGCGACCCCATCGGGGCCCGCGCGGCTGGCGAGGAAGGACGCGACCTCGCCGACACGACAGGTGACCGGCACAATTCGCGGATGTGTCGTTTGATCCTCATCTGGGCGCAGCTGATCGAAGGCGACGTCAATGGAGCCGTCGCGGGATTCCGGGCAGGCGTCGCCGAGTGCGAGGCGGATCACGACGAGTTCCTCAAGCCACTCAGCCGGATGGGCCTGAGTATGGCGCTGGCACACCAGGGCAACGTCGATGCGGCGCGCGCAGCGGCCGACGCGGCATTTGAGACCGCATCGGGCCTCGACGATTACTTCCGCGGGATGGGCAACGCGGCATTGGCGGCGGTGGCGCTGGCCGCGGGCGACGTCAGCACCGCCCATGACGCGAGCGAACGGGCCTACCAACACTTCTCTGTGTCCCAACCCCAGATGGCCACGGTGCAACGTGCGTTCAACTCCGTCGAGGTGGCGTTGGCGGAAAATGACCTCGCACTGGCGCGCCGTCTGTCCGACGAAGCCACCTCGGTGGCCACTGGATGGCACCTGGTGGCAGCGCTACTGGCCCGTGCTCGCATAGCGGTTGCAGAAGACGACCGAGAACAAGCGGAACGCGATGCCCATGATGCGCTCGTCTGCGCAACCAATTGCGGGGTGTTTCTGCATCTTCCCGGCACCCTTGAATGCCTCGCCGATCTGGCCGGCAACGCCGACAGCCAGCAAGCCGCCCGCCTTTTCGGCGCGGCCGAGTCATTTCGGGAGCGCATCGGGGATGGTGCGGTTCAAGGTCCACCAGGCCGGTTACGAGTCCTCGGTTGCTGCGCTGCGCGACGCGATGGAGGAGGCGGACTTCGACGCCGCGTGGGCGGAGGGCGCGGCGTTGTCCACCGAGGAGGCGATTGCTTACGCACAGCGTGGCCGCGGTGAACGCAAACGCCGCAGTAGTGGTTGGGAGTCGCTGACACCCGCCGAGCGCGACGTCGTACGACTGGTCTGCGACGGCCTGGCCAACAAGGACATCGCCACGCGACTGTTCGTCTCACCGCGGACCGTGCAAGCCCACCTCACGCACGTCTACACCAAGCTAGGGCTCACTTCGCGCGTCCAGCTCGTCCAAGAGGCATCCCGTCGCACCTGACCGCTGACCTGCGTGCTGTGACCGGCGTCACACGTTGAGGGGACGCGGCATCTGAACCCGGGGGAACGTCGAGCCGTATTGCGTGTGTGTCCAATGAAGCACACGCGACTACCTGCAACGGGCTCGCTCATCACGGGAGACACCAATGCAGTCCATGACTCTCGGCTCGGCCGCAGCCGACATTGGCTCACAAATTGCCGACAATGCGTTCCAAGGTCTGCAGGCCGGGGCGACCGCGTCGAACGTGTTGTCCACGCTGATGCCCGCGGGTGCCGACGAAGTGTCGGCCCAGGCGGTAACGGCTTTCACCAACGAGGCAGCGCAGATGATCGCGTTGAACCAGGCCGCCCAGCAGGAATTGATGCGGCTCGGTTCGGCCATCGGCGACATCGCCCGGATGTACTCCGATGCCGACGCCGGCGCTGCCCAGCGCGTGCTGGGAATCGGATTGCAGTGGGGTTCCAGAATGTCTGCGGTCTAACGGCATTACTTTCGGGCACAACACGCGATACTGAGCGCATGCCTGATCGCAACGTGCTGGGTGGCCCGTTGGAACCGTGCGGCAACGAGCCAGTCACCGGCTTTTATCGTGACGGCTGCTGTACCACCGGAGACGAGGACCGCGGACTGCACACCATCTGCGCCGTGATGACCGCCGAATTCCTCGAGCACCAGCGCTCCATCGGGAACGACCTGTCGACGCCCGTGCCCGAGTACCGGTTTCCCGGATTGCTGCCGGGCGACCGCTGGTGCGTCACCGCCCGCAACTGGCTGCGGGCCCACCACGATGGCTGCGCCGCTCCGGTGGTGCTGGCCTCCACCCACGAGCGCACGCTCGACGTGGTGCCACTCGAGGTACTGCAGGAGCACGCCGTAGACGTGCCGGACGACCTGGCGAACCTCTAGTCACGGCACTTCGGTCGAGTAGAGCCAGGCGTCCCACAGCGGCCGCAGTGACTCGTCGGTGTAGTTGGCCGCCAGCCCGGTGAAGTCGTCGGTGCTGGCGGTGCCGTGGCGAAACCGGGTTGTCCAATCCTTGAGCAGCGCAAAGAAATTCTCGTCACCCAGCTTTCCCCGCAGGGCATGCAGGGTCAACGCGCCGCGCTTGTACACCCGGTCGTCGAACATGTGGCGCGGCCCAGGATCGGTCAGCAGTAGATCCTGTGGTTTCTGGCGCAGCTGATGCGTGGTATCGGCGCGCCCAGTTCGTCGGCGTCGCGCCCGCCGCTGCGCTCCGACCACAACCACTCGGCGTAGGACGCGAATCCTTCGTGCAGCCAGATGTCCCGCCACCGGCGCGCGGTCACCGAGTTGCCGAACCACTGGTGCGCCAGCTCGTGCGCAATGAGCCTTTCACTGGCCCGGGTGCCGGTGCAGTGGTTGGCGCCGAAGATCGAAATGCCTTGTGCTTCAAGGGGAATGTCCAGCGCGTCGTCGGTCACCACGACGGTGTACCCGTCGGCGAGCGGATAGGGCCCGAACAGTTCGATGAACAACTCCATCATGTCGGGCTGACGGGCGAAATCGTGGTCGAAATTCTCCTTGAGGCGCTCGGGCAACGCCGCCCGGATCGCCACCGGCGTTCTGGCCAGCCGAACCGACTCGTAGACACCGATCTGCAGGGTGACGAGGTAGGTCGACGTCGGCTCCGGCTGTTCATAGGTCCACACGGTCTGCGACGCCCGCGCCCGAGACGACACCAGCTTGCCGTTGGCGATCGCCCGGTATGCACTTTCGGTGCTGATCTGGATCCGGAAGGCGGCCTTGGCGCTGGGATGGTCGTTACAGGGAAACCAGGACGCGGCCCCGTTAGGCTGCCCGGCGACCAGGGCGCCCTCGGTCAACTCCTCGAATCCGACTTCGCCCCATAGTGTTCGGAGCGGCTTGGGGGCGCCGCCGTAACGCACCACCACCGACATCGCGGCACCGGCCGGCAACTTCGACTCCAGCGCGATGCGCAACTTGCCGCCCCGGCAGCTGAAGCGCGCGGCGCGTTTGCCGTTCACCGAAACCCTGGACACCGACAGCGCGCTCGACAGGTCGAAAGCGAACTCGCCCAACTCGGCCAGGGTCACTGCGGTGATGGTCGCGGTACCGGACAACCGATTGATCGCGACCTTGTATTCGAGGTCGAGTTCGTAGCGCGACACCGTGTACCCGAAGTTGCCGTTCTGCGGCAAGTAGGGGTCGACACCCTCGTTCTGGGCGGCCTTCTTCGCCGGGGACTTCACGCCGCGTTGTCCTTGACGCCCGCCGCGTTCTTGCGGCCCTTCTTCCGACTCACCCACGGCCTGACCGGATTACCTTGCCAGCGAGTCGATCCCGGTACCTCGTCGCCGCGCACCACCAGTGACGCCGGGCCGACGGATGCTCCGGCGCCCAACCGCGCGGCCGGCAGCGCGACGCAGTGCGGACCCAGGGTCGCGCCCGCTTCCAGCACGACGCTGTCCATCCGCATGATGCGGTCGTGGAACAGGTGCGTCTGCACCACGCAGCCGCGGTTGACCGTGCTGCCCTCCCCGAGGGCGACCAGATCGGCCTCGGGCAGCCAATAGGTTTCGCACCACGACCCGCGTCCGACCGCGGCCCCCAGCCCACGCAGCCACAGGTTCATCACCGGCGTGCCGCTGGCCGCGCGCGCAAACCACGGCGCCGCAACGGTTTCGACGAACGTATCGGCCAGCTCATTGCGCCAGACGAATGACGACCACAGTGGGAACTCGCTCGCCTTGATGCGCCCGACCAGCGTCCACTTCGCGGCGACCGTCACCACTCCGGCGATCGCTCCCGCGGCCAACAGCACCAGTCCGCCGGCCAGGGCCGCCCACCAGATACCGAAAGTGATGGTGAGCGCCTGCAATACGCCCAGCACCGCCACCCCGATCGCGACCGTCACCACCACCGGCAGCAGCCGGCAGATTCCACCGCGGCCCGCATCACCTTCAATCGGGTCGGCGGGTGGTAGGTCGTCTCCTCATCCGCGTCGGCGGGCCGTCGGCGCAGCCGCATCGGCGGACTGCCCAGCCACGACGAGCCGCGTTTGGCTTTCGGCGGCGTCGCGGACAGCACCGCGACCAAGCCGTCGTCGGGAACCCGGCGGCCCGGTTGGGTGATGCCCGAATTGCCCAGGAACGCGCGCCGGCCGACGGTGGTCTCGGCCGCGTAAATCCAGCCGCCGCCAAGCTCATACGAGGCGACCATGGTGTCGTCGGCCAAGAAGGCGCCGTCCTCGATGACGGCGAACTTGGGAGTCAGCAAGACGGTGGAGATCTCGGTGCCCCGCCCGACCCGGGTGCCCAGGATGCGCAGCCAGATCGGGGTGAACAAGCTGGCATATACCGGGAACAGGTAGGTGCGCGCCGCGTCCATCAGCCGTTCGGTGGTCCACAGCTGCCATCCCACGCGACTGCGCACCGGGTGGTAGCCCGCGCTCAGCCCGATCGACAACACCCGCACCGCCACCACCGTCACCAACGCGTACGCCGCAAAACCGGCCAGCGCCGCCAACGGCGTCCAGAGCAGCGCGGGCAGCACCGCCTGCGACAGGCTTCGGGTGTGGCGGACCGCCAGTCCGATGATGGCCAGCCCGCCGACCAGGGCCAGTAGCGGCAAGCCGGCCAGCACCAGCGAGGTCACCCCGTAGCCGGCCACCCAGTACGACTTGCGCGCCGGCCGCTCGTCCGGCCACGGGTGATTCACCCGTCCCGACTTGGCCGCCGGCGAGCCTTTCCAGTACTGGCCGTTCTTGATCTTGTCGGTCACGCCCGATCCCGGCGCCACGTCGGCGTTCTTACCGACGACCGCACCCGGCAGCAGGGTCGTGCGGGCGCCGATCGTCGCGTCATTGCCGATCGTGATCGTGCCGACGTGGAACACGTCCCCGTCCAGCCAATGTCCGCGCAGGTCCACCTCGGGTTCGATCGCACTGCGCTGCCCGACGGTCAGCAGGCCCGTCACCGGTGGCACCGAATGCAGGTCCACGCCCTTCCCGATTTCGGCGCCCAGCGCCCGGGCGTAGTAGACGAGCCACGGTGCGCCGGCCAGGTTTTCCGCGCCGCTGGCTTCGGCCAGTCGTTCGGCCAACCACACCCGCAGGTGCACCGATCCGCCGCGAGGGTAGCTGCCCGGCTTGACGTTTGACAGAAGCAGGCGGGCGCACATCACCGCGATGCCCATCCTGCCCAGCGGCGTGACGAACAGGACGAACGCGATCGCCACCCACCACCAGTTCACCGCCACGGCCCAGGGCACCAGATGCAGAACACGGGCAATGTTGTTCCCCAACGCCAGCCAGGTAATCCACTGCAGCGCCGACAGCGTCGCCAGGGGCACCGTCAACACGGTCTGGGTCAGTTGGGTCAGGCGCGGAGTCGGCTTCACCACCCGCACGTCAACCTGAGGGGGTGGGCCGAACTCGTCGAGAAATCCGGCCAGCGAGCCCAGCCGCGGATGGTCGTAGAGGTCGGCGACGGTGATCTGCGGGTACTGCTGCCGCAGGGTGGCGACCAGCTGCGCGGCGGCCAGTGAGCCGCCGCCGAGGGCGAAGAAGTCGGCCTGCTGGCCGGTTACGTTGGCGCCGAGCAGATCCCGCCACAGTCCGGCTAACCGGCCCGCAGTGCCGGCCAAGTCGGGGGCTTCCTCGGTGTCGGTGCTTCCGGGCGGCGGCCACGGCAACGCATCGCGATCGACCTTGCCCGACGTGCGGGTAGGCAGCTCCGCGATGAGCACCAACCGTGGCACCAGCGCCGCGGGTAGGTGCTCGGCAAGTTCGTTGCGCGCCTTGGCGATATCGAAGGACGGGTCGGCGCTGACCACGTAGCCGACCAGCACGGCAGTACCGGCGGCGGTGCGGCGGACCGCGGCCGCCCCGCCGCTGACCCCGTGCAGATTGACCAGCGCGGAGTCCACCTCGCCGAGTTCGATGCGCCTGCCCCCGACCTTGACCTGGTCGTCGGCGCGGCCGCAGAAGTACAGCCCGTCTGCCTCCAGCCGCACCAGATCACCGCTGCGATACGCCCGCTTCCAGCCGAGTGTCGGCATGGGAGCGTACTTCTCGGCGTCCTTGTCCTCGTCGAGGTAACGGGCCAGGCCGATGCCACCGATCACCAGTTCGCCGGTCTCGCCGTAGCCGACCTGCCGGCCATCGCCGTCGACCACGGCCAGATCCCACCCGCGCAGCGGCAACCCGATGCTGATCGGGCCCGAGCCGGCGAGCCGGGCGGCGCAGGCGACCACGGTGGCTTCGGTGGGACCGTAGGTGTTCCACACCTCGCGACCGTCTACCGCTAACCGCTCCGCCAGTTCGGGCGGGCATGCCTCGCCGCCGAAGATCAACAGCCGCACCGCTTCCAGTGCTTCGGCGGGCCACAGCGCCGCCAGCGAGGGCACCGTCGAGACCACGGTGACGTCCCGGGTGACCAGCCAGGGTCCCAGGTCCATACCGCTGCGCACCAGCGATCGCGGCGCGGGCACCAGGCAGGCGCCGTGCCGCCACGCCAGCCACATCTCCTCACACGACGCGTCGAATGCCACCGACAGCCCGCCCAGCACCCGGTCACCCGGCCCAATGGGGCTGTCCTGCACGAACATCTGCGCTTCGGCGTCGACGAACGCGGCGGCGCTGCGGTGGCTGACCGCGACCCCCTTCGGGGTGCCGGTGGATCCCGAGGTGAAGATGATCCACGCGTCGTCGCGGGCCAGCGGGGCCTCGGCCCGCCAGCCCCGGGACGCGCCCAGGGTGCGCTCGATGCCCTTGTCGGTGATGACGGCAACGACGTCGGCCTCCGCGAAGACCAGTTCGGCCCGTTCGTCGGGATCGTCGGCGTCGACGGGCACGTATGCGGCGCCGGCCGCCAGCACGGCAAGGATCGCGGTATACAGCGAGTAGCTGCCCGAAGGCATCCGGATCCCGATCCGGTCGCCGCGTCCGATACCGCGGGCGGCCAGCCAGGCCACGCTGTCGGTCATGTCCTCGAGTAGCTCGCTGTAGGTGAGCTGCACCTCGCCGTCGTCGATCGCCGCGGCGTCCGGGTAGCGCTCAGCGGTGGCCCGGATGATGTCGATGAGCGTGCGCGAACTCGGTGCGTCAGCCGACAGCAGGTACTGCGCGGGAATCTCGGGCACCCACGGAACCCTACCTACGTCGCCGCCCCGCCGAGACGGCTGCAACCAGGGCGCGCCAGTGTGAATCTCACGACGTGACACGCCGCGTGGCCGTCGTCAGGGTCACACTCGCGACCCGAGCGGACCTGCGCGCGCCCCTTCAGCCACACAACAGCCGCTGACCCGCCGTCGGATCGACGCGCGAGTATGCGGCACACTCCACGGCAAGGAGGTGAGCCGATGCAGAGCGCCCCAGAAGTAACCATTGACTCGGGCGTCGTTCGCGGACGGCGTTTCCAACACGTGGACTTGCACGTCGACTTGTGGCGCTCGATTCCCTACGCGGCTCCGCCCATCGGGCCGTTGCGCTTCCGGGCTCCACAACCCGTCTCGCCATGGACCGGCGTGCTCGAGGCGACCAGATTCGGCTATGCCGCGCACTCCCACCTGCTCAGCTCGGGCATGCTGAAGCGGCAGGTCCAGCATGAGGACTGCCTGACGCTCAACGTCTGCGCTCCGGCCGATCGTGGCGCACCACCCCGCCCGGTCCTGGTGTTCATTCACGGCGGCGGCTACTTCGAGGGCAGCTCCGCCCTGCCGGTGCACGACCCCAAGCCGTTGGTGGGCAAGTTCGGAATCGTGGTCGTGACGATCAATTACCGTCTTGGCGGCTTGGGTTTTGTCGATTTCTCGCAATACGCACCAGATGTACAGTCCAACCTCGGCCTGCGCGACCAGGTGGCCGCCCTGAAGTGGGTGCAGCGCAACGTCGCGGCGTTCGGTGGAGATCCCGACAATGTCACCGTTTGGGGCCAGTCCGCCGGTGCGAGCGCCGTTCTGACCCACCTCACGCTGCCGGCCGCACGGGGACTGTTTCACCGGGCCATTGCGCAGAGTCCGGTACCCGATGCCGTGCGCACGCCGGAGCAGGCCGCCGAAACCGCCCGCCGGTGCATCGAGGCGCTCGATGGCGACCCAGACAGCGCCGCTGAGGTCCTGCGCAACGCGCCGGCAACCGCGATCACTCGGGCAGCGATCCGGGTAATGCTGCAGGCGGCGCGCGAGGTCCCGTGCCAGATGTCGCTGGCGCCGGTCATCGACGGCGACTTCCTGCCCGAGGATCCGACGACGGCGATCGCTGCCGGGCGGGCTCAGCGCGTGCCGCTACTCATCGGCTCGATGCGCGACGAGCTGGGTCACGCAGGCTGGGGGCCGGTGCGGCAGCTCATCGACATCTTTCCCACGACCACCGCGCGGGTGGACCGTATGTTCGCCGCGACCGATCCTGCCGCTCGTGCGGGCGTGCTGGCTCACTACCCCGACTATCCGAGCCCGGCGGCACTGACCCGGCTGGCCACCGACTGCTTCTTCGTGCGCCCGATGATTGCGGTGGCCGAGGGACACGCCCGGCACGCGCCGACCTACCTCTACCGCCTCGACTACGCTCCATCCGTGTTGCGGTGGATCGGGATGGGCGCCATCCACGCCACCGACGTGCCACTGGTATTCGGCTGCGAGATGCCGGCCCTGCAACTGCTCATGATCGGCGGGCGTGGTCAATATCGCTCGACAAGCGACTGCGTGCAACAACGCTGGATCCAATTCGTCCGGACCGGTGCGCCGGGCTGGCCGTCCTATTCCGACGACCAAGCCACCCTGGTGATCGACGGTCCTGATCCGCACGTCATTCCTGGACTCCACAGCGGCATGTGGGAGGCGTGGCGCCACTACGCGGGACCACAGCGGGGACCGCAATTCCCGGCGGCGCACCAGGACCAGCATTGATGGCACACCGCACGCCACAGGTGGCGATACTCGACGACTACGCCGGCGTCGCGCTGGAACTGGCCGACTGGGCCCCGGTGCGAAAGCTGGCCCAGGTAACCGCTTTTGATCGGCACCTGTCTGAGGCGGAGGCCGCCGAGGTGCTGCGGCCGTTCGATGTCCTGTGCACCCTGCGGGAGCGGATGGCGTTGCCACGCAGGCTCATTGAGCGGCTGCCGAATCTGAAGCTGATCACCATCGTGGGCCGGAGCCTGCCCAACTTGGATATGGACGCGGCCACCGAGCGCGGTGTCGCGGTCGCTCACTCGAACTTCGCCCACCCCAGGTTCGCTGCCGTTCGCGATGCGACACCCGAACTGGCGTGGGGGTTGATGATCGCGACGGTCCGCAACCTGGCCGAGGAGCACCGGCGCATGCGCGAGGGCGCATGGCAGACGACGACAGGCATGACACTGCACGGCAAGACGCTGGGACTGCTCGGTCTTGGCCGCGTCGGCAGCCGGATGGCTCAGTACGCCAAAGCGTTTGATATGGATGTGATCGCGTGGAGCCAGAACCTCACCGAGGAGGCGGCAACGGCGGCCGGCGCGCGGAGGGTCGAAAAGGCGGTGCTGCTCCGGGAATCCGACGTGGTCTCCATCCACCTGGTGCTTTCGGAACGTACGCGAGGTCTGGTCGCCGAACCCGAGTTGGCCCTGATGAAGCCGAACGCCTTCTTGATCAACACTTCCCGCGGCCCGATCGTCGACGAGCAAGCCCTGATCGCTGTGCTGCAGGCCAAGGGCATCGCCGGGGCCGGGCTCGATGTCTTTGATACCGAACCGCTTCCGGCCGAGCACCCGTTGCGGGGACTAGCGAACGTGACGCTGTCACCCCACCTCGGTTACGTGACTCGCGAAATGCTGCGTGCCTTCTATGCCGACACGATCGAAGCCGTCGTGGCGTGGCTGGACGGCGAACCGGTGCGGATCGCTAACCCCGAGGCGTTGCGGACCTAGGTGATGACGCCTTGGTGCCAGTACGAACTCTTGATCGCCTGCAGGGCCTCGGTGACGTAAAGGTCTAGCGACCGTAGGGTGCCGGATTGGCGTATCCACCGCTGGAAGGCGAAATCGCCTGCGGCAAAGCCTAGTTGAACCAGCAGGCCAGGGCGGATGTCGACGTCGGGATCGGTCCCCATGCGCTGGGCGATCAGCTTGACCGCACGTTCCTTGTCGGCCGGCGTATAGATCGTGACCTTGCCGAGCAAGCCGGGCACTACCAGCAGCGCCTCCCGCCACTCTTCGCTTTCCACGTCATCGAACGATCGCGTCCGGGTGATGATGGCATTGATCAGCGCGACGTCCGGCGACTCACCGACCGGCCGCTGCTCCAGCAGGTTCACCACCTCGGCGCCGCCATGGCGAATGGGTCCCAGCAGCAACTCTTCCTTGGTCGGCACGTGCCGGAAGAAGGTGCGCGGCGAAACGCCTGCGGCAGTGGCGATCTCCTCGGTCGTCACGGCGTCGTAGCCGCGTTCGGCGAACAGGCGGAACGCCGCGCGCCTGATGTCGGCGCGAATCTGCGCGCGCTGGCGGTCACGCAGCGATGTCATCGGAAGCAGCCGATTCCGCCGTCGACGTGGATGGTCTGCCCGGTGATGAACGTCGCGTCGGGGCCGAGCAGGAACGCCACCAGTGCGCCCACGTCGGTGCGAACGTCGCCGATGCGCTTCATCGGCACCCGCCGCACCGCCTTGGCGTAATCGTCGGGTGCGTACTGCTTCCACAGCTTGACGCCGTCGGATTCGGCGAAGGGGCAGATGACGTTCACCCGGATGTTGTCGCGTCCCCATTCCAGCGCGGCGACCTTGGATAGCCCGCGGATGCCTTCTTTGGCTGCCGCGTAGCCGCCCCATTTGGGTTCGCCACCGGTTCCGGTGCCCGAGCCCAGGTTCACGATCGAACCGCCGCCCGCGGCGGCCATCAGCGGGTGCACCGCCTGCATGAGCAGGAACGTGGCGCGCGGACCGACCTCGTAGCCGAGTGCCAGGTCGTCAACGGTGATGTCGACGAAGCTCTTGGGCTCGTTGGTGGCTATCGCATTGTTGACCAGGCCGTGCACGGTGCCGAACGCGTCGACCGCGGCCGTCGCGATCCGCTGCGCGCTGTCCGGGTCCCGTAGGTCGGCAATCAGCATCGTGACCGGACCGATCTCCTTGAGTTCAGCGGTGGTTGCGGTCAGTTTGTCTCCGAGGACGTCGACCACCAGCACCGCGGCGCCGCGCTCCAGCAGGGCGGCGGCCACGCCCTTGCCGACGCCCTGGGCGGCACCGGTGACGATCGCGACGTGCCCGTGCAGCGATTCGGGGTGGGAGTAGCTCATTTCGCCGGCCCCAGTCGCAGCGGCACCCCGCGATGCATCTCGTAGGTGCTGCGCACGCCGCCGGGAAGTTCGATGAACTCCACCGTTGTTCCGTCCGGGTCCTTGACGAAAAACATTCGCACCCCGCCGGGCAGGAAGGCGGTCATGCGCGCCCGGCGATCAGCGGCAGATCCAGGTAGGTCTTGATGCCCGGTTCGGCGGGACAGACGTAGGGGATGGCGTTGACGCAGTGGTTGGCGGTGGCAACGACTCCCGGATTGTGTTGCAGGCCTTCGGCGATCGTCTGTGGTTGCAGTCCTTTGAAGGTGAGGCTCACGCTCGGATCGCCGGTGATCTCGACCTCGAAGCGTTCACCCTGCTCGCCGAATTCCCAGGCCGGTTCCAGGTTGTCTTCGCCCATCAGCCAGTTGACCGCCGCGGTGATCACCGGTTCTCCGTCGGACAGTGCCTGCCAGCGGAACCGGCGCGCCGCCACCGTTCCCGGGGTGATCGCAACGGGTTCGTAGTCGATGTCGCCGGTCGCGACCGCGATCTCCTGAATCGTCCTGATGTTGGGATCGACACGAAAACCCATGTGGTCGGCGATCATTCGCACCGACTGCTTGAAACCCGCTTCGAGCAGACGGGCCATCGGCCCCTGCGTCGCTTCTTCGGGTGTGCCCCCGAATCCCATGATGTGGCGCACCACATCCGGTGCGTTGTAGGTGCGGATGTCGGAGAACTCCTCGGCGCGCACGTGCGTGACCGCCGAGGACAGTGACGACACCATGAGCGGGAACCGCTCCGTGATCCCGCCGGGATGAATGCCCGACCCGTGCAGCGTGACCCCGGCTTCGGCCGCGGCGTCGGCGATCGCCCGGACGCGCGGGTTGTCCAGGTCGGGGTACACCCAGCCGACCGGGGTGACGACGTTCTTGCCTGACCGGAGGATCGCAATGACCTCTTCATCATTGGGCACCAGCGGGCTGTACATCACACAGTCGGCATCAATAGCCAGCACGTCGTCGATGCTGGTGGTGGCGGTGACGCCCAGCGCGTCGATGCCAAGGATCTGACCGACGTCGACGCCGTTCTTGTCGGCGCTGTGCACCCAGCAGCCGGCCAGCTCCAGCTCGGGATGGCGGAGCACACACTCGATGGCCGCCTTGCCGACGCCACCGGTTGCCCACTGGATGACACGGAACTTGGTGGGCCTACTCATCGGCACCTCCGAAACTAGCTTAGTGGCAGAGCATGACTTACTGACAGTAACTGACACTATGTCCGTCAGGCCAGGGCGGCGTTATCCGGCGAAAGCCGCCACCCGGGACATGCTGATCTGTTAGCTTGCGTAAGCACTAACCGTTGGGGTTGGGGGGCCACCATGTATCGCGTAGTCGTCGCAGCGCTGGGAATCGTCGTTTCCGGCGGATGTCTGGGGATGCCTGCGGCCGTGGCTGACAACCCGGTCTGTACCTCGACGTGGTGCTCTTTCTTGTTGCCGTCGCGCAACATCGGCTGCGAACTGAGCTATCAACGCGGGAGCGGCATACCCGACGAGACCTATTGCCAGTCCGATTCGCCACCACAGTCCGTTCGCATGACAGCCGCCGGAACGGTGAAAACCTGCACCGGGGACACCTGCCTGGGCAACGCCGGACAGGGCACCCCGGTGCTCGCCTACGGACAAAGTGCCGGCGTCGGGCCCTTCACCTGTCGGTCGGAGACGAGCGGCGTCACGTGCACGGTCGCGTCCGGCCGCGGCTTCACCCTCTCCAACGTCGGCGTCACGCCGGTGGGCTGAATTCGATTCGGTTCGGGCACAAGGTGATTGAAGCCATCAGCCCAGCACGGGGAAGCGGCGCTGCCAGCCCAACCGGTCCAGGGCAGTCTGCATCACCGCGCGCACATGGGCGTCCACTTCATCGACGTCAGCGTCCTTGCCGAACCTGGCGGCAATGTCGATCGGCTCCAGCACCTCATAGACCAACTTGGCCGGCAACGGCATATTGGCCGGGAAGAACACCGTCAGGCCGAACGGCAGGCCAATCGTGACCGGGAGAATATCCAACCGAATTCGGTTGAGTCCTAACCGCTTTGCCAGCCACTTGCCACGGGTGACGAAGAACTGGGTCTCCTGGCCCCCGATGGATACCATCGGAACGATAGGCACACCCACTTGCATGGCGGTCTTGACGTAGCCGGTCCGCCCCTCGAAATCGATGACATTCTGCGACCGCGTCGGACGGAATGCGTCATAGTCCCCGCCGGGAAAGACCAGCACCACCCCGCCCGCTCGCAGCGCGTCCTTTGCGTTGTCCGGGCTGGCGTGAATCACACCCAGGCGGCTCAACGCGCCACGCATCGGGGTAATGAACACGCCATAGTGGGCGAGGGTGTAGAGCGGCCGGTCGTAGCCGAACTTGCCATAGAAGGCCGGGGCAAGCACGTTCCAATCCGGGGTCAACACACCGCCGGAATGGTTGGAGACCAGCAGCGCGCCGCCTGTCGGCGGGAACGATTCAAGTCCGCGGACCTCCGCGCGGAACCATCGCTTGACGACCGGCGTTACCGCGGCGATCAGCGCCGAGGTGAATGTGGGATCCCACTTGGCGATTTCGGCGTCGCCGATTTCGTTGCCGCTCATGCCATCTCTGCACCATGCTGGAATAGGGATTTCGTCCATTGATCCACTACTGGTGCAGCGATTGTGCTCTCACGCGCCCGTTGGGGGCGAGGGACTAACGGCCGTGATTGTGGGACTAAAGACCCGTCTCGACGACGCCGCACAAGACACCTTCGCGCAGCGCGTGAATCTCGGGGTGTAATAGCGGGCATGGAACTGATGATGCCCACGGACTCGATGTTTCTGTTCACTGAATCACGGGAGCATCCGTTGCACGTGGGTGGATTGTCGTTGTTCCAGCCCCGGGAAGGAGCCGGTCCGGAATTCGTCCGGGAGTTCTACGACGCGTTGGTCGCCAACGACGAATTTCAGCCGACGTTCCGTAAGCACCCCGCGACGATCGGCGGCGGCATCGCGCGGCTCGCCTGGGCATACGACGACGAAGTGGACGTCGACTACCACGTCCGTCGGTCGGCCCTGCCGTCCCCGGGACGCGTGCGCGATCTGCTCGAGCTGACCTCGCGGCTGCACACCAGTCTGCTGGACCGGCACCGGCCGCTCTGGGAGTTGCACGTCGTGGAGGGACTCAACGACGGGCGCTTCGCGATGTACACCAAGATGCACCACGCCCTGATCGACGGGGTTTCGGCGGTGAAGCTGATGCAGCGCACGATGTCGACCGATCCCGGCGACACCCGGGTGAAGGCCATGTGGAACCTGCCGCGACCGCCCCGGCCGGCGAAGCCGCCGTCGGACGGGGGTGGTTCCAACCCGCTGAGCTCGTTGTTGAAAATGGCGGGATCGGTTGTGGGAGTTGCCCCGTCGACGTTGAAGCTGGCCCGGGCCGCGTTGTTCGAGCAGCAGCTGACCCTACCGTTCGCCGCGCCGCACACCATGTTGAACGTCAAGGTCGGGGGAGCCCGCAGATGTGCCGCCCAGTCCTGGTCGCTGGAACGCGTCAAGGCGGTCAAAGCAGCCTCCGGTGTGACCGTCAACGACGCCGTGTTGGCGATGTGCGCCGGCGCGCTGCGCTATTACCTGCTCGAGCAAGACGCCTTGCCGGACACGCCGCTGGTCGCCATGGTGCCGGTGAGCCTGCGTTCGGAAGCCGACGCCGACAGCGGCGGCAACAAGGTGGGCAGCATCCTGTGCAACCTGGCCACGAACGTCGAAGACCCCGCGAAGCGCCTGCAGGTCATCGGTGACTCCATGCGCCGCAACAAGAAGGTGCTCGCGGAGCTGCCGTCGTACCAGGTGCTCGCGTTGTCCGCGCTGAACATGGCGCCGCTGACGTTGGCGGGTGTGCCGGGATTTCTTTCCGCGGTGCCGCCACCGTTCAACATCGTCATCTCCAATGTGCCCGGGGTGGGGGACCCGCTGTACTACGGCGGTGCCCGGCTCGACGGCAGCTACCCGCTGTCCAACATCCCGGACGGCCAGGCACTGAACATCACCCTGGTCAACAACGCCGGCAACCTGGACTTCGGACTTGTCGGATGCCGCCGCAGCGTGCCGCACCTGCAGCGGTTGCTGGCGCACCTGGAGACGTCGTTGAAGGACCTGGAGCAGGCCGTCGGGGTCTGACCGTTCATGCCTAAGCTGAGCGCGGGTCTGCTGCTGTACCGCGCACGCGCCGGCGTTGTCGAGGTGCTGATCGCACACCCGGGTGGGCCGTTCTGGGCGCGCAAGGACGACGGCGCCTGGTCGATCCCGAAAGGCGAGTACGCGGACGGCGACGACCCCTGGGCAGCGGCGCAGCGCGAATTCGCCGAAGAGCTGGGTTTGCCGGTGCCCGATGGGCCGCGACTGGACTTCGGGCCGGTGAAGCAGCCCAGTGGCAAGGTGGTGACGGCCTACGCGGTCCGGAGTGACCTCGACATCAGCGAAGCGCGCAGCAACACCTTCGAGATGGAGTGGCCGCGCGGCTCGGGCAGACTGCGGGAGTTCCCCGAGGTTGATCGCGTCGATTGGTTCCCGGTGGCGCAGGCCCGCGGCAAGCTGCTCAAGGGGCAGCGCGTCTTCCTGGATCGCTTGATGGCGCACCCGGACCTGACGGGGCTATCCGAGGGGTGCTGAACCTACGAGTGTGCCGTGACGGCTTCGGGCGTGCGGTCACGGTGGCCAGATCGTAAAGCCAGCACCGTAGGCGCACACTCAACGCGGTTAGGGCCGCACGCAGGGGTTCATCGCCTGCAGCACCGCGGCCTTGATGGCATAACCGTTGTCGGCTGACCACTTCTGCAGGCCGGCCACGTCACCACCGGCCAGCGTGGTGGCCTCCAGTGGGCCCAGCTGTACCTGGCTGACGACATCCAGAGCGCCGGTCCTGGCGCCCGGCAATGCCCCCTCGTGCGACCCCGACGAATTGCCCACAGCGTCCAGTGCCGCTCGTGCCGAATCTGAGGCGCGTCAGCCGATCCAGTTCGGCGAAGGTGGCCTTGTCGCCGACGGGCGACGGTGGCAGGCAACGGCTGAGGTCAACTAAAGATCTTGAGGGCCGGTGAGTTCGTGGGGTGCTGAAGCGAACCGTCCTGAATCAAGGGCATCGAGCAGTTGGCCGATGATCCAAGCCTGTGCGTTAACGTCGCGAGGCAGCGTCGCTTGCTCGTAGCCGACCAGCAGGTACACCGCCCAGCGGGCGAAGAGTTCGGCTTGGCGCCGGTCGCCGAGGATGTCCTGCGCCGACTCGTACATGATTTCGAATCGCTGGTGGTCGACCTGAATTTGCGCGTCGCGCACCTGCGAGTCAGCGCCGCTCCATGCGCGGATCGCTGCCTCGGCTCCGTGTGGAAGCGTCAAGCCGATCTGGCACAAGTTGCCGATCCGGCGGCGTGGGTCTGGATCCGCCCTGGCGAGTTCAACGAGCTGCACCGTGCGGGTGTCCACCCAGTGCTTAACCAGCTGCCGGACATAGTCCGGCCAGCTGCCGAAGTGGTGATAAAAGGACCCCGTCGTCACACCTAAACGCGCGCAGACCTCCACCAACTTGAGGCCCCCGTAGCCGGCGTCGGCCAGCACCGCCAAGCCCGTCTCGAAGTACGCCTGTCGCGAAGCGGTGGTCACATTCTTACGGCGCCCTGCACCCGACGCTGCCATCTGCGGTGGTTTTTCCTTCCGCACATCAGAGAAACAATCCCCTTGACCATAACAGAGATTATGTTACGGTAAGCCGACCATAAGTTCATTTATGGTGGGGGCCCTGGTCCGCCAGCAACGCCACCAGATGAAGGAAGAGACGTCACCATGCGACTCACCAAACTCAGCGCGGGGATTAGGTCATGTCCTTCTTGATCACGATGCCGCAGTCGGTGGCGGTGGCGGCAACGGAGTTGACCGGCATTGGGACAGCGGTCAGTGCAGCAAATCGGGCGGCGGCGGCCGCGACTACCGCTGTGCTGCCCGCCGCCGCCGATGAAGTGTCGGCCGCGATCGCAACGCTATTCGGCGTCCATGGACAGCAATTTCAAGAGCTCAGTTCTCAGGCGGCGGCGTTTCACGACCAGTTTGTCAGCACGTTAACCGCGGCCGCGGGCTCTTACACGAGCGCGGAGGCCGCCAATGCCTCGCTCTTGCAGATCGTGCAGCAAGATCTACTGGGCACGATCAACGCACCCACCCAGGCCCTGCTTGGGCGTCCAATCATCGGCAACGGCGTCAACGGCGCGCCGGGCACCGGACAAAACGGCGGGGACGGCGGGCTCTTGTTCGGCAACGGCGGCAACGGCGGATCCGGCGCCGGTGGCCAACGCGGCGGTAACGGCGGTGCCGCCGGGCTCTTTGGAGGCACCGCCGGGGCCGGCGGGGCGGGCGGCACCACAATCCTGGGCTTGGCCGGCGGTGCCGGTGGTGACGGCGGTGCCGCCGGTTTGTTCGGCACCGGCGGGGCAGGGGGCGCCGGCGGGCTAGACCCTAATGGGCGCGGCGGGTTCGGTGGAGCCGGCGGAGCTGGCGGCCTCGTCTACGGTGCTGGCGGTGCTGGTGGTGGGGGCGGTAACAGCATCAGCGTTGCCGGAGGCGGCGGTGTCGGCGGTCATGCCGGGTTATTCGGCGCGGGAGGTGCCGGCGGTGCCGGCGGAACCAGCGGGCTCAGTGCCGGGGGCGCCGGCGGTGCCGGCGGGGCCGGGGGCACGCTGCTCGGCAACGGCGGCAACGGCGGCGTCGGCGGCATCGGCGATCTCACCGGCGGATCAGCCAACGCTGACGGCGGTGCCGGGGGCGCCGGCGGGCACGCTGGCCTGTTCGGCACTGGCGGGATAGGCGGGGCCGGCGGAATGACAGCGGCCGACGTCAGCACGGCGGGTGCCGGTGGTGCCGGCGGTGCCGCCGGCCTGTTCGGCAACGGGGGCGCTGGCGGAGCCGGTGGGGCCGCAACAGGGGCGGCGGGTGCCGGTGGCACCGGCGGCACCGGCGGCACAGCCGGGATGCTCTCCGGTGACGGCGGCGCCGGTGGCGCCGGCGGCGTGTCGCAGAACGCCGCCGGGGCTGATGGTGGGGCCGCCGGAGCGGGCGGTAATGCCGGCTGGATTTCCGGCAACGGCGGCGCTGGAGGCATGGGCGGAAATTCGTTGGCCGCGGCCAGCGGGGCCGGCGGTAACGGTGGCAACGCAGCCCTGCTCTCCGGCGCGGGCGGAGCCGGTGGCGCCGGCGGGCTGGCCATCAACGGCATGGCCGCCGGCGGCGGTGGCGCGGGCGGGCTTGCCGGGTTGTTCGGCGACGGTGGCGCAGGCGGAGCCGGCGGCCAGTCGGGGCCGGGGATCGGTGGCGTCGGTGGTGCCGGTGGCGCGGCCCGATTCGTTGGCACGGGCGGCGCCGGCGGAGTGGGCGGCGGGGGCGGCACATTCGGAGGCCTCGGCGGCGAGGGCGGGGCTGCGGGCTTGCTGGCCGGTGACGGCGGAGCCGGCGGCGCCGGCGGACTGGGCGCCTCCGGTGGACACGGCGGAGATGGCGGCAAAGCCGGGTTGATCGGCTCGGGCGGCGACGGTGGATCCGGCGGCGAGGGAATCAGTCCCGGGGCTACGGCCCACGGTGGCAACGGCGGCAACGGCGGCAACGCCCACCTCGTCGGCAACGGCGGCAACGGAGGTAACGGCGGCAACTCCCTCACCGCCAACGGCAACGGCGGCACCGGCGGTACCGGCGGGATCTTTGGCCTCGCCGGGACGCCAGGCGCGACGTAACAGCAACACGACTTCCGATTACGGCGTGCAAAGGAGAAACTTGTGTCTTTCGTAGTATCGATGCCTCAGACGGTGGCCGACGCGGCGTCGGATCTGGCAAGCATGGGGACCGCCATCAGCGAGGCTAACCAGGCGGCTGCCGCTGCGACCACGAGTGTCGCGGCGCCCGCTGCCGATGAGGTGTCGGCGGCCATCTCCACGCTGTTCTCCAACGAGGGCGCGGCCTACCAGAGGCTGAGCGCGCAAGTCACAGCGTTCCACGATCAGTTTGTGAATACCCTGGCTGCCGCCGCGGGCTCGTACGGGGCTGCCGAAGCCGCGAACTTGTCGTCCCTGCAGGCAGTGCAGCAAGACCTGTCGAACGCCATCAACGCGCCCACCCAGGCGCTGCTGGGGCGTCCGCTGATCGGCAACGGCGCTAACGGAGCGCCCGGTACCGGACAAAACGGCGGCAACGGCGGCATCCTGTTCGGCAGCGGCGGCAACGGCGGAACCGGCGCAGCAGGCCAAAACGGCGGCGCTGGTGGGGCGGCCGGTTTGTTCGGCGGCGTCGCCGGGGCGGGCGGCAACGGTGGTGCGGTGACGGTCGGTGCTGCCACCAGCGGGGCCGGCGGAGCTGGCGGCGCTGCCGGACTCTTCGGGACCGGCGGAGCCGGCGGTACGGGCGGGTTCTCGCTCAACGCCGCTGGTGCCGGCGGCGTTGGTGGCGCGGGCGGGATCTTGTGGGGGACCGGCGGAGGCGGTGGCCTCGGGGGTACCGGCAGCACTATCGGCGGCGCGGGAGGTGCCGGCGGTCACGCCGGACTGTTAGGCACCGGCGGTGCCGGCGGCGCCGCCGGGGTATCGTCCGGCGGCCCGGGCAGCGCAGGCGGCGCCGGCGGGACCGGCGGCATGTTCATCGGCAACGGCGGCACCGGCGGAATCGGTGGCACGTCACTGACCGCCACCGGTGGCGCCGGTGGCGCTGGCGGTCATGCCGGACTGTTCGGAGTTGGCGGCGCCGGCGGGGGCGGAGGGATTTCGATGAGCGCCACCGGCGGCGCCGGTGGCACGGGCGGAATCGGCGGTGGTGGCGGGACACTCGGCGGGGACGGCGGTGTCGGCGGCACCGGAGGGTTATCCCAGACCACCGGTGGCGGGCCGGGCGGGGCCGGCGGCGCCGGTGGCGCCGCAGGTTTCCTCTCGGGCAACGGCGGGGCAGGCGGCGCCGGCGGATTCTCTCAGGCTGGCGGGGGCGGTTCAGGTGGCAATGGCGGGTTCGCTGCCATGCTCCTGGGCGACGGCGGTGTCGGAGGCACGGGTGGACTTTCCAACAGTGCTGCCGGCGGGACAGGTGGCATAGGTGGCTTCGCCGGCTTCTTCGGTGCAGGCGGGGCGGGCGGCGCGGGCGGAAACTCCGCGGGGGCCCTCGGTGGGGACGGCGGCGCTGGCGGCGCTGCCCGGCTGTTCGGCGCCGGCGGCGCCGGCGGCGGCGGAGGTCTCGGTACGAACGCAAGGCGGCCGGGGTGGTCTCGGCGGTGTCGGCGGCATGCTCGAGGGCGACGGTGGGGCTGGGGGCAGTGGAGGGGCCGGTCTCGCGCAGGGCGGAGCCGGCGGTGCCGGCGGCAACGCAGGACTTATCGGCTCTGGCGGCACCGGTGGCACCGGCGGGGATTCCGTCAAAGCATTTCGCGGGAGCGGCGGCAACGGCGGGAACGCGCAGCTGATCGGTAACGGCGGTAACGGCGGCAATGTCGGGGTCGGTTTCCTCGCAATCGGGGGAACCGTTGGGGCCGGCGGCACCGGAGGCCTGCTATTCGGCTTCGCCGGGACGCCCGGCCTGACGTAAATCGCAGGCCGGGCGCCGGCGATCGTCGACGAAACCCTGAGGTATGACCCGGCGGTGCAACAACTCACTCGGATCGCCTTCGGCGACATCAGGATTGGGGAAACCCCGGTGGCCGACGGTGACGTGGTGATGTTGCTACTGGCCGCCGCGCATCGCGATCCCGCCGAGTACCACTGGGCGGACACGTTCGACCCGGATCGGGGGGACGTTGCGGCACTTGGGGTTCGGGCGCGGCGACGCACTACTGCCGGGCGCCCCACTGGCCAGACTGGAAGCCACGACGGCGTTGTCGGGGCTGACCGCCCGGTTCCCGCACGCGCGGCTCGCCGCGCGTGAGCCGCTCTACAAGCCGAACATCACCCTGCGTGGGCTGTCGGCGTTGACGGTGGCCGTCTAGGTGCCGTTGCGTCCCCCGGCCATGTTGATCATCAGGGGTATCGGGGTGGCGATCGGCCGGGTTGCTTCGGCATCGTCGTAGGCGCCGATGGTGTACTCGCCGGTGGTCTCGATCGCGAAGGACAGCTGCGGGGTGAAACACCGGTACTTGGACGGCTTGTCCTCGTCGGGCCATTGCCAGGTCGAGCGGACAGTGCCCCGAATCGTCCCGCCGGGATCCTTGCAGACGATGAACAACTCCGGATCGAAGTCACCGCCGGCGGGCGCGTGTACCACCAGGACCAGCGGCACCGTCAGCCATACCGGGGTTTGATTGACGTCATAGCTGGTGATCGGTACGCGGGTCGCGTCGATCGCGGAATCATCGATGTTGGCGGAGCCCGCCACGAGCAATGCGGCTACATGCATCACGACATCTTATGGTGTCGTGGCTGCGCGCCGGTGCTATTCGGCCGGATCGCGGAAAGTTTCGTCGCTTTCGCCGTCGGACTGCTCCGGCTCGGCCGACAGAATCGACATCGGCACCGGTGTGGACAGCTCGAATTTGCCGTCGGCGTCGTAATAGACCCCGAGGGTGTACTCGCCTTCGGTCTCCACCGGGAACGAGAGTTCTTGCGTGAAGCACCGGTACTTGGAGGCGCGATTTCCATCGTCCGGCCAGTGCCACGCCGCCCGCAGCGACCCACGGGGAGCCCCGGACGGGTCTTTGCAGACGACGTGAATTTCCGGGTCGTAGTCGCCACCCGCCGGCGCGTGGACCACCAGAACGACCGGGACCGTTGCCCACAAAGGCATTTCATCGACCTGGAACCACGCCATGGGTATACACGTGGCATTGATGGCGCCCTGTTCGTCGAACGCGGCGCTACGCGGAACGAACAGTGCGGAGACGTGCAGCATTTCGACATCTTAAGGGCCGCAGCTGCCCTAAGCCGTCATTCTTTGCGCAGCGCATGCCATGCCAGGTCGGCGATCGCGACGCAGTATCCGTCGTCGACGGGATCCTCCGTATAGAGACTGCGAACGTACAGGGGCGCCGTCACGATCTGGATCGCCGCCACGGTCTGCACGCCCTCGCGCAGTTCGCCCCGTTCCCGGGCCCGATCCACAACCGAGCGAATGACAGCGAAACGCCGCTGCCAGAACATCATTCGAGTTTCACCGTCGTGATGGCCACGACTGTCCATCACCATCACCCGGTGGAACGTGCGGCCGACCGGGGTGTTGACATCCGCGGCGATGGTGCGGGCGAGCGCAAGGAGGTCCCCGCGCAGCGAGCCGGTATCCGACTGCCGCGCGGAAAACTTCGGCATCCCGGACAGCAGCATCCACGATCAGTTGTTGGCGATCGCCCCAGTGCTGATAGATCGTCGCCGCGTCCAGGCCGTGCCGCTGCGCGAGGGCCTCGACGCTGAATCGTTCGACGCCCCAACGTGCCAGCTCGTCGAGGACCGCGGGCATGACCCGCGCGCGAAGATCCGCGGGAATGGCAGCCGGGGATACGTCCGGCGCTCTGCGACGGCCGCATGCGCTCTACCGTACGGCTCCGAGGCCGCGCGCAGTACTACTTCGTGCCGAGCCGAGCCGGCACGATGTCGCCCAGGCTGAAAGTGAGCGGCTGTTCCAGCTGCTCGTAGGTGCAGGAGCGCGGGTCGCGGTCGGGACGCCACCGGTTGAACTGGGCGGTATGGCGGAACCGCGCGCCTTCCATGTGGTCATAGCGGACCTCCACCACCCGCTCGGGTCGCAGCGGCACGAAGACAGGTCTTTGCCCGCGTTCCAGCGTGAGCCTTCGTTCTTGCGGGGTGTGCGTTCGCCGGCTTCGTGCGCGGCCCAGTTCCAGGGATGGTTGTCGAAGCTGGTGACCAGCGGTTGCAGCTCGGTGAACAGCCGCCGGCGCTCGGCCATCGGGAAGGCGCCGATCACGCCGACTGAGGCGAGTTGCCCGTCGTCCTGGTACAACCCGAGCAGCAGCGAGCCGATCGCGTCACTGCCGGACTTGTGCACCCGGTAACCGGCGACCACACAGTCGGCGGTCCGCTCGTGCTTGATCTTGAACATGACGCGCTTGTCGGGCTGATAGGTGACGCTCAGCGGCTTGGCGATCACACCGTCCAGACCGGCGCCCTCGAATTCTTCGAACCAGCGCTGGGCCACCACCCGCTCGGTGGTGGCGGGCGTGACGTGGATCGACGGCCCGGCGCTGTCGAGTGCTTCGACCAGCGCAGCTCGCCGCTCACTGAAGGGGCGCTTGGTGTAGTCGTCGTCGCCCAGGGCCAGCAGGTCGAAGGCGATGAACGAGGCCGGTGTCTGCTGGGCCAGCATCCGCACCCGCGAATCGGCCGGGTGGATACGTTGTTGCAGCGCTTCGAAATCCAGGCCGCGGTCGGATGCGACGACGATCTCGCCGTCGATCACGCAACGTTGCGGCAATTCGGCTCGCACCGCCGCGACCAGCTCAGGAAAGTAGCGCGTCATCGGCCGCTCGTTGCGGCTACCCAGCTCGACCTCCTCGCCATCGCGAAAGCAGATGGAGCGGAAACCATCCCACTTCGGCTCATACGACGCGTCCGGTGGGATCGCCTTGACTGACTTGGCCAACATCGGCGAGACCGGCGGCATGACGGGTAAGTCCATTGGTTCATTCTGGCGTGCGGCATGCTGGACTCTAGATATGGCTGTTGCAGCGGAAGAACTCGACGTCGACGGCATCGCCGTTCGGGTGACCAATCGGGCCAAGGTGTACTTCCCCAAGTTGGGCTCGAACGGCACCAAGGGCCATTTGATCGACTACTACGTGGCGGTCGGCAGTGGTCCGATGCTGGCCCCGCTGCGCGACCGTCCCACCCATCTGCAGCGTTTCCCCGACGGCATCGACGGCGAGGAGATCTACCAGAAGCGGGTGCCGCAGCACCACCCCGACTATCTGCAGACCTGCCGGGTGACGTTCCCGTCCGGTCGGACCGCGGACGCGCTGAAGGTCACCCACCCCGCCGCGATCGTGTGGGCGGCGCAGATGGGCACCGTCACGCTGCACCCGTGGCAGGTGCGTTGCCCGGACACCGAGCATCCCGACGAGTTGCGCATCGACCTGGACCCCCAACCGGGCACCGGGTTCGAAGAAGCCCGCGCGGTCGCCGTCGACGTGCTGCGACCGCTGCTCGACGAACTCGGATTGACGGGCTACCCGAAGACCTCCGGGGGACGCGGCGTGCACGTGTTTCTGCGGATCGCCACCGAATGGGACTTCATCGCAGGTGCGCCGGGCCGGCATCGCACTGGCCCGTGAGGTGGAGCGACGGGCACCGGACGCGGTGACCACCTCATGGTGGAAGGAAGAACGGGGCAAGCGGATCTTCCTCGACTTCAACCAGAACGCCCGGGATCGCACCATGGCCTCGCCGTATTCGGTGCGACGCACCCCGATCGCGACCGTCTCGATGCCGCTGTCCTGGGACGAACTGGCCGGCGCCGACCCGGACGACTACACCATGGCCACCGTCCCCGGCCTGGTCGCGGGCCGCGACGACCCGTGGGCCGGCATGGACGACGATGCCCAGTCGATCGCCGTGTTGCTGGACATGGTCGATGCCGACGAGGAGCGCGGCCTGGGCGACATGCCGTATCCGCCGAACTATCCCGAAGATGCCGGGCGAACCCAAGCGGGTGCAGCCGTCCCGGGACACCGACCGCAAGAAGTGAGATAACCGGCCGGGTGTGCCGCCACACGCTTATTGTGTGAGCCGGGGATTTGCGAAGCGGGTGAAATGGATCTTCATCTGGCGGAGAAGACCGCCGTCGTCACCGGCGCCAGCAAGGGCATCGGTCTGGCGGTCACGAAGGCGCTCGTCGGCGCGGGCGCCCATGTGGTGGCCGGGTCGCGAACGCCGGGCAAGGAACTGCCTGCGCTGGAAGAGGCCGGGCAGGTGACGTACGTGTCGGTGGACCTGTCCCGGCCCCATGACGCCGAGGAACTGATCGCCGCGGCCGCCCGGCGCGGCGGGATCGACGTCCTGGTCAACAACGTCGGCGGCGCCACGGCCCGCCCGGCCGGGTTCGCGGGCATCACCGACGACGAATGGCAGGCGTCCTGGGACCTGAACATGATGGGCATCGTGCGGCCCACCCGCGCGGCGCTGCCGGAGATCGAAAGGCGCGGCGGCGGGTCCGTCGTCATCATCGGTTCGATCAACGCCTACTACCCCGGCCCCGTGACCTACGACTACTGCGCCACCAAGGCCGCCGTCACCAATCTCGCAAAGGCATTGTCAAAAGAGCTGGGGCCGTTGAATATTCGGGTCAATTCGATCAGCCCCGGACTGGTGATGACCGAAAAGTGGACGGAGGGTGGCCTGGCCGCGGAGTTGGCCGAGGCCCACGGAGAACCGGCTGACGATGTGCTGGCAGCGCTCCTCGAGGACACACCGACGGGCAGGTTCACCACTCCGCAACAGGTGGCCGACCTCGTCCTCTTTCTCGCCAGCGACCGCGCCGGCAACATCAACGGAGCCGACTACCGCATCGACGGCGGGTTCGTCGGCACGTTGTGAGCAGCCTTCTTCAGCTCTTCGTAGGCCTGCAGCGTGTGGTGCGCGAGCAGGGATATGTCGTCGAGCGCGGCGGCGTTGCCGATGAAGCCGAAGTCCATGCTGTCGTGGTAGGACGCCAGCGTGGCGTTGAGCCCGATCGAAGCGGCCAGCGCGGAGACCGGGTAGATACCGAGCAGGCGCGCGCCGTTGAGGTATCTGATCTCCTTGACGCCTGCCACGTTGGAAATCACCAGGTTGCACGCTGGATGCGCGACGCGGTCCAGGTGCGTTGAGGCGCCCAGTCCCGCGAGAGCAACGAGTCCCACCGCGTAGGTCAGCGCCGCCTCGGTCGACATGGCGGCCAACTCTTTCTTGGCAGCGGCCATCGAGGTCGCCACCTGATGGATTCGGTCCGGCATGGTCGCCCCGGGTTCGCCGAGTCGCACGAACAGCGCTGACACCCGGGTGCCGATCGCCGTGTCGTCGCCGCCGCGCAGCGACACCGGACACATCGCGATGAACGGGTGCCCGAAGGCGCGCCCTGTCTCGCGCAGATAGGCATGCAGTCCCGCGTCGACAATGCTGGCCGCGACGTCGTTGAGGGTGGCTCCGAAGTGCCGGCCGACCTCGTGCATCTCGTCCAGTGGCAGCGACAGCGTAGCGAAGCTACGCCCGATTTTGAGCGGCTCGTTGGTGGGGGCGTGATGCGCTGTGAACGGCAGGCTGCCCTCGAGATGGGATCTGAAGAGACCGGCGAACACTTTGCGCAACGCGCCGACCGAGACCTGATTGAGCGCCCCGACCTGGGTGATCGCCCCGCGGATCGAGTCGGTGATCCTTCCGACCAGCGGTGTCGATGGGTGCGGCGGTGGCGCCGGCACATCGAGCGCAAAGGCGGGCTTGAGGATGGTCTGCTCATCGGAGGTGCTCAGACCGTCGTACAGCCGCTTGAGCCCCGACTCGCCGTCGATGATGCAGTGATGAGTCTTGGTGTAGATCGCGAACATCCGGTCCGGCAATCCATCGATAACCCAGCAGCGAAACAGCGGCCGGCTGCGATCGAGTTGCGCCTCATGCAGGTCGGCGACCAGTCGCAGCAGGTCGTCGTAGGAAGCTCCGGCGGGCAGCGCCAGGTGCTCGACGTGATAGTGCGGGTCCCAGCTGTCCACCTCGCGGAAATGGGGTCCGCCGCGACCCAGAAGCTCCGGGACGTAGTTGAACGGCGGTGCCGGCGAACATGCCCGGTACGCGTCCACGACGTCGCGCACCAAGGACTCGCGGCCATCCGGCTTCTGGAACAGCAGCATCGCGCCGACGTGGGTGGTGCTGCCTGGTGACTCGATCAGCAGCCATGAAAGGTCCAGCGGCGGAATCGGTTTGGTCATGACGCATCTCCTATCCAGCTGAGATGCTGCGCCGCGCGGGCACTTGCCACGAGGGCATTAGGACCCCGGTTCGGCACTCTTAAGTCACTAGCCGCGGGGTGCCGGCCGTGGCGACCCGGTTGATGATGCCGTTCAGGCTTGTATTCGCGTCCACTTATATACAGTGGGGGATCGTGCGCCCGTCCGAAAACGTCAGCCCTGCTGCCAGCGTTCTCCCTGCTCCGGGGGCACAGGAGCAACGCACGCCACAGAGCGGTTTCCGGGACGATATCGAGGGCTTGCGCGGCTTCACGCTGTTGGCCATTGTCGGCTGGCACATTTCCATGCCCGGTGTCAGTGGTGGCTTCGTCGGCCCGGACATATTCTTCGAAATTTCCGGCTTCGTCATCACCGGCCAACTCTGGCGCCAGGTGAGCACCACCGGTACCGTCGGGCTGCGCAAATTCTATGGGGCGCGGTCCCGCCGACTGCTGCCGGTTGCGGCCACGGTAGGCATCGTCACCTCGATCGCCGCGGCCCTTTTGCTACCCGTGGTGCAGGCCCAGAGCGCTCTCAAGGACGCCATCGCCTGCGCGTTGTACGTCCCCAACTTCTGGTTCATTGTCCAGCAAGTCGACTATTTCGCCGGCGGCGTGCCCTCGCCGTTCCAGCACTACTGGACCCTGGGCGTGGAGGAACAGTTCTATCTGTTGTGGCCGCCCATGATCGTCGGTCTGGCGTGGCTGATCCGGCGTCTTCGTCGGCGCGCGAAGACTGAGGGGGCGCCGGCGAAAAGCCTGTCGAAGAGCCCGTTCCTGGTGCTCGTCACGCTGATCGCGATTTCGTCGTTCGTGCTGTCGTTGCTGATCACCTACGTGATGCCGCTCGCGGCGTACTTTTCGCTTTTCACCAGGGCCTGGCAGTTGGCTCTCGGCGCCCTGGTGGCCCTGACGGCCGACCAGTGGAGTCGGCTCCCGGCGCGGGCTGCGGTGCTCATCGGATGGGTCGGGCTGGGCATGGTTCTGCTGGCCTGCGTCTATTACACCCCGGATATTCCCTATCCGGGTACCGCCGCTCTGCTGCCGGTCCTGGGCACCGCGCTGCTGCTCGGCGCCGGCTGTTCAACACCGTCGCAGGGCGCCGGGCGTCTTCTGGCGTGGTCACCGATGCGGGCGATCGGACGGCTGTCCTACTCCTGGTATCTGTGGCACTGGCCGGTGCTGGTGTTCGCAGCGATCCTGGTGGGCCATCCGCTGGGGCTGTTCGGCAAGTTCATGGCGGCGGTCGTCATCTCGGGCGGGCTGGGGTGGCTCACCCTGCGTTACATCGAGAACCCGCTGCGCTACGCCGCTCCGCTGCGCAAGTCTCCTGGAAAGAGTCTGGCGGTCGGCGGTTTCGCCACGTCGTTGGCGGCCGGTGTGGGCGTGGCGTTGCTGATGTATGTGTCGTCGATACCGATGCCCGTCGCGGTTGCGCGCGGCGCGGCCGCCCCTGTCCTGACGATCAAAGCTCCGCCCATGCCCACGGGCGACGACGTTGCGGCCTACGACGCGGCCGTGCAGAACGTGTTCGCGCAGTTCCAAGCGGCCGTCGCGTCGTCGGCCGACGTGAAAGACGTGCCGTCGAACCTGGACCCGTCACTTGCCGATGCGGCGGGCGAAGTCGGCAAGATGATGTTCGACGGCTGCCTGCGCCTGCCGATCCAAGCCGGACAGCCTGAGTGCGCAATGGGCGATACCGCCTCGAAGACGACGGTGGCCGTCATCGGCGACTCGCATGCCTCGATGTGGATCCCGGCGCTTCAGCAGATCGGCAAGCAGCGGCCCTGGCGAATCGAAGCGATGGCCAAGGCGGCCTGCCCGATGATGGACCTGCCCATCGCCAACCGCTTCGTCGCCCCACTGGTCGAGTACCTCCAACACTGCGAGCAATGGCGCGGTCAGATCATGACCCGGCTGCGCGCCGAGCACCCGAAGCTGGTCGTGGTGAGCGTGTTCCGGGGATACACGGCCACCCACAGCAATGGTTTTCTGTCCGGTTTCACGTCATACGACCGCGCGTGGATCGACGGCCTGACCCGCCTGACACAGCAACTGCGCGGCATTGGCGCCAAAGTGCTGGTGCTCGGGCCGCTCCCGCATCTGGACGCGGCTGTGCCGGGCTGCCTCTCCGAGCACCTCACCGACGCGACGGCTTGCTCGCCGCCCATGTCGACCGCGTTCGACCGAGCCGGCATGGCGGCTGAGTCCGCCGCCGTCAAAGCCGGCGGCGGACAGTACGTCGACCTCGCCGACCTGTTCTGCACCAAGCAGCGCTGCCCGGTCGTCATCGGCAACACGCTGGTCTACGTCGACGCGGGTCACCTGACACTCGAATACTCCAGGCTGCTGGCACCGGCACTCGCGGCGCTGTCCGACCGCGCGCTCGTCGCTAACGGTTAATCGAGGCGACCGCGTCGTCGGCGGTCATGATCGCGCTGGCGTAGTCGGGAATGTTGACCTCCAGCGCCGCGTGCATGTCCACGTCCGATGTTCTTGTGCCACAACGTCACCTGGCTGCGGTGTGAAATCCGGGTGGAGTTCGCCGCCCCAGCTGCCGAATTCGAACGTGCGGCGTTGCCACGCCGCTTTCTGCACGGGCGCGATTGACCTCCAGGCTCTCATAATCGCCCGGGCGGTATCGACGATGTAGCGCATAGAAGACGCGGATCTGTGCACCCCGCGCCGCATCCAGGACCTGTTTCATATGCGGCACGCAATGGTTCGCTTCGATAACGTCCTTGAGGCGGTCCCATACTTTGCCGCCCGGGGAGATGAAGTCGTTATAGGGATCGATCACCAGCAGTCCGGTGGTGTCACTGCGGTGAACCTCGTTCGTCATTTCCCGTCCCCTACATCGCTTCGAATTGCATTAATCTGACAAGCCGTGGCGGCCTGTAGCAAGTGCGGCACCGAATCGCTGGCGAACGCACGGTTCTGCCACGGCTGTGGTGCCCCAGTGTCGGTGGCCGACGCACACGCGGAGTACAAGCAGGTGACTGTGTTGTTCGCCGACGTGGTGCATTCGATGGACATCGCCGCGGCCGTAGGCCCGGAACGGTTGCGCGAGATCATGACCCAACTGGTCACCCGCGCGTCGGCGGTGGTGCAGCGCTACGGCGGCACCGTGGACAAGTTCACCGGTGACGGCATCATGGCCTTGTTCGGCGCGCCGGCCGCGTTGGAGGACCATGCGCTGCGGGCGTGTCTGACCGCGCTCGGAATTCAGGACGCCACCAGCAGGCTGGCCGCCGAACTCGACGATGGCATCGCCCTGTCGCTGCGGATCGGGCTGAATTCCGGCGAGGTGATCGCCGGTGAAATCGGTTCGGCCGCTTTGGGTTACACCGCCGTCGGTGAGCAGGTGGGGATTGCCCAGCGAATGGAATCGGTGGCGCCGGTGGGCGGGGTGATGGTCAGCGAGTCCACGGCGCGACTGGTCGAGGGTGCGACGGTGCTCGGCGAGCTGCAGCGGGTCTACGTCAAAGGCACCGAGGACGCCCTGACCGGTCGGCAGTTGCTCAGCGTCGCCACGCCGGACGAACGCGTGGATGGTCCGGCATCGACGTTGGTCGGGCGCGGCTGGGAAGTGGCGGCGCTGGCAGCCATGCTGGATCGATCGCTGGCCGGTCGCGGGTCGATCGTCGGCATCAGCGGACCCGCCGGCATCGGCAAAACACGCCTCGTGCGCGAGACCGTCCAGGCGGCGCAGGTCCGCGGCATCGAGGTGTTCAGCAGTTTCTGCGAGTCGCACGCCACCGACATCCCGTTCCGGGTGATGGAGCGATTGCTGCGGTCAGTCAGCCAGACGAACGGTCTGGCCGATGAAGCGGCGCGTCAGCGTGTTCAGGCCGGCATGCCGGAGGCCGATCCGCAAGACCTGTGGTTGCTGTGCGATCTGCTGGGTGTCGCAGACCCCGAGGTGAAACTGCCCAAGATCGACCCGGATGCCCGGCGGCGCCGGCTGACCGCGTTGATCGACGGATACCTGCTCGCGCGGACCGAACCGGCGATCTTCCTTGTCGAAGACGTGCACTGGATCGACGAGGCCAGCGAATCCATGCTCGCGGATCTGCTGACGGTCGTAACCCAGACTCCCTCGATAGTGCTGCTCACGTACCGTCCCGAGTACCAGGGTGCGCTACAGCTGGTGGCCGGCGCACAGACCTTTGCGCTGGCGCCGCTGACCGATCCGGAAGCGTCGGTGTTGGTGGCTGAGCTGCTGGGCCGGGATCCGTCCGTCGCAGCGATCGGTGACGTCATCGCCGCGCGCGCGGCCGGAAATCCGCTGTTTGCCGAAGAGATCATCCGTGAACTCGCCGAACGCGGTGTGCTGGGCGGCGAGCGCGGCGACTATGTGTGCCACACGGATGTCGCCGACGTACGCGTGCCGCCCACCCTGCAGGCGACGATCGCTGCCCGCATCGACCGGCTCAGCCCGGCGGCGAAACACACGCTCAGTGCCGCCGCGATCATCGGATCTCAGTTCGGTGCCGACCTACTCGTCAGCCTCGGTATCGATCCCAGCATCGACGAACTCCTCACCGCCGAACTGGTCCATCAGGTGCGGTTCACTGCGAACCCGGCGTACGCATTTCGTCATCCTCTGATTCGCACGGTGGCGTACGAAGCTCAGCTGAAATCCGACCGGGCCCGGTTACATCGGCGACTGGCCGAGGCCATCGAAGCGTGGGAGCCTCATTCGGTCGATCAGCATGCGGTGCTGATTGCCGAACACCTGGAAGCTGCCGGTGACGGATTCGCCGCGTACGGCTGGCACATGCGTGCCGCAAACTGGGCGACCAATCGCGATATCGCTTCGGCGCTACTGAGCTGGGAGCGTGCGCAGAAGATCGCCGACGCCCTGCCTGCCGATGTGCCACATCGCGCGGCATTGCGGATTGCGCCGCGCACCATGCTGTGTGGCGTCGCCTGGCGGGTTCATGCCGACGCCGCTGCCCAGTTCGAGGAATTGCGTCAGTTGTGCAGCGCGGCCGGGGACAAGGCGTCACTCGCGATCGCCATGGCGGGGATGGTGATCGGTCTGGCCTATCAGGCGCGTATCCGCGAGGCGTCGCAGTTGGCCTCCGAAGCCATGGCACTCATCGAGGCGGTCGATGACCCGACGTTGACGGTGGGGTTGTCGTTTGCCCCGATATACGCCAAGGGTGAGAGCAGCGAGTTGCTCCAGGTATTGCAGTGGTCCCAGCGGGTCATCGACCTGGCAAACGGCGATCCGGCCAAGGGCAACTTCATCATCGGCTCGCCGCTGGCCATCGCCTACACGACGCGGGCCATCGCCTGCTACTACCTCGGACGCGCCGGCTGGCGAGACGACCTGCGGCAGGGCCTGGACATGGCCCGCCGGGCCGACCCGCTGTCATACGCGAGAGCTGTTGCCTACGTGTACTTTCCGGCCATACCGGCCGGCGTGCTGCGACCCGACGTCCGGGCAGTGCGCGAAATCGAAGGCGCACTTCGCATTGCCGAACGGTCCGGCGACAATTTCGCGCTGGCCTTCGCCCGGCTGACGCTGGGCGTGGCACTCGTGCACCGCGAGACGGCTGAGGAACACGGCCGCGGGGAGTTGTTGCTCAATGAGGTCAGTGAGTTGTTCCAACGCCAAGGGCACAATCTGTCGGAGTTGCCGATCGTCAACGTGTACTCGGCGCGGGACAGGGCGCGGCGGGGAGATCGCGACCAAGCCATCGTGGAGCTGCGCGCCATCGTCGAGCATCTGGTGCGCGAAGGTCAGCTGTTGACCTGGGGCATTCCGGCCACCGCGGTACTGGTCGAGACGCTGCTCGACCGCGGAGCCGACAGTGATGTTGCCGAGGCCGCCGCGGCGATCGATGACGTCGCCCAGGAACGACACGAGCATGATCTGTCGGTGCGCGACATCTGGCTGGTGCGGATGCGGGCACTGCTGGCCCGCCGCACAGGCCGCGCCGACGAATACGCGCAACTCGCGGACCGCTACCTCGAGATGGCGGTGTCGTTGGGCTTCGAGGGCCACATCGTGTGGGCCGAGTCGATGCCATGACCGTTTGCCTGTGGGAGTCCGACGGACTTCTCGAAGCACCCCGCCCGCTGCGGGACGGTTCGGTGCTTTTCGCCAACACCACCGCCGGCGGTGTGTACCGATGGTCGGACGACGGCGTGTCCGCCGTGCTGGAGAAGCGTCGCGGTATCGGCGGCGTCGCGGTGCATGCCGACGGCGGATTGTTGGTCAGCGGGCGCGACCTCGGCCACGCAGGCCCGTCGGGCGTGCGCACGATACTGGCGCCCGACGGCGCAACCGGTATCAACGATCTGACCGTGGGTCCGGACGGATCGGTGGTCGTCGGTGTCTTGCGTCATCAGCCGCAACGGGGTGAGGCGGCCGGGCCCACCGAACTCGTGCAGATTTCGCCCGACGGCACAACCAGCGTCCTGGCACAAGACCTGTTGTGGCCCAACGGTGTTGGATTCGCACCGGACGGAACGCGGCTGTATGTGTGCGAGTACGCAGCCGCCCGGGTGCGCCTCATCGGCCCGCAGGGTGCGTCGATCTTCGCCCAGGCGCCCCGTGGAGAATGCGACGGCCTGGCCGTGGACGTGGAGGGTGGCGTGTGGGTTGCGCTCGGAAGTGGCGGCGGCATAGCGCGATTCGACTCAGCGGGTGGCCTCGACGAAATCATTGATGTGCCCGGCCGATTCGTGTCGTCACTGGCGTTCGCGGGAACAGCGATCTATATCACCACGATCGGCGCGTTGCTCCGGATGGACGTCGGAGTGCAGGGATTGGCGGTCCCGGCAGCCGCAATCCCGGTCGATTAGTCGGAGGGCGAATCGCGAAGTGCGGCAACCGTGTCCGCGAGCGTGGTGCGGGCATCGCGGAAGTGGACGCCGAGTTCGCCCTCGGCGGGCGAGTCGTCGGACTCGGGCATCTGCGTGTAGTACTGCATACCCGCCGCGGTGAACGGATTGTCAAACGGAAGATAGGGTCCCACGAAGTCGAATACCGTTCCCGCGGCGCGCAACACGGCGTCGGGAACCGGAACCGAGATCATCGGGGTGTCGGCGACTTCGCCGAGGGTCTTGGCCAGATCGGCCACCGCGAGCCGGTGCCCTCCGGCCATGAAGCGGCGGGGTCCGCGTCCGGGTTCCAGCAGCGCCGCGTGCAGGGCGGCCACATCGCGGACGTCGACCACCATCCAGGCCGCGCTGCGTCCCGGGATGGTGTGCATCTGGAGCGCCGCCTTGACCCCCTCGCCGGCCTCGCCGAACTGGTCTCCGACGGGTGGGCCGAGAACCATCCCGGGGTAGGTGATGTTCACCGGCGCGCCGGCGTCCTGCAGACCGCGAGCGTAGATCTCGACCTGCGCCTTGGACGTTCCGTAGCCATCGGTTCCGCCGACCACAGGTAGGTCCGCGGTCAGTGTTTCCAGGTTGGGGTGGAAAAGGGCAGTGAAGCTCGACACGTGCACGATCGGGTCGAGTCCGAGTTGGACGGCCTGGCCCAGGACATTGCGTGCGCCCTCCATGTTGGTGGCGAGCATCTGCGCGGTCTGGCGGGGATCCGTGGCGACCAGGGCGGCACTGTGCACCACCGCGTCGCAACCCTGCAATGCCTCGCGAACCGAGTCGCGGTCCTTGATGTCGCCGATGACGAAGTCGGAGATGTCGACGCCCAATGCAGCCACCGACGTCTGCAGACGTTCCGGCTTTCGCACCAGGAACCGGACATGGTGCCCGGCGTCAGCGATGGCTTTGGCGGTCCAGCCGCCGACGAAACCCGTACCTCCGGTAACCAGAACGTGCATGGTGGCATTCTGCAACCGTCGGTTGGTCGCCTGCCCGGTGGGGTGGTGGGTGCGCTGCATCACGGCAGACCCGGGTTTCCGCCTTGACCACGGCGGGTATGTAGATGCTCACATTTGAGCCAGGAGGAATACGTGGCAGTCGGATTCAAAGATGTGATCAAGTCCAAGTACTTGCTTCTGACAACGTTCACCAAGGACGGTCGGGCCAAGCCGACCGCGATTTGGGGAGTGCCCGACGGCGACCGACTGCTCGTCATCACCGATGACGGGTCGTGGAAGGTCAAGCGAATCCGCAATACTCCGCGGGTCACGATTGCCAAGAGCGGGTCGCTGGGCAAGCCCAGGAGCGACGATGTGGAGGCGGTAGCCCGGATCCTGCCGAAGTCGGAGACACGTCAGGTCTACAACGCGGTGCTGCGGCGGTACTGGTACCACGCCTGGTGGTTTTTGCCGCACTCGATCGTGCGTGGCGGGATCGACAAGGTGCACATCGGACTCGAGCTCAAGCCCGCTGCCTGAGCCTGTCACCATGGAGTGGTGAGCACTGCAATCATCGTGGTGACGCTGGTCGTGCTAGGTCTCGCCATCGTGATCAACGGGCTCCTGCGGCTGCGTGACTGGCTGAAGACTTCTCCACCGCTGCCGACGCCGGAGTCCGACGACGATGACCAGGAGGACGAGCTATAGCCGACCCGCCGCGTAATCGGCTGCCTGACCGGTCATTCCGTTGACCGGATAGGTGGTGTGCGCGAAGTTGGGGGTAAGGCCACCGCCGTTGCAGATCACGTCGCCATCGGCACACAGCTCGATCGTCTTGGGCTGGTACAGCGGGCCGATGGCGATTTGCGGTGCGCCGTACTGACTCAGGAATTCCGGTGAGGGCGTTCCGAACAGCGTGACCGCCGCAACGTGGTTCGCGATCTCCGGTGCCAGCGGCCGGGGGACCGCCGCGGCGGGCACGCCCGGCGGCACGGCCGCCGAGGTGACGTAACCCGCCACCGCCGCGCCCTGGGAGTAACCGCCCAGAACTTCCCTGGTGTTGGGGCAACTCGACGCCATCGACTGGATGTGCGCTCCTGCATCACGAATGCCGTCGATGACCGTCAGCGGGAAGTCGCTGTTGCCGAAGTCGGTGCTGGCTGGGTAATTGACCGCATACACGCCAAGGGATCGCGGGCCGATCTGCGAACGCATCGAGTCGACGAACGACTGCCCGACGCCGCCCACGCCCGGCGGCTCACCACTGCCACGCGCGAAAACCACCTCGACGTCAGGACACGGCGCGGCAGTGGCCGTCGGCATCGGAACCCCGGCCAGCACCGAACCGCTGATCGCCATTACTGCGCCGGCGCCGGCCAGCAATCGTTTCGAACGCATCATGGATGGGGGGTAGCCAAATTCCCGGGTGCCAACCAGAAAGCTGTCCCGCGCGGTTCGGCCGAATCCGCGGCGGGACAGCTTTAAGGTCTCTTGCACTCAGCGGTAGTCGAAACCCATTACCGCCGAAAGTATTTACTTCTTGAAGGCGTCCTTAACCTTTTCGCCGGCGTCCTTGAAGCTGGACTTGGCCTGGTCGCCACGGCCTTCGTTCTCGGTACTCCGGTCACCGGTGGCCTTACCGACGGCTTCTTTCGCCTTGCCACCCAGGTCTTCGATCTTGTTCTTCGCTTTATCTGTGGCGCTCATACGAATGCCGCTCCTTCTTCGCTTTTCGGCTGACGGCTACGAGTACCCGACTGTGACGGGTTCTGAAACCCGTGGCTTTTCTCAGTACCGCTTGCGGCGACGCCGAAATGCTTTTCTGACGTCCAACCCGGTGTCCTTGACGTTCGCCTTCGCCTGATCCAGTTTGCCCTCGTACTCGGTGCGCCGGTTGCCGGAGAGCCGGCCGACAGTTTCCTTCGCCCTGCCGCCCCAGTACCTGGCCGCGTTGCCCAATCGGTTGTTGGTCGCCACCCGCACCAGGATACCCGCTGAAGGCGGGCTTCATGCTTTTAATCGATCGGCACCGCGCCCCGCGGCAGCGTCAGCGGCAGATCGGCATACGTCACGATGCCAGGGGCCGCCGCAACCACACCGGGGATGGCGTTGATCGCGGGCATCGCCGTCATGATGTGACCGAGCGCCATGAACTCGGCCAGCGTCGTGGCCTGGAAGTACGGGGGCGGAAGGAAACCGACCTTGGTGGTGACCGTCGGCTGCCCGTCGATCTGAATCACCCAGCCGTCCTGGTCGATCTGCCAGTCGGGTTCGAGGGTCTGTCCCTTGCGCCACCGGACGTTGAGGTCGATGACGGTCCGGTCGGCGACGATGCCCTGCCAGCTGATGTAGACGCCCGCGACGCAGCCCGCCGGAATGGTCCACGACGCCATCTCGAGATCGGCTGTGGTCTCGGCGAATTCGGGCACACACCGGATCTCGTCGAGCTCGACGCCCAGGGCGTCGGCGACCAGTCGGACCGCCTCGCCGAAAATAGCGGTTCCCTTCTCGGCCATCTGTGCCAGATCGGGGTTGTCGACGGGCTGGCCGAAACCCACGGGCCGCTCGGTGTTCGGCGAGTCGTAGAACGTGGTGTCGGCAGCCTCGTTGACCGTGACCTTGTCGACGCGGTTGCACACCATCGCCGAGACGATGGCCAACAACTCGGCGAAGCCCGGGCTGACACCGGAGCCGAACATCGTCGAGCCGCCCTCCTGGCAGGCCGCCACGATGCGGTCGCGGCCGTCACCCAGGTTGTGCCCGGTGATGAACGACGCTGTCGTCACCACATTCACGCCCGCCGACAGGATGCGGACCAGTTCGTCGACGTCGATCCACATCGGGTTGTAGACCACGCAATCCGGTTTCAGGGCCAGCAGCGCATCGACATCGTTGGTGGCGGCCACCCCGATGGGGCCGATGCCGACCAACTCGCCGGCATCGCGACCGGCCTTCTCCGGCGACCACGCGTAACACCCGACCAATTCGAACTGGGAGTTGGCGACGATCGACTGCAACGAGCTCTTACCGACATTTCCGGTCGTCCACTGCACGACCCGATATTTGTTGGGCACTCGCTCAGCATAGGGAAGCGGCGGGGGCGCGCCTAATACGAGGACTCGCTCGCCAGGATCTCGGCCAGGAACGCATCCGGTGGCGGTTGCTCCAGCCGTGTCCGCACCCACTCGCGGACCCGATCCCGGGCCTCCCGTGGTTCACTCGCCTCCGGCATCGGCACCCCGACGACCACCGAAGTTGCCTGCCAATCGTGGTTCCAGGCAGCCGATTCCGCCAACTCGCGCCGCTGGGCATCGACGAGGCGGACGGTGGCCCGACCGCCGCGCATCCAGGGCGGCGGCCCCGGCGACGTCCCCAGATTGCACCCGTACCGCGATGTCGGTGGCCGGTTCGGGTCCGATGACGGCCGCACGTACCACGGCGACGACGGCCGGACCGGCCGCCTCCACGCTCCAGTCGACGGTATCCTCGGCCGCGTCGAAGATTCCCGGCGGCACCGCGCCCCAGTTGATCGACGCGACGCCCCGTCCGATCGCCCCGGCACGGGGCCCCGTCGGTGCACCGGCGGCCAAGGCGTAGTCATCGCGGTACCCGCTCGGAACGGCAGGTTCGCTGCCCGAATCGTCCACTGCGACAGACAGTTCCATCCAGTCGTCGCCATCCAGGCCGGCCTCGTCGGCCAGCTCGGCGGCGGCCCGGACCAGGTCGCGCACCCGCGAATCATCGGTTCGAGCGTGACCGATGAGGGCCGCGGCGTGCGGAGCGAGCAGTTGTGTCACGTCCGAATCCAGCGTGTCGTCGGTGAAGAAACCCTGCGCGCCGACCGTCAGCAGCGCTACCTCGGTGTCCAGCAGGGCCCGGTCGAGGCTGGGGATGCCGTCCCGCTGACTGGCCGGCCACCACCGCCGCAGCCAATGGCCGAGCGCCAGCCGGCGCAGCGGGGCCAGCGACCCAGGCGTGATCTCGACGCCCGGAATCTCCTGGGGTTCCTCGAAGGTCGACAGCAGCGCGACGTGTCCGGACTGACCGACCACGCGCCACAGCCAGTCGGCGCGGGCGGGGTCGGTGAAGGTGACCTGGGCGGCGTCGGCACCGGCCGGGTCATCGACGATCCAGGACAACACCGCGCCGCTGACTTCGAGCACCGCGACGAGGGGTAAGGGCTGCTCGACGGCCTTGACGATCCTCATCCGGCCACCTGCAGTTCCAGCATCGACTTGATTCGCTGCCGATGATCGAGGCTGACCGACCTGGCCACCCCTTCTAACAGCGACCGCACGTCGTCGACGTCCTCGCAGGGCTCCTGCCACACATCGCGTCCGTGCAGCCGCGCCCACAGCCGGCTCAGATAGGGCTGCCGATAGCGGGCCAGATCGTCGACCACCTGTTGTTGTCGCGGATGGATCGGCCCGCCCCCGGCCAGGTACCGCCGTGCGTGCAGCACGTAGGCCTCCTTACGCAGCCGCGCCTGGATTTGCGCTGCCAGCGCGTAGCGACTGGTGACCGTCCGGTCCAGCGGCGCGAGTTCGCCCGCGACCTCGATGCCGGTCACCAAGGTGGCCTGCTTGTCCTCCGCCAGCAGCCCCCACGGCGCGCAGGCCCGGTCGACCTCCTCTTCGCACAGCAGGGGAACGTCGGGCAGCGCGTCGCGGTCCAGGGCGCGCCGCAGCGTGGAACGCACCCGGTCCACCACGGTGCGATCCAGCGGACGGTCACTGTCGGGATCACCGGCTACCCGGGGCTGTCGTTGCGGTGCAGCGGAACTCAAGCCGAGCTCGACGATCGACCACGGCAGGTCAACCCCGTCGATCCGGACGAGGGCGCCCAGGTTGTACGGCGTGGCGTCAGCGATCACCGAGGACCATACCCGCTGGCGCGCGGTGGCCGCGGTATGGCTCCGGGCCGGGCCGAGCACAGTGGTCAGCGCCGCCAGGAACGGTTCCAGCACCGCAGTGTCTGCCCGCACGTCGCGCCAGCTCGCGTCGAGTTGAGTCGCCAGTGTGGCGACCACGTCCGGATCGGCGACGTAGTCGTTCAGCACCTCGATTGCGGTGCGGTCCCGGCCCTGGTGCACCTCATGCAGCACCGCGGCGGCGGCCTCGCGATCTTGCGGTGTGGGCGCGCCTTTGGTCACCGCGAGCTCGAAGCACACCGGGAAGTACAGCTCCTGGGCATTGCCGCTGCGTATCCGCAACCTGCGGCGCTCGAGTTTGAGCACCTCGAACCAGGCTGCGGCAAAACGTAATTGACCGGCGTTGCCGATGATCAGGTTGTGCATCTCGGTTGCGGTTTCGCTGCTGACGACCGGCGTGGAAAAGTGCGGGTTGGACCGCAGGCGCAGGACCAGCGGATCGATGATCCGTTTGACGGTGCGGGTCAGCGGACCACCGTCGTCGCTGCTGAGCACCCCGACACCAGGACCGATTGCGCGCCACGCATGGTCGATCACCGCCCGGCGGGGTTGGCCCGCCGCACGACTGTCGGCGGCAGGCTGTGCCTGTGGGTGGGCGCTCATGACCACAGGATAGGGGCACCGTCAGAAAATCTGTTACCCGAAAAGTTGGGTTCGGTAGCGCTCTGGTCCCTCGAAGCTGGACGCATGAACAACGAGTTGTGGATAGCGGTGTCCGGTGTTGTCGTTGCGGCGATCACCGCTGTTTTGGTTGGCCGGATCACGTACGCCGTGCGGCGCGACTCAGACGGCCTTGCCGTTGGAGTTGGTACGGTACGCACCGTCGTCGAGGACCAGCCCGAAGCCGTTGGGGGAGGACGCCAGATATGGATCGAAGTATCCAGCGTGCAGGGTGACACCTTCATCGGACGGTTGGTGCACCACGATTGCGATCCGGACCTGTCCAGCCTTCGACCCGGACTCGTCGTGCTGGTGGCCTTCGATCCCGCAGCCCCCGAACAGCTTTCGCTACCAGACGACGTGCAGGCCGTGCGGGCATCGGGTCTGGTGCTGGCCTGAGATCAACGCGCGCCGTCGACAGCGAAAGTGGCCAGCGCACCCCAGAACAGCGGGCTGGCGGCCATGTCTCCGTCTCGCCAGCGGCGCATTTGCGCGCGCTGCCAACGATTCACGGCACATCCGGCGTCGGTTTCTTCGTGAGCGGTATCGACGGCGGTGACGACGTCGGCCATCGGGTCGGGGGAGCGTCGCCGGGATCGTTTGCGGCCGTGGCGAATTGCCGGAACGCCGCCGTGGTGGGCAGCGACCACAGGGTGGCGGTCACCAACTGGGCTCCGCCCAGGATCATTGCCGCCACCAGTCCGGTCGCCTCGTCGAACTGGTAGTCGCCGCCTGACGCGCACGCCAGCAGTGCCACCCGGGGCGGCATCGGCAACCGCAGCGACATCAGGTCCGACGCGGTCAAGGGGCGGTGATTGCCGATGGCCGCCGCGTCTCCGGGTGCGGCCGCGGTGCAGGCGAGATGCAGCGCAGCCCGGTCGGCGTGGCCCGAGTCGCCATCGGCGGAGCTGGCGTGTCCGACGTACACGAGCCGGCTCGGTTGCCGGGCAAGCAGGTCCGCCAGCCACCTTCGGTCGGCGTCCTGACGGCGGAACAGCTCAACCGAATTGCCGACGCCCGGCAGCACCGTGCGTCGCCGCATCAACTCGGCAAAGTGCCGCGCCAATCGCGTTTGGTCCGAGGGCCTGCCGAGCACCGACCCCAGCGCCGAGTCCGGCCGCTGCCCCGGCACCCGAGGATCCAGGACCAGTAGGGGAGGGCCGTCGCGCCTGGCGTCCCAGCGGGCGGCTGTTCGCGGCGCGTGAACGATGTTCTGCGGCACCGCCAGCAGCACGTCGACCAACTCCATCAGCCGGTAGCCATCGGTGTGTTCCCTGACATCGGCCAGTTGCCAGGGGATTCGGGCGGCGACCCGGCCGCTGGCGGTTATTGCGTCCTGGCGGGCCCGCACCAATTCCTCTTTGCTCGGGCCCGATTTCGGCACCGCCAACAGCCCCCAGGGCACCCGGGCCAGGCGGGCGCTGGGAGAGACGAACAGCGTCGGTCGCGGCGACGCGACGCACTCCGCCAGAAGTTGCCAGCCCGGGGGCGCCGATCAGCAGCACGCCGAGGATGTAGGCGGCCGTCAGTTCGGTCTCCGGTGTGGCGAACGCTCCACGGGACAGCGCCCGTTCGATGGCGTCCCGGCGGCTTTCGTCGGCATCTGGCTCGGGGAGCGCGCCGGTCAGTTCTTCCAACGCCGCCAACAGAATTGGCTCCTCGACCACCCAGTTGACGGTTCGTGACGGCTCGCCGACCACCCGCAGACTCGCATAGGTGGCGATCCCGACGTCGGCGTACCGCAGCACCAGAGTCTGCCGGCCGGGCTCGCTCACGGCCAGGTCGCCCAGGCCGGCTCGGGCGCGGTGACCGCACGGCCGTACCGCTGCAGAGCCAGCGCGCGATAATGGCTCATGATCGCCTTCGCCCCGGGCTGCATCTGCAGCGGAGGCAACGGGCCGAGCCGGGTCAGCGAATTCCGCGCCCGGCACCGACGGTCCGGCCGCCGCAGTTGCCGGTGCGAGTTCGTCGCCGGTATCGATGAACGCAGGCGATGCGGCGGTCGACTCCCATTCACCGACCCGGCGCTGCTGTTGTTCGGCGTTGAAAGTGCCGCGCGCGCTGTGGTATTCCACCAGCTCACTGATCAGTTCGGTGTTCTCCCATTCCCAGGCGACCGCGAATGCACTTGCCAGGACGGGGCCGAAACGCGGGCCGCCCAGCTTGATCGCGCATCGGCGTCGGCGATCGAATAGCGCACCGAGTCGACCGCCAGCGCAGCCGGCACCTTGAGGTCGGCGGCCTGTTCGAGCTTGGTCATCGCGCGCCAATACTCCGGTGTTCCGACCTCGCCGCGCAGGATGCCCAGCGACTCGGCCTGCCGCGCCTCGGTTTCCTGCAGCGACTCGTCGGGGTCGCCCGAACCGTCGAACCCCATGTCCGCCAGTGCATCAGCGCGCCAAACCGTCCCGAGGTGGTTGTCGAGCAGGGCATACTGCAGCCAACTGCTGCGCGGTGAGGAGTCGAGCAACTCGCGGGCCTGGGCGATCAGCTCGACCGCTTCGGCGAAGCGGCCCCAGAAGATCGCTATCCAACTGCGCTGCAACAGAATACGGTGCAGGTGCAACGGCTTGCCCAGTTCGCGCCAGTGCCGCTCGGCATGCTCCCAGCACTGGTCGGCGGCCTCCAGCGCGCCGCTGGCCAACCGGGTGAGGCCCATATACAGCCAGCAGCGGGACACGTCGTGCGCCCGGGCGTAGCGGGCGATCACCTGGTAGGCCTCCGACGACCAGTTGCTCGGTCGTGACGTGGTCGCCGATCGACCAGCTGGCTGCCGCCCGTTCCAATTGTGTTCGGGCCGTTGCCAGTTCCCATCCTTTGGCTTGCGCCCGCGCCCCCGCGCGACGCAGCCAGGGCTCGGCCTCGGACAGTCGGCCCGTCTCGACGCAGAATCTTCCGTACGCCGGTGGCCGCCAAAACCCAGAGCGTACTCGGCATATTCGGTGCCGGCGGCGGGCCGTCGCAATGCGCCGAGCACCTGTTCCCACAGCGGACCGGACCGCACATGCAGGTCGTCGTCGCACAATGCGGTCGCGCACAACACACCGAGCGTGGGTGAGCAGGTTCTCGTGTTCGCCGGCCAGATCGGGGAACCCGGGTCGACTTCGGATTCGGCCAGTCCGTGCAGCGCCGTCCGCGCCTCCTCGTGATCACCTTGTGCCGCGGCAGACCGATCTGCAGGAATTGCGCCCGCCGCGAGTAACGGCAGACCATATGGGCAATCTCGGCATGCGAAATGTGCACCTGCTCGGCCGCCTCGAGGCAGGGTGCCGGCGAGAATGCCCGAGTAAATCGCCAACGGCTCACGGATGCGCCGAATGCATTCGCGCACGCCGTCATTCGCGCCGCGGGCCAGGTAGATCGCACCGAGCTGAGCAAAGACCTCCAGCAGCAGATCATCTCGATCCGCCTGCTCGATCCGCGGCATCAGCGACAGCAGCAGGTCCCGGGCCGCGGCCTCGTCGGCCGCAAACGCCAGGCGGCGGGCGCGTTCCAGGTCGTCGGAGATCGACACGGCTGCATCATAAGTCGGCGCGACCGTCCGTCCAATCCGGAGCGGCGGACGTGCGAGTGATGCACGCCGCCGCCCGAAGCACGACCTCATCAGCCGCACGACACCTTGATGCTGAAGTCCTTGGTGATCATTCCGGCCATCGGGTTCTTCAAGTCGGCGCCCTGCGCCTGCCCGGAGATGGTGTAGGTCTTGCCGTCCACCGCCACCTTGGCCGAACCCACCTTGGCGCCCATGCTGTCGGCGACCGACAGGCGTTGCCGTCGACGACCAGCGCCAGCGACTCGACCGTCGGGGGGGTTACCTTCGGCCATCACGACCGCCAGCGCCTGCTGACCGCCGGTGGAGCCACTGCCGATGTTGATCTTGCCGGCCTGCTTGACGCAGGTCACCGAGGAGGGGTTCAGGCCAGGCAGGTCAGGCCACCGACCTGGACCTGGGTTCCCGCCCCACCGTTGGTGGCCACGCTCGCCGGGCCGTTCGACGCCGGGCTGGCACTGTGGCCGCCGCTGGAGCAGCCGACCAGCGCCGACGCGCAGCCGAGGGTTCCGATCGCCACCGCGATAACACGCTTCACTGGACTTCCTTCCGTCATGCGCCGCCCCTGTTGGCGTCGTCATGGGAGAAGTACAGATCGCCGCTATTGCTACCGATCCCAATTATGGTGGCGGCTGGACCGGTCGGCGGATGAAGGGAGACCCCGTGGCAAGCGTGAAATGGCTGGGGAAGCCGGAGAACCACGACTTTCCGGCCGCCGCCGACTACCTGGCACTACTGGCGGACGTGCACACGGTCAACGAGCTCACCGAGCAACTGCGGGCCGGCGCCGTCGTGCACAAGAAGGCCAAAGACATTCTGCGGGCAGCGCGGTTGAGGTTGCTCGACGAGGACAATCCGCACGTGGCCGCGGACCTGGCCAAGATCAAGAAGGGGCAGCCGCTGTCGCCCATTCTGCTGATCCGCGGGAACTATGCGGCCGGTGTCCCGTGCAGATCGCGGACGGCTACCACCGGGTGTGCGCCAGTTACCACACCGACGAGAACACCGATATCCCGGTCATTCTGGTGTAGCGGTGACTGTGATCGAGGTCGAATTCCTCGCGGAACTGACCGAGGCCGTGCGGGAGCTGGCGCGATCAGGCGGGCCGGCGTTGGTCATCACCGGCGCGGGCCGTCGCCGCTGAGGAACTACTCGTCGACCGCGACGCCGCCCCTGGTGCGCCGACGGCGATGCGAGGTCTTGCCGGTGGGGCGGCGGTTGCGTAGCCGTGGCGATGCGGGCGATTCCACCGTCTCCTCGGACGTCGGCACCGGGGCTTCGACCGTTTCTGCGGCAGCCTCGTCTGAAGACTCTGCAGGCTCTTCTTCGGGTTCCGGAGCCTCGACTTTTTCCAGACCGACTTCGGCGGGGACTTCCTCGGTTCCGGCGTCCTCGGTTTCCTCCGGTTCCCCGGCTTCGTCGGTGTCGGCGGCGTCGTCAGTGTCCTCGTCGTCGTCCTGGCCCTCGTCGTCCTCGTCGTCCTCGGCAACAGCCTCGTCGGTCTTGCCGCGCTTCTTCCGCGAATACGGCGTTCCTTGACCTTCTTCGGCTTGATCGGTTTCGGAGGTGGCGGCGGCAGCTCAGCGACGAAGGACAGGTAGAACGCGAAGACCCCGAGCACGCCGATCGCGGCGGCGGCCCCGTAGATCGCAACAACCACTGACCGGCGCTATCCAGGCTGAACCAGTGTTCGCTGATCGCGGTGCCGATGATCAGCACCCCAGCCAGCACATGTGCCACGATCGAGCAGGTTCTGATGGTCAGCGCCAGCTGCGGCGTAGCCAGCTCCGGCTTGCGGGTGCGCAGCAGGGTGAACACCACCGGCAGAGCGGCCAGGCCGGTCAGGGCGCCGGTGACGATGCGCAACGTCATCCCCGCCCCGATGGAGATGCCGCCCATCAGCTCAAGCGGGCGCGGTAAGACGAAATAGTAGTAGAGGACGCCGGCGACGATTGTGAACGATGCGTGCCACAGGATGGCGACCTTGCGCCCCATACCACTCCCTCAAGCCGGTGAACTCAAGCCGCCGAAAGTTGACCGGCCAGCCCGGTATCGGTCCTGGTCAAACGGCGGACCGTACAGCGGAGGATGCGGGATTTGAACCCGCGAGGGCTGTTAACCCAACCCGCGTTCCAGGCGAGCGCCATAGGCCACTAGGCGAATCCTCCGTGGCCATGGTAGCTGCTGAAGCAGGCTGAGTGTCCCCCGGCACCTGCCACTGCCGCCGCCGCGTCGGGAAAGGCAGGTACTACACTCGCCGTTGGACCCCGCGCGGCGTCTATCCTGTGAACTCCCCCAGGGCCGGAAGGCAGCAAGGGTCAATGGGCTCTGCGGGTGCGCGGGGTCCCCTCTATGACTCCCGCTTTATCCGCGTTTTCGATGGGAAGGGTCCCTGGTGTCGTTCGACTCCCTCAGCCCTGAAGAGCTATCGGCTCTGCACACGCGTCACCGGCAGGATTACGCGGAACTGCAGGCCAAGAAGTTGGCCCTGGATCTCACCCGCGGAAAGCCGTCACCAGAGCAGCTCGACCTGTCCAGCCCGCTGCTGTCGCTGCCCGGCGAGGACTTCAGAGACCCCGAGGGAACCGACACCCGCAACTACGGCGGCCTGCACGGCCTGCCCGCCCTGCGCGCGATATTCGCGGAGCTGCTGGGCCTGCCGGTGCAGAACCTGATCGCGGGAAACAACGCCAGCCTGGAATTCATGCACGACGTCGTTGTCTTCTCCATGCTGCACGGTGGCGTGGATTCGCCGCGACCTTGGATACAGGAGCAGGATGGCATTAAGTTTCTGTGTCCGGTCCCCGGCTATGACCGGCACTTCTCGATCACCGAGACGATGGGCATCGAGATGATCCCGGTCCCGATGGCCGAGGATGGTCCGGACGTCGACCTGATCGAGGAACTGGTCGCGGTGGACCCCGCCATCAAGGGGATGTGGGCGGTTCCGGTGTTCGGCAACCCCACCGGCATCACCTACTCGTGGGAGACCGTGCGTCGACTCGTGCAGATGCGGACCGCGGCACCGGACTTCCGGCTGTTCTGGGACAACGCCTATGCGGTGCACACCCTGACGCACGACTTCATCCGTCAGGTGGACGTGCTGGGCCTGGCCACCAAGGCCGGCAACCCCAACCGGCCATACATTTTCGCGTCCACCTCGAAGATCACCTTCGCCGGCGCCGGCGTGGCCTTCTTCGGTGGATCGCTGGGCAACATCGCGTGGTACCTGCAGTACGCCGCGAAAAGGTCGATCGGTCCGGACAAGGTGAACCAGCTCCGGCACCTGCGCTTCTTCGGCGATGCCGACGGGGTACGTCTGCACATGCAACGCCACCAGCAGATACTGGCGCCGAAGTTCGCGTTGGTGGCCGAGATTCTGTCCCAGCGGCTCGGTGACTCCAAGATCGCCTCGTGGACCGATCCCAAGGGCGGCTACTTCGTCAGCCTGGACGTCATGCGCGGCACGGCGCGCCGGACCGTCGCGCTGGCCAAGGACGCCGGCATCGCCGTCACCGAAGCGGGAGCGTCGTTCCCGTATCGGAAGGATCCGGACGACAAGAACATCAGGATCGCGCCGTCCTTCCCGTCGCTGCCGGATCTGCGCGACGCGGTCGACGGGCTTTCGACATGTGCACTGTTGGCCGCAACCGAATCGCTGCTGGGGACTTCTTAGTTTCACTCTGCGCTCACGGCGCAAAGGTTCGAGTGGCCAGCGCCCTAGGTGCAGAGTCAACGCCAGTCGGGCGGTAGTCAGCCCGCTCGGCTGGATTGCCCGCCTCCTCCTCGCGCCCTCCGGGGCGCGCATCGTCAGCCCGCGTCGGTAGCCTGCTCACCGTGGCCCTTTACCGCAAATATCGACCGGCAACCTTCGCCGAGGTGGTGGGGCAGGAGCACGTCACCGAGCCGCTGTCCGTCGCCCTGCAGGCGGGGCGGATCAACCACGCTTATCTGTTCTCCGGGCCGCGGGGCTGCGGGAAGACGTCCTCGGCCCGCATCCTGGCGCGATCGCTGAATTGCGAGCAGGGCCCGACGCCCACACCGTGCGGTGTCTGCGATTCCTGCCAGGCGTTGGCGCCCAACGCCCCCGGCAGCATCGACGTGGTCGAACTCGACGCGGCCAGCCACGGCGGCGTCGACGACACCCGCGAACTCCGCGACCGCGCGTTCTACGCACCGGCTCAGTCGCGGTATCGGGTGTTCATCGTCGACGAAGCGCACATGGTGACCACCGCCGGCTTCAACGCGCTGCTCAAGATCGTCGAGGAGCCGCCCGAGCATCTCATCTTCATCTTCGCCACCACCGAACCGGAGAAAGTGCTTCCCACGATCCGGTCGCGCACCCATCACTATCCCTTCCGGCTGTTGCCGCCGCGGACCATGCGGGCGCTGATCGGCCGGATCTGTGAGCAGGAAGGCGTCGTCGTCGACGAGGCGGTCTATCCGCTGGTCATCCGGGCTGGGGGTGGTTCCCCCCGGACACCCTCTCGGTGCTGGATCAACTGGTAGCCGGCTCCGACGGCGGCCGGATCCACTACCAGCGGGCCCTGGGGCTGCTCGGCGCCACCGACGTCGCACTGATCGACGACGCCGTCGACGCACTCGGCGCGGGCGACGCCGCGGCATTGTTCGGAGCCGTCGAGTCGGTGATCGACGCGGGCCACGACCCGCGGCGGTTCGCCACCGACCTGCTGGAGCGCTTCCGCGACCTCATCGTGCTGCAGGCGGTGCCCGATGCGGTATCCCGCGGTGTGGTCGACGCGCCCGAGGACATTCTGGACCGAATGCGGGATCAAGCCGCGCGTATCGGGCCGGCCACCCTGACCCGGTACGCCGAGGTGGTCCAGGCCGGCCTGGGTGAAATGCGCGGGGCGACGGCACCGCGTCTGCTGCTGGAAGTGGTGTGCGCGCGGCTGTTGCTGCCCTCGGCCACCGACGCCGAATCGGCACTGCTGCAACGCGTCGAACGCATCGAGACCCGGCTGGCCATGTCCATCCCGGCCGCGGAAACCGCCGAACCGAGCGTGCCCGCGGCTCCGGCCCGCCCGGCGCCCGCGCGCCGCTCGGTCCAGCGGCCGGCCGCTCAGCCGTTGGAGCGCACGTCCGAACCCGCCCCGGTGCCCGAGCGCAAACCTGAGCCAGCCCCAACCCCGACCCCGACCCCGACCCCTGCGCCAGTTCCGCCGCCGGCCGCTTCGGCCTCGGGCGAACCCAACGCGGCGGCGGTACGAAGTATGTGGCCGACGGTGCGCGACAAGGTCCGCGAGCGTAGCCGAACCACCGCGGTAATGCTGTCGGGCGCCACCGTGCTGGCGGTGGAGGACAACACGCTGGTGTTGACGCACGAAGCGGCACCGCTGGCCAAGAGGCTGTCCGAACAACGCAACGCTGACGTCATCGTCGAGGCACTCAAGGACGCCTTGGGGGTGAACTGGCGGGTACGTTGCGACACCGGCCCGCCGGCGGCGGCCGATATCAGCGCGGCGCCGATCAAGCCGGAAGAGCCTGCGCCCGAGCCCGATGTCGCCCAGCGTGACGAGGAAGAAAGCATGCTTGCCGAAGCCGGCCGCAGCGACCCGTCCGAACCGCGGCGCGACCCCGAAGAGGTCGCGCTCGAGCTACTGCAGAACGAGTTGGGTGCGCGCCGCATTGACGGCTGAGGGTGGATCCGGGCACCGGCCACCCCTATATCGTGGTCCTCGACAACGGCTATCACAGCAGAGGAGTTGCACCTGATGGGACAGGTGAAAGCAACCAGCACCGTCTTGATCCACGCTGAGCCCGCGAAGGTGCTCGACGCAGTTGCCGACTACCAGACTGTCCGTCCGAAGATCCTCTCCCCGCAGTACAGCGAGTACGAGGTGCTCGAGGGCGGCCAAGGGCAGGGCACGGTCGCCAAGTGGCGGCTGCAGGCGACCGAGTCGCGGGTGCGCAACGTGCAGGTGAACGTGGACGTCGCGGGTCACACGATCATCGAGAAGGACGCCAATTCGTCGATGGTGATCAATTGGACGGTGGCCCCCGCTGGACCCGGATCCAGCGTCACCGTGACGACCACCTGGACGGGCGCGGGCGGCGTCAAAGGATTCTTCGAGAAGACGTTTGCACCGTTGGGGCTGAAGAAGATCCAGGGTGAGGTGCTGACCAACCTGAAGACCGAACTGGAGAGCTAGCGAGCCTGGCCTTGCGTCGCCAGGAATCCGGCGACGCCCCGCACCAGCGCGTCGGCATACTTCTGCCGGCCCTCCGCAGACTCCATCAGCGCCGAGTCCGCGGGGTTCTTCATGTTGCCCAGTTCGACCAGGATCGACGGGTACTGAGCGAGGTTGAGGCCGGCCAGGTCCGCACGCCCGTACAGGCCGCCCTGGCCGATGTAGTTGGCCGGCGGGATGCCGGACGCCTGCAGCTGGTCGCGCATGATCCGGGCGAACTGCACCGACGGCCCGGCCTGGGCGGCGTTCAGCGGTGGGGAGGAGTAATTGACGTGAAAACCCCGGCCGGAAGCCGGCCCGCCATCGCCGTGCAGGCTGATGACGGCGTTGGGGTGCAGCGCGTTGGCCATGTTGGCGCGTTCGTCGACACACGGGCCCAGCGCGTTGTCGTTGCCGCGTGACATGGCGGTGCGAACGCCCAGCGCGTTCAGCGCGGCGCGTAGTCGCAGCGCGGTGTCCCACGTGAAGGTGTGCTCCGGATATCCGCTGTTGGTCGTCGTGCCACTGGCCTGGCAGTCTTTGGTGCCGCCCCGGCCGGTGGGTACCTGACGTCCGATGGACGCGTCGTTGGCGCCGTTGTGGCCGGGATCGATGAAGACCACCATGCCGGCGAGGTTGGCCGGGGCTGCGGCAGCGGTAGGCAGGAGTGGCATCCCGGCTGCGACGAGCATTCCGATCACCCCGCTGATCAGCAGGGCGATCCCGACACGCAGGCTCAGACGTACGTCCACTGCGCCAAGGTAACGCGGCGCGGACTACGCTGAATGTTTCAAATCGCCCGACAACCGCAGGCGAAACCAACTCGAGACCAAGATGCGAGGGGACTGTCATGCAACCCGGAGGCGATATGTCGCAGCTGCTGGCGCAGGCGCAGCAGATGCAGCAGAAACTATTGGAAGCCCAACAGCAGTTGGCGAACTCCGAGGTGCACGGTCAAGCCGGCGGGGGTCTGGTCAAGGTCGTCGTCAAGGGCAGCGGTGAAGTCATCGGAGTGTCGATCGACCCGAAGGTCGTCAACCCCGACGACATCGAGACCCTGCAGGACCTGATCGTCGGCGCGATGGGCGACGCGTCCAAGCAGGTCACCACGATGGCGCAGGAGCGCCTCGGTGCGCTGGCCGGCGGCATGCGTCCGCCCGCGCCTCCGGGCCCGCCGCCCGGTGTGCCGGGGGTCTGAACTGCGGAATGTTTGAGGGACCGGTTCAGGATCTGATCGACGAGCTCGGCAAGCTGCCGGGCATCGGACCCAAAAGCGCGCAACGCATCGCTTTCCATCTGTTGTCGGTGGAACCACCGGACATCGATCGGCTGACGGCCGTGCTCGGCAAGGTTCGCGACGGCGTTCGGTTCTGCGCGGTCTGCGGCAATGTGTCCGATGACGAGCGGTGCCGGATCTGCGCCGATCCGCGCCGGGACGGGTCGCTGGTGTGCGTGGTCGAGGAGCCGAAGGACATCCAGGCCGTTGAGCGCACGCGGGAATTCCGCGGCCGGTATCACGTTCTCGGTGGTGCGCTTGACCCCCTGTCGGGAATCGGACCCGAGCAACTCCGGATCCGTGAGCTGCTGACCCGTATCGGTGAGCGGGTCGACGGTGTCGACATCGCCGAGGTGATCATCGCCACCGATCCCAACACCGAGGGCGAGGCGACCGCCACCTACCTGGTCCGAATGCTGCGCGACATCCCCGGTTTGGCCGTGACGCGGATTGCGTCCGGGTTGCCGATGGGCGGTGATCTGGAGTTCGCCGACGAGTTGACGCTGGGTCGTGCGCTCACCGGTCGCCGGGCTATGGCCTGACGCTGTCCGGCTCTTCTGATAACACTTCGCGGTCGGTGAACGAATGATCTATTGACCGGCCGTGCGCCGAGGCGAAGTTCGTGGCAGAAGGGATGGCGATGTCGTTTGTCAGCGCAAAACCGGAATTGCTCGAGGCGGCATCGGCGGACCTGGCGGAGATCGGATCCACCCTCTCGGCGACCAACGCCCTCGTGGCCGCGCCGACGATGACCGTGCCGGCTCCGGGCGCCGACGGGGTGTCGGCGGCGATATCGGCGATCTTCGGCTGGCACGGTCAGGCCTACCAACAACTGAGCGCGCAGGCCGGCGCTTTTCATGACCAGTTCGTGCAGCTGTTGAAGGCAGGCGCGCAGTCCTATTCGACCGTGGACGCCGCCAACCAGGCGGCGCTGCAGGCCGAAACCGCGGTCAATACCGGCGGTGCGAGCGCCACTGCCGCGGCTGGGCCTGCGGCCGCGGCGGAAGCCCAGATCACACCCGTGGTCGGCCATGCGCTGGCGGCCGACACACCCCTGTATGCGGCGTTGGCGAACAGCCCGGCGTTCGAAGGTCTGGGCGACTGGATCTAATCGCGCCGCGAGACGCTCGCGGCGCAACAGGTCCACCTCGGCCAGCTCCAGCGGCGCCAACTCGCCCACCACCTTGCTCAGCAGATGGTCGGCAAGCTCCGGGTTGCGCGCCAGACAGGGCCCGTGCATGTAGGTCGCCACCACGCTGCCCTGCACCACGCCGTCGAAGCCGTCACCGGCCCGGTTGCCGGCACCCTTGGTGACCGCGGCCAGCGGCGACGCCGCCGATCCCAACACGGTGCCGCCGCGGTGGTTCTCGAAGCCGGTCAACGGCTGCGTCAGACCGGCGCAGCAGCGGCTTGGACACCACCTCGCCGATGGTTCGTGTGTCCTGCGGCGAGGTCGTCGACGTCCAGCATCCCGACGCCGTCGACCCGTTCGCCCGACGACGTCTCATACCAGTGCCCGAGCACCTGGATCGCCGCGCAGATCGCCAGCACCGGTGCGCCGCGGTCGGCCGCACGCTGCAGACCCGGGTACTTCAGCAGTGCCGGGTGGCCAATCGCTGCGCGTAATCCTCCGCGCCGCCGAGTGTGTAGAGGTCCAGCGAGTCGGGCACCGGATCGGCCAGCGTGATCTCGACGATCTCGGCGGCGAATGCCCCGCAACAGCAACCGCTGGCGCAGCACTACCGCGTTGCCGCCGTCGCCGTAGGTGCCCATGACGTCGGGCAGCACCAGGCCGATCCGCACGCGCGAGTCAGCCATGACGCGCCAGCCTGCGGTTCAGCTGCAGGAATGCGGTGTAGTTGGCGACGACTTCGACCCGCCCGGGTGGGCAGGACGCGATGGCCGCCACGGTGTCGTGCACCAGGGTGTGCTCGACGCCGGCGTACCCCAGTCGCACCGCGAGGTCGGTGCCGCGTTCGCCGGCGGCCACCACCGGGGTCCCTTCGAAGTGTTCGAAGCGCACGTCCCACAGCCACGACAGGTCCTCGCCGTCGGGAACCTGGCCGTTGACCGCGATCACCACGCCGTCGGCGTGCTTGTCCACCATCGACAGCGCCTCCTGCCAGCCGGCCGGGTTCTTGGCCAGCAGGATCCGCGCCTCGTGCGTCGCCGACCTGGACGGTCCGGTACCGGCCCGCGACCTCGTCGACCGCGGATACGGCAGCCACCGCCTTCGCCGGGTCGGCGCCCAGCGCGACCGCGGCCGCCACTGCCTGGGCGGCGTTGCCGCGGTTCACCGCCCCGGGCAGGGCCAGCCGCATCGGCAGCGTCAGCCCGTCGGGTCCGTAGAGCGTGTCGTCTTCGTCGAACCACCACTGCGGGCTGGGCCGCTTGAAGTCGGCGCCGGTGGAGTACCAGTGGCCCTGCTCGCGGACGATCACCTCGCCGCTGCGCGGGCAGCTGACCGAGTCGTTCGCCCAGGAGCCGCCGGCGGCCACCCACACCACGTTCGGGCTGTCGTAGGCGGCCGAGGTCATCAGCACGTCGTCACAGTTGGCCACCACGACCGCGTTCGGGTGCCGGGCCAGGCCGGCCCGCAGGGTGCGCTCGATGACGTTGATCTCGCCGACCCGGTCCAGCTGGTCGCGCGACAGGTTCAGCAGGACGACGACGGCGGTTCGACCGCATCCGACACGTGCGGCACGTGCATCTCGTCGACTTCGAGCGCCGCCAGCCCGGCCCGCCGATCGGCGGCCAGCGCCGCCACCAGGCCGGCGTCCATGTTGGCGCCCTCGGCGTTGGTGGCCACGGCCCGAGGGTGCCCAGCGCCGCCGCGGTCATCCGGGTGGTGGTCGACTTGCCGTTGGTGCCGGTGACGATGACCGTGCGCCGGCCCACCCCGAGCTGGCGCAAGATCGAGCGGTCCAGCGTCATCGCGACCAGACCACCGATCATCGCGCCGGCGCCGCGGCCGGTGACCCGCGACGCCCAGCGCGCGCTTGCCCCGGCGGCAAGAGCCAGACGTGCCCGAGTGGTGATCACCCGTGCAGGCTATCTGCCGACACGACGCGTCAGCGAACCAGCGATGTCGGTCGGACGTGTCATTCTCAAGCCATGAACCGGATGTCCTGGGGCCGGCCGGCGCGGGAGCCGGATGCGGGATGGGCTGTGATCGACGTCGAGACCTCGGGTTTTCGCCCAGGGCAGGCCCGGATCATCAGCGTCGCGGCGCTGGGCCTCGACGCCGACGGTCGAGTCGAACAGTCGGTGGTGAGCCTGCTCAATCCGGGCGTGGATCCCGGTCCCACGCACGTGCACGGGCTGACTGCCGCGATGCTGGAAGATCAGCCGCAGTTCGCCGACATCGTCGGTGACGTGGTCGAGGTGCTGCGTGGTCGCACGCTGGTGGCGCACAACGTCGCCTTCGACTACTCGTTTCTGGCCGCGGAAGCCGAAATGGCCGAGGCCGAGCTGCCCGTCGACTCCGTCATGTGCACGGTCGAGCTGGCCCGGCGGCTGGAACTGGGCGTCGACAATCTGCGGCTGGAGACGCTCGCCGCGCACTGGGGCGTCACCCAGGAACGGCCGCACGACGCGTTCGACGACGCCATGGTGTTGACCGGAGTGCTGGCGGCGGCGTTGGAGCGGGCGCGTGACCGCGACATCTGGCTGCCGGTGCATCCGGTGACCCGGCGCCGCTGGCCCAACGGCCGGGTGACGCACGACGAGCTGCGACCGCTGAAGGCGCTGGCGGCCCGGATGCCGTGCCCGTACCTCAACCCCGGCCGTTACGTCCGGGGCAGGCCGCTGGTCCAGGGCATGCGGGTGGCGCTGGCAGCCGAGGTGCGGCGCACGCACGAGGAACTCGTCGAGCGCATGTTGTACGCCGGACTGGCCTACAGCGACGACGTCGACCGGGAGACCTCCCTGGTGGTGTGCAACGAGACCGCCCCCGAGCAGGGCAAGGGCTACCACGCCCTGCAGTTGGGGGTGCCGGTGGTCTCTGACGTGCAGTTCATGGACGGCGTCGGTGCGGTGGTGGGTGGCCGCAGCATGGAGGAATTCACCGACACCGCGATGGTCGACGAACAGTTCGCTCTGTTCTGACGGCGGCTACGGACCGCCGCGCCAATGTTCGATGCGGTGATGGTCCGGGGTGAACCCGTGCTCCACGCCCCACAACACGGCCTGCGTGCGGCTGGCCGACCCGTATCTTCCGCCTCGCGGTCGCTGAGTCCTTCGCCGCGTCCGGGCCAGTCCAGCCCGGGTGCGCTGCGGGCCCGCATGGCCACCTCGCTGATGACCACATCTCCCGAATGCACGCCCTCCAGCGCGGCGACGAGTTCGCGTGCGGGCAGAGTCTTCGACAGATAGCCATGAGCCCCGTGCTGCCGGGCACTTTCGATGAGATCGGGGTGAAAGTTCCAGGTGTACACCACAACTCGGCGTGCCCGCGGGTTGGCAACCATCGGTCTCATCCTGGTCGTCGTCGGCGCCATCCTGGCGGTCCTCGGCAACACCGGACGCGCGGTCGGCGGACGTCGGCATTACTTCTAAATCCGGCGCCGACGTTTAGCCGACGAGTACCCGGCTATTCAACGTATGTACGAAAGGAGCGCGAAATGCCCGTCTGGGAAACAATTTTGATCGTAGTCTCCGTCGTCCTCCTGGTCGCCTTGCTGATCGCCGCGGCAAGCTACCTGACCAGTCGCCGGAAAACCGAGCGGCTGCGGCAGCATTACGGCCCCGAGTACGAACGTCTGGTGACCGAGACCGGAGACCAGAAGGCGGCGGAGAAAGAACTCACCGCCCGCCAGCGCAAGCGAGACAAACTCGACATCACGCCGTTGCCGCAGTCGGCACGAAATGACTTCAGCACCCGCTGGAACCAGGTGCAGACCGCGTTCGTCGACAACCCGTCGGCCGCCGTCGGCGTCGCGGATCGTCTGGTCACCGACGTGATGCGCGAGCGTGGCTATCCCGTCGACGACTTCGATCAGCGAGCGGCCGACATCTCTGTCGATCATCCGCAGATCGTCGAGAACTACCGCGCCGCACACGCGATCCATCTGTCTCAGCAGCGCGGGGAAGTCAGTACCGAACAGCAGCGAGAAGCCTTCGTCCACTACCGGGCGTTGTTCGAAAAGCTGTTGGAGACCACATCACAGGAGGCGAAGAAATGACGACGCACGATGAACGAACTGACGTGACGGGCTCATACGACGAGTCTCAGCGCACGGTCCAGGCAACGCCGCCCGCCGATGAGCGCATACAGCCGCAGCAACGCGCCGAAAGTGTGCCGCCGGCCGCAGCGTCGGAAGAGCCTGCATTTTCAGAGACCGAGACTGTGGGTGGCGACGTAGAACCCCGCAATGCGGCGCCGGCGCCGGTACAGCATTCGCACGAAGCCGGCCAATCATCAACGGAGGAAATGTTTTTCGCCGACGCCGAGCTCGCGGATCTGCGGGCGCGGTGGGCCGGCGTGCAAGCGGCTTTCGTCGATGATCCCAAGGACTGTGTCCAGAAGGCCGACGTGTTGGTCTCCGATCTGGTCGACCAGCTCACCACCGGGTTCGCCCACGCACGTTCGCGTCTTGAAGAACAGTGGGCACGTGGCGAGGAAGCGTCCACCGAAGACCTGCGCCTGGCGTTGATGCACTACCGCGAGTTCTTCGAGCGACTGCTCGCGGTGTAAACGGGCGCGCGGGCCCGGCCTCCCTGCCCCGGCGGGCCGGGCCCGCCCCTCGGGCGGGCTAGCGAGACGCCCGGTTGACCGCCGACACCACCGCGCGCAGCGAAGCGGTGGTGATCGACGGCGCAATGCCCACACCCCATACCGTTCGCCCGGCTACCGACGCTTCGACGTAGGCAGCAGCTTGCGCGTCGTCGCCGGCGCTCATCGCGTGCTCGGAGTAGTCCAGCACCGCGACGTCGAAACCGACCGTGCCCAGCGCGTCGACGAACGCGGCCAGCGGACCGTTGCCGGTACCGCTGATCTCCGTCTCCGCCCCGTCGATCTTGACGGTGGCGGTGATGCTGGTGGTGCCGGTGTCTTCCTCCGATGCGTCGACGCGCTGCTTGATGCGTTCCAGCGGCAGGACCGGCGCCAGGTACTCCTCGGAGAACGCCTCCCACATCTCCTTGGGCGACACCTCGCCGCCCTCGCCATCGGCCATCTTCTGGATGACCTGCGAGAACTCGATCTGCAGCCGGCGCGGCAGGGCCAGGCCGTGGTCGGCCTTCATGATGTAGGCCACCCCGCCCTTGCCGGACTGCGAGTTGACCCGGATCACCGCTTCGTAGGTGCGCCCGACGTCCTTGGGGTCGATCGGCAGGTACGGCACCTGCCACAACAGGTCGTCGATATCGGTGTCGGCCTCATCTGCGGCGATCTTCATCGCGTCCAGGCCCTTGTTGATGGCGTCCTGGTGGCTGCCGGAGAACGCGGTGTAGACCAGGTCCCCACCGTAGGGGTGACGCTCGTGCACCGGCAGTTGGTTGCAGTACTCCACTGTGCGGCGGATCTCGTCGATGTTGGAGAAGTCGATCTGCGGGTCGACGCCGCGCGAGAACAAATTGAGACCCAGCGTTACCAGGCAGACGTTGCCGGTGCGCTCGCCGTTGCCGAACAGGCACCCCTCGATCCGGTCGGCACCGGCCTGATAGCCCAATTCGGCTGCGGCGACGGCGGTTCCGCGGTCGTTGTGCGGGTGCAGGCTCAGAATGACGGAGTCGCGACGTGCCAGGTTACGGCTCATCCACTCGATCGAGTCGGCGTAGACGTTGGGCGTCGCCATCTCCACGGTGGCCGGCAGGTTGAAGATGATCGGGTTGTCCGGGGTCGGCTGGATGATCTCGCCGACGGCGTCGCACACCTGCTTGGCGTACTCCAACTCGGTCCCGGTGTAGGACTCCGGTGAGTATTCGAACCGCCACCGGGTGCCGGGGTACTTCGCCGCCTCCTCGACACACTTGCGGGCGCCGTCGGTGGCGATGGCCTGCACGGCATCCCGGTCGGCGCGAAAGACCACGCGGCGCTGCAGAATCGAGGTGGAGTTGTAGAAGTGCACGATCACGTTTGCGGCGCCTTCGCAGGCCAGGAAGGTGCGCTCGATGAGCTCGGGCCGGCACTGGGTCAGCACCTGAATGGTGACATCGTCGGGGATGGCGCCGTCGGTGATGATGTCGCGGACGAAGTCGAAGTCGGTCTGGCTGGCCGAGGGGAACCCGACCTCGATTTCCTTGTAGCCCATGCGGACCAGCAGGTCGAACATCCGGCGTTTGCGGGCCGGGCTCATCGGGTCGATCAGTGCCTGGTTGCCGTCGCGCAGGTCCACCGCGCACCACAGGGGTGCGTTCTGGATGACGCGGTCGGGCCAGGTGCGGTCGGCCACTGCGATGGGCTCGACCTCGTCGGCGAACGGACGGTACCGGTTGACCGGCATTGACGTGCCCCGTTGGGGATTCCACACGGGCTGGCCGGGCCGCGGCGGGCCGGCGGGGTGGTTGATGGTGCGCGCTGAAACGTAGGCGTCGGGTGAATCGGGATTAGTCACGGTAGTTGCTCCGGGGATGTTTTGAGAGGGAACCTCAGACCGGCGCATCGCGAACACCCGCGACGGGAAGCCGGTCTGGATCAGACCCCGTCGCGGCGTCCGAGAAGGAGCACCCGCTGCACGGTGTGCACTCTACCGCGCCAGGCTGCACGAACAAAAAGGGCCAGACGCGGCGCCACTCGCGAATGTGACACCACAGTCACAATTGGTTCCGACCGTGCCTGTGCCGTCACGCTCGCGGTAAATCGAGATGCGCTCCCACGTATTCTGTTGTGGACTTGAATCCAGGCCCAGCCAAGACAGGAAAAGACAGTGGCGCTCGTCGTGCAGAAGTACGGCGGATCCTCGGTGTCCGACGCCGACCGGATTCGCCGCGTTGCCGAGCGGATCGTGGAGACCAAAAAGCAGGGCAACGATGTGGTGGTCGTCGTTTCTGCGATGGGCGACACCACCGACGACCTGATGGACCTGGCCCAGCAGGTTTGCCCGGTCCCGCCGCCGCGCGAACTCGACATGCTGCTGACCGCCGGCGAGCGCATCTCCAACGCGTTGGTGGCCATGGCGATCGAATCGTTGGGGGCTCATGCCCGGTCCTTCACCGGCTCGCAAGCCGGCGTCATCACCACCGGCACCCACGGCAACGCCAAGATCATCAACGTGACGCCGGGACGGCTGCAAGCCGCGCTCGACGAGGGCCGGATCGTGCTGGTCGCCGGATTCCAGGGTGTCAGCCAGGACACCCGCGACGTCACCACGCTGGGCCGCGGCGGCTCGGACACCACGGCGGTCGCACTGGCCTCCGCGCTGGGCGCCGACGTCTGCGAGATCTACACCGACGTGGACGGCATTTTCAGTGCCGACCCGCGCATCGTGCCCAACGCCCGCAAGCTGGACAGGGTCACTTTCGAGGAAATGCTCGAGATGGCGGCTTGCGGCGCCAAAGTGCTGATGCTGCGCTGCGTCGAGTACGCCCGCCGTTACAACCTTCCGGTGCACGTCCGATCGTCGTACTCGGACAAACCAGGCACCGTCGTCGTCGGATCGATCAAGGACATAGCCATGGAAGACCCCATCCTGACCGGCGTTGCCCACGACCGCAGCGAGGCCAAGGTGACCATCGTCGGGATCCCCGACATCCCCGGGTACGCGGCCAAGGTGTTCCGGGCCGTTGCCGACGCCGACGTGAACATCGACATGGTGTTGCAGAACGTGTCGAAGGTCGAGGACGGCAAGACCGACATCACGTTCACCTGCTCGCGCGACAGTGGACCGGTCGCGGTCGCCAAACTGGACTCGCTGAAAGAAGAAATCGGCTTCCTGCAGTTGTTGTACGACGACCACATCGGCAAGGTTTCGCTGATCGGCGCCGGCATGCGCAGCCACCCTGGTGTGACGGCCACGTTCTGTGAGGCGCTGGCCGCGGTCGGCGTCAACATCGAGCTGATCTCCACCTCCGAGATCCGCATCTCGGTGCTCTGCCGCGACACCGAACTAGACAAGGCCGTTGTTGCGTTGCACGAGGCATTCGGTCTCGGCGGCGAGGAGGAGGCGACGGTGTACGCAGGGACGGGTCGATAAATGGTTGCCTCTGGTTTGTCAATCGGTGTTGTAGGTGCCACCGGTCAGGTGGGCCAGGTGATGCGCACGCTGCTTGAGGAGCGCGACTTCCCCGCCGCCTCCGTGCGGTTCTTCGCCTCGGCCCGCTCGGAAGGCCGCAAGCTGCCGTTCCGCGGCCAGGAAATCGAGGTCGAGGACGCCGAGACGGCCGATCCCCACCGGGCTGGACATCGCGTTGTTCTCCGCCGGCGGTGCCATGTCCAGGGTGCAGGCGCCGCGGTTCGCGGCCGCCGGGGTGACGGTGATCGACAACTCGTCGGCGTGGCGCAAGGACCCGGATGTGCCGCTGGTGGTCTCCGAGGTGAACTTCAAGCGGGACGCTCATAAGCGTCCCAAGGGCATCATCGCCAACCCGAACTGCACCACCATGGCCGCGATGCCGGTGCTCAAGGTGCTGCACGACGAAGCGCAGCTGGTCCGTTTCATCGCGTCGTCCTATCAGGCCGTTTCGGGCAGTGGCCTGGCCGGTGTCGAGGAGTTGGCGACGCAGGCGCGCGCGGTCATTGACGACGTCGAGCAGTTGGTGCATGACGGCAGCGCCATCGACTTCCCTCCGCCCAGCAAATACGTCGCACCGATTGCGTTCAACGTGGTGCCGCTGGCCGGGTCATTGGTCGACGACGGCTCCGGCGAGACCGATGAGGACCAGAAGCTGCGCTCGGAGAGCCGCAAGATTCTCGGCATTCCGGACCTGCTGGTCAGCGGTACCTGCGTGCGGGTTCCGGTGTTCACCGGCCACTCCCTGTCCATCAATGCCGAGTTCGCCCGTCCGCTCTCGCCGGAGCGGGCCCGCGAACTTTTAGCCGGCGCACCGGGAGTGAAGCTGGTCGACGTGCCGACCCCGTTGGCCGCCGCGGGCATCGACGACTCGTTGGTTGGCCGCATCCGGCAGGACCCGGGGGTTCCCGACGGGCGTGGCTTGGCGCTGTTCGTGTCGGGTGACAACCTGCGCAAGGGGGCGGCGCTGAACACGATCCAGATCGCCGAGCTGCTGGCCGCTGAATTGTGATCTGCGCTGCAGCCCACAATTGAGTTTCGTTCTCGTCGCGCGGTGCTTGGTGCCCTGATTTCGGCCCGCGGGCCTATCGCCAGCCAGGTGGTAGGTCAGCTGCGTGGTTGGGACAGCTGTCGCGAGTGGCAGCCAACAGGACGTGCGCCGCAGCGTCCGGCGGTATCTCGGTGGAGAGCACTGCATACGCGTACTGCAAAACCGATTCCCCATACCCCAGATGGATCGCGGCGGCGCTGTCGTCCATCAGCGCGCATGCTTCTCGCTCACGGTTGTCGTCGGCGTGGGCGATGCCGGCGCCGGCACACCACGCCGCCACGCTCATTCCCGCGATGACGGTGATCGCCCGATTCATGTGTTTGCCGAGCGGCTGGCGCGTGTGCAATTGCGTGGCGTACATATCGAGCTATACCCGCAGGTAGCGGGTGTTAACCCGGCGGTGCCTCGACGGGCCCGGTGCCGGTGATGCCAACTACGCGAAGGTCTCATTTCGATAGCAGTGAGGACTTCCGTCCCTACCGGCTAAACGCACGGCCTGCTCGAATGGATATTGTGCGACCGCACTTCAGGCGCAAGGAATATCGGCTGTGAAGGGAATGAAACCATGGCGCTAGTTCCGGAGACGAACGTCATCGCCCTGCAGTCGCACCGCAGGTGGTATGCCGCGAGACGGCGGGCAGATGAGATCAATGCGGCGATGCGCCGGCATCCGTCGTCGTGGCCAAAGAGCACCGCCGCCGTGAATGCGCTGTCCAGCGGCCCCAACGCATCCGCCTAGCGAAATTTGACCCTGCGCTGGTCCCGGCACCGTCTTGCCAGGTGACAGGTGGTTTTCAGCTCACAGCTGCTACCTAACCAGCGCATAGCGGTCACTACTGTTTGTCCCTGCATCATGCGTGTCATGAGCGAAATTTCTGACACCCCAACCACGCGGACTTCGACCGCTGTGGCACCACCTGCTGCCGTGGATCACGTTGAACACCGGACCCCGAAGGTCTTCAAGGCCGCGGCCTGGGTAGCCATCGTCGCCGGGATCGTGTTCATCGTCTCGGTCATCTTCTTCACCGGCTTCCGGCTGGGCCTGGCCGCCGGGCACGGCGGCGGCCACCACCGCCACCACAAGCACCACCCGGCGATGATGCACCACTCGGGATTCCCGGGCAACGGTGGAGCTCCGGCCGTGAGCCCGGGCACCGGACCCGGCGGACCCGGTCAGGTTCCGTCCTCGGTCACGCCCTCCGTCACGCCTTCGCCCACACCCGGCCGCTGAACGCACTCAACCAACAGCCCGGCGCTCAACGTGAGCGCCGGGCTTCATCAATTCATGGCAACTTTGTGAGCGCGCCCCTTTACGCTGCTCCGGGCCTGGACCATATTCGAAGGTATGAGTGATACACCAGAACCCACGACCCCACCGGCCTCGGCTGCCACCGCGCCGCCGCCCAGCCGCCGCCGCCCAGGACGGAGTACCGGGAAAAGCCGCCGAGGCTGTACCAGGTGGCCGCGTGGGTGGTGATCGTCGCCGGGATCCTGTTCATCGCTTCGACCTTGTTGTTCACCGCTGCCATGATCTTTGCCGGTGGACATTGCTATCACCACCGCCATCACCACCACGGCATGTTCCACCCTGACGGGCGCGGTGGCCCGGGCGGTCCCGGCTGGCAGTTCCCCTTCCCGGGTGGACCGCCTCCTCCGGGCATGGGCCCTGGCTTCCCCGGTGGTCCCGGCGCCCCCACCGGGCCGGGTGCCGTTCCGCCTGGTGCGGGGCCCGGTCAGACGCCGACTTCCGGTCCGACCGCTCCTAGTACGGCGCCCACTCGCCCCTAGTTCCGCGATCGCGCCGGATGACCGACTGTTTTGCGGCGATGCATCGCGGGGTATCTACGAGTAAAGCCCCGAATCCTTTTGCCGGGGGCCAGGTCGACACCAAACGCCGAAACAATCTGCTGCTCTTGACTTTTCGATAACCCAGATAGAGGAGATAGCGAAATGACGGAACGCTACACGACTAACGACGCCGGCAACCCCGCACCCAGTGACGAGCAGTCGTTGACCCTCGGTCCCGACGGTCCGATCCTGCTGCAGGACCACTACCTGATCGAGCAGATGGCGCAGTTCAACCGGGAACGCATCCCGGAGCGCCAACCGCACGCCAAGGGCGGCGGCGCCTTCGGGCACTTCGAAGTGACCCACGACGTCAGTCGGTACACCAGGGCCGCGGTGTTCCAGCCCGGCACCAAGACCGACACCCTGATCAGGTTCTCGACCGTCGCGGGCGAGCGGGGCAGCCCAGACACCTGGCGCGACCCGCGCGGATTCGCGCTGAAGTTCTACACGTCCGAGGGCAACTTCGACATGGTCGGCAACAACACGCCGGTCTTCTTCATGCGTGACCCGCTGAAGTTCCAGCACTTCATCCGTTCCCAAAAGCGCATGCAGGCAACCAATCTGCGCGACCACAACATGCAGTGGGACTTCTGGACTTTGGTACCCGAGTCGGCGCACCAGGTGACCTGGCTGATGGGTGACCGCGGCATCCCCAAGAACTGGCGCCACATGAACGGCTATAGCAGCCACACCTACAGCTGGATCAATGCCAACGATGAGATCTTCTGGGTGAAGTACCACTTCATCAGCGACCAGGGCGTCGACTTTCTGACCCAAGAGGACGCCGACCGGCTGGCCGGCGAGGACGGCGACTACCACCAGCGCGATCTGTACGAAACCATCGAGAGCGGCGACTTCCCGAGCTGGACGCTCAAAATGCAGATCATGCCGTTCGAGGAGGCAAAGACCTACCGGTACAACCCCTTCGACCTGACCAAGGTGTGGCCGCACGGCGACTACCCGCTGATCGACGTCGGCAAGCTGACGCTGACCCGCAACGTCACCGACTATCACACCGAGATCGAGCAGGCCGCCTTCGAACCGAACAACATCGTCCCCGGCACCGGACTGAGCCCGGACAAGATGCTGCTCGCGCGCGGCTTCTCCTACTCGGATGCGCACCGGGCCCGCCTGGGGACGAATTACAGGCAGATTCCGGTCAATACGCCGAAGGTCGAGGTCAACAGCTACTCCAAAGACGGCGCCATGCGGGTCAAGAACGTCTCCGATCCCGTCTACGCGCCCAACTCTTTCGGTGGCCCGCACGCCGACCCGGCGCGCGCCGCCGAAGTGCGCTGGCAGGCCGACGGCGAAATGATCCGCGCCGCCTACACGCTGCGCGCCGAGGATGACGACTGGGGTCAGGCCGGCACCTTGGTCCGCGAGGTGCTCGATGGCGACGCGCGAGACCGGTTGGCTAACAACATCATCGGGCATGTTTCCAAGGGGGTGAAGGAGCCGGTGCTGTCCCGGGTGTTCGAGTACTGGCGCAACGTCGACCCCGATCTCGGCAAGAAGGTCGAAGAGGGGGTCCGGGCGAACCTCGGCTGACGCTCTCGGGGCTGGCATGATCGAGCCCATGAGCATTGAAGTCGTTTACACCACCGCATCCACGGCGACCGGCGGCGGGCGGGATGGCCACGTCAAGTCGGACGACGGCCGCATCGACATGGACACCCGCCCGCCGAAGGCCATGGGCGGCAACGGCGAGGGCACCAACCCCGAGCAGTTGTTCGCGTCCGGCTATGCGGCGTGCTTCCTCGGCGCGCTGCGGTTGGTGGCGGGTTTCGCAAAAGTCAAGCTCGACGACGCCACCAATGTCATCGTCGAGGTCGGGTTCGGCAAGGACTCCGCGGGCGGATACGGGCTGACCGGCAAGATCGTCGGCTACCTGCCGGGTGTCGAACAGAGCGTGGCCGACGACCTGATCCACCAGGCCCACCAGGTATGCCCGTACTCCAAGGCCACCAGGGGCAACGTCGACGTCGAAGTCTCGGCCACGGTCTAGCTTCGACCTCGTTCAAGCTGCTGAACGCGCTGGGCCAGTAGTCGAGGTGGAAATTGGGTACTTGTCTCCCTCGTGCCACTGAAAAAATCGGGAATATGTCGGTGCCCTCTGGAAGATGAAGTGATGGTGGTTATCGTTGCGATAGCTGCGCATCCTGCTGCCTCGGAGGGATCGTGATATGACGCGCATCGCCACCACCGCGGGCCCGCAGCTGAGCAACATAGACGTCGCCAACGCCGAGCTGACCAGTTCGGCTGCCGTCGCACAACATGTCGCCGACGGGTGCCTGGTCGACGGACCGGTGGGACGCGTCGGTCTGGAGATCGAGGCACACTGCTTCGACCCGGCCGACCCGGTTCGCCGGCCGAGCTGGGACGAGATCAGCGATGTGCTCAAGTGGCTGAGACCGCTGCCGGGCGGCAGCGCAATCACTGTCGAACCCGGTGGCGCCATCGAACTCTCGGGTCCGCCGGCCGAAAACGTGGTGTCCGCGATCGATGCCATGAACCGTGATCAGGCGGTATTGCGGGCGGCCCTGGCCGACGCCGGTCTGGGGCTGGTTTTTTTGGGGGCAGACCCGCTGCGTTCGCCGCAGCGGATCAACCCGGGGGCCCGCTATCGCGCCATGGAGCAGTTCTTCGCCGCCAGCGACAGCGGAGCAGCGGGCGCGGCGATGATGACCTCCACGGCATCGATTCAGGTCAACCTGGACGCCGGCCCGCAAGCCGGTTGGGCGGCGCGGGTTCGGCTGGCACACGCGCTGGGGCCGACGATGATCGCGATCGCGGCCAACTCCCCGATGCTGGCCGGCGAGTTCTCCGGTTGGCAGTCCACCCGGCAGTGGGTGTGGGGTCAGATGGACTCCGCGCGGTGTGGGCCGATCCTTGGTGTCAGCGGCGAGGAGCCCGGCACCGACTGGGCGCGGTATGCGCTGAAGGCGCCCGTGATGATGGTGCATGCCCCCGATGCCGTACCGGTCACTCATCACGTGCCGTTCACCGACTGGGTGGACGGGCGGGTGCTGCTCGGCGATCGCCGACCCACGATCGCCGACCTCGAATACCACCTGACCACGCTGTTCCCTCCGGTGCGGCCCCGGCAGTGGCTGGAGATCCGCTACCTCGACAGCGTCCCGGACGCGATCTGGCCCGCGCTGGTGTTCACGCTGACGACCCTGCTTGACGATCCGGCCGCTGCCGACCTGGCCGCTGCGGCCGTGGAACAAGTGGCCACGGCCTGGGACACCGCCGCCCGGGTGGGGTTGCGGGATCGGCGGCTGTATGCGGCGGCTAACCGGTGTCTGTCCATCGCTGCCGAACGGGCGCCCGCCGAACTCGCCGAACGCTTCCGCGATGCAGCAGTTGATGCTCAACGTCGAGACCGGGCGATGTCTGGCCGACGACTTCTCCGACCGCGTCATCGAGCATGGAATCGCCGCCACGGTCGCGCAGGCTGCGCGTTCGGCACAAGGGGAGCAGTGAGGGCACGGGAACAACTGGCCTGCGATCTGGAGCGGGCGCGCAGTCGCACCTTGCGACTTGTCGACTTCGACGACGACGAACTTCGCCGGCAGTACGACCCGCTGATGAGTCCATTGGTCTGGGATCTGGCGCATATCGGTCAGCAAGAAGAGTTGTGGCTGTTGCGTGGCGGCAACACAGATCGACCGGGCATGCTGCCGCCCGAGATCGAGGGGCTCTACGACGCGTTCGTGCATTCCCGCGCCAGTCGGGTGGGCCTGCCGCTGCTGTCCCCGGCAGAGGCGCGGTCGTTCTGCCGCACGGTCCGCGACGCCGCGCTGGATGCGCTGGATGCTCTGGCGGAGGATGCCGCAGATTTCCAGTTCGGGCTGGTCGTCAGCCACGAAAATCAGCACGGTGAAACCATGCTGCAGGCTTTGAACCTGCGTACCGGTGCGCCACTGCTGCGGGAGCCGAGTGCGGTGCCCGCCGGCCGGCCTGGAGTGGCCGCGACGTCGGTGCTGGTACCCGGCGGGCCGTTTGTCCTCGGCGTCGACGCCGCGACCGAGCCCTATTCGCTGGACAACGAACGGCCCGCCCACACGGTGGAGGTACCGAGCTTTCGGATCGGACGGGTTCCGGTCACCAACGCGCAGTGGCAGCGACTTCATCGACGACGGCGGTTATGCGGAGCCGCGGTGGTGGTCGAGCCGAGGTTGGCAGCATCGACAGCAGGCAGGCCTCACCGCGCCCCAGTTCTGGAGCGCCGACACCCGCTACCCGATTCGGCTACGTCGAGGACATTCCCGCCGACGAGCCGGTGCAGCATGTCTCGTATTTCGAGGCCGAGGCATACGCGGCGTGGGCGGGTGCCCGGCTGCCCACCGAGGTCGAGTGGGAGAAGGCCTGCGCCTGGGATCCGGCGACCCAGTCCCGTCGGCGTTATCCGTGGGGCGACCAACCCCCTTCCGCGGATCGCGCCAACCTGGGTGGCACCGCGCTACGACCCGCGCCCGTCGGCGCGTACCCGGGCGGCGCATCGGCATACGGGGCCGAGCAGATGCTCGGCGACGTCTGGGAATGGACCAGTTCGCCGCTGCGCCCCTGGCCCGGATTCGTGCCGATGATCTACGAGCGCTATTCCCAGCCATTCTTCGACGGCGACTACCGGGTGCTGCGCGGCGGATCCTGGGCGGTTGAACCGTCCGTCCTGCGGCCCAGCTTCCGCAATTGGGACCACCCCTACCGTCGTCAGATCTTCTCGGGTGTCCGGCTGGCCTGGGACGTCTGATGTGTCGTCATCTGGGATGGCTCGGCGCGCCGGTCAGCTTGTCGTCGCTGATCCTCGACCCACCGCAGGGTCTGCGGGTCCAGTCTTACGCGCCGCGCCGGCAGAAGCACGGGCTGATGAACGCCGACGGTTGGGGCGTGGGCTTTTTCTCGGCCTTCCCAGACACCAGGCCGCGACGGTGGCGTAGCCCCGCGCCGCTGTGGGGGGACGCCTCGTTCGACTCGGTTGCGCCGGCGCTGCGGAGTCATTGCGTGGTGGCGGCCGTGCGCTCCGCGACCGTCGGCATGCCGATCGAAGCCAGCGCCACCGCCCCGTTCACCGATGGGCGGTGGCTGTTGTCTCACAACGGTGTGGTCGATCGTGCGGTTTTGCCCCTGCTGTCAACAGCTGAATCCGTCTGTGACAGTGCGGTTCTCGCTGCGATGATCTTCGATCGCGGGGTGGATGCATTGGGCGACACCATCATCGAGGTCGGTACCGCGGACCCGTTGGCCAGGTTGAACATCATGGCCGCCAACGGTTCTCGGTTGATCGCCACCGCATGGGGAGACACATTGTCGGTCCTGCGCCGTGCCGATGGCGTGGTACTGGCCAGCGAACCCTATGATGACGACCCGGATTGGGAAGACATACCCGACCGCCATCTGGTGGAAGTTACCGGCGACCGCGTCGTGTTGACTGCGTTGAACCGCTCGAAAGGATCCTGATGCCGCTCTCGCTGTCCAATCACCTGGCCGAGGACTCGGCGTTGCACGCGCTGCGGCGCGATGTGTTCGTCGGTCTGCAGCAGACACCGAAATCGTTGCCGCCCAAGTGGTTCTACGACGCGGCAGGCAGCGACCTGTTCGATCAGATCACCAGGCTGCCGGAGTACTACCCGACGCGGGCGGAAGCCGCGATCCTTCGTGCCCGTTCCGCCGAGATCGCCGCGGCCAGCCAGGCCGACACCCTGGTCGAACTGGGCAGCGGAACGTCGGAGAAGACCCGGCTGTTGCTCAATGCGCTGCGCGACCGCGCGTCGCTGCGCAGCTTCGTACCGTTCGACGTCGACGCCAGCGTGCTGTCGGCCGCCGCCGCCGCCATCGCAGGAGGAGTACCCCGGCATCGAGATCAACGCTGTCTGTGGCGATTTCGAGGAACACCTGACCGAAATCCCCGGTGGCGGACGGCGGCTTTTCGTCTTCCTGGGCTCCACGATCGGCAACCTGACGCCCGGGCCTCGCGCCGACTTTCTCACGGCGCTGTCCGCGGTGATGCGGCCGGGGGACAGCCTGCTGCTGGGCACCGACCTGGTCAAAGACACCGGTCGCCTGGTGCGGGCCTACGATGATGCGGCCGGGGTGACGGCGCGGTTCAATCTCAATGTGCTCGCGGTGATCAACCGGCAACTCGATGCGGACTTCGACGTCGCCGCCTACGAACACGTCGCCCGATGGAACAGCGAGGAGGAGCGAATCGAGATGTGGTTGCGCTCCAAGCGAAGTCAACGAGTGCGGGTCGATGCGCTGGACCTGTCCGTCGACTTCGACGCCGGCGAGGAGATGATCACCGAGGTCTCCTGCAAGTTCCGCCCGGACGCCGTCGGCCACGAGCTGGGCGCGGCGGGTTTGCGCCGGATCCGGTGGTGGACCGACGAGGCGGGTGACTTCGGCTTGTCGCTGGCCGCCAAGTGAACCTCAGCGAACAGCTGGCCGCGCAATGGCGCGCGGCCCGGCCGCGGGCCGCCGGGCTGCACCTGGACAGCGCGGCCTGCTCGCGACAGAGTCTCGCGGCACTCGATGCCGCGACTGAGCATGCACTGTATGAATCCGAGGTCGGTGGATACGTCGCGGCCGAGGCCGCGGCCACGGTGCTCGACGCCGGACGCGCTGCGGTGGCGGCACTGTGCGGCTTGGCCGATGCGGAGGTGGTGTACACCACCGGTTCCTTGAATGCGCTGGATTTGCTGTTGAGCAGTTGGCCGGGCGACAGCCGTACGTTGGCCTGTCTGCCCGGTGAGTACGGGCCCAACCTTGCGGTGATGAACGCGCACGGATTTGAGGTGCGACAGCTTCCTGCCCTCGACGACGGTCGCCTGGCAATCGACGACGCGGCGTTTGAGCTGGAGGACAACCCACCGGACCTGGTGCACCTGACGCCGGTGGCCAGCCACCGCGGCATCGTGCAGCCGTTGGCGATGATGGCCGAACTGTGCCGCGAGCTCGGCGTGCCGCTGGTGGTGGATGCCGCGCAGGCGCTGGGTCAGGTCGACTGCGCGGTGGGAGCCGACGTCACATATTCGTCGTCGCGTAAGTGGATGACCGGGCCGCGCGGGGTCGGGGTGCTGGCGATACGGACCGAGCTGATGAACCGGCTGACGCCGCGGCTGCCCGCGCCGCTAGGCTTCGGTGAAGCCAATGTCGCTGCCCGCGTGGGGTTTTCGGTCGCATTGGGCGAACACCTGGCGGGAGGCCCGGAGCAGATACGGGAGCGGCTGGCCGAACTGGGCGCCGTCGCCCGTACGCTGCTGGCCGACGTCGACGGCTGGGTGGTGGTCGAAGAGGTCGAAGAGCCAAGCGCCATCACCACATTGGCGCCCACCGACGGTGCCGACCCGGAAGAAGTGCGGGAATGGTTGCTCGCGGAGCGCCGGATCCTGACCACTTGCGCCGGAGTGCAACGCGCGCCGATGGAGCTGACGACGCCGGTGCTGCGCATCTCCCCGCACGTCGACACCTCGCCGGCAGACTTGGAGACGTTCGTCGAAGCCCTCATTGAGGCGACGGCGGCCACCTCGGCGTGATGCGCTGTTACGGCAGCAGGCCGTCGGCCCCGACTAAGCCGTAGAGCCCGTCGTTTCCGGCTTTTCCGGGGGGTGTGTTGGTGCCGATGGAGGGCCCACCCAAACCCCCGACACCACGTGCCCCGCCCGTGCCGATGAAGCGGGCTGCCCCGCCGCTACCGCCGTTACCAGCGTTCGCGCCGGACTGACCGCCGATGGTCGTGGCGCCGCCATCCCCGCCGTCGCCCCCGCCGCCGCCGTTGCCGTACAGCCAGCCGCCTACTCCGCCGTTTCCGCCGGTGCCGCCGGCCCCACCGGCCCCACCGTCGCCGAACAGCCCAGCCGCGCCGGCGAGCCAGCCACTGCCGCCGGCGCCGCCGTCGCCGATCAACCCCGCCGCACCTCCGGCACCGCCGCTCTGGCTGACCACACCGCCGGTGTAGCTGTAGCCCGTGCCACCGTTGCCGTACAGCAATCCGCCTGACCCGCCATTCGGGTTGGCTGCGGTTCCGTTGCTGCCGTCACCAATGAGCGGGCGCCCCAACAATGCCTGGGTGGGCGCATTGACCACGCCCAGCACCTGCTGCTCGACGGCCTGGAGTGGCGAGGCGTTAGCCGCCTCCGCAATTGCATATGTACTCACGCCCGCATTGACGGCGCCCACGAACCGAGTGTGAAACGCTGCCAATTGGGCGCCTACGTCCTGATAGGCCCGACCATACGTACCGAATAGCGCGGCAATGGCCGTCGACACCTCATCGGCACCGGCGGCCAGCATGGCGGTGGTAGGAAACGCCGCGGCGGTGTTGGCGGCGCGTATCGCCGCGCCTATGCCGGCCAAGTCCTCTGCTGCGGCAACCAACGCGCCCAAGTCCAGAGCTACGAATGACATCGGGAACCTCCACTAGCCACGACAAGTCCGGGCGCCCCGCTATCGTTCAGCTAGCGATCTGCCGCGTCAGCAGTATTGCGTGTGGCAGTCGATCATGGGCCCTTTTTCGGCAATTGTCGGCCCGCGTTTGGCGGCCATCCCGTGGACACCAAATAGCTCGTAGGGTTCTGTCTCCCAACTGATCTGACGGATCTCGCCGTGTCAGCCGGCCTTGTGCGCCGTCAGCAGGTAGGCAGGCATCATCACCCGGCCCCTGTCGTCCAGCGGGTGTGGTGGCGGCGGCATGTCCGGTATCTGAGGCATGTTCCCGTGGATCGCTGCGGGCCGAATTTCGTCGATCTCCCAGTATTTGCTTACAGCCGATCGCAATTCCTGTTCGTCGACCTCGTTGGGTCTGACCGGGGAATCGGCCGGGAAGGCGCCTTTGGCGAACACCAGGACGTAGTAGCCTGCGCCTGGTGCGGCTGCGCGGTGCACCGCCTGTAGGTAGGCGTCGCGGTCCTCGACCGGCAGCGAATGAAACAGCGTGCTGTCGATCACGGTGCCGAACCGGCCGTCATACCCGGAGAGTTCCGTGATGTCGGCAACCACGAAGGTGGCCGTGGTGAGCCCGCGCTCTTGCGCGGCTTTGTTCGCCTGGGCAATGGCGGTCGGTGAATTGTCGATGCCGACAACGGTGTAACCGTCGGCAGCCAGCGTCAGCGACAGCTCGGCGACGCCGCATCCGGCGTCCAGCACCTCCCCGCGAACTTTGCCGTTGGCGACCAGCGCGGCCAGGTCGGGTTGCGGTTCACCGATATTCCAGGGGGGAGGCGCATCGAAGACCTTCTCCTGGTAGGCGTCGTCCCAGTCCATTACTTGATCGGTCATGATTCTCAACGTACGCCCGGTCGCATACTGGGAGTTATGCCGCAGCTTCCGCCGGCCCGCTATCTCTTGCGCGCCAAAGACTTCGTCGACGCCCGTTACGCCGAACCGATCACGGTGGATGACCTGGCCGCCGCCGCCGGCCTGTCGCGCGCGCATTTCAGCCGGATGTTCACCCGTACCTTCGGCGAGTCGCCGCGTTCGTATCTGCAAACGCGCCGGTTGGAGCGTGCGGCCGCCTTACTGCGTTACACCGACCGGTCCGTCGCCGACATCGCCGTCATGGTCGGTCTGCGTAGCGTCGGTTCGTTCACGACGAGCTTCGCCCGCGTGTTCGGGCTGCCGCCGGCCGCCTACCGAGCCAGCATCCCGCCGGCGTCGGTGCATGCGCGGGTACCGAGTTGCATTCTCGCGCGCGACACCCGCCCGTCCGCGGACAGTCGCGTCAAGACAGCACACGGGGAGAAGACGGAGGGGCCGGCCGGATCGTAGCGTTGAACCCATGATGAAAATTGCCAGCGCCCAGGTGTGGGTGCACGATCAGGAAGTCGCGCTGAAATTCTGGACCACCAAGGTGGGTATGGAAGTGCGGCAGGACGTTTCGCTACCGGAGTTCGAAGGGTTCCGGTGGCTCACTGTCGGCCCTCCAGGCCAGGACGACGTGTCCATCGTGCTGATGGCGATCCCGGGCCAGCCGGTGATGGACGAAACCACCCACAACCAGGTCGCTGAACTGATGGCGAAGGGTTTCGCGGGCACGGTGTTCCTCACCACCGAGGACTGCGCGGCCACCTACGCGGAAATGAAGTCCCGCGGCGTGGAATTCACCGAGGAACCGCATGAGATGCCCTACGGCATCGACTGTGGGTTCCGCGACCCGTCCGGTAACAGTGTCCGGTTGACCCAGTTGGCGGAAATCGGCTAACCGGGCTGAAAATAGGCCAGGCATGCACCGGTTCGTTGGCGTGCATGTGCTCGCAGTACCGGCGCAGCATCTCGGCCAGGGCCCGAGGCCGGGTCATGCCGGCTTCTTCCAGGGCGCCGACGGTGGACACTTGCCAGCTGGCGCCGTTGCGTCCGGTTCTTGCCCGGCCCTCGATAACGCCCAGAAAGCGGTCGCGCACTTCCACGTCGACACCCCAGCGCCGCAGGCCCTCATCGGCCATCGGCAACAGCGTGTCCAACACCAGTTTCCGGCTGCTCACTTCGCCGGCACCGGGCCAGTGCAGCCGGGCATCGATGCCATGTTGGGCGGCTTCCAGGAAGTTGCGGTGTGCCACCGGGAAACCCATCTGCGTCCACAGCGGCTCTTCGGCCTCGGACATGGTGCGCAGCATGCCGTAGTAGAAGGCTGAATTCGCAAGCATGTCAACGACACTCGGTCCGGCCGGCAACACCCGGTTCTCCAGGCGCAGCTGCGGGCGGCCATCCGAGACGTCGTACACCGGCCGGTTCCACCGGTACACGGTGCCGTTGTGCAGGCGCAGTTCCGATAGCCGCGGCGTGCGGCCCGCCGTCAGTTCCGCGACGGGATCCTCATCGGACAGCTCTGGCAGCAGCGACGGGAAGTAGCGGATGTTCTCCTTGAACAGGTCGACGGCCGAGGTGATCCAGCGCTCGCCAAACCAGACCCGGGGCCGCACACCCTGGGTTTTCAACTCTTCCGGTCGGGTGTCGGTGGACTGCGCGAATAGTTCGATGCGGGTTTCCGCCCAAAGGTGGTGGCCGAAGAAATAGGGCGAATTGGCGGCCAGCGCCAGCTGCGGGCCGGCCAACGCCTGCGCAGCATTCCAGTTGGCAGCGAAGTCGTCGGGAGCCACCTGCAAGTGCAATTGCATGCTGGTGCAGGCGGATTCGGGTGCGATGGAAGCCGCCCGCCAGTTCAGCGGCTCCGGGCCGACGATGTTGATCGGGATATCCTCGCCGCGGGCGTCGACGATCGACTCGTTGAGGGCCGTGTACCGGTTCGACTGGCTCATCCAGCCCTCGGACAGATGCTTAGCCATCAAGGTGGGCAGGATGCCGATCATCACGATGTGAGAGCCGCTGGCATTGGCTTTCAGCTCGGCGTCGTTCAGGCTGGCCCGTACATCTTTCTCCAGGTCGAGGGTGGTGTGGCCGGGTAGCGGACGGGGCGGCACATTGAATTCGATGTTGTACGCGCCCAATTCGCTCTGGTAGGCAGGATCGGCAATGGCGTCCAGCACGAATCGATTCGACATGGCCGGCTGATATTCGGCGTCGACGAGGTTGCATTCGATCTCCATGCCGGTGAGCGGCCGCTCGGAATCGAAGCTGCCACGGGCGAGCATCGTCTCGAAGACGTCCAGGCATATCCGCACTTTGCGCCGGTACTCCCGCCGTTGTGCGCGGTCATACGTGGTGCGCTTGACCTCTTCGCCCACCAGACCGATGCAACAGGTTTACCGCGCCGCGCGCAACTTGCCGGATGGTGGCGACCCGCGTCGCCCGGCTTCGCCGCGCTTGCGATCGCCACGGGACGCCACCGCGATCTGCGGCAACGCGGGGAACATTGAGCCGCCGCGCAGGTTGACTTCGATTGCGGGGTCGGCATGCTCGGCCAGCGCCAGCAACGCCGAGGGGCTGTAGGCCCGCAGCGAGCTGATGATCCCGTCATGGGTCATCGGGAACATGGCGAACGGCAACATCTGTGCCAACCGCACCAGGTGCAGGATCGGACGTGGCCGGGGCAGATCGATGATCACCAATTTCCGCGCGACCCGGGTGCCTTCGGCGAACACCTTGGCCGCCAGCGCCGGCGGCAAATGGTGGAACGACAGCGCGAACACGGCGAGATCGTAGCTGCGATCCGGCGCGTCGATGGCCGTGGCGTTCATCTCACGGACGGTGGCACGCGGGTGAGAGCCGAGGTCGCCGGCGCCGATCGCGGCAACCAGCGAGGAATCGATGTCAGTGACCGTGACGCCGGCAGTCGGATGCATCTGCAGCAGCGTTCGGGCCAGCCCGCCGTGACCGGAGCCCAGTTCGAGGATCTTCGGGTCAGGCACACCGCCGACTTCCTCGAGCACGATCCGGGCAATCTTCTTGTGCAGTCCGAACAGCCGGCCCACCCTGTCCAGGGAGCGGATCGCGGCACGTTTCTTGTGTTCTACGTCGTCGCGATCGATGTACTCCGGCCGGTCGGTCTCCAACCACCGGTCGAGCCACGACGCATCGGGTCCGCCTCGCGGCATGCTCTCGATGTCAACAGCCACATAGGCAATCATGGACGATTACATTCAGTGTCCGACGTCACCCTAGGAGAGGCCAGTTGGCCGAATTCGTAGCAGCCATCGACCAGGGCACCACGAGTACCCGCTGCATGATCTTCGATCACGACGGTGCCGAGGTGGCCCGACATCAACTCGAGCATGATCAGATCCTGCCGCGCGCCGGCTGGGTCGAACACAACCCGGTCGAGATCTGGGAGCGCACCGCTTCCGTGCTGATGTCGGTGCTGAACGCCAGCAACATATCCCCGAAAGATATTGCGGCACTCGGTATTACCAACCAGCGCGAGACGACGCTGGTGTGGAATCGCAAGACCGGGCGACCCTATTACAACGCGATCGTCTGGCAGGACACTCGGACCGACCGCATCGCATCGGCGCTCGATCGGGACGGTCGCGGTGACGTGATCCGTCGCAAGGCGGGTCTTCCGCCGGCGACCTACTTCTCCGGCGGCAAGCTGCAATGGATCTTGGAAAATGTCGACGGAGTACGCGCGGCCGCGGAAAAGGGCGACGCGCTATTCGGCACCGCGGACACCTGGGTGCTGTGGAACCTGACCGGCGGACCGCGCGGTGGCGTGCACGTCACCGATGTGACCAACGCCAGTCGGACCATGCTGATGAACCTGGAAACGCTGGACTGGGATGACGAACTGCTGTCGTTCTTCTCCATCCCGCGGGAGATGCTGCCCGAGATTGAGCCGTCGTCGCCGCTGCAGCCCTACGGCGTCACGTCCGACACCGGCCCCATCGGTGGTGAGGTGCCGATCACCGGTGTCCTCGGTGACCAGCACGCGGCGATGGTCGGGCAGGTGTGCCTGGACACGGGAGAGGCGAAAAACACCTACGGCACTGGCAACTTCCTGCTGCTGAACACCGGCGAGACGATCGTGCGGTCCGAGAACGGCCTGCTCACCACGGTGTGCTACCAGTTCGGGGACGCCAAACCGGTGTACGCATTAGAGGGTTCTATCGCGGTGACGGGCTCGGCGGTGCAGTGGCTGCGCGATCAGCTGGGCATCATCAGTGGCGCCGCGCAGAGTGAGTCGTTGGCCCGGCAGGTCGCCGACAACGGCGGGGTGTATTTCGTGCCGGCGTTCTCCGGGCTGTTCGCGCCTTACTGGCGGTCCGACGCCCGCGGGGCGATCGTCGGGCTGTCCCGGTTCAACACCAATGCTCACCTGGCCCGCGCGACGCTCGAGGCGATCTGCTACCAGAGCCGCGACGTGGTGGATGCCATGGAGGCCGATTCCGGCGTGCGACTCGAGATCCTGAAGGTCGACGGCGGTATCACCGGCAACGATCTGTGCATGCAGATCCAGGCCGACGTGCTGGGTGTCGATGTGGTGCGCCCGGTGGTCGCCGAGACCACTGCGCTCGGAGCCGCGTATGCGGCCGGCCTGGCGGTCGGTTTCTGGGACGGCCCCGCCGATCTGCGCGCCAACTGGCGCGAGGACAAGCGTTGGACGCCGAACTGGGACGACGATCAGCGCGCCGAAGGATATGCGGGTTGGCGTAAAGCGGTACAGCGGACCCTGGACTGGGTCGACGTCTCGTAAAGGTCCTACCAGCCCGCGAGCGTGCGCGTTTGTACAACGACACCAACGTAAGACAGATTTTGTCAAGGGTTGGGGGGCCGTGGCCGTCCTCGTCTCTACGTAGCTCATCAAGCGGGCTTCGGGGTCCCGACAGCGTTCAACCGAGTTTGGTGAGGACGGTGGGGCCTGCTCGGGGTGTCGTACGAGGTGGTCCTCTACGCCGTGTGGAGCTTGGTCCCAACCTGGCGTGGTGGTTATGCGGCGGGTGTGAGCAGGTCCGGATTGCCGGCCTGGGCGGGATCCCAGGCGATGCGGCGGGTGGTGATGACGTGTATCCAGCGCAGCAGTGCCGCCGCGAGGGCGGCGCGGGCTTGGCCGTCGTTGAGTCGGTTGGTTTCTCGCGTGGTCAGGTGGCGGTAGCGTGCGGCCATGACGGGGTTGTTCAGTAGTGCACCCCAGACCGCACGCCATGCCGCCAGCCGTAATCCGGGACGGCCACGACCAGAGATGCGTGATCGTCCAGTGGTGGTGCCACTGGCGTTCTCCCGGGGGCATAGTCCGGCATGCTTGACCAGCGCCCGCGGGCTGCTGAACCGGGTGGGATCGCCGGTTTCAGCCAAAATTGCCGCGGCGCCCACCGCAGACACGCCCGGAATGCTGGCCATGAGGTCGGCCAGGCCGACCTCGCTGAGTACGCCGACCATGCACGCCTCTACCTCGTTGAGCTGTGCCTTGGTACGGCGCCGATCGGCAAGCACCCACCGGGCACGTTCCAGCGCGCCCACGCGCTGAATACGGACACCAGCGGGATGGCTCAACGCGGTGTAAATCGCATCAGCGATGGGTCGCCACAGCCGTTGCCCACCCCAGAGGGGCAGTTCGCGGCGCACCGCGGCGTGAAACCGTTCACGACCACCACGGATCAAACGTGCGGGGTCACCGGCGCACCGTTTTAACACGATTGCTACAGCTGCACACCAGGTCGGTGAATGAAAGGGTTGTTTGGCCGCATCCAACACCGCCGGCCAGGCGCAGTCGAACAGGTCATTTATTTGCTGGCGGTATCGCGTTGTGGCAGTGATCAATTCGTTACGGCGCGCCCCCAGCTGACGTAACCGCGCCCAGGTGACATCAGCGCGCTCGGGAACATAACAATGCAGCTGCGCCACCAGTCGCGCGATCAGGACGGCATCTTTGTCATCGGTCTTGTCGCGGGTGTAGTCCTCACGCTCTCGAGCCCGGCCCACCAGAAGAGGCTGGACGCACACCAACGTCAGGTCCTCTTGCGCGGCGAGTTGATCCAGCACCCGCCAGCGATGCCCGGTCGGTTCGCACCCCACCGTCACATCAGTAAAACCATGCCTGCGCGCGATCCCTCGTGCCCATTGCAACACCGGAGCCAACTGCCATGTTTTGGCCTTCAACCGCTGTCGCGCCAGCACCTGTGAATCGTGATCGCAGACCACCACGGCCTGTTTCTCGTCGGCCAGATCGATCCCGACGATCGCATGGTCGAGGGGCACTAGCCCGCGCAATTGAGATATCCGGTTATTGCGCCGCTTGTCCCCGCGCCCTAAAGCACTACCCTGAACCACGACGTCCTCCTCGCTGTTGTGGGACACCAAGCCCGTCAACGACAGCAGGGGGACGTCGCTCATTTCGTCAACAACACGCTCCATACCTCAGTTACTACGCCGGTGCAGCCGGCATTTTGCGCGCGCTCGCGGGGGGCCGGCTGGCCGGCCCGGGGTTAGTCCTCGCCGAGGATGCCGTAGATCTCCCGACGCGCGTTGTTGAGCACGTCGACGATGCGTTGCTGCTGCTCAGCGCTGGCGGCATGGGCCGACTGCCCGACGGCGCCGAACAATTGGCGGGCGGCTGTCCGGAGGTTGATGTGCCCGGGGTCCACGCCTTCGGCGATCTCTTCCCACGGCGGGGTCTCGACCTTTGCCGCGGCGGTGCGACCATCGTCGGTCAGCTCGAACAGCTTCTTGCTGCCGTCGGTTTCGCTGGCCGTGATCAGACCCTCGTCGTCGAGTAGCTGCAGAGTCGGGTACACCGAACCGGGGCTCGGCTTCCAAAGTCCGTTGCTACGGTCGGCGATCTGCTGGATCATCTCGTAGCCGTGCATCGGCCGCTCGTTCAGCAGCGCCAGGATGGCCGCCCGCACGTCACCGCGCCGGCCGCGGCCGCCTCGGCGTCCACCGCGGCCGCCCGGCCCGAATCCGAATCCGGGGCCGAACCCAGGGCCGAAACCGGGTCCGAAACCGGGTCCGAAGCCAACCGGGCCATCGTGCTCGCCGGCCTGCTCGCGCAGGTTTTCAAAGAATTCCCGCCGGGCCTGCCGCCGGGCGCCGTGCAGCGCACGCCTGTGCAGGGAGCCGGGGCCGAAGCCGAAGCCGGGGCGCGGGCCGAAGGGCCCGATAGGGGGAGTGAAAGGGGTGTTCATGTCTGTAGTCCTTCTGGTCGGGGGAGTCGCCGGGTGCCGACGCTCCGGTGTATCACTATGTATCACGATATATCGTTAACTATCGGTATGCAACGTGGTATTCCCACGCCGGATCGTTTGCGCACCCCGAAGGCCGGGTAGCACCTGACGGGTGAACGGCAATAACCGCGACCAGACGATGAGCGGCCCCGGCAGTGCCACTGACCCGACGCAACACGGTGACGACGGCGGCAGGGCTCGTTCGCGGGTTAACTGGGTGTTGGCCCTGTTGACGGTGCCCGGTGCCGCCATAGTGATGCTTTTCGCGCTCGGGGCCGTGATGAGCACCGACTCGTGCACCGCGAACCGCTGCCCTAACCTCGGCGGCGGAATCAGTTTCGACGTCTTCTTCTACGGTCCGCCGGCAGTGGCTCTGGTGGTGATCGTCGCCTCGGTCTTCACCGCCAAGCGGCACGCGGGCATCGCGGTCCCCCTGGTCGGATTGGCGTTGTTGGTCACCGACGTCGCCATCCTGGCGGCCAGCGTCGCCCAGTACTAAGTCGGTAGGGAGAATCCGCCGGCATCGGGGCCCTGCGGTCGGTTGCGCAGGAGCGGGGACAGGCCCAGATTGCCAGCCCTGCGGTGGGGGCTGGAAGGGCGGCCAAGCCTGCGGTGGTGGCCGGCCCGGAGCGGGCTGTGGACGCAACCGGGCCAGTTCTCGCCGGTGTCGTTCGGCCAGCACCGCGGCCAGAATCAGCTGAGGCGGGACGCCTGGCGGAGGCGGCGGCGCGATGCGGGACACCACGTCAGCGGCGATCCGATAGGCCATCTGGTTGCGTAAGGCCGGATCGAGCTGATGTGCCCGGGAGAGGAATTGGCGGGCGACTTCGGCCTGGCCGGAGGTCAGCCCGGAGAGCTGCAATGACGCCGCCCACCCCGCCAGTGCTGGTGGCATGGCCGGTGGTGGTGCGATCCGGGGACCGCGTTCGCTGACGACGACGGTGCCGGCGAACATGTCGCCGACCCGCTTGGCCTTGGGCGAGAGCACGCTGCAGATCACGGCGGGGCTCCCGAGCAGCATCCAGATCTCGATCACCGCGGCCAGCGCGCGAAACAGCGCCTGGCGGAAGCGTTCCGGGCCGCCGTCGTCGGAGACCACCCGCAGACCCATCACCATCTTGCCCACCGAGCGGCCCCGGGTCGCCGTCTCGATGGCCACCGGATAGCCGACCATCGCCAGCACGGTGAAGATGATCAGGAACGCGGCGGTCAACGCGTCGTCGAACTGCGACAGGGAAGCTGCCCACATCACCAATCCCAGGAACCAGCAGACGGAGATCAAGACGATATCGATGATGCGCGCTGACGGCACGTACCGGCAGCTGGGCAATCTGGACGTCGAGCACAACGGCGTCCCCGGTCACCACCTCCGACATACCTCGGAACGCTACAGGCTGGGTAGGCTGCCCAAGTGGACGTCGACGCGTTCCTGCTCACCCACCGCGGCACCTGGGACCGGCTCGACCAGTTGATCAAGAAGCGCCGTTCGCTGACCGGCGCGGAGATCGATGAACTCGTCGAGCTGTACCAGCGGGTGTCCACCCACCTGTCGATCCTGCGGTCGGTGTCGTCGGACTCCGCTGGTCACCGGACGGCTGTCCAGTCTGGTGGCGCGCGCCCGGTCTGCGGTCACCGGCGCGCACGCGCCGCTGAGCAGCACCTTCGTTCGCTTCTGGACGGTCTCGTTCCCGGTGGTCGCCTACCGGTCGTGGCGCTGGTGGTCGGCGACGGCGGTGGCGTTCTTCGCGGTGGTCGTGGTCATGGCGTTCTGGGTGGCCGGCAGCCCCGAGGTGCAGTCCGTCGTCGGAACCCCGGCCGACATCGACCAACTGGTCAACCACGACGTCGAGTCTTATTACAGCGAGCACCCTGCCGCGGCGTTCGCCCTACAGGTATGGGTGAACAACTCGTGGGTGGCCGCCAAGTGCATCGCGATGTCGCGTGTTGCTCGGGGCGCCGATACCGTTCGTGCTCTTCCAGAACGCCGCCAACGTGGGAGTGATCGCCGGTCTGATGTTTCACGGCCGGCAAGGGTGGTTTGCTGCTCGGCTTGCTGCTGCCGCACGGGCTGCTCGAGCTGACGGCGGTGTTCCTGGCCGCTGCGGTCGGGATGCGGCTGGGGTGGTCGGTGATCTCGCCCGGTGATCGGCCGCGCGGCCAGGTGCTGGCCGAGCAGGGCCGCGGGGTGGTGTCGGTTGCCGTGGGACTGGTCGGCGTGCTGCTGGTCTCGGGGTTGATCGAAGCGATGGTGACGCCGTCGCCGTTGCCGACGTTCGCGCGGATCGGCATCGGCGTCCTTGCCGAGGTGGCGTTCCTGTCCTACATCGTGTACTTCGGCCGCCGGGCCGTCGCCGGCCGGCGAGACCGGCGATATCGAGGACGCTCCCGACTACGTCCCCACCGGCTAAGCCCCCTCGTCACGCCGAGTGCGAATTTCACGGCGTGACACGCCGCCGGGGCGTCGTGGAATTCACACTCGGCGGCCGACTTTAGAGCTGGCCGGTCGCTTTCATCGCCAGATAGCGGTCGGCGAGGGCCGGGCGCGATGTCGGTGGGTGGCGCGTCGACGACCTCCACGCCGCTGCGACGCAGCCGGGAGGCGATGGCTCGCCGCTCATTGCGGGCGCGTTCGGCCGCCGCCGCGTCGTACACCGCGGCAGCGTCGTGCGTCCGGCCGCCAGTTCGTCGACGCGCGGGTCGGCCACCGCGGCGACCAGCACGTGGTGTTTAGCCGACAACTGCGGCAGCACCGGCAGCAGCCCCTCATCGAGCGCGGTCGAGTTGAGGTCGGTGAGCAGCACCACCAGCGACCGCCGGCGGGTGCGCCGCGTAATGGCGGCAACCATTGCCCGCCAATCGGATTCGATGAGCGCCGGCTGCAGCGGGGCCATCGCGTCGACCAGTTGGGCGAGCAGTTCGGTGCGCGACGCGCCGAACACCGCGGCCCGGCTCACCCGGTCGTGGGCGAGGAAGTCGACGTGGTCACCGGCCCGAGACGCCAACGCCGCCAACAGCAGTGCGGCGTCCATCGACCAGTCCAGCCGGGGCCAGCCGGCCGGGATCGGCGGCCGTCGGGTCGACGCCGACCCGGCCCGCCGCCATGCGTCCGGTGTCGAGCACGATGACCACGCGCCGGTCGCGTTCCGGCCGCCAGGTGCGGACCATGACGTCGGCGCGGCGCGCGGTGGCCCGCCAGTCGATCGAGCGGACGTCGTCGCCGACGACATACTCACGCAGCGAGTCGAATTCGGTGCCCTGCCCGCGGATCAGCGTGGGCAACAGCCCGTCGATCTCACGCAGCTTGGCCAGCCGCGACGGCAGGTGCTTGCGGGACAGGAACGGCGGCAGCACCCGGACCTGGCCGGGCACCGCCTGCGAACTCTGCCGGCCGGCCAAGCCCAGCGGTCCGATCGAGCGCGCCGTCACCACCGCCGCGCGCTGGTCGCCGCGCCGAACCGGTCGCAGCTGAGTGTGCAACTGCCGGCGTCTGGCCGGCCGCGATGTGCAGCCGGTGGGTCCGCGGCTCGGCGCGGGCACTCGGCGGCCAGGCGTCGCGCACCTGGCCGCGGAACCGGCGCCGGCCGTCGTTGTGGATCAGCAGGCCCGCATCCACCGGCTGGCCCAGCCGGGCCGAACTGTCCGGCGATCGGGTGAAGCGCAGCCGGCGGGTGCTGGCCGCCAGCGCCACGTCGATGATCACCACGACCGCCAACGCCGCCAGCAGTATCACGAAAGCCCTTGCCGGCCAGGGTGACACCGCGATCGGCAGCACGCAGACGCAGCGCCACCAGAGTCCGGCTCGACCGGTGAGGATCACTAGCGGGGCACCGGAACCGAGGCCAGGATGCCGTCCAGGACGCCGTCGGGGGTGGCACCCTCGAGTTCGGCTTCCGGACGCAGCATGATCCGGTGCCGCAGCGTCGGACGGGCCATGGCCTTGACGTCGTCGGGCGTGACGTAGTTGCGTCCCGACAGCCACGCCCACGACCGGGCGGTGCCGAGCAGGGCAGTCGCCCCGCGCGGCGACACGCCCAGCTGCAGGGCGGGGGAGGACCGGGTGGCGCCGGCGATGTCGACGATGTAGCCCATCACCTCGTCGGCGATCAGCACCTGGCGCACCGCCTCGCGGCCGGCCGCCAGCTCGGCCGGCCCGGCCACCGGCTTGATCGCGGACAGATCGCGCGGATCGAAGCCGTGCGCGTGCCGGCTCAGGATGGCGATCTCGGCTGATCGCGCGGCGGCAGAGTCACGTTCAGTTTCAGCAGGAAACGGTCGAGTTGGGCTTCGGGCAGTTGATAGGTGCCCTCGTATTCGATCGGGTTCTGGGTGGCAGCGACGATGAACGGGTCGGGCAGCATCTTGGGTTCGCCGTCGACGCTGACCTGACGCTCCTCCATCGCCTCGAGCAGCGCGGCCTGCGTCTTGGGCGGGGTGCGGTTGATCTCGTCGGCCAGCAGCAGATTGGTGAACACCGGGCCCGGCCGGAAGGCGAACTCCGCGGTGTGGGTGTCGTAGACCAGCGAGCCGGTGACGTCGCCGGGCATCAGGTCGGGGGTGAACTGGACCCGCTTGAACTCGAGCTGCAGCGCGGCGGCCAGGGCGCGGACCATCAGCGTCTTCGCCACTCCGGGAACACCTTCCAGCAGGACGTGGCCGCGGCACAGCAACGCGATCACCAGGCCGCTGACCACCCCCTCCTGTCCGACGACGGCTTTGCCGATCTCGGTGCGCAAACCCAGCAGTGCGTCGCGGGCGGAATCGGCTTGCGGGGTCTGAAGGGGACTGTGTCACGAGTGGGTGACCTGCCTTTCGATGTCGTCGAGCGCACGGGCTAGGTGTAATAGGTCGGAGTCGGTTGGCCGGTGGGGGTCCGAACAGGTAGTACTGAACGAAATCCGGGTCGGCGCCGCTGCGCCGGGCCGCCGTCATCACTACCGCGGGCGGTGCCGCGTTGGGCCCCAGGCCGAGCCGGGGCACCAGTCGTTGCAGCGTCGCGGTGCGCAGCGCCTCGGCAGCGCGGTCGCGGGCCCGACGCGAGCGGTAGAGGCGGCCACGGCCCTCCACCGTCTCCGAGGCGCGCACCACCACCGGGAGTTCTTCGGCAACCAGGGGACCGATCCGACGGCCCTTCCAGAGCGCCACCAGAATCACCACCAGCCATAGCTGCCAGACCATCCATGTCACGTTCTCCGGAATCAGGTCCATGATCGATCCGGGCGCAGTGGTGTGCCCCGCTACGCGTTGCGGTGCGAACCAGATGAGCCGGGACCGGGCGCCCGCGAGATTCATCGCCAACGCGGCGTTGCCCTCTTCCAGGAGTCCATCGTTCTGCATGAAGTGGCTGGTGCCGACCACGGTGACGGTACGGCTTCCGTCGCGGTAGCTGACCAAGGCCCCGCCGTAGCAGCTGACGAGGTCCAGCCCACCTTTGGCCCGGTAGGCGTCGCTCGGCCCGAGATTCACCGCCCCGGCCCGATTGGCTTCCCGCAGCGGGCAATTCGGCTCGTTATTGAAGTTACTGGCAGCGCCGACACGCAACTGGGGTGTCAGTGCCGTCGCGTGCGCGGGACGTGGGATCCACCAGCAGCAGATCGCCGGGGACATCGGCCAGACTGTGCAGCAGCGAATTGTCGGTCAGGTATTGCGACTGTGCCACCAGCAGCAGCGTGTCCGGCCGTGCCGCGCGCTGGACGTCGGCGACGGTGTCGGCGACCACCACCTCGACGCCGGCATCGCGCAGCAGCGTCACCAGAGCGTGGGCGCCGGCCGGGCTGGTGGCCTCGGGATCCATCGTGCCGCCCGGTCGCGGCGCCGTCAGGTAGGTCGTGATCGACGCGACGATGGCCAGTGCCGCCAGCGTGAGCAGCACCCCACGCCAGGGGCGTCGTTGCGGAGCGGTGCCGATTACCGCACCGGGGCGGGTGGAGGTCACCGGACCTTCGCCCAGGAGTCCGGTGCCGCGGGTTGCGCCACGGCGGATGACGCGGCGGACCGCGACCGCAGATGGTCGTCGAGGTCGGCGATCATCTGGTAGGCGGCCTGGGTGCCGGGGCGCTCCCCGTAGGTCACGTCGTTGAAAGCCGTTGCGGCTTGCGCCAATTCGCCCGACAGATGTGGCAGCACCTCACCCGCGTCGTGCGCCAGCTCGTTGGCGGTGCGGCCGGGAACCTGGGTGAGCACCCCGGTCTCCTCCAGCTCGCGCGCGACCGCGCGCAGCCGATGCCGGATAGCTGCGGCCCAATTGCCCTCGGCGGCAAAGGATTCCGCGGTAGCACGATGCTGGGCCGAGGTCAGTTGGCCGGCGCCGAACAGTTCGTAGTCGCCGCCGCGCTTGGTGCGGATAGTGCGCCGTGCGATATAGACGGCAACGAAGACGGCGATTGCCACCACGATCATGCAGTACGGTGACGGTGAACCATCCGCCGGATACGTGCGAGACCTTGAGCAACAGCTTGAGCAGGAATTCATTGATCTTGTCGACGATTTCGCCTGTCAGGGTCTGCTTGGGGTAGATCGGCTTGTTCAGCTCGCGCTGCGCAGCGTCGTGCGCGGCATCGCGGTCGATGTCGATGGCTGGCACTGTCAGTCGGTTCTTCCCCTAGTAAGGCCGGGTGAGCCAGAGGTTGTCGGTGGATTCCACGGCGGCCGGCCCGCCGGCAGCGCCGGTTTGCAGCACCAGGTCGAACGCCTCGGCGCGTATCCGCCGGTCGGTGTACAACAACACGACGACGCCGGCGACGAACGGCGTGGTGACGATCTGGCTGATGCCACCTCCGATGGACGACAGTGTGGTGCCGACCAATAACGTCGCGGTGCTCGAGGCTCCGATCAGCATGATCTGACCGACAACGCTGAACGGTGCTGCGATCACGCCGCCGACGATGCCCGCCACCATGGCCGCCAGCAGTCGGATGCCTAACACCCGCCAGAAGCCGTTGCGGACCAGTCGGAAAGATCGCGTGATGGCGTCGAAGACCGGTAGTCGCTCCAGCACGATCAGCACGGGAGCGAACAGCAGCACGGTGTGCGCATAGGCCAGTAGCGCAATCACGAGCAACAGCAGCGGGAACCCGAGCAGTACCGCCGCGCCGGCATTGGCGGCCACCGCCCACGCCGATCAGGATCACCACGACCAGTCCGACGATCACCGCCACCCCGAGGGCCTCCAGCAGCGCCAGGCCGAGTAGGGCCAGTAGCCGACCGCGGACCTTGGCCCACGCTTCGCCGATGGTGATCGGCGAGCCGAACACGGCACGTCCGACGATGACCGTCAGCAGTCCGCTGAGCAGCATGCCGCCCAGCCAGCTGACCAGGGCGCTGCCGCCCAGCGACGCCGTCCATGCCCCGAGGGCTCCGAGGCCGGGCTCGGACTTGTTGGTCTCGAGTGAGTTTGCGGCGGCCAAGGGACCGATGGTGGCGAGCAGCGAGATGACCTGCATGACGACGACGACCATCGCGGTGAGGCCCAGGGTCGGCTTCGGGTTCGCCCGGATATAGCCGACCGCGCCGTTGAAGATGTCGCTCAGGGTGAGCGGCCGCAGCGGGATGATGCCGGGTTTGACGGCCCCGGGGATGAGTGGCGGGCCGTAGCCCGGCGGAGCGTAACCCGGCGGGCCGTAACCCGGCGGCGTTTGGCCGTAGCCGGGTTGTGGGCCGTAGCCGGGCGGCGGGCCGTAGCCGGGAGGCGGGGCGCTGTAGCCGGGCGGGGGTCCGTAGCCGGGTGGCGGGGCGTAACCGCCCGGTGCGCCGTAACCGGGGGGCGGCCCGTAGGCCGGCGGCGGTCCGTATGCGGGGGGCGGCCCGTAGCCGGCGCGTCCGCGGGAGGCGGTGCGTATGCCGGGGGCGGCGGCTCCTCGCTCGCCGGGGGTGGCCCGTCTCCGGCAGACCCCGGTGCCGTATCACCCGGGTATTCAGGCGGCAGCGTGCTCACCGTAGGCGGCGGCTGTCGTCGTTCGTCATGGAGTACATCCTGTCGGCGGTCGGGGCATTTCTCAATGTAGGTCCCCGGGTCGGCGCGTAGCGTCTCTGGAATGGCGGAACTCAAATCCCGGCTGCGGTCGGACCTGACCGAGGCGATGAAGACGCAGGACAAGCTGCGGACTGCGACGTTGCGGATGTTGCTGGCTGCGATTCAGACCGAGGAAGTCTCGGGCAAGGTGGCCAGGGAGCTCTCCGACGACGAGATACTCAAGGTGCTGGCCAGGGAGTCACGCAAGCGTGGTGAAGCCGCCGAGATCTATACACAGAACGGCCGCGGTGAGCTCGCCGCCACCGAGCATGCTGAGGCGCGACTCATCGACGAGTACCTACCGACGCCGCTCACCGACGCCGAGGTGGTCGACGTCGTCGAAACCGCGATCGCAGACGTTGCGGAGACGCTCGGCCACGCGCCATCGATGAAGGAGATGGGCCTGGTCATGAAGGTCGCCACCGGGATTGCCGAGGGTAAGGCCGACGGGGCACGCCTGTCCGCCGCTGTCAAAGACCGGCTCTACCGGGTGCGATGCGGCGCAGTGGCTGTTCCGACCACCTGATTATCAGCGGCAGCGCAATTCGCGGACCCAAGTCGTATCGCTGCCTTGACCGGTGTCTTCACAGAACCCGGCTTATCGATGCCGAACCCACCCTGCCAAGCGCAATGCACGCCGTTTGCCCGGCGGGCTGCCGGGTACCCGTCGGGTATGGCACGGTTCGGCTATACCTTGATGACGGAGCAGACTGGCCCGAAAGAGCTTGTCCGCGATGCTGTTTCGGCTGAGCAGCGGGGATTTGACTTCGAGGTCTGCAGCGACCACTTCTCGCCGTGGCTGGCTTCGCAAGGCCACGCCCCCAATGCATGGGCGGTGCTTGGAGCGGTCGCGCACGCTACCGAACGGGTGGATCTGTACTCCTACGTGACCTGCCCCACCATGCGGTACCACCCCGCGATCGTCGCCCAGCAGGCGGCCACCGTGCAGATTCTGGCCGATGGACGGTTCACGCTGGGCCTGGGCAGTGGCGAGAACCTCAATGAACACGTGGTCGGCAAAGGCTGGCCGACCGTCGAGCGCCGCCAGGACATGCTGCGCGAAGCCATCAAGATCATCCGCGAACTGTTCGGTGGCGAACTGGTGGACTGGCGCGGCGACTACTTCCAGGTGGACTCCGCGCGCCTCTGGGACGTGCCTGATGTGCCTCCCGGCATCGGGGTGGCAATGGCCGGCGCCAAGGGCGTCGAAAAGTTCGGCAAACTCGCCGATCACCTCATCGCGGTGGAACCCGACCAGGAACTGGTGGACGGCTGGCGCACCGCCCGCCAGAGTGGCGGCTGGCCCGGCGCCGGACGCGTGGTCGGACAGTTGCCGGTGTGCTGGGATCCCGACCGCGACGCGGCCATCGCCCGTGCGCACGATCAGTTCCGCTGGTTTGCCGGCGGCTGGTCGGTCAATGCGGACCTGCCGACACCCGCGGGATTTGCCGGCGCCACGCAATTCGTGCGACCCGACGATGTCGCCGAGAGCATTCCATGCGGGCCGGACCTGGACGCGATCGTGGATGCCGCAAGGTCCTACTGGGAAGCCGGATTCACTGATATCGCGCTCATCCAGATCGGTGGACAGTCCCAGGAGCAATTCCTGAAGGAAGCCGCTGAACCATTGCTGGACGCGCTGCGCAGTGCCTCGAGTTGAGGCACCGCCACGTTTGGGCGGCCGTCGCACGGGTATCGCTGCCGATAGCCATGGTGCAACCGCGGGTCGGATCCGCTGACTGGTACGCAACGACCGCCGGAATGATGCGGCGACGCAAGGAGTTTGACCAATGAACGATTCCGCAGCGAGCAAGACGGCGGCTCTGGTCAAGGGGCTGGGGGCGGCCAGTTTGGGCCTCGGCCTGTCCGAGATCCTGGCACCGGGAAAGATCGCCGCGCTCGCCGGCGTCGACGAGACCGCGCGATCACGCGCGGTTATCCGCGCCCTGGGCCTGCGCGAATGTGGCCACGGCGCAGCGCTGTTAGCCGGCCCGGACACATTGGTCTGGACGCGGGTCGCCGGGGATGCCCTCGACGTCGCATTCCTGGCAGCGGGCGTCATCCGCCGCGGTCCCGGCAGGCGCCGGCGCGGCATCGTCACCGCCGCCGCGCTTACCGCTATCGGCGGGGCAGACCTGTATGCCGCCCTGCGCACCACGCGCGGTGACACCGCCCGCCACGCGGGCGGCCAGCGGCACCGCGCGCTGCGCGCCGCGATCACCGTGATGCGCGGTCCGGAAGACGTTTACGGCTTCTGGCGCAATCTGGAGAACCTGCCTCAGTTCATGCACCACCTCCAATCGGTCACCACTACCGGTGACGGCCAATCACATTGGGTCGCCAACTCCCCGGTCGGGCAGCCGGTGCAGTGGGACGCGCGGGTCGTCGAGGATCTGCCCGGCAAGCGGATCGCATGGCAATCGTTGCCGGACTCCGGAATTGAGAACAGCGGGTGCGTCGACTTCACACCGGACCGCTCCGGCAAGGGCACTGAGGTGCGGGTCACGATCGCCTACCAGATGCCCGGCGGCGCAGTGGGCAAGGCGGTGGCCACGCTGTTGGGGGAGTCGCCCGAGCAGCAGGTCAACGACGATCTCCGCCGTTTCAAGCAGATCATGGAGACGGGTCAGGTGCTGCGTTCCGACGGGTCCCCGGACGGGACCGTCGCGCGGCGACAGCTCCATCAGCGGGCGGCCCAACCTGTAGGCAAGGAGGCGTGACAATGAAGGCCACTGTCTGGGCAGGGCGCAATAGCGTTGAGGTGCAATCGGTTCCGGACCCGTCGATTCTCAACGACCGGGACGCCATTGTGCGGGTCACCTCGACCGCGATCTGCGGTTCGGATCTGCACATTTACGACGGCTACATCCCCACCGTCAAACACGGCGACATCCTGGGGCACGAGTTCATGGGTGAGGTGGTCGAAGTCGGCAAGGCCGTCGACAACCTCGCCGTCGGCGACCGGGTGGTGGTGCCTTTTCCGATTGCCTGCGGAGCATGTTCGGCCTGCGACCGCGACCTGTATTCACTGTGTGAAAACTCCAATCCCAACGCGGGAATAGCCGAGAAGCTGATGGGCCATTCCCCCGCGGGACTCTTCGGCTACTCCCACATGCTGGGCGGATTCGCCGGTGGGCAAGCCGAATACGCCCGCGTTCCGTTCGCCGACGTCGGTCCGCTGAAAATCGACGACGACCTCACCGACGACCAGGCGCTCTTCCTCTCCGACATCCTCCCGACGGGGTACATGGGCGCCGAGATGTGTGACATCACTCCGGGCGACGTCGTCGCCGTGTGGGGCGCCGGCCCGGTAGGGCTGTTCGCAGCGGTGAGTGCAATCCTGCTCGGCGCGTCGCAGGTGATCGTGATAGACCAGGTGCCGTACCGGCTGGAGTTGGCCGAGCGCTTGGGTGCGACCCCGTTGAACTTCGGAGAAACGTCGGTGCTCGAACAGTTGCGGGAAATGACCGCCGGACGCGGGCCTGATCACTGCATCGATGCGGTGGGCATGGAGGCCCGCAACGGGTCGACCGTGGTGGATGTCTATGACCGGGTGAAGCAGGCAACGCGGCTGGAAACCGAACGGCCACATGCACTTCGGGAAGCAGCGATGAGTTGCCGCAACGGCGGCACCATTTCGATCGTCGGTGTCTACGGCGGAATGATGGACAAATTCCCGATCGGCGCGGTCATGAATCGCTCATTGACCATCAAGACCGGGCAGTGTCACGTGCAGCGCTATATGCGTCCCCTGCTCGAACGGATCCGCAACGGTGAGATCGACCCGACCTCGATCATCAGCCACCACTTGCCACTGAGTCAGGCGCCACGGGGGTACGAGATCTTCAAACACAAGCAGGACAACTGCACAAAGGTCGTTCTCAATCCGTAGAAGGAGCTGTACCAATGACTCTGGACGGCAAAAGAATTGCTATCTTGGCCGCTGACGGCGTCGAGAAGGTCGAACTCGAGCAACCTCGCGACGCGCTGCGACAAGCCGGTGCGCAGATCGACGTATTGTCGCTGCAAGACGGCGAAATCGAAGCTCGCAATCACGATCTCGAGCCGGCTGGGACGATCAAGGTTGACCGTAAAGTGTCAGACTCCTCCGTGGCCGATTATGACGGGTTGGTGCTGCCCGGTGGCACCGTCAACCCGGACAAGCTACGTCTGGACGAGTCCGCAGTCTCGTTCGTGCGTGACTTCGTCGATTCCGGAAAGCCAGTCGCCGCAATATGTCATGGCCCGTGGACACTGGTGGAGGCCGGCGTGGTGGCCGGGCGCACCCTGACGTCCTATCCGAGCATTCGCACCGATCTTCGCAATGCGGGAGCAAGGGTGGTCGACGAGGAAGTAGTGGTGGATGGCAACCTGATCACCAGTCGGTCACCAAAGGATCTGTCGGCCTTTTGTTCAGCGTTTCTACGGCAACTCGACCAAGCGTCGGCGAGTTCGTCCAGCTAGCGACAAACTCCTGAAATCGGTTTTAAGGCCCCACTTTGCGGGCATCAAAACGCCGAGCCGTGATCGCCACGGCAGCATCCGACGGGTCGAGAAAGGCTTGCCGTGACGACCACATTTCCAGCGCCAGGCGAATCCCTGGTCGCCGAAAGGGTTTATCAACCTCAATACGACTCTTACCTGCTCGTCGACACAATGCGGCGAACAGGTCTGATTCCTCGCCGTCGGGTCCTTGACTTGTGCACCGGATCAGGGTTTGTCGCAATCGCGGCTGCCGGAATGGATTGTGCCAGTGTGACCGCCTATGACATCTGCCCGTCCGCGGTCAGCTATTCGCGAGGCAATGCCGCCGGTGCCGGCGTCGATGTCGATGTGCGGCAGGGATCTTGGGTGAAGGCCCTGGACCACGGCCCCTTCGACGTCGTGGTCTCCAATCCGCCCTATGTGCCGACCCCGCCGGTCGACGACACCGACGCGATCACGTCCGTCGCGGGTCCGTCCCGGGCTTACAACGCCGGCCCGGACGGAAGGCTGGTCCTGGACCCGTTGTGCGCATCGGCGTCGAAGCTATTGGCTGACGGAGGATCCCTGTTACTGGTGCATTCGGCTCTCGCCGGTGTCGAGCAGACCCTGCAATCCTTAAGGGCGACTGGGCTCGACGCTGATGTGGTTGCATCACAGCTGATTCCGTTCGGTCCGGTGTTGACGGCGCGAGCACAATGGTTGGAGCAGACCGGTCGCATCGCGCGCGGTTGCCGGAGGGAGCAGATTGTGGTGATCCGGGCAGACAAGCCGTGAGCACGACTCGCGTGCAGGTGATACCCAACGGGCCGGTGCTGGTCTCCGGCCCGGCGCGGATCGAGACACCTGGCGGTGACGTGGTGGAATCCGACCGTTTCATGGTGGCGATCTGCACGTGTCGGCGCAGCCAGGACTACCCGCTGTGCGACACCAGTCACCGAAGGTGCCGCGGCCCCAAGGTCGAGCGCTTACTGAGCGCGGAACGCTGACTCAGCTGAGCGGCCGCCGCAGCGACGACCGCCCCTGCTTCCAGGACGCCATCAGCGCATCGGCCAAGCGGTCTTCGACCGCCGCGTGCGCGCGAATCCCGAACACGACATCGCTGTCCAGATGAGGTTCACGGGCGAGCAGATCGCCGACCACGTCGATCCGCACCACGTGCTCGTGCACCGCGTCGGCCTCCACGTGCTCGCGGTAGAAAGCCGCACATGCCGCCGGCGCCTGCATCCGCTGCAGCGCGTCGACCATGCGCCGCGAGCCCGGGGGCGAGGTGATCTCGGTGGAGGCGAAGTGCCCCACCGCGGCGCCGCGCAGCCGCCGGTGCAGCCCGAACAGCGACATCAGGTTCACCGCCGCCAGTGATTCGGCCGGCACCGCGTCCAGGTAACCCAGATAGGTCGAATCGAGGTCCGCCGCGTCCAACAGGTCCGCGAAGAGTTGCTGATGCATGTGTGGGCCCCGCCCGGCGCCATACTCGTCGAACTCGATCGCGACGAATGCGGCCTTGGCGGTGCCGATGAGGCGGGGGATCGCGAATGCGTGCGGATCGCCCTCTTTCAAGTGGTAAAGCGACCGGTGCACGAAGTACTCGCGCATCTGCTCCCACGTCCCGCTGTCCCGCAAATAGTAGGACGGGCCGGTGCCGTCTTTGGGTTCGATTGACAGCGAATCCATTTCGGCTGCGGCGGTGTGGCAGGAATCGATCGGTCCCACGTCGCGACTAACGCCGGCCAGGAAGACGCACTCCAGTTCCGCGCGCAGCCCCAGCAGAGTGGGATTCCATTCCCAACCCGGATCCACCGACGCAAACCCGCGGTAGTGCAGTTCGTAGCACATGTACAACGCCAACTGTAGGTCCAGGCCGTAGGGATCGGAGTCACGTACCGACGCGCCTATGCCGCCCGAGGGCTCGCGCGAGGCCGGAGTAGTCAGAATTCGGCGTACCGCCGTCGACAATGGACCGTGCGCCGCCGGCAGGGCCGGTTCAACGGTGATCGACGTATGAGTCACCACGATCCTTTACCCCGCTAGCGGGCAGGCAAACGAAAGACGATGTCGATGGTGGTGCCGTCGGGGCGGTTGTCCAACTCCATCGACTCACTCAGGGCTCCCATCAGTAGCAGACCGCGGCCGCGGTTATCTGGATCGGCGGCCGGCGGCTTCCAGGAGCCGGAATCGGCGACTCGTGAGCGGACCGCTCCGTCGACAGCCTCCATCTCGAGCAGCATGGTCCCGACGTCGTGTCCTTCGTAGGCATGTTCGACGCAGTTGGTGCATGCCTCACTGATCACCAGCACGATGTCGATGGCTTGCAGGTCCGAGACGTCGGCGGCCCGCAGCCAGGCGGTCAACGCGCGCCGAATGGGCGCCAAGTTTTCCGCGGTGGCCTCGGTTTCGATGCGCAGCGGTGCCAGCCGGTGCCGGTACACCACCATGGCGACGTCGTCGTCGTAACCCCCGGCCGGTGCCAGCTGTTCCAGCACGGCATCGGCGACGGCGCTGATGGGCAGTCCCACGGTGTCTGTCAGCACATCTGCCACCCGCGCAAGCCCGTCGTCGATCGACTCGTGCCTGCGCTCCACCAAGCCGTCGGTGAACCACATCAGCGTCGAACCGGGCGGTAGCAGCTCGGCTGCCTGCGGTCGGGTTTCATTGCGGCGCACGGCAAGCGGCACCGATCGGGCGTCGGTGAGCAGCGTCGTCGCGGTGGCCGCGCCGGCCTTGGTCTTGACGAACACGGCCGGCATATGTCCGGCGTTGCTGTACTCCAGAAGGCCGGATTCGGTATCGAGGATCGCCAGGAAAACCGTCGTGCAGTATGCGTCGGGGATCAGCAACGCGGCGGCATCGAGTTGTTCGAGCAGCACGGCAGGTTTGGCACCGGTAAGCAGCAGCGCCCGCGCCGAACTGCGCAGCTGACCCATGATTGCGGCCGCCGGCAACCCCCGGCCCACACAGTCGCCGACGACGATACCGATGCGGCGTTCGTCGATCGGAAGTACGTCGTACCAGTCACCGCCGATCTCCAGCGGTGGGACCGCGGGCTCGTAACGCACCGCAAAACCCGGCGGTGGCTTCATCGGCGGCAGCATCGCCCGCTGCAGCGTCAGCGACGTCACGCGTGCGCTCTCGAACTGCCGGACGTGCTGGATAGCCAGACTCAGATGGCCGATCAGCACCGTCACCAGAAGCCTGTCCTCGCCGCTCACCCAGCGCGGGGAACCGAGTTCCAGCCACAGGGCCACATCCCCGGTGCCGGAGAGCATGGCGGCCAGACCCTGTGCCTTGCCTGGGGCGTCTGGCTGCCCGACGGTCTTCGCGGTCAGCGGCAGCTGGTGACGGGCGTCCTGAAAAATCTCCTTTAGCCGGGAATCCATTGTGCGCCAACTCGATTCAGGCGGATCGCCCGCTACCACGACGGTCGGTTCACCGTCGCCGGGCGGCCACATCACCGCGACCACCCGGTGCACGTCGATGGCGGTGCGGCTCTCGTCCAGGGTGATCTCCAGCACCTCGGCCACGCTTTTGGCCACACTCACCGAGGTGGCCAGGCGCATGACCGCGCTCTCCCGGGCAGCGAAGGCCCGCTGCGCGGTGACGTCGCGGACCGTTCCCACGTAGACGTCCTGTCCGCCGTCGGCGCCGGGAACCGCGTTGATACTCACCGCAACCCAGGCCAGATGTCCGTCCTGATGGCGAACCGGGATCTCGTATTCGGCACTGCCCTGTTCGCGGACCCGCCGCTGCTCCTGGTACGTGCCTTCTCTGTCCACCAACCACGGCTGCGGCCATGAATACGGCAGACCTTCAGCCCCGTAGCCCAGAATGTCGGCAAAGGCGTTGTTGACCTCGAGCACGGCACCGTGCTCGTCGGCGACAAAGAAACCTTCCTGCAGCGAGTTCACCAGCGCCGTGCGGAACCTGTCGCGGTCGGCAAGGTCTTCGGCGCGCGCCCGTTCCTGCGCGTATCGCCTTGTGCCGTCCATGAATCCGCGAGTCGCGACGTCGAGAGGCGCCAGTGTCTGTAGGACGAACTCCAGTGCGGTGCCGCGGTCGACCGGCTCGGTCTTCGACATTTCATCGAGCAACCAGAAGGTGTTCTCGATGATGTCGAGCATGCTGATCTGTTCCTCTAACGCCCGGCGTCCGAGTTCGTGCCCAACCGCCAGACTGTCCTCGTTGCGGGTGTCGAGATAGGTCCGCAGCGCAACGCGGTACTGATCGTGGAACTCGTCGCGGTAGGTCACGTCGAGATACCCCGGTGACGTGCTGCCAGCACCGTGGCGTCGTCGGTTTCGTTGGAGTGCTTCGTCAGGATCTGATCGGCGATGTCGGCAGCGGAAGCCGCGAAGTCGATGTGGTCGAGGTAATCCTCGGAGATGCCGTCGCTGGTGATCACCAGCAGATCGCCGGTGCGGATCGAAACGACTTGCGCGGGCCTGGTTTCCGGTATCCGGTAGCCTATGATGCCGCCGACCAATCGGGCACTGGACCGTATTTGGACGCCACCGACACTCTTGGCCACCAAGTTCGCGCGGACATTCCCGACGCCGGTCCAGCCCAGCTTGTGGTTCTGGAAATCGATTCGGGCCAGGGTCATCGCGGCGCCCCTGGTGCCGTTCAGCACGCGGTGGCAGAGCGCAACCAGCACCTCCAGCCGCTCCCCACGGGCGTTCGCGAGCGCCTCGATGCCCGCGAGTGCGGCGCCGGCGGCGGCGGGGCCGTGGCCGAGGCCGTCCACCACGCCGAACAGCGCAGCCGCACCGTCAACGTCCACCGCGATGGCCTGGTCGCCGCAGATATGCTCGCCTGGGCGGGGGCGACCTGCCATCGCCCACTCGATCGGCCCGAACCGACCCGCCGTCCGGGCGCGATCAGGCACGGGCGGGAACCCATTTCCACATCTCGATCACCGTTCCGCGACCGAGCGAGGACTCCACGATCAGGCGATCCATCAGCCGGCGGGCACCAGGCAGTCCCATGCCGAGACCGCGGCCGGTGGTGTAACCGTCTTCCATCGCGCGGTCGATATCGGCGATCCCGGGACCTTCGTCCTCGGCCCGTACCACCAGTGCCCTGCGGCCTTCACGGTCGGCGACGGCCACCCGAACCTCCCCCCGGCCGGCGTAGCTGGTGATGTTGCGGGCGATTTCGGAGATCGCGGTGGCGATCATCGTGACATCGGTGACGGAGAACCCCAGATCGAGGGCGAGTTGATGACCGGCTTTGCGGGCGGCGACGATGTCGTCGGAAGTGTTGATGGCGACCACGGTCTCACCCGCCACCGTCGCGCCCGATCGTCGATTTGGCGAGCCCCATCTTCTTGTGGAGTAGTGCGATGCCCTCTTCGAGGTCAAGCGCAGTGCTCATGTCGTCGAAGGCCAAACCCAATTGCACCATGGCAAAGGCCACTTCGGGTTGCAGACCCACGATCACCGTGGTGGCCCCACGCAACCGGGTCATGTGCGCGATGGTCCGCAATGACCGCGCCGCGAAGGAATCCATCACGTCGATGGCCGTGACGTCGACGACGATCCCCTGGGCGCGGAACCGGCTGACCCGCTCCATCAGGTCTTCGCGCAGCCGCTCGGTGTCGGAGTCGGTCAACGCGGCTTGAACAGTCGCGATCAAGATCGCGCCCTGCTTCAAGATCGGTACTGGCATGGGCTATTCGCCGATTTATTCGCCGGTGCGGGTGACTTCGTAACCCAACAGGCGCTCGGCTTCTTCGATGCCGCCCTGCAGGTCGCCGACCGCGTTCATCTTCGACAGGTCCAGCCCGATGGTCACCAGGGTCAGGGCGATTTCGGAGGACAGGCCGGTGATGATGACGCTGGCGCCCATCAGCCCCGACGCATCGACCGTCTGCACCAGGTGGTTGGCCACCGTGGAGTCGATGGTGGGCACACCAGTGATGTCGATGACAACCACCTTGGCGCGGTTGGCCCGGATGGCGCGCAGCAGTTGCTCAGTGACCTGCCGGGCGCGCTGGCTGTCGAGCACACCGATGATCGGCAGAATCAGCAACTGTTCGCGCACCTGCAACACCGGCGTGGACAGCTCGCGGATCGCCTCCTGCTGCTGGCGGATGATGCGCTCGCGTTCCTGCACGAAGCTGACGCCCACGGTGTTGGCGATGCGGTTGGCCGCCGGCTCGTATGCGTCCAACACCTGGTTGAGCATGTCGAATTCGGCCTGGTACTTCTCGAACAGCGACCGCGCCAGCACGTCACGCAGCAGGAGCACGATGCCGAGCACCTCGTCGGTCTCCACACCCCGCGGGATGATGCGTTCGGAGAGGTCGCGCGCATAGTCCTGCAGCGCCTCGACGCTGCCCGTCTCGAGCACCTCCACGTAGTTGTCATAGACAGCGGTCGCCTCGGAGAAGATCTCCTCCGGCGTCATTGCGGTGAGCAGTTCCGCCTCGGTGATCCTGCGGGCCCACTCTTCGCGCAGCGCAGTCCGATTTCGCCGGAGGTGCTGGACCAGTTGCGGTAGCAAACCTTCAGAAGAAACGCTGCCGGTCGTGCTGTTGGATTCTGACGGCGAATCTGACATGTGCCCCTCCAAACCGCTCCAAGCAATCCGGCCCCACTGAGGCCTACCATGTGCCGCGTTGCGGTCGCGGGCCCCTATGGGAGAGTAGCTTGAGCTGTGACGCGGGACGTGTTGAGGTCTTCTACTTCTTGCGGTAGGCGCGGCAGGTTAGGCTTGCAGCACACTCGCCGACTTGTAAGGCCCCGACTGAAGGATCGCCAGTTGTCAGCTCCTGATTCGATCACCGCCACGGTCGCAGACCATGACGGGATCGTCGTACTCAGCATCGGCGGTGAAATCGACCTGGTCACGGCACCGGCTCTCGAGGAAGCCATCGGCGGTGTGGTCGTGGACGATCCGTCAGCACTGATTATCGATCTGTCCGCGGTGGAGTTCCTCGGTTCGGTGGGGTTGAAAATTCTGGCAGCGACCTTCGAGAAGCTTGGCGATTCCGCGGAGTTCGGTGTGGTTGCTCGCGGTCCAGCGACCAGAAGGCCGATTCACCTGACCGGTTTAGACAAGACCTTTCCGCTGTACCCGACGCTGGACGACGCCCTGACCGGTGCGCGCGAAGGCAAGCTCAACCGGTAGACGACTGGCCGTGCGGATAACGTTTCTGTCACGAAACGAGATCACGATCTTCTAAGAAATCGCGGTGCTTTCTAAGAGTTCTCCCTTTCTGGCGACTCCATTCGCTTATTTGCTTAGCTAAAGATGCCACTTGAGTTTCTTGCGTCACACATTTACCGGCCCGGCTCCCCTGCCCTTGTTCGTTGTCGGCGAACATGACCGGAGAACCGTTTTCGCTTCCGCTACTTTGGATTTCAGGGGCTCGGGACCCCAACGATCGGTTCACTCATTCGGAGGAACAAACATCATGAAATTCAGCAGTATCGTCGCTCGCCGCCGCGTTGCCGGTATCAGCGCCGGTTGCCTGCTCGGGGGAATCGCTATGGGTATCGCCGGTGCGCCATCCGCGGCGGCGGCCTCTGACTGCAGCCCGGAAGGCGTCAACTCCACCGTTTCGTCGGTGCGGGGGGCGGCAGAGCAGTACCTCGCCGGCCACCCGGGCGCCAACGAGGTGGTCACGTCGGCTTACGGGCAGCCGCGCGGCGAAGCCGCCGCCAACATTCGGGGCTACTTCACCGCGCACCCAAACGAGTACCACGACCTGCGCGGAATACTGGCGCCGATCGGAGATACCGAACGTCAGTGCAACGTGACGGCGCTGCCGCCGAACCTGGAATCGGCCTACCAGGAATTCATGGCCGGCTAGTTCTCCTGGCAAGACCCGACGACCCGCCACGACGGAGTGGCGGGTCGTCCGGCATTCACCGTCGTCTGGCATTGACCAGTGCGATGATCACGGCTATGGATGTCGATCATCCGGAACGGGATCAGCAGTGGGATCGCCGCGAACGGGGAGAAACAGAACTCGAACGACTCGACCGCAATTGGGCAAGCCTGCTGCAGGAACTACGCGTGGTACAGACCGGCGTGCAGCTGCTCACCGGGTTTCTGCTGACGTTGCCGTTCCAGGCCCGATTCGAGGTGCTGGGTCGCGACATGCGGGTGGTGTACCTGGCGACGGTCGGTTGTTCAGTGGCCGCCACGGTGTTCCTGATCGCTCCGGTCGGCTTGCACCGATTACTGTTCCGGCGCCATCGGCTCTCGGTCCTGGTGTCGGCTGCGCACCGGTGTGCCTACGCGGGCCTGCTGCTGCTGGGCCTGGCGTTGACGGGGGTGACGGTGCTCATCTTCAACGCGGTAGCCGGCAGCGTCGCCGGGTCCATCGCCGGTGCGTGTGCCCTGGCCTTGTTTGCGGTCTCCTGGCTGTTGGTGCCGCTACTGCTACGTACCCGCGGGCGGCAGGTGTGAGGGATTGCCGGGCGGGTAAATCAGCGTTCAGCCGACTCGACGTCGGGAACAACGGAGGACGGAGATGCGGCTGCGCCGCAGTGTGCTGCACGAACCCGGGATCACGCGTAAACGCCGCGGCAAGGGTTTCGCCTACTACGGCCCCGACGGCGAACGCCTGACGGATGCGGACGCGTTGCAGCGGATCAAGGATCTGGTCATCCCGCCGGCATGGAAGAAAGTGTGGATCTCGCCTCATCCCAACGGACACATTCAAGCCGTAGGCACCGACGCGGCGGGCCGTCGGCAATATCTCTACCACCCGCGTTGGCAGCAGGAACGAGCAGAAGAGAAGTTCGATCGGGTGCTCGAGTTGTCCACGCAGCTGCCCGCGTGGCGCGAGCGGATCGCCCGCGATCTGGCGGGTCGCGGCCTGACCCGCGATCGGGTGCTTGCACTGGGTCTTCATCTGCTTGACCTCGGCTATTTCCGCGCGGGAGGCGAACAGTACGCCGAAGAGAACGAGTCCTACGGTCTGGCCACCCTGCTGTGTGACCACGTGACTGTGCGCCGCGACGCGGTGGGGTTCGACTACCCCGCCAAGAGCGGGGTGCGGCGCACGTATGAGATCGAGAACGCCGAAGTGGTGCGAGCGGTACGCGCGTTGCTGCGCAGGTCCGAATGCGGTGAACGATTGTTGGTGTGGCGCAACGCCTCCGCATGGGTCGAGGTCCGCGCCGACGACCTCAACGCCCGGTTCAAGGAGCTCGTCGGCGAGGACTACAGCGTCAAGGACCTGCGGACCTGGCACGGCACGGTGCTGGCGGCCGCAGCCTTCGCCGACGCCGACCCGCCGGTATCGCAGCGGGTGGCCAAGCGGGTCGAGGCTGCGGTGATGCGGGAGGTCTCCGACGAGTTGGGAAACACGCCTGCGGTGGCTCGTGGGTCGTACGTGGATCCTCGGGTGGTCAGCGGGTACCGGCAGGGCGTCACCATCGCTGCCGGGGTACGGCGCGCCGCGCGCTCTGACCGCCCGGACATCGCGCAAGGTGTCCTGGAGAAGGCCACCCGGGGGGTGATTCGTCGAATAGCCAAGGGCCCCAATAAATTTGGATCATCATCGTTGGCTAATACGGCCTAGGCCGGCAGCTTTCGCCGGGTGGATGTTACCCGGCAAGCGAAGTGGGCACATGCCGAAGTTCGGCCTTGGCGAGCAGGTCGGAATATCATGAGACTGGTGTGCGCAGATTCGCGGCGAAAGAAGGGTCGCCGGTGGCCGCTGGTGGGGAGATTTCGCTACCTGGCCCGTGAGGACCGTTGGGAGTGGTCGGAAGAGGTTGCGCGGATGCACGGCTATGAGCCGGGCAGCGTGCAGCCGACGACGCAGTTGCTACTCAAACACAAACATCCCGACGACAAGCCGACAGTTCCCGAGCTCATCGAGCAGGTGCGCCGGCACGGCGCCGCCTTCAGCAGCAGGCATCGAATCGTCGACATCCACGGAGAAACGCACGTGGTGGTTGTGGTGGGGGACCGGTTCGGTGGCCCGGACGGTCGTCTGCTCGGTATCGGCGGGTTCTACATCGACGTCACCGAGCAGTTCGACGCCGACCTGCAGAAGCATCTGAGCGAGGCGCTGCTGGCGGTCGATTCGCGACGGGCGGTGATCAATCAGGCGATGGGCATCCTGATGCTGCGTTATGGCGTCAACGGCGAGTCGGCATTCGACCTGCTGGTGAAGCTGTCGCAGGAGTCAAACGTCAAGCTGCGCGACATCGCCGAGCGGGTGGTGAACGAGATCACGTCGCAGGATGCCTTGAACGACGACGCGGCCCAACGGGTCGACCGGCTGCTCCGGACGCGGAACGGGCTGTAGCGGCTTCACTGTTGAAGCGTGGCATGGGGGCTTTGACCGTAGGTTTTACGGTAGAGGGCGGCGAACCGGCCGGTGTGGGCGAAGCTCCACCGGTGCGCCACTTCGCTGACGGTGGTCGTGGACCGGTCGCTGTTGATCAGTTCCTGATGGGCGCGGTGTAGGCGGACGCGGCGCAGATACTCGGTGGGGGTGGTGTCCAGATGCTGGCGGAACAGATATTGCACCGCGCGGGACGTCATGCGAAGGGCGTCTGCGACGTCGTTTACCCCGATCCCGTCGCCGGCGTGGCGGTGCATGAACGCGATCGCGCCTTTCAAGGTCGGTGGCACCGACGGGTTTCGCAGCACATCCTGGCCGTCGCTCATGTTGGACGGGAAACACTCGAGCAACGCGGCACCGAGCAGGTGAGCCGCCGCATTGACCACCAGGGGCTGCTGCGCGGTTTCTGCGTAGGAGAAGCTGGCGATGACGTAATCCAGCGCCTGGCTCCATGTCCGGGAGAGCGCCATCGAGCGGGGGCGGCAGCCGGTGAACCGGATCTGCTGGGGTAGCGGTCCGCTCTTGTCCACTGCGACCTGCGTGAGGTGCCGCAGATCCATCCGCACCACATGAAATCGCGACGTATTCGCCTGAATGGCGCAGGGCACGCCGTCGGCGGCGATCACCGGGGTCTCCAACCTGGTGCCAGGGTCACCGGCCAGCGTCAGCGAGCCCGCCCGGGGGTGTATCACCACCACCACAGCGTCGGTGCTGCGAATTTCGCACCCCACCCGTCCTTCGATCAGCACCTCGTCAATCGTGACCGGATCCGTCTCGAAGCGTTGATGCGTGACGGACGAGCCACTGGGCAGGGTGCTGGTCCGCCAACCCGGTTGGTAGGCCTGGGCGAAGAACTGCTTCGCCGCCTCGGGTTCGGCGGTATGGAACTTCTCGTATCGGACTGCGTCCGGCGCGCGCGTCTCCGGCGACCGGTCTACGGGGGCCTCTGGGTAAGGTGCGGTTGTCATATATTCGTTGTCCTAGGCTGTTGCGCTGGTTTTCGCGTGACTCGCTTGGTGATAGATGCTCAGGGCGTCGAGGGCGATCCGGTCCCACGAGTAGCGCGACATCGCCCGGGCACGACCGGCCGAACCCATGCTCTGGCGCTGAAAGCGTTGATTCTGCAAGGCTTTCAGCGCCGCAGCCAGTTCGTACGGTTTGGTCGGAGACACCAGCAGGCCGGTGACGCCCCCGATCACGGTGTCGCGCAGGGCACCCACTGCAGTCGCTGCGACGGCCCTTCCGCTGGCCATGGCCTGCAAGGCCGGTGTCGCGTGCGGCGCCAGCCGCGGGGTGCAGGCGACCACGTCGGCGGAGCAGAACACCGACGGAAGGTCTTCTGGGGCAACGTGACCCGCAAAATGAACGCGGTCGCTGACCCCCAGCTTGGTGGCCAGGCGCTTGAGCCTGGTCCGCGGTTGTCTGGCAGAGCCGTCAGCGGTGGCCGTCTCGGCGATCACCAGCTCGCTGCCCGGAATCTGGGGCAACACCTGAATGGTTCTGTCAAACCCGTTGCAGGGCCCTAAATTCGGCGCGACCTGCAGTATGCGGTGCCGTTCGTTATCCGGCCATTTGGGGTCGGCTCGCGAATAACGCTCAACATCGATCCCGGTCGATAAGACCGATGCGCGGGCCCGATTACGACGCCACTTGGTCAATACGTCGAGCTCCTCGCTGCTGCCTGCCGTCACCCAGGTCGCGCCCCGGATGAGTAGTGGCTCGAGGCGGGCGCGTTCGGAGTCGGCCGACTTCGCGGCGATTGATCCGGAAGTGGTCGCGGCCAGACCATGAAAGCTTTGGACGGTGATCAGCTGATGGCGGTGGGCCGCCAACTGCGCGGCCAACCCGCCCAGCCATCCGAAGCTGTGCACGATGTCGGGCGGTTCGGCTGACCAGAGGCGGGCGAGTTGGGCCGCCCACTCGCCGACGAACGGCAACACCTCCGCCGGGGATACCGGCGCGGGCGGTCCCACGCCGGCCGGCACGGTCAGATAACCATGTTGAACGTGCTCGGCCGCTCGCTCAGTGTATTGACGTGGGTGAGCGGTCACTGAGTGACCCTGGCCTGCGAGGGCTGCGCAGAACTCTCCCCATTCTTCTCCTACGGTCTTTCCGACGACTTGGTCATCGGAGTACGCATCGTCGCCCCAGACAACGCCGATTCTCACGAAAGGGGGGTTGCCGACTCCGCTGTCCGGTAAACGGCACTGGCCTAGCGATTCGCAAAATGGACAGGACGGGTCAGCCCACCGACTCCATCAGTAGCAGCGCCCCGGCTGCCCCACCGTCGGGCCTGGGGAACGACGTGCAAGTCACCCGCACCTGCGCCGGACGGCCGCGTCGGTTGACCGCAGCGACCACCGTTTCCCCGGAGCTGTCCGGATCGACGAACGCGTTGCCGATCAGTGGCCGCACGCTCTCCATCGGTAGACCGAAATCAAGCGACGTCAGCGGCCTTCCTGTGGTTTCGTCGGCCCGAAGGCCCCACAGTTCCTCGCAGCCCCCGTTCCACACCACCACCCGCATTTCGCGGTCCACCACGACCATGCCCAGCCGAACCGAATTGATCAGCGAATCGATGAAGTTCCTCGCGTCGTCCAGTTCCTGGCTGCGCTCGCCCAGGGTGTCGTTGATGCTGTGCAGTTCGTCGTTGGTGGACTGCAGTTCCTCATTCATCGTTTCGAGTTCTTCGTTGGTGGACTGCAATTCCTCGTTGGTGGTTTCCAGTTCTTCGACCGTCGACTGCAGCTCTTCGTTGGTGGTTTCGAGCTCTTCGTTGGTGGACTGCAGCTCCTCATAGGCCGCCTCGAGCTGTCGGTTGGTATGTATCACCTTGTCGAGCAGGGCCCGCGTCGCGGTGACATCGAAGAAGGCTACCGACACGCCGAGCAGGCCGTTTTCCGCGTCGACGAGAGGATTGATGTGGATCTCGAACCAGACCGTATCCGAGCCTGGCCGCTGCCATTTCACATCCTGAATTCGGGCCGACCGCCGCTCTACCTTGGCCTGCTCCAGGTAGGCGCGCAGCTCCACCGGCCGGTAGGACACCTCGAGGTCACGCAGCAACCGGCCGATGTCACGCGCTGAGAGGCCGAAGACTGTCTCGGCTTGCTGGTTGATCATCGCGACGGTGTCCTCGCCGGTGACCACGATCTGCGCCACTGGGCTGGCGCGAAACGCCAACTCCCGCACGGCGCCTAGACCGGACAATTCTCCATGCCGCGCGTAGAACGCCGCGGCCGGGTCGTAGCGATCTAGTACCGGTGTGCGATCCGACGGCCTTGCGGAATATCCGGTTCTCCAGGTTCAGTGGCGTGAACTTGTCGCCGTGGCTCAACAACATCTCGGCATGCCCGAGGAACAGCGTTCCATGCGGGGCGAGGGCAAAATGCAACCGGCTCAACACATTTCGCTGGGTCTCTGCGTTGAGGTACATCAGCGTGTTGCGGCACACCAGCAGGTCCACGCGGGAAATAGGTGCGTCTTTGACGAGGTCGTTGCGGCCGAAAATCAGGCCCCGGCGCAGATCTTTGTGAAACAGGTAGCGCCCGCCGGAGTGCGCGAAATAACGCTCGAGCAGCTCCGGCGGTACCGACTCGACAGCTTTGGCGTCGTAGGATGCGGCGCGCGCCTCGCGCAGTGCCTCCTCGTCGATGTCGGTGGCGTAGATCTTGACGCGTCGCCGGAAGGCCTCGGCACCCATCGCCTCGGTCAACAGCATCGTCAGCGTGTAGGCCTCCTGGCCAGACGCGCATCCCGCGCTCCACACCCGGATCGCATCGTTGGGACCACGCGCGGACAACAGCCGCGGTATGACATCGCCGCTGATGAAGTCCCACGCCTCCGCGTCGCGGAAGAATGAGGTGACATTGATCAGGATAGTGTTGAACAGCGCCGCGAATTCGTCTGAGCTGGCCTGCAAGACGTCGAGGTACTCCTCGAAACTGCTGTATCCGGCCTGATCCATCCGGTGGCGGACCCGCCGCATGAGCGAGGCGCGCTTGTAGCCGGTGAAGTCGAAGCCGCGTGAGTCACGCAGATAGTCCAGCAGAGCTTCGAAAGCATCGTCAGTCGTGCCGTTCATGCAGGTGCCGTTCGCCAAGCGTTGCCAAGAATGCTGACACTACCCTCGAAGGTCACAACCGATTTTCGGATCCGACCAGCCCCCACACCGTCTTGCCGGTAGGCGTCGGTGTACTGCCCCAGGCGCGGCACAGGCAGGAAACGATCGCCAGCCCCGATACCGTTTCGGCACCGCTACGCTCCTCGTGCCGGATCGCCGAGAAACTGACTGCAATCTTCGACGGCAATGGTCACGGCATCTTTGAAGTTTTCGACGATCAAGACCGGCGCACTGTCGGTGTGTTCAAGGACATTCTCGACGAAGACCGTCGCGACTGTGCTGGCGGCCGGAATCAGGCGAGCAACAGACCAGGCGGTGAGCCACTCGTGAACCACGGCTCTGGCAACACGGATGCCTGCCGGGTTACCCGGAAGTTGGGCGCGTCCGCGACGACGAGCGTTCAGGACAAGTCGTCGGTTGCGGCCAGGGCCGCGTCGCGGGTCGGGTGCACCGGTACGTACCTGGTGATACCGCACGAAGCGATCGTCCGACGGGACTGCGATATCGCCGCAGACGAGAACTATTGGCACATCGGGCCAGATGTTGACATGCCATCGGGCGCTGGTGAACACCGACCACGCCGACGTGGAGGGCACTGCCAACCGGTTGACGTCGACGATGACGGCTCGTGGCTCGTCGAGCGCCGCTTTGATCACCGCGTCGCGCAGTTCCCGATACGTGGAACTGTCCAGCAGGCCGTCGGCGTACAGGATGGACGTGTCGCCGTGGCGGTCGGTGGCAACCGTGATGGCGCGAAAGGGGTCAGTCACCGGTGCCTTCGTGCCGCGCCAAGATGGCCGCGAGCCGAGCGCTGAGCACTGCCAATGCCCGTTCCGCTTCTTCGGCGACTGCGTCATAGCGGCGAAAGGACGAACCCTGACCTGTCCGGTCAGCCAGTTGCCTGGCCAGTTTGGCCTTTTCCTGCAGGCTCCGCAGCGCAACCCACAACGCGGTTTCGACTTCGGCATCGCGCGCGGCCAGCAGCGACTCCGGCGACCACGCGTGTCCTACTCGGCAACGGAAGCTCTTTTCTTTCAGTGTGACGAGCGAACCATTGCAGTCCGGACACGTGTATCCCGATGCGGGACCGAATGTTTCGGTGTCGAGGTCGGTGGTGAACCGCGGTGCCATTGCGATCCGGTTTTCCAGCTCCAACGTCGCGTCCGGTTCGGTGTCCGACTCGTGGATTTCACGCTGTGCCAGCTCCTTGAGCACGCTGCCTACGCCGGCCGCGCTGATCTGGCGATCCAGTACTCCGGCGTTGGCGGCGTTCGTCGGCAGCGCGGGGAACATTGCGTCTTCGGGAGTCTGACCGATCGTGGTTCCCCCGCGGGCGCGGATCGCCCGCAGGCCCAGCACCCCGTCGTCGAGCACGCCCGATAGCAGGACCCCGATCGCCCGCGATCCGAAAGTCACTGCCACCGAACGAAACAGCGCGTTGATCGAGGGCCGATGCCCGTTCTCGGTCGGACCGTGGGACAAAACGGTTTCGTGGTCGGCGACCAACAGGTGGTGATCAGGGGCCGCAACGTAGATGTGGGCCGCTTCGATTTTGGTGCCGTGCGCCGCAGTGGCCGCGGGCAACGGCCCACGGCGATCTATATCTGCGCCAGAACGCTCGGTGCGGCGCGTGGGCATGTGCAGCGTGATCAAGTAAGCGTACGGCAGATCCGGGGACAACCCGGCCACCAGTTGAGACAACGCTTCGACGCCACCCGCGGAAGCGCCGATCGCGACAACCCCGCGGAGTTCGCTCGTTCCGCTGCTTACCTGCATCAACTAATCCCATACCCGCTGCGAGACCAGGCAACCGCACTTTGGCTGACCAGACTGCTGCGGCGACCGACGTCCGGGAACTGGGGCAGAGAACACCGTTCAGCTAAGCACCTTCAGGGTATTCCGCGGGCAATGCCCAAAGCTAGCGGTGCCTGTGGCGGAACTCCGAAACGGTGCGGCCCCGGCCGTGGGCCAGGGCCGCTGCGGAGGCCTGTTATTGGTGGGACTTCTGCCGCTCCTCGGCAGCTTCCGCGCCACCGCGTGCGGATTCGGCTTCCGCCTCTTTCTTGGCCACGTCGCGTTGCGCGTCGGCCTTGTCCTGCTGGGCCCGACCCTCGTTCTTCATGTCATCGCTACCGGTCACGGTACCGAAGGCCTCCTTGGCCTTACCCTTGACGTCCTCGGCGACACCTTTGACGCCTGCTTCGGGTCCACTGTCCTTGTCGCTCATTCGATTTCCCATCTGTTCCGAGCTGCCGCGATCCGGGTGGGCGGCAACGCTCAACGGGTTCCCGGTATCCGCGGCATGAAACAGTCGGGTGGCTTATACCCGCGATCGGAGCCTCCGAGCGATCTGATTAGCCGTTGCGCGAAAACAATCCGACTCGACGACGTTTGCCCGGCCCTTCGCCGGGTAGCACCTCGCTACGGGAAACGAGAAGGATTGCTGATGAGTGCCAGATTGGCTTTGATCACCGGTGCCAGCTGCGGCGTGGGGTTCGCGGTGGCGGAACGACTCGCCAGGCGCGGCTACGACCTGATCATTGCCGACCGGTATGACGAAATACACACGGCGGCAGCGGCGCTCACCGTATTCGGTACCGACGTTCAGGCCGAGCAGATCGACCTGTGTGCGGGTGACAACGCCTACGTGCTGCACCGTCGCGTGATGGCGGCCGGCCGGCCGGTGGCGGCGGCGGCGCTGACCACCTCGGTGGACGACGCTTCGTCCTCCGACGGCACTCTCGATGGCGCGTTGGAAGAGTTGGACAGCTGTGTGCGCGGGACTATGGCGCTGGCCCGCCGGCAGGCCGAGCGAATGGCGATGTTCGGGCGCGGCCGGATCGTCTTGACCGCGTCCCCCGAGGGCAGAACGCCGGGGTTCGACACTGCGGTGCATTTCGCGACCGTTGCTTTTCTGCGTGCCTTCGCGGACAAACTCAATGCCGAGCTGGGTGATTCCGGGGTCAAGATTGTTTCACTGATGCCGGAACCGATCACCGCAGGCGGTATCACCGATCTGTTGTTCCCGCTACGAAACAGGCCGCCGGGCAACGATCCCGCCGAGCTTGCCCGGCAGGCATGTGACGCCCTTACCTGCGACGACAAGCAGGGCATCGCTGCCTGGGCAACCGGAGCCGTGACGTTGGCGGGACGATTCGTTCCCGAACGCGTGATAAGTCCCGTCCGGCAGATCATTTCACCGACCGGGCAGGCGGTTTGATTCAGGTCGCTTCGGGCATTCTGCCGGCGGAAACAACCTAGGAGGTGGCTGCAGTGCCGAATTCGTCGATCAAGAATGAAAAGCTTTATGAAGACTTGCGCAAGAAGGGCGACTCGAAGGAGAAGGCCGCGCGGATCTCCAACGCGGCCGCGGGGCAAGGAAAGTCAAAAGTGGCGCGTAAGGGCGGCAAATCCGGGTCTTATGCGGATTGGACTGTGCCGGAACTGAAGAAGCGGGCCAAGGAGCTGGGTATGTCCGGCTATTCGAGCCTGACCAAAGACAAACTTGTCGCGAAGTTGCGCGACCACTGACGACGCGGTCAGTCGGGAGGCTCCTGCTCTGATCCCTGCACCGGAGCTTCTTCCCGCTCGGTCGCGTTGCCAGGCACCTGCTGGTCCCGGCGTTCGTCGGTGACGTTTTGCTGGAGCTCGTCGACCACATCTTCGAGGTCCTCGTCACGGCGGAGTCCACGACTCGGTTGCGGTTCCATGGTTCTGGGAAGTACCCGGAATCGCTGGTTTCACTCGTACCCGTCAGTTTCGTAAGCCCAAGCGATCGACCAGGACCAGGAATGCAGCCGCAAAATCATTGTCGGCGGTCTCGCCGGCAATGTGGTCCCAGTCCAGCTGCTCCCTGATCGCCCGCGCCGCGGGGATCAGCTTCGTGAAGTCGCAGTAATGCTCGGTGAGGGCGCGAAGCTTTTGAATGAATACCGTGGTGGGCGGGAGTACCGGCATTGAAATCGCCAGTACCACGCGCTGCTCGGCGCAGTCCAACATGGTGGGCGTCACCATCGCACCGTTGACCCGGTGTAGGACATCGACCACCGTCTCGCCGAAGTGCGCCTTGAAGAGCCAGTCCTCCGGTGGATGTTCGATTCGGAATCCGGCTTTGCCGAGGGTGGTGGCGGCGGCCGGCACGTCCGTCTCGGCCAGCACGATGTCGACGTCATGCGTCGGCTCTGGGGCACCGTAGGCCCACAATGCATAGCTGCCGGCCAGTGCGAACGGCGGGCCGTGCTCTTTGAGCGCTGAGGCCGCACAACGCAGCGCTTCGCGAAGTTCGGTACAGCGTGGCCGGGAGGGCGAAGTCATGGTCGCTACGGCATACCCGGCCTGTGCCCACCACAACCCGAGACCGTGTTGTGTTGTCGCTCAACCGTTTAGTTGGTATCGAAACGGGAAATTATATTCATTATGTCAGCCACGGCGTCTAGTACCTATGACCAGGTTGCTGTGGTGATTCCGTCCCACAATGAGCAATCGAATCTTCCCGATTGTCTGCGCGCCGTGGTCACGGCTGCTCTGTGCGCTCCCGTCCCGGTCTCGATCGTCGTTGTGCTTGACGCCAGCGAAGACGGCAGCGCGGGATTGGCCGGCGACTACGGACCCGACGTCCACTTCGTTCGCGTCGAATCACGCAACGTGGGTGCCGCCCGCGCGGCCGGATTCGATTATGCCCGCGCGCTGCGCGGCCCGGATGCAGATTCTTGGTATGCCACCACGGATGCGGACAGCACCGTGGATCCCGATTGGCTGGTGCGGCAACTGAAGTGTGGCGCCGACATGTTTCTCGGCCTCGTCAGGGTCGCCGACTGGCAAGGGCATCACGGTGGACTGGTGGACCGGTATCAGCATGATTACGACTCAGCGGTCGACTCCGGCGTGCACGAAGACCACGACCACATCCACGGCGCCAACATGGCGTTCAGCGCACGGGCGTACTGGCGGGTCGGTGGCTTTCGCGCCTTACGCTCCGGCGAGGATGTTGACTTGGTAGCCCGGTTCGAGCATGCTGGCTACCGAATTTGCCGAGACACCGCACGATCGGTCGTTACTTCGGCGCGAATCCAGGCTCGGGCGCCACGCGGATTTGCTGATCACTTGAGCATGCTCTCTGAAAGCGCGACGGGGGATGTCGCATGACGGCCGGATTGGTTCAGCACTGGCTGGAATCGGGACGATTGGAATTGCCGTTGCCGGCGGCGGGGTACAGCGCAGAACGCCTGCAGCGGTTGGCGCGTTTGGCGCAGGACGACATCGCGGCGGCTCGCATCGCCGAAGCCCACGTCGATGCCGTCGCCATCCTGCACGAACTGGGCGGCAAGCCACCCGAGCCGAGCCAACTATGGGGGGTCTGGGCAGCCGAGAGTTCCGACGCGAAGTTGACCGCCACCAGCATCTGCGGAGACGAGTTCCTGCTCAACGGCGTCAAGGTGTGGTGCTCGGGCGCCGGGTTCTGCACGAACGCATTGGTCACCGCGCAGATGGACGAGGGCGAGCGGGGTCTGTTCGCCGTCACCCTCACCGACGCCGGGGTCAAGCCGCTGCCGAGCACTTGGTGGAACCCGGGCATGGCGGGCAGTGACACCCGATCGGTGCAGTTCAACAATGTGCACGCCATCCTGGTCGGCGAGCCGGGCGACTATCTCGACCCGCGCGGGGTTCTGGCATGGGGCGATCGGCGTCGCCGCCTGCTGGCTCGGGGGAGCCCGCCGGGTGTCTGATCCGTTGTATCGCTGCGCCCGCAGTGAGTCGGCCGACGCCTACGCCCTGGCGCACCTGGGGGCGGTCGATGCGGCGCTTGCCGCCGGCGACGCGATGCTGGCTACGGCGGCCGCGCAGATCGACGCCGACCCGTTCGACCGGACCGCTACCGCCCAGTTGCTGGCCCGTCGCGTCCGTGCGGTAGTGGAACACGCTGTCGATGAAGCGATCACCCGCACCGGACGCGCCCTGGGCCCGGGCCCGCTGTGCCAGGACGGCCGGCACGCTCAGCGGGTGGCCGACCTGACCATTTACATACGACAGAGCCACGCCGAGCGCGACCTGGCCGAACTCGGCCGCCTGGCCGGGCAGCTCAGCCGTTGAGGACCGCGCCGCCGACAAACGGGCCGCGGTTTGCGGCCACCCCGTTGACCGGCGGCGGCACACCGGTGCAGGACTGGCTGGCCTCCGAACGGCCACCCAGGTTGGACTTGACCGGGTGCTCCGGCCTGATGGTGGTCTCGGCTCACCCCGATGACGAGACCTTGGGCATGGGCGCGACGATCGCCCAGCTGGTGGCCTCGGGCGTGGACATCCAGGTGGTGTCGGTCAGCGACGGCGGTGCCGCCCGCGCGGATGCGTCGGTGTCTGAGCGGGTACGCATGGAAGCCGCCCGTCGTGATGAATTGCTCAGTGCCGCAGATGTTCTGGGTGTCAAGGCCCCGCTGTCGCTGGGTTTGCCGGACGGACAGTTGGCCCAGCACGAGGACCATCTCGCCGGCGTGCTCGGGGCGATGCTGCACGATCGCGGGCCCGGCACCTGGTGTGCGGCGACGTGGCGCGGCGACGGCCACCCCGATCACGAGGTCGTCGGGCGGGCGGCGGCGCGCGCATGCGCGCGCACCGGCGTCACCCTGCTGGAGTATCCGGTGTGGATGTGGCACTGGGCGGTTCCGCAGGATCCCGACGTGCCGTGGGAGCGGGCCTATTCGGTGCCGCTGGAGCAGTGGGCGGTAGAACGCAAAAGCCAAGCCGCACAATGCTTTCACAGTCAGTTCGAACCCTACGGTCCCGATGCGGTACTGCCGCCGTTCGTGCTGCGCCGGCTGCTGTCGGTGGGTGAGATGGTTTTCCGATGACCACGCGCCTGCCCGACAACTACTTCGACCGCATGTACGCGGGCGCCGAGGACCCCTGGGAGTTGTCGACGCGCTGGTACGAAGAGCGCAAGTACGCGATCACCCTGGCGCTGCTGCCCAGTCGGCGATATCGCCATGCCTTCGAGCCGGGCTGCTCGATCGGGACGATGACCGACCGGTTGGCGCTGCGCTGCGATCACGTCACCGCCGTGGACGTGGCTGACGCGGCCATCCAGACCGCGGATGCGCGGTTGCGGGAGAGCGGGCGCCGCGACCATGTGACCTTGTCGCGCGGGTCCCTGGACGAGCCCTGGCCGGCCGGCCCGTTCGACTTGTTGGTGCTCAGCGAGATCGCCTATTACCTGAGCGCGGACACCCTGTCGGAGGTCCTGCGCCGGGAATGTCCGCGGCTGCTGCCCGGCGCCACCGTCATCGCGGCGCACTGGCGGCACCCGGTTGATGACTACCCGCTCACCGGCGACGCCGCCCACGCCGTCCTCGCCGCCACACCCGGGCTGACACCGGTTGGACGCTACCGCGACGACGACGTCGTGATCGACATACTCGACACCGGTGACGGGCGTTCGGTGGCGGCGCGGGAAAAGGTGCCGGGAGTCCGGGAGGGGTCATGCGAATAGCGACCTTCAACATCCTGCACGGCCGCACCGTCGGGAACGGGGTTGACCCACAGCGGCTGCGGGACTGCGTGCGGCGGCTGGATCCCGATGTGCTCGCCCTACAAGAGGTCGACTTCGACCAGCCTCGGTCCGGTAGGGCCGATCTCACCGCTACCGCGGCCGAGGCGATGGGTGCGGTGGAGCATCGGTTCGTGGCCGCGATCTCGGGAACACCGGGGGCTACGTGGATGGCCGCCACCGGCCGGGAACAGCCCGGGACGGCGGCGTACGGGATTGCGCTGCTGTCCCGGTTCCCGGCGACCAGTTGGCAGGTGGTGCGGTTGCCCCGCATTCCGATGCGCTTTCCGATGTATCTGCCGGGACCCAACAAGGTGATGATGGTCGACGAGGAGCCGCGGGCGGCGGTGATCGCTCGGTTGCAGACGCCGCTGGGGCCGATGACGGTCGCCAACACCCACTTGTCCTTCGTGCCGGCATGGAATCTGCGCCAGCTGCGCCGGCTGGTCCGTGACCTGCGCGGCTTTCCGGGGCCACGGCTGCTGGTCGGTGACCTCAACCTCACACCCGCACCCGTGCACCGCTGGACGGGTATGCGGCCGCTGGCGTCGGCAGCGACTTTTCCTGCCGATGCACCGACTCGTCAGCTCGACCACATCGTGACCGACGACAAAGAGCTGCGCGCCGGAGCGACCGTTGCCGAACTGATGGCGATCTCGGATCACCGGCCACTGGTGGCCGACCTGCACCGGTGAGTCAGTCCTGCTGGCTGCGCGCCTCCGCGCCTGTCATCCCGGCGTCGAAGTCGTCGTCGGCGGCCGTGCGTCCCACGTAGTTGCCCTCGTCCTCGCGTCCTTCGCGGGAGTTGGCGACCTGCTGGTTGCCCTCCACGTCGGACTCGCTCTTCTCCTTGCCACCGGTCATCACGACCTCCTTCGGTCCTTGGTGCCTGGTCCAGGGGTGCGTTACGGCAGGCAGCGCGCCGCGGGCACCAGCTCGGCACTCATGTTGCGTTCCATCATCTTCAGCGCGGCCGCACCGAGTTCCTCGTCGATGTGTGCACCGCGTCGGGTGGCACCACCACGTCGTAGTGCCGGATGTAGCCGTCGAGTGCGCTGTAGAGGACGCACTGCTCGGTGACCTGGCCGGCCAGCACGATGCGCTGGGTCTTCAGGCGATCAAGCAGATAGTCGAGCGCCGTGGAGTAGAACACGCTGTGCCGGACCTTCGTCATGACGCACGTGTCGTCCGACGGCACCAGCGGCTTGACCAACTCGGGCCGCTTGCCGTCCAGCGCGCCGGAAATGATGGCGCGGTGGTCGGCCGTGAAGTTCCCGTGGTTGTCGTTGACGTAGATCAGGTCGACGCCGTCATGCTCGCGCGCCTCGTTGACCAGGCCGACCAGCGGTCGACGATATCGGCGACATTGTCGGCCAGTTGCTCGCCGTCGGGATGGTCGTAGTCGTTGAACATGTCGATGATCAGCACAGCGGTATCGCTCACAGTCGGCTTGTACCCCGCTCTCGGGCAACTCAACAGGATGTGAGCGATTCTTGATAACGGCCGCCAAATTGCCTAGTGCGGAAACTATATCCCTAGGATATAGTAGCCGTAATTAGTCTTCTTTTGTATCGCTTGGGAGTGAGCATGGTTTACATCGGGACAGACCCACTCGTTCATAGGCCGGCCACGACCGGCGGCGCCGGCGAGCGGATGGTGAGCGTGCCCGGCCTGGTGGCCGCCGCGACCTGGGCGGTCGGCCTCGTCATCGGCCTCGTGGCAATGGCGGCCGGGCATGAGTTGCTCGCAGGAGTATCGCTTGTGCTGGCAATCATGTCGCCCTGGTTCGGTCTGGCCTGGGTGGCTCAGAGCCAGCGAGCCGAGATGCGTCGTCAACGTGCACGTGCGGACCAAGCGGTGGGCTACCCGGGCGGGTGGCCGGTTCTGCAACTGACCGCGCGCTGACGCGCGCCCACCGCTGGTTGGGGCCGCCTGCGTGGCGGCCTATAGCACATGTGTGAATTCTTCTTCTTCCAAGGGTGTGGGCCGCTTCGGAATGGGGTACTGCCTGTGCCAACGGGGTGACCATCTGGGTCAGCAGCCCTGCCCTCCGCAGGAAGGAACTGCCATGACGACCGTCAGCGACTACGACGCACGACGCGTGACCGATGCCGAAGCCGCGGACCAGTCCACTCTTCGTGGGCTGGGACCGGTGCCCAAGCTGACCACGGCAGTGGTCGACGACGACCCCAACGACTCGTTCTTCTTCGAGTTGCCGGGTGCGGACCTGTCCAGCGAGGAACTCTCGGTGGCGGTGATTCCGCAGCGCTCTGACGAGTTCACCTGCTCGTGCTGCTTCCTGGTGCAGCATCGCAACCGGCTGCGCAGCTCCAGCGGCGGCCGCCAGATCTGCGCCGACTGCGTGTGAGGCTTCGCTCTCGTCGCGGCGAGGAGGACAATCGCTGCGCGTGAGCCCGCCACCCGGACTGCCTGCCCCGCGCCGGTTTCGTAGCGCATTTGCCGCAGCGTATGCGGTGGCCTACCTGGTAGGCGGCGAGCGCCGGATGCTGCGGTTGATCCGCCGATACGGGCCGATCATGACGATGCCGATTCTCAGCCTGGGCGACGTGGCGATCGTGCTCGGACCCGGCGCTGGCCAAGGAGGTTTTCACCGCACCGACGGATGTACTGCTCGGGGGAGAAGGAGTGGGACCCGCGGCGGCGATCTACGGGTCCGGATCGATGTTCGTGCAGGAGGAGCCCGAGCATCTGCGGCGCCGCAAGCTCCTGACGCCTCCACTGCACGGCGTCGCGCTGAGCGCTTACGTGCCGATCATCGAGGCATCGCCGCGGGCGGCGATGCGCGGCGTGGCCCGTCGACCGTCCGTTCGAGATGTTGTACGCCGCAAGGTCGCTGATGCTGGACGTGATCGTCAGAGTCATCTTCGGCGTCGAGGATCCCGACGAAGTGCGGCGACTGGGGCAGCCGTTCGAACGCCTGCTGGACCTCGGAGTATCTGAGCAATTGACCGTGCGTTACGCGTTGCGTCGCCTCGGTACGTTGCGGGTGTGGCCGGCTCGGGCGCGGGCCAACCGCGAGATCGACGACGTGGTCATGCCGCTCATCGCCGCGCGCCGCAACGACCCGCGACTGGCCGACCAGCGCGACATCCTGGCATTGCTCATGTGCGCCCGAGGAGAAGACGGAAAAGGCTTGTCGGACAGCGAGATTCGCGACGACCTCATCACCTTGATGTTGGCCGGCCACGAAACCACCGCGACCACGCTTGGCATGGGTGTTCGACCTGTTGCTGCACCATCCCGATGCGTTGCGGCGGGTGCAGGAAGAGGCCGTCAGTGGGGAGGAGGCTTTTACGACAGCGGTGATCGACGAGACGCTGCGGATACGCCCGCCTGCGCCGCTCACGTCAAGGGTTGCCGCGAAACCCTTTCGGATGGGCGGCTACCGCGTTGCTGCCGGGACGCGGATCGTCGTGCACATCATCGCCATCAACCGCAACCCGGCCATCTACGAGCAATCCGCGTCAGTTCTCGCCCGAACGATTCCTCGGCGTCCGGCCCCAGACGTACGCCTGGGTTCCGTTCGGCGGTGGCGTGAAACGCTGCCTGGGCGCGGCGTTCTCGATGCGGGAGCTGATCACCGTGCTGCACGTGCTGCTGCGCGAGGGAGAGTTCAGCGCAGTCGATTCCCGACGCCCGAGAAGATCGTGCGCCGGTCCATCATGCTTGCTCCGCGCCGCGGCACCAGGGTTCGGTTTCGGCCTCGCACTGAGTGATTGGACGCACATATTGCCGGGTACCCCCAATTGTCATGGCCATCCACTAGCTTCATCGGATGAGTGGGTGTCGGGTGGCACCGACAGATTGAACAGCTTGAGGAGTCATGGAGAAGCTACTCGGGTCCCTCCCCTTGTTCGGGTTCGCTCTCCCTTGGTATTTCACTCAGCAGGCCACCACAAGCGTGACGGCGGATTCTCGGCCGGGTTGGGCGGTCTCGTCCTGACGGTGCTTATCCTCTTGTGGTTTTCGGTTCAACGGGACCGCTTCCAAGTCGGATTACAGCGAAGACGTGACCTCAAACGCGTGGCGTCGGGGATGGCAGGCGTCGATCAAATGTCGGGTGCCGAGTTCGAGGAATTCGTTGCGAGCTTCGAACCAGGGGTTGGAGCGTCATTCGCACCCCTAGTACAGGGGACTACGGGGTGGATCTGATCGCCAAGAAACACAGCACCTGCATGGCGGTCCAATGTAAGAGGCTGGCAAGGGCCGTCGGCGTCGCCGCTGTGCAGCAGGTTGTTTCCGGCGCACGGCACCACGGTTGTGATCAAGCTGTCGTGGTGACAAATCAAGCGTTCACAAAGGCGGCTCGCCAGTTGGCGACCACTCACCGCTGCCGTCTCGTCGGGCGGCAGCAACTGCATATCTGGGCAGGCGCAGCACCAGCCACCGATCAGCGGCGCCGGTTGCTACCGGAGCTCGAAGCCTAGGCGGCCGATGCCGATGGCCGCTCAGGCAGGGACGCGTGCACCGTGGCCGCGGCGCGTATTGAAGGCCGAGGTCAGACTGTCATCTCGCGCAGACGACCCATCACATGGTCGGGGTGGCGGGATTCGAACCCACGGCCTCTTCGTCCCGAACGAAGCGCGCTACCAAGCTGCGCCACACCCCGCTTGAAGCCTCGACAGCCTATCGCACCGGACCAGCCGACTTCCCAAACGGCAGGTCGGCGCCTCAGTCCCAACGGCAGGAGCGTTCGAATTCGACCAGTGCCCGGGCAGGACCGCTGGGATCGAGTCCCTGCGCCGCAGACCCACTCGTCGCTGAAGTAGGTGTCGGCGTAGCGGTCGCCGCTGTCGGCGAGCAGCGTCACTACCGAACCGCCGCGGCCCTGCGGCGACCATCTCGGCCAGCAGGCCGAACGCGCCCCAGAGATTGGTGCCCGTCGACGGGCCCACCCGGCGTCCCAGCACGGCGCTGACGTGGCGGGCGGCGGCGATCGACGCCGCGTCGGGCACCGCGACCATCCGGTCGACCGACGTCGGGCAGAAACGACGGCTCGACCCGCGGCCGGCCGATGCCCTCGATCCGCGACGACGCGCCGGCATCACGACGTCGTCCCGATCCTCGGCGTAGGCCGGAAAGAATGCGGAGTTCTCCGGGTCGACGACGCACAACCGGGTCGCGTGCCGCCGATAGCGGATGTAGCGGCCGATCGTGGCGCTGGTTCCGCCGGTACCCGCGCCCACCACGATCCAGGCCGGGATCGGGTGCGTCTCGTCGCGCCATCTGCACGAAGATCGACTCGGCGATGTTGTTGTTGCCGCGCCAGTCGGTGGCGCGCTCGGCGTTGGTGAACTGGTCCAGATAGTGGCCGCCGGTCTCCGCGGCGACGCGCTGCCGCCTCGGCGTACACCTCGCTCGAGTTCTGCACGAAATGGCAACGGCCGCCTTGTGATTCGATCAGCGCGATCTTGGCCGGCGCTGGTCGCCGCCGGCATCACCGCGACGAACGGCAGGCCCAGCAGCGCTGCGAAGTAGGCCTCCGACACCGCCGTCGAACCCGACGATGCCTCGACCACCGTGGTGCCCTCACCGATCCAGCCGTTGCACAGCGCATAGAGGAACAGCGAGCGCGCCAGCCGGTGCTTGAGGCTGCCGGTGATGTGCGTCGTCTCGTCCTTGAGGTACAGCTGCGACGCCGGCGTCCGTCGCCCCAGACCGCCGGCAGCGGGTAGCGCAGCAGATGGGTGTCGGCGCTGCGACGGGCATCCGCCTCGATCAGCCGGATCGCATTGTCGGTCCAGCTCCGCGAGAGGCTGCGGACCGCGATGCGGGTCTCGTGTCAACGCACCGACATTGTTGGCTGCGAGCGTCCCAGGTTGCTCGTCGAATCCCGGCCACCCATGGGGGTCGGCGATCAGCGTCAACAGGGTCGCCTCGGGCCGGCAGCAGAACCGCACCGGCGCAAAGGGTGAAGTCCCTATCCCCGCCGAGACGTGCAGCCGCGGTGTTCGACGCCCCACTGGGAGGCGCCCTTGGCCCGGGAGCGGTCCAGACCGCAGTTGGTGACCAGAGCGCCGTAGAACGGCAGACACAGCTGCCCGCCGTGGGTGTGGCCGGCCATGATCAGCTGGTAGCCGTCGGCGGCGAAGCGGTCCAGCACCCGGGGCTCCGGCGAGTGCACCAGCCCCAGCCGCAGGTTGGCGGCCGGGCTGGCCGGCCCTGCGATCGTCTCGTAGCGGTCCCGGTCGATGTGCGGGTCGTCCACGCCTGCGGCAGCGATGTGCAGGCCCGCCACCTCGAACTCGCGTCGGTTGTGGGTGAGGTCCAGCCACCCGCGCTCGGTGAACGCCGCCCGCAGATCCTGCCAGGGCAGCGGCTCGCCTTTGATCCGGTGATCCGGGTTGGTCAGGTAATTCATCGGGTTCTTCACACGCGGCCCGAAGTAGTCGTTGCTGCCGAAGACGAAGACACCCGGCCGGGACAGCAGATCGCCCAGCGACTGCACCACCGCGGGCACCGCTTTCGGGTGGGCCAGGTTGTCGCCGGTGTTGACCACCAGGTCGGGCTCCCAGCTGGCCAGCTCGCGCAACCAGGCCTGTTTGCGCCGCTGGTTGGGTGTCATGTGCAGGTCGCTGATGTGCAGCACCCGCAGCGGCGTGGAACCCGGGCTCAGAACGGGCATCGTGATCTCGCGCAGGACGAAGGCGTTGCGCTCAACGAATGCGGCGTAGCCGATCCCGGCGGCCGCCGAGCCGAGCGCTGCGGCACCGGTACGCAGCAGGACAGGAAGTACATCAGCCATGCACGCAGAATACTGCCGTCCTGTGGCTTGACGCGCGTCTCTCGCGTGATCAGGGCCTACGGGGGAGGCGCCGGCGGCGGCGGCGGCGCCAACAGCGGAATGGTGATCGGCGGCAGGCCGGGAATCTCGACAACCTGCGATCCGACGACCTCTGGTGGCAGCCCACCCTCCGGCGGCGGCGGTGGTGGCGGCGGGATGCCGTTGCTGATCTGGATCGTCACGATCGAGCCCGGAATCGTCTGGCCGGTGGGCGAGGTTCCGACCACCTCGCCGTACTTGGCGCTGCTGTTGACCGAGTTGGGCTGGTCGGCGACCTGGAAACCCGCGTCCTTCAGGCGCTGACGCGCCTGGTCGACGTCGAGACCGGCCACGCTGGGCACCCGTCCGGCGGGGCGAACCCTCGACATAACGCGGATCTGTGGGCGGCAGGTGCACCTCACCGAAGTTGTTGGCGATCGGCTTCATCGCGGTGAACCAAGTGCGTGCGGGCTCGTTGCCGCCGTACAGGTCACCGCTGCCGCAATGCCGCAAGGGGGCGGAACACAGGTCCGTCGGTGAGGGCGAGTCGTCGTAGATGTAGTTGGCCGCTGCGTAGTGGTTGGTGAAGCCGATGAAACCGGAGGATCGGTGTGCCTCGGTGGTGCCGGTCTTACCGGACATCGGCAGATCCCAGCCGGCCGCGCCGGCCGATCCGGCCGCCGTGCCGCTGCCCACCGCGTCCTTACTCATGGCGTTGGCGAGCGTGTTGGCCAGCCCTTCCGGGACCACCTGCTCGCAGGTCTCGGTGGTGACCGATACCTCGTTACCGTTGCGGTCGATGAGCTTGTCGATCGGGTTCGGCGGACACCACATGCCGCCGGATGCCAGCGTCGCCACGACATTCGACAGCTCCAGCGCGTTGACCTCGATCGGGCCGAGGGTGAACGAGCCGATGTTCTGCCGCTTGACGAAGTCGGCCAGGCTCTCGTTGCTGTCGGGGTTGTAGTCGCGCGCGGTGCCGGGGTTGGCGTAGGACCGCAGGCCGAGCTTGATGGCCATGTCCACCGTCCGCGTCACCCCGACCTGGGAGATCAGCTTGGCGAATGCGGTGTTGGGCGAGGTGGCCAGTGCGTCCGTCACGCTCATCCTGCCGCGGTAGTTACCGGCGTTGACCACGCACCAGGTGTCCTTCGGGCAGCCCTTGGCGCCACCGCTGCCCAGGCCTTTGCCCTGGAAGCGGGACGGGACGTCGAGCTGTGGCGTTGATGCCCATGCCCATGTCCAGCGCGGCGGCCGTCGTGAAGATCTTGAAGATCGACCCGGCACCGTCGCCGACCAGGGAGAACGGCTGGGGTCGCATCGTCTCGCCGGCCTCGGTGTCCAACCCGTACTTGCGGTTGCTGGCCATCGCCACCACTTTGTGCGACGTCTTGCCGGGCAGGATCACGCTCATCACGCTCGAGATGCCACTGAGCGTCGGGGGAGCGAACTTGTCGATGGCCGACTTGACCGGGATCTGTACGTCAGGATCCAGCGTGGTTCGGATCAGGTAACCGCCGCGGGCCACCTGTTCCTTACTGATCCCCGCGCGCGACAGGTACTCCTGGACGTAGTCGCAGAAGAAGGCGCGATCGCCGGCCGCGATACAGCCGCGCGGCAGTTCGTTGGGCTGCGGCAGGATCCCCAGCGGCTGGGCCTTGGCCGCGCGCAGCGCATCGGCCTCGTTGGGGATGTTCTCGATCATGGTGTCCAGCACGAGGTTCCGCCGGGCCAACGCGCCCTCGGGGTTGGTGTAGGGGTTGAGCGCGCTGGTCGACTGCACCATGCCCGCCAGCAGCGCCGCCTGCTGCCAGTTCAGGTCGACGGCATTGATGCCGAAGTAGGTCTGCGCGGCGTCCTGGATGCCGAACGAGCTGTTCCCGAAAGACACCAGGTTCAGGTAGCGGGTCAGGATCTCCGGCTTGGTGAAGGTCTTGTCCAGCGTGAGCGCCATCCGGATCTCGCGCAGCTTGCGCGCCGGGGTGGTCTCGACCGCCGCGCGCTTCTCCGCGTCGGTCTGTGCGGTGACCAGAAGCTGGTAGTTCTTGATGTACTGCTGCTCGATGGTCGAACCGCCGCGGGTTTCCGACGTCGCCGGACGCGTAGCCGGCGAGGCCGGTCAGGGTGCCCTTCCAGTCGACACCGTTGTGATCGGCGAACCGCTTGTCCTCGATCGAGACGATCGCCAGCTTCATCGTGTTGGCGATCTTGTCGGACGGCACCTCGAAACGGCGCTGAGAGTACAGCCACGCGATGGTGTTGCCTTTCGCGTCGACCATCGTCGACACCGCGGGCACCTGCCCCTCGAGGAGTTGGGCCGAACCGTTGGCGACGACCTCGGAAGCGCGGTTGGACATCAGCCCGACGCCGCCTGCGAGGGGGAACATCAGCGCCGTGGTGACCACGCTGGCCAGCAGACAGCACCCTGCAAGCTTCAGCATCGTGAGCGCTACCGGGGGGCGCTCCGACATGCGTACTACAGTAGCGACCCCCGTCGCGTCCCCGCGCCGTGCGGTTGGAAAAATTTCTCTAGCAGCTGTTGAACAGGTCCGCCACCGCGGTGGCCGCGTCAGGCGTCGCGACGGCACTGGTCAGAGGCCCAAAAAGGGACAGGGCGAACCTGTTTTGCCCGGACGACCGAACAAGACGGCACGCACGTCCCAAAAAAGCGTTATCGGACTGTTGCGCAATTGACACCTGACCACCTAACTTATACGACAGTGAGATTCAGGTAACACCGATGTGCGCGTTGTGGCGTGGATCGCATCGCCTGCTACCCGAGGAGGGCGGCCGCGGTCGGCGGCCGGGAGGAAGGGATCAGCTCGTGTCAGGAACACGCCCGGGCGCTCGAAGGACCAACCTCACGTCGCACCGGTAACCCGCTCCGCAGCGTCGAGGCTGAGGAGCGCATCGCCTGGGTCTCGCAGGCGTTGTGCCGGACCACCGACCCCGACGAGCTGTTCGTTCGCGGCGCCGCCCAGCGCAAGGCCGCGGTGATCTGCCGGCACTGCCCTGTAATGCAGGAATGCGGCGCGGACGCGCTGGATAACAAGGTGGAGTTCGGCGTCTGGGGCGGCATGACCGAGCGTCAGCGCCGGGCGCTGCTCAAGCAGCACCCCGAGGTGATCTCCTGGTCGGACTTCTTCGACAAGCGCAAGCGCCGCAACATCATCTGACAGCATCCCGCTAGCCGTCTCCCGCGCGGAGCGGGGTGTTCCGCATTACTTTTCGATTACAGCTTAGCTGGCCGTAGGTTTCGTTTCCCGGCATTTCCGCTGCTCAGTGCCTATTTTGTCGCCGATCGGCAGGTGTCTATCGCTGATCGCCGTCGAATCGGCGTCAAATAACGCTCCAGCGCGCGGTATCGGCGCTGGTCGCGGCATCTTTACAGAGTTCGTCGCGGCGGTTGCCCTTGGTGCCGGCGCGCGTGTGCCCGTTGGCGAAGGGTGCCGGGCGTGTCAGGCCAGTCCGACTGGCTGCCCATCATTGCTTTATTGTTACAGCTTAGCTGGCCGTAGTATCTATGGCGCTACATTCATGCAGGTCAGCGGGTTTTTTGGGGCTGCAGGTACGGATGTTGTTGGTAGTCGCCACTGAATGGGCGTCAAATATCTGTCCGACGCGACGTTGTCGCTGCAGGTCAACGACCGATCAGCCGACGTGATCTGATCGGCGAGCGCGCGCAAGCGCCTCCAGGTCGGAGACGTCGAACGGCAGCGACGGCACGCCCACCACCGGCACGTGCGGGTTGGCTCCGGTGAACCGGGACAGCAGCCGGATCTCCCGCTTGGCGGTCTGGCCCGATCGGCGTGAATCTGCAGCACGGCCGCCGCCAGCGAGGCGGCCCCCGATGTCGGCTTCGGCCTCCAGCTTCTCGGCGCCGTCGATCGCCCGCTCGACGGGCAGCGAGCACAACATCGGATGGGTGCGGTTCAAGATCAGCCCCGCCAGCGGCATGCCCTCCTGCGGAGAGTCGGTCGACGAAGAAGGATGCCTCGCGCAGCGCGTCGGGCTCGGCCGCCGAGACGACCACGAACTGGGTGCCGCGTCGCTTCAGCAGCGCGTAGGTGCGGTCGGCCTTCTCCCGGAAGCCGCCGAACGTCGCGTCCAGCGATTGCACGAACGCCGCCGCGTCGCACAGCATCTGCGAACCCAGGATCGGTCGACATCGCCTTCATCGCCAGACCGATCGCGCCGGTGACCAGGCGCCCGATGCCCCGGCCCGGGCGCCAGCAGCAGCCGCCACAGCCGGCTGTCCATGAAGCTGCCCAGCCGTTTGGGCGCGTCCAGGAAGTCCAGCGCGTTGCGCGACGGCGGGGTGTCCACCACCACCAGGTCCCAGCGGTCCTGGGCCAGCAGCTGGCCCAGCTTCTCCATCGCCATGTACTCCTGCGTGCCGGCAAGTGACGTGGCGACCGTCTGATAGAACTGGTTGTCCAGAATCGCTTGTGCGCGATCGGTTCCCGAGTACTCGACCACCATCTCGTCGAAGGTGCGGCGCATGTCGAGCATCATCGCGTGCAGTTCACCGGTTACCTCGGGCGCCAGCGGCACCCGCTGCGGGGTGTTGCCGAGTTCGTTGACTCCCAACGCTTGTGCGAGCCGCTTGGCTGGGTCGATGGTCAAAACCACCACGGTGCGGCCGTACTCGGCCGCGCGCACCGCGATCGCCGCCGCGGTGGTGGTCTTGCCGACGCCGCCGGCGCCGCAGCACACCACGACGCGGTTGGACGTGTCGGCCAGAATCGCTGCCATGTCAAGGACTATCGGCTTGTGTGGGTGCGTCATATCATCGAACTCCTTGCTGCGCAAGCGATTCCGACAGTTCGTACAGGCTGCCCAGGTCGACACCGTCGGAGATCGTCGGCAACTCCAGCCGCGGCACCTGCAAGCGAGTCGAGTTGTTGCGCGTTCTCGGCGCGCGCGGCGATGCGGGTGGCGTGCTCGATGGTCTCGGTCAGCAGGCCGGCGAAATCGGCGTCTCGAGCTCGATCCCGGCCTTCTCCAAACCGGCACGCACCGCGTCGGCGTCGATGTCGCCCTCGGCGGCCTTCGCCAGGTCGTCGGGGCTCGAGAAACGCCGGGATGTTGCGGTTGACGATCACGCTGCCGATCGGCAGGTCCAGCTCCGCGAGTTCCTCGATGGCTTCCATGGTCTCCTGGACCGGCAGCGCTTCCAGCAGCGTCACCAGGTGGATGGCGGTCTGGTCGGAGTGCAGCAGCTTGACCACGCCCTCGGCCTGCGAATGCACCGGGCCGCCCTTGGCCAGATCCGAGACCGCCTTGGTGACGTCCAGGAAGCGGGCGATCCGGCCGGTCGGGGGCGCGTCGACGACGATCGCGTCATAGACCGGGGTCTTGTTCCCCTTGTTCAAGCGGACCACCGACTCCTTGATCTTGCCGGTGAGCAGCACGTCGCGCAGGCCGGGCGCGATCGTCGTCGCGAACTCGATGGCGCCGATGCGGCGCATCGCCCGGCCCGCGATGCCCAGGTTGTAGAACATGTCGAGGTATTCCAGGAACGCGGCCTCGATGTCGATGGCCAGGGCGTTGACCTGGCCGCCGCGCTCGGCGGTGGCGATCTTGAGCTCCTGGTAGGGCAGCGGCGGGACGTCGAACAATTGCGCAATCCCTTGGCGCCCTTCGACTTCCACGAGAAGGACCTTGCGCCCGCCGGCGGCCAGGGTCAGCGCCAGCGCGGCCGCGACCGTCGACTTACCGGTACCGCCCTTGCCGGTCACGAAATGCAGGCGGGCCTTCGACAGGCGGGAAGGCCAGCCGACGGGAGCTGCCGCCGCTCGATGTGGTCGCCACCATCGCATGCTAGCCAAGCTCGCCGCGCGAGCCGTCTCGGGCTGGCCATTGTGGTCAGCCGCCGATAAGCTCGCGTCATGAGCCAACCGACCACATGGGAATACGCCACGGTTCCGCTGCTGACCCACGCGACCAAGCAGATCCTCGACCAGTGGGGCGCCGACGGCTGGGAACTCGTCGCGGTGCTGCCCGGGCCCACCGGCGAGCAGCACGTCGCCTACCTGAAACGCCCCAAGTGAGGCCTCGGTCAATGAGCGCGTCAGCCCGCCTCGGGCAACTCGGCGTCGCGCTTCCGGAGGTGGTCGCGCCGCTGGCGGCCTACGTTCCCGCGGTGCGCACCGGCAATCTGGTCTACACCGCCGGACAGCTGCCGATCGCGGACGGCAAGCTGGCCAGCACCGGCAAGGTCGGCGCCGAGGTGAGCCCCGAAGACGCCAAGGCGCAGGCGCGGGTCTGCGCGCTCAACGCGCTGGCCGCCGTGGACTCGCTGGTGGGCATCGACTCGGTGACCCGGGTGGTCAAGGTCGTCGGGTTCGTCGCCTCCGCGCCCGGCTTCAACGGTCAGCCCGGCGTCATCAACGGGGCCTCCGAGTTGCTCGGCGAGGTGTTCGGTGACAGCGGCGCGCACGCGCGCTCGGCGGTCGGCGTCTCCGAGCTGCCGCTGGACGCACCGGTGGAGGTCGAGTTGATCGTCGAGGTCGGCTGACGGCCGATGCCCGAGGCAGCCGCATGAGGCGCTGACACATCCCGCCTACGGTCAGCTGCGGGCGGTCACCGACACTGCCTCGGTCCTGCTGTGCGACAACCCCGGCATGATGACGCTGGACGGCACCAACACCTGGGTGCTGCGCGGTCCGCGCAGCGACGAGTTGGTCATCGTCGACCCCGGACCCGACGACGACGAGCACATCGCCCGGCTTGCCGCGCTGGGCCGCATCGCGCTGGTGCTGATCAGTCACCGGCATGGCGACCACACCGATGGCATCGACAAGCTGGTCGAGCTGACCGGGGCGACCGTGCGATCGGCGGGCAGCGGGTTCCTGCGCGGGCTTCGGCGGCGAGCTGATCGACGGCGAAGTCATCGACGCCGCCGGCCTGAGGATCAAGGTGATGGCCACCCCCGGCCACACCGCCGACTCGCTGTCGTTCCTGCTCGACGACGCGGTGCTGACTGCCGACACCGTGCTCGGCCGCGGCACCACCGTGATCGACAACGAGGACGGCAGCCTGACCGACTACCTGGAATCGCTGCGGCGGCTGCGGGGGCTGGGCGCCGGCGCACGGTGCTGCCCGGACACGGGCCCGATCTGGCCGACCTGGAAGCCGTCACGCCGGGTACCTGGCGCACCGCCACGAACGGCTCGACCAGGTGCGCGCAGCGCTGCGGGATCTCGGCGACGACGCCACCGCCCGCCAGGTCGTCGAACACGTCTACACCGACGTCGACGAGAAGCTCTGGGACGCGGCCGAATAGTCCGTGCAGGCGCAGTTGGACTACCTGCGGGCTTAGTGGCGCTCGGCGTGCGCTTAGCGCGCTCGGCGGGCCAGTCGCTCGGAGTCCGAGATCAGCACGCTCTTGCCCTCCAGGCGGATCCAGCCGCGGTGGGCGAAATCGGCCAGCGCCTTGTTGACCGTCTCCCGGGAAGCGCCCACCAGCTGGGCGATCTCCTCCTGGGTCAGGTCGTGGGTGACCCGCATGGCGCCACCCTCCTGGGTGCCGAAACGCTGGGCCAGCTGCAGCAGCTGCTTGGCCACCCGGCCGGGCACGTCGGTGAAGATCAGGTCGGCCAGGTTGTTGTTGGTGCGACGCAGCCGGCGGGCCAGCACCCGCAACAGTTGCTCGGCGATCTTCGGGACGGTCGGCGATCCACGCCCGCAGCGCGTCGCGGTCCATCGACACCGCGCGCACCTCGGTGATCGTGGTGGCGCTGGACGTCCGCGGTCCCGGGTCGAAGATCGACAGCTCGCCGAACATGTCCGACGGGCCCATGATCGTCAGCAGGTTCTCCCGGCCATCGGGTGATCGGCGGCCGATCTTCACCTTGCCCGAGACGATGATGTACAGCCGATCGCCGGGCTCCCCTTCCGCGAAAACGGTGTGTCCACGCGGGAAGTCGACGGGCTGCAGTTGCTTGGTCAGTGCGGCGACTGCGCTGGGTTCAACCCCTTGGAAGATTCCTGCCCTTGCCAGGATCTCGTCCACGTTGCCCCTCTTCAGCTTTCCAACGAATGATTGATACGGGCGGGCCAACCCGTGGCCGACAGAGTCTAGAGGTAGGCCAACGGTGCGACGTGCCAACGCTACACACGATTGACGTGTCGAGTCGCCGTCAAATTGCGGATTGGCGCCTGAATGCGCGTGTATTCGCGCTCGCGCAATGCGCGCGTGGGCAGGCCCGGTCGACGCCCGACATGTCGGTGGCAAAGCATCGACTCGGCGCGATGTCTTCCGGTCAGCGCTCTGGGCTGCGGGGCGACCGCGAGTCCTGGGCCTGGCGTCGATGCAGGTATTCCAGCGCCTCCGGCATGCCTTCGCGGGCCAGCGTGTGCATGTCCACGGCCTGCGGCCTGCTCGAGAAATTCGGCGACATCGGTCGGCCGTGACGGTGTCGTGGGCGAGCTCCTTTTCGAGCCGCCCGAGCCCGAGCGCCGCCAGCATCAGTAGCCCGGGTATGCAGGCCACCAGCAACCACAACACAAGGAGAGTAAACATGCCCAAGGTCTCAGCGAGATCACGAAATCAGTACTCTGTCGTAGGTGACAGCGGCAAAGCCGTCCGGGCGCTCGGAAATCCGGACCGCCCGCCGCCTGTTTGCGATACCGGGTCGACAAGCTGGCCCGGCGCTGGTCGCCGGCGAAACCCGCGCCGGTTTGGTGCGCCGGGCGCGCCGGATGAATCGCGCACTGGCACAAGCCTTTCCGCACGTCTACTGCGAGCTGGACTTCAGCTCGCCGCTGGAACTGACGGTGGCCACCATTCTTTCGGCGCAGAGCACCGACAAACGGGTGAATCTGACGACGCCGGCATTGTTCGCGCGATACCAGACGGCGCTGGATTATGCGCAAGCCGATCGCGACGAGCTGGAAGACCTCATCCGCCCCACCGGCTTCTTCCGCAACAAGGCGACCTCGCTCATCGGCCTGGGGCAGGCCCTGGTCGAGCGGTTCGGCGGCGAGGTGCCGCGACCATGGACGAGCTGGTGACGCTGCCCGGGGTCGGGCGCAAGACCGCCAACGTCATCCTGGGGAACGCCTTCGACATCCCCGGCATCACCGTCGACACCCATTTCGGGCGGCTGGTGCGCCGGTGGCGCTGGACCGCCGAGGAGGACCCGGTCAAGGTCGAGCACGCCGTCGGCGAACTGATCGAACGCAAGGAGTGGACCCTGCTGAGCCATCGAGTGATCTTCCACGGCCGCCGGGTGTGCCACGCCCGCAAACCGGCGTGCGGCGTGTGCGTGCTGGCCAAAGACTGCCCGTCGTTCGGCCTCGGCCCCACCGAACCGCTGCTGGCCGCGCCCCTGGTGCAGGGCCCCGAAACCGAGCACCTGCTGGCCCTGGCCGGGCTGTAGACGCGGCCCGGCGACGGTGACCCGGAGAACCCGCTGGACCATCGCGATCTTGGCGGTGGTGGTGGCGCTGATCGGCGGCGCTGGTCGCCCAACTGCGCGACGACTCCGCCGCGACCGCGGCGACCACCGGCCGCCGGCCGCGCGCGAACACCGCGACGCCGACACGCCGGCGGCGCTGGCCGGGCCGCGGCAGCGGGCCGACCTGCCGCCCTGTCCCGCCGCGGGCAACGGTCCGGGCCCGGCGGCGCTGCGCGGTGTGGTGGTCGGACTGCGCCGGCGACGGCTCGACCGTCGACGTCGCCCGGGCGCTGGCCGGACGCCGGGTGGTCATCAACTTGTGGGCGTATTGGTGCGCGCCGTGCGCGGCCGAACTGCCGGCGATGGCCGAGTATCAGCGACGGGTCGGGTCCGACGTGATGGTGGTGACCGTGCATCAGGACGAGAACGAGACGGCCGCGTTGCTGCGGCTGGCGGAGCTGGGTGTTCGGCTGCCGACGCTGCAGGACGGTCGCCGGCGGATCGCGGCGGCGCTGCGGGTGGCAAATGTGATGCCCGCGACGGTGGTGCTGCGGCCGGACGGTAGCGTTGCGCAGACGCTGCCGCGGGCTTTCGCCAGTGCCGACGAGATCGCGGCCGCGGTCGGAAACGACGTGACGAGCGGCGGCCCGAAACAGGCTGGATCGGACCGACAAGGAGGCGCCGGTGAGTGCTGGGGGTAGCCGCCGCGCGCAGCGCGGGACGGTTCCCCTGACGCCTGACGTCTGCCCGTCCTGGTTGCGTCCGTTGGTCGACAACGTCGATCAGATGCCCGATGCGTACCGGCGCCGGCTGCCGGCCGATGTGCTGGCGATGGTGACCGCGGCCAAGTCAGCATCCGCTCCACGGCGACGGCCGCGAGGCCGCTGTGCTGGTGCTGTTTTCGGGTCCCGAGTCCGGACCGGCCGACGGCGGCGTCCCCGACGACGCCGACCTGTTGCTGACCGTGCGGGCCTCGTCGCTGCGCCACCATGCCGGCCAGGCGGCCTTTCCCGGCGGCGCATCCGATCCCGGCGACGACGGGCCGGTCGCCACCGCGCTGCGGGAAGCGCACGAGGAGACCGGGATCGACGTCAGCCGGCTGCATCCGCTGGTCACCATGGAACGCACGTTCATCGCCCCGTCGCGGTTCCACGTCGTCCCGGTGCTGGCCTACTCGCCGGATCCCGGGCCGGTGGCCGTCGTCAACGAGGCCGAAACGGCGCATCGTGGCGCGGGTTCCGGTGCGCGCCTTCATCAATCCGGACAACCGGCTGATGGTGTACCGCGGCGACCTTGGGCACGCCGCTGGGCCGGACCGGCGTTTCTGTTGAACCAGATGCTGGTTTGGGGATTCACTGGCCAGGTGATCTCTGCGGTGCTCGACGTCGCCGGCTGGGCTCAGCCCTGGGACACCAACGACATCCGCGAACTGGACGACGCGATGGTGCTGGTCGGCGAGCAGGGCGGCGCGCGATGAACTCGATGACCCCGTCGCAGTGGCTGGATATCGCCGTCCTGGCCGTCGCCTTCATCGCGGCGATCTCCGGCTGGCGTTCGGGCGCGGTGGGTTCGCTGTTCTCGTTTATCGGCGTGCTGCTGGGCGCGATCGCCGGCGTACTGCTGGCGCCCCACATCGTCAGCCACATCGCCGCGCCGCGCGCCAAGCTGTTCGCCGCGCTGTTCCTGATCCTGGCGCTGGTCGTCGTCGGTGAGGTCGCCGGCGTGGTGCTGGGACGGGCCGTTCGCGGCGCGATCCGCAGCCGGCACGATCCGCACCATCGACTCGGTCATCGGGGTGGGGGTGCAGCTCGTGGTGGTGCTGACCGCGGCCTGGCTGCTGGCCACGCCGCTGACCCAGTCCAAGGACCAGCCCGAACTGGCTGCCGCGGTACGGGGTTCGCGGGTGCTCGCCGAGGTCAACGAGGTCGCGCCCCGACTGGCTGAAGACGGTTGCCCAAGCGGCTTTCGGCGCTGCTGAACACCTCCGGCCTGCCCGCGGTGCTGGAGCCGTTCAGCCGTACCCCGGTGATTCCGGTCGCCTCACCGGACCCGGCGCTGGCCAACAATCCGGTGGTGGCGGCCGCCGCGCCCAGCGTCGTCAAGGTGCGCAGCCTGGCGCCCAGCTGCCAGAAAGTGTTGGAGGGCAGCGGATTCGTGATCGCACCCGATCGGGTGATGACCAACGCGCACGTGGTGGCCGGATCCAGCAGCGTCGCAGGTCTACGCCAGCGGCAATCCTTTCGACGCCACCGTGGTGTCCTACGACCCGTCGGTCGACATCGCGATCCTGGCCGTCCCGAACTTGCCGCCGCCGCCGCTGGCCTTCGCCGAAGCCGAGGCGAAAACCGGTACCGACGTTGTGGTGCTGGGCTATCCCGGGCGGCGGTAACTTCACCGCGACCCCGGCCAGGATTCGTGAGGCCATCAAACTCAGCGGCCCCGACATCTACCGGGACCCGCAGCCGGTTACCCGCGACGTCTACACCATCAGAGCCAATGTGGAGCAAGGTAATTCGGGTGGGCCGTTGATCGACCTCGACGGCCAGGTGCTCGGCGTGGTGTTCGGCGCGGCCGTCGACGACCCCGACACCGGGTTCGTGTTGACCGCCGGCGAGGTGTCCGGCCAGCTTGCCAAGATCGGCGACACCGCAACAGGTGCCCACCGGGGCCTGCGTCAGCTGATGCCGGCTGCCGTGCACCTGCTCGAGAAACCGCATCAGGTGCCGGTTGATTTCCTCGGGTGCCTCTTCGTGGCTGAAATGCCCTGCGCCGGCGATGGATACGTAGCGGCCGTGCGGCGCGTAACGCTGGGTGCGCTCGACCGGGGCGGCCAGCACGTAGGGATCGGCGTCACCACGCAGGTGCAGCAGCGGCATACCGAGTGGCGCGGTCATCGATTTCATGAATCGCCGGCCTTCACTCGCGCAGCTGGCTGCGCACCGCCCAGCGCTGATACTCAAGTGCGCAGTGCGCGGCCCCGGGAATCTGGATAGCCGTGCGCAGGTGGCCGATCGTCTGCGAGAAGTCTTCGGAGGCAACCCATTTGGCGCAGCTTCGGCTGCGGACGAGGCGCTCGATCTCGGCCCCGTTGTGTCGGGTCAGCAAGCGCTCCGGCCACAGCGGCACCTGGTAGCGCAGCAACGTCGGCAGCAGCGCGCGGCCCTGATCGCGGCGGGTCAGCGTGGATCGTCGCAACGCGGCCGGGTGCGGTGAGCTGATCAGCGCGATGGCGCGCACCAGCCGTGGATGCAGCAGCGCGGTGGTCCAGCAGGCCAGTCCGCCGTCGGCGTGGCCGACCAGCGTCGCCGACGAATGCCCAAGCGCACGAATGAGTCCGGCCGTATCGCCGGCCAGCGTCCAGCCGTCGTAGCCGCGGGGTGGTTTGTCGCTACCGCCGTAGCCGCGCAGGTCGACCGCGACCACCCGCGCACCGGTCAGTCCGCGCAGCTGATGACGCCAGGACCACCAGAACGAACCGAAACCGTGCAGCAGGATGACCAGTGGCCGCGCCGTGGCCGGCGCGGGACAGTCGCCGTCGGTCGGTGGTCGCCTCGACGACATGGAACCGGATGCCGTTGGCGTGCACGTCCAAATGGCGCCATGGCCCGTCGATGCGGGTGACCGACGGATCTGGTGCTGGCATCTACCAACCCGAGGGATCGGTGGGGGCGTTGTCCTCGGACTTGTCGTGTTTGCCGTGGTGCTCGGCGAGCTGCTTGGGCCGGCCGGTCTTGTCATGGCCCGGGGGTGAAGCGCGGTGCGCGCCTCCTTGACCGATTCGATGGTCTGCCGCGGTCCGCGGATCCGGCGGACCTTCAAGAAGCCCAACAGCGCCAGCACGGCGGTGACCACGACCATGATCGCGAAGACGATCAGGAACGCCACCCAGCGCCACAGCCAGTTGTCGAGCAGTTCGGCGAGGAAGAAGAAGAAAAAGAACGTCGAGTAGAACAGCACCACCAGCGCGGAGATGAAGAAGACGCTGCCGGTCAGGCCCTTCTTGACATCGCGGGTGATCTCCGCGCGGGCCAGTTCGACCTCGGCGCGCACCAGCGTCGACATCTGAGTTGTCGCGTCTTTGATCAGGTCACCGATCGACGGCTCGCCGGACCCTGGCGTGCGGGTCGGCCAACGGAATCGTGGTCAGCGTGCTGGGCACACCGTTCTTGCGATCAGCTTTGCTCACAGACGGTCCTCTCCGTTTCGCCTTGTCGGTTCCCTTCAACCGCGAGTTCGCGTCGTCGCGGTTTATGTTGCCATGCGCCTCAGGGCAGACGAGGCCAGCCGAGCGGCCGGACCGAATGGGCCGAACCAACCTATTAATTGACGTCGCGGCCATTTGAAACGGCAGCGGGCGGACTGTTGATCATCTACACTGGCGCACTGTCTGTCTCTCACTCCAATCTCTGACAACCGAACGGGGTATCACCTTGCAGAAGGCGCAGCGCGGCCTTGCTGCGGCGATCGTGGCCGTGCTCTTGGCCTTCTGTTCCTGCCCGCGAACACCGCGGCTGCCGACGACAAGGTTCCGATGGGCGGCGGGGCGGGCATCGTCGTCAATGGCGGCACGCTGTGCACGCTGACCACCATCGGCCACGACAAATTCGGCGATCTCATCGGCTTCACCTCCGCGCACTGCGGTGGCCCGGGCGCGCAGGTCGCCGCCGAGGGCGCCGAGAACATGGCATGGTCGGCACCATGGTCGCCGGCAACGACGGCCTGGACTACGCGGTGATCAAGTTCGATCCGGCCAAGGTGACACCGGTGGCCAACTTCAACGGCTTTGCCATCAACGGCATCGGCCCGGACCCGACCTTCGGCCAGGTCGCCTGCAAGCAGGGCCGCACCACCGGCAACTCGTGCGGCGTCACCTGGGGGCCGGGCCAGGACCCGGGCACCATCGTGATGCAGGTCTGCGGTCGGGCCGGGCGACTCCGGGGCGCCGGTGACCGTCGACAATCTGCTGGTCGGGATGATCCACGGCGCGTTCAGCGACAACCTGCCCAGCTGCGTCACCAAATACATCCCGCTGCACACGCCGGCGGTGGTGATGTCGATCAATGCCGACCTGGCCGACATCAACGCCAAGAACCGCCCGGGCTCGGGATTCGTCCCGATCGGCTGAGTTACCTCATTCCGCGCTTGCGCCGAACGTCACGCCAGCGTGGCTCCGGGCGTCGATCGCCACTCCAACGTGACGTTCGGCGTGCGGTTACTTGGCCTCCCGGATCGCGTCGAACACGTTGGGATCGAACAATGTTGACGTGTCACCCAGGTCACGGTTCTCGGCGACGTCGCGCAACAGCCGGCGCATGATCTTGCCGCTGCGGGTCTTGGGTAGCTCGGGGACCACGTGGACCTCGCGCGGCTTGGCGATGGGCGAGATCTCGTGGGCGACCTCGGCGCGCAACTCCTCGACGGTCCCGTCATGCGTCGTAATTGGCGCGCAGGACGACGAACGCGCAGATGGCCTGGCCGGTGGTGTCGTCGGTAACCCCGACCACCGCCGCCTCGGCCACCCCGCGGTGGCCGACGAGCGCGGACTCCACCTCGGCGGTGGAGATGCGGTGCCCGGATATGTTCATCACGTCGTCGATGCGGCCCAGCACCCAGATCGCGCCGTCGGGGTCGAAACGGGCGCCGTCGCCGGCGAAGTAGTAGCCCTTGTCGGCGAACTTGGACCAGTAGGTCTTGCGGTACCGCTCGGGGTCACCCCAGATGCCGCGCAGCATCGACGGCCACGGCTGGTCCAGCACGAGGTAGCCGGTGACGTGGGTTTCGCCGTCTTCGTCCGGCGGTAGCGGGTCGCCGTGGTCGTCGACGATCTTGGCCGAAATGCCGGGCAGCGGCGTCATCGCCGAACCCGGTTTGGCCCTGCTGACGCCAGGCAGCGGGGAGATCATCGCTGAGCCGGTCTCGGTCTGCCACCAGGTGTCGACCACCGGCACCCTGTCCCCGCCGATGACGTCGCGATACCAGCGCCACGCCTCGGGGTTGATGGTCTCGCCGACCGAACCCAGTAGCCGGAGGCTCGACAGGTCGTGCGCGTCCGGGATCTCGCGACCCCACTTCATGAACGTGCGGATCAGCGTCGGAGCGGTGTAATAGATTGTGACGCCGTACTTTTCGATGATCTCGAAATGCCGGTGCTCGGCTGGGGGTGTTAGGCGTGCCCTCGTACAGCACTTCGGTGATGCCGTTGGACAGCGGGCCGTAGACGCCGTAGGTGTGCCCGGTGACCCAGCCGATATCGGCGGTGCACCAGAACACGTCGGTCTCCGGTTTGACGTCGAAAATGGCGTGCATCGTGTACGCGCACTGGGTCAGGTAACCGCCGCTGGTGTGCACGATGCCCTTGGGCTTGCCGGTGGTGCCCGAGGTGTACAGCAGGAACAACGGTTGCTCGGCGTCGAACGCCTCAGCGGTGTGCTCGGGCGACGCCTTGTCCACGACATCGTGCCACCACAGGTCGCGGTCGTCGTTCCAGGAGACGTCAATTCCGGTGCGCCGCACCACCAGAACATGCTCGACGGGGCTGTCGTCGACCGACACCGCCTCGTCGGCGGCTTCCTTCAACGGCGCCGGCTTGCCGCGGCGGAACTGCCCGTCGGCGGTGATCAACAGCTTGGCCTCAGCGTCGGCGATCCGGGCCCGCAGGGCCGTGCGCGGTGAACCCGCCGAACACGACGGTGTGCATGATGCCCAACCGCGCGCAGGCCAGCATCGCGATCACGGCTTCGGGGATGAGCGGCAGGTAGATGGCGACCCGGTCGCCGGCGACCAGGCCTAGCTCGGTCAGCGCGTTGGCCGCCTTGCAGACCTCCTGCTGCAGTTGCGCGTAGGTCAGGGCGCGCCGGTGGTCTTGGGGCTCGCCTTCCCAGTGGATGGCGACCCGGTCGCCGTTGCCGGCCTCCACGTGACGATCCACGCAGTTGTAGGCGACGTTGAGCCTGCCGCCGACGAACCACTTGGCGAACGGCGCGTCCGACCAGTCCAGCACCTCGGTGTACGGCGTCGCCCAGGACAGCCGGTCGGCCTGTTCGGCCCAGAACGCCAGCCGGTCTTCCTCGGCCTGTTCGTAGAGCTCCGGCCGGGCGTTGGCCTGCTCGGCGAACTGCGTCGGGGGTGGGTAAGCCGTGGCGTGGGGGGCGCCGTCCGGTTCTGTCGCGGTCATGAGTGTGAGCGTAACTCCGCGACGATTCGGGATCTCTGTGCGTCATTTTCTGGTCGGCCAGCGTCCATCTGCCGGATAATTTCCAGGCATGACACGCGCTCAGTTCGTCGCGCTCCTGACCGCAGCAGCAGGATGTGCCATACCGGCGCCCGCCGGTGCGGCGCCGGCCGATGTTGCGCCCTGCTCGTCAGGGCAGGTCGTGGTGACTTCCGCCGGGCCCGAGGCGGCGGTCGGCCACCGCGCGGTGACGCTGATCTTCGCGCCGGCTCCAGGCGCTTCGCCCTGCACACTGACCGGCTACCCCAGTAGTCGAATCGGGCAGCGGCGGACCGCTTATCACCGCCCAGCCCACACCGCGCGGATACATGGGCGGGCTGCCCAGCGGCCTCGAGGTGCCGCCGACCGTCACGGTGTCGCCGTCACAGCGGGCGGAGTCGGTTGTGGAGGGCATGTCCGTCAACGCCGGCGGCGATCCGTGTCCCAACTACACCGACCTGAGCGTCACCCCTCCGGGCGGGACCGAGCCCGTCACCGTGGCGGCGGCGATCGACAGCTGCCAGTTGCAGGTGCACCCCGTCACCGAAGTGATCATCGAGCCGGCTGCCGCCGTCGTAGCGGCGGCACGCTCTAGGGTCGCTGATGTGCGTCGGATGATGCGGGCGGTGCTGGCGGCCGTACTGGTGGCCGGTTGCCTGGCCGGGTGCGGCGGTGGCATGCTCACGCCCGACGTGGTGGTGGTCAACGGTGCCGAACCGCCCAACCCGCTGATTCCCACCGGGACCAACGACAGCAATGGCGGCCGCATCATCGACAGACTGTTCGCCGGCCTGGTGTCGTACGACGCGGCCGGCCGGCCGGCGCCGGAGGTCGCGCAGTCGATCGAGAGCGTCGACAACATCAACTACCGCATCGTTCTGAAACCGGACTGGAAGTTCACCGATGGCTCACCGGTGACGGCCCACTCGTTCGTCGACGCCTGGAACTACGGCGCGTTGAGCGCCAATGCTCAACTGCAGCAGCAGTTCTTCAGCCCGATCCAGGGATTCGACGATCTCGCCGGTGCGCCCGGCGACGGCAAGCCGACCACCATGTCCGGTTTGCGCGTAGTGAGCGACCTCGAATTCACCGTACGGCTGCGGGCGCCCACCATCGACTTCGTGTTGAGTCTGGGCCACAACGCGTTCTATCCGTTGCCTTCGTGGGCATTTCGGGACATGGCGGCGTTCGGTCGCCATCCGGTGGGCGACGGCCCATACAAGTTGGCCGACAGTCCCGACGAACCGGCCTGGGAACACAACGTCAAGATCGACCTGGCGGCCAACCCTGACTATCACGGCAACCGTAAACCCCGGAACAAGGGCCTGCGGTTCGAGTTCTACGGCAATCTGGACACCGCCTATGCCGACCTGTTGTCGGGCAATCTCGATGTGCTGGATACGATTCCGTCCAGCGCGCTGACCATCTACCAGCGTGATCTGGGCGGCAATGCCGTGACGGGTCCGGTGGCCGTCAGCCAGTCGCTCGATACGCCGTTGCGGTTGCCGCATTTCGGTGGCGAAGAAGGTAGGCTGCGCCGGTTGGCGATATCGGCTGCCATCAACCGCCCGCAGATCTGCCAACAGATCTTCAATGGAACACGCAGTCCGGCAAGGGATTTCACTGCCAGCTCGTTGCCGGGTTTTGATCCGCACATTCCGGGCAACGAGGCGTTGGACTTCAACCCGCAACGGGCCCGGGAACTGTGGGCGGAGGCCAACACGATCTCGCCGTGGAGTGGGCGATATGCGATCGCCTACAACGCGGACAGCGGCCATCAGGAGTGGGTGGACGCGGTGGCCAACAGCATCAAGAATGTGCTGGGCATCGACGCCGCCGGCGCACCGCAGCCCACCTTCGCCGGGTTCCGCACCCAGATCACCAACCGCACCATCGACTCCGCGTTCCGCGCCGGCTGGATCGGCGACTTCCCGTCGATGATCGAGTTTTTGGCGCCGCTTTACGCCACCGGAGCCGGATCAAACGACGTCGGTTACTCCAGCCGGGAGTTCGATGCCGCGCTATCAGCCGCCGAGGCCGCACCCGATCTGCACCAAGCCGACGTGCTGGCCAACGTCGCGCAACGAATCCTGTTGCACGACATGCCCGCCGTTCCGTTGTGGTACTACATCAGTGTCATCGGATGGTCGAATCAGGTCAGCAACGTCACGCCCACCTGGAACGGGCTGCCCGACTACGAGAACATCGTGAAGGGCTGAGATGGGCTGGTATGTCGTGCGCCGGGTCGCCGCCATGATCCCGGTCTTCCTGGGTGCCACGCTACTGATCTACGGCATGGTGTTTCTGCTGCCCGGTGACCCGGTGGCCGCGATCGCCGGCGACCGGCCGCTGAGTCCGGAAGTGGCCGCGCAGCTGCGGGCCCGCTACCACCTCGACGATCCGTTCCTGGTGCAGTACCTGCGTTATCTCGGCGGCCTGCTGCACGGCGACCTGGGCCGCGCCTATTCGGGTCTACCGGTCAGCGCCGTTCTCGCGCATGCCTTTCCGGTGACGATCCGGCTGGCGCTGATCGCACTGGTGGTGGAGGGGTTACTGGGCATTGGGTTCGGGGTGGTCGCCGGCTTGCGCCAGGGCGGCATCTTCGACGCTACGGTGCTGGTGACCGGACTGGTCATCATCGCGATCCCGATCTTCGTGCTGGGCTTTCTGGCGCAGTTCGTTTTCGGCGTGCAGTTAGGGTGGGCGCCCGTCACGGTCGGTGGCCGGGCCACCTTCGGGCGGCTGCTGCTACCCGGAATTGTGTTGGGCCTGGTGTCGTTCGCGTACGTGGTGCGGTTGACCCGTTCCGCGGTGGCCGCCAACGCACACACCGATTACGTCCGTACTGCCACCGCCAAGGGGCTGTCGCGGCCCCGGGTGGTGACGGTCCACATTCTGCGCAATTCGCTGATCCCGGTGGTCACGTTTCTCGGGGCCGACCTCGGGGCGCTGATGGGTGGAGCGATTGTGACCGAGGGAATCTTCAATATCCACGGCGTCGGCGGCGTGCTGTACCAGGCGGTCACCCGCCAGGAGGCTCCGACGGTGGTGTCGATCGTGACGGTGCTGGTGTTGATCTATCTGATCAGCAATCTTCTGGTGGACCTGCTGTATGCGGCGCTGGACCCCCGGATCCGTTATGTATAGGCGCCCCAAGTTCGTTATCGCCGCCGCGTTGATCCTGTTGATTTTGCTCATTGCGGGGTTTCCGGCGTTGTTCACCGGCGTCGACCCCAGCTACGCCGATCCGAGCCGGAGCCTGCTGTCCCCGTCCGCCGCGCACTGGTTCGGTACCGACCTGCAGGGCCACGACATCTATGCGCGCACAATTTACGGTGCTCGGGCCTCGGTCACGGTCGGGTTGGGCGCGACGCTGGCTGTGTTCGTCATCGGCGGGACGCTGGGTGCGCTGGCCGGCTTCTACGGGGGCTGGGCCGACGCGCTGGTCTCCCGCATCACCGATGTGTTCTTCGCATTGCCTTTGCTGCTGGCCGCTATCGTGCTGATGCAGGTCATGCACCATCGCACGGTGTGGACGGTGGTCGCGATACTGGCCCTGTTCGGGTGGCCGCAAGTGGCGCGCATCGCCCGAAGTTCGGTACTCGAAGTGCGGGGCAGTGACTATGTGCTGGCAGCTAAGGCATTGGGCCTGAGCAGTTTTCGGACACTATTGCGGCATGTGGTGCCTAATGCGATCGGTCCGGTGATTGCTGTTTCCACCATCGCACTTGGCGTCTTCATCGTCACCGAGGCCACCTTGTCCTACCTCGGCGTCGGGCTGCCCACGTCAGTGGTTTCCTGGGGCGGCGACATCAACGTGGCGCAGATGCGGCTGCGGGCCGGCTCCACAATCCTGTTCTATCCCGCTGGGGCGCTGGCGCTTACAGTGCTTGCGTTCATGATGATGGGCGACGCGTTACGCGATGGGCTGGATCCTGCGTCCCGGGCGGAGCGGTCCTGATGAGCGAAATGCATGGAAGAGAGGAGGAGGGGCGTAGCCGTGCTGCGGTGCTGTTGTCGGTCGAGGGGCTGCAGGTGCGGTTCGGTAGCGACGAACCGGTGGTCCGCGGTGTGGATCTGAGTGTCCGTCGCGGTCAGACCGTGGCCATCGTCGGCGAATCCGGCTCGGGGAAATCCACCACCGCGGCCGCGATCCTGGGGCTGCTGTCGCCAGGTGGACGAATCACCGGCGGGTGCATCACGTTTGACGGACGCGATATCACCGGCGCCGACCCGCGGTCCATGCGTTCCATCAGAGGTCGCGAGATCGGTTATGTACCGCAGGATCCGATGACCAATCTCAACCCGGTGTGGAAGGTCGGCTTCCAGGTCCGGGAGGCGTTGCGGGTCAACACCGATGGTCGCGATGCGCGACGGCGCGCGGTGCAGTTGCTTGCCGACGCAGGCATGCCTGAGCCGGTCAAGCAGGCCGGGCGATACCCACACCAACTCTCCGGCGGCATGTGTCAACGCGCACTGATCGCCATCGGCCTGGCGGGCCGGCCGCGGTTGCTGATCGCCGATGAACCCACGTCGGCGCTCGACGTCACCGTGCAGCGGCAAGTTCTCGACCACCTGCAGCGGCTCACCGATGAACTGGGTACCGCCTTGCTGCTGATCACTCACGACCTGGCGCTGGCGGCCGAGCGCGCTGAGCAGGTGGTGGTCATCCACCGTGGAGTAGTGGTGGAATATGGTGCCGCGCAATCACTTCTGCGTGAACCGACTCACGAATACACAAAGCGGCTGGTGGCCGCGGCCCCGTCGCTGACCGCGCGTGACAAACGCTCCGCTCAGATCCGCGAGCGGGTGGCCGCCGAAGCGGCCGAACACGCGGGCGTACAGGACGACATCCTGGTGGTGTCGGGGCTGACCAAGACCTACCCGGAGACTCGCGGCGTACCGTGGCGGCGGACCGAATTCCGTGCCGTCGACGGGGTGTCGTTTCAGGTGCGACGGGCCAGCACGCTGGCGGTTGTGGGGGAGTCCGGTTCGGGGAAATCGACCGTGGCGCGGATGGTGCTCGGTCTGCTGCAACCAACCTCGGGCAGTGTTGTTTTCGACGGAACGGACGTCGGCGCGGTGCGCAAGACACTTGCGTTCCGTCGTCGGATCCAGCCGGTCTTCCAGAACCCCTACAGCAGTCTGGATCCCATGTACTCGGTATTCCGCGCCATCGAGGAGCCGCTACGGATTCACCGGGTGGGTGACCGTCGCCAGCGGGAGCAGACGGTGCGGGAGCTGCTCGAGCAGGTGGCGTTGCCGTCGTCGGTGCTGCCCCGGCTGCCCCGCGAGCTTTCCGGTGGCCAGCGGCAGCGGGTGGCCATCGCAAGAGCGTTGGCGCTGCGCCCGGATGTGCTGGTCTGCGACGAGGCGGTCTCGGCGCTCGACGTCCTGGTGCAGGCGCAGATCCTCAACCTGTTGGGCGAGTTGCAGGCCAACCTGGGGCTTACCTACCTGTTCATCAGCCACGATCTGGCGGTGGTGCGACAGATCTCCGACGACGTGCTGGTGATGCACGCCGGGCGGGTGGTGGAACACGCGGCCACCGAAGCGGTTTTCACCAGGCCCGCACACGACTACACCCGGCAGCTGTTAGAGGCCATTCCCGGCGCTGCTTCCGGACCCCGATAAGTTGACAACCTGTGACTGACCCGCTGGCCCCGTTGATGGACCTTCCCGGCGTCGTCGAAGCAAGCGACCGGGCTCGCGAGGCGCTCGGCCGAGCTCACCGGCACCGGGCCAACCTACGTGGCTGGCCGGTGACGGCCGCGGAGGCTTCGCTGCGGGCGGCGCGGGCATCCTCGGTGCTGGACGGCGGTCCGGTACGGATGGACGACGTCGCGGATGCTGCGACGCAAACAGGGGGGATCAGCGACCCCGTGTTCGGCGGTGCGCTACGGGTGGCTCAGGCCCTGGAAGGCGGGGCGGGCGCGCTCGTCACGGTCTGGCAGAAGGCGCCGCTGCAAGCGCTGGCTCGGCTGCATATGCTCGCTGCCGCCGATCTGGTTGACGATGAGCGGCTGGGCAGGCCGCGCACCGATACCGATATCGGGCGGCGACTCGAGTTGCTCGCCGAGGTGGTCAGCCGTCCCACTCAGGCCTCGGCGCCGGTGATTGCTGCCGTGGCGCACGGGGAGTTGTTGACGCTGCGGCCCTTCGGCAGTGCCGACGGTGTGGTGGCACGCGGAGTGTCGCGTTTGGTCACGATCGCAACCGGGTTGGATCCGCATGGACTCGGTGTGCCGGAGGTCAATTGGATGCGCCAGCCTGCGGCTTACCGGGACGCTGCGACGAAGTTCGCGTCGGGTACTCCCGACGGCGTAGCGAGTTGGCTGGTGCTGTGTTGTCGGGCGATGAGGGCCGGCGCGCAGGAGGCGTTGGCGATTGCGGAGTCGGTGCCCCGACGGTAGCTGGCGATTCGCCAGAGAATTGGCGCAGAAAATGCAAAGCGGGCGGCGATCCGAAATATTCGAATCACCGCCCGCCAACACGGTTCTCGGTTACCAAGCGTGCACTTCTGGGCTGCGTGGGTGGCCTCGGCGCGTTTGCGACACTTCCTGCTGCGACCCCACCCAAAGGGCCGTCGGGGCATTCCATCTTTCGCAATTACGCAGGCCCGCAACACTTCTGCCATTATCGCGGCTATGACTCCGCGTGGGTGCCGGGAACCATGCTGGGTGCCGGGTTCGGGAGATCGAACCTTCTCTTCCGGATCGACCTTGGCCTCACCAGGCTGCCGTGACTCCTTTGTACTACTAGACCACAGGCACAGCAAGGCCTAATCGCGTCAAAGTTGTGCGACGGCATTTAATTGTGCGCACTAAGTATTTGCTGGCGTGGCGAAGCTGCTAGCAGAAGCTGCTAGAAAGCGAAGCGCCGCAACAGCGCATAGGTCACCGCGCCGGCGGCGGCCGCGGTGACACCGACCGCGGCCGTCGTCGCGATCGCGGCACCCGACGGCGCCGGGATCCGATCCCGCAGCGACACCGGCCTGGAGAACGCCAACACCGGCCAGCCGCGTTCGACGGCTTCTTTGCGCAAGCCGCGATCGGGATTGACGACCGACGGATGGCCAACGGATTCGAGCATCGGCAGATCGGTGATGGAGTCGGAATACGCGTAGCAATGCTCGAGTGGGTAACCCTCGCGGGCAGCCAACTCGCGGATCGCCTGTACCTTGCCTTCGCCGTAGCAGTAGAACGCGATCTCGCCGGTGTACTTGCCGTCCTCAACCACCATCCGGGTCGCCATCGCGTGGGTGGCGCCCAGCGCGCGGGCGATCGGACCGACAATCTCCTCGCCGGAAGCGGACACCACCACCACGTCGCGCCCGCACAGCTTGTGGGCGGCGATGAGATCTGCCGCTTCAGCGAATACCAGTGGTGTCACGATGTCGTGCAGTGTCTCGTTGACGATCGATTTCACCTGCGCCACGTCCCAGCCGATGCACATGTTGGCCAAATGGGTGCGCATCCGATCCATCTGGTCATGATCGGCACCGGAAAGCAGGAAAATGAACTGTGCGTAGCTCGACTTCAGCACCGCTCGCCGGTTAAGCAGACCCTGCGCGAAGAAGGGTTTGCTGAACGCCAAGGTGCTCGACTTGGCGATGATGGTCTTGTCCAAGTCGAAGAAGGCGGCGGTGCGGGCACTCGTAACTACTTGCTCCGATGTTTGCGCAGACGTTTGCTGCCGCGCGGCCGAGTCGGGGACGGTCACCGATCCAGCATAGGTCGGCGATCCCGCGCCGCCGCGATGCTGGGCCCGAATTCGGCGCCTGAATACCCCTCTTGTGTTTCCGCCCACCGCATTTACCCGGCTCAAGCCCCACTTTCATTACGCGGAGTACTTGCGTGAGTCCCGGCTGGCATGTGTATAGTAAGCATTACTCGGCCCTGTGCCGAGGGTGTATCAGCCCGACCCCCCGGGGCTGATACACGACGACCTCCGCCTCCTCCCCCCTGGCGGGGGTCGTCCTTTTTTCGGGGTAAAAATCTCCCTCGTCGAGGATTCAACGCGGCTGCCCATGCGTTGCGGGGATTCCGTTTGTCCCCGGACCGGCCGGTGCCCAGCGAACGGCTTGGTGCACAGACCTGTCTTTCTCCACAGATCCAGCTTTGGCACTGGTGTCCAATACCGCCCGCCCGCACGGTGGAGTGGTGAACGAACTTTCTCCTGGCGCTTCCGGCTCCGATCCAACCGGATCCGGGGTGCTGGCGATCCTGGCGGAGCCACCGCTACGTGAGGAGATCGACCGCGTCGCCGCAGCCGTCGGGGTACGCGTGGTGCACCTCGGCGGGCGAAATCCGGTGAGCAGAAAGTCCTGGTCGGCGGCTGCGGCGGTCGTGCTGGACCAGGCCGCAGCGACGTGTGTAGCCAGTCGGCGTTGCCTCGGCGTACCCACGTCAGCGTTTTGACCAGCATGGAAGCCGACGCGGCGGCCTGGGCGGCGGCGGTGGCTGTCGGCGCCGAACGGGTGTTGCAGATGCCGCAGCAAGAGCATGACCTGGTCGAGGAACTCGCCAAAGCCGCGGAGTCGGCACGTGACGACAGCCGCTGTGGTGAGGCGGTGGCGGTCATCGGAGGCTGTGGCGGTGCCGGAGCCTCACTGCTGGCCGCCGCCGTGGCGCAAACCGCGGGCGACGCACTGCTGCTCGACCTCGACCCCTGGGGCGGTGGCATAGATCTGCTGGTGGGAGACGAATCCATTCCCGGGTTGCGGTGGCCTGACCTGGCGCTTCAGGCCGGAAGGCTGAATTGGCCGGCGATTCGCGAGGCACTGCCGCGACACCGCGGAGTCAGTGTTCTGTCGGGCACCCGGCGCGGCTACGAGTTGGCGCCCGGCCCGGTGGCTGCGATGGTCGACGCGGGCCGCCGCGGCGGAGTCGCCGTGGTGTGCGACCTTCCGCGGCGTTTGACCGAGGCGACGCATGTTGCCCTGGACAGCGCCGACCTGGTGGTGCTGGTCAGCCGCTGCGATGTTCGGGCATGCGCGGCTGCCGCGACAGTCGTGCCAGTGCTGACCGCGATCAATCCCAACCTCGGACTGGTCGTCCGCGGGCCGGCGCCGGGAGGACTGCGGGCGGCCGAAGTTGCCGACATCGCGGGTGCGCCGCTGTTGGCGTCGATGCGGGCCGAACCCGGCTTGTCCGAACGCCTCGAGCACGGCGGCCTGCGATTGGGCCGGAGATCCGCGCTGGCTGCAGCAGCCCGGTCCGTGCTCGCTGTGTTGCCCAGCAGACGCAGGGAGACCGCGGGGATGGCGGTATGAACGGATCGTTGATCGAGCGTGTTCGGGAGCGCCTGGCAGCAGAGCCCGGTCCGCTGCGGCCCAACGTGGTCGCCGCCGCGATCCGCGCCGAATCCGGCGGGATACTCGGCGACACAGAGGTGCTGGCCAATCTTCGGCTGCTGCAGACAGAACTGACCGGCGCCGGGATCCTGGAACCGCTGCTCTGCGCGGAAGGCACTACCGACGTGCTGGTGACAGCGCCGGACGCGATCTGGACCGACAATGGAAAAGGTTTGCGGCGCAGCCATATTCGATTTGCCGACGAGGCTGCGGTGCGACGGCTGGCGCAACGGCTGGCGTTGACTGCCGGCCGCCGGCTCGACGATGCCCAGCCATGGGTGGACGGACAGCTGACCGGAATCGGAGCGGGTGGATTCGCGGTGCGGTTGCACGCCGTCTTGCCGCCGGTGGCCGCCGGGGGCACGTGCTTGTCACTGCGGGTACTGCGGCCGGCTACCCAGGACCTCGCGGCGTTGACCGGTGCGGGCACTATCGCGCCCGGGGCCGCCGAGCTGGTGTCCGACATCATCGAAGCGCGGCTGGCATTCCTGGTGTGCGGCGGGACGGGGGCCGGCAAGACAACGCTGCTGGCGGCGATGTTAGGCGCCGTCTCGCCGACCGAGCGGATCGTGTGCGTCGAGGACGCCGCCGAGCTGGCGCCCCGACATCCCCATTTGGTCAAGCTCGTCGCGCGGTGCGCCAACGTCGAGGGCGCCGGCGAGGTGACGGTGCGCGAACTCGTGCGTCAAGCACTGCGGATGCGTCCAGACCGGATCGTGGTCGGAGAGGTCCGGGGAGCTGAGGTGGTCGATCTGTTGGCCGCCCTCAACACCGGGCACGAAGGCGGAGCGGGCACGGTGCATGCCAACAGCCCAGGTGAGGTTCCCGCCCGGTTGGAGGCGTTGGGCGCACTCGGTGGACTCGACCGAGACGCGCTACACAGCCAGCTCGCGGCCGCGGTCCAGGTGCTACTGCACGTCACCCGTGATCGAGCCGGAAGGCGACGGCTCGGCGAGATCGCGATGCTGCGTCAGTCCGACAGCGGGCGGGTCCAGGCGATCACAGCGTGGCACGCGGACCACGGCGGGATGGACGCCGCCGCCGACTTGGATGCAGCGCTGCGCACCCGGATACCGGCATGAGCGGTTTGAGGCTTTCCGCGCTGTTGTTGTCTTTGGCGCTACTGGTATCACCGGCGTCACCGCGGGCTCGCCTTGTTTCTGCGCTGCCCGCGGGCCGCCGAATCATGGCCGGCGCCAGGGCGGTCGGCTGGCTTTGCGGTTGCGTCTGCGCGGTCGCGGCCTTCATGTTGCCGTTGCCGGCCGTGTTGTCGGGCGCGTTGGCGAGCGTCGTGGTGGGGTTCCGTTACCGTCGGCGTCGCAGCAGTCAGCGCGGCGCCGACGAGGGGCGGGCGCTGGAAGCGGGTCTCGACGTGCTGGTGGGTGAACTTCGGGTGGGTGTTCACCCTGTCCATGCGTTCGACATTGCCGCCGATGAGACCAATGGGGCGGTGTCGGCGGGTATGCGTGCGGTCGCAGCGCGGGCCCGGTTGGGCGCCGACGTGGCGGGCGGACTGCGCGCCGCCGCGGGATCGTCGGCGCTGCCGGAACACTGGGAGCGGCTGGCGGTGTGCTGGCAGCTGGCCAATGACCATGGCCTGGCGATCGCCACGCTGATGCGGGCTGCGCAGCGTGATATCGCTGAGCGGCAACGATTTTCGGCGAAGGTTGCGTCGGGATTGGCCGGTGCCCGCGCTACCGCCGCCATCCTGGCAGGGTTGCCACTACTGGGTTTGTTGCTCGGGCAGTTGATCGGGGCCCAGCCGCTGCGCTTCTTGTTCGATGGCCATGCGGGTGGGTGGTTCCTGCTGGCCGGCGTGGCGCTGACCTGCGGTGGACTGTGGTGGTCGGACCGGATTACCGATCGCGTGGCCTCGGCGTGAGCATCTCGGCCGCGCTGTTGGCCGTCGCATTGCTGATCGGCCCGGGCCCGCGGTGATACGTGCTCGTGCGTGGATGCCGTCGCGATCGCCTGGTCCTCGTCGACCGCACGCTCGTGGTCCGGACCCGCTCGGGACGGCGTCGAGCCTGGACGTGCTTGCGGTGTGCCTGGCGGCGGGTATGGCTGTCGCGACGGCCGCGTCGGCGACCGCGGCGTCCGCGCCACCGCGGCTGGCCCTGGTGCTGCAGCGCGCCGCCGACTTGCTGGCGCTGGGTGCCGACTCGGCGATTGCGTGGTCAACGCCGACGGACCCGGGGCCGACTGATGGGCAAGTCGACGGCCTGCTGCGGTTGGCACGTCGATCGTCGTCTTCGGGCGCCGCTCTCGCCGATGGCGTTGCCGAACTTGCGGTGCAGTCCCGGCACGACGCCGCGTCGGCTGCTGCCGCTGCCGCCGAGCGTGCCGGGGTGCTGATCGCAGGTCCGCTTGGGTTGTGTTTTCTGCCGGCCTTCGTGTGCCTCGGCATCGTTCCGGTGGTCGCCGGATTGGCCGGCAACGTTCTGCAGTCGGGGTTGATGTGAGAAAGGAATATATTGGTGAACAACAAGTTTCGGGTCATCATGGCGCGTCTGACGCTGTTGGTGAGCGACGAGTCCGGCATGTCGACGGTCGAGTACGCGATCGGCACGATTGCAGCGGCGGCATTCGGTGCGATCCTCTACACCGTCGTGACCGGCGACTCGGTCGTTTCGGCGCTCAACCACATCATCGGCCGCGCGTTGAGCACCAAGGTCTAGCCGGCAGTGCGGGCGCGAGCACCGTCGAGGCCGCCTTGGCGATCGCCGCCCTGGTGGTGGTGCTGGCACTGTGCCTGGCCGGGGTCACGGCCGTGTCGATGCAGGTGCGCTGCGTCGACGCGGCTCGTGAAGCGGCCCGACTGGCGGCGCGCGGCGATCAGCGCAACGCTGTGGAAGCGGCGCGCCGGATCGCCCCACCGGGCGCGCAAGTTCAGGTGCGACGTGACGGCGGCTATCTGGTCGCCACCGTCGTGGCGCATTCAAAGATGTTGCCCACCTTGGATATCGCTGCTAGAGCGGTGTCCGCCGAGGAGCCGGGATGATCGCGGCTCGGCCACGGTGGTCGCCGTTGCGATGGTCGCCGTGGTGCTGTTCGTCACCGCAGCGGGGGTCTACCTTGGGTCGGTGGTGGTGGCGCGCCATCAGGCGCAGGCGGCGGCCGATCTCGGTGCTTTGGCCGGGGCCGCCGCACTGCCGCAAGGGGTTTCGGCGGCATGTGCGCGCGCGACGGCGGTGGCCCACGGGATGCGCGTCAGTGACGCTGGGTGCCAGGTGGACGGGCTCGACGTGATCGTGACCGCGGAGGTGGAGCTGCCGTTCGTGGGCGCGGCACGGGCTGCCGCGCGGGCGGGGCCGGTCGGATCCGACAGACACAGCGGGGGCTTACGGCTTTCCGTTATTCCCGTTCACGCCGAGCAGCAGTCCGCCGGTGCCGCCGGTGCCGGCCGTGCCGTCGGCGGTAGCCAGTCCCGCCGTTACCGCCGTTTCCGCCATCGCCGATCAACACGGCATTGCCGCCTGTTCCCGCCATTGCCGCCGGTCCGTTCCGGCCGTCGCCGCCGGCCCCGCCGTCACCGCCGTTGCCGACCACGCCCGGATCCGCCGCCGACGCCGCCGGCGCCGCCGGTGACGCTGGCGTCAGTTGCCACCGCCGCTGCCGCCTGCGCCGCCGCGCGCCGCCGGAGCCGATAGGAAGCCGGCCTTCCCGCCGGCGCCGCCGGTCCCGCCGGTCCCGGCGTTGCCGCCGGACCCGCCCGCGCCGCCGATAGCCGCCGGCGCCGCCGGAGCCGAAGAGCGCGCCGCCGGTCCCGCCGGCCCCGCCGGCCCCGCCAAGGTTGTTGCATACCCCGCCGCTGCCGCCGGCGCCGCCGGACGCACCGAACGAGAGTGCGCCGGCGTTGCCGCCGGCCCCGCCGGCCCCGCCGGTGCCGCTGCGCCGCCGCCGGCGCCGCCGGTGCCGCCGGCGCCGAACAGCCCGCCGGTCCCGCCGGCCCCGCCGACCCCGCCGGTGCCGTTGCGCCGTATCCGCCGGCGCCGCCGGTGCCGCCGGCGCCGAACAGCCCGCCGGTCCCGCCGGTCCCGCCGGCCCCGCCGGCCCCGCTAACTCCGCCGGGCCCGCCGGCCCCGCCGTTGGCGAACAGCCCGCCGGTGCCGCCGGCGCCGCCCGCGACCGCCGGTCGCGGCGCCCGGATGTGCGCGCCGTCGCCGCCGGTCCCGGCGGCGCCGAAGAGCACGCCGGCGTTACCGCCGGTCCGCCCGCCCCGCCACCGGTGGTGCCGCTCCCGCCGGCGCCGCCGGTGCCGCCGGAGCCGATCAGCAGTGCGTCACCGCCGGCGCCGCCGGCCCCGCCGGTGCCGGCCGTGCCGACCCCGCCGGCCCCGCCGGCGCCGCCGGCGCCGAACAAGGTCCCGCCGGCCCCGCCGGCCCCGCCGGGCCCGCCGTCGGTGCCGGTCGCTCCGTGTCCGCCAGTCCCGCCGTTGCCGAACAACCACCCGCCGGCGCCGCCGGCAGCCCCGGTCCCCGGAGCCCCGTTGGCGCCGTTGCCGATCAGCGGGCGCCCGGTCACCGTCTGGACGGGCCCGTTGATCGCGGTGAGCACCTGTTGCTGCAGGGTGTGCACGTGGGTTGGTGCTGGCGGGAGCGTTGGATCCGTCCAGCACCCAACAGCAGCCCGCTGATGCCGCCGAGCGCCGGCCTTGCCCGGGGTCGCGCCGGTCCCGCCGCTACCGCCGTTACCGCCATCGCCGATCAGCACGCCGGCTGCCGCCGGCCCCGCCGGCACCGCCGGTAGCACGCCCCCGCGCCGCCGTTGCCGCCGTTACCGCCGTTGCCGATCAGCCCGGCCTTGCCGCCGGCCCCGCCGGCGCCGCCGGCGAGGGTGCCAGCAGATGCCGCCGGCTGCCGCCGGAGCCGCCGGAGCCGATGAGCAGGCCGGCGTTGCCCCCGGCCCCGCCGGCCCCGCCGGTGCCGGTGGCGCCGATGCCTGCCCGCCGGCGCCGCCGGCGCCGCCGGAGCCGAAGAGCATGCCGGCGTTGCCGCCGACTCCCGCCGACCCCGCCGGTGCCGGTGACGCCTTCCCCGCCGGTGCCGCCGGCGCCGCCGGCGGCACCGAGGGCGAGCATGGCCGGCGTCGCCGCCCGCCCCGCCGCGCCCGCCGGTGGCGGCGCCCAACCCGCCGCAGCCGCCGGTGCCGCCGGCGCCGAACAGCCCGCCGGCCCCGCCGGCCCCGCCGGCCCCGCCGGTACCGCAGCGACAGTTGCGCGACCCCGCCGGTCCGCCCGTGCCGCCGGCGCTGAACAGCCCGCCGGCCCCGCCGGCGCCGCCGGCCCCGCCGGTGCCGCCGAATGTGGTCCCGCCGGCCCCGCCGGCCCCGCCGCTCGGAGAACAGCCCGCCGGCCCCGCCGGCGCCGCCGGCCCCGCCGTTGCGCCGACGCCGAATCGTGGACCCGCCGGCGCCGCCGGTCCCGGCGGCGCCGAAGAGCATGCCGGCGGCCCCGCCGGCCCCGCCGGCCCCGCCGGCGCCGAGGTCTGAGTACCCGCCGGCCCCGCCGGTACCGCCGGCGCCGATCAGCATGGCGGCGCCGCCGGCGCCGCCGGCCCCGCCGTTGCCTGCCGGCCCCGGTGGCGGACCCGCCGGCCCCGCCGGCTCCGCCGGCTGCCGATCAGCCCAGCGGCCCCGCCGGCGCCGCCGGCCGTGCCGGTCGCGCCGCTGGCGCCGGACCCGCCGGCCCCGCCGTTGCCGATCAACCACCCGCCGGGCTGGCCGGGAGCCCGGTCCCGGGGCTTGCCGTTGGCGCCGTTGCCGATCAGCGGGCGCCCGGTCTGCGTGACGAACTGCGCGTTGATCGACGTCGATGAGGCTCTGTAAGGGCTGCGCGGCCGCCGACTCCGCGGCCGCATAGGACTGCGCGCCGCCGGTCAAAGCCTGCACAAAGTCACTCTGGAACGCCGCGGCCTGCGCGCCGATGGCTTGATAAGCCTGGCCGTGCGCCCCGAAGAGCTGCAGCGATGGCGACCGACACTTCGTCCTTGCGCGGCAGCCAGCACCGCAGTCGTTCGGGCGGCCGCGGCCCGGTTGGCCGTGTTCACCGCGGAACCGATGCCAGCCAAGTCCGTTGCCGCTGTTCCCACAGGTCTGGAATCACGTTCAGAATACGACATCAGGCACCTCCCAGTGCGACATGACCTAGGCGTCATACCGACCTGGGGGCCGCCGACCTCCAGAAGGCTCGGCAGTTAGAACTTCGCGCAGCAACTCAAGCGATGTTTCATCAAAATTTCTTTGTCACCTTGCGATCGCGCCAGGAGAGGCGTTGCGGGTACCGGTGGGGTCGAGCTCGCGGCGTGCCTAGTCGGTCGAGGTTTCCGGAAGGCCGACGGCGGCGAGTTCCTCGTCAGTCGGCAACCGCAGCGAGATCAGCCCGGCGAACGTTTCGGGTTCGAGTTCCACCCGGTTGACGGTGACGTGCACCGGCACCCACTCGGTGTCATTTCCGGGCAGCCGCAGCACCCGACTGGTCGCACCGTCGGCGAATTCCTTTGTCATGGAATGCAATACAGCTTCGTCATCGGGGTGCACCCGCTGTTTGTCGTCGTTGCCCCGCCAGTCGTAGAACGAGCAAGGCTCGTCCAGCCATTTCAGCAGTGTCCAGTTCTTGAGGTCGACGAGGGCCCGATGCACACCTGCCTGCGCCAGGCCGTTGAGTATTCGCTGCGCCAGGTCGTCGGCGACTATCACTGGACCTTTGCGTTCGGTGCGCCAGTTCATTGCGCGAGCAACCAGGTGGTCGCGGCCGTCGGGTCCTGGTTCCATCGCGCTGCGCGCGGTGAAGCCGATCCGGATCGGATTCCCCTGCCAATCAGTGATATCCCATGTGCTGCATAATGTTTGGCCCGGCTCGGCTCTTACCGCCATGGCCAGAACTTTGGTTTCGTTGGGGTTGAGTTCGCGTGACGGCAGGTCCTCCGCGAAGGCTCTGCCGTAGGTGACCTCGGCCTCGGGGTTCTTGCCGCTGTTGGCCAGCGACTCGCGGGTATCGGTGGCTACTCCACGGGTCAGATCCCATTTCAGCGGGCCCACGACAGGGCGCTCGGGGGCTCTTCGTCGATCGGTCCGGTCCACACGTGAACCCCGTGCATTCGGCCGTCCGACATCATCACCGGTTCGGTGCGGATGACGCGGTCGCTCTTGGGGGTGATACTGGTCAGCGCCTGGCCGGTCTGCACCGATTCGGCAATCGCCGTTTTGACGGACGAAAGATACGGGCTGCGGCGCAGGAAGGTGGTTACCGGAACCAGGTTCTTGAGTTGCCGTCCCTGCGCTACGACGGCAGGTTCGTCACCCAGCGTCTCCACGAGCAACCAGTCGTGGCCCATAGGGGCAGCTTAGGCGATCACATGTCGGCTCGTTGACACGGGGGAATGTTACGGAAACTCATTGCAGTCAAGGCAGATACGGCCGGGAGCCCTCGCTATGACCCGCTGATTCCGTTCTGCTCGGGCAGTTGACCGCCGGCGCCTCCGATTCCACCGGCCCCCGTCGACGTAGCGGCAACATCACCGTTTCCGCCGCTGCCGCCATCGCGCCCTGGCCAATAAATCGGTGTGGCAATCAGATACGATATGGCTGCCTTCCTGGGTGGTGAGGCGGATGAGTACGTGACGGTACGCTGACCGCGGCGTCAAGTCCCTTGGTCTCCACGGCTTTAGCGTGTACGGCCGGACGGTGAGTGGCCGTCAGTTGAGCGTCGTAGTAGGTGTTTCGGCGCGAGGCAACACATCTCGGTCTACAGCGGCGCGGTTTGTCATACCGTCAGGCGGATTTTGCGGGAAATTTTTTCGTGAAGTGGCCAACTTGAGTGTTGCGTTTGAGACTCGAAGCCGGGTACGTTGCTGCTGCATTCGCGTTTTGGCTGTGCGATCTCGGATTGTGTTGTCCGAGCGCACGACGCAAATCCGTGGAGGTCGACCGTCGAGGGGTCGGTCGCCGTCCATCGGATTGCGCAACGTAATCCCCGTTCGAGATCACATCGGTCGTCTTCCATTGCTGATCGGGCAGCATGGAATACGTTGCAGCGGAATATATCTGGCCGGTAGTAGCTGTTAGGGTCGCTTGTACCCAGCGCCTCGCCCCGGATTTTGCCGCCGTTGCCGCCCGAGCCGCCATTGCCACGGCGGGATTGGCTGCGTTGGGTCAAGGGCAGGATCGGCTACCGCTCCGTCCTGAGAGATTTCCGGATTACGGCATAGTGAAATACCGGTTTATTTACGGGCCAGTCAAAGAATCCTGACGGCTGCCTCTCATCGACATCAGCAGACGGTGACGCCGGTCACGATGCCCGACGATGGACACTCCATCTTCTTTGCACAGTCTCTCAAATGTTGAGTCGGCCAAGGGGGCCCACGGTGGCGCACCATCGTGTCCCACGGGTGGCAATGATGGGAAACAGTCTCGAATTTGATCCACGGGAAGACGATAATCCGGGTGTTTCTATAGTTCGCGGCCCGATCGCTTCCCCTTACGAGCCGTTGATACCGCCGGTACCTGGGCCGCGCTGGTCGACAGGCGTACCGGCTCCCCACAGGCCGACGAGCTTCGCGCTGCCGCCGGCGGCGCCGCCATGGTTTCCACCGAGGGCCAAGCCTGCCCCCCGAATCCCGTCGAGCCATACACCGTTGCGCGTGCCAGCGTTGACCCGCCTGAGATCGCCGGTACGGGCGTTCCCGCCGTCGGCGTCGACCAGCCGGCTCAGCAGCCCGCCCGACGCGCCGGCCCTGACAGCACTCGTCGACCAGCTAACGCCAGGTTCGCTCACACCGCCGGCGCGGAGCAACAGCCCACCGGTGCCGCAGTTCCCCGCGGGCGCGCCGCCTTCGGTCGATGAGCCAGTGCCCTTGGCCACTGCACTGCCGACCGGCCCCACCGCAGTGACGGCTCTTGGATTCGCAGTGCCGCCACGCGTTCTGCCGGTACCGGGCGGAACCCCGCCGGGGATGGCGGATGCTTTGGTGCCCGCTCCGGCGGCTTCACCGGCGCCGAGTGGGGTGGTCTCTGGTGTGGCATTGAATAGTTGTCGCAGCGGCGCGGCGTTATCGGACTCGGCCGAGGCGTAGGAGTTCGCGTCGGCGCTGAGTGCTTGTACGAAATCGCTGTGAAATTCGGCCGCCTGCGCGCTCAGCGTCTGGTAGCCCTGGGCATGTCCGGAGAAGAACGCCGCGACCGCGGCCGATACCTGATCGCTGGCGGCTGCCGAGACGGCCAAGGTAGGCGCCGCCGCGGTTGCATTGGAAGCATTGAGCGTTGAACCGATGCCTGCGAGATTGCGAGCCGCTGTCACCAAGCGGTCGGGAGTCGCGCGGACAAACGACATGACACCTCCCAATCGGTCTACTCCGACAGACTCGGCCAGTGTCTGTTACCCGTCGCTGTGCGGCGATGGATATGAGCACCGTAGCGCCTTTTCGGCGAAATGGAGCAAACAAATTTCGAAGATTTTCGCTCCGGCCGCCCGCCACGCGGTCAAGGCCGCTCGTCGCTGTCGCTCAAGGCCCTGAACAGCAGGTATCTGCGACCCCCACCGGTTATCGGGGGAGGACGACCTACTCAGCCCCATCGAGCGCCGCGAGCACCAGTCGCAGCACCTGCACCGCACCCGCCTTGTCCAAGGGATCGTTGCCGTTGCCGCACTTGGGCGACTGCACGCACGAGGGGCATCCGTTCGGGCATTCGCACGCCTGGATGGCCGCGGCGGTGGCCCCCAGCCAGGTGACAGCCCGGCGAAAGCCACGTTCGGCGAACCCTGCGCCGCCCGGATAGCCGTCGTAGACGTAGACGGTCGGTAGGCCGTCGGAGCCGAGTGCGGTGGACAGGCCACCGATGTCACCGCGGTCGCAGCTCGCTACCAGCGGCAGCAGTCCGATAGCGGCATGTTCGGCTGCGTGCAGCGAACCCGGAATCCGGACCGCCTCAATGTCGTTGCGGTCCAATGCATCCGGATCGATCGTGTACATGACGGCGGTGGTGGGTAGCGAATGTTGCGGCATGCTGAGCTCGATGAAGTCGATCACTTCACCGTTGCCCCGACGGCGCAGGTATCCGACCACCTGGTGGGTGACGGTCACCGGTACCAGGCCCAGCGTCACCGGCCCGAAGACGGAACGCTCGCCCTGTCCGGTCACCGCAATGTCGGTGATTTCCCGGGCGAAGGTGGCGTAGCCGGGATCCTCGGCATGGACGAAGGCGATGCCCTCCTCGAGATCGAGGGAGTCGACGACGTAGCTCTCACCCTGGTGCAGATACACCGCGCCGGGATGGATGGAGGCCGGGGCCTGCCCGACGCCGGTGTGGCCGAGCAGCCGTCCGGTGTCGGATTCCACGATGACGATCTGGCCGCCGATGGAGCCCCGAATATCAACCGCTCGCATGGGGTTCCATCCCCGGCGCCGGAAAGTACCTGCTGCCCCGACGTTTCAGCAGCCCGTCGTCGACGAGGCCCTCGGCCACCTCCACCGCGTCCAACGACCGCACTTCGGCCTCGTCGAGTGGAAGTTCGGTGGCCGCGCAGAGCAGTTGCGGCCCCAGGATGTAGGGATTGCGCGGGTCGATGACGACGCGCTCGACCGGCTTGTCCAGCAACGCGGACGGATGGTGCACGAGGTAGGTGTCCAACGGGTCGTCGCGGGCGATCAGTACCACGAGCGCGCCCTGACCCCGCCGTCCCGATCGGCCGGCCTGCTGCCAGAACGAGGCGACCGTTCCGGGAAACCCGGCCAGCACCACGGCATCCAGGCCCGCGATGTCGACCCCCAGCTCGAGGGCATTGGTAGTGGCCACGCCACGCAGCTGACCCTCGGCCAGCGCATTCTCCAACGCCTTGCGATCCTCGGCCAGATATCCGGCCCGGTACGACGCCACCGTCGGCACCAGCCGCGGCGCAATGTCGCTCAAGCGTGCCTGCGCGCCCAGTGCGGTCAGCTCGGCCGCCCGGCGCGACCGCACGAACGTCAATGTCTGGGCGCCCTCGACGATCAGGTCGGCCATCACCCGGGACGCCTCGGCGCCCGCCGACCGTCGGACCGGGGCACCGTTCTCGCCCAGCAGGTCGGTCAGCAGCGCCGGCTCCCACAGCGCCACGGTGCGGGCGCCTTGCGGGGAGCCGTCCTCGGTCACCTCCGTCACCGGCTGGCCGATCAGCTCGGCGGCCGTCGTGCCGGGGGAATCCGTTGTCGCGCTGGCGAAGATCACCGTCGGGTACGACGAATAACGCGCGCACAGCCGTAACAGGCGGCGCAGCACCATCGCCACGTTGGAGCCGAAAACCCCTCGGTAGTAATGACATTCGTCGACTACCACGAACCGCAGGCCACGCAACAGCACCGCCCAGCGGGCGTGGTTGCGCAGGATCGACAGGTGGATCATGTCGGGGTTGGAGAAGATCCAGCGGGATCGCTCGCGGGCGAAGCGGCGCACTTCGGTGGGGCTGTCGCCGTCGTACGCAGTGGGTGCGACGTTCGCGAGCGCAGCGGCGGTGACCAGAGCCTGCGCCGCGCGCAACTGGTCGTGCCCCAGCGCTTTGGTGGGCGACAGATACAGCACCCGGGCGCGTGGGTCGCCGGCCAGCGCGTTGAGTACCGGCAGCTGGTAGGCCAGCGACTTCCCCGACGCGGTGCCGGTGCTCACCACGACATGACGACCGGCGTGCGCCAGTTCGGCGGCCTGCACCTGATGCGACCACGGCACCCGGATGCCCCGATCGGTGAACGCGCGCACCACGTCCGGCTCGTGCCCACGCCGGCCACCCTTGCGGCCGGCCGGGCCGGGCCGGCAGTTCGGCGGTGTGGCGCAGCGGATGCTCGTCCGCCGCGGTTCCAGCGAGCGCGGCGGCAAGCAATTCACTGCCGAAACTCGCCATCAGTTACCTTTCTCGACCCCGCTGAGGCCGGGGGCGGCCCGGTGGGATGACGCTGACGTAAATTGACCCGCCATTCGGCGGTCTGTCTGGGCCTAGAGACTGTCGCCAAGGGGTTGAACATGGTTGACTGATTGCGGTCGCAGCTTCTGTGTTCGTGTAAAACTTTCGCAGGATCGACGTTGCGGTCGCGGTTCCTGCGAGGTTATCTGTCGGGTGAAGTTCCGGCGACTCCGCGAGGTATGGCGAGCGCGGCTGGCCCGGGGCATCGAAAGGCGGCGCCCCGCACCCAGAAAGAAAAGGAAAGATCGAGAAATGCCACAGGGAACTGTGAAGTGGTTCAACGCGGAGAAGGGCTTTGGCTTCATCGCCCCCGAAGATGGATCCGCTGATGTGTTTGTCCACTACACGGAAATCCAGGGGACGGGCTTCCGCACCCTCGAAGAGAACCAGAAGGTCGAGTTCGAGATCGGCCACAGCCCTAAGGGCCCCCAGGCCACCGGAGTCCGCTCGCTCTGATTCGAGCAGATTCCCAAACGGAACCCCCGGCGCAGTCCGGGGGTTTTCGTTTCCGGGGCGCCGGTACCGGCCCGCCGCGCCGATGCGGAGCAGCCGCGGGCCGCACTTGCTGGCCTACTGTCTGTGGCGTGAGCCAGCTTTCCTTCTTCGCCGCGGAGTCGGTCCCGCCCGCGGTCGGGGACTTGTGCGGGCTGCTGGCGGCACCCGGTCAGATTGTGCTGGTCGGTGGTGGTGCGAGGCTGTCGGTGGTCGTCGACGAATCCTGGCGTGCGGCTGCGCTGGCAGAGATGATCACGGCGGCCGGCCTGGTCCCCGAGATCACCCGGACCGACGAAGACCACCCGTTGGTGCGGACCGCCGCGGACCCGCTGCTGCGCGGCATCGCCACCGAATGGACGCGAGGTGCGGTGAAGACGGTTCCGCCGCGCTGGTTGCCCGGGCCGCGGGAGCTGCGGGCCTGGGCCCTGGCGGCCGGCAGTGCCGAGGCCGACCGTTACCTACTCGGGCTGGATCCGCACGCCCCGGACACCCACTCACCGCTGGCGTCTGCTCTGATGAGGGTCGGGATCGCGCCCACTCTGATCGGTACCCGCGGTACCCGTCCAGCGCTTCGAATCAGCGGCCGCCGACGGCTATCGCGCCTGGTAGAGAACGTGGGAGAGGCCCCTGACGGGGACGGGCGGCAGCGCATTGGCCACGGGTTTGACGACCCGCTGCGACCCCGCGCCCGGTGGGCCGGTTTACTGCCGGTTTGCGCAGGCCCGCCCAAGGGTGCGAAATTGTCAGTTGCCCGCGGGGCGAAGATACGGCGGCGTACCCCTTGTTTGACCGGAAATCCGGAATATCAGGCAGCCGCCCTGTCATTGTTTCTGCGAGACGGTTCCGTCCAGGGACCGATACAGGAGATGGAGCGTAGGCGCAGTTGGTTGACCGGGCCCCCAAGAGGGCTAGCAGCGGCAGAAACGGTAGCACCCGGCGACTCGTGATCGTGGAGTCGCCCACCAAGGCGCGCAAACTCGCTGGTTACCTGGGTTCCAACTACATCGTCGAGTCGTCTCGAGGGCACATCCGCGACCTGCCCCGGGCTGCCGCCGACGTGCCCGCGAAGTTCAAATCCGAGCCTTGGGCCCGGCTGGGAGTGAACGTCGACGCCGACTTCGAACCGCTCTACATCATCAGTCCGGAGAAGAAGAGCACCGTCACAGAGCTGAAAGGCTTGCTCAAAGACGTCGACGAGCTCTATCTGGCGACTGATGGTGACCGCGAGGGCGAGGCCATCGCCTGGCACCTGATGGAGACACTCAAACCCCGCATCCCGGTCAAGCGGATGGTCTTCCACGAGATCACCGAGCCGGCCATCCTCGAGGCCGCTGAAAACCCCCGCGACCTGGACATCGACCTGGTCGACGCACAGGAGACCCGCCGCATCCTGGACCGGCTGTACGGCTACGAGGTCAGCCCGGTGCTGTGGAAAAAGGTCGCGCCCAAACTGTCGGCCGGCCGGGTCCAGTCGGTTGCCACCCGGATCATCGTCCAGCGCGAACGCGACCGGATGGCCTTCCGCAGCGCGTCCTACTGGGACATTCTGGCCAGGCTGGACGCCAGCGTGTCCGACCCGCAGGCCCAACCGCCTACATTCGCCGCGCGCCTGACCAACGTCGACGGGCTGCGGGTGGCCACCGGCCGTGACTTCGACTCGCTGGGCCAACTGCGCAAGGCCGATGAGGTCACCGTCCTGACCGAGGCCACCGCAACGGAACTGGCCCGCAACCTGCAGGGCGCGCGGCTCAGCCGTCGCCTCGGCCGAAGAGAAGCCCTACACCCGTCGGCCGTACCCGCCCTTCATGACGTCGACGCTGCAGCAGGAGGCCGGCCGCAAGCTCCGGTTCTCCTCCGAACGCACGATGAGCATCGCGCAGCGGCTGTATGAGAACGGCTACATCACTTATATGCGGACCGACTCGACCACCTTGTCGGAGTCGGCGATCAACGCCGCGCGCAACCAGGCGCGTCAGCTCTACGGCGAGGAGTATGTGTCGCCGTCGCCGCGGCAGTACACCCGCAAGGTGAAGAACGCCCAGGAGGCGCACGAGGCCATCCGCCCAGCCGGAGAGACGTTCGCCACCCCCGACGCGGTGCGCCGCGAGCTCGACGGCGACGAATTCCGGCTCTATGAGCTGGTCTGGCAGCGCACGGTGGCCTCGCAGATGGCTGACGCGCGGGGTACCACGCTGAGCCTGCGCATCGAGGGTGCAGCCGGAGCACGGCAGGTGGTGTTCTCGGCGTCCGGGCGCACCCTGACCTTCCCCGGCTTCCTCAAGGCCTACGTGGAAACCGTTGATGACCAGGCAGGTGGTGAGGCCGACGATGCCGAGCGGCGACTACCCCATCTGACCCCGGGTCAGCGTCTGGATGCCATCGAGCTGACGCCGGACGGCCACTCCACCAACCCGCCCGCGCGCTACACCGAGGCCTCGTTGATCAAGGCGCTCGAGGAGCTGGGCATTGGCCGTCCGTCCACCTACTCGTCGATCATCAAGACCATTCAGGACCGTGGTTACGTGCACAAGAAGGGCAGCGCGCTGGTGCCGTCCTGGGTCGCGTTCGCGGTAACCGGCCTGTTGGAACAGCATTTCGGCCGGCTGGTCGACTACGACTTCACCGCGGCGATGGAGGACGAGCTCGACGCCATTGCCTCCGGCAATGAACGACGCACCAACTGGCTCAACAACTTCTACTTCGGTGGCGACCACGGCGTGCCCGACTCGGTGGCCCGGTCCGGCGGCCTGAAGCGCCTGGTGGGCGTCAACCTCGAAGGCATCGATGCCCGAGAAGTCAACTCCATCAAGCTTTTTGACGATGCCGAAGGACGTCCCGTCTACGTGCGCGTCGGCAAGAACGGGCCGTACCTGGAGCGCACGGTGGCCGGTGAGGGCGGTGAACCCACCCCGCAGCGGGCCAATCTCAGCGACTCGCTCACTCCCGACGAGCTGACTCTTGAAGTGGCAGAAGAGCTTTTCGCCACTCCGCAGGAGGGGCGGGTGCTGGGAGTGGATCCGGAGACCGGACACGAGATCGTGGCCAAGGACGGCCGTTACGGGCCGTATGTGACCGAGGTCCTGCCGAAGTCCGACGACGACGACGGCGGTGCCGGGACCGGGGCCAGGAAGGGCAAGAAGCCCACCGGGCCCAAACCCCGCACCGGTTCGCTGCTGCGCAACATGGACCTGCAGACGGTGACGCTCGAGGACGCGCTCAAGCTGCTGTCGCTGCCGCGGGTCGTCGGTGTGGACCCTGCCTCCGGCGAGGAGGTCACCGCCCAGAACGGGCGCTACGGCCCCTACCTCAAGCGCGGCACCGATTCCCGGTCGCTACAGACCGAGGATCAGATGTTCACCATCACCCTCGATGAGGCGCTCAAGATCTACTCCGAGCCCAAACGTTCCGGGCGCCAGGCTGCTTCCGCGCCGCCGCTGCGCGAGCTGGGCAACGACCCGGCCTCCGGCAAGCCGATGGTGATCAAGGACGGCCGCTTCGGGCCCTACGTCACCGACGGGGAAACCAACGCCAGCCTGCGCAAGGGCGACGACGTCTTGTCGATCACCGACGAGCGGGCCGCGGAGTTGCTGGCCGACCGCCGGGCCCGCGGCCCGGTGAAGCGGACCGCGAAGAAGACCGCCCGCAAGGCGCCCGCGAAGAAGGCGCCGGCCAAGAAGGCCGCCAAGCGGAGCTAGCGGCTCACGTCGCTGGAGATCTCCCGCGAGTCGCGGGCAGCACGCTGCGGCTCAGCCAGGTTCAGCGGACGTGCCAACTGGGTCGGCGCGGCGCGGCCACGCAAGAAGACCACTTCACCCACGTCCCAGCACAGTGCCTCGGCGTCCAGCGCGCCGCTGACCGCGATCGCCGAGGCCAGCACGTGCCCTTCTTCGAGCTTGGCCAACTCGGTGAGCCGGGCGGCTTCGTTGACCGGGTCGCCGATGACGGTGTACTCGAAGCGTGCCTGCGCGCCGATGTGGCCGGCGATGGCGCGGCCTGCCGAGACGCCGATACCGAACTCCGCGGATCCCAGCACCGGGATGAGCTCGTCGTGCAGTTCGCGCGCGGCGGCCAGCGCGGCACCGGCGCCGTCGGGGTGCTCGATCGGCGCGCCGAAGATCGCCAGCGCGGCGTCGCCCTGGAACTTGTTGACGAACCCGCCGTGCCGGGCGACGGTGTCGACCACCACCCGGAAGAACTCGTTGAGCAGATGGACCACCTCGACGGGCGGTCGCGACGCGGCCAGCTGGGTGGAACCGACCAGGTCCACGAACAACACCGCGACGTCGCGTTCCTGCCCGCCCAGTTCGGTGCCCCGCTCTAGTGCCCGTCGGGCCACGTCCTCGCCCACGTAGCGGCCGAACAGGTCGCGCAGCCGTTGCCGTTCAGACAGGTCGCGCACCATGTCGTTGAAGCCGGACTGCAGCAGGCCCAGCTCGCTGGCGTCGTAGATCTGCATGTGCGCGTTGTAGTTGCCTCGCTGCACCTCTGACAGCGCCCAGCGGAGCTGCCGCAACGGGTCGGCGATGGACATGGACACCAGCAGCGTGCTGGCCGCCCCGATGCCCAGTGCCGCCAGCGCCAGCAGCAGGATGGGGTTGAACAGCTTCTCCGGGGAGGCGTGCAGCAGCGCGATCTTGTCCGAAACCACCGCCAGCACGATGGCCAGCAGGGGTACGGCCGTAGACAGCACCCAGGTCAGCATCAACCGCAGGATGACGCCGGGTGCCCGCACGCTTTCGGGTACGCCGCTGCGCAGCGCGGCGACAGCGACGGGCCGCAGCACCCGTTCGGACTGCAGGTAGCCGATGATCGCCGTGGCGGTGGCGCCCAGCGCGGTAGCGACCACCACAACCGGTGCCGCTTCGCGGGCCACCGACCAGCTGGCCGCGATGAACACCACGCTGCCGACGGCCCAGGACGCCGCGCTGGTCAACGTGCGGTAGAACGGCATGCGCAGCGCCCGGGTGCGGGCCAGCTCGGTGGTGGTGGGGTCGGCCTCGACCAGCAGAATGTCGCGGCGTTGCCAACGGAAGACCGGGACCAATAACTTGAGGTTCCACGCGAACCCCGCAAAGAACAGAAAGATCACCGAGCTGATAAAGATGGCGACGTTCAGCGGCGGCAGATCTCCGAGCTCGATCCGGTCGTGCGGCGGCAGGCCGTAACGCAGGAAGCCGAGCACGAAAAGGCCCCCGATGATGTCGGCCTGCAGCATGCTCAGCGAAAAAACCGGCCACGGAGTGCGCACCACCCACCGCGCGAATGCACTGATTCGCCGGGGGAGTGTTGCTGCCGTGGTCACGCGTCCACCGTATCGGTCAGCGGGGACTCGCCGGAAACCAAAAAGTCCCTCGGCACGTCGCGCGACGTGCCGAAAGTTGCCGAAAGATCACGGAATTGTCGCGAAACGGATGCTGATCGGTCTCTGTCGGGGGTCCTGGCTACTGTTGCCGATGATGACCGGGGTGTTTACGCGGCTGGTAGGCCAGCACGCGGTGGAAGCCGAACTGCTCGCTGCCGCCAGGTCCGCACGCGGTGATGCTCGGAGTGATCAGGGTCACGGAGCCCCGAGCTTCGGGAATATGACACATGCGTGGCTGATAACCGGTCCGCCGGGTTCAGGCCGTTCGGTAGCCGCATTGTGCTTCGCCGCGGCGCTGCAATGCACGTCAGAGGGCGAGCCGGGGTGTGGGAGCTGCCGGGCCTGTACGACGACGATGGCGGGCACCCACGCCGACGTTCGGCGGGTGATCCCCGAAGGTCTGTCCATCGGTGTGGACGAGATGCGCGGCATCGTGCAGGTCGCGTCGCGACGCCCCACTACCGGCCGCCACCAGATCGTGGTGATCGAGGACGCCGACCGGTTGACCGAAGGCGCCGGGAACGCCCTGCTGAAGGTCGTCGAGGAGCCGCCACCGTCAACGGTTTTCCTGCTGTGCGCGCCTTCGGTGGACCCGGAGGACATCGCGGTCACCTTGCGCTCGCGGTGCCGGCACGTGGCGCTGGTGACGCCACCCACCGAGGCGATCGCGCAGGTGCTGATCGAGGGCGACGGCCTGGACGCCGGCACCGCCCGCTGGGCGGCGTCGGTGAGCGGCGGACATGTCGGCCGAGCGCGCCGGCTGGCCACTGATCCGGAGGCCCGCCAGCGACGCGAGCAGGCGCTGGAGCTGGTTCGTGACGCCGCGCGGCCGGCGCGCGCCTACATCGCGGCTGAAGAACTGGTGGCGGCGGCCGAGGCTGAGGCGGTGGCGCTGACCGCCGGGCGTGCCGACGTCGAGACAGAAGAACTGCGCACCGCGCTGGGAGCGGGCGGCACCGGGAAAGGCGCGGCTGGGGCGATGCGCGGCGCGGCGGGTGCGATCAAGGATCTGGAGCGACGGCAGAAATCTCGCCAGACCAGGGCATCGCGTGATGCGCTGGACCGGGCGCTGATCGACTTGGCCACGTATTTCCGTGATGCGCTGGTGGTCTCAGCGAACGCGGGCCACGTTCGGGCGAACCACCCCGACATGGTCGACCGGGTGGCCGCGCTGGCCGGGCACGCCACCCCCGAGCGGCTGCTGCGCTGCATCGAGGCCGTGCTGGAATGCCGTGAAGCGCTGGCGATCAACGTCAAGCCCAAGTTCGCCGTCGACGCCATGGTCGCTACCATCGGGCAGGAACTGCGGTAGCCGGGCTTGGGTCGGTTGGCCCGGCTGCCGTAGACTCGTGCCGCCCGAGATGGCACAGCCGCCTTAGCTCAGTCGGTAGAGCGATTCACTCGTAATGAATAGGTCAGGAGTTCGATTCTCCTAGGCGGCTCCAAGTCGGATATGACGTCGGACCACGCCCGGACTGCAATCCACGCCCAACGGGTCGACCGCTGAACAGCGGCGCCGTGTCGGATTCCCGTTTTTGCGGTTGGATTGCCGTGCGTCGTGTCCATAATCAGGAGTCGTTCCAAGGTGGGGTGCTCAAAGCGGAGGAAATTGCATGTCGCAGCTGGTCGTTGCCCCGGAGGTGCTGACGATGGCGACAGCGAACGTCGAAGGTATCGGTTCGGGCCTCGATGCGGCGCGTCTGGCCGCCGTCGTGCCGACCACCGTGCTTGCTCCCGCTGCCGCGGACGAGATATCCGTGGCGGTAGCGGCGCTCTTTGCCGGATACGGTCAGCAGTTTCAGGCGCTCAGTGCGCAAACCAGCGCATTGCTGCAACAGTTCGGCCAGGCGATCGAAGCGGCGGCGAATTCGTATCTGGGCGTGGAGGCGGCAAGCTCGTCGCTGTTGGGTCCGACAGCCGGCACCGCGATCGACAAGGTAACCGGGTTCATCCGGCGCCAGTTTGCGATCTACGACTTCCGCGACTGGCGCGGCTGGGCCGCATTGGTACTGGACTACACGTGGGGGGCACCGGGTACGGCGCTGGGCTACGGCGTGCAGCTGGTCAATGAGTTCACGCCGAATTCCAACTATGACCCGGCCCTCAGCGCACTCGCTGGTTCACACGTCTACCGCGGCGGTGTCGGACTCTCGGGCTTTGCCACCACCTTCGGCAATGTCACCAGCAATCTCGGCACCAGCCCGAAGGCTGTGGACCTCATGCTCAACCACGAGGAGCTGCATGTCTGGCAGAACCGAGTGTTCGGCCCGCTGTTCTCGGCCAGTTACAACGCCTGGACGGTCGGCGGATTCTTCGCCGGGACCGGGTACTGGTTGTTGCACCCCAACGAGGACCTGAACAGCCTGATCTTGACGGCGGCCTACTACGACAATCCCTGGGAGGTATGGGCTTACCGCAACGACCACGCCTGGCCGCCTCCCGGGGCGAACCCCGCACTGCTCTGGCCGTCCTGACTCAGGCGAACTCGGCTCGGCGCTTGTTCAAGAACGCGTCGATGCCCTCCTGTCCGTCGGCTCCGGCGGCGCATGCTGCGATCATGCGGCCCTCGATCTCCATCTGTTCCTCCAGGCCGTTGCTGAAACTCGTCAACACCAGCTTCTTGACCGATGAGTTGGAAAGCCTTGCTGCAGAGCTCATTTCGGTCACGAGACCTGCTGCGCGGTCGGCCAGCGCGTCGTCGGGCACGACCTCGGTGATCAATTGCCACTCTGCCGCTTCGGCTGCCGAAAGTCGCCGGTTGGTCAACATCAGCTCCTGGGTGCGCCGCACCCCGACCAGTCGCGGCAAGTAGTACGACGAACTGCCGTCGGGACTCAGCCCCGCTTTGGTGTAAGCCATCGTGAACGACGCCGATTCGGCGGCCAGTACGAGATCACCGATCAGGGCGAGGCTGAATCCCGCCCCGGCCGCCGCGCCGTTGACCGCGACGATCAAGACAGCGTCCATGCGGGCGAACGTCGAGATCGCCCGGTGCAGGTCATCGGCGAGTCCCTTCACGAATCGGCCCGCGCCCAGCGGCGAGAGCGCCATCGCATTCAAATCGCCTCCGGCGCAGAAAAACCGGCCCTTCCCGGTAAGCAGCACTACCTTCGTCTCGGCAACATCGCACCGGCTCGCCGCGTCCATCAACTCGCGGGCCAGGACATCGTTGATGCTGTTCGCGGCGTCGGGCCGGTTGAGCGCAATCCGGGTGACCGGCCCGTCTTTCGCGAAGTCGAGGGTCTCGTAGGTAGTCATCCCTGGGATGCTAGCCACCCGGGCAGCTCACCCGTCAGGTCCGGGCAAGCCCGCCGCCCCGAAGATCACGCCCTTGGCGCCGCCGGGCCCGCCGGTTCCGCCGGACGAGGTGCCGACGGGTGCGCCGGGCACTCCGCCGGCACCGCCGTTGCCGCCGCTACCGAGTACCTTGGCCGATCCACCGGCCCCTCCGTCGCCGCCATTGCCGCCGGATCCGCCGACGCCGCCGATCCCGCCCGCGCCGCCGCCACCGGCAATCCCGCCGGTGCCCACCCAGCCGGCGTCACCGCCACGACCGCCGGCGCCGCCGTCGCCGCCGACGCCCGCCGCGATACCTGCAGCGCCGCCGCCCTGGCCGCCGACGCCACCCAACCCGCCGTTGCCGTACAGCAGGCCGGCGGCGCCCCCGGCCCCGCCCGCGCCGCCGTTGCCGCCCACCCCGCTACCGCCCGCCGGTCCGCCCAGTCCACCGTCACCGCCGTCACCGCCGCCGCCGAACAGAAATCCGCCCTGGCCGCCGGCGCCGCCACCGCCGCCGGTCCCGCTCAGCGCACCGATTCCGCCCGCGCCGCCGGCCCCGCCGAAGCCGATCAGCCTGGCGGCGCCGCCGGCGCCGCCGATGCCGCCGACACCAGCTGATCCACCGCGACCGCCGTTGCCCAGCAGCCAGCCGCTGTTGCCGCCGGCGCCGCCGGCCGCTCCGCTGCCGCCGATGCCGCCGACACCGCCGTCACCGACCAGGCCCGCGTCTCCACCGGCGCCGCCGGCCTGACCGCCGGCGCCGGCCGCACCGTTCCCGCCGTTGCCGACCAGCAACCCACCGGCCCCGCCGGCGCCGCCCGGCGTCGTCGCGTCGGCGCCATTACCGATCAGCGGGCGGCCCAGCAACGCCTGGGTGGGGGCGTTGATCAGGTCGAGCAGCGGTTGTAGGGGGCCGGCGTTGGCGGTCTCTGCCGCCGCATATGCCCCGGTACCTGAGGTCAACAACTGCACAAACCGCTGGTGAAACGCCTCCGCCCGGGCGCTGAGCGCCTGGTACTGCCGAGCGTGGCCGGAGAAGAGCGCCGCCACCGCTACCGAAACTTCGTCGCCGCCGGCGGCCAGCACCGCCGAGGTGGGCAGCGCGGCTGCCGCGTTGGCGGCGCTCAGCGCCGACCTGACGCCTGCCAGATCCGTTGCCGCGGAGGCCATCAGCTCCGGAACCGCAACCAGATTCGGCAACGCTGGCCTCCCGCCCGACGATCGACAATCAGCGTATCGGTATCGGGGCCCGGAACGTTTCAGGACTTACAGCGGCGCCAGAAACCCCACCGGTCCCGACGCGAGGCAGAGGGAAAGCGAGGCGGTAGTGGCCCGGACCGTGATGGCGTCACCGGCGCCCGGTAGCCGGGCGTAGACGCGGTTCAGCCCGGGATGCACCGGCACCTTCACCTCGGGGCCCTCGGACAGGGCCAGCATCATCGAGCCGTCGGTGTTGCCCAGGTAGTTCAGCTCGACCGTCCAGTCGGCCGGCAGCAACGGCCCGTCCAGGACGAGGCGTGCCGGCTGGTCGGGCTGGGCGAAGTAGCCGCACTGCGCGACCGGGCCCGGTGCGATGGTCCGGACCCAGGTCACCCGGGCGTCGACCAGCTGGCCCTTACTGTTCAGCATTCGCAATTGTGTTGTCGCCGAGCCGAATTCAGGTCTATCCCGCAGCAGAGCGAACATGTGGCTGGCCAGATTCTCCGGCCAGGCGACCCGCTGCAGCACCAGCGGATCGACCTCCTGATCCAACAACGGCACCGCGGTGTCAGCGGCCGCCAGACCGGCTTCGGCGTTCTTCAGGTAGGGCTCGACCGGGTTGTCGCGCCACGACTTGAGGAAGGTAGCTGTCGAATACAGGCTGCTGGCCAGAAACAGCAGCGCCACAAGGGTTGTCAGCGCGGCGCGCAGCCGGGACAAGTCCAGCCAACCCGCGGACTCCCGATTCGGTGCCGTGAACGCGATGGCGGCCAGCAGCGCCAGTACGAAAACCAGGTCGGGAAAATACCGAAGCGTCTGGGCCAGTTCCAGCGCGGTGAACCGCGACGACCGCATCAGATAGATCGGCACCTGGCAGGCGACCGCATAACCGGCCGCAGTGAGCCACACGAACCCGATGCGCTGCTTACGGATGAGTGAAACGGCAAGCGTCGCAACCAGAACCAGCCAACCGAGCAGCATCACCGTCGGCGGCGGCGTGGCCCAGGGCGACGCCGGCGCCCAGCGCGCCCAGTCCCACGGCCCACCGGCCAGGCCCGGCACGATGCCGTGCGTAATCGACCGGCGCAGCAGCGCCCACGTCATCGCCAGATCCGAAGTCCACCGCCGCTGATTGACCACCGTCAGGTACAGCGCCGCCCAGCAGGCGGTCAGCGCCAGTGACGGCACCCACAACCGGACACCGCCCCGCCATGCTGTTCGAAGCGCGGCGGGCTCGCCCCGAACATGGCACACCAGCGCAACCACCGCCAAGGCGACGAACGGGATCACCGCCGCCTTCTCGAAGAACAGCAGGCCGCCGAAATAGACCAGGACACCGGTCACCGCGTAGCGCTGGTTGCCGGTGCGGACCAGCAGCACGGCATCGCCGCACACCCAGGCCAGCGCCGCCACCATGGGTAGCGAATTCAGTGCCGCCGCCCACCACGCAAACCCCGGTATCCCCAACGGCGTGAACAGAGCGAACGTCAGGGGGATCAGCAGCACCGGACGCCACCCGAGGATCACGTACAACGCCCGCAACAGCGCCAACGACGCGAGCAGCTGCAGCACTACCAGGCTGATCGCCGGGCCCGTCCACACCAGTGGCGCCAGCCGGATGATCGCCCCGGCCACCAGGAAGGCGCCCGGCATCACGTGTCCGTCGTGGTCGTCGAACAGGTACGACGGCGAGAACAAGGCCTGGGTGCCGGCGCGGCCGATGAGAATCAGATCGTCCCAATAGAAATAGCCGCCGAATGCCAGCACGGCCCGAACGCCCAGTTGGAGCGTGATCAGCGCGGCTGCCACCACCGCGACTCGGTATGGTGGGCCGGTGCGAGCACTGGTCACCGGGGCAGCCGGTTTCATCGGGTCGACGCTAGTCGACCGTCTCCTGGCCGACGGGCACACGGTGGTTGGCCTGGACAACTTCGCGACCGGGCGGGCGACCAACCTCGAGCACCTGGCCGACAACCCGGCGCATGCCTTCGTCGAGGCCGACATCGTGACATCGGACCTGGACGCCATCCTCGACGAGCACAAGCCGGAGGTGGTGTTTCACCTGGCCGCCCAGATCGACGTCCGGCGCTCGGTGGCCGACCCGCAGTTCGATGCCTCGGTCAACGTGATCGGCACCATCCGGCTGGCCGAAGCGGCGCAACGCGCTCGGGTGCGCAAAGTGGTGCACACCTCGTCGGGCGGGTCCATCTACGGCGTGCCGCCCCACTACCCGACGCCCGAGACGGTGCCTACTGACCCGGCGTCCCCGTACGCCGCAGGGAAGGTGTCCGGCGAGATCTACCTGAACACCTTCCGGCACCTCTACGGCCTGGACTGTTCGCACATCGCGCCCGCCAATGTCTACGGCCCGCGTCAGGACCCGCACGGTGAGGCCGGCGTCGTGGCGATCTTCGCCCAGGCGCTATTGGAAGGTAAGCCCACCAAGGTGTTCGGCGACGGCTCGAACACCCGCGACTACGTGTTCGTCGACGACGTCGTCGACGCCTTCGTCAAGGCGTCCGGTGACGCCGGTGGCGGCCGGCGCTTCAATGTCGGCACCGGTATCGAGACCTCGGACCGTCAACTGCACACCGCCGTCGCGGCGGCAGTCGGTGGCCCCGACGACCCGGAGTTCTACCCGCCGCGGCTCGGTGACCTGAAGCGCTCATGTCTCGACATCGGTTTGGCGGCAGAGGTTTTGGGCTGGCGGCCGCTGGTCGGGCTGGAAGAGGGTGTGCGCCGCACGGTGGCGTACTTCCGGCACAAGCACTCTTAGCTCTCCGGCGTCTGTGCTCCCTCGAGCGCGATGGCGCGGGCCAGTCGCGCGTATCGCAGTTCCAGGTCTTTGAACCGCATGTAGGTGCTGAGCGTGGTGAAGCTGAACGCCATGATCAGCCCGTAGAGCATCAGGTCGGTGCCGCGCCGTACGCCGAACCACTGCGCCACCACCGTGGTGTCGTCCGGTCGCAGCACCGCATAGACGCCGAGCAGCACGAACACGACGTAGCCCACCTTCACCCAGGCACGCGCCCGCGCACTGCGCCGCGACCGCAGCAGGAACACCAGTAGCGCGATGATCGACCCGATCAACATCACCTGGATCCAGTTCATCGTCTGCCTGTGTCCTGTTCATCTGCGTATCCTCCCTCGCAGAAATCCGTCGAAGATGATGTTGACGCCGTTGAGCAACGGCTGCCCCTTCGACTTCGAGTATTCGGTGTAGAGCACCTCGACCGGTTCTTCGGCCACGCGCCAATGGTTTTCGGCGATCATCATGACGATCTCGGTGGCGTGGCTCATGCCGCTCATCGTGATGTTCATTCCGTCGGCGACGGTCTTGTTGAACACCCGCAGGCCGTTGTTCGTGTCGGTGAGGCCAAGCCGCCGACCACGACGGCTCAGCCGCGCGGCGGTCTGCAGCACCACGCGCTTGAGGAACGGTGGCCGGCTCGCGACCTGCTGGCCGAAGCGGGTGCCGATCACGATGTCGACGTCGCCCCGATTCAGCCGGTCGATCATCCTGACCACGTCCTTGACGCGGTGCTGGCCGTCGGCATCGAAGGTGGCGAACATAGCGGCGCCGGGTTGCTTGCGGGCGTACTCGACGCCGGTCTGAATGGCCGCGCCCTGGCCCAGATTGATGGGATGACGTACCAGGGACGCACCGGCCTGCCGTGCGATCTCGCCGCTGCCGTCTGCGCTGCCGTCGTCCACACAGACGACGTGGTCGAAGACCGATCGCAGTTCCGCGACGACCTCGCCTATGACGGCGGATTCGTTGAAGGTTGGGACGATGATCCAGACGTCGGAGTAATCCGTTTTCAATGCCATTTCAAGCCCAAAATTACACGCGTCCGCCGCGCCCGAGGGCGACCAGATGCACGGCGATTCCCACCAGCGGCCCGCACAGCAGGCCGATGACGGTGCGGGTCTCCAGCGCAATCGGCAACGCGAGTAGCAGCCCGGAAGCGACCGTGGCGCTGACCCAGCCCAGCGAATACGCCCGGTGCAGTGCGGCCGCCACCGACGCTGCACCGGTGAGGGTCAACAGGGCAATGGCCACCGCGGCGGCCGTCAGCCAGGCCAACAGCGCACTACTTGCCTGATACTGCGAGCCGAACGCGAAGCGCAGCAACCACGGACCCACCAGGCCGGCGAGCAGCACGCCGATTCCGCCGATGCCGGCGATGAGCAGTGCGGGCGAGACCAGCGCACGCACCCGGTGGCTGCGTTCGTCGACGAAATGCGCGATGAGGTTGCCCTGCATGGCGGTCAGCGGCACCAGCAGCGGCGCACGGGTCAAGGTCACCGCCAGGATCACCACCCCGCCCTGGGCACCCAGCTCGGTGGACGTCAGCTTCAGCAAAACCGGAAAACCCATCACCAGGATGGCGCTGGCGCCCGCCGCGGTGATCGAGTGGGCGGCACCCCGCAGAAAGGTCGCGGTGCTGCCCGGCGTCAGCACGCGTGCCGCATCGCGGGCCGCGGGCGAGGTTGCCAGGATGATCAGCCAGGCCACGGAGCCCGCGACGGTCGCCCACAGGTACCCGACCAGACCCCAGCTCAGGACGAAGGTCGCCGCCGCCACCGCCACCCGGATGATGGCGTCGGTCACCATCAATGCGCCGTACTGGCCCCACCGGTTGACGCCCGCCAGCATCCCCAGCAAGGTCGCGTGCAGGCAGAACCCGGCCAACCCGATGCTGAGCAGCGCGACCGACAACCAGCGGTCCTCGACGAAGACCCGTCCACTCCACAGCGCTGCGCTACCCGCGATCAGAACGGCCGAGGCCAGCCCGACCATGCCGGCGACCCGCAGCGGATGGGTACTCGGTTCTCCCGGCCTGTCCGGCCGGATGTCCAGATACTGCATCGCGCGGACTTCACGCGTCGTTTCCTGAAGCAGGCCGTTCGCGGCCCCGGTGACCAGGCCGAAGGCTCCCCAGAAAACCCCGAAAATAGAGAAGCCATCGGGCGCCAGGTTCCGCGCGGCCAGGTAGATCACCGCATAGCCGCACAGCGCGGTCACCGCTGTCGCGGTGCCGACCCGCGCGACACTGCCGCGCGCGACCGGCCCCACCGAGGCTCCCGCCGCTCCGGTAACTCCCGGGGTGCCCGCGCCGTCCGTCACCGTGGCGACACTATCGGACGGGTAGTTCAGTGCCCTCCGGCCGGAACCGCTCCCGCGAACGCTGCACCTCGGCCTCGGCCTCGGCACGGCCCACCCAGTCGGCGGCCTTGACGAACTTGCCCGGCTCGAGGTCCTTGTAGTGCATGAAGAAGTGCTTGATGCCGTCGAGTTCGAGCTCGGGTACGTCGCCGATGTCCTGGACGTGGTCCCAGCGGTGGTCGCCGGCCGGCACGCACAGCACCTTGTCGTCGCCGCCCGCCTCGTCGACCATCTGGAACATCGCCACCGGCCGCACCTCGACCAGCACGCCGGGGAACACCGGCTGGGGCAGCAGCACCAGCGCGTCCAGCGGGTCGCCGTCCTCGCCCAGGGTGTCCTCGATGAAGCCGTAGTCGGCGGGGTAGGCCATCGGGGTGTAGAGGTAGCGGTCCAGCCGCACCCGGCCGGTCTCGTGGTCGACCTCGTATTTGTTGCGCTGGCCCTTGGGGATCTCGATGGTGACGTCGAACTCCACGCCGGCTCCTTACAGCGCTCGGAGTAGGTCGCCGGCGGCGACGGCGCCTAACCCTAACGCCAGCGGTACCCTGCGCTTCAGGGTGGTTCGGCAGAATGGGACCGAGACAGAGGAGGCAGGAGATCATGGGGCCCAATCGGTGGCGGCAAGCTCCACCCACGTGCTGGTCGCGCTGGCGGTGCTCGCGTTCGTCGCGGCCGTCGTGGCGGCCGCGGCGTCTTCACCACGGGCGGTCACGGCGCAACGGCGCGCGGTCGCCCGTCCCGCCGCCGCGGCCGCCGACGGTCAAGCCCGGGCGTCGTCCCGGTCGCCGACTCCGCCGCCGAGCCGACCGCCGGCGGCGTGGCCGCAGCGCTGGCGGCCCCCGTCGGCCGATCCCAATCTGGGCAGGCTGAGCGGCCGGATCACCGACGCCATGACCGGCAAGCAACTCTGGCGACAGCTCGACGACCTCCCGATGCTGCCGGCGTCGACCAACAAGGTGCTGACCGCGGCGGCGGCGCTGCTGACCCTGGACCGGCACGCACGGATCACCACCACCGTCGTCGCCGGCCGGCCAGAGCCGCCCAGCCCGGTGTCGTGGTGCTCGTCGGCGGGGGGGATCCGACGCTGTCGGCGGCCCCGCCCGGCGCGGAGACCTGGTATCGGGGCGCGGCGCGCATCAGCGACCTGGTCGACCAGGTGCGCAGCAGCGGCATGACCGCCGACGGCGGTGCAGGTCGACAACTCGGTGTTCAGCGGTCCCGATTTCGCGCCGGGCTGGGACCCGGCGGACATCGACGGCGGTGACATCGCGCCGATCGAGTCGGTGATGATCGACGCCGGGCGCATCCAGCCGACGACGGTCAACTCGCGACGTTCGCAGGACCCCGGCGCTGGACGCCGGACGCCAGCTGGCGATCGCCCTGGGCCTGGACCCGGCGACGGTCACCATCGCCCCGGCCGCCGGCCGGCGCGCGGCAGCTGGCGGCGGTGCAGTCGGCGCCGCTGATCGAACGGCTGTCGCAGATGATGAACGCCTCCGACAACGTGATGGCCGAGTGCATCGCCCGCGAGGTGGCCGCGGCCATCAACCGGCCGCAGAGTTTCACCGGCGCCGTCGACGCCGTCACCAACCGGCTCGAACACCGCCCGCGTCGACACCGACCGGCGCAGCGCTGGTGGACTCCAGCGGACTGTCGGTGAACGACCGGCTGACGGCCAAGACGCTCGACGGCGTGGTGCAGGCCGCGGCGGGACCGGACCAGCCGTCGTTGCGGCCGCTGCTGGACCTGCTGCCGATCGCGGGCGGCAGCGGCACGCTGGCCGAACGCTTCCTCGACCGCGCCACCAACAGGGCCCGGCGGGCTGGCTGCGCGCCAAGACCGGCTCGCTGACCGCCGTCAACTCGCTGGTCGGGGTCGTCACCGACGCCAGCGGACGCGTGCTGACCTTCGCGTTCATCTCCAACGACGCCGGCCCGAACGGCCGCAACGCGATGGACGCGCTGGCCACCAGGCTGTGGTTCTGCGGGTGCGCGACATGACGCCGTCGTCATCGGATCTGATCGTCGGGCAACGCCGTCGACTGGCGGTTTGCCGCCACCGTGGGGCAGCGGCTGGCCCGCCGGGGTCCGCCGTCCACCGACTACACCCGCCGCCAGGTGATCGATGAGCTGACGCAGCGCCGCCGAGCAGGCCGAACCGCCGGTCCGCGAAGTCACCGGTCTGATCACCGACGGCGCGGTGCCGCCGGCCCGCATCGTCGACCGGCCGGAGTGGATCCGGGCGGCCGCCGAGTCGATGCGGGCGATGACCAACGGCACCGACAAGCCGCGCAGCGTTCTCACCGGCCGGGTCACCGGCGCCCAGACGGGTGCCGTGCTGGCCTTCGTGTCCTCGGGCATCCTCGGCCAGTACGACCCGTTCGCCGCCTCGGACGCCAAGACGGGCACGCTGCTGCTGGTCTATCCCAACGTCATCGGCGTCGAACGCCAACTGCGGGTCGACCCGTCGGATTTCCGGTTGTGGGTGTGCCTGCACGAAGTCACCCACCGGGTGCAGTTCACCGCCAATCCCTGGATGGCCCATCACATGTCGAGTGCGCTGGGCCTGCTGACCCAGGAGCCGGCCGACGACATCCGCGCAGGTGGCCGGCCGGCTCGCCGAGTTCGTCCGGAACCGCGGGGACGCGACGAATCCGCACGGCCAGCGACAGGGATTCTGGGCCTGGTGCGCGCCGTGCAATCCGAGCCGCAACGTCAAGCTCTGGATCAGTTGCTGGTGCTCGGCACCCTGCTGGAAGGCCATGCCGAGCACGTGATGGATGCCGTCGGGCCGGTGGTGGTGCCGTCGGTCGCCGCCATCCGCCGCCGGTTCGACGAACGTCGTCAGCGCAAGCAACCGCCGCTGCAGCGGCTGCTGCGCGCGCTGTTGGGCTTCGACGCCAAACTCAGCCAGTACACCCGCGGCAAGGCGTTCGTCGACCACGTGGTGGACCGGGTCGGGATGAACCGGTTCAACACCATCTGGACGGGCCCCGAGACGCTGCCTCTGCCCGACGAGATCGAACACCCGCAGCGATGGATCGACAGGGTGCTGTAGCCGCAGCTGCGCAGGCGCGGTAGACCGATTTCGCGCAGATTCAGCTGGCTGGCGCCGATCATTGGTGTGTGGGGCTGTCCGGTGGCCCGGATTCGTTGGCGCTGACCGCGGTCGCGGCGCGACTGCTGCCCACCACCGCGTTGATCGTCGACCACGGTCTGCAGCCCGATTCCGCCGTCGGTCGCCGAAAGCCGCACGGGCGCAAGCGCATCTCGCTCGGTTGTGTGCAGCACCGAGGTGCTGCGTGTGGAGGTGCGGCACAGGTGGCGGCCCGGAGGCCGCCGCCCGCACCGCCCGTTACGCCGCGCTGGAAGCTCACCGGGACGGCCCGGTGCTGTTGGCCCACACCCTCGATGATCAAGCCGAGACGGTGTTGCTGGGGCTCGGCCGCGGTTCGGGGGCCCGGTCGATCGCCGGCATGCGCCCGTACGACCCGCCGTGGTGCCGGCCGTTGCTGGGGGTGCGACGGGGCGTGACCCATGCCGCGTGCGCCGAACTGGGCCTGACGCCCGTGGCAGGACCCGCACAACATCGACCGCCGCTTCACCCGGGCCCGGCTGCGGGCCGAAGTGCTGCCGCTGCTGGAGGACGTGCTGGGCGGCGGTGTCGCCGAGGCGCTGGCCCGCACCGCGACGGCGTTGCGCGAGGACACCGACGCTGATCGACACCCTCGCCGCCGACGCGCTGCCCGAAGTCGCTACGCGGGGACAGGGCTGGACACCGCGGCCGCTGGCCGCGCTGCCGGCACCCGGTGCGCCGGCGGGTGATCCGCGGTTGGCTGCTGGCCGGCGGCGCGACCGGGCTGACCGACAAGCAGATCCGCGGGGTGGACACGCTGGTCACGGCGTGGCGCGGCCAGGGCGGGGTGGCGGTCGGGTCCGCATTGCGGCGGTCAGCGACTGTTCGCCGGTCGTCGCGACGGCGTACTGTTGCTTGCGCCGGCAAGCCGATTTGACGTCTCCGTTGGTTGTTACCCACGGCTAAGCGTGGCACGCTGTGGCACGTCGGCGGCGGAGCTGTATCCGGGGGACATCAAGTCGGTGCTGCTCACCCAGGAGCAGATTCAGGCGCCGCATCGCCGAGCTCGGTCGACCAGATCGGTGACGACTACCGGGATCTGGCCGGCAACCACCGGTCAGGATCTGCTGCTGATCACCGTGCTCAAGGGCGCGGTGCTCTTCGTCACCGACCTGGCCCGCGCCATTCCGCTGCCGACCCAATTCGAGTTCATGGCGGTCAGCTCCTACGGCTCTTCGACGTCCTCGTCGGGCGTGGTGCGCATCCTCAAAGACCTCGACCGCGACATCCATGACCGCGATGTGCTGATCGTCGAGGACGTCGTCGACTCCGGGCTGACCCTGTCCTGGTTGCTGCGCAACCTGGCCAGCCGCCATCCCCGCTCGTTGCGGGTGTGCACGCTGCTGCGGAAGCCCGAAGCGGTGGGCGCCAATGTCGACATCACCTACGTGGGCTTCGACATTCCCAACGATTTCGTGGTCGGCTACGGCCTGGATTACGACGAGCGCTACCGCGACCTGTCCTACATCGGGACTTTGGACCCGCAGGGTGTACCAGTAGGCCCTGACTTAGTTCAGCTTCCTGAATCAATTAGCCCTAAATAGCTAAGCGATTTTCGCGGCCGCACCTTATCAACTGGTGAACAACCATTAGCCAATAAGTGTATTGAACGTGTCCGCGACGTGCTTTCGGACCACGCGAATGAAATTGTCAGTATTAAGCGGCGAATTTTCGGCGGCTGGATGCAGTTCAACGTCTGTCGGACAATAATTCCCGTTTGTGCGCTCCGAGCTGTTTTCCTGCTCATCGTCAATGTCACCGCGCTCGGATTTGACTTCGCAATGTCGCGCGAATTCCCTTGGGTTTGTACCCATTCGGCTGCGCGACGGGTTGTGCCCTGCTGTGCGGATGGACAACGAGTTTAGTTGTGTGGCTGAGGTTTTCGTTCGGTGGGATGCAGGCAGTGATCGTCCCGGCGGCCAGGCCGAGCGGGGCGGCGATGAGCGCACAAAGTTCTTTGGCGGTGAAGCGGTGGGGGCGAGGGAACGCGTGCCGGACCCAGTGAATACCGGTGCGGTGACGGCGCGTCAGGTGATTACGACGCGCGTCGATTGAGATAGCCGGAAAGGAGGAGCAACCGTATCCCTCGCGGGCGTGTGCTGTCGCATGCCTCACCACCACGGGGCCGCACATCGTGTCCTGGCCCGTCAGTTTCCCTGAAGGAGTTTGTGTCCACCCTGGCGGCCGCCGACGGTTCGTATGCGGCCACCGAAGCCGCGAATGCGTTCGCGGCCAGTCGAAAAAACGGAGGTTATGGAAATGAGTGTTCTAACAATGGATTTTGGCGCATTACCACCGGAGATCAACTCCGCCAAAATGTATTCCGGTGCCGGGTCGGGGCCGATGCTGGCCGCTGCGGGCGCCTGGGCTGGGCTGGCCGCCCAAATGCACTCGGCGGGGGCCTCCTACTCCTCGGCGATCTCGGAGTTGGAAGGGTTGTGGACGGGTGCGTCGGGGGCGTTGATGGCCGCCGCGGTCGGCCCCTATGTGGCGTGGATGACGGGCACTGCGGGCCAGGCCGAGCAAGCCGCCACGCAGGCCGCGGCGGCCGCGGGCGCCTACGAAGCGGCGTATGCAATGACGGTGCCGCCGCCGGTGATTGCGGCCAACCGCAGCCTGCTGGCGGCACTCGTCGCGACGAACATCCTTGGGCAAAACACGCCGGCGATCGCGGCCGTCGAGACCCTTTACGGCGAAATGTGGGCCCAGGATGCTGCCGCGATGTACGGCTATGCCGGCTCGTCGGCGAGCGCGTCGATGCTGACCTCGTTCGTCGTGCCGCCACAAATCACCAACCTCGGGGGGCAGGCTGCGCAAGCCGCCGCCGTCGCCCAATCCGATGCCACGTCGGCCGCGACCAACGCGCAGGCGATAGTTGCGGCGATACCCACAGCGCTGCAGGGACTCGCAGCGCCCGCGGCGTCCCTGGACCCGATATTTCAGCCGATATGGGATTTCTTCGGGTTAGACGAACTCGCGATTTTGGACCTAACCTCGCTGACTAACGGCACGTTCTCGTCGTTGAGAAATATGGAGAATATGAGTTACCAGCTGGGCGGGGGGGTCCCGGAGGTCAAGATTCCTTGGTTCCCGGCGCCAGCGCCGCCGGCGGCGACAGCGGCGGCGGTGACATCGGCGGGGTCAGGCCTGGGCGGCGGGGCGGTGTCGGCGGGTATGGGTCGGGCCACCTTCATCGGGGCGATGTCGGCGCCGCCGAGCTGGGTCGAGGCGGCACCGGAGGCGCGGGCTATCGGCTTGTCGGCGCCGGGCAACGGCTTCGGCGCCGTAGCGGAAAGCGGAGCGGCCGGCGCGCCCGGCGTGCCCGGGGTACCGGTCGGGGGTATGGGGCAGGGCAGCCGCTTTGCTGCTCCCCGATACGGGCTTCGCCTCACCGTCATGCCCCGCCCACTCGCCATCGGGTGACCGAAACAGACAGCGGAGGGTGGGGGGCGCAGGCGACAGGCGCACGGTGATCAACGATCAGATTCGACAACTCATTTAAGGAGACACTCAGGTGTCAACAGCGGCCAAGATCTGCTGCTGATCACCGTGCTGAAGGGCGCGGTCCTGTTCGTCACCGACCTGGCGCGCACGATTCAGCTGCCGACCCAGTTGGAGTGCATGGCCGCGAGCTCCTACGGGTCTTCGACGTCCTCATCGGGTGTGGTGCGGATCCTCAAGGACCTCGACCGCGATATTCACGCTCGCGATGTGCAACTAGTTGAGCTCCCACACCGCGGTCACCGAGAAGCTCACCGTCTGCTGGCCGGGTTCCAGCGGCGCCATCGACGCGCGCGGCATCGGCGGGCCCGAGGGCGTCGGGGGAGCGCCGGTGGCCTCCGAGATCGACAGCACCTTGCCCAGACTCAGTCCGGACAGCTGGGCGTACTGCTGGGCTCGGTTCCTGGCGTCGTCGAAGGCGCGGGCCCGCGCATCCTTGACCAGCTGCGAGTCGTCGGCGATCGAGTAACTGACCGAGCTGATCCGGGTGGCATCGCCGCCGGTGCTGACGACCAGGGCCAGCAGCTTTGACGCGGCATCGGTCGGGTGGATCTTGATCTCGATTCCGTTGTTGGCGCGGTAACCGGCAATGGCTGCGGTTCCGGTGGACTCGGGTGTGGCGTACTGCGGCTGCAGACTGACCTGGATGGTGCGGATGTCCTTGCGGTCCATTCCGGCGCTCACCAGTGCGTCGATCACCGCTTGCTGACGCTCGTTGGTCTGGTTCATTGCGGTGGTGACGTCGGCTGCCGTGAACTCGATCGCCACGTTGGCGGTCAGGGTGTCCGGGACGCCCTGAACCTGCCCCGATCCGATGACGGTCACTTGACGCGGATTGGTCCCCGGGGAGGGTGCCGCGTTGTGTGAGTCGCAGGCCGACAACGTGACGAGAGCCACGCCGGCGGCGACCGTGGCAAGTGATGTGCGGACGAATCCCATGGCTGGACCCTAGTTCGTGGACTCACTCGAATGCGTCTACCTCATGAGCGCGGCGCGCCACCGTCTGTTTACCTTGTGTTCATGATTGTTATAGCCGCGACCAGACCCAGCTCTCAATGCACGCTATCAGCAAACTGCTCAGCGATGGAGTTCACTTTCTTTAGTACTAGTGGACCGCAAGTCAGCCTCACCAACCAAGACCCCGTTCATAACCGCTGGGTTTTGTGCATGACAAGGGCGTAGGTGGTTACTTGTCGCGCGCCGCCATGGTGGCCGGATTGGCAGTCGGCCGGCGCGTCCCTACATCTTCCAGTCGCGCCAAGATGCGGTGCTGCAATGACCATTAGAGGGCATACATGCTGTTCACGGGCAAATAGAGACATGCTGACTGCGCAAGTCGGCCGTCTGAGTCATTGTCGCCATAGCGATCCCGGCCTCCCTCCGGCAACGCAGAGGCCAGCAGGGCCGCAGCGAGTCCGGCCGCTTAATCCAAGATATCGCTAATGCCAAGCCCATCTCTAAGGGTCATATTGAACTCAAATCATATTTGAATAATATCTAATTCATAGAATTAAAAAACGGTTCCTGGCGATATAGCGCAGCAAATGAATAGTTCCTAACTCCGCAGTGAACAGCCTGTGCGAAGCCTGTGATCTCCCTACATGCCTGCCCTAACGTGACGGCGGATCACTTCGGCGTGCCATGACGACGAGGTCTTTCGCCGCCGAAAGTTGTTGATTTGTGGGGAAACAGGAGGAAATTTCATGTCGATCATGCTGGCCCAAACTGACGAGTTGGCTGGTGCAGCGGGGGAGCTGCTGTCCATAAACGCGATGCTGCGCGCCGGCAACTCGGCCGCGGCTGCACCGACCACCGGGGTGGTGCCGGCCGCATCGGATTTGGTCTCGATGCTGGCAGCCTCGCAGTTCGCGACGCACGCCGAACTCTTTCAGGAGATCAGTGCGCAGGCAGCGGCGGTACAAGAACAGCTGGCGACCACGCTGGGCATCAGTGCTGGCTCGTATGCAGTGACTGAGGCCGCGAACCAGGCTCTGGTCGGTTAGGGATCACAGTGGATTTCGCACAGCTACCGCCGGAGATCAATTCGGCGTTGATGTATGCGGGCCCCGGATCGGGGCCGATGCTGGCCGCAGCCGCAGCCTGGGAATCGCTGGCTGGCGAGTTGCAGACCGTGGCGTCCGCGTACACCGCGGTGGTCACCAGCCTGATGGACGGGCCATGGCAGGGGACATCAGCGGCCGCCATGGCCAGTGCATCATGGCCCCAGATTTCGTGGCTCTCCAACACCGCGGGCCTGGCGCAAGATGCAGGCGCTCGAGCGGTTGCTGCGGCGAGTGCCTACGAGGCTGCGTTCGCGGCGACGGTCCCGCCGCCGGAAATCGCAGCCAACCGGGCGCTGCTGGGAGCGTTGCTGGCGTCGAACTTTCTCGGGCAGAACACCGCCGCGATCGCTGCGACCGAGGCGTTGTACGGCGAGATGTGGGCGCAAGATGCCGCCGCGATGTACGGCTATTCCGGTGCGACGGCGCAGGCAACTACTTTGACGCCGTTCAGCCCAACCGAAATCGCTACCAACCTGTCCGGGGTAAGCGCCCAGTTCAACGCGACCGTCAACGCTCTCAACTCGGCCGCCAACGCGCAGGGTCTCTACGCGGTGCCCAAGGCGCTGATGCAGATGGCTGGGTTGACCAATGAAGCCCCCTGGCTCAAAGATCCGTTGACCGCCCTCGGCCTGACGGGACACACCTGGAACTCGACCGGCGACGGAATCATCGTCAACGGACTATTGGGCGACGTGGTGGAGGGCGCTACTGGATCGGCAACCGTGGACAGCAGCTTGGCCTTCGACGTGTTCAACAGGTGGGTTTCCCCCGCTCGGCTCTTGGTGACTCAGTTCAAGGACTACGTCGGCCTGGGCGAAATGGCTATGAAGCCGATGGCTCAGGCCGCCAAAGCCGGCGCCGAAGCCGCTGCGAGTGCGCTGCCGGCGGCCGCTGCCGCCATTCCGAATGCGGGTCTGGGTGGGATCGCGGGAGCCGTCGGTAGCGCGGCTAAAGCCGGAGCTTTGTCGGTGCCGGCGTCCTGGGCGGCCACGACCCCGGCGGCTGCGCCCCTCAATGTGGCTTTAACCGGCCTCAGCTCCGGGGCCGCCGCGGAAGGCGCCACCAGCGCGTTCGGCGGTTTGCCCATGGTGCCCGGCGCTGGTGCGGGTCGCGTGGCGAACTTCGCGGCGCCGCGATACGGGTTCAAGCCCACCGTGGTGGTACAGCCGCCGTCCGGGGGATGACGATTCGGCTGCGTAGTCCTGAGAAATAGCAACCGAATTCGATCTCGCGACGCTCTGAAGGTGCTGAGGCAGCACCGTCAGATCAAACTGGCCCGCAAGCTCGAGCAGACGTGCGGCGGCGGCGATGTTCAGCCGCCGCCGCTGTCTCGTATCGGTAGCCTCTACGGACGATGGCCGCTGGTGCTGACGTTACCCGTCCTGCAATGCCGAACCGGCGCCGCGACGCAAGGGGCTAGCTTAGCTAGCTTCGTGGCCCTTCAGGCCTCGGGTTCGGCTTCAGCACTCGCTGTCGGGTGGTGTCCTGGAATGGGCCCAGCGGTTGCGGCGATCCGGCAAGCGCTTCGCGTACATCCTCAGAGTGTAATGAGGCCAAGTTCGACCTGAAGCCAAGTAGCGCTGAGCCCGAACGCATGCGCCGCATGCCTGGCCTCCTCGGCGTCCGGGAAATCATCGGCGTTTGCGCGCCCGACCCCTCCATACCAACGGCCCTTGGTGACGCCGCAGGCGTCGCGCAACTGCTCGACGGTGATGTCACGGTTCAGCGTCGCCTCCAGCAGGCGCTTCAGATCCCCACCCGGCCGCGTTAGTCCTTGGCATCCATCTAGCGTAACCCGATGCCGAAAGCCGGTCAAAACGTCCGGAACTGCGATTCCACGGACCAAAAAAGAGAAATTATGATTCGAGTATCTAGACATATGATTCATGATTTATGACACTATCTCTGCACATCGGACGGCAAGCCTAGAAACGTCCGACCTGGTGCCGGGCTTCGGCAGTAACGGTTCAAATCGGAGGAGAACCACATGTCCTTTGTGATCACGCTGCCGGAGCAGCTCGCAGCGGCGGCCGGCACAGCTCGAGGTAATTGGCTCAGCCATCAGCGCCGCCAATTTGACCGCGGCGTTTCCTATCACCGCGTGATTCCCGCAGCAGCCGATGAGGTGTCGGCGGTGACAGCGTCGTTCTTCGCCAGTTACGGCCAGCTGTATCAGGCAATCAGTGCTGAGGCCAGTATGATCCACCAACAATTCGTCAACGCCCTAGGGCTCAGCGCCAACTCGTATGCGGCCACCGAAGCCGCCAACATGATGAGCGCGGGCACTATCAGGCCCAGGCGTTCCCAACCCCAATTTCCCGAACAACGGCCTCGGTAACACCGGCTTCACCAATTCGGGCAGTAACAACGTCAGCCCATCCAGCTCGCAAGGTACCTCGCCGGCGGCTGGGGTGCCGCAGCAGGCGACGCCGTCCGCCGCGCCTCAGCCGTCCGCCGCGCCTCAGCCGTCCGCCGCGCCTCAGCCCGCCGCCGCGCCTCAGCACGCGCCCCGGCCCGCTGCGCCTAGCCCGCCGCCGCGCCTCAGCACGCGCCCCGGCCCGCTGCGCCCAGCCCACGTTGCACCCGGGCGGCCGACGCCCACGGTCCACATGACGCCAGCCGCCCCCAGTCCAAACGGGCCCGCACCAGTCCGAGCGCCGCTGCCCGGCAACGGCGGAGCTCTCGGGGCCTTCTAGCTCATGATACGCCATCAGCCAACTACTCAAAGAAGGGATTTAACAATGGATTTCGGTGCTTTACCGCCAGAAGTCAACTCCGGACTGATTTACGCCGGCCCGGGATCGGGTCCATGCTGGCCGCCGCGACAGCATGGGACGGGTTGGCGGCCGAGTTGCGTTCGGACGCAATCGGTTACGGGTCGGTGATTTCCGACCTCGCCGAAGCCGGGCTGGCAGGGCCCGGCGTCGGCATCGATGGCTGCCTCCGCCGCACGCTACGTGGCCTGGATGCACAGCACCGCCGCGACGGCCGAGCAGCGCGGGGCTGCAGGCGAAAGCCGCCGCGATCGCGCACGAGGCAGCTAATGCGGCCACGTGCCTCCAGCCGTGATCGCCGCTAACCGGACTTTGCTGATGTCACTGGTCGCGACCAACTTCCTGGGGAAAAACACCCCGGCGATAGCGGCCACCGAAGCGCATTACGGCGAGATGTGGGCCCAAGACGCTGCCGCGATGTACGCCTATGCCGGGTCGCCTCGCGGCGGCGACCACGCTGACGCCGCTGGCGGTGGCGCCGCCTACGACCAATCAGGCCGGATTGGGTGAACAGCGCCGTCGCGGGCGGCCAGGCCGCCGTCACCAATCTGCAGGGCGCTGCCCAAGGGTTGGTCAGCCAAGCGGTCCATGTTCCTGAGCCCGCATCGTGCGCATGTCGCTTTCGGCCGTCTCCAAACCGGGATCAGCAATTCGCCAGGCCTCCGCCATAGCTACCAGCCGGGCGCGGGCAGGTGCAACGCCAGGCTGGGCGGCCGGCTCCCGCCCCCGGGTCTGCGCCGATGCGCGCACCAGGGGCGGTCCCTCGCCCAGCGACGCCGGCACTGCGCGCCCGGTATGGAGACGAGGGTGCCTATAGCGCCGACGCACATGCCGGAAATGCCGGTCCACCCGGCCTGACGCCGACGGCGGCGTTGGGCCAGGCCGTTCGGCCGGCCGGCTTTCGGTACCGCCGAGTTGGGCTCCGGCCGCCCCTGCGGCTCCGGCCGCCACGGCGACCGCGCCGTTCATTGGCGGGTGCGCCGGCGGCGGCGCCGATGCTGGCCCCCCGGCGCATCCCCGCGGGACCGTGCGGGTTATGGAAGTGCGGGAGTTCGGCGCTGCCGATGCCGCCCGCGCACGTATTACCGCGCGCCGTCGGATAGCGGGAGGGGGAGAAGCTTTCGGCTTACCGGTGATCAACATCAGATTCGCGACTATTTTCAAGGAGACTCGCAATGACTACACGTTTTATGACCGATCCGCACGCGATGCGGGACATGGCGGGCGCTTCGAAGTGCACGCCCGGACCGTTGAGGACGAGGCACGCCGGATGTGGGCGTCCTCGCAGAACATCTCGGGTGCGGGCTGGAGCGGTACAGGCCGAGGCGACCTCGCTGGACACCATGGGCCAGACGAATCAGGCGTTCCGCAACATCGTCACCATGCTGCACAGCGTGCGCGACGGACTGGTCCGCGACGCCAACAACTACGAGCAGCAAGAGCAGGCCTCACAGCAGTTGCTGGGCAGCTACCCACCGAGCAACCAGAAAAGGAGAAGATTCACAATGACCATCAACTATCAGTTTGGCGATGTCGACGCCCATGGCGCCACCATTCGCGCGCAGGCTGCATCGCTGGAAGCCGAGCACCAGGCGATCGTTCGCGACGTGCTTGCGGCTGGGGACTTTTGGGGCGGTGCCGGTTCGGTGGCCTGCCAGGAGTTCATCACCCAGCTGGGCCGCAACTTCCAGGTGATCTACGAGCAGGCCAACGCCCACGGTCAGAAAGTCCAGGCCGCCGGTTCCAACATGGCCAGCACCGACGGCGCGGTCGGATCCAGTTGGGCCTGAGTCGCCAAAGAGTGCGACCGCCTGGCGGGCGTGGTAACTACGGCGTCACCAAGATCTTGCAGTGCCGTTCCGGATCTGCCAGGTCGTCGAAAGCCCCACCCACGCCCGTCCAGGCCGACCTCGCCGGTGATCATTGGCGCGACATCGATCTCGGCCCTCGGCGATCGCGCGCAACGAGTCGGCGAACTCTTCCGGCGTGTAGGCGTTCACGAACTGGATGTTGAGCTCTTTGGCGGTCCCGAAGAACGGATGCACGGTGTCGGGCTGCATGCACACGCCGGCGATGACCAGTCGGGTGCCGTTGCGGGCGCGCTGCATGATGTCGTCGATGATGCCGGGCACCCCGACCGCCTCGAAGACCACGCGCGCCTTGACCGTGTCGAACGGCGACCCCTGCGCCGGGTCCACCGTCTGGTGGGCGCCCATCTTGGCTGCCAGCTCGCGCCGCTTCGGCGAAAAGTCGGATGCGACAATTGTTTCCACGCCGCGCACCCGCAGCGCCGCGATGATGGCGATGCCGATCGGCCCACAGCCGATCACCAGGGCCGTCTCGGCAACCGCAATCCCGGACTTGTTCACTGCGTGTAATCCCACCGCCATCGGTTCGGCCAGTGCGGCATGCCTGGGGTCCAGGCCGTTGGGGATGGCGAGCAACAGCGGAGCCGAGAGCAGCATCCGCTCGGCGTAGCCGCCGAGTGTGGTGTTGCTGAAGACGATCGGTTCAATACCTTTGTCGGACAACACCACTGGAATCGACGTGACCAGAGTCCCGGGCGGATGGGTTTCGGTATCGGGTCCGGCCTCGAGCACCTCGGCACTGAACTCGTGACCCATGAAGACGTCCTGATCGAGATCCAGGTCCATGCCGCCGCGACCCCGGGCCAGTTGATTACTCAGCGCCACAACATCAGCGCCGTGCGCCGCGAAATGCAGATCTGAGCCGCAGATTCCGCAACACCGTACCGCGACGAGCACTTGTCCCGGCCCCGGAACCGGGTCCGGCACGTCGTCCCGGTAGACCATACGTCCGTCGCGCAATACCGACGCGCGCATCAGTTGGCTGCCCCGTCATGTTCGGCCACATGCTGGGTAATCGCCTGCACGACGGCCTGACCGGCGCGCCCGATCAACTCCTCACGTTTATCCTTGGCCCACTCATGCGAGGCGCGGGGCGCTTCGAGTTGACCCTTGAAATGGGGAATGACCTTGCGGGCGAACAGATCATAGGAGTGGAAGGTCGCCTGCGGTGACGCCCAGTCGTGCCCGAGCAACAGCAAGGTGCCGAAGCCACCCGAGCGTTCCAGCAGATCTTCAATGTGGGCGATCGCGTCCTCGGGTGTGCCGATACAGCAATTCCCTTTGGCCGCATAGTCTTCGACGAACTCGCGTGGTGACTGCGCGCCTTCAACCGTGTTGGACAGCGGCACGAATCCCGCGGCGCCGAAGTACTTGGCGAAATCCATCAGCCCGTAGGTGCAATCCTCGATCGCCTGATCGCGCGTGTCGGCGATGTGCATGATGCTCAAGACCCGCCAATCGGTGCGATCAGGCTCGACACGCCCTGCCTTGGCGGCTTGCTCGCACACCACGTCCCAGGTGTTCTCCAGGGCTGCAAATCCACCGGGCACCGACATCGACAGCGACAGCAGCGACGTGCCCAGCGAGCCGGCCAGCCGTGGCCCGGACGGTGAAATCATTGCAGCCGTGGATATTTCGGGATAGGGCCAGGTGTAGGGGCGGATGTGTAACTGGGCATCGCGCAGGGTGAACCATTCGGTGTGGCGGTCGATGCGCTCATCCGGTGCGGCGCGGAACAATGCCAGGATCGCTTCCAGGGATTCCTGCATCATGCGGCGCTGGTCGACCGGATCGATGCCCATCATGTAGGCGTCGGACGGCAGTGCGCCCGGTCCGGTGCCGAACATGACGCGGCCGCGGGTCAGGTGGTCCAGCAGTACCCAGCGGTCGGCCACCATCAGCGGATGGTGGTAGGGCAGCGAAACCACGCCGGTGCCCAGTCGGATGTGCTTGGTGCGTTCTGCGGCGGCCGCGATGAACACCTCGGGGCAGGCGATCAATTCGTAGCCGCCGGAATGGTGTTCACCGAACCACGCTTCGTCGTAGCCCAGGCGGTCCAGTGCGACGACGCGTTCCATGTCGTATTCCAGTGCCACCGTCGGCGATTGGCCGGTGGGGTGAAACGGCGTGATGAAGACGCCGAATCGCATTGGTGTACTCACCATTCCACTCCTTTGAGGAATTCCAGCAAGGCGGAGTTCACTTCGTCGGGCCGTTCCTGCTGCAGCCAGTGCCCGGCGCCGTCGATCATGAGCTCGCGGTAGGGGCCGCTGATCACTTCCGCGGCACGGTCGCTGCGGGTGAATGCCAACACTGGATCGGCTGTCCCGCCGATGAACAGGCACGGCACGGTGATCTTCGCGCCGTCCAGTTCCGGCGTCGTCTCCCAGTTGCGGTCCATGTTTCGGTACCAATTCAGGCCGCCGGTGAAGCCGGTGCGGGTGAATTCGGTTATGTAGTGCTCGATTTCGTCCTGGCTGATCCAGTCCGGCAGCGCTTCGGGTTCCGGAAGGCGGTCGATGAAGCCTTCGGGTCCGGGTGCCACCATCCGCAACGCCGCGTCTTGGTCGCCGGTCAACTGCAAGCTACTCATCATCCGGCGCATCACCCGGGCTGGGTCGCCGTTCAGTTCGGCGTCGGCGACCCCGGGTTCCTGGAAATACAGGATGTAGAAGAAGTTGTCGCCGAATGTGCGCCGGAGCGCAACGGTTACCGGCCGCTTGGCCCGCGGCACCGGGGGAACGCTGAGTGCGGCCACCGCGGCGACGCGATCTGGGTGCAGCAGGCCCGCGTTCCACACCACCATGGCGCCCCAGTCGTGGCCGATCCACGCCGCGCGTTCGGCGCCGACGTCGTCGAGCAGACCGACGATGTCGGCGGTCAACTGGTGGATGTCATAGGCCTCGATTGCCTCCGGACGCGACGAACCGCCGTAACCGCGCTGGTCGGGCGCGAGAACGTGGTAGCCGGCGTCGGCCAGCGCCGGGATCTGGTGTCGCCAGGAGTAGGCCAGTTCCGGGAAGCCGTGGCACAGCACCACGACGGGCGCACCGCGGTCCCCGGCCTCGACCACTCGCAACCGCACACCGTTGGTGTCAACTAACCGTTCGGTTGATAACGACCATCGTCTCACCAAATCACAACACCATCTCCGCCTGAGAAGGGCGTCCTTGTTGGTTATCGGCGGCCCACCCGCGCATCATGGCTCCATGCGGCTCGACCATGTAGTGCTCTGGACGAAGAATCCCGCTACGGCGATGGATTTCTACACCAGGGTGGTCGGGCTTGCACCGGTCCGATTCGAGGAGTTCCACGCCGGCGAGGCACCGTTTCCCAGCGTGCGCGTTTGCGATGACGCCATCATCGACTTGTTGCCGTCCGACGGCGCCCCCGGCACCGAGGCCATGACAAAGGTCGAGGGCAGTGCGGGTCATCCGGTCAACCACGTCTGCCTGGCCATGACGAAGGACGAGTACGACGCGCTGGACCGCCGCCTGCAGGCCGAGGGCGTGGACACGAGCGCGCGGCTGAACCACAGCTTCGGCGCGCTGGGCTGGGCGCCGCAGGGTTATTACTTCGCCGACCCCGACGGCAACGTGGTCGAGGCGCGCTACTACGAGTAGTTTCCGCCCCGAGCTTCCCGCCGAACGTCACGACAGCGTGGCCGCGCGCCCGGCGTCACGCGAACGTGACGTTCGGGCTGCAGACTGGGCGGGCGTCGGGAACTGCCGCACGTTGTCTAGGAGACATGTGGCGTCCCGCTGCGCTCCGGCTCTGCCGGAGCTGGCGATCGCCACGGACAATGGTGGCGACCCGCTGCGCTCCGGCTCTGCCGGAGCTGGCGATCGCCACGGGCGGTAACCTGGACATTTCCAGCTGCGTTTATCGGAAGGACCTGGCCCCCTCGGCCGATGATTGATGAACCGTAGAAACGTGATCCGCACCGTGACGGCAATCGCCGTACTGGTGCTGCTCGGCTGGTCGTTCTTCTACTTCAGCGACGACACCCGCGGCTACAAACCCGTCGACACCTCGGTGGCGATGACCCAGATCAACAGCGACAACGTCAAGAGCGCGCAGATCGACGACCGCGAACAGCAGCTGCGGCTGACCCTGAAAAAGGGCAACAACGACACCGAGAACTCCGACAAGGTCATCACCAAGTACCCGACCGGCTACGGTGTCGACCTCTTCAACGCGCTGACCGCGAAGAACGCCAAGGTCAGCACGGTGGTCAACGAAGGCAGCCTGATCGGCGAACTCCTCGTTTACGCGCTGCCGCTGTTGCTGCTGGTCGGCCTGTTCGTGATGTTCTCCCGCATGCAGGGCGGCGCCCGGATGGGCTTCGGCTTCGGCAAGTCGCGCGCCAAACAGTTGTCCAAGGACATGCCCAAGACCACCTTCGCCGACGTCGCCGGCGTCGACGAGGCGGTCGAGGAGCTCTACGAGATCAAGGACTTCCTGCAGAACCCGTCCCGGTATCAGGCCCTCGGCGCCAAGATCCCCAAGGGCGTGCTGCTCTACGGGCCGCCCGGAACCGGTAAGACGCTGCTGGCCCGCGCCGTGGCGGGCGAGGCGGGCGTGCCGTTCTTCACCATCTCCGGCTCCGACTTCGTCGAGATGTTCGTCGGTGTCGGCGCATCGCGGGTGCAGCGACCTGTTCGAGCAGGCCAAACAAAACAGCCCGTGCATCATTTTCGTCGACGAGATCGACGCCGTGGGCCGTCAGCGGGGCGCCGGCCTGGGCGGCGGCCACGACGAGCGTGAACAGACCCTGAACCAGCTGCTGGTCGAGATGGACGGCTTCGGCGATCGCGCCGGGGTCATCCTGATCGCGGCCACCAACCGGCCCGACATCCTGGACCCTGCCCTGCTGCGGCCGGGCCGCTTCGACCGGCAGATCCCGGTGTCCAACCCCGACCTGGCCGGGCGCCGGGCCGTCCTGCGGGTGCATTCCAAGGGCAAGCCCATTGCCGAGGAGGCCGACCTGGACGGGCTGGCCAAGCGGACCGTCGGCATGACCGGCGCCGACCTGGCCAACGTCATCAACGAGGCGGCGCTGCTGACCGCCCGGGAGAACGGCACGGTCATCACCGGCGCAGCGCTGGAAGAGGCGGTCGACCGGGTCATCGGCGGCCCGCGCCGCAAGGGCCGGATCATCAGCGAGCAGGAGAAGAAGATCACCGCCTACCACGAGGGCGGGCACACGCTGGCGGCCTGGGCGATGCCGGACATCGACCCGGTCTACAAGGTGACGATCCTGGCTCGGGGCCGGACCGGCGGGCACGCGGTCGCGGTGCCGGAAGAGGACAAGGGACTGCGAACCCGCTCGGAGATGATCGCCCAGCTGGTCTTCGCGATGGGTGGGCGCGCGGCCGAGGAATTGGTGTTCCGCGAGCCGACCACGGGCGCGGTCTCCGACATCGAGCAGGCGACCAAGATAGCCCGCGCGATGGTCACCGAATACGGCATGAGCGCGCGACTCGGCGCGGTCAAGTACGGCACCGAACACGGTGACCCGTTCCTGGGCCGCACCATGGGCAACCAGGCGGACTACTCGCACGAGGTCGCCCGGGAAATCGACGAAGAGGTCCGCAAGCTCATCGAGGCGGCGCACACCGAAGCCTGGGAGATCCTCACCGAATACCGCGACGTGCTGGACACTTTGGCCGGCGAGTTGCTGGAAAAGGAAACCCTGCACCGCCCAGAGCTGGTGGCGATCTTCGGCGACGTCGAAAAGCGCCCGAGGCTCACCATGTTCGACGATTTCGGTGGCCGCATCCCGTCGGACAAGCCGCCGATCAAGACGCCCGGAGAGTTGGCGATCGAGCGCGGCGAGCCCTGGCCCCAGCCGGTCCCCGAGCCGGCGTTCAAGGTGGCGATCGCTCGCGCCAGCCAGGCCGCCGAGGAGGCCCAGACCGAACGGCCGCAAGGCCCAATGGCGCCAACGGTTCGCACGGGCACCACCCAGCCCGACTACGGCGCCCCGGCCGGCTGGCACGCGCCCGGATGGCCACCGACGTCGTCGGCCGGTCGACCGCAACCCGCACCCGGTTACCCCGGTCCGGATGCCGACGAGTCCGGTGACGAGGAGGCTTCCGCTCAGCTGGACAAGGATGTGAGTCGGTCCAACCCGCCGGCCCATGGCTGACTAACGGAGGATTCGATGACGCAGCTAGATTCCAGCGGACAGCGGCTGCGCGGCCGTTCGACCAGCCTCGTGCCGAGGCCGCGGTTCGCGAGCTGCTGTATCGCGCTCGGCGAAGACCCCGATCGACACGGTCTGCGCGACACCCCGGCCCGCGTCGCGCGCGCCTACCGCGAGATTTTCGCCGGGCTCTACACCGACCCCGACCTCGGTGCTGAACACCATGTTCGACGAAGACCACGACGAGCTGGTGATCGTCAAAGAGATACCGATGTACTCCACCTGCGAACATCATCTGGTGGCCTTCCACGGGGTGGCCCACGTCGGCTACATCCCGGGCGAGGACGGCAGGGTGACCGGGCTGTCGAAAATCGCTCGGCTGGTTGACCTTTACGCCAAGCGGCCGCAGGTGCAGGAGCGGCTCACCAGCCAGATCGCCGACGCCCTGGTGAAGCAGCCTCGACCCGCGCGGGGTGATCGTCGTGGTCGAGGCCGAGCACCTGTGCATGGCGATGCGCGGCGTCCGCAAGCCCGGCGCCACCACCACGACGTCGGCGGTGCGCGGTCAGTTCAAGACCGATGCCGCCTCTCGAGCCGAAGCGCTCGACCTCATCCTGCGTAAGTGAGTTCGGCACCCGTGCAGGTGATGGGGGTTCTCAACGTCACTGACGACTCGTTCTCCGACGGCGGGCGCTACCTCGACGCCGACGGCGCCGTCGAGCATGGTCTGGCGTTGGCTGCCGAAGGCGCGGGCATCATCGACGTCGGGGGTGAGTCGACCCGGCCCGGTGCGACTCGGGTCGACCCCGAGTCGAAGCCGTCCCGCGTCGTGCCCGTCGTCAAAGAGCTTGCTGCACAAGGAATTACCGTCAGCATCGACACCATGCACGCGCGAGTGGCGCGCGCGGCGCTGGAGAACGGCGCGCAGATCGTCAACGACGTGTCCGGTGGACGGGCCGACCCGGCGATGGCACCGCTGGTGGCCGAAGCCGGTGTGCCATGGGTGTTGATGCACTGGCGCCCGGTGTCGGCGGACCGCCCGCACCTGGTACCGGACTACCGCGATGTGGTGGCCGAAGTGCGCGCCGACCTGCTCGCCAGCGTGGACGACGCGGTGGCCGCGGGCGTCGACCCGGCCAAGCTGGTGATCGACCCCGGGCTGGGATTCGCCAAGACAGGACAACACAATTGGGCGCTGCTGCATGGCTTGCCGGAATTGGTGGCCACCGGGATCCCGGTATTGCTGGGCGCCTCGCGGAAGCGCTTCCTCGGTACGCTGCTGGCCGGGCCCGATGGCGCGCCGCGGCCGCCCGACGGGCGCGAGACGGCGACGGCGGTGATTTCCGCGCTGGCCGCGCTCTGCACGGGGCCTGGGGTGTGCGGGTGCACGACGTGCGGGCATCGGTCGACGCCCTCAAAGTCGTCGAGGCGTGGCAGGGCGCGGAAGGGGCTGGACAGTCGGTGGCTGACCGAATTGAGTTGCGCGGCTGATTGTTCGCGGCCGCCACGGGGTCTTCGACCACGAGCGGATCAACGGGCAGGACTTCGTCGTCGACATCACCGTGTGGATCGACCTCGCCGACGCCGCCGCCAGCGACGACCTGGCCGACACCTACGATTACGCCGCGTCTGGCCCAGCGGGCGGCCGACATCGTCGGCGGACCGCCGCGGAACCTGATCGAAACGGTCGGGGCCGAGATCGCCGACGAAGTGATCGACGACGAGCGGGTGCACGCCGTCGAGGTGACGGTGCACAAGCCGCAGGCCCCCATCCCGCAAGCGTTCGACTGATGTGGCGGTGGTGATCCGGCGGTCGCGGCGCGGCGGTCGCGGTTCGGTGATCCCGGCGAGCGGAGTCGTATGACGCGGGTCGGTGCTGTCCATCGGCTCCGAACCTGGGTGACCGCTCTGGCACGGCTGCAGTCCGTCGTCGACGGGCTCGGCTGACGCGGCTGGCTGGCGGTATCGCCGCGTCTACGAGACGGACCCCTGGGGCGGCGTGGAGCAGGAGCCGTTCCTCAACGCGGTGCTGATCGCCGACGACCCGGCCCGCGACGGCCAGGCCTGGCTACGCCGGGCCCAGGAGTTCGAGCAGGCCGCGGGCCGGGTGCGCGGCGAGCGCTGGGGTCCGCGCACGCTCGACGTCGACCTGGTCGCCTGCTACGGACCGCAGAGGTCGAGGTCACTCGTCCGACGACAGCAACCTGACGCTGCCGCATCCGCTGGCCCATCTGCGGGCGTTCGTGCTGGTGCCCTGGCTGGACGTCGACCCGGCTGCCCAGCTGACGTCACCGGCGGCCGCGGCCCGTCGCCCGAGCTGCTGGCCGAACTGGAGCCGGCCGACGCGAGCGGGCGTCCGCGCCGACCACGCTGACGCTGGAAAGCCTGATGGGACCGACCCGGAAACGTGACCTGACGGCCGCGGTGGTCGGCGCTGCGGTGGTGGGCTATCTGCTGATCACGGGCTGTACCGGTGGTTTCCGCCGATCACGGTGTGGACCGGGCTGTCGCTGCTCGCGGTCGCTGTCGCCGAGGCGCTGTGGGCGCGCTACGTGCGGGCCAAGATCAACGAGGGCGAGATCGGTGACGGGCCCGGTTGGCTGCACCCGCTCGCGGTGGCACGCAGCCTGATGGTCGCCAAGGCGTCGGCCTGGGTGGGTGCGCTGGTGCTGGGCTGGTGGATCGGGGTGCTGGTGTACTTCCTGCCGCGGCGGTCCTGGCTGCGGGTCGCCGCCGAGGACACCGCCGGCACGGTGGTGGCGGCGGTCAGCGCGCTGGCTCTGGTGGTCGCCGCGCTGTGGCTGCAGCATTGCTGCAAGTCACCGCCCCAGGATCCGGGTGAGCAAGGCGAGGGGGCCGAAACCTAGCCGTTCGGGCCGCCTGGCAACGCTTGCCGAGAATCGCCGGACTGGCGCGACACGCCGAGTGACCTCGCCCAGGTACAGTCAGGGCCATGACCGTTCTGTCCCGCGGCGCCCGGGTCCGGCGCGGCGGCCGCAGGCCGGGGTGGGTGCTCTTGACGACGTTGCTGGTCCTCGCGATCGGGGCCAGTTCCGCACTGGTTTTCACCAATCGGGTGGAACTTCTCAAGCTCGCTGTGATCCTGGCGCTGTGGGCCGCAGTCGCCGGTGCGTTCGTGTCGGTGCTGTACCGCCGGCAGGCCGAGGCGGACCAGGCGCGGGCGCGGGACATGAAGCTGGTCTACGACCTTCAGCTGGACCGGGAAATCTCGGCGCGCCGCGAGTACGAGCTGACCGTGGAGTCCCAACTGCGTCGCGAGCTGGCCTTCGAGATCCGCGCCCAGGCCGCCGACGAGATCGCCGCGCTGCGGGCAGAACTGTCCGCGCTGCGAACCAGCCTGGAGATCTTGTTCGACACCGACCTCGAGCACCGTCCGGCGCTGGAGACATTGGGGCAGAGACGCGCGCGCGGGCGTTGACCGATCGGTCGGCTCACGCCGCCAGCAATGGCGAGAGCCCGCCGCCGACTGGGTGGCCAGCGACCGGGTGACCGCCGTCCGCCAGGACGAACCGGACGATGAGCTCCCGCCGCACGAGGAAGTCGCGATCATCGACGTGCCGGAGGAACCGCTGTTGCCGCCGCGGCAGCCCGCCAACGACCGGGAGTATCCGCCGCCACCGCCGCCGCAACCGGGGCCTGTTCCGGCCGCGACACCGAGCCACCGCCGCCGCGCCACCCCGCAGCCGCAGCCTCGAGCCCCAGCCGCATTGCCAGCCCCACCGCACGCCACCGCCTCAGCCGCAACCGCAGCCGGCAGGCTGGCAACCGGTCGCCGCCGAGGGGCAGTGGCTGCCACCGGGAGCGCCCGGCAGCCACTGGACAGCCGCAGACGGGTCGGCAGTCCAGACCGCCGCGTGCGAATCGGAGGGCCGGCGACGGCGCTCCCGGCATGCCGACCCGGACGAGTCGGACGCCATCGGTGTCGGCGCGCCGTCAAGAGGAGCCCGCGCCCCAATACGGTGGCCGCCGGTCGCGGTCCCGCCATTCGGCGGAGTACCGCGACTACGGCGTCGGAAATCTCTCGCGGCCTCGAGGACTCCCGCCCGAGGCAGCCGCCCCGCCGGCCCCTGAGCCGCGCGGCCGCACCTGCCGCCGCCCCGACTTGCCCCCGCGCCGCCCGACGTCCCCGGCATCGCAGCGCCGAAGAGCCCGGCTGCGAGCCGAGAAGACTCGGCTGATGCCCGCAAACCGGTGGTCAGTCGGTCGCCGACCTGCTGGCACGGCTGCAGGTGCAGCCGAGCGGCGGTGGCCGGCGTCGTCGGCGTGACGGCTGACAGCTGTGCTCGCCCTGGCGTATCGACTACAGTCTTAGTGACCGTCCGGTACCCCAAGAGCGGGACTGGAACGAACGAAAGAAATCTGTGAGGTCGTCTGCGATGGAGCAGTTCGACGGTTTGCGCCCGGCCAGGCTCAAGGTGGGGATCATCTCGGCCGGCCGGGTAGGCACCGCGCTGGGGGTGGCGCTGGAGCGCGCCGACCACGTCGTGGTGGCGTGCAGCGCCATCTCCCATGCTTCCCTGCAGCGGGCCCAGCGCCGGCTGCCCGATACCCCGGTGCTGCCGCCGCCGGACGTCGCCGCCGGAGCCGAGCTGCTGCTGCTGGCGGTTCCCGACAGCGAGCTTGCCGGCCTGGTGTCCGGGCTGGCCGCCACCTCGGCGGTACGACCCGGCACGATCGTGGTGCACACGTCGGGCGCCAACGGGATCGGCATCCTCGCGCCGCTGACCCAGCAGGGCTGCATACCGCTGGCGATCCACCCGGCGATGACGTTCACCGGCTCCGATGAGGACATCAGCCGGCTGCCGGACACCTGCTTCGGCGATCACCGCGGCCGACGAAGTCGGGTATGCGATCGGGCAGTCGCTGGTGCTGGAGATGGGCGGGGAGCCGTTCTGCGTGCGCGAGGACGCCCGCATCCTCTACCACGCCGCGCTGGCCCATGCGGGCAACCACATCGTGACGGTGCTCGCCGATGCGCTCGAGGCGTTGCGGGCCGCGCTGCGGGGGAGCGAACTGCTCGGGCAACAAGCGCGTCGACGACCAGCCCGGCGGCATCGCCGAACGCATCGTCGGGCCGCTGGCCCGGGCGGCGCTGGAGAACACGCTGCAGCGCGGACAGGCCGCGCTCACCGGCCCGGTCGCCCGCGGCGACGCGGCCGCGGTCGCCGGCCATCTGCGCGCACTGGCGCAGGTCGATCCGGAACTGGCCCAGGCCTACCGGGTGAACGCGCTGCGGACCGCACAGCGCGCGCACGCTCCCGATGACGTCGTCGAGGTGTTGGCGCGATGAACGCGCATGACGGCCCGGCCGCCGGCCTTCAAGCCGGGCGAACTCAATGTGTACTCGGCGCCGCGCGATGTCACCGACGTCAGCCGCGCGCTGCGGCACACCGGCCGGCGGGTGATGTTGGTGCCGACGATGGGCGCGCTGCACGAAGGGCACCTGGCCCTGGTGCGCGCGGCCAAACGGGTGCCGGGCTCGGTGGTCGTGGTGTCGATCTTCGTCAATCCGCTGCAGTTCGGCGCTGGGGAAGACCTCGACGCCTACCCCCGCACCCTCGACGACGACCTGGCGCTGCTGCGCGGCGAAGGTGTCGAGATGGTGTTCGCGCCGACCGCCGCCGGCGATGTACCCCGACGGCCTGCGCACCACCGTGCAGCCCGGCCCGCTGGCCGCCGAGCTCGAAGGCGGCTGCGCGGCCAACCCATTTCGCCGGTGTGCTGACCGTCGTGCTGCAAGCTGCTGCAGATCGTGCGTCCCGACCGGGTGTTCTTCGGCGAGAAGGACTACCAGCAGCTGGTGCTGATCCGGCAGATGGTCGCCGACTTGAACGTCGACGTCGCAGGTGGTCGGCGTGCCGACCGTGCGGGAAGCCGACGGGCTGGCGATGTCGTCGCGCAACCGCTACCTGGACCCGGCGCAGCGCGAAGCTGGCCGTGGCGCTTTCGGCGGCGCTGCTGGCCGCCGCGCAGCCGCTGCCGGCGGTGCCGCAGGCGCGCGCTGGACGCGGCGCGCGCCGTGCTCGCACGCTGCGCCCGGACTCGAGGTCGACTACCTGCAGCTGCGCGACGCCGAGCTGGGTCCGCTGCCCGCCAACGGACCCGGCCGCGCTGCTGGTCGCGGCCCGGCTGGGCAGCACCAGACTGCTGGACAACATCGCGATCGAAATCGGTAATTTCGCCGGCACCGACGGGCACCGTGGGACCGGACGGACGGACATGTCGAATCACCTTGGAGGAACTGATGTTACGGACGATGCTGAAGTCGAAGATCCACCGCGCCACCGTGACCCAGGCCGATCTGCACTACGTCGGATCGGTGACCATCGACGCCGACCTGATGGACGCCGCCGACCTGCTGGAGGGCGAACAGGTGACCATCGTCGACATCGACAACGGCGCCCGGCTCGTCACCTACGCGATCACCGGCGAGCGTGGCACCGGTGTGATCGGAATCAACGGTGCCGCAGCGCATCTCGTTCACCCGGGCGATCTGGTGATCCTGATCGCCTACGGCACCATGGAGGACGCCGAGGCGCGCGCCTACCAGCCGCGGATCGTGTTCGTCGACGCCGACAACAAGCAGATCGACCTGGGTAGCGATCCGGCTTTCGTGCCCGACGACGCGGGCGAGTTGCTCGACCCGCGGATCGGCGTGCGGTAACCGTGCTGCTGGCGATCGACGTCCGCAACACCCACACCGTCGTCGGCCTGCTGTCCGGCGCCAAAGAGCACGCAAAAGTCGTGCAGCAGTGGCGGATACGCACCGAGTCCGAAGTCACCGCGGACGAACTGGCGCTGACCATCGACGGCCTGATCGGCGACGACTCCGAGCGGCTCACCGGCGCCGCGGCGCTGTCCACCGTTCCGTCGGTGCTGCACGAGGTGCGGATCATGCTCGACCAGTACTGGCCGTCGGTGCCGCACGTGCTGATCGAGCCCGGCGTGCGCACCGGTATCCCGCTGCTGGTCGACAATCCGAAAGAAGTGGGTGCCGACCGGATCGTCAACTGCCTGGCGGCATTTCACAAATTCGGCAAGGCCGCCATCGTCGTCGATTTCGGATCGTCGATCTGCGTGGACGTGGTGTCGGCCAAGGGCGAGTTCCTCGGCGGCGCCATCGCGCCCGGCGTGCAGGTGTCTTCGGATGCCGCCGCGGCCCGCTCGGCCGCACTGCGCCGGGTCGAGCTGGCCCGGCCCCGATCGGTGGTCGGCAAGAACACCGTCGAATGCATGCAGGCCGGCGCGGTGTTCGGCTTTGCCGGGCTGGTCGACGGCCTGGTGGGCCGCATCCGCGAGGACGTCGACGGATTTTCCGGCGACGACGACGTCGCGGTCGTGGCCACCGGCCACACCGCGCCGCTGCTGCTGCCCGAACTGCACACCGTCGACCACTACGACCAGCACCTGACGCTGGACGGGTTGCGGCTGGTCTTCGAACGCAACCGCGACGCCCAGCGCGGCCGGCTGAAGACCGCGCGCTGAGCTTCCCGCCGCGCTCGACCGTGCGCACCCGGCGTCGACTGGCTCGCACAGTTCTCGACGCCATCAGCGCACACTCGACGCCCTCGCGCAGCTGGCACGCAGGCGCCGAGTCATTTAAGCTGGCACGTCGTGAGTGCCGCCGACGCAGCGACCTTCCCGAGCAGTTCCGGATCCGTCGGGACAAGCGCGCTCGCCTGTTGGCCGAAGGGCACGACCCTTACCCGGTGGCCATCGAACGCACCCACACGCTGGCCGAGGTTCGCGCCGCCTACCCTGACCTGCCGATCGACACCGCGACCGATGACATCGTCGGCGTGGCGGGCCGGGTGGTATTCGCGCGCAACTCCGGAAAATTGTGCTTCGCGACGCTGCAAGACGGCGACGGCACCACAGCTGCAGGTGATGATCAGCCTGGACAAGGTGGGCCAGGAATCGCTCGATGCATGGAAGGCCGACGTCGACCTCGGCGACATCGTCTACGTGCACGGCAACGTGATCAGCTCACGACGCGGCGAATTGTCCGTCCTCGCCGATTCCTGGCGGATGGCAGCCAAGTCGCTGCGGCCGCTGCCGGTCGCGCATAAGGAAATGAGCGAAGAGTCGCGGGTGCGGCAGCGCTATGTCGACCTGATCGTCCGCCCGCAAGCGCGCGCGGTGGCCCGGCAGCGAATTGCCGTTGTCCGCGCGATAAGGAACGCGCTGGAACGCCGCGGGTTCCTCGAAGTCGAAACGCCTATCTTGCAGACGCTGGCCGGTGGTGCGGCGGCTCGGCCGTTCGTCACCCATTCCAATGCGCTTGACATCGATCTTTACCTGCGGATAGCGCCGGAACTGTTCCTCAAGCGATGCATCGTCGGTGGTTTCGACAAGGTCTTCGAACTAAATCGGGTGTTCCGAAACGAAGGAGCCGATTCGACGCATTCTCCGGAATTCTCGATGTTGGAGACCTACCAGACGTACGGAACCTATGACGATTCGGCAGTCGTCACCAGAGAGCTTATTCAAGAGGTGGCCGACGAGGCGATCGGTACCAGACAACTTCCGATGCCAGACGGCAGTGTCTACGACATCGACGGAGAATGGGCGACGATACAAATGTATTCCGTCGCTGTCGGACGCGCTCGGTGAAGAGATCACACCCGAGACGTCGGTCGATCGGTTACGTGACATCGCGGACCGACTGGATGTCGAGATTCCCGACAACCGTGGCTTCGGTCACGGCAAACTCGTCGAGGAACTCTGGGAGCACACGGTGGGCAACACGCTGACCGCGCCGACATTTGTCAAGGATTTCCCGGTCGAGACAACGCCATTGACCCGCCAGCACCGCAGCATCCCGGGTGTGACCGAGAAGTGGGACCTCTACCTGCGCGGAGTCGAACTGGCCACCGGGTACTCGGAATTAAACGACCCGGTTGTGCAGCGGGAACGATTCGCTGATCAAGCCCGTCGCCGCGGCGGCCGGCGATGACGAGGCGATGCTGCTTGACGAGGATTTTCTCGCCGCACTCGAGTACGGGATGCCGCCGTGCACCGGAACGGGAATGGGTATCGATCGGTTGTTGATGTCTTTGACCGGGCTGTCAATTAGGGAGACAGTTTTGTTCCCGATTGTTCGACCACACTCCAACTGAACTGACACGATGTGTTGCCTCAGATTGAGTATGCTGCGTTCATATGGCAGATTAGGTGACCGGGGAGTGGGTCCAAACTGCCCAGCAACTGCACAGGAAGAAACGCGAGGGTAAGCTAATGGCGAAGAAAGTCACCGTCACCTTGGTCGATGATTTCGACGGTGCAGGCGCCGCCGACGAAACTGTCGAATTCGGGCTTGACGGGGTGACCTATGAGATTGATCTTTCAACGTAAGAATGCGGCGAAACTGCGCAGCGACCTGAAGCAATGGGTGGCGGCCGGCCGTCGCGTCGGCGGTCGCCGGCGCGGGCGTTCCGGCTCTGGACGCGGCCGCGGCGCGATCGACCGCGAGCAGAGCGCAGCGATCCGCGAATGGGCGCGCCGCAACGGGCACAACGTGTCGACGCGCGGCCGCATCCCGGCAGACGTCATCGACGCATTCCACGCCGCCACCTAACAATCGTTCACCGGCGCCCAGGCTCGAAGCCTGGGCGCCGGTTCTTTGCTTTTCGCTGGCGGCGTAACTGATCGCCGGCCCGCGCGGGAAACGATTTGGTGGTTTGCCTCGTTTCTTCAGTATGGCTCCGTCATCACAGGGGATTCTCAGGCAGCCGAGCAGGCCCGAACCGCAAGGCACTGCAAGGTTAGGAACCCTGGCAGGCCGACCATTACAGTGGACGGCAGGTACGCGCTGTCGGGCCCCGTTGGCCGACAATGACGGAGTACCGATGGTGAGGGAGAGCAGGTAACCGACCGATGTTCGAAAGATTTACCGACCGTGCCCGCAGGGTGGTCGTCCTGGCGCAAGAAGAGGCCCGGATGCTCAACCACAACTACATCGGCACCGAGCACATCCTGTTGGGTTTGATTCACGAAGGTGAAGGCGTCGCAGCGAAGTCGCTGGAGTCGCTGGGGATCTCGCTGGAGGGCGTCCGCAGCCAGGTCGAGGAGATCATCGGCCAGGGCCAGCAGGCGCCGTCCGGGCACATCCCGTTCACCCCGCGCGCCAAGAAGGTTCTCGAGCTGAGCCTGCGCGAGGCGCTGCAGCTCGGCCACAACTACATCGGCACCGAGCACATTCTGCTGGGCCTGATCCGTGAGGGCGAGGGCGTGGCCGCCCAGGTGCTGGTCAAGCTGGGCGCCGAGCTGACCCGGGTGCGCCAGCAGGTGATCCAGCTGCTGAGCGGCTACCAGGGCAAGGAGGCCGCCGAGGCCGGCACCGGTGGCCGCGGCGGCGAGTCCGGCAGCCCGTCCACGTCGTTGGTGCTCGACCAGTTCGGTCGCAACCTGACGGCCGCCGCGATGGAAGGCAAGCTGGACCCGGTCATCGGCCGCGAGAAGGAAATCGAGCGGGTGATGCAGGTGCTGTGCCGGCGCACCAAGAACAACCCGGTGCTGATCGGCGAGCCCGGCGTCGGCAAGACCGCCGTCGTCGAGGGCCTGGCGCAGGCCATCGTGCACGGCGAGGTTCCCGAGACGCTGAAGGACAAGCAGCTCTACACGCTGGACCTGGGATCGCTGGTCGCGGGCTCGCCGCTACCGCGGTGACTTCGAGGAACGCCTGAAGAAGGTGCTCAAGGAGATCAACACCCGCGGCGACATCATCCTGTTCATCGACGAGCTGCACACGCTGGTCGGTGCCGGTGCCGCCGAGGGCGCGATCGACGCGGCGTCAGCATCCTCAAGCCCAAGCTGGCCCGCGGCGAGCTGCAGACGATCGGTGCCACCACGCTCGACGAGTACCGCAAGTACATCGAGAAGGACGCCGCGCTGGAGCGCCGCTTCCAGCCGGTGCAGGTGGGCGAGCCGACGGTGGAGCACACCATCGAGATCCTCAAGGGTCTGCGCGACCGCTACGAGGCGCACCACCGGGTGTCCATCACCGACTCCGCGATCGTGGCCGCGGCCACCCTGGCCGACCGCTACATCAACGACCGGTTCCTGCCGGACAAGGCGATCGACCTGATCGACGAGGCCGGCGCCCGGATGCGGATCCGCCGGATGACCGCGCCGCCAGACCTGCGTGAGTTCGACGAGAAGATCGCCGACGCGCGCCGGGAGAAGGAATCGGCGATCGACGCCCAGGACTTCGAGAAGGCCGCCAGCCTGCGCGACCGCGAGAAGCAGCTGGTCGCCCAGCGGGCCGAGCGCGAAAAGCAGTGGCGCTCAGGTGATCTCGACGTGGTCGCCGAGGTGGACGACAACGAGATCGCCGAGGTGCTGGGTAACTGGACCGGCATCCCGGTGTTCAAGCTCACCGAGGCCGAGACCACCCGGCTGCTGCGCATGGAGGACGAGCTGCACAAGCGGATCATCGGCCAGGTGGACGCCGTCAAGGCCGTCTCCAAGGCGATCCGCCGTACCCGCGCCGGGCTGAAAGACCCCAAGCGCCCGTCGGGTTCGTTCATCTTCGCCGGCCCGTCCGGTGTCGGTAAGACCGAGCTGTCCAAGGCGCTGGCCAACTTCCTGTTCGGCGACGACGACGCGCTCATCCAGATCGACATGGGCGAGTTCCACGACCGGTTCACCGCGTCGCGGCTGTTCGGTGCCCCGCCGGGATACGTCGGCTACGAGGAGGGCGGCCAGCTCACCGAGAAGGTGCGGCGCAAGCCGTTCTCGGTGGTGCTGTTCGACGAGATCGAGAAGGCGCACCAGGAGATCTACAACAGCCTGTTGCAGGTCCTCGAGGACGGCCGGCTCACCGACGGCCAGGGCCGCACGGTCGACTTCAAGAACACCGTGCTGATCTTCACGTCGAACCTGGGCACCTCCGACATCTCCAAGCCGGTCGGCCTGGGCTTCACCCAGGGTGGTGGTGACAACGACTACGAGCGGATGAAGCAGAAGGTCAACGACGAGCTGAAGAAGCACTTCCGCCCGGAGTTCCTCAACCGCATCGACGACATCATCGTCTTCCACCAGCTGACCCGCGACGAGATCATCCAGATGGTCGACCTGATGATCGAGCGCGTCGGCAAGCAGCTCAAGAGCCAAGGACATGGCGATGGAGCTGACCGACAAGGCCAAGGCGTTGCTGGCCAAGCGCGGCTTCGACCCGGTGCTGGGTGCCCGTCCGCTGCGGCGCACCATCCAGCGCGAGATCGAGGACCAGCTCTCCGAGAAGATCCTCTTCGAGGAGGTCGGTCCGGGCCAGATCGTCACCGTCGACGTGGACAACTGGGACGGCGAAGGCGCCGGCGAGGACGCGGTGTTCACGTTCACCGGAGCGCGCAAGCCGCCGGCCGAGCCGGATCTGGCCAAGGCCGGAGCGCACAGCGCGGCGGCCGGGTACGTGCCGCGAGTAACGCAGCCAGACGATATCGGCGGTCACTAGCGGCCCGCGTACATCTTGTCTTGGTCGATCGGGCGCGGTTTACACTGACGATGTTGTGACGGGTAACGGAATCTGGTGAAATTCCAGAACGGTCGCGCCACTGTCGAAAGTCAGACCCGGAGCCCGTCGTCGCTTGATTAAGGCACCCAAGCGGGACGCGTGATCCCCAGAAGGAGTCGACAGTGGCCAGTTCCGAGACAACGCAGGCCGGCTCGGTTGATCTGTCGGCAGCAAGTGCCGCGCTCTGGTTGGCGGCAACCGCCTTCCTGGCGCTGTTGGCGATCTACTTCGTCGGCGTCGACCAGGGCGCGGTGTCGCTGTTCGGCAGCGACACGCATGTGCACGAATTCTTCCACGACGCAAGGCATCTCCTCGGCTTCCCCTGCCACTGACCCGAGCGTGGAGAAGCGTCTGATCGCACGCGGGCTGCTGGCGGGCGCGGTCGGCGCCGTGCTGGCGTTTGTATTCGCCCGCCTGTTTGCCGAACCCGTCATAGGCCGCGCGATCGAGTTTGAAGACGGCTCGAACCGAAGCCGAGCACGCCCAAGGTGTGCACGAGCACGGCGTCGAGCTGTTCACCCGCGGCGTGCAGGCCAACGCCGGACTGGGTTTCGGTGTGCTGATTTTCGGCCTCGCGATGGGTGCATTGTTCGCCGTGCTGTTCTGCGTCGTCTATGCCCGACGGCAGGCCGTCGGAAAGCCCTGCGCCGCGGCGCTTTCGCTTCGCTGGCGGCGCGGCGCCTTCGCTGGCGGTGTACCTGGTGCCGTTCCTGAAGTATCCGCCCAATCCGCCGGCCGTCGGTCAGTCCGACACCATCGGCTCGCGCACCGGCTGGTATCTGGTGATGGTGCTGGCGTCGGTGGTGCTGGCGATCGCCGCGGTGTGGCTGGCCCGGCGGCTGGCGGAGCGGTTCGGCGCGTGGAACGCCCGGCTGCTCGCGGCCGGCGGCATATCTGGTCGCGTCGCCGTGGTGATGCGTGCTGCTGCCGACGGTGGACGAGACCCCGAACCGTTGCGCGACGCCTCGGGTGCGATCATCTACCCCGGCTTTCCCGCCGACGTTCTCTACGAATTCAGGTTGCTGTCGCTGGGCACGCAGCTGGTGCTGTGGGCGACCATCGGGCTGGTCTTCGCGGCGCTCGCGGGGCGGTTGCTGGGTGAGCGGTCCGAGAGCGGACGGGCATCGAGCATCGCGGCGTGACCGAGCGTCGTCCGGCTGACCTTGGTGTCGCACGCGATGACCGACGCGATGGCAGCCGGGCGCTTTCCCGCCGACGAGCCGCTCAACGACACCGGCCGCCGACAGGTCGAAGTCGCTGCGGGCCTTGATATCGCGGCGCTCGCCACTTGCCGGCCCCGAACAGCGCGCCCGGCAAACCGCGGAGCTGTTGGGCCTGCAGGCCACAGCCGAGCCGCGATTGGCCGACCTCGACTGCGGACGGTGGCGCGGGCAGACGCTCGAGCCGTCGCCGCCGCCGACCTGCAGGTGTGGCTGACCGATCCGGCCGCGGCGCCGCACGGCGGCGAGTCCGATCGTCGACCTCGATCGACCGGGTAGCCGGATGGCTGAGCTCGCGAGTCCGGCCAGCGTCGAACCGTTGCGGTGACCCATCCGGCGGTGATCCGGGCGGCGATCCTGCTGGCTCTTGACATCCCGCCGAAGTCGTTCTGGCGCATCGACATTGCGCCGGTCAGCCGCACGTCATGCACTACCGCGGCCAGTGCCTGGACGCTGCGCCTGCTAGTGACTAGCGCGGGCGCCACCAGCGCGAAGACCTGCTTGGCGACCTGCAGCATCCAGCCGGTCACCTTCGGCCCGTGGTCGCGCGGCCAGTTCAGCTGAAAGCTGACCACCCACGGCTGCCCCGTCTTGTCGACGGCGTACCAGCTGAAGGTCAGATCGCCCGGCAAGCCACCGGCTTTCGCGCCGATGTACGGCCATACGTCTCGGTCCAGCTGAATGCCGGCGACGGCGGACAGGATCTGTCGCACCGGCGCGGCCGCGCCGACCGCGTCGGCCTGCAGCGCCACGTGTACCCGGCAGATGTCCTCGGCGCTGCCGTACCACTCCGCGCCGTAGGCCGAGGCCGGGGTGTGGGCGCGAGACGGATCAGGTTGGTAGGGAGTGGAATTCGCCTGCTGCCAGCAACTGCGGCGCGGACCTGCGGGGACGCGTTCTTCCACTGGTCACGCAGATCCGGTTGTCCCCAGCCGATGGAGAACAGCTCGTACATTGTGGGGAAGGGCGTCATGCTGGCCGGATCGTGATGGCCGGCGGTGGCCAGCGCCTCCTCGATGGCGTGCGTGCCCATCCGTTCGATCAGCAAGTCGGTGGCCATGTTGTCGCTGGTGGCGATCATCTTCTCGGCGGCGGTGCGGACCGAAACATGGTCGCCCGGAGCCAGTTCCAAGCCCGACGAGCCGACCGCCTTGCTCTTGTCGGTGACGGTCAACTGATCGTCCCAGGACACCGTGCCGTTCTTGACCGCGCCCGCCACAGCGTGCAACACGTAAAACTTGAAAATCGATGCCAGCGGCAGAGATTCGCCGGTGTTGGTGCCCACCACCGGGTCGCACTGACCGTTGTCGACCTTGGCGACCTGGTAGGAGTAGCGGGCGCCGGTCTTGCTCAACATCGGCGTCGACGTCCTGCCATGAGTTGATCGTCGGCGGTGGTTGGGTCTCGAGGTCGAACCGATCGACCTCGCCGATGTCGTCGGTGTGAATCCGGATGTCTTGGCGCGCGCCGTAGGAGGAGATGAGGTGCAGCGTGGCCACGCTGGCGCCGATGTCCACACCCGTCGAGGGTGAAGGGCCGATCCCACCACAGACTCTTCCATGGTGGTTTCGACCGAGTCCACCTTGTCGGGCAGCGGCCAGGGTGCGAACTCCGACCGGGCCGATCGGCCAGTCCGAGTTCAGCATGTCCATGGTCTGCTGGGCCCGCAGACCCGGGCGGCGTCCGTGGTGTCGATCGGTGGTCCGGCGTTCGCCGCGTTCGCCGGCGGCGTAGGGTGACGGGGAGCAACCCGGAGCGAGGCGTCACCACCAGCGCGGCGGCGGCGCTCAACGCCAGTGCACGGCGCGGCGCGGCGCGCCGCCTACTCAGCCTCGGCTTGCTCCCGGCAACGTCCAGCACGACCTCGAATTCCAGCAGCGACGCGCCGGTCGCCACGGGGTTGGCACGCTGACCGGCATGGGCTTCTATCGGCGGGCCCGTTCGCCCACGCCTGGAACGCTTCATCGGACTCCCAGTGTGTCACCACGAAGTAGCGGTCCTCACCCTTGACCGGACGCAGCAGCTGAAAGCCGAGGAAGCCGGGCTGGTTATCTACCGCGTGCGCGCGATGGGCGAACCGCTTCTCCAGTTCGGGGCCAGCGTCGGCGGGCACCTCGATTGCATTGATCTTCACCACTGGCATGTCGCTAGGCTACCCGCCCCTGCCCTCCTCTCCTGGGCGGGACACGCAAGATGGTGCTATGCCCACCGATCTGTTGACCGCTCACGGCGGAGCAGGGCGAGCCGTTGATCCTGGTGCACGGACTGATGGGCCGGGGCACCACCTGGCCGCGTCAGCTGCCGTGGCTGACCCGGCTGGGCACCGTCTACACCTACGACGCGCCGTGGCATCGCGGCCGTGACGTCGAGGACCCCTACCCGATCAGCACCGAGCGCTTCGTGGCCGATCTTGGCGACGCGGTCAGCTCACTGGCGCGCCGGTAGGGCTGGTCGGGCATTCGATGGGGGCCCTGCACTCCTGGTGTCTGGCCGCCGAACGTCCCGAACTGGTCTCGGCGCTGGTGGTCGAGGACATGGCGCCGGACTTCGTCGGGCGTACCACCGGCCCGTGGGAGCCGTGGCTGCATGCACTTCCGGTCGAATTCGACTCTGCCGACCAGGTATTCGCCGAGTTCGGGCCGGTCGCCGGCCAGTACTTCCTGGATGCCTTCGACCGCACCGACACGGGTTGGCGCTTGCACGGCCACACCTCGCGATGGATAGAGATCGCCGCCGAGTGGGGCACCCGCGACTACTGGGCGCAGTGGCATGCCGTGCGCGCGCCGGCGCTGCTGATCGAGGCCGGCAACTCGGTCACCCCGCCGGGCCAGATGCGCCAGATGTCCGAAACTGACTGTCCGACAACATATTTGGCGTGTTCCTGAAGCGGGCCACCTGGTTCACGACGAAGCGCCCGAGGTATACCGTCAGGCGGTTGAGTCGTTCCTGGCTTCGCACCCCGGGCCATGACCGCGGCTCGCGGGTGAATTACCGAAACGTTTTACACGAATCGGGCGTGGGTATCATCGTCCGGTGGCTGTTGCCGGGAAGCGAAGGGGAGTAGCACCGCCTGCGGTAGAAGCGCCGGAGCGTAGTTGGACCTTCCTGACGAACCACGCCCATGTCTTGTTGTGCATCTCGACGGGCGAGGAGTTGACAGCCCGCGAGTTGGCGCTGCGAGTCGGTATAACCGAGCGCTCGGTGCAGGCGATACTCACCAACCTGACCGCCGAAGGCTACTTGATCAAGTCCAAGGTCGGTCGCCGCAATGTCTACGAAGTCAATCCGGATGGCAGGCTGCGCCACCCACTCGAAGCCGGCCACACCGTCGGGGAGTTGGTAGCGGCGCTGTCTTGACACCGCCGCTACGGATTGCACTGCGGACGGAATTGCGGCTCGGCTGCCGCACTGCGTGCAGTCGGGAGCTACCCCTCGCCCGCCAATGCAAACCGGCCATCGGCCGTCTGTGTCACCAGGCCGTCGGCCAGCAACGAATACAGCGCGCGGTCGCGCTGCGCGGTATCGGTCAGCCACGCCACGTCCAGTTCGGCTCGGGTGACCGGAGAGTTGTTGTCGCGCAACACGTCCAACAATCGGCCACGGACCTGTCGGTCGGTGCCGGCGTAGGTCTGAACGCGGCGCGCCGGGCTGCTGCCGGCGGGATAGCCGGCGTCGCGCCAGGCGCAATTGTCCAGCGGGCACAAGCCGCACCGGGGCGCCCGCGCCGTGCAAACCGTCGCGCCCAGCTCCATCAGTGCTACCGAAAACTTGGGCGCCGCATCGTCATTCGGCAGCAGCGCGGAGACGTCGGCGTGGTCGCGGGTCGCGGACGGCGTACCGGCGTCGGCGCGTCCGTGGACGGCGCGCGCCACCACGCGTCGAACGTTGGTGTCCACCACCGGAACCCGCTTGCGGTAGGCGAAGCACGCCACCGCCCGCGCGGTGTAGCTACCGATACCCGGCAGGGTCAGCAACGATTTCGACGTCGTCGGGAACGACGTCGCCGTGGTCACGCGCGATGACGACAGCGCACTCGTGCAAGCGTTTTGCCCGCCTCGGATAACCCAGCTTGCCCCAGGCCCGCAGCACGTCGGCGGCGCTGGCGGCCGCGGTCGCCGAGGGGTGGGCCAGCGGCGTACCCATTCCGTCCAGATCGGCAGCACCCGGGCCACCGGCGTCTGTTGCAGCATGAATTCGCTGACCAGGATCTGCCACGCGCTGACACCCGGCTCCCGCCAAGGCAGATCGCGGCGCGAGCGCTCATACCAGGCGAGAAGATTGGTCGCCGGGATTTGTCCTGGGCCAGTCACCGGCGCCCCGGCACAATGTGTGGCATGCCCAACACCAATCCGATAACCGCATGGAAAGCACTCAAAGAGGGTAACGAGCGATTCGTCGCCGGACAGCCCGAGCACCCCAGCCAGAGCGTCGACCATCGGGCCAGCCTGGCCGCGCGGCCAGAAGCCCACCGCGGTCGTCTTCGGATGCGCGGACAGTCGGGTGGCCGCCGAGCTCATCTTCGATCAGGGCCTGGGCGACATGTTCGTGGTGCGCACGGCCGGGCAGGTCATCGACTCGGCGGTGCTGGGCTCCATCGAGTACGCGGTGACGGTGCTCAACGTCCCGCTGATCGTCGTCCTCGGCCATAACAGCTGCGGCGCCGTCAAGGCCGCCATCAGCGCGGTCGACGACGGTGCGATACCGGGCGGTTTCGTGCGGGACGTGGTGGAACGGGTCGCCCCGTCGATCCTGGCTGGGCCGCCGCGACGGCCTGACCCGTGTCGACGAGTTCGAGGCACGGCATGTAAGCGAGACGTTGGCACAGCTCACGTCGCGTTCTGCCGCCATCGCGGAGCGGGTGTCTGCAGGGCACGCTGGCGATCGCCGGCGTCACCTACCAGCTCTCCGACGGGCGCGCGGCGCTGGTCGACCACATCGGCGACATCGGCGAGGAGCCGTCATAGGGTGAGGTCTCGCGCGCCACTAACACGATTTGCTCCGCAGCGGCTCAGCTAACCTTGCGACACGCCGAGTCGGATCAGACAAATCGGCGTGACCTGGACCTACGGTGTGAATGTGCTGGATCTGGAACCGCGTGGCCCGCTACCTACTGAGATCTACTGGCGGCGCAGGGGGCTGGCCCTGGGCATCGCGGTCGTCGTGATCGGGATTGCTGTCGCCACCGTCATCGCCTTCGTCAGTAGCAACGCGGGGGCCAAACCCGCCAGTGTCAACAAGCCGGCCTCCGCCCAGGGTCATGCCGGCCCAGCGCCCCGCAGGCGCCGGCGACACAGCAGCCGGCCGGGCAAACCGAGGCTCCCGCCCCGGGGCACCTCCGGGCGTGGTGAACCCCGAGGCGGCCACACCGACCGCCGCGGTGCAGCCGCCGCCGGTGCTCAAGGACGGCGATGACTGCCCCGATTCGACGCTGGCCGTCAAGGGCCTGACCAACTCACCCCAGTACTACATCGGTGACCAGCCGAAATTCACCATGGTCGTCACCAACATCGGCCTGGTGTCCTGCAAGCGCGACGTCGGAGCCGCGGTGCTGGCTGCCTATGTGTACTCGCTGGACAACAAGCGGCTGTGGTCCAACCTGGACTGCGCGCCGTCCAACGAGACCCTGGTCAAGACATTTACCCCCGGTGAGCAGGTGACCACCGCGGTGACCTGGACGGGGATGGGTTCGGCGCCGCACTGCCCGCTGCCGCGGCCGGCGATCGGGCCGGGCACCTACAACCTGGTCGTCCAGCTGGGGAACCTGCGCTCGCAGCCGCTTCCGTTCGTCCTGAACCAGCCGCCGCAGCCGCCTGGCCCGGCGCCCGCCCCGGGCCCGGCGCTCGCGCCGCCGCCGGAGGCGCCCCCGCCCAGGGCGGTTAGCGGTCCGTCGCCGCGGGTTACTGATCCGTCGTCGTGCTTATTGATCCGTAAGCGTCGACTCCGCCAGTTGCGACAGCCCCTCACGCACGTGGCGCGCCCACATCGCGCCGATGCCGTCGACGGATTGCAGATCGTTGGCGCTGGCCGCCAACAGCCCCTGCAGCGTCCCGAATGCACGGACCAGCAGGTCGGCGTGGGCGAACTGCAGGCGCGGAATACCGTCCATCGCGCTGTAGCCGCGCGGGCTCAGCGCCGAATCCTGCGCCTCGGCCGTCGTCGGATAGCCCAACACCTTCGCCAGCGAGGCGAAATCGAGCAACTCGGTGTCCGACAAACTGTCCAGCTCCTCCAGCGTGGCGGCGATCTGCGCGTTGGACGGCGGCTCGGGATTGGCGTGATAGTCGCGCACGATCAACTCCCGCGCGGTGTCGTTGCCGCCCAACAGCTCTTCCAGCTGTAAGCGCAGCTGACGCCCGTCGGTGCCCAGCTCCACCGCGTCGTAGTCGATCGCCAGACCGATGCGGCGGACCAACTCGAGCCGCTGCACCACTGTCAGCACGTCGCGCAACGTCACGAAGTCTTCGATCTCGGCACGCGACAGCTGCCGGCTGACCTCGTCGAGCCGGGTCTTGTAGCGCTCCAGGGTCGCGATGGCCTGATTCGCGCGCGACAGGATGGTCGCGGAGTCGGTCAGCACATGGCGCTCGCCGCCCACGTAGACGGTCACGATGTTCATGGAGTGGCTGACCGAGATCACCGGGTAGCCGGTCTGGATCGCCGCGCGTTCGGCCGAGCGGTGCCGGGTGCCCGACTCGTCGGTGGGTATCGACGGGTCCGGCACCAACTGCACGTTGGCCCGGACGATGCGGCTGCCGTCCGTCGACAGCACCACCGCGCCGTCCATCTTTGCCAGCTCGCGCAACCGGGTCGGCGCGTAGCGGACGTCGAGCGAGAAGCCGCCGTCGCAGATGGCTTCCACGTTTTCGTCGTGGCCGAGGACGATCAGGGCGCCGGTGCGGCCGCGCAGGATGCGTTCCAGGCCGTCGCGCAGGCCGGTGCCCGGAGCCAATCGAGCAACGGCCTCACGCAGGGTCGGACGAGTCACAGCCAGCATTCTGCTATGGCGGGACGCTTAACGGGACCCCTATTCGGAGCTATCCAGCCGATGGAACTTCAGCTCGGGGGCGGCGCGGTGCTCGGCGATGTCAAGCAGGTGCTGCAGCGCCTCGCCGATGGTGGGCGCGCTCAGGGCGCGCAGACCCGCCGGAATCGTCTTGCAACCCGGCGGGATCAGCGCGATGGTGAAGCCTTGGCGGGCGGCTTCGGCCAGTCGCCGGTCCATGCCGTGCACGCGCCGCAGATCACCCGCCAGGCCCACTTCGCCGATCATCACCGCGGTGGTGGGCAGCGGCAGGTTGTTGTACGCGGAAGCCAATGCGATCGCCACCGCGAGATCTGACGACGGGTCGGTCAACCGCATGCCACCCACGGTGGACAGGTAGATGTCGTTGACGGCAAGGGTCAGGCCCGCGTGCTTTTCCAGCACCGCGGTGATCATCGCGGCCCGGGAATGGTCGATGCCGCTGACGGCCCGCCGCGGTGAGCCGCCGTTCGGTGTGGCCAGCAGTGCCTGCACTTCGCCGATGAGCGGACGCTTACCGTCCAGGGTGACCGTGATCGCGGTGCCCGGGACCGGCTTCGGCCGCTGATCCAGGAACAGGTTCGACGGATCGGCGACCCCTTCGATGCCGTTGTCGTGCAGGAGGAAACATCCGACTTCGTCGGCGGCGCCGAACCGGTTCTTGATGCCGCGGACCATCCGCAGCGCGCCGTTGCGATCGCCCTCGAAGTGCAGCACCACGTCGACGAGGTGTTCCAGGGAACGCGGTCCGGCGATCGCGCCGTCCTTGGTGACGTGCCCGACGAGAATCAGCGCGACGCCGTTGGACTTGGCGGCGGCGGTCAGCGCGGCGGTGACGGCGCGTACCTGAGTGACCCCGCCGGCGACGCCGTCAGCCTCGTGGTGGACATCGTCTGCACCGAGTCGACGATCACCAGCGCCGGCCGCACGGTTTCGATGTGCTCCAACACCGTGTGCAGGTCGGATTCGGCAGCAAGGTAGACCTCGTCGAAGGCAGCGCCGCCGCAGCCGATCCGGTCGGCCCGCAGCCGGACCTGGCCGGCGGACTCCTCGCCGGAGATGTACAGCGCGCGGCGTCCCCGGCTGCGCCCAGCAGTGGGCGACCTCGAGCAGCAGGGTCGACTTACCCACACCGGGATCGCCGGCCAGCAGCGTCACCGAACCGGGAACCACACCGCCGCCCAGCACGCGGTCGAGCTCGTCCATGCCGGTCGATTGATGCCGGCTGCTATTGGGCTCCACGGCGCTGATCGGCACCGCCCGCGACCCGGACGGCACCGAGCGTTTGCCATTGCCGACAGCGGCGAGTACGGCCACCTCATCGACGGTGCCCCAGCTGCCGCAGTCCACGCAGCGCCCGACCCACTTGGCGCTGACGTGGCGGCATTCCGAGCAGCGGTACTGCGATCGCGCGTTGGCCACGCCGTGACGGTATCGGGAGGCGGTGACAGTTCCCGGCAGGCTGCAGCCTCGTCAGGGGTGGACGTGCCCTCGTGCGGTTGGTACAGCGCCGGCCGAAATCGGCACCTGCACGCTGGCTTCACCGGCCTTCTCGAACGTGAAGGTGAAGTTGTAGGTCAGGCCGTTGGTGATCGGCTTGGTCAGGTTGACGGTCGCCTTGGCCGCTCCGTTGCCCTCGGCGGGTCCCGGCGCGACGACCTGGCCCTCCGGCGTACCGACAAACAGCATGCCTGCCGGCGGGCAGCTTGGCGTCACCGGACACCGTCACGTTGCCGATGTCGCTGGTGATGCCGGTCAGTCGGTCGTTGACGTCCGGCGAGTTGTTGATCGCCACCAGCACCAGATCCACCGTCTTGCCGGGCTGCAGGAAGTCACCGGTCTGGGCGGCCTGGATACGGATGTCGCGCAGCGCCACGTTGCCGATGGTGACCCTGTTGCCGTTGACGGCGGGCTCCTGGGCGGCGGTCTGGGAGATCTGACCGGTACCGCAACCGCTGAGCGCGACCACGGCCAGCGCGACGGCGGCCAACCAGGCGGTCAGCTGCGCCGGGCGGAACGGCAGGCGGATGTTGGGTGGTTCACGCAATGCCTCCTGGTCGGCCCGCGTCGCAATTCACGCGCGTAATTGCAACTATGCAGAGTAGTAGCAAGGTACCGCCGACGGTAGCGCGTGGGATACCTGGTGTTGTTCCCGTGCATCAGTCTCGCCTGATCCCCGATGAAGCGGCAGCGGGCCCGGGCGGCAATCCTCGAGATGCTTCCGGGCCGTGCCCAGGGGGCCGGAGGCGCTACCGGTGCCGGGCAAGTCCTGGTCTCGGCAAGACCCCACTGCACGTCTAAGCCCGCCTGTCAACCCCTAATATTGCGCGCGGCGTGCCCCTGACCTGCACTGTTGATCCGCACACGATGGGCCGGCGTGTTAGAATGAACTGACGAAAGGGGCTCGAATCATGATGATCTTCAAGGTCGGTGACACCGTTGTCTACCCACATCACGGTGCTGCGCTAGTCGAGGCGATCGAAACCCGAACCATTAAAGGGGAACCAAAAGAGTATCTCGTCCTGAAGGTGGCGCAGGGCGATCTGACTGTTCGAGTCCCCGCCGATAACGCCGAGTACGTCGGTGTCCGCGATGTCGTCGGCCAGGAAGGCCTCGACAAGGTTTTCCAGGTTCTGCGCGCCCCGCACACCGAAGAGCCCACCAACTGGTCCCGCCGTTACAAGGCCAACCTCGAGAAGCTCGCCTCCGGCGATGTGAACAAGGTTGCCGAGGTAGTGCGCGACCTGTGGCGCCGCGACCAGGAGCGTGGCCTGTCCGCCGGCGAGAAGCGGATGCTGGCCAAGGCCCGTCAGATCCTGGTCGGCGAATTGGCGCTCGCCGAGAGCACCGACGAAGCCAAGGCCGACACCATCCTCGACGAGGTTCTGGCCGCCGCTTCCTGAGACCCCGAGACGCTAGGTGGTCGGAGAAACGGGCACCTCGGGCGGAGTAGTCGCAGTGGTCCCGGCCGCAGGGTCGGGGGTGCGGCTGGCTGTCGGCGTACCCAAGGCGTTCTATCAACTCGAAGGGCAGTCCGCTGGTCGAGCGAGCCGTAGAGGGTCTGCGCGATTCGGGGGTCGTCGACGCTGTCGTCGTCGCGGTCCCCGCAGACCGCACCGACGAGGCGCAAGCTGATCCTCGGCAGCAAGGCCACCGTCGTGGCCGGCGGCGCCAACCGTTCCCGAGTCCGTGAGCCTGGCCCTGGCGGCGTTACCCGGGGACGCGGACTTCGTGCTCGTGCACGACGCAGCGCGGGCGCTGACACCGCCCTGAGTTGATCGTGCGGGTGGTTTCCGCGCTGCGCCACGGGCATACGCGCCGTCGTACCCGCGCTACCACTGTCCGACACCATCAAGGCCGTGGACGCAAACGGGGTAGTGCTGGGTACACCCGAGCGGGCCGGCCTGCGGGCGGTTCAGACCCCGCAAGGATTCGCGACCGACCTGCTGCTGCGCGCCTATCAGAGCGCCACCGAATTTTCCGGAGCCGAATTCACCGACGACGCGTCGCTGGTTGAGCATGTCGGCGGCCAGGTTCAGGTGGTCGACGGCGACCCGCTGGCATTCAAGATCACCACCCGGCTGGATCTGTTGCTGGCCCGAGCTATTGTGCGCGCGGTGAGCTGGCTGCCGCGGGTCGGTGTCGCCACTCGACGTGCACCCGATCGAACCCGGGCGGCCGTGCTGGCTGGTGGGCCTGCTGTTCCCGAGCGCCGACGGCTGCGCTGGACACTCCGACGGTGACGTCGCCGTCGCACGCCCTGTGTGACGCCGTGTTGTCCGCCGCGGGGCTGGGCGATATCGGCGACGTCTTCGGCGTCGACGACCCGCGCTGGAAAGGCGTCAGCGGTGCCGACATGCTGCGCCATGTGATCGAGCTGCTCACTCAGCACGGCTTCCGGGTCGGCAACGCTGCCGTGCAGGTGATCGGCAACCGGCCGAAGATCGGCTGGCGCCGCTACGAGGCCCAGGCGGTGCTATCCCGCCTGCTCAATGCGCCGGTGTCGGTGTCGGCCACCACCACCGACGGGCTCGGCCTGACCGGGCGCGGCGAGGGCCTGGCCGCCATCGCGACCGCACTCGTGGTTCCACTCCGCTGAATCCGTCCGCTTGTGGCGCGGGGCAGGGGCAATTGGCAGGTAAGCTGGCACGCCGTGACCGATCGTGCCCACTTGCGGCTACATGACACGGCGACGGGTGCCGTGCGTGATTTCGTCCCGCTGCGGGACGGGCACGTCTCCATCTACCTGTGCGGCGCCACCGTGCAGGGTCTGCCGCACATCGGGCATGTCCGCAGTGGCGTGGCTTTTGACATCCTGCGCCGCTGGTTGATCGCGAGCGGCTACGACGTCGCGTTCATCCGCAACGTGACCGATATCGAAGACAAGATCCTGAACAAGGCCGCCGCGGCGGGGCGGCCGTGGTGGGAATGGGCCGCCACCCACGAGCGGGCGTTCACCGCGGCCTATGACGCTCTGGACGTCATGCCGCCGTCGGCAGAACCGCGCGCCACCGGGCACATCACCCAGATGGTCGAATTGATGCGAACGGCTGATCGAAACTGGCCACGCGTACGCAGCGTGCGGCGACGTGTACTTCGACGTGCTCAGCTACCCGGAGTACGGCCAGCTGTCCGGTCACCGGATCGACGACGTCCATCAGGGCGAGGGCGTGGCCACCGGCAAGCGTGACCAGCGCGACTTCACGCTGTGGAAGGGCGAAAAGCCCGGCGAACCGTCGTGGCCGTCGCCATGGGGGCGGGGACGTCCGGGCTGGCACCTGGAATGTTCGGCAATGGCCCACACCTATCTTGGCCCGGAATTCGACATCCATTGCGGCGGAATGGATTTGGTGTTCCCGCACCATGAGAACGAGATCGCGCAGAGCCGCGCGGCCGGGGACGGGTTCGCCCGATTACTGGATGCACAACGGCTGGGTGACGATGGGCGGCGAGAAGATGAGTAAGTCGCTGGGCAACGTGGTGGCCATCCCGGCGATGTTGCAACGGGTCCGGCCGGCCGAGCTGCGCTACTACCTGGGCAGCGCACATTACCGGTCGATGCTGGAATTCTCCGAGACCGCGCTGCAGGACGCGGTCAAAGCCTATGTGGGCGTGGAGGAATTCCTGCACCGCGTGCGCAGCCGGGTGGGGGCCGTCTGTTCCCGGCGAGTGGACCCCGCGGTTCGCCGCGGCGCTCGACGATGACCTGGCGGTACCGATCGCGCTGGCCGAGATTCACCAGACGCGCGCCGACGGCAACCGCGCGCTCGATGCCGGGGATCATGAGGCTGCCCTGACGAGCGCGTCTGCAATCCGCGCGATGATGGGAATCCTGGGTTGTGACCCGCTCGATGAGCGGTGGGAGATCTCGCGACGAGACGTCGGCCGCGCTGGCGGCCGTGGACGTGCTGGTGCAAGTCCGAACTGGGAATCGGAAAAAGGCGCGCGACCAACGCGATTGGGCGCTGGCCGACGAGATCCGCGACCGGCTCAAGCAGGCCGGTATCGAGGTCACCGACACCGCCGACGGCCCGCAGTGGACGCTGGGCGGAGACGGCAAGTAGATGGCCGGTAACTCGCAACGCCGAGGCGCGATCCGTAAATCCGGCGCAAGAAGGGGCCCGACCGTAGGCTCCGGCGGCCAGCGTCGTCGCGCGCTAGAAGGGCGCGGCCCGACGCCGCCGGCGCACCTGCGTCCCAACCATCCCGCCGCCAAGCGGGCCAAGCCGCAGCAACGTCGGCCGACCAAGCGCGTCGATGAGGCCGAGACTGTGCTCGGCCGCAACCCGGTGGTGGAATGCCTGCGCGCCGGAGTTCCGGCGACCGCGCTATACGTCGCACTTGGCATCGAGGCCGACGAGCGGCTGACGGAATCCGTATCCCGCGCGGCCGATTTAGGGATTGCCATCCTCGAGGTGCCACGCAGCGATCTGGACCGGATGACAGCCAACCACCTGCACCAAGGCATCGCGTTGCAGGTTCCGCCCTATAACTACGCCCATCCCGACGATCTGGTGGCCGCGCCCTGGAAGCTCCGCCGGCGCTGCTGGTCGCTCTGGACAACATCTCCGACCCGCGCAACCTCGGCGCGATCGTGCGGTCGGTGGCGGCGTTGGGTGGTCACGGCGTGGTGATACCGCAACGCCGATCCGCCTCGGTGACGGCCGTCGCGTGGCGAACCAGCGCTGGCGCCGCGGCCCGGATCCCGGTGGCGCGGGCCACCAATCTCACTAGAACGCTGAAGGATTGGGCTGATCGCGGGTTGCGCGTGGTCGGACTGGACGCGGGTGGCGACACGGTGTTGGACGACCTGGACGGCAACGACCCGATGGTGGTCGTTGTCGGTTCGGAAGGCAAAGGGCTTGTCCCGCCTGGTGCGGCAGAACTGCGACGAGGTGGTCTCCATTCCGATGGCGGGCCAGGCCGAATCGCTGAACGCCGCGGTGGCCGCCGGGGTGGTGCTGGCCGAAATCGCGCGGCAGCGCAGGAGCTGAGTGGGCTTGCTTGCTGGGGGCGGGCGTCTTCCTGGACCCTGTTCCTGTGAACTTTCACAGGAACTAATACAGGAATAGCGTCTTCCTGAACCCCTGTTCCTGTGAACTTTCACAGGAACTAATACCGGCATAACGAACTCATAGGCTTTCTCGGTCGATCAGACCGCCCGTTCGACAGCTTCATCTGATCCATTTCCGCAGGTCGCTGCTTCCCATGCTGCCAATTTGTTGAACGCACGCTGAACATAAGTGTTCGGCGGGTGAATTATTGGCCGTAGCGGTTTCTGTGACTCCCCTTCCAATCTACTGTCTCTTGCATGAGCGGGCCCAATAACGATGGACCAACGGCGGTAGACGATGGTACAATGCCGAACTTTTTTGGTTTTCAAATCCAGCGGTATCCGGGGCGTCGTCTCAGATCAGCGGCAACTCATAGACAGCGCACCTGGGCGTTGCAGCCAACTACCCCAATCACCCCAATCACCCCAATCACCTGAGGAGTTCACATGTCGTTCGTACGCACATTGCCAGAGCACTTGACGGCCGCCGCCAGCAACCTGCAGTCGCTCGGTGCGGCCCTGAACGTGGGCAGCGCGGCTGCGGCGGGCCCGATCACCGGAGTTGTCCCTGCTGCCATCGACGAGGTGTCGATGTTGACGGCGGCGCAGTTCGCGAGTCACGGTCAGCAGTTTCAGGAACTGAGCGCGCAGGCGGCCAGGATCCAGGCGATGATCGCTTCCAATTTGGCTACGAACGGGGCCTCCTACGCCGCGACCGAGGCGGCCAACGCCGCATCGGCGCATTGAGCGGCCTGAGGCGATAGGGAGTAATTGCGATGGTGGATTACGGTATGTTGCCGCCCGAGATCAACTCTGCGCGTATCTATGCCGGGCCCGGGGCGGCTTCGCTGGTGAGCGCGGCGATGGCGTGGAACAATCTGGCCGCTGACTTTGCGGCTGCGGCGACGGGGCACCGTTCGGTGATCGAGGTCTTGACCAGCGGGCCATGGCTGGGCCCGGCTTCAGCGCAGCTGGTTACGGCTGTCTCGCCGTTCATTACCTGGCTGAGCAGCAGCTCCGAGCAGGCCGCTGAGGCCGCGAGCCAGGCGGCGCGCCGCGGCGTCCGCCTACGAGAGGGCGTACGCGGGCAGTGTCCCCCCGCCCTTGATCGCGACCAATCGGGCCCTGCTGCAGGAATTGGTCGCCACTAACGTGCTGGGCCAGAACAGTGCGGCGATCTCGATGCTGGAAGCCCAGTACGGCGATTTCTGGGCTCAGGACTCCGGAGCGATGTACACTTACGCCGGCAGTTCGGCGGCGGCAACGAACTTGACGCCGTTGGCGGCGCCGGCCGCTGCGGTGGACCCACTTTCGGCTTGGTCGACCAGGCTTTCGGGGCCGTCAAGGCCGGGGGTGCGGGCGTTACGAAACCAACTCAACGCCCTCACAGCACAGGTGGCAACCACGGTTCGCCGACGTGGTGAAGACCCTGTCCTCGCCCCTTAATGGCCAAGGCCCGGCGATCGACGCGTGGATTGCGGCCAACACCCCGTTTGACGACATCGTGCCGCTGTACAGCAAGTACATCTCGCCGTACGTCAACTCAGTCGCGGCCCTGACTCAGTCGACGCAGACTATCGGGCAGAACACCAGCGGTTTTACGGGCCTCGGCGGCACTTGCGAACACTCTCAACAAGGATGCCGCTGCTGCCGCGAAGGCTGCCGCCTCAGCAGCCGCCCCTGCGGCGGCAGGGCTGCGTCCGGGGCTGGGCAGGCCGCGGGCAATCTCGGGGCCGGCCTCGGCGGCGTGGCCGGCAGTCTGGGCAAGGCCGTGCCGATCGGTGGCTTGTCGGCTCCCGCGAACTGGGTCCCGTGGCACGCCACCACCAATCCGGGTATCGCCAGCGCGATTCCGGCCGCTGCGGAAGGCGGCAACAGCTTTCCGATGGCCCCGCCGATGGGACAGTTCGTCAATGGCGGTTACGGCCGCAACGTCCCGCAGTACGGCTTCAAGCCCTCGGTCATGGCCAAGCCGCCGGCGGCCGGTTAACCGGCCCGATTACCGCAAACGGGGATAACAAGCGATGGTCGACTATGGCCTTTTGCCGCCCGAGATCAACTCCGGGCGCATTTACACAGGTCCGGGGGCCGGTCCGTTGTTGGCCGCCGCAGCGGCATGGAGTGGCCTGGCCAGCGACTTAGAAGCCGCCGCGGCGGGACATCGGTCGGTGATTACCGAACTGACCAACGGTCCGTGGCTGGGGCCGGCGTCCGCATCGTTGCTGGCGTCGGTCACGCCGTTCATTGCCTGGCTGGACAGCAGCGCAGTGGAATCCGCCCAGGCGGCAACTCAGGCGTTTGCGGCCTCAGCCGCCTACGAGACGGCGTTCGCGGCATCGATTCCGCCACCGGTGATCGCGGCCAACCGCGCACTGCTGGCGGCGTTGGTCGCGACCAACTTTCTCGGACAGAACACCCCGGCGATCGCGGCGACCGAAGCCCTCTATCTCGAATTCTGGGCCCAGGACGCGGCGGCTATGTACAACTATGCGGGCAGCTCAGCGGCGGCGACTCAGCTCAACGAGATGCCGCAGCCGGCCGATGCGGTAGACCCACTTTCCGTGGTCGACCAAGGCATCGCGGCCTTCAAGAGTGCAGGTCAAGCCGTTCAGGCTGAACTCAACAGCGTGGGAGCGCAGCTGGTGCCACGAGTCGGCGACGTGCTGCAGACGCTGTCGTCGCCCCTGAATGGCCAGTTCACGGCGATCGACCAGTGGATTGTGGCCAACACGCCGTTCGACGACCTCGTCCCGCTCTACAGCAAATACATCTCGCCGTACATGAACTCGGTGGCGTACGCGCTTCAAAGCACGCTTTTCATTGGCGACGAATTCGCCGGCTTCTCCAAGCTCGGCACCGTTGTGAATGATGTGGCTCCCGTTTTCCCGGCCGTCGGGGAGGTGGCCGGGGACGCCGCGTTCCCGGCCACCTTCCCAGTCACCGGGGGCAACCTCGGGGGCAGCGTCGGTGGGGTGGCAGCGGGTCTGGGTAAAGCGGTTCCGCTCGGGGGGTTGTCGGTGCCGGCAGGCTGGACCACGGCGACCGCCCCGGCCGGCTCGGCAGCGACCGCTCTCAGTAACGCCACCTCGATTCCGGCCGCCGCAGAAGGCGCCGCCGGCAGCAATGTTCCCGGTGGCCCCACCATTCGGGCAGTTCGTCAATGCCGGCAACGGCCGCCGAACTCCCGCCTACGGGCACCGGCTGACCTTCATGACGAGGCCACCGGCGGCCGGCTAGTAACGCGGGCTAGCACGCCCGAAGACCTGCACGCTCGCCCACAGCGCGAGCACGGCCACTACCAGGGCGGCGGGTACGGTACACAGCCCGAGTCGGGTGTATTCGCCGACTCCGGCCTGCACCTCGTATTGGCGCAGCACCCGCCGCCACAGCAAGTTCGACAAGGAACCGACGTAGGTCAGGTTCGGGCCGATGTTGACCCCGATCAGCACGGCCAGCACGGCCGCGGGTCCGCTGGCCGCCACCAGCGGCACCAGCACCAGCGTGGCGGGCAGGTTGTTGACGACGTTGGCCAGCACCGCGGCCAGCACCGCGATGCCGAGCAGCGCCATGAGGCTGGTGCCGGCCGGCACCAGCGCCGACATCTTGGCGGTCATCCCGTTGAGCATCACGGCCTGCACGACGATGCCCAGCGCCAGCACGAACACCAGGAACGGGACGTTCACCGATGCCACAATTTCTACAACCGTGGTGCGGCGGTGCCGCAGGCTGCGCACCGCCAGCACCGAGGCACCGGCCAGCGCCGCCCAGGCGGGGGCGATGTCCAACCATTCGGCCACGGCGAATCCGGCGAGCGTCAGCGCAACCACCACCAGGACGAACACCGGCGGCCGAGGTGGGGGCCCCAAGTGTTCGGGGTCGGGCTGGGTGCGCAGGTCGCGGGCGAAGAACAGGCGAAACACCACGTAGACGGTGGCTATAGCGCACAGCCAGGGCAGCGCCATCAGCAGCGTGAACTTGGTGAAGGAGATATCGGCGCCGCGGTAGACGAGCAAATTGGTCAGGTTCGACACCGGTAGCAGGAGCGAAGCGGTGTTGGCAAGGTGAGCCGTGGCATACGCGTACGGCGGCACCGGGGTCCGCAACTGGCGCACGGTGGCCAGGACTACCGGGGTCAACAGCACCACGGTGGCGTCGAGGCTGAGCACCGCGGTGATGGTGGCGGAGATGACGAACACCTGTCGCAGTAACCCCTGTGACCCGGAACTCGCGCGTGCCATCGCCGCACCGGCGGCCTCGAACAGGCCCTCGTCGTCGCACAGCTTGGCCAGCACCAGCACGGCGCCCAGGAAGGCGACCACCCGCGCCAGTCCGGACACCTCGGTGCCGGCCTGGTGTGGCGAGATCGCGCCGACGGCGATCAGCACGGCGGCCGCCGGGACTGCCGCCGCCGCCTCCGGCCAGCCTCGTGGGCGCGCGACGGCAAACCCGAGTACGACCGCCAGCAGGAGCAGCGACAGGGCCAGTATCAACGGCTAAACCCAGGGGTCTTCGCGCCGAAAGACCGTGGGCATCTGTACGGCGACCCCATCCCGCGCGGCCAACTCGTCCAGTACGCGCATCGAGACGTTCAAGTCGTCACCGGCAAAAGGCAAGGCCCGCAACGGCTCTGTCAACGGGCGGAAGAAGTCGTCCCAGTGAATCGGGATGACCCGGCGCGCGCCCACCGCGCGCACCGTCTGATCCCAGTATTCGGCGATGTAGGACCGGGGTTGCAGACCGAGTTGCCCGACGCTGAGATACACGGCGTCGGCACGCATGCCGTCCAGCGCCCCGGTGACGTAACCGGCGCTGCCCTGAATCAACAGCCGTCGCCCGGACGGCCGGTGGTGAATCAGCGTCGACCACGCCTCGCCGCAGCGGTAGGCCGACGCCTTGACCGGTGGCGTGAGCGGGCTGCCGATCACCCCGGGGAACCGGTCGGGCGGGCAGTGATGGGACTCGATCAGCGTAACGTCGTAGGCGCCCAACGTCATTGGTACGCCGGAGACCGCGACGACGATCCGATCCGCCGGCAGCCCGTGGCCGCGACCAACATTGGCCGCCGATTCGCCGCCGACCAGGTGGGCGCCGGTGCGGTCGGCGACCAGCGCGGAGTCCAGTGCGTGGTCGATGTGGGTGTGCACGGGAATGACCGCGGCAAGCCGGGAAACCTTGGCCCGGGCCAGGCACCCGTCGACGCGTGCCGGTGATGGTGCCACCTTCCTGGCCGCCACCGTGGCCAAGCCGGGACGGGAGAAATAGCCATCGGTCATCAACGCCGAGGTGCCGTCGTCGACAAGTAACGTGGCAACCCCCATCCACGTCACCCATAGCAGCGAATCATGTTCTGCTGCAGTGAACATTGAAGCGGTCCGCATATTGCCCGAGATCGGGACGCCCCAGCTTCAGTCGCATCAGCAGAACGCCCCTATCTCGACTCCGGCGGTGCGAAGCTGTTCTTGTACCGCTGCCGCGATCTGTACGGCGCCCGGCGAATCACCGTGTACGCAAACCGATTCCGCGGTTACCCGCAGTACCGTACCGTCGGCCGCGGTTACCTCCCCGGCATTCACCATGGTCACCACGCGGCGCGCGATCGCCGCCGGATCATCCAGCACCGCACCGGGTTCCCGGCGGGGCACCAGTCGGCCGTCGGGTTGGTAGGCGCGGTCGGCGAACACCTCGGCGACCGTGCGCAAGCCGAGGCGGTCGGCTTCGTCGAAGAATGCCGAACCCGCCATGCCCACCACGGGTAACGAGGCGTCCACCGTCGACACCGCCTCCGCGACAGCCGCCGCCTGCTCGCGATGCGAGACGATCGAGTTATACAGCGCCCCATGTGGTTTGACGTAGGCCACCGTTGAGCCGGCGGCCTGTGCAATCGCCTGCAGAGCGCCGATCTGAAAGACCACGTCGGCCAGCAGATCCTCGGCGCTGACGTCGATGAAGCGCCTGCCGAAGCCGGCCAGGTCCTGGTAGCTCACCTGCGCGCCGATCCGCACGCCGCGCTGTGCGGCCGACCGGCACACCCGCAGCAGCCCGGCCGGGTCGCCGGCGTGGAAGCCGCACGCCACATTGGCGCTGCTGACGATTTCGAGCATGGCGTCGTCGTCACCGAGTTGCCAGACACCGAAGCCTTCGCCGAGGTCGGCGTTGATGTCGATGCGGGCCACCTGGCCAGCTTAGAAGGCCGGGCCGGCTACAGCTTGGCGACCTTGGTCACGATCTGGTTGGCGATGGTCGTTGCCGATGGGCCGCTCTCGTTATAGGTGCAGGTGACGACGTCGATGGCGAGATTGTTGCGAACGGTCAGGGCGCGCTGGCAGGTCCAGCCGTCGCCGCCCTCCTGGACCTGCGAGCTGGTCAGCATGCCGTTGTCGTCGGCCACGTCGCCCACCGACCAGATGGTGGCGGGCTGGTTGGGACTGACGTCGTTGAACCGGCGGTTGGAGCAGGACTTCCAGCTCTGGACCGAGGAGTGGTAGAAGTTGCTCGCGTCCTGTGCGTTCGGGAAGGCGACCACCGCCTGGATCGCGTAATGCTTGCGCTTCTTGGAATCGTCGATGCTGTCGTCCAGACGCTGGCCGCGCATCGACGTCCACCCGGTGCCCTCGTAGACCTTGTCTTGCGCGGCGCCGTCCACGGCCAGGCAGTTCTTGTCGTCCACGTTCTTGCTCCAGTCCCACATCCCCTTGGCCTTGAACCAGACCTTCATCGATGTGGCACCGAGTGCGCTGTTGATCTGGCCGGGGTCCAGCATCAGGTCGTCGAGCGCGCTCACGGGTATCGGTGTCTGGTTCGCCAGGCCGGCCTTTTCGCCGGCGACAGCCTTTCCGTCGACGACGTCGCTGCAACCGGCCACCAACATGCACGCACCGGCCAGCACGGCGATCTGCAAGCGCACTTGATTACCCCCCAAAGTCCCGCGCCCCCTGTCGCGAGCGTTCTACCAGCTTAAATGCTGCTCAGCGGTGTCGCCCGAGTAACCAGCAAATCAGGTAGATGAGGAACGAGATAGCGGCCACGAATACCGACACCGGTACCCCCGGGGCCAGCGACAACACGATTCCGCCGACCGCCGCGAACTCTGCGAACAGCACCGACATCGCGATCGCGGCGGCCGGCGCGTTGACCACCCGGGCGGCCGCAGCGGCGGGAGTGATCAGCAACGACATCACCAGCAGCGCCCCGACGATCTGGACGGCCTGCGCAGCCACCACACCGACCAGCGCGGCGAACACGACGCCCAGCACGCGCACCGGCACGCCGCGGGCGGCCGCGACGTCCGGATCGACCGTGGCGAACAGCAGGGGCCGGTAGCAGATGCCCAGCACCACGATCACCAGCGCACACACCACCGCCAACATGACCAGCCCCGAGTAACCCACTCCGACGATCTGGCCGGTGAGCAACGCGAAGCTGGTCCCGGTTCGGCCCGGGTAAAGGTGGATGAACAGCACTGCCAGGCCCAGCCCGAAGGCCAGCACCACGCCGATCACCGAATCGCGCTCCCGGGCGCGCTGGCCCAGGATCCCGAATAAGGCTGCCGCCAGCGCACTGCCGATCAGCGCGCCGATTCCCACCTCGAACCCGGCCAGCAATGCGAATGCCGCTCCGGTCAATGACAATTCGGCCGAGCCGTGCACGGCGAACGACATTTGCCGCATCACGATGAACGGCCCGATCAGTCCGGCCACCAATCCCAGCAGGGCCGCCGCGACCAGAGCCTGCTGCACGAAGTCGTGCCTGAGTAGATGGGCGGTCACGTCGAAGGCGAACAGGTGGTCCAGCATTTCGGTGAGGCGCTCGCTCATCCGATCTGCCCGTCCGGAGCACCGACCACGAAGTAGCGGTCTTTCACCTTGACCACCTCGATGTCCGCGCGGTACAGCTCGGACAGCGTCTGCGCCGTCATCACCTGTTCGGCGCTGCCGATCCGGAAGCGGCCGTCGACCAGATACAGCACCCGGTCCACGTACGGCAGGATCGGATTGAGCTCGTGGGTAACCACGATGACTGCTGTCCCTGCGTCCTGCCGGCGCCGGTTGATCAGCTCCGCGACCAGTTTGGCGTTGGCCGGGTCCAGGGTCAGCAGTGGTTCGTCGCACAGCATCAGCGCCGGGTCGCCGGCCAGCGCCTGCGCGATGCGCACCCGCTGCAGCTCGCCACCGGACATCAGCCCGACCCGGACGCCGGCCAACCGTTCACCGTTGGCCTGTCGGAGGGCCAGTCGCACGGCATCGCGGCGGCGGGCCCGGTCGGCGGGGCGCAACCGCAGCGCGCCCCAGCGATGCCCGTCCACGCCGAGGCCGACCAGGTCGCGTCCGCGCAGCATCACTTCGCGGTCGATCGGATGATGTTGTGGCACATATCCAACGGGTCCGTCAACCCTCGCCAGCCCGGCGCTCAGCGGCAGCTGCCCGAGCAACACCTTGAGCAGCGAGGTCTTACCGGTGCCGTTGGGTCCAAGCACCGCGATGAACTCACCCGCTGCCACCGACAGGTCGAGGTGGTCCCAAAGCACCCGGTCGCCGAAGGCCAGCCGGGCACCGGTCAGCGCAACCACTTGACGGCTCACGGAGAGCCCGCCAGTGTGAGCCCGACTGCAGCGCGGCCGTCAGTTGGGTGACGGTATTGCGCTGCCAGGCCAGGTAGTCGGAGCCGTGGGGCAGGGTCTCGGACACTTCGGTCACCGGCACGCCGGCGTGCTGGGCGGCGGCCTGCAGGTCGGCGGTCGCGGCGGTCGCGGTCTGCGGATTGATCAACAGCGCCGACACCTGCCGGTGGTTGATCAGGTCCAAGACGGACGCCATGTCGGCCGGGGCGGGATCGGAATCGTTCTCGTTGGCCGCCGCGAAGCCGACGGGAGTGCGGTTGATCAGGCCCGAAGCGGTCAGCAGGTAATGCACGACCGGCTCCGTCGCGATCACGCCCGCGGCCGGGTACGCGGTGGCGAGCGCGCGCTCAGAGTTGGCGATCACATCGGCGCCGCGGCCGAACTGGGCGGCGTTGGCGCGGTAGTCCACCGAGTTGCCCGGGTCGATGATGGCCAGCCGCTCGGCGATGGCGATGGCCACCGCCTTGGCGACGGCGAGGTTGTAGAAGACGTGCTCGTCGGGGGCCTCGCTTACCGGCCCCAGAAATGAGTAGGCGTCGACGGCATGGATACCGGGTTGGGCGGCCAGCACCCGGTCGACCCATGGGTCGTATCCGCCGCCGTTGTAGACCACCAGATCGGCGTCGGCCAGCGCTGCCGCGTCGGCGGGAGATGCCTGATAGGAATGCGGATCGGCGTCCGCGCCGGTCAGGATGGACTTGACGGCGATGTGGCCGCCGGCGACGGCGCGGGTCACGCTGCCCCACACGTCGGTGGAGGCCACCACGGCGACGGCGCCCGGGTGCTCCGGGCCGCCGGTCCCGCAGCCTGAAAGAGCGGCGGAGCAGACCAGGCAGACCGCAAGCCACATCCGCACGTCGCATCCTCTCGCTGGGCCAATTGGCCGACCCATAATACTAATGAAAATCGTTTCCATTAGAAAGTCGGTCGATGCGACTACAGGGATCCGCTGTAGCGTCACCGAACGTGAGTCCCACACCGCGCAGGCGGGCGACTCTGGCGTCGTTGGCAGCCGAGCTCAATGTGTCGCGCACCACGATCTCGAACGCCTTTAACCGACCGGACCAGCTCTCGCCAGAACTCCGTGATCGGGTGTTCGCCACGGCCAAGCGCCTGGGCTACGCGGGACCCGACCCGGTGGCGCGGTCCCTGCGCACCCGCAAAGCCGGCGCCGTAGGTCTGGTGATGACCGAGCCGCTGACGTATTCGTTCAGTGACCCGGCGGCGCGGGATTTCGTTGCGGGATTAGCGCAAGCGTGTGAGGAGCTGGGGCAGGGGCTGCTGCTCGTGGCGGTCGGCCCCGGCCGGACGATCGAGGACGGCACGTCGGCGGTGCTCAGGGCCGGGGTGGACGGCTTCGTCGTGTATTCGGTGCGCGACGACGACCCGTATCTGCAGGTGGTGCTGCAACGGCGGCTCCCGGTGGTGGTGGTCGACCAGCCCGTGGGACCTCCGGGGATATCCCGGGTGGGCATCGACGATCGCGCGGCGATGCGCGAGCTGGCCGAGTACGTGCTGGGTCTGGGGCACCGCGAGATCGGGCTGCTGACCATGCGGCTCGGCCGAGACCGGCGTCAGGGCCTGGTGGATGCGGAGCGGCTGAAGTCACCGACCTTCGACGTGCAGCGCGAACGCATCATCGGTGTCTGGGAGGCGATGACGGCCGCCGGCGTGGCCCCCGACTCGCTGACCGTGGTGGAAAGCGACGAGCACCTGCCGACTTCGGGTGGCGACGCCGCCAAGGTGGCCCTGGAGGCCAATCCCCGCATTACGGCGCTGATGTGCACGGCCGACATCCTTGCCCTGTCGGCGATGGATTACCTTCGCGCACATGGTATTTACGTTCCCGGTCAGTTGACGGTCACCGGGTTCGACGGCGTTGAGGACGCGCTGGGCCGTGGCCTGACCACGGTGGCTCAGCCGAGTCTGCAGAAGGGCCGCCGCGCGGGTGAGTTGGTGCTCAAGCCGCCCAGGTCCGGCCTGCCGGCGGTCGAACTGCTGGCCACCGAGCTGATCCGGGGGCGTACCTCGGGACCGCCTGCCTAGCAGTTCTCGTGATCGCCGATCAGCAGACGCACGGCCAAATCCAGCCGCTTGCTCACGTCGGTGGCCGAGGCGCGGCGGGTGAGCCAGGCCAGCAGGTTGGACAACCACACGTCCGAGATGACGCGGGCAATGTGGTACTGGTCCTCGGTCGGCTCACCGTCGCTCATGGCGCGGGCGAACATGCTGTCGATCAGCTTCTCGACCTGGTCAACTTCGCTGGCCGCCGACGCGTCGGCGAACACGTAGGCGCGGGTCATCGCCTCGGTCAGCAGCGGATTGCGCTGCATCGCGCGGTTGAGCTTGCCCACCATGAAACTCAGGCGCTGGAACGGCGTGCCGCCCGCCATCGCGGAACGGTCGGTCTTGGCGTCGATACGGCTGAACTCGCGGCCCAGCGCCGACACCAGCAGGTGCACCTTCGACGGGAAATAGCGGTACAGCGTTCCGACGGCGACATCGGCGCGGTCAGCGACGGCCCGCATCTGCACCGCCTCGTACCCGCCCTTCGACGCTATGGCCATGGTGGCGTCCAGGATGCGCTTGCGACGCTCACGTTGTGCTTCCGAGCCCAACTCGGACTCAGTCAGTACGGCCATGTTCACAACCTCGCGCGGCTGGCCGTCGGGCGACATGTGGCAGGCAGCTCCTCGTGCGGGCGATTTGATCGCAAACGATACGCATTCATCGCGTAAATCTCCCACCTCCCTGAAGCCGGGGCACCGTCGTGTACTGGCCTGATAACCGCCGACTTGACGGTTGATCGTTTCCACTATTAGAACACGTTCTAGTGTGGAGGAAAGATATCTTGGTATGTGAATTTGATGACGCGGAGGACTGCTGGTGGTAGCGACCGTTACCGATGAACAGTTCGCGGCCCGCGAGCTGGTGCGGGACTGGGCCCGCAGCGCGGCGTCGGGGGAGACCGCGAGCGCGGCGGTCCGCGCCGTGGAGCAGGGCGACACCGACGCCTGGCGGCCGGTATTCGCGGGACTGGCCGACCTCGGGCTCTTCGGCGTTGCGGTCGCCGAGGACAACGGGGGCGCCGGCGGCAGCATCGGCGACCTGTGCGCGATGGTCGAGGAGGCCGCCAAGGCGCTGGTACCGGGCCCGGTGGCTACGACAGCGCTGGCCACCCTCGTCGTCGCAGATCCCGACCTGCTGGGCGCCCTGATGGCCGGTGAACGGTTTGCGGGGTTGGCGCTCGAGGGCGACGTGGCTGTGAATGGGCAGACGGTCTCGGGCACGCTGCCGTGGGCGCTGGGCGCCGCGACCGGTGGCGTCCTGTTGGTGCCCGCCGACGATAAGTGGCTGCTCGTCGACTTGGACGCCGACGGGGTTGCCCTGGAACCGTTGGTTGCCGCCGACTTCTCCCGGCCGCTGGCCCGGGTGGTGCTGACTTCAGCGGCGGCCGCGGTTTTGGAGGCTCCCGGTCTGCGCGATCTGGCGGCAACTCTGCTGGCCGCCGAAGCCGCCGGCATCACCCGCTATTCGCTGGAAACCGCGGTGGCCTACGCCAAGGTGCGCGAGCAGTTCGGCAAGCCCATCGGCAGCTTCCAGGCGATCAAGCACATCTGCGCGGAGATGCTGTGTCGCGCCGAGCAGGCTGAGGTGGCCGCCAGTGATGCAGCCAGGGCGGCGTCCGACTCGGATCCCCGGCAGTTCGCCATTGCGGCAGCGTTGGCCGCCAGCATCGGCATCACCTCGGCGAAAGCCAATGTCAGAGACTGCATCCAGGTGCTCGGCGGGATCGGCTGCACCTGGGAACACGACGCGCATCTGTACCTGCGTCGCGCCCACAGCATCGGCCGCTTCTTGGGCGGTCCGGAGCACTGGCTGCGCAGGGTCGCCGCGCTGACCCAGGACGGTGTGCGCCGCAAACTGTCCATCGACCTCAGCGAGGTCGAAGGGCGGCGTGCGGAGGTCGCCGCGGCCGTCGCCGAGGTGGCAGCGCTGCCCGCCGAGAAACGACAGGTGGCCCTGGCCGAGGCCGGCTTGCAGGCGCCGCACTGGCAGGCGCCGTACGGGCGTGGGGCTGGGCCGGCCGAGCAGTTGCTGATCGACGAGGAGATGGCCTCGGCCGGGGTCACGCGGCCGGACCTGGTGATCGGATGGTGGGCGGCGCCGACCATCCTCGAGCACGGCACGCCCGAGCAGATCGAGCGGTTCGTGCCGGCCACCCTGCGTGGTGACTTCCTCTGGTGTCAGCTGTTTTCCGAACCGGGCGCCGGCTCGGACCTGGCGTCGCTGCGCACCAAGGCGGTGCGTGGGGACGGGGGCTGGCTGCTCACCGGGCAGAAGGTGTGGACCTCGGCCGCGCACAAGGCCGCCTGGGGTGTGTGCCTGGCGCGCACCGATCCGGATGCGCCGAAACACAAGGGAATCACCTACTTTCTGGTCGACATGAAATCGCCGGGCATTGAGATCCGGCCGCTGCGGGAGATCACCGGGGATTCGCTGTTCAACGAGGTGTTCCTGGACGGGGTCTTCGTTCCCGACGAGATGGTGGTGGGCCAGGTCAACGACGGCTGGCGGCTGGCCCGCACCACACTGGCCAACGAGCGGATCGCGATGGCCACCGGGACCGCGCTGGGCAACCCGATGGAGGAACTGCTCAAGGTGCTGGCCGGGATTGAACTCGACGCAGCGCAGCAGGACCGGTTGGCCAGGTTGATACTTCTGGCGCAGGCCGGTGCGTTGCTGGATCAGCGCATCGCCGTCCTGGCCGTCGGCGGCAAGGACCCCGGCGCGCAGTCCAGCGTGCGCAAGCTGATCGGCGTGCGCTACCGCCAGGAACTGGCGGAGTTCACCATGGACGTGTCCGACGACGGCGGCCTGGTGCACAACCGCGCGGTGTTCGACTTCCTCAACACGCGATGCCTGACCATCGCCGGCGGTACCGAGCAGATTTTGCTGACGGTGGCCGCGGAGCGGTTGCTGGGGCTGCCGCGCTAGGTTGGGCCGGCCGACGGCGGGAACGCGGATAGCCGCGCGCAACACAAGGTTCCGCGTCAGCCGGGGTTCCCGGGCGTGCCGGACTTGCCTGGTGTGCCAGGTGTCCCGGGTGCTCCTGTTGCGCCTGGGTTGCCGTTGACAAAGCCACTACCTGCGGCTCCGCCCAGTCCTCCCGCTCCACCGCTGCCACCCGTTCCGCCGGCACCGCCGGTTCCGCCTGCCCCGGGCGCGCCGGCTTGGCCGAACAGTCCGCCCTGGCCACCGGCTCCGCCGGCACCACCGTTCCCAGCGTCACCGCCGTCACCGCCGGTGCCACCGGCACCGCCGGCACCACCATCGCCGCCTGTCGCGCCCTTGATGCCGGCGCCACCTGCGCCACCGGTGCCACCGATGCCGCCAGAATCGCCGTTGCCGCCCAGGCCGCCGGTACCGCCTGCCCCGCCGGCGCCACCGTGGCCGAACAACCACCCGCCATGACCACCAGCCCCTCCGGCGCCGCCGTCTTGTCCGGCGCTGCCGGACACTGCCGCCCCGCCCACACCACCGACGCCACCACCGCCTCCGGTCCCGACAAAACTGCCCGTTCCGCCGGCACCGCCGGCACCGCCGGCAGCACCGAGTCCACCTGGTCCGCCGGCCCCGCCGCCACCGCCAGACGCACCACCTGAGGAGCCCGCGCCTCCCCCTACCGCGCTACCCAACCCGCCGCCGATGCCGCCGCCGCTGCCCGCTCCACCGTTCGAATTGTTGGTGAAGGTCCCTGCGGCCCCGCCGTTCAGCCCGCCTCCGTTTGCCGCGTTGGCGGTGTGACCCGAGCCGCCGAGCGCGCCGTCTCCCCCGGCGCCGCCCACCCCGCCGCCACCACCACCGGGGCCGACGGGGGCTCCCTCGTAGTTCGCGTTCCCGCCGCTTCCACCGGCGCCGCCGGGCGCACCGGCGCCACCGGCGCCACCCACGCCACCCCCACCGCCGCTACCCGAGGAGAATGTGGGGCCGCCATTCCCGCCGTTTCCGCCGTTTCCGCCAGGTGCACCCACCCCGCCGGCCCCGCCGCCCCCGCCGCCGCCACCCCCACCGCCGGCGCTGGCCAGAACACCGCCGCCGCCGCTTCCGCCGGCGCCACCTGACTGCCCGTCAGCTCCCACGCCACCGGCCCCGCCGCCCGCTCCCGTGCCGTCTACACCGGAGCCACCTCCGGGCGCGGCGGGTTGCGTGATGTGTTCGGTCGGATTAACACCGGCCGCTCCGGATGCCCCGATTCCGCCGGCGCCGCCGGCTCCGCCGGCACCGAAGAGCATGGCGTTCCCGCCCGCTCCGCCCGCCCCTCCAGGCGCGCCGGCCAAACTGGCTCCGCCGCGTCCGCCCGCCCCGCCATTGCCAATCAGACCCGCGTCACCGCCGCGCCCGCCGACCTTGCCGGTTGCACCAGATCCACCGTTGCCGCCATTGCCGAAGAGCCAACCACCGTTACCCCCGTCCCCGCCGGTCCCTGCTACGCCGTCGGCGCCGTTGCCCCATAGCGGACGTCCGGTGAGGTTCTGGATTGGAGCATTTACCAGATTCGACAGCAGCTGCTCGGCACTGACCGCATCAGCGGTGGCATAGGACCCCGCGGCAACAGTCAAGGTCTGCACGAATTGGTCGTGAAAAGCGGTCGCTTGGACGCTCAGCGACTGATACGCCTGCCCGTAACTGGCAAACAAAGCGGCGGCGGCGCGCGACACGTCGTCAGCACCCGCGGCCAGGAGTTGAGTAGTCGGGGCCGTCGCCGCCAGATTGGCCGCGCTGAGCGCAGAACCGACCCCCGCTAACTCGGTGGCAGCTGACTCCACCATGTGCTGGGTGACGATTACGAAGGACATGAGCCGCCTTTCCATCCGGGGTTGCGCCACTTCAGGAGCCGATGCGCGTGGGACGGTGCTGGATCCTATGTTGATTCGGCTGGCGTCTCCAAGGATTCGCCTACCTGACAGCAAATCATCAACAATGAAGCGCCAACGAATCAGCGGCTTCTGCGGAGCGATCAGCGTTGCGCCGCGGCAAGTGTCAGGAAAAGTTCGTCTGGGCGCAGGTGCTGGGCGAGGTGAGGTTGACGCCCGAGTAGACCACCTGCATGTGGGTGCACACGAAGACCATCACGTTGGTCATCGGTTGGCCGGTCGACCAGCTCGTCGAGTCGATGACGCCGGTGGTCTGGTACTTGTCCGGCGGACCCTCACCGAAGTAGACGGTGGTGATGACGTCAGTCCCACCCGACTTCATCACCCGCTCGAACTGGCTGGTGGCGTGCGCATCGAGGTAGGCCACCCGGCTGTTGGACCGGATCTCGGTGGTTTGCCGCGCCCACAGACTTGGGCGGAAAGCCGGCTGGGCCGTCGGGTGTACGCAAGTTGGCGCCGGCGACGAAGTCGCAGCTGCCGTTGCCGTGGCAATCGACGAAGCTGTGCGTCTCGATTTGGGTCGTGTCGTCGACGGGAAACAGCGTGGTCGCGGTATTGCTGGCGGCCGCCGCCATCGGAGCGGGCGCGAACGTCACGATCAGCCCGGCCAGCGCCAGACCCGGTACCAGCCGCTTCATCCTGCTCCCCTTCCGGACCGAACTCCTGCGACTACTCGTCGTAGGTCACTTCTACCGAATCAGATTCCGGGTGAGATTGACAGGCCAAAATTAGCCCGTCATCGAGGTCCTGCTGTTCGAGCACGTCGTTGACTTCCATGCTCACTTTGCCACTGCGCAGGGTGCAGGCACAGGCGCCGCAGTGGCCCTCCCGGCACGAGAACGGCGCGTCCAGACCCTTGGCCAGCAGCACGTCGAGCAACTTGGCACTGCGCGGCCAGGACACGGTATGGGTTTCACCGTCCAGTTCCACCACCGCGGTGGCCGGCGCCTCGTCGCCGGTCTCCTCGACCTTGACCGCCGCGAACGGATCCGACTCCAGCGACTTGAACACCTCGATGTGCACTTGCGGCGCAGGCACTTTCAGCGTTTCCAGGGCAACCCGCGCCGCCTCCATGAACGGCCCGGGACCGCAGATGAAGGCCGGACGGCTGGTGAACGGGGCGGCCAGGGCCGCCAGCGCGGCCGCGCTCGGCAGTCCCTGCAGCGACTCCAGCCAGTGCACCACGGTGAGCCGGTCCGGGTACTTGGTTCCCAGCTCCTTGAGCGCATCCCGGAAGATCACCGAGCGGTCGTCGCGGTTGGCGTAGACGAGAGTCACCAGCCCGCTGCCCTCGGACAGCGCCGATTTGCAGATGGACATGATCGGGGTGATTCCGCTGCCGGCGGCGAGCAGCAGGAAGTCGTCGTCCAGGGTCTTGGGTACGAAGGTGCCCGAGGGGGCGAGCAGGTGCATCCGCATTCCCGGGTGCGCGTGGTCGCACAGCCAGTTGGACGCGTATCCGTCCACGGTGCGCTTGACCGTGACCGTCAGCGCTTCGTCGGTGAACGGCGAGCTGCACAGCGAGTAGCAGCGCGCCACCGAACCGGTGCGGTCGCTGGGCACCCGCAGCGTCAGGAACTGACCGGGGGCATAACGCAGCCGCTCGGGTGGGACGGGTGCATCGCTCGGGACGGCGAAGACCAACGACCGCGAATCGTCGGTCTCGGCGACGACATCGGCGATCTGCAGCTCCAGGACGTGGTCGCCGAGCGGCTCGTCGGATGCGTGGTCCAGATCCGCCTCGGTCAAGGCGCTTCCTCTCTTCGGTCTCAACTAGAACATGTTATAGAAAACCCGATTCGTATCTCTACCAGCCGCAGGAATACCCTGCTCGACACAAATCGGAACGTGTTCTAGTCTTTGTGTAAGTCAGCACTCCCAGGAGGCATACGTCAGTGACCACCATTCAACAGCGTGATGCGCAAGCGGTTCTAGCTGCCATCGATGATCTGCTGCCGCGGATCCGGGAGCGCGCTCAGGCCACGGAAGATCGGCGCCGACTGCTCGATGAGACCGTGCAGGAACTGGATGAGGTCGGCTTCTTCACTCTGCTGCAGCCCGAGCAATGGGGTGGCTTGCAGTGTGACCCTGCCCTGTTCTACGAGGCGGTGCGCCGCCTGGCCAGCGCCTGCGGTTCCACCGGCTGGGTGAGTTCGATCCTCGGTGTGCACAACTGGCACCTGGCGCTGTTCGACCAGCAGGCGCAGGAAGAGGTCTGGGGCGAGGACACCAGGACCCGCATCTCGTCGTCGTACGCGCCGATGGGCGCCGGTGTCGTGGTCGACGGCGGCTACCTGGTCAACGGGTCGTGGAACTGGTCATCCGGGTGCGACCACGCCACCTGGGCCTTCCTCGGCGGGCCGGTCATCAAGGACGGCCGCCCGGTCGACTTCGGCAGCTTCCTGATTCCTCGCAGCGAGTACCGCATCGACGACGTGTGGCACGTGGTCGGGCTGAAAGGCACCGGCAGTAACACCGTCGTCGTCAAGGACGTCTTCGTGCCCCGGCACCGGTTCCTGTCGTACAAGGCGATGAACGACGGCACCGCCGGCGGCTACCGGACCAACACCGCCCCGGTCTACAAAATGCCTTGGGGCACAATGCATCCCACCACCATCTCGGCGCCCATCGTGGGCATGGCCTACGGCGCCTACGAGGCGCACGTGGAGCACCAGGGCAAGCGGGTGCGCGCCGCGTTCGCCGGCGAGAAGGCCAAGGACGACCCGTTCGCCAAGGTGCGCATCGCCGAGGCTGCCAGTGACATCGACGCGGCCTGGCGACAGCTGAGCGGCAACGTCGCCGACGAGTACGCGTTGCTGTCGGCCGGCCAGGAGATCCCATTCGAGCTCCGCGCCCGCGCCCGCCGCGACCAGGTGCGTGCCACCGGGCGTGCGATCGCTTCGATCGACCGGCTGTTCGAGGCGTCCGGCGCGACCGCGTTGGCCAACGACGCACCGGTGCAGCGCTTTTGGCGTGACGCGCACGCCGGTCGGGTGCACGCCGCCAACGACCCCGAGCGGGCGTACGTGATCTTCGGGAACAACGAGTTCGGGTTGCCGCCCGGCGACACGATGGTCTAGGCGCCGGCGACGATGCAGAGCGAAGCGATGAGGAGGAGCGGCGCAGAATGCCTGCGGCGACTACCGAACAGCTGACGTTCGAGTCCACCTCGCGGTATGCGGAGGTCGACGTTGACGGACCGCTGAAGCTGCACTATCACGAGGCGGGCGCCGGTAACGACCAGACGGTGGTGCTGCTGCACGGCGGCGGTCCCGGTGCGTCGAGTTGGTCCAACTTCTCGCGCAACATCGCCGTGCTGGCGCAGCAATTCCACGTGCTGGCGGTCGATCAGCCCGGCTACGGACACTCCGACAAGCGGGCCGAGCACGGCCAGTTCAACCGCTACGCCGCGCGCGCTTTGAAAGGTCTCTTCGACCAGTTGGAGCTGGGACGCGTTCCGCTGGTGGGCAATTCACTCGGTGGCGGCACCGCGGTGCGGTTCGCGCTGGACTACCCGGACCGGGCCGGCAAGCTGGTGCTGATGGGGCCGGGTGGCCTGAGCGTCAACCTGTTCGCGCCCGACCCCACCGAAGGCGTGAAGCGGCTGGGGAAGTTCTCCATGGAGCCCACCCGCGACAACCTCGAGGCTTTCCTGCGGGTCATGGTCTACGACCAGAAGCTGATCACCCCCGAGTTGATCGACCAGCGCTTCGAGCTTGCCAGCACTCCGGAGTCGCTGACGGCGACCCGGGCGATGGGAATGTCGTTCTCCGGGGCCGACTTTGAGCTCGGCATGATGTGGCGCGAAGTGTACAAGCTGCGCCAGCCGGTGCTGCTGATCTGGGGGCGCGAGGACCGGGTCAACCCGCTGGACGGCGCTCTGGTCGCGCTGAAGACCATTCCGCGGGCCCAGTTGCACGTTTTCGGGCAGTGTGGACATTGGGCTCAGGTGGAGAAGTTCGACGAGTTCAACAAACTGACGATCGATTTCTTAGGAGGTGCGAGATGAGCATTCGGTCATTGGGCTATCTGCGCATCGAGGCCACCGACATGGCCGCGTGGCGCGACTACGGCCTGAAGGTGCTCGGCATGGTCGAGGGCAAGGGCACCCCAGGAATATCCCCGGAAGGTGCGCTTTATCTGCGGATGGACGACTTTCCGCCCGGCTGGTGATCGTTCCCGGCGAACAGGACCGGTTGGCCGAGGCCGGCTGGGAGTGCGCGAATGCCGAAGGCCTGCAAGAGATCCGGAACCGGCTGGACGTGGAGGGCACGCCGTACAAGGAAGCCACCGCTGCCGAACTGGCCGAACGCCGGGTCGATGAGCTGATCCTGTTCAACGACCCGTCCGGCAACCCGCTGGCCGTCTTCCACGGCGCCGCTCTGGAACACCGCCGCGTGGTCAGCCCGTACGGGCACAAGTTCGTCACCGAAGAGCAGGGTCTGGGCCACGTGGTGCTGACCACCCGTGACGACGCCGAGGCACTGCACTTCTACCGTGACGTGCTCGGCTTCAAGCTGCGCGACTCGATGCGGATGCCACCGCAGTTGGTCGGCCGGCCCGCCGACGGGGCGCCGGCCTGGCTGCGCTTCTTCGGCTGCAACCCGCGGCACCACTCGCTGGCCTTCCTGCCGATGCCGACGCCGTCGGGGATCGTGCACCTGATGGTCGAGGTGGAGAACTCCGACGATGTCGGCCTGTGCCTGGACCGCGCGTTGCGCCGCAAGGTGCCCATGTCGGCAACCCTGGGCCGGCATGTCAACGACCTGATGCTGTCCTTCTACATGAAGACGCCCAGCGGCTTCGATGTCGAATTCGGTTGTGAGGGTAGGAAAGTCCAAGACGACGGCTGGATTGCGCGGGAGAGCACCGCGGTGAGCCTGTGGGGGCACGACTTCACCGTCGGCATGCGTGGCTAGCCTCGACGTATGACTGCTGCGTCGATTGACCCGCGCGCATTCCGCAGCGTGCTGGGGCAGTTCTGCACCGGGATCACCATCATCACCACCGTGCACGACGACGTGCCGATCGGCTTCGCGTGCCAGTCGTTCGCCGCGCTGTCGCTGGATCCGCCGCTGGTGCTGTTCTGCCCGACCAAGGTCTCGCGATCCTGGCAGGCCATCGAGGCCAGCGGCCGGTTCTGCGTCAACGTACTGACCGAAAAGCAGAAGCACGTATCGGCGCGCTTCGGTTCCAGAGAGCCCGACAAGTTCGCCGGAATCGATTGGCGGGCTTCGGAACTGGGATCGCCAATCATCGAGGGATCGCTGGCTTACATCGACTGCACGGTGGCATCGGTGCACGACGGCGGCGATCACTTCGTGGTGTTCGGCGCGGTCAACTCGCTGTCCGAAGTGCCCAAGATCAAGCCGCGTCCGCTGCTGTTCTACCGGGGTTCCTACACCGGCATCGAGCCGGACAAGACCACTCCGGCGCAGTGGCGCGACGACCTGGAAGCGTTCCTGACGACCACCACTGACGACACCTGGCTCTAGCCACAAATAAATTACGTGTCAAAAGATTGGACTTCGAGCGCCGAATTAGCACGCCGAAATGCGTGCAATTTTGTTTCTGCAAAAGCTGTTCCAATTCTGCTGTGACGGCGCTAACATCTGGCCATTGCGCTCCGCCTGGACGACCCATGGGGCCCGATCACAGATAAGGGTATGAAATGTCAATTGAAGCAACCGAATCCCGCGTCATCGAACTCCGAGAGCGGGAGGCTGCGGAGGAGGCCTGGCAATGGATCGTCGACCTGAAAGAACAGGCGAAGTCGAACAGTGCGGCCGCCGAGGCTGAACTCGACGCGATCTTCCGCAAGGGGACGCCGCCGGGCGACCTCGACGGGCCGACCAACGGCATTCTCGTTATGACCACCACGAACCAGCTCGTCGACGCCGCAGCCCGCTTCGTCACCAACCTGTGGATGCCGTGGCAGGGCAAGCGATTCGACCTGGCGGCCGGCACCGGCGACAACCGGATGACCTCCAACGCCAAGCTTCCGTCCAAGCTGCTGTGGCCGCTGTACAAGATGAAGGACGCCGCCGACGGCAAGCTCGCCTTCGACTTCAAGACCTACCAGGACGCCGGCAAGCTGGACCCGGATGTCCAGGTCATGGTCATCGACTATGCCGACGTGAAGGAAAACCCCTCCGTCATCATCCGCAGCATCCGCGACGAACTGGTCGAGGTGGTGCCGGGCACCTACCTGGGCAAGATCCTGTTCCGCCTGCCACGGGACCGCTACGAGATGATCGGCTTCTTCGCTCTGCGCACCTAGGACGAGCCTGGGTCAGGCCCGGTCATCTCCCTCCAGGCCGGGGTCATAGCCGGGCAGGCCCAGCTCCTCGCGCATCAGCTCGGCCGCCCGCTCGGCGAACATCGAGATGGTCAGGAACGGGTTGACGCCGATGGCGCGCGGGATCACCGACGCGTCGCACACGTAGAGCCCGTCGTAGGTGCCGCCGTCGGGCCGGAACACCCGTCCGGCGTGGTCGACCACGCCCGCGTCGACGTTGTCGGCGGTGGTGCAGCCGCCCATCGGGTGAGCGGTGATCAGATGCTTGCCCAGGAACCGCTTGTCCCAGCGCGGGTTCTTGATGTAGGTGCCGCCGATGGCTTCCACCGCCGGCCGCATGACGGCGTCCACGTCCTTGTAGACGAGCTCGGTAGGTGCCCCGGGCCAGTCGATCTTGACGGTGCCGTTCTTTCGCAGCACCAGCTCGCCGTCGGAGTTGTCATGAACCATGATCAGGAAGCCGAGCGAGTGGTTCATCGCCCCGTCGGTGTTGAACGTGATGTCGCGGCGCCACCGGTCGAGCTTGGCCTTGCGATAGTCGCGGTAGCTGGTCGCGGCCAACCCCATCAGCCCGAAGCGGAAGCTGTCGATCAGCGCGCGGGGCAGCGACAGATCCTGCACGGTGAACCGTTTACGCAGGTCGGACTGGTCGGCGCCGAAGCGCATTGCCGCGGTGATGCTGGGTCCGCAGGCCAGCAATGAGCGCGGTGGCCCGTCGGTGGTGGCCCAGGTCTGGGTGTCGGTCTGCATGTCGGTGTTGTAGGCGATGCCGAAGTTGTCGCCGTTGCCGCTGAAGTTCTTGCCGAGCCGCGTCGACAACTGCAGACCGGCCTGACTCGAGCGCAGCAGGATCCCGTTGCTCCCCAGGGTGCCCGCGGACACCACCACCTGCCGCGCGATGACCGCCGTCTCCTGGCTGCCCTTCTCGCCGGTGCGACGGGTGACGACGCGCCACCGGCCGTCGTCGGTGGGTTCGACGCGTAGCGCCTCGATCCCGGCGAACAACTCGACGCCGAAGTGCGCGGCCATCGGCAGGTAGTTGGTCATCAAGGTGTTCTTCGAGCCGGTGTTGTCGCCGGTTCCATCGCCGCCGTGGTTGGGGCAGCGCCGGCGCTGCACGCCGTATCTGGTGATCCGGTCCTCGGTGCTGACGGTGATGTTGAGCAGCTCTAACTGGGCCCCGGCGTTCTTGGCGATCTGGGTGAAGGCGTCGACCCGGCGCAGCGGCACGTTCTCGGCATAAGGCACCGCGCCCAGCATGCGCCGGGCCCGCCCGTAGTACTCCTCGAGTCCCCCGACTCCCTCCCGATCCTGTTCCACCAGCCGTTGGAACTCTTTGGGCCACGACGCCAGGAACACTTCGCGGTCCGGCACGATCGCCACGTTGAAATTGATCAGCGAGGTGCCGCCCAACCCGTTCGCGTGAATGACGTCGATGGTCTTGAAACGTTCGAGTTCGATCAACCCGAGTGGATTGAGCGGTGAACGCAGCTCGGCGGCCGCCGCTTTCTCGGTCTCCGGGAAGGTGCCGGTCGGGTGTTCGGAGCCGCGCTCGAATACCGCGATGTTCAGCCGTTTGCCGCCCGCTTGTGCGTTGCGCGCGTTTGCCACCCCGAGCCGCGCGGCGGTGATGGCGCCGCCGTAGCCGGAGCCCAGGATCACCACGTCGTACTCGCTGCGCAGTGCATCCGGGGATGTGGCCAGAGACGCGGCGGTTTGCAGGGCTGTTTGCGAGGCCGATGCCACCATGACGGCAACCTCCAATGTTGGGGAGCGGTAAATGTGTAGCGCAGCCTAAACCCCTCGGCGGCACCGATACCACGGTTCTTCCGAAATTGGCCGTGAATCTTTTCAGAGTTGACTCGACGGCCTTTACCGGCAACTTATCTGGGGGCGCGTAAAACGACTTTACATTGGAAATTCAATGCCGAATGTCAAGCCCTTGTACATGGATTGGCCGGTCAGAAAAAAATAACGATCAGGCCTCGCTTTAATAACGCACGGTGTTGTACTGTGCGAACTCACTGACAACGTCAGTCAGGCCCTATCTTCCATTTGATCCCCCGGGGAACCGTCATGTCCTTTTCGTCTGCCTACCCGGCTGCGGTCGGCTCGCGGAAGGACGCGCCCGCGCTGAATCCGGTGATCGAGGCTCCGGCTCCGGCGGTGGCACCCGCAGCGCCTGTGGCGCCCCGTCGCAGTGTTCCGAGGATCGTCAGCGCTGGGCGCCGGGCGGTGCGAAAGGCTGACGGATCGCTGCAGACCCTCGGCCGCTTCTTCGAGTTGGCTGTGCAATCCGCGGTTTACCTGATCACCGATCTGTTCCGGCTGCGCCACCCGTGGCGGGACACCCTCAACCAGGCGGCATTCATCGTCAGCGTCACCGCGATTCCGGCGCTGCTGATCTCCATCCCGTTCGGAGTCATCGTCGCGGTGCAGGTGGGCAGCGTCATTCAGCAGGTCGGTGCGACGTCGATCTCCGGCGCGGCAGGTGGTCTCGGTGTCATCCGTCAGGCCGCGCCGATCGTTGCGGCGCTGCTGCTGGGCGGCGCGGCGGGCGCGGCGGTGACCACCGACCTGGGCGCGCGCAGCATCCGGGACGAGGTTGACGCGTTGCGGGTGATGGGCATCGACCCGGTGCAACGCCTGGTCACCCCGAGGCTCGCGGCGATGATCCTGGTGGCGCCGCTGCTGTGCGTCTTCATCATCTTCATGGGGCTGTCGGCCGGCTATGTGATCAATGTGGGCTTCCAGTCCGGTACCCCGGGCAGCTACATCGCCTCGTTCGGATCCTTCGCCACCACAGGCGATCTGATCGTGGCGCTGCTGAAGACCTGGCTGTTCGGCGTGATCGTCACCCTGATCGCCTGTCAGCGCGGGCTGGAAGGCCAGAGGGTGGTCCGCGCGGGGTGGCTGACGCGGTCAACGCCGCCGTCGTGCTGGGCGTGGTCGCGGTCTTCCTGCTCAACCTGGTGATCACCGAACTCGTCACCACGCTCATGCCGACGAAGGTGGGCTGATGGCCGGGTTACGGCGGTCACCGTCGCGGCACCGGCCGCGTGGTCTGGCCACCGCGCTCCGGTTGCCGTTGGGCGCGGCCAATCGAGGCCTGTCGTTCTTCGAGCGCCTTGGGCATCAGGCCAGCTTTCTGATCCTGGCGCTCGGCGCGATACCGCGGACCCTCACCCGCTACCGCCGCCACACCGGGGCGATCCTGGTCGACATGATCTGGGGCAATGGATCATTCATCGTCGGCGGCGGGACCGTGGGCGTGCTGGCGTTCATGGGCGCCGCGATCGGGGCGTTCGGTCGGCATCGAAGGATATGCGCCCTGGACATGGTCGGTATGGGTCCGCTGACCGGCTTCATCTCCGCCTACGCCAACACCCGGGAAATGGCGCCGATGATCGCGGCGATCGGGTTCGGCGCGCAAGCGGGCACCCGGATGACCGCCGAGATCGGCGCCATGCGGATATCCGAGGAGATCGATGCCCTTGAGGTGCAGGGCATTGCGTCGATCCCCTACGTGGTGACCCCGCGCGTCATCGCCGGAGTCATCACGATCATTCCGCTCTACCTGATGTCGTTGGTCCTGAGCTACCTGTCCTGCTCCCTGGTGGTCAACGTGGTGCACCATCAGTCATCGGGCACGTACCACCACTACTTCGACGCGTTCATCCAACCGTCGGACGTGATGCTCTCGGTAATCAAAGCGGTCGATCTTCGTGCTGCTCATCGTGGCAATCCATTGCTATGAGGGCTATTACGCGGCCGGTGGTCCCGAGGGCGTCGGTCAAGCCTCCGGTCGTGCGATCCGGGCCAGTCTGATCTCCATCGTCGTCGCCGACATGGTGCTCACGTTGGTGTTCTGGGGCAACAATCCGGGCCTGCGGTTGTCGGGATAGCACATGACGATTCGTGATCTGGTCGCGCGACGAGCGACCGTAACCACCTTGAGGATTCGCGGCCTGGTCGTTGCCGTGGTGTTGGCCCTGGTGGGCACCGCTGCTGTACCAGACCGCCAAGGGGCCTACGACGACATGTTCAAGCTGACCGTGATCGCCAACACGATCGGTGAGGGCCTGGCGCCCGGCGCCGAGGTCAAGTTCCACGGCCTGGCCATCGGTTCGGTGAAGGAACTCGAATCGGTCGGCTACAACAGGCAGCGGATGACGGTGGTGCTCGACCCGCACCAGGCCGGGGCGCTGACCACCGATACCAGAGCCAGATTCACCTCGTCGAACGTATTCGGCACGGCCGCGGTCGAACTCGTCAGCGACGGCAACGGGCCTCCGCTCCGGTCGAACCAGACTCTGGTGATGAGCGCTGACGTGCAGGCGGCATCCATCACCGGGCTGTTGCGTCAGGGCCAGAAGCTCAGTCGCAGTTTCGACACCCCCGACTTCGACCACGTCATCGAGGTGCTGCGCCGGCACGCCGACATCGTCGAGCCATTGCGCCAGGGCCGGATCGGATCTGGCCAAGATCATCGCCGATACCAACACCATGCCTGTCGCCCAGTCGCTTTCGGTGCTGGCATCGTTCGTGAGCGGCCTGGGCGACGCGCTTCCCGTGGTCGGGCTGAGCACCAACCTGCTTGACGGGTTGACCCCGCTGGTGGGGCCCGGTGGTATCGAGCGAACCAACCTGGTCTTCCAGCAGACCGGGCAACTGCTGATCGACGTCGGTCAGATCTCCGCCCAGCACAACACCTGGATCGTCCAGTTGGTCAACGCGATCATGAACGTCGGAATACCGGCGTCGTTCGCCGCCGGCAGCCTGGCACCCGCCTACGACCGGCTGTCGGGCCTGGTCGACCGCGCGGACGGTGCGCTGACGGTGGTCGACGGGCAGGTCCGGCTACGCACCGAGGTAACCCTGGACGGCGGGCCGCGACGATGAGAAAGCTTGCCAGGCCGGTGTTTTGGCTGACCATGTTCACCGCGGTGGCCACGGTGTGCGCGATCCTGCTGCTCACCGCATTGCGCAGTCCGGTCAACGGCCCGGTATCGCACTACACGGCGACGTTCACCGACGTCTCCGGCCTGGACGTGGGCAACGACGTCCGCATCTCCGGAGTGCAGGTCGGCAAGGTCGAGGGCATCAAGCTCGACGGCCGCACCGCCAAGGTCAGTTTCAGTGCACTCAACGAACATCCGGTGTATCGCAACACCGTTGCCGCCGTGCGTTACCAGAACCTCTTGGGCCAGCGCTATGTGGAACTGGTCCAGACGTCCGCGGCCGGCGAGCGACTGCCCAGCGGTTCTACCATCCCAGTGGGACAGACGGTGCCTTCCTTCGATATCACCAAACTGTTCAACGGTTTCCGGCCGGTGTTCCAGACGCTCGACGCGGCTCAGCTCAACCAGTTCGGTGAGAACCTACTGCGGCTGATTCAGGGTGACGACACCGGAATCGGCCCGGTGCTGCGCGATCTCGACGTCATCTCCAAATACGCCGTCAACCGCCAGGCCGTCATCACCCTGCTGCTGCACAACCTCAGCGACCTGTCACATGATCTCGGCGGCAAGTCGCAGCAGTTGTTCAATCTCATCAACGCGCTCAACGATGCGCTGGCTACTTTCACGTCCAAAGCCGAGGAGTTCCGCACCTCGATCGACATCGAATTGCCGATGATGCGCAGCCTGGTTCGGGTGCTGCAAACCGCCGAACGCGGCTTTGACGCATCGACGTCACCGCTCTACGGCCTGACCACGCGACTGTTCCCCCAGACGCCCACCGTCATCGCCGGGCTGTCCCTGACGCCCACCCTGATCCAGGGGCTGCGCGACTCCCTGGTCGACGACGGAGCCGTCCGGCATTCACCTGCTCCAACGGCGAGGTGCGCCTGCCCGGCATCGGTGAAGTGTCCTTCGCCCAACAGGGTTTGGTGGTGTGCCGGTGATGGCCTGCAGCCTGAGGAACCGTCGCGCGCTTGACGATCGCGGTGAGGCCGTACGCAATCGCCGGCTCGGCATCGTGGGCGTCTTCGCGATCGTGGTCGCGTTGGTCACCACCGGCCTGGCATACGTCAATCCGGCGGGGCAGGCGAGTTACACCGCGCACTCGACCACCTCTGGTGGGGTGCGCGCTGGCGATGAGATCCGCGTCGCCGGCGTCCCGGTCGGCAAGGTGACCGGAGTCCGGCTGAACCGGACGCTCGTCGAGGTGACATTCGACGTCGACCGCTCGGTGGCGATCGGGTCCGAGTCGACGTTGGACATCCGGTTGCTGACCCCACTGGGCGGTCACTATGTGGCCCTCGACCCCCACGGCACTGTGCCATTGGGCCACAACGTCATTCCTCCGCAGCGGGTCAAGACGCCGTTCGAGGGCAACGACATCATCCAGGCGGTGACGCCGTTCCTCAGAGATGTCAACGGCCAGGTCATCCACGACACCTTCACCGAACTCGCCAATGCGACCGACAAATACCCCAACGCTCTACGCGAGATCCTGCAGTCCGCCAACGAGTTGACCGGATCGCTGAGCAAGATGAGCGGCGACTTCCACCGCGGCCTCGATTTCGTCAACGACGCCACCAGCGCGTTCGCTTCTGGGCGTCAACAACTCACGGCCTTGATCGAGCAATTCGCGTTAGTCGGGCAGCGTTATACGACCAAGTCCGTCGACATCATCGAATTCTTCACGCTGCTGGGGGAATTGACCCGCATCATCGACCGGGTCATGGTGTTCTACAACCGCGAGTTGGCGCCGTCGGTCAACGGCATCGACGACATCGTCACGGCGCTGGTGGCGCACCCGGAGCGGGTCGGCAAGGCCAGCGAGGGCCTGACCCAGATCGTCAACGTGTTGTTGCCGATGCTGCAGGGACACGGTGTCGTGGTGGACCAGAGCAACCGGGTGGTACGCGCCCCGACCGTTTGTCTGCCCAACATGGTGAAGCAGTGCTGATATGAAGAAAAAGTCCGCCTGGATCGGTGCCGCGGTGCTTGCCGTGGTCGTCGGAATCGTCGCTCTCGCGGTAACCGGCGCCAAGGTGATGACGCCCACGAGCAGGGCGTTGTGTGCCGAATTCAGCGATGCTGTAGGGCTTTATCCGGGAAACAAGGTGCAGTTGCTGGGCATCGACGTGGGTTCGGTGACCGCGATCGCCAACAAGCCCGACTACGTCCAGGTGGACTTCACCGTGCCCGGCGACCTCGAGTTGCCGGCCGATGTCGGGGCACTCACCTACTCCCAGTCGATCGTCGCGGACCGGCATGTAGAGCTCACCAAGCCCTACGCGGGCGGACCGAAGTTCTCTGGCGCGCAGTGCATCAAGCTGGAGTCCACCAAGACGCCGATCAGCGTCAGCCAAACCTTCTCCGCCGTCGACAAACTGGCGGGTGCCATTCTGGGCGACGGGCAGGACCCGGCGAAAGCGCCCGGCGCCCAGGCGATCAACCAGAGCCTGGCAGCGCTGAGTCACTCGCTGGAGGGCACCGGCCCGGAGACCAACCAGACGCTGCGGGATCTGGTCACCCTGGTGGGCGACCCCAACCATGCCGATGCCGAATACCGGCAACTGCTGGCCAACAGCGAGATTCTCACCTCCGACCTGCTGGCACATTGGGACACCTTCACCACGGTGATCCAGACCTTGCCCGAGAGCCTGCGCATGATCGAGGGCCTGTCGAACGGGTTCGGTTCCGCGCTGGCCCATCTGTCCCATTCGCTGCCGCTGTTGGTCGATGCGTTGAACCGGTTCGGGCCCAGGGCCTATAACAACATCGGCGACAAACTGATCCCATGGCTCAGGGACGTCCTCACCGCCTACACCCCTCAGATCGTCGGCTTCATCAATGCTCTGCCGCCGGTGACCAATTGGGTTGCGTCGCAGTATCAACCGGCCTGGGGCTCGCACGATGTCGCGCATATCCCACCGGTCACGTATATCCCGCCGCAGGTGTCGATGTCCCCATCGCAGGCCAGCACCATCTGCGGTGTGCTGCAGCAACGGCGCGTGCCCGGCGCCGAAGCGGCGTGCGCGCCAGGCGCCACCTCCGATTCGGTCATCCTGGGCATGACCGACCTTATGCTCGGGGCGGCATCATGATCCGGCGTTGGCTTGTTGCGGTATTGGTGTCTGGTGTGTGCCTGCTGTCGGGTTGCTCGCTCGATCCGACCCGCCTGCCGGTGCCGGGCGCCTACGTCCCAATCGACAAATACACCGTCAAGATCGAATTCTCGAGTGTGCTGAACTTGCCGGCGAGAGCCAAGGTGGACCTGGGCGGTGTTCAGGTAGGTGTCCTGGACAAGGTCCAGTTGGTGGGGAGCACGGCCGTCGCCTACGTCGACGTGAACAACAGCGTCAAGTTGCCGCAGAACACCCGTGCGGAGTTGCGTCAGGCAACGGTGTTGGGCGACATCTACATTGCGCTGTTGCCGGCGGAGAGCCCAGCGCCCGCCCACCTGCATGACGGCGACACCATACCGCTGCGTAACACCGTCCCGGCCGACAATGTCGAGGACATCCTGCGCTCGGTATCCACGCTGGTGTCCGGCGGTTCGCTCAACACGCTGGAAGAGTCGGTGGCCAACTTCAACAAGGCGTTTTCCAAAGACCCTGCCGAACTGGACCGGATGCGCCAGAAGCTGGCCGGAATGCTGCGCGACCTGGCGGCAAACCAGGACAGGCTCGACGAAATCCTCGCCAGCACAGAGCGTGTCAGTAACGGCCTGCTGGCCGACACCGGGGCCTTCGACCGCCTGATCAACGAGGGTCCGGTGCGGCTGCGGGCGATGTCGGCGGTACTGCCCGGCATCGTCCAATTGCTGGTGTGTGCGCAGGATCTGGGCCGCTACGGCGGAGAGTTGCTCGTTCCGAACACACCCGACTTGCTGCAGATGCTGTCCTACATCACGCCGACGGTCCGGACCGTCGCGTCGGCCGACACCACGCTGCCGGTCATGGCCGACAAGATGGTTGCGCTGATCCGCGACAAGCTCATCCCGTTCTACAGCAACGGCGGCCCCCGGCTGAGCGTATCGATGGGGCCCGGGCGCACGGGCAGATGAAGCGATCTCGGCGATGCGGACGATGGGGATGCTGCCATGAAATTCAATGCCGGTGCCACCGTGGCATCCTTGCGGTCGTGACGCTGCTGGGCGCGGGCTATCTGACGTTCGGAGTGCTCAAGGTGGAGCCGACCGCCCAGCCCACCCGGCTCACCCTCCTGTTGGACAACTCCGGTGGACTGATGCCGACCTCCCAGGTGACCATGCGCGGTATTCAGGTCGGCAGGGTGAGCCGGGATCCGCACCACCCCGACCGGATTGAAGGTGTCAATCGACCTCGACCGGGGCCATCCGATTCCCGCGGACAGCGCGATCAGCATCCAGAATCTGTCTCTGGTCGGCGAGCAGTACATCGACTTCAAGCCGAAACTCATTGCCCCGCCGTATTTCAGCGACGGCACCGTTGATTCCGGCCGACCGGGTCGCTCCGCCGGTCACCGTGAGCGACTTGCTCAACAAGGCCAATGCGTTGCTCTCGGTGCTCAACCCGGCCTACGTCAACAACATCGTCACCAGTGTGTCGCAAGCGTTCTCCGGGAATGACGCCGCCATCGACTCGCTCGCCGCCACTGCGGGTGCGGCCGCCAACATCGAACGTGACAACAAGCAGCTACTCGGCGCGCTGTTCGGCAATCTCGCGACGCTGACGCAACAACCTCAGCGATCAAGACGTCGGCGGGGTACTCAGCAGGAGTCGGCAAGCTGCTGCCGGGTTCGATTTCGGCGTTGGCCAGGCTGACTCACGAAGTCGACGAGTACGCCCACACCGGGGATGGCGTGTTCGCTCCGGGTGCCCCGGTGCCCACTTTGGTGGCCAACCTCAAGCGATACCTCGACATGTTGTCGGGGCCGTTGAGTACCTTCGCAGCGGCATTGGAGCCGGCGACCGCGCCGTTGCGCGGGTCAAAGTCGACGCAGGGCGACTTCGTCGACGTGTGGGAGTCAACTTTCCAGCGATGCAGGCGGAGTTCGCGTGCCAGGTGGAGTGTTGCCGGAAGGACAACGGTGAGTGACACTTTGATCGATGTAGACTGTGCGACGGTCGACGACGATGTTGAGACCGACGAGGGTGTGCCGGCCGAGGAGGCTGGGCCAAGGCCGGCGAGCCGCAGCTGAATCGGTTGCGCAACAGGGCGGTACTGGGTGGTGGCGCTCGCCGTCATGCGCGGTCATCGCGGCCGGGTGTGTTCGGGTTCGACAAGTACCGCACCGTGTCCGGCGAACTGGCTGCCTTGCGTCAGACCGAGTCCGATCGCGACGCCGCCGCCAAGCTTGCCAAGGATTACGCGCTGAAGTCGCTGACCTACACCTTCGAGGACCCCGACGCCTTCTTCCGCTCGGTCGAAGATGGTGTGTCGCAGACCCTCAAGGACAAGTACGTCAACGCCACCGAACTGCTCAAGGGCATCATGATGCAGGCGCAGGTCACGTCGACCGGTGAAGTGCTCGCCACCGATGCGGCATCCCAGCCCGGCCAGGTGTATCAGGTGGTGGTGTCGGCTGCCCAGACCACTCGCAACCTGCAGAACCCGAAGTCGCGGGTGTCGCTCATCCTGTTACAGGTCACCGTCAACAAGGTGGGCGAGCGTTGGCAGGTTTCCGACATCGGCCCGAAGACCGGCAGCCACACCGGTGCGGAGTCATTGGGGCCGCTGGACCCGGGACCGGTGCCAGGCCGGTGAGGTTGGCGGCCGCGTTTGCGGAAATGCACTCCGGTGTGGCGGACTCGGCCCCCTACGGGATGCTGTATGAGCGCGAGCAACAGACTGCCGCCCAATGCCGAGAGGCGTTGAGCGGAATCTGATTTCGGAGCGGCGATGTTTAGGTGGACGCTCCCCGGTACGTGTTGGTGTCGCGGTGGGTCCCAGCCTCGTCGCGCCCGGCCTCTGCGCGGACCTCGTCGCGAGATTCGGTCCGGTCCGCATTCTCTACCCGGGTCGTCGGGTCGATGCTGTCGGCCCGCTTCCACTGCTCATCGAGTTGCTCGCGCGAGGTCGCCACGTCGCTCTGGTGTTGGGCCGCACGCTCCTGCAATCGGGCGGCTTCGGCGGCCTTGACTTCGGCCTCGGCCTGGGCGGCGCGCGCCTTGGCGGCCGTTTCCGCGGCGAGTGCTTCGCGCCGCTCCACCTTGGCCGATTCCAGCTTGGCTTGCTCCCGAATCTGCTCGGCCTGCTGTATCTGGCGGCGGCGTTTGGCCCTGTTCGATACGACAACTAGGGCGGCGATCACGGCGATGGCTACTAGTGCGGCAATCACAATCCAGACGATGTTGCTGGTACTCATGGCGAGCTCCGTTGATAGACGGTTTGCAGTTGTTCTGCGGTCGTCTGTGACGGATCCCCATATTCGACGCCGATAAAACAAGCGATCTGCGCACGGGACGTGGCGGTTGGTATGTGCCGGGGTCCGGCCTGATCCCGTCGGGGACCCTGCGTGACTGGGCCTCGACCGAGAAGATCAAGCCCTTTGCGATGCCTTCGGGTACACCGGACCCCGGCTAGCCTCCATCGGCGGTGCCGGCCGAATTGGTCCGGCTACGTGACCTGACGTGCCGGTTCCGGGGCTGCGATCGTCCGGCTGAACACGCGAAATACACCTTAGGCGTGTCATTGAGTCGGCTATGAGCAAAGCAAACCCACGCGTCTGACAAGTGTCCTAGAGTGACGTCCTACGGGGGAATCGTTGAGGCATCGAGGAGGCCCCGCAATGACAGCGGTCGACAACATCACCGGCCTTCGTCAGCGCCGCGAGGCAATGGTCATGCAGCACGTCGAGGCGGAAAACCGACACGACATCAAGGCGACCATCGCGACTTTCCATCATCCTCGTTACGAGGTGAATGGCGTCCCGAGCGACGGTGAGGCGGCCGTTGAAGAGTTGCTACAGGGCTTGCTGCACGCCATGCCCGACTTGCACGCCGAGACAATCAGGCTGCGCCATATGGACGACGGCGTATGTATCGAAGGGCTCATCACCGGAACCCATGACGGTGACTGGGCGGGGTCCCACCCAGTGGTAATCGACTCACCTTTGCGGTGGTCGGCATCTTCGATTTCGAAGGCGATCGACTGCTGTGCGAGAAGGTCTTCTTCGATATGGCCACGGTGCTGACTCAAATGGGGGTACTTCCCGGCGTCAGCTAGGGATGGCAAGGGGTACATGACCCTGCATCTCCGGTTTAAGAATTCCTTCGCACCTGCAGGCATCCGCGCCGCTAACCGCGCCGGGCAGCCAATAGGCAATAGTGGCTGCGGCCAATGGGGGACCCTGAAGTCTTCCTTAGGCACCCGCGCCACCGAGCGCCATCAACGCATCGTGTTCGAGCGGCGGATCAACGAAAAGCGCTTCGCCGAACAGCCTCCGCCGCCCTTTTGAGTGCTACATGAAGTCGAGGGCTTCGACGGTCGCGGTACCGCCCTCGTGTGACGGCCGGTTTGCGCCACCGATCACGTAAATCGTGTGGCCAACCGTCGCAACCGCCTCGCCGTGGCGCGCGGTCGGCATGGGCGGCAGCGTGGACCATTTCCCGTCGGCGATGTCATACGCCTCCGCCACGGCCAGCACCCGTGTCGGCTCTTCGCCGCCAATCGCCACCACCCGGCCATCGATGAACGTGGCGCCGTAACTTCCCCGCGGCGTGGGCATGTCCACCAGCTTGGTCCAGGCCCCCGATTGCGGGTCGAACCGCTCGAAAGCCGCGGAGTTCTTGTCCGCCGATAGGAACCGCCCGCCGACGGTGTACACGTAGGTGCCATCCGACACCGCGGCCAAGTGCTCGCGCGGGGTCGGCATGTTGGCGGCGTCTGTCCACGAGTTGCCGTCGAAGACCTCGGTCTGGGGCACCAGTTGCTTGGCGTTCTGCCCGCCGACGACCACGAGTTTGTCACCGACGACCGCCGCCGCCGGGGCGGCCCGAGCGTGGGTCAGAGTTGGGCAACTCGACCCAGCTGTTGCCGCGCAGCGCGAAGACTTTGTTGGACGCCTCCGCGAGGTTGTCGCTGGCACCGCCGAGCACAACCACCTCGCCGCGGTAGGTTGCCGCCGCCGCGTGGTGCAGTGGTATCGGCAATGGAGGCCCGGTGTCCCAGACCCCGGTGCGCGGGTCGTAGCTCTCGACCGTGGTCAGGACGCCTCCGTTGTAGAGGCCGCCGATCACCCAGATCTTGTCGCCCTGCACGGTCCACGCCATCATCAACCGGGGACTCTTGGCGTCCGGCAGGCTGCGCCATTGCGCCGCGGGCTGAGTCTTACGCGCCGGCAGGGTCAGGGCTTCGGCCGAGGAGATCACCTGCTGATCGGCGGGTCCGGTCGACCCCCCGATCGCGTACACCGTCTTCGCCACCGCGGCGACCGCCATCCCGTGTCGCGCGGTCGCCATGTCGGGCAGACCGTCCCACGTCTTCGCCATCAAGTCGAAGACCGACACGCTCTTGAGGACTTCGCCGCCGGACACGCCCCCGACCGCGACCAAACGGCCATCGGCGATGGCCACACCGAGATCGCTACGCGGCCGCGGCAGCGGTGGCAACGTCGTCCAGGTTTTTGCGTCGGGGTCATAGGCCTCGACCGCGGCGGAGTCGGTGCTTCCGCTGGTTCCGCCCACGACGTACACCAACTTGCCGTCGGAGGCGGCAGCAAGCATCTGCCGTGGCGTCGGCAACGGAGCGCCGAGGGACCAGGAAGTGCCATCGAATATCTCGGTCGTATTCAGCAGCGCGCCGTTGGCGTCGACCCCACCGGTGACGATGATGCGGTCGCCGACCACCGCTGCCGCCGCGGCCGCCCTCGGTTGCAACAGGTGTGGCAGCTCGACCCAATGACTGTTGACCACCCGCCAAACCTGATCAGACGCAGCATTTTTGGTGCTGGTGGTCTTCCATCCGCCGAGCACAACCGGGTTGCCTTGCCACGTCACCGCCATCGCACGCTGAATCGGAACGGGAAGGTTGTCGCCGCCCTTCCATTCGTCGATGGCAGGGTCATATCCCTCGTGGCGTGCAGTGACGTTGCCGTCGCTGCCGATGCCGCCGAAGATCCACACCGTGCCGTCGTCTTGGGTGGCTGCCGCCGCATCGCGTGCGGTCCGCGCATTGGTGATCGGTTTCCACTGGACCGGCGCCTGGGTGCGTGATTGGGTGGCGGCCTTGGTGCTCTTGTTGTCCTTCGACACCGCCAGGAAGACACCACCGGCGACCAACAGCAGGACCACGACGACCGCCGCACCGATCAGCAGGCGACTCTTCTTACTCCCCGCCCCGGCCAGCCCCCGGAGGCCACCGGCCTTGGCAGGCGGGGGCGCGGCGGCCGCTTCCGGAACGTGCGGGCGGGCTTGCGTGGCGTGCGCATCGCGCAGGATTTTCGCGGCTTCGGCGGGGTTGTCCACGACGGGGGGCCCGGACGCCGCGGCGCTGGTGGCCGGGCCGATCGACCGACTGATCGCGGACGTGGCGTCTTCGGGTGGCCCAATATTCTGCGTCGGTGCGTGCGTGTTCGACACATCCGGACCCGGAGGCCGAATTTCACGTGTCACGCCGGTCGACGGCGGCGGAGTTACCGAGGTGCCCGGCGCTGCGACCGCCGTACGCCCGGTGGTTTCTCCCGAGCTGGTGATGGCCATCGCATCGGGCTTCAACCCGTTGTTGCGCTGCGCGGCCTGCAACTCGCGGCCGAATTCCTCTGCTGAGGCTGGTCGCTTGTCCGGGTCGATCGCCATCGCATGCTCGATCGCCGTGCACACCGCATCCGGAATCCCGTCCGGACGCATATCCGGGACCCCGGTCGAGCTGATCCGCAGATACTGCGCGATGAGGTCCTCGCCCTTCCTGCGCTCATGCGCGGCATTGCCGGCGATGAGCGCGAAGATCATGGCGCCCAGCGAATAGATGTCGGCGACCACCGTGGCCGGGTTGCCGGTCATCACCTCGGGAGCGGTGTAGTCGATGGTGCCGGAAAAGAATCCGGTCGCCGTTTCGTAGCCGCCGTCGATATGGGCGATTCCGAAGTCGCTCAACTGCGGTTCGCCGTAGTCGTTGATCAGCACGTTGGCCGGCTTGATGTCGCGGTGCAGGGTCCCGTTGCGATGCGCGGTTTCCAGTGCCCCGCAAATTTCACCCCGATTCGCAAGGCCTCGGGCCACGCGAGGGGACCCTCGTGACGCAGGCGAACCGCGAGGGAATCCAGGGCGTGGTAGGGCATCACGATGTAGGGCCGGTTGTTGACCGTCATGCCGACTCGCAGAATGTGGACGATGTTCGGATGCCCGGAGAGCCCGCCCATCGCGTAGCCCTCACGCAGAAAGCGTTCCCGGCTCTCGTCGTCGAAATGCGACGGCAGCACCTTGACCGCGACGTTTCGTCCCAGCGCCGTCTCGTAGCAGCGATAAATCACGCCGGCGCCGCCACGGCCGACCTGCCGTGCGTCCTCGAATCCAGCGGCGCTGAGTTCGTCCGCGATCCCGCTTGAAACCGGCGTGCCTTCGAGTTCCTCAGGCATGTATTGGCGTTTCCCCTCGCGATAGTTGTTTCGCGAGGTCAACAGTAGCGAACCTGACCCCACCGCAGGTGTCGTTCCGGCAACTATCGTGGCGCCCGGCCTCGTACGGGTCAGAATGGCTTCATGGCACTGGATCTGAGCGCGTACTTCGACCGCGTCGGCTATCGCGGTGCTACCGGGCCGACCCTGGAAGTACTGCAGGCTTTGGTGACCGCCCACACCCGCAGCATTCCGTTCGAAAACCTCGATCCCTTCATGGGCGTGCCGGTCGACGATCTGAGCCCGGACGCGTTGACCGACAAGCTCGTTCACCGGCGCCGCGGCGGCTACTGCTACGAGCAGAACGGCTTGATGGGCTTCGTGTTGGCAGAGCTGGGTTTTCAGGTTCGCCGACTCGGGGGCCGGGTGGTGTGGATGAATCCGCCGGACGCGCCGGTCCCCGCCCAGACGCACACCCTGCTCGTGGTGACCTTCCCCGGCTGTGAGGGGCCGTACCTGGTCGACGTCGGTTTCGGCGGCCAGACGCCCACCTCGCCGCTGCGCCTGGCGATCGGTGGTGTCCAGCAGACCACGCATGAGCCGTACCGCCTCGACGACCGCGGCGACGGGTTGGTCCTACAGGCCCAGGTTCGCGACCAGTGGCAGGCGCTGTACGAGTTCACCACCCAGACCCGCCCGCAGATCGATCTGACGGTGGGAAGTTGGTACGTCTCGACGCACCCGTCGTCGCATTTCGTGACCGGTCTGATGGTGGCCGCGGTCACCGATGACGGCCGGATGAACCTGGCCGGGCGCACCCTGACCATCCACCGCGCCGAGGGCAGCGAGAAGGTTCTGCTCGATGACGCGGCCGCGGTCGTGGACACCCTGAACGGGCGGTTCGGCATCGACGTGCCGGACCCCGGCGCGCTCCAAGATCGCCTGGACGCGCTACTGGCTCGGCAGCCAGGAACCGATCCGGCTTAGAGCCGCCTCGATATCGCTCGTCGGCCCGGCGAACGAGAGTCGGACGTAGGAGCTGCCCCGTGCCGGATCGAAGTCGATGCCCGGCGCGATCGCAACGCCGGTTTCGGCCAGCAGCTTCGAGCAGAACGTCAACGAGTCGGTAGTGAAGTCGGAGACGTCGGCGTAGACATAGAACGCGCCGTCGGTGGGCGCCAGTCGGTCGACACCGATGCTGCGCAGACCGTCGAGCAACATCGAGCGGTTGATGGAATAGTGCCGCAGATTGGCCTCCGCCTCGGCGGTCGACTCAGGGGTGAACGCCGATACCGCGGCGATCTGCGACAGCACCGGCGGACAGATCGTGAAATTCCCGGTCAGGCAGTCCACCGCGCGGCGTAGCTCGGTCGGCACCACCAGCCAGCCGAGCCGCCAGCCGGTCATCGCGAAGTACTTCGAAAAACTGTTGACGATCACGGCATTTCGCGACGTCTGCCACGCGCAGCTGGTCGGCGGCGCGCCTTCGTAGACCAGGCCGTGGTAAACCTCGTCACTGATCAGGCGCACCCCGGACTCGTCACACCACGAGGCGATCGCTGCCAGTTCTTCCGGCGGTATGACGGTGCCGGTGGGATTGGCCGGACTGGCCACGATCACGCCCTTGACCGGGGGATCCAACTCGGCGAGCAGCTGCGCGGTGGGCTGGAACCGGGTCTGTGGTCCGCACGGGATCTCCACCACCTCACATCCCAACGCCGACAGAATGTTTCGGTAGCACGGATAGCCGGGGCTGGCCATCGCCACCCGGTCGCCCACGTCGAAGCACGCCAGGAAAGCCAGCAGAAAACCGCCCGAGGAACCCGTGGTGATCACCACCGCATCGGGCTCGACGGAGATGCCGTGCTGACGCTGATAGTCCGCGGCGATCGCGGCACGCAGCTCCGGAATTCCCAGCGCCACGGTGTAGCCCAGCTGGTTGAGATGCAGTGCGGCCGCCGCGGCGGCGCGCACCGGTTCCGGGGCGCCCGCGCTGGGTTGGCCGGCAGACAGGTTCACCAGATCGCCGTGGGTGCGCTGGCGCTCGGCAGCCGCCAGCCACACGTCCATCACATAGAACGGTGGGATGCCGGCGCGCTGGGCCACACGCTCGTTCACGATGTCAAGAGTACTTCGGATTCCAGTCGGCTCAGCAGCGCTCGCGGTGAGTCAAGCAAGTGTGTACTGCCGTGCGCGCGTTTGAAATACAGATGCATGTCGTGTTCCCAGGTGATCGCGATGCCACCGTGCAGTTGGATGCCTTCGGCCGCAACGGTGTTCAGGGCTTCGGTGGCGGCCAGTCGCGCCGTGGCGGCGTTGGTGGGGGTGGGTGCCGTGCAGGCGTCGTTGACGACGGCGCGGGCCGCCGCCACCGCGACGTAGAGGTCGGCCATCCGATGCTTGAGCGCCTGGAAGCTGCCGATGGGACGACCGAATTGCACTCGGCTTTTGGCGTACTCGACGGTCAGCTCAAGGCAGCGCTCCGCGGCGCCGATCTGCTCGGCGGCCAACAGGATTGCCGCGATGTCGGCCAAGCCGGGGTCGTCGCCCAACGGCTGCGTGTCTTCGGGTTGTAGCCGGGCCAGCCGGCGGGTCAGGTCCATGGTCGCGACGGGCTGCGCGCTGAACTCGGTCCATCTGCTCAACTGGCCGTCGGTGGCGGCGACCACGACGTCGGCGATGTCGCCGTTGACCACGTAGTCCGGATCCAGCACCAACGCCCCGATGGAAGTGCCTTCGGCCAGCGCGCTCAGGGTCTCTTCGTCCGGCGACGGTGCGGCCAACAGAGCGAGTTCGGTCAGTGTGGTGCCCAGCAGCGGGGAGGGCACCAAAGCGCGGCCGAGCTCCTGCAAAACGGTTGCGGCATCGGCCAATTCGCCGCCTGCCCCACCCAATTCCTCGGGGACCACCAGTGCCGCCGCGCCGACCTGCTCGCACAACAGCTGCCACAGCGACTCGTCGTATCCGCGTTCGGACTCGATCGCAGCGCGCACCGCTGCCGGGCCGGCGTGCTTGGCCACCAGGGCTGCAACGGTTTCCCGCAACATCTGCCGTTCTTCGGTCATAAGGCCTCCAGTACTCGGCGTCGGTGCGATTCCGGTGTACCCCAGGCCGAGCGCAGTGCCTGCACCCGCAACAGCAGCAGCGACAGGTCGTGCTCCTGGGTGAAACCGATAGCGCCGTGGGTTTGCAATGCCGAGCGCGCGGCCAGCAGACCCGCCTCACCTGCGGCGACTTTGGCCGCGCTGACGTCGCGCGGTTCCAGCGTCAGCGCCGCGCCGTACACCAGCGGCCGGGCCAATTCGACCGCGATGTGCACGTCGGCGAGCTTGTGCTTGATCGCCTGATACGAGCCGATCACCCGGCCGAACTGCGATCGCTGTTTGGCGTAGTCGACGCTGCCGGCCAGCAGCGCCTCGGCCGCGCCCACCAACTGCGCGGCGGTGGCCAGTGCACCGAACTCGTAGGCGCGCTGGGTATCCGCTGACCAGGAATCACCGGTGGCGGTGACGTCATACAGGCGGCGGCTGGGGTCGACGGATTCGTGGCGGTCGCCCGGGGTGCCTGCGGTGACGCTGCCCTGGCCGGCCAGGCATATCAGCCCGGCGGTGTCGGCGTCGACGGCTCGCGGAACATCCGGCGGCAGCGCGACCGTGGCGATCAGCTCACCGGAAGCCAGGCCGGCGCTACGGTCATCGTCGGCAAGCAGAATCGGTGCCACCGCGACGGATTCGGTGACCGGACCCGGCACGCACCAACGCCCGAGGCGCTCGCATCGCAACCACCAGGTCCACCGGCGAGGCGTCGATACCGTCGTACTTCTCCGGCACGATCAGCGCGGTGACGCCGAGGTTTGCCAGTTGCTCCCACACTTTGAGGCCGGGTGCGGTGTCGCCGGCCGACCAGGCACGGACGGCGCCGGGTAGATCCGCGGCGCCCAGGGCGGCGTCGATGCTGGCAGCGAAATCGCGCTGCTGGTCGTCGAGTGTAAAGTCCATCAGCGCTTCTACCCCTTCTTTTCTCGAGGCAGACCCAGCAGTCGTTCGGAAATGATGTTGCGCTGAATCTCGTTGGTGCCGGCGTAAATCGGGCCGCCGAGCGCGAACAGCAGGCCTTCGGTCCACGGGCCGGCGAGTTCGCCGTCGGCGCCGCGGATGTCGAGTGCGGTCTGGTGCAACTCGACGTCCAGGTCGGACCAGAACACCTTGGTGACCGACGATTCCGCGCCGAGCTCGCCCCCGCTCGCCAGGCGGGTGACGGTTCCGAAGGTCTGCAGGCGGTAGGCCTGCGCTTTGATCCACCCGTCGGCCACCCGATCGGTGAACTCAGGCGGTGAGCCGCTGTCTTTCCACAGTTGCACCAGCCGCTCGGCCGCGGCCAGGAATCGGGCCGGGCTGCGCAGCGACATGCCGCGCTCGTTGCTCGACGTGCTCATGGCCGCCCGCCAGCCGTCGTTCGGCGTGCCGATGACGTCCTCGTCGGGCACGAAGACGTCGTCGAGGAAGATCTCACCGAAGCCGGTGTCACCACCGAGTTGGACGATCGGGCGCACCGTGACGCCCTCGGCCTTGAGGTCGAACATGAAGTAGGTCAACCCGTTGTGCCGCTGCGCGGAGGGGTCGGAGCGGAACAGTCCAAATCCCATGTCGGCGAACGGCGCTCGTGAACTCCAGATCTTCTGACCATTGAGCAGCCAGCCACCGTCGGTCCTGGTGGCCGTGGAACGAAGCGAGGCCAGATCACTGCCGGACTCCGGCTCCGACCAGGCCTGCGCCCAGATCTGTTCGCCGCTGGCCATTTTCAGCAGAATCCGGTCCAGCTGCTCTTCGGTGCCGTGTGCGAACAGGGTGGGCGCCAGCATCGAGGTGCCGTTGGCGCTGGCCCGCCCGGGCGCGCCGGCGCGGAAGTACTCCTCCTCATAGACCACCCAGTGCAGCAGCGGCGCCTCGCGGCCACCGTACTTCTTCGGCCAGTTGATCACCGACAGGCCCGCGTCGAACAGCACCTTGTCCCAAAGGCGATGCTGGGCAAAGCCTTCGGCGTTGTCGTAGGACTTCGTCGGGATGGATTCCCGGTTGGACGCGAGGAACTCGCGTACCTCGGCCTGGAAGGCCAGCGTTTCATCGTCTAGTTTCAGGTCCAATTCAAGCCAACTCTCGCAGTTGTGGTTTGACCACCTTGCCGCCGGCATTGCGTGGCAACTCCTCGACGAACCGCACCGAACGCGGTGCTTTGAAGTTCGCCAAATGTTCACGGGTGTAGGCGATTACCGACGCTTCGTCGATTGCGGCTCCGGGTCTCGGCGACGATGAATGCTCGGCCAACCTCGCCTAGACGGTCGTCGGGGACGCCGATCACCGCGGCATCGGCGATGCCGTCGATCCGGGCCAGCACCTGCTCGATCTCGGCGGGATAGACGTTGAAGCCGCCGCAGATGTACATGTCTTTGAGTCGGTCGGTGATGCGTAGGTTGCCGGCGTCGTCGACCACACCGATGTCACCGGTGTGCAGCCAGCCGCCGGAATCTATTGCGGCAGCGGTGGCCTCGGGATCGTCAAGGTAACCCAGCATCACGTTGGGCCCGCGCAGCAGCACTTCACCGGTCTCATCGATGCGCAATTCGAAGTCGGCGAACGGGCGTCCGCAGGTGGTCGCGACCGTCACCGCGTCGTCCTCGGCGCGGCACATCGTGCCCATGCCGTTGGCCTCGGTCAGACCGTAGGCGGTCAACACGATGTCGATGTCGAGTTCGGTTTGCATGCGCTCCACGAGCACCACCGGCACGGTGGCCGCACCGGTGACCGCGAACCGCAGCGAGCTCAGGTCGTAGTCGCCGCGGGCGGGGTGATCGAGCAGGGTCTGGTAGATCGTGGGCGGCCCGGGCAACACGGTGATGCGGTGTTGCTCGATCGCCTGCAGGGCGCGCAGCGGGTCGAAGGTCAGGTGCGGAATCAGCGTCGCGCCGGTCTGCAGGCAAGCCAGGATGCCGGCCTTGTAGCCGAAGTTGTGGAAGAACGGGTTGATGCAGAGATAACGGTCGGCGCTGGTGATCTTGCCGTTGGCGGCCCACGCCGCGGAGGCTGCCAGCGACTGCCGGTGTGCGCACAACACGCCTTTGCTGCGGCCGGTGGTACCGGAGGTGAACAGGATGTCGCTGACATCGTCGGGCAGGACGGCGGCACTGCGGGCTTCGACCGAGGCGACGTCGGTACCCCGGGCGATGAACTCGTCCCACGTTCCGTCGTCCTCGTCGACCGGGATCCGCACGATGTGCCGCAGTGCCGGCAGCGCGTCGCGGGCCAGGTCGGCGACCCGGTCGGCGCCCAGGAACTTCCCCGCCGCGAACAGCACCGGCGCCTCGGTGCGCGCGATGATGTCGGAAGCCTCCGCCGCGGTGTAACGCGTGTTCAGCGGCACCATGGCCGCGCCGGCGTGATGGATGGCCAGGCACGCCACCACCCAGTGCCAGGTGTTCGGCGACCAGATGGCCACCCGGTCTTTGGGCTCGACGCCCAGTGCGATCAGCGCGGCCGCCGCCCGGTGCACCTCGGCGCGCAGCCCCGCGGCGGTGAACGTGCGGTCGTCGGTGATCAGCGCGTCGTGGTGGGGGAGTTCGAGCGCGAAATGATCCAGCGCCGCGGGAACGGTGCGGGGATCGCTGGACATGGCGGACGCTCCTTCTCAGCCGGGCCCAGCCAGGCTGTGCTCGATTGCCCGGCTCCTCCTCAGGCCGCGCGCGGCCTGCATCGTCGCCAGGCTAACAAAGCAAGTGCTTGGTAGGTTAGCCTACAGGTTATGCAGGACGTCGAAGAGTTCCGGTCGGAGGTCCGGGGGTGGCTCGCCGACAATCTGGTCGGCGAATTCGCGGCATTGAAGGGTCTCGGTGGGCCGGGACGCGAGCACGAAGCGTTCGAAGAACGCCGGGCGTGGAACCAGCATCTGGCGAAGGCGGGGCTGACCTGTCTGGGCTGGCCGGTAGAACACGGGGGCCGCGGCTTGTCGACCGCGCACCGGGTGGCGTTCTACGAGGAGTACGCCCTTGCCGACGCCCCGGACAAGGTCAACCACTTCGGCGAAGAGTTGCTCGGGCCGACGCTGATCGCCTACGGCACCCCGGAGCAGCAGCAGCGCTTCCTGCCGCGCATTCTCGACGTCACCGAACTCTGGTGCCAGGGGTATTCCGAGCCCGGCGCCGGCAGCGACCTGGCCAACGTCTCGACCACCGCCGAACTCGACGGCGACCAGTGGGTGATCAACGGCCAGAAGGTCTGGACGTCGCTGGCGCACCTGTCCCAGTGGTGCTTCGTCGTCGCGCGCAGCGAGAAGGGCTCCAAGCGGCACGCGGGGCTGTCGTATCTGCTTGTGCCACTGGATCAACCGGGCGTTCAGGTGCGGCCGATCATCCAGATCACCGGCACCGCCGAGTTCAACGAGGTGTTCTTCGACGACGCCCGCACGGACGCCTCGCTGGTGGTCGGCCAGCCCGGCGACGGATGGCGGGTCGCGATGGGAACGCTGACCTTCGAGCGCGGCGTCTCGACGCTGGGTCAGCAGATCGTCTATGCCCGTGAGCTTTCCAATCTGGCCGAGCTGGCCCAGCGCACCGGCGCCGCCGACGACCCGTTCATCCGCGAGCGGTTGACCCGGGCCTGGACGGGCTTGCGCGCCATGCGGTCATACGCGCTGGCCACCATGGACGTTGAGCAACCCGGTCAGGACAATGTGTCAAAGTTGTTGTGGGCCAACTGGCATCGCTCGCTCGGTGAGTTGGCCATGGACGTGATCGGCAAGCCGGGGTTGGTCTTGGACGACGGCGAGTTCGACGAATGGCAGCGGCTGTACCTGTTCACCCGCGCCGACACCATCTACGGCGGATCCAACGAGATCCAGCGCAACATCATCGCCGAGCGGGTGCTCGGTCTGCCCCGGGAGGTAAAGGGATGAGCTTGTCCGAAGTGCCGGAAGAGATTGCCGGACACGGGCTTCTGCAGGGCAAGGTTGTAGTGGTGACCGCTGCGGCGGGCACCGGCATCGGTTCGGCCACCGCGCGCCGCGCACTGGCCGAGGGCGCCGATGTGCTGGTCTCCGATCACCACGAACGCAGGCTGGGGGAGACGGCCGCGGAATTGTCCGCGCTGGGGTTGGGCCGGGTTGAGCACGTGGTGTGCGACGTGACGTCCACCGCCCAGGTCGACGCGCTGATCGTCGTCGTGCACGGCCCGGTTCGGCCGACTCGACGTGCTGGTCAACAACGCCGGGCTGGGCGGGCAGACGCCGGTGGCCGACATGACCGACGAGGAGTGGGACCGCGTGCTGGACGTCTCGCTGACGTCGGTGTTCCGGGCCACCCGTGCGGCGCTGCGGTACTTCCGCGACGCTTCGCATGGTGGCGTGATCGTCAACAATGCCAGCGTGCTGGGTTGGCGCGCGCAGCACTCGCAGGCGCACTATGCCGCCGCGAAAGCGGGCGTGATGGCGTTGACCCGTTGCAGCGCAATCGAAGCCGCCGAGTACGGAGTGCGGATCAATGCGGTGTCGCCCAGCCTTGCGCGGCACAAGTTCCTGGACAAGACCACCTCGGCTGAGCTACTGGATCGGTTGGAGTCTCAGGAGGCGTTCGGGCGGGCCGCCGAACCGTGGGAAGTGGCGGCCACCATCGCGTTTTTGGCGAGCGATTACTCGAGTTACCTGACCGGTGAAGTGATTTCGGTATCCAACCAGCACGCGTGAGCCGTTTGTTGCGCCGAGTGTGAATCCTCACGACGGCCAATCGGCGTGTCGCGTCACGGATTTCACGCTCGCCGCTGATGGCTACGGCAACAGCCGACTGAGGTTGAAAATGCCGGATACCAAGCTGCCGGTGTTGAACAAGCCCGAGTTAAAGCCGCTATACGTGGGGGTTACAGGCGCCCGGGACGCCGGTGTTAAAAAGCCCGAGCTAAAGCCGTTCGGGCGGTGCCGCCGGTGGCCGTGTTGAAAAAGCCCGAGCTGGTGCCGTGGAACGTGCCGCCGCTGGCAGTGTTGTTAAAGCCCGAGGTGTCCGGTACCGGTGTTGCCGAAGCCCGAGTTACTGAGGCCGCTGTCGGTGGTGGATCCCACGCCCGTGTTCACGTTGCCCGAATTCCAGAAGCCTGTGTTTGTGTCGCCCGAATTCCCGAATGCCCGTGTTTGTGTCGCCCGAATTCCAGAAGCCCGTGTCGCCGGCCCCGGATGAAGGCTTGGCCGCCGGCGTTCCCGAAGCCGGTGTTAAAGTCGCCCGCGTTCCCGAATCCGGTGTCTAAGACGCCCGAGTTCCCGAAGCCGAGTTCCCTTGGCCGGTGTTCCCGAAGCCGATGTTGCCGAAGCCGGAGTTTCCGAAGCCGATGCTTTGGAGCTTGCCCAGGTCAGCAGGAAGGGGGTTGGCGCCCGAGCTGAAGAAGCCGACGTTGCCGTCGCCGGAGTTGAAGAAGCCGATGTTGCCGGTGCCCGAGTTTCCGAAGCCGATGTTGCCGCTGCCCGAGTTCAGGCCGGTGAAATGGAACTGCGCCAGTCGCCCTGTCGAGATAAGCATTGCCGATGACCGGACAAATTATTGCCGTAGGCCGAAACCGATGTTGCTGTTACCGGTGTTTCCGCCGCCCACGTTCCCGTTGCCGGGTTACCCAAGCCGACGTTGCCGTTGCCAGTGTTACCCAGCCCATGTTCCCGGGCCGTGGTAGAGCTGCCGCCGCTGTTTCCCAAGGCCGAAGTTTCCGGTGCCGATGTTTCCGCTGCCAAAGTTTCCGGTGCCTTTGTTGCCGCCGCCAACGTTGTAGTTGCCGCTGTTTCCGCCGCCGATGTTTTGGTTGCCGGTGTTTCCGCTGCCCAGTTGTTGTTGCCGTGTTGCCGTTGCCCACATTCAAGCCACCGGTCCCTTTGTTGCCGATGCCCAGGTTGGGGTCCCCGGCGGCGGCTGCGCCGGCTGCCGGCGAGCCGAAGAGCTGACCGATGCCCGGCAAGCCCTTCAGCGTCTGCTGCCACGACGACAACTGCGCGGCCACCGCTGACGCCCCACCGTGATAGCCCACCATCGCGGCGACATCGGCAGCCCACATTTCCTCGTACTGCGCTTCGGCTGCCATGATCGCCGGCGCATTGAGGCCCAGGAAATTCGACCGAATCAGCTGCACGAACGCGTTGCGGTTAGCCGACACCGCCAATGGATGTACCGTCGCGGCCCGCGCAGCTTCAAACACGCTGGCCACCGCCTTGGCCTGTCCAGCCGCCCCTTAGCTTGGGCTGACGCCGCGTTCAGAAAGCCCGCATACGGGGCGGCTGCGGCGGTCATCGCCGCCGACGCGGGACCCTGCCACGCCTGACCCGTCAGTCCTGAAGTCACCGACGAAAACGAGTTCGCCGCCGAGCCCAACTCGGCAGCCAACCCGTCCCAGGCCGCCGCGGCGTCCAGCATCGGCGCCGAACCCGCACCGGTGAACATCCGCAACGAATTGATCTCCGGCGCTAACACTGAGAAATTCATGACCGTTGATCTCCCTACCCGTCCACCGGACGCTCCCCGACGGGGTCGGTGCGTGACTGGAATCGGGTACTCCTCGTTCAGATGCTATGACCATGGCAGGGAAAACATCGGAGTTTCACCGGAAAAGATGTGGAATCAGATTTGTCGCTCGGGGCAGTTCGATGATGATGGGCAGGCGCCGCCGCGTCATGGCGGGTCCTGATCGGGACGCATATGTGGGCCGCACTGCGCTCGTTCCGCGACGCACCGCACGGCGGGTGATCGTCAACAACGCCAGTGTGCTGGGCTGGCGTGCTCAGCATTCGCAGTCGCACTATGCCGCCGCCAAAGCCGGGCGTGATGGCGTTAAGCCGTTGCAGTGCAATCGAAGCCGCCGAGTACGGAGTGCGGATCAATGCGGTGTCGCCCAGCCTCGCGCGGCACAAGTTCCTGGACAAGACCACCTCGGCTGAGCTACTGGATCGGTTGGAGTCTCAGGAGGCGTTCGGGCGGGCCGCCGAACCGTGGGAAGTGGCGGCCACCATCGCGTTTTTGGCGAGCGATTACTCGAGTTACCTGACCGGCGAGGTGATTTCGGTATCCAACCAGCACGCGTGAGCCGCTTATTGCGCCGACTGTGAATCTCACGACGGCCAATCGGTGTCGTCGTCGCGTCAGTCGCGCATTGTCTCGGCTCGCGCAGCACCCGTGACCGGGTTGTGCCAGACCCGACTGGGCGATATCCGCTAGACGGACGGCTCCGCATCCGCATCACCGGTAGCGTGCTCACTGAAGGCCCCGGGACGCCCGTCTGACCTGTCACCCGCTGGTGGGTTGAAGAAGCCCGCATACGGTGCCCGAACAACCCAGTGGTTCCAAAGCCCGAGTGATTGTCGCCGCGTCAAGACGGCTACCTGCGAGCGCAATGTTGCTGCGATATCCCTTCGCATTTCGCGTTGGCGTTAAGCTCCCGACGACCTTCCGAAAGGAATGCGCCAGCGTAGGCCCGGAAATTGAGCGAATGACCTATCGGTGGTAATCCAGGTGGCGCCGTTCTCGATTGCGAGTGCGGCGTGATAGGCGTCGGGGACGGTGGCCTTCGCGCCGACGTCGGCGCAAAGGGATTCGAAGATCCCCCAATGACGCGGCCCTGGCCTTAACGGGACGGCGGCTGGTGCTGACCGCAGCGCACGACATGAGTCCAACGCTTGCTGCGTGGTACTCGGCTGCCGAAACACTCGATGGTTGGTGAGCAGCCGAACAACGCCGGATAGCACGAGTTCGCTTATCCCCACGGTTCGTCGCCGGTAAGGATCCCGGTAAGCCAGGTCCGGTATGTCGCATGATCGACGCTGCTGTCCTCGCGAATAGCGTAGATAAAGACGCTGACGTCAAGGAGCAGCATTGTCGCCCATCAGTTCGGCGAGGGCTTCCTTGTCGTGCAGATCGACGCCGGCCTGAAAACCTCCGGCGCCGTGAGTTGGCAGCCGGAACTCGGGACGACCCGCTTTGTCCTCCTCGCGCCGCAGCATGGCGCGTAACGCGTCCTCCAGTACAGAGCCGAGTGACCGGGATGTTCGCGCGGCTAGCACTTTCGCTTCGGCCAGCAACTGCGCGTCGATATTGACCGTCGTACGCACCACCGCACCATAACATCATGTGCACGCATCATGATGCGGTCGCAATATCGGCATCACTACGCCCGGCCCGCTTACGCGGCGAGTGGCCCCGCACCTCCGGCCCCTTGTCAGCAACAAAATCCGGGTACCGGCACGCGCATCCAGGCGTCCGAGGTGGGCCTTTGGCGAGAATGGCGGGGGCTACTAGGCCGTTGCCGATGTTTCCGCCGGTGTTGCCGATGACGTCAGCGGGCTCGGCTGGCGGGCTCGGCTCTCGCAGTCGCACTACGTGGCGGCCAAAGAAGGGCGATGACGTTAACTCGTTGCAGCACAATGGAAGCGCCGAGTACGGAGTGCGGATCAATGGATCGCTCCCCAGTATCGCCCGACACTAGTTCCTGGACAAGACGGACCTCAGTCGAACTGCCAGACTTGCCGGTGAGGTCGTTCGGGCGCGCCAACAATCCTGGGAAGTCGCGGCCACTATCGCATTCTTGGCCGCGACTACTCGAGTCACCTCACCGGCCAGGTGATGTCGGTATCAAATCAGGTCGCGTGAGCTAACTAGCCGGCAAGCGCCTTTTGAAGGTTGAACACGGCCGAGAAACCGGTGTTGCTGTTCAACAAGCCCGAGCCAACGCCGCTAATGACGCCGGACGGGAGGACCCCGAGCAAAGCGGCCGTGACGCCGTTGTTGAAGAAGCCCGAGATCAAGCCGTTATACGGCCAAGCTGATCGACGCCAGGATAGTGCGCCACCGGCGGCGCCGCTGGCGGTGTTGAAGAAGCCCGACATGCCACCGGCGACGGAGACAGCGATGCCAGGGGCAGGAGTCACGCTAGCGCCCTGGGCCGTGTTGTTGAAGCCCGAGATAGTTGCCGTTGTAACTGAACAGGCGGTGCCGCCCGTGGCGACGGCGCCGGTGGCCGAGTTGTTGAAGCCCGAGACGTTGGTACCCACGGTGTTGAAGCCCGAGTGAGTGAGGCCGGAGTCGGTGCTGATATTGAAGCCCGTGTTCACGTTGCCCGAGTTGAAGAAGCCCGTGTTCACGTTGCCACCGTTCCAGAAACCGGTGTTCAGGTTGCCCGCATTCCCAATGCCCGTGTTGCCGAAGCCGGAGTTGCCGAAGCCCGTGTTGCCTGGTTGTGGTGCTATCGGGGTGGCCAAGCTGCAGCGATGCTGCCGCCCGAGTTCCCACCGCCGGTGTTCATGTCGCCCGCGTTCCCGAAGCCGGTGTTTAAGGTGCCCGAGTCCCCGAAGCCGAAGTTTCCTAGGCCGGCGTTCCCGAAGCCGATGTTGCCGAAGCCGGAGTTCCCGAAGCCGAGGCCTTGCAGCTTGCCCAGGTCAGCAGGCGGTGGTGATTGGCGCCCGAGTTGAAGATGCCGAGGTTGCCGTCGCCCGAGTTGAAGAAGCCGATGTTGCCGTTGCCCGAGTTCCCGAAGCCGATGTTGCCGCTGCCCGAGTTCAGGCCGTCGAAGTGGAACTGCGCCAGTGTTCCTGTCGAGATAGGCATTGCCGATGCCGGACAAATTATTGCCTTGTAGGCCGAAACCGACGTTGTTGTTGCCGGTGTTGCCAGCGCCCTGGTTTCCGAGGCCGGTGTTACCCAAACCCACGTTGCCGTTGCTGGTGTTGCCAAAACCAAAGTTGCCGCTGCCGGCATTACCCAGGCCAATGTTCTGGTTGCCGAGGTTGCCTAGACCGACGTTCCCGTTGCCTAGGTTTCCGAGGCCGATGTTGCCGTTGCCGTTGTTGCCCGAGCCGAAGTTGGCACCGCCGGTGTTTCCGTTACCGATATTGCCGCCGCCGGTGAGGCTGTTGTTTCCGAGGCCGATGTTGCCGCCGCCTTTATTGCCGAGGCCCACGTTCGGGTCGGTAGTGGCAGCCGTGGCGGCGGCGGCAGGTGCGCCGCCGAGAAGCCCTCCGATGCCCGGTAGGCCCTGCAGCGTCTGCTGCCACGACGACAACTGCGCCGCGACTGTCGATGCTCCACCGTGGTAGCCGAACATCGCGGCGACATCGGTGGCCCAGAACTCCTCGTACATGCTTTCGGCGGCCATGATGGCGGGGGCGTTGAGTCCGAGGAAGTTGCTGCGGACCAACTGCACGAAGGCCTGTCGGTTGGCCGCGATCGCCTGCGGGTGAACTATGGCGGCCTTCGCCGCTTCGAATATGCTGGCCACCGCTTTGGCCTGGGTGGATGCGGTGACGGCGCGCAGCGATGCGGCTCGCAGGAAATCGGCGTAGGGAGCCGCGGCGGTCTGCATGGCCGCGGACGCGGGGCCCTGCCAGGCCTGGCCGGCCAGATTGGAGGTCACTGAGGAAAAGCCGTTGCGCCGCCGAACCCAACTCTTCGGCCAGCCCCGACCAGGCCGCCGAGGCCTGCAGCATGGGCGCTGACCCAGCGCCGAGGAACATCCGCAAAGAATTGACTTCTGGTGGAAGCATCGAAAAGTTCACAGCGCTGACCTCCATTGACCCTGTCGCCCCTTACAGGCAACCCCGACATGGGAGACCATACGACGCCGCTGTTGAACATGTGTCGTTTTGCTCAAAGTTTCAAGAATCGTGTCCGGAGTGGCCGTTCCACGACCTCAGGCCTCGCCTCTCAGTTGCTGAAGGTAGCCCACACGGCGCGTAATGGCGGTCCGGCTCGGGGATCGGGCGAAGCGACACATTATCTGCCAGGGGCTGCAACTGCTTGCCGCCGGAGATTTAAAGATTCTTCAGCAGCGCAGTGAGACTGAAGAAGCCCGCTACGCCGGTGCCCGAGTTGAAGAAGCCGGAGTTGAAGCCGCTGAAGAAACCGGCTGGATTACCGTTGAGAGGTCCGGTGACACCGGTGTTGAAGAGGCCCGAAATTCGACTGTTCGTGGCCGAGCCACCGCTGACTGAGTTGAAGAAGCCGGAGATCTGGCCGCCCCCCGGCCCAACCGCGGTGTTGTTAAAGCCCGAAATGTTGGTTCCTGTGTTGTTGAAGCCCGAGTTGATGGCACCGGTGTTGGTGTCGGATCCGACGGCGGTGTTCACGTTGCCCGAATTCCAGAAGCCGGTATTGGTGGAGCCCGAGTTTCCGGCGCCGGTATTCCAGCTGCCCGAATTATCGAAGCCGGTGTTGACCTGACCGGTATTTCCGAATCCGGTGTTTTCGGCGCCTGCGTTACCGATGCCGGTGTTCAAGGTGCCGGAGTTGCCGAATCCGAAGTTGCCGTTCCCGTTGTTGCCGAAGCCGATGTTGCCAGTGCCGGTGTTGCCGAAGCCGAGGCTGTTGAGCGCGCCTGGGTCAAGGTTGTTGTTACGCCGGAGCTGGAAGAAGCCGACATTGCCGCTACCGGAGTTGAAGAAGCCGATGTTGCCGGTGCCCGAGTTGAATAGCCCGATGTTGCCGCTGCCGGAATTCAGGCCGTCGAAATGGAACTGGCCAGTCACCCCGTCGTAGTAAGCGCCACCGACACCGACCAAGTTGTTACCGGCGAGCCCGAACCCGATGTTGTTGTTGCCAGTGTTGCCGCCACCCTGGTTGCCATTGCCCAGGTTTCCCACTCCGAAGTTGTTGTTGCCGAGGTTTCCCAGGCCGACGTTGTTGCCGGTAGTGGGACTTGCGCCGCGGTTTCCGAGACCGATGTTGCCGCCGCCGGCGTTGCCCAGGCCGAAGTTGACGTTGCCGCTGTTGCCGCTGCCTAGGTTGGCGTTGCCGAGATTGCCGCCGCCGACGTTGGAGCTGCCTTTGTTGCCGCTGCCGATGTTGCCGCTGCCGTTGTTGCCGCTGCCGATATTGGAGGTGCCGATGTTCCCGATACCCAGGTTGGGTAGTCCCTGCAGCCCCGCCGCCCACGGCGCCAACTGTGCGGCTGCCGCCGAGGCCCCGGCGTGGTAACCGGTCAACGCGGTGACGTCGGCGGCCCAGAATTCCTCATAGATGCTTTCGGCGGCAGCGATCGCTGGGGCGTTGAACCCGAACCAGTTCGAGCGGACCAGTTGTACGAAGGCGTTGCGGTTGGCCGCGACCGCCTGCGGGTGGACGATGGCGGCCTTGGCCGCTTCGAAGGCGCTGGCCACTACCTTCGTTTGTCCGGCTGTGTCGTGCGCTCGGGCCGATGCTGCGGTGAGCAACTTCGCGTAGGGGCGCGCGGCGGCGGCCATCGCCTCTGCGGCCGCGCCTTGCCAGGCCTGGCCAGCCAGGTTAGCGGTCACCGACGCGAAAGAATCTGCCGCCGAGGCCAATTCATCGGCCAGCCCCGACCAGGCCGCGGAGGCCTGCAGCATCGGCGCAGAACCTGCCCCGAGAAACATTCGTAGAGAATTGATCTCCGGTGGCAGCGCCACAAAATTCACCACAATGACCTCTCCGATGACTCCGTCGCCCGTGACCGAGTACGCCCGCAACGAGAGACCAAACGACTCGGTGCGGGAGCTCTTGTGCGTTTGCGTGAAATTGACGGCCGCGGCGACACCTCCCGCCGCTGGCCGAGCAAGCGCTTGGTTGATAAGCTGATCGGGTGGAGCGAGTGGCCGGCCAGGCTAATAGTCGCCGAGACGAGTTACTGGAACTCGCCGCGGTGATGTTCGCCGAACGCGGCCTGCGCGCCACCACCGTGCGCGACATCGCCGACGGCGCCGGCATCCTGTCCGGCAGTCTCTACCACCACTTCGCCTCCAAGGAGGAGATGGTCGACGAGTTGCTGCGCGGATTCCTGGACTGGCTGTTCACGCGCTACCGCGAGATCGTCGACAGCGAACCCAATCCGTTGGAGCGGCTCAAGGGCCTGTTCATGGCGTCGTTCGAGGCCATCGAGCACCGCCACGCCCAAGTCGTCATCTATCAGGATGAGGCTCAACGACTCTCGGGACAAACCCGATTCGCCTACATCGACGAACGCAACAAACAGCAGCGCAAGATGTGGGTCGACCTCCTCAACCAGGGCGTCAAGGAGGGCTACTTCCGGCCCGACCTGGACGTCGACCTCGTCTATCGCTTCATCCGTGACACCACGTGGGTCTCGGTGCGCTGGTATCAACCCGGCGGACCGCTCACCGCGCAGCAGGTGGGTCGGAAATACCTCGCCATTGTCCTGGGCGGAATCGCAAAAGAAGGAGTCTGAACATGCCAGAGGCGTACGTCATTGACGCTGTGCGCACCGCGATTGGCAAGCGTGGCGGCGCGTTGGCCGGAATTCATCCCGTCGACCTGGGTGCCCTGGGCTGGCGGGGACTGCTGGACCGGGTGGACGTCGACCCGGCTGCCGTCGACGACGTGATAGCCGGTTGCGTCGATGCCATCGGCGGGCAGGCCGGCAACATCGCCCGGCTGTCCTGGCTGGCCGCCGGCTATCCGGAAGATGTGCCAGGTGTCACTGTGGACCGGCAATGCGGATCCAGTCAGCAGGCCATTTCCTTTGGCGCGCAAGCGGTTATGTCGGGTACGGCCGATCTGATTGTGGCCGGGGGCATGCAGAACATGAGCCAGATCCCGATCTCGTCGGCGATGACGGTCGGCGAACAGTTCGGATTCACTTCGCCAACAAACGAATCCAAGCAATGGCTGCACCGCTACGGCGACCAGGAGATCTCACAGTTCCGCGGCTCTGAGATGATCGCCGAGAAGTGGGACCTCTCGCGTGAAGAGATGGAGCAATACTCGCTGACCAGCCACGAGCGGGCGTTCGCAGCGATCCGGGGCGGCAACTTCGACGCCGAAATCCTCAGTGTAGAAACCGAAACCGGGCCGTTCCGGGTCGACGAGGGTCCGCGCGAGTCGTCGCTGGAGAAGATGGCCGGGTTGAAGACGCTGGTCGAGGGCGGCCGACTGACCGCGGCGATGGCCAGCCAGATTTCCGACGGCGCTTCCGCGGTGCTGCTGGCGTCCGAGCAGGCCGTCAAAGACCATGGCCTGACGCCGCGTGCCCGCATTCACCACATCAGCACCCGCGGCGCCGACCCGGTGTTCATGCTGACCGGGCCCATCCCCGCGACCCGTTATGCGCTGGAGAAGACCGGGCTGTCCATCGACGACATCGACACCGTCGAGATCAACGAGGCGTTCGCACCGGTGGTGATGGCCTGGCTCAAGGAGATCAAGGCCGACCCGGAGAAGGTCAACCCCAACGGCGGCGCGATCGCGCTCGGGCACCCGCTGGGCGCCACCGGCGCCAAGCTGTTCACCACCATGCTGAACACGCTGGAGCGCATCGGCGGTCGCTACGGACTGCAGACGATGTGTGAAGGCGGCGGCACCGCGAACGTGACCATCATCGAGCGCCTCTAGCTTCCAATCGCGCGGCGAGTGTGAATCTCCCGACGCTCCGTCGGCGCGTCGCGTCGGGAAATTCACGCTCGGCGGGGGTTGGGGACGGGTGACGGCAGCAAGCGTCGTTCAGGTGACAGCATGCGCGCATGGACTGGCCGTTTCTCGGTGTGGAAGCGCTGGCGGCAGGGGCCATTTCCGAGCGCGCGATGCGCGCCCTCTATGAGCCCGTGTACCCGGGCGTGTACAGCCCGGCTGGCATCGAGCTGTCGGCGAGTCAGCGGGCACGGGCCGCGTGGCTGTGGTCGCGCCGGCGCGGCGTGGTCGCCGGCAATTCGGCGGCAGCACTACTGGGCGCGAAGTGGGTCAGCCCGTCACTTGACGCGGAATTGGTGCACGACAATCGAAAACCACCGGCGCGCATCGTGGTTCATTCCGACAAGTTGGCGCCGCACGAGATGCTGACCGTCGACGGCATCGCGGTGACCACTCCCGCTCGTACCGCCTTCGACATCGCACGGCGAACCACCACCCGGTTGCACGCGGTCCAGCGCCTCGACGCGCTGGCGAATGCGACCGATGTCAACAGCGCCGACGTGGAGGCGGTCGTTGCCGAACATCGCGGCGCGCGCGGATTGGTCAGGCTGCGCCGTGTCATGCCGCTTGTCGACGGAGGGGCGGAGTCACCGCAGGAGACGCGGACCCGACTGGCACTGATCGATGCGGGCCTGCCCAAACCCCAAACGCAGATCAGGGTCTGTGGCGAATACGGGGACTTCGTGGCGCGGATCGATATGGGCTACGAGGAATTGCGCGTCGGCATTGAATACGACGGACCTCAGCACTGGACGGATCCTGAACAACGTGACCGGGACATCGACCGGTACACCGCGTTGCTGGATCTGGGCTGGACGATCATCAGGGTCAGCAGCGACCTGCTTCGATATCGGCAGGGCACGTTCATCGGCCGCGTCGTCGCGGCGATGGAGGCCGCCGGATGGCATTGGTGACGCGCCCGAGTGGGAATCTCACGACGCCCAATCAGCGTGTCGCGACGCGTAATTCACACTCGGTGAGTGCTGAAAGCTACCGGCGTTGAACAAGCCCGAGCTGAACCCCGTCGTCGTTCGTGGTGTGCCAGGTCTAGATGGCCAGCCCCGAGCTGACTGATAAACGAACCGACGATCCCAACCCATCGAGTCAAGTGATCTCGGTTCAAGTAAGCACCGTGAGCTGACTAGCTATCCCGCAAGCGCCTTTTGAAGGTTGAACACGGCCGAAAAACCGGTGTTGCTGTTCAACAAGCCCGAGCCGACGCCGCTGATGAGGCCGGCCGGGAAGCCGAAGAAGGGGGCTGTGACTCCGTTGTTAAATAAGCCTGAGATCAAGCCGTTCACAGCTTTGCCTGCTACACCGAGGGCACCGCTGGCGGAGTTGTTGAAGCCCGACATACCGCCGGCGACGGAGATCCCGGGAGTGGTGCTGCCGACGGCCGTGTTGTTAAAGCCCGAGATATTGCCGTTCGAACTAAGCGCTGGTATGGCGCCAACGGCGCCGGTGGCCGAGTTGTTGAAGCCCGAGACGTTGGTACCCACGGTATTAAAGCCCGAGTGAGTGAGGCCGGAGTCGGTGGTGATCCCAAACCCCGTGTTCACGTTGCCCGAATTGACGAAGCCCGTATTCACGTTGCCTGAATTCCAGAAACCCGTGTTCAGGTTGCCCGCATTCCCGATGCCCGTGTTGCCGTAGCCGGAGTTCCCGAAGCCCGTGTTGCCTGGTTGTGGTGCTACCGGATTGAGCAAGCTGTTGGCGATGCTGCCGCCCGAGTTCCCACCGCCGGTGTTCATGTCGCCCGAGTTCCCCCAGCCGGTGTTCAAGTTGCCCGAGTCCCCGAAGCCGAAGTTTCCGCTGCCCGCGTTACCGAAGCCGATGTTGCCGAAGCCGGAGTTCCCGAAGCCGAGGCTTTGCAGCTTGCCCAGATCGGCAGGATTGATGTTGGCGCCCGAGTTGAAGAAGCCAAGGTTGCCGTCGCCCGAGTTGAAGAAGCCGATGTTTCCGGTACCCGAGTTGCCGAAGCCGATGTTACCGCTACCCGTATTCAGTCCATTGAAGTGGAACTGACCAGTATTGGTGTCGTAGAAAGCATTTCCGAGACCGACCAAATTGTTGCCAGTGAGGCCGAAGCCGATGTTGTTACTCCCGGAGTTGCCGCCACCCACGTTGTTGGTGCCGCTGTTGCCCAAGCCGACGTTATTGTCGCCGAAGTTGCCCAGGCCCGTGCTCCCGCGGGTGGTAGCAGTGCCACTGAAGTTTCCGAAGCCGAAGTTGCCGTTACCGTTGTTTCCAAGGCCGAGGTTGGTGGTGCCGTAGTTTCCGAATCCGAAGTTGCCGTTACCGAAGTTGCCGCTGCCGTAGTTGCCCGCGAGGTTGCCGCTGTAGTTACCGTTGCCTATGTTGCCGCCGCCTATATTGCCGAGGCCGAGGTTCGGGTCGGTAGCTGCGGCAGGAGCGGCGCCCCCCACTCCGCCGAAGAGCCCTCCGATGCCCGGCAGGCCCTGCAACGTCTGCTGCCACGACGCCAATTGCGAGACGGCCGAGGACGCCCCGCCGTGATAGCCGAACATTGCGGCCACGTCGGTGGCCCAGAACTCCTCGTACATGCTTTCAGCGGCCGCGATGGCAGGTGCGTTGAGGCCCAGGAAGTTGGAGCGGACCAGATTCACGAAGGCGTTGCGGTTGGCCGCAATCGCTTCGGGGTGAACGGTGGCTGCCTTGGCCGCTTCGAAGGCGCGTGCCACGGCATTGGCTGATCCGGACGCGCCCAGGGCGCGGGCCGAGGCGGCTTGCAGGAACGCCGTATACGGCGCCGCGGCCGCGGACATCGCTTCGGCCGCTGGGCCCTGCCAGGCCTGACCGGCCAGATTCGAGGTCACCGAGGAAAACGAGTTTGCGGCCGAACTCAGCTCGTCGGCAAGCCCCGACCAGGCCGCGGAGGCCTGCAGCATGGGCGCTGAACCCGCGCCGAGAAACATCCGCAAGGAGTTGATCTCCGGTGGGAGTGCCGAAAAGTTCACAGCGTTGACCTCCGATTACCCGTCGCCTGTGACTGGACAAACCCGAACGTCAGACGTTACGGGGCTGGAAAAGTGAAATGTGGCATTTCGCGGAACAGTGAGATCCGATTCCGGGCGAATGGGCAAGCTGCAGCGGGATCCCAGCTCGCAGCTGGCGGTCCACACGACTGGCGCCTATCCGGCCAGTGCCAGTTGCGCAACTTGCGTACGGATTACCCGCGGCGGAGGCTTAGAGTTAGCGACAGGCCGACGCTGCGGCTCAGTCCGGTAGTTCGGCGGCCTTGCCAACGGGGGAATTCGATTTGCGCGACACTTGACGCTGCTAGGGGGCTTTGGTGACTAATGGGCCGGATCCGCAATAGTGGGCTTCGCAACCGCGATCCGGCATTTCGCAGAGCCCACCATCGGTGGCGATGCGCTGATCGCAGCGGCTGCGATCTTGTGTCGAGTGTGAACCTCACGACGCTCAATCGGCGTGTCGCGTCGTGGGATTCACGCTCGGCGCAAGGAGGCGCTAGGCGTCGTAGTCGACCGAGACGAACGGTGTCGTCGGGTGGGACTGGCACGTCAGGATATAGCCGGCGTCCAGTTCGGCCTGCCCCAGCGCGAAGTTGTGATCCATCTCGACGTTGCCGTCGATCAGCTTTGCCCGACAGGTTCCGCACGCACCGCCCATGCAGGCGTACGGCGCATCGTCGCGGACCTGCAGCGCGCCTTCGAGAATCGAGTCGCCGGGTGTCAGGTCGTAGGTCCACTGCTTACCGGACAGCGTGAATGTCACGGTCGCGGCCTCGTAGGAATGCCCGCCTGACCGAAGCGCTTTCGAAGCCGTGGAAGAGCTCGAGGTGAATGCGCTCGGCGTCCACGCAGTGCTCCAGCAACGACTCGCGCACCGCGGTCGTCATCTCCATCGGGCCGCAGATGAACCACTCGTCCACGGCATCCGGCTGCAGGTTGCCGGTCAGCCACAGGTTGAGCTTGTCGCGGTCGATCCGGCCGCGCAGTTCCGGAGTATGCAGCGACTCGCCGGAGAGCACGTGCAGGATTTCCAGGCGGTCGGCGTAGCGCGACTCGAGACGATCGAGTTCGGCCCGGAACATCGTCGATTCCTTGGTCCGGTTGCCATAGATGAGCGTGAACCGGCTCTCGGTCTCGATCTCCAACGTCGTTGCCAGAATCGACAGCACCGGTGTGATTCCGCTGCCGGCCACCAGGCCGACGTAGTGCTTGCGGTTCAGCGGATGCAGCGGAGTGCCGAACCGGCCGGTCGGGGTCATCAGCTCGAGCACGTCGCCGGCCCGCAGCTGCTCGGCCACGTACGTCGAAAAGGCCCCGCCGGGAATGTGTTTGACCGCAATGCGCAACTGCGCGCGTGTTGCAGGCGCACAGATCGAGTAGTTGCGGCGAACGCCCTCAGCGCCCAGCACCGTCACGTGCTGGCCGGGCTCGAACCGGAACGCATCCTGCAAGTCCTCGGGCACGGCGAAGGTGACCAGGGTGCTGTCGGCGGTGATCGGGTCGACCGAGGCGACCGGGATGCGGTGCGGCACGGCGTGCGGCGAGCTGGACCTGGCCGGCATCCGCACCGGCAGCAGCTTGGACAGCCTGCCGTTGAGTTCCTTCCACTCCCGGTACTCGTCGGGATTCAGTTGCTGGCCGAAGACCGTGTTGATCGCAGCGTTGCGCTCCAGGTAGGCCTCTTCGTTGCGCTTCCACGTCCGCAGGTACCGGTAGAACGGCACCGACGGATGCAGGTGGTGCACCAGGTGGTAGTTCTGCGACAGCAATACCGGGGTGAACAGCCATTCGGCGCCGACGCGATTGCGGGTCGCCCGGTATCGGTTGGTGCGCTGGGTGTCCTCCAGGCCGTGATGAGGCAACCAGTCGAACCACCACGCCAGGATGGTGAGGCCGATGCGCTGCGGGATGAGGAAGACGACGGCCAGGATCCAGAAGTTTCCGGTGACGATCGCCGCGACCAACCCGCTGATGGACAGCGCCATCATCACCACCGTCTCGACGACCTCGACGACGGGCCGACTGCGGGCGCGCGGCAGGTAGTACCTGAGATAGAAGTACTCGACCAGCGACCAGCGCAGCGGCAACTGCCACCACTTTCCGTGTGAGGCGAAGGTGTCCGGGTCCTGGTCGTCGTCGTTGGAGTGCCGGTGGTGCTGAATGTGGATGTAGCCGAACGACGGGAAGGCGACCACCGGTCCGACGAAGAGCCAGGCCAGCCGGCCCATCAGCCCGTTGACCCAGCGAACTGAGCTGATCGAGTAATGCGACGCGTCATGCACGACGGTGAACATCACGAACGTCACGGCGGCGTTGACCGGAATGGTCACCCACCAGGGTGACCAGCCGTTGATGTAGCCGACCGTCGCGGTGATGAACGCGGTCAGGGACGCGAGAAAGATGCCGATGGTAGGCAACGCGAGCTTGGGTACCGATTCGCCCGGATCGGGAAGCGCGTGGTGCGCGGCGGACCCGGAGGCCGCGTGGTCTATCTCGACGGTCGACATAGCTGAGAGAGCCTAGTGGACACGCGCGGAAGCGGCCCGATCGGTGTTCGACGCGGTATCCAATGTTCAAGCGGCGACGATCGCGACATCATAGGCGGACAGCTGTTCGTCGGCTGTGATGATCGCCAAGTCGAGCAGCTGCGCCTGCGCGATGAGGACGCGGTCGAACGGATCCTTGTGGTGATCCGGAAGCTCGGCAGTCCTCAGCGTGTGCGCGTGTTCGACCGGCAGCGGAGACGTTCCGGAGCGGCGCATGCGATCGGGCACATATGAGACAGGTGCCTCGGGCAATGGGAGTTTGCCGAGCCGATACTTGATCGCTATCTCCCACGCGCTAGCGGCCGACAGGAGAATGCTGAAGCGGATGTCCTCAACGATCTCGCGTGTCTGGTCGCGCAGGCGGTCAGGGTCTGATTGCATCCACAGCCACACATGGGTGTCGACGAGGTAGCGCTTCACTGGTGGAAGCTTTCCAGAACATCGTCCGGCAACGGAGCATCGAAGTCGTCAGGCACGGTGTACACGCCGTGGTCTGTGCCCAACTGGCGGATTTCCCGAGGGCGGAACGGTACCAGCTTTGCCACGGGTTCACCCCCGCGGGCAATCTCGACTTCCTGCCCGCTGTCTACGAGCCGCAGCAGCTCCGAGAGGCGGGTCTTCGCCTCGTGGACGCCGACCCGCAGGGCCGCAGACTTAGTCATGAACTTAGTTTACTCGACCGTGGTTATCGAAGGCCGTACTGCGGCGCCACCGACACGCGTCCACTACTCCACCAGCGCGGACGCGGCCCGCAAATGCTCGATGGCCTCGGCCACGACCGACTCGATGAGCTCGGCGCACGAGGGCAGATCGTCCAGAATGCCGGCCACCTGACCGGAGGCCAGCACGCCGGCGTCGGTGTCGCCCTCGACCAGCCCGGCCTTGAGCAGCATCGGGGTGTTGGCCGCCATCACCACCTGTGACCACGTCATTTCCTTGCCGTGCCGCATGGCCAGGCCGTCTTGGATCATCGACCGCCAGCTCATCTGCGACATCTGCTTGAACTTGGCGGCATTGCGTACCGCTGCGGTGAAACCCCTTGCCCGCGAGCCGCTTTCCAACTTCTCCACCAGGCCGGTGCGCAGCACCCGGTGCGGCATGCCGTCGACCCGGGTGGTGACCACGGTGCCGTCCAGGGCCGACTCCAGATACCGCCGCTTGACCGCGTCGGGCACCGTGGAATCCGAGGTGAGCAGAAAGCGGGTGCCCATCGCCACGCCCGCCGCGCCGTAGGACAACGCCGCGGCCAGTCCGCGCCCGTCGAAGAACCCGCCCGCGGCGATCACCGGGATGTCGGTGCCCTTGACCGCGTCCAACACTGACGGCAGCAGCAGGGTGGTGGCGACCGGGCCGGTGTGCCCACCGCCTTCGCCGCCCTGCACGATCATCGCGTCGGCACCCCAACCGGCGACCTTGCGGGCATGCTTGGCCGCGCCGATCGACGGAATGACCACGGCGCCGGCCTCTTTCAGCCGGGCGATCAGTTCCGGCTTGGGCGCCAGTGCGAACGACGCCACCTTGACGCCCTCGCGGATCATCAGCTCGACGCGGTCGCCGGCGTCGGCGGCGTCGGCGCGCATGTTGACGCCGAACGGCTTGTCGGTGGCGGCCTTGACTTTTCCGATGGCCGTGGCCAATTCGTCCAGCGTCATGGTCGCCGAGGCCAGGATGCCCAACCCGCCGGCGTTGGCCGTGGCCGACACCAGCCGCGCGCCGGCCACCCAGCCCATCCCGGTCTGCACCACCGGGTGCTCGATGCCGATCAGCTCGGTCAGGGGCGTCTTGAGCCTCACTACCGGATCTCTCTGTCGCGCAGCGCCTTCGGGTCGATCACCTCGCGGATCAGCCGCAGTTCGTCGTCGGTCGGTTGCCGGGTCTCGCCGGCCTCGTCGAGGCCGTGTACCTCGAACGAGGTGGCTTCGCGGACGTCGTCGGGTGCTACGCCGGGGTGCAGGCTGAGCGCCCGCATCGTGCGGTCCGGTCCGCCGAAGTCGAAGACGCCCAGGTTGGACACCACCCGGAAGACGTTGACGAACCGGAACGCCGGGTTGTCCGGATCGATCTTGTCGTAACCGATGCCGGAGACGACGTCGACCGTCTCGGTGAACACCCGCTTGGAATGATTGCCGACCCAGTAGCTGGTGGCGTGGTTGATGGTGTTGCCCGGCGAACCGCGCACCCCGAACATCTGCCGGGTCGGCTGCTGCAGCGGACCGAACGCCGAGATGTTCTGATTGCCGTAGCGGTCAACCTGATTGGCGCCCATCACCACGTGGCGCCGACCCCAGGCCAGCGTCTCGAAGACGCGCCCGAACGGCATCCAGCCCTCGACCGGGCCGGTCTTGCCCAGCGCCGGGGTGTCGGCCAGTAACTGCGCTTCACCGTCGGTGAGCAGGATGTCGGGGGAGAAAGACAGTCGGGCCAAGCGCGCTCCGATGGATGCCATGGTGGTCATCGGGCTGATCATGATTTCGCCTGCGTCCCTGAACAACTCGGCGCAGGCGATGGCGCACACTTCGGCTCGGGTGCCCGTCATTTCGCTGCCTCCTCTGCGAACTTGCGCACGGCGGCCTGGTAATCCTCTTCGCTGCCGGACAGATAGGTGGCGACGAACTGCTCCCAGCCCTCTTCGGTGGAGGCGGCTTCGGCGTAGTGCCGCTGGAACTTCTCGTCACGGCCGTAATCCGGTGCGGCGGTGGTGAAGTGGGCGCCACCGGGGGCCTCCACCACCCCGTCCACCATCATCCGGTTGATCAGCAGCGCTTGTGGCGGTACGGATTTGACGAGCTCCTCGGTGGAGACGATGCGCTCCACCGACAGGAAGCGCTTTCCGGCAGCCATCAGGAACAGGTCGTCGAAGTAGGGGTCGATGCCGGTGTATGCGGCATTGCCCCGGCTGTCACCGAGATTGAGGTGTGCGAACGCGGCGTCAAGGCGCAGCGCCGGCATGGCGATCAGCTTCTCGTGTCCGCCGTCCGTGGGATAGGGGCTGGTGACGGTCTGCAACTCGCCCTCCCAGAAGTCCAGCACCGAACTGCCGAGTCCGGCGCGAATCGGCAGGAACGGCAACCGTTGCGCCGCCGCCTGCAGACCGCAGCGCAGCATGCCCTCGTCCATCTCCCGCGCCTCGATCGTCTCCGCTGGTGCGGGCCTTGGAGAACCAGGGGTCATAGAAAGGTGGCGAATCCAGTGAGACGAACCCGTAGTAGACCCGCTTGACCTTGCCGGCCGAACACAGCAGGCCCAGGTCCGGTCCGCCGTAGGTGACCACGGTCAGGTCGGTGACGTCGGTGCGCAGCAGGGCGCGCACGAAAGCCATCGGCTTGCGACGCGATCCCCAACCGGCGATGCCGATGGTCATGCCGCTCTGGACGTGCGCCACGGCGTCGTCGAGTGTGGTGAGTTTGCTCATTCCTTCTTGCCCTTCGCCGTTCCGGCGAACGCGTCGCGGTGCTCGTCGGCAACGCCGGCGAGGTTGAGCTCGAACGTAAACCCTTGCTCGATGCGGTAACTCGCGTTGACGCGTTGCACGTCGATCAGGTTCATCGCCTCCTTGGCCGCGCGGATGACGCGGGTGTCCTTGGCGGCGATGTCGCGAGCCACCTTGAGGGCGGCCTCGTCGAGTTGGTCGCGGGGCACCACCTCGTGCACCGAACCGAAGTGATGCAGGGTGGCGGCGTCGACGGTGGCGGCGGTGAAGAACAGCCGCCGCATCATGTGCTGGGGCACCAGCCGGGACAGGTGCGTAGCCGCACCGAGTGCACCGCGCTCCACCTCCGGCAGTCCGAAGGTCGCGTCGTCGGAGGCGACGATGACGTCGGCATTGCCGACCAGGCCGATCCCGCCGCCGACGCAGAAGCCGTTCACCGCGGCGATCACCGGCACCGCACATTCGTAGACGGCGGGGAATGCCGCGTAAGCAGCCGCGGTTGGCGTCGATCAGTGCGGTGAAGCCTTCGGTGCGCTGCATCTCCTTGATGTCGACGCCGGCGTTGAAGCCGCGGCCCTCGGCCCGCAGGATCACCACATGGGTCTGCGGGTCTCGCCCGGCGGCCGTGATGGCATCGCCGAGTTCGAACCATCCCTGCGACGGAATGGCGTTCACGGGCGGGTAGTCGACGGTGACGGCGATTATGCCCGGTTCGAGGGTGGTGGAGGTGATCGTCATGGCACTTCCTGCTGAGTCCGCTGGGGTCGGTTACCTAAGCAAGCACTTGCTTGGTACGCTAGCACAGTGACTCAACCCCGATCGGCCGGACCGCATCAACTTCGGTCTCGGTGGGCGAGTGGTGCTGGTGACGGGCGGAGTTCGCGGCGTCGGAGCCGGTATCAGCTCGGTTTTCGCTGAGCAGGGCGCGACGGTGGTGACCTGCGCCCGGCGCGCGGTTGAGGGCTGGCCGCTACGAATTCCATTCCTGCGACGTGCGCGACGAAGAGGCCGTCAAGGCCTGATCGACTCGATCGTCGAGCGGCACGGCAGGCTCGATGTCGTAGTCAACAACGCCGGGGGTTCGCCCTATGTGTTGACGGCGGGGTCCAGTCCGAAGTTCAGCCGCAAGATCATCGAGCTGAATCTGCTTGGCGCGCTGCTCGTTTCGCAATCCGCCAACGACGCGATGCAGACCCAGCCCGGCGGCGGGTCGATTGTCATCATCTGCAGTCGTGAGTGGCCGACGGCCCAGTCCCGGGCACCGCGGCGTACGGGGCGGCGAAAGCCGGCTTGGACAGCCTCACCCAGACGCTGGCGGTGGAATGGGCGCCGAAGGTCCGGGTCAACGCCTGCGTAGTCGGCATGGTCGAGACCGAGCAGGCGCGACCTGTTCTACGGCGACGCCGAGTCGATCGCCGCGATCTCCGAGAATGTGCCACTTCGCCGATTGGCCAAACCGGAGGACATCGGTTGGGCCGCGGCATTTTTGGCGTCGGCGCGGCGTCGTACATCAGTGGTGCGATCGCTGGAGGTGCACGGCGGCGGGGAGCCGCCGCACTATCTGGCAGCAACAAACGCGAGCGCGATCAAGTAGAGGAGACGGCAGATATGGGATGTGGTCGACGGCCGGGTCGTCATCGTTACCGGCGCGGGCCGCGGAATCGGCCGGGCGCATGCCTTGGCGTTCGCCGCCGAGGGCGCGCGCGTGGTCGTCAACGACTTCGGCGTCGGACTGGACGGCTCGGCGCGGCGAAAGCCCGGCGCAGCAGGTGGTCGACGAGATCACCGCGGCCGGCGGCGAGGCCGTCGCCAACGGCGACGACGTCGCCGACTGGGCGCGGCGCGCAGAACCTGATCGACACGGCGGTCGACACATTCGGCGGCCTGGACGTGCTCGTCAACAACGCCGGTTCATTCGCGACCGGATGTTGGCCAACATCAGCGAAGAGGAGTGGGACGCCGTCATCCGCGTGCACCTCAAGGGCCACTTCGCCACGCTGCGGCACGCGGCGGGGTACTGGCGCGGCAGATCAAAGGCGGCGTCGGCCCGGACGACCGACGCCCGCATCATCAACACCAGCTCCGGCGCCGGCCTGCAGGGCAGTGTCGGGCAGGGTAACTATGCCGCCGCCAAGGCCGGGATCGCCGCGCTGACCCTCGTCGGCGCAGCCGAGTTGGGGCGTTACGGCGTCACGGTCAACGCGATCGCGCCGGCCGCCCGCACCCGGATGACCGAGGCCGTGTTCGCCGAGACGATGGCCGCGCCCGAGGACGGCGGTTTCGACGCGATGGCGCCGGAGAACGTCTCGCCGTTGGTGGTCTGGCTGGGCAGTGTCGAATCCCGCGGCGTCACCGGCAGGGTCTTCGAAGTCGAGGGCGGACTGATCCGGGTCGCCGAGGGCTGGGCGCACGGACCGCAGATCGACAAGGGCGCGCGCTGGGACCCCGCCGAGTTGGGTCCGGTGGTCAGCCGATCTGCTGGCCAAGTCGCGGACGCCGGTTCCGGTTTACGGGGCGGGTTCGTAAGGGGTGTGAGCCTGACGGCTTTCAAAGTGCACCGCGGGCGGAGATTTCGCGATTTCACCGCCCTGCCAGCACGGTCGAAGCCCACGACGTCACACTCAGCGCCGCCATGCGTTGGAAGCCGAACCTCGACGATGGCGTCGCTTCGTTCGGAGACGGTGCACCGGCCTAGATCCGCTCGATGATGGTCCCGGTCGACAGGGCGCCGCCCGCGCACATGGTGATCAGCGCGGTGGTCTGGTCGGTGCGCTCCAATTCGTGCAGCGCGGTGGTGATCAGCCGGGCTCCGGTGGAGCCCACCGGGTGGCCCAGCGCGATGGCGCCGCCGTTGACGTTGACCCGGTCCATGTCGGGCTCGTGGACCCGCGCCCAGGACAACACCACCGATGCGAAAGCCTCGTTGATCTCGACGACGTCGATGTCGCCCATCTTCATGCCGGCCTTCTCCAGCACCCTGGCCGTCGACTGCACCGGACCATCCAGGTGGTAGTACGGCTCGGCGCCGACGTGGCCTGGCTGACGATCCGGGCCCGCGGCCGCAGCCCGAGCGCCTTCGGCCCTTTCTTCGTCCATCCGCAGCACCGCGGCCGCGCCGTCGGAAATCTGCGAGGAAGTGCCTGCCGTGTGGATGCCGCCCTCCATCACCGGCTTGAGCTGGCTCAGCCCCTCCAACGTGGTCTCGCGCAGGCCCTGGTCGCGGGAGACGGGGGCGCGCTCGGCCGTCGGCCGCTTGCTGTCTCATCCAGCACCGGGGCCACGATCGGGGAGATCTCGCGGTCGAAGCGGTTCTCGTCCCAAGCCCGCTTGGCCTTGGCCTGGGACGCGAAACCGAACGCGTCGATGTCCTCGCGGGTGATGCCGCGTCGCTTGGCGATCCGCTCGGCTGCCTCGAACTGATTGGGCATGTCGATGTCCCAGGACTCCGCGCGGATGATGCTGCGGTCCGGCCCCGCGTTGGCGCCCAGACCTACCCGGCTCATCGCCTCGATACCGCAGGCGATGCCGATGTCGATGGCGCCGGTCGCGATCAACCCGGCGACGAGGTGGTTGGCCTGCTGGCTACGCCGCACTGGCAGTCGATGGTGGTGGCGCCGACCTGCTCGGGCAGACCGGCCGTCAGCCACGCCACCCGGGTGATGTTGTTGGACTGCTCGCCGAACTGCGTCACGCAGCCGCCGACGAGTTGTTCGACGTCCCCGGCTCGAGATACCGGCCTTTTCGACCAGCGCCTTCTGTACCGCCCCGAGCAGTTCGGTGGCATGCAGTCCTGACAGCCATCCATTGCGCTTGCCGATGGGGCTGCGAGTGGCTTCGACGATTACCGGGTTACCCATGAAGCCAGGCTAGAACACGTTTCATTACTATGACAAGCGAGGATGGTTCGTCGCCTTTTGTCTGCGGTGAAGGCATGTTTTACTGGCATCAGTGCAGCACTAGGAGAGCTAGTGTCCAGCGAACCATCAGTCGGTGCAGACTGCAGTCAAAGGAGAAGTAGCGTGCCCAGCCCCAATCTTCCGCCCGGGTTCGATTTCACTGATCCCGACATCTACGCCGAGCGGTTGCCGGTCGAGGAATTCGCCGAGGTGCGGGCCACGGCCCCAATTTGGTGGAACGAGCAGGCCGACGGCAAGGGTGGCGGCTTCCACGACGGCGGCTACTGGGCGATCACCAAGCTGAACGACGTCAAGGAGGTGTCCCGACGCAGCGACATCTTCTCCAGTTACGAAAACGGCGTCATCCCACGGTTCACCAACGACATCGCGCGCGAAGACATCGAGGTGCAGCGGTTCGTCATGCTGAACATGGACGCACCGCACCACACCCGGTTGCGCAAGATCATCGCCCGCGGTTTCACGCCGCGCGCCGTGGGACGTCTGCAGGACGAGCTCAACGAGCGTGCCCAGCAGATCGCCGCGACCGCGGCGGCCGCGGGTACCGGCGATTTCGTCGAGCAGGTGTCCGCCGAGCTGCCGCTGCAGGCGATCGCCGGTTTGCTCGGCGTCCCGCAGGAGGACCGCAGCAAGATCTTCGAGTGGTCCAACGAAATGACCGGCACCGACGACCCGGAATACGCCCACATCGATCCGAAGGCGTCGTCGGCGGAGTTGATCATGTACGCGATGAAGCTGGCCGAGGATCGGGCGCAGAACCCGGGCGAGGACATCGTCACGCAACTGGTCCAGGCTGACATCGACGGGGAGAAGCTCTCCGACGACGAGTTCGGCTTTTTCGTGGTGATGCTTGCGGTCGCCGGCAACGAGACCACCCGGAACTCGATTACGCAGGGGATGATGGCGTTCGCCGATAACCCCGACCAGTGGGAGCTGTACAAGAAGGAGCGCCCCGAAACCGCGGCCGACGAGATCGTCCGGTGGGCCACCCCGGTCACCAGCTTCCAGCGCACCGCGCTGGAGGACTACGAGTTGTCCGGCGTGAAGATCAAGAAGGGCGACCGGGTGCTGATGTTCTACCGGTCGGCCAACTTCGACGAAGAGGTCTTCGAAGACCCGTACACGTTCAACATCCTGCGCAACCCCAACCCGCACGTCGGTTTCGGCGGCACCGGCGCGCATTACTGCATCGGCGCGAACCTGGCCCGCATGACGATCAACCTGATCTTCAATGCCATCGCCGACCACATGCCCGACCTCACGCCGATCTCGGAGCCCGAGCGGTTGCGGTCCGGCTGGCTGAACGGCATCAAACACTGGCAGGTCGACTACACCGGCAAGTGCCCGGTGGCGCACTGATCGCCATGGACTTCGATCTCTCCGCAGAGCAGGAAGCCGTTGCCGACGTCGTCACCTCGGTTCTGGACCGGGAACTGAGTTGGAAAGCCTTGGCGGACGGCGGTGTAACGGCATTGGCGGTGCCAGAACGACTGGGTGGTGACGGTGTCGGACTTGCCGAGGTGGGCACGATACTCACCGAAGCGGGCCGCCACGGTGCCATCACACCGGCACTGGTCACCCTGGGGTACGGCGTGGTGCCGTTGCTCGACCTGGCATCCGAGGAGCAGCAGGATCGCTTCCTGGCCGGGGTTCTCGACGGCGGGGTGCTGACCGCCGCGCTCAACGAGCCGGGATCCGCGCTGCCGGACCGTCCGTCTTTGGCGTTCAGCGGTGGTCGGCTGTCGGGCGTGAAAGTCGGAGTCGGGTACGCGGAGTCCGCGGATTGGATGCTGGTGACGGCCGACAGCGGAGTTGTGGTGGTGTCGCCGAAGGCCGATGGAGTGCGGCTGGTTCGTACCCCGACGTCCAACGGCTCCGACGAGTACACGGTGACGTTCGCTGACGTCGCGGTCGCCGACGCCGATGTGCTGGCGGGTGCTTCGGCGGCTCGGGTGAACCAGTTGGTGCTGGCCATGATTGGTGCCTACGCCGCCGGGTTGGTGGCCGGGGCGCTGCGGCTGACCGCCGACTATGTGGCTAACCGGAAGCAGTTCGGCAAACCGCTGTCGACGTTCCAGACGGTGGCAGCGCAGCTGGCGGAGGTCTACATCGCCTCGCGCACCATCGATTTGGCGGCCAAGGCGGTGTTATGGAAGCTGGCCGAGGGCCGCGATGCCTCTTCCGACCTCGACGTCCTCGGGTACTGGCTGGCGTCGCAGGCGCCGCCGGTGATGCAGACCTGCCATCACCTGCACGGCGGCATGGGTATGGACATCACCTACCCCATGCACCGGTACTACTCCACGGTCAAGGACCTGACCCGGCTGTTGGGTGGGCCTTCGCATCGTCTCGATCTCGTGGGATTGTAAGGATGTTTATCGACTTGACCCCGGAGCAGCGGCAGCTGCAGGCGGAGCTACGGGAATACTTCACCAATCTGATTTCGTCCGATGAGGCGAAAGCGATGGAGAAGGACCGTCACAACGAGGCCTACCGGGCGGTGATCCGACGGATGGGTCAAGACGGCAAGCTCGGCGTGGGTTGGCCAAAGGAGTACGGCGGCTTGGGTTTCGGGCCGATCGAGCAGTCGATTTTCGTCAACGAGGCGCATCGGGCCGACGTACCCCTGCCCGCGGTGACGTTGCAGACGGTAGGTCCGGTGCTGCAACAGTTCGGCACCGAGGCGCAGAAGAAGAAGTTTCTGCCGGCGATCCTGGCCGGTGAGGTGCACTTCGCCATTGGTTACAGCGAGCCGGAGGCCGGCACCGACCTGGCGTCGTTGCGAACCTCGGCGGTGCGCCAGGGCGACGAGTACATCGTCAACGGTCAGAAGATGTGGACCACCGGCGGCCACGATGCCGACTACGTCTGGCTGGCCTGCCGCACCGACCCGGAAGCCGTGAAGCACAAAGGCATTTCGATCCTGATCGTCGACACCAAGGATCCCGGCTACTCCTGGACGCCGGTCATCCTGTCCGACGGCGCCCACCACACCAACGCCACGTACTACAACGACGTGCGGGTGCCGGTCGACATGCTGGTCGGCGAGGAGAACGGCGGCTGGCGGCTGATCACCACCCAGCTCAACAACGAGCGGGTGATGCTCGGACCGGCCGGTCGCACCGCCGGTATCTACGATCGCTTGCATGACTGGGCGTCCAAGCCGGGCGGCAACGGCGTCACGCCGATCGACCATCACGACGTCAAGCGGGCGCTCGGTGAGATCTACTCGATGTGGCGGATGAACGAACTGCTGAACTGGCAGGTCGCCGCCGCCGGCGAGGACATCAACGTAGCCGATGCGGCATCGACGAAAGTCTTTGGCACCGAGAAGATTCAGTACATCGGGCGGCTGGCCGAGGAGATCGTCGGCAAGTACGGCAACCCGGCCGAGCCGGAAACCGCGGAACTGCTCGAGTGGCTGGACTCGCAGACCAAACGCAACCTGGTGATCACCTTCGGCGGCGGTGTCAACGAGGTCATGCGCGAGATGATCGCCGCGGCCGGCCTGAAGGTGCCGAGGGTGCCTCGATGAGCGATCTTCAGTCGGCCATCGCGGAGATCGCCGCGGGTGGCGGTGGCAAACCGCGCACTGGCCGGGATCCGGTGAACCAGCCGATGATCAACAATTGGGTCGAGGCGATCGGCGACCGCAACCCGATCTACGTGGACGAGGCCGCGGCTCGCGCGGTGGGGCACCCGGGGCTTGTTGCGCCACCGGCAATGATCCAGGTGTGGACCATGTTCGGGCTCAACGGTGTACGTCCGGATGACGACCCCATCGGCCCGATGATGCAGCTGTTCGACGACAACGGCTACATCGGGGTGGTCGCCACCAACTGCGAGCAGACCTACCACCGCTACCTACGGCCTGGCGAGGAAGTCAGCATCACGTCCGAAATGGGCGATGTGGTTGGGCCCAAGCAGACCGCGCTCGGTGAAGGCTTCTTCATCAACCAGCACATCGTCTGGCGGGTCGGTGACGAAGATGTCGCCGAGATGAACTGGCGCATCCTGAAATTCAAGCCTGCCGGTTCTTCGTCGGGTGCTGGGGTCCCGCACGACTTGGATGCCGACGCCATGATGCGGCCGGCGTCGTCACGCGACACGGCGTTCTTCTGGGAGGGCGTCAAGGCGCACGAGCTTCGGATCCAGAAGCTGGCCGATGGTTCGTTGCAGCACCCGCCGGTGCCGGCGCTCTGGCAGGACCCGGCCCAGCCTGTTGATTACGCAGTGTCCAGCGGGCGCGGCACGGTGTTCAGCTTCGTGGTGCACCATGCGCCGAAAGTGCCTGGCCGCACTTTGCCTTTCGTGATTGCGCTGGTGGAACTGGAGGAGGGCGTGCGGATGCTGGGCGAGTTGCGCGGTGCTGATCCCGCTGCGGTAGAGATCGGAATGCCGGTTCGCGCAACGTATATCGACTTCCCGGCCGGATCTAGCGGCCCGGAGTGGACTTTGTATGCCTGGGAGCTGGACGCATGAGCGCGCCCGTCGCCGAGGTCGGCCTGCAGTTGCCCGAGCTGAAGCTGTACGGGGACCCGACGTTCATCATCTCAACGGCATTGGCTACCAGAGACTTTCAGGATGTGCACCATGACCGGGACAAAGCCGTCGCGAAGGGCTCGAAGGACATCTTCGTCAACATCCTGACCGATACCGGTCTGGTGCAGCGTTACATCACCGACTGGGCAGGCCCGTCGGCGTTGATCAAGTCGATCGGACTGCGGCTCGGGGTGCCGTGGTACGCCTACGACACGGTGACCTTCTCCGGTGAGGTGACGGGCGTCGACGACGGGTTGATCACGGTGAAGGTGATAGGCGCCAACAGCCTTGGCAACCACGTCATTGCGACGGTGACGCTGACGATCGGGGGTTCGTAGTGCTGTCCGGTAAGGCTGCCATCGTCGGGATTGGTGCCACCGACTTCTCCAAGAACTCCGGTCGCAGCGAGTTGCGGTTGGCCGCCGAAGCGGTGCGGGATGCGCTGGACGATGCCGGTCTCAGCCCTTCTGATGTCGATGGGTTGACCACGTTCACGATGGACACCAACACCGAGGTCGCGGTGGCGCGCGCTGCCGGGATCGGTGACCTGAAGTTCTTCTCCAAGATCGGTTATGGCGGCGGGGCGGCGTGCGCGACCGTGCAACAGGCCGCTATAGCGGTGGCGACCGGGGTGGCCGACGTGGTGGTCGCCTACCGCGCCTTCAACGAACGTTCCGGCATGCGGTTCGGCCAGGTGCAGACTCGGCTGACCGAGAATGCCGATTCGACCGGCGTGGACAATTCATTCTCGTATCCCCATGGGCTGTCGACTCCGGCCGCGCAGGTGGCCATGATCGCCCGGCGGTATATGCATTGGTCGGGTGCCGGTAGTCGCGACTTCGGCGCGGTGTCGGTGGCCGATCGTCGACACGCCGCCAAGAACCCGAAGGCGTACTTCTACCAGAAGCCGATAACCATTGAGGATCACCAGAATTCGCGGTGGATCGCCGAACCGCTGCGGCTGCTGGACTGCTGCCAGGAGACCGACGGCGCGGTGGCGATCGTGGTGACATCGGTGGAGCGGGCGCGCGACCTCAAGCACCGCCCGGCCGTCATCGAGGCGGCGGCGCAGGGATCCAGTCCCGACCAGTACACGATGGTCAGCTACTACCGGCCCGAGATCGGGTTGCCCGAAATGGGTGTGGTGGGCGAGCAGCTGTGGGCGCAATCCGGTTTGGTCGCCTTCGGATATCCAAACCGCGGTGTTATACGACCACTTCACGCCGTTCACGCTGATTCAGTTGGAGGAGTTGGGGTTCTGCGGTCGAGGTGAGGCCAAAGACTTCATCGCCGACGGTGCGATCGAGATCGGCGGGCGGCTGCCGATCAACACGCACGGCGGACAACTCGGTGAGGCCTACATTCACGGCATGAACGGAATCGCCGAGGGCGTAAGGCAGTTGCGGGGGACGTCGGTGAACCCGGTGCCGGATGTTGAGCATGTGTTGGTGACTGCGGGGACGGGTGTGCCGACGTCGGGATTGATTTTGGGCTGACGTCGCCGCTGCTTCGCCTTGGGGCGAGTGTACGGCCAGCGTGCGCTTCGGTGTCGAGTGTCCGCTAGCTTCGCTCTGGGGACGTGTGTCTGGGGATGAAGTACCCGTCCTGCAGTGACTGACCATGCGTCGATGCCGTGTGGCCCATCAGACGTTCATCGGTAGTGAGGCTGTCGCTGCTGGGGCGATGTCGTCAAGACGCACTGGGACGCGGTATCGGCGATTTCTTCCTGACGTCTACGTCAGCCCCCAGTGATGTGGACGCCAGCGGTTGCGCGCCAGAGCCGGCGTGGCTGTGGTCGCGGACGGCACGGCGTTGTCGCGGGTTCTCGACGGCAGCGCTACACGGCAGCCAAGTGGGTGGACCCTCTGCGCAACTGGAAGTTATTCACACAATCGACATCTTCGCCTGGAATTCAGAGTCCGCGCGATCGCTTTGTGACGACGAAATCGTCCTGCTGACGGGATACCAGTGACGACTCCCGCTCAGGACGGCGCTTGACTTCGGCTGCTGGTATCGGACAGATGTCAGCAGTAGCGGCCATCGACGCCCTGGGTCGTGCGACGTCGACCTGAAGGATTCTGAAATGGAGTTGCTGACTGAGCGATATTCCGGCCGCCGCGGCATCGGGAGGGCGCGGATAGCCTTGGCGACTCGCTCGACGGCGGGGCGCAGTCGCCGAAGGAATCCTGGCTTCGGTTGCTGCTGATCCGGGCAGGTTTTCCTCGGCCGGAGACGCAGATTCCAGTCTGTGACGAGTTTGGCGAGTCGTTCGCCTATCTCGATATGGGCTGGGAAGACCTGAAAGTCGCCGCCGAGTACGACGGCGAACAGCACCGGACTGATCGTCGCGGTACACGTGGGACATCCGTCGACCGGAGAAAGCTGAGCATCGCGGCTGGATGAGCATTCGGGTGCTCGCGAAGGATCGGCCCGCGGACATCATTCGTCGAGTCAGAGATTCGCTGCGGGCGCCGACTGGCGGTGCCACGCCGAGTGTGACGCTGAGCTTCACGCTCGAGCCGGCGAGCTATGGCGACAGCGTTTCAGCCGCGACGCTCGGTGTTGAGCGCAGCTGACGCTCAGGGAGGGGGCTGCTAGGCCGGGACGAGCTCCACACCGGACAGCACCACGGCGTTGTCGCGCGCAGGCGCGACAACGCCGGCGAGGAAGCGGCCATCTTCCTTCCAGACGTTGACTTGCAGCGTCTCACCGGGATACGCGACACCCGCGAAGCGGGCACCGTAGGCGGCGACGGCTGAGGCATTCCCGTCCAGCAGGGCATCCGTGATCGCCTTGCAGGTCATGCCATAGGTGCACAGGCCGTGCAGGATCGGCTGGGGAAAGCCAGCGGCAGCGGCGAATTCGGGATCCGAGTGTAACGGGTTGCGGTCGCCGCACAGCCGGTACAGCAACGCCTGCTGCGGCAGGATCGGCATCGCGAGCTCCAGATCGGGTGCGCGATCCGGCGCGGCTTCTGAACCCGAAGGACCACGCTCACCACCGAATCCACCTTCGCCGCGGGCGAAGATCGACCGCTTCTGCGTCCACAACAGCTCACCGGAAGGCGCCGACACGGTCGTCTCGCTCCAGATCACCGCGGCCTTGCCCTTGTCCCAGATGTCGGTGAACCGGGTGACGGCCTTCGCCGATCCCGAAGGGGGCAGCGGCGCAGGCACTTCCACCCGCTCGCTGGCGTGCAGCACCTTGCTCAGCTCGATGTCGATGCCGGGGAATTGCACGGTCGGCGGCTTGGTCATGTGGAAAGTGGCGGCCACATTGCCGAAGGTGGGCAACACCTGCGGGGTGTCGTCGACCAGGTAGCGCAGCTCGCGGGGGTCCATCGGGTCGCGCGCCGGCCCCCAGACCGAGGTGGTAAAGCTGGATATCGCTACTAGTCCAAGAGAATTCGATGGGATCCAGTTCGGCGGCCAGTGCGGTCGCTACGTCGATCGGCATATCAGCGCTCCCCGGCTATGTGTAGTGCGGCCAGATACCCGAACGTCATCGCCGGCCCGATGGTGCCACCGGGCCCGGGATAGGTGTGTCCCATCACCGGTGCGCTGACATTGCCTGCGGCGTAAAGGCCTTCGATGATGCCGCCGTCGTCGCGCAGGGCCCGCCCGTTGACGTCGGTGCGGATCCCACCCTTGGTGCCCAGGTCGCCCGGGCACCATCTTGGCGGCGTAGTACGGAGCATGGGTGAGTTCACCGAGGTTCGGATTCGGCTTGTTGGTCGGGTCGCCGTAGTACCTGTCGTAGGCGCTTTCGCCGCGGTGGAAGTCCTCGTCAACCCCGGAGCGCGCGAATCCGTTGAACCGGGCCACGGTCTTGGTGAATTCGTCGACCGGCAAGCCGGCCTTGGCGGCCAGCTCCGCTAAAGTGTCAGCCTGAATGATCACGCCGGACTCCATCCACTTGCGCGGAATACGTTGTCCCGCCTGTAGTCCCGCAAAGATGTAGCGATCCCGGTACTGCTGGTCGAACACCAGCCAGGCGGGGATGTTCTCGCCCGGTCCGGGACCCTGGCCGTACTCGCCGCCGTACATGTGATGGCCGGCCTCGACGTAGGGCATCGATTCGTTCATGAACCGCTTGCCTGACATGTTGACCATGATTGCGCCCGGTGAGTTGCGTTCGGACAAGGCGATCCACGGCGCACCGGCCAGGGGCACCGTCGGGATCCACCAGGCATCCTCCATCAAATCCAATGCAGCGCCCAGCTTTTCGCCAGCAATGATGCCGTCACCGGTATTGGCCTTGGCGCCCACCGTCCAGTCGGTGGTGATGGGGGCGCGCTGGTACTTCACCCGCATCTGCTCGTTGTGCTCGAATCCGCCAGAAGCGAGGATGACGCCGCGCCGGGCCCGGATCAGCCGTGGCTCGGCGGATTCCGAAGTCCCCGCGTCCCGAACGTAGATCCCCCGCACCGCGCCGTCCTCGACGTATAGGTCGGTGAGCGCGGTGTTCAGGACGACCGGAACCCCGGCCTGCTGCAACCCGACTCGCAGCGGCGCTATGAGCGCCCGGCCCATGCCGACGAGGTTCTTGCCGGTCGCCTTGGCCCACATCGTCCGTGCCCCGATCTTGAGGCTGCGGGCTACACCCCGAGGGTGCCGTTTGAGCATGTTCAGTCGCACGTAGTCCTGCTGCATGACCACGACGTTGAGCGGCACCTTGCCATAAGCGGGTTCGAGACCGGCCTCGTCGGGGCCGAGTTTGCGGGCATCGAACGGCTTCGGCTCGATTGAGCGGCCATCGGGCCGCCCGCCCGGCGCCTCGGGGTAGTAGTCGGAGTAGCGCGGAACCCAGCACATCTTCAGCGGCGTGTGCTTGAGCACGAACGAGATCATCTCCGGCCCGCGCTGCAGGTAGGTGTCGATGCGTTCCGGTTCCACGACGTCGCCGATGATGCCGTGCAGATAGGTGCGGGCCGCCTCGGCGGTGTCCTTCACCCCGTCGCGTTGCAGGATCTCGTTGTTGGGGATCCAGACGCCGCCGCCCGAGCGTGCGGTCGAGCCCCCGAAGTGGGGAGCCTTTTCGATGACTACTGTCGAGAGGCCTCGGTGCGCGGCGGTGAGGGCAGCTACCATGCCGGCGCCGCCGCTTCCAACCACGACGACGTCGTACTCCTGTCCTGTCATGTAGAACACGTTATAGAATTGCCCGGGCTGGGCGCTACTGGCCCGGTCACGCGGACGAAGGAACTTCGGTAAATGCTCAGTGATGCGACCCGGGAAGAGCTTGCCGCCGAGCTGGCACAGGCCGAGCGGAGCCGCGAGGGAATCGGTCCGTTGACGGCCTCCTACGCCGATATCGACGTCGTCGACGCCTACCAGATTCAGTTGATCAACATTCGCCAACGGGTCGCCGAGGGCGCCCGGGTGGTGGGGCACAAGGTGGGGCTGTCGTCACCGGTGATGCAACAGATGATGGGCGTCGACGAGCCTGACTACGGACACCTGCTTGACGACATGCAGGTTTTCGAGGATGTCCCGGTGCGGACGTCGCGGTACCTGTTGCCGCGGGTGGAGGTCGAGGTCGGATTCATCCTGTCCGGCGACCTCCCGGGCGCCGAGTGCACCGAAGAGGACGTGCTGGCCGCTACCGAGGCGTTGGTTCCGTCGATCGAGCTGATCGACACCAGGATCAAGGACTGGCAGATCAAGATCTGCGACACCATCGCCGACAATGCCTCGTCGGCGGGCTTCGTGCTGGGGTCGGCCCGGGTATCGCCGGCCGACATCGACGTCAAGGCGATCGACGCGAAGCTGACCCGCAACGGCGAGTTGATCGCCGAGGGGCGCAGCGACGCCGTGCTGGGCAATCCCGTCACTGCCGTTGCCTGGTTGTCCCGCAAGGTGGAAAGTTTTGGGGTGCGGCTGAAGAAGGGTGACATCGTGTTACCCGGATCGTGCACCTTCGCGGTCGACGCGCGGGCCGGTGACGAGTTTGTCGCGGATTTCGCGGGCCTGGGTGCCGTTCGTCTGTCGTTTGAATAAATTCAATACGGGAGCGATCGTAAGCGCGGCGATGCCGGGCGCAGCGAGTCGTGACCAAGGGGTTAGGAGCGTTGACATGCCGGCCAAGGCGAGCGTAGCCATTGTCGGATCGGGAAACATCAGCACCGATCTGCTCTACAAGCTGCTGAGATCAGACTGGCTTGAACCCCGCTGGATGGTCGGCATCGACCCGGATAGCGAAGGCCTGGCGCGGGCCCGCAAGCTGGGGCTGGAGACGAGCCATAAGGGGGCCGACTGGCTGCTCGAGCAGTCCGAGAAACCTGACCTGGTATTCGAGGCGACCAGCGCCTACGTGCACAAGGCAGCAGCCCCCAAGTACGAAGCCGCCGGGATTCGGGCCATCGACCTGACCCCGGCCGCTGTCGGACCGGCGGTGATCCCACCGGCAAACCTGCGTGCACACCTCGACGCTCCGAACGTCAACATGATCACCTGCGGCGGGCAAGCGACCATTCCGATCGTGTATGCCGTCTCCCGGGTCGTCGAGGTCCCGTACGCCGAGATCGTGGCTTCGGTGGCTTCGGTGTCGGCCGGGCCGGGCACCCGGGCCAACATCGACGAGTTCACCAAGACCACGTCGCGTGGCGTGCAGACCATCGGTGGGGCCACCCGCGGCAAAGCGATCATCATTCTCAACCCGGCCGATCCGCCGATGATCATGCGCGACACCATCTTCTGCGCCATCCCGGAGGACGCCGACCGGGATGCGATCGCCAAGTCCATTCATGAAGTAGTGGCCGAAGTGCAGACGTACGTGCCCGGATACCGGTTGCTCAACGAGCCGCAGTTCGACGAACCGTCGATGAATTCCGGTGGTCAGGCGGTGGTGACCACGTTCGTGGAGGTCGAGGGCGCCGGAGATTACCTGCCGCCGTACGCGGGGAACCTTGACATCATGACCGCGGCCGCGACCAAGGTCGGCGAGGAAATTGCCAGGGATACGCTGGCTGTGACGGGAGGCGCACGATGACCTCGATCTGGGATGTCCGCATCACCGACACGTCGCTGCGCGACGGGTCGCATCACAAGCGTCACCAGTTCACCAAGGACGAGGTGCGCTCCATCGTGGCCGCGCTGGACGCCGCCGGGGTGCCGGTGATCGAGGTGACGCACGGCGACGGCCTCGGCGGCTCGTCTTTCAACTACGGCTTCTCGAAAACTCCCGAGCAGGAGCTGATCAAGCTCGCCGCCGAGACCGCGCAGGAGGCGAAGATCGCGTTTCTGATGTTGCCCGGCGTGGGCACAAAAGAAGACATCAAAGAAGCGCAGGACAATGGTGGCTCGATCTGCCGCATCGCCACTCATTGCACCGAGGCGGACGTATCCATTCAGCATTTCGGGCTGGCCCGCGAATTGGGACTGGAGACGGTCGGGTTCTTGATGATGTCGCACACCATCCCGCCGGAGAAGTTGGCGGCGCAGGCCCGCATCATGGCCGACGCCGGCTGCCAGTGCGTCTACGTCGTCGACTCGGCCGGCGCCCTCGTGCTCGAAGGCGTCGCGGATCGAGTATCGGCGCTGGTGGCCGAACTCGGCGAGGACGCGCAGGTGGGCTTCCATGGCCACGAGAACCTCGGTCTCGGGGTGGCCAACTCGGTGGAAGCGGTGCGGGCCGGGGCCAAGCAGATCGACGGCAGCGTGCGCCGGTTCGGCGCGGGTGCGGGCAATGCGCCGGTGGAGGCGCTGATCGGGGTGTTCGACAAGATCGGCGTCAAGACCGGCATCGACTTCTTCGACATTGCCGACGCCGCCGAGGACGTGGTGCGCCCGGCGATGCCCGCCGAATGCCTGCTGGATCGCAACGCGCTGATCATGGGGTACTCGGGCGTGTACTCGAGCTTCCTCAAGCACGCCGTCCGTCAGGGTGAGCGCTACGGCGTCCCGGCTCACGAGTTGTTGCACCGGGCGGGCCAGCGCAAGCTCATCGGCGGCCAGGAAGACCAGTTGATCGACATCGCTCTGGAAATCAAACGCGAGCAGGAGAGCGGCGCGGTTGCATCGACGTAACTCCGGCGCCAGCGCCGCTGGTTGTGTAGAGGCGTAAAATAGCTACGGGGGTCGGGGACTCTAGCAATAGAGGACGCCTGCGGGGTGGATTATGAAGATGAAGCAGCTGGCAGCCGGAATAGCAGTCACTACTGCGTTCTGCGTACTTGCCGTTAGTCCTCTTGGCATTCCCATCGTCGGCCTCGGCGCGCCGGTCGCCACCGCGAAACCAGGCGGAGGCGGAGGCGGAGGCGGCGGCGGCGGCGGTGGTGGAGGCGGCGGCGGTGGAGGCGGCGGCGGCGGTCCTGCGCCCCACGTCGGTGGCGGCGGCGGTGGTCCTGCGCCCCACGGCGGGGGAGGCGGCGGCGGTCCCGCGCCCCACGGCGGCGGTGGTGGTCCGGCGGCTCAGGGCGGCGGCGGTCCTGCCCCGCACGGTGGTGGCGGCGGTGGTCCGGCACCTCAGGCCAGTGGTGGTGGTGGACCCGCGCCGCAGGCTGGGGGTGGACCTGCCCCGCACGGTGGTGGTGGCGGTGGTCCGGCACCTCAGGCCGGTGGTGGTGGTGGTGGACCCGAGCCGCACGGTGGCGGACCCGCGCCGCACGGCGGTGGACCCGCGACGACACCGGGCCAAGGCGGAGGTCCTGGCGGACCGCAATGGCGCAATTCGGGACCCCCGGCCACGGAACTGCGTGGCGGCCTACACGTGCCGGGCGGACCGAATGCCGGCATCACGGGCGGCGTGCGTGGCCCGGGCGCCGACTTCCGTGGGGCCTTCCGCGGTTCGGGGGCCCCGGCGGCCGACTTCCGTGGCGCTTTCCGTGGGCCGGGCGGGCCGCGCGCGGATTTCCGCGGCGGATTCCATCTGAACGGCACACCACCCGGGTATTTCCGGGCGGCCTTCCGGGGTCTTCAAGCGCCGCCCTTCGCACGGTGGTGGGGTCCCCGAGGAGACTTGGGCATCAACTTGCGAGGACTCGGCTGGCCGCGCGCGGACCTGAACTGGCGTTCTGGTTGGCGGGGCGGGCCGGCCTGGCATTTCCGCGGTGACTTCCGCGGGCCTTTCGCGCCACTCGGGGATCTGCGCTGGAATGTCGGATTCCGAAGTCCAGGTCTGCATCTGCTCCCGCCGCCCTGGCACGGAGGTTCTGCCCCATGGGGCTTGGGCCGTGCGCCATGGGGCTGGGGGCCGCCACCGCCACCGCCGTGGGGCTGGGGCGCACCGCTGCGGGATGCTCTGATCCCATTCGGCGGCTGGGGACCTTGGCCACCACCGGCAGGCTGGGTGTCGCCCACGCTGAACTACCTGGGATTCAACGTATTGCCGCTGTGGGATCCGTATTACCAGCAGTGGGGCTTCTGGCTATACGGCGTGTGGGTTCCGCTGCAGCCGTACTGACTCTGAAACGGACATCACCAACCGATTCCGAGTTGTTGACAGGTGGCCAACACGCCCCCGTACGCCACGATGCTGTCGGTCCATGCGGCCTCGTCGTACTGCGTCCCAGCGCCTGGGCGAACACTGGCGACGAACAACTGCATGTCATCGATGTAGCGCTGCAGCGCGCGGGTCGCCAGGCGCGGCGGGTTGGCGTGCGTATCGAGCGCCTGTTGGCTACGGCGTGCCCAGTCCTGAGTGTCCGTGACGAATTTCGGCAACGCAGCGTCCCGTTCTGGTGAACCCGCCTCGCCGGTGGCCAGGAACGCGTTGCTGCGGTCGTCGTTCTCCTTCATCAACGGTCCGATTGCCTGACATAACGCCTTGTCCGCTGTCGCCACCGGCGGCGGGTTCGGCGCGCTGGCCGTAGGTGCGGGTGCGGGTTCGGTGAGCAGCGAAATCAGGGATATCACGAGCGCCGCCACTGCCAACGCGACTGCCGCCGCAACCCCCATGGTCAGCAAGGAAGGACGGCGGCGTTGCCGGGGCTCGAGGATGAAGTCCGGCGGTCTGGTCTCGCGCGGCAACGGTTCAGTGTGCGGAGGAGGCGGATGGCCGCCATCCGTCCGACGGTCGCCACCAAATTCCCCACCGCGAGCACTCATGTGAAACCAGCTTAATCGGCCTGCAGAGGCTGCGTCAGGCCTCGCTTCCTGCAGTAGCGGGCACCCTTGATCTGGTGTCGGTCATCCGACGGCGGGTGCAGCCTCGAAATCTCGGCCAGGAGGATCAGCTCATTGATATCGCGCTGGAGATCAAGCGCGAGCAGGGGGCGCGCACCAGTTAGCCTCCTCGTTACGATCATCGGGTCGAGTTATGAGAAGGGCGGCGCGATGGCCGATCGGATCATTCTTCATCCGGGCGACGTATTTGCCGGCTACGCCATCCAACGGCTGCTCGGCGACGGCGGAATGGGAACGGTGTACCGCGCTCAGGACCCCGATTTGCCGCGCAGTGTCGCCCTGAAGCTGTTGCACCGCGACCTCACCGCCAACGACTACATCCGGTCGCGTTTCGAGCTGGAGGCGGCGCACGCTGCCCGTCTGGAGCACCCCAACATCGTCACCGTGTATCGCCGTGGCCGCGAGAACGACCAGCTGTGGATCGCGATGCAGTTCATCGACTCCACGGATGCGTCCGAAGTCGTGCGCGACGGGCCGCTGCACCCCGCCCAAGCCGTGCACATCGTCACCGAGACCGCCAAAGCGCTCGACCATGCTCACGCCGCCGGCGTTTTACACCGCGACGTCAAACCGGCCAACATCTTGCTGGAGCGCTCTGGTCCGGGCCGGCCGGGACGGGTGCTGCTCGCCGATTTCGGTATCGCCAAGGCGCTCGCCGAAACCGCGCAGATGACTCAGACCGGGATGCTGGTGGCGAGCCTGCAATACGCCTCCCCCGAACAGTTCGACGACGTCGACCTTGATGCGCGCGCCGACGTGTACTCGTTGGGCTGCACGCTGTTTCACCTATTGACCGGGCAAGTTCCTTATCCGGGCAGCACCCTGCCGCAGTTGTGGGCCGGGCATGTCAAAGCGCCGATCCCCAAGCCCAGCGAGTTGCGACCCGGGCTGCCGCCCGCCTTGGACGCCGTCATGGCGCGGGCGATGGCCAAGGAACGCGGCGACCGCTATCCCAGCTGTGGGGAGTTCGCCAGTGCAGCGCGTGCCGCGCTGCACTCCCGGTCGACCCCGCCACCTGCGATCGTCGACCCCGACCAGGTGGACCGACGACCGCCGCCGGTCGTGGACGGCGAGGCCACGACAACGGTCCACGACATATCTCGGTTCGCGAAGCCGCGACAATCCGTGACCCAGCCCCCGCAAGCACGCGACGCCCCCGATGGGGTGTTTCGGCTTATGGCGCAGGTCGGCCTGATCCTGCTTGGAGCGCTCGTCTGTGCCACCCTCTTCACCTGGAAAGTTTCGGCAGTGAGCAGCTGGCGCGACACGTCCGGTAACTGGCATTACACAACCCACCCAGAATATTTGCCGCTGCCGTGGATGCCGGGCGGCATGGGGTACAAGGGGGCGATCGTCGCAACGGCCGTGGTCGGGACCGTATTGCTTTTCGTTGCGGTGGTGCTCGCGGGCGCGCGGCAGCAGACGGCTGTCCGGTTGGTGGGCGTGGGCATGGCCATGTTGGTATTCGCAACGATAAATCTCACGTTGACCAGCAGCGCGGTTCTGACGTCGACCAAGATCAAAGAGATGCAGTACATCGCGCTGCTGGGCGCGGTGCTGCTGCTTGGCGGATGTTGGCGTGGACTGTCGCCGTCGAAGCGCAATCTGTGGTGGTTGGTTGTGTCAGGTCTCGCCACCATCGTGTTGGTGGCTTTAGTGCACGCGATACCCACACATGGAGCGCGCATCCCGGTTTTGGGCGAAGGTGGCGGCGGGTTGATCGCGGGAATCGCGTTGACCGCCGCGGGAGCGGCGCTTGCGGTTCGACGCGCCGTCTGGCGCAGTCGCGAGCCCGCTAAAGGCTCTGGCCAAAATCCATAGTTTGCCGCAGGCCGGTCGCGAGTAATCTTGATCTCATGACCAGCATCCCGAGGACTTCCGGCCTGCTCGCCGGTGGTCTGCTCAGCGTCATCGCCTCAGCACTGATTGTTACGCCGGCGGCCCACGCCGACCCGCAGTGCAACACCACCTTCGGTCAGACCGCGTCCGAACAGGCCATGGGTTACCTGGACCAACACCCCGACGTGAAGGCGCAAATTACGGCCAGATCCCAGGCGTCGGGGTCGGGTACCAACCTGATCGACTTTCTCAACCGGCACCCGGATGTGCGTCAGGCGCTAATCACACTGGCCAACCAGTGCACCTCATGAGGTGAGCGGGCTTCGTTTCCAAGCGCTGCGCGCGACACGCGCAAATGTTCGCGGTTGACTCAAAATAGGAACACGTTCTAGCGTCGACGTCGTGTCCGAAACTTCCTTCTCCGCCCCTCTTACCTCAGCGATCGCGGAAGCCGAGAAGTTGGTGGCTGCCGCCCCGCACATCGAGGCCGAAGCCGACCTCCTGGAAGGACTGCAGTATCTGGCCGGTTGTGTGGCCGGCTGTATGCACCTGGCGTTCGACTACGAGCGTGACCACCCGTTCCTGCAGTCGGGAACCGGGCCGTTCACCAAGATGGGCCTGGACAACCCCGATACCCTCTACTTCGGCACCCGCGTGCACGCCGACCACGACTATGTGGTCCGAGGTGTACGTGGTACCACCACAGACCTGAGTTTCCAACTGCTCGGGGGCGAATACACCGACGACAACGTGCCTGCCAGCCAGGCCGCATTCGACGACCGCGAACTCGACATCGCTCCCGACGGCAGCTTCGAGTGGCGGTTGCGCCCGATAAACTCCGGGCAACTCGTCATGCGCGAGGTGTACGGCGACTGGTCCGCCACCCGCGGCACGTTGACCATCGAGCGACTGGACACCGCGGGCACCGCGCCGCCGCCGCTGACCCGCGAGCTGATCGAAAAGCGTTACGCCACGGCAGGTAAGCAGCTGTTGCAGCGGGTCAAGACATGGCTGCAGTTCCCGCAGTGGTTCTACCTCAAGATCCCCGTCAACACCATGGTGCCGCCGCGGTTGACCCCGGGCGGGCTGGCGACCCAGTACTCGTCGGTCGGCCACTTCGAGTTACGGCCGGATCAGGCGCTGGTGATCACGGTGCCGGTGAGTGACGCCCCGTACCTCGGTTTCCAGCTGGGCAGCATGTGGTACATCTCGCTGGACTACATCAACCACCAGACATCGCTGAACAACACTCAGGCACAACCAGATCCGGACGGCAAGGTCCGCATCGTGGTCAGCGATCAGAATCCCGGTGTGACCAACTGGGTTGAGACGCTGGGTCATCGGCGTGGGTTCCTGCAGTTCCGCTGGCAGCGGGTGTCCCGAGAGCTCACCGAGGCCGACGGTCCCACTGTCGAGTTAGTCGACGTCGACACGGTGCCGGCGACACTGCCGTACTTCGACCACAACAAGATTTCCGAGGACGACTGGCGGGCACGTATTGCGCTGCGCCAGTTGCAGATTGCGGCAAGGATGCTGGGATGACCGACATGCTCGACGGCAAGGTAGTGGTGATAAGCGGCGTAGGTCCGGGTCTGGGTACCACGTTGGCGCGCCGATGTGCACTCGAAGGCGCCGACCTGGTGCTGGCGGCGCGCAGCGCCGACCGCCTGGACGACGTTGCCAAGCAGGTCGTCGACCTGGGCCGCAAGGCGGTGGCGGTGCCCACCGACATCACCGACGACGACCAGGTGAGCAACCTCGTCGACGCTTCCCTGGAGGCGTACGGCAAGGTGGACGTGCTGGTCAACAACGCATTCCGGGTGCCGTCGATGAAACCGCTGGCGGGCACCAGTTTTCAGCACATCCGCGACGCGATCGAGCTCAGTGCACTAGGAGCGTTGCGGCTGATTCAGGGCTTTACCGCCGGCGCTGGCCGAGTCCCACGGGTCGGTCGTCAATGTCAACTCCATGGTGATCCGGCACTCGCAAGCCAAGTACGGCGCCTACAAGATGGCCAAGTCGGCGTTGTTGTCCATGTCGCAGTCGCTGGCCACCGAGCTGGGTGAACAGGGCATCCGCGTCAATTCCGTTGCACCCGGCTATATCTGGGGCGACACGTTGCAGGGATACTTCAACCATCAGGCCGGCAAGTACGGCACCACCGCCGAGCAGATCTACCAGGCCACCGCCGCGAACTCCGACCTCAAGCGACTGCCCACCGAGGACGAGGTGGCCTCGGCGATTCTGTTCATGGCCAGCGACTTGTCCAGCGGCATCACCGGGCAGACGCTGGACGTCAACTGCGGGGAGTACCACGCCTGATGGATCAAACTGCCCGCAAAGATGTCGGCACCGTCGACGACTTGCACGCATCGGCGACCAAACTGACCGGGCTGGACGATTTCGGCACCGACGACGACAACTACCGCGAAGCGCTGAGCGTGCTGCTGGACTCCTACAAGCGCGAAGCGGGCCTGACGGTGTTGGGCAGCAAGATGAATCGGTTCTTTCTGCGCGGCGCGCTGGTAGCCAGGCTGTTGTCCGAGGCGGCGTGGAAGCAGTACCCGGCCTATGCGGATGTGGCTATCGAGCAGCCGATCTTCGTGACCGGGCTGCCGCGCACCGGGACGACCGTGCTGCACCGGCTGCTGGGCGCCGACCCCGCCCATCAAGGACTGCACTTGTGGCTGGCCGAGTTCCCGCAGCCCCGTCCGCCCCGGGACACCTGGGACTCCAACCCGTGGTACAGCCAGCTGAACGAGCAGTTCACCCAGCACCACCAAGAGAATCCGGAGTACACCGGCCTGCATTTCATGGCGGCTTACGAGCTGGAGGAGTGCTGGCAGCTGTTGCGCCAGTCGCTGCATTCGGTGTCCTACGAGACGTTGGCGCACATACCGAGCTACGCGCAATGGCTGGCTCAGCAGGACTGGACGCCGTCATACCAGCGGCACCGCCGCAATCTGCAACTCATTGGCCTGAACGATGCCGACAAGCGTTGGGTGCTCAAGAATCCCAGCCACCTGTTCGCCCTGGACGCGTTGATGGCGACTTATCCCGACGCCCTGGTGGTGCAGACCCACCGGCCGGTGGAGACGATCATGGCCTCCATGTGTTCGCTGGCGCAGCACACCGCCGAGGGTTGGTCGACGACCTTCACCGGCGCCCAGATCGGTGCTGACGCAGTGGAAACCTGGTCTCGCGGGCTGGAGCGGTTCAACAGCGCGCGCGCTTCCTATAATTCGGCCCAGTTCTGCGACGTCGACTACCACGACCTGATCGCCGACCCGTTGGGAACGGTTGCCGGCGTGTACCGCCATTTCGGTTTGACGCTGACCGACGAGGCTCGAAAGGCGATGCAGGACAGCCACGCCGAGAGCCAGACCGGTGCGCGGGCCCCGAAGCACAAGTACTCGCTGGCCGATTACGGGCTGACGGCCGAAGCGGTCAAGGAGCGGTTCGCCGGGCTGTGATTCGGGCTGCTGGGATTGGGGACACCCTCTTTGCCCGCCTCGCCGCGACGACTACTCGGCCGCTTCCCGCTCCAGAATGCCTTCAGCGACCGCGTGTTCGATGCTGTCAGAAAGCCGCGGACAGGACTTGGTGCGCGCGGTGTTGCCACCGTAGGCGCGCACCTCGGCGAAATGTGCACAGCGTTGCGACGCCTCGGTATTCCATTGCACCGCAGTGTGACCCGGTCCCAGCCTGCGCACCGCCACGGTGATGTGACAGAACCGGCAGTCCACCGGGTGTAGTCCGGCCGTCAGGTAGCGCTCCCGGTCTGCCCTGCTGGCTTCTGCCACCGCGGCGGCACGCTGCGGGTCGTTGGTGAAATCCCTTGACTTGGACCAGGACTCGGAGCCTTCGTTTGCTGAGTGCGGCTCATCGTGATCATGGTGATCACCGTGCAGCATCAGCATCGACCGGGCTAGCCGATCGACGTCGGGAACGGCCGGCTGATCGTCAGACATGACCGTCAGTGTTGCTCGGCGGGCACTGTACCGGTGCCGATGTCGGAAACCGCTTCAGCATCCTTGGCTTTCAGGTTCTCGGCGACCTCAGCGTTCCAGAACTCGTTGGCGCGCGTCGTGTCCACCTCCATCTCGAAGCGCTCCACCATCTCCGGGGCGACGTCGGCCGCATCCACATAAAACTGCTGGTACCAACGACGCAGCTGGTACACGGCGCCGTCCTCCTCAACCAGCAGCGGGTTGTCGATTCTGGTCTTGTGCTTCCAGATCTCGACGTCCTGCAGAAAGCCCTTGCTGACACCCTCGGTGAACACCCGGGACAACTTGTCGGTCATCTTTTCGTCCATACCCTTGGGCTTTTCGACGATGACACCCCACTGCAGCACGAACGAATTCTGCGTCACCGGGTAGTGGCAGTTGATCAGGATCGACTCGGCCTTGTAGCCGCCGTAGCTGTTATGCAGCCAGTTGATCATGAACGACGGCCCGAAGTAGGAAGCCTCCGAGTCAAGGTGCGTCTCGCCGTAGGAACTACCCAGATCGTCGACGTCGGGCCGGCCCACGTTGTGCAGGTACTGGGAGGCGATGTGGCCTTCGAAAACGTTCTTGAAGTACGTCGGCAACCCGAAATGGATGTAGAAGAAGTGCGCCATGTCGGTGACGTTGTCGATGATGTCGCGGCAGTTCGATCCTTCGATGACGATCCGGTTCCACCGCCACTCGGTCCACTCGTCGCTGTGCGCTTCGGGGATGTCAGGGATCCGGACGGCGGGGTCCGGCGGGTTGCCCTCGTGGTCATGCCAGACGAACAGCAGGCCGCCGCGCACATCGGTGGTCCATGACCGGGTACGCGCCGTCTTGGGGGTGCGTTTGGCGTACGGCACCAGCTTGCAGCGGCCGTCACCGCCCCAACGCCAGTCGTGGAAGGGGCACGCGACCTCGTCGCCCTTGATGGTGCCCTCGGACAGGTCGCCGCCCATGTGCCGGCAGTAGCCGTCCAGCACCTTGATGTCGCCGTTGGAGTCGGCGAAGACCACCAGCTTGGTGCCGAACGCTTGAACCGAGTGCGGCTTGCCGTCGCGGAAGTCTTCTGCGACGCCCAGGCAGTGCCAGCCACGGGCATATCTGGTCGGCAACGCGCCGGCATCAATCTCCCGGACACCGACGCTTGTTGTGTCGGTACTCACCTGTCACCTCCGGATCGCGGGTACTAACTAGAACACGTTACAGTTTTTGGGTGGGGGAGCGCAATGACGGCGAGTCTGGCTGAGTTTGCTGGGGGCGTATGCGCATTGCGGTATATGTAATTGATGCCGCTGTTCTCTTTCGAAGGCCGTTCACCGAAGGTCGATCCCACCGCGTTCGTGGCCCCGACCGCAACCCTGATCGGTGACGTCACGGTCGAGGCGGGCGCGTCCGTCTGGTACAACGCGGTGCTGCGCGGCGACTATGCACCCGTCGTGATCCGCGAGGGCGCCAACGTGCAGGACGGCTCGGTATTGCACGCACCGCCGGGCATCCCCGTCGACGTCGGCCCCGGGGCCACGGTGGCGCATCTGTGCGTCATCCACGGCGCCCACATCGGCTCCGAGGCGTTGATTGCCAACCACGCCACGGTGCTCGACGGTGCGGTGATCGGCGCGCGGTGCATGGTCGCGGCCGGCGCCCTGGTGGTCGGCGGTACGCAGGTTCCGGCCGGAATGCTGGTGACCGGCGCGCCGGCCAAGGTGAAGGGCCCGATCGAGGGCACCGGCGCCGAGATGTGGGTCAACGTCAACCCGCAGGCCTATCGTGACCTGGCGCAGCGGCATATCGCGGGGGTCGAGCCGATCGAGTGAGTTCGGCGGTGCCCGGTTCGCCGACGGTGAATTCTGCGACGCCTGAGCGGCGTGTCGTGTCGCGAGATTCACACCCGGCGAGTGGAGGCGGCCGCGCGGTCCATCTCCCAGTACGCGCGCAGCGCCACCATCTGTCCCTCGTCATTGGCCTTATAGGTGAAGACGCCTTCGGCAGTGATCTGGTAATCACCGGTGGTGATCAGGATGTGCCCGACGTTGGCTTCCTCGTTGCCGCATTGGTAGGTGTCGCGGAAGAAGAACTCGATCTTGGTGGTGGGCGCGATTGCCTTGTCCCAGAAAGCCGATATCGCGTCGCGCCCCCGGTGCCCTTTGCCGTCGGGGTCGAAAGCCGATGGGCCGATCGGGTCTTCGACGATGGCGTCGTCAGCGAAGACCGCCAGCCAGGCTTCTTTGTCGCGGGCGGCGACCGCCTCGCGGGAGCGCCGGCCCGCCTCGTGCGCGGGCGTCGGCTCACTTGTCCTGCCAGCCCGAGTGGATGTAGGTGTCGGCGAAGCGCTTCATCGAGTCCTGCTTCTTGTCCAGTGGCGCGTCGAAGCGCCAACCCATCAAAGACCCACGGAATGGTGATGTAGTCGGTTACTCCGATCTCGGCGAGCTCCCGATGACCGTCCACTCCGAACTTGTCGATGCAGACCGCCTGGAACTCGAAAGGATCATCCGCACGGCCGTTTTCGGCAAGTAGCTCCTTGAGCTTACGGATGGTTTCGTCAAGCTGCGCATGCGTCATCATTGCGCTGGTCCAGCCGTCGCTGACCCGGGCCGCGCGCTTGAGCGCGACATCGGTGTGCCCGCCGACGTAGAACGGCACCGGCTCGCTGGGGGCCGGGCTCATCTGCAGGCGGTCGAAATCGTAGAACTCGCCGTGGAATTCGACCATGCCGCCGGCCAGCACCAGCTTGATCACCTCGATCATCTCGTCGACGCGCTTGCCGCGACGCGCGTACGGCACCCCGCACCACTCGAATTCCTCAGGAGCCCAGCCGATTCCGACTCCGAAGCCGAAGCGGTTGTTGGTCAGATTGGCCACCGATCCGACCTGGCGGGCCAGCAGCAGCGGGTTACGGGATCCGAGCTTCAGCACGTTGGTGTAGAACCGCAGTTTCGAGGTGACCGCGCCCATCGTGCCCGCCAAGATCAGCGGGTCGACCCAGGGGCTCTCCTCATCGAACATCCGCTTGCCGTCGGCGGTGTAGGGATAGTCGACGGACTGCTTCTCGAAATAGAAGATCGAATCCGGCAGAGCGATCGAGTCGAACCCGACTTCCTCTGCGGTCTTGGCGAGTTCGACCAGCTGGTCGATCGGGCTGAACGCGATACTGAGGGTGTACTTCATCCGGCTCATTCTGGTTTGTCCTTTCCGACGACCCACATGGAGTAGTACTGCGAGCCGCCGCCGTAGGCGTGGCCCAACGCTTTTCGCGCATTCGGCACCTGGTGGTCGCCGCCCTTGCCCATCACCTGGATGGCCGCTTCGGCGAAGCGGATCAGGCCGGAGGCGCCGATCGGGTTGGACGACAGCACACCGCCCGACGGATTGACCGGTATCCGCCCGCCGATCGCCGTCTCGCCGGCCTCGGTGAGCTTCCAGCCCTCGCCCTACGGGGGCAAACCCGAGGCTTTCCAACCACATTGGCTCGAACCAGGAGAACGGCACGTAGATCTCCGCGACGTCGATCTCGTCGATGGGGCTGGTGATGCCGGCGCCCTTCCATAGCGCGGCGGCCGCGTCGCGGCTGGCCTGCGGGCTGACCTGGTCACGGCCGGAGAACTGCAGTGGCTCGGTGCGCAGCGCGGTGGCGTGGATCCACGCGACCGGATGTCCTTCGGCCACGCGGGCGTCGGCGATCTCCTCGTTGCCGATGACCACGGCGGCAGGCGCCATCGGAGGAAGGGCAGGTCTCGTCGTAGCGGATCGGGTCCCACAGCATGGGGGAGTCCATCACCTTTTCCAGGGTGATGTCGGGCTGGTGCAGATGAGCCAGCGGGTTGCGGGCCCCGTTGAGCCGGTCCTTGACCGCGACCATGGCACCGATGTTCAGCGGTGCACCGGAGCGGCGGATGTAGGACCGAACGTGCGGGGCGAAATACCCGCCGGCGCCGGCGCCGACCGGCTTGATGAACGGGATCGGAATCGAAAGTGCCCACATGGCATTGGATTCCGACTGCTTCTCCCACGCCATCGCCAGCACCCGGCGGTACTTCCCGGACTGGACCAGGCTGGCCGCCACCACCGCGGTGGAGCCGCCCACCGAACCCGCGGTGTGCACCCGGATCAGTGGTTTGCCGGAGGCGCCCATCGCGTCGGCCATGAACAGCTCCGGCATCATGACGCCCTCGAAGAAGTCGGGTGCCTTGCCGACCACGACGGCGTCGATGTCGTCGAAGGTGGAGCCGGAATCTTCCAGCGCCCGGTCGATGGCCTCGCGGACCATGCCGTTCATCGAAACGTCTTTGCGCTTCGCCACATACTTGGTCTGCCCGGTACCGAGTACCGCGGCGAGGTGCGCCCCTGCGCCGGCCATCAGTTCTGTCCTTCCATGACCGCGACCAGATTCTGTTGCAGCGCAGGCCCACTGGTGGCGTGCGCGAGCACCCGCTGTGCCGATCCGTTCCAAATATGTTGTGCCGCGAGACCTATGCGTTCGAGACCGGCGACGAACATCGGGTTGGCCGCGAGTGCGCCGCCGGACGGATTCACCTTCGTCTTGTCGGTCAACCCGATCGCCTCGGTCAGGATCAGATGCTGGTGAGTGAACGGCGCGTGGATCTCGGCGACGTCGATACCGGTGTCGCCGCCGGTGGCGGCCTTGGCTGAAACCGCGGTGGACGGCGACGACGTAAGGTCGCGCGCGCCAAGCACCGGCGTTTCGATGCGATGCTCGATTCCCGTTATCCACGCTGGGTTTTCGCGGAGCTCACGGGCGCGGCCGTCGGCGGCCAGCACGATGGCGGCCGCACCGTCGGTGATCGGCGCGATGTCGTGGCGGCGCAGTGGGTCGTTGAAGAACGGGCGGGACAGCAGTTCGTCGATCGTCTTCGCCGGCTTTTCGGAGTCGTTGCGCTCGGACCGGGCGAACGAATCGAGCGCGATCTGGGCCATTTGCTCGGGCGTCCACTTACCGGAGTCCAGGCCGATCCGGGCCTGCAATCCCGCCATCGACACCGAGTCGGGCCACAGCGGCGCAACGGTGTACGGGTCGGTCTGCCGGGTCAGGATCTGGCGCAGAATTCCCGCCGAGGACTTGCCGAAGCCGTACACCAGCGCCGTCTCGACCTCACCGGTGAGGATCTTGATGTAGGCCTCGTACAGCGCCCAGGCGGCGTCCATCTCGACGTGCGACTCGTTGATCGGTGGTACGGCGCCGATCGAGTCGATCGCCGAGATGAACGAAAACGCCCGTCCGGCAAGGTAATCCGAGGAGCCTGAGCACCAGAAGCCGATGTCGGACTTGTTGATACCCAGGTCCTGGTACAGCTGCGCGAAGCACGGCATCAACATTTCGACGCCGTTGGTGGTGCCGTCGGTACGGCGAACGTGCGGCGCGTGGGCGAAGCCGACCACCGCGACATTGCGATCACTCATGTGTAGCCAGGCCCTTTACAGGTGGTGTTTGTAGGTGTCGTACTCGGCATCCGGTTCGCCGGTAGGCCGGAAGAATTCGATGTTGTCGATGCCGAATCCCCACTCCTCGCGGGGTCTCCACACCGCCTCGACGCGCATGCCCATGCGCACCTCGTGCGCATCGACGTCGGCGACCAAGTGCAGGAACGGAATATCGGCCCCGTCGAGCAGCACGTACGCCGCCACATACGGCGGTTTGATGCGCTGACCCTGGAAGGGGATGTTGATGATCGCGAACGTCGTCACCGTGCCCTTGTCCGGCAACTCGACGAACTCGGTGGTCGGTAGGCCGGTGGCCGGGTCGGCGCCGTGCGGTGGGAAATACACCTTTCCCGTCTCACCGGTCCTGGCGCCCAACAGTTTTCCTTCGGCGATCGCCCGCAGGTAGGCGCTCTCTTCGTGCGACGCGGTGTGCTGAATCGTCAGCGAGATCGGCGTGACGATCATGGTGACCGGGTCCAGGCCGGCTTGCGGCTCCGGAACGTCCTCGGCTTGGTCGCCGAGTGCGAAGTAGGCGATGTCGGTGATGGCGCCGACGGGCTCGTCGGTCCAGTGCACGTGGACCCGGGCGCCGGTTCTGATCGCGTCCGGTGAGCCGGCATCGACCGCGTGGATCAGCGGGGTGTCGGCTCCGTCCAGCTTGATCAGGGCCCACGCGAACGGCCGGTCCAGCGGTTCCCCGCCTATCGGCTCGGGCTGCCAGGTCCAGGACACGACGGTGCCGACGCTGTCCACCGGTACCATCTCGCCCAGTGGTTCGTAGGTAACCGGGTCGTATTCCGGCGGCGGCACATGCACCCGGCCATCGGAACCACGTACTCCCAGAACGCGGCGCTCACGCAGTGCAGTGAAAAACTTCCCTAGCGTGGGACCCACCGAACGGGTGTAGTCGAAGGACAACGTCAACGGTGCGGAGAGGGGCGGCTCAGGGTGATCGATCAGGGCCGGGCCGCTCGAGCTGGCTGTCACGCCTTCGAGTAGAACAGGTTCTAAGAATGGTTTCAACATCGGCATATCGGTCGGCTTTGGAGAGGCAGCTATGAAGCTCGGACTGCAACTGGGGTATTGGGGCGCTCAGCCTCCGGAGAACCACGCGGAGCTCGTCGCCGCCGCCGAGGACGCCGGCTTCGATGCCGTGTTCACCGCCGAGGCGTGGGGCTCGGACGCCTACACGCCGCTGGCCTGGTGGGGCTCGTCGACACAGCGGGTGCGGCTGGGCACCTCGGTGGTGCAGTTGTCCGCGCGCACCCCGACCGCCTGCGCGATGGCCGCGCTGACGTTGGACCACCTGTCCGGCGGCCGGCACATTCTCGGCCTCGGCGTGTCCGGACCGCAGGTGGTCGAGGGCTGGTACGGCCAGCGTTTCCCCAAACCGCTGGCCCGCACCCGCGAATACATCGACATCGTGCGCCAGGTGTGGGCCCGGAAGGGGCCGGTGACCAGCGAGGGGCCGCACTATCCGTTGCCGTTGACCGGTCCCGGGACAACGGGTTTGGGCAAGCCGTTGAAGCCCATCACGCATCCGCTGCGCGCGGACATCCCGATCATGCTGGGCGCGGAAGGCCCGAAGAACGTGGCGCTGGCCGCCGAGATCTGTGACGGCTGGCTGCCGATCTTCTATTCGCCGCGGATGGCCGACACGTACAACGAGTGGCTGGACGAGGGGTTCGCCCGGCCCGGGGCCCGGCGCAGCCGGGAGGATTTCGAGGTCTGCGCGACGGCGCAGGTGGTGGTCACCGACGATCGCGCGGGGCACTTTCGCCGCGGTGAAGCCGTTTCTGGCGCTCTACATGGGCGGCATGGGCGCCGAGGACACCAACTTCCACGCCGACGTCTACCGCCGGATGGGGTACTCCGAGGTCGTCGACGAGGTCACCAAGCTGTTCCGGTCCGACCGCAAGGACGAAGCGGCGAAGGTCATCCCGGACGAGCTCGTCGACGACGCGATGATCGTCGGCGACCTGGACTACGTGCGTAAGCAAATCGTGGCCTGGGAGGCGTCCGGCGTCACGATGATGGTGGTGGGCGCCCGCAGCGTTGAGCAGGTCCGGGACCTAGCAGAGCTTGTGTAGGCGATCCTTGCCATGGCATTAGAACGCGTTCTAGATTGGCCGCATGACAGCATCGCAACACACGATCGCCGGCACCGTGCTCACTATGCCGGTGCAGATCCGCAAGGCCAATCAGCACATGGCGATGTTCTCGGTGGACGCCAACGCCGCTCAGCGGATGATCGACTACAGCGGCTTGCAGGTTTGCCGCTATCTGCCCGGGCGCGCGATCGTGGTCCTGACATTCATGCATTACATCGACGGCGACCTGCAGGCAGTACCACGAATACAACACCAGCGTGATGGTCAACCCACCCGGGTCGAACGCGACCGGACCCCGCGCCTTGGGTTCGGCCGGCGCCTTCACTCATCATATGCCTGTCGACCAGGAGTTCACGTTGGAAGCGGGAACCAAGATTTGGGGCTACCCGAAAGTCATGGCGGATTTCACCATTCGTGAGGGCCGCCAGTTCGGCTTCGATTGCAGCGTGGACGGGCAACTGGTGATCGGTATGGAATTTCGTCGTGGGCTGCCCTTCCGGCTGACTCCGCGCCATCAAGCGCAGCGCAGCTACTCGTACCGCAACGGTGTTGCCTGCGAGACCGCCTTTGACTACACGCTCGACGGTGTGCGCAGTCGATTCGGCGGGGCACGCATCTGGCTGGGCGATCACCCCTACTCGAAAGAACTGGCTTCCCTTGGACTTCCGAAGCGCGCGATGTTGTCCAGCTCTGCAGACCACGTGCAAATGACATTCGGCGATGCTCAGGAGATCTCATGACCTCGTTGGAAGTACAGACCAGGCCGGACGTCGATTTGGCCGACGGCACTTTCTATGCCGGCGGCGCCGCGGCGCGGGAAGCCTATCGCTGGATGCGGGCCAACCAGCCGGTGTTCCGGGACCGCAACGGCCTGGCCGCCGCGACCACGTATCAGGCCATCCTCGACGCCGAGCGCAACCCGGAACTGTTCTCCAGCACCGGCGGCATCCGTCCCGATCAGCCCGGCATGCCGTACATGATCGACATGGACGACCCGGCACATCTGGTGCGGCGCAAGCTGGTCAACTCCGGCTTCACCCGCAAGCGGGTGAAGGACAAGGAAGCCTCGATCGCGGAGCTGTGCGACACGCTGATCGACGCGGTGTGTGAACGCGGCGAGTGTGACTTCGTCCGTGACATCGCCGCGCCGCTGCCGATGGCGGTGATCGGCGACATGCTGGGCGTGCTCCCCGAAGAGCGCGGCATGTTGCTGAAGTGGTCGGACGACCTGGTGTGCGGTCTGAGCTCGCACATCGACCCGGCGTCGGCGGAAGTCCAGACGATGATGGAGGCTTTCGCCGGGTACACGGCGTTCACCATGGACCTGATCGGCAAGCGCCGTGCCGAGCCGACCGATGACCTGTATTCGATCCTGGTCAACGCCGAGGTCGAAGGTCAGCGGATGTCCGACGACGAGATCGTCATGGAGACGCTGCTGATCCTGATCGGCGGTGACGAAACCACTCGGCACACCCTGAGCGGGGGGACCGAGCAGCTGCTGCGGCACCGCGATCAGTTCGACGCGTCTGGCGGGCGATCCGCGTTGCTACCCGGTGCCATCGAGGAGATGCTGCGCTGGACGTCGCCGGTGAAAAACATGTGCCGGACTCTGACTGCCGATACCGAGTTCCACGGCACCTCGTTGAGCGTCGGCGAGAAGATCATGCTGCTGTTCGAGTCGGCGAACTTCGACGAGTCGGTGTTCGATCAGCCGGAAAAGTTCGATATCCGGCGAAACCCGAACAGCCACCTCGCTTTTGGCTTCGGCACCCACTTCTGCATGGGTAACCAGCTGGCTCGCCTGGAGTTGTCGTTGATGACGTCGCGGGTGGTGCAGCGGCTGCCGGACCTGCGGCTGGCGGATGAGTCGGCGTTGCCGTTGCGGCCGGCGAACTTCGTGTCCGGCCTGGAGTCGATGCCGGTGGTGTTCACGCCGAGCGCGCCGGTTCTCTCATAGGCATTTGTTCTCGCCGAACGTGTTCTGGGGGCGGTATTTTCGCGATTTTTTCGCCCTCGGAGCACGCTCGGCGCGACCATGCTGCCGCCAACCGGGTCAGGATGCCGCCCGGCGTGTCCTGGCTGGTGACCCTGATGACGATCCAGTCGAGATCGGTGGTCATCGTTTCGTAGCGGACGATGTCTTTATTGAATTGTCCAGGCGTCCGGTGATGTTCGCCCTCGTACTCGAGCGCGAGTTTGGGTTCCTCCCAACCCATGTCGACGACGCCGACGAGTTCGCCGTACCGGCCGTACACCGGAAGCTGAGTTTGGGGTGGCGGATAGCCGGCCGCGATGACGAGCAGCCGCAGCCAGGTCTCTCGCGGTGACTGCGCGCCGGCGTCGACGAGTTTCAAAGCTTTGCGGGCCCGCCTGATGTTGCGGTGGCCCCGGTAGCGATCGGCGACCAGTTCGACGTCTGCGGTGGCGAGCCGGGTGGCTCGGGCGAGCGCATCGATGGCGGCGACTGCCTTGCCGAGTGGATATCGGCACGCGAGATCGAAGGCGGTGCGGGCCGGAGTGGTGACGGGCATGCCTTTGATTACCTGGGTCTCATCATCAGCGACGCGATCCAACCAGGTGCGAATGCCTGCCGGCGGACGCCGGTGTTGGTACTGCAATTGCGCTGGTTGCGTGGGGTCGACCCACTTCGCACGATGGAGCGCGGATGCTGACTGTCCCGCGACGATGCCGCGCCGTTTCGACCACAGCCAGGCGGCGTAGGCCCGCCGTATCGCGGTCAGTTCGGTGTCGGGTGGCAGATAGACGTCAGGATGAAGTGCGACGAATCGGCTTCGCAGCTGGTAACGGGTCAGCGCACCTGATGCGAGCGCCTCGCTGCCGATAATGGGCTCGGTCATGGACGCAGTGTGCCGTCGGGTACTGACACCTTCGCCGAATGTGTTCTGAGGGCGAGTTTTTCGCCATTTTCTCGCCCTCAGAGCACGCTCGGCGAAGGCGGGCGGGGAGGGGGGCGAAGGCGGGGGGCGAAGCGGGGGCTAGCGGTTTTTGAACTCGGGTTTGCGCTTCTCGGCGAACGCGCGCGGGCCTTCCTTGGCGTCGTCGGACAGGAAGACCTGGATGCCGATCTGGGTGTCGATCTTGAACGCCTCGTTCTCGTGCATCCCTTCGGTCTCCCTGATGGTCTTCAGGATCGCCTGCACGGCTAACGGGCCGTTGTTCTCGATGATTTCGGCGAGTTCGAGTGCCTTCGTCAGCGCCTGCCCGTCCGGGACGACATGCCCGATCAAACCCATCTCACGGGCCTCGGCAGCGGTGATGTGCCGTCCGGTCAGCAACAGATCGCAGGCCACCGTGTAGGGAATCTGCCGTACGAGTCGGACTGCCGATCCGCCCATCGGGTACAGACTCCACTTGGCCTCGGAGATGCCGAACTTGGCACTCTCACCGGCCACCCGGATGTCGGTGCCCTGCAGGATCTCGGTGCCACCGGCGATGGCCGGTCCTTCGACGGCCGCGATGAGGGGTTTGGTGAGTCGGCGACCCTTGAGCAGGGCGTCGATGCGCGACGGGTCGTAGCTGCCGTCCTTGAACGAGTCACCCGGCGGCTTCTGGGTCGCGGTCTTGAGGTCCATTCCGGCGCAGAAGTAGCCACCGGCACCGGTGAGGATGCAGCACCGGATGTCTGGATCGTTGTCGACGCGGTCCCAGGCCTCGACCATGATTTGCATCATTTCGGTGCTCAGGGCGTTACGACGGTGCGGCCGATTCATCGTCACGATGAGCGTGTGACCGCGCTGTTCGACCAGTGCGTCCGGCCCGGATTCGTTTGCTGGCATCTCTGCCACGGATACCGCCTCTCGCTCGACATTGGACATCAGCTTGTCAAGAAATGTAACACGTTCTAATTTAGTGGCCGTGGCTCTAAACATTGCTGACCTAGCCGAGCACGCCATCGACGCTGTGCCGGACCGTGTTGCCCTCATCTGCGGTGACGAGCAGTTGACCTACGCCCAACTGGAAGAAAAGGCCAACCGCCTCGCGCACTACCTGATGGACCAGGGCGTGCAGAAGGATGACAAGGTCGGCCTCTACTGCCGCAACCGCATCGAGATCGTGATCGCGATGCTCGGCATCATCAAGGCCGGCGCGATCCTGGTCAACGTCAACTTCCGTTATGTCGAAGGTGAGCTCCGCTACCTCTTCGACAACTCCGACATGGTTGCGCTGGTGCACGAGCGGCAGTACTCCGATCGGGTCGCCAACGTGCTGCCGGACACCCCGAACGTCAAGACCGTGCTGGTAGTCGAGGACGGCAGTGACCTGGACTACGAGCGCTACGGGGGAGTGGAGTTCTACTCCGCGATCGCTGACAGCTCGCCTGAGCGCGACTTCGGCGACCGCACTGAGGACGCCATCTACCTGCTCTACACGGGCGGCACCACTGGCTTCCCGAAGGGCGTGATGTGGCGCCACGAGGATATCTACCGGGTGCTGTTAGGCGGAACCGACTTCGCCACAGGCGAATTCGTCAAGGATGAGTACGACCTGGCGAAGGGCGCGACCGCGAATCCCCCGATGGTTCGTTACCCCATCCCGCCGATGATCCACGGCGCCACCCAATCGGCGACCTGGATGTCGCTGTTCTCCGGTCAAACCACCGTGCTGGCACCGGAATTCAATGCTGAACAGGTGTGGCGCACCATTCACGAACACAAGGTGAACCTGCTGTTCTTCACCGGTGACGCCATGGCCCGTCCGCTGCTGGATGCCCTGCAGAAGGACAACGACTATGACCTGTCGTCGCTGTTCCTACTCGCCAGCACCGCCGCGTTGTTCTCGCCGAGCATCAAGGAGAAACTCCTTGAGCTGCTGCCGAATCGGGTCATCACAGACTCAATCGGCTCCTCGGAGACCGGTTTTGGTGGTACCAGCATCGTTGCGAAGGATGCGCCGCACAGCGGTGGCCCGCGGGTGACGATCGACCACCGCACCGTCGTCCTCGACGAAGAAGGCAACGAGGTGAAGCCCGGCTCGGGTGTGCGCGGCTTCATCGCCAAGAAGGGCAACATTCCGGTCGGTTATTACAAAGACGAGAAGAAGACGGCCGAGACGTTCAAGACGATTAACGGTGTGCGCTATGCGATTCCGGGTGACTGGGCGCTGGTCGAGGAGGACGGCACCGTGACGATGCTGGGCCGTGGCTCGGTGTCCATCAACAGTGGCGGCGAGAAGATCTATCCCGAAGAGGTCGAGGCGGCATTGAAGGGTCACCCCGACGTCTTCGACGCGCTGGTGGTCGGGGTGCCTGACCCTAGGTATGGCCAACATGTGGCGGCTGTGGTGCAGGCGCGGGAAGGTGCGCGGCCGTCGCTCGCGGAACTGGACAGCTTCGTGCGCTCGGAGATCGCGGGATACAAAGTGCCACGCAGCCTTTGGTTCGTCGACGAGGTGAAGCGCTCACCCGCCGGCAAGCCGGACTACCGGTGGGCCAAGGAGCAGACCGAGGCGCGGCCGGCCGACGATGTGCATGCTTCGCATGTGGCGACCGGTGCGTGACGCGCGATTTCGTCAAGCATCACCCTGACGCGCCCGCCGGTTACTTCGGGTGGGAAGCCGCGGGTTTGAGTTGGCTTGCGAGTGTCGGTGGCGGCGTTCCCTGCGCCGACGTTGTATCTGTTGACGCGACGAGCCTGAGGCTGCGGCGGCTTGACTCGGTGAGTCCGAATGCCGATGCGGCGCGTGTCTTCGGTGGCCGGTTGGCCGTCATGCATGACGCGGGTGCGCCGGCGTTCGGTGCGGGACCCGACGGCTGGGACGGACCAGGGTTTTTCGGGCCGTTGTCGCAGCCATTGCCGATGTCACTGCGGCAGCACCGGCGCTGGGGTGACTTCTACGCCGAAGAGCGGCTGCTGCCGATGACCGAGCTCGCGGGGACGCGGCTCGATGCTTCGACGCGAGCCGCGATCGAGGCGGTCATCACCCGCTGCCGCGCTGGGAACTTCGATGATGATGACCCGCCGGCACGGTTGCACGGGGATCTGTGGAGCGGCAACGTGATGTGGACGCGCGATGGGGTGGTGTTGATTGACCCGGCGGCTTACGGGGGTCACCGCGAAACGGACCTGGCGATGCTGGCGCTGTTCGGCTGTCCGCATCTCGACGCCGTCCTGGCCGGCTATGAGAACGTGCATCCGTTGAAACCCGGGTGGCGCAATCGCGTGGGGCTGCATCAGCTCTTCCCGCTGTTGGCGCACGTTGTGCTGTTCGGTGGTGGATACGCACGGCAGACGGGGGCGGCGGCGCTGGCAGCGTTGGCCTAAAGTCAAAGCGCGATGACGATCGATGTGTGGATGCAGCATCCGACGCAGCGGTTCCTGCGGAGCGAGATGCTGGCCTCGCTGCGCCGCTGGACCGGTGGGTCCATGCCCGGACACCGACATCCCGATCGACGCGACGATCGCATCGATGGACGCAGCCGATGTCCACTTCGGGCTGCTGAGTGCGTGGCTAGGACCCAACGATCAGGATCTGGTCTCCAATGACGAGGTAGCCCAGTGGATCGCGTCGCACCCCAACAGGTTCGCCGGACTGGCGACAGTCGATCTGGATCGCCCGATGGTGGCCGTGCGGGAGTTGCGAAGCCGGATCGGCGACGGGTTCGTCGGGCTACGGGTGGTGCCTTGGCTGTGGAACGCACCGCCCACCGACCGCCGTTACTATCCGTTGTTCGCGCAATGCGTGGAGTCTGGGGTGCCGTTCTGCACGCAAGTCGGGCACACGGGTCCGTTGCGGCCGTCGGAAACCGGCCGTCCGATTCCCTACATCGACCAGGTGGCCCTCGACTTTCCCGAACTGGTAATCGTGTGCGGCCACGTCGGCTATCCGTGGACCGAGGAAATGGTCGCCGTGGCCCGCAAGCACGAGAACGTCTACATCGACACGTCCGCCTACACGATCAAACGGTTGCCCGAAGAACTCATCAGATTCATGAAAACCGGTACCGGACAACGCAAAGTCTTATTCGGCACAAATTATCCGATGATCTCCCACGCACACGCCCTGGCGGGTCTTGACGATCTCGGGCTCAGCGACGAGGCTCGTCGAGACTTCCTGCACGACAATGCCGAGCGGGTCTTCAAGCTTCAACGAAAGGTGGGCACGTGAACGGTGCGCAGGCTCTGATCAACACCTTGGTCGACGGTGGGGTCGACGTGTGCTTCTCCAACCCGGGCACCTCGGAGATGCATTTCGTGGCAGCGCTGGACACCGTCGACCAAATGCGCGGTATCCTAACGCTTTTCGAAGGTGTGGCCACGGGTGCGGCCGACGGGTACGCGCGCATCGCCGGGCGTCCGGCGGCGGTGCTGCTACACCTCGGTCCCGGGCTGGGCAACGGCCTGGCCAATCTGCACAACGCGCGGCGCGCCCGGGTGCCGATGGTGGTGGTCGTCGGCGACCACGCCACCTACCACAAGAAGTATGACGCCCCACTGGAATCCGACATCGACGCGCTGGCCGGCACCGTCTCGGGGTGGGTGCGCCGCACGGCAACCGCGGCGGACGTCGGCGCCGACACCGCCGAGGCCATCGCCGCCTGCAGGTCCGGTTCGCAGATCTCGACGCTGATCCTGCCCGCGGATGCCTCCTGGTCCGACGGGGCCGAGCCGGTCAAGCCGGTTACGACGACGTGGTCCGGGGCGGGCACCGACGACGGTTCGGTGGCCAAGGTGCTCCGATCGGGCGAACCCACGATGATTCTGATCGGGGGCGACGCCACCCGCGGTCCGGGGTTGGCCGCCGCCGCGCGGATCGCCGAGGCGACCGGCGCCCGCGTGTTGTGCGAGACGTTCCCGACGCGGCTGGAGCGCGGCGCTGGTCTGCCTGCCGTCGAGCGGCTGGGTTACTTCGCCGAGGCGGCCGTGGCGCAACTGGACGGCGTCAAGCATCTGGTGTTGGTCGGAGCCAAGTCGCCCGTTTCGTTTTTCGCGTACCCGGGCATGCCCAGCGACCTGGTACCGGCCGGGTGTGAGGTGCACGTGCTCGCCGAAAGCAGTGGTGCCGGATTGGCTTTGGCGGTGTTGGCCGAGGAGTTGGCGCCCGGGACGACGGCGCCGGTAGTCACCGAGTCGCGTCCGCAGTTGCCGTCGGGTGCCCTGACGTCGGCGTCCGCGGCCGAGGTGATCGGCGCGCTGTTGCCGGAGCGCGCCATCGTCGTCGACGAATCCAACACCTCGGGGTTGTCGCTGCCGCAGGCTACCGCGGGTGCGCCGGCCCATGACTGGCTGACGCTGACCGGTGGGGCAATCGGCTACGGCATACCGACTGCGGTGGGAGCCGCGGTTGCCGCTCCCGACCGGCCGGTGCTGTGTCTGGAATCCGACGGCTCGGCGATGTACACGATCTCGGGGTTGTGGACGCAGGCGCGGGAGAACCTCGATATCACCACCGTGATCTACAACAACGGCGCCTACGACATCCTTCGGCTCGAGCTGCAACGCGTCGGCGCGGGATCCGCTCCCGGCCCCAAGGCTTTGGATCTTCTCGATATCTCCCGCCCCACAATGGATTTCGTGAAGATGGCCGAAGGAATGGGCGTACCTGCGCGACGTGCCACCACGGCCGAGGAACTGGCCGACGCGTTGCGTGACGCCTTCGCCGAACCCGGGCCGCACCTGATCGACGCCGTGGTGCCCTCGCTGATGGGGTGACCGATCCAGGCTGACGCGTCGCACTGGAGCGGAGCGGCTGCCGCCTGGGTTGCAGCGCTGATGGTCGATCCGAGACTGGCCAGATTGGTGGCCGCCGCCCCAGCGTCAATCGTCATATCTTCCCTGGTGAACAGGTACCGATGGGCGGGCCGCCGTTCCGCGATCTGTCGACGCCGGATTGACGGCTGTCGATCCTTGGCAACCGCGCTGCTAGCGGGGTACGGGAAAAACCGGTTCGCCGCAGTCGACACCCTCGGCCGAGAGCTGTCGTTTGAGCACCTTGAAGGTCATCGTCCGGGCAGGCCGGCGCTCACCCGCACGTACGACGGCCACTGCTTGGGCCCGAGGTCGGGCTGCTCGGCCAGGAACGCCCGGAACTCGTCGGCATCGAACTCTGCGCCAGGCGCCATCACGAGTGCGGCCATCACCTGGTCGCCGACCACCGGATCGGGCACCGGGTACACCGCAACCTCGGTCGACGTCGGGGTAGCGCAGCAGCACCCGCTCGATCGGGGCGGTGCCCAGGTTCTCGCCGTCGACGCGCATCCAGTCACCGAGCCGGCCGGCGAAATAGGCGTAGCCCGCTTCGTCCCGGTAGGCGAGATCGCCACTGTGGTAGATGCCGCCGGCCATCCGCTCGGCCTCGGCGGCTGCGTCGTTGTAGTAGCCCTCGAAACCGCCGGACCCCGTGGTGTTCACCAGCTCGCCGACAACTCCCGGGCGGGCAGGGCTTGCCGGTATCCGGGTCGACGATCTCAACACCCGTCAGGCAGCGGCCCCAGTGAGCCCGACGGGGTGTCGGGCGTACGGGCGATCGCCACACCGAGTTCGGTCGAGCCGAAGCCGTCCTGGACGCGGCAACCGAATCTGCGACCGAACCGCTCGATGTCCCGGGGCACGCCCTCGTTGCCGTAGACCGCCCGCAACGGGTTGTCCGCGTCGTCGGGCTGCTCGGGCGTGGCCAGCACATAGGACAGCGGCTTGCCCACGTAGTTGGCGTAGGTGGCGCCGTAGCGGCGCACGTCCGGCAGGAATCCGGACGCAGAGAACTGGCGGCGCAATGCCATTGAACCCTGGCATGCCGCGGCCACCGCCCAGCCCACCAGTACCGCGTTGGAATGGAACAACGGCATCGACACATAGCAGACGTCGTCGGCGCCCGAGCCGGAAGCGCTGGGCCATCCCCATGCCGGCTCCTGCGACCTTGCCGTGGCTGCACTTCACCGCCTTGGGCTCGCCGCTGGTTCCTGAGGTGAAGATCAGCATGAAAAGGTCTGCGGGAGAAGCGGATTGAAATGTCAGCTCGGTATCCCGATGCGCGGCAACCTCGTCGGTCCACTCGGGTGAGTCGACGTTGAGGTGATCGATACCGTCCAGCGCCGCAGCGGAATTCGAATCAGCGAGCACCAGCTGGCAGTCTGCGTGGCTGATGTCGCGGGCCAGCGCCGCGCCGCGGCGTACCGGGTTGAGGCCTACCGGCACGATCCCCGACAGCCCGGCCGCAACCAGCACCGCCGAGAAGAACGGCGTGTTCTCCAGCAGCACGCCGATGTGTGGCGGTCGGGCCGGGTCGAGGCGTTCGCGCAGCGCGGCCACGAATGCCGCAGCATCGTGCGCAGGTGCTGACGCCAGCTGGTGAACGAGTCCTCGAAATAGACGCCGCGGTCGTCGATCTCGGCCAGCGGTCGCAGCAGTGCGGTGACCGTCGGTTCGGGACTCACAGCTAGGCAGGAGTCTCCGCCAGTTCGCGGCCGATCTGCCGCAGCTGCCCGGTGGCGCCGCCCAGCGCGAACTCGGTTTCTTTGGCGGACAGGAAGTATCGGTGCACCGGGTGATCGGTGTCGACGCCGACGCCGCCGTGCACGTGCACGATGGTGTGCGCCACCCGATGCCCGGCATCAGCGGCCCAGAACGCCGCGCGACGCCACGTCGATCTCGGCGGGAATGTCCTCGGCGACCTTCCACGCGGCCTGGGTCAACGTCAACCGCAGCCCCTTGACGTCGATGTAGCCGTCGGCCAGCCGCTGTCCCACCGCCTGGAAGCTGCCGATCGGGCGGTCGAATTGCTCACGGGTGCGGGCGTATTCGGCCGTCATCTGCAATCCGCGCTCGAGCACACCGAGTTGGTATGCGCTGCGGCCCAGGGTGGATATGGTGCGCAGCCAGGCGACGACCTCGACGCCGCCAACGCTGGCGCGCAGCGTCCACCGGGACGCCGTCCAGCGCCAGGTGCCCGACGCTGCCCAGCCCGGTGGTCTGCAGCGGCGTCACCGTCACCCCGGGGTCATCGGCGGCAACCAGGAAAACCGCTGTGCCGGAATCGGTTTCGGCGGGCACCAGGAAAGCGTCCGCGCCGGGACCGTAGAACGACCTGGGTGCGACTGCCGGTCAGCCGGTATCCGTCACCGGCCCGCGTGGCCTGCACGGACCCGTCGCCCATCTCGCCGTCGAGCGCGACGGTCAGGATCTTCTCGCCGTTGCACCGCCGCAGCCCCAGCTCTGCTGCAGCTCCTCGGAGCCGAACCGGGCCAGCGCTCCCGGCGCCCAGCACCACCGACTCGAGGTACGGCACCGCCGCCAGTTGGTGCCCGAGCGCAACCAGGATCGCCACCTGCTCGAGCACCCCGAAACCGTCGCCGCCCACCTGGGTGGCGGCCGCGCTGGTCAGGATGTCGGCTGTCGACGAGCTTGCGCCACAGTTCGCGGTCGAACCGATGGTCGAGCCCGTCCAGTTCGCGCTGGTGTTCGGGAGTGCACACCGAGTCGACGATGGTGTCGACCAGACCGCCGAGGTCCTGTGCCGCTTCGGTTGTCGAGAAATCCATGAATATTCGTCTCCTACAGGAAGAGTCAGCGGTTGGCTCGGGGCAGTCCCGAGGGCGACCATGCCGATGATGTCGCGCTGGACCTCGTTGGTGCCGCCGCCGAAGGTCAGGATCAGGCACGCCCGGTGCATCCGCTCGACCCGGCCGCGCACCAACGCGCCGGGGGAGTCCTGACGCAGTGTCGCCGCGGTGCCCAGCACCTCCATCAGCAGCCGGTATGCCTCGGTGGCCAGCTCGGTCCCGAACACCTTGGCGGCCGACGCATCCGCCGGCGACAGGGCTTCGTCTTCGCGACGACGCCAGCTCCCAGTTGATCAGCTTGAGCACCTCGACCTTGGCGTGCACCCGGGCCAGGTTGAGCTGCACCCACTCCGAGTCGATCAGCCGCCCGCCGCCGGCGTCCTTGGTGTTCTGCGCCCACTCCCGAACTTCCCGCAGGCACATGAAGATCGGTGCCGGCGACACCAGTGCGACCCGCTCGTGGTTGAGCTGGTTGGTCACCAGCTTCCAGCCTGCGTTCTCCTCGCCGACCAGGTTGGTCACCGGCACGCGCACGTCGGTGTAATAGGTGGCGCTGGTGTCGGGACCGGCCATGGTGTGCACCGGCGTCCAGGAGAAACCCTCGGCGGTGGTGGGCACCACCAGCATCGAAATGCCGCGGTGCTTCTTGGCCTCGGGGTTGGTGCGCACCGCCAGCCAGACCCAGTCCGCGTAGGCGATCAGGCTGGTCCACATCTTCTGGCCGTTGATCACGTAGTCGTCGCCGTCGCGGACCGCCGTGGTGCGCAGGTTGGCCAGGTCGGTGCCGGCACTCGGGCTCGGAGTAGCCGATCGAGAAGTGCAGGTCCCCGGCGGCGATCTTGGGCAGGAAGAACTTCTTCTGCTCGTCGGTGCCGAAGGCCATGATCGTCGGCGCCACGCTGTTGATCGTCAGGAACGGCACCGGAGCACCCGCGATGGCGGCTTCGTCGGTGAAGATCAGCGAGTCCATCGGGGAGCGGTCCTGGCCGCCGTACTCCTTGGGCCAGTTCAGGGTGAGCCACCCGTCCTTGCCCATCTGCGCGACGGTCTCCCGGTACACATTGCCGGTGCCGTATTCCCCCTGCACCGAACTCAGCGCCTCGCGCCGCTCCGGCGTCATCAGCGTGGTGAAGTACGACCGCAGCTCGCGACGCAGCTCCTCCTGCTCGGGGGTGTAACTGATGCGCATTCCTGCCGCCTCCGGTCAACCGATCGTGTCTTGTGTAGCCTGGCCGCCGAAACCCACGCCAATGGCCACCCATTCGTTCCCCCGGTTGTAACACGTTCTAGTCTGGGAATCCAGCGACCGTTATGGCCACGCGTATCGCAGCCCTATGGTGGTGCTACATATTGACCGAGTTCGTCGGGGGCGGGTTTCTAATGGCCCAGGTTCAAGGAGGGTGCCGTGCGAGTGATTGTCGACCGTGACCGGTGTGAAGGTAACGCGGTGTGCTTGGGAATTGCGCCGGATATCTTCGACCTGGACGACGAGGACTATGCCGTCGTGAAGACCGATCCGATCCCGCCGGATCAAGAGGATCTGGCCGAGCAGGCGATCGCGGAATGCCCACGCGCGGCACTGCTGCGCGAGGACTGACCAGAAACTAGAGGTATTCATAAATTGAGTAGCAGTCACGAACGCGACCGATCTCTCCGGCAAGGTCGCGGTGGTGACCGGTGCCGCCGCAGGCCTGGGGCGTGCCGAGGCGATCGGCCTGGCGCGACTGGGCGCCACCGTCGTCGTCAACGACATCGCCTCCGGCCTGGACGCTTCCGACGTCCTCGACGAGATCAGCTCGGCGGGTTCCAAGGCGGTGGCGGTGGCCGGCGACATCAGTCAGCGCGAAACCGCCGACGAACTCGTGGCCACGGCCGACGGGCTGGGCGGACTGAACATCGTGGTGAACAACGCCGGGATCACCCGCGACCGGATGCTGTTCAACATGAGCGACGAGGACTGGGACCAGGTGATCGCCGTGCACCTGCGCGGTCATTTCCTGCTCACCCGCAACGCCGCCACGTACTGGCGCACCAAGGCGAAAGAAGCCGAGGAGGGCCGTATCTTCGGCCGGATCGTCAACACCTCGTCGGAGGCCGGTCTGGTCGGCCCGGTGGGGCAGGCCAACTACGGCGCCGCCAAGGCGGGCATCACCGCGCTGACCCTGTCCGCGGCGCGGGCGCTGGGCCGTTACGGCGTGTGCGCCAACGCGATCTGCCCGCGGGCCCGCACCGCGATGACGGCCGATGTGTTCGGTGCCGCACCCGATATAGAGGCAGGCCAGATCGACCCCCTGTCGCCCGACCACGTGGTGAGCCTGGTGCAGTTCCTGGCGTCGCCGGCGGCCGCCGCGGTCAACGGTCAGGTATTCATCGTCTACGGCCCGCGCGTGACATTGGTTGCGGCGCCGACTGCCGAGCACCAGTTCGACGCGGGTGCTCCGGCCTGGGATCCTGCCCAACTGAGCGACACGCTGCAGGGCTACTTTGCTGACCGCGACGCCGGACGTGAACTTCGCCGCCACCGGCTTGATGGACTGACCGGCGCGCCGACCGCTTAGGGTAGAGGGGAAATACCAGCTAGGCATATTTGCCGCAAAAAATATCGAGCTTCATCGACACTCAGAACTTGTTCTAGTTAGTATGAGCCGGCTCACACCAAGCAACGAGTCATCCAACGGTGTGTTCAGGGCAGGGAGTATTTCGCCGCGAGCAGCAGATTGGGGGATCGGGCTTGTTGGAACAAATCGCCGTACCGGCCCGGGCCGTCGGCGGATTCTTCGAGATGTCGATCGAGACCGCACGTGCCGCCTTCCGGCGGCCGTTTCAATTTCGGGAGTTCCTGGACCAGACGTGGATGGTCGCGCGGGTGTCGTTGGTCCCCACGCTGCTGGTCTCCATCCCGTTCACGGTGCTGGTCGCGTTCACCCTGAACATCCTGCTGCGCGAAATCGGTGCCGCCGACTTGTCCGGCGCCGGAACGGCATTCGGCACCATCACCCAGCTCGGCCCGATCGTCACCGTGCTGGTGGTGGCCGGCGCCGGCGCCACCGCGATCTGCGCAGACTTGGGTGCCCGCACTATCCGCGAGGAAATCGACGCGATGCGGGTGCTCGGCATCGATCCCATCCAGCGGCTGGTGGTGCCAAGGGTTTTGGCATCGACGCTGGTGGCGCTGCTGCTCAACGGCCTGGTGTGCATCATCGGGCTGTCCGGGGGCTACGCCTTCTCCGTCTTCCTGCAGGGTGTCAACCCCGGTGCGTTCATCAACGGGCTGACTGTGCTCACCGGACTGCGCGAGCTGATCCTCGCCGAAGTCAAGGCGCTGCTGTTCGGAGTCATGGCGGGCCTGGTCGGCTGCTACCGCGGTCTGACCGTCAAGGGGGGGCCCAAGGGCGTCGGCAATGCAGTCAACGAAACCGTCGTCTACGCGTTCATCTGTCTATTCGTCATCAATGTGGTCATGACCGCCATCGGCGTCAGAATCTCGGCGAAGTAGGGGCGCGGTAACACATGATGGCGAACGAGCGATGGTGAGTATGCGATGAGCTACGACGTCACCTATCGCTTTCGGCGCTTCATGTCGCGGTTCTCACGAACCGGTCGACAACTTCGGCGAGCAGGCACTCTTCTACGGCGAAACCATCCGCTACATTCCCAACGCCGTCACGCGGTACCGCAAAGAGACCATCCGCCTGATCGCCGAGATGACGCTCGGTGCCGGTGCGCTGGTGATGATCGGCGGCACCGTCGGCGTCGCGGCCTTCCTGACGCTGGCCTCCGGCGGTGTCATCGCGGTGCAGGGGTATTCGTCGCTGGGCAACATCGGCATCGAGGCGCTGACCGGCTTCCTGTCGGCCTTCCTCAACGTCCGCGTGGTCGCTCCGGTCATCGCCGGCATCGCGCTGGCGGCCACCATCGGCGCCGGCGCCACCGCCCAGCTGGGGGCCATGCGGGTCTCCGAGGAGATCGACGCCGTCGAATGCATGGCGGTGCACTCGGTGTCCTACCTGGTGTCGACCCGGCTGATCGCCGGACTGGTAGCGATCATTCCGCTGTACTCACTGTCGGTGCTGGCCGCGTTCTTCGCCGCTCGCTTCACCACGGTATTCATCAACGGGCAGTCCGCGGGTCTGTACGACCACTACTTCAATACCTTCCTGATCCCGATCCGATCTGCTGTGGTCGTTCCTGCAAGCCATCGTGATGTCGATCGCGGTGATGCTGGTGCATACCTATTACGGCTATAACGCCAGCGGTGGGCTCGGTCGGCGTCGGCATCGCCGTCGGTCAGGCGGTGCGGACTTCACTGATCGTCGTCGTGGTCATTACCCTATTCATCTCGCTCGCCGTTTACGGCGCGTCCGGCAATTTCAACCTCTCCGGGTAAGGGACGATGGCAACAATCGATCACAACGGACCGCCGGCCGGGTGGCTGCGGCGGTGCTGGCTGGTTTGTTGGTGGCGTTCGGCTGTCCTGACTTACCTGTCCTACACCGCGGCCTTCACCTCGACCGAAACCGTGACGGTCTCGTCCAGCGCGCCGGGTTGGTGATGGAGACAGGGGCCAAGGTCAAGTTCCGCGGCATCCAGATTGGCAAGGTCGAGGACATCAGCTACAGCGGCGACCAAGCGCGGCTGAAGCTGGCCATCTACAGTGACGACCTGCACTACATCCCGTCAAATGCGACGGTGCACATCGCCGGAAACACCATCTTCGGCGCCAAGTCGGTGGAGTTCATTCCGCCGCAAGCGCCGCGCTGACCTCGCTGCGCCCGAACGCCACGTGGAGGCGTCCGCGGTGCAGCTGGAAGTCAACACGCTGTTCCAGTCGCTGATCAACCTGCTGCACAAGGTCGACCCGGTCGAATTGAACGGCACGCTGAGTGCGCTGTCCGAAGGCCTGCGCGGGCACGGTGACGATCTGGGGGCGCTGCTGTCGGGGCTCAATACGCTGACCCGCCAAGCTAACCCGAAGCTGCCTACCCTGCAGGAGGATTTCCGCAAGGCCGGCATCGTGACCAACGTCTACGGGGACGCCGCACCCGACCTGAACACCGTGTTCGATAGCCTGCCGACGATCAACAAGACGGTCGTCGACGAGCAGAACAACCTCAACGCCACGCTGTTGGCCACCATCGGCCTGGCCAACAACGGCTACGAGACGCTGGCGCCGGCCGAACAGAACCTGATCGACGCCATCAACAGGCTGCGGGCCCCACTGAAGGTGGCCGCCGACTACTCGCCGGAATTCGGCTGCCTGTTGGCCGGCATCGATCGCGGCATCAAGGAGTTCGCCCCATTGATCGGTGTACGCAAGGCGGGCCTGTTCACCTCGTCGAGCTTCGTGCTGGGTGCGCCCGTCCTACACATATCCCGAGGCCCTGCCGATCGTGAACGCCTCCGGTGGACCGAACTGCCGCGGCTTGCCCGACATCCCGACCAAGCAGACCGGCGGGTCGTTCTACCGGGCGCCGTTCCTGGTCACCGACAACGCCCTGATTCCCTACGAGCCGTTCACCGAGGTACAGATCGACGCGCCCTCGACGTTGCAGTTCCTGTTCCACGGCGCCTTCGCCGAACGGGACGACTTCTGATGGCGCGGCGAAAATTCCTTCGCACCGGTCGATGGTGATCAAAGTCGGCGTCTTCGTCGTGACGATGCTGCTGGTGAGCGCCGCCCTGGTGGTGGTGTTCGGCGACTTCCGGTTCGGTTCGGAGAACACCTACCACGCCACCTTCCTGGACGCGTCACGGCTCAAGGCCGGCCAGAAGGTGCGCATCGCGGGTGTCCCGGTCGGCGCGGTTTCGGGCGTCAAGCTCAACCCGGACAACACCATTGATGTGGAGTTCGGTGTCGATGCCGCGCTACACGCTGTACTCGTCCACCCGTGCGCTGATCCGCTACGAAAACCTGGTCGGCGACCGCTTCCTGGAGATCGCCTCGGGTCCGGGCGAGCTGCGCAAATTGCCGCCGGGCGGAACCATCAACTCTCAGCACACCCAGCCCGCACTGGATCTCGACGCGCTGCTCGGCGGGCTCAAGCCGGTGCTCAAGGGTCTGGACGCGGACAAGATCAACACGATCAGCAGCGCCGTCATCGAGTTGCTGCAGGGTCAGGGCGGCGCCCTGGCCAACGTGCTCGCCGACACCAGCAGCCTTCTCGACGGCGCTGGGCAAACGTGACCAGCTGATCGGCGACGTGATCACCAACCTGAACACCGTGCTGGGCACCGTCGACCAGCGCAGCGCGAAGTTCTCGGCCAGCGTCGACCAGCTGCAGCAGCTGATCGACGGGCTGGCCAAGAACAAGGACACGATCGCCGGCGCCATCCCGCCGCTGGCGTCGACCACGACGGATCTGACTGAGCTGCTGCGCAATTCGCGCCGGCCGTTGCAGGGCGTGCTGGAAAACGCCCGGCCGTTCGCCACCGAACTGGACGACCGGAAGGCCGAGATCAACAACGACGTCGAGCAACTGGGCGAGGACTACCTGCGGCTGGCCGCGCTCGGCACCTACGGGTCGTTCTTCAACATCTATTTCTGCTCCGTGACGATCAAGATCAACGGGCCGGCGGGCTCCGACATCCGGCTGCGCCTCGGCGGTCAGGTGGATTCCAGCAAGGGGAGGTGCGCTTTTGCCAAGTAATAAGAAGCCAAGCAAGCATAAACGCGACCGGTCCGCTTCGCACCGGCGTCATCGGTCTGGCGGTGGTGATCTTCGTCGTGCTCATCGCGTTCGGCTAAGCGGGCTGCCCTTCTGGCCGCAGGGCAAGACCTACGACGCCTACTTCAGCGACGCGGGCGGCATCACGCCCGGTAACAATGTCTGGTCTCCGGCTTCAAAGTGGGCAAGGTGTCCGACGTGGGCCTGGCCGGAGACACCGCCAAGGTCACCTTCAACGTCGACCGCAAGGTCGTCGTCGGTGACCAGTCGCTGGCCGCGATCCGCACCGACACCATTCTGGGCGAGCGCTCCATCTCGGTGAGCCCGGCCGGCACCGGCAACACGACCACCATCCCGCTGAGCCGGACAACGACTCCCTACACCCTGGCCGGCGCGCTCGAAGACCTCGGGCAGAAACGCGAACAACCTCAACAAGCCCCAGTTCGAGCAGGCCCTGAAGGTACTCACCGAGACGCTGCACGACGCCACACCCGGGCTGCGCGGCGCTCTGGACGGCGTGACGATCGCTGTCGCGCACGCTGAACAGCCGCGACGAAGCGCTGCAAGGCCTGCTGGCGCATGCGAAGTCGGTGACCGCGGTGTTGTCCGATCGCGCCGAACAGGTCAAGAAGCTGGTCGACGAGGGCGACCAGTTGTTCGCCGCGCTGGACGAGCGCCGCGCCGCGCTGAGTGCGCTTGATCTCCGGGATCGACGACGTGTCCGCGCAGTTTCCGGCTTCGTCAACGACAACCGCAAGGAGTTCGGCCCGGCCCTGAGCAAGATCAACCTGGTGCTGGCCAACCTCAACGAGCGCCGCGACTACATCACCGAGGCTCTCAAGACGGCTGCCCACGTACGCGACCACGCTGGGCGAAGTGGTCGGCTCCGGCCCCGGATTCAACGTCAACGTCTATCGGCGCGATCCCGGCGCCGTTGGTAGCAACCATGTTCGACTTCGTCTTCCAGCCGGGCAAGCTGCCGGACAGCCTCGCCGACTACCTGCGCGGCATGATCCAAGAGCGCTGGATCATCAGGCCGAAGTCACCATGACGACGGACGAAACGATTCGGCAGCCGGGGTCTGCGAACCGTCACCATCATCGCGCTGGTCGCGGTGCTGGTGGGCGGCGCCTATGTGCTGTTCTCCGCCGGCGGTGGCGGCCGAAAAATCACCGCCTACTTCACCTCTGCCGTCGGGCTCTACCCCGGTGACCAGGTCCGCATTCTGGGCGTCCCGGTGGGCGAGATCGAGTCGATCGAGCCGCGGCCGTCCGATGTCAAGATCACCATGAAGGTGTCCGACGACGTCAAAGTCCCCGCGGACGCCAAGGCCGTGATCATGTCGCCGAACCTGGTGGCGGCGCGGTTCATTCAGCTCACCCCGGCATACACCGGCGGCGCGGCGCTGCCCGACGGCGCGAGCATCGACCTGGCCCGCACCGCGGTTCCGGTGGAGTGGGACGAAGTCAAGGAAGCGCTGACCCAGCTGTCCGTTCAGCTCAGTCCGGCGGCCGGCGAGATGCAAGGCCCGCTGGGCGCGGCGATCAACCAGGCCGCGGACACCCTCAACGGCAACGGCGACTCGTTCCACAACGCGTTGCGCGAGCTTTCGCAAGTCGCTGGGCGCCTTGGGGATTCGCGCAGCGACATCTTCGGCACGGTCAAGAACCTGCAGGTTCTGGTCGACGCGCTGTCGCAGAGTAACGAACAGATCGTGCAGTTCGCCGGACACGTGGCATCGGTGTCCCAGGTCCTCGCCGACAGCTCGCGCAATCTGGACCACACCCTGGGCACGCTCAACCAGGCGCTGTCGGATATCCGAGGATTCCTGCACGAGAACAACTCGACGCTGATCGAAACGGTCAACCAGCTCAACGACTTGACCCAGACCTTGAGTGACCAGAGCGAGAACATCGAGCAGGTGTTGCACGTGGCGGGCCCCGGTATCGCCAACTTCTACAACATCTATGACCCCGCGCAGGGCACCCTGAATGGTCTGTTGTCCCTGCCCGAGTTCGCCAATCCGGTGCAGTTCATCTGCGGCGGCTCCTTCGACACCGCCGGCGGGCCATCGGCGCCCGACTACTTCAGGCGCGCCGAGCTCTGCCGCGAGCGGCTGGGACCGGTGCTGCGCCGGCTCACCGTGAACTACCCGCCGATCATGTTGCACCCGATCAACACCATTACGGCGTACAAGGGTCAGGTCATCTACGACACCCCGGCCACCCAGGCCAAGGCGGAGACACCGATTCCGGAGTTGACCTGGATACCTGCTAAAGGTTCCGAGCAGCCGGCGACGACCGAATCAGACGGATCTGCAGAGCCTGCTTGTCCCGACCGCCAGCGGCCCGGGTTCCCCGCCGGGGTACGGCCCCGCGCCGGACCGGCGCCGGCCCGCCCGGGCGCCTGCGGGGCCCCGGACCGCTGCCGGCCGAGCAAGGAGGCGGCGGATGAACCGAATCTGTGTTGCGCGGCAGCGTGTTAGCCGCCAGCAGCGCGCTGCTCGCCGGTTGTACTTTCGGCGGGCTGAACTCCCTGCCATGCCCGGCACGGCCGGCCACGGCAGCGGCGCATACTCGATCACTGTCGAAATGCCCGACGTGGCGACGCTGCCGCAGAACTCGCCGGTCATGGTCGACGACGTCACCGTCGGCAGTGTGTCCGGCATCGCGGCCGAGCAGTGGTCCGAGGGAACCTTTTACGCCGAAGTGAAACTCGCGCTGGACAAGAACGTGGTGCTGCCGGGCAACGCGATCGCGAAGGTCGCCCAGACGTCGCTGCTGGGTTCGCTGCACATCGACTTGGCGCCGCCTCACCGGGCACAGCCGCGAAGGGCAGGCTGGGCGAACGGTCGAGAATTCGCGGAGTCCAATACGGGCCGCTTTCCCGACCACTGAGGAGGTTTTCTCGGCACTCGGCGTGGTGGTCAACAAGGGCAATGTCGGCGCGCTGGAAGAGATCACCGACGAGACCTACCAAGCCGTGGCCGGCCGGCAGGGCCAGTTCGTCGACCTGGTCCCCAGGCTCGCGGAGTTGACATCGGGACTCAACAAGCAGGTCAACGACATCATCGCCGCGGTCGACGGGCTGAACCGATTCTCCGTCAATCCTGGCGCGGGACAAGGACAACCTGGGCCGGACGCTGGACACCCTGCCGGAAGCGCTTCGCGTGCTCAACAAGAACCGGGACAACATCGTCGACGCGTTCGGCGCGCTCAAGAAGCTGGCGATGGTCACGTCGAACGTGCTGTCCAAGACCAAGGTGGACTTCGCCGCAGACCTCAAAGGCCTGTATTCGGTGGTCAAGGCGCTCAACGACAACAGGAAGGACTTCGTCACCTCGTTGCAGCTGTTGCTGACGTTCCCGTTCCCCAACTTCGGCATCAAGCAGGCGGTGCGTGGCGACTACCTCAACGTGTTCACCACGTTCGACCTGACCTTGCGCCGGCTCGGTGAGACGTTCTTCACCACCTCGTATGCACTTGATCCGAACATGATGCACATGGCCGAGGTCCTCAACCCGCCCGACTTCTTGATCGGCGAACTGGCCAATCTTTCCGGACAAGCGGCCGACCCGTTCAAGATTCCGCCCGGTACGGCGGCGGACAGTAGGGGCGCGGCGATGATCGACAGACTTACCAAGATCCAGCTCGCCATATTCGCGGTGATTACCGTCATCACCCTGACCGTGATGGGGATCTTCTATCTGCGACTGCCCGCCACGTTCGGCCTCGGGACGTACGGCGTGAGCGCCGATTTCGTCGCCGGCGGAGGTCTCTACAAGAACGCCAATGTCACCTACCGCGGTGTCGCAGTCGGGCGCGTGGAGTCGGTGGCGCTGAACCCCAGTGGCGTCACCGCTGAAATGCGGCTGAACAGCGGCACCCCGGTTCCGGCGAACGTCATCGCCACGCGTGAAGAGTGTGTCGGCCATTGGCGAGCAGTACATCGACCTGGTGCCGCCGGCGAATCCGGCGCCCGCCAAGTTGCGCAACGGATCGCAGATCGACCGGCAGAACACCCGAATCGGCCAGGACGTTGCCGACCTGCTGCATCAGGCCGAGACGCTGGTCAACAGCCTCGGCGACACCCGGCTTCGAGAGCTACTGCACGAGGCGTTCACTCGCGACCAACGGCACCGGGCCGGAGTTGGCCCGACTGGTCGAATCGGCCCGGTTGCTGGTCGACGAGGCCAACACCAACTATCCGCAGGTCTCGCAGTTGATCGATCAGGCGGGCCCGTTCCTGCAAGCCCAGATTCGCGCCGGCGGCGACATCAAGTCACTTGCTGACGGGCTGGCGCGGTTCACCTCTGAAGTGCGTCGGGCCGACCCGCAGTTGCGCAACACGCTAGCGACCGCCCCGGGTGCGATCGACGAGGCCAACACCGCCTTCTCCGGTATCCGCCCATCCTTCCCGGCGCTGGCGGCCAGTCTGGCCAACCTGGGCCGGGTGGGCGTGATTTACAACAAGTCGATCGAACAGCTCCTGGTTGTCTTGCCAGCGCTGTTCTGCGGCGATCACCACCGCTGCCGGCGGCGAACCCCAGGACGAGGGCGCGAAGCTGGACTTCAAGCTCGACCTGAATGACCCGCCGCCGTGCAGTACCGGCTTCCTGCCTTCGCCGTTGATCCGCACGCCCGCCGACGAGGGGTGCGCGAAGTGCCGACGGACTTGTACTGCAAGACCGCCCAGAACGACCCCAGTGACCGTGCGTGGCGCCCGCAACTACCCGTGCCAGGAGTTCCCCGGCAAGCGGGCACCGACGGTGCATTGTGCCGGGACCCGAAGGGCTACGTGCCGACCGGCACCAACCCGTGGCGCGGTCCGCCGATCCCGTACGGCACACCGGTGACCAATGGGCTGAACATCCTGCCGCCCAACCACTTTCCCGTACATCCCGCCGGGAACCGATCCGGATCCGGGCATCCCGATTGTCGGCCCGCCGCCGCCCGGTGTGATACCCGGCCCGGGGCCGGCGCCGAACCAGCCGGCCTTCGACCCGCCGCCGCCCAATGACAGCGGGCCGCCGCCGGTCAACCCGTCGTGGATGCCGCCGAACTACCCGCCGGTGCCGCCGCAGATCCCGTACCCGAAGTACCTCGAGCCGCCGCCGCCGCCGGTGGGCACCGGACCGGCGCCTGGCCCGGAACCGCAGACAGCGGCCGGCCTACACCACCTATGACCAGACCACCGGGCCTTCAAGGACCCGGCGGGCGGCACTGGTATTTTCGCGCCCGGCGTTAACGGCACATCCAGCGCCGAGAATTGGGTGGACCTCATGCTCGCTCCGAAGGCCTTTGTAGTGGACCCAGTGCGTGACAGAACAACAACCGACGACGCAGCGCGTCCGCCGACGGGCGTCGCGCGCGGCGGGCCCGCGCGAAAAGCGAGTCGAGCGCGCCGCGGGCGCCGACGACAGCGTCGAGACCGCATCCGGCGCAGGCCCTGCCGTCGAGACCAAGCCGGCGCCGAAGCCCCGAAGACCCGCAAGCCGCTAACGGCGTCCGGCCGCCGCCACGGCGGCGGCGCACGGCGCAATGGTCGGCTGGGTTTCCCTGGCGCGTCGGCTGCTGGTGATCGCCGCGCTGGTGCGGCGGCGTCGTGCCCTGGTCGCCCAGCACCGGCATGCCGACGACGCGGCAAGCCCGTGAGCAACGTTTCGTCGACACCGCCACGCAGACGGTGGTCAACATGTTCAGCTACACGCAGGACACCATCGACGAGGCGGTCAACCGGTTCGTCAACGGCACCAGCGGCCCGCTGCGCAGCATGTTCGGCGCCAACAACGCCGTCGACTTCCTCAAGCATCTGTTCCGCAAGACCAACGCGACCTCCGAAGCGGTCATCAACGGTGCCGCCCTGGAAAGCATCGACAACGTCAGCGACAACGCGTCGGTGCTGGTCGCGGTGCGGGTGACGGTCGCCGACATCGACGGGGTCAACAAACCGTCCATGCCCTACCGGTTGCGGGTCATCGTGCACGAGGACGAGCGCGGCCAGATGACCGGCTACGACCTGAAGTATCCAAACGGAGGCAACTGATGCGCTGGCTGCGGTGGCTGTTCACCGTCGCCGGCGCCCTGGTGGTCGCCGTCGTGGTGGGGTTGTCCGCCGCCGGCGGCTGGTTCTACTGGGACCGGGTGGAGACCCGGGGCGAACAGGCGGCCCGGGCGGAGTTGCCGAAGCTGGCCGAGAAGGAGATACCCGCAGTTCTTCGGCTACGACTTCCAGACCATCGAGCGCAGCCTCAACGACGTGTATCCGTTGCTGACGCCCGACTACCGCCAGGAGTTCAAGAAGGTCGTCAACGCGCAGATCATCCCCGAGGCGAAGAAGCGGGAGATGGTCGTCCAGGCCAACGTCGTGGGCGTGGGAGTCATGGCAGCCAAGCGCAATTCGGCGACGGTGATGGTGTACATGAATCGCATCGTGACCGACAAGTCACGAGAGCCGCACTACGACGGCAGCCGATTGCGGGTGGAATTCAAGCGGATCGACGGCAAGTGGCTGATCGCCTACATCACGCCGATCTAGCAGTGGGCAGCCAGATTCCTCAGAAGCAGATCGCAATGTCGTTGCACCGCAACGGATAACGCTCGATCGGGCTGGGTGGGGGGCCGATGAGCTGCAGTGAGAACGGTTCTTTCTTCATGTCCGACTGCAGGCCGCAGACCGCACCGTGCAAGATGGTGTGCGTGCCGGCCATCGTCTCGTTGTCGAACGCGTAGGTTTCTTGGACGGGCCGGTCCCGCCGTCCGGGCAGGAAACGCCGTTGGCCTTATCCACCTGGAAGGTCCACAGTCCGCCCGTCAGCCGGGCCCTGCCGCTGAAGTTCTGCAGCTTGTCCTGCGTGGTGATCGGCGCCTGGGGCGTCGCACTGACCACGTTCAGAGCGCAGAAGTCCGCCATGATGTCCGGGTTGTCATAGTCCTTGTAATAGCGGCTTCCGTTGACCTGAATGCACAGCACGCCGATCGTCCAGTTGGCCGCTGCCCCCGGCCCATTGAAGGTGTACACGCCATCCGCGGGTGGTGCGACCGCATGCGCCGGGTCACCCGATTGCAGCACGAATCCAGTTGCAACGGCCGAGACGACGCCGGCAGCAGCGGCCAGCCCACGACGGATCTTCACGGCGTTCTCCCTTCGTGCCTTCCCTCGCTCAAGCGCTGCAACTGAGTATCACAGCGATGCGGCGCGAAAGCCATGGAATCGACCGCTCAGCCGCGGGTTTCCGGGTTCGCTTCTTCCGCCGGGGAGGCGAGCGCGTCGAGAAACGAGCGGGCCCAACGGTCTACGTCGTGGGCGAGTACCTGGCGGCGCATAGCGCGCATCCGGCGCCGGCCCTCTTCTTCGTCTGGGTGAGCGCCGCCTCGATCGCGTCCTTGACGCCCTCCAGGTCATGTGGATTGACCAGATAGGCCTGGCGGAGTTCTGCTGCCGCACCGGTGAATTCGGACAGGACCAAGGCACCGCCCAGGTCGCTGCGGCAGGCGACGTACTCCTTGGCCACCAGGTTCATCCCGTCCCGCATCGGGGTGACCAGCATGACGTCGCTGGCCACGAAGAACGCGATGAGTTCGTCGCGGGGAACCGGGCGGTGCAGGTAGTGCACCACCGGGTGGGCGACCTCGGCGTACTCGCCGTTGATGTGGCCCACCTGACGCTCGATGTCGTTGCGCAGAATCTGGTAGCTCTCGACGCGCTCCCGGCTGGGCGTGGCCAGCTGGATCAGCACGGTGTCGTCGCGCTTGGCGCGGCCCTCTTCCAGCAGTTCGTTGAAGGCCCGGAGCCGAACGTCGATGCCCTTGGTGTAGTCGAGCCGGTCGACGCCGAGCAGCACCTTGCGCGGGTTGCCGAGTTCGGCGCGGATCTCGCGGGCCCGACGCCGGATGTTGCGGTCCCGGGCGGCCTGGTCCAGCGCGCTGGAGTCGATGGAGATCGGGAACGCGCCCACCCGCACGATGCGGGAGTCGAACTCGATTTCACCGAACCGCGAGCGCACCCCGATGGATCCCCGCGAGGTATTGGCGTCCAGCAGTTGCCGGGCCAGGTACAGGAAATTCTGGGCGCCCCCGGACAGATGGAACCCCACCAGGTCCGCACCGAGCAGCCCCTCGATGATCTCGGTGCGCCAGGGCAGCTGACGGAACAGCTCGATCGGCGGGAACGGGATGTGCAGGAAGAATCCGATGGTCAGGTCCGGCCGCAGCGTGCGCAGCATTTTCGGCACCAATTGCAGCTGGTAGTCCTGTACCCACACTGTTCCGTTCTTTGCGGCCGCGCGGGCGGTTGCCTCGGCGAAACGGCGGTTGACGTCGACGTAGCGGTACCACCATTCGCGGTGGTAGATCGGCTTGACGATGACGTCGTGATACAGCGGCCACAGGGTGGCGTTGGAGAATCCCTCGTAATACTCTGCGACATCCTCGGCGCTCAACCACACCGGATGAAGTTGCAGTTCGTCCTGGACGATCGGGGCCTCGTCCGGCTCCGCTACATCGTCACTGACCAGGCCGGGCCAGCCGATCCAGGCGCCGCGGCGTTTGCGCAACAGCGGCTCCAGGGCCGTGACCAAACCGCCGGGGCTGCGCTTCCAGGTGATGGTGCCGTCGGGCTGCCGTTCCATATCGACCGGCAGCCGATTGGCGACCACCACGAAATCGGAGTCCCCGAAACTCTCAGCCTTGGCTTTGGAGGTCCGGCCGCCCCTGGCAGCCATTAGCTGTCGTGCTTCGCCGGACCAATACCGAGCATGGACAGGAAGATGCGGCACTCATCGGCGTCGGTCGCGTAAGCGGCGACGACACGCCTGGCCTGGCTCGCGGTGCTGTCGGCCAGCGGTTCCACGTCGCCGATATCACCATGGTCCGTTTTTGTGGGCATAAGTTAACTGTAAGCCAAATCCGGCGGCGGCCCATCCCTAGTCCACCTCTTGTACCTGTCTTGCCGCCCGTTCGCCCGATTGGGCTGCGCCGCCGACACAATGGTAGACGTAAGTGGCGGTGCCACCCCGGTCCCAGCGCACTAGCGGGGGCAGCAAATTGGTTCGGCGCGCACCGGTGATCGGGCAACCCACCAGCGCCTCACTTACACACTCGCCGTAATGTGTAAAGGCCGTGACAAGTGAGGTGGGCGCAATGACAGTTTCCGATCAGACCAGCGCTGCGGCTGGGGCCGACGCCGAGAACCCGCCGGCCGAGGCCCCGCAGATGGTGGTCTACGAAACCCTGGACGAGGGCCGCATCGCGCGGATCTGGCTGAACCGGCCCGACGCCCACAATGCGCAGAACCGCACCCTGCTGGTGCAGCTCGACGAGGCGTTCTCGCGCGCGGAGGCCGACGACACCGTGCGTGTGGTGATCCTGGCGGCGCGCGGCCGCAACTTCTCCGCCGGCCACGACCTCGGGTCAGAGGAGGCGGTGCTGGAGCGCAAGCCCGGGCCGCAGCAACATCCGACCTTCCGCTCGCACGGCGCCACCCTGGAGCCGATCGTCGAGAAGCTGTATCACCAGGAATGGCACTTCTTCTTCGAGAACACCCGTCGCTGGCGCGATCTGCGCAAGATCACGATCGCCCAGGTGCAGGGCAACGCGATCTCGGCCGGGTTGATGCTGATCTGGGCGTGCGACCTGATCGTCGCGGCCGACAACGCGAAGTTCAGCGACGTCGTCGCGGTGCGGCTGGGCATGCCGGGCGTCGAATATTACGCTCACCCTTGGGAATTCGGGGCCCGCAAGGCCAAAGAGCTGCTGCTGACCGGTGATTCGCTGGATGCCGACGAGGCCTACCGGCTGGGCATGGTGTCCAAAGTCTTCCCGCTCGACGAGCTCGAGGAGAAGACCCTCGAGTTCGCCCGGCGGATCGCCGAACGACCCACCATGGCTTCGCTGTTGGTGAAGGCCTCGGTCAACGCCGCCGCCGACGCGATGGGCTTCACCGAAGCGCTGCGCCACGCGTTCCACGTGCACGAACTCGGGCACGCGCACTGGGCGGCCCACAACGAGAACAGATTCCCGGTCGGTCTGCCGCCCGAGGTCGAGGATTGGCGCACCGCCAAGCCGACGAAGGTCGCCCGCCGCGATACGCCGTAACGGTCATGGTTCGATAGTTGGAACCTGTTTCAGTTTCAGCGGGAGGGCCTGCCGTGCAGCTTTCATTCCAAGACCGGACGTACCTGGTCACCGGTGGCGGTAGCGGTATCGGCAAGGCTGTGGCGACTGGGCTGGTCGATGGCGGGGCGTCCGTCATGATCGCGGGCCGCAACGCCGACCGGCTGGCGGCGGCCGTCGAGGAGATCGAGGGCTCTGCAACTGTCCGGTTCGATTCGTTACGAACCGGCCGACGTCACCAACGAAGACGAGGTCGCCCGTGCGGTGGACGCCGTAACGGCGTGGCACGGCCGGCTGCACGGCGTCGTGCACAGCGCGGGCGGCTCCCTGACGGTCGGACCGATCACCCACACCGATTCGGAGGCCTGGCGTCGCACCGTCGACCTGAACGTCAACGGCACCATGTACGTGCTCAAGCACACCGCGCGGGAGATGGTGCGCGGCGGCGGCGGCTCGTTCGTCGGGATCTCGTCGATCGCCGCCAGCAACACCCACCGTTGGTTCGGGCCGTACGGCGTCACCAAGTCGGCTATCGATCACATGATGCGGCTGGCCGCAGATGAACTCGGGGCGTCGTGGGTGCGGGCCAACAGCATCCGTCCCGGCCTGATCCGCACCGATCTGGTTGACGCGAGCGTCATCCAGTCACCGGAGATCAGTGGCGACTACGCGCTCTGCACGCCCCTGCCGCGGGTAGGTGAAGTCGAGGACGTCGCCAACCTGGCCATGTTCCTGCTCAGCGATGCCGCCAGCTACATCACCGGCCAGTGCATCAACGTCGACGGCGGCCACATGCTGCGGCGCGGCCCGGACTACTCGTCGATGATGGAGCAGATGTTCGGCGCCGACGCACTGCGCGGCGTCGTGTAGAGCCGCTCAGCCGCCATTACTGCGTACTACTAACTATTTATTGGGTTGTGCTAAGCAATTTCGTTGCGCACCGTTTTGGTACGCGCGTTGCGCATTGCCGATTGTTTGTGTAGTTCCTTGACAACGCGGGGCCGCGTGTTCAAAAAATTGGTTTCGTGCCACCGATGCACCTTTGCGTGCTACGTTCTGGTCGACGCGTTCGTTATCCGTTCGATATATGCCCGTTATAGGCAAAGTGGTTTCGTGATCTAAGGAATCCGACATGTCATATGTGATTGTCGAACCAGAGCTGCTGGCGGCCACCGCAGCGGACGTCGCCGGCATCGGTTCGACGCTCAGCGCTGCCAACGCTGCGGCCGCGGCCCCTACGACGGGGTTGGCGGCGCTCGGAGTCGACGAGATATCGGCGGCGGTCAACGGGTTCCTCAACCTGCAGGCCCGGCAGTACCAGGCCATCAGCGCGCAGGTAGCGGCGGCTGTCAACGCCCGGATCGTCCAGGCGCTCAGTGCAGGTGCGCAGTGGTATGCCGGCACCGAGACGGCCATCGCCACCTCGCTGCGTAACGCGGAGCAGCAGCTGCAAGGCGTGGTCAGCCTGCTGACGGGTCGCCCGTCCCCAACCGCCCCGTCCCCAACCACCCCGTCCACTTCGACACCCACAGAGCCCACTACCCCGACCACTCCCACCACTCCGACCACCCCGACCACCCCGACCGGGCTGTCCGCGACGTATACGACTGCCTCGCAGTGGGACGGCGGTTTCATCGGGAAGTACACGATCACCAATTCCGGTGCTACGCCGATAAACAATTGGCAGCTGCAATTCAATATGCCGACCGGCTCTTCCATATCGAGTGCATGGGGCGGTCAACTCGCTTCGACGGGGGCCCAGCAGTACAGCGTGACGCCGGTGAGCTACAACGCGACGATCGCGCCCGGGACGTCCGTCGAAGTCGGTTTCCAGGCCGCACAGACCGGCGCCTACTCGCCACCGACCAGCCCCCTGATCAACGGCACCCCGGTCACCAGCACACCGAGCACACCGACCACCCCGACCACCCCGACCACACCGCCGACCGTCCCGACCGGCGGAACCCTCATCACCACCCAATACGGGTCGACGACGATCACCGGCGGCTACGTGGTGCAGAACAATGCGTGGAACAACCCCGGCGGCCAGGCCATAACCGTCAGCCAAACCGGGTTCACGATCACCACCGAAAACGGCTCCGCCCCCTCCAACGGCGCCCCGCTCGGATATCCCTCGGTCTACGCCGGGGTGCACTACGGCAACGCATCGACGGGCACCAACCTGCCAATCCAGCTCGGCCAGATCAACAGTGCGACCACCAGCATCGACTACAACTACGTCACCGGCGGCACCTGGGACGCGGCCTACGACATCTGGCTGGATCCCACGCCGAAGACGACCGGCGTCAACAACCAGGAGATCATGGTCTGGTTCAACCACCAGGGCCCGATTCAGCCGGTGGGCGCCCCGGTGGGCAACACCACGATCGACGGTAAGACCTTCGTGGTCTGGGACGGCAGCAACGGGCAGAACAATGTCATGTCCTACGTCGCCACCCAGCCCATCGAGGTATGGAGCTTCGACGTGATGGACTTCGTCGACCACACCGCCACGATGGAGTCGATCAACGACTCGTGGTACCTGACGAGCATCCAAGCCGGCTTCGAGCCGTGGAACGGCGGCGTCGGACTGGGTGTCGATTCGTTCTCCGCCAACGTCAACTGACGCGAACCCGTTACGCTCGCGCCGTAGACGTGCGACATCGATGTTCGGGGCAGGGGAGCGAGCAATGAAGCGACTGGACGGTCAGCGGATCCTGGTGACCGGCGCCGGGTCGGGGATCGGCCAGGCGACCGCACTGCGCCTGCTCGATGAGGGGGCCGCAGTGGTGGGCGCCGACATCGTGGTGGATGGCCTGGTCGCCACGCATGAGCGGGCGGCGGCAGCCGCCGAGCGGTTCACCACGAGCGTCATCGACGTCGCCGACGAGCGTTCGGTCATCGCCGGAGTACGCGGCGCCATCGACACCCTCGGCGGGCTGGACTCAGTGGTCAACGCCGCCGGCATCCTGCGCGCCGCCCACACCCACCAGACCAGCCTCGAGCTGTGGAACAGCATCATCACCGTCAACCTGACCGGTACGTTCCTGGTGGTTCGCGAAGCATTACCCGCCCTGCTGGACAACCCACGCAGCACCATCGTCAACTTCAGCTCCACCTCAGCGAGCTTCGCCCACCCGTACATGGCGGCCTATGCGGCCAGCAAGGGCGGCGTCCAGGCGTTCACCCACTCGCTGGCGCTGGAATACGCCGCCGCCGGGCTTCGCGCGGTGTGTGTGGCCCCCGGCAGCATCAAGTCCGGCATCACGGATGCCACCGGCGGCTACATTCCCAAAGACGCCAACTGGTCGCTGTTCAGCCGGTTGATGCCGATCCTGCCCACCACGGAGAAGTCCAGCGGCGCCGGCATGGCGGACCCGTCGGTCATCGCCGGCGTCATCGCGATGCTGGTGTCCGAGGACGGCATGTTCATCACCGGGACCGAGATCCGCATCGACGGCGGCACGCACGCTTGACCGACGCCTAATTCACGCAGGGCACCCCGCCACCGTCGATCGGCTTTCCCGATCGGGCGTCGGGTAGCTGGTGAAGGTGCCGTTGTAGTAGTAGCCGTTGCTGCTGGGCTTGGTGGTGGACGTCGTGGTGGTGCTCGTCGTGCTGGTCGTGTCCGATGTTTCGTCGGGGGCCGGCAGGGAGAAGTTGGTGTCCACTGTCACCCGGATGTGCCCGGGCGCGATCGAAGAATCCGGTTGCTTGGGGGCGTCGACACCGAGCATGGTGGCCATGCTCTGCGCGTCGGCTTGCGCGCCTGTGCCGTACTGGATGGTGGTTGTCGACGGGTCGCCCGATTCGCGATCGCGGACCTGTCCGGCGGTGTAGCCGCGCTTCTTGAGCGCGTTGGACACCTGGGTCGCCATGCCGCTGATGCTGCCGGCGTTGACGACGTCGACGATGGTCGACGGGTTCGGCTTGGCGCTCGTGGTGGTCGGTGCGGTCGACGGCGACGCCGTTCCGAGCGCCGCCGCGATCTCAGCCTTGATCGCCGCCGGGTCGATGATGTTGACGTCCTGGCCGTCGATGTTGTCGTAGCGCACCACCGGCAGCGTCCGGAATTCGACGTTCCCGCCCGCCAGGTCGCCCATCCGGCGGAACAACGACTCATCCCAGCCGGCCGACAGCACGACGTCCTTGCGCGCGACGGCCATCAGGCTGTTGAGCCGGTCGAAATTGGTGAAGGTGCCGGAGTCCTGCAGTTCATGCATGACCGAGGACAGAAAAGCCTGCTGGCGGTGGGTCCGGTCCAGGTCGCCGTTTTCCAGGCCGTGCCGCTGCCGGACGAACGAAAGCGCCTGCGACGCGTCCAGCCGCTGGCGACCGGCCGGGAAGTCGGCCCCGGAATACGAGTCGTAGACGGGGTGGTTCAAACACACCTCGACGCCGCCCAGCGTCTGGGCCAGGTCGTAGAAGCCGGCCAGGTTGATTTCGGCGAAGTAGTCGATCGGAACGCCGGTCAGGCTGCGTACCGCGCGCAAGGTGGCGGCCCGCCCGGCTTCGCGGCCCCGGGCCTCGAGTTCGTGCTGGGAGCTGACGCCCTGGTTGGCGAGCTGGTTGGCGACATACTGCTTGGTGAGCCCGTACGCCTCTTTGATCTTGATGTGGTTGTAGCCGGGAACGCCGTTGAAGGCCACCCAGTCGTCGCGGGGGATGGAGAACGCGACGACTTTCCCGTCGGCGCCGACGTGCACGACGATCAGGGTGTTGGTGTTGTAACCGCCCTGATCGGAATCGCCGGCGTGCAGGTGCTTCAAGATCGACCAGGGCAGGTCGTTACCCTCCTGGTCTTTGCGGGAGTCCAGCCCGATCAGCAGGATGTTCATGGTGTTGCCGGTGGACCGGGGGTCTTCGGCCGTCAAGGCCTGCGAAATGGTGATGCCACCGAGCGCGCCGTGCGCCACGTAGTAGCCCGCGCCGGTCATGCCCAGCGCCACCACCGACACCAACGTCATGAAACCCCGGGACAGCCGCCTGCGGAATTGCGACGGCTGCCGGAGTGCACGTTGATTCTTTTGAAGGCGGTGTGCGCCGCCGGAACGCGCCACTAGCGGCCCCGACCAAACACCAGCTCACCGGCCGGCACCGGGCCGGCGGTTTGCGGTGAAGTCGTTCGACGCATGCCGTCTAGTATGCGGTAGCTTGCTGCGAACCCCCCAACAAAAAGTTGCTGATGTGGGCAGATTCACCTGGACACGCCGACCGCGCCGGCATCGCTAAAATGTCGCTACCAGCAGTTTCGGGCTACAATCCGCCAAGCTCGGCGGGCGTTGGGAGCTTTTGAGGGACGATCTGATCGGAAAGGCTTGTTCAGGCATGGTTGCTGAGGAGGTCGACCCGGACTGGCCGCCGCCGGCCTATGACCCGTCCGCGGACCTGGATACCACTGAGCCCGGGCCCGCCCCGGGAGGGCCGGCGTCGGGACGCACCGTCTGGCTGGTGGCGGTGTCGGTGGTGCTGATGTGCCTGGGTGCCGTGGCGGTTTTCGCTTTCGGCGGCGACGATCGCGACCCCCGGGCGGCCAGATCGGCGCCATCCGCAAGAACGGCCGCGTCGCCGGCACCGACGACCGCGGGCGCCGGGAACTCGCCGTCGACCGCGTGCGGGCCGGACGAAGCGGCGGCGCTGTCCGCGGCGCTGGGTCAGGTTTTACCGGACCGCAAAACCGGCAAGCAGTGGGATCGCAACGCGTCGTCCAGTAACTACAACGCGTGCGCGGACCTGTCCGCGATCGTGGTGACGGTGCAGGACGGAACCAGCAGTTCACCCGACCTCGCGTTGATGTTTCATCGCGGTGCATTCGTCGGGACCGCCACACCCAAGGCCTACCCGTTCACCGCGGTGGAGGTGCCGGCCTCCACCAACGACATCGTGGTCCTTACCTATCGCACTCAGCAGAGTTGTTCCACCTGCACCGACGGCACCCTGACCACAGTCGGGTTCCAGTGGAAGGGCGACAAGGTGCAGATGCTCGACTGGCCGCCGGAATCGTTGGATGCGCCGCCGTAGCCTCCGGTTTGCCCACCACTGACTTCCGCCGATCGAATGGAGCATGACCGTGCCGACTGCACCGCCGGCAGGCTGGTACGTCGATCCCGACGGTTCCGGGGGCCAGCGGTATTGGGAGGGTGAGCACTGGACGAAGCACCGGCGAGCGAAGCGTCCGGTGCCGCGGTCCCGGCGCTGGGGTGCCCTGCCGGTCCCGCTTCAGGTGATGCTTTCGGTCGTGCTGGTGGCGGCGTTGGCCGGAATCGGATGGACCCTCTTCTCGGACCCGCCGCGGGACGATTGGGCCGGCCTGCCGAACCGACTGACCTGCCAGATGCAGGACGGGCCGAAACCGCCCGACAGCATCACCGTGTCCGCGGTCGAGGTGAAGCATCCCAGAGGCAGCGTGCTGCAACTGACAGTGCGCTTCGCAAAGCCGCTGCCGCCCTCGCCAACGGGAACGCAGTCGACCAAATTCGTCGGTTACGTCCTGACCTACAGCCTCGCCGACAACGGCAGGAAGTTTGCCCAACTCGGTCCCCGAACACGACACCGACGACCTGGCCGTCACCAGCACGCTTGCCGGCGAGGGGAAGGACTCACGGATGCGGCCGGACCGGGACACGAACGCCCGCAGGGTCGCGCCGGACACCATCCAGATCCTGCTCGACCTGACGCGGCTGGGCATCGACAAGCAACCGGTGCAGACCCGACCTCACGCTCAACGCGCAGTTCGACACTCCGTCCACCACGACCGTGCGCTTCGCGGCGCAGGTGTGCCGCGGCTGAGCGTCCCCGGCCGAGAGTCAGCAGTACTGGTAGTCGATGTGCCAGCGGCCGTTGACGTAGTCGGCGACGAAGTGGCCGCCGAGCTGCGGGTTGGAGTCGTTGATGTTTCCCGAACCCCCGGTGTTGGGAGCGAACCCGGGCGGATCCCAGGTGACCGATTGCGGATTGGCCGGCTGGTCCGGTGTGCAGCTCGCCTGCTTGGAGACATAGCCGTCGATGATGCGGCGTTCGGCGGTTGCTTGATCGCCGCCGTCGGGCGCGGGATCCGCGGGGCACAGGTAGCTGGGTCCGCAGAAATTCTCGTGCGCGGTGACCAGCGCGATATCCGTCACCGGTACCGACGCGATCGCACCGCCGATCATCATCGCCGACACAACCAGTGCTGCTATGCGCGCGTGCCCTGCCATTCAGCGAACCCTCACGATGTCCTCGCCGGATGTGTAATACAACGGGATATTCGAACCAATCACACTTTCGATAAGGAATATGCCGAACGGTTCCACTTCGTAGTAATAGTGTACGTCGCCTTTGGCATCCACCGCGGTGGCGCAGGAGCGGCCCGGAGCACCGCATCGTTGCTTGATCGGCATTGCCAGCGCCGCAATCACCAGCAGTGCGGAGATTCCGATCACCAGCGGTTTTGTCATCGAAATGCGGACCTCGTTTCGCCAAGGATGCACCCACGGCAGTGTAGGCGACGTCGGCGCGCTCTTGACGCGCGTGCGAGCGGACCGCACCATTTTGCGTATCACCGCGTCAACGGAAGGTAATTCCTGATGTTCGGCGCCACCTTTTACGCCGAGGTTTGCCGGCGAGCGCCGAACTGATGTCCACGGACTATGTGGCCGGTCTGAGAGACGGGCGCACGCTGAGTTACGCGCAGTACGGCGATGCCGAAGGTTTTCCGATCGTCAGCGCGCACGGGGGGCTGGCCTGCCGGTGGGACGTGCAGGCTGCCGCATCCGTGGCCGAGCAATGCGGGGTGCGGCTGATCTCGCCCGACCGCCCCGGAGTCGGACGGTCGGATCCGCGGCCCGGCCGCACCGTACTGGATTGGGCACGTGACGTCGGTGAGCTGATGGACTGCCTATCCATAGCCCGGTTCGCGGTGATGGGGTGGTCCATGGGCGGGCAGTACGCGGCAGCCGTGGGCTACGCGCTGCCGATGCGGGTGACGCGGGTCGCCATCATCGCCGGAGCGCTGCCGCTCACCGAACCGGGAGTGTTCGCCGGATTGCCAGTCATCGACCGGGTCGGTGTCGGGTTGTCCCGGCACGCACCGTGGTTGGCGCGACAGTGCTTTCGGGTAGCGGGCTTCACCGCCGCGTGCGCGCCGGACGTCTACGGCTGGCTGGCCGCACGCGACCTTGGTGCGGCCGACGCCGCGGTGTTGCGAGCCGAGGGGTTCCGGTCGTTCGCCCGCATGTCCCGCGAGGCGCTGCGGCAGCCGCAAGGGGTCGTCGAGGAGTACCACGCGATGACCCGGCCGTGGGGTTTCGCGCCCGAGGAACTTCAGATGCCGGTGGACGTGTGGGCAGGAACCGACGACCAACTGCTGGATCCGACCTGGCCACAGCGGCTCGCCGAGCGCATCCCCCGAGGCGTGTTGCACATGAAGCCGGGCGGGCACTTCCTGGCGCACCTCTACTACCCAGACATCTTCGACCGCCTGCGGCAGTAAGCAACCATCGGCAGTAGGTTGCTCAGCTATGGCCACCCCCAGCTCCGACGACGCGCTGCCTGTTCCGAACCAGCCGCACACCCGCGTCGAGGTCCTGGGTAATGTCGGGCCCAACTGGTTCGCCTCGGTGATGGGAACCGGGATCGTCGCCATCGCCGGCGCCACCCTGCCCGTACATGTGCCCGGGCTGCGGGGGTTCACCTGCGGTGTGTGGGTGCTCGCCGCCGGCTTGTTGGCGGTCCTGATCGTGTTGGTCGGTGGCCACTGGCTGCGTAACCCGACAGTGGCGCGCACCCATGCCCGCAATCCGCAGATGGCCCACTTCTACGGTGCCGCGCCGATGGCGCTGATGACAGTCGGAGCCGGTGCGTTGATGGTGGGTGGGGACCTGATCGGGCAGCGCATCGCCGTCGACCTGGACTGGGTGCTGTGGACGACGGGCACGGTCGGCGGGTTGTTCACCGCGGTCAGCATCCCGTTCCTGATGTTCACCCAACTGCACGTCGAACCTGACGCCGCCTTCGGTGGATGGCTGATGCCGGTGGTGCCCCCGATGGTCTCGGCCGCGACGGGCGCGCTGCTACTGCCGCACATGCCGCCGGGCACCGGCCGCGAGACCATGCTGTACGGCTGTTACGCGATGTTCGGCCTGTCCCTGATCGCCTCGTTGAACATCATCGCGATGATCTGGAGCAGGCTGGTGCTGTACGGCACCTCCGGCTCGGCGCGGGTTCCGACGCTGTGGATCGTGCTGGGCCCCCTCGGCCAATCCATCACCGCCGCAGGGCTTCTCGCGACGGCGGCGTCCACCGGTGCGGTCGATCACCAACTCGCTGCGGCGATGAACGACTTCGCCGTCATCTTCGGGGTGCCGGTGTGGGGGTTCGCGGTGCTGTGGATAGCGCTGGCCACCGCGCTGACGGTGCGCACGCTGCGGCGCGGCATGCCGTTCGCGCTGACGTGGTGGAGCCTCACGTTTCCGGTGGGCACCTTCGTCACCGGCACGTCCCAGTTGGCCGCGCACACCCACCTTCCGGCGTTCAAGGTGGCGGCCGGCGTCGCCTATCTCGGCCTGTTGCTGACCTGGATCCTGGTCACCGTCCGGACCGCGCGCGGCAGCCTGCGTGGCAACCTGCTCACCGTCCCGCCGAGCTCGGACCCGGTCAAAGCCCGCAAGGAAGACCCGATCACTCCAACCGGCGGCCCGCAACGTAAGTCTGGGCGATAGACGTCTCGCGGATTCCCATGAGCAGCGCGAACAGCGTCTGGTCGCGTGCCATCGCGGGATCCTCGGAGCGTACGCCGTAGGTCAGCGAGGCTTCCAGCGCCGGCGTGCGCCGGGGGTCGACGACGACGAAGTCGGCCTCTTTTCCGACGTCGAAGTTGCCGAAACGGTCCTCCATGTCGAGTGCGCGGGCACCGCCGAGGGTGCCGAGGAACAGCATTTCCGCCGGATGCATCGATACACCGTCATCACCCGGTTCGGAGATGTGCACCTTGAAAGCGGCCCCGATCACCTGAGGGATGAGCCACTCGTCGCCGCCACCGAAATCCGTTCCGGCCGCGATGTTCACCCCCGATGCCACGGTCCGCAGCCACGGCATGGTGCCCGATCCCAGGAATTGCTGAGAGACCGGGCAGTGTGCGATGGACGTGCCCGTCTCGGCCATCCGCGCCAGTTCGACGTCCTGGCAGTGCACTGCATGCGCCATGATGCTGCGGGGCCCTAGCAGACTCGCTCCGCCGACTGTCGATCCGGGCAGGAACTTGCCGTCGTAGGTGTCCAGATACGAGTCGACCTGATAGGCCTCCTTGGTCTCGTCCACCTCGCCGGTGCCGGGGCGATTGTTCTCGTTGAGGTGGCTGTGAAAGTACACGCCCCGATCGCGCACCGACTCATACAGATCACCAAGGCTTCTCAGGGTCTGCGTGCTGACCGCGAGCGAGAACCGCGGAACGACGGCAACGTGCAGGCGCGCAGTCTTTACGTCGCCGGTGTCGGCGGCGTGCCACTTGTCGATCTCTTCGCGGGTCAGCCGGATGGCCTCTTCTTCCGAGGTGATCAACGGCGCGGCCGACGCGGGGCCGCCGGTCTGGATGCCGCGCCCACTGACCACCCGCAGGCCGCGGCGCTGCGTCTCGTCGAACAGCGCGTCCTGGGCGTGCGGAAACGCCGATCCGAACACCATCGCTGCGGTGGTGCCTACCGCGATCCGACGGTCACAGAACGCCTTCGCCGCCTGCTTCGCGAAATCTTCTGCAGCGTAGCGTGATTCGGACGGATACACGCACTGCGTCAGCCACTCCAGCAGCTGTCCGCCGCCGTACGCGGCCCCGGCGTAAGTCTGCGGGAAGTGCACATGGGTGTCCACAAAGCCTGGCAGCAGGAACCCGGGGCGGTGGTCGGAAACCGGCGCGGACCGGTACTGGGGCGGGATGTCGCCACGTTCCCCACAGAACGCGACTCGGCCGTCGACGCCAATCACCAACGCGCCATCGGGAATTGACACCAGTGCGGTCGCGGCGTCCGTCACCAGTGGCGTACCGGCGAGATGAAAGATGTGCCCTAGATGCACCTGACTTGCCACATTGATCCCTCCCCCAGGATGTCTCCAGGTCCGGATCATTGCACGCGCGGACGCGCCCGCACTCCCATTTGGCAGGTGAGCGCGCGCGTTCAATGCGAAGATTGCTGCCCGTGACAGGAAATTGGGGCTCACTGCTTGCCACACTCATTCCGCTGGCTCTGGTTATCGCGGTTTCTCCGTTGACGATCATCCCGGCGGTGCTGGTTCTGCACGCGCCACGGCCACGGCCGACGAGTTTGGCGTTCCTCGGCGGTTGGATGTTCGGGCTGGCGGCGCTGACAGGCATCTTCGTTGTGGGATCCGGTCTGTTCGGGGGCTTGCACAAGGCGCCACCGACGTGGGCTTCCTGGCTGCGCGTGGTGCTGGGCTCGGTGCTGATCCTGTTCGGCATCTACCGATGGGTGACCCGGCACGGTCACTCCGAGGCGCCCCGGTGGATGCGGGCGTTCGACACGATCACCCCGATACGCGCCGGCATCACGGCGCTGGTGTTGACGGTGGTGCGGCTCGAGGTGTCGATCCTGTGTCTGGCGGGCGGATTGGCCATCGGCACCAGCGGGCTGGGCGTTGCGGGCAAGTGGGTATTCGCGGCGGTGTTCGTCGTCCTGTCCGGGTCGACGGTCGCCATCCCGATCCTCGGTTACGCGAGTGCCGGGGACCGGCTCGACGAACCGCTGGAGCGGCTCAAGGCATGGATGGAGAAGAACCATGCGGCAATGCTGGCCGTCGTCCTGGTGCTGATCGGCTTGATGGTGGTCTACAACGGGATCAGCGCTCTGAAATGACGCGTCTGGGTGCGCGGCGACCCGCTGCCGTCACCGCCGCCGCAACTCTCGCATTCGCGGTGGGTGGGCTACTCGTCGTCGCACACCTGTGGACCCTGCTCGCGCTCTTGGCGTACTCGCGCGGCGGGGTGGCGCCCGCGGATACCGGTTCGTTCGCAGCGATGTACGCGATCATGGGATGCCGGGTGGCCACTGGTGTCCTCTATCTCTGGGGCGCCGTCGCCGCGTTGCGCGGCCGCACCAGAGTGATATTGGTCGTCGCCGCCGTCCTGCACGTGGTTTTCGCTGTGCTGGTGCTCATTTCGAGCACCGCCGGCGCGCACGGCTACGGTGTCGCAACAACGGCTCTGGTGCTGCTGGATCTGCTCGGTGCGGTGCCGATCCTGGTCTTGACGATGCTGCCGTCCAACAAGGAATTCTTCGCCGCGCGCTGACGCGGGCTGTCACCGTCGACCGGGTTTGGCGACGGCCAGCAGGGTGATGCCCAGCGCGATTGCGCCCACGACACTCAGCGGGTGCCACCACTGCGCGCCCAGCCAGTAGGCGTTGTGCCCCTACCCAGCCGGGATGCGCCGCATCGCCGAACAGCCAGCCGCGCACCACCGGGGTGGCCAGCGCAAGTACCGCGCCGACAAGCGTTATCGACAACAGGGCGAACAGCATCCGACCGGAGTACTGCCAAGTCCCCAGGACGACGAGGTACCCGCCGACACCCGCTAGAACGAGTCCTATGGCGCCTACCGTGGTCGCCGAGGCGATCGCCGCGGCCGTGCCGAGCACGAGCAGCGCTGTGCCGGCGATCAAGGTCCACTTGGCCACGCCTCGGGTCAGCGACACCACCCGGTATCCACCGAGCGCCAGCGTCCGAACGGTGGCCAGCGGCGGTTTGATGACGCTGGGCAGTTGCCGGATCGAGCCGGCCGCCCCGGATGCGGTTGCGGCCGCCTTGGCCACCGTGTGCGCCATCAGCGGAGAACCCCGGTCGCTGGCGAAGGTCTCTCCCGCCACCGGATCCTCGTTCAGCAGCGCGTATTTGGCCGACCCGGGATTGGCAGCCAGTACCTTCTTGGCCCAGGTTCGTGACTTGGCCGGACTCCAGTCGGGCCGTTCGCCCGGCTCGGTATCGATCACCGTGGCGGCCCAGTTCGTCCAGTTCCTCGTCGAGCACCCGTTGCTGCCACGTTTGCGCCAACCACATTGATGTCCGGGGCAGGCTCGAGGGTACGGCCATGGACGCGTCGTCGAGGAAGGCGAGTTCGGCGAGCAGCATGTCCTCGGTCAACCGCTCCGATTCCTCACCGACGGTCGGCAGTCGATAGCCGGACTGCGGAAAATCCGGTGCGCCAAGCATTTTGAGGCGATCGAGGAACCATTGTGCGCCGGATCGGTCGCCGTTTGATGGCGCCGCTCCTCCTCGGAACGCTTCGCGTTCCGCATCGTCGCCGCGGTGGTGTGATGGCGCCGCTCCTCCTCGGAACGCTTCGCGTTCCGCATCGTCGCCGCGCGGTCAGGGCGTTGCCCGACCATCCACCGCACCCGGCGCGGGTCCAGCAGCGCATGAACCAGCCAGCCGGCACCGTCGAGCCGACCCCACATCCAGTCATTGGCCCGCCACGACCGCTTGTAGAAGGCGCCGAAATGGTGGAACTGCATGCCGGTGAGCTTCTGCTGCGCGGTCTGCCAGTCGGGTGCGAGCAGGCTGCGCGTATCGGCGCTCACCTGTACGAGTTCCACGGACTGTTCGATGTCGGCCTCCGCCGGAAGCATCGCCCGCTGTGTCGCGGCCAGGTCGAACAACGCCACCGCGACGGCGTGCCCGTCGGCCGCCTGCCCCAGATACCCGAGATACGTGCGCAGCGGCCCCGCTGCGTCACCGCCGGGTAAACCGTTGGAGGCCAACCTATCCAGAGTTTGATAGCTGTCGAACATAACGCGGCCGAGGTTGCTCCAGCCGTCGGCCGGCACCGTGATCTGCTGCAGATAGTCCGCGGCGATCAGGGCAGCCGTGTTCGACAAGGTGCCCTGCCGGACCGCGGCATTGGTGCACACCGCGCGCACCAACGCGCCGAGGTCGACCGGCGTCGGCGGCGGCCAGGCCGCATGGATTCCCTGGGTGAGTTCGGCCAGGGCCGCGACGTCGGCGTCGGACTGTGCCAGCCGGTATGCGGCCAGGACGACGGCGAGCGCGCAACTCTTTGCCAGGTCGTAGGCCGGTTGGCCGTACCGGGCCAGGTCGGTGGGCCCTTGCGGCAGCAGCTGACCGGGCGGCAGCGCCCACCGACTCACGATCGACTCGGTGGTCCGGCGCCGACAAGCCGCGTCGGAGTCGCCGCCGACGGCGAGTTCAGGTTCCCAGTTTTTCGGAATGCTCTGGGCCCCAGGTGTCGCCGGTGGCCAGGTACCCAACTGCCGCAGCAGCGCATCGGTGAGGGTTTGCGCGTGCCGGGTGGCCTCTCGGGTCACATAGTCGGTGAGCAGGGCGGGGGTGAGCAGCCGCGAACCCCGCGGCAGGGTCGCCGCGAGTTCAGCCAGCCGCAGCTTGGTGTCCGTGCGCGCTTCCATGCGGTCCTGGTGCGCCCGGATCGCGCGCAGGTCGGCCGCGATGGATTGGGTGGTGATGGCGCCCAGGTCCTTGAGCAGTCCGTCGACCAGGCCCAGCGGCTCATCGACGTCGGCGGGTGCGGCCTCGGCCACCAGATCCGGCGCCGGGCCGGATGACGGCACGACGAACAGCAGCACCCGCCGCACCGGACGTCGGGCAGGACGGTCGAAAATGCGCTTGAGCAGCACGTCGATCGGCCGGTTGTCGAGCAGGCCCCCGTCAGCAGCCCAGTGCGGGCGGGTGATGTTGGTGAACGGCGCCATCGCCGGTCGCGCCGGCACCCCGCCCTTGCCGGGCGTGCCGTGCGTGAAGGGCAGAAACGACAGGCTCGAACGCGATAGGGAAGGACGCCGAACTGCGTGCGGCCAGTGCCAGGGCCAGGGCGGTGCCGGGCGTTGCGAGGTCGGTCTCAGTGAAGGTGAACAGGCCGCGCCGGTCGACGTCTTGGACGAGGGTGCCGAACGAGTCGGTGAACCGGCTGGTTTCGCCGGCCAGCAGCGTGGTCGTGACATACAGCGTGGTGGACGGCATACGTGCGCCGCTGGGGAACGCGGCCGGCGGGAACGGACCCGTCTGCAGCTCGGGGATCTGCGGTCGCCAGCGCGGCGAACATCCGCTCGTCGCCGTACAACAGCGAGGGGGTGTACTTGTCGCGCGGGTCGCGCAGCAGGTCGGTCAAGGCCCCGAGGTCGAGCCACAGGTCGCGCAACCCGCCGAGGTCCGACCCTGACACACGGGACGACGCCAGCAGCGCCGCGTTGATGCCGCCCGCGCTCGTCCCGGACAGAATGTCGACGTCGACGATCACGTCGAGCAGATCGATGAGGCTCGCGTACAGCCGCAACGAGGCGGTCGACTCCTTGCTGAGGCGGCTGTCTGCCGGGAACGGGCCGCCCTCCCGGCGCCACTGCGACGCCTGCGCGAGCAGGTTGATCTCGCGGGCGACGCCGGCCATCCAGATCGCCAGGCTCACCCCGCCGGTCATGGTGGTGGCGAGTCGCAGTTCCTGCGTCAACTCCGTCACCGCTGACGGCCTGTCGAATGCCATGTGCACACCCCCTCGACCTACATCGGGAGTTTCCGGCTCTACGTTTCAGTCTGCGCGTGTCCGTCTCGCTATCCCGGGTTTCGCCGTTTCGTGCTTAGCTTGGCGATACCGGCCGTGCATCCCTGTCGACGCGGCTTTAATGTTTTTGCTGAGTATCCACCGAGACTTTCGCTGAGGGGGCGGAGTGCAAGGTACGACATTCGGCCGCTACCAGTTCATCGAGTTGCTGGGTCGCGGCGGTATGGGCGAGGTGTGGCGCGCCTACGACACCGAGACCCAGCGTGTCGTCGCGGTGAAAGTGCTGCCCGCCAACCTTGCCAACGACCCGACCTTCGAACAGCGGTTCCGCCGGGAGGCCCTGGCGGCCGCCGGACTCAACGACCCGCATGTGGTGCCGATCCACCACTTCGGCGAAATCGAAGGCCGCCTGTATGTCGACATGCGCCTCGTCGTCGGCCGTGACCTGCAGGCCATCATTGCCGAGGGCCCCCTCGAACCCGAACGCGCGGTCAACATCATCGAGCAGATCGCTTCGGCGCTGCGCGCCGCCCATCGGATCGGGCTGGTTCACCGCGACGTCAAACCGTCCAACATCCTGGTCACCGAGGACGACTTCGCCTATCTGATCGACTTCGGCATCGCCCGGGCGGCGGGGGATTCGCACATGACCGGGACCGGCAACGTCATCGGTACCTGGGCCTACATGGCACCGGAACGGGTGACCACCGGCCAGACCGACCCGAGCGGCGATACCTACGCCCTGGGTTGCGTACTGCACGAATGCCTGACCGGCAGTCAACCGTTCCCGGGCAACAGCCTGGAACAACAAATCGGCGGGCATCTGAGCCTGCCGCCGCCGCGGCCTTCCACCATTCGGCGCGGCATACCCGAAGAACTCGACAATGTCATCGCCACGGCGATGGCCAAGACCCCCGATCAGCGCTATCCGACGGTGACCGACATGGCCGCCGCCGCACGGGACGCCGTCACCGGGACCCGGCCGATTCCGCTGCGCCGGCCCGAACCCGTTCAGCAACGGACCCAGATGGCGCCTCCGCCCAAGCAGCCGCCACCCGGTCCGCCGCCGCCGAGGCAGCACCCACCTCGGCGTGGTGGCCCCGGGTATGTCGATCAGGGACAGCGTCGCCCACCGCCCGAACCGGCGCCGCGGCGCCCCGTCCCGGAGCCGAATCAGTACCGCCCACAATCGGAACCAAGGCTGTATCGGCCCCCGCCCCCGGAGCCGAGTCCGCAACGGCCGCCCACCGACCCCACCCAGCGCCGGCCCGCCACCGAAGACCCGACCCAGTTCCGGATGGGCAGCGATCCACATCTGCCGGTCGCCCAGTCGTCGTCCGCGGAAACCCCGCCCGCCAAACCGGGCAAGAAACGCCGCACCCCGCTGATCCTGGCGGGCGTCGGCGCATTGCTGGCGGTCATCGCGGTCGTCGTCGGCATCGCGCTGAGTGGCGGCGGCAAGAGCGGCGACAGTCAGACCGCCGGGCACTCGGGCACCGCGGAGCCCTCTGGGGCGCCGGGCAGCGGCGGGCCGTTCACTGGCACGTACACGGCTGCCTTCGGTCCGAAGCTCTCGCTGGCAGGTACCGAGGTGGCGAATTCCGAACCGCCGGCTCAGGAAACCTGGGTGCTGCGTTCGGCATGCACCGGCAGCAACAACAGCGGATGCGTCGCGACCGCGCAGCGCACCGACGGCCCCTACAACCACACGCCGAAGCTGGTGTTCGACGACGTCCGCGGACGCTGGATAGCGGTGGCGCTCGAAGGCGGCAGGTGCAACGACAAGTCGATCGAGAAGTGGAATTACGTCTGGCTGCAACCGCACGCCGACGGCACCATGGTCGGTGAGTGGATCACCGACTCCCTGGACTGCTACAGCAAGCGATCGGTGACGTTCACCCGGGTCGGCGACGCGGATCTTTCCACCCTGCCCGATCCTGCTGCGCAGCCCGCCCGTGAAATCTCCCCGGCCGAGGCGCTGCGCGGCTTCTATCACCTGGTGACGACCTATACCGGCGCCAACGCGCCGAAGCCGCAGGAGGCGGACTACAACGTGGACACCATCTGCCTGCGCACCGGCGATCGTTGTCTGAGCCGGTTCGTTCGCAACGGCACCAGCGGGACCCAACTACTGTTGTTCGCCAACAATGTGTGGACGCGGGACGACGAGTACGACGCGTCCTGTCCCGCCGGCGGAACGTCGCACGTCAGGATCAAGGGCACCTTCCCCCTTCCGGAGCCACAGCAGGATCCGATCATGGTGCTCACCGGCGGCGGCACCAAAGACGAGTCGGGAAGCGCCTGCAAAGGCGGGCCCTACGACATGACGTTCAACCGGACCAGCGGCTGAACGCCCGCTGGGCCGCGTGTTTCGAACTACCAGCAGCGCGGGTAGGCACCTCTGAGCCGGACGGGAGGAGGAGCCATTGATCGGCGCACGATCCATCGACCCCCCGGAGCCGGAACGAGGCACGCCGCCGGAGCCGCCGGAACGCCTCGCACCAGCGGAAACACCGGAACGGCTGACGCCGGGCGAACCGCCGGAGCGGCTGACGCCGCAAGACCCGCCGGAGCCGTTGACGCCGGCTTGAGACTTGAGAATGGAGGCCTGATATGCGCGCTGAAGAAGGCGACGAAAGCGTCAAGGACTACGCCGTCAAGGGCGAGCAGACACTGGACAGGATCAACGATTCGCGGCACTCGTCGGGAAACCCGTTGACCCGCATCGGCCGGCGTCTGCGGAAGTTGGTGCCGGGCGGTTCGCGAGGCTGACCGGATGACGACACCCTGGTAGCTGTGGTGGCCTAGTCGGGCGGGTCCTAATATCCACTCTGATGGCCATCGAACCCGAGCCGTTCGCCACCCAGGGGGTGGGTGGGCTCCGCATCGTGTCTGATCGGCAGGGTGATCCGGCGGCCCGCGCGGTGGTGTTCCTGCACGGCGGCGGTCAAACCCGTCGATCCTGGGGCCGGGCGGCGGCTGCGGTCGCCAGGCGCGGGTATCAGGCCGTCACGGTTGACCTGCGGGGTCACGGCGAATCCGACTGGTCCAACGACGGCGACTATCGCGTCACCAGTTTTGCCTCCGACGTCCTCGAAGTGCTGCGCGGCCTGCCGCCCCAACCGGTGCTGGTGGGCGCCTCCCTGGGCGGGTTCACCTCGATGCTGCTGGCGGGCGAGATCGCGCCGGAAGTGGCCGGCGCCGTCGTTCTCGTCGACATCGTGCCGAACATGGAGCAGTCGGGAGCGAACCGGATCCACGCCTTCATGTCTGACCGGGTGGAATCGGGGTTCGGGTCACTCGAAGAGGTTGCTGATGCGATCGCGGAGTACAACCCGCACCGGCCCCGACCCACCGACCTGGAGGGGTTGACCACCAATCTGCGTCGCCGCGGCGATCGCTGGTACTGGCACTGGGATCCGCAGTTCATCAGCGGCACTGCGGCTTTCCCGCCATTTGAGGTCACCGATCCCGACCGCATGCACACGGCAGTAGCAACGATTCTGCGAAATGACCTGCCCATGTTGTTGATTCGAGGCCAGATGAGTGACCTGGTCAGCCAGGAGCGCGCTGAGGAATTCCTGGCGCGCTTCCCGCAGGTCGAGTTCGCCGATGTCCGCGGCGCTGGCCACATGGTCGCCGGGGATCGCAATGACATTTTCGCCGGGGCTGTGCTGGATTTCCTGGACCGCCACGTCGGGTGACCGACACACTCTTTTCAGAAAATCAGCAACCTTTTCAGCAAATTGGCAACCTGATTTGAACAGTGTTTGTAATCTTCGATTAGCGGGTTTCAACCCGCAGTTTGCTGTGTGAGGCCCGGCATGGGCGAGTGGCACCAGCGACGAGGAGTGCAGTGTGACGCGTGCAGTCGTGGCCGGCCAGTCTTCAACTGGATGTACGGAGGCTGGGGTTACTGGTTCTTCGGCGTGTGGGTCCCGCTGTACTGACTGGGCGTCCAGAAGCATATTTAGTTGTGCTGCAACGTCTTTGCGCTGACCGGAGCATCTCACCCGGTCGGCGGCTGACGACGGGCGCCGGCGCGAACTGAAATCGGAGGCTCGACGGCGCCGACTTTGGGCTACGGTCACATCACCCGGTGACATCGCCAGACAAGGAGTAGCCCGTGAGCAAGACCGCCCGGCGGCTGGGCCCGCAAGACATGTTATTCCTCTACGGCGAGACATCCAGCACGATGATGCACGTCGGTGGGCTGATGCCGTTCACCCCGCCGCCGGATGCACCGCGCGACTTCCTGCGCCAGCTCGTCGATGAGAGCAAGGCCAATGACGTTGTCGAGCCGTGGAATCTGAAGCTCAGCCATCCGGACCTGCTGCTCAGTCCGATCCAGTCCTGGGTGTACGACGACAGGTTCGACCTGGACTACCACGTCCGGCGCTCAGCGCTGGCCAGCCCCGGCGACGAGCGCGAACTCGGAATCCTGGTGTCGCGCTTGCACAGTAACGCCTTGGACCTGCGCCGCCCGCCATGGGAGATGCACTTCATCGAGGGCCTCGAGGGTGGACGGTTCGCCATCTACGTCAAAATGCACCATGCGCTGGTCGACGGCTACACCGGCCAGAAGATGTTGGCCCGCAGCCTGTCGACCGACCCGCACGACACCACGCATCCGCTGTTCTTCAACATCCCCACACCCGGTCGGGTCTCGGCGGAGAAGGAGGATTCCGGCGGCGGCATCGCGGGCGGTCTGCTCAACAGCCTGGTTGGCGTGGTGGGCAACCTGGGTGGCGTGGTCAGCGGGGTGGGCAGTGTGCTCGGTTCCGTTGCGGGTGCCGGACGGTCCACGCTGGATCTCACCAAGGCGCTGGTCAACACCCAACTGCGCAACGACAACGAGTACCGCAACCTGATCGGCTCGGTGCAGGCGCCGCACTGCATCCTCAACACCCGGATCAGTCGCAACCGCCGCTTCGCCACCCAGCAATACGAACTGGATCGACTGAAAAGCATTGGTGCAGCTAATGATTCGACGGTAAATGATGTCGCGTTGGCAATCTGCGGTGGCAGTCTGCGTCGATTCCTCGACGAGCTGGGCGAGTTGCCCGACAAGTCTCTGATCGCGATGTTGCCGGTCAACGTGCGCCCCAAGGACGATGAGGGCGGCGGCAACGCCGTCGCCGCCATCCTGGGCTCGCTGGGTACCGACATCGCCGATCCGCTGGAGCGGCTGGCGGCGGTCACCGCGACGACCCGGATGGCGAAGGCCGAACTGGCGAAGATGAACAGGGACGCGATCCTGGCCTACACGGGAGCGTTGATGGCGCCCTTCGGCATGCAACTTGCCAGCGCGCTCGCCGGGGTGAAGACGCCCTTGCCGCACGCCTTCAATCTGACCGTCAGCAATGTGCCCGGGCCCCGGGACGTGCTCTACCTTCGGGGTAGCCGCATGGAGGCGTCGTACCCGGTGTCCCTCGTCGCGCACAGCCAGGCGCTCAACATCACGCTGCAGAGCTACGCCAGCACGCTGAACTTCGGTTTCATCGGCTGCCGCGACACCCTGCCACACCTGCAGCGGTTGGCTGTCTACACCGGCGAGGCGCTCGACGAGTTGGAGGACGCCAGCTCGGGCGTGTGACCATGACGGAAAACCGGTTCGTCCGGCTCGGTCACCAGGGCGGCTTGGCCACCATCGAGCTGATCAATTCCAAACCGTTGAATATCGTTGGCAGCCCGGCGATTTCGGAGCTGACCGAAGCGTTGCACACGGTCGGACAAGACGGCGACGTGCGCGTCGTGGTGCTGCGCGGTTCGGGTGAGAAAGCGTTTATCGGCGGCGCGGACATCAATGAGATGGTCAACCTCGACCAAGCCAGCGGCCAGGTGTTCATCCGCCGACTCGCCGGCCTGTGCGAGGCGATCCGAGAATGCCCCGTTCCGGTCATCGCCCGTCTCGCCGGCTGGTGCCTCGGCGGGGGCCTGGAAGTCGCGATGTCCTGCGATCTGCGGATCGCCGAATCCGGTGCCAAGTTCGGAATGCCGGAGGTGGCCGTCGGAATACCGTCGGTGATCCACGCGGCCCTGATGCCGGCTCTGATCGGCGCCGGGCACTCGGCCTGGATGTTGCTCACCGGCGAAACGATCGATGCCGGCACCGCTGTCAGCTGGGGCCTGGTCCATGAGGTTGTGGCGCCGGATGCGCTGGATGCCCGGATCGCCCAGCTCACGGCACGGCTCAGCGGATTCGGAACGGCCGCCGTCCGCCAACAGAAGCGGCTCCTCAACAAGTGGTTCGATATGTCGGTCCATGCGGCGATCGAAGACAGCGTCGAACAATTCGGTCTGGCATTCCTGACGGGCGAACCGCAACAGCATATGCAGGCATTCCTGTCCCGGAAGCGGGGAAACAGCTAACGCGCGGCTTTATTTCGATACCTGCGTATTTTTCCGTCGTGTAGCGCCATGATGTCTATTACGTAATAGCAGTGGGGGTGGGCGATGTCATTTGTGCTCGTGTCGCCGGACATATTGCAGACCGTCGAGCCTGATCTGGCTCGCATCGGCTCGGCGCTGACTGCTGGCAGTGCGGCCGCAGCCCTCCCGACGACCCAGTTGGCCGCCGCGGCCGCCGACGAGGTGTCGGCGGCCATTGCGGCGTTGTTCGGCACGCACGGCCTGCAGTATCAGGCGGCGGCCGTCCAGGCGGCTTCGTATTACGAGGAGTTCGTCGGTGCATTGGGCGCGACGGCGGCATCGTATGCGGGTACCGAGGCCGCGGCCGCCCAAGGGCTGGCCGGTCTGGATTCGGTTTTGAATCCAGCTATTGCCAAAGGGTTTCAGGGCTTGGTCTACGGTCCGATTCATACGGCCGGTGACGCCTGGATAGCCGGCCCGCTGGGTCAGACGCTCGACCCGATTATCAACGCGCCCACGACGTTACTCTTCGGCAGAGGGCTGATCGGCCACGGTGCCGCCGGCACCGCGGCCAACCCCACCGGCGGCGCCGGCGGCATCCTGTTCGGTGACGGCGGGACGGGCTACTCCCCGACGGTGGGCAACGTGGCGGGCGGCAACGGTGGGAATGCCGGCCTGATCGGCAACGGCGGCGCCGGCGGTGCCGGGTTCGGTGCCGGGATCGGCGGCACGGGGGGCGTCGGCGGCTGGCTGATGGGCAACGGCGGTCCGGGCGGCGCCGGCGGTGCGGGCGGTGCCGGGGGCCAGGCCCTGTTCTTCGGCAACGGCGGCGCCGCCGGAACCGGCGGGTTTGCCGGTCGTGGCGGGCTGTTCATCGGCGTTCCTGGTGCGGGGGCGGTACCAACCGGCGGTCCCAACACGCTCATCCAAATCGACTTCGTGCGGCACGCACAGTCGATTGCCAACGCGGCGGGCTGGATCGACACGGCGGTACCGGGCGTCGGGCTCACTGCGTCGGGCCAGCAACAAGCGGCGACGATCGCCGGAGTCCTTGCCCCGTCGAATCAGTACGCCGGAATCTTCGCCTCGGAGTTGATGCGTACCCAACAGACCGCGATGGCGTTGACCCCGAACCCGGTAATCCTGCCCGGCCTCAACGAGATCAACGGCGGAATTTTCGAAGGTATGCAACAGTATGGCCCCGGCGGCCTGCTCTATTTAGTAGGCCCGGTCGCGTGGACGCTCGGCTTCCCCTTGGTGCCGATGCTGGCGCCGGGATCCACCAACGTCAATGGGATCGTGTTCAACAACGCGTTCACCCAGTCGGTGCAGACCATGTACAACACTGCGATGGGCAACCCCATCGTCTCCCCGGCGACCGGCCACATCACCGACGTGGCGTACTCGAGCGCGTTCACGATTGAGGTCGGCACGCTGATGAACGTCAACAACCCCAACCCCCTACTGCTGCTCACCCATCAGCTCAACAACACCAGCGTTGTCGTCGTGCAGGGTGACCCCAAGGGTGGCTGGAACCTGGTCAGCTGGGACGGTGTGCCCGTCGGGCCGGCCAATCTGCCGACCAAGCTCTTCGTCGACTTCCGAAACCTGATCGTCCCGCCGCAGGTGGCGGCCTGGAACGCGTGGGAGGGCCTGATTTCGGGCGATCCGACGACGTTCGCGACCGCGGTCCGCGACGGGATCGAAGGGGTCGGCACCGCGACGGTGAACTTCCCCTTGGCGGTGGCCGAGGACTTCGTCGATTCGTTGTCTCACCCCAGCCTCAGTGATCTGACCGGCCTGCCCATCCCGGTCTGATAACCAGCAGTTGCGTTCAGCCGCAAAGTGATTCGTCTGCCCCCGGCACCGCCTGCAGGTGACGTCGCGACCGCCGCCGGCTGATGCGCTGCGTCACGGCCCGCGACCGCAGGCCGGCCCGCTGCGATGCCGACCAGTCGCCCAGCGATACGGCCCCCGCGTGCGCGTGCTCATCGTGAGAACCGATGAAGTCGTCGATGAGGCTCGCCACGGTCCCGGCGCTCTCGGTGTGGGGATGGTGCGCCACGCCGGGGATGATGTGCATGCGACTGTGCGGCATCGCCTGGTGGGCGGCGTACGCGTGGTCAACAGGGATGACTGGGTCCTGATCGCCGGTAATGATCATCACCGGCCTGTCCGCGTTGGAGTGCAGGCGGTTCAGTGCGCACACCGCTTGGCCGCGACTGTCCACGACGGCGCGCAATGTGCGTAAGAATGCTTGCCGGTTCTCCCGGTTCGACAGCGCTTGGTGAGCTTCCCAATGGTGGCTGAGGTCCGACCCGTCCCGGTTACTGAGCGCCGAAAGTGCCTTCCGGGCCTTGATCGCCGGTTTGGATGACACCAGTTGCAAGAGGATTTCCGACCCGGGCAGCGAAACCAGCCGCAACGCCCGGTTCACCTCGTTGCCGAGGCCGCCGCTGCTGATCAGGATCAGCCGCTCGCAGTAATCACGGTGCTGGTGGGCGAACTGCATCGCGATGCCGCCGCCCAGGGAGTGGCCGACCACTGTGACCCGCGGGATGCCGAGCGCGTCAAGGAAGTCCCGCAACGACACCGCGAAGGCGCCCAACGAGTAGTCGCCGCGCGGCTTGGCGGTCTGACCGTGGCCGAGCAGGTCCGGTGCGATGACGCGATACTTCTTGGACAAGACCGGCATGAGCTCGCGCCAGTTGTTCGAGTTGCCGCCCATGCCATGGATCAATAGCAGCACCTCGCCGGCGCCTTCGTCGCGGTACGCGACATCGTCGCCGTGCAGATTGATCGTTCGGAGAGTGGTCATGTTGGCCTGCTCAGTCACTTCGGTGTGGACGGATAATTCCTGTTGAAGTGAAGTCTGTGGTGCAGGCCTTGTGGGTTTCTTGCGTCCTTCTAAAAGCTTTCTAGCTGGCAGTAGGGCGCGTCACGTCATGGATTACGTGTGGGGCATCGTCGCCGGTGGCGGTGCCGATGATGAAGACGTGGCGACGTGGATCGCTGAGGTCGAGCACCGTGGTTGGGCGCATGAGGGAGCGTAGGTGGCCGTGGTGATGGATGCGGCTGTCCCAGTTGGCCATTGATGACGCTGACGCCTTGGCGCGGATCGGGCGCCAAGACTTGTCGTACCCCCCTGCGATGATGAGGTTATGTCTTTGACCGCATCCCCTGGCGCGGCGGTGAGCCCTGCTGAGCGTCTTGAGGTGCTGTTTGAGGAGTTGGCGGAGTTGGCCGGTCAGCGCAACGCGATTGATGGGCGCATCGTGGAGATCGTCGCCGAGATGGATCGCGACGAGTTGTGCGGGATGACGGGCGCACGCTCGGTGGCGGCGTTGGTGGCCTGGAAGCTCGGCGCGTCCTCGGCCAATGCGCACACGATCACCACCGTCGCGCGCCGGCTGGAGGCGTTTCCGCGCTGCGCGGCGGGTCTGCGGGAGGGTCGGCTGTCGCTGGATCAGGTCGGGGTCATCGCGGCACGGGCCGGTGAGGGATCTGATGAGCATTACGCGGAGTTGGCGCGGGTGCGCCACGGTCAACCAGTTGCGCACCGCGGTCAAGCTCGAACCGCGACCCGAACCCGATTCTGCGGCCGCCACCGCAACCCTCGATCACCAAGACCTGCCGACGAGGAGTTCACCCAGTGGCGGATCAAACTTCCGCACCCAGAGGCGGCGAAGTTCGACGCGGCGCTGGCCTCCCATCGTGAGGCGCTGATCACCGAATGGAAGCACGATCGCGCCAACAGCGAGCCCGCCTCCGAGAGCGCGCCGCCGTTGCCGGGTGACCTCGAGGCGTTTCTGCGGCTGGTCGAGACCGGCTGGGATGCCGAGGCCACCCGCCGCCCGCACGGGCAGCACACCACGGTGGTGGTGCACCTTGATGTCGCAGCAGCGCGCCGCCGCGCTGCATCTGGGTCCGCTGCTCACCGAGGCCGAACGCCAATACCTGAGCTGTGATGCCACCTGTGAAGTGTGGTTCGAACGCGACGGCGAGGTCATCGGCGCCGGCCGGGCGACCCGCCCGATCAGCCGGCGGCTGCGCCGCGCACTCGAGCACCGCCACCCCACCTGCGCGGTTCCCGGCTGTGGTGCGACCCGCGGTCTGCACGCCCACCACATCCGGCACTGGGAAGACGGCGGCCCGACCGAGTTGGCCAACCTGGTGCTGGTCTGCCCTTATCACCACCGGCTGCACCACCGGGGCCTGATCACCATCACCGGAGACGCCGTCGATCTCACCGTCACCGACAGCTCCGGCCGACCGCTGAGCGCAGGATCACTCGCACGCCCACCCAACCGCCCCCCACCCGACGTCCCGCCGTGCCCCGGGCCCACCGGCGAACGCGCCGACTGGTGGTGGTACGACCCCTTCCAACCCCAGCCACCCCCAACCAACAACTAAGCTGACCAGCAGCCCCGTATCGAAGCTGAAACAGGTTGGGGCATAGACAATTCGTGGTGCGCTACCCGTAATCAAGGTCCGACAACCAGGCCCGCACCGCCGCCGACCCGATACCTAGAGCGCTCATAACACCCGTGATCAGGCAGCCTCGGGGCAGCTCAACGCGGTCCGGCTGCGGTCAGTGCGTCGGAGGCTCTGGCCGATTCGGCTAATGCACTGTCTACCGGCACGCGGCTCATCGCTTCGGTGAGGGCGGCACCCGCAGAGCGCCCGCAGAGTTCGAAGTAATCCAGGGCGCAACGCAATTCGAACAGGTTCGCACCCTGGCCGCGGGCCGACCGGAGGGCAGTCTCAAGGTCGGCACGGCGAGCGGCGGGGTCGGCCTGAGTGTGCGATCGAAGCCGGAGCAGTTCGGAGTCATAGAAGGACATACCGGTCTCGCGGGCCAGTGCCAACGCGGCATCAAGCCGCACCCTGGCATGCTCACGGCGTCCTGCGGCGATCATCAATCGGGCGAGCGCGCCCTCGAAGAAGGTGAGATAGACGTTGAGGTCGGCGGAGCGCAATTCGTCGACCCAAGCGACGATGTTGGCGATTCGGTCGTCAACTGCCGGCGATGGTCCATCTGCAGCCAGTGTTGCCAAAGCGTCCGCGACGGCTTGCTGAATTGTGCCTCGCAGCCGCCATTGATTGAAGCCGTGCCGCTGGGCATCCTCGACCATGTCGACAGCCAGTGACGATGCACCGTCGAGTTGGCCGGCCTCGATCCGCACCCAGATCTCTACGAATCGCAAGTACGCGAGGCTGTAGGGACCCTGCGGGAACCCGATCCCCTCGACCAATTGCGCGGCCCGCGCCAACTCTGTCTCGGCTGCGGGCAGGCTCCCCTGAACCAGTCGGACCAGAGCCAGGTGAATGCGTGCCGCGACGATGGGGTCTATCGGCAGGTAGCCCACCGTCTCCGTTTTGCGATTGTTGGCCGGGCCGGGGTCGGTGGCCAGCTCGAGTTTTGTTCGCGCATCGGCGAATTCGCCTCGCAGAAACGCCAACACTCCCGCCCACGCATCGGTGCGTGGCCAGGACCCCGGCTGCCATTGCTCCAGGGCGGCGCGCAGCAGCTCCAGTGCCTTGGTCGCACGGCTCAAATCCGCACGACCGGTGTAGTAGCCGGTCAGGACACCCAATGTCGAGAAAAGTTCCTCTGCGGTCGACGTGCGGCCCTGGTTGTTGACAGGCACGTCAGCCCCGATCAGTTCCAGGCAGCGCTCCAGATCGGGGGCGACGACGGGACTTGATGGACTCACGGCGCTGCCGGTGAGGAACCCCCGCCCTAATCGGAATGCAATTTCGCGGCGGTCGCGGTCGGGGCTGGGCGGGCACTGGTCGAGTGCCGTCAGGGCGTGACTCAGATGGGCGCGCGCCTCGGTGAGGGCGCCGCGGCGCCGCGCCGCTGCTGACGCCTGCTGGTGGGCGGAGGCGGCATCGTCAAATCGCTCGGCCTGCTGGTAGTGGCCGGCGACCAGCCCCCAGTCCGGGTCACCACTGAAGCTGCACAGGGCGTCGCCGACGCTGGCGTGCAGTTTCCGACGCACGCTGGGTGGCGCCAGCTCCGTGGCGACTTCGCGGAGCAGCTCATGACGAAACCGCCAGCCGTCGGTGTTCCACGGTTCGAGCACCTGCGCGTCGACGAGCTCGTGGACGACGCGTTGGACGTCGTCCGCGTCCATCTCGGTCACGGTTCGCAGCAGGCTGGTGTCGACGTAGCGACCGATGACCGCGGCGGCTTCAATCACCGGCACGACCTCGGCGCTCGCCCGGAGCCGGGCGAACAACGGCTCGTAGAGAGCCTCGGGCACGCCCACCTCGGTTATGCCCGCCACGACCTGCTCGATGTAGAAGGGCACGCCGTCGCAGCGGGACCGGACAGTGGCCTGCTCGTGCGGAGTCAGCCCAGGATTGAGCGCGACGATCAGCTCGTCGGACTCCTGCTCGGTCAGGGGTTTGAGGTCGAACACTTCCGCCCGCCAGCTGTCCGGCAACCATCCTTTGTCCCGGCCGGTGACGACGATCAGCAAGTGACCTCCTGCCGCGTCCAGCAGTCCGCCCAGTACCTCGAGGCTGGTGGGATCGAACCAGTGTGCGTCCTCTGCGATCACCAGGCCGGGCGCGCCTTGCACGCAGGCCAGGAGATAGGCCTGCACCGCCTCGATGATCAGGTCGTAGAGTTCGGGGCCTTCATCGGGAACGGCCTGATACCCGTGCTGTGCGTCGACGCCCAGCACGGGCGCCAGCAATGGGATGAAACGGATGGGATCCAGTCCGACCCTGACCAGTTCCGCGTTCAGCAACGTCAGGCGCTCGGCCGGATCCGTGAGACGGCTGATGCCGCAATGGCGTTCGATCAGGGCACGTACCGGATACAGCCCGGCATCGGCGTGGAAGGGTGAGCCGATCAGCTCGATCGCCGCTTTGCCGGACTGCCTGACCAATGCCTCGCCCGCCGCCACCAGCCTGCTCTTGCCGATGCCGGGTTCACCGCAGAAGACCACTGGCGTGCGCAACTGCCCTGACTGCGCCAGTGCCCAACTCTCCTGTAGGTGCTGCCATTCGCGGGACCGACCGACGAGCGGGCCCGGCGCAACTCGGGCCGGCAAGGTCCGTTCGACGAGTACCCGGTGGTGGTCAATCACTCCTTCCACGCCCTTCACGGGTGCAGCGGGGCGAGTCTCCAACTCGAACGCGTCCCGTACCAGGCGTGCCACAGCATCGGATATCACCACCGCCCCCGGCGGTGCCAACCCGCAGACTCTCGCCGCCAGATTCGCGCCCAACCCGTACACATCTGCCTGAGTGGTGTCCAGATAGACCACACCGCGGTGCACGCCGACCCGCACACTGATCTCAAATCCGAAGCGCGCCTTTGCCTTGGCGCTCAGTTTCGGGACCGCCCGGGAAATCTCCAAACCGGCGAGTACGGCGCGTCGCACATCATCCTCGTGTGCAACCGGGTGGCCGAACACCGCCAGCAAACCGTCACCCGCGGTCGAGCCGATGTGGCCCCCGAAGCGGTTCACGATCGCCAGCACCTCTTCGCGGTACCGGCCGACCACCAGGCGATAGGTCTCCGGTTCGACTCGGGTCGAGAGCGCGGTGGAATCTACCAGGTCGGCGAAAAGTATTGTCAGCCGCCGGATCTCGCCGCCACGAGCAGGAGCGGCGAGCAATTCCTCGGCGTCGGCATTGCCCTCGTCGGCGGCCAGCACCTGCCCGGCCAACGCCGTCGCCGCGGCATGATCGCCACTGCCGAATGCCGCCACCGCCCGATCCAGTAGCGCGTCGACCATTGCGGGGCCGTCTCGAAAGTCCACGTTGCGTACTCCTGACGAGATCACGCCGATATCCGGATCTATCTTCGTCGACGGCACGCCGCGCAGCAACGCTCGGTTAGCGGGCCTAGCCTTCTTCGCCGAGCTACCGACGCAGAGTCTGCGTCGATTGAGGCAGTCAGGAACTCCGCTTCGAGGAACCGATCGGTTCACCCAGACGAATGCCCAGCGGTGCGATAAGGCTATGTAGGACAAGGCTTATCGTGACGGCCACCACCACGGCTTGCGTGATGAGGGCACTCTGCCGGATCTCGCCGCGCTCGATCACTATCAGGCCGAGGACCAGGGTTCCGATTCCGCGAGGCCCGAACAATCCCATGAACAAGGTGCTACGTAACGCGAGTCCGCTGCCGAGCATCGCTATCGCGACAGCGATCACTCGCACGAGAATCAAAGCCACCACCGCGAACAGCACGAGTCGCAAGTCGCCGTCACGCAACACGGGTATCACCGCGAAGCCGCCGAACAGGGCGAACACGAGGAGTTCAAGGAGCTCACCGGCTGCGTCGGAGACCTGCGTCGTCCCGCGGAGCTCGCGGGACTTGGACCCAACCATCGCATAGGCGAGACCACCGGCGAATGCGGTCACAAATCCACTGGCGTGCAATCGCTCGCCAACCCCGTAGCAGATCAACGCCAGCGACAGCGTGGCCAACTGGGACCAGGTGTCGCTCATCCAGCCGCGCGCTCGCGATCGCCAGATCACAGTTGCGCCGATCAAGCCGATGACGATGCCGGCAGCCACCGAGACGATTTCGGTGCGGAATGCGAACCATGCCCAGCGTTGCGGCGCGTGATGGACCTGCTCGGACGCCAGGGCCAGCGCGCCGAGAAGGGCCGCCAAAGCGATGCCGTCGTTGAAGCCGCTTTCCGTCGACAGGGCGCGCCGTACATCCTCGGGTATGCGTCGATCCTCCAAGACGGCATCGATCATTGCGACTTCGGTGGGGACCACGATCACCGCCAGGCACACCGCTTCCCACCACGTCAGGACCGGCAGAACAAGGACTGCGAGCACGGTGCCGAGTGCGATCGCGACGGGCATTCCGACCACCAGCAGGCGCAGCGTCAGGCCGCCCCGGCGCAGCAGCGCGCGTGGGTCGAGCGCCGACGCCTGGTTGAAGAGAATTACGGTCAGCGCCAGCTGCGCGAGCATCGTGAAGCCCCGGGTACCGGCCCCGTGCTCGATCGCGTCGAAGCCAGACGGACCCAGCACGATCCCGACGGCGACGAAGATCAGCGCGGGCGCGACATACCAACGCCGGACAAGCCCGGAGACCACCGCGTAACACAGCACCAAAATGGTGAGGAGAAAGGCGGTTTGGGTGTGCACCAGCCGCTCCTCCGTTCCAGCTGACTCTTCAGCGCTCGTCCGCACCACCAGGCTGGTTCAATGCTCGCATCGACGCCGCATTCTCACGGTGCCTTCGTGACTTCTGTGCGCACCGTCCGCTCGCCGGGATCGTTGTGTTGAGCCCCCTGTCAGGATTGAACTGACGACCGCTCGCTTACAAGGCGAGTGCTCTACCACTGAGCTAAGGAGGCCGGTAAAGCCGGTGCCAGCCTAATGGGTCACGGCTCGCCCTCGACGATGCGTTGCGAGCGCACCGGCCGCGACGACGAGCGTGGCCGGCGCCCCGGCAGCGGGATACGGTCGGCGATGCTGCTCAGCGGGTTGACCACCATGGTCAGCGAGATCACCGCCTCCTGCAGGGTGGCGATCGCGGGTTCCAATGCCTCCATCCCGGGCGCCAGGCGCGCCAGGGTGTCGGCCACATCGGCGAGCTGCTCCAACGGACCGTTCTTGGCCGTCAGGGTGTCGATGAGTCCCCCTTCGGCGAGCAGCTTGTCGGCCAGCCCGTCCTCGGCCAGCACCCGCTCGATCATCCCGTCGGCGCCCATCAGCTGGTCGGCCAGACCACCCGGCTGCAGGGCGCGCTGCAGCCCGCCACCCTCGGCGGTCAGGCGGTCGATCAGCCCACCCTCGGCTGTCAGCAGATCAACCACCCCGCCGGGGCGCAGCATCCGGTCCATCGGCCCGTTGGGGGCAATGGCGCGTCCCAGCGGCATGTCGTCGTCCAACAGGCTCGCCAACCGGTTGGCTCGTGTCAGCGCCTCGTCGATGCCCAGCATGTTGGCCATCGCATAGGACCCGCTTGCGCCGCCGCTCTCGCCCAGCGCCTGCTTGGCAACTCCGACCGCGACGCCGGCCAGATTCAGGCTCGCCTCCGCGGCAGCAAGCCCGGCACGCGCAGGAGCGGTCGCGATACCCATGACGGCCTTGACGAGGTTCATTCTGCGAGTCTATTCACGACGCATCCCCGATTACACCGCGCGGTTCGATGCCAGTACTGCGACTCCTGGCAGACTGCTAGCAGATTACTTGCACCGACCTTTCAGGAAGTTTTCAATGACTTTGAAGCTAGTACTCAAGTTCGGGTTGGGAGACTGACGTGACACTGGGACACCCCGGCGGCGAGACCACCAAACCGGAGGCTCGCATCCTTGTCGTCGACGACGAGGCCAACATCGTCGAACTGCTCTCGGTGAGCCTGAAGTTCCAGGGATTCGAGGTCATCACCGCGACCAACGGAAGCCAGGCCCTGGACCGGGCCCGCGAGGCCCGGCCGGACGCGGTGATTCTCGACGTGATGATGCCCGGAATGGACGGGTTCGGCGTCCTGCGCCGGCTGCGCGCCGACGGCATCGACGCCCCCGCGTTGTTCTTGACGGCCCGCGACTCGTTGCAGGACAAGATCGCCGGCCTGACCCTCGGGGGCGACGACTATGTGACGAAGCCGTTCAGCCTCGAAGAGGTGGTGGCCCGGTTGCGGGTCATCCTGCGCCGCGCCGGCAAGGGCAGCAGTAACGAACCCCGCAATGCCCGGCTGACGTTCGCCGACATCGAACTCGATGAGGAGACCCACGAAGTGTGGAAGGCCGGTCAGCCGGTGTCCCTGTCGCCCACCGAGTTCACCTTGCTGCGCTACTTCGTGATCAACGCCGGCACCGTGCTGAGCAAGCCGAAGATTCTCGACCACGTCTGGCGCTACGACTTCGGCGGTGACGTCAACGTCGTGGAGTCCTACGTGTCGTATCTGCGCCGCAAGATCGACACCGGGGAGACGCGCCTGTTGCATACCCTGCGTGGGGTGGGCTACGTGTTGCGTGAACCGCGCTGAGATGGCCGGTCAGTACCGCCGCGGCGTGCCCCTACGGGTAGGTCTGGTGGCGGCCACTCTGGTGCTGGTCCTGTGTGGATTGCTGGCTTCGGGGGTGGCGGTGACGTCGATCCTGCGCCACAGCCTGGTCAGCCGTATCGATTCGACCCTGATGGACGCCAGTCGCACCTGGGCGCAGGCGCCGTGGAAGCACGCCACTTCCAACGGTGAGGGCTTCGATCCGGCCCGGCCACCGTCGAAGTTCTACGTCCGGGCGATCAGCCCCGACGGTCACACCATGACGGCCATCAACGACCGCAACGCCGAGCCCGCGCTGCCCGCGAACAATGACGTCGGCTCGAACCCGACGACCCTGCCCTCGGTCAGCGACTCGGACATCCAGTGGCGCGCGGTGACGGTCCGCGGGCCGCAGGGTGGCCTGACCACGGTGGCCATCGACCTGTCCGATGTCGACCACACGGTCCGGTCGCTGGTCTGGTTGCAGGCCGGCATCGGGACCGTGGTGCTGGCGGTGGTCGGAATCGCCAGCTTCGTCGTGGTGCACTGCAGCCTCCAACCGCTGACCGAGGTCGAGCAGACCGCTGCCGCGATCGCCGCGGGTCAACTGGACCGGCGCATCACCGAACGCGACCCGCGGACCGAAGTGGGCCGACTTTCGTTGGCGCTCAACGGAATGCTGTCTCAAATTCAGGAAGCGGTGGCCGCCTCGGAATCGTCGGCCGACACCGCTCGCGATTCAGAGGAACGGATGCGCCGGTTCATCACCGACGCCAGCCACGAACTGCGCACCCCGTTGACCACCATCCGTGGGTTCGCCGAGTTGTACCGCCAAGGCGCCGCGCGCGACGTCTCGATGCTGCTTTCGCGGATTGAAAGCGAGGCCAGCCGGATGGGGTTGCTGGTCGACGATCTGCTACTGCTGGCGCGCCTGGATGTGCAGCGGCCTCTGGAACACAACCGGGTGGACCTGCTGGCGCTGGCCAGCGATGCCGTGCATGACGGGCGCGCCATCGACCCCAAGCGCACCATCACGATGGAGGTGCTCGACGGGCCCGGCACCCCGGAGGTGTTGGGCGACGAGCCGCGACTGCGACAGGTGCTGAGCAACCTCATCGCGAACGCGATCCAGCACACGCCGGTGACCGCTGACGTCACCATCCGGGTCGGCACCGACGGCGACGACGCGGTGCTCGAGATCGCCGACAAGGGCCCGGGCATGAGCCAGGAGGACGCGGACCGGATTTTCGAGCGCTTCTACCGCACCGATTCGTCGCGGGCGCGAGCGAGCGGCGGCACCGGGTTGGGATTGTCGATCGTCGATTCGTTGGTGAAAGCCCACGGCGGCATTGTCCGGGTCACCACCGCACTGGGCGAGGGATGCTGTTTTCGGGTCGAGCTGCCGCGGGTCAGCGACCTGCCCGCCTCGGTCTAGGGCGCCCGCGACAAGTCACGCCAACTCGGCCAGCGCCGCCTTGATCTTGGCCTGCGCCTCGTCCAACGACTCAGGTGACGGATTGCGGTCCACGTGGGCGAAGCCGAAATCGCTGAGGTCGCGGGCGGGGAACACATGGACGTGCAGGTGCGGCACCTCCAACCCGGCGATGATCACCCCGGCGCGGTCGGCCGAGAAGGCCTTCGTCACGGCCCTGCCGATAAGCTGACACACCTCCATCACGCGGGCGAACACCGGGGCGTCCACGCCCTGCCACTGATCGATCTCGGCGCGCGGCACCACCAGGGTGTGGCCTTGCGTCATCGGCTCGATCGTCAGGAACGCGACGACGTCGTCGTCCTCGTACACGAAGCGGCCTGGGATTTCACGGCTGATGATCTTGGTGAAGATCGACGCCATTGCCCCAGCATATGTTCGGCCCGCGAAATAAGGTCATCCGCATGGAGGTCCGGATCGCGCGACGCAAGATCCTCGCGCTCGCGGCGGCCGGTGCCCTCAGCGCCGCGCTGCCGGCCTGCAGCGCCGAAGAGGAGGAGCCGTACGAGCTGACCGCTTACGGCTACGATTCCGACGTCGAGGAACCGGGAACCCCCGAAACGCCCAAGCCCGCGGGCCGGCTGCCCGCGGCGGCCTCGGTGAAAACGGAGTGGCTGCCACCGGTGGGTAGACAGACCATGCCGAACTGTTTCGTGTGGGCCACCGTCTACGGCCTGGCGACGTTCTACGCCGCGCGCAAAAGCAATGCTCCGCCCAGCACCCCGGCTCGCCGGGCCGGCCCCGACTATGCCTACATCCGGTATCAGCTGGCGAACAAGCTCACCGAAAACACCTGTAAGGGTGGCCAAATGGTCAAGTGCCTGAACTGGTTGCAGGCCAATGGCGGCACCCCGTCGCTGGCTGCGGCGCCCAACGTCGGCAGGCGCAAGTCCACCTCGTCGTGTGAAGCCAACTGGGCCGACTACGGTTCGCGCACTATCGACCCGGACCCATTGTTTCGGATCCCCGAGCATAAATTGACGAGGATCACCGGTCCGGACGGCTTGAACAATTTGAAAACCGTCATCGCCAAAGGCATGCCTGTCGCCTTCGGCGTCAACCTGTACAGCGATTTTCCGCACTATCGCGGCACGCCGTCGCCCTACGTCGGTAATGGGCAGTGGATGCGCAACGCGTCCGGCAAGAAGGCCGGACACGTCATGCTGATCACCGCCTACGACGACACCCACTCCCCGAATGCCGGCGCGGTCCGAATCCAGAACAGCTTCGGGAAACGTTGGGGCGAACAAGGATTCGTCTGGATGGCCTATGAAACCGTGGAGAAGATGGCGCAGGGAACCGGGGTGTACATACCGGACTCGGTGTAGCGCCGCGAACCGCTGCAGCCGAATTGTTAACGCACCGTAGCCGTTTCGTTCTCAACGATCGCCAGAATCCCAGGTGACCCAATTCACTGGAGGGAGACCTGGTGCGGTTTCCCAAAGCGCTGCTGGCGATTCCGGTGGCAGTGCTGACCGTATGCGCGGTGTCCCTGGTCCCCGCACTCACACCGGCCCGGGCCGCCGATGCGTTCGGTCCGCTGAGCCCGCCGAACCCGTACATGGCGCCCAACGGTCTGGCTTCCATGCACAACGACGCCGGATCGGCCGACGCCGGACCGCTCCCCGGTCCCGGCGCGCGCCTGGTGCCGATCTTCGCCTTCCCGCTACTGGCCGCCTGTCCGACGATCACCCAAGGTACCGACGGTCTGGTACTGGCGCTGTGCACCACGATCACCGCACAAGCTCCGGTGTTGCATCTGATCGATCCCGGCGGCATCCTGCCGCAGGTCATCCCGCTGGCCAGCATGGACATCGCCAAAGGCGGCTTGCTCGGGGGCGTCTATGCGTACCTGGACAACAACAACGAGATGGTGTTGATCGACGGCACCAACCACCTGCTGCGCATCGCGCACGCGAAGGACGAGCGGGGCCGTTGGCAGTTGGTAGTCACCCAGTCCACCGACCTGTCCAGCGCCATTCCGCCCGGTGACAGCTCGGTCGGCGTCGTCCCCGACTATCAGGGCAACGTCTGGTTCGCCACCGGTGGTGGTGTGGTGGGTGTAGCGAAAGCCGCCGGTGGTGTTGCCAGTTTGCAACTGCCCGCGGGACAGCAAGTGGCCAACAGCATCTCGGCATCGCCACTCAACCGGGTCGCGGTGGCGACCACCTTCGCCCTCTACGAGATCAACCTCAACGGCGGTGGCAACCCGCAGGTCTTGTGGAGCCAGAACTATGACCGCGGCCCGGCCCGCAAGCCCGGGCAACTGAGCTGGGGAACCGGTTCCACCCCAACGTATTTCGGACCCACCGGCGCCGACTATGTGACGATCGTCGACAACGCCGAGCCGCAGGTGCACGCGATGGTATACCAATCCGGCACCGGCAATGTCGTCTGCCAGCAGACCGTCCTGACGCAGGGTGGGCCGGGCAGCGAGAACTCGCCGATCGGGGCGGGCAATTCGATGTTCATCGCCAGCACGTACGGCTATCCCTATCCGGCGGTCCCTCCGGATGCGGGTCCGGCGGTGCCGCCGACGGCGCCCTTCGTCGGTGGGATGACCCGGGTGGACATGGACAGTCCGGGCCCGGGCTGTCATACGGTGTGGGAGAGCAAGGTTCGCAGCGCCGCGCTGCCGCACCTGTCCACCGGCGACGGACTGATCTACACCATCACCCGGATCGGGCTCGACCAGACCACGCCGGTGGACCTCTTCGCCTATTCGGTCATCGACCCGACCACGGGCAAATTGCTGCACCAGCAACCGAAATCCGCGACCCTTCTCAGCGACCCGATTCAGACGGCGTGCATGGTCCTGATGGGCGGCAAGATCATGCAGGGCAATATCACCGGGATCGGTCGCATCGGGTAGCTATTCGGCTTGTGCGAATTTCATCATCTCGAGGTTCCAGTACCCGCGCATGCTGTTGATCAGCCCCTCGTCGTTGACGCGATAGGTGAACACGCCGCGTACCTCGCTGGTGAAGCCGCCCTCGAACTGGCTGTGCAACACCAGGATATGGGCGATCTCGTTGGGTGAACTGGACGGGAAGGTCTCTTCGCAGGTAATGGTCAACTGGTTGGCGGCGATGTTGGTGTCATAGAACGTGGCGACGCCGTCTTTGCCTCTCACCCCGGTGCCGTCCGGATTCGTGACGGATTTGCCGATCGGGTCCTCGACCACGACGTCGTCGGCCATCAGCGCCAACCAGCCCTCGCGGTCATGGGCTTGCACGCAGCGCCACGACGACTGGGATGCGGTCAAGGCCGGGGATTGGGCGGTTTGAGTCATTGCGTTTTCTCCTTCTCTAGATTGCACACGCGGCGCGGGCGCCGTCTTCGGTGGCTTTGCGGATCAGCCCCAGCCCGGTGCAGTCGCCGGCGGCGTGAACCGGGATGTCGGGCAGTGCGTCAACCAGCGCGTCGAACAAGTCCGTATCCGGCTCCACGGTGCCGGCGATCACCACGCTGTCAGCGGCCAGTTCGCGGGCGATACCGCCAGCCGGTGTGAATACCACGGCGTCCCCGGTGATTCGCTCGATCTCGGCGCGAACGTGGACGGTGACGCCCAACCGGTCCAGGCGATCGGTGTGTTCGGTCTTGCGCTTGTTGCCGATCTCGGGAGCGATGTCCTTCCCGCCCTCGAGTATCGAGACCAATCGGCCTCGCGCCGCAAGAAATTCGGCCAGTTCGAGCGCCACCAGATCACCACCGATGACGGTGACCCGGCGACCGAAAGGCATCCAGGCGCGGCTGGCCATCCGCACCGCACCCGGACGGAGCAACCGCCAACCGTCGAGCATCTTCCGCAGACCGGGCCCGGTGTGCACGTGCGGGAGGTGGGCTCCCGGGATCGCCGGCACCGCAACGCGGCCACCCCGTAACCGGCCGCGCGCGGTGTGGCCGCTGTAGCAGTCGGTGCGCCGATTGCGTTGTGGCGCAAGGAACGATCCGAGCAGCATGTAGCCGTGCGCGGCGTGCAGCTCGATACCGTCGTAGCCCGCTTCGACGGCCCGGCGCGCGGCGGCTTTGAACAGGTCGAGTACCTCGGTGAGCTGCGCACTGGTGATCTCGGCCGACGGACGGCCGGTGAGGTACGACGGGATCACCGACGGCCCCAGCGACGTCGCCCCGAACATTTCCGGTCCCAGCCCGTCGGGCCCGGCATGCACAATCTGCGGCTGGATCTTGGCGCCGTGTTCGTGCACCTCGTCCACCAGCGCCCGGTGTGCGTCGACCGCGGCGTCGGTACCCAGGTGCAGCCCGCCCGGAGTCTCCGGGTGCTGCGGATCAACTCCGGTAGCGCCCAACGTGATCAGGCCGACGCCGCCCTTGGCGCGAGCGGTGAAGTAATCACGGGTGCGCTGGGACGGCAAGCCATCCGGGGTGCCGTACATCGTCTCCATCGGAGACATGACCACTCGATTGCGCACCGTCACGGCGCCGATTCGCCCCGGCGCCAACAGGTGCGGAAAGCTGGTCACTCAGGACCAGGATTACCGATCAGCGTCCGTGTAGCGGATGACGCCGCGAATGTTCTTGCCTTCCAGCATGTCCTGGTAACCCTCGTTGATCTGCTCGAGGCGGTACTGGGTGGTCACCATGTCGTCCAGGTTCAGCTTGCCGGCCTTGTACATCGACAGCAGCTGGGGGATGTCGTATTGCGGGTTGCCGCCACCGAAGATGGTGCCCTGCAAATTCTTCTGCATCAACGTCAGCATGGCGAGGTTGAGGTTGACGTTCGTGTCGAGCAGGCTGCCGATGGCGGTCAGCACGCAGGTGCCGCCCTTCTGGGTGATGTTGAGGTAGTTGTCGATGTCGGCGCCGTGCAGCTCGCCGACGGTGACGATCACCTTATGGGCCATCAGGCCGTAGGTGACTTCCATGATGCCCATGAGCGCGGCGTTGATGTCGGGGTAGACGTGGGTGGCGCCGAACTTCAGCGCCTGGTCACGCTTCCACTCCACCGGGTCGATCGCGAAGACGTAGCGGGCGCCCGCGGCGACGGCGCCCTGCAGAGCGGCCATGCCGACCCCGCCCACACCGAAGATTGCGACGTCCTGGCCTGGCCGGATGTCAGCGGTGCGGACCGCCGAACCGTAGCCGGTGGTGACGCCGCAGCCGACCAGCGCGGCCACCTCGAACGGGACGGACGGGTCGATCTTCACCACTGAGCTGCGGTGCACGACCATGTACGGCGAGAACGTCCCGAGCAGCGTCATCGGGAAGACGTTCTGGCCGCGGGCCTGAATCCGGAAGGTGCCGTCACTCACGGCTGCGCCGGCCAGCAGTCCGGCGCCGAGGTCACACAGGTTGCGCATGCCGGACTGACAGGTCGGGCACTGCCCGCAGGACGGGATGAAGGACAACACCACGTGGTCGCCCGGAGCGATGTCCTCTACGCCGGGGCCGACCTCGGTGACGATGCCGGCGCCCTCGTGGCCACCGAGCACGGGGAAGCCCGCCATTGGGATGCCGCCGGTCACCAGGTGGTGATCCGAGTGGCACATGCCGGCCGCTTCCATCTGGATCTTGACCTCGTCCTTGACGGGATCGCCGATCTCGATGTCCTCGATGGACCACGGCTGGTTGAATTCCCAGATCAGTGCGCCTTTTGTCTTCACGGTAGACCTGACCCCATTTCGCCTTTGAATTGAGAGTGCCTGGCCCGTCTTGCCCGGCACGGTGGTGATGAGTGCCACAGGGCACTCCTGACGGTCAGCATAGCGCGTTTAACAAACCAAATGCTTGGTTGGGTGCCGCCGACCAGGGACAGCACCTCACCAGAGCGGTGACGGTGCCTTGCCCAGCGGATAGTAGCCAGGCAGCTTCTCGCCCGCCAGGCTGCGCTCGATCCGCTTCTGCATCCCCGGGGACAGCTTGCCGGCTTTCATCAGGTCCAGGTACAGCGCCTGGACGTGGCCGAAGTCGAAGAAGTCGCGTTGCCACTCGATCTTCGCGTCGGCGTTGAGCCGGAACCAGCTGCCGCCGATGCCGTAGATCTCAGAGCGACCGCCGTCGGAGTCGATGGCGACCTGCTTCCAGAACCCGACGATCTCGCCCTGCTTGTCGTCGATGATGACCCGCTGATACGGGTACTGCCAGTTTTCCAGCCCCTCCATTTCCAGGCCCAGGGCAATGTCGCGGATCTCGTCGATGCCGACGCACATCACGTCCTCTTTGGGCCCGATGTTCCAGCCGTAGGTCGCGTCATCGGCGTAGAAATCGGCCAGCGGCCTCCAGTCGCCTTCGCGTTCAGCCACCCGGTTGGTCTCCAGCCAGCGCTCGACCCAGGCCTCTAGTTCCTCTCGTGGAAACGACGCCATGTCAGCCTTCTTTCTCCTTGATGAACAGGGCTTGGGTAGGACAAGATGCGACGGCCCGCTCGACCTCGTCGCGGGCTTCTTCCGGCGGTTCGGGGTCGATGATCTCGACCTTGCCGCGCCTGGGAACCCGGAAGTAGTCCGGTGCCTCGAGTTCGCACATGGCGTGGCCCTGGCATAGATCGAGATCGACTTCGACCTTGAATCCCATGAAAGTCACCCCTGAGCGCGCTTGCGGTAGCGGACCTTGGCCGGCCGGGCGAGCTGCACGACCATCTTGGAGTGGTCGTTGTGGTAGCTGTCGGCGGGCTGTGCCATCTCAAACTCATACTCGCGCAACAGAACCGAGAAGATCGCCTTGATCTGCATCTGAGCGAACGCGGCGCCGACGCAGCGGTGCCGGCCCGCGCCGAACGGAATCCAGGTCCAGCGGTTGACCAGGTCTTCCTGCCGAGGTTTCTCGTAACGGTCCGGATCGAACGAGTCGGGGTTGGGGAAGTCCTCCGGAATCCGGTTGGAGATCGCCGGGGACGCGGCGACGAAGTCGCCCTTGTGAATCGGGTACCCCTCGACCTCGAACTCGCCCTGGGCCACCCGCATCAGGATGATCAACGGCGGGTGTAGCCGCAGCGTCTCCTTGAGGACATTCTCCAGCTTCGGAATCTGGCGCAGCGCATGGAAACTCACCTCTTGGCCGTCGGCGTAAAGCTCGTCGAGTTCCTGGACGACGTCGGCGTAGGCCGCGGGGTGGCGCATCAGTTCGATCAACGTCCACGCTGAGGTGCCCGAACTGGTGTGGTGGCCCGCGAACATCAGCGAGATGAACATCCCGGTGACCTCGTCGGCGGAGAACCGTAGGTTGCCGTCCTCGTCCTTGATGGACACCAGCACGTCGAGCATGTCGCGGTCGCTCTTGTCCTTGGGTGGGCTGGCGATCCGCTGATCCATGATTTCCTGGACCAACGCCACCAATCCCTTTCGGGCTTCGTCGCGAATGCGGAAGCTTTCGATCGGCAGGTAGGGGTCGACGTAGCACAGCGGGTCGGTGCCACGCTCCAGCTGGTGGTAGAAGTGTGCGAACCGGGAGTCCAGTTGGTTGCGGAACTTCAGCCCGATCAGGCAGGCGGTCGAGGTGTAGATGGTCAACTCAGCGAAAAAGTCGAGCAGGTCGATTTCGCCTTCGTCGCCCCAGTCGGCAACCATCTTGCGCACTTCGCCCTCGATGGTGACGGCGTGGCCCTTCATGTGCTCGCCGCGCAACGCCGAGTTGTGCAGCATCTCCTTGCGCCGCTCCGGGCTGGCGTCGAAAACCACGCCCTTACCGAAAATGGGCGTCATGAACGGGTATGCCTCGGCCTGGTCCAGATCCTCGTCGGCCGAGCGGAAGAAGAACTCGTTGGCCCCCGCGCCGGTGAGCAGGATGACGTGCTTGCCGGCCAGCTGGAACCAGCCGACATCCCCACATTCGTCACGCACGCGGCGCATCAGCCCAATCGGATCGGTGCGGAACTCTTCCAGATGGCCGTGTTCTTCTTCGCCGCCGGAAACCCGCGGCACCATCGCTGTGCTTGTCATTGCTCACTCCTCATCGGCGCTCGTACCTCGCGCCGCATCGTCGTTTCGCGAAGTCGTCATGAATTCAACGCTTTCTCATCAACTTTCAGTTGCTGGCGTTCTTTAGTGGTGGTCAATGGCGCTTCGGGCTGCAACTCCATGCTGACCACGAACCCGCCGCGGGGCGTCTCGGCGACGAAGGTGATAGCCCGGGCCAGATCGGACGCTCGCAGGAAGTAGTCGTGCCGGGCCTGTCCCCACTTCGCCCAGTCCTCCAATGCCGGGCCGATCAACTCGGCCGGCAGGCTCCAGCCCATCCCGGTCTTCGTCGGCCCCGGGTGGACGATCGATGCGCGCACGCCGGTGCCCTCGAGTTCCATCTGCAGGTTGGTGACCATGGCGATCAGTCCGGCCTTCGCCGCCCCGTAGGCGCCCATGTGCGGGCGCTGCCGCAGGGCGACATCGGATCCCACGAAGATCAGGTCACCGCGCTGACGTTCGAGCATGCCCGGAAGTACTGCCGTGGCAAGCCGGTTCGCCCCGATCAAATGGATCTGCAGCTGCGACTCGAACGCCTCGCTGTCGATTTCGTGCAGCTTGCCGAAGTAGGTGTCGCCCGCACCGGCGACCAGCACCTCGATATCACCAAGTTGCTCGGTGGCTTGCCGCACAAAGCTTTTGACCGACTCGGGATCGGTGACGTCCAGTGGCAGCGCGATCGCCTCACCACCATCGGCGCGGATCTTGTCGACGAGCTCCTGGCACTTCTCCACCCGTCGCGCGCCCAGTGCCACCGGAAAGCCATGGGCGGCAAGCTCGACCGCGGTCGCGGCACCGATACCCGAGGACGCGCCGGCGACGATGGCGGGCCGGCGTGCGGGATGCGGGGCAAAGCGCGGCATCAGGAAACCTCCACCGTGACGGGTAGGTGAGCGAACCCGCGGACATTGCTGGAGTGGACGCGGACGGCGTTGGCCTCGTCCACCTCATATCCGCGGATTCGCTTGAACAACTCGGTCAGCGCCACCCGCGCTTCCATCCGGGCCAAGTGGGCCCCCAGACAGAAGTGCGCGCCGCTGCCGAAACTCAAGAGTTTCGAGCCGATGTCACGGCCGATCAGGAACTCGTCGGGCTTGTCGAACACCCGCTCGTCGCGGTGGGCCGAGCCGGGCAACAACAGCAACACGTCCCCTTCGGGAATCGTGGTGTCGTAGAGCTCAAGCGGGCCGGAGACGGTGCGCGCCAGGATCTGGCTGGAGGTGTCGTAACGCAGCGTCTCCTCGACCCACAGCGGTATCCGAGACAGATCGGCGTAGACCGGGGTCAGCTGGTCGGGATTCTTGTGTCCCCAGAACGCGGCATTGGCAAGCAGTTTGGTGGTCGTCTCATTTCCGGCGATCACCATCAGGAACATGAACCCGAGGACTTCCTCGTCGGTGAGCCGGTCGCCGTCGATCTCGGCCTCCAGCAGCGCCGAGGTCAGATCGTCGGTCAGCTTCTTGCGGCGTTCGGCGATCATGCCCTGGTAATAGACGATCAGGTTGATCGACGCCTCGATCGCCGATGCCGGCACGTCGGTGACACCGTCCTCGCGATGCATCACGCCGTCGGCCCAGGCACGAATGCGATCGCGGTCGGCCACCGGCACACCCATCAGTTCAGAGATCACGTCCATCGGGAGCTTGCCGGCGAATTCGGCGACATAGTCGACTGTGCCGGCGTCGGCCTTCTCCAGCATGACGTCCAGGTGCTGCACGGCGAGTTCGGTTACCCGCGGCTCGAGTTCGCGGATCCGGCGCGGTGTGAACCCTTTCGACACCAGCGTGCGCAACCGCAGATGCGCCGGATCGTCCATCGCCAGAAAAGACATCGTTTTCGACGCGTGCGGTCCGCGGGAGACCGGGTCCAGGGAGACGCCGTCGCGGTTGGACAGCGTGGTGCTGTTGCGAAATCCCTGATGCACGTCAGAGTGTCGCGAGACAGCCCAGAACCCGAGTGCCTCGTTGCGGTACAGCGGGGCCTCGTCGCGCAACCGCTGGTAGTACGGGTACGGGTCCTCGTGGAAGTCGTAATCGTAAGGGTCCAGTACCAATTCCGGATCCCCGACATGGATCGTCATGCATCACCGCCCTTTTCGGCTCCGGTCAGAATGAGGCTCACCACGTCAGCCAACCGGTCGGCAATCTCGTGATAGGTGAACTCGCCGCTGCCGGCCTGCACCAGGGCACCGTAGAAGGCCATTTGCAGGGCGGACACGGTGCCGGTCTGAGTGCCCGGTCCGATGGCCGAGGCGATACGACGATGGATCTCCGCACCGATCCGGTCGCGGACGGCACGCACTGCGGGGTCGGTACCGCCGCCCAACAACGCGGCGGTGCACGCCGCGCCGACTTCGGGTTCGTCGGCGACGACCAGCGCCAGATGCCGCAACGCCTGATCCACCCGGGTGTGCATCGCAACGTTGACGTCGGTGAAGTAGGGCACCTGCCGAACCAGATCGAGGTAGACCTCGGCGATCAGGTGGTTCTTCGAGGAGAAGTACGTGTACGCGGTCGCCGGTGCCACCTTGGCCCTGGCTGCCACCATGCGCACGGTCAGGTCTGCGTAGGTGTTCTGTCGCATGGTCTCCATGCCGGCGGCCAGGACCTTACGGAAGGTTTCCTCCTGGCGACGGTTCCGCGGCGTTCTCCCGCCTGGGGGCTGGGCCTGGTCGGCTACCGAAACCGCAGCATCGCTGGACACATGTCCAAACTAGAGGATACACGCAATGCGAAGCAAGACCCGAGAGTGAACATGCATGTCAAAGGCGATTAAGCCGCACCCAATGGACGGGCTGCGGGATCGGCTCTTGCACCGTCGCCGACCGTGGGACTATGGTTCGGAGGAACGATATCGGACAGTTGTCCATTCAGATTAGTCCTCAGTTCGTCCTGACTGAGCGCACCTGGTGGGAGTGGTAGATGGCCCTGTTGGCCGACGGCGTTAGTGCACTGTTCATCGACGGCAAGTTCTCGGAAGGCAGTGCGGGTACCTTCCCGACGGCCAATCCCGCCACCGAGGAGGTACTGGGCGTCGCCGCGGACGCCGACGCGCGAGACATGGGCCGCGCCATCGAAGCGGCGCGGCGCGCCTTCGACGACACCGACTGGTCACGCAACACCGACCTGCGGGTGCGGTGCATACGGCAGCTGCGCGAAGCGATGCAGCAGCACACCGAAGAACTGCGCGAACTGACCATTTCGGAGGTCGGCGCGCCGCGGATGCTCACTTCGATGGCCCAGCTCGAGGGTCCGGTCAACGACCTGGCGTTCGCGGCGGATACTGCCGAATCCTATGTCTGGAACCAGGATCTGGGTCAGGCGGCGCCAATGGGCATTCCCACCCGGCGCACCATCGCCCGCGAGGCGGTCGGCGTCGTCGGCGCCATCACCCCGTGGAACTTCCCGCACCAGATCAATCTCGCCAAGTTGGGTCCTGCCCTGGCCGCGGGCAACACCATCATCCTGAAGCCTGCGCCCGACACCCCCTGGTGCGCAGCAGTGCTGGGCGAGCTCATTGCCGAGCACACCGACGTTCCGCCGGGCGTGATCAACATCGTCACCTCCAGCGACCACAGCGTGGGCGCGCTGCTGGCCAAAGACCCCCGGGTGGATATGATTTCGTTCACCGGATCCACTGCCACCGGCCGCAGCGTGATGGGTGATGCGGCCGCCACCATCAAGAAGGTGTTCCTGGAGTTGGGCGGGAAGTCGGCGTTCGTCGTGCTCGACGACGCTGATCTTGCCGGCGCCTGCGCTATGGCGGCGTTCACCGCGTCCATGCACGCCGGGCAGGGCTGCGCGATCACCACCCGCTTGGTGGTGCCGCGTGCCCACTACGACGAGGCTGTTGCGAGTGCGGCGCGAACCATGTCCGGGATCAAGCCGGGCGATCCCAACGATCCCGGAACCGTCTGCGGCCCAGTCATTTCAGCGCGGCAGCGGGACCGCGTGCAGGGTTATCTCGACTCGGCGATCGCCGAGGGGGGGACCTTCGCCTGCGGCGGCGGTCGCCCGGCAGACAGAGATGTCGGCTATTTCATCGAACCCACCGTGATCGCGGGTTTGGGCAACGATGCCCGGGTAGCCCGGGAGGAGATCTTCGGGCCGGTGCTCACGGTGATTGCCCACGACGGCGACGAGGACGCTCTGCGGATCGCCAACGACTCGCCATATGGCTTGTCGGGCACCGTGTTCAGTGCCGACCCGGAACGGGCCGCCAGGTTCGCCGCGCGGATGCGAGTAGGCACCGTCAATGTCAACGGCGGCGTCTGGTACTCCGCGGATGCGCCATTCGGCGGATACAAACAGTCCGGCAACGGCCGCGAGATGGGCCTGGCCGGTTTCGAGGAATACCTGGAAATCAAAACTCATTGCGACAGCTGCAAATTAGAGGAGCTACAGCGGCATGCAGTTTGAAAACAAGGTGGCTATCGTCACCGGTTCCGGTGGTGGCATTGGTCAGGCATACGTCGAGGCGCTGGCCCGAGAGGGCGCGGCGGTGGTGGTGGCCGACATCAACGCCGAGGCGGCCGAGGGGGTGGCCAAGCAGATCGTCGCCGACGGCGGAACCGCCATCAGCGTGCCGGTGGACGTGTCCGACCCGGCGTCGGCCAAGGCGATGGCGGATCGCACCCTGGCCGAATTCGGCGGCATCGACTACCTGGTCAACAACGCCGCCATCTTCGGCGGCATGAAACTGGACTTCCTGCTCACCGTAGACCCCGAGTATTACAAGCGGTTCATGAGCGTCAACCTCGACGGCGCATTGTGGTGCACCCGCGCGGTCTACAAGAAGATGGCCAAGCGCGGCGGTGGGGCGATCGTCAACCAGTCGTCCACCGCGGCGTGGCTGTACGCCAACTTCTATGGCCTGGCCAAGGTCGGCATCAACGGCCTCACCCAACAGCTTTCGCGGGAATTGGGTGGCCAGAACATCCGGATCAACGCGATCGCACCCGGCCCCATCGACACCGAGGCCAACCGGACGACGACGCCCAAGGAGATCGTCGACGACATCGTCAAGGGACTTCCGCTGTCGCGCATGGGAACTCCCGATGACCTGGTGGGCATGTGCCTGTTCCTGTTGAGCGATCAGGCGTCGTGGATCACCGGACAGATCTTCAATGTCGACGGTGGACAGATTTTCCGATCCTAGAGGAGTAACCATGTCCGAAAACCGTGTCAAGCTGGGGTATATCGGTCTCGGCAAGCAGGGTGCACCGATGGCCATGCAGCTGGTCGACTGGCCGGGCGGGCTGATCGTCTTCGACATCCGCGCCGAGGCGATGACGCCGTTCGCAGAGAAGGGCGCTCAGCTGGCCGACAGCGTCGCCGACGTCGCGGAGGCCGACATCATCAGCATCACCGTCCTCGACGATAAACAGGTCCGCGAGGTGGTCGGCGAATTGGCCCCGAACGCCAAGCCCGGCACGGTGATCGCGATTCACTCCACGATCAGCGACGCGACCGCCGTCGAGTTGGCGAAAGAGCTTGAACCCAAAGGTATTCACGTCGTCGACGCGCCCGTCAGCGGCAGTGGACGCGCTGCCAAGAAGAGGGAGTTGGCGGCAATGGTTGGTGCCAGCGACGAGGCGTTCGCAATCGTAAGGAACCGTTCTCGCTGTGGGCGTCCCTCGTCATTCACGCCGGGCAACCGGGCGCCGGAACGCGGATGAAGCTGGCCCGCAATATGCTCCACTACATTTCCTTTGCCGCCGCGTGCGAAGCATCGAAGTTGGCCGAAAGATGTGGTCTGAATCTGCAAGACCTCGGGCAGGTGGTGCGTCACAGCGATGCGATCACGGGTGGCGCCGGCTCGATCATGTATCGCGACGACACCAAACCCATTCCCCCGGATAGCTTTCTCTATAAGCCCTTCTTGCACGCGCGGGTACTCGGTGAAAAGGATCTGAGCCTGGCGCTGGCATTAGGTGAGGCAGTATCGGTGGATCTACCGTTGGCCGCGGTCGCGCTCGAGCGGCTGGCTGAAGGCCTCGGCGTCCCGCACTCGGCGTCGACCACGAAGGAGTGAACATGGACGAACTGCGCCGCAAGGGCCTCGAGAAAATGAACGAGGTCTACGGCTGGGAGATGCCCAACATCGAGGGCGACCCCTACTTCGACCTCACCGTCGACCATCTCTTCGGCAGCATCTGGACCCGGCCGGGACTGTCGATGCGGGACAAGCGCATCATGACGCTGACCGCGGTGACCGCCATCGGGAACCGCGACCTGGCCGAGATCCAGATCAACGCCGCGCTGCTCAACGGGGAACTCAGCGAGACCGAGTTGAAAGAAATGGCCGTCTTTCTCACCCACTATCTTGGCTTCCCACTGGGGTCGGCGCTCAACGGCGCGGTCGACACCGTCGTGGCGCGGCGCAAGAAGGCCGCGGCCAAGGGTGCGGCGGAGGACAAGAAGGCCAACGTCGATTCCGCGCTGAAGATGCACTCGGGACGCTTCGACTAGGTCCGTCTGCTCGCGGTGGTTACTAGGCCCTCAGTAAGGCTGACCGCCTTCGGGCATCACGTATTCGGAGATAGGTGCCGACACGCCGTTGACCGAAGTCCCGCCGTTGATGATGCCCGGTGCCATCTCGATCATGCTCTGCGGGAAGCCGAAAGTCGGCTTGGTGAGCGCGTCCAGCCGCGCGATCTCCGAGGCCGTGAGCGTCACGTCCACCGCACGCACGTTGTCGTCGAACTGCGAAAGCCGTCGTGCCCCAACAATGATGGAGGTCACGGCCTGCTGTGCGCGCAGCCAGGCCAGCGCCACACTGGAAACAGCGGTGTCGTGCGCCTTGGCGATGGCCTGGAGTTCGTCGATGAGGGCGTATGTCTCTTCGTTGAGGAAGGTATCGACCATGGCACCACGGCCAGATTGTTGTTGACCCGCGTTGTCGCGCGTGTACTTGCCGCTCAGCACACCGCCTTTCAGCGGTGACCAGGGCGTGATGCCCAGGCCGAACTCGGTAGCCATCGGAACGAGATCTTGCTCGACGGTGCGTTCCAGCAACGAGTACTCGATCTGCAAGCCGACGAAGGACGACCAGCCGCGGAAACGGGCGAGCAGGTTGGCTTCCACGATCTTCCACGCCGGAGTATCGGACACGCCGAGATAGCGCACCTTGCCGGCCCGGACGAGGTCGTCGAGTGCGGCCATCGTCTCCTCAATCGGGGTGTTCTTATCCCACATGTGCAGCCAGTAGAGATCGATGTAGTCGGTCTGCAAGCGACGCAACGAGTTCTCGCAGGCCTTGATCAGTGACTTGCGCCCGGACCCGCCGCCGTTGGGGTCGCCCGGGTACAGATTGCCGCTGAATTTAGTTGCGATCACGACTCGATCGCGCCGGGCGGGGTGGCGTCCGAGATGATCGCCGAGGATCTTCTCGGAGTGGCTTCTGGTGTAGAAGTTGGCGGTGTCGATGAAGTTGCCGCCGAGTTCGAGGTATCGATCGATGATCTGTTGGGACTCTTCGACGCTGGTGCCCCAGCCGAGGTCTTCCCCGAATGTCATTGCGCCCAGGCACAGAGGGCTGACCCGCAAGCCCGACCGTCCAAGTGTCACGTACTGATCCAGAGGCATGATGCCCTGCTTTCTGGTAAATTGTTCGGCTATGCGGTTGTTCATTTTTAAACTAGTTCATGACTGAACGATCTGGCAAGTCGATGTCCACAGGCGATGCGGCCAAGATCTGGTCGCTGAACTATCGGGTCCTGCTGTCGGTCATTTCGTGCGCGGAGCCTCGCATCAGCGCGCTGGGGCTGAAGTCCAAAGAGTTGTTTCTGCTCGCCGAGATCCACGAGCACCCCTACCCTGCCGAACTGGCGGCGGCGTTGAGCATGCCCAAGGCGACGGTCACGCTCTACCTCAAACGACTGGAAGCCGCGGCGTTTGTACGCCGCGAGATAGACCCCACCGACCTGCGACGCCACCGCCTGCTGCTCACCCCGGAGGGCCGTCGGGTCACCACCAAAGGCCTGGCGCTGCTCTCGGACGAGTTCGACAAGCGTCTTGGGCGCCTCACCGTCGCGCAGCAACACGACCTGAAGGACCTGCTGGAAAAGATTGTCTAGCGGCTTGCGGCTAGTCTGACGTGTCGTGCGCGTCCTGGTGATCGGCTCCGGTGCCCGTGAACATGCCCTACTGCTGGCGCTCCGCAGAGACCCGCAGGTCACGGGATTGATCGTGGCCCCCGGCAACGCCGGCACCGCCCGACTGGCCGAGCAGTACGACGTCGACATCACTTCCGCCGAACAGGTCATCGCCCTGGCCCGCAAGGTCGAAGCCGACCTGGTGGTCATCGGTCCCGAGGTGCCGCTGGTGCTGGGAGTGGCCGACGCCCTGCGCGCGGCCGGAATCGTGTGCTTCGGACCCGGCAAGGACGCGGCGCGCATCGAGGGTTCCAAAGCCTTCGCCAAAGAAGTCATGGCCGCGGTCGGGGTTCGCACCGCGGCCAGTGAAATCGTGGACAACCCGGCGCATCTGGACGCGGCACTCGATCGCTTCGGGCCGCCGGCCGGTGACCCGGCCTGGGTGGTCAAGGACGATTCGCTGGCGGCCGGCAAGGGCGTGGTGGTGACCCCGGATCGCGACGCCGCCCGCGCCCACGCCGCGGGTCTGCTCGAGTCGGGTCATCCGGTGCTGCTGGAGTCGTTTCTGGACGGACCCGAGGTGTCGTTGTTCTGCGTGCTCGACGGCGCGACCGTGGTGCCGCTGCTACCGGCGCAGGACTTCAAGCGGGTCGGCGACGGCGACGCCGGCCCCAACACCGGCGGCATGGGCGCATACGCGCCGTTGTCGTGGCTGCCCGACGACGTCTACCGCGAGATCGTCAGCCGGATCGTCGAACCCGTTGCGGCCGAACTGGTCCGGCGCGGCAGCCCCTTCAACGGACTGCTTTACGCCGGCCTGGCGATCACCTCCAACGGCCCGGCGGTCGTCGAATTCAACTGCCGCTTCGGCGATCCGGAGACCCAGGCGGTGCTGGCGCTGCTGGAGTCGCCGCTGGGCCAGTTGCTGCATGCCGCCGGTAGCGGAAAACTCGCTGACTTCGAACCAGTTGCGCTGGCGGGACGGCTCGGCCGTGACGGTGGTGCTGGCGGCCGAGAACTATCCCGGGCGGCCACGGGTCGGAGACGTCATCGTCGGCTCCGAAGCCGAGGGCGTCCTGCACGCCGGCACCTCCCGCCGCGACGACGGAGCGATCGTCTCCTCCGGTGGCCGGGTGCTGTCGGTGGTCGGCACCGGCGCCGACTTGTCCGAAGCACGCGCCCGAGCGTATGAAATCCTCGACTCAATTCGGTTGCCCGGCAGTCATTTCCGCACCGACATCGGTCAGCGTGCGGCCGAAGGAAAGATTCGCTTGTAGCAGCGCGGGCCGCCGGCGCGTTTACTGCTGATATTGCGGGCAGTAGACGGTGATCGCCGCGTTGACGCCGGCGGCGGCCTGCGCCGGAGTGAGGCCATTGTTGCCGTTCACCGTCGCCTGAACGGAATCGTTGGGGGTTGCGCCGTTTTGCAGGCTCTTGCACACGGCGCGGCCGGTGGCGGCGGCCGTTGCAGGGTCCGTGACGGTGAGACCGGGAATGCCGGACACCATGTTGACGAAGGCCTGGTCCGGGTCGGGGGCTCGTTGCGGTGGTGGCGCCGGTGGCTTCGGCGGCGGCGCGGCCGGAGCGGACGCACGAACCGGAACGGGCGCACGCGCCGGAGCGGCGGCAGGAGCTGGGACCGAGGCGGGATCGGGGGCCGCCGGCGCCGGGGAGTCGTTCGGCGGTGCTGCCGACGGCGGTGCCGGCGCCGCGGGTGGTGGCACGTTCGCCGCCGCCAGTTGAGGTTGCGCCGACAGCCGGGGCTGCAGCGGGTGGGCTGACGTCGGGCCTGTTCGGTCGGGTATCGCTGGCGCCGAGGCCGGTGAGTGCGATCACCGTTGCTGTGGCCGCGAAGATTCGCCGGCGGCCGCGTTGTGGTTTGGCGGCGTTCGCAGGGGCCGAGGTCGCGCGCGCGGGGGTCCTGACCGCCACGGGTCTCGGCATGGTGCTGACCGAATTCGCCGATTGACCGATGCACAGGACTGCCCGCGCGAAGGCGTCGGCGAAATCGGTACATCGGGCGAATCGCTCGGCGGGGTCCTTGGCGAGTGCCACGGCGAACACCGGGTCGAACGCCTTGAGTGTCGGACGGATGTCCGCCAGGTTCGGGGGTGGCGCGCTGAGGTGGCGGCTGATCACCACGGCGGGGTTGGTGTGCGGGAACAGCGTGGTCCCGGTCAGCAGGTGGAAGGCGGTGGCGGCCAGCGCGTATTGATCGGCGCGGCCGTCGATCGGTTCGTCCGTCAATTGCTCGGGCGCCGCATAGGGGAAGGTGCCGATCATCATGTTCGTCGCGGTCAGGCCGCCGGTATCATCGATGTTCCGGGCTATACCGAAGTCGCCCAACAGGATTCGCTGTTCACCGGTCTCCCGGCCGGCGAGCAGGATGTTCGCGGGGCTGACATCGCGGTGCAACACGTCATGATGCTGGTGTGCGTAGTCGAGCGCCCTGGCGATCGCTTCGACGATGTCTGCGACCTGCTCTGCCGGCATGCCGACCGGATACTGGTCGCGCAACAAGCTCGCTGCGTCGGTGCCGTCGACGAAGTCCATCGAGATCCACAGTTGCCCGTTGAACTCGCCTCTGTCGTTGATGCGCACGATGTTCGGGTGCCACAGCGCGGCAGCCAGGTCCGCCTCTCTGATGAAGCGCTGGCGGTATGCGGCGTCGGCGGAAATGTCGTCGTTCAATATCTTGAGCGCCTCGAGGCGCGGTAAGCGTGGATGCTGGGCAAGGTAGACCTCGCCCATACCGCCAGACCCCAACAACCGGTCAATCGTGTACCCGGCAAACACATCTCCGGCATTCACACCGATGCCGAGGCCTCGATGAACTGAGCCAATCATCGCACCGTCCGTAACAGGAATGCCGAGCGCAGCCTCGGCGCCAGCCACAATTGCGCACTCGATATTACCCAACGATTTACCGTTAGGTCACGCATAGTTTCCTATGAGTTTACCTTTAGTTCATCTTCGTTCGCCGGGTCGCGGGCTCAGAAGACGGCGGCCTGCCCGTTCCGAAGCGGGCGGCTGATCGCGAGACACCAGGCGGCCCAACGCCATAGGGCGCCTAATGCTGATATTGCGGGCAGTAGACGGTGATGGCGGCGTTGACGCCGGCGGCGGCCTGTGCCGGAGTGAGGCCATTGTTGCCGTCCACCGTCGCCTGAACGGAATCGTTCGGCGTTGCACCGTTTTTCAGGCTCTTGCAGATGGCGCGGCCCGTTGCGGCGGCCGTGGCGGGGTCAGTGACGGTGAGACCGGGAATACCCGAAAGTTGATTGACAAAAGTTCGGTCCGGGTCGACTGGCTGTGGCTGTGGCTGTGGCTGTGGCTGGTGCGGCGGGGCGGGTGCTCTGAGGGTCGGCGCAGCCGGTGCGGACACGCCGTCCGGGATGGACGCACGAGGCGCAGCGGCGGCAGGCGGCGAGACCGGCGCAGGGGACGGCGGTGGCGAGACGTCGCGCGGTGGTGGTGCCATCTGCTGTGCGGGCGCCGCGGGTGGTGGCGCCAACTTCGCGGCAAGTTGGGGAGCCACGCCCGGGGCTGCGGCGGGTGGGCTGACGTCGGGCTTGCCGTGTGGTGTAGTCGCTGGCGCCGAGGCCGGTGAGCGCGATCACGGTTGCTGTGGCCGCGAAGATTCGCCGGCGGCCGCGTTGTGGTTTGGCGATGTTCGCAGGGGCCGAGGTCGCGCGCGCGGGGGTTCTGACCGCCACGGGTCTCGGCATGGTGCAGACCGAATTCGCCGATTGACCGATGGAGTGGACTGCTCGTGCGAAGGCGTCGGCGAAATCGGTACATCGGGCGAATCGGTCGGCGGGGTCCTTGGCGAGTGCCACGGCGAACACCGGGTCGAACGCCTTGAGTGTCGGACGGATGTCCGCCAGGTTCGGGGGTGGCGCGCTGAGGTGGCGGCTGATCACCACGGCGGGGTTGGTGTGCGGGAACAGCGTGGTCCCGGTCAGCAGGTGGAAGGCGGTGGCGGCCAGCGCGTATTGATCGGCGCGGCCGTCGATCGGTTCGTCCGTCAATTGCTCGGGCGCCGCATAGGGGAAGGTGCCGATCATCATGTTCGTCGCGGTCAGGCCGCCGGTATCATCGATGTTCCGGGCTATACCGAAGTCGCCCAACAGGATTCGCTGTTCACCGGTCTCCCGGCCGGCGAGCAGCATGTTCGCGGGGCTGACATCGCGGTGCAACACGTCATGATGCTGGTGTGCGTAGTCAAGCGCCCTTGCGATCGCTTCGACGATGTCTGCGACCTGCTCTGCCGGCATGCCGACCGGATACTGGTCGCGCAACAAGCTCGCTGCGTCGGTGCCGTCGACGAAGTCCATCGAGATCCACAGTTGCCCGTTGAACTCGCCTCTGTCGTTGATGCGCACGATGTTCGGGTGCCACAGCGCGGCAGCCAGGTCCGCCTCTCTGATGAAGCGCTGGCGGTATGCGGCGTCGGCGGAAATGTCGTCGTTCAATATCTTGAGCGCCTCGAGGCGCGGTAAGCGTGGATGCTGGGCAAGGTAGACCTCGCCCATACCGCCAGATCCCAACAGCCGGTCAATCGTGTACCCGGCAAACACATCTCCGGCATTCACACCGATGCCGAGGCCTCGATGAACTGAGCCAATCATCGCACCGTCCGTAACAGGAAATTGCCTGCTCGATACTAGTTGGCGCTTACCGCCAACTTGCTCTTGATTTCCTGTGAGCTTGCCGTGAATCGATCTTCGTGTCGGGCGCCTTCGCCCCGCAGACGCGGATCAGAACGCGGCGGCTTGCCCATCCCGACGCGGGTCGCTGGCCGCGAGGTACCCCTCGTCCAAACGCCAGATCGCCTGGCAGCTGCCGAACGCGTTGTCGTCGTCGACGGGGCGCAGGTCATGCCCGCGCTGACGCAACTCGTCCAGCGTTGCCGGCGGAAATCCGTTCTCGCAGCTGACTTCCATGCCCTGTACCCAACGGAACCGCGGACCGTCGCAGGCCGCCTGCGGGTTCTGGCCGTAGTCGGCGATGCGGACCAGCACCTGCACGTGGCCCTGCGGTTGCATCGGCCCTCCCATCACCCCAAAACTCATCACCGGTGCCCCATCCTTGGTGACGAAGCCGGGAATGATCGTGTGATATGGGCGCTTGCCCGGCCCTACTTGGTTCGGGTGGCCTCGCGTCACAACGAAATTCGCGCCCCGGTTCTGCAGTGCGATGCCGGTACCCGGCACCACCACTCCGGAGCCGAACCCCATATAGTTCGACTGGATCATCGACACCATCAGTCCGGAGGCGTCGGCGGCGGTCAGATAAACCGTGCCGCCCCTGGGCGTTCCGGCCGACGCGGGCTTCGCGCGCTTAGGATCGATCAACGCGGCCCGCTGCTGCAGATAGTTTCCGTCCAGGAGCTGGTCGCAGGCCACGGTCATGTGGTCGATATCGGCCACACAGGCGTGCGCGTCGGCGAAGGCGAGTTTCAGCGCTTCGATCTGCAGGTGCACGCTGTCGGCGGAGTCGACTGGCAGCGAGGCCATGTCGAACTGTTCGAGGATTCCCAGTGCAATCAGCGCCACGATGCCTTGACCGTTGGGCGGTATCTCGTGGACCGTGTACCCGCGGTAACGACCGTTGATCGTGCCGACCCAGTCGGCCCGGTGAGCGGCCAGATCGCCGGCTTGCATCACGCCGCCGTTTGCGGTCGAGTGCTCCTCGAGTGCGGCGGCCAACTCACCGCGATAAAACTCGTCGCCGCCTGATGCCGCGATCTTCTCCAGCGTGGCTGCCTGGTCGGGAAACCTGAACAGCTCACCGGGTTTGGGTGCACGCCCGTCCGGCAGGAACGCCTCGGCGAATCCGGGCTGGGCCGCGAACACCGGAGCCTGGGCCTGCCATTGTGCCGCGACCATCGGCGAGACCAGAAAACCGTTCCGGCCATAAGTGATAGCGGGTGCGAAGAGCCGCTCGAAGGGGAGCCTGCCGAATCTGGCATGCAGTTGTGCCCACGCCGACACGGCTCCGGGAACCGTCACGGAATTCCAGCCGAAGGCGGGAACGCCCTGCGCACCAAAGTATTCCGGTGTCCACCCGGCGGGAGAGCGGCCCGACGCGTTGAGGCCGTGCAGTCGCGCACCGTCCCAGACGATGGCGAAGGCATCCGATCCGATGCCGTTGGACACCGGCTCGACAACCGTGAGCGTGATCGCGGTGGCGATGGCCGCGTCGACCGCGTTCCCGCCGGCGGCCAGCATCCCCAGCCCGGCCTGGGCTGCCAGCGGTTGTGAGGTGCAGACCACGTTGGCGCCCAGCACGGGCGTGCGAGGCCAGCGGTACGGGATGTCCCAACCGAGCGGTGCGCTCACGTACCGCGAGCGTACGCAGCCTCATCGGGGCCTCAACTGCGGTGAGGGTGTCGACGATCGCCGCATCTGACAGCTCGGTGTCGCCTGCGCAGCTCGCTGGCGTTACAGGTTCCGGCGCGGCCCCGACAGCGCTCAGGCAGTCAGTAAAGGCGCCATCCAGGTCAACTCGGCCGGCAACTGCGAACTCCAGAACCCGCCGTCATGACCGCCCGGTGAGAAACCACCCGCCGGAGGGTTCGGAAGTTGAGCGATGAACTGCTTGGTAGCCGAGTAGAAGGGGTCACTGTCGCCGCAATCGATCCGGATCGGGATGGAACCCAGCGCCGGCATGCCCCATACGGAGTTGGCCGCATAATCGTCGGGCCCGTCGAAGGCACCGGGCGCGGCGGCGCCCGAGGACGTCCACAGTGCGGGGCTCACCGCGCAGATCGCCGCGGTGCGGCCGGCGCCCAGCCGACCACCGAGCAGTAAGGCGCCGTAGCCACCCATCGACCAGCCCAGGAATCCCACCCGCGAGGTATCCAGGCCGTGGCTGTCCAGCATCGGGATCAGCTCGTTCAGCACCATCGCCCCGGCGTCGTCACCGTCGGCCCGTTTGTGCCAGTAGCCGCCACCGCCGTCGACGGCAACCACCGCAAATGGCGGCAACCCGGCGTTGACCGCTTGCGCCAGGCCCTGTTCGACGCCGCCCGCCATCACGGTCGCCGCGTCGTTGCCTTTACCGTGCAACGCGATGACCGGTCGCACCGGCTTGGTCTGACCCGGCGGGCGCGCGATCGCCCAATTGGTCGATATCCCGCCCCGCGCTGCCGACGCGAAGGAGCCCGTCACCATCGTCGGCGCGGCCTGAGCGGAAGGTGCGGGATCCAGTGGCCGTGGCGGCGCCAATGGAACGTTTGTCCCAGTCCAGGGAACCGGGGCGGCACCCGATGTTCGGGGCTGAAACAGCACGTCGAGCGCATATGCGCCGCCCGCGCCGCATGCCGCGGCAGCACCGAGGCGCAGCACGGCGCGGCGGCTGATGTCTGGCATGCGGGCCATCATGCCATGTTCGTTTCGCGAAAATGGCAATGCAGTACCACTTTGACTGGCAGCATGGGTGGGCGTGACAGCAGCAGTTACTCCAAAAGGAGAACGTCGGCGGTATGCGTTGGTGAGCGCTGCCGCCGAGCTGCTCGGCGAAGGCGGGTTCGAAGCGGTGCGCCATCGGGCGGTCGCCCGGCGAGCCGGCCTCCCATTGGCGTCTACTACCTACTACTTCTCGTCGCTTGATGATTTGATCGCCCGCGCGGTCGAACACGTCGGCATGATCGAGGTGGCGCAGCTACGGGCCCGGGTCAATGCCCTGTCCCGGCGGCGCCGGGGTCCCGAGACCACCGCTGACGTGCTGGTCGATTTGCTGGTGGGGGACGTATCTGGGCCAGGGCTCGCTGAGCAGCTGATATCGCGATATGAGCGTCATATCGCCTGTACCCGCCTCCCCGCGTTGCGGGAAAGCATGCGGCGCAGCCTGCGCCAGCGCGCGGAGGCGGTCGCCGAGGCCATCGAGAGGTCAGGACGATCAGTCCAAATCGAACTGGTGTGCACCCTGATCTGCGCCGTTGACGGTTCGGTGGTTTCCGCACTGGTCGAAGGACGCGATCCGCGTGCCGCGGCGATGGCGACGGTGATCGACCTGATCGAAGTGTTGGCGCCGGTCGATCAACCGCCGGTCCACGTGGTCAGCACGTCGCTGGGCAACGACGGCGTGGCGATATAGCCGGTCGCCGCGTCGCCGTAGATGGTGATGTCGTCGGGGCGACGCTGCGCGTACAGCGCGACGTAGGCGCAGACGACGGCGTCGACGGGATCCTCGGCGCGACGCAGATCGCTTTTGCGTTGGGCGGCCAGGACGGCGTTGCGCAGACGGACCCAATCGGCGTGATCGCGGACGCGCAGCGGTACCGGGGCGGCAACGAGCGTCTCGATGAGATCCATCAACCGCAGTAGCTCCGACTTGAGTTGGTCGACACCGCGGCCGGGCTTGGCTTTGTACTTCAGCGTGCGGGGCAGCCGGAACAGGGCAACCGTCGCCGCGTGCGGATACACCTCGAGTGCCAGTCGTGGCGCCCCCGAATAGGGGTCCGGGTCCAGGTTCAGCGCACCCGCCAGGCGCGCGGCCCGTGACCCGTCGGCGAACTCGGGTTTGCCGGTGTTGGCCGGATGCGCGCCTGCTTCAAACCTGCGGAAATCGCGGTTGAGCGCGGTTTCAGCCGGCCGTTGACCGGTCGGGTTGGTCACCACCAGCGGCGCGTCAAAACCGACCAGGCAGTCGCCCTGCACGTAGGGGCGCAGCGCGGCCAGCACGTCGTCGTCGGAGCGGGCGGCGCAGACTTTGATGAGCACACCGTCGTCGTCGACTACCGCGACGCCGGTCGGATTGCGGCCTGCCCAGGCCAGATCGACGCCGGCGAAGTACATGCGTCGAGAGTAAGGCGGGTCGGCGCAACCGTAAGCTTTGTGTTCGTGATGGCCAAGTGAGCATTCCGAACGTGCTGGCCGCCCGGTACGCCAGCGCCGACATGGTGGCGATCTGGTCGCCCGAAGCGAAGGTGGTAGCCGAGCGGCGGCTGTGGTTGGCGGTGCTGCGGGCGCAGGCAGGGCTCGGGGTGGACGTTCCCGAGGGCGCGATCGCCGATTACGAGCGCGTGCTCGACACCGTCGATCCGGCCTCGATCGCGGCGCGCGAGCGGGTGCTGCGCCACGACGTGAAGGCCCGCATCGAGGAATTCAACGCACTGGCCGGACACGAGCATGTGCACAAGGGCATGACCAGCCGCGACCTGACGGAGAACGTGGAGCAGCTGCAGATCCGGCAGTCGCTGGAGCTGGTGTTCGCCCACGGGGTGGCGGTGGCGGCGCGCCTTGCCGAGCGCGCGGTGGCCTACCGCGACCTGGTGATGGCCGGACGCAGCCACAACGTCGCCGCCCAGGCCACCACCTTGGGCAAGCGGTTCGCCTCGGCCGCGCAGGAGACGCTGATCGCGTTGACCAGGCTGCGGGAACTGATCGACCGCTACCCGTTGCGCGGCATCAAGGGCCCGATGGGCACCGCGCAGGACATGCTCGATCTGCTCGACGGCGATGCGGACAAACTGGCCGCGCTCGAGCAGCAGGTGGCCGAATTTCTTGGCTTTGCCACGGTGTTGCGCAGTGTCGGGCAGGTGTATCCGCGTTCGCTGGACCACGATGTGATCTCCGCGCTGGTGCAGCTGGGCGCGGGACCGTCGTCGCTGGCGCACACCATCCGGTTGATGGCCGGGCACGAGCTGGTCACCGAGGGATTCGCCGAAGGTCAGGTCGGGTCGTCGGCGATGCCGCACAAGATGAACACCCGCAGCTGCGAACGGGTCAACGGACTGCAGGTGGTGCTGCGCGGATACGCGTCGATGGCTGCCGAACTGGCCGGTGCGCAGTGGAACGAGGGTGACGTCTTCTGCTCGGTGGTGCGCCGAGTTGCGTTGCCGGACAGCTTCTTTGCCATTGACGGGCAGATCGAGACGTTCCTGACGGTGCTCGACGAGTTCGGCGCCTACCCGGCGGTGATCCAGCGGGAGCTGGACCGGTATCTGCCGTTCCTGGCCACCACCAAAGTTCTGATCGCCGCGGTGCGTGCGGGCATGGGCCGCGAATCCGCGCACCATGTGATCCGCGAACATGCCGTGGCGACGGCGCTGGCCATGCGGGAACGCGGCGCCGAGCCCGATCTGTTGGACCGGTTGGCCGCCGACGATCGGCTGCCGCTGGACCGGGTGGCGCTCGACGCGGCACTGGCGGATAAGGAGGCCTTCGTCGGTGCGGCGGGTGACCAGGTCGACGAGGTGGCCGGACTGGTGCACGAACTGGTGGGCCGCTATCCCGAGGCGGCCAAATACAGGCCGGGGGCGATCTTATGACTCTGGCCGGCTCCGTTGCCGACATCGACTTCACCGATCTGGACAATTTCGCCAATGGCTTTCCGCACGAGTTGTTCGCCGTGCATCGCCGCGAAGCGCCGGTGTACTGGCACGAGCCGACCGATAACACCCCCGACGGAGAAGGCTTCTGGTCGGTGGCAACCCACCCGGAAACCCTTGGAGTGCTGCGGGATCCGGTGACCTACTCCTCGGTCACCGGCGGTGCGCGTCCGTTCGGCGGCACGCTGTTGCAGGATCTGGCCATCGCGGGTCAGGTGCTCAACATGATGGACGACCCGCGGCACTCGCAGATCCGGCGGCTGGTCAGCTCCGGGCTCACGCCGCGGATGATTCGCCGGGTCGAAGACGATCTGCGGTCTCGGGCCCGCCGCCTGGTGGATGAGGTGGTGCCCGGCGAGCCCTTCGACTTCCTGGTCGACATCGCCGCCGAGCTGCCGATGCAGATGATCTGCATCCTGTTGGGAGTGCCTGAATCCGAACGGCATTGGCTGTTCGAGGCCATCGAACCGCAGTTCGACTTCGGCGGCTCGCGCAAAGCTGCCCTGTCGCAGCTGTCGATCGAAGGAGGCCGGGTCGCGCATGTATACCTACGGGCAGGAGTTGATCGCCGCCAAGCGCGCGCAGCCCACCGATGACATGCTGTCGGTGGTGGCCAACGCGATGGTCGATGATGCCGATGCGGCCGTGCTGTCCGATCTCGAGGTATACCTGTTTTTCAGTCTGCTGTTCAGCGCCGGCGCGGAGACGACGCGCAATGCGGTCGCGGGCGGGTTATTGGCGCTGGCCGAGCATCCAGATCAATTGCAGCTGCTGCGTGACGATTTGGGATTGTTGCCGACGGCGGTCGAGGAGATCATTCGGTGGACCTCGCCGTCGCCGTCCAAGCGGCGCACCGCCACCCGCGACGTCACGCTCGGCGGACAGTCGATCGAAGCGGGCCAGAAGGTGCAGATCTGGGAGGGCTCGGCCAACCGCGACGACAACGTCTTCGAACGCGCAGCAGAGTTCGACATCACCCGTAAACCCAATCCACATCTAGGGTTTGGGCAGGGTGTGCACTATTGCCTGGGTGCCAACCTGGCCCGGTTGGAACTGCGGGTGCTCTATGAGGAACTGTTGTCGCGCTTCGGCGCCGTGCGGCTGGTGGAAGCTCCGGAATGGACCCGCAGCAACCGGCACACCGGCATCCGGCACCTGGTCGTGGAACTGCACGAGGGTTAGTGACGCCGTCGCCCGACGTGTTCGCCGCCGTCATGGCGACCGGAATACTGTCGATAGCCGCCGAACAGCACCACTACACCAAGATCAGCGAAACCTTGGGATTGCTGGCTACTTTGGGCTTCGTGGCGCTCCTCGCGCTGGTACTGATGACCGGCAGGTTGAAGTCGTGGGACCGCACAGACCCCGATGTGACACTGCGGCTCTTCACTTTCGTCGCGGCGTGCGCCGTGCTGGACAGCCGGCTGACCGACATCGAAGCGGTGGTGGTGGCACTCGGCGTGACGGCGTCGGTGTCCTGGCTCGCTCTGGCTGTGCTCACCACCCGCAATATGGCCGCCAATTCATGGACAGCACTGCGGGATCGGGCGCACGGCGCGTGGGAACTGGGCAGCGTGGGCACCTCCGGGCTCGCGATCGTAGCGACTCAGGTGGCGCGGCACACTCCCGAGCACTGGTGGTTCTGGGTGGCGGTGCCGCTGTGGGTTGCCGGGCTGTGCAGCTACGGTCTGATGACCTGGCTGATCCTGTGGCGGGCGATTGCCGAACGCGAGCACCTGGACGGACTCGCGCCTGATTCCTGGATCCTGATGGGCGGCTTGGCCATTGCGACCCTGGCCGGGGACAGCATTTACCGCATGGCGCCCGGCTGGCTGGCGTCGCCGGTCCGAACGGTGACCGTGGTGACATGGGTGGCCGCCACGTTGTGGATACCGCCGCTGATCTACTTCGGCTTGCAACGGGTCAGCCGTCGGCCCGGCACGCTGCAGTTCGCGGGCGTGTGGTGGGCCATGGTCTTCCCGCTCGGCATGTACTCCGCGGCCACCGCCGCCACCGCGGCCGAGCTACGCAAGCCGGCGCTGGACACCGTGTCGCTGGTGTTCTTCTGGGTCGCGCTGAGCGCATGGCTGATCGTCGTCGTCGCCGGGCTGTTGAAACTGCGGCGCGCGGCTGAGTCAGGGCAGCGGTCAGGGCATACGCAACCTGATCCCGGCCGCCCGCAGTTCCAGCGCGGCCAGCCCCCGGATGACCATCGGATCCTCGTGCCGCCACCCGCCCACCGGGTCGTCGCTGACCGCCGCCAGTTTGGCCGGCGACCGGTTGGCCAGCGCCCGCATCGCCAACAGTTGCTGGCCTGCCGCCGTGGCCGCCAACGCGGTCACCACCCACTTGCGCCGGAAGAACCGCCACCGCAGTAGCAGCCACGGCACCGTCACGGCGAGAATCGGCGGCGACGCGACTGCCAGGGCAAGCACCCACGCCAGCCAGCTCGCCGTGTAATCCAGGCTGTGGCCGGCACCCGCCACGTCCAGGGCCGCCTGGCTGGCGGCGTCCAGCGGCGTGCCGAGCGCGTCACCCAGCAGCGGAATGTTGTGCGCGCCGTGCCCCGCCGACGCCAGGTTGCCGGCAAGGCCTTTCGAGCCGCTCTCCACTTGCCGGCCGGCCTCGGCGATCGTCGCGATTGCATCGTGTACGGCCATACCGACGAACACCCAGATCACCGTCCACAGCGAAATGGTGATGTCGCTGATCAGCTGAGCGAACAGGCGAAGGGGTCGGGTGGAGTAAGGCAGGAACCTTGTCATGACTCCGATACCAGCACAGCTCGCCCCGGAATGGTGCTGGCTCGCCCGATAGGCTGACCCGATGCGACCCCCTTTGTCCGATTACCAGCATGTCGCCAGCGGCAAGGTTCGTGAGATTTACCGCGTCGACGACCATCACCTGCTGTTGGTCGCCACCGATCGGATCTCGGCGTACGACTTCATCCTGGACAGCGCAATTCCCGACAAGGGCCGCATTCTGACCGCAATGAGCGTGTTCTTCTTCGGGCTGGTAGACGCCCCCAACCACCTGGCCGGGCCACCCGATGACCCCCGGATCCCCGAGGAGGTGCTCGGTCGTGCGCTCGTGGTGCATCGGCTGGAGATGCTCGAGGTGGAGTGTGTTGCCCGCGGCTACCTCACCGGCTCGGGCTTACTGGACTACCAGGCGACCGGGAAGGTCTGCGGTATCGCGTTGCCGCCCGGGTTGGTCGAGGCCAGCAAGTTCACCGAGCCGTTGTTCACCCCGGCCACGAAAGCCGAATTGGGCAGCCATGACGAGAACATCTCGTTCGAGCGGGTGGTCGAACTGGTGGGCGCAGTGGCGGCCAACCAGCTGCGTGACCGCACCCTGCAGGTATATGTACAGGCCGCCGACCACGCCCTGACCAAGGGAATCATCATCGCTGACACCAAGTTTGAGTTCGGCACCGACCGCGACGGCAACTTACTGCTGGCCGACGAGATCTTCACGCCCGACTCATCGCGCTACTGGCCCGCCGACGAATACCGGCCTGGTGTGGTGCAGAACAGCTTCGACAAGCAGTTCGTCCGAAACTGGCTCACCAGCCCGGAATCCGGCTGGGATCGCCACGGCACCGAACCGCCGCCACCGCTGCCCCACGACATCATCGATGCCACCCGCGGGCGGTACATCGAAGCCTACGAACGGATTTCGGGTCTGCGTTTCGGCGACTGGATCGGCGTCATGACGGACGCGCTGGTGCCGCCCACCGCCAAACGCGTGGAGACCCGCCGCGAATTCCACGGCGATGTCTTCATCGACCCCTACGAGTGGTTGCGGGACAAGGACAGCCCCGAGGTCACCGGCTACCTCGAGGCCGAGAACGACTACACCGATCAGCGCACCGCTCACCTCGAGTCGTTGCGGCAACAGATCTTCGACGAGATCAAGTCGCGCACCAAGGAAACCGACCTGTCGGTGCCGACCCGGCGCGGCGACTGGTGGTACTACGCCCGCACCTTCGAAGGAAAGCAATACGGCGTCCATTGTCGTTGCCCGGTAACCGATCCCGACGACTGGAATCCACCGCAGTTCGACGAGCACACCGAAATTCCCGGCGAGCAGATTCTTGCTCGACGAGAACGTCGAAGCGCAGGGCCACGACTTCTTCGCCCTGGGTGCCGCCAGCGTCAGCCTCGATGCCAATCTGCTGGCCTACTCGGTCGACGTCAAGGGCGACGAGCGATACACGTTGCGGTTCAAAGACTTACGCACGGGCGAGCGTTATCCCGACGAAATCACCGATATCGGCGCCGGCGCAACCTGGGCGGCCGACAACCGCACCGTCTACTACAGCACCGTGGACGAGGCCTGGCGCCCCGACACGGTGTGGCGCTACCGACTCGGTTCCGGCGGATCGTCGGAGCAGGTCTATCACGAACCCGACGAACGGTTCTGGCTCGGCGTGGGGCGCACCCGCAGCAACGCCTATGTGCTGATCGCGGCCGGATCGTCGGTCACCTCCGAGGTGCGCTACGCCGACGCGGCCGACCCGGACGCCGAATTCACGGTTGTGCTGCCGCGCCGCGAGGGCGTCGAGTACTCGGTGGAGCACGCGCGGATCGGCGGGCAGGAGCGGTTCCTGATCCTGCACAACGACGGCGCGGTGAACTTCACGCTTGGTGGAGGCTCCGGTCGCCGATCCGACGCAGCAACGCACGCTCATCGGCCACCGCGACGACGTCCGCCTCGACGGCGTCGACGCCTTCGCCGACCACCTGGTGGTCAGCTATCGTCGCGCGGCGCTCCCACGAATCCAGCTGTGGCCGTTCGGTTCTGACGGCAGCTACGGTGAGCCCGAGGAGATCTCCTTCGACTCCGAGCTGATGTCGGCCGGACTGGGGGCCAACCCGAACTGGCGGTCACCCAAGCTGCGGGTCGGCGCTGGCTCTTTCGTCACGCCGGTGCGGATCTACGACCTGGACCTGGCCACCGGGGAGCGCACCTTGCTCAAGGAACAGCCGGTGCTCGGCGGCTACCGCCGCGAGGACTATGTCGAGCGGCGCGACTGGGCGCACGCAGCAGACGGCGCCCGGGTCCCGATCTCGATCGTTTACCGGGCCGGGATCGAATTCCCGGCGCCGGCATTGGTTTACGGCTACGGAGCCTACGAGATCTGCGAAGATCCACGGTTCTCCATCGCGCGGCTGTCGTTGCTGGACCGCGGCATGGTGTTCGTCATCGCCCACGTCCGCGGCGGCGGCGAGATGGGCCGGTTGTGGTACGAGCACGGCAAGCTGCTGCGAGAAGAAGAACACCTTCACCGACTTCATCGCGGTGGCAGAGCATCTGGTCGACACCGGGCTGACCAGTCCGCAGCAACTGGTGGCGCTGGGGGGCAGTGCGGGCGGTCTGCTGATGGGCGCGGTGGCCAACATGGCGCCGGAACTCTTCGCCGGCATCCTGGCGCAGGTGCCCTTCGTCGACCCGTTGACCACCATCCTGGATCCCTCGCTGCCGCTGACCGTCACCGAGTGGGACGAATGGGGAAATCCGTTAGCGACAAGGACGTCTACGCGTACATGAAGTCCTATTCGCCGTACGAGAACGTCGAGGCCAAACGGTATCCGGCGATCCTGGCGATGACGTCGCTGAACGACACCCGGGTCTACTACGTGGAGCCGGCCAAGTGGGTTGCCGCGTTGCGGCACGCCAAGACTGACGGCAGTCCGGTGCTGTTGAAGACCCAGATGCATGCCGGGCATGGCGGAATCAGTGGGCGCTACGAACGGTGGAAGGAAACCGCTTTCCAGTACTCCTGGCTGCTAGCGACCGCCGACAGCGACAAGAACCGCGGCGGCCAGGAAGACGACCTCCTCGACACTGCGCAGGGGTAGCCGCGTCGTCATCGACGTGGGCGGGTGGGGCATCCGCGCTGCATAGATGTTGGCCGGGAACATCGCCAGCATCAACACCAGCAGACAGATTGCGGCCGCCACCCGGGTGTGGGGTAACAACAGCCTGCCGCGCCCAGTAGTTCCAGCACGCCGGTGATGCCGACCAGGAGGCCGGCCGCGGGAAGGCGGGGCGGGACGATCGCGATGAGGTCGCCGCGGAGCGGCGGCGCGAAGTGCGCGATGCCGGTAAGCACGAACATCGCGGCCAGTCCGACGGCAATAGCCGCGGGCCAATTACTTTCGACGTACGCCGACGCCAAACAACCCGACGATGCGGGCGACGACGCTGCCGAGCAGCAGAGCGACCAACGGAGCCATGTGCAACTCCCTTATATCTAGACAGTGACAAGATGTACGCGACGCAGATCACGATATGCGCCGATATCTAGTCAGTGTCAAGTTAGCACGAGGTATGCTGGCCTGCCATGAGTCGCCCGACCTACCACCACGGTGATCTGCGCGCCGTGATCCTGACGGCAGCCGCCCGGTCTGGTGGCCGAGCGTGGCGCGGACCGGGTATCGCTTCGCGAGTTGGCCCGCGACGCGGGTGTGTCTCATGCCGCGCCGGCGCACCATTTCACCGACCGAAGGGGCCTGTTCACCGCGCTGGCCGACACAAGGGTTCCGGCTGCTGGTCGAGCCGCCCGTGGAAGGGGCTCGCCCGAACTTCACCGACGCGGCCGTCGCCTACGTGCAGTTTGCCCTCGAGCACCCCGGGCACTATCAGGTCATGTTCAACCGGTCGCTGCTCGACGGCGCCGACGCCGGACTGGCAGCCGCGAGGCCGCTGCCGCCGCCGAACTGCTTCGCGGGGTGGCGACGTTGCGTGATCCCGGCGCGCGCGCGGATCCGGAGGGTGCCGCTCTCGCGGCCTGGTCACTGGTGCACGGCTTTTCGACGCTGTGGCTCAACGATGCCGTCAGCGCCGAGGTGAAGCGGGCCGATCCAGTGGACAGCGTGACGCGGATCGCGTCAATGCTTTTCGACGGGTAGCTAAGCGGCGGGTCTTCTGGGGAGGAACGAAGCGGGGATGAGGGTCAACGCTACGAGCACAACCGCAATCACCAACACCACTGTGTAGGCATGTGAAAGGTCTTGCAGCAGAGTGGTGGTGAAGTCAGGCCCCAGTGTCCGCTGCGGTATAGCCGACGGGTCCAACTGGCACCCCGCGTCGCGCGGCTTCCTGTTTGCGGCGCGCGAATTCATTTGCTGCGGAGATGTTCTCGCTGCGGTTGAACTGACTGGTCAGCACCATCGACATCAGCGCGGTCCCGATCGAGCCGCCCACCTGAAAATTGACGCTGATCAGCGTCGAACCGCGGGCGATTTCCTGCGGTGTCAGTGCCTGCACCGACGCCCCGGAGAGCGGCATCATGGTGCAGCCCATGCCCATGCCCATGATGCCCAGTCCCAGCAACAGGACAGGTGAGTACTCGGCGTGCCGGGCGACACCGAAGGTGAAGCATGCCAACCCCACGGTGATGAGCGTGATGCCGAACACGACGCACTTCCCGGGACCTTTTCTGTCCATGAAGATCCCGGCCCACGGCATCGTCAGCATGGCGCCCACACCCTGCGGAATCAGGTGCCACCCAGATTGCATCGGAGTCTGATGCATCACTTGCTGGAGGTAACTCGGGAGCAGCAGCATGGACCCGAAGAAGGCGATCGAGAAGATGAATGCTGTGGCGTTGGCTTGGGTGACCGCCGGGATCCTGAACAATCGCAGATCGATGAGCGGGTGATCTGCCCGATGCCACGCGTGCACAACGAAGGCCGTGATCAGCGCCAGACCGATGATCGCCGGTACCAGCACATGGTGATCGGCCAGTGTGCCACGGCCGGGGATGGATGACACCCCGAACAGAAACGTGGCCAGGCCCGGTGACAGCAGCAGCACGCCGACGACGTCGAAGGTCTCCGAAGGTGCCGGTTCGTCGCGTGGAAACACGAACTTGGCAAGGATGAACGCGCACAACCCGATCGGCAGGTTGATCAGGAATATCCAGGGCCAGCTGAAGGCGTTGATCAGCCAGCCTCCCAGGATCGGCCCCCCGATCGGGCCGAGCAGCATCGGGATGCCCAGCACCGACATCAGACGGCCCAGTCGCCTCGGGCCCGCCACGCGCGTCAGGATCATGAATCCCAGCGGCATCAGCATGCCGCCGCACATGCCCTGCACCGCCCGGAATACGTTCAGCAGCAGGATGCTTGGCGCTATCGCGCACAGCAGTGAGCCGACCATGAATGCCACGACCGAACCCATCCACAGCCGTTTCGTGCCGAAGCGGTCGGCCGCCCAGCCGGCTAACGGAATCACGGTAGCCAGTGCCAGCGTGTAGCCCGTCATGGTCCAGCCGACGACGGTCTGGGTCGACTCGAACTGGACGATGAAGGTGCGTTGCGCGACGCTGACGACGGTGGTGTCCACCGACATCATCACCGAAGCCAGAATGCACACCCCGGCGACCCGCAGGGTGGCCGCATCAAGCTTGTCGGGATAGTCGTGGGGGGTCGACTTTCCCGTGGCGGTGGGCAGCGCGGCGTCGGCCGGTGCGGGGGGCGCCTTATCCATGGCGATGCTGAGCATATCTAACGGAATGTGACGGGCGCCTCAAGGGGAGGCCCGATCAACCGGATGAAGGGGACGGATATACGTCTACCGTCCGTGTGTCCTTCACCGTCTCGACACCTGTGCTCGGCAAACTTGGAAGCGTGTCTGGAAAACTGATCGTCTCGGTTTCGGGGATCGGCGAGCAAACGCTGACCGACGTGGCCGACTTCTGCGCGCACATGGACGCCCGTTCGGTACCGGTGTCGCTGCTCGCGGCGCCGCGGCTGAACAATGACTATCGACTCGACCGCGACCCGCGCACCGTGGACTGGCTCACCGACCGGCGGGCCCGCGGCGATGCGCTGGTGTTGCACGGCTATGACGAAGCGGCCACCAAGAAGCGGCGTGGTGAGTTCGCGACGCTGCACGCGCACGAGGCCAACCTGCGCATCAAGGCCGCCGACCGGGTGCTCGAGCATCTCGGCCTGCGCACCCGGTTGTTTGCGGCACCCGGCTGGCTGGTATCACCGGGAGTCATCAAGGCATTGCCGAACAACGGGTTTCGGCTCCTCGCGGACGCCTATGGCATGACCGACCTGGTCCGCGGGAACACCGTGCGGGCCCGCGTACTGGGTATCGGGGAAGGGTATCTGGCCGAACCGTGGTGGTGCCGGATGGTGGTGCTGTCCGCCGACCGGATCGCCCGGCGCGGCGGCGTGGTACGCATTGCCGTCGCCGCCCGTCACCTGCGCAAGCCTGGCCCGCGGCAGGCCATGCTGGATGCCGTCGACCTCGCGCTGCTCCACGAATGCACGCCTACGGTATATAGCTGGCGATCCAGCAAAGCGGTGCTCGACGCCGCCTAACGCTGCGCGGGTGCCGCCCGATGGTGGGCATTACCCTGTTTCGACATGAGCGATGCGAGTTCGGAATCGGGCGACTTCACGGCTGACGCGATCATCGTCGGAGCCGGACTTGCAGGGCTGGTAGCGGCCTGTGAATTGGTAGACCGGGGCCTGCGCGTGCTGATCCTGGATCAGGAGAACAGCGCCAACCTCGGTGGTCAGGCGTACTGGTCGTTCGGTGGCCTGTTCTTTGTCGACAGCCCCGAGCAGCGTCGCCTCGGGATCCACGACAGTCACGAACTCGCGCTGCAGGATTGGCTCGGGACGGCGGCCTTCGACCGTCCCGAGGACTACTGGCCAGAACAATGGGCGCACGCGTATGTCGATTTCGCGGCGGGGGAGAAGCGAAGCTGGTTGCGGGCGCGTGGTCTCAAGATCTTTCCAGTGGTGGGGTGGGCCGAGCGTGGTGGTTATGACGCCCAGGGACATGGTAATTCGGTGCCGCGGTTTCACATCACCTGGGGAACCGGGCCCGCCTTAGTGGAAATCTTCGCGCGTCAGTTGCGTGACCGGCCGAACGTGCGGTTCGCGCACCGTCATCAGGTCGACAGGCTGATCGTCGAAGGCGATGCGGTGACCGGCGTTCGGGGCACCGTCCTGGAACCCTCCGATGAACCGCGCGGTGTGGATTCGTCGCGAAAGGCATTGGGCAAGTTTGAATTCCGTGCTTCAGCGGTGGTCGTGACGAGCGGCGGCATCGGTGGCAACCACGACCTGGTGCGCAAGAATTGGCCTCGGCGGATGGGCCGGGCTCCCAGGCAGTTGCTCAGCGGAGTGCCGGCCCACGTCGACGGCAGGATGATCGGCATTGCCCAGAAGGCCGGCGCGCGGGTGATCAATCCCGACCGGATGTGGCATTACACCGAGGGCATCACCAACTACGACCCGATCTGGCCGCAGCACGGCATCCGCATCATCCCGGGCCCGTCCCCACTGTGGCTGGACGGTGCGGGAAATCGGTTGCCGGTGCCGCTGTTTCCCGGTTTCGACACGTTGGGCACCTTGGAGTACATCGCCGCCAGCGGCTACGACTACACCTGGTTTGTGTTGAACGCCAGGATCATTGAGAAGGAATTCGCCCTCTCTGGTCAGGAGCAGAATCCCGACCTGACCGGGCAGAGCGTGCGTCGGCTGCTGCGGGCGCGGGCGCGGTCCGGCCCGCCGGGGCCGGTACAGGCGTTCATCGATCGGGGTGTGGACTTTGTCACGGCCGATTCGCTGCCGGAATTGGTGGATGCCATGAACGGGCTGCCCGATGTCGAGCCGTTGGACTACGACACGGTGGAAGCCGCGGTCACCGCGCGCGATCGCGAGGTGGCCAACAAGTTCACCAAGGACGGCCAGATCACCGCGATTCGAGCCGCGCGCGGCTATCTCGGTGACCGGCTGGGGCGCGTGGTGGCGCCGCACCGGCTGGTCGATCCCAAGGCCGGACCGCTGATTGCCGTCAAGTTGCACATCCTGACCCGAAAGACGTTGGGCGGTATCGAAACCGATCTGGATTCACGGGTGCTGAAGTCCGACGGAACTCCGATCGCCGGGCTGTACGCGGCGGGCGAGGTCGCGGGATTCGGCGGCGGCGGCGTGCACGGCTACCGGGCCTTGGAGGGAACCTTTCTGGGCGGCTGCATCTTCTCCGGCCGCGCCGCCGGCCGCGGCGTGGCCGACGACATCACCTAGCGAGCCTTCTATCGCGAGCAGACGCAAAATCGCATGCATAACCGCCAAACAGTACGATTCTGCGTCTGCTCGCGCGGGAATAGCGGGGCACTCTAAAACATGACGGCGCTCTCCTCCGGCAACACCTGGAAGTCGGTGGTGGTCATTTCGGTGAGCCGGCTGTAGTAGATGCCCCGCGCGTTAGGCGCCACGACGCCCTGGTGAATCGGTACCGCCCGGTTGGGCGCCACCGCCCGCAGATAGTCGATGGCCTCCGAGATCCGCATCCACGGCGCGGCGGCGGGGGTGGCCAGTACGTCCACCGGTTCCTCGGGAACGAACAACGCGTCACCGGGATGCATCAACCGGGCGCGGTGTTCGCCATCGCCGACCAGAAACGAAATGTTCTCTATCACCGGGATTTCCGGATGAATGACGGCATGCCGTCCGCCCACGGCCCGAATGCTGAGCTGTTCGACTGCGAGTTCGTCGCCGACATGCACCGCCTGACACGGCTCGCCGAGTTGCGCGGTGGTCTGCGGGTCGGCGTAGAGCGCGGCGTTCGGGTTGCCCTCGAGCAGCGCCGGCAGCCGCGACACGTCGACGTGGTCGGGATGCTGATGGGTGATCAGAATGGCCGACAGGCCGGTAATTCCCTCGAAACCGTGGGCGAAACTGCCGGGATCAAACAGAATCTTTGTCCGACCGAACTCGGCGAGTAAACAGGAATGTCCGAAATGCGTGAGTTGCATGTCTACGATTGTGCCTTGATGGCGCCTGTGCAGCTGAGATTGTTTCTGGCGACGATGATGGTCGCCGGTAGCTTTGCGATCGCGCTGATCGCGGTGACACCCGCACAGGCGGAGCCGGAAACCTGCCCGCCGGTCTGCGACCAGATCCCGAGCAGCGCGTGGATCGACCGACGGTCGATACCTATGCACTCGGTCTACAACTGGCCGGCGCTGGCCGGCATCGGGACCGCGGTGACCGGCACGACTCCCCGGTTCAAGTTCGAGCAGGTCTGCAACACGATGGCGTTGCCGCAGGACAGCCGCAACTCCGCGGTCGGCGCCCGGGCCACGGTCGCCCGCCCGGATGGTCAATGGCAGTTGCAGGCCCAAATCATCCACTGGCGCGGGGACACCGCCCGCGGCGGTGCGCTGGCAGCGTCGGCATTCGCCACCGCCGTCGCGGCGCTGCGGGGGTGTCAACTCGGGGCGCCCGCGCAGTCACCGTCGATCACCGACGACGAACCGACCCGGATGGCCGCCGTGATCAGTGGGCCGATCGTCATGCACACCTACCTGATCGCGCACGTGGCGAGCAGCACGGTCAGCGAACTCACCCTGTGGGCGGCCGGGACGCCGCAGGTGCCGTGGCCGGTGCTCAACGATGCCGCGGTGCTGGACGCCCTGATCGCACCGTTGTGCGAGGCCTACATCGCTTCCTGCCCCTAAATGAATTCCTGCACAAGCATTTTCACCGAAGGATTGCGATAAACCAGTGGTCACACTCGACGTCCTCTACAGCGCCGCCACGCATCCCTGGCCGCAGCTTCGGGACAACGTATTGCGGGCCGAAGCCGAAGGCTTTGGTAGAGCGTGGGTTTTCGACCACCTATCCGGCGCGATGCTGTCCGGAACGCGGATGTTGGAGTGCTTCACGCTGGCCGGCGCGCTGGCGGCCGCGACGTCCACCATCGGGATCGGCACCCTGGTGGTGAACGCGGCCAACCGGCCGGCCGGAGTGGCGGTCGCCGCCGCTGCTTCGGTGCAAGAGATCAGCGGCGGGCGATTCGTGTTCGGCCTCGGTGCCGGCGCCGCACCCGGCACCCAGTGGTCCCGCGAGCATGAACTGCTGAACATCCCGCTGAGCGACTCGATGCCGGGGCGTCACCGACACCTGATCGACGTGCTCGACCTGTGCGACGCCCAGTGGGACCCGGATCGGACGGACCGCTGGGCCGGGTTCCCGCTTCCGTCGCCTCGTCCGCCGGTATTGCTCGGGATCAACAGCGTGGCCCTGGCCGAGATCGCCGGTGTGCGGTGCGACGCCATGAACGTTGCGCTGGACCACCCCCGAATCGGCGAATTCGTCGAGGCGGCCCGTGCCGCACGCGCAGCGTCCGACCTGGCCGGCCGTCCCTTCGAGCTCAACGCGTGGACCGCCCTGAGCGACGCCGCCCTGGACCCGGACGGAGAGGCACACCGCCGCATCACCGAGCTGGGCGGCGACGGATTGGTTCTGGTCGCCTAGGTGCTGCGGGGGTCGGTAGAGTTGGCGCCGACCCGTCCGATCTGAGGAGGAACGCAGTGGCCCGCGTGGTCGTGCATGTGATGCCCAAAGCGGAGATCCTTGACCCGCAGGGTCAGGCGATTGTCGGCGCCCTGGGGCGGCTGGGCCACCCCGGAATCTCAGATGTCCGTCAGGGCAAGAGATTTGAGCTGGAGGTCGACGACACGGTAGATGACTCCCAGCTCGCCGAGATCGCGGAATCGCTGCTGGCGAACACGGTGATCGAGGACTGGACCATCAGCCGGGACCCGCAGTGACGGCACGGATCGGCATCATCACCTTCCCGGGACGCTCGACGACGTCGACGCCGCGCGGGCGGCGCGCCTGGTGGGCGCCGAAGCGGTCAGCCTGTGGCACGCCGACGCCGACCTCAAGGGTGTCGACGCCGTGGTGGTACCCGGTGGTTTTCCTACGGTGACTACCTGCGCGCCGGTGCGATCGCCAGGTTCGCCCCGGTCATGGGTGAAGTGGTCGCAGCAGCCGGGCGTGGCATGCCGGTGCTGGGAATTTGCAACGGGTTTCAGGTGCTCTGCGAGGCAGGTCTGCTCCCGGGTGCCTTGACGCGGAATGTGGGTCTGCACTTCATCTGCCGCGATGTCTGGCTGCGCGTGGCGTCGACGTCGACCGCGTGGACGTCGCGTTTCGAGTCCGATGCCGACCTGCTGATACCGCTCAAGTCGGGCGAAGGTCGCTATGTCGCGCCCAAGCAGGTGCTCGACGAGCTGGAAGGCGACGGACGGGTGGTGTTCCGCTATCGCGACAACATCAACGGCTCGCAGCACGATATCGCCGGCATCAGCTCAGCCAACGGGCGCGTCGTGGGCTTGATGCCGCACCCCGAACACGCCATCGAAGCGTTGACCGGTCCCTCCGATGACGGCCTGGGTCTGTTCTATTCGGCGCTGGACGCGGTTCTGGCCGCCTGACCGGTCAGGCCGAGAGGCTGGCATACGGTGCTGCGGCACCGCGTAGTTCGTCGAACGCGGCGTTCAGCGCGCCGGTGACGTCGTGCGGGTCTTTGAACGTCTGGTCATCGGTCAGCACCGCGATGCCGAGCCGGTCCGCATAGCTCCACACTGTGATGTTGACCGGAGCGCCGGGCGAGAGCACCCCCGTCGAATAGATCTCGGTGACCGGCGCGCCGCCGAACCGGCCCTGGTTGCGTGGCCCGATCACACTGGAAACCGCAACGTTCATGATCTTGTTCGGTGCCTCGCGCCGGCCCAGCCATCCGAACACGGCCGGTGCTATCCCAGCCGGCAGGTAGTTCATCATGCGCCCGTACAGGCTTGGGCCGAGGATCTCGTGGTCTTCCTTGGCGATCCGGGCCGCCAGCGCCACCAGGCGCACCCTCTCGAGGGGATCGGCCATGTGCACCGGCAACGAAATCGAGAGGCCGCTGATCTCGTTGCCGGTCACACGGTCGGACTTGTCCGTGGCCGTCGGCACCGACGCGATGATCGGGCGATCAGCGCTCCCGTCGTAACTCAACAACAGCGTCCGCAAACCGCCGGCGGCTATCGACAGGATCAGGTCGTTGACGGTCACCCCCAGCTCGGCGGCAGCCGCCTTGACGGCCGCCAACGGCAGGGTGGCGCTGGCGAATCGGCGTTCAGGTGACACCACGTGGTTGAGGAACGTGGGTGGAGCGTCAAACGGGACGGCCAGATCGGGGTGCGGTCCGCGTTCCCTGTCGCGGCGGCGCACCCGGCCAAATCCCAGCGCGGCATCCTTGATCAACGCGGGCAGGGCGATGAGCCGGCGAAGATGGTTGCGCAACGCCATCAGCACCAGGCCGGTGGATGTTGTTGCGGCCCCTTCAGTCTCGGGGTCGACCGTTATCTCGCTGAGGTCCATCAGGCGCGCCAACAGATTCGCCGATGCGATGCCGTCGGCCAGCGAATGGTGCACCTTGCCGATGACTGCGCACCGGCCACCGGCCAGCCCCCCGGCGAAGTGAAACTCCCAGAGTGGACGGCCGCGGTCCAGTGGCGTGGAGGCAACCTCGCCGATCAGCTCGTCCAGTTCGCGGCGCCCACCGGGTGCCGGAACCCGAATTCGCCGCAGGTGGTAATCGAGGTCCACCTCACAGTTTTCCTGCCATACCGGGTGGTCCAGCCGCCACGGTATGTCAATCAGCTTGTAGCGCAACGGCTCCAGCAGGTGCAGCCGGTTGAGCAGGTGGTGCCGAAACGCCTCGAAGCCGAACTCGCCGTCGACGGGATCGATGACGGTCACCTTCAAGGTATGCGTGTGCAGGTTGGGCGTCTCGCTGTAGAGCAGCATCGCGTCCATGCCGTTGAGTCGTTTCATGCCGCACCTCACTTTCAGCCTAGGATGGGCAGTCGGCGCTGGCTGGCCAGCCGGTTCAGCGCTGCCTGCATGACCGAGCGAACATGAGCGTCGACCTCGGCGACGTCGGGATTTTCGCCGAACCGGGCAACGACATCGATCGGTTCCAGCACTTCGGTGACCACCTTCGCCGGTAGCGGCAGATTCGGCGGAAACAGCACGCTCGACCGAACGGGAATCCGAAGCTGACCGGCAGGATGTCCATCCGGGCCTTGGTCAGGCCCAACCTGCGGGCCAGCCAGTGGCCCCGGGTGAGGAAGAGCTGCGTTTCCTGGGCGCCGATCGACACCGTCGGCACAATCGGGACTCCGGCCTCGATTGCTGTCGTGACGTAGCCGGTGCGGCCGTTGAAGTCGACGGTGTTGGCACCGAATGTGGGTCGGTACGAGTCGTAGTCGCCGCCGGGGAAGACCAACACGACTGCACCTGAATGCAGTGCAGCCGCGGCGTTCTCCCGGCTTGCCTCTATCACCCCGAGACGGCGCAGCCAGCCGTCCATCGGACCCATGAACAAGCCGTCGTGCCCCAGGGTGTAGACAGGGCGGTCGTATCCGAAGGTGTCGTAGTACGCCGGGGAGAAGATGAACACATCCGGGGTGAACATGCCGCCCGAGTGGTTGGACACCACCAGTGCGCCGCCGGCCGCCGGAAGATTCTCGAGGTTTCGCACCTCGGCGCGATGCCACAGACTGATGGCGGGCGCGACGGTGTCGATGACCTGTTTGGTGAATGCGGGATCCCATTTGGCGATCTCGCGTTCGTCGCTGCTGGCACTGTTCATGGTTCTCCCCGAATTCTTGTGTGATGAGGATTACCCGGGTCCGGGCTCTCTACGTCTATAGAGGATATGATAATCTCCAAAATTGAGAAAATGTCATTATCGTTCGGTGTGGCATACCGCACATATGGCGAAGTCAGGGGAGTAGCAATGGCCGAAAAGGTGCTTGTCACTGGGGCTTTCGGGTTGGTCGGAGCGCAGACGGTGCGGTGTCTGGCCGTCGAAGGTCATCGCGTGGTCGCCGCTGATCTAGGCACCGCGGCACACCGCCGAGCCGCCAGATCGCTTCCTGAGGGGGTCGAGGCGCGCTGGGCGGACCTGACGGACCCGGACGCGGTGGCGGGTCTGGTCGCCGGGGCCGGCCGACGGTCATCATTCACCTGGCCGCGGTGATCCCGCCGGTGATCTACCGCCAGCCGGAACTGGCACGTCTGGTCAACGTCGACGCCACGGTGTCGCTGTTGCGAGCGGCCGAATCCTGCCGGCGTCCTCCCCGCTTCATTCACGCCTCGAGCAACGCCGTGCACGGGGCGCGCAACCCGCATCGCCACCATGGGTTGTTGACGGCAGAGACGCCGGTCGCCCCCGCCGATCTGTACGGTGCTCACAAAGCCGAGGCCGAGCGTCACGTGCGGCTCTCGGACCTGGAATGGGTGATTCTGCGGCTCGGCGGGGTGATGAGTGTTGAGCCGGGCGCCATGCCCTTCACCTTCGACGCGCTCTTCTTCGAAAGCGCGCTCCCGACCGACGGGCGGATGCACAGCGTTGACGTCCGCGATGTCGCGACCGCGTTCGTGGCCGCCACTACCAGCGAAGAGGTGGTGGGCGAGATCTTGTTGGTGGCCGGCGACGGATCGCACATGTTGCGACAGGGGGAGGTCGGTGCGGCGCTGGCCGCGACTCGCGGGCTCGACAATGTCCTGCCCGGTGGCCGGCCCGGCGACCCGGACACCGACGAGGATTGGTTCGTCACCGATTGGATGGACACCGCCCGCGCGCAACGGTTGCTGTCGTTTCAGCACCACCCCTGGCCGGACATCTTGGCTGAGATGCGGGCGGCTACCGGGTGGCGGCGTTACCCGATGCGGTTGGTCGCGCCTCTTGCGCGGCGGTTACTCGCCGGCCGGGCGGCCTACCGTGCTGCACCCGGTTTTCGCGCGAACCCGTGGGGCGCCATTCGCGCCAAGCTCGGTGAGCCGCGGCCGGACAAAGTGTCCTTGTTGGTCGCCTCGATTAGCTGGCGTCGAGCAGCAACGGCGGCGAAGGCGAAAAGGTAACTCCGCGGCCGGGGTCAACTCACTGAACAGATCGATCGCGGCGGCGAGGGCTGCGGTCAACGAAAACGGCGAAATCGTCGAAGCGGACGCCATCCCTGGTCCATTGGGACTGCTGCGCGGTTACGCCGATGCGCTGCGGATCAGAGGACCCGTGCACGATCGCGGTGACTTCCCAGTTATGCCGGTTCCACGTGTCGGCGAACGCTGCCAACCGGGCGTAGTCGACGGCGGGGAAAAAGCACGCGGGGGCGACACGAATGATGAACACGTCGGGCTGTGCAGGGGGAGATCTCGAGGTGGACGTAGAGCCGCCGAGGATGGGCGTCGGCGACGAAGAAAAACTCGCCGTCATGGTGGCCGCGGAAATACCGCCGACCACGGGTGCACAGGTAGCGTTCGATCAGGGTCGCGTACAGCGGCTCACTCGTAGGTTCATGCTGAGGCCGGCGCCTGGGTGGAGCCTTTGCGCCGGGGAAGTGAGATCCCAAGAATCTGTTGAGAATTCGCTGAGTAACAGTTCGGTCTCAGCGGATGGCGGCGAATTCAAACGACCGCAATGCGCGCCTCCCGGACCTCTTTCATTTCGTCAGAGGAACAATCTCGCGCCCGACCACATCGAGATATTCGGATTGCACGAGATGCGGAATTGTGAACAGGAAATGGTCAATGCCGCAGCGTTGGTATTCGTGGATGCGCTCCAGGCAGCTCTCGGGCGACCCGACGATCAGCCCCGACTCGGGAATGGACGCGAACTCTGCGCGGATCCGCGCCTCCTGCTCGGCAGAGTCGGTGGGCGCCAGCAGCACCGTCACCGACAACCGCAGGGTTTCCGGGTCACGTGCGGCCGACTCGCACGCCTCGGCTGAGAAAGTCGCGACGCTGGGTCACCTGCTGCGGCGACCACCATCGCACGTTGAGTCCCTGCGCGGACTTGGTGGCGATGCGCTGAACGCGGTCGCCTTCTCCGCCGATCCACAGCGGTGGATGTGGCCGCTGGACCGGAGGCGGATCGCAGACAGCGCCGTCCAATGTGTAGAACTCACCCGCATAGGTCGGGTTGGGCTCGGTCCACACCGCTTTGATCACCTGCAGCGATTCGTCGAGCGCCGAGACTCGGTCGCGCACCGGCAGAAACGGTATCCCGTAGGCGTCGAACTCCCGCTGAAACCAGCCGGCGCCCAACCCCAGATCGAGTCGTCCCTCGGAAATGACGTCCAACGTGGCGGCCATCTTCGCCAGCACCGAAGGGTGACGGTAGGAATTGCACAGCACGCTGGTGCCAAGGCGCAGCGTGGTCGTGTCGCGGGCCAGCGCACTCAGCGCCGTCCAGCACTCCAACAGCGGCAGCGACCTAGGTGGCGCGCTCGGACTCGCCCGGTCGGTTTCGCCGGCGATGCCGGCGTCCTTGACGTAGTCGTCGGGACTTATCGTGAGGAAGTGGTCGCATAGCCACACGGAATCGAATCCGTATCGCTCCGCCGTCTGGGAGACGGCGACCATGTCGCGGTAGTTGCTCACCGCCAGGCCATTGACCGTCAGCGCCAGGATGAGGCCGAACCGGGTATCGGAATTCATTGTCTAGACACCGCTTTCAATTATTCCGGCGCTCGGCCCGGCGACTGTGCGGGGCAGTGTGACGGAGACTCTGTCCGTTCCGGACGGTGGTGGAACAGCACCACCTCAAGGGGTTTGTCATCGTCGGTGTAGCTGGTGCGGTCGACAACCAAGATGGGTGCGCCGGCCGCGAGACCCAGGGCATGTGGTGTCAAATGATGTACTGAGTGCATCTCAAAGCGGATAGAGCTCCGGCAGGTTCACCACGATGGCCTCTTGGCTGTTACGGGCGATGACCACTTCGGCCGGTGTGCTCGGGTCCGGGTTCTCCTCTCGGTGGGGCACGAACGGCGGGACGAAGATGTAGTCGCCGGGTTGCGTTTTGATGCGCACCTCTTGGACGCCGTCGTGAAAGACGAACTCCGGGTTGCCGCTTCGCACATAGATCGCCGTCTCGGAGTCACCGTGGTGGTGGTTGCCCGACGCCGTATCGGGCTCGATGTACGTCTCGCCCATCCACAGCTGCTCCGCGCCAACCGATTTGCCGCTGATGGCGGCGAAGCGCTGCAAGCCGTCTGTCTGGGCGGTGCCGGAATCGAGTTCGGACGCCCTGATGTGATGAACCCGCTTACGACGCCCATCTACGTCGTGCGCGTCGAAGTCCGGGTGGAATCCGTCCGAGGTTGCCATCAGCGCTCCTTCTGTCAGACGACCGCGATAAACGAGTCCCGATAGGCTTCAAGAAGTCTCAGCCACAGTTCACTGATCGTCGGGAAGCACGGCACGGCGTGCCACAAACGCTCGACGGGAACCTGGCCGGCGACGGCGATGGTGGCCGCGTGCAGCAACTCGGTGACCCCCGGGCCGACCAGCGTCACGCCGAGCACGTGTCGCGTATCCACATCGACCACCATGCGTGCCCGGCCCTGGTATCCGTCGGCGAAGAGCTTGGCGCCCGTGACCACATCGCCGATCTCGACATCGATGATCTTGGCACGGTGGCCCTGCTGGGCGGCCTGCTCGGCGGTCAGTCCGACAGCGGCGGCTTCGGGGTCGGTGAAGAATGCCTGCGGTACGGCGTAATGGTCGGCGGTGGTGGCGTGTTCGCCCCACGGCGCGGTGTCGAGCGGGCGTCCGGCGGCGCGGGCGCCGATCGCCGCGCCGGCAATCCGAGCTTGGTACTTGCCCTGGTGGGTCAGCAGCGCGCGGTGATTGACGTCGCCCGCCGCGTAGAGCCAGCCGTCGTCTACGCCGCGGACCCGGCAGGTGTCGTCGACGTCGATCCAGCTGCCCGGGGTCAATCCGATTGTCTCCAAACCGATGTCGTCGGTCAGTGGCGCACGTCCGGTTGCGAACAGGATCTCGTCGACCTCCAACTGGTCGCCATTGTCCAGTTCGAGAAGGACGGGATCCGTCGGGTCGGACCGGCGCAACGCGCGGACCGAGACACCTGGGCGCACATCGACGCCCGCCGCGGCGAGTCCCCGGCCGACCAGTTCGCCGACGAAGGGTTCCATCCGGGCCAGTAGTCGAGAGCCCCGAACCAGCAGGGTGACCGATGCAGCCCAATCCTTGCCAGGCCGTGGCCATTTCGACGCCGACCCCGCCCGCGCCGACGACAGCGAGCCGGCCCGGGACCGAACTGCTATCGGTGGCTTGACGATTGGTCCACGGCTTGGCTTCGTCGATGCCGGGCAGGTCGGGAAGAGCTGGGCGGCTTCCGGTGCAGACCACGACCGCATGTCGTGCCGCCAGCACCACCTGTTCGCCGCTCGGACTGGATACCGCGACGCGGCGCGGGCCGGCCAATCGCCCATGGCCGCGGATCAGCGTGGCGCCGATCCCATCGACCCAGTCGGCCTGACCGGTGTCGTCCCAATCGCTCACATAGCGGTCGCGACGGCCGAAAACACCGGCGGGATCGATCGAACCAGTCACCGCCTCGCGTGCGCCGTCCACTCTGCGGGCGTCGGCGACGGCAAGGATCGGGCGCAGTAGTGCCTTGCTCGGGACGCAGGCCCAATAGGAACATTCGCCGCCCACGAGTTCACGTTCGATCACCGCGACGCTCAGACCGGCGGCCCGGGCGCGGTCGGCGGCGTTCTGCCCGACCGGACCCGCGCCGAGCACCACCACGTCGTATTCTCTTGCCGACATCAGTCGAATCCTTTCGGGGTCGGGTGCGATAGGTACCGGGCAAGCTCGCGCAGATCGCCGGCCACCACATCGGGTTGCGGTAAAGCTTTCAGCGGTAGCGGCGCGTTGCCCGGCCTGGTGATCAGCGCCGTACTGAAGCCAACATTGTGGGCGCCCAGCAGATCCCACACATGCGACGCGACCATCATGCAATCGGCGGGCGCCACCCCGAGTTCCTCGCACACATGCAAGTAGACCGACGGTGCCGGCTTGAATGCCCGGCATTCATCGACACTGAACTGGCGGTCGAAAAGGCCCGCGAGCCCGGCGTTTTCCAGCGGGGTCGGCAGACCGGGCAGGCGAGGGGAATTGGTCAGAGTGATAAGTCGAAAGTTGTTGTCGCGCAGAAGTTGTAAGTGCATCAATGCAGTCGGGGTGCGCGGGCATGGTGCGCATATTTGCGGTGAGGCGCTGGACGTCGTCGTCAGTGACGTGGACCTCGTGGACGGCGGCCAACATCCGTAACACTCCGCCGGCGAGGGTAGCGAAGTCGACATAGTGTTCGGACAACGTTGCCGTCATCGAATACATGACGAGTTGGTTGAACCACTCGCGCAACACTCGTCGATCCCCGAACAGATCGTCGAACAACGGCGCGATGGATTCGATATCGATCAGAGTCTCGTTCACATCGAAGACGAGCACGGGTGGTGGCTGGGTGAGGACGGTGCCCATTCGTTACATTCTTCCGGATCATGCACGCCGGGCAAGCGCCTCCGGGTCGACGATCACAACCATCTTCCCGCCGGCCTCACCGGCCTCCATTACGCGGTGTGCTTGGTGGATCTGGTCAAAGGAGAAGACCCGCGACGGTTTCGCGTCGAGCTTGCCTTCGGCAACCTGTTTCGCGATGTCCTGAAGGGGCACATCGGACAGCGGGAAGCCCGGCGTGCCGAACACGAAGCTGCCGAAGAAGTTCAAGTTCACGCCACTTGCCATGCGCAGGAGCGGGTTGAAATCACCGATGGGGTCGAGGCCGCCCAGCCATCCGGCCAGGCAGGCCGTGCCGCCGCGGCGCAGCATGTCGAGGGAGTCGAGGATGGTGCTGTTGCCCACCAGGTCGAGAACGGCGTCCAGCTGTTGGGATTCCGGCAGGTGAGCGGCCAAGTCGGTTCTTTCCAGCTCGACACGGGCGGCGCCGAGTGTCTCTAGCATGGGAACGCGTCCGCGACTGCGCGTCGTGGCAATGACGTGGGCACCGGCCGCCACCGCCATCTTCAGTGCCGCCTGGCCGAAAGACGAAGTCGCGCCACGTATCAGCAGTGTCTGGCCCGCCTTCAGCCCGAGATTGCGGAACAGGCAGGTCCAGGCCGTCGCGTACGTCTCGGGCAACGCCGCCAACTGCGACCAGGGCAGGTCGGACTCGATCAACGCGACGTTCGCGGCGCGCACGCGGGTGTATTCGGCGTAGCTGCCGTTGATGGTTCGCCCGAGGCCACCCATCAGCGCCGCGACTTTGGCGCCGACCGGAAACTCCCCGCCCGGGCAGGCGTCGACGATGCCGACGCATTCGATGCCGCTTACTTCGGCCGCTTCAGCCCACTCGCCGCGGCGCATGTGCATCTCGGCGTGGTTGATACCGAAGCCCTTCACCTCAATGACAACCTCGCCGTCCTTGGGCAATGGCTTGGGGATGTCGGTATACACCAGGCTGTCGAGTCCGCCGAACCTCTCCAAAACGATTGCGCGCATGCTCTGTTCGCCATGTGGCTCGCGTACTACGGCGGGTGCCGTAGGCAGCGGGCTCGTTTCCCTCGCGATGGTTTCCACCGTTGTCTCCTCCCGAGACAATTGGGCCATATATCCCATTATTATGGGCGAAGCATCCCATAGATGTCCAGACCATTGGCGGATCAGGATTTGGAGCGAGGCCGCGCAGCCCTGCGTCCCGGGTTCTGGGCGAACGAGCACACGTAGTCGACCGCGGCGTTGAGGGCGGCGCGCATCGGCTCTGGGTCACCGCTTGCGTGCGTGATCATTGCGCCGCCCTGGTGGGCGATGACCAGTGAGGCCGCCAAGTGTCGCGGGTCGGCGTCGCAGCGCAGGTCGCCCCGGCGGCGCATGGAAGTCAGTCCGCGTTGAGAAGATTTCGATCCAGGCGTCGTACCCGCGGGCGACGTCGTCATGAATCTCGCTGTCGGCGTCGATCAGTTCACCGGCCAGCGAGCCGTACACGCACCCGCCCAGTCGATACACCGTATCCACGTCGGCCATGCAGGCATCAACCCACGCATGCAAAGCATCGATGCTGTCGAGCTCGCCCAACCTGGCCTGGGTGTGAAAAGTTTGTACGTCGTGACGGCGGGTGGCGATGACCTGCCGGATGAGATCGCGTTTGTCCACAAAGTAATGCGTGATTTGCGATCCGCTCACCTCGGCGCGGTTTCGCACCTCGTCGATGCTGGTGTTGGCCACGCCCCGCTCGTAAACGATGCCGGCCGCGGCGTCGACGATGCGGGTTCGCGTGGCCAGTCCCTTGCGCGTCAGCCGTGGAGCGGTTTCGTCGCCGGATCGCTGGGGCGCGCGCCGGGTGCGGGGACGCCGGGGCGGGCGTGGAGCGCGTTCGGCGGGGTCGGTGGCGAACATACGCAGATAATTGACGGCAAACCGGGTCGCGTCGGCGTGTGGCCATTCCGCCCGGTAGGTGAAGGCCAGGGTGCCACCCCCTTGGTGAGCGCACACGATCACCGATGCCAGTGCGCGCGGTTCGGCCTTCCCGGCCAGAAGGCCGTTGTCTTTCATGCGCTGGATTGCCCGCTCGAACAGCTCTATCCACTGCAGGTAGCCGGCCGCCAAAGCTTCGCGCGTTGACGCATCGGACTTGGCAAGTTGCGCGGCGAGGGCGTGATAGGTGGGCGTGCCGGTGTACTTGATGCGTCGCAGGTAGCGCATGTTCAGATCAAGCCAGCGCTCGTAATCGTCGAATGTTTCCAGGTTCCCCAACTTCGGTTGGCGGTGGAAGTCCAGCACCACGCCGATCTGTCGGTTGATGACGGCCCGGATCAACGCACGCTTGTCGGTGAAGTAGTGCGCCAGTTGGGACCCGCTCACCGAGGCGGCTTTGCGCACATTGTCCATGTTGAACGCCGCCAGGCCGTCCGCGACGATCAGCTCGGCGGTCGCCCGCACGATCCGGTCGCGGGTGGCGCGCCCCTTGGCGGTCAACCGCTGTTCGACCTCGACGTCCGGATCGGCCATCGCGCCAGGCTAACCCGTAGATCCGCGCGATTATGGGATATCCAGCCCACTGATCGCGCGCCCGGTCAGGCGGCTATCCGTTCTCCGGCCAGGAACGTGCGGATCAGTCCGGCGACTTCCGCCAACGCCGACTCCAGCAGGAAGTGTCCGCCGTCCAGCAGGTGGACCTCGGCGTGCGGAAGATCCGTGGTGAAAGCTGTGGCCCCGGCCGGAGCGAAGATTTCGTCACCGCGGCCCCAGACCGCCAGCAACGGAACACCCGACGCGCGGAAATAATCGTGCAGGCGCGGATACATCGGCGCGTTGGTCGCATAGTCACGAAACAGCTTCAGTTGCACCAGATCGTTGCCGGGCCTCGAGATCAGCGCGAAATCGTGATGCCAGCACTCGGGGTCCACCAGCGTCTCATCGGGCACGCCGGTCAGGTATTGCCATCGGGTCGCATCCAGCGTGAGGAATTGCCGCACCGCAGCCTCGTTGTCGGCGCTCGGCTCATTCTGGTAGGCCCACACTGTCTGCCAGAAGCTCTCGACGAACCCCGCGTCGTAGCCGTTGCCGTTCTGGGTGATGATCGCGGTGATCGCCGTCGGTTCGCGCAGCGCCAGACGCCACCCGATCGGAGCGCCGTAGTCCTGCACGTACATGGCGTACCGGTCGATGCCCAGGGTGCGCAACAGACCGGCGGTCAGGTCGGACAGCGCATCGAAGGTGTAATCGAACTGCGCGACGGACGGCGCGTCGGACAGGCCGAAGCCCAAGTGGTCCGGTGCCAGGACGTGGAACTGGTCGGCAAGTTCCGGGATCAGATTGCGGAACATGCGCGAGCTGGTCGGGAACCCGTGCAGGAGAACCACTGTGGGCAAGTGTGCGGCGCCCGCTTCCCGGTAGAACAGCGTGTGACCGTCGACGGTGGCGTAGCGATGATGGACAGCCGGCATGAGGTGCCTCCTCGGGTTGCGAGTCCCATTTATGGGCTGGCTAACCCATTATGCACCCTCAGAGGGCGTCTGCACTACTCTTGACCATGAACCGACCAGCCGCCGACAATCTTGTGGGTCGATCAACCCCATTGTCTGGCGACGCCTGAACCACGAGGAGTCGCAGATGGGCAAGCTGGTTTCAGTCAACGTGGGCATGCCCAAAGACGTGCAATGGAATGACAAGACCGTTCACACCGGAATCTGGAAAACCCCGGTGGACGGGCCGGTCATGGTGCGACGCCTCAACATTGACGGCGACGGTCAAGGGGATCTGGGCGGCCACGGTGGCGAACAGCGCGCGGTCCTGGTGTATCAGACCGAGTCGTACGAGTACTGGAAGGACTACCTCAACCGCGAGGATCTGGTGCCAGGTCACTTCGGTGAGAACTTCACCGTCACCGGCCTCGCCGACGACGAGGTATGCATCGGCGACCGCTATCGCATCGGCGACGCCGAATTCGAGGTCACCCAGCCGCGGGTTACCTGCTTCCGCGTCGGCATGCGCCTGGGCGAACCGCGAATGCCGAATCTGCTTGTTTCCCAGCATCGTCCGGGCTTCTACTGCCGCGTCATCAAGGAGGGGGAGGTGCGCGCCGGCGACGACGTCGTGCTGACCCGCCGTGGCCGGCATGAGCTCAGTGTGGCTGACGTCGACGCGCTGCTCTATCTTCCGGATCGCAACACCGAACAACTCCACCAGATCATCGACGTCCCTGAGTTGAGTCCCGGATGGCAGCAATCCTTTACCGAGATGCTGGCGGCGCAGGATCATTCGCCGGTGCCGCCCGCAACCACGCCGGGCTGGAATGGGTTTCACCGGTTGAGAGTCAGCGCAACCCGTCGCGAAACGTCCACCATACTGTCGATCCGGCTGACGTCCGACGACGACAAACCGCTCCCGCCGGTGCTTCCCGGCCAATTTCTGACCGTGCGAATCCCCGGCACAACGGGCCCGGCGCCGGTACGCAGCTACTCCCTGTCCGGTGACCCGCGCGCCGGTGAGTACCGCATCAGCGTCAAGCGCGAGGAATATGGTGTGGTGAGCCGATGGCTACACAGCCACGTCGAACCGGGTCTCGTCATCGAAGCTGCCGCTCCCCGAGGCGACTTCTACCTGATCGACAACGACAAGCCGGTGGTGCTGATCTCCGCGGGCATCGGTGCGACGCCGGTGCTGGCCATGCTGCATGCGTTGTCGGCCAGTAGCAGCGACATCTGGTGGCTGCACACCACCCACAACCGGGAAAGCGAGGCGTTTGCGTCGGAAATCGGGGATCTGATCGAGGGCATGCCGCATGCGACACGGCGGGTGTTCTACACCGAAACGCAGGGGCGTCTGGACGGGCAGCAGGTCGCCTCGCTGGGCCTGCCATCGAATGGCACCGCCTACCTCTGTGGGCCAACGCAATTCATGGCTGACATGCGGTCCGCGCTGATCGCGGTCGGATTCGACCCCGAGAGCGTTCACAGCGAACTATTCGGTGCACTACCGGCGATCAACCCCGGTGTGGTCGGCGCGCTGGCCAGGCCCCCTCACCCGCCGGCGGGAACTCCGGGCACCGGGCCGGCCATCACCTTCGCGCGCAGCGGATTGACGGTCAACTGGTCATCGCAATACGGCAGCATTCTCGACATTGCCGAAGCGTGCGATGTGCCAACGCGGTTCTCGTGTCGCAGCGGGGTGTGCCACATGTGCGCCACCAGCGTGGTCGCCGGGACGACGACCTATGTCCAACCGCCCCTGGAGCTACCCAGTCGGGCGAAGTGCTCGTCTGCTCGGCCGCTCCCGACAGCGATCTGGTGCTGGACCTGTAGCTACCGGGCAAACGAGGTCTCGCCGCCGGTCACATTGAAGATCGAACCGTTGACATAACTGGCGTCCGGAGAGGCGAGAAAGACTACCGCGCTGGCTATTTCACTGGCGTCGGCGATCCGGCGCAATGCGGTGACCCCGGCCAGCTTTTCCAGCAGGCCCGGCGTGGCTTCGGTTCCGGGGGTGTCGGTAGGGCCGGCAGCCACGGCGTTGACCCGGACGCCGGATGCGCCGAATTCGTCTGCCCACACCTTGGTCAGCAGTTCCAGGGCGGCCTTGGTGGCGCCGTAGATTCCGCCTTTGCGCTTCGGTGCCGAGGCGGCGAGCGTGCTGATGTTGACGATCGCACCGCGGCCCCGTTCCGCCATCCCCGGTGCGAGTTCCTGCACCAGAATGTACGGCGCGCGCATGTTGACATTCACGTGTTCATCGAAGACGGCGTCATCGGTGTCAACCGTGTCGCCGAATATGAAGACGCCGGCGTTGTTGATCAGGATGTCCACCTGGCCGGCTTCGGCGGCCAGTCGCCGCACCTCACTGAGATCGTTGAGCTCGGCCGCGACGAAACGCGCTGTGCCGCCGCCGCTTTCGATCTGCCTCACTACGTCGATGCCGCGTTCCGCATTACGCCCGTGCACCACCACCTCGGCGCACCGCTCGGCGAGCTGCAGGGCTATTGCCCGGCCGATCCCGGAAGTGGCGCCGGTGACCAGAGCCGTGTAGCCGCCGAACGTCGTCATGGCGCTCAGTCTCTGGGTGGAGCGAGTGCGACAGATGCCTCGGCGGTGTAGCACAGGAACGTCAGGGTCTCCTGCAGATAGAGTCGGACGGTGTCGGCGTCATGACTGAGGTAACCGATTGACACATCGGTGCCCAGCTGCAAGTCGAAATCGCCGCCGCGGGTGGTCAACACGAATGCGCCGTCGATGGCCGGTGCCCAGATGATGTCCCCGTCGACCAACCGGTTCAGATGCTCGAGGATCGGATAACCGTGCTCGGTGGTCTCGCTCACCTTGGTGTAGGCGTCGGCCGACAGCAGCACCGAATAGGGGCCGTCGACCCCGGCCAACCGCAGTCCAGTCAAGGCCTGGGTGATCACGTCGGGGATGTCGCGCGGGTCGTCCGGCAACGTCAGCGGCGGGTTGGAACTGCAGCTTCGGATGCCTTGGATCGACGCCGGGGCGTACCCCTCGAAGATGCCGCGGTCTTCTACGAACGCCAGTTTCTTGGCGGCTACCTTGACCGGCTCCCAGTCGGAGTCATTAGACCCACGCTCGACATCATCAATCTCGTTGCGCGACAGAGTGAACGGTACGCGAAGGCGAACCAGCGGCCGACTGTCCCGCAGATGGGCGATCACGCCGTCGGTCGGCGATTCCAAGTCGATCAGTCGGCCCGTGCTGACGGCCGCTGTCACCGGCCCGCCGGGCTCGCTGACGTCGACGACCCGGCGACCGGCGATGTGCCGCTTGAACGTCCGCGCCGCCTCCAGTTCGATTTCCGCCCAGGCGGATTGGGTGATCGGCGCCAAGTCGCGGTACAGATTGTTCATTGGGAGATTCCTTTCAGGCTGCCGATCGAGAGTGAGCCGTCGGATGAGGTCGCAGCCGTGGCCGCAGCCGGCGCCGGCGATTGTGGCAGGGCCGGCGGATCGTCGAGGAAGTCGACGGTGGGGGAGAAGAACAACCCGCCGGTGACGGCGGTGGAGAAGTCGAGTACGCGGTCGGTGTTGCCGGGTGGATCGCCGAGGAACATGTTGCGCAGCAAGCGCTCTGTCACCGCCGGTGTACGCGAATACCCGATGAAGTAGGTGCCGTATTCGCCCTTGCCCACCTCGCCGAAGGGCATGTTGTGCCGCACGATCTTGAGCTCGGTGCCGTCTTCGTCGGTGATCACATTCAGCGCGATGTGCGAGTTGGATGGCTTGACGTCATCACCAAGTTCGATGTCTTCCAACTTGGTTCGCCCGATCACCCGCTCCTGCTCGGTGACCGACAGCGAATCCCAGGACGTCATGTCGTGCATGTACTTCTGCACGTGGACGTAGCACGAGCCGGTGAAGTCGGGGTCCTCGTCTCCGATTGTGGTCGCGCTGGTGGCAATTGGACCGTCCGGGTTCTCGGTGCCGTCCACGAATCCCAGCAGATCGCGGTTGTCGAAGAACCGGAAGCCATGCACCTCGTCGACCACCGTCACCGCACCGGCCATCGCCTTGAGGATGCGGCCGGCCAATTCGAAGCACACATCCATGGACTCCGCCCGAAGGTGGAACAGCAGGTCGCCGGGGGTCGCGGGTGCTGTGTGGCGCGGTCCGGTCACCTCGGTGAACGGATGCAACTCGGCGGGCCGCGGACCGGAGAACAACCGGTTCCACGCGTCGAAACCGATGGAGGTGATCGCCGACAGTCGTTTGGTCGGGTCACGGAACCCGATCGCCCGCACCAGACCGGAGATGTCGGGCAGCGCGTCGTGGACCGTCTCTTCACCACCGTCGTCGATGGTGGCCACCAGAAAGATCGCGGCTGGCGTCAAGGGCGCCAGAATCGGCTGCGGCTGAACAGCGGGCACAGGCATGACCCTAACGCCCTCGTGCAGGGGACGGTGCTTAACCTGGCTACATGGTGGCCACCGCCCTCGGCCTGGGTGAATTTATTGATGCGTCCCCGTCGCCGTTTCACGCGTGCGCCACTGCGGCCGCCCGGTTGCTCGACGCCGGATACACCGAACTCAGCGAGTTCGATCGCTGGCCCGAGCAGCCGGGGCGCTATTTCATCGTCCGCGCTGGATCGCTGGTCGCCTGGAGCGGGCGTGCGAGGCCCGACTCCGTTCCGGATCGTCGGCGCGCACACCGACAGCCCGAACCTGCGGGTGAAGCAACACCCGGACCGGTCGGTGGCGGGCTGGAAGGTGGTGGCGCTGGAGCCCTACGGCGGCGCCTGGCTGAACTCGTGGCTGGATCGCGACCTGGGTATCAGCGGGCGGTTGTCGGTGCGGGACGGCAGCGGGGTGAGACATCGGCTGGTCCGGATCGATGAGCCGATCCTGCGGGTTCCCCAGCTGGCCATCCACCTGGCCGAGGAGCGCAAGTCGCTGACACTGGATCCGCAGCGACACCTCAACGCGGTCTGGGGCGTGGGTAACGTGGCCGAGTCCTTCGTCGGGTATGTCGCCGAGCGAGCAGCAGTTGCCGGCGACGATGTGCTGTCCGCGGATCTGATGACGCACGACCTGACGCCCTCGACGGTGACCGGCGCCGACAGCAGCCTGCTGAGCGCGCCGCGGCTGGACAACCAGGCCAGCTGCTACGCGGGCTTGGAAGCATTACTGGCCCTGGAACCCGACGCGTTCTGTCCGGTGCTGGTGCTCTTCGATCACGAAGAAGTGGGCTCGACCTCCGACCACGGCGCGCAATCCAACCTGTTGGGCACCGTCCTGGAACGGATCGTGTTGGCCGCCGGCGGCAACCGCGAAGACTTCCTCCGGTTGCTGCCGGCCTCGTTGCTGGCGTCGGCCGACATGGCGCACGCCACCCACCCCAACTACCCGGAGCGACACGAGCCGGGACACCAGATCGCGGTCAACGGGGGACCGGTGCTCAAGGTGCACCCGAATCTGCGCTACGCCACTGACGGACGCACCGCCGCGGCCTTTGCCGTGGCCTGCGAGCAGGCGGGGGTGCCGCTGCAGCGTTACGAGCACCGGGCCGATCTGCCCTGTGGGTCGACGATCGGGCCGATGACGTCGGCGCGAACCGGCATTCCGACGGTCGACGTAGGCGCCGCCCAACTGGCCATGCATTCCGCGCGGGAGTTGATGGGTGCTCGCGATGTGGCCGCATATGCGTCGGCACTGCAGGCCTTTCTCGCGCCCGAGGAATAGGGTCGACACCATGACGCTCAACGTGGAGATGGTCACCTTCGACAGCACCGACCCGGTGATGCTGGCGGGTTGGTGGGCCGAGCATTTCGGGGGTCAAACGCACGAGCTGATGCCTGGCGAATTCATCGCCGTGGTGCGGCCCGAGGGGCCGCGGCTCGCCTTCCAGAAAGTGGCCGATCCGACCCCGGGCAAGAACCGCGTCCATCTCGATTTCGGGGCTGAGGATATGGAGGCCGAGGTCGCCAGACTGACGGCGGCCGGTGCCAGCGAGATCGAACGGCACAGTTTCGGCGACAACTTCCACTGGGTGGTACTGGCCGATCCGGAGGGCAACCAGTTCTGCGTTGCGGGTACGGCGGGAACCTAGACGCCCGAACGTCGGCGACATCGCTCACGGGTCGTTTCGTTTAAGGAGCCTCGCGACATTCCATGGCGCAAGGTGCTTGGCCGCAGCCCCGCTCGCCTGATGGTCGGTTCCGGGACGTCCTGAACAGCAGCGCTACCAACCGGCGCGTGATCAGCCAGACACAGCATCGCCCGATGGGTCGATGCCGAAGACCTGTAGTGGCGCTGACTTACCCTTCAGCGCGTGAAATCCCCGATCGGTGAGCGCGGCCGGTCGAGAATCCAAGGCGTCGACTGTCTGGGCGGTGAGAAGGATTGCGTCGCCGGTGGTTTTGGTCAGTTGCTCGAGGCGGGCCGCGACGTTGACGGTGTCACCGATGAGGGTGAATTCGAGCTTGCCGCCGCCGCCGATGGTTCCGGCGATCACCACGCCGGTGTTGATCCCGATGCCGATGCGAAGCTCCCCGCCGAATCGCTCGCCGACACGGCGGTGAATCAACACCGCGGCGCTCACCGCGGCGTCGGCATGCTCCGCGAGGTCGTTCGGGGCGCCGAAGACGGCCAGCGCCCCGTCGCCGAGGAACTTGTTGACGTGCCCACCGGCGTCGACGACAGCAGGCACCACAATCTCGAACAGCGCGTTGAGGCGCGCGACCGTGTCCTCGGCCGTGTTTGCCTCGGCGAACGGGGTGAAATCGCGGATGTCGACAAACATCACCGTCACCTGGCGTCGCTCCCCGGTGAACACATCGTCACCCTGCTCAAGCAGCCGTGCGGCGAGGGCCGGGTCGACGTAGGTTCCGAAGGCAGCGTGGAGTCGTTGCCGCTCGGCCAATCCGGCCTGCATGCGGTTGAACGACGCCGCGAGCGCGCCGAGATCGTCGTCTTGAACCACCGGCAGGCGTTGACTGTAGTTACCGGACGCAACACGATCCGTTCCTACGGCTAGGTCGCGAAGGGGTTGCAGGGACGGTGCGAATGATGCGCCAACAGTGAGCGGCACCGCCAAGAAAAGCACCAACCCACACCCGATCACAACGACGAGCACGGGTGCCTGCCGGACCCGGTCGAGCACGGTCGCCAGCATCGCGCCTAAGACGGCGAACGCGAACGCAGCCGCGAGCACGGTCAGGTTCGACCACGCGGCGAAAGTAGGGCGAGAGCGGGGCAGATCATCACCCATCCCTGTGTTACCGGCGAGAGCGATCCTGGCTGGCCGCAGGGCTGCTTCCGGGTAGCTGTGCACAGCGATCAGCACCACCGAAATTCCTGAGGCGGCGCCCAGGATCGCGTATTGGATTAACCGTGACCCGGTCGCCCCGGCGATCCCACCCACGAGGAGGAATAGCACGGCAATGAAAACAGCGTTGGCCCCCACCGCTCGAACCCCAACCGTCCGGGTCCAGGCGTAAGTGGCGTCCAGTGCCCTAGCCCGATCGACCTCGCGCCCGGCTGCCCACCGCTCCACAAGACGGCATCCGCCCAGTCCGGGAAGATTACTCACGTACACCATCACCAGCACGGTGCTAACCGTCACCGCGGCCGCCTCGACGTAGCGATCGGACCTTTCGATGGCGACGATCAGAAACGACAAAACGAGGTAGGCCGACACCAACTCGGAGACGCTGACCGCGTAGATCGCCCACGAGTACCTTGCCCCGTGCCGATCCCACGCCCACTGCCAGATACGGTCCATGCGTTTCTCCTATGTCAAGCCGCTGCCGGTTGGCAAGGCTGGATCCGGTTTTGATGGTCGGCGTGTAGGTGGTGGTCATCCAAATCTTCGGGGTTCTACAGGCGTTTGCTGGAGGATCTCCCGAAACATTGACACCGCGTTCGCGGCGACGGAAGCAAGTCGGCGGTTACCGGCTTCCTAGCCGCTTGTCCTTCGACTGCCAATACGCGTTTGCGATGCGCCGCGGCGGTGTCGACTATTTCGAAGTCGGCAATTACGTCGCACGACGCCGTGATCGCACGCACGTGAACCCGTTCCAAACTTCATTGCCCGACTGTGGCACTGAACTGCTCCACCAACACGGAGTCAGCCTCAGCCGCCCCGGAACCTAGACTGTGTCCGTGACGAGCGCGCACACCCCCGTGACTGACACCGTCGAGCACGCCGCAACCACTCCCGACCAGCCACAACCGTTCCACGAACTGGGCCTCAAAGACGACGAGTACGAGCGGATCCGCGAGATCCTCGGCCGCCGGCCCACCGACGCCGAGCTGGCCATGTACTCGGTGATGTGGAGCGAGCACTGCTCGTACAAGTCGTCCAAGGTCCACCTGCGCTATTTCGGTGAGACCACCACCGACGAGATGCGCACCGGGATGCTGGCCGGCATCGGCGAGAACGCCGGCGTCGTCGACATCGGCGACGGCTGGGCGGTGACGTTCAAGGTGGAATCGCACAACCACCCGTCCTACGTGGAGCCCTACCAGGGCGCGGCCACCGGCGTCGGCGGCATCGTCCGCGACATCATGGCGATGGGGCGCGGCCGGTCGCGGTGATGGACCAGCTCCGGTTCGGCGCGGCCGACGCACCCGACACCCGCCGCGTCCTCGACGGTGTGGTCCGCGGCGTCGGCGGCTACGGCAACTCGCTGGGACTGCCCAACATCGGCGGCGAGACCGTGTTCGACGCGTGCTACGCGGGCAACCCGCTGGTCAATGCGCTGTGCGTGGGCGTATTGCGGCAGGAGGACCTGCACCTGGCGTTCGCCTCCGGCGCCGGCAACAAGATCATCCTGTTCGGGGCGCGCACCGGCCTGGACGGTATCGGCGGGGTTTCGGTGCTGGCCTCGGACACCTTTGACGCCGAGAATTCGCGCAAGAAGCTGCCGTCGGTGCAAGTCGGTGACCCGTTCATGGAGAAGGTGCTCATCGAGTGCTGCCTGGAGCTGTATGCCGCCGGCCTGGTGATCGGCATCCAGGACCTCGGCGGTGCCGGATTATCTTGTGCCACATCAGAGCTGGCATCAGCAGGCGATGGCGGCATGGCGATCGAACTGGACACGGTGCCGCTACGCGCCAAGGAGATGACGCCCGCCGAGATCCTGTGCAGCGAGTCGCAGGAGCGGATGTGCGCGGTCGTCGCGCCGGAGAACGTCGACGCATTCATGGCGGTATGCCGCAAGTGGGACGTGCTGGCCACCGTCATCGGTGAGGTCACCGACGGCGATCGGCTGCGCATCACCTGGCACGGCGAGACCGTCGTCGACGTGCCACCGCGCACGGTGGCCCACGAGGGCCCGGTGTACCAGCGTCCGGTTGCCCGTCCCGACACGCAGGACGCGCTGAACGCCGACTCGTCGAAGAAGCTGCCCCGGCCGGCCACCGGAGACGAACTGCGCGCGACTCTGCTTGCCCTGCTTGACAGTCCGCACCTGTGCAGCCGCGCATTGATCACCGAGCAGTACGACCGCTACGTGCGCGGCAACACCGTGCTGGCCGAACACGCCGACGGCGGTGTGCTGCGCATCGACGAGGCGACCGGCCGCGGCATCGCGCTGTCCACCGACGCTTCCGGCCGCTACACCCAACTGGATCCCTACACCGGTGCCCAACTCGCGCTGGCCGAGGCGTACCGCAATGTTGCCGTCACCGGCGCCACCCCGGTCGCGGTCACCAACTGCCTCAACTTCGGCTCACCCGAGGACCCGGGCGTGATGTGGCAGTTCTCCGAGGCGGTACGCGGCTTGGCGGATGGCTGTGCGGCCCTGGGGATTCCGGTCACCGGCGGCAATGTCAGCTTTTACAACCAGACCGGGTCGTCGGCGATCCTTCCGACGCCGGTGGTCGGGGTGCTCGGCGTGATCGATGACGTCAGCCGGCGCATCCCGACCGGTTTGGGCGCCGAACCGGGCGAGAGCCTGCTGTTGCTCGGCGATACCCGCGACGAATTCGACGGCTCGATCTGGGCGCAGGTGACCGCCGACCACCTGGGCGGCCTGCCGCCCGCGGTCGACCTGCAACGCGAGAAGCTGCTGGCCGAGGTGCTGGCCGCCGGCTCACGCGACGGGCTGATCACCGCGGCGCACGACCTGTCCGAAGGTGGCCTGGCGCAGGCCATCGTGGAGTCGGCAATGGCGGGCGAAACCGGTTGCCGCATCGTACTTCCCGAGGATGCCGATCCGTTTGTGACGCTGTTCTCCGAGTCAGCCGGCCGGGTGTTGGTGGCGGTGCCGCGCACCGAGGAGAGCCGGTTCCGGTCCATGTGCGAGGCGCGGGGACTGCCCGCCGCTCGCATCGGCGTGGTGGATCAGGCCTCGGATGTGATCGAGGTGCAGGGACTGTTCACGGTGTCGCTGGCAGAGCTGCGTGATACGTCCGAGGCGGTGCTGCCGCGATTCTTCGCTTAAGGTTTCGCGCACTGGCTTTGGCTGCCGCCCTGGTCGGCTGGAGCTTCGTGGGCCCGCGGTTGCCGGCCGCATACCGGGTGGCCGTGCAGGCCGGCGCAGGCAGTGTTCTGGCCTTGATTACCCACGCGCCGTTGGGGTTTCGTCCACCGCAGGTGTGGGCAGGATTGCGGCTGGGCTCAGTGGCAGCAGCCCTTGCCACGGTCACGATCGCGGCCACAACGCCGGTTCCGAAGGTACGGCTGTCGATGTCGGCGCGCGAGCTGCCGACGTCGGTGCCGGGTTGGTTGGGATGGCAGATACCGGTCGGCACGGTATGGGCCGAGGAGGCCGCCTTCCGCGCGGCGCTGGGCACCGCGACCGCTGAGTCCTTCGGACCCGCCGCTGGACGGCTGTTGCAGGCGGGCGCATTCGGTCTGTCACACATCGCCGACGCGCGTGCGGTGGGCGAACCACTGCTGCCGACCGTGTTGGTTACCGGCCTGGCGGGCTGGGTGTTCGGCTGGTTGGCCGACCGCAGTGGGAGCCTGGCGGCACCGATCCTGGTGCACCTGGCCATAAACGAGGCCGCAGCGATAGCAGCGGTTACGGTGCAGCGCCGAACGTGGAACAGCTCACATGACGCGCGCTCCCGCGCCTGAAGCCCTACACTTGTAAATTGCTTGTTAAATCCCCAGCTAGAGAGGGCGGCGCCGGCGGTGCACAGACTCAGGGCCGCAGAGCACCCGCGGCCGGACTACGTTCTCTTGCACATCAGCGACACTCACCTCATCGGGGGAGACGGTCCGCTCTACGGCGACGTGGACGCAGACGGCCGGCTCGGTGAGCTTCTCGGACAACTGAACAGCTCCGGGGTACGCCCCGACGCTGTGGTCTTCACCGGTGATCTGGCCGACAAGGGCGAGCCGGCGGCTTACCGCAAACTTCGCGACCTGGTCGAGCCGTTCGCGGCCGACCTCGGCGCCGAACTCATCTGGGTGATGGGCAACCACGACGACCGGGCCGAAATGCGCCGGCTGCTGTTGGACGAGGTGCCGTCGATGGCACCGCTCGACCACGTGCGCACGGTGGACGGGCTCCGCATCATCACGTTGGACACCTCGGTGCCGGGGCACCACCACGGTGAAATCCGGCCGTCCCAATTGGATTGGCTCGCCAAGGAATTGGCCACTCCGGCACCCGACGGCAGTATTCTGGCGTTGCACCACCCGCCGATTCCGAGCGTGCTCGACATGGCTGTCACCGTGGAACTCCGTGACCAGGGCCCACTAGGACGGGTGCTCAAAGGAAGCGATGTTCGCGCCATCCTGGCCGGGCACCTGCACTACTCGACGAATGCCACCTTCGTCGGAATCCCGGTGTCGGTCGCCTCGGCTACCTGCTACACCCAGGACCTCACGGTTGCCGTCGGCGGAACGCGCGGCAGGGACGGCGCTCAGGCCTGCAACCTGGTGCACGTCTATCCCGAAACCGTTGTGCACTCCGTCATTCCGCTGGGCGGCGGAAACACTGTGGGCACCTTCGTCTCCCCCGGCCAAGCGCGGCGCAACATCGCCGAAGCCGGCATTTTCATCGAGCCGTCGTCGCGTCGCGACTCGCTTTTCAAGCACCCTCCGATGGTGCTGACGTCGACGGCACCGCAAAATCCGGCCGACTGACGTCAGCGGCGACCTTCTCCCACGGCGCTGGGATCGGGAAGTACCGCTCCAGGAAATCGATGACCCGCTCGGAGCGCTCGGCTGCGGGGACTTCGGGAAAGCTGCTGTCGTTGAGGCAGAAGAAGTCGTAACGGCGGTTCCTGCGCAACTCGTGCAGTAAGTTCAGGCCCCCCTGCGTGGTGGTGTCAACGTATCGGACTTTGGCCTTCTCCTGCTGCACAGCGCGTCCAGTCATCAGGGCGTAGTAGTGATAGAACGAATTCGTCACCGAGATATCGGTGCTGGAGCGGAACGCGCTGGCTTGGGTGCGGGCGAACTCCTCCGGGAATTCCCGCTCCAGTTCGAGGAGCACGCTTTTGCGCAACGGGACCGCGGTGTGCTCGAGATGGCGGGTGATGAGCTGCCCGAACCGCTCGAAGAGCAGTTTGCGATTGACCCGGGCGGCGTTCTCGAAGCCGCTGCGGGCGGCATCGTTGGCGCCCAGCCCGATCCGGGTCTTGGCTTCGATGAACCTGCTGATCCCACCCGGCGAGAAGAACATGCCGGCGGTGAGTGGCCGGCCGAAGAACATGTCGTCGTTGGAGTACAGGAAATGCTCGCTCAGGTCGGCGATGTTGTGCAGCTGGCTCTCCACCGCATGCGAGTTATAGGTCGGTAACGCGGCCGGATCCGAGAAGTGTTCAACGGCCGGCACTATGGTGATCTTGGGATGCTCGGCCAACCACGGCGGCGGCGCCGAATCGGTCGCGATGAAGATGCGGCGGATCCACGGCGCGAACATGTTCACCGACCGCAGTGCGTATTTCAGTTCGTCGATCTGGCGGATCCGCGCGTCAGCGTCGTCGCCTTCACCGACGACGTGTCCGGATAGCTGCGCGGCGCGACGCGCCCGAAACGACGGATCGCTGCCGTCGACCCACGAGAACACCAGGTCGATGTCGAAGGTGACGTCACTGGCATGCGGGGTGAACATGCCCTCCAGGGTCGGCCACTTGTAGCCGTAGAGCTTGACGGTTGCCGGGGTGACTTCAGCCCGTGGTAGGACTTTGCGGGTCAGTGAGTTCTCTACCGGGCATCCGATCACGGTCTCCTCGAAGACCCAGAACTGAAGATCGACACCGAACGCCGGGCCGTAGTGAAATCCGCCGGGCGCAATCCGGCGTCGGTACAACCGCAGGATGCGTGGATCTGACGATGCTGACAACCGTCCGTCGGCCAGCAGGGTCGGCGAAATGCCCACGGCATCAAGATTTTTGGCATACATCGGTTCCGTGGCGCATGCGGTCGCCAATGCTTGCTCAACGGCGGAACGTAGTCGGATATCGACGGCGAGAACCGGCCGGCCCTTGTGAGTACGGATCAGCAGGTAGGGAATATCGTTCCGGTTCAGCGTCTTTCGCAGAAAGATCAGATCCTCGATCTGTGCCTCATGCGGCGTGAGGCTCGACACCAGACGGGCGATCTTGCCGCGCCGGGTCACGACTACCGGGTTCAACGGGCGTTGGGCGCACCGGTCACCTCGCTTGCAGAGATGTTGGGCATCGGAACACCGCCTTAGCTTGAAGTGACCACAGCAACCGGAGAATCTCACACTTCATGCGGGGGCGCGCGTTGGATCAACGTAACACCGATAACTGTTGCAAGACAGTCGATTTTGTCAGAAACTGACACTCATACTTATTCTCGGGGTTACACCGGCGTCATAGAGAATTCAGTTCCCGGAAAGATTCCAGTCGCCTTCAGTGTACCCGATCCGGTCGGTCCGGGACGCCGCTGGCGTCGGGCCCCGAGCCGCTGGTCGCGCGCGGGTACGGAAGGGACCCGGTGCTCAGGGGTTGATCGTGTAGTCGCCGATTTGCCGGCCCCAAACGTAGTCGAGAACCGTCGGTGAACCGATTTCGAAATGGTTGTACGGAGCGAGGTCGTAGCCCGCGTCCATCACCAGATAGGGAGCGGGCCACAAGTCGCGGGTGATCTTTTGCCAGCAGCCCGGTTTCCCGCCGGGGCCACCCCGGGTGTTGATCCTGGGCAGGTTCTCGGGGTAGATGTACGGGCCTGGGGCACCCGTGATTGCGCCCGCCGAGGTCGCCCCGAGTGCGTAGCCGTTGAAGCCGAGTGCGTTTCGGATCCTGGGTGCGACCTCGTCGTAGTTGCGGATTGTGCATACGATCTCGGGGCTGTACTCGTCGAGCAGGGAGGCGGTCGGAATCAGATCCGCGGCCCCGCGCGCCAGGTACGGCCCAGCCCGCTCGAACACCGGCGTCGCGGTGTCGGCGAACCCGGCGGCGGCCAGCAGCGCCGCGTCCAGTTCGTTGCGCTGCTGACTGACGGTACGGGCGGTCGTCGCCGCCTGCGTCGAGAGCCGCCAGCAGGTCCGGTGCGGCGTCGGCGTAGACGTCACCCAGAGCCGCCAGCCGTTGCAGGTCCAGCCGGGCCGCAGGCAGCTGCGGGTTCAGATCGTCGAGGATGGCGTTTCCACTGGTCAGTGAGGCACCGAACTTGTCACCCAAGCCGGCCAGCGCCAGACCGGCCGCACTGAGCGTCAGGTTCAGCTTGACCGGATCGACCTTGTCGGCGATGGCGGTCAAGGTTTGGAACAGGGTGTTGAACTCGGTGGTCACCTTGGTCGCATCGATCACGACAGAAGGAGTGATATGTTGTGGCGCTGGTATTTTCGGCGAGCTGAAGGATACGTACTTGTTGCCGAACACGGTGGTCGCCTTGATCTCGGCGGCCACATTCGCCGGAATCTGCGGGATGTATCTCGGGAAGATGTCGAGGACCAACTGGGCCGCCGGGATGCCGTCGCGGGTGATCTCGGAAATCGTGGACACCCGGCCGATCTGTACGCCGTTGTAGGTGACCTTCGCGCCCGGGTCCATCACCAGACCCGCCCGCGGAGCAACCATCGTCAACTTCGTTTTCGGGGTGAAGTTCCCGCGGAACTGCCCGTACAGCGCGCCGAGGACGAGCGTCAGCGCCACCAGCGCCAAGAGGCCGATGGTTCGGTAGGGTGGCCGCGCGCCCGAACGACGACGCTCCATGATTCTGAGACCCTAAGGTATGGCCGCCCGTCATAGAGTCGATCCGGCAAAGACACGACAGGCCGTGTCGGCGATCGCCGACTGGTTGCATGACGAAAGTCGCCCCGCGCCGGACCGGGACGCCCTCGCGAGCGCCGTCCGTCTTACGGCGCGCACGCTGGCCGAGGTGGCGCCCGGGGCCAGCGTGGAACTGCGGATTCCGCCGTTTGTGGCTGTGCAGTGCGTATCCGGTCCCCGGCATACCCGCGGGACGCCGCCCAACGTGGTGGAAACGGACCCGCGCACGTGGCTATTGGTGGCAACGGGACTGATGGGGTTCAACGAGGCGGCAGCAAGCGGTGCACTGTCTCTTTCGGGCTCGCGCGTGTGTGAAATGGAACACTGGTTGCCGCTGTTGTGTTTAGCGCCCTGACCTCTACTGCCTGCAGTTTCGTGACGGCACGTCGTTATGGCCGGGCGCAACACGCGGTTTGGATTGCGCGCCCGGCCCATGGTGCCCGTAGACTCCGTAGACGTCACTAACCGCGCCCTAGGGAGCCGCCACACCGTGACCGCGCAGCAGCCCGAACAAGACTTCAGTTCGCCTCGTGAAGAGTGTGGTGTATTCGGGGTCTGGGCCCCGGGTGAAGACGTCGCCAAGCTCACCTACTACGGCCTGTACGCGTTGCAGCATCGCGGCCAGGAGGCCGCCGGCATCGCTGTGGCCGACGGATCCCAGGTGCTGGTTTTCAAAGACCTCGGCCTGGTCAGTCAGGTGTTCGACGAGCAGACGCTGGCCGCTATGGAGGGCCACGTCGCCATCGGGCACTGTCGCTACTCCACATCCGGCGACACCACCTGGGAGAACGCCCAGCCGGTTTTCCGCAACACCGCCGCGGGCACCGGAGTTGCGTTGGGGCACAACGGAAACCTGGTCAACGCTGCCGAGTTGGCCGCGCGTGCCCGCGACGCGGGGTTGATCGCAAAACGGTGTCCCGCTCCGGCGACCACGGACTCTGACATTCTCGGCGCGCTGTTGGCTCACGGAGCGGCCGACTCCAGCCTGGAACAGGCCGCGCTGGAACTGTTGCCGACCGTGCGTGGCGCGTTCTGCCTGACGTTCATGGACGAAAACACCCTGTACGCATGCCGCGACCCGCACGGCGTGCGACCGCTGTCGCTCGGACGGCTGGATCGCGGCTGGGTGGTGGCCTCCGAAACCGCCGCCCTCGACATCGTCGGCGCCTCATTTGTCCGGGATATCGAGCCGGGCGAACTGCTGGCGATCGACGCCGACGGAGTGCGGTCCACCCGCTTCGCCAACCCCACGCCGAAGGGCTGCATCTTCGAGTACGTCTACCTGGCCCGGCCAGACAGCACCATCGGCGGCCGGTCGATACACGGCGCCCGGCTGGATATCGGTCGCCAGCTGGCCCGCGAATGCGCGGTCGACGCCGACCTGGTCATCGGTGTGCCGGAATCCGGCACACCGGCCGCGGTGGGATACGCGCAGGAATCCGGCATCCCGTACGGGCAGGGACTGATGAAGAACGCCTACGTCGGGCGCACCTTCATCCAGCCGTCGCAGACCATCCGCCAGCTCGGCATCCGGCTGAAGCTGAACCCGCTCAAAGAGGTGATCCGCGGCAAGCGACTCATCGTCGTCGACGACTCGATCGTGCGCGGCAACACGCAGCGCGCGCTGGTGCGCATGCTGCGCGAGGCCGGGGCCGTGGAGGTGCACGTGCGTATCGCCTCACCGCCGGTCAAGTGGCCCTGCTTCTACGGCATCGACTTTCCCGTCGCCGGCCGAGTTGATCGCCAACGCCGTCGAGGACGAGGAGGAGATGCTCGAGGCGGTCCGGCATGCCATCGACGCCGACACGCTCGGCTACATCTCGCTGCGCGGCATGATCGCGGCCACCGAGCAACCCGCGTCGCGGCTGTGCACCGCTTGCTTCGACGGCACATATCCGATCGAGCTGCCCAGCGAGACCGCGCTGGGCAAGAACGTCATCGAGCACATGCTCGCCAATGCGGCGCGCGGCGCCGGCCTGGGCGATCTGGCGGCCGATGAGGTTCCCGAAGTGCCGGTCGGGCGCTGACGAAGTGCTCGTGCGGAGGTTCAGACCGTTGATACCGGCGGTGCGCTGCCGACCGGTAGCCTTTATCGCGATGACGGATCCCGAACAAAGCGCCGGACGAGGCGCGGGCAACCAGGGCATCACCTACGCATCGGCCGGGGTGGACATTGAAGCCGGTGACCGCGCTGTCGACTTGTTCAAGCCGCTGGCGACCAAGGCCACCAGACCCGAGGTGCGTGGTGGGCTCGGCGGCTTCGCCGGGTTGTTCGCGCTTGCGCGGCGACTACCGCGAACCGGTGCTGGCGGCCTCCACCGACGGTGTCGGCACCAAGCTGGCGGTCGCCCAGGCGATGGACAAGCACGACACCGTCGGCCTCGACCTGGTGGCGATGGTGGTCGACGACCTGGTCGTGTGTGGCGCCGAACCGCTGTTCCTGCAGGACTACATCGCCGTCGGCCGCACCGTGCCGGAACGGGTCGCGCGCGATCGTCAGCGGCATCGCCGAGGGCTGCGTGCGCGCCGGCTGCGCGCTGCTGGGGGGCGAGACCGCCGAACACCCCGGCCTGATGGAACCGGACCACTACGACATCTCGGCCACCGGCGTCGGCGTGGTCGAGGCCGACGACGTGCTGGGGCCCGACCGCGTCAAACCCGGCGACGTCATCATCGCGATGGGGTCGTCCGGTCTGCATTCCAACGGATACTCGCTGGCCCGCACGGTGCTGCTCGAGATCGACCGGATGAACCTGGCCGGCTACGTGGAGGAGTTCGGCCGCACCCTGGGCGAAGAGCTGCTGGAGCCCACCCGGATCTACGCCAAAGACTGCCTGGCGCTGGCCGCCGAAACCCATGTCCGCACGTTCTGCCACGTCACCGGGGGAGGACTGGCCGGCAACCTGGAGCGCGTCATCCCGCATGGGCTGGTCGCCGAGGTGGACCGGGGCACGTGGACGCCTGCGCCGGTGTTCGCGATGATCGCGCAGCGCGGCCGCGTCGCCCGGCCGGAGATGGAAAAGACGTTCAACATGGGCGTCGGCATGATCGCCGTCGTCGCACCCGAAGACACCGACCGCGCGTTGGCCATCCTGACCGCGCGGCATCTGGACTGCTGGGTCCTGGGAACCGTCTGCAAAGGCGGAAAAGAAGGCCCGCGGGCCAAACTCGTCGGGCAGCACCCGAGATTCTGAGACTGCGTCTAACTGACACGATGCCGATGCGAAGCGCAGTCGGCACGGTGGAGTCGGTCAGTTCAGCGGCGCCAGTTGTCCTCGTCGTCCCATGCGTCGCCCTCGACGTCGCGTCGGATTCGTCGGATTCGTCGGTACCCGTCCCTGACAGCTCGCGCTGAAGCCGCTGGAAGTCGGTCTGCGGGGAGCTGTATTTCAGTTCTCGAGCAACCTTGGTCTGCTTTGCCTTAGCCCGGCCGCGGCCCATGGGGGGACCCCCTCGCGAAATAACGGAGCGGCCTAACAAGTAGGCGGCTCCGATCTCTTAGTGTCGTTATTGTCCTGCCGACAGCTTACCGTGCCGCGCGGCCGAAGCGTGGGCGCGCCCTGCCCGGCCGCACATGGCGGATGTCACAGTCAGTCATCGGCTACCGCCGCGTAGCCGCTCGACAGCCAGCCGTCCGGCGCCCACCCCATCGACGGGCGGCAGCGAGTCGACGTCGATCACCGCGGCGACCTCGCCTTCGGCGCCCGTCGTCAATTCGGTGTCGGCGGGCAGCCCCCGCTTGACCAACGCCAGCGCCACCGGTCCGAGGTCGACGTGCTCGACCACCGTTCCGAGCCGTCCGACGGCGCGACCGCCGGCCAGCACCGCGTCACCGGTGGACGGCCGGTCCGCCGAGCCGTCGAGGTGCAACAACACCAGCATCCGCGGCGGTTTGCCCAGGTTGTGCACCCGTGCCACCGTCTCCTGCCCGCGATAGCAACCCTTGTCCAGGTGCACGGCGCCCTCGCCGGGGCCGCCGATCCAGCCCACTTCGTGCGGAATGGTGCGCTCATCGGTGTCGACGCCCAGCCGCGGACGCAGGGCGGCCACCCGGTGGGCCTCGTAGGCCCACACGCCGGCCGGACGCACACCGGCCTGCGTCAGCCGCCGCCGCCAGTCGGCCGCTGTGTCGCGCGGTACCAGCAGATCCAGCTCGATTGGGCCGTTCGGGGTGCTCGGGCATCCGGCGCACGAATCCACCGGCTGGCAGTGGCACCGCCGACCATTCGGGCGGCAGTGCGTCCACGCCCAGCGCGTCCAGTACCGGCGCCGTCAGCCAGCCGCGGCCCGAGCAGCGACAGCACCGCCAGGTCCGCGGCGTTCGGGGCGACGTCCGACCAGAAGACCATCTTGCGCAGGTAACCCAGCAACGGTTCACCGCGCCACGGCTCGGTGTCGAGATAGGTGGTACCACCCAACTCGGTCTGCATCCAGTGGTCCTCGACCCGGCCCTGGCCGTCGAGGCTGAGATTCTGTGTGCGGCTCCCTCGGGCAGATCGCTGACGTGTTGAGTGGAGATGCTGTGCAGCCAGGTCTGGCGATCGGCTCCGGTCAGCGTGATCACGGCACGGTGCGAGCGGTCCACGAGAACGGCATCGGTTTCGCCCGCCCGCTGCTCACCGAGTGGATCGCCGTAATGCCAGATCGCCCCGGCGTCGGGGCCGGGATCTGGGGCAGGGACTGGATACAGTGCGCCACTCCTCCTCATCGCTTCGCTCTGCATCGTCGCCGGCGCCGAACACACATCAACTCTACGGCCAGGCCGGTTTGCCGGCGAGCGTCACGCTCGCGCAGTCGCAGCCAGCCCGATAGGCTCCTCAGGCATGACTGGGCAGACGGGTGTGGTCGTCACTCTGGACGGCGAAATCCTCGAATCGGGGACGCCGCTGCTGCACGCCGATGACCTGGCAGCGGTGCGCGGCGACGGGGTGTTCGAGACGCTGCTGGTACGCGACGGCAGGGCATGTCTGATCGAGTCGCATCTGCAGCGGCTGACCCACTCGGCGAGATTGATGGACCTGCCCGAACCCGACCTGCCGCGGCTGGCGGCGCGCGATCGACGTGGCGACCCGGCAGTGGCTGACGTCCACCGCTGACGAGGCCGCGATGCGGTTGATTTACAGCCGCGGCCGGGAGAGCGCCTTATCGCCGACGGCTTCGACGGCCTACGTGATGGTCAACCCCGTCCCCGACCGGGTGACCGCGGTACGCCGCGACGGCGTTTCGGCGATCACGCTCGATCGCGGGTTGCCCGCCCACGGCATCGACGCCATGCCCTGGCTGCTGGCCGGCGCGAAGACGCTGTCCTACGCGGTCAACATGGCCGTCCTGCGCCACGCCGCCCGCCAGGGCGCCGGTGACGTCATCTTCGTCAGCACCGACGGCTACATCCTGGAAGGCCCCCGCTCGACGGTGGTCATCGCCGTCGACGGCGAAGACGGCCGCCCGTGCCTGCTCACGCCGCCGCCGTGGTACCCGATCCTGCGGGGTACCACCCAGCAGGCGCTGTTCGAGGTTGCCCGCGACAAGGGCTACGACTGCGACTACCGCGCGCTGCGCATGGCCGATCTCTTTGCCGCGCAAGGGATCTGGCTGATTTCCAGTATGACCCTGGCCGCCCGCGTGCACACCCTGGACGATCGGCGGCTACCCCGATGCCCCGCTCGCCGCAGTTTCGCCGAACTCGTCGACGCCGCAATCGTCAGCGACCGCTGAAGCGCTGATCCTTCGGGGCGTAGATATTCAGGGCAAGTCATGATGCCGACCCCAGCGCGGCGCCGCGCAGCAGATCTGCGCTCGCATCGTCGGCGGGGTAGAACAACTCGACGGCGAGCTCGTCGAGCGTGACATCGCGCGGAGTGCCAAATGTGGTCAGGGTGGTGAACAGCGACAGCCGTCGCCCGTTGCCGGCGTCGAGCACGAGCGGAACCAAGAGCGACGAGCTGTCCGGCGAGGACGGGCTCCCGAACGCTGCGGCGACACCCGGGTACTCGCGCACCTCCGCATCCAGTGCTCGAACCGCAGGGTCGTCGGTGAGCGTGAGCGTGCGCCCCAGCTGGTGGAGCAGATATCCGGCCCACTCGCCGAAGTTCAGTGTGCGCGCCGCAAGCCCGTCGGGGTGCAGGCACAACCGGTAGACATTGGTCGGCGGGCCGAGCAACTCCGGGGGGAGGCCGGCAGTGAGCGCAGCGGCAGCGGCATTGGCCGCGACGATATTCCAGCACCGGTCGATCAGCACACCAGGGTATGGGTCGTGCGTGTCGAGCAGCCGCTGCACAGCGCCGCGGGCCGGACTGAGCGCCGCGTCGTCGAGGGGGCGGGACGGGAATCGCGGCGCATACCCGCGCCGCCAGCAGCAGCGTGTTGCACTCCCGCAGTGGAATGTCGAGACCGTCGGCCAGGGCGAGCAGCAGTTCAGCGCTGGGTCGTGCGCGGCCGGTCTCGACGAAACTCAGGTGCCTGGTCGAGACGCCTACACGCAGCGACAGGTCGAGCTGACTGATCCCTCGACGCATTCGCCAGGCTCGCAGCAGGACACCGACCTTTGGTTCGCTCACCGCGCCACCGTAAGCACAGTGCGGTAGCCGTGGCCATGACCTGACAGGTAATTGTGCGGCTGCCGCTCACCGGGACACGCTTGGTGACGAGGCGCTCGACCAGAGCGCCCGAAGACGAGAAGGAGTGAGATGGCCAACACCCAGGCCGCACCGGCCAACACGACCGAGCACCCCCATTTCAGCGCGGAGTTGTGGGCCGCCTACTGGGCCGCACCCGACATGGAACACGGCATGGACATCCTGGCCGAGGACATCGTCGGCTACTGGCCCGGCGAGCGCGAGCCGGTCCGCGGCAAGCGTGCCTACACGGGAAAGATCGCAGAACTGGTGAGCGCCTACCCCGATCTGCGTCTCGAACTCGTCGACAGCGCGACCGTCCCCGGCAACGCCGATGGCGAAGAGCTGGTCTACCTGCACTATGTCGGTCGGGCCACCGGCCCGGACGGCCCTTTCGAGATCCGTGGGATCGACCGTGTCCGGTCCCGCGACGGCGTCGTGGTAGAGAACGTCGTCCGCTATGACCCCGCGGAACTACCTGCGCGCTGAGTCCGTCCCCCGTTCGCCGCGGCGTTCGCCGAACTGGTCGACGCCGCGATCGTCATCGATCGCTGAGCGCTTAAATCTGTTGTCGCGGGGCCGGAGTCGCGGTAGCGTCGGCTTTACACAAGGAAGGAGGTGGTCCGCGAAATTGATAGCTTCATGGACATGTGAGGTGGCTGCGCGCTAGCTGCATTGGCTCGGAAGAGTCAGCGATCTACGCGCGCTGGCGAATTTCCCGCAGCCACCCGGCCCCCGAGCGTCCGGTCTGTCCAACCGGAGCGTCGCTCGGGGGCCGCTCCATGTCTCCCGGAGCGGTTACTTCGCCGCCTTGGCCACCATCTGTTCGGCCAACCGCGCGGCCTCCGTCGGTGATGTCGGTGCCGCACGCCTGAACCTCGATGACCAAATCGCCAGTCGCGCTGAGCGCATGCTGGCAGGTTCGGCTGTTGTTGTCGGTTTCCGCGCGCGTCATGGTGATCTTCGGCGCGGCGCCGTTGACTTCGCCGAAGTTCCACTCGGTGCTCTTGCTCGGACCGGTGAACGTGACGGTCTTGTTGCGCACGCCCGCCATTTCGCGGCGGACGACTCCACGAACGCGTGAGCCTTTTCGGCCGACGGGAACTTCGCGACGGCCTCGACCACCCGATGGCCGCGTCACCGGCCGATTGGACCACCTGGGTGTGGACCGCGGTCGGGTCGCTGCGGCCGGTACACCGATTCCTGGAACGGTTCGAACGCGGCCAGACACTCCGGATCGGACAACGTGCCCTGCGGGGCGCGCAGTTGATCGCCGCGTGCGCCGCCTTCATGTTGGGGTCGCCCAGGACGTTTCCGATGTCGGCGGCGCCGAGCAGGATGCGACCCGGTCTCGGCCGGAGCGCGCCGCCCGCTGGAGTCGCCGGCGGAGCGCGACGCTCGGCTTCGCCGCCGGCTTACGGTGTTGCCGCCGCTGGTGGCAAAGACCACGATCAACACGATGGCCACGACGGCGGCCAGCGCGGCACCGCCGATGATGAGCAGCTTCTTGTTCGACTGCCCGCCGGCACGCGCCGCGTGCGGCCGCGGCCTGCCGGCGGCCGGGCGGCCTGCGGCGGCGGCGGCGGGCGCGCTGGCGCGCAGGTGCGGCTCGGGCCGCCTTGACCGGCGGTGCCTTTGCTGCCGGTGATCCGGCCGGCGCGCCGTCCTTGGCCTCGATCTCGGCCAGCACGTTGTCGATTTCGGTTCGGGTGCGGTAGGTGACGTCGTGTCGCATGCGCAGCATGCGCAGCAGTTGGGCGATGTCGCTGCGAGCGCTCGGGTCGTCGCCGTCCTCGTCGAGCCCGGATCGCGACTCGACCAGCAGTTGCAGCTGTTGCTGCGGGGTGAGCTCCTTCTCCGACAGGGTGTTGCCCAGCCGCATGATGTAGCCGAACGGCACCGGCGGCTCGTCGGGCAACGGCGACGGCAGCGGCGCAGCCTTGTCCCGCATCGCGTGGATTGCGGTGACCAACTGGATGCCGGCGTCGACGGTCGGGTTCTGGTAGTCGATGATCTGCAGCGTGGAGACGGGATTGACCCGCACGCTGTCGACCGGTCCCACCTTGACGGGCAGGATCGGGCGATTCAGAGCCTGCGCGTAGCGCAACTCGGCCTGGCTCGGCTTGGACTGCAGCCAGTTGTTCGACAGCGCGACGATGAACACTTCGCACGAGCGGATCTGCTCCAGGATCGCGTTCCACCAGGCGTCGCCACCGCCTAGTTCCTGGTCGAACCAAACCTTCTGCTGAGCGCGCTTCAACGCCGTCGTCAGCGCTTCGAGCGACGTCCTGTCCTGGCTCGAGTAGCTGATGAATATGGCCACGGCAGTCTCCTCAATTGAGGGAAAAGGGAAGCTATACGGCGAAACCGTCATGCGACGGTAGCGCATGGCACTGGTCCGGCAGCAATCGACTCTGGCATACCGGCGCCGGCGCGCACATCACGCGTCGTGGCGCTCAGTCCGCTCGGCGGGGACGTGCGCTTCATCCGGTGGCCGGAACTCGGCGTAGCGCTGCGCGAACTCATCGCCCGGAACCGGCCACTGCTCGCCCTCGGCACCCCGCACCACCCAGTCGCCGTCGGCTGCGTCGTCGGGCCCTCCAGGGTGTTGATCGTCTCGCCCGGCTGCGCCGGACGGGCCTGGACCCGACCTTTCCGGCGCCACAGTCCGTCGCCGGCCGGCTCATAGGTGGAGTGGAAGATGTCGTCGCGCACCGACCAGGTCTTGCCGTCCGATCCGCACCTCCCAGTCGCCGGCGTCGGCGTGCATGGTGTGCCCCGAATCCGACGTCCAGGTCCACGGCGCGGTGCGTTGTTCGGCGGACACGGTGCCGACCCGGGTGAAGGTCCGCCACAGCGGACGTGACCGATATCCGAGTTGGCGCAGGCTCCACAAAGTGGCCGCCAGGCTGCGCACAGCGGCGTTGAGCAGGTCCGGGTTGCTCTCGACGGCGGACCAGTCGACCAGCTTGTCGTGGATCTTGCGGGCGTCGTCTCGCGGCGTGCCGTACTTCCAGCCGTTGCGGCGGTAGTAACGGCACCAGTCCTCATGCTCTGCCTGCGCCATGGCCAGTGACGAGTACTGGTCGAAGCCCATCACCGCGAGTTGTTCCAGGGGTGGCGAATCGGCGATGTCGCTCCCGGACAGTTGGGCAGGCGGGCTGCCCCAGGTGTTCCAGGTGTGGCCGGCGATCTGTTCGACCATCCACAACGCGTTGCGCACCTGACGCCGGTTGGACCCGCGGTAGAACTCGTCGAGTTCGACCCACGGCACCGAGGCGGGCCCCCGCGGCCAACTGGGATCGATGGTGGCGACATACCGCTCGTGGATCAGTCGGGCCGCACGTTCCCAAGCGTCTTGGACCTGACCTTCGCGGCTGTCCAGCACCAGGGAGTAGGACTGCAGCATCCCGACCACCTGGATCGAGTCGTCCGCGATGCTGGTGTTCAGGTCCGAGGTGAAGACCGGCATATCGGGGAAGCGGGCGGCCAGCCTGGTGCCGGTAGTCGCGGTATGGGTGTCGACCAGGATCACTGCGCTCGTGGTCGGGTCGGTTTCGCCGATCAGCCGCAGAATGGTGGGGATCGTCGGGCCCTCCGACACTGCGTCGATCGACGGTCCATCGGAAGCGAATCCTGCTTGCCGACGGTAGAACTCGTGATCCTTCAGGTACTCCTCGGCGTCTCGTTCCACCAGGGTCAGTGACGGCAGCGGGACCGCACCCGGCGGCGTGTAGAAGTCGCGTTCCAGCGCGCGACGGGTCAGGTCAGCGCACAGTGCTAGGGTCAATTGTGAAGTGCCACAGACGAATACACGTTTGGTTCGGCCGGTAGCGATGATCCCGTCCAGGAGTCGGCTCGCCGTGACCTCATACTTGCCGACGACATCGGCCGCCCATCGGGTGTCGGATCCGCCGAACTGCTGGGCGCGCCATGCCTCGGCGAGCCAGGGATCGTCGATGCGCACGATCAGCGGTAAGCGCCGCTTGTTGGCGACTTCGGAAAGCCGGCGGCTGATCAGGTCCAGCCACAACAGGTTGATCGCCGGGTCGGGTGCCATCAGGTACAGCCGACCGAGGTGGCGCCACAGCCGCAGCGACACCAGCGTGGCGGGTGTGTTGAAGTCGACCAGCACCACGCGGGCGCCCATGCCTGCGGACCCGCTGTACGCGGTCGTCATTGGCGCTGGTGATGACGACCAGGGTGCTGCGCCGGTCCAACGTGCGCGCGACCCCGCTGATCATCGACTCGGTGTCGTCGTCGACACCCACGATGGCGGTGACGGAATCGGCGAAGTTGGCCCGTAGCCGGTCCACCTGGGACCGGAAGACGCCGACCACCACACCGCCCAAGCCGGTGAAGATCGCCGAAACCGCTGCCATTCGGGCCAATTCGAGGCCGACGGGCGTCGGGCTGGGGCAGACGTGCCCGCCCAGTGAGTAGTCGCCGCTGCTGCCCTTGATCAGCTGGGCGGTCAGCATCAGCGGGGTGAAGACCGCGGGATGGTTCTCGTCGTGACAGTTCCAGTACGAGCTGAGGCCCAGAATCGCGCTCATGGTGATGAGCACCGCGATCACGGTGAACGAAACGCCCACCAGGCGGTGGCTGCTGTTGGACCGGAAGGTCATCACGCACACCGCGACCAGGACGCCGACCACGATCGCCGATCGTCGCCATCGATCCCGGCCGGCCGAACCAGCCCAACCCGGACGGCAGCAGGTCGAGGATCGCGGGCTGCAACGCCACCGCGGCCAGATAACCGATCAACAGGACGGCAAGGACGGACATGGCCCAGCGCACCGGGGGCGGGGCTATTCTCTTGTCCCTCCATCGAACCTCCCTTCGCTGGACCTTTTCGGGCCTGCTCGGACGCGAACAGTACACGCGCAAGTGCGCGGGAAGGCAACAACGAGATCGCGGTCGCGGCTAGTTTGCGCGGGCCGGTCTCAGCCGACGAAACGGGACAACCGCGCCGACAGATGCGGGACCAGGCCGCCGTCGGCGTCCACCCGCTCTTCGACGTAGGCGAGATCGCCGCCCTCGACGATGCCGTAGAGCCGTTTGGCCCCGCCGACCAGTACGCCGGACCGGCTGCGGGCCAGCGCATCGGTGACCAGTTCCCACGACGCCTGGTTGCGCGGCCGCCCGTAGAACAGCTCGATGTAACCGGCCGAGTGCGCCAGCAGCAACTCGATGGCCTGTGATTCGCTGGGTCGTCGTCGGGATCGGCGACGAACCGCCAGAAGCCCGTTTCGCGCAACGCCGGCCGGTGGTACTCGCCTGCCTCGTCGAGGCGCCACGACCGGGCTTCCCAATTCAGGTAGTCACCACCGTCGTGTGAGACCACGATCTGCTGGCCGAACCGGTAATCGCCGTCGTGAGCACGACCCTCGCCCTCGCCGCGCCACACGCCGACCAGCGGCAGCAGTGCCAGCAAAGCGTCGTGCAGGTTGGCGCCTTTACGCAGGTTTGCGGTGTCAGCGGGCACCGGCAGGTCGTCGTACCCGGGGATATTCCGGGTAGCGGTCAGTCTCGCCCGCTCCGCCGCCTGTCGACAGTTCGTCAGCGGCGTCGTCGCCCTCGGTAGAGGTCACGACTCGTCGGTGATCAGCCGATACAGCGCATACAGCGCGAACCAGGAGATGACCACGGTCGCGAGGACCAGCATGATCTCGAAGAACAGCACCACGGGTGACGAGTCTATTTCAGGGTCACGACCTTGATGTCCACCTCGTGGATGCCGGCACCCGACGGCACCACCACGGCGTCGCCGTTGCCCACTCGGGACAACGCGCGCAGCGTCCACGATCCCGGCGCGGCGAAGAACCGGAAGTCGCCAGTGGCCGACGCGACGACCTCCGCGGTGAACTCGTCGGAAGAGTCCAGCAGGCGGACGAACGCGCCACCGACGGCTTGCCCGTCACCGTCCACGACACGGCCGGTGATCACCGTCTCCTTCTCCAGGTCGACGCTGGCCGGCAGCGTCAGTCCTTGCTTTGGTGCAGTGCACATGTCAGCTTCCCAACTCGATCGGGGCACCCACCAGGGAGCCGTATTCCGTCCAACTGCCGTCGTAGTTCTTGACGTTCTTGTGTCCGAGCAATTCCTGCAAGACGAACCAGGTGTGCGACGAACGTTCCCCGATCCGACAGTAGGCAATCGTTTCTTTCGTTCCGTCCAGGCCGGCGTCGGCGTACAGCTTGGCCAGCTCCTCGTCGGACTTGAAGGTGCCGTCCTCGTTGGCGGCCTTGCTCCACGGCACGTTGATGGCGGTGGGGACGTGGCCGGGACGCTGGCTCTGCTCCTGCGGCAGGTGCGCGGGCGCGAGAATCTTGCCGGAGAACTCGTCCGGAGACCGCACGTCGACCAGGTTCTTGGTGCCGATGGCGGCGATGACCTCGTCACGGAAGGCGCGGATGGTGTGGTCCGGCGCGGCCGCGGTGTAGGAAGTGGCGGGCCGGGCGACTGCGTCGCTGGACAGCGGGCGGCCGTCGAGCTCCCATTTCTTGCGGCCGCCGTCGAGCAGCTTGACCTGGTCGTGGCCGTACAGCTTGAAGTACCAGTACGCGTACGCCGCGAACCAGTTGTTGTTGCCGCCGTACAGGATCACAGTGTCGTCGTTGGAGATGCCGCGGTCGGACAGCAGCTTGGAGAACTGCTCTGCGTCGACGAAGTCGCGTTTGACCGGGTCCTGCAGGTCGTCTCGCCAGTCCAGCTTGATCGCGCCGGCGATGTGGCCGCCGTCGTAAGCGCTGGTGTCTTCGTCTACCTCGACGAAGACGACGTTTTCGGCATCCAGATTGCTCTCAGCCCAGTCGGCGGAGACCAGGACGTCGGAGCGTGCCATGGGGGATCCTTTCGATTTCTTCTAATGAACAGCGTGGTCAGGTGGGCTACCGGCGAGTCCGGATGGAACCAGACGCAAGACGCCCACGCGCGCGGGTGATGGTCGTGTTCGACACGGATTTACTCCTAGGTACGCCTGTTGCGCGAGGAAGACATGCCACGGTAGGGGGCCCCTGGCCGCTTCGAGTGCTGCGCAGATAGGCGCGGCGACTCAGCAGCTACAGCAACAGCAACAACCCGCGACGCGGCACAGCTGGACTGTGCGGCGCTTGGTGAGCACAGGCTCGATGCGGGCTGACACGTCGGTCAGCTTACCCAATGAAACAGTGATCAGGCCAACAGCAGCCGGCAGCCCGACTCCGGGGCGGCGATCACGAGCCTCACGACTGCTTGAAACCTTCCAGCGTGACGGTGACTCCCCTGGTGATGCCCTCGATGATGACGTCGGAGCCACGCGCCCCGACCGTGTTCGGCGCCACCCCGAACGGGAGCTTCTGGTTGGGCAGCCTGCTGGTGAAGGCCCGTAGCACCGCGTCGCGTTTGTCGTCGGGAACGGCCTGGTTGGCGGTATCGGGTCCGGTGAGCACGCCGGTAGGGGTGATCACCAGGGTCGCCGGGTCCTCGGGGGCAATGGACAGATCCACCGAGATGCTGACCCGGTGCTCGAAGTCGGCCGATTTCGGTGTGCCGCTGAACACCAATCCGCGGCTGCCCGATATGCCGGACTCGGTGGTGCCGCCCGTGGCGTCGTTGGATTCCTGGGGTGGCGCCTCCACCATCAGGTCGGCCATGCCCATGTAGCGGCCCAGATGCACCGAGTCGATGATGATGCGGCTCTCCAGCTTGCCCACCGGGAGCTTGGCCTCGGGTCTGATCAGCCAGGACGCGTCGGTCAGGTCGATCGAGTGCATGGTGGCCTCGAGGGTGGCCTTGCCGACCGTTGCGTGGTCGACGGCGCCGGCCTTGATCTCCAGCTCGTTGTAGTGGTGGCTCATGGCCTGGGGGATGAACGGAAAGGCCAGGATCGCCACGAACGGGTCTGACCCGAGGTTCGCGGCTTTGCGCACGTGGGTCGAGAGCCGGTATTCGGCGTAGATGCTCGCGCCGTAGTCGACGCCGACGGCGCTCAGTGCGAGGACGCCTACGGCGATCGCTGCGGCTGTGGCACCGGCCAGGACTTTGCGCACGCGGACATTCTGACATCGCTGGTTGCTGTTGGGTTCCTCACAGTAGCCATCCGGGTCTGGCAACCGGCGCAGCCCGCCCGCAGGTAGGCGGGCTCGGGGAGGGTCTTGGCTAACCGCCTGACTCGCTGCAGTTGCGTTACCGAAGGGCTCGTCGCCAGGCCGAATACCAGGTGGCAAGTTATCGTTAGATGATCTTGCCGCTAACGTCATATGTCGCGATGAGTCTGGGAGGCTTTGCCCACGAGGCTGGAGGGGCGTGTTGGAGCTATTACTGCTGACCTCGGAGCTGTATCCCGACCCGGTCCTACCCTCGTTGTCCCTGCTGCCGCACACCGTGCGGACGGCGCCGCCGGAGGCGTCCTCATTGTTGGAAGCGGGTAACGCCGACGCTGTGCTCGTCGATGCGCGCAACGACCTTTCGGCGGCGCGCGGCCTGTGCCGACTGCTGAGCACGGCCGGCCGGTCCGCGCCGGTTCTGGCGGTGGTGAGCGAAGGCGGGTTGGTGGCGGTCAGCGCCGACTGGGGCCTGGACGAGATCCTGCTCCCCAGCACCGGGCCGGCCGAGATCGACGCGCGACTGCGGCTCGTGGTGGGCCGCCGGGGCGGTTTGGCCGACCAGGAAAGCGTCGGCAAGGTGAGCCTGGGTGAACTGGTGATCGACGAGGGCACCTACACCGCCCGGCTGCGGGGTCGCCCGCTTGACCTCACCTACAAGGAATTCGAGTTGCTGAAGTACCTGGCCCAGCACGCCGGCCGGGTGTTCACTCGTGCCCAACTGCTGCACGAGGTGTGGGGCTACGACTTCTTCGGCGGCACGAGAACCGTCGACGTGCACGTACGTCGCCTGCGCGCCAAACTCGGCCCCGAGCATGAGGCGCTGATCGGCACGGTGCGCAATGTGGGCTACAAGGCGGTTCGGCCGGCGCGCGGCCGGGCCCAGGCCGCCGAGCCCGAGGATGACGAATCCGACGCCGAAATCGACCCGCTGGCCGACCCGTTGCGCAGTCAGTGACCTCGCCGCAGTGGCGAAGTGCCCTCACCGACGATGAGCAGCAGGAAATTCGTGAACTCGTTACGGCGGCAACAGGGTCCGATGGTGTAGCCCCGGTCGGTGAACAGGTGCTGCGGGAACTCGCCGTATGACCGCACCGAGCATCTGTTGGCCGCGGATCCAAGCGCCGGCCACCGCATTACGGGTTATCTGAACCTCACTCCGCCGCGAGATGGGGCCGGCGCAATGTCGGAATTGGTGGTGCACCCGCAGGCCCGGCGTCGCGGTGTCGGCGCCGCCCTGGCACGCGCGGCGTTGGCCAAGACCGGCGGCCAGACCCGGTTCTGGGCGCACGGCACGCTGGAGCCCGCCCGCGCCACCGCGTCGAGGCTGGGTTTGGTTGCGGTGCGCGAACTGCTGCAAATGAGGCGGCCGCTGCGCGATATCGCCGAACCCGTGCCCCCCGACCGCTTGCGTGAGGTGCAAATCCGCACTTACGCGGGCCCGTCGGACGACGCCGAACTGCTGCGGGTCAACAACGCCGCCTTCTCCTACCACCCGGAGCAGGGCGGTTGGGCCGAGACGCGAGATCGAGGAGCGACGCGGGGAACCATGGTTCGATCCGGCCGGCCTGTTCTTGGCGCTCGACCGCGACGACAGGCTGCTGGGCTTCCACTGGACCAAAGTGCACCCCGACCCCACGGGGCTGGGTGAGGTCTACGTGCTGGGTGTCGATCCGTCTGCCCAGGGCAGCGGACTGGGGCAGCTGCTGACGTCGATCGGTCTCGCGTCGCTGGCGCAGCGGCTTGCCGAGATGCCTGACCCCCACGCGATGCTCTACGTGGAGTCCGACAACGTGGCGGCGGTGCGGACCTATGAGAGCCCGGGTTTGCCGTCTACAGCGTCGACACGGCCTACGCGCGCCGGCTGAGAGGTGCGGTGCACTGCGACGATGTCGGGTTTCTTTCGGCGGGGAGCATAGTTTCCGGGCTACTTGGCAATGTTCCGAGTGGGACGACGGACCGTCGAGGAGCGTGCAGGAAGCGAGATCGGTGAAACTCGGCAGGTCGGCAGGCTCGCAGCGACGGCTGTTGCGATGACGATTTGCGGTGCGGCGGTGACGGCCTGCGGCAGCGACGACAACCGCGGGCCTCGACACAGCGGCCCGCAATCATCCGGCGGTGGCTCGTGCGGCGGCAAGAACGCGGTGACCGCTGAGGGCTCGACCGCCCAGCAGATTGCCATCGCGCTTTTCAATCAGGTGTGGGGCCAGACTGTGTCCGGGCAAGTCGGTGGCCTACAACCCGACCGGGTCGGGTGCCGGACGCGAGCAGTTCATCGCCGGCCACGTCGACTTCGCCGGATCGGACTCGCCGCTGATCGCCGCACAGATCGGCCCGGCCGCCCAGCGGTGCAACGGAAACTCGGCCTGGGACCTGCCGCTGGTGTTCGGGCCGATTGCGTTGGTGTACAACCTGCCGGGCGTTCCGAAGCTGGCCGTCGACGCCGATGCGCTGGCGAAGATCTTCAGCGGCGGCATCCGCGATTGGGACGACCCGATACTGGTTGCGCTGAATCCCGGTGTGGCGCTGCCCAACACCAAGATCGCGCCGATCTACCGGAAGGATTCGTCGGGAACGACCGACAACTTTCAGAAGTATCTGACGCCGCCGCGCCGCAGAGTTGGACCAGGGGCGTAGGCACCGAGTTCCAGGGCGGCGTCGGCGAAGGGCGCCCCGCGATCGGCCGGCGTGGTCCAGGCGGTGCAGTCGACGCCAGGCGCCATCGGATACGTCGAGAAGGGCTTCGCCGATCAGCGCCCGGGTGCCCTTCGCGCAGATCGACACCGGCAACGGCGTCGTTGCGCTGACCGACGAAACCGCCCGCAACGCCGTCAACGCCGTCATGTTCGCGGCCGGCGGCAACGATCTGGTGCTGGAGCTGAGCTCGATGTACGCAACCCAGGAGCCGACGTCGTATCCGTTGGTGCTGGCCACCTACGAAATCGTGTGCTCCAAGGGCTACGACCCGGATACCGCCGCCGCGGTGAAGGCCTTCCTCACCACTGCCGTCGACGCCGGCCAGACCGCCTTTCATCCGCCGGATATGTCCCGTTGCCGGATAAGGTCAAGGAGCGCCTGATCACCGCGATCAACGCACTGCAGTAACCCCGACCGGACACAGCATATCAGAGTGACGGGATCGACAGTGACAACGCCAAACCCAACCGATGCGGGTTCGGGCGAGGTCGTCGCCGCGCCGTTCCCGGAACCGCCAATCGTTCCCATCAGCCCGTGGGGGTACGGCACGCCCCCACGGGGGGACCGGATCTTTCGCCGGCTCTCCGAAGGGGCCGGTTTGCTGATCGTGGCCTTGATCGCAGGCATCGGCGGGTTCTTGTTGTGGCGCGCCATCCCGGCGCTGGCCCGAAATCGGGAGAACTTCTTCACCTACCGCGGCAATTGGGTCACCACCGACCCCTCGGCTATGCGGTTCGGCGTCCTGGAACAGCTGCACGTGACGGTCTTTGTGTCATTGTTCGCGCTGGTCCTGGCGATGCCGGTGGCTTTAGGAGTGGCGATCTTCCTCACCCAGTACGCGCCGCGCAGGCTCGCCGCGGCCGCTTTCCTACACGGTCGACCTGCTGGCCGCGGTGCCCTCGATCATCTACGGCGTCTGGGGCCTGTACGTGCTGGCACCGCAATTGCGGCCCGTGGCGATCTGGCTCAATCGTGCACCTCGGGCCGGGTTTCTGTTCGCCGACCGGCAACGCATCGGCGGCCGGTGGCGGCACCATCTTCACCGCCGGGATCGTCCTGGCGGTGATGATCCTGCCGATCATCACCGCGGTCACCCGCGAAGTGTTCGTCCAGACCCCGCAGGACGAGATCGAAGCCGCGCTCGCATTGGGCGCCACCCGCTGGGAGGTGGTCAAGACGACGGTATTGCCGTTCGGACGATCCGGATTCGTCAGCGGGGCGATCCTGGGGCTGGGCCGGGCCCTGGGTGAGACGGTTGCGTTGCTGATCATCCTGCGCGGCACGCAGACGGCCTTCGGCTGGTCGCTGTTCGACGGCGGGTCCACCTTCGCCACTAAGATCGCCGCCGCCGCACCCGAATTCGACAATCAGTACAAGGCGGGCGCCTACATTGCCGCGGGTCTGGTGCTCTTCCTGCTCACGTTCGTGGTCAACGGTGTTGCGCGCGCAGCGGTGGCCGGCACCCGAGCCGGCAGGAGCCGGTTCATGACCTCGATGCTGGACCGCCCACTGAAATGGCGGACACTCGCCGGGCGCGGCCGGCGACGTCGCATCGCCAACACCGTCGCCACCATCTCTGGTGACGCTGGCGATGGGGATCGCCCTGGCCCCCTTGCTCTGGTTGCTGTGTTCGGTGGTGATCAACGGATCCAGGCGCTGACTTCCAGTGCGTGGTGGACGCATTCTCAGGCGGGAACGACCGCCTTCGAGCCCGGTGGTGGTGCTTACCACGCCATCATCGGCACGCTGCTGCTGGGATTGGCGTGCGCGGCGATCTCCATCCCGGTCGGTGTCCTGGTGGGCATCTACCTGGTGGAATACGGCGGGCGCAGCCCGCTGGCGCGACTGGTCACCTTCACCGTGGATATCCTCGCGGGCGTGCCCTCGATCGTCGCTGCGTTGTTCATTTACGCGGTGTGGGTCGTTGCGATGGGTCTGCCACGTTCCCAGTTCGCGGTGGCGTTGGCATTGGTCCTGATGATGCTCCCGGTGATCGCGCGTGCGACCGAAGAGATGCTGCGGATAGTGCCGATGGACCTTCGAGAGGCCAGTTACGCGCTCGGGATACCGAAATGGAAGACCATCGTCAGGGTCGTGCTGCCCACCGGCCTGTCCGGCATCCTCACCGGGATTCTGCTGGCGTTGGCCCGGGTTCTGGGCGAGACGTCGCCGCTGCTCATCCTGGTCGGCTATGCCCACGCTATGAACTTCGACATGTTCAGTGGGTTCATGGGGTCGTTGCCCGGCATGATGTATGACCAGACGACAGTCGGCGCCGGCGCCAACCCAGTCCCCACGGATCGGCTGTGGGGCGCCGCGCTGACTCTGATTTTGTTGATAGCCATCATCAATATCGGGGCCAGGGTGGTCGCGAAGATCTTCACCCCGAAGAAGACTTGAGAGTCAGAAGGCAGGAGCAGTATCAGTTGGCCAAACGGTTAGACCTTAAAGAGGTCAACATCTACTACGGGCCGTTTCACGCGGTCGCCGATGTATCGCTGTCGGTGCTGCCGCGCAGCGTGACAGCGTTCATCGGTCCGTCCGGCTGCGGCAAGACCACTGTGCTGCGCACCCTGAACCGGATGCATGAGGTGCTCCCCGGCGCCCGGGTGGAAGGCAGTGTGCTGCTCGACGACGAGGACATCTACGGCACGCGCATCGACCCCGTCGGCGTGCGCAGGGCCATCGGCATGGTGTTTCAGCGGCCGAACCCCTTCCCCGCCATGTCGATTCGCGACAACGTAGTGGCCGGGCTGAAGCTGCAGGGCATACGCAACCGCAAGGTGCTCGACGAAACCACGGAACAGTCATTGCGCGGCGCCAACCTGTGGGACGAGGTGAAGGACAGATTGGACAAACCCGGCGGCGGCCTGTCCGGCGGCCAGCAGCAGCGCTTGTGTATCGCCCGCGCCATCGCGGTACAACCCGACGTGCTGTTGATGGACGAGCCGTGTTCGGCGCTGGACCCGATTTCGACGATGGCGATCGAGGACTTGATCAGCGAACTGAAGCAGGAATACACCATCGTCATCGTCACCCACAACATGCAGCAGGCCGCGCGGGTGAGCGATCAGACGGCGTTTTTCAATTTGGAGGCCGTCGGCAAGCCCGGGCGTCTGATCGAGATCGACGACACCGAGAAGATCTTCTCCAACCCCACCGAGAAATCCACCGAGGACTACATCTCCGGCCGTTTCGGGTAATGCCCGGACTCGCTGACGGCCGTGCTCAGTAGGAGGTCTTGCTCGGCTCGTCTTCGGGGAACCTGCCGGTTGCCTGGAAGATGACCCGACGGGCCACCTCGACGGCGTGGTCGGCGAAGCGTTCGTAGAACCGTCCCAGCAGTGTCACGTCGACGGCCGCGGCCACCCCGTACTTCCACTCCCGGTCCATCAGCACGCTGAACAGATGCCGGTGCAGGTCGTCCATCGCGTCGTCTTCTTCGCGGATCCGCGCGGCCTTCTCCGGGTCGCGGGACAACAGCACCTCTTGCGCACTGTTGCCCAATTCGACTGCGATGCTTCCCATTTCGGCGAAGTAGCCGTTGACCTCTTCGGGCAGCGTGTGCTGTGGGTGTCGGCGGCGGGCGATCTTGGCGACGTGCAGAGCCAGCGCGCCCATCCGATCGATATCGGCGACGATCTGAATGGCGCTGACGATCGACCTCAGGTCACCGGCGACCGGTGCCTGCAGAGCCAGCAGCACGAAGGCGCTCTCCTCGGCCTGCGCGCTGAGCGCCGATATCCGCTCGTGGTCGGTGATGACCTGCTCTGCCAGCACCAGATCGGCCTGCAACAAGGCTTGGGTGGCCCGCTCCATCGCAATCCCGGCCAGCCCGCACATCTCGCCGAGTCGCTCGGACAGTTCCGCGAGCTGCTCATGGTAGGCGGTCCTCATGGCGTAAGCCTACGTTCTGCACATGGCAAATGGCGTGCAGCGGCACGTCAGAATGCCGTTCGCGAGCGTAATAAAGCCGTTCCAAGCTAAAGCGCTATTCGCACGTGGTGTCGGCGGCATTGGTGACCGTCAGGTCCTCCGGCAGCCGGGTCGGCGGGCTGCTGGTGTTCCGGCCGATCTGCATGCTCACCGACGAGCCGCTGGGCGGCGGAGAGGTCACCGCACTGAAGTCCGGGCCGAGCACCACCTGGACCACCGAGCCGATCCCGGTGACCCGCTCGACCTTCGAATTGCCGAAGGCCGCGGCCACCGTCGCGGCGGCTTGCTCATTGCCGGGTGAGAAGAACACCGTCGTGGTCTTCAGCGAACTCGGATAGTCGTCGGGCGTCATCACGTTGAAGCCGTTGCGCTTGAGTTGGCTCGCGGCAGTGGCGGCCAGGCCCTCGGTGGGGGTTCCGTTGGACACCTGCACCGTGACCTCCTGCGGCGAGGTCGTCGTCACCTGCTCGCGGTGCGTCTCGTTGATCGGAGCCGGCTGGGGCGGCTTCTTGGGGAGCTCGGGTTGGTCCCCGAAGTCTGCGAGGTGCCCAGACTCTGCGCGTTCTGGTCGTTTTCCTTGGGCAGCGGATCGTCGTTGATGATCGCGGTGAACAGCGCCTTCATGTCAGCGGTCCGCGGCGGCTCGTTGCCGTCTTGGTCCGTCACGCCGGTGGGCACGGTGACGAAGGTGACGTGTCCGGCCGCCATGTGCTGCAGCGAGCGGCCGAGTTCGACCAGGTCTCTGGTCTTGACGTTGTCTACGTAGCTGTTGCCGATGAACATGTTGACGACATTGTTGAGCTTGTTGAGGTTCATCAACGTGTCCTCGGAGATCATCGTGCGCAACAGCGAGGACAGGAACAGCTGCTGACGCTTGATGCGGCCGTAATCGCCGTTGCTCTCGGTGGTGACCTGGCGGGCGCGCACATAGCTCAGCGCGGTGGGGCCGTCGATGACCTGGCGTCCGGCATGGTCGAGCACCGTGCCCAGCTCGTAGTCCTTCAGCGGCGTGGTGCTGCACACCTCGACGCCGCCGAGGGCCTCGACCATGCGTCCGAACCCGACGAAGTCGATGGCGATGAACCGATTGATGCTCAAGCCGGACAACTTCTGGATGACCTTCACCAGGCATTTCGGACCGCCGAAGGAGAACGCGGAGTTCAGCTTGGTCTCGGTGTAGACCATTCGGGGACCGGTCTTGCCGGTCTTCGGATCGTAGATGGGTCCGTACTTGCCATCCTCGGGATTCCAGGCCTCGCACTGGATCGGGTTGATTGCCAGGTCGCGCGGAAACGACACCGCCACGACCCGTTTGCGGTTGGCGGGGATGTTGACCAGCATCACCGTGTCCGACCGGGCGCCGCCGGCGTCGTCGGCATCCCCGGCGCCGATGTTGGCGTTGGCACCCAAGCGGGAGTCCATCCCGACGATCAGGAAGTTCTCGTCGCCGTATTGCGCGTTGGGGTCGACGATGTCGGCCGACTCGCGGGTCGAGCGCGCTCACGGTGTTCAGCCGATTGTTCTTCGACGAACTCCACTGCCAGGCGCCGCCGGTCAGCACCAGCGACAGCAGTGCGACCAACGCCACCATCGAGCGGCCCGCGATCAAGATCGGCCGCCGGTGGGACTTCTTCTTCGGGGTCCCGGCGGTGGACGCACTGGCCGGGGAAGTTGCGCGGCGGCGCTTCCGCTGCGACGTCTTCGCCGGTTCAGTGTCCTCGGAGGCGTCCTCCGGATAGTTGGCTGGCTCCGAGATCGGGCAGTTCCGAGAGCAGCTGGAGCGAGTAGGCCGGCGTGGGGATGACCTGGGTGTCGAGCAGGTCGTCGCGGTCGAAGCACTGGGGCGCCAAGTCGGCAGGAGCGGGTTCCGGTGCTTGGGCGACCTCGGGTTCTTCGGCGACATCCGGCTCGTCGGCCACATGGTGATGGGTGGGACGGTCCGGAAGGGTGGCGCCGAGCTTGGCGATCAGATCCGCGACGCTGAGGACACCGTCGTTGTGGATGCCCGCCTGGTCGTCTCGCGGCGCGTCTTGGCGTTCCGCACGGGCCGCGGGTCTGCTGGAAGGCCTGGCCGACCACCGACTCAGTTCGTCATCGCGTGACGGCGCAGAAAAGCGCTCCCACGGCGCGGCGCCTGGCAATGGCTGCGAGTTTGCGGTAAGGAAGTCAGCATCACCGGTGCCCGGCGCGCGCCGATGGTCAGGAGTGGCGTCGTTCTCGCCGTCACTCATGTCCTACCGGCCTCCGAAAGTCACTATGCGGACGTCCCCGCCAATGGGGTGGTCGTTCGGGCATCACTGCGCACACGTAAAGCAGCACCGGCCGTACTCGGCGCCGCGAAATTGCATTGCAGGCCCATATCGTACTGATTTATCGGCTGAGACGCGATTTCGAGGGAGTCTCGGTTCAGCCACCCTCGCTTGCGGGTCAGCCGCCGGAATGCATGACGTCGGCGCCTTCCGGTACCCGGCAGTCGTCGGGATCGTTGAGCCAGCCGTCGGGCAGAGCCACCCGGGCCGGCGAACCCTGCCGGCCGCGCGGGCCGTTGCCGGCTTCCGGGAACGGGACGTCGCCATCCAACCGGTGAGCAGGTCGTCGAGTTCGTCGAGCGTCTTGACCAGCGCCAACGCCCGCCGCAAGTCGGATCCGGCCGGGAAGCCGTGCAGGTACCAGGCGACGTGCTTGCGGATGTCGCGCATGCCTTTGTCTTCGCCGAAATGGGCCGCCAGCAGCGCGCCGTGCCGCCGGATGATGTCGGCGACCTCGCCGAGGGTGGGCGGAGTGGGTGCCGGTCTGCCGGTGAATGCGGCCGACAACTCGGCGAACAGCCAGGGCCGGCCCAGGCAGCCGCGGCCGATGACGACGCCATCGCATCCGGTCGCCGGCCATCATGGCCAGCGCGTCGCTGGCGTCGTAGATGTCGCCGTTGCCCAGCACCGGAATGGTCCGAACCTGCTGCTTGAGCAGGGCGATCTGATCCCAGTCGGCGGTGCCGGAGTAACGCTGAGCGGCGGTGCGGGCGTGCAGGGCGACGGCCGCGGCACCCTCGGACTCCGCGATGCGTCCGGCGTCCAGGTGAGTGTGGTGGTCGTCGTCGATGCCGATGCGGAACTTGACGGTCACGGGTATGTCGGTGCCCTCGGTGGCGCGTACCGCGGCGGCGACGATCTGGCCGAACAGTCGCCGCTTGTAGGGCAGCGCCGCTCCGCCGCCGCGCTTGGTCACCTTGGGCACCGGGCAGCCGAAGTTCATGTCGATGTGGTCGGCCAGTCCCTCGTCGGCGATCATCTTGGCCGCCGCGAAGGTGGTGTCCGGGTCGACGGTGTAGAGCTGCAGCGAGCGTGGCGATTCGTCCGGGGAGAACGTCGTCATGTGCATGGTGACCGGATGGCGTTCGACGAGCGCACGCGCGGTCACCATCTCGCAGACATAAAGTCCGCTGACCGTGCCGGCCTTCGACTGCTCTAGCTCACGGCACAGCGACCGGAATGCGACGTTCGTCACACCGGCCATGGGTGCCAGCACGACTGGGCTGGCCAGCTCGATGGTGCCGATGCGCAACGCGGCACTACCGCCCGCTCAGCGTCAGCTTGCCCGCGGTCTCATGCAGTTCGAATGCGGTGGTTTTCTTGCCGGTGCGTACTTCCCGGTCGAGTTGGCGCTGCTTGGACACCTCGAACTTGTCGCAAGACGCTTCCAGCTCCTTGATCAGCACCCCCAGGTCGTCGCGAAGCGCGGCGGCTTCGCCGGTGAAGTCCTCACGCTCGAAAATGCGCCACTTCTTCAGCACCGGCATGACGACCTCGTCGAGGTGGATCCGCGGGTCGTAGACGCCGCCGACGGCAATGAATACGGCCTTGCGGCGGAACTCGGGCACCTGGTATCCGGGCATCTGGAAATTGCGCAGGATCTTGTGCAGCGACTTCATCGCCTGATTGGGCGACGCGTCGAACCCGGCTGCGCTGACGTCGCGGTAGAAGATCATGTGCAGGTTCTCGTCGGCCGAGATCTTGGCCAGCATCTGGTCGGCGATCGGCTCGTCACAGGCCTTGCCGGTGTTGCGGTGCGAGATCCGGGTGGCCAGCTCCTGGAACGTGACATAGATGACCGAGTCGAACAGGCTCTCGGCGAACAGGTCGTCGCGAACCTGGCGGTTCTGGCCCGGGCTGAAGCCCCGGTTCACCACCTCCATGCGCAGCTTCTCCAGTTCGTACGGGTCCACCGCGCGCGTCACCACCAGGTAGTCGCGCAGCGCGATCCCGTGCCGGTTCTCTTCGGCGGTCCACCGGTTGACCCACTGGCCCCAGGGGCCGTCCATGCCGAAGTTCATCGCGATCTCGCGGTGATACGACGGCAGATTGTCTTCCGTCATCAGGTTCTGCACCATCGCCACCTGGGCGAGTTCGGACAGTTGGGACTGCCCGGGCTCCCAGTCCTGGCCGCCGAGCGCGTAGAAGTTCTTTCCGTCCGACCACGGGATGTAGTCGTGCGGGTTCCAGTCCTTGTGCATGCTCTCGTGCCGGTTCAGGTACTTCTCGACCATCGGCTCGAGTTCCTGTAGCAGCTGCAGGTTGGTCAGCTCGGCTGACATGGCAACTCCAGTTATCTGTGTCTATTGGTTGCAGTCAATATATCTGTGCCTATCAGTAGCATCAAGTTTGCCGACGGTGTGGCGCATTACGGTGCGGTCAACGTTGATCAGCTACCTGGAAACGGGTGCCCGAGGTTGAGCGCAATTAATCGTGCGGCGCCGACTGGTATTCAGGCCGAGCCGTGCTGCCGGTGAGGGACTTCGCGGTGTGGGACATACGTGGCGGCCGTGCTGAGCAGCATGTCGACGCAGTAGTCGATGAATTGCTGGCGGGTGGCCCCCAGCTGATCGTTCAGATACGCGGTGAACAAGGCGGTCAGCGCCGCCGATCAAGCTGGTCGCAACCAATTTCTGCACCACCGGGTCGATGATCCGGGACAGCTTGCGCTGCAGCAGGTCGATGAAGTTGGGCATCCACTCCGCGCCGGAGCGGGTCAGCACCGGCTCCACCGCCGGCGCCAGCAACAGCACGCGTCCGCGCACCGGGTCGTCGACCATCATCGCCGACGAACTGCTCGACGGCCTCCCGTGGCGTCTTCGCCGACGTCAGGGTCGCCATCGCCCGAGTGCAGACGTCGTCGTAGACCGCGCGAACGAAGTGCTCGCGGTCGGTGAAGCTCTCGTAGAAGTAGCGCTCGGTCAGGTCGGCCCGGCGGCAGACGGCGCGCACCGTGAGTGCAGGTCCGGCTTCGCTGCCGAGCAGTTGTACGCCGGCGGCGACCAAGGTGTCGCGGCGCAACGCGTGGCGATCTTCCAGGGGGACGCCCGACCAGCGTCCCCGTCGTTGACCCGCCTGCACTTCGCTCCTAAGATTAAATTCTGACAACGCATGTAGTCAGATTTCTGACAGCTGAGGAATACCACCAGTGACTCAAGATACTTCCGCGGCCTGCCCGGTGACCAGCGCTCACACCGGCGCGCCACTGCGCCAGGTCCAACGCGGCCGACGCGTGGCCGGCGGCTGTCCGGTATCGCCGCTGGGGTATGACGCTCCGCCGATGCCGCTCGGTCCGGATTCGCTGACGTGGAAATACTTCGGCGACTGGCGGGGCATGCTGCAGGGACCGTTGGCGGGTCGATGCAGAACATGCACCCCCAGTTGGGTGCGGCGGTCGAGGAACACTCGACCTTCTTCCGGGAGCCCTTGCCGCGGGTGATGCGGTCGCTGTACCCGATCGGCGGGGTCGTCTTCGACGGCGACCGCGCCCCGACGACGGGCGCCGAGGTGCGCGACTATCACGTCAACATCAAGGGCGTCGACGCGCAGGGGCGCCGCTACCACGCGCTGAACCCCGACGTCTTCTACTGGGCGCACTCCACCTTCTTCGTCGGCACGATCCATGTGGCCGAACGGTTCTGTGGCGGTCTGACCGAAGCGGAGAAGCGCCAGCTGTTCGACGAGCACATCCAGTGGTACCGGATGTACGGCATGAGCATGCGCCCCGTGCCGGAGTCCTGGGAGGAGTTCCAGGTCTACTGGGACCACATGTGCCGCAACGTGCTGGAGAACAACTACGCCGCACGGGCTGTGCTCGATCTGACCGAGTTGCCGCAAGCCGCCATTCGCCCGAATGGCTGCCGGACTGGCTGTGGGCCGCGCAGCGCAAGCTGGTCGGCGCCGTTTTTCGTCTGGTTGACGGTCGGTCTCTACGACCCGCCCGTCCGCGAGCTGATGGGCTACACCTGGTCACGCCGCGATGAGTGGCTGCACCGGCGCTTCGGAAGCCTGGTACGGGTGCTCTTCGCCTTCGTGCCGCCCAGGTACCGCAAGCACCCGCGGGCCCGTGCCGGTCTCGACCGCGCCACTGGGCGTATCCCGACGGATGCCCCGCTGCCGCAGACGCCGGCGCGGAATCTGCCCCCGCTGGATGAGCGTGACAACCCGATGCACTACTGCCCCGAGGTCTGAGGGGTCAGTGCGCGTGGCTGTGCTACCTCTTCGAGTCCGTGCTGGTGCTCGTGGGCGTGGGCCTCATGGTGGCTGTGATCTGACATGGTCGTTATCTCCTTATGGTGAATAGTGTTGTGGCGCTTCAGCTTTTGACGGCGTTCAATCCGCCGTCCCCGCGGTGGTGACCCGGAACGCCCGGGCCCGCGTGCTCAGCGTTGTAGACGGCGTCGATGACGAGTTGGCGAACGTGGTCGTTCTCCAGGCTGTAGAAGATCGTGGTGCCGTCGCGGCGGGTGCGGACCAGGCGTGCCATGCGCAACTTCGCCAGGTGTTGGGAGACCGACGGCGCGGGTTTGCCCACATGCTCGGCGAGTTCGTTGACCGACATCTCGTGCTTCGCCAGCGACCACAGACACCTGCACCCTGGTGGCGTCGGCGAGCATGCGGAAGACCTCGACCACCAGGCCGACCTGATCATCCGGCAACCGGCGAGGTTTATTACCTGCATGCATACGTAGATAGTAATTTAGCGCGGTGGCGCGCCGTCAAGGCGGGACGACTGTCAGCCGGCCGGAACGACGGTCGCCTGGCGCCGGCCGCCGTTGCGCTCCTGCCAGGACCGGTAGACCTCCACGGCGGCCCGCTGGATTTCCGGGCGCGGTTCTTCACGAATGGGCAGTCGGCGGTCTCGCCAGTCCTTGGCGAACTCGTCGAAGAACGTGGCGAGCTCAAAGTACTTGCGGTCATCGACGTAATACGGCTCGTAGGCGTCGCGCGATGTCAGGAACACGACCTCGTCGGGCGAGCAGTAGTAGAGCGAACCCAGGCACATCGGACAGGGATGGGCCAGCACGTAGATGGTGGTGCCGACCAGATGCTCGGTGCCCAGTTTCGTGCATGCCGCGCGGATCGCCAGAATCTCCGCGTGGGCGGTCGGATCGTTGGTCTGCGCCACCTTGTTGGCGCTTTCAGCGAGAACCTCGCCGTCTTTGACAATGACCGTCGCAAACGGGCGACCCCCTTCGGCGACGTTCTGGCGGGCGAGGTCGATGGTTCGCTGGGCGAAGTCGGTCACATCCCGCAGGGTAGCCGCAAGAATCATTGGCGGTTCTGTGATAGTAACTAGGTTATCTATATTTTCTGCGAACAAGGGAGTGCAATGGCGCGTACCGATCGGGATCGCTGGGATCTTGCGACGAGCGTCGGTGCGACGGCAACCATGGTCGCCGCCCAGCGGGCACTGGCGTCCGACCCCGAACACGCGCTGATCGACGACCCGTTCGCGGCGCCGCTGGTCCGCGCGGTCGGTATCGACGTCTACACCCGCCTGGTCAACGGGCAGATCCCGGTCGAGGACGACTCCGAATTCGACCCGCAGCGGATGGCCCGGGGCATGGCCTGCCGGACCAGGTTCTACGACCAGTTCTTCCTGGACGCCACCCGCAACGGCATCGGGCAGGCGGTCATTCTGGCGTCGGGCCTGGATGCGCGTGCCTACCGTCTGCCGTGGCCGGCCGGCACCGTCGCATACGAGGTCGACATGCCGGAGGTGATCGAGTTCAAGACGGTGACGCTGAGCGACCTGGGCGCCGAGCCGACCGCCGAGCGCCGGACTGTCGCCATCGACCTACGTGACGACTGGGCCTCGGCTCTGCGGGCTGCCGGTTTCGACACCCGGGCCCCGGCGGCGTGGAGCGCGGAGGGGCTGCTGGTCTATCTTCCGGACGACGCCCAGGATGCGCTGTTCGACAACATCACCGCGTTGAGCGCGCCCGGCAGCCGACTGGCGTTCGAGTTCGTCCCCGACACCCGGATCTTCCAGGATGAGCGGTGGCGCGCACACCACGACAGGATGGCCGAACTCGGCTTCGACATCGACTTCAACGACCTCGTCTACCACGCCGAGCGCAGCCACATCCTGGACTACCTGACTCGCGCCGGCTGGCAAACTTCGGCGCACACGACCAAGGAACTGCACGCGGCCAACGGCTTTGCCTACCCGGATGACGAACTCGCCGAAGCGTTCGCGGACGTCACATACACCAGCGCGGTGCTGAAGCCGTAGCGGCCCCTACTGGCTGCGGAGCAGCTCGTCCTTCAGCCGCGGTGTGAGCATGTCCTGGAACACCGTCTGCGCGGGCGCGTACAGATCCCGGTAGGTCGAGACGAGCGCGTCCCGGTTGTACTCCGGGATCGCGCCGGTGGGCGGGGTCCAGAAGCTGTCGATGTCCATCAGGAAGAACTGCCCGGTGTGGGGCGGAGTGACACGGCGCAGGTGGTAGCTCGGGTCCAGCGCCTGGCCGACGCCCGGTCCGTAACGCACGATAAGTGACTTACCGGGTTGGGCCTCGCGGTAGACGGCGGCGCCCTGCCATTCGGTCAGGGTCAGCCCGCCCGGAGCCAGACGCTGGGGGCCGAGCAGGCTGTCGTCGATCCAGTTCGTCCATTCGATCCGGCCGTCGACGCCGGCGGGGACCCGGATCTCCAGGACGTAGCGCAGGCCGATGCGCTCGATGCCCACGATCGACGAGACCGCCGAACGCGCGTCGACCACCCGCATCGCGATGTCCAGGAAGGTGTCGAAGTTGCTGTATGCGCTGGTTTCGACGACGATCGCCTGGTTTTTGAGCGATGCGGCGGTGGTGTTCTCCCGGTTGGAGTAGCGCACGAAGCGATCCGCGACCGGTTGCGGGGGCTGGCCAGGGGCCGTCATGCCCCACTGGACGTCCTGGGCCTGGCGTTCGATCGGCAGGTCGTTGATGAGGTGATGCTTGAGTTCGCGGCTTGCCGACTCGGTGAGGGAGTCTGTTGCCGGGTGACGGATCTCCAGCGTCACCAGGGCTACGGGGGCGTTGGGTTGGACCTCAGCGGGATTCACGTCCGGAAGCATAGCCGCGAGCATAACCAAGCGTGGCGGCAATCAAACGGGCCGTCCAAATTCGTGTCGCCCACGCGGCTTTGAGCGTCCGGCATGCCACGTGGGCGCCGGTTGGCGCCGGTTCGGTGCCCCCAGTAGGACTCGAACCTACGACCTGCGGATTAAAAGTCCGTAGCTCTACCAACTGAGCTATAGGGGCGGCGGAGAATCACAATACTGTGTGCCCGATGGAGGGCTCGTTTGAGGATTGGGGCCGGGGTGACCTAAGCTGGCTTGGCTCACAACAGTAATCACGTTGCGAGTGCCCCGGAGAGATTCGGTTCTGGCCCCCTTCGTCTAGCGGCCTAGGACGCCGCCCTTTCAAGGCGGTAGCGCGGGTTCGAATCCCGTAGGGGGTACTGGCGACGCGGGTACCCGCGGAGCACAGCAGTACAGCAAGGCCCTGTGGCGCAGTTGGTTAGCGCGCCGCCCTGTCACGGCGGAGGTCGCGGGTTCGAGTCCCGTCAGGGTCGCCAGCACGGCGAGGCACCCGCTGCCTGCCGGCTTCCGGCCAGGTAGCTCAGTCGGTACGAGCGTCCGCCTGAAAAGCGGAAGGTCGGCGGTTCGATCCCGCCCCTGGCCACTGCGAGAACTTGCTGGTAACTGGCTTTTCTGACTGCTCGAATGCGCTGTTCGATCCTTTGGGTCCCCGGTTTATCCGCCGTTTATCCGCCGTCACATCAGTCTCCGAGCCCGTCCAGCGCATTTGCCACACGATCTAAATCCGAGTCGTACAGATCCGCGTAGGTGTGCGCGGTGACCATGATCGACGCGTGGCCCATCGTCACCTGCAACAGTTTCATGTCCGCGCCGGCCGATCGCGACAAAGACGCATAGGTGTGTCGGAGGTCGTGCACGCGCATTGTGTGGCGCCCGAGTTCGACGATCCGAGTCCGCCAGCCAACCGCACGCTTCCAGTTCTCCAGCCCGAGACGCGACCCCTTCGGCGACATGATCGCCGGTTCGCCAGCCGTGCGTCCCTCGACGCGGCGTTTCAGAATCGGCACCAGCCGTTCCGGAATCGGTACGCTACGGCGACCTGCGCGGCTCTTTGGCGGTCCCTCAATGAGGCGGCCAGATAGTTGTGTGATCGATCTCCGGACTCGAATGCGCCGCGCCATCAGGTCCACGTCTTCGACGTTGAGTCCGGTCAATTCTCCGAACCGCAATCCTGTGTAGGCCAGCATTAGCACCACGTCGCCTTGCTTTGCGGCTGTTGAGTCTTCGCCTGTTGCCGTGTCGCATAGTTCGGCGAGCTTCGCCACTTCCACCGCGGTCAGATAGACATGGCTGGTTTCGCCCATCGCCGGGAACCGGACGTTCGAGGCGGGATTCTTGCCGCGCAGCTTTTTGTCGGTGATGGCGTGGTCCAGTGTCATCCGCAGCACGCTGTGTGTCCAGCGCACTGTGCGGGGGCCCAGGCCGGCAGCGGTCATTTCGTTGACCCATTCCTGCACGTTCTCTCGCAAGATCCGCCCGATCGGCCAATTGCCGAACTTCGGCTCTATCCGCAGTCGCCAATTGTCCTTATAGCCACGACGTACTTTCGGCGACAGATCAGGCCGGGAGGCAAGCCAGCTCTTGTACACAATATGCAGCTCGGTTTTTCCGCCGCGCGGGTCGACCGTCTCGCCATCTTCACGAGCGGACCGCAATTCGCCGTCGAACAACTTGGCCGCGCGCAGGGCCTTGAATGTCTTGGATCGCTTGGTGCCATCCGGCAGTAACCATTCGACGTCCCAGCGGGTACCGGACTTGGCTTCTCGCCTACGAATCGTCACCGCTCAGCACCTCGATGTGGCAAGCCATTCGACGACATCGGATCGTATCCAGCGCCGATGTCGGGAAGACAACTTGCAGTGGTGCGGCCCCGGTGACTCTATTCCTCGCTCTCGTTTCGCCGCCCAGTCATGCAGCGTGGAGACCGGGATGCCTGTCATACGTGACACCTCACCTGCCGTTAGCACCTCGTCTCTCTCCATCGTCATGGTTAATGCCATCTCTGCGCGGTTGCCGAAATCTGTTGTGCCCCCGGTGGTCCGGCTGAGACAAGCGTGGTTTCGTATTTGGTCTTCCAGGTGATGTGTTGGGCGACGCCACGCGCAATGGGCTCATCCCAGCGCGGCGCGTTGCGGTCCCCGAGATCGACCTGGTGGAGCACTACGTTCCCGCGGTAGCGGTCGGATGCTTGCCTTACCCTTGCATTGGCCGGCAACGGTTTTCGCGCTCGCGTCGTTGGGGACGACACCGACAATCGGCTGATTCGCAGCGCATCGTTGACGTCCTTGATAGCAAGCCGTCGTATGCGCGGAGTCGGAATGAAGGAGCCACCTGGGTCATGCTTACTACTGGAGGTGCTCATTGTCCCAGTGTACGAAGGCTAAAGGACTAAGGCGACGGTCGCACGAAAGTTCTTTCACATGTAGGTCGTCGCGCGCAGCACGGCCTAAAGGTCTTGCGCACCAGTAATTCCCGCTGGTTCCCGGTCGCGCGGTACCTAAGTAGAAATCCGCCACGCGACCCCCAGCTGCGCCCCGAGCAGACACGTCTCGACCGTCGCGTGGCCGCAACGGGGGTGGTTAAGTCGGAAGATGGTGAAGGCGATGGATCTGCGCCGGCGGCCATACCCGGTTTCGCCGTCCCCCAATGTCGTCGAGACTGCGCGCAAGCGGGCCGCGCTGCTCACCGACGTAGTGTCACACGTCGCCAGGTACCAAATCGCGCTCAAGGCGTTGGCAGATTTCGAACGTCGTCAGGAAAACCCCGAGCGGGCTGCCGATTTGAAAGACATCTACCACTCGCTTGATGGCACAAAACAGCAATTCGGGATCGATGCCGATGATGCTCACGCGCAGTGGGTCAACCTTCGCCAACGAAGCGAATCGGCGTAGTGCAAATCCTCTGACGTCGGTTCGCGAAAGACACGCTCCGAAGGCCGGAACCCTGCCGAGCATGATGTTGGCGAGGTCCGCTACAGCCACTTGACGGGGTCATCGAATGACGGGGTTCGGGTTCAAATTGGAAGAGCTGGTCATCTTCCAGGAGGTCGCGTCGACCGGTCTGTCCCGAAGCGGATTGGTGGGTGCATGGCCACTTCTTCCGTGTGCGCCGTTAGCTGGGCTAGCGCCCCAATTGGTGGATGCTGGTCTTCCGTGCGACGCCGCGCGCGTCGCCGAGTTTGGCTCGTCGTTTGCGCTGACTGGTTGTGGCGCCTAAGGCCCGTTTTTCGAATCGACCATCGACCGCAAGGAAGCGCGCTGGGGGGTGCGGTAAGCATCGCGTTCGGCAAATCGGCCCGTGCTGGCTCGAGGCCTGCGCGCGTACGGTAATCACCGCTGCTGTCAGGGAATCCGCTTCTGCTTCCGACCCGCCGGGCCGCTTCGCAGTGTCATCGAGGCAAGCCCGAACACCCCGCTGCAGATCGCCAGCCACGACACGCCTCAAGCGATCCGCGCATTCGCGATGCTGCAACTCTTCCCGAATCTGTCCTTTGGGGGCCCGGCTCGACACGGGGTGAATTAGTACCGCTTGGCGTTCGGCAGTAGTACGTGCGCGAGCTCCCTGGCCGCTCGTAATACTCGCTTATCGAGTTCTTTCTTACGGGCGCGGACGGCGATTTGAGTGAGCACCCAGGCGCAGTGGTCGGGGTCATTGAGTACGTGTATTTCGAGGTCTTCAATCGTCGGAAAGCGGGTAACAATCACCGGCCGAACAACCGCGGGGGAGTACCGCGGAACCTCGATCACGCGAACCGCGGTGCCGGCGCGTTCGGCGGCGGCCCGCTCAGCGTGGGCCGCCCGCCGGCAGGCAGTTGAGCACCAAATTCTGCGCCGACCTCGGCGCGGTTCGACGTCGGGAAAGGGCGCGTCAATCGGCAGACCGCAACGGGGGCACGAAGGCCCCGCGCCTTTAGCATCCATACCGCCCATCTTAAAACGTCTCGACGAAATGTTGCCATTCCGAGACCTACGTGCAAGAGGTGTGATGTTTGGCGAAATCGTTGAAGTTAGGGTGCCCTAAGTGAAGATCAGCGTGCTGGGCGCTATGGCGGCACACCGGCGCGTCGAGCAGCGCCGCCAGTGTGGGCGTTGCGGGCGATGCGTGATCGCGGTGAGATGTCGGGTGAGGTCGCCCGGATGGGCGGTGCGACGGAAGAGTCCATGCGGAAACTGATCCGGGAAGCGCAGGCCGCCCCGGCCGCAGGGGCAGAACCGGCGGTCATGGCGGCGGCCGGTGAGCCGGTCGTGGCGCCGAAGGTATCGGTTCCGACAGCTGAGCAGAAGCCGACGCGGGCAGACGCGGCGGCGGTGCGGGCGTAGGCCCGGGGCGGCCGTGGTAGGCATCGACGATGACGCACACGTGCGCATGCACGAGATGTGTTGATCGCCGTGAACGATGCCTCCAAGGGTACTTGGCGGATTTTGTTGAATCCTTGACGCGCTGGGCTGGTGACGCCGACTGGGCGAGGGTCAGTGGTGGGTCAGCTTGACCACTCGGTTGTTTGCTGTGTCGGTGACATAGACGGCGTCGGCGCTATCGACTGCGATAAAACCGATACCGACACTTTGAATGAGAGACAATTATTGATGACATCACGCCAGCCAAGTGTCGGACCGCAGGTCAGCGGCACCCGGGCCGACAGATTCAACGAGAACTGACAACTAAACGTCGTTAGGACGTGTCCGAGTCCGCGGCTTCGACTAGATCGAATACCCATACCGGGTTATCGGAGGCTTCGTCTTCGGGGCTTGCGTAGCGAACTTGCACCGCGCCACCGCCACTGATCGCACCTGATTGGTAATCGATCACGTTGGCCGCGTTAGCGTGAACAACGGCGCCATCCTGATCATCAAGGGTCACACTGGCCGTGACGGTCGGGGCTGGCTGGTCTGGATCGTCGGGATTATCCGGATCACCAGCCGGGAAATGAACAGACCAAATCAAGATTTTTCCCGGCCCAGGTGCCGGCTTGGACGCTGATTGGACCTCAGCTTCGATCTCGGTGGTCGCAGCCTGCGCCTCGGCTGCTTTTTCTCCGGTTGCCATGGCGCTCAACCATAGCAATTGCGCACCTATCCCTGTGGGTGATGGCGGCTTGCGTGCGTGAGGTCGATGGCAGGTATCGCCTCGACGGCGACTGTGACGGCCTGGAGGCGGCGAATGCGTTCCTGGCATATCTGTGCGGGCGCGCATTCAGTCCGGCCACGGTGCGCGCGTATGCGTTCGACGTCGCGGACCTGGCGCGGTTCCTTACCGAACGGGATCTGACGCTGGTCGTGGTCGATACGCCGCTGGTGTTCGACTGGATCGATTGGCAGGGCGTTCGTGGAAGCGGCCGTCGCGGCAGCGGGGATGGGTACCCCGACAATTACCCCTAGCTTGGCTAGATCCGGCAGAGCCGGAATTTTGAGTCAAGTTTGACGTGCTGGGGTCGCGTGGTTGGGGTCAGGCGGCGAGTAGTGTTGTGTGGCTGAGGTTTTCGATGGCATTGTTGTATGCGCGAGACGCTGCCCGCAGTGGTGGTGTGTCGATGTGGTCGGCGAGGTGGGCCAGGCCGGTGGGTAGGAGTCGGTCGTGTATGCAGGTGAGGAAGTGGGCGGTGTGCAGGCCGTGGTCGGTCACGGTGTAGCGGTTGCTGTGCGGGACGCGGGTGATCAGGCCGCGGGATTTGAGTCGGCGTAGGTCGTAGGTGATCTGCCCGGCGGTGATGGCGCCTGGGGCCAGGCCGCGCTGTTGGCTGGTGAGCGCGCGAAGATCGCGGTTGGTGAACCCGTTGGCCTGGTAGCCAAACGTCAGTAATGCCTCAAGTAGGGCCTGGGTGCGCGGTTCGGCGAGCCGTAGTCCGGGGATTCGGGCGCCGGTGGTGGTGGTGACCGCGCCGGTGATGGCGGCCAGGGCGTTGGTGCCGGTGATCGGGTCGTGGCTGAGTCGTTGGACGTGCAGCAGACGTCGGTTGGCCGAGAAGCCGATCTCCCGCAGTGCGGGCAGATTAGTCAGCCGTTTGCCGATCGAGAAGTCGGTGGTGTCGTTGATCGTGGTTTCGGTTCGTAGGGCTTTATCCTTCCTTGTGGTACTGCTTGATTCGGGTGTGCTTGTAGTCCACGTGCAGGCTGGGGGTCACGCCCTCGGTGATCACCCGGGTGCGAAACGGTCCGGGTGTGCGGTGTGGCCCGCGGCGTATCAGGCGGCGATTGAAGACCAGGGCGACCTGGTCGGGGCGGCCGATGTCGAGGTTGTCGCGGATGACCTGTTCGAAAAACATCCGGCCGGCGACCGGTTTGTCGAGCATCTGCGTCAGGGAGAATTCGGCTTGCAGGATCGACAGTTCGTAGCGGTAGCCCACGGCGTGGTCGGCTGCGGTGAACGGGTGCGGTAAGACCGCCAGCCACTTATCCAGCAGCGCCTCGATCTGGTCGGGACCCAGACTGTCGCAGATCGCTTGCAGCGCGGCTGTGTCATCGACGGCGGCGAAGCCGTTGTCAAGCGCGGTGAACCCGATCCCGGCCTTGGCGGCTTGGCGCTGGGCCCAATGGTTGCCGTTGAGACACAGCTTGGCGTTATACGGAAAGTAGGAGCAGAACTTGATGAAGAACGGGCCGAAATCATCGTCGTAGCAGTAGAAATAGAAATGGTTGACCAGTCCGGTCCCCGCCACGATCCACGGGTAGGAATCGCCGTTGGCGTCGCGGCGCTTCTCGGTGCGAAACAGCTTGGTCCTTTCCTGAGCGCGACCCACGAACAGCACACCCTCGGTGCCGCTGAACCGGGCCAAGTGCTCGTGAGCGATGTCGTCTTTGCGTTGTCCCTTGGCGAAGTCCACCCAGGCCAGCCCGTGGTCGCGGGCAAACCGGTGCACCGCTGCGCCGAACGCGTCGGTGATCTTGGCCAGTGGCGCGGTCGAGGCAATCGGCAATCCCAGCTGCCGATGCACATAGGCCACCAGGCCAGCCGCGTATTGCAATCCCGGCACGTAGACGTTGCAGAACATCCGGTCGATGCATTCGACTTCAAAGACCACATGTTGGGACAAGACGTCATCGACGGATCGCGCTACGGTCATCATTGGGCTCCGATCGGACGGGCGGCCAGTTAGGCCAACCAACCGCGCTATGCGGTTCATACACCGGATCGGTCCGCCGGTCCCGGTCTTAACCCCGTCCGACCGGAGCCCCCAAACCCAAGCCGGCCACGACATGCCTCGTCGGGCTGGGGTGAAACCCCGTTAGTACTGCAGCCGGTGCGCCCAGTGATCAGGAGGTGATTGCTCAGGTCATGACCTGATCGAAAGCTCGTCGTCGCCTGCCGGTGAGAGTCCGGTCCGGGTAGCTGTCAGGAGGCCCGGTAGCAGGCTGGCGGCTTGGTCTGGAAACGGGCCGGGTCGAAGCCCAGCGTCGAAAGCCCCGTTGGGGGAAGCAACTGAGCGGTCCGTAGCGGAAGCGAAGCCTGCCGCGTCGTTAGACATTGAGGGAGAGCCGAGCCGGGCGGTTCACGGTGAAGGCCATGGAAGCGGTGAAGATCCTGAAAATGCAGCCGCGAAGGACTCCTCGGCGTAAGAGGGCGCGGAACGTTCAGACGGTGACGGCGGGAACTGGGGAGGCCCTCCCCGGCCGAAACGCACTGCGAATTGCGTGGAACAGCTTGTCCTATAACCGGTGTGGAGCCGGGAAGTGGATCGGGCGCCGGGAGGGAGTCGGAGGCGGTCGTAGTACCGATCGAGCCGTAGGACAACACAACCTGCGGTGAGGGAAGGGCCGCTGCTTCGTTCACGCGTTGTGTCTGGGAAGGAGGTGCCCGGTGAGTGCCGATCTGGCTAGTTCCGCCGCTTCGGGGTCCGTGTTGGATCCGGTTCGTGCCTTGCAGCACACGCTCTACCGGTCGGCCAAGGCCGATCCGGGACGACGGTTTCATGCGTTGCGGGACAAGGTCTATCGCAGAGATGTCCTGTGGCGGGCGTGGGTCGCGGTGCGCCGCAACAACGGCGCACCCGGCGTCGACGGGACCACATTGGCCGAAGTCGAGGAATACGGTGTCGACCGGTTCCTGGACGAGCTGGCCGAGGACTTGAGGGACGATCGGTGGCGTCCGCGGCCCGCGCGGCGAGTGCTCATCCCCAAACCGGGGACGAGCGAACAGCGTCCGCTGTCGATTCCTTCGGTCCGTGACCGTGTCGTGGCGGCCGCGGCGAAGATCGTGCTCGAGCCGATCTTCGAGGCCGGGTTTCTGTCGTGCAGTTTCGGGTTCCGCCCGAAGCGGTCGACGCACGATGCGCTGCAAGTGCTCCTCGACGAGTCCTGGCAGGGCAAACGGTGGGTGGTCGAGACGGACATCGCCAATTGTTTTTCGGCGATTCCGCATGAGAAGTTGATGCAAGCGATCGAGGAACGGGTCAGTGACCAGGGCGTGTTGAAGCTGCTGCGCGCGATGCTGCGTGCGGGAGTGATGCAGGACGGGTCCGTGCGCCGTGAGGCGTCGGGGACTCCGCAGGGCGGTTCCGCTGTCGCCGTTGTTGTGCAATGTGTACCTGCACCGGCTGGACCGGGTGTGGGACGCCAGTGAACACGGTGTGCTGGTGCGCTACTGCGACGACCTGGTGGTGATGCGTCGGTCGCGGGAACAGGCCCAGGCCGCTCTGGAGCGGTTGACGGTCCTGCTGGGTGATCTCGGGTTGGAGCCCAAGGCATCCAAGACCCGCATCGTGCATCTGGTCGAAGGCGGTCAGGGAGTGGATTTCCTGGGCTTCCACAATCGGCTGGTGCGCGGGCGGACTCCCCGGTCGGCGCACTTGGTCTTCCTCGGTCGTTGGCCTTCGCGTAAGGCGGTCCAACACGCACGGGATCGGATTCGGTCGATCACCGCCCGGTCCCGTCTGCTGGTGCCGGTCGAGTGGATCGTGGAGGAACTCAACTTGTTCCTGCGCGGATGGGCGGGGTATTTCCGCTTCGGCAACTCCGCACTGATACTCGGCCAGATCAGGAACTATGCCTTGACCCGGCTCGCGCTGTGGCTGTCCAAACGGGGCAAACGCCGCCGAGCTTGGGGTTGGGGGATGACCCAGGTGCTCAACTCACCCATCCACCTGGGCCTGATCAGCCTTGATGGGATCGTCGTCCCGCCCAGGCCGTTTCGGGCCTGGAAAGCCGAACGCCGCCGGTGAAGAACGTCGGTAAGCCGTGTGCGGGAGAACCGCATGCACGGTTTGACGGGCGGGGGCTGGAAACGGAAGCGATACCGGCCACGGTCGAAGCGAAAGCTGCCTGCGGGGAAACCCCAGCCAGGAGCGCCCAGACCTACAGCCGCACCATTCGCCACCGCGCCAGCCCCCGACCCTCCTAGATCGTGATCATTGGGTTTCTCGTCGTCGGTAATGCGATTGGCGGGCTCGGTATTGGTGTTGTCGTCGCCAGCGTGACCAGGCCAGCGGGCTGGTGATGGTGCGGTTTGTGGCCAGTAGTAGGGCGTCGAAGAGCCGGCGAAATTCGTTGACGGTCAACGTGATCAGTCCGGTCGGTGTGGGTGTGTTGTCGCGTTCGGCTGCGGTGGCCACGGCCAGGAAGGCGTGGGCGAGCATGGCCAGGGTGGTCCAGCGGTGCCAGGAGCGCCAGCGTCGGACCTGGTGCTGATCAAGTCCGACCAGGCCTTTGGCTGCTTGGAAGGATTCCTCGATGCGCCAGCGCTGGCCGGCCACGGCCACCAGGGTGCGCAACGGGACGGGCTTGGGGCTGTAGCAGCGCAGGTAGGCGTGCTCACCTGAGGTGTCGTTGCGGCGGATCAGCAAATGATGAATACCGGAGTCGGTGTCGTCTTCGGCCAGCAGGCGAAATCAGGCCCAGGAGTACAGGCGTGGTCCGTGTGCCCCGGCGCCGGCGGAGTGTTTCTGCCAGGCGTGGGCCGGTATCAGCGCGGGTAGGGCATCGACGCGGATCGGGCCGGCGTGGGTGGGTACGCGCCGGTTGGCCGCAATCGCCATCACCTACCCCAGTCCGTGGCCACGGATCGCCGCCCGCAGGTGCGGGTCGGCGCCATAGACTTCATCCCCAGCGACCCATGCGGCGGGAACCTGTGCGGTGACGGCGCGGTCGATCAGTGTGGTGGCCAGTGTGGGTTTGGTCGCAAAAGCCTGCTGCGCGTGGGGGATTCCCGCTGCTGCGCAGCGCTCATGATCATCGGCCCAGGACCGTGGCAGGTACAGGGCTCGGTCGATCAGGGCGTGCCCGCGCGGGGCGGCGTAGGTCAAATACACCGCCACCTGGGAGTTCTCAATCCGCCCCGCGGTACCGCTGTATTGGCGCTGCACCCCCACGCTGTGGGTGCCTTTCTTGATGTCGCCGGTCTCGTCGACGACGAGGATCGCCCCCGGATCACCGAACGCGTCGGTGACGTAATCACGCAGATCATCGCGCACAGCGTCGGCATCCCAGCTGGCCCGTCCCAGAAGGTGCTGCAGCCCATCAGGCGTGGTCGAGCCGCGGTGTTCGGCGATGGTCCAGCAATTCTTGCGTTCCAAGCCAGAGACCATCCCGGCCATCAGCTCAGCGGCGTGGCGCAACGGCTCATATCGGGCGAAACGCGGCGCGATCTGATCAATCACCGCCGAGAACTCAGACAACCACCGATCCAGGTCTACGCTATGAACCGCGGCGACCGCGGCCAATTCAGATGTATTCACAAACTCCGAACAATGCCGCGGTCACCGCCCTGACCAGCGCAGACACGCCCAAAACACACCAACCACGATCTACGGATGCAGTACTAGGTGGTCACCCTAATGCCCTCCGAACAGACGAGACCCCTGAACGCTTCCGAGATCGCCTTCCCTGGACGACTCAATCCAGGCCCAAAGTAACCGATAAAACAGCGAGTTACACCGTTAAGTTGACAGCCCCAGACCCTGGCGAGAGCCTGGGTCTGTTATCCAGCATAAAACACGCAAGGCCACAGTGGCGGGTTCGAGTGCTAGGGGGGATGTGGCGTTTTCGATGTGGCCATCAATTAATACGGGACTTAAGATGAGCGTGCGTTCTTCGTCTGGCGTGTCGTCGTTGGGTCGCAGCGCATAGCTGAGATATCGGCCATAGGAGATTAGATCGCCCTCATGACAGAGATGCCTGAAGATGGATTGAATCACAAGCGGGTCACTGCTGATGCTTGTCGTATCTACAGTCGTTATCGGCGTTATAGCTACCATCGCGGCTGTGTACGGTGTCACGTGGGACGCTGCCGGAGAGGTTTCCATCAATTTGAGTACCTGCATTGCTGGTATGCAGGTTATTCCATGCCCAACGATTATCACTGCGTGGCCAGATGATTCGTCTAGATGTAGTGCATCAATGATTGCTTGTCCAGCTTCTTCCGCCGATGCGGGTAGCGCCGTACCGGAAAATCCTGGTGCAAGCACTTCGGTTACTTCAACGTTTCCCTGTATGCCATGCGCAAACGTTAGATACTGGCCGTCGAATTCGGAGATACATACCAAGCGCACCGATGGGCTTTCGTTTTCTGCTGGCCGCAGTACTTTCCCTTCGAGATTTCTCCGCAATTCGAGTTCAGGCGCACCTGCAGGGCCGAGGCTCGATGCCGCAATGATGATATCGATGAGTGTTGAGCGTTGATCGGTGTCAGATGCAACTTGAAGTAGCTGACCAATCGGGCCCGGGGTGGCGGTGTCGTCGGTGAGCAAGCACGGCCAAATGTGTAGCGATGGCGGTGGGGGTGGGGTGGTCGAAGACCAGGGTCGCGGGCAGGGTCAGCCCGGTCTGGGTGGACAGGGTGTTGCGCAGTTCCAGGGCGCTGAGCGAATCGATACCCAGGTCTTTAAACGGCCGGTCGGGATCGAGGGCACCGGGGTCGGGATGCGCTAACACTGCGGCGGTGGTGTGGGTGACCAGAGCGGTCAGGGTAGCCAGTCGTTGTTCGATGGTTTGGGTGGCCAGCTGTGCGGTCAGGGTGTCGGGGCCGGCGGTGGCCGCGCGGGGGCGGGTGGTGGTCAGGGCCGACAGGATCACCGGCAGGGTGGCCTGGCGTGCCTGGCGGGTCAGGGTCGCGGTGTTCAGTGGGGCCGGGATCAGGCAGGGTTGGTGGTGGGTCAGGGCGGTGTCGAACAGGGCCCGGCCGTGGTCGGTGCTGATCGGGGTCATGCCGGTGGCGGTGAGGCGGGCCTGGTCTGCGGCCTGCAGGTGTGCGGTCATGGCTGAGGGGGTGTGCCAGTAGCCCCAGGCCAGGCTGGTGGCGGGCAGGTGGTGGCGGTGTCGGTGTTGGGCCAGGGCGTCGAGCACGGCGTTGGCGGCGGCGTAGTTGGCTTGCCCGGGATTGCCCAGGATCGCTGCCGCGGAGGAAAACAGGACGAACGCGGCGAGGTCGGTATCGGCGGTGAGGTGATGCAGATGCCAGGCGGTGTCGGCTTTCGCGGTCAACACGGTGTGTAGTTGCTGGCCGGTCAACTCGGTGACCACGGCGTCATCGAGGACCCCGGCGGTGTGCACGACGGCGGTCAACCGGTGGGCGGTGGGGATGGACTGCAGGACCGCGCCCAGCTGGGTGGGGTCGGCGGTGTCGGCGGCGGTGAGGGTGACCTGGGCGCCCAGTGCGGTTAACCGGTGCGCCAGGTCAGTGGCCCCGGGTGCGGTCGGCCCGCGGCGTGAGACCAGCAGCAGATGCCGTACCCCGTAGCGGGTGATCAGATGTTCGGCGAAGACCCCGCCCAGCATCCCGGTGCCCCCGGTGATCAGCACCGTGGCGTCGGGATCGAACACCCTCGGTGGGGTCAACACGATTTTGCCGGTGTGGCGGGCTTGGCTCATGTCCCGGAACGCTTGGATGGCCTGGGTCAGCCCGTAGCTGGTGGTGGGTAACGGTTGCAGGGCACCGGTGGTGAACCACTCGAGGAGCACGGTCCATACCCGTTGTAGCTGTTCGGGGGGTTCCCCGCCCAGGTCGTAGACGTGGTAGGCCACCCCGGGGTGGGTGGCGGTGATCTCGGCGGCGGAGCGGATGTCGGTTTTACCGATCTCGAGGAAACGCCCGCCGGGTGCCAGTAGTTGCAGCGAGGTGTCGATGAAGTCGCCGCTGAGACTGTTGAGCACCACGTCCATGCCGGCCCCGCCGCTGGCTTGGTGGAACGCAGCAGCGAAATCCAGGCTGCGCGAGGAGGCGATGCGCTGCTCAGCGACTCCCAAACCCCGCAGCACGGGGTGTTTGTGGGGGTGGGCGGTGGCATACACCTGCGCGCCGAGGTGGGCAGCGATTTGGATGGCGGCCTGACCCACGCCCCCGGCGCCGGCGTGGATCAACACCCGCTGCCCCGCTGAGAGCCCACCGATCTCGACCAGGGCGATATAGGCGGTCAGAAACGCCACCGGCACCGATGCGGCCGCGGCGAACGACCACCCGGTGGGGATGGGCACCACCATGGATTCCTCGGCGATCGCGGTGGTGGCGAACGCGTTATGGGGGAACAGTCCCATCACCGCGTCTCCCGGGCGCAGCGAGGTCACGTCGGGGGCGGTGTCGATGACGATCCCGGCGGCTTCAGCACCCAGGCCCTCATCGGCGATGACACCTAAGGCGACCACCACATCACGGAAATTCAGGCCGGCAGCGCGGATACGCACCCGGATCTGTCCGGGGCCCAACGCGGCGGCGCCGGAGTCGCTGGGTGCCAGGGCCAGGGTGGCCAGATCACCGGTGCCGGTGCTGGCCAGCTCCCAGTGCGGGGTGGGTGGTGGGGTCAGGGCCCGGGTGCCGGTGAGTCGGGGAATGTGCACCACGCCTTGGCGCAGCGCCAGTTGGGGTTCGAGGGCACCCCGCCGGCCCGGGTCGGCCGCGGCGGCTAACACGTTGAGCAGGGTGTGGTCGCTGGTGGTGTCGATATCGAGTGCGCTGATACGGCCGGGGTGCTCGTTTTGGGTGGTATGGATCAACGCCCACACCGCGGCCTGGGCCAGCTCGGGAGCCCGGTCATAGCTGCTGGTGCTGACGCCGTGGCGGGTCACGACGACCAGGTGGGTGTCGAGGGTGTCGGGGCGGGCCAGCCAGCGTTGCAGTTGAGTCAGGGCATGAGCGGTCAGGGTATGGACCCGCGCCACGCCCTCACCATCACCATCGCCGGCGGGATCGGGCAGGGGCCAGATCACCAGCGGCGGGCACGGGGACAGGGTGGCTAGATCGCTGTGGCGGGCGCTGGTGTGCAGGGCGGCAGGGAGGTGATCGGGATGCTCGGTGCACACCGCCCACGCCGCCGCCGCCGCGGCCGCGTCGGCGGATGCCGGGTACATGTTCTCGGGTAGGGGCACCCAGTCCAGTTGGAACAAGCTGTCCCGCGTCCCGGCCCCGGGGGGCGACGTGAGGTCGAGGGTGTCGGGCAGGGCCCGCAGGGTCACCGCCTCGATGGTGATGACCGGGGCGCCGGCGGGATCCACAGCATCCAACCGGAAGGTTTCTGTCCCGGTGCGTGCGAGTCGGATCTGCAGCGCGGTGGCCCCGGTGGCGTGCAGGCTGACCCCGGTGAACACGAACGGTAGCCGCAGCGTGTCGGGCTCGGCGTCATCGGAGAACATTGCGGCCAGGGGATGTAACGCCGCGTCCAGCAGTGCGGGGTGGATACCGTAACCGCTGGTGTCGGTGTCGGCGGGCAGTCCGACGTGGGCCCACACCACGTCAGGGTCGGTGGGGTCCTGACCGATACCAGCCACACCGCGGAACGGGCCACGATAACCCAGGCCATGGGTGGCTAGCCGCGCATAGAAACTGTCCTGATCAACTTCCGACAACGGCGCCGCGGCGGGTAGATCAGCTGCGGCGCCGGGTTGGTCAGGGCTCAGGGTGCCGCTGGCATGGAGCACCCAGCCCGCCGTGCCCTGGTCGGCGCTGGTGCGGGCGTGCACGCTGAACCCCCGCCGCCCACCGGGGTCGACCGGCTGCACCAGGATCTGCATATCGGTGGGGGCGTGTTCGGACAACACCAGCGGGGTGTGTAGCACCAACTCATCGATGACCGGGCACCGGGCGTATTCACCGGCGTGGAGCACGATCTCGAGGAACCCGGTCCCGGGGAACACCACACTGCCGGCCACGGTGTGCCCGGCCAGCCAGTCCTGCAGGGCCGGTGACACTCTGCCGGTCAACACCATCTGGTCTTGATCGGCCAACTCGGTCACCGCCCCTAACAGGGGATGTTCAGCGCGGCCCAGCCCCGCGGCGCTGACATCCCCGGCCGCCGCGGGTGTCAGCCAGTACCGGCGGTGTTCGAACGGGTAGGTGGGTAACGCGACAGGGTGGGCGTGGGGGTAAAGACGTCGCCATGACGGGCTGTGGCCGTGAAGGTGTAACCGGCCCAACGCGGCGGCCACGCTGGCCAGATCAGACCGGTCGCGGTGCATGGTGGTGATCACTACCGAGTTGGCCCGCCCGCCCGCAGCGGCCAGGGTGTCGGTGATCGCCGGGGCCAGCACCGGATGCGGGGATAACTCGACAAACACCTGTTCCCCGCCGGCCAGCAACTCCACGACGCTGTCGTGGAACCGGACCGGTTCACGCAGGTTGGCGTACCAGTAGTCGGCGTCCATGGTGGTGGTGTCTAGGGGGTGCGCTGAGAGTTGGCTGTGCACGGTGGAATACAGCGGGATCTGGGCTGGGTGCGGGTGCAGGTCGGCCAGTTCACCGAGCAGGTGTTCACGCAGTGTGTCGACGTGGGCGCAATGGGAGGCGTAATCCACGGCCAGGGGCCGGATCTGGATGCCGTCGCGTTGGCAGGCTGCGCTGAACTGTTCGATCGCGGTGGTGTCCCCGCTGATGATGCTGTGGGTGGGGCCGTTGATCGCGGCGATGCTCAACGCGGTGCCCCAGGGCTGTAATCGGGGGCGTAGGTCCTCGACAGGCAGTAACACCGAGGCCATCGCGCCGGTCCCGGACAGCGCTGCCAGCGTTTGGGCGCGGACCGCCACAATTTTGGCGGCTTCGGTCAGGGTGAGTGCCCCGGCGATGTGGGCGGCGGCGATTTCTCCTTGGGAGTGTCCGATCACCGCATCGGGGGTGATCCCGTAGCCGCTCAACATTTCGGCCAGCGACACCATCACCGCGAATAACACGGGTTGGACGACATCTACGCGGTCGAGTGCCGGCGCCCCTGGTTCTTGAGCGATCACCTCGCGCACCGACCAGCCGGTGTAGGGGCGCAGCGCCTGATCACAGGCATCCAGGGCGGCCGCGAAGCCGCGGTGGTGCTGGTAGAGCTCGATACCCATGCCGGGGTATTGGGCGCCTTGGCCGGGGAAGACGAACACGGTTTTACCCACCAGGTGGGGCCGGTAGTGGTGCCGGGTCAGCCCGGGATGGGGCCGGTCGAGCGCCAGTGCCTGCAGGGCCGCCAGTAACTCCCCGCGTGGGTCCTGGTGGTCAGCCGATGCGGTGATGGCTGCCCGGTAGGGGTGTTGGGTGCGGGTGGTGGCCAGGCTGTAGGCCAGATCGGTGATATCCAGGCCGGGGTGATCGATCAGGTGTTGATGTAGCCGGTGGGCTTGGGCGGCAAGGGCTGCGGAGGTACGCGCTGAGACCGCCCAGACACCCAGGGTGGGCTCACCACCGGGTTCACTCCCATCAGCAACCGGTGCCACCGGTAAGACGGGTTCGGGGGGTTGGGGGGGTTGTTGCAGGATCAGGTGGGCGTTGGTGCCGCTGACTCCGAACGAGGACACCGCCGCGGTGCGCCGATGGCTGGTTTCTGGCCAGGGGGTGGGTTCGGTGAGTAGCCGCACGGTGTCTGCTGACCAGTCGATGTGGGGGCTGGGCGCATCGATGTGCAGGGTGGGGGGCAACACACCGTGGTTGAGGGCGGCGATCATTTTGATGATGCCCGCGGCGCCGGCGGCGGCCTGGGTGTGGCCGATGTTGGATTTGATCGATCCCACCCATAGTGGGTGTTCGCGGTCACCGGCGGCGCCGTAGGTGGCGATCAGGGCGCCGGCTTCGACCGGGTCTCCCAGGGTGGTGCCGGTGCCGTGGGCCTCCACTACATCGACCTGGTCCAGGGTTATCCCGGCGTTGGCGACGGCTTGGCTGATGACGCGTTGTTGAGCGGGCCCGTTGGGGGCGGTCAATCCGTTGGAGGCGCCGTCTTGGTTGACCGCCGAGCCCGCGATGACAGCGAGTACCGGATGGTTGTTGTGGTGGGCGTCGCTGAGTCGTTCCAGGACCAGCACCGCGGCGCCTTCGCCCCACCCGGTGCCATCAGCGGCGGCGGCGAATGCTTTGCACCGCCCGTCGACGGCGAGTCCGCGTTGGCGGGCGAACTCGGTGAACGGTGTGGGTGTGGTCATGATGGTGACGCCGCCGGCCAGGGCCAGGCCGGTTTCGCCGTTGCGGAGTGATTGACACGCCAGGTGGGTGGCGACCAGTGAGGAGGAACACGCGGTGTCGATGGTGATGGCCGGGCCCTGTAGCCCTAACACGTAGGCGATCCGCCCGGAGGCCACGCTGGTGGCGGCCCCGGTCATCACGTATCCCTCGGCGCTGTCGGAGCCACCCGCCCCGTAGGGCTGTGCCCAGGTTCCGGCGAACACCCCGGTATCGGTACCGGCCAGGCCGGCGGGGTCGATCCCGGCGGTTTCGATGGCCTCCCAACAGGTTTCCAGCAGCAGCCGCTGCTGGGGATCGATCGCGAGGGCTTCACGCGCGGAGATCCCGAAGAACTCGGCGTCAAAGCCGGCCGCATCGGGCAGGAACGCACCCGAGCGGGTGTAGGTCTTGCCCACCGCGTCGGGGTCGGGATCAAACAATCCCGCCAGATCCCAGCCCCGGTCGGTCGGGAAAGCCCCCACCGCATCGATACCGCCGGCCACCACGTCCCACAACGCCGCCGCGGAGTCGATCCCGCCGGGCAACCGGCACGCCATCCCGACCACCGCCACCGGTTCCTCGGTGCGCGCCGTGACCGCAGTGATCCGTGGTACCGGCGCGGGGCCCTCGCCCAGCAACACGACCAAATGTGTAGCGATGGCGGTGGGGGTGGGGTGGTCGAAGACCAGGGTCGCGGGCAGGGTCAGCCCGGTCTGGGTGGACAGGGTGTTGCGCAGTTCCAGGGCGCTGAGCGAATCGATACCCAGGTCTTTAAACGGCCGGTCGGGATCGAGGGCACCGGGGTCGGGATGCGCTAACACTGCGGCGGTGGTGTGGGTGACCAGAGCGGTCAGGGTAGCCAGTCGTTGTTCGATGGTTTGGGTGGCCAGTCGCGCGGTGAGTGCTTGGGAACTGGCCGTGGTGGTGGCGGCGGTTGCTGGTGGGTGTGTCGCGGTCAACTCGGTCAGCAGGGGGTGGGCGCGGCGGGCGGTGAAGACGTCCAGGAATTGATTCCAGGAAACGTCGGCGATGGTGATCAGGGTGTCGTCGGCGTCGAGGGAGTGCTGCAGCCCGCCCAGGGCGGCCTCCGGCGATATCGGGTTGAGCCCGATACGGCCGAAGTAGTCGACAATCTTGTCTGGCTTGGCGTCCTGGTCTGCCCATTGCCCGTAGGCCACTGACAGCGCCGTCGTGCCGCGGGCGCGTAACCGTGTGGCGAGGGCATCGAGGTGGGCGTTGGCGGCGGCGTAGCAGCCTTGCCGGGCGCCGCCCCAGGTTGCCGCCGCTGAGGAGAACAGGATGACGGTCTCTGGTGGCTCGTCGTCGAGCAGGTCCACCAAGTTATCGGCCCCGACTGCTTTGGCGTAATTGCTGGCGAACTCCTCTATTCCGACCTCAGAGACGGTGTGCCATCCGATGGCGGCTGCGGCGTGCACCACGGTGCGGATGGGTCCGTGGTGGCTACGGATGCTGGCGATAACGTCGGCTAAGGCGTTGCGGTCGGTCATATCGACGGAGGCGAGCGTGGTCGTGATACCGGCGGTGTTGAGTTCTTTTTCCAGTGTTGCTGCTTGCGGGTTGTGGGCGGCGCTGCGGCTGAGCAGGACAAGGTGGCTGGCCCCGGCCGTGGCCAGCCAGCGGACAATGTGTTGACCCAGTCGGCCGGTGGCCCCGGTGACCAGAGCTGTTCCCGATGCGCTCCAGCAGCGCACGCGATGGGTCGGTAGCGGTGCTTGCTGCAGGCGTCGCGCGCTGACCCCCTGGGCGCGGATGGCGAGTTGGTCTTCTGTTTGCGGGCAGGTCAGTATCGTGTGCAGCACCTCGACATGGTGTGGTGTGGCCAGGTCAGGAAGGTCAATAAGGCCTCCCCACCATTGGGGATGTTCCAAACAGACTGACTGTCCCAGCCCCCATACCGCGGCCTGGCCGGGCTCGATGGCCCTATCACCTGTCCAGACCGACACCGCGCTTTGGGTGAGCACCCACAACGGCACTCCCAGATCGCTATCGCCATAGGCTTGCGCGAGACACAGCGTGGCGATCAGGCCCGCCGATATTGCGGGGAAATCCGGATGGGTCTGTTCTTTGAGTGCCAGAAAAGACACCACACCGTCGCACCGGGTGCGGGTGGCGGCACTCGAGAGCAGGGCGGTCAGGGAGTCTCTCTCGAGGTCACGGGGATCAATCGCGAGCACCTCGATGTCAGCGCCGTAGCGTGCTAACAGGCCAGCGATCCACGCATCGTTGTCGGCTTGCCCGGAAAACGCGAGAACCAGCCACCGCCGCCGGGTCGGTGGGAATGGTTGCGGGACAATGGTTTGCCAACCGATTCGATACCGTAATTTGTTGGCTTTTGACCGGTCCCCGAGATCCTTACGCCATTGCCGCAAGCCGTCGACCACAGACCCCAGCGATGAGGTATCACTGAGCCCCAACGTCGTCGCGACGGTGTCCAGCGCGCCCTCATCCACGGCCTTCCACAACACACCCTCAGCAGGATCACTGACCTCAGCGGCCGCCGCGGGTGTCAGCCAGTACCGGCGGTGTTCGAACGGGTAGGTGGGTAACGCGACAGGGTGGGCGTGGGGGTAAAGACGTCGCCATGACGGGCTGTGGCCGTGAAGGTGTAACCGGCCCAACGCGGCGGCCACGCTGGCCAGATCAGACCGGTCGCGGTGCATGGTGGTGATCACTACCGAGTTGGCCCGCCCGCCCGCAGCGGCCAGGGTGTCGGTGATCGCCGGGGCCAGCACCGGATGCGGGGATAACTCGACAAACACCTGTTCCCCGCCGGCCAGCAACTCCACGACGCTGTCGTGGAACCGGACCGGTTCACGCAGGTTGGCGTACCAGTAGTCGGCGTCCATGGTGGTGGTGTCTAGGGGGTGCGCTGAGAGTTGGCTGTGCACGGTGGAATACAGCGGGATCTGGGCTGGGTGCGGGTGCAGGTCGGCCAGTTCACCGAGCAGGTGTTCACGCAGTGTGTCGACGTGGGCGCAATGGGAGGCGTAATCCACGGCCAGGGGCCGGATCTGGATGCCGTCGCGTTGGCAGGCTGCGCTGAACTGTTCGATCGCGGTGGTGTCCCCGCTGATGATGCTGTGGGTGGGGCCGTTGATCGCGGCGATGCTCAACGCGGTGCCCCAGGGCTGTAATCGGGGGCGTAGGTCCTCGACAGGCAGTAACACCGAGGCCATCGCGCCGGTCCCGGACAGCGCTGCCAGCGTTTGGGCGCGGACCGCCACAATTTTGGCGGCTTCGGTCAGGGTGAGTGCCCCGGCGATGTGGGCGGCGGCGATTTCTCCTTGGGAGTGTCCGATCACCGCATCGGGGGTGATCCCGTAGCCGCTCAACATTTCGGCCAGCGACACCATCACCGCGAATAACACGGGTTGGACGACATCTACGCGGTCGAGTGCCGGCGCCCCTGGTTCTTGAGCGATCACCTCGCGCACCGACCAGCCGGTGTAGGGGCGCAGCGCCTGATCACAGGCATCCAGGGCGGCCGCGAAGCCGCGGTGGTGCTGGTAGAGCTCGATACCCATGCCGGGGTATTGGGCGCCTTGGCCGGGGAAGACGAACACGGTTTTACCCACCAGGTGGGGCCGGTAGTGGTGCCGGGTCAGCCCGGGATGGGGCCGGTCGAGCGCCAGTGCCTGCAGGGCCGCCAGTAACTCCCCGCGTGGGTCCTGGTGGTCAGCCGATGCGGTGATGGCTGCCCGGTAGGGGTGTTGGGTGCGGGTGGTGGCCAGGCTGTAGGCCAGATCGGTGATATCCAGGCCGGGGTGATCGATCAGGTGTTGATGTAGCCGGTGGGCTTGGGCGGCAAGGGCTGCGGAGGTACGCGCTGAGACCGCCCAGACACCCAGGGTGGGCTCACCACCGGGTTCACTCCCATCAGCAACCGGTGCCACCGGTAAGACGGGTTCGGGGGGTTCGGGGGGTTGGGGGGGTTGTTGCAGGATCAGGTGGGCGTTGGTGCCGCTGACTCCGAACGAGGACACCGCCGCGAAGAGACGGTCTTGCGGTTGAGGCCATTCGCTGCTAGCAGAAAGCACTCGCAGAGTGGACTGGTGCCCCGTCAGGGCTTCGTTCGGATAAACAAAATTGAGGCTCGGAGGCAGTATCCGATACTTTAGGGCTAAAGCAGTCTTGATAACGCCAATAACCCCAGCCGCCGCCTCGAGATGCCCAACATTGGGCTTTACAAATCCAAGAACGAGAGGGTTGCCGGCCCCTCTACCGGGACCGCAATATACCGAGGCTATTGAATGAGCTTCGGCGATATCGCCAACTCGCGTGCCCGTTCCATGCGCTTCTATAAATTGGATTTCATTAGGGTCAACAGCTGCAGACTCTAACGCCGCACGAAATAAACGCTCATGTCCCTCCGCGGTGGGTGCGGCTAGGTTAGGGCGGGTACCATCGTTGATGACCGCGCCACCACGAATTTCGCAATATATTTGATTCCCGTGCCGCAATTCACTACAGAACCTTTTAAGGACAACAAAGCCGCCCCCCTCGCCGCGAACATAACCGTTAGCATCTTTATCGAATGGGCGGCATACTCCGTCGGGTGACAGCACTCCTAATCCAGCGATGGAGACGCCGGCATTGGGGTCAAGGTTGAGATGCACCCCGCCAGCGATCGCCAGATCGCACGTACCACTTCGCAGGCTCTCCATCGCCAGCGTGATAGCCACCAGCGACGACGATTGCCCAGTGTCAATTACCAAGCTGGGACCGGTCAACCCAAAGAAGTGAGATATTCTCCCGGCAACAACAGAGCGAAGCGACCCAAGCGCGCTTCGTTGGGTGACCGTGGGGCCACGGCTCGACATTAGAGACGCAAAATCATCGCGCATTGCGCCGATAAACAAGCCCACCGACGTACCGGCGATTTCCTGAGGAACAATACCCGCGTCTTCAAGAGCGTCCCACGTGAGTTCAAGAGCAAGTCGCTGCTGCGGATCCATGTTTTCGGCTTCGGCATCCGATATCCTGAAGAATGGCGCATCAAAGCCAAGCGCATCCTCAAGATACGCACCGTATCTCAAGGCTTCAGAAAAATCTGACTGGCTAAAATCGATTGGAACCAATTGTCGATAATGCGGATCATTCGAGACGTTACTTCGCCTCTGGCTGATGAGCTGCCAGAACTCACTCGGATTAGAAGCCCCGGACACGCGACATGACAACCCTACGATGGCGACGCGATCGACTTCAGCTGTCATGATTCATGCCTACCGTCCCAGAAGGTAGAACGTAACCGAAGTGTTCACATCAGTGTCCGCGTCGCATGAACATCTTCCTGTACCACTTGGAGGAGCAAGCATGTGGTTCGCCATCCGGCCGCTCCACCACCGATCAACATCACAAGCTGTCCCTGTTTCAGCTGACCAGTGTCGATTAGATGGGCAAGACCAAGTATCTGGTCACACGCATAGACGTGGCCGCTTTTCCGCATCTCGGACCAGCAGGTTTTCTCCACGGGGATGTTACAAGTCTTGAGATATACTTCGTCCAGTGCGGTCTCTGAAGGCGTTGGGGTGCAAAAATAAGAAATATCCTCAATTGAAATTCCTGCGTCCGCCAAGGTTGCACGGATAGTTTCCGCAATTACTCGACTGATCGTAGGAAGGTATGGTCCCAGCCCGGTCTCCATCAACGGAATATCCAGCACACCTGGTTGTGTCGCCCTATTTCGTTGAAGCCACTCGAAGGCCGGGTCTGAATTTCTATTGCTGACGATCAGTCGTGCGAATCCTTCTTTCTTTGAAATGACTAGAGCTACCGCACCATCGCCCATCAATACCCCACCGAGGCTCCGACTTTGTCCCGGGGGCACGCGCGCCCCAGAAGCTACGAGTGCGGCATTCGCGCCGTTGCTGTTTGACAGCAATCCCGCGACGGCTTCAATTGCTACCATTACACCGTCGCTCGCTGCATCCAATCTGAATGAAGCAGAGTGTGGCTGGTTAACGATCCGTTGGACATAACTGGCGGGCGCCATATGTTCGTAGCTTAATGGATCAACATATACGATTGGCGACAATGTCTCGTCACTATGGGTGGAATATTTCAGCGCGTGTTTAGTCGCTAATCCAGCCATGACATACGCTGGGGTATCCGATACTGAGACGCTTGGGATACCCCGAAATGTGTTCCGATCTTCCACATCTTCCCCGTTCGCGTTCCAGTCGAGTGCATCCAATGGAACCTGAGGAGGAAGGAACGTTCCCACCGAGTTTAGGAATACGCTATCCCATAACATTTTATGTTGTACTCTCCTGCTATTTTTCGTCTATCCAGCATAAAACACGCAAGGCCACAGTGGCGGGTTCGAGTGCTAGGGGGGATGTGGCGTTTTCGATGTGGCCATCAATTAATACGGGACTTAAGATGAGCGTGCGTTCTTCGTCTGGCGTGTCGTCGTTGGGTCGCAGCGCATAGCTGAGATATCGGCCATAGGAGATTAGATCGCCCTCATGACAGAGATGCCTGAAGATGGATTGAATCACAAGCGGGTCACTGCTGATGCTTGTCGTATCTACAGTCGTTATCGGCGTTATAGCTACCATCGCGGCTGTGTACGGTGTCACGTGGGACGCTGCCGGAGAGGTTTCCATCAATTTGAGTACCTGCATTGCTGGTATGCAGGTTATTCCATGCCCAACGATTATCACTGCGTGGCCAGATGATTCGTCTAGATGTAGTGCATCAATGATTGCTTGTCCAGCTTCTTCCGCCGATGCGGGTAGCGCCGTACCGGAAAATCCTGGTGCAAGCACTTCGGTTACTTCAACGTTTCCCTGTATGCCATGCGCAAACGTTAGATACTGGCCGTCGAATTCGGAGATACATACCAAGCGCACCGATGGGCTTTCGTTTTCTGCTGGCCGCAGTACTTTCCCTTCGAGATTTCTCCGCAATTCGAGTTCAGGCGCACCTGCAGGGCCGAGGCTCGATGCCGCAATGATGATATCGATGAGTGTTGAGCGTTGATCGGTGTCAGATGCAACTTGAAGTAGCTGACCAATCGGGCCCGGGGTGGCGGTGTCGTCGGTGAGCAAGCCGGCCAAATGTGTAGCGATGGCGGTGGGGGTGGGGTGGTCGAAGACCAGGGTCGCGGGCAGGGTCAGCCCGGTCTGGGTGGACAGGGTGTTGCGCAGTTCCAGGGCGCTGAGCGAATCGATACCCAGGTCTTTAAACGGCCGGTCGGGATCGAGGGCACCGGGGTCGGGATGCGCTAACACTGCGGCGGTGGTGTGGGTGACCAGAGCGGTCAGGGTAGCCAGTCGTTGTTCGATGGTTTGGGTGGCCAGCTGTGCGGTCAGGGTGTCGGGGCCGGCGGTGGCCGCGCGGGGGCGGGTGGTGGTCAGGGCCGACAGGATCACCGGCAGGGTGGCCTGGCGTGCCTGGCGGGTCAGGGTCGCGGTGTTCAGTGGGGCCGGGATCAGGCAGGGTTGGTGGTGGGTCAGGGCGGTGTCGAACAGGGCCCGGCCGTGGTCGGTGCTGATCGGGGTCATGCCGGTGGCGGTGAGGCGGGCCTGGTCTGCGGCCTGCAGGTGTGCGGTCATGGCTGAGGGGGTGTGCCAGTAGCCCCAGGCCAGGCTGGTGGCGGGCAGGTGGTGGCGGTGTCGGTGTTGGGCCAGGGCGTCGAGCACGGCGTTGGCGGCGGCGTAGTTGGCTTGCCCGGGATTGCCCAGGATCGCTGCCGCGGAGGAAAACAGGACGAACGCGGCGAGGTCGGTATCGGCGGTGAGGTGATGCAGATGCCAGGCGGTGTCGGCTTTCGCGGTCAACACGGTGTGTAGTTGCTGGCCGGTCAACTCGGTGACCACGGCGTCATCGAGGACCCCGGCGGTGTGCACGACGGCGGTCAACCGGTGGGCGGTGGGGATGGACTGCAGGACCGCGCCCAGCTGGGTGGGGTCGGCGGTGTCGGCGGCGGTGAGGGTGACCTGGGCGCCCAGTGCGGTTAACCGGTGCGCCAGGTCAGTGGCCCCGGGTGCGGTCGGCCCGCGGCGTGAGACCAGCAGCAGATGCCGTACCCCGTAGCGGGTGATCAGATGTTCGGCGAAGACCCCGCCCAGCATCCCGGTGCCCCCGGTGATCAGCACCGTGGCGTCGGGATCGAACACCGGGGGTGGGGTCGGTGGTGGGGTCAGGGCCCGGGTGCCGGTGAGTCGGGGAATGTGCACCACGCCCTGGCGCAGCGCCAGTTGGGGTTCGAGGGCACCCCGCCGGCCCGGGTCGGCCGCGGCGGCTAACACGTTGAGCAGGGTGTGGTCGCTGGTGGTGTCGATATCGAGTGCGCTGATACGGCCGGGGTGCTCGTTTTGGGTGGTATGGATCAACGCCCACACCGCGGCCTGGGCCAGCTCGGGAGCCCGGTCATAGCTGCTGGTGCTGACGCCGTGGCGGGTCACGACGACCAGGTGGGTGTCGAGGGTGTCGGGGCGGGCCAGCCAGCGTTGCAGTTGAGTCAGGGCATGAGCGGTCAGGGTATGGACCCGCGCCACGCCCTCACCATCACCATCGCCGGCGGGATCGGGCAGGGGCCAGATCACCAGCGGCGGGCACGGGGACAGGGTGGCTAGATCGCTGTGGCGGGCGCTGGTGTGCAGGGCGGCAGGGAGGTGATCGGGATGCTCGGTGCACACCGCCCACGCCGCCGCCGCCGCGGCCGCGTCGGCGGATGCCGGGTACATGTTCTCGGGTAGGGGCACCCAGTCCAGTTGGAACAAGCTGTCCCGCGTCCCGGCCCCGGGGGGCGACGTGAGGTCGAGGGTGTCGGGCAGGGCCCGCAGGGTCACCGCCTCGATGGTGATGACCGGGGCGCCGGCGGGATCCACAGCATCCAACCGGAAGGTTTCTGTCCCGGTGCGTGCGAGTCGGATCTGCAGCGCGGTGGCCCCGGTGGCGTGCAGGCTGACCCCGGTGAACACGAACGGTAGCCGCAGCGTGTCGGGCTCGGCGTCATCGGAGAACATTGCGGCCAGGGGATGTAACGCCGCGTCCAGCAGTGCGGGGTGGATACCGTAACCGCTGGTGTCGGTGTCGGCGGGCAGTCCGACGTGGGCCCACACCACGTCAGGGTCGGTGGGGTCCTGACCGATACCAGCCACACCGCGGAACGGGCCACGATAACCCAGGCCATGGGTGGCTAGCCGCGCATAGAAACTGTCCTGATCAACTTCCGACAACGGCGCCGCGGCGGGTAGATCAGCTGCGGCGCCGGGTTGGTCAGGGCTCAGGGTGCCGCTGGCATGGAGCACCCAGCCCGCCGTGCCCTGGTCGGCGCTGGTGCGGGCGTGCACGCTGAACCCCCGCCGCCCACCGGGGTCGACCGGCTGCACCAGGATCTGCATATCGGTGGGGGCGTGTTCGGACAACACCAGCGGGGTGTGTAGCACCAACTCATCGATGACCGGGCACCGGGCGTATTCACCGGCGTGGAGCACGATCTCGAGGAACCCGGTCCCGGGGAACACCACACTGCCGGCCACGGTGTGCCCGGCCAGCCAGTCCTGCAGGGCCGGTGACACTCTGCCGGTCAACACCATCTGGTCTTGATCGGCCAACTCGGTCACCGCCCCTAACAGGGGATGTTCAGCGCGGCCCAGCCCCGCGGCGCTGACATCCCCGGCCGCCGCGGGTGTCAGCCAGTACCGGCGGTGTTCGAACGGGTAGGTGGGTAACGCGACAGGGTGGGCGTGGGGGTAAAGACGTCGCCATGACGGGCTGTGGCCGTGAAGGTGTAACCGGCCCAACGCGGCGGCCACGCTGGCCAGATCAGACCGGTCGCGGTGCATGGTGGTGATCACTACCGAGTTGGCCCGCCCGCCCGCAGCGGCCAGGGTGTCGGTGATCGCCGGGGCCAGCACCGGATGCGGGGATAACTCGACAAACACCTGTTCCCCGCCGGCCAGCAACTCCACGACGCTGTCGTGGAACCGGACCGGCTCACGCAGGTGTCGGGTCCAGTAGTGAGAAGAGGTGAGTTGTTCGGGGGTTGCCAGTGATCCGGTGGTGTTAGACAGGATGGGCACGCGGGGCGAGGTGAATGTCAGGCCCGCGGCGATGGTCTGGAATTCGGGCAAAGCCGGGTCCATGGCCGCTGAATGGAAGGCGTGACTCACCACGAGCCGGCTGTGGTGGTGACCGCGCGCTGCGCAGTGCTCACCGAGCCGGGCCAGCTGCTCAGCCGGCCCGGACACCACCACCGAGGTGGGGCTGTTGACCGCGGCGATCACCGCCTCGGGATGCTCGCCCAGCATGGACGTCACGTCGCGCTCGCTGGCCCCGATAGCGATCATCGCCCCGGAAGGACAGGCTTGCATCAGCCGGCCTCGAGCGCTGACCAACACCGCGGCATCAGCCAGGGAAAACACCCCGGCCAGGTAGGCGGCGGTCAGTTCCCCGATGGAATGACCGAGCAGATAGTCCGGGGTGATCCCGGTCTGGGCCAACAGGGTGTGCATGGCCGCGCCGAAGGCGAACAATGCCGGCTGCGCGTAGGCGGTTTGGTTGAGCATCTGCGCCGAGGCGGTAGTGGGCTCGGCGAACATCACCTCGCGCAGCGACACCTCGAGGTGGGGATCAAAGGCTGCGCATACCTCATCCAGGGCGGCCGCGAAGCCGCGGTGGTGCTGGTAGAGCTCGATACCCATGCCGGGGTATTGGGCGCCTTGGCCGGGGAAGACGAACACGGTTTTACCCACCAGGTGGGGCCGGTAGTGGTGCCGGGTCAGCCCGGGATGGGGCCGGTCGAGCGCCAGTGCCTGCAGGGCCGCCAGTAACTCCCCGCGTGGGTCCTGGTGGTCAGCCGATGCGGTGATGGCTGCCCGGTAGGGGTGTTGGGTGCGGGTGGTGGCCAGGCTGTAGGCCAGATCGGTGATATCCAGGCCGGGGTGATCGATCAGGTGTTGATGTAGCCGGTGGGCTTGGGCGGCAAGGGCTGCGGAGGTACGCGCTGAGACCGCCCAGACACCCAGGGTGGGCTCACCACCGGGTTCACTCCCATCAGCAACCGGTGCCACCGGTAAGACGGGTTCGGGGGGTTCGGGGGGTTGGGGGGGTTGTTGCAGGATCAGGTGGGCGTTGGTGCCGCTGACTCCGAACGAGGACACCGCCGCGGTGCGCCGATGGCTGGTTTCTGGCCAGGGGGTGGGTTCGGTGAGTAGCCGCACGGTGTCTGCTGACCAGTCGATGTGGGGGCTGGGCGCATCGATGTGCAGGGTGGGGGGCAACACACCGTGGTTGAGGGCGGCGATCATTTTGATGATGCCCGCGGCGCCGGCGGCGGCCTGGGTGTGGCCGATGTTGGATTTGATCGATCCCACCCATAGTGGGTGTTCGCGGTCACCGGCGGCGCCGTAGGTGGCGATCAGGGCGCCGGCTTCGACCGGGTCTCCCAGGGTGGTGCCGGTGCCGTGGGCCTCCACTACATCGACCTGGTCCAGGGTTATCCCGGCGTTGGCGACGGCTTGGCTGATGACGCGTTGTTGAGCGGGCCCGTTGGGGGCGGTCAATCCGTTGGAGGCGCCGTCTTGGTTGACCGCCGAGCCCGCGATGACAGCGAGTACCGGATGGTTGTTGTGGTGGGCGTCGCTGAGTCGTTCCAGGACCAGCACCGCGGCGCCTTCGCCCCACCCGGTGCCATCAGCGGCGGCGGCGAATGCTTTGCACCGCCCGTCGACGGCGAGTCCGCGTTGGCGGGCGAACTCGGTGAACGGTGTGGGTGTGGTCATGATGGTGACGCCGCCGGCCAGGGCCAGGCCGGTTTCGCCGTTGCGGAGTGATTGACACGCCAGGTGGGTGGCGACCAGTGAGGAGGAACACGCGGTGTCGATGGTGATGGCCGGGCCCTGTAGCCCTAACACGTAGGCGATCCGCCCGGAGGCCACGCTGGTGGCGGCCCCGGTCATCACGTATCCCTCGGCGCTGTCGGAGCCACCCGCCCCGTAGGGCTGTGCCCAGGTTCCGGCGAACACCCCGGTATCGGTACCGGCCAGGCCGGCGGGGTCGATCCCGGCGGTTTCGATGGCCTCCCAACAGGTTTCCAGCAGCAGCCGCTGCTGGGGATCGATCGCGAGGGCTTCACGCGCGGAGATCCCGAAGAACTCGGCGTCAAAGCCGGCCGCATCGGGCAGGAACGCACCCGAGCGGGTGTAGGTCTTGCCCACCGCGTCGGGGTCGGGATCAAACAATCCCGCCAGATCCCAGCCCCGGTCGGTCGGGAAAGCCCCCACCGCATCGATACCGCCGGCCACCACGTCCCACAACGCCGCCGCGGAGTCGATCCCGCCGGGCAACCGGCACGCCATCCCCACCACCGCCACCGGTTCCTCGGTGCGCGCAGTAGCAACAGGTTCCGCCACCTGCCTGTGACGGTCCCTCCCAGAAAGTTCGGCCTCCAAATATTGAGCCAACCCAGAAACCGAGCCGTAATCCCACACGATCGTGTCAGGCAGCCGCAGGCCAGTTACTGCCGCCAACCGATTACGAAGTTCGACTGTCATTTGCGAGTTGAAACCCAGTTGGGAGAAAGCAAGATCCCGATTTATTGACTGCGGATCCTGCCGACCCAACATTTTCGCGGCCTCGGCACTCACTACTTCGGTCACCAGCCGGTAACGCTCCTGCTGTAGAACTTCCAGTCGCTGGTTAAGTGTGATCTCACCAGTACTTGCGACGGCGATCTGGAAGTTCGACGCCGGTCGATTATCAAACCCTATGATCGTGTCAAGCTGAGGTATCGCGAACGGGAGTTCCCAAATAGGTTTTATCGGGTTCGCCGCGCGAAGCGGATCTCGCGACAATTTACCAATCGGGGTTCGAGGGAGACACTTAACAATGGCAAACCTATGTGGCACCTCGGATGGAGACAGCGTGATAAGCAATCGCTGGTGGATCTTTCGAATGACCGAGTTGTCCAGGGATGCGCCGCTGTTCGGGACTAGAAATGCCTGCAGCGCCGAGGCGCCTGTGGATTCCGTTACCGCGACAACCGCGGCCTCAGCCACGGCACCATCCTCAAGAATAAGTTGCTCGACTGCTCGTGGATTAACGTTGACACCGCCGACAATCTCGATATCGTCCGCGCGGCAACGGTAAGTAACCCATCCGTCGCCGTCGATACAGACCCGATCCCGAGTGTTGAGCCAACCCCCATTCATCCAGGCAGGATCTGCGGGCCGGTTCCAATAACCCGGTGCGATCGATGGTCCTCGAACCCACATGTCCCCTTCAACCCCGGGTCCCGCGGTCATGCCATCCGACGCTACGACGCAAATCTCATACGGTGGAAGAACCTTCCCCAGAGTTCCCACACGCCATTCGTCGATCCGATTCGACACGAATGCCTGCCCAACCTCGGTAGATCCAATCCCATCGAGGATGGGAATACCACCAAAGAACTCCACGAGCCGGCTAGCCAGACCAACCTCAAGAGTTTCGCCCGCCGATACCACACATCGCAGCGAACGAAACGAATCAGCAGCGCAGCTGTCGACAACTCGGGCAAAGAAAGTCGGCACACCATAGAGCAGCGAGGGTTTAAATGTCGAACTGAGTTCAGCGGCCATTTCCGCACTCAACGGCACGCGGTTGATGACTGCGGAACCACCTGTGGCAAGAGGAAACCAGACCGAATTACCAAGACCATACGCAAAGTACATGCGTGCGCTACTTAACCCGATGTCTTGCGAGGTGAGCCGCACCGCTGTGCGACACATCGCGTCAACAAACGTCGACACGTCGGCATGCCGATGCATCGCCGCCTTCGGCGCTCCTGTAGTACCTGACGTGTACGTTGCGTATGCAACAGTGTCACCACTGACCGGTTCGTAGTTTGTCGGCTCGACGCGGGTCGCAGCCGACAACAGTTCCGTGGCGTCTACTACGCCCGATCGCTGAAACCGATCGCGCAGAGCAACAGTCGTGACGACCAGCGCTGGCTGAATGTCGCGCTCCTGAAACACGTGATCCCGTGGATGGAGATCGGGATTGGCGAGGAACGCCACAATCCCACGAGCCAAACACGCCAGCAAAAGCTTTACGAGTTCAGGCGAATCCGGCAGGCACAACAGGACGCGGTCTCCCTTGGAAAGCCCGCAGTCTCTAAGCACTTGCCCAAGACGTGCGCCACCGTCGTGGATCTGGCCATGGCTCAGGACGTGCGGCGCATAATAGGCGGGCTTGTCATACCATCCTGCTTTCGCTGCGCGATTAGCCAGCATTCTTGCTAGATTTTCATTCCGCATTACTGGACGACCGTCCTAGCGTCGCTTACCGCCGACGTCACCAAACGACCCATAACAGCCGATCGCGCCACCCCGACTCTGCGGGGACCTCGTAATCCGTGGGGGGTCTGTAGGACTGATGGGCGGATATCCGGGTCGCTTCTTGGCGCCGCACGGCTTGCTTGTCTGGGCCCCACCTATGCCAAACGGAGTGCTCCGCCCTGTCTTTGCGCAGGACCACTACCATAACGCGACGCCAACGTCGCTGAGGCCTACGGCATTCACCCCTAGACGGTTGCGCCACGGCTTTAGGCTTGCAACAGAATCGTTGGCAAGCCCTTTCAGCAAAACCCGCGGAGCGTCGGCCACAACAACTAGATGTTAGATCGACCCGCAACGCCATGTGAAGTATTCGGCCCATATCACGAAAAGTGCCCGCGCGAAACACCCTTGTTGACCGTCTCTCTGAATGACGACCGCGGGGGTCCTGGTCGTCAGTGAGTTTGCCGATGTGGTTCTTGGCTGCATCGCTGGGTGGATGCGGTTGGTGCGCACCGTCAGTGTGACGAGGAACTGATGGGTACGCGACACTCTGTCCGCGTCGAGTCGCGGTTGGCTGCTGGGGAGATTGGGTGCCCTGATTGTGGAGGGTGCTGCGTGGGTGGGGTCATGCCCGTGCTCGAAGGATCGCCGGTTTGGCCGATCCAGTGCGGCCGCGGCGGGCGCGTTGCCGGGCCTGCGCGGTGAAACCCGTGTTGTCGCCGGTGGCCATGTTGTTACGCAGAGCGTTCGCGGCGGAAAGTATTTGGGCTACCTTGACCGCTCGCGCCGAGGGCTGGGGCATCGCCGGATCGGTACGAGCCTGGGGGTGCCGGCGGCGATGGTGCGGGGTTGGCTGCGCCGGGCGGCGGGCCGGCTGGAGGCAATCCGATCCTGGTTTATCGGTGTCGCCGATCGCCGGGGTGGACATGACGATCCCAGAGGGGTCCGGGTGCCCTGGCGCGACGTGCTGGCCGCGGTAGCCACCGCCTCCGCGGCGATCCGGTTCCGCTTCGGTGTGGTCCGGGTTGCTCGGCGCGGTGACGCCGGAGCGGGTGGCGGTCGCGGTCAGTGCTGGACGGCTGCTGGCACCGGGTGGCCGCCGCCACGCGGCTGAGCGTGTGCAACACGAATTGCCTCTGACGCGCATCCGGCGTGATCGGTGATCCTCGCCAAGGCGCCTGGCCGGCAATGGCTTCGGGCAAGCCTTCGACTGGAGAGGAGAACTATTAGATGTCGTTGGAAGAGCACAAGCGCCGTGAGTGGGCGCAAGCAATCGGGTTGTTCCGTTATCAACTGATCTGCCCGGCCCTGGATGAGGGGTTATCCGCGGAACAGCGCGGCAACTGGTGCGCCAGTTCGCCGCCGAGGCCCATACCGACCCGTTCGGCAGCCAGATTCGCATCTCGCGGGAAACGCTGGACCGCTGGATCCCCCCGCGCGACATGGTCCGCAATAGGGCGCCATCGCTAGAAAACTGATTCCGGCCAGGGAAATCGGACTCGGTGTCAAATGCCTTGCAATGCAGGGGGTTCTGGCCTTCGACTCCCTGGTTCAACGGGATTCACTTCGGTCCGTGGCCGCCCTGGTCACTGGCGAGGTAGAGAGGGTTCTGCGCCGCCGCGGCTTTAGTCTCTGAGCCGGCGCTGATGATGTAGCGCTGGGAGGTGGCCATGGATTCATGCCCAAGGAGTTTCATCAGGGTCTAGACGCTGATGTTGGTGTTGGCTAGCTGGATGGCATGCGTGTGTCATGGTGCGTGCACGAGGGCGCCAGGGGTGCGTTGGGCGTCGGGGGCGGCGAGCTTGAAGGCGCGCAGGACGCGGTATTGCAAGGCTCCGCGGGTGATTCGGTGGCCGTCGTGGCCCACGAACATTGGCGCGTCGGCACGCTCGGCGTTCGACGAGCTGACCGAGAAGTGGGGGCAGCGCTACCCCGCAGTGATCCGGCTGTGGGACGACGTCTGGAACGAGGTCATCCCGTTCCTGGACTACGACGTGGAGATCCGCCGCGTCATTTGCAGCACCAACGATCGAATCGTTGAACGCCCGCTACCGGCGCGCGATCAAAGCCCGCGGCCACTTCCCCTCCAAGCAGGCCGCGATGAAGTGTCTGTATCTGGTCACGCGTTCGCTAGACCCGACCGGAGCGGGCAGGGCACGATGGATAATGCGGTGGAAGCCAGCGCTCAACGCGTTCGCGATCACATTCGGCGACCGATTCCCGGGAGCCGAAACCTACTGATGGAAACCGCCGGAAACACCGATGACACCGATAAAGAGATAGTCCCGACGATACGACGGCACAGGGGTGAGTGTTTTGGAGGACCAACATTTCGGCGGGCAGGTCCAGCCGAGGCGCGCTGAGGACTTCGATGCGTTGTACACGGGTGTGCCGCCATGGGACATCGGTCGGCCACAACCGACTTTCCTGGAGTTGGCCGCTTCTGGACGGATTCTCGGTCGTGTGCTCGACGTTGGTTGCGGGACCGGCGAGCATGCGCTGATGGCCGCAGCGATCGGGCTTGAGGCGTACGGCGTCGATATAGCACCTGCGGCTATCGCGCTCGCTCGACAAAAGGCCGTCAAGGACGGACTGACCGTTGATTTCGTTGTTGGCTCAGCGCTTGACTTACCTTCGCTACGCCTGCAGTTCGACACAGTGTTGGACAGCGGCCTGTTTCATATTTTCGAAGACGACGATCGACCAGCCTTTGTCGACAGTTTACGAGCCGTCTTACGGCCAGGGGGCCACTACCACATGTTGTGCTTCAGCGATAAGCAGCCTGGCGACTGGGGACCCCGGAGAATACCGGCCGAGAACATACGGACCACATTCGGTCGTGGTTGGAGGGTGGATTCCATCGTGCCCACCCGGATGGCCCTGAGCATCAGCAGTCAGGGTGCTCTGGCTTGGCGTGCGTCCATCGCTCGCCTTTGAGCCGGCTTCATCATCTAATCGGGATTCTTTACTGCTGCCGCGATGACCGCGGTCCGAGACCCGCGGACTGGCACCGTTGCTGGACGCCTAGGCAACCTAAACAATGCAGCCCCATCGCAGACACTATAAGTCTTGTTGCAATACTCAGCGGGCTGAGCGTACTCTATGCCGTTACAGACTTAGGCCGCGTCGCGGCGCTTGGGAAATCTGATTTTTCAGAAGGAAAGCGGTGGCCGCTTATTATCTGTCCCGGGAAGCCATTCAGCACCTCAATCGCGACCTTCAAATACTGATAGCTACTAATGGCACTCTCACACGAATCCTTGGCATCATTTCCAACGACAATATTGCTCTCCGACTTATCAAGCAAGAATTTGATTGCAGCCCGCCGGCTATACGCGAGTTGGGAAACTCGCACATCGGCCAAGTTCTTCGACGCAGAATTCTTCTATGCGGGCAAAGCTCCGGAACACCTTTTGTAGCAGCAGAATCGCTAATCGCGACTGATCTGCTACCGTCGATTATCACGACAAACTTGACGCAGACCGACTGCCCTATAGGTGAGCTGATTTTAGCTAATTCCCTTGAGACTTTTAAGGAAGAGGCGAATGTCTGGGAGGACGAGTGGCCAGGTTGGGTTAGGATTGTAAGTGATCAGAAGAACGGATCCCGAGGTCTGGCTCGTCGGTATCGCATCATTTTCCAGGGTGAACCAGCTTTTGTCATCACTGAATACTTCCTTCGTGGTTCCTTCGAAGAGTGAGTGTAAAGTGTTGAATTATTGGATCCGACCTGAGCGACTTGCAGGTCGACTTACGACGGCGACCCATGGCTTATCGCTGCCCGATCGAGAAGTCCGTATCGTGACCTTGGATTCGACCCAGCGCCCTGAGTCGAGATCGGTGGTGGCTCGGGGCTGGTGGCTCAGTGTATTCAATCAGTCGACACATCAGCTGGAAGCCGTTATTTGGCCGGCGATTCCGTGCGGCCAGGGCCGCCGTGTCATTTGTAATCTGTCGTGTCGATAGACGGCGTTCCCGGCCAGCAAAAGTAGGCCCGAAGAATGCGCAATCAAAACCTCGCGGAGTTACTCGCCGAGCGGGCGCTGGACTCAGGATGGTCCGAAAATCCAAAATCCCGCCTACTATTCGCCAAATGTAGTGACCCACGGCCAAATCCACGAAGCTGCCGTAAGTCTTGGTGAGATTCTAGGGGCGCGCGGCGTTTCAAAAGGGGATCGCATCCTGCTGTGGCTTCCGGATTCACCGTGCCCGCTCCTGGCAGTGTGGGGGCTCGGGGTCGGTTTTTATCCGCTCTGCATCCGCCATGCGGTTCGGATTGTGTGCTCTGAACCGTCGGAATTGGTCCAGTTCGTCCAATTTGACCAGCATAAACGCCTTCCACCTGAATTCGCCTCCGCCTGAAAAGCGGAAGGTCGGCGGTTCGATCCCGCCCCTGGCCACTTGGCAAGATTGCGCACCCATGAATGGTCTCGGTTACGGCATCGCCGTCAGGCCCGGATCCACCGCCACCGCAATGGCAGCGAGTTCTAGACCCCCCAGAAACGGCAGTAGTCCCATAGTTGCGGCGATCGGATTGCCGATCGCATTGACCAGCCCTTCCACCGGTTGACCGTTGCTCGCCTGGATCAGCCCGTCCAGGAACAGGTTGAAGTCGTACGACGGCAACGAGACCAGCGCGGCAGTCGCGATGTCGGCGGTCGGCAGCAACGTCGAGTAGGCGGTCGAGAACCCGCCCGTCACGCCGCCGACGAACTGGTTGTTCACCGTTTGCAGGGCGCGAAGAACGTCGGCGGGCGTGCCGGGCAGGGTCAGTGCGCCGGGCCCTGCCGACATTGACGTGACGGCGTCTGAGATTGACTGAAGGGACGGCAGCGTCGGCGGTCCCATGGTGGAGAGGTCGCCCGTCGCGGCGATGATTCCCTGCTGAAAACCGTTGAGGAGGGCGGGTCCGAGCGCGAAGGTGGCCTCAGGAGGGCGGCAGGAATCCGAACGGTGTCGGTACGTTGGCCGGTCCGGTGGACCAGCCGAAGTTCGGGTCCCCGTAGCCCCAGTTGACCAGAGGTCTCAAGATCGGTTGCAGAAAGTCAGCGGCCGGGGTCCCGACGAAGGGGACATACCGCAACGGCTCCAGCAGCGGCAGGTTCTGGGCCGGAATCATGTAATACGTGGTGGTGGTCGGTCCCTGCGTGGGCAACACAATCGCGGAACTGAGTTGTGCGGCCGTGAGAGTTTCGTATCCGCCGTGCACAGTCACCATGCCGGCGAGCGCGTTCAGGTCGGACAAGATGTTGATCGGGTATCGCGGAAAGTCCGCCCAACCGTCGTATTCGATGGTGTATGAGAGGGTCGGGAACGAATTGCCGGGAGCGGCGCCGAGGGCTGTGAAGCCCAGGCTCGGCAGGTTCAGGCCCGGGAAGCGGGCGTCCCAACCGCCGTTGGGATTCATCGAATTGCCAAGCAACACAAAATTAATCGGTAATGAGCTCGGCGTTCCCGTGGGGTCCAGCAGCTGCATTGCCAGCGATGCGATGTTGGCGCTCTGCGAGTAGCCCACCACATTGACCGTGTTTCCGGCGGCGAGTTGCTGTTGGATCGTGGTGGTCAGGATTTCGACGCCGCGGGCTATCGACACATCCGAGGTCAAGTCTTTGATACCGCTGTCGGGATATTCGCCCGCCGGCAGAAAAAGGGATTCCACGAGCCCGGCGGGGAAATTGGGCGTGACGTACCTGCTGACAACGTTGGTCACGAATTCTGCCGAAGGTATGGGCATTCCACTGCCGCCCATGACCAATGTGACGTACGGGCCGGCCGTCGCGCTGCCGGACACGGGTGCGGTGAGTGCGCTGACGTTGGCGGCCTCCACGCTGGCGTAGGACGTGCCGGCCGCGACCAGCGCCTGGGCGAATTCGTTATGAAATACCGCCGCCTGCGTCATGGCCGCCTGACCTTGCCGGGCAAAGGCGTTGAACAGGCCGGTGATGGCCTCAGAGACCTCGTCGGTGGCCATAGCCACCATTCCGGTAGTCGCGCGCACCGCCGCCGTCGTGGCCTCGTTGATCGACGTCCGAAGGGACGCCAGGTCGGCGGCTGCGTTCGCCAACTCCTGCGGCTGCGTCAGTACGTAGGTCACACGCTCATCCCTGCCACGACTAGCACACTGTCACGTGCAGCCGCCGATGGTCAGCGAGATCGAGCGTTACTTAACGACTCTCCAGCCAATTCTCAGCGCACACAAACCAATACGTAGCGCGCAGGGCACCGGCCGGCCCGACGTTCAGCTGGCTATCGGGCCGGTCCAATTACGGACGCGCGCCCCCGAATGGGAGTCCGAATCCTGTATGTCCAACCATGCCGGTTCGCGATGCGGCGTCGTCGAGGGCGCCGGCCCCCATCCTTGGTTGACGGCGAACGCCTCAGCCGGACAGCAAAAGGCGCACAAGGCGGCGTCCAATGTGGGATAGCCGCACGCGGGGCAGATGTTTGTGATCATTCGCTGCGACTCCTACTGGACGTGTGCCGGACAAGACGTCGACTACCCCCGGTCCGGACCAGGTAAACCCTGCTGTGGCAACGGCAACCGAGCGTCGGGATTCGATCAACATGTGTGTTATAAGTCCGCGGATTCGGGGAACCCGCAGTAGATCAGGTGTCCGTTCGGGGCGCCGATTTGGACAGGAGTCTGAAATGGTCACAACAATTCTCTTGGCACTTGTGGTCGGCGCGATCATCGGTTTGGTGGCGCGTGTGGTAATGCCGGGCAAGCAAAATGTCGGCATGCTGATGACGGTCCTGCTCGGCGCTGCGGGTGGACTGCTTGGCTCCGCGATCGCGGGCCACTTCGGATACGCCAATGCCAATGGTGGAATCGCCTGGATCCCGTTCTTTATCGGCGTGGGCTTGGCGATCGTGTTCATCGCGGTCTACGAAGCTCTGACGGGTCGGCGTACCCGGACCGGGATGTTCCGTTAAGACGTAAAGATCACGAGCGCGACGCTGCGGCGAAACTTTAAGGGGTCGGTTTCGCCGCAGCGTTGCGTTTGCAGCTGGGGCGAGCCCGGTCAGCGCCGATAGGCCGGCAGGTTCTCGCCGAGCTCGTTGAACAACGTCTGGTTCAGTTTGAAGGCGATCCGCACCTCGTCCACCGCTCGAGCGATCGCGTCGTCCCCGAGGTCGAGGCCGTCAAGTCTGGCCCGGTAGGCATCTTTATACGGCTTCGGTCGCACCGGGAACTTGTAGAAGTCCAGTCCGGCGCCATCGAGGCCGAACGTGCGGTCGAGAATCCTGCCGATGGCCTGTCCGCCGGATAGGTCACCGAGGTAGCGGGTGTAGTGATGAGCGACCAACGCACCGCCCCAGGCGGCGCCGGCCAGCCGGTCCCGATATGTCTGAGCGGCAGGGGAGTCGATCGTGTGTGGGGTGCCCGGTGCCCAGAACTCCAGGTCCGCGTCGATGGCGCTCAGTCGTTCCAGGGCCGGGTCGTAAACGGCGGCAACCAACGGGTCGTCACGGCGGGCCCGCACCGCCGCCTCCAGTGCTTCATAGATCATCCGCAACCGCAGGAGGTAGTCGGCATAGCCGCGGCGGTTCACCCGGCCGGACAACAGTTCGGACACATACGGAGAGTGCTCAGCCGCCTCGTGCTCGGCCGTCGACCCCTCCTTCATAGCGACGGAGAACGGGCGGACGGCCTCGGCGGTCCTCTGTCGCATCTCGGCTCCACATCGCGGTCAAAGATTTTGACAATCTGTCAGAAAACTATCACAGTCCCGCCGGCTCCGCCTGCCCTAGGGTGTCGTACCCAGCGCGCGCAGCACAAATCGCTCGATCGCCGCCGTTGGCACGTCGCGCGGCCCCAGGCAGGCGTGGATCAGCGAGATTGAGGCGCTTTGGTCCTCGATGACGAACCGTCCGCGGGTGACGCCGTCGGTCAAAATTTCCCGCAGCACGTCCTCAATGGCGATTACGTGCTCGCGGATGGCGCGCATGGTGTCGCGCGACAGTGCGCCGTAGAGCTGTGGGCCCAGGCCCATATGGAACTGCTCGCCGGCGTCGAGCTGGTGCCTGATGTAGATGGCCAGCCGCTCCACCGGGTCCTCGACGTCGGCCAGGTCCGCCCGCAGTCCATCGATGTAGCGGCTGGTTTCGTGGGATGCGAATGCGACAACCACCGCTTCCTTGTCGGCGAAGTGGTGATAGATCGCCGTGCGGCCGATATCTGCCGCCGCCGCGAGCTTGGCCATGGTGATGGCGTCGAAGCTGTGTTCAGCCATCAGGGCGGCGAAGGCCTCGAAGACCCGTCGTTGTACCTGCTCGCGGTGCTCCTCCACTGAGGAGGCGCTGATCTTGGGCACGCCGCGACTCTAGCCTCAACGTAGGATGGTGAGCGGGCAACGGACAACAGGGCAACGGGCGGTGCGCTCGCCCAGGGAATCGTCGCCGCCACTGCGTCACGACCGCGGACCGCAGTCCGCAGAAAACGGCTTGTCAACGATGGGGCCAACACGCGCACTTCGAAGGAAATCGATGCTGCGCGGTCTACTCGCCGGCTGCCTGATGGTGACGGTCACGGCGTGTTCGCACGACGGGACGTCGGCTCAGCCCAGCACCCCTGCGGTCTCCCGTGCCGATGCGTTGATCGTCAGCATCGAAGAGGTTCGTCGCATCGCCAACTACGAGGAACTCACCGCACATTCGCACGCGGATCTGCGACAGCCGCCGCCCGGCGACCTCAATGCGCCCGGGCCGTGTCGAGCCGCCGGAATCAGCGACGTCACCTTCGGCACCGGCTGGTCGGAGTTCCGCAGCGCGGGCTATCACGGCATCACCGACGACCTGAAACCCGGCGGGCCCGCCATGATCCAGACGGTCAGTCAGGCTATTGCGGTCTACCCGAATTCGAGCACCGCCCGCGGAGTCCTGCACCAGCTGGACACGTCCTTGCAGGCCTGTGCCGCGCTGGGCGACCCGCGCTACGACTTCACCCTCGACCGGCCGGATTCGTCCACCCTGCGGATCAACGCCCACGCATGGAGCCATGTGTACCGCGAGAAGGCTGGGGTGCTGGTGTCCATCGGGGTGCTGGGACTCGAACCGGCCGACCAGATCGCCGGGGCCATCCTGCAGACGGCTACCGGCCGCATCGGCTAGCCGAGTATCGGAATCAGCAACCGCGACGACGAGCGGACGGTGTTGCGACTGCTGGTGCCGACGCTCGCATGGCGGAAGTTCATGATCGCCGGTGTCGACGGGTCCTGATCGTCGCTGGTCAGCACCAACCGGATACGGTGGCCGGCCTGGAACCGTCTTGCATTGGCTACCAATGGGATTCGGTAATCCACGTCCTCGCCGAGCGGCACCGCCTGCGGGTTGCGGCAGGGTAGGACAGGTGCCCCGGGCCGGCTGGCTGTCTCGTCGACTTCCCGCAGACTGGCGCGCAGCCAGCCCGCGGTCACGTCGGTGATCTCGCCGTCGGCCGCCACGTCCTGCAGGGTCGCCATCCAGGCGATATCCATCGCCGTGGCCGACGCGACCAGCTGCAGCTCGAAGTCACCGACCACGTCGAGGTCTTCGGGCAGCGGAGCGCTGGTCCAGGTCAGCAGTGCTGGTGGGTCGATCTTGCTGGGCTTTGGCGCGGCCCAGCCCGGCACCCAGAACCAGGTAATCGCGGGATCCCGGCTCGCCTTCGTCCCCGCTCAGGATGCCGTCGGCGCGCAGCGCGAGTTCCCGATGTGTCGCTTGCGGCGGCCACGACTCGGCGGTGCGCCACTCGTCGGCCCCGGGCAGGAAGTAGCGGATCGGCGGGCCCTCGACGATGCCGGTATCGCTTCCCTTCAGCCAGTGGTCGTACCAGGCCAGCGCTTCGGTGTGCATGCTTTCCCACGGCCAGGTCAGTCCGAACTTGCCCAGCATGCCCATCCGCACGCAGGCGTTGTCGGACAACCCTTTCCACGCGGCGAACGTCGACGGCAGGTGTAGCGGCACGTTCTCCCAGTCGCACCCGAGATACACCGGGATGTCGACTTCCTTGAGCAAGGGCAACAGATTTCGCTCTTCCCACCATTCGTCATGGGTGGGGTGGTTGACCGCTGCGTCGAGCCACAACTCGTCCCATGGGTGCGGGTCGTGCGGCAGTTTGATCAGTTGGCGCAGCATGGTGACCGCGGACTCGCCGTTCATGGTGGCGAACTTCTTGTGTAGCCGCGGCGTGTGCAGCAACTGGCGGACCAGGCCGACTGGCAGACTGCGCCACAGTTTGTCGCTGCGCTCGGACGTCAGGCCGATCATCGAAAGGAACGGCGTGACAAAGGATGAGCTGAATAATCCGTGGTGGCTGGCGCCTTCGTAGAGGTCCGCGGTCACGGCCACCGGGAAGATCGCCTTGAGGTGCGGCGGTCGCTCGACCGCAGCCTCGAGCTGGGTCATCGCGAAGTAGCTGATGCCGATCATGCCGACGTTTCCGTCGCACCAGGGCTGAGCGGCGACCCACTCGACGAGGTCGTACATGTCCCGGCGTTCTTGGCCATCGAAGAAGCCGAACGTCCCGCCGGACCCGCAGGTGCCACGCACGTTGGCGATCACGTGCGCGTAGCCACGTGGCACCCAGAAGTCGGTCACCCCGGCTTCGATGAACCCGGCCGGCGCGCCGAAGTCCTGCATCTGACGCGGATACGGCGACGCCGCCAGCAGCGCGGGGAACCGGCCCTGCGCATCGGGCCGATGGACATCGGCCAGCAGCGTGACGCCGTCCCGCATCGCGACCGCGACATTGTCATCCCGCCGGGAGCGATATTGCGGCTCGCTGAGGTTGCGGTATTCCCGACCGGTGGTCTGCGGGCCGTTGAGCGTCTTCGTCATAGTTTCACGTTACGTTGAAACTAATCTCAACGCAAGGGGAATTTCTGCCATCGGTGCCGCCGGTAGCGTGGCGCTGCCGGCAGGGCGCTCGCGTGCCGGGACAATGTGCACGTGGACTCCCGGATTGTGCCGCGCTACCTCCGGGTTGCCGTCGCGGCTGCGCTGACCGTGTTGTCTGCCTGCCACGTCGCACGTTCGGCAGCGCCCACCGACCCGACCGATTCCGCGCTGACGGTGGTGGCCGTCCGGCCCGTCGGTACCACCGCCCCGTCCGGGCCTGGCATCCCGCCACTGAGCGAGGAAGCGCACGCCGCTGGGTTCGTCGACGTCCGGTCCGTGGTTCCGGACGCGATCATCGACCTGCGGTACGCAACGACGAACAACTTCACCAAGACTCGGTTGTATCCCGCCGACGCACGATGCCTGGTGCACCAGTCCATGGCGCCCGGCTTGGCGGCCGCGGCCACTGCGCTGCGTCCGCAGGGGCACGTCCTCGTCTTCTGGGATTGCTACCGGCCGCACGACGTGCAGGTGAAGATGTTCCAGATCGTTCCGAACCCGGCCTGGGTGGCGCGGCCGGGTCCGTACGCGACCAGCCACGAGGCGGGGCGATCGGTTGACGTCACCTATGCCGGCGCGCGACCGCAATGCCCGGCGCAACAGCTGGTCACCGGAATCTGCCTTGCCGACATGGGCACCGACTTCGACGACTTCACCTCGCGCGCAAATGCTTTCGCCACCCAAGACGTCAGCGTCGCAGCGCAGGACAATCGCAAGCGACTGCGCGACGCGATGAACTACGGCGGACTGACCGTCTATTCCGGAGAGTGGTGGCATTTCGACGGTCCCGGCGCCGGTGTGCAACGTCCGATCCTCAATGTGCCGCTCGACTGATCTCATATTTCGAGACGATCATCTCAAATATTGGATGGCGGCGCTAGGCTGAGCGGTTATGAGCGAGCAACATCGAGCCGTCTACACGCACGGGCATCACGAGTCGGTGCTGCGTAGTCATCGGCGACGCACTGCCGACGACTCGGCGGGCTATCTGTTGCCGCACCTCAGGCCGGGGCTGTCGCTGCTCGATATCGGTTGTGGCCCAGGAACGATCACCGTCGACCTGGCCGCCCGAATCGCGCCCGGGTCGGTAACGGCCGTCGAACCCGCCGACGACGCGCTGAACCTGGCGCGCGCGGAGGCGCAACGGCGCAATACCTCGAACGTCTCATTCGTCACCTCCGACGTGCACGCGCTCGACTTCCCGGACAACACCTTCGACGTCGTCCATGCCCATCAAGTGCTGCAGCACGTGGCCGATCCGGTACAGGCACTGCGCGAGATGCGACGGGTCTGCGCGCCGGGCGGAGTGGTCGCGGTTCGAGACGCCGATTACGCCGGGTTCATCTGGTTCCCACGCATTCCGCTGCTGGACCGTTGGCTCGAGCTGTATGAGGGGGCGGCGCGCGCCAACGGCGGCGACCCCGATGCGGGCCGGCGTCTGTTGTCATGGGCCCAGCAGGCGGGCTTCGACGACATCACCCCGACCGCGAGCATGTGGTGCTACGCGACGCGGGAAACCCGGGAATGGTGGGGCGGCATGTGGGCCGATCGAATACTGCAATCGGATTTGGCGCGCCAACTGACGGATTCGGGACTGGCGAATATCGAGGAGCTTGAGGCGATTTCGGGAGCCTGGCGAGCCTGGGCGGCCGCCCCGGACGGTTGGCTGGGGATCCCCCATGGTGAGATCCTCTGTCGCGCTTAGCGTCAGCGCGTCAGCGTGAAATCGCGTTCCGGGTGAAGTCGGCGGCTTGGTTGGCCATCCCGTTGTCCCGGTAGGTGCTGTGAGCGGCACGGTCGCGCCCGCCCGGCGAGCACACCGGGTCTCCGTCGGCGCACAGTTGAAGGGTCTTGGCGGCGTACCGGGAGCCGATGCTGATGGGCGGTGCGTTGTGGTCGACCAGGTGCAGGAACCAGTCCGAGGGGGCTGCGAAGAGCACCACCGCGGCGACCTTGGAAGCGACGGCGGGCGGCATGGGCCCGGCTACTCCGTCGGGCAGGGCAACGCCGTCCGGAACGGAATCGGTGGTGGTGTAGGCGGCGACGGCCGCGCCCTGGGAATATCCGCCCAGGACGATTTTGGTGTTCGGGCAGTTCGCCGCGGTGGCCTCGACCTTGGTGCTGGCATCGGCGACACCGTCGACCGCCCGGCCGAAGTCAAGGGACGCCGGGTAATTGACCGGGTCGACGGCAACGGTTTTGCCGACCAGACGCGCATTGAGAGCATCGACGAAAGCCTGCCCGGTGGCGCCGACGCCGGGCGCTTCGAAAGTCCCGCGCGCGAACACCACATCGACGTCCGGACACCCGGCATCGGCGGCCGCCCGCGGCACGCCGCCGGCCGGTGATCCGACCAGGGCCACCATGGACATGACAACCGCGGCCAGCCAGGGCGCCACCCGCGGGAACGACAGGGCAGGCAATCTGCTGCAGCTCAAGGTCGGCTCTTTTCGTGGGGCGAGGGGATTCCGCCGATTACGAACCCGTGGCGGGGGCAGTTTGTTCCAGTTTGTTTCAGGCCCGTCTTCTACAGGCGCCTGGTGAGCCTAAAACACCGTGCGGCCGACTGCAGTGCGCGTGCGAGAGGCCGGCGACGCGGGCGCGTCGGGTCAGTTCGCGGCGTTTGCGCACTTAACCGGTGGCGGCGGGCTGCGTGTCGGTGGTCGTTTCGAAGCCGCCGGATGTGCTCATGCTCACACGTTTCGCCGGCGAATACCGCCGGCCGCCCTTTCCGCCACCCAAGGCGCCGGCAGCGACCGGCCGGAGCGCCCGCAGGTGGTATTTGACCAGCTCAAGGCACGGTATTGGCATTCTCTTTTTTTGCAAGTACGTTATGCACTGATGGATAACGCAGCCCAGACCCCATCGGGCATCCCGCTTGCGCCGGTGTATGGCCCGGCGGATCGGCGCACTGAGCCGCCACCACCGGGGGAGTACCCCTTCACGCGGGGCAACTTCGCGTCCGGATACCGCGGCAAGCTGTGGACCTTCCGGCAATACTCGGGGTTCGGCACGGCCGAAGAATCCAACCGTCGCTACCGCTACCTACTGGACCAGGGCGGTACCGGGTTGTCGGTCGCGCTCGACCTGCCTACGCAGTGCGGGTACGACTCCGACGACCCCGACTTCGGGGAGGAAGTCGGCCGGGTCGGTGTCGCGGTCGACACCCTGGCCGACTTCGAGATCCTGTTCGACGGCATTCCGCTGGACAAGCTCAGCACCAGCATGACCATCAACGGCACGGCGGCCATCCTGCTGGCGTTCTACGTCGCGGCCGCCGAGCGAAAAGGGATACCGCGCGCCAAGCTCACCGGGACCATCCAGAACGACATCCTCAAGGAATACGCCTCGCGCGGGACATGGATCTGGCCGCCGGAACCGTCGCTGCGACTGATCGCGGACACCATCGAGTTCTGCGCGGCCGAGGTGCCGAAGTTCAATGCGATCTCGGTCGCGGGGGCGCACTTTCGGGACGCCGGCGCGACAGCAGTACAGGAGATGGCGTTCACCCTCGCCGACGGCGTCACCTACTGCGACACCGTGGTGGAACGCGGCCGAATGAGCATCGACGAATTCGCGCCGCAGATCTCCTTCTTCTTCTACACGCACGGTGACTTCTTCGAAGAGGTCGCCAAATACCGTGCGGGACGGCGGCGTTGGGCCACCATCGTGCGGGAACGCTATGGGTCCGGCACGGACAAGGCGTCGATGTTCCGGTTCGGCTGCGTCTGCGGCGGTGCATCGCTGTACGGGCCGCAGGCGCAGAACAATGTGGTGCGGGTGGCCTACGAGGCGATGGCGGCGGTCCTGGGTGGTGTCCAGTCGATGTTCACCGCGGCCTGGGACGAGCCGTTCGCGCTGCCCTCCGAGGAGTCCACCACCCTGGCATTGCGCACCCAGCAGATCCTCGCCTATGAAACCGGCGTCAGCCAGGTCGCCGACCCATTGGGCGGCTCCTACTTCGTCGAGGCGCTCACCGACGCCACCGAGGCCCGCATCATCGAGATCATGGCCGACCTCGAGCAGCACGGTGGCATGGTCAGCGCGATCGAAGACGGTTATCTGCAAGGCTTGATCGCCGACGAGGCCTACCGGATCCACCAGGACATCGAGTCGGGCACCCGTCCGGTGGTCGGGGTCAACCGGTTCGTGTCGCAAGAGCCGGAGCCTGATGTCGTCACCTACGAACTCGACGCCGAGGGGCGCGATTTCCAGCTGAAACGGCTCTCCAAGGTGAAAGCCGAAAGAGACAGCGCCGCAGTGCAAGCCACCCTGGCCACGCTTGCCCGCAGCGCCGAGGGATCGGACAACCTGATGCACAAGCTGATCGACTGCGCCAACGCATACTGCACGGTCGGTGAAATGGTCTCCGCGCTCAAAGCGGTCTGGGGCGAATTCCAGCAGCCGGTGGTGTTCTGAATGGCCGCCCGGATTCTGGTCGCCAAGCCCGGTCTGGACGGACATGACCGCGGCGCCAAGATCGTCGCCCGCACCCTGCGCGACGCGGGATTCGAAGTCATCTACACCGGCATCCGGCAGCGCATCGAAGACATCGCATCGATCGCGGTCCAGGAAGACGTCGCCGTCGTGGGCTTGAGCATCCTCTCCGGCGCCCACCTGACCCTCACCGCGCGCACCATCGAAGCCCTGCGTGCCGCCGATGCCGCGGACATCGCCGTCGTGGTCGGCGGCACCATCCCGCACGCCGACGTGCCCAAGCTGCTGTCCGCGGGCGCGGCGGCGGTGTTTCCCACCGGAACGCAACTGGACGTTCTGGTGCGCGACATCCGCGCGCTCACCGGCACGCCCGAACCAGCCCTGGAGGAACCTTGCGCGTCGGAGTGATGATCGGCGCCGAGCGGGGTGATATGGCCCGCAAGGTGGCCAGGCTGGCCGCTGATATCGAATGGGCCGAATCTGCCGGACTGGATACCGCGTGGATGCCGCAGGTGCCCGACGACTTCGACTGCCTGACCATGGTGTCGCTGATGGCTGCGCACAGCTCGCGCATCGAGTTGGGTACCGCAGTGGTGCCGCTGCAGGCTCAACACCCGATTGCTCTTGCCCGCCAGGCGCTCTCGACGCATGCGGTGGCTGGTGGGAGGTTGGCGCTGGGCGTCGGACCGTCGCACCACTGGATCATCCGCGACATGCTCGGCCTGCCGTATGAGAAGCCCGCTGCCTTCACCCGCGACTACCTACAGGTGCTCAACGCCGCCATCGCCGGACCGGGATCGGTTGATGTCGAGAATGATTCGTTCCAGGTGCACAATCCGACAGCGCTTGCGGCCGATTCTCCGATGCCGGTGCTGGTCGCCGCGCTGGGGCCGGTGATGCTGCAGCTGGCCGGCGAACTCGCGGACGGCACCGTGTTGTGGATGGCCGACGAGCGCGCGATCGGTGATCACATCGCGCCCAAGATCAGCAAAGCCGCCGCGGATGCCGGCCGCCCTTCGCCGCGGATCGTCGCGGGTATCCCGGTATGTCTTTGTGTGCCTTCCGAAGTCGAAGCCGCGAAGGAGCGGGCCAACCGCATTCTGGGTGAGGCGGAGGTGTCGCCCAACTACCAGCGCCTGCTCGAACGCGGCGACGCCAGAGATGTCGGCGATCTGTGTGCGGCCGGCGATGAGTCGGCGATCCTGGCCCGGATGCGCCGTTTCGCCGATGCCGGCGTGACGGATCTGTCGGTGCGACTCCTGCCGATTGGTGACAACCGCGACGAACTCATCGCGTCCAAACGCCGGACGCGGGAGATGATCGCCGAACTGGCAAAGGAATTGCGGTGACAGCTGACGGGCCGCTGGCAGGAATACGGGTTCTGGAAGTCGGCACCATGCTGGCCGGGCCGTATGCCACCATGCTGCTCGCGGATCTGGGTGCCGACGTCACCAAGATCGAGCCGGCCGGAGGCGAGATCTCCCGCGGGGTCGGGGACAGCTACTTCGCCAGCCTCAACCGCAATAAGTCCAGCATCTGTCTCGACCTGAATTCGCCGGACGGACAACAGCGGCTTGGTGAGCTCGTTGCGAAATCGCATGCGCTGCTGGTGAATCTGAAACCGTCTGCCATCCGTCGGCTGGGGCTCACCTACGAGGTGTTGCGGCAGCACAACGACAAGATCGTATGCGTGGCCATCACCGGGTTCGGGTTGAACGGCGGTGACGATCCGGCGTTCGACTACGTGGTGCAGGCCGGCGTCGGTATCGCCGCGCTGACCGGCGATCCGGACGGCCCACCGACCCTGCCGGGATATTCTTCGGCAGACAACTCCACCGGAATGTGCGCGGCGCTGGGTCTGTTGGCCAAGATCGTCTCCGGCAGCGGTGGACAGCTGGACGTTTCGCTGCGCGACGTGATGTTCTCGCAGCTGAACTACCATGCTGCGGCCTATCTGAACGACGGCACCGAGCCGCAGCGCCGTCCGTATGGCGCGCACTCGTATTACGTTCCCGCCCAACTCTTTCCGACTTCCGACGGATATCTGGCGCTGTTCATCACGCACGACGGATTCTGGAAATCCTTTGCCGGCGAGGCCGGTATCGACGGATTCGAGACGATGACTCAGCGGGTGGCCCGGCGCGAGGAGGTGCTGGCCGTCGTCACCGCGGCCTTGGCGACCGACACCGCGGCAAGCTGGGAACGGCGGCTGCGCCCGCTTGGGGTACCCGCGGCGGCCGTGCGAACCTACCCGAGGCGTTGAGTCGACCCCGGAAGTGGTGGTCTCCGCGGGGGACATGCGACTGGTCGGCAGCCCGATCCACGTCTGGGGCTACCAGCCCGAATACCGCCCGCCGCCCCAGTTGCCGGGCTAGCCATTTCGCATGACTTTCGGTCACGGAAATACTTCCTGGACGATTGCGGTTCCTTCGGTTAGCAACAAGGGAGCTGGTCCAATGGCACACGATCATCGAGCCGCCGCGGTCGGCTTCCATCCCGGCGAGCTTGCCGTACAGCAGCAGGCCGGCGTGCAGGCAGCGGCGGAACGGCTGGCGCCGATGGTCGACGCCGGCGAATTGCGTGCCGGCACCGGCGCCTTTCTTGCCAAGGCGACCTTCGCGGCGCTGACCGCCCGTGACCGGGCCGGCCGGCTGTGGGTATCGCCGCTGGTCGGTGCTCCCGGCTTCCTGCAGGCCGCCTCGGCCACCCGGCTGCTGGTGGGGACAACACCACGGGCGTCAGACCCCTTGCGAGAGTTGCCCGCCAACCAGCCGATCGGGCTGATCGTGATGGACTTCCCCACCCGCCGTCGGCTGCGCATCAACGGAATCCTGGTCGCCGCGGATGCCGATGGGCTGGCGATCGAGGTGGAGCAGGCATATGGCAACTGCCCGAAATACATTCAGCCGCGGCAGCCGCGCATCAGTACGTCAAGCTCTGCCGCCGACGAGGCTTTCCGCGGCAAGGATTTGCGGCCGGAAGACATCGATCTCGTGCACGCGGCGGACACCTTCTTCCTGGGTACCACCCACCCGGACTCCGGCAATGACGCATCCCACCGCGGTGGCCCGGCCGGTTTCGTCCGCGTAGCGTCCGGTCAGCTGTGGTGGCCCGACTACCCGGGCAACGACATGTTCAACAGCTTCGGGAACCTGTTCGTCGATCCCACTGCCGCGTTGCTATTCGTCGACTTCCATGGCGGCGCAACGCTTCAGCTCTCCGGCACCGCGTCGGTGCGCTGGGATGCCGACTCAACCCTCACCGGGCGTCGAGTGATGTTCGAGCCGCAGGAAGTGGTCGCTATCGAACCGCCGGCCTAGCCTTCCGGGTGGTAGTCGGTCGTGACTTCGAGCAGTCGCGGTATCGGTGGCGGATCGAGCTGCAGCGCACTGGACATGGTCAGCTTGGCGCCGCTCATGCCCTGCAGGACCGCCTGCAGGTCATCCCCTTCGATTTCGTAGAGCGCGACGTAGGGGCCTGCACCGTTGACCGGTCGCAGCCGGCGCGCCGAGACGATCCCGTCGATTGCGACGAGTTCCGGCAGATGAATCTCGTCGTACCAGGTGTTGTACTCCTGCTCGCGATCCGGCGAGCTCGGATAAGTCTCGACGTAGATGATGCCTTTGGCCATGCTCGTCGCCTCTCGTGACTACTCGTACTGAACGGTGATCTGCGCTGTATCCGGTATGCCCTGGCACGTCAAAATGTAGCCGTCGGCCACTTCGTCGTCGTCGAGGGCATCGTTGACGCGCATGGTCGCACTGCCCTCGGTCAGCCTGGCCATGCAGGTGCCGCAGTTTCCGGCCTCGCAGTTGAACGGGGGGTCCAGCCCCGCGCGCCGCGCGGTTTCCAGCAACGTCTCGCCGGGGACCTGCGGCACCGACACCTTCCTGCGGTCGAGGTGAATCGTCACCATCCCGGCCTCCGTCATGCGCACCTTCCACGTACTTGCATTCTTCACTATAGAGAATACTATTCTCACTAGACGATAGGACCTTCTCAAGCCTGCCGGAGGGATCGAGACGTGACCGAATCGGCCGCGCTCGTGTTCGAGGATCGGCACTTGCGCATGCCCGAACTCGACGTGATGACCGACAGTTTGGCCGCGACGCTACGCAAGCGCGGGGTCAACGCCGAGCAGCGGGTGGCGGTGATGGCATCCAACCGGCCGGAGTTCATCGCGGCCGTGCGGGCGATCTGGCGACTCGGCGCGGCGGCCGTTTTGATCAGCCCGGCCTGGAAACGCGACGAGGTCGAGCACGCACTCGCCCTGACCCGCCCGGTAGACGCGGTCGGCGATCATGAGGTGCTGGCCGGCACGATGCCCATGCTGCATTTGGATGAACCTCTCACTCCGGCCGAGCCCGGATTCACCCCGGAGCGACCGGCCGGCGACGCGGTGCTGGTGTTCAGTTCCGGCACCACCGGCCTGCCGAAGGCCGTCCGGCACACCCACGCATCGTTGGACGCAGCGGTGCGGCACTGGCGCGACGCGCTGGGATTGACCGCTCGGGACCGCCTGCAGGTGACCACCCCGCCGTCGCACATCCTCGGCCTGCTCAACATCCTCACCGCGCTGCGTGCCGGAGCGTGGCTACGCCTGCACCGACGCTTTGACATCGACCGGATGCTGCGGCACATCGAAACCGACCGCATCACAGTCGAAATGGCCGTCGCGCCGATCGCGCAGGCCATCGCGTCGCACCCGGACCTGGAGTCCTACGACCTGTCGTCGCTGCGGTACATCATGTGGGGCGCCACGCCCGTCACCGCCAGCATCGCCGAGACGGTGACCCGGCGCACCGGCATCGGCTGGGTTCCGGCCTACGGCACCACCGAACTGCCGGTGATCGCCTGCAACCCGCATTGATGGCGCACGACTGGAATCCGTCGGGCGGGCGGTGCCCGGAGTGAAGTTCGGGTGGTCTCGCTGGAAACCGGCGAGCCGGCAGGTCCGGGCGAAGTCGGCGAAATCCAGGCGCGGTCCGACTCGCTGATGGCGGGCTACCTTCCCGCCGAGGCGACCGCCGAGGTATTCCAGGCCGGCTGGTATCGAACCGGGGACGTCGGCTGGCTGGACGCCGACGGCTGGTTGCGGATCACCGATCGCCTCAAAGAAATGATCAAGGTGCGGGGCTTCCAGGTCGCGCCCGCTGAAATCGAAACCGTGCTGCACGGTCATCCGGCGGTGCGGATTGCGCGGTCTTCGGCGTCCCTGACGGCGCCAACGGTGAAGCCGTCGTCGCGGCCATCGCCACCCCCGCCCCACACCCCGGTCGACGCCCGCCAACCGAACTCGCCGCCCGGGTGGATGCGAAACTCGCTTCCTACAAGCGTCTGAGCCGGGTGGTGTTCGTGACCGATATTCCCCGCCTGCCCTCGGCAAGGTGCTGCGCAGAGTGCTCAAGGAGAGCTATGGATGTACGTCTGACCGCTGAACAACAACAACTACGTGACGCCGCCGCCAAGATGGCGGATGACCTCGGTCCGGCCGCGGTGCAGGAGCTGGCCGATCAGAGCCGAATCGCCCGTCTGGACAAGCAGATTGAGATGACGGGCTGGCGGTCGCTGCGATCGGACGGGGCGTCGGGTGTCGAAGTCGCCTTGGTGACAGAGGAATTCGGGCGCCGACTGGTCGATGCTCCCTTTCTCGGGCCGGTACTGGCCGACGATCTGGCGCGCCACCTCACGTCTCAGGAAGAACCGACACCGGTGCCGCGACGGTCGCGGTCGACGGTCGGGCCTTCGACACCCGCGGGTATCAGCGTGCCCTGCTGCTCTCGGGCACCACGGTGCTGGCGGCCGACTCGACCGGTGCGGGCGACGGTGCGGACCTGACCCGCGCATGCGCGGAAATCACCGGGTCGCCCGCGGTGCTGGGTGAGTTGCCGGCCGGGGCCGCCGATCGGTGGAAGGCTCTCGCGCTGGTCGGCACGGCCGCAGACCTGGTCGGCTGCGCCCGCGGCGCGCACGCCATCGCGTGCGATTACGCGAAAATCCGTGAGCAGTACGGCAAATCGATCGGGTCCTACCAGGCCGTCGCCCACCTGCTGGCCGAAAGCCTGGCGCTGATCGAGGGCTCGGTGAGCGTACTGCGCCACGCCGCCTGGGCCGTCGACGAACTGAATCCCGGTGAAGCCATCCGGGCCGCCCGGGTGGCGAAAATCTACTGCGTCCGAGCCACCCGAACCGTGTGCGAGACCGCGATACAGGTGCATGGCGGCATCGGCAACACCTGGGACTGCCTGGTGCACGTGTATCTGCGCCGGGCGCTGACATCGACCGAGCTGTGGCCGGTCACCCTGAAGGAGGTCGGCCGTGGACTTTCGTGACTCGCCGCAGGAGGCGGAGTTCCGGGAACGGCTGCGTTCCTGGCTTGTGCTGCACGCCAAGGAGTTCAGCGGCTCGGGGGACGAATACTGGGCCCGCCAGGCGGACTGGCATCGCGCCCTCTACGCAGAAGGCTTCTTCGGCCTGTCCTGGCCGCGCGAGTACGGCGGCTTCGAGCTGCCGCCGGTGTACGACGTCATCGTCGACGAGGAGTTGGCCCGCGCCGGCACCCCGCCCCGTCCCAGCGTGGGCTATCTGGTCATGGGGATCGGCCGCCACGGCAGCGACGCACTGCGGCAACGCTTTCTGCCCGGCATCATCAACGGCTCCGAACGGTGGTGCCAGGGATTCAGCGAGCCGGGTGCGGGTTCGGACCTCGCGTCGCTGACCACCACCGCCACCCGGGACGGCGACAACTACGTGATCCACGGACACAAGATCTGGACCAGCTACTCCGACGTCGCCGACTGGTGCCTGCTGCTTGCCCGCACCGATCCCGGCGCCAAGCGGCACCGCGGCCTGTCGGCCTTCGTGCTGTCGATGAAACAACTTGGCGTACAACAGCGTCCGCTGCAGATGATCAACGGCGTCACCAACGAATTCGGTCAGGTGTTCTTCGACGGCGCGACCGTCCCGGCAGACCGCATGGTCGGCGCCCCCGGTGACGGGTGGGCCGTCGCGATGACGGTCGTCGGGCACGAACGCGAACCGTCCACGCTGGGTTACGCGGCCCGCTACAACAAGCTGGTCGCGGAGTTGGTGGCGCGGAGCGACGGCGAGATGGACGACCCCGTAAAAGACGAGGTGTCGTGGGCGGCGGTGCAGGCCGAGATGTTGACGCACCATGTACGTCGCCGGCTGTCCGAGCAACTCGACGGCGTATCCCACGGCCCCGAAGGCTCGCTCGACAAGCTGCTGATGACCTGGGTGGAACAGTCCGTCGGGCATGCCGCGCTGGCCGTCGGGGGTACGCGAGACGCGGGACTGTTCAGCGCCTACCTGTACAGCCGCGCGCAGAGCGTGATGGGCGGGACATCACAGATACAGAAGAACATCATCGCGTCGCGGATCTTAGGACTGGGAGTCTGACATGTACGACATGCCAAGCGAAATCGACGTCCGCGCCGACGGGGCGCTGCGGATCGTCACGCTGAACCGGCCGGATGACCTCAACGCCGTCAACGACAATCTGCACGTCGGGCTGGCGCGGTTGTGGCAGCGACTGACCGACGACGCTTCGGCCCGCGCCGCGGTGATCACCGGCAGCGGCAAAGCCTTTTCGGCCGGCGGGGATTTCGCATACCTGGCCGAACTGGCCGAAGACGCCGCCTTGCGTGCCAAGACCATTCGCGACGGACGCGAGATCGTACTGGGCATGGCGCGGTGCCGAATACCGGTGATAGCGGCCGTCAACGGCCCGGCCGTCGGGTTGGGCTGCAGCCTGGTGGCGCTGAGCGACATCGTCTACATTGCCCCGCACGCGTTTCTCGCCGACCCGCACGTGCAGGTGGGGTTGGTGGCCGCCGACGGCGGTCCATTGACCTGGCCGCTGCACATCAGCCTGCTGCTGGCCAAGGAATACGCGTTGACGGGCACCAGGATTCGTGCCGAACGGGCGGTCGAACTCGGCCTGGCCAACCACGTGGCCGAGGATCCTTTTGCCGCAGCGGTGGATTGCGCCAAGAAGATCATGGAGTTGCCGCAGCAGGCGGTGGAGAGCACGAAGCGGGTGCTCAACATCCACCTGGAACGCGCCGTGCTGGCCAGCCTGGACTATGCGCTGTCGGCCGAGCATCAGTCGTTCTTGACCGAAGACTTCCGGGCCATCGTCAGTAAGCTCAACGCCGGCAAGAACTGACAAAGCACTGAGCGTGGGGTCGCCGTCCTCAGCCGGCAACCCCACGCTCGGTGATGAATTTACTTGGAGGCCTTGGCCTTCTGACGCGCCTCGGCGGCGCTGGCGGCTACCCGCGCCGACTCGGCCTGGGCCTCTTTCCTGGCCACGTCGCGCTGCGCCTTCGCCTTGTCCTGCTGGGCGCGGCCTTCGTTGCGCAGACCATCGTTATTGATGATGATCCCGACGATTTCCTTGCCCTTACCGATAACGTCCTCGATGACGCCCTTGATACCTGCCACAGGTCCACTGTCGGCCATGATTGCGCTCCTTTCGTCGGCAAGCGGTCCTGTTCCGCTTACCCCTCCCGAGAGGTGCTGCAACGCAATTATGGCGTCTGTCACTCCAGTCGTTCGCGTACCAGCACCCGCCGTGCCACCTCGACGTGGCCGCGAAGCACTTCGCTCACCCCAATGCGACCAGTTCTTCGACCGAGTCGCGGGGCAGCGGGTCGGTGGTGATCGCGGTGATCACCGATTCGGTCAACTCGATCGCGCCACCGTGGTTGTCCAGAAAGGCGGTGTCGGCGGCGTCGCGTCCGGTGGCGATGCGCAGCATCGTCTGGCGCGGCGCCAGGCAGGTCGCATCCACCACCTGCCACTGCCCGTCGATCAGCGCTTCGGCCACGGCGTGGAAGTCCATCGGGTCGCAGCCGGGTGCGTACACCGCGACCAGACGCGCCGGCACATTGACCGCGCGCAGCAACGCGACCACCAGATGCGCGTAGTCGCGGCACACACCGGCGCCGGCCAACAGGGTGTCCGTCGCGCCGTCGATCGGATCACTGGACCCCGGAACGTATTTCAGCCTCGTCCCCACCCAGGAGGACACCTTCTCCAGCAGCGTCACGGAGTTGGTGTATTGACCGAACTCGGTGGCCGCGAAGCCGAAGAACTTGTCGGCCTCGGCGTAACGGCTGGGCCGCAGATAGGTCGAGACGTCGAGGTCCTTGACCGCGATCGGATCGGCTCGCCCGATTACCGTGGCTTCGTAGGTGACCTGTAGGTCCCCCGCCCCGACTTCGGCGGTGTGGATTCTGGTTCCATGCTCGCCGGGGATTTCGCGGACCGAGACGGGTTTGCCGTCCAGGTTCACCGTCAATGACTCGTCGATCTGCAGACCGGGCAGCGACGCGACCGCGATCTGAAACTCAAGAGCCGTGGGATCGTTGACGGTAACCCGCAGGCTGGCCCCGACCTCGCGCTTCAACAACGCGTCCCCCTTTGTACGATCGCGTCGCAATTTCATCGTTTGAAGCCAACCACAGCTCGCCTGTACCCGCATTCGCTCGCGATCAAGCCCCGTCGTGCTGGCGCAGGAAGTCACGCATCACCGCGTCGAAGCGGCCGGGCTCCTCGATGAACGGCAGGTGGGCGGTGTTCTCGAAGAACTCGAAGCGCGAGCCCGCGATGCGTTCGTGCATTTCCCGCATGTGCTCGGGTGAGCATTCATCGAACCTGCCGGCGAGCAGCAGGGTGGGCACCGTGATCTCACCCAGTCGGTCGACCACATCCCAGTCCCGGATGGTGCCGACGATGTGAAAGTCGCTGGGCCCGAACATCGTTTGAAAGATTTCGGTGCCCATGTTCTGGAAGGCCCGGTAGAGATCGCTCGGCCAGGGCAGCGAGCGGCACAGGTACGTTTCGTTCCAGGTCGTGATCGCGGCCTGGTATTCCGCGGAATCGGTGGTGCCGGCGGCTTCGTGGCGGTCGATCGCATCCTGGGTGGCTGCGTCCAGTTCCGACTTCAGCCGGATCACGTTCTCGGCGAACACCGGGATGGACGCGGCGCTGTTGGAGATGGTCAGGCTGACTGCGCCCGAGGGCACGTCAAGGACGTACTGTTGCGCCAGCATGCCGCCCCACGAGTTGCCGAAAAGGTGAAAAGCCCTGAGACCCAAAGCCTGAACCACGGTATCCATTTCGGCCACCGAGCGTTCCATGGTCCACAGGTCGGTGTTCGACGGGCGTTCGGAATTGCCGCAGCCGAGCTGATCCCAGAAAATCAGCTCGCGTTCGTCGGCCAGGCGTTCCAGCGAACTCAGGTAGTAGTGCGGCAATCCAGGTCCGCCATGCACCACCAGCAACGGAAGTCCGGTGCCGCCGCCGACCCGGTGGAACCAGACATTCCCGCCGGGGACCGCGATCGTTCCCTCGCGTTGTGTCGCGCCTTCGGCCATCGCCGGCTGTGCCTCCCATTCGCGTTTTCTCGACGCCCGCTCGTTGCAGCAGTGTAAGTGAGCGTCTGATCAAGAATTGTCGCGTGTCGCGCCGCTACCCATTTCGAGGTGACGTCGGTGCACCGCTCTGAGGACAAAAGACCCTGGTTGCCCCCGTCACACAAACCTAGGCTCGGTTTGGTTAGCGGTCGAACCGCCAGATTGCGACCGGCAATGGAATTCGCCACGAGTTTGATGCATGAATAACGGGATGGACATGGACCTATGAAAACCGTCACTAAGACGCTGCTCGCGGCGGTGCTCGTTGCGCTGGCATCACTTGTCGCGTTGCCGTCGTCGGTCGTGCCGCTGGCACGGGCAGCAACCGCTTGCGAAAACGCCGGTTATGACGCGGCCTTCTGCGACCAGAAGTTCCTTGAGGCCGTGGACCGCTTCGGGATCCCCTATACGGACCCTGCGGCGGCTATCAGGGTCGGTCGCGGCGTAGCTGACTACCTGGCGCGGCACCCCACGATGAAGGGGATCACGGCCATGTCCAACATGCTCATCAGAGACAATGCGAATGTGAATTTCACCGTGCAGCAGGCGGTCAACTTCATTCACATCGCGGTCCATTACTACGGACCACCCGGGTTGGAGCAGACGCTCGATTCGCTTTGACGAAGGAGCGACTGCTGCCATCCATTAACCGAAACAGCGTACAATTTCGTCAACCCTCTCAAGGAGAATCAATGATCACAAAGTTACTGGTCAGCGCGGCTGTAGTCCTCGGTGCCGCGGTTGGGGCGGCGGCGCCCGCGATGGCCGACCCGTCCCCCGCACCGTCCGACGGCATTGGGTCCGCGGCTATGAACTGCGTCACTATGACAGACTGCGCGCAGGGTGGCCTGGGCACCGCACCGACGGTGAACCTGAATGACGTTGCGGTGGCATTCAAGGGCAGTGCGTCTGATCTGAACGGTTTCTGATCTGCAAGCAGCAGTAAATTGAAAATTTGCTGCAGGTGCCTGGACGCCTGAAACCGGCGCTCAGGTTGTTGCAACTCCTACTCTCGTGATGAGAGAATTATGTTCTCATCAACGTGTGCTCTGGAGAAGACCTGTGCCTGAAGCCGTGATTGCGATGGCCCCGGCTCCTTAGCGCACCATGGACGTCTCCGATCTGATTACCAAGGCGCGCAACGGGTCTCCGCGCGCCGCCGGCCGGCTACTGAGCCTCGTCGAGAGTGATCGCCGGGATGAGGTGCTGGCCGGCATCGGCTCGTCCGCGCCAGTTCGCGTTGTCGGCATCACCGGACCGCCCGGCGCCGGCAAGTCGACGACGATCGGCGCCCTTGTCGGCGCTTACCGACAGCGGGAGTGCCGGGTCGCCGTGCTGGCGGTGGATCCGTCGTCGCCCTTCAGTGGCGGCGCACTGCTGGGCGACCGCATCCGAATGACCGCGCACATCAACGACTCTGACGTGCTCATCCGTTCGGTGGCCAGCCGCGGTCATCTCGGCGGCCTGGCCGCCGCCGTTCCCGCCGCCATCCGGCTACTCGGGGCCATCGGCTATCACGTCGTCCTGCTGGAAACCGTCGGAGTGGGTCAGTCCGAAATCGAAATCGCAGCGGTCGCCGATCCGACCGTCGTCATACTGAATCCCGGAGCGGGTGATGCGGTGCAGGCCGCCAAGGCGGGTCTGCTGGAAGTCGCCGACATCGTTGCCGTGAACAAGGCCGACCGCGACGGCGCCGAGCAGACCGTGCGCGATCTGCGGGCCGAATTGGGCCCCTCTGGGGCCCCGATCGTCAGTCTCGTTGCCGCCCGTGGCGAAGGACTCGAGGATTTGATGGCCGCAATCGATGCCCACCACCGCTCTGACACTCGCGCGCGCCGGTTGGCCCGGGCCCGGGCGCAGATTCTGTCGCTGGCACATACTCGATTGCGGTCCCGCACTGATCTGGACCTGCTCGCCGAGTCGGTGGTCGACGGACGCGACGACCCCTACACCGCCGCCGAACGACTACTGTCGCCGCAACCGGACTGACCGGGGGACGGCGGCTGCGGCGGGATTCTGACCGGCCGCCGGCGCGCTTGGTTTCCGGTGTGCGCCAGCGCTGAGTAAGGTGTTGCGGTGGCCGTCGCCAGCGACGTGGAACTGGACCGGGTGCGCGGAATTCACCAGATGCGCTCCTACCGGATTGTTGCCATTCTCCGAATCGGCGTGCTGGCGTTCATGATCGGCGCCATGGTCGTGTCCGCTCCCCATTCGGAATGGGGTGCCCAGATCTCCTTGATCGCCCTGTACGCATTCGCCACCGTATGTGCCCTGGTGCTGGCGTTCATGCCCTTTGACCGACTCGGCATGGCCCGTTTCGTCGTGGGCCGCCTGGAACCCTTCGCCTTCACCGCCATCGACGTGATCGTGTTGACCGCCCTGCAGTTGGTGTCCAGCGACGGCATCTATCCGCTATTGATCATGATGCTGCTCCCGGTGCTGGTCGGCGTGGACATGTCGACCCGGCGGGCGGCGGTGATACTGGTCTTCACCCTGGTGGGGTTCGCACTCGCCGGAGTTCAGGACCATCTGCAGAAGCGGGCGATCGGGTGGTCTGACACCGCCTTCCTCTTCGGGCTCTATGCGTTCATGTGCGTCGCCGCGTTGGTGACGGTGCGCATCGAGGAACGCCATGCCCGCTCGATAGCCGGCCTGAGTGCGCTGCGCGAAGAGTTGTTGGCGCAGACGATGACCGCCACGGAAGCGATGCAGCGGCGGATATCGGAGTCCATCCACGACGGGCCGCTACAGGACGTATTGGTCGCGCGTCAGGAGCTCGTCGAGTTGCAGCTCGACGACCCCGACGACGACCGGGTGAGTCGTGCGCTGACGGGATTACAAAGTGCGTCGGAACGGTTGCGGCAAGCCACTTTCGAGCTGCACCCGGCGGTGCTCGAGCAGGTCGGACTGGGACCGGCGGTCGAGCAACTGGCCGGATTCACCGCGAAGCGCTCGGGCATCGAGGTCACCACGAACATCGACTACCCGATTCGCAACGACATCGATCCGATCGTGTTCGGTGTGGCGCGGGAGTTGCTGTCCAATGTGGTTCACCATTCCCGGGCCGAGAACGCCTCGGTCACGTTGAGTGTCACTGACGGCGTGTGCGTGCTGAACGTGGCCGACGACGGTGTGGGGGTCAACAGTGACACCATGGCACGACGGCTGGGGGAGGGACACATCGGCCTGGCGTCGCACCGGGCCCGGGTCGAAGCCGCCGGTGGCGCCTTCGTCTTCCTCGAAGCCACCAGCGGTACCCGCGTCTGCGTCCAGTTGCCGCTGAAGAAATGACGGCGCTGCGACCAGCGGCGGTCAGTCGAGCAACTTCTGGCGCATCGCTTCGGCAACCGCGGAGGCGCGGTCACTGACGCCGAGCTTCTCGTACAGGCGTTGCACATGGGTCTTGACCGTCGACGGCGCCACGTACAGTTCGGCCGCGATGGCCGGAATGCTCTGTCCGCGGGCGATGCGCAGGAGCACTTCGCGTTCCCGCGCGCTGAGCACCGGAGCGCTCGGGGCTGCGCGCTGGCGGATCTCTCCGGCGAGCCCGCCAACCAGCGACGGCGCCACCACGTCTCGGCCCTTGGCGCAGTCGAGCACGGCCTTGACGATCTCGGTGCGCGTCGAATCCTTGAGCAGAAATCCGGCGGCCCCCTGCTGCAGCGCCTGGTAGACGATCGCCGACTCGTCGTGCGCCGAGATCAGCAACACCCGGGTCGGCAAGTCGAAGTTGCGTACCGCGGCGGCCACCTCTGCGCCGTCCATCCCGGGCATGCGGTAGTCGAGCAAAGCGACGTCGGGCCGGTGCGCCTTGATCAACTCCAGCGCGGCCGAACCATCGTCGGCTTCCCCGACCACATTCACCGAGCCACTCAATGAAAGCGCGCGCACCACGCCCTCGCGGAAGAGCGGGTGATCGTCACCGACCACCACACTGACCTTCTCGGGGGTCGCGGCGCCCGACCATGGCGAAAGTGTAGCGGCTATCGGCAAAGATCCGTTCACATCCGCCCACCTCCGCGGGGTGGCCGCTGTTCCGGTTCTGATGAGTACGGTGTCCCTGTGGCGACCAGCGACGTCGAACTGGACCGGGTGCGCAGAGCCCACCGGTTGCGCTCTTACCGGATCGCCTCTGTGCTGCGGATCGGTGTCGTGGCGCTGATGATCGGCGCCATGCTCATCGGCACCCGGCCGGTCGGAGTGGGCACAGCAATGCGTGCTGATCGCGCTCTACGCCGGCATCGCACTGTGCTCACTGGTGTTGGCCTTTGCGCCGTCGCGGGCGTGGGTCGGCATGGGGCCGTTGGTCGGGATGCGCCGGCTGGAACCGTTCGCGTTCACCGCCATCGACGTGGTGGCGCTGACCGGCTATCAGATGCTGTCCACCGACGGGATCTATCCGCTGCTGATCATGACGCTGTTGCCGGTGCTGGTGGGCCTCGATGTGTCGACCCGGCGGGCGGCGGTGGTATTGGCCTTCACCCTCGTCGGATTCGCGCTCGCCGTCGTCGAGGACCCGGTGATGGTACGGGCGATCGGCTGGCCCGAAGCCGTCTTTCGGTTCGCGCTCTATGCGTTCCTGTGCGGTACCGCGTTGGTCGTGGTGCGCATCGAGGAGCGCCACGCCCGTTCGATCGCCGGCCTGAGTGCGTTGCGCGAGGAGTTGTTGGCGCAGACGATGACGGCCTCGGAGGTGCTGCAGCGCCGGATCTCGGAGTCCATCCACGACGGGCCCTTGCAGGACGTGCTGGCCGCGCGCCAGGAGCTCATCGAGTTGGAACTCGACCACCCCGACGACGAGCGGGTGAGCCGGGCACTGGCTGGGTTGCAGAGTGCGTCGGAACGGTTGCGGCAGGCTACTTTCGAGTTGCACCCGGCGGTGCTGGAAGAGGTCGGGTTGGGTGCTGCGGTGGAGCAGTTGGCCGGGTTCACCGCCCGGCGCTCGGGCATCAAGGTCACCACCGACATCGACTACCCGATTCGCAATGCGATCGACCCGATCGTGTTCGGTGTGGTGCGGGAATTGTTGTCCAACGTGGTGCACCACTCCAAGGCCGAAAGCGCCTCGGTCATGCTCGGTATCACCGACGAGGTGTGCGTGTTGAACGTGGGCGACGACGGTGTGGGGGTCCACGGTGACGTGATGGCGCGGCGGCTGGGGGAGGGGCACATCGGTCTGGCTTCGCACCGGGCCCGGGTGGACGCCGCCGGCGGCACCTTCGTCTTCCTCGAGGCCCCCACCGGAACCCATGTCTGTGTCGAGGTTCCCCTCAAGGCGTGACGGACTCGCCTTCAGAAAAGTTGCGCGCCGCGGCGTACCCGGCTCGGTACCCGAAAACCATTGCCGGACCCAGGGTTCCACCGGCCCCGCCGTAGGCCCGGCCGGTCACCCCGCCCATCGCGTTGCCCGCGGCGAAGAGGCCGGGAATCGGTTGACCACTGACGTGCAGCACGCGACCGTCGGGATCGGTCCGCGGACCGCCTTTGGTGCCCATCGATCCCACGCAGACGGGTACCGCGTAGAACGGGGCGGTGTCGATGGGCCCCAACGTCTTTCCGGCCAGGGTGGTGGCGCGGTCGTCACCCCAGTAGCCGTCGTAGGCACTGGAGCCGCGCCCGAAGTCCGGGTCTGCGCCGGCGGCGACGTTGCGGTTCCACTGCTCGATCGTGTGGGTAAGACCGGCGGCGTCGATGCCGGTCTTGACACCCAGCTCGACGAGGTCGGCTGACTCGCAGAACCAGTCCGGAACCGGCTCTCCGGGCGCGATGCCCAGGAATCCGTAGCTGCGCAAGTGAATTGAGTCGAAGACCATCCACCCGCGATCATTGACGTAGCCGCCCCGGGGATCGAGGTAGTGGAAGGCGCCGGCCATCGAGTTGTACTCGCCGGCCTCGTTGACGAATCGTCGGCCGGCCTGGTTGACGATGATGCTGCGGGGACGGGTGCGTTCCAGTCGCACGCTGCGGCTGCGCTGCTGGCCAGCGATGGTGTCGTCGGGGATGCGCACGATCGGCACCCACCATGCCTCGCCCATGTTGGCCAGGTCCGCGCCGAGCGCCATCGCCATGCGTAGCCCGTCGCCGGTATTGTTCGGCGGCGAAACGGCGCCGTGCATGGGGCCACGCAGAAAAGCCTTTACCAGCAGTGGATCCCATTCGAATCCACCGGTGGCCAGGATGACACCGCGGCGCGCGCGCACGTCCATGCTCCGTTCGGGACCGGTGATCCGCACGCCGGCGACGACTCCGCCGTCGACGATGAGCTCGGTGGCCCGGGCGTTGGTGCACGGTGCCACCCCGATGTCCAGCAGGCCTTTGAGCAGGCCGGCGATCAGCGCGGTGCCGGCCACGCACAAGTCGCCGGACCGCTCGATGTCGGCGTGCAGGCGGGCTCTGGTTTCGGCGTCGAACCCGACGTTGGACCAGTCGGCGGGGAATGCGGTGATGCGGGTGGCCCAGTCGCCGATCTGGCTCAGATCGAACGGCGCCGCGCTCAGCGAACGGCCTCCGGTCGGTTGTCCGCCCGGCAGCTCGGGCTGGTAGTCGGGGAAGCCGTCCGCGATCTCGAAGCGCAGGCCGCTGTATTTCTCCACGAAGTCGAGCATCGACGGCCCGGTCCGCACGAACGTCTCCACCAGGGTGTCGTCCATCGAACCGAAGGACTGCGCGCGCAGATACCGCAGCGCATCGTCCACCGTCAATTCTCCTGCGGGAGAGCGGTTGTGGGCCGGAATCCAGGCGATGCCGCCGGACACCGCGGTGGTTCCGCCGACGGTTTCGGACTTCTCGAACACCTGCACCGTGGCACCCGCGATCGCCGCGGTCAGCGCGGCCGTCAGTCCGGCGCCGCCGCTGCCGAGCACGACGACATCGTATTCGTGGTCCCAGTCCCGGTTTTCACCGTTCGGCATGCCTGAAAGTCCTTTCAGCTCAGCAGCGCGGACAACTGCTCTGCGGCCCTGATGACGGCGTCCTTGCCGCGCATCACCACGTCTTCGCGGTGGGAGATCAGATTGATACAGGTCGGCGGTGACGGCGCCGGGCGACGAACCGGCACCGCCAGGCCGTAGGTGTTCGGCTCGATCTCGCCGTGCGTGGTGACCCAACCGCGCTGGCGCGCCGCGGTGACCAGGTCCCGCTCGCCCGGGCGCGGCGGCATGTGCGCGAGCAGGGCGATCCCGGCCGCGCCCCGGTCCAGCGGGTAGCGGCTGCCTTCGTGGAAGGCGAGCTGATAAGCGACCTGTGTCGGCACGATCACCGCGATCGCCACCTGTTCGTCGCCTTCGGCGATCAGCAGCGACACCGTGGTGCCTAATTCGTCGGCCAGTGAGCGCAGCGTGGGCAGGCAGAGTTGGCGCACGTTGTGGTCGAAAGACGCGCCGAGCGTGGCCAGGCCGGCGGCCGGCCGGTAGCGACCGTCCTCTCCCTTGGAGACCAGCCGAAACTCGGTCAGGGTAGCCAGCAACCGGTAGGCGATGGTCCGGTGCACTCCGACCTGATCGGCGACCTCTTGCATCGTCAGCCCGGTCGAGGAGGCCGCCACCAGTTGCAGGGCGGTGAGACCTCTGGCCAGCGTCTGGGAACCCGTCACGGTCTTGACAGACCTTTCCGTGAGAGCCAAGCTCTATATATAACGCACCTCGGTGTGCGATATTAGCACACAAGATCTGCGGGAAACGAGAATCAGATTTCCGCCCGGAAGGCACCGTGACCGAGTTCGAAAGCGTGTGGAGCGACCTCCAGGGTGTCGCGTTCTGTCAGGGTTACCTGGAGGCCGGCGGTGTCCGCACCCGCTATCTGCGAGCGGGCGAGCCTGGCCGGCCGGTGCTGATCCTGCTGCACGGCTCCGGTGGGCACGCCGAGGCTTACGTGCGCAACCTGGCCGCCCACGCCGAGCATTTCTGGACCTGGTCGATCGACATGCTGGGCCACGGCTATACCGACAAGCCGGGACACCCGCTGGAGATCCGGCATTACGTCGAGCACCTGATGGCGGTGGTGCGCACGATCGGAGCCGACCGCATCCACTTGAGCGGAGAGTCGCTGGGTGGCTGGGTAGCCGCCCGCGCCGCCATCGACCATCCGGATGTCATCGACCGGCTGGTCCTCAACACCGCGGGCGGCTCGCAGGCCGACCCGGTGGTGATGAAACGGATCATCACGTTGTCCATGGCCGCCGCCGAGGACCCGACCTGGGAGACCGTGCAGGCCCGCATCAAGTGGTTGATGGCCGACAAGTCGAAGGACTACGACGACCTGGTCGCCAGCAGGCAACGCATCTACCGGCAGCCGGGATTCGTTGCGGCCATGCGCGACATCATGGCTCTGCAGGACCCGGAGATCCGGACCCGAAACCTGTTGGGGGCGGCCGAATACGGATCCATCACCGCGCCCACCCTCGTCCTGTGGACCAGCGACGACCCCACCGCTGATGTGCCCGAAGGACGCCGCATGGCGTCGATGATTCCCGGCGCCCGCTTCGAGGTGATGCCGGGCTGCGGCCACTGGCCGCAGTACGAGGACGCCAAGACGTTCAACCGCCTGCATCTCGACTTTCTGCTGGGCCGCTGATGACGGGGGACGGGCACGGGACAGAGGTCGACGTTGTCGTCGTGGGCGCCGGTCCGGTGGGGTTGACCCTGGCCAATATCCTTGGCTTGCAAGGTGTCCGGACGCTGGTGGCCGAGGAACGCTCGACACTGATCGACTATCCCCGCGGGGTTGGCCTCGACGACGAGGCGTTGCGCACCTTCCAGTCGATCGGACTGGTGGAGCGGGTCTTGCCGCACACCGTCCCCAACCAGATTCTGCGGTTCTACGACGCCAAGCGCCGGGTGCTCGCCGAAATGGCGCCGCCGGATTCGCGATTCGGCTGGCCCAAGCGCAACGGCTTCGTGCAACCGCTGGTGGACGCCGAATTGTTGCGCGGGTTGGAGCGATTCGACCATGTCCAGGTGCGGTGGGACAGCCCGATCGCCGGGTGTGCGCAGACCGGCGACGGGGTGGTGGTCGAACTCGGTGGGCGCAACCAGGACGGTGCGCGCTGACTACGTCGTGGGCTGTGACGGCGGGCGCAGCGCGACTCGCGCCGATGATGGGCGTGTCGTTCGACGGCACCACTTCGCCGACCAGGTGGCTGGTGGTCGACGTCGCCAACGACCCGCTGGGTCACCCGAACAGCGAGGTCGGCGCCGACCCGGAACGTCCGTACGCATCGATCTCGATCGCCCACGGAATTCGGCGGTTCGAGTTCATGATTCACGCCGACGAGACCGACGAACAGGCCGAGGATCCGGAGTTCCTCACGCAGATGCTGGCGCGCATGGTGCCCTATCCCGATCGGGTCGAGGTCATCCGGCGCCGGGTCTACACCCACCACTCGCGGATTGCCGGCGCCTTTCGCAGTGGCCGGATGCTGCTCGCCGGGGACGCGGCGCACCTGATGCCGGTGTGGCAGGGACAGGGCTACAACAGCGGCATCCGCGATGCCGCCAATCTCGGCTGGAAGCTGGCCGCAGTGGTACAGGGCCGGGCCGCTGACCCGTTGCTGGACACCTATGATGTGGAGCGCCGCAAGCACGCCCGGGCGATGATCGACCTGTCCACCATGGTGGGCCGGGTCATCTCGCCGACCAATCGCAGGGTCGCCACCGTCCGCGACGCGGTCATCCGCTCGGCGTCGATTGTGCCGTCCCTCAAGCGATATGTGCTGGAGATGAGGTTCAAGCCGATGCCGCGCTACGAGCACGGCGCGGTGGCTCACCCGGTCGCCGCGGCGCCGCGGCCGGGCTCGCCGACGGGCACGCTGTTCATCCAGCCCCGGGTCGATACCCGGACTCAGCGCGACGTCCTGCTCGACGATGTGCTGGGCACCTGGTTCGCCGTGCTGTGCTGGAACAACAACCCGCGCAAGATCCTCGGGGAGCGTGCTTTCGAAGACTGGAAAGCCCTGGGTGCCCGCTTTGCTGCGCTGCGGCCGTCGACTCAACTGGGCTGGCCCGGGCAGGACGACCCCGACGTGGTGGTCGTCGGCGATCGCTGCGGCGACCTCAAAGCCTGGTTCGACCAGCACGAAGAGTCGGTGGTCTTCCTGCGCCCCGATCGGTGTATCGCCGGTGCCTGCATTGCCCAGCGCTCTGCCGAGTTGAGCGCCGCACTGATCGAGGCGCTCTCGTTGATGCCGGGAGGGGGTGAATTGAACAGTGCCACTGGCTCTTTGCTGTATGTCCCACAGCCCGCTGCTGAATCTACCGGGGCCGCCGCGGGATCTGCTTGACGACGTCGATGCCGGGATCGCGCAGGCGCGAGACTTCGTCACCGCCTACGATCCCGAACTGGTCGTCATCTTCTCCCCGGACCATTACAACGGCTTCTTCTACAAGATGATGCCGCCGTTCTGTATCGGCCTGCAGGCCAACGGAGTCGGCGACTACGGCACCTACGCCGGCCCGCTGCACGTCGCAGAAGACAGCGCCGAGCAATGTGCGAAAGCCGTCCTCGGCGCCGGCGTCGACGTTGCGGTATCGGCGAGCATGGACGTCGATCACGGCACAGTCCAGCCGCTGGAGAAGCTCTTCGGTTCAGCCACCTCGCGCCCCGTGATCCCGATCTTCATCAACGCCGTCGCAGCGCCGTTGGGGCCCTTGCACCGTTGCCGGGCACTGGGTACCGCCGTGGGCGGGTTTCTGTCCACCCTGGACAAGAGGGTGCTGGTGCTCGGATCGGGCGGGCTTTCCCACAGTCCGCCGGTACCCACCCTGGCGACCGCGGCCCCGGCCCAGCTGCAACGGATCGTGCACGGCCAACCCATGACCACCGAGCAGCGCCAAGCCCGGCAGGCACAGGTGATCGAGGCGGCCAAGTGCTTCGCCGGGGGTGTCAGCGACCTGCAACCCCTCAACCCGGCCTGGGACCATCGGTTCCTGGACATCATCGACAGCGGTCACCTGGCAGACCTCGACCAGTGGTCGAACGCCTTCGTGACGCATGAGGGAGGCAGCTCCGCGCATGAAATCCGAACCTGGGTAGCGGCTTTCGCGGCGCTGGCGACAGCCGGTCCCTACCGGACCACGGTGCGCTACTACAAGCAGGCCGCCGACCTGATCGCCGGATTCGCCATCCGGACGGCGGTGCCGATCGGATGACGTCCTTCGATGACTTCGATCATGTGGTGGACGTGCTCATCGTCGGTTCCGGCGGTGGCGGCATGACGGCCGCGCTGACCGCGGCGTCCTGCGGTCTCGATGCGTTGGTCATCGAAAAGTCGCCGCAGTTCGGTGGTTCCACCGCTCTGTCCGGCGGGGGCATCTGGGTGCCCGGCGCGCCCGCGCAGCGCCGGGCGGGCTACTCGCCCTCGCCCGAGCAGGTTGTCCGTTACCTGCAGCAGATCACCGAGGGACTGGTCAGTGAGGCGCGGATCCGCCAGTACGTCGAGTCGGCGCCACGGATGCTGGAGTTCCTGGAAGGGCTCAGCCCCTGGCTCGAATTCGTCTGGAAGCCCGGCTATGCCGACTACTACCCCGAGCTACCGGGAGGCTCCGAACTCGGCAGCACCATCAATGTGCCGCCTATCGATCTACGTGAACTGGGCGACGACGAGCCGAAGCTGCTGCAGCCGCTGGCGCTGGCTCCGAAGGGAATATGGCTGGGCCCCAAAGAGTTGCGGGCCTTCTACCGGATCCGGCAGTCCTGGTCCGGCAAAGCCGTCCTGGTGAAGCTGATTTCGCGGATGGTCCGGGCCAGGGTGTTCGGCGAGCGGATCGCCGCCATCGGGCAGTCCCTGGCCGCGCGCCTGCGACTGGCGATGAAGGAACGCGGCATCCCGCTGTGGCTGGGCACGCCGTTGGGTGATCTTGTCACCGACGCCGACGGTTCGGTGATCGGTGCGTTGGTGCACCGGGGCGGCAGGGAGCAGCGGATCGGGGCGCGTCGCGGGGTGATCCTGGCCTCCGGCGGTTTCGATCACGACATGGCCTGGCGCAAAGAGCACCAACCGGTGGTGGACCAGGACTGGAGCTTCGGCAACCCGGCGGCGATGGGTGACGGTATCCGCGCCGGCCAACAGGTAGGCGCGGCCGCCGATCTGCTCGACGAAGCGTGGTGGTTTCCCGCCATCCAATGGCCGGACGGGCGAATGCAATTCATGCTCAACGAGCGGATGATGCCCGCGCAGTTCATCGTCAACGGCGACGGCAAGCGGTTCATCAACGAAGCGGCGCCCTACATGGACTTCGGTCACGCCATGATCGAGGGCCACAAGTCCGGCGTCCCGCACATTCCGTGCTGGCTCATCACCGATCACCGGTCCTTCAACCGCTACGTCGTCGGCGGGCACCTGCCGATACCGAAGATTCCCGGCGCGCCGGTGCCCACCGGCCGCAAAGTCCCGAAGGCCTGGCTGGAATCCGGCGTCGTCAAAGCCGCATCGACGTGGCAGGAATTGGCGGCCAAGATCGATGTTCCGGCAGCACAACTCGAGGCCACCGCTGCCCGGTTCAATCAACTCGCCCGCGCCGGACATGACGACGACTTCAACCGCGGCGACAGCGTCTACGACAACTATTACGGTGACCCGACGCTGCCCAACCCCAACCTGTATCCGCTGGGCGACCCGCCCTACTACGCGTTTCGCATCGTGCCCGGCGACCTGGGAACGTCCGGTGGTCTGCGCACCGACGAATTCGCCCGGGTGCTGCGGCAGGACGACACCGTGGTGCCCGGACTGTACGCCGTGGGTAACACCTCGGCACCGGTGATGGGCCGCAGCTACGCCGGCGCCGGGGCAACCATCGGGCCCGCCATGACTTTCGGCTTCGTCGCCGCCAAACACATTGCCGCACAGACCCTTAATTCCCATAGGAGGTAGCCAATGAAGATTTCACTGTTCTACGAGTTCGCCCTGCCGCGACCCTGGGTTCCCGACGACGAGCGTCAGATGATGCAAGACTGCCTCGACGAGGTTGAAGCCGCCGACAAGGCCGGCTTCTCCACCGTCTGGCTCACCGAGCACCACTTCCTCGAGGAGTACTGCCATTCCACCGCGCCGGAGATGTTCCTGGCCGCGGCCAGCCAGCGCACCAAGAACATTCGACTGGGCTTCGGCATCATGCACCTGCCGCCCGTCGTCAACCATCCCGCCCGGGTGGCCGAACGCATCGCCACCCTGGACCTGATCTCCAACGGCCGAGTCGAATTCGGCACCGGTGAATCCTCCTCCGTCGGTGAACTCGGCGGCTTCAACATCGACCCCGCAGACAAGCGGGCGCAGTGGGAAGAAGCTTTGGAGGTCTCGATCCGCTGCATGGTCGAAGAGCCCTTCACCGGCTTCAAAGGCGAGCACATCGAAATGCCGGCCCGCAACGTCATCCCCAAACCGCTGCAGAAGCCGCATCCGCCGGTCTGGGTGGCTTGCACGCGGCCCGCCAGCGTGCAGATGGCAGCCCAGAAATGCATCGGCGCACTGAGTTTCGCCTATACCGGACCCGGCCCGCTCGCCGAGCGGGTCAACGGCTACTACAAGGAGTTCGAGGAGAACGGGGTCCCGGTCACCCCGCAGATCAACCCGAACATCCTGGCCATCGGCGGTGACCTGTCGATGATGGTCGCCAGAACCGACGACCTGGCGCTGCAGCGCCTCGGCAAGGGCGGCGGCTTCTTCTCCTTCGGCATCATGCATTACTACATGACCGGCGTGCACACACCCGGGCGCACCGGGGTCTGGGAACGCTATCTCGAAGAGGTCGAGAAGGACCCGACCCTGGCCTACGGCCCGGGTCGCGGCGCGATCGGCGCACCGGCCACCGTGCGGGAATTCCTGCGCGGTTACGAGGAGAGCGGCGTCGACGAGATCATCTTGCTGCTCAACCCGCGTAGTCATGAGGGCACCATGGAATCCATTGAGCTGATGGGCAACGAGGTGCTGCCCGAGTTCATCGAGCGGGACGAGAAGGCGGTGGCCGAGAAGGCCGCGAGACTGGCGCCGGTGATCGAGAAGGTGGAGGCGCGCCGGCCCGAGTCGACGATTCCGCCGTTCGACGAAAACTACTCATTCGGTGGTCTGCCGACCGGGCGCGGCGGTAAGTTCACCGCCAGTGAGATTCCCGAGGCCATGGCCGAGATCAACGAGGGTCGGGTCCAGGCAGCGCAGCGGTTGAAGGAGCAGCAGGCCAAGTGACACCGAAGGCTGCCTGAGCGTTGGCGCGGATCGAGGAGTTGTGGCGCTACGACGGCCGCCGTGCCGTGGTGACCGGATGCGCGTCGGGCATCGGCGCCCACGTGGCGCAGCAACTCAGCGAACTCGGCGCGCAGGTGATCGGATTGGACCGGCGTCGGCCCGCACTGAGAGTCAACGACTTTCACGAAGTCGACCTGTCCGACCCGGCGTCGATCGATCAGGCCGTCGCCTCCATTGCCGGCCCGGTCGACGCGCTGTTCAACGTCGCCGGTGTGTCCTCGGGCATCGGCGACCCGCTGCTGGTGGTCACGATCAACTTCCTGGGACTACGCCATCTCACCGAGGCACTGATTCCCCGGATGGCTGCGGGTTCGTCGATAGTGAGCGTGTCGTCGCTGGCGGCGGCGGCATACCTGGAGCACCGCCACCAGGTCGTGCCGCTGCTGCGCACCACGACGATGCAGCAGGGTGTGCAATGGTGTGAAAGCCACCCCGACGCGCTGGGCGCCGGCTACCAGTTGTCCAAGGAAGCCGTCATTCTCTACACCATGCGCAGCGCCACCGGGCTGGGCGCCCAAGGCATCCGGATCAACTGCACCGGGCCGGGGGTCACCGAAACCCCGATCCTCGACCAGCTGCGCACCGCGTACGGATCGGCCTACCTTGACGACATCGCCAAGCCGCTGGGGCGGGTTTGCGATCCGGCCGAGCAGGCCGCGGTGCTGCTGTTCCTGAACAGCCGGGCAGCCAGCTATATTTCGGGCCAAGTCGTGTGGGTGGACGGCGGAAATCTCGGCGCTGCCATCGCCGCCGAACTCGAGGAAGGACGGCCCTGATGGCCGACATGACCGACTTCCGGCGCGCCGCAAGGGAGTCTCAGTAACTGGGGGAGGTGGGGAGACGACGATGAACTGGGCACCCTGAACTTCATCACCCCGGAGAAGGTCCGGCAGGCGGCGGGCCTGGTCCGGCACGGGAAGGTCTTCGCACTCGGCGTGGACTTCGGCTCGTCCGGACCGCAGGGCGCTTTCGGCTTCCGGCACAACCCCATTCACGTGATGACGGTGGACGGGGGCGACGCGAACTCGCTGGCGGTGTACGGGCCCGGGTGGGACAAGAATCCGACCGCCGCGCAACTGGGCAGTTACCTGGTCGACAGCCCGTTCCGCTTCAACGACGACATGGTGATCATGCCGCTGCAGGCCGCAACCCAATGGGATGCCCTGTCCCATGTGTACTACGAGGATCAGCTGTACAACGGTTTCCCGGCGGCTTCGGTCACCAGCGCGGGAGCCTTCCACTGCGGCATCGACAAGGTCGATGTCAAGGGCATCACCTCGCGCGGTGTGTTGCTGGATCTGGTGCGCCACCGCGGAGCTGAGGTGTTTCTCGAACACGGGAACCCCATCACCCCTGAGGAACTCGACGACGTCGTGCGGGCCCAGGGTGTGACCATCGAGCGCGGCGACATTGTCTTGATTCGAACCGGTTGGTGGGCAAGGTTTCTCATGACGGGCGACAAGGTCGAGCCGTACTCCGGTTTGGACTGGCGCTGTGCGGGGTGGCTGCACGACAACGAGGTCGCCGCGGTTGCCGCCGATAACCTTCAGGTCGAGGACCCGGTGTCGGGTGTGGACGGGCTGTTCCTGCCGTTCCATCTACTCTGCCTGCGCGATATGGGGTTGATGCTCGGCGAGTATTGGGATCTCACCGCGCTGGCCGAAGACTGCGCGGCCGACGGTGTCTATGAGTTTCAGCTCGTCGCGCCGCCGCTGAGATTCACCGGCGCGGTCGGTTCCCCGGTGAACCCGATCGCGATCAAGTGACCGAGGTACACCGCAGAACCGTTGAGGTCGACGGTCTGATCACGAGTTATCTGGAAGCCGGCGACGGTGATCCGGTCGTGTTGCTGCACGGCGGTGAGTTCGGGGCCAGCGCCGAGTTGGGCTGGGAGCGCACCATCGGCGCCCTGGCGGCATGCCATCGTGTGCTCGCGCCAGATCAGCTCGGATTCGGCCAGTCGGCGAAAGTCATCGATTTCGTCAACAGCCGCGCGATGCGGATCCGGCACGTGGCGCGGTTCTGCCACGCGCTCGGCATCCAGTCGGCGCATTTCGCCGGAAACTCCATGGGTGCCATCAACATGCTCTGCGACGCGACGGCGGAGGTGCCGTTGCTGCCGTTGCGCAGCATGGCAATCATCTGCGGTGGTGGAGAAATCCAGCAGAATCACCATTTCCAGGCCCTGCAGCAGTACGACGCGACGCTGCCGGCCATGCGCAACATCGTCGAGGCGTTGTTCTACGACGCCGCTTACCCGGCCGACGAGGACTACGTGTGGCGCCGCTTCGAGTCGAGCACCGCACCCGGGGCGTGGGAGGCGGTGGCGGCGGCGCGTTTCCGGCGACCCAACGCGCCGGCACCGACGGCACCGTCTAGTGCCCGGGCGTACGAGCGGATACGGGTGCCGACGCTGGTCGTCGAGGGGGGCGGCGACAAACTCCTGCCGCCGGGGTGGGCGGCGCAGATCGCCGGCGAAATCGACGGTGCCCGTTCGGTGGTCGTCGACGAAGCGGGACACTGCCCGCAGATCGAGCAGGCGTCGGCAGTGAACCAGTTGCTGCTGGACTTCTTCGGCGGATAGCAGTGCCGTCGCTCAGAAAAGATAATCGATTCGCGTCTGCATGCCGGCTTCCTGATGATAAGTGTTGTGGCAGTGCATCACCCAGGTGCCCGGATTGTCGGCGATCAGCACGGCGCGTAATTTCTGTTTGGGCAGCACGATGACGGTGTCCTTGCGGGCGCCCAGCGTGCCGTCGGATCTGATCACCTGAAAAGTGTGGCCGTGCAGATGTATTGGGTGCCACATCATGGTGGTGTTGTCGAACACGAGGGTGGGGCGCTGTCCTTCCCGCACGTGCAACGGCTTCGTCCTGCTGTACGGCTCGCCGTTGATCGTCCAGTCGTATCTGGCCATCGTGCCGCCGAGTACGACGGGCAGATCCAGGTTTGGATCGGGACGACCGAGATTGGCGGCGGTCGCCGCGGTGAACATTTCGACGGTGCCGACGCGGCGGGTCAGTTCGCTGGGCCGGAACTCCGGGTCGGGTGGGCTGCCCTTGCCGGTCACAAGCAACGCGCGGGCCACGGCGTCCTTGCCTTCGGCGGACGCGACCAGTGGAAACACGCCGTCGGCAGCCGTCACCACCACGTCGTAGCGCTCAGCCATGCCTACCAACACGGCGTCCACCTGTGTCGGGAGCACCGGGAAACCGTCGGTGTGGGTGACCGTCAACGAATGGCCTGCCAGCGCGACGCGGAAGGCGGTGTCCGAGGCGGTGTTGATGATGCGAATCCGGATTCGCTGGCGGGGCTGGGCGTTGAAGGTGGTGGCGGCCTCGGGAATCCGTCCGTTGATCAGATAGTAGGGGTAGGCGATATCTCCGGCGTCGCCGCCGAGCAGGTCGCTCTTACCGACCTCGCCGCCCGGCATCCCCGGCATTCCAGGCATGTCGCTGGTCGGACTCGGGGAGCTGGACGACGAAGGGCTGGACGTGATTGTCGGGGTGCTGCCGGTCGTCGAGGGCGTCGTGGTGGTCGGGGAGGTGGAGGATGGCGTCGTCGCCGGTGGGGATTCCTGCATTGGCGGTTTGTTTATCAGGGCGTCGTACAGCTGCTGCGGGGACTTGCCGACGCCGTCGGTCCAGTCATCAAGCACCACGATCCATTCGGCGTCATAGCGGCCCTGCTCAGTTGGATCGTCGATGATGAACGGCAGATACAGGCCCTTGTCGGCGTCCAGGCCGGTGTGCGGATGTGCCCAGTAGGTACCGGAATTCGGCACCGAGAACCGATACGTGAATTCTGTCCCGCAGGGATGTTCGGGGTGGCGGGTTCGGCGCCGTCCATGTCGTTACGCAGCGCGATACCGTGCCAGTGGACTGACGTGGGGTGGTCGAGCCTGTTGGAGACGGAGACGACGACCTCGTCGCCCACGGTCGCTCGGAGCAGTGGTCCCGGAATGGCGTCACCGTAGGCCAGCGTGTCGACGATCCGGCCACCGATGTCGACCTTGGCGGGCTGCGGTGTCAAACTGGCTGTCACGGTGCGTCCGCTGTGTGGGCGGGCGGCTTCGGCCGCGGCGATCGCGGCGGACATCGGCGATGTCGCCGTTTTGGCTCGACCGCACCCGGCCAGTGCGAATCCGCCCGCGATGCCGGCGGCGAAGAAGCCACGCCTGCTGAGGCCCGTCGTGTCCAAAGGATTACCGCTTGTCGGCAGTGCCGGCATTCGACCGCTCCTCGTTTGAGTCGTGCTGGTCGTAGAGAAGACGACTTCCACCCTGCTCAGGTCGATGCCATAGCGCAACCCGGCCCTGCTGTCTTCCTACCCATGGGGGGTATACAGTGCTGCCATGCTCGAGCGCCGCGTGGGGTAGCAGCGTTTCTGCTGACGGCCACCATGCTCACTATCGCATCGGCGGTAATGTTTCCCTTCGAAATGCGCACCGTGGTCGCCTTGGCCGAGAACAAGCTTGTGGCAACATATTACGGGTATGCGGCCCCGTCGTTGGGGTGGGAATCCTGGTCGGCAACCGTGCGGCCCCGCTCAACCGACGGCTTGATAGATGAGCCCGGTGTACTTCTGGGTTCGGACTGAACCGGCCGACGTCACCTGCCCCATTTTGTTCATCACGTAGGAGAAGGTCATCCGGCGGTCCAGATCCATGACAACCATTGAGCCACCCCAACCGCCCCAGTAGCAGATCTTGCCGTTCGGAATGTCGGGCACTGCTTCGTATTTCGGCAGGGCGTAGCCGATGCCCCAACGCGCGGGCATACCGAGTACCAGGTCGATCCCGTTGGCCTGTTCCTGGAATATCAGGTCGATGGTGTCCGGTTTGAGGACCCGGACCCCGTTGGCCCTGCCGCCCAATGAGATCGCCGACAATGCACGCACCAGAGAGCGTGCGTTGCCGTGTCCGTTGGCCGCCCCGATATCCGCGCGACGCCACGCCGTCGTCTGTGCTGCCATCGCGGCTTCGCCATCGGGGGCCAGCATCCCGAACGTCTTGCGCATCGGATGGTCCTCCGGTACCGCGTCCAGCGGCACATCCAGGGGCGGCGGAGGGATCAACTCGGCGATGCGGCTGTCGTCTTCGGGTAGCGCGCCGATCTGGATGTCAGCGTCCAAGGGTTGCGCGATCTCGGTGCGCACAAACTCTTTGAGCGTCATGCCGGTGACGCGCCGGACCATTTCACCGATCAGGTGGCCGCTGGTCACCGCGTGATACCCGGACGCGGTGCCCGGTGCCCACCACGGCGCCTGGGCCGCGAGGTGCCCGGTGGCCTTTCCCCAGTCGTAGACGTCTTCGAGGGTGAACGGCAACTCCCAGCCCGACACACCGGAGGTGTGGCTCAACACGTGACGCACCTCGACGTCCTGCTTTCCGTTCGCGGCGAACTCCGGCCAATACGTGGCAACAGGCGCGAACGGGTCCAGGCTGCCGCGGTCGATGAGCAGAAGTGCGGCCAGGGAGGTGATGTTCTTGGTGCTCGAAAAGACGTTGACGATGGTGTCGCGGTCCCACTGGCGGGTTTTGGCCCGGTCGGCGTAACCGCCCCAGATGTCCACGACCATCTCACCGTCGATATTGATCGCGATCGCCGCGCCGAGTTCGCCGCCGCTGCTGATCTCCTGAGCGAACGCCGCGGCCAGGTCGGTGAAGCGGCGGTCGCAATGTCCGGCGACGACGGCGCCGACCTCGGTTGCACAGAATTGTTGGGTCATATTTCATCTCCTCGTTTGTCGGTCACTCGACTATGGGGCGCAGGCCGGCGTCAGTGCATTGGCCGGATCGCGTAATTACCGGCACGGCCCACCTACGCGGGTTTCTACGCATTTGCGCTGATGTTCGAGCAGGCCGGGTGGCGCAGGCTGGCTAACATGGGTGAATCTGATTTCCGCGCGGACACGGCGCCGGTGAACTGGAGCGAGCTGGGCGTGAGCGAACTGCCGACCGGAACGGTGACGTTGTTGCTGGCCGACATCGAAGGATCGACCGGCCTTTGGCAACGCCAGCCGACCGAGATGACCCAGGCGGTCGCACGCCTGGACGCGACACTGTCGCGGCTGGTGGAGACCCACGACGGCGTGCGGCCGGTCGAACAAGGTGAGGGCGACAGCTTCGTCATCTCGTTCCGCCGTCCCAGCGAGGCGGTCGCATGCGCCCTGGCCTTGCAGCGCGCACCACTGGCACCGCTTCGGCTGCGGATCGGCATCCATAGCGGGGAGGTGCAGCTGCGCGATGAGGCCAACTACATGGGTCCCACGATCAACAAGGCTGCGCGGGTGCGCGACCTGGCCCATGGTGGCCAGACGGTTCTCACTGGGGCGGCCGAGCAATTGGTCGTAGATCATCTGCCGCAGGCGGCCTGGCTGACTGAACTGGGTACCCACCAGCTGCGCGACATAGCTCGTCCCGAACGCATCGTCCAGCTTTGCCATCCCGACCTTCGCATCGAATTCCCGTCGCTGCGCACCACGAATAACGTTGCCAGGCAATCGGTTCCGACGCCCCTAACCAGTTTCATCGGACGCAGTGACGAGATAGCGGAAATCAGAACGCTTCTCGAGGATCATCGGTTGGTGACGCTTACCGGCGCAGGCGGGGTGGGCAAGACACGCCTTGCCATCCGGCTGGCAGCCTACGTGGGCGCAGATACCGGAGCTCCGGTCTATTACGTCGACCTTGCTCCCATCGCCGACCCCGAACTCGTCGAAGCGGCCCTCGCCCAGGCTTTCGAACTGCACAATCAGCCGGGCCGCTCGATCATCGACAGCCTCACCGCGCGGATTGCCGACCGGCGCACACTGATCGTGCTCGACAACTGTGAGCACCTGTTGAATGCGTCCGCAGCGCTCGCCGTTGCGTTGTTGAGCCGCTGTCCGGCGGTACGGCTGCTGGCCACCAGTCGCGAACCGCTGCGCACCGCAGGCGAAGTCAATTGGCAGGTGCCTTCCCTGCCACTGGCCCACGAAGCCGTCGAATTGTTCACCGAACGTGCCCGCCAGGTGCGGCCCGACTTCACCCTCAACGACAGCAATGTCGGGGCGATCACCGAGATCTGCCGCCGTCTCGACGGAATGCCCCTGGCCATCGAACTGGCCGCCGCCCGGATGCGGGCACTGTCGCCGGCCGATATCCGCGACAGCTTGCAGGACCGGTTCCTCCTGCTCACCGGTGGCGCGTACACCGCCGTGCGTCGCCAACAGACGCTGCGTGCGTCGGTGGACTGGTCACATTCCATGCTCACCGAAGCTGAGAGCGTGCTGTTTCGCCGATTGGGCGTGTTTGCAGGCGGTTTCGACCTCGACGCCGCGGTTGCCGTGTGCGGTGGTGCCGGCGTGCAGCGCTATCAGGTGCTGGACCAGTTGACCCTCTTGGTGGACAAGTCACTGGTCCAGACCGACAACCTCGTGGACCGGGCACGGTACCGGATGCTGGAGACCATTCGTGCCTACGCGCTGGAGAAACTGAGCGAGTGCGATGAGGACGAGGCGGTGCGCGGCCGGCACCGCGACCATTACCTGGCACTGGCCGCCGAGCTGGACACGCCCACGCGCAGCGACTTTCGGATCCGTGTCACCCGCATCGAAGCTGACATCGATAGTCTCCGGACCGCGTTCGCATTCTGCGCTGACAACAACGAGCACGGAGCCGCACTACAGCTGGCATCGTCGCTGCAGCCGCTCTGGCAAGGTCGTGGACGACTGCGCGAAGGTTTGGCGTGGTTCGGCTCGATTCTTGCCAACCCGCGCTTCAACCCGGAGGCCGTGGACCCTGCTGTCTTCGTGCGGGCGATCGCCGATAAAGCTGTCCTGGATTCCCTCACCGCATCGACCGACAGCCGGGCCCAGGCTCACCGCGCACTCGAAACAGCGCGCGAACTCGGCGATCCAGCCCTGCTGGCTCGGGTTCTGACTGCGTGCGGCTGCATCGCCATCCTCGACTTCGATTTGGCCGCAGGCTATTTCGGCGAAGCGATCGATTTGGTGCGGGCAACGGGTGATGACTGGCGACTCAGTCAGATCCTCGCCCGGCAGGCGTATCTCGCTGCCATGGCCGGTGACCCGGTCGCGGCCGACACCATTGGCCGTGAGGGAGCCGAGGTGGCCGGTGCCCTCGACGACTGGCTCAACGAACACATGTGTCGCTGGAGCGTGGGTATGTCCCAGATGTTTCGCGCAGATCTGGACGGTGCCGTCGACACCTACCGTGCGGTCATCACCGACTGCGAATCCGACGGCGACGTCGTCGGCATGATGGTGTGTCTGATCAGCCTTGGCTGCGCACTGGCGTATCGCGGAGATGTCGCCGAAGCCCAGAAGGTCGGCCGCGCGGCGATGGCAGCAGGGGCAGAACTCGACATCTTTTTGGAGTTGGCGGCCGCGACTGTCGTGGGGTTGGCTGCCGTTGCGGACGGCGATGCGGTCACCGCGCGTGAGGTCGGTGCGAAAGTCTGGACGCATCCCGGTGTCCATCGCGGCACGGTGGCCGTCAGTGCCGTCACTCAGTGCGCCCACGCCGTGGGCGACCTTGCCCGGGCCCGAGAATTGGCCGACGAAGCCGTCGCCACCCTGGCCGGGTGGCACAAAATGTGGGCGCTGACCATTCGCTCTCAGATCGCGGTGGATTGCGGCGACCATGAGCAGGCCCGTCGCGACGCTCATCAAGCACTGTCGATCGCCGTCGGCAATCAGAGTCGCCTCGGCGTCCCGGCCGTCTTGGAGGTTCTCGGGAGGCTCGCGGTTGTCGGGGGCGACCATGCCGAAGCGGCAAGGCTTTTCGGGGCCGCCGCGGCCATCCGCGACCGGACCGGCGAATTCCGCTCTCCCGTCTACCAGTCCGGCTACGCGGCGTCGCTTCAGACGTGTCGCAACGAACTCGCCGACAGCGACTTTGAGACCTTCTGGACCGACGGAGCGGCGCTGTCGACCGACGAGGCGATCAGCTATGCATTGCGAGGGCGCGGTGAACGCAAACGTCCCGCCACCGGATGGGCGTCACTGACACCGACCGAACGCGACGTGGCGCGACTGGTCAGTGAGGGACTGGCAAACAAGGACATCGCGGAACGACTGTTCATCTCGCCCCGCACTGTGCAAGCGCACCTTACGCACATGTACGCCAAGCTCGGATTCACATCCCGGGTACAACTGGCCCAGGAGGCGGTGCGGCAAAGCAGTGCGTGAGGTTCTCATCGGAGTTTCATGTGAGGGCCGAGTCACACCGCCGCGCCACCGCCGTCGACGTGCAGTGTCGAACCGGTGATGAAGCTGGCCCGCGGGGAGCTGAGGAACAACACCGCCTCGGCGATCTCGGCCGCGTAGGCGGTCCGGCCCAGCGGCAGCGCTTTGCCGAGTTCTTCGTTGACGTCACCCCATTCGGCGGCGACTCCGGCCGTGCGGGTGGGGCCGGGTGCCACACTGTTCACCCGCACCCCGCTCGCTCCGAACTCCGCGGCCCAGGTCCGGGTCAGGGACTCCAGGGCGGCCTTGGAGGCGCTGTAACCGGACGCACCGGGGATGCCCTTGAAGGCAGCCATGGTGGTGATGTTGACGATGCTGCCCCGACCGCGTTGCAGCATGCCCGGCACCAAGCCCGCGACCAGGAAGTACGCGCCGCGGACATTGGTGTCGAACATCGCCTCGAAGGCCCCGCGGTCCTGATCAACGGTCAGCGCCGAAGGGAAGCTGGCGGCGTTGTTGACGATGATGTCGACCTCACCGCACTGCTGCACCAACGCGTTCACCGACTCGGCATCGGCCATGTCGACCTGGACGAACCGCGCGTTCGCGCCGACGGCCTCGACCGCCTGCTCACCCCGGGCGCGGTCGCGACCCGAGATGACGACGGTGGCGCCTTCGCTGGCGAGCAGCCGCGCGGATTCCAGGCCGATGCCCGCCGTTCCACCGGTGATGACTGCGGTGTGGTTGATCAGTTCCATCGGAACTGAGTCCTCAGTGCGCAGCACTGGACAGGTGCGCGGCGGCCCAGTCGCTGAAGTGGGTTTCGTAGACCGTCACGTCTTCGCCGTCGATCGGCACGATGCTGCGGTCGTCGAGCACCGCCCCGAAATATTCGGCCGTCGGGTCTGACATCACCTCACGCGGATCACCGTGGGCGGCAAGAGCGATTCGGGCCAAGTCGTCCATCCCGAACTTGTCGGGCCCGGCGATGTTGGCGATCCCGTTGAGTGGCTGGCTGATCGCCGCGTGCGTGACCGCGGTGGCGACATCTTTGGCGGCGATGGGCTGAATGGCCGCATCATGCGACAGGCGGACCGTGTTGCCGTCGGTTGCCGAATCGGCGATTCCGAGTGCGAATTCGAAGAACTGAGTCGCCCGGACGATCGAATACGTGGCGCCGGATTCGGTGATCAGCTTCTCCTGAGCCGCTTTGGCGCGCAGGTAGCCGCTTGCCGGTACCCGGTCGGTGCCGACGATTGAGAGCGCGACGTGGTGCTTGACCCCGGCAGCCCGCTCCGCATCCAGCAGGTTCTTGGTCGAGGTGGTGAAGAAGTTCATCACGTCGTCGTCGGCCCACGACGGTGAGTTGGACACGTCCACCACCGACGTCGACGCCGGCCACCGCTTCAGCGACGCCCTCGCCGGTCACGCTGTTGACCCCGGAGCTCGGCGAGGCCGGGACGGCGTCGTGTCCCAGCTCGGTCAGGTTGGCGACCACCTGCGATCCGATGAGTCCGGTGCCACCGATAACCAAGATCTTCATTGCCCCGCCTTTCAAGATTCACGATGAACTGGTCTAGTCAGCATGGCCCGGCCGGCGGGCCGGTCGAACCCTTGAGAGTCCGTAGTCAGTCGGTGGCGGTGTTGCGTAGCTGCCGGCGCGACTTGATGCCGAGCTTGACGAACACCTTCCGCAGGTGCCATTCCACGGTGTGCGTGCTGAGGAACAACTGCGCGGCGATCTCGGGGTTGGTCAGCCCGTCACCGGCCAGCTTGGCGATCTGGGCCTCCTGAGCGGTCAGCTCGCCGACCGGGGCGGCCGAACGCTTGCTCACCTTCTGCCCGGTGACCAGCAACTCGCGGCGGGCGCGCTCGGCGAAGCCTTCGGCGCCCATCCGGGTGAACATCTCGTGGGCGGTATGCAGCTGGGCGCGGGCATCGACACGGCGGTTGCAGCGGCGCAGCCATTCCCCGTAAACCAGGTGCGCACGGGCCAGCTGCACGGCGATCCGGGTGTTGCCGAGCCTCTCGATGGCTTCCCGATAGTAGGTTTCGGCTTTCCTGTCGTCGGCCAGCAAAGCCTGTGAACGAGCCAAAACGCCTGCCGCCCAATCGGTTCCGCTATTGTGCGCGCGTTCTTCCAGTTCGGCCAGCGCGTCTCGCGCCGCCTGGGGATCACCGCTTCGCACGCGCGGCTTCGATGAGCTCGATCAGACACCAGCCGAACAGGCCCAGGTCCTCGTCCTCACACGCCTGTCGCGCGGCGGTGAACGCCTCCTCGTAGCGGCCCAAGCCGTTGTACAGCACGGCGACGGCGAAATTCGTCAGGCCGACTACCCGCCCCTCGCCGCGGGCGACGCCGTCGTGATGTGCCGACTCGATCAGGCGCAACGCGTCCGACTCGGTGCCTCGCAGCGCCGCCAGCAACACCGAGTGGTACTTCACCGGCGCGTAGCCGGTGGCGGTGGTGATGGCGTCGGCTTCCTCGATCAGCGCGGTGGCCGCCGCGAACTCACCCGCCTGGACGTGTACACCGGCGCGGTAGACCAGGGCGAGCGGCAAGACGGCCAGTGCGCCGGCGTCGCGGGCGAGCCGCACCGCGTGCGTGGCCAGCTGATGCCAGACGTCGTCGTCCCAGAGTTCGTGCGCCGCCGACTCCTGCACGATCGGGAAGGCCTGCCAGAACCACCGCATGACGTCTCGCCGTCGCCGCGCCCTCGGCTTCCGCGCGGATCAGGGCGAGCGCGTCGCGCAGCGTCGCCAGGCCCGCGGCGTGACCATCGGTGGCCAGGATGGCTATGCCGTCCAGCAGTAGGTCGACGGCTCGTACGGGAGCCGGTCCCGGCTGGTGCGTCGCGGGCGGCTGCCGCCGTCATCCGGATGCCGCCGTGCGGGCAGAGCCGTCCGCCGAAAAGCGCCGCGCCCACCGCCTCCAGATAGGTCTCCCGCGACTGCGCGATAGTCGAGGCCGGCAAGTTGGCGCGCGGCATCCAGCAGACCGATGGCGGAATCGGACACCGTCGGGGCGTCGGCGTCGCCGCTTCGGCTGCGGGCGAACGCGATCTGGGCGCGCAGGCGAGTGAGCCGGGCCCGCTGCAGATCGTCCAGCGACGTTGAGGCACCCGACTCCGCAATGGTCAGTAGCTCGTCCGCGGCGTCGAACGCCGCGGCGTCGCGCTTGGCCTGCGCCGCGGCCAGCGCCCGGGTGGCGCGTCGGCCCGGGTCGGCGGTCAATTGGGTCGCCCGCTCCAAGAATGCCGCTGCGGCCGCCACCCCACCTCTGGCCTGCGCGCGTTCGGCCGAGAGCTCGCAGTTGCACGGCGACCGACTCGTCGGGTCCGGTCGCCGCGATCGCCAGGTGCCAGGCGCGCCGGTCCGGATCGGTCCCGCCGTCGGTCGCCGCGGCCAGCGCCCGATGCGCTCGCCGGCGTTCCATCAGATCCGCCGCGCGGTAGGCGGCCGGATCGCACCAGTGGGTGACGGAACCGCACCCGGGTTCCGACGTCGATCAGTCCCGCCGCCTCGGCACCCGCGGCCGCGTCGTGGGGTAGTCCCAGCAGCTCGGCGGCACGCATCAACAGCGCCGCGTCGCCGACCGGTTCGGCCGCGGCGGTCAGCAGCAGCTGCTGGGTGTGACCCGACAACCGTTCGATCCGCCGCAGGAAGGTGTGCTCGATCTGCCCGGCCAGCGGTCGCGCATCCGGCGGCCCGAATCCGCCCGCCAATTCCTCCGTCGTCAGTCCCTTGGGCAGTTCCAGCAGGGCCAGGGGGTTGCCGCGAGTTTCCGCGACGATTCGATCGCGCACCTGATTGTCCAACCGGCCCAGGATGGCCGAATCCAGCAACGCGCGGGCGTCGCCGGCATTGAGTCCTTGCAGGGTCAGTTCGGGCAGGCCGGTCAACTCGTCGCTCGTCGAGCCCGTCCCGGATGGCGAAGATGAGGCACACTGGCTCGGCGACCAGGCGGCGGGCGACGAACGCCAACGTCTGGGCCGACACGCGGTCGATCCACTGCGCGTCGTCGACCAGGAACAGCAGCGGCTTGCGCTTCGTGGCGCCGCCGATCAAATTCAGCACCGCGAGGCCGACCAGGAAGCGGTCCGGAGCGGGTCCCGCGCTACGTCCCAAGGCGATCTCGAGTGCGTCGCGTTGCGGCGCGGGCAGGTCGTCCAGGCAATCCAGCAGCGGCACGCAGAGTTGATGCAGTGCCGCGAATGCGAGCTCCATCTCGGATTCGACGCCCGACACCCGAGCCGCCCGGAACCCCGGAGCGCGCTCGGCCACAAACTCGAGTAGCGCCGTCTTGCCGATGCCGGCTTCGCCGCGCAGGACGAGCACCTGGCTCTGGCCCGACCGGGCAAGGGACGTCAAACGATCCAGGGCCGTGCATTCCGCGCGCCGCCCACGTAAACGCAGTGCTTGAACAGTGTTGCTCACTTGGACGTTGACCTTACCGATCGCGCAAGCGGAAGGTTTAAATCAACTGCTTGACTTAATACGGCTGCCCCGATTAACTCGACGGGTGGTCAACGAATTGCTGGGCAAGGTCGCCGTCGTCACCGGAGCCGCCTCGGGCCTCGGTCAGTGGGATAGCACAACGGTTCGCCGCCGAAGGCGCGCGCGTCGTCATTGCCGACGTTGACATCGGCGGCGGTGAGGCACTGGCCGCTGCCCTGGGGCCCGACGCATTCTTCGCCCGGACGGACGTCTCCGATCCCGACCAGGTCGGTGCGCTGGTGGCGGCGACGTTGGAGAAATTCGGCGATCTGCACGTCATGGTGAACAACGCCGGAGTATCGGGAACACTGCGCAGTCTGCTCGACGACGACTTGTCCGACTTCCACCGGGTCATGGCGGTCAACGTCCTTGGCGTGATGGCCGGTACCCGAGATGCCGCGCGGCACATGGCGGCCCACGACGGCGGATCCATCATCAACCTGACCTCTATCGGCGGCATCCAGGCCGGTGGTGGCGTGATGACATACCGGGCATCCAAAGCCGCGGTCATCCAGTTCACCAAGTCTGCGGCAATCGAGTTGGCGCACCACGAGATTCGCGTGAATGCAATTGCGCCGGGCAATATTCCGACGCCGATTCTCGCTTCCTCGGCCGGGGATCTCGATCCTGAGGAACTCCAGCGATTCGAGGCCCGGATTCGCCAGGGGATGCGCGACGATCGGCCACTGAAGCGAGAAGGCACGCCCGATGACGTCGCCGAAGCGGCCCTTTATTTCGCCACCGACCGATCGCGCTACGTCACTGGCACGGTGCTTCCGGTCGACGGCGGCACCGTTGCAGGTAAGGTGATCCGGCCCGGAAGGCGCGAGGAGCGGTCCTGAGGCGTGCGCCGAACGTGCAACCAGGGCGACTTTTTGCGAAATTTTCGCCCTCAGTTCACGTTCGGCGGAAGATGGTTGAGGCGGAAGGATCAGGCCATGGATGGGTTCGCGGGCAAGGTCGCAGCGGTCACAGGAGCCGGTTCGGGCATCGGCAGGGCGCTATCGGTCGAACTGGCCCGATCCGGAGCGCGGCTGGCGATCAGCGACGTCGATATCGAAGGGCTCGCGCAGACTGAGGAGCTCATCCGGCAGATCGGTGCACCGGTACGGACAGATCGGCTCGACGTCACCGAACGCGAGGCATTCCTCGCCTACGCCGACACCGTCAGCGCCCATTTCGGCACCGTGCACCAGATCTACAACATCGCGGGCATCGCCTTCCTCGGCGATGTCGAGGTGAGCGAATTCAAGGACATCGAGAAGGTGATGGACGTCGACTACTGGGGTGTGGTCAACGGGACGAAGGCCTTCCTGCCGTACCTGATCGCGTCCGGCGACGGCCACGTCGTCAACATGTCCAGCATGTTCGGTCTGTTCGGTGTTCCGGGGCAGGCGGCCTACAACTCGGCCAAGTTCGCGGTGCGTGGCTTCACCGAGGCGCTGCGGCAGGAGATGTGGCTGGCCCGCCATCCCGTCGCGGTCACCGTCGTGCACCCCGGATACGTCAAGACGGCGATTGCGCTCAATGCCGGACATGTCGAAGGCCTGGACAAGGAAGCCGGAATCAAGGTATTCGACAAGGTCGCGATCACCAGCGCGCAACGGGCGGCGCGGATCATCTTGAAGGCGGTACGCAAGAAGAAGGCGAGAGTGGTGGTAGGGCCGGACGCGAAAGCCTTTGAACTGCTGGTGCGTTTGGCGCCGGCGGGCTACCAGCGCATCCTTGGGCCGATGACGGCGCGTTTCCAATCCGGACGCTAGCGCGGCGGTCGACGGTGACGTCCGTGCCGCGAACCATCGCGCGCCTGATGCTCGGCGCCTTTCTGACTTTTGCCGGGATCGCTCACCTGAGCTTCGCCCGCACCGAGTTCCACGCGCAGGTTCCGCGATGGCTGCCGTTGGACGCCGACTTCGTAGTGATCGCCTCTGGGGTGGTCGAGATCGGGCTCGGGGCGAGCCTGCTGTTTCCTGACCCGACAGCGCGTGCTGGTCGGATGGGTGGTGGCAGTCTTCTTCGTTCTGGTGTTCCCGGGCAATATCGCCCAATTCGCCTCGCATACAAATGCTTTCGGGCTCGACTCCGATCTTTCTCGCGGCATCCGGCTGCTGTTTCAGCCGCTGCTGGTGATCTGGGCACTGTGGTGCACGGGGGCGTGGGCGGCGTATCGAAGTCGAGACGGGCGGGCCTGATTTAAATCAATCGCTTGACTTAATCGCGACGGCGCGGTTGACTAGGCGGTGTGACCACAGTCGGCCGGGCCGTCCGCAGCGAGCGGGCCAGTTCCACGCAGGAGGCGATCCTGGTCGCCGCCGAGCGACTGTTCGCCGAGCACGGGGTGTTCGCGGTGTCCAACCGGCAGGTCAGCGAGGCCGCGGGGCAGGGCAACAACGCCGCGGTCGGCTATCACTTCGGTACCAAGTCCGACCTGGTCCGCGCGATCGAGGAGAAGCATCGCGGACCTGTCGAGGAATTGCGTGAGCAGATGGTGGGAAATCTCGACAAATCGGCGCAGATGCGCGACTGGGTCGCCTGTCTCGTGCGTCCGCTGACCGACCACTTCGAGTCACTCGGCAATCCCAGTTGGTATGCCCGCTTTGCGGCGCAGGCGATGACCGATCCCGCCTACTACAACATCGTCGTCAAGGGTGCGCTCAGCTCACCGTCACTGGTTCAGGTCGTCGACGGCATCAACGCCTGTTTGCCCGACCTTCCTGCAGATGTCCGCTTCGAACGAAACATCATGGCGCGCAATCTCTTGATGCACACCTGCGCGGACCTGGAGCGTGCGCTTGCTGCGGGAACGCCGATGCCCCGGCGTTCCTGGCGAGCCGCCGCAACCGGGCTCATCGATGCCATCGTGGGCTTGTGGCTGGCGCCGGTGACGTCGGGTGACGAGTAACAAATGAAAGTCACTGTCGACCAAGACGTCTGCGCATCGTCGGGCAACTGCGTGATGAACGCGCCGGAAGTCTTCGACCAGCGCGACGAGGATGGCGTCGTCGTGTTGCTCAACCCGAACCCCCCTGCCGATCAGGCCGAGGCCACCCGCAAAGCCGCCGCCTTCTGCCCGGCTCTGGCCATCCACATTGAGGAGTAAGGCGTGTCCGAGACGATGGCGAGTACCACCACGGAAACGACTGCCGACGTTCCCGAATATCCGATGCCCCGTGCGACCGGGTGCCCGTTCGCACCACCGCCGGGGGTGATGGCGCTGGCCGAAGCCAGGCCGCTGTCCCGAGTGCGGATCTGGGACGGCAGCACCCCGTGGCTCATCACGGGTTATGAGCAGTGCCGCGAACTGTTCTCGGATTCGCGGGTCAGCGTCGACGACCGGGTGCCCGGCTTCCCGCACTGGAACGCCGGGATGTTGGCGACGGTGCACAAGCGCCCGCGGTCGGTGTTCACCGCAGACGGCGAGGAGCACACCAGATTTCGGCGAATGTTGTCCAAGCCCTTCACCTTTCGGCGGGTCGAGGGCCTGCGGCCCGCCATCCAGCAGATCACCGACGAGCACATCGACGCGATGCTGGCCGGGCCCAAGCCGGCCGACATCGTCAGCGCACTGGCGTTGCCGGTGCCGTCGTTGGTGATCAGTCAGCTGCTCGGGGTGCCCTACGCGGATGCTGAAATGTTCCAGCACCACGCCAATGTCGGGCTGGCCCGGTATGCGTCTGGTGACGACACCCTCAAAGGCGCGATGAGCCTGCACAAGTACCTGGCTGAACTGGTGGAAGCCAAGATGGAAACCCCTGCCGAGGATGCGGTTTCCGATCTGGCCGAGCGCGTCAAAGCCGGCGAGCTCAGCGTGAAGGAGGCCGCTCAGCTGGCTACCGGGCTGCTGATCGCCGGACACGAGACCACCGCCAACATGCTCGGCCTCGGAGTGCTTGCGCTGCTGGAAAATCCCGACCAGTTGCCTGCCATCCGCGACGCCGATGATCCCAAGATCGTCTCCAACGCCGTCGAGGAATTGCTGCGCTACCTCAGTATCATCCAGAACGGTCAACGCCGGGTGGCCGTCGAGGACATCGCGATCGCCGGCGAGGTGATCCGCGCCGGCGAGGGCATCATCATCGACCTGGCCCCGGCGAACTGGGATGCGGACGCCTTCACCGAGCCCGAACGCCTGTACCTGCACCGCTCCGGGGCCGACCGCAACGTCGCCTTCGGCTACGGCAGACACCAGTGCGTCGGCCAGCAGCTGGCCCGCGCCGAGATGCAAATCGTCTTCCGCACCTTGTTCCGGCGCATCCCCACACTGCAATCAGCGGCCGCGCTCGAAGACATTCCGTTCAAACACGACCGCCTCGCCTACGGCGTCTACGAACTTCCGGTCACCTGGTAACGAAAGGTCAAAGATGACTACCTCAAGCACGCTGTATCCACCGAAAGGCTTTGGTGCGCCCAAGGACCGCAAGGGACACGCCCTCGGCAGCGATGTGGGATTACCTACCGGGACCGAGGTGTTCTCGGCCGACAACCACATTTCCCTGGCCGCGGACATCTTTTACGAACGATTCCCCGAGGACCTGAAGGACAAGGCGCCCCGAATCTGGTACGAGGAAGGCGCGTATCAGGTTGGGCGCAAAGGCCAGTCGTTCCTGCCGGGCGACTTCAGCGCCGTCCTGATGCAGTACGACGACCTGCCCGGGGCGGCCAGCACCAACATCGAGGCCAGGATCCAGGAGTTGCGCGAGGACGGCGTCGACAAAGAACTCGCCTTCCCCAACGCGGTGCTGGCGTTATTCCACTACCCGGACAAGAAACTCCGCGAGCTCACGTTCCGCATCTACAACGAGTACATCGCCGAGCTGCAGGAGCGGTCCAAGGGCCACTTCTACGGCGCCGGCCTGATCAACTGGTGGGACCCGGAGGGCACCCGCAAAACCCTGGCCGAACTGAAGTCCCTGGGACTGCGGACCTTTCTGATGCCACTGAACCCCGGCAAGGACGACGACGGCAACCCGATCGACTACTCCTGCACTGCCATGAGTGCCGTCTGGGACGAGATCGAGGCCGCCGGCCTACCGGTCTCGCACCACATCGGCGAGACCCCGCCGAAGAGTCCGTGTGAGTTCAACAGCGTCGTCGTCGGCATGATGATCAATATCGACGGATTCCGGGAAACGTTCTCCAAGTACATCTTCGGCGGCATCCTCGATCAGCACCCGGGGCTGCGGATCGGCTGGTTCGAAGGCGGGATCGCCTGGGTGCCATGGGCGCTGCAGGATGCTGAGCACCTCGTCGCGTCCTATCAGCACATGTTCAACCGGCCGCTGGAACACGACGTCCGCTACTACTGGGACAACCACATGAGCGCCTCGTTCATGGTCGACCCGCTCGGCTTGGAGCTGATCGACCGGATCGGGGTCGACAAGGTGATGTGGTCATCGGACTACCCGCACAACGAAAGCACGTACGGGTATTCCGAGAAGTCGCTGGCGGCCGTCGTCGAGGCCGTCGGTCCGGAAAACGCGGCCCGGATCGTCAGCGGCAACATCAGCGAGTTCTTGGGCCTATGACCACTTTCGCGCGACACAACAGCTGGGCTGGCGATCCCGGAAACCCCCGACCTGACGCGCATGCGCCGCGAGACCGGGGCGCGACTGCGCACGGCGATGACCGAGCGGGGCGTCGACGCCCTGGTGCTACTCGGGAACAACGCGGTGGTGTACGCCACCGGCACCAGTTGGCCGCTGGGCGACGCCGGCCTGTCGTATGTCGAGCGGCCGGTTGCCGTGGTGCTGGCCGACGACGAGTGGCCGCATCTGTTTCTACCGTTCCGCGAGGGTGCTGCACAGGAGTCCGAGCTGCCGGCTGACCATTTACACGGCCCGGTCTACCTCGAATTCGACGAAGGGGTGGCCCGATTTCGCCCGGCTGCTGGCCGACCTTGTTCCGGGCGGGGCTACGGTCGCGGCCGACGAATTGACCGGCGCGATGTCGCGTGCCCCGGAACGTAGTGTTTCCCACGGCTTTCCCGTCGACGCGGCTGCGGTGATCAGTGCGGCAAAGGTGATCAAGACTCCGGATGAGCTGGCCTGTATCCGCACCGCGGTCCGCATCACCGACGAGGCGATGGTCGAAGTCCACCAGGCGCTGGCTCCCGGGATCCGCCAGATCGACTTGTCCGCGCGGTTCGTGCGTCGCGCCTTCGAGTTGGGGGCGATGACCAGCATGCTCGAACCGATCTGGCAGGTGATGCCGCACAGCAGGGCCGAGGGCGTCTGGACCACCCACGGGGATCTGGCCCTGCCGCTGTTGAGCACCGAACGCGAGTTGGTCAAGGGCGACGTGCTGTGGACCGACGTCAGCATCACCTACGCCGGCTATTGCTCCGACTTCGGGCGAACCTGGATCGTCGGGCAGGACCCGTCGCCGCGCCAGCAGGCGCAGTTCCACAAGTGGCGGTCCATCATGGATGCCGTGCTGGGCGTGGCCCGCGCCGGAGCCACCGCCGCCGATCTCGGCCGCGCGGCGACCGCGGCCAACGGCGGCACGCGACCGTGGCTGCCGCACTTCTATCTGGGCCACGGGATCGGTGTCAACGCGGCTGAAATGCCGATGATCGGAACCGATCTCGGCGAGGAGTTCGACGAGAACTTCGTCCTGCGGCCGGGCATGGTTCTGGTGCTGGAACCGGTGGTATGGGAGGACGGCACCGGCGGCTATCGCAGTGAAGAGGTACTGGTGATCACCGAGGAAGGCTCGATCCGATTGACCGACTACCCCTATGACCCTTATGTCGACTGAGGTCCTGCCCGACGCACGGGCTTTGCGCTTCGGGCGCCGCGAGCGCGCCCTGGCCCAGATGGCCGCCTACGACCTGGATGTGCTGGTTTTGGGCCGGCAGGCCAACGTCCGCTATGTGACTGGCGCACCCCAACTCTGGGTGGCCGGAACACGGCCGTTCGGCCCTAGCTGTGTGCTGGTGCGGGCGACGGGTGCCGTTCATCTGCTCAGTACCTGGGATGAGGGCATTCCCGAGGACATCCCGCATGAAAATCTTTACGGCATCTCGTGGAATCCGGCGAATACCATTGCCGCGCTGAGCCGGATCGAGGGCGCGTCCACCGCCCGCCGGGTCGGAACCGATGCGCTGTCACCGGTTTTCGCGCAGCTGTTGCCGACTGCCTTTCCCAACGCCGAACTGGTCGACGGTGAACTCGCGATGCGCGCGTCCCGGCGGATCAAGACCGACGAGGAGATCGGTGTGCTGCGGGAATCGATCGCGGTGGCCGAATCCGGCCTGGCCGCGGCGGTGGCCGAATTGCGGCCCGGAGTACGCGAACAGGAACTGGCTGGGGTGTTGCTAGAAGCGGTGGCCGCCGGCGGGGTGAGCACGCCGTCGAATCAGGATGTGGCGTGGGTGACTTCGCGTGACCATCCCTGGCGACGCGCCGCAGGGGACGGCCGGGTGCAGTCCGGCGACCTGGTGGCGCTGTCCGCCGGCGTGCTGGCCGGCGGGTACATCGGAGAGGTGGGGCGCACCTGGCCGGTGGAAGAGGTCGCCGGCGCGGCGGCCTTATTCGGACGCTGGGACCGACTGTGGGACATGCTGATTGCCGTGTGCCGACCGGGGGCGGGAGCGGGTGAACTGCTGGCCGCCTACGCCGCCGCCGGTGAGGCTGCGCCGCCGATGCCCGTAGCGCGGGGCCTGGGTATGGGCTTCGACCCGCCCGTCATCTCCGCGCGCCTGCCCCGGACCGCTGACGAGGAGCGACTCGAGCCCGGCATGGTGCTTGCCGTCACCGGCTACGTCTGGGAGCAGGGTGTCGGTGCGGCGTTCGGGCGCCAAGCGGTGCTGATCACGGCCGACGGTCCGGAGGTGCTGACCGCCAGCCCATTCTGGCGGTCCTGATTCATGACGCCGCGGCCGGATCCCAAGGCAGAGAAGATAATCCGGTACCAGAAGGACGTGCCCCGCGGGAAACTCGAAGCCGAGGCGCAGAAGTACGCGCTGGCCAGCGCCCGTGCCAGACGAAAGACGAAGCGCTAGTGGCGCAACCACCGCTTTCCGGTTGCACCGTGATCGACCTGTCCTCCGGGATCGCGGGTGCCTACTGCACCAAACTGCTCGCCGACGGCGGCGCCGACATCATCAAAGTCGAGTCGCCGGAGGGCGATTGGCTCCGATCGTGGTCGGCGTCCGGTCTCGGTTGTCGAGACGGACGGCGCGCTGTTCAGCTTCCTGGCCGGGTCCAAGCACAGCGTGGTCGCCGATCCGGGTGCCGCAGCGGACGTCGAGTTGGTCGGCCAGTTGCTGGCCGCGGCCGATGCAGTGGTCTGGTCGTCCGGATCTTCGGTGGCCGAACGGTTTACGCCAGAATCGATCCGGGATTGTCATCCGCACCTCGTCGTCGCGTCGATCACCCCGTTCGGTCTGCATGGGCCCTGGCGGGACCGCGCCGCCACCGAGTTCACGCTGCAGGCCTGGTCCGGTGGGATCGTCGGTCTGGGGCGCGGCGTGGCAGACCGGGCACCGGTGTTCGTCGGCGGTCAGGTCGGCGAGTACCTCGCCGGTGCCTACGCCAGTGCGGCGATCCTGGCTGCTCGCCACAACGGTCGCCGTCAGGGTGAACTCATCGACCTGTCGATGCTGGAGACCCAGATTCTCGGCCTCACTTACTATCCGGTGACGTACTTCGAAGTGCTCGGCCGACCGTGGCGGGACGCCCGCCGACTCACCGTCCCGGGCGTTGCCGCCGCGCAGGACGGGCTGGTGGACCTCGGCTGCGGAACGGCCCAGCAGTGGTTCGACCTGTGCGCGATGGTCGGACACCCGGAGTGGATCGACGAGAAGTCCCCGCTGTCGATCACCGAACTGGCCAATGTCTACGCCGACGAGATCTACGAGTGGGTGCGTAACCATCCGGCCGACGAGATCCGGGAACTCGCCACCGCCTTTCGCATACCCAACGCCCCGGTGGCCAACGGCGCGAACATTGTTTCGCTGGAACACTTTGTGCAGCGTGGCTCGTTCTTGCGCAACCCCCGCGATGATTTTCAGCAGCCGGGCCACCCGTACCGGATGCGGCCGGCGCGGTTACGGGAACCGGGGATGGCGCCCAGGCTGGGTGAACACACGACGCACTACCGGATGGCCACTCTGACGCCCCGACCCGTCTCGAAGGGGCCGTCAGAGGGGTTGCCGCTCAGCGGTCTTCGGGTACTGGACATGACGGCGTTCTGGGCGGGGCCATCCTGTACACACCTGCTGGCGATGCTCGGCGCCGAGGTGATCCACATCGAATCCGCCCGGCGCCCCGACGGCACCCGGCTCATCGCCGGCATCCCGGTCACCGAGGAACAGTGGTGGGAGAAGTCACCGATCTTCGCCGCGCTCAACACCAACAAGAAGGGCCTCACCCTGGACCTGCAGCGACCGCGGGGGCGCGAACTGCTGCTCAAGCTCATCGGCACCTGTGAGGTGATCGCGGAGAACTTCACTCCCCGCGTGCTGGATCAGATCGGACTGGATTTCGCCGCGGTGCAAGCGGTTCGGCCCGATGCGATCCTGTTGCGCATGCCTGGCTTCGGGCTGGACGGGCCGTGGCGGGACAATCCGGCGTTCGCGTACGTCATCGAGTCGGCGGCGGGCGTGAGTTGGCTGACCGGCTATCCCGACCGCACCCCCTTCGAGCCGTATTCCGTGGGCGACCCCAACGCCGGCGTTCATGCGCTCAACGCGCTGCTGCTGGCGCTGGAGCACCGCCGCCGCACCGGCCAGGGCGTACTGGTGGAAGCGGCGATGGTGGACGCGGCCCTCAACCTCGCGGCCGAGCAGGTCATCGAATTCTCCGCGTACGGCGCCTTATTGGAACGGGCCGGCAATCGGGGGCCGACGGCGGCGCCGCAGAACCTGTACCTCAGTGCCGACATCGACGAGTTCGGTCGCCTCGACAGCTGGGTCGCCATCGCGGTGGCCAACGACGAGCAGTGGAGCGGCTGTGCCGTGCACTCGGATCGCCCTCGTGGGCAACCGATCCGGCGCTGGCAACGGTACCCGGTCGGCGTGCGCACGAGGACCTGATCGATGAACGGCTCGCGCGTGGTGTGAACACCGCACCCGGGACGAGATTGTGGCAATCCTCTGGGATGCCGGCGTGCCGGTCGCCAAGGTCATGCAGCCGCACCGGCAGACGGAGTTGCCCCAGCTCGCCGCGCGGGGCTTCTTCGAAGTCGTGGATCACCCGGTGTGCGGCCCGGCTAGGCTCAGCAGCGTGCCCATGCGATTGTCCGGCGGCCCGTGCCGATTCCACACCGAACCCGCACCGCTGCTGGGGCAACACAACCATGAGCTGCTGACCGAGTTGGGCCTCACCGATGCGGAGATCGCCGAACTGGAAGCCGACGGCGTGATCGGCCGGAGCCCGGCATGACTCTGCAGGGGGTAGCGGGCGTTATGGCAGTCGATCCGTCGAACATTCTGCTGACCGACCGGGTCGCGGTGGTCACCGGCGGGGGAGCGGGCATCGGGCGCGGTATCGCCGCGGGATTCGCGGCGTTCGGCGCGCGCGTGGCCATCTGGGAGCGCAACCCCGACACGTGCGCATCGGCGGCGGAATCGATTGGCGCACTCGGTGTCCCCACCGACGTCCGGGACAGCGGTCAGGTCGACGCCGCCCTGGCGCGGACGGTGGCCGAGTTGGGAACGCCGACGATCCTGGTCAACAATGCCGGCGGCGTGTTCTCCTCGCCACTCCTGGAAACCAGCGAGAACGGTTGGGACGCACTGTATCGGGCGAATCTGCGGCACGTGCTGTTGTGCACTCAGCGGGTCGCCCGGCAGATGGTGGCCGATGGTCTGTCGGGAAGCATCATGGCGGTCACCTCGATCGAGGGGGTGCGGGCCGCGCCCGGCTATGCGGCGTACGCCGCCGCGAAGGCCGGCGTCATCAATTACACCAAGACCGCTGCGCTCGAACTGGCGTCCCACGGCATCCGGGTCAACGCGATAGCCCCCGACATCACGCTGACCGAAGGCCTGGCACAGCTCGGCGGGGAAGGCGCCACTGCGGCTATGGGCGCCATGGGCGCCATCGTGCCGTGGGGGCGGCCCGGTCACGTCGACGAAATCGCCGGCGCAGCAATCTTTCTCGCCTCGGACATGTCGACATACATCACCGGCCAGACGTTGCACGTCGATGGCGGTACGCACGCCGCGGGCGGCTGGTACCACGACCCGCACACCGGCGACTACCGCCTGGGCCCCGGTCCTAGGCTCGCCGGAAGCGGCTAGTGGCGCCAGCCCTCGGCGGCCTGTTCGTCGAAAGTCCGGTCAATGCGGTCGAACCGGCGCCGGATCGAAGCGCGAGAGGCTTCGTGCGGAAGAATATACAGGCGGTTGGCCAGAATCGCGTCGGCGGTCAGACGCGCTACGTCAGCCACGCCCAGGGTCCCGTCCTGCTCGGGAAGCATGCCCACCGAACCCGTCACGTCCGGCGCCGACGCCAAACCGTAGTCGACGCCGCGGATCCGTTCGGAGTTGGACATCAGCTTGGTTTCGATGACCATGGGGCACAGCACCGAGACCCCGATGCCGTTGTCCTTGAGTTCGCGCGCCAAGGTTTCAGCCAGGCCGACCACCCCGTACTTGGCGACCCCGTACACCCCGAGGCCGGCATTCGGAACCAGCCCGGCAAACGACGCGGTGAAGGCGATGTGCCCGCCGGTGCCCTGCTCGAGCAATCTCGGCAAGAACGCCTCGACGGCATGGATGGAACCCCACAGGTCGATATCGATGACCCAGCGCCAGTCTTCATGCGTCATGTCCGAGATCGGGCCGCCAAGACCGATCCCGGCATTGCTGAACAGGACGTCCACCTGGCCGAGCAGCCGGAAGGCCTCGTCCGCCAGGTGCACAACCTCTTCGAGATGACGGACGTCGCACATCACGCCGTGCGCGTCGAAGCCCTGGCCGCGCAGGTGAGTGACCGCCAGTTCCAAACCGGGTTGGTCGACGTCGGCGAGCACCACCCGAGCACCGCGACGGGCCAACTCGGTGGCGGTGGCCAAGCCGATACCGCTCGCGCCGCCGGTGATGACTGCTCCGCGTCCGTCAAATCCATCCATGGACGAAACCCTATTTCAGGCAGCTCCCCGCATCGACAGGCAGGGTGACGCCGGTGATGTACCGGGATTCGTCGGAGGCGAAGAACAGCACCGCATTGCTGACGTCCTGTGCCTCCACCCACGGGATCGGCAACGTGTGGAACATCTGACAGATCGGGGCCATGTCATCGGGACCGGGGTTCTCCAGGTCCGGCCGGAACAACTTCCAGGTGCCCTCGTTCATGATCATCGGGGTGCTGACGTGCGTGGGGTTGACCGTATTGACGCGAATCATGTGCTTCCCCAACTCGACTGCGAAAGAGCGCATGATGCCCACCACGCCGTGCTTGGCGGCGACATAACTGCCGCAGTGCGGGTACGCCTTGAGCCCGCCGACCGAGCTGGTCAAGATGATCGAACCGCCCGTGCCGCCCGCGATGATATGGGGCACACCGGCTTTCACTGTTTTCCAGACGCTCGACAGGTTGACGTCGATCATCTCCTGCCAGTCGTATTCGCTGGTCTTGTCCAGGGTGTCGCCACCGTTGCCGATGCCCGCGTTGGCAACGATGATGTCCAGCCGCCCCAACTGCTCCACGCCGCTGTCCACCGCGGCCTTGAGCGCGTCGAAGTCGCGCACATCGACTTCGGCCGTGACGATTCGGCGATTGAGACCCTTGACGAGATCGGCGGTCTCGCCAGATCCTCGGGCGTCGACGCCGGAATGGTGGTGTTCATGACGATCGGCTTGCACACGTCGACGGCGATGATGTCGGCGCCTTCCTCGGCCAATCGCACGGCGTGGCTGCGGCCCTGACCCCGCGCCGCCCCCGTGACGAAGGCGACTTTGCCCGCTACCCGTCCAGTCATGCGTTCCTCTGTTCCTCCTGTGATTTCAGCCGAAGACGGCCGGCATGGATTCCCAACCCCGCACGGTCGACGTCGGGGAAAGCTTGCGCGTGGCCGAGGTCGACATCCCATTCGGGGAAGCGCTTCAAGATCTCCTCGAGCGCGATCCGGCCCTCGAGCCGGGCCAGCGCGGAGCCGAGACAGTAGTGGGTGCCGACGCTGAATGTCAGGTGCTGACGCGGTTCGCGGCGGATGTCGAAAACATCTCCGTCCGGCGGAAATTGGCGATGGTCGCGGTTCGCCGCACCGATGAGCATCATCATCACGCTGCCTTCGGCTACCCGTTGGCCGTAGTAGTCGACGTCGCGGGTGACATACCGGGCCACGTGTGGCGCCGGCGGCTCGTAGCGCAGCAACTCCTCGACGGCCGCGGGAATCAATGCCGGATTCTCCACCAACGCGCGGCGCTGATCCGGGTGGTCGGCCAATACCTTTCCCGCCCAACCGATCAACCGGGTGGTGGTCTCGTTGCCGGCGCCGGAGACCACGGTGACGTAGGTGAGCAGCTCGTCGCGCCGCATCCGCCGAACGGTTCCGGTCTCGTCCTCGAACTCGGCGTTGAGTAACTCGGTCATGATGTCGTTGGACGGATGCTGCGCGCGCCAATCGATGTACTGGCCGAAAAACTCGCCATTCAACATGGTTTCGGCCGAGAACTCCATCGGCTTGCCGGCCTCGGTGCGCATCTGCGCATTGGCGAAATCCCGTGCGGCCTCTTGATCCTCCTCCGGGACACCCAGCAGCATGCCGATGACGCGCATCGGCATCTGCGCGCCGAGGTCGTTGACGAAGTCGAACTTTCCGGTGCCGATCAGCGGATCCAAACTGCGCGCGCAGAATTCGCGGATCTTGGGCTCCAGGTCGCTGATCTTGCGCGGGGTGAACATGCGCGACAACAACTTACGGTGGATGTCGTGGACCGGCGGGTCTTCGAAGATGAGCACACCCGGTGGCATCTCGATATTGGCCCGGATGAGTTCGAGGATCGCGCCCCGGGCGGAGCTGAAGGTCGTGTAATCGACGATCGCGTTGTCGACATCGGCGAAACGGCTGAGCGCATAGAAGTCGTGCTGCTCGTTGTAATACAGCGGCGACTCCTCGCGCAGCCTCCGGAACATGGGGTAGGGGTCAGCGTTGAGCTCGACGTCGTAAGGGTCGAAATAGACGTCGCTGGCTGCGCTTACTGTCACGGGTAACTGCCCTCTCGCCGGTGCGCGCCGCCCTGTCGTATCCGGGGAGCGCGATCATGCCGCCTGTAGAACTCTGTCATCACCCACCAAGAAGTGTCAACGCGGAATCCGTTTTGGCTATTTTAGGTTCTTATTTCCCGAGAATATCGTTCTCATCGGCCGCGATGGCGTGCGATATTCGCTCGTCAGCAAATCTGGGGAGCCGGATCTGGCCGGAAGCTAGCCCGCGAATCCGCGTGAGCAGAAGTCCCATACCTCGTCGGCGCTGATCGGATTGACGGTGGCGTCGTCGGAGCCACCGCTGGACTGCGCGATGAACATCACTGTCTGCATGGTCATGGCGGCCATCCGCTTGGGGTTGACGCCGGCACGCAGCTCTCCGGCGTCACAGGCGGCTTCCATCAGTTCAGTGAGCAAAGCCAGCAGCGGCGCATGGGCCACCTTGACCTCGACGGGGTGTGTAACCAGCAACCGTGGCGCAAAGTCGGTGAACAGCGGCCGCCTGGCCGTCGGGTCCGGACGGGAGGCCTCGTACAAAAGCTCCACCGCCACCTTGAGCCGCTCCAACGGATCGGTGTGACTTTCCGTGGCGGCACGGATCTGGTCGGCAGATCGGCTCAGCGCGTCCTCGAACAGCGCGAGCAGCAACTCGTGTTTGCCGTCGAACTGCAGGTAGAAGCTGCGCAACGACTGGCGGGACCGGTCGACGACCTCCTGCACGGTGAAGTCCGTGCTGCCCTTCTCGATGATGATGGCCTGCGCGGCATCCAGGAAGCGCTGGACGCGCTGCGCCGCCCGCAGTTTCGCGGTCTTGATGGATCGCTCGACGGCCCGCTGTTTCCAAGCCGGCTCTTCGCCCGGGCTGGTCACGGGCGGCTCAGGAGATTGCCGCGAGGAGGGAACATGGTTGGACTGTACCGGAGAACGTCGGGCCATCGCGGTGCTCGACCTCCTCACGGACGATGTCTTGGAGATTGTAACTTCCTCACGACGAGAATAATATTCTCTTGCACGGGCGTTTGGGAAGCACATTCACGAGAGTGAGACCCCGGGAGTCCGGAGAAGCCACGAGGAGATTTGTGCAGCTGAGTTTTGATGCCGATGTCGAGGCTTTCCGCGCCGAATTCGTCGCATTTCTCGACGAGCATCTGCCCGATCAGGCCCACGGCGTGGTGCGGCCGCGTTCGTGCTCGCACGTGCCGGAGTGGGCGGCCCGCTGGCAGCGGCTGCTGTTCGACAACGGCTGGCTGCTGCCCGGCAATCCGCCTGAATTCGGTGGCCGCAACGCGACGTTGTTACAGCAGTACGTGCACGCGGAGGAGATGGCGCGGCGCCGGATCTACCGCAGTTTCAACCCGCAGGGCGTCGGGATCATCGCGGCGTCCCTGTTGTCGTTCGGGACTCCGGAACAGAAGCAGCGCTGGGCGGTGCGGATTCTGCGGGCGGAGATCACCGCGTCGCTGGGGATGAGCGAACCCGGCGCCGGTTCGGATCTGGCGTCACTGAAGACGCGGGCGGTGCGCGGCTCGGATTCCCAGGGGGACCACTTCGTCGTGAACGGACAGAAGGTGTGGACGTCGGGCGCGCACGACGCTGACGTGCTGCTGACGTTCGTGCGCACCAATCCCGACGTGCCAAAACACAAGGGGATCAGTGTGTTGCTGATTCCGACGGACACTCCGGGTGTGGTGCGACGGCCGTTCGCGTCGGTGTGCGACCACGACGACGTCGAATTCAACGAGGTGTTCTTCACCGACGCGCGGGTGCCCGCCGAGAATCTGGTGGGTGAGCTCAACGGCGGTTGGCGGGTGGCAACAGGCGCGCTCGGTCACGAGCGCGCCATGCTCTGGATTGACTACGCCAACCTGTTGGACCAGCAGACAACCGATTTCACGCCCACCGGAGTGCTGGAACGGGATCGCTACGCCACCCTGGTGATGGATGCCTGGGCGATGCGACTGCTCGGTTCGGTGGCCCTGGCCAAAGCCGCCCGCGGTGAAGAGGATGTGCCCGCCCAGTCGGTGCTGAAGCTGCTCGGCTCGGAGGCAGTCCAGCGGGCCTCCGAAGATGCCTTGAACGCCAAGGGTTCCGACGGGTCTGGTTCATCCCGCGATCACCGCGCCGTTCGCGCCGCTGAACCTCGACGATCACTATGGCAGCTGGTTCGACCGGTACGCCCGCAGCTTCGCCGGCACCATCGCCGGCGGCACCTCGGAGATCCAGCGCAACATCGTCGCCGAGCGGATACTCGGACTGCCGCGCAGTTAGCCTGCCCCACTGTGAATCTCACGACGCCGCGGCGGCGTGTCGCGTCGCCGAATTCACTCTCGGCGGTCAGAGGTGGACGAGCCTGGGCGCCGAGCCCACGGCACGTACGTGCGCCCCGCTTCGCGGGTCAGCTCCCGGGAACTGCCGAGCAACCCGTCGAGCACCAGTGCGCGCTTGACGTGGCGATGCAATTGATGTTCGGCGGTGAAGCCGATGCCACCGAGCACCTGCTGGCAGTGCCGGGCGGTGGTCAGTGCCGCCCGGCCCGCCGCGGCCTTGGCCAACAGGCAGGCCAGGTCGTCGGGCTGGTCGGTAGCGGCCTGCAAGGTGGCTTCAGCGCCCTCGATCGCGACCAGCGTCTCGGCGAGCCGGTGCCGCACCGCCTGGAAAGAGGCGATGGGCCGGCCGAATTGGACACGGTCCAGCGCGTGCCGCCGAGCCAGCGACAGCATGGCCCGGCTGGTGCCGACGAGCCACCAGCCCACCGCCTGCCGGCCCGCGCTGACCGGGACCGGATCCCCGGCCGCCACCCGGTGTATCGGGAGCTCGTCATCCAGTGCCGGCGCGGCGGCGTCGGTGCGTTCCCAGATCACCCACGAACCACCCGCGTACGGCAGCGGCAAAGTACCGCCGCCCGCCTGTCCAGCGGCGCGCAGCATGACGTCGTTGAGCACCGGTGCGTGCGCACCGGTTTCACCGAGCAACCGGAACACCAGAGGGATTGCGGTTTGCGGAATTTCGTCGAGCATGTCGAGCCAGCCGAGGTCGGCCAGTGCGGCGTCCAGCCCGGCGCCGCTGGCGGCCGTCATCGCCGTGCGCAATGAGTCCGCCAGTAACGCGAGCTCTGGGTCCCAGAGTCATATCACTCCTTCCCCAGGTCGAGCAGCCGGCGGGCGATGATATTCCGCTGGATTTCCGCGGTCCCGCCGTAGATGGTTGCCGCACGCGAGTACAGATACTCCGGACGCCAGGCCGTGTCGTCCAATTCGAGCGTCCCGGGTATCACGTCGCGGACGGTGTCGTAGAGCCGTTGTTCGGCACCGGCCAACAGCACCTTGTCGATGGAGGTGTCCGGCCCGAGCCGCGCCCCTCCGGCCAGCCGGTGCTGGGTGGCGCGGGATCGGCAGCGCAGCGTATGCAGAGCGAGATACGCTGCACCCAAGGCGGACTCGTCCGGTTCGGTTGCCTCGGCGATCAGCGCGTCGAACCTCGAGTACAGGTAGGCGATCCGCTGCCAGAAGCAGGTCGAGCGTTCGTAGGGCAACAAGTCCATCGCCAGCCGCCAGCCTTCGCCGGGCTTGCCGAGCATGCGGCTGGACGGGATCACCACGTCGTCGTAGTACACCTCACAGAACTCGTCGACGCCGTGCATGGTGCGGAGCGGGCGCACCGTGATGCCCGGCGTGTTCATGTCGACGAAGAACGCGGTGATGCCGTCATGGCCCGGTCCGGTGCGGGTGAGCAGGATGCACCGGGTGGAGAACTGCGCGAAACTGGTCCAGACCTTCTGCCCGTTGACAATCCAGTTACCGCCGTCCTGAACTGCCCGGGTGGACAGCGATGCCAGGTCGCTGCCGGATCCCGGTTCGGAGAAGCCCTGACACCACTGCTCGCGCCCGCTGAGCAGCCGCGGCACCATCTCGGCGGCGAGTTCGGTTGGTGCGTAATCGATCATGGTGGGGGCCAGCACCTCGACCATCGAGTAGGGACCGGGTTCGGCGAGCCTGCGGCCCACCACCTCCTCGCCGACGATCGCGCGCAGCAGGGCGGGCCCGCCGAGCCCGCCGACTTCGGTGGGCCAGCCGTAGCGCATCCAACCGGCCTCGTACAGCGCGGCGTGCACGCGGGCGAGTTGCCGCATGTGACCCTGCAGCGAGTGGTCGGGATCCGGAGTCAGGTCATGCTCGTCGAGCCAGGCGCACAGGTCTGCCCGGAACTGCCCGACATTCACGGGGCCGGAATTCACGGGACTCAGGCTCAATTAGCCGGCTCCTCCTCCGGCCGTTGCACGGCCCGCAGCGTCGCCGGCTGGGCGGCCCACGGCGTGCGGGCGCCCGGAATCGTGCACGCCGCTGCGCCGAATGAAGGTCATGGCACGGGTTTTCAGCCGCCATCCGTCGGCGGTACGCAGGTAGGTGTCGCGGTAGTAGCCGATTCGCATGTCGTGCGTGGCGTGCTCGATGAAGCACAGCGGCTGGGTGCCGCCGGCGGTGTCGCCGTCGAGTTCCACCACCGCGGTTCCGGTCATGAACAGGCCCTTGGGTGCGGCGGCAACCAGGTCGGGGAACCGGTCCAGGGTGTAGGTGTCGCCGAAGGCGCTGTAGGTGCCGTCCGGCGTGAACACGGCGACCAGGCCCTCGATGTCCTCTTGGGTGATGGTGACGGCATACCGGGCGAGCAGCTGCTGGATTTCCACCAGGTCGTCAGTTCTGGTTGGCTGGTTAGCTGACAAAGACCTTGCCGCCTTTCATGACGAAGCTGACGTTGCGGGTAACGGTGATGTCCTGCAACGGGTTTCCCGGAACCGCGATGACGTCGGCCAGCAGGCCCTCGGCGAGCCGTCCCAGGTCGGTGGAGTTGATCAACTCGGCCGCCGTCAGGGTTGCCGCGCGCAGCACCGCCAGTGGCGGCAGGCCCCATTCCACCAGCGTGACCAGCTCGTCGGCGTTGCGGCCGTGCGGTATCGCCGGCGCATCGGTGCCGACGGCGATCTTCACCCCGGCCTCATAGGCGGCCAGTATCGAGGTCCGCGACTTCGGGAACATCTCGGCGGCCTTGGCCTGCAATTCCGGTGGTGCGTGTGATACGTCCATGCCTTCGGCGAGGCGGCGGGTGCTCACCAGGAAAGTGCCATTCTCGACCATCAGCGCGATCGCCTCGTCGTCGATCAAGAAGCCGTGCTCGATGCAGTCGATGCCGGCCGCCACCGCGTGCTTGACCGCGTCGGCGCCGTGGGTGTGTGCGGCGACGCGTAGCCCGCGGCGGTGTGCCTCGTCGACGATCGCGCGCAGCTCCTCATCCGAATAGTGCTGCGCGCCGGGTGGTCCCGTCATGGACATGACACCGCCGGAGCAGCAGACCTTGATCAGCTGAGCACCGTGCTTGATCTGGTAGCGCACCGCCCGGCGGATCTCGTCGACGCCGTTGGCGATGCCCTCCTCGACCGTCAGGTCCAGCACGTGCGGCGCGAAGGCGGCGAACATCGTCGGATCCAGGTGACCGCCGGTGGGCGTGATCGCATGTCCGGCAGGCACAATGCGCGGGCCTTCGATCCAGCCCGCGTCAATCGCCTTGCCCAGCGCCACGTCGAGCAGATAGCCACCGGTCTTCACGAACAGACCCAGGTTGCGCACGGTGGTGAACCCGGCACGCAGAGTGCGGCGGGCGTTGCCGACGGCCCGCAGCACCCGGGTCGGCGGGTCGTCCTGAACCTGGGACAGGCCCGGCATCTCGCCGCGGCCACCCATCAGCAGGTTGACCTCCATGTCCATCAACCCGGGCAACAGGATCTGATCCCCGAGATCGATGAGCTCGCCCTCGGGTTCACCCCCGACGCCGACGATCCGGTCGCCCTCGATCCGGACGATGCCGGGCGAGACGATCTTGCCGGCATCGACGTCGAGTAGCCCAGCGGCCTTGAGCGTCAACACCCTTCAGATCACCGGCTCCCGGATGCACTGCACCCAGGCCGCGCCGCTGTCGGGAACCCGCGGCTGCTTCCACGCCTCGATCGGAAACGACACCATCACCAGCGACTGCATCAAGTGCATGAGCGTGCGCGCGTCCTCGGGTAGATCATCCAGCGGGTACTTGTCACAGTAGGCGATGACGTCGTTCAGACGCGGGAAGGCAACGTCGTAGAACTCCTGCATCTGGCCCATCGTGGAGGCCAGCCGCTTGGCGTAACGCTCGGGTTCGGTGGCCAGATCCCAATCCAAAAATGGCTCCAGGTCTGTGAATTCAGACGGTAACTCTGCCATTGTTCTGGCACTCCTTTGCCCAGTCGGCCACGTAATCACCGGTCACCTTGTGCAGGTGGCGCAGCAGGATCTCCTGATCGCACAACGGGAAGTCGTTCACCACCCTGGTGCCGATCATGGTCTGGGTCGCTTCCAGGGTGTTGGCGTCCTGCAGCGCGTACTCCTTGAACGTCACCGCGGCGAGCTCATGAGCCAAGCGCTCCCGGGCATTTCGCGGTGGAACGAAATACAGCGTGCACTCGAAGATGTGCTTGTCGACGGCGGTCGGCCAGTAGTGGTAGGTCAGGAACCACCCGGGCTCCCAGATCAACAACATGAAGTTCGGGTAGAAGTGCCAGGAGTCGACGCCCCACTGCTTGACCTTCTTCGGGTTGACGCCGGGCGGCAGCGGTCCAGCTCCGCAATGGCCTCCGGCTTGTCCCAGGGCCCGAACAGCCCGCTGCGCAGCACCTGGTCCATGGGCTTGACCATGCTCATGTCCACGGGCGGTGCCTGACCGCCCCAGGCCGAGATCATCCCGTGCGGGCTGGCCAGTTCGTAGTGCAGCGCCTCGAAGCCGTACTTCATGATTTTGGCGGCTTCTTCCTTGGTGTACTGCCCTTGGTGCAGCACCGGCGCGTGGTAGAACTCGGCAAACGCGTCGATGAACAGCTTCCAGTTGCTGCCGACTTCGGCTCGGTAGGAATAGGTTTCGGTCATCTCGTGGAACGGATAACCCTCGATGCCCTTGCCCATCGGTCCGAGATAGTCCACGAGTGGCTGGGCGTTCTGGTCGAAGTTGATGAAGATGAAGCCTTCCCACACCTCGCAGCGCACCGGCACCAGGCCGTAGTCGCTCTTGTCGACGTCGAAGAACTCCCCCTCCTGCTGGATATAGGTCAGATCGCCGTCGAGGCTGTACCGCCAGGCGTGGTACTTGCAGGTGAACTGCCGGCAGGTGCCGGATGTCTCCTGATTCGGAAAGTCGTTCCACACCAACTTGTTTCCACGGTGCCGGCAGACGTTGTGGAACGCCTTGACCGATCCGTCCTTCGTTTTGACGATGATCACCGACATGCCCCGCCCGGCAGAGGGCAGCTCTTTGGTGAAGTAGCTGCCGGTGCGCGGGAGTCGTTCGACCCGGCCGACGTTGAGCCAGGTGCGCTTGAAGATCGCGTCGCGCTCTGCTTCGAAGAACGCGGGATCGACCGAGTCGGTGTAGTCGACCGGTGCGGTCCCCAACTCGGGGTAGTTCTGCGTCCAGCTCCCGGCGGCTGGCTTGGGGAAGTGGGCCACTGTTACCTCTCCTCTTGAAGTTCGGTGTTTGTCTCGAGCTGTACGCCAAAAGTGTTGAGGGCCATGGCCAGCATCGTGTAGGAGCCGACCGTGAAGACGTAGTCCATGCGCTGGCGATCGTCGAAGCGCGTACCGAGCGTCGCCCATGTCTCGTCGGACAACTGAGACTGCTCGTCGAGTTCGTCGACGCCGGTCAGTACCGCGCGCTCGAACTCGTCGAACGCGCCGTTACCCCGGCGGACCGCGTCGATCTCGGCGTCGGTTACGCCCTCTCGTCGTGCCAGATCGACGTGGTGCATCCACTCGTACGCGCACTTGCGGCGATGCGCGACTCGCAGGATGGCCAGTTCGCGGATCCGCGGCGGCAGCGTGGACGAGAACAACAGGTGGACGTTGAACCGGAGGAACGCCTTGGTCAAGGCTGGGTGGTTGACCATCGTCGACAACACGTTGGAGGCGTCGCGCGGATTGCGGCGCTCCGGCGGCAGCATGACGGCCAGTGCCCCTTCGACAGCCTCGTCCCACTGGTCGGCGGGCAGCGGCGGCAAACGCATCCGAGTCGTCCTTCTCACCTGCATCCTCTCACTTTGAGAGAATCATATTCTCATTTCCAACCGAATAGACTTGCACGAATCGGTCGGCGGGTCAATGCCGCCGTGAGCCGTGGCAACCGAACGGCATCTGGCCCCGTCGCGAAAGGGCCGTCGGCTGGCCGGACGACCTATGCTGGATGTTGATTCTCGCTTCGCGAGAAGATAGTTTTCAACATATAGAGAGCTCGGCGCAGGTGGGCTCTGCTCTGCGGCTTGCAGCCTGCTTAATGCACCAGATCAGGTGGATCAGATGAGAAGGGAATACCCGTGAACAAAGAGGACATGATCCTGATCAGCGTGGACGACCACACCGTCGAGCCGCCGAACATGTTCAAGAATCACCTGCCGTCCAAATACCTGGACGACGCCCCGCGACTGGTGCACAACCCCGACGGTTCGGACATGTGGAAGTTCCGCGACACCGTCATCCCCAACGTGGCGCTCAACGCGGTGGCCGGCCGGCCCAAGGAGGAATACGGGATCGAGCCCACAGGTCTGGACGAGATCCGGCCCGGCTGTTACAACGTCGACGAGCGCATCAAGGACATGAATGCCGGGGGAATCCTGGCCTCGATCTGCTTTCCCTCCTTCCCGGGATTTGCCGGGCGCCTGTTCGCCACCGACGACCACGAGTTCTCGATCGCGCTGGTGCAGGCCTACAACGACTGGCACATCGACGAATGGTGCGGTGCTTATCCGGCGCGGTTCATTCCGATGGCGATTCCGGTGATCTGGGACGCGGAGGCGTGCGCCGCCGAGGTGCGCCGGGTCGCGAAGAAGGGTGTGCATGCGCTGACCTTCACCGAGAATCCGGCCGCGATGGGTTACCCCAGCTTCCACAACGAGTACTGGAATCCGTTGTGGAAGGCGTTGTGCGACACCGACACCGTGATGAACGTGCACATCGGATCCTCGGGCCGGCTGGCCATCACCGCTCCCGACGCGCCGATGGACGTGATGATCACGCTGCAGCCGATGAACATCGTGCAGGCCGCCGCGGATTTGTTGTGGTCGCGGCCCATCAAGGAGTACCCGGACCTCAAGGTCGCCCTGTCGGAGGGCGGGACGGGGTGGATCCCCTACTTCCTGGAGCGCGCGGACCGCACGTACGAGATGCACTCGACGTGGACGCATCAGAATTTCGGCGGCAAGCTACCGTCCGACGTCTTCCGCGAGCACTTCCTCACCTGTTTCATCAGCGACAAGGTGGGGGTCGCGCTGCGCAACATGATCGGTATCGACAACATCTGCTGGGAAGCCGACTACCCGCACAGTGACTCCATGTGGCCGGGCGCGCCCGAGGAGTTGTGGGACGTGCTGTCGCTGAACGACGTGCCGGACGACGAGATCAACAAGATCACTTACCAGAACGCGATGCGCTGGTACTCGTTCGACCCGTTCACGCACATCACACCGGAACAGGCCACGGTCGGTGGGTTACGCAAGGCCGCTGAGGGACACGACGTGTCCATCCGGGCGCTGAGCCACCACAAGGACACCAGGGCGGGTTCGTCGTTCGCGGATTTCGCGGCCAACGCCAAGGAACTCAGCGGCAACAAGGACTGAGGTTCTCAGGCGGCCGAGCAGACGCAGAATCGCATCGTCCGGGCGGTGATTATGCGATTCTGCGTCTGCTCGCGGTGAAAGGGGCGTGCGGCAATGGAGTTCGAGCTCACCGAGGATCAGGAGCTGATCCGGCGGTCGGTGGCCGAATTGGCGGCCAAGTTCGACGATCACTACTGGATGGAAAAAGACCAGGCGCACGAGTTCCCGACCGAGTTCTACCGCGCCATCGCCGACGGCGGGTGGCTGGGCATGACCATCCCGACTGAGTACGGCGGCCATGGCCTCGGGATCACCGAAGCCACCCTGTTGCTGGAAGAGGTCGCCAGGTCCGGCGGCGCCATGAACGCGGCCAGTTCCATCCACCTGTCGATCTTCGGCATGCAACCCGTCGTGGTGCACGGCTCCGACGAACTCAAGGCGCGCACGCTGCCCCGGGTGGCGACCGGGGAAGTCCACATTTGTTTCGGGGTGACCGAACCCGGTGCCGGGCTTGACACTTCGCGCATCACCACCTTCGCCAAGCGCAACGGCGACCACTACGTCGTCAACGGTCGGAAAGTGTGGATCTCCAAGGCAATGGAGTCCGACAAGATCCTGCTGCTGACCCGGACGCAGACCTATGACGAAGTGTCCAAGAAGACCGACGGCATGACGCTGTTCCTCACCGACCTCGACCGCAGCCGGGTCGACATCCGGCCGATCAACAAGATGGGCCGCAACGCCGTCAGCTCCAACGAGCTGTTCATCGACAACCTCGAAGTCCCGGTCGAAGACCGGGTTGGTGAGGAGGGCAAGGGTTTTCAATACATCCTCGACGGGCTGAACCCGGAGCGGATGCTGATCGCGGCCGAGGCGCTCGGCATCGGGAGGGTGGCGCTGGACAAGGCCGTGAAGTACGCCAACGAACGCGAGGTCTTCGGCCGGCCGATCGGGATGAACCAGGGCATCCAGTTCCCGCTGGCGGATTCGTTGGCCCGCCTCGACGCTGCCGAGCTGATGCTGCGCAAGGCCACCTGGCTCTACGACAATGGCAAACCCTGTGGACGCGAAGCGAATACAGCCAAATATCTGTGCGCCGACGCCGGATTTGCCGCCGCGGACCGGGCGCTGCAGACCCACGGTGGCATGGGATATGCGGAGGAATATCACGTCACGCGTTACTTCCGGGAGGCGAGGTTGATGAAGATCGCCCCGATCAGCCAGGAGATGATCCTGAACTTCCTCGGATCGCATGTGCTTAAGCTGCCTCGAAGCTACTAAAGCCACTGACGTAGGTTGTAGTCATCGAACGTGAACTGATGGTGAGTTTTTCGCGTTTTCTACGCCTTGGGTTCACGCTCGGCGATTGAGAGGCGGAGCGGAGTATGCGCGAAACAGTGATCGTCGAGGCGGTGCGTACGGCGGTGGGGAAGCGCAACGGCGGACTGTCCGGCATGCATGCCGCCGACCTGTCCGCCGTCGTCCTCAACGAACTGATGGAACGCGCCGGCGTCAGCCCTGAGCTTGTCGACGACGTGATCTGGGGTTGCGTCAGCCAGGTTGGCGATCAGTCCAGCAACATCGGCCGCTACGCCGTGCTGGCGGCGGGTTGGCCGGAGAGCATCCCGGGGACCACGGTCAACCGCGCGTGCGGATCCAGCCAACAGGCTCTCGACTTCGCGGTGCAGGCGGTGATGTCGGGTCAGCAGGACGTGGTGGTAGCCGGCGGCGTCGAGGTCATGAGTCGCGTGCCGCTGGGTTCTGCCCGGGCGACCGGCATGCCGTATGGCCCGAAAGTCCTTGCGCGCTATGACGAATTCTCGTTCAACCAGGGGATCTCGGCGGAGCTCATCGCCAAGAAGTGGGCCTTGTCACGCACTCGGCTCGACGAATATTCGGTCCGGTCCCACGAGCTGGCGGCCGCGGCGCTGGACGGCAGCGCGTTCGTCGAGCAGATCGTTCCGGTTTTCTGCGATGACGGTTCGGTCGTGCACAAGGACGAGGGCGTGCGGCGCGGGACGACGGTCGAGAAACTCGCCGGACTGAAACCGGCTTTCGTCGAGGACGGTGTGATCCACGCGGGCAACTCCTCACAGATCTCCGACGGCGCGGCCGCACTGTTGGTGACGACGTCGGAGCTCGCGCTGGAAATGGGTCTGACGCCGATCGTGCGTTACCGCGCCGGTGCGGTCACCGGAGCCGACCCGGTGCTGATGCTGACCGGCCCGATTCCGGCGACGGAGAAGGTGCTGGGTAAATCCGGCGTCCGGATCGACGAGGTAGGCGTGTTCGAGGTGAATGAAGCTTTCGCGCCCGTGCCCCTGGCCTGGCTCGCCGAGACCGGCGCGAACCCGGAGCGGCTGAATCCGCTGGGCGGCGCGATCGCGCTGGGTCACCCGCTGGGCGCGTCCGGCGCGGTGTTGATGACGCGCATGGTGCATCACATGCGCGACAACGGCATCCGCTTCGGGCTGCAGACCATGTGCGAAGGCGGCGGCACCGCCAACGCCACGCTGGTGGAGTTGGTGAGCTAACCGCCGCCGCGATCCGGCCCTTGTCACGTCCGGCAAACCAACCTACTGTGTATTCACTAGGTTGGTTACCCCAGACGGTTCGACGAGGAATTCGGTGCCCGACGCACGGCCATACGAGACGCTTCTCGCCAAAGGTGAAGACCGCAAACAGCGGATCCTCGAGGTGGCGCAGCGGCTGCTGTCGCGCAGCGGCTGGCGCAACACGACGCTCGCCCAGATCGCCCGCGAGGCGGGGGTGACCCCCGCGGGTCTGCTGCATCATTTCGAATCGAAGGAGCAGTTGCTGCACGCGGTCCTGGATGCGCGCGACCTCGACGACGACACGCACTCCGACCGGGGCGGTGACCTGTTGGGCGAGATCGCTCAGGTCGCTGACCGCTTCAACCGGCAACCCGAGCTGGTGGGCACGTTCACCGTGCTCCTGGTGGAGAACATCGCCCCCGACGCGCCGCTGCACGACCGCCTGGTGAACCGGCAGCGGGACGCGACCGAAATCGTCGCCGCGGGCATCCGCCGAGGTCAGGACGCTGGCCGGTATCGCGCCGACATAGACCCCGCCGTCAAGGCAGTAGAGATTCTCGCCTTCATCCACGGAATGGAAATGACATGGCTGCTCGATCCTTCAATACCCCTGACCGAGGTGTTCAAGGAGTACGCGGAAACACTGGCGCGCGACTTCTCCCCGCTCAACTCGACGAGCACGACATGAGATACCGGCTCGACGTCGTGGCGTCCAGCGTGGTCGACGTGGTGAAGTTCGCCGGCGGGTGGCTTTTCGACCGCGCGATGGCCGGCTGGGACGTCACGGTGCTGCTTACCGACCACCCCGATCACCGACCGCTGCACATCCTGGGCGCCAAGACGCTCGACCTCGAAACTGTGCTGGCCTCGGCGGGGACGCGTCCGCGTCCGCAAGCCTTGGCGGCCGCCGCGGATCTGCTCGGCTCGGACCCGCGGGTGCGGACCGGAGTGCTGCAGGCCCTCGACCATGGCGTCACCGAAGTCACGCTCTGGGGCACCACCTGGCCGGCCGAACTCGATGACAGCGTGGGGCGGGTGCAGCACCGGCTCAGCATGGCCGCCCAGATCTTCAAGGCTCAGGCGCTGGCCGCGGCCGCGGTGCCGGTCGACTCGATCGGGCCCGTCGAAACGTTCCGCAGCGGGCTGATGGCGTGCCCGTCTGTCGCTGCCGATCTGGTCCCCGCCTGAGGCACCTACGCCGACTGCGAAACTGGCGACGCAACCCCGGCGTGTCCCGTCGCGTGTTTCGCTCTCGGCGTCGGCCGGCGGCGTTGACGGGCCAGATGTCCTATGGAAATGTAATACTCATATGTGAGAGGCGCATTCTCGCAAGCTGGGATTCGAACGGAGCATGAGATGGGGAATGACTTCACCGAGCTGGATTTCTTCCGTGACCGGCAGCTTGTCGAGGATCCTTACCCGTATTACGAGGCGCTGCGGCAGCGGTGTCCGGTAACCCGGGAACCGCATCATGACGTCACCATGGTGACCGGCTGGGACGAGGCCTGCGCCGTGCTGAACGACGCGCAGATCTTCTCCTCGTGCATTTCGGTGACCGGCCCGTTCCCCGGCTTCCCGGTCCCTCTGGAAGGTGACGATGTCACCGAGTTGATCGAGCAGCACCGCGACGAGTTGCCGTTCAGCGACCAGCTGCCCACCTTGGACCCGCCCACCCACACCGATCACCGATCACTGCTGATGCGGCTGATCACCCCGAAGCGCCTCAAAGAGAACGAGGACGCCATGTGGGTGCTCGCCGATCAGGTGCTCGACGAGTTTCTGCCGCCGGGGGAGGGGGAGTTCATCAAAGGCTTCGCCGGTCCCTTCACGCTGCTGGTGATCGCCGACCTGCTGGGTGTGCCCATGGAAGATCGCGACTCCTTCGTCAAAGGCATCCGCCAGCACTCGGGCGGCGGCATCGGGGGAACCGGCAAGCAATCGCTGGCGCACAGTCCCCTGGAGTTCCTCTACGGACTCTTCTCCGACTATGTCCGGGACCGCCGTCGCGACCCACGCGACGACGTGCTGACCGGCCTCGCGACCGCCACCTACCCCGACGGCTCGATACCGGAAGTTGAAGATGTCGCCCGCGTCGCCAGCAACGTCTTCTCGGCGGGGCAGGAAACCACCGTGCGCCTGCTGGGTGCGGCGCTGCAGATCATGGGCGAGCGTCCCGACATCCAGCAGCAACTGCGCCGGGATCGCAGCCTGATCCCGAACTTCATCGAGGAGGCGCTGCGCGTCGAAAGCCCGGTGAAGGGCGACTTCCGCCTGAACCGGGTGCCCGTCAACGTGGGAGGCGTCGACCTGCCGGCCGGCACCACCCTGATGATCTTGCAAGCGGCCGCGAACCGCGATCCGCGCCGCTTCGAGGATCCGGCGACATTCGACCCGGCACGCAAGAACGCCCGTCAGCATCTGTCATTCGGGCGCGGGATCCACAGCTGCCCCGGAGCCCCGCTGGCCCGGGCCGAAACGCGGGTGGCGATCGAGCGGCTGCTGGATCGGACGTCAGACATCAGGCTCAACGAGCAGGTGCACGGTCCGGCGAATGATCGCCGTTATCAATATGTTCCGACATACATCCTGCGTGGTCTGACCGAGTTGCACCTGGAGTTCACGCCGGCATGAAGGTCTGGGTTGACGACGAGTGCTGCCGTGGTCACGGCATGTGTCTGACGCTGTGCCCGGAAGTCTTCAGCCTGACCGAAGATGGTTACGCCGAAGCGATAACTGGCGAAGTGCCAACCGAATTGGCGGCAGCCGCTCGAGAGGCCATCGAGTGTTGTCCCGAGCAGGCGATCAAGGAGCGTTGACGGGCCGGCGCATCGCCGAACGTGTTCTCCGGGCGAAGAATTCGGCAAAAAGTCGCCGCCGCTGCACGCTCGGCGCGGAAGCCGCCTAGACGATCGAAATCGCCTGGCGCGGGCACTGCCGCACCGCTTCGCGAACCAGATCCTCGTTCTCCGGGGTGACCTCTGGCTGCAAGACGGTCAGCATGTCGTCGTCACCGAGCTCGAACACGTCCGGTGCGATACCCATGCACACTGCGTTGCTCTCACACAGATCCCAGTCAACTTCGATTCTCATGGCAGCACCCTTACCGGTACGTTCTTCCAACCCGCGACATTCTGCATGTGCACGCGGTTGCAGTTCTCCCAGTCAACCTCGTAGCGCGGCATGAAGTCGAGCAACTTGTCCAGTGCGACGACGCTCTCCATGCGTGCCAGTGCCGCGCCCAGACAGCTGTGAATTCCGTAGCCGAAGCTCAGGTTCAGCGCTTCGTGTCGATCGCGGTCGATGTCGAACTCGTCGGGATTGGTCCAGGCTTCCGGGTCGCGGTTGGCCGCTGCGTTGATCAAGAACACCGGCTTCATGGCCGGGATGGTAACGCCGTGCAGCTCAACATCTTTCACCGAGCAACGCACCTGGTACTGCGACGGCGCCTCGTAACGTAACAGCTCCTCGACCGCCGCCGGGATCTTGCTGCGGTCGTCGAGCAGCTTCTGCCATTGCTCGGGGAACCGCGCGAACACCACCGGTGCGTTGCCGAGCAGCTTGGTCACCGTCTCGGCGCCGGCTCCTCCCAATAACGTTGCAAAACCGGCGATTTCGATATCGTCGAGCTTGGTCATCTGGCCGTCTTCGCGTTCGATCTCGGCATTGATCAGCTTGGTGAACAGATCGTCCTGTGGCTCGGCGCGGCGTTGCTGCAACAGGCCGTAGTACAGCATTCCGGTTTCGATGTTCGCCTGCATGCCGCGCTCGCCGACCTCGACCTGTCCGGGCTCACGGTGCAGCGATTCGTCGATCAGGTGGCGCACTCGCTGGGCGTGCTCCTCGGGCACCCCGAGCATCGTGGTGATCACCTCGACGGGGAACGGTCCGGAGAAGTCTTGCACCACATCGAACCGGTCCGGATCGACCCTGCTGAGGTACTTGTCGATCTTCTCGCCGACCATCTCCCGCTGGGCCTGGATGGCTCGCGGCGTGAAGACCTTGTTGAGCAGGCTTCGCATGTGCCGGTGATCCGGAGGATCCATGAAGATGATCGACTTCTGCTCCGGCGGCTTGCCGGTGCGCACCATCGACAGGTCGATGCCGAAGGCCGAGGAGTACGTCTCGAAATTCTTCAGACCCGCGGCCACGTCGGCGTGACGGGTCAGCGCATAGAAGTCGTACTCCTCGCTGTAGTAGACCGGCGCTTCCTCCTGCATGCGCCGGTACGTATCCCAGGCGCCGTTGAAGAAGTCCTCGGAGAACGGATCGAAGGTGACCTTCGACTTGGTCTTCCAATTGGTCACTGAACGCTCCTTGCTGCTGAGCTGCGGGCTGACACCATTACAGCTGAACGCCTGACTGTAACGGTAACGGTAGCGGCTTCCGGGCGCGGCGAAAAGGAGCAGAAAGTCCCCATTTCGCCGGTGCCGACAAACGCGTCCCGCATCAACCGGCCTCCGGATCTGCGACATCGTCGGTCGCCGAGTGTGAAGCTGGCTGCACGCTCGATTCCGAATGTGAAGCTGGCTTCACACTCGGGATGCCCGCGGCCACGCATTCGTCGACGAACGCGAACACCTCGCGGTGGTACTCGGCGGCATTGAGGCCGAGGCTGAGGTTGTGCCCCGCCTCGGGATGCCTGTTGCAAGTGAAACGCGGTGCTTGAGAGAACATTTCGGCGATCTCCGCCAGATTGGCGTCGTCGCCTCGATACACCCGGTCGTACTCGCCGAGCGTGAACCGCACCGGCACCCGCACCGAAGGCGCCAGTTCCGGGAAGTAGCGGTGTGGCCAGTTCAGCGCCACGTCCCGCTCGTAGGCCGGGGACGTCGACGAATTCGTGACCCCGCGCAGAATGTCGGCCGGGTACAGCCGCATCGGCTCCCACAGCAACTCGCGCGTACCGGGCGGACGCTCCTTCACCGCGGCTGCCTTCATGATTTCCTTGGCGGCGTCGTGGTAGCGCCTGCCGGTGCCGCCCAACTCCAGGCCGAGCAGCGCGGCGCCGCGGTCGTGGGCGGCCATCCGCGTCGCCAGTTCACAGCCGCCCGAGTGCCCCAACAGAAACAATCCCGCACCGCGTGATTGCTGACCCAGGATGCGTTCTACGGCACCGTATGCGAGGTCGACGCGCTGCTCCGGAGTTTGCACCGCCTCCGGGTACGGCGCCGAACTGCCGTGGCCGGGCCGGTCGAGTGCGATCACCGTGTAGCCCAGCGTCGGACCCAGCCGCAGCAACGACAATTCGGGATGTCCCGGGCAGTCGAAGTAGACCGCGGTGGTACCGCCGCCGTGGATGGCCACGATCACGGCTTTGGGATTCTCTGCCTCGCCGATGACCCCCGACATGGGTACGCCGTCAACGATCACGACCCTTGGGCGGGGTGCGTTCATGCGTCCGCCCTCAACAGGATCACACCGCTGGGTGTCAGGCCGCCGCTGCTGACTACCCCGACGCGGGCGTCGGTGACCTGGCGGGCGCCGGCCTCACCGCGCAGCTGGCTGACGGCTTCGTGCAGCAGGCCCATGCCGTGGGTGCGGCCGTGCGAGAGCTGCCCACCGTGCGTGTTGAGCGGTATGACGCCGTCACGGGCGATGTTCTTGCCGCCGTCCAGGAACTCCCTGGCTTCGCCGATGCCGCAGAATCCGAGCGCCTCGATCCAGGACAGGCAGTTCATGGTGAACCCGTCGTAGAGTTCGGCTACGTCAACGTCGTTGGGGCGCAGCGTAGTACGTGTCCACAGGTGTGCGGACTGACCCAGCACCTGCGGCTCGTGGGTGAGCGTGCTCTGATCCCAGTCGATGCGTTCGATGATCTGGGTTCCGACCGCCTCCACCAAGACGGGCGGCTTGGCCAGGTCGCGCGCGGCGTCGACGGCCGAGACGATGACGGCGATGGCGCCGTCACACGGGACGTCGCAGTCGTAGAGGCCGAACGGCGTGGTGATGGGCCGGGCGTTGAGGTAGTCGTCCATCGTCATCGGGTCGCGGTAGACGGCAGTCGGGTTGAGTTCGGCGTTGGCGCGCTGATTCAGCGCGATCCAGCCCAGCGTCTCCTTGGTGGTGCCGTACCGGTGAAAGTGGCGCTGCGCGTTGAGCGCCAGGGTGTGCGCGGCCGACGTGGCGCCGAATGGCCACTGCCAGCTGGTGGTCCGCCCGCCGGACGGTTTGATCTTGCCCTGCTTCATCAGCTCGTTGAAGGTGGCTTCCCACAACGTCCGGAAACACAGCACGTGACGGGCCAGGCCGGCGGAGACCGCGAGCATCGCCGCGATCACCGAGCCGCCCGGGCCGAAGGTCTCCATGCCGCCGTTGTGCCAGGTCGGCCGGATGCCCAGCGCCGCCTCCAACGCGGTGACACCGCCTTCGCCGAAACCGCCGAAGTTGCCGCCACCGGGGTAGGTCGACAGGCCGTCGATGTCGGCGAAAGTCAGCCCGGCATCGGCGATTGCGGCTTCGCAGGCCTGCACGGTCAGCGACAGCGGTGGCACCATCTGCCGGCGACCGATCGGTGACATGCCGATCCCGGTCAGTGCGACCTTGTCCTCGAACTTCTCCGTGGTCACCATCGGGCGGACATACTCGCCGAAGCGTTCCGGCGCGATCTCGTCCTCGGGCAACGCGGCGAGCGCAGCGTCGGGGACAGGACGGAACAGCGGCAGCCACACATCCTCGATCTGTTCGAACACCACCTCGACGGTTTGACCGAGTTCCAGTTGTTCGGGATCGGATTCGACGATGTTGGTGGTCAGCCGGACCCGGGGATCCTCCACGATGGCGACCTGCGCGACGACGTAGGGCGCCGGCATGCCGGGCAGGCTGAACCGGTGGTTGACGGTGAACCCGGCGAGTGTCGCCCTGCCGGAAACGGTGCGCACGCCGATGTCGCGGCCACGGCAGTAACGGCACACGGGTGCGGGCGGATGGATCAGCGACTGACAGGCCTGGCATTCCTGGAACCGCAGAACGCCGTCGGCGCCCGACTTCCAGAAAAATTCGTTCTCATCAGTGAGCTGGGGCAGCGGGCGTCCCGGTGCTGCTGACACGTCACCTCCGCACGGTAGCGCCGTTATGCGAAACCGAGAATTACGTTATCATCTCCTCAACGCGCCAGGGCGAACACCTTTCGATCGGATCTGATGTGACTGAGACGGTGGTTTTGCAGAGGCCGAGTTCCGGTGTGGTGGTGATCCGGTTGAACCGCCCGGAGCGGTTGAACGCAATCAACGACGCGATGCTGACGGAACTCACGGCGGCGCTGACGGATCTGGACACCGATACCCGCGCCGTCGTCATCACCGGGGAGGGCCGCGGTTTCTGTTCCGGCCTGGATGTGCGCGACTTCGGAACCGGGATCCCGGCCGCCGAACGATCCGGCGATCGACCGGTTGCGTTTTCAGGAGTCGATGGCCGCGCTACCGCAGGCGATCCGGGATCTGCCGCAACCGGTGATCGCGGCGGTCAACGGACCGTGCGTCGGAGCCGGTCTGGCGTTGTGCCTGGCGGCCGACATCCGGATCTGTTCGACAGCAGCGACATTCGGAAACGCCGCGATTCTGCTGGGGTTGTCGGGTGCCGAGATGGGAATGAGCTACCACCTACCGCGAATCGTGGGCACCAGTGTCGCCGCGGACTGGATGCTCACCGGCCGAACCGTGTCCGCCGAGGAGGCGGACCGCCGCGGGTTGGTCAGTCAACTGGTCGAAGCGGATCTGCTGTACGACCTTGCGCTTGAGTTGGCCGGTCGGATCGCCGATCTGACACCGCTCGGCGTCCAATTGACTAAGCGTGCGCTGCAGGTGAACACGGACGCCGCGGGCCTTGGCCCGGCTGTCGAACTGGAGAATCGCAACCAGGTGATCAGTCATGCCACCGACGAGGCCGCCGCCCTTCGCCGGAAGTGGTCTCAATGAGCGGCGCCGAGACTGCGTGGGGCACCGAGACTGTGCTCACGGCGCGATCTTTCCATAGATCGCGATCTGTACGCAGGTTCGACGCCACTGCAGCAGGCTCGTTGAGCCTGAACACGCGAACGGAAGGATTGACCTGTGGCATGGGACTTTTCGACTGACCCGGAATGGGCGGCCCAACTCGCCTGGGTGGACGACTTTGTGCGCTCGGAGTGCGAGCCGGTCGACCTGCTCGTCCACGAATCGCACGATCTGAACGACCCCGTTCGTCAGGCCTTGATTCCGCCGCTGCAGAAGATCGTGAAAGAGCGCGGCCTGTGGGCGACCCATCTCGGCCCGCATCTGGGCGGGCCCGGCTACGGGCAGCTGAAACTGGCGTTGCTCAACGAGATCCTCGGTCGGTCGGAGTGTGCCCCGATCGTATTCGGTTCGCAGGCACCGGATTCGGGCAACAGCGAGATCCTGGCCCACTACGGAACCCCGGAGCTGAAACAGCGATATCTGAAGCCGTTGCTCGACAACCGCATCGTCTCGTGCTTTTCGATGACCGAGCCGCAGGGCGGGGCCGACCCCAAGGTGTTCACGACGTCGGCGGTGCAAGACGGTTCAGAAACAGGAGGAGAGTGGATCATCAATGGCGAGAAGTGGTTTTCCTCGTTCGCGCAATTGGCGTCCTTCCTCATCGTCATGGCCGTCACCGACCCGGAAGCCGCACCCTACGAACGTCATTCGATGTTCGTCATCCCCGCGGAAACACCGGGAATCAACATTCTGCGGGAAGTGGGTCTGGGCTATCAGCCGACGGGTGGTGGCCGCGAGTGCTACGTGCGATATGAGAACGTGCGGGTTCCCGCCGACCACATGCTCGGTCCGCGGGGCGGGGCGTTCGTGGTCGCGCAGACGCGGCTCGGCGGCGGCCGCATCCACCACGCCATGCGCACCGTGGGTCTGGTGCGCCGGATCTTCGACATGCTTTGTGAGCGTGCCGTTTCCCGCCACACCCAGGGCCAGCTGCTCGGCGACAAACAGCTCGTCCAGGAGATGATCGCCGACTCGTGGATGGAGATCGAGGCGTTTCGGCTGCTGACCCTGCAGACGGCGTGGAAGATCGATCAGCACAACGACTACAAGGCCGTCCGCGCCGACATCTCCGCGGTGAAGGCGATGATGCAGAAAGTCCTGCACGACGTATCGGCGCGGGCGCTGCAACTGCATGGCTCGTTGGGCACCACGCACGAGATGCCTTTCGTGCAGCATCTGGTGGAGTCGTTCGTGCTCGGACTCGCCGACGGGCCGACCGAGGTGCACAAGACCGTGCTGGCCAGGCTGCTGCTCAAAGACTATAAGCCGGCTCCGGACATGTTCCCCTCCGAGCATCTGCTGCGGTTGCGGGAGGCCGCGGAGCAGAAGTTCGCGGCACAACTGGCCGGCGTCCCGCGTCGCTAGCCGAGCAACCACCGCGCGCGGGACAGCAAGTGCGGCAAGGCGTCCGACATGACCTCCAAAGCGGGATCCGGATGGGTGCGTCGACGGTTGTGCTTGACGATCAGCGACCAGGTGGCGACGGACTTGAAGCACGCCAACGCCTGAAACCAGCCGAGATCGGGTACCGGGAAGCCCACCGCCGCTTGGTAGATCCGGGCCAACTCGTCGACCGGCGGTGTCACGCCCACGAAGGGTGTAGCGCGACTGTAGGTCTGCGGGTCGGCGTTGATCAGGAACCAGCCCACATCGACACGCGGGTCACCCACCGACCAGATCTCCCAATCGATGACGCCGGTGATCCGGTCGCCGACGGCGAGCAGGTTGCCCAGCCGGAAGTCGCCGTGCACGACCGCAGGTTGCAGTGGAGCAGGCAGCGAGGCGTGCAAGGCGGCGCCGACGTCGCGCCAGCCCGGCGCCAGCGCCGGGTCGACGGTCTCCAATGTGCGGCACCAGCGGTCGATTTCGGCGCCGGTGCCCACTACCGGTTCGGTTGCCAGCCCGATGTCGGCGGGCTGGATCCGGTGCAACTGCGCCATCGCGGCCGCGGCTTGCCGGAAACGGTTGGCCACCAGAGCTTCTGACACGCCAGCGCCGTCGAGATCGAACAGCGGCTCCAGCGAGCTCCCCTCGACGCGGGACATCACGAACAGCGGGGGCACCTCCGGTGGGTCGCCGGGATCCTCCCGCAACACGTCAGGGACGGGCACCGGTGTGGGACCGAGCGCCTTGATGATGCGGGACTGACGCAGCACGTCGCGATGGCCGGTGGGGGCGACTCCCGCCGGGGCCACCTTCACCACTACCCGTCGACCTGTCAGCCGCGCCGCATAGGTCAGGCTGGAGGCTCCGCCCGTGAGCGGGTGCAGGCCCTCGATATCGAGTCGGCCGCGCAGCTCATCGAAGGTCAGCTCAGCCATCCGATCTCGCGGAGGAAGGTTTGCGTGTGCGCGATGCGGCCGGTCATCGTCGTCGGGTCACCGGTGCACAGTTCGAGTGCCGTCTGCGTGATCAGTCCGATGTCCTCGGTGTCGGTCTTCGCCAGGTCGAGGGCGCCGGCGCCGGGGGTGGCCACCGGTTTGGACGGTGCCGCGGCATTGACCGCGATCCCGTCCTCATACAGTTCGGCCGCAAGGCTTTTGGTCAGTCGGTTCAGTGCAGCCTTGACCGTGCCGTAGACGCCGAATCCGGCCTTGCGGTCGAATTCGTCGAAGGGCGGGCCGCTCGGCAAGTCGCCGCCCACCGAGGTCACGTTCAGCACCCACCCGCGGCGGCGCTCACGCATTGCGGGGATGCTCAGCTGCGTCAGATGCAGCGGTGCCAGGACATGCATCTCCATCATCAGACGCACCCGCCGCTCCGGGAAGTCCTCGAGTGGCCGTAGGAAGGTGACGGCCGCGTTGTTGACCAGAATGTCAGGTGCGCCAATGCGATCCGCGACTTCGGCGAACAAGCGCTGACGGTCCTCGGTTTTCGAGAGGTCGGCTTGCGACGGCGATGGCCGACCCGCCAGCGGCGGTGATCTCGGCGAGTGTCTCTTGCAGCGAGCCTTGATATTTCGGGTCGGGCTCCATCGTCCGGCCAGTCACGGCCACCGTGGCTCCCTCGCCGGCCAACCGTTGCGCAATCGCTTTGCCAAGGCCCCTGCTGCTGCCGGTGACCAGGGCGGTCAGCCCCGCGCAGCGGCCCGTCACCGAATGAAACCCCACTCCGCTTCGTTGTCCTCGGTCTTGACGTGCGAGGCCGGATCGTCTTCGTCGTGCAGTTCGGGATGCGGGATGCTCGATCTGGGCTCGCCGATCTCGGTGATGGCGTGCACCGGGCAGTCCAGTATCGCCCGCATGACCTGGTCGTGGTCAGCTTCGGGGACCTCGCCGTCACCGATCAGACAGGCGTAGCCCCAGTCGTCGAGCGAGAAGTAGCCGGGCGCATGCTTGCCGCACACGCCGAAACCGTCGCATACGGTGCGGTCCAGACGGATTTTCACGGTCAGCTCACCCCCGCTGTCGCCTCAAAGGGGCGTTCGGCGCGATATGCGCCGCGACTGCAGTCCGGGCACGTCCCGTCGAGATGGTGCGCCACCTCGTCGGGAAACTGGTCGAGCAGGGTGGCTGCGACGTTGCAGGCGGCGTCCAGCGTTCCGCAGGCACCGCGCCCACGCAGCACCTCCGACCAGCGGCGTAGCCGGTCGAGATCCTCTGTGGTGGCGACGCCGTCGCGCAGCGCACCGGCAGCGGCGGCCATGGCCGCGGTGCCGTTGAAACACGAACCGCACTGTTGGGCGTTCTCGCGGTCGAAATACGCCGACACCGAGGCCGCGACCGCGACCGGGCATTCGTCGGTGATCAACGAGATTGCGCCGCAGCCCAGTCCGCTGCCGATGCCGCGGATCGTCTCGTGATCCAGTGTGGTGTCCAGCACCCGTCTGTTGACCAGGCCGGCGAAATAACCGCCCATCAGGACGCCGCGCAGCTGTGTCCGGCGAAACACTGTGCCGGGCAAGTAGTTCGGTGAAAGCCAAACCGTACGGGAGTTCGTAGAGCACGGCCGGTTTGCCCGCTCCGGTGATGGTGGCCAGGAAGGTGCCCGGCGAGCTGCGTCGTGCCGAGCGAGCGAAACGCCGCCGAGCCGTGCACGTGGATGTGGGCCAGATTGGCCAGTGTCTCGACGTTGCTCACCAGCGTGGGCCGCCCGCCGACCCCGGATTCAAAGGGACGCGGCGGTTTGTCGGTCGGCTTGGACGGCCCGCCGTTGATGGCCTGCACGGCGGCGGTTTCCTCGCCGGCCACATAACCGGGTTCCACCTGCCACATCTCGACGCTGACACCGCGGAGTAGTCGAGTTCACTCAAAGCCGACTCGACGCTGCGCGCCGATTCCGGTTCGGACACCAGGACATAGGCGCGGGCAGCGCCGACGAGCGCCGCCGCCAACCGCAGTCCGTCGAGAACCAGGTGCGGCCGGTTGCGCAGCAACCAGCGGTCCTTGACCGAAGCAGGTTCCCCCTCTTCACCATTCGCAATGACGACGGCGCCATGGCGCGTGCTTGGTGCGCACCGCACGCAATTTCACCGCAAGCGGAAAGGCCGCACCGCCCCGGCCCAGCAGCCCGCTGGCGTCGACGTCGGCCAGCAGGCTCATCGGCGTCGGCGAGTAGTCGGTACCCACCCCGCTCGCGATAGGCCGCCAGATCTTCGCGGCCGTCAGCCAGCAGCCGGGGTGGGAAGCCGGGCCAGGCGACGGTGCTGATCGCGATGTCGGCGGTGGTCATGCGACTAGCCCTCTCCCGTTACGCTTGGCCGCATGCGGACTGCGGTGGTACGCGTCAACGTTGACCAGACCGGCGCACTCACACCGGCGCAGTTAGGTGAGGGCATGGCCGCGCTCCTCGGTCTTACTCGTGAAATCGGTGCTGACGTAGTCGAGAACGACCTTCCCAGCAGACCGCCCAACCGGCGCGAGGTCGAATTGCTGATCGCCGGTGAGGACGTCGAGGTAACCAAGGCTGCGGCAATTGACTTGTGTGTCAAGGCCTTTGGCGCCGAACCGAAAGTCGGCGTGGTCACCTTCATCAGCCGGGGGACCGACGACGACGCCCACGGTGTGCTGTCGGCGTTCGGCCTCTGCGGTGAGATCGTGCGGGAACCGGGCGACGACGGCTATGACGTCGTCTACGTCACGCTGCGCGAGACCGACCTCGATCGAGTTCCGGAAAGTCGAATCCACACCGCACTCGAGGCCTCGCTCAACTGCGAGGTCCACATCCGCACCGGGTGACCGCATCAGCGATCCAGGAACTCGAGGATCGCGGGCGCGGCCTGCACCCAGGTGTCGAACATGTTGAAGTGCTTCACCCGGCCGGCGGCCCGATCCTCCGAGGCGCGCTCCCACGCATCCTCCGGCCACGGCGGATCGATCAACTCCGATCCCTTGATCAGGCAATGCACTTCGAGCGACGTGCGTTTCGGATGATCCATGTCGTTCTCGCCGCCGCGGATGACCAACGTGGGAACCTTGATGCGGTCGAACATTTCGTCCTCGACGCCGGGAATGGTCTGGCCCGGCTTGGAAACGAATGCATTGAGCCAGCGCAACATGACTTTGAGGAAATCGTCCTTGTCGAAGTCGAGGAACCGCTGCTTATTTGCCGGGTTCTCCTCGATGCGGTCGCGCCACTCCGACACCTTGATCACGCCGTCCATTCCGGTGCCCCGCACCGCGAGAATGCTCGGGACGATGTAGAAGGAGCCCAGCACGAAGGTTCCGTAGATGCCGCCGACGATGTTCCACACCACCAGTTTGGTGACCATCTCCGGATAGAGCATCGTGGTAAGCATGGAATCCCTTGCGCCACCGGAACCTCCGGCCAGGATGCACTGCTGGAACCCCAAACCCGTCACCAGCTTGTGCAGGGTTTCGGCGCGCATGTGGGATTCGCTCTGGCCGTAGAACTGCACGTCGGAGGCACCGCAGTTGGGCCGGTCCCACAGCAGCACCCGGTAGCCGCCGCCGACCAGCGCCTCGGCCAGCGGACGCAGGCCCTCGATGTCCTTGCTGAACCGCCCGCCCGGTGTCAGGGCGATGAGATCACCTGATTCACCGAGGATTTCGTAGACAACGTTGCCGCCATTGATCTCCATCGACGACACGCTACGGTCCTGCCGCGTCACGCCTGCACCAACACATCGTTGCCGATCACCCGGACCGGGTAGGTGCGGATGCTCCACTCCGGTTTGACCGCGGTGGTACCCGTCGCGAGCTCGAAACCCCATTGGTGCCACGGGCAGTAGATGTACTCCAGATCGCGCACCATCACCGCGTCACCGGCAGCTGTCTCGTCGACGATGGTGCGTCCCCGCGCCCGTCCCGAGCACAGCGGACCGCCTTGGTGCGGACAGTAATTGGCGATCGCATAGAAGGTGCCGTGGACGTTGTAAACGCCCACCCCGTGGCGTCCGATCGGCACCAGTTTGTGGTGGCCGGGCGGGATCTCGTCCACCGTCGCGACAACGTGTTCGCGACCCTGAGCGAGACGGGGTCGCGGCTTTTCCTCGAGCATTCAGAGCACCCGGACCTGACCCTCGAGGACCGGAACGGTCTCCGGAAGGTGATAGGTCGCGATGCCGTTCTTGTACATCACCGCGTCGCGGGCCCCTTTGGGCAGATGCTTGACCAGCCACCGCGGATCGTCAAAGGTCCAGTGCGGGTAGTCCGAGGAGAACAACAGAATCTTGTCGCACTCCATCCACTCCAGCGCGCGGGTCAATTCGGTCTTGTCTTCGGGGTAGTCCAGTGGCTGAGTGGTGAACTTGATGTGGTCCTTGACGTAGTCCGACGGCTTGCGCTTGATGTCGACGCGCGACTTGCGGGCCTCGTAGATCGAGTCCATCCGCCACATCAGCGGCAGGATCCAGCTGAAGGCGTGCTCGACGAACACGATGCGCAGCGTCGGGAACCGGTCGAAGACGCCGTCGAAGATCAGACTCATCACCTGGTTGGCGGCCAACAGCGAGTAAGTGACCATGAAATCGTGGTTGTAGCTGGGGAAGCCGACGGGTGGCGTCGGCAGCATCTCGTAGTTGCTGCGGGACAGGTGGCAGCTCACCGTGATGTCGTGCTTGGTGGCCGCTTCCCAGATCGGGGTGTACATGGGATGGCCCCATGACGGGCGCGGTTCGGCCTTGATCAGAATCTGAGCCATGTAGGGGTGGCCGGCCCACTCCTCGATCTCACGGGCCGCGCCTGCGGGATCTTCGACGGCCGCGCAGATGGAACCGCGCCAGCGTTGATGCCAGTTGTTGTGACTGTCCAGCCAGTGGTTGGCCTGCCAGTGGTTCAACGCGGTCGAGTAGGCCTGATGGGCTTCGGGCAGCCGCGGCGTACGCCCGCCGGGCTCCAGGATCGCGATGTCGGAGCCTGCCTCCATGATCAGCTGACGAAACGCCATGTCCGGGTCGCTACCCGGGAACTCGCCGTCGGGCGGGAAAGTGTCGACCCGCATCGCGAACGAGTGGGCGTAATCGGGCGCGTCGTAGTAGATCAACTCGCCGACCTTGTGGTCGAGAAAGAACTTGCTGCGCCACGGCTCCGGGATGTACTGGGTGATTTCACCGCGTTTGGGCACTGGGTGAACGTCGGAGTCGACGCACCGGACGGCGATGCGCTCGGCGGCGGGGACCCGTTCGTGGATGTGAGTCAGCGACATTGCGATCTCCTGCCCTTTCCAGCTCTCACTCACTTCTACTGTGCGCCCGAGCCGACGGCGATGTCTATGCCATAGAGCTCGGCCGCGTTGCGCCAACACAACTTCTCGCGCTGCTCGGCCGAAAGCGCTCGAGGCAACTTGGTGACCTCGCCGCACTGCCAGTGCGGATAGCTGGACCCGAACATCACCATGTCGTCCTTGCCGGTGAAGCGGAGCCACTCACCGGCGAAATCGGCGTCGCCGGGCCCGTCCATGGCGCCCTGGACGAAGTACACGTGGCCGGGCAGATAGTCGCTCGGTATCCGGGGGGCCCATGGCGTCTGCTCGAGGTGCGGGCGGCCGAACGTGTCCATCCGCCAGATGAACGGCGTCAGGAAATCTCCGGCGCCGTCCGCCCAGACGAATTTCAGCGCCGGAAACCGTTCGAACACACCCTCGGCGATCATGTTCATCAGGTGATACAGGTAGTTCAGCGCCATGAAGCTGACGTATTGCTCGTAGCTGCGGGTGTGCCCGGACGGGGTCGGCGGGAACCCGATGCCCTCGCCCGACTCGATGTGCACCGCCACCGGGAGATCCGCATCGGCCGCGGCTTCCCACAACGGCCAGAACTGCGGCTTGCCGTAGACCTCACGCGACTGCAGCGGAACGCCGATCTGCACGACCCGCGGATGCCCGCGCCATTTGTCGAGTTCGCGCACCGCGCCGGCGATGTCGTCGGGGTTCACCCGGATGGTGCCGCGGAACCGTTCGCCGAACTCGTCGTGCTCGAGCCAGCGCGACACCATCATCTCGTTGTGGGCGGCATGCAGCGCGGTGCCCAGGTGCCGGTCCGGCATGATGCCGCGCCCCATCGGGTGCAGCACCGCTACGTCCACCCCGCGCTTCGAAAACAGTTCATTGGCAACGAATTCCGGATCCGACCCCGGGTAGCGGCGGCCGCGCTCGGGCCCCTCGGTATTGGGTGCGTACTCACTGCCGGGCGCGCCGTACCAGTCCATCTCGTAGTCGGGGAAGCCGCGACTCTTGAACGGCTCACGCAGGAAGCTGCGTAGATCGTTGTTGGTCGGGAAGAAGATGTGCACGCTGGCGTCGATGACCGGCGTACGCGACCCGTCAGCGTGTTCGATCACGAAAACCATCCTCCCGCCGCGGCTCCATTGAGCTCATCTGTACTGGTTACGGCGCTTTTAGTGCCCTGAATGTGAGTAATGTTCTTTAATCCGGATAATAACATTCTCTATCGGAAATGTAACTCAGCGCGTTGCCGGTACACGGTGACGCCGGCGGGCGCTCAACCTTCGTCCAGTTCAGCGAAGATCTCGCCCGCGGTGCGGAAGCTGTCGACCGCGGCGGGCACCCCGGCGTAGATCGCGACCTGCAGAAAGACCTCGCGGATCTCCTCGCGCGTGACACCGTTGGTCAGCGCGGCCTTGAGGTGGGTACGCAGTTCGTGTGGCCGATTCAGGACCGACGTCATGGCGAGATTGAGCATGCTGCGCGTCTTCCGCGTCAGCCCGTCTCGCCCCCACACCGCCCCCCAGCAGTACTCGGTGACCAGATCCTGCAGCGGCCCGGTGAAGTCGTCGGCCTGCGCGAGCGCGTTGTCGACGTATTCCTTGCCTAGCACTTCGGAGCGGATCTGCCGTCCCCGCTGGTATGTTTCGCTGTCCAATGCCGTGCTCCTTTGCAACTGGTGGGTAGCCAGGAGTCTAAGCGGCCGACGAATTACCCTGCCCGCAAACGGGATCGAGCGGGGCGATCAATGACACGCCCAGTTGACGACCCAGCGACCACCGAGATTGGCGATGGCGCGTTGTTCGGCCGCCTGCCGGGACAGGCCCACGCCGCCGTGATAGATCGTGCCGTTGTGGGCGACCGGCTGGCGAGCACCAGCGCGACGCGACGCCGTTGTCGTGTCGTCATTGTGTTGACCCTTTCCCAGGTGGCTGTGGGAGCAGATATTTACGGGCGAATCATCCAACCCCTAGAATACCGGCGATCAGCCGCGAGGATCGTCTGCAGGAAGGCGTTGCTGGTGACGCTGCCCGATCTGGTCTTGGTCCACGGAGGTGCGCACGCCGGTGACTGCTGGGACTTGGTGATCGCCGAATTAGCCTGCCAAGAGCCGTGTTTGCGTGTGCTGGCGGTGGACTTGCCCGGGCGACGCGGGCGCCCGGCGGCGACGACGATCGGGGCCTGCGTGGCCTCGGTGGTCGACGAGGTGGCGGATGCCTCATTCGGCGATGTGGTGGTCGTCGGCCACTCGATGGGCGGGCTGATCGTGCCCGGCGTGGTGGCCAGGCTCGGCGCGGCCAGGGTGCGAGAGATGATCCTGGCGACGGCATTCATTCCTCCGCAGGGTGCGAGCGTGGTGGAAAGCCTGCGGGGTCCGTTGGCACCGTTGGCAAGGTCGGGGCCCTGGCTGGACCGCCTTGGCAGGTCGGGGCGTTCCTTTGTAATGCCTTCCAGCGCGGCGAGTTTGGCGTTCTGGAACACCATGTCGCGGGAGCGGCGCCGCTTCGCGCGGGCACGCCTGTATGCGGAGACCGCTCACGTGATCGTCGAGCGTGCCGATCGCAGTGACCTCCCCGCCGAGGTGCCGCGGACCTGGATCATGACTCTTCGGGACAGGGCACTGTCGTCGCTGCAGCAGCGTCGTTGCATTCAGGCGCTCGGCGGTGTCGACACGCTGGTTTGCATCGACACCTGTCATGACCTCATGTACAGCGAACCGAAACGACTGGCCACCATCCTGTTGGAACGGTGTTCGTGCTCACTCATAGCGATTCGCGCAGCGCCCCAATGGTTTTTAGGTCATCGAGGGCAGCGACGGCGCGCCGCAGGCCCTCCTGGGCGATGTCTTCGACCTGCATCCCGCCCATCCCCGCGGTGATCAGCGTGGCCACGTAGGCGTACTGGCCGCCCTGTCGGTACCGCAGCCACAGGTCGTCCCGGTCCAGGTCGGGCCCGCCGTCGGCGGCCAGTGCGCGGCGGTAGATGTCCAGCAGGTCGCGCTGTGCGGCGCGGCGGTCCTCCGGCCTCAGGCTGGTGATCAAGGTGTAGGCCAGTTCGCGGGAGGGGTGGCCACGGCGCACCGCCTGCCAGTCCAGCAGCCCGGCCTTGCCGTCGCGGAAGTAGACGTTGCCCGGGTGCGCATCACCGTGCATGACGGTGTGTGGGGGCGTATCGGTGAGGGCCGCAACCGCGCGGTAGTTCTCGGCGATGAACCGGCCCTGCTCGACCGGGATGTCGGTGCGTCCGGCCAGCCGCTTTATCGACGTCGTCATGAGCGAACCGGTCAGTAGTGAGGTGACGTCGCCCGACGGCGTGTAGAGCCAACTCAGCGGCCCGCGCCCATCATCGGGGAGGCGGCCCCAGAAGGTGGCGTGCAGCTTGGCCAGCAGTTCGACGATCTGGCTGGCCTGGTCGATGGACAGAGGGTGCAGGGTGTCGGGAAACTCGCACTCTGCGGCGGGTAGGTCTTCCAGGATCAGCAGGTAGCGCCCGGTCCACGGATCGAAGGCTGCCCCGTAAGCCTCTGGTAGGCCGGTGAGTTCGGGGGCCAGTTGGCTGTAGAAGCGAACCTCGGTGTGTCCGAGGCGGCCGAGCTCACCCATCAACCGGGTTGCGGTGGTTTGGGCCGCCAGCTTGACGAACACCGTCTGCGGAACACCGTCTCCGGTCAGCGCCAGCCGCGCCCGGGACGAGGTCCCCGCGTCAGCGCTCAGGACGCGGACCGAGGTGACCGTGATCCCCATGACGTCGTGCAGTGCGCCGGCATTGATTTGGTCCACGGTGCGCGGCAGGCCCGCACGTTGTCCGACGAGGGCGTCGGTGGTAACCCGGCCGATGCCCCGGCCAAGGTGTGCGGCCAACCCGATGGCCGAGCGGGACTGTCCTACAGGGCTTTTGATAGCGATTCCGTTCTCGTCGCCGCCCGGAGTCCGTTGCGGTACACTGCGCACACTTTACAGAATGTGCCGAAATTGTCACGCTGTGCTTGGGAGGGAGATCGATGACCGGCGCAAGTGACGACGTCTGGGAAGTGATGTCGACCGCGCGCACCATCCGGCGCTTCACCGATCAGCCGGTGGATGACGCCACGTTGACGCGGTGCCTGGACGCGGCCAGGTGGGCGCCCTCAGGTGCCAACGCGCAGGGCTGGCGTTTCGTCGTGTTGCGCTCGCCGGAAATGCGCGCCGTGGTGGCCAAGGCCGCGGCGCAGGCGTTAGCGGTGATCGAGCCCGTTTACGGCATGAGCCGGCCTGGTCCCGACGATGGGAGTCGCCGGGCCCGCAACGACCGCGCCACCTACGAACTGCATGACCGTGCAGGAGAATTCACGTCTGTGCTGTTTGCGCAGATCCACTATCCGACGGCGTCCGAACTGTTGCTGGGTGGGTCGATCTTTCCCGCCATGCAGAACTTCCTGCTGGCTGCCCGCGCCCAGGGTCTCGGTGCCTGCATGACCAGTTGGGCGTCCTATGGCGGCGAACAACTGTTGCGGGAAGCTGTTGGCGTACCTGAGGATTGGATGCTGGCGGGCCACATCGTCGTTGGTTGGCCCAAGGGCAGACACGGTCCGGTGCGGCGACGTCCGCTCGCCCACGCGGTCAACCTCGACCACTGGGACGAACCTTTCCCGGTCTGAGGGTCGTCTTGCGGCCGCCGCTGGTTCGCTGTGAGCGAAATATGCTGTGCTGCTTGATGTTCTGGGTCTTTGGCGACCGGTTGTTGTCGGTGGTCCTTCGTAGAATTGGGGTATGGCATCGAGTTCGCGTGAGGAGATCGTGGAGGTCTTCAACGCGCTCGATGCTGTCACCGACCGGTTGTGTGCGTTGACGTTTGAGGTGTTCACCACGCCGGAGTGGATGCGCGCGTTGGAGCGCTTGGAGGCGGTGGAGCGCCGGTTGCGCACGCCCGCAGCATGCGTTGATCAACCACCTTGGCCGCCCACGCACCCGAGGAGGAGTTAGGCGGCAAGCTGGGTGGGGCGTTGGCTGACCGGTTGCGGATCACCAAAGCCGAAGCGCACCGGCGCATCGCCGAAGCCGACGACCTCGGCGAGCGGCGCGCGCTCACCGGGGAACCGTTGGCGCCGACGTTGACCGCGACCGCCGCCGCCCAACGCGACGGCCTGATCGGCGACGGGCACGTCAAGGTGATCCGCAGCTTCATGTCCCATCTGCCCGCCGCGGTCGACCCGGGCACCCGCGAAGCCGCCGAAGCCGATCTGGCCGGCAAAGCCCGCGACTTTCGCCCCGACCAGGTGGCCACCTACGCCCGCGAAGTCATGGCCCTGCTGCACCCCGACGGCGACTACTCCGACGAAGAACGCGCCCGCAAACGCGGCATCATCTTGGGCAAGCAGGAATACGACGGCATGTCACGCATCAGCGGCATGATCACCCCCGAACTGCGCGCCCTGATCGAAGCGGCGTGGGCGAAGCTGGCCGCCCCGGGTGCGTGCAACCCCGAGGACGAGACGCCCGTCGTCGACGGCACACCCGATGAGCGCACCGCCCGCCGCGACACCCGCAGCCAACCCCAACGCAACCACGACGCCCTGGTGGCCGGGATCCGCGCCCTGTTCGCCTCCGGGGACCTGGGTACCCACAACGGCCTACCGGTGTCCATCATCGTCACTACCACTTTGCAGGATCTGGAGGCCGCGGCCGGCAAAGCCCGCACCGGCGGCGGCACCCTGGTGCCCGATGTCCCAGCTGATCCGCTGGGCCGCCGATTCCCATCACTACTTGGCGATCTTCGACAAGGCCAAGCCGCTGGCACTGTTCCACACCAAACGCTTCGCCTCGCTGGCGCAGCGAATGATGCTGCTCGCCAAGGAACATGGCTGCACCCGACCCGGCTGCGACACCCCGGCCTACCACGCCCAGGCCCACCACGTCTCGGGCTGGACCAACACGCACTACACCGACATCCACGACCTCACCCTGGCCTGCGGCCCCGACAACCGCCTCGCCGAAAAAGGCTTCACCACCCGCAAAAACGCCAAAGGCCACACCGAATGGCTCCCACCCGCCCACCTCGATTACGGGCAACCGCGAATCAACACCTTTCATCACCCGGAGAAGCTGCTCGCACCCGACCAAGACGAAGGCGACGACGAGCCAGATTGACCGCTGGCTACCCGGTCGACCGCGCGGCGAACCACCGTGCCGCCTTGACGATCGATTCCTCGACTGGCTCTGGTGTCCAACCGAGTTCGCGCTCGGCCTTGCTGTGGTCCAGCGGCGACATAAGGTCCGCCATCCGTGCACCGACGTACGCCATCGGCAGGTCGCGGTTCAGCAGCCGCGCGGCGAGGTCGTTGACGCGGGAGACGGCGTACATGACGGCCATCGGAATCGGGATACGCGGTGGACGTCGACCGACAGCGCGAGCGGCGATCGCATGGACCTCCCGGGTGCTCATATACCGGTCGGAGATGATGTACCGATGCCCGTCGCGGCCCTTGTCGGCCGCGAGAAGCATTGCGCGGGCGGCATCTTCGATGCCGACGACCTCGGAGGAGAAGCCCATGTAGAACGGGAATCGGCCGGCGGCAACCTGGGCGATGAGCGCGCCGTGCGGAGTCGGCGCCCAGTCGCGTGGCCCGTAGGTGGTCGAGATGCACAGCGCGACGGCCGGCAGCCCCTGCTCGCGCGCGTACCGCAGCACCAGATCCTCGGCAGCAACCCGCGATTCGATGTATGGGCCGCCGTCGTTCCAGTTGTGCGGATCTTCCTCGGTGACCGGCCGGTGATCGCTGATCGCCAATGTGCCGGTGCTGCTGGTGAATACGAACTTCCGGAGATCGGCCTGGACCGCCGCGTCGAGAACGTGTCGCAGGCCCTCGACATTGGTGCGGAACAGCGGGAGCCGGGTCACGCACCCACATCCGGGCGTCAACCACGCAGTAGTAGACGACGTCGCAGCCCGCCATGGCATCCCGCAGGGCGGCGTCGTCGAACACGTCTCCGTAACAGCGTTCGACGTCCAGGTCCTCGAAAGCCCTTCGTAGAGCTGGTCTTTCGCACCATGACCCGCACGTCCTCGCCGGCATGCACGAGTTGCCGGGTGACGTGGGAGCCCAGGAAACCGCTTGCGCCGATCACCAGCTTCTTCATGGTGCCTCGGCAGTGGCGAGCATGTCGGATCCGTACTTACCGTTCAGGAATGTCCACGGGTCGGCAAAGGGGCCACGGTGTTCGAGTCGCCGCTGTGCCGCCAAAAGCAGCCGCATCACGGGACGGATCAGCGGCCCGAGCGCCAGCAGCAACAAGCGGCGGCGGCCCATCGACTCAGCGATCCAGGCGACCGTGTCGGACCAGTCGTGTTTCTGATAGACAAGCAACGCTTGGGATTCCGTGGTGTCGAACCAACCGGTGAAGGCCCAACCGCGGTCGTCGTCAGGATCACCGGGCAGGCCGATCGACGGGCCTAGTCGGCCGATGCCCACCGCGGCCAGGATATCGTCCTGCAGGCCACTCATCACAAGGAGGTTGGTGTCGTTGCCGGCGATCACGAGCACCTTTCCGGCGACCGCGTCACGGCGGTCCACGGCGTTGGCGAACGCCAGCGCGACGTCGCGGGCGTCGGTCGCGTGCATGCGGTTATCCACCGGAGTGGCGCGCATCAGCACCAGATAGTCGCCGTCGAGCGTGGAAGCGCCGTCGGGTGAGACGATCGCGGCCAGTCGGAGCAGGGCATAGGGCAGGCCGCTGTTCGGCGATGACGTTCTCGGCCAGCACTTTGTCCTCGCCGTACTGGTCGATCGGGTTCACGGGTGTGTCGCCGGTGATGAGTTCCGGCTGTCGGTACGGGTTGCGTGAGCCGTAAACGGCTGCGCTGGAAGCGAACACGAACAGCGGCGGTTCGCGCAGGGTCTGTGCCGCCGTCACCAGGTTGCGGGTGCCGTCCACGTTGACTCTGCGGGCCAGATCGCGGATTGCGGTAGGAGGGTGGGTTGACGATCGCGGCCAGGTGCACGATCGCGGTGGGCCGGTGCAGGCGTACGACACTGGCGACCGCGTCCGCGTCAGTGAGGTCGGTAAATTCCGGGATGAGGGTGCCCGGGTGTGCGGCGGCGGCCAGGGTCGTGGCTGCCGCGGCGGAGGTGTCGTTATCCAGGTCCATCGCAATGACGGTGTGACCACGGCCCAGCAGTATTTCGGCGCAGCGCTTACCGACCTGGCCGAAGGCGCCGGTGACCAGCGTGGGTTCTCGCTCACTTGCCGAACCTGCGTGCCAGAGCCGCCCCCGCATCGCGCAGCCTAGGCGAAATACGCACGGAGAAAATCGGATTGAAAATATCCTCGCGCAGCCGGGTCAGCGTCGAAGACTTGATCAGCCAGCGCCCGTCGACCTTCTCGTAGGTCTCGTGATAGTGCCCACGCCCGATGAGATTGAGGCCCGGGCCCAGCCGCACCACGTCCTCGAGTGCCCATATACCGGTCGCCGTCGTCTCCGACGTCAACGTCGATCTCCGGTGCGTGCACCTGGTGGGCCGTGGGCTGCGACGGCTTGCCCAGCGCGCCGCGGACGAAGGCCACGAAGTCGTCGGCCCCGGCTGATCCGCTTTCCGCCCGCCGGCGAGGTGTCGCTGATGAAGTCGTCGGTGAACAGTCGCCGCCAGTCATCCCACCGCTTGGTGTCCAGGTAGCGGCAGTATCGGGCCTTGAGCTGCTTGATCGCCTCGATCTCCCACAGTGTGGCTGCGGTATCCACCATATGCAGCCCCTTCGCAACTCATGCAGCTCATAGCCAGTTTTCGAGATTACTACTTCCACAAAGAGAATGCTATTCTCGCCAGGTAATCGACGACAGGGAGGCGGCCCGGATGCTCTTGGAGTTCGATGCTGATCAGCGGCTGTGGCAGGACACGGTGCGCGACGTCGTCACCAAGCAATGTCCGCCGTCGCTGGTACGCAGCGTGGCCGAGGACGGCGCCGACGCCGAGCCCGCTCTGGAAGGTCTATCGTGCGACCTCGGCTGGACCGAGCTGAACGACCCGGCCAGCGCCGTCGAGTTGGCGATCGTGCTCGAAGAGCTGGGCCACGCCACCGATCCCACCCCATTCCTGGCGACGATGAGTCAGTTCGCGCCACTGGCGCCGGCGCCAGTTCGACCCGGGCCAGTCGGGCACCGCCGTGTACAAGGGGGTTTCGGCGCTACCGCGACGCCGACGGCTGGGTGTTGGACGGCACCGCGCGTCATGTTCTCGACGGCGATCGTGTCGATCGGCTGGCGGTGGTGACCGACGCGGGGGTATTCGTCGTCGCCGCCGGTGAAGTCTCGGCCCGGCGCTCCGCCGTATTCGATCCGGTGCTGCACGTCGCCGACCTGTCATTCCAGGCGGTCCGGGTCCCGGACACCGCGCGGGTGGCCGTCGACCGCGAGCGGGCGCATCACGTGGCACTGACGGGCATGGCCCTGACAATGGTCGGCGCGTGTCAGCGCATTCTCGACCTGGTCCTCGAGCATGTCCGCAGCCGTCATCAATTCGGTGTCCCGATCGGCTCGTTCCAGGCCGTCCAGCACAAGGCCGCCGATATGCACATCGCGGTGGAACGCGCTCGGGCGCTGGGGTACTTCGCCGCGCTGACCATCTCCGCCGACGATCCACGTCGCCGGCTGGCGGCCGCGATGGCCAAGGCGTCCGCGGGCGAGTGCCAGTCGCTGGTGTTTCGCCACGGCTTGCAGCTGCACGGCGCGATGGGGTTCACCTGGGAGAACGACCTGCAATTCGCGCTCAAGCGTGCCAAGGCGGGTGAGTTGATGCTCGGCGGCGCGGCGGAACACCGGGCACTTATCGCCGAGGAGTATCGTGCAGCTGACTTTTGATCCGGACGTCGAGGAATTCCGCGCGGAGTTCGCGGCCTTCCTCGACGAAAACCTGCCCCCCGCAAGCGAAACCGTCGAACGGCCCCGCTCGGTCTCGCATATGCCGGGCTGGGCGCGTCGCTGGCAGCGGCTGTTGTTCGACAACGGCTGGCTGTTGCCGGGCCAGCCTCCGGAGTTCGGCGGGCGCAACGCGACGGTGCTGCAGCAGTTCGTCTATCTCGACGAGCTCAGCCGCCGGCGGATCTACCACAGCCTCAACCCGCAGGGCGTGAATATCGTTGCGGCATCATTGTTGTCGTTCGGCAGCGACGAGCAGAAGCATCGCTGGGCGGTGCCGATCCTGCGGGCCGAGATCACCGCGTCGCTGGGCATGAGCGAGCCCAGCGCCGGCTCCGATCTGGCGTCGCTGCGGACCCGGGCGGTTCGAGACGGGGACCATTTCGTCGTCAACGGCCAGAAGGTGTGGACCTCCGGCGCCCACGACGCCGACGTGTTGCTGACCTTTGTGCGAACCGATCCCGACGCGCCGAAACACAAGGGCATCAGCGTGTTAGTGATCCCGACCGACACCCCGGGCATCGTGCGCCGGCCATTCGCGTCGATCTGCGCCGCCGACGACCTGGACTTCAACGAGGTGTTCTTCACCGACGTGAGGGTGCCGGCGGAAAACCTGGTCGGCGAGCTCAATCAGGGCTGGGGGTGGCCAACGGCTCGCTGGGGCACGAGCGCACCATGATGTGGCTGGGGTTCGCCGACCGGATGGACAACATGATCGCCGACTTCCATCCCACACGGCGCTCGAACGCGATCAGTACGCCACGACGATCATGGACAAGCAAGCGCTGCGCCTGCTGGGTTCGGTGGCACTGGCGCGGGCCGCCCGCGGCGAAGACGACGTCGCCGCGATCTCGGTGCTCAAGCTGCTTCGGCTCCGAAGCGGAGTTGCGGGGCTTCGAACTGCTCTGGAGGCCGCCGGATCCGACGGGCTCGTTCACCCGGGCCTGACCGGGCCCGTATGCGCCGATGAACCTGGACCACTACTTCGCCAGCTGGTTCGAGCGCTACGCGCGCAGCTTCTCCGGCACCATCGCCGGGGGAACCTCGGAGATCCAGCGCAACATCATCGCCCAGCGCGTGCTGGGCCTGCCGCGCGGCAGATCCGCGAGCGTCACGCCGGCGTACGTTGGGCAGCGAGTGCCACGCTAGCGTGACGCTCGGCGGCGAAGGGAAAGCCACAGTCGATGACGGCGGATTCCTTGCGCTCGGTGATGGGGCGGGCGAGTTCCTGCTCGTCGCAGATGCGTTGCAGCTTCTCCAGCGTCTCCTCCAGACCGGCGCCGACGCGGCGGCCGGGCGTGAAGGTGGCCGGCAGCTTGCGCATGCCCTGGATGACGCCGATGGTCTCGTAGTGCACGGTGCCTTCGGGGTCGCAGCGGTAATCGGGCATCCGGTCGAGCACCGCGGTGAGCATCGACTTGAACACCGTGCGCGCCACGTTGGACCCGATGCAGCGATGGACACCGATGCCGAAGCTGAAGTGCCGGTTGCCCTTGCGGTCCAAGACGACCTCGTCGGGATCGTGGAACACGGCTGGGTCGCGGTTGGCCATGGCCCACGAGATCCACAGCCGCTCACCCTCTTTGAACTGCGTGCCGTCGAGTTCGATGTCGTCGGAGAAGGTGCGGCCGTCCCCGGGTGCCGGGGTGAAGAAGCGCAGGAACTCTTCGGTCGCGGGATCGAGCAGGGTGTCGCGCTCCCGCCGCAGCCGCTCCCGCTGATCGGGGTGGTCCGATAGCCATTCCAGCGAATGCGCGGTCAGCGCCGTCGTGGTGTCGAACCCACCGCCGATCACCAGACCGAGGTTGCCGAGGATCTCCAGTTCGGGCGCCGGCTCACCGTCGATCCGCATCTCAGCAGCGCGTTCACCAGACCGGGTCGCGGTTTCTCCCGAATCTCGATCATGTTGTTGACCATGTCGAGGCCCATCTGGCGGTGCATCTCGGTGACCCGCTCGATGTCGGGAGAGTGCTCCGGCGTGTACACCGCGGCGTGGGTCGGCTCGCTGTACAGGTTCCACTTCTTCAGCGGGATGCCCAGCATCGCCAGCGTCAGCACGGCCGGCACGATATTGGCCAGGTCGTCGACGAAATCGATGTGGCCGTTCCTATCTTCTCGTCGAGGCAGGCGCGGGTCACGTCGTCGATGAACGGCTCCCAGCGCTTGACCGCGGCCGGCGACAGATACGGGTTGAGGACCGTGCGATAGATGCGGTGCTCGGGGTCATCCATTTCCAGGATGCCGCCGCGCACCACCGCTGACCGGCGGGCCGTCGGGATCGAAATGCCTTTGTACCCGCGGCGTTCGCCATTGATGTCGTGGTCGTTGGACACCGCGGGCAGCGGGCGACTCGAACACCTCGCTGGCTGCCCGCCGCGACCCAGTGCCCGCCGTAGGTGTCGGTCCACGCCATCGGGCACTTGGCGTGCATCTCCTCGGTGATGGCCTTGAACTGCGAGCGGTACTCCGCAGAGTGGCGATCGAAGTGGTAGCGGTTCTTCTTCCGGTCGTCGGTCACGACATCGTCGACGCTCAAAGCGTTGTCTCCCTTGGTATTAATCGCTGAGGATGATTGGCCTGCTCGGGGCATGATTGCGCGAGCCTCGACGCAGAGACCTGGTCGACCGTTGGACTGGCATCTTCCGGCACCGCCTCGCGGACCTGCCGACGAACTGCCGTCAATATCGACTGAGCTGGAACGAATCCGGTGCGATCATGGCGCACAGGTCGTGGGCCCCTGGCAGCGTTCCGGATCAACCCAGACCTTCACGCGCTCTCCCCTGCTATTTGCCCTGTCGGACCTCCATCGCTTCAGGTGTTCCGACCGCCGTTGACACCCAATATCTGACCGGTGATGTAGCTGGCCTCATCCGAAGACAGGAAGGCGACATGCCGCGGCGATGTCCTCGGGCTTGCCGATGCGTCGCACCGGTGTCCGGGCGATGTTCTGCTCGACATCGCCCAGGAACCCTTGGGTCTCGGCGTTGCGCAGCATCGGGGTGTCGATGAAGCCGGGGGGTACGGCGTTGACCGTGATGCCGCTGGGCCCGTACTCGAGTGCCAGCGACTTGGTCAGCCCGTTGACCGCCGATTTGGCTGCTACATAGTGAGTCATGTACGGGACCCCGGAATGCGTGCTCGACGACGAGATGTTGACGATCCGTCCCCAACCCGCCTCCAGCATGTCGGGCAGTACCGCCTGAATCATGTGGAACACACCGTGCAGGTTGACGTCGATCACCCGCTGCCAGTCCTCGAATGTGATGTTGGTGAAGCGCTTGAAGCCGTCCAGGCCGGCCGCGTTGACCAGAATCGTGACCGGTCCCAGGCGGTCGCGGATTGCCGACAGTGCGGCGTCGACCTGCGAGCGGTCGGTGACGTCCGCGGTGAAGCACAGGTCGTCATCGGACGGCTTGAGATCGATGGTGGCGACGTTGCGACCGTCGGCCCGCAGGCGTTGCGCGACGGCCAGTCCGATGCCGGACCCGCCACCGGTAACCACCGCAGTTCTTCATGCCCGCCATGCCCAGGGCGGCACGTGGCCGGTCTCATTCACAAAGAATCTCCCTTACGATTATGAGAATCGTACTCTCGCGCCGAAGCGCGGTGCAAGCGACCGGGAAACCGCTCCGGGCCTGCGGTGGAGAGCTGAATCGACCTGCCGCTGAGCGGTCGCTCAGCCTGTTGACCTGGGCAATCGGCCGACAGGACTATCTTGTCTTCTCGATCTGTCGAATGTAAGATTCGCCGGAGATGAGAATGAAATTATCGTGACCGTCACCACATCAAGCGCGAGGGGCCCTATGTCAGTGCAGGACACGGCGGTGACCGACGTCGGCGAGCAACCGACCGGTGGTGGCGCCGAGTCCGGCAACAAGCCCGACCGCCGATTGCTGATCGACGGTCGGCTCGTCGCCACCGAGAAGACGTTTCCCACCGATCAATCCCGCCACCGGCGAAGTCCTGGGATATGCGCCCGACGCCGGAGTCGCGGAGGCCGAAGGGCCGTTCGCGGCGGCCCGGCGTGCCTTCGACACCACCACCTGGTCCACCGACGTCGAGTTGCGGATCCGCTGCCTCGACCAGCTGCACCAGGCGCTGCTCGACCACGCCGAGGAGCTGCGCGAGCTGACCATCGCCGAAGTCGGTGCCACCCGCGCGCTGACCCACGGCGCCCAGCTCGACGAGCCGATCGGCATCGTCGGTTCTACGCCGATCTGCTGCGCAACTATCAGTTCTCCGAAGACCTCGGCGAGACAGAGAGTCGCGCGGCATGCGGCACCACCGCTGGGTGGAGAAGGAAGCCGCCGGCGTCGTCGGCGGCCATCATCGCCTACAACTATCCGAACCAGCTCGCGCTGGCCAAGCTGGCTCCCGGCGCTGGCCGCCGGCTGCACCGTGGTGCTCAAGGCCGCGCCGGACACCCCCTGATCACGCTGGCCCTGGGCGAGCTGATCGCCAACCACACCGACATCCCCGCCGGCGTGATCAACGTGCTCAGCTCGTCCGATCCCGCGGTCGGCGAAGCGCTGACCACCAGCCCCGACGTCGACGTGGTGACGTTCACCGGCTCAACGGCGGTCGGCCGCAAGATCATGGCCGCCGCCAGCGAGACCGTCAAGCGCGTCTTCCTGGAGCTGGGCGGCAAGTCCGCGGTGATCATGCTCGACGACGCCGACTTCGCCGGCGCGGCCATGTTCGCGGCGTTCAGCATGGTCACCCACGCCGGCCAGGGCTGCGCGCTCACCTCCCGGCTGCTGGTTCCGCAGCAAGCATCACGACGAGATCGTCGGGCTGATCGCGCAGAACTTCGCCAAGGTGCGCCATGGCGACCCGGCCGATCCGAAAACGTATATGGGACCGCTGATCAACGAGCGCCAGCGCGACAAGGTCGACGGCATGGTCCAGCGGGCCGTCGCCGCCGGGGCCACGCTGGTCACCGGCGGCAAGCGGTTGGATCCCGGCTTCTTCTATGCACCCACCCTGCTCACCAACGTCGACCCCGACAGCGAGATCGCCCAGGAGGAGGTCTTCGGGCCGGTGCTGGTGGTGATCGCGTTCGACGATGACGACGACGCCGTGCGCATCGCCAACAACTCGATCTACGGCCTGGCCGGCGCGGTGTTCAGTCGCGACCAGGACCGGGCGCTGCGCGGTGGCGCGCCGGATCCGCACCGGCTCGTTTTCGCATCAACGGCGGCAACTACTTCGGCGCGGACAGCCCGTTCGGCGGCTTCAAGCAGTCCGGTGTCGGCCGCGAGATGGGTGTGGCCGGGCTCGAGGAGTTCCTGGAAGGCAAGACCTTTGCTGTCCCGGCCGTAGCCGGCCGAAGGGGCCTGCGCATGAGGCCGCTGGAGGGCATCCGCGTTCTGGAAGTCGCCATGTACGGATTCGTCCCGTCGGCGGGCGCGGTGCTCGGCGAATGGGGCGCCGACGTCGTCAAGGTCGAGCACGCGGTGACCGGCGACCCGCAGCGCGGGCTGCGCCAGACCGGCATGTTGCGTGTCGAAGGCGACCCGAACCCCAACATCGAGCACGCCAACCGCGGCAAGCGCAGCATCGGCCTGGACATGTCGGTGCCCGAGGGCAAGGAGGTGCTCTACGAGCTCGCCCGCCGTGTCCGATGTGTTCCTGACCAGCTTCCTGCCCGACGCACCGGCAGAAGTTCGGCATCGACGTCGACGACATCCGGGCGGTGAACCCGACGATCATCTACGCCCGCGGCAGCGCGCTCGGCCCGCGCGGTGAGGAGGCGGCCAAGGGCGGCTACGACATGACCGCCTTCTGGTGCCGGGCCGGAACCGCCGCCACCATCACCCCGATGGGCATGAGGGCATGATCGGCCCGCCCGGGCCGGCGTACGGCGACACCATCTCCGGCACCAACCTCGCCGGCGGTATCGCGGCGGCGTTGCTCAAACGTGAACGCACCGGCGAACCGTCCGTGGTCGACGTGTCGCTGCTGGGCAGCGGGCTCTGGTCGTTGGGGCACACGGTGGCGCTGACCAAGCACCTGGGCCAGCGACTGGAGGCGCCGCCGCCCGGCATCCACGGCTCGCCGGTCAACCCCCTTGTGGGGCTGTACGCGACCGCCGACGGCCGCTACATCTCCTTGGTGATGATGCAGCCCACCAAGTTCTGGGCCGACGTGTGCCGGCACATCGACCGCCGGAGCTCATCGACGATCCGCGTTTCGCCACCGGCGAGAAGATCGCCGCCAATACGGCAGATGCGGTGGAGATCTTGACCAAGGTGATCGCAACCCGCACGCTTGCCGAGTGGAGCGAACGCTTTGCGACGCTCGCAGGACCATGGGCGCCGGTGCAGGACACGCTGCAAGCGGCCGACGACGCGCAGGTTCGGGCCAACGAATATCTGGTCCGCGCGGGCGAACTCGAATTGGTCGCCAACCCGGTCCAGTTCGATGTCACCGCCCCGCAGACCGGGCCGGCCCCCGGATTCGCCGAGCAGACCGACGAGATCCTGGTGGAACTCGGGACTCGACTGGGACCGCATCATCGAACTCAAGACCGCCGGCGCGGTCACCTAGGACCGGAGCGCCCGAGATGTTTGAGCCGAACGCGCTGTTGAACTCCCCGGACCCGGGTGTCGGGCGTCAGATAACGGTTGTGCGATTTTCGGTTCCCACGTGGACGCGGCATGAGTCATAATCGCCGCACGCTTCAAGACGTGGGCGCGCGTGGCCGGCCTGACATGGCTTGGGAGCGCCAACTCACGCAACAGAATGGAGGACACGGCGTGAGGGTGGTAGCGCGTGTTGAAGGCGCCGGAATGCTGCCGCCACGGCCGATGCTGGCGCATTTCGCCGCTCGGAACCCGCAGGCAGCACAGTCACGATCCGGAAGGATCTCGGACCGATGGCAGGTAAGGGAGCGGATCGCTGGTCGCCGGGCATCGCGATGGGGCGCGGCTTCCGATCCGATGCAGGCTGTCGGCGGGTTGTTTGCGATGTCGGCGGATGCGGTGAAGTTCGCTTTCCGTCGGCCCTTTCAGTGGCGGGAGTTTTTGGAGCAGTCCTGGTTTGTGGCGCGGGTGTCGTTGGCGCCGACGTTGTTGGTGGCGATTCCGTTCACGGTGTTGGTGAGCTTCACGCTCAACATCCTGTTGCGGGAACTGGGTGCGGCCGATCTCTCGGGTGCGGGTGCGGCGTTTGGTGCGGTCACCCAGGTCGGCCCGTTGGTGACGGTGTTGATCGTGGCGGGGGCGGGGGCGACGGCGATGTGTGCCGATCTGGGGTCGCGCACGATTCGTGAAGAGATCGACGCGATGGAGGTGTTGGGGATCAACCCGGTGCAGCGGTTGGTCACGCCGCGGATGTTGGCTTCGGGGTTGGTGGCGTTGTTGCTCAACAGCTTGGTGGTGATCATCGGGATTTTGGGTGGCTATGTGTTTTCGGTGTTCGTTCAGGATGTGAATCCGGGGGCGTTCGCGGCGGGTATCACCTTGTTGACCGGGGTGCCCGAGGTGATCATTTCGTGTGTCAAGGCAGCGTTTTTCGGTTTGATCGCGGGGTTGGTGGCGTGTTATCGGGGGCTGACGATTACCGGTGGCGGCGCCAAGGCCGTGGGTAATGCGGTCAACGAGACGGTGGTCTACGCGTTCATGTCCCTGTTCGTGGTCAACGTGGTCGTCACCGCCATCGGCATCCGAATTGACAAGTGACGTCGCCGATAGCGGAGGTGTAGGCACACACTGTGGCGCTGCGAGCCGTCTACCCGCGTCTGGCGCGGCAATTCGAGCAGGCCGGTCGGCAGTCTGGGCCGCATCGGCGACCACACCCTGTTTTACGGCAAGGCGCTTGCCGGGATCCCCTTCGCGGCCATGCATTTCCGGCGGGAGATCATTCGGCTGATCGCCGAGATCACGATGGGTGCGGGGACTTTGGCGATGATCGGCGGCACGCGTCGTGATCGTCGGGTTCTTGACGTTGGCCGCCGGTGGGACGCTGGCGGTGCAGGGCTACAGCTCGTTGGGCAATATCGGCATCGAGGCGCTGACCGGATTCTTGGCGGCGTTCATCAATGTGCGAATCGCAGCGCCGGTGGTCGCCGGGATCGGGTTGGCGGCCACGTTCGGCGCCGGGGTGACCGCGCAGCTGGGGGCCATGCGGATCAACGAGGAGATCGACGCGCTGGAGGCCATGGCGATCCGGCCGGTTTCGTACCTGGTCACCACCCGGATCGTGGCCGGGATGCTGGCGATCACGCCGCTGTACTGATCGCGGTGATCTTGTCGTTTCTGGCCAGTCAGTTCACCACGGTGGTCCTGTTCGGCCAGTCCGGCGGTCTGTACGAGCACTACTTCAACACGTTCCTGAATCCGATCGACTTGTTGTGGTCGTTTCTGCAGGCGGTGCTGATGGCGATCACGATCTTGTTGATCCACACCTACTTCGGCTTTTTCGCCACCGGCGGCCCCTCCGGGGTGGGCGTCGCGGTCGGCAACGCGGTGCGGACCTCCCTGATCGTGGTGGTCTCGGTGACCCTGCTGGTGTCCCTGGCCATCTACGGCTCCAACGGCAACTTCAACCTGTCCGGATAGGGGAGGTGGAAAGAGTCAGTGACGTGCAACCTCGGGCCGGGCCGGCCACCATCGGCCCGAATCCCCAGCGGCGCCCGTCGCACGCATTCGCGGTCGGCTTCGAAGCCGCGCAGTTACGCGCGCCCGCTGGCGGGCCTGGCGACCGTCGTCGCCATCCTCGCCATCGTCGCGGTCGCAGTCGGACTGTTCCGCGGCAGCTTCACCGAAACCGTTCCGGTGACCGTGATGTCCCGCGCGCCGGCCTGGTGATGAACCCCGACGCCAAAGTCAAGATGCGCGGCGTCGAGGTCGGCAAGGTCGCCTCCATCGAGTCACGCCCGACGGCCAGGCGGCCCTGCACCTGGCGATGCAACCCGTCGCAGATGCGACTCATTCCGCACAACGTCCTCGTCGACATCGCCTCCACCACGGTGTTCGGCGCGAAGTTCGTCGAACTCTGCCGCCGCCCGACCCTCGCGCGCAGACCCTGCACCCGCATCAGGTGCTCGAAGGCAAACACGTCACCGTCGAGATCAACACCGTCTTCCAGCAACTCCGTTTCGGTGCTCGACACATCGACCCCGCCAAGCTCAACGAGACGCTCGGCGCGATCGCCAAGGCGTTCAACGGCCGCGGCGACAAGATCGGTCAGTCCCTGTCCGACCTCGACGCGTTTCTGGCCAAGCTGGACCCCGCCTGCCGCACGCTGAAGCACGACATCGCGGTCCTGCCGGCGGTGGCCAACGCCTACGCGGACGCCGCGCCGGATCTGGTCAGATCGGCCGACAATGCCATCAGGATCAGCAAGTCCATCGTCGACGAGCAACAGAACCTGGACGCATTCCTGGTCAGCTCGATCGGTCTGGCCGACATCGGCAACGAGGTGATCGGCGGGAACCGGCAGGCGCTGACCGATGTCCTGCACTTGCTGCTGCCGACCACCAACCTGACCAACGAGTACCACCAAGCGCTGTGGTGCGGACTTGCCGGCTCGCTGGTGAATCTGGCACTCGCCGAACGCTGCCCGAGCCGATGATCAAGGTGTTGGTGTACCTCGGCTTCGGCGTCGAGCGCTACCGCTATCCGAGCAACCTGCCCAAGGTCGCCGCGACCGGCGGTCCGCAGTGTCATGACACTGCCCGTGGTGCCGTTTGATGTCGCGCCGCCGTTCGTGGTCGCCGACGTCGGCGCCAACCCTCAGGAGTACGGCAACCAGGGCATTCCTGCTGAACTCCGACGGGCTCAAGCAGCTGCTGTTCGGACCGATCGACGGCCCGCCACGTAACACCTTCCAGGTTGGACAGCCCGGATGAGCGGCTCACGGGCGATGATCCTCAAGTTCGGCGTCGTTCGCGTTGGTGATGGTGCTGCTGACGGTGTCGTTGTTCTTCATCTTCGGCCAGTACCGGACCGGTTCGACCACGGACTATTCCGCGGTGTTCACCGATGTGTCGCGGCTCAAAGACGGGGCAGACGGTGCGGGTCGCCGGAGTCCGGGTCGGCACGGTGAACGGTGTCGAATTGCGCGCGGACAAAAAGGTTCTGGTGAAATTCGACGCCGACCGCGACGTGGTACTCACCAGCGGCACCAGGGCCGTCGATCCGCTACCTGAACCTGGTCGGTGACCGCTACCTGGAGTTGATCGACGGACCCGGGATACCAGGGTGCTGCCGGCGCGGTTCGGAGATCCCGATCGATCGCACCGCGCCGGCGCTCGACCTTGATCTGCTACTGGGCGGGCTGAAACCGGTTATCCAGGGCCTCAAGGCCGCAAGACGTCAATGCGCTGACCGCATCGCTGATCGAGGTCTTCCAGGGCGAGGGCGGCACCCTGCAGTCGCTGCTGTCCAAGACGTCGTCGTTCTCGAATACGTTGGCCGACAACAGCGAAACCGTGCAGCCCTGATCGACAACCTCAACACCGTGGTGGGCACCGTCAACGCGGAGGGCACCAAGTTCTCCGGCGCGATCGACCGGCTGGAGCGCCTGATCAGCGGGCTGTCCGCAGACCGCGACACCGATCGGAACCGCCATCACCGCCTTGGACAACGGCACCGCCTCGATCGCGGACCTGCTCACCCGCGCACGCCCGCCGCTGGCCGGCACCATCGACCAGTTGAACCGGCTGGCGCCGCTGCTGGACAAGGACAAGAACCTGATCGACGTTTCGCTGAAGAAGCTGCCGAACAACTACCGCAAGCTGACCAGGCTGGGCTCCTACGGCGCCTGGTTCCCCTACTACCTGTGCGGGCTTGCGCTGCGGGTCTCCGACCTGCAGTACCGAACGGTAGAGGTGGGCGTCACCCACCAGGTCACCGGAAGGTGCGCGGAACCCGATGCTTAAATACCGCGGAGCGCGCCTCATTCGAGCCGGATTCATCGGCGTCGTGTCTGATAGCACTGGTCATCGCCGTCGGGCTGTCGCCCGACCAGTTGCTGCAGCGGGCCACCACGGTCCGCTACCAGGCGGTGTTCGCCGATGCGGGCGGCCTGGTGACCGGCAATGACGTGACCGTCTCGGGAATCAAGGTCGGCAGCGTGTCGGGTATGTCGCTGCAGGGCGGGGACGTCCTGGTGACGTTCACCGTCAAAGGCGCGGTGCAACTCGGGTCGGCCAGTACCGCCCATATCCGCACCGGTTCGCTGCTGGGCCAGCGGGTGTTGACCCTCGAATCGACGGGCAGCGGCAACATGCGTCCGATGGCGGTCATCCCGCTGTCGCGTACCTCCTCGCCTTATTCCCTGTCCGAGGCCGTCGGCGACCTGGCGACTGACATCGCGGGCACCAACACCGACACCCTCAACCAGTCCCTGGACACGCTGTCGACGACACTGAATCAGATTGCGCCGCAACTGGGTCCGACGTTCGACGGGGTGACCCGGCTCTCGACGACGCTGAACAACCGCAACGAGACACTGGGTGCGTTGCTCAAGGGCGCAGCCGATGTCACGCACATCCTCTCGGAGCGCAGCCAGCAGTTGAACACCCTGATCCTCAACGCCGACGATCTGCTGTCCATGCTGGTTGAGCGTCGGCAGGCGATTGTGCGACTTGCTCGCCAGCACGTCCGCGGTGGCCAAGCAGCTCTCCGGTCTGGTGCATGACAACGAAGCCAAGCTGGCGCCGACGCTGACCAAGCTGAACTCCGTGACGGCGATGCTGGAAGACAACCGCGACAGTCTCGGCAAAGCGATACCGGGGCTGGCGAAGTTCGAACTGACCCAGGGCGAGACGGTGTCCAGCGGTTTCTACTACAACCCGTTCATCCCGAACCTGTTCACGTTGCAGTTCTTCCAGTGGTTGTTCGACTACGCCTTCGGCTTCCGTGCGTACGGTGCCCCAGGACAGCCGCCGGACAACGCCGGGCCGCGCGCGTTGCTGCCGTTCCCGTTCAACCAGAACCCGGGAGGGTCGCGATGAAGCGGCTCAGGGTCGTGCTGGCGATCGTGTTGGCGCTGCTCGTCGTGGTCGGCGCGGGAGTCGCCATCCGCAACACGTTCTTCCGCCCCACCACGATCACCGCCTATTTCCACACCGCCACCGCCATCTATCCCGGCGACGACGTGCGGGTATCGGGCCTCAAGGTCGGCACCATCGAGTCGATCCAGCCGGCCGGAACCCAGGCGAGGATGGTGATGCACGTCGATCACGGCATCTCCATTCCGGCCGATGCGAAAGCGGTGATCGTTGCCCAAAACCTGGTGGCGGCACGCTATGTCCAGCTGACACCCGCCTACCGCTCCACCGGCCCCACGATGGCCGACGGCGCGGTGATACCCGTCAACCGGACGGCGACGCCGGTCGAGTGGGACGAGATCAAAGACCAATTGATGCGGTTGGCAACCGATTTCGGGCCGCAACAGCAGGGTGTCGACACCGTCGGTGTCGCGGTTCATCGACGCCGCCGCCAACGCGCTGGGCGGCAACGGCGACAAGCTGCGCCAGACATTGGCCCAATTGTCAGCGGTGGGGCGGATTTTCGCCAACGGCAGCGGAAACCTCGTCGACATCATCAAGAATCTGCAGACGTTCGTCGGAGCCCTGCGGGACAGCAACGTCCAGCTCGTGCAATTCAACGATCGGCTGGCCACTCTCACCAGCGTGCTCGACGACAACAAGTCGAGTCTGGACGCGGCGCTGACGGACCTGTCGAGCGCGGTCGGGGAGGTGCAGCGGTTCATCGCGGGCACTCGCGACCAGACCGCTGAGCAGATCACCCGGTTGGCCGACCTCACCCAGATTCTCGTCGACAACAAAATGGCGCTGCAGAACGTGCTGCACGTGGCGCCGAACGCGCTCGCGAACGCCTACAACGACTACGACCCGGATGTCGGAAACGTCCGGGGCGGGGTGGGCGTGCAGAACCTCAGCAACCCGACGTGGGCATTCTGCTCGCAGATCGGCGCGCTGGAGAACGTCACCTCGGTCGAGACCGGCAAGCTGTGCGGCCTGTACCTGAGCCCCGCGTTGAAGGTGTTCAACCCGTTGACCTACTTCAACTTCAACTATCTCCCGATTCCGTTCAACCCGATCCTGGCCCCGGCATTCGACCCGAAGAACGTCGTCTACACCGAGCAACGGCTGGCGCCCGGCGGGGAAGGCCCCAAGCCGTCCGCACCCGAGTTGCCACCGGCGGTGTCCGCGTACACCGGCTTGCCCGGTGACGTTCCCGAGGCACCCCCGCCGCCCGGACCGCCCGCGCGGATACCGGGAGCGGCTATGCCGGAGCCGCCACCGCCGAGCGTGCCGCCCGAACCGGGACCCGCGCCGCAGAGCGTGCCGGAACTGTTGCTGCCCGCGGAAAGGCCGCAGCCATGAACACGATCCGGACGATTCGGCGGATGCTGGGCATCGCCGTCTGCGTCATGCTCACCGCGACGGGATGTGCGTTCAGCGGTCTGAACTCACTGCCGCTGCCGGGCGCGGTGGGACGTGGGCCGGGCTCCAGCACCTACCACGTTGAGATCGCCAATGTCGGTACGCTGGAAGCCAATTCGCCGGTAATGATCAACGATGTCATCGTCGGCAGCATTCGGAAGCTGACCGTACGGGGCTGGCACGCCGACGTTGAAGTGTCCGTGCAGCCCGGTGTGTTGATCCCGGCCAATGCGGTGGCCAGCGTCGGTCAGACCAGCTTGCTGGGATCCATGCACCTGCAACTGAATACGCCGCTGGGCCAGGCCCCGAGCGGTCGGCTGCAACCGGGGGCCACGATCCCGCTGAACCGGTCGTCGACCTACCCGTCGACCGAGCAGACGCTGTCCTCGCTGTCGGTGGTCCTCAATGCCGGAGGGCTGGGGCAGATCGGGGACATCATCAACAACTTCAATGCGGCTCTGTCCGGACGCGCCGGCGATGTTCGTGATCTGCTGAACCGGCTCGACCGGTTCGTGGGCACCTTCGATGCGCAGCGCGACAATATCGTCGCGTCGGTCCAGGCCCTGAACCGGCTTGCCGGCACCCTGGCCGGACAGCGCGACGTCATCACCCAGGCGCTGAACAAGATTCCGCCGGCTCTGGATGTGCTCAACCGGGAGCGGCCCCGCATCACCACCGCGCTGAACAAGCTCGGCACGTTCAGCGACACGGCCACCAGACTCGTCAATGACGCCGGCTCAGACCTGGTGAACAACCTGAAGAATCTCGAGCCGACCATCAAGGCGCTGGCCGATGTGGGGCCGGATCTCGATGCGGCCCTTGCCTACGCGCCGACGTTCCCGTTCACGCAGGGGTTCATCGACCGCTACGTCCGAGGCGACTACGTCAACGGGTATTTCATCATCGATCTGACGAACGCCGGGCTGCGCAAGAGCATCCTGCGGGGTACCCACTGGGAACGGATGGGCGCTGAGGGCGTGCCGGCGCCGGGGGATCCGGAGTACCTGCAATTCCGTTTCGGTGCGCCGGGGGCGCCCGGGTCGCTACCTGCCCGGGCCGCCCCCAGCGGCGGCACCGGCCGCGCCCGGACCGCCGCCCTCGGCAGCACCGGCCGCAGACCAAAGTGCGCCGCTGCCAAATGGTTTGCCGTCAGCGGTCGCACCGGCGGAGGGGAGTGGCTAGATGCTGACCCGCTTCATCCGTATCCAGTTGGCGGTCTTCGCGATCGTGGGAGTCATCGGTCTGTTCGTGATGGTCATCTACTACGTCCAGGCGCCGACGTTGTTGGGTATCGGCAAGATGACCGTCACGCTGCAACTGCGCGAGACCGGTAACCTCTACCGCTTCAGCAATGTGACCTACCGCGGGGTCCAGATCGGCAAGGTGACCGCGGTAGAGCTGACCGCCAACGGTGCGAAAGCCATTATGCGGCTTGACACTTCGCCGAAGATTCCTGCGGACCTGGATGCGGAGGTGCGCAGCATCTCGGCGGTGGGCGAGCAGTATGTGGACCTGCGCCCGCGAACAGACTCGGGGCCGTACCTGCACGACGGCTCGGTGATCGCGGCGAAAGACACCAAAGTTCCGCAGCCGATCGGTCCCGTGCTGGACCAGACCAGCGCGTTGCTGAACAGCATCCCGCAGGGCAAGCTCACCCAGTTGCTCGACGAGTCGTTCAAAGCATTCAACGGTGCCAGTTACGATTTCGGCTCATTGTTCGATTCGTCGGCGCAGATTTCGGGTGACCTCAACGGCGTCTCGGACCAAGCGCGAAGCCTGACCGAAGACACCGGGCCGCTATTGGACAGCCAGGCGCAGACCGCCAATGGAATCCGGCGGTGGGCGCATAGCCTCGCCGGGTTCACCGGGCAATTGGCCACGAACGATCCGCAGGTGCGCACCTTGCTGGAAAACGGGCCCGAAGCCCTGAACGAGGCTTCCCGACTGCTCGACCAGATCAAGCCGACATTGCCTGTGCTGCTTGCCAACCTCACCACGATCGGCCAGATCGGTGTGACTTACCATGCTTCTCTCGAGCAGGTGCTGGTGATCCTGCCGCCGTTCACCGCCGCCATCCAGTCGTTTCTGGGCACCAAGAGCCCGACCGGGTTGGCCACCGGCGCCTTCAATCTCATCATCAGTGACCCGCCCGCGTGCACCGTCGGCTTCCTGCCGCCCAGTCAATGGCGTTCGCCATCTGACACCACCACGATCGACACACCCGACGGGCTGTACTGCAAACTGCCGCAAGACTCACCGATCGGTGTGCGCGGCGCCCGCAACTACCCCTGCCAGGGACATCCCGGAAAGCGTGCGCCGACCGTCGAAATCTGCGACAGCGACAAGCCGTTCATGCCGCTGGCGATGCGACAGCACGCGTTCGGCACTTACCCGCTGGACCCGAACCTGCTCGCCCAGGGCATCCCGCCCGACGACCGGGTCAACTGGAACCGCGAACGGATCTTCGGGCCCGTGGACGGAACACCGATGCCTGCGGCGGCGGTGCCTCCCGGGGCGCCTCCTCCGCCGGCCGGGGCACCGGCATCACCCGGAATCACCCCACAGGCACCGATGGGCCAGGTGACGTCCATCGCGCCACTCGATGTGCCGGCGGGCACCGCACCAGCCGCCGCCGCGCCCAGCGCTGCCCCCTCCGCGGCGCCGAGTGCGTTCGGGCACAACGAATTACCAGGTCCATCGGTTGCGTTCGCCCAATACAACCCGGAGAACGGAAGCTACGTCGCTCCCGATGGCCAGGTATACCGGCAAACGGATCTGGTCGCGTCGAAGACGCCCAAGACGTGGAAAGACATGTTCGCCATCTGAAGGCCGAAAAGCCCAGGCGACCGGGCGTTTAGGTCAGGCCCGGCGGGTTGGTGAGATCAGCCGATCCGGTCGAGTCGGAAAGGCTGCTCGATGTACATGGGGTCATTGCGGCCACAGGCACCGCTCGCTGCGCTGGTGTGCTCGCGTCCCGCCAGAACCGATGAGCCGAGCGCGTTTTCGCCGGTCTCCGGATTCGCCGGATAGAAATAGAAGTTGTCGTGGCCGGTGTACGAGGTGCCGTCCTCACAGGTTTCCCAGTTCGGGATGTCGCGTTTCAGGTACCAGGTGAGCCCGTCATGCATGTACAGCGGTGCGGTCCAACCCTGGTCACTGACCACCTGGCCGGTGCAGTCCTGAGCCGTGGAACACGAAGTGCTGATCCTCCACGTGCTTCGGACCACTTCCTCGTCGTGATACACGGTCCGTGTTCTGGCCCAGTCGCCGACCTGGGTCGCGGTATAGGTCCCGTTGATGGCAGGGTTGTAGGCGCGTGCCGTCGGGGCTGTGGCGACGCCGCCGACCAGAGCGGCGGTCGCGACCGCCGCGCTTAACGAACGCATCACTTGCTGCTCCTCGACGCGCTATAAACCCTATTTTCCCGCCGATCAGAGTCCGGCCTATGAGAAAGACGATGCGCGCTCACAAGCCCTCGAATTTCTGAATAAGCCACGAACCGTTGACCTTTTTCAACGTAACCCGAAGGCTGCTCGATGTCACTACCGGCTCTGGCTTTTCCTTGCTCGCGGTCTTTTGCTTTACGAAAACAAGTACGACGGCTGAATTCGCATTCAGTTCGGAAACCGCGGCCTTGATCACCGTGGCCGTCGTGGTGACTTGCGCGCGCTGCGCCGATGGCCCCACGATCTGGTCGGCAAACTGCTGGAAGTAGGGCAGGTAATCCTCGGTGACGCGGGATTTGGCATTGGCAAAATCGCGGCTGAGAGTATCGGGCGAATAGGACAGCAGCGCCACCGCACCCTCGCTGGCCGCCTTGACGACCTCCTGCGCCACCGCGCGGTCCGTCTCCATATCGGGCCGGTACACGCGACACAGGTAGCCAATGGCGAAGCCTGTTGTCGCAACGACCAGAATCGTCATTAAAATCGCACGCCACCGCGCCAGCAAACGACGTATCCCGCGCCTGGTCCCACTGTCCCGCCGCACACCGGCAGGTTCTTGAGCCGGCTCGTCGTCCTTCGTCACGGGACGAACTCGACTTTCGAAATCTTGAATTGTCCGCCGTCTCTCTCGACGTTGACGACGAGCCGCCACCATCGCATTTGCGGCTTCGGCTGATCGGGTTTGGTGAGTTCAGATTTCGCCGCGACCAGGACAACCGCCGAGTCCATGGTCATGGACTGCACCCCGACCGCTTGCACGCTGGCTTTCGCGGCGACCTTCGACTGCTCGAGTGCCCGAACCATATCCTCGGCGCCCATCAATACCCCGGCCTTGAATTGTCCGGTGGTCTCGTCGGCGAAACGCTGCAGGTCGTCTCGGGCCTTATTCGGGTCAATCGACATCATCGTCACAACGGCGTTGCGGGCCGCCGTGGCGAATTCCGCCGAACGCTGTTGCTGCTGCTGCACTCCACGGTGATGCCACATCAGATAACCGCTGCCCGTCAGGGCGGCGCAGCTGATCAGAAGAAGGGCGGCAACGACGGCGGCTTTGCGTCCCGGGCGGTGCGGCCGCCACCGGCGCGCCCGTCTCGACTCGGCTTCTTCGCCGGCCGGGTCGACACGGTCGCTCGAGACCTCCTCCGCTTGTTGGCGTAACTCCACCGCCCGGGCACGAGCGGCTTCGGCGCGGGCTTCCACCGCGGCGAGATCGTCTGCTTCGGTTGCCGAAGTAGGCGCTGGGTCCGAGACCGCTTCAGTGTCGGTATCCAGCGCCTCAGCTGAAGGCTCGCGGGGCGGCATGATTTACCTCCTGCCCGCAACTACGAGAGAGTCACATTATCACTGACAGGCGACGATGCCTGTGCCGTGGTGGCCGATGCTTGGACTTGCCCCAAGCCTTCTCCGGTAGAGAGAATTTTCTTACCAGCTATGGCCAAGGTAATGAATTTTCTTTCCAGCTGTGGCAAATTAAGCTAGTGCGATTCATGGTAGTAGCGGTCGCCGCATTGCTCGGCCTCGGTGGGGCGGCGGCGCCTCGTGCTGCCGCCGATCCGGTCACCTGTGATTACCCCGACTGCACGCCGGGGATCGCCGGGCACGTCGTGCTTGGTGCGCCATGCGACAACACCACCTATTACGTGTTCGGCACCGCCGACTACTACGTGTCCTTCGCCACCGAGCCGGGCCGGCTGATGTTCTGCGGGTCACCGCGGAGATACGAGCCGCGATGGTTCCGGTCACCGCCGATGGCCGGCGTCAAGATCGAGAACTCGTCGTGCGTCGAATTCCCCGAGTATTACGTCGCGCAGGCGCCGGACGGTCTGTTCCTGGTCTGCAATCCGCATGACGGCAAGAAAGTCTGGGAGCGGGGCGACACCTAAGTTCGCGGCCGGAACTCACGGCCGGTCGTTCGGAATCTCGGGCCAGTCTTGAAAGGGACTGGGCCCGAAGTAATCCCGGTTGTGAATCGTTCCGTCCATGTCGCGATGGTGCGCGTCGTGGCAGGTTGTCGGGTCGAATTGCGGTCCCCACCCGGCGCTGAAAGGCTGACCCGGACACCAGTGGTATCCCACCCACGGCCAGGGAACCTCGTCATCGGCCTGAGCGCAGGCCGCACTTGCCAGTCCGAAGCCGGTCGCGACCATAACCGTTGCGGCGGCGAGGCGTCTAACAGTGTTCATGCGTCAACGGTATCCGAGCGGTTCGCCGGTGAAAATGAAACTGCGAGAATGCGTTCAGACTAATCCCCGTCGAAGAGCCGCCGGGTGATCCGCAGCAACTGGGCGCGCAGTGTGTCGTCGTCGATGTCGGCGACCAGTGGGTGTAGCACTCCGACGGCGATCGCACCCGACAGCATCGCCGCCGACACACGTGCGTCCTCGGCTGCATCATCGACGATCACCCCGTAGAGGCGTTGGATGAAGCGCTGGAATGGTTCGTGATCGGCCAGCAGGCGGACGATGACAGGGTCGAACTGCAGAGTGCTCGCCGCGCCCCGCCGTTGCACGGCAAGGTAAATGACCCGTTCCAGCAGGACATCGCGGGCCTCGATGCGGTGGTCGTGGGCTTCTGCTGCCTCCAAAGCCTCCTCGAGGCCGCCCAATTCGCGCTCGGTGAGTGCGATGACTATCTGCTCCTTGGTTCGAAATTGATGGTAGACAGCCGCTTTCGTCACACCGACAGCATCGGCGATCATTTGCAGAGAGGTCCCGCCGACGCCATGCTCGCCGATCAGCTTCAGCGCGGCATCCAGGATGCGCGTCTGCGCGGCGCTGTGTGTGATGAACCGGAACCGGCTCTGGGGCATCGCTTCGACCACACCAGGCAGCCTAGCCGACCGGCTATTGACCTGGAATAGCCGATCGGCTAGTTTCGTTCACTGAGCCGACCCTAGCCGCGCGATGATGTGCGCTGGAAGGAATCGCTGATGACAGAGATCGGCACGAACCAGCATTCCGGACCGCCGCGAGTTGGGCGGCGGCGTACCGATGGTGAGTTGATTCTGCTCTGGACGTTGCCCGTCACGGTGATTATCTGGATCGGCGCGTTCTTCTTGTTCCCGGGCTTCAACCCGCCGATGTCACCCACCATGTCGGCGGAGCAGGTTGCGGCGTTCTATCGCGATCCGGCGCACCTCCCCGAAATCCGGTACAGCATGATCGTGTTCAACTGGTTCGGCGTGTGCCTCGTCCCGATTCTGGCGCTGATCGTGATGCAGATCCGAAGGATGGCACATCGCACGCCGATCTTCTCCTACGCGATGTTGGGTTGCGTGGCCGGCGGTCCGACGTTGTTTCTCATCGCCGACGTCTGCTGGCTGCTGGCCGCCTTTCGCCCGGAGCGCAGTCCGGAGCTGACGCAGTTGCTGAACGATTTCGCCTGGATCACCTTCACCATCCTGGTTCCCTTTCTGATCGGGCAAAGCGTGATTCTCGCGGTGGCAATTTATTTCGACGATCAGCCGCGACCGATATTCAGCCGGTGGGTGGCCCACTTCAACCTTCTCGTCGCCGTCGCGCTCGCGCCGGCGGCCTTTGTGGGCGTGTCGTTGTCCGGCCCGCTGGCGTGGGACGGCGTGTTGTCGTTCTGGGTGAAAAACGTCGCCATCGGTGTATGGATCCTCGTGATGGGCTTCGTCTTGGGCCGGGCGGTGTATCAGGAGCGCGCTGAGAGCCGAAGGCGCGGACAACAATTGGACGGCGCATGAGGACGCTGATGACTCCGCCGGAGTCGGGCAGCGACTCCGGGGCTCCCGCAGGCCCTCCCTCAGGCCCACCGCATCGCCGGATCGCGTGGCACGTTCGACATAACCCCAAGCGCGAGTTGTGGTTGGCGTGGTGGACGCTCCTGGTCTTTTACAACCTCTTCTTTCCGGTGTTCTTCGTAGTGGCGCAAGTGCAGCCCCCGCCGCAGCCCACCTGGGACCTCGCGACCCAGGTCCATTGGTTCCACGAACGTCACCTCGGGATACCCATAGGCTTCGGCGTCATTTTCGCCATCACCGGCATGACCGCGATCAACAACGCCCTCATCGCGTATTCGATGCGACGCATGTCGGTCAGTCGCATCTTTGGGTACTCGTACCTGATCATCTACTCGCTCAGTGCGATTCCCGGTCTGTTGCTGCTCTGCATCGCGCTGATCGTGGGGACGCTGCGGCCGCAGCGGGACCCCAAGGTGCTCGGCTGGCTCTATGACTTCGCCTTCTTGTCTTTCGACGGAACCATGGGGGTATTCCTGATCGGCTCGCTGATCTGGATGGTCGCGATTCTGATCGACAAGAATCGGGTCTTTCCCCCCTGGTTCGGTTACCTCAACCTGTGCAACGCCCTCACCGAGGTGGTCGTAGCGCCCTGCTGGATCTTCGGGCGCGGCGTGCTGGCCTGGAACGGCCAGATCGCCTGGTGGCTGGACATGGTCGTATTCGGCGTCTATCAAGTCACTTTCGTTGTCATGCTCTTCCAGATGATCCGGCGGGAAGACTTCGGTACCGGACCACTGCCGGACCTGCCCCGAAAACGGGCTTCGAAACGGGCTACGCGACGGGCGACCGCGTCATGACCGAGCTCGCCGATGAAAGCAAGCCCGCACGGTTCGTGCCGGGGCAGCCGGACATGTGGGCCTTCGTTCTGTTCGAGACATTGGTCTTCACCGCGTATTTCGGGTTCTACCTGTTCTATCGCGCCCGAAGCCCAGAGCTGTTCCTGCACGATCAGGCGCACCTGGACTTGCGCATCGGCGTTGTCAACACCCTGGTCTTGCTGCTGAGCTCCTGGTCGGTGGCGCGATGTGTGCAATCGTCTCGCGTCGGCGCATATCGGGCGGCTGTTCGGGACGTCGTCGTCACAGCCGCTTTCGCCGCAGTCTTTCTGCTCTTCAAGGTGTTCGAGTGGACCCGGTTGGTGCGGACGGGAAATGGCTGGGGCAGCAACGAAGGCAGCAACGAAGACAGCAATGACTTCTTCACGTACTACTTCTTCCTCACCGGAATCCATTTCGTGCACCTGCTGATCGGCTTCGTCGCCCTCGGCGTCATCGGTTACCGACTCAGCGGTGCCAGGCGCGGTTCCCGGGAATCGCAGGTGCTCGTCGAAACGTGCGCGACTTACTGGCACACAGTCGATTTCCTGTGGGTGCTGATCTTCGCGCTGCTGTATGTGGTGAGGTGACGAGTGAAATTCAACAAGCGGCTAGTGGTTGTGTGGTTGGTGCTGGCCTCGCTGACGGTGAGCTACCTGTGGATCGACCGCTCGGCCGATGGATCCCTGCGGTCCAATGCAGTGGTCACGTCGAGCGTCATCGTCATCGCGCTCATCAAGGTGCGCATCATCTTTCGCGAGTTCATGGAAGTCAGGCAAGCCCCAGCCCTGCTCTGCCGGCTGACCGACGCCTGGGTGCTGCTGATCGCGGCCGGATTGTTCGGCAGCTACTTCGTGGGCTCGGCCTTGCACTGACCGGTTATTGCGGCGTGAACGTGAGGTGGAGTTGGTTGAGTCCGCGCAGGATATACGTCGGTTCGTAGGTGTAGCGGCGATCGTCGGCCGGGCCGTGGTGGGCTTCGTCGATGCCGATGTCGGCCATCCGGTCCAGAATGCGTTCGATGGAGACCCGGCCCTCCACCCGGGCCAGCGGCCCTCCCGGGCAGGAGTGCACCCCACGCGCGAAAGCCATGTGCTCACGGACGTTTTTGCGGTCGATCTGGAACTCGTGCGGGTTCTCGAACCGGCGCGGGTCGCGGTTGGCCGCACCGGGTAACACCATCACCACCGTGCCGGCCGGAATATCGACCCCGCCCACTCGGGTGGCTCGACGCGCCAGCCGTGAGTCACTCTTGACCGGGCTGTCCATCCGCAGCGATTCCTCGATGAACCCGGGAATCAGGCTACGGTCGTCCCGAAGCTGTCGCTGGATGTCCGGCCGGTCGCCGATCACCTGCAGCGCGGCGCTGAGCAGCTTGGCGGTGGTTTCCTGTCCGGCGGCGAAAAGGAAAGTGGCAGAACGGACTACCTCGATGACCTCGGGCGTCGACCCGTCCGGGTACTTCGCGGTCGCCAGCGCGGTCAGCACATCGTCGCGCGGTTGCGCGCGGCGGTCCTCGATATAGGTGCGGAACTTCTCGTCGAGAAACTCCAGCGGATTGACGCCCACCGACTCGTGGTCCAGAGCGCCGACCCGCCCGGGCCGATCGGCGCCCAGGACGACACGGAACTCCTTGTGGTCCTCTTCGGGAACGCCGAGCAGATCAGCAATCACCAACGTGGCGAACGGCTTTGAATATTCGCCGATGAACTCACACTCGCCGTTGACCAGAAATTCGTCGAGCTGGCGGTCGGCGAGGCGCCACATGAACTCCTCGTTCTGTTTGAGCCGGCTCGGGGTCAGTAGCCGGCTCAAGATCGACCGCGCCCGGCTGTGGTCGGGCGGATCCATGGTGACCATGTGCTCGTACATCGGGAAGCTCTCCCGGTGCGCATCGATTTGGGCGCTGATGTCGTCGCCCTCGGGCGTGAACGGCAGTGGGGGGAACGGCCCCCCCAACGCAACGCAATTCGAGAAGGAATCGGTGTCTTTGTAGACCGCAGTGGCCTCTTCGTACCCGGTGACCGCAACGACTCCGTGGTGGGGGAGTCGCAACACCGGGTTCCGGCTACGCAGGTAGTCGAAGTACGGGTGCGGATCGGGGACCAGGGACGGATCGGTGAAGAAGTCGATGGTGTCGTAGTTGCTCATGTCGTCCGTGCCTCCTGAAGCCGGCCCCGTGTGGCGCCAATGCTGAGTCGGCGACGAGAGCTGGCGCCGCCCGAATGAGATGCTCTGCTGAGCACTTGCTTAGCATGGCGGTAATGTCAGGGTCAAGATCGCGCGGCCGGACCGGCGGGTCCGATGACTACGATCGGCGTGACCGCGAGGCGAGTGCAGAGAGTACGGGGTAATGACATGACATCGGCCCGCAGGATCGGGGCACCGGACGCGAAGAATCGCGGGTTGCTGCTCGACGCGGCCGAACGGCTGATGCTCGAAGAGGGCTACGCCGCTGTGACTTCGCGGCGGCTGGCCAACGAGGCGGGACTCAAACCGCAGCTGGTGCACTACTACTTCCGCACCATGGAAGAGCTGTTCCTGGCGGTCTTTCGCCGCCGCGCCGAGGCGGGCCTGCAGGCGCAGGCGCTGCTGCTGCAGTCGCCGCAGCCGTTGTGGGCGCTGTGGAGGTTCGGCTCCGATCCTGGTTTCGCCCGGATCTCGATGGAATTCATGGCGCTGGCAAACCATCGGAAGGAGATGCGAGCCGAAATCGCTTACTACGCTGAACGTTTCCGCGACGAGCAACGCCGGGCCGTGTCGGCCGCGTTGCAGCGTTACGCGGTCAACACCGATGATGTGCCGCCGATGGTGTGGACTGTGATCATGACCAGCCTGTCGCGCTTCCTGGAGCTCGAGCAGGCGCTGGGCATGTCGGATGGTCACGCCGAAACCACAGAGTTCGTCGAGCGTCACCTGCGCCGTCTGGAAGGTGAGCCGCAGCCGCCCGAGGCGTAAGCGCTGAGGAGCTCGACCTTATCCACCAACGCAGGAGTATCTGATGACCCACAACGTTGCGATCGCTACCGCACGTTTCCGCCCGGTGTACCTTCGCGCTACCCGGAAACTCGACAACCTCGCCTGGCTGGCGAACTTGACGCTGCGACTTACCGTCGGCTTCATGTTCTTCAGCGGCGCGGTGGGCAAGCTTGGTGACCTCGGTAAGTTTACCGCAGATGTTTGTCGGCCTGGGCATTCCCGCTGCGCAGGTCGTCGCACCGGTTACGGCAGTAGTGGAACTCGTTGGTGGTGCGGCATTGATGCTGGGCGTGGGTACCCGGCTCGTGTCTCTGGTGCTGGCGGGGGACATGGTCGGTGCAATGGTCACGGACATCGGTCCTGTTCTGGCGCAAAAGTTTCCGTCTCCGTGGCATTTCCTGAGCAATTTGTTCTATTCGTCGGAGTGGCTGCTGACCGGGCTGCTGCTGTGGCTAGTGTGTGTCGGAGCCGGCAAGGCGAGCTTGGACGCTTTGGTCGATCGCCGGTTGGCAGCGCAAACCGCTGAGGATTACCAGGTCCGCAGCGAACAGAGCACGCCCTTGTCCCCGTCCTTGGATACGACGACGTTCCCGTCAACCGACACGGTGCAGTGAAACCCCGGCGTGCCCGGTTGTCGCCCGGTGCTGACGCTGACCATCGCCCACTGGTCGGGGTTGATGAGCATCACCTGCTGGGTCCACGGCCTGCCGGGCGCGATGTCGGCCTGGATGTTCGGCGTGAAGGTGTAGGGGTTGTGGCTGTAGTCGGAGAACTTCGTCGGGTCTTGATCCCCGTAGTAGATGTCGGCGTAGATCGGGTTCTTGGCCGAGATGGTGTAGACCACCTGATGCATGGGCGGGTCATCATCTGCTGTCGCCGGCCCGGGGCTTACCAGTAGACCCGACAGCAGCATCGTTGCGGCGACACCCAGTCGTCTCGTTGCGGTGGTCGTCATATCGCTCCTCCGGCTGCTGGGCGCGGATTGGCTGTGCGGTTCATGACCCGATCGGCGGCTTGCCAGTGCGCGTCTGCTACCCACAGCCGTGCGAACGATGCTATCGCCTCATCAGCGGAAACTCCGCTGATTACCCGCTTTATCTCGGCGGCCGGACGGCGGGCCAGTGAGTTGGCGACTGAGCGCCATCCCTTGTCGGCGGTGTCGAAAGATGCCCGCGGCAGCACCACATCCACCAGGCCGATGCGTTCGGCCTCGGCGGCATCGAGCGCAGTTCCGCTGCCCGCCAACAACAATGCTCTACTCTTGCCGACCAGCGCGGCCAGGCGCTCGGCGCCGCCCCACGCCGGCATGATCTCCAGCTGCACCTGATTGAAGGCGATCTTGATGTCGTCGGCGGCAATCCGGATGTCGGCGGCCACCGCGACTTCGGCGCCACCGCCGAAGGCGTGACCGTTCAACGCCGCGATCACCGGAGCCGGGAACGCTGCGATCTGATCGCACACGGCCCGCATCCGTTTCGCCATCGCCGCGGCGTCCTCCTCGGTTCGCAGCGCGCTCAGTTCCTTGAGGTCACCGCCGGATACGAAAGCCCGGTCGCCGGCGCCCCTGATGACCAGGGCGCGGGCGCCGGCAGCCGCGTGCAGCGCCTGCTCGAGCTGCCCCATGGTCTCCAGCGCGATGGCGTTGCGAGCATGCGGGCGGTCGATGGTGAGTACCGCCAGCCCCGTGCCGGATTCGTCGAACTCCAGGTCGACCATGCGTGCTGACTCCTTGGGGCGCGAGAACGGTGATATTGGCATTCTCGTTCCCGGAGAATAGCATCATCGGTGCAGGTCCAGAAGTTGACCGAAGTTGTTCAAGGGGGTGCCAGGTGCAGAACCGAATCGCGGCAGTCATACCGGCGATATTCGCGGTGGCCCTCCTCGGCGCCTGTAGCGCACCGTCGCAGGGCCAGCTCGCCAGCACCGCGATCGTGAACATCAACGGCAACGAAGTGCGCCCTGATCTGGTCAGGTGCTATCAGCAGGAGTGGTACCGGACGATTGCACTTGGTAACGACGAGTCCGGAGCGACGGCCGTCCTCGATCAGCGTCAACATCCGGCGACGACGATCTCCGTGCGCTTTCACAACCTGGGCGGCTTCACCGGCACCACCACGGCGGCGCCCGGCGGCGGCGGCGCGGCCGCCACCCGTTTCGATGGCGGCAATTTCGTCATCAGTGGTACCGCTAACGGCGCCACCATTGCGAAGCCGACTGAAGCGGCGACGGTGGATTTCAAGATCAGCGCGAAGTGCTGAGGGCGGGCACCCGGAGTTGTGAATGCCGCGGTAAGAGAATAGTATTCTCATAAATTGCGAAGGAGGATTTCATGGGTCAGTTGTCGCATCGGGAAGACGTTCCGTTCCCCCTCTTCGACGCGGACAATCACCTCTACGAGCCGCCGGAGGCGCTGACCAAGTACCTGCCCAAGGAGTACAAGGACTACGTCCAGTACGTGCAGGTCAACGGGCGCACCAAGATCGCGATCCGCGGCCAGATCAGCAACTACATTCCCAACCCGACCTTCGAGGTCGTCGCCCGCCCGGGCGCCTGGGAGGAGTACTTCAAGTTCGGCAACCCGGACGGCAAGAGCAAGCGCGAGCTGTTCGGTGAGCCGATGCGCGCGATCCCGGCGTTTTTCGAGCCGGGCCCACGCCTGGAGCAGATGAACGAGTTGGGCCTGGACCGCACCCTGATGTTCCCGACGCTGGCCAGCTTGCTCGAGGAGCGGCTGCGCGACGACCCGGTCGCCATCCACGTCCTGGTCCATGCGCTGAATCAGTGGCTCGATGAGGTCTGGGGCTTCAACTATCAGAACCGCATTTTCACCACCCCGGTCATCACCCTGCCGATCGTCGAGAAGGCGATCGAGGAGCTGGAGTGGGCGGTCAAGCGCGGTGCGCGTTGCATCCTGGTGCGCCCGGCGCCGGTTCCCGGATTCCGCGGTCCCCGGTCGTTCGCACTGCCCGAGTTCGACCCGTTCTGGGAGCGGGTCGTCGAGCACGACCTGCTGGTCGGCATGCACTTCCAGCGACAGCGGCTACTCCCGGTACACCTCCGAGTGGGACGGTGCCGACCAGGAGATGCTGCCGTTCCAAACCAATGCGATGGGCATCCTCAACGAGTGGCGGCCGATCCAGGACTCGGTGGGTTCGTGGGTGATCCACGGCGCTCTCTACCGCCATCCCAAGCTGAAGGTCGCGATCGTCGAGGCCGGTTCGAAGTGGATGGTGCCGCTGCTGGACGGCCTGGCCGAGGTCTACCGGAAGGCCCCGGAAGCTTTCCCGAGCGACCCCGTCGAGATGGTCAAGAGCCGGATCCACGTGAGCCCGTTCTTCGAGGATGGCATCGACGATCTGGTCAACCTCGTCGGTGTGGATCAGGTGCTGTACGGCTCGGACTGGCCGCACCCGGAAGGGCTGGCGGAGCCGACCTTCTACATCAACGCGCTCGCGCACCTGCCCGTCGAGGATCAGGCGAAGATCATGGGCGGAAACCTCGGTCGGCTCGTCACGACATGAGCCGGCGCTGCGCCAGATGAATTGGGAGACCATCCCGGAGATGGTCTTGAGCGCGGCGGACCGCTTCGGGGACGCGGAGGCGGTCGTGGACGGCCCGCTGCGCTACACATTCGGTGAGGTAGTCGAACGAATACGTTGTGCTGCAGGGGCTTTCGCTGACTTCGGGGTCGGCCGGGGTGATCGGATGGCGATCTGGGCGCCCAACTCTGCGGAGTGGATCATCGCGGCATTCGGGTTGCTCACCGCGGGCGGCGTTCTGGTGCCGGTCAATACCCGGTTCAAGACCGCCGAGGCGGGCGACGTCATCGTTCGCAGCGGGGCCGGGGCGGTCCTGGTCCAGCAGGGATTCCTGGGGCAGGAGTACCGTGCACCGGCTGGCATCCCGGTGATTGACCTCAAATCTGACTTCCTATCCAGCGGTGCGCCTTTCGAGCGTCCGATCGGCGGCGCCGACATCTCCGACATCATCTTCACCTCAGGTACGACCGGCCGTCCGAAGGGCGCGATGATGAACCATCGCCAAACACTGCGGATGTACGACGAATGGGCGACGCTGGCGGACCTGCGTGCGGGTGACCGGTACTTGCAGATCAATCCGTACTTCCACACGTTCGGGTTGAAAGCCGGACTGGTCACGTCCTTCTTGCGCGGAGCGACGATGTTGCCGGTGGCAGTGTTCGACGTCGACTCGGTGGTCAATCTCATTGAGCGTGAGCGCGTCACGATGCTTCCTGGCCCGCCGACGCTCTACCACTCGTTGCTGACGGTCGCCGACAAAACCCGGCTATCGACGTTGCGCGCGGGCGTGACCGGCGCCGCGGACATTCCGGTCGAACTGGTCCGTCGTATCCACGGCGAGTTGCCGTTCGAGACGTTGATGACCGGTTACGGTCTCACCGAGGCCGGCAATGTGACGTTGTCGAGGCCCGGCGATTCCTTCGAGGATGTGGCCACGACGGCGGGACTGCCCTGTGCCGGGGTGGAGGTCCGCGTCGGCGAGGACGGCGAGGTGCTGGTCCGCGGCTACGGCGTCATGCAGGGGTATCTCGACGATCCCATCGCGACCGCGGAGGCGATCGATGCCGACGGCTGGTTGCACACCGGAGACCTGGGGAACTTCGACGACGCGGGCCGGCTGCGCATCGTGGGCCGCAAGAAGGACATGTTCATCGTCGGCGGATTCAACGCCTATCCGGCCGAGATCGAGGGATTTCTGATCAGCCATCCAGCCGTGGCGCAGGCCGCGGTCATCGGTGTGCCCGACGAGCGGCTCGGCCAAGTCGGCAAAGCGTTCGTCGTCCGGAAAAGCCCGGTCGGCGCGGGGGAATTGGTCGACTGGTGCCGGGAACGCATGGCGGGGTACAAGGTGCCGCGCGCGGTGGAGTTTGTCGAGGCGTTACCGCTCAATGCGACCGGCAAGGTGGTCAAAGACCTCCTGCGATAGCACGGCACCTCATTGGCCCGCCTAGGTATGCTGAAATTGAGAACGCTATTTCCACTGCATGTCGAGGCAATTGTCGTCCGGAACTGGGCACGGCCGGTAGCCTGTGCTGCGGGGGGTGATAATCTGCCTCTCCGCGGGCTATCGACGGAAGTGGTCGTAGGCCGCCCGTTGCTCGCCGCCTTTGCCGGTGCCGAGTAGGGTTTGGCCAACGGCGACGCCCGTCGCATTCCGCGCGGCATCGGATCAGCGGACCGTTCCGATACCGTCGGCGGCAACAAGCTAATTTGTCACCGACGGGTAAGCGGTAGAGGAGTTCAGATTGAGCGACGAGCAGCCTCGTTCTCACACCGGTGAGCGGAGGTGGGCGGTGTCCGCCACCATGCTTACGCGAAATTGGTTACGGTGAAAAAGGGCGACACATCCCATACGGCCGCGGAGATCCGGTCGCTCGCCGATGAGGCCGAGGCCGAAGCCGCCGAAGCTGAAGCCCTTGCCGCCGCCGCCCGCGCCCGCGCCCGCGCCATCAAATTGCGCCGCGAGGCTGAACTTGTCGAGACCACAAGTCCTGTCGAAGAAGACATCGCCGACGGACCGGTCGCAGACAACGATGACGACGACGGTGAGCCGGCGGACGCCGCGGAGACCCGTGAGGTCGAGCCGGAGCAGGCCGAGGTTGCCGGGGAGCCGGAAGACACCGAATCTGCAGACGAATCCGAAGATGTCGAGACTGAAACCATTCCGGATGCGGCCGGCGACGATGCGCCGGAAGCCGGAGCTTCCGGGTCAGGCCGGCGCTGGCCGGGCCGGCCAGCCTTGTCGTCGGTTGCCGCGGTGCTTGCCGTCGTCATTTCCCTTGTGGCCGTGGGTGCCAGCGTGGAAATGGCTGTGCTGCACAAGCAGGCGGTCCGGGAGCGTCAACAGGTGGCTGAGTTCGCCGCCGCGGCACGACAGGGTGTCGTGACCTTGACGTCACTGGACTTTGAGCACGCCAAGGAAGGGGTGCAGCGCATCGTCGAAGTCTCCACGGGAACCTTCAAGGACGACTTTCTCAAGATGGCCGGGGATTTCACCAACGTTGTCGAACAGTCCAAGGTGGTCTCGCAGGGCTCTGTTCAGTCCACCGCGGTGGAACTGGACTCGATGACCGACAATTCAGCGGTGGTGCTGGTCGCCAGCACGTCGGAAGTCACCAACGCGGCTGGGGCCAAACAAGATCCACGAAAGTACCGGCTGATCGTGACGGTGACCCGGGACGGCGGACAGCTCAAGATGTCGAAAGTCGAGTTTGTCCCGTGAGCCCGAAGAAATCGACGACCGCCGAGGACACCGAAGAGCCGGATGCCGCAGAGCAGCCCGATGAGTCGCGGACCGGACGGTTCACCGGCTTGACCGGCCGGTTGAAGAATCGGTCGCCCCGGAAGCCGGGCACACGGTCGGGAAAGATCGGCGCGGCCGTATTGACACTGATCGTGGTGAGCTCCCTTTCGGTTCTGGCGGGACTGTTCTGGTTCTCCTACCGGCCGGACCGCGCAGTCGATGCCGAGGCCGCCAAGTCGGCGATCACGGCTGCCAGCGACGGAACGATTGCCATCCTCTCGTATTCACCGGACACCCTCGACCGCGACTTCTCCACCGCGAGGTCCCATCTGACGGGTGACTTCCTGTCTTACTACGACCAATTCACCCAGCAGATCGTCGCCCCGGCTGCCAAGCAGAAGGCGGTGAAGACGACTGCCGTGGTGTTGCGCGGCGCGCTCACGGAATTCCATCCCGACTCGGCCATCGTGCTGCTGTTCATCAACCAGAGCACGCAGAGCCGCGACCGGCCGGAGCCCACGACGACGTCTAGCAGCGTGCTGGTCACGTTGACGAAAGCCGATGGGAAGTGGCTCATTTCGCAGTTCAATCCGGCGTAGGGGGTGCGATGAGCGACGGCGACATTCACTCGATGGTGATCGCGTCGGACTACCGGATCCCGGATCCCAGCCGGGTGTGGCCGCTGCTCGAGCGCAACAAGGCGGCTCTCGCCGATATCGGCGCCCACCACGTCCTGGTCTATGTGTCGACACACGACCACGGCCGTGTCCTGGTCATGATCGGAGTGCACAGCCGCGAGCCGATCGTGGAACTACTGCGCTCCCGGGTGTTCTTCGACTGGTTCGATGAGGCCGGCGTCGAGGACATACCTGCGGTGTTCGCCGGCGAGATCGTCGAAAGATTCATCACCACCGCGCCTGCGACGCCGAAGGCGCCCGGTGTGGTGCTGGCCGCGTTCGCATCGGTCGACGACGTGTCGACGCTGACCGCACAGGTCGGTGCATGCGGTGGACCGATTCACCGCCGCCGGCGTCCGAAAGACCTGGGTTTTTCAGGCTTTTGACGATTCCCATGAGGTGTTGATCCTGCAGGAGTTTCCCGACGAGGAAAGTGCACGGCAGTGGATCGATCATCCCGATGCCACCGCACAGTGGATGAGCGGCGGCGTGGGAGTGGGCGCCTACCCGCCGCTGTTCGTCGGTCGCTATTTCGACATGATGCGGATCGAGGCGGAGTGATCGGATCACTGGATGTTCGTGTGCCTGTGTAACGGCATCACCAGCCAGATGGTGGCTGATGCGGTTGCGGCCGGAGCGGCAACGACCAGGCAAGTTGCCGCCGCCTGCGGAGCAGGTGCCGATTGCGGGCGCTGTCGGCGCACCGTCCGGGCCCTCATCACCTCTGGTAGTCCGGACCGGTCGGCCCACCCGGCTTAGTGGTGCCCCTTCGGGTGCATGTTGCCTACGAGTTGGCTTAGCAGCGGCGGGATTTCGAGCCGCGGCAACACCACTTCGACGAAGACCATGCGGTCCTTGTGTTCGGCGGCCGCGGTGAGTGCGTCGTCGAGTTCGCCGTAGGTTTTCGCTCGGAACGCCAGGTGATTGGCCACCCCCAGCGTGCTGGGGACCTCCGTCCAGCGCCAGCCGACAATGTCGTTGTAGGGGGCCGTTTCTCCGTGGATTGCGCGTTCGACGGTGTAGCCGTCGTTGTTGACCACCACGATGACAGGCGACAGTCCTTCCCGGGAAAAGGAGCCCAGTTCCTGCACGGTCAACTGTGCGGCCCCGTCGCCGATCAACAGCACCGTCCTGCGCTCCGGATGCGCCACCGCCGCGCCGAAAGCCGCGGGCAGCGTGTAACCGATTGAGCCCCAGAGCGGTTGGCCGATGAAAGTGACGCCCTGCGGCAGTACGTGGTCGGCCATCCCGTAGAACGACGTGCCCTGATCGGCCAGCACCACGTTGCCGGGAGTGAGTGCCGCGCACAGCCGGTCCCACAGCATCCGTTGCGTGAGCGGCTCGTCGCGCGCGGTGTGGGCGCCGGGGGTGGGGCGGCCGGTGTGGGGACGGGCTGCGACTTGATTCCGCGCTCGGTGAGGATCGCCGCCAGCGCGGTGAGCGCGGCACCCATTTCCAATGGCGCGAAAACGTCGTCGGCCACGCTGCACTGGTATTGGCCGATGTCGATGGTGCGAGCCGGGTCGATCCGCTGGCTGAAGAAGCCACTGACCATGTCGGTGAACACCACCCCCGCCGTCACCAGCACCGGGGCCTGCTCGATGGCCGTGCGTACCCGTTCGGCGCTGGCCGTCCCGGCGTAGATGCCCAGGAAGTTGGGGGAGCTCTCGTCGAGCAGGCTTTTGCCCCACATCAGCGTGGCATGCGGCACAACGTCTGCGTTCAGCAGGGATTCGAGTGCATCGACAGCTTGCAGGCGGTGCACCAACAGGTCAGCGAGCACGGTCAGTTGTTGGTCGCCGATCAGTTTGGTGGCGGCTTCGGTGAACATGGCCAGTGCGCGGGGGCTGGTGCCGCCGCTGTAACGGGGCAATGGGTCGGCCGGCGGTTCGGTGGGGAAGCGGGCCACGTCGGTAGACATCAGGATGTAGCCGGGGCGCTTCTGTTCCCGGACCTCGCACAGCACCCGGTCGATTTCCCGGCAGGCCGTTGCCGGCATGAGATTGGTTTGAGCGCAGGTTATTTCGCGGCTGATCCGGAAGAAGTGCTCGAAGTCGCCGTCGCCGAGCGAGTGGTGCAGTGCCCGGCGGGTGGCCTGGGCGTCTTTCGACGGTCCGCCGACGATGTGCACAACGGGCACGTGTTCGGCGTAACTGCCCGCGATGGCATTCGCGAGCGAGAGCTCACCGACACCGAAAGTCGTTACCACAGCTGACAATCCGCGAAGCCGCCCGTAGCCGTCGGCGGCGTAACCGGCGTTGAGCTCGTTGGCGTTGCCGACCCAGCGCAGCTTCGGGTGGGCCACGATGTGGTCGAGGAATGCCAGGTTGTAGTCGCCCGGAACGCCGAAGATCTCCGAGATGCCGAGTTCGGCAAGGCGGTCGAGAAGATAATCACCGACGGTGTAAGCGGGGTCAGTCACGAAAACGACGGTACGCCAGGCGATGGATGATTCGGCAAAATGACTATTCCCCGCCGGGCGCTGCCCGCGATATCGTGCGGGCCATGGCAATCAAAGAATCCCGCGAGATCGTCATCGAAGCCAGTCCGGAGGAGATCCTGGATGTCATCGCTGATTTTGAGGCGATGCCCGAGTGGTCTGAACCGCATCAGAGCGCAGAGATTCTCGAGACGGGAGCCGACGGGCGGCCCAGCAAGGTCAAGATGAAGGTCAAAGTCGCGGGGATCACCGACGAGCAGGTGGTGGCCTACACGTGGAGCGACAACGAGGTGAGCTGGGAGTTGGTGAGCTCGGCCCAGCAGAAGGCCCAGGACGGAAAATATGTCCTGGTTCCCAAGGGAGACTCCACCTTGGTCAAGTTCGACCTCCTCGCGGACCCGAATGTGCCTCTGCCCGGCTTCGTGCTCAAGCGAGCCGTCAAGGGGACGATCGATTCGGCGACGAAGGATTTGCGCGAGCGAGTGCTGAAGGTGAAGAAGGGTAAGTAACCGACAGTGGTTGCCGGCGGGCCACTGGCCGGGGTCAGGGTCATCGAACTCGGCGGCATCGGTCCCGGGCCGCACGCGGGGATGGTGCTGGCCGATCTAGGCGCCGACGTGGTGCGGGTGCGCCGGCCCGGCGGCCTCCAGATGCCCGCCGAGGACCGGGATCTGTTACATCGCGGGAAGCGGATCGTCGACCTCGACGTCAAGACGCAACCCGGTGTGCTGCTGGAGTTGGCGGCCAAGGCCGATGTGTTGCTGGACTGCTTCCGGCCCGGCACCTGCGAACGCCTCGGCATCGGCCCCGACGAGTGTGCGGCCGTCAACCCCCGGCTGATCTATGCGCGCATCACCGGCTGGGGCCAGGATGGGCCGCTGGCATCGACGGCGGGTCACGACATCAACTACCTGTCGCAGACCGGTGCGATGTCGTCGCTCGGTTATCGCGACCGGCCGCCGACGCCGCCGCTGAACCTGGTGGCCGATTTCGGCGGCGGTTCGATGCTGGTGTTGCTGGGCATCGTGGCGGCGCTGTACGAGCGGGAGCGCTCGGGCCGAGGGCAAATCATCGACGCCGCGATGGTCGACGGGGTCAGCCTCCTCGCCCAGATGATGTGGACGATGAAGTCGACCGGTGCGTTGCGCGACGAGCGCGAAACGTTCCTGCTCGACGGCGGCGCCCCGTTCTACCGTTGTTACGAGACCGCCGATGGCAAGTACATGGCCGTCGGCGCCATCGAGCCACAGTTTTTCGCCGCCCTGCTGGCCGGGCTGGGATTGTCGGCCGACGAGGTACCCCACCAACTCGACGTCGGCTCCTTCCCGCGAATGCGCGAATTGTTCACCGAGAAGTTCGCCGGCCGCACCCGCGACGAGTGGACCGAGGTCTTCGCCGGCACCGATGCCTGTGTCGACGCCGGTGCTGACCTGGGCCGAAGCCGCCCGCGACGCTCATCTGACCGGCCGGTCGACGGTGATCACCGCGCACGGCGTCGAGCAGGCCGCGCCGGCACCGCGGTTCTCCCGGACCCCGGCGCCACCGGTGGGGCCACCGCCGGCCGAGACCACAGCGCTCACCGAAATAGGCTGGTAACAGAGTATTTGCGTGAACCGCGCCCGGGTGCACTGCGGCATTGCTAGCTTGAACTCGGTGGCCGTAAAAGCATCGCGAGAATTCATCATTGATGCGCCCCAGGATGTGGTCATGGAGGCGCTGGCAGACGTCAGCATTCTGACGTCTTGGTCTCCGCTGCACAAAAGCGTGGAAGTCATCGACTATTACCCCGACGGCCGGCCACACCATGTGCGGGCGACGGTCAAAATTCTGGGCCTCGTCGACAAAGAGATCCTCGAATATCACTGGGGCCCGGACTGGGTGTGTTGGGACGCGGACAAGACGTTCCAACAGCATGGCCAACACGTCGAATACAACCTCGCGCCCGAAGGTCTCGACAAGACTCGGGTGCGGTTCGACGTCACCGTCGAACCCTCGGGCCCGATCCCCGGATTCATCGTCCGGCGGGCAAGCGAGCAGATCCTGGATGCCGCGGCCAAGGGATTGCAGAAGCGCGTGATGGGCGACAATTCAGATCAGGACGGGCAGTGACGTTTGTGACCGGTCAATGATTGCTACTTTGAACAACAGTGGCCATACAAGCAACGGGTGAGATTGTCATCGACGCGCCCCCAGACGTGATCATCGACGCACTCGCTGACATGGAGTCGGTGCCGTCGTGGTCTTCGGTGCACAAGCGGGTCGAGGTCATCGACACCCATCCGGATGGCCGGCCGTACCACGTGAAGGTCAGCATCAAAGTGGCCGGCATCATCGACACGGAAGTCCTCGAGTATCACTGGGGGCCGGACTGGATGGTGTGGGATGCCAGGAAAACCCTGCAGCAGCACGCCCAGCATGGCGAGTACAACCTCAGCCGCGAGGGCGAGGACAAGACCCGCGTGCGATTCGCGATCACCGTCGAACCGTCAGCGCCGCTGCCCGAGTTCCTGGTCAACCGGGCCCGCAAGAAGATCCTCGACGCCGCGACCGAGGGACTGCGACGCCGGGTGATGGGCAGCTAGCCCTCGCGCAGCGCCGCGAGTCGGCTGATCGCCTCGTCGAGGGTGTCCTCTCGTTTGCAGAATGTGAAGCGCACCAGGTGGTTCCACAGATCGGCATGCTTGGCGGCCGGATCGCAGAAGGCCGACATCGGGATGGCGGCCACGCCGACCTTCTCCGGTAGCGCCGCGCAGAACGCGGAGCTGTCGTCGTAGCCCAGCGGACGCGGGTCGGCGCACAGGAAGTAGGTGCCGTAGCTGTCGTGGACCCCGAACCCGATATCCGTCAGCCCTGCGGCGAGTCGGTCCCGGCGCCCCTGTAGCGAAGAGCGCAGCGTCGCCACCCAGTGGTCCCCGGTGTTCAGCGCCAAGGCCACCGCCGGCTGAAACGGCGCCCCGCCCACGTAGCTCAGGTACTGCTTGGCCGCGCGCACACCGGCGATCAGGTGGGCGGGGCCGCACGCCCATCCGATCTTCCAGCCGGTGCAGTTGAACATCTTGGCCGCGCTCGAGATGGTGACGGTGCGTTGCGCCATGCCGTCGAAACCGGCGAGCGGTACGTGGGTGTGATCGTCATACACCAGGTGCTCGTAAACCTCGTCGGTGATCACCAGAAGATCGGCGGCCACCGCGACCTCGGCGATGGCCCGCAGCTCGGGACCGCTGAGGACTGCGCCGGTGGGATTGTGCGGCGAATTGATGATCAGGGCCCTGGTCCGGGGGTGACTGCGCGTCGCAGCGCATCGACGTCCAGCGCGAAACCGCGACCGTCGGCGACCAGGGGTACGGAGACCCGGTGTGCGCCGGCCATCGCCACGACGGGGGAGTAGGAGTCGTAGAACGGTTCGATCAGCAGCACCTCCGAGCCGGGCTCCACCAGGCCCAGCACGGCGCTGGCGATGGCCTCCGTGGCACCGACGGTGACCAGCACTTCGCTGTCGGGGTCGTAGTCGATGCCGAAATGCCGCTTCCGTTGGGCGGCGATGGCCTGTCTCAACGGCGCGATGCCCAGGCCGGGCGGGTACTGGTTGACGCCCGCGGCGATGGCGTCCTGCGCGGCTTTGAGCATTTCCGGGGGTCCGTCCTCGTCGGGAAAGCCCTGGCCGAGGTTCACCGCGCCGATCCGTGCGGCCAGCGCCGACATCTCGGCGAACACCGTGGTCGCGTAGGGCTGCAGCCGCGTGACCGTCATGGTGGACGAGCTTAGGCGCCATTACCGCGCCGATTCACGTCAGTGCGGCCGACGCGCGCAGAGTCACGCTGGCGTGACGCTCGCGAGCAGTAGGTAGCCGCTCTGACCTGCGAAGCCCCTCCCAACCAACAGGTTGGCCGAGGCCCCTGTTAGTGTTCCTTTACTGGACCTACTCTTTAACACGGATCCAAACCCTCCCTTTTGGAACAGGAAACCGACATGTCCGAAGAAGCCTTCATCTACGAGGCCATCCGCACGCCGCGCGGCAAGCAGCGAAACGGCGCGCTGAACGAAGTCAAGCCACTGAACCTGGTCGTGGGTCTGATCGAGGAGCTGCGCAAGCGCAACCCCGACCTCGACGAGAACCTGATCAGCGACGTCATCCTGGGGTGCGTGTCACCCGTCGGCGACCAGGGCGGCGACATCGCCCGCGCGGCGGTGCTGGCCTCCGGCATGCCTGTCACCTCGGGCGGCGTGCAGCTCAACCGGTTCTGCGCATCGGGCCTCGAGGCCGTCAACATCGCGGCGCAGAAGGTGCGTTCGGGCTGGGACGACATGGTGCTGGCCGGCGGCGTGGAGTCGATGAGCCGGGTGCCGATGGGATCCGACGGCGGCGCCATGGGCCGACCCGGCCACCAACTACGACGTCATGTTCGTTCCGCAGGGCATCGGCGCCGACCTGATCGCCACCATCGAGGGCTTCACCCGCGACGACGTGGACAACTACGCACTGCGCAGCCAGGAGAAGGCCGCCGAGGCGTGGTCGGGCGGCTACTTCGCGAAGTCCGTGGTGCCGGTCCGCGACCAGAACGGTCTGCTGATCCTCGACCACGACGAGCACATGCGTCCCGAGACCACCAAGGAAGGCCTGGGCAAGCTGAAGCCGGCCTTCGAGGCCCTGGCCGCCATGGGCGGCTTCGACGACGTGGCGCTGCAGAAGTATCACTGGGTCGAGAAGATCAACCACGTCCACACCGGCGGCAACAGCTCCGGCATCGTCGACGGCGCCGCGCTGGTACTGGTCGGTAGTGAAAAGGCGGGGGCAGCCACAAGGCCTGACCCCGCGCGCCCGCATCGTCGCCACCGCGACCAGCGGCGCCGACCCGGTGATCATGCTGACCGGCCCGACCCCGGCCACCCGCAAGGTGCTCGACCGCGCCGGCCTGACCGTCGACGACATCGACCTGTTCGAACTGAACGAGGCGTTCGCCTCGGTGGTGCTGAAGTTCCAGAAGGACCTGAACATCCCGGACGAGAAGCTCAACGTCAACGGCGGCGCCATCGCGATGGGCCACCCGCTGGGCGCCACCGGCGCCATGATCATGGGCACCATGGTCGACGAGCTGGAGCGCCGCAACGCCCAGCGCGCGTTGGTGACGCTTTGTATTGGCGGCGGCATGGGTGTCGCGACGATCATCGAGAGGGTTTAAGTACATGGCCGACAACACGATTCAGTGGGACAAGGATGCCGACGGTATCGTCACGCTGACCTTGGACGACCCTTCGGGGTCGGCCAACGTCATGAACGAGGCCTACATCGAGTCGATGGGCAAGGCGGTGGATCGCCTTGTCGAGGAAAAGGATTCGATCACCGGCGTGGTGATCACCAGCGGGAAGAAGACCTTCTTCGCCGGTGGTGATGTCAAGAGCATGATCCAGATCGGGCCGGAGAATGCCGGCGAAGCATTCGATCTGGTCGAGAATGTCAAAAAGCAACTGCGCACGCTCGAGACCTTGGGCAAGCCCGTAGTTGCGGCACTCAACGGCGCCGCACTCGGCGGCGGCCTGGAGATCGCACTGGCGTGCCATCACCGCATTGCGGCCGATGTGAAGGGATCCCAGTTCGGTTTTCCCGAGGCGACGTTGGGTCTGCTGCCGGGCGCGGGTGGTGTCACCCGTTCGGTGCGGATGTTCGGTATCCAGAACGCCTTCATGAATGTCCTGTCGCAGGGCACCCGGTTCAAGCCGGCCAAGGCCAAGGAACTGGGGCTGATCGACGAGTTGCTGCCGTCGGTCGAGGAGCTGGTGCCCGCCGCCAAGGCCTGGATCAAGGCCAACCCGGACTCCCACGAGCAGCCCTGGGACAAGAAGGGCTACAAGATGCCCGGCGGCACCCCGTCATCGCCGGGGTTGGCGTCCATCCTGCCGTCGTTCCCCGCGCTGCTGCGCAAGCAGCTCAAGGGTGCGCCGATGCCCGCGCCGAAGGCCATCCTGGCCGCGGCGGTCGAAGGCGCGCAGGTCGACTTCGACACGGCCAGCCGCATCGAGAGCCGCTACTTCACCACACTGGTCACCGGCCAGGTCGCCAAGAACATGATCCAGGCGTTCTTCTTCGACCTGCAGGCCATCAACGCAGGCAAGTCGCGGCCCGACGGCATCGAGCCGGTCAAGATCAACAAGATCGGCGTGCTCGGAGCCGGCATGATGGGCGCCGGAATCGCCTACGTCTCGGCCAAGGCCGGCTACGACGTGGTGCTCAAGGACGTCAGCATCGAAGCCGCGGAGAAGGGCAAGGGCTACTCGCAGAAGCTGGAAGCCAAGGCGCTGGAGCGGGGCCGCACCACGCAGGAGAAGAGCGACGCCCTGCTGGCCCGCATCACTCCCTCTGCCGACCCCGCCGACTTCAAGGGCGTCGACTTCGTGATCGAGGCGGTGTTCGAGAGCCAGGATCTCAAGCACAAGGTGTTCCAGGAGATCGAGGACATCGTCGAGCCCAACGCGCTGCTCGGGTCCAACACCTCGACGCTGCCGATCACCGGTCTGGCGACCGGTGTCAAGCGCCAAGAGGACTTCATCGGGATCCACTTCTTCTCGCCGGTCGACAAGATGCCGCTGGTGGAAATCATCAAGGGCGAGAAGACTTCTGACGAGGCGCTGGCGCGGGTGTTCGACTACACGCTGGCCATCGGCAAGACCCCGATCGTGGTCAACGACAGCCGTGGCTTCTTCACCTCGCGCGTGATCGGCACCTTTGTCAACGAGGCGCTGGCGATGCTCGGCGAGGGCGTCGAGCCCTCCAGCATCGAGCAGGCCGGTTCGCAGGCCGGCTACCCGGCGCCGCCGCTGCAGCTATCCGACGAGCTCAACCTCGAGCTGATGCACAAGATCGCGGTCGCTACCCGCAAGGGCGTCGAGGACGCAGGTGGTACCTATGAGCCGCACCCGGCAGAAGCCGTGGTGGAGAAGATGATCGAGCTCGGCCGGTCCGGACGTCGAAGGGCTCTGGCTTCTACGAGTACCCCGAAGGCAAGCGTTCCGGGTTGTGGCCGGGCCTGCGGGAGACGTTCAAGTCGGGCTCGTCGGAGCCGCCGCTGCAGGACATGGTCGACCGGATGCTGTTCGCCGAGGCGCTGGAAACCCAGAAGTGCCTCGACGAGAACGTGCTGATGACCACTGCGGACGCCAACATCGGATCCATCATGGGCATCGGCTTCCCGCCGTGGACCGGTGGTAGCGCGCAGTACATCGTCGGTTACGAGGGGCCGCTCGGCCGGGGCAAGGAAGCCTTCGTGGCCCGCGCACGTGAGCTGGCCGAGAAGTACGGCGACCGCTTCCTGCCGCCGGACTCACTCACCTAACACTGCCGAGCAGTCGCAAAATCGCCCTTTCGCCTAGCGGAATGGGCGATTTTGTGTCTGTTCATGCGAGACGGCGGCGCTAGAGTCCCTGTTATGCGCTTCGGTCTTTTCATCCCGCAGGGCTGGCGGATGGACCTCGTCGGCATCGAACCAGTTCGGCACTGGGCGGTGATGCGCGATCTGGCTACCTACGCCGACGGCGGCGCCTGGGATTCGCTGTGGGTCTACGACCACTTCCACACCGTGCCGTTGCCGAGCGACGAAGCGACCCACGAGGCGTGGTCGTTGATGGCGGCTTACGCCGCGGTCACGTCGCGCATCAAGCTCGGTCAGATGTGCACCGCGATGAGCTACCGCAACCCGGTATATCTCGCCAAGGTGGCGGCTACCGCTGATATCATCTCCGGCGGCCGTGTCCAGATGGGTATCGGTGGCGGTTGGTACGAACACGAGTGGCGGGCTTACGGTTACGGTTTCCCGTCGGCGGGTGTGCGACTGGCGCGGCTGGACGAGGGCGTGCAGATCATGCGCGCCGCGTGGCGGGACGGCAAAGTCAGCTTCGACGGTAAGCAGTATCAGGTCGACGGCGCGATCGTGGCACCGAAGCCGTTGCAGAGCAATGGTCTTCCGTTGTGGATTGCCGGCGGTGGTGAGAAGGTGACATTGCGCATTGCCGCGCAGTATGCGCAGTACACCAACTTCACTCCGGAACTCGACGCGTTCGCTCACAAGTCCCAGGTGCTTGCCGAGCACTGCAGCAAGCTGGGTACCGATTTCGGCGCCATCGTGCGATCGGCGAACTTCACCGCCGTCGTCGGTACCTCGGAAGCCGACGTCAATGACCGCAAGCAACGGGTGCGCGACCGTTTGGACGGTTATGTGCCTGACGCTGTGGCGGATTCGATGGTGGGCGGCATGCCCGATTCGGCGATGGGCACCACGGAGCAGGTGATCGAGCGGCTCGCCAAAGTTCGGGATCTCGGCTGCGAATACGCGATCTGCTACTTTCCCGAGGCTGCCTACGACCGCTCCGGCATCGAGCTGTTCGAACGGGAAGTGATTCCCGCACTGCGCTAATCGCCGGTGCGGGTGAAGGTTTGGTCGAATGTGGTGTTGACCGAACATGCGCCGGTCTGCTCCTGGTGTCCGCGTCCACTGAGCAGCGGAATCGGATCCTGCGCCGGTTCTGGCAGCGGAAACTCCGCGACGACGCTGAAATGCGTTGTGCCGCCGGCCGGGCACTGGTAATCGGCATTTTCGGTCTGCGCCCAGGCGCCGTTGGCGAACACCAGTGGTGAGTCTCCCGCGGGTCCGTGGAAGTAGCTCATACACCGTTCGCCGGTTCGCAGACATGCGGTAATGACGGCGGAATCTGCCGGCTGCGAGGGGATTGGGGCGGCGTAGGTCCGCAGCACACGATAGTGACCGTGTAATGCTTGCGCCGGCGAGATCACCCGGGGCGGCACGGTGGCCGGGTCGGCAACGGTGGTGACGTCGAGATCACCTGTGCGGGTGAAGGTTACCGGCCTTTTGTCGCGGCAGGTGCTGGCACTGGTTCGGCTCATTTCTCCGGTCAGAGTGCCGTCGGGACCCAGTTGCAAGTCGAACACCTGCCAGAATTCGGCCGGTATGGAGCGACACTGATCGGTGATGACGGCCACGGCGAGCCAGCGTCCGCCGATCTCGTCGAACACCATGCTCGTCGCAAACCCGCTGCCGCTGCCCAGGTAGGCCCCCGTCGCGACGCATCCGGCGCCCCCGCACACCGAGCGGAGTCCGTAGCTGCCCGTGGCGGGTCCCGGACCGCCGCCGTTGCCGTCCAGATCGGTGGCTGCGCCGAAGTCCGCTTTGTAGCGGCCATTCAACGGACCGGGAGTCAGTGGCACAGCGGAGGGAGTGGACGAGGCCGTGGCGGTCGTGATCGGTACGGAAGTGGGCGGCGCGGGGGAGGCGACCGGCTTAGGTGTGAGCTTCAGGCCGGCGACGATGCCGCCACCGATCAACAGAGCGACGCCTATTACGGCGGCGAACAGGACACGGGACCGTTTAGGGGATCGCAACGCGATGGCGGGCGCAGTGAGAGTGTAGGCAGGCGCGGGGGCCGAGGCGAGGTGCCTGCGCAGTTCGGTGGTGAACTCGCTGCAGCTTTCGAAACGGGCGGATGGTTCCTTGGCCATGGCGCGCATGAATACCGGATCAAGACCGCCCAGTTCAGGACGGTGGGCCCCGGGCGATGGGGGTGGCGCGTACAGGTGCTGGGTGATGACGACCGCGGGGTTGGCATCCGGATATGGCGGCTCGCCGGTCAGCAGATGAAATGCCGTGCAGGCCAACGCGTATTGGTCCGCGCGACCGTCGACCGGATCACCCCTGAGTTGCTCGGGCGCGGCGTAGGCCACCGTGCCGACCGCGACGTTGGTCTCGGTCAGCCCTGCCGAATCTTCGATGCGCCGCGCGATGCCGAAATCGGCCAGGTACGCGCGCCGCCCCGGTCCGTCTGGGTCGGCCAGCAAGATGTTGGCCGGCTTGACGTCGCGGTGCAGCAAGCCACGGTGATGGGCATAGTCCAGAGCGGAGGCGACCGCTGTGACGATGGTCAGCACCTCGTCGACGGGCATGCCCGACTGGTAACGCTCTTCCAACAGGCGGGCGGCATCGGTGCCTGGTACGTAATCCATCGAGATCCAGAATTGGCCGTCGTACTCGCCGCGGTCCTGAACTCCCACGATGTGCGGATGGGACAAGCCCGACGCCAGGTCGGCTTCACGGGCGAACCGCGCCCGATACTCCGCATCGTTGGTGAACTCGGCGGGCAGGATCTTCAGGGCGTCCTCACGCGGCAACCGCGGATGGGTCGCCAGATACACCGTGCCCATGCCGCCCGCACCCAGCACACGCTGGATCGCGTATCCGGCGAACAATTGACCGACGCGCAGCGACATGATGCTAATCGCCTGTGCGCGTGAACATTTCGTCGAAATCCAGGTTGACCGCGCAGGTTCCCGTCTGAGTCCAGTGCCCGTGGCCGGTCAGCGACGCTACCGGATCCTTGACCGGCTGTGGCAGCGGGAAGGTCGCGCTGGCCCGCAGGGTTGCCGGGTTGCCGTCGGGGCACTTGCCGCTGGTCAGGTCGTCCCACGTCCAGCCGCCGCCGGCGAACACCAGTGGAACATCGCCAGACTTGCTATGGAAATAGCTCATACACCGATCGCCGGTACGCAGACAGCTGGTGGTGATTGCGGATTCGCCCATTTGCTGGGGGTCTCCGCCCGCGAAGGTTCGGGTCAGTTGGTATCGGCCGTGAAGGGCTTCGGCGACCGACACGATTCGCGGCGGAAGAGTGGCCGGGTCGGGAAGACCGGGTGCGGCGTCGCCGGTGCGGGTGAACGTCACGGTCCGCTTCTCCTGGCAGTTATTGCGGGCGGTGCGGGTTTGTTCGCCGGTCAGAGTCCCGTCGGGACGGGCCTGCAGCGTGAACACCTCCCAGATTTCGCTGGTGTTGTCGCGGCAGGGGTGGGTCGACAGAGCTACCGCCACCCAGTTGCCGCCCAGCTCGTCGAACACCATCGTCGAGGCGAATGCTGTTTCCCCCTTCAAACGTGATGCCGTCGCCACGCAGCCGGCGCCTCCGCACACCGACCGCACACCGTAGGTGCCGGTGGTGGGCTGCGCATCGGCAACAGGTTTGCCATCCAGGTCGGTGACCGGACCGAAATCGGCGCGGTAGGTGCCGGTGAACGGCCCCTGCGCCACTGTCGTCGTGCCCGGCGGCGCCGGCGTGGTCGACCTGGGTGGCGGGGTGGCCTGCTGGTGCGGTCGGGTGAGTTGGGCGCCGGCGTACACGCCGCCGACAACCAGCAACGCAACGGCCACCAGCGCGCCGATCAGCACCGCGGGTCGTCGCGCCCATCCCGTCGGGCCCGGCCTGCCGGGCGTGGGCAGGGCAATCGCGGGCTGGGTGTGCTGCGCGTGCAACGCAATCGGAGTGTCGTAGTGGTACGGGGTGAGGTGCTTGGTCAGTTCCAGGGCAAAGTCGGTGCAGCTGCCGTAACGGCTCGAGGGCTGCTTGGCCATGGCTGTGGCAAACACCGGATCGAGGCCCGACAGCTCGGGGCGACGCGAGCCGATTGACGGCGGTGGTGCGCTGATGTGTTGGGTGATCACCACGGTCGGATTGGTGTCGGCGAACGGCGGAGCGCCGGTCAACAGGTGAAAGGCCGTGCAGGCCAGCGCATACTGGTCAGCGCGACCATCGACCGGATCGCCTTTGAGTTGCTCGGGTGCGGCGTAGGCGACGGTGCCCACCGCCACGTTGGTGGCCGTCAGGCCGGAGGCATCATCGATGCGGCGCGCGATGCCGAAATCGGCCAGATAGATCCGACGGCCCTGTGCGGCATCAGGTTCGGTGAGCAGAACGTTGGCGGGTTTGACGTCGCGATGCAGCAGGCCGCGGTGGTGGGCGTAGTCCAGAGCCGAGGCGACTGCGGAGATGATGGCGATCACCTCGTCGACGGGCAGACCGCTCTGATAGCGCTCGTACAGCAGGTGGGAGGCGTCGGTGCCGGCCACATAATCCATCGAGATCCACAATTGGCCGTCATTCTCGCCGCGGTCATAGATCCGCACGATGTGGGGATGCGACAGTCCCGCGGCCACGTCGGCTTCGCGGGCAAACCGCATCCGGTACTCGGGATCGTCGGTGTACTCCGCGGGCAACACCTTGAGCGCGTCCTCGCGCGGCAGTCGCGGATGCGTCGCCAGATACACCTTGCCCATACCGCCGGCGCCCAGCACCCGCAGGATCGTGTAACCAGCGAATACCTGGCCAACCTCGAGGGACATGGCCAAATGGTAATTCGTGGTAGTCAGCTACCGAGCCCAACAACGGTATCAGGTTGCGAGAATCAGATTTCCACAAAAGCGGAACGCTGTTGTACGGTTTGGTGAGTCGCATTTTTCGCGTATTTTTCGCGCCGACGGAGGACCCTCGATGCAGAAGGCACTGGCCGCCGATATCTCGACCTGGCCCGACGAGAACCCCCAGCTGATCGGTAGCCGCTGCGGCAGTTGTGATGCCACGACGTTCCCCGTGCAGCAGTACTGTCCGCGCTGTAGTCGCGGCGACATGCGCGAGGTGCTGTTGCCGCGTCGCGGCACGCTGGTGGCGTGGACCACCCAGGGCTTCCCGCCCGGCGCCCCGTACGCCGGGCCGGTCGGCAAGGACTTCGTGCCGTTCGGGGTGGGACTGGTCCAGCTCGGTGACGTGATCCGGGTCGAAGGCCGGCTCACCGAGAACGATCCGGCCAAACTGCAGTTCGGCCAGGAGGTCGAGCTCACGATGGTGCCGTTGACTAAAGACGAGGCGGGCGACGAGGTTATGACGTTCGCGTTTCAGCCGGCTGACAGAAGGGTTCTCGAGATGACTCAATGACGTTGCCATCATCGGCGTCGGCCTACACCCCTTCGGCAGGTTCGAAAGACTGCGATGGAGATGGGCGCAGAGGCCATTCACCATGCGCTGACTGACGCCGGCGTGGAGTGGAAGGACATCCAGTTCGGCTTCGGCGGTAGTCACGAGGTGTCCAACCCGGACGCGGTGACCCGCCTGGTGGGTCTGACCGGCATCACGTTCACCAACGTGTTCAATGCCTGCGCCACCGCGGCCAGCGCCATTCAACAGACCGCTGACACCATTCGGCTGGGCAAGTACGACATCGGAATCGCGATCGGTTTGGACAAGCACCCGCGCGGCGCGTTCACCGACGACCCCGCCAAGCTGGCGCTGCCGCAGTGGTATGCGCAGAACGGGCAGTTCGTCACCACGAAGTTCTTCGGCATGAAGGCCAACAAGTACCTGCACGACCACAACATCTCGCAGGCGACGCTGGCCAAGGTGGCCGCCAAGAACTTCCGCAACGGTGCATTGAACCCGAATGCGTTCCGCCGCAAGCCAATTTCCGAGGAAGAGATTCTCAATTCGCCGGTGCTCAACTACCCGCTGACGCAGTACATGTTCTGCGCGCCCGACGAAGGCGCGGCGGCGGTGATCATGTGCCGGGCCGACATGGCGCACAAGTACACCGACAAGCCGGTGTATGTGCGGGCTTGCGAGATCCGAACTCGCCGTTACGGCGCCTACGAGGTGCACGCCACCTTCGCTCCGTTGGACGGCGATGACTCCCCGACGGTGTACGCGTCCAAGGCGGCCTACGAGGCCGCCGGCATCGGACCCGAGGACATCGACGTGGCTCAGCTCCAGGACACCGACGCCGGCAACGAGGTGATCCACATGGCCGAAACGGGTCTGTGCGGCGACGGCGAGCAGGAGAAGCTGGTGGCCGACGGCGCCACCGAGATCCACGGCTCGATTCCGGTCAACACCGACGGCGGTCTCATCGCCAACGGTGAGCCTATCGGCGCGTCCGGGCTGCGTCAGATGCACGAGTTGGTGCGCCAGCTGCGTGGCGAGGCCGGCGAACGCCAGGTTCCGGGCAACCCGCGCGTGGGTCTGGCGCAGGTCTACGGCGCACCGGGTACCGCGTCAGCGACGATCTTGTCGCTCTAGCTGCTCGCGGAAGGATGGCGCGCCGGATGATGGCCCGCGCACCCTAGATGGCGGGTCCCAGCAGGTCGTCGGCGTCACGAATGATGTAGCCGTAGCCCTGCTCAGCCAGGAAGCGCTGCCGGTGTGCGGCATATTCGGCGTCCAGGCTGTCGCGCGCCACCACTGAGTAGAAGATGGCGCCGCCCCCGTCGGCCTTGGGCCGCAACAGTCGGCCCAAGCGTTGGGCTTCCTCCTGGCGCGATCCGAATGTTCCCGAAACCTGAACTGCCACAGAGGCTTCCGGGAGGTCGATGGAGAAGTTGGCGACCTTGGACACCACGAGGGTGGAGATTTCGCCGCGCCGGAACTGGTCGAACAGGTCCTCGCGTTCCCGGGTTTTCGTCGACCCCTGGATTACCGGGGCGGCCAGTTCGGCACCCAGTTCGTCCAGCTGGTCGAGATAGGCGCCGATTACCAGCGTCTGCTCGCCGGGGTGCTTTTCCAGAATGGACTTGACCACAGCGATTTTCGTGTGCACCGTCGAACACAGTTTGTAGCGTTCCTCGGGCTCGGCCGTGGCGTAGCTCATCCGCTCGCTGTCGGTCATCGTGACCCGGACTTCCACGCATTCGGCCGGGGCGATCCAGCCTTGGGCCTCGATGTCCTTCCACGGCGCGTCATATCGCTTCGGGCCGATGAGCGAGAACACATCACCCTCACGGCCGTCCTCGCGGATCAGCGTGGCGGTAAGGCCGAGGCGCCGCCTGGATTGCAGGTCGGCGGTCATCCGGAACACGGGTGCCGGCAGCAGGTGTACCTCGTCGTAGATGATCAGGCCCCAGTCGCGGCTGTCGAACAGCTCCAGGTGCCGGTATTCACCCTTGGTGCGGCGGGTGACCATCTGGTACGTCGAGATGGTGACAGGCCGAATCTCCTTGCGTTCGCCGGAGTATTCGCCGATCTCGTCCTCGGTCAGCGAGGTGCGTGCCACCAGTTCGCGCTTCCACTGCCGGGCGGCCACGATGTTGGTGACCAGAATCAGCGTCGTCGCTTGCGCTTTGGCCATCGCGGCCGCACCGACCAGTGTCTTGCCGGCGCCGCAGGGCAGCACCACCACCCCCGAACCCCCGGCCCAGAACGAGTCCGTGGCCAGCTGCTGGTAGTCGCGCAGTTCCCACCCGTCTGGTTCCAAGCTGATCGGGTGTGCCTCGCCGTCCACGTAGCCGGCGAGATCCTCCGCAGGCCAACCGATCTTGAGCAACATCTGCTTGATCCGGCCCCGCTCGCTGGCGTGGACGACGACGGTGTCGTCATCGATGCGGGCTCCGAGCATCGGCGCGATCTTCTTGTTGCGCAGCACTTCTTCAAGAACCGCGCGATCGAAGCTCACCAGCGTAAGGCCGTGCGCGGGGTGCTTGACCAGTTGCAGCCGGCCGTAGCGCGCCATGGTGTCGACGATGTCGACCAGCAGCGGTTGCGGCACCGCGTAGCGGGAGAAGCTGACCAGGGCGTCGACCACCTGCTCGGCGTCGTGACCGGCAGCCCGGGCATTCCACAGCGCCAACGGCGTGATGCGATAAGTGTGCACATGCTCGGGTGCGCGTTCCAGCTCGGCGAACGGCGCGATGGCGGCGCGCGCCGCCCCGGCCAACTCGTGATCGACTTCGAGCAGCACCGTCTTATCGGACTGCACGATCAACGGTCCGTCAGTCATTTCTTGCGCCGCTCCTTCTCATCGCTTCGTCCCCCGCAAGCGGGAGGTACCCCCACTGCATCGTCGCCGGCGCGCATAGCGCATAGTGCATAGCACCCCATTATCCGTCGGTGGCCGACATGACCGACGTGATGCGGTGGATGGCGAAGTCACGCATCCGCCCCGACCCCGAATCGAACGCCACCAACTGGCCGCCCCTGACGACGATCGGGGACACCACCCGCTGGGTGGCTACGCCGGCGGCGTCGAGGTAGCCGATGAGCACGGTGTCCTGGTCTTTTGCGGCGCGCTGCAGCAGGGACATCGACACCGCAGGGTCGACGCGGATGTTGCCGAACGGGGCCGCGGTCACCTTTCGCAGCACCCCGACGACCGCGTTCAAGGTTTCGCTGGTGGGACGGGGACCGGCCGGTAGGACCGGCGGTGCGGTGGTGCGGGTACCCGCGCGCCGCGGGCTCGCACATCGACGATCGCGCCGGTGGAGTCTTCGGCTGCCGGCGCGAACCCCGCTGATCGCAACGCGGCGAGCACTTCGGCGATGGTCGCCGGTGACACCGCCACCGTCGGGGCCAGCGCGCGCAGTTGGAGTCCTTCGGCGGCCGGTGCCGCCACCGCCTGCGCCAGCAACGCCGGGTCCTCGCAGCGGACGAACGACGAGGCCATCCCGATGCGGAGCTGACCGTGCCGGCGGGCCACGTCGTCGATGAGATAGGTAAGACCCTGCGGCACTGACGTTTTGGAATATTTGACAAAAAATGCCTGCATCCAGTCGCGGGTTTTGCCGATATCGAGTGCGTGCCGGATCGACTGTTCGCTGACCCGGTAAACCATTGCCGCGCCGGCCGATTCGACGGTGGCGACGGTGGCCAGGTCGTCGGCCAGGTCACGTTCCAACGGACCCGGCACCACCACGGTCAGGTCGGCCTGGACCAGGAAGTGATCGATCGGTTTGGGCAGCGCCCGGGTCATTGCGTCGACGGTGGAAACAGATTCAGTACCCGGGTCGGCATATATCTCCTCGAGCAGTGCGCGGCCCGGCGTGCTGATGGCTCCGCGCCCGATCAAGCCCAGCGCGTGGCCCTCGTCCAGTAAATCGGCGACCGGTCCGGGCTGCAGCCGTCGGGCCCAGCGCGGGCGTCGCCAGATCAACGCTGCCGACCCGGTTTTGGCGTCGACACCGGCGCCGCTCGGCAACCCGGCGAGCAAACCCAGAAGCAGTCGCCGGTCCAGCGGAGCCGCGGTGGAGAACACCGAATTCGAAAGCGCACCAAAGGGTTTGCCGTCCGGACCGCGACTGCCGATCAGGGTCGGCCGGCAGGTCAAGTCGAGCCAGGTGGTGGCCAGCAGGTACCAACGGTCGGCGGCGGCCAGGGTGCCGAACCGGTCAGCCGTTGCCGTGGGCGCCCAGTAGGGTCCTTCCCCGTGCGCCGGTTCGGGATCCGGCATGCCGCTCGCTATCAACCCCGCCGCCGACGCGATCTCCAGGATCAAGCCAAGCCGGGCCTCTTCGATCCCGGTGACCTTCGCCAGCCGCTTGAGTTCCCGAACCCCCAAACCGCCGCTCCGCAGCTCGGACACCGGTGTGGCACTCAGGTTCTCGAGTAGCACGTCGACCTGGCGGAGCAGGTCGACGACGGCGCCGGCGGCCGCGGCGTCGGCGTCGGCGGCTTTGACGGTGACACCACCGGATCGGGTTCGGTCAGTTGCACCGGACCGGGTGACTCGCCGCGCAGCACCTGCGCAACGTGGCGAGGCAGGATCACCGTCTCGGCATCGACGCGTCGAAGTAGGCCGGTCGACAGCAGCTGTGGGACCGGTCGGTCCATTGGAGCGCCGGGCGCCGCGTCGCGGGTGCGTCCCATCGGGGACCCTTCGAGCAGCTTCTCCAGGACGTCGCGTTGCGCTTCGTCGGCCTCGGAGATCAGCGCGGCGATCCGCTCCTCGGTGTGCGTGCGGTCCTCGAGCGTGACCTGCCCGGGATGCCACGGCAAGGCGGTCCCGGCGTCGGCGGCCACCCGCACCGCGGTACCGCCCCAGACCAGGGCGCGGTCCTTGAGGTCGTCCAGCGCAGCCGTCACATCGGCGTCCGGAGCGAGTTCGGCGATCAGCGCCGTCAACTTGCTGACCGGGACGGGCTCGGTGTCTGCCTGCAGCACCAGCAGTGCGTCCAGAACCGCCAGCCGGAGGAAATCGAGGTCGTCGGTGGCAGCCTTGACCGACTGACGCGCCTGTGCGCGCGCGGCCAGTGCCGCGATACTGCCGGGTGGCGGCTGGGCAAGGTCAGGCCGCAGCTCCAACAGCAGGATCAGCCGCTCGTCGGGCAGGTCGGCCAGCCAGGACCCCAGCGGGATATCCGGGGTGTGTTCGGTCATCGCTGATTAAGCCTAGGCGTGACCTTCAACCTTCCGCCGCGGACGGTGACCGGACCTGTCAGAATAGAGCGCGTGGCTGACACGAAGGCGCGCAAAGAGAAGTATGTGGACCCCGGCTGGCCGACCACCGACCCGGATGACCATGCGGTGAGTGAACTCGTGACCGACCGCACGGGTGCGCTCTCGCCGTTCGGCGAAGTGGCGTTCCCGGTGCCTGCCGAGGAGTTGCCCTATGTCCATCCGGTGACAGACGCCACCTGGTAGGTCCTGGAATGTCGGGGGCTGGGGCCTTTGAAGAACGCTCTGAGGCCCCCGGGCCGGCGCTGTCGCACCTGGATGAGCGGGGGGCGGCGCACATGGTCGACGTCACCGAAAAAGGGACCACCCGACGCACCGCGGTCGCCGCCGGCGCGTTGCGCACCTCGGCTGATGTCGTCGCGCTGATATCGAGCGGTGGGCTGCCCAAGGGTGATGCGCTGGCGACCGCACGGGTGGCGGGCATTCTGGCCGCCAAACGCACCAGCGACCTGATCCCGCTGTGTCATCAGCTCGCGCTCACCAAAGTCGATGTTGACTTCACCGTCGGCGAAGCGGAGATCAAGATCACTGCTATGGTGCGCAGCACCGACCGAACGGGGGTGGAGATGGAAGCGTTGACTGCTGTCAGTGTGGCGGCCCTGACCCTGTACGACATGATCAAAGCGGTCGACCCGGCCGCGCGCATCGACGACATTCGGGTGCTCAGCAAAGAAGGCGGTCGCAGCGGAAGTTGGGTGCGAACATGAGCCGGACCGCACGGGTCATCATCGCCTCAACCCGCGCCTCCACCGGTGTGTATGCCGATGAATGCGGACCCATCATCGCGGAATGGCTGGAACAGCGCGGGTTTCTGCCGACACAGCCCCGAGTGGTGGCCGACGGGAATGATGTGGGTGATGCGCTACACGATGCGCTCGAGGCCGAAGTCGACGTGATCATCACCTCCGGCGGCACCGGTATCGCGCCCACCGACACCACCCCGGAACAGACGGTGGCGGTGCTGGACTACATGATCCCCGGGTTGGCCGACGCGATTCGCCGGTCCGGACTGCCGAAGGTGCCGACGTCGGTGCTGTCGCGCGGCGTATGCGGCGTGGCAGGCAAGACGCTGATCGTCAATCTGCCGGGCTCGCCCGGCGGGGTGCGGGACGGCCTCGGGGTGCTCGCCGACGTGCTCGTCCACGCCCTCGAACAGCTCGCGGGCGGAGACCACCAGCGATGACGCTGGTCCTGCGCGCCGCAGTGACCGACCAGCCGATCGCCCTCGCCGAGCATGAGGCCCTGGTGAATCATCAGTCCGCCGGAGCCGTTGTCGGCTTTGTCGGCACGATCCGAGACCATGACGGTGGCCGTCAGGTGGTGCGGCTGGAGTATTCCGCGCACCCTTCGGCTCCGGAGGTGTTCGCCGAGGTAGTGGCCGAGGTCGCCGCTCAAGCCGGCGGGGTCCGAGCCGTGGCGGCCAGCCACCGCATCGGCGTCCTACGTATCGGTGAGAGCCGCTCTGGTGGCCGCCGTGGCGGCCGACCATCGTCAGGCGGCGTTCGCCACCTGCGCGCGCCTGGTAGACGCCATCAAGGAGCGGCTGCCGGTGTGGAAGCACCAATTCTTCGACGACGGGTCGGAAGAATGGGTGGGTTCGGCCTGACCCTCGGGCATCCGCCTCTGGATCAAGCCTGAGCCGCTACGTCAGCTGACGGGACCCGCCACGAGCGCGTCGAGCGCGTCGTTGCCGGCGATGTCCTGACCGACGATCGCCTGCCACAACTGCTGGTGGTAGCCGGCTTCCGAAACCTGGTGGATCTCCACCGGCGCGTTCTCGACGTCGCCGGGAGCCGGCGGCGGGACATCGGCGGGCGGAGGCGCCGGCTGGAAGCCGGTGTCGACAACGGCGGGGGCCGGCGGAGCCGGCACGTCACCGGGAGCCGGAGGCAGGTCGCCGGGGGCCGGGGCCAGGTCGGCCGGAGCCGGAGGCAGGTCGCCGGGAGCCGGGGCCAGGTCGGCCGGGGCCGGCGGCAGGTCGCCGGGAGCCGGGGCCAGGTCGGCCGGGGCCGGCGGCAGGTCAGCGGGCGCGGGCGGCAGGTCGGCGGGAGCCGGCGGCAGGTCGGCCGGGGCCGGGGGCAGGTCGGCCGGGGCCGGCGCGAGCGCGAGGTCGTTGCCGACCATCTGCACCTCAGGTGCGGGGGCCTGTACGGGCCGCGGTGCGTCCGGAATCTGCTCACCGTTGAGTCCGGGAGCGTCCACAGGCTGGTTCAGGGGGGCCGGCTCGGAAACTGCGCTGCGGGACGTCGGGCCCGACAGCGGGCTTCCGCACACGGGCCAGGCGCCACGGCCCTGAGTGGCCAGCACACGCTCGGCGATGACGAGCTGCTGGTCCTTGCTGGCCAGCTGCGCCGACGGGGCGAACTCGTTGCCGCCGTGTGAGGCCCAGGTGCCGGCCGCGAACTGCACGCCGCCGTAGAACCCGTTACCGGTGTTGATCGCCCAGTTGCCGCCGGACTCGCAGCGGGCGACCGCGTCCCATTCGGCGTCGGTAGCTGCCGTGGCCTGACCGGCCATGGCGATGCCGCCGCCACCGAGGACCGCGCCGGTAAAGGCGATCTTGGCGACGCTGACGCTCGAGGTAGCGGGTTTGCGGTGACGTCCAGTCATACGCTTGGTAATTCCTCTCGGTTACACGCCTACGAGGTCAGCTGTCGGGTTCGGATGGGAGAGGTCACCCGGCCTCGTCGTTCACCGTTGATACGACGTCGGCTTCACCCCAAGGGCCCGCAAACGGCCCCGGTCCGATCTCGGTGGACCTGGTGGGTCCCCGCCTCCATCCGCGGGTCGGAATCCTTCGCCTACATGGATGGAGCTAGGCGCGCTGTAGGTGAAGGAGGGCTCATCTCTCGGGTTGGTTGACGAGCCTCCCGAGACGGTAGCGGTTTCCGGCGATCTCGTCACGTGTGGGACGAATCGGCGTTTTCGTCACATCCGGCGCGCAAAACGCCAGGACGGGCCTGCATTTGTCCAGCTCATAGCACTCGAAATCAGAGCGTGGCCGGGTTGTTATCGATCCGTTACGTGAGATAACTCACAGTTTTAACCGCCGGCGAACGGGGGGAGTACGTCAACCGTGTCGCCGGCGGATAACACCGAGGCCTCATCTCGAACAGCAATTCCGTTACGCAGATACGAGCATCGGCTCAAAATCGTTGCCAGGCGAGTACCCCGGTGGGCCAGCTCTTCAATCAACTCCGCAACCGTCGTACCGCTTCGTAACGCGAGCGTCTCCGATTCGGTATCCGCGGCGGCCTTGGCGGCGGCGAAATATCGGACCGTCACCTCCATCTCGGGGGCCTCGGGAATGCCTCGCGGAAGTCTCAGCCACCGATGGCGCTCATCGGACGGTCGGGCTGGACGAACCCCGGTTCGTTGATGCCGTGGCCGGCGGGCTTGGCCCACATCGCGGCGCGCCAGGCCGCCTCGATGACGTCGTCGTCGGCGCCACCGCGAAGGAGACCGCGGAGGTCGGTCTCCTCGCCGGAGAACAGGCAGCTGCGGATCTGGCCGTCGGCCGTCAGCCGGGTGCGGTCGCACGTCGAACAGAACGCGTGCGACACCGACGCGATGATTCCGACCTTGCCGGCCGGTGTGTCCGGGCCGGCATCGACCAGCCACAACTGGGCGGGGGCCGACCCACGCGGCGCAGGGTCCGGTTCGAGACGGAAGTGCGGACTTAACGCCGCAAGTACGTCGTCGGCGCTCAGCGCTGCGCCGGGACGCCACTGGTGTCCGGCGTCGAGCGGCATCTGCTCGATGACGCGCAACTGGTAGCCGCGCTGCAAGCAGTACCGCAGCAGTTCGACGACGTCCTCGCGGCCGGTGCCGGGATCCAGCACCGCGTTCACCTTGACGGGCTGCAGGCCGGCCGCCCCGGCGGCAGCCAGGCCGGCCAGCACATCGTCGAGCCGGTCCCGACGGGTGATCGCCGCGAAATGGGTCGGCGTTGACGCTGTCCAGCGACACGTTGACCCGGTCCAGGCCCGCTGCGGCCAGCCCAGCCGCGCGACGTGCCAGCCCCACCCCGTTGGTTGTCAACGAGATCTCCGGGCGGGGCGTCAGGCCCGCCGCCGCGGCAACTACGTCTTCCAGATGTCGGGCCAGCAGCGGTTCGCCACCGGTGAACCGGACGCTGGTGACGCCCAGCCGGCTGACCGCGATTCGCAGCAGTCGCGCCAACTCGTCGGGCTTGAGCAGTTGGTGGCCGGGTAGCCAGTTCAGGCCGTCCTCGGGCATGCAGTAGCTGCACCGCAGATTGCAGCGGTCGGTGAGCGAGACCCGCAGGTCGGTGGCGATGCGACCGTAGCTGTCCAGCAGTGGTCCTGCTGAGGGGCCCCCGGGGGCGCCCTGCCCTGGCACCGCCGGCACGCCCAGCGCGGTCAGCGTCATGCGGTCACCCGAGTCGGGGTGGAATCGATCGCAACAACTTCCTTGCCCAGCGGAAACAGCGACACCGGAATCAGTTTCAGGTTTGCCAGTGCCAGTGGAATCCCGATGATCGTGGCGGCCATGGCGATCGCGCTCGCCAGATGGCCGATCGCCAGCCACAGGCCGAACAACAGCACCCAGATGACGTTGCCGATCAGCGCGCCCGTGCCGGCGCCGGGCTTCTCGACGATGGTGCGGCCGAAGGGCCACAGTGCATATGACGCGATACGCAGCGCTGCGAAACCGAACGGGATGGTGACGATCAGTAGAAAGCACACGAGCGCGGCCAGCAGGTAGCCGAGGGCAAGCCAGAGGCCACCGAAAACCAGCCAGATAACGTTCAGGATCAGGCGCATCTTTCCTCCAGCGGTAATGCAAGCCTACCGAGTGCCGGGTAAACCGGGGTGCTTGGTGGGCGAGCATCCGAGTAGGATCTGTGATCGTCATCGCGTCCTGCGCAGGCGGGACGCGTCTTCATGTCGCATACCAGTGATCCGTCAGACAAGCAGGTGAGAGCAGTGCCGACCGGCAAAGTGAAGTGGTACGACTCCGAGAAGGGGTTCGGCTTCCTGTCGCAAGAGGACGGCGAGGACGTCTACGTCCGCTCCTCGGCGTTGCCCGAGGGTGTCGAGGGCCTCAAAGCGGGGCAGAAGGTCGAATTCGGCATCGCGTCCGGCCGGCGTGGACCGCAGGCGTTGAGTCTGAAGCTGATCGACCCGCCGCCGAGCCTGGCCCGGTCAAGTGCCCGCCCGCGTCGCGACGCCCCGGCCGAGCACAAGCACAGTCCTGACGAGTTGCACGGCATGGTCGAGGACATGATCACGTTGCTGGAAAGCACCGTGCAACCGGAGCTTCGCAAGGGTCGCTACCCGGATCGCAAGACCGCCCGCCAGATTTCAGAGGTGGTCAAGGCGGTTGCCCGGGAGTTCGAGGCTTAACTAAGGCTGTAACTCGTCGTTCTCAGCGGTTGAGCGCGCCGCGCAGCGTGCGAGGAAGATCCCGAAGCCGTCAATTCGACATCGCTGCGTCGTAGTATTCGGGCAGGCACCGGGTACTGAATTCTCGATGCCATTCGGCAGCGAGGAGGCGGCGATGGCAGAGCAAGCGCGGGTCACCGAGGAGCAGGCGAGAGCACTTGCCGAGGAATCGCGTGAAAGTGGTTGGGACAAGCCATCTTTTGCCAAGGAGCTGTTCCTCGGTCGCTTTCCGTTGGAGCTGATACATCCCTTCCCCAGGCCATCCGATGCCGAGGAGGCGCGCACCAACGCGTTTCTGGGCAAGCTGCGGGAATTTCTCGAGACCGTCGACGGCAGTGTGATCGAGCGTGCTGACCGGATTCCCGATGAATATGTGAAGGGATTGGCCGAACTGGGCTGTTTTGGCCTGAAAATACCGTCCGAGTACGGCGGCCTGAACATGTCGCAAGTGGCGTACAACCGTGTGCTGATGATGGTCACGACCGTGCACTCCAGTCTTGGCGCTTTGCTGTCGGCGCATCAGTCGATCGGCGTTCCGGAACCACTCAAGCTCGCTGGAACCCCGGAACAGAAGCGGAAGTTCTTGCCGCGGTGTGCAGCCGGCGCGATATCAGCGTTTCTGCTCACCGAACCGGATGTGGGCTCTGATCCGGCGCGCATGGGCTCGACGGCGACGCCGATTGAAGATGGACAGGCTTACGAGCTAGAGGGCGTGAAGTTGTGGACCACCAACGGCGTGGTTGCCGAACTGCTGGTGGTCATGGCCCGGGTACCCCGCAGTGACGGGCATCGAGGGGGAATCAGCGCCTTTGTCGTCGAGGCTGATTCACCGGGGATCACTGTGGAGCGACGCAACAAGTTCATGGGGCTGCGCGGTCTCGAGAACGGGCTGACCCGGATGCACCGCGTCCGGGTGCCCAGCGAAAACCTGATCGGGCGGGAGGGCGACGGTCTGAAGATCGCGCTGACCACGCTCAACGCCGGACGGCTGTCTTTGCCCGCGGTAGCAAACGGGGTCACCAAGCAGTCGCTGAAAATAGCGCGGGAATGGGCCCGCGAGCGGGTGCAGTGGGGCAAGCCGGTTGGCAAACATGAAGCGGTCGCCAGCAAGATCTCATTCATTGCGGCCACCAACTACGCGCTCGATGCGGTGGTCGAGCTGTCCGGTCAGATGGCCGACGAGGGACGCAACGACATCCGCATTGAGGCGGCGTTGGCCAAGCTGTGGTCGAGCGAGATGGCCTGCGTTATCGCCGACGACCTGATGCAGATCCGCGGTGGACGAGGCTACGAGACTGCCGAATCCCTCGCGGCACGCGGTGAGCGTGCCGCACCCGTAGAGCAAATGGTGCGAGACCTGCGGATCAATCGCATCTTTGAAGGGTCGAGCGAAATCATGCGGCTGCTCATCGCCCGTGAGGCTGTCGACGCTCACTTGACCGCCGCGGGCGATCTCGCGAACCCTAAAGCCGATCTGCGACAGAAGGCCGCGGCGGCGGCCGGCGCCAGTGGTTTCTACGCAAAATGGTTGCCGAAACTGGTTTTTGGTGAAGGCCAACGACCCACGGCTTACGGGGAATTCGGTCCGCTGGCAACACATCTGCGTTTTGTCGAGCGCTCTAGCCGCAAGCTGGCCCGCAATACCTTTTATGGGATGGCGCGTTGGCAGGCCAGTTTGGAGCAACGGCAGGGATTCTTGGGCCGCATTGTCGATGTTGGCGCCGAGCTGTTCGCCATGTCGGCGGTGTGTGTCCGGGCCGAGGCGCAGCGGGCTGCGGACCCGATTGTCGGTCAACAGGCGTACGAGCTGGCCGACGTGTTCTGCGAGCAAGCGACCCTGCGGGTCGAGGCGTTGTTCCACGCGTTGTGGACTAACACCGACAGCAGCGACGTACGGCTGACGGACGATGTGCTGGAGGGCCGCTACAGCTGGCTGGAGGCGGGGATACTCGATCAGTCAGAGGGCACGGGACCGTGGATTTCGCACTGGGAGCCGGGTCCGTCCACCGAGACCAATCTGGCCCGGCGGTTTCTGAAAGTGTCGCCGTCAACCGAGGCGAAACTGTAAGGCGCCGGTGATGGCCGTTTACGTCGCTGGCAAGGGCGATTTCAACCGCGACACCAACTACATCACCACCCGCATCACCGCAGACGGACGCGACGGCTATCCGGTGGAACCGGACCGATATCGGCTCGTCGTTGCCCGCGCGTGTCCGTGGGCTAACCGCACGATCATTGTGCGGCGGCTGCTGGGGTTGGAACCTGTTCTCTCCATAGGCTTTTGCGGTCCCACCCATGACGAGCGCAGCTGGACGTTCGACCTGGATCCCGGTGGTGTGGATCCGGTGCTCAAGATCCCACGGTTGCAGGATGCGTACTTCAAGCGTGACCCCGGCTACCCCAAAGGCATCACCGTCCCGGCGATCGTCGACGTCCCGACCGGCGCCGTCGTCACCAACGATTTCGCGCAGATGACCCTCGACTTCTCCACGCAATGGACCGCATACCACCGCGAAGGGGCGCCGCGGCTTTACCCCGAGGAGTTACGGGCCGAGATCGATGAGGTGAGCAAGCGCGTCTACACCGAGATCAACAACGGGGTGTACCGGTGTGGCTTCGCCGGCACCCAGGATGCCTACGAAGCGGCCTACGACCGGCTGTTCACCGCGCTGGACTGGGTCAGTGATCGGCTGGCTGAGCAGCGATACCTGGTGGGAGACACCATCACCGAGGCCGACGTGCGGTTGTTCACCACGCTGGCCCGCTTCGACCCGGTGTACCACGGGCATTTCAAGTGCAATCGGGCCAAGCTGTCGGAGATGCCGGTGCTGTGGGCCTATGCGCGCGACCTGTTCCAGACACCGGGGTTCGGCGATACGACCGATTTCGTCCAGATCAAGCAGCACTACTACATCGTGCACGCTGACATCAACCCCACCGGGATTGTGCCCAAGGGTCCTGAGCTGTCCAGTTGGCTGACGCCGCACGGACGGGAAGCGTTGGGGGGCAGGCCGTTCGGTGACGGCACGCCGCCCGGGCCGCCGGTCGGGGGGAGCGGGTGCCGGCCGGTCACGGCGCCTGAGCGGTAGGTCCCGGTCGGCGCAGATCAAAAGACCAGGCGCACAGACCATTCCGCGTGCGGCGCTTCGCGCAGTTCACCGTCGTCGACCACCAGCGTCAACAGCTGCACCACCACACCGGTCAGCCGCCCCCGATGCGGATCGACAGTCGGAATGGTGACCGCCAGGCGGGTGTCCGGCCGAAAGAACGTGGTCGCGGTGTTGGTCGGGTCCTCGTAGATCTGCAGTAGACGCCAAGGGGCCCGGCCAATGGCCTCGGGCACCGACAGTTGCACCGGGAACCGGTCGCTCACCTGCAATTCCCCCTGCGATTGCGGTGTCTGGCAGTCGTTGAGGTTGAGCACGTTGCAGTACAGGTAGGGACCCACCCGGATGGTGTGGCCGCGTGAGTAGGCGCTGATCACCGGGAAGTGCGGACCCCGATCGCGGGCCAGCAGCCATGCCCCGAGGCCGGCTCCGGCGGCCAGCGCCACCACGACGACCGCGATGAGTGCGGCCACTGTGCGTTTCACCGCGGCATCACTCCGGCTCGTCGGGCGCCGGCGGCGCCCCTCCTGCTCGACCATGACGGGCCGATTACCGCCCAGGCCCGGGATCAACGAGTCGCCCCGGAAGCTGACGATCGTCTGGGCCAGACCCAGGATCAGCAGGGCACTGACGGCGGTGAAGCCGACCCACAATTCCGTGTACACCAGCACGCCCAGCGCGCCGCCCAGCACCCAGGCCAGCTGCAGGGTGGATTCCGACCGCCCGAACCCAGATGCACGCGACTCCTCGGGCAGATCGTGCTGCAGCGAGGCGTCCAGCGAGGCTTTGGCGATGGCGCTGGATCCCGAGGTGATCAGGGTGGCGACGGCGGCCACAACCCAGTTACCCGCTATCGCGGCGGCAGCGCCAAGGCGGTGACCGCCAGGGTGCAGCGCACCACCAGCACGGCCGGCCGGCCCAGTTTCAGACGCGCGCTGGTGAAGTTGCCGGCGAAGTTACCGATGGCGCAGCGGCGCCGATCATTCCCAGCATGGCCAGCTGCACCCACCCGTCGGCGTCGTGCGCCTTGGCGACAAATGCCGGATACAGGAACAGGAAGCCGACCATCACCTTGATGGTGCAGTTGCCCCACAACGACGTATGATGTTGCGGCCCAATGGTTGTCGCAGCTTCCCGCCGATTTTCCGGCCTTCGTCGTGCCAGCTGTGCCGCAACCGGTCGCTGTGGCGGTGATAGCTCAAGGTGGCCGGGACCTCGCCCGCGGTCACCTCAACCCAGCTCGGAATCCGCATGGACAGCAGGGCGCCGACGATCGTTATCGCCACGACGACGAACAGGGCGCCGGGCATTTTGAACATATGCGTGCACGCGAACTCGACGCCCGCCGCGATGGCGCCGCCCGCGATGGTGCCGCCCAGCAGTCCGAACACGGTCAGCCGGGATTGACCCGGACCAGATCGATGGTCGGCGGCATGACCCGGGGCGTCACCGCGCTGCGCAACACGCTGAACGATTTCGAAAACACCATCATGGCCAGCGCGCACGGGATACAGCACCCACGGCGGGAAGCTGCCACTAGCGCCGTCGTAGTTCATGACCAGCACCAGTGCCAACACGGTGCGTAGCGCGAACGACATCGCCAGTGCGACGCGCCGGCCATGCTGCAGTTTGTCCAGCGCCGGGCCGATCAGCGGGGCGATGACGGCAAACGGTGCGATGGTGATCAGCAGGTACAGCGCAACCTTGGATTTGCTTTCCCCACTCGCGGCCGCGAAGAACAGCGTGTTGGCCAGGGCGACGGCCATGGCGGAGTCGACGGCGAAGTTCGCCATCACCGGCCAGGTCAGCGCCGTGAGCCCGGACTTGTCGGCGCCGTCGGCGGTGGCGGCACGCTGCACCATCCAGTACATCCGGGAACCCATTTCGCGGCTGCGCATGGCCGCGGCGCGGGTGACGGTGATGCGCTCACCGTTGGTGGCACCCCGCGGGGATTCGGGCTCGGCGGTCCGGTGGCGGGCTCGTGGTCCAGCGGGGGCAGGTAGCGGTTGGCGCTGGGCATCGGCGGGGGACGGCGTGACCGGCGGTAGTCGGCTTCTTGGGCAGGTCGTCGGCTGGGTAGTTGGCCATACCCGGGTGTTGATCCGCCGATCGGGCCCGGCGGCCCGGGGGTGGGGGCATCGGCCCGCATGATCACCTCGCCGTCCGGACACGATTCAATTCTGTCCTATGGCGACTCGCTGCGGAGTAAACCGGTGTGGCTCGGCCGTGCCTTCCGGCAGTATGGGGACGCACGCAAGAACGGCATGAGCAAGTGACATTAAGGTACGTGACCGGACCCAGCGAGGAGTCCTCCGTAGCGACCGTGGCCGAGTGGCCCGACGAGCTAGCGGGGGTGCTTACGGGTGCGGCTGAGCAGGCCAGGACCGCAGTTGCGGAGTTCAGCGGGGCAGATGCCGTCGGGGACTACCTGGGCGTCAGCTACGAAGACCCGAACGCCGCCACCCACCGGTTCCTGGCGCATGTGCCCGGCTACCAGGGCTGGCAGTGGGCCGTCGTCGTCGCCGGCTACCCCGGTGCCGACCACGCCACGATCAGCGAGGTGGTGCTGATCCCGGGTCCGACCGCCCTGCTGGCGCCCGATTGGGTTCCGTGGGACCAGCGGGTGCGACCGGGTGACCTGGGCCCCGGGGACCTGTTGGCGCCGACCAAGGACGACCCACGGCTGGTCCCGGGATACAGCGCCAGCGGAGATCCGTATGTGGACGAGGTCGCCGTCGAACTCGGCCTGGGCAGGCGCTGGGTGATGAGCGCCTGGGGCCGCGCCGACACGGCAGAGCGCTGGCATGAGGGTGACTACGGGCCTGACACCGCGATGTCGCGCGCGACCAAGCGCGTGTGCCGCGACTGCGGCTTCTTCCTGCCGCTCGCCGGATCGCTCGGGGAGATGTTCGGGGTCTGCGGCAATGAACTGTCCGCCGACGGGCATGTTGTCGACAAGTTCTACGGCTGCGGTGCGCACTCGGACACCCCCGCCCCGGCGGGTACCGGCTCACCGGTGTACGAGCCGTACGACGACGGCGTCCTCGACGTGGTGGAAAAGCCGCCTGCGGAGGCGTCGGAGCCGGTGCTCGAGGCTGCGGAACCTGATGAGCCTGCGCTCGAGGCTGTGGAGCCTGCCGCCGAGCCGTCGACCGAGACGCCCTAGCTTTTCTCGGCGGCGGCTTTGATCCGCGCCAGTGAGGCGTCCATACCCTCGACCAATTCGCGCTCGAAATTGGCCGTTCCGCCCAGGAACGCGTTCACCGTCATATTGGAAACCGCGCTGGTCCCGTTTTCGGCGTGACGGCTCTCGGTCACGCGGGTGCCCTCGCCGTGGGGCTCGAGTTCGTAGCTCCAGATGGTGCGGTTGGCGTCGACTCGGAAGGCCAGCTTCCGCTCTGGAATGACTTCGACGACCGTGGACGTGGTCGGCCAGAACAGGCGGTTGCGCCTGTTGACGTTCAGCGTGCGGGTTCCGTTGCGCAGCGGGCCGAATTGCCGCATCCATCGGCATTGCGGACTCCACTGCGGCATCCGCCGTAAGTCAGAGATCAGCTCCCAGACTTTCGACGGCGGCGCGTCGATATCGATTGAAGCCTGCAAGAGTGGGGCAGCCATGCGTCCTCCGTGGGGGTCATTGGTGTTCGATCTCGGGTCATTGGTGTTCGATCTCGGGTCATTGATGTTCGATCAGAGTCTCAAGACCGGCCTGGGCACCGCGCGCACCCCGGCGAGCGGCGGCAAGTTGCCACCCGAAGATGCTGGTCCCCAGCACCCCCACCCCGAGCCCGGCGATAGCCACCGGACGCCACGTTTCGAGACCGTGGACGAAGAACGCGGCAGCCACCACAACAAGCCAGCCCAGGGCACCGACCAGGATGATCGGCCATACCGCGAGCAGCGCCGGTGGCAGCGGCGGTGGTTCGGGGTCTGGGGTCGGCTGGTCAGTCATGTCGTGTTTCAACATACCGCCGACGACGCCGGCGGTGATCGCCCTGGTGAGCTGCCGCGTCGGTGGTTCGCCGTTTCTGATACCCGTCTCTCGCGTTCCGTTGTAACCTCGCGCTGTGCCCGACAGCGATGCGCGGTTGGCCGCAGACTTGTCGTTGGCGGTCATGCGGCTGGCTCGCCAACTCCGGTTTCGGAACGCCTCCTCACCGGTATCGCTGACGCAACTCTCGGCACTGACGACGCTGGCCAACGAGGGCGCGATGACGCCCGGCGCGTTGGCGATCCGGGAAAGGGTCCGACCCCCGTCGATGACGCGGGTGATCGCATCCCTGGCCGACGAGGGCCTGGTCGACCGCGCCCCACACCCCGTCGACGGCCGGCAGGTGCTGGTTTCGGTCTCCGAAGCTGGCGCCGAATTGGTCAGAGCGGCCCGCCGGGCCCGTCAGGAATGGCTGGCCGACCGGCTCGCGACCCTGGACGATGCCCAACGTGACATCCTGCGCAACGCGTCGGATCTGATCTCGGCTCTGGTCGACGAAAGCCCGTGACTGCACCAGACATCGACGTTCAGGACATCACCGATCCCGATGACCCACGCCTGGACGACTTTCGCGCCCTGAACAGCGTTGACCGCCGGCCCGACCTGCCCACCGGCAAAGGCCTGGTGATCGCCGAGGGTGTGCTCGTGGTGCAGCGCATGCTGGCGTCGAGGTTCACCCCCCGTGCGCTGCTGGGTACCGACCGCAGGCTCGATGAGCTCAGGAACGACCTGACGGGTACCCCGGCGCCCTACTACCGAACGTCCGCCGAGGTGATGGCACAGGCCGTGGGGTTCCACCTCAATCGTGGGGTGCTGGCCAGCGCAAGCCGGGTGACCGAGCCCAGCGTTGATGAGGTGGTCAACGCTGCGCGCACTGTCGCGGTGCTCGAAGGCGTCAACGACCACGAGAACCTGGGCTCCATCTTTCGCAACGCGGCGGGATTGGGGGTGGACGCGTTGGTTTTCGGTAGCGGCTGCGCTGACCCGCTCTACCGTCGCGCGGTCCGGGTCTCGATGGGCCATGCGTTGCTGGTGCCCTATGCACGAGCCACTGACTGGCCCGCTGACCTGGTGCGGCTCCGCGAGCGTGGCTTCCGGCTGTTGGCGATGACTCCGCAGGGCGACGCACGCGGTCTGCGCGAGGCGATGGCGGCGGTGCACGACGATCGGGTCGCGTTGCTGGTCGGCGCCGAGGGGCCCGGGTTGACGACGGCCGCGCTGCGCCTCAGCGACATGAGGGTGCGGATTCCGATGTCGCGTGGTACCGACTCGCTCAATGTGGCCACGGCGGCCGCGGTGGCGTTCTACGAGCGGGTCTCCTCGGGCTATAGGCTCTGGACGTGAACGATGAGTCCGTGCCTTGGGCAACGGGTTTGGCGGTGGCCGGTTTCGTCGCCGCCGTCACCGGAGCCGCGATCGTGGTGCTCAGCCTCGGGCTGATCCGGGTGCATCCGCTGTTGGCCGTGGGCCTCAATGTGGTGGCGGTCGGGGGACTGGCACCGACGTTGTGGGGCTGGCGACGCACCCTGGTGCTGCGATGGTTCGTGCTGGGGGCCGCGGTAGGGGTGGTCGGGGCCTGGATGTCGCTACTGGCGGTGACGCTGATGGGGTAGCGCCGATGGCTGCGATCCCACTAGCGCTGGCCGCTTGAGCGCACTCCGAGCAGCACGTCCTCCCAGGCGGGGATGGCCGGCTTGCCGCGCCGGCTGCCGGTCGGCTGCTCGGCGGGCGGGTTCGGCGCGCTCGGCTGCACCGGCGGTGCGGACTGCGCCTCCGCGTCCGGCATCAACGGCATCGAAGGCAAGGCGCGCCACCGGTGCAAGCTGGCGGGGCTTGAAGTCCGGATCGATGAGCTCGCTGGCCGCGTCGTCGATCGCGGTGACGGTGCCACCGTGCGCGCCGGGCGTGAAGCGGAAGTGCGCAACGTTATCCGACCGGCCGGCCTGCCACCCCAGCTGCACTGTCCAGCGGCTGTCCTCGTTGCGCCAGGCATCCCAGGTGAGTCTCTCCGGGCTCAGACCCCGCCCCACCAACGCCGCCGTGACGGTTTCCAGCAGGCTCATCACCGCGGGTCCGTCGGCCAGGACCGGATGCGCGGCAGTTGCCAGCTCCGCGGCACGGAACCGCTCCAGCAACACCGGGTTGGCGAACCGCTGAATCCGCGAGACGTCGGATCCGGACGCCGTGGCTACCTGCTCGACAGACGCGCCGGCGCGGATTCGCGCCTGAATCTCCTTGGGGCTCAACATGTTCGTGACGACGATGTCGAGCGCTGGTTGCTCCGGCGGCATCGGCTCGCCGTCCAGCACGGCCCGCAGGCGCTCGTCGGCGGGCAGTCGGAACTTCTCGGCTGAGCTGGCACCCTCGCAGAGGACGAATTTGCCGTCGGGGTCGAGCCCAACCACTTTGAGTTCCCGCATGGCTTCTCCTCGCAGGCTCCGTGCAGGTCAGCAACGGAACCGTTACGTGCGGACTCTAGTGCAGGGAACGCCCGCAACCGGGGCGGACACGCTGGACGGTTGCGGGCCTTGGCGGGTTAGCTGTTAGAGCCGCTCGACCACCCAGTCGATGCAGTGCGTCAGCGCGCTGACGTCGTCCGGCTCCACCGCTGGGAACATCGCGATCCGCAGCTGGTTGCGGCCCGAGTTTGCGGTACGGCTCGGTGTCGACGATGCCGTTGGCCCGCAGGTCTTGGCGACCGCCGAAGCATCGACCTCGTCGACGAAGTCGATCGTGCCCACCACCTGCGAGCGCAGCGCCGGGTCGGCCACGAACGGGGTGGTATAGGACCGCTCCTCGGCCCATGAGTAGAGCCGCTGCGAGGAGTCCGCCGTGCGCTTGACCGCCCAGTCCAGGCCGCCGTGGCCCAGCAGCCAGTCGAGCTGTTCGGCCATCAACACCAGTGTGGCGATCGCCGGTGTGTTGTAGGTCTGGTTTTTCAGACTGTTTTCGATCGCGATCGGCAGTGACAGGAAGTCGGGGACCCATCGGCCCGAACCGGCGATGGCCTCGCCGCGGGACAGCGCGGCCGGGCTCATGACGGCCAGCCACAGGCCGCCGTCACTGGCGAAGTTCTTCTGCGGCGAGAAGTAGTAGGCGTCGACGTCGGTGATGTCGACCGCCAGACCGCCGGCACCCGAGGTGGCGTCGATCAGGACGAGGGCGTCCCCGGAGCCGCGGGGCGCCCACCGGCACCGCGACGCCGGTCGAGGTCTCGTTGTGGGCCCAGGCGATCGCGTCCACCGACGGGTCGGACTTGGTGTGGCCGCGCAGCCGGCGTCGGCCTTGATGATGGTTGGGTCGGCGAGGAACGGGGTCGCGGGCCGATGCGAACTTGGAGCAGAATTCGCCGCAGGACCGGTGCTGCGCCCGCTCGTCGATCAGACCGAAGGCGGCGGCGTCCCAGAAGCGTCGAGCCGCCGTTGCCCAACGACCTCATAGCCCTCGGGCAGGGAGAACAGCTCGCTCAGACCGGGCGAACCCGCGCCACCAGGTCTTGACCGGCGGCTGCCGGTGCGAGTGCCGAGCAGCGCGGCTGCTCGGGCCAGGCCTGCAATTGTTCGGGCCGACCTTCGACGGGCCGCAGCCGAACCGGCCATCGCGCGGGTTTGAGGTCGGCGGGGATCTGGGGAGTCGCGAGCTGGTCAGCCATGGTCGACAGGGTAGTGACCGGCAGTGGGTCGACAACCAAGCGGTCCGAATAATGCCTGGTCGCGGCCCGGGTTAGTGAGCCAGGACACACTCGATGTCCGATGCGGCTGGGCCACGGCGGGGAAGCTGCCCTGGATAATTCCCGGTACCAGCGGTACCGTGTTTTCTTTATTCGTCCGGATTAACCTCGCTGGGGAGGCTTCTGATGGCTGTTGCGACGCAGGACGCGCATGGTTCGACGTTGGCGCCGCAATATGGAGGTGCGCGACGACGCGGAGTACGTGGAGATGCTCGCCACACTGTCCGAGGGGTCTGTGCGGCGAAACTTCAACCCGTACACCGATATCGATTGGGAGTCACCGGAGTTCGCTGTCACGGACAACGATCCCCGGTGGATCCTCCCGGCGACCGACCCGCTGGGCCGGCACCCGTGGTATCAAGCGCAGTCGGACGAGAAGAAGATCAAGATCGGCATGTGGCGGCAGGCGAACGTGGCCAAGGTGGGCCTGCACTTCGAGTCCATCCTGATTCGCGGGCTGATGAACTACACCTTCTGGGTGCCCAACGGATCACCGGAATATCGCTACTGCCTGCACGAATCGGTGGAAGAGTGCAACCACACCATGATGTTCCAGGAGATGGTGAACCGGGTGGGCGCCGACGTGCCGGGGATGCCGAGGCGGTTGCGCTGGCTTTCGCCGCTGGTTCCGTTGGTGGCCGGCCCGTTGCCGGTGGCGTTCTTCATCGGCGTGCTGGCCGGCGAGGAGCCGATCGACCACACCCAGAAGCAGGTCCTGCGGGAGGGCAAGTCGCTGCACCCGGTTATGGAGCGGGTGATGGCCATTCACGTGGCCGAGGAAGCGCGCCACATCTCGTTCGCTCACGAGTTCCTGCGCCGGCGGTTGCCGAATCTGACCCGCCGTCAACGCTTCTGGGTTTCGTTGTACTTCCCGCTGACCATGCGGACGTTGTGCAACGCGATCCTGATCCCGCCGAAGGCCTTCTGGCAGGAGTTCGACATTCCGCGGTCGGTGAAGAAGGAATTGTTCTTCCGGTCGCCGGAGTCGCGAAAGTGGTTGCGCGACATGTTCGCCGACGTTCGGATGTTGGCCTACGACACCGGGTTGATGGAAAACCGCTCGGCCCGGCTCATGTGGCGGATTTGCAAGATCAACGGCAAGCCTTCGCGCTACCGCAGTGAGCCGCAGCGCCAGCACCTGGCCACTGCGCCCGCTGCCTGATCAGTCTGCGAGTTCTTTTATGCCGCACGTGATTACGCAGTCGTGCTGCAATGACGGGTCTTGCGTCTTCGCGTGTCCGGTCAATTGCATCCACCCGTCACCGGACGAGCCCGGCTACGCGACATCGGAGATGCTCTACATCGACCCGGTGGCCTGTGTGGACTGCGGCGCCTGCGTCAGTGCCTGCCCGGTGGGTGCGATCGTTCCCGACAGCAAACTGGTTCCCGGCCAACTGCCGTTCGTGGAGATCAACGCGTCGTTCTATCCGGAACGGCCCGCCGATGTGAAGTTGCCGCCGACATCCAAGCTCGCGCCGGTGATCCCGGCCGCCGCAGGTGCGCGCGCGGCGCCAGCCGCTCACGGTCGCCATCGTCGGGTCCGGACCGGCGGCGATGTACGCCGCCGACGAACTACTGGTGCAACACGGCGTGCGGGTCAACGTCTTCGAGAGGCTGCCCACGCCCTACGGTCTGGTGCGTGCCGGCGTGGCGCCCGATCACCAGCACACCAAGAAGGTCACCCGGTTGTTCGATCGGGTGGCCGGGCATCGCCGCTTCCGGTTCTACCTCAACGTCGAGGTCGGCCGGCACGTCAGCCACGCCGAATTGCTGGATCACCACCACGCCGTGCTGTATGCGGTCGGCGCGCCCAACGACCGTCGCCTCGAAGTCGAAGGGATGGGTCTGCCAGGCACCGGCACGGCCACCGAGTTGGTCGCGTGGATCAATGGTCATCCCGAATATGCTGTTCTGCCAGTCGATCTCAGTCACGAGCGGGTGGTCGTCATCGGTAACGGCAACGTCGCGCTCGACGTGGCGCGGGTGCTCACCACTGACCCGGACGAGTTGGCCCACACCGACATCGCCGACCACGCTCTGAAGGGCTTCCGCAAGTCGGCCGTCCGCGAGGTGGTCGTCGCGGCCCGTCGCGGACCGGCCCACTCGGCGTTCACCCTGCCTGAGCTGATCGGGCTCACGGGTGCTTGCGACGTCGTGCTTGATCCCGAGGACCAGCGCTGGGTGCGTGCGGATCTGGCCACCGTGTCGGATCCGTTGACCAGGCACAAGCTGGAGATTCTGAGCGCGCTGGGCGATGGCTCGGCGCCGGCGTCGCGACCGCGCATCCGGCTGGCCTACGGGCTGACACCGCAACGCATCCTCGGTGAGCAGCGGGCCGCCGGAGTCGAGTTCTCGGTCACCCGCACCGGCGAGACCGGCCGGCTCGACGCCGGTCTGGTGCTGACGTCGATCGGCTACCGCGGCAAGCTCATTCGCGATCTGCCGTTCGACGACGCAGCGGCCATCGTCCCCAATGACGGCGGACGGGTCGTCGACCCCGGCACCGGCCAGTCGGTCCCCGGCGCCTATGTCGCGGGTTGGATCAAGCGTGGGCCGACCGGGTTCATCGGCACCAACAAGTCGTGCTCGTTCCAGACCGTGCAGGCCTTGGTGGCCGACTTCAACGCGGGCGAACTGACCGACCCGGTGGCCGGGCCGGCGGCGTTGGCCAGCCTGGTGGCCGCGCGCCAGCCCCATGTCGTCGACTCGGCGGGATGGCGAGCGATCGACGCGGCCGAGGTGGCGCGCGGCAGCGAAGACGGCCGTCCGCGCAACAAGTTCACCGATATCGCCGACATGCTGGCGGCGGCGGCCGCGCCGCAGGAGCCGTCACGGGGACGACGCCTGCTGGCCCGGCTGCGCGACTCGCTTTAGCCGCTGGCCTGCGCGGACATCGACTCTTGATCTCGTCCATGCTGACCTCGCGAACCGGTTGGCCCAGTGACCAGTTGTGCCCGAACGGATCGGCGACCACGCCGTAGCGGTCTCCCCAGAACTGGTCCTCGAGCGGCATCACCACAGTGGCCCCGGCGTCGAGCGCCCGCTGGAACTTGGCCTCGACATCGGTGACGACGAGGTGGATGGTGACCGGCGTGCCGCCCAACGACTTCGGGGTCATCGACTGGTCGTTACACATTTCCGGGAAGTCGTCGTTGAGCATCACCGTCGAGCCGTTGATCTGCACCGCGGCATGAATCAACCGGCCGTCCGGGCCGGGAATGCGGGCCAGTTCGACGGCGTCGAACGCCTTGACGTAGAAGTCGATCGCGGCGGCGGCATCGTCGACGACGAGGTGGGGGATCACTGCAGGTTCGACCGTGATGGCCATGGGTCACTCCTCTGGTTGGTGGTATCGCCCGCCCGGGCTCACATGTACTGACCACCCCGGGCGGCAATTCTCATCGCGGACACTAACGCGGCCCCCCGACAGGCAGCGGGCGCCGATCGGAGGAGGGCCGACGCCCCAATCGGTTGACGCAGATTTCCTGCGGTGATTCATGGTTCCTCGTACAACCAGACGGCGACTTGCCCCCCGATCGAGCACTTCAGCCTTGCCCGCCGATACTCCTGCTGATACAGTCGTCTCAACCACAGATGAGACAGCTGTATCAGCAATTGTCTTCGGACATCGCGTGACGGCAAAGGATGGTCCGTGAGTCCAACGACATTGACGATTCACCGCATGCTGGACGCGCGCCAGCGTGACGTGCGCGAGCGACTGCTCACAGCCGCTCGGAAGTTGATTCGTGAGCATGGCCACGAAGCCGTGGGCATGGAGCAGATCGCCACCACAGCCGGCGTTTCCCGGGCAACCACCTACCGCTACTTCGCGTCCAAGGAACATGTGGTGTGCGAGGCGGCCTTGGCCTGGGGACACGAAGTGGCGCAACGCATTCCGCAGGCCATCGCGGCGGCAGCGCCGGCCAACGCGATCGACGTCGCCATCGAACAGGTCGTCCGGGAAGCCGCATCGGACTTGCCGATGGTTCGGGCAACCATGGCCTCGGTGCTGGCGCAGGGCCCGGTCGCCGACGAGTTCCGCCTCGGCGTTCGTCAGATGTTCCTCGACCTGTTGGGTGGCGCCGTCGATAACGTGCCCGAGTCGCTGTCTCTCCACCCGGCGATGACGGTGCTCGGCCGGTATTTTTTCGCCGATCTGGCGTTGCTCGGAGTCGGCGACATCACCGTCGAGCAGTGCATCACCGAACTGCGGCTCGCCGCCGGGCGCCTACTGACCGACACTTCGCACGAGTAGGAGCGAAACCGTGAATCACGCCGCACTGCAGCCGATTTGGGACTGGATGTTGCGTCACCTGGGCGTCGGGTTCTTCGAGTTCCCGTTGTATTTCTTGCCGGTCGTCGTCGCGGTCGTGCTACTGACCGGTGTCGTATATTCGGTCTTCGACGTCGCTGTCTACAAAAGGATCTCGGCCAAAGCGGCCACCAAGCTCGGGTTGCGGATCATGTCCACCTACGTCGGTGCTGCGGTGGTGTTCTTCATCCTGCACCGCATATTCCATCCCTGGATAGCCGAAGTGCCCACCGCGGCACCGACATTGGTGGCATTTGTCACCCAGCTCGTTTGCTTCATGGTGATCGGCGAATTCCTGACCTATTGGTGGCACCGGCTGGAGCACGGCAGCCGCTTTGTCTTTCAGAAGGTGCACTACATGCACCACCGGGTGCAGTCGCCGCTGACCATCTGGACCAACTTCGTGGTCCATCCGATCGAGGGCCTGATGGTGATGCTGTGCCTGTATGTGCCGCCGTTGGTGTTCGGCGCTCATCCGATGGTGGTGGTCGCATACGCGGTGGCCAACACCACCGCCATGGTGATCACGCACAGCGGCTACGACATGACGTTCTATCCGCGCTGGCTGCTGCCCGCGGCGTCCGGGCACGAACTGCATCACTCGGAGAAGCGCCCCACCAACCTGTCGGTGGTTATGACCTACGGCGACAAGCTGTTTGGTACGTACAAGAAGCCCGTCGCCGTCATGCAGTCGTGAGTACCCGGTCCCAGCCCTCGACGGACTCCACGCTGCGTGGTCCCGGTCCCACATAGATGGCCGCCGGGCGGACCAACTTGCCGAGCCGCTTCTGCTCGAGGATGTGGGCACACCATCCGGCGGTGCGCCCACAGGTGAACATCGCCGGCATCATGTTGGCCGGCACCCCGGCGAAGTCCAGGATGACCGCGGCCCAGAATTCGACGTTGGTCTCGATCGCCCGGTCCGGCCGGCGCTCCCGCAATTCGGCCAGCGCGGCCTGCTCGACTGCGACCGCAACCTCGTAACGCGGTGCCTCCAGCCGCTCGGCGGTGGCCCGCAGCACCCGCGCCCGCGGGTCCTCGGCGCGATACACCCGGTGTCCGAAGCCCATCAGCTTTTCGTGGCGGTCCAAGATGCCCTTGACCAGGCCGCGGGCGTCATCGGTGCGCTCCACCTCTTCGATCATCGGCAGCACGCGGGCCGGGGCGCCGCCGTGCAGCGGCCCGCTCATCGCTCCGATTGCGCCGGACAGTGCCGCGGCCACATCCGCGCCGGTCGACGCGATGACGCGGGCGGTGAAGGTCGATGCGTTCATACCGTGCTCAGCGGCCGAGACCCAGTACGCATCGATCGCCTCGACGTGTCTGGGGTCCGGCTCGCCCTGCCAGCGGGTCATGAATCGTGCTGTGACGGTTGTGCATCCGTCGATGACGCGCTGCGGTACGGCCGGCTGGTAGATGCCGCGGGCGGACTGTGCGACGTAGGACAGCGCCATGACCGAGGCGCGGGCCAGCTGATCGCGCGCAACGGCTTCTTCGGTGTCCAGCAGCGGCTTGTATCCCCAGATGGGCGCCAGCATCGCGAGGCCGGCCTGCACGTCGACCCGCACGTCGCCGGTGTGGATCGGCAGCGGGAACGGCTCGGCGGGCGGTAATCCGCGGCCGAACTCGCCGTCGACCAACAGCGCCCAGACGTCGCCGAACGTGACGTGCTGGCTCACCAGGTCCTGGATGTCGACGCCGCGATAGCGCAGCGCGCCGCCGTCTTTGTCGGGTTCGGCGATTTCGGTGGTGAAGGCCACCACGCCTTCCAGGCCTGGGACAAAATCCTCCGGGACCACAGTCATGGGAAAATTCTCGCACCCCGGCGCTGACCGACTACTACCGGCCGGTAACAGGCTCCGAGTAGCGTTGGGCATGGCGGTGACCGAATCTGATGGGCAGCACTTGGCCGGGATGCGGGTGGAGTACGGGTCTGTCGAGAAGGACGGCAGCCCGGACCTCGACGCGGACTGGCTCGCCGACGGTTGGCTTGCGTTGTTCCGCAAGTGGATTGACGACGCTCAGCACGCGGGCATCGCCGAACCGAACGCCATGGTGGTGGCGACCGTCACCGACGGCAGGCCCGTCAGCCGCTCGGTGTTGTGCAAGAGCGCCGATGAGACGGGTATCACGTTCTTCACCAACTACGACTCGGCCAAAGGCCTCGACTTGGCGGCGACGCCGTACGCGTCGGCGACCTTCCCCTGGTACCTGTTGGGCCGGCAGATCCACATCCGTGGCGCCGTGAGCAAGGTCGACCCGCAGGCCACCGAGGACTACTGGTCCAAGCGGCCGCGCGGTTCGCAGTTGGGAGCGTGGGCTTCACGCCAGTCGCACCCCATCGCGTCGCGCGCGGCGCTGCTCGACCAGCTCTCGGAGGTGACCGCGCGCTTCGCCGACACCGAGCAGAGTCCCGGTGCCGCCGAACTGGGGCGGCTACCTGATCGCCCCTGAAGTGGTGGAGTTCTGGCAGGGCCGGGAAAACCGATTGCACAACCGGATTCGGGTGATCGACGGCCAGATCGAGCGGCTGCAGCCTTAGTCAGGCATTTTCGGCGATCCATTTGGCGGTGAAGCGCAGCATCTCAGGGATGCCCTCAGCAGCCAAGCTCTCTCCGATGGACTTCTCGAATTTGCCGCCCAACAACGGAATTTTGACCTGCACATTCACAGCGCAGCGCAGTTGCGAGCCTTGTGATCCATCGCCCACGGGTTCCAGCCACGCTTCGGCACCGCCCGTTCCCAACCCGGGCGAAGGCGAGATTCTGATCTGCCCGCGAACCTGGCCGTCGCCGACCGGTCGCCAGGTCTCAATGTGCACCAATTTCAGCTCGGTGGGAATGAGTTTGGCTACCGGCCCGGGCAGTAGCTGACGACCCGCGCGCTGGGTGACCTGCACCTCCACCGTGCCGTCGTCGTCGACGGTCAGAGAATCCAGCGTGGTGATGGCCGCGCCGGGCTCGATGCGGGCCAGCCAGTAGTCTTCGCTGCCGAATGCCGCATGAATCTGCTCGACGCTGGCGGGCGATTCGGTCACGATGTCGAATGAACTCGGCATGATGGACCATTCTAGTAAGCGTCACTCGATGCTGAGCTCGCCGAACCTCGCGAGCGCGGCATCCAGGTCCGCCTCGTCGAACATCTCGCAGCGGCTGATCAGTTCGCCGTCGACCGTGTAGAGAACGATCATCCGCCACTCGGCGCCAAAGTCCTCGTCGGAAATGCCGCGGGCGGTGTGGGTGACGACCGCTCCGAGATCGCTGACCCGGTGCACAACCTCCATGTAGATGCTGATGTCCGGCACCTGGTCCAACGTGGCCTGGATGAACGTGGGTAGATCATCCGATTCGACCGCTACCGAGCGACCGATGGTCGATGAAGCTCCAGTCCGACGTCGTCGCGGGAAGTTCGTGCCGGTTGAATCCGGCGTAGAGCCCTGCGATGACCGACCAGGTGTGCGCGTGGGCGGCCGCTTCGCCGGCGAGGTAGCGCGCATCAAGCTCCGCGAAGGCGGCGTCGATGTCGTCGAGGTCGAATGACACGAACGCGACCACGCGCTCCTCGGCGTCGATCTCGCCAATGCCGAGCATCTCTGCTACAAAAGCCTCGGGCCCATCGTCTCGGTCCGAGAAGCGGACATGCTGGAGGACGAGACGCTCCCCGCGGGTGGCCACGACGGTGGTTGCCACGTTCGTGATCCACAGCCCGGCGAGCGCCTGCATGTCCGCGATCTGGGCGTCTCGGCCGTGCCGGACTCCCGCGCCCACCACGAGACGGCGATCGTCAGTGAAAAGGTTGTCGGCCAGCATGTCCGCCATGACGTCCCAGTCGCCTGCCGCGAAACGTGCCAAGAAGTGCTCACCCACTTGGCTTGCCGCGTTTTCCAGCCGCGGCGCCTGCGGGTGTAGTTCTTCAAAGCGGGCGAGCGCGACATCGAGGTCTGCCTCGTCGAATAGTTCGCAGCGACCGACCTGGTCACCTTCGACAGTCAGGACCTGGATCATTCGCCACTCGGCGGCAAAGCCTTCTGGCGAGGTGCCATCGGCCGTATGGGTGACCACCGCGCCAAAATCGTTGAGCCGATGCACAGCCTCGATGCGGATGCGTAGGTCTGGTGTTTGGTCCCAAAAGGCGTGGACGGAGGTCGGTCATGTCGCTTGCCGCGAATAGGTGCATCTGGCGGTGGTCGATGATTAACCAATCCGGACGTGCCGGGATTTCGTGTCGATTGAACGCGGCATAGGTACTTGCGACGACCGACCAGGTGTGCGAGTGGGCGGCGGCTTCGCCGGCGAGGTAGCGGCGCGTCGAGTTCAGCGAGGGCGGCGTCGATGTCTTCGAGGTCGAAAGTGACGGTCGCCGCGACCCGTCCCTCGCCGTTGATCTCGTAGATGCTGAGTGCATCGACATAGAAAGCGTCGGGGCGCCAGGAACTGCTCGAGTAGTGCGCACGACGAAGGACTAGTCGCTCGCCGCGCGTCGCGACGACCGTCGACGTTACTTCTTTGGCGCCGACGTCGGCGTTCGCGTGCGCATCCTTCATCGCGGCATCCCGACCACGCAGGATCCCCGCGTTCACGGTTCGACGGCGATCGTCACTGGAAAAGTCGTCGGCCACCATCTCGGCTGCTGCGTTCCATTCGCGCGCCGTGAAGCGCGCCATGACGCGATCGGCTATTTGGCTGGCCACGTTTTCTAGCCGTGGTGCCGGCGGGCTTAACTGATCGAACGCTGCGAGCGCGGCGTCGAGATCGGCCTCGTCGAAGACTTCGCAGCGGTTGACGCTGTCACCGTCGACCGTCAAAAGGTCGATCCCTCGCCACTCGGCTTCGAAGCCCTCGCGCGAAATGCCGTGCCCGACATGGGTGCAGACCGCTCCCAGGTCGCTGAGCCGATGCACAACCTCGACGTAGGTTCGGATGTCTTGGTCAAGGTCAATCCCGGCCTGGAGGTATTGGATCCCCTCACCTGGCGCGAACGCGGGTCCCCGACGGTGGTCGATGCTGACGAGATCCGTTGTAAGAGGTGGAAGCTCGCGTCGGTTGAGCACCGCGTGGCCTCTAGTTATCACGGACCATGTGTGTGCGTGGGCGGCGGCTTCGCCGGCGAGGTAGCGGGCGTCGAGCTCGGCGATGGCTGCTTCGATGTTGTCGACGTCGAACACGACGTGCGCAGTGATGCGATCGTCGGCGTCGTTTTCGGCGATGCCGAGAACCTCTGAGACGAACGCTCCGGGTTCAGCAGTCACATAACGAGAAGCGGGTACGGATGAGGGCGAGGCGCTCGCCGCGGGTCGCCATCACGTTTGTCGTCACGTTCGTGATGTCAAGGCCAGCGAGCGCCCGCATATCCAGGATCTCGGCGTCTCGACCATGTCGGACTCCCGCGCCCACCAGCCGACGACGGTCGTCCTGGAAAAATCGTCGGCCAGTATCTGCGCGATCGCGTCCCAGTCGCCTGCCGCCAAGTACGCCAGGAAGCGCTCAGCCACTTCACTTGCCGCGTTTTCGAGTCGTGGCGGATGTGGTTGTAGTTCGTCGAATCTTGCGAGCGCGGCGTCAAGGTCAGACTCGTCGAAGATTTCGCAGCGGGCGATCCGTTGGCCTTCGACAATCAGAAGCAAGATCATTCGCCACTCGGCGCTAAAGCCCTCTGGCGAGGTCCCGTACGCCGCATACGTGGCGACCGCTCCGATACCGCCGAGTCGAGGCACCGCCGCGATGCGGATGCTCAGGTCTGGCGTGACGTCCCAAATCGCGCGCATGGCCGCTTGGCCTCTCAGTCGCGTCGATTACCGCAAGCCGCCGGTGATCAACGGTGACCCAGTCCGCAGCTGGGAGTTCGCGCCGGTTGAACGCGGCGCATTGTTCTGCGATCACGTGACCACGTGTGCGCATTGGCGGCCGCTTCACCGGCGAGGTAGCGAGTCTCGAGCTCCTCGAAGGCCGCGTCGACGTCCTCGACATCGAAAACTATAGCCGCCGTGATCAATTCGTCGGTATCGATCTCGACGACCTGATGGGCATCTGTGGGTCCACCCAGCTTGCAGGTCAGGGCCTGAGGCACGAATACGCGTGAGGATGACCCGATCGCCGCGGGTCGCTATGACGCCCAAAATTGTTAGCGTGAAGCCGATCTCGGCAGCCGCCCGCAAATCTTCGATTTCGGCATCTCGACCGTGCCGGACCCCGGCATTCACCACTCGTCGGCGATCGTCGATAAAGAATTTGTCGGACAGCATGTCTCCGACGCATTTCCAGTCGCGGGCCGCGAAAGCGGCGAAATACCGTCGGTAGCGCTCCTCCGCTCGGCGTGCAGCGCTATCCATCCGAGGCGCTGCCAGTTGCGCTTGTTCAAACCGGTCGAGCGCGGAGTCAAGGTCCGACTCGTCGGAGATCTCGCAGCGGGTGATCAGGTCACCTTCGACGGTCAAGGTGTCGACTGCACGCCATTCGGCGGCGAAGCCTTCTGGCGTGGCCGCATTCGTTGCCCGCGTGACGACCGCTCCCGCGGCGCAGAGCCGATGCACCGCCTCGATATAGATCCTGAAATTCGGGGTGATGTCCCACGCCGTACGAAGTAGGGCGGCCCGATCACCCGACTCCACCATCGCAACTCGTCGGCGGTCCTCGATGTTGAGCCAATCCGGCGAGGCCGAGGGCAGCTGGTGTCGGTTGAGCGCGGCGTAGGAGCCCGCGATGACCGACCAAGTGTGCGAGTGGGCGGCTGCTTCGCCCGCGACGTACCGCGCTTCCAATTCCGCGAAGGCAGCGTCGATGTCGTCGGTGTCGAATACGACAACCGCTGTGACCCGATTGTCGGCGTCGACCTCGGCAACGCCGAGCATCTCGGCGTGAAATGCTGTGGGCCGCTGGTCTTGTGAGGCGAGTCGGGATTTGGCGAGGACGAGGCGCTGCCCACGGGTCGCAACAAACGTCGACGTGACGCTCGTAGTCCCGACACTGGCAGCGGCATGCAACGCGGCCATTTCGGCATCTCGGCCGTGTCGCACACCGGCGTTGATCACCCAGCGGCGATCGTCCGTGCAAATATCATCGGCCAGCGCCTCGGCCAGCGCGGCCCAGTCGCGGGCCATGAAACGCGCCTGAAGTTGTTCCAACACTTGGCTTGCCGCGTTTGCGGGCCGTGTCGGTCGCGGTTGAAGTTCTTCCAATCGGGCAACGGCGTCGTCGAGATCTGCCTCGGCGAACACTTCGCAGCGGTTGATGCGGTCGCCGTCGAAGGTAAGAACGGCGATCCCCCGCCACTCGGCGTCGAAGCCCTGTTGCGAGGTCTCATTCGCCGCATAAGAGATGACTGCACCGAGGTCGTTCAGCCGGTGGGCGGCCTCGACGTAAGTATTGATGTCTTGGTGAGAATCCCGTCCGGAACCGACGTGTGCGATGAGGTCGCTGAACCCGAACGCGGACTCCCCTCGGTGGTCGATGTTCACACAATCTGGCGTGATCGACGGCAGCTCATGCCGGTTGAGAGCGGCGTAGGCACCTGTGACGAGCGACCACGTCGACGCGTGGGGCTCAGCTTCTCCGGCGAGGAAACGCGCGTCCAGTTCCTCGAAAGCAGCTTCAATGTCGTCGGGTTCGAAGAAGACGAACGCGACGATCTGTTTGTCAGCGTTGATCTCCAGGATTCCGACCACCTCTGTCAGGAAGGCCTCCGGATCGTCACCACATTTCGAGAAGCGCAGGCGGGAAAGGGCGAGGCGATTCCCACGGGTGGCCAGGACGGTCGACTCCACATCTCTCGACCAGATGCCCGCTGCGGCCCGCATGTCGGCGATCTGGGCGTCTCGACCGTCTTGCATTCCGGCACCGACCACCGGACGGCGATCGTCATTGGTGAAGTCGTATGCCAGCATCGGCGCCATAGCGTCCCACCTGCTTGCCGCAAAGTGCGCCAAGTAGCGCTCGCCCACTCTGCTGGCCGCGTTCTCGAGCCGCTGTTCGGTCGGTTGCAGCTCCTCGAATCGCGCGAGCGCAGCGGCCCTGTCAGCCTCTTCGAAGAGCTCGCAGCGGCTTGTCCTGTCGCCCTCGATAGTCAGCATCTCGATGGTCCGCCATTCCGCGTCGAAGCCGTAGCGCGAGGTGCCGTTCGTCGCAAAAGTGAGGACGGCTCCGACGTCGCTCAGCACGTGCACGACCTCGATGTAAACCTTGACCTCTTGCTCCAAATTCCAGGCGGCGCGGATGTACTCCGTCATCTCGCCGGGGGCAAACGCTGTTCCTTGGCGGTGGTCCAGATTCACCCAGTTTGGCGTGGTCGGGGGAAGTTCGCGGCGGTTGAGCGAGGCGAAGCCTTCTGTGACTACCGACCACGTGTTCGCGTGGCGGGCCGCCTCGCCGGCGAGGTAACGGGCATCGAGCTCGGCGATGGCGGACCCAAAGTCGTCGAGGTCGAACGCGACATGAGCCACCACCTGCTGGTCGGCGTCGACCTCGACGACGCTGAGGAATTCGATGCGGAATGCCCCGGGTTGCTGGTCTCGTCCGAACATTGACGACCGACATAGCGCGAGGTGCTCGCCGCGGGTCGCGACAACGGAGGACGTCAGCTGCTCGGCGCCGATCTCCGCGACGGCTCGACCGTTGGTGACTTCGACATTCCGGCCCCGCCGGATGCCGGCATTCACTGTGCGACGACGATCATCGTCGATTATGTCTTCTGCCAATGTCTTTGACAGGGCAGCCCAGTCACCGGCCGAGTAGTACCGGTTCAAGCGGGCGTACGCCTGGCTGGCCGCGTTTTCCAGGGACTGTGGTGCCGGGCGGCTGAGTTGATCGAACCTCGCGAGCGCGGCGTCGAGGTCGGCCTCGTCGAACAGTTCGCAGCGGCTGAGCAGATCGCCGTCGAACGTGAAAATTCCGATCTCCCGCCATTCGGCTTGGAAGCCCTGTTGCGAGGTGCCGTGCGCCGCTTGGGTGATGACGGCTCCGAGGTGGCTCAGGCGGTGCACGATTTCGCTGTAGATTTTGATGTTCGGCGCGTCGTCCCACAAGTCGCGGATGTAGGCGGTCATGTCTCCGGTCGCGAACGATGCTCCGCGCCGGTGGTCGATGTTCACCCAGTCCGGCGTCAGCTCGGGTAGTTCCTGCCTGTTGATCGCGGCGAAAGCGGCCGCGATCAGCGACCACGTGCGCGCGTGGGCGGCTGCTTCGCCGGCGAGGTACCGACGGTCGAGTTCTTCGAGGGCGGCGTCGAAGTCGTCGGGGTCGAACGTCACGAGCGTCGTGAGTTGTCGGTCGGCGTTGATCTCAATCACGTGCAGCACGTCGACATGGAACGCCCCGGGTTGGTCGGCGCTGCTCGAGTAGTGGGCACGACGAAGCGCAACGCGCTCGCCTCGTGTGGCGACGACCATCGCCGTCACTTCCGTGAACCCGAAGCCGGCAATCGCGAGCGCATCGTCCATCGCGGCCTCGCCGCCATGCCGGCTACCCGCGTTCACCACCCGTCGTCGGTCATCGCTGCAGAATCCGTCGGCGAGCAGTTCCGCCATTGCGGACAAGTCACGCGCGGCGAAGCGCGCCTGCAAGCGTGCGTAGGCCTGGGATGCGGTGTTCTCAGGCGGGGCTGTTGGATTCACTTCCGCAAAGCGGGCGTGTAAGGCGTCCAGTTCGGCGAGCGCTGCTTCGATGTCGTCGGTGTCGAACCAGATCTGCAGTGCGATTCGCCCGTCTTCGTCGAGGCCGACTACTTGGAGCATCTCGTCCTGCGGTGCCCCGGAACTGAGATCTGAAGTGCCTAATTCTATTCGGATGAGGGCGAGACGCTCACCACGCACCGCGACGGCGGCATGACGGTACCGAACCATGCCTGTCCGCAGATAACGTCTCATCTCGTGTGGCCACTGGCCCGATGGAAGGTCGACCGCCGGAAAGCCGACGATTTTCCGGCGACTCTCTACTGAGATGTACGGGGCAAACAGGTGCTCCACCTCGTCCCAAGCCTCGCGCTCGACGGCAGCGACCAACTGCTTGCCCACTAGCACGCAAGCGTTGTCCCGTCCGACGCTCGGCGGTTCGGGTGGAGCCGGGGCGGCCGGCAGGTCCCGCCCGCCAAGAATGCGGCGCGCCTTCTCGGCAAGCGCCGCAGCACCTTTGCGTTCGTACAGGCCGGCCGCTTGCTCGGCGGCGGCGGTCGCCCCGGCTGCATCGCCCGCCGCAGCCAGAACGGTTGCCAGCACCAGACACGCGTCACCGTGATCGACCAGCAAGTCGGTGCGCTCGGCCAGGGCGACTGCGGCTTCAGCGATCCGCCGAGCCGCCATGTGTTCGTTGCCACGCGACAGCAGCAACGCCCGAAGAGTTCGCCAGGCGATCGATGGTTTCAGTGCATGCCCGGCGATACGCTCACTCTCCGTACACAATTCGTTCGCCTCGTCGTCACGGTCCAGCGCCAGGCAGGTGCGGCCCAGTAGTGCGGCGGTCTCGGCGGTGTCAGCGTCCAGGCCCATGCGCCGAAAGCCCTTGTACGCCTGACGAAGATGCGGCTCAGCCGCGGCAGGCTCGTCGACGACCAGCTCGACGATGCCGGCAAATTGCTCGACTTCGAGCAACGCATGGCGCAAGCCGAGCTCGGTAACCGTGCGCCTGGCCGAGTCGATCATCCGCCGCGCCGCGGCCGCTCGGCCGCGGAAGGCCTCCAACACGGCCTGACACCGCGTCGACGTGGCCTCGACAGCGGGGGAGTCGGTGGTGATTCGAAGTAGCCGCACCACGTCAAGGCACCGGCCGCCTGCCCGCGGCACCGGGTTTGGTCCCCATAGCGCGGCAAGTGGTGCGCCCGCCAGCACGGCGTTCACCCGTCGGTGTTCGTGCGAGCGGCGCGCCGCCGTGAGGGCGTCATCCAGCGCCGTTTCACAGTCGCCGATGCGCCCAAGCCGGGCGAGGCATCCGGCTCGAACGGTATGGGCCTTGGCTTCCCCGGCGGCATCGCCCAATTCGGCCAGCTTCTCGGCGGCCACACCTAGCGCGACTTCGATCTCGTCCAACCGCTCGGGATGAATAAGCATTGACAGCTGGCCGTCGAAACAGGTCGCCCACGCGGTCAGCCGGGCCGAATAGACGGTCGCTTCTTGCAGTTGGGAGACCGCGCTCGCCGCCGATGCCGCGTCGCCCGCGGCCAGCAGCGCCTCGCAGCGCGCCACCAGCAATGCAGCCGCCTGCTCTGCGCGGTCCGGCAACTCGTCGTCGATCTCCTCCAGCGCGTGCAGCGCCCGGTCGTAGAGCTCGGCGGCGCCTTCGTAGGCGAGGCGCGCCATCGCCTGGTCCGCGGCGCGTCGGCAGTACTCGACGGCCTTGACCGCATTGCCTGCCCAAGCACATTCGAAGTAGTGATAGGCAAGTTCCGCCAGCACTTCGTCGTCGGCGCCGGGCTGTGTCTCCAGCGTCGTGGCGATGCGCTGGTGCAACCGCATGCGCCGCACCGACGCCAGCTCGGCGAGCAATGACTGTCGGACGATGGCGTGGTTGAACCGATAGCGACCGCCGGGCTCTTCTATGACGATGCCGGCCTGCGCTGCCTCGTCGAACGCGTCGACGAGGTCCCGGTCCAGCACGCGCTCGACGAGGTCGAGAGCGAACCGGCTGCCGACCACCGCTGCCGCGGCCAGGGCCGTGTTCGTTTCCACCGGCAGCCGCGAGAGTCGGCGGCTCACGGCTTCGCGGACTCCCTGAGGCAAAGTGCTCGGATCCCAAACACCGCCACTCTCGCGCACGTGCCGCAGTGCCTCGATGAGGAAGAAGGGATTACCCGCAGTGACCGACGCCAGCGCCCGGGCCAGCTCTTCGTCGTCGTAGCCGGCCTCGGCGACGTATGCGGTCACATCGTCTTCGTCCAGGCCGGCGAGGTGAAGGCGGCTCGCGGTGCCGTCCCGGTGCAGGTCGGCGAGCATCGCCGCCAAGGGGTGGGAGCGGTCGAGGTCGGTGCTGCGGTAGGTGCCGATGATCTGGACACTGGCCTGCTCGCCGAAGCGCAGCAGATGTCGCAACAGCAGCAGCGTGGGCTTGGCCGCCCAATGCAGGTCATCGAGTATCAGCACGACGGGCGCGCTCGCAGCGGTGACTCCCAACAACGCGACGACTGCGTCGAACAATGCGTAGCGCTCGGTGTCGGGGTCGGCGCGGCTCGGCGGGGCGACGTCGGGCAGTGCATCGGGCAGGCCGGGCACCAGAGCGAATAGCGCTTCTACGCCTCGTACGCCGCGGAGACGAGTGGCGTCCAGGCATGGCACCAGGCAACGCAAGGCTTCCGCGAACGGCTGGTAGGGAGCACCAAGATCCTCATCGCAACGCCCGTAAAGCACGATGGCGCCCTGGTCATAGGCCTGCCGGGACCATTCGCCGGCCAGACGCGTTTTGCCGACACCCGGTTCACCGGCGATCAGCACGGCGTTGGTGCGACCGGCGACGGCGCTTTGCCACGCGGAAAACAATCGTTCGAGTTCGCTGCCGCGCCCGACGAAGGGCCCGGGACCTGCGAGTACCGCGGGCAGGTTGGGGCGCTGGAACGGAACGTCGGTCGGCTCCGGCGCAGGATGGTCGTTGGTGGTGCGCCGTCGAAGTTCGAAGACGTGCTCCGGCCGCGCGAGGTTGCGCAGCTGGCGCATTCCCAGGTCGGTGAGCGTCACGTCATCGGGCAATGAGTCGACCACGAGCTCGGCGCTGGCGCCCGAGCACAGGATCTGATCGCCGGCAGCCAGTGACCGCAGCCGTGCGGCACGGTTGACCGCCCGCCCGAAGTAATCGCCGTCGCGGAGCTCGGCCTCTCCGGTGTGCAACGCCACCCGGATACGCATGGGATCCGCCAGCGCCCATGGTTCGTGCGCGATCGCCTCCTGCAGCTCGATGGCTGCGGCGGCGGCTGCCGACGGCCGGTCGAAAACCGAGAAGGTGGCATCGCCTTCGCCGCGAGTCTTGATCAGCCGTCCGCCGCGAGACGTGACGACCTGTTCGACGAGCTCGTCGTGGCGAGCCAGCGCCGCTGCCATGGCGATGGCGTCTGCCTCCCAGGCGGCGGTCGACCCCTCGATGTCGGTCAGCAGGAACGTGACAGCTCGCATTACCGATGAAAGACTCTGTGCGACGGGCACTTCCAGTGCGACGTCTTGTGCGATGATGGCAGCCTCCAGACGGCGAAGCTCCGGTCCGGGGTCAATGCCAAGTTCATCGGCGAGCAGCGCCCGCGCGCGCTTGTAGGCGCCCATCGCTTCGCCCTGTCGTCCGGCGCGGTAGAGCGCGAGCATCAGTTGGCCCCAGCGCCGCTCGCGCAGCGGCGCGTCAACCACCGCGGCTTCGAGTTCGCCGATGATCTCCGCGGCGCGGCCGGTCGCGAGCAAAGCGTCGGCGCGATCCTCCACGAGGGCGGCGTGGCCCTCGGTCCACCTCGTCCTTTCGGCCGTTCCCCGCCGGCTATCGGGCAACTCAGGGACTCCGCGCCACAAGGCGAGGGCCTCGTCGAAGCGGGCGACCGCTTGACCGATGTCGCCGGCGGCAGCGGCGTCGCGTCCCCGGCGGGCGGCTGCTTTGTATCGCGCGGCATCCACCTCGGTTGCGGCCAGCTGCCAACCTGCACCTTCGGTCAACACAAAGCCCTCGCCCAGGGTGCGGCGTAGCGCGGAGATGTGGGTCTGCAGCGCCTTGGCGGCGGTGCGGGGCGGATCGGCTCCCCAGAGCAACTCGATCAGCGTGTCGGCAGCTACAACCGACCCATTGTGCAGCCCGAGCATGGTGAGGAGGGCGCGCGGTTTGGCGCCCGGGATGACGACGGGTGCGCCAGCCTGCCGAACTTGAAGTGGTCCCAGAACCCCCAGTTCCACGTCTTGAAGACTAGTCACGTCCGTCATCGTCGGGGAGACGATTCACCGAGCGGTCAAGATCGAGTAAAGGCTCGCATCGGGCTTGCGCTCGAATAAGTACCCGACCAAACTCACCGGATCAAGGTGTTGCCTCGATAAGCCGCGGAATCTGCCGTGCTTGCCCGTAGGCTGCTGACGTGCGCTTGTCGTGGCCGCTGATCGGCCGCTCGGAGCAGTTGCGAACTATCAAAACTGCCGTCGCGGCTTCGGATACTCCCGGCATCGTCGTTTGCGGCGCGGCGGGGGTGGGCAAGAGCCGGATCGCTCGTGAAGCGTTGTCGGCAGCTGTTTCCCGGGGTTGGGAGGGCCGGTGGGCCGTTGGCACCTCAGCGGCGCGAGCCATTCCGCTGGGCGCTTTCACCGCGTGGTCGCAGCCCGGAGTCACCGACACTCTGCAGTTGCCGCGCGCAGTCATGGAAGCGCTGACCACGGCGCCCTCGGGCGTCCCGGTGGTGCTGGCTGTCGACGACGTCCAATTGCTCGATGACCTGTCAGTATTCGTTCTGCTGCAGATCGTGCAACGGGGCGCGGCGAAGGTGATGCTCACCGTTCGCGCTGGTGACCCGATTCCACCTGCGGTGCAAGAGATATGGAAGATCGGCCAATTCGAACGAATCGACCTGCAGCCGCTGTCGCTCGATGAAACCACCACGCTGCTGTCGGCCACCTTGGCTGGACCGGTGGATCCAGCTGCCGCTCAGCGACTTTGGAAGCTCACTCGCGGCAACCTGCTGTATCTGCGCAACATCGTCGAACAGGAGGTCGCCGACGGCCGAATCACATGCCAAAACGGGTACTGGCGCTGGCTCGGCGATCCCGTCATGCCGCCCGGGCTGGTTGAGCTGATCGAATCCCGCATCGGAGCCTTGCCGGCGCCGGTCAGCGATGTCGTCGACGTGGTTGCCGTGGGGGAGCCGATCAGCCTCGCGCATTTGAGACGCATCGCTGATCCGGCGGCGATCGAAGAGGCCGACACGCGTGCCCTCATCACGCTCGAGCCATGCGACGGCGACGTGCAGGTGCGGCTGGCGCACCCGCTTTACGGTGAAGTTCGCCGACGGCGCGCGGCACCGACCCGGCTACGACGATTGCGCGGACTCGTCGCCGCCGAACTCGCCACAAGCGCTGACAGCGACGATATCCATCTCGTGGTGCGCCGCGCCTCGCTGAGTCTGGACTCCGACCTCACGCCCGACGCCGACCTGCTCGTCAGGGCGGCTCATGGCGCTGTCTGGCTGGCGGATCTGCCGCTGGCAGATCGGCTGGGCGAAGGGGCAGTCCGCGCCGGGGCCGGCCCGGAGGCAAATTTCGTTCGTGCGCATGCGCTTTCGTGGTTGGGCCGGGGCGATGAGGCCGACGCGGTGCTCGCCGGTATCGACGCCGGCCGGTTGACCGACAGCGAGCGCGCCAGGCTCGCATTCCTGCGTGCCAGCAACATGCTGTGGGCATTAGGTGATCCCGCACGCGCCAAAGAGATCATCGACGAGGCGGCGCGGACCACACCACCGCAGGCCCGTAGCTACATCGACGCCTTCCTCACGGTCTACTGGTTCGCCACCGATGAACCGGACGCCGCGCTGCGCGCGTCGAAGAGCCTCTCGTTGAATGAGTTACCCGCCGTCGTCGGCGCTGAGATCGCCTGGGTCCTGGCCACTATAAGCGCCGACGCCGGACGAGCCGGCGAAGCCGTAGTCCTCGCGGATAGCGGATATTCCAGTGCGGCACGCTCTTTCGACGCGCCACACATGGCGTTCAACATCGCGGATTCACACGTGAGCGCGCTGTTGTTGGCCGGCCGGATCACGGAGGCCCTCGACGTGGCCGAGCGGGTACGCCGCCAAGCGGCCGACATGCCCGGCGCGGCTCAATTGTTGGGGGGCGCGATAACGGGTAGGGCCGCCCTCGGTGCCGGAAACCTGCGATCCGCGTGCGCCATGCTCGACAACGCAGTCGTGGGACTGATCGCCACGCACGCGCTGGGCTGGGGATATCGCTACCAAATCTCTCGCGTCACCGTGTTGGCCATCCGCGGATCCACCGCGCAGGCAACCGCCGAGCTCGCCGCCCTCGACAAGCAGCATCGCCCCTTCCGATCGCTGGACTACGAGCGTGGTCTGGCGCGGGCGTGGGTGGCGGCGGTCCAAGGTGCCGTCTCGCAGGCGGTCTCCGTCCTATTGGAGACGGCCCGAAAAGCTTCAGCCAAGGGTCAATTCGCGGCGGAAGTGCTCTGCCTGCAGACCGCCGCTCAGTTTGGTGATCGAACGGTTACACCCAGGTTGCGTGAGCTCCAAACAGTCGTAGAGGGACCACGGGTTGGTGTCGCGGCGCGGTTCTCGGCTGCCCTCGCCGCTGGTGAGGCTGGTGAATTAGCCGCCGTCTCCGAGGAATTCGAGCGCATCGGTGACCTCATTGCGTGCCGTCGACGCTGCCGCCCATGCCGCTGTCGCATACCGCAACCAGGGCCGACGGGGATCGGCGTTGGGTTGCGCGACACGGGCGGATACTTTGGCCGAGCGGTGTGGCGGTGCGTCGACTCCTGCGCGTCGCCAAGCAAGTGAGCCGCTGCCCTTCACCGATCGCGAACGGGAAATCGTGATGCTGATCGGTGCGGGGTTGTCCAACCGAGCAGTCGCCGACCGATTGACGCTTTCCGTACGTACCGTAGAAAGCCACATCTACCGGGCCATGGCAAAGACCGGAACGAGCACCCGCGAGGAACTCGCCGCATTGGTGTCGCCGCCACGTCGCGCGGTAGGAGTGAGAACGCCGCACGCCGTCATTGCGCAAGGATAGGGCGTCACCAGCAGGTTGGCGCGTGTTCCGGTTCCACCGTCACGCACTCCACCTGCAGATCCGACCCCGGGAAGGCAGGCCATCGGGATAACGACTACCTTCACCTATACGCACCTAGTGCACCGATGACGGACCTAGGGCGGGTAGCCATATCAAGCCTGAGCGCAAAGGGGTTCTCGTGGGCGACACCGACGACACCGCAACTCTGAAGTACCCGGGGGGCGAGATCGACCTGAAGGTCGTCCATGCAACCGAAGGTGCCGACGGCATTGCGCTGGGTCCGCTGCTGTCCAAGACCGGGCACACCACCTTCGACAACGGGTTCGTCAACACCGCCGCCTGCAAGAGCGCGATCACGTACATCGATGGCGACGCCGGCATCCTGCGCTACCGCGGTTACCCGATCGACCAGCTGGCCGAGAAGTCCACCTTCATCGAGGTCTCGCTACCTGCTGATCTACGGCGAGCTGCCCACCACCGACCAGCTGGCCGAATTCACCCAGCGCATCCAGCTGCACACCATGCTGCACGAGGACCTCAAGCGGTTCTTCGACGGATTCCCGCGCAACGCCCACCCGATGCCCGTGCTGTCCAGCACCGTCAACGCGCTGTCGGCGTACTACCCGGATTCGCTGGACCCCACCGACAACACCCAGGTCGAGCTGTCCACCATCCGGCTGCTGGCCAAGCTGCCCACCATCGCCGCCTACGCCTACAAGAAGTCGGTCGGCCAGCCCTTCCTCTACCCGGACAACTCGCTGACCCTGGTGGAGAACTTCCTGCGGATGACGTTCGGGCTGCCCGCCGAGCCCTATCAGGCCGACCCCGAGGTGGTGCGGGCCCTGGACATGCTGCTGATCCTGCACGCCGACCACGAGCAGAACTGTTCGACGTCGACCGTGCGGCTGGTCGGGTCCTCCCAGGCCAACCTGTTCACCTCGATCTCCGGCGGCATCAACGCTCTGTGGGGTCCGCTGCACGGCGGCGCCAACCAGGCGGTGCTGGAGATGCTCGAGCAGATCCGCGAGAGCGGCGACGACGTGGGCGAGTTCGTCCGCAAGGTGAAGAACCGTGAGGCCGGCGTCAAGCTGATGGGCTTCGGGCACCGCGTCTACAAGAACTACGACCCCCGGGCGCGGATCGTCAAAGAGCAGGCCGACAAGATCCTGGCCAAGCTCGGCGGCGACCCGCTGCTGGACATCGCCAAGCAGTTGGAAGAGGCGGCGCTCACCGACGACTACTTCATCGAGCGCAAGCTCTACCCGAACGTCGACTTCTACACCGGCCTGATCTACCGGGCTCTGGGCTTCCCGGTCCGGATGTTCACCGTGCTGTTCGCGTTGGGCCGGCTGCCGGGCTGGATCGCGCACTGGCGTGAGATGCACGACGAGGGCGACAGCAAGATCGGCCGTCCGCGCCAGATTTACACCGGCTACACCGAGCGCGACTACGCCGGTATCGACGGGCGCTAGTTCCAGGACGCTGTTCGCGGGGTCAGAGGCTTGCCAACACCGCCATCGCGGCGTTGTGCCCGCCGATGCCGGATACCGCCCCACCACGCCGGGCGCCCGAACCGCACATCATGACCCGTGCATGCCCGGTGGCCACCCCCCACCGGCGCGCCGGCGTGTCCAGCGGATCGTCGTCGTCAGCGAACGGCCACGACAGCGCACCGTGAAAGATGTTGCCTGCGGTCATGCCCAGCCGCTCCTGCAAATCCAGGGTGGTGGTGGTTTCCAGGCAGGGCCGGCCGTGCGCGTCAGGCAGTAGCACGTCCTGAATGGGTTCGGCCAGAACGGAATTCAACGACGCCAGCACCGCTTCGGTCAGCTGCTCGCGCAACGGGCCAGGCTCGGCGGAACCGAACACCGAGTGCGGGGTGTGGAAGCCGAACACCGTCATCGTCTGCACACCGGGCAGCGCGGGCGACACGATGCTCGGGTCGGTCAGCGAATGGCAGTAGGCCTCGCACGGCAATGGATCCGGTAGCCGACCGGCCGCGGCCCGCAGGTATCCGGCATCGAGTTGCGACCAGGTCTCGTTGACGTGAAACGTGCCGGCGAAGGCCTGTTCCGGCGTGACATTCTCGTCGCGCAGGCGGGGCAGCCGGTGTAGCACCATGTTGACCTTGACCTGCGGGCCCGGCGCCACCGGTGGCGCGGGTTCACCCAGCAGGCCGGCCAGCACCGCCGGTCCGACGCCGGCCAGTACGAAGCGGCCGCGGACCCGGTGTTCGGCAACCTCGGTGCCGTGGCTGTAATAACGCACCTCGCCACCCGGGTCAATGGCGAAAACATCCGCGCCAGTTGATATTTCGGCTCCATGTCGGGTGGCCGCGGCGGCCAGGGCCGAGGACACCGCACCCATACCGCCGACCGGGACATTCCAGTCGCCGGTGCCACCACCGAGCACGTGATACAGAAAGCAGATGTTCTGCATCAGCGACGTGTCGTCCAAGCGGGCGAAGGTGCCGACCAGCGCGTCGGTGGCGATCACACCGCGAACCAGGTCGCTGGTTACGGCGTCGGTGATGGCATGCCCGATCGGCTCATCGACCATGGCACTCCATGCGGTCGTCGCGTCAGAATCACCGCCGGCCACGACGAGTTGGCGGGCCTGCGCGCGAGTGCGCAGCGGTTCGAGCAGGGTGGGCCACAAACGCTGAGTGACCAGCCCGCAGCGCCGGTAGAACGCGGCGAAACCACGCTCATCAGCAGCTGCGCCGATCGCGGCGAAGCTGTCAGCTGACCCGACCAGGAGACCGGTGCGTCCAGACGTTTCGGGGTCCGGCGTGTACGACGAGTAGGGCCGCCTGGCCAGTCGCACCTGGGCACCCAGGTCGTCGAGAATGCGCGACGGCAGCAAGCTCACCAGATACGAGTAACGCGACAGTCGGACGTCGACACCATCGAAGACCTGGGCAGATATGGTGGCACCGCCGAAGTGCGGCAACCGCTCGAGCAACCGCACCCGGAGGCCCGCGCGGGCCAGGTAGGCGGCCGCGACCAGGCCGTTGTGCCCGCCGCCGACGATGACTACATCGAAATCGGCGTCAGCCATCGACACGCGCTATCCGATGTAACCTTCGACCTCGTCGGGCGGCCGCACCTCGGCTTCACGCGGGTCACCACCGGTTTCGCGTAGGGCCCGTCGCTGCCGGAGCAGGTCCCAACACTGGTCGAGTTCGACTTCCAGGCGGCGCAACCGTCCATGTTCCTCGTCTGTTGAGATGTCCCCCTGCTGCAGCTGCTCCCGCAGCGTTTTCTCCTGAGCGACCAGGTCACGGATATGTGCCAGAGTGTCGCTGTCCGTCGGTTTGCTTCCGTTGGCCATTGGTCCAGTCTGCCCCACAATATCCCGCTCCAATGCCGTGGGCATCGGGTGTGACTCGGTAGGCTCATATCGCCTGCAAGCGCGAGCAACGGCGGTTTGAGTAAGGAGCGATGGTGGGTCCAGATCTGGGGGTGAACGAAGCGCGCGCGCCCGCCCGTCAAATTAACCAGGCCCAACTCACTCCGAGATACCACCGTCAGCGGCTCGGCCGGCCCTGGTTGATCGGTGTGGCGGTTATTCCGTTTCTGCTGGCCATGATCGGATTCGGCGCATACGAACGACCCATGGGCGTCAATGGGCCGACCGGGGACCTGCCGACACTCACTGCCGCGCCTGCCGGTGCGCTGAGCACCTCCAGCGCCCCGGGCCTGTCACTGTCGCTGCTTTCAATCAGCCGCAGCGGCAACAGCATCACGCTGATCGGCGACGTCCCGGACGACACCGTCAAGGCGGCGCTGATGAAGTCGCTCAAAGCCCTGCTGGCACCCGGAGTCAACGTCATCGACCAGATCCACCTCGACCCCCTCGTGCACACGCTCGACTTCACCAACGCAGAACCGGTGTTCACCGCCGGCGCGCCGATTCCCGATTTCAGCCTCAAGGTCGAGAAAGACACCGTCACGTTGAGCGGCGCCGCATCGCCCGATCAGAAGGACGCCGTCGAACGTGCGGCGGTCGGCGCCTGGCCGGGGGTGAACATCGCCAACAAGATCGTGGCCAGGGGGCAGATCACGCCGAATGCGCCGCAGGTGGCGGGTTCCGCGCCGCCCTCCGGCGCCCGGTGCGTGTAACGACCTGCAGGCGGTCCTCAATAAAATGACCGGAGGTCCGCTGGCCTTCGGCAACGACGGGGTGAGCCTCACCCCGGACGACACCAAGATCCTGATCCGGGTGGCCGATCAGCTCAAGGTGTGCCCGGCCGCACGTATCACAGTCAACGGATACACCGACAACGCAAGCGCCGAAGGCATCAACATCCCGCTGAGCGTTCAACGGGCTACCGCCGTAGCCGAGTACCTCATTGCCAACGGCGTGCCCCGTGACCGGGTCACTGCCAAGGGTCTGGGCTCGGCGAATCCGATAGCCAGCAACGACACGGCAGAGGGTCGTGCGAAGAACCGCCGCGCCGAACTTGTGGTCAGCTAGGGGAGAATCAGGCATGGGTTTTCTGATCCAGTGGTTGGCCTACCTGGCTGCTTTCGTGGCGGGGTCGGCCGTTGCCTACGGGATTGTCTCCCTGATGATCAAGCCCAAAGGTCCCGATTCCGAGTCGGCTGAGCCGGAACCGGAGAGGATTGAGCCGGAACCCGAGACTGTTGAGCTAAGAGTCGAGCCCGAGGTTTCTGAGCCGCCAGCAGCACCGGAGTTCGAGGCGTCGCAGCCGCAGTGGCCCGGCCCCGAGCCCATGCCGGCCGAGCAGCAGTCTGAGACGTTCGAGCAGCTACTTTGGCCCGGGGATGTCGAGCCGGTTGCCGACGTTTCTGAGTCACCAGCACCCGCGTCCCAGTCTGAGATCGAGTTGCCGCAGCCGCAGTGGCCGGGACCCGCGTCTCAGTGGCCGGTGGCCGATCCCGCGTCGGGTGAGTCGGAGGCGGTTGAGCCCGAGCGTGAGACGGCTGAGTCGGAGCCCGCGACGGTCGAGCCCGAGCCCGAGATGGTCGAGCCAGAGCCAGAGCCAGAGCCAGAGCCGGAGCCAGAACCGGAGCCAGAACCGGAGCCGGAGCCACAGCCCGAGCCGGCCGCCGAGGTTTCTGAGCCCGAAACCTCCGAGACCGAGCCTGAATTGTCACAACCGCAGTGGCCTGGGCCGCCGTCCCAGTGGCCTGGCATCGGAGTGAAGCGGTGACCGAGCACTTGCACTGGTGGTTGGCCGCCGTGTCGTTTGCGCTGGGCATGGTGCTGACGTTCACGCTGATGGCCCGGCCCGCCAAAACCCAGATGCCGGCTTGGGTCCTGGCCGAACCCGTACCGCGTCCCAAGCCCGAGCCCGTGATGAAAACCCCTGCCACCGAAGCACCGACGAAGAAAATGCCCGCCGCCAGGCCGGGACCGGCCAAGAAGAAGGCCGTCTCCAAAGCCCCGCCGAGAAAGCGCAAGCACGTTTCCGGTGACGCGGTGACGGAACGGATCTCCGCCGGCAAAGACCCTGCAACCGAAAAGATTCCGGTTGCCGGTAAGAGGCCGGCGAAGAAGGCTGCTGCTGCCAAAGTGAAGGCGAGGCCGAAGGGTCCAGCGACCAGACGCAGGCCGGTTCGGAAAGATGCTGTGACGGAGAAGATTCCAGTCAGCAGCGAAGCGCCGACTACCGTGATACCGCTGATGCCCTACGCGCCATACGGTCCAGGTTCCATGCGCGCCAACCCCGATGGCAGCGGACCGGATGGCTGGGTGATAAAGGGGCGCAGCGATTCCAGGCTTTTCTACACGCCCGACGATGCGTGCTACGACGACACTGCGGCCCACGTCTGGTTCCAGGACGAGGAGTTCGCCGCGCGCGCGTTTTTCATGCCGTGGCGCACGAGCGCCCGCAAGACTTGATCACGCTGCGGCACAAGGGTTTAGATCAGCAGCTAGCTCGGCCCGGGAAGGCGCAACAGCAGTCGCGCTCCACCCAGCGGGCTGCTTTCCAGCGACGCCGTCCCGCCGTGCAGATGTGCCTGCTGCGCCACCAATGCCAGCCCCAGACCCGACCCCGAATGCGAGGCCGTCGAGCCCCGGGAGAACCGCTCGAACACGACCTGCCGCTCTTCCTCCGGCACCCCGCTGCCGTCGTCGTCAATGGCGATTTCGACGCCGGCCCGTGAGCTGACCGCGGACAGCTGGACATGGGTGGCGCCGCCGTGTTTGACGGCGTTGGCGATGGCGTTGTCGACGGCCAGCCGCAACCCGGCCGGCATTCCGACGATGATGCAGGTCGGCGAAGGCACCAGCGAGACATCAAGATCGGGGTAGATGCGGGTGGCGTCGTGGGCGGCGCGGTCGAGCAGATCAGTGATGTCGACGGGCACGTGGTCGTCGGAGGTGGACAGTTCGCCCTGAGCCAACCGTTCGAGCGCGCTCAGGGTGGCCTCGATCCGCGACTGGGTGCGGATCACGTCGCTGAGCACTTCTTTACGTTGGTCGTCGGGCAGGTCGAGGGTGGCCAGCACCTCCAGGTTGGTCCGCATCGCCGTCAGCGGGGTACGCAACTCGTGCGAGGAGACCGCTGCGAAGTCGCGGGCCGAGGCCAGCGCCTCCTGGGTCCGGTTCTGCTCATTCCAGATGCGTTGCAGCATGCCTCGCATGGCTTCGGCGATCTCCACCGCTTCGCTGGCGCCGTGCACTTCGACGCGCGGGGCCTCGTCACCCGCGTCGATCGACCGGGTCTGCTCGGCAAGTTGTTTGAACGGTCGCACCGCGAACGCGGCCAGCAGCCACGCGAACACCGCCGCGGCACCGATGGCCAACGTACAGATCAGCAGCACGCGACGATGCAGGTTGTTGGTCTCGGCGTAGGTGGCGTCGTACGTCGCGGCGACGGCGACCGAGGTCGGTTCCGGGCCCGGAATCTCGACCGTGCGCACCCGGTAGCGCACTCCGTGAATGAAGGTGTCGGCGTAGTCGGCCTGCAACTTGGGCAGATTGATGTCGGAGTTCGACTTGATCACGGCGCCGCGGCGGACAGTGATCAGCGCGTCCTGGTCGTTGGGGGATCGGGGGATCTCATCCAGACCGCGGGGCACGAACGGGATCGCGAACCCCGCGGCCTCGTCCAGCCGGCGGTCCAGCCGTTCCTTTCGGTCCTTGGTGATGCCGACCCAGACGACGGCGCCGACAATCAGCACCGGAATCGCGGCGCCGATGACCGTCGCGACCACCACCCGAGTCCGAAGCGACGGTGTCCGGGCGAAGATCCGCGACAGGATGTTCACCGCCACCATCGGGCACCTACCGCACTCATTGCATCCTGAGCACGAAACCGACTCCCCGGACGGTGTGCAGAAGCCGCGGGCCGCCGTTGGCTTCCAGCTTGCGCCGCAGGTATCCGATGAAGACGTCGACGACGTTGGTGTCGGCGGCGAAGTCGTAGCCCCACACCAGTTCGAGCAGTTGCGCGCGGGACAACACCGCCGTCTTGTGCTCGGCCAGCACCGCAAGGAGGTCGAATTCGCGCTTGGTCAGGTCCACGTCGACGCCGTTGACCCGGGCGCGCCGACCGGGAATGTCCACTTCCAGCGGACCTACCGTGATGGTTTCCGAGGAGGACGTGGCGGTGGCGCCGCGCCGGCGCAGCAGTGCCCGCACCCGCGCCACCAATTCGGCCAGCACGAACGGCTTGACCAGGTAGTCGTCAGCACCGGCCTCCAGGCCGGCGACCCGGTCGTCGACGGAGCTGCGGGCGCTGAGCACGCACACCGGCACGTCGTTGTCCATGGCTCTCAGCGCCGTGACGACGCTGACGCCGTCCAGCACGGGCATGTTGATGTCGAGCACGATCGCGTCCGGCCGGGTCTCGGTGGCGCTGCGCAGAGCCTCGGCGCCGTCCACCGCGGTGGACACCTCGAATCCGGACAGCCGCAAACCGCGTTCCAGGGAGGCGAGCACGTCGGAGTCGTCGTCGACCACCAAGACCCGAGGTGAGTTCACGCCAGTGTCCATGCGCCTATCTTGCCTGATTAAGCGCTACGGCGGTGGGAGGCGCACCCCCCACTCGCGAGCAGACGCAAACTCGCACGGAATGGTCGCAGGTGGTGCGAGTCTGCGTCTGCTCGCGGAGGGTATCGGAAGGCTCTTGCGCGGGTTAGTCGCGAGTCAGCACCACGTTCATCAGCTGGGTGAGCCAGGCGCGTGCGGCGGCCTGGTCGCTGTCGAGAAGAAGCTGGACAGTGACCCCGTCGTAGGCGGCGATGATGGCACGGGCGGTGTCGGTCACGGTGTCAATGGCTTTATGGAACCCGATTCCGCTGGCGATCAACCGCTCCTCGATCACTTTGCGCAGCTGCCCGCGGTGAACTTCCCAGCGGTGGGCGAGCTCGGGGTTGCGGGCCGAATGCAGGAGGAAGTCGAACTTGATGAGCAGCCAGTCGCGTTCGAGTAAGAGGGTGTCGACGATGCGCTCCACGACTCCCGGCAGGTCGGTAACAGGGTTGGCGCCCTCCATGGCTGTGCGGACCTGCTCGGCCGTGCGGGCCGCCCACTGGTCGTACAGGAGGAAGAACAACTCCTCGAGACTTTCGAATTGCGAATAGAACGCACCTCGCGTGTAGCCGGCGGCTTCGCACACGTCCTCGATGGTCACGTGGCCGTAGCCCTTTTCGGCGAACACCCGGAACGCGGCATCCATGAGTCGGGCGCGGGTTTCGGCGCGGCGCTTGGTGACCCTCGGCGGTTTTGCGGCAGTGCTTGCTGTTGGCATCTGTGCGGCCTCCGATTTTGTCGGTAGCCGATACATTGCCAGATCGGATACGTGAGGTCCCGCCTGGGCTTGGCCATCACCGATTGGCCAGGCCGCTCAACCGCCACGCCAATTCGCTTCTTACCGCCGGAACGTGCGCGGCCAGTCGCATTGCGGAGTTGCGGATCGGCCGCAGCGAACGCGGCATCGTCGCCATCTTCGTGAGGCGTCCGGTGAGCTTGAGCACCTCCAGCGCCCGCCCGCGCTGCGTCGCACTGTAGGCGCCGAGCGCCGCGTCGGAGTCCCCGCCCAAGACCGTGTCGAGCGCGCCTGCCAGTGCGACGGCATCGGCGATGCCCAGGTTCATGCCCTGACCCCCGGCGGGGCTGTGCACGTGAGCGGCATCGCCGGCGAGTATCAGCCGACCCGCCCGGTAGCTGTCGGCGACGCGATGATGGATTCGAACCGCGATCCCCAGACCAACTCGGTGACCGACCGTGCGCCCCGGGCCGAAGCCACGGGTATCCAGCAAACCCTGCACGAACTCCGCCGTCGGCATCTGCGGCGCCTGGGCCGCCGGCGCGACGATGCGGTAGATGCCGCCGGGCAGCGGTGCCAACACGGTCAGGCCCCCGTTCGCCGTAAACAATAGGATCACCTCGTCGGCGGAGCCGTCACCGGCGATCCCACGTCGGCCAGTGCGAAGGACTCGGGAACGCATGCCCGCCGGAATCCGATTCCCGCGGCGGCCGAACGGCGCTGTGCATCCCGTCCGCGCCGACGACGTATCCCGCACGGACTTGTCGCCGTCGTCGAACGTTGCCTGACGCCGTTGGCGTCTTGCCTGCACGCGGCGAGCCGCTTCGGCCGAATTACCTCGCCGCCCAATTCGTTCGAGCGGTCGCTCCAGCAGCCGTTCGGTGTCGGCCTGGGAGATCATCAGGCTATACGGGTAGGCGTCGGCAGGCCGCTGAAGTCGACCGGGATCAGTACGCGTGAGTCCCGGATGCTGAATACGCGCGCGGCACGCCGGCTTGACCAGCCGCCGCGCACGTCGAGGTCTTCGAGCACCTCGAGGCTGCGGGCTTCACGACGGCCGCGCCTGAGGTGTTGCGCCCGCGGCAACTTGTCGACCACCACAGCGTCGACTCGCCCGGGTGAGCAGGGGACGTGGCCAGCGTGAGGCCGGTGGGTCCGGCGCCCACGACCAGGACATCGGTGTGTTCATGGTGATTCCTTCCTCCGGCTAAGTCAACGAGTGTTGACATCGCCATCATGCGCGCGCCGTGCCCGTTATGTCAACACTTGTTGGCCTACAGTCGTTGGCATGAGGCGATCGTCGGCGGAAACCAAGGCCGTCATCCTGGCGCAGGCGCGCGCACGGTTCGGGACGGCGGGATTCCAGGCCGCCACCATTCGGGCGATCGCCGCCGACGCGGGCGTGGATCCCGCGATGGTGATGCGCTACTTCGGCAACAAGGATCAGCTTTTCGCCGCCGCGGCGGAGTTCGATCTGCAGTTGCCCGACGTCGCGGCGGTCGACCGTGGGCGCCTCGGCTGGCTGCTGGCCGGACATTTCTTGCGGCGCTGGGAGGGTGGCGACGACGCCTTGGTGATTCTGTTGCGCTCCAGCGCCACCAATACCGAAGCCGCACAACGGATGCGGGAGATTTTCGGGAACCAGTTACAGCCGCTGGTGGCGTCCTGGGTGCCGCCGGGTGAGGCCGCGAAGCGGGCTGGGCTGATTGCCACCCAAATACTGGGTTTGGCGTTGTGCCGCTTTGTTTTACGGCTGCAGCCCGTCGTCGATCTGAGCCAGGACGAGGTAATCGAGTGGCTCGGCCCCACGATCCAGCGCTATTTGGACGGCTGAGCTTCGGGTAACCCGATGCGGCGGTATCGCTTCAAGCGCGCGGCCAGGCGCTGCGGCCCGGGTATCTCGCGCAGCGCATGGACTTCGGCGGCGATGGCCGCGGACAGCCGTCGGGAAAACTCGACCGGTTCGTCGGCGGCGTCGGGATACTCCGGCACGATAGCGTCGACGATCCCCGATGCCAACAGGTCGGCCGACCGAATGCCTTGCACGGCAGCAAGTTCAGCTGCGTGCCTCGGTGTCGCGGAAGACGATCGCGCTGCCCCCCTCCGGGGGCAGTGGCGCCAACCAGCCATGCAGCGCCGCCAGCACCCGGTCGGCGGGCACCATCGCCAACGCCGGCCCGCCGCTGCCCTGGCCCAGCAGCACCGACACCGTGGGCGTATCCAGCGTGACGAGCTCGGCCAGGCACTGGGCGATCTGGCCGGCCAGCCCACCCTGCTCGGCTTCAGCCGACAATGCCGGACCGGCGGTGTCGATCACCAGCACCAGGGGCAGGCGAAGTTCGGCGGCCAACGCCATGCCACGGCGGGCCTCGCGCAGCGAACCGGGCCCCACGATCCCTCCAACCACCCGCTGCTGGCCCAGGACCACCACCGGCTGACCTCCAAACCGGGCCAGCGCGAGCAGCGTCGTCGCCGCCTCGCCCTGACCGGTACCGGACAGCAGGACCCGATCGGTGGCGCCGTGCCGCAGCAGATAGCGCGCGTCCGGTCCGGTCGGGGCGACGCGATGCGAGAACCGAGTCCCATGCGGGCACATCAGGAACCGGCTCGGGATGCGGGCGAGCCGGCAGCGGCCCGGGAGCATCCGCGATGACCGTCAGCGCCCGGTGCAGCGTCGCCCGCAGTTCACCCAGCCCGACCACACCGTCGATCACCCCGTAGCGCTGCAGGTTCTCCGCGGTCTGGACGCCGGTCGGAAAGGGTTGGTCGTACAGCAACTCGTACACCCGCGGACCGAGAAACCCGATCAGGGCGCCTGGCTCGGCCACGGTGACGTGGCCCAGCGATCCCCACGACGCAAAGACGCCGCCGGTGGTCGGATTGCGCAGGTAGACCAGGTAGGGGAGATGCGCCTGCCGGTGCAGCTGGACGGCCGCGGCGATCTTCACCATTTGCAGAAACGCGACCGTGCCCTCCTGCATGCGGGTGCCGCCGGAGCTCGGCGACGCCAGCAGCGGCAGCCGCTCGGCAGTCGCGCGCTCCACAGCGGCGGTGATCCGTTCGGCGGCGGCCACGCCGATCGAGCCGGCGAGGAAGCTGAAGTCGCAGACCACCACCGCGACCCGCCGTCCAAACACGCGCCCTTCGCCCGTCGATACCGACTCGTCGCGGCCGCTGGCGGTGCGAGCGTCGGCCAGTTCGCGCGCATAGCCTCGGACACCGGCACTGGTACCGGATCTATATCCCAGCTGACGAAAGAGCCCTCGTCGAGCACCGCGTCGCGTAGTTGGTCGGTCGTGATCCGGCTCACAGGGACGAGGCTATATATCCTGGCCCCCATGATCGGTATCACCCAGACCGAAGCGGTTATGACCATCGAGCTGCAGCGGCCCGAGCGACGCAATGCCCTGAACTCCCAGCTCGTCGAGGAACTGCGGGAAGCCCTCGTCAAGGCCAGCGGCGGAGAAACCCGGGCCGTTGTGCTGACCGGCCAGGGCACGGCGTTCTGCGCCGGAGCCGACCTGTCCGGGGACGCCTTCGCCGCGGACTACCCCGACCGGCTCGTCGAACTGCACCGGGTCATGGACGCGGTTCCGGTCCCCGTCATCGGCGCGATCAACGGACCCGCCATCGGCGCCGGCTTGCAGCTGGCCATGCAGTGTGACCTGCGGGTCGTCGCCCCGGACGCGTTCTTCCAGTTCCCGACCTCGAAATACGGACTTGCCCTCGACAACTGGAGCATCCGCCGGCTGTCGTCGCTGGTCGGCCACGGACGGGCCCGGGCGATGCTGCTGACCGCCGAGAAGCTGACCGCCGACGTGGCGCTGCAGACCGGAATGGCCAACCGGATCGGGACCCTGGAAGACGCCCAGGAATGGGCCGCCGAGATTTCTGGCCTGGCGCCACTGGCTATCCAGCACGCCAAGCGGGTACTCAATGACGACGGTTCTATCGAGCAACCGTGGCCCGACGCACAAAGAGCTCTTCGATAGGGCGTGGGGCAGCCAGGACGTGATCGAGGCGCAGGTCGCTCGGATCGAGAAGCGACCGCCGAACTTTCAGGGGGCGTAACTGTCATGATGCGCCGGGCGTTGCGATTGGCTGGCGGAACCGCCTCGCTGGCGGCGGGTGGCTGGCTGTTGCGGGCGATACACGGCGCCCCGGCAGCGCTGGGCGCCGACCCGTCGGCTATCCGGGCCGTCTCAGACGGCTCGCCGAACTACCGCGACGGGGTATTCGTCAACATCGACCCGGGGTCGCTGTATGTGATGAACCGCGAAGAAATGCGGCAGATCGCATGGGAGTTGATCGGGAACCGCGGCGCCAGCCTGCCCGCGGGACCGATCCCGTTGGCGTCGCCGTCGATCTACCAGGGCGAGCCCGCGGAGCTGGCGGTGAGCTGGTTCGGGCACTCGACGGCGTTGGTGGAGATCGACGGGTATCGCGTGCTGACCGATCCGGTGTGGAGTGACCGATGCTCGCCGTCCGACATCGTGGGACCCCAGCGATTGCATCCGCCGCCGGTGCAGCTGGAGGGTTTGCCGGCGGTGGACGCGGTGGTGATCAGCCACGACCACTACGACCATCTCGACATCGACACCGTGCGGGCGCTGGCCCGCATGCAGCGGGCGCCGTTCTTCGTACCCCTGGGGGTGGGTGCGCACCTGCGGTCGTGGGGGATACCCGAGCAGCGGATCGTTGAACTGGACTGGAATCAGAGCGCGCAGGTCGACGAGCTGACCATTGTCTGTATGCCGGCCCGGCACTTTTCGGGGCGGTTCGTCAGCCGCAACAACACGCTGTGGGCGTCGTGGGCCTTCATCGGGCCGCGCCACCGCGCATACTTCGGCGGCGACACCGGCTACACCAAGAGCTTCGCTCAGATCGGTTCTGACCATGGACCGTTCGACCTGACCCTGATGCCGATCGGGGCGTACAACACGGCGTGGCCCGACATCCACATGAATCCCGAGGAGGCGGTCCGGGGACACCTGGACGTCACCGACCCGGGTTCAGGGTTGCTGGTACCGATCCACTGGGGCACTTTCCGGCTGGCGCCGCACCCGTGGGCGGAGCCTGTCGAGCGGGTGCTCAAAGCCGCTGAGCCAGACGGCGTTCAGGTGGCGGTACCGTTGCCCGGTCAGCGCATCGACACGGTCAGCCCGCTGCGATTCAACCCATGGTGGCGGCTGTAACAGAGGCTAGAGTGCGGCCATGACGAAACGCGCGGCCGCAGCCGCAGCCGTGGTGATGTTGTCTGCGCTAGTCGGCTGCGGGCCCACGCAGCCGGTATCGAACCCCTCGTCCACCCCGGCGCAGGTGCCGCCGAACGAGGTGTCGGGAGTGCAGATCCCAGCCGGCCGCATCGACGATGCGGTCGCCAAGGTCGACGGCCTGGTAGCCGAGCTGATGAAGAACTCTGGGATTCCGGGCATGGCCGTGGCAATCGTCCATGGTGGAAAGACGTTGTACGCCAAGGGCTTCGGCATCAAGGATGCCAGTAAGGCCGGACAGCCCGGACAACAAGGTCGACGCCGACACCGTCTTTCAGCTGGCTTCGGTGTCCAAGTCGGTCGGGGCGACCGTGGTGGCCCATGAGGTGACCGAAGGCGCTGTCACCTGGGACACGCCGGTGGCGACGAAGCTGCCGGGGTTCACCCTCATCGACCCGTATGTCACCACCCACGTCAGCGTCGCTGACCTCTACTCGCACCGCTCGGGGCTGCCCGATCACGCCGGCGACGCGCTCGAGGATCTGGGCTACGACCGCCGGCAGGTGCTGGAACGGCTGAAGTACCTGCCGCTCGCCCCGTTTCGAATCAGCTACGCCTACACCAACTTCGGTGTGACGGCCGCTGCCGAGGCGGTCGCCGCCGCGGCCGGCAAGCCCTGGGAGGACCTGTCCGCCGAGGTGCTGTACCGCCCGCTGGGGATGACGTCGACCAGTTCGAAATTCGCCGATTTCCTGGCGAGGCCAAATCACGCGGTCAACCACATCAAGGTGGGTGACAAGTGGGAAGCACGATTCCAGCGCGATCCCGACGCCCAGACGCCGGCGGGCGGGGTCAGTTCGTCGGTCAACGACATGGCGCGCTGGCTGGCCATGGTGATGGCCAACGGCACCTACAACGGCCAACGGGTCACGTCGCCGGAAGCACTGCTACCCGCCATCACCCCGCAGGTCATTTCGAGTGCCGCCAAGAACCCGAATGCGCGAGCCGGCACCTATGGCCACGGGTTCAATGTCTCGGTGACCTCCTCGGGGCGCACCATGTACAGCCACTCGGGTGCCTTCGGGCTGGGTGCCGCAACGAATTTCGCTGTCCTGCCATCCGAAGACATCGGCATCATCGCTCTGACCAACGCCGCGCCGTACGGGGTGCCGGAGGCGCTGAATGCCGAGTTCATGGATCTGGTGCAGTATGGCCAGGTGCGTGAGGACTGGGCGACGCTGTACCGCCAACAGCTTGCGCCGATGAACAATCCGGACGGCACCCTCGTCGGCAAGCAGCCCCCGGTCAGTCCCGCGCCGGCCCGACCGTTGAGCGACTATTCCGGCGTCTACGCCAACGACTACTGGGGACCCGCCACCGTCGCCGACCACGACGGCCGGCTACAGCTCTCACTCGGCCCGAAGAACCAGACGTTCGACTTGACGCACTGGGACGGCGACACTTTCACTTTCGCGTTGTCGACCGAAAACGCCTTGCCCGGATCGATTTCCAAAGCGGTCTTCGCCGGAAACGCGCTGAAACTCGAGTACTTCGACTCCAACGATCTGGGGACCTTCACGCGATGACCGTCGGCGGCCTGACCGATGCCGAAGTCGCGCAACGGGTTGCCGACGGCAAAGCCAACGACATTCCCGAACGCGTCACCCGCAGCATCGCGCATATCGTTCGGGCCAACGTGTTCACCCGGATCAACGCGATCCTTGGTGTGCTGTTTCTCATCGTGCTTCTCACCGGCTCACTGATCAACGGGCTGTTCGGTCTGCTCATCGTCGCGAACAGCGTCATCGGCATGGTCCAGGAGATCCGCGCGAAGCAGACACTGGACAGGCTGGCGATCGTCGGCCAGGCAAAGCCGTTGGTGCGCCGGCAATCCGGAACCCTGACCCTGGCTCCCGACGAGGTGGTGCTCGACGACATCATCGAACTCGGCCCAGGTGACCAGATCGTCGTCGACGGCGAAGTGGTCGAGGAGGAGAACCTCGAGATCGACGAATCACTACTGACCGGAGAAGCCGACCCGATCGCCAAAGCCATCGGCGATGCGGTGATGTCGGGAAGTTTCGTCGTCTCCGGTGGCGGCGCCTATCGCGCCACCAAGGTCGGCAGCGAGGCCTACGCCGCCAAGCTCGCCGCCGAGGCCAGCAAGTTCACCTTGGTGAAATCCGAACTGCGCAAAGGCATCAACCGAATTCTGCAGTTCATCACCTACCTGCTGATCCCGGCGGGACTGCTGACCATCTACACCCAGCTGTTCACGACGAACGTGGGGTGGCGGGAGTCGGTGCTGGCCACGGTGGGTGCGTTGGTGCCGATGGTGCCCGAAGGACTGGTGCTGATGACGTCGATCGCTTTCGCGGTCGGTGTCGTCCGACTGGGACGGCGTCAATGTCTCGTGCAGGAGTTGCCGGCTATTGAGGGACTGGCCCGGGTCGACGTGGTCTGCGCGGACAAGACGGGCACGCTGACCGAAAGCGGCATGCGGGTGTCTGAAGTCGAAGAACTCGACGCTACCGGGGAGAGCGTCGGCGAGGTGCTCGCAGCCCTGGCCGCGGCCGATGCCCACCCGAACGCCAGCATGCTGGCGATCTCCGAAGCCTATGACGCGACGCCCGGCTGGACCGCCACCGCCACAGCGCCTTTCAAATCGGCAACCAAGTGGAGCGGGGTGTCGTTTGACGACCACGGCAACTGGGTGATCGGTGCACCTGATGTTCTGCTCGATCCGCAGTCGGCGGCTGCCGAGCAGGCCGAACGGTTCGGCGCCCAAGGGCTGCGGGTGCTGCTGCTGTGCTCCGCGGATATCCCGGTCGACGATCCGGATGCTCCGGGCGCCGTGACGCCGGTGGCCTTGGTGGTGCTGGAGCAGAAGGTGCGTCCCGACGCCCGTGAGACTTTGGAGTACTTTGCCGCTCAGCAGGTTTCGGTCAAGGTGATCTCCGGAGACAATGCGGTTTCGGTCGGAGCGGTCGCGGACAAGCTTGGCTTGCACGGCGAGGCGCTGGACGCGCGCCGACTGCCTACCGACGAAGCCGAACTGGCTGACACGCTGACTCACACACCACCTTCGGTCGGGTCCGCCCCGACCAGAAACGCGCCATCGTGCATGCCCTGCAATCGCACGGCCACACCGTCGCGATGACCGGAGACGGCGTCAACGACGTGCTGGCCCTCAAAGACGCCGACATTGGCGTGGCCATGGGTGCGGGCAGTCCAGCATCCCGGGCGGTGGCGCAGATCGTGTTGCTGGACAACAAGTTTGCCACGCTGCCCTATGTCGTAGCAGAAGGACGACGGGTGATCGGCAATATCGAACGGGTCGCCAGTCTATTTCTCACCAAGACGGTCTACTCGGCGTTGCTGGCGTTACTGGTGGGAATTGAGTGTCTGCTCGCCAGGCCATTAGGTGCCGAGCCTTTGTTATACCCATTCCAGCCGATCCACGTGACAATTGCGGCCTGGTTCACGATCGGAATCCCGTCATTCATCTTGTCCTTGGCGCCGAATAACGAGCGCGCCTATCCGGGGTTCGTGCGACGGGTGCTGACATCCGCGCTGCCGGCCGGATTGGTCGTCGGGATCGCGACGTTCGCGACCTACCTGATCGCCTATCACGGCCGTCACGCAACGTCGGTGCAGCAGGACCAGGCGTCCACCGCGGCGCTGATCACCTTGCTGATGTGCGCGGTGTGGGTGCTTGCGGTTGCGGCGCGCCCCTATGAGTGGTGGCGGTTGGCGCTGGTCATCGCCTCCGCGCTGGCTTACGTGATGATCTTCAGTCTGCCGTGGGCCCAGAAGAAGTTCTTCCTGGACCCGTCAAATCTGTGGGTCACGTCGGCCGCGCTGGGAATCGGGGTGCTGGGCGCCGCGGCGATCGAGACGATGTGGTGGATACGGGCCCGGATCCTCGGTGTGCGACCCCAAATTTGGCGTGACCACGATGGAACTTCGCCTACCGGCCCGCGAAGTGAACAATGTTGTATAAATGATTTACACGCGAGCGCTATTGCCAATATCTTATGACCTGATGGTCATTCGTATTTGTAAATTCCACGAATCCCGGCTGGATAGACGTACGCTGTGGCGCTATCAACCGCTTGACGAAGTCGGGTGTATCGCGGTGATCGCCGCGGCGTCGATGGCGGTGATTGACGAGTGGTCGCGTCGGCGCGGCCACGCCGGGAGGGTTGCGGCGATGAATTTTCTGATGTTCCGCCGGAGATCAACTCCGCGCGCATTTTCGGCGGCGCAGGCTCCGGCCCGCTCCTGGCGGCGGCGCGCCTGGGACGAATTGGCCGGCGAGTTGGGTTCCGCGGCGACCGCATTCTCCTCGGTGACCTCGGCGCTGGTCGGTTCGGCATGGCAGGGTCTGGCGTCGACGGCGATGGCCGACGCGGCTGGCCTTTATCTGGGCTGGTTGACCTCGACCGGCGCCCAAGCCGAGCAGGCCGCCGCCCAGGCCCGGGTAACGGCGGCCGCGTTCGAGGCAACGCTGGCAGCCACGGTGCATCCGGTGGCGGTCCTGGGCAACCGCTCGCAGCTGGTGTCGCTGGTCACGACCAATCTGCTGGGATTCAATGCACCGGCCATCGCGGCGGTGGAGGCCGAATACGAGCAGATGTGGGCCCAGGATGTCGCTGCGATGTTCGGCTACCACGCCGGGGCCTCGGCGGTCGTCTCGGCGTTGACGCCGTTCACTCAGTTGCTGCAGAATCCGCCGCGGGCCGCGTCAGTAGTTTCAACGCCGAGTCGGCGAATCTGGGTGCGGGCAATGTCGGTGGGGGTAATTTCGGTTTCGGTAATGTGGGGAACTGGAATGTCGGGTCGGGGAATGTGGGTGGGTTCAATGTGGGGTCGGGGAATCTGGGTGGTTCTAATGTGGGGCCGTCGAATGTGGGTTCGTTCAATGTGGGGTTCGGTAACCATGGGGATGGGAATTTGGGGTGGGGTAATTCGGGGTTCGGTAATGTCGGGTTCGGCAATACCGGGTCGGGTAATGTTGGGTTCGGGTTGGCCGGGGATCATCAGGTCGGGTTCGGGGCGTGGAATTCGGGGTCGGGGAATGTGGGGTTGTTTAACTCCGGCAGCGGGAATGTGGGGTTCTTCAATTCCGGGGAGGGTAACTGGGGGATCGGGAACTCGGGCAGTCTGAATACCGGGTTGTTCAATGCGGGCCGGTTGAACACCGGGGTGTTCAACACCGGGGTGCTGAATACCGGGGTGGCTAACCCGGGGAGTTATAACACGGGCAGTTTCAATGCCGGGGTGTCGAACACCGGTGATGTGAATCCGGGGTCAGGGAACACGGGGTGGTTCAACACCGGGGATTACAACACCGGGTTCGGTAATACCGGGGATTACAACACCGGTGGGTTCAACCCGGGCGATCTGAACAACGGGTTCTTCTGGCGCGGGGACAGCCAGGGCCAGATCGGCGGCGATTACACGCTGACCATCCCACGCATCGCCATCGGCCTCGACATCGACATCCCGATCAACATCCCGGTCACCGGCACCCTCGGCAACATCGTGGTGGACCCCTTCACCATTCCGCGTTGAACCTGGTCAATCGCCGACGGTGGGGGCAACAGTATTACCGGCACCATCGGGCCGCTCGAAGTGGATCCGATTGTGGTGACGGGTCCGTCGTTGAATTTGTTGGTGGGGGGTCCGGGTCAGGGGTTGCATCTGAGCTTCTCGGGTCCGGGGTTGGGTCCGGTGGTGGTGCCGGTGGTGGGGTTGGCGGCGGGGCCGGGGTTGGGCAATAGCACGGGTGGTCCGTCGTCGGGGTTCTTCAATAGTGGTGGTGGGAGTGCGTCGGGGTTCGGCAATTTTGGTGGGGGTTCGGGGTGGGGGAATGTGTCGAGCGGGTTGGTGGGGTTCTCGGGGTTGGGCAATGTGGGGGCGTGGGGTTCGGGAGTTCTGAACCTCGGTGATGGGGTGTCGGGGTGGTATAACGCGATTCCGAGTGTGGGTCGGGGGTGGGCAATGTGGGTGCCCAGATGGTGGGGTTGTTCTCGCAGGGGGTGGACAAGGGCAGCTTGTTCAGTGTGGGTGTGGCCGATCATGGTGGGTTGAACCTGGGTAATGCGAATCTGGGGGATTACAACCTGGGTAGCGGCAATGTGGGGGGCGCCAACATGGGTGGGGGCAACGTTGGTGATGCCAACGTCGGTGGCGGCAATGTCGGTGAGCACAATGTCGGTGGCGGCAATATCGGTGATCTCAACGTCGGTAGCGGTAACTCCGGGTGGCGGCAACTGGGGCTGGGGGAATACGGGCAGTTTCAACATCGGGTGGGGTAACACCGGTAGCGGGAATGTCGGGTTCGCTAATTCGGGGCACAACAATTTGGGGATCGGGCTGACCGGGGACAACCAGGTCGGGTTCGGGGCGTGGAACACCGGTAGCGGCAATGTGGGGTTGTTCAACTCGGGGACGGGCAATATCGGGTTCTTCAATTCCGGGACGGGTAACTTCGGGATCGGGAATTCGGGGTCGTTCAACACCGGGATCGGTAATACCGGGACGGTGAACACGGGGTTGTTCAATTCCGGTGGGTTCAACACCGGCTGGGCCAATGCGGGTGCGCATAACACCGGCGGGTTCAACACCGGGGATTTCAACACCGGTTCGTTCAACCCGGGCAACACCAACACCGGTGACTACAACACCGGTGACACCAATACCGGCTGGGCCAACACCGGCAACCTCAACACCGGGGCGTTCATCTCCGGCAACGAAGAACAACGGCCTGTTCTGGCGCGGGGACCGCCAGGGCCTGATCGCCGGCGACTACACCTTGACCATCCCCGAAATCCCGCTCACCCTCGGCGGCGGCGGCATCATCAACCTCCCGATCACCGGCGACATCACCGGACTCACCGTCAACCCGTTCACGATGCACGGAGTCAACGGCGGCGACGATCCCGGTGAACTTCAATATCGTGGTCGACGCCCAAACCGACGGCTTCAACATCGTAATCCCGCTTCCCGACCCCTTCCCGACATTCGACGTTCCCATCTCCGGCCTTCCGATCAGCTTGACCATTCCGCTCGAATCCGAGCTCAATCCCATCCAGGTGCCGCAAATCAAAATCGGCGCAATCCCGCTTGACCTGACGCGTCGGCAGCGATACGACGTTACTCACCGTCGGTCTCAACGGCAGAATCGGCCCGATCACCGTCCCGGTCTTCCATCTCGATGCGGCGCCCCGGCTTCGGCAACTCCACCAGCGCGCCGTCCTCGGGCTTCCTCAACTCCGGCAATGGCGGCGCATCGGGCTTCGGCAACATCGGCGACGCCATCTCAGGCCTGTGGAACGTCGGCTCGCATGTCTCCGGCTTCGAGAACTACGGCGGCAACCTGCTGTCCGGCTTCACCAACCTGGGCAGCGCCATATCCGGCGTTGGCAACACCAGCACCCTCGACATCGCGGCTAGCCGGCCTGATCTCCGGCATCGGCAACATCGGCAACCGACTCTCCGGTCTCTTCCTCGAAGGCAGCGTGCCGTAGACCGGTCGCGACCAGTAGGGTTTCCCCAGCAAAGTAGGGCTCCCGGGGGAGGAGCCCCTTGGGGAAGGAATGCAGATGGGATTCCTGGACAAAGCCAGGGACCTGTTGTCGCAGAACGCAGACAAGGTCGAGACGGCGATCAACAAGGCCGGCGAGTTCGTCGACGACAAGACGCAGCGCAAGTACTCCGACACCATCCAGAAGGTGCAGGAGGAAGCCAAGAAGATCGTCGACACCGGCGGCCAGCAGAGCTGACGGCCATGGCGAAACTCTCCGGATCCATCGACGTACCGCTGCCGCCGGAAGTGGCTTGGACGCACGCCTCGGATCTGACCCGGTTCAGGGAGTGGCTGACCATCCACAAGGTCTGGCGCAGCAAGCTGCCCGAGGTCCTGGACAAGGGCACGGTGGTCGAGTCCTACGTCGAGGTCAAGGGCATGCCCAACCGCATCAAGTGGACGATCGTGCGATACAAGCCGCCGGAGGGCATGACGCTCAACGGTGACGGCGTCGGCGGCGTGAAGGTGAAACTGGTGGCCAAGGTCGCCCCGAAAGACGACGGCTCCGTCGTCAGCTTCGACGTGCACCTGGGTGGGCCAGCACTGTTCGGGCCGATCGGCATGATCGTCGCCGCGGCATTGCGGACCGACATCCGCGATTCGCTGCAGAACTTCGTGACCGTCTTCGCACCGGGCTGATTCGGTGACGCACCCCCGATGAGTTTTCAGCCCCGGCCGAGTCGATATGGAGGTACCCGACCGACCAAAGGAGGACCTCGTGCCCACCCGTGACGACGCGCCGCTGGGCGCCCCCTGCTGGATAGACCTCACCACATCCGACCTCGACCGCGCACAAGCCTTCTACGGCACCGTCTTCGGGTGGACGTTCGAGTCGGCCGGACCCGACTATGGCGGGTACATCAACGCCGCCAAGGACGGCCGCCCCGTCGCCGGTCTGATGGCCGGCAATCCCGAGCGGCAGGCGCCAGACAACTGGGCCACCTACTTCCACACCGCCGACATCAACGCATCGGTCTCGGCGATCACCGCCGCTGGCGGCTCGCAGTTGCCTTGCGACCTATGGAGATTCCCGCCAAAGGTTTCATGGCGATGGCGACGGATCCGGCTGGGGCGGTCTTCGGCCTGTGGCAGCCGTTGCAGCACCGAGGGTTTGAAGTCATCGGCGAGGCCGGCGCGCCCGTCTGGCACCAGTTGACGACGCGCGATTACCGCGACGCCGTCGACTTCTACCGTGAGGTGTTCGGTTGGCGCACCGAGCAGCTCGGCGACACCGACGAATTCCGTTACACCACAGCATGGTTCGGCGACCTGCAACTGCTCGGAGTGATGGACGGCACTGGATTCCTGGCCGAGGATGTGCCGTCGCAGTGGAGCATCTTCTTCGGCGCCGAAGACGTGGACAAGACGCTGCAGGTGATCACCGACAACGGCGGTGCCGTGCTGCGGGACGCCGAGGATACGCCGTATGGTCGCCTCGCCGCGGCCACCGACCCGACCGGCGTGGTCTTCAACCTGTCCTCGCTGGAGGGCTGACTCGGGTCGTCGTCGGTGGCGAGTCGGCTAACCTCGCAACCATGACCCGCCATCTGCGCCCCGGTTCGTTGGTGTCGCTGTTCGCCACCGCCGTGTTGGCCAGCGCCTGGATGCCCTGGTTGGCGACGAAGGTCAACGGTGGCGGTTGGGCGAACGCGATCGGTGGCACCCACGGCAGCCTGGAACTCCCGCGGGGGTTCGGCGCCGGTCAGCTCATCGTCCTGTTGTCTTCGACGCTGTTGGTGGCCGGCGCGATGGTCGGCCGTGGATTGTCGGTGCGAGCGGCTTCGATTGCCGCGCTGGTCATTTCGTTGCTCATCGGTGCGCTGATGGTGCTGTATTACCAGCGCAACGTGAATGCTCCGGTATCGGCCGAGTACGGGCTTTACGTCGCAGCGGTCGCCGCTGTATGCGCGGTGGTATGTGCGCTCTGGGCGGTGGCTACCGCAACGCTTAGCGGACGCCGCTAGAACGGTGGGGGTCGTCGGGTCGGGGAGGTGTCGGGTCGGGCGCGGGGTGTTGTTCCGGGGTGGTGGGTTGCGCCATGTTGTGGGCGCGTTCGGCGTTGATGCGGGCCGGCGGTCTTGGGCGCGGGTGCGTCGGCGGGTGGGCATCATCAACCGCGTGGCCCGTCCGCGGATGGTGTAGCGGTAGCACGCATCGGCGCGGTGGGCTGGCTCAGGGTCGGAAAAAGCAGTCTGCTGCCGGGGCGGGTCGTGTATGTCTGCCCGGTGGGTGCGGTCCATGTGATGGTGCCGTCGGTCAATAACGAAAGGTACAGGATCGCTCCGAGTGAAGCGGCGGCGCGGCTGGGCTGCGATTACCCGCGCGGGAAACGACGCCCAACGTGGGCCGCCGCCGGGCGCATGTCTTAAACCTGACTTTTATCACTTTGGCCGGCCCGGTCTGGCCGTAGGGCTGTGACCTGCGGGTTTGTGTGGTCACTGGTGCGGATTTGTGCACTAGGACCGGGTCCGTAGGGTGCGGTGGTGGCCTACGTGCGCGCGGTGAAAACCAGTTCGGGGGCGACCGCGGTGCAGATCGTGTGGTCGTCTCGGCGGGGATCGCGGTCGATCGAGCATTTGGGCTCAGCCCATGATGAGGCCGGGGTGGCGGCGCTGAAGGCCGCCGCTGCGCAGCGGCTGGCCGCCGGGCAGGCCGAGCTGGACCTCGGGATTGCCGCCCGGGCGGGGTCGGCGCCGTTGCCGATCACCTCCTCGCGGGCGGCGCATCTGTGGGATGCCTTGTGCCACGCCTATCAGGTGCTCGGATTCGACAAGGTGGCCGATGACGTGTTCCGCGGTCTGGTGTGTGCGCGGATCATCGAACCGACCAGCAAGATCGACTCGGCCCGGGTTCTCGACGAGACCGGGGTGGGTGCCCCGTCGTATCCCACTCTGAACCGCCGCTTACCGATGTACGCCAAAGATGCTTTCCGGCAACAACTTTCGGAAGCGTGCGCGGCGCACGCCGACCTGGGGCCGGCCACCCTGGTGTTGTATGACGTGACGACGCTGTACTTCGAAACCGACACCGCTGACGGGTTCCGCGAGCCCGGATTCTCCAAGGAACGACGCCTGGAACCCCAGATCACCGTCGGATTGCTCACCGACGCCTCAGGGTTCCCGCTCACGGTGCAGGCCTTCGAAGGCAACAAAGCCGAGACCGCCACCATGCTGCCGGTGATCAACGCGTTCAAAAAAGCCCACCAGCTCACCGATATCACGGTGGTCGCTGACGCCGGGATGATCTCTGAAGCCAACCAAATCGATATCACCGCCGCCGGATTGACCTACATTCTGGGTGCGCGGCATTCCCTTCCTGCCCGATGTCGTGCGCGAATGGCACGACAAACACCCCGACGAGGCCGTCCCCGATGAGCTGATCCTGACCCAGCCCTGGCCGGCCACCAGCCGGGAGAAAACCCGCGGGATCCCCGACCGGGTGATCCACTACCAGTACCGCGCCGATCGGGCGCGGCGCACGCTGCGCGGCATCGATGAACAGATCGCCAAAGCCCAGAAAGCCGTCGACGGGAAAGCCCCGGTCAAACGCAACCGGTTCATCACGCTGACCGGGGAAACCAAGTCGATCGACCGTGACCTGGAGGCCAAGGCCCGCGCCCTGGCCGGCTGGAAGGGCTACACCACCAACCTCACCGACCAGACCCCGAAGTTCGTCATCGACGCCTACCACCGCTTGTGGCGCATCGAGAAGAGCTTCCGAATGTCCAAGCACGACCTGCAAGCCCGCCCGATCTATCACCACAAACGTGAATCGATCGACGCCCACCTCACGATCGTGTTCGCCGCGATGGCCCTCACGCACTGGATCGAGCACCGAACCGGTTGGAGCATCAAGAAATTCGTGCGGACTGCACGACGCTACCGCACCATCACCATCCAAGCCGGACAACAGACACTCACCGCCGCCGACCCCATCCCCGACGACCTCGCCCAAGCACTAGCCGAAATCCACGCCAACGGCGGTGCGCACTAGTTTGATAAAAGTCGGGTCCGAGTGGCAGGCGCCGGACAGCTGGGCCACTTACTTCCAAACCGCCGACGTCGACGCCTCGGTCTCGGCGATCACCGCCGCTGGCGGCTCGAATTGCTTTGCGCCCATGGAGATTCCCGCCAAGGGTTTCATGGCGATGGCGACGGATCCGGCTGGGGCGGTCTTCGGCCTGTGGCAGCCGTTGCAGCACCCAGGGTTTGAAGTCATCGGCGAGGCCGGCGCGCCCGTCTGGCACCAGTTGACGACGCGCGATTACCGCGACGCCGTCGACTTCTACCGCGAGGTGTTCGGTTGGCGCACCGAGCAGGTCGGCGACACCGACGAATTCCGTTACACCACAGCATGGTTCGGCGACCTGCAACTGCTCGGAGTGATGGACGGCACGGGATTACTGGCCGAGGATGTGCCGTCGCAGTGGAGCATCTTCTTCGGCGCCGAAGACGTGGACAAGACGCTGCAGGTGATCACCGACAACGGCGGTGCCGTGCTGCGCGACGCCGAGGATACGCCGTATGGTCGCCTCGCCGCGGCCACCGACCCGACCGGCGTGGTCTTCAACCTGTCCTCGCTGGAGGGCTGACTCGGGTCGTCGTCGGTGGCGAGTCGGCTAACCTCGCAACCATGACCCGCCATCTGCGCCCCGGTTGGTTGGTGTCGCTGTTCGCCACCGCCGTGTTGGCCAGCGCCTGGATGCCCTGGTTGGCGACGAAGGTCAACGGTGGCGGTTGGGCGAACGCGATCGGTGGCACCCACGGCAGCCTGGAACTCCCGCGGGGGTTCGGCGCCGGTCAGCTCATCGTCCTGTTGTCTTCGACGCTGTTGGTGGCCGGCGCGATGGTCGGCCGTGGATTGTCGGTGCGAGCGGCTTCGATTGCGGCGCTGGTCATTTCGTTGCTCATCGGTGCGCTGATGGTGCTGTATTACCAGCGCAACGTGAATGCTCCGGTATCGGCGGAGTACGGGCTTTACGTCGGAGCGGTCGCCGCTGTGTGCGCGGTGGTGTGTGCGCTATGGGCGGTGGCTGCCGCAGCGCTTAGCGGACGCCGCTAGAACGGTGGGGGGTCGTCGGGGTCGGGGAGGTGTTCGGGTTTCGGGGTCGGGGTGTGTGTTCCGGGGTGTGGGTGGGTTGTGCGGTGTTGTGGGCGCGTTCGGCGTTGATGCGGGTTTGGCGGTCTTGGGCGCGGGTGCGTCGGCGGGTGGGCATCATCAAGCCGCGTGGCCCGTCCGGGGATGGTGTAGTGGTAGCAGGCATCGGCGCGGTGGGTTGGCTCAGGGTGGGAAAAAGCAGTCTGCTGCCGGGGCGGGTCGTGTAGGTGTGCCCGGTGGGTGCGGTCCAGGTGATGGTGCCGTCGGGGTGTTGGCGGTCGCGCCAGCCGCGTAGCCCGCCCCAGAAAGTCTTGAGCAGGTGGTGTTTTCGGCATAGGCAGCGCAGGTTGGCCGGGTGGGTGGGCCCGTAGGGGTAGGCGATGGCGTGATCGATGTCGCAGGCAACGGCGGGGCAGTCACAGCCGGGAAAGCGGCAGGTCATGTCTCGGGCGCGGATGAAGCGGGCCATCGCGGCCGGCGGCCGGTAGCCCGGGGCAGACGTGGCGTTCCCGGGGCAGTAATCGATCGGGGCGACGTGCGCGCCGGCAGCGATCAGCGCGCCTAAATGGGCGGAGGGCACCGCCGGTCCCCCCACGATCTGGCCGCTCGGCATCCAGATCGCCGGCGGTTCGGGGTCTGGCAGCGGACGTAACGGGTCGTTCGCGTCGACTCGCTGCGGCTCGTCGCCGTCAAGGCACGGATCGGGCGGGGCGGTGATGGTGGCGGGTTCGGCGACCACGTGGATCACTATCGCGCTGGCGCGGGCATCGGGGACCCGGGCGGGGCAGTCGGCGTCCGGGCATTGGCAGGCCAGGCGGTCTCCGCCGGCGGCCAGGGCGCCCAGGGCGTCGGCGCGGCGCTGGGGCAGGGTGCGCGGATCATCCTGGCAGACCTGGTGGGCCATCGCGCTGAGGCGGCGATCCAGCACGGCGGCGTCGGTGCCCAATAGCGTGCCCGACAGGTAGGCGGTGCCTGAGCCGTCGTCGGCGGGGGTAATGACCACGTCCCGCGAGCGGGCGCTGCTGCGGGCGCGCCGGACGGCGGCGGGGTCATAGCGCTCGATGATGGCGTCGATCGCGCGGGCGGTTTTCGGCTGGGACATCGGCCCGTAGCGCAGGGCGTCGTTCGCTAGCAGGGCGTCCACCACGCGTTGGACGGCGGGGTCGGTGATCAGCTCGGTGTGCCAGATGATGTCGGTGACCAGCCGCAAACTCAGCCGGCCCTGGGCGAACAAGCCCGCGACGGCGGGCAGGCGCTGGCGCAGCGCCATCGCCTGATACATGTAGTGCGAAGCCAGGTTGCGGCTGACGTTCAGCGCGGCGCCGACCTGGGCGGCCATGGCGTCCCAGTTGTCACACGACCAGCGCCCGCTATCGGTAGGCCCTTGGGCGTGGCGGGCCACCAGTTCGGCGATCGCGGCGAAGCGCCGGGCGGCGGCTACCGCCTCCTCGCGAGTAGAGGAGTCGATGACAGCCACCAGAGAGCCGTCTTCCGCCGCCGCAAAACTATCGAACATACTTTCGAATAATAGTGGTGGCTCCCGCGGCGTGCAGCTCGCAAAACCCGACCTGTGGATAAATCGCCAACTGTGGACAAAGAGAACGCGGGGCGGCAATACATCAACCGGATGAAGAGATTTCGCGAAATAGCCGCGAGTGACCCGAGCTTGAGCCTCAGTTCGAGGGGAACTCGTGCGTGCCGGAGGCCGAACTACCCTCCGGCTCGTTGACGCCGTACACGAATGGCGCGAAGACCACCTCGCGGCCATCTGGATCCCGGTAGGTGACCGCGCCCATCGCCGCCCAGTAGGGGTGCTGCTCGACGCGCGGAACCGATGCCTCTTCGAGGCGCGCGATCGCCGCCTGCTGTGCCTGCTGGTCCGGGAAGTACATGCACAACTGCTCATGCGGGTCCACCGCGACGGGTTCGACCGACTCAACGATCTCCATCGTCAGGTTCCAGCTGGGCAGCCCGAAGATGGCGCCGTTGCTGCCGTAGCTCTCGCCGAAAGTCTCATAGAGTGGCAGCCCCACCAGTTCACGGTAGAACCGCACCGTCTCCGCGAAGTTCGACGACCGTCGGGCAAATCGGATTGAGCCGATCGACGCCAACCGAATCGGCCAGTGCGTCGCCCGGTGTGGCTTGCCCATGGCTTACAGCCCGACGGCGCCGGCCGCCGTGTCGGTGTGATCCCAGCGGCGCAACTCCGCGCCGGGTACCCACGTCGAATGTGTACCGCTGCAAATGCGTTCTGGCAGCGCCAATTTGCACACCGGGCCATTGCCGACCCGGGCCGCGTCAAACACCAGACAGTAAGACGCGTCGGCATTCATGTCCGTGGTCAGCGTCACCAGGTAGCCGTCGTCCTCGGCGCCGCTGCCACCCACCCGGGGTGCCATCGCCGTCTCACTGCCGTAGACGCCGTCGCCCAACGAGTACCGCTCCTCGCGACCGGTGAGCAGATCGTGTTTGACCAATCCGTCGAACAGGAACCAGCCCGGCTTGCCGGTGGCGGCGTAGACATAGCGGTAGTTGCCGGTCGCGTAGTCCGCGTTGATGGTGCCGAACTCAGTGATGGACTCCGACAGTGGCTCCTCCTTCACCGCGCCGGTCACCAGGTTGAGTCGCCACCGGTGCAACCGGGCCTGCATCCGATCCAGTGCCAGGAAGCGAAACAGCTTCTCCCATTTGCCAGCTGGCCCCGCACCGCTTTCCAACGGTTGAGGCGCACCCTCGTAGAAGCCGTCCAGCACAATCTCATCGCCGTCCTCGTAGGCGTTGGTGAAGTGCAGCACGAACGTCGGGTCCGCCTCGAACCAACGGATGTCGGCACTCGAGCCGCGGCGCGGAATCACCGCGAAGCGCGACGGCATATCCGGGTAGAAGCGGGGTAGGTGCACACGGTGTTCCAGTAGCCGCGGATCCCAGAAGAGCGGAAAATCGTTCAGGATGGCGTAGTTTTCGGTGAACGCCATGTCATGTGGCAGTCGCGGCCCGGGCAACGGGATGTCGACGTAGTGGGCCAGATCGTTGTTCTCGTCGACCACGCCGTAGCGCATGTACGGGTCCTGCTTGCTGTAGTTGAAGAACAGCAGTTCGCCGGTCTTGTTGTCCACCTTGGGATGTGCCGACACGCCCCAGTCAGCCGGAAAACCGCCGTTCCAGCTCTCCTTGCCCAGCGTTTTGCCCGAGTACGGGTCCGCCCGGTACAGGTCACCGCACTGATAGAAACTGGTCAAGGCGATACCGCGGTGCACAATGACGTCGGTGCTCGACGCATCTTTCATCAATTCGCGTGCGCCCCAGCCTTTGTCGCGTTTGGCGAATTGCACCGTTCGGCCAGTCCGGGCCACAGTGGTTCGCCCGCTTCGTTTTCCGCCAGGAAACCCTCCGTCTGAACGAAACGGTTGCGGTAGAACGCTTTTCCGTCCCGGAAACCCACGACATGCAACATGCCGTCGCCGTCGAACGGGTGGTAAGTCTTGAACGCCGGATGCAGCGGGTTCTCGGTGTTCCGAAGATAGATGCCGTCCAGGTCGCGCGGGACTTCACCCTCGACCGCGGTCAGATCGTCGGCGTCCCATTCCGTCGTCTGCGGTCGCCACGGGCCGGTGCGGTAGGGGTGGTCGTCATCCTCGGGAAGTGTCGACAGGTATTTGCCGACCAACTCAACATCCATCAGAAACCTCGCGCAGTGCTGACAACGAAACTGACCGTAGTGGCGGTACTGCCGCCGAAATTCAGCGTGCCGAACCTCTTCGCATCTTCGACTTGGTAGTCGCCCGCCGCGCCGCTGACCTGCTTGGCCGCGTCGAGCAACATGCGTACCCCGGACGCCCCCACCGGATGGCCGCCGCCGATCAGACCGCCACTGGGGTTGATCGGCAGCCTCCCGCCGATCTCGATCTCTCCGTTCTCAATGGCCTTCCACGATTCCCCCGGCCCGGTCAGCCCGATGTGGTCGATGGCCAGGTACTCGCTGGGGGTGAAGCAGTCGTGCACTTCGAACCCGTCGACGTCGTCCAGCGTCACTTCAGCACGGCGCAATGCGTCGAGCACCGCGGACCGCACATGCGGCAGCACATAGGGATCGTCGGCCGAGCGGTCCAGCTTCTGCCGCAACCCCAGCCCGACGGTGCGATGCCCCCAGCCGTCGATGCGGCCCACCGGCCGTGCATCGGAGTGATCCCGCAGGTAGGCGTCGTTGACCAGGACCACCCCCGCGCCGCCGTCGGTCATCTGGCTACAGTCCAACCGCCGCAACCGCCCCTCGGTGATCGGATTGGTCGCGTCGTCATCGGTGATCGGATCCGGCACGGTCCAGCCTCGCGTCTGGGCATTGGGGTTGCGGCGCGCGTTCGCGTAATTGACCGCAGCGATCGCCCGCAGATGCGCGTTGTCCAGTCCGTAGCGCCGGTCGTACTCGTCAGCAACCTCCGCGAACATCGACGGCCACAGGTAACGCGCCTCGGCTCCCTCATGTCCGGTCCAGCCCGCCGCACCCAGATACTGAGCGGCGGTGTCACCGGGCACGGTCTTTTCCAACTCGAGTCCGACCACGATCGCGCTGTCATATGCACCCGATCGCAAGTCGGCCATCGCCGCCAGCGCCGCCACACTGCCCGACGCGCACGCCGCCTCGTGCCGCGAAGCGGGGATATCCCAGAGGTCGCCACACACCGTGGCCGGCATCGCCCCCAGATGCCCTTGTGTGGCGAACATCTCACCGAAGGCGTTGCCGACATGGACTACTCCGATGGCCGCGGCGTCCACTCGGGCTGCCGCCAGCGTGCCGTCGACGACCTCCGCTGTCAGGGCGGCGAAGTCGCGCCCTTCCCGGGTCAGGTTGCGAGCGAAGTCGCTCTGATAGCCGCCCAATATCCACACGCCAGCAGGTGAGCCGTCCATACGCGGCACGGTACTCCCAGGTGGCGGCGCGCATCACCGCATATCCGGGCGTGCCGCGGTCCCGGCCGGAAAACGGCCCCGAAATATAAGCGGTCCCGTCGGCTCTCGGGCTGAACCGACGGGACCTGGGTGGACATATAGGCCGGCCGATACGCCCACCTCCGTTTGGTCATTGCCATCCTCGGCCGAAGGCAAACATCTCTTCTTGACAAGATCTGGCTTCGCGCCGCGAAATCGGGGCCGAACCGTAGGAACGCGAAGGGGATTGGGGCGACGGGACTGTTGACAAAAAGTTTTGTCAGCCGGCGTGATTCATCGCGGGCGGTTGCCCGTCGGAGGCGGGCCGGTAGGCGGCTGCTGGATCACGACAACCGTCGGCTTGCGCTTGGGCTGCCCGTCGTCGTCAGTCCCGGCGTCGTTGGTCGCCGGGCTGCCCGTGCCCGCGTTGCCACGGCCGGCCAGGCTCGCCAGAGCCATACCGCCCAGCAGGGCCGCGGGCGCTGCGCCCAGGTTCGCCGGGGCAGGACCGACGCCGGCGCCGGTGCTGGGGAGCGACTCGACCGCGAGCCGGATCTCGGGAGCGGCCACCGTCCAGCTGTGCGGGACCGATAAGGCACCGAGCAATGCCGCGTGGCCCACACCCGCGGACACGGCGCCCCCGCCCGTACTCGGCTCGACGTCGTGTTGGGACCCGATCGAGGTGCCTTGAGTGGGCTCCACCGCCTCGTCGTTCGGGGCGGTGGTGTTGCCGTAGCCGTAGATCCATGGTCGGGCGGTGTTCACCGCGGACAGCGACAGGCTGATGGTCGCGGTGACCGCGATATAGGCGGCCGCGATGTCCAGTTCGCCGATCGGGGTAGGGATCGTGACCGAGGCGGCGGACGCCGGGATCGCGGACGAGGCCGGAGACAACAGCGCGGCCAATCCCTGCAGGGTCTGGGCGTTGATGACCGGCATCACCCCGGTCTGTGCTGCCGCTGTGGCCGCAGCAGCTGGACCCGCCGGGTCGGCGGCCTGCGTCGGTGCGGTGAACGGGAGCAACGTCGACGCCGTCTCGGACGAGGCCGCGTAGCTGAACATCGCGGCGGCGTCCCGAGCCCACATCTCGGCGTACTCGGCCTGCAAGGCCTCGATCGCAGGGCTGTTCTGGCCCAAGATGTTTGTCGCGGCCAGCGACGTCACCTGCTCGCGATTCACCGTGATCAAGGGCGGCGGCACTGTCATCGCAAACGCTGCCTCATACGCCTCGGCGGCAGTACGCGCCTGGGCGGCAGTCCGCTCGGCTTGCATCGCGGCCGCGCTCAGCCAACCCGCGTACGGTGCAGCCGCGGCGGCCATGGACGTCGACGCGGGTCCCAGCCACGACTCGACCGCGAGGCCGGCGATCACCGATCCGTACGACGCCGCCGCCGAATTCAGGACCGCAGCCAGACCGTCCCAGGCGTTCGCGGCGGCCAGCATCGAACCCACGCCCGGGCCGGCGTACATGCGGCCTGAGTTAACCTCCGGCGGCAGGAGCCCGAAGTCGGTAGCCAACTTGGTTCCTATCCGGCCGAGATTGCATTGGCGGCCTCGGTGACCGCGTACGAGCCGGCGCTGGCTGCCAACGTGCTGACGAACATCTCGTGGATCATCGCAGCCTGCGCACTCATGGCCTGGTACGTCTGGGCGTGCGCACTGAATCGCGCGGCGGTCAGCGCCGAGACCTCGTCGGCGGCGGCCGGAACCAATCCGGTGGTGGGTACGACGGCGGCGTCATTCTGAGCGGCCACCGCCGAGCCGATGCCCTGCAGGGTCCCCGCGGCCGAAGCCAACGTCTCCGGGTGGGTGACCACAAACGACATCCGCGTCTCCTTACCCGATGGCAGAACCGAAGTGCCTGTGCCGTAGGGGGATTGGTTATCACTTTGGTGATGGCCAGGTCCGGGGTGCGGCACGTGCTAGCTGCAGGTTACTGCTTTGTTGGCCTAACGGGTTCAGGTTTGACGGCGATCGAACCAATCGAGTGCTGGCTGGGGGCGCGTCCAGGGTCGACGGCGCGCGCGTCAGGGTCGACGGCGCGCACAACAACCGCTGATGCGGCCCGTGAGCAACCTATAGGCGGAGATGCGCTCAGGCGGTCGGGTCGAGGCCAAGGGCGACCGTCAGTTCGAGGACGGTCCGGGGTTCGCTGAGTCGGTCGCCGTAGAGCTCGCGGAGCTGACTCATCCGGTAACGGACGGTCTGGGCGTGGATGAAGAGATCGGCTGCTACCGCGTCGCGCCTGCCTTGATGCAGTACCCACGAACGCAACGTCTCGGTGAGTCGGTCAGCGGTGTTGGATGGCAGGCCGGACAGCGGCGCCAATACCCGGGCGCGTAAGTCACCGGCAGCTTCGAGATCGGCGCCGATCACCAGCTCGACGAGATGGTCGTCGGTATCAATGGCGCTGGATCTGCTCGCCGTGCAACAGGCCCCGGGCCCGCAGGGCGCGATGGTAGGACGACCGGACATCCATCCACGGCCGAGCCGGCCCCACCAGTGCCTTCCTGGCGGCTAGAGCCGACAGCAGTTGGCCTCGTGCGGTGCCCGCCATGTCGGGGACCATCAGGACCGCGAGCGCCTCCGACGCGTCGACGCCGGGCAGGTCTTCGGCCAGCTGCAGCGTGGATTGCCCGAATTGTGCTGCCAACCCGCGTGTTTGCGCCAACGGCAGCAGTACTGCGGTAAGCGTGTCCGGTGGCTGCCAGCCCGCCTGCTCGGCAGCGGCCGCCAGGGTGGCCGCGGGCTCCCCGGCCAGCAGGTCCTGACTCAACCGGTCGAGGTAGCGTTGCCGAACCCGTCCCGTGGTGGCCAGTTCGTCAGCGTGACCGGACACGCTGGACGCCGACAACTGGTCGATGTAGGCGAACACCAACTCGGCGAACCTCGCGATGGTCGATGCCGGGAAGCCCTGCCGCGACGGCGGTCGCCGACAGCTCCCGCCAGGCCACCTGTGCCCCCACCCGAAAGGCGGCCAATAAAGCATCGATCGTTCGGCCCTGACGAGCTTCGCCGCGGCCAAGCTCGTAGGCGCCGTCGAGCGCAGGAAACAGCGAGGTGCCGGGGTCGGTCTCCTCGGGGCGGGTGGCCAGTCGCAGGAACGCCCCCAGCGACGTCTGCACCGCGTTCTCGATGATCGGGCCCATCCGGCCGCTGAACGCGTCGGCATAACTCGGCACTGCCACGGTGACCGCGGTCACTGTTCGCTCTGCCATCGCCGGCAGGATGGCCTCCAACGCCTTGACCACGGGTTCGTCCAGCTGCAATCCGCTGAGCCGAAGCGACGCCTCCGCCAAATCTATTCCTTTCGAACAATTTCATGCCCGATTTTCACGCTCTCTAGTCAAGACTTTATACCCAGTGACAACGACGATGGAGTCATGACAACCCTGGCCACCCGACCCAACGTCGTCGGCGCACTGCGTGAGCGAGTGCTGAAGTTTGCCGAGCGGGTAACGACACCGCTGGTTCCCGGCGATTACCTCGACGTCATCGATCCGCTGCGGTCCGGCGCCGACCTGCGCGGGCGCATCGTCGCGATCCACCCTGAAACTCGCGACGCCGCCACCCTGGTGATCAAGCCCGGGCGCGGCTGGCGTCCACATGTGCCCGGCCAGTACGTGCGCATCGGCGTGGACGTGGACGGTGTTCGGCAGTGGCGGGCCTACTCGCTGACCTCCAAGACCCATCGCCGGGACGGATGCTTCTCGGTCACCGTGAAGGCGATCCCGGACGGCGTGGTCAGCAACCATCTGGTGCGGCGCGCCACCGTCGGGACCGTGCTTCAGCTGGACCAGGCCGCAGGTGAATTCACCCTCGGCGACGCCGCACCGGCGAAGATCCTGTTTCTGACCGCCGGCAGCGGCATCACCCCGGTGATGGGGATGCTGCGCAACATGGCAAATCTCGGCGGGCCGACGCCGGACATCGTGGTCGTGCACTCCGCGCCCACGGCGGACGACGTCATCTTCGGCTGGGAGCTGCGCATGCTGGCCCGGGAGGGTCGGATTCAGTTGGTGGAGAAGCACACCGACACCGACGGAATGCTGGACGTGGCACGCCTGGCCGAGCTGGTCCCGGACTTCGCCGGGCGCGAGACCTGGGCGTGCGGGCCGGCCGGGTTGCTCGACGCGCTCGAACAGCGGTGGTCCGCAGACGGCATCGCCGACCGGCTGCACACCGAACGCTTCCGCCCGGCCGTCATCACCGCCGGAGAAGGCGGCACGGTGACGTTCACCAAGAGCGGCGGCATCGTGGAGGCCGACGGATCCCAGACCCTGCTGGACGCCGGCGAGTCCGCCGGCATGCTGATGCCCTCGGGCTGCCGGATGGGCATCTGCTTCGGCTGCGTCGTCCCGCTGCGTCAAGGTGCCGTCCGCGACCTGCGCAACGGCGACGTCACCACCGCCGACGAGGGCGACGGCGTGCTCATCCAGACCTGCGTGTCGGCAGCCGCCGGCGCCTGCGAGCTCGACCTTTAAGGAGCCGAAATGACTGCTGAGCAAGCCAATCAGCCCGCCCACCTGTCCGACGAAGACATCGAGAACCTGGGCCGCGAACTCGACGCCATCCGCGAGAACGTGCTCACCAGCCGCGGCGAGCGCGACGCCGCCTACATCCGCAGCGTCATCGACGGCCAGCGCGCGCTCGAGCTCGCCAGTCGCGCAGTGCTGCTCTTCTCGCTATTCCCGCCCGCCTGGGTCGTCGGCACCGCGGGGCTGTCGGTCTCGAAGATCCTCGAGAACATGGAGATCGGGCACAATGTCATGCACGGCCAGTGGGACTGGATGCGCGACCCCAAGATCCACTCGACCACCTGGGAATGGGACAACGCCTCCCCGTCGGACATGTGGAAGCACTCGCACAACGAGGTGCACCACACCTACACCAATGTCATCGGCAAGGACCACGATCTGGGCTACGGCATCATGCGGGTCGACGAAGATCAGCCTTGGAAGCCGTTCTACCTGGGCCAGCCGCTGTGGAACCTCGTCAATGCCTGCCTATTCCAGTACGGCATCGCCGCCTATGACCTCGAGATCGGCAAGTATCTCAAGGGCGGTACCGACAAAGATGAGTTCCGCCGCCAAGGCAAAGAGGTGCTCGCAAAGGCAAGCCGGCACATGGTCCGCGACTACGTGCTGCACCCGTTGCTGTCCGGCCCCTCGGCGGTCACCACGCTGGCCGCGAACCTCACCGCCAACGTGGTCCGCAACCTGTGGACCCATTCGGTGATCATGTGCGGGCACTTCCCCGAAGGCGTGCAGACCTTCGAGAAGACCTCGATCGAGGGTGAAACCCGCGGACAGTGGTACCTGCGGCAGATGCTGGGCTCGGCCAACATCTCCGGAATGCCCTGCTGCACCTCATGACTGGCAACCTGTCCTTCCAGATCGAGCACCACCTGTACCCCGACCTGCCGAGCAACCGCTACCAGGAGATCGCGCCCAAGGTGCAGGAGTTGTTCGAGCGATACGGGCTGACCTACACCACCGGTTCGCTGCCGCGGCAGGTCGCCTCGGCGTGGAAGAAGGTCTTCCGGCTGTCGCTGCCCAACGACTTCGGGCGCAAGGCGACTGCAGCCATCCAGCCGTCGGCCATCCGCGAGGTGCTCTTCGCCAAGCCACGCCGGGAAGCGCACGCCGCCTAGGCTCACCTTCCCGGGTCAATCAATTCAGGCCAAATTCTGATACTCGGCAACTGGCCGTTTGCCGAAGGGATTTCGGCCGAAAACGATTAGGTACCAATGAAAGTGGGTATGTTGCGGAAACGCAGTGGTGGATGCAGCCTGCCCATAAAGGCGGGCCGCTTCCCCGCTGGGTGGTCCTCGGTTACAGCGCCGTACTCGCCCTCACGGCGGGTTTCGTCAACGCGGTGGCCATCCTGCTTCTGGCGTTTCCCGTCGCGAACGTGACCGCGGCCACCACCCAGCTGGGTATGAACACCGCAAATCCGTGGCTGTATGAAGGCCATCTACTCGCGGCGATCATCTTCGGATTTCTCGTCGGCGCGGCGATCGCGGGAGCGGTTCTCGCGCCGACGCGGGCGCAGGCGGGTCCCCGTCATGCCGCGTTGCTGATCTTCGAGGCGGCGCTGTTGGTTCTGGCCGCCGCCGGTCTGGAAGACACTCCGGTCAGGGCGCTACTGGGTACCCTCGGCATGGAACAACCCATCCTTCAAGCGGTGTGCGCCGCTACAGCCCTCGGTATGCAGAACGGGTTGACGTCGAGCTTCCGCGGAATGGCGGTGCGCACCACCCACTTCACCGGCACCATCACCGATCTCGGACTGATGCTCGGCCGCAGCCGCCAGCACGGGTTGGAGAAGTGGAAGGCCACCATCCTCGCGGTGACTTTCGTGCTGTTTCTCGTAGGCGGGGTAATCGGGCTTCTCGTCGGTGCCCGGCTCGGCGGGTACGCGCTGATCCTTCCCGCCGTGCGTGCCTGACCGTTGCGGCCGGCTGCCTGCTGCACACTCGCAGTCGCTGCAACGAGCCGGTCGATGCGACGGCGGAGCCGGTGCACACGTGATGGCTACGTGGTGACCGCGTCGTGGTAGGACTGCTGGGCCCACGAACGGAATTCCATGATCGCTGCTTCGCCCTGAGCCAGTTTGGGCCGGTCGCGATAGATCTTGTTCTCCCAGATGGGAATGTCCTGCTCGATCTGCTTGCAGAAGTCGCGCGCGAATCCCTTTCCCATCCTGGTCATTTCGCCGGTGTCGGGATCGATAGCGACGAAAAATGTGTACCGCGCCTCGACGTACTCACCGTCGATGGGGGTGACGGTCAAAATGGTGCACGAACGACCGAGTCCCCGGTGGCGGACGACGTCGACGCCCATCCCGAACAGTTCGGAGTCCACCGCCCCCGAGACCGGGCCGCGCGGCGTTTCGAAGTTGACCTCGGCGATCGCGCGGAACAGGTGCCCCTCCTGCTCGACGTCGAGCGCCCCGAACGCCGAAACCCCGTGCACGGTGGCGAAATGTGCGATGTCGACCGTGTTTTCGAAGACTTCCTGCGGGTGGGAGCGAAACCTCCACCGGGCGTGGTCGGGAGCATAGAAACAGAATGCGGTGTCGTCGCTTTCGGGGATCTTGGGCAGTTCCCACTCCGGTGCGGTGCCCAGGGCAGAGTGCCAGACGAAGATGTTGCCGGCACGTTCGACCGTGGCCCAACTTCGGAGTTTGGCAGTTGGGTTGGGCCGCTTGGCATATGGAATGCCGACGTTGCTCCCGTCGCCATTGAAGGACCAGCCGTGGAATGGGCATACGACGCAGTCCTCGCGGACCGAGCCGCCGACCCCGATGTCGGCGCCCAGGTGAGGGCAGTACGCGTCGAGGACGTACGCGGTGCCCGAGGAGCCCCGGTAGCACACCAATTGCCGGCCGAAGTAGTGCAGGCCGAGCACGCTGCCCTGGCTGACCTCATGGCTGTAGGCGACCTGGAACCACCCTTTCGGGTAGTCCCCGAAGGGAAACCGCTGCGGCATGGTGTGACCGTTCCGGCTGGGGCCAATTTTCTTATTATTATAAAATAGCGCAGCCGGGTCCCCGGGTGTGGGCCTATGGCTGAATGCGCTGGTGGGGTTCTCGGGCTTGACCCCGATGTTCGGCGAGATTGGGAATCGGCCCGCCACCTGCCCGAAAGGTGGCGGGCCGAAGCCTTTTCAGCAGGGCCTCGGGATGAACAGGGACCAGCAGACCACCGGTGGCGGAGGCGGGGGAGCATCCGCCAAGATGCCCGGCGATACGTTGCCCTGTCCGGCCGGGACGATGTAGTAGCTATGGCAGACATTCCAGTCCCAATTCGGCGGGCTGGTGGTGAAGGCGCCGCCGGGTTCGCCTCGTGGGTCGTCGCCGGGGCACCAGTGCCGTTCGCCGCCGGCGCTGGCGATACCCGCGCCCAGGCCCAGGCCTGTCAGGCCCAAGCCGCCTGACACCACGACGGTCGTCGCGAACCGCGCAAATCGGTTCATCGTCGACTCCTTCCCTGTGGCCCACCCCGTGGCGCTACCCAGTGGATCCAGTGCAGTCCTTGGGTTGCGCTACCGATCCCAAACTCCGGAGTTGCGTTGCGCGCTTGCGGGAACCTGGCGACCGCGTCCCTCCGACGGCACACGTGGACGGGATTTCGGCCATGAAGCGTTAGCAATGTGCTGATCGCCGGGCGCGCCAGCTACTTCAAAAAGGCCTTTTTACACGCAGTTCAATGTCCACAGCTAAGTGCCCCCGGCAGGATTCGAACCTGCGACACCGGCTTTAGGAGAGCCGTGCTCTATCCCCTGAGCTACGGGGGCGACGGACGTCTTTGAATACCTGACTGAAACCCTGCCGAGGCGCGATTTAAGCGGCTTCTTGGACATCCTGGTGCCGTGGTCGGCATCGTCGACGGTGGGCGTCGTGTTGTCCAGAGTCACGGCGGGTGTGAGTCTAGCTGGCGCGACGAAGGCCACGCGACGCGTGAGCGTCCGTGGGCGGCTTGGAGGCCGCGCGTCGTGCTGGCGGCGTTAGGCGGCTCGCTCGTCGTGGTGTCGTTGCCGGTGCAGGTAGCTGCGATTGCGTTGCGGCCTAGTGCGGATCCGAGCATCACGGCCAGTTGGCGCATTGGATGCACGCGATCATGCGCCCGCCGTAGCGGGTGCGGTCGAGGGTGTTGTTGCGGCTTTCGGCATCCTCGCGCCAGCCATAGCAGCGGTCGTAGGTGCTGAACGCGCTGTCGCAGCACATCCCGTCGCAGCGGATTTCTGTGTCGGCCACGACACGGTCGATCATGTCGGTAGCTACGAGCTCGCCCCGTAGCCTATGCCCGCGGGCACGGCTGCGACGTCGAGGATGACGCGGTTGTTGCGGATGGTGTCTGTCCTTCGGGCGGGCGATGTATTCCGGGTTCACCACGGGCGGCCTTGTGGTTACCGTCGACGGCGAGGTGCAACGCGAGGACGGCGATCGTCCTCGGGTTGTGTGCGGTGGGCGCGTGCGCGTTCAACATCGCCCAGGACGGCAAGGGCTACGCCGGCGGCGCGCAACTCGGCGAGGGATCGTTCTTCGGCCGCCGGGCGGGCGCGCACGCGGCGGGCAGGGCCAAGGGAGCGTAGGCGCACGTGACAACTCAGCGCCAAATCACGCTCAGCACGAGCCGGCCGTGGCTGGGCTTTCGACGCGACTATGGTTGCACTGCAACGTATTTCGATTGAGGATTATTAACTTCGTTGCAGCGTGTCAATTTACGGGCGGTACAAAAGATGCCTGCCGAACATGATCGCCCGCCGCTCGGTATCGGAGAGATCGGGATGCCAAACATCGAAGATCAGCACCAACCGTGTTCCTGTGCCTTTGTGCCAAATTTCATGTTCAAACGAGTCGTCGAAGATAATCACTTTGTTCTCAACCCAAGTGCGGGTCTCTCGCCCCACTCGAATGGAACACCCGGGAGGAACCTTCAATCCGAGGTGGCACCGCAGTCGAGCGTTGTTCGGGCCACAATGTGCCGCGAGATGTGTCCCGCCGGTAACGGCGGCACAAGAAACAAGCCCTGCGCTGTCGACGTCTGGTATCCGGGCTATGGCGGCCGTGGTGACCGGCGCCAAAGCCCATGCATCCTCGTTTCGGTCGCCTTCGACATAAAGGCGATGGGACGTCCATGATCCCGTCTCCGCTATCCAGCGATCGCGCGGGTTATAGACTTCCGCGAACACGTTACGCGCGAAGAGATCCGACATCTCGGCCGCAATTCTTGGTGCTTCTGCCTCAAGCGCGGGTACCCAATCGAATTGCAATGGATCGTGCCAGGCGCGGGCGTCCAGTCCGGGGTAGAACGTCAAGGGCTGTTGAAGCGGATCGGGTGGCTTTACTGGCAGATTACATCCGGTCCGTAAACCGGCTTCGACGAGCGCCGCCGCACGGATGTCATCGTCATTCGACGAAAAGTGTTGTCGTACTTGCGCGCTGATGAATGCAATTCGGTCGTGCCCGGAATCAACCGTTTGCTCGGACATGTCGACTCCTATTAAGTCGGGCCAAAACTCAGGCCCATTACAGCGGGCAACGTCAGGTTACGCTACGTCGCCGGCGTCGGTGCTGGCATTCTCGTCGCCAATCCGGGGTGCTGTCGATGCATTTGAACGCCTCCATGGGTGGCCGGCTCACGTGCCGAGTTGCTGGCTGCACAGGTAGTAATACAGGCCCTGCAGCGCCATTAACTCGTCATGTGTGCCACGTTCGACGATTCGGCCCTGCTCGAGCACGATGATGACGTCGGCGTCGCGAACTGTACTGAGCCGGTGTGCGATCACAAACGACGTGCGCCCCTCCAGTAGTTGATCGAGATTCTGTTGCACCGCCCGCTCTGATTCGGTGTCGAGCGCGCTAGTGGCTTCGTCGAAGACCAGCACCGGGGGACGGTGATAGACCGCCCGCGCAATCGCGATCCGTTGCCGCTGTCCGCCGGACAGCAAAAGGCCGGATTCGCCGATGCGGGTTTGGTACCCCAACGGGAGGCGTTCGACGAACTCCGCGGCGTTGGCCGCGCGCGCCGCCCACACCACCCGCTCGGGATCAGGCTGCTCAGCGCCAAAAGCGATATTCTCCGCGATCGTCGCGTCGAACATGTGGTTCTCTTGCAGCACGACGCCGATGTGGCGACGGAGATCGCGCAGGTCCAGGCTGGTCAACTCCTGACCGTCGTAGAGGATTGTTCCCCCGGTCGGTTCGAGCAGTCCGGACAGGCACTTGACGAGTGTGGTTTTGCCCGACCCACTCCGGCCGACGATGCCGACCCTGGAGCCGGGCCGCACCTCGAAGTCGATCGCGTCGAGCACTCTTGTTTGAGCCGGCCCGGGATAATGCAAACTCAAGTCCCGGAACTGAATATGGCCCGAAATGTCTTTCACTGGCGCCAAAGCCGAATGATCCGCACCCTGCTCGGGCGTCCGCTCGAGCACATCGTTGAGGCGACCGAGTAGAACCACCATCTGCTGCAGCATGTCCCACGACAAAACGACCATCACCAGGGGCTGATTGCTGAGCAGCACCAAAGCGTTGAAGGAGATCAACCCTCCGACGGTGAGCTGTTGGTGTAATACCTGCAGTGCGCCGAGCCATAAGAAAAGAGCCAACGACAAAAAAGAGATCAGCTGGACTGCGCCGTTGTACAGCATGAGCACGACATCGGCCCGGTAAATCTTGTCGGAAAGATCGTCGAACTCGTTGAGCATTGTCCGGCGCAGCGATTCCTCAGCACCCATGGCCTTTACCGTCTCGATACCCCTGATCGAGTCGATTTGCCGAGACTGATATTTGCTCCAGCACTCCTCGAGGCCCTCGTAAGCCGGCAGCAGGCGAGCCTGCGCATACCACATCAGGATCCCGTACAGCGGGAGCGCGCTGACCAGATACACGAGTGTCAGACGCCAACTGAAAAAGCACATGACGGCGATGGCGACCACCACCTGAGTGATGGCAGTGAGGCACGCTACGGCCCGGTTGATCGAGATCTCGCGCACCAACTGCAATCCGCTGAGCCGCCGCCCGATGTCGCCGATGCGCCGGGCCCGGAAGTAGGCCATCGGCAGTGCGAGCAACACCTCGGAAAGGGTGTTCAGCGAAGCCCGGTCCACACGCACCGCGATGCGGCTGATCAACAGCCTCTGAACGATCGTGACCAAGGTGGATAAGAACAGCGCGCCGAACATGGCCAGCACCAGCTCGCTGAGCAGCCCGATGTCGTGTAGGTGGATCACCTTGTCGACGATGACTTTGCTCAACACCGGGATGAGCATCGAGCCGGCGGCCGATAGGAACGCCAGCGCTAACGCCGCGAACAGCGTGCGCCGGTACGGCTTGAAGAATTGGAGATACCAGCGGACCGGCGAACGTTGCTCGGGGACCTCCATCAAATTTTCGGTGGGCGCGATCAAGGCCGCGAAGCCCGACCAATTCGCCTCTAGTTCGGCTCGCTCCAACCGGCGACGGCCGCGCGCCGGGTCCACCACCCACGCGTGCCGCGCATCAATGTGAAAGAGGACGACCCAGTGGTTGTTCGTCAGATGCATCATCGCCGGCAGCGGCATCGAGTCCAGTCGATCCTCGGACAGCTTTGCCGTCGACACCGTGAGCCCGAGTGCCGCCGCACCCTGTCTGATGCCCGACAAGCTGGTGCCGTCGACTGAGGTGTGAACGACCTCCCGCACGTGCGCCAACGACACCTTGCGTCCGTAGTACCTGCAGATCATCGCCAGAGACGTGGCACCCGCCTCGGTGGAATCGTTCTGCAGAATCGAAGGAAAACGGCGAATACGTTTGCGGCGCCGGACGAAGTCGTCGAACTGCTCGTTTTCGACGTTGCCCGCCGCCCACGATGGATCCGCGGTCGCAGCGGCACGGGCCTGCTCCTCGCTCAGGACATCGGGTCCAGCCGCATCCGCGGGCAGCAACTCCTCGGTGAAATCAGGCGGAACGTGCGCGGAGCGACGGTAGTCGTAGGCAGAGACGCGCTGTTCGAAGCCTTCTCGAAACTTGGGGAATTTGGCAGTGAGCTCGGCGAACAAATCCGGCTCCAGCGCCCACAACTCGCAGTCGGTGACCGCCTCAACGCTGGTGATGCGAGCCGTGCCGCGCAGCAACGACACCTCGCCAAAGAAATCTCCTGGACCTAGGTCCGTGCGCGGTTCGCGAGTGCCGTCGTCATCGGTACGAGCGCGCAGCCGGCCATGGCGGACGATGTACATCGGGCCGGTCGGCTCGCCCTGGCGGATCACCAGCTCGCTGGCGCTAACCGCCTTGGGGACCAGCCCGCCCAACAACGTGCGCATTCCTTCGGGGGAAGGTCGCCGAACGCGGGGTATCGGAGCAGGAAATCGCGCAACTCGCGGCGCCGCACGTCAAGTTGAACGTAGCGGCCCACTGCCGGCTCGGTCTGGACCAATTCCTGGAATTTCCCACGATCCAGCCTCAGCGCCTGCACCGGGCTGGAAGCACGCACCGTGACCGTAGGCTGCGGCTCGGGATCCATCAGCGATCGTTCGCCGAACATGTCGCCGGAGCACAGAACGTTGAGCGGCATTTCTCTGCCCTGCTCGCCGGACTTGACCACCTGCGCGGTTCCGGACTGGATAACAAACATGGCGTCGGCCCGATCGCCTTCGGCGACAATCACTTCGCCGAAGCCGTAGCTCACCGGAGTAAACGACGCCTCTACCAGCTGACGGACATCCGCCGGCATCAATTCCAGCAGTGGAACCCGTGACGCGCTCGACGGGACGGTTGGCGTGTGCAGGCGATCAGAGACGGTCATCGCGGCTCACGTGCGCATCGGCCCCGGCGGGCGGCGCGACCCGTGTCTCTTCGCGGAGATGCATCATGACCTCCCAAGTCCGTGTCCGCGTACACGGCAAACTTTCTCGCCGCCACTCGTTGATCTGGACGTCCCGCGGCAAGAGCCAGTTTACGAATTCGTCAACAATCAGCAATCGCTAGTGACCTCTCCGGCGATCAGCACATTGTGCCAGCCGCGCAAGTTCTCGGCAGTTGGTTGGAGAAATATTTCCCATCCCCGATATTCCTCGTAGCACGCGCCTCTTGGCAAACGCGAGGGTAGACTCAGCGCGACCAGTGGCACGGTTCTACGGGTCGCCACAACTTCAGATCGTCAACGCCCAATAACAGGCGTCCCACTCCGGAGGGAATGTGCAGGAGTGACCGAGATGTGGGCGGTGGTCAAGCAAGGGCCATCCGTCCAACGGCGAAGGGTGCCGATACCCGAGCCACGACCGGGCGAGCTACTCATCCGCGTCGCAGTTGCAGGCGTGTGCCGCACGGACGTCTACGTCGCTCAGGGAAGGATGTCGTCTGCCGACCCCTTGATTCTCGGGCACGAACTGGCAGGCGTCGTCGCTGAGGCCGGGCGGGGCGATCATGGGTTTGCCGCAGGAGACCGGGTTACCGTGATGCCGGCCATCCCCTGCCGAAGGTGTCTGCGATGCAGCAGTGGCATGCCGGAATGCTGCCCGCACCACGAATTTCTCGGAGTTGGCCGGCATGGAGCCTTTGCGGAATATATGGCGGTGCCGGCTCAGGTCGTACATCATTTGCCCGGCACGCTGTCCTTGCAGGAAGGCGCCTATACCGAACCGGTGTGTGCCTCACTTGCAGTGCTGAAAGCCGGAATCCGGCCGGGAGATCGCGGCTTGGTGTATGGAGAGAACCGGATCGCGGAGCTGACCCGGCGAGTGCTTCGGCTGGCCGGTTTCCGCGCGATCGAGAAGGGCCGAATGGACCCGTCGGCACCGCTGCAGACCGATGCCTACGACTTTGTCGTCGAAACCCAACCCATCGAGCCGGCCTTCGACGACATCATCCGGGTCGTGCGTCCCGGCGGCCGGATCATTCTCAAGAGCCGACCTCCTGCCCCCGTGGCGATCGACCTTGCGGCGGCGGTGCGTAAGGAGGTGACATTCGAAGCGGTGTCCTACGCGACCTTCGCTGAATCCCTCGATTTCCTGACTCGCCACGATGTCGCCGACCTCTTCGGGGAGGTTCACCCGTTGGAGGACTTCGCCACCGTGCTCGCCGCTGACGACGTCGGCGAGGACCTCAAGAGATTTCTGGCTCCCGATCCTGTCGATGCCGAGTGGGCGCCGCCGCGACGCGCGAAGAACGGTGGCCTGCCCGCCATCGCCGACCGACCCGCGCTGGCGACACCCTCGCCGTGCTCGGGGTGAGAAGCAGGCGAAAGCACTTCGTAGCGCCGAGAAAGCTGAAGTGGCGCACAGCTTCCAGGCCTATGGCTATTGAATACACTGGTAAAGAACATGATTCGCGCACCTCGGCGCACGCTTCGTTGACTGTCCCGTCGGCCGTTGGCTCAGGATAGGTTGATGGCCGGGGCCGGTCGCCGGGAAGGCGAGCGAGGACGCCGGGATCCGCCTAGGGACGCCGTCCGCCGACGGATCCGCCGCCCAGGACCCCGGATCATCTGTAGTCTATTGGCGCACGAAAGTGTGCTGACCCAGAATGATGGCCAGGGACCCTGGATCGGACGACCATCTCTGTTCCAGGAGACGCGGCGCGACTCGCAGGAAAACGTGGCATGAATATCTTGGGAATCAGCGGCTTTGAGAATTCGATGCCGTTCAAGCGAGCCCACTGGCCTTCGCTCGACGAACGCGAGTATCGGATTTCACAGGGCCACGATGCTGCGGCCGCCCTCGTGGTCGATGGCGAGGTGGTCGCCGCCGCCGCAGAGGAGCGATTCAACCGGGAGAAGCACAGTTCGCGGTTCCCGCTCCGAGCGATCGAGTACTGCATCTCACAAGCCGATCTTGCGCTCGAAAAGGTCGACGAACTGGCGCATGGGTTTGACTACGGTCCCTTCGAACAACTCTTCTCGCTCGACCCGGTTGCCTCGCAGCTGTACCGCGAAGTCTATTCCCGCGACGCACTTCTGCGCCTCACGGAGCGGGATCTCCGTGGGTTTCCGGCGGACCGTGTTCACCACGTCGGCCATCACCTGGCCCACGGTGCGAGTGCGTATTTCACGTCCGGATTCGACGAATGCCTGGTCGTCGTCATCGACGGAATGGGCGAGGTCGTCAGCGCGACCGTGTATCGGGGCAGTGCAGGATGCTTGGAGAAACTTCACGAGATCTCGGCGGCCCACTCGATCGGGATCCTGTACTCACTCGTGACGCTGCACCTGGGTTTCAATTTCGGCGCCGACGAGTACAAGATCATGGGATTGGCACCGTATGGCGATCCGCAACGGTTCCAGGCCTTCTTCGAACAGGCCATTGACTTGCGCCCGAACGGTTCCATCCGCGTTCCACCACTCGCCCTGAACCAGACGCGCGAAGAGCGCGAGAATCACCTGGGTACCCGCCGCTATCTTGCCGAGCATCTGGGTTCGCCGCGGATGCCGGACGACCCCATTACCGATGCGCACCGAGACGTCGCGGCAGCTCTACAGGCGGGTCTCGACCGAGCTATGGAACATCTCTGCGGGCACTTTGCCGCGCAGACGGGGTTGCGCAGGTTGGCGATGGCCGGCGGTGTCGCATTGAATTGCACATCGAACGGAAAGCTGCTTCGATCCGGGCTCTTTGATGACATCTACATTCAGCCTGCCGCCGGCGACGACGGTTCTGCACTGGGGGCAGCTCTCTTCCGGGCATCGCTACAAGAAGGGGCTCTACCGAATCGGCGGTTTCCGGTGCCGTTTCTCGGTCCCGCCCCGTCTCGGAACGCCATCGAATCAGCGATCTCGGAGGTGGGGGAGCGGATCGAAGTAGAACGGTTCGATGGGCTGGAGCCGGCGTGCCAGCGGGCCGCCGACTTGATCCGAGATGGTCATGTTCTCGCCTGGTACCGGGGGCGGATGGAGTTCGGCCCACGTGCCTTAGGACATCGCAGCATCCTGGCCGATCCCGGACACCCGGCGATGCGCGATCGAATCAACTCGATGGTCAAGATGCGAGAAGCCTTTCGGCCCTTCGCTCCTGCGGTCACCATCGAGCAAGTGCACCGCTGGTTCGAGGTCCCGCCGATGACCGAACTCCCGTACATGATCATCACCGCGGACGTCCGGGAAGAACATCGTGCTCAGCTGCCGGCGGTGACGCACGTCAACGGGTCGGCCCGGGTACAGACGGTCAACAAGAACGACAACGCGTCGTTTCACACATTGCTCGGCGCGGTCGGCCGGACCACGGGTCGAGAGATGGTGCTCAACACAAGCTTCAACGTCAAGGGACAACCGATCGTTAATACCCCAGCTGATGCGGTGGAGACGTTCCTCGGCACCGGAATCGAGTTCTTGTTTTTGGAAAACACCCTAATTAGCCGTGCTCGGTAATTGTGTCACACCGCTATTCGACGCCGGGCTGTACCACTAGTTGCACCAACGTCACCCGTCCCAGGTGAGAGCGCCCCGGTGGGTGAGATCGCGCATTCGGGCTCGGGACGTTCCGAAAATCTGATAATAAGTAACTCAACGTGGGCAACTCGACGTTTTTCTAGTGGCCGAGCCGACAACACTAATCGGGAGATCCCGTGAGTATAAATCCCTTCGACGACGACAATGGCGTCTTTTTCTTGCTCGTCAATGACGAGGAGCAGCACAGTCTGTGGCCGTCATTCGCCGACATCCGATCCGGCTGGACTGTGGTTCACGGCGAGGCCGGCCGACAGGCGTGCCTGGACTTCATCGACCAGAGCTGGACCGGCATCCGCCCGAGGAGCCCGCGCGAGAGACTCGCGGAAGTAGGCGTGCAGACCCTTTAGTCAGGTGAGCCGGCCGGACTCGGTGAGTCGGATGGATCTGGATCACCAGGCGGTGCCTCTTCTGCCGGGACCGCTGGATGTGTGGGGTAACCGGGCGGCGTTGGTGCGGGCTGTTGGGGGCGGGGTTGCTGTCCCGGTGTTGTGGTCTGCTCAGGTGGCGCGGGTGCCAGATGTGGTGGCGCTGAGGTGTGCGGGTAGGTCGATGACCTATCGCGAGGTGGATCGGGCGGCTAACCGGTTGGCCCATCTGCTGGCTGGTGCTGGGGTGGGTCCCGGTGAGTGTGTGGCGCTGTTGTTTTCCCGCTGCGCCGAGGCGATCGTGGCGATCCTGGCGGTACTCAAAACCGGGGCGGCCTATCTGCCGATCGACCCCGCAGTGCCCGCGGCCCGGCTGCAGTTCATGATCGGCGACGCCGCCCCGATCGCCGCGATCAGCACCGCTGATCTGGTAGAGCGCCTGCGTGGCTGTGGACTGCCGGTCATCGACATCGACGACCCCATGATCAACACCCAACCGGACGCCGCGCTACCGAAACCGGGCCCTGACGACGTGGCCCACATCATCTACACCTCGGGCACCACTGGGGTGCCCAAGGGAGTGGCGGTGACCCACCGCAATATCACCCAACTCTTCGAGTCCCTGGACGCCGGCTTCGAACTGACCGGCCAAGTGTGGACGCAGTGTCACTCCTATGCCTTCGACTTCTCGGCCTGGGAGATATGGGGCGCGCTGTTGCACGGTGGACGGCTTGTGGTGGTGCCCGAAACCGTGAGCCGCTCGCCCCGACGACTTCCACGCGTTGCTGATCGCCGAAGAGGTCAGTGTGTTGAGCCAAACCCCTTCTGCGCTAGCGATGTTGTCGGCGCACGGGTTGGAGTCGATTGCCGTGTTGATGATCGCCGCCGAACCTTGCCCGGTTGAGCTGGTGGAGCGCTGGGCACCAGGGCGGGTGGTGCTCAACGGCTACGGGCCCACCGAAACCACGGTGTATGCCTCCGTTAGCGCACCACTGACCCGCGGGTTGGACGTGGTGCCTATCGGCTCACCGGTACCGGGCGCAGCGGTATTCGTGCTCGATGAGTTTCTGCGTCCGCTACCCGCCGATGTGGTGGGGGAGTTGTACGTGGCCGGTCGCGGTGTGGGGGTGGGTTATTGGCGCCGAGCCGGGTTGACCGGATCACGCTTTGTGGCCTGTCCGTTCGGGCCGCCCGGAACACGGATGTATCGCACCGGAGACCTGGTCCGCTGGGGGGACGACGGCCAGCTGTACTACCGTGGACGCGCCGACGACCAAGTCAAAGTCCGCGGCTATCGCATCGAACTCGGCGAAATAACCGCGGCGCTAAGCAAACTCGGCGGTGTCGACCACGCGGTCGTCATCGCCCGCGAAGACCACACCGGCGACAAACGCCTCGTCGGCTACATCGCCGGCAGCGCCGATCCGACCACCGCCCGCAACACACTGGCCCAGCAGCTGCCGCCCTATATGATCCCAACCGCGGTAGTACGGCTCGACGCCTTACCGCTCACTCCCAACGGCAAACTCGACATCCGCGCCCTACCCCCGCCCGACTACCAAGACCACGATCACGACCCGTACCGCCCGCCAACTACTCCCGCCGAAGAAATACTCTGCGACATCTACAGCCAAATCCTGCGACTAGACCGCGTCAGCATCGACGACTCATTCTTCGACCTCGGCGGTGACTCTCTCAGCGCCATGCGGGTCATCGACGCGGCGCAGGAGTCACTCCATGCGCACCTCACGGTCCGCGATCTCTTCGATGCGCCGGCGATCCGCCAATTGGCACAGCGTGTCGATGGAGTTGAGGGGAGCCAATGCGTTGGCGCCTGTCATTCGCCCCGGTGTGGTGCCGTTGTCGTTTGCTCAGCGCCGGTTGTGGTTCCTGCGTCAGTTGCACGGACCCTCACCGGTGTACAACACGCCGATCGCGTTTTGGATCAGCGGAGAGCTGGACGTCGAGGCGATGGCCGCGGCGTTCGATGACGTCGTCGCCCGTCACGAGTCGCTGCGCACGGTATTTCCCGACAACGGCGGCGTGCCTTTGCAAATGGTGTTGCCGGCGCGGACGGGAATGTGGCGGCACGGGGGCGCAGCGGTGGTGTCTGTGCAGGAGCAGGATCTGGCCGGCGAGTTGGCGGCGCTGGCAGGCTATCAGTTTGACTTGTCAGCGGAAGTGCCAATTCGCGCGCAAATCTTTTCAGTGGGTGCCGAGCTGTATGTGGTAGTTATCGTGTTGCACCACATTGCTTTTGACGGTTGGTCGTTGTCTCCGATGTTCCGCGATGTGGGTGAGGCGTATCGCGCGCGTTGCGCGGGCCGGGCCCCGGGCTGGGCGCCGTTGGCGGTGCAGTACGTCGATTACACCTTGTGGCAGCGTGAATATCTCGGTGAGCTCGGCGATCCCGGGAGTGCGATCGCCGGGCAGCTGGCTTTTTGGGAGCAGGCTCTGGCCGGGATGCCCGAACGGCTCGATCTTCCCACCGATCGGCCCTACCCGCCGGCGGCCGACTACCGCGGCGCCTTGGCCGAAGTCGCGTGGTCGGCGGAGCTGCAGCAGCAGGTGCGTGGGCTCGCCCGCGAGCACAACGCGACCAGCTTCATGGTGTTGCAGGCGGCTCTGGCGGTGGTGCTGGCCAAGATCAGCGCCAGTACTGATGTGGCGGTGGGCTTTTCGATCGCGGGACGTCGTGACCCCGCACTCGATGAGCTGGTCGGCTTTTTCGCCAACACGTTGGTGTTGCGGGTCGATGTGTCCGGAGATCCCAGCGTTGTTGAGCTGTTGGCTCAGGTTCAACAACGCAGCCTGGCCGCCTACGAGCATCAAGACGTGCCCTTCGAGGTGCTTGTGGAACGACTCAACCCCACCCGATCGCTGACCCATCAGCCACTCGTCCAGGTGATGTTCACCTGGGCCAACTTCCCGGGGCAGGGCAGTAATATCGTCGGGCTGACGTTGGGCGACTTGCAGGTGACCGCGGTCCCGGTGGATACCCGCACCGCTCGAATGGATTTGCTTCTAGTTCTGGGTGAACGTTGGACCCAGTCGGGTGAGCCCGCCGGGATCGGCGGAACAGTGGAGTATCGGACCGACGTGTTCGACGCGGCCAGCATCGACACGCTCATCGAGCGCTGGCGGCGGGTGCTGGCGGCGATGACCGCCGACCCCACCCGGCGGCTGTCGTCCATCGATCTGCTCGACGACGCCGAACACGCCCGCCTCGGTCAGTGGGGCAACCGGGCAGCGTTGGCCCAACCCGCAACAACCCCGGCCTCAATTCCGGTGTTGTTCGCCGCACAGGCAGCCCGCACACCTGCGGCCGAAGCGCTGACCTTCCAAGGCCACTCGATGACCTACCACGAACTCGATGCGGCGACCAACCGATTGGCGCACCTGATAGCCCGCCACGGTGCGGGCCCAGGTTGCTGCGTAGCGCTGCTGTTACCCCGGTCCACCCAGGCCATCGTGGCCATCCTGGCCGTGCTCAAAACCGGGGCGTCCTACCTGCCGATCGACCCGACCCTGCCGGCGGCCCGGATCGAATTCGTGCTTACCGACGCCGCGCCGGTCGCCGCAATCACCACCACCGACCTGGCCCAGCGCATCAGCGGATTCGACCTCCACACCATCGACGTCGCAGACGCCGTCATCAACCTCCAACCCGACACGCCGCCACCGCCACCGGCCCCCGACGACATCGCCTACTTCATCTACACCTCGGGCACCACCGGCGTCCCCAAAGGTGTTGCCATTACCCACCACAACGTCACTCAACTGCTGGACTCGTTAAACGCCGAGCTGCCACCCGCCGGGGTGTGGTCGCAATGGCACTCCTACGCCTTCGACGTCTCGGTGTTCGAGATTTTCGGCGCCCTGCTCAGCGGCGGACGACTCGTCGTCATACCCCAGTCGGTGATCGCCTCACCACCGGACTTCCGCGCCCTGCTGGCCGCCGAACATGTCACCGTCTTAAGCCAAACCCCCTCAGCCTTTTACGCGCTGGTACCCCGGTTGACTGACCAGCACAGCCTTCACACGGTGATCGTCGCCGGCGAAGCCCTTGAACCACAAAGTCTTCGAACCTGGCTGCCTGGGAACCCAGCACCACGGCTGGTCAACATGTACGGCACCACCGAAACAACCGTGCACGCCTCCTTCCGCGAGATCACCGAACACGACGCTGAGAACCCCGCCAGCCCCATCGGCGTGCCCCTGGGCAATCTCGCCTTCTTCGTACTCGACGGCTGGCTGCACCCGGTACCCTCCGGGGTCGTCGGCGAACTCTACGTAGCCGGCGCCGGGACAGCTCTGGGCTACTGGCGGCGTAACAGCCTGAGCGCCTTACGATTTGTGGCCTGCCCCTTCGGCGCACCCGGAACACGCATGTACCGCACCGGAGACCTGGTCCGCTGGCGCCCCGACGGACAACTCGAATACCTCGGACGCGCCGACCAGCAAGTCAAGGTCCGCGGCTACCGCGTCGAGCTCGGCGAGGTCGAAGCAGTCCTTGCAGCGCATCCCGCGGTGTCGCATGCGGCGGCGGTCGCGTATGACCAAGGAGCTGGGACGAATGCCGTTGGCCGGTGAGTGACAAGCTGCTGGCGGCCTATGTGGTGCTGGATCAGGAGGCGACACCAGTCCGGGATACGGAGCGAGAAACACAGCTCGTAGAGCAGTGGCAAGGCGTGTACGACGACCTGTATTCGACCACGACGTTTGGCGTCGATGCCCGGGCGTTGGCAGGGGAGGATTTCGCGGGCTGGAATAGCAGCTATACCGGGGAACCGATCCCGGTGGATCAGATGCGGGAGTGGCGGGCGGCTGCAGTGGACCGGATCCGCGAGCTGCGGCCGGAGAGGGTGTTGGAGATCGGGGTGGGATCTGGGTTATTGCTCGCCCAGTTGGCCCCGGGATGCGCCGAGTACTGGGGCACTGATTTTGCGGCCCCCACCATCCAGACCCTGCGCGCGACGGTGGCTTCGCAGCCCTGGGGTGAACGGGTGCGGCTGCGTGTGCAGCCGGCGATGTCGCAGATGGATTGCCGGAGCGCCATTTCGATGTGGTGGTGCTCAATTCGGTGATCCAGTACTTCCCGAGCGCGGGATATCTGCTCGATGTGCTCGAGGTGGCGATGCGCATGCTGGCGCCGGGCGGGGCGTTGTTCATCGGCGACGTACGGGACCTGTCGCTGTTGACGGCGTTCACCACCGGAGTGCTGTGCGCGGAATCCGCCGTGATGGACGACACCGCCGCGGCGGCCGGGAACGGCTACGCCGGGAAATGCTCGCCGAGCAGGAGTTGCTGGTCGCCCCGGAGTTCTTTTGACATTGCCGCAACGCCTCGCCGAGATCGCCGCGGTGGACCTGCAACTCAAGCAGATGCGCGCGGTCAACGAGCTCAGCGGTTACCGCTACGACGTGGTGCTGCGAAAGGCGCCGCTCGGTGCGGTCGCTGGCACACCTGACTGCCGAGCCATGGGAGCGATTCACGCCTGACCATGTTCGGCGATTACCTGCGATCGCAGCGGCTGCCGGAGCTACGGGTCACCGGGGTGCCACATGCGGGGATAGGCCCGACGTGGCGCTGGCGCAAGCACTATCGCAGGCGGGTGACCGCACACCGGTCGGCCAGTTGCGTGCCGACATACCTGCGTCGGATGCGGTATCGCCGCATGAATGTCATCAGCTCGGCGAGCAACTCGGTTACGCGACAGCGGTTACCTGGTCATCGACCCCGGGCCTGGTCGACGTGCTCTATACCCGACCGCATCGAAACGCTTGACGACCCGCGCCCGGCGCTTTCGGACCTGTACACGCCCAGCACCGCCATAGTTCTTCGGCCGGTTACGTCAACGACCCGTCGTTGATCGAACGCGTAGCCGAGCTGCGCCGCTTCGTCGCCGCCCGATTGCCCGAATTCATGGTCCCGGCCGCCATCACGGTGATGCCGTCGATGCCGTTGACAGTCAACGGAAAGCTCGATCGTCGCGCCCTCCCAGCCCCGGAATTCCCCAGCTCCGTCGCCTACCGGTCGCCCCGTGACCAACGTGAGCGAGTGCTGGCTGCGCTGTTCGCCGAGATTCTCGGAGTGGCCCGAGTCGGGGTTGATGACGGGTTTTTCGACCTCGGCGGCCATTCACTGTCTGCCACGCGCCTGGTGGCCCGAGTCCGAGCCGAACTGGGAGTTGAGGTGCCGATCCGAGCGGTGTTCGATACGCCCACCGTCGCCAGGTTGGCCGAATGGATGAGTGCGCATTCCACAGACCGCGCAGGCGTGGCGTTATCGGCGCAGCCGCGGCCTGTATCAATACCGTTGTCGTTCGCACAGAACCGGCTGTGGTTCCTCGATCAATTCGACGGACCCTCACCGGTTTATAACATTCCGCTGGCGTTGCGGTTGCGTGGACAGTTAGATATCGGGGCGCTGGGACGGCGCTGGCCGACGTAGTGAACCGTCACGAAAGTTTGCGCACGGTTTTTCCGGCCGTCGATGGAATCCCCGACAGCGGGTCATTGCCGCCGACGAGGCAGATTTCAGCTGGGAGGTCATCGATGCGGCTGGATGGTCGGCGACCCAGCTCGGGGACGCCGTGGGGGCGGACGCGCGGTATGCATTCGATCTGACCGCCGAGAGCCCATTCCGCGCAAGACCTCTGCACTGTTGCCGATCGACGATCATGTGCTGGTCATCACCATGCACCATATCGCCGGGGACGGTTGGTCGTTGTCTCCGATGTTCCGCGATGTGGGTGAGGCGTATCGCGCGCGTTGCGCGGGGCGGCCCGGGCTGGGCGCCGTTGGCGGTGCAGTACGTCGATTACACCTTGTGGCAGCGTGAATATCTCGGCGAGCTTGGCGATCCCGGGAGTGCGATCGCCGGCGCAGCTGGCTTTTTGGGAGCAGCTCTGGCCGGGATGCCCGAACGGCTCGATCTTCCCACCGATCGGCCCTACCCGCTGGCGGCCGACTACCGCGGCGCTCTGGCCGAAGTCGCGTGGCCGCGAGCTGCAGCAGCAGGTGCGTGGGCTCGCCCGGCGCGACAACGCACCAGCTTCATGGTGTTGCAGACGGCTCTGGCGGTGGTGCTGGCCAAGATCAGCGCCAGTACTGATGTGGCGGTGGGCTTTTCGATCGCGGACGTCGTGATCCCGCACTCGATGAGCTGGTCGGCTTTTTCGCCAACACGTTGGTGTTGCGGTCGATGTGTCCGGAGATCCCAGCGTTGTCGAGCTGTTGGCTCAAGTTCAACAACGCAGCCTGGCCGCCTCGAGCATCAACACGTGCCCTTCGAGGCGCTCGTCGAACGACTCAACCCCACCCGATCGCTGACCCACCAGCCACTCGTCCAGGTGATGTTGGCGTGGCAAACCTGCCCGGGCAAGACAACGATCCTGCCTTCGGGCTCGCTGGTCGATCTGCAAGTCACCGGGATGCCGGTGGATACCCGCACCGCCCGAATCGATTTGGCGTTTTCGCTGGGGGAACGTTGGCGTCGGCCGGTGAGCCCGCCGGGATCGGCGGATAGTGGAGTTTCGGACCGACGTGTTCGACGCGGCCAGCATCGACACGCTCATCGAGCGCTGGCGGCGGGTGCTGGCGGCGATCACCGCCGACCCCACCCGGCGGCTGTCGTCGATCGATCTGCTCGACGACGCCGAACACGCCCGCCTCGGTCAGTGGGGCAACCGGGCAGCGTCTGACCCAACCCGCAACAACCCCGCCGTCGATTCCGGTGTTCTTCGCCGCACAGGCAGCCCGCGCGCCTGATGCGGTGGCGCTGGCTTCGAGGGCCACGCTATGACTTACCGGGAACTCGACGCGGCGAGCAACCTGTTGGCACACCGTCTGGCCGGCGGGGGCGCGGGGCCGGGCACGTGTGTGGCGCTGCTTTTCGAGCGTTCGGCGCACGCGATTGTGGCGATTGTGGCGGCCTTGAAGACTGGGGCGGCCTACCTGCCGATCGACCCGGCGCTGGCGGCCGACCGGATCGCATTCATGATCACAGACGCCGCCCCGATCGCAGCCGTCTCTACTGCCGATCTGGCTCATCGGCTGGACGGGTGTGACCTGGCGGTCATCGATATCAATGGTCCCGAGGGCCTCGCCAGTGAGACGCGACCGGGCGTGGCGCTACCGGCCCCGGCCCCGGACGACATCGCCTATCTGATCTACACCTCGGGCACCACCGGTGTACCCAAAGGTGTTGCCATCACTCATCACAACGTCACCCAGCTGATCGACTCTCTGGACGCAGGTTGGGCGGCATCCGGGCAGGTGTGGTCGCAGTGGCATTCCTACAGCTTCGACATCTCGGGCTGGGAGATCTTCGGCGCACTACTCAGCGGTGGGCGTCTGGTCGTGGTGCCCGACTCGGTGGCCCGCTCACCGCACGATCTCCACGCCTTACTGGTCAGCGAACAGGTCAACGTCTTGTGTCAAACCCCGTCGGCGGTGCGGGCACTCACCGGAGGGGTTGGAGTCGGTCACCTTGCTGGTGGGGGGCGAGGCGTGCTCGGCCGAGGTGGTGGATCGCTGGGCGCCGGGGCGGGTGATGATCAACGAGTACGGACCGACTGAAACCACCATGTGGGTGACCATTGAGTTCGCCGCTGGCAGCGGGGTCGGGGTCGGTGCCGATTGGTTCGCCGGTGTCGGGGGCGGCGTTGTTTGTGCTGGACGGGTGGTTGCGCCCGGTACCGTGCGGCGTGGTCGGCGAATTGTATGTCGCCGGCGCCGGGGTGGGCATGGGTTATTGGCGACGCGGCGAGCCTGACCGGATCACGGTTTGTCGCCTGCCCCTTCGGCGCAGCCGGAACCCGCATGTATCGCACCGGAGACCTCGTCCGTTGGCGCCCCGACGGCCAACTCACCTACCTCGGACGCGCCGACGACCAAGTCAAGATCCGCGGCTACCGCATCGAACTCGGCGAGATCACCACTGCACTGGCCGCCCTGGCCGGAGTCCACCAAGCCACCGTAATCGCCCGCGAAGACCGCCCCGGCGACAAACGCCTCGTCGGCTACCTCACCGGCACCGCCGATCCAACCCGAGATCCGCGCCCAACTGGCTCACCGACTCCCGCGCTACATGCTCCCAGCAGCGCTGGTGAAACTCGACACACTGCCACTGACCGTCAACGGCAAACTCGACACCCGCGCCCTACCCCCACCGAATACCAAGACCACCAACAATTTCGACCCCCAACCACCGCGATCGAAGAGATCCTGGCCGGCATCTACGCCCACGTACTCGGACTCCAACGCGTCGGCATCGACGACTCCTTTTTCGAACTCGGCGGCGACAGCATCCTGTCCATGCAAGTCGTGGCACGCGCCCGCGCCGCCGGCTGCTATGTCGAACCAAGGATATTTTCACCGAGCAAACCGTCACTCGACTAGCCCGAGTCAGCCAACTCCGACAACACGATGAAACCGACCCAACCGACGACGACACCGGCCAGACGCCTGCCGACATCTCGCCCCGCCTGAGCCAGCAGCAGCTCGATGAGCTGGATCAGCGCTACAACATCGCGGACATTTTGCCGCTCACCCCCCTGCAGCAGGGGCTGTTGTTCCACACTCGCGCGAGCGCCGAGGAACACGTTGATCTGTACGCGATGCAGCTTGATTTCGCCGTAACCGGCGCACTCGATTCCGATCGACTGCGCGAAGCAGTGCACACAGTGGTCGCCCGGCATCCGAACCTGGCCGCACGATTCTTCGACGAGTTCGACGAGCCGGTGCAGATCATCCCGGCGGATCCTGTGCCGGGGTGGCGCTTCGTCGATCTTGGCGGCGGCCTCAACGTCGACGAGCAGATCTCGCGTGTGTGCGCCGCCGAACGCGCCGCCGTTTGCGACTTTGCCGACCAGCCTGCGTTTCGGGTGGCGTTGATCCGCATCGCGCGAGATCGGCACCGGTTGGTGCTGACTAACCACCACATCGTGATCGACGGCTGGTCGTTACCGGTCGTGCTCGGGGAGATATTCGCCAACTATCACGGACATCCACTCGCACCGGCCGGGTCGTATCGGACATTCCTCGCCTTCCTGGCACATCGTGATCTTGATGCCGCCTTCACCGCCTGGCGTGAGGCGTTGGCGGGCTTCGATACCCCGACCCTGGTGGACCCGTCGGATCGATTAGGGCTGGGCGTTCGAGGCGCGCGATCTTTTCGGGTGCCCGCCGCAACCACCCAGGCCATCGTCGTGCTGGCGCGTGCATGCCAAACCACGGTCAACACCGTGCTCAACGGCGCCTGGGCGCAGCTGTTGATGTCGCTGACCGGTCAACACGACGTCGCTTTCGGCACAACCGTCTCGGGTCGACCGGCCGAGGTCGCCGGATCCGAATCGATCGTGGGCCTGTTGGCCAACACGGTGCCGGTGCGGGCAACGGTCACCCCCGCAACCACCACCGCAGACCTGCTGAATCAGTTGCAACGCGCGCACAACCACACCATCGAGCACCACCATCTGGCACTGAGCGAGATCCACCGGATCACCAGCCACGAAAGGCTGTTCGACACCCTTTTCGTCTACGAGAACTACCCGATCGACACCGAAGCCCTGTTTGGTGGACGCGAGTTGGCTGTCACCGAGTTCGTCAGCCACGAATCCACCCATTACCCGCTGACGCTGGCGGCGGTACCAGGGCCTGAAATCGAGTTCCGGCTGAAATTTCGAACCGACCTGTTCGACCTGCACACGATCGAAGCGCTGATTGACCGGTTCCAGCAGATATTGCTGGCGATGACCGGCGACCCGACCCGGCGGCTGTCGTCGATGGATCTGCTGCATTTCCGGGAGCACGCGCGGTTGCACGAGTGGGGCAACGCAATGGTACTGGCCCGGCCCGCCACGACCGCGGGGTCGATTCCGGAGTTGTTCGCCGCGCAGGTGGCCCGCACGCCAGAAGCGGTGGCGCTGAGCTGCGGAAGTCGGTCGATGACCTATCGCGAGCTTGACGAGGCAGCAAACCGGTTGGCGCACGTATTGGCGGCTTACTGCGTGGGTCCTGGTGCGTGCGCCGCGCTGCTGTTTTCTCGTTCGGTCGAAGCCGTCGTTGCGATCGTAGCGGTGCTGAAGACCGGTGCGGCGTATGTGCCGATCGACCCGACGTATCCCGACGAGCGGGTCGGGTTGATGATCGGAGATGCCGAGCCGGCAGTGGCCGTCACCAACGGCGGCTTGGCCGACCGGCTCGACCGGTTCGACCTGCCGGTCATCGACGTCGGTGACGTGTGGAACCGCGCGGTCAACGGCCAACCCATTCCGGCGCTGCCGCCGCCGGACCCGGACGACATCGCCTACTTCATCTACACCTCGGGCACCACCGGAGTGCCCAAAGGTGTTGCCATTAGCCACCGCAACGTCACGCAGCTGGTCGAGGCGCTTCACGAACACACACACCTGCGGCAGCCGACAGGAGTGTGGACCCAGGGGCATTCCTATGGCTTCGATGTCTCGGTCAAGGAGATTTGGGGGGCGCTGCTGAGCGGTGGGCGGCTGGCGGTGGTGCCTGAGTCGGTGGCCGCTTCACCAGAACACCTCCACGCCTTAATGATCGCGGAAGGCGTCAGCGTCCTTACGTCGACCCCCGCGCGCTGGCGATGTTGTCGCCCGAGGGTTTGGAGTCGCTGGCGGTGGTGGCGGTTGGTGGTGAGCCGTGTCCACCCGATCTGGTGGCTCGCTGGGCGCCGGGGCGGGTGATGATCAATGCCTACGGACCGACCGAGACGACGGTGCGAGCGTCGGGAAGTGCGCCGTTGATCGCCGGGACCGCCGGCGATGTGGCGCCGATTGGTTCGCCGGTGTCTGGGGCGGCGTTGTTTGTGCTGGATGGCTGGTTGCGTCTGGCGCCCGCCGGAGTGGTCGGGGAGTTGTACGTCGCAGGCGCCGGGGTGGGCGTGGGGTATTGGCGGCGGGCAGCCTGACCGGATCACGATTTGTGGCCTGCCCGTTCGGCGCGCCCGGAGCACGCATGTACCGGACCGGAGACCTCGTGCGATGGCGCACCGACGGACAATTGGAATACCTAGGACGCGCCGACGACCAAGTCAAAATCCGGGGCTACCGAATCGAACTCGGCGAAATCCGGGCTACACTCGCCCGACTTGACGGCGTCGAGCAGGCCGCGGTGATCGCCCGCGAGGACCTCACCCGGTGATCAGCGTCTGGTCGGCTATGTCACCGGCGCAACAGATCTCGCCGGCATACGCACCCGGTTGGCCGAACAGCTTCCGCCCTACATGATCCCGGCCGCAGTGGTGGCGACTCGATGAGCTGCCGCTGACGGTAAATGGGAAGCTGGATACCCGCGCACTGCCGGCACCGCAATATCAAGACGGCCAACGATATCGGGCCCCGGACAACGCCATCGAGCAAACCTTGGCCGGTATTTACGCCCAGGTGCTCGGGCTCAAGCGGGTCGGCGCCGAAGACTCGTTTTTCGAACTGGGTGGGGACAGCATCCTGTCGATGCAGGTAGTGGCCCGCGCCCGCGCCGCCGGGGTGCTGTGCAAGCCGCGCGACATCTTCGTCGAACAGACCGTGGCCCGATTGGCCCGGATAGCCCGGACGGCCAACAGCGACACCGGCACCATCGATGACGGTGTCGGGCACGTGACCCCCACCCCGATCATGCACTGGCTGCACAACCTCGACGGCCCGACCGAGCAGTTCAACCAAAGCATGTTGCTACACGCTCCCGTCGGAGTCGCCCGAGCCGATGTGGCGATCCTGTTGCAAGCCTTGATAAATCGCCATGCCATGCTCCGGCTACAGGTCGATGACGATGGCGCCGGGAACTGGCTGCTGGTGACACGCCCGGCGGGGTCGGTAAATGCCGATACCTGCCTGCACGCGGTAGACGCGTTGTCCGATGACGCCTTGCTGCAAGCCCGGTCGCGGCTGGACCCCGCCGGCGGGGTGATGCTCAGCGCGCTGTGGGTGATTTCCACTGCCGAGCTGGTTCTGATCATCCATCACCTGGCCGTCGACGCCGTCTCCTGGCGGATTTTGGTTGACGATCTCAACGAGGCCTGGCGCCTTTACCGTGCCACCGGGGTGGCGCGGTTGGCGTTGCGCGGGAGTTCATTTCGTCGGTGGGCTTCGATCCTTTCGGAGCGGGCTCGCGCGGACGTGGTCGTCGATCAGTTGCCGACGTGGCGTGAGATCGCCGCAGTCGATGGCGTGCTGGCACCCGTTGAGCCTGCCGTGGATACCCATGCCGGCGCCGCACACCTGTCGGTGTCGCTGGCGACCGAAACCACCCGCAGGCTGCTCGGTGAAGTGCCCGCGGCGTTCCACGCCGGAGTGCAGGACATCTTGTTGATCGCGTTCGCGTTGGCATGGACGGAATTTCTGGGCGGTGACGGTGGCCCGATCACTATTGACGTGGAGGGCCACGGCCGCCAAGAAGACCTGGTCCCCGGTATCGACCTGTCGGAGACGGTGGGCTGGTTTACCACCAAATACCCGGTGTGCTTGACGCCGGATCGGTTGTTGTGGCCGCAGGTAGCCGACGGCCACGCGGCGTTAGGTGCGGCGGTCAAAAAGGCCAAGGAGCAGCTCAGGGCCGTGCCCGACGGTTATACCTACGGGGTACTGCGCTACCTCAACGGCGAGGCCGAACTGGAAGGCCCGGATCCGCCGATCGGATTCAACTACCTAGGTCGCGTGGGCGGATCGCAGAATGGCGCAATCGCCGGCGACGGCTGGCAGATATCGGGCGCGGGTGCACCGTTCACCGATGAGTCGCGTGGCGGATGGTCTATGCCGCTGGGCCATACCGCGGGTGTCAATATCATCACGCTGGACACCGACGCCGGACCACAGCTGCAGGCCACCTGGACCTGGGCGCCCTCGAAAATCGATGCGGCGCAAATAGATACACTGAGCCGGTTGTGGTTCGAGGCCCTGGTCGGCATCTGCACGTGCGTGCGCGACGGTGGGGGCGGGTTCACCCCCTCGGATTTTGCGCTGGTCTCCTTGGCCGCCGAGGAATTCGAAAGGTTGCAGCGCGCATACGAAGTCGCTGATGTGTTGCCGTTGACACCGCTGCAGCGGGGCTTGTTGTACCACACCAGCGCGAACGCCGAGGACAATACTGACCTGTACGCGGTGCAGGTCGACATTGCCCTGACCGGGCGGCTCGATCATCATCGTCTCCGCCATGCCGCCCAAGCGGTGCTTAGTCGTCATCCCAATCTGGGAGCCCGATTCGTCGACCAACGGCTTGGCGAACCGTTGCAGATCATTCTGAAGAGACCCGTGTTGCCTTGGCGCTACCTCGATCTCGCCGACGAGAACACCAATGGCGAGGACCGCGTCGAGCGAGCATGCGCCGCCGAACGTTGCGCAACCTACGATGTGGCCCACCAGTCACCACTGCGCGCGATGCTGGTCCGGATCGCACCAGAGCAGTATCGGTTTGTGTTGGCCATGCACCACGTCGTGTGCGACGGCTGGTCCGGGCAGATCCTGCTGCGCGAAATCTTCGCCGGGTACAACTTCCAGCCACTGCCCGCCCCTGTCCCTTATCGTTACTTCCTTGAATGGCTGGCTGGCCGGGATCGCGAGGCGGCTCACGCCGCATGGCGCCGGGTGCTGGCCGGCTTTGAGGCGCCGACCTTTGTCGGTCCGCCCGAGCGGTTAGGGGTGGGCGCCCGAAGCGTGGAATCTTTCCGGCTGCCCGAGGAGACGACCAGCGCGCTCGACGAGCTGGCGCGCTCACGCAACACCACGCTCAACATCGTGCTGCAGGGCGCGTTTGCGCAGCTGCTAATCTGGCTGACCGGCCACCGTGACGTCATATTCGGTACCACCGTCTCGGGTCGGCCCGCGGAAGTGGCCGGCTCCGAATCGATGGTGGGCCTGTTAATCAACACCGTCCCCGTTCGCGCGACCGTCACCGCGACCACTACCACCGAAGAGCTGCTCGAACGGCTGAAAACGGCGCACATCGACACACTCGAGCATCAGCACTTGGCGCTGGCCGACATTCTCCGCATCACCGGCCACGCCGCCCTGTTCGACACCCTATTCGTCTACGAGAATTACCCGACCGACCCCGCCGCGCCGCTGGCGGCCCATGACCTGACCATCACCGAGATCAGCGGCCGCGAATTCAGCCACTACCCGTTGACGGTGGTGGCCCAGCCGGGCCGCGAGCTGGCTTTTCACATCGAATACGCCACCGAGGTGTTCGACGCGCCCAGGATCGAGGCGGTCATCGCGCGGTTCGAGAAGGTATTGCTGGCGATGACCGCCGACCCAACCCGACGGGTGGCGCCTGCGCATCTGCTCGATGCGGATGAGCATGCGCGGCTGGGTGTTTGGGGTAATTGGGGGGTGTTGGGGCGGTCGGTGGTGGCGGGGTCGGTTCCGGTGATGTGGGCCGCTCAGGTGGAGCGGGGACCCGATGTGGTGGCGTTGGTGTGTGCGGGCCGGTCGATGACGTATCGGGAGGTGGATCGGGCCGCCAATCGGTTGGCGCATCGACTGGCCTCGGCCGGGGCGGGCCCGGGTCAGTGTGTGGCCGTGTTGTTTTCCCGCTGCGCGGAAGCGATCGTTGCGATCTTGGCGGTGCTCAAGTCCGGAGCGGCCTACCTGCCCATTGACCCCGCTGTGCCCACCGCCCGGCTGGCGTTCATCGTCGATGATGCCGCACCCATCGCCGCGATCACCACCACCGACCTGACCGACCGCTTTGCCGGCCTGCAGGTGCCGGTCATCGACGTCGCCGATCCCCTCATCGACCACCACCCCGACACCGCCCTGGCGCCACCGGTCCCCGACGACATCGCCCACATCATCTACACCTCGGGAACCACCGGCACTCCCAAAGGGGTCGCGGTCACCCACCACAACATCACCGCACTATTTGAGTCCCTACACCCCGGCTTCGAGCTGGCCGGCCAAACCTGGACCCAATGCCATTCATATGCCTTTGACTTCTCGGCCTGGGAGATCTGGGGAGCACTGCTACACGGCGGGCGACTGGTCATCGTCTCTGACACCGTGGCCCGCTCACCCCAGGACCTACACACCCTACTGGCCACCGAACGCATCACGATGTTGAGTCAAACCCCAGCCGCCGCAGCCCTGCTAACACCCCACAAAACCACCGCCAACCTGATGGTCGCCGGCGAGGCCTGCCCCGCCGAACTCGTCACCCGCTGGGCACCGACACGCGTCATGCTCAATGGCTACGGCCCTACCGAAACCACCATCTACGCCACCATCAGCACACCACTATCACCCCAACCAAGCCCCCCACCCATCGGTGGACCCGTGCCAGGGGCCGCACTCTTCCTCCTCGACGACGCCCTCCGACCGCTGCCCCCAGGCGCCACCGGCGAACTGTACGTCGCGGGCACCGGCGTGGGTCTGGGCTACTGGCGGCGGGCCAGTCTGACCGCAACCCGCTTTATCGCCTCCCCCTTTGGCCCGCCGGGAACCCGGATGTATCGCACCGGCGACCTGGCCTCCTGGCACCCCGACGGCCAACTGCAGTACCACGGCCGCGCCGACGACCAAGTCAAAATCCGCGGCTACCGGATCGAACTCGGCGAAATAACCGCCGCACTCACCGCCTTACCCGGCGTCGACCAAGCCACCGTGATCACCCGCGATGATCACGCCGGCCACAAACACCTCATCGGCTATATCACCGGCGCCGCCGACCCCACCCAGATCCGCACCCAACTGGACCACCAACTCCCGGCATACATGCTCCCGGCCGCCATCATCGCCCTCGACACCATGCCGCTGACCCCCAACGGCAAAATCGACGCTCACGCCCTACCCGCACCCGACCACCGAAATGACCAACCACACCAACCCCCAACCACCCCCACCGAACAAATCCTGGCCGACATCTACACCCGCACACTCGGACTCGACCGAGTCAGCATCGATGACTCCTTCTTCACCCTCGGCGGCGACTCACTTACCGCGATGCGGCTCATCGCCACGATCAACATCAGCCTTGACGCCCACCTCACGGTCCGCCACCTGTTCGACACGCCGTCCGTACGAGGGCTGAGCCGGCAGTTGAGCCCGGCCACCGAACCGCCCGACGATTCAAGCGAAATGGAGGCGCAGCGAAAAGCCGGCGCCGACCGACCCAGCTCTGCGTCCGTGCACGGCCGCCACAGCACCGAGTTGCACGCCAGCGATCTCACTCTGGACAAGTTCATCGACGCCGCGACCTTGACCACCGCGCCGACGCTGCCCCGACACGCCGGTGAGGTGCGGACCGTGTTGCTGACCGGCGCGACGGGCTTCCTTGGGCGTTACTTGGTGCTGGAATGGCTGGAGCGGCTGAAGCGGATCGACGGAAAGCTGATCTGCTTGGTACGGGCCAACTCTCATGAGCACGCGGCACAACGTCTGCACGACACCTTTGACAGCGGCGACCCGCGTTTGCTGCGGCATTTCGAAGGACTGGCTGCTGGGCATCTCGAGGTCATCGCAGGCGATAAAAGCGAAACGAATCTGGGTCTGGAACGACAGACCTGGCAGCGACTGGCCGACACCGTCGACCTCATCGTCGATTCTGCGGCCGTGGTCAACCACGTCTTGCCCTACAGTCGGCTCTTTGGGCCCAATGTGGCGGGCACCGCCGAGCTGATTCGTATCGCCCTTACCTCGAAGATCAAACCGTACGCGTATGTCTCGACCGGCAGTGTGGGTGGACAGATCGAGCCATCGACGTTCACCGAAGACGCTGACATTCGGGTCATCAGTACCACGCGCAGGATCGACAGCGGCTATCCCAACAGTAAGTGGGCCGGCGAGGTGCTGCTGCGCGAGGCGAACGAACTGGCCGCCCTACCGGTCAAGGTGTTTCGTTGCGACATGATCCTGGCCGACACCACCTACGCGGGTCAGCTCAACGTGGCGGACAACTTCACCCGAATGATGCTTTCTCTGCTGGCCACCGGCATCGCGCCCACCTCGTTCTATCAGCTGGACGCCGATGGCAACCGGCAACGCGCCCACTTCGACGGGCTACCAGTCGAATTCGTCGCCGAGGCGATCGCCGCGCTCGGCGCTAGGGTGGTCGACGGATTCGAGACTTACCACGTGATGAACCCCCACGACGACGGTATCGGCTTGGATGAGTACGTCGATTGGCTGATCGAGGCCGGTCACCCGATCCAGCGCATCGATGACTTCGGCGAGTGGTTGCAGCGGTTGGAGGTCGGCCTCAGTGCCCTACCGGATCGTCAGCGTCGGCACTCGGTGCTCTGGAGGTTGCCGATACACAATTCTCACGCCCATGGTCTGCAACCCGAAGAGCCGATCAGCGCATCGCTTGGGCCGACGGATCGGTTCCGTGCTGCAGTCAGAGAAGCGAAAATCGGCCCGGACAAGAACAATCCAGACATCCCGCACGTCTCGGCGCCGATGATCGTCAAATACGTCGCCGACTTGCAACTGCTCGGACTGCTCTAACAATTATGAGCGGCTGAGGTTTTCGAGGACAGTGTTACTAGATGCTTTCGACCTCACCAGAACCCGTCTTTCCGCAGCCCCGCGAACGATTCAGTCACCGCGTCGCACACGGTGTTCATGATGTCCGCGGTGTGAGCGTAGGTGAAGAACGGGTAGAGGAGTTCGGGAAGGTGGACACCAGCCGCACGCAGGTAGTAGGTCCACATGTACTCGGCGACGATGTTTCGGTCGGGATGGCCGAACGCTGGGAAGCTATCCGGTGACACGGCACCGAAGAACGGTCGCACGAGGGACTCGTACCGTCGCAGCACAATCGGATAACCCTCTTCGTCACGCAGACGCTCGAGGTGACCGGCGAATCGATCGGCGGCCGCTCCGATGCTTCCATAGATCTCGTCCTGGTGATCACGAAGGTATTCGAGCTGCGCCAGGCCGGCCGTACACGCGATGACGTTGCCGCAGAAGGTTCCCAGAACGTGCGTTCGGGTCTGGATGTCGCGCTTTATCTCACCGGTTGTGACGGCCATTTTGATGATCTCGGACCGCCCCAGCGTGGCACCAATGGGCAATCCGCCGCCAATAATCTTGCCAAATGTCGCCAGGTCCGGGGTGATGCCTTCCTCGTCGATTGCCCCACCGAAGCGAAACCGAAACCCGGAGAGCGTTTCATCGAAGGCCAGCACGACCCCGTGCTCGATGGTCACTTTCCGCAGCCCGACCAGGAACTCTCGGTCCAACCGCGGCCAGCTGGATCTGATGGGCTCGACGATGACGCACGCCAAGTCCGAGGCATGTGCGGCGATCGCCTCGAAAGCTCTTTCGTCGTAAGGAAGCACAGTCGTCGACGACGCTACCGACGGCGCGACGCCCGGCATGCTCGGCCGAGTCGAGCCATCGGGCATCCTGGTTACGAAAACATCATTGTGATGTCCGTGGTAACTGTTCTCGAACACCGCAACAAGAGGCCGCCCGGTGAACGCCCGTGCAAGCTTGAGGGCATGCATGGTGGCTTCGGTACCGGAGTTGCTGAGGAACCCGCCCCCCGCCCAGTGGACTGCGTCGAGAAGAAGACTCATCAGTGTGGTCTCGACGTCGTTACCGGCCGAGACTGTAAACCCGTCCCCGAGCACCGATCGGACAGCGTCGATTACGACCTCCGACGAATGCCCAAGGAAGTTGACCCCCCTGCCGCTGTCCAAATCGACGAATTCGTTGCCATCCAGATCAACAATGAACGGACCGTGCGCCCGCGCGGCGATCATCGGAATGATACGGGGCAGCCCGTCGACGAAATTGCTGTAGACGCCCTTGCCGGCCCGCCGAACGCCGGCGGCGATGGTCTTCGGTTGCCGCGCCGTCAACTCTTGAATGCAGTCGAGCGCACGCATCCGCGCCAGGAACTCGGTTGTGTTCTCCACGAACATCTCGGTGGTGCTATCGGTCATACGATCCATCTCATTTGCCTGGATCCGTTGCACATCAGCTGATTTCGGCAGCCTGCGCCGCTCTGATCCAACCGAGTGCCGTCATTCGCGTCCATCGGTCACGTCCGCGCCAACTGGACTGACGTGGGTCACGACGTCGACTTCGGTTGCCAGCGCCCGGAGATCTCCGACCCGTGCGCGCTCCTTGGGGATGTGCTGGAACGGGTCGAAAGAGTATGCGGCCATGGCGTTTTCGTGGGTGATCTTGTTGATGACAGCGTCGTCGAGGTGTCCCATCGTCTCGATGACGTCCTCGGGGGCAAGGGGCCAGCTGCCATCCGAGTGCGGGTAGTCCGATTCCCAGCAGATCATGTCTTCGTTGAACCACTGCATGTTGTGCACGCCCACCTTGTCGCTGATGAAGCACGCGTAGATGTGCCGTCTGAACACCTCGCCCGGGCCGTCGTAGCCCTTCGGCAACGTGTCACGGGTCCAGCCCAAGTGACGATTCCGTACGTGTTCGGCGCGCCAGAGGAAGTAGGGGATCCACCCAGGTCGCCCTCCGTCAGCGAGAACTTGAGTTCGGGGAAGTCCTTGAAGAACTCGGCCCAGATGAGTTCGAGGAACGCGTAGATGCTCATCATCTGCGTGCCCGTCATGTTTACGCTCAACGGAGCACCCGTGGAAAACGTCGATTCGCGTCCTGATGACCCGACGTGCATGCACAGCACGGTCTTGTACTCACAGGCAGCCTCGAACAGCGGATACCAGTACTTCTGGTGGATGCTCGGCAGGTTCAGCGCTTCGGGGTTCTCGGAGAACGCCACCGCGTGACAGCCTTTGTCCGCCAAGCGTTTTACCTCCTTGGCCGCCTCTTGGACGTCATAAAGCGGCAGGATGCCGCAGGGGATGAATCGGCCTGGGTGGGCACCGCACCATTCGTCGACGTGCCAGTCGTTGTACGCCTTGATCATGACCAGATTCACGTCGGGGTCTGGCCCCTTGCTGAGGGCCTCCCCGCAGAAGCCGGGCCAGTTCGGCAAGTTGAGTCCGGCCAGCTGACCGCCGGCGTTCATGTCGCGCACCCGTTCGTCGACGTCGAAGCAACCCGGTCGCATCTCGCCGTAGGTCGGTGCCTCGTCGGCGTACTCTTCTGTTGGCTTGCCTGCGGCCGCGTTGAGGCCCGTGGTCCAATCGCGGTAGTCGCCATAGCGCCATTCCAGCTTGCCGTCCGGCTGCCGCACCACGCGAGGAGCGTAATGCTTGAAGGCGGCAGGCACATGAGCGTCGAACATGTCGGCCGGCTCGAAGATGTGGTCATCGACGCTGACCAAGATCAGATCATCTTTGTTCACGTGCACTCCTCGGACGATCCGGTGGTAATTGACTATAGATAACTTCGCGGATCGCGATGTGACGATTTGCTGTTTGCCGCGATCAAGCGTTGCCCAAACCCTATTGAGTTAGCCCGATGGGTGGAGACGCTCACCGCTCGGCTACCAATCGGTCAGCGGAGCCCACGCTCGGCGGCCTTGCGTTTCCACGCGTCCTTCCACTCCGCCTCGGTGGCGGGGATCTGCCGGCCGTACGGAAGCTCCTCAGGTGCGGCGCCCCACGTGTCCGGACCTGTGTTCGCTGACGAGTACAAGGTGCCATCCGACCAGATATAGGCAGTGCGCCCCCATTCCATCGCCGACCCCACGTCGGGGAAGAACCCGCGCCCCTTGTGGTTAGCGCTCGTGTTGCACAACACCGGAATCCCTGACCGCGCAGCGAAGGCACGGACAATCGCCGTCGCAAGCGGTGCGGTGCGGTCGTTGACTGTTTGCAGCCGAGCGGTGCCGTCGACATGTTTGACCGCCGGTATCCGGTCCACCCAGTTGGGCCGGATGTGGTGGTCGAAGAGCATGAACGGATCGGCGCCGCCGGGTTCGAAGATATCTGATGCGTTCTCCTCCAAACACATTGGCGCAACCGGCCGATACGGCTCACGACCCTTCATCTGGTTCAGGATGCCTTTCGTGCGCTCCTGCCGCGGTGAGGCGAGAATGCTGCGGTTTCCCAACGCCCGCGGTCCCAACTCGGCGCGGTCGGACAGCACGATCACCGGTTGCTCCGTCGCGTCCAGCAGGGCACCGAGCTCGTCAACCGAACACTTCTCGGCACGCCACCCGGGCCTCAGCTGGGTAGCTCTCAGTGGGGGTCCGCTGTAGACACTCCACTCCAGCGGCCCGAATGCGCCGCGGTGCATCAGCGATGCGCATGCGGTGCCAATCGCCGCGCCGCTGTCATTCGGAAACGGGGGCACCCAGACGGTGTCGAAGAGTCCGCTGCCGCGAATCGCGCTATTCCACTTGATGTTCAGGGCACTGCCGCCGGCGAAGCACAAAGTCCTTACCCGACCGTTAAGGGGCTCGACCGCATCGGCCAGCCGCTCGACCAGCAGCCGGGCGATGGCTTCATGGAAGCTGGCCAGTACCGATGCATCATCAAGGCCGATTCGCCGGATTGCCGGCTCAACCTCCTGGTAGAAGAGGTCGGTGCCAAAAATGTCCCAGCGGCCGTCCAGCGCGGCCAGTGCCCGGCGAATCTCGCGGACCAGCGGTTCGCTGACGGTGCCTAGTCCCGCATACGCCATGACCTTTCCACAGTTGGACATCTGAACGTGCCACTTTTTCACGTCGTCCCATTGCGGGTCGAGAACGAACGGGGGCACATTGCGGCTGAAAAACTCGTAGACGCCGCCGAGTATGCCGAACAGCCAGCCACGGTATTGCACCGTGCGTTGCACCGGGTCCACGAGATACACGACGGGAAACGAATTGGCGTCCCAGACCAGGACAAGGGCGGGCAGGCGCTCAGCCGCCGCCGGACTGGTCAAATAGGCGCCGGCGAGATGTGACTCGACGTGACGATAGCTCTCATAGCTCCGCGGCTTGCCTGCGAGTGTGAGCAACGAACCGGGTCGATAACAGTGCAGGACGGGAGTGCTGTCGTCGGATTGCCGGAACGGGGCGGTACGAATCAGTTCGCGGCGGTCCGCGGTCCAAACTTGAAAACCCTCGCCGACCCAGCCGTCCACCACGAACCGATCGACTTCGTCAACCCGATGCCCGAGTTGCTCGAAAAGATGCTCGATCAGACCGGTGTCAAACATGGCATCGTGACGCCAGCGATTGTCGTGTTTTTCCACTTCGGTGGCCGAGACAAGCCGCGCGCCTGACGGAGTCGACTTAACCAGCGCCAAGCCGCCGTCGTGCTCTAACTTCATTCCACAGATCAGAGCCATGCCGGACCGTCCGGCGCCAAATACGTTGCCCGCCGCATGATCATAGGTTTGCCGTCCTCAATCGCAGGGAGGCCCCAATTTTTCCGCCGATGTGCAACCTCAGCCAGATGGCACCCGTAAGAGCCTCGGCATCATGTCCTACGATATCGCGGCGATCCGCGGCAGGTCCCGACATTCGTCGATAAAGCCGGATCACAGCGCGCATCGGCGATAAGGATAGTTGTTCGAATACGTCCACGCTGACCCGTGCCGGCGCCGCACGGCTCTCGGATGGGAAGCAGGCCGGGTCAGGATGTCTCGTTGCCGAGCGTGAGGCAGCCGGCTCGGAGGGGTGCATCACGTCCTAAGATCTCAAATCCTGCGTGATCCACATTCAATTCATGCCAACTGGCAGATGAGGCGATCAGACGGATCGAGGATGGCGTCTGCCGTCGCTCATTAATGCGAAGACTGCGCGCTAGACGACGGGAAGGTTTCGGGGTTGATCAGCCGGTCTGGCGAATCGTCCTCGGCAGCGATTGATTTGGGGCAGGGGATTGCCACGGCTACGTCCCACGGTCTGCACGCGAAGATTATGCTGCCGGCGGATGCGAAGCTGCCGGTTTTGTTTCGCAGAACATGCTGATAAGTGGAAGGCTTAGATGCGCGATGAGGTTTGTGCTGGCGATGTGGGGAACGCGCGGCGATGTCGAGCCCTGCTCCGCTATCGGCCGCGAGTTGCTGCGCAGAGGGCACGACGTGTGCATGGCTGTCCCGCCAGACGTTGTTGGCCTCGCCGAGTCGGCTGGGCTTGCGGCGGTCGCCTACGGGGCGGACCGCAGCTCTGGCTCGACGCCCACCGCAACTTTTTCCCTAATCTCCTGAGAAATTTCTGGAGGATCCTCGATCTGCGCAGGTTATGGCGCGATGCCGCGGAGTCGGGTGTTTCGTGCTGGGGCGAAATGAGCACGACGCTGGTGTCGTTGGCGGACGGGGCCGACCTGATCCTCACGGGCATCGCGTATCAGGAAGTCGCCGCCAACGTCGCGGAGTACTACGACATCCCCTTGTCAATCCTGCATTTCGCCCCGGTGCAACCCAACGGTCGGCTGCGGCCGTACTTGCCAGCATGGTTCGTCAGCTTTGCGACGACCGTGGCCGAATGGCTGATGTGGCCCACGCGGAAGAACGTCGAAGCAGCACAGCGTCGCAGCCTAGGCCTACCGAAGGAAACGACGCCCGCATTTCGACGGATCATCAAACGCGGACACCTGGAAATCCAGGCCTACGACGAGATGTGCTTTCCGGGCTGGCAGCCGAATGGGCCAAATGGAATGGCAGACGGCCCTTCATCGGAGCGCTCACGCTGGAATTGCCGGCGGATGACGATGAGGAGGTTGCGTCGTGGATTGCCGCAGGAACACCGCCCATCTACTTCGGGTTCGGCAGCGTAGCGATCGAATCGCCCGCTGACACGCTCGCCATGATCGGTGCCGCCTGCGCGCAGTTGGGCGAACGAGCGTTGGTGTGCGCCGGCGGGACTGACTTCAGCGACCTCCCTCGATTCGGGCACGTCAAGGTGGTGGGCGCGGTGAATCACGTGGCCATCTTTCCGTCCTGCCGCGCGGTCGTTCATCATGGTGGCGCGGGTACCACGGCCGCGGGCCTGCGCGCCGGGGTGGGCACGGTGATCTTGTGGCGGGGCTTCGATCAGCCGCACTGGGGCGCCGTGGTTAAACGACTGAAAGTAGGTACTGCCCGGCGCTTTTCGCGTACAACGCGGGAGTCGTTGGTCGCTGACCTGCGTACTGTCCTCACCCCGCAATATGCCGCCCGAGCCCGCGAAATCGCCACCCGGATGACCAAACCCGCCGCCAGCGTTGCGGCCGCCACCGATCTTGTGGAAAATCTCGCCGGCGCCCGGCGTGTTGGCTGATCGACGAGGGTGGGCGCCGCCAGGACTTTACCGCAGTCGAGCTCACGCCGCCCGCGCCACAGCCTCGGTTGTACTCACCCCCAAAACTGGCGTGCACCAAGTTCAGGTGCGCTAAGATCAAACGCTCTACCGCCCGAGCCCGCGAGATAGCCACCCGGATGACCAAACCCGCCGCCAGCGTTGCGGCCGCCACCGATCCTGTGGAAGAACTCACCCGGAGGCGTACGCATGCCCGGCACTGAATCCGGGTATGACGCCATCGTTGTTGGTTCCGGCGCGTCTGGCTCGTGGGCTGCCAAGGAACTGACGGAAGGCGGGATGAGGGTTGTCCTGCTCGAGGCCGGCCGAAACCCGGACATCGATGATGACTTGCCGATCAACGCGGTCACCGGCGGGATGGGGATTGCCGGCCGGGTCAAATCGGCCATCCAGGGGCAGCATGTTCAGATCCGTTGTCCAGCCTTCTCCGAGACCACCAAGAGATTTTTCGTCAACGACAGGGAGAACCCCTACACCACAGCGCCGGGAAAAACATTCGTCTGGATCAGGGGGCGACAACTGGGCGGTCGCCTTCACTTATGGCTCGGGCATGTACCGCGCATGTCGAATTCGGAGTTCAAAGCCGCGAGTGTCCGCGGAGACGGCCTCGATTGGCCACTGGCCTACGAGGACTTGGCGCCGTATTACGACATCGTCGAGCGAACGCTAGGCGTCTACGGGAAGCCCGCGGGCATTCCCAACTGTCCCGACGGGCAATTCATCGGGCCGCTGAAAACGACCAAGATCGAAGACGCGTTCCTGGCCAACGTTCAGAAACGGCTGCCGAACGTCCGCGTAACGTCCGCGCGAAAGGTCAAGTCCGACGACAACAGAGTTCCGCTTCCGGTCAGGCTCGCCCTCGCAACTGGGCACCTCGACATTCGGACAGACGCCGTCGTCAGCCGATTATTGGTCGATGCGCGATCCGGTAAGGCGACCGGCGTTGAATTCATCGACAGATTGACGAAGACTACGCAGGCAATTCACGGAAAGGTCGTCGTCCTTTGCGCGTCGGCGATCGAGACCGTACGGATCCTGTTGAACTCAAAATCCGCAGTACATCCGTCCGGGGTCGGCGGTTCGTCAGGGCTGCTCGGCCGTTATCTCTGCGATCACGTGGCGCACATCCGGAGCGGCAAGGTGTCTGAGAAGGATGTCGAGTCCGACTTCGCCGTGGCCGGCGCGGGACTGTACATTCCGAGTTTCTGCGACAACGAGTCGAAAAACTTTCCTGGTGGCTACGGCGTCGAGGTCCAGATAGGCCGCCACAGCCCGGTCTGGGTCATGGGGGCGTATGGCGAGATGCAGCCCTGCTACCAGAACCACGTATCACTAGACCCAATTGTCAAGGACGCGTGGGGGATTCCCGTCGCCAAAATCGAGTGCAGCCATTCTCAAGACGAGCTCAACATGATTGCCCACATGAGCCGGACGCTACCGGAAATTGCCGCGGCCGGCGGCCTACAGGTCGACGAGAACCGCGATCGCCGCGCCAGAGGCAACATCTCCGATCGGCTGCTTCGATCCCTGTTCCTCACGAACTACCGCGCTTTTCGGCCCGGGGGGGCCATTCACGAGACCGGCGGCGCGCGCATGGGCGACACACCGGACAACTCGGTGGTGAACTCATACTGTCAATGTTGGGATGCCGACAACGTCTTCGTGACCGATGGCGCATGCTTTGTCTCCTCCGGATTCCAGAATCCCACGTTGACGATGATGGCCCTCACGGTTCGAGCGTGTCGGTTCATCGTTCGTGATTACGCGAAGCGTGTGAGTTGAATGGACTCCGAGAGGCTTAATTGCGCCTACGCAGGACCACGCGTGCCGATTAGCTGATACGCCCGACCTGGGGGAGATTTCCATGTAATCAGCGGCTGTGGCGATTTCCCGTCCACCCAATCGTCGCGTTCCGAAATCTACGGACTCACGTTCCCAACCCCGGGAGTCAACCACCAGAGACCAGCCCTGAAAGAGTTTTCGTCAGGCACCCGGGGGCGACGGGCTGAGCTTACCGGGCGACCCGCTCCGGCCGACCGCTCACCGCTCAGCGAAGTTCGGCGATCACATTGGCGAAGTTGTCGATGTGGTTGTCCTGCACGGTGAAGTGGGTGACGCCGTATTTCTCCCGGTGACCCGCCAGTTTCTCCGCCATCTCGCTGGGGGATCCGCTGAGCACCGAGTGCATGGCCAGCAATTCCTCATCGGACAGATCCGGGGCGTTGCGCCGGGTCAACGACAAGTTCGGAATGGCCTCGTCCGGACGGGGCACCGCGGTGATCACCAGGTTCAGCTCCAGCGCGCTGAACCGGTCACCCGCCGCACCGCGGACGAAGTCGATGCGCTCGGCCAGTGGGTCCTCGACGTCGCGCACCTTGGCGCCGGTGAGTCCGATGATGTCGGCATGCCGGGCGGCCAGGGTCATCACCCGGTCGCCGCTGCCGGCGATCATGATCGGGACCCGGGGTTGATGCTCGACCAGGTATTCCGTCATGTGCTGGAGATGGTCGACCCGCGCACCGGCACTCGGATACGGCAACTCGGCGGCCTCGAATTCCTCTCGGACGTAACCGGTTCCGAGTCCCACCTCCAGGCGTCCGTCGCTGAGGATGTCGAGAGCACCGATGTCCCGGCTCAACAGCGCCGGCTTGTAGAAGGCGGCGTTTAGCACGTACATGCTCAGGTGGATGCGCTCGGTGACCATCGCCGCCGCCGTCAACGTGGGAAAGGGAGCGGCCGCACCGAGATGGTCTGGCACGCAAAGCACGTCGAATCCAAGATCCTCCGCCCGCTGGGCGATCTCCACCAACGCCTCGCGCGACTTGAAGTAGCGGATGCTTAAACCAAAACGAAAATCCTTATCCACCAACAACCTCCATCAACTATCCGAAGAGAACTGCCATGAGCGGGCCGCCGCCGCCAGACCCTGCGCCAAACCGGACGTAACCGGCGACAATCCGTCGGGTCCGGGGAGGGTACTGCGCGGGCTCAGGCCGCGGACCCGAACCGGCAGTTCCAGCTGGGTCCCCCCGTCACGAACCCGGTTCACCGGGTTGTCCGGATGCAAGCCCCTGAGCTCCGAAGGGATGGCATCGAGATCGGTGACCACGTCATACCCCGGCAGCCGGACATGCCCGGCCACATGCGCAGCCAGGATGCGGTTGCGCCCGCCGGCCAGCAGCTGTGTGCTGCGCCCGATTCGGCCATAGCCGTGCAGCGACACGGCGACGTCGACGTGGTCGAGAAACTCTGCCAATTGAGCAGATTCAGTCGGATCGAACCGCGACGACGGCAGGTGGTGCGGATAGCGCTCGGGGTGGCGCAGCACATACACCGAGGCGCCGCCGTCCTGGGCGGCCCGTTCAGCGATCACGTCCGTCATCTGCTCGAGTCCACCGCCGTGAATCCCAAGAAAGCCGAAGCGTGACCGCAACCGGCACAGCTCCACCACCCCGGGCTCGCTCAACAACTCTGAAAGAGATTGTGGCCCAGTCCCATCGGAGGCCACCGGCAACGGCCACCGGGTCGGATCCCAGCGGCGCAGAAAGTCGATCCAGCGTTGCGGCAGCCCGTGGTGAATCGCGCCGTCGATGATGCGCGACAGGTAACCGGGCCGCGGCGGCCCGGGCGTCACCCGATGGTCGATGTACACCCACGCCGGCGACGATCCTGAGTCGGTGTGCACGCTGAGTTGGTCGCGCCTATAGCGCACCGGCACTCCCTCGGCGCTGTCCAGGACGGTCAGGTCACGGTCGGAAAGCCGCCACAACACGCCGTGCACGTCTCGCCCGGCGCACTTTTCGACCGTGGCAACGCCACGTTCGTTGATCAGCCAGTCGTGATTGCACAGCACCGCAGGACGCGGATCAACGGCATCCGGGCAGCGTGCCGCCATCTGTCGCACGCAGAGGTTGGATCCGTATGCGAAGTAGAGGTGCCGGCGGACCGGCATTCAGCCCGTCACCGTCAGATAGATCAGTGCCACGTTAAGCAGACTAATCATCACCGAAACCACCCAGCCAACAACCGTCGTGGCGGGATGGTTGGCATCGTCGCCCATCAGCTTGCGGTTGGCGGTGAGACGGACCAGTGGCAGCACCGCGAACGGAATCCCGAACGACAGCACGACCTGGGAGAGCACCAGGGTTCGGGTGGGGTCGACGTTAAATGCCAACAGCGCCACCGCCGGGCTTAACGTGACGAGCCGGCGCACCACCATCGGCACCGACCAGTGCAGCAATCCCTGCATGATCATGGCCCCGGCGTAGGCGCCCACCGACGACGACGCCAACCCCGACGCCAACAATCCGATCGCGAACAGCACCGCGATCGTCGGCCCCAATGTGTCGCGGACCGCGCCGTAGGCGTCGTCGATGGAAGCCACATCTCCGTGGCCGCGCATGTTGTACGCGGCGACCAGCAGCATCGCGGCATTCACGCCGCCGGCGATCACCATCGCCACCCCGACGTCCCAGCGGGTGATGCGCAGCAGTCGCCGCCTTGCCGTGCCCGGCTCGGGTTGCCCGTGCCGGTCGCGGGCCAGTCCGGAATGCAGATAGACCGCGTGCGGCATGACGGTGGCGCCCAGGATCGCGGCGGCCAGCAACACACTTTCGGTCCCCTGGAACCGCGGCACCAGGCCGGAGATCACCTCGCCCGCCGGTGGTGTGGCGACGAAGAAGCTGGCGGTGAACCCGAGCGCGATCACCAGCAGCAGTCCGGTGATGACCGCCTCGAACAGACGTTGGCCCCGACGGTCTCTGATCAGCAGCAGCACCAGGGAGATCGCACCGGTGATCAGCCCGCCGAGCGGCAGCGGCAGCCCGAACAGGATGCGTAACGCGATGGCCCCGCCGATCACCTCGGCGACATCGGTTGACATGGCCACGATCTCGGCCTGCGCCCAGTAGGCCAGCCGGGCGGGACGCCCCATTCCGTGGCCGATCGCCTCCGGCAGCGAATGTCCGGTGACCAGCCCGAGCTTGGCCGACAGGTACTGAACCAGGCCGGCCATCACGTTGGCGGCGACAATGACCCACAGCAGCAGATAGCCGTATTTGGACCCCGAGCTGACGTTGGCGGCGACGTTGCCGGGGTCGACGTAGGCGATCGCCGCGACGAAGGCGGGACCCAGCAGATACCAGCCCGCCTTGTCCGAGCCCGCTTTGTCCGAGCCCCCCTTGTCCGAGTCCCCCTTGCCCGAAAATGTGGTGTGCTGCGCCAACCTGCGACCTATACCTATCCTTCGAAGTAAAAAGTTAGGGTATCCGAAACCTCGTCCGCCGCAGGCACCGGCCGTCTCAGCTTGCGTCGCTGCCCGTCCGGGTTACTGCTGGCCTTTTCGCGGTGCGGATACCGGCGTCGGGCACTGCCGCCGCCGGGCGAATGGCAGCTAGTCAGCCGGGAGATACAAACCCCGCCCGGGAATCAGCGGCAAATCCAGGGTGGTGCGGATCCCCGGCGGGGCGGCCACCACCGCGGGGATCGCGTTGACCACCCGCATCGCGGTGGCGACCAGCTGCGCGTGGTTGTGATCGCCGCGCCGGCTGCTCAGGCAGATGTCCACGGCATACGACGGTTCACCGGTGATCTCGACCCGATAGGACCCCTCGGGCTGCGCGGGCTGCGGCCACTCGGGGCACAGATCCTCCCGCAGACGGGTGATGTGTTCGAGCACCACGGCCGGCCGCCCGTCGACCATGCCCAGCACCTCGAACCGCAAGGCTGCGGCACTGCCTTGCGGAATGTGGCCCGAGGCAATGTCGAAGGCCTCGGGCGCCGGCACCCGCTCATACTTCTCGGCGACCTTGTCGAGCGAAATGCCAAGGCCCGCAGCAAGTTGCCGAACCACCGAACCCCAGGCCAGGCTCAGCACGCCGGGCTGTAGCAGGATCGGCGTCTCATCGAGCGGCTTGCCGAAACCCATCACGTCGAACATGACGACGGCGCTGTCGTAGGTCGCGTAGTCGACGATCTCCATGCACCGCACCTGCTCGATGCTCTGACAGGTACCCGCCAACGCCATGGGCAACAGGTCATTGGCGAAGCCCGGATCGATGCCGCCGACGAAGAGGCTCGAATTGCCTTCGCGTGCAGCATCTTCGAGCGGTTTGATCAACTCCTCGGGCAATACCTGCCATGGGTACTGCAGGAAGACCGGGCCGCTGCCCACGATGTTGACGCCGGCCGCCAGAACGCGCCGATAGTCTTCCAGCGCCTCGGGAAGGCGGTTGTCTGCCATGGCGTTATAAACGGCGCACTGCGGTGCGGTGGCCAGTACGGCGTCCAGCTCGGTGGTGGCCAGTACGCCGGTGGACCCGTCCAGGCCAGCAAGTTCGGCTGCGTCCTTGCCTGCCTTGGCATCCGAGGACACCCACACACCGGTGAGTTCGAACTCCGGGTTGCTGATCAGAGCTTTCAGCGAATGGACGCCGACGTTGCCGGTGCCGAGTTGGGCGACGCGTATAGCCATGGTCGGCTCCTTACAGATCCGGGACGGGGATGTCGAGGTTGGGGTAGGTGAGGCCGCCGTCGACCTCCAGCGTCTTGCCGGTCAGGAAGCCGCCGGCGGGTGAGGCCAAATACACTGCGGCAGCGGCGATATCGAGCGGATCGCCGAGGCGGCGCAGCGGTGTGGCCCGCTCCATCGGTGCACGGAGCTCGTCATTGCTTGCCACGACGTCGAGCGCGGAGGTCAGGATCGACCCCGGCGCGATCGCGTTGACCCGAATGCGCGGGCACAGGTCCAGCGCCGCAAGACGGGTGTAATGGGACAACGCGGCCTTGGCGGTGCCGTAGGCGGCGAAGCCGCGTCCGGCCAACCGACCCATAGTGGAGGTGATGTTGATGATGCTGCCGCCGCCGGAGTGCTCCAGCATCAATGGCACCGCCGCGACGGTCAGGGCGTGCGCGGTGGCGACGTTGAACGTGAACGCGTCCCTGAGGTCTTTGGTCGTAGTGGTCAGCAGCGTATTGGGCATCGTGCCACCGACGTTGTTGACGACGATGTCTAGTTTCCCGAAGGCCTCGACGGCTTCGCCGGCCAGCTTTGCAGTGTCCTCGGGATGTGCCAGGTCGGCGGTGACGACATGGGCACGCCGCCCCGTCGCGCGGACCTGCTCGGCCACTTCGTCCAGCTGGGATTGCGTTCGAGACGAAATAACGACGTCGGCACCGGCTTCGGCGAATGCCAGCGCCATGGCCGCACCCAGGCCGCGGCCGGCTCCGGTGATGACGGCGACCTTGTCGTCCAGACGGAACCTGTCCAGGATCACTAGGGTCTCGTTTCAGTTGACGGCCGATCCGGCAGCGGTGTCCACCGGCTCGGGAGGATTTCTGTAACAGGTTCTAGTTTGTCACACGACCTGGGAAACGTAACGGCCGGAGGCCCTGGGCTTGGGTGATGAACACGCGGGCAGTTCGATGACGACGTGGCCAGACGGGGCGCCTGGCTCGTTCAGCGGAGGCTGGCTCCCGTTCAATGCCGAATCACGTTTGGCGGCAATGTTTTTTGTCAAGACTGTCACGGCCGCCTCGTCCAGTTCGACGAACTCGCTGTCGCGGGACCGGCGCGGAAGCGCGGCAACGTCGCTTTCGTCGACTCTTTCACCGCACGTTACCTGTTGTTAATGTAGCGGCAAGGGAGTGAGGAAAGGGTCTGGTCGGACAAGCCGTGGCGGAGGGGCGGCGGTTAGTATGTTTCATGTCTACCGATAGGAACTGAATTGAAACTCAACCGATTTGGCGCCGCGCTCGGTGTCCTGGCCTCAGGCGCACTGGTGTTGTCAGCGTGTGGTAGCGACAACAACGCGGGTGGGGGAGGTCAAGGTACATCGGGCGGCTCCTCGGGCAGTGTGAGTTGCGGGGGCAAGAAGACGCTGAAGGCCAGTGGCTCTACCGCCCAGGCCAACGCGATGACCCGGTTCGTCAAAGCGTTCGAATCGGCCTGCCCCGGGCAGACGCTGAACTACACCGGCAACGGCTCAGGCGCGGGAATCAGCGAATTCAACGGTAACCAAACCGATTTCGGTGGCTCCGACTCCCCGCTGGGCAAGGATGAGGCAGCCGCGGCGGCAAAGCGTTGCGGTGATACGCCGGCCTGGAATCTGCCGGTGGTGTTCGGCCCCATCGCGGTCACCTACAACATCGGCGGCGTCAGTTCCCTGAACCTGGACGGGCCCACCCTGGCCAAGATCTTCAGCGGCGGCATCACCACCTGGAACGACCCGGCGATCGCGGCGATCAACTCGGGAACCAACCTGCCTGCCACACCCATCCACGTCGTGTTCCGTAGCGACGAGTCGGGCACCACGGACAACTTCCAGCACTACCTCGACGCCGCCTCCAACGGCGCGTGGGGCAAGGGCGTCGGCAAGGCCTTCAAGGGCGGCGTCGGTGAGGGTGCCAAGGGCAACGACGGCACGTCGGCGGCGATCAAGAACACCGAAGGGTCGATCACCTACAACGAGTGGTCGTTCGCCCAGGGGCAGCGCCTGAACATGGCCAAGATCATCACCTCGGCCGGTCCGGAGCCCGTCGCCATCGGCGCCGACTCGGTGGGCAAGACGATCTCCGGCGCCACGATCGCGGGGCAGGGCAACGACCTGGTGCTCGACACGCTTTCGTTCTACCGGCCGACGCAGCCCGGCTCGTACCCGATCGTGCTGGCCACCTACGAGATCGTCTGCTCGAAGTACCCGGACGCACAGGTCGGGACGGCCGTGAAGGCGTTCCTGCAGTCGACCATCGGTGGCGGCCAGAATGGTTTGGGTGACAACGGCTACGTCCCCATCCCGGACTCGTTCAAGTCGAGGTTGTCGACTGCAGTCAACGCGATCTCCTGATCTGAGGCTGACGTGGTCAAAGCCCCGCTAGCAAAATCTGCGCTAGCGGAGGTAGACGCGCACGCAGCGCGGCGGGCGGATCGTCTGTTCAGGCTGGTCGCCGCGGCGGCCGGGTCCACCATCGTGGCGGCGATCCTGTTGATCGCGGTGTTCTTGCTGATCAAGGCGATTCCGTCGCTGCGCGCGAACCACGCGAACTTCTTCACCAGCGCGCAGTTCGACACCTCTGGCGACAAACTGGCGTTCGGCATCCGCGACCTGTTCATGGTCACGATGCTCAGTTCGATCAGCGCCCTGGCGTTGGCGGTGCCGATCGCCGTCGGTATCGCGGTCTTCATCACCCAGTACGCGCCCAATCGGCTGGCGCGTCCGTTCGGGGCGATGGTCGATCTACTGGCCGCGGTGCCGTCGATCATCTTCGGTTTGTGGGGGATCTTCGTGCTGGCGCCGAAGCTTCAGCCGCTTGCGAACATGCTCAACAAAAGTCTGGGATGGGTGTTCCTGTTCAAGAACGGCAATGTGTCGTTGGCTGGTGGCGGCACGATCTTCACCGCGGGCATCGTGCTGGCGGTGATGATCCTGCCGATCGTCACCTCGGTGTCGCGAGAAGTGTTCCGCCAGACCCCGCCGATTCAGATCGAAGCCGCGCAGGCACTGGGCGCCACTAAGTGGGAGGTGGTGCGGATGACCGTGCTGCCGTTCGGGCGCAGCGGTGTGATTGCAGCCTCGATGCTGGGTCTGGGTCGTGCGCTGGGCGAAACCGTGGCGGTGCTGATCATCCTGCGATCAGCCGCCAAGCCGGGGAACTGGTCGTTGTTCGACGGCGGCTATACCTTTGCCTCCAAAATCGCCTCGGCGGCTTCAGAATTCAGCCAGCCGCTGCCGACCGGAGCGTATATCTCGGCGGGATTCGCATTGTTCGTGCTGACGTTCATGGTCAACGCCGCGGCCCGCGCGATCGCCGGCGGAAAGGTCAACGGATGAGCCAGTTCAGTGCCGCTGCGCTTGAACAGCCCGTCAAGGTCGTGGTTTTCCGGCCGCTGAGCCTGGCCCGCCGAATCAAGAACGACGCCGCGACGATCTTCTTCCTCGCCTCGTTCCTCATCGCGCTGGTGCCGCTGGTCTGGTTGCTGGCGGTGGTGATCGAGCGTGGCTGGCACGCCGTCATCCTGGTGGACTGGTGGACGCACTCACTGCGCGGCGTGCTGCCCGAGGAATTCACCGGCGGCGTTTATCAGGCCTTGTACGGGACGATAGCCCAGGCGGGTGTTGCGGCGGTGATCGCGGTCCCGCTGGGGCTGATGACCGCGGTCTATCTGGTGGAATACGGGACCAGTCGGCTGGCGCGCGTGACGACGTTTATGGTCGACGTGCTGGCCGGGGTGCCCTCGATCGTGGCGGCGCTGTTCATCTTCAGCCTGTGGATCGCCACGCTCGGGTTCCAGCAGAGCGCCTTCGCGGTGGCGCTGGCGCTGGTCCTGCTGATGTTGCCGGTGGTGGTGCGCTCCACCGAGGAAATGCTGCGACTGGTGCCCGACGAGTTGCGGGAAGCCAGCTACGCCCTGGGAGTTCCGAAATGGAAGACCATCACGCGGATCGTCATCCCGATCGCGACGCCGGGCATCGTGTCCGGCATCCTGCTGGCGGTCGCCCGTGTCATCGGCGAGACCGCACCGGTGCTGGTGCTGGTCGGCTACAGCCGGTCGATCAACTACGACATCTTCAACGGCAACATGGCTTCGCTGCCGCTGCTGATCTACACCGAACTCACCAACCCCGAACACGCCGGTTTCCTGCGCGTCTGGGGAGCGGCGCTGACCCTGATCATCATCGTCGCCGTGATCAACCTGTCGGCGGCGGGAATGCGGTTTCTGGCTACCCGGCGCCGCTGACTCGGGTCCGGTTCACGAGCCTGGTGGGAGACGTAGCACCCTGCCATTGCCGCGGTCGGCAACGTACACGTTGCCCTTCTTGTCCACCGCCACCGACAGCGGGGTGTTCAGGCCGTTGAACGGCAGTTCCACCGACGCGGTCGCGCCCGCGGGCAGCTTCGCCACCACGTTGTTGTCGTGCTCGGTGACGTAGACGTTGCCCGCGCCGTCGACGGTGATGCCCCACGGTGCGTTGATGCCGGTGAACGGCAGCACCGTCTGATTGCTGGTCCCGGCATCCAGCATCAGCACCCGGTTGTTGTCGGTGTCGGTGACGTAGATGTTGCCCTGGCTGTCCACGGCCACCCCGTCTGGGTTCTTCAGACCGTCGAACGGCAGCTCGGTCTGCGCGTTGCTGCCCGACGCCAGCTTGAGCACCCGGTTGTTGCCGCGGTCGGCGACGTAGACATTGCCCTGCGGGTCCACCGCGACACCCTCGGGGTAATTCAGGCCGTTGAAAGGCAGGACCACTTGATTGTTCGAACCGCCCGCCAGTGCCACCACCCGGTTGTTGAAGTCGCTGACGTAGATCTTGCCGGCGCCGTCCACGGCGATGCCCTGCGGTTCGTAAAGCCCGTTGAACGGCTTGACCGTCGGCGAGGTAGACCCGTCCGGCAGCGCCACCACGCGGCCATACATGGTCTGGTTGGTGACGTAAACGGTGCCGTTGCCGTCGACCGCGACCCCGCCCGGGGCGAAGCGGAAATTGAGGCCGTTGAACGGCATCGCCTGCTGTCCGGTCGCGTTCTGCGGCGACGACCCGTTGCCGTCTGGCCGGCTGAGGAAAAACGCGGTGGCGGCGATCACGACGAGCAGGACAGCGGCGGCAGCGGCGCCGATGATCAGCGACTTGCGTGACTTGCGCGGCTTGGGTGGCGGTGGTGGGGCCGCAATCGGGTGCGGATGCGACGGCTGCTGGTAGGGCGGCGCACCCGCGGGCCCCGAAGTGGCGACCCCAGGATGGCTGGCCCAGCCGGCGGCGGCCACCGGGGCGGCCTGCGTGAATTGGTCCGAGTTGTTGCTCGGCCGCTCACGCCATCCGCCGGTGTTGGGCGGCAGCGGTTGCGCCATCGTCTCGTCGCCGGTGCGGAACGGGGGAACAACCGGTGCTCGCATGGTCGCGGGGCTGCTCGGATACGAACCCGAGCCGCCCTGGCTGGACCAGCCGCCCGCGCCCGGATCAACCGCGGGAAGCATCAGGGTCTCGTTATCGCCCTGCCGCAGGATGGTGGCTTCCTGGCGCTGCTCGGGCGTGCTCAGTGCCTCGTGCGCGGCCAACGCCAGATCCCCGGCGGTCATGTAACGCTCGTGGGGGTTCTTCGCCATGCCCTTGGCGATCACGTGGTCCAGCGCCGCGGGGACGCGGCCGGGCCGCAGCACGCTGGGCCGCGGAATCGGTTCCATCAGGTGCGAGGCGATCAGTCGCTCGACGCTGTCGGCCCGGTAGGGCGGCGCTCCGGTCAAACATTCACCGAGCACGCAGGCCAGTGCATAGATGTCGGCCCGGTAGGTGACTTCGTCGCCGGTGAACCGTTCCGGAGCCATGTAGTTGTAGGTCCCGACGGCCATGCCGCTCTGCGTCAGGTTGGGGTCGTGGGCGGCGCGGGCGATACCGAAGTCCACGAGATAGGCGAAATCGTTCTGGGCGATCAGGATGTTCTCGGGTTTGATGTCGCGGTGGGTGATGCCGCTGGCGTGTGCGGCGTCCAGCGCGGCGGCTATCTGCCGGATGATGGCCACCGTCCGGGCCGGGGTGAGCGGCCCGAACTGCGTCAGCATGGAACGCAGCGACACGCCGTCGATCAGACGCATCTCGACGTAGAAGTGTCCGTCGAGTTCGCCGTAGTCATGGATCGGGACGATGTGCGGTTCATTCAGCCGGCCGGCGATGTCGGCCTCCCGCTGCATCCGGGAGCGAAAGACGGGGTTGTTGGAGAACTGCGTGGAGATCAGTTTGAGCGCCACCACCCGGTGCTTGCGGGTGTCTTCGGCTTCGTAGACCTCGCCCATTCCGCCGCGGCCGATCAGGCGCACCAACTGGTAGGGCCCAAAGCGTGATCCCACCCGCGATTCCGACCCGGTGTTGGTCACCGTCGATGCTCCCTTCGCCCGGCCACCGGATGCCGCCGGCCGCTACCGGCGACATCCGACGTCGCCGGCGCCGTCGCGCCGAAACTGATGGTTAACACACGGTAAATCCTCCGAGAGGAGGCACACAACAAAATCCCCCGACTCGGGATGAATTTTGAATCACGAGTGAGTAACGGAGCAACCGGTTGTTGGATTGCCGCCGAAATAGTATACGCGCTGAAATCCGTTGTTGGCCAAAGTCAGTCAGGACCTTCGGCGGATCCGGCCGCCGCGCAACGTGTCCCGGTCGGTGGTGACTGCCGGTCACGCGATGGCGTTGACGACCGGCACCAGTTTCGATTGGAACGAGTTCGGCAGCGGGATGTATCCGTACTCGTCCAAACCGATTTGGCCGTCGCCAATTGTGGCTTGCATGAACGCCTTTACCGCCTGGCCGGTCGGGACGTCGGGATATTTCGAGCAGACGACCTCGTAGGTCACCAACACGATCGGGTAGGCACCGGCCTGCGTCGGCCGATAGAACGACGAGGTGTCCACGATCAGGTCACGCTCGTCGCTTCCGGCCTTGAAGGTGGCCCCGGCGATCGTCTTACCCACCGTCTCGGCGCTGATCGATACCGCCTGCGGGCCGGCCGAGGTGATGATCTGGGCCATGTTCAACTGGTGGCCCACCGCGAAGGACCACTCGTTGTAGGTGATCGACCCGTCGGTTCGTTTCATGGCCTGCGACGTGCCGTCGTTGCCGGCAGCACCTTCACCGGTGCCGCCGTTGAACGCCTGGCCGGTGCCCTTGCCCCAGGCGCCGTTGGATGCCGCGTCCAGGTACCGCTGAAAGTTGTCGGTGGTACCGGACTGGTCGCCGCGGAACACGACGTGGATCGGGGTAGCCGGCAAATTGGTGCTCTGGTTGAGTGCCTTGATGGCCGGGTCGTCCCACCTGGTGATGGCGCCGTTGAAGATCTTGGCGATGGTGGGTCCGTCCAGGCTCAGCGTATTGATTCCGTTGATGTTGTAGGTCACCGCGATAGGGCCGAAGACGACCGGAATGTCCCAGGCCGGCGAGCCGCACCGCTCGCGGGCCCGGTCTGGTTCGCCTTTGTCGGGGTTCATCGGGGAGTCGGAGCCGGCGAAGTCGGTTTCGTTGCCGAGGAACGCCTTCATGCCGGCGCCTGAGCCGTTGGCGGCGTAGTCCAGGGTGTGGCCGGGGCAGGCATGGATATAGGCGTAGACGAACTGTTCCATCGCGTTCTTCTGCGCGGTCGAGCCGCCGGCCAGGATTTTCTTCTTGCCGCCGCAGTTCACCGGGACGACGGGAGCGGCACTGGATCCCGACGACGACGTCGATTTGCCGGAATTGCCGCCGCATCCCGACAGCACCAGTGCGCCGACAACCACCAGGCTGAGGATGACGCCAGATCGAGTGAACTTCACGGCAACTCCTCGAAGACAGTCAGGGTCGGCAGCACGATGAGCTTACTCGGGCTGCTCATTTGCTGGTGGCTTTGGTGCCGGCCTTTTTGGCCGGAGATTTCTTGGCGGGAGCCTTCTTCGCCGCTTTGGCGGGTGCCTTCTTCGCCGGTTCCTTCTTGGCGCCCGAGCGGGCTTTCACGCTGGCCTCCAGTTTGGCGAGCAGATCGGAGACATCTTCGGTCTCGTCGAGTTCGGTCGGTTGCTCCTCCACCGTAAAGGCTTCTCCGCCTTCGAGTTTGGCGTCGACCAACTCTTGCAACTGTTCCTGGTAAGTGTCGTGGTAACGGTCCGGGTCGAATTCGTCGGCCATCGACTCCACCACCTGGCCGGCCATCTTCAGCTCGGCCGGTTTGATCTCCACCTCTTTGTCCAGCACCGGGAAATCCGGGTCACGGATCTCGTCCGGCCACAACAACGTATGGATCACCATCACGTCGCGCTTGCCGAAGTCTTTGACGCGCAAGGCAGCCAGTCGCGTCTTGTTCCGCAGCGAGAAATGCACGATCGCCATCCGGTCCGTCTCGGCGAGCGTCTTGGCCAGCAGCACATACGATTTGGACGATTTCGAATCGGGCTCCAGGAAGTAGCTGCGGTCGAACAACATCGGGTCGACTTCACTGGCCGGGACGAACTCCAGTACCTCGATTTCCCGGCTGCGTTCTTCGGGCAGGGTGGCGATGTCGTCGTCGGTGATCACCACACTCTTGCCGTCGTCGGATTCGAAGGCCCGCGCGATATGGCTGTATTCGACGACCTCTCCGCACACCTCGCACACGCGCTTGTAGCGAATGCGGCCATTGTCCTTGTCGTGCACCTGGTGAAACTTGATGTCGTGGTCCTGGGTGGCGCTATACACCTTGACCGGCACATTCACGAGCCCGAAAGCGATCGAGCCCTTCCAGATGGAGCGCATTTTGTCAGTATGCCCCGTGCGCATCCGGGTAACCCGGTGACACCCGCGGGTGAAACGCGCTCGCCTGCAGCGCGGCCCGATCCGGTAAGTCCGCACCGGCCCGCGAGACCGTCAGGGCGGACGCCGTGGCCGCGACGTCCAGCGCTGACGTCAGCGTGTCGAGTCTGATCCGGCGCAGCTCATCTCGCCGGTCACCGCCCAGCAGGTCCCGTTCCCAGAGTGTGTCCAGCAGGCCGACCATGAACGCGTCGCCGGCGCCGACGGTGTCGACGACGTCGACCGGCTTGGCGGCCACCTCGGTCTCACCGGCCGCGCAGAACGCCGACGCGCCTTGATCGCCCAAGGTCAGCGTCACGATCGCAGGTCCGCAGGCCAGCCAACTACGCGCCGTGTCTTGCGGTGCGCGGTCGGGCACCAGCCAGCGCAGGTCCTCGTCACTGACCTTGACGACGTCGGTACGGGCAAGCAGCTTGTCGATGCGTTCGCGCGCCTGATCGCGATCGACGATCAGCGACGGCCGCACGTTGGGGTCGAAGGTGATGGTCGCCGACACCCGATAGACGTCCAGCAGCGCCGCGACGGCCAGGCAGCCCGGTTCGCGCACCGCGGCGATCGACCCGGTGTGCACGAACAGTGGCGGCGGGACGGGCGGGGTACCCGTGAGCCGCCAGTCCAGATCGAACGAATAGGTGGCCGAGCCGTCGCGGGCGATGCTGGCCACCGCGGTCGGGGTCCGCGCGGCGTCGGTGCTCCCCGGAACAAGTTGTACGCCAGCGGTTTTGACATAGTCGGCGATGCGCCGGCCAGCAGCGTCGGTGCCGATGTGGGTCAGGAAATCGACGCCGCGGCCCAGCCTGGCCAGTCCGACGGCGACGTTCAGCGGGCTGCCGCCGACATGCTCGGATCGCCCGTCGACTTCCTTGCAGATCACGTCGATCAGGGCTTCACCGATGACCAGCCCACGCGTCATCTCCGACACGTTACGTTGACAGTATGGGTGCGGCGCCACAGCAGCGGGTCAAGCTGACCAACGCCGACAAGGTGCTCTATCCGGCCACCGGGACCACCAAAGCCGACATCTTCGACTATTACACCGCTATCGCCGGGGTGATGCTGCCGCACATCGCCGGGCGCCCAGCCACTCGCAAACGCTGGCCCAACGGTGTCGATCACGATTCGTTCTTCGAGAAGCAGCTCGCCTCGTCGGCGCCGGACTGGTTGCCCCGCGCGAGCGTCAGCCACCGGTCCGGAACCACGACCTACCCGATCATCGACAGCGTGGACGGGCTGGCGTGGATCGCGCAGCAGGCGGCGCTGGAAGTGCACGTGCCGCAATGGCGATTCGTTGCGGAGTGGACCCGTGCCGGCGAAAGCCTCAAGCCGGGACCGGCCACCCGCGTGGTGTTCGACCTCGATCCCGGCGAGGGCGTGACGATGGCCCAACTGGCCGAGGTGGCACGGGAAGTGCGGGACCTGATCGCCGACATCGGGCTCAGCACCTATCCGCTCACCAGCGGCAGCAAGGGGTTGCACCTCTACAGCCCGCTGGACGAGCCGGTGAGTAGCCGAGGCGCCAGTGTGCTGGCCAAACGCGTTGCGCAGCAACTGGAAAAGACGATGCCGAAGCTGGTCACCTCAACCATGACCAAGAGTCTGCGGGCCGGCAAGGTGTTCATGGACTGGAGCCAGAACAATGGCGCCAAGACCACCATCGCGCCGTATTCACTGCGCGGACGCGAACATCCCACGGTCGCGGCCCCGCGCACCTGGGAGGAACTCGAAGACCCGGATCTGCGCCAGCTCAGCTACGCCGAGGTGCTGGACCGGGTGGCGCGCGACGGCGATCTGCTCGCCGAACTCGACGCTGGCGCCCCGGTCGCGGATCGCTTGAGCAAATACCGCAGCATGCGCGACGCGTCCAAGACCCCCGAGCCGGTCCCCAGAGCGGAACCCGCTACCGGACAAGACAATACGTTCGTCATCCAGGAACATCACGCCCGTCGGCTGCACTACGACTTCCGGCTGGAACGCAACGGCGTGCTGGTGTCCTGGGCGATCCCGAAGAATCTGCCCGAAACCACGTCGGTGAACCACCTGGCGGTGCATACCGAAGACCATCCGCTGGAATACGGCACCTTCGAGGGCACCATCCCCAAAGGGGAGTATGGCGGGGGCAAGGTGATCATCTGGGATGCGGGCACTTACGAGACCGAGAAGTTCCGCGATTCCGCCGAAAAGGGGGAAGTGATCGTCACCCTGCACGGCAGCAGGATTTCCGGACGGTACGCGCTGATCCAGACCAAGGGTGACCAATGGCTGGCGCACCGGATGAAGGACCAGAAGGTATTCGATTTCGACGGACTCGCTCCCATGCTCACCACACACGGATCGGTGTCCGGCCTGAAAAAGGGCCAGTGGGCGTTCGAAGGCAAATGGGACGGTTACCGACTGCTGGTCGACGCCGACCACGGCAGCATCGCGCTGCGCTCCCGCAGCGGTCGCGACGTCACCAACGAATTCCCCCAATTACGCTCGGTGGCAGCCGATCTCGCCGATCATCACGTGGTGCTCGACGGCGAAGTGGTGGCGCTCAACGACGACGGCGTACCCAGCTTCAACCAGATGCAGAACCGGGTCCGCGCCACCCGCATCGAGTTCTGGGCCTTCGACCTGCTGTACCTGGACGACCGGTCGCTGCTGCGAGCCAAGTACTCCGATCGTCGCAAGCTGTTGGAAACCCTGGGCCACGCAGGCGAACTCATCGTTCCCGAACTGCTGCCCGGCGACGGTGACGAGGCGCTGGAATACTCCCGCAAGCATGGCTGGGAGGGCGTGGTAGCCAAGAAGCGCGACTCGAGCTATCAGCCGGGTCGGCGCTCGGCGTCCTGGATCAAGGACAAGCACTGGAACACCCAGGAAGTCGTCATCGGCGGCTGGCGGCAGGGCGAGGGCGGCCGCGGCAACGGCATCGGCGCGTTGCTGGTCGGCATTCCCGGTCCGGACGGGCTGCAGTTCGTGGGACGGGTCGGCACCGGGTTCACCGACCGCGACCTGGCCAACCTCAAGAAGACGCTGGCGCCGCTGCACACCGACGAATCACCCTTCACTGCCAAGCTTCCCGCCCGGGACGCCAAGGGCGTCACCTTCGTCCAGCCGACTCTGGTGGGCGAGGTGCGCTACAGCGAGTGGACCCCGGACAACCGGCTTCGCCAACCGAGCTGGCGCGGGCTACGGCCAGACAAGAATCCGAATGAGGTGGTGCGCGAATGAAATGGGTTACCTACCGCAGTGCTGACGGTGAGCGGGTTGGGGTGCTCTCCGGTGATCAGATTCATGCCCTGCCGCCGGGTCCGACGCTGCTGGACCTGATCGGTGGCGGCGCCGACGAACTGCGCGCGGCCGGCGAAGCGGCGTTGGCTTCGCCGGCGACGGTGCTGGCGCTCGCCGATGTCTCCCTGGCGGCCCCGATTCCGCGCCCACCGTCGATCCGGGACAGCCTGTGCTTTCTGGACCACATGCGCAACTGCCAGGAAGCGGTGGGCGGCGGCCGCGTGCTGGCCGACACCTGGTACCGCATCCCGGCGTTCTACTTCGCCTGCCCTGCAACGGTATTGGGTCCGTACGACGACGCGCCGTCCGCACCCGGAAGCGCCTGGCAGGACTTCGAATTGGAGATCGCCGCGGTCATCGGTGCCACCGGCAAGGACCTGACGGTCGAGCAGGCCGAACAGGCGATCATCGGCTACACGATCTTCAACGACTGGTCAGCGCGTGATCTGCAGATGCTGGAGGGCCAGTTGCGGATCGGGCAGGCCAAGGGTAAGGACAGCGGTGTGACGCTGGGCCCGTACCTGGTCACTCCCGATGAGCTGGAGCCCTACCGCCGGGGCGGCAAGCTCAGCCTGCAGGTCAGAGCACTGGTCAACGACACCGTCATCGGGACCGGGTCCACCGGGACCATGGACTGGACTTTCGGCGAAATCATCGCCTATGCCTCGCGGGGCGTGATGTTGCGGCCCGGCGACGTGATCGGCTCCGGCACGGTGCCCACCTGCACCCTCGTCGAGCACCTGACGAAGCCGGAGTCCTTCCCGGGCTGGCTGTCCGACGGCGACGTGGTGACCCTTGAGGTCGAAGGCCTGGGGGAGACCCGGCAAACCGTCCGCGCGGCGCCGGAGCCTGTCCCGCTGGCACCGCGGCCGAATCCGCACGCTGCGCCCGAGGCGGCGCGAATCAACCCGGCGCCGGCCAAGGTGCCCTACACACGTGGACTGCACGAGGTCGCCGACCGGGTATGGGCATGGACGTTGCCGGACGGCGGATTCGGTTGGAGCAACGCCGGTTTGGTGGCCGGCGACGGCGCATCGCTGTTGGTGGACACCCTCTTCGATCTGCCGCTGACTCGCGAAATGCTGAACGCGATGCGGCCCATTACCGATGGCGCGCCGATCACCGATGCGCTCATCACCCACTCCAACGGCGACCATACCCACGGCAACCAGCTGCTGGACGCAGGCGTCCGGATCATCGCGGCTACCGACACCGCCGAGGAGATCTCGCACGACCTCAGTGCCGACCGGCTGGTCACCATCCAGGTGGCGGACCTGGGCCCCGTCGCAACGCCCTTCGTGCGAGACCGCTTCGGCCACTTCGACTTCCGCGGCATCCGGATCCGGAACGCCGACCAGACGTTCGACCGCGAGTTGACCATCGACGTCGGCGGCCGCAGGGTCGAGCTGCTGAACCTGGGTCCCGCGCACACCGCGGCGGATTCGGTGGTGCACGTGCCCGACGCCGGTGTGCTGTTCGGTGGCGACCTGCTGTTCATCGGCTGCACGCCGATTGTGTGGGCCGGCCCGATCGCCAACTGGATTGCGGCGTGCGACACCATGATCGCGCTTGATGCTCCCACCGTGGTGCCGGGTCACGGCCCTGTGACTGACCCCGATGGGATCCGCGCCGTCCGTGACTATTTCGTGTACATCACCGAGCAGGCTGACGCCGCATATGCCAAGGGCCTGTCGTTCGCCGAAGCCGTCGACGCCGTCGACCTCGGCGAGTACGCGTCCTGGCTGGACTGCGAGCGGGTGGTTGTCAACATGTACCAGCGCTACTGTGAACTCGATCCGGATACTCCGCCGCAGGAGCTGCTGGGTTTGGTGGTGATGCAGGCCGAATGGCTGGCCAAGCGCCAGCAGGCCTGAAAGCCCGATGGTCAGGGCGCCGAAGCACGCACAAAACCGATCGAATTGGCCGGGCCGCTGTCGGCGGCGTCACCCAGCGGGGCCAGCCCGGCGGCGCTGAAGAGTTCGGCCAGGTCTGACGTCATCGTGTTCCACCGGTTCGCCCATAGGTGCGCTGCCACGTCCGTGTGCTCACCGGGGTAGGTCAGGCCGACGATGTCGAGATCCAGCCCGAGTTCGCGCCACAGGTCGGTCATGCGCTGCGCCTGCTGCTGATCGTGGGCGGACCGCCCGGCCACCTGTCCGTAGTCGGCGGCCAGCCAACTGCCGGAATCACTGAGCGAGACGATGTTGTCCAGCAGCCGGACTTCGGCTTCCTGCGGCAGAAAGCCGATCAACAGGCCTTCGGCGAGCCACGCCGTCGGTTGCTCGGTGTCGAACCCCGCCGCCAACAGCGCCGATGGCCAGTCGTCGCGCAGATCGATGCCGACAGTGCGGTGTTCGACGTCGGCGGTGGCGCCCAGTTTGCGCAGCGTCGACGCCTTGAACTCGATCACTTCGGGCTGGTCGATCTCGAACACCCAGCTGTGGCCTGGCCATGGCAGCCGGTAGGGGCGGCAATCCAGTCCGGAGGCCAGGATCACGAACTGCTGCACGCCCATGCTGCCGGCTTCGGCGAAATAGTCGTCGAAGAACTTGGCGCGGGCGGCGAACGTGTCGATCATCCGGGGGAAGCCCAGGTTGCCGTCGGCGTCGATCCCGTCCAGCTCACCCGAGGCAATCCGGGTGAATAGATCGATCCCACGGCCCGCACCAACGGCTCGGCGAATGGGTCGTTGACTATCGTTTTGAGGCGTCTGGTTGCGGCCGCCCGGGCGGCCGCCACCATGGTGGCGGTGGCCCCCACACTGTTGGCCAGGTCCCAGCTGTCGTCATCGGCACGTGCCATGGACCCACCGTAAGCCCGGTAGCTGGAAGTCCGCTGAGTCGTTCTAACGTTCGGGTATGGCATCGGAACCTGCAGTCACACTGGAAACTCTCGAGGACGACATCGCCTGCATCACGCTCAACCGGCCCAGGCTGCTGAACGCCATCGACGGATCGTTGATCAACGGGGTGGACGAGGCGCTGAATGTGTTGAGCCGAGGCGACTTTCGGGTCGCGATCCTGACCGGAGCCGGGCGCGGTTTCTGCGCCGGAGCCGACCTTAGCGGCACCGGCGAGGCCTGGACCGACGTCAAACCGGCCACGCCCGGGTTCAAGGTCACCTACGACGCGCAGGTGCGGTTAGCGGATCTGTTTGTCCGGATGTACGAACTGCCCATCCCGGTGATCGCCGCGGTCAACGGCGTCGCCGTCGGGGGTGGGCTGGCGTTCGCACTGCATGCCGACATTCGGATCGCGTCCGAAAACGCCCGGTTCGGCTCGGTGTTCATCAAGGCCGGCTTTTCGTCGATGGACATGGGCACCAGCTACCTGCTGCCGAAGATCGTCGGCGCGGGGGTTGCGCGCGAACTGATGCTGAGCGGCCGGATCATCGACGCCGACGAGGCCTACCGCATCAAGTTGGTGCACGAAGTAGTCAAGGCCGACGACCTGATGGCCGCGGCGCTGGCCAAGGCGCGCGAGATCGCCGCGAACAACGCATTCGGCGTGTGGCAGACCAAGATCGGACTCAACGCTGCGCTGGACGCGCCGAGTTTGCGGCATGCCATCGAGATCGAGAACCGCACCCAGATCTTGACCGGATTCACCAACAATCCCACCGAGGCCGCTCTGGCGCATCGCGAGAAGCGGGCCCCGAAGTGGGACCCGCTGTGAGGCTTACACTTTCGACATCACCTTGTCGGCGTACTTTTCCAGATGCCGAATCTTAACGTCCAGCGGCTCAAGGTCGGGTCCCTTGATGTAGGGCCAGCGGAAGCCCACGATGACGTCGGTGACGCCTTTGTCCTCGAGGCGCTTGATCCCGTCGGCGGTGTAGGCGTCCGCCGAGATGACGTGGATCTCGAACGGGCCGGCCTTGCCCTCTTCCTCGCGAAACTTTCTGACGCGCAGGATAAGTCGGTCGAGTTCAGCGGGGTCGCTTCCACCGCCGTGCATCCACCCGTCCAGGCGCGCGGCCCGTCGCAGTGCCGCGTCGGCGTGGCCACCCACCAGGATCGGGATCGGCTCCGATGGTGCCGGGCTCATCTTCGTCTTGGGGATGTCGTAGAACTCGCCGTGGAATTCGAAGTACTCGCCGGTGGTGAGGCCGCGGACGATCTCGATGCATTCGTCGATTCGCTTGCCGCGCTTGGCGAATGGCAGGCCCATCAACTCGTAGTCCTCCGGCCAGGGGCTGGTACCGACGCCCAGGCCCACCCGGTTACCGATCAGCGCGGCCAGCGATCCCGCCTGCTTGGCGGTCAGCGCCGGGTGCCGGACGGGTAGCTTGAGGACGAAGAAGTTGAACCGCAGCGTCGTCGTCACCGCACCCAAAGCCGCTGTCAGGACGAACGTTTCGATCATTTCCTTGCCGTCGAGGAACTCGCGGTTACCGTCGGGTGTGTACGGGTACTTCGAGTCGGATTCGAACGGATAGGCAAGGCTGTCGGCAATGGTCATGCTGTGGTACCCGGCCGCCTCGGCGGCTTTGGCCAGCGGGATGTAGAAAGCCGGGTCGGTCATCGACTCGGCATAGCTGAACCGCACGTCATGTCGCTTTCGTCAAAGGGGCGCGTCCCCCGACAGTAGAACGTGGGTCTTTACAGCTGGTTCTCCGGGCCGATGACCGCCCATACCGTCTTGCCCGACGAGGTCGGAGTGCTGCCCCAGGCCCGCGACAGCGCCTCGACGATGGCCAGCCCGGAAACGTCGATGCCCTTGGCGGGCGAGGACAGTCGCAGCGCCGGTGCCCCGCTGGTGTCGGATACCGCGATGGTTGCGGTCTGGCCTTCGCACTCGATCCGCATTACCGGGTCGCTACCGGTGTGTTCGAGCACGTTCTCAATGAAGACGTTGACCACCACCAAGGCGACCGGGATCAGCCCCGGCTTGGACCAGTTGGTCAGCCACTCACGGACCAGCTGGCGCGACTCGCGCAGACTGGTCAGGTTGGCGGGCAGCTTCGCCTGGGCGTGCTGCAGCTTGCGGCGACCGAGCCTGGCGACGGCCTTCATCGCCCCTTTCTCGGTCGGGTAGACGGGCATGAAGCGGGCGGCCCCGCTGCGGGTGATCGCGTCGCGCGCCGCGCGGTTCGCCGAGACCAGGACGATCGGCACATCCGGCCGGCTGTCCAACTGCCAGCGGGCGCTCACAAAGGCCGACCACGCCGCTTCGTCAGGAACCTGAAGTGCGCTGACGTCCACGATGACAGCGGCGGGCACATCGATCGTGGCCTTGGTGATGCTGTCGCGGAGCTCCGCGGAGTTGTTGGCGTCCAGCACACCTTCAGCGGTCAGCACGACCACCGACTGCTCGGTCCGCGATGCCAGGGCCAGCGAGCGGGAGGATTTGGCGACCGCGCTCATTTCGGCAATCCCACGACACCGGGCAGCAGACGCGCGAACCGATAGCCCAACTCGGTCGTGTTGTCCCGTTCCATGTCCAGCTCCTCGAACTTCTGCCCCGCCGCCAATTGCCGCCAAGAAGATCTATCTTCGGGCAAGCGCACCGCTTTGTGAAAGTGCAGCGTCATCGGCGCGGCCCGGGGAAGGGGCCGAGCGACCGCGATGCGTCGACCATCACCACGCCGAACATGCCGTTCTCGCCGCTCTGTCGCCGACCGCGGCATGCACCACAAGGAGGGATTACCCACTCCACGTGCGCGGTCAACCCTAAATCGGAGAGATACCTAGCGTAACGGCATTCCGATCGGCACAGATGCAGGAATTTCGGCCGTCAGGCGTTGCGGGCGTAGGGTGGCGCGCCGACGCCGGCCACCGAATGCGTGCCCCAGGGAGTCTGCTCGATGATGCGGGCTGACGAGCTGTGTTGCCCCACCGACAGCGTGCCGACCCGCGCGCGGGTGAGCGAGTCCAAGTCGAAGACGGTCCCCTGCCAGTGGTAATTGCCGTCGAGCGGGTCCAGGTGGCCGACCAGCCGCACGCGTACCGGATGTCTCGAGCCGCCGATTTCGAGTGTCGCGTCGCCGTCGTAGGTGTCTTCATAATCCGGCGCGCTGGACGACAGGTCGAACGCCGATGCCGCCGGTGGTGGTGGGACGGGCGCCAGTTGGGCGCGTTCGTTATAGACCTGCTGGCTGCTGCGGCGCACCTCAATGCGGCGGCTGCCGCTGCGTTGCATCAGCGCTATGCACTCCGCGATATAGCGGGCCTGGGCGCCGATGTCGGGGCCGGCGACGAAGAAGTAGCTGGGGAACCCGCGTACGGCCACGCCGAAGAACGGCTCCATGCCGTTGTCCCAGGCCTGGCGCAGGGTCAGCCCACCGGCGCCGACCAGCGGCGGGTCATCCTCGATCGTGAAGCCGGTGCCGTAGATGATCGCGTCGACGGGGTGCTCGGCGCCGTCGACGGTGCGGATGCCGGTGGCGGTGATCGCCTCGATCGGTGGCGCCACTTCCCGTCCACGGCGGCTCCGGCGGAGTAAGCGGCGTCCGGCGCGGGTGGGCCACAGCTCTATCTCGGCGATCACTCGGCGCGGCGCGTGTGGGAAGACGGTCACCGATCTCGCTGATTCGAACAGCCGGCCCAGGCGGTGCCCTGCGAACGAGTCGGTGCCGACGACCGCGATGCGCTTGCCGGCCGCATGGAAGTTGGGGTCCCACCGCGCCGCGTGAAACGATTCACCGCGAAAGTCGCAGCGCCCGGGCAGGTTCGGTATCCAGGGTGTGGTCGGCGCAGGGTGCGCGGCCACCACTACCCGGGCCCGGGAGACGTCGTCGTCGGTGTGCAACATCCAGCTGTCGGTGTCGTCGTCGAACACCGCACGCTGAACCTCGTCGCGCATCTCGATGTCGCTGATGCCGGCCGCCTGCAGGGCGGCCTGCACGCAGCGGCCGGCTCCCGCGCCGACGATCACCACCGCATGCGGCGTTCTCACAGAAACCTGCTGCGCTTCCAGCCCCGGCGGGCGATCCGGCCCATCAGGCCGATCTCGGTCAAAAACGCTGCCAGCGGCGCGAATCCGGCGATCTGCACTTGCCGGCGATGCTCGCTGGTGCGGGCGGCACGTCGAGCGCGCATCGGATCCAAGCCGGTGCGGGCGTAGGGGACGGGGTTGCTGAACAGATAGTTGAAGAAGTACCCGCCGAGTCCGTTGATGTTGGCCATGAACCAGCGATTCAACCGCGGCATCTCGGCAACCCGCTTGCGCGCGCCGTCCCGCGCGAACTGAATGTGGCGGGCTTCTTCGGTGACGTGAATTCGCATGAGACGCTGGATGATCGGCTGCAACTCCGGGTCGTCCATCATCTGCCGTTGCAACGAGTCGAAGATCTCTTCTCCGATCAGCGCGGCCACCCACAGCATCGAGCCGCGCTGGAACGCCAGCGGCAGCGCATTGATGATGTATCGGTGAAAACGCCTTGGCTGCACGGGTTTTGCGCCGATCCGTTCGATCGCTTTACCGAACATGACCATGTGCCGGGTTTCGTCGCCCAGTTCGGTCAGCTTGTAGTGCGTCGACCTGCTGGTGGGATCCTCGTGCAGGATGGTGCGCAACAGCGACTGGTTGAGCATGTTCTCGAACCAGATGCCTGCCGAGAGCGTGTTGACCAGTTCCTGGCGGGACAGCTCGATCTGTTGCTCGCGCGTCATCTCGTCCCACATCGGCGTGCCGTACAGGGACACCAGCCGAGGCGGCAGGAAGAACTTGTCCGGGTCCAGTGGGGCGTCCCAGTCGATATCGACGACAGGTTCGTAGGACTTCTTGACCGAGCCCTTGAGCAGACGCTCGGAGAACTCTTCACGACTCGGCCCACCCGGCCGCACGGCAGTGGTCATCGTTGACCGTCCCTTCGATCGCGTATGTCAGACGTTAGGCAGATCACACGACTTAGTCAATACCCTTGGTACCGGGTACCGGCGGTCTCGGATAGAAATGTCGGGTTCTCAATTAGCTTGGGCGGCATGACCCGTCACATCCACGTCATCGGTGTCGGTGTGGGTGACCCCGACTATGTGACCGTCCAGGCGATCAACGCGCTGAATGACACGCAGGTGTTCTTCGCGATGGACAAGGGCGAGGCGAAGAGTGATCTGGTCACCTTGCGCGAGCAGATCTGTGCGCGGTTCATCCGCGAGCCTGGTTACCGGTTTGTCGAACTGGCCGACCCGCAGCGCTCTACCAGCGCCGATTACCGGCAGGCGGTGTCCGACTGGCACGCCGCGCGCGCCAGGATCTGGGCGACCGCCATCGCCGCGGAACTGGGACCCCACGGAGTCGGCGCGTTCCTGGCCTGGGGTGACCCGTCGCTCTACGACAGCACGCTGCGCATCCTCGATGCGGTGGCCGCCGAGGTCGACTTCACTTACGACGTCATTCCCGGTATCACCGCGATTCAGGCCTTGACCGCCCGGCACCGCATTCCGCTCAACGACATCGGGGCGCCGGTGCTGATCACCACCGGCCGTCAACTGCGTGCCAGTGGACTATCCAGCGCGGCCGTGGTGATGCTGGACGCCGACTGTTCGTTCCAGACCTGCCCGCCCGACACCCGAATTTGGTGGGGCGCCTATCTGGGCACACCGGACGAACTGCTGATGGCGGGCACCGTGGGGGCGGTCGGCGCCGAGATCGCCGTGCTGCGCGCGCAGGCCCGCGCGCGGCACGGCTGGATCATGGACACCTACCTGTTGCGGCCGGCCGGCTGCTCGTAAGAGCACCCCATTGTGCTGGGGGGGGGGGTTGGAGGGAAGAGGTGGGATCGAGGGTGCAGCCCGGTTCACACCGAGAACGTGCGCTCCGCGTACGCGGTTCCGCGATACGATTCGTTTTCACGTGCTAAACACGTGATAAGCACCGTGTAGCGCCGGTCGGGAAGAGGTTTTGGATGTCCTATGTGTTCGCCACGCCGGAGTGGGTTGCCGCGGCAGCCACGGATTTGGCGAGCATCGGCACCTCGATCAACGCGGCCAGTGCCGCGGCGGCAATGCCCACGTCTGCAGTGATGGCGGCAGGTGCCGACGACGTCTCGGCGGTGATCGCGGCGCTGTTCGGTGCGCACGCGCAGGCCTACCAGCAGCTCAGCGCACAGGCTGCGTTGTTCCACGAGCAGTTTGTGCAACTCATGACCGCCGGCGCCGCCCAGTACGCGGGCGCTGAAGCAGCCAACGCGGTGCCCATGCAGCAGACCGCGACGCCCTCCAGCGAACCGGCCGTTGCTGCGGCGGCCGCACAGTCGATGAACACGGGCGGCGCCAACCGGGCCATTGCTGCCGCGGGCGCCGCCCGCAGTGGCGGGTCGCTGTTCGGCACCCGCGCTGCTACGGCTCTGGCCCCGGCCGGCGGGTCTGCGGGATTGTTCGGCAGCGGCGGCGGCGGCGCTGTGGGCGCCCTCAACCCGGGCGGTCAGGGCAGTGTCGCGCCCGCCGCTGACAGCACGGTTGGTGGCGCCGGTACCGCTCAAGCTTTCGCTCCTGGCTTCTTCGGCGGCGGCGCCGGCCTCGGCGCGGCTAACGGTCAGCCCGCCAGGGGCGGCAACGACGGGGGCACCGCGGCGAGCACCCCGCATGTCCACCCGGCCGAAGCCGGCGTCGCGGTCGGCGATGGCGACCGGAGCGGCTGGCTTTACAGTGACGGCGCACCCGTCCCCGGTCACACTCTTCACGGCGGCGACAGCTTCTTCGCTCCCACTGGACCAGGCGTCGGGTCGGGGCTGTTCGGCCACAGCGGGGGCGGCGGCAGCGGCGCCCTCGGCGAGCCCGGCATCGCTGCACCGGCCTGATTTGTCGGAAGCCTAATTCTGGGCGCACCGGGACCGATGGCCCCGGGGGCGCCGCCGGCAAGCTGTTCGCCAGCCAGGCACGCCCGGGTAGCCCCGCCCCACCTAGCCTGTCTGCACGGCAATCGGCACACTGGACAGGTGCCCGAACTCCCCGAGATCGAAGCGCTGGCCGACCATCTGCGCCGGCATGCCGTCGGTCTGACGGTTGGCCGCGTCGACGTCGCCGCGCTGAGCGTGCTGAAAACCTTCGATCCGCCGATCAACGCCCTGCACGGCAAGACCGTCGTCGGGGCCGGCCGATGGGGCAAGTATCTCGGACTGCAGGCGGGTGACCTGTGGCTGATCACCCACCTGTCCCGCGCGGGCTGGTTGCGCTGGTCGGACAAGCTGGCGCCGGCGCCGCTGCGACCGGGAAAGGGACCGATCGGGCTGCGCGTGCACCTGGGCACGCCCGGTGAGGCACCCGGCTTCGACCTCACCGAAGCCGGCACCCAGAAGCGGTTGGCGGTGTGGCTCGTCGCTGACCCGCAGCAGGTTCCGCAGATCGCCTCCTTGGGCCCGGACGCGCTGGACCTCGGCCCCGACGACCTGGCGCGGTGCTGGCCGGAAACACCGGCCGGATCAAAACCGTCATCACCGACCAGAAGGTGATCGCCGGCATCGGCAACGCCTACAGCGACGAGATCTTGCACGTCGCGCGCCTCTCGCCGTTCGCCACCGCCGCCAAACTGTCTGCCGAACAGCTCGCCACCCTGCACGACGCCATGATCTCGGTCCTCACCGACGCGGTCAGCCGGTCGGTCGGCCAGGGCGCCGCCATGCTCAAAGGCGAGAAGCGCTCTGGACTGCGGGTGCACGCCCGCACCGGATTGCCCTGCCCGGTCTGTGGTGACACCGTGCGCGAAGTGTCGTTTGCGGACAAGTCTTTTCAGTACTGCCCGACGTGTCAGACCGGCGGAAAGGTGCTGGCCGACCGGCGCCTGTCGCGGCTGCTCAAGTGATCGATATGCTGCCTGAGTGACCCGCCAGAAAATCCTCATCACCGGAGCCAGTTCCGGCCTGGGAGCCGGTATGGCCCGCGCCTTCGCCGCCAAAGGCCGGGACCTGGCCCTGTGCGCTCGCCGGACGGACCGCCTCGAAGAGCTGAAAGCCGAACTGTTGCAACAGAATCCGTCGATCACCGTTGCGGTGGCGCAGCTCGACGTCAACGACCACGACCAGGTGCCGAAGGTGTTTGCTGAGTTGAGCGACGAGCTGGGCGGCATCGACCGTGTCATCGTCAACGCCGGCATCGGCAAAGGGGCGCGGCTGGGCTCTGGAAAATTGTGGGCGAACAAGGCGACCCTCGAGACCAACTTGATCGCGGCCTTGGTGCAGATCGAAGCCGCCCTGGAAATGTTCAACGAGAGCGGATCCGGCCATCTGGTGCTCATCTCGTCGGTACTCGGTAATAAGGGCGTGCCCGGCGTCAAGGCCGCTTATGCCGCTAGCAAAGCCGGCCTGAGCTCGCTGGGCGAATCGCTGCGCGCTGAGTACGCCAAAGGCCCCATCAAGGTCTCGGTGATGGAGCCCGGTTACATCGAATCGGAGATGACGGCCAAGTCGGGCACCACAATGTTGATGGTGGACAACGAAACTGGCGTGAAGGCACTCGTCGACGCCATCGAACGCGAGCCGGGTCGCGCCGCGGTGCCGTGGTGGCCGTGGGCGCCGCTGGTGCAGCTCATGCGGGTGCTGCCGCCGCCGATGACCAAGCGCTTCGCCTGAAGCGTCTCGACTGTGAACCTCACGACGCCCCATCGGCGTGTCGCGTCGTGAAATTCACACTCGGCCAGGTCTTTTCATTCGCGAAGACCGCCGTTATGACATCGCCTCGGCCCACTGGATGTGGCCCTGGAAGCCCAGCCGGGTGACCGTCTCCCGGTAGCGATCACGGAGGTTGCGGTAGGCAACGTCGTCGCCCCGCCCGCGGGCCAGCAGTGCGCGCATGCGCAACAAGAAGACGTCTCGCAGCACAAGTCCCGGTTCCAGAGGCGCGGCCGCTAACCGGTCGATCGCCGCACGTGCTTCCTCGAAATCGCCGGCACCGCCACGCCGCAAAAGTGCCTCCGCCAACACCGCGGTGACCACGGGGGTCCACACCATCCCACCGACATCGAATAGGTGGTCAGCCGTCGCCCGCGACAGCTCGATGGCGCCGTCGACGTCTCCCGACATCAGAAGTTCCTGCGCGAGGACGATGTCGATCGTTTGTATCCCGGTCATGGAGTATCGACGCTGCACCGCGGTGGCCCGGGTGTCCGAGAGGAGTTCCACGCCGACCGCGCGCGAAGTGCCCGCGCCGTGCACCAACGCAACACCGCGGTTGGAGCGAGCAAGCCCGAGCGCCACGTCCTCGCCGGATTGCTCTGCGAGCAACAAATTTTCGGCGGTTTCGCGCAGCATCGTCTCATCGGGGACGAGAACTCCATTGATTGTGGCGACGGTATTTGCGTAGAAGAGCGCACCCGCACGCGTCACCGCCTCGAATGGGCGGGCCATTGCCACTGCCTGATGAAAGTCGTCCGTCCAGCCGCCGATCCCCAAGTACGAACGCGCACAGCCGCGTAACGCGGTAGCGATCGATAATGGGGAGTCCGATGTCAATCTGCCCCTCGTGGGGTCACCGTGGGCGAGGTCAATCGCCCGCTGCGCCAATTTCAGAAGTTCAGAAATCTCGCCGGTCTCGTGCTTCACGGACGCTGGCATCGAGAGCAGTGCGAGGGTCAATGTCGGATCACCGATCGATTCGAGCAGCCGGACGTGTTCGGTCGCGAGCTGCGAGGCCGCGCGACGGTTGGCGTTGAAAAACTCTTCCATCACCCGGCCGGCCATGCCGATGGCCAGCGATCGGTCGTCGCCCGCCGCCAGGCACAGATCGCGCAGTTCTTCGAATCCTGACTCAACGCGGGTACCCCTTGAGGTAACCAGGGTGGCGCACAAGAGGGTTCGCGGCGCGATACGCATCGCCAGCCGATCCGGCTCGGCCTCTGGCAGTCGGTCGGCGACGGACTGCGCCCTGCCCCAGCTCGTTTGGGCTGCGGTGTTGTCGCGGTTGTTGGACCACCCGCCGGCGCGCATGTGCCACTCGAACGCCGCACGCAGATCGCCGGCCGCCTCGTAGTGCTGAGCGATCAACGACGCATTCTCCTCGGTCTGCTCGATCACCGTGGCCAGTCGGCGGTGCAGTTGTGCGCGGTCTGATCTTCAGCTGCGATTCGTAGGCCACCGATCGGGTCATCGGGTGACGGAACGCGTACACCGCGCGCGGCGAAAACTTGACCTGGTCGACCAGTTCCGCCTCCATCAGTGGTGCGACGTCGACGTCGACGCCCAAGGCCTTCAGCGAATCGTCGCCGAACACGGTGCCGATGACCGACGCCGCGTTGAGCGTCCGTTTGGCGGTCGGCTCGAGCCGGTCGATGCGTGCACCGATCGCCGCCTGGAGGGTGGCCGGCACGCTTGCATCAGCTGTCGGATTCCGCAACTGGTATGCGCCGAGCTCCCCATCCAGCACGCCCCGCTCTGCGAGGTCGCGGACCATTTCCTCGGCAAAGAACGGGTTCCCGGCGGCCCGCTCAGCGACGGTCGTCACCAATGACGCCACCGAAGGATCAGCGCCTAGCAATTCCTCGGTCAGCTCTGCGGCGTGCGCGTCGCTCAATGGACGGAGCGCGATGGTTTGCGCGCCCGACAGCCGGGTCAACGCTCCGCGGTAATCCGGTCGACAGGTGATCAGGGACACCGAAGGGGTTTGCGGAATCACCGCGAGGAAGTCCGCCAGCATTGATTCGCTGACCTCGTCGATCCACTGGACATCCTCGATCACGTACATCGCGGGATTACCGCGCTCAAGCGACGCCGAGTTGATCAGAGCTGTCAATCGCCGGCGTCTGGCGTCGGCCGCGACCTCGGGTAGCGCGTCGTCGGGATCGCGGATACCCAGCAGATCCTCAAGCAGGACAAGGTCTTCCGGGTCCGCACCCGCAAACCGGTCACGTATCCGCGCCCGGGCGGCTTCATCGTCGAGATCGGTGGTCTGGGTCCCTGCCCGAAGCAGCCGGGCTAACACGTGAAAGGGGATGTCGCGGGCGTGCGACTCGCAGTGAATTGTCATAACCTCCACACCGCGGGCGGCCGCGGCCGTAGCGGCTTCGCGAACCAGGCGACTCTTGCCGATGCCGGGTGGTCCCACGACATTGACGACACATCCGGCTCCGTTGCCCGCTTCGTCGAGAATTGCCGTAATGGTATTGAGTTCCCACCTGCGCCCGACCAGCGCCGGCTCGCTGCGGAGTCGAGGCTGATGATCGGCGACAGCCAGCAATCGCCGTGTCGCGACGGGTTCAACCGCCCCTTTGACGCCCACCATCTGCCGTTCACCCAAGACGACTGCGTGCTCGGCCAGACGGGCGGTCGACTCGCTGAGCATCACACCGCCCGGCGGCGCGACCGATTCCATGCGCTGAGCCATTCCGACCTGCTCGCCTATGGTGGTGTAACCGAAAGGTCCGGAACCGATGTCACCCGCGATCACCTGACCAGAGTTCAGTCCGACCCGCAGCTCCAGGTCCACATGATCGCGGGCTTGGACACCGATGGCGAGTTGTTTCGCCTCCTCTTGGATCGCCAGACCTGCGAGGCAGGCGCGAACCGCGTGGTCCTCCAGCGCCAGTGGGGCGCCGAACACCGCCATGACCCCGTCGCCGGTGAACTTGTCCACCGTGCCGCCGAAACGCTGCACCACCGCGGCGCATCGGTTGGCCAGGTCGGCCATGATCTCGCGCAGCCGCTCCGCCCCCACTGCCGCCGCGATGTCCATCGAGTGCACCACGTCAGCGAAGAGGACAGTGACCTGCTTGTACTCCGCTGGGATACCTGCACTTTCGACGGGTGAGCCACACCCGTGACAAAACCGGGCGTTCTCCAAAGGCTTGGTGCCGCACGTCCGGCAGGCCGCGATGGTCGTCATGGCATCGCCTGGGCCCACGCCAACGCCGCCGGCATCGCGTACGCGCCTACCTCCCACCGACGGGTCGAACCCTGGATACCGGTGAACAGAAACGTCACGACGCGCGAAGGCGGGTCCCCCTGGGACACCTGCACAGAATGTCACACAAACGCCGCGCTGACCGCGAAACGTCAGCCCGCGCGTCCTCTTTCGGCCCGGTAACGGCGCACCAATGTATCGGTCGAACTGTCCGACTGCTTGTCGGGTGAGCCATCGCTGGTGATCACCGGCAGCAGCGCCTTGGCCTGCGTCTTGCCCAGTTCCACGCCCCACTGGTCGAACGAGTCGATGCCCCACACCACACCCTCGGTGAACACCTGATGCTCGTAGAGCGCGATCAGTTGCCCCAGCACCGACGGCGTGAGCCGGGTGGCCAGAATTGAAGTGGACGGCCGGTTTCCGGGCATCACCTTGTGCGGCACCACATCGGCGCGGGGTGCCCTCGTCGGCGATCTCCTCGGCGGTCTTGCCGAATGCCAGCACCTGGGTCTGGGCGAAGAAGTTGCTCATCAGCAGGTCGTGCATGCTGCCGGTGCCTTCGGCGGTCGGCAGGTCGTCGAGGGGCTGGCTGAAGCCGATGAAATCGGCCGGCACCAACCGGGTGCCCTGATGCAGCAACTGGTAGAAGGCGTGCTGGCCGTTGGTTCCCGGCTCCCCCCAGATAGATTTCCCCGGTGTCGGTGGTCACCGGGGTGCCGTCGGCGCGGGTCGACTTGCCGTTGGACTCCATGGTCAGCTGCTGCAGATACGCGGCGAACCGGGCCAGGTCATTGGAGTACGGCAACACCGCGCGCGATTGCGCGTCGAAGAAGTTGGAGTACCACAGGCCGATAAGGCCAAGCAGCGCAGGCGCGTTCGACTCCAGCGGGGCGGTCCGGAAGTGCTCATCGACGATGTGGAAGCCGGACAGGAAGTCGGCGAAGGCTTCCCGGCCGATGACGGCCATCACCGACAGCCCGATCGCCGAGTCCACCGAGTAGCGACCACCGACCCAGTCCCAGAACCCGAACATGTTGTCGGTGTTGATGCCGAACTCGTCGACCAGGCGCTTGTTGGTGGAGACGGCGACGAAATGCTTGGCCACCGCGGAGTCACCGAGCGCGTCGGTCAGCCAGCGGCGAGCGGCGGTCGCGTTGGTCAGCGTCTCCAGCGTCGAGAACGTCTTCGATGCGACGACGAAAAGTGTTGTGGCAGGCTCTAGATCGGCCAGCGTCGCGACCAGGTCGGCCGGGTCGACGTTGGAGACGAAGCGCGCGGAGATGCCCGCGTCGGCGTAGTGGCGCAACGCCTGGTACACCATCACCGGGCCCAGGTCCGAACCGCCGATCCCGATGTTGACAACGGTCTTGATCCGCTCGCCGGTGGCACCTTTCCAATCGCCGCTGCGCAGCCGATCGGTGAAGTCGCCCATGGCGTCGAGCACCTCGTGCACGTCGCGGACGACGTTCTGGTCGTCGACGATCAGGTCGGCGTCACGGGGCAGCCGCAGCGCGGTGTGCAGCACCGCGCGATCCTCCGAGGTGTTGATGTGCGCGCCGGCGAACATCGCGTCGCGGCGCTCTTCGAGTTTGGCCGCGCGGGCCAGGTCGATCAGCAGCCGCACCGTCTCGCGGGTGATCCGATGTTTGCTGTAGTCGATGTAGAGGTCGCCGAGGGTGAGGGTGAGGTCCCGGCCGCGGTCCGGATCGTCGGCGAAGAACTCGCGAAGGTGGGTGGCTCCGATCTGATCGTGATGCTTGCGCGAGGGCGTCCCATGCCGAGGTGGCGGTGATGTCAGGGATTGATTGCCGGAGGTCATGGATTCGACCCTAATGCCGCGCGCTCGGGCCGGTGGCTGGCGAGTTCGCTAAGCCGCGCCCAGCACCTGCTGCAGATCGGGCAGCATCGCCTGCAATTGCTCTCCCCAGTACGACCAGGTGTGGGTGCCGTTGGCCGGGAAATTGAAGACGGCATTGTGCCCGCCCTTGGCCTGGTATCTGGCCTGAAATACCTTGTTGCTGATGCGGGTGGCGCTTTCCAGCAGGCTGGCGTCCAGCTTGGTGCCCAGATCCGAATTGCCGCCGTTGCCGGTGTACACCCAGATGCGAGTGTTGTTGGCCACCAGCTTCGGCACGTTGACGGTCGGGTCGTTGGCGGCCCATGCCGGGTCGCCGGGTGGGCCCCACATGGCGTCGGACCGGAAACCACCGGCGCCGAGTTGCGCCGCACTGACCAGGGATGGCCAGTTTCCGGCGGACAAATTCAGGAAACCCGACATCGAGGCGGCGTAGAGAAGTTCTGCGGATGATTGGCGGCCAGGACCAGAGCGGCCGACCCGGACATCGACGCGCCCACCACGGCGTTGCCGGACGCGCTGATCGCCTTGTTCGCCGCCAACCAGGCCGGCAGCTCCTCGGTGAGGAACGTTTCCCACTTGTAAGTGAATGTCCCGCTCTTGCCGACCGCAGGGCGGTACCAGTTGGAGTAGAAGCTCGCCATGCCTGCCAGTGGGCATCACCACCGCCAGCCCGGATTGGCCGAACCATTCGAACACCGGCAGGTGGATGTCCCAGCCATTGAAGTCGTCGCGGGCCAGCATCCCGTCGAGCAGGTACACCGCGCGGCTACCCCCGCCCTGGTACTCGACTTTGACCTGACGGTTCATCGACGGCGACGGGACCATCAGGTATTCGATCGGCGTTCCCTGACGCGACCATGCGGACGACGTGGCCGAACCGTTGGACAGCCCGCCCAGCAGGGCGAGCAACGCTGCGGCTGAGATGAACATCAGCCGGCGCAACGGCGAAACCCCAGGTGTTAATGCCCTAACCATTTCCGGCGAAATTTACCCTGGCAAAGCCGGAATACGCCGAATGTAACGACGTTAGTAACCGTTTAGTGGCCGAGTCGTCCCCGGCCCAAACGCAAAAGCAGCATCGCCAGATCTTTACCCTCGGGACCCAGTTCGCTGTAGCGTTCGATCACCTTCATTTCGCGGCTGTGCACCAGCCGGGTTCCGCCGGAGGCCATCCGGACCTTGCCGATCGCCTGGGACACTTCGGCGCGTCGCTTGACCGCGGCCAGGATCGCGGCGTCCAACCGGTCGATCTCTTCCCGCAGCTCGTCGATGCTGAGCTGCTCGGCATCGATGGTTTCTGTGTTCATTTCTGCAATCTCCGCGTTCTCGTGAGGTGGTGGTTCTGGTCTCATCCGGTTTGGGCCTCACACAAGAAACGAGCCCCGAATCCGGAAGCGGACCACGGGGCTCTGCGAAAGCAGCTAGACCACGGGCACCGCTGGCCGGTACCCGTAGAAAAATCGGGGCTGCTGATTGAGCACGCTCCGAGTGTGCCACCAGGGGCCGTGCCTGCGCAAAAACATCGCGAAAAACGACGCGCGGAAAATCGGGCCGCGGAACGGCGGGCGCCATCAGACCCCGGCCGATTCCGGTTACCGACGACGCCCCGACGGGATCCCCGCGGCCAGGTGTCGCGGTTTCGGTTGTCCGGCAACCAATCCGGCCCTGTCAAGGCACTGTGAATGTTGCCGGCGCTACGTGGAGTTTGGCGGAATCCGCGATGTGAGCGCGCGGGTGGCCGTAGTGTCTAGACCCGCTAACGACGCGGTTGGCCGACCATTGGGGAAGGACTGTGGTGATGAATTTTGCGGTGTTGCCTCCGGAAATCAATTCTTTGCTGATGTTTACCGGCGCTGGGTCGGACCCGATGCTGGCAGCGGCAGCGGCCTGGGAGGGGTTGGCCGACGAGCTCGGCTCGGCGGCGTCCTCGTTCAGTTCGGTCACGTCGGGGTTGGCAGCGGGTGCCTGGCAGGGTCCGGCGTCGGCGGCGATGGCGGCCGCTGCCGCACTGTATGCGAGCTTTTTGAGCGTGGCGTCGGCGCAAGCGGCGGGGGCGGCCGGGCAGGCCCGCACGGTGGCTGGCGCGTTCGACGCCGCTCAGGCGGCGATGATCCAGCCGGTAGCGGTGGCGGTCAACCGGAATGCGTTGGTGCAGAGTGTGCTGTCGAACTGGTTCGGGCTGAACGCGCCGGCGATCGCGGCCATCGAGGCCGAGTACGAACAGATGTGGGCCCAGGATGTCACCGCGATGGTGGGTTACTACAGTGGCGCTTCCGCGGCGGCAGCGCAGTTGCTGCCGTGGCAGGCAGCGGCGCAGGCCTTGCCAGCGGAGGCGCTCTCGGCCGTCAACAACCTCGGCACCGCGAATCTCGGATTCGGCAACCTCGGCAATGCGAACCTGGGCAGCGGGAACATCGGTAACCTCAACCTGGGCAGCGGGAACGTCGGCTACCTCAACCTGGGCAGCGGCAACAAGCTCGGCAACCTCAACTTCGGCGACGGAAACACCGGCTACTTCAACTTGGGCAGCGGAAACTCCGGCAACAGCAACATAGGTTTTGGCAACTTCAACAACGGCAATATCGGCTTGGGAAACTGGGGAGCCGGTAACCGCGGCGGCGGGAATACCGGAACGGCAAATATCGGGTTCGGAAACAACGGTAGCGAAAACTTTGGCAGCGGGAACACCGGGCCCAGCAATTTCGGCTTCGGAAACACCGGACTCGCTAATTTTGGCTTCGGTAACAACGGATCCGGCAACATAGGCATCGGAAATTTCAATACCGCTAACATCGGATTCGGAAACCACGGCACCGGCAACCTCGGCTTCGGGAACACCGGAAACAACAACTTCGGCATCGGGCTCACCGGCGACAACCAGGTGGGTATCAACTTCAACGGGCTCAACGGCGGCACCGGCAACATCGGCTTGTTCAACTCGGGGAACAACAATGTCGGCTTCTTCAACTCCGGCAACGGCAACTTCGGGATCGGCAACTCCGGCAACGTGAACACCGGTATCGCGAACGCCGGCAACACGAACACAGGCTTCTGGAACTCAGGCTCGTTCGATACCGGCTGGGCAAATTCGACCAATACCGATGTCGGGTTCGGCAACTCCGGCTCGAAGACTGTCGGCTTCTGGAACGCAGGCCACAACAACTTCGGGTTCGGAAACTCGAGCAGCCTGGACGTGGGCGCCTTCAATGGCGGCAACGGCACCGGCGGGAATGTCGGCTTTGCCAATACCGGCGTCGGCAACGTCGGTTATGGGAACTCGGGGAACCATAACACCGGATTCGACAATGCGGGCGCGACAAACACGGGCTTCTGGAACGCTGGCAACACAAACACCGGCGCCGGGAATGGTGGCGGTCTCAACACCGGCTTCGGCAGCGCAATGACACCGGCCGGCGTCACCAGCTCGGGCTTCGGAAATACGGGCAGCGGAAACTCGGGCTTCAATAACAACGGCAACGCTAACTCGGGTTTCATGAACATCGGCAACAACAACGAGGGTTACGGGAATATCGGCACGAACGACACCGGCTTCATGAACTCGAATACCGGCAACACCGGCTTCTCCAACACCGGTACCCAGGGTGTGGGCGTCGCCAACGGTGGCAGCGTCGACATCGGCTGGGGCAACTCCGGCGGTACCGGAAATGCGGGCTTCTTCAACTCGGGGACCAGAACTCCGGTTTCAGTGAAACCGGCACCAACAACTCCGGCTTCAGCAACTCGGGCACCAATAGCTCCGGTGGCAACAACAAGGGCAACCAACAATCGGGTTTCGGGAACTGACCCCCGTCGCCGCCCGGACTCGTCGGCGGGCGGCGGTAAGTTTGGACGGACATGAGTGTGCACGCGACCGACGCAAAGCCAGAAGCAGATCAACTGCTCGACGGCCTCAACCCGCAACAGCGCCACGCGGTGGTGCATGAGGGTTCGCCGCTGCTGATCGTCGCGGGCGCGGGCTCGGGTAAGACAGCGGTGTTGACCCGGCGTATCGCCTACCTGATCGCCGCACGCGGTGTCGGGGTCGGTCAGATCCTGGCCATCACCTTCACCAACAAGGCCGCCGCCGAGATGCGCGAACGCGTGGTGCAGCCTGGTCGGCGACCGTGCCCGATACATGTGGGTGTCCACGTTCCACTCGTCCTGCGTGCGGATCCTGCGCAACCAGGCGTCGCTGATCGAGGGCCTCAACTCCAACTTCTCGATCTACGACGCCGACGATTCGCGGCGGCTGCTGCAGATGATCGGCCGCGACATGGGCCTGGACATCAAGCGGTACTCGCCGCGGCTGCTCGCCAACGCCATCTCCAACCTGAAGAACGAACTGATCGACCCGCATCAGGCGGTGTCCGACCTCTCGGACGACTCGGACGACCTGGCACGCACCGTCGCGTCGGTCTTCGGCGAATACCAGCGCCGGCTGCGGGCGGCCAACGCGCTGGACTTCGACGACCTGATCGGCGAGACCGTCGCGGTGCTGCAGACCTTCCCGCAGATCGCCCAGTACTACCGGCGGCGGTTCCGGCATGTGCTGGTCGACGAGTACCAGGACACCAACCACGCCCAGTACGTGCTGGTGCGGGAATTGGTCGGCCGCGGATGCCGACGATGTCGAGCCGACGACGTGCCGCCGGCGGAGTTGTGCGTCGTCGGCGACGCCGACCAGTCGATCTACGCGTTCCGCGGCGCCACCATCCGCAACATCGAAGACTTCGAACGTGACTACCCGGACGCCACAACGATTCTGCTGGAACAGAACTACCGCTCGACGCAGAACATCCTGTCGGCGGCCAACTCGGTGATCGCCCGCAACGCCGGACGCCGGGAGAAGCGGCTGTGGACCGACGCCGGCGAAGGCGAGCTGATCGTGGGCTACGTCGCCGACAACGAGCACGACGAGGCCAGGTTCGTGGCCGAAGAGATCGACGCGCTGGCCGAGCGCGGCGACATCACCTACAACGACGTGGCCGTCTTCTACCGCACCAACAACTCGTCGCGGTCGCTGGAAGAGGTGTTCATCCGCGCCGGAATTCCGTACAAAGTCGTTGGGGGAGTGCGCTTTTACGAGCGCAAGGAGATCCGCGACATCGTCGCCTACCTGCGGGTGCTGGACAACCCCGGCGACGCGGTCAGCATGCGGCGAATCCTCAACACCCCGCGCCGCGGCATCGGCGATCGCGCCGAGGCGTGCGTGGCGGTGTACGCCGAGAACACCGGCGCCAGCTTTGCCGACGCGCTTGCGGCTGCGGCCGAGGGCAAGGTGCCGATGCTGAACAGCCGCGCAGAGAAGGCGATCGCCGGCTTCGTCGAGCTGCTCGACGAACTGCGCGGGTCGCCTCGACGAAGGACCTCGGCGAGCTGGTCGAGTCGGTGCTGGAACGCACCGGATACCGCCGGGAGCTGGAGTCCTCCACCGACCCGCAGGAGCTGGCCCGGCTGGACAACCTCAACGAACTCGTCAGCGTCGCACACGAATTCAGCACCGACCAGGCCAATGCCGCCGCGCTGGCTGAGCCGAACGACACCCCAGACGACGAAGACGTGCCGGACACCGGTGTCCTGGCGGCGTTTCTGGAGCGGGTGTCGCTGGTTGCCGACACCGACGAAATCCCCGAGCACGGCGCCGGTGTGGTCACGCTGATGACGCTTGCACACCGCCAAGGGTCTGGAGTTCCCGGTGGTGTTCGTGACTGGCTGGGAGGACGGCATGTTCCCGCACATGCGGGCGCTGGACGATCCCGACCGAACTCTCCGAGGAGCGGCGGCTGGCCTACGTCGGCATCACCCGGGCCCGGCAACGGCTGTACGTCAGCAGGGCCATCGTTCGGTCTTCCTGGGGACAGCCGATGCTCAACCCGGAATCCCGGTTCCTGCGGGAGATTCCGCAGCAACTCATCGACTGGCGCCGTGCCGCGCCCGAAGCCGTCGTTCAGTGCGCCGGTGAGCGGCGCCGGCCGGTTCGGTACCCCGCGGTCGGCGCCGACGCGCTCCGGGGCGAGCAAGCGGCCGCTGCTGGTCTTGGAGCCCGGCGATCGGGTGACCCACGACAAGTACGGCCTGGGCCGCGTCGAGGAAGTCTCCGGCGTCGGCGAATCGGCCATGTCGCTGATCGACTTCGGCAGTGCGGGCCGGGTGAAGCTGATGCACAACCACGCCCCGGTCAGCCAAGCTCTAATTCCTGTCGCCCAACGTGCGCTCAGGGCGAGAAAATCGCGAAAATGCCGCCCCTGGCTCACGTTCGGCGGAGTTTAGGGGGTGGCTATTCGACCCAGCGCTTGGTTTCGGGAGCAGCGCCAGCACCACGCTGGCGACCGGCAGCACCGGCAGCGTATGCACGACCCACCCCACGCGTGCGCCCGCGATGAACACGCCGCCGTAGGTCAGCAGCGCGACCGCCGCACCCGGCCACGATCAGATAGCGCCCGACAGCCCGCGCTGCAGCAGCAGCATGATCACGCCGGAGATGGTGGTGACCGCGAAGACCAGGGCGAGAAATCCGACCGCGATGCAGAACAATCGGTCGGTCCGCCACCAGCCGGCGATCAGATCGGTGGCCACCACCGACGTGGCCCACCCGCTGACGATGCTGACCGCGCAGGCCGCGACCGCCGTCCGGGCACTCGGCTCATCGTACCAATACCCCGGGCAGCGGCGATATCCGTCCGCGTACCGTCGCCTCCAAAGGCATTGAGCCACGCGGAATTTGGGTGGTCGGCTGAGACGCTATCGGCGGCAGCGGCCCGGTCGGCGCACGCCGGATGATCCTGGTCCGGGGCTCGTTGGGCGGCTCGGTGGGCTCGGGTGGGTTCGCGCGCGCAGGGGGATCGGTCGGCGCGGTCACCGGTCAGCCGGCGTAGTTGCCGACGGACAGTCCCCGCTTGGCCAGCCACGGCACCGGGTCGATTCGCTCGGTGCCGCCCAGCTGAACCTCGAAGTGCAGGTGCGGGCCGGTGGAGTTGCCCCGGTTGCCCATGGTGGCGATCTGGTCGCCCGCCATCACGCGCTGACCGACGCTGACCAGCGTGGTGTTGACGTGGCCGTAGAGGGTGACGGTGCCGTCGGCGTGGCGCAGCTTGACCCACATTCCGTAGCCGGCGGTGGGGCCGGCGTCGATGACGACACCATCCGACACCGCGTAGATCGGGGTGCCGATCGAATTGGCCAGGTCGATACCGGCGTGCAGCACGCCCCAGCGATAGCCGAAGTTCGAGGTGAAGATGCCCTTCGTCGGCATGACGTACAGCGGCTGCTGCAGGCGTGCCTCGCGCTGGGCGCGCTCCTGCGCGAAGGCCACGCCGCGGGCGAGCTCCTCGTTGTGCACCGCGACGTTGGCTCCGGCTGGGCGGCGATCGACCTGGACGCCGCGCGGTGTGCGTTGCCGGACCCACCGGATCCGCCGGTGAGCGTCGAGGCGTTGGCGGTCAGCACGGTCTCGGCCGTGGTGGTGTCTGACTGGTTGATCACGGTGTGCGCGGCTGCGGCTGCCGCGCCGGCGGCCATTGCCGAGATCAGCAGGCGGCCCTTGGCCGCGCTGGTCGGCTGCTTGCGGTGGCTGCCCGCCGCGACGCGGGACGGGGATGACGTTCGGTGGCCTGCGGCGATCGGCGTGCGCGGTCGGGCTCGATGGTCACCCGGGGCAGTACCTCGGTGACCGGAGCGGCCAGCCACACCGGAGTCAGATCGTCGGTGTCATTCAGATCGTCGAGCTCGGGCGCCGGCAGCAGCTCGATCGTCGACATCGAACGCGGAATCAGCCGAAGTCCAGGTCGTCGAGATCGGCAAGCTCCACGTCGTCGAGCTCGTCGAAACCGTCGAGCGGGATGATCTCGGTGACTTCGTTGCGGTGATGCTGCAGCCACCGGTCCCGGGGTACGCGCGCCGATACTGCGGCGGCAGAGCGGGCGAAAAGGTGCTGGGACAACCTGAAATGTCCTCGGATCGTGACCATAACGTTATCTGGACTTTGAGAAGGTATCCGCAAAAGTAGGCGGCTGGCAACCTCAGTATCAAATCCGGCCGATTTTTGTGACTTGAGTCACGTTTGGCAGCTCTGATCGATACGTGACGTGCGCCACAGCGGTGGGATGCGGCGGCGGGGCCGATTTTCGGGTGTGGATACAGTTCCTCCGTGCGAGTTGCCGAGTACTGGCACCGCCACCCTAGTTGGCCTAGCAAGTAAGCCGAGCAAAGGCAGTGACGCCCAATGGATCTGTTCGAGTATCAAGCAAAGGAATTGTTCGCCAAGCATGGCGTACCCGGCACGCAGGGCCGGGTGACCGATACCGCTGAAGGCGCCAAGGCCATCGCGGAGGAGATCGGTAAGCCCGTGATGGTCAAAGCCCAGGTCAAGACCGGCGGCCGGGGCAAGGCGGGCGGCGTGAAGTACGCCGCGAATGCCGATGAAGCCTACGAGCACGCGAAGAACATCTTGGGCCTGGACATCAAGGGCCACATCGTGAAGAAGTTGCTGGTCGCCGAGGCCAGTGACATCGCTGAGGAGTACTACCTGTCCTTCCTGCTTGACCGCGCAAACCGCACGTATCTGGCGATGTGCTCGGTGGAGGGCGGCATGGAGATCGAAGAGGTCGCCGCGACCAAACCCGACCGACTGGCCAAGGTGCCGGTGAACGCGGTCAAGGGCGTCGACCTGGCCTTCGCGCGGTCCATCGCGGAGCAGGGCCACCTGCCGGCCGAGGTGCTCGATGCCGCCGCCGTGACCATCGAAAAGCTCTGGGGCGTGTTCGTCGGCGAGGACGCCACCCTGGTTGAGGTCAACCCGCTGGTCCGCACCCCGGACGACAAGATCCTGGCGCTGGACGGCAAGGTCACTCTGGACGCCAACGCCGACTTCCGCCAGCCCGGGCACGCCGAGTTCGAGGACCGCGCGGCCACCGACCCGCTGGAGCTCAAGGCCAAAGAACATGACCTCAACTACGTGAAACTGAGTGGCGAGGTCGGGATCATCGGCAACGGCGCGGGCCTGGTGATGTCCACGCTGGACGTGGTCGCCTACGCCGGTGAGAAGCACGGCGGCGTCAAGCCGGCCAACTTCCTGGACATCGGTGGCGGCGCTTCGGCCGAGGTGATGGCCGCGGGACTGGACGTGATCCTGTGCGACCCGGAGGTAAAGAGTGTGTTCGTCAATGTCTTCGGCGGCATCACCTCGTGTGACGCGGTGGCCACCGGGATCGTCAAAGCACTGGAGATCCTGGGCGACGAGGCCAACAAGCCGCTGGTGGTCCGGTTGGACGGCAACAACGTCGACGAAGGCCGGCGCATTCTGGCCGACGCCAACCACCCGCTGGTGATCCAGGCCGACACGATGGACGCCGGTGCCGACAAAGCCGCCGAGCTGGCGAACGCCTGAAAAGGAGAGATGACCCAATGGCTATCTTCTTGACCTCCGAAAACAAGGTCATCGTCCAGGGCATCACCGGGGGTGAGGCCACCACGCACACCGCGCGGATGCTCAAGGCCGGCACCCAGATCGTCGGCGGCGTCAACGCCCGCAAGGCCGGCACCACGGTCTCGCACAAGGACGCCAACGACAACGACATCGAGCTGCCGGTGTTCGGCACCGTCGTCGAGGCCATCGAGAAGACCGGCGCGGATGCGTCGATCATCTTCGTGCCGCCGAAGTTCGCCAAGGACGCGATGATCGAGGCCATCGACTCGGAGATCCCGCTGCTGGTGGTCATCACCGAGGGGATTCCGGTGCAGGACAGCGCCTATGCCTGGGCGTACAACGTCCAGAAGGGGCAGAAGACGCGGATCATCGGCCCCAACTGCCCAGGCATCATCAGCCCCGGGCAGTCGCTGGTCGGCATCACCCCGGCCAACATCAGCGGTCCCGGGCCGGTCGGGCTGGTGTCCAAGTCGGGCACGCTGACCTACCAGATGATGTACGAGCTGCGCGATTTCGGGTTCACCACCTCGATCGGCATCGGCGGCGACCCGGTGATCGGCACCACCCACATCGACGCCATCGAGGCCTTCGAGAAGGACCCCGACACCAAGCTGATCGTGATGATCGGCGAGATCGGCGGTGACGCCGAGGAGCGCGCGGCCGACTTCATCAAGGCCAATGTCACCAAGCCGGTCGTCGGCTATGTCGCGGGATTCACCGCGCCGGAAGGCAAGACGATGGGTCACGCGGGCGCCATCGTGTCCGGCTCGTCGGGCACCGCCGCCGCCAAGAAGGAGGCGCTGGAAGCTGCCGGCGTTCAGGTGGGCAAGACACCATCCGAGACCGCGGCCCTGGCGCGGGAGATCCTGCAGACGCTGTAACCGCGAGCAGACACAAAAGCGCACGTTTCCGGCCGGAAACGTGCGCTTTTGTGTCTGGTGGCGCTGAGTGGTGCTAGCTAGGGCAAGCCGGGTGCGCCTGGCACGCCGATCAGTTGCCCGCCGTCGCCGCCCTGGCCGCCGGTCCCATTGGTCGGCCCGGTCCCGCCGTTGCCACCGTTCCCGCCGAAACCTATTAACAGCGCGGCCCTGCCACCTTTGCCGCCGTCGCCACCGGCAATGCCGGAGGGTCCGCCCGAGCCCCCTGCGCCGCCGTCGCCGAACAGCAGTCCCGCGTCACCACCGGCACCTCCTGCCCCGCCGGACCCGCCGGAGCCACCAGCCCCGCCAGAGCCGGAGAGCGTGCCGCCCGCCCCGCCGGCACCGCCGGCACCTCCGCCGAATCCGCCAGCGCCGCCGACTCCGCCGTCGCCGTTGAGGAATCCGCCGTGGCCACCGATTCCGCCGGCGCCGCCGGGCGCTCCCAAAAGCCCGTCAGCACCGGAACCGCCGGCCCCGCCAGAGCCGAGGACGATTCCTCCGGCGCCCCCGGCGCCACCCGCGCCACCAGGGCCGCCAGCCTTACCGCCGATAGCGTCGACACTCGTGCCACCGCTGCCGCCGGCCCCGCCCGTGCCGAATAATCCACCGGCGCCACCAGCGCCGCCCGCCCCACCGGAAAGGTGGTTACCGACGTTCCGCCGGCGCCGCCGACGCCGCCGATGCCGAACAGCCCGGCGGCCCCGCCGGTGCCGCCGGTGCCACCCTGGCCGGACCCTCCGGTGCCGCCGGCGCCGCCGTTGCCGATCAGCAGTCCGCCGGCTCCGCCGTTCCCGCCAGGGGACCTAACGGTGTTGGCCCTGCCGGGTCCGCCGGCCCCGCCATTGCCGAACAGTCCGGCGGCTCACCGTTACCTCCGGCGGGATGGGCGGCCGTGCCCGCCCCGCCGGCGCCGCCGTTGCCGATCAACAGCCCGCCGGCCTGGCCGTCCACCCCGGGCGCCCCGTTGGCCCCGTTGCCGATCAGCGGGCGTCCCAGCAGCAAATTGGTGGGCGTGTTGATGATGTTGAGCAGTTGCTGCTCGAGGTTCTGCAGCGGAGTGGCGGCCGCAGCCTCGGCGAGCGCGTACTGGCCTGCGCCTGCGCTCATGAGTCGCGCAAACTGCTCGTGAAAGGCCGTCGCCTGGGCGCTGAGCCCTTGATAGCTCTGGGTATGGGTAGCGAATACTGCGGCGATCGCCGCCGACACCTCGTCGGTGCCCGCGGCGAGCAATGACGTTGTCGGGGTCAAGGCTGCCGCGTTCGCCTGGCTGATCGTTGAACCGATATTCGCCAGATCCGATGCCGCCGCGATCACGGCCTCGGGCAGTGCGGTGACAAATGACATTCGGTCACCTCCCCGGACGCGGGTATGGCGGTCGGCGGTCGATCGTCAGCGTCTCCATCGGCGCACGTCCGAGAGTTACACAGCCTATCGCGCACTCACAGAAGCCATAGGAAATTCGCACCGACAGGTCACGGCGACACCCCGGCCTTTCCGATCGGGCCGCCAAGCAAGGACCCGCCGAAGCCGCCCGGAGCGCCAATGCCCGGGGTCGTTCCGATGCCGCCGTTGCCGCCGGTGCCTCCAATGCCGAAGATAAAGGCGCCGGTACCGCCCTGGCCGCCGTTACCGCCGAACGCGCACGCCCGCCTCACCGTAGCCATTGCCGCCCGCGCCGCCGAGCCCGAAGAGGGTGCCGCCGGTGCCGCCGAGGGCGCCGGACCCGCCTCTGAAGCTGCCTGCCCCGCCGTCGCCGCCGCCGCCGCCGATGCCGACGTAGGCAGTGCCGTCGCCGCCGTATCCACCGACCCCGCCCGTGCCGCTTGCGTTGGCGCCGCCGGTCCCGCCGTGGCCGCCGATGCCGAAGAACTGGCCGTTGCCGAAGCCGCCCTGGCCGCCCTGGCCGCCGATGGTAGCGCCCAGGCCCTCCCCGCCGGCGCCGCCCTCGGCCCCGGTACCGATGATGCCGAAGAGGATGTTGCCGCCGCCGCCGAACCCGCCGAGGCCTGCGGTCCCCCCGCTGAAGGTGGTGGCGCCGCCGGCGCCGCCCGCGCCGCCCGCGCCATAGAGCAAGCCATTGCCGAAGCCACCGGCGCCGCCCCAACCGGCAACGAAGCCGCGCCCGCCGGCCCCGCCGATGCCACCGTTGCCGAGCACGATCCCGCCGTCCCCGCCCCAGCCGCCATCGCCCGCAACGCCATTCGAGCGAAAACCCACCGGTCCCGCCGGCGCCGCCGTTGCCGAACAAGCCGACGGCGCTGCCGCCATTGCCGCCACTACCGACGAAGCCTCCACTTGAGGCCCCACCTGCTCCACCGCGGCCGCCATTGCCGTACAAGAACCCGCCGCTGCCGCCGCTCCCGCCGTTCTGACCGGCCCCGCCGGACCCGCCGTCGCCGCCGCTGCCCCACAACAACCCGCCGTTTTGGCCGCTGGCGCCGGTTCCGTCGGTGCCGTTGAAGCCGTCGCCGATCAGCGGACGCCCCAGGAATGTCTGGAAAGGAGCATTGATCGCGTTGAGGAGCTCCTGCAAGGGATTGGCGTTCGCGGCCTCGGCAAGGGCATAGGAGCCCGCGCCCGCATTCAGCAGCTGGACAAACTGCTGGTGAAATGCCGCTGCCTCAGCGCTAATCGCCTGATAGGCCTGCGCGTGTGAGCCGAACATTGCGGCGACAGCGGCAGACACCTCATCGGCTCCCGCGGCCAGCAGTTGTGTCGTCGGCCCGGTCGCGGCTGCGTTGGCGGCACTGATCGTCGAAGCAACATTCGCCAAATCCGAGGCCGCCGCCGACATGTACTCCGGCACCGCGTTTACATAGGACATACGGACCTCCGGATGCAGCGGCGACCGCCTGTGGATCACCGAGTAGCTGAACCGTATCGCCATCCCGGCGTCTACCGATCCCAAACTCTGTTTGCCGTATCTGCCGTGACAGCAAAGCTCTGCATACGCGATCACCGTGCCCCGCTGTGCACGCAAGAAATACCTAAGGTAGATAGTTGACCTATGAATATTGATCCCCGCACGCCCGTCGTCGTCGGCGTCGGGCAGGCCGCCGAGCGTATCGACGACCCCGGGTACCGGGCGATGTCACCCGTCGAACTGGCCGCTGCCGCAGCTCAGGCCGCCCTCGACGATTGCGGCGGCACCGCGGTGGCCGCCGAGGTCGACACCATCGCGGCGCTGCGACAGTTCGAGATCTCCGGACCGGTGGCCAACGCACCACTGGGCCGGTCCAACAACTACCCGCGCTCGGTCGCCAAGCGCATCGGCGCCGAACCGCGTCGCGCGATCCTGGAGATCGTCGGCGGCCAGGGACCCCAGCACCTGATCACCGAACTGGCCGGCGAGATCGCCGCGGGACGCTCGGATGTCGCGCTGGTCTTCGGCTCGGACGCCACGTCTACCCTGCGGTATTTCGCCGGGCCGCGAGGACAAGCCGGACTTCAGCGAGACCGTCGACGGTGACCTGGAAGATCGCGGACCCGGCATCGAGAAGTTGATTTCGCGCTACACGGTGATCCACGGCCTGGTGGATGCGCCCACGCAGTACGCCCTGATGGAGAACGCCCGGCGCGCGACGACGGGCCTGGGGCCGGCCGAGTACCTGCGACGGATGGCCGAACTTTTCGCGCCGTTCAGCAAGGTTGCGGCGAGCAATCCCTACGCCGCCGCCCCGGTCGAGCGGACGGTCGAGGAGCTGGTCACCGTCACCGAGAGCAACCGGATGATCGCCGGACCCTACCCGCGGTTGATGGTGGCCCGCGATCAGGTGAACCAGGGCGCGGCGGCGCTGCTGATGTCGGTCGAGGCCGCGCGCGGGCTGGGTGTCCCCGAGAACAAGTGGGTGTATCTCCGCGGCCATGCCGACCTGGAGGAGCAGACCTTTCTCGCGCGTCCGGACCTCGGGCATGCTCCGTCGGCGGTCGTGGCGGCCCGCGAGGCGCTCGACATGGCCGGCATCGGCGTCGACGACGTCGCCACCTTCGACCTGTACAGCTGCTTCCCGGTGCCGGTGTTCAACATCTGCGACGGGCTGGGCATCGCGCCCGACGATCCGCGCGGCCTGACCCTGACCGGCGGGTTGCCGTTCTTCGGCGGCGCCGGCAACAACTACTCGATGCACGGTATCGCCGAGACAGTAGCCCGAATGCGAAGCGCACCAGGTCAATTCGGGCTGGTCGGTGCCAACGGCGGCATCCAGAGCAAATACTCGGTCGGGGTCTATTCAACGACGCCCGGGGAGTGGAAGCCCGATCGCAGCGGCGAGTTACAGGCGCAGGTCAACAGCGGACCCGAGGTTGCGGTCACCGAAAACCCAGATGGGCCCGCCACCATCGAGACCTATACCGTGCGTCGCGACAACGGGCGTGAGACCGGAATCATCATCGGCCGGCTCACTGCGGACGGCAGCCGTTTCCTGGCCACGACCGAGGATGACGCACTGGTGTCCCTGCTGACCGACGGGGACCCGCTCGGGCAGCCGGTGCAGGTGCGACTCGTTCGATTACGGCAACCGCTGCACTCTGGGCGCTCAGGCGAAGGCTGGCTAATTTGCCGGCCAGCCGCTCCACGTAGGCGGCCACCTTGTCCTCGTAGCTGTCCGGCATGCCGAACAGCACTTCGGTCACGCCGAGGTCGGCCCAGCGAGCCAACTTCTCGGCGTCCGGCTTGAAGTCCAGCGCCACGATCTGCGGGGCACCGTCGCGGCCGGCCGCGGCCCAGGTGTCCTGCAACAACTTCACCGGCTCGTCGATGTCGAAGTCGCGCGGCGTGGTGATCCAGCCGTCGGCGCTGCGCGCGATCCACTTGAAGTTCTTCTCGTTGCCCGCGGCGCCCACCAGCACGGGAATGTGCGCCTGCACCGGCTTGGGCCACGCCCAGCTCGGACCGAACTTCACGAACTCGCCGTCGTATTCGGCCTCTTCCTGGGTCCACAGCGCCCGCATCGCCTCGAGGTACTCGCGCAGCATGGTGCGACGACGGCCGGGCGGCACGTTGTGATCGGTGAGCTCGTCGGTGTTCCAGCCGAATCCGACGCCGAGGCTGACCCGCCCACCGGACAGATGGTCCAGCGTGGCGATACTTTTCGCCAAGGTGATCGGGTCGTGCTCGACCGGCAGCGCCACGGCCGTCGACAGCCGAACCCTTGACGTCACCGCACACGCCGCGCCCAGGCTCACCCAGGGATCCAGCGTGCGCATATAGCGGTCGTCGGGCAGTGACGCGTCGCCCGTGGTGGGGTGGGCCGCCTCGCGCTTGATCGGGATGTGAGTGTGTTCGGGCACGTAGAACGTGTGAAAACCGTGTGCGTCGGCGAGTTTCGCGGCGGCCGCCGGGGAGATGCCGCGATCGCTGGTGAACAGAACGAGGCCGTAGTCCATGCCCCAATTTAGAACGTGTTCTACTTTTCACCGCAGGCGGCCCCCCGGCCGGCGACGCCGGCGGGGGGACGCGGCGACGGGCATTTGTTCTCAGAGGTGCGCTAGCGTGGTTGATCGAATGCTTCGCAGGCAGCACCGCGTCGCACCGACAGCAGAGGGGCCGTGACGGCACCGGAAGCAACAGGAGGACTCATGACCTACCAGCCCGGTAGTCCCGGATATCCATCCGCGCAGCAGCCGGCCGGCTCCTACGGCGCAGCCACTCCGGCCGCCGCGCAAGCCGAGCCCGGTGAAAGCAAGCTGGGTCTGTACCTGGCAATCGCGGTAGTGGCCCTGGGCCTGTTGGCGTACTTCTTCAGCTTCGGCCCGATGTTCACCTACAGCTCCGAACTCAGTGGGTCCGGCGGCGAGGTGTCCGGCGACACCGGGTTGGCCGTTGGCGTTGCCGTGCTGGCGGCGCTGCTGGCCGGCGTCGGCCTGCTGCCCAAGGCCAAGAGTTACGTGACGATCGTCGCGGTGCTCTCGGTTCTGGGAGTGCTGCTGATCATCGCCGCGACATTCAACAAGCCGAGCTCGTTCTCCGCCGGCTGGGCGCTGTGGATCGTGCTGGTGTGCATCGTGTTCCAGGCTGTCGCCGCGGTCGGCGCCCTATTGCTGGACTCCGGCGTGATCACCGCTCCGACGCCGCGTCCCAAGTACGACCCGTTCGGCGGCTACGGACAGTACGGACAGTATGGCCAGTACGGGGGTCAGCCGGGCGGGTACTACGGTCAGCCGGGTGCACAGCAGCCCGCGCAGAACCCGGCTCAGTCGTCCGGGTACGGCTCGCAGTACGGCGGCGGCTACTCGTCGAACCCGAACCCCCAGTCCGGCGGATTCGCGGCGCAGCCCACGCAGCAGGCGTCCCAGCAGCAGCAGGGGCCGTCCACCCACACCCCGCCCACCGGCTTCCCGAGCTTCAGCCCGCCACCGCCGGTCAGTGCGGGCACGGGATCGCAGGGCGGTTCTGCTCCGGTCAACTACGGCAACCCCGCCGGTGGCCAGCAGTCGTCCTACGGTCAGGGCCAGCAGTCGTCGCCTGGTTCGGCGCCGGTCTAACCGTGCGCTCTCGCGCCTAGCCAGACTCGTGCGCGAAGAGTGACCCCCAAAAGTCAGGGTGTCGGCAAGAAACGGAGACAGCCGGGCAACGGGCGCCCGCCAGGCGCGCGACCTTGTCAGGGTCGCTTTCGCCCCCGCCGTCGTGGCACTGGTCATCATCGCGGCAGTCACGCTGCTGCAGTTGCTGATCGCCAACAGCGACATGACCGGCGCATTGGGCGCCATCGCCAGCATGTGGCTGGGCGTGCACCAAGTGCCGATCTCGATCGGCGGTCGCGAACTGGGTGTCATGCCGCTGCTGCCGGTTCTGTTGATGGTGTGGGGCACCGCACGTACCACGGCGCGCGCAACCTCGCCGTACTCGTCGTGGCTGGTGATCCGCTGGGTCATCGCGTCGGCGCTGGGCGGACCCCTGCTGATTGCGGCCATCGCCCTGGCGGTCATCCACGACGCGTCGTCGGTGCTGACCGAGTTGCAGACGCCCAGCGCGCTACGAGCGTTCACCAGCGTGCTGGTGGTGCACGCCGTCGGGGCCGCGATCGGGGTCTGGTCACGGGTGGGTCGACGCGCCCTGGTGGCTTCTCCGTTGCCCAACTGGCTGGGCGATTCGCTGCGTGCCGCTTCCGCTGGGGTTTTGGCCCTGCTTGGACTCTCCGGCGTGGTGACGGCGGGGTCGCTGGTGGTGCACTGGGCGACCATGCAAGACCTGTACGGGATCACCGATTCCATCTGGGGGCAGTTCAACCTCACGGCGCTGTCGGTGTTGTACGCGCCCAACGTCATTGTCGGTGCCTCGGCCGTCGCGGTCGGTTCCAGCGCCCATATCGGCTTCGCGACGTTCAGCTCGTTCATCGTGTTCGGCGGCGATGTGCCGGCCCTGCCAATCCTGGCCGCGGCGCCCACGCCCCCGCTCGGGGCGGTGTGGGTTGCGCTGTTGATCATCGGCGCGGCATCCGGTGTGGCGGTTGGGCAGCAGTGCGCCCGACACGCGCTGCCGTTGGTCCCCGCGGTGGCCAAGCTGCTGGTCGCGGCGGTGGTCGCGGCGCTGATGATGACACTGCTCGGTTACGGCGGGGGCGGCAAGCTCGGTAACTTCGGCGACGTCGGCGTCGACCACGGCGCCATGTTTCTCGGCGTGCTGTTCTGGTTCACCGTCGTGGGTGCCATCACCGTGGTGATGGCCGGCGGTGTTCGGCGTAGGCCGCGACGGCCCCGGGCCAAGCCGCCTGCCGCTCCGGTGGATGACGAAGAAGACGAGCCGTTGTTGGGGCTGTTCGACGACGACGACGTGGTTGAGCCTGCGGGCGAGGACGAAGAGTACAGTGCCGACGACGACGTGGAGCTGGAGCTGCCCGACGAGCCGGGTGTCGATACTCCGCGCGAGGGCGAGGTATAGCTCCCGCGCATCTCGAGGACTGCAGTGCGGCGTCGAGTCTGCGGTGAGGGCGGCGACACGCACGGCGGCCAAGCCCTGGGCGCGGCATCGATCGCCCGGCCGACTAGCCTCTGCGTGTGCAGGAACCGCTCCGTGTACCCCCGAGTGCACCGGCGCGGCTGGTGGTGCTGGCATCGGGCACCGGATCGCTGCTGAACTCCCTGCTGGACGCGGCGCAAGGCGACTACCCGGCGCGGGTGGTGGCCGTCGGGGTCGATCGCGACTGCCGGGCCACCGAGATCGCTGCCAATGCCGCCATACCCGCGTTCGCCGTCCGCGTCGGCGAGCACCCGACCCGCGACGACTGGGACACCGCGATCACCGAGGCCACCGCCGCCCACAACCCCGACCTCGTGGTGTCCGCAGGGTTCATGAGAATCCTTGGCCCGCAATTTCTTTCGCGATTCAGCGGACGTATCCTCAACACCCATCCTGCGTTGCTGCCGGCCTTTCCCGGCGCGCACGGCGTCCGCGACGCGCTAGCCTACGGCGTGAAAGTCACCGGCTGTACGGTGCACCTGGTCGATGCCGGCGTGGACACTGGTCCGATACTGGCGCAGCAGCCCGTCGAGGTGCGCGACGATGACAACGAAGAAACCTTGCACGAACGCATCAAGGTCGTGGAACGCCAACTCCTGGTGGATGTGGTGGCCGCGATCGCGACCCGCGGCGTGACGGTGGCTGGAAGAAGGGCCACGATTGAGCGAAAGGCGACCCTGGGATGAACATCGACAAAAAGCCGATTCGTCGCGCGCTGATCAGCGTCTACGACAAGACCGGCCTGGTTGAACTCGCCCAGGGCCTCGCCGCGGCCGGCGTCGAGATCGTCTCGACCGGATCAACCGCGAAGACCATTGCGGACAAAGCGATTCCAGTGACCCGCGTCGAGGAACTCACCGGTTTCCCCGAGGTGCTCGACGGTCGCGTCAAGACCCTGCACCCCAAGGTGCACGCCGGTTTGCTGGCCGACCTACGCAAGCCCGAACACCGGGCGTCGCTCGAAAAGCTCGGCGTCGCCGCCTTCGAACTGGTCGTGGTCAACCTCTACCCGTTCAGCCAGACCGTCGAATCCGGTGCCAGTCCCGACGAATGCGTCGAGCAGATCGATATCGGCGGACCCTCGATGGTGCGCGCGGCGGCCAAGAACCACCCCAGCGTGGCGGTCATCACCGACCCCCGCGGCTACGACGGCGTGCTGGCCGCGGTGCGGCACGGCGGGTTCACCCTCGCCGAGCGTAAGAAGCTGGCGTCGTTGGCTTTTCAGCACACCGCCGAGTACGACATCGCCGTCGCGACCTGGATGCAGTCCACCCTGGCACCCGAGGAACCGCCGGAGGAATTCCCGCACTTCTTCGCCAGGAACTGGCGCCGCCAGGCGACCCTGCGCTACGGCGAGAACCCGCACCAGCAGGCCGCGCTCTACACCGACCCCGGCGCCTGGCCGGGTCTGGCGCAGGCCGAACAGCTGCACGGAAAAGAGATGTCCTACAACAACTTCACCGACGCCGACGCGGCCTGGCGGGCGGCCTTCGACCACGAACAGACGTGCGTGGCGATCATCAAGCACGCCAATCCGTGCGGCATCGCGATCTCCGACGTCTCGGTCGCCGACGCCCACCGCAAGGCCCACGACTGCGACCCGCTCAGCGCCTTCGGCGGCGTGATCGCGGCGAACACCGAGGTCAGCGTCGAAATGGCGGAGTATGTCAGCACCATCTTCACCGAGGTGATCGTCGCGCCCGCCTACGAGCCGGGCGCCGTCGAGGCGTTGACGCGCAAGAAGAACATCCGGGTGCTGCTGGCCTCCGAACCGCTCGCCGGCGGTCACGAACTCAAGCCGATCAGCGGGGGACTGCTGATCCAGCAACGTGACCAACTCGACGCACCCGGCGACAACCCGGCCAACTGGACCCTGGCCACCGGCGAGCCCGCCGACCCGGCCACGCTCACCGACCTGGTGTTCGCCTGGCGGGCCTGCCGCGCGGTCAAGTCCAACGCGATCGTGATCGTCGCCGGCGGCGCCACCATCGGCGTCGGCATGGGCCAGGTGAACCGGGTCGACGCCGCCCGGCTGGCCATCGAACGAGGCAATGCACGTGGCGGTGACCGGGTCAAGGGCGCCGTCGGCGCCTCCGACGCGTTCTTCCCGTTCCCGGACGGCCTGGAGACGCTGACCGCCGCGGGTGTGAAGGCGATCGTGCACCCGGGTGGTTCGGTGCGCGACGAGGAAGTCACGGCAGCCGCCGCCAAAGCCGGTGTCACGCTGTACCTCACCGGCGCCCGGCACTTCGCGCACTGAGCGCTCACCGGGTGACCCGTGTCGGCAGCGCGTAACTTGGAGAGGTGACTTCACCGAGCAATCTGCCCCGCACCCTCGGCGAGCTGCGTGCCTCCGGCCATCGTGAGCGGGGGGTCAAGCAGGAAATCCGCGAAAATCTGTTGACCAAGTTGGCAGATGGGCCAGATAACTCAGCAATTTGGCCTGGGATTCTAGGTTTTGATGACACCGTCATTCCGCAACTGGAGCGGGCACTGATCGCCGGCCACGACTTCGTGCTGCTGGGCGAACGGGGCCAGGGCAAGACCCGGCTGCTGCGGGCGCTGACCGGTCTGCTCGACGAGTGGACGCCGGTGATCGACGGATCCGAACTGGGCGAGCATCCCTACGCGCCGATCACGCCGGAGTGGATCCGCCGCGCCGCCCAGCTGCAGGACGATCTGCCGGTGGCCTGGAAGCACCGCAGCGAGCGTTACACCGAGAAGCTGGCCACTCCGGACACCAGCGTCGCTGACCTGGTCGGTGACATCGACCCGATCAAGGTCGCCGAAGGCCGCAGCCTCGGAGACCCCGAGACCATCGCCTACGGACTGATTCCGCGCGCACACCGCGGCATCGTCGCCGTCAACGAGCTCCCCGACCTGGCCGAGCGAATCCAGGTCTCGATGCTGAATGTGATGGAGGAGCGCGACATCCAGGTCCGCGGCTACACCCTGCGGCTACCGCTGGATGTGTTGGTGGTGGCCAGCGCCAACCCCGAGGACTACACCAACCGCGGTCGCATCATCACTCCGCTCAAGGACCGCTTCGGCGCCGAGATCCGCACCCACTACCCGCTGGAGCTGGCGGCCGAAATCGGCGTCATCGCCCAGGAAGCACACCTGAGCGCGCAGGTCCCCGACTACCTGCTGCAGGTGATCGCGCGGTTCGCCCGCTACCTGCGCGAGTCCAGTTCGGTCGACCAGCGCTCCGGGGTGTCGGCGCGGTTCGCCATCGCGGCGGCCGAGACGGTCGCGGCCGCGGCGCGGCACCGCGGCGCGATTCTCGGAGAGACCGACCCGGTGGCCCGAGTGGTAGACCTGGGCACGGTCATCGAGGTGCTGCGCGGCAAGCTCGAATTCGAGTCGGGCGAGGAAGGCCGCGAGCAGGCCGTGCTCGAGCACCTGCTGCGCCGCGCGACCGCCGACACCGCCTCGCGGGTGCTCGGCGGCGTTGACGTCGGCACCCTGGTATCCGCGGTCGAAAAGGGATCCGCGGTGACGACGGGTGAGCGGGTGTCGGCTAAGGATGTGCTGGCCGCGGTGCCCGGGCTGCCGGTCGTGGACAAGATCGCGGCCAAACTGGGCGCCGAGTCCGAAGGGGAGCGTGCCGCGGCATTGGAACTCGCGCTGGAGGCGTTGTACCTGGCGAAGCGGGTCGACAAGGTATCCGGGGAGGGGCAAACCGTTTATGGGTAGGTCTGATGGTGACGACCCGCAGCGCCCGGCTTCGCCGCGCTCGCGATCGTCACTAGGGCACTCACAGCGATACTCGGCGTATACCGGCGGGCCGGACCCGCTGGCTCCGCCGGTGGATCTGCGTGAGGCGCTCGAACAGATCGGGCAGGACGTCATGGCGGGCACCTCGCCGCGCCGGGCGTTGTCCGAGTTGCTGCGACGAGGCTCCGAAAATATGCGCGGCGCCGACCGGTTGGCCGCCGAGGCCAACCGCAAGCGACGGGATTTATTGCGACGCAACAACTTAGATGGAACCTTGCAGGAGATCAAGAAGCTGCTGGACGAGGCGGTGCTGGCCGAGCGCAAGGAACTGGCCCGTGCGCTCGACGACGACGCCCGCTTCTCCGAGTTGCAGCTCGAGTCGTTGCCGCCGTCGCCGGCCAAGGCCGTGCAGGAGCTCTCCGAATACAACTGGCGCAGCGGTGAGGCCCGTCAGAAGTATGAGCAGATCAAGGATCTGCTGGGCCGCGAGATGCTCGACCAACGCTTCGCCGGTATGAAGCAAGCCTTGGAGGGCGCCACCGACGAGGACCGCCAGCGGGTCAACGAGATGCTGGACGACCTGAACAACCTGTTGGACAAGCATTCTCGCGGCGAAGATTCCCAGCAGGACTTTCAAGACTTCATGGACAAGCATGGCGAGTTCTTTCCGGAGAACCCGCAAAATGTCGATGAGTTGCTGGACTCGCTGGCCAAACGTGCCGCCGCCGCGCAGCGGTTCCGCAACAGCCTGAGCCAGGAGCAGCGTGACGAACTGGATGCCTTGGCGCAGCAGGCCTTTGGGTCGCCGTCGCTGATGAACGCGCTGAATCGCCTTGACGCGCACCTGCAGGCCGCCCGACCGGGTGAGGACTGGACGGGAGATCAGCAGTTCTCCGGTGACAATCCGCTCGGCATGGGCGAGGGTGCCCAGGCGTTGGCAGACATCGGTGAATTGGAGCAGCTGGCCGAGCAGCTGTCGCAGGCCTATCCGGGCGCAACCATGGACGACGTCGACCTCGACGCGCTGGCCCGTCAACTCGGTGATGATGCCGCGGTCGATGCCCGAACGCTCGCCGAACTCGAACGGGCGCTGCTCAATCAGGGGTTTCTGGACCGCGGATCCGACGGTCAGTGGCGACTGTCCCCCAAAGCCATGCGCCGGCTCGGTGAGACGGCGTTACGTGATGTGGCACAACAACTTTCCGGCCGCCGCGGTGAGCGCGACCACCGGCGGGCGGGAGCCGCCGGCGAGCTGACCGGCGCCACCAGGCCCTGGCAGTTCGGAGACACCGAGCCGTGGCACATCTCCCGCACTCTCACCAATGCCGTGCTGCGACAATCCGGAACGCACACGCTGGACGGCCCGTTGCGCATCACCGTCGACGACGTGGAGGTCTCCGAGACCGAGATGCGCACCCAGGCCGCGGTGGCGCTGCTCGTGGACACCTCGTTCTCGATGGTGATGGAGAACCGCTGGCTGCCGATGAAACGGACGGCGCTGGCGCTCAACCATCTGGTGAGCACCCGGTTCCGGTCAGATGCGTTGCAGATCATCGCCTTTGGCCGTTATGCCCGCACCGTGACGGCCGCCGAACTGACCGGTTTGGAAGGCGTCTACGAGCAGGGCACGAACCTGCATCACGCCCTCGCGCTTGCCGGCCGTCACCTGCGCAGGCATCCCAACGCACAGCCCGTCGTACTGGTGGTGACGGACGGCGAACCGACCGCCCACCTCGAGGACTGACGGCGACGGCACCTCGGTGTTCTTTGACTACCCGCCGAATCCGCGGACCATTTCCCTCACCGTCAAGGGATTCGACGACATGGCCCGGTTGGGCGCACAGATCACCATCTTCCGGCTGGGTAGCGACCCCGGCCTGGCCCGGTTCCTCGACCAGATCGCCCGCCGCGTCGAAGGGCGGGTGATGGTGCCCGATCTCGACGGACTGGGCGCGGCGGTGGTGGGTGACTACCTGAGGTCGCGACGGCGTAGTTAGTGGGCGCGTCCAATTAGTAAGCGTCGACGCTGCGGCCGCCGGGCGATTGGTACAGATACGGGTAGTGCACATTCGGGTCGTTCGAGGGCCTCAGGTTTGGCGGTGGCGGCGCGGTGCGCCAGTCGGTCGGCAGATGGCAGCCCGTGTCATACGAGTAGTTCAGCGGGCTGCCGGCTACGCCATTGACCAGCTTGATCGTCGCGCCGTCCTCGCGGTCTGTGAGTCATTGGCCGCACCCACCGGCAGCGGGGCGGTTCCGGGTGCGGAGTTGTTGGGCCGAAAGCCCGCAGCCGTGAACGTCGGCGTCAGCTCCGTAGTGATCTGCAGCCACTGCGCAGTCGAGGGCGGCGGGTCGGCAAAGAACATGTCGCTGTTGACCTGACGGCCGATGCTGCGGGTGAACGGGTCCTGACAGCCATTGCTGAAATGGCTGGCGCTCATACTCGAAAACTGGCTCCGCGGTGAGTAGTTTGCGATGGCCGCGCGAATCGCGGCGTCGAGGTCGGCTGAGTTGATGCTCGACAGCTTTCCAGATCGGATCGCGCGTCGATCATTGTCTGCAGCCGATCCAGTTCGGGCCGACCGGGATTGGCGTAGGGGTTGAAGGTGGTCGGCTTGACGCAGCCGGTCAACATGACGGTGATGCCGAGCAGTGTCGCCGCCAGTCGGGTCATGACTCGCACGGGTCAGGGTCGGCCAGCCAGGGGGTGATCAGGTCGGCGGGCAGCCCGGCCAGCACCACCGCAAGGTTGTAGCCACTCATACGCAGGTTCCCGTTGCTTCCCATCGCGGGCATATTCGGAATGCCCGTAGGCGCGCTCGTGCAGTTGACCGTCACCGAACGGACCGCTCCACGCGTACCCGGTATCCGCGGACAACTCGGCCATGCCGGGCACGTCCTGTGGGGCGGCGCCGAATGCGTCGAACCCCGGAATGAGTTCGGACACAACATCGTTGGCGCCGATCTTGTAGTAGGCATGGCCGGGCGGGACGCCGAGCTGCGAGGCATCGGTGAGTTCGGTGCCGGGCGATCCGTACAGCACGACATCGCTCACCGGCGCGCCCTGTTGCAACGCGAGGCTGGTGGTCAACGACCCGTAGGAGTGGCCGAAGGCGATGATGTGCTGGTCCGGGACGTTACCTGCCGGCGGCCAGGCCCCTTGTAGAAGCTGTTCAGGGCGCCGGCGCCCTTGTGCGCGAGCCAGTCCTGCGCCACGTCCCTCAGGCTGTCCGGCGCGTCATAGCCCAGCCAGGCGATCGACGCCACCGCGCCGGGATTGGCGACCCGGGCGTTGCGGCGCAGCTAGCCGTGCCTCACCGCGCTGGAATCGCGGCCTCCCGCACCATGTTCGTCGACGCTGGCGCTGACTCGGGTGTTCAGCCCACCCACGGTGACACCGACGCGTTCCGCGTTGTCGACGTCACCGACTGCGACAGCCGCCAGCACCTTTCCCGGGGTGGTCGTGGTGTCCAGCAATATCAGACCGGCGTGCCGGGGTTGCTGGCCAAGGTGTCACGCAGCGCCGTCAGGTCCGCCAGCTTGCCGGGGTCGGTGTGCCAACCCGTTACGAGTCGACCCATCCCTGCTGCAGCCGGTCGAGTTCCCGTTGCAGCACCGGCATATTGAGTTCGCTGCGGACATTGGCCGGGATGCCGTCGAGGTTGCGCAACGCACCGGGAAACCACTGCTTGACCCGGTCCTGCTGGCCCGGGGTCAGCGCATGCCACCACTTGGCGACGATGCCCGGATCGGCGCCTGCGGCGGCACCTGCGGCATCTTGGGCGGCTGATGGCCGAGTTGCGCGTCGACCTGTTCGCCGGTGACAGGTCGCCGTCGGCGCCGCGAATCGCCGCGGCCAGATCTTCGTCGGCGCGCTCGGCGTCGGCCAACAGGCGGTGCAGACTTTCAGTCAGCCGCACCGCGGCGTCGAGGATGGCCTGCTGCTCGCGCGGCGGAGAACGCGTGCAGGTTCGGACGGCGGCAATGCCGTTGCGACGGTTTCATCGATCACCAGGTGGCTTTCTCGTGCGCCGTCCCGGATCGCCTTGAGCCGCCGCTTGATCGCGGTCGACCTCTTCGGCAGATTGTTCGGCGGCCCGCGCGACGGCATCGCACGCGTCGGCGTGGTCGTCCAAGTCGAGAGCGGTATGCCTGGTCGCCGCGTGCGCCGCCTCGGCGGCGTCACCTCCGAAACTCAGCAGCCGCATCATCTCCGTGATGGCCGCGGAGGCGGTGCGGGTGCCGTGTGCGCGCCTGATCGCGGCGTCGAAAACGGTCCTGATCGCCGCGGGATCCCAGCGCTCGATATCGGCCAGGGTCAGCGTCATCGCAGCGCAGCAGCGTTGCTCGTGTTCCATCTCACTGAACCCGGCGGCGGCGAACCGCATGCCGCCGGCATGCTCGCCGAAGCGGCCCAGGTGCCGCGCGCTGGCAGCCGCCCACCTGTCCAACAATCCGGACAACGCCCCCGCCGACGACCCGACCCAGCCCGGCTGTGCACCATCGGCGGCTTGCGTGACAGGTCTGCTGCAAGTCCAGTAGCACTTGGCTGTGGTCGGCCAGTTGATTGCCGACGTGGCACAGCACATCCGGAATCGCGCGCAACTCTTCTGCCACCGCAACTCGCCTTCCGCCGACGCGAACTTTCGGCGAAGTATGGCACGGAAAACACGGCCGGCCACTCACTCGGAGTGGCCGGTGTGGGTAGTCCGGAAGGCGACCCGCGCTTGCGATCGCTACTACTTGCGGGCCTTACGCGCCTTGCGCTTGATGCCCACGCCGCCCCACAGCGAGAACCCTTGGATCTTCACCGTGGGTGCGCCCCGGGTGCCCTCGCCCACGACCGCGCGGTCGAAGCCGCCCATCACCCCGTGGCCGTGGATCTCGACGTTGACCTCGGGCGGCAGCAGGATGGTCTGGGCGCTCATGATCGAGTACGCGTGGATCTCGACCTCGGTCGAGGTGAAGTCGGCATAGCGCAGATCCACCACGCCGCTGCCCCAGAACGTGAACGTGGTCAGCTTCCTCGGCACGTTCCATCGGCCGCGCCGCTCGAACCCGCTCATCATGGCCAGCAGCAGCGTGGACGGCGCCGGATTGCACTTGCCGCCCCGGCGGGGGCTTACCGCCGCGCCCGGCAGGTCGGCCCGCAGCTGGTCCAGCTCTTGATAGGTGGTCGCCGCGTACGCCTTGGTTAGCCGGTCTTCGTATTCGTTGAGCTGCAGGCGACCCTGCTCGGCGGCATAGGCCAGCAACTGCGCAATCTGGATGCGATCGGTGTCCGCCGCGCGCGACAACTCGTCGCGCGTGGCCTTCGCATCACGCTGGGCCGGGTTGCTCATCACCCACGAGCGTACGACTTCACAGTTTTGCTGCAAGAGGGTTGGCTAAACTGCAACCTTCACCGCGTCCAAGCGGCCCCTTCAGGACGCTGGACCTGAGTCGGAGACCCAGCTTGGCGGCCGTTTCTGCAAGAACGCGAGCATGCCTTCGCGCGCCTCGTCGGAGACGAACAGCCGGGCCGATTCCTCGGTGAGCCGTTCGGCGTCGCGGTCGAAGCCTTCGAGCACGGCGGCGGTGGTCAGCGCCTTCGACGCCGCCAGGCCCTGCGGTGAACCGCGCCCGACGTCGGCGACCAGCTCGGCCACCGCGGCGTCCACGTCGTCGGCGGCCAGGGTGATCAATCCGATCTCGGCGGCCTCGCTGGCGCCGAACGTCTCGCCGGTGAGGTAGTAGCGGGCGGCAGCCCGCGCGCGACAGCTTCGGCAGCAACGTCAGCGAGATGATCGCCGGGGCGACGCCGATGCGAGCCTCGGTCAGCGCGAAGGTGCTGCGCGGCCCGGCCACCACGATGTCGCACGCGCCGACCAGACCGAACCCGCCGGCCCGGACATGGCCGTTGATGGCGGCGATCACCGGCCGCGGCGAAGAGACGATGGCGCGCAGCAGCGCGGTCATCTCCCCGGCGCGTGCCACCGCCAAGTCGTATGCCGATGGTGGCGACCCGCTTCGCCCGGCTGCGCCGCGCTCGCGATCGCCACGCGCGTCGCCACCGCCCGCCTCGCTCAGGTCGGCCCCGGCGCAGAACGTGCCGCCGGTGTGTCCGAGCACCACCACCCGCACCGCCGGATCCGCTTCGGCCGCCCGCAGTCCCTGGTGCAATTGGGTGACCAGCGTGGTCGACAGCGCGTTGCGGTTGTGCGGAGAGTTCAGCGTCAGCCGGGCAACCGGCCGCCGTCGGCCGGCCGCGTATTCGACGAGCGTGTCCATCAGTAGGAGCGGGGCAGGCCCAGCGACGTCTGCGCGACGAAGTTCAGCACCATCTCGCGGCTGATCGGCGCGATCCGCGCCAGCCGCGACGAGGTCAGCATGGCCGCCACGCCGTACTCCTTGGTCAGCCCGTTGCCGCCCATCGACTGCACGGCCTGGTCGACGGCGCGCGTAGACGCCTCGGCCGGCAGCGTATTTGGCCATGTTGGCCGCCTGGGCCGCGCCGCCGTCGTCGCCGGCGTCATAGAGTGTCGCCGCCTTCTGCATCATCAGCTTGGCCAATTCGACCTCGATGTGGCACTGCGCCAACGGATGTGCCAGGCCCTGGTGCGCGCCGATCGGAGTGCCCCAGACCTGGCGGGTCTTGACGTAGTCGACGGCCTTGTCGAGCGCGAACCGGCCCATGCCGACCGCGCTGGCCGCGCCCATGATCCGTTCGGGGTTCAGGCCGGCGAAAAGCTGTGCGATGGCGGCGTCTTCGGCGCCGACGAGTGCGTCGGAGGGCAGCCGCACGTCGTCGATGAAGACCTGGAACTGGCGTTCGGGGCTGATCAGCTCCATCTCGATCGGGGTGTAGGTGAAGCCCGGTGCGTCGGTGGGCACCACGAACAGCGCCGGCCGCAGCTTGCCGGTCTTCGCCTCCTCGGTGCGGCCCACCACCAGCACCGCCTGCGCCTGGTCGATACCGGAGATATAGACCTTCTGGCCCTTGAGGATCCAGTCGCTGCCGTCGCGGCGGGCGGTCGTGGTGATCTTGTGCGAGTTGGATCCGGCGTCCGGTTCGGTGATGGCGAACGCCATGGTGAGGCGTGCCGTCGGCGATGGGCGGGACCCAGCGCTTCTTCTGCTCCTCGGTGCCGAACTTGCTGATGATGGTGCCGTTGATGGCGGGCGAGACCACCATCAGCAGCAGCGCGCTGCCCGCGGCCGCCATCTCCTCCATCACCAGGGACAGCTCGTACATTCCGGCGCCGCCGCCGCCGTATTCCTCGGGCAGGTTCACCCCGAGGAAGCCGAGTTTGCCTGCCTCGGACCACAATTCGGTGGTGTGCTCGTGGGCGCGCGCCTTCTTCAGGTAGTACTCGGCGCCGTAGTTGGACGCCCATTCGCGCACCGCCTTGCGCAGCGCCTGGCGGTCCTCGCTTTCGATGAAGCTGGTGTCGGTCATTACGGATCTCCTTCTGGATTCGGGCGCTTCCACTCTGGCCAGGACAGCGCCGACCTCGACTTGCTGGCCGGTCTTGACGTTGATTTCCGCGAGCACGCCGTCGCTCGGCGCGGTGATGGTGTGCTCCATCTTCATCGCCTCCAGCCAGATCAGCGGCTGACCGGCGGTGACGGTGTCGCCGACTTCGGCGCCGATCCGAATGACGTTGCCGGGCATGGGCGCAACCAGGGATCCCTGCTCGACGGCCGAACCCGGTTCGGGGAACCGGGGCAGGGCCACCAGGTGTACGGGTCCGCGCGCAGGAGTCGACGTAGATGTCGTCACCGAACCGTGCCACGGCATAGCTGCAGGCCACCCCGCTTTCGGAAAGCACCACTTCCTCCGGTGACGCGGAGACGAGTTGCACTGTCGGGTCATGCGGCAACGCCAAAGCTGTTCTGGTGAATCGGTATTCGACCGTGTGTTCGGTGTCGGCGTCATCCCGGTACGTCTTGACCTGATACCCCGACGTCAGGTTGCGCCAGCCGCTGGGCAGCGAGCCCAACGCCTCGGCGGTGGCGCGGTTGTGCGCGGCGTCGGCCAACGCGGCGGCGATCGCCGACAGCCGGACCGTTGCGGCGTCGGCCAGCGGCGCCGACAACTCCGCCAGGCCGTGGGTGTCGAAAAACGCGGTGTCGGTGGCCCCGTCGAGAAAAGCCGGATGTCGCAGCACATTCACCAACAGTTCGCGGTTGGTGCGCAGGCCGTGCAGTGGGCGCGGGCCAGCGCGTCGGCGAGCACCAGCGCCGACTGCCGGCGAGTCGGTGCATAGGAGATGACCTTGGCCAGCATCGGGTCGTAGTGGATCGACACCACGGAGCCGTCGACGATCCCGGAATCCAGCCGGATCCCGGTCCGCTGGTCCAGCGAGCTGAACTGGGTCCGCACCGACGGCACGTCGATGCGGTGCACTGCGCCGGCCTGCGGCTGCCAGCCGTGGGCGGGATCTTCGGCATAAAGCCGCGCCTCGATCGAATGCCCTTGGGCGGCAGGAGGTTCGGCGCCCAGGCGGCCGCCGTCGGCGACGTCGAGCTGCAGATCGACGAGGTCCAGGCCGGTGGTCTCCTCGGTGACCGGGTGCTCGACCTGCAGCCGGGTGTTCATCTCCAGGAAATAGAAGTCGCCGGCTTGAGATTCGGTCGGCGAGGAACTCCACCGTGCCGGCGCCGGTGTAGCCGATCGCGCCGGCGGCCAGCCGGGCGGCCTCGAACAGCTTGTCGCGCATTCCGGGTGTGCGCTCGACCAATGGCGACGGCGCCTCCTCGATGATCTTCTGGTGGCGGCGCTGGATGGAGCATTCCCGCTCGCCCGACCGCCCACACGGTGCCGTGAGTATCCGCCATCACCTGAACCTCGATGTGGTGCCCGGTCGGCAGGTAGCGCTCGCAGAACACGGTCGGGTCGCCGAACGCGGACTGCGCTTCGCGCTGTGCGGCCTCGACTTCGGCTGCCAGAGCGGACAATTCGCCGCACCACGCGCATCCCGCGGCCACCGCCGCCGGCCGACGCCTTGACCAGCACCGGCAGCTGCGCCTGCGTCACGGTCTCGGGGTCGAGTTCCTCGAGCACCGGCACCCCGGCGGCGGCCATCAGTTTCTTGGACTCGATCTTGGAGCCCATCGCGCGCACCGCGTCCACCGGCGGCCCGACCCAGGTCAGACCCGCGTGCTGCACGGCGGCCGCGAATTCAGCGTTCTCCGAGAGGAATCCGTAGCCCGGGTGCACGGCGTCGGCGCCGGCGGCACGGGCGGCGGCGATGATGGCTTCGGCGTTGAGGTAGTCATTGGTCTTGTGCAGCCGCACGCGGGCGTCGGCCTCGGCGACGTGCGGGGCGGCCGCGTCCGGGTCGGTGTAGACGGCGACGGTGCCGATACCCAGCCGTCGGCAGGTGGCGAACACCCGCCGGGCGATCTCGCCGCGGTTGGCAACCAGTACTCGAGTGATTCCCATGAGGCTCACATCCGGAAGACGCCGAAGTTCGACGTCCCCTTGATCGGGCCATTGGCGATGGCGGACAGACACATTCCCACTACGGTGCGGGTGTCGCGCGGATCGATCACCCCGTCGTCGTAGAGCATTCCGGACAGCACCATGCGGCAGTGACTCGGCCTCGATCTGGCCCTCGACCGCGGCCCGCATCGCGGCGTCGGCCTCCTCGTCGACCTGCTGGCCGCGGGCTTCGGCGGCCGCGCGGGCCACGATCGACAGCACCCCCGACAGCTGGGCCCCGCCCATGACGGCGGATTTGGCGCTGGGCCAGGCGAACAGGAACCGGGGGTCATAGGCGCGCCCGCACATGCCGTAGTGGCCCGCGCCGTAGGACGCGCCGATCAGCAGCGAGATGTGCGGGACGGTCGAATTGGACACGGCGTTGATCATCATCGACGCCGTGCTTGATCATGCCGCCTTCTTCGTAGTCCTTGCCCACCATGTAGCCGGTAGTGTTGTGCAAGAACAACAGTGGCGTGTCGGAGCGGTTGGCCAGCTGGATGAACTGGGTGGCCTTCTGCGATTCCTCGCTGAACAGCACGCCGCGCGCGTTGGCCAGGATGCCGATCGGATAGCCGTGCAACTGCGCCCATCCGGTCACCAGCGACGAGCCGTACAGCGGCTTGAACTCGTCGAACTCGGAGCCGTCGACGATGCGGGCGATCACCTCGCGCGGATCGAACGGGATGCGCAGATCCGGCGGGCACGATGCCGATCAGTTCTTCGGTGTCGAACAGCGGCTCGGTGACCGGCTCGGGCTTCGGGCCCTGCTTGCGCCAGTTCAGCCGGGCGACGACGCGGCGGCCGATCCGGATCGCGTCGAGCTCGTCGTGCGGCGAAGTAGTCGGCCAGACCCGATGTGCGGGCGTGCATTTCGGCGCCGCCCAGCGATTCGTCGTCGGATTCCTCGCCGGTGGCCATCTTCACCAGTGGGGGACCGGCCAGGAACACCTTCGAGCGTTCCTTGATCATCACCACGTGATCGGACATGCCGGGCATGTAGGCGCCGCCGGCGGTGGAGTTGCCGAAGACCAGCGCGATGGTCGGAATACCGGCCGCCGAGAGCCGGGTCAGGTCGCGGAACATCTGCCCGCCGGGGACGAAGATCTCTTTCTGGGTGGGCAGGTCGGCGCCGCCGGACTCCACCAGCGACACCACCGGAAGCCGGTTCTGCAAAGCGATCTGGTTGGCCCGCAGGATCTTCTTCAGCGTCCACGGGTTGCTGGTGCCGCCCTTGACGGTCGGGTCGTTGGCGACGATCAAGCACTCGACGCCCTCGACCGACGCCGATGCCGGCGACCACGCTCGCCCCCAGCGTGAAGGAGCTGCCGTAGGCGGCCAACGGGCTCAGCTCCAGGAACGGCGAGTCGGGGTCCACGCAGCAGTTCGATGCGCTCGCGCGCGGTGAGCTTGCCGCGGGAGTGGTGGCGCTCCACGTATTTCGGGCCGCCGCCCGCAAGTGCCTTGGCGTGCTCGGTGTCGATCTCGGCGAGCTTGGCGGCCATGGCTTCGGCGGCCGACGGTGTAGGTGTCGGCCTTTCGGGTCGAGGGTGGACTGCAGCACGGTCATGATTGGTATCCCAGGAGTTTGGCGGCCAGTGCGGTGAGGATTTCGGTGGTTCCGCCGCCGATGCCCAGGATCCGCATGTCCCGGTATTGGCGTTCGACTTCGGATTCGGCCATGTAGCCCATGCCGCCGAACAGCTGAACGGCTTGGTTGGCCACCCATTCGCCGGCCTCGACGGCGGTGTTCTTGGCGAAGCACACCGCAGCGATCAGGTTGGTCTCGCCGGCGAGCTGGCGCTCCACCACGTTGCGTGAGTAGACCCGGGCGACGTCGATGCGGCGGGCCATCTCGGCCAGCGTGTTCTGCACCGACTGGCGCGAAATCAGCGGGCGGCCGAACGTCTCCCGGTCGCGACACCACTGCGCGGTGATGTCCAGGCAGCGCTGCGCACTCGAATACGCCTGTGCGGCAAGGCCGATACGTTCGGAGACGAATGCCTGGGCGATCTGGGCGAAGCCGCTGTTCTCGGCGCCGACCAGGTTGGCCGCCGGCACCCGCACGTCGGTGTAGGACAGCTCGGCGGTGTCGGAGGACCGCCAGCCCATCTTGTCCAGCTTGCGGCTCACCTCGAAGCCCGGGTGTGCCCTTTTCGACCACGAGCAGCGAAACCCCCGCTGCGCCAGGCCCTCCGGTGCGCACCGCGGTGACGACGATAGTCGGCGCGCACCCCGGAGGTGATGTAGGTCTTGGCGCCGTTGACCACATAGTGGTCGCCGTCGCGGACCGCCGTTGGTCCGCAAATGCCCGACGTCCGAGCCGCCGCCGGGTTCGGTGATGGCCAGCGAGCCGATCTTGTCGCCGGCCAGCGTCGGGCCGCACGAACGTCCTCGATCAGCCGCTGATCGCCCGAGGCGATCATGTGCGGCACCGCGATGCCGCAGGTGAACAGCGACGCGAAAACCCCGCCGGGGGCGCCGGCCTGGTGCAACTCCTCGCAGATGATCACCGCGTCGGCGCCGTCTCCGCCTCCACCGCCGACCGACTTCGGGCAGGCCCGCGCCCAGCAGGCCCGGCCGCCCCGGCGCGCCGGTGCAAGTCGCGCGGCAGGTCGCCGGTGCGCTCCCACTCGTCGACGTTGGGCAGGATCTCGCGTTCGGTGAACGAGCGCACCGTCTTTCGCAGCTGCTCGCGCTCTGGCGTGGTCCAGATACTCACAACAGGCTCTTCCGGGATGTCGACGTGGCGGCTGCGCAGCCATTCGCCCAGCCCCTTGGCCTGCGGATCGAATCGCGCTTGGTAGGCGACGCCCTGACCGAGGATGCCCTCGATGACGAAGTTCACCGCCCGCAGGTTGGGCAGCACGTGCCGGGTGACGTCGAAGTCGGCCGCCTCGGGCAGCAGCTCCTTGAGCAGCTCGACGGTCAACGTGTTGGCCAGCCAGCGCCATTGGTCCTCGGTGCGCACCCACACCCCGACGTTGGCCGAGCCGCCCTTGTCGCCGCTGCGGGCGCCGGCGATCCGGCCCAGCGGCACCCGCCGGGTCGGGCCGGCCGGCAGCGGTTCGGGCAACGGCGGGGCAGCGGCCGGTGCATAGTTCCAAAGTGTCGGTGGCGCAGGGGATCTCGATGCGAGTGCCGTCGGCGTGCACGGCGATGTGCGGCACCGCGGTGGCATCGACGTAGCCCGGCGGTGAAGACGCCGTAGACCTGGCCGTCGCCGGGCGGGGCGGTCACGTGGAAGCCCGGATAGCTGGCGAGCGCCAATTCGACTGCTGCCGAGGAGAATTGGCGTCCGACGTTGGCGGGGTCGGGATCGCGGACCACGCAGCGCAGCAGCGCGCTGGCGGCTTCCTCGGTGTCGGCGTCGGCGTGATCGGTGCGGGCCAGCGTCCACTCCAGCTCGGCGGGCTTGACGGTCAGCGCGGCCTCGAGCTGCCGTCGCACCAACTCGGCCTTGGCCTCGATGTCCAGACCGGTCAGCACGAAGGTCATCGCGTTGCGGAATCCGCCGATGCTGTTCAGCGACACCTTGAGCGTGGGCGGCGGCGGTTCGCCGACCACACCGCTGATGCGCACCCGGTCCGGGCCGTCGCGCGACAGCTCGACGGTGTCCATCCGGGCCGTGACGTCCGGGTTGGCGTAGCGGGCGCCGGTGATCTCGTAGAGCAGCTGCGCGGTGACGGTGTCGACGCTGACCAGCCCGCCGGTGCCGGGATGCTTGGTGATCACCGACGAGCCGTCGGCGTTGACCTCGGCCAGCGGGAAGCCGGCGTAGGACAGGTCGGGCAACTTCGGTGAAGAACGAGTAGTTGCCGCCGGTGGCCTGCACGCCGCATTCGATGACGTGGCCGGCGACCACGGCGCCGGCGAGTTGGTTGTAGTCGGTGCGGCCCCAGCCGAAGTGCGCGGCCGCCGCCCCGACGATCACCGACGCGTCGGTGACCCGGCCGGTGACGACGACGTCGGCTCCGTCGTTGAGGCAGTCGACGATGCCCCACGCGCCCAGGTAGGCGTTGGCCGTCAGCGGCGTGCCCAGCCCCAGTTCCGCCGCGCGCGGCTGCAGGTCGTCGCCCTCGACGTGGGCGATCCGGGCGGGATGCCCAGGCGCTCGGCCAGCGCGCGGATCGCGTCGGCCAGCCCGGCGGGGTTCAGGCCGCCGGCGTTGGCGACGATGCGCACCCCGCGGTCGCGGGCCACGCCCAGGCAGTCCTCGAGCTGGGTCAGGAAGGTCTTGGCGTAGCCGCGGTCGGGATTCTTCATCCGGTCGCGGCCCAGGATCGAGCATGGTGAGCTCGGCCAGGTAGTCGCCGGTGACGTAGTCCACGTTCGCCGCCGGTGAGCATCTCGCGCATCGCCGACAGCCGGTCGCCGTAGAAACCCGAGCAGTTCGCGATCCGGACTGCACCGGACCTGCCAGAAGCAGAGGCCATGTGGCGTCCTCCATTCAGGAATTACCGGGCTCAACCAACCAACCAACCGGTAGGTTAGCGGGTACCGCCGGTGTCACGTCAAGGATGCCCGCCTCGGCGCTGGTGTCATAGCCGCGCAGGCCGGACGGCCCGTTTTGGTGACCAGCAGGTCACCGACTATCCTTGAGGGCAATCGTCGCCGTTCGGCCGCACAGGTCATGCCGCGCGACGCACACGACCCGAAACCCCACACGAGGAGAAGGCCCGACCATGGCCGTACCCAAGCGCAGGATGTCGCGCTCGAACACCCGCAGCCGTCGCTCGCAGTGGAAGGCCGACAAAGACCGAGCTCGTCGGCGTGAACGTGGCAGGCCAGAAGCACAAGGTGCCGCGCCGACTGCTCAAGGCCGCTCGCCTGGGCCTGATCGATCTCGACCGACGCTAATCTCGGCAAATAACCGGCGCGCCTCTCAGGCCGCTCTCAGGCCCTAGGACGAAACTAGTGGCCGTGCGCATTCTTGTCGTCGATGACGATCGCGCGGTGCGCGAGTCGCTGCGCAGGTCGCTTTCCTTCAATGGCTACTCGGTCGAGTTGGCCCATGACGGGGTCGAGGCGCTGGAAATGATCTGCCAGCGACCGGCCCGACGCGCTCGTCCTGGATGTGATGATGCCGCGGCTGGACGGCCTCGAGGTCTGCCGTCAGCTTCGCAGCACCGGCGACGACCTGCCCATCCTGGTGCTTACCGCGCGCGACTCGGTCTCCGAGCGGGTCGCCGGCCTGGACGCCGGTGCCGACGACTATCTGCCCAAGCCGTTCGCCCTCGAAGAGCTGCTGGCCCGCATGCGGGCGCTGCTGCGCCGCACCAAGCCCGATGACGCCGCCGAGTCGGTGGCGATGACGTTCTCCGACCTGGCTCTGGACCCGGTGACCCGTGAAGTCACCCGCGGGCAACGCCGGATCAGCCTGACCCGCACCGAGTTCGCGTTGCTGGAGATGCTGATCGCCAACCCGCGCCGCGTGCTCACCCGCAGCCGCATCCTCGAAGAGGTGTGGGGATTCGACTTTCCCACCTCGGGCAATGCGCTGGAGGTCTACGTCGGGTATCTGCGCCGCAAAACCGAAGCCGACGGTGAGCCGCGACTGATCCACACCGTGCGCGGGGTGGGCTATGTCCTTCGGGAGACGCCGCCCTGATGATCTCGGTCCCGACGACGTCGGCGCGCACCGCTGCGGGCTACCAGCTCGTTGTCGCTGCGGTGGCGGGTGATGCTGCTGGCGATGTCGATGGTGGCCATGGTCGTCGTGCTGATGGCGTTCGCCGTCTACGCGGTGATCTCGGCGGCGCTCTACAGCGACATCGACAACCAGCTGCAGAGCCGGGCGCAGCTGCTGATCGCCAGTGGTTCGCTGGCCGCCGATCCCGGCAAAGGCCATCGAGGGCACCGCCTATTCGGATGTCAACGCGATGCTGGTGAACCCCGGCCACTCGATCTACACCGCGCAACAGCCCGGGCAGACGCTGCCGGTCGGTTCGCCGGAGAAGGCGGTCATCCGCGGCGACTTGTTCATGTCCCGTCGCACCGCTTCCGACCAACGAATCCTGGCCATCCACCTGCCCAACGGCAGTTCGCTGCTGATCTCCAAGAGCCTGCAAGCCCACCGAAGCGGTGATGACCAAACTGCGCTGGGTGCTGCTGATCGTCGGCGGCATCGGGGTGGCGTTCGCCGCGGTGGCCGGCGGGATGGTCACCCGGGCTGGGCTGCGGCCGGTCGGCTCGCCTGACCGAAGCGGCCGAGCGGGTGGCCCGCACCGACGACCTGCGGCCCATCCCGGTCTTCGGCAGTGACGAATTAGCCAGGCTCACCGAGGCATTCAACTTGATGCTGCGGGCGCTGGCCGAGTCCCGGGAACGGCAGGCCCGGCTGGTCACCGACGCCGGACACGAATTGCGCACCCCGCTGACGTCGCTGCGGACCAACGTCGAACTGCTGATGGCGTCGATGGAACCGGGTGCGCCGCGGCTACCCGAACAGGAGATGGTCGACCTGCGTGCCGATGTGCTGGCGCAGATCGAGGAATTGTCCACTCTGGTAGGCGATTTGGTGGACCTCACCCGAGACGACGCCGGCCAGGTGGTGCACGAGCCGGTCGACATGTCCGAGGTCATCGACCGCAGCCTGGAGCGAGTCAGGCGGCGGCGCAACGACATCCACTTCGACGTCGACGTGATGCCGTGGCAGGTCTACGGCGACGCCGCCGGGCTGTCGCGCGCGGCGCTGAACCTGATGGACAACGCGGCCAAGTGGAGTCCGCCGGGCGGCCACGTCGGTGTCACGGATGCGCCAGCTCGACCCGTCGCACGCCGAGCTGGTGGTCTCCGACCACGGCCCGGGAATCCCACCGCACGAGCGGCGCCTGGTGTTCGAACGCTTCTACCGGTCGACGACGGCGCGGGCGATGCCGGGTTCGGGACTGGGGCTGGCGATCGTCAAGCAGGTGGTGCTCAACCACGGCGGATTGCTGCGCGTCGAAGACACCGTTTCGGGAAGCCATCCTCCGGGAACGTCGATTTACGTGCTGCTACCCGGCCGGCCATTGCCGGTTTCGACGTATGCGACGGCCGGGACCGAGAGCGAGGGTGACGCGAACAGCGCCGCCAAGACCGGCCCCGCCGTACCAACGGACGGCGATGCAGCGAACTCTCGGGATTCGGCGAACGTTATCTCAGTGGACTCTCAGTCCGCGCGCGCAAGGTAGTTGCAGTTAGTGTTGGAAATCGAGCCAAGTCGAGCTCGATAGCACCCCGAATTAGAGGAAGAGCGACTTAGCGACATGACGAATGACCCGAGGTATTCGCCACCGCCGCAGCAGCCGGGATACCGCAGCGCGCCTAACCAGCCCGTAGCCGCCCGCGTATGCCCAAGGGCAGCAGCAACCGTACAACCAGCCGTTCGATTGGCGGTATCAACAGGGGCAGCAGCCGCAACCGTCGCAGACGACGCAATACCGCCGGCCCTATGAGCCGTTCGGCGACACCGGGTCGGGTGCGATTCCCGGCGGTACCGGGCCGGGGCGGATCCCCGGTGGTACGGGCGCGGGTCCGATTCCCGGGGGAACCGGGACGGGTCCGATGCCCGGCATGCTGCCGCCGATGCTGCCCCCGCGCGGGCCGGAAAAGCGTTCCCGCGCCGGTCTGTTGACGGTAGGTGCGCTGGCGATCGCGGTGGTGTCGGCCGGTATCGGTGGCGCCGCGGCAACGGTCGTCGAACTGGGTACGCACTCCGACAATCGCCAGCGGTGGCAGCGGACCCTCGGGGGCCGCGCCCGGCGTTCCGGCGGCCAACATGCCGCCCGGCACCGTCGAACAGGTCGCGTCAAAGGTGGTGCCCAGCGTCGTCATGCTGGAGACCGATATCGGCCGTGCGTCAGAAGAGGGCTCCGGCGTCATCTTGTCGTCCGACGGGCTGATTCTGACCAACAACCACGTCATCGCGGCGGCCGCCGCCCCTCCGAAAGGACCGGGTGGACCGAGTGGACCGAGTGGACCGACGCCCGGCGCGCCGACGCCCGGCGGCCGACGCCGGCGGCCCGGGTTCTCCGACACCGAAAACGACCGTGACCTTCTCCGACGGCCGCACCGCACCATTCACGGTGGTGGGTGCCGATCCCACGAGTGACATCGCGGTCATCCGCGTGTCGGGTGTCTCCGGACTGACCCCCATCGCCATGGGCTCCTCGTCGGATGTGCGGGTCGGCCAGCCGGTGTTGGCGATCGGTTCCCCGCTGGGCTTGTCGGGCACGGTGACCACCGGGATCATCAGCGCGCTGAACCGGCCGGTGTCGACGACCGGTGAGTCCGGCAACCAGAACACGGTGCTGGACGCGATTCAGACCGACGCCGCGATCAACCCGGGTAACTCCGGCGGGGCGTTGGTCAACCTGAACGGCCAGCTGGTCGGCATCAACTCCGCGATCGCCACCCTGGGTGCGCGATTCGCCCGACGCCCAGAGCGGTTCGATCGGGCTGGGCTTCGCGATTCCGGTCGACCAGGCCAAGCGGATCGCCGACGAGTTGATCAGCACCGGCAAGGCGTCACATGCGTCGCTGGGCGTGCAGGTGACCAGTGACAAGAGCACACCGGGCGCCAAGGTCGTCGACGTCGTGCCGGGCGGTGCGGCCGCGAACGCCGGGAGTGCCCAAGAACGTGGTCGTCACCAAGGTCGACGACCGTCCGATCAACAGTGCCGACGCCCTGGTTGCCGCGGTGCGGTCCAAGGCGCCGGGCGACAAGGTGTCGCTGACCTTCTCCGATCCCGGCGGTGGCAGCCGGACCGTGCAGGTCACCCTGGGCAAGGCGGATCAGTGATGAGAGTCGATGAGCCGATCTCCGAGCTCGGATATACGGTTGCACCCATGGAAACGGGTGCGGAATTGGTAGTCGGCCGGGCTCTGGTCGTGGTCGTCGACGATCGCACCGCCCACGGGGACGAAGAAGACCACAGTGGGCCGCTGGTCACCGAGCTGCTGACCGAGGCGGGATTCGTCGTCGACGGAGTGGTGGCGGTCTCGGCCGACGAGGTCGAGATCCGCAACGCGCTTGAACACCGCGGTGATCGGTGGGGTGGATCTGGTGGTCTCCGTCGGTGGGACCGGAGTGACGCCGCGCGATGTCACCCCGGAGGCGACCGTCGACATCCTGGACCGGGAAATACTCGGCATCGCCGAGGCCGTGCGCGCCTCCGGACTGTCCGCGGGCATCATCGACGCCGGCTTGTCCCGTGGTCTGGCCGGCGTGTCCGGCAGCACGTTGGTGGTCAACCTCGCCGGTTCCCGTTACGCGGTGCGCGACGGTATGGCGACGCTGAATCCGCTCGCCGCACAGATCATCGGGCAGTTATCCAGCCTCGAGATCTGAAGTCGCTCGGCGCGGCTCTGCTCCGCTTCAGCCGCGGAATTTCACTGCGATTCGGCGTCCGCGCGCGGCCCGTACTCGGGCGGCGGCGTCGTGCTGACCCCGCCGTGCCTGCCCGACGAGACCTCCCCATTGGTCTGCGCGAGCAGGTCGCGGATCTCCGTCAGCAAGACGATCTGGGCGTCGTCGGCCTGCTCGACCTCGCCGCGCTTGCGCAATGTGTTGTAGGGCAGCACGACCAGGAAGTACACCACCGCGGCGACCAGGACGAAGTTGATCGCGGCCGACAGCAGGACGTTCAGGTCGATGGTCTGTCCGCCGCCGATGCTGATCTTCAGGATGCCGACGTCGGACTTCTGGTTGACGCCGATCCGATTGATCAGCGGCGTGATGATGCTGTCGGTGAACTTGGTGACCAACGCGGTGAACGCCGTACCGATGACCACCGCGACGGCCAAGGTCGACGATATTGCCCCGCGAGAGAAACTCCTTGAACCCCTTGAGCATTCCGACGTCCTTTCTGGGCTGGACATAGTTTGCTGCGGGTTGTGTGGCGAGCGGCAGCCAGGTCCTCAGTGCAGGGTGAGGGTCACGGCCTGCCCCAGGACCGAGCCTGCCACCGTGTTCGCCACGCGAGCCGGCAGCGCAACTAACACTACGCGGTCACCGTCCGCGGCCTGGACTTTCTGCTTGGGCGATACGAGCACGACGACGGCGTCGGTTGCCACCACCATGCTGGCCGCCTGGGTGCCCGGCTGCGAATCCGTGGGCGGTGCGGCCAGCACGTCGACGACGTCGCCGACGCGAACGAGATCGATCAGCGCGCCGTCGGCCAGGTGCAGCGGCACGATGCGGGCGCCGGGCCCGGCGGTCGACTCGGCCAGGCGGCTGCCCAGCAATCGGACATCGGTGAGCACCTCGCCGCGACGCGTCGGGCCGGCCAGCGTCGAACCGACCACGACGCCCGGGTCGGTTTGTGATCCGTCGGGAAGTGTTGTCGCTAAACGCTTTTCGATTCGAACGTCGTCGGCCGTCAGGGCGGCGCCGGGAGTGAGGTCGTGGGTGGCCACCACTACGTCGACGCGATCACCGTCGGGATTCGAGCGCAGCGCCGCGACGCCGGCCAGCACGACGAGCCCGCCCGCGGCGACTCGGCGAGCCAGCACGGTCCGGGTCCAGTCCGGGCGCAACGACGTCGAGATCCGGCTGCAACAGCGCTGGATTCAGCGACGGTTCCCGCCACGCCGCCACGGTAAGCGCAGTGCGCGTCCGGCAAGTGCCGGTCAGGGATGCGTGCTGTGGATAACTCGCTAGCTGGAAGCGGCCGCGGCGGACGCGTGCCGAACTGCGTCGACTTCTCGCTGGACGTGGACTTGTCGCTCTCGCTGGATTTCCGCGAAGCTCGACTTGTCGCTCGACCCGGACTCTCGCTTGATCCCGAGCCGTTGGTCGACGAGCCGTTGGCTCGAAGCCGCCGCTTTCTTGCCGGACTCGCGGCTGTCGGTGCGGTAGAAGCCGCTGCCCTTGAACACCACGCCGACGGAGTTGAACAGCTTGCGCAGCCGGCCCGAGCACTTCTCGCAGGTGGTCAGCGTGTCGTCAGTGAAGGCCTGCACCACGTCAAAGCGGTCGCCGCACTCGGTGCACGCGTAGCTGTAGGTCGGCACTAGGAAACCTCCGTGCAAATAAAGCTATCGTTAGCACTCTACCGTGCTTAAGTGCTAAAACCAGCCACGTGAAACCGGTCATCATTCCCGGGCCCCATCCTGGGCCCGCAGCTCAAAACCCCGCGCTCCGGGGTGATCACGTGGGTCATCGGCACGTCGTGCGGATCCGCCGGCAATTCGTCGACGAACTCTACGTCGCGCACCATCGCGATCAGGCGTGCTTGCGGGTCCCGTGCCGTCCAGCGAGCGGTCGTAGAAGCCGCCGCCCCGGCCCAGCCGCGCGCCCCGATGGTCGACCGCCAGCGCCGGGACCAGCACCAGTCTCGGCCTCGGCCAGGGCCGACTCCGGCAGCCACGGCTCGGGCGGCTCGAGCAGCCCCCAGCGCGCCGCGACCACGGCTCGCCGGGCCGGTACTCGCCCCATCGCAGCCGCATCGGCATGCCGTCGGCGGTGGTGCGCGCAACCGGCAACAGCACCCGCCGCGCGCGGCGCAGCAACATGTCGAGCATGCTCGACCGACCCGGCTCGGTGCCCACCGGCACGTACGCGCAGACGGTGCTGCCGGCTGCTCACCGCGAGCGCCAGCTGCTCGTTGAGCAGCCGCGCCTCGGCGGCGCGAACGTCGTCGGCAACGCATCGTCGAGCCGCCAGCACCTGCTCGCCGCAATGCGGCCTTGCTCGACGGTGCCATGCATCAACGATGACAGCACGGGTATTCGGCCTGCCATGCAGCGGCGGCAGACCCGATGAGCGCTATGGTGTGAACGATGTCACGGCCAGATGAAGTGCGGATCCCGTACACGGCGATCGTCCCCGCTGCCGGTCTGGGCACGCGGTTTCTGCCGGCGACCAAGACGGTGCCCAAGGAGTTGCTGCCCGTGGTCGACACGCCCGGTATCGAGCTGGTCGCCGAGGAAGCGGCCGAAGCCGGCGCCGAGCGGCTGGTGATCATCACCTCCGAGGGCAAGGACGGCGTCGTCGCGCACTTCGTCGAGGACCTGGTGCTCGAGGGCACGCTGGAAGCCCGCGGCAAGAAAGCCATGCTGGCCAAGGTCCGTCGCGCCCCGGCGCTGATCAAGGTCGAGTCCGTGGTGCAGGCCGAGCCGCTCGGGTTGGGCCACGCGATCAGTTGCGTGGAGCCCACGCTGGCGGCCGACGAGGACGCAGTCATGGTGCTGCTGCCCGACGACTTGGTGCTGCCGACCGGCGTGCTGGAGACGATGGCGAGGTGCGCGCCCAGCACGGCGGCACGGTGTTGTGCGCCATCGAGGTGACGCCCGAAGAGATCAGCGCCTACGGCGTTTTCGACGTCGAACCGGTTCCCGGCGGCGGCAATTCCGACGTGCTGAAAGTCAAGGGCATGGTCGAAAAGCCCAGGGCCGAAGACGCCCCGTCGCTGTATCGCGGCGGCCGGGCGCTACGTGCTTGACCGCGCCGATCTTCGACGCGCTGCGCCGCATCGACCGCGGCGCCGGTGGCGAAGTGCAGCTCACCGATGCGATCGCGCTGCTGATCACCGAGGGCCATCCGGTTCATGTCGTCGTGCATCGCGGATCCCGACACGACTTGGGAAATCCCGGCGGCTACCTCAAGGCTGCGGTTGACTTTGCATTGGATCGTGACGACTATGGCCCGGACTTGCGGCGGTGGTTGGTGGCGCGATTGGGCCTGACCGAGCAGTAGCCGGCCACCTGCCGGGCCCGCGACACCGGGCTCGGGCTTCGGCCCGATACGGCGCCCGTCAGGGTTGACGGCAGAAAGGCGCGGCTGTGCGTTCGGTGGAGGAGCAGCAGGCCCGGATATCGGCGGCCGCGGTGGCCCCGCGGCCGATACGTGTCGCCATCGCCGAGGCGCAGGGACTGATGTGCGCCGAAGAAGTGGTGACCGAACGCCCGCTGCCCGGTTTCGACCAGGCCGCGATCGACGGCTACGCGGTGCGCAGCGTCGACGTTCTCGGTGTCGGCGAAGTGGGTCCGGCGACCGCTGGACGAGGTCGGCGAGCCGACGGCCGTCGAGGCCCGCGGCGGTCGTGACCCTGCCGGTGATGGGGACCATCGAAGCCGGCGCGCGCACCCCAGTCGGCTGCAGCCGCGGCAGGCTGCTCGGGTGCAGACCGGGGCGCCGCTGCCGACGCTGGCCGACGCGGTGCTGCCGTTGCGCTGGACCGACGGCGGGACGAACCGGGTCCGGATTCTGCGCGGGGCACCCTCGGGCGCTTACGTGCGGCGCGCCGGCGACGACGTGCAGCCCGGGGATGTGGCGGTGCGCTCCGGGACGATCATCGGCGCGGCGCAGGTGGGGCTGCTGGCGGCGGTCGGCCGCGAACGGGTGCTGGTGCACCCGCGTCCCGCGGGTGTCGGTGATGGCGGTCGGCGGCGAACTGGTCGACATCTCGCGCACCCCGGGCAACGGGCAGGTCTACGACGTCAACTCCTACGCCCTGGCGGCGGCGGCCCGCGATGCCGGCGCGGAGGTCAACCGGGTCGGCATCGTCAGCAACAACCCGAAAGAGCTCGGCGAGATCGTCGAGGGCCAGCTCAATCGGGCCGAGGTCGTGGTGATCGCCGGCGGGGTCGGCGGTGCGGCGGCCGAGGCGGTTCGTGTGGTGCTGTCCGAGCTCGGCGAGATGGAGGTCGTGCGGGTCGCCATGCATCCGGGCTCGGTCCAGGGCTTCGGGCAGCTCGGCCGCGACGGCGTGCCCGACGTTTCTGCTGCCGGCCAACCCGGTCAGCGCGTTGGTGGTCTTCGAGGTGATGGTGCGGCCGCTGATCCGGCTGTCGCTGGGCAAGCGGCAGCCGATGCGTCGGATCGTGCAAGCCCGCACGCTGTCGCCGATCACGTCGGTGGCCGGGCGCAAGGGCTACCTGCGCGGCCAGTTGATGCGCGATCAGGACAGCGGTGAGTATCTGGTGCAGGCGCTGGGCGGCGCGCCCGGGGCGTCGTCGCATCTGCTGGCGACGCTGGCCGAGGCGAACTGTCTGGTAGTGGTGCCCAGCGGGGCCGAGCAGATTCGCACCGGTGAGATCGTCGACGTCGCCTTCCTGGCTCAGCGCGGCTGACCGACGGTTCGGGCTCGTGAACCTGTTTCGATCCAATTCCCGCCATCCGGGTTGGCCGATGACGTCGGGCCGCTGCGGGTCGCGGCGGGCGTGATCCGGTTGCGGCCGGTGCGGATGCGCGACGGCGCGCAGTGGAGCCGGATCCGGCTGGCCGACCGGGCGCAGTCTGGAGCCGTGGGAGCCCAGCACCGACGGCGACTGGGCGGTCCGGCACACGGTCGCCACGTGGCCGGCGGTGTGTTCGGGGCTGCGCGCCGAGGCGCGCAAGGGCCGGATGCTGCCGTATGTGATCGAGCTCAACGGACAGTTCTGCGGCCAGCTGACCATCGGCAACGTCACTCATGGGGCGTTGCGGTCCGCCTGGATCGGCTACTGGGTGTCCAGCGAGTGCGACCGGCGGCGGGGTGGCGACCGGCGCCGTCGGCCCTGGGCCTCGACCACTGCTTCGGCCCGGTGATGCTGCACCGGGTGGAGGCCACCGTGCGTCCGGAGAACGCCGCCAGCCGGGCCGTGCTGGCCAAAGCCGGCTTTCGCGAAGAGGGCCTGCTGCGTCGCTACCTCGAGGTCGACCGGGCGTGGCGCGACCACCTCCTGGTGGCGCTCACCGTCGAAGAGGTCTACGGGTCGGTGGCGTCGACGCTGGTCCGCGCCGGCCGCGCCAGCTGGGTCTGAACGGATCTCATGCTTCTGCGCCGAGATTGCCGTCACGGCTGTGGTCTGGCGCCGCGTCGCGACCACGACGGCAATCTCGGCGCCTCACAACGCGCCGCTGGAGAAACCGAAATAAAATTGTGGCTACCGTGACATATGTGGCGTGTGATGCTTGAAAGAGGCAAATTACAGGTGTGTAATTGCCCTGGTCGCAGTGACCCGGCCGCGCAGGCCACCGATGAGGCCTCGCGGGGATCGGAACCGAAGAGAGCAGGTCATCATGCCAAGCATCCCGCAGTCGTTGTTGTGGATCTCGCTCGTGGTGCTTTGGTTGTTCGTGCTGGTGCCGATGCTGATCAGCAAGCGCGACGCGGTCCGGCGCACCAGCGACGTGGCCCTGGCGACCAGAGTGCTCAACGGCGGAGCCGGTCCCGCCTGCTCAAGCGCACCGGTCCGGCGGCCGGTCATCGCAGCGACCCCGACTGGAAGCCGGAGGAAGACTGGGACACCGAGCCGATCGACGGCGCCTTCGCCGACGCTGACCACGACGGACCACTCGGCAGCCCGACGAAGCCGACACCGACGAGATGATGCGGCCGCGGTCGGTCGTCACGGCGATGGCTGCGGGCTGATCAGGTCGCCGAGCCTGCCGAGCCCGACTATCTCGACGTCGACGTGGTCGACGAGGACGCGGCCGCCCTGCCGGTCGGCGCCAGCGATGCGCGGTCCACCGAAGCCGGCGCTGCTCGCGGTCGACGGCGAACAGAGTGAAGAGACCGAGGCTGACGCCCTCGACGCGCACGTTGACGACGACGAGCTGGCTCGACGACGAGTACGAATACGTCGAGGACTCTTCCGGTTTGGAGCCCGAGGAAGACGACGAGGACATGGACGACGCGCCGCGCGGCCTACGCGGTAGGCGTCAACCGGCGGCGCCGGTTCGACAACAAGACCGCCGCGGCGGTCAGCGCCCGCAAGTACACCTTCCGCAAGCGCGTGCTGGTGGCGATGGCGGTTGTCCTGGTCGGTTCGGCGATCGCGGCCTTCGAATTGACGCCGATGGCGTGGTGGCTGTGCGCCAGTGGCGACCGCGATCACGTTGATGTACCTGTCCTACCTGCGTCGGCAGACCAAGATCGAGGAGAAGGTGCGCCGCCGCCGGATGCAGCGGATGGCGCGCAATCGGTTGGGCGTCGAGAACACCCAGGACCGCGAATACGACCTGGTGCCCGTCGCGGCTGCGCCGCCCCGGTGCGGTGGTGCTGGAGATCGACGACGAGGACCCGATCTTCGAGCACCTGGACTACGCGGTGCCGATGCGCAACTACGGCTGGTCGCGTGACCTGCCGCGCGCCGTCGGGCAGTAGTCGCGGTTCGTTCCTTCGCGGTCGCGGCTGGTAGCCTGCTAGCGATCAGGGGCTATGGCGCAGTTGGTAGCGCGACTCGTTCGCATCGAGTAGGTCAGGGGTTCGAATCCCCTTAGCTCCACCATTATCGACCAAACCGTCGCACCAGCCCGCCTCTCGACGCACAAGAGCCGGCAGCCCGGATTCGACGAAGCACCACATCGGCCTTACACGGGTTCGGCTAAGTAGGGCACAATTGTGCTGGTGACAACTCCGCAAGGGCCCTCGCGCGGCGATCCGCCGGAATGGAATCGTCCGTCGCAGCCGCCTGGCCCCCACGGGGACCGGTACCCCCTGCGGCCCCAGCCCGCACCTCCGTCGGGATCCCCGACGCGGCAGATTCCTCAGGGCGGGCGACCATTCCCACCACCGCCGCCACCGAACCGACCACAGCCGCCCGGTCGCCCACCGAGTCCCCAGCCGTATCCGCCCGGCCGACCGCCGGCCCCGCAGCAGGGTCAGTCCGGCCCGCCACCAATGCAGCCGGAGCCGCCCACCACACGACTGTCCACTGAGCCGGGGCCGAAGGAGGCGCCGGCGCCAACCCGACGCCGCTTCTTGGGCAACCGGCGATCGAGGGCACTGGTGCTGGCCATCGTGCTGGTTGTCGTCCTGGCAGCCGTGGTCGGTGCTGAGCTTTTGGTCCGCCACCTGGTCATCAGCAAGGTGACCAATGCAGTGGAGTGCGAGGTCCAGGACAGCGCCAGCGTGTCGTTTGCCACTATGCCGCCGATGCTCTGGCAGTACTTCAGCGGCGACTTTCCCGACATCTACTTGGAGTCCGCCGGTAATCAGGTGCGCAGCGCCAAGGGCATGAAATTCACAATTCGTATCAAGGATCTCCGCCTGAACGACACCGGCGACTCCAAGGGCACCATCGGCGCGCTGAACGGCACCATCACCTGGTCATCCGACGGCATCAAGGAATCGATCCGGGACGCCATCCCGGTGCTGGGCAGTTTGGTGACCAGCAAAGTCACCACCAACCCCGGCAATGGAACCATCGAACTGAAGGGTTTGCTCGACAGCGCCACCGTCAAGCCCCAGATTGCCAACAAGGGGCTGTCACTGCAGGTGGTCAACTTGACCGCGCTCGGCTCCAAGATGTCGACCGATACGGTGCAATCGAACTTGGACAGTCTCACGTCCAAGGCGACGCAGAACTATCCGCTCGGCATCCACGCCGACAGTGTCAAGGTCACCGACGCCGGCGTGGAGGCTACGTTCTCGACCGCTAACGCGACCATCCCGGCGTCATCGTCGTCGCAGACCGGTCAGGACTGCTTCAGCGGAGTCTGATTCAGGCCGTCGAGCATGGCGCGGGTGGCCGACAGCCCGCGGTGGGTAGCGCGAGTCTGCCACGGCGGCGAGCTTTTTCGGCTACCGAGGCGCCCGCCGCAGCCTCGATGCCGTCATCGCAGGCTCGCTACGAGCATCCTCACGGATGCGCGACCAGGTACGTCTCGTTGTCCAACCCCGCAGTCAGCTCCTCGACGTCAAACGGTCGGTCGAGTCGTGCGTGCAACGCCTTCGGATCGATCAGCAGGCTGATCTCCGCCGTCTGGCGGGCGAACATGCGGCCTATCAGTGGGTAGATGCGACGCATGATCGCCCGCTCGCCGGACGTGCACCGGGAGGCGCAGTAACCCACATGACCGATCTCGTCGGTGAGGATCTCGCTGTAGAGCAGTTCGATGCGTTCCGCCACGTCGGGTTCGTCGGCAAACAACTTCGCGCCGGCGCGGCGGAGCTCGTCGAACATGATGCAGCCCGCCATCTCCGCGGCTCCGACGAACATGAAGCCGAGTCGTTCGGGGAGGAACACGCCCGTCTTGACGAACTGCCGCATCACGAAAGGCGGTGGGACAACTTGAAAAGTGAGATCGAAAACGTCCAGGGCATATGCCAGCAGCCGGGTGTGGTAATGCTCTTCCAGTTCGAGGTACACGTTCTCCGGCGGCAGGTTCTCATCGCTGTTGCGCCCGTAGGTTTCGCCGAGTCCGACGCCGAACCGTTCCGCCTGATTCAGTTTGGCGGTGGCCAGCAGGAACAGCATCTTGGCGTCCAGCCCGGGTTCAGGTCGCCGGCGGCGCAGATTGCGGAGGAAGGTCGCTCGGTCGGCGGGGTGTGCTGACCGGACCGGGCTGGCTTCAAGGTCGTCGAAGAATTGCTCCCGATTCGCCAGCCGTCTGTTGAGCAGGTCGGCTGCGCCGTCACGCCTGACCAGAAAGTCCCGGTAGCCTTCGATGCCGGTGCGATTCATCGTTTCTCCATCCCCTTGACAATCGTTGCAACATAACGCCGTAACAGCGCAGAATCGTGGGCGCCGGTGGCCAACAGCGCGAAAAGCCCAGTGAGGAAGAACATTCCGAGTTCACCGGCGTCTACCTCCGACGAGACTTCCTGTGCGGCTTGCGCCCGGCTGATCACGCCGACCAGAAAGCCCCAGAGCGGGTGCTGGGCCGACTCGCCTTCGGCCGGATGTGCCGAGGAGAAATGCAGGCCCAGCATGTCGCGGAAAAGAACTGTCCCTAAACGACTTTCGGCACTCAGGACGTGCTGTACAAGCTGTGACAGCACTGTTGTCAGGTCGCCGTCAGCCGCACCGAGTTCGCTGACAATCCGGAACTCTTCGTTGCGCTCCAACTCGGCGAGGACGTGCTCCTTGGTGGGGAAGTGAAAATAAAACGTTCCCCTCACCACGCCCGCCGCAGCGGCGATGGCACTGACATCGGCCGCGGCCAACCCTCGCCCGGAAATCTCGGCCAACGCGGCGTCGAACAATCGTGCCCGAGTTTCGAGTCGCCGGGCCTCTCGGGTGCTGCCCGTTGGCGGAGTGGTCGCCAATGGTTCGCGGAGTGACGCCATGCACGCACGCTACGTCCATTCACTGGCGTTCGTCAATGACAGCCGTCAGCGAAACGGCGGAGGCACGGTGGTCGCGAGGGCTTGATGTCTCCTCCGCTTCGCCGTCTACTGTCGGCAGCACTACGGCCAGAGTCCGAATGTCACCCTACGTGACCAGCCGACATCAGGGTTGGCCCGCCGTTACTCTGAGGCGAGTGAGAACAGCTCGGGCGCAACACGTTTGGTGCGGTAAGTGCGCGCGCCCGACGACACGGTCAGCACGATCCGGGGTGGCTCCTCCTCGATAGCCTCAGCGCCTTCGGCGTTGTTGGCGGCAGCAGCGAAGCGGTGCGCATGCTGCAACTCAGTGAGGAAGACGGCGCTGCCCTGGGGCGGGATCTCATGGGGAACATCGGCACCGGCGATCGGCTTTTCGACCGGCACCAGCGACGTGCCGTCAGGGTCGGAGCGGATCGCCCACCCCGCGACATGGAACGGCGCCCGGCCGGCATTGACCACCTTTACGCCGATGATGAGCGGAATGTCCTCGAGTTGCTCCGCGGCAGCGGTCAACGACTCGCGCACGTCGGAGCTCGCGTCGTTGGTTACCAGCCCGTCAGGCGTCATCCGGCCGATGACCGGTGTCAGTTTCGGACGTGCCCGCTGCGACCGGTAGTTGAACAACTGCCAACCGAGCGACACCACCGCCAGCACGGTGGCGATCAGGCCAAGAACGAACCCAGCGACACTCATCGCGCACCCCAGAAATCGACCATGAGTCAACGCTACTGGTTGAATGCGGCTTACAGTCACTGCGTAGGGGAGGGAAGGTGCCGGGTGAGTAGTTGGATCGTCAGCAACGTTCCATAGTGGCTTTTGCTGATCCTGCTGGTCGTCGGCATCGCCGGCGGCGCGGTGCTGGTCCGCAAACTCATCCGCCGCAAGTTCCCCGTGGCGACCGTGGGTGTGCTGGTGGCGGCGAATCTGTTTCTCGTCCTCGAGCTTTCGCACCCCTTCGTCGGTGAGATGGCGACCTCGCCCGATCCGCTGCGCGACGTCATCACGGTCCTGTCGACCCCCGCGACCTGACCATGCGGCGCGAAGCCTGATGAAGTTCCAATATTCCGCTGAACAATTACTGAGACCGTGTTTCGGCGCAGGAAGGTGTCATGGCCCGGCCCTAGCCTCGTGGGATGAGCACCAAGTACTACCTGCAGAAGATCCCCGTCGAGTCCGTCGAGCCAGGTTATTCACTGGCCATCCGCGATGCCGGTCGGGATGACGGCAAGTTCCGCCTCTTCCAGGTCGAATGTATTCAGACGTCGCAACGCAGCGGGCAACCCGTGATGATCACCCTGACGTCGCACGCCGACGCAGCGCCACCGTGGGTGCTGGAATACGAAGCGGGCACCCCGGTCGTCCGGCTGTTCGGCATCTGCGAGGCCGCCGCGTCGTAGCACTAGGCCGGTTTAGTCCCCGTGACGAACTGCAGCGCCCGCTGCGTCTGCTGTTCGACGTCGACCAATCCGGCGGTGGTGAACAGATCGACAAACGCGTCTCGATCGAACATGGTGAGCCCGATCAGGCGGGCGGTGGTGTTGAGGGCAAGGTTGATCGGCGGTGGTTGGCCGGCGTAACTGGTCAGAATGGCGATCCGCCCACCGGGCCGTAGCACCCGGATCATCTCGTGCGCCACCCGGAACGGCTCGGGTATCAGATACAGCGCGCCGAAACAGCAAACGGCGTCGAAGGTTTCGTCGTCGAACGGCAACTCGCGCGCATCGCCGCGGACATAGCAGGTCCGTGGCCCGCTGTTGTCCTGCACGGCCCGGGTCAGCATCGGCTCGGAAATGTCGAATCCGACCGCGAGGCTTCCGGTGGACAGTTGTGCGGCCAGCGGCGCGGTGAAATTGCCTGGCCCGCAGGCAACGTCGAGCAATCTTGTGGCCCTTCGCAGGCGCAGGGCCGTCGCCGCGCGGCGCTCCTCGGCCTGGGTGGTGACACCGCTGGCCAGATAAAACGACGTCGGCCGCCACAGCCCTTCATAGACGGTCGCCACGAGCGGGCTGTTCATGGCACGTTGAGCGAACGTCGGAACCGGAGTGGCCGTCGATTCGCCCAACACGTCGAGGTAGCCGTGCCGCAGCGTGGCAGGCTCGGTGAGCAGGCTGCGGGTCAATTCGACTCGGTCCTGGTTGTCGATCATGTCGGGTCCATTTCGGGAGTCCTGCGTCTTACTGGCCACCTGCTGCCAGGCTAGTGTGCGTGCCTCCCCACTTCTTGCAGGGGCGGCGGCCGACGCCATAACCTGAGTCGGATCGGACCCAGAGCCGGGTATGCGTGGACGGGATGGCCGAATTGGGCGGCGTGGGGGCCGAAGAACTCGCGGGAATGGACATCTTCAAAGGTTGTCCAGCCGAAGATCTGCTACCGCTGGCGTCCTGTCTTGCCCCGTTGGAGGCCCCGGCCGGGCAGATGCTGATGCGCCAAGGGGAGCAGGCGGTGTCGTTCCTGCTGATCAACTCGGGCAGCGCCGAGGTGATGCACGTAGCCGACGACGATACGGTGATCGTCGAACAACTGGTACCCGGCATGATCGTCGGCGAAATCGCTTTGCTGCGCGATGTCCCGCGCACCGCGACGGTCACCACGCTCGAACCGCTGACCGGCTGGATCGGCGGCAGAGACGCCCTGACCCAGATGGTGCAAATCCCCGGGATCATGGACCGGTTGGTCCGCACGGTCCGGCAGCGCCTGGCCGCCTTCATCACACCGATCCCGGTGCAGATGCGCGACGGCAGCAACCTGATGTTGCGTCCCGTCCTGCCCGGCGACAGCGAACGCACCGTGCACGGACATATCCATTTCTCCAGCGAGACGATCTACCGGCGCTTCATGTCCGCGCGGGTGCCCAACCTGGCGATGATGCACTACCTGGCCGAGGTCGACTACGTCGACCATTTCGTCTGGGTCATGGTCGACGGCGGCGACCCGGTGGCCGACGCGCGCTTTGTGCGCGACGAGAACGATCCGACGGTCGCCGAGATCGCGTTCACTGTGGCCGACGCATACCAGGGACGCGGCATCGGTACCTTCCTGATCGCCGCCCTGGCCGTGGCCGCCCGGGTGGACGGTGTCGAAAGATTCACTGCGCGAATGCTTTCCGACAACCTGCCGATGCGCACCATCATGGACCAGCACGGGGCGGTCTGGCAGCGCGAGGACGTCGGAGTCATCACCACCGTGATCGACGTGCCGCACCAGCTGGGCTTCGGGCGCGCCATGGAGGAACAGATCAAGCAGGTCGCCCGGCAGGTGATCGAGGTGGTGAGTTGATCGGCAATGAGGCTGGGTTGACGTGATACGAACGGGCATGCGGCCGTTCTGGTTTGGCCCGTTGCCGGCTCTGCTGCTGGCGGCCTGCGCTGCATCGCCCGCACCACCGTCGCCGTCGGCTGCGTCATCTTCGGGGGCTGCGTCGTCTCCGGGGACACCTGCCGCCGGCATCAAGCCCGCCAACATTCGCCGGGTGGGTCGTGAGCTGCCGCCCGGGTACGAGGCGTCCAACATCGCCCGGGCGGCTTCGCCACGGGCCATCTGGGGTCTGGGCGACCAAACGGTGGCCAACCCGCTGGACTGCATGGCCCTGGCCGACCCCGCGGCGGGCCGCGATCAGCCCGCGCAGGGCGTCTCCGGGTCGGGGTCGGGCGGAATCGTCGACGCGGTCGTCGTGGCCGCGCCGACAGCGCTGGCGCGCGACGTCGTGGCCGCCTGCGCGCACTGGGACCTGACCGCCGGGCGCACCGTGGTGAGTATCGGCCTCATCGACGCGCCGCACGTTGACGGCGCGGAAACCCTCGGCATGGCCGCCGACATCCGGGCGGCCGTCGAGTCGGGCAGCGAAATCGATTCACGGGCATACACATTCGTCGCCTACCTGGGCGATTACTACGCGTTCACCACACTCACCACCGATCCCGGGTCGATGCTGCCGCCGCTGCCGTCGCAGTTCGCCGCCGATCTGCTGGTCAAAACGGTCTCGACGTTGCGCGGCTGAGCATCCGGGTTGGGTAGATTGGCCACGATGTTCAAGCTGGTGCTCGCGCTCGGTTCCGTGTGCCTGCTCGTCGGCTGCTCCCCGGGGGCTGACTCCTCGCAGCCCGCCAAAGGCGACATCGCCAAGATCATGGATCTGAAGTCGAGCTTCGGACCCGACTTCAAGGTCACCGACATCGCTCCCAGAGCTATCGACCCGCAGTTCTTCGCCGCCCGCAAGCTGCCCGACGGGCTCACGTTCGACCCGGCGAACTGCGCCAAGGCAGCGGTCGGGCCCGAGATGCCGGCGGGATTGCAGGGCAACATGGCCGCCATCTCCGCAGAAGGCAACGGCAATCGTTTCGTGGCGATCGCGGTCGAAACCTCCAAGGCGCTGCCGATCAACGAGCCCGGCAAAGACTGCGCCAAAGTCGGGTTTTCCGGTGCCCAGTTGCGCGGTGCGATCGAGGTCGTCGATGCCCCGCAGATTGACGGCGCGCACACCCAAGCCGTGCACCGGGTGCTGCAGGCGTTGGTTGACGGGTCGCCGCGCACCGGGGAGCTCTATGACTACTCCGCCCAGTTCGGTGATTACCAGGTGATCGTGATCGCCAACCCGCTGGTGGCTCCCGGGCAGCCGGTGGCCAAGGTCGATACGCAGCGGGCCCGCGATCTGTTGGTCAAGGCGGTGAGCGCGGTCAGGAGCTAACGCACGTCCCGGGGCCGAAACTGGATGCTGACCCGGGGACCCGCCGCACCGGTCGTCTTGGGAACCGAATGCTCCCAGGTGCGTTGGCACGATCCGCCCATCACCAGCAGATCGCCGTGCGCCAGCGGGAATCGCAGAGACGGGCCGCCACCGCGTCGCCGCATGGCGAACGTGCGGGTGGCGCCCAGGCTGACGATCGCGACCATGGTGTCCTGCGAGCTGCTGCGCCCGATGGTGTCGCCATGCCAGGCCACGCTGTCCGAACCATCGCGGTAGCAGCACAAACCGACCGTGGTGAAGGGTTCGCCCAGCTCACCGCCGTAGATGTCGTTGAGCCGCCGACGCAGCCGCGCCAGCGCAGGGTGCGGCGGATCTTCCACCGTCAGATCGTGAAAACTCACCAGCCGGGGCACGTCGACCACCCGGTCGTACATCTGACGGCGTTCGGCCCGCCACGGCACCGCCCGCAGCAGCGCCGCCAGTAGGTCCAAGCCGTCCATCGGGCCGTCCCGCAGCCAATTCGCGCGGATATCGATGAAGGCGCCGTCACCGAGTTGTCTGCGTTCGTTGTGCTCGAATAGCGAGCCCTGAGCCGCGATCGCCACGGACGCGAGTCTATCGCACACCAGTTCGATCATTCGGCGTGTGACGCGCCGGACACGGGCCGCGCGGCTACGGTTTGAGCTGTGGGTGTGGAGCTGGGAGTCAATTCCGAGGTGGGCGCGTTACGGATCGCCATCCTGCACCGCCCGGGTGCCGAACTGGGCCGGCTCAACCCGAGCAACAACGACCAACTGCTGTTCGACGGGCTGCCCTGGGTGTCGCGCGCACAGGACGAGCATGACCAGTTCGCGGAGTTGTTGCGCAGCCGCGGCGTCGAAGTGCTGCTGCTGTCGCAGCTGCTGACCGAGGCGCTGCAGCACAGCGGCGCCGCCCGGATGCAGGGCGTGGCTGCCGCCGTCGATGCCAGGCGGCTGGGAACCACTCTGGCGCAACAACTTTCGGAGTACTTGCGGGGTATGGAACCGGGCGCCCTGGCTGATGTGCTCACCGCCGGGATGACGTTCGATGAGCTCCCGTCGGCCGCCCGCACCGAAGTGTCGCTGGTACTGCGCATGCATCACGGCGCGGATTTCGTCATCGAGCCGCTGCCGAACCTGGTGTTCACCCGCGACTCGTCGATCTGGATCGGGCCGCGGGTGGTGATCCCGTGGCTGGCCCTGCGGGCGCGAAGGCGCGAGGCGTCGCTGACCGACATCATCTATGCCCACCACCCGCGATTCACCGGCGTGCGGCGGGCTTACGAATCGCGCACCGCCCCCGTGGAGGGCGGGGACGTGCTGTTGCTCGCTCCAGGTGTGATCGCGGTGGGAGTGGGTGAGCGGACCACACCCGCTGGCGCAGAAGCGTTGGCGCGCAGCCTTTTCGACGACGATCTCGCACACACCGTGCTCGCCGTGCCGATCGCCCAGACGCGCGCGCAGATGCACCTGGACACTGTCTGCACGATGGTCGACAGCGACACGGTGGTGATGTATGCCAATATCGTCGACACGCTCTCGGCATTCACCCTGCGGCGTACTGAGGCCGGCGTGGCGATCAGCGACGCCGAACCGTTCACGGAGGCGGCCGCATCCGCGATCGGCATCGAGAAACTGCGCGTGATCGACACTGGCCGCGATCCCGTGGTCGCCGAACGCGAACAGTGGGACGACGGCAACAACACCCTCGCCCTGGCGCCGGGGGTGGTCGTCGCTTATGAACGCAATGTCCAGACCAATACCAGGCTGCAGGACGCCGGCATCGATGTGCTCACCATCGCCGGCTCCGAATTGGGCACCGGCCGCGGCGGCCCCCGGTGCATGTCCTGCCCGGCCGCCCGGGACGCCCTCTGAGCCGGCTCGTCGCCGAACGCCGCTCTGGCGTGACGCACGACGCCCGACGCCACGCTGGCGTCACGTTCGGCGAAATAAGTCAGCGCCAGCTGGGCAGCCAGATCTCCATGTCCCAGGTCTGCTGTGCGATCGGCAGACCGGTCAGCACCGGGAACAGCCAGGCGAAGTTCGTCACCACCAGCGACACATAGCAGCAGACGAAGATCAGCCCGAGCGTGCGCCGCTCCTTGTTCTGCCGGGGTTGGTGCAGGATGTCGCCGAGGATCAGTGCGATGGCCATCACCAGGAACGGCCCCATGGTCGCCGCGTAGAAGAAGTACATCTGCCGGTCGATCTCGGCGAACCACGGCAGCCACCCGGCGCAATAGCCCATCAACACCACCGCGTAGCGCCAATCGCGGCGCACCAACATCCGCCACGACGTGTAGAGCAGCACCGGCACCGCCAGCCACCACATGGCCGGGGTGCCCACCAGCATCACGGCCTTGACGCAGGATTGTGCCCCGCAACCGGGAACGTTGTTCTGGTCGATGGCATACAGCACCGGCCGCAACGACATCGGCCAGCTCCACGGCTTGGATTCCCAGGGGTGGTAATTGCCCGCGGAGTTGGTCAGGGTCGCGTGGAAGTGGAACGCCTTTGCGGTGTAGTACCACAGCGAACGGACGGCGTCCGGCAGCGGCACCACGCTGTTCGGCCCGATCGTCTGGCCCACCTGATGGCGGTCGATCGCCGTCTCTGAGGCAAACCAGCCCGCATAGCTGGCCAGATAGACCCCGAACGGGATCAGCACCAGCGCGTACCCCGACGGGATGAGGTCGCGGCGCAGGGCTCCGAGCCAGGGCCGGGGCACCTGGTATTGGCGGCGGGCGGCCACGTCGAAAGCCAGCGTCATGACGCCGAAGAACGCGATGAAGTAGAGGGCCGACCACTTGGTTCCGAAGGCCAGGCCGAGCAGCACCCCGGCGCCGAATCGCCACCAGCGCACCCCCAGCCGTGGGCCCCACGCCGTCTGGGCGCAGCGCCCTTCCAGGAAGGCGGTGTGCATCCGCGCGCGAACCTGGTCCCGGTCGACGATGAGCGCACCGAAGGCGGCCACCACGAAGAACGTCAGGAACCCGTCCAGCAAGGCGGTCCGCGCCGTGACGAAGCTGACGCCGTCGCAGATCAGCAACAGCCCGGCGATAGCGCCAACCAAACTCGAACGGGAGATGCGCCGCACGATCCGCGTCACCAACACCACCAGCACCACGCCCAGCAGCGCGCCGGTGAACCGCCAGCCCAATCCGGTGTAACCGAACAGCGCCTCACCGATAGCGATCAGCTGTTTCCCGACCGGAGGGTGTACGACCAGGCCGAACCCGGGGTTGTCTTCCACCCAGTGGTTGTTGAGGATCTGCCAGGCCTGCGGAGCGTAGTGCTTCTCGTCGAAGATCGGTGTGCCGGAATCGGTCGGCGAACCCAGGTTCAGAAACCGGGTCGCCGTGGCGAGTACGGCGATGACGCCGGTCACGATCCAGCCGCGCAACCGGTCTACCGGGCCGAAGTCGGCGAGGGGCACCAGCGGGGCCGGGCTGACGGTGGCCGGCTGGCGGGGGTCGGCACGCCCCGTCACAGCCGCCTCGTCAAGGCCGGCCTCGCCGACGGAGGCTTCTTGGGGCGGGGCGGTCATCACGTCGATCGTAGGCTGTCCGTCATGACCACTGGGCGCCTGTTACTGGGTGCGACGCCGTTGGGGCAGCCTGCGGATGCCTCGCCACGCCTGATCGAAGCGTTGGCCGAAGCCGATGTGGTGGCCGCTGAGGACACCCGCCGGGTGCGCAACCTCGCCAAGGCCCTCGACGTCGCGATCGGCGGCCGGGTGCTCAGCCTGTTCGACCGGGTCGAAACCACCCGGGTCGCGACCCTGGTCGAGGCGATCAGCTCCGGGGCGACCGTGCTGGTGGTCAGCGATGCCGGCATGCCGATCATCAGCGATCCCGGCTACCGCCTGGTTGCGGCCTGCATCGAGGCCGGCCTGCCGGTGCAGTGCCTGCCCGGACCATCGGCGGTGACGACCGCGCTGGTGGTCTCCGGTCTACCGGCGGAGAAGTTCTGCTTCGAGGGCTTCGCGCCGCGCAAGGGCTCCGCGCGCCGGACCTGGCTGGCCGGCTTGGCCGACGAACGGCGCACCTGTGTGTTCTTCGAATCCCCGCGCCGGCTGGCCGCGTGTCTGCGCGACGCGGTCGAGCAGCTCGGCGGTGCCCGCCAGGCCGCGATCTGCCGGGAACTGACCAAAGTGCACGAGGAAGTGGTGCGCGGGTCACTTGACGAATTGGCGGCCTGGGCGGCCGGTGGCGTGCTCGGTGAGGTCACCGTGGTGCTGGCCGGGGCGACGCCGCGCGCCGACCTGTCGACGCTGGTGACCGACCTGGTCGCCGAGGTGGAGAACCTGGTCGCCGGTGGCATCCGGGCCAAGGATGCGTGCAGCCACGTGGCCGCCGGATACCCGGAGGTACGGTCGCGGCAACTCTACGAAGCGGTCCTGAAATCCCGCCGCGACGCGGAGGAGTCGACCGAAGAGTAGGCCGGCTCAGCAGCTCAGAAGCTCAGAAACAGGGCCCACCCGGTATCGGGCACAGCGGCGGGTGCGGTGGCAGCGCCGGCGCAGGCAGGGCCGGCAGCGCCGGCAGGGCCGGCAGCGCGGGCAGCCCCGCGGGCAGACCCGCAGGTAGGGCGGTGGGGATACCGGCCGCGGCCGCCATGGCCGGCAGCGCGGCGAGCACCGTAGCCGGGTCCACGCCCGGCAGCGCCGGTGCGCCGCCCATCAATGCCGGCAGCGCCGCCGCCAGCATGGCGGGATCGATGCCCGGGATACCGCCGCCGGTCAACGCGGGCAGTGCGGCGGCCAGCATCGCCGGGTCCAGGCCGGCGATCGGCGGCAGACCCGGAATTCCGGCGGCCAGTGCCGGCAACGCGGCCACCAGCGCCGCCGGGTTCACACCCGGCAGACTCGGCAGACCCGGGATACCGCCGGCGGCGGCCAGTGCAAGCAAATCAGTCGGCGACAGACCCGGCAGGCCGGGAAGGCCAGCCGACGCCAGCGCCATCAGGTTCGCCGGCGACACGCCCGGCAAACCCGGCAGGCTCAACCCGGGGACACCCCCCGCTGCCGCCAGTCCGATCAGACCCGCCGGCGATATACCCGGCAGACCGGGCAGGCCCAGACCCGGCAGGCCAGGCAGGCTCAGACTCGGCAGAGCCGCTAATGGCAGACCGGATGCCCCGGGCAGCAGCATGTAGGTGATCGAACTGACCGTGTTGTTGGCTGCAGGCAATATGCCGGAGGAATTCAGCGCGTTGTAGGCGAGGACGACGTAGGTGACCGCCAGCGCGCCGGACGTCGCCACGCTGGAAATCGTGCTGCCCACGCCCAGGACGCCGTTGACGACCGAGGAGGCGGCGTTCACCCCGGCGGGCACGCCGGCCAGGCCGGCCATGCCGCCCATGCCATACAAGTCCGGTATTCCCGGGATGCCGATGCCGGGCACGTCGCCGATGCCCGGAAGCCCAGCGGCCGACGGGTCGAAGCCCGGTGGTAACGCGTCGGCAGCCGGAGGCTGTGGCCGGGTTGACGGAGTTGGATGAGCCAGGCAACAGGCCCCCGCCGCCGGTTGCTCCGCCTGGCGCAGTGTAGGCGGCAGAAGCAGGTCGCAGCGGGCCGCGGGGCCACCGCAGGTGAGACGGGCTCGGGAGGCTCGAGGGCCGACGGGGTGCCCTTGGGCGCTTCAGCTCCGGGCTTGCCGGTTTCCGGGCATGAGGACCGATGCCAACTTGTCGCACTGCTGACCTGCGCTGCAGGTTCCGCCGGGCGACGTCCTGCTCTGGTTGGAAACCGTCAAGGGCGCAACCGCCAGCGCACCACCCAACACGGCGGCAGCCGCAGCGCCGACGATGGCAACTCTCATGACATGCCCCTTCCGCACCCTTCCGACTGACGCGCGAAGAACACGCGCCGATGGCAGAAGCTTATGCGCACCCGGAGGCGCATGTGGCCGTTCGGAAAAATTCACACCCGTCCACTCGGCCGCCGAGTGTTTGCCGAGCTAACTCACCCGACTCGCAGTCACGGAAGTCGGCAGCCCGATCACCGGGGCGGCCTTGTGCAGGCACTCGGCCCATTCGGCGTCGGGATCGGAGTCGGCCGTGATGCCGCCGCCCACGCCCAGCACGGCATTGCCGAACGTGTCGAATTCGACGGTGCGGATCGCGACGTTCAGCTCGCAACCCGCCATAGGCGAGGCCATTCCGACTGTGCCGCAGTATATTCCGCGGCGATTGCGCTCCCATTGCGAAATGAGTTGGCGAGCACGCAGTTTGGGTGTTCCGGTGACCGAAGCCGGAGGAAAGGTGGCATCCAGCAGCTGCGACATCGGCAGTTCGGCAGGCACCTGTGCCGATACCGTCGACACCAGGTGCCACACCCCCGGCGCACGCCGGACCACCAACAGTTCCGGAACCCGGACCGTGCCGGTAATCGCGACCCGCCCAAGGTCATTCCGCACCAGATCGACGATCATGATGTTCTCGGCCACTTCTTTGGGAGATGCCCGCAGTGCCGACGGCCAGGCATCCAGCGGCAGGGTCCCCTTGATCGGGCTGGATGTCACCACGTCGCCGCGGCGGCGCAGAAAGAGTTCCGGAGACAGTGACGCCACCGCGCCCCATTCTCCGGCGACGTACGCCGCTCTGGCGGGGTCGGTTCGGGCGACACCGTCGATGAAGAAATCCAACGAGGATCCGCTCACCGCCCCGGTGAACCGGGTGCAGACACAGGCCTGGTAAACCTCGCCGGCGGCGATCGCCTCCAGGCAGGCCAGCACACCGTCGCGGTGTGCTGCGCGGTCTCCGGTCTGCCATTCGATCTGGCACATTGGTGCCGTTCTGGTGGTCAGCGCCAACGCGTCGGCCAGCCAATCCGGCAGTCGGTGCGCCCGACAGGCTCTCGTACCACCACTGTCCGTCCCGATCGCGGCGCAAGACGCAGTCGGTCCAGCCGCCGGCGCACTCGGGAATCCGGTGGGGCAGACCGTCGCCACCAGCGTCGGGGTAGGACAGGAAGCCGATCCAGCCGCCGCCGACCGGGCCCACATCGGCGTCTCTCGTCCGGACCGCCTCGACGGGAGCCGAGAACGCGTCGGCCCCGGCGACCTGTCGCACCGACACGCTCGGCACGATCACGGCCAGCGCGCCAAACCACTCTCCGGTCAGCGCGGCCGGCGGGGGCAGGCCGAGCCGGCTGGTGGCGCGGCCGACGGCGCGCAGCACCTGCGGGGCGCCGCCAAGATCGCCGAGCCGGTCGATTCGCACCGCCCTAGCTTGACAGAACGGTGGATTCTCGCACGCCAGGGCCAGGGTCAGCGGCAAGGTCAGCGGCGACTGATCTGCCGCGCGTTACCCAGCGCAACCAACTTGTCGGGGTTGCGCATCGCGTAGAAGTTGGTGATCTTGTCGTCGACGATCTCGACCGTGATCACCCCCTCCATGCGGCCGGCGAGGTACAGCACCACCGCGGGTGCGCTGTTGCAGGTCACCGTCTCGACACGCAGTTGCGCGTGCGTTTTGCGCAGCAGGCCGACGATCGCTTTGGCGACCTTGTCGGCGCCCACCACCGGCTTGCGGGCCGCGCTGACCTTGCCGCCCCCGTCGGCCATCCACACGGCGTCCGGGGCCAGCATGCCTACCAGCGCCTCGACGTCGCCGTTGGCTGCCGTGGCCAGGAACTGCGCGGTGATCTCCGCGTTCCGCCGGGAGTCGACAGAGCCGAATCGCTTGCGCCGCGCGTGCACGTGTTCGCGCGCCCGGTGGGCGACCTGACGCACCGTCGCCGCCGGCTTGCCGACCGCGTCGGCGATCTCGCCGTAGTCGAATCCGAAGACCTCCCGCAGCACGAACACCGCCCGCTCATCCGGGTTCAGCGTCTCCAGCAGGATCAACATGGCCATCGAAACCGATTCGGCCAACACGACGTCGGCCGCCGCGTCCTGGTCCTCGAGGAGCAGCGGTTCGGGCAGCCAGGGTCCGACGTACTCCTCGCGGCGGCGCGCCTGGGCCCGCAGCGCGTTGAGCGCCTGCCGGGTGACCAACCGGGCCAGGTAGGACTTGGTGTCCCGCACGGTCGACAGGTCGACGTCGGCCCAGCGCAGGTAGCTGTCCTGCAGCACGTCGTCGGCTTCGGTTGCCGAGCCCAGGATTTCGTAGGCGATGGTGAACAGCAGCGGGCGGAGCAGGGTGAAGCGTTCTGCGTGCCCGCTGCTGTCCGACCTGCTGTCCGACGAGGCGATGCTCACCGCAGCGCGGCCTGCTGGTCGGCGGGCAGCTGCGCGGGCCGGTTGCCACCCTTGAGCCAGCGGTACCAGCCCGGCTTGGCGGCTTCCTTGCGCAGACCCCACAGCGTGCCCTTGCAGACCAGTTCCTTGATCGACGCGGCCGTGCGGCCACCGATGTACAGGTTCACCGGGGTGTCGTCGCGGCGGGCCAGCTGGATGGTGCCGTAGCTGCGGCCGACGCTGATGCACTGCCCGGTGAACGCCTGGTTCAGCACGGCCGGAGCGGTCCCGGCGATGCGGGACGACACCGTGTTGGCGGCTTGGGCGGCCAACGGAATGGCAGCCTGGCAGCTCATCCGCAACGGCTGGTTGGAGGGTGCTGCGGCGTCACCGGCGGCGACGATGCGCTCGTCGCTGATGCTGGTCAAGGTTTCGTCGGTGAGCAGCCGGCCCAGCGAATCGGTGCGCAGCCCGCTGCGGGCGGCCAGGTCCGGGACGCCGAAGCCCGCCGTCCACACCGTCACCGCGCTGGGCAGCACCCGCCCGTCGTCCAAGCCGTCACCGAGCACCACCGAATCCCAGCGGACCTCACGGACGGTCGCAGATTCCAGCACGTTCACGCCGAGCTTGCGCAGCTGTTTGGCCACCGAACGCCGACCTGGCCCGCTCAACGACGGGCCCAGGATCCCGCCGCAGACCAGGGTCACCGAGCGACCCTGTTCACCGAGTTCGCCGGCCGCCTCGATGCCGGTCAATCCGGCGCCGACGATCGTGACGGGGGCGTCTGGATGCAGATCGGCCAGTGCATAGCGCAGCCTCTGCGCGCCTTCCATCTCGGCCAGGACGTACGCATACTCGGCTGCGCCGGGCACCGCGACCGGAGCGGCGCCGGTGCTGCCGATCGCATAGATCAGGTAGTCGTAGTCCAGCGCGGCGCCCGAGGCCAGCAGGACCCGCCGCGCGGCGGCATCGATGTGTTCGGCGGTGTCGACGACCAGCCGGATACCTTTGCCCAGCAGCGTGCCGTAGTCGGCGGTCGCGGTGCCGGTGCCGGCGGCCAGCTGGTGCAGCCGGATCCGCTCGACGAACTGCGGACGCGGGTTGACTAGGGTGACGTCGACGTCGGTGCGCAGCCGAAGATGGTTGGCCGCCATCGTCCCGGCGTATCCGCCGCCGATCACGACGACGTGCGCCCTCCGGCCGGTTGGGTTCGATCGCTGGGACATCTTCGACTGCTCAGACATCGTTGTCTCCTTCTCGGTGTGCGGTTACACCCTTCAGACACCGTCCACCGGCTATCCGTGACAGAGGGCGCCGCAATTGTGAGCTGTCTCACGTGCGACGGCGTTGTCAGGCGTCCGCCGGTTCGAAGACGAAGTTGTTGACGTACACCCCGCGCGGCGCCCAATCGTCTTCCGCGCCGCCGATATTGGCCGGATTCTGGTGGGTGGCGGCGGCGAACTCCTCGATGGGTCGGCGCTGGTCGTCGAGACAGAAGTAGCCGCGGAAACCCAGCCCGCTCATCAGCGCGGTGATGTCGGCAACCGCGTTGGCATGGTGCCGTTCCTCGGCCTCCACCACGATCCTCGGCCGGTTGCGCCGGAGCGTGTTGACGGCGCCGCGAAGAACGGCCAGCTCATGGCCCTCAACGTCGATCTTGACCAGGCCGACGTTGTCCAGTCGCAGGTCGTCGAGGCGTTTCACCGGCACGTCGATGGTCGCGACCGGGCCGCCGACCGCGGTGTCCAGGACGTTCTCGTGATCGATCGTGCTGCGGCCGGGGTCGGATTCCACCACCCGCATCGCGGTCACGCCGGCCTGGTCGGAAAGCGCCACCGCCTCGATGCGCACCGCCGCCCCGACGGCGGTGAACATCAACGCCAGGTCGCGGGCCTGGGCGGGACGAGGTTCGAACGCGATCACCGAGCGCGACGAGGCCAGCATCGCGATGGCGAACTCGCCGACGTCGGCGCCGATGTCCAGCGATACCCGCTCGGGATCGCACAGGGAGGCCACCAGCGCCACGTCCGGACGGGACTCCCCGAGACGTCGCAGGATCTTGAATTTCCGCTTCCAGAACATGTGTGGCGCGACGGTCTTAGCCGCCGGCGCGAGCAACCGTTTGGCCGACCGTGCGACAGACATCAGCCGACCCTACCGAAATCGGCTGTGCGGGCTCGCGGCGACCACGCAGGTCAGCCGGTTTTTTCGGCCGGGGGAGAAAGGGGCTCGCATGCTAGTCTCTGGTAACCAGGAATCCATCCGTGACCTGCGCCGGTCCGGGTAGCGGCCACTTCGGTGCGCGTCGGCGGGCATTCGAGAACGGCGGCCGCGAATACCGTCCGTCGACCGGGCTGGTCACCCATAATTGACGCAGTCGTTGACACGTGCACAACATCGGAGGACGCGTTGCCACGCAGCTTGGACCTCGTCGTCACCTCCGTAGCTACCCAGCTCATGGAGGCGACCGCGTCCACTGCGACGCAGGTGAGCGAGCGGGTTCTCGCTCAGCTCGTTGAGCAGTTCGATGTGGACGCCAGTTTCTTGCGTCACCACGATCACGACATCCGCGCCTCGGTCCTGGTGGCCGAATGGCCTCCGCGAGCTGACGTGCCGGATCCGGACCCGCAGGCTGTCGTGCACTTCACCAGCGCCGACCCGGTGCTCGCCCAGTGTGAGCACGGCCGCAAGCCGGTGGTGATCCGGCCCGACCAGAGCAACCGGTCGTTGCGTTGGGTGGTTGGCGCCAAGCAGACGGCGTCGCCGTCCGTGGCGGCCGCGCCGCTGGTGTCGGGGGAGATGACCACCGGCGTGCTGGGCTTCGTCAAGTTCGGCGCCCGTAAGTGGAGACAGGAAGAAATCAACACCCTCGAGGCGGTCGCCGCGCTGTTTGCGCAGCTACAGGCCCGCATCGCCGCCGAGGAGAAGCTGCGGTACCTGGCCGAGCATGACGACTTGACCGGTCTGTACAACCGCCGGGCGTTGGTCGCGCACCTTTCCGACCGGCTGGCAGCCGGCAACTCCGGGCCTGTCGCGGTGCTCTACTTGGACCTCGACCGGCTCAAGTCCATCAACGACTACCTCGGCCATACCGCGGGCGACTGGTTCATCCGCGTCTTCGCACAACGGCTGCGGGTGTGCGCCGGCAGCCAGAGCATGATCGCCCGGCTGGGCGGCGACGAGTTCGTCGTCATTCCGGATCAGACGATGTCGAGCGCGGCGGCCGAATCGTTCGCCCGCCGCCTCGGCACCATGCTGCGTGAACGCCTGGCCATCGGCGGCCACCAGATCACCCGCACGGTCAGCATCGGGCTGGCCGTGGGCATGCCCGGCCGCGACAACAGCACCGATCTGTTGCGCCGCGCCGACGAAGCGGTGCTGACGGCCAAGCGTGCCGGCGGAAACCAGGTGGCCTTGTCCACCGACGACATGTCGCTCAAGAGTGCGTTCCGCAACGACATCGAGCTGCACCTGCAGGGCGATATCGACAGCGAAGCGCTGCTGCTGCACTACCTGCCCGAGGTCGACTTGTGGACCGGGGCGATCGTGGCGGCTGAGGCACTGGTCCGTTGGCGGCACCCGATCTGGGGTTTGCTGCTGCCGGATTCGTTCATCGGGGTCGCCGAGTCGACCAACCTCGCCGGTGAACTCGGCCGCTGGGTGATGCGCAGCGCCTGCGCCGAGTTCAGCCGGTGGCGAGCCAACGGCGTGGGCCAGAGCGCGATCCTGCGCATCAACGTCTCGCCCGTGCAGCTGATCACCCGCGGTTTCGTCCGTAGCGTCGCCGAGACCATCGAGGAGTTCGGAATCGACGGCGGCTCCGTCTGCCTCGAGATCACCGAGCGTGCGGTGGTGCACGACATCGAAGCGACCCGCAAGACGCTGCACGAGCTCAAAGAGGTCGGGGTGCAGATCGCCATCGACGATTTCGGTACCGGTTACGCCGTGCTGTCGCACCTGAAGTCCCTTCCGGTCGACATGCTCAAGATCGACACCGGGTTCGTCCGCGATCTGGGCACCAACGCCGGTGACCTGGCGATCGTGCGCGCCATCATCGGTCTGGCCGAGGCGTTCGGCCTGCAATTGGTGGCCGAGGGCGTCGAGACCCCGGCCGCTGCACTGACTTTGATGCAACATGGTTGTCACCGGGCGCAGGGATTCTTGCTGTCGCGCCCCGTTCCGGGCAACGCCATGGAGGCGTTGCTGGCCGCTCGCTGGATGCCGATGCCGTTCCTCGCCGACCGTGAGGCGCTGACGCTCGGCGCGATCTAGCTCAAGTGTGAGAATGGTTTGAACAATTAGAAAATTCACTTTAATCGCTGTCGCATGCGTGACTGTCCTCGTCGCCGGCGCCACCCTTTTGACCGGCGCCTGCAGCCGCCCGCACACCGACCCCGGCCCGTTGGCCGCGATGGCGAGTCCGGCCATCCCGCCGGCCGCCCTGGAGATTTCCAACCCGCTGCGCGGGCAGTACGAAGACCTGCTGGAGCCGCTCTTCCCGCAGGGTGCACCCGCCCAGCAGCGTTACCCCGCCTGGCCCGCGTCGTACGACGCCAGCCTGCGGGTCACCTGGCGGCAGTTGCAGCCCACCGACCCGGCCACACTTCCCCCTGACGCGCCTGATGACCGCAAGTTCGACTTCAGTGTCATCGACGACGCATTGAACAAGCTGGCCGAGCGCCGGATGCGGCTGACGTTGCGGGTGCAGTCCTACAACTCGTGCTGCAACGCCACGTACCCGAACAACACCAACATCGAGATTCCCGACTGGGAACGGGACAAGCCCGGCGTCAGCACCAGCTACCCCGCTGCCGGGAACGCGCCGGTGCAGGTGGTGCCGAACTTTAACGACCCCAGCTATCTCAACGACTTCGGGCAGCTGCTGGCCGCCCTGGGCCGCCGCTATGACAACGACGAGCGGCTCAGCGTCTTCGAGTTCTCCGGCTATGGGGACTTCAGCGAAAACCACGTCGCCTATCTGCGTGACTCGCTGAACGCACCGGGCCCGAGTCCCGACGGAAGTGAAGCGGCGCTGGGCTATTACAGCCAGTTCCGCGATCAGAACATCACCAAGGCGTCCATCCAGCAGCTGGTCGCGGCCAACGTCACCGCCTTCCCGCACACGCAACTGGTGGCCACACCCAACAACCCCGAGATCATGCGGCAACTGCTGGCCGACGACGTCACCAAGAAACTGGCCGCACCGGTCGGCATTCGCTCGGACTGTCTGGGCGTCTACGCGCCGCTGCCGGTCTGGGCCGAGTCCGGCGCACTACGTGCAGGCCTCCGACCCGTTGGTCGGCGCGCTGAAGGATCGTCTGGCAAGGCGCCGGTGATCACCGAGTGGTGCCAGTTACCCGACGGAACCACACCGAAGTCCTATTACGACAAGGGCCTGCACGACGTGATCCGGTACCACGTCTCGATGACGTCGAGCGTCAACTTCCCGGACCAGAACGCGACCTCGCCGATGGATCCCGACGTTGTACGTGCTGTGGGCGCAGGCCAACGCCGTCGCCGGCTACCGCTACTCGGTAGAAGCGCAGTCGGGGTCGCAATCGCTGCAGGACCAGGTGGCCTCCATCTCGGTCACCTGGACCAACTACGGCGCCGCAGCGGCCACCGAGAAGTGGGTGCCGGGCTACCGGCTGGTGAACTTCACCGGGCAGACGGTGGTCGGACCATGCCCGCCACCGTCGACCTCGCGTCTTGTCCACGATTCGTCCGGCGACCGCAGCATCGACCAGCCGCCGCCGGCGTCGGCCACCGAGTCCGTCCACATCGACCTCACGGGCCTGGCGCCGGGTCACTACACGTTGCGCGCCGTCGGTCGACTGGCAACAGCACAAGCCGAACGGCTCGCATGCGGTGAACTATCCGCCCATGCAGCTGGCGCGGGACGGCCGCGACGACTGCGGGCTTCGTATCCGGTTGCCACGCTCGACGTGCCACGCGAGGTACTGGCATCCACCCCGAAGACGTGACATCGGAAGGCCGTCCATACCGCTAGACTGTTGTAGTTTGTTTACCGTACCAAAAGTAGGTAAACTAGTCCGGTGGGGGACACTCTTCGTTCCTCGGTCGGTGACGTGGCCGCACGGTCAGAGGACCACTAAGCGCGCCGAGTAGAGGCCCTAGAGAGGCCCAGAGAGGCTAGCTGGATGGATTTCCGAACGTTTGTCCGGACCCTCCTGCTGCACTGGAAGCTCTTCCTGGGCGCGGTGCTGGCCTGTGTGGCTCGGCGCGGCAGCGATCACGGCGTTCCAGACCAAGGCTTACCGAATCATCGGCGACGGTCCTGATCTCGTTTTCCGGTGAGACCGACCTCATGCGAGGTCTACCAGGCACCCAGGCCGCGCAGGAGCGGCTGTCGTCGTACGCCGGCGATCGCCGGCGGTCATGCCGTGGCCGAGCAGTGCGGTCACCCAGTTCCACCTGCCGGTCAGCGCCGACGCAGCTGGTGAACCAGACCCAGGTGAGTTACACACGCGAAGATCGACGCTGTTCACCGTCACGGTCACCGACACCGATCCGCAGCGTGCGGCGACGTTGGCGAGAGCGATGGCCGACGAATTCACCGCCATGGTCGGCTCCCTCGGGGGGAATCCGAGGCGCCCGGCACGCCGACGGCAACGACGACGTCGCCGACCACGCCCACGTCGGTGGCGCCGGTCGCGGACGGGGAGCAACCGACCACCCAACCGAGCGAGACTCCGGTGGCGACGGCGACATCGTCGGATCCGGCGCAGACAGCACCCGCCGGCACGGCGCTACCGGTGGCCAGGGCGACGGTGGTGAGCAGCCCGGCGTGCCCGACAAGCCGGTGCAAGCCGGTACCGGTGCGCAACATGGCGATGGGGCTGGTCGCCGGGCTGCTGCTGGGCATCGGCGTGGCGCTGACCCGCGAGGCCGCCGACCGCACCGTGCGCGACCGCACGAAGCTGGAGGCCCTCTCGGGTCTGCCGACTTTGGCCGAGCTGCCCGGACACGCGCGGCGGCGCACCGCGGTTCGGCACCGACATCGTCGTTCGACGACGCTGTGCGCGGTTTGCGCGCCCGGCTGCTGCAGGGCGATGGGTCCCGAGGGCCGTCGGGTGCTGTTGGCGGCGCCGTTCGGTGGCGAAGGCACGACGACGACGGCGATCAACCTGTCGCCGCGCGTTCGCCGAACTCGGCGAAGACGTGCTGTTGATCGAGGGCGATACCCGCCGGCCGGTGATCGCCGGATTGCTGAAAGTCGAATCGGGGGAGGGACTTGGCGAACGCGCTGGCCAATCCCGAGTATCGCGACGCGAAGCAGTGAAACCGACCTCGATTTCGAAGCTGTTCATCCTCGCGGCGCGTTCAATCCGCCGCGAGACCCTGCCGTGCAGCGCGTACCTGCCGGAGGTGCTCGACAGGGTACTGCAGGACTTGTCGGCACAGCTTTCGACCGAATCGTCGTCGACGGACCGCCGGTGCTGGCCACTGCCGACTCCGGCCTGCTGGCCGGCGCCGTCGATGCCACGGTGCTGGTGGTGCGGGCCGGACGCACCACGGACGACGAACTCAACGACGCGTTGACCGCGTCTGCGCGCGGCCGGCGCCGACGTCGTCGGGACCGTGCTGACCGACGCCCGAATGCCCCGCACACCAGGGCCGCGGCCAGGACCTACCGGGCCAAGGTCAGCGGGCCGACCGTGATCCTCTACCTGCCGGAGTCGCTCATCGCCTGGCGATGGCCGCAGTCATGTTGGCGCTCTTCGCTGTTCGGGTGCTTCGGCTCGGCGTGCTGTCGGTTCGTGACACCACGCAGGGCGACTGCTGGTCGGCTCGCGATGTTCTGCCTGGTCGTCTACTGGGTGAAACCGGAAGCGATGGTCGGGGTCGCGCTGTTTCTGGGCGTTCGCGGCGCTGCCGGCAGGGCCTGCACGTCGGCAAAGTCATTCGGCCCGGTGGTCGATCTACGCCTACCATGTGGTGCTGGTGCTGGCGATCTGTTTACCTGCTGCCCGTCGTGAGGCTGCGGTTCTCCGATTACCTGTTCCCGGGGATGTTCGCGCTTGTCGTGGTGTTACTTTACCGCGGTTGGATTCGTCGATGGGCATAACACCACGATCGTGATGCGTGAATCGCACGTCCCTGCTCGAGATGGTCGCCGGGTTCGTGCTGGCGCTGGTGATCGTGTACGGCGACTACATGATGCGGTCGATGCGCGCGATAGCGTGTCATGCTGTGGTTTTCGGCGGGCATGGCCATCTGTGGGTTCGCTCCATGCCGCATCCGGCTGGCCGGCCGGACGGAAAGCCTGCAGGGGATGGGCGCCGGCCAGCGCCAACCGCATCATCCTCTCCACCCAATCGCCGGCCACCGCCGTGCTGACCGCACTGGTCGCCGCCGCAGATCGTCGGCCGGGTGAGGCCCGCAATGTATCTCGCGCTGGGCCCGCCCGCGTTGATCATCGCGGTGCTGTCATTCACCCGCAACACCCTGATCTCGGTCGGCGGTGGCCGCCGTCGTCGCTTTCTTCGCCAGCTTGGGCTGGTCGTCCGTGCGCCGGACAGCCACGGCTGGCGATCACCGCGGCGGGGATCATTGCGGTGACGGTGCCCGGGCGCGCTGTTCCTGCTGCAGCGACTTCATCGGCCGGGGTGTGGCTCGCCAATCAGATCACCGCGATTCAATCACCGGGTGCTCGGCAGGGTTTCGACGGCACGCGCTCGCCGTAGACCCCTCGACGCTGGCCAGATTCGCCGAAGACCGACACCTCAACGAGCGATCGCCGAGGCGCCGGTGTTCGGCCACGGGCTGGGCTACGCCTACCAGCTGCCGTTCGGCGGGAGACCGACGAGTTCACCACGAGTCGCTGAGCACCACCTACGCGCACAACTTCTACCTGTGGTGGCTGGCCAAAGCCGGAGCCGTCGGCATGGCCGGTTTGCGGTGTTCGCGCTGACGCCGCTGATGCGGGCGCTGCGCAGCGCGTCGGCGCCGGCGAAGATCAGTGCGGCGGTCAGCACCGGCCTGATGGTGATGTGCATCATCGACCCGTTGCCGGAGGAACCGACCAACGCGATGACACTCGGCATCACGCTGGGATCGGCGATGGCGTTCGCCACGCAGGGACGCCGCGGCGGCGTAGAGATTTCAGGCGATAAGGAACTGGCCGACGGCCGGCGCACCCGCCGGGGAGGCCCGGTGACGCGCGTGCTGGTGGTGGGGCCGGCCCCCGCCGAGGCGGCCAGCCGCGGCGGGATGGCGACCGTGATCACGCTGATGGCGGCCCACCCCGATGCCCGCATCATCACGGTGCCGACGTATATCGAAGGGCCGCTGTGGTATCGGCTCTGGGTCGGCGGATCGGGGATGCTGCGTGCCGCCTGGCTGGTGGCGCGGCGGCGGGTCGACGTGTTGCACGTTCACCTGGCGCACGGGGGCAGCGTGGTGCGCAAGGCGCTGCCGATGGCGGCCGCGCGGTGGGCGAAAGTGCCTTCCGTGGTGCACGCCCACAGTTACGACTTCGCCGGCTGGTTCGACGGGTTGTCGCCGGCCGCGCAGCGGGTGGTGCGGCGCCTCCTGGTCGCCGATCAGTGGCTGGTGCTGGGTACCCGTCACGTCGAGGAGTACGCCAGCCGACTGCGGGTGCCCACCGAGCGGATCGCTGTGCTGAACAATGCGGTTCCGATTCCGGAGCGCCGCGGTGGACCACTCGGATGTCGAACGGATACATGCGGTTTCGCTGGGCCGGTTGGGAGAACGCAAGGGCAGCTACGACCTGATCACCGCCATCGGCGGCGCTCGACGACGACGCGCGCAGCCGGCTGCGGGTGACCCTCGCCGGCGACGGAGAAGTCGACGAGGTGCGTGCGGCGGTCGCCGCGGCCGATCTGGCCGAGACCATTCATGTTGCGGGCTGGCTGGATCCGGCCGCACGTGACGAATTACTCCGCAGCGCACACATTTTCGTGCTGCCCAGCCATGACGAGGGCCTGCCGATGGCGCTGCTGGAATCGATGGCCTACGGGCTCGCGCCGGTGACGACGCTGGTGGGCAGCATCGATGAGGCGATCACCGACCGCGTGACCGGTCTGGTGGTCGCGCCGGGCCGTCCCGAGCAGATCACCGACGCGCTGACACGAACTGCTCAAAGACGACACCCTGCGGGCCGGTCTGGGCGCGGCCGCACGGAGCCGCGCCCGCGACTTCGGGCTGGACCGCTGGTATCAGCGGTTGACGCAGCTGTGGACCGATTGCGCGAGACAGGAAGGCAGTTCGCCGATGAAAGATCTTCTGCAGCAACGGGCCAATTGGGCGGCCAAGTACGTGACGGTGCGCAATGTCGGTCGGCTGCTGGGCCGCACCGCGATGACGACCGCGACCGCGGCGCTGTGGCGCCGGCGGCTGACGCAGGATCTGGCCATGGCGGTGGCGGATCACTTCGCCCCCAGCGGCGCAACCGTCGTCGACGTGGGCGCGAGTTGGGGCCTGTTCACCTATCACCTGGCCCGGCGCATCGGGAAGTCCGGACAGGTCTACAGCTTTGAGCCACATCCGGACAATGCGCCGATGCTGCGCAAGCTCGGCGAGGCGCGGCCGTATGTGCACTTCAGCCAGGCCGCGGTGTCCGACGAACCCGGCACCGCGCAACTGCTGGTGCCAGAACACCACAACCGGCAGGTGACGGCGCAGGGGAGTCTGGCCCACGGGTTCGACGGGCAAGATGTGGCCGTGCAGAAGATCGAGGTGCCGTTGGTGCGACTGGACGACGTGTTGGGGCCCGACGTCGACGTCGACTTCGTGAAGATCGACGTCGAAGGCCACGAGATGTCGGTGCTGCGCGGCGGTGCCGACATGTTCCGGCGTTGCCGCCCTGCGATGTTGATCGAAATCGAACAGCGCCACCTCTCGGTGCCCATCGCCGACGTGTTCCGTCAGATCGAAGACCTGGGCTATCACCTGTTCTATATCACCCAGTCGGCATTGCGGCCGATCGCCGAGTTCGATGTGGAGCGTGACCAGATGACCTTCCTCAATTCGGGGGTGAATTCCGGAGAGTTCCATCCTTTCGCCATGCCCAGGGGTTACGTGCACGACTTCTGCGCTGTCCGGTCACCGGAGTTGGTGTCGATGTTCCGGCGCTGAGGTAATGGCGCGGCCGGATGTCAATGCTCCCGAATAGAATTCGGGTATGAGTTGGGACACCCGCGAGGACTGGACGCAGGCGTTGAGAGCGCTTCGGGGAGCGGTATCCCGGGTAGCTGGAACTGCCTCCGGATTCCGGTGGCCGGATACGGGTTGATCAATCACGTTGCCGCACAGTTCAGTCCGGCAGAATGGATACCCCCGCCCACCTTGATCACGGGCGGGCCCGCATCAACTGTCTGCATCATCCGGAGAAACTCCTCGAAACCGGCGATGACGACGACGAAGACGATTAGGCGTACGCGGCGTGCGTCCGCCGCACGCTGTTGATCACGTCCAGCAGCCGGTCCGCGGCGTGGTCGACGTCGAAGCGCTGCGCGTAGTGCCGCGCCGCGGCGGTGCCGAGCCGGGCGGCCGCCCCCGGCTCGGCGAGTTCGTCGAAAGCGGCTGTCAGGCCGGCGATGTCATCCACACCGACCGGACGGCATTCCGGCGGTTGATATTCAGGCAGTGCGCCGCGGTCGGACACGATCGGCATCACGCCCAGCTGCATCGACAGAACCTGCACGCCGCTTTGCGATGCGCGGCGGTAATGGGCCACCGAACCTTTCGCCTCGGCGAGTGTGCTGAGCACATCGGCGTAGCGGTAGCGTCCCGACCGCCACTGCGTATGGCGGGGCAGCCGGTCGGCGTCGAACGACCCGTCGCCGATCAACACCAGTTTGTCACCGCGCCAACCGTTTCCGTCGACGTGTTGCTGCCAGGCCCGGAGCACCACGTCCAGGTTCTTGTAAGGATTCAGCCGGCCGATCATCACGAAATCACGGCGGTGCTGCGAGCTGACCGGTTCGGCGACCAGGGCCGGATCCAGGTCGCTGGTAAGCGGCAGCACGTGCACCGGCGTGCCGGTCACATCGCGCCGCATGGCGACCCGGGCCGCGACGTAATCGCTGTAGGTGACGGTGGCCGCCGAGCGCGCGCCCCAGCGGTCGAATACTTCGAGCTCGTAGGACGGTCGCTGCTCGGCGGTGTCATGCGGACGGTCGTCGTGCACCAGCTGGATCCGCGGCACCCGACCGGCCAGCGCGATCCATCGTGGATCGCGGACCAACTCCGTGACCACGACGTCCGGGCGGTACTCGCGGATGCGGCGCCACGCGGAGAAACCGGGCCGCCACGTTGCCGCGGTGCGGAACCGCGGATCGAGCACGAGCTCGTAGTCGCGGGCCGGGCCGGACTCCGGGTGTTGGTCGGAGGTCACCAGCAGCACTTCGGCACCGTGGCGACGCAGCGCCTCCGCCTGAACGCGGGCCAGTGGGCGCAGCCACGGCGAAAGCCAAAGGATCCGAGGGGAGTTCACGCCGGACCCTGATTGACCGAGGTGCCGCGGTCCACCCACCAGCGCCCGTCCAACTGCGGGTACGTGCGCTGGACTTCGTCGTAGAGATAGGGCAGCGTCAGTAAGACCCGATCGGGATCGGCGGCGATGAGCTGTTCGGGGGAGATGATTTCGATGTCGGTGCCGGGAATCCGGCGCCCGTGCTTGTCTGGCGAGGCGTCGGCGATTGCCTTGATGAGCCGCTGATCTATCCGCGCGGCGCTGAACAACGCCGGCACCCGCGATCCGGCACAGTAGGCATAGACCGAAAGTTGTTGGTCGGCCTGCGCCTCCAGCCATCGGTGCAGCTGTGCGACGTGACTGTCGACCGCACACTGCATGCTCCGCAGAACGTCTGGCTTCGTCACCCCGAAGTCCCGCTCGCGCTTCAAGATGTCATCTGCACGCTCGTCTCCCTCGACGCGGCCGTGCACGGCGGCAGCCAGGAATGTTCCGCCCAGGAGATCGAATTCCCACACGGTGGCTATGCTCATCCCCACCGCGCCCAGCAGATTGGTCAACGCGGTCAACGAATGATATCCAAAATGACTGTGACGCAATAAGTTCCAGTGCCCCTGGCTGACCATCGCCATCAGCGACGGGATCTGTACGAGGAGAACTCCGCCGGGTGCGGTGGCATTCGCCCGGAGCTCGAAGGCCGACTGCTGGTCGGCATCGTGCATGAGGCCGAAGGAGTCGAGCACCACGTCGGCGACCTCGGCCTCGCGATATCCGCGGTCGGCGAACAGCGGCAACCAACTTCCGCCATGCGGGCTGCCGAACTCACGAACCGTGTTGCCGCGCAGCCAGCCGGCGTCTGCGACCTGTTGCACCGCGTCCGCGGCCTGGTCCCGCATGGCTTGCGGCTCGACGCTGTGCTGTTCCTCGGCGACATCGAGGTTCGCCAAACCCTCATAGCCGGCAAGTTGGGCAAGGCCGCAGCAGCCGCACAGATCCATGGCCAGCGCGTGCATCGTCTCCTGCGGGCTGAGAGGCTCGGTGACCAGTGGAAAGTGCTCGGCCGCAGGCGCATTTCCCAGATCGAGAACCCGGGTCAGCGCAACGTCACCACACCCCCGGCAGTGGCTCACCGGACTGCGGCACTGCGCGATTTCACGTTCGTCGCCTGGTGCAGGTTCGGGAGTGGGTAGACGATCTGGCCGCCCCACTCGGTGACATAGCTGAGCTGTTCGGTGAGCTCGGTTTCCAGGTTCCAGGGCAGCACCAGCACCACGTCCGGGCGGTCCTTGGCGATCAGCTCGGGATCGTGAATCGGAATCCGGGTCCCCGGCGTGAAATGGCCGTGCTTATAAGGGTTTCGGTCGACGGTGTACTCGAGCAGATCGCTGCGGATTCCGCAGTAGTTGAGCAAAGTGTTGCCCTTGCCCGGGGCGCCGTAGCCGACGACACGCTTACCCTCGGCGCGGCACTGCAGCAGGAACCGCAGCAGGTCGTGGCGAATCTGCTCGGTGCGGTGACGCAGTTGCAGGTAACCCTCCGGACGATGCAGTCCGGCGGCCTCTTCGATGCGCAGAATCTTGTCGACCCGCTCGGTAGGTGGTCCGGCGACCTCGATCGGACGGGCCCATACTCGGATCGACCCGCCATGGGTCGGCAGCAGTTCGACGTCGACGACGGCCAGGCCGGCGCTGGCGAGCGCGTTCTGCGCCGAGAATACGGTGTAGTACTGGAAATGCTCGTGATAGATCGTGTCGAACTGGCCGAGGCACACCAGATTCAGGGCATGATGCACCTCGATGCTCAGCCAGCCGTCATCGGCGAGCAGCGTGCGCAGCGACTGAGTGAAGCCCAGCAGGTCGGGTATGTGCGCGTAGACGTTGTTGGCCACCAACAGGTTCGCCGCGCCGTACTCGGTGCGCACCCGGCGCGCCAACTCCTGATCCAGGAACTCCGACACGGTGGGCACACCACGCTTGGTGGCGGCGGCACCGACGTTCAGTGACGGTTCGATGCCCAGGCAGGGTATGCCGCGGGCGACCGCATGCTGCAGCAGATATCCGTCGTTGCTGGCGACTTCGACCACAAACGAATCCGGCCCGAGCCCCAGGCGCTTGGTGGCCTGATCGACGAAGGTCTCCGCGTGCTGAACCCAGCTGTCGGAATACGACGAGTAGTAGGCGTATTCGGTGAAGGTTTCCTCCGGCGTGATCAGCGCGGGTATCTGCAGCAGCAGGCAGTCCTCACACAACCGCAGGTGCAGCGGGTAAGTGGGCTCGGGCAGGTCGAGTTCCGTCTGCGGAAAGGATCTTTTCGCACGGCGGAGTCGCGCCGAGGTCCAGCACGCTGAGCATGCGGTCCGATTCGCACAAGCGGCACTTCATGTAACTCTCGATTCGTCGGATCTGTTGATGTTGCAGGCTGCCAACTGGACTCATATCACCGCGCCGATCGCCTCGAGGTAGGCGTCGGTCATCGCCTCCACGGTGTAGTGCGTCTGCATACGCTCGAAACCGCGCCATCCGACCTCAGCCAATGCGTCGGCGTCGGTGAGGATTTCGGCGAGCTGGTTCCGCCACGCCGATACCGACACGGGTTCGACGACGAAGCCGGCTTTGCCGAAGTCGAGCATTTCCGGGACCGCGCAGATGCCGGATGCCGCCACCGGCACCCCGCGTGCCATGGCCTCGAGAATCACCATCGGAAAGGCCTCCGACCGGCTCGGCACGCAGAGCAGGTCGGCATCGGCCAGCGCCGGACCGGGTCCGGGTGACCACCCGCGCCACTGGACACGGTCGCGCAAGGAGTCCGGCGTGCGGGCTTGCAGTGTCTCGCGGTCCGGGCCGTCGCCGAAAATCGAGAGTCGCCAGGGCAGGTCCGCCAACCCGCTGAGTGCCTCGATCAGCAGGTGTGGGTTCTTGTGTTCGACGATGCGAGAAAGCATCACCAGGTGTGGCGGTTCGCCGGCGGCGCGGACCCGCGGGTTCGGCTCGCCGGAAACGGCGACACCGTTGGGCGCCACGAAGTGTCGTCCGCTGATCTTGTGATGCGGGGTCAACATATCCCAATGACGTTGAGCCAGAACGATGAAGCCGTCGGCCCGGCGCATGGCGGCGGTCAACGGCCGCGAATAGATCGCCCGGTCGGACTCCGGCGGCACGTGCGGGGCCACCAGCCACCGCCGGCTACCGGAGGTGGCGCGTCCCGCGGCTTTCCCGGCCGTTTTCCAAAGCGTCGCGAACCCCGTCTCGGTGTTCGTGTCACCGGTGATCAGTACCGCCGGACCCTCGGGAAGATCGACCATCGGTGCCCACCAGGGCTGGCGCACCACGCGTACGCTGTGCGGAATCTCCTTGAGCAACGGCCCGAACCGTTGCATGCAGACGACGGTGACCGGGTAGCCGCGGCGATCCAGTTCGGTTGCCAGCAGCGCCTTCTGACGTTCGGCGCCGCCGTACACCAGGCGGTTGGTGGTGATGACGATCGAGGGATTATCGCTCTGTCGGGCCTTGATGGCGCGTTTGCGGGCACCGCGCTTGGACCGCTGCACCCTATCCAACACCGAGGTTGCGGCCAGAAAGGCGTCGGCGTGGTGAACACTGTCCTGGCGTTCCAGCAGCAGTGCGATGTTGGAGCGCAACAGGTCACGATTGCGGAAGCGCTCCACGGTGGAGACTTCCGCACCGTGCGTCCAGACGGATTCACGAGCGGCGTTGCCGGCCGCCGGGTTGCCGTGATCGGCGTCCAACTCATCGGCCAGCAGGATCTTCCAGCCCGCGGCGCTGGCGCGCTCCTGCCAGTCGGTCTCTTCGCCGTAGAGGAAGAATTCCTCATCGAAGCCACCGATCTCGTCCCAGGCCGCACGGTTGATCGCGAGGCAGATACCGGCCATGTAGCCGTCGATACTTTGAGATTCGGTGGGTTGCTCTCGATAGAGGTGGGAGAAGCGGGTGCCCCGCAGCCGGTCGGAATAACCTGCGGCTGCCACCACGGACCGGGTCAGGGTCCGGTGCCGCGTGGCGATGTCCCACAGCAGCGGGCCGGGTGCCCCAGGGTCTTGAATCAGCGGCGATACGGCCGCGACGCCGGGTTGGCGGATCAACGCCCGAGTGCGGGTCAACGGCCCTGTCAGCCGGGTATCGGCGTTCAGGAGCAGGAAATCCGTGTCGTCGGGTGTGTGCTTCACCAAGGCGTTGAAGGCCGCCCCGAAGCCGAGATTCACCGGACCGAGCACCCAGTGCACGTCGGGATGGCGCGCGGCCAACTCTTCGCGGCCGGGGTACTCGTCACCGCTGTTTTCGTAGACGTAGAGCGGCAGTTGCGGTGCGTGTTCGGCGACGCTGGCCAGGCACTGCTCCAGCAGTTCGTGGCTCTTGTAAGTCACGATCAGCGCCGACAGCGGCCGGTCGCTTCATCCGAATTCGGTTGTCATGCGGCTACCTCTTTCCGGAAGAGCGAGGTCAGAGTCGACCAGTTGACGGGACCGGCCACAATGTTGATGACCAGATATGTGGCCGCGGCGGCGCCCAGGGCCAACACCACGTGTTGGCCCGAAAGCAGCAGTGCCACAAGGGCGCTGGCCGAAGTCGGGATCGCAAGGCGCATCAGGAAGGTCACCGGCGTGCGGTACCCGCAGTGGCTGCCCAGCCGCCAGCTTGCGAACGTCAACCCGATCAGCTCCGTGCACACCAGCGAGACACCGGCACCGACGGCCCCGAATCGGCCGTCCAGACAGAGATTGAGCACCACGTTGACGGTGAGCGCGGCGACGGACAACCGGAAGAAGAACCGCTGTTCGTGGCAGGCGAACAGGCCCTGTCCGAGGGTACCGGTGACGAACCGCAACGACGCGGCGATGAGCAGCAATGCCAGGGTCGGTGCCCCGCGACTCACGAATTCCGCGTCGCCGAACAGCTTGATCAGGGGACCGGCCAGCAAGGTGCCGACAACGGCGACCGGAAAGGCCAGGAAGCTCATCAATTCGACACTGCGGCGCAGGAATGCGACGTACGCGCTGACGTCGCGCGAATACAGGCCGGTGGCCGTCGACAGCGTCGACTTCTGGAAGAAGATGGACAACGCCTCGGTATTGAAGGCGACCGTATACGCCAACCCGTACACACCGACCTCGGCATGGCTGTTGAGCAGGGACAGGATCACGCCGTCGGCACGCCAGTACAGGATGCCGACCAGAGCGACACCCATCAGCGGCAGGCTTTCGCGCAACAGATCGATGGACTCGCGCGTGCAGAACACCGGGCGCAGGGAGACGTGGCGCGCCGCCGCCGCACCCTGAATTGCCAGTTGCACCAACGGAGGTATGAGCTGTACGACCGCGAACCAGATGATGTTCGCGTGCGTCGCCACCAGCCAGCTCACCATGGCCAGCGTGCCGAGACGGCCCGCGACATCGGAGACGGCGACCGCGGAGAAACGCACCGTGGACAGGAAGACGGGCTCGAATCGCGTCCGCACCGTCAGCAGCAGTAGCTGCCCGGACAACACGACCAGCATCACACGCACGTCGGCGTCGCGATAGATGAGCCACCCGGTGACCGCGGCGACCACCGCCAACGGAACGCAATAGATCAGCGAGAGGCCACTATTGACGCGAACCAGTCGCTCGAGAGCGCCGCGCCCCGAGCTGACGCGGCGCACGATCACGGTGTTGATGCCCAGATCGGTCATGGCGGTCCACATGCCGATGAAGACGACCGCCACCATCAGCTGGCCGTAGCGGCCCGGACCCAGATAGCGGGCAGTCATGGACACCGAGACCACCGAGGCCAGCATGCCCAGGACCCGGCAGATGAGTTGGATCGAGATCGCGTGCGCGATCCGCGACGGCGGCACTTCCGGCGCGGCCGTCAACTCCTGCGCCGTCGGCTCGATCACGGTGCCGCCCTTCATATCTAGTAAGCCCCGTCACTGGCTAAGACGGCCTTGAGTGTTCTGGCGATGATCACCAGGTCGCCGGCCATCGACCAGTTGTCGACGTAGGACAGGTCGAGCCGGACCGAGTCCTCCCAGGAAAGATCGGATCGGCCGCTCACCTGCCACAGACCGGTGACGCCTGGCTTGACCAGCAGCCGCCGCTTGACGTCACCGTCGTAGTTCTCCACTTCGCGACGCAGTGGTGGGCGCGGGCCGACGACGCTCATGTCCTGTTTGAGCACGTTGATGAACTGCGGAAGCTCGTCAATGCTGTACCGGCGCAGGATCTTTCCGACGGATGTCACGCGCGGGTCCTGGTGGATCTTGAACAGCATTCCGCCGGCGCCCTGGTTCAGCGGCAGCAGTCGGTCGAGATGCTTGTCGGCGCCGTCCACCATGGTGCGGAACTTCAGCATCGTGAAGGGCCTGCCGTCCAGGCCGATGCGCTCCGCGCGATAGAAGACAGGCCCCTTGCCGCTCAACTTGATTGATATGGCGGCCGCGACCAGCAGGGGCGCCGTCACCAGTAGCGCGGCCAGCGCGAAGCAGAAGTCGAAGGCGCGCTTCTGCAGGCGTTGGGTCCCCTCGTACTGCGGCTTCTCGACGTGTAACAAGGGATATCCGGCGATGGGCCGCATGGTCAACCGGGCGCCGGCGACATCCATCACACCGGCCGACACGACGAGGTCGACATCCATCGTCTCCAACCGCCACATCAGATCGCGGATCGCGTGGACTCCGAAATGTTCGGTGCGGGTTACTGCCACGGTGTCGGCGCCGCAGGTGCCGATCGCGGCCACCGTGCTGGTTTCATCACCCAGGATCGGGATCTCCCGGCCCTGTATTTTGAGCGACTCGTCGCGCTGCGGCCCGTACCCTGGGATGCACACGCCGACAACGACATAACCTTCTTTGGGGTTACGGATCAGTTCGTGGGCGAGGTGTGTGACTCCGGACCGGTCGCCGAGCGCCAGCACCATGGTCTGGTATTGGCCCCGGGCGCGCATCCGCCACACGTACTTGCGCCACAGGTTGCGGCTGGTCAGCAGGCCCAGTGTGCCGACCGGAAGCGCGACCGCCAAGTAGCCACGTGCCAGGTCGATCTTGGCCAGCAACGTCACCATCGCGATGATGCCGAAGACCGAGAACGACGCGCTGGCCAGCCGCCGGTATTCGTCGATGCCTGCGCCGATGACCCTGGGCGAACGAGTATGGAACACCGAGATCGAGGTGAGCCACAGCATCGCAAACAGGCACGAGAACAGCGTCATCACCGGGCCCGGGTAACCCGACATGTTTGGTGAGTCGCCGAACCGGACGAACTGCGCGAGCATGACTGCCGCGCAGACGATTACCGAGTCGGTGATACGCAGCCGCGCTGAATATTGTTGCTGCCAACCCGGAAAGCTGCTCAGGCCCGAACTTTGCGTCGGCAATGCGGCGACGCGCGACAGGCCGGCCTTCGCGTGCAACGTGGCAGTCATACCAGCCGATAACTCGGTCATGCAGGCACCGCTTCGGTTGCAGCGCTGGGGATTTCGGCATGATCGCCAACCGGCGTTCCGACGTAGTGGATGCCGGGGTAGCAGATGAGCTGCGCGCGTGCGGCGCGCAGCAGCGCAATCGGGCCCTGCAGCAGGTAACGACGCGCGAGTCGGCGCGGTTCGCGGGTCAACCGGTATAGCCATTCCAGCCCCGACCGCTGCATCCAGTGCGGGGCACGGTTGGTCATGCCGGCCAGGAAGTCGATGGCACCGCCGAATGGCAGGAAGACCCGTGCGCCCGTGGCGTGCCCGTGCTCGTCGACCCACCGCTCCTGGCGCGGCTTTCCCAGGCTGACGATCAGGAGCTCGGTGCGCGCCGAACGGATCGCGGAACATATTTCGTCCGAACGTGATTCGATGTCATCGAGATCGGGCGCCCACATACCGGAGACCACCAGGGCCGGATAGTGCGTCCGCAGGTGCTCGGCCAGGAGTTGGTGAGTCTGCGGGCTGCCGCCGAAGAACCCGACCCGGTGACCGTTCGTTTCGGCCAGCGCCAGAACGCCCGGCAGCAAGTCTGCCCCGGTGACGCGGGGCCACGGCCGCGCGGTCAGCAACTTGCCCCGCCAGGCGATCGGCATGCCGTCGGCCAGCAACAGCCATTCCACCAGCCCGTTGGGTGCGGCGCCCGCGACGCGGAAGTGATGCAGATGGTCCAGGTTCACCGATCCCACCGCCAGGCCGCGACCGGACTGCGATCGCAGGCGCGAGTCGACGATCGACAGCACCTCGTGGATGTCGCAGCGCTCGACGATGTTTCCGCTGACGACCATGCGCACCGGGGCCTGGGGGAGTGTGTTGTGGGCCATGGTCGAGTCACCCGCCGGCGGTCGGACTCAACACGGCCTTTTCCACCACGAAGCCCTCTGCGTAGCGGGCGCGGCTCTGCACGCCGCGGACTCGCATCAGACCGAGGAAGGTGTCGTCGTCAAACCAGTCCCGGCCCGCCTGTGACGGGTAGGACTGCGCGAGAAGCCGCGCCTTCTGGAGTGCGATATCAGCCGGAACCGGAACGTAGAGTGTGGGATTCGGTAGGTCCGACTCCCATTTGAGGATTTCGTAGCCCAACGCCAGGTGGGCCCGGAACTCGGTCGGGATCAGCTTGGCCAGCAGGCGGTGATCCTGGTGGTAGTCGCCGCGCTGGGGACCCAGCACCAGGTCCGGTTCGCAGCTGCGGCGGAATTCGGCGAGTTGTCTCTTGACCGGGCCCCAGTGTTCGGGGAGGTGTCCGTCGGGCAGGTCGGCCACCGTCAAGCGCACGTCGGCCGATGGGAAGAAGGCCGCAAAGGCACTCTTCTCCTCGATTTCGCGCTCGGTGCCGGCGCCGGTCAATACGAGCGCGTGGATGACGAGGCCGGGATTGCTGCGCGATAGCTGCATCAGGGTGGCGCCCGCGCCGATGATGATGTCGTCGCAGTGCGCGCCGATCGCGGCGACCGAGCTGATGCCCGCGCCGGAAAAAGTCAGCGGAATCATGCCGACGCTTCCGCCAGCGCAGCGGGCGTCTCCCACACGGCCCACGGGCGGATCCCGCGGTTGTAGTCGGCGTCGAGTTCGGCGCGTTCCTTGAACGTGTCGGCCGGCTTCCAGAACCCGTCGTGCTGGTAGCCCAACAACCGCCCGGTGCCGGCCAGTTCCATGCATGCGTCGCCGACCAGGTCACCATTCTCGGGGATCAGGTCGATGACGTCCTGGCGGAGCACGAAGTAGCCGCCGTTGACCCAGATGGGGAACTTGGCGATCGGAGAAATCTCCTTGATGTCGCCGTGTGTGCTGACGTCGACACAGTGGAACGACGACTGCGGCGGTACGACGAGCATCGACGCGGCGGCCCGGTTCGCGTGGAACCTCTCGATCATGGTGTCCAGCGGCGCGTCGGTCAGTACGTCGGCGTAGTTGGCGAGGAAGTATTCGTCCTCCCCGAGGTACTCGCGGACCCGGCGCAGCCGTTCGCCGATCGGCGACTCCAGGCCGGTGTCGACGAAGGTGATGGTCCAGTTCGACATATCGGAGTCGAGCAGCTCGACTTCGCCGCCTCGCATGACGAAGTCGTTGGACTCGGTCTCGCGATAGTTGACGAAGAAGTCCTTCACCAGCGACTGACCGTAGCCGAGGCAGAGGATGAACTCGGTGTGGCCGTAGTGCGCGTAGTAGCGCATCACGTGCCACAACAGCGGACGGGGCCCGACCATCTGAAGTGGTTTCGGGATGAGGTCACCGGCGGCGCTGCGCATCCGCATGCCGTAGCCCCCACAGAACAACACGACCTTCATTTGCCTGTCCCCTTCAGGTTCCGGAGGCAACGGGGAACGTAGCTCGTGGTGCCCCTCTGCAAACCGCTCACTGCTGCCCCTCCTCCGACCGGTGTGAGCGCTCATACCCAAGCATTCACATATTTCATTATTACATACTATTAGAACGGTCTATGCCGTAAAACTAATATCTAAGTACGAAACAAGGCTATTTATTGAACTCGTAACCTGAGCGACGGCGTGATCGTTGGCCGGGATGTTCTGACCCCGGCGTCACGCCGTACCAGGAGGTCAGATCACGGCGCCGTACCCGGCGGACGGCGGCTGCGCCATCACCGTGGGGACCATGCCGTACCTGGGGCCCGCCACGGGACCTTGACCCGCGGCCCCCCTCGGCATCCCGCCCAACAAGCTCGGTGGCACATTCCCCACTGCACCCGGAGCGGCCCCCGGCAGAGCCGAGCTGACGCCGGTGAGGTGGGCCGTCGGGATCACGCTGGTCCACGCCGCCGGCACCGACAATGATCCCAGGCTGGCCGCCTGGCCCATGGCGCCCAACGCAGCGCCGCCGGCCGCTTCTGCGCCCGCGGCGGCAGCGCCGGCAGCGGCCTCGACCGCCTCGGCGGCGACCTCGCCCAGCTGCGTGGCCGCAGTCGCGGCCATGCCCTGCATGGTCTGAGCAATGCCCAACAAGCTGCTCAGCGCGAAGAGGGGCATCACCATGATGTTCATGTAGTTGGCGATATCGCCGCTGGATGTGCTGATCGGCAGGACGCCGGCGGCAGCCGTCCCGAGCGAGGCCGGCATTGCCATGCCCTGCAGAGCGGTCGGAAGCGCGCTGACCAGCGAGGCCAGCGTCGATTGCGTCGCCGCCGCCTCACCGGTGGCCTCCGATACCGCGGTGGCCTGCGCCGCAACTCCGGCCGGGTCGGTGATCTGCGGCGGCCCCTCGAATGGCGTCAGCGTCGACGCCGACGCGGAACTGGCCGCATAGCCGTACATGGCCGCGGCGTCCTGCGCCCACATCTCGCTGTAGTGCGCTTCAGTGGCCGCGATCGCGGGCGAGTTCTGACCGAAGAAATTGGTCGCGACCAGCGCCGCCAGCAGGGTCCGGTTCGCGGAGATCACCGCTGGTGGGACCGTCATCGCGTACGCCGCTTCGTAGGCGCCCACCGCGGCGCGTGCCTGGGCGGCCGCTTCCTCGGCCTGCGTGGACGTCGCGCCCATCCAGACCGCGTACGGCATGGCCGCCGCCGCCGCGCCGATTGCTGCCGGACCGAGCCAGGGCCCACTGGTCAGGCCGGTGATCACCGACGAGTAGGACGAAGCTGCCGTCGCCAGTTCGGTGGCCAGCTCATCCCAGGCGACGGAGGCCGTCAGCAGCGGCCCCGCCCCCGCGCCGGTATACATCCGCGCCGAGTTGATCTCCGGTGGTAGTGCGCCAAAATCCATTGCTCATCCCCCTGTGCGTCAGCCGGCCGCCGCGGCGTTTGCCGCCTCGGTGTCGGCGTATGAACCGGCGCTGACCCTCATGACCTCGACGAACATCTCGTGAATTGCGGCAGCCTGTGCGCTCACTGCCTGGTACAGCTGGCCGTGGGCGGCGAACTGCATTGCCGTAAGTGCTGAGACCTCGTCCGCAGCGGCGGGGGCTATCGCCGTAGTCGGGCCCGCCGCGGCTGTGCTCACCGTGCCCACGGCGCAGCCGATGCCCTGCAGCGTGCTGGCCGAGGCCACCAAGGCTTCTGGCTGCGTGGTGACGAACGACATGGCCTCTCCTAACGCGAACGGTTGACGGTGCAGTTGGGTCATGAGGTGTTAGTTACCGCGACCGGGCTGAACTGAGGTCCAGACCCGTTTTTGCCGCCCCCGCAGACTCATAGACCACTTAGATACCCACTATACATACTTTCTGAACGTGCTGCAGTGCTCAAGCTGACTTGAAGTATTGTCTGAGCTCAGATGCAGTCATGTCGGCGTCTAACGCTGCAGGTCGGGGCGAACTTGATAACCTCACATGTGGCATCCAATGTGCCGCCCGAGATACACGCCGGTGGACGGCTCACCATCCGAGGGTCTGGCGACCCCGGTCGAGGAAGGCTTCGCGATAGTGAAGGTGATCGCTCCGCTCAATGTTGCTGCCCGCTATTCGGCATGCCCGGAAGTGTTCCTCGGGTAGATGTCGACTGAACCGGCCGACGGACGAGCAGACAGCACCCGGCAACAGATTCTGCGGGCCGCCGCACACCAATTCGCCCGCCGCGCCTACCACGACGTCGGACTGGACGACATCCTTGCCGAGGCCGAACTCACCAAGGGCGCGATGTACTTCCACTTCCGCTCCAAGCACGCCCTTGCGGTGGCCATCATCGAGCAACACAAGTCAGGGGGCCGGGCAGCCGTCGAGGACCTACTGTCCCGGCACCTCTCCGGTTTGGAAACCCTGATCGACTTCTGCTACCTGATCGCGGTGCAGGACATCTCAAAGGATGTGGCCAGAGCCGCTATGCACCTCATCGAGTCGGTGGGGCGCACCGAAGGACTGCAGGCCGCTCTGCTCGGCGGCTGGGTCGATGGCCTGGCCAGCGTTGCCGAACGTGCGATCGACGAGGGGGACGTCGCTCAACGATGGGAGCCACGCGACATCGGGCGCCTGATCGTGTCGATGTATCTGGGACTGCGGCAAACCAGCGACCTGGACGACGCACGGCGTTTCCTGCTCGACCTGGAAAGGAACTGGGTTTTGATCCTGGCGGCGGTCCTGCCACCAGACCGGGCCGACTACTTCGCACAGTTCCTTCGGCGGCGTACAGCCCTGGCGATCAAGGCCGCCCCGGCCCGGGTGAACGCACCTTGACCCGACACCGGAGATGATCTGGCACGCGGCATCGGAGACTCTGCGCCGGCTGCTGTTAGGCTTATCCGGCTCACCAGCAGGAACAAAACGCCGAGGTCCGGAGCCTGGACCGGATTGACATCACTGGGGAGGACTGGCCTATGGCGCGCCAGGTTCGATCCGGGGTAACCCGGCGGAAGATTCTGGACGCGGCGATCGACGTCTTCAGTGAGGTCGGCTACGCCGCCGCTGGATGGGGCACCATCATCGAGCGAACAGGGATGACCAAAGGCGCCCTTTACCATCACTTCGATTCCAAAGAGGCTCTCGCGTCGGACATCATCGACGAAGGTGCCGAAATCCTCGTCGGCGCATTTCGTAACGTCTGCGGTTCGGCGTCGCCCGCTCTGGAAAACATGATTCACGGCACCTTTGCGATCGCCAACGTGCTCAGTACGGACAAGACGGCGCGTGCGGCCGAGCAACTGATCGCGGGCCTGAGTGGGTTCAATGACGCGGCGGCGCGCTGCTGCGCGGGTTGGGTGGCAGAAATGGCAGCCCAGGCCCGCGAGGCGATCGACGAAGGAGATCTGCGCGAGGACGTCGACCCGGAATCGCTGGCTGAGGCGATTGTCGGTGCGATGTTCGGGACGCGGTTGCTCGCGATCGCAATAGCGCGAAGTCGCCGAAGCGAGAACATGCTCGACGAACTCACCGTCCGGCTGAGCCAGATGTGGATATTTCTGCTCCCGGGTATCGCGGCAGAAGCCTCGCTGCCGTACTTCCGGCAATTCCTTGCCCGTGAAGCCCTGCGGCACACCCGGCCCAGCACGCCGGCCGGCGCCACGGCCGTGGCCCCGGAAAGCACCTAGCGCTATGCGCTGACGGCGCTGGCGCGGCGGCGGTCCTTGATGATCCGGGCCGGAACGCCGGCGACGTCGACATCGTCGGGTACCGATTTCGTCACCACCGCACCTGCGTAGATGCCGACGCGGCTGCCCACATCTGCGCCGAGCACCATGGCGCCCGGATAGATGAACACGTCGTCGCCGATGGTGGGGTACTCGCCCGGGCGGCCTTCGCCGATCGTCACCCCCTGGTGGATACGGCAGTTGGCACCGATTCTTGCCCGGTGATGCACGTGTACCCAGCCGACGTGGGCGACGGACAGGCCAGGTCCGAACGCGTTGAGCGGAATACCGAATCCGAGCTTCTCGCCAAGGAACTTCAATCTGAGGCGCAGGTATGCCGCGACGAGGCGGCCAAGGGGCGTCCGGGCTGTGTTCGTCCAATACTCGGTCTGGCGCAGCATTCGCTGAAAGTAAGGGGCTCGGTGAATGACCCGGTAGCGATGCCGCCAGCGCTCAAGTCCTTGCGCATGCATGTCCGCGGCGAGGTAGGACTCCAGATCGTTGCGAGTCTTGATCACCCCAAAAACCATACTGCAAGTATCAAGAAACGCTCAATTGGATACCAACAGCCTAGGTGAATTCTTATGTTGCGGGTTGGTGCGGGTCAGCGCTCTTCTTCCCACAGCTGTTCGGTCAGGTCTTGGAAGACGGCCAGAGCAAACTTGTCGTCGGCGCGCCTCACCGCCGACCTGCTCATCAACGCCCGGACCACCGAGCCGTCCTTGTGCGCCAACTCGACCACCATATTGGCCAGGGCATGCACGAAAGAGAGAAGCGAGGATTCCGACTGCGGGGCCTGGTGGAAGATCTCGTGAAACCGCAGTGCCAGTACCTCTTCCGGATCGCAACCCACCATCTGGGCGAACGCGGTGTTGGTGAACAGGATGCTGCCGTCATCTGCGATGGCGAGGACGGGGACCGGGATCCGCTCGAGCACCACCAATGCAGGCAACTGCTTCAAGGTGGTCATCGGGGATTGGCTGGGCTGCCGATTCCGTCTTCGCTCCACCTGCCGATTATGGCCTATCGCTGAAATGCACCTCACACCGCTTGGCATGGAAACCTGAAGTCCGGTTCGTAATGCGTTATCCGCCTTCAGTTCCCGCTCACTCGGCGGGGGGTGCCACCTGGTAGCGGGGGAACACGCCGGACGGTGACGGCAGCGCGGTCCCGGGCACCAGCCGCAGACCGGCGGCGGCGAAGGTTCGTTGCTCATCGGTTTGGCCGAGCAGGTCCAGCAACTTGCCCGCCGAATCCGGCATGACGGGGCTGACCAACAGCGCCGCGATGCGGACCACCTCGCAGGTGACGTAGAGCGTGGTGCGGAACCGGTCCTGGTCTGCCTCCGCATCGCTCTTGCGCAGCACCCATGGCTGTTGCGCGGAGAAGTACTTGTTCGCATCGCCGAGCATCAGCCAGATCGACTCAAGCGCCAAATGCATTGCCTGCGAATCGAAATACACGCGGACCCGATCCAGCAGCCCGTCGGCCGTCGCCAGCAACTCGATGTCCGCGTCAATGAACTCACCGGGTTCGGGCACCACCGCGCCCAGGTTCTTGGCCACCATCGACAACGACCGCTGGGCCAGGTTCCCGAGTTCGTTCGCCAGGTCGCTGTTGATCCGCGTGATGATCGATTCGTCGCTGTAGCTGCCGTCCTGCCCGAAAGGTATCTCGCGCAACAGGAAATAGCGAACCTGGTCCACCCCGAAGGTGTCGACCAGCGCCACCGGGTCGACGATGTTGCCCACCGACTTGCTCATCTTCTCGCCGCGGTTGTGCAGGAATCCGTGCGCGAAAACCCTTCGGGGCAAATCGATTCCGGCTGACATCAGAAACGCCGGCCAGTACACGGCGTGGAATCTGATGATGTCCTTGCCGATCATGTGCAAGTCCGCGGGCCAGTAGCGGCGGAACAACGCCGAGTCGGTGTCGGGAGCCGGCCCCGGTCAGATAGTTGGTCAGCGCGTCGACCCAGACATACATGATGTGGTCGGGTTGCTCGGGAACCTGCACGCCCCAGTCGAACGAGGTGCGCGAGATCGACAGGTTGTCCAGGCCGCCGGAGACGAAGCTGATGACTTCGTTGCGCCGGGTCTCGGGAGCGATGAAGTCGGGGTTGGCGTGGTAGTGGGCCAGCAGCTTGTCCGCGTATGCCGACAGCCGGAAGAAATAGGTCTGCTCTTCGGTCCACGTGACCGGGGTGCCGGTCTCCATCGCGATCCGGCTGCCGTCCTCGATCAGTTGGGTCTCCGATTCGACGAAGAACCGCTCGTCCCGAACGGAGTACCAGCCGGCGTAGTTGTCGAGGTAGATGTCGCCGGCCGCCTCCATGCGCCGCCAGATTTCCTTGGACGCCAGTGGTGGTCGGGGTCGGTGGTGCGGATGAACCGGTCGAAGGAGATGTTGAGCTTCTCCTGCATGCGCTGGAACACGTCCGAGTTGCTGCGGGCCAGCTGGGCGGTCGGCACACCGGCGGCCGCCGCGGCCTGGGCGACCTTGAGGCCGTGCTCGTCCGTCCCGGTCAGGAAACGCACGTCGAAGTCGTCGAGCCGCTTGAAGCGGGCGATCGCGTCGGTGGCGACGTATTCGTACGCGTGACCCATGTGCGGCGCGCCGTTGGGATAGGCGATCGCGGTGGTGACGTAATAGGGCTTCTGCGCGTGCTGGTGTTGGTTCATCGGGCCTCCACCCTAATCGGGCGGCGCCATCGCTCGTGTGTGCACATATCGTGGGCGCGTGAGCGCCAAACGAGAAGCACCGCCCGCGCCGGAGCCGCTTTCGCCGTTGATCGACGCCCACACCCATCTCGACGCGTGCGGGGTCTCCGACGCGGCGGGAGTGCAGGCCCTCGTCGACCGCGCGGCGGCCGTCGGCGTCGTCGCGGTGGTCACCATTGCCGACGACCTGGAATCGGCGCGTTGGGTGACGCGGGCTGTCGAATGGGACCCGCGGGTCTACGGGGCGGTGGCACTGCACCCGACGCGCACGGACGCGCTGACCGACGCCGCTCGCGCCGAGATCGAAGGGTTGGCGGCTCACCCCCGCGTGGTGGCGGTCGGCGAGACGGGCATGGACATGTACTGGCCGGGCCGGCTGGACGGCTGCGCCCAACCGGACGTGCAACGCGAGGCGTTCGCCTGGCATATCGACCTGGCCAAGCGGACCGGCAAGCCGTTGATGATCCACAACCGCGAGGCCGACCGTCAGGTGCTCGACGTGCTGCGCGCAGAGGGCGCTCCGGAGACTGTGATCTTCCACTGTTTCTCGTCGAACAGTGAGATGGCTCGCACCTGTTCGGCAGCCGGATGGTTGCTGAGCCTGGCTGGCACGGTGAGCTTTCGTAACGCCCGCGACCTGCGCGAAGCCGTTCCGCTGATACCGCTGGACCAACTTTTGGTGGAAACCGACGCACCATTTCTCACCCCGCACCCCTACCGTGGCGCAGCGAACGAATCGTACTGCCTGCCCTATACCGTCCGCGCCATCGCTGAACTGGTGAATCGCCGGCCAGAGGAATTGGCGGAAATAACTAGCAGCAATGCTCAGCGGGCCTACCAACTGGACCGGAACCTGGCGTTTTAGCGCCTCGCCCGGCCTGAGGTTTGCGCGCAGGAGTTGCTCTGCATTGGCCGGTTCGTTACCGTCTTGTGATCGAACGGGTGGGCCTCTGGGCCCATTTTGTCATTTCAGCTTTATAGGGTCGGTAGCTCGTCGTTGAGTTGTTGCTGCTTACGGTTGATACAAGGTCGGGATACACGTTGAAACTGCTTACTAAACTTCATCAAGCTGAATCGCCTACGTTGCGCCTGCTGGTCGGGGCCCTGTTGTTGGCACTGACTTTCGCCGGCGGGTACGCCGTCTCAGCATCCAAAACCGTCACGCTGACTGTCGATGGCGCCTCGATACGGGTGCAGACGATGAAGTCGCGGGTGATCGACATCGTCCAAGAGAACGGGTTCTCCGTCGAAGAGCGCGATGACTTGTACCCAGCCGGCGATACCACCGTCGGCGACGCGGCCACCATCGTGCTGCGGCGTAGCCGGCCGTTGGAGATCACCCTGGACGGCCAGAATTCCAGGCAGGTGTGGACCACGGCGTCCACCGTGGACGAAGCGCTGGCGCAACTCGCCCTCACCGACACCGCCCCTGCCGCCGCATCGCGTGCCAGCCGAGTTCCGCTGTCGGGCATGGCCCTGCCGGTCGTCAGTGCCAAGACGGTCCAGATCGACGACGGCGGCGTGGTCCGCACGGTGCACCTGCCGGCGCCGAACGTCGCCGGACTGCTGAGCGCCGCCGGCGCACCACTGCAGGACAGCGACCAGGTGATTCCCGCTCCGACGACGCCGATTTCCGACGGCATGCAGATCCAGGTCACCCGTAACCGCATCGAACGGGTTACCGAGCGTGTGCCGCTTCCGCCGCCGGCGCGCCGCATCGAGGACCCCGAGATGAACATGAGCCGCGAGGTCGTCGAAGATCCGGGCAGCCCTGGCACCCAGGACGTGACGTTCTCAGTGGCCGAGGTGAACGGCGTCGAGACAGGTCGCCTGCCGATCGCCAACGTGGTGGTGTCTCCGGCCCGCGAAGCGGTGCTGCGCGTTGGCACCAAACCAGGCACCGAGGTACCGCCCGTCAGCGACGGAACCATCTGGGACTCGCTCGCGGGCTGCGAGGCAGGCGGAAACTGGGGGATCAACACCGGAAACGGGTTCTTCGGCGGCGTGCAGTTCGACCAGGGCACCTGGGAAGCCAACGGGGGGCTGCGCTATGCGCCCCGCGCCGACATGGCGACCCGCGAGGAGCAGATCGCGATCGCCGAAGTGACCCGGCAGCGTCAGGGCTGGGGTGCCTGGCCCGTGTGCAGTGGACGAGCGGGTGCGCGCTGACGATCCGGCTGCTCGGGCGCACCGAGATCCGGCGGTTGGCCAAGGACCTTGATTTCCGGCCACGAAAGTCCTTCGGACAGAACTTCGTTCACGATGCCAATACGGTACGACGGATAGTCACGGCGTCCGGGATAGGCAAGTCCGACGTCGTTCTGGAGGTCGGCCCGGGGCTGGGGTCATTGACGTTGGCGCTGCTCGACCGCGGCGCGACCGTGGCTGCCGTCGAGATCGATCCGGTGCTGGCGGCCCGGCTGCCGCAGACGGTGGCCGAGCACTCGAACAGCGAAGCCCAGCGGCTCACCGTGCTCCATCGCGACGTGCTGACGCTGCGCCGGGACGACCTGGCCCAGGACTTGCCCCTCGCGCCGACCGCGGTGGTGGCCAATCTGCCGTACAACGTCGCCGTTCCGGCGCTCCTGCACCTGCTCGCCGAATTTCCTTCTATCCGTACCGTGACGGTGATGGTCCAGGCCGAGGTCGCCGAGCGGCTTGCCGCCGAGCCGGGAGGCAAGGAGTACGGCGTGCCGAGCGTCAAGGTGAACTTCTACGGCCGGGTACGACGCTGCGGCACGGTGTCGCCGACGGTGTTCTGGCCCATTCCGCGCGTCTACTCCGGGCTGGTGCGCATCGAGCGCTACGAGACATCGCCGTGGCCCACCGACGAAGTCTTCCGGAAGCGGGTCTTCGAGCTGGTCGACATCGCGTTCGCGCAGCGGCGCAAGACGTCCCGCAACGCGTTCCTGGCGTGGGCCGGATCGGGCAACGAATCGGCCAATCGGCTGCTGGCTGCCAGCATCGACCCCGCCCGTCGCGGTGAGACGCTCTCGATTGAGGACTTTGTCCGGCTGTTGCAACGATCCGGCGACTGGGACCTGGGTACGGGGGCAGGCCCGGATCCGGCGCCCGCGTCCACCGGCAGAAACACGGATGGCCGGCACTAGCGGTGCCGCTACGTGTGGTTCGCCGATGGCAGCGATAGTCTGCTGCGGTGTCCGCATCTGACGGCAACACCGCCGAGCTGTGGGTGCCCACCGGGTCAACCACCGTTCGGGTGCCGGGGAAGGTCAACCTCTACCTGGCCGTCGGTGACCGCCGCGATGACGGTTACCACGAGCTGAAGACGGTGTTTCACGCTGTCTCGCTGTTCGACGAGGTGACGGTCCGCAACGCCGATCTGCTCTCCCTCGAGCACGTCGGCGAGGGTGCCGACAAACTGCCCACCGACGAACGCAACCTCGCCTGGCGGGCGGCCGAGCTGATGGCCGATCACGTGGGCCGCGCCCCCGACGTGTCGATCCTGATCGATAAATCGATTCCGCTGGCCGGCGGGATGGCGGGCGGCAGCGCCGACGCCGCCGCGGTGCTGGTGGCCATGAACTCGCTGTGGGAACTCAACCTGCCCCGCCGTGACTTGCGGCTGCTGGCCGCCCGGCTGGGCAGCGACGTGCCGTTCGCACTGCACGGCGGTACCGCGCTGGGCACCGGGCGCGGCGAGGAGCTGGCCACGGTGTTGTCGCGCAACACCTTTGACTGGGTGCTGGCTTTCGCCGACAGCGGACTGCTGACCCCCGCGGTGTATGCCGAACTGGACCGATTGCGCGACGTCGGTGACCCACCCCGGCTGGACGAGCCCGGCGCGGTGTTGGCGGCCCTGGCGGCGGGCGACCCGAAGCAGCTCGCGCCGCTGCTGGGCAACGAGATGCAGGCCGCCGCGGTCAGCCTGGACCCGGCGCTGCGGCGGACGCTGCGCGCGGGTGTGGAGGCGGGCGCGCTGGCCGGCATCGTGTCCGGCTCGGGTCCCACGTGCGCATTCCTGTGTGACTCGGCGGACTCCGCTGTTGATGTCGGCACCCAGTTGTCCGGGGCGGGTGTGTGCCGTACGGTCCGCGTCGCCAGCGGGCCGGTGCCTGGTGCCCGCGTGGTGCCGGCGCCCGCAACTCCCAACGACTGAACCGTGGCGCCGTTAACGCGGCTGTGACATGGAACTCAAATCGCGTAATGGTTTGGCAGATACTTAAGAGTTGCTTAAGATAAGCCGCGGTGACGAGTATCGGTAGGAAAGAGCAGCCCAGTGCGGGGCTTGCGAGGACATGTCTCATCACCAAATCGAGACCCAAACGCTTCCCAACGTGTACGCGCGCCTGCCCCCAACCGAGATCTGGCAGGTGGAACATGAAAGCTCGGACCTTGGGGAAACCGCTGGAACCGAGGAGGTTTGCGTGAGCAGGTTTACCGAGAAGATGTTCCGCAATGCCCGAAACGCGACGACGGGCATGGTCACCGGTGAGCCCCACGAACCCGTCCGCCACACCTGGGGCGAGGTCCACGAGCGCGCCAGGTGCATCTCGGGCGGCCTTGCCGCCGCGGGCGTCGGCCTCGGCGATGCCGTCGGCGTGCTCGCCGGATTCCCGGTGGAGATCGCCCCGACAGCGCAGGGCCTGTGGATGCGCGGGGCCAGCCTGACCATGTTGCACCAGCCCACCCCGCGCACCGATCTGGCCGTCTGGGTCGAAGACACGATGACCGTCATCGGCATGATCGAGGCCAAGGCCGTCATCGTCTCGGAGCCGTTCACGGTGGCCATCCCGGTGCTCAAGGAAAAAGGTGTGAAGGTCCTTTTGGTCGCCGAACTGCTGGCCTCGGACCCCATCGACCCGATCGAGGTCGGTGAGGACGACCTGGCGCTCATGCAATTGACGTCCGGATCCACCGGATCCCCGAAAGCGGTTCAGATCACTCACCGCAACATCTATTCCAATGCCGAGGCGATGTTCATCGGCGCCGAGTACGACGTCGACAAAGACGTCATGGTCAGCTGGCTGCCCTGCTTCCACGACATGGGCATGGTCGGGTTCCTCACCATCCCGATGTTCTTCGGCGCCGAACTGGTCAAGGTCACGCCGATGGACTTCCTGCGCGACACGCTGCTGTGGGCCAAGCTCATCGACAAGTACAAGGGCACCATGACCGCGGCGCCCAACTTCGCCTACGCGCTGCTGGCCAAGCGGTTGCGTCGCAACGCCAAGCCGGGCGACTTCGACCTGTCAACGCTTCGTTTCGCGCTTTCCGGCGCCGAGCCCGTCGAACCCGCCGACGTCGAGGACCTGCTGGATGCCGGCAAGCCGTTCGGACTGCGGTCGTCGGCGATTCTGCCGGCGTACGGAATGGCCGAGACGACGCTGGCGGTGTCCTTCTCGAAGTGCAACTCGGGTCTGGTCGTCGACGAGGTCGACGCCGACCTGATGGCCGCCCTGCGCCGCGCCGTACCCGCCACCAAGGGCAACACCCGCCGGCTGGCCACGCTGGGGCCGTTGCTCAAAGATCTCGAGGCCCGCGTCGTCGACGAGAACGGCACAGTGATGCCGGCCCGCGGCGTGGGAGTCATCGAGCTGCGCGGTGAGTCGCTCACGCCCGGCTACATCACGATGGGCGGCTTCATTCCGGCTCAGGACGAGCACGGCTGGTATGACACCGGCGACCTCGGCTACCTCACCGACGAGGGTCACGTCGTCGTGTGTGGCCGCGTCAAGGACGTCATCATCATGGCCGGCCGCAACATCTACCCGACCGACATCGAGCGGGCCGCCGGCCGCGTCGACGGCGTCCGCCCGGGCTGCGCGGTGGCCGTGCGCCTGGACGCCGGACATTCCCGCGAATCATTCGCCGTCGCCGTGGAGTCGAACGCTTTCGAGGACCAGGCTGAGGTTCGCCGGATCGAACACCAGGTGGCCCACGAGGTCGTCAAGGAGGTCGACGTGCGTCCCCGCAACGTCGTCGTCCTGGGCCCGGGCACCATTCCGAAGACGCCGTCCGGCAAGCTGCGTCGGTCGACCTCCGTCACCCTGGTCACCTAGCTGTCCTAGCGCGTGGCACGAAGGGGCGCGCGAGTTTGGTCAGGGCCGACGTGACCAGTTGCGCGCCGCCGCGATGAATGTGGTGACGAACTGGCGTTGGGCTGCGGTGAATTCGCTGCTGTAGTCCATTGCGTCGTTGACCGCTCGGTGATCGAAATTCAGTGAGCAGCAACCGCTTAAATAACCCTCGATGTACATGCTGCTGCTGCTGAGTACCGACAGTGCGGTGTCGTCGTCGACCGGCGGGTCGATGAGATTGCGCGAGCCGCTGCGCAGGATGCGGATCTGGTCATCGACGAAACGCTCCGCCGCCCTGGTGGCACTGGCTCGCACAATGCCGGTGGGACCCAGGTAGTCGCAATTCAGCATGTCATCGTTGGCACTGCCGCGCGCCATCGTCACTCGCCCGCCGACGATCTGATCGGCGGCCCGCACGCCGGCGCACTCCGGGGCGATATCCTGTTGCGGCAGAACGAAATCCGTCGGCAGCTTCTTGGCGACGGTCCTGGCCAGGATAACGACCTGTTGTTGGGTGGCCATCTCATTGGGTGCGCCCAGCAGTGGCGTCCAGGTCAGGACGAACGGGGTCGAGCCGTGATCCACCGCAATCGCCGACTCCGTCTCCGAACGCACGAAGAACGCTTTGTCGGAGTCGACGGTGACGTCCTGGCTGTTGCGCGTGCGGCGGCCGCCTATGAGGTCCGCGACTTCGGGGACCGGCCCGCCGATCGGAACGCTCAGCACGACGCCCCCCAGGTCGTCCTTCGGACCGTAATGACACGACGCCATACCCGCCTTATGGAACTTGGAGTCGTCCAGGCGCTTGGTCACCCACATCGACGGGTGTGAGGCGGCGGTAGGTGGCCTGTACGTCAGTGATCGGCAGCGTCGAGCACAGATCGGAGAGCCGGGACGGCGGTGGGCTTGGCGGTGGCGCACAACCCGTTGTCGGCAGCAGCATGACCGTTGCCAACAACGGGCATGCGGTCCACAGCTTGTGTCCCATTCTCCGCATCCGTGCCGACATTACGGACCTTGTGTCGGTTGGCCTACCACGCGTGCACGCGGTTCTGTGCCGGCTCGAGCCCTAGTTCGATGAGCAACTCGGTGGCGTCGGCCGCCTGCTCGCAAATGGTGGGGACCTCGGCGCGCTCGGCGGCGTTGAAGGGTTCCAGCACGAACGCCGCCGGGTCTTTGCGCCCGGGCGGACGGCCGATCCCGATCCGGACGCGGTGAAAGTCCTTAGTGCCCAACGCAGCAGCCAGTGAACGCAACCCGTTGTGACCGCCTTCGCCGCCGCCCAGCTTGAGCCGGATACGACCGAAGTCGAGGTCGAGTTCGTCGTGCAGCACGACGATGTCAGCAGGTGGCACCGAATAAAACTTGGCCAGCGGCCCCACCTGGCGCCCGGACTCGTTCATGTAGCAGCGTGGCTTGGCCAGCACCACCGGACGTCCCGCCAACCGGCCGGTGCTGATTTCGGCGCCCGAACGCTTGTGCGCCTTGAATTTCGCACCCAGCCGGGCGGCGAGCACGTCGGCAACCATGAACCCGACGTTATGCCGGGTCCGGGCGTAGTTTTCGCCCGGATTGCCCAGGCCGACCACCAAGAGGGGTTCGGCCACGTTGCGCTACTCGGACTCGGCTTTGGCTGTTTCGGCCTCGCCGGCCTCCTCGCCGCCAGCTTCGCCTTCGGCCGCTTCTGCGGCTTCGCCTTCCTCGCCCGCGCCCTCTTCGGCAAGGTCCTCGGCGGTCGGCGATTGCACCACGTTGACCACGAGCAGTTCCGGGTCGGAAACCAGGGTGGTGCCACGTGGCAGCTCGATCTGGCCGGCGGTGAACTGGGTACCGGCTGCAGCGCCCTCGATGGACACGGTCAACTGCTCGGGAATCGACAGCGCCTCGGCCTCGATCTCGATCGCGTTGGTCTCCTGGGTGACCAGGGTGTCGGGTCCGGCCTCGCCCTCGATCACGACGCTGACTTCGACGGTGACCTTTTCGCCGCGACGCACCACCAACAGGTCGGCGTGCTGAATGGTGCGGCGGATCGGGTGAATTTCCAGCGCCTTGGTCAGCGCGAACTGTTCCTTACCGGCGATGTTCAGGGTGAGCACCGCGTTGGTGCCCGAGTGGCGCAGCACCGCCGCGAAGTCGTGCCCGGGCAACTCGAGATGCTGTGGGTCGGCGCCGTGGCCGTACAGGACGGCGGGAATCTTGCCCTCGCGGCGGGCGCGACGGGACGCGCCCTTGCCGGTCTCGTTACGCACCGTGGCGGTCAGTTGGTTGACTGCAGATTTAGCCATATGTCGCTCCTGTGTGTAAGGCACGGCCAGGGATCGCGACAGAATGCCGGTCTCCGTCGATAACGGTGCTGGTCTGCTGGCCAGCCACCCTCGCCGTGACGCCGGGTCAGGTTATCGCATCGGAGCGTCAGAGCGGAAATTTGGTGCCGGTGAGCTGCTCCGACAGTTCCCACAGCGCCGCGGCCGTCGAGGTGTCCTGGGCGGCCCGGCTGCGCCCGACCGGCTGGGTGCGGCCGAGATGGCCGAATCGGGGGCCGACGAACGTGTTACCGGGCAAGTCCTGGGAGGCCGCGTACAGCGTCTGCCGTGCACCGAAGTCGGCGTCGGTGGCCACTATGCGAGTCGCCGCTGACACGATCGCGTCCCCGAGCTTGCGCCCGGAGGCGCCCTGCAGGTTGGTGTGCGAGTAGCCGGGGTGAGCGGCTAAGGCGCGCAGCGGCGAACCGGCCTGGTCCAGGCGGCGCTGCAGTTCGCTGGTGAACAGCAGGTTGGCCAGCTTGGATTGGCTGTAGGCCAGCCACGGCGAGTAGTGGCGGGTCTTGTAGTTGAGGTCGGCCAGGTTGATCCGCCCTGGCCAGTGCGCCATCGAGGACACCGTCACCACCCGGTCGGACAGCTTGGGCAACAACAGGTTGGTCAGGGCGAAGTGGCCCAGGTGGTTGGTGCCGATCTGGCTCTCGAAGCCGTCGACGGTCAGCGAGTACGGGACGGCCATGACGCCGGCGTTGTTGATCAGGATGTCGGCGCCGTCGACGCCGTCGGCGAACTGCCGCACCGACGACAGATTTTGCAGGTCCAGGGCGCGGACCTCGACCAGACCGCTGATCTTGAGCGCCGCCTTCTCACCTTTGGCCGTATTGCGCACGGCCATGATGATCGTGGCGCCGCGGCCGGCCAACTCGCGGGCCGTCACCTCTCCCAGCCCACTGTTGGCGCCGGTGATGATGACGGTGCGCCCGGCGAACGAGGGGAGGTCTGCGGCTGTCCAATCTGTCATGCCCCCTAGTGTCCGACGCCGAACTCCAGCGGCACGCTGAGGGGTCCGGTGATTCCGCTCATGCCCGGCCACGGGGCGGGGCCGGCGAGCCGGGGATTGGGCATTCGGGCGGTGATGATCCGCAGTGCTTCGGTCAGTTCCAGCCGCGCCAGGTGAGCGCCGAGGCAGTAGTGCACGCCGCCGCCGAAGTTGAGGATGGCCGTCGGGTTCGCGCGGGTGACGTCGAGACGTTCCGGATCATCGTGCGCTCGGGGTCACGGTTGGCTGATGCCGTGTTGGCGGCCACGATGGTGCCGGCCGGGATACGGACGCCGGCCATTTCAACATCCTCGGCGGCTTGCCTGATGGTGCCGAAAATGATTGGGCTGTAACGCATCAGCTCGTGAACCGCGTCGGATGCCAGTTCTGGGTGGCGGGCGACCAGGGCCCACTGGGCGGGGTGGGCGGCCAGGGTTTGCACCGCCGCGGCGAGCTGGTTGCGGGTGGTGTCGGTGCCGGCGCCGAGCAGGGTGGCGCAGAGCATCAGCAGTTCGTCGTGGGTGAGCCGGTCGCCGTCCTCTTCGGCGCGGATCAGATCGGAGATCAGATCGTCGCTCAGGCGACGCGCGCCGGCGCGCGATCAGCTCCTCGAGGTAGGCGTCCAGCTCGTTCCAGGCCGCCAGGATCTTCGGCGCGTCGTTGACGACGTTCAACTCGAAGAGTTTCTTGATGTCGTCCACCCAGTCGGAGAACAATTGCCAATCCTCGGCCGGTGCACCCAGCAGCGCGCAAATGACGGGCGTCGGGTAACCCCGGGCGATGTCCGTGACGATGTCGCAGTGCCCGACGGACGTGAAGGGTTCGACCAGCCCGCTGATGATTTCGGCGGCGAAGCTGCGCAGTCGCTCCGCCGCGCGCGGTGCGAACGCCTTCGACACCAGCCGGCGCAGTCGATGGTGCACGGCGCCGTCGAGGCCCAGGATGTTCGTGGTCGCCCGGTCCCACAGCGGGCCCGAGGTGACGCCCTGCACGCTGAGCCCGAGACCCTGCGCGGTGATGAATCGGTTGTCGCGCAGCACGCTGCGAACCAGGTCGTGGGTCAGTACCTCGGGCCCGTAAGGGCCGATGGCGATCGGGGTCTGTGCCCGGGCGTCGGCCAGTACCCGGTGCGCCTCTGCTGGATCGGTGAGTTGGTGGTAGTCGATGGTGGGCAGTCCGGCTTCAGTGACGATGGGGCAATCGAGGGCGGTTTGGATTGTCATGGCGTCGACTATCCGGCGGTTGACGCCCGGAAAGATCCGCCGCAGCGCGTAGTTTCCGCGGTTGGACCGCGCAATTGCGCGTGCCCGCCGCGGCGATTTGCGCGGTCTCGCCGATGTTTTGCATGGGTTGTGGCAGCGATGCTGGCTACCATGAGCCAACACGCGGAGATGCCGCCGCTGACCTGGAGTGAATTGGGTGTGAGCGAGTTGCTGCCGACCGGGACGGTGACGTTGCTGCTGGCCGATGTCGAGGGCTCGACGCGGCTGTGGGAGACCCAGCCCGAGCAGATGACCGCCGCGCTGGCGCTGCTGAACCGGACGGTGGACGAGGCCGTCGCCGCTTATGACGGGGTGCGTCCGGTCGAGCAGGGCGAGGGCGACAGCTTCGTGGCCGCGTTCGCGCGGGCCTCGGATGCGGTGGCGTGCGCGCTGGCGTTGCAGCGGGCGCCGCTCGCTCCGATCCGGATACGCATCGGCATGCATACCGGCGAGATTCAGTTGCGCGATGAGGGCAACTACGCGGGTCCGACGATCAACCGCACCGCGCGTATCCGCGATCTGGCGCATGGTGGGCAGACGGTCATGTCGGGGGTGACCGAATCGCTGGTGGTGGATCGGCTGCCCGACGGGGTGTGGCTGACCGATCTGGGCAGCTATCCGTTGCGGGGTGTGCCGCGCCCGGAGCGGGTGGTGCAGTTGTGTCATCCGGACCTGCGTAACGAGTTCCCGCCGCTGCGGGTGCGCAGTGTTGTTGCGTCGCACAATCTTCCGGCGCAGTTGACGAGTTTCGTTGGGCGCCAAGCCGCAAATGACGGAATTGCGTCAGCTGGTGGCCGGCAACCGGCTGGTCACGCTGACCGGCGCGGGCGGGGCCGGCAAGACCCGACTGGCCGTCGAAGTCGCCGCGCAACTGACCACCGAATTCGCCGACGGGCTGTGGTACATCGATCTGGCGCCGATCACCAATCCCGCTGTGGCGCCGGTGACCGTCGCGCGCACGCTGGGTCTGCCCGACCAGCCGGGCCGCTCCACCATGGAACTGCTGGTGCGGTTCTTCGGCGATAAGACGATGTTGCTGCTGCTCGACAACTGCGAGCATCTGCTCGATGCGTGCGGGGCCATGGTCGTCGAACTGCTGGCGACGTGCCCGCAATTGACGATTCTGACCACCAGCCGTGAGCCACTCGGGGTGCCCGGCGAACTGAGCTGGCGGGTGCCGTCGCTGTCCCTGGCCGACGAGGCCATCGAGCTGTTCGCCGACCGCGCCCGGCGAGCCCGGCCGGATTTCGTTGTCAGCGAAGACAATACCGCGCTGGTGGAGGAGATCTGCGAGCGGCTCGACGGCATGCCGCTGGCCATCGAGCTTGCCGCAGCACGGATTCGGGCGCTGTCGCTGCAGCAGATCCTGGACAGTCTGCATGACCGGTTCCGGTTGCTCACCGGGGGCGCGCGCACCGCGGTGCGCCGCCAGCAGACGCTGCGCGCCTCGGTGGACTGGTCACATGCGCTGTTGACCGAACCCGAACAGGTCCTGTTTCGCCGACTGGCGGTGTTCGCGGGCGGATTCGATCTCGACGCCGCCCAGGCAGTGGGCGCAAGCACCGACATCGAAGCTATCAGCTCATCGATCTGCTTGGCCTGCTGGTCGACAAGTCGCTCGTCGTCGCCGACGAAATCCATGGCGCAATGCGATACCGCCTGTTGGAAACAGTGCGCCAGTACGGGCTGGAAAAGCTGGGCGAGTCAGGCGAAGCCGACGACGTGCGCACCCGGCACCGCGACTACTACACCGCCACCGCGGCCGCACTGCGAATCACAAGCACACGGGCGACGGGATGCCGCTTATCGGTGGGCCGAAGTCGAAATCGACAACCTACGAGCGGCTCATCACGTGGAGTCGCGAGACCGCACGACGTCGGGATCGGCGTTGGAGCTGGTGGCATCGTTGCACCAGTTCTGGCTGACGCGCGGGCGTTTCCGCGAGGGTCTGGCCGCCTTCGACGCCGTCTTCGCCGACGAGCTCTACGACACGGGCGACATCGCCCCGGCGATCTTGGTCCGTGCGGTCGCCGACGCAGCAATTCTGGCGGTCTGGGCCTCCGTCCCCGCCAGCCTGGAACGTGCACGAAAAGGCCCTGGCTGTCGCGCGCGAACTCGGCGATCAGCGGCACTGATCGCGCGCTGCCTGATGGGCTGCGGCATGCTCAGCTTTCTACGATGCCGAGCCGCGTACTTCGCCGAGGCGATCGAGCTGGCTCGCGCATCGGGTGACCTGTCTGTGCAATGTCAGTCTTCGCGCGTATCAGACCTTCGTGTGCAGTGTCGCCGGTAATCCGCTCGAATCAGCAGGCGGCCGGCGAGGAGGGACGAGACCTCGCCGACGCGATCGGCGACAAGTTCATGTCTCGATACTGCCGAGCGTTGCTCAGCGGTGCGCTGACATGCAGGGCAATCTCGGCGCGCGCCGATCACGTATCACGTCCACTGGTCGAGGAGGCCGGGCCGCCGAGGACCGCGCCGATGGAGACTTTCGGTCTCATCACCCTCGGCGCAGGCGCTCGCGTTCCAGGGGCGGTGGCCGCAGCGGCGCACACCGCAGCGGAAGCCGCGCTCGAAGCCGCCGCGCCATGGGCAGTTTCCACGAGGACACCGCCGGTGCCCCTGGCCAACGCCGCCCTGGCCACGTGGCGACGCCGAGGCGGCCAAGCAGGCCTGCGATGCGGCCTTGCGGCACACGTATCCGCTGAAGGAACTGTTCACCAGAAGCTCGCTCCGTTGGCCGAGGCCGCCTTGGGCTGTGGCGATCTCGTCGCCGCCCGCCGTTGGGCTGACGACACCGTCGCGGTGTTCCCGGGTTCCACCAAGTGTGGCGCTGACGGCGCGCGCGCTTAGTCGCCCTCGCCCAGGGTGAGCCGGACCAGGCCGAACGAGACGCCCATGACGCCCTGTTGTCGCCGCCCGCACCCGAGGGTATCTGCGGGTGGCCGACACCCTGGAATGCCTCGCCCGTCTGGCGGCCGACGGCGGCAACTACCCATACGCGGCACGTCTGTTGGGCGCGGCGGACGGCATCCGCCAGCGCACTGGAGAAGCCCGCTTCCCGATGTATCAAGCCGGCTACGACGCCGCCGTCACGGCAGTCCGGGAAGCGTTGGGGCAGGACGATTTGACGCCGCTGTGGGCTGAGGGCGCCGCGCTATCCACCGAGGAGGCGATCGGGTATGCGCAGCGCGGTCGCGGCGAGCGCAAACGCCCGACCAGTGGCTGGGGATCGCTGACTCCCATGGAACTCGATGTGGTGCGTCTGGTCCGGGAAGGGTTGGGCAACAAGGACATCGGCGCGCGGCTGTTCATCTCGCCGCGCACGGTGCAGAGCCACCTCACCCATGTTTACGCCAAGCTCGGGATCACTTCACGGGTCCAGCTGGTCCAAGAGGCCGGCCGCCGCAGTTGACGTGTCCCGACAGGCCACTAGCGCAACACCACGTCACCGCGCAAGACTGAAGCGATGACATCCTTGGCCGAGCAGGTGCTATTCGCGTTCCTTCGTATGCACGACAAGGTCTACCAAGCGACGAACGGCCGGATCGGGCATCGGATGCCAGGCATGCCACCCAGCCTGCTGCTTCATACGGTCGGCGCCAAGACGGGTCAGCCGCGCACCACAACGCTGTCCTATGCCCGGGATGGCGATGACTATCTGATCGTGGCATCCAAAGCCGGCGATCCCAGGGCTCCCGGCTGGTATCACAACCTGAAAGCCAATCCCGACATCGAGATCAATGTCGGTGCACAGCGTTTCGCCGTCACAGCCCGCCCAGTGCTACCCGACAGTCTCGACTACGCGCGACTGTGGAAACTCGTCAATAAGAACAACGCCGACCGCTATGTCGAGTACCAGAAGAAGACATCGCGGCCGATTCCAGTGGTTGTTCTGAAACCGACGCCCTGATCAGCATGGTGACGCCGTCGAAAGCGTTGCGAGCCAGAGTCTCTCGGTTCGGTGAACCGGAAGTGCTGCGCATCGAGGAGTTCACGCCGGGGAAATCGCGGCGGCGAACGGTACGAGTGCGGGTGACCCACGCTTCGGTCGGATCGACCGACGCCGCTGCCCGCTCCGGTGATTATCTCTTGCAGCCACGGCCGGGCTTCGTTCCCGGCTACGACTTCGTGGGCGTGCTCGAATCGGGCGTGCGAGTGACGGGTTGCCTGCCACGGATGGGCAGCTACGCAACCCAACTCGACGTTCCGCCGGATCGCCTGGTGCCGTTGCCGGATGCGCTGGACTCGGCACACGCTGCGGCGCTGCCGCTCGACCTGTTGACCACTGAACTGGCGCTCGAACTCGCGCGCCCACCCAGGGATGCAACGATTTTCATGCAGGGCGTGTCGGGATCGGTTGGCGCGCTGCTCACTCAACGAGCGGTCGCAGAGGGCATGACAGTTGTCGGAACGGCGTCCGATCGCACCCGCGGCTTCGCCGAAGCGCTGGGCGCCCGTGTCGTGGATTACCACGATCCGGACTGGCCTGCGCGAGTGCGGGAGCTGACCTCTGGCGGCGCCGACGCCAGCATCGACCACACCGGCAGCCCGTTGGTTCGGTTGGCGACCGCCCATTCGGGCACGGTGGTGCGCACGGCGTGGAGTGGACGGCCGGGACGCGGACGCATCGACGCGGCACTGGGCGGGCCTGCGACCATCGCCCGGCGGTACGCGCACCCGCGGGAGCGCCTGTGTTCGGTGCCGATGCTGGTCGCATTGCGGCCGGCCAAATACCGGCAGATGTTGCAGGATGACCTGAGTCGGATCGTCGACGGCAGCCTTCGCGGGCCTGCCGTGACCACGGTGCCGTTCGCCGAGGTCGTCGATGCGCATCGCCGTTTGGCATCCCTGCCGCCCGGTCACAAGCTGGTGCTCGAAATGCCGACTGGCTAGCGATTGTCTTAGCGCCCACTGTCCCGATGGGCTTGCCAGTCCGGCATACGGCCCAGGTAGCGGATAACGCGATCCAGATCGGTCTGCCTCCCCGGTGGCCGTGATGGGCGGGCCGAACGCGGCGCCATCGGCGGCGCGGAAGTCTCCGTCGGGAACGGCCAGGGCGAGCGGAAGCACGGCGGCCACGACGTCGGCCGGGAGTTCGAAATTGGAGCCAATCGTCTTAGCGACATCCCATCCGTGCACGACGTAGTCGACGAAGTGAAATCCGATGGCGAGCGCGCCCGGCACACAAGCGCCGGGGCCGAACTCCGGAAGCGCAAAGGTCGCATCCAGCACGCCGTCCGCGGCGAACGCCTCCAGCACGTCGGCGGCGGCCGCGCAGTAGGTGCCCGCAGGGTCAGCGGCCACCGCGTTCGCCACCGTTTCGGGCTGCCACACGGCAGGGTCGGCGCCCTTGCCCCGGGCGGACGCTGCGAACCCGTGATGCTGGATCGTCATGTGGACGAGCAGGTCGGCGAGGTTCCAGCCGTCACACGGCGTCGGCCGCCGCAGGTCCTCGGGCGTGACGGTATTGACGATGTCGACGGATGCGCGGAGGGCGATCCGGTGGTAGGGGCGGATATCCGGAATAGTATTCATGTGCCTATCATAGGCGTACGTAGATAATCTGCAACGTCTAACATCACCGCTATGACATCGAGGGCCAGGCGTCCCGACCTCGCCGCCATGCTCGCGCCGTTGATTCGCGAGTTGCTCGCCGCCGAACAACCCGTGCTGGAAGCTCACGGGCTCACCATGTGGGGCTACAGCGTGCTGCTGGCACTCGATCGCGCGCCGATGCGCACGCAATCGGCGCTGGCCGAGCTGATCGGCGCCGACAAAACACGCATCATTCCCACCCTCGATGATTTGCAGCAGCGCGGATACATTGAACGCCAGCGCGATCCCGACGATCGTCGCGTGCATGTGCTGGACGCCACGAAGTCGGGCCGCGCCGTCAAGGATGCCGTGCAGACAGCCATCCAACGTGGCGAGGAGCGCTGGCTCGGGCAGCTGTCAGCCGATGACCGCCGCGCGTTCTTGCGAGTGCTGGCTCAGCTATCGAAACGCGACCCATAGCGGTTCGCGCCGGGGATCTGCGCGCTCCAGCGGATGTTGTGTGCGGTGCGGGCCGGAATGCTGGCTACCATGAGCCAACACGCGGAGATACCGACGCTGACCTGGGGTGAGTTGAGTGTGAGCGAGTTGTTGCCGACCGGGACGGTGACGTTGCTGTTGGCTGATGTCGAGGGTTCGACGCGGTTGTGGGAGACCCGGCCCGAGCAGATGACGGCCGCGTTGGCATTGCTGAATCGGACGGTGAACGAGGCCGTCGCCGCGCATGACGGGGTGCGTCCGGTCGAGCAGGGTGAGGGCGACAGTTTCGTGGCCGCGTTCGCGCGGGCTTCGGATGCGGTGGGGTGCGCGCTGGCGTTGCAGTGTGCTGACTTGGCACCGATCCGGGTGCGGATCGGCCTGCATACCGGGGAGATTCAGCTGCGCGATGAGGGTAACTACGCGGGTCCGACGATCAATCGTGCGGCGCGGATCCGGGATCTGGCTCATGGGGGCCAGACGGTGTTGTCGGGTGCCACCGAGTCGATGGTGGTCGACAGGCTTCCCGACGGGGTGTGGTTGACCGATCTGGGTAGTTATGCGCTCAAGGGTGTGCCGCGCCCGGAGCGGGTGCTGCAGTTATGCCATCCCGACCTGCGCAGCGAGTTCCCGCCCCTTCGGGTCCGCCAGGTGGTGATGTCGCATAACCTGCCGGCGCAGTTGACGAGTTTTGTTGGGCGCCAAGCGCAGATGTCGGATTTGCGGCAATCTGGTGGCCGACAACCGGCTGGTCACATTGACCGGCGCCGGGGGTGCGGGCAAGACCCGGCTTGCCCGTCGAAGTCGCCGCACAACTGGCCGCCGAATTCGCCGACGGGATCTGGTATGTCGACCTGGCACCGATCGCCAATCCTGCTGTGGCACCGCTGACTGTCGCGCGCACGCTTGGCCTGCCTGATCAGACAGGCCGCTCCACCATAGAGCTGTTGGTGCGCTTCTTCGGCGAGAAAACAATATTGCTGGTGCTCGACAACTGTGAGCATCTGCTCGATGCCTGCGGGAGCATGATCATCGAAATACTTGGCGCCTGCCCACAATTGACAATTCTGACCACCAGCCGTGAGCCACTCGCAGTGCCCGGCGAGTTGAGCTGGCGGGTGCCCTCGCTTTCGCTTACCGATGAGGCCGTCGCGTTGTTTACCGACCGCGCCCGCCACGCTCCGACCTGAATTTCGTTGTGAGCGAAGGTAATCAAGCGCTGGTCGCAGAGATCTGCGAGCGACTGGACGGTATGCCGTTGGCCATTGAGCTTGCCGCCGCCCGGATTCGGGCCCTGTCCTTACGCCAAATCGTGGACAGTCTCCATGACCGGTTCCGGTTGCTTACCGGGGGTGCGCGCACCGCGGTGCGTCGCCAGCAGACGTTGCGCGCCTCAGTGGATTGGTCACATGCGCTGCTCACCGAACCCGAACAGGTCTTGTTCCGCCGACTCGCTGTCTTCGCCGGCGGATTTGATCTCGCCGCTGCCCAAGCCGTTGGCGCCGGCAGCGAAGTGGAGGGCTACCAGCTGATGGACCAATTAAGTCTCTTGGTCGACAAATCTCTGGTGGTCGCTCTAGAAACCGACACCGTCACCGGCATGCGGTACCGGTTGCTGGAGACCGTGCGCCAATACGCGCAAGAAAAACTCGGTGAATCAGGCGAGGCCGGGCGGTGCGCACCCGCCACCGCGACTACTACACGGCCACGGCCGCCGACTGGCATTCCCAGGGGCGTGCCGGCGTAGAGCCGCTGATGCGGTGGGTGGACGTCGAGATCGACAATCTGCGAGCCGCATTCGCCTGGAGCCTGGAGAACTCCGACCTCGAGGCGGCTTTGCGTCTTGCATCCTCGCTACAGGAGTTCTGGTTGCGGGACGGCAGTTTCCGCGAAGCATTGGCTGGGTTCGACGCGGTGTTGACCGACGAGTGGCCCGAGACGATAGCACCGGATGTGTGGGCGCGCGCGGTGGCCGACCACAGCACCCTCGCGGCGTGGATGGCCGCCGACGGGGCATCGAGCAGAGAACGCCCGGCCGTCGCCCGCCAACTCGACGACCCAGAACTGATCGCCCGAGTGTCGATTGCCTGCGGGATGATCGCTTTTTACAACGCCGAGGTCGCCTCGGCCTACTTACGGAGGCGATCGACTTGGCCCGTGCGTCCGGCGAAGACTGGGCGCTGTCCCTAATCTTCAGCTATCTTGCGGCCACAATGATGATTGCCGGTGACCCACTCGCAGCACGGGCGGCGGCCGAACAGGGACGTGACCTCGCCGACGCGCACGGCGACCAGTTCATATCCAGGGGCTGCCGATCGTGGCTGGGCGTAACGCTCTGGGCGCTAGGCGATCTCGATAATGCCGCGGAAGTAACGCGATGCACGGCCAACGATGCGCAAATAGCCGGGGACGTCCCAATGAAGGCGTTCAGTTTCTGCGGCTACGGCTTCGCGATGGCACACCAGGGACGGGCGTCCGACGCGCGAGCCGCCGCCCAATGCGCGCGCCAAGCCGCAGAAGCCATGGGTTGGGTATACGGCGACGCGGTGCACGGTGTGTTGGCCATCGCCGCGCTCGCCGATGGCGACGCCCCAACGGCCAGATGGGCAGCCGAGGAGGCCTTTAAGCACACGGTCCCGGAGCGCTTCCTGTTCACCAGTAGCTTCTCCCCGACCGCCGAGGCTGCGTTGGCATGCGGTGATCTGGCCGCCGCTCGGCGTTGGGCTGACCAGGCCGTCGCGGTAGTGCCCGGCTGCCATCAAGTGGCGGCGCTTACCGTTCGCGCTTTCGTCGCGACTGCTCAGGGCGAGCGGGAGCAGGCCGAGCGCGACGCCCATGAGGCGCTCGCCATCGCCGCACGCACCCAGGGATATCTACGCGTCCCCTACACCCTGGAGTGCTTAGCCCATTTGGCGGTCGAAGGCGCCAACCATCCGTCCGCGGCGCGATTGTTGGGCGCGGCGGATGCGATGCGGCAACGCACTAGACATGCCCGCTTCCCGATGTATCAATCCGCCTACGACGAAGCCGTCGCTGCTGTCCGAGAAGCGTTGGGGCAGAATGTTTTTGATACTGCGTGGGCGGAAGGCGCGGCCTTGTCTACCGAGGAGGCGATCTCCTATGCGCAGCGGGGGCGCGGCGAACGCAAACGTCCCGCGACCGGTTGGGGCGCACTGACTCCCATGGAGCTTGACGTGGTGCGCCTGGTCGCCGAAGGGTTGGGCAACAACGACATCGGCGCCCGGCTGTTCATTTCGCCGCGCACCGTGCAGAGCCACCTGACGCATGTGTACGCGAAGCTCGGGCTGACGTCGCGGGTGCAGCTTGCTCAAGAGGCCGGCCGCCACGGCTGACAACTGCGCCCGCTGCTGGTGAGGATCTGCGCGGTTGTGCGGATGTATTGCGCAGATGCGGCCGGAATGCTGGCTACCATGAGCTCACACGCGGAGATGCCGTCGCTGACCTGGAGTGAGTTGGGCATGAGTGAGTTGTTGCCGACTGGGACGGTGACGCTGCTTTTGGCCGACGTCGAGGGGTCGACGCGGTTGTGGGAGACCCAGCCCGAGCAGATGACGGCGGCACTGGCCGCGCTGAACCGGACGGTGGACGGGGCGATCGCCGCTTATGGCGGGGTGCGTCCGGTCGAGCAGGGTGAGGGTGACAGTTTCGTGGCCGCTTTCGCCCGCGCGAGCGATGCGGTGGCGTGTGCGCTGGCGCTGCAACGGGCGCCGCTGGCCCCGATCCGGCTGCGAATCGGGGTGCACACCGGCGAGATACAACTGCGCGATGAGGGTAACTACGCGGGTCCGACGATCAATCGTGCGGCGCGTATCCGGGATCTGGCCCATGGTGGCCAGACGGTGCTGTCGGGTGCCACCGAATCGATGGTGGTCGACAGGCTCCCAGACGGGGTGTGGTTGACCGATCTGGGTAGTTATGCGCTCAAGGGTGTGCCACGTCCGGAGCGGGTCGTGCAGTTGTGTCACCCCGACTTGTGCAACGAGTTCCCGCCGCTGCGGGTGCGCAGTGCTGTCGCCGCGCACAACCTGCCGGCTCAGTTGACGAGTTTTGTTGGGCGCCAAGCACAGATGTCGGAATTGCGTCAGCTCGTCACCGCGAACCGGCTGTTGACTCTGACGGGCGCCGGGGGAGCGGGCAAGACGCGCCTAGCCGTGGAGCTTGCGGCACACCTGGCAACCGAGTTCGTCGACGGGGTTTGGTATGTGGACTTGGCGCCGGTCATCAATCCTGCCATGGCGTCGTTGACCGTAGCGCGAACTCTGGGACTGGCGGATCAGCCGGGCCTTTCGGTCATGGACGCGCTGTTGCGTTTCTTCGGCGAGCGCAAAACCCTGCTGCTCGTGGACAACTGCGAGCATCTGCTCGATGCCTGCGGGACCATGATCGTCGAACTGCTCAAGAGCTGCCCGCAGTTGACGATTGTGGCCACCAGTCGCGAACCACTCGCGGTGTCCGGGGAGTTGAGCTGGCGCGTGCCCTCGTTGTCTCTTGCCGACGAGGCTGTGCAGTTGTTCGAGGATCGCGCTCGGCACGTGCGCCCCAATTTCGCCGTGGGAGAGGGCAATACCGAGCTGATCGCTGAAATCTGCGAGCGGCTGGATGGCATGCCGCTGGCGATTGAGCTTGCCGCCGCACGGGTTCGGGCATTGTCGCTTCACCAAATCGTGGACAGCTTGCACGATCGCTTCCGCCTCCTCACCGGCGGTGCGCGCACCGCAGTGCGCCGGCAGCAGACGCTGCGGGCATCGGTGGATTGGTCACACGCTTTACTCACCGAGCCAGAGCGGGTCTTGTTTCGACGACTCGCGGCATTCATGGGCGGATTCGATCTGGATGCCGTCCAAGCCGTGGGCGCCGCCAGCGAGATCGAGGTTTACCAATTGCTCGACCTATTGACTTTGTTGGTGGACAAGTCCCTGGTGGTCGCTTTCGAAACGAGCTCCGATACCGGCGTCGGAATGCGGTATCGGTTGTTGGAGACCGTGCGTCAATACGCGCTGGAAAAGCTTGGCGAATCCGGCGAGGCCGACCAGGTGCGCAACCGTCACCGCGACTATTTCACCGCCGTGGTGGCGCGTCTGGAATCGACCACTCCACCCTGGGACGGGCAACGATTAGCCTGGGCAGAGGCTGAGGTCGACAATCTGCGGGCCGCCTACCGGTGGAGTCGGGAAAATTCCGACTACGAGGCGGCGCTGCGCTTGGTGTCTTCGCTTCATCAATTCTGGATAAGGCGCGGGCGGGTCCGGGAAGGGCTCGCCGGACTCGACGCCATCCTGACCACTGCGGGCCCTACGGAGATCGCCCCGGCGGTGTGGGCACGCGCGGTTGCCGACCACGGCCTGCTCTCCGGTTGGGTGGCCAGCCCATCGGCCCTGGACCGGGCCGAGGAGGCCCTGACCATTGCTCGTCGACTCGCCGACCAAGCGCTGATCATCCGTACGGCGATCGCGTGCGGCATGATCGCCATCTACGCAGGCGCAGATGCCAACCACTACCTCGCCGAGGCCGTCGAATTGGCCCGCGCCAGCGATGACCGGTGGACCCTGTGTCAAATCTGCACCTACACCGCCGCGCAGGGTCATTTCAGTGGTGATCCGGCCGGGACATGCGATGCCGCTGAGAGAGGTCTCGAACTTGCCGATGAGCTCGGCGACAGCGTGCTCTCACAGATGTGCCGAACCTGGTTAGGCCTGGGATTGTGGACATACGGCAGGTTGGCTGACGCGGGACATGTTCTCGGCCCATTTGCCGACGACACGGAGGTGACACTCAACCCGTCCACCAAGGTTCTCGGCCAGATTGCGTACGGCATGGTGCTTGCACACCAGGGCCAGGCTGCCGCGGCGCACGCCTTGGCGGAGTCGGCGCGCGTGACCGTGGAGACGATGGGCGGGTATTACGGCTGGACCGTTTATGCGACGTTTGCTCACGCGGCCCTGGCGGGCGGTGACGCGCCCACCGCCAGACACTTCTGCGAGGCGGGTTGGCGGTACGTCACGCCCCCGACCGAAGTCATCACAAGGGCGATAACTCCGATGGCGGAGGCCGCACTGGGCTGCGGTGATCTGGCGGCGGCCCGCCGCTGGGCGGATGATGCCGTCGCGATGGTGTCGGGCTGTCACCGAATGGTCGCGCTGACGGCCCGTGCGCTGGTGGCAATCGCCCAAGGCGAGCCCGAGCAAGCGGAGCGCGATGCACAGGAAGCGCTGACGATCGCCGCAGGCAATCACGGATACATTCGGGTGGCCGACACCCTGGAATGTCTGGCCCGCCTCGCGGCCGACAGCGGAAGTCACCCCTACGCCGTGCGCCTGTTGGGCGCGGCGGACGCAGTAAGGCATCGCCTGGGACATGTCCGCTATCCCACCTATCAAGCCGGCTACGACGCGGCAGTGGCGAACGTGCGAGACGCCTTGGGGGATGGAGGATTTGACGCCATGTGGGCCGAAGGCTCTGCGCTGTCCATCGAAGAAACCATCGCCTATGCGCAGCGTGGCCGTGGCGAACGCAAGCGACCTACGAGTGGTTGGGCATCGCTGACGCCGACGGAGCTTGACGTGGTCCGTCTCGTCGGCGAAGGGTTGGGCAACAAGGACATCGGCGCGCGCCTGTTCATTTCGCCGCGTACCGTGCAGACCCACCTCACGCACGTCTACGCCAAGCTCGGTCTGACTTCCCGGGTGCAGCTCTCGCAGGAATCCTTGCGGCACCGCTGATTACGGGTGCCGAAAGTGCCAGCCCGCCTATTTCTTGGCGACCACGAATCCCCGGATGATCGCCTCAACGTCGTTGCTCTCCGAGACGGCCTGTTCGGCCAGGCTGGTGATGATCAACTGCACCAGGTACCGCTGGTTGTTCGGCGCTGCGCCGGTCGGCAGCACCACCCGGTTCCAACTGCGCATCCGCGCGCCCTTGAGTTCGTAGGTGCCCTGGACCATTGACGAGGGAAAGCCGTTGTAGTCGGCAGTTGAGGCGTCCAGTTGGTGGAAACTGTCCGGGAGGTCGGCGTTGGCGTGCTTGATCGCCTCAGCAGGGTTGAATTCGCCGCGCAGCTTGAAGACCACCAGCATTGCCGCTGGATAGTTGTCGCCTCTGGAGATCATCACCGCTTTCGGGCTGCTCTTCGGGTCGACCACGCGCGGTTTCCAGCCCGGCGGCGTCGGGATCGAGACGACCAGGTCGGTCAGGTCGCTGGGCAGCACCGGATCGCCCAGCACGCCTTCGCCTTCCAGATATTTCGACAGCGGAACCAGAGGCTCGGTGGGTTTGGGTGAAGTGCTGGTTGCCGTCGACGGTGTCGTCCAGATCGACTGGTAGTCAGCGGTCTTCGGACCACAGGCGGCCGTCGACAACGTCAGCGCAGCCACCCCCGCGGCAGCCGCGCACGCGCGTATCGCCTTGAGAGTCACAGGATCTCGTGCACCGCGTCGATCGGCCGAGCCAACCGGGTGCCGTTCGGCGTGACCACGAACGGCCGTTCGATCAGAGTGGGGTGTGCGGCCATGGCGTCGAGCAGTTCGTCATCGCTGGCATCGGCGAGGTTGAGTTCGGCGTAAAGCGATTCGCGTTTGCGCACTGCGGCACGTACCTCGATGCCGGCGTCACGGATCATGCGCACCAGCTCGTCCCGGGACGGCGGTGTCTTCAGGTACTGGATTATCTCAGGATCAAAGCCGTTGTCCCGCAACAATTCCAGCGTCTTGCGCGAGGTGCTGCACTTGGGGTTGTGGTAGATGACGGTTGTGTCGCCCTTACCCGTCATCTAGGCGTCCCCGTCGAAAAGTCCTGTGACTGAGCCATTTTCGAAGACCGCGCGGATGGTGCTGGCCAGTAGCGGCGCAATGGACAGAACGGTGAGCTGCGGGAACCGCTTCTCCTCACCGATGGGCAAGGTGTTGGTCACGATCACCTCGCGCGCGCCGCAACCGGCCAAGCGCTCGGCCGCCGGGTCGGACAGTACGCCGTGGGTGGCCGCGATGATCACGTCCTTGGCGCCGTCGTTGTGCAACAGCTTGACCGCGCCCGCGATGGTCCCGCCGGTGTCGATCATGTCGTCGATCAGCACACAGGTGCGACCGGCAACCTCGCCGACCACGCGGTTGGACACCACCTGGTTGGGCACCCGCGGGTCGCGGGTCTTGTGGATGAAGGCCAGCGGCACGCCGCCCAGCGCGTCGGCCCACTTCTCGGCGATGCGCACGCGGCCGGAGTCGGGGGAGACCACGACCATGTTGCCGTCGGGGTAGTTGTCCCGGATGTAGCCGGTCAGCAGGTTTTGCCCACGCATGTGGTCCACTGGGCCCGTCGAAGAAGCCCTGGATCTGATCGGTGTGCAGGTCGACGGTCACGATCCGGTCGGCGCCGGCGGTCTTGAGCAGATCGGCAACCAGGCGCGCCGAGATCGGTTCGCGGCCGCGGTGCTTCTTGTCCTGGCGGGCATACGGGTAGAACGGCATCACCGCGGTGATCCGCTTGGCGCTGCCCCGTTTGAGCGCGTCGATCATGATCAGCTGCTCCATCAGCCACTGATTCACCGGCATCGGGCAGGACTGCAGCACGAACGCGTCGCACCCGCGCACCGACTCCTGGAAGCGCACGAAGATCTCACCGTTGGCGAAATCGCGAGCCGTCTGCGCGGTGACGTGGACGTCGAGTTCTTTGGCTACCTGCTCGGCCAGCTCCGGGTGGGCCCGGCCGCTGAAGAGCATCAGATTTTTGCGGTTATCGGTCCAGTCGTGGCTCACCGGGCTGCCCTCGCCGTGTCGGGATCGAAAGATAATGGAACGCCCCATCGTAGCGGGGTTACCGGGAAACGAAATCACGGTGTCTGGTCGGCTTCGTGTTCGCGGGTGGCCCGATCCGCCGCCTCGGCGGCTGCGGTGCCGGGCCGCTTGCGCTGCACCCAGTTTTCGATGTTGCGCTGCGGACCCGCCGATACCGCCAGCGCGCCCGGCGGGACGTCGTCGCGCACCACGGTCCCCGCTCCGGTGTAGGCGCCGTCACCGACGGTCACCGGGGCGACGAACATGGTGTCTGAGCCGGTGCGCACGTGCGAGCCGATGGTGGTGCGGCTTTTGGTGGTGCCGTCGTAGTTGACGAATACGCTGGACGCGCCGATGTTGCTGTGTTCGCCGATGTCGGCGTCGCCGACGTAGGTCAGGTGCGGCACCTTGGTCCCGGTGCCGATCGTCGCGTTCTTGGTCTCGACGAATGCGCCGAGCTTCCCTTCGGCGCCCAGCACGGTTCCGGGCCGCAGGAACGTGAAGGGGCCGACGGTGGCGCCGTCGCCGATCGTCGCCGACGTGCCGTGAGTGCGGCAGACGGAGGCGTTGTCGCCGACGCTCACGTCGGCCAGCGTGGTGTCGGGTCCGACACTGCAATGACCGCCGATCTGGGTGCGCCCGAGCAACTGGGTGCCCGGGTGGATGACGGTGTCGCGGCCGATCGTCACGTCGACGTCGATCCAGGTGGTCGCCGGATCGATCACGGTGACACCGGCCAGCTGGTGCGCGGCCACGATCCGGCGGTTGAGTTCGGCGCCCAGCTCGGCGAGCTGGACCCGATTGTTGACGCCGGCGACCAGGGCGCTGTCGTCGATATGGCGGGCACTGACGGTATGCCCGTCGCGGCGCAGGATCGCGATGACGTCGGTGAGGTAGAGCTCCTGCTGGGCGTTGTTCGAGCTCAGTCGGCTCAGCGCGGACCGCAGTGCGGCGATGTCGAACGCGTAGACGCCGGTGTTGACCTCACGGATCCCGCGCTGCGAGGGCGTCGCGTCGGTCTGCTCGACGATCGCCATCACTTCGTTGTCCTGAGTGCGCAGGATGCGGCCGTAGCCGTGGGGATCATCCAGCGTGGTGGTGAGCACGGTGACGGCCGCTCCCTGACCGTGTCCCGCGGAGCTGTGGGTGGCGATCAGGTCGGCCAGGGTGTCGGCGTCCAGCAGCGGGGTGTCGCCTGCGGCGACGACGACGATGCCGGCGTAGTCCTGGGGCAGAGCGGACAGGCCGCACAACACCGCGTGGCCAGTTCCCAGCGGTTGATCCTGCAACGCGACGTCGATGGTGCGGCCCAGATCGTCGGCCAATTCGGCGACCAGTGGCGAGATGCGCTGATGGTCGTAGCCCAGAACGACGACGAGATGCTGAGGTGCGAGCTTGGTCATCGCGTGCAGGGAGTGTGACAGCATGCTGCGCCCGCCGAGGGTGTGCAGCACTTTCGGGGTGTCTGACCGCATCCGGGTGCCGGGCCCGGCCGCCAGGACCAGGACCGCGGTGTCACCACGAAACGTCATCAACTCTCCTCACATATTGCCAAGGGTCGCCGTGCCGAGCGCCCGCGTTTGTACGCCGACACGCCGTCAAGAGTGACATTTAGGGGACGCTCGGGGCAAAAATACGCTCGGCGGAAGCTCGGTGGAAGCTCCGTCGCCAGGACTCGAACCTGAACTATCTGAACCAAAATCAGAGGTGCTGCCGATTACACCACGACGGATCGCTCAGCAGCGGCTGCCCGGATGAAAACGAGCGCCGCCCAAGAGACTTTAGTCTGCCGACGATGCCGGCCGCTTGCGGCTGGAATAGGAGGCGGACGATCGGGGTCCGGTCTGCCGACGATGCCGGCCGCTTCGAGTGTGCGTCTACTGCTTTGACTGTGCACCCGCGGCGGCGGGATCGCGAATTCACCGCCGTATCCGCACACGCAAACCGCCAGCGCACACTCACCAGACCCCGATACCCTGAGCGCGTGGCTCAACCGGAGAAAGCGGCGGACAAGGAAGCACGTGCGCCGCGCGCCCGGATGACCGGTAGCGAGCGCCGGCGCCAACTCATCGGCATCGCCCGGTCGCTGTTCGCGGAACGCGGCTACGAGGGCACCTCGATCGAAGAGATCGCCCAGCGCGCCAACGTATCCAAACCCGTCGTGTACGAGCATTTCGGCGGCAAGGAGGGTTTGTACGCCGTTGTGGTGGACCGCGAGATGTCGGCGCTGCTGGACGGCATCACATCATCGCTGACCAACAACCGGTCCCGGGTGCGTGTCGAGCGGGTGGCGCTCGCGCTGCTCACCTACGTCGAAGAACGAACCGACGGCTTCCGCATCATGATTCGCGACTCGCCCGCCGCAATCAGCTCAGGCACGTATTCCAGCCTGCTCAACGACGCAGTCAGCCAGGTCAGCTCCATCCTCGCCGGTGACTTCGCCCGCCGCGGACTGGACCCCGGCCTGGCGCCGCTGTACGCCCAGGCGCTGGTGGGTTCGGTGTCGATGACGGCGCAATGGTGGCTGGACACGCGGGAGCCCAAGAAGGAAGTGGTCGCCGCGCATCTCGTCAATCTGATGTGGAACGGTCTGACCCACCTGGAAGCCGATCCGCAGCTACAGGACGAGTAATTGGGATCGGTAGCCGACGACGCCGTGTCCACTCGTTGGCGAATCACCACGACGAAAGGGTCACCATGCGCTCTCTATTTCCGGCGCTGTCCACCGGCTTCACCGGCCTCGCGACCACCCTGCTGGTGTCGGCGGGCCTGACGCTTTCGCCACCCGCTCACGCCGACCACGACAACTGCCCGCGTTTGCAGGCCTGCACCACCTGGTGCCCGGGCGACCCCAACCCGGCGGGCCGGCCGGTGCCATGGGACGGCAACGTCTGCCACGACTACTACTGGGACTCCTACGGCGTCCACGATGTGGGCACCGGTGCGTTCTACTCCTGGGCCACCATGCCCTGGTAGTCGAGGGCGACCCGGCCACTATCCACAATCGCGGACCAGTAGATCGGCAACGGTTTCGCGGCGGACCAGCTCGCGGGCCCGGCCATCTTTGACACCTACCAGCGGCGGCCGCCCCACCAGGTGGTAGCTAGGCGCGATGCTGTGGTGGTACGCGCCGGTACACGCCACTGCGAGCAAATCGCCGGGATGCACGTCGGCCGGCAGCTCGATGTCGCGGGCGATCTCGTCCCCGGCCTCACAATGCCGGCCCGCCACGGTCACTATCTGCTTGGCCACCAGCGGGTGACGGTTGGCCAGCGCGACCGTGTACTGCGCGCCGGACAGCGCCACCCGCGGATTGTCGCTCATCCCGCCGTCCACCGCGACGAAGGTGCGGCCACCCGGCGGCGTCTTCACCGAACACACCCGGTAGAGCGTGACACCTGCCCGGGCACTGATCCCTCGACCCGGTTCGACGACGAGGGCAGGCCGGGGGAAATGCTCGGCCGCGCAGGCCTCGTCCAGCGCGTCCTCGATCACCGCCGCCAGTTCGTCGAGGTCGAGTTCGCGGTCACCGCGGAGGTAGGGCACAGCGTGTCCTCCGCCGATGTTGAGTTCGGTGAGAATGACGCCGTGCTGGGTGCGGATGTCGGCCATCGTGGCGACCATCCGGCGGATCGCTTCGCCGTACAGCGCCGCGTCGGTCACCTGGGAGCCGATATGGCAGTGCAGCCCGATCAAATCGAGGATGGGGTGTGCGAGCACCCGCCGCGCGGCGTCAGCGGCATGACCGCCGTCCACCGTGAACCCGAACTTCCGATCACTTATCCCGGTATTCAGGTCGCGGTGCCCGTGAACGTCGACATCTGGTGTCACCCGGATAAGCACCCGTTGGCGCCGCCGGGCTACGCCGGCCAGGTAGGCGATCTCCATCGACGAATCCACCACGATGCGACCCACGCCGGCGGCCACCGCACCGCGCAGCTCGTCCGGAGATTTCGCATTTCCCTGCATGATGACCCGGACGGGGTCAATGCCGCCGGCCAGGGCGACGGCCAGTTCGCCAGGAGAGCAGACGCCGACGCCAAGCCCTTCCTCGCGTACCCAGCGCGCCACCGCGGTGGTCAACAGCGACTTCCCGGCGTAGACAACCTCGATATTGCGCAACGCCTTGCGGTAGCGACGGGCACGATGCCGGAAGTCGGTTTCATCGATCACATAGGTTGGGGTGCCGAACTCGTCGGCGATATCGGTGAGCGGCACCTCACCGAAGCACAATCGGCCGTCTTCGTCACATATGGCACTCATCGGCCAGATTGCGGGGTCCAACCGTCGGGGAGCCGCCCGACGGATCGACGGCAGCATGTCCAGCAATGTCATGCTCCCAAACTGCGCTCGGACCGGCCCGAATAGGGCTTTCCTTACGGTCTCTTGACGCAGCCGGGCTCGATATTGACGAATTGCCGCGCCCTAGAATGGTGCACACCATGACCGCACCGGGGGCTGCGTGCCCAGATACCCCGATCGCGGGGCTCGTCGAATTGGCGCTCACCGCGCCGACATTCCAACAGCTCATCGAGCGTGCCTCCGATCGACCCGAACAATTGCCGCTGGTCGGACCGGCCGGCGCGCGCCTTTACGTGGCCAGCGCGCTGGCCCAACAGGGCGCGCTGCTGGTGGTCACCGCCACCGGTCGGGAAGCCGACGACCTGAGCACCGAACTGCGCGGGGTGTTCGGCGACGCGGTCGCGGTTTTCCCGTCCTGGGAGACGCTGCCGCACGAGCGGCTTTCGCCCGGCATCGACACCGTCGGAACCCGGATGATGGTGCTGCGCCGGCTGGCCCATCCCGACGACGCCCGGCTGGGCCCGCCGCTTCGGGTGGTGGTGACGGCGGTGCGTTCGTTGCTGCAGCCCATGGCGCCGCAACTCGGCCGGCAGGAACCGCTGACTCTCACTGTCGGCGACGAAGCGCCGTTCGAGGACGTGACCCGACGGCTCGTCGAGCTCGCTTACACCAGGGTCGACATGGTCGGACGGCGTGGAGAGTTCGCCGTGCGCGGCGGCATCCTCGATATTTTCGCCCCGACCGCCGAACATCCGGTCCGGGTCGAATTCTGGGGTGACGAGATCACCGAGATGCGGATGTTCTCGGTTGCCGACCAGCGCTCGATTCCCGAGATCGACATCGACACGCTGCTCGCGGTCGCATGTCGTGAATTGCTGCTCACCGACGATGTGCGGGCCCGCGCGGCCCAACTGGCCGGACAGCATCCCGCGACCGAGAACACGGTCACCGGAAGCATCATCGACATGCTGGCCAAGCTGGCCGAAGGCATTCCCGTCGAGGGCATGGAGGCGCTGCTGCCGGTATTGCGGCCCCCGGAGCATGGGGTTCATGCGCTGCTCACCGATCAGCTGGCCGACGGAACTCCGGTGCTGGTGTGCGACCCGGAGAAGGTGCGCACCCGGGCCGCCGACCTGATCAAGACGGGCCGGGAATTTCTGGAAGCGTCGTGGTCGGTCGCGGCCCTGGGCGCCGATGCGCCGGTCGACGTCGAACAACTTGGCGGGTCGGGCTTCGCCGAACTCGACGAGGTGCAGGATGCGGCCCGCCGTGCCGGGCACCCGTGGTGGACGCTGAGCCAGCTTGCCGACGAATCGTCCGCCGAACTGGACATCCGGTCCGCGCCCTCCGCGCGTGGGCATCAGCACGACATCGACAGCATCTTCGCGATGCTGCGCGCGCACGTGGCCACCGGCGGATACGCGGCGATGGTTGCACCCGGTACCGGGACCGCGCACCGCATGGTGGAGCGACTCGCCGAATCCGACATCGCCGCGGGCATGCTGGATCCGGGCCAGACGCCCAAGCCCGGGGTCGTCGGCGTCCTGCGGGGTCCGCTGCACGAGGGAGTCGTGATCCCGGGAGCCAACCTGGTCGTCATCACCGAAGCCGACCTCACCGGTAGCCGGGCCGCCGCCGGCGAGGGCAAACGGCTGGCGGCCAAGCGGCGCAACACCGTCGACCCGCTGGCGCTGACGGCCGGCGATCTGGTGGTGCACGACCAGCACGGCATCGGCCGGTTCGTGGAGATGGTGGAACGCACGGTCGGCGGCGCCCGCCGCGAATACCTGGTGCTGGAATATGCGTCATCAAAAAAGGGAAGTGGCGGCCAAAACACAGACAAGCTGTATGTCCCGATGGACTCGCTGGACCAGCTGTCGCGGTATGTGGGCGGGCAGGCGCCGTCGCTGAGCAAACTGGGCGGCAGCGACTGGACCAACACCAAGACCAAAGCCCGCCGCGCCGTGCGCGAGATCGCCGGTGAGCTGGTGGCGCTGTACGCCAAACGGCAGGCCAGCGCAGGCCATGCCTTTGCGCCCGACACGCCCTGGCAGGCCGAGATGGAGGACGCGTTCGGCTTCACCGAGACCATCGACCAGCTCACCGCGATCACCGAGGTCAAGGCCGATATGGAGAAGGCGATCCCGATGGACCGGGTGATCTGCGGCGACGTCGGTTACGGCAAGACCGAGATCGCGGTACGGGCGGCGTTCAAGGCGGTCCAGGACGGCAAGCAGGTCGCCGTGTTGGTGCCGACGACGTTGCTGGCCGATCAACATCTGCAGACGTTCACCGACCGGATGGCCGGCTTCCCGGTGACAGTGAAGGGGCTGTCCCGCTTCACCGATCCGGCCGAGTCCCGCAAGGTGATCGACGGCATGGCTGACGGGTCGGTCGACGTGGTGATCGGTACCCACCGGCTGCTGCAGACCGGCGTGCGCTGGAAGGACCTCGGTCTGGTGGTGGTCGACGAGGAGCAGCGCTTCGGCGTCGAGCACAAGGAACACATCAAGGCGCTGCGCACCCACGTCGACGTGTTGACCATGAGTGCCACCCCGATTCCGCGCACCCTGGAGATGAGCCTGGCCGGCATCCGCGAGATGTCGACGATCCTGACTCCACCCGAAGAGCGCTACCCGGTGCTGACCTATGTCGGCCCGCACGACGACAAGCAGATCGCGGCCGCCCTGAGACGCGAGCTGCTGCGCGACGGGCAGGCGTTCTACGTGCACAACCGGGTGAGTTCGATCGACTCCGCCGCCGCGCGGGTGCGTGGCCTGGTTCCCGAGGCGCGCGTCGCCGTGGCGCACGGACAGATGCCCGAGGAACTGCTGGAAACCACCGTGCAGGGGTTCTGGAACCGCGAGTACGACATCCTGGTGTGCACCACGATCGTGGAAACCGGGCTGGACATCTCCAACGCCAACACGCTGATCGTCGAACGCGCTGACACCTTCGGCTTGTCCCAGCTGCACCAGTTGCGGGGCCGGGTGGGCCGCAGCCGGGAGCGTGGCTACGCCTACTTCCTCTATCCGCCGCAGGCCCCGCTGACCGAGACTGCCTACGACCGGTTGGCGACGATCGCACAGAACAACGAGCTGGGCGCGGGCATGGCGGTAGCGATGAAGGACCTCGAGATTCGCGGCGCCGGCAATGTGCTCGGCGTCGAGCAGTCGGGGCACGTCGCCGGCGTCGGCTTCGACCTCTACGTACGGCTGGTCGGTGAGGCCGTCGAGGCCTACCGCAAGGCCGCAGATGGCGAGACGGTGACCGCCGACGAGGAGCCCAAGGAACTGCGGATCGACCTGCCGGTCGACGCGCACCTGCCGCCGGACTACATCGCCAGCGACCGGCTCCGTCTGGAGGGTTACCGGCGGCTGGCCTCTGCCACCTCCGACAGCGACATCGCGGCGGTGGTCGAGGAGCTCATCGACCGGTACGGCCCGCTGCCCGAGCCCGCGGAACGGCTGGTGGCGGTGGCGCGGCTGCGGCTGCTGTGCCGGGCTTCGGGGATCACCGAGGTCAGCGCCCCGTCGGCGACCACGGTGCGGCTGTCGCCACTGACGTTGCCGGATTCCGCGCAGGTCCGCCTGGCGCGGATGTACCCGGGCGGCCGCTACCGCGCGACGACGTCGACCGTGCAAGTTCCCATTCCGCGGGCCGGCGGTATCGGTGCCGGACACATCCGAGATGTCGAGTTGGTGCAGATGGTGGCGGATTTGGTGACTGCGCTGGCGGGGAAACCGCAGCAAGATGTTGGAATGACGAACGCCCCTAACGAGGCGGGCACGCCCGCGTCAAGTAGGTCGGGGAAGGAGCGACGAGCCCGATGATTGTCGTCCTGGTCGACCCCCGCCGTCCGGCGCTGGTGCCGGTGGAAGCCATCGAGCTGCTTTCCGGCCCCGTGCAGTACACCGAGGAGATGCCGATCGCGGTGCCCTGGTCGCTGCCCGACGCGCACCCGGCGTACACCGGCGAGGACGCGCCGGTGCTGTTGTCGTCGGACCCCAACCATCCGGCCGTCACCGCGCGGTTGGCCGCCGGTGCCCGGCTGATCGCGGCCCCGGAACGTCAGCGCGGCGAACGGCTGATCGACGCGGTCGCGATGATGGACAAACTGCGCACCGCCGGGCCGTGGGAAAGCGAACAGACCCACGACTCGCTGCGCAGATACCTGCTGGAAGAGACCTACGAACTGTTGGACGCGGTGCACAGCGGCAGCGTCGACCAACTGCGTGAGGAACTCGGTGACCTGTTGCTGCAGGTGCTTTTCCACTCGCGCATCGCTGAGGATGCGGCGCTGCTTCCCTTCACCATCGACGACGTCGCCGACACGCTGATGCGCAAGCTCGGCAATCGGGTACCGGGAGTGCTTGCGGGAGAATCGATTTCGTTGCAGGAGCAGCTGGCCCAGTGGGAGGAGGCCAAGGCGTCAGAGCGGTCGCAGAAGTCGCGCAACTCGGTGCTGGACGACGTCCACACGGGTCAGCCGGCATTGGCGCTGGCGCAGAAGGTGATTCAACGGGTACGCCAAGCCGGCCTGCCCGCCGAGTTCATTCCCGCTGAACTCACCACCATTACCCTCTCGGCCGATGTCGACGCGGAAAACACGTTGCGCGCAGCCGTATTGGATTTCGTCGAATCGGTTCGCAGTGTCGAGAGGGCGATTGCCGCCACACGCCGCGGCGACAGCGTCGCCGAAGAACTCGACGTGACGCCGCTAGGCTTCGTCACCGAGGAGGAGTGGCAGGCACACTGGCCGTCCGGCGAGTCGAGCCTGGAAGCTGAACCCGAATTCGAGCCCGAATTCGAGCCGGAACCCGGGGTTGCCGACGACCTGCCCGAAGCGTCCAGGGAGGCCCGGCCCAAGAAGCGCAAGGGACGGCGCTGACATCCGGGTCGGTACGCGCCAGGTTGTCCGGGCTGGTTTGAGCCAGGCTTGCGGCGACTCAGAGCAGCTCCACAGACAGCGATCATCGGTCCGTTGCTCACCTCTGAGAATTATGTGCTGGGCGGTTCGGTAAGCGGGGCACTCCGGCAACCCATGGGACGATGAACTTGGCCGAAACGGGTGAGGCGCCCCGATAGGGAGATTGACAGGGAGAGTTTGTGTCGCCGAGACGCTGGTTGCGCGCGGTCGCCGTGATAGGCGCTACCGCGATGCTGTTGGCGTCAAGTTGCACCTGGCAGCTCAGTCTTTTCATCCCGGAGGGCGTGCCGCCGCCGGCGGGGGACCCGGTGCCGCCGGTGGACACCCACGCCATCGGTCGTCCCGCCGACCAGTTGCGGGAGTGGGCGGAGGCGCGGGCTCCGGGCTTGGAGATGCCGGTCATCGCGCTGGAGGCCTATGCCTACGCCGCGCGCGTTGCCGAAGTGGAGAACCCGAAGTGCCACATCGCGTGGACGACGCTGGCGGGCATCGGGCAGGTCGAGAGCCATAACGGCACCTACCGCGGCGCGACGATCGCGCCCAACGGCGATGTCAGGCCCCCCATCCGGGGTGTCCGGCTCGACGGCAGTGGTGACACCGTGCGGATCGTCGACAACGATGGTGGCCTGCTCGACGGCGATAACGGCGTGGAACGCGCGATGGGGCCGATGCAGTTCATTTCCGAGACCTGGCGTCTGTACGGCGTCGACGCCAACAACGACGGCGCCGCCAGCCCGGACAATATCGATGACGCCGCCCTTTCGGCCGCAGGTTATCTGTGCTGGCGCGGAAAGGATCTCGGGACGCCACGGGGCTGGATCACCGCTTTGCGGGCCTACAACAACTCCGGGGTTTACGCGCGCGCGGTGCGGGACTGGGCGACCGCCTATGCGGCGGGTCATCCGCTGTAGAAAGATGGACCGCTGACCCAAGGCTTTAGGCTGAGGCTGCCGGGGGCCCGAACAGAGCCAGAGCGCAAAGGAGAACCCAGTGCCGATTATCGAGCAGGTCGGAGCTCGCGAGATCCTTGATTCCCGCGGTAACCCGACCGTCGAAGTCGAGGTCGCGCTGATCGACGGGACCTTCGCCCGCGCCGCGGTGCCTTCGGGCGCATCGACCGGCGAGTACGAGGCGGTCGAATTGCGCGACGGCGGTGACCGGTATGGCGGCAAAGGGGTGAAGAAGGCCGTCCAGGCGGTGCTTGACGAGATCGGGCCTGCGGTCATCGGGCTCAACGCCGACGACCAGCGGCTCGTCGATCAGGCCCTGGTGGACCTTGACGGCACTCCCGACAAGTCCCGGCTGGGGGCCAACGCCATTCTGGGCGTCTCGCTGGCGGTGGCCAGGGCCGCCGCGGACTCGGCGGCGCTGCCGCTGTTCCGCTACCTCGGCGGGCCCAACGCGCACATTATGCCGGTGCCGATGCTGAACATCCTCAACGGCGGCGCGCACGCCGACACCGGTGTCGACGTCCAGGAGTTCATGGTGGCGCCGATCGGTGCTCCCAGTTTCCACGAGGCGCTGCGCTGGGGCGCCGAGGTCTACCACGCGCTCAAGGCGGTGTTGAAGAAGGAGGGCCTGTCCACCGGGCTGGGCGACGAGGGCGGCTTCGCCCCGGACGTCGCCGGCACCACCGCGGCGCTGGACCTGATCAGCCGGGCCATCGAGTCGACCGGCCTCAAGCCCGGTGCCGACATCGCGTTGGCCCTCGACGCCGCGGCCACCGAGTTCCACACCGAGGGCACCGGCTACAGCTTCGAGGGCTCGAGCCGCACCGCCGAGGAGATGACGGAGTTTTACGCCGGTCTGCTCGGCGCTTATCCGTTGGTGTCCATCGAAGACCCGTTGTCCGAAGACGATTGGGACGGCTGGGTTGGGCTGACGGCGGCGATCGGGGACCGGGTGCAGGTCGTTGGCGACGACATCTTCGTCACCAATCCCGAGCGCCTCGAGGAGGGCATCGAGCGGGGCGTGGCAAATGCGTTGCTGGTCAAGGTGAATCAGATCGGGACGCTGACCGAGACACTCGACGCGGTCGCGCTGGCGCACCACAGCGGGTACCGCACGATGATGAGCCACCGCAGCGGCGAGACGGAGGACACCACCATCGCTGACCTGGTGGTGGCGGTCGGCAGCGGCCAGATCAAGACGGGCGCGCCGGCCCGCGGTGAACGTGTCGCGAAGTACAACCAGCTGCTGCGGATCGAAGAGGCGCTGGGTGATGCGGCCCGCTACGCCGGCGATCTGGCGTTCCCGCGGTTCGCGGTGGACCCGAAGTAGCTTGTCCGCCAAGTCCGATCCGAAACGGCGGTCTCCGGCATCACGGCCGGGGAAGCCGGGGGACTCGGCTCGGGCGCGTCGTTCCACCACTCCGTCGGCTAAGCCCTACTCGAAGCCGGTGTCCAAACCGGCGCAGACAGCTCCCGACGAAAGTCGGTCCACCGGCTCGTTGCAGGAGCATGTCGTGGACCCCATCAAGCGGTCCTTCACCGAATCCGTTGAGCAGCGGTCGGATCAGCGGCTGGGGCTCACGGCGCGGCGCGCCGCGATCCTGGCCGTCGTGGTGTGTGTGCTGACGCTGACCATCGCCGGACCGGTGCATACGTACTTTGCTCAGCGCACCGAGATGACGCAGCTCTCGGCGACCGAGGCCGCGCTGCGGCGCCAGATCGGCGAATTGGAACAACGCAAGGGCCAGCTGGCCGACCCGGCGTATATCGCAGCGCAGGCACGCGAGCGCCTCGGATTCGTCAAACCCGGAGACATTCCGTTCCAGGTTCAGCTTCCGCCCGGCGCGGTGGTGACCCCGCAGCCGGGGGCGGAGGTGGGGGGCCCGGCCAAGAACGAACCCTGGTACACCTCGCTCTGGCACACCATTGCTGACGCGCCGCACCTGCCGCCCGCGGCAGGTCCGCCGCCGGAGCAGCAGCCGCCCGGACCGTTGCCGCCCAACCCGCCATCGCCCGGTGGTTGATCCTGCCGACCTGGAGGCGGTGGCGCGCCAGTTGGGCCGCGAGCCGCGCGGTGTGCTCGAAGTCGCCTACCGATGCTTGGACGGAGAACCCGCGGTGGTGAAGACCGCGCCGAAACTTCCGGACGGCACTCCGTTTCCGACGTTGTACTACCTGACGCATCCGGTGCTCACTGCGGCAGCGAGCCGATTGGAGACGACGGGGCTCATGCGCGACATGACTGAAAGATTGAGCCGGGATCCGGATTTGGCCGCCGCGTACCGTCGGGCGCACGAGTCGTATCTGGCTGAGCGTGACGCGATTGAACCATTGGGCACCACGTTCTCCGGCGGTGGCATGCCAGACCGGGTCAAATGTCTGCACGTCCTGATCGCGCATTCGCTGGCCAAAGGTCCCGGGGTCAACCCCTTCGGTGACGAGGCGCTGGCGCTGCTGACCGCGGAGTCCGGTTTGGCTGCTGCTCTGGTCGGGAGACAATGGCTTTGACTCGACTCGCCGGTATTGACTGTGGTACGAACTCGATTCGATTGCTGATCGCCGACATCGAGGGTGAGCGGCTGGACGATGTCCATCGGGAAATGCGCATCGTACGGTTGGGTCAGGGCGTTGACGCAACAGGTGAGTTCGCACCCGAGGCGATTGCCCGAACCCGGGCGGCGCTGGCTGACTACGCCGAACTGCTTCGCCTGCATGGTGTCGAGCGGGTGCGGATGGTCGCCACCTCGGCGACGCGGGATGCCGCCAATCGCGATGTGTTCTTTGCGATGACGGCTGACGTGCTGGGGACGGTGATCCCCGGTTCGGTTGCCGAGGTGATCACCGGCGGCGAGGAGGCGGCACTGTCTTTTCGGGGTGCCGTCGGCGATTTGGACAGTGCTGGTGCGCCTTTCGTCGTGGTCGACCTGGGCGGCGGGTCGACGGAAATCGTGCTCGGCACGGCAGCCGATGAGGTCGTGGCGAGCTACTCGGCCGACATCGGTTGCGTGCGCTTGACCGAACGGTGTCTGCGCTCCGACCCACCTTCGGCGGATGAAGTGGCGGCGGCCCGCGAAGTGGTGCGTGAGCGACTCGACGTCGCGTGGCGCGCGGTACCCGTCGCAGGGGCGAGGACCTGGGTCGGACTGGCCGGGACGATGACCACCCTGTCGGCGCTGGCGCAGGGTCTGACCCGCTATGACGCTGCGGCGATTCATCTTTCGCGGGTGCCGCTGGACGAGCTGCTGGCGGTGTGTGACCGGCTGATCGGCATGACTCGGGCGGAGCGGGCCGCCCTGGGGCCCATGCATGAGGGCCGCGTCGATGTGATCGGTGGTGGTGCGATCGTGGTTCAGGAATTGGCGCGGGAATTGAGCGACCGGGCCGGCATCTCCGAGTTGATCGTCAGTGAACACGACATTCTGGATGGGATCGTGTTGTCGCAATGCTAATGAGCATCCCACTACGGGATGCCACGACGGATTTCGCCGGGAGCGTGCTCGACCCGGGCAAGGTCGCGATGCTCCGATGAGCGTAGTTGCCACGGCACGCTGGTGACCATGACGTTAGGCTCGAACAGCAGCCGCCCCTTAAGCCTCAGCGAACTCTGGTTGTGCAGCAGGTTCTCCCACCAGCGGCCAACGACATATTCGGGAATGTAGACATTGACCACGTCGCGTGAGCTGTTGCGTCGCAGTTTCTTGATGTAGTCGACGATGGGCCTGGTGATCTCGCGGTACGGCGACTCGATGACCTTGAGCGGAAGATCGATGTTGAGGTTCTCCCACTCGTGCAGCAGTGCTCTGGTGTCCCCGTCGTCGACGTTCACGGTGAGGGCGGTCAGTGTGTCCGGTTTCGTCGCCTTTGCGAACATCACGGCGCGCTGAGTTGCTTTGTGCCAGTCCGAGATAAGCACGATCGCGTGCACCCTGCTCGGCAGCACTCGGTCGTCGTCCATATCGTTGCGAAGTTCGGTCCGCACGGCTGCGTAGTGTCGGCGTATTGCTTGCATCATGACGCAGAGCAGGGGGATTGCGATGACCACCAGATATGCGCCATGGGTGAACTTGGTGACCATGACGACGATCAAGACGATGCCGGTGAAGCAAGCGCCGAACGCGTTGATGGCGCGCGCCGCGGTGGAACCTGCGGCGCTCCGCGGCGGTGCCGGCGTCGGCCAATTGCCGATTCCAGTGCCGGACCATCCCTGCTTGGCACAGTGTGAAGGAGGTGAACACCCCGACGATGTAGAGCTGGATCAGGCGGGTCGTCGAACCGTCGAACGCGTAGATCAGGCTGCCGGCGATCATCGCGAGCAGAATGATGCCATTCGAGTAGGTCAGTCGATCCCCGCGGGTATGTAGTTGCCGGGGTAGGTAGCGGTCCTGCGAAAGAATCGAGGTGAGCAGGGGGAATCCGTTGTAGGCGGTGTTGGCCGCCAAGATTAGGATCAGCGCGGTTGCCGTCTGCAAGTAAAAGAACATGAAGCTGTTGTTGCCGAACACCGCCGCGGCGATTTGGGCGATCACGGTGCGCTGTGCGTCGCGGTTACAGTCGCCCGGAAATCCAACGAGGTCGCAGGTGTTTTCGACTACGCGGGTGTGACAGATCAAGGCGAGCGCGGTCACGCCGGCGAACATCGCGATTGCCAGTGCACCCATCGCGGACATCGTCCGGGCGGCGTTGAGCGCCTTCGGCTTCCGGAACGCGGGTACACCATTGGAAATGGCCTCCACGCCGGTGAGGGCGGTGCAGCCCGAGGAGAAAGCCCGGAGCGCCAGCAGCGCGATCGCCAGCGAATTGAGGCCGACCTGTTCGGCGTGAATACCGTAGTTCGCGCTCTCGGCCTGCGGCGCATCACCGAGTAGCGTCCGAAACAAGCCGATAGCGATCATCACCATCACGCCCACGACGAAAGCGTAGGTAGGGATGGCGAACGCTCGCCCTGATTCACGGACCCCTCGCAGGTTCATCGCGGTCAGCAACACGATGAACGCGATGTCGATCGCGACGCGATGCGGATTTAGCGTCGGAACCGCCGAAATGACGTTGTCGACGCCGGCGGCCACCGAAACAGCCACCGTCATCACATAGTCAACGAGCAGGGCGGCGGCCACGACCAGGCCAGCGTTGGGGCCAAGATTCTTGGCGACGACCTCATAGGATCCACCCCCGCTGGGATAGGCCTGCACCACCTGTCGATATGACAAGACGACGACAGCAAGGAGCAGCACCACCGCCGCTGCGATCCACGGCGCCAAGTACAGGTAAGCGAGCCCGCCGAGGGTCAGGATCAACAGAATTTCCTGGGAAGCATAGGCAACCGAGGACAGCGGGTCGCTGGCGAAGATGGGTAAAGCGATCCGTTTCGACAGCAGAGTATGGTCCAGTCGATCGCTACGAAACGGCCGACCGACGACCAGGCGCTTCAAGAATGACGTCGGTGAAGACACGACCCCGAAGCCTAGAGTCGATTCGCCGGAAACGGACGGCGCAGGGGTGTATAGATTCCGTAAAGATCGCGGACCCAAGTGGACGCCGTCAACTAAGCGAGACGGTTGATGACTACGCTCACGCCTCGAAGCGGTAGCCCATTCCCGATTCGGTCAACAGATGTTTGGGATGTGACGGGTCGTCCTCCAGTTTGCGTCGCAGCTGCGCGAGGTATACGCGTAGGTAATGGGTTTCGGTCGCATATCCCGGTCCCCACACCTCCTTGAGCAGTTCCTCGCGGCCGACCAGCTTGCCCCGATTGCGCACCAGCATCTCGAGCATGCCCCACTCGGTCGGTGTCAGGTGCACCTCGACGCCGTCCTTGGTGACCTTCTTGGCGGCTAAATCGATTGTGAAAGAATGTGTTTCGATGACCGGCTGGTCGACTTCGGAGGCTGCCGTATTGCGGCGCACCGCCGCCCGCAGCCTAGCCAGAAACTCGTCCATCCCAAAGGGTTTCGTCACGTAGTCATCGGCGCCTGCGTCCAGGGCCTCCACTTTGTCCGAAGAATCGGCGCGGGCCGACAGCACGATCACCGGTGCGGTCAGCCAGCCACGCAATCCGGCGAGCACGTCAATGCCCGAGATGTCCGGCAGCCCCAGGTCGAGGATCACCACGTCGGGCGGATGCTCGGCAGCGGCGCGCAGCGCTCCCGCACCGGTCGACGCGGTGGTCACCTCATAGCCGCGCACTGTCAGGTTGATCCGTAATGCCCGCAGGATATGCGGCTCGTCGTCGATCACCAAGACCCGGGTCATCGTTGACCGTTTTCCTGCGGCGCGGCAAGATCCACCACGACGGTAAGTCCGCCTCCCGGTGTGTCGCTGACCTGAATGATGCCACCCATGGCCTCGACGAAGCCGCGCGCCACCGACATCCCCAGGCCGACACCGGTGGTGTTGTCGTGATCACCGAGCCGTTGGAACGCTCCGAAGATCTGCTCCTCGGCTCCGTGCGGGATTCCCGGGCCCTCGTCGATGACGTTGATCAGCACGCGATCACCCACCCGTCCCGCGTTGACGCGGACCATGGAATTGGGCGCATAGCGCAAAGCGTTATCGATCAGGTTGGCCAACACCCGTTCGAGTAGCACGGCGTCGGCCATCGCGACGGCGTCGCTGACGTCGACCTTGACGCGGTCGATGGCGGATCGGTAAAAACCGGTGGCACCCTTGCCGATACTGACCAAAGCGCGCTGCACCGCTTCCTCGAGATATACCCGGTGCAGTTCCGGGCGGACCACGCCCGCGGCCAGCCGCGACGAGTCGAGCAGGTTGCCCACCAGCGCGGTGAGCTGGTCGATGGATTCCTCTATGGTGGCCAGTAATTCGGCGGTGTCCGCGGGGGAGAAGGCGATGTCTTCGGCGCGCAAGCTGGACACCGCGACCTTGGCCGCCGCCAGTGGGGTGCGCAGGTCGTGGCTGACCGCTGAGAGCAGCGAGCGGCGCAGTTCGTCGGCCCGCACGATTGCTTCAGTGCGGGTGGCTTCTTCGGCCAACTCACGCTGTTTGACCAGACCTGCGGCTTGCGTGGCCACCGCATTGAGCACCCGGCGGTCCCGCGCGGAAAGCTTCTTTCCAGCCAATAGCATCCAGAACTCGTCGTCACCGACTTCGATTGCGGCGTCAGCGGAATCCACAGTGGTGCAAGGATCTATCCCTACGGAGGCGATCACATATCGTCGGTTGCGCTCGTTGTCGGGGCTTTGGTCGGTACGTTCGCGCAACATGCTGACCGCGCGTTGCGAGTAGGTCTCTCGCACCCGCTCGAGCAGTGTCTCCAGATCCGCGCCGCGCAGCACCGATCCGGCGAACAGTGTCAGCAGTTCGGCCTCTTGGGACGCACGACGGGATTCCCGGGCACGTTTGGCCGCACTATCGACGAGAACCGCGACTGCGACAGCGACGAGGAGAAGGACCGCCTCGGTGACGGCGGCGGAGGGTTCGGCGATGGTGAATGTGTATCGAGGGTTGGTCAGGTAGTAGTTCAGCAGCAGGCTGGACAACACCGCCGAAAGCGCAGCCGGGGCAACGCCTCCGAGCAGGGCCACCGCGACGACCCCGACGAAGAACAGCGCACTTGCCCCGCTGGTGTCGAGATATCGGTCCAGCCAAACAACTGTGAGCGCGCAGATGAGCGACGGGACGATTACGGCCGCAAGCCAGGACACCACCCGTCGTTCGCGGGGCGAGATCGCGGCGGTGCGACTTCCCCGCTTGGATTCCTCGTGGGTGACCATGTGTACGTCGATCTTGCCGGAGCGATCGACGATTGCGGGGCCGATGCCCTCGTCGAAGATGCGCGCCCACCGAGGCCGTCGAGAGGTACCGATCACCAGCTGGGTCGCGTTGATGTCGCGGGCGAATTCAAGTAAGGCGCTGGGTACGTCGTCTCCGACCACGGTATGCAGGGAGGCGTCGAGGCTTTTTGCCAGCTCGCGAATCTTGCTCATCCGTGCCTGCGACAGGCCGGCCAGTCCGTCACCGCGCACGACGTGAACCACCATCAGCTCGGCACTGGACTTCGATGCGATCCGAGATGCTCGTCGCACCAGCGTTTCTGACTCAGGACCACCGGTGACCGCCACGGCCACGCGTTCACGGGCCTCCCATATCTCGGTTATCTTGTTCTCCGCACGATACTTGGCCAGCGCGGTATCGACCTGGTCGGCCAGCCACAGCAACGCCAATTCCCTTAAGGCGGTGAGATTTCCGCGGCGGAAGTAGTTGGACAATGCGGCGTCGATTCTTGCCGGCGCATAGACGTTCCCATGAGAAAGCCGGCGGCGCAACGCTTCTGGGGTTATATCGATGAGCTCAACCTGCGCGGCCTGTCGTACTATTGAATCCGGTATCGTTTCTTTTTGTTCGATGCCAGTGATCTGGGTGACGACGTCGTTCAGGCTCTCCAGATGCTGAATGTTCACGGTGGAGATCACGGTGATTCCGGCGGCGAGCAGCTCCTCGACATCCTGCCATCGCTTGGCGTTCTTGCTGCCCGGCGTATTTGTGTGGGCGAGCTCGTCGACCAAGACGACCTGCGGATGCCGTGTCAGCACGGCGGGAACGTCGAGTTCGGGGAAGGTGCCGCCACGATATTCGATATAGTGCGGCGCAATGACCTCGATGCCCTTAAGCAGGTCAGCGGTTTTCGCTCTTCCGTGGGTCTCGACCACAGCCGCCACCAAGTCGGTGCCGCGTTCCAAGCGTCGATGCGCCTCGCCAAGCATCGCGAACGTCTTGCCGACCCCCGGAGCCGCACCGAGATAGATGCGTAGCTCCCCGCGTTTGGGACGGTGCTCGGTGACACTCACGTCAACCATCATCCGCGCGTGGGTGCCGGCAACTCAAGGACGCTGCTTCCCGAGACAAAACGGTGACTAGCGGCCTACCGGAAAGTTTCGGTCTAACCCGAGATTGAGCTGCAGCACATTGACCCGCGCCTCGCCCATGAAGCCGAGCACCCGTCCGTCCTGGTTGTCGCGGACCACGGCGCGCACTTGCTCGACGCTGATGCCGCGGGCCTTGGCAACCCGCGCGACTTGAAGCTCGGCATACGCCACCGAGATGTGCGGGTCCAGGCCGCTGCCACTGGCGGTGACCGCGTCGGCGGGTACGGCCGGATCGGCGGGGGCGGCGCCACGGATAGGCACGATCTGGCCGATCGAGTAGTCCTCGCCATACTTGGCGCACTCGACCCGCACGTTTTCGTACGTGGTCAAAAACGGTGTCGCCGTCGTCTGGCATTGCTCGTTGACGCTGACCACTCGGGTGGGATGGATGACGGCGCCGCGGGCGTCACGAGGCCCGATTATCGACAGCACCGCGCCCACACCGCCACCCGTGCAGAACGGACGTGACCCATCCACACCTTCCAGTAGCCCCACAGCGGCGCTGCGCGAGCACACCTGGGTCAACAGGCTCGGTTTGAAGCCGGCATCAGAGGCGGACTTGCCAGCCGCCAATTGCGACGGATCGGCGGGTGTGTCGACGATGCTTTCGGGCCCGAGGTTGCTCGCGCTCGTCGACAGCGGGTCGTAGCCGGTGCCGGCCGCCGAGGGGCGGCTCTGGAAGTACTGCGACAGCGGGTTGCCGTCCTTGTCGGTGAACAGCTGACCGATCAGCCGACTGCCGGTCGGCTTGCCGTTGACCGTGAGAATCGACCCTTCGGCCTTGTCGTGCAGCCCCGGAATCTGCGCGACCAGCCAGATGAACAGCGGGTAGGCGAGACCGGTAATGACGGTCAGCACCATTAGTGCACGGAAGGCCGCCCAGTGCATGCGGACGAAATTGGAGATTTTCATGTCAGGACATCCCGGGGACGAATTGGACGATGAGGTCGATCAGCTTGATCCCGATGAACGGGGCAACGATGCCTCCCAGTCCGTAGACATAGAGGTTGCGGCTCAACAATTTTGAGGCGCTGCTCGGCGTATAACGCACGCCCCTTAATGACAACGGGATCAGCATGACGATGATGACCGCGTTGAAGATCACCGCCGACAGGATCGCCGACTGCGGGCTGTGTAGCCGCATCACGTTCAACAGGTCCAGCCCGGGAAACAGCGCGACGAACATCGCAGGAATGATCGCGAAGTACTTCGCGATGTCGTTGGCGATGGAGAAGGTGGTCAGCGCGCCGCGAGTGATCAGTAGCTGCTTGCCGATTTCGACGATCTCGATGAGTTTGGTGGGGTCGGAATCGAGGTCGACCATGTTGCCGGCCTCTTTGGCGGCCGACGTGCCGGTGTTCATCGCCACACCCACGTCCGCCTGCGCCAACGCCGGGGCGTCGTTGGTGCCGTCACCGGTCATCGCCACCAGCTTGCCGCCCTCTTGCTCACGCTTGATGAGCGCGAGCTTGTCCTCGGGAGTGGCTTCCGCGAGGAAGTCGTCGACACCTGCTTCGTCGGCAATCGCTTTGGCGGTCAACGGATTATCACCTGTAATCATCACCGTCCGAATGCCCATCCGGCGCATCTCGTCGAACCGCTCGCGCATACCCTGTTTGACGACGTCCTTGAGGTGGATAACACCCAGCACCGCAGCCTCGCCATCGCGGCTCTCCCCCACGACCAGCGGGGTGCCGCCGCTGGCGGAGATGCCGTCGACGATCACACCGAGCTGGGAGGGAACCTCGCCGCCTTGCCCGCGTACCCATTCCGCGACCGAGCTGGCGGCGCCCTTGCGCAACTGGTGCCCGTCGACGTTGACACCCGACATTCGCGTCGCGGCCGAGAACGTCACCCATTGGGCGTGCGCAAGTTCGCCCGGTGTGCGCGCACGTAATCCGAAGTGTTGCTTGGCGAACACGACGACCGAGCGTCCTTCCGGTGTTTCGTCGGCGAGGCTGGACAACTGCGCGGCGTCGGCCAGCTGCTCAGGGGAGACTCCGTCGACCGGGATGAAGGCGGCGGTCTGCCGGTTGCCCAGGGTGATGGTGCCCGTCTTGTCGAGCAGCAACGTGTTGACGTCGCCGGCGGCTTCTACCGCGCGCCCGGACATCGCCAGCACGTTGCGCTGCACCAACCGATCCATGCCGGCAATGCCGATGGCCGACAGCAGCGCGCCGATCGTGGTGGGGATCAGGCACACCAGCAGCGACACCATCACGATGCCGGTGACACCACTTCCATTGAGCGCCTGGGTATCTGGGACACCGGGATTGTTCAGCTTCGAGTAGATCGCCAACGGCTGCAGGGTCGCGACGGCGAAGACGAAAATGATCGTCAACGCCGCCAGCAGGATATTCAGCGCGATCTCGTTGGGGGTTTTCTGCCGATTGGCGCCCTCGACGAGAGCGATCATGCGGTCGATGAAGCTTTCGCCGGGCTTCTGGGTGATCTTCACGATGATCTTGTCGCTCAGGACGGTGGTGCCGCCGGTGACCGCCGATCGGTCGCCGCCGGACTCCCGGATCACCGGTGCCGACTCCCCAGTGATTGCCGATTCATCCACCGAGGCGATGCCTTCGACCACGTCGCCGTCACCCGGGATGACCTGCCCGGCCTCGACCACGACGATGTCGCCCTGCTGCAGCAACGGTGCGGCAACTTCTTCCTCGACGGCTTCCCGTGCAGACGAAGCTTCGGGTGCCCAGTCTTTGAGGCGCCGTGCCATAGTCTGGGTTTTGGCTTTGCGGAGTGCTTCGGCCTGGGCCTTACCGCGGCCTTCGGCCACTGCCTCCGCCAGATTCGCGAACAGCACCGTCAGCCATAACCAGACCACGATCAACCACGCGAACCAGGTCGGGCTGATGATCGCCAACACCGTCGCCCAGACGGCGCCGATTTCGACGATGAACATCACCGGGTTGCGCCACAAGGTGCGCGGGTCGAGCTTGCGCAGCGCATGCGGTGTCGACTTCCGCAGCATCTTCGGATCGAGCAAGCCGCCCTGTACCCGGTTCGTGCCGGCGGGGCCGCTGGGCTGCGTCAGTTCAGCCGTATCGACGGTGGTCGCGGTCATCAGTGAATTCCTTCGGCGAGAGGCCCGAGCGCCAGCATGGGCAGAAACGTGAGGGCAACGAGAATCAACGTGACGCCGGCGACCATGCCGACGAACTGTGGCCGATGGGTGGGCAGGGTGCCCACCGATTCCGGCGTGGTGCCCTGCTTGGCCAGCGAGCCGGCCAAGGCGAGCACCAGCACCATTGGCAGGAATCTGCCGAAGACCATGGCCAGCCCGAGGGCGGTGTTGTACCAGTTGGTGTTGACGCTGATTCCGGCGAAGGCCGACCCGTTGTTGTTGGCCGCGGAGGTGAACGCGTACAAGACCTCCGACAGCCCGTGCGGGCCGGTGTTCAGCATCCCGGCGCGTTCGCCCGGCATCGCCATCGCGATCGCGGTGCCGATCAGCACGATCAGCGGGGTGACCAGGAAATAGCTTGCGGCCAGCTTGATTTCACGCGGGTTGATTTTCTTGCCGAGGTATTCCGGGGTGCGCCCGACCATCAGTCCGGCGACGAAGACGGTGATCACCGCCAGGATCAGCATGCCGTACAGGCCAGAGCCGGTGCCGCCGGGGGCGACCTCGCCCAGCTGCATGTTGAACATCGTCATCATGCCGCCCAGGCTTGTATACGAATCGTGGAACGAGTCCACCGCACCCGTCGACGTCAGCGTCGTGGAGTCGGCGAATACCGCCGAGTTGGCGACGCCAAAACGCTGCTCCATACCTTCCGCGGCGGCCCCGACGGCGGTCGGTACCGTGCCGTGATGCTGCAACTGGAACCACAGCATTAACGACACGCTGATCCCATATAGCGTCGCCATGACCGATGCGATCGCGTAGCCCTGCTTCGTGCTGCCCACCATGCGCCCGAACGTGCGCGGCAGCGAGAAGCTGATCACCAGCAGCAGAAAGATTTCCAGCCAGTTGGTCCAGTTGGTCGGGTTCTCGAACGGGTGCGCGGAGTTGGCGTTGTAGAACCCGCCGCCGTTGGTGCCGAGCTCCTTGATGACTTCTTGGCTGGCCACCGGGCCGCCGGTGATCGTCTGCTGGGCACCGCCAAGGGTGGTCACGACCTGATCGTGCAGGTGGAAGTTCTGGATCGCGCCTCCTGCAACCAGAAGGATCGCGCCCACGCTCGCAATGGGCAGCAGTATGCGAAACACCGTGCGCACCAGATCCACCCAGAAGTTGCCGAGCTCGCCCGTGCGTTTGCGGGCGAATCCACGCACCAATGCGATCGCCACTGCCATACCAACGGCCGCCGAGACGAAGTTCTGTACCGCCAGGCCGGCCATCTGCACCAGATGACCCTGTGTCGACTCACCGGAGTAGGCCTGCCAGTTGGTGTTGGTGACGAAGCTGACCGCGGTGTTCCACGCCAGTCCCGGGGTCATTGTTGTGGCGGGATCATGCAGGTGCAGCGGCAACTTGCCCTGCACGAGCTGGAGTACGAACAGAACGAGGATGCTGATCGACGAGAACGCCAGCACGCTCCGGGCGTAGGCGCCCCACGTCTGTTCCGAGCGCGCGTCGACACCGATGAGCCGATACGTCAGCGACTCGACACGCAAGTCTTTCTCCGACGTGTATACCCGGTACATGTAGTCGCCGAAGGGCACATGCACCAGCACCAGGGCCGCGACGAGAACGGCGAGGAAGATGATCCCCGCTGTCGTTGTGCTCACTAGAACCTCTCCGGAAACAGCAGGGCGCCAACCAGAAACAGCGCAATAAGGATGGCCAGGGCCAAGCCGACAATGTTCTGGTAGCTCATAACCGCTCGACCAACTTCTGCACCATGCCCAGTACGGCGAACACCGCCACCGTGAGCACGACAAATGCCAACACGCCCATCATGTCTCCGTTCGGCGCCGGTTCCCCGCATACAAAATAGCCTCATCGAGTCAGCGCCAGTGCAGTACTCGGAGGCAAGGTCAGCTTGACGGTAATTGGGACCGCTCCAACAGGGCCTTTGGTTGACACTTTCCTAACGACATCGCGGCGTGCATTTACGGTTTCTTTACGGAGCAGACGATGCGGACCGCGGCTGCGGACGTCGGCGGGGCGAAAAGTTTCGTAAAGGTTTGCGGCTGCGACGTATAGATGCCGTTTGGAACCGAGCGCCCGCCATCGGCCCGGCGTACACCAAAATGATGCACAACACGCGACACCGAGTCGTCGAACCCGTTCCTCCACAACTGGTTAAAGGAACAACGGCAGCGCCTCCGTGGGGATCATTCGATGCCGTGGTGAGCCAGTACGGCGTCCGTCGTTATCGCCTGGTCGTCTACCCACCCGGGACGCGTCCTGCGGATCGGTGTCTGGCCCGGCTATGGCAGGTCTGGCCGATCGGTGGCGCAGCGCTCATATTGTTAGCGGAAATGCTGCTCAGCGATGCGCTGGCGTCAGCCGGCACGGTGTTGGTGTCCGCGTTAGGCGTCTACCTGGCCACTGGTGCGCTGCTGTTCGCTCGGGGCGGCCCCGCCCGCGTTCCGGTGAGGTCCATGACAGTCGTGCTTATGCCCAAAAGCGCTGACGTGCATGAGCTATGCCGCTACACGCACTGGCGAGCGTTGGTGGACATGCTGACTCACGCTGACCGTCGGTTGACGGCCGGTGCCATCTCATCTGTTCAGCACGAGGCCATCTGGTGGGAGGCATACGACCGTTTGGAGGAGTGGTCACGTTCGTGAGCTGGCGGCCTGCGCGCTAGGAGGCCTTCGCGCGTGGCTGCTGAATCATCGGGATCCGCACGCGAAACACCGTCTCGCCGTTCGCCGATTCGGCGCAGACCGTGCCCCCGTGCGCCTTGACGATCGAATTGACGATCGCCAGACCCAGTCCGTGGCCGGCGCCATTGGAGCGGGCCTTGTCGGCGCGCACGAATCGCTCGAACAGCCGGGGCAGCACGTCGGGGTCGATGTCGGGTCCATCATCGGTCACCGTCAGTTCGACGTACGGCGCGTTGGGGCCCTCGGGGTTGGCTGCGTAATGGCAGGTGATCGCCGTAGTCACCGTGACGTCCGGATGAGTATGGACCCAGGCGTTGGTGAGCAGGTTGCTGACGGCCTGATGCAGTCGCGCATGGTCTCCGTTGACCCATACCGGTTGATCCGGCAGTTTCTTGACCCAATGGTGCGTCGGTGCCGCCACTGCCGCGTCATTGACCGCGTTCATCACCAGATTGGTGAAGTCCAGGTCTTCAGCCTCCAGATCCTGGCCTTCGCCCAGGCGGGAGAGCAGCAGCAACTCGTCGACCAGCGAAGCCATTCGCCGCGCCTCGGACTCGATGCGCGCCAGGGCGTATTCCGTGGTCGGTGGCAACGCCGAGCTGTCCTGACGAGTCAATTCGGCGTAGCCCTGAATGGCCGCCAACGGGGTGCGCAGCTCATGACTGGCGTCGGTGATGAATTGCCGCATCCGCAAATCGGATTCGACGCGATGTGCCAGCGCGCTGTCGACGTTGTCGAGCAATTTGTTGAGGGTGTACCCGACGATTCCAACCTCGTTGTCCGGGTCGGTGTCTTCGCGCTGGACTCGCACATTGATCTGGTGGTCGTCGTCGGCAAGCGGCATGGCGGCGACCTCCGCGGCCGTGGCGGCAACCCGGCTGAGCGGGCGAAGCGCGTAGCCCACCACCCAGGCCGTCAGTGCGGCCGTGATCACCAGCGCGGTGGCCACCAGCAGGGTGGTGGTGAGTTGCTTGCGCGCGATGATCTGGTCGGCGATGCTCAGCGAAACCCCGACCACCAGGCGGTCGGACCCGGCGGTGCGGCTGTCGACCTGGTGGGGCCCGAGGCTGCCCAGGTTCTCGATCCGCGACGGGCCGTCGGTCCACGACTGCGCTTCGATGGCACGGATGACGTCGGGCGGTGCCGCTCGCGGTTCGTCCTCAGAGAAGACGGCCGAGGCGATGACTCTGCCGTCGCGAACCACCGCGATCAGGTTTCCCGGTGTCTGCCCGGTGAACTCCAACAGTGCCTGGGAGACCGGCGGAATGCCGTTGTGCACCGAGGTGTGTTCACCGTTGCGGTATCGGGCGTACGCATGGGTGAAGGCATGCATGGATTCGGCGACTTCGGCGTCGTTCATTGCGGTGACATAGCCACGCAGAGTCAGCACTGAGACGGCGCCAACGGCCACCAACACCAGCGTCACCACCGTCAGTACGCCCAGCAACAACTGCCGGCGCAGGGAACGGGGGAGCCACCGCGGAATCTGGCGGTCCCCCGTCATTCCGAGCTCATTCCGGTGGTCGGAGCATGTATCCAATGCCACGGACGGTGTGGATCATGGGCTCTCTGTCGGCGTCGATCTTCTTCCTCAGGTAGGAAATGTACAGGTCGACAATGCTGGTGCGGCCGGCGAAGTCGTAGTTCCACACCCGGTCCAGGATCTCGGTGCGGTTGAGTGCGCGACGCGGATTGCGCATCAGAAACCGCAGCAATTCGAACTCGGTCGACGACAGCGAGATCGGGGTGCCACCGCGGGTGACCTCCCGGCTGGCCGCGTCCAACTTGAGGTCGCCCACCTTGAGGGACTCGTCGGCGGGCGGGGCCAGATGGCTGGAACGGCGTAGCAGTCCACGCAGTCTCGCGACCAACTCCTCAAGGCTGAACGGCTTGGTCATGTAATCGTCAGCGCCAGCGGTGAGGCCGGTGACCCGGTCCATCACCGAGTCGCGTGCGGTGAGGAACAGGGTGGGAGTGTAGGAGTCGGATTCCCGGACCCGTTGCAGGATCTGCAGGCCGTCCACGTCGGGCAGCATGATGTCGAGGACCAGCACGTCGGGACTGATCCTGTCGAACTTGGCGATTGCCTCGCGCCCGTTGTGAGCGATCTCGACGTCCCAGCCCTCGTAGTGCAGCGCCATCTTGACCAAATTTGTCAAGGCCGGTTCATCGTCGACCAGCAAAACCCGGATCGGTGAACCGTCAGCCCTGTTTATCCGGGGCAACTGGCCCAGAATCGCCTGTCGCGGACGCTGGCTGCGCGCATACCCTTGCATTGCGGTCATATTCGTTCATTCTTTCAACCACACATATGGTTGTCACTGTCTTCATAGAGTTCTCAAATGTAAGGACGCCCGCGGACGGTGTCCGCGGACCGGTCAGGCGCCGGTCAGCTAGCTGCCTTCACCTTTCTCGGTATGTGACAACACATGCCAAAGTGACTGGGCTGCGGAGTTTTTCAGCGTATTCGTACGAACGGCGTGCAGCCTGCCAAGTGGGTCCGCAGCGGACTTGGCCCAGTGGGGGCTGGCAGTCTGCTGGGTGGTGCCGGCGGCATCTACCGCGCCAGGTACGTACGTCAGCCGAGAAGTTGCGCCGTTGCTGTGGGGACGTGCGCGCCTGCGCGGTCGCGGCGATGCGGATCGTCGTCGCCGACCGAAACGGTCCCGGCCGGCAAACTGTGGGCCGACATTCAAGCAGCCGGATACCGACGTGGCCGCACACCGGATGGTGTGCGGCCACGTCGTCGAACAAGGCGTATGTCAGGCCCAGCTGGAGCCGACGGCGCTGTCGGTCTGCGCCATGTTGCTGCCGGCGCTCTGAACCTTTTGGCCGTGAGCGTTGGCCTGCTCGTAGATCACCTGGAAGTTGCGGCCCAACTGGGCGATGAACTCCTGGCAGGCCACCGAACCGGCGCCGCCCCAGAAGTCACCGGCAGCCAGCACATCGCGAACGATGGACTGGTGCTCGGCCTCGAGGTTGGCGGCCTGGGCGCGGATCAGCGCGCCGTGGGCGTCGACGTCGCCGAACTGGTAATTGATAGTCATCGTGAAGGTCCTTTCTAGCTGCTGAGGATCTGCTGGGAGGCCTGCTCTTGCTGCTCGTAGTTGTTCGCGTCGCGGATCAGTCCGTCGCGAACGCCGTGCAGCATGTTCACAATGTTGCGGAAGGCCGTGTTCATCTGGCCCATGGTGTCCAGCGAGGTGGCCGAGGCCAGACCGCTCCAGCCGGCGCCGGAGATGTTCTGCGAGGACGCCCACATGCGACGGGCCTCGTCCTCAACGGTCTGGGCGTGCGTCTCGAAGCGGCCGGCCATGGCCCGCATCCCGTGCGGGTCGGTCATGAAGCGTGTTGCCATATTTGATCTCCTATCTCGAAGTTGGGTGAAGCTCTGGCCATCGTGCGTTCGTTAGCCGTCCAGCGCGTCAGACTACGGCTTGGCGGCTGATTGTTGGCCTCAAACGAGTAACTCGTCCCCCCTTTTTCTGGCGTCACACGACGACCTGTTTCGGCATGACAATGGGCTTGAAACCGTAGCGTGGTCCGGCACCGGCGCCGGCGCCCTTGGCGGCCGCGGCCATGCCGGGCATCCCGGCCATCATTCCCGGTGCTGCACCTTCCTCGGGGACGGTCCAGCCGCTGCCCGCCAATGCGGTTCCGGCGTTCGCCGCCACCGGGGCGGCTCCCGACCAACTTGCCGGCACCGACAGGCTACCGACCAGAGACGCCTCGCCCAGGCTGGCTGCCGTGCCCGCCGCTCCCACCTCGCTGGCCAGGCCCGCAGCAGCACCTTCGGCCGCAGCGGCGGCAGGAGCCGCTGCTTCCGCTGCACTGGCGGCGAGGCCGGCAGCGGTGTGTTGCCCCAATATCGCGTTCGGGATGGCGGCGAAGATGAACCACGCCGCCGTGACACCGACCTGCTGGATGCCGTTGAAGATGAACGGGGTCCCGATGAAGCCGTCGAGCGACATTATTAGATCCTGTGCGCCGGGGGGCAAAGCGTTGAATAGACCGTTACCAATCGCCCCCGAGCCGGTGAGCAGGTTGGTGAGCTCGCCCTGCAGGCCACCGACTACGTTGCTCAACGCATCGGCGGGTCCCACCGCCGCAGCCGCGCCGGTCGCGGCGGACTGGATGCCCGCGGCGCCCGGGTTGGTGGTTGGCGATGCTGGCAGCAGGGGTTCGAGGACTCCCGCGGCCGCCGCGGCCGCTTGGTAGGCGAGCATCGTTGTGGCGTCCTGGACCCACATCGCGGCGTACTGGGCCTCGGTTGCCATGATCGCAGGCGTATTGATACCCAGGAAGTTCGTGGCGACGAGCGCGGCCAGCTGCGCCCGGTTGGCAGCGATAACCGCGGGAGGCACCACCCCGGCAAACGCGGCCTCATAAGCGCCGGCCGACGCCATGGCTTGCGCGCCCGCTGTTTCGGCGGCCGTCGCGGTGCTGTTCAGCCACGACACGTAGGGCTGCGCCGCGGCCGCTGCCGCTGCGGAACCGGCACCGGTCCACTGCTCGGTGGTCAGCGAGGTGATGATCGACTCATACTGAGCCGCTGTGGAACTCAGCTCGGCGGCTAGGTTGTTCCATGCCGTCGCGGCGGCCATCAATGGCCCCGCGCCCGCACCGGAGTACAGGAGCCCGGAGGTGATCTCCGGCGGGAAAGCTGCGAAAGACATTTTTTTAATCCGTTCCTTTTGGCTTCGTTGGCTTGATTGCGAGTTGGTGCCGCTGCCTACACGCTCACCGGCTTCGGCATGACGATCGGCTTGACGCCGTATCGAGGCGCACCGAATCCGGCGCTGTTGCGCGCGGCCGACGCCATCCCCGGCACGCCCGGGTAGAAGCCTCCGGTCGTGGCTGCCGGCGCTGCGGTAGTCCAGCCGGCGCTCGCCATCGAGGCGGGGGCGGTGCTCGACACCAGGGTGGTCCCTGCGGCCCAGCTGGGTGGCACCGACATGGCGCCGACCGTAGTTGCCCCGCCGAGGCCGGCGGCGATCGGAGCCCCACCGCCGACCGGCGCTACGGCGCCCACTTCACCCACGGCCGCGCCCTCGGCGACATCTGCGGCAACGTCGGCACCGACGTCCTCAGGCGCTGACATAAGACCACCACCGGTCAAACCGAGCAGGTTTGAGGACGCCGAGGCGAAGTTTCCGATTTGGAAGCTGCCGATGTTGGCGCTGTTGCTGGACAGGCTGAACGGCTGGTTAAGCAAGCTGTTGAGCGGGCCGCCGAGCGTCGTGCTGATTTGGGTGATGAAGTCGGATACCGGGCTAGTGGCTGCAGGGGAGGCCGCGGAAGCCAACGCAGCGGAGGCCGCGTTGGATGACTCCGTGGCTTGATAGGTGCCGCTGCTCAACCCGAGAGTCTGCACGAATTGCTCTTGGATAGCCTGCGCTTCCGCGGCAAGTTGCTGGTAGAGCGCTCCGTAGGCAGTGAAGATGCTGGACTGCAAGATCGACACCTGATCGGCGGCCGCAGGCGAGATGAAGGTCGTCGGGGCCGCAGCACCCGCGTTCTGCGCCGCCAGGGCACTGCCGATCGCTCCGAGCTGCGCCGCCGCGGCGGCCAATTCTGCGGGCACTGCTGTCAGAAATGACATCTATTGCTCCTTAGGTGTGAAGACATATCGACCTTGACTCCCCGGGTCGACTCTGTGTGTTTGCGTACCGGCCCCTGTGCGTTGGCGTAACGCTAAATCAGCCCTGGCTCCACAGTCGTCGTCGAAAGGCGCAGGGTGTCGGACGTTTACGGCTTGTTAACTCCGACGCGGGCAGTTTTAACAAGGTCTTGGCGGGCGACATAGCTGTGTCATCTGGCGCCAGACGGCCGAGGCAGTATTCAGACGCGCGGCGCGCGATCCTACTCAAGTCAGGGTTGCGGCGCACCTTGGATTTTCGGCGGATGGACCCGTCCCAGACCCGACGTTCACTCTCCGGATTCGCCGCCTCGCCACAGCCCGATCGGCAGCGGCGGCGGACTCCAAAGCGGCGGCGATTCCGAAGGTCAGGGCTTCGCCTAGGCTTGAGTCCACCGGCTCGCAACGGGGTGGAACTGTCACGGGGAGAGGTGACAAGTGTTGTGAGAGGAAGGGTGCTCCCGGTCGGGATCGAACCGACACTTGCCAGATTTTAAGTCTGGTGCCTCTGCCTATTGGGCTACGGGAGCTGCGGTGTCCGACTTACCCTAGTGCAGCCCTGAATCCCTAGGATCTACCCAATTCGTGAGGTTGCCGAGCTTGAGTTCGTGCCCGCAATCCGGCGGTCAGCGCGGGGTAGGAGTTGCAGTTCCGGCGGTGGCCTGTTGATTGCCACATCGACGCGCGGTTGAGCGAATCGGGGGTTGTCATTATCTGGGGCGCTTTTGGAAGACAAGTCACAGCCGGGCGGGTACGGCCGACGTATTCCACGGCGCGTTTGACGAACCCGGCTTTAGCGGTCACGCCCGGCGTGAGCTATCCAATGTCGCCGATCTTCCCGATCGCCCGCTGGACCGGCATGAAATTGGTCAGCCGCGCATCTTGCCGAGACCAGCCCTTCGGAGCGCCCGCAGGGCAGTTCGGGAGTAAGCTCGAAATACCAAGGGCAGCGGTTTGATACACGCTGTTTTGCTGTTATCGAAATCTAGTGGTCCGCGTAGCCCCGATGGGCCGTTAGGAGCGGTGGTGGACGTCGACGATTACACCGTCGGTCGCAGGCGAGTCCCGCTGGTCGCCCGCCGATCTGCAGTGGTAGCCATCGCCGCGGCGGTGGCGCTGGGTATTGCAATGCCGACCGCTATGCATTCAACGGCGCCGCTGACAATCGCGGCCCCCGTTCCGCTGTCGCCGGACGGTCCAAATCCCCCAGGCCAGGGGACGGGCCCTAATCCGAGTGCCGGCCCTGGTCAACTCCATCATTATTGCCTCCTTACCGGCGGCGCCGGGCACGGCATATCCTCTTCGAAGGTTTGCTGGTGGGGGCCGGCACGGTCCTAGCTCAGCAGCGGGCCCGACGCGGGAACGCCTAGGATTCCGCGCTGTCACCATCGGCGTCCCGTCTGGGGACCAACTGCGCTTGCCGAGTCAGACGCAGGGCGCATCGCCTGGTGTGTAGTACGGAACGCCCTCACGCGTGTAGCACGGCGGGAGCCCTTCGGCGCGCTGTTGTGCCTCATCGCGTGCGTCCGCAAGGAGGATACTGGCCTCGGGGCAGAGGTCCGGATGGGTATATGAGTATCCCTCGTCAACGCAGATGTCCGCGTGCGCTACAGGCGCAATGCTTATCTGCAGCGCTGCAGCGGTGGCCGTGGCCAGCAATGTAACCGAAAACTTTTTCACGATGAGTGACCCTATAGGCTTACTCAACGTGTGTCGCATTGAATCAGCTCGGCACGGAACGCTGCTTACGGCGTGCCGAACCGCCTCGTGGCAGATTCCACGTCGTTAACGAGTCTCGCAGCCTGAATCCATCGACTTGGTAGTCAATCGGAGCCCGTACCTTGCCATGAGCCTCGGCGAATCTACGAAGGCGCTGAAAACTCTAGTCCCACTTGGCTTCTGACGCTCTCCACACCAACCTGGCAGTGGAGCGAGTTTGTGTTGAAAAAGTGTTGCAACTCCCGGCTGGGGTATCACCAAGTACCCGGCCGAGCACTGCGTGCATCTGCAAACCACCAACCCAATCGCGTCCACCTTCGCCTACTGCCAAGTGGACTCGGCTACTACCGCTTAGTGGCCTGGCCGGGCTTGGAGTGCGGCGACGAGGCCAGGCGGACCTGTTCGACGATCGCGGCGGGGCTCTGGGTGGAGAGTTGGGCCTCGGCGGCAGCGAGGTCGGCGGCTAGTGGTTGGTTGTGGAAGACGGCAGCGACCCAACGGGAGAAGTCGTGCGCGGGGCAGTGGTGGCGCAATACCCCCGGCGCGCAGCGGATGAGCTGGTCTTCCAGCTCTGCGAGGTTGGCGGCGACCGCCCCGGTGAGCGTGTCGGCTTGGGTTCGGAAATAGAACCGGTGGCCGCGATCGACGCCGGCGTGTCCGTACTTATGCTCGTGGCGCACGTGCGGGGTGCTCCGAGCCCCCAGGGTGAACGCTACGGCCTGGTGGGGGATCGCTCGCCAGGCCAAGACGGCTCGGCCGGTTGGCCCGTCCAGTAGGCGGGCGACCTGTGCGCGCGGCATGTCGGCCACAGCGGCTGTGAGGTCGACGAGGTGGTCTGAGGGCTGCGGTGAGCTCAGCGCGATCACGGCGTCCAGGGCGGCTGGGACCTCGTTCGCGAAGTCCTCGGGTCGCCAGGTAACGAGCAAGTAGCCCTTCGCGGCGGGGTTGAAGACGCCCAACGAGGCCCCTGCCCGCCCTAACGGGGCGTGGGCTTCGTCGATGACAACCCATTGGGGGAGGCCGGTCACGGCGCGCTGGGCTTCGATCTCGGTGGGTAGGCCCGCTAGGTAGTTGGCCTGGTGCGCGGGGTCCAGGTGGGACAGGTCGACGACCACGGTCACGTTACGCAGTAGATGAACGACCTCGGCGGGGTCGGCGAGGCGGCGGTCCTCCCCTCCGGTCACGAGCACGTTGCGTAGCTCGCCCAGGCCGATGTGGTCACCTTCTGGGTCGACGACGACCACGGCATAGCCGAGGCGGACCAGTTGTTCACAGATCAGACCGGTCAGGTAGGACTTGCCCACCCCGGTGCCACCGCACACAGCGACGTTGAGTTGGGAGGCGGGAATAGTCACCGCTGCGCCGTGGTCGTCGATGCCAAGTGTGATTTGCCAGCGGTGCGGATGGACGTGGGTGCGCCCGGCAAGAATCGGACCGCGGAGCAGGTCGGCCACCCCTTGACCGTCGGGCAAGTCGAGCGTCACGTCGGCGTGGGCGCGCACGGCATCGACGGCGTTGGCGACGGCGACGCCCACCTCGCACACCTCCAGCAGGCTGTGGTCATTCTCGGCATCGCCGACGCCGATGGTGTTGTGCTGCGAAAGACCCAAGTCGCCGAGCGCCTCCAGCAGGCCGGTGCCCTTGGTCACGCCGGCGGGCAGGATCATCAGCTCATCCCGGTTCCGCACGAGCAGGCAGTCCTGGCCCAAGCCTCGGATCACCTCCAGCGCGGCCGACTCGTCGGCAGCGCTACAGGCGATCAGCACCTGCCCGCTGCGGTGCACCACACCGCGGGCGCTCAACGCCGAGCTCACGGCACGGTCGACAGGCGTGGCAAGCCGACGGACGCCGAGCGATGTCACCAACACCGCGCCGTTCTCGGCGACGAGCGCGTCGACATGATCCTCGACATCCGCGAACACCGCCCGCAACTCGCTCACGATCCGCCCGGTGACCAGGATCACCCGGATCCCCCGGGCGCGCACCTCGGCGAGGGCGGCCACGGTGTCAGGCGCGACCGCGCCGTCGGCGAGCGTGCCGTCGTAGTCGACCGCCACCGCCCGGAAGTAGCCGAGCGCTCCCTCGGCCATGATCTCAACCAGCCGATGGGACCGCTCCGTGCGGCTGAGCGCGAACAGCTCATCGCCGCTGCCGGTGTCGATGACCAGGGCGTCGAACGATCCAGACCGGATGGCGCGCAACGTCTCTTGCGCCTCCTCGAGCTCTCGGCGCAATTCCTGGGGGTCCTCGGGCATTGCCCCCTCGGGATCAACAGGCGTCACTTGGGCCCGCTATACGCACTGCGCCCCTCAAGACTGATCCCGACGAGCAGCTGCCCGACGTGGCGCTGCGCCTGCGTCCTGTAGCGGGAACGACCAGAGACGATGGGCGTTGCGTCGGTCACGTGGCCTCGTCCGTTCGCCGAAGCTGGAGGCCGGCGAGCAGCCGGTCGGTGTCGGAGAGGTCGCCCACGACTTTGCGGACGGGCTCAGGCAGCTTGCGGACGAGCGTGGGCACGGCCAGGATCTGGTCGTCGGCCGCTCTGCGTGGATCCTGAACCAGGTCCACGAGTTCGATCTGGTACCGCCCAGCCAGGTACTTCTCACAAGTGCGCTGCAGGTTCTCGATCGCAAGCAGGCACTTGGGCGAGCGATCGGCGACATAGAGGCGCAGCTCCCAGAGCTCAGCGCGGGCAGCAGTTCGGGTCGAGGTGAAGTCATCGTCGCCCTCATTCCTCGGGAGGGGCCGGATCGGCCCAGCGCCACGCGGCCAGGGCCGATTCGTCCGCCTCGGCGTCGGTCATCTGCTTCTGTTCGCGCACTTCGAGTCGCTCCAACTCGGCCCGATCCGCGGCGAGCTCGTCCTGCAGCAGACCAAGCTGTGCCTCGCGCTCAACGATGCCCCGCTGTAGCTCACGCCGGCGATGCTGCAGCTCTTCAGACTGCCGTCGCGCCGCCATACGCTGCTCGGCCTCCTGCACGAGACGAGCCGAGCCGGTCAGAATGCCTGCCGAGCCTACGTAAACGTCGATGAGCTCGACGCCGTGGTCGGTCAGCACGAACTCCCGCACCTGGTTTGAGTGCGGGCTGCCGCGCGACTTCAGCACGAACAGCAGCCGGTTTCGCTCGCCGTTGGACTCGACGTTGCGCAGCAGCAGCCAGGTGTCAACGAGCGACGAGACGCTCACGGTACTCGTCTCGTCCTCGCCAGCCAGCGTCGTCGCCATTGCGGTGATCCCCCGGGCCTTCAGCAGGTCGATCTCACGGGCCACCGTCGAGGTCACCTCGGAAATGGAAGCCCCGTGCATGAGGCTGGCCATCCCGTCGAGCACGACCACGGATGGCGCGACCTCCTCGACCAGCCCGGCCAAGATCGCCAGATGGGTCTCGAGCCCGTACGCGGTCGGCCGGGCCGCCCAGATGCGCAGCGCGCCCGCATCAACCCAGCGCCGCAGCTCAAGCCCCACCGACCGCATGTTGCGGATGTACTGGTCGGGCGACTCCTCGAACAGGACCAAGAGCGCCCGCTCACCCCGCGTGCATGCCGAGTCAATCAGGCTCGCGCCGAGGGTGGTCTTGCCCGTACCTGCGCCCCCGGTGACGAGCATGGTCGATCCTCGGTACGGGCCGCCGCCCAGCATATGATCGAGGCGCGGTACTCCCGTCGAGATGCGTTCCTCGGACACGCTGTAGGCGAGACCGACAGACGTGCTCGGCAGCACGACAAAACCGCGGGCCGAGATCAAGAACGGGTACTCGTTCGTTTCGTGCGCCGACCCGCGATACTTGACGATCCTGAGAATGCGGGTGGAGATCTCCTCATGCACGCGCTGGTCGAGAACGATCACGCAATCGGACACGTACTCCTCGATCCCATGGCGCGTGAGCCCGTGCGGGTCACGCTCCCCGGTCACGATCGCGGTGACGGACCGCTCCTCGAGCCAGTAGAACGAGCCGACGGAGCTCCGCTCGCACGATCGCCTGCTCCTGAAACGCCCCGAACAGCACCTCGATCGTGTCGAGGACGACGCGCTTCGCCCCGATCCGCTCGATCGAATCGGCGAGAAGGATGAACAACGGCTCGAAATCAAACTCCCCGGCCTCGCCGAACTGAGAGGGATCCACACGGAAGGCATCTGCGACCAGCAGTTGGTCCCGCTGCAGCCCGTCGAGGTCGAAGCCCAGTGAGGCGACATTGGCGGTGACCTTTGCCGTCGACTCCTCAAAGGTCAGCAGCACCCCCGGCTCGCCGTACTCCCGAGCACCCGCGACGAGGAACTGCAACCCCAGCAGCGTCTTTCCTGTTCCCGCCCCGCCCGCCACCAGTGTCGTCCTGCCCCGCGGCAGTCCGCCCCTGGGATCTCGTCGAGTCCCCGGATCCCGGTCGGAGCCTTCGGCAATACCGGGCCAAGGGCAGCCTCGGCCGGCCTGACATCAGGTTCGTTACGTCATGATCGGACATCACAGCGCTCCAAGTCGCTTTTGGACAGACCGTGATCCGTTCTTCGCACCTCTTGCAGGATAGGAGACACGTAGACCTGCGCGCGCCAGAACAGTCACGTTCACGTAGCAGCCGTCTGCCGAGGCAGTTCAGGGGGCTAGCCTGTGTCGGCTGTTTGCGCTCGCCGCGACCACGCTGTGCGGAGGCAATCGCTTCATCGGTGGACAGGGCGGCGCCTTCGGCCCACGCGCGGTCGAAATCCTTCTCGCCCATCGCGTCACGCACCGCCTCAGCGAGGCTTCGTAGCCGCCTTGGTAGATCTGGAAGCGGACCTCGCCGGTGCGCTTCCGGATGGCGGCTGCGGCACCCAAGAGCCGGGCCGCTTCGGCGTGACTGCCGGCATCGCCCGCCAGAGCGGCGATGCACTCCAGGATGTCGGCGATACCCTGGTGCGCCTCGATGCTGGCTGCGCACTCCAGCGCGTCATGGGCGTCGCGTTCGGCCTGCTCGGGCTCCCCCTGCGCGATCGCAACGCGAGCGTGCGTCGTCAGGGCCATCATCAGGTGCCAGCCTGTCATTGTGGACACGGCTTCGTCCGCTAAGCCGCGGGCCGTGATGAGATTGCCGCCGGCAAGTGCGGCCTGGGCCACTATATTTATCGTCACTGTATCGCGGTGGATGCTCGTGCTCTGCCAGGCCGCGTTGCTCGCGTCCTGTGCCGCGGCAACATCTCCGGCAGCGAGCGCCGCGAGCGCCAGCCCGGCGGCGCCAAGGCCCGCGAAGACTCCGCCAAGCTCCGCCCCGGGATCACTGGCCGCGTCGGCAGCGGCTCGGGCCGCGCTCGTATCGCCGTGGAGCGCGAGCACGAAGCCCTGACTCGCTAGGCTGATGGCCTTCCGCATCAGATCGTGGTCTGCATCGGCCTCGGCTATCACCTCGCCGAATTGTGCGATGGCGCCCACCAGATCGCCCTGGATGCACTGCGCCATACCGAGGCACCAGCGACACTTACGTGAATCGAACCGGTCGCCGATCGCATCGGCGGAGTCGCGACCTTCTTCGGCGGCCGCGCGCGCCGCGATCGGATCACCCTGCAGGACCGCCCCGAGCGCCTGCCAGCCGAGGATTTGGCTCAACATCCACCCATCGCCTAGCGCCCGGGCAACGCTGCTTGCCTCGGCGAAATACGGCCGGGCTAGCGCGGGGTCGCCGCCGGCGACGCAGCCGCAGGCTGTGAGCGCCCGCGCCAACAGGGCCGGGTCGTCGAGTCCGCGCGCGATGGCCAGGGCTTGTTGGGCCTGATCCATGTTGCCGGTGGCACCCACCGAAGCGTCGAGCATGGCCTTGTCGGCGAGCGTTCGGGCGCGCAGCGCGGGCGCCACCTCGGCCTGGTGTGCATTCTGCTCGGTGAGGACGTGTTCGAACCAGGCCAGCCCTTCCCGGAGGCGGCCCCGTCCGAGCCACAGTGGCTGTAGTGCCGACGCCAGCGCCGATGCAAGGTCGATGTCGGAACTTTCAAGACTCCACGCGAACGCGGCCCGCAGGTCGTCGAAGTCGGTTTCGGCCTGCTCGAGATCCTGCTCATGGCCAGCGCGCGCCGGGGTGTCGAGCAGGGCGGCCATCGACGTGTAGTAGTCGCGGTGACGCGCGCGGACGGCGTCGGCCTCGCCGGAATCGCCCAATTTTTCCAGAGCGTACTGACGCACAGTGTGCAGCAGCCGGTATCGCGTTCGGTCCCGGCTGTCTTCGGCCACAACGAGCGACTTGTCGACGAGTAGGGTGAGCTGATCAAGAACCTGGAAGCGCTCCAGGTCACCGTCGCTGACCGCCAGCGCAGCGTCGACATCGAAGGCGCCCCTGAACGCGGCCAGTCGGCGGAATAAGACCCGTTCGGGATCGGTCAACATCGCATGGGACCAGTCGACCGAGGCGCGTAACGTCTGCTGGTGTTGCACCGCGGTCCGGGCACCACCAGTAAGGAAGCGGAAGCGGTCGTGAAGACCGTCGACGATTTCGGTGAGGGACAAGGCTCGCACCCGTGCCGCCGCGAGCTCGATCGCCAGCGGGATGCCATCGAGGCGTTGGCAGATCTCCGTCATGGTGGCAGCGTCGCTATCTGTGATGCTGAAGTCGGGTCCGAGCGAGGCGGGCGCGGTCGGTGAACAACTCGATCGCTTGGTCGGCCAGTGACAGTGGCGGCACCCGCCAGGTCGCCTCGCCGGCCACAGCGATCGGCTCACGGCTGGTGACCAGCAGCGTCAACTCCGGACAGGTTCCTAACAGGGCAACGACCAACGCCGCGCACGCGCCGAGCAGATGCTCACATTTGTCCAACACCACAAGCATCTGGCGGTCGCTGATGAAACGGGCGACTGTGTCCGTCGGGGAGCGTACCTGGTTGGTCGGACAGGCCCAGCGCGCGCGCCAGTGTGACCGGGACGACGTCGGGATCGTTGATGGGTGCCAGATCGACGTACCACACCCCGTCGCCGAACTCGCCCGCTATCTGGGCGGCGATCTGGACCGCCATCCGCGACTTGCCTACGCCGCCCTCGCCGGTCAGGGTCACGAGTCTGTTCTCGGCCAAGATCTGCCGCACGTCGTGGATCTCCGCGCCGCGGCCGACGAAACTGGTGAGCTGCACCGGAAGATTGTTGGACCGCAAGAGCGTTGGATGATCGTAGCGGCGGGAACTCGTTGCGTAGGTCGGGGTGACACAGCTGCGCCACCCGTTCCGGGCGGGGCAGATCGCGCAGCTGGTGGGTGCCCAAATCGGTCAGCCAAACACCGGCTGGGAGCTGGTCGACCACCAGATCGCGGGTGGTGCCCGACAGCACGGTCTGGCCTCCGTGCGCCAGATCGCGCAGACGTGCCGCCCGGTTGACCGTCGGGCCGACATAGTTGCCTTCGTCGCGCAATTGCACCTCGCCGGTATGCACGCCGATCCGCAGGCGGATCACGGCCAGCGGTGCGCGCTGCAGCTCCAGCGCACACGCCACCGCGTCGCTCGCGCGTGCAAAAGCGACCACGAAGCTGTCACCTTCGCCCTGTTCGACCGGCCGCACACCACCATGGGCCGCGACTACGGCCGACACGGTGCGGTCGAGCAGTGCGACCGCCGCCGCCATTTCGCCGGGTTGCGTCTCCCACAGCCGCGTCGAGCCCTCGACGTCGGCGAGCAACAACGTCACCGTTCCTGTCGGCAGAACCAAGCTCACGCTAGATCCCATAACTTCGTTGCTCCAGTGTGGTGAAAGTTGTTGGGCGGATTCTGATTACCCCATACGGTGCTCGATGGTATAGCCGTCTTGCTTTCGCCCGCCCCGTAAGAATGTGCGCTTTTTCGCTCGAGGGCGTGTACATCGTGACCGGGTTGGCAGACAAGGTCATTATCGTCGACCTCGCCATCGCGGCAGCCTTGAAGCGTGCGGGAAAATGCTAACAGCTGTGATTCCCCTGCTATGACGAAGTGGCTAGGAGTCCAGGAAAGGACGCGGGCGTGAGCGGCAAGATCATCGGCCCGTCGCTGCGAGAAGTGCTGCAACTCTTGGCGAGCGGCCAAGGCGATGGTCTGGTCGTGTCCAAGCTCGACCGGCTGTCGCGTTCAATCATCAACGCTGCCAACATACTTGAAGCGGCGGTGGCACAGGGGTGGGTACTTGTCATCCTGGACCTGGGCGTCGACCTCAGCACCGCGCCTTCGCTCATACATTAATGGTCTTCGCCCCTTCGAGTCCGACTGGGGGCACAACGTTTGTGCTGGTAGACGCGGCTTGAGCCCAGCTGGCGCCCGCGGGAGATATGTGTCGCCGCCCGCTCACCGTCTCCTGCTTGACACCTCAGGTGATCCGCCGGCCATTGGGGCGTGCGCCGTCGTCGAGAAGCATCGTGATGTCGACGCCGTTGACTGCGGCCTCGGGCGGGTCCGCCACAGGATGCACGGGCTGCCGGCGTGCTTTTAGAGGCGAAATGCCCTACTGGACGGGATCCAGCAACGCGATGCTGACGTTTGGTCGGCGACCGTCGACGATGACCGGTCTGGAGGACTGTGATGTTGTACCTGATGACGGGCCCGGAGCATGCTTGCGTCGACGGCCTCGGATCTCGCCGGCATTGGGTCGACTATCAGCGCGGCCAATGCGGCGGCAGCGGGCTCGACGACGTCGATAGTAGCTGCGGCCCAAGATGAGGTGTCGACGGCGATCTCGAGTTTGTTTGGCGGCCACGCCCGTGAGTTTCAGGCACTGAGTGCGCAGGCGGCGGTTTTTCATGACCGGTTTGTGCAGGCCCTGGCCGCCGGTGGGACCTCGTATGCGGCCGCTGAGGCAGCCGCCGCGTCGCCGCTGCAAAGCCTGATCGACGCGATCAACGCGCCCGTCCAGGCGGCTACCGGTCGCCCGCTGATCGGCAACGGCGCTAACGGCGCCCCGGGGACCGGGGCCAACGGCGGAGCCGGTGGATGGTTGATCGGCAACGGCGGGGCCGGCGGATCTGGCGCGGCCGGCACCAACGGCGGGTCCGGCGGGGCCGGGGGACCCGGCGGGTTGATCGGCGCCGGCGGCGCCGGCGGCGCCGGCGGGACCGCCAGCACCGGGATCGGTGGCGCGGGCGGGGCCGGCGGGTCCGCCATGCTTATCGGTGCTGGCGGCGCCGGCGGGGCCGGCGGGTCGGTAACACAAGTCGGTGGCGGGGCCGGCGGGGCTGGCGGGATCGGCGGAAACGCCGGCATGCTCGTCGGCGCCGCCGGTATCGGCGGTGCGGGCGGGTTCACAAGGGAACTCACCGCTCTCGGCGGGGCCGGCGGCGCCGGCGGAGCCGGCGGGCTGTTCACCGATGGCGGGGTGGGCGGGGCCGGCGGGACCGGTGGGTCGGGCGGGGCCGGCGGGGCCGGCGGGGCCGGGGGGCTGTTCGGCGACGGCGGCAACGGCGGAGGCGGCGGATTCGGCCGCGCCAACCTTTTCGGAATCGGCGGGGCCGGCGGGTCCGGCGGGGCCGGCGGGCTGTTCGGCGCCGGCGGGGACGGCGGCAGCGGCGGGCACAGCAACCTGACCGGCGGCGCCGGTGGGGCCGGCGGCAATGCGGGCACGCTCGCCTTCGGCGCCGCCGGTGGTGCGGGCGGCGCCGGTGGCGACGGTCGCCTCTTCGACTTCGCCGGGGGCACCGGGGGAGCCGGCGGGCACGGAGGCAACGCTGGGTTGTTCTTCGGCTACGGAGGTGCCGGGGGCGCCGGCGGATTTGGCTCCGCCACCGGCGGGAATGGTGGGGCCGGCGGAAAAGCCGGCCTGCTCACCGGCTCCGGCGGCACCGGCGGCTCCGGCGGGGCCAGCGCCGGCGGGGTCGGCGGGCTCGGTGGGTCCGGCGGTACGGCCGCCCTGATCGGCGACGGCGGTAACGGTGGTAACGGCGGCGCCGGCAACGGGTTGGCGGGTGGTGCCGGCGGGGCAGGTGGCAACGGCGTGCTCATCGGCAACGGCGGCAATGGCGGCAGCGGCGGGACGGGCGCGCCCGCCGGCGACTCCGGCGCCGGCGGCTTCGGCGGGTCGCTTTTGGGCGCAGACGGATCCAACGCTCCCGCCGGCACTTCACCACTGCACACCCTGCAGCAACAGGCGCTGAACGCGATCAATCAGCCCACCCAGGCCCTGACTGGGCGTCCGCTCATCGGTAACGGCGCCAACGGCGCTTCGGGTACCGGTGCTGCCGGCGGGTCCGGCGGTTGGTTGTTCGGCAACGGCGGTAACGGCGGGTCCGGAGCGACCGGCATCGGCACCGACGGCGGGGCCGGCGGGGCGGGCGGGATCTTGTTCGGTGCCGGCGGTGCCGGCGGGGCCGGCGGAACCGGCATCGGCACCGAAGGCGGGGCCGGCGGGGCCGGCGGGTCCAGCAGCCTGTCCGGCGCGGGCGGCACCGGCGGCAGCGGCGGCGCCGGCGGTAGCGGTGGCTTCGGCGGGCCCGGCGGCAATGCCGGGTCGATCTTCGGCGCCGCCGGGGTCGGTGGCGCCGGCGGGGTCGGTGACTCCGGCGGCTTCGCCTCACCTGGCGGCCGCGGCGGCGCCGGCGGGTTGTTCGCCCACGGCGGGACCGGGGGCGCCGGCGGGTTTGCGAACGGCGGCGGCGACGGCGGGGCCGGTGGGGCCGGCGGGCTGTTCGGCGCCGGCGGCGCCGGCGGTTCCGGAGCCGAGGGATGTGGCGGGAGCGGTGGCAGTGGTGGGGCCGGCGGCCTGTTCGGTGCCGGCGGCTCCGGCGGCTCCGGCGGATTCGTCGCTTTTTCTGACGGGGGTAACGGTGGGGCCGGAGGCAACGCCGGCTTGCTCTCCCTGGGTGCCTCCGGCGGGGCCGGTGGCAGTGGCGGCGCGAGCCAGTTCAACCCGGGCGGCGCCGGCGGTGCCGGCGGCTCCGGCGGTTTCCTCTTCGGCTCCGGCGGCGCCGGTGGCGGCGGCGGGTTCGGCTTGGCCGGTCCCGGGGGGCTCGGCGGGACCGGCGGTGCCGCCGGCTTCCTCGTCGGCTCTGGCGGGGCCGGTGGGGCCGGCGGTGCCGGCGGTTTCAGCTCAGGTTCTGGCGGGGGCGGCGGCGCCGGCGGAAAGGCCGGGCTGTTCGGCGACGGCGGTGACGGCGGCGCCGGCGGGTTCAGCACCAGCACCGGCGGTAATGGCGGGGCCGGCGGCAACGCCGTGCTGATCGGCGACGGCGGTAACGGCGGTAACGACGGGACTGGCACGCCGCCCGGCACGCCCGGCGCTGGCGGCAGCGGCGGCCTGCTGCTCGGCCAGAACGGGATGAATGGGTTGTCGTAGCTGAGGCGCGGAGTCGCCCACGCACTGAGGGCGTCCTGAAGCCGTACCGGGGCTGTCCGGCGTTCCTACCGATAACGCGCAAAGCCGTTGTCTTACAGGTACTTTGGGGACGACGACGGCGTTAGCTTACGGCGCGCCGCGCGGGACTCAATCCAAGAGCTCGTTGGTCTGCTCGACCACCGTGCCCGCGCGAAGGCGGGTGATCTGCAGGATCGTGTACTTGAGCGTGCGGCCTGTGTCGCGCTCGACGTGGCGCAGGCGAGCCGTTCGCCGGATGACGCCGGGACTGGCTTCCTGCACGTCGAGGTTCTCGATCCGACTATCGGGGAAGCGTTCAAACGTCGCGTCCCAGAACGCGGCGACCGCTTGGCGGCCCACGAGGCGACGTGCGCCCGGCAGCGGCGGCGGTGGTTCGTAGACGACGTCGTCGGCCCAACCTGCAAGCGTCGGGGCGAGGTCATGGCGATTGAAGGCCGCCTCGGCGCGTGAAAAGGCGCCGGCGATCACCCGGCGGCGAAGTGGCGTCGGCAGGAGCAGGGCGATTCGCGCGCCGATCCGGGCCAGTGCGGGGTGTGCGACCTCCAGGCGATCGGGCAGCGGGCGGCGCATTCGCGGAGTATCAGCCAAATGGTTGACACAGTCAATGTTTGGGATGATTCCGACATCTTGCCTGTTGACATGTTCTGGTGTGGCTCACGCCCAATAAACCCGGCGAGAGATCGACACGCTCGCGGGATTGACATGCGCTAACGGCCCGGTGGGACCAATCGGTAAACGGCGCCGGCGTCGTCGTCGGTGACGTACACAGCACCGTCCGGTCCGACCACAGCGGCGACCGGACGGCCCCAGCGGGATCCGTCGCCGGCTTGGAAACCACCGACGAGAGTCTGCTGATCGCCGAGGGTGCCGTTCCGCCAGGCGAAGAACGACACCTCGGGTGCACGCGGCGGCCGCCGGTTCCACGAACCGTGGATCCCGACCAGAGCGCCGTCCGCATATGGCTGCGGCAGCGCACTGGTGGTGAATGCCAGCCCCAACGGGGCCGAGTGAGCGCCCATGCTCTGCTCGACCGGCGGTAAAATCCCGCAGTCCAGCTGGGATCCGTCCTTGTTGGTGGACGTGTCGCGAATGAACGGCAGATTGGCCGGACCACCGTCGGGATTGCAGTAAGGCCAGCCCAATTCGTGTCCAGGCGTGAGGCGTGCCAGTGACTCGGGCGGATGGTCATTGACGTACCCACCGTCGACCTTGCCCTCTGGGTCAGGTGTGTTGTCGCGGTTGTTGACCGCCGTCCACAATGAGCCGTCTGGCGCGACGGCGAGACCGGTTCCGTTGCGCACACCGGTCGCGAACGGCTGTGCCGGGCCACCGGGGGGCGAGCCGGGCGGAATCCGCATGATCGTCGCCCTGGGCGGTGTCGCCGTGCGGTCCTGCGCCGAGATATTGGCCGTCGAACCGATCGAGAAGTAGACCGCACCGTCGGGCCCGACGGCCACGCTCTTCAGCGCATGCGCGTAGGCGCCGTGCAGGTCGGGGCTGCGCGCGTCGGGAAGGCCGGCCACAACGGTCCGGCCGTTGATCGCCCTTCCGTCGGCGTAGTCGTACCCATCGATCTGGTCGCTTTCGGCGACATAGAAGGTCGTGCCCGCGAACGCCATGCCGTGCGGTTGGTCGAGATCGCCAAGCAGCGTCGATTGTTGCGGCGCCGCACCGGGTTTCGGTGTGAGCTTGACGATCTGACCGCTGCGCGGAACCGACACGAGCAGGGCGCCGTCCGGAGTCCATGTTTCCAGGCGCGCCTTCGGGATTCGCGCCCACACCGAAATCGTCCAGCCGTCGGGAATCAGCGCCTGCCGCGGTTGGTCGAGCGGTGCTTGCGCCAGGCCGGCGGGAACGCCAACGGGGGCGGACACCAGCTTGCCTGACGCAGGTCCGGTCGGGGATGTCGATTGCCGCTGCGGTGACTGGGTCGAGCACCCTGCCAGCACGAGGACGCCGACCAGAGCAGCGGCCAGCACTGCACGCGGCGGCGGGAAACCATGCCTGCGCACGGACCACGTCTTCACACATACCCGCCGCGACTAGTGGTCTACCCGCCGGCGAGCTGGCAGCGGAAACCGAACGTGTGGAAACTGCGCTCGCGGGTACCTTGGCGGGCATATGACTACAGCACGGACACAACCGGATCAGCACGAGCTCGACGGCATCCGGCGGATCGTCGACGCAATCTCCGAGGCCTTCGCCGCCAAAATCGTCGGGCAGCGTGACCTGCGGGAATCGTTGCTGATCGGGCTACTCGCCGGCGGCCACATCCTGATCGAAAGCGTGCCCGGCCTGGCCAAGACCACCGCCGCCAAGGTGCTCGCCGAGTCGATTCACGGCCGCTTCCAACGCATCCAGTGCACGCCTGACCTGCTGCCCAGCGACATCATCGGCACCCAGATCTACGACTCGGCGACCAACTCGTTCGTCACCCAACTGGGTCCGGTGCACGCCAACATCGTGTTGCTCGACGAGATCAACCGGTCAAGTGCGAAGACTCAGAGCGCGATGCTCGAGGCGATGGAGGAGCGGCAGACCACGATCGCCGGGCAGGTGCACACGCTCGCGGAGCCGTTCCTGGTCATCGCCACCCAGAATCCCGTTGACCAGGAAGGCACCTATCCGCTGTCCGAGGCGCAGACCGACCGTTTCCTGCTGAAGGAAATCGTGCGCTACCCCTCTCCTGAGGAAGAGGTGGAGGTGATGTCGCGGATCGACGCAGGCGTCTATGACACGAGGCAGCCCACCGCGCCCGTGGTCAGCCTCGATGACGTGCTGCGCCTGCAGCACGTGGTGCGCCACGTCCACATGGACAAGGCGCTGATGCTCTACGCCAGCCAACTGGTCGACGTGACCCGCCACCCCGCGCGGGCGTTGCCCAAGCAGATCGCGCGGCTGGTCGAATACGGCGCCAGCCCACGCGCCACGATCGCGTTCTGCAAGGCGGCGCGGGCTCAGGCGGTGCTAGTCCGGGCGTGCGCACGTGCTGCCCGAGGACATCGCGAAACTCGCGCACCGGGTACTGCGGCACCGGCTCATCCTCGGGTTCGAAGCGGCCAGCGCCAACGTCACCTCGGAGACCGTGATCGACGCCGCGCTGCGGGCCGTCCGGGTGCCCTGAGTTCGCCTTGGGCAAGCACCTCAACCGGGCGAAAGCGCACTTCGGCACCGACACCCGCGGGCTGCTCGAAGGCGGGCGCTACGCGCTGTCGCACACGCGCAGCATGGAATTCGACGACCTACGCCCCTACGTTCCCGGCGACGACGTCCGCGACATCGACTGGAAGGCCTCTGCCCGCTCGGGCAGCGTGCTCATCAAGAGGTTCGTCTCCGAGAAGCACCACAAGATCCTGCTCGTCGCCGATGCCGGCCGCAACATGTCGGCACTCGCCCCCAGCGGGGAGTACAAGCGCGACGTCGCCGCACACATCATGGGTGCGGTCGGGTTGATCGGCCTACGGCGCTCCGATCAGATCGGCATGGTCTTCGGCGACGGCCGCGGCTCGGTGAACGTCCCCCAGCGCCGCGGCGAGACACACGTGGAGGGACTGCTGCACCGCTGGTACCAGCACACCATGACCAGCCCCGGCGCCAGCGACATCACCGCCCAACTCGATTACGTCGCAACGCATTACCGCCACACCATGCTGATCATCGTGGTCTCCGACGAACCCGAGATCGACGAGCGGCTCAGCGGAGTACTCGCCAGGCTGAGCGGGCGCCACGACTTCCTGTGGGCGATGGTGTCGGACATGCCCGCGGTGGGGCCCGACGACACCGACGGGTACGACGTCGCCACCGGTCGTTTCGTCCTGAACGGAGCCGACCTCGGTCCGCGGGTCGTCGCCGCCTACCGCCGCGCCGAGCATGCCCGCCGCGACCGTCTTGCCAGGTTCCTGACGCGTCACGCGATCCCGCACGCGACCATCGCCGGCAGCGACGACATCCGGCGTGAACTCGTCGGCCTGACCGAGGTGGCCGGCCGTGCCGGATGACCTGCTGCGCCATGTGTTTGGTCCGCAGCCCTACTCGTCCTGGTGGCTGGTCGGGGCCGCGCTACTGGTGTTCGTCGTAATCGGTTGGTACGCAGTGTTTTCGTGTGGACGCTGCCTTCGCACCGGTTGCGGCGCATCCCCGTCGTGCGGCGGTTGCACGCCCGGGTGATCCGCACCCGCTTCGCCGGCCGCGTGCAACGCCTCGCCGACGAGCACCTCGCCGGCCGATTGTCGACGCCGCAGGCCTGTGCGGCGATCAGCCGGACCGTACGCAGCTTTCTGCACCAGGCGACCGGTACAAAGGCCCAATATCTGCATGTCGGCGACTTGGCTGACGGGCACCTTGAGGCGGCCGGGCCGCTGCTGGCCCTGCTCGACGATGCGCGGTTCAACGCCGAGACGAGCGTTGACGTCGGCGTCGTGAGTCCCGTGGCGCAGGAGTTGATCCGCTCGTGGACCTGAAGTGGTGGCCGGTAGCGGCCCTCGGATCAACCTGCTTCGTCGTCGCCGGTGTGCTGGCCGCACTGCTACCCATGACCGCTGCCCGCCGGCGGTTACGCCCACTGGCCAACATCGCACGGCTGACCCGGTTGCCCGAGTACGCCAAAGTGGCCCGGCTGCGTTCCCTGTCGACGGTCGTGACGCTGGTGGTGCTGACGGTCATGTTCGGCGCCGCCACGTGGGCGGCGGCCCGTCCTACCGCGGCCGGCGAGGATTTCGATGCCGCGCCCCCCGAGGACATCATGCTGTGCGTCGGACAGCCGCTGCCGGATCGTGCGACGGTCGAACTGCTCGATTACTTCGCCCAACGGGCCAGCACGTCGCCTCAGACCCAGCGCATCGGTCTGACGTCGGTCAACCGCCGTCTGGTACCGCTGACGCGCGACCATCAGTACGCCGCGACGCGACTGCGCGAGTACGCTCGCGCACCCAGGCTGCAGTCGCGCGTCGTTCGCGCCACCGGTGCCGTACACGGACTACGCAGCGAGCGTGGAAGACGTTCTGGCGCTCTGTATTGCGGGATTTCCCCACTTCGAGCAGCGCGGCACGCACCGGCGCTCGGTGATCTATCTGGGACCTTCGGATCTTCGCGTTGCGGGCGAGCAGCGTGCCGCGCTGTTCACCGGCAACGCCGTGCGGGAGTTGGCCGAGCGCGCCGGCGTCCAACTCAACGTGGTCGACACGGCCCCGTCACCGAAGAGTGGCTCGTTGCTCGCGCTCACCGAGCAGAGCGGCGGCCGGTACCTCGTGCCGGGTACGGGATCGGTGGTCGCGTCGCTCGACGAGATTCGCGCGCAGATGCGTCCGGCGCACCTGGCCGACGGCACCGTCGCCAGAGCGGATTCCCGAGATGCACCGGTAGTGCCACTGGCGATCGCGTTGCTGTCGGCGACCGTGCTTTCGGTGGCGCTGATGGGGTTGCGCCGATGACGTTCCAGCCCGTGCTGCCGTGGCCGATCCTTGCCGTCGTAGCCGGCGCGCTTGCCTTGGCGCGTCTGGTGGCGCTGCGTCAGGTGCTCTTATCGGCGGGGCGACGACGTGCCCGCGCGGTGCTGCGTTGGAGCGGCGTGACTCTGACGGTGCTGCTGGTTATTGCCGCCGCCACCCGCCCGGGACTTCGCGACGACAAGACCCGCGGGGGAACGGCACCGGCGGCAGGCGAGAACCTCAACGTCTTCCTGATCGTCGACCGGTCGGTCGACTCGGCTGTGCTCGCGGGCGTGCGCGACGACATCGCGGAGGTGATCAAGCAGTACCCAGCCGCGCGGTACGCGCTCGTCGCCTTCGCGTCGCGGGCCGTGCTGGATTGGCCGCTGTCCGAAGATGTTTGGAGTCTGCGCCCGACCATCGCGGCACTCAGTCCCGATCGGAGGGGCCCCGGCGCGGGACTCGACGTCGATGCCGCCGCCGCCGGCAATGTGCTGCGATACCAGCTGGTGCAGGCGGGCCAACAGTATCCTGGCTCCCGAAATGTGGTGTTGTACTTCGGTTCCGGCGCCCCCGGGTCGCGTGTCCCACAGGGCGACTTCAACTCCGGATCGGTGGACGGCGGAGCGGTGCTGGGCTACGGCCGCGCAGACGCGATCAACGAGGCCGAACTGCGGAAGGTTGCGGGACAGTTCGCCGTGCCGTACCAACACCGAGAATCCGGTCAGCCCTTCCAGCCGGACCTGCCCGACAAGCCGGATGGCGCCGGCATCCGGGCCGAGTCCGATGAACAGATCGAGCTGTACTGGCTGCCCGCTTCCCTCGCGGCGGTGCTGTTGCTTGCTGAGATCTACCTGTCTGTCCGCGAGTTCCGACGGGGCCGTCTCTCCCGACGGGACTTGGCATGACGCTCAGACCGGCACGGCTGCGGCTGCGACGGCGGCTGCTGATCTACTCGACCCCGCTGACCCTGGTGGCACTGCTGGTCGCCGTCAAGCTGATATCGGTTGTCGTTGCCGGGAATTCGGCGGTCTCCGCTTTTGCACGCGGTGACGGGAATGCGGTGCGGTCCGATGCGGCAGCGCTCGGCGTCGCGAACGTGATTGAGCCGGCGAAGGCGCCGTTTGTCGCGGGCACCGCCGCCGTGCTCGACGGCCGACTCGACGAGGCCGACGCGCATTTCACCGCCGCGCTTGCCCGCACCGACGCCGCGGCCTCCTGTCCGGTGCGGGTCAACCTCGAACTGGTTCGCGAGACCCAGGGCGATCGGGCCGCGGCGGCGGGTGACCGGTCACGCGCGGACGAACGTTATGCCAGCGCGCTGGCCGTCGTCGGCGATGCGCCACAAGGCTGCTTCGCGGGCAACAGCGACCCGGACTCACAGCGGCAGGCCCTCCGACGTGACGCGGCGAACCGATTGGCGGACAAGAGAAATGCGCTGAGCTCCCGCCCGGCAGCGGCGCCGCCACCCCCGCCCCCACCCGCTCCGCCGCCACCCCCGGCACCCCTTCCGTTGCCGGTCGCCGTCGCACCTGACGGCCGGGAGATCCCACCACGTCGGCTCGACCCCACCGAAGGCGATCCGCTCGACAAGTTGCTGCAAGTGCTGCAGGACGCGGCAGGCGTAGCGCCGCCGGGGGAGCTCCCGTAACTGAGTGCGGACCCACGGGGTAATTGCCGATTTCTGCGGTTTGAGTTGTCTTTTTTCAGGGAAATATCCGCTGTAGTGCACGGCGAGGGGAAGGACGAGTCATGGGCGGCGAACGCCCAGAGGTATTGGAACGGCTCTTAATGGGTTCGGAGGCCATCGCGTCCCTCAAAGCCGTCTCTGCCGCCGAGAAGTCGCTGGATGACCTGCTTCTGCGGGTAGCCGCCGGTGCGGTCGATGCCGTGGCGAACGCGGACGCAGTATCAATCACCCTGCTGGATCCTCCTGTCGCGCGTACCGTCGCCCACACGGATGCGCAGGTGCTGGCCTTGGATGAAGAGCAGTACGCGTCCCGACGAGGCCCTTGTTTGGAGGCGGCGCATACCCGTCGAGCGGTTCGTGTCGCGATGACATCTCAGGAGCAGAGGTGGACTGAATTCGTCGCTGCCGCCCGCGCGGGAGGGGTGCGCGCCACGTTGTCTGTTCCGTTGATTATCGCCTCGCCGGTGGCTGGTCGGAACGATGAGTTGGTCGGCTCGTTGAACGCCTACAGTCGCACGGTCTCGGCGTTCGATCTTGTCGACGAGAAGCTGCTGTGTCTCTACACCGATGCGGCGAGTCAGACGATCACCAGCGCGCGGTTCCGGCAGTGCACCCAAGAAACGGTCGCCCAACTCCAACAGGCTCTGGTCTCAAACTCTGAGATCGAACAAGCAAAAGGCGCGTTGCGCGTGGTGAACGCATGCACCGCAGAAGAGGCTTTCACCATGCTCGTCGAGCGGTCTCAGCGGGAGAACGTGAAGGTGCGACAACTGGCGCGCCAGGTCCTCGAGGAGCTGTCACGACGAACCCGTCGTTGGGGTCCGTAGCACGTCTGGGCCGAATGGCTGCCCCAGATCAGCACCGCGAACAGCGATTTGCCGTTTCGTCCGTTTTCGTTGGCGAGCTGCGGGGTAGGGGGATGTCAGGCGCACGGCGGTCCCGGGGCTGCTGCGGCGCTTAGCCCCCGGTAGTCATGATGGCGGCTACCGGGGGCGCTTCTCATCGACGAGCCCTCGGCTGATCACCGTCACTGTGGTGCGGTCACCGTTGGTGGCGTAGACGCCGCCCGCGTATGGGCCGGTGGAGTTGACCAGCGAGCCTTATAGGTGCGCCCGGGACGGCCCACGAAAACGACGGAATCGGGTATTCAGGCTCGTCGGCAAACCCGGAGGTGCCGGCGAGCCGGGGCGCACCAGCAGCGGGCGGTGCGCTGTCGTGGCCGTGAACGACGACCGGCACGGTGAGCATCCGGCCGAGCACCCGGACCTCTCGCTTGGCCTGCTCCCGGGCGATGAACAGCAGGTCGAGCGGGTACCACAGGCCCACCCAGGCCACGACGAGGAACACACCGCTTCCCAGCAGGTCGTTGGCAAGCTCACCCATTACCGGTCGGGTGAAGGCGTACGACAGCGCGATGCCCACAGCGAACAGCAGCGAGCCACTGAACAACGACCGCTTGCCCTGGCGCCAGACGAGGTCGTGTTCGCGGTTGGCGCACTGCAGTCGCAGCTCGCAGTAGCGGCGCACGGCCGACACCACGTCTGCGGCCATGTCGTCGGAGCACTTCTCGGCGATGTCCAGCACGATGCGCTGGTCGGTGGCGATCTTCTGCTGGGCGAGTAGCCGCTCCACCAATTCGTCCATACCGCTGTCGATGCGGCGCCCGCCGTCGAGCAGCCCGCGGGGGTCGGCCGCGAACAGCTCGTCGGCATTGGCCACCTCGATCACCACGTCGGGGGAGGGCAATCGCGTTACCCGTCGCAGGTTCACCAGGTAACCCAGTGGTCAGCGGTTGCCGGCGTAAGCCCGGGCAATCCGGGTGACGAACTGGTAGACGCCTTCCTCTTCAGGCGCCAGCGGCCCCGGCCGCGCGTGCGGTGAGCTGAGTCCGCGCTGCACCGATTCGCAGGCGGCCCAGTCTTGCCGATTGGTCAGGTCCCAGAAGTCCACCGCGTATGACGGATCGAATTCTGGTGTCTCGACGGCCTTTTTCGGGAACGCCCACGTGCACTCCACGTGGGTGCGGTCGACCGCGAGGGGAGTCATCACGTGGGTCATCACGTAGTCGGGGTGCAGGCTGACCAACAGGTTGGGAAAACCCACCAGATACATCACCGTGCGCAGTTCGTGCTCGGACAATCCCTCGATCGCGATACCACCACTTTGTCCGGTCAGCGACATCGTCTCGGCCCCTTCAACTATCGACATCCAGCCGCCCATCCACGTCCCCGGCAGGTCAATGCTTGCGCCGCTGGTCGGCGGGCTGATCCGGGACAGCTCGGGATGGATCGCGTTGCAGTGGTAGCACTCCTGATAGTTCTCAGCGATCACCTTCCAGTTGGTGTTCAACTCATACGAGTGCCGTTCCACAATGGTCAGATTTTCGGGCTGGTAAGGGCCGACGACCTCTTCCAGTCCGGCGACGTGAAGGTCGAACTCGGCGTCTTCGCCGCTGGGATCGACGAACAGATACCCGTGCCAGTTGACGAGCCGCAACTCGGTCAGCCCGAACTCAGCCGGGTCGAAATCCTCACCGGACTCGAATCGGGGCGCCTTGCGAAGTTCCCCGCTCAGCTTGTACGACCAGGCGTGGTACGGGCACACGATGGCGCGCCGCTTGGCGGTGCCGCCGCAGGCCAGCAACTCGTGTCCGCGGTGTCGGCAGACGTTGGCGAACGCGCGCACCTGGGCGTCTTCGCTTCGTACCAGCAGGATTCCGTTCTCGCCGGAGCCCACCGCCCGTTGCGCGCCGACCCCTTCCAGATCGGCCGCGTGGCCCACGCACTGCCAGCCGGAAAAGATGGCGCCCTTTTCCCACCCGAACACCGCGGGTTCGACGTAGGCCGCTCGCGGCAACATGCGGGACTGCCCGAACGGGGCGAGGGCGGCGGCGAGGTCGTCAGCCGGGACGGGGGCGGGCTCGAACTGTCTGAACACTCAGTGAGCGTAGTCCGCGGCGGAGTCGCGGCATAGCAGTTTGAGGTTACTTCGACAGCAAACGCCTGCAGACCTCTCAATCTCATTGGGGCACTTCAGCAAATCCCGGTTCTTCCGGCCCTCGTGGCCGTATCACCCGACGGGACTTGGCATGACGTTCACACCGGCCCGGCTGCGGCGGCAGCTGTGGTCGCCGTCAAGCTGATATCGGTTGTGGTGTATGGGAATTCGTCGGCCTTCGCGCTCGCGCGCGGCGACGGGAACCGGTCTGGCCCGATGCCGCGGTGCTCGACGGCCGGCTGGACGAGGCCGACGGGTATTTCACCGCCGCGCTTGCCCGCGCCGACGCCGCGGCCTCCTGTCCGGTGCGGGCCCCGTAGTCCGCGTGGCCGGCAGCGAGTCTGCGCTGAGGGCGAGCTTCTTCGACCAGGTACCGCCCCAGGCGCAGCCTCGATGCCGTGAGCGCAGGCTCGGTGGCTAGCGACGTCGCCCTAAAGGAGTGACTGCGCGACGACAGAAGTGGGTAAAGAAGTTGGTAGCGCGGGTGCGCCGCGGCTGCATTGGCGACTACCAGGAAAGGGCATCGGATGGTTCATCAAGAGGGGGGCCGGTGGGATGTCGGTGTCGAGAACAACGCGGTTTACGTTGAGCGCATCTCGGAGAGCGACGAACAATTATTCGACGATGCGTTGGAACCTGAGGAGGCTCGTCAACTGGCCGGGCTCTTGACGAAGTACGCCGACAAGTTGGACGAGGCCAGAGAGTCAGGCAAGTCCGACGAAGACGACGACGACGACGACGACGACGACGACGAAGACGACGACAACGACGAAGACGACGATGACGACGACGACGACGAGGACGACGATGACGCGGAGGATTCCGACAAGTAGTCGAATCAAGTTGCGGTCTGATGTCGGCTTCTAGTGACGCCCGCGCGTGAGGATATGGTGGCGCAAAGCGGCCGTCGGGCTTTCAATGGATCGCGGCCGTTTTCGACGATTAGTCGCGGGTACTCGCTGGGATGCTTCCGTTCGACGAGGCATCTCAAGGGAGATGTAAACATGGCTGATCAGAAATCCGGAGAGTCAGAAACTACCCGGCTGGAACACTGATGACCCGGAATTGGGCAGCGGCGCGCGTGACACCGGAAGTGATGTGCCCGAACCCGGCGGGCGACCGTCCAGTAGGGACCGTCGACGAAGACGCCAACCCGCCGATGAGCGATCCCACCGCATCCGACGTTTACGGAGGCACCGGGGAGTCGGCTCCGCAGGACACCGGGAGCGCTATCCCGCCTTACCAGGGGCGCCAGGGAAACTGATCACAGCCCCGGGGCTCAATGACCAGTTGCCGACCCGGACTACAACTCGCCCAGCCCCGCCGCGACGCGAGGCGGCGCGACGAAGTGGGTCGGGATACAAACCCGGGAGTCAAAGGGCTGACGCCGCAACAGCACGGTAACCAGTCGGCCACTGCACATTTCGAAGTCTCTACACGACAGGCGATACCTCATCGTCCGTCTCACGACTTCGCTGACAGATGAGTGTCCGGATAAGCCGGAGCGAGGACGGCTGTCTCGCCCAGCGACCGATCGCCAGTGTTGACAACCAACGACCCCGTTACCAGGGCCTTAATGCCCTGGTAGAGCCAGGTATTCGGAGGTAATGTCCCACATACCGCCAGGTCGGGATTTCTTGGAGCCCGGACCGGGCGGAGACAACCTCGCCAAGGGAGCACATAGATGTTGAACAGCGTACCGATGCACAAGAACGGGGTCTCTCAGCGGCACACTCAGGATGCAGAGCTACTCAAGAAATCCGGCGCGCACAAGCTCGTGGTCGCAGACCGCGACGGCAACTGCTTGGCTTTCTTGCTGGCCTGGGACAGCTTCGACTATGACCCCGAGACCGACACTTATGTGTGCGTTGCCGACAGCGATGGCAGAGAGCTTCTGACTATGTACACCGCCGGCGAAATCAAGGCGGCCCCCGGTGCGAACATGTACGTCGTCACTGCGCCGGACACAACCAACCGCAGTAGGCCCTTGCAGGCTCTGTGATCTGAGAGTTCCCCAGCGGAACTCTCGGCACGTCGTCGCGGCCGGTGTGTAGGCGTGGCGCTGGCGGTTCAATGGGGTCGGTTCATGCGTCGAGCAATGATGACGCGGATGTCTTTGGGGGATGTTCAGACGGCGATGGTTATGATAGACCGTTCGTACGGTTAGTCGAAGCCGAAGGTGTTACATGCCCAGATCGCCCGGCAGGCGTAGCGAGATCCTTGATGCGTTTGTCCGCTATGTCGCCGAACGTGGTTACGAGAGAACGAATATCGGTGACATTGCCGACGAGCTCGGTATGTCGAAGGGCACCATCGTTCATCACTTCGGCACCAAAGCGCAGATGCTGCGAGAGCTGGAAGAAACCCACCTGGCCAGCCAACTCGATGTGTTGCAGATGGTCTGGGGCCGCGTGGCGGCGCCGCACGAACGCATCGCCGCAATCATTTTCACCTCCGCACTACTGCAGGTGATGGCCCGCGACGCGACGGTGGCAAGCCAGCGCGAGGTGGTTCAGTTGTCGGAGGACCCGGCGATGCAGCAGGTGCGTAAGTTGCGCCATCAACTGCAGGCGCTCACGATTGACGAGATCCGCAACGGGGTGGAGTGCGGCGTATTCCGAAGTGTAGACGTCGATTTGGCGGCCCTACAGCTGTGGGGATCACTGGAGTGGATGTGGGTCTGGTTCGACCCCAACGACTCCCGGACACCCGAACGAGTAGGGGCCGCATTCGTGGACGTGTTCCTCGGCGGACTGTTGCTCGACCGGCTGGGGCTGAGCAAGTGGGCGAGCCCGTGCGCGGACGTGGTCTCGGTGGTGCGCGAATGCCTTGCCGTGGTCACGAGCACCCCGAATTGACGGGTTAGCGACCGAAACCCGCACGCGGGAAGAGGAATTGGCCGGAGCCGATTGTCACTCGCCGAGGCCCGGGGTCACTTCGGCGGGTCCGTTGAGCGATCAGGCATGCATTAACTGACTGTACGTATAGTTTAACGCGCGCACCCGCGGGCTGGACTCGCGACCGATCAAGTCCATCGTCGAACTCGGTAAACGCTAAAAGACCTGCTCAATCCAAAGATCGTGACAGCGTGGCGGGACGGATCGCTGGATGGCGCGACAGGGGAATTCACCGGGTGCGCGCAATCTGTTGACTGCACGTACGGTCGAATGCCATAGTGGCGGCGTGGCGGAATCGCGGGCGGCATGGAGCCGACGGGTGGGGACCGGGACTGCCGGTCGGCAGGAGCACGCGGTGCACCGGCGCCGGAGAACCCACGGTCCGCATCGTCGGTCGTCACTGCGGAAACAACTGTGCTGTAACCTAATTGGTCAGCGAAACGGTGCGCCTGGCCGCAACCCACGGGAGCAGCCGGCGCCATCGTCACTCGGTACCGAGTCCGTTATCCAGGCGCCACAACGGAAATCGTGCGCATGACAGCCTCTCACTCCATCGCCGGTCGATTAGGCAACAAGATCCGACCGGGTACCGAAGTGGCCGGCGGGTTCTTCAGAATGTGCGTGCTGACCGCCAAAGCCCTGAAGCAGCCGTTTGAATGGCGCGAGTTCATCTGGATCGGCTGGTTTTTGATGCGGGTGTCGCTCCTGCCCACCATCGCGGTTTCCATCCCGGAAACCGTGCTACTCATCTTCACGCTCAACGTCCTGCTGGCCGAGTTCGGCGCGGCCGACGTCTCCGGTGCCGGTGCCGGGATCGGGGCCGTCACCCAGCTCGGCCCGATCGTGACGGTGCTGGTGGTCGCCGGCGCCGGGGGCACCGCCATCTGCGCCGACCTCGGCGCCCGCACCATCCGCGAGGAGATCGATGCACTCGAAGTGCTCGGCATCGACCCGATCCACCGGCTGGTGCTGCCCCGCGTCGTCGCCTCGACGATCGTCGCCGTGCTGCTCAACGGCCTGGTGATCGCCGTCGGCCTGGGCGGCGGCTACCTGTTCAGCGTGTACCTGCAGAACGTGTCGAGTGGTGCCTATCTTTCCACCTTGACAGCTCTCACCGGCCTGCCCGAAGTGGTGATCGCGAACATCAAGGCCGCCACGTTCGGCCTGATCGCCGGCCTGGTCGGCTGCTACCGCGGGCTGATCGTCCGCGGTGGATCCAAAGGTCTCGGCACAGCCGTCAACGAGACCGTGGTGCTGTGTTTCATCGCGCTGTTCGCGGTCAACGCAGCGCTGACCACCATCGGCGTCCGATTCGGGACGGGGCGCTGATATGGCCACTGCCACAACCCATCTCAGGCTTCCGCGGGCTAACCTGGCCCGCTACGGGGAGGTCCCGGTCAAGCTGCTCCTCGAGATCGGGCAGATGATCTGGTTCGCGGTGACCGCAGTCGGGCAGATCCCTTTCGCCCTGCGCCGCTACCCCAAAGAGCTGGTGCGGTTGGTTGCCCAGATGGGAATGGGTACCGGCGCGATGGCCGTGGCCGGTGGCACTGCCGCCATCGTCGGATTCATCACCCTGTCCGCGGGCTCACTGGTAGCCATCCAGGGCTACGCGTCGCTGGGCAACATCGGTGTCGAGGCGTTCACGGGCTTTTTGGCCGCAATGGTCAATGTGCGGTTTGTGGCGCCGGTGGCCGCCGGCCAGGCGCTGGCCGCCACGGTCGGTGCCGGCGCCACCGCCGAACTGGGCGCCATGCGCATCAGCGAAGAGATCGACGCGCTGGAGGTGATGAGTATCAGGTCGATCCCCTACCTGGCGTCCACCCGGGTGGTGGCGGGTCTCGTCGTCATCATCCCGCTCTACGCGTTGGGGATCACGATGGCCTTCGTGTCCACGCAGTTCACCACGGTCTTTTTGTACGGGCAGTCCGCCGGCACGTACAACCACTACTTCCACACGTTCCTGCGCCTCAACGACGTGGCCTGGTCGTTCGCGGAGGTGATCCTCGTTGCCGTGGTCGTGATGACCACCCACTCCTACTACGGCTACACCGCCACCGGTGGGCCGGTCGGCGTCGGTGAAGCGGTCGGCCGGTCAATGCGACTGTCGTTGATCACCATCGTTGTCGTGGTCGTCCTGACCGCGATGGCGGTCTACGGCAAAAATCCCAACTTCAACCTCACGGTGTAGCCGACATGACAGCCCCGGTGAAAGAGAACCCGCCACGCATCCCGCCATACAAGACGGCAGCCGTGGTGTTCCTGGTGGTCGCCGCGGTGGTGCTGGGGTTCGGTGTGGTTTCAGTTTCGGGGTCGGTTCACGCCGAAGACGCCCTTGACGCTGGTGGCTCCCCGCGCGGGCCTGGTGATGGATCCGGGGTCGAAGGTCACCTTCAACGGGGTGGAAATCGGCCGGGTGAACAGCATTACGGAGATCCAACGCGACGGCGTCCCGGTGGCCAAGTTCGCCATGGACGTTGATCCGGACTACATCAGGCTGATCCCGGCGAATGTGGACGCCAATATCAAGGCGACCACCGTCTTCGGCAACAAGTATGTGGCCTTGACATCGCCGAAAAATCCTACACCGCAGCGTATCTCGTCGCAGCAAGTGATCGACGCGAGGTCGGTGACCACCGAGTTCAATACTCTGTTCGAGACTATTACCTCGATCTCGGAGAAGGTCGATCCGGTCAAGTTGAACCTGACACTGGCCGCGGCGGCGCAGGCCTTGACCGGGCTTGGCGACAAGTTCGGGCAGTCGATCGTCAACGGCAACGCGATCCTTGACGACATCAATCCGCGAATGCCGCAGATCCGGCATGACATTCAGCAGATCGCCGCTCTGGCCGACACCTACAACGACGCCGCGCCGGATCTCTTCGACGCGCTGAACCACGCCGTGGTCACCGCGCGCACGCTGCACCGGCAGGAAGCCGAACTCGACTCGGCATTGCTGGCCGCGGCCGGGCTGGGCAACACCGGTGCGGACATCTTCAACCGCGGCGGGCCCTACCTGCAGCGCGGCATTTCCGATCTGCTGCCCACGGCCCAGCTGTTCGACACCTACAGTCCCGAAATCTTCTGCACCATCCGCAATTATTCCGACGAGGAACCCCTGGCCTACGCGACGACCGGTGGCGGCAACGGTTACGGCCTGAAAACCATGAGCGAACTGACGTCGGGGTTGGGCGCCATCCTCACGCTGCCGGGGCTGACCGGCGCAGTGCTTTCGCAGGGGCTGCTGGGGGTGGCCGGATTGGTCGGCGGCGCCCCGAATCCCTATACCTATCCGGAGAATCTGCCGCGGGTGAACGCTCGCGGGGGCCCGGGCGGCGCCCCGGGCTGCTGGCAGCCGATCAACCATGACTTCTGGCCGGCGCCGAGCCTGGTGATGGACACCGGCGCCAGTCTCGCACCGTACAACCACTTAGACACCGGTTCGCCGTACGCGCTCGAGTACGTGTGGGGCCGCCAAGTCGGGGACAACACGATCAACCCATGAAAACTCTAGGCAACGCAATCAAACTCGGCATCGTTTCGTTGGTGTTGTCCCTGATCGTCGTGTCGATCATCGTGGTCTTCGCCCAGATGCGGTTCACCAGCACCAACAAGTATTCGGCCGAGTTCAGCAACGCCAGTGGACTGAAAGACGGCCAGTTCGTGCGCGCCTCCGGGGTGGAGGTCGGCAAGGTCAAGGCGGTACGGCTGGTCGACGGCGGCACCCGGGCAATGGTTGATTTCGAGGTCGACCGCTCTGTACAGCTGTACCAGTCGACGACCGTGCAAATCCGCTATCTCGACCTGCTCGGCAATCGCTTCATCGAGCTCAAACGTGGCATGGGCGACGGCGCCGATCGGGTACTGCCGCCCGGGGGATTCATCCCGCGGTCGCGGACCTCACCGGCGCTGGACCTGGACGCCCTGATCGGTGGATTCAAGCCGCTGTTCCGGGCGCTGGAACCGGACAAGGTCAACACCATCGCCTCCGCAATCATCACCGTCTTCCAGGGACAGGGCGGAACCATCAACGACATCCTCGACCACACCGCACAACTCACCGCGCACATCGCCGAACGTGACCAGGCGATCGGTGAGGTGGTTAAGAACCTGAACATCGTGCTGGACACCACGGTCAGACATCGCAAGGAGTTCGACGAAACCATCGATAACTTCGAGAGGTTGATCACCGGCCTGTCCAACCACGCCGATCCGCTGGCCGCCGGACTGGCCAACATCAGCAACGCCGCAGGGACGGTGACCGAGCTACTCGCGGACAACCGCATGCTGCTGCACAAGGAGATCAACTACCTGCAGGCCTTCCAGCAGCCGCTCATCGATCAGCGTGAACAGCTCAGCGACCTCATCCACAAGACGCCGACCGCACTCAACCTGATCGGACGCAGCATCGGCCTCTACGGCGACTGGGTGAACTTCTACGTTTGCGACCTCTCGATCAGGTGGAATGGATTGCAGGGCGGCGGCCCGGTCCGCACGGTCAGGATCTGGCAACAGCCCACAGGTAGGTGCACGCCGCAATGAGGACCATTCCGTCATGAGGACACTGACCGAATTCAACCGCAACCGCGTCGGACTGATGGGCGTCGGCGTGCTTTTGCTCGTCGTCCTCGTCGGTCAGAGTTTCACCAGCGTCCCGATGATGTTCGCCGCCCCGGCCTTCTACGGGGAGTTCACCGACTCAGGTCAGTTGAACAAGAACGACAAGGTGCGCATCACCGGTGTGAATGTCGGCAAGGTGGAGGGCATTGAGGTGGACGGCGACCACGTCCTGGTCAAGTTCTCCCTCGGCGGCAACACCATTGGCACCGAAAGCCGGCTGGCGATCAAGACCGACACCATCCTCGGGAAGAAGATCCTCGAGATCGAGCCGCGGGGAGCCAAGCCATTGCGGCCCGGGGGCGTGCTACCGCTGAGCCAGGGCACCACGCCGTATCAGCTCTACGACGCTAATTTCGACATCACCAGGGCGGCCACGGGTTGGGACATCGAGACCGTCAAACAGTCGTTGAATGTCCTGTCGCAGACAATCGATCAGACCTACCCGCACCTAAGTGCCGCTCTCGACGGAGTGGCCAGGTTCTCCGACACCATCGGCAAACGCGACGACGCGATCAAGCACCTGCTCGCTCAGGCCAACCAGGTGGCCAGCGTGCTCGGTGACCGCAGCGAGCAGATCAACCGGTTGTTGGTCAACGCCAAGACACTGCTGGTGGCGTTCAACGAACGTGGCCGGGCGATCGACACTCTGCTGCAGAACATTTCGGGAGTCGCAGCACAGATCAAGGGATTCATCAACGACAACCCGAATTTGAATTCGGCACTGGAGCAGTTGCGCATTCTCAGCGACGTGCTGGTCGAACGCAAGGACGACCTCGCCCAAACCCTCACCTTTGTAAGCCAATTCGCGGCAGGGCTGGGCGAGTCGGTCGCGTCTGGACCGTTCTTCAAGATCGTCCTGTCCAATCTGCTGCCGTACTGGATGCTGCAGCCGTTTGTCGATGCCGCGTTCAAGAAGCGTGGATTGGACCCGGAGGAGTTCTGGCGCAGCGCCGGCCTGCCCGCCTTCCGCTTCCCCGACCCCAACGGCACCCGGTTCCCCAACGGCGCGCCGCCGCCAGCACCCCAGGTGCTGGAAGGCACCCCGGAGCATCCTGGCCCGGCCGTCCCACCGGGATCGGCGTGCTCGTACACCCCACCGGCCGATGGGCTACCGCGACCCTGGAACCCGTTGCCATGTGCCGGCGTTGACGTGGGCCCCTTTGGCGGCGGCGGTTTCCCGGCCCCGGTCGACGTGCAGACGTCGCCGCCGAATCCGAACGGGCTGCCCCCGACGCCAGGTATCCCGATCGCCGGGCGGCCGGGCGAGCCGCCGCCGGACGTGCCTGGCACACCGGTCCCGTTGCCGCCCAACGCGCCGCCGGGAGGGCGCACCGAGGGCCTGCAACCAGCCGGCCCCATCCCGCCACCGTCGACGTTCGCGCCGGGGTTGCTCCCGGGGCCACCCGCCCCTCCGGGACCCGGGCAGCAGCTGCCAGCCCCGTTCGTCACACCAGGCGGGACCGGAGGTAGCGGAATTATGGGAGGTAGCCAGAATTGAGCACCGTCTTCGCTACCCGCCACCTGCGGCCCCGCAGGGTTATCGCGTCGCTGGTCGTGGTGCTGGCCCTCGTCGCGGGGTACCTCGGTTGGCAGCTGTATCAGAAGATGAGCAACAACACTGTGGTTGCCTACCTGCCATCGGCGATCGCGCTCTACTCCGGCGACAAGGTCCAGATCATGGGCGTCCGCGTCGGCTCGATCGACTCCATCGAGCCGGCCGGCGACAAGATGAAGGTGACGTTTCACTACGCCAACAAGTACAAGGTTCCCGCCAACGCCTCCGCCGTGATCGTCAACCCAACCCTGGTCGCATCGCGCAGCATTCAGTTGGAACCGCCCTACAAAGGCGGCCCCGTGATGGGCGATAACGCCGTGATTCCGATTGAGCGCACGCAGGTGCCGACGGAGTGGGACGAACTCCGCGCCGGCGTGGCCAACCTCATCGACAAGCTCGGTCCCACACCGCAACAGCCGAAGGGCCCCTTTGGTGACCTTGTCGAGTCCGTCGCCGATGGGCTGGCAGGCAAGGGAAAGCAGATCAACACGACGCTGGACAGCCTGTCGCGGGCACTGACCGCACTGAACGAGGGCCGCGGCGACTTCTTCGCCGTGGTGCGCAGTCTCGCGCTCTTCGTCAACGCGCTGCACAAGGACGACAAGCAGTTCGTCGCACTGAACACCAACCTGGCGACCTTCACCGACAAGCTGACCGGGTCGGACCGCGCGCTTGCCGATGCGATCCAGCAATTCGACGGTCTGCTCACCACGTTGCGCCCCTTCCTGATCAAGAACCGCGAAGTGCTCACCCACGACATCGACAACCTCGCCACCCTGACCACCACGCTGGTCCAACCCGAGCCGTTGAATGGTCTGGAAACTGCCCTGCACGTCTTGCCGACGCTGGAGACGAACCTCAGTCAGATCTACCACCCGTCACACGGCGCGGTCATGGCCATTCCGGCGATACCGAACTTCGCGAACCCAATGCAGTTCATGTGCAGCATGATTCAGGCCGGTAGCCGGTTGGGCTATCAAGATTCGGCCGAGCTGTGTGCGCAGTACCTGGCGCCGGTTCTCGATGCGATCAAGTTCAACTATCTGCCGGTCGGGCTGAACCTGTTCAGTACGGCCGAGGTGCTTCCGAAGGAAGTCGCCTACTCCGAGCCCCGGTTGCAGCCGCCGGGCGGGTACAAAGACACCACGGTGCCCGGGATCTGGGTACCGGACACCCCCTTGTCGCACCGCAACACCCAGCCCGGCTGGGTGGTCGCGCCGGGCATGCAGGGCGCCCAGGTGGGGCCGATCACGGCGGGTCTGCTGACCCCCGAATCGCTGGCCGAACTGATGGGCGGCGCCGACATCGCACCCCCGCAGTCAGGGCTGCAGACCCCGCCGGGTCCGCCGAATGCCTACGACGAGTACCCGGTGGTGCCGCCCATCGGGGTGCAGGCGCCGCAGGTTCCGATCCCGCCACCGGCACCGGGGCCGGGGGTGGTCCCGGGTCCGGTCGCGCCGACGCCCGCGGTTCCCGGGCCACCGCTGCCCGCGGAGGCGGCCGTCGCGACAGGAGCGGGCTCGTGAATGCAGCTAGGCACCCGCATCCGGCACCGGGCCCGGCAGCTGCTGGCGATTTCGGTGACTGTCCTGGCGCTGACGTCATGCTCGAAATGGCATGGGGTAGCCAATATTCCGATGCCCGGCGGACCCGGCACGGATGCCGGCTCCTACACCGTCTACGTGCAGATGGCCGACACACTGGCACTCAACACCAACAGCCGGATCCGGGTGGCCGATGTCTTCGTCGGCACGGTCCGCGCGATCGAACTGAAGAACTGGGTCGCCACTCTGACGCTTCGCCTGGACAAGGCCGTCAAGCTACCCAGAAACGCCACCGCCAAGATCGGGCAGACCAGCCTGCTGGGTTCTCAGCATCTGGAGTTGGCCTCGCCACCCGACCCGTCACCGGAGCCGCTGCGACCGGGCGACACCATCCCGCTGAAGAATTCGTCGACCTACCCGACGACCGAGCAGACGCTGGCCAGTCTCGCCATGATCCTGCGCGGCGGCGGAATCCCGAACATCGAAGTCCTGCAAAACGAGGTCTACAACATCTTGCACGGACGCGCTGACCAGATCCGCGGCTTCCTCGGCAAGCTGGACACGTTCACCGCCCGACTCGACGAGCAACGCGACGACATCACCCATGCAATCGATTCCACCAACCGGCTGTTGGGATATGTCGGTGGGCGCTCGGAAGTCATTGACCGGGTGCTGACCGAATTCCCGCCGTTGCTCAAACATTTCGCCGACAAACAGAATCTGCTGATCAATGCGGTCGACTCGGTGGGACGGTTCGGCGAAGTCGCCAACCAGTACCTGTCCCCGGTACTGGGTGACTTCCATCAAGATCTCGTTGCGCTGCAGTGCCCATTGCGTGAATTCGGTCGTGCCGCACCGTATCTGATCCGTGCGCTCAAGCTGATGCTGGTCCGTCCGTTCGACATCGACTCGGTGCCGAAGGCCTTCCGCGGCGACTACTTCAACCTGTCGCTGACGCTCGACCTGACCATGAGCGCCGTGGACAATGCGGTGCTCACCGGGACCGGGTTCTCCGGCGCGCTGCGTGCGCTCGAGCAATCGTGGGGGCGCGATCCGGAAACGATGATTCCCGACGTCCGGTACACGCCGAACCCCAACGATGTGCCCGGCGGCCCGCTGGTGGAGAGGGCGGACCGGCAATGCTGACCCGCTTCATCTGGCGCCAGATCTTCCTGTTCATCCTGCTGAGTGTGTTCACCGCAATCGCGTTGGGGTGGTACTACTTACGGATTCCCACCGCGGTCGGGATCGGTCAGTACACGCTGAAGGCCGCCCTGCCCGTGGCGGGTGGTCTGTACCGGACGGCCAATGTGACCTATCGCGGCGAGACCATCGGCACGGTCACCTCCGTCGAGCCCACCGAGAAGGGCGCGATGGTCACGATGAGCATCTCCGAGCGCTTCAAGATCCCGATCGACTCGTCGGCGAACGTACACTCCATGTCGGCCGTCGGCGAACAGTACCTGGACCTGATGTCCGCGGGTAACCCCGGCAAGTACTTCTCGCCCGGGCAGACCATCACCAACGGCAACGTCCCAACCGAGATCGGCCCGGCGCTGGACGCCGCCAACCGGGGCCTGGCCGCCTTGCCCGCAGGCAAGATCCCGGCATTACTCGATGAAACCGCGCAAGCGGTAGGCGGTTTGGGCCCGGCGCTGCAGCGGCTCGTCGATGCGACGCAAGCCATCGCCGGCGACTTCAAAGCCAACATCACCGATATCGACGACATCATCCAGAATTCCGGGCCGCTGATCGACAGCCAGGTCAACTCGGGTGATGCGATCCGGCGTTGGTCGCGCAATTTGGACGTCCTGGCCGCCCAGACCGACGAGAACGACCAGCACGTGCAAAGCATTTTGACCCAGGCGACCCCGACCACCGATCTGGTGAACGCGGTTTTCAACGATGTTCGCGAGTCATTGCCGCAGACGCTGGCGAATCTGGAGATCGTGCTGGAAATGCTCAAGCGCTACCACAAAGGTGTCGAGCAACTGCTGGTCGCCTATCCGCAGGGTGCTTCGGAAGGCCAGACGGTGACGTCGGCTTTCCCGGGCTTCGCGTCGCTTGGCACTCACCTGACGATCAACCAGCCGCCGCCGTGTCTGACGGGCTTCCTCCCGGCACCACAGTGGAGATCACCGGCGGATACCAGCCTGTCGCCGATGCCGTCCGGAACATATTGCAAGATCCCGCAGGACACTCCGTCCAACGCCGTGCGCGGAGCACGAAACCTGCCGTGTGTGGATGTCCCCGGCAAACGGGCCGCGACACCACGGGAATGCCGGGACTCCAAACCGTACGAGCCGCTGGGCACCAACCCCTGGTACGGCGACCCGAACCAGATCCTGACCTGCCCGGCCGCCGCGGCGCGTTGCGACCAACCGGTCAAGCCGGGGCAGGTGGTACCCGCGCCGTCGATCAACAACGGCATGAACCCGGCCCCTGCCGACCGGGTGCCGGGAACGCCCCCACCGGTCAGCGACCCGCTGTCACGGCCGGGATCCGGCTCCGTGGTGTGCAACGGACAGCAACCCAATCCCTGTGTCTATACCGGGAACGAACCGCCGGTAGCCGTCTACAACCCGCAGCGCGGTGAACTGGTCGGGCCCGATGGAGTCAGATGGGCCGTCGAGAATTCGACCAGAACAGGCGACGACGGATGGCAGGGCATGCTGTCGCCGCGCAACTGAGGCGTGCCGCCGGCGATTGACACTGACCGCACGTACAGTCATATAATGAAGGAGTGACCATCGGCCACCTCGGTGGCGTGCGAACCGGGAGTACCAGGATCGGAGCGAAATGCCGGAAGTGATTGGCCTGGGCCAACTCCGGAGTGACGCCTGCACGTACCTCGAGCGGGTCGCCGCCGGCGAGAGCCTGGACGTTGTCCGTCGCGGCAAGTTGGTGGCAAAGATTGTGCCGGTCGGTGATTGGCGGGTGGCTGCGATCCCGGCGCGATCGGTCAAAGCCGCGGAACCCGACTCGGGTTGGGTCGGACTGGACGAATTGCGGACGCGCGCCGGGCGGTGCTTCGATCGGGTTGCGGGCGGAGAGACGCTCTACGTGGTCCGCGGTGGCCGGATATTGGCGCGGATAGTGGCGGCCGGGGAGGCAACCGGCGTTCCGGCAGACGCCGGCCAGCCGATCGAACTCGACGAGCTGCGAAACCGTGCGGGCCGTTACATCGATCGGGTAGCGGCGGGACAGACCATTGAGGTCAGTCGCGGCGGTAAGGTCGTCGCGCGGATCGTGTCAGTCGCTTGACGGGTTCGCTTGTGCCGGTTGACCCTTGGCGCACCACATAGCTCAGATCGATTCCGGCGCGAGCAAGATTGGCGGCAAGGGTTTACTTTTACCCCACCTCGGGTAAGGCTGGACGCATCGATAACGGAAAACGCCAGCTCGTAACGTATGCGGTTCCTGACATGTGGCGATCATTCATCCGTGCAAATTTGGGGGTCCGATGCAAATAAAGCGTGTCAGCCGAGCGGCTATCTCGGCGATGGCATTCACGGCACTGTCCGGACTGTTCACCGCTCCGACGGCGTCCGCCGATTCGAGCACGGTGATATTCGAGGCGTTGGGGACGGGCACTGCCATGACCATCGACACGGATCCGGCGATCGATCGCGTGTACAACGCGCCGTTGCCCTGGAGCCGGACCGTTCAGGCCGGTCCTGACGTCACCCTGTTTCAGGTGGTGGTAGTCGGGTCGGGCACGACCAGCCCCGGCTGCCGTATCACGATCGGTGGCCAGGTGGTGGCTGAGCAGCCGGTCGGTGGCACGGCGCACTGCATCTACTCACGCTGAGGCGCACGGGTCCGTTCTCGAAAAGCTCGTCGCTGCAGTGGTCTTCGCGACCGCGATGCTTGACTAAGTCAAGTAAAATGGCTTCGGAGTGGCGATCGCTTGTTGCCAGTGAACGGAGCCGGTGTGACGACTGCACGAAAGCGCGACACGCTTGATTCGATCAGCGCGACGATGTCCCGAATCATGCGCCTGAGTGGCAGCCGGTCGATGTTCAAGCGCCAGGCCGCGGCCGCTGCGGTGCAGCTGTCCCAGCCGTCGTACGTGTTGCTGCGGGTGCTGGCCGACGAGGGCCCGTTGCCGATGGGTCAGCTGGCCCGCCTGGCGCACATGGACCTCGGCATGGCCGCGCGCCGGGTGCAGAGCCTGCAGGGCGACGGGATGGTCGTCAGGCAGTCGGATCTGGGGGATGCGCGTAAGACCATGGTGGAAGCCTCCGCCGCGGGAAAGCGGGCCGCGCGCGCCCTGCAGGATGTGCGACGTGAACACCTGGAACGGGCGTTGGCGCAGTGGTCGGCCGCCGACCTGCGGCAGTTCGATCGGCTGCTGGCCCGCTTCCTCTTCGACACCATGGTGACGTCCATCGACTGAGCGCGCCTTCCCGGAAATAGTTGACATTGTCAAATATCTGGGCCTACGCTGCGGGCTGAAGATCATTGTGGGTGAGGTAATTTCATGTACGGGGCGCGCTTCTACTTCGACTGGTCCAACTTCGCCACCATGCTGCGGTTACTCCGCGACGATCCGGCGACGCCGCGCAAGCGGTACCTGACGTTCCTGATCGCCATGCCGATGGTCGCGGCGTTCCACGCGATCTGCTTTGCACTTGACCCGGTGCTGTTTCCGTCTTTGCGGCGCACCGAAGTTCGGGCACCGACATTCAGCGTGGGTCACGCCCGCAGCGGCACCACATACCTGCACCGGTTGATGGCCGCCGACCCGCAATTCAGCTACGCGCTGATGTACGAGCTGTTCTTTCCGTCGCTGCTGCAGAAACGTTTGCTTCGCGTGATCTTGCGGATCGACGCCCGGTTCGGCCAACCACTGCGCCGCCGGCTCGACGCCGTCGAGGAGCAGATGTTCGCCGAGACCGACGATATGCACAAAACCGGGTTCTTCGTACCCGAGGAGGACGACTTCTTCCTGACCTGGTCGCTGAGCTCCGGGTTCTGGATCGTGATGTTCCCCTACATGGGGGAGCTGGACTTCTACCATCTGGATCGGTGGCCCGCGCGCAAGCGGCGCCGCCTGATGTCGTTCTACCGCGAATGCGTGCGCCGGCAGTTGGCGCTGAATGGTGCCGCCACCCACCTGAGCAAGAACCCCACCTTCTGTGGCCGGGTGGAGGCCCTGATCGAGACGTTCCCTGACGCGAGATTCATTGTGCCGATGCGTAATCCGTACGAAACCATCCCTAGCCTGCTGAAGATGATGCAGACCGAGTGGCGCCTGCGCGGCCGCGATGAACGGCTGATCGACCAATCGCTGCGGGTGCTCGCCGACCAGTCCATCCACTCCTACACACATCCCCTGGCCGTGCTCGCCAAACATCCCGAGGTGCGCTCCTGTGTGGTGGACTACCGAGAACTGGTGGGCGCGCCCACCGTCACCATGCGGCGGGTCTACGACGAACTGGGACTGCACCTGGGACCCGAGGCGGCCGCCGAGTTCGAGGCCGCCGGACGCCGGCATGGCCACGAGACGGCACACCGCTACAGCCTCGACGAGTTCGGTCTGGACCCAGCCGGCATCAGGACGCGCCTGGCCCCGATGTTCGACGAATTCGGTTGGGACGCTGAGGAAGAAGACAGCACAGCAGAAGAGGGCAGGGCACATGTCAACTGAGCAGAGCCAGGCGGTGCTGCGGGCGGCCTGGACGCAGATGATCGACGCGATCAACCGGGCCCGCGACTACGTCGATTCCCCGGCATTGCACGCGCCGCCGGCGACCGGGCAAGGGCTGGCCGAGGGGCATCGTTATCTGCTCGGGTTCCTGTTCAGCTCGATCGAACGCGCCTGTCTGGAAGACCCGGATTTCCCGTACTTCCGGCGCGCCATCCAGCCGCAGGACAAGGCCACCATCGACAACGCCGACGCGTTATATCTGTCGGCGCGGATCGACGGCGCCAGGAGTTACCGGATTACCGGCCGCGTCGCCGATCATCGGCACTGGGGTGGCGCCGCGCGGGCACCTGGGCCGGTGGCGCCGCAGTACGTCGTCTTCGAAGCACACAGCATCTATGCGGGCGACACCGGCAGCCTGATGGAACTGGCGCCCGGCGGACGGGCGGTGACCGGGCTGCTGGACAGCACCGACCTGGACGTCGATCCGGACGGCGGATTTGAAATCCTCTGCGCCCCAACGCGGCCCGTCGGGCATGCCGGCAACTTCATCGCTACGACCCGGGGCGACACGGACACCGCCCAGTACCTGATCGTGCGGGTGCTGTTCCACGATTGGGCCAATGAGGTGTCACCTGAGCTGCGCATCGTGCAGATCGGCCGGCGAGCCGCGTACCCGACTCCGGCCGACCCCGACAGCATGGCTACCGCGGTCCGGCGCGTCGGTGAGCTCGTCGAGCACCAGATGCGGTTCTGGAACGAGTTCTACGACATCGTCCTGGAGTCCAACGGCGACAAGAACGGTGACGGCGTCACCTTCATGCCGCACAACGCACTCAACGAACCCGCGGCGGCCAACCTCGCCTCCGGCGGCGGCCAGAGCACCAATGTCTATTCCGGTGGTGTCTTCGAACTCGACGGTGACGAGGCCCTACTGGTGGAGGTCGATGTTCCGGTCGAGCCGGCCTACCTTGGCTTCCACCTGTCCAACGTCTGGGGCGAGTCACTGGACTACGCCAACCGGGTCACCAGCCTCAACGGGTTTCAGACCAGAACGGACCCCGACGGGGTGCGACGCTACGTGATCGCGCACAGCGATCCGGGGGTGCCGAATTGGCTGGACACCGCGGGCCACCGCACCGGCTTTCTCACCGTGCGCTGGACCTACCCGCACCCGCCGGAGCAGCTGCCGACGACGGCGGTGCACAAGATTGCGCTGTCCCAGGTGCCAGACCGGTTGCCGTCGGGTACCGCAACGGTAAGTGCCGGCGAACGTGCCGAACAGATCGAGATCCGGCAAGAGCACGTGGCCCGGCGATATCGGCAGTATTGAGTGCGCGCTGCCGCCCGCGCCACGGCGTACCGGCACGCGGCCATACACTGACCCTTCGTGGGCATGCTTTTTGGCTTTGCGCCGTGGATCGTCTACTGGGTCCTGGTCGGTAACGTCCCATTCGCCACGGCCGTATCGATCGCGCTGCTGATGGCCATTGCGGTGTTCGCCGTCGGGCGCACCACCGGCAAACCCGGGCGGACACTCGAAATCGGTGCTGTCGCAACGTTTGTGGCGCTGGCCGTGCTGACCTTCGCGCTCAGTGACGTGTTCATGGCGCGCTGGATACAGCCGCTCAGCAACCTGGGGATATTCCTGGTGGCGCTGGTCGGCGTGCTGATCGGCAAACCGTTCGTGCGTGAGTTCGCCGCCGCCGAGCAACCCCCCGACGTCGTCAAGACCGATCTGTTCAGACGGATCACGACGGTATTGACCTGGGTCTGGGTCGGCGCCTTCGCCGGGATGACCATCTCGTCGGCCATCCCGCCGATCGTGCAGGGTTTGGGTGGGGTTCAAGCCACGATCCTGGACACCAAGACGCCGTTGTCATTCATCTGCTACTGGGTCATTCCATTCTCGCTGCTCGGCGCGGCGGCCCTGGCCTCGCGGGTCCTGCCGGACCGGATGCTGGCCGGCATCGAGGACGTCGCGCGGGAGACCTCCTTCGTGGCCTACGACGAGGCCACCATCGACGAGCTGTACTACCTGGCTCAGGAACACGCGAACCGCGAAGTCGGTCCGGGCAAGGAGGCTTACAGCGTGAAGGTGGGCGGCATGGGCACTCCGCTGACCGGCGACGAGTCGCGAAAATCGTGGCCGTCGACCTACAAGGTGAGGGATAAGAAGCATTAGCAACGCTCGGCTGGTGTACACCAGCACGTCAACTTGGTTTGTTAAGTAATGCAGATGGCATACACGACGAGAACCGTCGCCTTGTTCGCCACGGTGCTGGTCATCGTCGCGGGCTGTGCGTCGAGCGCCGAGCCGTCGCTACCGACGGGCAAGGCCGAGTTCAGCGCGTCGGCCGGTAAACCGCTCAACATCACGCCGGACCGGATGTTGGCCGCCACCGGCGGCATCACTCCCGTGGCGTTCGGCAAGCCCGCGCACGGCAAGATCAGCTACGGATCCAACGGGGCGGTGGTCTACACCCCCAACGCCGGCTTCACCGGCAACGACGAGCTGCCCGTCACCGTCAGTCGGGCCGTCACGCTCTATTCCGAGGATCAACTACCCCTGGCCACCATGGGTGGCGTCGAAATCCAGGCGAGCGCGCACGGATCCGGCATCGCCCCGGTGCCCGGCAGCAGCGACGAGATCTACGGCCTCACCGACCGCGGGCCCAACGTCGAAGGACGGGTGCCCAACGAAATCGTGTTTCCGGTCCCCGAATATCATCCGCAGATCGCCAAGCTCAAGCTCGCCGACGGCGTAGCGACGGTGGAGCGGACCGTCATGTTGCAGGGGCCGGACGGTCATCCGTTGGAGGGCCTGCTCGAGCCGCACGCGAGTGGCGGTGAGTCAATGGTCGACCTCAACGGCACGCCACTGCCACCGGCGGATTACGGCGTGGATCCCGAGGGACTGGTCGCCACGCTGGACGGCAACTTCTGGGTATCCGACGAGTACGGCCCCTACATCGTCCATTTTGACGCCAACGGCAAAGAGCTGGAACGTCTTTCGCCATACGACGACACGCTGCCGCGGGAGCTTTCGCTACGCAGCCCGAACCAGGGCCTGGAGGGGCTGACGATCACCCCGGACGGCAACACGTTGGTGGCCGTCATGCAGTCGGCGCTGCAGACGCCGGGGTTGCAGGGTCCCGCCAAGTCCGTCCCGATCACCCGCATCGTCACCATCAACCTGGTCAACCGCAGCATCATGCACGAATACGTGTACCCGCTGGCCAACCCCCAGGAGTCCAACGTCGGGGTCTCCGAGATCACTGCGCTGAACGCCACCACGTTCCTGGTGGACGAGCGCAACAGCAAGAACCCGCCGGACGGCACCACGAAGATCTACCTGGCCGACGTCGCCGCGGCCACCGATATCGGGCCGAGTTCCACCGTGCCCGGCGCCACCTACGACGCGGCCGCCGGCGGCCTGCTGATCAACAAGATGCCGATCGAGACCTTGGTCGGCGTCAGCACCGACGCCGAAGCGTTGGCCAAACTCAAGGCCGCCGGAATCACCGCGGCCACCAAGACGCTGCAAGTGGATGTCTCGGCGCTGCTGCGCACGCTGTCACCGAAGGGCGACTTCTTCGGGCACGACAAGATCGAAGGCGTCGCCACCCGGGATGGTGGAAAGACTTTGATGCTGTCCAACGACAGCGATTTCGGCCTGGCGGGGCTGGCTTCAGATACCCCGCCGTTTCGGCTCAAGCCCAAAATGCTGCCCAACGGAGCCCAGGACAGCGGCGAGATCCTGGTGGTCGACACCGATCAGCTGCCCGCCAAGACGGAGAAGACGACGGTGGCCATCAAAGTCGGCTGAGTGCACCTAGCCGATCGGGCGCAGCAGAAAGATGTCGAGCCGCGGAGCCACGCGCAGCATGAACTGGTAGCCGACCTTGCTCATGGCGAAGTGCTCGAACAGTGCCTCGTCGAGTCGCAACCGCCGCCCGCGGATCGGGCTCTCCCGCCGAAGTGCCACGGCTAGACGGTACTCGCGAGAGTGGCAAGCTGAAACCGTGAACGCCCACAGTTCAGACGCAATCCAGGCAGAAACCATCAGCATCCGAGGTCACGGCGGCGACGAGATCGAGGCATACCGGGCAATTCCGCTGGCGGAGGGATCCCGCGGGGGAGTGGTGTGGATCCACCACATGCCCGGATATGACCGGGAGACAAAGGAATTCGTGCGACGCCTGGCGGTCGGTGGCTATCACACGGTGGTGCCGAACCTGTACTCCCGGGAAGCCCCCGGCGCCGCGCCCGACGACGCCGCCGCGGCCGCCCGGGCGGCCGGTGGCGTGCCCGATGAGCGGTTGGTGGGCGACGTCGCCGGGGCGGTCGAGCATCTGCGGTCGCTGCCCGGCGCCAACGGAAAATTCGGCGTCATCGGCCACTGCTCCGGCGGACGGCACGCGTACCTCGCGGCCTGCTCGTTGCGGTTTGACGCCGCGGTGAACTGTTACGGCGCGTTCATTGTCGAGGACGCGCCGGAAGGAATGCCCAAGACGATGAAGCCCATCCTCGATCTGGCAGCGAACCTCAGCTGCCCGATGCTGGGTCTGTTCGGCGCCGAGGACCGGTTCCCGGCCCCGGACGGAGTGGCGACGCTGGACGCCGAGCTGACCCGGCTGGGCAAGCCGCACGAGTTCCACTCCTATGCCGGTGCGGGACACAGCTTCTTCTCCGTGGACCGGCCGGCCTACCGCCCCGAAGCCGCGGTGGACGGCTGGCGCCGCATCGACGCATTTTTCGCCACCCACTTGAAAGGCTAGGTCTGCCAACCCATGTGCACATATCTCACCGAACACGTTCAGATCGACGGCAGCGGCAAGGGCGCGACGGGATGGTTCGGTGCCAGCCGCGCGACGGTCTACGTCGACCACCCCGTGCACGCGCAGTACGGGCACACCGTCAACATCGACGTCATCAATCCGGAGCTGGGGCCGTCCGCGCGGGTCGCGTTGGAACTCACCGAGGAGAGCGCACTGGCCCTGGCTGACGCGATCTGTAAGGCGATCGCGCATGCACCGGTGGGCCTGGCGTCCCGGAATCAATAGGACATGTCATGAGCAACGAACACGATTTTCCCCAAATGGCCGCTGCGCGAGGGCGAATCGAGCCCGCGCCGCGCCGCGTGCGCGGCTACCTCGGTGCTGAGCTGGTATTCGACACCACGGCGGCACGCTACGTGTGGGAGTTCCCTTATTACCCTGCGTATTACATTCCGTTGACCGACGTGCGCAGCGAATATCTCAGCGACGAGAACCATCCGCAGCGGGTGCAACTCGGCCCGTCGCGGCTGTACTCCTTGGTGGGTGCGGGGCGAACCCACCCGTCGGCGGCGCGGGTGTTCGACGCCGAAAGCGACAGCCCCGTCGCGGGTCTGGTGCGATTCGACTGGGATCCGTTGCGCTGGCTGGAGGAGGACGAGCAGATCTACGGTCACCCGCGCAACCCGTACTCGCGGGTCGACGCGCTGCGCTCGCACCGGCACGTCCGGGTGGAACTGGACGGCGTCCTGCTCGCCGACACCCGATCACCGGTGCTGCTCTTTGAAACAGGTTTGCCCACAAGGTATTACATCGATCCGGCCGATGTCGGATTCGAGCACCTGGAACCCACGTCGACCCAGACGCTGTGCCCCTACAAAGGAGTGACATCGGGTTACTGGTCGGTGCGGGTCGGCCAGACGGTACATCCGGATCTGGCATGGACCTACCACTACCCGCTGCCCGCCGTCGCCCCGATTGCCGGACTGGTGGCCTTCTACAACGAGAAGCTCGACGTCATCGTCGACGGCGTCGCCCTGTCCCGGCCGCGTACCCAGTTCAGCTGAGCCCGGCCCGGCCAAGCGCGATCGCGCAGCAGTCGCAGGCCGTTGAGGCCGACGAGGATCGTCGACCCTTCGTGGCCCGCGACTCCCAGCGGCAGCGGGAGGTGTCCCACCAGGTCCCAGGTGACCAGGACGACGATGAAGGTCGCGGCGATCACCAGGTTGGCGGTGACCACCCGACGGGCCCGGCGAGCCAGCGCGACGATGGCCGGTAGCGCGGCCAGGTCGTCGCGGGTGATCACCGCGTCGGACGTTTCCAGGGCCAGATCGGAGCCGGAACGGCCCATCGCCACCGCCACGTGGGCCGCGGCCATCGCGGGCGCGTCGTTGACGCCGTCGCCGACGAACAAGACCCTGGCCCCGTCTGCTTCCAGGCTGCGGACGACGCGCACTTTGTCGTCGGGCAGCAGCGTGGCGCGGACATCGGTGATCCCCACGTCGGCCGCGAGCCGCCCGGCGGCACGCTTGTTGTCACCGGTCAGTAGGAGCGGTGTTGTGCCGGTGAGGGATTCGAGGTCCGCGATGGCGCCGGGCGCCTCGTCACGGGGATGATCGGTCAGCCCGAGCACGCCGGCGGGGGCGCCGTTGACTACCACGATCACCGCAGTGAGCCCGGCCTGCTCGAACTGCTGGACAACCTCGTCGTCGTGCTTGCCGAGCAGCGCCGGGCTGCCCAATTCGACCGTATCGTCGCCGATGCGCGCGCGGATTCCGCGTCCGGGCGTGGACGCGAACTCTGCGGCCGGCTTTACCGCTACGCCGGCTTGGCGGGCCGCGGCGACGATGGCACGGGCCAACGGGTGTTCGGAGGGGTTTTCCGCCGACGCAGCCAGCGACAGCAGCGCAGTGTCGGTCAATCCGGTCTCCGAGCGGATCCGGGTGAGCCGCGGCGTTCCCTTGGTCAGGGTGCCGGTCTTGTCGAACGCAACGGCGGTCACGCCGGCGAGTTTCTCCAGGACGACGGCCGACTTGACCAGCACACCGTGGCGGCCGGCGTTGGCGATCGAGGCCAACAGCGGTGGCATGGTGGACAGCACCAGCGCGCACGGCGAAGCCACGATCATGAACGTCATCGCGCGCAGTAGCGACGATCGCAGATCGCCACCCGCCAGCAGGGGAACGACCAGCAACGCGACGGTCGCCACCACCATGAGCACCGAGTACCGCTGCTCGACTTTTTCGATGAACAGTTGAGTGCGCGCCTTGCTTGTGCTGGCCTCGGCGACCATCGCGACGATGCGGCCGATGACGGTGTCGCCGCTCGGGCGAAGCACGCGGACGCGCAGCGTGCCGGTGCCGTTGACGGTGCCGGCGAAAACCTCGTCACCGGCCGCCTTGTCGACCGGCAGCGACTCCCCGGTGATGCTGGCCTGATCGACCTCGCTGGCGCCTTCGAGCACCACACCGTCGCCGCCGATGCGCTCGCCGGGGCGGATCAGCAGCACGTCGTCGACCGCCAGCTGCGCGGTGTCCACCACTTCCTCGACCTCGAAAGCGTTGAGCCGGGTGGCGGTTTCGGGGGTCAGGCCTAGCAGTGAGCGCACCGAGTCCTCGGTGCGCCGGGTCGCGACGGCCTCCAGCGCCCCGGAGGTGGCGAAGATGACAATCAGCAGAGCGCCATCGAAGACCTGACCGATGGCGGCGGCTCCAATCGCCGCCAGAACCATCAGCAGGTCGACATCCAAGACCCTGTTCCGCAACGCTTCCAGACCGGCAACGCCCGGTTGCCACCCGCCGGCCCCGTAGCAGGCCAGATACAGCCCCCAGCAGAGCCAACCGGGTCCGCCGGCGAGCTGGGCGATCAGCCCGAACGCAAAAAACCCGGTAGCAACGATCGCCCACCGGACTTCGGGGAGTGCCGCAGCCGGCTCTACCGTCCGGACCGGCGCGCCGGTGGCATTGCGAATTGCAGACACGCCTACCTACTATAGCTGCGAACATATGAATATATGCAACTGCGATTACAGATGACCGCTTAATTGCACAGGTCAGCGGTATGCTGAACGCCGTGCACACGTCGATTGCCGGTTTCTCCATGCCTTCCGAGGAGCAGGTGACCCGTGCCGCGGAAACTTTTCGAATGCTCAGTGATCCCACTCGGGTCAAGGTCCTGTGGGCGCTACTGCAAGGTGAGACGTCGGTGGCCTGCCTGGCCGACCTTGCCCAGGTTGCGCCCACGGTCGTCAGCCAGCATCTGGCGAAATTGCGTCTGGCCGGGTTGGTGAAAACCCGCCGCGAAGGAACATTCGTCTACTACTCACCGGCCGATCAGGACATCCTGCGCGTGCTGAGCCAGGCTCTGACGGGTGCCGACACCACCGACGGCGAAACCCGCGCTGCTCCCGGCGCCTAGTGCTCAGGCGGTGGCGTTGCGGAAATTCCCTCGCTCTGCGAAATAATCCGTTGCGACACGCGGGGGCAGAGGATGTGATATTCGCCTCGTTCTGCCTCAAATAATAAGAGATTCTTATTCCCCGAGGCTTCGGGAAGTGGCCGAAATAGTTAGCTGAGTGTTCTGAAATGCCAGCTCAAATCAGGTTGAAACAGTTTGCGATGTCGCCTATGCGCCAATAATTGCGCGCGACCCATTCTGAGCGGACACTGAGGCGTCCTGGTGATGTAGGTAACAACCGCCAATTTGATTTCTATTTAGCCGGAATTCGGCGGCTAGAATGGCCGTTAAAGATGTCGACGCAGCCCATTTGGTGCTGTTTTGCGCTTTATTGGATGACAGAGTCGCACATAGCCGCGCGATGTCCGTCGCCCATCCGGAGAGTTCGACGAACAAGCAAAGGCGGTGCCAGCGTGAGCTTCGAAGGCAAGGTGAACGGCCGGGATTCAGAGGTCCTTCGAGTTCAGTGAGTTCGGGGCGAGCCCGGTTGCCATTCAGATCCCGGTGCGCAAGGGGCCCATCAGTGACGTCGCGGTCAGCCCGGACGGCAGCCGCTTGCTGGTGACCAACTACGGCAGCGACAGCGTCTCGGTGATCGACATCGACACCTGCCGGGTGGTGGACACCATCGGCGGCCTCGATGAACCGTTCGCGATCGCCCTGGGTGGCGCCGATCGTGCCTACGTGAGCACCGTTTCCCCCGCCTACGACGCGATCCAGGTCGTCGACCTGGCTACCAACACCGTCGTCGCCTCGCATCAAGTCGCACTCAGCGTGAGCGACCTGACCGTGAGTGCGGACGGCAAGCACGTTTACGTCAGCCGCAACGGTGCGCGTGGTGCGGACGTCGCGGTCCTGGATGTCGCCACCGGACGGGGGGAAGTAATCGACGTAGTCGATCTAGCGACCCATGCCGGCACCACCACCGAATGCCTTCGGGTCAGTCCCGACGGGGGTCGGCTGTACGTCGGCGTCAACGGGCCCTCCGGGGGCCAGTTGGTCGTCATCGACACCGGTCAGAGTCCAGAATCGTCCGAAGGACGCTCGCGCTGGCGCCGCAGGCACACCAAGTCGGCCGTCAAGGCGGCGCGGCAGAACGCGAGCGCCGACGGTGATCGGCACGATCGAGATCGGCTTGCCCGTCCGCGATGTGGCCGTCAGCCCTCACGGCGGTCTGGTGTACGTCGCCAGCAGCGGTCCGGAGGCCGCCGTGATCGACATCGTCGACATGCGAACGAACAAGATCACCGGGACCCGCAAGGTCGCGGAGGTCAGCGGTCTGCTCACCCGCCTCACGCTGAGCGGTGACGGCGACCGCGCGTATCTGGTCAGCGGCGACAGCGTGACCATGCTGTGCACGCTCACCCAGGACATCATCGACTCCGTCGATGTAGCGAGCCAACCCTCCTGCGTGGTCGAGAGCCCCGACGGCCAATACCTGTACATCGCCGACTATGCCGGTGCCGTCACCGTGGCCCCGGTCGCGGTGAACGCCGAGGCGTGTACCGAACAGGCCGCACTGGAAAGCAAGCGGTCGGTGGACCTGTTCGTGCCCGACTTGCTGCAGTACGACGCGGCACTGGTGTAACACCAGTCGCGCGCCGGGTCAACCCTCGGCCCGCGTTCGTCATCCCGCGGCGCGGCGATAGCATTCGCCCACGGGAAACGACAGGCGGTGCTGCGCCGAGACGCGTGAGGCGGTACATCGATGTACAGCACGATGCAGGAATTTCCGCTGACGATCACCGCGATCATGCGGCACGGCTGCGGTGTTCACGGATTGCGCGAGGTCATCACCGCTACCGGTGACGGCTACCGGCGCATCACGTATCGCGAACTGGGTGAACAGGCTGCCCAACTGGCGAATGCGTTGCGCCGCCTCGGCATCACCGGCGATCAGCGGGTCGCCACCTTCATGTGGAACAACGCGGAGCACCTGGCGACCTACCTGGCGGTTCCCTCAATGGGCGCCGTGCTGCACACCCTCAACATCCGGTTGTTTCCCCATCAGATCGCGTATGTGGCCAATGAAGCCGAGGACCAGGTGGTGCTGGTCGACATGTCGCTGGCCAAGTTGCTCGGGCCGGTGCTGCCCGAACTCGAGACGGTGCACACCGTGGTCGCGGTCGGGGACGGCGACATCGCGCCGCTGCAGGAAGCCGGCAAGACGGTGCTGCGCTACCACGAGCTGATCGAAGGCGAGTCAACCGAGTTCGACTGGCCGGCAATCGAGGAGAACTCCGCGGCCGCCATGTGCTACACCAGCGGCACCACCGGTAATCCCAAAGGCGTTGTATACAGCCATCGTTCGAGCTTTCTGCACTCCATGGCCGCCTGCACCGTCAACGGTATCGGGGTGGGTTCCAGCGATCGGGTGCTACCGATCGTGCCGATGTTTCACGCCAACGCCTGGGGCCTGCCGTACGCGGCCTTGATGGCCGGAGCCGATCTGGTGCTGCCCGACCGGCATCTGGACGCCAGGTCGCTGATCCACATGGTGGAGACGTTGCGTCCCACCCGGGCCGGCGCGGTGCCGACCATCTGGAATGACGTCATGCACCACCTGGAGAAGGAACCGGGCCACGACATGTCTTCGCTGCGGATGGTCGCGTGTGGGGGCTCGGCCGTTCCGGAATCGCTGATGCGCACTTTTGAGGACAAACACGGGGTTCAGATCCGGCAGCTGTGGGGGATGACGGAGACGTCGCCACTGGCCACGATGGCCTGGCCGCCGCCGGGAACCCCGGACGACCAGCACTGGGCATTTCGGGTGACGCAAGGGCAGCCGGTGTGTGGCGTGGAGACCCGGATTGTCGACGACGACGGCAAGGTACTGCCCAATGACGGCAAAGCCGTGGGCGAGGTGGAAGTCCGCGGTCCGTGGATCACCGGTTCCTACTACCAGGGATATGACGAGTCCAAGTTCGATTCCGGCTGGTTGCGCACCGGCGACGTCGGCCGAATCGACGATCAGGGCTTCATCACGTTGACCGACCGCGCCAAGGATGTCATCAAGTCCGGCGGGGAATGGATCTCCTCGGTGGAGTTGGAGAACTGCCTGATCGGCCATCCTGACGTGGTCGAGGCCGCCGTCGTCGGGGTGCCCGACGAGCGCTGGCAGGAACGGCCGCTGGCCGTTGTCGTTGCCCGGGAGGGGGCTGACGTCAGTGCCAGCGATCTGCGAAAATTTCTGGGGGACAAGGTTGTTCGATGGTGGCTGCCCGAGCGGTGGGCGTTTGCGGACGAGGTTCCGCGCACCAGCGTGGGCAAGTACGACAAGAAAACCATCCGGTCCCGTTACACCGACGGGGACTACGACGTCGTCGAGGCACACGAATAAGCGCGAGCAGAAGCAAACTCGCACTGGCGAGACCCGAAATATGCGATTTTGTGTCTGCTCGCGGGAGGAAGGGACCATGAGCCTGCGGGTCGTGCAGTGGGCAACCGGATCGGTCGGAGTGGCCGCGATCAAGGGCGTGCTCGAGCATCCTGAACTCGAACTCGTTGGCTGCTGGGTCCATTCGGATTCCAAGAGCGGCAAGGACGTCGGCGAGATCATCGGCGGTTCGGCGCTGGGTGTGACCGCGACCAACCGCATCGACGACATCCTGATGCTCGATGCCGATGCGGTGATCTACGCGCCGTTGCTGCCCAGCGTCGACGAGGTTGCAGCGCTGCTGCGCTCGGGCAAGAACGTCGTCACGCCGCTGGGCTGGTTCTACCCGACCGAAAAAGACGCCGCCCCACTCGAAGTCGCCGCTCAGGCCGGCAACGCCACGTTGCACGGCGCCGGAATCGGACCCGGGGCGGCGACCGAACTGTTCCCGTTGTTGCTGTCGGTGATGTCCACCGGTGTGACTTTCGTTCGCGCCGAAGAGTTTTCGGATCTACGCACCTATGGCGCACCGGACGTGCTGCGCTACGTGATGGGTTTCGGAGGCACCCCGGACAGCGCGCTGACCGGGCCGATGCAGAAGTTGCTCAACGGTGGCTTCTTCCAGTCGGTGCGGCTGTGCGTCGACAAATTGGGCTTCGCCGCCGACCCCGAGATCCGTCCGTCGCAGGAGGTGGCCATCGCAACGGCCCCGATCGACTCACCGATCGGGGTGATCGAGCCCGGGCAGGTGGCAGGACGCCGCTTCCACTGGGAGGCGCTCGTCGGTGACACCCCGGTCGTCCAGATCACCGTGAACTGGCTGATGGGCGAGGAAAACCTCGATCCGCCTTGGTCTTTCGGGCCCGCGGGGGAGCGCTACGAGATCGAGGTGCGGGGTAACCCGGACACCTTCGTCACCATCAAGGGATGGCAGCCGGAGAGCGTCCAAGCCGGGCTGATCAGTAACCCCGGCATTGTCGCGACCGCGGCGCACTGCGTCAACGCGGTCCCGGCAACCTGCGACGCTCCGGCGGGCATCCAGAGCTTCTTCGATCTGCCGCTCATCACCGGCCGGGCTGCGCCCCGGCTGGCGCGGTGATCAGGACCGTCCATCCATTTACCCGAAAGGTGCGGCCGTCATGCCGAATTCCGTTGTCGTCGAGCAATCGCGAGCAATACCCATCTCGGTCGAGAACGCCTTCGCCCACACGATGCCGATATCGTTGCCCGTGATCTGTGCGCAGTGGTACGGAATCATCCCGCCCATCAAGGAGGTGCGCGACCAGGTCGGCGACTGGGATGCGCCCGGCCAGACCCGGACCATCCTGATGGTCGGTGGCGGCCGGGTCCACGAGAAGTTGACCAGTGTGGATCCCCCGCGGTCGTTCGGCTACACGCTCTCCGACATCAGCGGACCGCTGGCCACGCTGGTGCGTTCGGTGGACGGCGTCTGGTCGTTTGCGCCGGCCGGCACCGGTACCAGAGTGAGCTGGCAGTGGACGTTGCATCCGAAGTCGTCGGCTTCGGCGCCCCTGCTGCCGGTGTTCGGCAAGATGTGGAAGGGATACGCGCGCGTGGTGCTCGAGAAGCTGTCCGCGCAGCTGGTGACTGACTGACTTCGCCATGTGTCGACTCTTTGGCTTGCATGCCGGGACGGAAGTCGTCAGGGCGACGTTCTGGTTGCTGGAGGCGCCGGACAGCCTTGCGCAACAGAGCCGCAAGAACCCCGACGGCACGGGTCTGGGCGTGTTCGACGAACGCGGCCGGCCGCAGCTGCACAAGGAGCCGATTGCGGCGTGGCAGGACGCGACATTCGCCACCGAGGCCCATCAGCTGGATGGCACGACCTTCATCGCCCATGTCCGGTACGCGACGACGGGGTCACTCGATGTGCGAAACACCCACCCGTTCCTGCAGGACGGCAGGATCTTCGCGCACAACGGGATGATCGAGGGTCTCGACCTCGTCGAAAACCGGCTTCGTGAACTCGGCACCGACGACCTGGTGTTGGGCCAGACCGATTCCGAGCGGGTGTTCGCACTGATCACGGCCGGCATCCGCGCCCACAACGGCGACGTATCGGCCGGCGTCGTGGACGCCGTCAGCTGGCTCGCCGACAATGTGCCTGTCTATGCCGTCAACATCCTGCTGTGCATGGGCACCCAGATGTGGGCACTGCGCTACCCCGACACCCATCAGCTGTTCATGCTGGACAGACGTGTCGACGGTGTCCCTGATTTCGACATGACCACCAGCAGGATTCACGCACAGAGCGAGACGCTCACCGAAAGGTCCTCGGTGGTGTTCGCGACCGAACCGATGGACGACGACCCCCGGTGGTGTCTGCTCGATCCCGGCGAGCTGGTCTATGTCGACGCGGCGCTGGACATCAGCCGTACCATGGCGCTTCCCGACCCGCCCCGGCACCTGGTGCGCCGGGATGACCTGAGTCAGCCGGTCTTCCGCGCTCAGCATGCTCTGCCCGGTACCCGGCACCGTCCGTAACAAGGCGGGCTCGGTACTGGCAGAGTGGACAGCCATGACGTCCAGACGAGCGCTTGTGCTGGCCGGCGGCGGGGTGGCGGGAATCGCCTGGGAGACAGGCATTCTGCGCGGCATCGCCGATGAATCACCGGTGGCCGCCCAACTGCTGGTGGAATCCGACGTACTGATCGGCACGTCCGCGGGTTCGACGGTTGCGGCGCAGATCAGCAGCGGCTCCTCCCTGGAGACGCTGTTCGGCCGACAGGTGGCGGAGACTTCGGCCGAGATGGACCCCGGTGTCGACATCGAGGCGATCACCGAGCTGTTCCTCGACGCGCTGCGCGAACCGCGCAGTCCCGGCTGGGATAGAACCAGGGGGCGCCTGCAGCGGATCGGTGCGTTGGCGCTGGCCACCGGCACGGTTACAGAAGCCGTCCGGCGCGAGGTGATCGCCCAGCGCCTGCCCTCGCACGAGTGGCCGGACCGTGCCCTGCGGACCATCGCAATCGACACGGCGACAGGCGAATTGGTGGTTTTTGACCGCGACTCCGGGGTCGGGCTGGTCGATGCGGTGGCTGCCAGTTGCGCGGTGCCGGGGGCCTGGCCGCCGGTGACGATCGCGGGCCGGCGGTACATGGATGGTGGCGTGCACAGTTCGGTCAATGTCGAAGTTGCCGACGACTGTGACGTGGCGGTGGTGCTGGTGCCCGCGGGCGCCGACACTCCGTCGCCCTTCGGCCCCGGACCCGCTGCTGAGATCGCGGCGTTCGCGGGCGACACCTTCAGCGTGTTCGCCGACGAGGAATCGCTCGCGGCGTTCGGTGCCAATCCGCTGGATCCGCGCTGCCGAATCGGCTCGGCGCAAGCCGGGCGTGCACAGGGTCGCCGGGAAGCGGAGGCCGTCGCACGCTTTCTCGGCGTGTGATCGTCGCGCCCCGTCGTCAGTTCCTGGTTCTCAGCCCTCGATCGCGGGTGGCTCCGACTCGTCGGTGTCGGCATTCTCGAAGGCATCCAGGGCGCGAGTGGCCAGATCCCGGCCGACGGCGATCACCTCGACCGCGCGGTGAAATTCCAGGCTGCGGCAGGTGGTGCGCGGCACCTCGATCAGCAGGTCGGGTGGATAAGTCGCCAGCGTGTGGCGGGCCAGCGCGGACTGGGCGATGTCGATGGTCCGGTTCATCACCTCGAAGCTGCCGAGTTTGGGCACCTCGGGTGCTTCGCCGGCGTCGTCCTGCACATCAGAGTCCTGCACGTCAGCAGAGTCCGACCAGCTGTCCAGCTCCGGGATCGATGCGCCGAACCGGCTCAGTACGGCTCGCGCGGTCGGCCGATCCAGCAGCGACTTGGCGGCGTTGGTGTCAAGCAATGCGGTGGTGCTGCGCACCATGCGGTTCAACCATTCGGCGGTCATACCGGGTTCAGCGTCGCGGGTGGCGCCCGGTTCGCTGCCGTTGAGGCTGACCGCGATGGTCAAATCGGCGTTGATGGCCGCGAGCGGCGCCATCGGCAGTGGGTCCAGGATGCCTCCGTCGGCGAGCAGGCGTCCGCCCACTTCGTACGGGGCGATCACACCGGGGATCGCGATGGACGCGCGGATAGCCTCGTCCAGGGGGCCACGCTGGAACCACACCGACTTGCCGGCCAGCAGGTCGGTGGCCACCGCGGTGTACGGCACCGAGCAGTTGCTCGATGGTGACGGGGCCGAGGATGTCGCGCACCGCGTCCAGGATCTTCTCCGCCCGCAGCACTCCCGCCGCGGTGAGCGACGGGTCGAGCAACCGAAGAATGGTGCGCTGGGTGAGCGACTCGGCCCAGTCGGCGAGCTCGTTGAGGCGTCCGGCCGCCTGCACCCCGCCCACCAAGGCGCCCATCGACGACCCGGCGATGCCGACGACCTCATAACCCCGCTCCTGCAGCGCCTGGATCACGCCGATGTGGGCGTAACCGCGGGCGCCCCCGCTGCCCAGGGCCAACGCGACGCGACTTCCAGACGTCCCGTGCGGGCGAAGGGGTATCGGTCCGGACATTCCCACATTGTGCTTGGCGAGAGGTTGTCTACTGGAACCGGCTGACAGTTTTATGCAGGCCTGATCTTAAATCGGAAAGGTGGCGCGGAACGTCAACCGCATTCCCCCCTGCCGGCAGCTTGCGCCGCGACGATCACCGCGGCCTGGCGTTCCGGGCCCAGTTCCGCCCAGCGCTTGTTCCAGCTGCCCGCAACGCCCGACCCAGATGTCTGGACCATCGCCAGGTACGGCTCGATCTGCGCCTCGCCGGTACCGCCCTGGGCGTCCATCCATACCTTCGCGGCATGGCAGGCCTGGAAATACTCTTCTTCAGTCGACTCCGCGGGCGCGTCGACCCGGGTGGTCACGCCGCCGGGGGATACGGCGATGGCGCCGGGCGGCAGCGAACTGGCGGCGGTTGACGAACGGGCCGGCGGGGATGTGGCTTTGCCGCTGTCACCGCCGTGCGAGCAGCCGGCGAGCGCCGGTAAACATGCGAGCGCGCCGAGCAGCACTCCCCATCGTCGGCGTACACGCACAAGTCCCAATCTATGCAACACTGTCGTCGTGATGGAACGGTTCGGATTCTGCGAGTGTTGTCGGCCCTGACGCGCCGCCGCTTGCCCAATTCGTTTCACACTCCGGAGTTCTTCCATGGCTACTGTGCTTGCTCGCCCGTACCCCACGCTGACCGTCCCCGATTCGGGACCCACCCGGCTGCGGGTGCCCGATCTGCTGCACGCCACCGATCAAGCCGCCGACGACGTCCTCAGCGGGCGCTGCGACCACCTGCTGCCTGACGGCGGCGTGCCCGAGACCGAGCGCTGGTTCACCCGCATCCACGGCGACGAAGAACTCGACATCTGGCTGATCAGCTGGGTCCCCGGGCACGCCACCGAATTGCACGATCACGGCGGCTCGCTGGGTGCGTTGACCGTGCTGTCCGGTTCCCTCAACGAATTTCGTTGGGATGGAAGGCGATTGCGCCGTCGTCGGCTCGACGCCGGCGACCAGGCGGGGTTCCCGTTGGGTTGGGTGCACGACGTGGTGTGGGCACCGCGGCCGGCTTCCCTCGCAACGCCGGCGCCGGTGCAGCCGACCCTGAGCGTGCATGCGTACTCGCCGCCGCTGACCGCCATGTCCTACTACGACGTCACCGAGAGCAACACGCTGCGTCGCGCGCGCACCGAACTGACCGATCAACCCGAGGGGCCTTGATGAGCAGGATCGACCGGATTCTTCAGGCCGCCCGCGAGCGCTATCGGCGACTGCCTGCCGAGCAGGTGCCCGAGGCGGTGCGGCGGGGGGCGGTGCTGGTCGACATCAGGCCGGCCGCTCAGCGGGCCCGCGAGGGCGAGGTCCCCGGGGCGCTGGTGATCGAGCGCAACGTTCTGGAATGGCGCTGCGACCCGACCAGCGACGCGCGGCTGCCGCAGGCCGTCGGCGACGACGTCGAGTGGGTGATCCTGTGTTCGGAGGGATACACCTCAAGCCTGGCCGCGGCGGCGCTGCTGGATCTGGGGTTGCGCCGCGCGACTGACGTGGTGGGCGGTTATCACGCGTTGGTCGCGGCGGGCGTGCTGGCCGAGACGGTGCGGCTATTGCAGCCCGTTGAGTCCGTTCTGACCTAGCAGCAGCCCGCCGGTGCTGCCGGCGCCCTTTCCTTCCGTCAAATTTCGTCGCCGTCCCTACCCCGAGGTACCTGCCGTCGAGTCAGCATTCAACAGCGGCCGCAACTTCGCCGTCTTGTCCGGCGTCCAGCCTGGCGGTGACAGCACCGCGGCCCAGCCGTCGGCGCAATTGGCGACGTAGCGGTGACCATGTCCGTCAGGGACATCGACCGCGACCGCCATGTCGGCCGAGACCTGCAGGAACGTCACCAGGGGAATCCAGTGCGTATTGGGCAGCACGTCGTACCCGCGCTTCTCACGCAGCCAGTCCGGTTTGCTGAACGCCAGGTCGGGCGTCCACCAGGCGATCGGATCGGACGCGTGCTGCAGATAGACCACCCTGGGTGGTTCCACGCCGCCTTCGGGCGGTGCAGATTCTCCGGTCGGGCGACGAAGCGCACGTTGTGGCCGTCGTCGTAGATCGGCAGCCATTCTGGTGAACCCCTGTCGCGATTCGCCGTCAATTGGGTCCAGATCGTGTTGTTGAAGGTCGGCCCGCTGAACAACGCGCCGTCGGTGCGGGCCAGCACGTTGTTGATGCTCATGAACGGTGCCTCACCGCCGAACGACCCCAGGCTCTCGCCGAAGACGACGAGCTTGGGCCGCTTGAACTCCGGCATCTGCCGGATCAGCTTGTCGACCGCCTCGAACAACGCCTGGCCGGCGTGCCGCGCGTTCTCCTTGTCCACCAGGAACGATAGCCAGCTCGGCAGGAACGAGTACTGCATGCTCACGATCGCGGTGTTGCCGTTGTATATGTACTCGAGCGCCGAAGCCTCCGCCTCGTTGATCCAGCCGGTTCCGGTGGTGGTTGCCACTGCGACGACTGCCCGTTGTAATCCGCCGGTGCGCAGCAGCTCCTGGGCCGCGAGGTCCGCGGTCGCGTCGATGTCTTCGGCGGATTTCAGCCCCGCGTAGGCCCGGATCGGTTCGGTGGCCGGGGTGCCGTTGAACGCGGTCAGCTTGCTGACCGCAGGTCCACCTTCGACGAAGATCCGGCCTTGATGGCCCAGCGACTCCCATGACACCAGCGACTCCGGCCCACCCGATCGCAGCTTGGATTTGGGCGCACTGAAACCGGGGTCCATCTCATTGTTGACCGCGGCGAAACTGCCGTTCATGGACCGCATGGCGAACTTCAGGACGACACCGTTGAGCAGGGTGATCGTCAGCACGATCAACCCGATCACCACGATGGTCGCCGACACTCGGAACGGTGCGATCCGATCTACTTGTCTGACCAGGAGAATGACCAGACGCCTGATCAGCTGGCCGATCTCGACCAGCGAGAACAGCGCAATCACCCCGAGCGCCGCGGTGAGCGGGTAGTCGTACCACTTCAGGTGCTCGACGCCCATCATGTCGCGTACTTTGTCTTGCCAGACGTGGAACCGGATCGCCATGACGACGACCCCGATCGCGCCGACCCCGATGAGCGGTGGCCAAACCCACGGCGGCGCTGGGGGGCTGGAGTTTTGCGAGCGCATGTACCGGACCAGCCACACGGCGAACACGCCCAGGCCGTACCCGATGGCGCCGGAGCAGCCGCTGACCACTCCCTGGAACAGCGGACCGCGGGGCAACAGCGACGGCGTGAGCGACAACCACACGAAGATCAGGCCGAGCAGGGTTCCGGTGTAGGTGTAGTGGCGAACCCACCACCGGCCGCGGTATCGGTGCCACCAGGGGGCCGTTTCCGCGGCGTCGGTGGGTTCGGCAGCGTCCTGCTCGCTGGGTACCGTCGGGGACTTGGTCATCGGTGCGTGAAGTCGGGCGGGCGCTTTTCGATGAAGGCCGCCATGCCCTCGGACTGGTCGTCGGTGGCGAATGTCGAGTGGAAAAGCCGGCGCTCGTAGAGGAGTCCTTCGGCCAGCGTCGATTCGAAGGCCCGGTTGACGGCCTCCTTGGCCATCTGGGCGGACGGCAGCGACATCTGCGAGATGGTGGTCGCGACGGCCTTGGCTTCGGTGAGCAAGTCGTCGGCGGGTACCACCCGCGAAACCAGGCCGCTGCGGTCGGCCTCCGCGGCGTCGATGGTGCGTCCGGTCAGGATGAGGTCCATCGCCTTGGCCTTGCCGATGGCCCGGGTCAGCCGCTGTGAGCCGCCCATCCCGGGAATCACGCCGAGCTTGATCTCCGGCTGGCCGAACTTCGCGGTGTCGGCGGCGATCAGCAGGTCGCACATCATCGCCAGCTCGCAGCCACCGCCGAGGGCGTACCCGGCGACCGCCGCGATCGTCGGGGTACGCACGGCGGCCAGCTTGTCCAGGTGGCGAAGAAGTCGGCGCCGAAGGCGTCGGCGAAAGTCAGCCCGGCCATTTCCTTGATGTCGGCGCCGGCGGCGAACGCCTTGGCCGAACCGGTGATGATGATCGCCCCGACGGCTGGGTCGTTGTCCAATTCTGTTGCGGCGGTGGTGACTTCCTTCATCACCTGACTGTTGAGTGCGTTGAGCGCCTTCGGCCGGTTGAGCGTGATGATGCCGACCCGCTCCTCGCGTTCGACCAGAATGGTTTCGTACGCCATGGCCCTTCCTTCCTAGAACTGTAGGTCGTCGTCGACGGGCGCGAAATATGCCGCCACGTCGGCCACGGTGACCTCGGTCAGTGACGCCGGTGACCACTTCGGATTGCGGTCTTTGTCGACCAATTGCGCGCGAATGCCCTCCACCAGGTCATGTGAGCGCAGCGAGGCTGAAGACACCCGATAGTCCTGCACCAGAACGTCTTCCAGTGTTTCGAGGTCGGCGGCGCGACGCACCGCCTCGAACGTCACCGACAAAGCGATGGGGGAGCGGGTGCCGATGAGGTTGGCGGCATCGTTCGCGGGTCCGGCGTCATGGTCCCGCAACGCGGCCACGATATCGATCACACTGTCGGCCGAGTAGCACTCGTCGATCCACTCTCGTTGTGCCGCAAGCTCACTCGGCGGCGGTTCGACGGCGTGTCGGGCCAGCGCGCCCTCGACGCCGTTGGTCGCGACCGCCGCGGTGAATGCGTCGATTTCGCTGTGGGGCACATAGTGATCCGCGAATCCCAGCGCGATGGCGTCGGCGCCGCTGAACGGCGCTCCGGTGAGCGCGGCGTGCAGGCCCAGTTTGCCGGGCGCGCGGGACAGCAGATACATCCCGCCCACGTCGGGGATGAACCCGATGCCCACCTCCGGCATCGCGACCTTCGAGGTGTCGGTCACCACCCGGGTGTTGGCGTGTGCGCTGACGCCGACGCCACCGCCCATCACGATGCCGTCCATCACTGCCACGTACGGCTTCGCGAACCGGCCGATCAACCCGTTCATCAGGTACTCGTTGCGCCAGAACCGGCGCGCGTCGGCCCCGTCGCCACGCGCGCTGTGGTAGACGGCCACCACGTCGCCGCCGGCGCACAGCCCGCGCTCCCCGGCCCCGGCGAGTACCACCGCGCGCACCGCTTCGTCGCGTTCCCACCTGATGAGAACGGTGCTGAGCAGGTCCACCATGGTCTGGTTCAGCGAATTGATGGCCTTGGGCCGATTGAGGGTCACGTAGCCGACGCCGTCGACCACGCGGGTCAGCACTTCGTCGGATTCCCCGGTTACGGCCCCCTCAACGGCCTCAGTCATGCGCTCGTCTCCCCTCGCCGCATCCGCTCGGACCTGCTCACGCCAACCTCACTCCAGCGTGGTCATGAGTTTGACGAGCAATCTAGATCGTGACTCGCCCGTCGATGCCCGCGGGGCTAAGGTTTATGGTGATCCGGACGAGCTTTACAGCTCGCGGACTAACTACATAACACCAGCTCCGCCGGGAACTCGGGCGGACCACTACTCGTTGAGCGATTGTTCGCACGTTCGAAGCCACAGCCATTGAGAGAGGATCCGACGGTGCGGGAGACAAGTAACCCGGTATTTCGTTCGCTGCCCAAGCAGGCGGGCGGGTACGCGCAATTCGGCCCCGGCGTGCAGTCGGGCTATCCGGCCGACCCCTACGCTCCCTACCAGCAGGGTCGTGAGGCTCGCGTCTCGCGACCGCTGACCATCGATGACGTCGTCACCAAGACCGGCTTGACGCTGGCCATGCTCTCGACCACGGCCATCGTTTCCTACTTCCTGGTCGCGACCAATCTGAAACTCGCGATGCCGCTGACCATGGTCGGCGCGTTCGGGGGCCTGGCGCTGGTGTTGATCGCCACGTTCGGTCGCAAGCAGGACAACCCGGCGATCGTGCTCAGCTACGCCGCGCTCGAGGGATTGTTCTTGGGCGCCATCTCGTTCCTTCTCGCCAACTTCTCGGTGGGTTCGGCGAATGCGGGCATGCTCATCGGGGAGGCGGTGCTGGGCACCCTCGGTGTGTTCTTCGGCATGCTGGTCGTCTACAAGACCGGCGCTATCCGGGTCACCCCCAAATTCACCCGCATGCTGGTCGCAGCGATGTTCGGCGTGCTGGTGCTGATGCTCGGTAATTTCGTGCTGGCGATGTTCCACGTCGGTGGCGGTGAGGGTTTGGGTCTGCGCAGTGCCGGCCCCATCGGGATCATCTTCTCGCTGGTGTGCATCGGTATCGCCGCTTTCAGCTTCCTGATCGACTTCGACGCGGCCGATCAGATGATCCGCGCCGGCGCGCCCGAGAAGGCGGCCTGGGGCATCGCTCTGGGCCTGACCGTGACGCTGGTCTGGCTCTACCTGGAGATCCTCCGTCTGCTGAGTTATCTGCAGAACGACTAACCCCTCGACGGGCAAAGCCGGCACTCCGATTTGGTGTGCCGGCTTTTTCCTTTGGTTGGCGTTGGCTGCTGCAGGCGTTGAGCGTGCGCGCCCAAGAGTCAGCGGGGCGGTGTCTGCAGGGCAGGTGCTGCGTTGCGGGCGTTGACTCTGCGGTGAGGGCTTGGGCGACTCGCACTTTGTCGCCCTGGGTGCAGATTCGGCGGCGATGTCGGTGCGCGCTGCCACCATGCCGGCATGGAACGCCCGCGGCAACCGTTTCTCGGCAGTGAGGCGCTCGCCGCCGGCCACCTGACCCGGCATGAGCTTCGTACCTATTACCGCGCGATCATGCCGAACGTCTATCTGGACAAGCGCGTCGAGCCGTCGTTGCGACAGCGCACAACGGCCGCCTGGTTGTGGTCGCGGCGCGAGGCGGTGATAGCCGGCGCCGCGGCGTCGGCGATGCACGGCTCCAAATGGATTGATCAAACGGCGCCGATCGAACTGATCTGGCGCAATGCCAGGGCGCCACATCGCGTCATCACGCGTGACGAGCTGCTACGGGACGGTGAGCTCCAACGGCTTGACGGGCTCGACGTCACGACGCCGGAGCGCACGGCGTTCGACATCGGTCGGCGCGGCACACTGAGTCGCGCCGTCGCCGATCTCGATGCGCTTGCCGCAGCGACAGACTTCAAGGTGCCCGATGTCGCCGAGTTGCTCGCCAATCATCGCCATACGCGGGGCCTGCGCCAGTTGGAAGCCGCACTGAAGCTTGTCGACGCGGGAGCCCAATCACCGAAAGAGACCTGGCTGCGGGTGCTATTGATCAGCGCAGGTTTCCCGAAGCCGAAGACCCAGATACCGGTGTTGGGCCCGGACGGCCTTCTTCCCCGGTATTACCTCGATATGGGTTGGGAGGACATCATGCTGGCCGTCGAGTACGACGGCGACCAGCATTGGACCGACCCGACCCAGTTCGCATGGGATATCGACCGGCAGGAGTACGTCGACGGAGTCGGCTGGACGGTCATTCGGGTGGTCGCGCGCCACCGGCCCAGCGACGTGATCCGACGGGTTCGGCGCGCCTGGAACGACCTGACGCGTGGTTGACTCTGCGGTGATGGCGACAAAGTGCGAGTGGCCGCCGCCCTCAGCGCAGAGTCAGCGCAAAGCTCGCGGTGGCAGCGCGTGACTCGGCGGCAAGGGCGACAAAGTGCGAGTGGCTGCCGCCCTCAGCGCAGAGTCAATGCGGCAAGGCCCTAGCTGAGCCGCTCGATCACCATCGCCATGCCCTGGCCGCCGCCAACGCACATGGTTTCCAGGCCGAATGTCTTGTCGTGCGTGGTCAGGTTGTTCAGCAACGTAGCGGTGATCCGGGCGCCGGTCATGCCGAACGGGTGGCCCAGAGCGATCGCGCCACCGGAGACGTTCAGCTTGTCTTCGTCGATACCCAGCTCGCGGGCCGAACCCAGTACCTGCACCGCGAAGGCCTCGTTGATCTCGAACAGGTCGATATCCGAGACCGACATGCCGGCTCGCTGCAGTGCCTGCTTGGAGGCCTCGATCGGGCCCAAACCCATGATCTCCGGGGAGAGGCCGCTGACGCCGGTGGAAACGATGCGCGCCAGCGGTTTCAGGCCCAGCTCTTTGGCCTTGACGTCGCTGGTGATCACCACCGCCGCGGCACCGTCGTTGAGCGGGCACGCATTGCCTGCGGTCACCGTGCCGTTGGGCCGGAACACCGGCTTGAGCTGGCTGATCTTCTCGTATGTGGTCCCGGCACGTGGGCCATCATCGGTAGTGACGGTGCTGCCATCCGGAAGGGTGACGGGGGAAATCTCGCGCTCGAAGAAGCCGCTCTTGATCGCTTCCTCGGCCCGGTTCTGACTGCGCACGCCCCAGTGGTCCTGGTCCTCCCGGGAAATGCCGGTCAGCAGCGCGACGTTCTCGGCGGTCTGACCCATCGCGATGTAGATGTCGGGGACGTTCCCGTCGGCGCGGGGGTCGTGCCATTCCTCGGCTCCGGAAGCCGCGGCGGTGGTGCGCTCCTGGGCGGCGTCGTACAGCGAATTCTTGCTGTTCGGCCAGCCGTCGGCATTGCCGTTACCGAACCGGGAGACGGTCTCCACGCCGGCGGAGACGAAGACGTCGCCCTCGCCGGCCTTGATCGCGTGGAACGCCATCCGGGTGGTCTGCAGTGACGACGAGCAGTAACGGTTGACGGTGGTGCCCGGCAGGAAGTCGTAGCCGAGCGCCACCGCGACGACGCGGCCGATGTTGAAGCCGGACTCACCCCCGGGCTGGCCGCAACCCATCATGAGGTCGTCGATCTGGTGTGGGTTCAGCGCGGGCACCTTGTCGAGCGCGGCGCGAACCATCTGCGCGGCCAGATCGTCGGGCCGGATGCTGATCAGCGACCCCTTCATGGCACGGCCGATCGGCGAGCGGGCAGTTGAAACGATGACGGCTTCCGGCATGACGGCTCCTCGATTGGGGTGTGCGAAGCCGAGCCTAACGCGCCTTAATCAGAGCAGCTGCGGCGGTCACGCGCACCGGCGACGGGCGCGACCACAACCTCGACACGATGGTCCGTCGATTGCGATTGGCGATGGCCGGTAGCGCGGCAGCGCGCGCCAGCATCGGAAACTTCTCGCTTAGCGCTTCACACAGCGCCAGCAGCAACTGTTCGGCGGCTTCGGCATATCCGGCCGCCGACGGGTGATAGCGGTCGGAGGAGAACATCAGCTCGGGCATCTCACGGAACTTGGGTGCGAGCAGATGCGCCAGCGGCACCGGCACACCACCGGCCGCTGTGACGGCCGCGGCCTGTGCGCGGGCGAGTTGGAGGCCACGGGTGCGCGCCACGGAGCGCAGCGGCTGCGGGATCGCGGTGATGAGCCCGAAGTCCGGACAGGTACCCACCACCACAACCGCGCCGCGGTTGCGCAGTCGTCGCACCGACGTCCCCAGCCGCTGTGCTGACGGTCCGACACCATTGAGTGCGGTGATGTCGTTGGCGCCGATGATGATCACCGCGACATCGGGTGGCGGCCCGGCCACGAACATCGCGTCGACCTGACCCAACACGCCTTTCGACGTGGCGCCGACGATGGCTTTGGTGCTCAGCCTGATTCGGAGACCGGTCTGCTCGGCGAGCTTGCGGGCGATCACCACGCCCGGCACGTCCTCGGCGGTGGCACATCCGTAGCCGGTGGCCGTGGAGTCGCCGAAGATCATCAGGTGCAGATCGAACGGTGTCCCGTGCCGCCACCGCTGCACCGGGCCGCCATCGCGCGTGTACACGCCGTCCGCGCGCGGCGGCGGATCCCAGGATCTGGGAATCACGGTGCGCACATGCACTGCCTGACCAACCAGCAGGTTGCGTGCGCCCAGATAGGCCGAGCCTGTCGAGGCGAGTGCACCCGCTGTGGCCAGAGCAATCGTCGATCGCCGCGGCACATGCACGCCCACGTGCTTCAGTTTAGGACGCTTGTGCTGATTTCGTGGGTAGCTGACAAACAAACCGGTTACGGTGTGAAACAGATGTGGTATCGAAACAGATTATTTGAAAAAAGAGTGGGTAAAGGAGTGTCAAGCTAAGTTTGCGAGGCTGGCTGAACTAACTGCTCAGCTTCTTCGTCACATGCTGTATCGGACTACAACGGCGTAGGAAGTGTTGAGCATGACCGCACCCAGTAAGGTATCTGGCTCACCCAGAGTTGCCATTCGCCCGCGCGACGCGCTGAAGGCTCGTAGACTCGAAGCCCGCAGGTTCGCGATCAGTGACGGGGCCCCCGTTGAGGTTGTGGAGTCTGGACCAAGCGTTGCTGCTCGGTTCGCTACGCTGGCGTCTCGCGTGACGATCCGGCCGGTGTTGGCGGCTGGCAGCTACGTTCCCCACCTTCCTTGGCCGTGGGCCTTGATCGACCATGCCGCGCGCGTGCTCCTACCGGCGACCAGCACCGTCAGGGCCGAGGTGACCTTGCCCAATGCGTCGGCGCAACTGGTTCGCGCAGCAGGTGTGCTGCCGGCGGACGGCACCCGACGAGTGGTGCTGTACCTACACGGCGGCGCATTTCTGACTTGCGGAGCAAACTCTCATGGCCGACTGGTCGAGTCGCTCTCGAAGTTCGCTGACGCACCCGTTCTGGTCGTTAACTACAGGTTGATGCCCAAGCATTCGATCGGGATGGCCCTGGACGACTGTCAGGACGGGTACCGGTGGCTGCGGCTGCTGGGGTATGACCCGGATCAGATTGTGCTGGCCGGCGACTCCGCTGGCGGGTACCTCGCGCTGTCTCTCGCGCAGCGTCTGCTGCCCGAAGGCGAGGAGCCGGCGGCCCTCGTTGCGATCTCGCCACTGCTGCAGCTGGCAAAGGAAGAAAAGCAGGCGCATCCCAATATCAAAACGGACGCTATGTTCCCCGCAAGAGCCTTTGATGCGCTCGGCGCTTTGGTTGCTAGCTGTGCCGCGAAGAACACCGTGAACGGCAAGCCGGAAGAGATTTACGAGCCGTTGGATCACATCGAGCCGGGCCTGCCGCGGACGCTGATTCACGTGTCTGGGTCCGAGGTGCTGTTGCATGACGCGCAGTTGGCGGCGAGCAGGCTGGCGGCGGTCGGGGTGCCGGCCGAGGTGCGCGTCTGGCCGGGGCAGGTTCACGACTTCCAGGTCGCCGGGCCGTTGCTGCCAGAAGCTGTGCGCTCGCTGCGTCAGATCGGCGAGTACATCCGCGAGGCCACCGGATAGCGCCCGGCTAAGCGGTTGCGCGCCGTGCGACACCGCCTGCGACGATAGGCGCATGCGGATCGCGCAGCACCTCAGTGACCTCATCGGCGGCACGCCCCTGGTTCGGCTGAACTCCGTCGTGCCCGAAGGGGCGGGCGTCGTGGCCGCCAAGGTCGAGTACCTCAACCCCGGCGGCAGCTCCAAGGACCGGATCGCCGAGCGGATGATCGACGCCGCCGAGGCCAGCGGGGCGCTGCGGCCCGGGGGCACCATCGTCGAACCGACCTCGGGCAACACCGGCGTCGGACTTGCCCTGGTTGCCCAGCGTCGCGGCTACAAGTGCGTGTTCGTCTGCCCCGACAAAGTCGGGGAGGACAAGCGGAATGTGTTGCGCGCGTACGGCGCCGAGGTGGTCGTGTGTCCGACGGCGGTGCCGCCGGAGGACCCGGACAGCTACTACAGCGTCTCCGACCGGCTGGTCCGGGAAATCGACGGCGCCTGGAAACCGGACCAGTATTCCAACCCCGAAGGGCCGGCCAGCCACTACGCGACCACCGGCCCCGAGATCTGGGACGACACCGACGGCAAGGTCACCCATTTCGTCGCCGGCATCGGTACCGGCGGCACGATCACCGGCGCCGGCCGCTACCTCAAGGAGGTGTCCGACGGGCGGGTGCGCGTCATCGGCGCCGATCCGGAGGGATCGGTGTATTCCGGCGGCAGCGGTCGGCCGTATCTGGTCGAGGGTGTCGGCGAGGACTTCTGGCCGGCGGCCTACGACCCGTCGGTGCCCGACGAGGTCATCGCCGTGTCGGACTCCGACTCCTTCGACATGACCAGACGGCTGGCCCGCGAGGAAGCCATGCTGGTGGGCGGATCGTGCGGGATGGCGGTCGTCGCCGCGCTGAAGGTGGCCGAGCAGGCCGGGCCGGATGCGCTGATCGTGGTGCTGCTGCCGGACGGCGGCCGCGGCTACATGGCGAAGATCTTCAACGATGCCTGGATGTCGTCCTACGGGTTCCTGCGCAACCGGCTGGACGGCTCGGCCGCCGAGTCGACGGTCGGTGACGTTTTGCGCCGCAAGTCCGGTGCGCTGCCAGATCTCGTGCACACCCATCCCTCGGAGACCGTGCGTGACGCCATCGGGATCTTGCGGGAGTACGGGGTGTCGCAGATGCCGGTTGTCGGCGCCGAGCCGCCGGTGATGGCCGGGGAGGTCGCGGGCAGCGTCTCGGAACGCGAACTGCTTTCGGCGGTATTCGAGGGTCGAGCCAAGCTGGCCGACGCAGTGTCGCAGCACATGAGCCCGCCGTTGCGGTTGATCGGAGCCGGCGAACTGGTCAGCGTGGCCGGCAAAGCACTGCGCGACCAGGACGCGTTCATGGTGGTCGAGGAAGGCAAACCCGTCGGGGTGATCACCCGCTACGACCTGCTGGGCTTCCTGTCCGAGGGGACGCGACGACGCTAGTGCGGCTGTGACGTAGCTCTCGGGGCTGCGGTACTGTATCCGGCTTAGTTCAGCAAAGTCCGCACTGGAAGGTAGCCCAATGACCGATCAGCCGCCGCCCGGCGGGTCTTATCCGCCGCCCCCCGCCGCCTGGCTCCTCCGGTGCGTCGCCGTCCGGGGGACATCTGCCGCCGTCCGCGCCGCCCGCACCGGGCAGCGGCGGTGACTTCTCCCGGTCCGTCGGTGGCTCTGCGCCGCCGCCCCCGCCTCCGCCGCCGCCCTCGGGTGGCTACCCGCCGCCACCTCCGTCGGCCGGGGGGTATGCACCTCCGCCGCCGGGACCGGCCGATCCGGGCGTTGCCGACGGACTCCTACACGCCGTGGATCACTCGCGTGCTGGCGTTCCTCATCGACTACGCCCCGATCATCGTCGTCCTCGGCATCGCCCAGGTGATCGACATGCTCACCCAAGAGGAATCGTGCGTCACCAGCGTCAACCAGTACGACGTCGCGCAGTACTGCTACACCCAGGGGTCGACCATCGGGGTGTTGGCGCAGGGGCTGGCGTCGCTGGTGGTCCTGGCTTACATGGTCTGGAACTACGGGTACCGCCAGGGCACTACCGGATCGAGCATCGGCAAGTCGATCCTGAAGTTCAAGGTGGTCAGCGAGGTCACCGGAGAGCCGCTCGGTTTCGGTATGTCGGTGGTTCGGCAGCTCGCGCACTTCGTCGACGCGATCATCTGCTACGTCGGGTTCCTGTTCCCGCTGTGGGACAGCAAGCGCCAGACCCTGGCCGACAAAATCATGACGACGGTTTGCCTGCCGCTCTGATTGTGTAGCGACGGATAGGCTGGCGGTCGATGAGCGACGACCACACATTCACCGGACTTGCCACCAAAGCCATCCACGCCGGATACCGTCCCGACCCGGCGACCGGCGCCGTCAACGCCCCGATCTATGCCAGCAGCACCTTCGCCCAGGACGGTGTCGGCGGCCTGCGCGGCGGGTTCGAATACGCCCGCACCGGCAACCCGACTCGGGCCGCGCTGGAGGCCTCGCTGGCGGCGGTGGAGGACGGCGCTCACGGGCGCGCGTTCAGTTCGGGCATGGCCGCCGGCGACTGCGCGCTGCGGGCCATGCTGCGACCCGGTGACCACGTGGTCATCCCCGACGACGCCTACGGCGGCACCTTCCGGTTGATCGACAAGGTGTTCACCCAATGGGGGGTCGGGTACACCCCGGTGCCGCTGTCGGACCTGGACGCGGTGCGCGCCGCGATCACGCCGCAGACGCGGTTGATCTGGGTCGAGACGCCCACCAACCCGCTGCTGTCGATCGCCGATATCAGCGGAATCGCCCAGCTGGGCGCCGAAAATTCACCAAAAGTGTTGGTGGACAACACCTTTGCTTCGCCCGCGCTGCAGCAGCCGTTGACGTTGGGTGCCGACGTGGTGTTGCATTCGACCACCAAATACATCGGCGGCCACTCCGATGTGGTCGGGGGTGCACTGGTGACCAACGACGAAGAACTGGACCAGGCGTTCGCCTTTCTGCAGAACGGGGCGGGCGCGGTGCCCGGTCCGTTCGACGCGTACCTGACCATGCGCGGGCTGAAGACGCTGGTGCTGCGGATGCAGCGGCACAGCGAAAACGCCGCTGCTGTCGCGGAGTTCCTGGCCGCGCATCCTGCGGTGAGCACCGTGCTGTATCCGGGCCTGCCCGGCCACCCGGGACATGAGGTCGCCGCCCGCCAGATGCGCGGCTTCGGCGGCATGGTTTCGGTGCGGATGCGCGGCGGGCGCGCGGCCGCCGAAAAGCTGTGCGCCCAGACCAGCGTCTTCATCCTGGCCGAGTCGCTGGGCGGCGTGGAATCGCTGATCGAGCATCCCAGCGCCATGACGCATGCATCCACCGCCGGGTCGCAATTGGAGGTTCCCGACGACCTGGTTCGGCTGTCGGTCGGAATCGAGGATGTCGCCGATCTACTGGCCGACTTGGACCAGGCGCTCAGCTAAAGCTCCGGTCGACTGTGAATTCGGCGACGCGACACGCCGCAACTGCGTCGCACGATTCACTCTCGGCGACACAAGAAGGTCAGGAGTGGTACGGCTCGGCGCTGACCAGCGTGACCTCGACGGTGTTGCCGTTGGGCACCTTGTAGCTGCGGGTTTCGCCGACCTTGGCGTCGATCAGCGCACCACCCAGTGGCGAGTTCGGCGAGTAGACCTCGAGCTTGCCGTCGTTGACGCCTTCCTGGCGGGTGGCGATCAAAAAGGTCTCGCTGTCGTCCTTGTCGCCGTTGTAGTAAACCTTCACCACTGAACCCGGCAGCGCGACGCCAGACTGCTTGGGCGCTTCACCCACTTTGGCGTTGTTGAGCAGATCCTGCAGCTGGCGAATTCGGGCCTCCTGCTGGCCCTGCTCCTCGCGGGCGGCGTGGTATCCGCCGTTCTCACGCAGGTCGCCTTCTTCGCGGCGGTCGTTGATCTCGGCGGCGATGACCGGACGATTCGCGATCAACTGGTCGAGCTCGGCCTTGAGTCGGTCATGTGACTCCTGGGTCAACCAGGTCACCTGAGTGTCCGTCATCTCGTGGCGCTCCTTGTATTTGTTGTTCCGCGTATTCGCGCAAGCTGTGGTCCCGATGTCGGGCGTCTGCGGATCCCCCACCCCGGGTGCTGCAACTCCGTTCTTCTCACGGCCTCTAATGCAGCAATACACGGTCCCAAGCAGGACCGTGCATTCACCCATGTTACCACTGCGCAAACAGTGGATGACTGATATATCCGCAGTTCGGCGTTTGTTGCGCGTTACGTCGACCGCAGATAGGCGGGCACGTCTGTGCCGCAGCCATATACGTCGGCCATCGCCGGCGGCTTGCTGGATTTCAGCGTCGTGGTCACCTGCACGGTGTCCTGGTTGGCCGGGGGTACCAGGACCTCCCGCCGGCCTGTCTCGCTGCCGTCCTTGGACTTGACCCGCACGATGCAGTCCACCGGTCGCGACGGGTCGGTGCGGTACACGCTGATCGTCACCGACACCGTCTCGTCGTCGATCACCTGATAGCCGGCCAGCGTGCCTTTGACCGGGCCGGAGCCGATCTGCTGATAGCCCAGAACGGCGATACCGACTCCCACCGCCAGGACCAGCACGGTCAGGCCTATGACGACGCGTCGCCGTGATTTCCGGGACAGCCGATTGCGGCCGTAGCGTGCTTCGGGCCGGGAAAACGAACCTTCGGTCAGATGCTCAGTCATGCCCTGGGGAGTTGTGGGGTACAGGAGAACTGGAAGTATAGGGGGCACTCACAGGTCGGTGGGCGGCCAACGGACGGACTCGGAAAACAAACAACAAGGGAGCTCGTGAGCAAACTGCGGTTGATGGCGGTGCATGCCCACCCTGACGACGAATCCAGCAAGGGTGCCGCGACGCTGGCGCGGTATGCCGATGAGGGCCACCGCGTCATGGTGGTGACATTGACCGGCGGCGAACGCGGTGAGATTCTCAACCCGGCGATGGACCTGCCTGATGTGCACGGACACATCCACGAAATTCGCCAGGACGAGATGGCCAAGGCGGCGGAGATTCTCGGCGTCGAACACCACTGGCTGGGCTTTGTCGACTCTGGCCTGCCCAAGGGCGACCCGCCGCCGCCGTTGCCGGAAGGCTGCTTCGCGCCTGGTGCCGCTGGAGGAGTCCACCGAAGCGCTGGTGCGCGTGGTTCGGGAATTTCAGCCGCACGTGATGATCACCTACGACGAGAACGGCGGCTACCCGCACCCCGACCACATCCGCTGTCACGAAGTGTCCGTCAGCGCCTACGAGGCGGCCGGCGATTATCGCCGGTTTCCCGACGCCGGGGAGCCGTGGTCGGTGTCAAGCTGTACTACGTGCACGGATTTCTGCGGGCGCGAATGCAACTGCTGCAGGACGAGTTCGCCAAGCACGGCCAGGAAGGTCCGTTCGAAAAGTGGCTCACGCACTGGTTGCCCGAACACGACCACTTCGAGAAGCGGGTGACCACCCGGGTGGAGTGCTCGGCATACTTCGGCCAACGCGACGATGCACTGATCGCGCATGCCACTCAGATCGACCCGAACGCCGAGTTCTTCGCCGCTCCGATCTCGTGGCAGGAGCGGCTCTGGCCGACCGAGGAGTTCGAGTTGGCCCGCTCGCGGGTACCGGCTCGCCTGCCTGAGACCGACCTGTTCGAGGGGATCGAGGAACCGTGAATCACTTTCTGTTCAGCGTGATTGCTGCGGGCGCGACCAAGAACAACGGTCCAGATTTCGGCAAGGCCAGTCCGCTCGGGCTGGTGGTGGTTGTGTTGCTCGTCATCGCCACCGTTTTCCTGGTCCGTTCGATGAACCGGCAGCTGAAGAAGGTCCCGGAGTCATTCGACCGTCGGCACCCCGAGCCGGATCAGGCCGCCGATGAAGGCACCGACGTGGTAGGCACAGTCGAGCACCCGGCTACCGAGCCCGATACCAACAGACCCTCGGGCTCGGCCCATGACCCCGGCTGAGCCGGCCGGGACGAACACCCTCGGCGAGGCCACCAGCCCGTATCTGCGCCAGCACGCCGATAACCCGGTGCACTGGCAGCAGTGGAGTGCGCAGGCACTCACCGACGCGGCGGCGCGCGACGTTCCGATCCTGCTGTCCATCGGATACGCCGCCTGCCACTGGTGCCATGTGATGGCCCATGAATCGTTCGAGGACGACGAGGTGGCCGCCGTCATGAACGCGGGGTTCGTCTGTATCAAGGTAGATCGAGAAGAACGCCCTGACATCGACTCGGTCTACATGAACGCAACCGTTGCGCTCACCGGGCAGGGCGGCTGGCCGATGACGTGCTTCCTCACCCCCGACGGACGGCCGTTCTTCTGCGGCACCTACTACCCTAAAGATGCTTTCCTGCAACTGCTTTCGGCTATCACCGAGACGTGGATCCAACGCCGCGGCGAGGTCGAGGAGGCGTCGGACCACATCGCCGGCGAGCTGCGGTCGATGGTGACCGCGCTGCCGGGTGGGGGACCGGAGATCGCACCGGGGTTATGCGACGGCGCCGTCACGGCTGTGCTGCGCGATCAGGACACTGTGCACGGCGGATTCGGCGCCGCTCCCAAGTTTCCGCCGTCGGCGCTGCTTGAGGGTCTGCTGCGCCACGACGAGCGCACCGGTTCATCCGAAGCGTTGCAGGCCGTGTCGCAGGCGGGCGATGCGATGGCCCGCGGAGGTATCTACGACCAACTTGCCGGTGGCTTCGCCCGCTACAGCGTTGACCAGGCTTGGGTCGTACCCCATTTCGAGAAGATGCTGTACGACAACGCGCTGCTGCTGCGCCTCTACGCACACTGGGCGCGCCGGACCGGGGATCCGCTGGCCCGCCGGGTCGCTGCGCAGACCGCGCGATTTCTGCTCGACGACCTGGCGGACGGCGACATGTTCACCTCGTCGCTGGACGCCGACGCCGACGGACGTGAAGGATCGACCTATGTGTGGACGCCGGCGCAGCTGACCGAGGTGCTGGGGTCCGACGACGGTCGTTGGGCAGCAACGATTTTCGGTGTATCCAGGGTAGGCAACTTCGAGCACGGGACGTCGGTGCTGCAGTTGCTCAGCGACCCCGACGACCCGCAACGTCTGGATCGGATCAGAGCCGCGTTGCTGGCCGCCCGGCTCACCCGGGTGCAGCCCGGACGCGACGACAAGGTGGTCACCTCGTGGAACGGGCTGGCGATCACGGCGTTGGCCGAAGCCAGCGTGGCTCTGGACGATCCGGAGTTGGCCCGGGCCGCGCAGCGCTGCGCGACTGCGCTGCTGGATCTTCATGTCGTCGACGGGCGGCTGCGGCGTGCCAGCCTGGCCGGGGTGGTAGGGGACAGCGCGGCCATCCTGGAGGACTACGCGATGCTGGCCACCGGGCTGCTGGCGCTGTACCAATTGCGTCCCGACGAAGCCCGGCTCGCTGCGGCCACCGGCCTGCTGGACACCGCGGTCCAGCATTTCGGCGACCCGCAGCGTCCCGGTCGCTGGTTCGACACCGCCGATGATGCCGAGCAACTCGTGCTGCGCCCCGCCGACCCGTTGGACGGGGCCACGCCGTCGGGGGCGTCGTCGATCGCCGAGGCGCTGCTCACCGCCGCCCACCTGGCCGAGGGCGACCGGGCCGAGCGGTATCTACGGGCGGTCGGCTCCACGCTGGACGCGCATTCGGTGCTGCTGGCGCGCGCCCCGCGTTCGGCCGGGCACTGGTTGGCGGTTGCCGAAGCCGCGGTGCGCGGGCCGCTACAGATCGCGGTCGCGTGCGCTGCCACGACATCGCCGCTGCTGGCCGATGCCCGCCGACTGGCGCCGGGCGGGGCGATCGTCGTCGGCGGCGAAGTGAACTCGTCGCCACTGCTGGCCGGACGAGACCGGGTGGCCGGGGCCGATGCCGCCTATGTGTGCCGGGGCAGGCTCTGCGACCTCCCGGTGATCAGCGCGAACCAACTTGCCGCCGCCCTGGGTGTAGCCGGGTAGTAGCGTGCGTCACATGCCGAACACCGCTGACAGGACGCAAGCGATCACCGAGACGGTCAACCGCTACATCGCCACGGTCACCAACGGCAGCGCGGATGATCTGGCCGCTTTCTACGCCGATGACGCCACCCTCGAAGATCCAGTCGGCGGCGAGGTGCACATCGGCACGCGCGCCATCCGCGGCTTCTACTCCTCCGTCACGGGCATCGAGCGCGAATGCGAGTTGGTGACACTGCGCGTTTCAGGCAACGAGGCGGCTTTCCATTTCCGGCTGACGATCACCGCCGGCGACAGCAAGATGCGGATCGAACCGATCGAGACGATGGTTTTCGACGCCAGCGGGAAAGTCACTGCGATGAAGGCCTACTGGTCATCGGCTGACGTGACCCAGCTCTAAGAGGCCGATCGGTCAGAAGACGACGAACCACATCGCGATGTAGTGGCAGATCGCCGCGACGGCGGTGCACGCGTGGAAGAACTCGTGATACCCGAACGTCGACGGCCACGGGTCAGGCCATTTCAGTGCGTAGAGAATCCCGCCGATGCTGTAGAGCGCGCCGCCGACGAACAGTAGAACCATCGCCGTTACCCCGGCGTTGTGCAGGATTGAGCCGGTGTACCAGACCGCGACCCAGCCCAGCAGGATGTAGAGCGGCACCCCCACCCAGCGCGGCGCGGTCGGCCACAGCATCTTGAGCGTGACCCCGGCCAGCGCGCCGCCCCAGACGATCGCCAGGACCACCTTTCCGTCGTGCCCGGGCAGTGCCAGTAGCGCAAACGGCGTGTAGCTGCCGGCGATGAAGATGAAGATCATCGAGTGATCCGCCCGCTTCATCCACGTCCGGGCGGTGTTCGATTTCCAGTTGACCCGGTGGTAGGTGGCGCTGACGGTGAACATGATGATGGTGGCGAACGTGTAAAGCATCGTCGCCAGGCCGGCCTTGGTGGAATCGACCGCCCAGGACACCGCGACCAGCGATGCGCCGGCGAAAACGGCGGCGCCCGCGGAGTAGACGTGTATCCAGCCGCGGAAGCGCGGCTTCTTGAGAACCTTGGCGACGCCCTCGGCAATCTGGTGGGCGGCGTTGCCCGGCGATGGACCGTCCGATTCCGGTTCCGTGCTGGTGAGCGTGCTGGTTTGGCTGCTCATCTCTACTGGTGCCCCGCCTTGTCAGTTCGTTGGTGTCTTCAAGGTTAGCGGGATTGCCTGAGAGAACCCCGTCAACGTGGCGTGATCTTGCCGGAAAAGGCAGCCGGAATTTGGTGCCGGTCACAGTAGTGTGGGGTTTCGTGGAGATCATCCCGCCGCGGATCAAGGAGCCGTTGTACCGGCTGTACGAGCTGCGGCTGCGGCAGGGGTTGGCCGCGTCGCGATCCGAGCTGCCGCGTCACATCGCGGTGTTGTGTGACGGGAACCGCAGGTGGGCGCGCAGCCTGGGGTATGACGACGTCAGCGTCGGCTACCGGATGGGCGCGGTCAAGATCGCCGAGATGTTGCGGTGGTGCCAGGAAGCCGGGATCGAGATGACCACCGTCTATCTGCTCTCCACCGAGAACCTGCAACGCGACCCCGAAGAACTCGCCGCGCTGATCGAGATCATCACCGACGTTGTGGAAGAGATCTGCGCCCCGGCCAACCACTGGAGCGTCCGAACCGTCGGCGATCTGGAGTTGCTGGGCGAAGCACCGGCCCGCCGGTTGCGTGACGCGGTGGATTCCACGCCGCAGAACGCGTCGTTCCACGTCAACGTCGCGGTGGGTTACGGCGGCCGTCAGGAGATCGTCGGTGCGGTCCGCGCGCTGCTGGGCAAGCGACTCGCCGACGGCGCCACCGCCGAGGAACTCATCGAGGCGGTGACGGTCGAAGGGATCTCTGAAAACCTCTACACCTCCGGGCAACCCGACCCCGACCTGGTGATCCGAACCTCCGGGGAGCAACGGTTGTCCGGCTTTCTGCTGTGGCAGAGCGCCTATTCGGAGATGTGGTTCACCGAGGCGCACTGGCCCGCATTCCGTCGCGTCGATTTCCTGCGCGCCCTGCGCGACTACAGCATGCGCAACCGCCGTTACGGCAAGTAGCGCAACGTCCTTCGCTATGCAGCCATGACACACTGGATCCATGGCTGCGCTGTCGGCGGTGGTGTTCACGCTGAGCGGGTGGCTCGGGCTGTATTTGCTGTCCCGAGATCCGCGCAAGCCGGTGCTCGTGCTGGCGTCGATCGGGCTGTGCGGCTTTGCGTCGGTGGTGGCCTTGGACGCGGTGCGCACTACCAGCCTGACGCACGCCCAGGTGCTCAGCCAGCTGGAGGTCTACCTGGTCGCGGTTCCGGGCGTGGCGTGGTTCGCGGTGCTCGTCGAACTGGCCCGTCCATCGGACAGCCCGCGGGGACGAACCGGTGAGGTGCTACTCGTCGGAGGCGTCGCTGCGCTGACGTTGCTGGCCGCGATGGTTGCCGGCAGCGTCACCGGTCCGCTCCGGCTGGGGCACTGGCTGATGTTCGCGGTCATCTCGGTGTCCACGCTGGGGGCGATGGCCGCCAAGCTGCTGCGGCCCGCCCGGCCCGCCCCCGCCACCGGAGCCGTGGTCATCGCGACACTGTTCTTCGCGCTGGCCAACGCCGTCCTGATCATCCCGCTGGGACTGGTGCCGAGTTGGCTTGCCCTGGCGTCGACGGGCTTCGATGTGCTGCTGCTCGGGGTGGCGGTGGCCGTGTGGGACGCGTTCGACGAAGGACAGGCATTGCGCGCCGACATGCTGCGCTCATTCGTCGGATGTACGGCAGTCTCGTTGCTGTTCGGCGCTCAGGCGCTGGTGGGCCTGGCAGTGACCCGCACCGAGTCCACCGCGCAGACCGCAATGACGGTGCTGCTGTTCACCAGCCTGGCGATCGCGATCACCGTTCAGGTGCTGGCCGACCCGCTGGCCGGGATATTAGACCGGCTGGTGTTCTCGCGGTCACCTGAGCTGCGGGCCAACCGGGCTGCGCTGCGTGACACGGGGGCGGCGCTGCCGCTGCGGTTGGAGGACCCCCTGGTCGACGTCGACGACGACACGTTCGTCCGGCTGACCCGACGGGCGCTGGGACATTACGGCGACCTGACCAAATTGGTCGCCAGCCCGCTGACCGCGTTGCCGGTGATCGACGCGCGGCTGGCCGCCCGTGGCGCGCCTGATCATCCGGTGGAGCGTGCCAACGAACTCAAGGCGGTGCTCGCTGACGGCATTGGGCGGCTCAAGCCCCGCGACGGCGGCGACTTCGGCACCACCGAGGAATGGCGCTATTACAACTCGCTGTATTTCCCGTACGTCGTCGGCGTACGCGCATACGCCCAGAACGCCACTGCCGCCGGGCTGGATACGACCGCGCGGCAAGCTTGGCAGTGGCTGGTCACCGAGGTACCACAGCGTTCACTGCACAATTGGCAGAAGTCGGCGGCCCGGTTGATCGCCGCCGACCTACGGGGCCGGGTCCCGGTTTCCAGCGACTGATCCCGGCGCGCCCATCCCTCAAACACCAGCAGACGGAGATGCCTGTGCCAGACAAACTGCCGCCCGCCCGCGTCGTTCGAGCACTCGAAGTGGTTCGCGATCGGCTCGCCCGACTGCACCAGAGGATGGTGCCGGCTCCCATCGCGATGATGGAACTGATTCTGGACGCGTGGTCAGCTCAGGCGATCACGGCGGCGGCCGAACTCGGCATAGCGGATGCGCTCGCCGACGGGCCGTTGACCGGCGGCGAGCTGGCGGCAGCGGTCGGTGCCGACGCCGGGGCTGTCCGTCGGCTGCTGCGCGCGTTGATCGGTCGCGGCATCTTCCGCCAGCGTCGCGACGGTCGTTACGAGTTGAACCCGCTCGCGGAGGCGCTGCGCAGCGATGCTGACGTGTCGTTGGCCGGCATGGCCCGGTTGGTGGGTGCTCCGCAACAGCGCGATCACTGGAGTGGACTGACGCAGGCCATCCGCAGCGGACGGTCGGTGGTCTCCGAGTTGCGAGGCAAGCCGTTTTTCGAGTATCTGGCCGACGAGCCGGAATTGTCCGAGATCTTCAATAAGGCCATGACAAGCACGTCCGACCTGTCGACCGCACCGCTGGTCGCGGCCTATGACTTCAGCGGGTTCTCGACGATCGTCGATGTCGGCGGGGGCCATGGCCGATTGCTGGCCGCGATCCTGAACACGGCGCCCCACGCGCGCGGCATTCTCTTCGACCAACCGCAAGTGGTCGCCGGCGCCATGGCGGAACTTCGCGAACACCGCGTCGAAGAGCGGGTGCGCATCGTCGAGGGATCTTTCTTCGAGGACGACATACCCGCCGGCGACGCGTACGTGCTCAAAAACATCATTCACGACTGGCCCGACGACGAAGCCGTCCGCATCCTCGCCAACGTCCGCAAAGCGGCCGCACCCGGCAGTTACGTCTTGGTGTTGGAACAGGTGATTCCCGCTCACGACCGCGACATTCCGGCAAAGTGGATCGACTTGGAGATGCTGGTCATGGTCGATGGCCGCGAGCGAACCGCGTCCGAGTACGGCCGGCTGTTGCAGCGGGCCGGCTTTCAGCTGACGCGGGTGGTGGAGACCGCGTCGCCGTTCGGCATCGTCGAGGGCCGGGCCATCTGAGCAGCTAACCGGCGGGCGACAATTTCGGGACAAATTCCCAGGTCATCGGGTGGGTGGCAGTAACTGGCAGCGCCATGCGTCGATCTGGCAGTCGATGAACGGCACCGTCAAATGTGTTCGACCTGAACCAACGCCCCAAAGCCCGAGGAGATACGAACATGACCGCAATTTCCGGTGTGCAGGCCCGGCCGCTATCCGACTCCAACGACTCGCTCCTTCGATTCGCGATGCGAGCCGACGCCACCCTGACGGGACTGATGGGGTTGGCCGTCGCCGCCGCGGCCGATCCCGTTTCGCGGCTGACCGGTCTGACGTCCGGCCAGGAATACAGCATGGGCGCCTTCTTCGTCCTCTACGGATTGGCGGTCTTCAGCCTGGCCGCGTTGCCGAACCTGCGTCGCGCCGGACTGGGCGTCGTCGCGGCGAATCTCGTCTACACCGTCGCGGCGGTGGTCGCCGCCGAACTGGTGTCGATGACGGGGATCGGGGTCGCCGCGACCCTGGCCAGTGGCGTCTACACCGCGGCGTTCGCCGGCCTGCAGTACCTGGGAGTGCGCCGCCTGACGGCATAACTCCCCTTCCCGCCGAGCGGGGTTGCCATCGCCTGATCGTTGCGGTGCGCGGCCCCGCTTGGCCTGTTCGGTGGGCGACCCTTGGGCGTGATCGGGCGCGTGTACAGCAGCACCGGCCGGATGCCGGCGGCGCACCCTCAACCTAAAGCTTGCGCAGCCTCAGCCGGTTGATGGAGTGATCGGCGTCCTTGCGTAGCACCAGCGTGGCCCTGGGCCGCGTCGGCAGGATGTTCTCCACCAGGTTGGGTCGGTTGATCGATCGCCAGATCTCCTTCGCCGCGACGACGGCCTGCGGGTCGGACAGTGCCGAGTAGTGGTGGAAGTGCGACTCCGGGTTGGCGAACGAGGTGCTGCGCATCGCCAGGAACCGCGACACGTACCACTGCTCGATGTCCTCGATCCGGGCGTCCACATACAGCGAAAAGTCGAACAGGTCCGACACCATCAGCGTCGGACCGGTTTGCAGCACGTTCAGCCCTTCCAGGATCAGGATGTCGGGATGCCGGACCACGTGCTTGGCCCCGGGGATGATGTCGTAGCGCAGGTGTGAATACACCGGCGCGCAGACGTAATCCGATCCGGACTTGACCGAGGTGACGAATCGCATCAGCGCACGGCGATTGTAGCTATCGGGGAAACCCTTGCGGTGCATAAGGTTTCGCCGTTCCAGCTCCGCGTTCGGGTAGAGAAATCCGTCGGTGGTCACCAGGTCCACGCGCGGATGGTGATCCCAGCGGGCCAGCAGTGCTTGCAGCACACGGGCCGTGGTCGATTTGCCGACGGCCACGCTGCCCGCCACCCCGATGATGAACGGCACCGGGCGGTCCGGGTTTTGCTGTGGCTCGCCGAGGAATTCCGCGGTGGCGGCGAACAGGCGCTGACGCGCGGCTACCTGGAGGTGGATGAGCCGGGCCAGCGGCAGGTAGACCTCTTCGACCTCCAGCAGGTCGATTTGTTCGCCGAGGCCACGCAGACCGACCAGTTCCTCCTCGGTGAGCGCCAGCGGTGTCGCCATCCGGAGCGCGCGCCATTGCCGTCGGTCGAACTCGACATAGGGGCTCGGCTCGCTCGGCCGCGGCATGGTGCCAGTCTCTCAGGAACGAAGGTCGCACTTACGGTGGGGCTGGCCAAAACGCGCTTCAGCTGTGGAACAAGCGTCTCGATAGACTGATGCCCGTGACTGCTACTCCTGGCGCCCGTGTCGCTTCCCCCGGCACGGCCTCCCTCATGTCCGCACCGCTCGCCGATGTCGACCCCGATATTGCCGAGCTTTTGGGTAAGGAACTCGGGCGGCAACGCGACACCCTCGAGATGATCGCCTCGGAGAACTTCGTGCCGCGCTCGATCCTGCAGGCCCAAGGCAGCGTGCTGACCAACAAGTACGCCGAGGGGCTGCCCGGCCGGCGGTACTACGGCGGCTGTGAATACGTCGACGTGGTCGAGAACATCGCCCGTGATCGCGCCAAGGCACTGTTCGGCGCTGATTTCGCCAACGTGCAGCCACATTCGGGTGCTCAGGCCAATGCCGCGGTGCTGCACGCACTGATGTCGCCCGGCGAGCGGCTGCTTGGTCTCGACCTGGCCAACGGTGGCCATCTGACCCACGGCATGCGGCTGAACTTCTCCGGCAAGTTGTACGAGAACGCCTTCTACGGCGTCGATCCGACGACGCATCTGGTCGACATGGACGCGGTGCGGGCACAGGCGCTGGAGTTCCGTCCGAAGGTGATGATCGCCGGCTGGTCCGCCTATCCCCGGATCCTCGACTTTGCGGCCTTCCGGTCGATCGCCGACGAGGTGGACGCCAAGTTGTGGGTCGACATGGCGCACTTCGCCGGTCTGGTTGCCGCGGGGCTGCACCCTTCGCCGGTGCCGCACGCCGACGTGGTGTCGACCACCATTCACAAGACGCTCGGCGGAGGCCGGTCCGGCATGATCGTGGGCAAGCAGGCGTACGCCAAGGCCATCAATTCAGCGGTATTCCCTGGTCAGCAGGGTGGGCCGCTCATGCACGTCGTCGCCGGCAAGGCAGTCGCGCTGAAGATCGCCGCAACGCCGGAGTTTGCCGAGCGTCAGCAGCGCACGTTGTCGGGGGCGCGCATCATCGCTGAGCGACTGCTCGCTGACGACGTCGCCAAAGCCGGCGTTTCCGTGGTCAGCGGCGGCACTGATGTGCACCTCGTGCTTGTCGACCTGCGCAACTCCCCGCTGGATGGCCAGGCCGCCGAGGATCTGCTGCACGAGGTGGGTATCACGGTCAACCGCAACGCCGTCCCGAACGACCCTCGGCCGCCGATGGTGACGTCGGGTCTGCGGATCGGGACGCCCGCGCTGACGACCCGCGGCTTCGGGGACGCTGAATTCTCCGAGGTTGCCGACATCATCGCCACCGCGCTGGCGGCCGGCACCGCAGCGGACATATCTGAACTGGGCGCGCGAGTGACGCGGTTGGCCAGGGAGTTTCCCCTGTATGAGGGGATCGAGGACTGGGGCCTCGTCGGGCGCTAGCTCGACGACGGTGAGCGCCGGTACGGCGCGAGCAAGGAGTCGGGCAATCGGGCTGAGCTCGACGACGGTGAGCGCCGGTACGGCGCGAAACACCCACTGATAACGCTTCGGCGACACGGCGCGCAGAGATTTGAAAGAACCTGTGTATGCGGGTTACAGTTACCGCATGGCACAGAAACCTGTCGCTAATGCGCTGACCCTCGAACTCGAGCCTGTGGTGCAGGCCAACCTGGCCCGCCACCTCGCCGCCGAAGAGCTGTGGTTCGCCCACGACTACGTACCGTTCGACCGCGGCGAGAACTTCGCGTTCCTCGGCGGGCGCGACTGGGACCCGTCCCAGGCAACACTGCCCCGCCCGATCACCGACGCGTGCGAGATCATGCTGCTGCTCAAGGACAACCTGGCAGCCCACCACCGCGAGTTCGTCGAGCACTTCATCCTCGAGGACTACTGGGGCCGCTGGATCGGTCGGTGGACCGCCGAGGAGCACCTGCACGCCATCGCGCTGCGGGAATACCTGGTGGTGACCCGCGAGGTCGACCCGACCGCCAATGAAGATGCCCGGGTCCAGTACGTGATGAAGGGCTACCGCGCCGAGAAGTACTCGCAGATCGACACCCTGGTCTACATGACCTTCGCCGAGCGCGCCTACAGCACGTTCTGCCGCAACCTCGCCGCACAGATCGAGGAACCGATCCTGGCCGGACTGATCGACCGGATCGCGAGAGACGAAGCGCGGCACGAGGAATTCTTCGCCAACCTGATCGCCCACCTGCTGGATTACTCCCGCGACGAGGTGATCGAGGCCATTGCCGCCCGCGCCGCCGACCTCGACGTGCCAGGCGCGGACATCGATGCCTACACGGACAAGCTGCAGGCAGTGGCGGACGCCGGCATCTTCGACCGCGCCCAACTGCAGCAGGTGATCTCCGAGCGCATCACGGCGTGGGGCCTGGCCGATGAGCCTGCGCTGAAGCGCCTCGTCACGGACTAACCCGTTTCCCAGTCGATTTCGCACATCGAGCGTTGTTGCGGTTGCGTGTCTCGATAGTGTCTCGGCGCGCCTGCAGTGCGGGGGTGCGGCCACCGGAGTAGCGTCGCCGGTGATGGCCAGCGACTTGCTCTGCTGCCAGGGCGGCACCTTCCGTCACTACAACGGCAGGACCGGCCCCGGTCCTGGTGCCGCGGCCCCCGCCGACACGCTCGCGTGGGTCCGCCCGAGCGTCATTCGCTCGAGGAGCGCCCCGTGACCGAAACCCGGACGTACGTGCTCGACACCTCCGTACTGCTGTCCGACCCCTGGGCATGCAGCCGGTTCGCCGAGCACCAGGTGGTGGTTCCGCTGGTAGTAATCAGCGAACTGGAAGCCAAGCGCCACCACCATGAGCTGGGCTGGTTCGCGCGCCAAGCGTTGCGCCTGTTCGACGACCTACGACTGGAGCACGGTCGACTTGACCAGCCCATTCCGGTTGGTACACAGGGTGGTTCGCTGCACGTCGAGCTGAACCACACCGACCCGTCGGTGCTGCCCGCGGGCTTCCGGACCGACAGCAACGACTCGCGCATCTTGAGCTGTGCCGCCAACCTTGCCGCCGAGGGTAAGCGAGTGACGTTGGTGAGCAAGGACATTCCGCTGCGGGTCAAAGCCGCTGCGGTGGGTCTGGCTGCCGACGAGTATCACGCACAGGACGTCGTCGCCTCCGGCTGGTCCGGGATGCACGAGCTCGAGACCGCCGCCGACGACATCGCCGCGCTGTTCGCCGACGGCGAGATCGACCTGGCCGACGCCCGGGACCTGCCGTGCCACACCGGGATTCGCTTACTCGGCGGAAGCTCACACGCGCTGGGCCGGGTCACTCCGGCTAAGCGCGTACAGCTGGTCCGTGGTGATCGTGAGGTGTTCGGACTTCGGGGTCGTTCCGCCGAGCAGCGGGTCGCTCTGGACCTGCTGCTCGACGAATCGGTGGGCATCGTGTCGCTCGGGGGTAAGGCCGGCACCGGGAAGTCGGCCCTGGCGCTGTGTGCGGGACTGGAAGCCGTGCTGGAACGTCGCACCCAGCGCAAGGTCGTCGTTTTCCGTCCGCTGTACGCCGTGGGCGGCCAGGAGTTGGGTTACCTGCCCGGTAGTGAGAGCGACAAGATGGGCCCCTGGGCGCAGGCCGTCTTCGACACCCTCGAAGGCCTGGCCAGCCCGGCCGTGCTGGACGAGGTGCTGTCCCGGGGCATGCTCGAGGTCCTGCCGCTGACCCACATCAGAGGCCGGTCATTGCATGACTCGTTCGTCATCGTCGACGAAGCCCAATCCCTGGAGCGCAACGTGCTGCTGACCGTGCTGTCGCGGCTGGGCACCGGGTCCCGGGTGGTGCTGACGCACGACATCGCGCAACGCGACAACCTGCGGGTCGGCCGGCACGACGGCGTCGCCGCGGTGATCGAGAAACTCAAAGGTCACCCGCTGTTCGCCCACATCACGTTGCTGCGTAGCGAGCGGTCGCCGATCGCCGCGCTGGTCACCGAGATGCTCGAGGAAATCACTGGGCCCCACTGAGGCTGCTATTTGGGCGTTGAGTCTGCGTCTAGGGCGGGAAAATCGCTGCGCATCGCACCCTGGACGCAGAATGAACACCTTCTCCGCAGACTCGAGGTCCAGGCTGCACACTGGACGTTCGGTAAACTTCCCTCGTGCCGAAACGACCCGACAATCAGGCCTGGCGCTATTGGCGCATGGTCTTCGGTGTCGTGGTCGCGGCGGCGGTACTGGTGATCGGCGGTCTGACCGGCCACGTCACGCGGGCCGATAACCAGAGTTGTGCCGCGGTCAAGTGCGTCGCGCTGACCTTTGACGACGGCCCGAGCCCCTACACCGACCGGCTGCTGCAGATCCTGAAAGACAACGACGCCAAAGCGACTTTCTTCGAGATCGGCAACAAAGTGGCGGCCAACCCGGCCGGCGCAAAACGGGTCGTGGATGCCGGCATGGAGCTCGGCAGCCACACGTGGGAACACCCCAACATGACGACGATTCCCCCGCAGGACATCGCCGCGCAGTTCTCCCGGACCAACGACGCGATCGTCGCCGCGACCGGCCGCAAGCCGGCGCTGTACCGGCCCGCCGGGGGGCTTTCCAACCCGGCGGTGCGTCAGGCCGCCGCCAACTTCGGTCTCGCCGAAATCCTCTGGGACGTCATTCCTTTCGACTGGGCAAACGACTCCAACACCGCGGCGACACGGCAGCTGCTGATGTCGCAGATCAAGCCGGGCTCGGTGGTGTTGTTCCATGACACCTACTCGAGCACCGTCGATTTGGTGTACCAATTCATCCCGGTGCTCAAGGCCAACGGATACCGCCTGGTGACGGTCAGCGAGCTGCTCGGGCCGCGGGCGCCCGGCAGCAGCTACGGCAGCCGGGAAAACGGGCCGCCCGTCAACGAGCTACACGACATTCCGGCCGGCCAGATCCCGGCTCTGCCCAACACCCCGTCGCCGAAGCCGATGCCCAATTTCCCGATCACCGACATTCCCGGGCAGAACTCGGGTGGGCCGAACAACGGTGCCTAGGGCAGAGGCGCCGAAGTCTGCTCTGCGGCTGTCAATCCAGTACGGAACGGACCTCGCACTGGGCTACGTCATCGCCGTCATCGACGCGGCGGCCATCCTGGTTCCCTTGCGCGGCCATACACCCAGCGTCGCCAACGCCGACTTCGCGGATAAGAACACGCTGTTGGTGGTGCTGCTGGTGGTGTTGGGGACCATTTCGGTCGCGATCGCGGGTCCCTTGATCCTTCGTCCCACCCTGCGCTGGTACGTCGCCGGTGATGAACCGACGCCCGGGCAGCGGGAGGCCGCGATGAAGCTGGCCGGTCGGCAGTCGGCCCTGCTGGCGGCGGCCTGGGTGCTGTGTGGTGCGGTGATGATACTGGTCAACCGTCATGGCGGGGCCGCGCTGTTGGTGCCGTTGGTGCTGGGCGCCGCGATCGGTGGTGCCGCCGCGGCCGGAACCGGGCTGCTGCTGGCCCAACGCACGTTACGGCCGATCATGGTTGTCGCCACCCGGGGCTGCGAACCGCAGTTGGCGGTACCCGGCGTCTTTGCCCGCCTGGTCCTGCTGTGGTTTCTGTGCAGCGCGCTGCCCATCAGCGTCATCGCGGCCTTCGTCGTGTTGCGGTCATTCGGTTGGCTGATCGACAAGTCCGCGTCGTTGGATGTGCCGGTGCTGGTGGTGTCATTGGCGGCGCTACTGCTGGGATGCCGACCATGATCCTGACGTCGCGATCGATCTCGGATCCGGTCGCCGAGGTCGCCGACGCGATGGCCGAGGTCGAGCACGGTCACATCGACACTTATGTCGGTGTATACGAGCGCTCCCAAATCGGGCGGCTGCAAAGCGGATTCAACCGGATGGTCACCGGACTTGAGGAACGGGACCGGATCCGCGACCTGTTCGGCCGGCACGTCGGCACCGACGTCGCGCGCCGCGCCCTCGAGGCGGACGCCACACTTTCCGGTGAGGTGGTGGAAGCCGCCGTCCTCTACATCGACCTGGTGGGTTCCACCAAGCTCACCGAAAGCCTTCCGCCGCAGCAGGTTGCCGAGGTGCTCAACGATTTTTTCCGCATCGTCGTCAGCACCGTCGACGAGTTTCAGGGTCTGATCAACAAATTCGAGGGCGACGCCGCACTGGTCATCTTCGGCGCGCCGCTGCGCACGAACGAACCGGCGGCGGCAGCGTTGGGCACGGCGCGTGCTCTGGGTGGCAAGCTGCGTCTGCTCCCGATGGTGGACTTCGGCATCGGCGTTTCCGCCGGGCGGGTCTTCGCCGGCAACATCGGTGCCGAAAACCGCTACGAATACACGGTGATCGGCGACGCAGTCAACGAAGCCGCCAGGCTGGCCGACCTCGCCAAAACCTCCGAGCACCGAATCCTGTGCTCGGGGGCGGCAATTGACCGCGCTGAGCAGGCCGAGCGCAAGCGTTGGGACGAGTGCTACTCCACGGTGCTGCGCGGTCGTTCCGAGCCGACGCACGTCTGGACGCCGGCAGACCGGAATTAGTGGACGGCCCGCCGACTACTTCTTCGAAACCTTCAGCGACGCAATGACTTTGTCGACGACAGCCGCCGAGGCCTTGTCGCCGATGGCCGTGGCGCCCAGGAAGATGGTGACCGGTTTGGTGTCGACGGCGATGATCGTCACCGTGTCGCCCTTCACGCCGCGAGTGGTGTCAGCGATCGTGATGTCGGCATCCACCCGGGCGGCTTTGACCCCGTCGACCGTCATCGACGACGTCTTCTTCGGGCCCAGCGTGGGATTCGACTGGACGTAGCCGGGGCCGTTGGCGACGCAGTCCATCAACTTCGACGCCTGCGCGTTGACGTCCATGCTGGTCACAAAGTTGGTGATGGCGACCTCGACCTGCATCATCCACTGGCTGGCGTTAGGCACCTCCGCGCCGAGGCCTACCGCGTCGATCATGTTGGGGTTCTGGTCGTCCACATACGGCGCCCAGCCCGGTGCTGCGCTGGCTGGAAACGACAGCTTGCCGGCCGAAACCGTGTCGCCGGTGGGCTTGTTCCCGCCGGAGACGTTGGGGGTGCAGTCGGTCGCGGTCTGCATCGACGTCTCGGGTCCCGAGGTCGCGGCGCTCGTCGTCCCGGACGGTCCGGCCGTAGGAGACTCGTTCCCGTTGCTGCTCAGGGCGACCACCAGGATCACCACCAGGACGATGATGCCCAGCACCGCGATGCCGGCGACGATCAGCCACGGCAGCTTCGAATTCGAACCGGGCGGCGGCGGACCCGGTGGGTAGGGTCCCGGCTGCCAGCCCGGGGGGACTTGTTGCCCGGGTTGGGCGTATTGCTGGGGCGGGTAACCGGAGACGCCGTACGGATCGGTGCCCGGGGGATACTGGCCGCCGGGCGGTGGGTAGGGATAGGAACCGGGCTGTCCGGGCGGCGGGCCCTGGGGCTGGCCCCCCTGCGGCTGGCCGCCCCAATACGGTTGCTGTCCATACGGGTTCGTTCCGTATGGATCCTGACCGTAGGGATCCTGACCGTAGGGACCGCCGGGGGGAACCGTCATTACTGAATCACCCTTACTCTCACCGGCCGCCTCTATTGAGATAGCCATACAATCGCGTCAACCGCAGGGTACCTGCGGGCCGCCACTATCGGTCTACTCGATCGGTTCGACCTTGGCCATCGCCAACACGTCGAGGCGGCGGTCCAGTTCCTCTTCCGACAATTTGTCGCCGATGAGGCCGCGATCGATGACGGTCTGGCGGATGGTCTTGCGCTCCTTGAGCGCCTGCTTGGCCACCGCGGCGGCCTCCTCGTACCCGATGGCCGAGTTCAGCGGTGTCACGATCGACGGCGAGGACTCGGCCAGTTCGCGAAGGTGCTCGACGTTGGCGACCAGTCCGGTAATGCACCGCTCCGCGAACAGCTTTGACACGTTGGTCAGCAGCTTGAACGATTCGAGGATGTTGCGGGCCATCATCGGGATGTAGACGTTGAGCTCGAAGGCACCACTGGCGCCGCCCCACGCGACCGCGGCATCGTTGCCGATCACCTGGGCGGCCACCTGGGTAACCGCCTCCGGCAGAACCGGATTCACCTTGCCCGGCATGATCGAGCTGCCCGGCTGCAGGTCCGGCAATTGGATTTCAGCCAGGCCGGTCAGCGGGCCCGATCCCATCCAGCGAATGTCGTTGGCGATCTTGGTCATTGACACCGCGATGGTGCGCAGCGCGCCGGACGCCTCGACCAACCCGTCGCGTGCCGCCTGCGCCTCGAAAGAGTTTGCGGCCGTGCGTAACTCGGACAGGCCGGTCTCGGCGACCAGTACCGCGACCACCTTGACGCCGAAGCCTTCGGGCGCGTTGAGCCCGGTACCGACCGCGGTGCCGCCGATGGCCAGTTCGCCCAGCCGGGGCAGGGTCGCCGCGCACTCGCTCGATGCCGGCCTCGATCTGGCGGGCGTACCCGCTGAACTCCTGGCCGAGGGTCACCGGAACGGCGTCCATCAGGTGTGTGCGTCCCGATTTGACGACCGTCTGCCACTCGAGTGCCTTGGACGACAACGCGCTGTACAGCACCTCGAGCGCCGGAATGAGATGACGCACCGCGGCCTCGGTGGCCGCGATGTGGGTGGCCGTCGGGAAGGTGTCGTTGGACGACTGCGACATGTTGACGTCGTCGTTGGGGTGCACCTTCACCCCGTTGGCCGCCGCGATCGACGCGATCACCTCGTTGGTGTTCATGTTCGAGCTGGTACCCGAACCGGTCTGGAAGACGTCGATCGGGAACTGGTCGTCGTGCTTGCCGTCGGCGATCTCGGCGGCCGCGGCGATGATCGCCTCGGCCTTCTCCGGGTCCAGCAGCCCGAGGTCCTTATTCACCTGCGCGCAAGCACCTTTCAGCAGGCCGAGCGCGCGGATCTGGGTGCGCTCCAACCCGCGGCCCGAGATCGGAAAGTTCTCCACCGCGCGTTGGGTTTGCGCGCGCCACAACGCGTTCACCGGCACCCGGACCTCGCCCATGGTGTCGTGCTCAATGCGATATTCGGCGCTGATCGGCCATAGATCAGATCCTTGCTGTGATGGGTGGGATTACGGCAGGGGATAGGCGGCGTTGCTGTCGCCGGTGAAGTCGATCGCCGAGTATTCGTTGAGCTTGGACAGCCGGTGATAGGCCTCGATCATTCGCACGGTGCCCGACTTGGAGCGCATCACGATCGACTGTGTGGTGCAACCGCCCGGGTAGTAGCGCACGCCCTTGAGCAGGTCGCCGTCGGTGACCCCGGTGGCGCAGAAGAAGACGTTCTCACCCGACACCAGGTCCTCGGTGGTCAGCACCCGCCCGACGTCGTGGCCGGCGTCGAGCGCCTTACGGCGCTCGGTCTCGTCCTTGGGCGCCAGCTGCGCCTGGATGGCCCCGCCCATGCAGCGGATGGCCGCCGCGGTGATGATGCCCTCCGGGGTCCCGCCGATACCGGCCAACATGTCGGTGCCCGAACCCGGTCGGCAGGCCGAGATGGCACCGGCGACGTCCCCGTCGGTGATCAGCCGGATCCGAGCCCCGGTGGCGCGGACGTCGGCGATCAGCTGGGCGTGCCGCGGCCGGTCCAGGATGCACACCGTCATGTCCTGCACCGACAGTCCCTTGACCTTGGCAACCGCCCGGATGTTCTCGGCGATCGGTGCGGTGATGTCCAGCACGTGGGCGGCTTCGGGGCCGACGGCGATCTTGTCCATGTAGAACACCGCCGAGGGGTCGAACATCGCGCCGCGGTCGGCCACCGCAAGCACCGAGATCGCGTTGGGCATCCCTTTGCTCATCAGCGTGGTGCCGTCGATCGGGTCGACGGCGAAGTCGCAATCCGGGCCGTCGCCGTTGCCGACTTCCTCGCCGTTGTAGAGCATCGGCGCTTCGTCCTTCTCGCCTTCACCGATGACCACGACGCCACGCATCGACACCGAGTTGACCAGTTGGCGTATCGCGTCGACGGCCGCTCCGTCGCCACCTTCCTTGTCGCCGCGGCCGACCCAGCGACCAGCTGCCATGGCACCGGCCTCCGTGACGCGCACCAACTCGAGAGCCAGGTTGCGGTCCGGGGCCTCACCACGCGACCGGGTCGACGACGGGCCGAGGCCGGTCACGGCGGTCGGCGATGCGCCGGGTCCCTGTGCAGTCATGGTTGCTGCCCTTCATTCATGGTTGCCGATTGTCCCAGAAGCGGAACACTCGGCTGGAGCTGGGATACTTGCGGAGTGACCACGGAGCCGCAGCCTGCCCCCAAGCCGGCCAAGCCGCGGTTGCTGCAGGACGGACGGGACATGTTCTGGTCGCTGCTGCCTCTGGTGATCGGCTGCATCCTGCTGGCGGGCATGGTGGGGATGTGTTCCATCGCACCAGGTGGGACGAACCGCGGCAGGGTTCCGTCCTACGACGCGGCGGCGGCTCTGCGGGCCGACGCTGCGACGCTGGGATTCCCCATCCGGTTGCCCCAATTGCCGCCGGGCTGGCAGCCCAATTCCGGCGGCCGCGGCGGCATCGACGCCGGGCGCACCGACGCATCCGCGGGCCAGCGACTGCACGCGGCCACCTCGACCGTGGGTTACATCAGCCCGACGGGGATGTACCTGAGCCTGACGCAGAGCAATGCCGACGAGGACAAGCTGGTCGGTTCCCTCCATTCCGGCATGTACCCGACCGGGACCGTTGACGTGGCGGGCACCCGTTGGGTTATCTACCAGGGTGCCGACCAGAACGGCGCGGTCGAACCGGTGTGGACGACCAGACTCGCCAGTCCGGCCGGCCCCACCCAAGTTGCGATCACCGGTGCCGGCACGCCCGAGCAGTTCCGCACGCTGGCGGTCGCGACCCAGTCTGCGCAGCCACTACCCAGCCGTTAGCCGACAGAAGGGACGCCTTGTGACCGCACCCGAAGCAGATCTCTCCGGGTGGGAGGCCGCGCCGTTCACCGGTGCCGGCTACACCTACGACGTCTACCGCAAAGGGTCCGGCCCCGGCGTCGTGCTGATCCCGGAGATGCCCGGCATCCATCCCGGGGTGCTGGGCCTGGGCAACCATCTGGTGGACAACGGGTTCACGGTGGCCATCCCATCACTGTTCGGGGAGCCGGGCCGGCCGAAAACGCCTGGCTACATCGTGGCCGAGATCAGCCGCGGCTGCGTGGCAAAAGAATTCGCCGCAATGGCCACCAACAAGCAGCGCCCGGTGTCGTTGTTCCTGCGCGCCCTGGCCCGCGATCTCAACGAGAAGACGCCCGGCAAGGGTGTCGGGGTGATCGGCCAGTGCTTCACCGGCGGCTTCGCGCTGGCCGCCGCCGTCGATGACAGCGTGCTGGCTCCAGTGCTCAGCCAACCCTCGGTGCCCTTCCCGCTCACCGCCAAGCAGCGCCGCGATCCCGGACTCAGCGAGTCCGAGCTCAGCGTGGTGGCCGATCGCTGCGCCAACCAGGACCTGTGCGCCCTGGGACTACGGTTCAGCGCGGACAGGATGGCGCCCGGCGAACGCTTCAAGACGCTCAAGCAGCGACTCGGCGACGCGTTCGAGGTGATCGAGATCGACTCCGGCCCGGGCAACGAGCACGGTTTCGGCCGGATGGCGCATTCGGTGCTGACCGACGAGGTCCGCGAGGTCGACGGCCAGCCGGCTTACGAGGCGCGCAAGCGCGTGGTCGAGTTCCTCAGGGAACGGCTGACGTAGTCCGCCTGGAAAACGCCTTGGGTAACCACTTGCCGCGGGCAGGTTTGTCGTCGATCGGTTCGAGCTCGACACCTTTGTAGACCGCGAGGTAGACGTCGATGGTGGTGACGATGATGATCATCAGGACCGGGCCGATGATGATTCCCCACGGGCCGAACATCGAAATGCCGGCGAACACCGAAAGCAGCATCAGCGCCGAGTTGAGCCGGGCATCCCGCGGCACCAGGATCGGCCGCAGGAAGTTGTCGATGTTGGTGACCACCACCAGGTGAAAGAGCACCACGAACACGCCGCCGCCGATGTTGCCGAAGAACATCATTCCCACGCCGAACGGAATGGTCACGATGCCGCCGCCAAGCGGAATGATCGACAACGCGGTCAACACAATCGCGAAGATGAAGAAGCCGTGATGGAATCCGGCGATGTAGATCGAGGCGGCGCCGGCGACTCCCTGGCAGAAGGCGATCACGAACTGGCCGTTGACGGTGCCGCGCACCATCGAGCCCATCTTCTGTAGGTACAGACCGGTGACTTCGTCGCCGAGCGGGTTGAGCTGGCCGATCAACGTCCGCAGTCTGTCGCGGTGCACCAGGAGTGCGACGAACACGTACAGAAAGATGATCGCCGACGTGATCATGCCGGCCAGACTGCCCGCCGTGTTCTGCAGCACTCCCAGCAGCCAGTGGCCGAGGTTCTGGGCCGCGGAGACCATCGTTTTGCGCAGCATCTCCGCGGTGACGTTGATGTGCACGAACGGCACCCGGGCCAGCAATTCGTTGACCAGGTGCAGCGTCTTGTCACCGAGGCTGCTCAGATCGGTCGACCTGACCCACCCGGCCACGGAATCGATCATGCGAGCGATCTGCACGATCGCCAACGCCACCAGCAATCCCACCGGCACGATCACGATGGCCAACGCTGACAACAAGGTGGCGGCGGCCGACAGGCCGGTGTTGAGGCGCTTGTTGAACCATTCGAACAGGGGCGTGAACAGATACGCGCCGACCGCGGCCACCACGATGAGGACGAAGTAGTTGCGCAGGAAGTACGCCCCGAACGCCAGGGCGATGAGGGTGAAAATCGCCAGGGCGCGTTTCTGGGTAAGCGTGAATTCGGTGTTCATGCCTGGACCGAGACCGCCCTCCGCATCAGTGTTGAAGCAACTTTAGCGGGGCCCCAGCGATCCGTGGCGCTGCCGAGCCGAGATCAGGGCTCAACTCCCTCAAAGCTTTTCAGCAGCTCGGGGTCCGGCAACTCCATTTGCAGGTAGAGATCGATGTGGGTGATCTTGCCCGCGTCATTGAACTCGTAGACCGACAGGGAATTCACCACGCTGGTGAATTCTCCTACGGCACTGTGTTCTTCAAGCTCCAGGAAGATCAGACCCGCAGCCTCGGTCAGCCGTTTGAAGGAGCATCTCCACGTCGACGATGTGGCCCAGCCGGTGAGGAAGTCCAGGTATTCGGGCCACGTCATCACTTCCTTGAACGCCCCGACCCGTTCGAATGCGTCGACGGCGACGAGTTCGGCCAGCGGGCCCCAGCTCTCGACACTGAAACCGGGGCCTTTGGCTTCGTGCACAAGGCGATCGATGGTCACGCAGTATTGCAGCACCGTGCGGGCATGGCCGGTGTAGCCGTCGATGACGTCGCCGATCTGCTGCTCGACCTGTTGGTCGGCCGTCACAGGGATACCCCGGCCTTCGCCAGCCGAAGTTCCAGCAACTCGACATATTCGCTGGTGCCGTGGAACGGGCCGTGCACGCCGATGGCGATATCCAGGAACGCGTTGTACTCGTCGTTGACGTGGGTCTCCCAGCGGGTCAGTTCCCCCGCCTCATTGGTTTCGATGAAACTGTAGGAGTGGAAGCCCATCTGGACGCCTTCGGTGGTGTGTCCCTCCCAACGAGTCTTCATGACGAGCCCGTTCGCGGCCGGCCAGTATTTGAAGTCGCTGGGTTTCCAGTCCGGGAAGCTCAGCGAGTAGACCTTGGCCTCCAGCGTCGAGGCCCGCGCGGTGTCTTCGGGAAACTCGCTGAATCGGAACACCTGATCGCCGGTAAAATATGGTGAGACGTATACGCCGTCGTCGGCGAAAATCCACGCTTCGGCGAACGCCTCACCTTCCTGCACCCCTTGGCGCAGGTATGCGTCGCGATAGGCCTCGGCCATCCGGCCGTGATGGGCGATACGTTCCTCAAGGTTCATTGCGGTCCCTCCTTTGTTGGCGGCGACCCGCGGCGCTCGGCTCCGCCGAGCTTGCGATCGCCTCCTTTGTTGGCGGCGACCCGCGGCGCTCGGCTCCGCCGAGCTTGCGATCGCCTCCCCTCATGCGCCATTCGCCATGTGCCGGTCGATGACCGAGTGGTAGTGGCCGATGACGATCTCTTCGTTCACCAAGGACATGTGGCGTAGCCGGCTGTTTCGCAGCCCCAGTTGCTGGCGTGGCATCTGCTCGTAATCTTGTTGCAGCGCTTCGAAATACTTGTACGATCCCGGTTCTGTCACATCGGTCAGCTCGACGCGGAACGTGTCCCGGTGTTCTGGCGGCAGAAACATGTAGCTGCTGACGTGCCACATGCATCGGTTCGGGTCGCCGTCGGGGTGTGGCGCGGCCATGATGACGTGGCATTCACCGGCCCGGATCGTCATGAAATAGTTCGGAAACAGCACCCAGCCCTGGTTGTCGCTCATCTGCTCATCGGTCAGGTCGCTGACGTCCAGCCCCATGGCGGTCAACGTGTCACGAGTGGCCTGCTGCAACAGCTTTCGGGCAGTGACACCGGTCGGGAAGTCGACGGACCCGTCTGGGCGCCGGTAGCCGGCGACCAGTTCTTGGAAGCGCGGGATGACTGCGGCGGTCGACGGGAACGTCTCGGGAAGGTCCAGGATTCCCTCGACCTGCTTGTCCGGGCTGGCGCCGCGCACTTCGAACGGTGCGACTGCGACACAATGGTTTTCGAAGAACCGGTAGCGTGTGGTGGCCGGATCGATCGTCAGCACGCTCAACAACTGCGGGTGGATACCGTTGATGTGGTAACCCTCCTCGAAGGCGTCCATGACGACCTTCCAGTTGCAGTCCAACGGTTCTCGGACATCCATCACGGCGACCATCTCGTCGAGGTGGTAGGGCGCGAGTAGCTCCACCACCTCAGGTCCGAGGAAGTCGCGCAGTGGCTGTGCGTCCGGGTCGGGGTTGATGAAGATGAATCCGGCAAACGTGTCGACCGGTATCTGCAGCAGCGAGTTTTCACTCTTGTCGATCGGACCGGCCAGGCTTTCGCGCAGCATGCCGCGCAGTCGCCCGTCGAGGTCGTAGGACCACAGATGGTACTGACACAGCAACCCGCGCTTGGCATTTCCGGTTTGAGCCGTGCACAACATGTTGCCGCGATGCCGACAGGCGTTGACAAATCCGCGAAGGATCCCATCTTTGCCACGAACGATAATGAACGACTGGTCGAGGATTCGGTACTGCTTCCAGTCGCCGATGTCCGGTAGCTCGTCGACCCGACCTGCTATCTGCCAGACCCGCATCCAGATCCGCTCTCGTTCGGCCGCGGCGAATTCGGCAGAGGTATAGCGGTCGGTGGAAATTCGCATCTCGAACGTGTCGCTACCGATGTCTGACAGTCCGAGGCCCAGGCCCGATTCAGGCTCGACCCACTGTCCCGGACGAAGTGCTTGTGTCAAAGCCGTGCGCTCCCTGTCGGCTGGGTGGGTTGTGATCTCGGGCACTAGAATACAGATGTGTATATAGTATGCAACAACGTATATCAATGACGCTCATGTATATCAAACGGTTTTAGTGGTGTGAAAGGATTGGATCCGTGTCGCAACGGTGGACCCGGGAGCGACGTCTAGAGCACACCCGCAACCTGTTGTTAGACGCCGCGGAGGAAGTCTTTGCGCGCAGGGGCTTGCTGGGGGCGGCGCTGGAAGACATCGCTGAGGCCGCGGGCTACACCCGGGGAGCGATCTACTCACACTTCGGGGCCAAGGAAGAACTGTTCCTGGCCGTGATCGAACGCCAACGCCAGCGGTTTCTGGACGGGTTCACCGAAGTCATCGGATCTTTTCACCGCCTGGATGACATCAATCTGGACGAACTCGCGAGTCGCTGGCGGGAGCTGAGTCAGGGCACCGACCGCGCGGCGTTGGGGTACGAATTCACCCTCTTCCTGCTGCGTAACCCCCAGGCGCGGGAGCGGCTCGCCGAACAGCGGCGCGAAACGGTCCGATCGCTGGGCGACTTCATCAGCAAGAACGTCGCACGACTCGGCGCGACGCTCGCCATGCCCGCCGAGACACTGGCCCGCGTAATCCTCGCGGTCAATGACGGGATCACCCTCGGCAGTCATCTCGACGACGAAGACCTCTATCACCCGTATCTCGAGTTGGTCGTGTCCAGCATCGGTCCGTCGGCGCAACGGTAGACCGCGGCTAAAGTGGCTTGAACGCTGTTGGTGCCGTGATCGACGGACGTCTGGGGCTGGGCACGGAAAGAGGAGTTCGAAAACGATGCCGACCGATAACGGGGTAGTCGAAACCGGATACGGCCCGGTCCGGGGTGGCGAAGACGGCCGCGTCAGGTTCTGGAAAGGCTTTCGCTACGCGGCACCGCCGCTGGGCGAGCTGCGTTTCCGGGCGCCCGAACCACCGCAGCGGTGGACCGAGGTCGTCGACGCCACCGACTACGGTCCGGCTTGCCCACAACCGGTGGTCCCCAGAATGCCGCTCGACCTCGGCGCGCCGCTGGGTGAGGACTGCCTGCGGTTGAACATCTGGGCGCCGGCCGACGCGCAGCCCGGTGCCGGGAAACCCGTCATGGTGTGGCTGCACGGCGGCGCCTACGTGCTGGGCTCCGGTAGCCAGCCGCTCTACGACGGACGCGCGCTGGCGGCCACCGGCGACGTCATCGTGGTGACATTCAACTACCGGATCGGCGCATTGGGCTTTCTGGATCTGTCGTCGTTCAGCACCTGGCAGCGACCGTTCGACTCGAACATCGGGCTCCGCGATGTGCTGGCGGCGCTGGCCTGGGTGCGCGACAACATCGCGGCATTCGGCGGTGACCCGGCCAACGTCACTGTGTTCGGCGAATCCGCCGGGGCGGGACTCGTCACAACCCTGCTCGCCTGCCCGGCAGCCGAGGGTCTGTTCGTCCGCGCGATCGCCCAGAGTTCACCGGCCACCTCGGTGTACGACCGGGACCGGGGTCGCCGCGTCGCCCTGGCCCTGCTGGAGAAGCTGGGTATCGGCGCGTCCGAGGTGCAGAAGGTGACCGAGGTGTCGACCGAGGCGCTCGTCACGGCAACGCAGGACGTGTTCAACGAAGTGCCCGTGCGGAATCCCGGCACGCTGGCATTCGTCCCGATCGTCGACGGTGACCTGCTGCACGACTATCCAGTCAAGCTGGCGCAGGAAGGCCGGCTGCTGCCCGTCCCGCTGGTCATCGGGACCAACAAAAACGAGGCGGCACTGTTCAAGTTGATGCGTTCACCGCTGATGCCGATCACTCCGCGCGCCATCACGTCGATGTTCGATCAGATCGCCGCCGAACAGCCCGACCTGCAGCTGCCGACAGTGGACGAGATCGGGTCGGCCTATACGGGCCGGCACAAGTCACGCGTGGTCAGCATGGCCACCGATATCGGTTTCCGGTTGCCGACGATGTGGCTGGCCCAGGGTCACAGCGCGGTGGCGCCGGTGTACATGTACCGGTTCGACTACGCGACGCCGTTGTTCAAGCTGCTGCTGGTCCGTGCCGCACATGCCACCGAATTGCCTTATGTCTGGGGCACTCTCGGTGGACCGCAGGACGTGACGCTCAAGCTCGGCGGGGCCAAGACCGCGACGGAGGTGTCCAGGCGGATGCAGACCCGGTGGATCAATTTCGCCACCGGCGGAGAACCCACCGGCCCGGCCGGCGAAGTGCAGTGGCCGCGCTACGACCAGACCGATCGTGCCTGTCTGGTCATCGACAAATTCGACACGGTCGTGCACGACGTGGACGCACGGATCCGCGACGCCTGGGGCGCCGAGATGGTGAGCTTCCGCTAGGCGCCCGCTACTTTTTGGCGGCCTGCGCCTCTATCTTCATCTTGTGGAACAGGTCGACGTAGTAGGGCAGGCACTCCTTGAGCGCCTGCTCGGTGGTGAACAGCGGCTCATAGCCCAGGTCGCGGCGCGCCTTGGCGATCGAGAAGTAATTGTTTATGGCCACGCGTTCGATAGCCAATGGCTCGAGAAGCGGTGCGGGCGCACCGAATTGGAAGTGCAGCCGTTGCCATGCCGTCATCGCGAAGCGCACCGGGGGAGCGGGTACCCGCAGAGTTGGCCACTTTTCGCCGCACGCTGTCACCACCGGCCGGGCGAATTCGAACATGTTGATCGGTTCGCCGTCGTTGATGAAGTACGCCTGACCGGGCGCGCTGCCGCCGGGCACCAGGTGTTCGCCGGCCAGGATGAAGCCGTGAATCAGGTTGTGCACGTAGGAGTTATCCAGCTTCACCGACTTGGGACCCACCAGCACCTTGGTGTGACCCTTGATCACACTCTCGAACAGCTTGCGGAACATCGTCTGGTCGCCGGTGCCCCAGATGCCGCTGGGACGGATAGAGCAGGTGAGCATCCCGTCAACACCGTTCTGGGACAGAACGTATTTCTCGGCGGCAACCTTGGTCTCGGTGTAAAGGTCGTTGAACCGGGTGGTGTAGGGCATCGTCTCGTCGCCGTTGGCGATGCTCTGGCCGCCCATCACCACGCTGTTGGACGCGGTATAGACGAACCGCTTGACACCCGCTTTGCGGCCGGCCTCGATCAGGTTCTGGGTACCACCGACATTGACCGAGAAGCTGCGCTGCCGGTATTCCTCGGTGACCGACGCGCCGCCCATCAGTTCGATGATGGCCGCGGTGTGGATGATGGTGTCGATGCCGTCGACCGCCGCTTCGCAGACGGCTTTATCGGTGATGTCGCCTTGTAGCACTTCCAGTTTCGGGTGCTGTGGCAGCGGCGACGGGGCGCGGTCGAACGAGCGAACACGATGTCCACGATCCAACAAGGTCTTCACCAGGTTGGCGCCGACGAAGCCGGAGCCGCCGGTAACCAGGACGCTGCCGAGTTCGGTTGTCAGTGATGGATCACCCATGCGGGAGAGAATAACTGAAACGTGTTCCAATTCGGAACCAAGTCGGCGAACGAGTTTTGCTGCAATCAGCTTTCCGGTGCTTCGCCGGACGCCAGGGCATCGGTGACCCGCTGCCGGGCACCAGCTAAGTGCTCTTCGCACCGTTTGGCTAGTTGCTCGCCCCTTTCCCACAGCTGCAGCGACGCATCGAGATCCAGCCCTCCCTGCTCCAGGAGTCGCACGACTTCGATTAGCTCGTCTCGGCAATCTTCATAGCCGAGCTGACTAATAGGCGTAATCGGCGACGCGTCGTGCTGTTCATCAGGAACCATCGGTACGCCCTTCACTCACCGCTGCGATGGCGCCGTCGGCGACCCGCACCCGCAGCCTGGTGCCGGCCGGTGCGTCGTCGACGGAGCGCAGAATCTCCGCGTCATCTGTCAGGACCTGTACCACGGCATAGCCGCGGGCCAGGGTGGCGGCCGGGCCCAGCGTGGACAGCCGCGCGGCCAGGTGGCCCACGCGCTCGGTTTCGCCGGTGAGCAGCCGTTTGATGTCACGCCGCAGCGCGGATCGGGCGCGGTGAACCTCATCGCTGCGGCTGGTCACCATTCGCAGCGGGTCGGCCAGCACCGGACGGCTGCGCAGCGCAGCCAGCGACCGCTCCTCGCGGGACACCCAGTTCCGCAACGCCTGGGCATTGCGCCGGCGCAAGTCGGCGATCAGGCGTTGTTCGGCTGAGGTGTCGGGGACCACCTTCTTGGCCGCATCGGTGGGTGTGGCGGCGCGCAGGTCGGCGACCAGATCGCAGAGCGGATTGTCGGGTTCGTGGCCGACGGCGCTGATCACCGGCGTACGACAGGCCGAGATCGCGCGGCACAGTGTTTCGTCGGAAAACGGCAGCAGATCCTCGACGCTACCGCCACCGCGGGCGATCACGATCACGTCGACCTCTGGATGCCCGTCGAGGTCGCGCAGGGCCTCGACGAGCTGGGCGACGGCATTGACCCCCTGTACGGCGGCATGGCGGATCGCGAATCGCACTGCGGGCCAGCGTGCTTCGGCTACCGTCGTGACATCGCGCTCGGCATGGCTGGCCCGGCTGGTGATCAAGCCGATCATGTTGGGCAGAAACGGGATTGGTCGCTTGAGTCGCGGGTCGAACAATCCCTCGGCGTCCAGCAACCGGCGCAACCGCTCGATGCGGGCCAATAGCTCGCCGACGCCGACGGCGCGAATTTCGCTGAGCCGCAACGAAAATGTGCCGCGGCCGGTATAGAACGAGGGTTTGCCGCAGACGACCACCTGGGTGCCTTCGGTCAGTTGCACCGGAGCGCTCAACACCAGATCGCGGGAGCAGGTGACCGTCAGCGACATGTCGGCTGCCGGGTCGCGCAGCACCATGAACACCGTGCCGGAGTTCGGCCGCATGTTGATCTGCGCCAACTGCCCCTCGACCCAGACGGTGCCCAGTTTGTCGATCCAGCCCGCCACCCGGATGGCGACCGCGCGAACCGGGAAGGGGTTATCCGCGGAATTCGCCGCGGGTCCTTGCTGGGAAGCCCGGCTCACTTCGCGGTCGCGCGGGTGATCCTGTTGGCGAGCAGCGTCTGGAACGGGGCGCGGGCCTTGGTGGCCTGCTCGTAGGCCAGCAGGGCTTCCAGCTCGGCGACATCCAGCGACTGCAGCCGGGCCCGAAGCTGGGCCAGCGTGAGCTGCGGATAGTCGAGTTCGGTAGCTACCGTCGGTTCCGGCACGCTGGACGCGGCAGCGGACTTGGGTTGCCGCGTCGAGACCGGTTGGGTGGGGTCTTCCCCTGTTCCAGAGGCGGACTCGGCGGTGTCGGCCACCGAGTACAACGCGAACCGCCCGTCAGCGCGGCGTTCGCCGTCAACGCCGTCCACCGGAATGCTGGAGAACCCGCCGGCGCCGCCGTCGAGGACTTCCAGATCCTCGTCGAACGTCGCCCATTCGGGCTGCTCGTCCTTCGGCGGAAAGATGTTTTCCAGCGTGCTGTCACCCTTGATGACCAGCTCGGCGAGGTTCTGCTGAAAACGCATCACCAGGTGCGCCGCCTGACTGGCCAGCGTCATCGGGTACATCAGGATGGTTCGCGGGAGCCGTATCGTCTCCTCGACGGCGACTGTCGCCGCGCCGACCAGCAGCCGAACCCCGTACGGTGCAGTAGCCATGCGTCCAAGCCTGCCTCACGCAGCGGCTAACTCCAAGCTGGCGGTGACGAAATGGCGGATCCGTGTCGGCGGAACGTACCCTGAGAGGCATGGCGCCGACTATTGACATGGGGATTCCCGGTGCGGTGAGTTCGGTGGCCTCGGAGGGCGTGCCGGACCGCAAGCGGGTGCTGCTGGCTGAGCCGCGCGGCTACTGCGCCGGGGTGGACCGGGCCGTCGAGACCGTCGAGCGTGCGCTGGAGAAGCACGGCGCTCCGGTCTACGTGCGGCACGAGATCGTGCACAACCGGCACGTGGTCGACACGCTGGCCAGGGCGGGCGCGGTGTTCGTCCAGGAAACCGACCAGGTACCCGAGGGTGCCATCGTCGTCTTCTCCGCACACGGCGTCGCGCCGACGGTGTACGCGGACGCCGCCGAACGCAACCTGCAGACCATCGACGCCACCTGCCCGCTGGTCACCAAGGTGCACAACGAGGCCAAGCGCTTCGCCCGGGCCGACTACGACATCCTGCTGATCGGGCACGAGGGCCACGAGGAAGTCGTCGGCACGGCCGGGGAGGCCCCTGACCATGTGCAGTTGGTCGACGGCGTCGAGGCCGTCGAGCACGTCACCATCCGCGACGAGGACAAAGTCGTGTGGCTCTCCCAGACCACGCTGTCGGTCGACGAGACGATGGAGATCGTCGAGCGGCTGCGCCAGCGCTTCCCGAAGATGCAGGATCCGCCGAGCGACGACATCTGCTACGCGACCCAGAATCGCCAGGTCGCGGTCAAGGCGATGGCTCCTGAGTGCGAGTTGGTGATCGTCGTCGGCTCTCGCAATTCGTCGAACTCGGTGCGGTTGGTCGAGGTGGCGCTGGGTGCGGGGTCGCGCGCGGCGCACCTGGTGGATTGGGCCGACGATATCGACCCGGCCTGGCTGGACGGTGTCACCACGGTGGGCGTGACGTCCGGGGCTTCGGTCCCCGAGGTGTTGGTGAGCGGTGTGCTGGAACGGTTGGCCGAGTACGGCTACGACATGGTGCAACCGGTGACGACGGCCAACGAGACGCTGGTGTTCGCGCTGCCCCGGGAAATCCGGCCCAGCCGTTCGCGGGGTTAAGCGTCGTGTTCCCAGGAGTCGGTCTGCGGCCTGCGCGGCGTGCGCGACCGACTCCGCCGATCTGAACGCGGCTCGTCGCGGTGGTCGTCGCGCGGCTCGCTGCGAGGTGGCTGTCCGCGGTATCGAACCTGCGAAATCGGGTGATGGGTCGGATTGGCGCTGTTCGATCCGTTCGTGCGCCGGCTTCGGGGCTCGTACGGGGGCTCGTAGGGCGGGTAGGGCTCGTAGCCGGCCCCGCGGCGCTCATGCCGGCTGCGGCGTTCACCACGCTCGGACGGCTCGGGGCGCTCGTATGTGTCGTACGGATTGAAGCGGCTGCTGCGCGGCTCAGGCCGCTCATAAGGCCGTTCGGACGGCCTGTCGTAGGAGCTGCGCCGTGGGTGCGGCTCGCGGCGCATTTCCCGTGGCGGGTGGGCGCCCAGGTCCGAGTCGCCCTCCGGGCGCCGGCGGCGCGGCCTCGCCGGTGCGTCGGCCCGGTCGTGATTGGAGGTGTCGGTGGGGGGCACCGAGCTTCTGCGGGCAGTGCGGCGTGGACGTTCTCCGCCCGGTTCGAAGGCGTCGTCGGGGCGAGCATGGCGGGAGCGGGAGCGGGCCGGCCGCTGCGCCGTCCGGCTGGTGCTTCGGGCGGGCCGGCTGGTGCGGGCGGCCCGGCCTTTCGAGTGGGCCGGTGGCGCGGCGTTGGCCGCGTCCGCGTCGGCCGCGTCGTCGTAGGAGTCGCCGGCCAGCAGCGAGCTCAGTTTCGCCACGAGGCCGCTGAGCATGGGTGTTCGTTCCGCCGTGGGCTCTCGGGTCGCCGCGTCCCCGGTTGCCGTGACGGTCCGGCTGTTCTTGCCGAAATACCACCGGATGAGGCCGATCAGCAGGATGACCCCGGCGGTGCCCAACATCAGCGGGAACCGCTCGATGAGCGGATAACCGCAGTTGATCAGCAGGTCCTTGAACTTGTCGACCTTGCCGCCGTGAAACAGCCAGTACGCCCCGGGCACCGCGCAGAACAGGATCAGCGGCGGCTGGATGACCGCGGTGAACACTGCCGCCTGCCGTACCGCCAGGACGGCCGCCACGCAGCCGGCGATATAAAGACTCGCGAAGGTGTGGGTCAACTCCTTGTGGCCGGCGTCGATCGCATACCCCACGGCCGTTGTGCCGACGGCGATGAGCACCGCCGCCCACCACGGCACACCTGGGATGGTAGGGACAATGGAGCGGTGACTTGCCTCCACCGCCGCTCTCTCCCGCTGCGCTGACACATGTTGACCGTACCGGCAATGAGGCCAAAGACCCGTATATCGCTGGGCAGTTATCGCTGGCGTGCCCCCTAAACTTGGTTTCCCGTGAGCCTAAGCCTGGGAATCGTGGGTCTGCCCAATGTCGGCAAGTCGACCCTGTTCAACGCGCTGACCCGCAACAATGTGTTGGCGGCCAACTATCCGTTCGCCACCATCGAACCCAACGAGGGTGTGGTCTCGCTGCCCGATCCACGCCTGGACAAGCTGGCAGAGCTGTTCGGATCAGCTCGCGTCGTGCCGGCGCCGGTGACCTTCACCGACATCGCCGGACTGGTCAAAGGGGCGTCGGAGGGCGCCGGACTGGGCAACAAGTTCCTCGCCCATATCCGCGAATGCGACGCCATCTGTCAGGTGGTGCGGGTGTTCGCCGACGACGATGTGACGCATGTCTCGGGAAAAGTCGACCCGGGGTCCGACATCGAGATCGTGGAGACCGAGCTGATCCTCGCCGACCTGCAGACCCTTGAGCGCGCCCTGCCCAGATTGGAGAAGGAAGCCCGCACCAACAAAGAGCGCAAACCGGTGCACGAGGCCGCCGTGGCCGCACAGCAGATCCTGGACGAGGGCAAGACGCTGTTTGCCGCACGAGTGGACACGTCTTTGCTGCGGGAGCTGAATCTGCTGACCACCAAACCGTTCCTGTACGTGTTCAACGCCGACGAGTCGGTGCTCACCGACGCCGCGCGGATAGCGGAGTTGCGCGAGCTCGTCGCCCCGGCCGACGCGGTATTCCTTGATGCCGCAATCGAATCCGAACTCATCGAGCTCGACGACGAGTCCGCGGCGGAACTGCTGGAGTCCATCGGCCAGACCGAACGGGGCCTGGATGCGTTGGCGCGCGCCGGTTTTCATACCTTGAAGCTGCAGACCTACCTGACCGCGGGCCCGAAAGAGGCGCGGGCCTGGACGATTCACCAGGGCGACACCGCGCCCAAAGCCGCCGGAGTGATCCACACCGACTTCGAGAAAGGCTTCATCAAGGCTGAGATCGTGTCGTACGACGACCTGATCGCTGCCGGGTCGATGGCGGCGGCGAAGGCTGCCGGCAAGGTCCGGATGGAAGGCAAGGACTACGTGATGGCCGACGGTGACGTGGTGGAGTTCCGGTTTGGTTCACCGGCTACATCGAAGTCGAAGGCGTAACGACGGCTTACACAACTAGGCAGCAGGGGCGAAGTGACCGACGTTAGTCCGTTCTGGAGGGCACTCGGCCCCAACGTCAGATTCACTCCTTTAGGTGACGTACGGCTGGGCCGGAACGACGCGACACGGCCCGACAAGCCTGAACAGCCGTGCCCGGATTGCTTTTTGGTCCATAAAGGTGAATGCCCTTAATGACCACCACAAGTACCCTGGGGCCGACGGCGACGTCGTCGAGTTCCGGTTTCAAGCAACGTCTGGCCAACCGAAGAAGTAGTACAAGATGCGATGGTTGGTCGCTGGTGAATTCCTCTAGAGAGCGAGTGCAACGTGCATGACGACGACATGCGAGACGCGCTACGGCAGCACTGGGCGGCATCAGACGCCAATGACTTCGACGCCGAGCACTCGATCTATCGAGACGACGCAGTGCTCGAATATCCGCAATCGGGCGAGCGCATCCGTGGTCGGCACAATATTCAGGCGTCGCGCGAAGCGCAGCCGAATATGAAGCGATTCACTGTGCGACGCGTGCTCGGTGGCGGCGACCTCTGGATCAGCGAACTCGTCCTCACCTACGACGCGGAGCCGTTTTACGTCGTGAGCATCATGGAGTTCGAGGATGGGAAAGTCCCCCGCGAGGCGCAGTACTTTGGCGAAGCATTCGAACCTGGCCCGTCCCGTGCACAGTGGGTCGAACACTGAGCCACTGGCGAGAGGAATCACTGCAGCCGACGGCGACGTCGTCGAGTTCCGCCACGGGCAACGTCAGGCGGTAAAGCCGCCGGACGTTAGTTGGTGTTGTCGCTATGGCTAACGCCTCGGGTTAGACGCCGGTTTCTGGTTGCGGCTTGCGGAAAAGCACCACACTAGCCACCGCGAACCAGCACATCGAGAACAGCGGTTCCAGGATGCCTAGGGAGCCACCGTTGGCCAATGGACCGTGACTCACCATGAGGCCTATGGCGTAAAGCAGCTGTACTGCTCCGGCGGCGACGGCGAACCAGCACAGCCACGATGGGAGTGAGCGATCACGTAAGCCCGCCAACGCCGTCGCCCAATAAAACACCGCAAACCCTATTCCGGACATCGCAAAGAACGCACCAGCGAGATCGTAGAACCCTCTGACGGCCAGCGGCTCGGCCCCATTGCGTGCGATTTCGAGGGCGGCCGCGCTAAAACCGCAGGACGAGGCAGTGAGGAATGCGGCACCAAAGATCCCTCCCCCGAAGGCCGTCGCGGTCAATCGCTCGCCGACATCCGTGCCGCGCATGCGCGAACGGAGGACGCCGAAAAACCACAGCAGCAGAATTGCCGCGAGGAACCATAGCGCGGTTGACTCAAGCACTTGGCTACGTTTCTCGCTGAAGTAACGGACTACGTCGGCTGCGGCAGCGCCCGTCTTGAGTTGCTCTCCTCGTATCGCGGCGGCGATGATGCAGAGCGCGACGAAGGCAACTCCTGTCAACGCCTCCCAGTTGGATCTAGTCCTACCGTTCGCCATCGAATGAGACTATGTCTTGGCTCTCGGTTTCGTCATCGTTCTTGCCGTTCAGCTAGGAGCGCGGGTCGGTAACACGCCGGTTGGGGTGTTCGGCTGATTGCCGGGCACACGGGATGATTGGGTGTGCCTGATGATCTCGATGATGGTGGGTTGTTCGAGGTAGATCCTTGTGAGCGGGTAGATCCACATTCTTTGCCGCCGAAGCCGCCGGTGGACAAGACCTTTCGGGTGTTCGACCCGGACCAGGGGTTGTTGTTGCCGCCATCGCTGGATGATTGGTTGCCGGGCGAACACGTGGCCAGGTTCATCGCTGAGTTGGTCGATGAGCACCTGGATCTATCCCGTATTCGTGCGGCCTATACCGAGGAGCGTGGCGGGCCGCCGTATGACCCGCGGTTGATGGTGCGCATCCTGCTCTACGGCTACACCATCGGGGTGCGTTCGTCGCGGGCGATTGAGACCAAATGCGTCGATGACGTGCCGTTTCGCTGGCTGGCGGCGGGGGCGGCCCCGGATTTTCGGGCGATTGCCCGGTTCCGTAAACGGCACCTGTCGGCGCTGGGGCATCTGTTTGTGCAGGCCTTGGCGTTGTGTCAGGCCGCGGGCATGGTGCGGCTGGGCCGGGTGGCGTTGGACGGGACCAAGGTGCGGGCCAACGCCTCCAAACGCAAGGCGATGAGCTATGCGCGGATGAGCGAGAAGGAAAAGATTCTCGCCGCCGAGGTGTCGGCACTTTTGGCTGAGGCCCAACGCATCGACAAGGCAGAAGACGCCAAGTTCGGTAAGAACCGCCGCGGTGATGAGCTGCCCGCCGAGCTGGCGCGCCGCGAGACTCGGCTGGCCAAGATCCGCCAAGCCAAAGCCGCTTTGGAGGATGAGGCCCGCCAGCGGGCGCGGGATCAGGCCGAACAACGGGGCAAAGACCGCGGTGATGACGAGGGCACCGCGGCCGGCAAGGGCACGGCCGCCGCCGAGCAGGCCATCCCGAAACCGAAGGCGCAGCGCAACTTCACCGATCCGGACTCCAAGATCATGCTCACCGGTGATGGGGCGTTTCACCAGTGCTACAACGCCCAGGCCGTAGTCGATGAGGATCATCAGATCATCGTGGCCACCGACGTCAACACCAACGCCGCCGATGTGGGAAACCTGATTCCGATGACCGAACAGGCCGCCGCTAACACTGGTCGGATTCCCGGCCAGGTGCTTGTCGACGCTGGCTACTGCTCGGCCGGCAACCTCGATGCCGCCACTGACTACGCTGCCGAGCACGGCACCGAGTTCTATATCGCCACTGGACGCCACCACCGAGGCGACCCGCCGCCGGTAGCCCCACGTGGGCGTATCCCCAACGATGCCACGGAAAAACAGCGCATGGCTCGCAAGCTCGCGACCACTAAGGGCCGCATGGTTTATGCCCGCCGCAAGTCGATCGTCGAACCGGTTTTCGGACAGATGCACACCCTGCAAAACGCCAAGCAGCTACTGCTTCGCGGCCTCGACCAAGCCCGCGGCGAATGGCTGCTGCTTGCGACCTGTCACAACCTACGCAAACTTCACGGTCGCATCGGCGCAACCGGACTGGCTGGCCTCGCGGCCAGCTGACCCGCCCGTCGTTTCCCGGGCGCTTGACGCACGAGTCGCATCCAGGGCGCCCAATACGTGCTCATGCGCTTTCGTCGCCCTCAGCGCAGAATGAAAATCTGAGCCGGTTCGGACAGCGCTGGACCCGCGTGAACCGTTACTGACCCGCGCTCCTAGGTGGTTGTCGGCTGTCAGCGCCGTCCTCGTCGTCACACCCGCGGGGGCAGGTTGACGGCGACGTAGTGGAGTTCCGCTCCAACGTCTAGGCGAGTCCGGTTCAACGTAGGGATGCCGGCAGACCGGGAAACGAACCGCGTTCAAGCTAGAATTCTGTACATGACGACGCTACCGCTGGCCGAGGTACGGGCAAACCTGTCGAAGCTCGTCGATGAAGCGGTGCGGACACACCAGCGAATCGAGGTGACTCGGCAAGGGCGCCGGGCCGCGGTAATCCTCAGTGCGGATGACTTCGACTCGATCATGGAAACCTTGGCGATCCTCAGCGATCAGGAACTCATGCGTGATGTCCGGGAGGCCGAGGCCGAGGCTGAAAACTGTGAGCTCTTCTCACTCGAGGAGGTAACGGCGGAAATGCGTGCCGCCGGCCGGCTGCCGCGGTGAGCTACCGGATCGAATTGACGAGGGCTGCAAAGAGGGCGACGACGAGCTGTTGCCCGAATCGGTTGCCGTCGCCTGCTGGGAGTTCATCAGAGGCCCGCTGGCGGAGAATCCCCATCAAGTGGGTAAGCCGCTTCGCGGTCAGTTGGAGGGCCGGTTCTCGGCGCGTCGAGGCGAATTTCGTTTGCTTTACCAGATTTTCGAGGACAGAGTCGTCGTCCGCGTGAT
>CAVSDU010000020.1:0-334803 GCA_963726875.1 uncultured Actinomycetota bacterium | reverse complement strand
GAATTGTTTTCAGCGAACTATTTTTCCCCGCCGCTAATCGGCGCGTGTCGTCCGCGAACCGAGTTCTGAAGCCGTGAAGAATGTGGCCGAAGTGGGCGTCGCGCCGCAGACATGCGCCTAGAGTCGAACGGCCGGCCGCGAATTCACGCCCGGCCCAAACTTGCATCCCTCGCCCGGGGTTTGCGGCGCGATGCTCTCGAGGAGTGTGGCTTGTGAGTGGTTGGATCGTGAGCAACGTACCGTCGTGGCTGCTATTACTCGGACTCAACGTCCTCGTCGCAGGCGGAGCAGTGCTCGTACTGATATATGTCCGGCATCGGTTCCCCGGCCGCAGGGGGGATGAGCGCAGCGAGGTGACACAGTTCGCCTTCTTGTTGGTTGGATTCGTGTACGCGTTCTTCACAGGTTTCATCGTTAGCGCGATGTGGGGTGAGACCAATACCTCGGACGACGCGATGCGGGCCGAGGGCACGACCGGGGTGCAGATGGCCAACGACGCCACCGTTTTCGACAAGGCCGACAGTGACCGAATTCGGCAGGCGCTGCTGGACTATGAACGCACGGCCGTAACTGAGTGGCCGCTTGCCGCCAACGGCCACGCGTATTCTGCGGCCGGCCAAGCGCTGCAGCGCCTGCACGCCGCATACGAGCAAGTTCAACCGCGCACCGATACCCAAAAGGCTTCCCTCGCTACCTCTTTCGACTCCCTCAACAAGATCAGTCAGGCACGCACAGACCGGATAATCCGGGCCCGCACCGCAAACGGCCTGCCCTGGTCGATGTGGATAGTCTTCTTCCTGCTAAGTGGGCTGGTGCTTGGCTGCGTCATCGTTTACAGCGTCGAGAAACCCGCCATTCACTACGCGTTGGTCGCGACGGTGGGCGTGCTGCTTGCCACTGACCTGTTCCTCGTCTTGGAACTCGCTCACCCGTATATCGGCGACACTGCGACGTCGCCGGAACCGCTGAACGTGGTTATCCAGGTCTTGTCGGCCCCCGCGGCTTAGTCGACCTGCAGGTACGGAGATGTCGGTGATCGGCATCTGTCGTTCTGAGATCAAGCTCGGGGTCGAATACGTTCGCGGTTGCGACTAGTGACCCCGACATGCCCTTTGCCAGGGACGTCGGCAAACCGTAGGCCAGGAAAACATGCCTGACCTGGGGTTTTCGGTGGTGCGCCGTCAGGGTTTCGAACCCCGGACCCGCTGATTAAGAGTCAGCTGCTCTACCAACTGAGCTAACGGCGCGTGCTCGGCCTGAGACCGGCTATCGACAATAACAGGCATCCCGTCGCAGAGTGAAATCCCTGGGTCGGTCCTCTGGTGAGCTTGCACAACTGCCGAGCATCAATCGGTCCGCATGGCCACGGCGAGTGGTGGTGAGGCACTACAATACTGGAAACAATTCAGGGTCAGCGGTGACCACAATTTGCGAACAGAATCTGGAAGGTCACTTGATGACGCCTTTGCGCAGACGTCGATCGTGGCTGGCTGCCGCCATGGTCTTAGTTGCTGTGTTCGGTGTTGCCTGCAGCAGCGGGCCCAGCGCGCCCGTCGCCGCCAAAGTCATCGAAAACAAGGGCACGCCGTTTGCCGACCTGCTGGTCCCCAAGCTCACCTCGTCGGTTGCCGACGGCGCGGTCGGGGTCACCGTGGACGCGCCGGTGACGGTGAGCGTGGCCGACGGCGTGCTGGCGTCGGTCGCCATGGTCAACGACAACGGCCGGCCATCGCCGGACAACTCAGCCCCGATGGTTTGCACTGGCAGACCACCGAGCCGCTCGGCTACAACCGGCGCTACACGCTGAACGCCAAGGCGACGGGGCTGGGTGGTGCGGTGACTCGTCAGATGGCCTTCCAGACCAGTTCGCCCGCGCACCTGACGATGCCCTATGTCGTACCGAGCGACGGTGAGGTGGTGGGCATCGGGCAACCGGTCGCGATCCGCTTCGACGAGAACATCGCCGACCGCGCAGCGGCCGAGAAGGCCATCAAGATCACCACCAACCCTCCGGTAGAGGGTGCGTTCTACTGGTTGAACCGGCGCGAAGTACGTTGGCGCCCAGAGCATTACTGGAAGCCGGGCACCAACGTCGACGTGGCGGTCAACACCTACGGCGTCGACCTGGGTGAGGGGATGTTCGGCGAGGACAACGTCAAGATGCACTTCACCATCGGTGACGAGATGATCGCGACCGTGGACGATTCCACCAAGATCATCACCGTCAGAATCAACGGCGAAGTCGTCAAAACCATGCCCACCTCGATGGGCAAGGACAGCACCCCGACTAACAACGGGGTCTACATCGTCGGCGCCCGGTTCAAGCACATCATCATGGACTCCTCGACCTACGGTGTGCCGGTCAACTCGCCCAACGGGTATCGCACCGACGTCGACTGGGCCACCCAGATTTCCTACAGCGGAATCTTCGTGCACTCTGCGCCATGGTCGGTGGGCGCTCAGGGACACTCCAACACCAGCCATGGCTGTCTGAATGTGAGCCCTAGCAACGCCGTGTGGTTCTACGACCACAGCAAGCGTGGGGACGTCGTCGAGATAGTCAACACGGTGGGCAGCATTCTGCCCGGGACAGACGGCCTCGGCGACTGGAACATCCCCTGGGATCAGTGGCGCGCGGGTAACGCCAACGCCTCCTAAACCCGCAGCACCGAACTCAGTGCCGACAGCGGGACGTGCGCTTCGACGGTGCCTCCGTCCATGTACCACTGCTGGGCGCCGGGCGTGAAGTCGATCGGTTCGTCGTGCCCCACCGGATAGTCGGGCATGAAGAGGATCAGCTCGTCCGGGGTGAGCGCCCAGGCCCGGTACGCCCCGGAGTAGACCTTGTCCGGGGTCCAACGGTCGGCGAGGAATGGATACGTTCCCGGGTCGTGGGGTGGCGCGGCCTGATTGAGCGCCGTCTCGATGTAAGGCTGAGCCAGCGGCGGTATGGCGGTCAGCGGATTGCCGTTGGTCAGATCCGCCAGCTGCACCCGTCGCCCGGCCGCCATGTCGAATGTGAAGGTGCGGTAGGCGTTGTTCGGCCTGGGGCCGTCGGCGTGGTAGTCCTCGTGGAAGACGGCGCTGAGCAGGTTGCCGTGTTGGAAGACCTGGTAGTTCTCCTCGCCGTAGCTGTCGGCGACCATATGGACGTTGGCATTTCGCCAGTTGCCGACCAGGGTGCGCAGGTACTCGCGGATCACCGGTCCCGCCGTGGGATTGTCCACCAGGTCGGCGGGCATCGCAACCTTGATGTCGCGCACGGCATTACGCTCGGAGGTCACCGTGGCGTGACAGTACTGTCCGTCCCAGCCGCCGCCGAGCTCTCCGCAGAACGACTCGGCCGAAGCATGCCCGGTCGCTGCGCCCAAAACGGTTGTCGAAGCTACTAATACAGAGGTCGCGAGGATTCTTCTGATCACCGTTGGCTCCGAATCACCTAGAGCAGCTGCACTTTGCTGGCCCGCCAGCGGCCATCGACTTTCTCCATCGTCATCTTGATCCTGCTGCGATCGATGCGCGGATCGGGCACTGCCATGTTGGCGACGGTCTGGTCGATGAACACCAGCACCACGACCTTGTTGGTGGTTTCTGAGGCGATCGCCGAGTCCACCACCACCCCGTGCGCGGTGGCCTTGTTGTCGATCAGCAGTTGCCGCAGCTGCACACTCGACTGGGTGTACATGTCCTTGAACTCGCCGGTGGCGCCGTCGAGCACCTGACGGAAGTTCTCGTCGACATTGTTGGAGTCGATGCTCGTCAGTACCCCGGCGTACTTGATCGCCGCTTGCTGGGCTTCCTGGCCGGCCACCGTCACCTGGTGCGCCTGCCACTGCAGCCAGCCGAGGTAGCCCGAAACCGCAAGGGAGGCAGCCAATAACAGCGGGAGGACACTACGGCGCAGGTAGTGGCGCCAAGGACGGTTGAACCGCCTGGCCTTCTCGCCCTTGCCTTTCCCGCGCAGCAGCGGCCCGTCCTCATCTTCTTCAACGGACTCTTCGGCGGCGGCGTCGGCCTCTTCGGCGTCGGTGGTCGGTGTCTTCGGCGTCGGTGTCTTCGGCGTCGATAGCGTCGGACTCATCGGTGCCATTTTCGAGGTCCTCGGGTTCCTCGGCGTCGACGTCTTTCTCGGTCGTAGCGGTCACTGTGTTCTCCTCGTGCTGGATGGGCTCAGTGTGGCGGTTCGATCGGCAACGGCGGACCGCCGTAGGGCGTGGGAATCGTGAAGCGGCCCCGCGGTGTCGGATCGGTTCTGCGTCCCAGGTCCGCTCCGGGCGGCGGGCCCGCGGTGTCATCGCCTCCCGGTCGCGGCGCGTTCTTGGCTCCCCGGATCCCGAATCCCGGGTCATCGTCGCGGCAGTAGGTGTACATGAACGGCTCGTAGTAATCGGCGGACGACGGTGGATGCGACGGCGTGCCGTAGTCGCAGGCGTAGCGGGGGTAGAGCTCGGCCGTCGCCCACACGCCGTGGTCGTGGAAAGAGCTGGCCACCGCATCGAGCACCGATCCGCGGTAGTCGGGGAACAGCGCGTTGAGTGCCGGCACGCGCAGGTAGAGCAGCTGCGAGGCGGTAGCCAGACTGCCCAGCAGCTGCACCATCGTCTCGGAGTTGTCGGCGAACAGGCCGTCGATCGCCCCGAGCGCCTGCGGTGTCTGTTCGGTCAGGCGCCGGTAGCCCTCCTGCATTCTGGCGACGCCGGCCAGGGTCCGATTGAGGTCCACGGTCGTGGCGGCCAGCCCCGTGTTCTTGTCGGCCGCCAGGGTCAGCACCACCCGGCTGGTCCGCAGAATGCTGGTGGTTTCGGGGAGCACCGAATCCAGCGTCGACAGCAGCATGGTGCCGCCGTCGACGATGGCGGCCAGCTTGCCGGGCCCCTCCTTGCTCAGGCTCAGTTCTTTCTTGATCAGCTCGAGCTTGCGCGGATCGACCTGGGCCAGCAGCCCGTCGGCGTCACCGAGCAGCTGCGCCAGGCTGACCGGGACGCTGGTGCGGTCGAGCCCGATGATGCTGCCGTCATGCAGGTAGGGGCCGGCGTCGGATTCGGCTTCGAAGTTGATGTATTGCTCGCCGGCGGGTGAGAGTGCGGACACGTGTACCGCGGCGTTTGCCGGGATTCGCACCTGCGATGTGATGCTGGCGATGGCGTTGACGCCCTGGTCGGTGATCTGTAGTGACTGCACGCTGCCGATCCTTACGCCTCGCAGCGCGACGTCTTGATTGGGCAGCAGGCCACCGGATTCCGGCAACTGCACGGTGACGTTGTACGTCGAGGCGAACGGCGTAACCCGCAGCGCGCCGATCAGCAGGTAGGTGGTGGCGACGACCAGGGTGAGTACGAGGCCGGCGACCGACAGCCACACCTGGCGTCGGTGGGCGGCTCGTACGCCGCGGACGATCGTGCCTGCCATGGAGTCGATCACGGTGGTGGTCCTGGCGTCAGCAGGCCCGGCGACTGTGGCCCCGGGCCGGGCGCGGTGATGAGGCCGCCCGGGACGTTCGGGTCGGGCATCACCGGCACCTGCGGCGAGTTCGGCCCCCGCCCGACGACGCGTTCCTGCAGCCGCCACAGTGTGTACTTCAGGGAGCCGATGAACTCGTTCCAGGTGAACCTGTTCGGCCCGTGCAGGCCTCGGTCGCCGGGGAAGCCGATGTCGGGTATGGACCCAAGGATTAGCTGGTCGACGCCCACGTGCACCGAAATCGCATTTCCAGCAGTCGATTTGACCAGGGCGGGGATCATCCGGTTCAGCGGCAGCCAGCTGGTGTCGGGACTCACCGCGACGTCATTGGCGGCTCCGGCGATCGTGTTCAGGTCACGGATCACGCTGCGGCCGCTGGTGTCGGTGCCGCCGAGTGACGGGAACCTGGCCAGCAGCCTGCTGGTGTCGCCGACCTGTACCACCAGGTTGGACAGCTCGGTGGTGTTGGCGGCCAACGCACTCGTGGCGGGGTCGGCCGCCGCCATCACGTCGGAGAGGGTCTGGTTCTTGGCGTCGAGTTCCCGGCTGAGGCGCGACAATTCGGTCAGGGCGTCCGAGATCTGTCCGGACCGCGCGTCCATGGTGCCGAGCAGCTGGTTGGACTTGCGAACCAGGTCCCCGAAAGCGTGACCCTGGTCGCCGGTGGCTTTCCCGAACCCGTTGATGATGTTGGTGAAGTTGCGCACCGCGCCGCCGTTCACCAGGATTGCGGCCGAGCTCAGTACCGATTCGACGGTTGCCGCGGCCGCTGTGGAGTCCAGTCCGATGGTGTCGCCGTTGGTCAACATCGGTGGGGCGGCGGACCCGGGCTGCAATGCGGGTGGACGTACCGACACGAACACGTCGCCGAGTGGTGTGGCGGTGCGCAATTCGGCGGTGCTGCCCCGCGGAAGCAACACGCCGTCACGGATTCGCAGCGTGGTGACCGCGGTGTAGTTGCGGGCCACCATCGACTCGACCTGCCCGACGTCCGCGCCGGCGAGTTTCACCTTCGCGTTCATCGGCAGGTTGAGCGCGTTGGCGAAGATTGCGGTCAGCTGGTATCCGCCGGAACCCAGGCCGGGAGCCGGAAGGGGAAGGCTGGCAAGGCCGTTGGTGGCGCAACCGGAGGTGAGGAGCACCGCGGCGGCGATCGCGGCGGCGGCTCGCGCTTTGGTGCCGGTCATCTCTGGCCCATCGCCGCTAAGCCGTCCAGCACGTAGGTCAGGCCGAAGTCGGGCCCGAAGTCCTGCGCGGTGCCGGTGCTGCAGCCGAGTTGGCGCAGGCCCATCAGATTGCAGACTTCTTTGGTCAGCTGGCTGTCGAAGATCATCCGGTCGGTGAGGAAGTGGGCACGCACCGCGCCGTTCTCCCGGTCGACCATGTTGTAGGCGTTGTCGGCCAACATCGGTGCTACGTCCAGGGTTTCGGCGAGTTCGCGACGCCGGTCGACCAGCGTCGTCGCCAACTTGTTGCCATTGAGCACGGCCTGCCTGATGGTGTCGCGGTTGGCGTCGAGCAGGTCGCCTGTCCGCTGGACCAGTTGGTCGAGCTTCTTGCCGGTGCTGCCCGTACCGATGTCCTCGTCGGCCAGGATCTGGCTGACCTGGTGGATGGTGGAAGCGAATTCCCGAAGTTTGCCGTCGTTGTTTGCGGCGGCCTCGAAGAGCGAGCTGATGTTCTTGACGATCGTGGTGATCTGGGCGCGCGTCTGTGCGCCGCCGTCGCTGCTCAGCCGCAGCGCCCTGGACAACTCGTCAAGGGCCCCTTTGATTTTCCCGCCATTGCCGTCGAGGACCTCGCTGCCGCCGTTGAGTACGTCGGCCAGCGGTCCGCCGCCGTGCCCGTCACCCTCCAGCGACTTGGTGACCTTGTCCAAAACGGCCAGCACCCGGCTGAATTCGACGGGCGTCCTGGTCCGGGTCAGTCCGATGGTGTCGTGATTTTCCAGTACCGGGCCGCCACGGTAGGGCGGAGTGAGTTCGATCTGCCGATCGGTGAGGATCGACGTCGACACGGTGACGGCTTGCGCATTCGCCGGGACCTTGACGTCACGCTCGACGGTGAACTGGACTTCGACGTAGCCGCCTTTCGGCGTGATCTTGGTGACCTTGCCGACCGGCATACCCAGCACAGCGACCACGTTGCCTTCGTATAAGCCTGAGGCGCTGTCGAATTGGGCCGTCACCGTGATCGGGTCCTTCTTGCCGGCCAGATACCACCACCCGGCGCCGACCACAGTGACCACTGCCGCCGCAATGGCGATGACGGTGATGACCCGGCCCCTCATTTGCAGTCCTTGTAATACGGGATCATCCCGAACTGCTGGGCACGGCCGCTGATTGCGCACATCCAGGAATCGATGAGCAGCGCGCTGGGGGCGTTGAAGCTCACCGCGTTCGCGTCACCGGTCAGGTTTGCCGCCTCGCGCATGAAGATGGGAGTGACCTGCAGCAGATCTCGCAGTAGATCGTCGTGTTGGGCCATCAAGTCGGTGAACTCACGCATGTCTTTGAGCAGTCCCTCGACCCCCGACCGATCGTTCACCACGATCTGGTGCATGGTGTCGACCAGGCTGGTCAGTGATCGCATCATCGCGTGGAACACCGCGCGCCGGGCCACGAACTGGCCCAGCAGTTCTTGCGCCTGGTTGACCACCTTGCCGATGCTGGATTGCTGTCGCCGCAGGGTGTTGGTGACCTGTTCGGTGCTCCTGAGCAGTTGGCCGAGTTGGTCACGGCGCCGGGCAATGATCGACGACAGCGAGTCGATGTTCGTCATTGCCTGGGGCACCACGGCGGGCAGGCCCTCGAGTTGCTTGCCCAGCACGGCCAGCGATTGCGCAAACCGGTCGGAGTCGACCTGCTCGAAAGTGGTTGTGGCGTCCTGTAACGCCGCCTGCAGATCGTAGGGGACCTCGGTGTGCGTCAAGTCGAAGGTGCCGTGGGGCAGCGAGCCCGGACCGTTCGGCTCCAGGGCGAGATAGCGCGATCCCAGGATGGTGGTGACTTTGATCGATGCTTTGGAATCTCGGCCGAGCGGCACGTTGTCGCGAATCTTCAGACCCGCCTCGACGTGATCGCCGTCGAGCTTCATGCTGGTAACCTCGCCAACCGGTATGCCCGCCACCGTGATCGGGTTGCCGGGCCGCAGCGAGGCCGCCTGCAGAAACTCGGCGGTGTAGTGCTTGTATCCGGCGCCCAGCGCATGCACGACGAGCATCGCGCCGATCACCATCGCGACCACGATGACGGCCGACAGACCCAGCCACAATGGGTTGTAGTTCTCCAGCGGACGCTTCTTCAGTCTCGAAAGCCGAAGCGGCCCAGATAGATCAGCCACCTGGGCCCCCGTCGGTGTTCCTGCAGCGGGGCGTGTGCCATGCCTTGTTTCCAGGCGTTGCGGCGTTGACGATGATCGGCACCACGTCGTTGAGGCCCGGGAAGAACCCGAACATGTTCACGTCACAGAGGTAGGCGTTGCCGTAGGCGCCCTGGTTGCCCACCCGGACCAGCCCTTTCAACAGCAGCGGGATGTTGTCGCCGAAGAACGCCACCTGAGGTTCCACATCCATCAGGTGCCGGGCGACGCCCGGCCGGCGATCGATGAATTCGCGAAGTGCCGGGTAGTCCTGCTGCGCGGCGACCGACAGGTTGGTCATCACCCGCGACAGGGAACCCATCGAGGACACCAACTCCGGACGGCGCTGGTCCAGGGCGGCGACCACGTCGCGGGTCTGCGTGATCACCCCGTCGAGATTGGCATTCTGCGCCGCCAGGCTGTCGACCACCTTGTTGAGATTGGTGATCACATCGCCGAGCGCCTGATCCTTCCCGGCGAAAGTCTCGGTAAGCGTGGATGTTTGGCTGATCAAGGTGGCAAGCGATGAGGTATCGCCCTGCAGCGACTCGATGACACCCTTGGTGAGGTTGTCGGCATCGCGTGGATTCAACAGGCTGAACAGCGGCTCGTAGCCGTTGAGCAGCGCCGTGACGTCGAAGGACGGTTCGGTGCGTTCCAGGGGGATGGTGGCGCCCGGCGCGAGCTGAGCCTGGGAGCCCTCTTTACCCAGGGACAAACCGAGATAACGCTGTCCGACGATGTTCTGGTAGGTCACCGAGGCGACGGTGTTGCCGAACAGATGCTGTTCGGATTGCACCACGAACGACACCTTCGCGAGTATGCCGTCGAGTTCCACCTTTTCGACCCGGCCGACGCGCACCCCGGCCATTCGGACGTCGTCGCCCTCGCGCAGCCCGTACACGTCGGTGAATATCGCCGAGTACGACGCCGTGGTTCCGGCGACATCCCGCCGCAGGCTCACATACACCAGCCACGTGAGGGTGAGCGCGACGACCATGAACAGGGTCAGGCCGATCAAGGGGCCCCGGAACTTCACTTGGCCCCCCCGTCCGCCGGAGCGTGAACCACCGACACGGTGGTGCCGCGCGCCACCGGGCCCAGCAGAATTTCGGTGGCGGCGGTGGCAGGGCGACCGGTGATCACGCCCAACATCGTGCGCTCATAGTCGCTGCCGACTGGACCGACGGTGCCCCCGTAGGACGACGGCATCGACCCCGCTGCGGGCGGACCCAGCAGCGGTGGCGGCGCCAGCGGGCCGTGCGCCGGGGGCGACGGGTCCGGGTCGTCTGGGTTGGCACCGGTCCGTATCGGCGGTGACGGCGAAATAAACGGTGGGAGTGGGGGATTGGGATCTGCGAGGTTGGGCGGCGGGTTGATCAGCGGCGGGCCGACAGCCACCAGGTTGCCGTCGGGGCCGACGACCGTCCCCGGTGGCGGGGCCAGATCCTTGGGCGGCTGGTAATTCTGCGGCAGCAGCACGTCCGGCAGATCGGGTTTGTTGGGAACCAGCGGCGCGGTGTAGCAGCTGGGCCCCTTCAACTCGCCGTAGTGCGGACAGTCGGCCCGGCTGTAGGCGAACGTCTGGGTGAAGGAGATCCTGGTCCGCATGTTTCCGACCCCGAGTTCGGGCACCCAGACTTCTTCCATGAACTTCCTGGCGAGATTGTCCAACTTGGTGACAGCGGGGACGAAGTTGTTCGACCGCATCGCCAGCACCCCCAGCACGGGCGTGATTTCGGTGGAGATCCTGATGAGTTGGTCCATGTGGTTGTCGAACGATTGATGTGTGGTGCCGATCGTGTTCTGGGCGCCGGAGAGCAGCGAGGTCAGCTGTCCGCGCGTCTGTGCGAAGGTCTGCATCGGCTCAACGGCTTGGTGTAGTGCGTCGAGAAGCTCGGGGGCGGTGGACTGCAGTCCCCGGGTCGCATCCAGTAGCGCCGAGACCGTCGATGGGCCCGCGTCGGTGCTGACGATCGAATTGAGTTGGTCGATAAGTCGATTGAGCTGGGTGCCGCTGTTCAGCAGGGCCGTCCGGCGATGGTCGGTCGCTGCCGCGAGTGCCGCGAGGATGCCCACCGACCTGTCTTCGCGGCCGCGCCCCGCCGCGGCGAGCAGGTCGCGCAGCTTGCTGACGGTGGTTTGAAACAGCACGGTCGGCAGGTTCTTGTCTTCCTGAATGTGCGCACCCGGACGGATGATCGCTCCCGGACCGTTCCCCACGAGTTGCACCGACGACACCGCGAACACATTGCTGGGCACCACCCGCGCGGTCACCGCAGCCGGAATCGAGCTGGCGTACTCGGGTTTCAGGTCGATGTGGACGAAGTTGGGTTTGCCGTGAGCCGCCGGGACGACGCTGTTGACCATGCCGACGAGTACGCCGTGATACTTCACGTCCGATTTCTGCGGCAGGCCGTCGCCCACGTTGATGAGATCGGCGACCACCCGCACATAGTCGTTGAGCCGACCCGTCGACTTGTACAGCAAGCCCACCGTCAGCAGGGCCGCGACCAGCGCCACGGTCACACCACAGCCGAGCAGCTGACGATCCGAGGGGCCGCGCCCGTCGAGGTCAAAGGAATTGCCCTGCAAACTCATCCACCGAACCTTGCGCCGGCGTCGACTCCCCACAGCGCCATGGTCAGCAGCATGTTGACCATGATCATCACGGTGATGCTGGCCCGCATGCCGTGCCCTGCGGCAACGCCCACGCCTTCGGGACCGCCGCTGGCGTAGAAGCCGTAGTAGCACTGAATTGTCGACGCGATCCAGACGAAGATGACAGCCTTGACCAACGAATAGAGAATGTCTTTGCCGGCCAACATCAATGAGAAGTAGTGCAGGTAAGACCCGGCAGAACCGCCGCTGCTGATCTGCACCACCACCTGCGTGCTCAGGTAGCCGATGGCCAAGCACGCGGCGTAGAGCGGAATCATCGCCATCACCGAGGCGATGAGTCGGGTGGTCACCAGGTACGGAATCGGCCGAATGGCAATGGATTCCAGCGCGTCGATCTCCTCGGCGATGCGCATCGAGCCCAACTGGGCGGTGAATCGGCAGCCGCCCTGCATGGCAAAGGCCATCGCGGCCATCAGCGGAGCCAGCTCGCGGGTGTTCACCAACGACGACACGAAGCCCGTGGCCGGACCCAGACCGAGCAGGTCGAGGAAGTTGTAGCCCTCGATACCGACCAGCGCTCCGACCGTCATGCCGAGAACGACTGCCACACCGGCGGTTCCGCCGCCGACGACGATCGATCCGTTGCCCCAGGTGATGTTGGACAGCAGGCGCAAGAGCTCGCCGTTGTACTGGCGCAGGGTGAGCGGAATGGCGGCCAGTGCCCGGACGAAGAAAACCAGCATGTGGCCCAGCCGGCTGATCGGCTTGGTTCCCCTGCGGTACAACCGGATCAGGCGCCCGCTGACGGGCGCCAACGGTAGGTAGGGGGAGGCAGCCACGTCACAGCCCCGTCCGGGGCGACAGCATGATGTAGAGCTGACTGATCGCGACGTTGACGATCATCAGCAGCAGAATCGATTCCACCACAGCCGCATTCACCGAATTGGCCACGCCCGTCGGCCCGCCCTTGGTGGACAACCCCTTCTGTGCCGACACGATGGCGACGATGGCGCCGAAGATGATCGCTTTCAACAGCGCCAGAATCATGTCGCCCGTGGTGGCGAACGAGGCGAAGGTGGACACGAAACTGCCTGGGGCCCCGTTCTGGAAGTACACGTTGAACATGTAGCTGGCGAAGAACCCGACGAAGCACACCACGCCCGTCAGCGCCACCCCGATCATGATTGCGGCGGCAAATCGCGGAACCACCAGTCGGCGGATCACCGACACGCCCATCACTTCCATGGCGTCGGTCTCTTCGCGCATCGTCCGGGAACCCAGGTCGGCGGTGATCGCGGATCCGACCGCCGCCGCCATCAGCACAGCCGCCACCAGTGAGGCGCCCTGCCGGATCACCGCAAGCCCACTGGCCGCGCCGGCCAACGACGTGGCGCCCACCTGGCCGGCCAGCAACGCGAATTGAATCGACAAGGTGACGCTGATCGGCAGGGACACCAGGATGGTCGGCAACACGGCGGTGCCCGCCATGAACGCGCCTTGGCGAACGAACTCCTGCCATTGAAATCGGCCGGTGAACAGATCGATGAAGAAATACTGGATGGTGCGGATGCCGAGCACGAACTGTTCGCCGACGGTCCGCAGCGAGGCCAGCGGATGACGGTCGACGTAGCCGACGCCCCACTCCTGAATGGAGGCGACACCGTCAACGCGCAGTGTGGGGTCGGATCGGGTGGTCATCCCGGCGTGACCGGCAGACGTCTCAGCAAACCCAGAGCGCGCATCATCGCGTACCCGGAACGGTCTTCATCGACGCACTCTCCACCAGTTACTCCCTGAGCGCTGAGCAGAAGAGGCAGGGTGCCGCCGAGGTTCCCCTGCCTTGCAGGGTGCCCTTTAATCCCGCAACTCTGCAGCTCAATCCGGTTTGCGGTATCACGCTAGCCTAGTTGATAGGGACTTTCAATAGTGTAGAGTCACTCATCGACGGGCTGCGCTTCACATTGCGGAATTGCGCGGTCGTGTTGGAATGTCAGGCTCACGAAGGTGATGGCATGTCCTCAGCAAACACCGAGTCGCTGCGGGACCGACGGCGCGCTGAGTTGCTCTCACAGATCCAGCACACCGCGCACGAGCTTTTCGCCGAACGCGGATTCGATGCGGTGACGACCGAGGACATCGCGGCCGCCGCCGGAATCTCGATCAGCACCTATTTCCGGCATGCGCCCACCAAGGAAGGTCTCCTGGTCGATCCGGTGCGCGAGGCGATCAGCGAGATGCTTGATTCCTTCAGCACCAGGCCGGCCGACGAATCAGCGGTCGAGGTGTTGATCCAGCTGTTCGTCGCCAACGCCAGGGACGCCGGCGAGTCCGATCACCTCGACACCTGGCAACGTGCGATCGTGACCGCCCCCCACCTGTTGAGCAAGTCAACGCTGGTCAGCGAATCCGATCAGCGCAAGTTCGTCGAACTCGTGGCGTCCCGGATGGGTGCCGACCCATCGGCCGATATGCGCCCCTCGTTGCTGGTCTACACCGGTTTGGCCACAGTCAAATTCGTCATCAACCGCTGGCTGACGGCCGAGACCGTCCCCAGCGAACCCTTTCATGTGCTGATGGAAGAAGCGCTGCGGATCACGCTGGCCGGTTTCGAGTGAACGGGCGCCCGAGACTGCGGTAGCGGCTTTGAGTCTGCGATGAGGGACGAAAATCCCTAAGAATCGCGCCCCCGGCGCAGAGTGGATGCCACTATCGCAGGTTGGATCGGCACGCACAAAAAACCCCGGCCGGTGGCCGGGGATTTTGTGTGGGGTGAGTGACGGGACTCGAACCCGCGACATTCAGGATCACAACCTGACGCTCTACCAACTGAACTACACCCACCATGGCCGCCCGCGGGCCCGACAAAGGCCTAACGCGCGGCGACGTCGATACTAACCGCTCGAACGCTCGTCGGCCGAATCGATTTCCTCCGGAGTGTCCATTTCACCCTGAAGATCGGCCACCACGGCGGCGATTTCGCTGGTAGCGGGCCCGGGCTGCGGCACGAACGCGGTTCGCCGGTAGTACTGCAGTTCGCGGATGGACTCGTGAATATCCGCCAGCGCGCGGTGTGCGAGGCCTTTGGGTGGCTGTCCGAAGTAGATGCGTGGGTACCAGCGCCGGCAGAGTTCCTTGATCGAGCTGACGTCGATCATCCGGTAATGCAGAAACGAGTCCAGGGCCGGCATATCGCGGGCGATGAAGGATCGGTCGGTGGCGATCGAGTTACCCGCCAGCGGCGCCGTCTTGGGCTGTTTGACGTGTTCATGAATGTAATCGAGGACCATGGCCTCGGCGGTGGCCACGTCGACGGTGGACGCCCTGACCTCGTTGGTCAGCCCCGATCGCGAGTGCATGTCCTTGACGACATCGATCATCGAGGACAGCGCGGCGTCGTCGGCGTGGATCACCACGTCGATTCCGTCGCCCAGAATGTTCAGATCCGCGTCGGTGACCAGCGCGGCGATCTCGATCAACTTGTCCGAGCCCAGCTCGAGCCCGGTCATCTCGCAGTCGATCCACACCAATTCGTCACGCACAGGCCTCACACTAAGCCCACCTGCGGCTCACGTCGGCCCTGACCCTGCGGGTTGCGGGCAAGTAGTCTGATCCTCGCCCTGGGGCACGGGCAACTACTCGGGAAGAGGGGCGCGGCAACGATGAGCACTGAATCAGACGCCGGCGGGCCCGCGCAGCGGATTGCGGCGGGCTACGCCGTGCAAGGCCAGGCGCTGGAACTGGGCACCGTCGTCGTCGACGGCCAATCAGACCCGACTGCGCAGATTCGCATTCCGCTGGCCACCATCAACCGGCACGGCCTGGTGGCCGGGGCCACCGGAACCGGCAAGACCAAGACGCTGCAGCTGATCGCCGAGCAACTCAGTGCCGCGGGGGTACCGGTGTTCATGGCTGACGTGAAGGGCGACCTGTCCGGTCTGTCCCGTCCCGGACAGGGCAACGACAAGACCGCCGCGCGCGCCAAGGACACCGGCGATAACTGGGAGCCGACGGGATTCCCGGTCGAGTTCCTGTCGCTTGGCACCGGCGGAATCGGGGTGCCGGTGCGCGCGACAGTTGCCAGCTTCGGCCCGGTACTTCTATCGAAAGTGTTGGGCCTCAACGCTACTCAGGAGTCAACGCTGGGGCTTATCTTCCATTGGGCGAACGAGAACAACCGCCCGCTCGTCACGCTGGGCAATCTGCGGACGGTCATCAGTCATCTGGCCGGCGACGAGGGCAAGGCCGACCTGAAATCCCTTGGCGGGGTGTCGCCCACGACGGCGGGCGTTATCCTTCGGGCGCTGGTGAATCTTGCGGGCGAGGGCGGCGACACCTTCTTCGGCGAGCCAAAGCTGGACCCGAAAGATCTGCTGCGCAACGACACTCAGGACCACCGGGGCATCATCTCGTTGCTCGAGTTCAGTGGTCAGTCGTTGCGCCCGGTCATCTTCTCGACGTTCCTGATGTGGCTGCTGGCCGACCTGTTCGCGCAATTGGACGAGGTCGGCGACATCGACAAACCTAAACTGGTGTTCTTCTTCGATGAGGCGCACCTGCTGTTCGCCGATGCGTCCAAGGCGTTTCTCGAACAGGTCGAACAGACCGTCAAGCTGATCCGGTCCAAGGGCGTCGGGGTGTTCTTCTGCACCCAGTTGCCCACGGATCTCCCCAACGACGTGTTGTCTCAGCTGGGCGCCCGGATCCAGCACGCGCTGCGGGCCTTCACTCCCGACGACCAGAAGGCGCTGAGCAAGACCGTTCGTACCTATCCGAAAACCGATGTCTACGACCTGGAATCCGCGTTGACTTCGCTGGGTATCGGCGAGGCCGTCGTGACAGTGCTGTCGGAAAAAGGCGCACCGACACCGGTTGCCTGGACCCGTATGCGCGTACCCCGGTCGTTCATGGGAGCCATCGGTCCCGAGGCGGTCACCGACGCGGCGAAGGCCAGTGAGTTGCAGAAGAGATACGGACAGACGGTCGAGCAGCCAGAGGCTGCGGTCAGCACGACGGGCGGACAGGCGGCTGTGCCGGAGTATCCGCCGATGCCAACGGACTACGACCTGCCACCCATGCCGGCCCCTGCCGAGCCGAAGGGGCCGGCCGTGTGGGAGGAAGTGCTGAAGAACCCGACGGTGAAGAGCGGTATCAACACGGCGATACGCGAAGCGGTACGCAGCATCTTCGGCACCGGGCGCCGCCGCCGGAGGTAAGGGCTACCCGCCGCCGAGCTTCTTGTAGAAGGCGCCCACGATCGGCGCCACGATGGCGCGCGGCGCATACCCGCTCGCCACCGACATCGCCTTCGACGTCAGCCCGGGAACGATACGCATCTTGTTGCGCTCCAACGCATCCAGCGACACCTGGGCGGTGTGCTCGGTCGAGATCCACAGGAAGTCGGGCACCAGCTTCTCCACCAGTGACCGTTCGTCACCTTCGGGCAGGTCCGTGCGCACCGGGCCGGGGGCCAGCAGCGTGACGTGCACCCCGGACTTGCGCACTTCACCGCGCAGCGATTCGCTGAAGGTGTTCGCGAAGGCCTTGGTGGCGGCGTAGGTGGCGTTGTAGGGAATCGGCGAATTGCCCGCTGCGGAACCGGAAATCAGGATGCCACCCGCCCCGCGCTGAACCATTCCCGGCAGTACGGCCAGCGTAAGGTCATGCACCGCAATGGCATTCAGCTGCACCTGGGCTTTCTCGCCGGCCGGGTCCAGGTCGGCGACGGCGCCGAATGTCGCGGTGCCGGCATTGGCGCACAGGATCGAGATCGGCCGGGTGGCCAGTTCGTCGCAGAGTTTGGCGCGCTCGGAGGGGTCGGCGAGGTCGGCCGGTCGTACGTCGACCGTGACGCGGTACTTGTCGGTGAGCCGGGCGGCGAGCTTGTTGAGCAGGTCCTCGCGGCGCGCGGTGATGATCAGGCTGTGGCCGCGCGCGGCCAACTCGGTGGCCAGCGCCTCGCCGATGTTCTGCGAAGCTCCGGTGACAACAGCGCGCGCGTCGGGGCTGGGAGCAGGAATCGGCATGACGACGATCGTAGACAGTGCGCGGGAGCGGCCGGGCGCTGCGGGTCGCTGCGACAACTAATACAGTTTCGTGCATGAGTGACCCGGAGCCGGGTTCGGCTGGACACCAACGCCGCGAACCGGGTGCCGGGGACCGCCAACGCGCTGAGACTGAAAAATCGCAGACGAAGTTCGAGTACGGGTCTGCGAATCTTCAGGCTGGGCGCGATGAGCAGGGGCCCTCCAGGCGGTCCCGAATTGTGGCCTGGGCTTTGTGGGACTGTGGCTCGACCGGTCTGAACGCGATCGCGGCGACCTTCGTGTTCTCCGTCTACCTGACCAGCAGCGTGGGGGAGGGCACACCCGGTGGTGCCACGCCCGAGAGCTGGTTGGGGCGTACCGGAGCCGTCGCGGGGATCGCCGTCGCATTGCTGGCGCCCATCGTCGGCGTGTGGGTGGCGTCCGCGCATCGACGACATGTCGCGCTGGGCGTGTTGACCGGTCTCGCGGTGGCGACGACGTGCGGGATGTCACAGATTCGCGATCAACCCGGCTATCTCTTTGCAGGCCTGGCGCTGCTTGCCGCGACGGCGGCGTGCGGCGACCTGGCCAGCGTTCCGTACAACGCGATGTTGCGGGAGTTCTCGACGCCGGCGACAGCCGGGCGCATTTCGGGCTTCGGCTGGGCAGCGGGATATATCGGCAGCGTGCTGCTGTTGATCCTGGTTTATCTGGGCTTCATGACCGGTAACGGCGATGAGCGCGGGCTGCTGCACCTGTCCACCCATGACGGACTCAATGTCCGGGCGGCGATGCTGCTGGCCGCGGCGTGGCTGGCGATATTGGGGCTGCCGCTGCTGATCGTCGTCCATCGCCTGCCCGATGCCGGGACTGACGTCGTTCCCAAGACGCGCCTGCTGGGTGCCTACCGCAAGCTGTGGCTCGACATCTCCGCCGAGTGGCGGCGCGACCGCAATCTCGTCTACTTCCTGGTGGCCAGCGCGATCTTCCGGGACGGCCTGGCGGCGATATTCGCGTTCGGCGCGGTGCTGGGGGTCAACGTCTACACCCTCTCGAAGGCCGATGTGCTGATCTTCGGTGTCGCCGGAAGCGTGGTGGCCGCGGTGGGTGCGGTGCTCGGCGGCCTGATCGACCACCGGGTGGGCTCCAAGCCCGTCATCGTGGTGTCGCTGACGGCAATTCTTGCCTCGGCGCTGAGCTTGCTGGCACTCTCCGGGGCGCTCGCCTTCTGGGTGTGCGGGCTGTTGTTGTGCCTGTTCATCGGACCATCACAGTCCTCGGCGCGAGCGCTGCTGTTGCGCATGGCGCAGCACGGCAAGGAGGGCGTGGCCTTCGGGCTGTACACGATGACGGGCCGGGCCGTGGCGTTCCTGGCGCCGTGGTTGTTCTCCGTCTTCGTCGACGTGTTCGGCGTGCCTCGGGCAGGACTGGGTGGCATCTGCCTGGTGCTGTTCGTGGGACTGCTGGCAATGCTCGCGGTACGGGTTCCCCGGTACGCGACTGTGGTGACTGACCCCGGTTAGCGCGGGGCGTCGCAGAAGGTCAAACCCTGCCCGGTGCGCTGCCTCACCTGAACCCCGGCCACCGTGACCGAGCAGGTGATCTGATGGCCGATATTGACGACCGTGACGCTCGGCGGATGAACCGTCGAGGTCGACAGGCTGACTTGTTTGGTCCAGGGCAAGGCCACATTGAACTCGGTCTGAATCATGTCGCCGGCATCCATGTACATGACGCTGATCGCGCGGCCCTCACCGGAGATGTCGTAGACGACCGTCTGGATGGCCCCCGGTGTGTTGGGCACACCAGGAGGTGTCGTCGTACCCGGCGGCGCGGTCGTCGTGGTGCGCGGCGGCTTGCGGGTGGTCGAGGGCGGCGGTGTCGTGCGGGTGGTCGGAGGCGCAACGGTGGTGCTGGTCACCGGCGGCAGGGGTTCGATAGCGGTCTGCTGTTTGAGCGACCCGTTGGCGATGACGAGCGCCACGACCAACCCGATGACGAGCAACACCGCGGCGCCGGCCACGAACCACAACCACCGGGGTGAGCGCGGCGGGCCGGCGGGGGGCTGTTCATCCTGCGGCGGCACATCCTGCCGCCAATACTGTGGCGGCAACTGTTGGGTGGGGGTGGGTTGGAAGGCGCCCTGAGACCATGGCGAACTGCCGCCGCCATAGGTGGCGTACGGCATCTCATCGGCGTACGCCGGGTAATCGATCGGGTCCGAATCGCCAGCGTGCTGCGGCCATGCGGAACCAGACCCCGGTTGAGGGGGACCGAATTGCTGGGTGCGACGTGGATCGTTCATGTCCACTTCGAAGGGTACCGGGCATTACGCCGGACCGGTTTCGCGACCGGCCCAACCTGGTGGAACAGCTAATGACCTCCGGCGGTCAGCGCCGCGAGGGTCATCGCCCTCATGACGGCGCGCGACCGAACCGCCCGCGCCGGTTTGGTGTCGGCCGATTTCATGCTGTGCGGGGTGGAGTTCAACAGCCCGAAAGCGGCATGCGCCATCAGTCGGGCGTCAGCTTCGGCCAGATCGGGGTTGAGTCGGCGCAGCACGCCGACCCAGATTTCCACGTACTGACGCTGCGCCTTACGCACTTGCCGTTCGGCGGCCGCGGGCAGGTGCGCGAGGTCACGGTCCTGAATCCGGATGAGGTCAGGTTCTCCGAGCGCGAAGTCCAGGTGGAAATCAATCAGGCCGTCCAGGGTCGCAGCGGCGCCGGCGCCGCGGTCCTGCACGGCGCGCGCACCGGCGAGCAGCCCGGCGCTGATGCTCACCAGCAACTCGACCAGCAGTGACTCCTTGTTGGGGAAGTGCCGGTAGATCGCCGGACCGCTGACACCGGCGGCAGCGCCGATGTCCTCCAGGCGCACCGCGAGGAATCCGCGTTCGGCGAACAGCCGCTCGGCAGCCGACAGCAGCTGCTGGCGCCGATCGGATTTCAACTGGCTGCGGCGATTTGGCGTCTCGGGCTGTCCGGATTCATTGTCCGGGGCGGACGCGGGCATGACGGCCTCCTGGACATGTCGGTTAATCGTCACTAACGTAGCATCCGATCACCGGCCGGAGGAACCGTGGCAACCACCGACGCCGCAGCACGCAAACCGCTTTCCTACGAACGCGGTCCGGGCATGCCCGCGTTGCTCGAGACGACCATCGGCGCGAATCTCGCTGACACCGCAACGACGTTCGGGTCGCGCGACGCGCTCGTCGATGTCGCGGCGGGCCGGCGATGGAGCTACACCGAGTTCTTGGCCGACGTGCGCTCGTTGGCCACCGGGCTGCTCCGGGCCGGCATCAGCAGCGGCGATCGGGTGGGCATCTGGGCGCCCAACCGGTGGGAGTGGGTTCTCGTCCAGTACGCCACCGCCGAGATCGGGGCGATCCTGGTGACCATCAATCCCGCCTACCGCGCGCGCGAATTGGAGTATGCGCTCAAGCAATCCGGCATCGCGATGGTGATCGCCGCCGCCGGGTTCAAGGACGCCGACTACCCGTCGATGCTGACCGAGGTCAGGTCCGGCTGTGTTGGCCTGCGTGACGTGGTGATCATGGGCACCGATCGCTGGGATGAGTTGGCCGCCAGCGATACCGACCTGACCGCGCTGGCGCGAACGGCCGCGACGCTGACCCCTGACGATCCGATCAACATCCAATACACCTCGGGCACAACGGGTTACCCGAAGGGTGTCACACTCAGCCACCGCAGCATCCTCAACAACGGCTACCTGGTGGGGGAACTACTCGAGTACACCGAACACGACCGGATCTGCATCCCGGTGCCCTTCTACCATTGCTTCGGCATGGTCATGGGCAACCTGGCGGCCACCAGTCACGGTGGCTGCATGGTGATCCCGGCACCCGGGTTCGATCCCGCCGCGACCCTGCGGGCGGTGCAGGCCGAACGCTGCACCAGCCTGTACGGGGTGCCGACGATGTTCATCGCCGAACTCGGCTTGGCGGACTTCCCCGACTATGAGTTGGACAGTCTGCGCACCGGGATCATGGCGGGTGCACCCTGCCCGGTCGAAGTGATGCGTCAGGTGATCGGACGTATGCACATGCCGGGGGTCTCGATCTGCTACGGCATGACCGAAACAGCCCCGGTCTCCACCCAGACCCGCACCGACGATGCGCTGGAACGGCGCGTCGGTACCGTCGGGCGGGTGGGTCCGCACTTGGAGATCAAGGTAGTGGACCCAGGCACCGGCCAGATGGTGCCGCGCGGCGTGTCCGGCGAGTTCTGTACCCGCGGCTATTCGGTGATGTCGGGGTACTGGAATGACGCGGCGAAGACGGCCGAGGTGATCGACGCAGAAGGATGGATGCATACCGGGGACTTGGCGGCCATGGACGCCTGCGGATACGTACAGATCACCGGGCGCATCAAGGACATCGTCATGCGCGGCGGCGAGAACATCTCTCCGCGCGAGATCGAGGAGTTCCTCTATACCCATCCCGACATCGTCGATGGACACGTCATCGGAGTGCCGGACGAACGCTATGGCGAGGAGATCATGGCCGTGGTCAAGCTGCGCGACGGGGCCGAGGAGTTGACCATCGAGCACCTGCGGGAGTTTTGCGCCGGCCGCATCGCCAGGTTCAAGATCCCGCGGTATCTGAGGATCGTCGAGGAGTTCCCGCTGACGGTCACCGGCAAGGTTCGCAAAGTCGACATGCGTGCGGCGGCGATCGAGTGGCTCCGGGGCAGTCAATAGCCACTGCTGAGCGGCCCACCCACCCTGGACGCACCCGGCCAGGAATGGTATTCTCACTATCCAGTTAATGATTATTAACTGAAATCGGAGGCTCTGCGACAAATGGACAAGGTCGTGGCTACCGCTGCGGAGGCGGTCGCGGACATAACCGACGGCTCGTCATTGGCCGTCGGGGGATTCGGGCTGTGCGGCATCCCGGAGGCGTTGATATCAGCGTTGGCCGACCTCGGCGTCTCCGACCTGGAGACGGTGTCCAACAACTGCGGCGTCGACGGCATTGGGCTGGGGGTGTTGTTGGCGCACAAGCGGATCCGTCGCACCATCTCCTCATACGTAGGCGAGAACAAGGAATTCGCGCGTCAGTTCCTGTCCGGTGAACTCGAAGTGGAGCTGACCCCACAGGGCACCCTGGCCGAGCGGCTGCGTGCCGGCGGGATGGGCATTCCCGGCTTCTACACACCGGCCGGGGTGGGCACCCAGATCGCCGACGGCGGGCTGCCGTGGCGCTACGACGCCTCGGGGGAGGTGGCGATCGTGTCACCGCCCAAGGAGACCCGCGAATTCGACGGCGTCACCTATGTTCTCGAGCGGGGGATCCGGACCGATTTCGCGCTGGTGCATGCCTGGAAGGGCGACCGGCACGGCAACCTGGTCTACCGCTACGCCGCCGGCAACTTCAACCCCGAATGCGCACCGGCCGGACGGATCACCATCGCCGAGGTCGAGCACCTCGTCGAGCCCGGTGAAATCGACCCCGCCACGGTGCATACTCCCGGCATCTTTGTGCAGCGAGTGGTCCATGTGCCCAACCCGGAGAAGCGGATTGAAAAGGAGACGGTGCGGTGAGCGTGCCGGCTTCGCCGAATGTCACGCCAGCGTGGCGGTGGGCGACGACGTCGCGCCAGCGTGACGCTCGGCAACGCGATAAGGAGCAAAGGGTGACCTGGACCAGAGATGACATGGCAGCCCGGATCGCCTCCGAATTCCAGGACGGCCAGTACGTCAACCTCGGCATCGGGATGCCGACGCTGATCCCCAACCACATTCCCGACGGCGTCCATGTCGTCCTGCACTCGGAGAACGGGATCCTCGGCGTCGGCCCCTACCCGCGGCGCGAGGACGTCGACGCCGATCTGATCAACGCCGGCAAAGAGACTGTGACGGTCTTGCCCGGTGCGTCGTTCTTCGGCTCCTCCACGTCATTCGGGATCATCCGCGGCGGACACCTCGACGTGGCTGTGCTTGGGGCCATGCAGGTTTCGGTCACCGGCGACCTCGCCAACTGGATGATCCCGGGCAAGATGGTCAAGGGCATGGGTGGCGCGATGGATCTGGTGCACGGCGCCCGCAAGGTGATCGTGATGATGGAGCACGCCGCAAAGGACGGCAGCCCGAAGATCCTCGAGCGCTGCACCCTACCGCTGACCGGCGTGGGCTGCGTCAACCGCATCGTCACCGAACTGGCCGTCATCGACGTCCGCGACGACGGTCTGCATCTCATCGAGACCGCCCCGGACGTCTCGGTCGAAGAAGTGGTCGCCAAAACCCAGCCGCCGCTTATCCTTCGCGGATTCGGTGGCACGGTGACGACGATCGCCCCCTCCGTTCGCCGACGAGCACCGCCGGTTGGTCGGCGAACTCAACGAGAAACTGGCCGCGGCCGCTCTGGGCGGTAACGAACGCGCCCGCGAGCGTCACGTGAGCCGCGGCAAACTCCTGCCCCGCGAACGGGTGGACCGTCTGCTCGACCCGGGCACCCCCTTCCTGGAACTGGCCGCGCTGGCCGCCAACGGCATGTACGGCGACGAGTCTCCGGGTGCCGGAATCATCACCGGGATCGGGCGGGTGTCGGGACGCGAGTGCGTGATCGTCGCCAACGACGCCACCGTCAAAGGCGGCACCTACTACCCGATGACGGTCAAGAAACACCTGCGTGCCCAGGAGGTCGCGCTACAGAACCTGCTGCCCTGCATCTACCTCGTCGACTCCGGTGGCGCTTTCCTGCCCCGCCAGGACGAGGTGTTCCCCGACCGCGAACACTTCGGCAGGATCTTCTACAACCAGGCGACCATGAGCGCCAAGGGGATTCCGCAAGTTGCGGCGGTACTCGGGTCGTGCACGGCGGGCGGCGCGTACGTGCCGGCGATGAGCGACGAAGCCGTCATCGTCCGCGAGCAGGGCACGATCTTCCTTGGCGGCCCACCCCTGGTCAAGGCGGCCACTGGTGAGATCGTCACGGCCGAGGAACTCGGCGGCGGGGATCTGCACTCCCGGGTGTCCGGCGTCACCGACCATCTGGCCGAGGACGACGAGGACGCGCTGCGGATCGTGCGCTCGATCGCGGCCACCTTCGGACCGCGCGAACCCGCCCAGTGGGACATCGCTCCGGTGGTCGAGCCCACGGCGTCCCAGCGCGAGCTCTACGACGTGGTGCCCCCCGATCCGCGGGTGCCCTACGACGTACACGAAGTGATCGTGCGCCTGGTCGACGGTGGCCATTTCAGCGAGTTCAAGGCCAACTACGGCAAGACCCTGGTGACCGCCTTCGCGCACATCCACGGCCACCCGGTCGGCATCATCGCCAACAACGGAGTCCTGTTCAGCGAATCCGCGGTCAAGGGAGCACATTTCATCGAGCTGTGCGACAAGCGCCGGATCCCGCTGCTGTTCCTGCAGAACATCGCCGGGTTCATGGTCGGCCGCGACTATGAGGCAGGCGGGATCGCCAAACATGGCGCCAAGATGGTCACCGCAGTGGCCTGCGCGCGCGTCCCGAAGCTGACCGTGGTGATCGGCGGATCCTATGGCGCAGGCAACTATTCGATGTGCGGGCGCGCGTACTCGCCCCGATTCCTGTGGATGTGGCCGAACGCGCGCATCTCGGTGATGGGCGGCGAACAGGCCGCCTCGGTGCTGGCCACCGTGCGCGGTGAACAGCTCTCGGCCTCCGGCAAACCCTGGTCGCCCGAAGAGGAAGAGGCGTTCAAAGCGCCCATCCGCGCGCAGTACGAGGACCAGGGCAACCCCTACTATTCGACCGCCCGTCTGTGGGACGACGGCATCATCGACCCCGCCGATACCAGAACGGTTGTCGGGCTGGCACTTTCGGTGTGTGCCCATGCCCCGCTGGAATCGGTCTCCTACGGCGTCTTCCGGATGTGACATGTTTGACACTGTCTTAGTGGCCAACCGCGGCGAAATCGCGGTGCGGGTGATCCGCACTCTGCGTCGGCTGGGTATCCGTTCGGTCGCCGTCTACAGCGACGCCGACGCCGACGCGCGCCATGTGCTCGAGTCCGATACCGCGGTACGACTGGGACCGGCGCCGGCCCGCGAAAGCTACCTCGACATCGGGAAGGTGATCGACGCTGCGGTGCGCACCGGAGCGCAGGCGATCCACCCTGGTTATGGATTTCTCTCGGAGAACGCGGATTTCGCCGCGGCATGTGACCGCGCCGGGGTGGTGTTTTTGGGGCCGCCGGCGCACGCGATCGAGGTGATGGGCGACAAGATCGCCGCCAAGAACGCGGTCGCCGCGTTCGATGTGCCGGTGGTGCCGGGAATCGCGCGACCCGGGCTGACCGATGACGATCTCATCGCCGCGGCCGATGACGTGGGCTACCCGGTGCTGGTCAAGCCGTCCGCGGGCGGCGGCGGCAAAGGCATGCGGATGGTCGAGGACCCCGCCCGGTTGCGTGACGCGTTGGTGAGCGCCCGGCGCGAGGCCGCCTCCGCGTTCGGTGACGACACGCTGTTTCTGGAACGTTTTGTGTTGCGGCCCAGGCATATCGAGGTGCAGGTACTCGCCGACACGCACGGCAACGTGGTGCATCTCGGCGAGCGCGAATGTAGCCTGCAACGACGCCACCAGAAGGTGATCGAGGAGGCGCCGTCGCCGTTGCTGGACGCCGCGACCCGGGCACGGATCGGCGCCGCGGCCTGCGACACCGCCCGCAGCGTCGATTACGTCGGCGCCGGCACGGTGGAGTTCATCGTCTCCGCGGCACGTCCCGACGAGTTCTTCTTCATGGAGATGAACACCCGCCTGCAAGTGGAACACCCTGTCACCGAAGCGGTTACCGGTCTGGACCTCGTCGAGTGGCAGCTACGGGTGGCCGCCGGAGAGAAGCTGGCGTTCGCCCAGGACGACATCGAACTGCGCGGACACGCGATCGAAGCCCGGGTGTATGCCGAGGATCCGGCGCGCGGATTTCTGCCGACCGGCGGTCGGGTACTGCAGGTGGTCGAGCCGTCCGGGCCCGGCGTGCGCGTGGACTCTTCGTTGTCGGCCGACACGATGGTCGGCAGCGACTACGACCCGATGCTGAGCAAGGTGATCGCGCACGGTGATGACCGGGCGCAGGCGCTGGCACGGCTCGATGAGGCACTGTCGCGGACCGCGGTCCTGGGTGTGCAGACCAACATCGAGTTCCTGCGCTTTCTGCTGGCCGACGAGCGGGTGCAGGCCGGAGACCTCGACACCGCGCTGCTGGACGAGCGGCTGGGCGACTTCGAGCCGCTGCCGGCGCCTGATGATGTCTTCGCAGCGGGTGGTCTGTATGTCCAGTGGGCTCTGGAACGGCGCGGCCGGGGCAACCTGTGGGCCGCCCCGACCGGATGGCGGGTCGGTGCTGCCACCGCCCCGGTGCGCACCGCGATGCGAACTCCGCTGCGGACCGAGACCGTCTCGGTTTGGGGCCTGCCGGACGCGGCCACGGCCCAGGTGGGAGACGGTGAAACCTTCTCGGCCAGCGTGCAACTCAAGCCCGGTGCCATGAGCGTGACGTTGAATGGTGTACGTCGGGAGTACCGATGGGCCGAGGCCGACCGGCATCTGTGGATCGCCGACGAGCGGGGAACCTGGCACATTCGGGAGGCCGAGGAACACAAGATTCACCGTGCCGCAGGGGAGCGCCCGGCTGAGGTCGTCAGCCCCATGCCCGGCAGTGTCATTGCGGTACAGGCCGATTCGGGCACCGAAGTTTCGGAGGGCGACGTGGTGGTAGTCGTCGAAGCGATGAAGATGGAACATTCGCTCGCGGCACCCGTCTCCGGGACAGGTCGAGGTGTTGGTGTCCGTCGGCGACCAGGTGACCGTCGACCAGGTGTTGGCCCGGCTGGTACCGGCCACAAACGAAGCAACAGAAGGCAAGGATCAGCAATCATGACGACAACGATTCCCGCAGGGGCGATACCCAAGGAATACGAGGATCTGCGCGATACGGTGGCCGACTTCGCGCGCACCGTCGTGGCGCCCGTCTCGGCGAAACACGATGAAGAGCACAGTTTCCCGTACGAGGTCGTCGCCAAGATGGGGGAGATGGGGTTGTTCGGCCTGCCGTTCCCGGAAGAGTACGGCGGGATGGGCGGCGACTACTTCGCGTTGGCGCTGGCACTCGAGGAACTCGGTAAGGTCGACCAGTCGGTGGCCATCACCCTGGAAGCCGGCGTCGGTCTGGGCGCCATGCCGATCTTCCGCTTCGGCACCGAGGAACAGAAGCAGCAGTGGTTGCCCGATCTGCTGGCCGGGCGTGCGCTGGCCGGTTTCGGGCTCACCGAACCGGGCGCCGGATCCGACGCCGGCAGCACCCGCACCACGGCCCGCCTCGACGGCGGCGAATGGATCGTCAACGGCAGCAAGCAGTTCATCACCAACTCCGGCACCGACATCACCTCGCTGGTCACCGTCACCGCCGTCACCGGGAACATCGCGGACGGCAAGAAAGAGATCTCGACCATCATCGTGCCCAACGGCACACCGGGATTCATCGTCGAACCGACCTACAACAAGGTCGGGTGGAACGCATCGGACACCCACCCGCTGACCTTCGACGACGCGCGTGTCCCCGAAGAGAACCTGCTGGGCGCCCGCGGTAAGGGCTACGCCAACTTCCTGTCCATCCTCGACGAGGGCCGCATCGCGATCGCCGCTTTGGCGACGGGAGTGGCGCAAGGCTGCGTCGACGAGAGCATCAAGTACGCCAACGAGCGGCAGTCGTTCGGTCAGCCGATCAGCTCCTACCAGGCGATCAGCTTCAAGATCGCGCGCATGGAAGCCCGCGCCCACGTTGCCCGCACCGCGTACTACGACGCCGCAGCAAAGATGTTGGCGGGCAAGCCTTTCAAAAAGGAGGCGGCGATCGCGAAGATGATCTCCTCGGAAGCTGCCATGGACAACGCCCGCGACGCCACCCAGATTCACGGCGGCTACGGTTTCATGAACGAGTACCCGGTCGCCCGTCACTACCGCGACAGCAAGATCCTGGAAATCGGTGAGGGCACTACCGAGGTGCAGTTGATGCTGATCGCCCGATCGTTGGGGCTGTCGTGAGTGAGCCAGGCTCGTCACGCGCCGAAAGTGAAAATGACGACGCCGGATCGGCGCGTCGCGTCGCAGATTTCACAGTCGACGAAGGCAAGCGGGTCGTTCAGCGCGGCTTGTGGTTTGAGGAGTTCGAAGTCGGCACCACCTACCTGCACCGGCCGGGCCGCACCGTCACCGAGGCCGACAACGTGCTGTTCACCACGCTCACCATGAACACGCAGTCGCTGCACCTGGACGCGGCGTGGGCCGCCGAACAGCCGGGCTTTCGCGGTGAGCGCCTGGTGAATTCGATGTTCACCCTCTCCACGCTGGTCGGGCTGTCCGTCGCTCAGCTGACGCTGGGCACCATCGTCGCCAACCTCGGCTTCGCTGACGTGTCGTTTCCCAAGCCGGTCTTCCACGGCGACACCCTCTACGCCGAGACCGTCTGCACCAACAAGCGGGAGTCGAAAAGCCGCCCCGGCGAAGGCATCGTCACGTTAGAGCACACCGGACGCAATCAGCACGGTGATGTCGTGGCGAAAGCGGTGCGCACCACGCTCGTGCAGAAACGCCCCGCCCAGGAAGGCTCATGAGCCTGCGAGATGCCGGTCCGGCATGGTTGTTCTGCCCGGCCGATCGGCCCGAGCGTTTCACGAAAGCCGCTGCCGCCGCCGACGTGGTGATCCTCGATCTCGAGGACGGTGTTGCGGCGCCGGCGAAGTCCGCCGCCCGCCAGGCGTTGCAGGACACCGCGCTCGATCCGGCGCGCACGGTGGTGCGGATCAACGCCGCCGGCACCGACGATCAGGCTCTCGATCTCGAGGCCCTGGCCCACACCGAGTACACGACGGTGATGCTGCCCAAGACCGAGTCGGCCGCCCAGGTGGCCGCCCTCGCGCCGCGTGACGTCATCGCACTGGTGGAAACCCCGCGCGGAGCGTTGTTCGCTGCCGAGATCGCCGCCGCCGAGCGCACCGTCGGGATGATGTGGGGTGCTGAAGATCTCATTGCCACCCTGGGCGGCAGCTCCAGCCGGCGGGGCGACGGCAACTACCGCGATGTGGCGCGCCACGTGCGCTCCACGATTCTGTTGGCGGCCAGTGCATTTGGCCGGCTTGCGCTCGACGCCGTGCATCTGGACATCCGCGATGTCGAGGGCTTGCAGGCGGAGGCGACCGACGCCGTGACGGTCGGCTTCGATGTGACGGTGTGCATCCACCCCAGCCAGGTCGAGGTGGTGCGTAAGGCCTATCGGCCCAGTGACGAAGCGCTGGACTGGGCACGCCGGGTGCTGGCAGCGGCCAAGAGCGAGCGCGGGGTGTTCGCGTTCGAAGGGCAGATGGTCGACTCGCCGGTGCTACGCCACGCGGAGGCGATGCTGCGCCGGGCAGGGGAGCCCGTGCCGAAGTGAGCGGGGCCGTTCTGTGGGCGCTCGTCGCTTTAGGCGAATTCGCCGGCCTTGTCGCGATGTTCGTGGTGCTCATCGTGTCCCGGAAACAGCTCACCGGTGCCAGGGGCGCTCTCGCGCGGATCCGGCAGAACGGACCGCGCCGTCGGCGACGCCAGGGAGTTGCCCCGCTTGCGATCCGGACCGTGTGGCGCACCACCGATTCGCTCATCAATAAGGGGATCGGCGCCACCGTGCGCAACTCGGTCGAGGACCTTGCGGGCTGGGCCCGGGTGGAACGCCCTGACCTCGCCAGAATGACCGCCGACGGCAATGTCGTGATCGCCTTTTCCGACATCGAAGGCTCCACCGAGCTCAACGAGGAACTCGGCGACCGGGGCTGGGTGAAGCTTCTCGAGCGGCACAACAAGCTGATCTACCAGCACGTCAACGACTTTGGCGGTTACGTGGTGAAGACTCAGGGCGACGGCTTCATGATCGCCTTCCCGGATCCCGTCAAGGCCGTTCGCTGCACTCTCGCTGTACAACGCGCGCTGCAGTCAGACCCCGAGCGGTGGGAACACATCCGGATTCGCATCGGCCTACACATGGGTGAATCGGTACGGCGGGGAGACGACCTCTTCGGCCGCAATGTGGCCATGGCAGCGCGGGTCGCGGGCCAGGCCGGGGAGGGGAAGTCCTGGTGAGCGAGACGGTTCGGGAGGCGATCTCGGCAGCACCCGACATCGTGCTCGGCACGCCACGCGAGGTCGAACTCAAAGGGCTCCGTGGCAGCCATCAGGTCTACCCAGTCGTGACCTGACGAACTTGCCGAACCCGGTCACCGATTTCGATGCTGACTTCTGGTCGGACCGGCACGTCCTTGTACACCGACGACGTCACGTTGGAGATTTTCTCGCGCGCGAGAACCGGTTCCGCCAGCTCGGCTTCGAGCATTCTGCTGATCGACTCGTCGATGAAGTCGAAAGCCCCGGCGTCCGCAGATCCCGAGCCAGTCCGGGCCGATCCCGTCAGCGCCGGATACTCAACTCTCGCAGACGCGAACGTCCGGTACGTCACGGCACGCGAGTACTTCGGTTGCACGTCAATCACTTTGACGCGCAGCTTCTCGCTCGGTAGCTCTCCGATCACCTCACCCGTTTCGGGATCGAGAATCGGATCGCCCGCGTCTGCCAGCACCGCGAAGACCATATCGGGCTTGACTCCGTGTGCTGATCCGCGATTGATGATCACGGTGTACTGGTCTTCCACGCGGGCAACGCTGCCGCTGATCGATTCGCCGTCGTCGGCCGCCCTCGTCTCGCCTGCATCAACGGTATGGATTGGGAGCGCGGATCCCCATGGGCGCGAGGCTTGTTCCGCACCACCCAAGGACAACTCCGTCGCGGTCTTCGCTCGCACCACCTCAATGAGCGCGCCCTCACTACTGCCGGCTTCGAGTTGGTGCTGCGCTGCCGAAAGCCGCTCGTCGACGTAGCGGACCGATCTCTTCAACTGCAGAGTCGTGTAGACCGCGTTCTGCGTTGCTTTCACCAAGTGCTGGTTGAACCCTTGCCCGGTGTGCCAGCGCGTGCCGAGGATGCCGATAGCGATGCAGAGTCCCGGAACGAAGGCGATGACGCACGCTTGCCCGATGGGATTGGCCGGGAATGCGAGCGCTCCGAAGATGCCGGCTGCGGCGAGTCCGCTGAGCAGGCCCAGCTTTTGCAGCGGAGTCGGTTTGATTTCACTGAGCCGCGCGAGGCGCCTGGCGAGACGGGCCAGCCACCGACCCAGGTGGGTCAGCCACTGACCGAGGTGCGTCAGCCCGTTGCCGAGTTGCCCCGGCAACGCGGCGAAAAGTGTTTTCCACGTTGTCTTTTCTGGCCCTCCCGCGGTCGGTGCGGGTGTCGCCGGCACAGTGGGAGCCGCAGGGGGAGGTTGCTCGGCAGGGGCCGATTGCTCGTGCACACCGGAGCCGTCTGAGGGTGGTTCGCCGTCAGCCACCTCGTCATCATCCCACCGCGCGGCCAAACCGGAGCACTGGATGCGAGTCATCGGTCAGTTTGTCAGCCACTGCTTGACACCGCCGTGAAGAATTGCCACGGCAACAAGAGTCGAGACGCGCATGCCCCACCGCTGAATGGTTTTGAAATTTTAGGTCCCCCGACCCTGAGATGAACACTAGCCGGTTGACTGTGCGGGCGCAGGAGATTCGCGAAATTCATGAGTCGCCGCTGAGGCCGCCCGTCTACTTCCCGCGCCAGCGCAACACTTCCAGCGCGACGGCCACGTTCACGCTGCGTTCGGCCAGGGGCTGGGGCAGCAGCTCGTCGGCGCGGGCCAGTCGGCGCAGCAACGTGTTGCGATGCGTATAGAGCCGCGCGGCCGCACGGGAGGCGTTGCACTGCTCGTCGACGAAAACCCGCACATATTCCTGTACTTCGCTTCCCGCTGATTCAAGCTCGCCAAGCGTGTGATGCACGAACTCGGTGGCCCGGTCGGTGTCGCCGGTGATCAGCGCCACCAGTTCAACGTCGGCGAAAAATGCCACGCGTTGCGGTGACTGCAGTCGCGCCATCATCTGTTGGGTGGTGATGGCGTCGAAGTGGCTGCGCCGGAATCCGTCGATACCCTCGGCGCACGGCCCGATCGCCACCCGGATGTCGGACATGGCGTCGATCGAATCACTCAATGCCACAGTGTTTATCGCCTTGCCCGGTACCCACACCCACCGAGTTGCGGTGCTGGCCAGGATGGTCACTGGCCGCACGCCGGCGGCCTGTCCGAGTGCCTCCGCGGCCGCATCGAGCCGGGCCATGTCGCCGGCCGGGTCGTCGCTCCAGATGACCGCCGCGATATGAGGGCCGGTCAAGGCGTAGCCCAGTCGCGCCTCGGCCCTTTTCCGGGTGATGGGGGCGCCGTCGAGGATCAGCGCGACGGTTTCACGCCGCTCGGCGTGGGTCCCGCGGGTCAGGTCATCGAGTTCCTGGTCGATCTGGGCGGCGATGCCCGCCAGCGTGCCGTCGATGAACGCGCTGATCGACCGGGAGCACACGTCGAGTAGCTCATGCAGTTCGGCAGGATCTGACGTCAGCTCGAAGGCGATCTCCATCAACCGGCGCCACGCCACCGCTTCACCGACTCGATAGGCGTCGAGGGTGAACGCCGTGAGCCCGCGGCGCGCTACTTCGCGCGCGATGTTCATCGGCTCAGGCCCCGTATTGGGAGGTACCGGCGCCCCGGGATCGCGCACATTGGCCGCTCCCCAGAAGTACAGGTTGGCCCGGTTGCTCCGGCTGACGGCGGCAGCCAGTTCAGGGTCGGCGGCGATGGCGGGGCTGGCCGCGAGCACCTCGGCATCGAGTTCTTCCAGCCACTCGGCGCGCGGATTGACGGTGATCTGCGCACACTGCCGAATCAGCTCCCTGACCGGCTCCGACGGACGTTTCCACGACATTCGGTCAGAGTAGATGGGTGGTGCAAATTGCACCACAGGACCCGGGGAATTGGGCAGATCTTATCTTGGTTCCGGCGGCGGGGATCGCCACGATGAACACATCAGTTCCCCCGCGTCAGGAGCCAAGCTCATGTCTCACCCAGCAGTAGACACCGCCTTAGAGCACGTCTTAGAGCACGTCGACGTCCTTATCGTCGGCGCCGGCATCTCCGGCATCGGCGCCGCGTACTACTTGCAGCGCGAGCACCCGGGGCGCAGCTACGCAATCCTGGAGGCACGCGCGGCCACCGGTGGCACCTGGGACCTGTTCCGCTACCCCGGAATTCGTTCAGACTCCGACCTGCACACCTTCGGCTACGAGTTCAAGCCGTGGCGCGACGAGGACGCCATCGCGACCGCTGACAAGATCCTTGCCTACCTGCGCGAGACCGCCGCCGAGAACGGCATCGACCGCAAGATCCGGTTCCACCACAAGGTGCACGGGGCGGCCTGGTCGAGTGCCGACGCCCGTTGGGTCGTCGACATCGAGCGCACCGATAGCGGCCAGCGGGTGCAGATCAGCGCCAACTGGCTGTTCTGCGCCGGCGGCTACTACCGCTACGACGAGGGCTACACGCCGCAGTTCGAGGGGCGCGAGCGCTTCACCGGGCAGATCGTGCACCCGCAGCAGTGGCCCGAGGACCTGGACTACACCGGCAAGAAGGTGGTCATCATCGGCAGCGGCGCCACCGCTGTGACGCTGTTGCCGGCCATGGCCGGGCGCGCCGGCCATGTGACCATGCTGCAACGGTCGCCGACCTACATCATGCCGGTGCCGTCCAAGGACGCCATCGCCAATACGGCACAGAAGCTGCTCGGCGGCAAGCTCGGTTATGCCCTGGCTCGCCGTAAGAACATCCTCCAACAGCGTGCGGTGTTCGAGTTCTGCCAGAGGTATCCGGCCGCGGCCAAGAGGGTCATCCGGTACCTCAACGCCAAGCAGCTGCCCGAGAATTATCCGGTCGACGAGCACTTCAGCCCGGCCTACAACCCGTGGGACCAGCGGCTGTGCGCGGTGCCCGACTCCGACTTGTTCAAGGCGATCAAGAACGGCAGCGCGTCCGTGGTGACCGACCGGATCGACGACGTTCACCGAGAACGGCATCCTGCTGGAGTCCGGCCGGGAACTCGACGCCGACATCATCGTCACCGCAACGGGTTTGAATCTGCAGGCCTTCGGCGGCATTTCGTTGACGGTCGACGGGGCGCCGGTGAACCTGCCCGACCACGTGGCCTACAAGGGCATGATGCTCTCCGATGTGCCGAACTTCGCGTACGCGTTCGGCTACACCAACTCCTCGTGGACGCTCAAAGTCGGCCTGCTCTGCGAACACCTGTGCCGGCTGCTGAGTTACATGGACGCCAACGGCTTCGACACCGCGCGCCCGGTCCTCGACGACCCGGACATGGACACCCGCCCGCTGTTGGACTTCGGTGCCGGCTACGTCCAGCGCGCGGTGCACCAGTTCCCCCGGCAGGGCTCCGGGCAGCCATGGCTGACGTCGATGAGTTACTACACCGATGTGAAGCTGCTGCGCAATGACGGCGTCGTCGACCCGGCCCTGAAGCTGACCAGTTCGGCCGATGTGCCCAGCCGCGAGGCCGTTCCGGCGTGACGCGTCGGCGACCGCTCGGGTAGCCGGCCTCAGGCGAAATTCAGGGTGCGTGGCTCGAAGCGGTAGCGGAAGAGGTTGTCCACGGATGGCAGCTCCCAGCTGCCGTAAAGCCTTGGCAGCGTTGGAAAGTCCCGCATGAGGTAGTTGGGCGTGATGGCGGGCTTGTACTGGACGTCTTTGCGCTCGATGCTGACGTTGCGCAACCCGTTTGACGCCATGTACTTCATGATTTTGATGGCGAACCGGGTGGATGCCTCCGAACGCTGCGTCCAGGCCGAGTGCCACACACCGACGGGCTGGAAGTAGTTCGGCACGCCACCCATCATGACGCCCTTGTAGAAGTTGATCCCGGCGGTGTCGACCTCGACTCCGTCCACGCGCAGCTCGAATTGGACGAAGTCCAACTGGAAACCGGTCGCCAGGATGCAGACGTCGCACGTCAACTCCTCGCCGTCGGCCAGGACGATAGCCCCCTCGGTGAAGCGCTCGATCGATGCCGTCTTCATGCGCACTGCGCCGCGGCGTACCGCGTCCTTGAGCCCGATGGCGACGGGAATGCGTTGCTCCCATGGCGAGTAGGACGGCGAGAAGTGCTCGTCGAGGTCTGCGCGGCTCACCGTGCCCCGCCAGTGCATACGGAAATACCAGCGCGCGACTCGCGGAAAAGTGCGGAATCCCACGAAGATCGCGTCGTCGCGGGCCTGAAGGTACCCGCGCAGCACCCTCATCGGGAACGTGAAACCCCGGCCATGGAGGTACTGGCACAGCCGCATGAACAGGGTGGCGCGGTTCTCGATCTCGTAGATGTACGACGGCGAGCGCTGCAGCATCGTCACGGACCCCGAGATTCGCGCCAACTCCGGCGCGGCGCAGATCGCGGTCGAGCCACTGCCCACGAGCACCACGTGCTGGTCCGGGAAACTGCGCGTCGCATCCAGGTCGAATGAGTGGATGATCTCGCCAGTGAAGTTTTCCGTGCCGGAGAAGGACGGCACGTGCGGCAGTGAGAAATAACCGTTGCCGTTGATCAGGAACTGCGAACGGAAGCTGCCGCGATTGGTGTGCACCACCCAGCGCTGCGTGTGGGTGTCGAATGATGCGGAGATGACATGAGTGTCGAATCGAATGTGCTCGAGGATGCCGAACTCCTCCGCGACCGACCGCAGGTAGCGGTGGATCTCCTCGCGGTTCAACAGACAGCGCTGCGAGGAATAGGGCTTGAAGCTGTAGGAGTACTTGACGAAGTCCGAGTCGCACCGCGCGCCGTGCCACCGCTGCGTGTACCACGTTCCGCCGAGGTCGTCGTTGGGCCTCGAGTACGACGTAGGGAAAGTTGTTGTCGCGCAGGTAGTACGCCGCACCGATCCCCGTGATACCGGCCCCGATCACGACGACCATCGTCTCCTGTGCAGACGTCGCACTCATGTCGGCCCGCCCCCCTACGTCAACCGAGCGGGCCGACGGAGCCGACTGCCCAGAAAGTCTCGGGGAGAGGAATGGCCAGTCGGGATGCTTCCCTAAACATTGTTCCGCTCGCCAGCCGTGTAACCCGCGGTCCTACAAGTTGTCGGAGCTCGCGGCGGGCGGGCCCGCGGACTTGGTTGGAGGACCACGGTGACAATGATTTCTGAGGAGCAAACTGGCCCGTTGGCGAAGCTGTGGCGCCGGCTTGCCCATCCGCCGACTGACGCGCCCGCGGCGACGCTGCTGATCAGGCTGATGGCCGGCGGGGTGTTTCTCTGGGAAGGGATCATGAAGTTCGTCTTCCCCAACCAGGGCGTCGGGCGGTTTACCAAGATCGGCATCCCGTTTCCCGCGTTGAGCGCGAATTTCGTTGCGCTGCTTGAGATCGGCGGCGGCTTTCTGTTGCTGCTGGGCTTGTTCACCCGCTTCATCAGCATCCCTTTTGTGGTGGAGATGATCGTCGCGATGCTGTCGACCAAGATCGCCATGTTCCTCGGCGTATCGCCATTGCCCCTGCCGCCGGCGCCTCCGCAGACCGGGTTCTGGGCCGTGTTGCATGAGGTGCGCTCCGAATACGCCCAGCTGTTGACCGTGACGTTCTTGCTCATCGTCGGGCCCGGTCCGTGGTCTGCTGACGCACTGCGTACCAGGCGGAGCCGTCGCGGGCTGCCCGGGCAATCGCGGAGTGTCGCCGCGAAGGAGTCAGTGGGGGTTCGTTAGCCAGCGAGGGGAGTGGGTCCCGGAGGCGAGGGGACCGTCGGGATTTCGCAGGTTTCCTGATGTATCTGGCAAGCGCCGACATTCTGCCCAGAGCACACGCCGGACATCGCGCACCGGTGACTTTGGCGTGCACGATCGGCGGCGTGCTGTTCATGTTGTTGATCGTCGCTCTGGCGAGCTAGCCGGTATCGGTTGGAGTACCAGCCCGACGTTATGGCACCCACACTTCCGCACGGCCAAGGGTCAGGCCCACAATCGGGGGATGAAGCTAAGTGAACTCACCGCCGCCGCGCCCATGCCGCCGCGTTCCCAGCGCCATGCCCAGGCGCCGACGTCAGCGCGGCCGGCGTGATGGCGGCCGCCGGGCCCGAGTCGCGTCGCCCGCTGAACGGCCTTTCGGACGTCCGGGCCTTCTTTCACACCAACACCACGCCGCTGTACTTCATCTCGCCGACCCCGTTCAACCTGCTCGGCATCGACCGCTGGATACGGAACTTCTTCTACCTCACGTACTTTGACTCTTTCGAGGGCACGCATTCGCGCGTGTTCGTTCCCCGGCGCCGCGATCGCCGTGATTTCGACTCGATGGGAGATGTGAGCAATCACCTGCTGTCCGATCCCGAGACACTCGAGTTCATCGCGGGCCGGGGCCCCGGTGGCAAGGCCTGCTTCGTGATGCTGGACGAGGAGACCCAGGCCCTCGCACGACAGGCGGGCCTGGAGATCATGCACCCGTCGTGTGAGCTCCGCAACCGCCTGGGCTCCAAGATCGTCATGACGCGCCTGGCCAACGAGGCGGGCGTACCGAGTGTGCCGCACGCGATCGGACGGGCCGGCTCCTACGACGAACTCCTGGAGCTGGCACAGAACGCCGGATTGGGCGATGACCTCGTCATCTCGATCGCTTACGGCAACGCCGGCAGCGGGACGTTCTTCGTGCACGGTCAGCGCGACTGGGATGAGCACGCCGCCGAGTTGAGCGCGCAGCAGGAGCTCAAAGTCATGAAGCGCATCCGCAATGTCGAGGTGTGCCTGGAAGGCGCGGTAACCCGCCACGGCACCGTGATCGGCCCTGCCATGACGAGTCTGGTCGGGTATTCGGAGCTCACCCCGCACCGGGGCAGTTGGTGCGGCAACGACATCTGGCGTGAGGTGCTGCCGCCGGACCAGACGCACGCCGCGCGACAGATGGTCGGAAAGCTGGGTGACATCCTGAGCCGCGAGGGGTACCGCGGCTACTTCGAGGTGGACCTGCTGCATGACCTGGACTCCGGGGAGCTCTACCTGGGTGAGGTGAACCCCCGCCTGAGCGGCGCCAGCCCGATGACGAATTTGACGACCGAGGCCTACGCCGACATGCCGCTGTTCCTCTTTCACCTGCTCGAATACATGGATGTGGAGTACGAGCTCGATATCGACGAGATCAACGCGCGCTGGGAGCGAGGTTATGGCGAGGACGAGGTCTGGGGCCAGGTGATCATCACCGAGACCTCGCCGGACGTCGAGCTCTTCACCGCGACGCCACGCACCGGCGTATGGCGCATCGACGACGACGGGCGCGTCTCCTTTTCGCGGACCGCCAACGACTGGGCCACACTGCTCGACGGGTCCGAGGCGTTTTATCTGCGGGTCGCGGCGCCTGGCGATTTACGCTCCGAGGGCGCCCAACTCGGCGTGCTCGTCACCCGCGGGCATCTGCAGACCGACGACTACCAGCTCACCGAACGCTGCCGCCGCTGGGTCAAGGGCATGAAGGCGAAGTTCGTCTCGACACCGCTGGCCCCGGCCGCGCCGATCGTCTCGCGGCTCGTCGCACGAGCGTGAGCGGCGGCCGTTCTGGCGGCGCCCCGGCGGGCATCGCACTGGACAACTGGCTGTCGGCTCCGTATGCGCATTGGTCGTTCCAGCACGTCGAAGACTTCGTGCCGACCGCTCTCATCTCACGCGGGACCGCGCCGCCCGCGGCGTTGCCCGTAGCCAGTGCCCGGTGTCCGAGATTCGGGTTACCAGTACTGACGGCGCCTGCACGACCGTCGGCGCAGTGATGGCCGCCACCGCCACTGACGGGTGGGCCGTCACCCACCGCGGGTCACTGGTGGCTGAGGAGTACCTCGATGGCATGGGGGCCCAGACCCGGCACCTGCTGTTCTCGGTGAGCAAGTCGCTGGTGGCCGCTGTCGTCGGCGTGCTGCATGAAGCCGGTGCGATCCAGCTTGAGGCGCCGGTCACGGCATTCGTTCCCGCCCTGGCGAACTGCGGCTACGCCGGAGCGACGGTGCGCCACCTGCTGGACATGAGGTCAGGTATCGCGTTTTCAGAGAACTACGACGACCCGGCCGCAGAGATACACCTGCTCGACCAGGCGATGGGGTGGGCACCCAAAAGCCGTCCGGACGCCCCCGCCACGCTGCACGACTTCCTGCTGACCTTGCGACGAAAGTCGCCGCACGGCGGTCCCTTCGAATATCGCTCGTGTGAAACCGACGTACTCGGCTGGATCTGCGAAGTTGCCGGTGCTCAGCGGATGCCCGACCTGATGTCCGAACTGCTGTGGAGTCGCATCGGCGCCGAACGCGACGCCACCATCGGCGTAGATACGGCGGGTACCGGACTTTTCGACGGCGGCATCAGCGCGTGCCTCACCGACATGATCCGGTTCGGGTCGTTGTTCTTACGCGACGGTGTCTCGTTGACCGGCCGGCAGGTAGTGCCGGCGGCGTGGCTCGCCGACACTTTCGAGGGCGGGCCCGACTCGCGCCAGGCGTTCGCGGCGAACCCCGACAACAATGAAATGCCCGGTGGGATGTATCGCAACCAAATGTGGTTCCCCTCCCCGGGCAGCAACGTCGTGCTTTGCCTGGGTATGTGCGGTCAGATGATCTACGTCAACCGCGCCGCGGAGGTGGTCGCCGTCAAGCTGTCCACCCAGGCGCACTCGCATGAGCCGCACATGCTGGACACGTTGCGCGCGTTCGATGCGGTGGCACGCGAACTATCGGGCAGTTAGCTCAAGCTCGTATTGGGCTGTTCATCAGCGTGTTTCATACCTGTTGCGGTATTCGTTCACCGCCGTTTGGCCAATTTGGCGGGGTGACCGCGGTGCGAACGGCGAGGAGAACGTGGTGAGCATGACAGGAGTGGCGGCGATGGCGCCCAACCCTCACAAGCGCAACTTGCGGTGGGGTCCGTTCGGTGTCGCGGTTGAGGTGTTGCGGGTGACGCAGCTGCGTGGACAAAGCGGCGCCCCAAAGATGGTCATTCCATTTGCTGCGCACGACTCTGTGAGTCTTGCCGGAAAGGAAAGGAAAAACGACTAAAAGACTAACAACGGGCGAAGCTCGCAGTCCGTCTTGAGCCGCTGACGGGTTCGTGCGATGCTTCTCGCCGAGCCGATAGGGATAGCTGAAAGGAAAGTGATGTCGTTGTTGATCGCATTCCCGGAATCAATGACCGCTGCGGCGGCGGACTTGGTGAATATCGGTTCAGCGGTCAGCGCAGCCGATATGGCGGCGGCAGCCCCGACCGTCGCTGTGATTCCCGCCGCCGCCGACGAGGTGTCATCAAGCATCGCACACCTGTTTTCCCAGCATGCTCAGGACTATCAGGCGCTGGCTGGGCGGGCGGCAGCGTTTCAAGAGCAATTTGTGCAGCGCTTGACTTCCAGTGCGGGCACCTATGTCAGCGCTGAGGTCGCTAACGTCGCGATGTTGCAACACACTGACTGCCGGTACGGGCGCGGCTGCGGCTGCGGCCTCGGGGGGGGAATTGATTAACTCTGTTGAGACCGCATTAATTCTCTCGCTGGCGCTTATTGGGGTGCCGTTTTACGCTCTTATGATATCGCCGTTCTTGCTCGTTATTGGTCTGGCAATAGTTATAGGCGGGTTGGCATACCTGGTTGAGGCGATTGCCGGGCTTTTATAGAGCCGACCATTTCTTAAATTGTCATATTCCAGTACCGCTGCCAAACCGGAGTCACGTCAGTCGTCGGCCCACCTCTGCCCGGGAATCCAAATTTTCTGCTTTACAACATGATTGGTGACCTGCCTCAGCGCTTACGGCCGAGCAACCGCCGCAAGCGCCCTTACGTCGGCCAACGGCAAACGATTTTCGCATCGAGCAGTTAGGGACCGCGGAAAACTTCAACACCGCGTGGCGCGACGTGCGCGACGAACTCGGGATGCCTGACGTGACGTCGCACAGCTTCCGCAAGACCGTGGCAACGCTCATCGACGACGCGGAGCTCTCGGCACGCATCGGTGCCGATCATCTCGGGCACGCCAAGGTGTCGATGACCCAAGACCGATACATGTCCCGCGGACGTGTCCACACGGCCTGGCTTAACGATGAGCCGATATTCGAGGCGGCCGATGCGAGCACGCCCGGTGTCGAGATCACGTAGGACATCTGGTGCCTTCCCCCGTTGCAACCTGACGCGTTTTTGTAACACGGCGCACACCGGTGCCACATGCCGGAATTGGACAACTGAGGCAGATGAGGTGAATGTGGCATGTGCGACGCCAGTGACTGCAATGGGCGCGGTACCGGACGGCGGCAAAATTCCGCACTATCGGACCTTTTGACAGCTCTTGCCAGCAAACCGAGGGTGCCCGGTTTGCTGACGGCCCCGCCCAGGTGAGTTTGGGTGACAAGTTGGCGACAAGAGGCCTTCTCAACCCTGTCGGCAAACCAGTAGACAAGCTAAGCAACGTGCTGACCTGCAAGAAAGATAAGTGCCCCCGGCACGACTCGAACGTGCGACCTAGGGATTAGAAGGCCCTTGCTCTATCCACCTGAGCTACGGAGGCAATGCGCAGGTCAGTCTATCCAAAGCCGAAAAAACAAGGGGCACAGGCGACACGGCGCGCCCGAAAAGCGTTTCAGGACGCGGAAAATCGGTTATGGTGTGAGCCTCGACACACGTACATCATCGGCCGGTCATCGGCCGTTAACCGCAACGAGGCGTGTGCCTGACGTCGAGGGGTGTGCCTAGCAGTGTGTATTGCAAGTGTGACTTCGCGGTGCTCGCGCGCGGGCGCTGAGGCGTTGCGCCAGGGCGCGCAGCTCGCGGCCGACGCCCGGGATACCTACCGGGCCGGGTCCGTACTGCTGCGTGGATCCCCATTCGCCGTCGGTTGGGTCGCCGGTTGGCTGGCCACCGAGTTTCCGCCGCACGTGCTGACCGGGCATGCGTTGTCCCGGGTGGCGCCGCCTGCGATCAACCGGGTCGGCACCACGTGGGCCGCCCAGCGTGCAGATCATGCGCTCACCGCTGCCCTCGAGGAGTCATTCGGGGCGGATTTCCGCGAGCAGGTGTTCCACCCGACCACCGACCCGTCGTTGAGTGTGCGCCGCGGGATACTGCCCAAACCCAAGCCCGGCCCGCACCGCCGCTACGCGGCCAAGACGTCGGACATCTCCTACGGCCCGGGTGGCACCGAGCATCTGCTCGACATCTGGCGCCGTCCGGACCTCGCCCCCGGCCACCGGGCCCCGGTCCTGATCCAGGTGCCCGGCGGGGCGTGGAGTGTCAACGGCAAGCGGCCGCAGGCGTACACGCTGATGAGCCGGATGGTCGAGCTGGGCTGGATCTGCGTCTCGATCAACTACAGCAAGAGCCCGCGCGCCAAGTTCCCCGCGCACATCATCGACGTGAAACGGGCGATCGCCTGGGTCCGGGAAAACATCGGCGACTACGGCGGCGACTCCGACTTCATCGCGATCACCGGCGGGTCAGCGGGCGGACACCTGGCTTCGCTGGCGGCGCTCACCCCCAACGACCCGAATTTCCAGCCCGGGTTCGAACGCGCCGACACGACGGTGCAGGCGGCGGCCCCGTATTACGGCGTCTACGACTTCACCGACCTCGACAACATGCACGAGATGATGATGCCGTTCCTCGAGCATTTCGTCATGAAGTCCCGATTCGCCGAGCAGCCGGAGCGATTTTCGGCGGCATCGCCGATTTCCTACGTGCACCGGGAGGCGCCGCCGTTCTTCCTGCTGCATGGCGACAGAGACCAGCTGGCCCCCGTCGGACAGGCTCGGGCGTTCAGCGCGGCGCTGCAGGGCGCCGGGGCGCCGACGGTTGCCTACGCCGAACTCGCCAATGCGCACCACGCCTTCGACATCACCCCGACGGTGCGGTCTCGGCTGGCCGCCGACGCCGTCTCCGACTTTTTGGGTGTCGTCTACGGGCGGCGGGAAAGCGCGTTGATGGGCTCGTTCGCCCTGTCGGCCTCACCCGCCAGCTGAGTCGACGCCGCGCGGGCCTGTCACGACTCCGCTGAACCCGTGCATCGGGCTCTCTGAGGCTGAGCGCACCCTCACTTTCACCACCGCCTCAACCGGACTAGCGTTGGGCTGGCATGACGGGGCCTGATAGCAGGAGGTTTGATCAGCGGTGAGAGGGTTGACGTGTCGAGTTGCCCGGTTCGCCGGGGGTCCAGGGGGTCCAGGGAGTGCCAGCCATGGCTGAGGCCGTGGGATTGTCCGACGAGCTTGGACCGGTTGACTATTTGCTGCACCGGGGTGAGGCGAATCCGCGGACGCGCTCGGGGATCATGGCGCTGGAACTGCTCGACACCACGCCGGACTGGGACCGTTTCCGGTCCCGTTTTGAAAATGCGTCCCGCAAGGTGTTGCGGCTACGGCAGAAGGTCGTGGTGCCGACGCTGCCGACGGCGGCGCCCCGCTGGGTCGTCGATCCCGATTTCAATCTGGACTTCCATGTCCGGCGGGTTCGCGTGGCCGAACCAGGCACGCTGCGTGAGGTGTTCGATCTCGCCGAAGTGATGCTGCAGTCCCCAATGGACATCTCCCGGCCGCTGTGGACGGCCACCCTGGTCGAGGGGTTGGCCGACGGGCAAGCGGCGACGCTGTTGCACCTCAGCCACGCGGTGACCGACGGGGTCGGCAGCGTCGAGATGTTCGCCGAGATCTACGACTTGGAGCGCGATCCCCCTCCCAGACCGATGCCCCCGCAACCCATTCCGCAGGATCTGACCCCCAACGATCTGATGCGCCAAGGCATCAACCACCTGCCCATGGCGATTGTCGGCGGGGCGCTGGGCGCATTGACGGGCGCCGTGTCGGCCGCCGGCAAGGCGGTGCTGGATCCCTTGTCCACGGTGTCCGGGATTCTCGGCTATGCCACATCGGGCGCACGAGTGTTGAACCGGGCCGCCGAACCGTCGCCACTGCTGCGCCGGCGCAGCCTCACCAGTCGCACTGAAGCGATCGACATTCGGCTTTCCGATCTGCACAAGGCGGCAAAAGCGGGTGGCGGATCCATCAACGACGCGTATCTCGCTGGTCTGTGCGGAGCGCTGCGCCGTTACCACGTCGCCCTCGGCATGCCCATCAGCACGCTGCCGATGGCGGTTCCGGTGAACCTGCGCGCCGAAGGCGATGCGGCCGGCGGAAATCAGTTCACCGGAGTCAACCTCGCGGCGCCGGTCGGCACCCTCGATCCGGTGAGCCGGATCAAGAAGATCCGGGCGCAGATGACGCAACGCCGAGAAGAGCCTGCGATGAACATCATCGGGTCCATGGCGCCGGTGCTCAGCGTGCTGCCGACCGCGGTGCTGGAGGGGATCAGCACTTCGGTGATCGGCAACGACGTACAGGCCAGCAACGTCCCGGTCTACCCGGGCGACACCTACATCGCCGGCGCAAAGATTATGCGCCAGTACGGTATTGGTCCACTGCCGGGCGTGGCGATGATGGTCGTGCTGATCTCCCGGGGTGGCTGGTGCACCATCACGGTGCGTTACGACAGGGCAGCGGTGCAAAAGGACCAATTGTTCGCCCAGTGCCTGCTGGAGGCATTCGACGAGATCCTCGCGCTGGCCGGTGATCCGCCGCCGCGTGCGGTGGCGGCATCGTTCGAAGCCGAGCAGGTTGCGTCGGCACGATCGGTGTCGGGCTCGTGAGCGCCGCCGACGAGAAGGACGCGGGGACGCCCCAGCAGGCCAAGGATCTGCGGCTGCCCGGTTCGGTGGCCGAAATCATGGCCAGCCCATCGGGTCCCAAGGTCGGCGCGTTTTTCGACCTCGACGGAACCCTGGTGGCCGGCTTCACCGCCGTGATCCTCACCCAGGAACGGCTGCGTCGCCGCGACATGGGGGTGGGGGAGCTGCTGAGCATGATCCAGGGCGCACTCAACCACAGTCTGGGGCGCATCGAGTTCGAGGAGCTCATCAGCAAGGCTTCCATGGCGCTGGCCGGGCGGTTGTTGGACGACCTGGATGAGATCGGGGAGCGGCTGTTCAACCAGCGGATCGAGTCCCGAATCTATCCGGAGATGCGGGAATTGGTGCGCGCGCACGTGACGCGCGGCCACACCGTGGTGCTCAGCTCGTCGGCATTGACCATCCAGGTCAACCCGGTGGCCCGATTCTTGGGCATCTCCAACACGCTCACCAACAAGTTCGAGACCAACGAAGACGGATTGCTCACCGGCGGCGTGATCAAGCCGATTCTGTGGGGGCCGGGTAAAGCCGCTGCGGTGCAACGCTTTGCGGCCGAACACGACATCGACTTGAAGGACAGCTACTTCTACGCAGACGGAGACGAGGACGTCGCTCTGATGTACCTGGTCGGCAATCCGCGCCCGACCAACCCCGAAGGCAAGATGGCCGCCGTGGCGAAGCGCCGCGGCTGGCCCATCCTGAAATTCGACAGCCGCGGCGGGGTGGGGTTGCGTCGCCAGATACGCACGCTGGCCGGCTTCAGCTCCATGGTGCCGGTGGCGGCCGGCGCGGTGGGGCTCGGCCTGCTGACCCGCAACCGGCGGCGCGGCGTCAATTTCTTCACCTCGAACTTCTCCTCGTTGTTGTTGGCCACCTGCGGTGTCCACCTCAACGTCATCGGCCAGGAGAACCTGACCGCACAGCGGCCCGCCGTCTTTATCTTCAACCACCGCAACCAGGTTGACCCCGTCATCTGCGGTGCGCTGGTGAAGGACAACTGGGTCGGCGTGGGCAAGAAAGAACTCCAGCGCGACCCGATCATGGGCACGATGGGCAAGCTGCTCGACGGCGTGTTCATCGACCGCGACGACGCGAACTCCGCGGTCGAGATGTTGCACACCGTCGAGGACCGCGCCCGTAACGGCCTGTCGATCGTGATCGCCCCGGAGGGCACCCGATTGGACACCACCGAGGTCGGTACGTTCAAGAAGGGGCCGTTCCGGATCGCGATGGCGGCGGGAATTCCCATTGTTCCCATCGTGATCCGCAATGCCGAGATCATCGCGTCCCGCAACTCCACCACGCTGAACCCCGGCACCGTCGATGTCGCGGTGTTCCCACCGATTCCGGTCGACGACTGGACCCTGGAGACGTTGCCCGAACGCATGGCCGAGGTCCGTCAGCTCTACCTCGACACCTTGGCGGACTGGCCGTACGACGGGCTGCCCGGGGCCGATCTGTACAAGACGACGCCGACGGCTAAGAAGGCCCCCGCCAAAAAGGCTCCGGCCAAGAAAGCCGCCGAGAAGAAAGCTCCGGCGAAAAAGGCCGCCGCAAAGAAGGCTCCGGCGAAAAAGGTACCCGCAAAGAAGGCCGCGGCGAAGAAAGCCGTTGCGAAGAAGGCTCCGGCGAAAAAGGTCCCCGCGAAGAAGGCTCCTGCCCAGCAAGCTCCCAAGCCGACACCGGACGCCACTCCGCACGAATCCAGTGTGGGCCCGACGCCGAAAGCCGAAAGTCCAAAGGGAAACCCGGACCAGTCCGACTCGTCGACCTCTCAGCCCTGAGGCCCGCCGTGACCAAACCGGCCGCCGACACCAGTGCAGTTCTGACTGCCGAAGATTCGCTGGTGCTTGCGTCCATGGACACTCCCGTCGAGATGGAGCTGGTCATGGATTGGCTGGGCCAGCAGCGTGCCCGCCTGCCGCAGACCACGTTCGACGTTCTCAAGCTGCCGCCGGAGAACGCGCCGCCGGGAGCGCTGACTGCGCTCGTCGAGAAACTCGAATCCGGTGACGACCGGTCGGTCGTGCCGGTTCGCGTGTTCTGGCTGCCCGCCGCCGATCGGGGCAAGGTGGCCAAGGTAGCTGCCCTGCTTCCGGGCCGGGATCCCTACCATCCCAACCAACGTCAGCAGCGGCGTATTCTGCGCACCGAGCCCTGGCGCGCCCGGGTGGTGGCCGGCGAGTCGGCCAGTGTGTCCGAACTTCGCCAACAATGGCGCGACACCACCGTCGGTGCGAACACGCAGGATTTCGCGCATTTCGTCACCCGCCGGGCGCTGCTGGCGCTGGCACGTGCGGAGTACCGAATCCTTGGGCCGCAGTACAGATCACCCCGCCTGGTCAAACCGGAGATGTTGGCCTCAGCGCGATTCCGGGCCGGGCTGGAAAAGATTCCCGGCGCCACCGTCGATGAAGCCGGCCGGATGCTCGACGAACTGGCTACCGGGTGGAGCCAAGCGTCGGTCGACGTGATCTCGGTCCTCGGCAAAATGCTCAGCCGCGGGTTCGACCCGGAACTCGACTACGACGAATATCAGGTCGCGGCCATGCGCGCCGCTCTGGAGGCTCACCCCGCGGTGTTGTTGTTCTCGCACCGGTCCTACATCGACGGGGCGGTGGTTCCGGTTGCGATGCAGGACAACCGGTTACCGCCGGTGCACATGTTCGGCGGGATCAACCTGTCGTTCGGCGTGATGGGGCCGCTCATGCGCCGGTCGGGGACGATATTCATCCGCCGCAACATCGGCGACAACTCGCTGTACAAGTACGTGCTCAAGGAGTACGTGGGCTACATCGTGGAAAAGCGCTTCAATCTGAGCTGGTCGATCGAAGGCACCCGCTCGCGGACCGGAAAGATGTTGCCGCCCAAGCTCGGTCTGATGAGCTACGTCGCCGACGCCTACCTGGACGGTCGCAGCGAAGACATTCTGCTGCAAGGAGTTTCGATCTGTTTTGACCAGTTGCACGAGATCGCCGAGTACGCGGCTTATGCGCAGGGTGCCGAGAAGACGCCGGAGGGCTTCAGTTGGCTCTACAACTTCATCAAGGCCCAGGGCGAGCGCAACTACGGCAAGATTCACGTCCGCTTCCCCGAAGCGGTGTCGATGCGACAGTATCTCGGACCGCCCAATGGGCCGCTGGCCAACGATCCTGCCGCTAAACGCCTTGCGCTGCAGAAGATGTCGTTCGAGGTGGCCTGGCGGATACTGCAGTCCACACCGGTGACCGCGACGGGTCTGGTGTCCGCGTTGCTGCTCACCACCCGCGGAATTGCGTTGACGCTCGATCAGTTGCACCACACGTTGCAGGACTCACTGGACTACCTCGACCGCAAGCACACGCCGGTGTCCACCAGTGCCTTGCGGTTGCGGTCGCGCGAGGGTGTGCGGGCGGCGGTCGACGCGCTCTCCAACGGGCACCCGGTGACTCGCGTCGACAGTGGCCGGCAACCGGTGTGGTACATCGCCCCGGACGACGAACATGCCGCGGCGTTCTACCGGAACTCGGTGATCCACGCATTCCTGGAGACCTCGATCGTGGAACTGGCGCTGGCGCATGCCCGCAACGCCACCGGCGACCGGGTCGCAGCGTTCTGGGTTCAGGCGATGCGGTTACGTGATCTGCTGAAATTCGATTTCTACTTCGCCGACTCGACGGCCTTCCGGGCCAATATCGCCAAAGAGATGGCCTGGCACCAGGATTGGGAAGCCCAGCTTACCGCCGGGGGAGACACCATCGAGAAGATGCTGTACGCCAAGCGGCCCTTGATGTCGGACGCCATGTTGCGGGTGTTCTTCGAAGCTTACGAGATCGTCGCAGACGTACTGCGCGACGCCCCACCGGACATCAGTTCAAAGGAGCTGATGGATCTGGCACTCGGGGTCGGTCGTCAGTACGTCGCGCAGGGACGGGTCCGTAGCAGCGAATCGGTGTCGACGCTGTTGTTCGTGACCGCCCGGCAGGTCGTCGCCGACCAGGATCTGATCGCGCCGGCGCCCGACCTGGCCGAGCGTCGTGTCGCCTTCCGGCGCGAACTGCGAAACATTCTGCGGGACTTCGCCTACGTCGGGCAGATCGCCCGCAACCAGTTCGTCGCGCGCGAGTCCAAGATGCGACAGCGGCGCTCCGAAGAACAGCGTGACAGTTAGCCGCAACGACCGCGGGCGGCGGGTGGTGTGGCCGTTACTCGCCGCTGTCGCGCTGCGGGCCGGCGCACCGCGGCCGGCTTCGGTGTCGTCTTGATGGGCACCCCTACCGTGCTGGGTGCGGCCTACTACCGGTCGTTGGGCCTCAGTTGGCACACCGACCTGTTGGGCGACCAGCGCCTCGGCGGCGGTATCGCCTGGGCGGCCGGAGAAGTCCCGCTGGTGATCGTGATGCTGGCGCTGCTGGTGCAGTGGTCGCGCAGCGATGAACGGACCGCTCGACGGTTGGATCGGGCAGCCGAGCGTGACGATGACGCCGAGTTGGCCGCCTACAACGCGATGCTCGCCGCATTGGCGCGCCGCGACGCGCCCCACTAGAGCGCAGGTCCGTCCGTCCACAGTCGCGCCTTTGTCCACAGGCGCCTCGGGCGCCACGCCCACGGCGGCGTGGTTCGTCGGTGCCGGCGGGCTCAATGGGCTGCAACACCAGCACGACCCAAGAGAAAGTTGAGCCAATGTTCGAAACATGGATGACCATCGTGGGCCACATCGTCACCGAGCCCCAGCGCCGCCGCGTCGGTAACGAGGAACTGATCAAGTTCCGGGTGGCGAGCAACTCGCGCCGACGGACCAGTGACGGCGGCTGGGAGCCGGGCAACTCACTGTTCGTCACGGTCAACTGCTGGGGCCGTTTGGTCACCGGGGTGGGCGCCGCACTGGGCAAAGGCGCGCCCGTGATCGCGGTGGGTCACGTCTACACCAGCGAGTACGAGGACCGCGACGGCAACCGCCGCTCGTCGACGGAGATGCGGGCGACCGCGGTCGGACCGGACCTGGCACGCGCGATTGTGCGCATCGAGAAGCCGAGCTACACCGGTCCGCATCCTGTCGAGGGTCCGGCCGCCGACGGTGCCGGTGCGGTGGCCGAAACGGCCGAAGCCGCCATCCCCAGCAGCACGGCGAGCGGCACGGCCGACAGCACGGACGAGGACCGCAGCCCTGCCACTGTCGGCCTAGTGGTTCCGGGCGGTGCATAGGATGGTCCGCGGATATCCAAAGACCAGAAAGGCAACACCGCGGCATGGCTGAGTTCATCTACACGATGAAGAAGGTCCGCAAGGCGCACGGCGACAAGGTGATTCTCGACGATGTGACGTTGAGCTTCTATCCGGGCGCCAAGATCGGCGTCGTCGGCCCCAACGGGGCCGGAAAGTCGAGCGTCTTGCGGATCATGGCCGGACTGGACAAGCCGAACAACGGTGACGCCTTCCTGGCCAACAACGCGACCGTCGGCATCCTGCTGCAGGAGCCGCCGCTCAACGAGGAGAAGACCGTCCGGGGCAACGTTGAGGAGGGCCTGGGCGAGATCAAGGTCAAGCTCGACCGCTTCAACGAAGTCGCCGAGCTGATGGCCACCGACTACTCCGACGAGTTGATGGAGGAAATGGGCCGGCTGCAGGAGGACTTGGACCACGCCGACGCGTGGGACCTGGATTCGCAGCTGGAGCAGGCGATGGACGCGCTGCGCTGCCCGCCGCCGGACGAACCGGTCACCAACCTGTCCGGCGGCGAGCGTCGCCGCGTGGCGCTGTGCAAGCTGCTGCTGTCCAAACCCGACCTGCTGCTGCTCGACGAGCCGACCAACCACCTGGACGCAGAAAGCGTGCAGTGGCTCGAGCAGCACCTGGCCAGCTATGCCGGAGCGATCCTGGCCGTCACCCACGACCGCTATTTCCTGGACAACGTCGCCGAATGGATCCTCGAGCTCGACCGCGGCCGCGCTTACCCCTACGAAGGCAACTACTCGACCTATCTGGAGAAGAAGGCCGAGCGGATCTCGGTGCAGGGCCGCAAGGACGCCAAGCTGCAGAAGCGGCTACAAGAGGAGTTGGCCTGGGTCCGCTCCGGCGCCAAGGCCCGTCAGGCCAAGAGCAAGGCGCGGTTGCAGCGCTACGAGGAGATGGCCACCGAAGCCGAGAAGACGCGCAAGCTCGACTTCGAGGAGATTCAGATCCCGGTCGGGCCCCGCTTGGGCTCCGTCGTGGTCGAAGTCGAACACCTCGACAAGGGCTTCGAAGGCCGGACCTTGATCAAGGACCTGTCCTTCACCCTGCCTCGTAATGGCATCGTCGGTGTTATCGGCCCCAACGGTGTCGGTAAGACCACGCTGTTCAAGACCATCGTCGGCCTCGAACAACCCGACAGTGGCACCGTCAAGGTCGGAGACACGGTCAAGCTGAGCTACGTCGACCAGGCCCGCGCGGGTATCGACCCGAAGATGACGGTGTGGCAGGTCGTCTCGGACGGGCTGGACTACATCCAGGTCGGCCAAACCGAAGTGCCGTCGCGGGCCTACGTGTCGGCGTTCGGCTTCAAGGGTCCTGACCAGCAGAAGCCTGCGGGCGTGCTGTCCGGTGGCGAGCGCAACCGGCTGAACCTGGCACTGACGCTCAAGCAGGGCGGCAACCTGATCCTGCTCGACGAACCGACCAACGACCTGGATGTCGAGACCCTGAGTTCGCTGGAGAACGCGCTGGTCAACTTCCCCGGCTGTGCGGTGGTGATCTCCCACGACCGGTGGTTCCTGGACCGGACCTGCACCCACATCCTGGCGTGGGAAGGTGACACCGACAACGAAGCCAAATGGTTCTGGTTCGAGGGCAATTTCGGCGCCTACGAAGAAAACAAAGTGGAACGACTCGGCGCCGAAGCTGCGCGTCCGCACAGGGTGACCCACCGCAGGCTGACTCGGGACTAATGTCAGTCTCGCCACACGATGATGCGGTCCCAAGGGCCGCGTAGAAGTGGGGGAGTTGAGCATCACCCGCGACGATGCGGCCGGTAAAAACCGCTGAGGAGTGGGGCATTAACCGAGCGGTATCCGTCGCGAGTGGGGAGCAATCGGAATGACGATCGATCCCGGGGCCAAACAAGACGTCGCGGCGTGGACCACGTTCACGCAAAGCGCCGAGATTCCTGACTGGGCGTTCAAGGCCTACACAGACAGCTATCGGGGACCGCACGACGACGGGCCCGCACCACTCGCAGGAGTCGGCCTCGGTCGTCACGCCCGGTGTGGTGGGTGCGCACCGCCGGCTCGCTCAGCACCGCCCGGCCGGCGAAAGCACGGTCGCCGTCTATCTGGCCGACGACGCTGCCGGCTTCGGCCCCGCACTGCAGGTTGTCACCGACCAGGGCAGCATGCTGATGGACTCGGTCACCGTGCTGCTGCACCGCCTCGGTCTGGCCTACACGGCGATCATGACGCCGGTGTTCGAGGTGCGCAGGGACCCGACAGGGGAGCTGCAGCGCGTCGAACCCAAAGCCGGCGACGCGTCGCCCTACGTCGGTGAAGCCTGGATCCACGTCCAGTTGTCTCCCTCGGTCGACCGCAAGGTCCTCGCGGAGGTCGAACGGCTGCTGCCCAAGGTTCTCGCCGACGTACAACGCGTGGCCACCGACGCAGCCGCGCTGATCGCCACCCTGAACGAGGTGGCCTCGGCCGTCGACGACGACCCCGACGGCCGCTACGAAGCACCCGACCGGCAGGAGGTCGCGGCGCTGCTCCGCTGGCTGAACAAAGGGAATTTCCTGCTGCTGGGCTACCAGCGCACCCAGGTGCAGGACGGTCTGGTGGCCGGCGACGGGTCCAGTGGCCTCGGTGTGCTGCGGGCCCGTTCGGGCACCCGGCCCCGGCTCACCGATGAATCCAAGCTGCTGGTGTTGGCGCAGGCCGCCGTGGGCAGTTACCTGCGCTACGGCGCCTACCCGTATGCCATCGCGGTCCGCGAATACGCCGACGGCAACGGCGGGGCCGGGGGCGGCGACGTCTACGAGCATCGCTTCGTCGGACTGTTCACCGTCGCGGCCATGAACGCCGACGTGCTGGAGATCCCGACGATCTCGCACCGGGTTCGCGATGCACTCACGCTGGCGGGCAGCGACCCGAGCCATCCGGGCCAGCTGCTGCTCGACGTCATTCAGACCGTCCCGCGGCCCGAGTTGTTCACGCTGAGTGCCGAGCGGCTGCTGGCCATGGCGAAAGCCGTTGTGGATATGGGCTCGCAACGGCGGGCGTTGTTGTTCCTCCGCGCCGACCGGCTGCAGTTCTTCGTCTCCTGCCTGGTGTATCTGCCCCGCGACCGCTACACCACGCCGGTGCGCTTGCAGATCGAGGACATCCTGGCCCGCGAGTTCGGTGGCACGCGGCTGGAATTCACCGCGCGGGTCAGTGAATCCCCTTGGGCCCTTATGCATTTCATGGTCCGGCTGCCGGAAGACTCGCTGCCGGGCTCCGTTGACATCTCCGAAGCCAACCGCACCCGCATTCAGGCGTTGCTGAGCGAAGCCGCCCGAACCTGGGCCGACCGGTTGACCGCCGCAGCCCCGACAGCGGCTGTCAGCCACGCGGACGCCGAGCACTATGCGACGGCGTTCCCGGAGGCCTACAAGCAGGCCGTCACGCCCGCCGAGGCCATCAACGACATCGCCGTCATCAAGGAACTCAGCGATGATTCGGTCAAGCTGGTGTTCTCCGAGCGCGACGAGGACGGCCTGGCGCAGCTGACCTGGTTCCTCGGCGGTCGCACCGCTTCGCTGAGCCAGTTGCTCCCGATGCTGCAGAGCATGGGCGTCGTCGTGCTCGAAGAGCGACCGTTCACCGTCGTCCGGCCCGACGGGTTGCCGGTGTGGATCTACCAGTTCAAGATCCAACCGCACCCGACCATCCCGCTCGCGGAGACGGACGAGGAACGCGAGGCCGGCGCACAGCGCTTCGCCGACGCCGTCACCGCGATCTGGCAGGGCCGCGTCGAGGTCGACCGGTTCAACGAGCTGGTCATGCGCGCCGGGCTGACCTGGCAGCAGGTCGTGCTGCTGCGCGCCTACGCAAAGTACCTGCGGCAGGCCAACTTCCCCTACAGCCAGTCCTATATCGAGTCGGTGCTCAACGAGCACCCATCGACGGCACGGTCACTGGTCGCCTTGTTCGAAGCGCTTTTCCACCCGAAGTCGGCGGGCAGTGGCCGCGACGCGCAAGCCGCCGCCGCCGCGGTAGCCGCCGACATCGACGCGCTGGTGAGCCTGGACACCGACCGCATCCTGCGCGCATTCGCCTCGTTGGTCCAGGCCACACTGCGCACCAATTACTTTGTGACACGGGAAGGTTCGGCTCGCAGCCGTGACGTGCTGTCGGTCAAGCTCAATGCGCAGTTGCTCGACGAGCTTCCGCTGCCGCGTCCCAAGTTCGAGATCTTCATCTACTCACCCCGCGTCGAAGGTGTGCACCTACGGTTCGGCCCGGTTGCCCGCGGCGGCCTGCGCTGGTCGGACCGCCGAGACGATTTCCGCACCGAGATATTGGGCCTGGTCAAGGCGCAGGCGGTGAAGAACGCCGTCATCGTCCCGGTCGGAGCAAAGGGCGGCTTCGTCGTCAAGCGACCACCGCTACCCACCGGCGACGCCGCCGCGGACCGCGACGCCGCCCGCGCCGAAGGCGTCGCCTGCTACCAGCTGTTCATCTCGGGCCTGCTCGACGTCACCGACAACGTCGACCACGCCACCAAAGCCGTCAACCCGCCACCGCAGGTGGTGCGCCGCGACGGCGACGACGCCTACCTGGTGGTGGCGGCGGACAAGGGCACCGCCACGTTCTCCGACATCGCCAACGACGTCGCCAAGTCCTACGGCTTCTGGCTCGGCGACGCGTTCGCCTCCGGTGGCTCGGTCGGCTACGACCACAAGGCCATGGGCATCACCGCCAAAGGCGCCTGGGAGGCGGTCAAGCGGCACTTCCGGGAGATCGGTGTCGACACCCAGACCGAGGACTTCACCGTCGTCGGCGTCGGCGACATGAGTGGCGATGTCTTCGGCAACGGCATGTTGCTGAGCAAGCACATCCGGCTGATCGCCGCCTTTGACCACCGGCACATCTTCCTGGACCCCGACCCCGACTCGGCGACGTCCTGGGTGGAGCGGCAACGGATGTTCGACCTGCCCCGCTCCAGCTGGGACGACTACGACAAGTCGCTGATCAGTGCCGGCGGCGGGGTCTACAGCCGTGACCAGAAGGCGATCCCGATCAGTGCGCAGGTCCGTGACGCCCTCGGTATCGACGGTGACGTCACCGAAATGGCCCCGCCCAACCTGATGCGAGGCGATCCTGCAGGCGCCGGTGGACCTGCTGTTCAACGGCGGTATCGGCACCTACATCAAAGCCGAAGCCGAGTCCGACGCCGATGTCGGTGACCGCGCCAACGACCCGGTGCGGGTCAATGGGCACCAGGTGCGCGCGAAGGTGATCGGCGAAGGCGGCAACCTGGGCGTGACGGCTCGGGGCCGGGTGGAATTCGACCTGTCGGGCGGCCGGATCAACACCGACGCGATGGACAACTCCGCCGGTGTGGACTGCTCCGACCACGAGGTCAACATCAAGATCCTGATCGACTCCCTGGTCACCGCCGGCAAGGTCGACGCCGAGGAACGCACGCCGCTGCTCGAGTCCATGACCGATGAGGTCGGCAGGCTCGTGCTCAACGACAACACGGACCAGAACGACCTGATGGGCACCAGCCGCGCCAACGCGGCCAGCCTGCTTCCGGTGCACGCCGACCAGATCAAGTACCTGGTGGCCGAGCGCGGCGTCAACCGCGAGCTGGAGGCCCTGCCTTCGGAGAAGGAGATCGTCCGGCGCACCGAGGCGGGCCTCGGGCTCACCTCGCCCGAACTGGCGACGCTGATGGCGCACGTCAAGCTGGCGCTCAAAGAGGACTTGTTGAACACCGAGTTGCCCGACCAGGACGTGTTCGCATCCAGGCTGCCGGCCTACTTCCCCAAGCCGTTGCGGGAACGGTTCACCCCGGAGATCCGGACGCACCAGCTGCGCCGCGAGATCGTCACCACCATGCTGATCAACGACATGGTCGACACGGCCGGCATCAGCTACGCGTTCCGGCTCGCCGAAGACGTCGGTGTCCCTCAGATCCACGCCGTGCGCACCTTCGCCGCCACTGACGCCATCTTCGGTATCGACCACATCTGGCACCGCATCCGCGCCGCCAACCTGCCGGTCGCCCTCTCGGACCGGTTGACTCTGGACACCCGTCGGCTCATCGACCGCGCCGGGCGCTGGCTGCTCAACTATCGTCCACAGCCGCTGGCCGTCGGCGCCGAGATCAACCGATTCGCCGCGAAGGTCAAGGCGCTGACGCCGCGGATGTCGGAGTGGCTGCGTGGGGACGACAAGGCCATCGTCGAGAAGGAAGCCGCGGAGTTCACCGCGCAGGGCGCACCACCGGACCTGGCCTACCGGGTCGCGGCCGGGCTGTACCGCTACAGCCTGCTCGACATCATCGATATCGCCGACATCACCGAGATCGAGACGGCCGAGGTCGCCGACACCTATTTCGCGCTGATGGATCGGCTGGGCACCGACTCCCTGCTGACGGCGGTGTCGGAGCTGCCGCGCACCGATCGCTGGCATTCGTTGGCGCGGTTGGCGATTCGTGACGACATCTACGCGTCGGTGCGATCGTTGTGTTTCGACGTTCTTGCCGCGGGCGAGCCGGACGAAAGCGGGGAGCAGAAAATCGCCGAGTGGGAACACATCAGCGCATCCCGGGTGGAGCGGGCACGCCGGACGCTCAACGAGATCCGCGAAAGCGGCGCAACAGATCTCGCGACGCTGTCGGTGGCGGCCCGTCAGATCCGCCGCATGACACGCACCAGCGGACGGGCGAACTCTGGATGAGCACCGGTTACGTCGCAGCCGTGCCGGTGCGTTGGTCGGACATCGACATGTACCAGCACGTCAACCACGCCACCATGGTCACACTCCTGGAGGAGTCGCGCGTCCCGTTCCTCAGGGAGCCGTTCGGCGCCGACATCGCCACCGTCGGCCTGCTGATCGCTGATGTCCGGGTGACCTACAAAGATCAGCTGCGCCTTGTCGATTCGCCGCTACAGGTGACCATCTGGACCAAACGGCTGCGGGCGGTCGACTTCACGCTGGGCTACGAAGTTCGATCGGTCAACGCCGACCCGGAGTCCAAGCCGGCCGTGATCGCCGAGTCGCAACTGGCGGCCGTACACATCGAGGAGCAGCGTTTGGTGCGCTTGTCGCCTCATCATAGGGAGTACCTGCAACGGTGGATTCGGTAGCCGAGCGCGGACTGTGGCTGGGCCCAGAAAATGTGGCGGGGCACCGCGAGAACCTGGCCGCGTTCGTCGCGCACGCGATGCGGCTCGACGAAGCCGCGGTGATTCGAATCCGCGCCCGGTCCTCGGGATTGCTGACGGCATGGGTCGCAACGGGTTTCGACGTGCTGGCCAGTCGCGTAGTGGTCGGCAAAGTCAGACCCGACGACATGTCGGTCGCCGCGGACGGGTTGGCCCGCGGACTGGCCGCCGCTTCCGAAACCACGGGGTACGTCGATCCAGGCTTTGCGATGGATTCGGCGTGGCGGGGCGGGCTGCCCCCGGAATCCGGCTTCACCCACCTCGACGACATACCCGTCAAGTTGATGCTGGATCTGGCGCAGCAGGGCGCCCAACTGGCCAGAGAGCACGGTGGCGCCCACGGACCGCCGGTCTCGCTGCTGGACCAGGAGGTCGTCGAGGTGAGCTCCGGCGACGTGCGGGTCGGAGTGCCGATGCGTTGCGTATTCGCTTTGACTGCAATGGGTTTCCTGCCTCAGTCGGCTGACTCGATCGGCAGCGACGAGATGATCCGGGTCCGGATCTCACCGGCGTGGTTGCGCATCGACGCCCGGTTCGGGTCGGTATACCGGCGACGCAGCCATGCGGCGCTGTTGGTGCATTGACCGGCCTTGAAGACCGGCCTTGAATCAGCCCGAGTTCTTCCTGTCCTTCAGGTGCCGTAAATCATCCACAACGGCAGCACGGAGTTCAGGTAATCCATGAACTTCTTCAGGCCGACGCGATGCTGGCCGTAGCCGTACGGGTCTTCGGCGTATTCCGGAAATGCGATGCCGAGCCCGAACAGGCCGGGGGCGATGATTCCGTTCTGCGGGTTGTAGTGCAGCGGTCCCCATTGCGGCGTCGCGGGCAGCGTTCTGGGCTCGAAGCCGACGGTGTAGATCGCGCGGTCGCACTCCTGCAATTTCTCGTCGAATTCGGGGCTCGAAACCCAATACCGCTCCAACCGGTCCGGATACACGCCGTCGATGTTCTCCCGTGCCCATTGCGCTGCCCGGCCTTTGAGTCCGGTGTCATCGAATAAAATCCAATCGTCAAGGTAGACCGCGTATTTGAGTGGGCTGCGGTAGAAATTGAGCACCCGCGCCACGGGTAGCCGCAACAGGTGCGGCAGGGCGATCATCGTCGAATGCGAGGAGCCGAAGACCGCGACGGTCGCCCCTTCCAGTTGCTGATCAGCGAGCTGTTCGGGGTCGAGTGCCACGTCGACCGGTATCTCCTCGAGATGCGGATATGACAGGCTTTTCGGAACTGCGCCGACCGCGAGAACCACGTTCTGCGATTCCACCTCGCCGAGTGCGGTCTCGATCCGCCACCGTCTTTGCGCCAGAGTCAGGGTGGTTGCCGTCGTCTGAAAGATATGGACCCGTTCCCGGAGGTGCCGGGTGACCCACAGCAGCGGATCGGCGACCAGGGCCAGGGCGCATGTCTCGTCGGGATCGACCTCTTTGAGCGGCGACGGCGGCGCCTCGGAGAACCGGAATGCCTTGGAGCCGTTGAGGTATTCCAGAAAGGTCCCGGCAATGGTGTTACTCGATACCGCCCGCCACTTCCGGCCAAGGTCTCCCGCGGCGAAAGCCGGATCGATCCACGCGATCTTCTCCTCGGGAATCCCATGATCGAGCAGTCGTCCCACGGCGGCGATTCCCGCAGGTCCGGCTCCGATGACGGTCCACGCGTAGGGTGCCATGTACTACGTATAGACGAGCGGGAAGCGAGGCGCGAACCGGTGTCAGGGAGATTCGTCTCCGGGCTGGACCTGTCGACGCGGTTGTTCTGGCGGATTGTCGGCCGTCCCATCGATCCCGCCGGCGCGGACTCCTGGTTGAGTGCCCCCAGCAACGCCCGCGGCGGCATCGGCGACGCGTGGCTCGATGTCCTCGACGCCTCGGGTCTCGTCCGCGCCGCGTCCGCCGACGACGGATTGCTGGATGACATGGCCATGCTCGACGGTCCGGCCTTCGCCTCCGCCGACGTCGATCCGCGTGTGCGCGACTTCTACGAGCACACGGCGTCGTGGCGGATGGAGGTGTGGTCGCAATGGAGCACCGCCTTCGCCCCCGGTGGCGAATTCATCGCGCGCGGGTGGGGCCGCCGGGTCCAGCAACTGGCACTTCCGATGCGACCCTTGGCGGTCAGCCGCGGCATGGCGAGCGATGTGCGCATCGTCGAGGACCGGAACGGTCATCGAGTCGGGGCCGCGTGGTTGCGCACGCTGCGGTCAGACGGATCCAAGGTGTACAGCGGCTTCTATCGCGTCGCGGCGGTGCCTGAGAACGATCAACCGCACGTGCAGGTGGCATTTCCGCTCGAAAACGGAAATGTGCAGGTTTTTTTGACACCGCGCAACGATCCCGACGGCTCGTTCTGGCTGCACTCGCGGTCCACCGCCTTCGGCGCCGACGGTGCCTACGTGGCAGTGCACTTCGGTGACCGGTGGTATGCGGCGCGGCTGCCGCTGCGGGAAACCTTCCACGTGTTCACCGACCGCGAGGGTGTGCTGCGCACCGACCACTGGCTGCGGGTCGGCCGTTGGCAGGCGCTGCGGCTCCACTACCGGCTTGATCCGGTCGCCGGCCGCTAGAAAGGGCGGGCTCAGATCAGCCAAACCGCGCTGTCCGGCCGCAACCGCCCGCCGGCCAACGGCGCGTTACCGAGGATGACTTCTCCGCGCGGCAGCGAAACCGGACGGTCGCCGGCGTTCAGGACGCACGTCAGGCCGCCGCGTCGGCGGAACGCCACGGAGTCGTCCGGCGTGCTCAGCCACTCCAGCTCGCCGTCGAATTCCGCACGGGCCCTGCGTAATTCGAGAGATGTCCGAAAGAACGACAGCGTCGACTCGGGGTCTGCCCGCTGTTTTTCCACCGTCAGCGCCGCCCAGTCCGCCGGCATCGGCAACCAGGTGTCGGCGTTGCTGGAGAAGCCGAACGGGGGAGCCTCGCCCGACCAGGGCAGTGGCACCCGGCACCGATCGCGGCCGCGCTCGGTGTGTCCCGAGCGTTCCCACGTCGGGTCCTGCAGCACCTCGTCTGGCAGATCCACGTCGGGCAGACCCAGCTCTTGGCCGTTGTAGAGGAACACCGCGCCCGGCAGGGCGAGCATCAGCATCAGCATGGCCCTCGCCCGGCGCAGCCCGAGCTCGCCACCCCCGTATCGGGTGACCTCACGGCCCACATCGTGGTTGGCCAGCGTCCACGTCGGGGTGGCGTTCTCCAGCGCCGCGGCCTCCAGCGAGTTCTGCACAGCCTCGCGGATCTCCGCGGCGTCGAATTCGGTGCGGGTGAGCCGGAAGTTGAAGCCCAGGTGCAGTTCGTCGGGGCGGACATATTCGGCCCACTGGGCGTTGTCGTGGACCCACACCTCGCCGACGGTGACCGCGGCGGGGTAATCGTCCATGACGGTGCGGATATCGCGGTGGATCGCGTGCACGTGCGGCCTGTTGAACCGCGGGTCGTCGTCACTGTGGCGCAGTATCTCGACGTGCAACTCGGGCGCGTCCGGCAGCCCGGGTGGCTTGGCCATGCCGTGCGCGACGTCGATGCGGAACCCGTCCACGCCGCGTTCCAGCCAGAACCGCAGCGTCTTCTCGAAGTCGTCGAAGACCTCCGGGTTGTCCCAATTGAGGTCGGGTTGTTCGGCGTCGAACAGGTGCAGATACCACTGGCCGGGTTTGCCGTCCGGTTCGATCACCCGCGTCCAGGCCGGCCCGCCGAACACCGACTCCCAGTTGTTGGGCGGTAGCAGTCCGTCGGGGCCGCGGCCGTCCCGGAAGTAGTAGCGATCGCGCTCGGCGCTGCCCGGGCCGGCAGTCAACGCGTCCTGAAACCACGGATGCTGGGAGCTGGAGTGGTTGGGGACCACGTCCATGGTGACTTTGATGCCTCGTGCGTGTGCCGCGGTGATCAGCCGCTCGAAGGCTGCGGTGCCCCCGAACAGCGGGTCGATGTCCCGCGGGTCGGCGACGTCATAGCCGTGGTCGGCCATCGGCGAGACGGTGACCGGGTTGAGCCAGATCCCGTCCACGCCAAGCTGTTTCAGGTGATCCAGCCGGTCGGCCAGGCCGTCGAGGTCGCCGACGCCGTCGCCGTCGCTGTCGGCGAACGAGCGCGGATACACCTGGTAGAACACCGCGGACTGCCACCACCGCTGCGGCTCAGCCATCAGAAGGCCGAGTTGACGAGGGAGTGGGCGGCCATTTCCAGGTACTGAAGCAGCTGGCGACGATGGTCTTCGTCCAGCGTCTGCGAGTCGACCGAGGCGACCGCGGTGTACATGCACCGCAACCAGGCGTCGCGCTCGATGGGGGTGATCCGGAAGGGCACGTGCCGCATCCGCAGCCGGGGATGGCCACGCTGATCCGAATAGGTCCGCGGGCCGCCCCAGTACTGCTCGAGGAACATCCGCAGCCGCTCCTCGGCGCCGCTGAGGTCCTCCTCGGGATACAAGGGACGCAGTATCTCGTCCTCGGCGACCTGCTCATAGAAGCGACCCACGATTGCCTCGAAGGTCTTGGCGCCGCCGACGGCGTCGTAGAAAGATTCAGGTGTTTGGTCCATCGCGCTCCATTGTGGGCCACCCGCCGTCCGGGCCGCGATCGCTCCTGGTGTTCACCGGACCGACACGGCGCGGCTGGGACAATTTGGCGTGCGATTGGCAGCAAATCGTGGTGGACTGTCGGCGGAGGATTTATGGCGCAGCGCAACAAACGCCGCAGCCACCGAAGTTCCGGTGCCGCGGCGAACGGAACCGGGCCTGCGACCGCGTCGTGTCTGCACAGCGTTGACACTCATCCCCCTACCCGCTCGGAGACGGCATCAATCTGGAGCCGCAGGCGGGTACTGCTGCTGAACTCCACCTACGAGCCGCTCACCGCGTTGCCGATGCGGCGCGCCATCGTGATGGTGATCTGCGGTAAGGCCGACGTGGTGCACGACGATCCCAGCGCGACCGTCATCCACTCCGCGACTCGGTCCATCGCGGTGCCCTCGGTGATCCAGCTGCGGTCCTTCGTGCGGGTCCCGTACCGTGCCCGCGTCCCGATGACCCGGGCCGCGCTCATGCACCGCGATCGTTTCTGTTGCGCCTACTGCGGGGCCAAGGCCGACACCGTCGACCATGTCGTCCCGCGCAGTCGCGGCGGCGACCACTCGTGGGAGAACTGCGTCGCATGCTGCTCGACGTGCAACCACCGCAAGGGTGACAAGCTACTCACCGAGCTGGGCTGGTCGCTGCGCCGCACCCCGCTGCCGCCGACCGGACAGCATTGGCGGCTGCTGTCCACGGTCAAGGAGCTGGACCCGTCCTGGGCGCGCTACCTCGGCGAGGGCGCGGCCTGAATTAGTTGGGTCCTAACTGCGCCGGTCGAAGCTCCGGTGGGATACGGTTTGCGTCGTGAGCATGATGGAGATTCACCTCTTCTTTGTCGGCATCCCGTTGGGGTTGGCAATCGCCCTCGGGCTGGTGTACTTGACCCGCAAGGGGCCGCACCCCGCGACCTACGACCTGTCACAAAAGTGGACCCACGAGCCCATCCTGTGGGCCGCCACCGATGAGGCCGTCGGCGGTCACCATGGCGGGCACGGATCGGAGTTCACGGTAGGAGGTGGCGCAAGTGGCACATGGTGAAGTCGCGACGGTCGACCCGGCGAACCTGCCCGGGGGCTGGGTTCTCACGACGAGTGGACGGGTCTCGGGAGTCACCGAGCCCGGCGAACTCTCGGTGCATTACCCGTTCCCCATCAACGACCTCGTCGCCGTGGACGACGCGCTGAAGTACGCCTCGCGGGCATCCAAGGCGCGGTTCGCCGTCTACCTGGGCGACCTGGGTGGCGACACCGCGGCGCGGGCCCGCGAGATTCTGGCCAAGGTGCCGACGCCGAACAACGCCGTGCTGCTCGCCGTGTCGCCTGACCAGAGTGCCATCGAGGTGGTGTACGGCTCGGAGGTGCGCGGTCGTGGCGCCGAATCGGCCGCACCGCTCGGTGTCGCCGCCGCCTCGTCCGCGTTCGAGCAGGGCAACCTGATCGACGGCCTGGTCAGTGCGATCCGGGTGCTCAGCGCGGGGATCTCGCCGGCCTAGCCGCTCGGAGTCCCCGGACCCGCGTGCTGGACGGTGAACCCGTACGAGAGGGCGCTGCGGCAGGCGGATCTGCTGGCCGGCCCGCGTCCGACGGGCTACCTGAGCAGGTGGCTGGACAACGCCACGCGCCGGGCAATCGCTCCGGCCCACGTGGTCGAGGTGGCCGGGATGGGTCTCGCCCGCTCCCTGCATCTGCTCGAGGGATGCGAGGAGATCACGGACCGCCACGGCAAGTCGTTCTTTCTCATCCCGCCGGGGACCCGCGGGGCGGACGCGCGGATGGCGGTGCTGCTCACCTACGTCCTCAACGCGGGCACCGACTACGGCACGGCGGGCAGGCTCGTCAACGACTTTGCCGAAACGCCGTACACCGCCACCGAGGTGAAGCGGATCATGGGCCGTCAGCGCGCCAACAGCTGGAGCTATGACCGTGACGTCAAGTTCGTCCACCGCAACGGCGGCCGATTGGTCGCGACTCCGCATGGCATCCTGATGGGCTTGGGCGGTAACTGGATTCAGCGTCTGTTCAGTCAACGGGGCGGTACCACCTGGGGCGACATCTTCATGGTCAACACCCCCCGGGTGGCCGACCCCGCCCGACGGCTGCGCGAGACCATTCAGTCGCGCGGGCCGCTCGACTTAGACCGGCTGCTGCACCACGAGGAGCGGCATTCCGCGCAGTGGGCCGCGTTGGGCTATCTGGGCATGCTTCGGGCCTACAGCTGGGAGCTGGTGCGCGAGTTGGTCTTTCGCGAGACGAATCGGCTCGAGGTGGCAGCCGGCCTTCGCGACGGTGGCTACTGCTGACCGTCGAACGTACGGGCGCGCAGCGACCGCTTCACCGCGGCCTGCCCCTCCGAGACGAGTCGACGCAGTGACGGCGGCACCTCGGGGTCGGCCAGGAACGCGTCGGCGGCCGCGATGGCCTCTTCGCTGATGTCCCAGTAGGGGTACAAGCCGATCACCACCGACTGCGCGACTTCGCTGGACCGCCGCTCCCAGACGCCCGGAATCGCCTCGAAGTAGCGCGCTGTGAACGGCTTGAGTAGCTCACCTTGTCCCGGTGCGCCGATACCCGCGATGATGGCCCGCCCCAGCGCATTGGCCAGGGTGTCGTCCTCGACCACCGTCGTGAAGGCGTTCTCCTTGACCTTCGAATTGCGGGCGTGCCGCGGACGCCTGAGCGCCGTACCGCTTGCCGGCAGCCGTCCGGTCGCTCTGCACCTCCGCGTCGATCCACGGCGACTCCAGCCCCTCGGCGTCGATCGCGCCGGCGGCCGCCAGCGCGATCACGATGCGCCAGCGCAGGTCGGTGTCGATGTCCAATCCGGCCAGTCCTCCTCGGCGGGATCGCCATCGAGAAGGGCGGTCAGTACCTCCACATGCCGTGGCGACAGCACCGACGTGCACAGCGCGTTGACGAAGGCGAGCTGATGGTCCGATCCGGGCTGCGGCGTCGCGCGCCAATTCCAGCAGCCGGTCGGCGAACTGCGGCCAGCCATGCTCACGCGCCCAGCCCGGCTCGGCGTAGGCCCCCACCGCCGTCTGTGCCTGTGTCAGCAGCCGCTGCAACACCGTGACCTCGGTTTCGGCCTGAACGCCGCCTGATACCAGCGACACGAAGTCGCGGGCGCGCAGTTCGGCCTCGCGTGTCATCTCCCAGGCCGCCGACCACGCCAGCGAGCGTGGCAGTGGCTCGGCGATGTCGGCGATGCGGTTCAGCGCAGTCTGCAGCGACTCCGGATCCAGCCGCAGCGAGCAGTAGGTCAGGTCATCGTCGTTGACCAGAATCAGCTTGCCGCGCGAAACACCAACCAGCGCAGGCACATCGGTGGTGGGGCCGTCGACGTCGAGCTCCTGCCGATGTACCCGCACCAACTTGCCGGGCCCTGGGAACCGTCGTCGTCGTAGATACCGACCGCGATCCGGTGCACCCTGGTCTCGCCCGCTCCTGGCGCGGCGCCGCTCTGCGTCACCGCGAACCGGGTGAACTTGCCGTTGTCGTCGACATCGAAATCCGGCGCGCAAGGTGTTGAGCCCGGTGGTTTTCAGCCACTGCTGGCCCCAATTCGACAGGTCGCGACCGGACGCCTTCTCCAGCGCGGAAAGCAGGTCGCTGAAAGTGGCGTTACCGAATGCGTGGGTACGGAAGTAGTCCCGCAGTCCGGCCAGGAATTGATCGAGGCCCACATAGGCGACGAGTTGCTTGAGCACCGAAGCGCCCTTGGCGTAGGTGATTCCGTCGAAGTTCACCTCGACCGCGTGCAGGTCGGGGATATCCGCGGCGATCGGGTGGGTCGACGGCATCTGGTCCTGCCGGTAGGCCCACGACTTCTCCACGGTCGCAAAGGTTGTCCACGCCTCGGTGTATTCGGTCGACTCGGCCTGGCACAGTACCGAGGCGAAGGTGGCGAAAGATTCGTTGAGCCACAGGTCATCCCACCACGTCATGGTGACCAGGTCGCCGAACCACATGTGCGCCATCTCGTGCAGCACCGTCTCGGCACGCCGCTCGTAGGAGGCGCGGGTGACCTTGCTGCGGAAGACGTAGTCCTCGAGGAACGTCACGGCGCCGGCGTTTTCCATTGCGCCGGCATTGAATTCGGGGACGAACAGCTGGTCGTACTTGCCGAACGCATAGGGCAGGCCGAAGTTGTTGTGGTAGAAGCCAAATCCTTGTTTGGTCTCGGTGAACAACCGCTCGGCATCCATGTGCGGTGCCAGCGAGGCCCGGCAGTAGATGCCCAGCGGGATTTCGCCGTGTTCGTCGCTGTAGGTGTCGTTCCAGACGGCGTAGGGACCGGCGATCAGCGCCACCAGGTAGGTGCTCATCCGCGGCGTGGTGGCGAAGGCATGGACCCCGTTTTCGACGCTGACGGGACGTCGCCCCGTTGGAGACCACTTTCCAATGGCCGGGCGCGGTCACCGTGATGTCGAACGTCGCCTTGAGGTCGGGTTGGTCGAAGCAGGCGAACATGCGCTTGGCGTCGGCGGTTTCGAACTGCGAGTACAGGTACGTCTCGTCGTCGACCGGGTCGACGAAGCGGTGCAGCCCCTCGCCGGTGTTGGAGTAGCGGCAGTCGGCGTCGACCACGACGACGTTGCGGTCCGCCAGGCCCTCAGCGGAATCCCGGTCGATTCGTCGTAGCCGGAGACGTCGAGATCCTGACCGTTGAGGCTGGCGCTGTGGATGGCGTCCGCGGCGATGTCGATGACCGTGTCGGCACCGGCGAGCGCGTCGAACACCACGGTGGTGGTGGAGCGGAAGGTGCGCTCGCCCGGCGCACCCGACCCGTCGGTGACGTCGAGGTTGATCTGGTAACTGTCCACGGTGACCAGTGCGGCTCGTTCGACCGCCTGGTCCCGGGTGAGGTTGGGAAGAGCCACGCGTCCAACATATCGGCAGCCGCGTCAGGGCACTTCAGCGCGGCGGGAACAGGCGGCGCGCGACTACGGTTGTGTGTGAGCGGTTACAAGATCTTGTCTACGAGAGGACCGCAGTAATGGCCGACGAAGAATCCTCGAAAAATAAGGCCGATTTCTGGTTCGATCCGCTGTGTCCGTGGTGCTGGATCACCTCGCGTTGGATTCTCGAAGTCGAGAAGGTTCGCGACATCGAGGTCAACTTCCACGTGATGAGCCTGGCCGTGCTCAACGAGAACCGTGAAGGGCTGCCCGAGCAGTACCAGGAGGCGATGGCGAAGGCATGGGGGCCGGTGCGGGTGGCGATCGCCGCCGAGCAGGTCCACGGCGCCAAGGTGCTCGACCCGCTGTACGCCGCCATGGGCACCCGGATTCACAACGAGGGCAACAAGGATCTCGACGAGGTCGTCAAGCTGGTCGCTCGCCGACGCCGGGCCTGCCCGCGGAACTCGCCGAGGCCGCCACCAGCACCGACTACGACGAGGCCCTGCGCAAGAGCCACCACGCCGGCATGGACGCGGTCGGGCCACGACGTCGGCACGCCGACCATCCACGTCAACGGTGTGGCGTTCTTCGGCCCGGTGCTATCGAAGATTCCGCGCGGCGAGGAAGCCGGCAAGCTGTGGGACGCCTCGGTGACGTTCGCGTCCTACCCACACTTCTTCGAGCTCAAGCGGACTCGCACCGAGCCACCTCAGTTCGACTAGTGGCCTGACCGGGTGCCGCCCACTCCGTGGCGGCACCCGGTGTGCGCTCGTGCAGAATGTCCGGCATGCGCGTCTACCTGGGTTCCGACCACGCCGGCTTCGAGCTCAAGCAACAGATCATCGAGCATCTGAGGAAAACCGGACACGAGCCGATCGACTGCGGCGCCTTCAGCTACGACGCCGAGGACGACTACCCGGCATTCTGCATCGCCGCGGCGAGCGGACCGTCGCCGACCCGGACAGCCTGGGCATCGTGCTCGGTGGTTCCGGCAACGGCGAGCAGATCGCGGCCAACAAGGTGCCCGGCGCGCGCTGCGCGCTGGCATGGAGCGTGCGAGACGGCGTCGCTGGCCCGCGAACACAACAATGCGCAGTTGATCGGCATCGGCGGCCGCATGCACACTCTCGACGAGGCACTGGCCATCGTCGATGCGTTCCTGGCCACGCCGTGGTCGAAAGTCCAGCGCCACCAACGTCGTATCGACATCCTCGCCGAATACGAACGCACCCACCAGGCGCCGCCGGTACCCGGCGCCAGTCCGTGAAGGGCCGGAGAATCCGTGCCCGAAGGCCACACGCTGCACCGGCTGGCCCGGCTGCATCAGAAGCGCTTCGCCGGTGCCCCGGTGTCGGTATCCAGCCCGCAGGGACGCTTCACCGATGCGGCGCCGCCGTGGACGGCCGAGTGCTGCGCCGCGCCAGCGCCTGGGGCAAGCACCTCTTCCATCACTACGCCGACGGCCCGGTGGTGCATGTGCATCTCGGGCTCTACGGCACCTTCACCGAATGGGAACGCACCGACGGCGAGCCGGTTCCGCGAACCGGTCGGCCAGGTGCGGATGCGCATGATCGGCGCCGAGTACGGCACCGATCTGCGCGGCCCGACGGTGTGCGAGCTACTCGATGTCAGCCAGGTCGACGACGTGGTCGCCCGGCTGGGGCCCGACCCGTTACGCGCCGACGCCGACCCGGCGTGGCCGTGGGCGCGAATCACGAAGTCGCGCAGGCCGATTGGCGCGCTCCTGATGGATCAGACGGTTATTGCCGGGGTCGGCAACGTCTATCGCAGCGAGTTACTGTTCCGCCACCGCATCGATCCGTACCGGACCGGTCAGAAGATCTCCGAAGCGGAGTTCGACGCCGCCTGGACCGATCTGTTGGCGCTGATGAAGGTCGGGTTGCGGCGCGGCAAGATCGTCGTCGTCCGTCCCGAACACGACCGTGGCGCACCGTCGTACGCGCCCGGACGTCCGCGCACGTATGTGTACCGGCGCGCCGGCGATCCGTGCCGGGTTTGCGGCGAAACGATCCGTACGGCGGTACTCGAGGGCCGCAATGTGTTCTGGTGCCCGACCTGTCAGACCTGACGGCCCCCACCTGACGCCGAGTGTGAACCCCACGACGCGCCGTGACGCTGTCGAGGGATTCACTCTCGACGCGAGGGTGGTATCGGTCAGTCGACCTTGACCCCGAGCGCGCGGTACACCTCGTTGCTCAAGGCGACACTGCGCGGGTCGGCGTTGGCCTTGCTGGCGTCGAAGCGGTTCGACACGTACCCGTAGCCGATCCGGTGTTCCAGATCCACGAATGCGAACGAGCCGCCCAGCCCCCCGTGGCCGAACACATGCGGGTTGGGTCCGTTGATGCAGCGCTGATTGAGCATGTAGCCCAGGCCCCAGCCGTGATCAGCGACGCGCGGCCCCAGCACCAGGTCGGGCTCGAAACCGCCCTGGCACACCCGGACCAGGTCCATGTGCTCGCGGCTGAGCAACTTCTCCTGGGCGAGCGCGTTGTAGAACGTCGCCATCCCCAGCGCCGACACCTGGGCGTTGGTGCCGGGGAACTCCAACTGACGCCAGAGCCGCAGGTTCTCGGTGTCGAGGTCGTCGTCTGCCAGGAACCCCATCGAAATCGACATCCCAGCCTTGGGGTGTTCGGCCAGCGTCGTCGGATCACTCGGGGCTTGCAGTTCGGCCAGCAGCTGCCGACCGGTCGGCTTGTTGACCCGCTCGGCGCAGCGCAGCTGCTCGGCCGGCGTCAAGCCGATGTGGATCTCGGCGCCGATCGGCCCCGCGATCTCGGTCCGCAGATACTGGCCGACGGTGCGGCCGGTGACGCGCCGAAACACCTCACCGAGGATGAAGCCGAAGGTGGTCATGTGGTAGCCCTGCGCGGTGCCCGGCTCCCACCAGGGCTCGGCGATGGCCAGTTGCCGGCAGACGTAGTCCCAGTCGCAGAGTTGCTCGGTGGTCAACCGGGTGCGCGGGCCGATCACGCCGGATCGGTGACTCATCACCATGGCCAGCGTGATGGCTTCCTTGCCGGCCTGCCCGAACTCGGGCCAGTACCGCGAGATCGGAGCGTGCAGGTCCAGCTCACCGCGGTCGGCGAGCTGGTGGATGCAGGTGGACGTCAGGCCCTTGGTGCCGGACAGCACCGTGGTCAGGGTGTCTTCCCGCCAGGGGCGTTTGGCGGCGGCGTCGGCGTGGCCGCCCCACAGATTGACGACGAGATTCCCGTCGACCCAGACGGCTACCGCTGCGCCCACCTCTCGGCGCAGCTCGAAATTGCGCTCGAACGCGTCGCGTACTCCGGCGTAGTCCGACGCGCATGAGCCGTGAATACTGACGCTTTTGACGTCGCGCATGGCGCCTTTCTGGTCGAGCAAATTTTAGCTCAGAGCGGGCGACGGGAATCGAACCCGCGTAGCTAGTTTGGAAGACTAGGGCTCTACCATTGAGCTACGCCCGCAAGTATTAGTCGAGCGAGACTGTACGTGGTGGCGGAGATCAAATCTAATCGACGCAGTCATGTGACCGCTCCGTGAGCTCTCAGGTCCCCGGAGGTCTCTGCGGGCCCGGCGCTGCCGGGCCGTAGGATCGCGTGGTCAGCGCGGGGTGTAGCGCAGCTTGGTAGCGCATCCGCTTTGGGAGCGGAAGGCCGCAGGTTCAAATCCTGTCACCCCGACCAGCCCGCCAGGCGCACCCGCCGCACGCCATAACGACACACCGAGGAGCACGCCGTGAAGAGCACCGTGACGCAGTTGAGCCCGACCCGGGTTCGCATCAACGTGGAGGTGCCGTTTCCTGAGCTCGAACCCGATTTCCAGCGCGCTTACAAGGAGCTTGCCAAGCAGGTTCGCCTGCCCGGCTTCCGGCCCGGCAAGGCGCCGGCCAAGTTGCTCGAGGCGCGGTTCGGTCGCGAGGCCCTGCTCGAGCAGGTCATCGAGGACGCCGTGCCCAGTCGCTACGGCCAAGCGCTCACCGAGTCCGACGTGCAGCCGATCGGTCGGCCCAACATCCAGGTGACCCACAAGGAATACGGCGAGGAACTCCAGTTCTTCGCCGAGGTCGACGTCCGCCCCCAGCTGGAGATTCCTGACCTGGACGCGCTGACCGTCTCCGTCGACCCGATCGAGGTCAGCCGACGACGAGGTGGACGCCGAACTCCAGTCGTTGCGCGCCCGGTTCGGCACCCTGGCCGGCGTGGACCGGCCCGTCCAAACCGGTGACTTCGTCTCGATCGACCTCTCCGCGACCGTCGACGGCGAAGACGTACCCAATGCCGCCGCCGAGGGGCTTTCGCACGAGGTCGGTTCCGGCCGGCTGATCGCGGGCCTCGACGACGCGCTCGTCGGGCTGGCCGTCGACGAGTCCAAGGTGTTCACCGCCAAGCTGGCGACCGGCGAACACGCCGGGCAGGAGGCTGAGGTCACCGTCACGGTCAAGTCGATCAAGGAACGGGAACTGCCCGAACCAGACGATGAGTTCGCCCAGCTCGCCAGCGAGTTCGACACCATCGACGAGCTACGCGAGAGCCTCGGCGAGCAGGTGCGCAAGACCAAGCGCGCCCAACAGGCCGACCAGATCCGCAACGCCGCCTTGGACGCCCTGCTCGAGCAGCTCGACGTCCCGGTGCCGGACGCGATCGTGCGCTCTCAAATCGACGAGACACTGCAGGCGGCGATGAGCGGCCTGAACCAGGACCAGGCCAAGTTCAACGAGGTGCTCGAGCAGCAGGGCTCCTCCCGCGCGGAGTTCGACGCCGAAGCGCGCGCCGCCGCCGAGAACAACGTCAAGCGTCAGCTGCTGCTCGACGCCATCGCCGACCAGCTGGATGTGCAGGTTGGTCAGGAAGACCTGACCGAACGACTGGTGTTGACGTCGCGGCAATACGGCATCGAGCCGCAACAGCTGTTCGCCTATCTGCAGGAGAACAACCAGCTGGCCGCCATGTTCGCCGACGTGCGGCGCGGGCTGGCCGTCGCCGCGGTGATCGAGAAGGCCACCGTCACCGACACCGACGGCAACGCCATCGACACCAGCGAGTTCTTCGGCAAGCGGCACGCGGACCACGAACACGACCACGACCAGATCACGATCACGATCACGACCACGATCATGTCGACGAGGCCGGCGAGGTCGACGAGGCTGCCGAATCAGACGTCGACGCAGACGCCGAATCAAACGAGGCCGACACGGCCGATGAACCCACCGCATGACGCTGTGAGCGAACGCGTCCGTTTCAGGGGGTCAAAGGGCGGGTCCGGTTGGTTAGTGTCGGTGCAACAAGCAATACGAGAAAGCAGGTAACCCAGTCGTGACTGACATGCGTTCGAACTCGGTGGGTCTCAACCTCACGGACTCCGTCTATGAGCGCTTGCTCTCCGAGCGCATCATCTTCCTGGGGTCGGAGGTGAACGACGAAGTCGCCAACCGGTTGTGCGCGCAGATTCTGCTGCTCGCGGCCGAGGACGGCGACAAGGACATCAACCTCTACATCAATTCACCTGGTGGATCGATCAGCGCCGGGATGGCGATCTACGACACCATGGTCCTGGCGCCGTGTGACGTCGCCACCTACGCGATGGGCATGGCTGCTTCGATGGGGGAGTTCTTGTTGGCGGCAGGCACCAAGGGCAAGCGTTATGCGCTGCCGCATGCCCGCATTCTGATGCACCAGCCGCTGGGCGGGGTGACCGGGAGCGCGGCCGACATCGCCATCCAGGCGGAGCAGTTCGCCGTCATCAAGAAGGAGATGTTCCGGCTGAACGCCGAATTCACCGGCCAGTCGATCGAGCGCATCGAGGCGGATTCGGATCGCGACCGGTGGTTCACCGCTCCGGAAGCCCTGGAATACGGATTCGTCGACCACATCATCACTCGCGCCGCCCACATCACCAACGGAGAAGCCCGATGAATCCTCAGACCCAGCCGCAGGCGCGGTACATCCTGCCGTCGTTCATCGAGCACTCCAGCTTCGGCGTCAAGGAGTCCAACCCGTACAACAAGCTGTTCGAGGAACGCATCATCTTCCTGGGCGTCCAGGTCGACGACGCATCGGCCAACGACATCATGGCGCAGCTGCTGGTGTTGGAGTCGCTGGACCCCGACCGCGACATCACCATGTACATCAACTCTCCGGGTGGTGGCTTCACCTCGCTGATGGCCATCTACGACACCATGCAGTACGTGCGGGCCGACATTCAGACGGTGTGCCTGGGTCAGGCCGCCTCGGCCGCCGCGGTGCTGCTTGCCGCCGGAACACCGGGCAAGCGGATGGCGCTGCCGAACGCGCGGATACTGATTCACCAGCCGTCGCTCTCGGGGGTGATCCAGGGCCAGTTCTCCGACCTTGAGATCCAGGCCGCCGAGATCGAGCGGATGCGCACCCTGATGGAGACCACCCTGGCCCGCCACACCGGCAAGGACGCCGCGACGATCCGCAAGGACACCGACCGCGACAAGATCCTCACCGCACAAGAGGCCAAGGACTACGGGATCATCGACACCGTTCTCGAGTACCGGAAGCTCTCCGCGCAGAACGCCTGATCTGCCGGCGTTGACCACCGGCCCAGCGTGACACATGGCGGGCGTAGGTGCCCTACGGCCAATTCCGCGGCGACCCGGCGGGGGTCGCGGTAGGGTTGGTTTCGTGGTGGTCAGCCGACCCGGCCGACCCAGCAGCGTCGGTAGCATAACGACCGCGACACGCCAGAGACACGCATAGCGCGTCTCGACGAGTGGCGGACGCTGTCGGACGATATGTTGCATTCACACGAGAATTGCGTATCGGAGCGAATACCAGCGAATACCAAGGAAGCTATTAGGCGTTAACGGTCGCGACAGGCCGGAACAAACGGGTAGCGTCGTGGGATACACGCGGCAGGCAAGACGAACGGCGACACAGGAAGTAGGCCCTGAGGCATCATGGCGCGCATCGGAGACGGCGGTGACTTGCTGAAGTGCTCGTTCTGCGGGAAGAGTCAAAAGCAGGTCAAGAAACTTATTGCGGGTCCCGGTGTGTACATCTGCGATGAGTGCATCGACCTGTGCAACGAGATCATCGAAGAGGAACTCGCCGACGCCGACGATGTGAAACTGGACGAGCTGCCCAAGCCCGTCGAGATCCGGGACTTCCTCGAGGGCTACGTCATCGGGCAGGACACCGCCAAGCGGACGCTGGCTGTCGCGGTCTACAACCACTACAAGCGCATCCAAGCCGGCGAGAAGGGCCGCGACTCCCGGTACGAGCCGGTCGAGCTGACCAAATCGAACATCCTGATGCTCGGGCCCACCGGCTGCGGCAAGACCTACCTGGCCCAGACGCTGGCCAAGATGCTCAATGTGCCTTTTGCCATCGCCGACGCCACAGCACTGACCGAGGCCGGTTATGTCGGTGAAGACGTCGAGAACATCCTGCTCAAGCTCATTCAGGCTGCCGACTACGACGTCAAGCGTGCCGAGACCGGCATCATCTACATCGACGAGGTCGACAAGATCGCCCGCAAGAGCGAGAACCCGTCGATCACCCGCGACGTCTCCGGTGAGGGCGTTCAGCAGGCGCTGCTGAAGATCCTGGAAGGCACTCAAGCGTCGGTCCCCCCGCAGGGCGGTCGCAAGCACCCCCACCAGGAGTTCATCCAGATCGATACGACGAACGTGCTGTTCATCGTGGCGGGCGCATTCGCGGGTCTGGAGAAGATCATCTACGAGCGGGTCGGCAAGCGTGGTCTGGGCTTCGGCGCCGAGGTGCGTTCCAAGGCCGAGATCGACACCACCGACCACTTCGCCGAAGTGATGCCGGAGGACCTGATCAAGTTCGGCTTGATCCCCGAGTTCATCGGCCGCCTCCCGGTGGTCGCCTCGGTCACCAACCTCGACAAGGAGTCGTTGGTCACGATCCTGTCGGAGCCGAAGAACGCTCTGGTCAAGCAGTACACCCGGCTGTTCGAGATGGACGGTGTGGAGCTCGAGTTCGCCGAAGATGCGCTGGACGCGATCGCCGACCAGGCGATCCACCGCGGCACCGGCGCCCGTGGTCTGCGCGCCATCATGGAGGAAGTCCTGCTGCCGGTGATGTATGACATCCCGAGCCGGGACGATGTCGCCAAGGTGGTCGTCACCAAGGAGACCGTGCAGGACAACGTGCTCCCGACGATTGTGCCCCGCAAGCCGTCCCGATCCGAGCGTCGCGACAAGAGCGCCTAACCCGCAATAGCTCAGCCTGCGAAGTCGGCATGCCGCGGTGTCGACCTACGTGGCTACCACGCCGCATTCCTGTCACTGGGCCTATCGCGCGCGGGGTTTGGCCTGTGTCTGATCACCATGCGCGAAACGGGGGCGAAATCCGGGTCGAAAGCGCCGCCCCAGACCGCCGCGCCGATAAAGTGACCAATACCACAGTTTTGTTTCTGCCCCTATCCGACGTCGGCCTGACATCGACTTTTACCTGCATACTCGCCGGTAACACGACTAAGAGGACGGCTGTACACCCTTAGAAAAGTGTCATAATTGGTACCGCCAGTGACATAAATCGTGACAGCGGAGACGGCACTCCGGCGCGCGTAACCTGGAGCTGCAGCGGAGTGCCTGTCCGGATACCAAGTTGGAAGGCGGAGACGTGAATCCGAACGGCAATGGCGCCGGGGAAGAGTCTCAGAATGGATCCAGTCGGCAGCGCTTGGAGAATGTCGTCATCCGATTCGCGGGAGACTCCGGCGACGGCATGCAGCTGACTGGTGACCGATTCACTTCGGACGCGGCGCTTTTCGGCAACGACCTGGCCACCCAACCCAACTACCCGGCCGAGATCCGTGCTCCGGCAGGAACATTGCCCGGCGTCTCGTCGTTCCAGATCCAGATCGCCGACTACGACATCCTGACCGCCGGCGACCGACCCGACGTCCTGGTCGCCATGAACCCCGCCGCGCTGAAAGCCAATATCGGCGACCTGCCGCGCGGCGGAATGGTGATCGCGAATTCCGACGAATTCACCAAACGCAATCTCACCAAAGTCGGCTATGTAACCAACCCTTTGGAGTCGGACGAACTCGAGGAATACGTCGTGCACGCCGTGCCGATGACCACGCTGACCCTCGGGGCCGTCGAAGCGATCGGTGCTACGAAGAAGGACGGCCAGCGCGCCAAGAACATGTTCGCCCTCGGCTTGCTGTCGTGGATGTACGGGCGGCCGGTCAAGACCAGTGAGACCTTCGTCAGGGAGAAATTCGCCCGCAAGCCCGACATCGCAGAGGCCAACGTGCTGGCGCTGAAGGCGGGCTGGAACTACGGCGAAACCACCGAGGCATTCGGGACCACCTACGAGGTGTCCAAGGCGTCGTTGCCGGCCGGCGAATACCGGCAGATCTCCGGTAACACCGCGCTGGCCTATGGCATCGTCGCGGCCGGCCAACTCGCCAACAAGCAGGTGGTGCTCGGCAGCTATCCGATCACCCCGGCGTCGGACATCCTGCATGAACTGTCCAAGCACAAGAACTTCAACGTCATCACCTTTCAGGCCGAGGACGAAATCGGTGGCATCTGCGCCGCCATCGGCGCCTCCTACGGCGGAGCGCTCGGCGTCACCAGCACGTCGGGCCCGGGCATCTCGCTGAAGTCCGAAGCGCTGGGTCTGGCCGTGATGACCGAGCTGCCGCTGATCGTCATCGACGTCCAGCGGGGCGGACCGTCCACGGGTCTGCCCACCAAGACCGAGCAGGCCGACCTGCTGCAGGCGCTGTTCGGACGAAATGGTGAGTCACCCGTGGCAGTGTTGGCGCCGCGTTCTCCCTCCGATTGCTTCGACACGGCCCTTGAGGCGGTACGGATCGCGGTGTCGTATCACACCCCGGTGATCCTGCTGTCCGACGGCGCCATCGCCAATGGCTCTGAGCCGTGGTCCATCCCGGACGTGAGTTCGTTCAAGCCGATCAAGCACGTCTTCGCCAAACCGGGCGAGCCGTTCGAGCCCTACGCCCGTCACCCGGAGACCCTCGCCCGCCAGTTCGCGGTGCCGGGCACCCCCGGTCTCGAGCACCGCATCGGGGGGCTGGAAGCGGCCAACGGTTCCGGTGACATCTCTTATGACCCCACCAACCACGACCTGATGGTTCGGATACGCAAAGCCAAGATCGACGGCATCAGCGTCCCGGATCTCGAAGTCGACGACCCTACCGGCGATGCCGAGCTGCTGTTACTCGGATGGGGAAGTTCCTACGGCCCGATCGGTGAGGCCTGTCGGCGTGCGCGACGCAGGGGCACCAAGGTGGCGCATGCGCACTTGCGTTATCTGAATCCCTTCCCGGCGAACTTGGGCGATGTCCTGCATCGTTACCCGAAAGTGGTGTGCCCGGAGATGAACATGGGCCAGTTGGCGATGTTGCTGCGCGCCAGGTACCTGGTCGACGTGAAGTCGGTCACTAAGGTCAAGGGTGTCTCGTTCCTGGCCGACGAAATAGGACGATTCATTCGGGCGGCGCTGGCCGGCAGACTGACGGAGCTCGAGCAGGACAAGACAATGGTTGCCAGATTGTCGGCGGCCACCGTGGAAGCGGGGGTCAGCGCATGAGGCGCGGCGATGCAGAGCGAAGCGATGAGGAGGAGCGGCGCTCATGACTAGTCTGATCGGCACCGACCTTGGTGTCACCCCCAAATCAACCAAGAACGACGGGGTGCCCACCACGGATCAGCCGCAGAAGGGCAAAGACTTCACCAGCGACCAGGAGGTCCGCTGGTGCCCGGGTTGCGGTGACTACGTCATCCTCAACACCATCCGCAACTTCCTGCCCGAACTCGGACTGCGCCGCGAGAACATCGTGTTCATCAGCGGTATCGGCTGCTCGAGCCGCTTCCCGTACTACCTGGAGACCTACGGGTTCCACTCGATCCACGGCCGCGCGCCGGCCATCGCCACCGGGCTGGCCCTCGCGCGCGAGGACCTGTCCGTCTGGGTGGTCACCGGCGACGGTGATGCGTTGTCGATCGGGGGCAACCACCTCATCCACGCCCTGCGCCGCAACGTGAACATCACCATCCTGTTGTTCAACAACCGGATCTACGGACTCACCAAGGGCCAGTACTCGCCGACGTCAGAGGTCGGCAAAGTCACCAAGTCGACGCCGATGGGTTCGCTGGACCACCCGTTCAACCCGGTGTCGTTGGCGCTGGGCGCCGAGGCGACATTCGTTGGCCGCGCGCTTGATTCGGATCGTGCCGGACTGAGCGAAGTGCTGCGGGCGGCCGCGCAACATCGGGGCGCCGCACTGGTCGAGATCATGCAGGACTGTCCGATCTTCAATGACGGCTCGTTCGACGTGCTGCGCAAGGAGGGCTCCGAAGAGCGGGTGATCAACGTCCGCCAAGGGGAACCGATCGTGTTCGGCGCCAACGGCGAGTACTGCGTGGTCAAGTCGGGCTTCGGCCTCGACGTGGCGAAGACCGCCGATGTGGCCCAAGAGGAAATCGTGGTGCACGACGCCCACGCCGACGATTCGGCGTACGCATTCGCGTTGTCGCGGTTGTCGGATCAGAACCTCGATCACATGGTGATGGGCATCTTCCGCGACATCAGCCGAGCCACCTACGACGACGCCGCCCGCTCGCAGGTCGAGGCGGCCCAGAATTCGACCCCCTCGGATGAAGCCGCGTTGCAGTCGCTGCTGCGCGGACGTGACACCTGGACCGTGGACTGAGGTGGCAGCGCAAGTGGCTGAAGGAGTTTCACTGGCAGGCGTGGTAGTCGCCGGTGGCGAATCGCGCCGGATGGGCCGTGACAAGGCCACCCTGCCGCTCCCCGGCGGGACGGGCACCATGGTGGAGCGCGTGGTTGACGTTGTGTCCCAACGTTGTTCACCGGTGTACGTGATGGCCGCGCCGGGACAACCGCTGCCCGCGCTGCCGGTTCCCATCTTGCGCGACGAGGTGCGCGGACTGGGTCCGTTGCCGGCGACCGGACGCGGACTGCGGGCCGCCGCGGCGGCCGGAGCGCGCTATGCGTTCGTCGCTGCGGTCGACATGCCTTCGCTGACAGTCGATTTGATCGATGAGCTGTTTCGCCTCGCCGTCGAGACCAACGCTGAGGTGGTAATGCCGTGGGACGGTCGCAGTCACTACCTGGCCGCGGTCTACCGCACGGATCTGGCCGACCGGATCGATGCCTTGGTCGCGGCCGGCGCACGCAAGATGAGTGACCTGATCGACGCATCGGACTCACAGCAGATCGTGCTGACGGACTCCGAAGCGCTGACCAACGTCAACACGGTGGACGATTTGCGGGACCCGGTGCGGCCCGGCCGCTGACGAACCATTCGGCACAACCTGTCAGTTACGTGGAATCTGGCTGCAGTGGAGGTCATCTCACTGCGGTATGACCACGAACTGAGCTACGTATGGCGGGCTGCCTCTTGCGCTAGCTGGACGCGGGAAGAGAGACCAAGCTTGGTATAGACGTGAGTGAGGTGGGTTTCGACGGTGCGTGGTGAGACGAAAAGCCTTGTCGCGATGTCCTTGTTGCCCAAGCCCTCACTGACGAGCCGGACGACGTCCAGTTCGGTTGGCGTCAGCGATGCCCAGCCGCTGGCCGGGCGTTTGCGCTCGCCACGGCCGCGTTGGGCGTAGGCGATCGCTTCGCCGGTGGACAGCGCGGCGCCCTCGGCCCATGCAGACTCGAAGTCGGCTTCGCCCAATGCATTACGAAGCGTCGTGACCGCGGCATCGTGCCCGGCGTCATAGATCTTGAACCGGACCGCACCCATGCGTTCCCGCAGGGCCTGCGCCGCGCCGAATAGTCGCGCGGCTTCTCGGTGACTGTCGGCGGCGCCGGCCAGCGTTGCCAGGCACTCGAAAGTATCGGGGAGAGCCAGATGCGCCTCGACGTCGGCGGCGCACGCGAGCGCCCGGTAGGCGTCGCGATCGGCTTGCTCCGGCTCGCCTTGTGTGATCGCAACCCGCGCACGCGTCGTCAGCGCCACCGCCAGGTGCCAGCCCCTCATCACCGAGACGGCATCGTCCGCCCAGCGGCGGGCCGCGACCAGATCACCACGCGCAAGGGCAACCTGCGCTACTGGGTTGATATTCACCACCCCCAGCTGGGCACTCAACCGCTGCGAGGCCGCCTCGCTCGCATCGGCCGCGGCCGCTACATCACCTGCGGCCAGGCTCGCCGTAGCCAACGCCGCGTAGCTAAAGCCCTCAATGAACCCACCGATCTCCGCTGCGGCCTCGATCGCCGCGCCGGCCGCGGCTCGCGCCGCACTGGTGTCACCGTGGTACGCCAACACCATGCCCTGGCAGAACAGCATTGCCGCCGTCCCGACCACGTCGTGATTGGTCTCGGCGTCGGCAGCCGCGCCGCGAAACTGTGCGACGGCCCCGGCCAACTCGCCCTGCATCCACTGTGCCAAACCGAGGCTCCAGCGACAGCGAAACGCGGCCGGCCGGTCACCGATCGACTCGGCGAGGTCGCGTCCTTCTTCACCGGCCGCACGCGCGGCGATCGGGTCACCCGCGATGAATGCGGCGTACGCCTGAAAGCCGAGGATCTCGCTCAACATCCCTTGGTCGCCGAGGCCCCGGGCCAGTTCGTTCGCCTCGGCGAGGTAGCGCGAAGCCACCTCGGTGTTGTAGGCGGCGATACCTCCGCAGGCGGTGAGCGCCCGGGCCACCAGGGCCGGGTCGCCAATTTCACGCGCGATCGCCAGGGCTTCTTCGGCCTGATCGAGGCTGTCGACGGCGACGACCTGGGTGGCGAGCGCGGCCTTGTCGGCGAGCGCCCGCGCCCGTACCCCGGCCGCCACCTCGATGCCGTGCGCGGTGTCGTCGCTGAGGATGGCGTCGTACCAGGCCAGTCCTTCCTGGATACGGCCCCGCCCCAGCCAGAGCGGCTGCAGTGACGACACGAGCTGCAGCGCACGCTCGACGTCTGAGTTCTCCTGGCTCCAGGCGAAGGCCGAGCGCAGGTTGTCGATCTCGCTCTCAGCTTGCTCGATACGCCGCTGGTGGTCGCTGGCCCCCGGGGCATCGAGCTGGCTAGCCATCGCGGTGTAGTGGTCGCGGTGACGCGCCCGCACGGTATCGGCTTCACCGGATTCGCCGAGCTTTTCCAGGGCGTACTGGCGCACGGTCTCCAGTAGCCGGTACCGCATTCGGCCGCCCGTGCGCTGCGGGTCACTGGCCACCACCAGCGACTTGTCCACGAGCAGGGTGAGTTGGTCGAGGACCTGGTAGCGCTCGACCTCGGTGCCGCCGGCGACGGCACGGGCGGCGGCGAGGTCGAATCCACCCATGAACGGCGCAAGCCGGCGAAACAAGACTCGCTCGGGCTCGGTCAGCAGCGCATGCGACCAATCCACCGACGCATGCAGTGTCTGTTGGCGACGCACCGAAGTGCGGGAACCACCGGTCAACAAGCGGAATCGGTCGTGCAAACTGTCGGCGATTTCGTGGAGCGTCAACGCACGCACGCGGGCCGCGGCGAGTTCGATGGCCAGCGGCATGCCGTCGAGGCGACGGCAGATCTCCTTCACAGCGTCGTAGTCGTCGTCGGTGACTGCGAATCCGGATCGCACCCGGCGTGCCCGGTCGACGAACAGCTCGATCGCCTCGTCGTCCAAGGAAAGGGACGGCACCCGCCAAGTCACCTCGCCGGCCACCCCGATCGGCTCACGGCTCGTCCCCAACAGCGTCAACCCCGGACAGGCGCTCAGTAGCGCGGTGGTCAGCGCGGCAGTCGCATCCAGAAGGTGCTCACAGTTGTCCAGCAGCACCAACATCCGCCGATCGCCGACAAACCTGATGAGCGAGTCCGTTGTGGAGCGGCTCGGCTGATCCGCCAGACCGAGTGCACCCGCCATCGCGACCGGCACAAGTTCGGGGTCGGCGATCGGCGCCAGGTCGACATACCAGGACGCCGTCACCGAAATCGGTAGCCATCCGACGCGCGACCTGTATGGCGAGACGGGTCTTACCGGCACCGCCGGCGCCGGTCAAGGTGACCAACCGGTTGGCGACGAGGGTCTGCCGCACGTCGTCGATTGCCGCGTCGCGGCCGACAAAACTGGTGAGCTGCACCGGTAAATGCTCCGCCGCAACGGGTTTCGACGTCCTTAGCGGCGGGAAGTCGTTGCGGATATCAGGGTGGCACAGCTGGACCACCCGTTCGGGACGCGCGACACCTCGCAGTTCGTGCCTGCCAAGATCGGTCAGCCACGCGTCGGCCGGAAGCGCATCGACGACCAAATCCTCGGTGGTACCCGAGAGCACCGTCTGGCCGCCGTGAGCGAGATCGCGCAGCCGCGCCGTCCGGTTGATCGTCGGGCCAACGTAGTTGCCTTCATCGCGCAACTGCACCTCGCCGGTATGCACACCGATGCGCAACCGGATCGGGGCCAGCGGCGCCCGCTGCAACTCCAATGCGCACGAGGCCGCCTCGGTCGCGCGGGAGAACGCGACCACGAAGCTGTCGCCCTCACCCTGCTCGACCGGCCGCACCCCGCCGTGCGCGGCGAGCAGGTCTGTGAGCGTGCGGTCCAGGCGTGCGACGGCGGCCGTCATCTCCTGAGGTTGGGTCTCCCACAACCGCGTTGAGCCCTCGACATCGGCGAGCAGCAATGTCACCGTCCCGGTTGGCAGCTCGCCCACGCCCAACTCACTCCAGTTCACCGGCGGCATGTCCGCGCGTGGATCAGTTTCGGTCATGCTAGCCAGCATCTCGGGGCAGGGAGCCGCAAACATCAGTGAAATCCCGTACCCCCGGCGTCGCTGAGCGGTCGGTTCGGTGAAAACAGCGCGCTATCCGGGGAGCCACGTTCGGGCAGAACACCAACCGATGCGTGCCCACACGACCGGCCACGGTCCCCGACGAAGCCCGCGCAATCATCAGGCAGCCGGCGAGAAGACGCCGATCGCGATCGGCGACTCTTTTATGTCTTTGTTGAGAACGTTGTTTGTATTGCACACGCGTGCCAACAGACGCGGCTATCCGTAATGGTGTTGCACCACAACACTTTTGATGCGTGGCGACGGTCGGTTAGCTGAGTCGTCGTGCGTATTCCCGGGCGGCAATTCCGGTTCGCCCGAGCGGAAACCGTCATGTCTGCCGTCGCGCGCGAGACACGGTGACGTCAAAGACTATTCACACCAACGTGATCGCGCAACGATACCGCGAGGCGGCCACCCAGTTGGCAGTAAAAGCCTTGTGACGCCGATCGATCGGGTTCTGGGCCGAGCGGGGCCGCCTTGTGTGCGAGCCACGACGTTGTCAGCCCAACATAGCGCTTTGTGTGCCACGTCACTTCGGGTCGTTATATATCGCGTTATTGGGCGCGGGTTGCATAGCGAAATTTGGTGTCCCAACTCACAATATGTGCGTGATTCGGCTCACGAAAGCGCTGAAGTCACGACGTATCGGCGCCGACCTGAAACAGTCGTTTGACCTGCATGGACCATTCCACTGCTGAGTCGTGATCGATCCGTTATCGGTCTGGTATTCCCATTCGGCCGAGGTGACGAATCCAAATCGTTATCGTACGGTCTTTTTAGCCCGTAAATGGGCAGCCAAAAGTAGTTCAAATAATTGAATCCACGACCCGCGTGTGAGCGGATGTGGGCGACGGCACTCGATATGGGACCGCCCCACAGGCGTCGGCGAGCAGCCGCGCCGGGCAGACCAGGCCCTCCGCTGTCGTGCCGAAACGAGACGGCACGCCCTGAAGCAGCGATCTCAGCGTTTTGACGCATCAAGCAACACCCAACCCATTTCTGTGGGCTGACTTCGGCGCGCGCGCAACGAAAGGAATAGTGTTGAAGAACGTCCGCAAGACGCTCATTGTCGCCGCGATTACTGGGACCCTCGTGACCGTGCCGACCACCGGCATCGCTCATGCGGATGTCCTGGGCGCGGACCCCAATGTCGCCCCCAGCTTCGACCCGGGCCTGCCGGCCCCTGACGCGCCTCCGGCCGCGGAGCCCGCGGGCTTCGACCCGAACCCGCCGGCTCCTGACGCCCCGCCTGTCGACGCCCCGCCGGCTCCTGACGCCCCGCCGGCCGACGCGCCGCCGGCTCCGGATTCGCGGGCTTCGACCCGAACCCGCCGGCCCCTGACGCCGCCGCCCGCACCCGCCCCGGCGAGGGCGTACAGCGTGAACTGGGACGCGATCGCGCAGTGCGAGTCCGGTGGCAACTGGGCGATCAGCACCGGTAACGGCTACCAGGGTGGCCTGCAGTTCACCTCGGGCACCTGGCACGCCAACGGTGGCTCGGGGTCCGCAGCCGGCGCCAGCCGTGAGGAGCAGATCCGGGTGGCCGAGAACGTGCTGCATAGCGCAGGGCATCGGCGCGTGGCCGGTCTGCGGCCGACGCGGCTGATCAGCTGAGAACTAAATAGCGCACACGCGCGCGACAAGGGCCGGGCTGCATAGCCCGGCCCTTGTCGTTGTCGGCGTGCCGGGCTGGACTCGGTTCCGGCAGTGCCCGGAGTAGCGTCGGGCGAGTGACCGAGACGCCACGCGAATTTGACATCATTCTTTATGGGGCAACGGGCTTCGTCGGGAAGCTGACCGCGGAGTATCTGGCCGGCGCCGGTGGAGACGCACGGATCGCGCTGGCGGGTAGGTCGACCGCTCGATTGGAGGCGGTTCGCAACACCTTGGGGGCCTCTGCACAGTCCTGGCCGCTGATCACTGCCGACGCCACCTCTGAGTCGTCGCTGCAGGAGATGGCTGCCCGCACCCGGGTCGTCATCACCACGGTGGGTCCGTACACCCGTTACGGCCTGCCTTTGGTGGCGGCGTGCGCCGCCGCCGGCACCGACTACGCCGACCTGACCGGCGAGGCGAACTTCGTGCGCGACAGCATCGACCTCTATCACAAGCAGGCGGTAGACACCGGCGCCCGGATCGTGCATGCCTGCGGATTCGACTCCGTCCCGTCGGACCTGACCGTCTACGCGCTGTTCCTTGCCGCGCGCGACGATGGCGCCGGTGAGCTGACCGACACCAACTTCGTGGTTCGGTCGATGCGGGGCGGCGCATCCGGAGGCACCATTGCCTCTGGGGTCGAGATCATGCGCACCGCCTCCAGCGACCCCGAAGCGCGCCGCCAGATGGCCGATCCGTACACGCTCACCACCGATCGTGGCGCGGAGCCCGAGTTGGGCGCTCAACCCGACCTCACGTTGCGTCGCGGTAGTCGGATCGCGCCGGAACTGGCCGGCGTGTGGACGGCAGCGTTTCCGATGGCGCCCTCCAACACCCGGATTGTGCGACGAAGCAACTCACTACTGAATTGGGCGTATGGTCGCAAATTCCGCTACACCGAAACCATGAGTATGGGCTCGTCGCCGTTGGCGCCCGTCGCGTCGGCCGTCATGACCGGTTTCTCCAGCGCTTTTTTCGCCGCGGGCAGTCGCTTTCTGCATCGGCTACCACGTGGCTTGGTGGAACGCGTCCTGCCCAAATCGGGTAGCGGTCCCAGCGCCAAGGCCCGCGAGCGCGGCTACTACAAGGTCGAGACGTACACCACCACGACGTCCGGCGCCCGCTACGTGGCGCGCATGGAACAGCGCGGCGACCCCGGTTACAAAGCCACCTCGGTGATATTGGGGGAGTGCGGTCTTGCCCTGGCAAAAGACCGCGACAAGCTCTCTGACCTGCATGGCGTGTTGACTCCGGCGGCGGCGATGGGCGACGCATTGCTGGCACGGTTCCCGCACGCAGGTATCGAGTTGCGGACCGAACGGTTAAATTGACGTGCCAGTTGAAACCCGCCTGATCGAAGGGTGTTGATCCGGATCGGGTGCGTCTAGTGTCGTAGCTGCTCGCTTCCCATCCCAGCGACGAAGGTGGATCACGATGGCCGGTCTCGACGATCTTTATGCGCAGATTCCCACCTCCGACATCGCTTCGAAGTTGGGTGCAGACCAGGGCGAAGTCGAGAAAGCGGTGCACACGCTGGTGCCAGTGCTGCTCAGTGGCTTGCAGCACAATTCGCAAGATCCCGAGAACGCCAGCAAGATCGAGGATGCCGCCAGTGGTCAAGCCGCGCGTGGTCTACTCGACGCCGGCGGCGGCGTCAACCAGGTCGACGAGGACGACGGGCACCAGGCGGTCGCGACGCTCTTCGGCGGCAAGGACACCAACGAAGTTGCCGCCGCACTCGCCGGCGGCGGCGCCGGCAACAGCGATCTGCTCAAGCAGTTGTTACCCGTAGTGTTGCCAATTGTGTTGGCGTACATCGGTAAACAGCTCAATGCCGGTGGCCCGTCCGAGGCCCCCGCATCGCAGCAACGCGGCTCCGGCGGCGGGCTGGGCGACATTCTGGGCAGTATCCTCGGCGGTGGCAACGACAAGTCCCTCGGCGGCATTCTCGGTAGTGTCCTGGGCGGCAAGGGCGGTGGCCTCGGCGATATTCTCGGCGGCCTGCTCGGCGGCAAGAAATAGCCAGCGCCACAACAAGATTGCGCTGAGCGGAAGTCTGTCCAGCTCACATCACGATCAGTAGTTTTGCAATCAGGCGCACAACGAGAGGGAAACTCATGTCAGACAGGCTCACTGAAGGTCAGAAGCTGGTAAAGGGCGAGTCGCTGGTCTCCAGCAACGGCGCCTACACCCTGACCCTGCAGGACGACGGCAACCTGGTGCTCGCCTCGTGGGGCAAGCCGCTGTGGTCTACCTCGACCAACGGTCAGGATGTGGTGCGCGCCGAGGTACAGACCGACGGCAACTTCGTTCTCTACACCGCGGACAAGCCGGTGTGGCACAGCGACACGAAAGGCAAGAAGCAGGTCCAGCTCGTCCTGCAGGACGACCGGAACCTGGTGCTCTACGCGGCCGACGGTCCGGCCTGGTCGACCAAGACCGAAACCGACGGCCCGCCGCCGCCCAACCCCAACGCGGAACCCGCCGCAGACACCACCACGAATGCCCAGCCCGTCGAGGAGGAAGCGGCCCCCGAGCCCGCCGCGGAAGCGGTGGCCGAGGCTCCGGCGGAACCCGAACCCGAGCCCGCCGCGCGGACCTACACCGTTGAGTCCGGCGACACCCTGTGGGCCATCGCGGAGCGGTTCTACGGCGACGGCAGCAAGTATCAGATCATCGCCGACGCCAGCGGGATTCCGAATCCTGACCTGATCCACCCCGGCCAGGTTCTCACCATCCCGTAGTCGCGACTGCCTGATCCGTTTCACCTGCGGGTTCAGGCCCTTACACGGGCGCGGCTGGCGGTTCCTAGAATTGACCGGTGACCGCCAGCCCCCGCCCTGCCGATGACCAGCTGCCCAAGTCCTGGGATCCGGCCGCGATGGAGGGCGCGATCTATCAGAAGTGGCTGGATGCCGGCTACTTCACCGCGGACCCCGAGAGCACCAAGCCCGCGTACTCCATCGTGCTCCCGCCGCCGAATGTGACCGGCAGCCTGCACATGGGGCACGCGCTGGAACACACCATGATGGATGCGCTGACCCGGCGTAAGCGCATGCAGGGCTATGAGGTGCTCTGGCAGCCGGGCATGGACCACGCCGGCATCGCCACCCAGAGCGTGGTGGAAAAGCAACTGGCGGTCGACGGCAAGACCAAAGAGGACTTCGGCCGGGAGCTGTTCGTCGACAAGGTGTGGGACTGGAAGCGTGAGTCCGGCGGCGCGATCGGTGGCCAGATGCGCCGGCTCGGGAACGGCGTGGACTGGAGCCGTGACCGCTTCACCATGGACGAGGGCCTGTCGCGGGCGGTGCGGACGATCTTCAAGCGCCTCTACGATGACGGACTGATCTATCAGGCCGAACGGCTGGTCAACTGGTCACCCGTGCTCGAGACGGCGATCTCCGACCTCGAAGTCAACTACCAGGATGTCGAAGGCGAGCTGGTGTCGTTCCGGTACGGCTCGCTCGACGACTCGCAACCCCACATCGTGGTCGCGACCACCCGGGTGGAGACCATGCTGGGCGACACCGCCATCGCGGTGCACCCCGACGACGACCGCTACCGACACCTGGTCGGCACCTGGTTGCCGCACCCGTTCGTGGATCGCGAGATGATCGTCGTAGCAGACGAGCATGTCGATCCCGAATTCGGTACCGGCGCAGTCAAAGTCACACCCGCGCATGATCCGAACGACTTCGAGATCGGGATGCGCCACCAGCTGCCGATGCCCTCGATCATGGACACCAAAGGCCGGATCGACGGTACCGGAACGCAATTCGACGGGATGGACCGTTTCGAGGCCCGCGTCAAAGTGCGCGAAGCGCTGGCCGCCCAAGGCCGGATCGTCGAGGAGAAGCGGCCGTACCTGCACAGCGTCGGGCACTCCGAGCGTAGCGGCGAGCCGATTGAACCGCGGCTGTCTCTGCAATGGTGGGTCCGGGTGGAATCGATGGCCAAGGCCGCCGGCGACGCGGTCCGCAACGGCGACACGGTGATTCACCCCGCCAGCCTGGAGCCGCGATGGTTCGCCTGGGTGGACGACATGCACGACTGGTGTATCTCGCGCCAGCTGTGGTGGGGCCATCGCATCCCGATCTGGTACGGACCCAAGGGTGAAATGGTGTGCGTCGGTCCCGATGACACGCCGCCCGAGGGTTGGGAGCAGGACTCGGACGTGCTGGACACCTGGTTCTCCTCGGCGTTGTGGCCGTTCTCCACCCTGGGCTGGCCCTCGAAGACCGCGGCACTGGAAAAGTTCTACCCCACAAGCGTTCTGGTGACCGGCTACGACATCCTGTTCTTCTGGGTGGCCCGGATGATGATGTTCGGCACCTATGTCGGCGGCGATGACGCGATCACGCTCGATGGCCGCCGCGGCCCGCAGGTGCCGTTCACCGACGTTTTCCTGCACGGACTGATCCGCGACGAGTTCGGCCGCAAGATGAGCAAGTCCAAGGGCAATGTCGTCGACCCGCTGGACTGGATCGACACGTTCGGGGCCGACGCTCTGCGGTTCACCCTGGCCCGCGGTGCGAGTCCCGGCGGTGACCTGGCCATCGGTGAGGACGCCGTCCGCGCGTCGCGCAACTTCGGCACCAAACTGTTCAACGCCACTCGGTACGCACTGATGAACGGCGCTGCCCTGGCCCCGCTGCCCCCGTTGCAGCAGTTGACGGACGCCGACCGCTGGATTCTGGGCCGGTTGGAAGAGGTTCGCGCGGAAGTCGATGCGGCCTTCGACAGCTACGAGTTCAGCCGCGCCTGCGAAGCGCTCTATCACTTCGCCTGGGACGAGTTCTGCGACTGGTATGTCGAGCTGGCTAAAACGCAGCTCGCTCAAGGTCTTTCGGACACCACCGCGGTACTGGCTGCCGCCCTGGACACGCTGTTGCGACTGCTGCACCCGGTTATCCCGTTCATCAGCGAAGCGCTGTGGCAGGCGCTCACCGGTCAAGAGTCGCTGGTGATCGCCCAGTGGCCCAATTCTTCCGGCATCGCGTTGGATCTGGTTGCTGCACAACGGATCACCGATATGCAGAAGCTGGTGACCGAGGTGCGAAGGTTCCGCAGCGATCAGGGCCTGGCCGACCGGCAGAAGGTGCCGGCCCGGTTGGTCGGTGTCGACGACGCCGATCTGACCAATCAGGTTCCCGCTGTGACGTCGCTGGCCTGGCTGACCGCACCCGGCGACGATTTTGGTGCGTCGGCCTCGCTTGAGGTCCGGCTCAGCACCGCAACGGTCGTCGTAGAGCTCGACACCTCGGGCACCATCGACGTGGCCGCCGAACGCCGCCGTCTGGAAAAGGACTTGGCCGCAGCGCAAAAGGAGCTGGCATCCACCGCGGCCAAACTCGGCAACGCGGACTTTCTGGCCAAGGCGCCAGAGGCCGTCGTCGACAAGATCCGCGGCCGCCAGCAGCTGGCGCAGGAGGAGACCGACCGCATCACGGCCCGATTGGCAACGTTGCGGTGACATCCGAGAGTTTCGAACCACTGAACGAGGAATCAGCCACCCGCCCGGCTCCCACGCCCGACGAGATCGCGTCGCTGTTGCAGGTGGAACACCTGCTGGATCAGCGCTGGCCGGAGACCCGCATCGAGCCGAGTCTGACCCGCATCAGCGCGCTGATGGACCTGCTCGGTTCACCGCAACTGAGCTACCCGTCGATCCACATCGCCGGCACCAACGGCAAGACGTCGGTGGCGCGGATGGTCGATGCACTCATCACCGCGCTACAGCAGCGCACCGGCCGTACCACCAGCCCGCACCTGCAGTCGGCGGTGGAACGCATCTCGATTGACAACGAGCCGATCACACCCGCGCAGTATGTGGAGACATACCGAGAAATCGAGCCGTTCGTGCAGATGGTCGACCAGCAGTCGCAGGCGTCTTCTGGTTCTGAGGCGGCCACGCCGATGAGCAAGTTCGAGGTCCTCACCGCGATGGCGTTCGCTGCGTTCGCGGATGCACCCGTCGACGTTGCGGTGGTCGAGGTCGGCATGGGCGGCAGCTGGGACGCCACCAACGTGATCAACGCGCCGGTAGCCGTCATCACCCCGATCAGCGTCGACCACGTCGACTACCTGGGCGCCGACATCGCCGGAATCGCCAAGGAAAAGGCGGGCATCATCACCCGCGCTCCCGAGGGTGCGCCGGACACCGTCGCGGTGATCGGGCGACAGGTTCCCGAGGCGATGGAAGTGCTGCTCGCCCAGACGGTCCGCGCCGACGCCGCCGTTGCCCGGCAGGACTCCGAGTTCGCGGTGCTGGGCCGGCAGGTGGCCATCGGCGGACAGATGCTGGAACTGCAGGGCCTCGGCGGGGTGTACTCGGACATCTACCTGCCGCTGCACGGTGAACATCAGGCGCACAATGCGGCGCTGGCGCTGGCCGCGGTCGAAGCTTTCTTCGGCGCCGGCGCGCAGCGTCAGCTGGATGTGGACGCCGTACGGGCCGGCTTCGCCGCCGTCACCAGCCCGGGGCGGTTGGAGCGCATGCGCAGCGCCCCCACGGTGTTCATCGACGCCGCGCACAACCCGGCCGGTGCGGCAGCGCTGGCGCAGACACTGGCCGATGAGTTCGACTTCCGCATGCTGGTCGGTGTGGTCGCAGTGCTGGCTGACAAGGATGTGGACGGAATCCTCGCCGCGCTGGAGCCGGTGTTCGATTCCGTCGTCGTCACCCACAACGGGTCGCCCCGGGCGCTGGATGTCGAGACGCTGGCTTTGGCGGCGCAGGAGCGGTTCGGGCCCGACCGGGTGATCCCCGCCGATAACCTGCGCGACGCCATCGACGCCGCGACCGCGTTGGTCGACGCGGCCGATCAGGAAGGTGAAATGTTTTCCGGCACAGGCATTGTCATTACCGGCTCGGTCGTCACCGCCGGAGCCGCCCGGACGTTGTTCGGTCGTGATCCGCAATGACCGAACCACCCCCCGCAGACACCGGTGACGCGCCGCCGCCGGCCGATCCATGGAAGAGCTTCGCCGGGGTGATGGCCGGGACGCTCATCCTTGAGGTGATCGTGGTGTTGCTGGCGATACCGGTGGTAGGCGTCGTCGGAGGCGGCCTGAGCGGCGCATCGCTGGGGTACCTGATCGGATTCGCCGTGCTGTTGGTCGTGCTGACCGGGTTGCAGCGCCGGCCGTGGGCAATCTGGGTCAATCTCGGCGCACAGCTGCTACTGGTCGCCGGCTTCCTGCTGTACCCGGCTGTCGGTTTCATGGGTGTGCTGTTCACCGCCGTGTGGGGGTTGATCGCGTATCTGCGGGCCGAAGTTCGGCGGCGCCAGGAGCGCTGGGCACCGCCGGCGTCCTGATTGAGCGTTTGTCGACGCTGCGCTCACCGGGCCGAAAAAGGCCAACTGGTCGCAGTGAACGCAGGATCGACGCCTCGACCGCAGGCTCGCTGAGCGATCCAGGTTTGGGCTCCGACCGTACGACCTCTACTCTTGGGCACCGTGAGCGAACGGACCCTCGTATTGATCAAGCCCGACGGCGTAGAGCGCCAGTTGATAGGCGAGATACTCAGCCGTATCGAGCGCAAGGGCCTCACCATCGCGGCGCTGGAGCTCAGGACCGTCGGTGAGGACCTGGCCCGCCGTCATTACGCCGAACACGACGGCAAGCCCTTCTTCGGTTCGCTGCTGGAATTCATCACCTCGGGACCGGTCGTGGCGGCCGTCGTGGTGGGACCGCGCGCGATTGTCGCGTTCCGCCAACTCGCCGGTGGCACCGACCCGGTGGAAAAGGCCACGCCCGGAACCATTCGTGGAGATTTCGGTCTGGAAACCCAGTTCAACCTGGTGCACGGTTCCGATTCGCCGGAATCGGCCCAACGCGAGATCGAGCTCTGGTTTCCCGGCATCTGACCAGGCCGCCTCGGGGCGTGTCTCGACCGGTTTGCGGGCGCCTGCCTTGGGGGAGCGTGATCCCCGGAAGTGATGTGGGATACTGACTGCGGGTGAACGTCGTCGAACTGGCGTCGGACACCCGAATGAAGACTTGGGCAAGTGCGACCATCGCCAGTCCGCGGTGCGGCGCAGCATGTCGAGCCGTCATTCAGTACGGCACCGAGTGGGCGCCACCATGGGCCGCTCGGGGCGAGACCATCACAAGTCCGGGAGAAGTGACCCGGACCCATAGCGAAGCCCTCGCGTGGCCGCGTCGATAGGACGACGCGCCCGGGGGCTTGAGGAGAATACGTGGTAGACGGTGCCCCATCTTCAGACTCAGCAAACGAGCCGACAGAGCGCGAGGACCTGCCCGACCGGCTGAGAGTGCACTCGCTCGCGCGGACCCTGGGCACTACCAGCAGGCGGGTATTGGACGCCCTGGCCGCGCTCGACGGGCGGATCCGCAGCGCACACTCCAGCGTCGATCACGTCGACGCGGTCCGGGTACGCGATCTGCTGGCGGCCCAACCCGACACGTCGGAAACCGCCTCCGATGTTCCGGCCGTGGCCGAAGATGAGTCGCCGGCCGAACCCGAATCCCGGCTGATGCTGGAAACGCTGGAAATTCGGGAGATCCGCGAGACCCAGCAAGTCGAGCGCCCGCACTACATGCCGCTGTTCGTCGCGCCCCAGCCGCTGCCCGAACGGGTCGAGACCAACGACGAAGTCGGCGACGAGAGTGTGGCGGACGATTCCGACGACGGCGACGCGGACGGTGCCGGGGCAGACGACGACGATGACCAGTCGGACCGTCCCGCCAACAAGCGTCGACGCCGTGGGCGCCGCGGTCGTGGTCGCGGACGCGGTGAACAGAACGGCGCCGAGGGCGACAGCCAACCGGGCGACACCTCAGGGGCTGCCGAACAGGCCGGCGCCGACGACTCGGACGAGAGCCAGGATTCCGACGACGACGCCGACGACAACGAGAACGGCGACGAGGACAACGGTTCGGGCGAAGGCGCCACCCGCCGGCGGCGCCGCCGGAGACGCCGCAAGACCGGCTCGGGTGACGACAACGACGCCAGTCCGTCACCCGACGACCCGCCCAACACCGTCGTGCACGAGCGCGCACCACGCACCGGCGGCAAATCCGGGAACGACGACTCCGGTCCCGGCGAGATCAAGGGGATCGACGGCTCGACGCGGCTGGAGGCCAAGCGCCAGCGCCGCCGGGACGGTCGGGACGCCGGCCGGCGTCGCCCACCGGTCCTCACCGAGGCCGAATTCCTGGCGCGGCGCGAAGCCGTGGAGCGGGTGATGGTGGTCCGCGACCGCGTGCGTACCGAACCGCCACAGCCCGGCGCGCGCTACACCCAGATCGCGGTGCTCGAAGACGGCATCGTGGTCGAACACTTTGTGACGTCCGCCGCTTCTGCGTCTCTGGTCGGCAATATCTACCTGGGCATCGTGCAGAACGTGCTGCCGTCGATGGAGGCCGCGTTCGTCGATATCGGTCGCGGTCGCAACGGCGTTCTCTACGCCGGCGAGGTCAACTGGGAGGCCGCCGGTCTGGGCGGGGCCGACCGCAGGATCGAGCAGGCCCTCAAACCCGGTGACTACATCGTCGTGCAGGTCAGCAAGGATCCGGTCGGGCACAAGGGTGCCCGGTTGACCACCCAGGTGTCGCTGGCCGGCCGGTACCTGGTCTACGTGCCCGGCGCGTCGTCGACCGGCATCAGCCGCAAGCTGCCCGACACCGAACGTCAGCGCCTCAAGGAGATCCTGCGCGAGGTGGTGCCGTCCGACGCGGGCGTGATCATCCGCACGGCATCCGAAGGCGTCAAAGAGGAAGACATCCGTGGCGATGTCACCCGACTGCAGGAGCGTTGGAACCAGATCGACGCCAAGGCCGCCGAGACGAAGCAGAAGGCTGCCGGCGCGGCCGTGGCGCTCTACGAGGAGCCCGACGTACTGGTCAAGGTCATCCGGGACCTGTTCAACGAGGACTTCTCGGGCCTGATCGTCTCCGGGGACGAGGCCTGGACCACGATCAACGAATACGTGAATTCTGTTGCCCCCGAACTGGTTTCGAAGCTCACCAAGTACGAGCCGGCCGGCGGGCAGGAGGGTCAGCCCGGCCCGGACGTGTTCGCGGTGCATCGCATCGACGAGCAACTGGTCAAGGCCATGGACCGCAAGGTGTGGTTGCCCTCCGGCGGGACGCTGGTGATCGACCGGACCGAGGCGATGACGGTGGTCGACGTCAACACCGGCAAGTTCACCGGATCGGGCGGCAACCTGGAACAGACGGTCACCAAGAACAACCTCGAGGCGGCCGAGGAGATCGTGCGGCAACTGCGGTTGCGCGACATCGGCGGCATCGTGGTCATCGACTTCATCGACATGGTGCTTGAGTCCAACCGCGACCTGGTGATGCGCCGGCTCACCGAGGCGCTGGCCCGCGACCGCACCCGGCACCAGGTTTCCGAGGTGACTTCGCTGGGCCTGGTGCAGTTGACCCGCAAGCGGCTGGGTACCGGGCTGATCGAGGCGTTCTCGACGTCGTGCCCGCACTGCTCCGGTCGTGGGATCATGCTGCACGCCGACCCGGTCGACTCGGCGCCGGCGACCGGGCGCAAGCCGGAGTCTGGTGGTGGACGTCGGAACAGGCGGTCGAAGAAGCCGCGACCCGACGAGCCCAGCGAAAAGACGTCGTGGCCAAGGTTCCGACGCACGCGCCGGGTGAGCACCCGATGTTCAAGGCGATGGCTGCGTCGTCACGCGATGACGACGAGAACGGCGACTCCGATGAGGAACTGACCCCCGAGACCGACGAGCGGGCTGAATCGTTGATGGCACCGGAGTCCGACGAGTTCGAGGACGTCGACGCTGAAGACGCCGAAGACGTTGACGAGGACGTGGACGAAGACGAGGACGAAGACGAGATGAGACGAAGACGAAGAGGCGAGGACGAAGACGAGACTCGACGACGACGACGAAGATCTCGATGATGACGACGAGGACGTGGACGAACTCGACGATGAGGAAGACCTCGAAGACGAAGACGACAGCGACGACGAGGACGACATCGACGTCGAGGACGAGAGCGACGACGATGCCGCAATCGAGGTCCCGTCCATGGTGATCGCGGAGGTTTCGGCTCCGTCACGCCGCCGGCGCGCGGCCGGCCGGCCGGCCGGTCCGCCCATTCACCTCGACTAGCAGACCAGGGGTCGGTTTGACCCTGTAGGTGCTGGTCACGTACCCTTGGACAGTTGTCGTCAGGGCTCTCGGCGAATGGATGTGACCGACGACAGCGGGCCACACCGAGCCCGCACCCCAGACCACCACCCGCGCCGGGGCTAACCCGCGCGCGAGTGCCACGTAATGTTCGGGCAGACAGACGACTGGAAGAAGAGGCAGGAGCAACGATGGCGACCTACGCAATCGTCAAGACCGGCGGCAAGCAGTACAAGGTTGCCGTCGGCGACGTGGTCAAAGTCGAGAAGCTGGAATCCGAGCCCGGCGCGAACGTATCGCTGCCGGTCGCGCTGGTCGTCGACGGCGCCAACGTCACCACCGACGCTCAGGCGCTGGCCAAGGTCGCCGTCACCGGCGAGGTGCTCGAGCACACCAAGGGCCCGAAGATCCGCATCCACAAGTTCAAGAACAAGACCGGCTACCACAAGCGGCAGGGACACCGTCAGCAGCTGACGGTCGTCAAGGTCACCGGTATCAAGTAGTAGGGGCGACAGACATGGCACACAAGAAGGGCGCTTCCAGCTCACGTAACGGTCGCGATTCCAACGCTCAGCGGCTGGGCGTGAAGCGATTCGGCGGCCAGGTCGTCCAGGCCGGCGAAATCCTGGTCCGCCAGCGCGGCACGAAATTCCACCCGGGCGTCAACGTCGGTCGCGGTGGCGATGACACCTTGTTCGCCAAGGCGGCCGGGGCGGTCCAGTTCGCCGCCAAGGGCGGCCGTAAGACCGTCAACATCGTCACAGCCGGGCAGACCGCCGACTGACGGTCACGGGTGGGCGGCTGATGCCGCGCGCCCGCTGACCGATTAAGGGGAAGCCCGATGCCTCGATTCATCGATCGGGTGGTCATACACACACGAGCGGGTTCCGGCGGCAACGGCTGCGCCTCGGTTCACCGCGAGAAATTCAAGCCGCTCGGCGGTCCCGACGGCGGTAACGGCGGCCGCGGCGGCAGCATCATCTTCGTTGTCGACCCTCAGGTGCACACCCTGCTCGACTTTCATTTCCGGCCGCATGTCACCGCACCATCCGGCAAGCAGGGGATGGGCAACAACCGAGACGGCGCTGCCGGTGCGGACCTGGAAGTCAAGGTTCCCGACGGCACCGTGGTCCTCGACGAAAACGGTCGACTGCTGGCCGACCTGATCGGCTCCGGCACCCGCTTCGAAGCCGCCGCCGGTGGCCGCGGTGGTCTGGGCAATGCCGCACTGGCCTCCCGTGCCCGCAAGGCCCCTGGCTTCGCACTGCTCGGAGAGCCCGGGCAAGAACGCGACCTCACCCTCGAACTCAAGACCGTCGCCGATGTGGGCCTGGTCGGGTTTCCGTCGGCCGGAAAGTCGTCGCTGGTGTCCGTCATCTCGGCTGCCAAACCCAAAATCGCCGATTACCCGTTCACCACCCTGGTTCCCAACCTCGGCGTGGTTTCAGCCGGCGAGCACGCCTTCACCGTCGCCGACGTGCCCGGTCTGATCCCGGGCGCCTCCGAAGGCCGGGGTCTGGGCCTGGACTTCCTGCGGCACATCGAACGCTGCGCTGTCCTTGGTCCACGTGGTGGACTGCGCCACTGCCGAACCGGGACGCGACCCGATCTCCGACATCGACGCGCTGGAAGCCGAACTCGCGGCCTACACTCCCACCTTGCAGGGCGACGCCGTGCTGGGCGACCTGGCCGAGCGGCCACGGGCGGTGGTGCTCAACAAGATTGACGTGCCCGAGGCCCGCGAGCTCGCCGAGTTCGTCCGCGACGAGATCGCCGAGCGCGGCTGGCCGGTGTTCCTGGTGTCGACGGTCACCCGGGAAGGGTTGCAGCCGTTGATCTTCGGCCTCTGGCAGATGGTGTCGGAATACAACGCCGCGCGCCCGGCTGTGATACCGCGCCGCCCGGTGATCCGTCCGGTGCCCGTGGACGACAGCGGCTTCGCCGTGCAACCCGATGAAGAGGGCGGCTTCGTGGTCACCGGCGCGCGGCCCGAGCGCTGGGTCGGCCAGACCAACTTCGACAACGACGAGGCGGTCGGCTACCTCGCCGACCGGTTGGCCCGCCTCGGCGTGGAGGACGAACTACTACGACTGGGCGCCCGTCCCGGCTGCGCGGTGACCATCGGCGACATGACGTTCGACTGGGAGCCGCAAACCCCTGCGGGAGGCCAGGTTTCGTTGACCGGCCGGGGTACCGACGCGCGGCTGGAGCGCAACGACCGGGTGGGCGCCGCCGAGCGCAAAGCGGCCCGCCGGCAACGCCGCGAAGCTCGGGGCGACGAGCGCTTGCGCGAGGGGAGACCGAGCCCGTCCGGCGGTGAGAGCTGATGAGCAGTCCGTACCGGGAGAGCATCCGGACCGCGCGCAGCATCGTCGTCAAGGTCGGTACCACAGCGCTCACCACGGAGTCGGGCATGTTCGACGCCGGCCGGCTGGCCGAGCTCGCCGACGCGATCGAGTCGCGGATGAAGGCGGGTTCCGACGTCGTCATCGTCTCCTCGGGTGCCATCGCTGCCGGACTGGAGCCGCTCGGATTGGCGCGTAAGCCAAAGGATTTGGCCACCAAGCAAGCCGCGGCCAGCGTCGGGCAGGTTGCGCTGGTGAACTCATGGAGCGCGGCTTTTGCCCGGTATGGCCGCACCGTGGGACAGGTGCTGCTGACCGCGCACGACATTGCGATGCGGGTGCAGCACAACAATGCTCAACGCACGCTGGACCGGCTGCGGGCTTTGCGCGCGGTGGCGATCGTGAACGAGAACGACACGGTGGCTACCAACGAGATCCGCTTCGGCGACAACGACCGGCTGTCGGCGTTGGTGGCGCACCTCGTCGGTGCGGACGCGCTGGTGCTGCTGTCCGACATCGACGGCCTCTACGACTCCGATCCGCGAAAATTCAAGAACGCCAAGTTCATTCCCGAGGTGACCGGTCCGGCGGATCTGGACGGTGTGGTGGCCGGTCAGAGTAGCCATCTGGGTACCGGCGGCATGGCCTCGAAGATGTCATCGGCCCTGCTGGCCGCCGACGCCGGGGTGCCGGTGTTGCTGGCACCGGCTTCCGATGCTGCGACCGCGCTCACTGACGCCTCGGTCGGCACGGTGTTCGCGCCACGGGCAGAACGGATGTCGGCGCGCCGGTTCTGGGTCCGCTACGCCGCGGAGTCCACCGGGTCGCTTTCGCTGGACGCGGGGGCCGTACACGCCGTCATCGCGCAGCGCCGCTCGCTGCTGCCCGCGGGCATCACCGCGGTGTCGGGCAAGTTCTTCGGCGGCGACATCGTCGAACTCTGCGGTCCGGACGCCACCGTGGTGGCCCGTGGTGTTGTCGCCTATGACGCGACCGAACTCGCCACGATAATGGGTCGCTCCACCTCTGACCTGCCCGGGGAACTGCGCCGGCCCGCGGTACACGCCGACGACCTGGTAGCCGTCTAGGCAGCAGCTTTCCAGCGTCCGCGGGCTCTGAGATACAGTGCGGCCCAGATTATTTCGACCAACGTGTCGGTGAGTTGAGCGTCGTAGTCCCGGGGTTGCACCGGCAGGTTCAGCTGGCAGGCCCTTTCCACCATCAGGGTCAGCGCACTGGCGGTGGCCGCCGCGGGGATCCCGGGCGGATGGAGCCGTCGGCCTGGCCGCTGTCGATGACACGGTGAACCCGCTGCGAGATCGCGGTCAGCAGATCGCGATAGGTCTGGGCCGTCGCCGGGTCGTAGCCGGCCATTTCACTCAGTGCGATCAGCACCGGTTGGTGGCGGCGGTAGGTGGCGACGATGCCGGCGATCGCCGCCTTGAGGTCGTCGGCGTTGCGCCGGTCGGCCACTCCCCACCAGCGTTCGCCGGCGGCGGCGAGATCGCCGAACACCGCGGCGGCCAGCCGGCGCAGCAGGTGACCCTTGTCTTCGAAGTAGATGTAGAAGCTGGCCCGCGAGATGCCGGCCTCACCGGCCAGACGATCGACGCTGAGTTCGGTGAAGCTGGCACCCTCGCCCATCAGCCGCTCGGTGGCATCGAGCAGCCGGCTCTCCATGTGCTCCCGCCGCTGCTGGCGCCCCTGGCGCCCCTGCGGCTTTCGGGTGACCGACGGCATTCGCCGAGCATAACCGAGGTTGCGACATATTGACTAGACAAAGTGTCTAGTCATAGAGTCGGGTTTGTCAGCCGGGTGTCGATGGAGGATCAGATGACAGCGACGTGCGCGAGCAGCCGTACCTACGACGCGATCGACCTGTCCTCGCCAGAGTTCTGGTCGACCACCGCGCAGGACCGGGAACGCTCATTCGCCGTGCTGCGCGCTGAGCGGCCGGTGAGCTGGCATTCCCCCGTCAAGGACACCCTGATGGACGACCCCGACGACCCCGGCTATTGGGCGGTCACCCGACGCTCCGACATCGCCACGGTGAGCCGCAACAACGACGTCTTCCGGTCCGGCAAGGGGGTGATGTTCGCCAGCATTCCCGAGGAACTGCTCGAAGCGTCCCAGTCCTTCCTGGCAATGGACCCGCCGCGGCACACCAAGCTGCGCAAGCTGGTCAGCGCGGCGTTCACGCCCAGACAGGTCCGCCGCATCGAGGAATCCATCCAGGCCAACGCCAAGACCATCGTGCAGGAGTTGCGGGAAGCCGGCAGCGGCGTCGATTTCGTTGAGCATTGCGCCAAGGAACTGCCCATCCGGACCCTGTCGGACATGGTGGGGATTCCAGAATCGGAGCGGCAGCAGGTGGCGCACGCCGCCGATGCGCTGGTGTCCTGGGCTGATTCGGAGTACCTCGCCGGACGCGAACCACTGCAGGTGGTCTTCGAAAACCAGATGTACCTGCACCAGGTCGCCGGCCGGCTGGCCGCCGAGCGGCGGGAAAACCCGGGTGACGACCTGTTCAGTGCATTGGTGAACGCCGAGGTGGACGGCGACCGACTCTCCGATGCGGACGTGGCCGCGTTCTTCGTGCTGCTGGCGGTGGCGGGCAACGACACCACCCGCCAGACCACCAGCCACGCCCTGAAGGCGCTCACCGACTTTCCCGGCGAAAGGGCTTGGCTGCAAGCGGCTTTCGAGGATCGCATCGGAACGGCGGTCGAGGAATTCGTCCGGTGGGCCACCCCGGTGATGACCTTCCGTCGAACAGCCGCAATGGATTTCGAGCTTGGCGGGCAGCACATCCAGGCAGGCGACAAGGTGGTTATGTTCTACGCGTCCGGCAACCGGGACGACGCGGCATTCGACGAGCCCGGTCGTTTCGACCTGAGCCGCAGCCCGAATCCGCACTTGGGTTTTGGCGGCGGCGGCGTACACTTCTGCCTCGGCGCTCATGTGGCCCGAGCGCAGTTGCGCGCCGTCTTCGGCGAACTGCTCGGCCAGCTTCCCGAGATTCAGGCGGGCGAACCGGTGTACGTGCCGGGCAATTTCATCCATGCGATCCGCAGCATGCCCTGCACTTTCTGAATTTCCGCTCCGACAGGACTACAGTCGCGGGCGCTCGTGGCGCACTGTGCGCCGGCGGTCGCTTTTAGAAATCGTTGAGGATCAACCAAGGATCCGCACAGGCGCCTCCGAAAAGCTCTTCGCATCAGCGAATAGTCAGACTCGGAGAGAATCATGTGGGCTTTAACAACATCGCACGGCATGCGGGTTGACGGCATCGAGCGGGAACAAGACGCCCGGCAGGCCGTTTACATGCTCGGTCATCCCCGGATGATCGGTCCGTACTCGTGGCAGGTGGTGGACAACCGGGGACGCCAGTTCGTCGCCGAGGTCAGAAGGGCGCGCTGACCACAAGTTCGGCGGACAGCAGCGTCAGTATTTCCGAACAACCGCCGTCGACCGTCACGGTGGCCAGGTCGTCACCGCGAGTGCGACCGTGGTTGACGATCGCCACCGGGACACCCCTGGCGGCGGCATGCCGCACGAACCGGTAACCGGAGAACACCGTCAGCGACGAGCCGGCCACCAGCAGCGCCTCGGCCTGATCGACGAGTGAATATGCCTGATCCACAATGTCTTTGGGAACGCTCTCGCCGAAGTAGACGATGTCGGGCTTGAGCATGCCGCCGCAGCGGGGGCAGTCGAGATAGCGGAACGAGGCGGTATCGGAGACGACGGCGTCCGCGTCCGGAGCCACCGCCAGACCACCTACGGCTTCGGAACGTTCGATGAATCCCGGGTTGAGCGCTTCGAGTTGTTCGGCCAGCGCGGCGCGACTCAGGCGGTAGCCGCAACTCAGGCAGGTCACCTGCGCGTACGTGCCGTGCAGATTGACGACGTTGGTACTGCCGGCCTTGGTGTGCAGCAGGTCGACATTCTGGGTGATCACTCCGTTCACCACCCCCGCACGCTCCAGAGCGGCCAGCGCCCGGTGTCCGGCGTTGGGCTGCGTGTTGTCCATATGCCGCCAGCCCAGGTGGTTGCGCGCCCAGTAACGCCGCCGGAACTCCGGGTCGGAGGTGAACTGGCGGATCGTCATCGGGTTGCTGGGCGGGGAGTCAGGTCCGCGGTAATCGGGTATGCCCGAATCCGTGGAAAGGCCCGCGCCCGTGAGCACCGCGATCCGGCGGCCGGACAGCAACGCGATGAGCTCGGGAGATTCCACGCCTTCGAGAGTAGGCAAATTTCGGAGTACGGGCCCGGCCAGGCAACAATAGAGGGCGATGAGCTTCTACTCCGCCTACCAGCACGGGTTCGTGCGCGTGGCCGCGTGCACGCACCACACCTCGATCGGCGACCCGGCCGCCAATGCGGCGTCGGTTCTGGGGTTGGCGCGTGAGTGTCAAGACGACGGCGTGGCCCTGGCGGTTTTTCCGGAACTCACACTGTGTGGGTACTCGATCGAGGACATCCTGTTGCAGGATGCCTTGCTCGACGCTGTCGAGGAGGCGCTGCGTGAGGTGGTGACCGCGTCGGCCGACCTGCTGCCGGTGCTGGTGATCGGCGCCCCGCTGCGGCATCTGCACCGCATCTACAACACCGCGGTGGTCATCCATCGCGGTGTCGTGCTCGGTGTGGTGCCGAAGTCCTACCTACCGACCTATCGGGAGTTTTACGAGAACCGCCAAATCGCACCGGGAGACGGTGAGCGCGGCACCATTCGGATCGCTGACAGCGACGTCCCGTTCGGCCCCGACTTGTTGTTCACCGCGTCGGACCTGCCGGATTTCGTGCTGCACGTCGAGATCTGCGAGGACATGTTCGTGCCGGTGCCGCCCAGCGCGGAGGCCGCATTGGCCGGCGCGACGGTGCTGGCCAACCTGTCCGGCAGCCCGATCACCATCGGTCGAGCCGAGGACCGCGCTCTACTGGCCCGGTCGGCTTCGGCGCGGTGCCTGGCCGCATACGTTTACGCCGCCGCGGGCGAGGGTGAGTCGACGACCGACCTTGCGTGGGACGGCCAGACCATGATCTGGGAGAACGGCACCGAGCTTGCGTCGTCGGAGCGCTTCCCCAAGGGAGAGCGCCGCTCGGTCGCGGACGTCGACACCGGGCGGCTGCGCTCCGAGCGGCTACGCATGGGCACCTTCGACGACAACCGGCGCCACCATCGGGCGGTGACGGACTCCTTCCGCCGCATCGAATTTCGCGTCGACCCACCCGACGGCGACATCGGCCTGCTGCGCGATATCGAACGGTTCCCGTTCGTGCCGGCCAATCGCGAACGGCTGGAACAGGATTGCTATGAGGCCTACAACATCCAGGTCGCGGGGCTCGAGCAGCGGCTTCGGGCGCTGGACTACCCGAAGGTGATCATCGGCGTGTCCGGCGGTCTGGATTCGACGCACGCGCTGATCGTCGCGGCCAAGGCGATGGACCGGGAGAGCCGACCGCGCAGCGACATCCTGGGCTTCACCCTCCCGGGCTTCGCCACCGGCGATCACACCAAGAACAACGCGGTCAAGTTGGGCGAGGCGTTGGGTATCACCTTTGAAGAAATCGACATCCGCGAGACCGCCAAGCGAATGTTCGAGGAGATCGGCCATCCATTCGCACGCGGCGAGAAGGTGTACGACGTCACCTTCGAGAACGTGCAGGCCGGCCTGCGTACTGACTACCTGTTTCGGCTGGCCAACCAGCGCGGCGGCATCGTGCTTGGCACCGGTGACCTCTCGGAACTTGCGCTGGGCTGGTCGACATACGGTGTCGGCGACCAGATGTCGCATTACAACGTCAACGGCGGTGTGCCCAAGACACTCATTCAGCATTTGATTCGGTGGGTCATATCCTCCGGCCAGTTCGAGAGCGATGTCACCGATGTGCTGCAGTCGGTAGTGGACACCGAGATCACCCCCGAACTGGTTCCCGCCGGCGAGGAGGAGGAGCTGCAGAGCAGCGAGGCCAAGGTCGGACCATATGCGCTGCAGGACTTTTCACTCTTTCAGGTATTGCGTCACGGGTTTCGGCCGTCCAAGATCGCGTTCCTCGCGTGGCATGCGTGGAGTGACCCGGACCGCGGCGAGTGGCCGCCCGGGTTCCCGGAGGGCAACCGACCGTCTTATTCGCTGGGGGAGATCCGCCACTGGCTTCAGGTCTTCGTGCAGCGCTTCTACTCGTTCAGCCAGTTCAAGCGCTCGGCGTTACCCAACGGCCCCAAGGTTTCTCACGGTGGTTCGCTCTCGCCGCGCGGGGATTGGCGCGCGCCATCGGACATGTCGGCGCGGATATGGCTCGATGAGATCGAGCGCGAGGTGCCCGAAGGCTGAGTAGCTTTCGGGGTCAATCGGGTTCGTCATCTTCTGGTGCGAGCAGTTTTTCCGGGTGATGGAACGTGTTGATGCGGGGTTGTCCGTGGTCGAGGTGGGCTGGGGGGAGCCATTCGGTTTGGCCTTTGGCGTTTTTGCGGGTGGTGAAGCCTTTTTCGGCGAGGCGGTTGTCGGGGCCGCAGGCCAGGGTGAGGTCGTGGATGTCGGTGTAGTGCGTGGTGGTCCAGCCCGAGACGTGGTGGGCCTGGGCGTGGTAGGCGGGGGTGTCGCAGCCGGGGCGGGTGCAGCCATGTTCCTTGGTGTAGCAGCATCAGTCGCTGCGCCAGCGAGGCGAAGCGTTTGGTGTGGAACAGTGCCAGCGGCTTGGCCTGGTCGAAGATCGCCAAGTAATGATGGGAATCGGCGGCCCAGCGGATCAGCTGGGACATCGGCACCAGGGTGCCCCCGCCGGTACGGGCCTTGCCGGCCGCGGCCTCCAAATCCTGCAGCGTGGTGGTGACGATGATGGACACCGGTAGCCCGTTGTGGGTGCCCAGGTCCCCGGAGGCGAACAGGGCGCGGATGCCGGCGACCAGGGCGTCGTGGTTGCGTTGGGGTTGGCTGCGGGTGTCGCGGCGGGCGGGGTCCGGTTCTCGACGACCGGCGTCTGGTCTTCTGGGTTGCAGGCTCCGGGGGCGGCGAGTTTGGCCCACGCCGCTTCGATCAGGGCGCGCAGTTCGGGGGTGATCATGCCGCTGATGCGTGACATGCCGTCGTATTCCTGCTTGCCCAAGATGATGCCGCGTTTGCGGGCGCGTTCTTCGTCGGAGTAGTCCCCGTCGGGGTGCAGCAGGGCCATGACTTCGCGGGCGTAGGTGGCCACCTGATCGGGGCGAAAGTCGCGGGCTTTGCCGGCCAGATCGGCTTCGGCGGCTTCGCGGGTGCCCGGGTCGACCGCGGCGGGCAGATGGGACATGAAGTCGCGGATCACCTTGACGTGCCCGTCGCCGATCAGGCCGTCGCGTTGAGCGGCGGCGGTCGCGGTCAACGTCGGCGCCAACGGTTCCCCGGTGAGCGCGCGGCGCTCCCCGAGGTCGTCGGCTTCGGCGATGCGCCGGTGCGCTTCGGCTTTGGTGATCCGCAACCGGTCAGCCAACGCCGCGGGCAGTTTGCCGCCGAGTTCTTCTTCGCCGGCCTGGGCGGCCAGTTGGTTGATCAACGCGTGCCGCGGCGTGCGTAACCGGCGCTCCACCGTCTCCAAGCGCTCCAGCGCGCGCATCACTCCGGCGTGGTGAACACCTCGAAAGTCAACTCGCACAACCGATCCATGTCAGCATCGAGCGCGTTGAAGACCTCCACGATCTCCTCGCGCGTGCTCGATGCCATGCCTGAATTCTACGAAGGGGCACCGACAAGAACTGGTCACCGAAAGCCGTCGGAAGCCATGCAAGCACAGAATATTTCGCTCACAGCGGAACGCGCGCGCCGAGCGTGCGCAGACTGCCACACCACTCGGCGTGTCGCCGTACATGTGTGCACGCTCGCGACCCAAACCCGTTGATAGCACATGTGAAAGCGCGTCTGCAGAAAGAGCGACACCCAGCTCGAGTTACTGATGTGACGGCTGAGACGACGTCGTTCCCGAAAGCGCGCAATCGATAGCAGCGGCGTCCGGCGCGCAGTCTCCGGCACCGCGAACCAGCGTCGCCAATGCACCAGCCGCACCCGCCCGCCGCAACGCCGCACGCCGGCCGTCGGGTGAACCCGGATGACGCGGCCAACTCGCGGCCAATACACCCGCGAAGACGTCGCCGGCGCCCGTGGTGTCCACCGCTGTCACGGCCGGCACGGGTACCTCGAACTCGCCGTCGACGCCGGTGTACCCGGCACCCCGAGCGCCCAGGGTGATCACGAAATGTTCAGGCCGCCAAGGCCAATCACCGGCCTCGTGTTCGTTCGCGATCACCACGTCGGCAACGCCGGCCAATTCGGCCAGCGCGTCACGGTCCTGTCCGGCCGGCGAGGCATTGACCATCACGACCGCGCCCGCCGACCGCGCGTGCCGCGCGGCCGCCAATGCCGTCGGCACCGGAATCTCCAACTGGGTCAACAACACATCGCAGTCTGCGATCAACGTCGACGACACCGACAGCGCCGCGTTGGCGCCCGGAGCCACCACGATCGTGTTTTCTCCGCGCGCATCGACCACGATGATCGCCGTTCCACTGGGGCCATGCCGACGAATGGTCGCGTCCACTCCGACCCCCGCGGCCCGCAGATGAGCCAACAACTGCTCCCCGGCCGAGTCGTTGCCGACCGCTCCGATGAACTGCACCCGCGCCCCGGCGCGTGCCGCCGCCACCGCTTGATTGCCGCCTTTGCCGCCGGGCGCGTACGCCACCGAAGACGCCAACACCGTCTCACCCGGGCGCGGCAGACTGGCGACATCCAGCGTCAGATCCCAGTTGATGCTGCCCACCACGCAGACCCGCGTAGACATGCCGTCGACTTTAACGGCCCCGAAAAAGTTGGGCACGGTAGCCGCCGGGCCCGGGCTACCGTGCCGCCATGGAAATCTTGAGCCCCCTGCTGAGCTGGGGAATCCCGGCCGTCGTCATGCTGATCATCGCCGTCAGCCTCTACCGGCTCAGGAGGCCCAGTTTCGCCGGTCCCGCGCTGACGGGAACGGCACGGATCCTGTCGGTGCAGTCAACCGGCACGGTCATCAACGGCCGGTATGTCTGCAAGATCGTTCTTAGCGTCGAGATCCCGGGCCGCGAACCGTACGAGGTGACGGTCCGGCAGGCAGTCCACCCGATCTCGATGGCCTCCTTCCAGCCCGGTTTGGTCGTCTCCGTCCAGGTCGACTCCGCCGAACCCGAACAAGGTTCGGATCGACTCCTGGCGGCACGCTACGACGGACGATAAGCCGCGCGGCCGCCGAGTGCCTCGGACCTGGCCGCGGCGTACAACGAGCACAAGCAACGGCACGGCGGTGCCTCGGGCCGGTGGGCGTCGGCGGCGGAATTACTCGCATCGGGGCAGCGGGTGCAGGGCGTCCTGAGGTCGTTCGCAACCACCGGAAATACGTTGCGGGGCTTGGGTAGAGCGGCAACCGCCATGCCCGAGCTTCTCGACGCCCCGCAATACGTCATCGAGATGGAGCTTCGATTCCCGAATCTGGTGCCGATCGTCGGCCGAAGCGTCCAGTCGATACCGGAGGATCACGTGCCCTACCTTGCCGTCGGGCTCGAACTCCCTTGTGCGGTCGACCCTTCAGACCCCGCGCACCGGTTCGTTGTGGATTGGGAGCGCGCCATCCACTGACGCCGGAGCGGGATTCCCCGCATCACCGGACGGTGAATTCTCGGACACGTGCCGGCGTCACTTTTCACCAAAACGCCGATAACTACCGGTCGGAGAGCTAATCTGCAGCGTGATCGGGGACCCGTGAACAGACCGGTGGCAGAAGGGAAGCCGATTGACGTCGGGTGAGCCAACAGAGTCGGTGCCGGAGGCTGGGAGCGCTCCGGGCAAGAAGCGCGCCCGCCGGTTCCTGCCCGGGATACGTTTTCGAGTCAGCATCCAGTCCAAGATTCTCGTCGCGCTGCTGTTGTCGAGCATCCTGTCCGTGGCCGTTATCGGCTTCATCGGCGCTGTTTCCGGGCGCAACGCGTTGCGCGAAGTCGAGTCCGAGCGACTGATCGAGTTGCGCGAGTCGCAGAAGCGGCAGATCGAGGCGCTGTTCCGGGAGGTGACGAATTCGCTGATCGTCTACAGCGGCGGATTCAGCATCGACCAGGCCACCATTGCTCTGACCGCCGGCTTCAATCAATTGAACAACTCGACGATCACCGGTCCTCAGCAGCAGGCGCTCGCCAACTATTACGAAGATCAGATGATCAAGCCCATTCAACGGGTGACCGGAGAAGAACTCGATCTCAACGCGCTGCTGCCGAAGACCAACGCCGAGAAGTACCTTCAGGCCAACTACACCGCCGCAACGAAGCCCAACACCGACCCGCCCGTGGACGCCGGTGACGGCAGCGCCTGGTCGGCCGCCAATGCCCGCTTCGATTTCTACTTGCGCAGTATCGTCAGCCGCTTCAACTATCGGGACGCGCTGCTGTTCGACATGGACGGCAATGTCGTCTACTCGGTGGACAAAGGACCCGACCTCGGCACGAACATCCTGACCGGACCATATCGCGAATCGAATCTGCGCGACGCATACCTGAAAGCGGTGCGCTCCAACGACGTTGAGTTCGTCTGGATCACCGACTTCGAGCCGTATCAGCCCCAGCTCGACGTACCGACGGCGTGGGTCGTTTCGCCGATCGGCCTGGACGGCAGATTCGACGGCGTCATGGCACTGCCGGTCCCGATCGCCAAGATCAACTACATCATGACCGCGAATAAAGAGTGGAAAGCCGCCGGCATGGGTGCGGCGACCGAAACGTACCTTGCCGGCCCCGATGGTTTGATGCGTTCTAATTCCAGGCTTTTCCTGGAAGACCCGCAGGAATACCGACGGGAGGTGATCGCGGCCGGCACCGCTCCCGATGTCGCGGACCGGGCCATCCGGTTGGGTGGTACGACGTTGGTGCAACCGGTTCGCAGCGCTGGTCTTCGTGCCGCGCAGCGCGGTGAGACGGGGGTGATGAGCGGCACCGATTACACCGGCAATAGTGAGTTGGAGGCCTACGCCCCACTCAACGTGCCGAACTCCGACCTGCAGTGGTCGATCCTGGCAACGCGGGACGACTCCGACGCGTTCGCGCGGCTGGGCAGGTTCACCAAGGCGCTGGCGGTGGCGGTCACGGCGATGATCTTCGCGGTCTGCGTCGCATCCATGCTCATCGCCCAGGCGGCGGTTCGGCCGCTTCGGCGTCTGGAAAAGGGCGCGCTGAAGATCAGTTCCGGCGATTACGAGGTCAATATCCCGATCACGTCGCGCGACGAAATCGGCGATCTCACAGGTGCTTTCAACGAGATGAGTCGGAACCTGGCGATCAAGGAAGAGCTGCTCAACGAGCAGCGCCGAGAAAACGACCGACTGCTGCTGGCGCTGATGCCGGAGTCGGTTGTGCAGCGCTACCGCGGGGGTGAGGCCACCATCGCGCAGAAGCATCAAGACGTCGCCATCATTTACGCCGATATCGTTGGGCTGGACGAAATTTCGAATGAGGTCGCGGGCGACGAATTGGTCGGTATCGTCGATGACGTGTTCCGGCAGTTCGACTCGGCGGCCGAAGCCCTTGGCGTCGAACGGATTCGTACTTTCCACAACGGTTATCTGGCCAGCTGCGGCATGGTCACACCACGACTCGACAGCATCAATCGCAGCGTGGAGTTCGCCCTCGAGATGCGGCGCATCATCGAGCGTTTCAACAACCAGAGCCGTCACGTGCTGGGGCTTCGCATCGGCATCAACACCGGAAACGTGATCAGTGGGTTGGTGGGCAAATCCGGACTCGTCTTCGACATGTGGGGCGCCGCGGTCAGCCTGGCGTACCAAATGAACAGTGGCGCACCGCAGCCGGGCATCTACGTCGCGTCGCAGGTGTATGAGGCGATGCGCGACACGCGCCAGTTCACGCCGGCCGGCACGATCTCGGTCGGCGGCGCCGAGCAGGCGATCTACCGGTTGTCGGAGCGGTAATGAATAGCTTCCATTCGTCGTGGTTCTACTGGGCGATTGGCGTCGCGATCGGATTTCCGGTCGGCTTGATCCTGCTCACCGAGCTGCACCACATCCTCAGCCGCAGGGGTAGCCGGCTGGCCCGCCAGGTCGGCGTGCTGCGCAACTGGCTGCTGCCGCTCGGGGCGCTGTTGTTGCTCCTGGTCAAGGCCTCGCAAATCCCGGCAGGCGAAATTCCGGTCCGGATGCTGACCACGGTGTTCGGCTTCCTGGTGCTGGTGCTGCTGTTGTCCGGGCTCAACGCGACCGTGTTCGAAGGCGCGCCCGAAGACAGTTGGCGCAAGAGGCTCCCGGCGATCTTCCTCGACGTGGGCCGGTTCGCCCTGATCGGGCTGGGACTGACGGTGATCCTGTCGTTCATCTGGGGCGTGCGCGTCGGCGGGGTGTTCACCGCGCTGGGCGTCACGTCGGTGGTGATCGGCCTGATGCTGCAGAATTCCGTCGGCCAGATCGTGTCGGGCCTGTTCATGCTCTTCGAGCAGCCGTTCCGGATCAACGATTGGCTGGACACGCAAACCGCGCGGGGTCGGGTGATCGAGGTGAACTGGCGGGCGGTTCACATCCAGACCGGCGGCGGACTGCGGATCATGCCGAACTCGATGCTGGCGAGCACGGCGTTCACGAATCTCAGCCGCCCGCCCGGTCCGTACAAGTGCTCGATCAACACCACCTTCGCGACGGCTGATCCGCCGGACAAGGTGTGCGCGATGCTGACCCTGGTGGCCAGCGCGCTGCCGCTGGTCATGCCGGGGACCACGCCGGCGTCGGTCGCCTTGGGAGGCGGGGAGTACCGCACCACGATCAGGGTGATCTCGCCTTCGGACGAGGGTGCCACCCAGTCGACGTTTGTGCGCTGGGTCTGGTACGCCGCACGTCGGTGCGAACTGCATCTCGACGGCGAGGATGACGACTTCTCGACGCCTGAGCGTGTCACGAAGGCGTTGCGCACGGTGGTCGCGACGGAACTGCGGCTGACCCTCGCCGACCAACAATTCCTCGCTCCGTACGCCAAGATCGTGCGGTACGGCGCCGACGAGATCGTGCAGTACGCGGGGTCGGTGCCCACGGCCATGACGTTCATCGTGGCCGGCAGCGTGCAACTGACCGTGACGGACGGGGACGGCGCTGTCCTGCCCTTCGCCACCCTCAACGAAGGCTCATTCATCGGAATCACCGCCCTGACTCGACAACCCAACCTGGCCGGCGCCTATGCCCTTGAGGAGGTGACCGCGGTAGAGATCGAGCGCGAACACCTCGAGAAGATCGTGATGGACAAGCCGATGCTGCTGCAGGATCTGGGCCGGCTGATCGACGAGCGGCAGAACAAAGCGCGATTGACCCGCGGCGAACGCACCAAAGCAGCGACCGCGGTCGCGCCTGGCCAGCTAAAGCCCGATACCCTGGGGTAATGAGTCTGCAAGCACCGGCCCGCAGCGGCGCGACCCAGCAGCAGAGCCCCGATCTACGGCAAGAGGTGCACGACGCCGCGCGGCGCGCCCGGGTAGCGGCGCGCATCCTGGCCTCGGTCCCGACGGTGGTCAAAGACCGTGCGCTGCACGCCGCGGCCGACGCGCTGCTGGCCCACGCCGATCAGATCCTGGCTGCCAACGCCGAAGACCTGGATACGGCACGCGCCGCCGGCACTCCCGCGGCGATGCTCGACCGGCTGGCGCTCAACCCGGAACGCATCGACGGCATCGCCGCTGGTCTGCGGCAGGTCGCGGGGCTGCCGGACCCGGTCGGTGAGGTGCTGCGCGGTTCGACCCTGCCCAACGGGCTGCAGCTGCGGCAGCAGCGGGTTCCGCTCGGTGTGGTCGGCATGATCTACGAAGGCCGCCCCAACGTCACCGTCGACGCGTTCGGGCTGACGCTGAAGTCCGGCAACGCCGCGTTGCTGCGCGGCAGCTCTTCGGCGGCGAAGTCCAACGAGGCGCTGGTCACGGTGCTGCGCGCCGCCCTGGTCAGCCAGGACCTGCCCGCTGACGCCGTCCAACTGCTGTCCTCGGCCGACCGCGCCACCGTCACCCACCTGATTCAGGCCCGCGGCCTGGTCGATGTGGCGATCCCGCGCGGCGGAGCCGGGCTGATCGACGCCGTCGTGCGTGATGCGCAGGTACCCACCATCGAGACCGGTGTCGGCAACTGCCATGTCTATGTTCACGAAGCTGCCGACCTCGACGTCGCCGAACGCATCCTGCTCAACTCCAAGACACGCCGGCCCAGCGTCTGCAACGCCGCCGAGACCCTGCTGGTGGACGCCGCGATCGCCGGGGAGGCGATGCCGCGGTTGCTGAATGCGCTGCAGGCTGCGGGCGTCACCGTGCATCTGGATGCAAACGAGGACGACTTGCGCCGCGAGTACCTGACGATGGATATCGCAGTCGCGGTGGTCGACGGGGTGGACGCCGCCATCGCGCACGTCAACGAGTACGGCACCGGCCACACCGAGGCCATCGTGACCACCAACCTCGCTGCGGCGCAACGGTTTACCGAACAGGTCGACGCCGCCGCGGTGATGGTCAACGCGTCCACCGCGTTCACCGACGGCGAGCAGTTCGGCTTCGGCGCCGAGATCGGCATCTCCACCCAGAAACTCCACGCCCGCGGCCCGATGGGGCTGCCGGAACTGACCTCGACCAAGTGGATCGTGTGGGGTTCGCCGTTACCGGCCACACCCGTCCGGCCTGACTCCCTCGATAAAGGAGCACTCCCTATGAGCGTGCCCGCGCGGCCGGTGCCGCTGTTCGCCGACATCGCCGATGTCTCGCGTCGGCTCGCCGAAACCGGTTACCTGCCCGACACCGCCACCGCGACCGCGGTCTTTCTGGCCGACCGGCTTGGCAAGCCGCTGCTGGTGGAAGGACCCGCGGGCGTCGGCAAGACCGAACTCGCCCGCGCCGTCGCCCAGGCCACCGGCTCAGGCCTGGTGCGGTTGCAGTGCTACGAGGGTGTCGACGAGGCGCGGGCGCTGTACGAGTGGAATCACGCCAAGCAGATCCTGCGCATTCAGTCCGGGTCCGGGGATTGGGAGTCGACGAAAGACGACGTGTTCAGCGAGGAGTTCCTGCTGCAGCGTCCGTTGTTGACCGCGATCCGGCGCACCGAGCCGACGGTGCTGCTGATCGACGAGACCGACAAGGCCGATATCGAGATCGAAGGCCTGCTGCTGGAAGTGCTGTCTGACTTCGCGGTGACCGTGCCCGAACTGGGCACCATCACTGCCACCCGGACGCCCCTGGTCGTGCTGACCTCCAACGCCACCCGCGAACTCTCCGAGGCGCTCAAACGCCGCTGCCTGTTCCTGCACATCGACTTCCCGAGCCCCGAGCTGGAACGCCGCATCCTGTTGTCGCGCGTCCCCGAACTGCCCGAGCATCTCGCCGAGGAGTTGGTGCGCATCATCGGCGTGCTGCGCGGGATGCAGCTCAAGAAGGTGCCGTCCATCGCCGAGACCATCGACTGGGGACGCACGTTGCTCGCGCTCGGGATGGACACCATCGACGACGCCGTCGTCTCCGCCACGCTCGGCGTGGTCCTCAAACACCAGTCCGATCAGCAGCGCGCGACCGGCGAGTTAAGGCTCAACTGATGGCTACCCGACGCATTCGTCCCTCCCGGCCGCTCGCCCCGCACGGGCTGCCCGGACATCTCGTCGGGTTCGTGGAAGCGCTTCGCGGAAGCGGGATTTCGGTAGGCCCGTCGGAGACGGTGGATGCCGGGCGGGTGATGGCCACGCTGGGCCTGGGTGATCGGGAGGTGTTACGCGAGGGCCTGGCGTGCGCGGTGCTGCGCCGGCCGGATCACCGGGAGACCTACGACGCCATGTTCGACCTGTGGTTCCCCGCGGCGTTGGGAGCGCGGGCGGTGGTGTGGACGGAGAGGCCGGCGAGTCGACCCCGACGGGTTGCCGCCCGACGATGTCGAGGCGATGCGGCAGATGCTCCTGGACCTGCTGGCCGACAACCCTGACCTCGCCGATATGGACGAGCGACTGGTCCGGATGATCGCCCGGATCGTCGAGGCCTACGGCAAGTACAACTCCAGTCGCGGCCCGTCGTTCTCGTCGTATCAGGCGCTCAAAGCGATGGCGCTGGACGAACTGGAAGGTAAATTGCTGGCAGGTCTGCTTGCCCCGTACGGCGACGAGCCCACACCCAGTCAGGAGCAGATCGCCAAAGCAATTGCAGCGCAAAAGATTTCGCAGCTACGAAAGATGGTCGACGCGGAGACGAAGCGGCGCACCGCCGAACAGCTGGGCCGTGAACACGTCCAGATGTACGGTATTCCACAGCTTTCCGAGAACGTCGAGTTCCTGCGGGCATCCGGTGAGCAGCTGCGGCAGATGCGCCGCGTGGTCGCGCCCCTGGCCCGCACGCTGGCCACCCGGCTGGCGGCCCGGCGGCGCCGGTCCCGCGCCGGGTCGATCGACCTGCGCAAGACACTGCGCAAGTCGATGTCCACCGGTGGCGTGCCGATTGACGTCGTGTTGAAGAAACCCCGCCCGGCGCGTCCGGAGTTGGTGGTCCTCTGCGATGTCTCAGGGTCCGTCGCCGGATTCAGTCACTTCACTCTGCTGCTGGTTCACGCTCTGCGTCAACAATTTTCACGAGTTCGCGTCTTCGCGTTCATTGACACCACCGACGAGGTGACGCACATGTTCGGGCCGGAGGCCGACCTGGCGGTGGCGATTCAGCGGATCACCCGGGAGGCCGGCGTGTACGCCCGCGACGGTCATTCCGACTACGGCAACGCGTTCGTCTCGTTCGTGCAGGCGAATCCGAATGTGTTGTCGCCGCGCAGTTCCCTACTGGTGCTCGGCGACGGGCGCACCAACTACCGCAACCCCGCCGTCGACGTGCTCGCCGACATGGTCAACGCCGCCCGGCATGCGCACTGGCTCAACCCGGAGCCCAGACACCTCTGGGGTAGCGGGGATTCGGCGGTGCCGCGGTATGAGGAAGTCATCACCATGCACGAATGCCGGTCGGCCAAACAGCTGGCCACGGTGATCGACCAGCTGTTGCCGGTGTAGTTCCGGCTCGTGGAGCGTCACGCCAGCGCGGCACACGTCGTCGAGCGTCACGCCAGCGCGTCCCCCGCAAGCGGGCGGTACCCCAACTACCAGCAGCCTGGCGCGACGATGGCGCACCGATTCACGCGACAGCTGCCATACGCGAAGGTGATTTTGGTCAATGACGCCAACCATCTGGTGTTCATCGACCAGCAGGAAATCGTCGCCGACGAACTGCGGGCGTTTCTCGGCGGGTAATGCCTGATCGCGAGCTCAAGTAAGCTGGCAAACCATGCAAAAGCAGCTGCGCAGGCTGGGGGTGATGGGTGGGACGTTCGATCCCATCCATTACGGCCACCTGGTCGCTGCCAGCGAGGTCGCACACAAGTTCTCACTCGACGAAGTCGTGTTCGTCCCCAGCGGGCAGCCGTGGCAGAAGGACCGCCAGGTGTCGGCCGCCGAGGACCGGTATCTGATGACCGTGATCGCCACCGCCTCCAACCCCCGCTTCTCGGTGAGCCGGGTCGACATCGACCGCGGCGGCCCCACGTACACCAAGGACACGCTGCGGGACCTGCACACCGTCAACGCCGACTCCGAGCTGTACTTCATCACCGGCGCCGACGCGCTGGCGTCCATTCTGACCTGGCACGGCTGGGAAGACATGTTCGAGCTGGCGCGTTTCATAGGTGTGAGTCGGCCCGGCTACGAGCTACGGCACGATCACATCACCGAAGTCCTGGGCGATCTGCCTCAGGAAGCGTTGACACTGGTGGAGATCCCCGCGCTGGCGATCTCGTCGACCGACTGCCGGCAGCGCGCCCTGGACCGACGGCCGCTCTGGTACCTGATGCCCGATGGCGTCGTGCAGTACGTCTCCAAACGACGCCTCTACCGCACCCCCGAGAGGAGCGATAACCCGGCGGCCCCCAGCCTGGCCGCCGGGAACAGCACATGAGCGCAAATCAGGAAGCGATCGACATGGCAACGGTGGCCGCCGCCGCTGCGGCATCGAAACTGGCCGACGACGTCCTCGTCATCGACGTCTCCGGCCAACTGGTCATCACCGACTGCTTCGTCATCGCCTCGGCGTCCAACGAACGGCAGGTCAACGCCATCGTCGACGAGGTCGAGGAGAAGATGCGCCGGGCCGGTTACAAGCCCGCCCGCCGTGAGGGCGCCCGCGAGGGCCGCTGGACGCTGCTGGACTACCGCGACATCGTGGTGCACATCCAGCACCAGGACGACCGTGATTTCTACGCGCTGGACCGGTTGTGGAGCGACTGCCCGGTGGTGCCGGTCGACCTGGAGGGCCAGCGCGACGGGACCGCGGAATGAGGGCGCGCCGGCTGGTCATGCTGCGGCACGGGCAGACCGACTACAACCTCGGCAGCCGGATGCAGGGTCAACTCGACACGGACTTGAGCGAGCTGGGCCGCGCCCAGGCCGTGGCCGCCGCCGAGGTGCTCGGCAAGCTGCAGCCGCTGCTGATCGTGTCCTCGGATCTGCGACGGGCTTTCGACACGGCGACCAGGCTGGGCGAGCAGACCGGCATGGCCGTTCAGGTGGACCCGCGGCTGCGCGAGACCCACCTGGGCGACTGGCAGGGCATGACGCATTCCCAGATCGACGCTGAGGTTCCCGGCGCCCGGTTGGCGTGGCGCGAGGACGCCGGCTGGGCGCCGCACGGTGGCGAAAGCAGGGTCGACGTGGCCGCCCGAAGTGTGCCGTTGGTGGCCGAGCTGGTTGCCGGCGCGCCGGAGTGGGGCGCGGGCGAGCCGCAGCGTCCTATCGTGCTGGTGACACACGGCGGTCTGATCGCCGCGTTGTCGGCCGCGCTGCTGAAGATCCCGGTCGCCAACTGGCCGATCCTGGGTGGCATGGGTAACTGCAGTTGGGTCCAGTTGAGCGGTCACTCATCGGATGACGCTGAGTGCCCCGCCAGTTTCCAGAACATCCGGTGGCGACTGGACGTGTGGAATGCTTCGGCGCAGGTGTCCAATGACGTCCTCTGAATACTCGGCCGAAAGCGGGCGCAGGCCCACTCTGCTGATCTTCGCCGACTCTCTGTCCTATTACGGACCCACCGGCGGCCTGCCTGCTGACGACCCACGTATCTGGCCCAATATCGTTGGTGCTCAACTCGGTTGGGACGTGGAACTGGTCGGCCGCATCGGGTGGACCTGTCGGGACGTGTGGTGGGCCGCCACCCAGGACCCGCGGGCCTGGGCGGCGCTGCCGAAGGCGGGCGCGGTGATCTTCGCCACCAGTGGCATGGATTCGTTGCCGTCGGTGTGGCCCACCGCAATGCGTGAGTTGATCCGTTATGTCCGGCCACCCTGGTTGCGGCGCTGGGTGCGCGAAGGCTACGGCTGGTTGCAGCCCCGGCTCTCACCCGTGGCCAGGTCGGCACTGCCGCCGCAGCTGACCGCGTACTACCTCGAACTTACCCGTGGCGCAATCGATTTCAACCGTCCCGGGATCCCGATTGTGGCCTCGTTGCCGTCGGTGCATATCGCCGAGACCTACGGCAAGGCGCACCACGGGCGCGAGGGTACCGTCGCAGCGATCACGGAATGGGCCGAGCAACAGAATATCCCGCTGGTCGATCTGAAAGCGGCTGTCGCCGAGGAGATTTTGAGTGGACGCGGCAATCCGGACGGGATCCACTGGAACTTCGAGGCTCATCAGTGCGTCGCCGAACTGATGCTCAAGGCGCTCGCCGAGGCCTTGCAGACAGCCACCGTGCCGAACGAGAAGACGCGCTGACGATGCGCGCCGGCGACGATGCAGAGCGATGCGACGAGGAGGAGCGGCGCCATTGACTACCGCCGGCGACGATGCAGAGCGAAGCGATGAGAAGGAGCGGCGCCGTTGACCGTCCGGGTCGTTACCGATAGCTCGTCGCGTCTACCGGCCGAACTGCGGGATCAGTGGGCGATCCGAGAGGTGCCGCTGCACATCCTGCTCGACGGCGCCGACCTGCGCGACGGGGTGGATGACGTTCCCGACGACATCCACAAGCACCACGCCACCACCGCGGCCGCCACCCCAGCCGAGCTGGGTGCCGCCTATCGGCAAGCCATGACTGACAGCGACGGTGATGGAGTGGTGGCCGTGCACATTTCGTCCGGACTGTCTGGAACCTGCCGCGCCGCCGAACTGGCCGCCGCCGAGTTCGGGCCCTCGGTGCGGGTGATCGATTCCAAGTCGACGGCGATGGGCACCGGGTTCATGGCCTTGAGCGCCGCTCGGGCCGCCGCGGACGGGGCCGATCTGGACACCGTCGCTGCTGCCGCGGCAGCCGCGGTCCCTCGCACACACGCCTACATGGTGGTGCACCGCTTGGACAATCTGCGCCGCAGCGGCCGCATCGGCGGCGCGAAGGCATGGTTGGGCACCGCGCTCGCGCTCAAGCCATTGCTGCACATCGATGACGGCAAACTTGTTCTGGCACAACGCATACGGACGGCCAAAGGAGCCATCGCGGCAATGGTCGACCAGGTCTGCGAGATCGTGGGGGAGCGCCCCGCAGCACTGGCGGTGCATCACGTTGCCAATCCCGACGGCGCGCGCGACGTGGCCGGCGCGTTGGCCGATCGGCTACCCGCGTGTGATCCCGCGATCGTGACGCCGTTGGGTCCGGTGTTGGCGCTGCACGTTGGCGACCGAGCGTTGGCAGTCTGCCTGCAACTGGCCGAATGACCTTGACGCGTCAGATCTGGCGGTCGAAGACCGTCGTACCTGTCGCGTCGTTATTCCAGATGTAGATGGGCAGTTCTGAGAAGGGGTACGACCCGGTGTTGAACACGTAGATGTTGTTCTGCGTCGCCGACGCCACAACGAATGGGGTGTTGGCCGAGGTGACGGTCTGCGTGTAGAGGGGCACGCCGTTGATCGTGGAGACGGTGATGATTGTTCCTGCCGGCAGGTGGTTGCCGATCGCAAGCCCCGGCACCAACGATTGTGGGACTGCTCCGCTTGCACCACCGGAATCGATGAATGCGCCGACCGTCTGCGGTAACTGGTTGTTGATCTGCACTTGCACCACGGTTTTCGGCGCCCCATCCATTTCGACAAGGGGCGGCAGCGGATTGGGCCCGAACTCCGCCAGGCCGCGAGGCAGGTTGATCAGCACTCCCTGATTCATGTTGGTCGGTAACGCGGCGTTCACCGGGGTGCTGAACGGATACCCGTCGTTGGGGCCCACACCCAGATAGGCGGGCAGCAACGAGACATCGACGGCGTTGCCCGGGGTGTTCAGATACGCCGAGGTGGCGACGCCGACGGTAGTCGGCGCGGTGACGATTCCATTCCCGAAATTCACGGTCGTGTGATACGTCTGGTAGTTGACGAAAAGGGTGCCGCCGTAACTGACACTGCCCGACCCGGTGGGCGCACCGAGAGTTGCCACATCGACGTATTGCGGCGGGACCACCAGGCCGGTGGCGCCGGAGTCGACGACGACCGGCGCGTTCGGTCCGCCGCCCACCGAGATACTCAGTATCGGGTTGCCGTACTGATCTGGATGGATCAGCGCCTGGTTCGGTCCCAGGGCCGTACTGATTCCCGCGGTACCGGGCAGTCCCAGCAGGCCGCCGCGACCGCCCGCGCCACCTACGCCGCCGGGTCCACTGGCCCCGCCCGTGCCGCCCATGCCGATCAGGCCCGCCGAGCCACCGTCGCCTCCGGGCATGCCGCCGTAAAGGTTACGACCCCCGGTGCCGCCGTTGCCGAACAACACACCGCCGGCGCCCCCGCCGCCCCCGGCTACCCCGTACCGGCTGCTGACGCCGCCGGTACCGCCGTTGCCGAACAACCACCCGCCGGCCCCGCCGGGCGTTCCCACGCCTTGAGCGGTCGTGTAGCCGTTGGCGCCGTCACCGTACAGCGGGCGCCCGGTCACCTGCTGGACGGGGTCATTGACGAGGTGTGACGCGCTTGCGGCGAGTTGGTTCACGGCGGCGGTCTCGGCGTCCGCATACGCGCGCGCAGTTTCCAGCAGTCTGCTCAGGAATTGCTCGTAGGAGGTGGCGAACTGCCCGGCCGCGGCCTGATACTGCTGGCCGTGCTCGGCAAACAAGGTGGCCACCGCCGCCGAGATTTCATCTGCGCTGGCGGCGACCAGTCCCCCGGTGGGCAGCGCCGCAAGGATGTTCGCCGAATTCAGCGCCGAACCCAGGTTCTCCAGGTCCGTGGTCACGGAAGCAAACGACGCCGGTGAAACCCGCACGAACGACACGCCTGCCCCCTGACCACCGACCGACCGTGGGGGGAGCGTACCGCCGAGCGGCTGCTCCACGTACGGGTTTCAAACATGCGCCGGATATGCGCTGACGGGCGAGAACGCTCAGGCGTGCGCTCGCGACCCAACCCGTCGTGCGTTGTCACCACGCGGATGTACTACTTGCGGCCACCAGAACCACCGGCCCAGCAATGTTGCGATGGACGGCATCAGCAGCGTGCGAACGATCAATGTGTCGAGCAGCAGGCCGATACAGACGGTGGACCCGAACTGACCGAGGACCCGTAGGTCGCTACCGAGCATCGAGGCCATGGTGAAGGCGAACACCAGACCCGCAGCGGTCACCACGCCGCCGGTCCCGGCCATCGACCGGATGATCCCGGTCTTGAGACCGGCGTGAATCTCCTCTTTGAATCGGGAGACCAGCAGCAGGTTGTAGTCAGACCCGACGGCCAGCAGGATGATCACCGACAACGCCATCACGATCCAGTGGATCCTGATGCCGAACAGGTCCTGCCAGATAAGCACCGACAGCCCGAACGACGCCGCAATCGAACTCGCCGCGGTGCCGACGATCACCAGTGCGGCCACCACGCTCCGGGTGAGCAGCAGCATGATCATGAAGATCAGGGTGAGTGCCGATACCACCGCGATCATCAGGTCGTACTTGGCGCCGTCGTGCATGTCCTTGAATGTTGCGGCGGTACCCCCCAGAAACACCTTCGCGTCGGACAGCGAGGACTGCTTGAGCCCCTCCTGTGCGGCGGTCCGTTCCGCGTCGACGCGCGAGATGCCTTCCGGCGTCATCGGATCGCCCTGGTGGGTGATGAAGAATCGTGCCGACTTGCCGTCCGGCGACAGGAACATGCGCAGGCCGGTCTGGAAGTCCGGGTTGTCGAACGCTTCGGGCGGCAGGTAGAAGAAGTCGTCGTTCTTGGAGGTGTCGAAACTCTGACCCATGACGACGGCGGTATTGCTCATGGCCTCCATTTGGTTGATCATCGCCGAGAACGTGGAATACATCGTCAGCGTGAGGCCGTGAGTGGTCTTCAGCGTGCTGATCATGGGCGGGATCAAGACCATCATGTCGTGCGTGGCCGCCGCGGTGCGCGTGATGTCACCCGAGAGAGTGTGGAACTGCTCGGCCAGCTGATCGAACCCGTCCAACGACTCGAACAGGGACCGCAATGTCCAGCAGACGGGAATGTCGAAGCAGTGCTTGTCCCAATAGAAATACGATCTGATCGGCCTGAAGAAATCGTCGAAATCCGCTATGTGATTTCGCAATTGGTCGGTGATAGCCGACGTGTCAGCCGTGGTTTTCGCGCTGTCGTCCGCGGCGTTGGCAAGTTCCTGCGACACCGCGTACATGCGCTCTGTGGTTTGGATCATGAATTGCATCGCGTCGGCCATCTTGAGCATGTCGGCCATGCGATCTTTCAGAAAAGCCATGTTCTGCATGGTCGTCTGACTCTGCATGCTGTTCTGAAAAGGTATGGAGCTGTGCTGAATTGGAATACCCAGCGGTCTGGTGATGTCCTGAACCATCGCGATTCCCACGGTGCGCATCACGTTCTTGGCCACCCGGTCCAGCACCAGCATGTCGGCCGGGTTTCGCATGTCGTGATCGGCCTCGACCATCAACATGTCCGGGTCCATTCGCGCCTGCGAGAAATGCCGGTCGGCGGCCTGTTGGCCGAGGTTGGACGGGGCTGAGGTCGGCAGGTAGTAGCGGTCGTTGTAACTCGTCTTGTAGCTGGGCAGGGCCACCATCCCGACCAACACGATCGCGGCGCTGACGGCCAGAACCGGTGCGGGCCAGCGCACCACCGCAGTGCCGACCCGCCGCCACATCCGGCCTTGCCTGGCTGTCCGTTTGGACTCGAAGAGATGAAACTTGCTGCCGGCGAACACCACCGCGGGTCCGAGGGTGAGACCGGCCAGCACCACGACCAGCATGCCGATCGCCACCGGTGCGCCCATGGTGTTGAACCAGGGCAACCGCGTGAAACTCAGGCAATACGTGGCGCCGGCGATCGTCAGACCCGAGCCCAGGACGACGGGAGCCACCCCGCGGAATGTGGTGTAGTAGGCGGTTTCTCGATCCTCCCCAGCGCGCAGCGCTTCCTGATATCGGCCGATCAGGAAGATTCCGTAGTCGGTGCCCGCGGCGATCGCAAGCATGGTGAGGATATTTGCGGCGAACGTGGTCAGGCCGAACACGTTGTGGTAACCCAGAACTGCGACGATTCCCCGCGACGAGGCCAGCGCGACAAAGGTCATGAACAGCTGAACGAGCGTCGTGACGATCGATCGGTAGACCAGCAGCAGCATGAGCGCGATCGCCCCGAGGGTGAACAGGGTGATCGTGGCCAGACTGGCATTACCGATGATGTGCATGTCGTCGCTGAGCGCCGCGGGCCCGGTCACGTAGGACTTCACCCCGGGCGGTGGTGGATTGTGCTCCAACACCTTTCGGACGGCTTCGACGGAATCGTTGGCCAGCGTGGTGCCCTGGTTGCCCGCGAGGTTCAACATCACGTAGGCGCCCTTGGCGTCGGCGCTCTGGGCGCCCGCCGCGGTCAACCGGTCACCCCAGAAGTCCTGGATGTGCTGAATGTGCTGGTGATCTTGGCGCAGTTGGCGGATCACGTTGTCGTAGTAGCGGTGGGCGTCGTCGCCCAGCGGTTGCTTGCTTTCCAGCACGATCATGACCGTGCTGTTGGAGTCGAATTCCTTGAAGTTGTGGCCCAGTCGCATCATCGCCACCATGGATGGCGCGTCCACCGGCGTCATCGGTGCCGAGTGCTGTTCGCTGACCTTTTCCAGCGTCGGCACCACGACGTTGACCAGAACGGTCAGCACCACCCAGGCGATGATGATCGGCACCGCGAAGATGCGGATGGTGTGTGGGATGAGGGGCCGGTGGCCGCGTTCCCGGGTCTCGGTGGGCCCGACTGCGATCGGCGCCGTGGCTTCTTCGTTGGCCGCATGGGTTCTGTGGTTGAGATCGCTCATGCCGACTTCACCAGGCAGAAGGTCTGTGGATTGACGCCATCGGACCGCTTTTCTTCCTTCACCACGTTGTCAACCGTGATGCGGCAGCCGATCTGGCTCCCATCGCTTTGGGCCATGATGTTGGCGCTCACCGAGGGCAGCGTCGTCGAGAGGGTGAATGTCCACGGCAGCGGGGCCGCATTGACCTGGTGGGTGTTGGCGTCGGCATCCCAGTAGTTGATGTTCGCGGTGGCTCCCGCCGGCCCGAAGATTTCGTACTTGACGACCTTGGGGTTGAACTGCACGATCTCGATGCCCGCACCGGCGTTGGCGTTGAGGTCTTCGGATCCGAAGATCTTGTGCAGCCGTGACACGACGAGCCCGGAGAGGGCCAGCACGACCACCAGAACCAGAGGTATCCACGCCTTCCTGAGGAAGCGGGTAGTGGGACCCGCGATCGGACCAGACTTCATCGCCACCGCCTTTAACGAGTTCCAGCCACAACTCTCGGTTGTAACGCGCCGTGGGTGAGCTTGCTTCCCCGGCACGACAATCCGGCAGAATATTTGCTCGGCTAAGTATGTTAACTCTTAGTGGACGCCAGCGTTCCTCGGGGTGCCGGGCTTGTGCGCAACGACACAACAATCAGCGTGCCACCCGGCCGGTGACCGGCGGCAGGTCGGCGAGCGTCACGATGCCCGGTCTGGCGGCCACCACCGCGGGGACGGCATTGGTGACCGGCATCGCGGTGTAGATCATGCCCAGGCCCATGAACCCGGGTTCCGTCCAGTCCTTGGGTGGCAGGCAGTGCAGCACCGTGCGCATGTTGGGCAGGCCGAACACCTGGATGACGTGCCCGTGCTCGAGCGGTTTGGGGGGACGACGTGATCGCCCATCGTCCAGTTGAATCCGACGCTGACGACGTTGCGGTCGCCCTCCCAGCCGCGGTGGTATCCGTAGACGCCGCCGACGGTTCCGGCGGGGATCGTCATGAAGCCGAGATCGGTGTCGCCGGTGGCGGCGGTGAACGTGACGTCGAAGGTCATCCGGTCCAGTCGCGCGCCGATGGCATCGGCCATCATCGCGGCGGACTCGGCGAACACCTCGCTTTCCCGTCGCACGCTCTCGGCCAGTCCCGGGGTGTCCGGGTCTTGCGAGAATCCCATCGCGGCCTGGGTGCCCGCCGACTCGTAGGTCGAGCAGTCGACCGACTCGGTGATGCGGATCTCGTCGACGCGCTCGCAGGAGGCACTGAGCACCATGCCGACCATGTTCGTCATTCCCGGGTGCGCGCCGCTGCCGAAGATGGTCGAACCGCCGCGTTCGCAGGCCGCGATGATGCGCTCGCGGTCCTGGGGCGTCTGCTTGCCGCCGGTGATCCATGCCGCGCTGGTGCACACGTTGACTCCCGCTTCCAGCAACCGCACCAGCTCATCGATGTTGGGCCACAACGGGTTATAGCAACACGCATCGGCGCCCAACGCGATCAGCGCGTCGATGTCATTGGTGGCCTGCACGCCGGTCGGTTCCGGCCAGCCCGCCAGCTCGGCGGCATCGACACCCACCTTGTCCGCCCCGTGCGCGTAGACCCCGACGAGTTCCATGTCGGTCCGTCCGATGATGGCGTGCAGTGATCGTCGCCCGATGTTTCCGGTTGTCCATTGGATGACGCGTAGGGGGCGGTCCGGGCTGGCTGTGCTCATCGGGGCTCCTTCGCGGATCGACGGGAGCCATTATTGCCGCACCCGTCTGTTAGTGGGCACCCCGGTTCAGCACGGCCATGGCACCGGACAGGATCTGCGACAAGGGATCGGCGCCGCCGCCGAAGGTGGCCTGGGTGGCCGGCGCGGTGACAGCGGCCGGGTCGTAGCCGTTCACCGGGTCCACTTGGACTGGAGCCGTCAGTGGATCGTCGTTGCGCGAGTAACCCGCGTTGACCATCGGCAGCAGTACCGCGTCAAGCTCGTTCAGCGTCTGCTCCGGCACCCCCGCATATTGGAACGGCAAGACCAGCGGCAGGTGCCGTTCGGGGATGAGATACGTGGTCGTCGTCGCGCCTCGGGAGTTGACCGTCGTCCTGATGTTCTGCGGCGGCACCATGCTCGGGTTGGTGAACGCCACCGCGGTATGGCCGGTCGCCAGCCCCACCAGCGTGTTAGCCAGGGCGATCAGGTTGTCCGGCCGGTCGGGGAAGTCGGCGATCGAGTCATAGGCGGAGACGAACATCTTCGTGTCGTACTGGCTTTCCACGGCCGCCGGTACCGGGTAGTCGAGTGCGGGAACGACGCTGCCCACCGGGAACATGGCGGTCAGGAAGCTCTGACCGAAGGCGTGACGGGCCACCGGGTCGCCGAAAGTGGCGAAGCTCAATTGATCTGGCGGGGGAGCGGTCGGGTCGTTGGCGAGCCGGGCCTGCAATTCGTCAAGCGCGAGCGCACCCTCGGATAGCCCGATCGCGGTGCCCGGACCGCCGCGCGGATCGCCGCATCCAGGTTGTCCGCTCCGACGGCGACCGACTCGCCGACGCTGGGGCCGTCCACGCCCAGCCCCGGAAAGGCTTCGTCCAGCCGGCGTATGTCCGGGAACATTTCGTTCCAGCACGTGGCCCTGAACCTGACCGGCGGGGTAGCCGATGATTAGTCGCTTCAGGCCGGGGAACCATTCCGCACCTTCGCGGCGGATGTACTCGTCATAGGGGATGCCCAGGACGTGCGCGCCGCCCAGCGCGTACGCCGTCCCGGCGCCCGGCGGCGGGATCGGCCGGCGTTTCGTCCGCTGTGGCCGCCGGACCGCCGAAACATCCTGTGGCCGCTGAATTCCCAGGATTCCCAGCGCGGACACTCCTGCGAGTAGCTTCTTCATCCCCACTCCTCGCCTGCTCGGCTTGGTTCCGCGAGTCTCGCACACCTCGCGCGGTCCCGCTAATTCGGTTTTCACGCGGCGCGTCCGGACGGAGACGGCCGCGAGCTCAGTCGTGACGGCCACCAGCTCGCCCGTCCGACCAGCGTGGCCACGGCGGGCACCGTGATGGTCCGTACCAGGAAGGTGTCCAGCAGGATTCCGGCGCCGATCACGAAACCGCCCTGGACCACGGTGCCGATGCTGGAGAACAGCAGACCGCCCATCGAGGCCGCGAAGATCAAACCCGCCGCTGTGATCACGCCCCCGGTCGAGCTCAGGGTGCGAATGATGCCGTACCGCATGCTGCCCGGCGACTCGTCGCGCATTCGCGAGATGAAAAGCATGTTGTAGTCGGCGCCCACCGCGACCAACACCACGAACGCCAACGGGGGTACGGTCCAATGTAATTGCTGGCCGAGCAGGTATTGGAAGACCAGGACGCCGATACCGACCGCCGACAGAAACGAAATCACCACGGAACCAACCAAATACAGCGGCGCGACAATGGCACGCAGCAGCGCCATCAGGGTCAGTGACACAACGATCAGGGTGACGGCGATGATGAAACGAATGTCGTGCTGGTAATAGTCGCGCGTGTCGCGCAGCGTGACGGGATATCCCGTCATCGAAATCGAGGCATCCTCCAAGGCGGTGTTCGGCTGGGCGCCGCGCGCGGTGTCGGTGATGGCATTGACCTGATCCATTGCCTCGGCGCTGAACGGATTGAGTTTGGTCTGAACCAGGTACCGCACCGAATGCCCGTCGGGCGAAATGAATAGCTTGGCTGCCTTTCTGAATTCGTCCATACGCAGCAGCTGGGCCGGAATGTTGAAGCCGGCCATCGACGGTTCTGCGGCGTCGTTTTTCAACGACAGCAGGAACGCCGCAGCCTCGCCCAGGCCGGCACCCAAATCCGTTGACCTCGCCGACGAGTTGTTCCACGCCGTCGGCCACCTGCCGGCTTCCTCCCGCGGCGCGGTCGGCGCCGCGCTGGAGGTTGTTCAGGCCGGCCTGCAGGCCACCCGGTTGGTCCAGTCCCATGGCATGCATCGCCCTGGTGAGGCTGTTCAATGCATTGCGCAGGCGATCCACCGTCGCGTTCAGGGTTTGTCGGTCCTGGAAGGTCTCCAGTTGGCGGGCCAGATCATTGATCTGGTCGAGGCTTCCGTCGTTGCGCGCGTTGACCACTCGCTCGAATTGCACGCGGGTGGCGCTGCACGAGGTGTCAGGTCGCAGACCGGATTGCCCTGCAATGCGACCAGCACCGGGGCCACCCAGGCGAACATGTCTTTCACGGCGGTGAAGTTCAAGCCCATGGAAGTGCCGAGCGCATTGATGCTGTTGACCAGCTTGGCTGCCGTGGCGACATCTCTGACCAATGTGTCGCCGCCGTGCTGGCTTCTCATCGACGAGAACGAGTCGAGCAGACCCTGCATGCCCGAAACCATCTGGCTGACCTGGCCGCGCACGTCGCCGAGATTGTCGGCCAGTGTGTCGGCCCCTTTGACCAGTCGGTTCAGGTCGTCTTTGTGGTCGCTGATCAGCGTCGACCCTTCGCCCAGCCGCGCGCCGACGGCGCCCGCCTGATAGGTGGCCCGGAACTCTTCCGGCACCGCCCCGGTGGGCCGGGTGATGCCGCTGACGGCGGCGATGTTCGGCAGCTGGCTGACCCGGTCTGCCATCTGCTCCAAGTCGGCGAGGGCCCGCGGGGTGCGCAGGTCATGCGGGGACTGGACGAGGATGTACTCGGGAATGGACTGGTTCACCGGGAAATGCCGGTCCAGCGCGGCGTAACCGAGCGAACTCGGGGCCGAAGCCGCACGGCCTTGCGGTCGTCGTAGTTGTAGCGCACCAGGCCCGCACAGCCGGCCAGGATGATCAACACCAGCACGCTGGCCACCAGGTGGGTCTTCGGCCGGCGCACGATGCGTATCCCCGAACGCCGCCAGAAACCGAGCGGTCAGTTCGCGCCTGGGTTTGACCCAGCCGCGCGGCCCGGCCACCACCAGAATGGCCGGCAACAGGGTGACCGCCGGCAGGAACGCCACACCGACGCCGATCGCCGAGGACACCCCGACCGTGGAGAACACCCCCATCCGGGCAAAACTTATGCCGAGAAAGGTGAGTCCCACCGTGGCGGCGGATGCGGCGATCACTTTGCCGATGGAAATCAGCGCCCGCTCGCACGGCTTCGTCGTAATCCGGGTCAAAGTCCGAGCCGCGCCGCAGATAGTCGTGATAACGGCTGATGAGAAAAACCGCGTAATCGGTTCCGGCCCCGGCGATCATCGCGCTCAGAAACACAATGGACTGGTTGGACACGCCCAGGCCGCTCGCCTGGGAGAATCCGGCGACCACGGCCTGGGCGATCACCATGGAGATCCCGATCGCCAGTCAACGGCAGCAGCATCGTGACCGGGTTGCGGTAAACCACCAGCAGAACGAGGAGTACCAGGACCGCGATCGCAAGCTCGATCGGGAGCCGATCCTCGTTCTCCCGCGGCGGTGAGGTCGGCGACGGTGGCCGCCGGTCCGGTGAGGTTTGCCGTCAGCCGGGTTCCGGCGAGGTTGTGTTTGACGATGTCGGCGACCCGCAGGTAGGCGGCGTGGGCCTTCGGGGTGCCCAACTCGCCGGCGATGCCGACCGGCAGCACCCAGGATTTGTGGTCCTTGCTGGTCAAGACCGGACGCAGGGGCGGCGTGCTGACGAAATCCTGCAACATCACTACGTCCCGGGTGTCCTGGCGCAGCGCGGCTACCAGCTTGGTGTAGGCGGCTTCGTCGGCGGGTCCGAGCCCGTTCTCGTTGGTCAAGACCACCAACAGCAGGTCTTCGCTGCCCGACTCATGAAACGCCTCGGTCATCTTTCGGGCGGCGACGCTGACGGCGCGTCGCTGGGCAAGATAGCGATCGGATGCCTCTGGGACATCTCGTTCAGGGACGGCAACGTCAGCGGCAGTGCGACCGCAATCGCAGCCCAGAGGCCTATTACCAGCCAGGGCCACCGCACCACAAAATTGGCTAGCCGTTGCATATTGTCCTCACCTTCGGTCCGCGGAGTCCTGCGCCCGACGGGCGACACACGTTGACGCGGGGCCGAACGCCCCAATTTTGTACCACGCGGAAGATTACGATTTCTGGGAAACGCGGTGGCCATTGAATTACTCCACGCTACGCAACGCGTCCCCAATGCCCGCTATCAGCGACCCGCATGCATACGGACTTCATCGCTGCCATATATCGGGCGACTGATTTTTGGGCAATCGGGTTGTCCGGAAACATCACCGCCATCGCCGTGCCCTCCTCGTATCGGAATATGTAGATGGTCAATTGATAGGAATACCGACCGTCGGAGTAGATTCCGATGTTCGTTCGCATAGCCCAATTTCGGCCGCCGCAAGCACGGCGTTAAGCGGGGCGGCGCCTCCGTGCAAAAAGTTCGAGACCGGAAAATTCGGGTCTCGGCCTGCTCAACCACGGCGCCAATTCCAAGACTCGATAATACGGCACCTTTGCCATGTCCAGACTCGAATCGAAAGAGGCCTGCGCCGCCCATGCGGCATCACCGAAAGACGCCGCGGCTATTGGGATGGTGATCGGGATTAAGCCGGTAAACCAACCCTGAGTCATGAAGTTTTCGGCGCCGCTGCGCGCGTCTCTGGGAGTAAGCCCGTAATATGTGACGGCGCCGGTGAACTCATGCTCCACCAGGGCGACGCAGGCGAACAAGCCGCCGATGAAGCGGGCGCCGGCCGCCGCGCAGGCCGATTCAAATCTCGCGGTCTGTTCCGCGTCCATCAGTTTTTCGGCGACCATGTCACTGGCACTCGGCTCCATTGGGTTGCCCAGTGGTAGCGGGAACTCGGGAAGGCTCCCGTTGTTGTTCTCGGCGAAGTCGATCCATGCCCGTACCTGCGGCGAATCGACGGTTAACGCCGAGGTGTACCGGCGCTCACGAACACAGTATTCGTCGAAGCTGCCGGACTCGGGCAGCGCAAGGGGCTCACCGCCTCCGGCCATCGCCCCATACATCGCATGGGCCTCCAGCATCGTGATGCCGATCAACGTCGCGTCCCCGTGGATGTGATCGACGCTGGCATAGAACGTGAAGTGGTCCTCGCACTGAACAATCCCGAAGGTGAAGCAACCCCATTCCAGCGGATCCGGTATCGCCCACTACATGATCGTGTAATTCTTCAACGGTCATTTGGCCCTGATTGACGGGAGTGAATTCAATATCAGCGGGATCGTGATGGTATGCCTGATGAATGTCCGCCGGCATTGGCGTACTCGAACCAACTGCGGTAGGTGTCATGCCGACGCAGATATGTGTTGAGGGCGTGATTCATGGCGCGAATATCGCACTGGCCGGGCACTTCACAAATAGCGATGATTTGTCGCGAATAGTCCAGCCCGGCAGCCGTTCTTTCGCGGTCAACCACGAAGATGTTGGCCCTGCATGTAGCTGACCGGCACAGAACTGACCGGCGCTTGTCGGGCCTTTTCCTGAGCCGCCGTTGTCGGGTGCCAGGAAATGACCATACCCGGGCTCAGCGTCCAATCGTCAATCGAGCCGATCGTGATTTTCCCGATTTGCAATATTTCCCTCCCCGGTTTCGCAGGCCTGTGGTCAGCGAGCCGGGACCGATATCAAGATAACCGCTTCGGCAGTCACGGTAGCGGGCAACCCGCTGAATACGAGACGCCGGCAGCCTCGTATTCGGCCAGTCGGCTGTGGTAAAGGCGGCGACCTCGCCGTAGGCTGGCCGTACCTGCCTGGTAATTTCCCGATGTCCGCGCGAAGGCGTATTCATGCTTGTAATAATTGCGGCGGGAGAATCCGTATGCCGCGCGACGGGGCCGTGGCACAGAGGGTAACCATCTCCGCCGGTCAGGCAGAGAGGACAGTGCATGGCAACCGCCGATGCAGAGGTGACGGGGCGGCCAGCCGCGTTTGCGATAGTCGGCTACGCGGTGCGCTTTCCCGGCGCCGGCGACGCGGACGAGTACTGGGACCTGTTGCGCGAGGGGCGGGACGCGGTATCGGAAGTACCCCCGGGAACGGTGGGACGTCGACGAATTCTTCGATCCGGACCCCGGTGCACCCGGGAAGGTCGTGACCCGCCGGGCCGGCTTCATCGACGACGTCAGCGGGTTCGACGCTCCGTTCTTCGGGTTGTCGGCGCGTGAGGTCAGGCTGATGGACCCGCAGCATCGGCTGCTGCTGGAGACCGCGTGGCGGGCGTGGAGCATTCGGGTACCGCGCCCACCGACGTTGGCGAACACCAAGACCGGTGTGTTCATCGGCCTTTCCACCCATGATTACCTGGGCATGGTTCCGACGAGCTGACCTACCCCGAGATCGAGGCCTATCATGGCGATCGGGACGTCGGCCGCCGCGGGAGCGGGCCGGATCAGTTATCGGCTGGGGCTGCAGGGCCCGGCGGTCACGGTCGACACCGCGTGCAGTTCGTCGCTGGTGGCGGTCCATCAGGCGTGCCAGGCGCTGCGGCTGGGCGAGTGTGACCTCGCCTTGGCCGGTGGGGCCAACGTCCTGCTCAGCCCGGCGACCATGATCACCTTCTCGCAGGCGCGACATGCTGGCGCCGGACGGCCGGTGCAAGACGTTCGACGCGGCCGCCGATGGTTATGTCCGCGGCGAGGGTTGCGGCGTCATCGTCGTCAAGCGGTTGACGACGCGATTCGCGACGGTGACCGGATTCGGGCCGTGATCCGGGGCAGCGCGGTCAACCAGGACGGCGCATCGGGTGGCTTGACCGTACCCAACGGCATCGCCCAGCAGCGGGTCATCGCCGAGGCGCTGCAGCGCGCCGGCGTGGCGCCCGCCGACGTCGGACTACCTGGAGGCGCACGGGACCGGGACGTCGCTGGGCGATCCGATCGAAGTCCAGGCCGCCGGTGCGGCATTCGGCGACGGACGCGACGCCGGCCGGCCGCTGCTGATCGGATCGGTGAAGACGAACATCGGGCATCTGGAAGCGGCCGCGGGCATCGCGGGCATCATCAAGGTCGTCCTGTCGCTCGAACACCAGGTCCTGCCCAAGCACCTGAACTTCCGGAATCCGTCGCCGCACATTCCGTGGGACCGGCTTCCGGTGCGGGTCGTGGACGAGGCCGTCGCCTGGGAACGCAACGACCGGCCCCGCATCGCGGGCGTCAGTTCGTTCGGGTTCTCCGGGACCAACGCGCACGTCATTCGTCGAGGAAGCACCGCTGAAGTAGGCCAGCTGGACACGGCGACGGATCCGCGTCGACAGTCAAGGACGAGGGTTCAGCGTGTTGCCGCTGTCGGCCCGCACGCCGGCCGCGTTGGTCGAGATCGCCGAGCACTACCGCAACTGGTTGAGCGAGCATCCTGAGGCCGCCCTGTCGGACGTGTGCTTCACCGCCGGCGTTGGGCGGTCCCACTTCGAGCACCGGGCCGCGTTGGTGGTGAATTCGACGGAATCCGCGCGTGAGTTACTCGGTGCGCTCGCCGACGATCGCCCGGCACCGGGTCTGGTGCGGGGAGAATGCGGTGACCCGCCGAAGACGGCGTGGCTGTTCCCGGGGCAGGGCAGCCAGTACGCCGGCATGGCCCGGGAATTGTTCGACACCGAGCCGGTGTTCGCCGAGACGATGACCCGGTGCGCGGCGGCGGTCGACGACGTGCTCGAAAGGCCGTTGCTGGACGTCATTTTCGACGCGGACGCCCCGACGGCCAAGACATCTTGCGGCACACCTCGTACGCCCAGCCCGCGTTGTTCGCGGTGGAGATGGGCCTGGCGCGGCTCTGGCAGTCGTGGGGCTTCGAACCGGACGTGGTGCTGGGACACAGCGTCGGCCAATATTCGGCGGCCTGTGTCGCGGGTGTGTTCAGCCTCGAGGACGGCGCGCTGTTGATGGCCGAGCGCGGCCGGCTGTTCGGCAATCTGCCCGCCGGCGGTCGGATGGTCGCGGTGTTCGCCGCCGCGACCGGGTCGAAAGCCTCACCGACGAGTTCCCGCGTCTGTCAGTGGCGGCCTACAACGGCGCCAACACCGTGCTGTCCGGCCCCGCGCAAGATCTGGAGCGGGCGGTGGCCGAGTTAACGGCCGACGATGTCCGCTGCGACTGGCTGGACACCAGCCACGCCTTCCACTCGGCTCTGCTCGATCCGGTCCTCGACGAATTCGAGTCTTACGCGAGCCGGTTCGAGTTCGGCTCGCCGCAACGGATTTTGGTGTGCAACCGCACCGGCGCGGCGCTGGGCAGGCACGTGAGACTCGACGGCCACTACTGGCGCCGCCATGCGCGGCAGCCGGTCGAATTCGCCAAGAGTGTGGCGCACGCTCGCCGAGCTCGGCTGCGAGGTGCTGCTGGAGGTCGGCCCGCAACCGGTGCTCACCGCCGCGGCCCTGCGGGCCTGGCCCGACCCGCGACCGCGCCGCAGGCGATCGCGTCGCTGCGCCGCAAAGGCGCCGACCATCGCCAGATCACCGAAGCCGTGGCCGACGCCTACGTCGCCGGCCACCTGCCCGACTTCGGCGCACTCCAGCACGGACGGGGGCGCAAGCTCGACCTGCCCACCTATCCGTTCCAGCATCGCCAGTACTGGTTCGGCGACGACCGGGCCCGGCCCACCGGCAAGCCCGACCGTCGCCCTGCGCACCGAGACCGTCCGACTGCTGGAGGACGGCCGGATCGAGGAACTCGCCGCGCTGGTCGATGGTCCGGACAGCAACCAGCAGACCGTCGGCGTGCTGAAAAGGCTCGCCGCCCAGCATAACCAGCAGCGTAGCGCACAGTCCATCGCGGACGACCGCTACGAGATCCGCTGGGAGAAGTCGGCTCCCGCGGACTCGTCCCGGAAGCGCGGCGAGGGCCGCGGCCTGGCTGCTCATCGCCGATGACGCCGAAACGTTGCAGCCACTGGTCGACGCGCTGACGACACACGGGCACCGGCACCGGGTCCTGGGGCTGCCGGTGTCCGACGCGGACGAGGAACGCTCGAAGCCGTGCTGCGCGCCGCGGCCGCGGACCAACCGGCGCTGCGCATCCTGCATCCTCGCGGCCCTCGACTCGGACACCGCGCCGTCGATGCGGTCGCTGGAGCGGATGCAGCACCGGGTCCTCGGCGGAACACAGCGGCTCTTCCGCGCCGCGGCGGCCGCCGAACTTCGCAACCCGATCTGGCTGATCACCCGTGGCGCACAACGGGTTACCAGTGAGGACACGGTGTCCCCGGCGCAGTGCTGCCTGTGGGGGTTCGGTCGCACCGCCTCCTTGGAACATCCACAACTGTGGGGCGGGCTGGCGGATCTGTCCGGACGGCAGTGCCGACGAGTGGTCCGGTTGATCGACCACGGTCACGGCCGCAGGCCCGGGAGGGAAGACCAGATCGCGCTGCGGGATCAGGCGGTCTATGTTCCCCGGCTGTCCGGCGCGCAGGGCAGCCGACGCAACACCGCTGGAACTACGTGGTGACGCAACGTATCTGGTGACCGGCGGGCTGGGTTCGGTCGGACTGGACATCGCCGAGTATCTGGCCGCGCACGGCGCCGGGCACCTGGTGCTGACCGGACGACGGCCGCCGAGCGATGCCGCGCAGCAGCGCATCGATGCGCTAGCGAGCAGTTCGGCTGCCAATTCCGGGTCTCGCGGCCGACGTCGCCAACCCGGACGACGTCGCTCGCGTGCTGGCCACCGTCCGGACCGAATTGCCGCCGCTGGCCGGCATCGTGCACGCCGCAGGTGAGATCGGCACCACCCCGCTGCGCACCCTGGACGACGCCGAAGTGGATCGGGTGTTCGCCGGAAAGGTCTGGGGTGCTTGGCATCTGAGCGAAGCGGCGGCGGACATGCAGCTGGACTTCTTCCTGTCACCTCCTCGATCGCCGCGGTGTGGGGCAGCAGGGGCCAGATCGTCTACAGCGCGGCCAACGCCTTCCTCGACGGGTTGGCCTGGCGGCTGCGCGAGCAGGGTGTTCCCGCCATCAGCGTCAACTTCGGTCCTCTGCGTCGGCGGGCATGGCCGACGCAGGACGCCCGCGCGCAACTGGAGCTGCTCGGGGTCCGGACCCTGTCGCCGCGCGAAGCGCTGGCGGGGATGGCCGAGCTCATCGCGCGCATTCGGCACCGCACGGGATGGTGGCCCGGATCGACTGGGCCCGCTTCCTGCCGATCTACAGCAGTCCGGCAGCGCCCGTTCCTGGCGGAGATCGAGCGTGAAGTGCCCGAGTCGGCGCCGGTGGCGACGGCGTCCGGGACCACACCGCTGATCGAGGAGCTCAAGGCCGCTCCCGTCCAGCAGCGCAAGAAGCTGGTCCTGGAATACCTGCGCAACGCTGTTGCGGAGGTGACGCGGATCGATGCGCCGGAGATCCGCTACGACGCCGGATTCTTCGATCTCGGCATGGATTCGCTGATGGCCGTCGAGCTGCACCGCCGGCTGGAGCGGGCATTCGGCACGGCAGCTGCCGGTGACCCTGGCGATGGACTATCCAACGACTCGCCGACGCGGCGGACTACCTGCTCGCCGACGTGCTCGGCCTCAGCGCGCCGGCGCCGCCAAAGTCAGAGCCCAGTGCGATTCGGTGACGACCAGTGCGCACGGACGAGCCGATCGCGATCGTCGGGATGGCCTGCCGCTTCCCGGGCGCGCCCGATCCCGAGGCATTCTGGGACGTGCTTGTCCGGCGGCGTGGACGCGATCCGGGAGATCCCGGACGACCGCTTCGACGTCGACGAGTACTACGACCCGGATCCCGATGCAACGGGCAAGATCTACACCCGCTACGGCGGATTCCTCGACGGAGATCGCCGGATTCGATCCGGAGTTCTTCGGCATCTCCCCGCGCGAGGCCGTGTGGATGGATCCGCAGCAGCGGCTGATGCTGGAAATCGCCTGGGAGGGTCTGGAGCGTGCCGGGTATTCGCCCGCGGCGTTGCGCGGCAGCCGAAGCGGCGTCTACGTGGGCGTGGGCAGCCAACGAGTATTCGCATGTGTTGTCCGCCGAGCTCTTTCGAGAGCATCGAAGCTCAATTCGGCACCGGCAACGCGACCAGCGTTATCGCGGGCCGGGTTGCCTTCGCGCTGGGACTGGAGGGACCGGCGGTGGCGGTGGATACCGCGTGCAGCTCGTCGCTGGTGGCCATCCATCAGGCCTGCCAGGCATTGCACTCCGGCGACTGCGATTTGGCGCTGGCCGGTGGGGTGAACGTCTTGCTGAGCCCGGCATCACCATCGCCGCCTCGCGCGCCAAATGCTGTCCCCCGACGGCCGATGCAAGACCTTCGATGCCGCCGCTGACGGCTATGTGCGCAGTGAGGGATGCGGGATCCTGGTGCTCAAGAGGCTCAGCGATGCGGTGCGCGACGGCGACCGCATCCGGGCGGTCATCCGGGGCAGCGCGGTCAATCAGGACGGCGCCTCCAGCGGTTTGACGGTGCCCAACGGCGGTGCGCAGCAACGGCTTATCACCGCTGCGCTGGCTCGTGCCGGTGTCGGCGGCCGGGACGTCGACTACCTCGAGGCGCACGGCACGGGCACCGCGCTGGGTGACCCGATCGAGGTCCAGGCCGCCGCGGCCGTCTACGGCGCCGGCCGTGACCCGAACCGGCCGCTGCTGATCGGATCGGTCAAGACCAACATCGGCCACCTCGAGTCGGCGGCGGGGGTCGCCGGTCTGATCAAGGTCGTGCTGTCGCTGCAGCACGAGATACTGCCGCAGAACCTGCACTTCGAGAAGCCGTCGCCGCATATTCCGTGGGACTCCCTGCCGGTGCGGGTCGTGGACAAGGCGATTCCGTGGCAGGCCGACGGCAGGCCGCGACGCGCCGGAGTGAGTTCCTTCGGATTCACCGGCACCAACGCGCACGTGCTGATCGAGGAGGCGCCGCCGCAACCGGGCGTCCGCCGAGCGAATCCGCGACGCGACGACGTGACGCGTGCGGCGTGCTGCCGCTGTCCGGCGCGCTCGCCGCAGGCGTTGGTCGCGTTGGCGCAGCGACTACGGGGCCTGGCTGGACGCGCACCCAGAGGTCGACATCGCCGACGTGTGCTTCACGGCCGGGGTGGGACGTTCGCATTTCGAGCACCGGGCCGCGCTGGTCGTGGATTCGGGTCGGATTCAATCCAGGGCGCCCGCGAGCTGCTGGCCGATCTGGCCGAGAACCGGCTGCGCCCGGGTGTGCTGCGCGGCGAGTGCGGTGACCCGCCGAAGACGGCGTGGTTATTCACCGGGCAGGGCAGCCAGTATCCCGGGATGGCGCGCGAATTGTTCGACGCCGAACCGGTTTTCGCCGATATCCGTGACCCGATGCGCGGAAGCGGTCGACGGCATGCTGCCGCGTCCGTTGCTGGAGGTGCTGTTCGCCACCGAACGAGATAGCGGAGAAACGCTGCGGCACACCTCTTTTGCCCAGCCGGCGCTGTTCGCGGTCGAGATGGGCCTGGCCCGGCTGTGGCAGTCGTGGGGCATCGAGCCCGACGTGGTGCTGGGGCACAGCGTGGGCCAGTACGCGGCGGCGTGTGTGGCCGGGGTGTTCAGCCTCGAGGACGGGGCACGGTTGGTGGCCGAACGCGGCCGGCTGTTCGGCAGTCTGCCCGAGGGCGGCCGAATGGTGGCGGTATTCGCCGACGCCGAGCACGTGGAGGACGTCGCCGACGAATTCCCGCGGGTTTCGGTGGCGGCCTACAACGGCCCCAACACGGTGCTGTCGGGCCCGGGCGAGGATCTGGAACAGATCGTCGCCACGTGCGGCGACGACGGCATTCGCTGCACCTGGCTGGACACCAGTCACGCCTTCCATTCCGAGTTGCTCGAGCCGGTGCTCGACGAATTCGAATCGTACGCGGCAGGATTCGAGTTCGCCGTTCCGACCCTGCCGCTGGTCTGCAACCGCACCGGCGTCGGTGCTCACGGCGGAAACCCCGCTGAACGCCCAATATTGGCGGCGGCATTCCCGGCAGCCGGTGCAGTTCGCCGAAAGCGTGCGCACCGTGGCCGCGCTGGGCTGCTCGGTGTTGATGGAGATCGGTCCGCAACCGATCTCTGACCGCGGCAGCGGTGCAGGTCTGGCCGGAATCCTCGGCCGCGCCGCGCGCGATCGTTTCCCTGCGCAAGGGCGCCGACGCCCGGCGTCAGATCGCCGAAGCGCTGGCCGCCGCCTACGTCGCCGGGCATCGGCCCGAGTTCGCCGCGCTGCACCATGTCCCGCGCCGCAGGCTCGAACTGCCCACGTATCCGTTCCAGCGCCGTCACTTCTGGCCCAAGACTTCCGGTATCCGTGCCGAGGGCGGCCCCGCCGTGTCCGGAATCCTGGGTAGCGCCAAGGATCTCGCCTCCGGCGACGCCGTCTACACCAGCCGGTTGTCGGTCAAGTCGCAGCCGTGGCTGTCGGACCACGTCATCTACGGCACGGTGGTCGTTCCGGGCGCGACGTACGCGGCGATGGCCCTTGCCGCGGTCGGCACGCCGGCACGGGTGCAAGACGTCTTCTTCTATGAACCGATCATCCTGGGCGACAAGACCTCCCGAGAGGTGCAGCTGACTTTGCATCCGATCGAGGACGGCGGCGGCTGGACATTCCGGATACACAGCCGTCCCTACGGGGTCCGCGACGCCGAGTGGTCGTTGAACGCCGACGGCACCGTGGTAACCGATGGAGCCGACGTCGGTGAAGAGCCGCACGATCGGCGGATTCCATCGACGAGGCACTCGAGCGGCTGAATCGCACGCGTCCGCAGCAGCTGTTCGACACCTTCGCCGACATGGAGCTGGCCTGGGGACCCACCTGGTCCACGTCGCTGAAATCGTTGTGGGTCGGCGAGGGTGAGGCGGTCGGCGATATCGCCGTCGGCGACGAACTCGCCGAACAGCTCGGAAGCGAGCCGATCCATCCGGTGCTGCTGGACCTGTGCACCGGCGTCGCGTTTCCGGCGTTCCCGGCGGTTCTCGCGGCGACCCATGACGCGCACGCGTTGACCGATCTGTTCTTGCCGCTGCGATATGGGCAGGTGGTGTTGCGGGAGCGGATGCCCCGGCGGTTCTATTGCCGTGCGAGGTGGCAGGCAGGCGGCCTCGAAAGCGAAACGCAGGTCTTCGATCTCGATTTCGTGGATCGGGATGGTCGCCACCTGGGCGGAATCCGCGAGTTCACGGTGAAACGCGCGCCCCGCGAGGCATTGCTGCGCGGGCTCGGCGGCGATGCCACCCGACTGCTGTACACCCTCGGCTGGCAAGAGATCCCGCCGCCGCGCCCAGCGACGATGCCGAGCAGACCGAGCGGCAACTGGCTGATCGCCGGATTCGACGAGCTGGCGGCCGAACTGCCGGAGTGCACCCGGGTCGACGGAACGGCCGATCATGAGCGGTGGCAAAAGCTGCTCGCGCACGCGCAGGAGCGCGGTGCGCCGATCTCCGGCATCGTCTGGCGCAGTAGCGGCCGACCGAGCGCAGAAGAGTCGAGCGCCGAATTCGCCGCGCGGCTGGAGACCGAGATCGGCAACGTGCTCGGCGCCGCGCAGACGCCGCTGGCCGACGAGACGGTGAAACTGCCTGGCGGACTGTGGATCGTCACCGAACGGGCCGTGGCGACCGAATCCGGCGAGTCGGTCGACCCGGTGCAGGCGGCGCTGTGGGGGCTCGGACGCACCATCATCGCCGAGCAGCCGACCCTTGCGGTGCAGGCTGGTCGACCACGACGGTTCCGGCCGACGCCGTGCGTTCGCTGGCCAGCCTCCTCGCAACACCGGTCGAGGAAACCGGAACTCGCACTGCGACAAGGAAAGTTCCTGGTCTCGCGGCTATTGCCATGGGCGCGCGGCGGCCATCTCGCGGTACCCCGCGCAACTGACTACGTCTTGGCGCCGACCGAACGCGGTGCGATCGACAACCTTCGTCTGACCGAGACTGAAGTGCCGCCGCCGAGTGCCGGCCAGGTGCAGGTCCGGGTAGAGGCCGCCGGCCTGAACTTCCGGGATGTGCTCAACGTGCTCGGCCTCTACCCGGGCGATCCGGGGCCGATCGGCGGTGACTTCTCCGGCATCGTCACCGAGTTGGGCGCCGGCGTAACCGGATTCGAGGTTGGCCAACGCGTCTTCGGCTTCATGCAGGGGGCGTTCGCCAGCCGGGTCAATGTGCCGGCTCAATTGCTGGCGCCGGTGCCGAAGGGGCTGAGCGCGGTAGCCGCGGCGAGCATTCCCGCCGCGGCACTGACGGCCCGACTCGCGTTCGACTGGGCGAAGCTGCGGCCCGGTGACCGGGTCCTGGTACACGCCGCCAGCGGCGGTGTCGGCTTGGCCGCCGTCCAGTTGGCACAGCAGCGCGGTGCGATCGTCTTCGCCACCGCCAGCACCTACAAGCGCGCGACGCTGCGCAAGATGGGTGTGGAGCACGTCTACGACTCGCGCAGTACGGACTTCGCGGATCAGATCCTCGCCGACACCGGCGGCGCCGGCGTCGACGTGGTGCTCAACAGCCTGACCAATGAGGGCTTCGTCGCGGCGACCGTGCGGGCGACCGCCCAGAATGGCCGTTTCGCCGAGATTGCCAAGCGGGACATCTGGACTCCGGAGCAGATGGCGGCGGCCCGTCCCGATATCGACTACGAGATCGTTGCGCTGGACGGGACCATCGCGGCGGACCCCGAGCGCATCCGGGGCTTGCTGGCCGAGGTGTCGGATGGGTTGGCCAGCGGCGAGTGGGCGCCGCTGCGCTGCCGAGATCTACCCGCTGACGGAGGCCAAGACCGCGTTTCGCCGCATGCAGCAGGCGCGGCATATCGGCAAGATCGTGCTGCAGATGCCGAACCCGCTGCAGCCGCGCGGCGATCGGAGCTATCTGATCACCGGCGGCCTCGGCGCACTCGGCCTGCACACGGCGGCGTATCTGGCCCAACTCGGCGCCGGTGACATCGTGTTGACCAGCCGGCGCATGCCCGACGCGGACGCCCAACAGGCAATCGCCAACATCACGGAGCGCTACCGGTGCCGGATCCACACCTTCGCGGCCGACGTCGGCGACGAGTCCGCAGGTCGCCGAGCTGCTGGAGCGGATCCGGGCGGAGTTGCCGCCGCTCGCGGGGGTGGCACACCTGGCGGGCGTGCTCGACGACGCGACTGCTGCCCCAGCAGAGTCTCGGAACGCTTCCGGACGACGCTGCTGCCAAAGGCGTTGGGTGCCTGGCATTTACATCGGTTGACCAGAAATGACGATCTCGAGTTCTTCATCATGTACTCCTCGGTCTCCAGCGTGCTCGGTTCACCCGGCCAGGCCAACTACGCCGCCGCCAATGCGGTGCTCGACGGGCTCGTCGCCTACCGCAAGGCGCAAGGCCTGCCTGCGACCAGCGTCAACTGGGGTCCCTGGGCGAAGGGCGGCATGGCCACTTCGCACGCCGCGCGCGCCAATCTCGGTGCGCAAGGCCTGATTCCGCTGGAACCCTCGGCGGCCCTGCACGCGCTCGGCGAGATTGTCGCCCACGGAACCGGGCAGGCAACCGTCATCAAAGCCAATTGGCAGCGTGCCGCGAAGGTCCTGGGCGGTACTCGCCCACCGATTCTCGATTACGTGCTGCCAAGCGCTGTCGCGGCGACGCCGGCGACAGTGAGTTGCTCCGGCAACTGCACGAGGTACCCGAGGCGCAGCGGGCCGATTTCCTCACCGAACATCTACAGCACGAAGTGCAGAGCTTCCTGAGGCTCGCGCAGACCGCCCGCCGCAACCAGCCGGTTCCTGGATCTGGGCACGGATTCACTGATGGCGGTCGAACTCCGCAACCGGTTGCTCGGCCAGTTCGGTGGCGCGTTCACGATCAGCGCCACCGCGGTGTTCGACTATCCGACGATCAGGTCGCTTGCCGAGTACCTGGCCGGTCAGGTGCCGGAGCTGTCCGCGTCCGACCCAGCCCCGGCCGAGGGCCCGAGCTCCGACCCAAGCCGCCGATCAGCCGCCGGTGATTAGTCGCTGATGTCGAACCCGGCGATGACCTTGGTCGGCCGCACCCGCACCACGACTTCGCCCGGGACGGCGTTGCGGCGGCCGTATTCCTCGGCCCGGTCGGCGCCCATGTACCGCGCGCCGGTGCGGGTGGCGATCGCAAGCAACTCCTGCGGGTCCTCGCTCATCGTCGCCACGCCCTGCACCTGCACGAACGAGTAGGGCGGGTGGGGGTCGTCCACGCAGATCGCGGTCCGCGGATCCCGCTGCAGGGCAAGACCTTTCGGTGTCGCACTGTGGGTCGTGAACACCAGCTCGTCGCCGTCGACCACGAACCACACCGGCGCCACCAGCGGTCGGCCGTCAGAGGCGGCGAACCCCAGCATCCCGGTGCGGGTGCCCTCCGACAGGAACGCGACGACTCTGTCCGACAGCTCGGCCATTGCGTCAGAGCTTGGCGAGGTCGTATTCACCGATGTGGTCGATGAGCACCCGCAGCTGATCCTGAGTGGAACCCAGCGTGTGATCGATCGCGGTGAGCCGGGCGGTGTAGTGGCCCACCGGGTACTCGGCGGTCATGCCGATGCCGCCGTGCAGTTGGATCGCCTCCTGCCCGATGTGCCGGCCCGAGCGGCCGATCTGCAGCTTGGCACGCGCGGCGATCACCGGGTCGTAGATTGCCGTCGGCGATCGACATCGCGGCGTAGAGATTCATGCTGCGCGCCAGTTCCAGTGACACGTACATGTCGGCCGCCCGCTGCGTGAGCGTCTGAAACTTGTTGAGGGTGACGCCGAACTGCTTGCGGGTCTTGAGGTAATCGGTGGTCAGGCGCAGCGCTTCCTCCATGGCTCCGAGTGCTTCGGCGCACAGCGCCGACTGGATCCGGATGATGGCGTGGGCGATGGCCCCCGACACGTCAGCGGCGGCATCAGCGTCGCCGCCCAGCGGTTCGGCGGCTGCCTCGTCCAGGTCGATCTGCGCGCCGCGCTGGCCGTCGAAGGTGGGGTACGGGTGACGGGTGACCGTTTCGGCGTCCACCAGGAACAAGCCGGTGCCGCCGTCCGGCAATGCCGCGCTGACCACCAGTGTGTCGGCGCTGTCGCCGGCCAGCACCGGGTTCTTGCGTCCGCTGATGGTCCACGAATCACCTTGCCGCACAGCGCGAGTGGCGATGTTTGGCCGAACTTCCTCGCTGACCCGGCTCCAGGTGGGCGAAGGCCAGCAGCCGTTGGCCCGCGGCGACCTCGTCCAACAACTCTTTCTGCGCATCATTGCCCAGTTCGGCGATCAGCGACCCGGGCGCCAACGCGGCGTGCACGATGGGCTCCGGCGCCAGCCGGCGTCCGACCTCGATGAGCACGGCCATGATCTCCAGCTGCCCGGCCTCGTCCGGGTCGAACCCGAGACCCAGGATCCCGATCTCCGCGAGCTGATTCCACACCTCGCGGCTCCAGCCGAGATCGGTTTCGAGCACCTTGTTGCGGCTTTCGGCGTCATAGCTACGCGACAGCAGTTCTCGGGTGGTGTCGCGTAGCAGGGCCTGCTCTTCGCTCAACTGAAAGTCCATGACTGCCTCACAATCCGAGAATGGTCGACGCGATGATGTTGCGCTGAACTTCGTTGCTGCCGCCGTAAATCGAGGTCTTGCGGTAGTTGAGGTAATGCGGGGCACTGGATTGCGCCCACTCGGGAGACGCGATGCCTGCGGCGTCGGGGCCACCCACCGGCAGCGCGTCGGGACCGGCCACCTCGACCAGCAGTTCGGTGGCGATCTGCTGCAGTTGACTGCCGCGCAGCTTGAGCACTGACGATGCCGGGTTGGGTTTGCCGCCGGCGGAACTCGACACCACCCGGGACTGGGTGAGTTCCAGTGCCAGCACCTCGTTCTCGGCCTCGGCGAGTCGCGCCGCGAACAGCGGATCCTCGAGCAGGCCGTTCTCGGCGGCGTGCCGCTTCACCTCGGCCAGACGCACTTTGGTGCGGCCCACCTGGGCGATGCCGGTGCGTTCGTTGCCCAGCAGGAACTTCGCGTAGGTCCAGCCCTGATTCTCTTCTCCGACAAGCTGATTGGCCGGCACCCGCGACGTCGGAGAAGAACACCTCGTTGACTTCGACACCGCCGTCGATCAGCTTGATCGGCCGCAGCGTGATGCCCGGGGTGTCCATCGACATCAGCAGGAACGAAATGCCGGCCTGGCGCTTGGGCGCTTGCGGGTCGGTGCGTACCAGGCAGAAGATCCAGTCCGCGTACTGGCCGAGCGTCGTCCACGTCTTCTGCCCGTTGACGACGTAGCTGTCGCCGTCGCGGACCGCGGTGGTGCGCAGCGAGGCCAGATCCGATCCGGCCTCGGGCTCGGAGAAGCCCTGGCACCACCAGATATCCATATTGGCCGTCGGCGGCAGGAACCGTTCCTTGACCTCCTGTGAGCCGAACTCGGCGATCACCGGACCCACCATCTTGGTGTTGAAGTTCAACGGCTCCGGGACGCTGGCCAACTGCATCTCGTCGGTCCAGATCTGGAACTGGGTGGGCGTCCAGTCTTTTCCGCCCCATTCGACGGGCCAGTTCGGCACCGCAAGCCCGTGCTCGTGCAGCAGCTTGTGGTTGGCGACGATCTCCTCGCGCGTGAGATGAACCGCCCTGGCGGACCCGGTCCCGGATATCGGCGGGGATCTCGGTGGTGAAGAAGGTTCGCAGTTCGTCGCGGAACGCAGCTTCATCGGGCGTGAGCGCTAGCTTCATCGGCAGCCTCCTGTGTCCGGGGTGACCGCCGGCGCAGGGTTCACGGCGGTCCTGCACTGCACGTTAGGCGCTCAGCGGCAGCATTCTTCAACCGGGTGGGTGGACAGGACGGGCCGGCACACTTCAGCGCGCGGCGGCGTTTACCTCCCTGCTGCCTGGCTGTCGACCGGCGTCGACATCACCCGGTTGGCCGCGGCCTTGATCGAATCCGGCAGCGACCTGTTGCCGATGCCCATGGCCTTGGTCAGCATCGACTCCGCGACGACCTTGCGATCGCCGTCCATCAACGTGCAGCGCTTCCGACAACGACTGGATGAACGACTTGGACGCGTTGTACACCGCTTGGTAAGAGCCGCGCATCGTTGAGGCGATCGACGACGTGAACAACACCTTGCCGCTGTTGCGCTGCACCATGCCGGGAAGAACCAGTTTGGCCAGATGCACGGTGGACCGCACGTTCAAGTCGACGAGCGCCAACGCGTCCTCCACGGTGCTGTCCAGGAAGGACCCGAGGTTCTGTGCAGCGTCGTGGCTACCCGCGGGATGGGGCGCCAAACCTACTCGGCGAGCGGCCTTTACACAGATCAGGATTGATCCACAGACACCCCGGGCGGCTCACTGGCGCGAAACGGTTGTGACGGCAGCCTCGCATACCGTCACCGCATGCGAACCGAACTACCCGCCGAGCGATTGCACCGACGACTGGCCACCGACCCGGATCAATCGGAAAGCGCCGAAACCGAGGCGGGCGAAGACGACCCGAACTCGCTGCTGCCGCGGTGGCTTCCCGACAGTTCCACGCACCGGAACTGGAAGGCCCGCCTGCGCGCCGATCCCGGCCGCGCCGGCGCCATCGCGCTGGCGATCATCGCCGCGCTCGCGGTGCTGATCACCATTTTCACCGTGGCGCACGACCGGCCGTCGCCGGTGACCTCAGCCAAACTCCCACCGGTAGAACGGGTTTCGTCAACCGGCCCGAAGCCCTCGAGCAGCACCGCAGCGGACCGGCCGGTGGTGGTCAGCATCGTCGGGTTAGTGCACAAACCGGGACTGGTCACGCTGGCCCCGGGCGCGCGGATCGCCGATGCGCTGCAAGCGGCCGGCGGACCGATCGACGGCGCCGACACCATCGGACTCAACATGGCGCGCCCGCTCGGCGACGGTGAACAGATCGTGGTCGGGCTGGCGCCGACTTCCGGCAAGCCGGCGGTGCTGGGCAGCTCGGTCGGCACCGGCAGCCCCGCCGCGCCGACGCCCTCGAGCGGGCCCGGCACGTCTGGAAAGCCGAAAGCCGGCCCCCAAGAGGCACTCGACTTGAACACTGCGACCGTCGAGCAACTGGACGGGCTGCCCGGGGTCGGCCCCGTCACGGCCGCCGCGATCGTGGCGTGGCGCCAGGCCAACGGCAGATTCACCCGCGTCGATCAGCTCGCGGAAGTCGACGGCATCGGGCAGGCGCGGTTGGACAAGCTGCGTTCGCTGGTCCGTGTCTGATCCTGGTGCCCAAGCCCCAGGCCGCCGCAGACCCGGCAGAGCACCTGGATGTGCGACTGGTCCCGGCCGCGCTCACCGCGTGGATCGTGACGGCGGCCGGGACGGTGTGGCCGGTCGGCGGCGCTCTGGCCGGATGCAGCGCGGTGGTGGCCGTCGCCTCGGGCGCGCTGTGGCGGCGGGCGCGGTCCAGGCCGACTGTGCGGCTGGCCGCGATCGGTGCCGGGCTGATGGCGGTCGGGGTAGTGGGCGTGGGATACGGGCTGGCGATCGCGTTGCGCGCCGACGCGGTCGCTCGCCACCCGATCACCGCAGCCTTCGGCACCGTCGCGCCGGTAACCGTCGTGCCCAGCGAGACGGCGCGGCCGCTGGGTCGCGGCCGGTTGATGTTCCGGGCCACTCTGCAGCGGTTGCGCGATGACGAAATATCAGGCTGCGTAACGGTTTTCGCGAGGACTGCCGATTTCGAAGAGTCATCTGACGAATTGATGGTGGGCCGGCCGATGCGATTCACCGCGCGCATCACCCGGCCGAACCGCCGTGATCTGACAGTCGCGGTGCTCACCGCCGCGGGTCAGCCCGCGCTGGGCAGCGCTGGTCCGGTGTACCGGGCCGCGCACACCGTCCGCGGTCGCTTCGCGGCGGCGGTCCACCGGGTGCTGCGTACCGATCAGGCCGCAATGTTGCCCGCACTGGTGCTTGGCGATACCTCGCTGGTGGCCGCGGGCACCAGCGGCGAGTTCCGTGCGGCGGGCATGACACACCTGACGGCGGTTTCGGGGGCCAACGTCACGATCGTGTGTGCCGCGATGCTGTTGTCGGCGCGGCTGGTCGGGCCGCGGCCGGCTGTGCTGCTGGCGGCGCTGGCCCTGGTCGCATTCGTGTTTGTCGTGCAGCCGACGGCCAGCGTGTTGCGGGCGGCCGTGATGGGTGCCATCGCTCTGGTGGCGATGCTGACTTCCCGTCGGCGCCAAGCGATTCCGGCGCTGTCGGCGACCGTCCTGGTGTTGTTGGTGGTGGCGCCACAGCTGGCCGTCGACCTGGGGTTCGCGCTGTCGGTGGTCGCAACCGGTGCGCTGGTGGTCGTCGCCCCGGGTTGGTCCCGCCGGATGGTCGAGCGGGGCTGGCCGAAACCGCTGGCCGACGCGGTCGCGGTCGCCGGGGCCGCCCAGGTGGTGACCGCGCCGCTGGTCGCCGCCATCTCCGGCCGGTTCAGTCTGGTGGCCGTCCTGGCCAATCTGTGGTGGCGCCGGTGATCGCGCCGATCACCGTGCTGGGCACCGCGGCGGCAGCGCTGGCGGTCTGTTGGCCGGCGGGGGCGCAGTTGCTGATCCGGTTCACCGGCCCCGAAGTGTGGTGGGTGCTGCACGTTGCGCACTGGGCCGCGGGCGTCCCGGGGGCGAGCTTGCCGGTGCCGGCCGGAGTTGCCGGTCTGCTGGTGGTCGGCTGCGCCACTGTGCTGATCGTGGTGCTGTCGCGGTGGCGTGGTTTGCGCGCGGTGCTGGCCTGGCTAACCGTCGGTTGCGCGCTGGCCTGGTCGGTGTCTGAAGCCGTCGCACCCTCGTGACACCATCGTGGGGTGAGCGGGGATTCGTCGTTGCACCTGGTTCTCGGGGAAGAAGAACTGCTGATCGAGCGGGCCGTCGCGCAGATATTGCGGTCGGCCCGGCAGCGGGCCGGCGCCGCGGCGGATTCAGGAATAGCCGACGTGCCGGTCAATCGGATGCGGGCAGGTGATGTCAGCACATACGAGCTCACCGAGTTGCTGAGCCCGTCGTTGTTCGCCGAGGAACGGATCGTGGTGCTGGAAGCCGCCGCTGAGGCGGGCAAGGATGCGGCGGCATTGGTGGCTTCGGCCGCCGCGGACCTGCCGCCGGGCACGGTGCTCGTGGTGGTGCACTCCGGTGGCGGGCGGGCCAAGGCGCTGGCCGCGGACCTGCGGTCGTTGGGTGCCCAGGTGCACCCGTGCGCTCGGATCACCAAGGCCGGCGAGCGCACCGACTTCGTCCGGGGCGAGTTCCGCACGCTGAAGGTCAGGGTCGACGACGAGACGGTGACAGCTCTGCTGGATGCCGTGGGCTCCGATATCCGGGAGCTCGCGTCGGCCTGTTCACAACTGGTCGCCGACACCGGCGGGGCCGTCGATGCCGCCGCGGTGCGGCGCTACCACAGCGGCAAAGCCGAGGTGAAGGGCTTCGATATCGCCGACAAGGCCGTGGCCGGCGATGTCGCCGGGGCTGCGGAGGCGCTGCGGTGGGCGATGATGCGCGGTGAGCCGCTGGTGGTGCTGGCCGACGCGCTTGCCGAGGCGATCCACACGATCGGCGTGGTGATGCCATTGTCCGGGGACCCTTACCGGCTCGCCGGGCAACTGAAGATGCCGCCCTGGCGGGTGCAGAAAGCCCAGAAACAGGCCCGGCGTTGGTCGCGCGATCGGCTGGCCGTCGCGTCGCGCGTGGTAGCCACGCTGAACGCGAACGTGAAGGGGGCTGTCGTGGACGCCGACTATGCGCTGGAATCCGCGGTGCGACAGGTCGCGGAGTTGGCCTCGAATTGACGGCGTTCCGGAGTTAGCGGGAGAAGCCTCAGCCGAGCTTGTGCAGCGAGCGGGCCAGCGCCGACTTCTTGTTAGCGGCCTGGTTCTTGTGGATCACGCCCTTGCTCGCCGCCTTGTCCAACTTGCGGCTGGTCGACACCAGCAGTTCGGCGGCCTTTTCCTTCTCGCCGGCGTGCGTGGCCTCGCGGAACGCGCGGATGGCCGTGCGGAGCGAAGACTTCACCGACTTGTTGCGCAGTCGCGCACGCTCGTTAGTGCGGTTGCGCTTCTGCTGCGACTTGATGTTGGCCACGCGTCAGTTCCCTATTCCGTTTCGGTTTGGCTTTGCTCGGGGTACCTGCAACCCGGTAGCGACTGCTCAGGTTATCAGTCGGTTACGTTTTCGCCCAAAAGCGGAACGCTCGGTCTGCCGGGATGGGGGAATTGAGGCAGCATGACACAGGTGAGTTTTCCGAACCAGATCGAGGCATCCCGGCGGCGGTCCCCCGTCCGTTCCGAGCGCATCTTCGAGGGCTACAACACCTCGGATTCCTACTCGATGGCCTTCGACGAGATGTTCGACGCCCAGGGCAACGTCCGCGGGCCCTACAAGGGGATTTACGCCGAGCTCGCGCCCACCGACGCCTCCGAACTCAAGGCCCGGGCCGACGCGCTGGGCCGTGCGTTCATCGACCAGGGCATCACGTTCTCCCTGTCCGGCCAGGAACGGCCGTTTCCGCTGGACCTGGTCCCGCGGGTCATTTCGGCTGCCGAGTGGACCCGGCTGGAGCGCGGCATCACCCAGCGCGTCAAAGCCCTCGAGATGTACCTCGACGACATCTACGGCGACCAGGACATCCTGCGGGACGGGGTGATCCCGCGTCGGCTGATCACCTCCTGCGAGCACTTCCACCGCGAGGCCGTCGGAATCGTCCCGCCCAACGGGGTGCGGATCCACGTGGCGGGCATCGACCTGATCCGCGACGACAAGGGCGACTTCCGCGTCCTCGAGGACAACCTGCGCTCGCCGTCGGGTGTGTCGTACGTCATGGAAAACCGGCGCACCATGGCGCGCGTCTTCCCGAACCTGTTCGCCACCCACCGGGTGCGCACGGTCGACGACTACTCGTCGCACCTGCTGCGGGCGCTGCGCAACTCGGCGGCCACCAACGAGGCCGACCCCACCGTGGTGGTGCTGACCCCCGGCGTCTACAACTCGGCCTACTTCGAGCACTCGTTGCTGGCTCGTCAGATGGGTGTCGAGTTGGTCGAGGGCCGCGACCTGTTCTGTCGGGACAACCAGGTGTATATGCGCACCACCGAGGGAGAGCGCCAGGTCGACGTCATCTACCGCCGTATCGACGACGCTTTCCTGGACCCGCTGCAGTTCCGGGCCGACTCGGTGCTCGGGGTGGCCGGGCTGGTCAACGCCGCCCGCGCCGGCAACGTCGTCATCTCCAGCTCGATCGGCAACGGCGTCGGCGACGACAAGCTCGTCTATACCTACGTGCCCACCATCATCGAGTACTACCTGGGCGAGAAACCGCTGCTGGCCAACGTGGACACCTACCGCTGCTGGCTGGAAGACGAACGCGAAGAAGTACTCGACCGGGTACGTGAACTGGTGATCAAGCCGGTGGAAGGATCCGGCGGTTACGGGATCGTGTTCGGCCCCGAAGCCTCGGAGAAAGAGCTCGCCGCGATCAGCAAGAAGATTCGCGACGACCCGCGCAGCTGGATCGCCCAGCCCATGATGGAGCTCTCGACCGTACCGACCCGGATCGAAGGTAACCTGGCGCCGCGCTACGTCGACCTGCGGCCGTTCGCCGTCAACGACGGCAACGAGGTATGGGTGCTGCCCGGCGGACTGACCCGGACGGCACTGGTCGAGGGATCGCGGGTGGTGAACTCCAGTCAGGGCGGCGGATCCAAGGACACCTGGGTGCTCGCGCCGCGCACCTCGGTGGCTGCTCGCGAGCTGGGTCGCGCTCAGGTGGTGCGGTCGCTACCCCGGCCGGTGCCCGAACAGCACCCGGATGGTTCCCGGGCGACCCAGACACAGCCGAAGCAACAGCTGCGCCAGCCCCTGGACGAGCCACTCGACGGGCCCAAGAAGGAACAAAAACAACAACAGCAGCAGCAAAAGGCGATCGACTGATGCTGGCCCGCAATGCCGAGGCGCTGTACTGGATCGGTCGCTATGTCGAACGCGCCGACGACACCGCGCGCATTCTGGACGTCGCCGTGCACCACCTACTCGAGGATTCCAGCGTCGACCCCGACCAGGCGTCCCGGCTGCTGCTGAAGGTGCTCGGCATCGAACCGCCCGACCACCGACTCGACGTCTGGTCGTTGACGGACCTGGTGGCGTTCAGCCCCAACACCGAAGGCGGCTGCTCGATAGTCGATGCGATCTCGGCGGCGCGGGAGAATGCACGATCGGCGCGCGAAGTCACCTCCAGCGAAACCTGGGAGTGCATCAACACCACCTACCACGCGCTGCCCGAACGCGAGCGCGCCGCCAAACGCCTTGGGCCGCATGAGTTTCTGTCGTTCGTTGAAGGCCGTGCGGCGATGTTCGCCGGTATGGCCGACTCCACGTTGTCCCGTGACGACGGCTATCGCTTCATGGTGCTGGGCCGTGCGATCGAGCGGGTCGATATGACGGTGCGGCTGTTGCTGTCTCGGGTGGGGGACAGCGCGTCGTCGCCGGCCTGGGTGACGCTGCTGCGCTCGGCCGGTGCGCACGACACCTATCTGCGCACCTACCGCGGTGCACTGGACGCCGGTCGGGTGGTCGAGTTCATGTTGCTGGACCGGCTTTTCCCCCGCTCGGTCTTCTACTCGCTGAGGCTGGCCGAACACAACCTCGAGGATCTGCTGCACAATCCGCAGAGCCGTATCGGGGCCACCACCGAAGCCCAGCGGCTACTCGGTCAGGCGCGCAGCGAACTGGAATTCGTCCAGCCCGGGGTGTTGCTCGAAACGCTGGAGAACCGCCTGGCGAGCCTGCAGACGAACCTGTCGAGATGTAGGAGATGCGTTGGCGCTGCAGTACTTTCATGCCGCGCCCTGGGTGGCTTGGACGGATGCCCGGCAACGTGACGTGTTGGCCGACACTCTGGAAAGTCAAGGAGAATCCTGATGTGGCGGATGCGGGTGGTGCACACCACCGGGTATTCGTACCGGTCGCCGGTGACTGCGTCCTACAACGAAGCGCGGCTCACGCCGCGCTCCAACACACGTCAGAACCTCGTGCTCAACCGGGTGGAGACCATCCCGGCCACCCGGTCCTACCGCTACATCGACTACTGGGGGACAGCGGTCACGGCATTCGACCTGCACGCGCCGCACACCGAGTTGACCGTGACGTCCTCGTCGGTGGTGGAGACCGAGCGGCCGGAGCCGCCGGCGGCGAAAGCCAGTTGGGAAGAGCTGCAATCGGCAGCCGTCATCGACCGCTTCGACGAGGTGCTGCGTCCCACCGACTACACGCCTAACAGCAAACGTGTTAACGCCGTGGGCAAGCGGATCACCAAGAACCACGACCCGAGCGAGGCTGTCGTGGCCGCGTCCCGATGGGCCCGCAGCGAGCTGGATTACCTGCCCGGTACCACCGGCGTGCACTCGTCCGGCCTGGATGCGTTGGAAAAGGGCAAGGGCGTATGCCAGGATTTCGCCCATCTGACGCTGATCCTGTTGCGCAACATGGGAATTCCCGGACGCTACGTGTCCGGATATCTGCACCCGAAATCCGACGCCGCGATCGGCAAGACCGTGGCGGGCCGCAGCCACGCCTGGATCCAGGCTTGGGTCGGTGGCTGGTTGAACTACGACCCCACCAATGACACCGAGATCACCGAGCAGTACATCAGCGTGGGCGTCGGCCGCGACTACGCCGACGTGTCGCCCTTAAAAGGCATCTACTCCGGCTTGGGCGCGACCGACCTCGACGTGGAGGTCGAAATCACGCGACTGGCTTAGCTGTGCCGTCGGCCGTACCGACGCCCGCGACGCTTCAGTGGCGTCACCGATCAGCGGGCCGCCCGAGCAGCTCTCGCAGGGGTGACGCCGCCGCCGCCTCAGCGTTGGCGTAGGCAGCGCCGCTACCGGTCAGCGCCTGGACGAACTGGTCGTGAAACTCCGACATCTGAGCGCTGATGTTCTGGTAACCCTGCGCATGCGCGCCGAAGAACTTCGCCACAACGGCCGACACCTGATCGGCCGCGGATGCCGGCATCGAGGTGGTCTCGGCGGCCGCCGCGGCGTTGGATTCCGCGATGGTCGAGCCGATGCCGGCCAGATTGGTCGCGGCAGCCGCCATCGCCTCCGGCCCGGCGGCGAACCACGACATGCGGCACCTCTCAAATAAAACGGCAGGAGCGAATCGTACCGCGATGTGAGTGTGAAAACATCCTTTTCCACCTGCACGGATATCCGTGCGGCGTGTCGAGAAGTTCAACAAGCGTAGCTTTGGGCCTGCGCTGTAACGGCTGCTACCCCCGCGCTGAGACCTCGACCCGGTGCAAGTCGTCACCGACCTCGATCCGTCCGCCGAACTCAGTGGCCGCCAATGCCCGCCACTGCTCCTCCTGGCCTGGCGCGATGGCGGGCACGTAGTGGGTCATGATCAGGGTGCCGACGCCGGCGCGAGTGGCGGTCGCGGCGGCCTCCTGCACCGACGAGTGGTAGTCGCACACGTCCTTGACCCGCTGCTGCGGGACCTGGTTGAGGATGTCCTTGCGGATCACGGTGTGCACCAATGCGTCCGCGCCAGAAGCCAGTTCGTCCAGGCCGGCGCAGGGCACCGTGTCGCCGGCCAGCACCACCGACGCGCCGTCGAACTCGACCCGGAACCCGATCGTCGGCGCCACCGGGCGATGGTCGGTGGGGGCCACCCGGATCGTCACGCCGTCGCGGTCCCACACCAGCCCCTCGGTGTGCTCATGGACCTCGATCGGCGGCGGCGCGTTCAGGTCGGCATGGTGGGCGATGCGATAGCCGATGTCATGGCCGAACGCCGTGAGCGTCGCCTGCACCACCTCCGCGGTTCCGGGCGGCCCGATGATCTGCAGCGGCGGGGGATCCGGCGCGAAGTTGGTCACCCAACTGGTGATGAGCACGTCGCCGAGTTCGGCGATGTGGTCGCTGTGCAGGTGGGTGAGCAGCAGCGCCGAGAGGCCGGCGGCGCCCACTCCGACCGCGGCCGCGCGCTGTAGTACCCCGCGCCCGCAATCCACCAGGAACACCTGGCCGCCCGCGCGCACCAGGGTGGCGGGTCCGGCGCGGTTGGGATCGGGAATGGGGCTTCCGGTTCCGAGCAGGGTTACCTCGATCATGGCCCCATCCTTGCAAGCCGGGTCGGGGTGTTTCAGCGCAATCGACCGATTCGGGTGCGCATGACGCTGCCGTCAAGCTGACGTGCCGGTTTGGCGGCTACTCACCGCAGGGTTGGGAGTTTCCTTTCCCGCCGCGCGAGTTAGCCGTAGCCTGGGTGTGAATCGGATCACTACCGACGGGAGGCATTGATGCGGATCGCGGACGTCTTGCGGAACAAGGGTGCGGCGGTGACGACGATCAACCCAGACGCGACGGTCCGGGAACTGCTTGCCGGCCTGGCCGAACAGAACATCGGCGCCATGGTGGTGATGGGCGACGAGGGCGTGGTCGGCATCGTGTCGGAACGTGACATCGTGCGCGAGCTGCACGTGCACGGTGCCAGCGTGCTGTCGCGCCCGGTTTCCAAGATCATGACCAGCACGGTCGCCACCTGCTCAAAGTCGGACACGGTGGACAGCATCAGCGTACTGATGACGCAGAACCGGGTGCGTCACGTGCCGGTGCTCGACGGCAGGAAGCTGATCGGCATCGTCAGTATCGGTGACGTGGTCAAGACGCGCATGGGTGAGCTCGAGGCTGAGCAGCAGCAGCTGCAGTCCTACATCACGCAGGGCTGATTGCTGAAGCTGACCTCGCCGAGCGTGCGCTGACGGCGAAAAAATCGCCCGATTTTCGCCGTGGAATCACGCTCGGCGCAAGGCGACTCGGCTCAGAAGCGCCTCAGCGCCAGGAGTATTCCGTGCGCAGCCGGGCGGCCACCACCTCGAAGGTTTCGCGTTCCAGAATCGCGCCCTCGCGGCGGATGCCCTCCTCAGGCACGTCGAGCACCCGGTCCAGCCGCACCCAGCTCGGCCTGCCTTCGTAATCCCAGTCGCCCGAACCGATGGCAACCCAGTCCCGGTCGCCTCCGTGGCGTTCCTGGCTGGACAGCATGAGCCCGAGCAGGACACTGCGGTCCCGGCCGACGACCAGTACCGGCCGGTCTTTGCCGCGGGTGGGATCGTCCTCGTACACCACCCAGGTCCACACGATCTCCCCGGGATCGGCCCGACCGTCGAGGTCGGGTGCGTAGGTCACTTTGCGGGCCCGCTGCGCAGTCGGGAAGCTCGTCTTCGTCACCGGCCGGCCGGCGGTGATCTCGGCAGGCGCCGCCGGCAGACCCATTGCCACGATGTTCGCGGTGATCCTCACCGCCTGCTGGATGGTCTTCAGCGTCTCCTGCGTGTTCTGCAGTCGCTGAACAACCTTCGGAGCCTCGCTGACCAAGTTCTCCGCGAACCGCTGAAACGTCCTCCACTGTGACTTGCCGGACGACTTCTTACCCGGTGCCATGATCGCAGCATAACCGCGTGATTGTGTCCCGGCTGTTCCACACCGATACGCTGGGCATACTCGCAAACCGCTCAACCAGGAGATTTCCCATCGCCAGTTTCGCCGACAAGACCTTCACACCGCCGGCGCAGATTCGGAACTTCTGCATCATCGCTCACATCGACCACGGCAAGTCGACGCTGGCCGACCGGATGTTGCAGCTGACCGGGGTGGTCGACGAGCGCTCGATGCGCGCCCAGTACCTGGACCGGATGGACATCGAACGGGAGCGCGGCATCACCATCAAGGCGCAGAACGTGCGGTTGCCCTGGGAGGTGGCAGGAACCGAGTACGTCCTGCACCTGATCGACACTCCCGGCCACGTCGACTTCACCTACGAGGTCTCCCGTGCGCTGGAGGCCTGTGAGGGGGCGGTCCTGTTGGTCGACGCCGCCCAGGGCATCGAGGCGCAGACATTGGCCAACCTGTACCTGGCGCTGGATCGCGACCTGCACATCATCCCGGTGCTGAACAAGATCGACCTGCCGGCCGCCGACCCGGACCGCTACGCGGGTGAGATCGCGCACATCATCGGCTGCGAGCCCGGCGACGTGCTGCGGGTGTCCGGCAAGACCGGCGAGGGCGTCGCCGAGCTGCTCGACCACGTGGTGCAAGAGGTGCCGCCCCCGCAGGGCGACGCCGACGCTCCCATGCGGGCAATGATCTTTGACTCCGTCTACGACATCTACCGCGGCGTGGTGACCTATGTCCGCGTGATCGACGGCAAGATCACCCCGCGGGAGCGGATCGCGATGATGTCCACCGGCGCCGTCCACGAACTGCTCGAGGTCGGCATCGTCTCGCCCGACCCCAAGCCCAGCGTGGGCCTCGGCGTCGGCGAAGTGGGCTACCTGATCACCGGCGTGAAGGACGTCCGGCAGTCCAAGGTCGGTGACACCGTGACGTCGGCCCGCAACGGCGCCAAGGAAGCGCTGACCGGCTACCGCGAACCCAAGCCGATGGTCTACTCCGGCCTGTATCCCGTCGACGGTTCGGACTACCCGAACCTGCGCGACGCCCTGGACAAGCTACAACTCAACGACGCGGCACTGACCTACGAGCCGGAAACCTCGGTGGCGCTGGGCTTCGGGTTCCGGTGTGGCTTCCTGGGCCTGCTGCACATGGAGATCACCCGCGAACGCCTCGAGCGTGAATTCGACCTGGACCTCATCTCCACCTCGCCCAACGTCGTCTACCGCGTGGTGAAAGAGGACGACACCGAAATCGTGGTGACCAACCCGTCGGACTGGCCCGAGGGCAAGGTCCGCACCGTCTACGAACCCGTGGTGAAGACCACCATCATCGCGCCCAGCGAATTCATCGGCACCATCATGGAATTGAGCCAGTCGCGCCGCGGTGAGCTCGGCGGTATGGACTATCTGTCGCCCGAACGGGTGGAATTGCGCTACACGATGCCGTTGGGAGAGATCATCTTTGACTTCTTCGACTCGTTGAAGTCACGCACCCGCGGTTATGCCAGCCTGGACTACGAGGAGGCGGGCGAACAGGAAGCCCAGCTGGTGAAGGTCGACATCCTCTTGCAGGGTGAGGCGGTCGACGCGTTCTCCGCGATCGTGCATAAGGATTCGGCGTTCGCCTACGGCAACAAGATGACCACCAAGCTCAAGGAGCTGATCCCGCGCCAGCAGTTCGAAGTGCCGGTGCAGGCCGCGATCGGCTCGAAAATCATTGCGCGAGAGAACATCCGCGCGATCCGCAAGGACGTGTTGTCCAAGTGCTACGGCGGTGACATCACCCGCAAGCGCAAACTGCTGGAAAAGCAGAAGGAAGGCAAGAAGCGGATGAAGACCATCGGGCGGGTCGAGGTGCCACAGGAAGCTTTCGTGGCGGCGTTGTCCAGCGAAGCGCCGGGGGACAAGGGCAAGAAGTAGCGATGGTTTTCGCCGGCCTTGCGCGCGTCGTCGCCGTGTCGATCGTGGGCGTGCTGGGGACCGGGTGTGTCAGCACCGTGGACGGCGCGGCGGCACGCACCGCGCCGCGTTCCGGTTCGACGGTGACGCCGCTGGCTCAAATCCTGCCCGGCGACGAGGACATCCGCACCGCGGTCGGAAACGAGCTGGGACAGAATGCAACGCCGCGCAAGGGGAGCAGTGGAACGGTCTGCCAAGGCGTGCCGGTGACGATCTCCGGCGTGCACGCTTCGAACTACAGCCGACGAAGTCACCGATGTGCGAGTGAACAATTCAGTGCTCGCGGCGACGGTTTACGTGCAGGCACACCGGCACCTCCGGTGGGCGCGACCGCAGGCGCGGGCCATCGGAATCCGGGTGAATTGCCTTGTCGAGGTCGGAGGTGTCGTTCTTCGAGCGGGCAACGCCCAACCGATTCGGAAACGGCGGACATCAACACCACCGCCACCGACATCGCGCGCACGATGATGGACAAGGTGACTTCGCCGAGCTGACTCACACGGGCGCGTTGGCGGGCTGGAATGCTCCGGAGCCGTCGGCTTCCTCCTCCGCCCGGATCACGTGCACCACCGCGTTGATCAGCGCCAGGTGGGTGAACGCCTGCGGGAAGTTACCCAGGTGCCGGCCGGTCCGCGGCTCGATCTCCTCGGCGTACAGGTGCAACGGGCTGGCATACGCCAGTAGTCGCTCGCACAGCCGCTTGGCGCGGGCCACCTCACCGATTTCCACCAGCGCCGACACCAGCCAGAACGAGCAGATGGTGAACGTGCCTTCCTCGCCGGAGAGCCCATCGTCGGTCTCGTGCACCCGGTAGCGCAGTACCAGACCTTCCTCGGTGAGTTCGTCGGCGATGGCCAGCACCGTGGCGCGCACCCGTGGGTCGTCGGGCGGCAGGAACCGGGTCAGCACCACCAGCAACAGCGACGCATCGAGCGCGTCGTTGCCGTAGCGCTGGGTGAACACGCCGCGGGAGTCCACCCCGTGTTCCAGAATGTCGGCCTTGATCTCGTCGGCGATGTCGTGCCACTGCTGGGCGTAGCTCACCTCGCCCTGTCGTTCGGCCAGCTTCGCACCGCGATCCAGAGCCACCCAGCACATCACCTTTGACGAGGTGAAGTGCTGCGGCTCCCCGCGCACCTCCCAGATCCCGCGGTCGGGCTCGCGCCAGTGCTTGATTGCCTCTTCCACCTGCTTCTTCAGCACCGGCCACAGGGTCTCCGGAACCTGCTCGCGGGACTTGGCGTGCAGGTAGAACGAGTCCAGTACCGAGCCCCAGATGTCGTGTTGCACCTGGTCGAAGGCCCCGTTGCCGATCCGCACCGGGCGCGCCTGGTCATAGCCGGACAGGTGGTTGAGTTCCTCTTCGACCAGGCTGCGCTCACCACCCACCCCGTACATCACCTGCAATGGGTGGCGCTCGTTGCTGTTGGCGCCGGACACGTCGGCGATGAACGCGAAGAAGTCGTCGGCCTCGCGGTCGAGTCCCAGGGTGTAGAGCCCCCACAACGCGAAGGTCGAGTCGCGAATCCAGGCGTAGCGATAGTCCCAGTTGCGTTCGCCGCGGGGCGTCTCCGGCAGTGACGTGGTGCTGGCCGCCAACAACGCGCCGGTGGGGGAGTACGTCAACCCCTTCAGTGTGAGCGCGCTGCGCTGCAGGTAGGCCCGCCACGGATGGTCCGGGAAGTTGCCGATATTGATCCACTGCCGCCAGCACTCGGTGGTCTGCCACATCTTGTCGGCGGCCTCTTTATAGGTCTGCGGCGCCGGGTGCTTGGTCCAACTCAGCGCGACGAAAATGTCGTCGCCGTCCTTCATCCGCGTGCGGGCCCGCGCCTCGCGGCCCTCCAGGCCGATATTCAGATTGGTGGTCAACCGCAACGTCGGGTGGGCATCGGGGTGCTTGCTGGCACGGGCGATGGCTTCGGAGTAGGCGTTCGCCGAGTATTCCCAGGTGGCGCCCTCGCGGTGGTAGTCGAAGGCCGGTTCGCAGCTCATCATCAGCTCGACGGTGCCGCTGACACAGCGCACCGTACGCAGCAGGATGTGTTCCGCGTCCCAGTCCATCGGGGTGCGACGGTGGGTTCGTGATCGCCGCTCGATGTCGTGCCAGGGTCCCATCACCAGCGCGTCGCGCACGATCAGCCAGCCGGTGTGGGTCTGCCAGGTCGTCTCCATGATCAGACTGCCGGGCAGGTAGCGCCGCGCTGACGGCACGGAGACCCCGTACGGGCCCAGCCGGAAGTGGCCGGCGCTGCGGTCCAGAATTGCGCCGAACACGCTGGGGGAGTCCGGCCGCGGCACGCACAGCCACTCCACCGAACCGGCCGGCGAGATCAGGCAGGTCGTCTCCCAGTCGGACAGGAAGGCGTAGTCGGCGATCGGCGGGAAGGGGTTGCGCGACGGTGAAATGGATAGGTAGGGCGCGGGCGATTCGTGTGCGACGGGCATCGAGGGATCGAACGCTTGGATTTCAGTGGTCGTGGAGATCGCAGGGGCCACCTCGTCGTTGGCTGAAAACTCGTCGGCGGCGTCGTTGGCTGAATCCGCGGCATCGGCGTGCAGGACCATCCCGACATCATCGACCGCCGACCCGCTCTGCGTCCACCACCGCAACCCAGGTGTTACGCGGGCGCGGACCATCCCGACATGGTCAGGCGCACGCCAAGACCCGGCCACGTTGGTTTCGGATGTCAGGACTAATAGGGTGTTCACGGTGAACGGCTTCCTGAGTTGGTGGGACGGCGTTGAGCTATGGCTCTCCGGCCTGCCGTTCGTGCTCCAGGCCCTGGCGGTGATGCCGGTGGTACTTGCCTTGGCGTACCTGCTCGCGACGTTGCTGGACGGCATGCTCGGCCGGGGAATCCAGTTGCTGCGTCGCGCACGGCACTCCGATGAGACCTCCGGATAACCACGATGCCGCGTTCGCACGTCACGCTCATTCTTGTTGCGCTCGTGGCGCTGGTCATCGTCACATGGCTGGTCACACACTGATTCACCCGCCAAATTGCCGGCCGCGCGAACTCTGTTAGGCTTCGCGACATGCATGTCGCAGCCACTGTTTTGGAGCGCCGCGTTTCGGCGTTCGGCTGTGCTCTTTTCGCCGTGGTGAGTTGCGCCGCGGCTCGACGCACGCTGTTGTCGCTGACTCCCAAACCCGTGCGCGGTCTGGTATGGAGTTCGTGATCTCCGTCTTTGCTGACTAATCGCCTTTCCGCAGCCACGGGACCGCAATCCACAAGTCCCGCACCGAAAGGTCATCAATGTCGCAGAGGCTCTCCGAGATCAGATCGCGTTGGCGGCACGTTGCCGCCCTCGTGCTGATCACCGGTGTGGCTGCCGCGTGCAGCGGCGGCCCCAGCGATGTTGTCGGCGGCGGCGGACTGGCCGACGCCAAGTCGAGCATCACGCTGGTCGCCTATTCGGTCGCCGAACCGGGCTGGAGCAAGGTGATCCCAGCCTTCAACGCCTCCGAAGAAGGCAAGGGCGTGCAGGTCATCACATCCTTCGGCGCGTCCGGGGACCAATCGCGCGGCGTCGCCGAGGGCAAGCCCGCCGACCTGGTGAATTTCTCGGTCGAACCGGATATCACGCGGCTGGTCAAGGACGGCAAGGTCGCCAAAGACTGGGATACCGGCGCCACCAAGGGCATTCCGTTCGGCTCGGTGGTGACATTGGTGGTGCGCAAGGGAAATCCGAAGAACATCCGTGACTGGGACGACCTGCTGCGTCCGGGCGTCGATGTTGTGACACCCAGCCCGCTGAGTTCGGGTTCGGCGAAGTGGAATCTATTGGCCCCGTATGCCGTCAAGAGTGAAGGCGGCAGGAATGGCCAGGCGGGTATCGAGTTTGTCAATCGATTGGTGAGGGAACACGTCAAAATGCGCCCAGGCTCGGGACGAGAGGCGACCGACGCTTTCGTCCAGGGCAGTGGAGATGTTCTGATCAGCTACGAGAACGAGGCCATCGCCGCCGAGCGGGCCGGCAAGCCTGTCGAACACGTCACGCCTCCCCAGACATTCAAGATCGAGAACCCGATGGCAGTGCTGAGCACCAGTACTCATCTGGCTGCGGCCGTCGCATTCAAGAACTTCCAGTACACCGCGGCGGCGCAAACGTTATGGGCGAAAGCCGGTTTCCGGCCAGTCGATCCTTCCGTTGCGGCGTCGTTTCGAGACCAATTTCCGGTGCCGTTGAAACTGTGGACCATCGCCGACCTGGGTGGGTGGGGCACCGTCGACCCGCAATTGTTCGACAAGAGCTCGGGCAGCATCACCAAGATCTACACGCAGGCCACCGGATGACCGTGACGACAACCCCGAATCCGGAGGCGATTCGGCCGGAGTGCCGAGGCCGATGCCGATGCCCCCGCCCGTGGACGCGCGGGCGGCACCTCACTGCGGGTGGGTGTGGCGACCATCTGGCTGTCTGTGATCGTGCTGCTGCCGCTGGCCGCCATCGTCTGGCAGGCCGTCGGAGGCGGCTGGGATGCGTTCCGTCTGGCGGTCAGCTCGCATGCGGCGCTGGAGTCGTTGCGCGTGACGCTGACCATTTCCGCCGGGGTGACGCTGCTCAACACCGCGTTCGGGCTGCTGATCGCCTGGGTACTGGTGCGCGACAACTTCTTTGGCAAGCGCATCGTCGACGCGGTGATAGACCTACCCTTCGCGTTGCCGACCATCGTCGCCAGCCTGGTAATGCTGGCCCTGTACGGCAACCACAGCCCGGTAGGCCTACATCTGCAACACACCGAGTGGGGCGTGGGAATCGCGCTGGCGTTCGTCACGCTGCCGTTCGTGGTGCGCGCGGTGCAACCGGTGCTACTGGAGATCGACAAGGAATCCGAGGAGGCGGCGGCCTCACTGGGAGCCAGTGGCCCGAAGATCTTCACCGCCGTCGTGCTGCCGGCATTGTTGCCCGCTTTGTTGTCCGGTGCCGGCCTGGCTTTCTCCCGAGCCATCGGAGAGTTCGGTTCGGTGGTGCTGATCGGCGGTGCGGTGCCGGGCAAGACCGAAGTGTCGTCGCAATGGATCCGGACCCTGATCGAGAACGACGACCGCACCGGGGCCGCCGCAATATCCATTGTGCTGCTGTCGATCTCGTTTATCGTGCTGCTGATTCTGCGGATCATCGGTGCGCGGGCCGCCAAGCGTGAGGAGATGTCCGAGTGACCTCGTCGCGGACGGTCCGCTTCCTGCTTCGATACACCGCGCTGGCGTATATCTTTGTGCTGCTGCTTGTTCCGGTGGCCCTGATCCTGTGGCGCACCTTCCAACCCGGGCTGCACGAGTTCTACGAGTGGGTCAGCACGCCGGCGGCCGTATCGGCGCTGAACCTGTCCCTGCTGGTAGTCGCGATCGTGGTGCCGCTGAATGTGGTGTTCGGTATCCCGACGGCATTGGTGCTCGCGCGCAACCGTTTTCGGGGCAAGGGCATCCTGCAGGCGGTCATCGATCTGCCGTTCGCGGTGTCGCCCGTCATTGTGGGCGTGGCGTTGATCGTGCTATGGGGCAGTGCCGGTGCCCTGGGGTTCGTCGAGCGTGACCTCGGATTCAAGATCATCTTCGGCCTGCCCGGAATCGTGCTGGCCAGCATCTTCGTCACCCTGCCCTTCGTGGTGCGCGAGGTCGAACCGGTGCTGCACGAACTCGGAACCGATCAGGAGCAGGCGGCGGCGACGCTCGGTTCCGGCTGGTGGCAGACGTTCTGGCGGATCACGCTTCCGTCCATCCGATGGGGCCTGACCTACGGCATCGTGCTGACCATCGCGCGCACTCTCGGTGAGTACGGCGCGGTCATCATGGTGTCGTCCAACCTCCCTGGGCAGTCGCAGACCCTGACGCTGCTGGTCTCGGACCGCTACAACCGTGGCGCGGAGTACGGCGCGTACGCGCTGTCGACGTTGTTGATGGGGGTGGCCGTGTTGGTGCTGATCGTTCAAGTGGTGCTCGATGCCCGTCGAGCAAAAGCAAGCAAGTAGGCCGGACAAGGAGACTCAGACATGACCGGGACCGACCAGGGCAAGAACGCCATCGTCGTGCGCGACGTCTACAAGCACTACGGCGATTTCGTGGCGCTGGACCACGTGGACTTCGTGGTGCCCACCGGATCGCTGACGGCCTTGCTGGGCCCCAGCGGCTCGGGCAAGTCGACGCTCTTGCGCACCATCGCCGGCCTCGACCAGCCCGACTCCGGAACCGTGACGATCAACGGCCGCGACGTCACCCGGGTGCCGCCGCAGCGCCGCGGCATCGGGTTCGTCTTCCAGCACTATGCGGCGTTCAAGCACTTGACCGTGCGCAACAACGTGGCCTTCGGGTTGAAGATCCGCAAGCGGCCCAACACGGAGGTCAACGAGAAGGTCGACCATCTGCTGGAGGTGGTGGGACTCAGCGGTTTTCAGAACCGCTATCCCAATCAGCTGTCCGGCGGTCAACGTCAGCGCATGGCGCTGGCCCGCGCACTGGCGGTCGACCCGGAGGTGCTGCTGCTCGATGAGCCGTTCGGCGCGCTGGACGCCAAGGTGCGGGAGGACTTGAGGTCGTGGTTGCGGCGCCTGCATGACGAGGTGCATGTCACCACGGTGTTGGTCACCCACGACCAGGCCGAGGCGTTGGACGTGGCCGACCGGATCGCCGTGCTCAACAAGGGCCGCATCGAGCAGATCGGTTCCCCGACCGACGTGTACGACGCTCCCGAGAACGCGTTCGTGATGTCCTTTTTGGGCGCGGTGTCGGCGCTGAACGGCGCACTGGTCCGCCCGCACGACATCCGGGTGGGCCGCAATCCCGAGATGGCGATTGCCGGCGGTGACGGTACGGCGGAGTCGGTCGGCGTGGTGCGCGCCACGGTCGACCGTGTCGTGACGCTGGGATTCGAGGTCCGGGTGGAGTTGACCAGCGCGGCCTCCGGAGGTCCGTTCACCGCCCAGATCACCCGCGGCGACGCCGAGGCGCTGGCGTTGAAGGAAGGCGATGTGGTGTACGTGCGGGCCACCCGGGTGCCGCCGATCGCCAACGCGGTCGAGCAGGAGTCCACCCTCACCAGTGCGTCGTAATCGGGGACTGGGGCGTACGGAGGCTCGCCAGGTCGGGGCCGTGCTTCATCGAGCCTGAGTTTTTGAACCTGTTTACTCGCGCACTTTGTCTACAGATTTTCAGGCTGGGTGAGCTAGGCCGCGATGCGCTCGACTGCCGCCTGATCAAAGCGGTCCAGCACCGTCTCGGCTACCAACCGGTGCGCGCCCAACGGCGCTGCCATTGCGATCCCGGCTTCGTTTGCGAAGCGCTGCACCCGGTCCGGTATGCGCCCCGGTGCCAGGAACCACGGCGCAATGACCACGCGCTGAGCACCCTTGTGCCGCAACCGTTTCACCGACTCAGACAACGACTCCTGATGAGTGGCGAACGCGGTTGTGACGGCGGCCCAACGGGTTCCGGCCGCCAGCCTGGGCGCCACGCCGGCTGTCCGGGTATTGGCGGCCGGGTTCGACGATCCGATGGCCACCACGAGCACACCCAGGGTGTCGTCGAGTCGTGAGACCCCCGACTCCGCGATCCGCTGTTGCAACAACGAAATCAGTCGGTCGTCCTCACCGAGTACGCAGGCCTGTCGAACCCGGTCACCGACGGCGCAACCGGCGATCTGGGCAGGGATGTCCACCCGCGCGTGATAGGCATCCGCCAACAGCAGGGGAGTGACGACGGCTTGGCCGGGGCACGCGTTCAACACGTCGACCAGTCCCGGCGAATTGTGTTCGCAGAAGGCGACGCGCACCTCCAGGCCCGGCCGCAGGCGCGCCACTTGGCGTGCGACGGCCCGGGCATTGGCCGCCGAACGGGGGTCTGCGCTGCCGTGCGCGGTCAGGACAAGACGAGTCGTGATGGCGCCGCTCCTCCTCATCGCTTCGCTCTGCATCGTCGCCGGCGGGCAGTCACGACGCGTGCAAACCGCACTCGGTCTTCGACAATCCCTGCCAGCGTCCGCTGCGCGGGTCGGCGCCCTCGACCGGCTTGGCCGTGCACGGGGCGCAGCCGATCGACGGATAGCCATCGTAGACAAGGGGATTGACCAGCACGTCGTGCTCGTCGATGTAGTCCTGCACGTCCTGGTCCGACCAGGCTGCCAGCGGGTTGATCTTCACCAGCTTGAACGCCTCGTCGAAGCTGATCAGCGCGGCGTTGGCGCGGGTCGGCGCCTCCACCCGGCGGACGCCCGTCACCCACGCCGAGTAGCCGCGCAATGCCTTGCCGAGGGGAACGACCTTGCGCAGCCGGCAGCACTCGCCGGGATCACGGGTGAACAGATCCTTTCCCAGCAGCTTGTCCTGCTCGGCCACCGTGTGCTCAGGGTTGACGTTGACAACGTGGATGTCGTACACGGACTCGACCGCATCGCGGGTGCCGATGGTTTCCACGAAGTGATAACCGGTGTCCAGGAACATCACCGGCACGCCCGGTCGCACCTTGGCCGCCATATCCACCAACACCGCGTCCTGCATGTTGGAGGCCACCACGTAGTTGCACGTCGCCCAGCCCCGGGGTCCGTTGACACCACCGAAGTTCTCTTCGGTCCATTGCAGCAGCTCGCTGGCGTTGGCGCCGCCGAGTTCGGCCGCGCCGCGCGCCGCCAACTCCCGCAGCTCGTCTTCGGTCGGTTTGGTCGCTTCGCTCATCGCAGGTCGTCCTCCTCGGCCCGGACGGCCCACTGCGCGAAGCGCTCACCTTCGTGGCGGTGCTTGAGGAAGTTGCGGGTCACCCGGTCGATATAGTCGCCCAGCTCGTCGCTGGTCACCTTGTGCTGACGCAGTTTTCGTCCGAACCCGCTGTCCAGGCCGAGACCGCCACCCAGATGCACCTGGAAGCCCTCAACCGAGCCGCCTTCTCCGTCGTCGACCATCTGACCCTTGAACCCGATGTCGGCGACCTGAATTCGGGCGCACGAGTTGGGGCAGCCGTTGATGTTGACGGTAATCGGCACGTCCAGTCGGGAGTTGGTGTCTTCCAGCCGGCTCTCCAGCTCGGGCACCAAAGACTGTGCGCGCACCCGGGTTTCGGCGAACGACAACTTGCAGTACTCGATCCCGCTGCACGTCATCAGGTTCCGGCGCCAGTGCGACGGCTGCACCTGCAGGCCAAGCCTTTCCAGGCCGGCAACCGTCTGGTCGACCTTGTCGTCGGGTATGTCGAGGACGACCAGTTTCTGATAGGGGGTGAAGCGGATCCGGTCTGAGCCGGCCCGCTCGGCAAGCTCGGCGACCGCGCTGAGGATGGTGCCGGACACCCGCCCGGCGATCGGCGCGGCTCCGATGGCATTGAGTCCGTTCTTGAGGCGCTGCACGCCGACGTGGTCGATCGGATGCGCGATCGGGTCGGGCGCCGGGCCGTCGATTAACGGGCGCTTGAGGTACTCGGTCTCGAGAACTTCACGAAACTTTTCCACGCCCCAGTCCTTGACCAGGAACTTCAGTCGCGCCTTGGCCCGCAATCGCCGGTAGCCGTAGTCGCGGAAGATCGAAGTCACCGCCTCCCACACTTCGGGCACTTCTTGCAGCGGAACCCAGACTCCGAGCCGCTGGGCCAGCATCGGGTTGGTCGACAGCCCACCGCCGACCCACAGGTCCAGGCCGGGCCCGTGTTCGGGGTGGTTGACGCCGATGAACGCGATGTCGTTGATCTCGTGCGCGACATCCTGCAGCCCCGAGATGGCGGTCTTGTACTTGCGGGGCAGGTCCGCGAAATCGGGCTGGCCGATGTAGCGGCGCACGATTTCGTCGATGGCCCACGTCGGGTCGATCACCTCGTCGAGCGACTCGCCGGCCAGCGGCGAGCCCAGCACGACGCGGGGGCAGTCGCCGCAGGCCTCGGTGGTCTGCAGCCCCACCTCATCCAGGCGCCGCCAGATCTCCGGGACGTCCTCCACCTTGATCCAGTGGTACTGGATGTTCTCCCGGTCGGAGATGTCGGCCGTGTCGCGGGCGAACTCGAGCGATATCTCACCCAGCGTGCGCAATGCGGCCGTCGAGATCGCGCCGCCGTCGCAACGCACCCGCATCATGAAGTACTTGGCCTCGAGCAGATCCGCGTTTTCGTCGCCGGTGAATGAGCCGTCGTACCCCTGCTCACGCTGGGTGTAGAGGCCCCACCACCGGAAGCGCCCGCGCAGGTCGCTCTTGTCGATGCTGTCGAATCCGCCCTTGGCGTAGATGTTCTCGATGCGTTCCCGCACCTCGAGTGGCGCGCCGGCTTTCTTCATCTCCTCATTGGGGTTCAGCGGCTCGCGATTACCTAGCGCCCACTGGCCCTCATTGCGGGGCGCCTTTGCGGGGCGTGCTGTGGTCATGGGGCAGTTCTCCTTCGCGAACAATGCCGACCGTGGCGCGCGCAAACACCGGGTCATCCGGCGGCGCAGATCCGGTGGCCAGCTGGTGTTACTGGTGGGCTGGGTCTACGACATCAAGGCAGACAGCAACAGCTGCAAACGCGCTTGAGGTCGATATGCCGTCGCACCACCAGCGCTACTCGCAGGTTCGATTTGGCGACGGTCACGGTTGCCATTCTGCCATGGATCCAGACCACCCGAGCTACCAGGTCAAATTTCTTCTCACGGTGATTAAAACTACGAGCCGAACCTGGGTGCTTGGGCACACGAAACCGGGAACTGCCTGGGAAAACGACCCGAGCCGGCCCGCCGTGCCAAGATTTGGCATGGCTTCTGTCGAGGTGCCGGTGGAATTACCGGCCGTCCAGCCCACTCCCGGACGACCGTTCGGCCTCTATGTCCACGTCCCGTTCTGCATCACCCGTTGCGGCTACTGCGACTTCAACACCTACACCCCGGCGGAGCTGGGCGGTGTCAACCCGGACGCCTGGTTGGAGGCGCTGCGCACCGAGCTCGAACGGGCCGCCGCGCGATTGGGCGGGCCGACGGTGGACACGGTGTTCGTCGGCGGCGGTACCCCCTCGTTGCTGGGCGGCGCGCGCCTGACGAGGTTGTTGGACATGGTGCGTGATCACTTCACGCTGGCACCCGACGCCGAGATCACCACCGAGGCCAACCCCGAGTCGACGTGGCCGGAGTTTTTCGAGGAGATCCGGGAGGCCGGATACACGCGGGTGTCGCTGGGCATGCAAACGGTGGTTCCCCGGTTGTTGGGCGTGCTGGACCGGGTGCACACACCCAACAGGTCGGCCGCGGCGGCCCGCGAGGCGCTGGCGCTGGGTTTCGAGCATGTCAGCCTGGACCTCATCTACGGCACGCCCGGGAGAGTCCGATGACGATCTACTGCGGTCGGTGGACACGGCGATCGAGACGGGCGTCGACCACGTGTCGGCCTACGCGCTGGTCATCGAGGCAGGCACGGCGATGGCCAGGCGGGTCCGCAGCGGTGAGCTCGAGCCGCCGGATGACGACGTGCTCGCGCACCGCTACGAGTTGATCGACGAACGACTTTCAGCGGCCGGGCTGGGCTGGTACGAGGTGTCCAACTGGGCTCGTCCCGGCGGTGAGTGCCGGCACAATCTGGGCTACTGGGACCGCGGCCAGTGGTGGGGCGCCGGACCGGGCGCGCACAGCTTTGTCGGCAACACCCGGTGGTGGAATGTCAAGCATCCCAACAGCTATGGGTCCAAGTTGGCTGAGGGTGCGCTGCCGGTGGCGGGCTTCGAACAGCTGGGGGCCGACGCGCTGCACACCGAAGAGGTGTTGCTGCAGATCCGGCTGCGCGAGGGGCTGCCGCTGGCCCGGCTGAGCGGCGCCGAACGTGAGCGCGCCGAGCAGGTGGTCGCCGACGGGTTGCTGGAGTCTGACGGCGACCACCTGGTCCTCAGCGACCGGGGCCGGTTATTGGCCGACGCGGTCGTGCGCACCTTGCTGGACTGACGGTCACACGCCGAACCACCGCTCGAAGAGGCGGGCGATCTCGATGTAGAGCGGAATCCCGATGGTGACGTTGTACGAGAACGTCAGACCCAGGGACGCGGCCAACGGCAGTGTCGGACTTGCTTCGGGGATCGCCAGCCGCTGCACCGCCGGAACCGCAATATACGAGGCGGCGCCGCACAGCACCGCGAACAGCACATACGTGCCCGGCTGGAAGTCGGTGTGGGTGAGGGAGGCGTAGCTGCAGGCGACCGCAATCCCAATCGTCGCAAAGAGATTGGGCGCCAGCAGGCCGAAGAAGATGAAGCCGGGGCCGGCCGATCGCAGGTCCTTGAGCTTGCGCGACGCCGTCATGCCCATCTCCAGCAGGAACAGGCACAGCACACCCTGGAAGGCCAGGACGAAGAACCTGTCGTCGTCGGCAACGACTTTCTGCCCCTGCAGGCCACTGATCAGACCGATCACAATGCCGCCGATCAGCAGCACCAGCCCGGGGTTGAGGAACACTTCCTGAAAGAGTTCGCGCGAGAAGATCGGCATCCGCTTGCCCCGTGGCGGGCGCGGGGTCTGGTCCGGCTCCCAGTCCGGATGGTCCAGTTTTTCCATCGAGAGTTCCCGCTCCAGCTCGATCGCGCGCAGGGCTTCTGCGTCGAGGCTCGCGCCGGGCGCTGGTTTGGCGGGAGTGCCGGGGCCGATCGCGGCCTTGACCGGCGGGGTGTAGCCGGCTTCGCCGGGCATGTAGCCCGCCGCGTCCAGCCCGCGGTGGCGCAGGCGGGCCACCAGGTACAGCGCGACCAGGCAGCCCGGAATCTCCATGACCGCCAGCATCACCGGCATGTAGGCGTTGAACGCGATGTTGACGGCGCTCAGGACCGCGACGCAGGTGGCGAAGGTGCCCGCCGAGTCTGACCCGTAGTAGCCGGCGACCGTGGCCTTGTCCACCGCCCGCATCGTGCGCAGCCGGCTCAGCAGCAGGTAGGCCAAGCCGCCGATCGCGAAGTTCAACACGAAGCCGAGCACCATGAAGCCCACGATGACGCCGACGCTGGAGGCGCTGATCTTGGCGAGTTCTTCACCACCGTGCCAGCCGATGGCCAGCAGCAGGTACATGGTCAGTCCCTGATAGATCACGTAGGGAAACTCGAACCGCACCTTCAGGATCGGAATCAGAAAGCCGAAGTAGAAGAACAGCAGCAAGGGCTTGAACAGGTTGTGCGTGAAGTTGTCCCAGAACTCGTGCAGCATCGAGCACCTCCCGAGCGTCCTGCGGCGATTCGAAGGAAGTACTGATCGACACGGCGACCACGAACATCCCAGATAACGCTGCGAACTTAGCGTGGGCCGCTGGTCGGCCGCCACTCAGAATGTGCGTCTAATAGCCGTTTTGCGTGCAGTTTTCGCGGTGTTGCGCCGACCGAAACACCGACGTAACGAGCGAAAAGCGCAAGTGCGCTGGCTAAGGCGTTTTGGGGCTTATCTGTGTGGGTTAGGTACCAATGAACTGTTAATTCGCTGGGAGATTACGTGTCGCGTCAGCAAACAGAGGACAGGCGCGATGACTTGACGTCGAGGTCGCGCTTGCGGTGTGTGACCGAGAGCCACGAGGTGTGCGGCACCTATCAGTTCGATGTGAGGCCCAACGGTCCCCGCGCCGAAAAGTGCCAGGGGTCGCGCGACCGGGAATAGGTTAGGCTACATTTACTTACGTGACGGACACCGGCGTGCAGGCGAGTTCCGTCGGCACGGCGTCGCTGTGCGTGCCCCTGGCCGCCGATGTCGACCCCGCCGACTTCGCGGCCGAGCTGGCCGCGGTGCTGATCGAGCCGCTCGGCGCGGAGTACCTGCTGTACGAGCACGACGGGGAATGGGTGCTTGCCGCAGGCGTGCAGGCGATGGTGGAGCTGGACAGCGACGAACTGCGGGTCATCCGCGACGGCGTGACCCGCCGGCAAGAATGGTCGGGGCGCCCGGGAGCGGTTCTGGGGGAAGCGGTTGACCGCCTGCTGTTGGAGACCGACCAGGCATTCGGCTGGGTTGCCTTCGAATTCGGTGTCTACCGGTACGGGCTGCAGACGCGGCTGGCGCCGCGCACTCCACTGGCCCGGGTCTTCTGGCCCCGCGTCCGAATCGCGGTCACCCAGGACGAAATTCGGCTTTTCGGCGGCGGGTCCCGCGAGCGCGAGGCGGTGGCGGAGTTGCTCAGCGACGGGGTGCGCGACGTGCGGCGCGCCCGGGCGGTCGATCTGTCCGTCGATCCGTCCGGCTACCGCGAACGCGTGGCGGTGGCAGTAAGTGAGATCGTTGCGGGCAGCTATCACAAGGTGATCCTGTCTCGCTGTCTGGAAGTGCCGTTCGCCCTTGATTTCCCGTCTACCTACCGGCTGGGCCGGCGACACAACACGCCGGTGCGGTCATTCTTGTTGCGGCTCGGCGGTATCCGCGCTCTGGGTTACAGTCCGGAACTTGTCACGTCGGTCCAGGCCGACGGCCTGGTGGTGACCGAGCCGCTGGCCGGCACCCGCGCGTTGGGACGCGGTCCGGTGCCGGACAGGCAGGCTCGCGACGAGCTGCAATCGAACTCCAAAGAGATTGTGGAACATGCTATTTCGGTTCGTACCTCGCTCCAGGAGGTGACCGAGATCGCGGCGCCCGGGACGGCAGCCGTCACCGACTTCATGGCGGTGCGTGAGCGCGGGAGTGTGCAGCACCTCGGGTCCACGATCACCGGGCGGCTGGACCCGTCGAGCGACCGGATGGACGCGCTGGAAACACTCTTCCCGGCGGTGACCGCGTCGGGAATTCCCAAGGTGGATGGCGTCGAGGCGATCCTGCGTCTCGACGAGGGTCCGCGGGGCCTGTATTCCGGTGCGGTCGTGAAGTTTTCGGCCGACGGTGCGCTCGATGCGGCACTGGCCTTGCGGGCCGCCTACGAACGCGACGGGCGAACGTGGCTGCGGGCAGGTGCCGGAATCATCGAAGCCTCAGATCCCGAACGGGAATTCGAGGAGACCTGCGAGAAACTGTCGACGTTGGCGCCGTACCTGGTGGAACGCCAGCGATAACCCGCCTCCCTCAGCGCCCGGTGCGGCCCACCCGCGGACCTGCCGGAACCGGCGGGTGATCCGCACTCGATCCGGCGTTGTCGGTGCGCTGCAGCTCAGCGCGCATATATGGCACCCGTTCGGGACTTTAGGCACCCTCGGTGGGACTTTCGGCTCTATCTGACGCGAGCGGCGGCCAGCGAAGCTTCACTTTCGCGGCATTCGAATCGCGAATCGAACAGAAAGGGTCGCTGCGGCGTGAACGCACTCAAGGCGAGATCGGTGCGGGAATTTCCTGACGTCAAAGTGATGTCCGGTGGCCGCGTAACCGTCGCACAGGCCGAACACGTGGCGCAAGCAGTCGGAGAGATCCTGGCCTCTCATGAGATCACCGGGGGCGCTCGGGTACGCCTCAAAACGGGACCTTGTGGCCGGGGCCCGATGGTCATGCAGGTGAACCTGTCGGCCGGGGAGCTCCCGGCGCGGGTCGCTGCCGTCACCGCCGGCATCCACGATCTGTTGCCGGCTCTGGAAAGGCTTGACAACCACATAGCCAGGATGTTCGCGCCATGGCGGCCTCGCCCATGGCCAGATCCGACGCGCAGGATGCTGACGGTGGATTACGACGCTGGTGTCGCGCGCCGCAAACCTGTTGTATTGCAGCGCATCACACCTTTGCAAGCGACAGCGGTGATGGACGCCATGGACTACGACGCGCATCTGTTCACCGACACGGAGACCGGCGAGGACGCACTGGTGTACCGGGCAGGGCCCTCGGGGCTGCGCCTGGCCCGCCAGCGGCATCTGTTCCCACCAGGCTGGGCCTGGTCGCCGCGTATTCAAGGACCGCCGGTGCCGCAGATCGTGAATTCCCGCGCCACACCCACACTTAGCGAATCCGATGCGGTACGCCGTGCCCGCGAACACAGCCTGCGACTGCTGTTCTACACCGACCGGGAAACCGGTCGCGGTCAATTGTTGTATCCCCGCCATGACGGCAACCTCGGCCTGCTTGTGCCGACCAAGTAACCCTGGAGATCCCTGTGCCCGAAGAAATGACGAATCTACAGCTGCTGCAAGAACTTGAACCCGTCGCCGAGCGCCTGCTCAACCGGCACCTGTCGATGTTCAAGGAATGGCATCCGCACGACTACATTCCCTGGTCGGACGGCAAGAACTACTACGCCCTCGACGGCCAGGACTGGGAGCCGGGCCAGAGTCGACTCTCCGACGTGGCCCAGGTGGCGATGGTGCAGAACCTGCTGACCGAGGACAACCTGCCGTCCTACCACCGTGAGATCGCCATGAACTTCAGCGTGGATGGCGCGTGGGGGCAGTGGGTCAACCGGTGGACCGCCGAGGAGAACCGGCACAGCGTCGCGCTGCGTGACTACCTGGTGGTCACCCGCGCGGTTGATCCCGTCGAGCTGGAAAAGTTGCGGATGGAGCAGATCACCCGGGGTTTCAGCCCGGGCCAGAACCAGCAGGGCGACCTGTTCGCGCAAAGCTTGTTCGACTCGGTGATGTATGTCTCGTTCCAGGAACTGGCCACCCGTGTCTCGCACCGCAATACCGGCAAAGCCTGCGACGACAGCATTGCCAACCAACTGCTCGCCCGGGTGTCAGCGGACGAGAACCTGCACATGATCTTCTACCGCGACGTCAGCGAAGCCGGTCTGGACATCGCCCCCAACCAGGCGATGAAGTCGGTGCACCGAATTCTGCGCAACTTCAAGATGCCGGGATACACGGTGCCGGAGTTCCGGCGCAAGGCGGTCGTCATCGCCGTCGGCGGTGTCTACGACCCGCGGATCCACCTTGAGGAGGTGGTGATGCCGGTGCTGAGGAAGTGGCGGATCTTCGAACGTGAGGACTTCACCGGGGAGGCGGCGTGGATGCGTGACGACCTCGCGGTGTTGATCAAGGAAATCGAGCAAGCCGCGGAGAAGTTCGAGGAATCCAAGCAGCGTTACCTCGAGCGGGAGGCGCGCAAGGCCGAGCGGATCACCGCCGCCAGGGTGCTCAAAACCGAAGGCACGCTGACGCTTAGCGGACACTGATATTCACTGGGCTTGCTGAGTGTCGGATCCGGTGGACTTCTCCAGGTATTCCGACAGCAGGCGACTCACCAGTGATTCGATGTTCGACTCGATCGAAGACGCAAGCGTGGCGGTGACCGTCGCCACCGCTTGAGTGCGGAACCGGACCAGCATGGTGATCAGTTCGGCGACTTCGGCGTCCGCCGGCAGTGCCTCGCCGGGCTTGATCCGATTCGCGACATGTTCGAAGCCGGCGCGAACCAGCATGTCGCTGATCTCGTCGACTTTCGGCAGTATCTGCTCGTGCAGATCGACGAGCTTGTCGATGCTGATGCCGTAGCCGCGGACTTCGTTGAACGCCTCGATGAGCTTGGGCCGGGTGATGGTGGCCCGCTGGCCGTCGACACGAATGACGTGCAGTGCCACCAGTCGATCGAAAGCGGTTGTGTCGTCGACGAGTTGGCGGGCTTCGGCCAGCGGCATGGTCTGAGACTTCTCGGTGGTCCAGGTGCCCACGATCGCCGTCTCCAGTCCCAGGACGTCGCCGAGGTTCTTGCCTTCCTCCCACGCGCTGAGCATCTCCCGAACGTGCGCGATGTTGTAGCCGCGGTCGAGCATCGAGGTGATCAGGCGGAGCCGGGTCAGGTGGGTGTCGTTGAACAGCGCTATCCGCCCGACCCGCAGCGGCGGCGGCAACAAGCCGCGGTCGCGGTAGACCCGGATGTTGCGCGTGGTGGTCCCGGCCAGCCGGGCCAGTTCCTCGATTCGGTACTCGCCGGACGTCGCAGCGTCCTGCGGGTGGCGCACCGCGGCATCGAAGAGCTGTGTCACGGCGGTTTCGATGAAATCGCGCGACTGGCGCCGCACGCGGTGCGGGGCCCGGCGCACGTTGTGCAGCACGCTGGCGATCGTGCCGGGTTCGGGTCTGGCGGATCGGTCGGGGGTCGGTCGGTGCCCAAGGGGTGCCTTTCAGGCCGGTGCGCTGACGCGGTCACGGGTGTCGCGGGCGACCGCGTCGTAGTGCCGGTACCGGAACTCGCCCATCTGGCGAAGATACTGGGTGGCGGTTCCCGGGTACATAGACCCGTTGTACCCGTCTTTGGTGAGATACCAACTGCGACAGCCGGACATCCACGTCGTCCTGGTCAGCCGCCGTTGAATGTGCTGGTTGTGGCGACGTTGGACGTCTTCGCGCACGTCGAGGTAGCGCAGGTCGTTGTCCAGGATGGTGGTGATGCCGCGCACCGCGTAGTCCAGCTGTCCTTCGATGTACACCAGCAGCGAGTTGTGGCCGGGACCCGAGTTGGGACCGGTCATGAAGAACAGGTTCGGGTAACCGTGCGCGCTGATGCTCTTGTAAGCCTGTGCGCCACCGGCCCATTCGTCGGAGAGCGACCGACCACCGAGTCCGGTGACTTCGAACGGCGGCCCGGTGAGATGGACGTCGTAACCGGTGGCGAAGACGATGCAGTCCAGATGGTGTTCGATGCCGTCGCTGGTACGGATCCCGACCGGGCTCAGCGTCGCGATCGGCCAGTCGATCAGCTTGCAGTTGTCGCGTTGCAGGGCCGGGTAGTAGTCGCTGGAGATCAACATACGCTTGCATCCTGGCGCGAAGTCGGGCGTCAATTGGCGCCGCAGCCAGGGGTCTTTGACCTGGGCGCGGATGTGGGCTTGACCCAGCCGCGCCACCAGTGAGGTCAGCGGCGTGTTCCACACCATCGCCGTCGCGGTGGCTTCGTGGCCCCAGAACAGCATTTGCCGGGCAAGTTGTTGGGTGGCTGGGACTTTCGCGAACAACGCCTGCACCGCCGGTGGCGTGGCGACATCCAACCGCGGCAGCACCCAGCCGGGGGTGCGCTGAAATACCTTGACGAAGCCGGCCTGCTTCACCAGTTCGGGGATGATCTGAACGGCGCTGGCGCCGGTCCCGATGACGGCAACCCGCTTGCCGGCGAAGTCGTACTCGGAGTCCCACCGGGCGCTGTGGATCTTGTGTCCTTCGTAGCTGTCCAGACCGCGCAGGTCCGGGAAGCTGGCGTCCGACAGCGGCCCGGAGGCCAGGACGACGGTGCGGGCACGAAAGCTTCTTGCGGTTGTTGGTCGTTGCGGTCCACACGCCGGCGTCCTCGTCGAACTTCAGGCCCGTCACTTCATGACCGAATCGGATATGGCGGCGGATGTCGAACCTGTTCGCCATGTCCTCGATGTGCCGGTAGATTTCCGCCGCGGGCGAGTACGTTCGCGACCACTTGGGGTTCTTGACGAACGAGTACGAGTACAACAGCGACGGGACGTCACAGCTGGCACCCGGATATCGCGTATCGCGCCAGGTTCCGCCTACCCGGTCGGAACGTTCCAGGATGATCACATCTTCTGGTCGTGTGACGCCGCTTTCGGCCAATCGGATCGCCGCCCCGAGCCCGGTGAAGCCGGCGCCGATGATGAGTGTGGAGTAGATGCCGTCGGCTGCCATGGTCACGCCGCCGGCTTGTGGGTGAGTTCCCGCGACCAGCTCGGCATCGGCCTCAGCAGCGGCTTGGGATAGTAATCCGAAAGCCACACCATCGAGTTGGCCAGCAGCTGGTAGGGGTGCCGCGGGTTGACCACCCACGAGGCATGCCGCTTGAGCAGCTTGTAGGTGGGCACCCGCCGGGTGCGTTCACCCCGTTCACCGAGTTGCTTGAAACGGTTGACCGCATTGAACAACCGCTCCGGCTCCATGCCCATCCCGGCCATTTCGTTACGTACCCGGTTGAGCAGCGGCACGTACATCACCATCCCGATGACCAGGCCGGGCGAGGCGAAGCGCCCGACCAGTTCGATGGCCAACCGACGGGCGGTGGCGTGACCGATCATCTCCAGCACTTCGAAATCGACTGCGATATGCCGTGATTCATCGTTGTTGATCTTCTCGAACACCTGATGGCAGACCGGGTCCTCCACCGAGTCCAGCAGGAACTTCAGCAACGCCCCGTCCAGTGCCACCTCCAGCATCGGGATCACGGTGCCCAGCACGGACAGCGGCATGTCGTCGGCGAACGCGTCCAGCCATTCGATGGCCATTCGGATGTTGACATTGGGCTCCGGGATCTCGCCCTCCTCGAGCATTCCCCAGCGCTTCATCAGCGCCAGTTCGGCGTTCGCGTGCCGTTGTTCCTCGGCATGGAAGTACCGGTAGATCTCGGCGATAGTCGGGGTAGGCGCCTTCTTGGCCAGCGCCGCGAATCCCCGGGCGCCGATGTTCTCGATCCAGCACAGGTCGGCCATGAAAGCCTTGAGCTTGGGCCGGAACTCGGGCCGGATCGTTTCGGCCCCCGGCGCCTTCCAATCGATGTCGGCGAGTGCCCACTGGCGATCCTTGATCTTGGCGAGCATGGCTTCCATGTCGATGGCCATCGGCTTTCCTTTCAGGTGGACGGGTGTGTCAGCGCCCCACCCGCGATATCAGACCGACCGCGCGCGTATATGCGCCCGGTGCAAGACGTTTGACATTCCAGCCGATCTTGGCGTCCAGTTGGGGCATGCAGTACAGGTCGCCCCGATCGTTCGCGTCCAGGCAGATCCGCGCGACCTTTTCCGCTGAGAATCCGGTCCAGCGCATCAGTTTGGTGGCCAGCGCACTGGACTCCTCGCTGATGCGTCCGGCTTCCAGGCCCGATTCGACGATGTTGGTCTTGACGAAGGTCGGGCACAGCACGGTGACCTTGATTCCGGTTCCGGACAATTCGGCCGCCAGCGTCTCGGACAGCGAGAGCACTCCGGCCTTGCTGACGTTGTAGGCGGCCATGCCGGGTGCCGCCCCGAACGCTGCCGCCGAGGCGACGTTGATGATTCCGCGCGGCGCGGTCGCCGGGCCGGCCTCGCGCAGGATGGGGGTGAAGACGTGGCAACCGTGAATCGGTCCCCACAGATTGACCCCGAGCGTCCGGGTCCAATCATCCAGCGGGACATCGCCGATCGGCTCGCCGCCGGCACCGACGCCCGCGTTGTTGATCACCAGCGTCGGTGGTGCACCGAACCAGGCTTGTGCTTGATCGGCCAGGGCGTGAACGTCGTCGACCCGCGATACGTCGCAGCGTGCCGCGACCGCCTTGGCTCCCCGCTCAATGATTGCATCGGCTGTCTGCTGGGCGGCCGCTTCGTCGATGTCGCTGCAGACCACTTTGCCGCCGCGGCGGCCGAGTTCGAGCGCGAAGGCGGCGCCGATGCCGCTGCCGGCACCGGTCACCACCGCCAGGGCCCCGTGGCTCGTGGTCTTTCTGCCGAGCAGCTTGTCCAGTGGTCCCAGCATCATTCCCACGCCCGCTCGGACAGCACCGCGATGTGCGCCATGCAACGGAGTCAATCGCAAATGGTGACATTAGTCAATGGCAGCTTTTCGGGGTGTTGAGCCGCGGTCAGCGGGGTTCGATGGGCCGAGCGCCCGCGGTTGTCCGGCGACACGCCGGTGTGGCCGGCAGTTTGGGGACGCTCGCGAGGGTGGCGGGTGTGGGGGGTTTGCGTCCTAATGCTGCGGCAGCGGACGGGCACGCACCAGCGTTGGCCACCAGAACCACGGTCCGAGAATCCTGATGATGCACGGCACCACGAACGAACGCACGATCAGAGTGTCGAGCAGCAGGCCGATGCATACCGTCGAACCCATCTGACCGATGGTGCGAAGGTCGCTGGTGAGCATCGCCAGCATGGTGAATGCGAACACCAGACCCGCGGACGTCACGACACCACCGGTGCTGCCGAGCGCGCGGATGAGACCGGTGTTGATCCCGGCGTGCACTTCGTCTTTGACGCGCGCGATCAACAGCAGGTTGTAGTCCGAACCGACCGCCACCAGGATGATGAACGTCAGCGGCAATATCAGCCAGTGCAGGTGCAGGCCGATGAGATGCTGCCAGACGAGCACAGAAAGCCCGAATGCGCCGGCGTAGGAGAATGCCACCGTAGCGGGAATAACCAAGGCGGCGAACAGACTTCGCGTGATGACCAGCATGATCAAGAAGATCAGTACGAACGCGGCGATCGCCGCGATGAGCAGATCGGATGCGGCGTATCCCTTGATGTCCTTGTCGTTGGACCCCGAGCCGCCGATATAGACCCGCGCGCCGGCCAGCGAGGTCTCTTTCAGGATGGTGGTTATCGCTGCGGGGAATTGGTCGACATGTTCCACGCCTTCGGGACCCATGGCGTCTCCCTCGTGGGTGACGATGAATCGCGCAGCCTTTCCGTCCGGCGACATCAGGAGCTGCATGCCGGTCTTGACGTCTTCGTTGTCGAAACCTTCCCGGGGGATGTAGAAGAAGTCATCGCTGCGGGCCGCGTCGAAATCCAGGCCGACATTGACCATGTCGTTGAATGTCTGATCCGTCTGCACGGACTGTAAATCCGCCGAACCGTAGGATTTGACCAGAAGAGCGGCTAAAGCCTCGGTGTCGTCGGCCGTGAGTTTCAGCTGGATGATGATTTGCGGGACGACCCTGTCGATGGCCTCGATGGAGAGTTTGGCGTTGTTGATGTCTTCGGCCAGCTTGTCGATGTTGTCGAGCGCGTCGAACACCGATCTGAATGCCCAGCACAGGGGAACATCGAAACAGTGGCGCTCCCAATAGAAGTAGCTCTTGATCGGCCGGAAGAAGTCGTCGAGATTTGAGATCTGCGAATTCATCTGCTCGGTGATTCGTTGCAGATCCTCGACGGTGAGCGCCGTCTGATGCAGCTGATCCGACATCTCCTGGAAGAAGCCGATTTCTTTGCGCAAGACCGCGACGGAGTGCGTCTGGATCTGTGCCTGCTCGTCGGTGTTGGCATTTTGCTGCCTGTTGAACGGGAGTTGCTGACCATTCCCGCTGCCCTGGGTGGTGAACAGGTAGGGAATCTTGGCACGTTCCAGTGGCCGGCCCATGGGCCTGGTGATGCTTTGCACCATCGCGATTCCAGGCAGGCGGATGAGGCTCCTGGCCACCCGGTCCAATGAGATGAAATCGGCCGAGTTGCGCATGTCATGATCCGTCTCGACCATCAGCATCTCGGAGAACAGCTTGCTCTTCGGGAAGTGTCGATCCGCCGCGGCGAAGCCCAGGTTGGCGGGCGCATTGGCCGGCTGGTATTGACGGTCGTCGTAGTTCTGCCGGTAGGTCGGCACGAAGATCGCCCCGAGCATGACGACGGCGGAACTGGCCGCCAGGATCGGCACCGGCCAGCGCACTACGCTGGCCCCGATCCGCCGATACAGTTGCGCCTTCGCCTTCGATTTCGGCTCGAAGAGCCCGAACAGGCTGCCCACCGTCAACAGGGCCGGGCCGAGCGTCATCGCGGCCGCGATGGTGAACAGCATGCTGACGGCAACGGCCGGTCCCATGGTGTGGAAGTAGTTGAGTCGCGCGAAAGTCAGGCAGTAACAGGCGCCGGCGATTGTCAGGCCCGAGCCGATGATGATGGGCGTGACACCCTTATAGGCGATGTAGTACGACTCCTCCCTGCTTTCGCCGGCCTGTCGCGCCTCGTGATAGCGGCCCAGCAGGAAGATGCCGTAATCCGTTCCCGCTCCCAGGGTCAGCGCGATGACGATGTTCACGGCGAATGACGAGAGTTCGATGTAGCCGAAATGTCCGAGGGTTGACACCACCCCCTTCGCGACCAGCATCTCGATCAGGACTCCCGCCAAGGGCACCAGCAGCGTGGAGAAGCGGCGGTAGACCAGCAGCAGCATCGCGAGGATGAGGAAAATCGTCACGATCGTGACGTTGTTCAGGCTCGCGTTCGCGATACTCAGCGTGTCCGAGGCGAGCGGAGCCGCGCCGCTGACGTAGACCTTGAGCCCCGGCGGCGGCGCGTCCTTCTTGATGATGTCCCGCACGGCATTGACGGACTCGTTCGCTTGTATCTGGCCGATGTCGCCCGCCAGACGCAACAGCACGTAAGTGCACTTGCCGTCGACGCTCTGCGCGCCGGCCGCGGTGAACGGCTTGCCCCACAGATCCATGACGTATTGCACGTGTTTGGTGTCGTGCTTCAGCCGGATCATCAGATCGTCGTAATAACGATGATCCTGATCGCCCAACAGTCGGTCGGCTTCGAACACGACCATGGTCAAGTTGGTCGAGTTGGATTCGTGGAACTTCTCCCCGATCCGGAGCAGTGCCCGTTGCGAGGGCGCGTAGTGCGGGACCATCGGTCCGGCGAGTTGTTCTGCAACCCTCTCCACCTGGGGCACAAAGGTGTTCGTCGTCACGGCGAGAAGGGCCCAGAAGACGATGATCGGGATGGCAAGGGCGCGGACCATTCTCGGGACGAACGGTCTTTTCACTCGGGGCTCGTTCACGGGCTCGTGCACGGGCTCGCTCATGCGGATTTCACTATGCAGAAGACATGTGCATCCTGATGGTCGTCGGTTTGTTCGTTGCGGACAACGCCATCCACCCGGATCCGGCAGCCGACCTGACCGCCATGAACCTGCGCCGAGATGCTGCCGGAAACCACGGTGAGCGTGGTCGTTTCGGTGTGCGACCACGGCAACGTTGTGACATCAACCCGATGCGGATGTCCGTCGACGTCCGCGTAGACGAGCATCCCCCCGTCCCCGACGGAGCCGAACAACTCATACGTGAGCTGTTTGGGATTGAAGTCCGGAGGTGCTTGCGGCCCGTTGACGGTGGGGACAGGCGTAGGTTCGGAGAACTGGTGCACCTTCCACATGCACACCAGACCCACGCCGACCACGACGACGGCGACCAACGGCATCCAGGCCCGCTCCAAGACGGTCCTGCCGACCGAACGGCGGCTCATTCGATCACGCCGGCGGGAGTTGCTTTCCGAAGACGCCTTTTGATCCTCGCGCTGCCGAGTATTCGGAGGGCGAGGTTGGTGGAGGTCAACATCGGAATCACCCCTAGAAACGTCCGCTCGGAAGGCGTCGCGCCATGCAGGTGTTCAAGACTGCCGAACACATAGAAGCACCCCAACATGAAGATCATGCCGGGGATTGCGAACGCCATCAGGGATCCGCGATCCGCAGCGACTTGCCGCGCGAAGTCGAGCTCATCGGAAGACATGGGTTCGCGTTTGCGCAGTTTGCGCATGACGGCGGTGGCGCCGCCCACCTCTTCACTGATCGGAGTGGACTCCCGGTGGCGCAGCTGTCTCACATAGATCGATGCGACGACCGCAAAAACAACAACCAGCGCGAGGGAGACCACGGTCAACAGACCGAACAAACCCGTGGTCATATCCGGCACCTCCGCTCCCGCCGTCGAATTTAGAGAACACGACCGTCTGCTATGGCAGACTCATAGAAACTACCCCAACCGCCCGGTTCTCTCCATCCCTGATCCCCGCGGCGCAACCGCGACAGCGCAGATCTACCGTGCCGCAAGCCGGGCGATGATCGCCTTCTTGTCGATCTTGCCGATCGGTGTGGTGGGCAACGACGGCAGCGCCACCAGCTGGTCGAGCCGGGCGTGGGTGGCGACGCCGCGCTGGTCGAGGTGGGCGTTCAACTCCGCGAGTGTCGCCGGCTTTCCTGTGAAAACGACTGCAGCGCACATTTTTTCGCCAAGATCCGGGTCGGGCAGTGGCACCGCCGCCACCGACCAGACGGCCGGGTGGGTCTGCAACTGCTCCTCGATGTCCGCAGCGCCGATGGTTTCACCGCATCGACAGATGACGTCTTTGAGCCGGCCGGTGACCACCAGATAACCGTCCTCGCGGAGGCGGACCAGATCCCCGCTGCGATAGAAGCCGTCAGCGTCGAAGCTGCGCTCGTTGTCGCGTTCGGCACGGAAGTAGCCGTTGATCGTGTAGGGCCCGCGGACCAGGAGCTCGCCTTCGCCGCCCGGCCGCACCGGCACGCCGGCGGCGTCGACGATGCGCACTTCGTCGGCTGGGCTCAGTGGCCGGCCCTGGGTGTGCTCGAGTATCTCCGGCGGGTCGTCCAACCGGGTGAAGCTCAGTAGACCTTCCGCCATGCCGAACACCTGCTGCAGCCGGGGACAAAGCGCCTCGCGCACTTGGCGAGCATCCTGGGGTTCCAGCTTAGACCCGCCAACTTGCAACAGCCGCAACGATTTCGGTGTCACCGGCTCCCAATCGCACGCCTGCGCCCACAACTTGGCCAGTGCCGGGACCAGGGCGGTGACGGTGACGCCGTGCCGCTCGATCATGGCGAAAGCCGCCTCCGGGCTTGGGTCGTCGCCGAAGACGACCGTCGCTCCCACTGTCATCGCGCCGAGGATGCCGGGGCAGGCCAGCGGGAAGTTGTGCGCCGCAGGTAGCGCAGCCAGGTATGTGTCGGCGCTAGTCAATTCGCACAACCGCGCGCTGGCGGTGGCGTTGTAGAGGTAGTCGTCGTGGGTGCGGGGAATCAGTTTGGGCAGGCCGGTGGTGCCGCCCGACACCAGCATCAGCGCTGGGGCGGCGGTGTCGACTGCCGGTTCTGCAGCGGTCAGATCGGGGCGGCCGGACAGCGCCGACCATGGCAGGAACGGGCCGGGATCCCCGTCGACGACGACGTGGCGCAGTCGCGGATGCGCCGCGATCAGCTTTTCGGCCATCTGCCGGTAGTCGAATCCGCCCGCAGTGTCGGTGATCACCGCGCCGACCGCACCGCTGATCTGGGCAAAATGAGTCAGTTCCGCCAGCCTATGGCCGGGCAGGCACATCACCGGGATGGCGCCGGCGCGTAGCAGCCCGAACAGTGCGACGGCGAACCGGCATGAATTGGGTAGCTGGCACAGCACGCGGTCGCCGGGGGAGAGGGGCAGCGCGGCGAATCCGGCGGCCGCATTGTCCGCGAGTGCGTCCAGCTCAGCGTAGGTATGGCTGCTACCGGCATCCACCACCGCCAGCCGATCGGGCCAGCTCGCCGCGGCCTTCCGCAGCACCTCGCCGAGGCGCTGACCGGACCAGTAGCCGGCCGTCCGGTAACCGGCCGCCCGGTCAGGGTGGAACGCCACGAATCCGTCCAGCGGCGCCGGGCCAGACGGCCGGGCTTCCGACAGACCAGAGGCAGAAGACACTCGACAGCTCCCTCGGGGCGGGGGTGTACGCCCAACGAATATAAGGTAGCGTACGGAAAGTTAGGACAGCCTGAGCTAAGCCGGGAGGTGGGTTGTGGGGGGCGCATCATTCGCCGGCGCACTGGCAAGCGGGGGATGCCGCCACCGTGCCTCAGATTCTCGGCGGGTGCACGATGAGTGACACTCTTGCCATCATCGGGGCCGGCGCAAAGGCTGTGGCAGTGGCCGCGAAAGCGGCGGTGCTGCGCGAGATGGGCGTCGAAACCGCCGATATCGTCGCCGTTGAACGCTCGGGGATTGCGGCCAACTGGATCGCCGGCGGGGGTTGGACCGACGGCCGGCAGCGGTTGGGGACCAGCCCTGAGAAGGACGTCGGCTTCCCCTACCGCTCGTCGTTGGTACCGGGCCGCGATGCCGAAGTCGGCGAGCGGATGATGCGGTGGAGTTGGCAGGCGTATCTGGTTGCGATCGATCAGTTTGTCGGTTGGGTGGACCGGGGCAGGCCCGCTCCCACGCACGACACCTGGGCGCGGTATCTGCGCTGGGTTGCCGAGATGGTGGATTTGAAAGTCGTTCGCGGCGAACTGATTCAGATGTCGGTGCAGGGGCCGTGCTGGAAGTTGCACACGCGCGATTCGACGCTGTCAGCGGACGCGGTGATGATCACCGGTCCCGGTCAGCCGCAACGGTCCATTCTGTCCGGTGACCCGCGGATGTTGTCCATCGCTCAGTTCTGGGAGCGCACATCGCGCCACAACCGGATTGTCGCCGAGAACGTCGCGGTCATCGGTGGCGGCGAGACGGCCGCGTCGATGCTCAACGAGCTTTTCCACCACCGGGTTTCGACAATCACGGCGATCTCGCCGCAGGCCACCTTGTTCACTCGTGGCGAGGGATTCTTCGAGAATTCGCTGTTCTCCGATCCCACTCACTGGCGCACCTTGACGCTGTCCGAACGCCGCGACTGCATTGCCCGCACCGATCGGGGCGTGTTCTCGGCGAGGGTGCAGGAGTTGCTGCTCGCCGACGAGCGGATCAAGCATCTGCGCGGGCGGGTCGCGGAGGTCGTCGACCGCCATGAGCGCATCTGGATCACGCTGCAAACCGACCACTGCGGTGAATTACAGGAAAGCGTGCATGATTTCGACCTCGTCATCGACGGCTCCGGTGCGGACGCGCTCTGGTTCCTGCCACTGCTGAGCCAGGACGCTGTGGACTTGCTGGAGTTGGAGTTGGGCGGCCCGCTGACCGGCGAACGGATCGAGGAGTCGATCGGTCCCGACCTCGCCGTTGCGGGCGTCACCCCGAGACTGGTGCTGCCCAATCTGTCCGGGCTGAACGAAGGCCCGGGTTTCCCCAATCTGAGCTGCCTGGGGCTGCTGTCCGACCGTGTCCTCGGTGCAGCGGTCAATGTCGCCAATTCGTCGATCGGGAGAAGCGGTGCATACCAACCCGTTTGACGACGATGACGGCATGTTCTCGGTAGTGGTCAACGATGAGGAGCAGCACAGCCTGTGGCATCCTGGTCGAGGTTCCCGCGGGCTGCGCAAGGTTTTCGGCGAGGCTACCCGCGCGGAGTGCCTTGACTACGTCGAGCGGAACTGGACCGATATCCGTCCACGAAGTCTGCGCGAGGTGACAAGCGCCGGCTAGACGTCCAGCTTGGCCAGGACTTCCGCGATCGATGCACCGCCGAGCAGGTCGGCCACCTCCAGGTCGTGATTCAACTCATTCTTGACGCGACGTCGAAACTCCAACGCCTGCAACGAATCCAATCCAATGGCCACCATCGGGACACCGGTGTCGATCGTGTCGGCGCTATCGGCCCCGATGGCTTGTGCCAACAGGCTCACCAACCGCTGGGAGAGCCCCGCGTGGACCTCACGGGCCCGGGCGGGTGACTCGACCGGGCCGGGGGCAGCGGAACTCAGTTGCGACAACAACGAACCGCGACCGCAGGCCTCCAGCACCGACCGCGCCCGGTCCAGGTCGAACGCGGCGACAATCGTGTTCTCGCGCAGCCGTGTCACGTCCACCGCGAGCGCGTCGGCGGGACGCATCGGGACCACCCCGAGGCCCGCCAGCATCGCCGACCCGGACCCCTCCAGATGGACCCGCCAGTGACCCCACTGCACCGAAACGCAATCCAGGCCTTCTGATCTGAGCTGATGCGCCATGGCGTCGAGCATGCGGTTGCCGGCGGCATAAAGCGCCAGGCCACGCCCGCCGACCGAGGCCGAGATGGACGAGCACAGCACCGCCCGACAGTCTTCGCGGCGGGCAATGGCGGCCAGTACCCGAGCAATGCCCACCACCTTGGCCTGCAGGGCACCGTCGACCGCCGCAGCGGTGATGTCCTCCAGCTCGATGCCTGAATATTCCACGGCGGCATGGATGATCAGGTCCGCGGGCGTGCTTCGGCCCGCCAGCGTCGACACCGCTGCGGCATCGGTGAGATCGCACGCCGTGACCCGGATCTGGGTCGAGGTGGCCGAACGGATGGTCCGCAGTCGCTCTGTCACGGCAGCGGTTTCGCCCGACCTGTTCACCAGGGTGATCTCGCGAACACCGCGGCAAGCGAAGTGTTCACAGAACTCGAGCCCGAGCTTGCCGGTACCGCCGAGGATGAGGACGTGGTCGACAGGCTGGTCAATGGTGTCGGACACGTGTGCGTCGCCGTCGACCACACGTTTGGCGTACAGGGCGCCGTCGCGCAGCGCCAGTTCGGATTCCTCCGCTGTGTGCAGGGCCGCGACGATCGCTACCGCCTCTGCCGTGCCGGCAGGTGCTGCGCCCGGCAGATCGAGGTGGCGGAATCTGGCACCCGGATATGTGGCACCCACACAACGGAAACCGGCGCTGGCCGCCGCGTGGACGAGATCGGGCGGCGGATCGTCGGCAACCACCGCTTCACCGGTGACGGTCACCAGCCAGTAGTCGGTGACCCCAGTGCCGGCCCCCGGCCACCAGGTGCGTTCGGCGAAGAAGGTCGCCACGCTGTCCACTGATCCGGACGCGTCACGTCGCGGTGACTGCGGAAGAAGGATGACATAGGTATCGAGATCGCCAGGTGCGGTGCGGAGTTCATCCGCGCTGAGCACGCGGGCTGTGGCGCCGACCTCGCCGGCCGCGACGCTCAGCGCCTGAGCGAGCTTCGTGGCGGCGCCGGTGTGATCGATGACGCCGATCGTCCGCGGCGGTACCAGCGAGCGCCGTGACAGCCGCACCCATTTCTCGGTGAGCAGTCGCGGCGCCACGGTCGGTTGATCGAAGTCCGAGTTCGGCTCGGCGGCAACCGGTGTGCGGGTGGGCATCTTGCGGGCTGCCGGCGAGAGGCCCTGTTCGTAGGGCATCCAGAGTGCGATCTCGTTCATCGGGGTGTTCGGGAAGTCGGGCAACGGCAACGCCGGAGGACCCTCGGATTGCGTGGCCAGCTTGTCCCACGAGTAGTTCAAGTCATGCAGGGCCGACCGCACCACATTGTGGGTGAGGTCGGTGAGATCGGTGTCAGTCCGGGTCGACGTCCCGACGACCATGCTGGATCGTTCGCGATCGACGGCCGCGAGGTTCTCGTGGATCGCCAGTTGCAGTGTCGGATGTTCGGCCAGTTCGACGTAGGTGTCGATGCCGAACGGCAGCGCCGCCGCTATCGCCTTGTCGAACCGAACGGTGTTGCGCAGGTTCCAGAACCAGTACTGGTCGACCGGCAGATCCGGCGTGATAGGACCGCCGAGAGTGGCACCGAGGCAGGCGATATCGCTGTCCAGGAACTTCAGATTCGTCAGCTCGCGTTGGGCGCCGGCGCGCAGTTCGTCGTGCAGGCCGTTGATCACACTGGTGTGCGCAGGGTATTGAACCCGGATCACCCGGGCGAAGATGTCGCGCGCGGTACACGTGTCCACGACGCCCTGCACGGCTTCCCGATCACCCGAGATGCCATTCATGCCAGGCGAATTGATCACCGAGAGCTGCGCCCAGCCGGAGCAACGGGCCAGCAGTTCCTCGCACGTCTCGCGGTCAGCGGCCAGCACCGCCATCGCGTAGTCACCGGTCGCGAACTCGTCTGCGGCGCGTGCCCGCAGCGCGACCACGCGGACGGCGTCTGCCAGCGTGATCCGGCCCGAAACGTATGCTGCGGCAATTTCTCCCTGGCTGTGGCCGATGGTGACGGTGGGCGCTATGCCGAACGATCGCCACATCGCCGCCAGGCCGGCCATCTGGGTGAACAACGCGGGTTGGACCGTGCTGGCGTTGTCGATTGAGTTTTGCAGGGCCGGAAAGTGGTCATCCAGAAGGTAATTCAGCGGGGAGTGCCCGGTCTGCTCGTCGAAAGCCTGTGCGCAACGCTCGACCTCGGCCCGGAACGCCGGAACGGACTCATAAGCAGCGCCTGCCCATGCCGGGTCGCTGACTGCCCTGGCCCGGAAAGACATACGCGTAGCGGCGAGCCGTGGCGGCCGTGTCGGTGCGGATCACCAAGCGATGCTCACGGCCATCGACGACCGCCTGCAGGGCCTCGATCAACTCCTCGCGGTTGCGCACCATCGCCAGGGCGCGGTGTTTGCGGGAGATTCGCGTGCGGAAGAGCATCGCGGCGATCAGTTGCGGGGTCACCTCGGGGTGATCCCCCACATAGGCCAGCAGGGCGGCGGCATCGGCCGGTATGAGTTCGGGGGTGTCCGACGTCAGCAGCACGGGGATGGCGCCATTCGGGAGACGGTAACTCACAGTCGTCACTTGTCGCCCTCCGCAGGCATCGCGACGATCGCGTGGGCGTTGGCGCCGCCGGCGCCGAACGACGACACGGCGCCGTACCGAACCCCGTCTCTGGGTTGCCATTCGGACAGCTTCGTGGCCAGCCGGATGCCGGTCAGATCCCAGTCCACCTTCTTGGTCGGGTTGTCTGAGAAGAGGGTTGGTGGAATGTAACCGTGCTGGCCGGCGAGTAGGACTTTGATCAGTCCGAGAATCCCGGCTGCCGCCTGCGCGTGCCCGGCGTTCGACTTGATCGAACCCAGCAGCGCCTCGGAGCCCGCCGCGCCGTAGGTCCGCAGCAGTGCCAGCGATTCCACCGGGTCACCGGCAGGCGTTGCGGTGCCGTGTCCTTCGATCATTCCCACGTCCGCGGGATCGATGCCGGCGGCATCCAGTGTCTTCTGCACGACCTGCTCTTGAGCCCGCACGCGGGGAACCAGGATCGGCTTTCCTTTGCCGTTGTGGTTGGTACGGGCAGCCAGGATGCGTCCGTAGATCCGGTGTCCGAGTCGCCGGGCGCGCGATTCCCGTTCGACGAGCAGCATTCCCGCGCCTTCACCCCAGACGGTGCCGGTGGCGTCGTCGGAATACGCGCGGCAGTGTCCGTCGTCGGACAAGGCGTGCAGCTTGGCGAACTCGAAAAAGGCTGCGGGCGAACCGAGTACACACACAGCGCCGGCCAGGGCCCATTCGCACTCGTCCATGGCAATCGCATTGACGGCCAATTGCAGTGCCGTCAGCGACGATCCGCAGGCGGAGTCGATGCACATGGACGGCCCGGTCAGGCCCAGGCTGTGCGATATGCGGCCGGCTCCGCCAAGCTGGCCCATGCCCACCGTGCGGTGGCCGCTGTAGTTATCGGCGACGGCGGTACGGGTGCCGTACTCGGTCATCGACATTCCGACGTAACACCCGCCGAATTCGCCCTCGATCGAGCCCGGATTGATGCCGGCGTTCTCCAGCGCCCGCCACGCGACCCGCATCGCAACCCGCTGCTGGGGGTGCATCACCAGAGCCTCGCGGTGCGTGATGCCGAAAAACGGCGGATCGAATTGTGCTGCGCCGGAAAGGAATCCGCCGGAGTCGGGGACCCGCCCCCAGCCGTCCGCCTCGGACAGCGACAGCAGATCGTCGATGGGCCAGCCGCGATCGCGCGGAAACGGGGAGAGCAGCTCGCGCTGGTCGCACAACGCCTGCCACAGGGCGGCGGGGGTGTCGATGCCGCCAGGGGTTTCGACAGCCAGTCCGGCAATGACGACCGGATCGGTCACCGCGTTTGCTCCCGTTGCGCGCACGCGACCAGCAGTTCGGCGACGGCGTCGACGTGATCGTTGATGAAGAAGTGCCCGCCGTCGAACATCGTCACCTCGGCACTGCCAGTGTGCTTGCCCCACCCGTAAAGATCGCCGAGCGTGACGATCGGGTCCTGGTCACCTCCGAGCGCGTGAATCCGGGCCGAGACCTTGACATCGTCCGCGCAGGCGTACGCATCGCAGGCGCGATAGTCGGCCTTGATGACGGGAATGGCCAGCCTCATCAGATCGCGATTGCCGAAGACAGCGGAGTTGGTGCCTTCCAGGGCAGTCAGGTGGTTGAGGATCGACTCGTCGTCGGTCGGATGCGGTGGCTTGGTGACGGCGTTGCCGGGCGCGACCGCTGCGGAGACGTTGAGTTCGCGCACGTTGATCCCCCTGGATTCGGCGATCCGCACAAACTCGAACGCAACCCAGCCGCCCATGCTGTGACCAAACGCGACCAGGGGACCGTCTGCGCGGTGCTCCGACGTCACAAACTCCTCGAACGCGCCCGCCGCGATCTCCGGGAGCGAGGTCAGCGGCGGTTCGCCGGCCCGGTCCTGGCGCCCCGGGTACTGGAAGACGAGGACGCGGAAGTTCTTGCTCAGCACCTTGGAGAACGAGCGGTAGGCCGAGGCGCCCGCGCCGGCGTGCGGGAAAACCAGCAATGTCGGGCTCTCGGGTGAATCAGGTCGGTGGAACTGCCTGATCCAACCAAGCGTGCGCGGCATGCAGCCCTACCTCTCCTTCGCCCCGTGCCTGCCCGGGTCGCTCGGACCGAACGACGCTGAGCGGGTCCGGCCATCACGGCCGCAAAGCCGTGCAACTAAGCGAAGGCTAACATAAGCTGCCCGGGCGGGGTTCCGTCAGGTACCGGCCCTGACCTCCGGATTCGCCACCGCCGCCGGGAAGCCCTTGAGCGAGTCCCGTGCGCGCACCAGCAGTGCCGCCCGCTTGTGCGGCAGGTCGATGTCCATGACGTGCCGAAAGCCCGCCAACTCGGCAACCCGGATCAGGCGCACGTTGCTGGCGTCAGGTTCGCCGATCACCCGAGTGGCGAGCGGATCCGCATCCAGCTGCCAGGCCGAAGTCACGCGTAACAGGTCCGCAGCCAGCCTCCGTCCGCGGCATTCGGCGGGACCCAGCAGCAGGTGGACGCCCGCATCGTGTTCGCGGGCGTCGTAGTACTGGGCAACCGGGTCGAGGTCGGCGCGGTAGAGCTCCCAGTAGCTCATGGGAACGCCGTTCAGCTCGCCCAGGTACGGGGTCGAATGTGTGCTGAGCTGCTGTTCGTCCAGGTAGGAGGCGATCCGCTCGCGTGGCCAGGCCTTATTCCAGTACCGGGCGACTTCGGGGTCGTTCATCCATCTGTGCAGCACATCCAGGTCGCGTTCCGGGTCGAGCAAACGCAGTGAGAAGGTGCCCGGGATCCCGTCGTGCTCCAGTGTGGCGCACCGGTGCAGCAGGTCCGATGGGCCGACCCTGGTCGCTTCTGGCACGGAAAGATCCTCCTGCACCGACATCGGTCACGCGAACTCAGCGGCAAGTTCGTCAGGGCTGCCCGCATACAGCCCTCAACTTAGCGAAGGCTAACATAATCTACTGGCCATGGGCCGTGGTCCGACGGAGGAAAGCCGGCCGAGATTGAGCGCCCGAATGGGAGGGGGACGTCTGTGCGGATCGTCGCGTTCTGCCGTGCTGAATGGGTTGCCCCTGCCCGCGACGGGGCCACGCTGTTCGCGCGCGGTGGCCAAGCCGAATCCGGCAGCACTGCCCGGGCGCAGGCCGCCTGAGACGTGCGGATGCCAGGAGTGAAACCAGCCATGGCCCACGATGCCAAGACGGTGCAGGAACGCCGACGCGAGCTGTTGCGTAAGCGGATCGCCGAAAGTGGTTTAGCGACAGCCGAATCAGTGGATCGGACCGTCGTCTCGGCGGGAGAACGCTACGGCCTGTCCGCCGGCCAGCGCCGAATGTGGTTCGTGCACGCCATGAACCCCTCCGATACCACGCTCAACATCTGCGTGGCGTATCGGCTGACGGGCGCATTGGACCAAACACGGCTGCGGACCGCTTTCGGGGATGTTGTTGGGCGGCACGCGATCTTGCGAACCACCTACGGCGTGGACGCCGAGGGCGAGCCGTATCAGGTATTCCGGGATGATGTCGACATTCCCTGGCAGGTACATGATGTCTCTGGCCAACGGCAGGCTCAGCAGATCGAGGCACTGGCACACAGCGAATTCGGCAGGTCCTTCGACCTGAACAGGGAGTTGCCGCTGCGCATGACCCTGGTGCGGACCGCTTCCGGCGAATTCGTGTTGCTGCTGGTAGTGCATCACATCTGCTGGGACGACGACTGCTGGGCTGTCTTCTTCGGTGAGCTGAGCGCGGCGTACCACTCCGCCATACCCAATGGCCAAGTGCCGCAGTACGTTGCGGCCGAGGTGCTCGACAGATCGCCGCGCTGACGCCGACGCCGACGTCGACTACTGGCGTAACACCCTGTCGCCGTTGCCCGATCCGCTGGAACTGCCCGGTCTAGCGGCACCGAATCCATCCACCCGGGCGGGGCACCGAACCGCGGTACTTCCCGCGGACCTGTCCGCCCGACTCGAGGGTTTCGCCCGGGAACGTTCCGCCACTCCGTTCATGGTGCTGCTGGCGGCTTACGGCGCGTTGATGCGGCGTTACACCGGTGCCCCCGACTTCCTGGTTTCTGTTCCGGTCACCGAGCGCCGGGCCGCCACCGAGGGGGCGATCGGGTACTTCGGGAACACGCTGCTGCTGCGCATCTGCGTGCGCCCCGAGGACACCTTCGCCGCACTGGTCGACAGCGTCCGGGACACCTGCCTCGAGGCCTTCGCCCGCCAGTCTGTTGGGCTCGATCGCGTTGTGCGCGAACTGAACCCGGAGCGCAGCGCCGGACATGACGGGATGGATCGACTGGTCCGGCTGGGGTTCAGCATGCGTAAGAGCGTGGCCGGACTCCACATTGAGGGTGTCACTGCCCGACCACTCGACCTGGGTGCGGTGTCCGCCCCGATCCCACTCGCCCTGGCGGTGGTGTCGGACCCGCAGGGCATGTCCACCGAGTTCGAATACCAAACCGATGTGCTGTGCGACGAGCTTGTCGGCCAGATGCTGTCGCACTATCGGCAGCTACTGGAGCATGCGCTGCGAGCGCCCGGACACCGGGTCGACAGGCTGGATCTGCTGGGTCCCGGCGAGCGGGAAGCCGTGCTGACGCAGTCCCACGGTGTCCTGGCCGAAACCCCGGCCGGCACCGTCGTCGCCACGCTGGAATCGGCCGCCGCGGCCACGCCGGACGCGGTAGCGGTGGTATTCGAGGACACCGAGCTCAGTTATGCCGAATTGCATGCTCGCGCGAATCGCCTGGCGCACTGGTTGATCGGCAACGGGATCGGGCCCGAGGACATCGTCGGCCTGCGCATGACGACGTCCGTCGACTTCATCGTCGCCGTGTTCGCCGTCCTGAAGGCCGGAGCGGCCTATCTGCCGATCGACCCGGCATTTCCCGACGAACGCATCGAGTATCTGGTCACCGACGCCGGGCCCACACTGGTGATCGGCCACGAGGAGTTCGGCGCGGCCGAAAAGGCTGCCGCGGCATTGTCGAACGCTGCGCCCACCGACGCCGACCGGCTTCGCCCATTACGTCCCGAGCACTTGGCTTACGTCATCTACACATCCGGTTCCACCGGCCAACCCAAGGGCGTCGCGGTGCCCCATCGGGCGATCGCCGAACACATGGCGGGATTTCTCGCCGAATGGAGCTTGACCGCCGCCGACCGATTGCTCCAGTCCTCGTCGGTGAGCTTCGACGCGTCGGTGATGGAGATCTTCGCCCCGCTGTGTGTCGGCGCGCGGCTCGTTGTGCCCACAGTCGATGCCTTCAGCGATGTTTCCTACGTGGCGGATCTGATCAGCCGCCACGGAGTCACCGTGCTCCACATGGTGCCCTCGATGTTGAGCACGCTGTTACTGCTACCGCAAGCAAGCGAATGGCGGCAGCTACGTCATGTGCCGGTAGGCGGAGAAGCACTGCCCGGCGAGGTGACCGACAGGTTCACCGACTACTTCGATGCCACGCTGCGCAACCACTATGGCCCGACGGAGGCGGTCATCTGCGCGACTCATATGCCCGTCGAGGGACGCCAGGGCACCGGCGTGGTGCCCATCGGCGTGCCGAACCAGAACGTCTACGCCTACGTACTCGACCGGGAGTTGCAGCTGGTTCCGGCCGAAGTGGTCGGCGAGCTGTACCTGGGCGGTGTCCAGTTGGCCCGTGGCTATCTGGGACGTCCCGGGCTGACCGCGCAGAGATTCGTCGCCGACCCGTTCAGCCCCGCGATGCGGCTGTACCGGACGGGAGACCTGGTCCGGCGCAACCTGGCCGGGAAATTGGAATTCGTCGGGCGTGCCGACGAGCAGGTCAAGGTGCGTGGCTTCCGGATCGAACTCGGCGAAGTCGAATCCGTCATCGCCATGCATCCGGCGGTGCGACACTGCCTGGTTCTCGCGGAGGAAACCGAAGCCGGTCCGCGGCTGGTCGCCTACGTGGTGCCTGCGACGTCTACCGGGCCGGACGGCCGCAGCGATCGAATGGAACTTGATCTCAACGAGATTCACGCACACGCCGCCGCCCTGCTGCCGCAGTACATGGTGCCCACGGCAGCCGCGGTGATTTCGGAAATCCCGCTGACCGTCCACAGGAAGCTGGACAAACGGGCACTGCCCGCACCCACCCCGGTCAACGCTCGTAGTTACCGCGCGCCGGCGACGGCGACACAGCGACGGGTGTGCTCGATCTTCGGCCACCTCTTCGGACTGGAGCGGGTCGGCGCCGACGATTCGTTCTTCGACCTGGGCGGCCATTCGCTGCTGGCGGCTCGCCTGGTCGCACAGATTCGCGCCGAGATCGGCGTGGACTGCAACGTTCGCACCGTCTTCGATGCCCCCACGCCGGCTGGTTTGGCGGCCCGGCTGGTCGAGCAGTTCCGTGCCGTGTTCGGCATCGACCTCGATGATGTGGACCTCGACGACGACTTCGGCGCCGAACTATCGGCAGGAGCGTCGGGCCGCCCGGAACTGGTGGCGACGATTCGCCCCGAACGTCCCCCGTTGTCGTACTCCCAGTTGGCCATGTGGTTCCAGCACCGGATGAGGGGAGCCAACGACGTCTTCAATCTGGGACTCACGCTCCGCTTCACCGGTCCGCTGGATGTTGCCGCACTCACCGAGGCGCTCAACGACGTCGTGGCGCGACACGAGGCATTGCGCACCGTTTTCCTTGAGCACGAAGGCATTCCGTATCAGTCGGTGCAGCCGGCCCTGAAGTTGGACCTCGCGGTCACCGAGATCACCGCCGACCAGGCCGGCGCAACGATCGCCGAACTTCGGCGTTACCTGTTCGACCTCACGTCAGGCCCGATGATCCGGCCCACGCTGCTGGCGCTCGACCCCCGGACACACGTGCTGGTCGTGCTCGTCCACCACATCGTCACCGATCACAATTCGCTCGGCGTCATCTACGAAGACCTCGTCACCGCATACCAGGCACGGTCGACGGGTCGGGTGCCGCAGTGGGATCCGCTGCCGTTGCAGTTCATCGATTACGCCCTGTGGCAACGAGATACCTTCGACGTGCCGGGCGAGTGGGCGGCGGCCGAGTTGGCACATTGGTGCGATGTACTGGCCGGACTGCCCGCCGAAATCCCGATGGCGGCCGACCACCCGCGTCCGCCGGTGGTGGGACGGCACGCCGAGGTCGTGACGTTCGCGGTGCCGGCGGCGCGGCGTGCCCAGTTGACTCAGCTCGCAGAACACACGGGTGCCAGTGAGTTCATGGTCTATCAGGCGGCCCTCGCGGTCTTGCTGCACCGGGTCGGCGGCGGCACGGACATTGTCATCGGCACTCCCGTCGCATCCCGGGACGATCTGGCGGTTGCGAAGGTGGACGGACCGTTCGCCAACGTGCTGGCGTTGCGCACTGACCTGACGGGTGACCCGAGTCTGCGAACCACGCTCGTGCGTTGCCGCGCAACGGTACTCGACGCCTTGTCCCACCAGGAACTTCCCATTGACCGGCTGGTCGAAGCGCTCAATCCGCCCCGCTCGCTAGCCCGCAATCATCCGTTGTTCCAGAGCTCGTTGCACTTCCGGACCGAGGATTGGGCGCAGGCGCCACGCAAGCTGGCGATCGGTGGAATGACGGTCGTGCCCGTTCCCATGGAGTTCGACGTCTCGCTGTTGGATCTCGACGTCACCATGAGCGTGCTGCCGGACGGAGGGCTCGAGGCGCGGTTCGTCGCCAGCGCCGATCTGTATGAACCGCAGACGGTTCGGCACCTGGCCGATGCATACAATGCCGTGCTCGACTCCTTTGTGACGGCACCGGACCGCGCGATTTCAGAGCTGGAGCTGCTGCCGGCCGCTGTCATGGAAAAACTGTCGGCTCCGCCCGCACCCCCGGAAATCCCCCCTGCAAGGGGCGGGAGCGGTTCCCCGGAAACCGAACATGCGCTGATCGCCTTGCTGGAGGAGCTGTGGAGATCTCCGGCGTGGACCGCGAAGACAATTTCTTCGCGCTCGGAGGCGACAGCGTGATCGCCGTGCAACTGTCGGCGCGCGCCAACGCTCAGGGACTTGCCCTGGCACCGGCGATGGTTTTCGAGCACATGACCATCGCCGAGGTGGCCGGCGCAGTGGACGCGGCCACCGACGCGATTGGGGCCGAGGTGAATTCGCAAGAAAAGGAATCCGCCTTCCAGAGCGCACCGATGAGCGCCTCTGGCCTGGACGCCGACGCGTTGGCCGCGCTCAACGCCTCTTGGCTTCAGCAGTAGCGGGGGACTGTGAAGACCTCCCCGCCGCAGATCGAGGATGTTCTGGCGCTCAGCCCGTTACAGGAGGGGCTGTTTGCGTTGTCTCGCCTTGCGGAGGACGGCCTCGACATCTACACGATGCAAATCGTCGTCGATATCGAGGGACCGCTGAACGTCGAGCTGTTGCGCCGCAGCGCAGCGGCCATGCTGGTGCGGCACCCGAACCTGCGTGCCGCGTTCTGGGATCGCGACGTGCCCACGCCGGTCCAGATCGTGCCCTCCCATGCGGAGCTGCCGTGGTCTGAACGAGTCGCCACGCCAGCGGAATTCGACTCGATAGCCCGCTCGGAGCGGCACCGCCCATTCGAGTTGAGTCGCGGTCCCGCGCTGCGCGTGGTGCTGCTCACGGTGCCCGGCGAGACGCGCCGCCGGATGATCGTCACCGCCCACCACATTCTGGTGGACGGTTGGGGACTCGGGGTGTTCTTCACCGAGATGCTCGCGGTGTACCAAGCGGGAGGTTGCGCCGACGGCTTACCCGCCCCGCGCCCCTACCGCGACTACATCGCTTGGCTCGCAACGCAAGACAGGACGGCAGCCACCGCCAAGTGGACGAAGTATCTGCAGGGTGTCTCCGCCCCGCTGATGCTGGCCGACAGCACGGTTGCCGCCGGCGTGCCGGAGAAATCGGACTTACGGCTGTCGGCCGGCGATACGGCCAGGCTGCGGGATTGGGCAGGCCGCAACGGGCTGACGCTCAACACCGCAGTGCTTTTCGCCTGGGCTCTCGTGCTCAGCCGGCTCACTGATCGCAGGGATGTCGTTTTCGGCACCGTCGTGTCCGGCCGTCCCGAGAACCTGCCCGGCGTCGAGACCATGGTCGGGATGTTCATCAACGCTGTTCCGCTGGTGCACACCGTGAGCGGCACGGTCTCGGTGGTTGAGCAATGCGCGCGGCTGCAGCGCGATTCGTCGGTGCTGCGTGGGATCGGCTACCTGAGCCTGTCGGAACTGCAACGCGCCCATGGGCGTGGCAGCCTGTTCGATACGTTGTTCGTGTTCGAGAACGCACCGCTGCAGGACGCCATCCGTCCGGTGACCACCGCCGACGGGGCCCAGTTCGTCCCGGTTGCCGGCGAGAGTCTCACGCACTATCCGCTGACCGTGGTGTCGCACCAGATCGACGACCAGTTGATCGTGGTGGTCGAGGCGATCAGGGAAGCGCTGCCGCATCTTTCGGGGGCACAGGCTCTGCGAGCGCCTGGCCGGAGTGCTGCGTCAACTGCCCGACATCGGCGACCGAACCCCCGATGCGCTGGATGTTCTGACCGCGGCGGAGCGCGCCGAGTGGGACCGCCACGCCGACCCTGCGGTGCTTCCGGATGCGACGGTGTGGGAGCTGTTCGAGCGGCAGGCCCGCGCTACCCCCGAGGCTGTCGCACTGACAACCAGTGACGGTGGACGCTGTACCTACGCCCGGTTACATGCCGACGCGGCACGCCTGGCCGGCGAGTTGGCCGAGCAGGGGATAGGTCCGGAAACGGTTGTCGCACTGGTCTTACGACGCTCGGCCCAATCCATCGTGGCGATCCTCGGTGTGCTGGGCGCCGGTGCCGCCTATCTGCCGGTCGACATCACCCTACCGGGTGCGCGTATCGAATCCATGCTGCGCCAGGCGAACCCGGTGCTGGCGATCACCGACACCGGTAGTGCGGAACTCGTCGCAGCCTCGGTTCCGACCTTGGTGATCGACGACCCGGTTGTGGCGGAGCGCATTTCGCGTCGCAACGCCATCGCTCCGGCGGTGCGACGTCATCCCGGGCACAGCGCATACGTCATCTTCACGTCCGGCTCGACCGGTGAGCCAAAGGGTGTCATCGGTACCCATGCCGCGTTACTCAGTTACCACGCCGACCACCGCGACCGCATCTACCCATTGGCATGGCAGCGCCTGGGCCGCCCAATGCGGATCGCACACGCCTGGTCCCTGAGCTTCGATGCGTCGTGGCAGCCCATGGTGGGCCTGCTCGACGGACACGGGATCCATCTGTTCGACGCGCAGGAGATGCGCGACGCGGACCGACTGGTGCAGGGAATCGTCGATCATCAGATCGACATGATCGACACCACTCCTTCGATGCTGGGCCAACTTCGGGCCGCGGGACTGTCGGATCACCACCTCGAGGTGCTGGCGTTGGGCGGCGAAGCGATCAACGCGGTGCTGTGGCAGCAGCTACGTTCGCTGCCTGCCGGTGCTGTCTACAACTGCTACGGGCCCACCGAAGCAACCGTCGAGGCCGTGGTGGCCGCCGTGCGCGAGTACCCGACGCCGACCATCGGAACCGCCAACGCCGGAACCCGCGGCTACGTCCTGGATTCGGCATTGCGCATCGTTCCGCACGGCGTCGTGGGCGAGCTGTATCTGTCCGGCGCTCAGTTGGCCCGCGGCTACGTCGGCCGGCCGGCAATGACGGCTGCCCGCTTCGTGGCTGACCCATTCCGGCCCGGACAACGCATGTACCGCACCGGCGACCTGGTGCGTCGCCTGCCGCACGGCGGTTACGCGTATCTGGGACGCGGCGACACCCAAGTAAAGGTTCGCGGGTACCGGGTCGAGATCGGCGAGATCGAGGGGGCACTTCGATCGCAGTCCCACGTCCATGATGCGGCCGTGTCGGTCGTGCGTCGTGCGGGCGGCGCAACGCTGGTGGGTTTTGTTGTATGGCAGGACAATACGGAAGGAGACCCGACTACGCTGCGGGCCGCGCTCACCGAACTCCTGCCCGCCTACATGGTCCCCGCGCGGATTGTGGCACTACCCAGGTTGCCGGTGAATGCCAACGGCAAACTGGACGGTCACGCACTGGACGAATTGGCGCGCGACGAACTCGCTCGGGGCGCGCGCGGGCCGGTGGAACCGTCCACCGACAATGAACGAGTGCTCTGCGAGCTGTTGGCAGAACTGTTCAACGGCGTGACACCGCACCTGGACGACGACTTCATCACACTCGGGCTGGACAGCATTCTGGCGATCGGGTTGGTGCACAAGGCCAGGCGGCGCGGGCTCGCGCTGAGCCCCCGAATGGTGTTCACCGCGCCGACGGTCCGCGGGCTTGCGGCCGCGATTGACACAGCGGGCGAGTGCGACCCGTCGGTCACTGATGCCGAATATGGCGAAGTGCTGCCGCTGCCGATCGTGTCCTGGGTGAATGAGTACGGCAACTACCGGCGCTTCACCAATACGGTTCTGCTGCGGCTGCCCGCCGGCGTAGAGCGCTCCGCGATAGAGCAGCTGTTGCAGCTCGTGCTCGATGGACACGAGTCATTGCGATCGATCCTGACTGATACCCCCGATGGGGCTCGTCTGGTCACTCGTCAACCCGGTGTCGTGCTCGCTGCCGAGGTGCTTTCCCGGGTGGAGTTGTCTACATCCACAGATACCGAATTGGCCGCACTGGTGCGAAGTTCGGCGCGTCGGGCAATAGACGAGATTGACCCCCGCGCGGGCGCGATGATGCGAGCGGTGTGGTTCGACGGTACCGCGGACCGCCAGATGCTCCTGCTGACCATCCACCACCTGGTGGTGGACGTGGTGTCCTGGCACATTCTGCTCAGCGACATCTCCGAAGGGTGGCGATCGGTACGGGCGGGCGCGGCACCGAAGTCACTGCCGGAGTTCACCTCCTATCGCCGGTGGTCGGAGTTGATGTGGGACAGGGCGGGCGCACCCGAGGTCATCGCCCAGCGAGAGTACTGGAGTGCGCTGCTGCGCGATCCCGATCCCGCCCTGGGTGTGCGCCACCCGGACCCGGCCCGTGACACCTGGTCCACTCTGCGCGTCACCAACTCGGTGACGCCGGTCGAAGTCAGCGAGCGTCTGCTCACCACGCTCAACCGCGATGATCGGATGCGCGAAATCCTTTTGTGCGCAGTGACGATCGTGCTCGCGAGTTGGCGACGGACGCGGGAACAGGATCCGTACTCGGGAGCGCTGATCGCACTGGACGGTCACGGTCGCGCCGATGCCCTGCTGGACACCGACACGACGAACACCGTCGGCTGGTTCACCGTCGCGTTCCCGGTGCGACTCGGAGTGGGTGCGGCCGCCGTCGACATCGAGCAGCTCGAGGCCGCTCCCGAACTGGCCCGGACGCTACTCGACTCGGTGACCGCCTATCTCGGCACGGTTCCCTACGACGGCCTGGACTACGGTTTGCTTCGTTACGTCGACCGCGTCCCGGAGTTGCAGGAGGCGGTTGAACCGCAGGTGTTGTTCAACTACCTGGGCCGCTTGGACCTCGGAGTGGTCAGCGACGAACCCTGGACATTGATCGACGGACACGAAATCGATGCATTGCCAGTCGATCCGGAGCCAGATCTGCCGCTGCGTTTTGCGCTGAACATGAGCCTGCTGGTACGCGGCACCGCGACCGGTCAGCAACTCGTCAACACCCTGCTGTGGAGTGAGGCTCTCTTCACGCCGACCGATATCGACCGTCTGACCCAACTGTGGCAGCGCACCCTGGCCGCGCTTGCCGCCGGGCTGGACGCCAAGGCTTGACACGGGCCGGAAAGGATCATCAACGGTGCTCGGCGAGGAGTGGATCAGCAGGGACGAGATCAGGGCCACGATCGCGGCCCAACTCGGCTGCCCTGCCGAGGACGTCGCAGACCATGACGATCTCATTCAGCTGGGGCTGAACTCGATCCGCATGATGGCGATGGCTGGAGGCTGGCGAAAGCGCGGTGCCACCGTCACCTTCGCAGAGTTGGCTGCCAGCCCAACGGTCGGCTCGTGGCATGCCCTGCTCAGCGGAGAACCGGCGGGGATGGCGCCCGCCCCGGCCCGGGACGAACCGGCGCTCGACGAAGACGCGCCGTTCCCGTTGGCTCCCATGCAGCACGCGTACTGGATCGGCCGATCCGACGAACAGGAACTGGGCGGGGTGGCAGCCCACCTCTACGTCGAATTCGATTGTGGGGCAATCGATCCGGACCGGCTGGAGCGGGCGGTAGCCGATCTCATCGCCGCTCATCCCATGCTTCGTACCCGCTTTCTGCCGGACGGAACTCAGCAGACGATGCCACGGCCGGGCCGCCCGGTGTTCAGCCTGGTCGATTTGCGCGGTCAGGACAGGCTCACTGCCGATTCCGCGTTGGCCGACATGCGGGATCGAAAAACACATCAGCGGTTGGCAATCGAAGACGGCCAGGTCATTGACGTCACCTTGACCCGCTATGACCAGGACCGCAGCCGGTTGCACCTGGACGTCGACATGCTGGCCGGTGACGCGATGAGTTATCGCGTGCTGATCACCGATCTGGCCGAACTGTATCGCGGGGCCGAGCCGATTGCTCCTGGTTACAGCTACCAGTGCTACCGCATCGAGGGCCAACGGAATCAAGACGGCGATGCCAAGCGGGAGCGGGACCGGCAGTGGTGGCAGCGGCGTTTGCCCGAGATGCCCGGAGCACCTGAACTTCCCATCGCGCTGGTCGGTGACCGAGGCGCGCCCCACCGCACGGTTCGGTATGACCATTGGCTGGCGCCGGAAGCCAAGAGCAGGCTGGTCTCCGCTGCCCATGCCCGCGGCGTCACCCCGGCGGTGGCGTTGGCCGCGGTCTTCGCCGACACCATCGGCGGCTGGTCGGCCCAGGACCGGTTCCTGCTCAATGTGCCGCTGTTTCACCGCGAATCCGTGCACCCCGACATCGACCGGGTGATCGGGGATTTCACGTCGTCGATCATGCTCGAGGTCGACGTCAGCGAGAACATGTCGGTGGCCGACCGGGCCCGGGCAGTGCAACGCGGCATGTACGAAAGTGGTTCGCATTTTCCTATTCCGGCCTGGAGGTGCTGCGCGATCTGGGTCGGCAGCGGGGCGAGCCGGTGCTGGCGCCGGTGGTGTTCACCAGTGCGCTCGATCTCGGCGAGTTGTTCGCCGACGATGTCATCGAGGCATTCGGTGAGCCGGTGTGGATCATCTCGCAGGGGCCCCAGGTGTTGCTCGACGTCCAGATCACCGAACTGCGCGGCGGATTGCTGATCAACTGGGACGTTCGGGAATCCGCATTCCCGCCCGGCATGGTCGACGCGATGTTCGCCACGTTCACCGAGACGGTCGGGCGCCTGGGCGACAGCGATGCGGGCTGGGATGCCGAGGCCGCGGTGCGGCTACCGTCCGCTCAGGCGAAGGTGCGGGCGAGCGTCAACGCAACTGACGGCCCGGTCACCGGACGGTGTTTGCATCAAGGCTTTTTCGAGCACGCCCACGCCCACCCGGATGACCCGGCGGTGGTGTGGGGGTTCGGCGACGCGGCCGGCGCCTGGAGCTATCGGGAACTGTCGGAAAGCTCGCTCGCGGTGGCCGGCGCGCTGCGCGCATGCGGGGTGCGGCCTGGCGACGCCGTCGCCGTCCAGTTGCCCAAGGGGCGAGACCAGATCCTGGCAGTGCTGGGCGTGCTCGCCGCCGGCGCGACGTATGTGCCGATCGGCTTTGAGCAACCGGATGCGCGGCGCGCCAGGATCCTGCAGACCGCCGACGTCGTCGCGGCGCTGACCGTCGAGGGCGCCGAAGTCGGCCCGGGCATCCCGGGTGTCTGCCTTGATGCCGCCCGGAACCATCGAGAACCGCTGCGGGAAAGTATCTTTCCGGATACCGATGCGATCGCCTATGTGCTGTTCACGTCGGGTTCGACGGGTCTGCCCAAAGGCGTGGAGGTCCCGCACAGCGCCGCGATGAACACCATCGACGCCGTGAACGAGTGGTTCGAGGTCGGCAACACGGATCGAGCGCTGGCCGTCTCCGCCTTGGAGTTCGATCTGTCCGTTTACGACATCTTCGGCATGTTCTCGGCCGGCGGTGCAGTCGCCGTGGTCGATTCCGGGCAGCGGGGCGCCGCGGACGTCTGGGTGGAAGTGATTCGCCGGCATCAGGTTTCGATCCTCAACTGTGTTCCGGGCATCCTCGACATGATCCTGGAGTCCGGCGGAAGCGGCCTCGGTGATTCGTTGCGGGCGGTGCTGCTCGGGGGTGACTGGGTGGGGACGGAGTTGGTTCGCCGACTGAGGAAGCTGGCACCCGGCTGCCGGTTTGCCGGCCTCGGCGGAGCGACCGAGACAGCGATCCACAGCACCGTCTGTGAAGTGGTGGGCGAGCCGCCGCAACACTGGGCCACGGTGCCGTTCGGTGTTCCGCTGCGCAATGTCCGGTGTCGAGTGGTTTCGCCGTCCGGCCGCGACTGCCTGGACTGGGTTCCGGGTGAACTATGGGTGGGCGGCGCGAATGTGGCGGCAGGCTATCGTCACGATCCCGGACGCACGGCGCAATGTTTCGTCGAGCACGACGGCATCCGGTGGTACAGAACCGGCGACATGGCCAGATACTGGCCGGACGGCACCCTCGAGTTTCTCGGCCGCGCCGACCACCAGGTGCAGATCCGCGGCTACCGCGTCGAACTCGGTGAGGTGGAGAACGCACTTCGTAGCGTGCCCGGGGTTCACCAGGCCGTAGCGGCCGTCGTCGGCATCAGCGCGCCCATGCTGGTTGCGGCCATCGCCGGTGACCCGGTGGGTGACAACGGCGCGGACGTCATCAAGGCGGTCGCAGACCTGCTACCGAGTTATATGATTCCGGCCCGCGTCGAGTTTCTGGAGCAGATTCCGTTGACGCCCAACGGCAAACTGGACCGTCGCGCTGTGGTCGCGCTCTTGCAACCTCAACCCGTAGACCGCGACACTGCTCCGCGCAACGATCTCGAGGCCGCGCTGACCGAGATCGTTGCCGAGGTGCTGGGCCGCAGCGGTCCGGAATCGGTTGGCGTGCATGATGATTTCTTCGCACTCGGGGGTGACTCGGTACTGGCCACCGCCGTCGTCGCGCGCGTACGTGAGTGGCTGGACGTCGATCACGCGGTGGTTACCGATCTGTTCGCCACCCGAACAGTCGCAGGCTTCGCCGCACGACTGGACAACCGCGAGGTCGCGCGTGGCACGCCGCAACGACTGGCCATCATCGCACGCCACTACCTCGACGTCGCGGCGTTGACCGACGAGGAAGTATTGGCGGAGGGCTGAGTAGTACGGGAGCCGACGATGATGCTGCCGACGCTGCACTCCTGACGTTCATCGACTCCGGTGGCCGCGACGAATGCGGCCGTGTCCGAAAATCCTTGGGCGCACGCGCCGAGACCCATCGCGGTCGCCGCCAGGTAGATCGTCTGCATCAGGACGCCGACGTTCTTCAGGATGGTGGCGTAGGCGATCTGTTCGTAGGTCCACATCATCCGACCGCCGCGTGCCGCGATGACGAGGAGCACCTGCGGCTCGGCGCCCCCGGCCAAGGTCGCTGACGCCGGCCTGAGCAGCTGGGACGTGGCCGGTGAATCAGCGGCGGCGACCGGACACAGCGCGTGTTCGAACGAGTCATAGTGATACATGCCAGGTTCGACTCCGGAGACACTGCGCACCACGGGATAGACCTCGAGTTCATAAATGCCCCCGCCGGAGGGATACGGCCGGGACAGCAGTTCCTCACCGTCGTCTACGGCCTGTGTGCTGCGGGTTCGTGCGGTGCGGTACAGCAGCTCGCCCAATTGCTCGGCGGTGATGGGCCGCTCGTCGTCGAATGTCCTTGTGGTGACTCGATCTTCGATCACAGCCGCCAGCGGCGGGTCCTGCGATCGCTTGGCGGCGAGGTCGGCAACCGGCAGAGCGACCGGTTCGCCGGGATAGGCTGTCCGGCGCCCCGGGGGTTGAGCGAATCGGCCCTTCGCCCACTTCGTCGGACCGAAGTCGTCCCAGGTGACGATGCGCTGACCGAGGGTACTGCGACGATGAAACCACAGGTCGGGTGCGGCCCAGCTCAGCAACTCGAAGGATTTCTCATCGTCGGGACAAACCAGTGCCCGGGCCCAGCGCAGGTCGTCGATGAACTGTGCGGCGATGCCGGCCGGTAAATCGGGACAGTCCGATGCACGGCCGCCCAGCAGCGGGAGCAATCCCGGCAGGTGGATGTGTACATCGCACCAGCCCAGTGGCGTCTCCAGGACCAGGCCGGCCGAGTCACTATGCAGTACAGCGAATTTCGACATCGCGGTAGATCCGTCGGGCAGCGGATCGGGCCGCGGCGGAGGCTGCCCGAAAGGAACTATCGAGTAGAGATCGTTTCCGTCGCCGCATGCCGTGACGGCCAGATAGCCGCGCGTCGCCAGGTGGTCGATCAGCGCCTCGATCCCGCGTGCGTCGGCCGGCGCTGCCCCCTGGGCCAGGTCCGAAACCGTCGCCGGTCCGAGGTTCAGTGTTTTCAGCGCCTTCGACTGGTGGGCGCTCAATCGGGCCAGCTTCTCACTGTGCGGAGGGTTCAGCAGCAGGGCTCCGGCGCCTGTGGTCAGGCACGTGACGCCGGGGCGAAACGCGAATCTCGTCTGATCCGGGTATCTGCTGGCGAACATTCGGCATCCTCTTCCGCTGCAATGTGGTTCAGCCGCAGCTGACTTTGAATGTTGCCGGGCCGCCCAGATTCATAGCTACCGCACAGCTGCGTCACAGTCGGCGAATTCGGGTCCGCGGCAGCGTGGACGTAACATAAACAAGCTACCAAACGAAACATCAGTCACAAGGTGCACAAATACAACACACGCGGGTGGTGCCGGGACAGCGATGTTCGCACGCTCCGCGCGAATTCAAGGGGGATCCACATCGTGTCGACAATCAAGTCGCTGGCCATCGGTGCCGCAGCCGTTGCCGCAATCGGCGCCGCAGCCGCCGGAGTGACGGCGTTCGCCAGCCCGGTCGCCTACCAGGTGCAGCCCGTCGTTTTCGGTGCGCCGCTACCGCAGGACCCGGCACCGGCACCAGCCGGCCTGCCGACCTCCGCCCAGTTGACCGGCATCCTCACCAGCCTCGCCGACCCCAACGTGCCGTTCGCCAACAAGAGTGATCTGGTCGAGGGCGGCATCGGCGGAACCGAGGCGCACATTGCCGACCACCAGCTGAAGAAGGCCGCCAAGAACGGCGACCTGCCGTTGTCGTTCAGCGTGGCGAACATCCAGGCGGCGCCGGCCAACTCGGCCACCGCCGACGTGTTGGTGTCCGGTCCCAAGCTCTCCCCGCCGGTCACCGAGAGCGTCACCTTCGTCAACCAGGGCAGCTGGGTGCTCTCGCGCGGTTCCGCGATGGATCTGTTGCAGGCCGCCTCGCGCTGACCCGCTCGGCTAGTTGGGCGCCCCCATGTCCATGTCGTACACCCGGGCGTGCAGCACGATCCGATTTCGTAGCGCCGCCCGCACGGCGCGGTGCAGTCCGTCCTCGAGGTAGATGATGCCGCGCCACCTCACCGCGTGCGGGAAAAGGTCGCCGTAGAAGGTGGAGTCCTCCGACAGCAGGCGGTCCAGAGCCAGCACCGTCGTGGTGGTGACCAATTCGTCGAGCCGGATCTGCTGCGGCGGTATCCGTGACCAATCCTTGTAGGACAGCCCGTGTTCGGGATACGGCTTGCCGTCGCGCACTCCCTTGAAAATCATCGATAGTCGCTTTCGCCTGAGTTTCGGCTCGACGTGCCGCTCGACCGGACCATCTGGAAAGGCTATATGCCACGGCACACCGATGGGCTGTAAGCCGCAGATACCCAGGTTGGCAGGTCAGATCCGGCGGAGACCGTAAAATGGATGCGGTCGGTAACTGCAGATGGGGGTGACAGGCAATGAGTAGCGCTGACGAGCGTCGCTTTCAGGTGTTGCACGCCATCGTCGCCGACTTCGTCGCCACCCATGAACCGATCGGGTCGAAGTCCCTGGTGGAGCGCCACAACCTGGGCGTATCCAGCGCCACCATCCGCAATGACATGGCGGTGCTGGAGGCCGAGGGCTACATCGCCCAGCCGCACACCAGCTCGGGACGGGTGCCCACCGAGAAGGGGTACCGGGAGTTCGTCGACCGCCTCGACGACGTCAAACCGCTCTCGTCAGCGGAACGACGCGCGATTCAGGGCTTCCTGGAGTCCGGCGTCGATCTCGACGACGTGCTGCGCCGCGCGGTGCGACTGTTGGCGCAGTTGACCCGCCAGGTGGCGGTGGTGCAGTACCCGACGCTGTCCACCTCCACCGTCCGTCACCTGGAAGTGATCGCGCTGACCCCGGCCCGGCTGTTGATGGTCGTCATCACCGACTCCGGCCGGGTGGATCAGCGCATCGTCGAACTCGGCGACGTGATCGAGGACCATAAGCTCTCCCAACTACGGGAGATGCTCGGTCAGGCGCTGGTGGGCAAGCGGCTCTCGGCGGCCTCGGTCGCGGTTGCCGACCTCGCCGGGCGGCTGCATGGCGGCGACGGTCTGGGAGATGCCGTCGGTCGCTCGGCGACCGTGTTGCTCGAATCGCTGGTCGAACACACCGAGGAACGCCTGCTGTTGGGTGGCACCGCCAATCTGACCCGCAATGCCGCTGATTTCGGCGGCTCGCTGCGCTCCATCCTGGAAGCGCTGGAGGAGCAGGTCGTGGTGCTGCGGCTGCTGGCGGCCCAACAGGAGGCCGGCAAGGTCACGGTGCGCATCGGCCATGAGACGGAGGCCGAGCAGATTGTCGGCACCTCGATGGTGTCTACCGCCTACGGCACCAATGACACCGTCTACGGCGGTATGGGTGTGTTGGGGCCCACGCGCATGGACTATCCGGGAACTATGGCCAGTGTTGCCGCGGTTGCTATGTATATCGGCGAAGTTCTGGGTGCTCGATGAGTGCCCACCCGCTACAGAATTTTTGGATGGCCGCCTGACGGGCGGCCACAACAAGCCTAGAAAGGCGAACCGTGGCACGCGATTACTACGGGTTACTCGGCGTCAACAAAGGCGCCAACGACGCGGAGATCAAACGCGCCTACCGCAAGCTGGCGCGCGAACTGCATCCCGACGTCAATCCCGACGAGGAAGCGCAGGCGCGATTCAAGGACATCAGCGCCGCTTATGAGGTGCTGAGCGATCCGGAGAAGCGCCGCATCGTCGACCTGGGCGGCGATCCCCTGGAGAACGCTGGTGCCGCCGCCGGTGGGTTCGCCGGATTCGGTGGTTTGGGCGATGTCTTCGAGGCCTTCTTCGGCGGCGGCGGGGGCTTCGGCGGGGGTGCGGGCCGTGGTCCGATCGGCCGGGTGCGGCCGGGTTCGGACTCGCTGCTGCGGATGCGGCTCGACCTCGAAGAGTGCGCAACCGGGGTGACCAAGCAGGTCACTGTCGACACCGCGGTGCTGTGCGACCGGTGCCAGGGCAAGGGCACCAACGGCGATTCCGCTCCCGTTCCCTGCGACACCTGTGCCGGTCGCGGCGAGGTGCAGTCCGTCCAGCGTTCGCTGCTGGGTCAGATGTTGACCTCGCGGCCGTGCCCGACCTGCCGCGGTGTGGGCGTGGTGATCCCAGACCCGTGTTACCAGTGCATGGGCGACGGTCGGGTGCGTGCCCGCCGGGACATCACCGTCAAGATTCCGGCCGGTGTCGCTGAGGGAATGCGGGTCCGGCTCGCCGCCCAGGGAGAAGTGGGTCCCGGGGGTGGGCCGGCCGGCGACCTGTACGTCGAAGTGCACGAGCAGGCCCACGACATCTTTGCCCGGGAGGGCGACGACCTGCACTGCACGGTGTCGGTGCCGATGATCGACGCGGCACTGGGTGTCAGCGTCAGCGTGGACGCCATCCTGGACGGAACCAGCGAGATCATGGTCCCGCCGGGCACCCAACCGGGCGCGGTGATCACGCTGCGCGGCCGCGGAATGCCGCACCTGCGGTCCAGTGCCCGTGGGGACCTGCACGTGCACGTCGAGGTGGTGGTTCCCACCCGGCTGGACAACCACGACACCGAACTGTTGCGGGAGCTGAAGAACCGTCGTAGCCGTGACGTCGCCGAGGTCCGCTCGTCGCACGCCAACAACGGTGGGCTGTTCAGCCGGCTGCGCGAAACTTTCACCGGCCGCTGACCCTTCCGGGGCTTCACATGGTGGCCACGCTGTTCTACGTCGACGCGCTGCCTGACGTCGGCGCACTGGCCGTCGTGGACGGCGACGAAGGGTTTCACGCCGCCACCGTCCGGCGGATCCGTCCCGGCGAAGAATTGGTGCTCGGCGACGGCGCCGGCGGGCTGGCCCGCTGCCTGGTGGAACACGCTGGGCGCGAAGGACTTCGGGCCCGCGTGCAGGCACGCTGGACGGTAGAGTCCGGGCGGCCCTCAGTGACCGTGGTGCAGGCGCTGCCCAAGTCCGAACGGTCCGAACTTGCCGTCGAGTTGGCCACCGAGGCGGGTGCGGACGCGTTCGTGGCGTGGCAGGCGGCGCGCTGTGTCGCCAATTGGGAAGGCGCACGCGTCGACAAGGGCCTGCGCCGGTGGCGGGCGGTGGCACGCTCGGCGGCGCGGCAGTCACGGCGGGCGCACATCCCGCCGGTCGATGGGGTGCTGTCCACCAAAGAGCTGATCGCGCGGGTCGGTGCCGAGGTCGCTGCCGGGGGCGCGGTGCTGGCACTGCACGAGTCGGCGACCGAACGCATCGCTGATTTGGCTGTGGCACAAGCGAACCCGGTGATCTTGGTGGTCGGTCCCGAGGGCGGGATCGCACCGGACGAGATCGCCGCGCTGGTCGATGCAGGCGCAGTCACGGTCCGGCTGGGACCCACTGTGCTGCGCACCTCGACTGCGGCTGCGGTGGCGTTGGGCGCGCTGGGCGTGCTGACGTCGCGCTGGGATGCGCCACCACTCGACGGCGAAAGGAACCTGGCCGGACATGAGTAGCGCTGCGCACGATCTGAGCGTGGTCTTCGATGAGCACGTCGCCAGCGATGACGGCGGAGCCGTTCGTCAACCACGTCCCCACCATGATGGGCGGCGTGGGCGCCGCCGCGGTGGCCGACTTCTACGGCAGGTACTTGATCGGGCACTGACCCGATGACACCACCATCACGCCGGTCTCTCGCACCGTCGGCGCCGACCGTGTGGTGGAGCGCGCTCGCCGGTGCCGAACATCCCCACATCGCCGCTTTGGCGCAGGTCAGCCAGCAATCGACGCCGGCGGCCGACTTCGAACGCGGTTTGGGCATCTTGCTGGCGGGCATCAAGTCACTGGGAAGCGGTCACCGGACGGCGGTAGACTGAGGCCGTCGTTTCCACGGTGCCCTATGCACAAGCCCTATACGCCAGAAAGCAGGCAGCAGAAACCACGTGACGCCCCGCGAGACCCGCGCCGCTGAAGCTGGTGTAGCCAGGCAGGCCGACGCTCAAGTTCGCAGCAGCATCGATGTTCCGCCTGACCTCGTCGTGGGCCTGCTCGGTTCGGCCGACGAGAACTTGCGCGCCCTGGAACGCGCCCTGAAAGCCAACCTGCATGTGCGCGGCAATACGGTCAGCCTGTCCGGTGAGCTGTCCGACGTCGCGCTGGCTGAGCGGGCCGTGTCCGAATTGGTGGCGATCGTGTCCAGGGGTCAGGCGCTGACGCCGGAGGTGGTGCGGCACAGCGTGGCCATGCTGGTCGGTACCGGCAACGAGTCGCCGGCCGAGGTGCTCACCCTCGACATCTTGTCCCGCCGCGGAAAGACGATCCGGCCCAAGACGCTGAATCAGAAGCGCTACGTCGACGCAATCGACGTCAACACCATCGTGTTCGGGATCGGTCCGGCCGGCACCGGGAAGACTTATCTGGCGATGGCCAAGGCCGTGCACGCGCTGCAGACCAAGCAGGTCACCCGCATCATCCTGACCCGCCCCGCGGTGGAAGCCGGTGAGCGCCTTGGCTTTCTGCCGGGCACGCTGAGCGAGAAGATCGACCCCTATCTGCGGCCGCTGTACGACGCGCTCTACGACATGATGGACCCCGAGCTGATCCCGAAGCTGATGTCGGCCGGGGTCATCGAGGTGGCGCCGCTGGCGTATATGCGCGGTCGAAGTCTCAATGACGCCTTCATCGTCCTCGATGAGGCGCAGAACACCACAGCTGAGCAGATGAAGATGTTCCTCACCCGATTGGGCTTCGGCTCGAAGATGGTGATCACCGGCGACGTCACGCAGATCGACTTGCCCGGCGGCGCGCAGTCGGGTTTGCGGGCGGCGGTCGGCATCCTCGAGGACATCGAGGACATCGAGATCGCGGAGCTGACCAGCCAGGATGTTGTCCGCCACCGGCTGGTTTCGGAGATCGTCGACGCCTACGCCCGATACGAGGAGCCGGGCTCCGGCCTCAACCGGGCGGCTCGGCGGGCATCCGGCAGCCGCAACCGTCGATGATGAGTGCGTGAGCGTCTTATGAGTATCGAGGTATCCAACGAGTCGGGCGTCGACGTCTCCGAAACCGAACTCGTCAGCGTGGCGCGCTTCGTCATCAACCAGATGGACGTCAACCCGGCCGCCGAGCTGTCCATGGTGCTGCTGGACACCGCGGCCATGGCCGATCTGCACATGCGCTGGATGGACCTGCCCGGGCCGACCGACGTGATGAGCTTCCCGATGGATGAGCTCGAGCCGGGCGGTCGCCCCGATGCGCCCGAGCCCGGTCCGGCCATGCTGGGCGACATCGTGCTGTGCCCAGAATTCGCCGCTGAGCAGGCCGCCGCGGCGGGCCACACCCTCGGGCATGAACTGGCGTTGCTGACCATCCACGGTGTACTGCACCTGCTCGGCTACGACCATGGCGAGCCCGACGAAGAGCGAGAGATGTTCGCTCTGCAGGACCGGCTGCTCGAGGAGTGGGTGGCCGATCAGGTCGAGGCCTACCAGAGCGACCGGCAGAACGAGCGGGACCGCCGACTGCTGGACAAGTCAAGGTTTTTCGACCAGCCGTGACCAGCTTTTATCAGCTGCTCGGTGCGATCGTGCTGATCGGTCTGGGCGGATTGTTCGCTGCGCTGGACGCCGCCATCAGCACCGTGTCGCTGGCCCGGGTGCACGAGTTGGTCCGCGACGAGCGGCCCGGCGCCAGATCGTTGCTCAAAGTGATGGCCGACCGGCCGCGCTACATCAACCTGGTGGTGCTGCTCCGAATCACCTGCGAGATCACCGCGACCGTGCTGCTGGTGGTCTTCCTCTACGACAACTTCGGTCTGGACTGGGCATTGATGGGAGCCGCCGCCATCATGGTGGTCACCAGCTTCGTGGTCATCGGCGTGGGCCCACGCACCCTCGGTCGCCAGAATGCGTACTCCATTTCGCTGGCGACCGCCCTTCCGTTGCAAGTGATTTCGTGGCTACTGATGCCGATCAGCCGGGTGCTGGTGCTGTTGGGTAACGCGCTCACCCCCGGTCGCGGATTCCGCAACGGGCCGTTCGCCTCCGAGATCGAACTGCGCGAAGTCGTTGACCTGGCGCAGCAGCGTGGCGTGGTCGCCGCTGACGAGCGCCGCATGATCGAGTCGGTTTTCGAACTCGGCGACACCCCGGCGCGGGAGGTGATGGTGCCGCGCACCGAGATGGTCTGGATCGAGGGCGACAAGTCGCCGGCTCAGGCGATGGCCCTGGCGGTTCGCAGCGGATATTCCCGCATCCCGGTGATCGGCGAGAACGTCGACGACATCCTCGGCGTCGTGTACCTGAAAGATCTTGTGCGGCAGATCTTCTACTCGGCCGACCGCGGCCGGGAGAGCACCGTGGCGCAGGTGATGCGGCCGGCGGTGTTCGTGCCGGACTCCAAGCCGCTGGACGCACTGCTGCGGGAGATGCAGCGCGACCGGAACCACATGGCCCTGCTCGTCGACGAGTACGGTGCCATCGCCGGCCTGGTGAGCATCGAGGATGTACTCGAGGAGATCGTCGGCGAGATCGCCGACGAATACGACCAAGCCGAGACCGCGCCGATAGAAGAGGTGGGCGACAAGCGCTTCCGGGTCTCGGCGCGGCTGCCCATTGAGGACGTGGGCGAGCTGTACGGCGTGGAGTTCGACGATGATCTCGACGTTGACACCGTCGGTGGGCTGTTGGCGTTGGAACTGGGCCGCGTCCCGCTGCCCGGCGCCGAGGTGATCTCGCACGGCCTGCGCCTGCAGGCAGAAGGCGGTCGCGATCACCGGGGCCGGGTGCGTATCGGCACCGTGCTGCTGAGCCCGGTCGGGGTGGAAGAGAGCAAAGAGCAATGACGCCGAACGTGTACGCACGGCGAAAAATCGCGCCGAAAGTCACCCTGTGTGCACGCTCGGCGAGGAGCGTCGGGTGAGCGAGTTCCGTTCGGGCTTCGTGTGTTTCATCGGCCGGCCGAACACCGGCAAGTCGACGCTGACCAACGCGCTGGTGGGGGCGAAGGTGGCGATCACCTCGATGCGTCCGCAGACCACCCGGCACACCATCCGCGGGATCGTGCATCGGGAGAACTTCCAGATCATCCTCGTCGACACCCCCGGCCTGCACCGGCCGCGCACGCTGCTGGGCAAGCGGCTCAACGACCTGGTCCGCGACACCTACACCGAGGTCGACGTCATCGGGTTGTGCATACCGGCCGACGAGCCGATCGGCCCGGGCGACCGGTGGATCGTCGAGCAGATCCGCTCGCTCGCTCCGAAGACCACAGTGGTGGCGATCGTGACCAAGATCGACAAGGTGCCCAAAGACCGGGTGGCAGCCCAGTTGGTCGCGGTCAGTGAACTGGTTCCGAACGCCGCCGAAATCGTTCCGGTATCCGCGGTTTCAGGAGCCCAGGTTGACGTGCTGACCGACGTCCTGGCTGCGGCGTTGCCGCCCGGACCGGCGTACTACCCCGACGGTGAACTCACCGACGAACCCGAAGAAGTGCTGATGGCCGAGCTGATCCGCGAGGCCGCCCTCGACGGAGTGCGCGACGAACTACCGCATTCGCTGGCGGTGGTGATCGAGGAGGTCAACCCACGGGAGGACCGTGACGACCTGATCGATGTGCACGCGGTGCTCTACGTGGAGCGGGACAGTCAGAAGGGCATCGTCATCGGCAAGGGGGGCGCCCGGCTGCGGGAGGTGGGCACCGCGGCCCGCAACCAGATCGAGAAACTGCTCGGCACCAAGGTTTACCTGGAGTTGCGCGTCAAGGTTGCCAAGAATTGGCAGCGCGACCCCAAACAGCTTGGCCGCCTTGGCTTTTAGCGACAGCGCTTGCCGATCCATTCACCGCGGTCAACTACCCCAGGGTGCGAACCGCCAAACCCGATGCGCTGATTGAGGTTTCAGCGTCGCGGCTCTGGCACGCTGTGGATCGGGGGATGTTGTTACCGGTGTTCCACCACACCTTGGGTTGTTTGGACGCCCAGCCGCTGAACGCCTCCAGTTCGGCGGCCAGCGAGATCAGCATGCCTTCGCTGTTGGCCGGCCCCATCAGCTGCACGCCGATGGGCAGTCCATCGGAGGTGAAACCCGCCGGCACGTTGATCGCCGGCCAGCCCAATACATTCCACGGCCAGGCGTACGGGCAGGCGGCGATGACGGCGCGGTCGGTGGCCACGCCGCTCAGCCGGTCGAAGGCACGCGCCAGCGGTGGCGGCTGCGCGGTGGTCGGTGCCAGCACCACATCGACGATGTTGAAGATCGATCCGACCCGCCGCTGGTCGGCGGCCTCGTGGCGGCGCGCGGTGCGCAGGGTCGCCTGCGACAGCATGTGGCCGGTGCGCATGTTGGACAGGGTGCGTGGGTCCCAGTTGACGTTCTCCCCGAGTCGTTCTCCCCAGGCCCACAGTCCGGCCATCGATCGGGCCAGGAAGTCCCACGACAGCCGGACGCCGTAGTCCGGGTTGCCTTTCACTACCGTGTGGCCGAGCAGTTCCAGTTGCTCGCCCACCTTCTGGATGGCGGCCAGGATCTCGGGATGCAGCTTGGCCCGAAAGAAGGTGTACGGGATGCCGGTCGACAACGCGATCTTCAGCGGACCGGGCGCGATGCCGACGTAGTCGGAAGCCGTCAGCGGGGGAGGCTTGTGCAGGTCGTCCTCGACGTTGCCGGACGCCGCGTCCAGCACGAGTGCAGCGTCGGCGACGGTGCGGGCCAATACGCCGTTGACGGTGATGCCGTTGAACGACTCGGGCTCCGGCCAGGTGGAGATGCGGCCGCGTTGCGGCTTGATGCCCACCAGATGCGTCCATGCCGCCGGGATGCGGACGCTGCCGGCGCCGTCGGAGCCGATGGCAGCGGTCACCAGGCCCGCGGCCACCGCGGCTGCGCTACCGCCCGACGATCCGCCCGGGGTGTGCCGGCGCGACCAGGGGTTTCGGGTGTGTCCGAAACCGGGCCCGCTGGTGAATGGCCATTGGCCCAGTTCGCAGGTGTTCGTCTTTCCGACGATCACCGCGCCGGCCGCTTTGAGGCAACGCACCACCTCGCTGTCCTGGGTGGCAGGCCGGACATACCCGTCGGTGCCGTACGCGGTGGGTACGCCGGCAACGTCGACGTCGTCCTTTACCGCGATCGGGATGCCCAGCAGCGGTGCCGTGTCGCCGGCGGCGCGGCGGCGGTCGGCCGCCGCCGCATCGGCCAGGGCCGACTCGGTGAGCACCACCCGGAAAGCATTCAATGTGGACTGGCTCACATCTATGGCGTGCAGGGAGCGCCGGACCAGTTCGGCAGCCGTGACCTTCCTGGTCGCCAGCTGGTAGAGCAGGTCGGTTAACGTGGGCAAGCGCCGATTGCCGGAGCCGGAATCGACCCCAGCAGCGAACTCAGAAGCGCCAACCACGGGGTACGAGACTATCGGCGCGGATACCCGCGATGTCGCGGCGGGGTGCAAAACTATTGGGATGCGGCTGTATCGAGACCGGGCTGTTGTGCTGCGTCAGCACAAGCTCGGTGAAGCCGACCGGATCGTCACCCTGCTGACCCGTGATCATGGGCTGGTCCGTGCGGTTGCCAAGGGAGTGCGGCGCACCCGCAGCAAATTCGGAGCGCGGTTGGAGCCGTTCGCGCACATCGACGCGCAGCTGCACCCGGGCCGCAACCTCGACATCGTCACCCAGGTCGTCTCGATCGACGCGTTCGCCACCGACATCGTCAACGACTACGGCCGCTACACCTGCGGTTGCGCGATGCTGGAAACCGCCGAACGTCTGGCCGGCGAGGAGCGGGCGCCCGCCCCGGCGCTGCACCGGCTCACGGTGAGTGCGCTGCGGGCGGTCGCAGACGGGCACCGTCCCCGCGATCTGCTGCTGGACGCCTATCTCTTGCGTGCCATGGGCACCGCCGGATGGGCGCCGGCCCTGACCGATTGCGCACGCTGCGCCACCCCCGGTCCGCATCGCGCGTTCCACATCGCCGCAGGAGGCAGCGTCTGCGCGCACTGCCGTCCGGCCGGAGCCACCACGCCGCCGTTGGGTGTGCTGGATCTGATGTCCGCGTTGCACGACGGCGATTGGGAGGCCGCCGAGCAGTCACCGCCGTCGCACCGGAGCTATGTCAGCGGACTGGTGGCCGCGCACCTGCAATGGCATCTGGAGCGGCAACTCAAAACGCTGCCGCTGGTGGAGCGGGTCTACCAGGTTGATCGCACGGTTGCCGAACGGCGCGCGGCGCTGATCGGGCAGGATATCGAGTGTGGCTAAGAAGGCCGAACGAGCGGAAGTCCACCGACTTCCCGCAACTTCCCCCGGCGCCTGCGGACTATCCGACTTTCCCTGATACCTCGACGTGGCCCGTCGTCTTCCCGGAGCTACCGCCGGCGCCGGGCGGGGGACCGCGCCGGCCTCCGCAGCACACGTCGAAAGCGGTGGCGCCCCGGATCCCGGCGGCTCAGCTGCCCAATCATGTCGCCATCGTGATGGACGGAAACGGCCGCTGGGCCACCCAGCGCGGCCTGCGCCGCACCGAGGGACACAAGATGGGCGAGGCGGTGGTGATCGACATCGCTTGTGGCGCAGTCGAAATCGGGATCAAATGGCTCAGCCTGTACGCCTTCTCCACGGAGAACTGGAAGCGGTCGCCCGAAGAGGTCAAGTTCCTGATGGGCTTCAACCGCGACGTGGTGCGACGACGCCGGGAGATCCTGAACGAGATGGGGGTCAAGATCCGCTGGGTAGGCTCGGCGCCGCGGCTATGGCGCAGCGTCATCAACGAACTGGCCATTGCGGAGGAAGTGACGAAGAACAACGACGTCATCACCATCAACTACTGCGTCAACTACGGGGGCCGCATGGAGATCGCGGAAGCTGCCCGAAGAATCGCCACCGAGGCCGCGGCCGGCCGGCTCAACCCGGACCGCGTCAACGAGTCGACGATCTCCCGCCACATGCAGCGACCCGACATCCCCGATGTGGACCTTTTTCTGCGGACGTCGGGGGAGCACCGGTCCAGTAACTTCATGCTGTGGCAGGCGGCCTACGCCGAATACGTCTTCCAGGACAAGTTGTGGCCCGATTACGACCGCCGCGATCTGTGGGCGGCCTGCGAAGAGTACGCGTCACGTAACCGACGATTCGGGAGCGCCTGATGACGACCCTGCAAGATCGCCTGGCGTCGATACTCGGCGAAATCCTGTCCGTCGAGGCGGAGTCCGACGGCGCGCTCACCGTCCGCCACAGCGGCACGTTCGCTTCGCTGCGGGTGGTGCGCATCGTCGAGGACCTCGACCTGATGTCGTTGACACAGGTACTGGCGTGGGATCTGCCGCTGAACAAGAAGGTCAGCGACCAGGTGGCCAAGCAGGCGCGGGAGGTGAACTTCGGCTCGGTGACGCTTCTGAAAAGAATCCGGGAAGGCGAACCAGACCGCGCCAAAACCGCGGACGTGATGCTGCGATACAACTTTCCCGGCGCCGGCCTGACCGACGAAGCCCTGCGCACGCTGATCTTGTTGGTGCTCGATACCGGCGCCCGGATACGCAGCGAGCTGACTGCCTGAGTCGCCGGCATGATCAGCGGCAGTCAGAGCAGGTGCCGAAGATCTCGATGGTGTGGCTGACGTCGGAGTATCCGTACTTGGTGGCCACTTCGGCCGCCCAGGCCTCGACTTCGTGGTCGCCCACCTCGATGGTGGAGCCGCAGCTGCGGCACACCAGATGGTGGTGATGGTGTTCCGAGCACCTGCGGTAGACCGATTCGCCGGTGTCGGTGCGCAGCGTGTCGACCATGCCCGCGGCGGCCATCGACTGCAGCGTGCGATAGACGGTGGTCAGGCCGATGTTCTCGCCGCGACGGCGCAGTTCGTCGTGCAGTTCCTGGGCCGAGCGGAACTCGTCGAGTGTTTCCAGCAGCGTGGAGATGGCCGCCCGCTGACGGGTGGAACGGACGGTGGTTCCTTCACGTGGTCGCGCGCTCACGGTCACGTGTCCTCGCCGGCGTGGGCCACCGCGTCGACGACGATGTGCGCGAGGTGATGGTCGGCAAGCCGGTACAGCACTTCGCGGCCGGACCGCTCGCCGGAGACCACCCCCGCCGCCTTGAGGATCTTCAGATGCTGGCTGACCAGCGGCTGCGGCACACCCAGCGCGTCGACCAGTTCGTGCACGCAGCGCTGGGATTCGCGCAGCTGCAGCACGATGGCGATCCGCACCGGGCGCGGCCAGCGCGCGCAACAACTCGCCGGCGGCGTCGAGGATTTCGCGCGGCGGCGGCGCCGGGTAGGCGGGCGTGCGTGACACCGTCAGCGCTGTGCTCGTGATGACCAGTCAGCTCGTCATCGGCGGCGGTAGGGGTCGAGCGGCGATGTCACCGTATGGAGTCACCACCTCTGGAAGTTCCAGGCATTGCGGACCGCGTCAGGACTTGCCCTCGACACCAGCCCGCAGCTGCACCTCCACTGTCACATGCATGATGATGCATGTCAAAGACCGGGACGGCGATCGCTACCATGACTGATGATTTGCGGGCAGTGGTCATCGCTGCCCGTGTCCGCCGAATCCTCCGAAGGGAGCGCACCACCCCGTGGCGTCCGTCATCGACACCGTAGTCAACCTGGCCAAGCGGCGCGGCTTCGTCTTCCCCTCGGGTGAAATTTACGGGGGCACCAAGTCGGCGTGGGACTACGGCCCGCTGGGGGTGGAGCTCAAGGAGAACATCAAAAGGCAGTGGTGGCGCTCGGTCGTCACCGGTCGTGACGACGTCGTCGGGACTCGATTCGTCGATCATCCTGCCGCGCGAGGTGTGGGTCGCCTCCGGCCACGTCGAGGTCTTCCACGACCCGCTGGTCGAATGCCTGAACTGCCACAAGCGCCACCGCCAGGACCACATGCAGGAGGCATACGCGGCCAAGAAAGGGAAGGGCAATCCGGCCGATCCCGATTCAGTGCCGATGACCGAGATCGTCTGTCCCGACTGTGGAACCAAGGGCCAGTGGACCGAACCGCGCGAATTCAACATGATGCTCAAGACCTACCTCGGCCCGATCGAGACCGAGGAAGGGCTGCACTATCTGCGCCCCGAGACCGCGCAGGGCATCTTCGTCAACTTCGCCAACGTCGTGACGACGTCCCGCAAGAAGCCGCCGTTCGGCATCGGGCAGATCGGCAAGAGCTTCCGCAACGAGATCACGCCGGGCAACTTCATCTTCCGCACCCGCGAGTTCGAGCAGATGGAGATGGAGTTCTTCGTCGAGCCGTCGACCGCCAAGGAATGGCACCAGTACTGGATCGACACCCGGCTGCAGTGGTACGTCGACCTCGGCATCGACCCGGAAAACCTGCGACTGTACGAGCACCCCAAGGAGAAGCTGTCGCACTACTCAGATCGCACCGTCGACATCGAGTACAAGTTCGGCTTCGCCGGCAACCCGTGGGGCGAGCTGGAAGGCGTCGCGAACCGCACTGACTTCGACTTATCCACCCACACTAAGCATTCCGGCACCGAACTGTCGTTCTATGACCAGGCCACCGACACCCGCTACACGCCGTATGTCATCGAACCCGCAGCGGGGCTGACCCGGTCGTTCATGGCGTTCCTGATCGACGCGTACACCGAGGACGAGGCGCCCAACGCCAAGGGCGGGCGTGGACAAGCGCTCGGTGCTGCGACTGGACCCGCGGCTGTCGCCGGTCAAGGCCGCGGTGCTGCCGCTGTCCCGGCACGCCGACTTGAGCCCCAAGGCCCGCGACCTGGCCGCCGAGTTGCGGAAATCCTGGAATATCGAGTTCGACGACGCCGGAGCGATCGGCCGGCGTTACCGGCGCCAGGACGAGATCGGTACCCCGTACTGCGTGACCGTGGATTTCGACTCGCTCGAGGACAATGCCGTCACGGTGCGCGAGCGCGACGCCATGACCCAGGAGCGGGTGACGATCGACAACGTCGCCGACTATCTGGCCCTGCGACTCAAGGGCGGATAAGGGTCTGGCTGCTCCCGGGCGCGCAGTGTGCTGTGTTGCTGCCCAGCGCCGGTGGCTGACGCGCCGCGCGCCCCGAGTCGCCAGTTCGTGATGTGCGGTCAACCCGCGGACGCCAACCGATTCGGCGCTGCAGGCTTCGGGACGAGTTCGGCGCGGGGTTCGCGTGTCGATCTCGGTAACGCCCAGATCTGCGGTTGAGAATAACCCGTCAGAGGAGGGGCGTTTGAAGATGAATTTTTCGGTGTTGCCGCCCGAGATGAATTCGTTGCGGATGTTCTCGGGTGCGGGGTCGGGGCCGATGTTGGCGGCGGCGGCGGCGTGGTCGGGGTTGGCTGAGGAGTTGGGGGCTGCGGCGGATTCGTTTGCGTCGGTGACGTCGGGGTTGGTGGGTTCTGCGTGGCAGGGTCCGGCGGCGGCGGCGATGGCGGTTGCGGCGGTTCCGTATGCGGGGTGGTTGGGTGAGGCGGCGGCGCGTGCTGCGGGGGCGGCTGGTCAGGCCGGTGCGGTGGTGAGTGCGTTTGAGGCGGCGCAGGCGGCGATGGTTCATCCGGTGGTGGTGGCGGCTAATCGGGATGCGTTTGTGCGGTTGGTTGTGTCGAATGTGTTGGGTCAGAATGCGCCGGCGATTGCGGCTGCTGAGGGTGTGTATGAGGAGATGTGGGCTGCTGATGTAGCGGCGATGGTGGGGTATCACGGTGGGGCGTCGGTGGCGGCGTCGGCGTTGTCTTCCTGGCAGAGCGGGTGGCAGGCTGCGGTTGCCGGGTCTGCTGGGTAGCATCGCCAGCGCTCGCGGTCGGCGCGCAAGCCGCGGCATCGGCCGCGCCGGCGGCCGTCAGCGACCTGATCCTGAACCTGGGGCTCGGCAACATCGGCTCGTTCAATCCTCGGTAGCGGCAACATCGGCGGCCTCAACCTGGGCAGCGGCAATATCGGCAACCTGAACCTGGGCAGCGGCAACTTCGGCGATTACAGCCTGGGCGGCGGAAACATCGGCACCGGCAACCTCGGCAGCGGCAACGCCGGCGACTTCAACCTGGGCAGCGGCAACTTCGGTGCCGGCAACCTCGGCAGCGGCAACATCGGCAGCCTCAACCTGGGCAGCGGCAACTTCGGCACCATCAATTTCGGCAGCGGCAACAACGGCGATTTGTCGTTCGGCAGCGGAAACGTCGGCACCTTCAATATCGGTAGCGGGAACCTCGGCGGCAGCAACATCGGCTTCGGGAATCTCGGTTCCGGCAACATCGGGTTCGGGAACAAGGGCAGCGACAACATCGGAATAGGGCTGACCGGCGACGGCCAGCGCGGCATCGGATCGCTGAACGCCGGTACCGGCAACTTCGGCCTGTTCAACTCGGGTAACAACAACATCGGCTTCTTCAACTCCGGCGACGGCAACGTCGGCTTCTTCAACTCCGGCAACGGCAACACGGGTTTCGGGAACTCCGGCAGCTTCAACACCGGCTTCTGGCACTCCGGCAGTTCCAACACCGGCATCGGCAGCGCCGGCAACGGAAACTTGGGCGTCTTCGATGCCGGGAACTTCAACGCCGGCAGCTTCAACGTGGGTACCGAAAACACCGGTTTCGGAAATTCGGGAGCGGGAAACACCGGTTTCTGGAATTCGGGTAATTCCAACACCGGTTTGTTCAACGCGGGCAACGTCAACACCGGCCTCTGCAACGGTGGCGACACCAACACCGGCGGCTTCAACGGTGGAAATCTCAACACCGGCTTCTTCAGCGGACTTGACCAGTCGGTCGCCAATTCTGGCTTCGGCAACCTGGGAACCGGTAACTCGGGCTGGGGGAACAACGATCCCAGTGGCGGGTCGAACTCTGGTTTCTCCAACACCGGATTCGATAACTCAGGCTTTTCTAACGCGGGCCCCGCTCTGCTCCCCGGGTTCAACTCCGGCTTCGGGAATATCGGCACTAACAACGCTGGAATTTCCAATTCCGGAAACAACTTGGCCGGTTGGTCTAATACGGGCGGTGTCGGCTCTGGTTTCGTGAACTCGGGTGACGGCAACTCCGGGGGGTTCAATTCTGGTACCGGGCAATCGGGTTTCTTCCGCTAACGCAATGCTGAGGGGCGTTTGAAGATGAATTTTTCGGTGTTGCCGCCCGAGGTGAATTCGTTGCGGATGTTCTCGGGTGCGGGGTCGGGGCCGATGTTGGCGGCGGCGGCGGCGTGGTCGGGGTTGGCTGAGGAGTTGGGGGCGGCGGCGGATTCGTTTGCGTCGGTGACGTCGGGGTTGGTGGGTTCTGCGTGGCAGGGTCCGGCGGCGGCGGCGATGGCGGTTGCGGCGGTTCCGTATGCGGGGTGGTTGGGTGAGGCGGCGGCGCGTGCTGCGGGGGCGGCTGGTCAGGCCGGTGCGGTGGTGAGTGCGTTTGAGGCGGCGCAGGCGGCGATGGTTCATCCGGTGGTGGTGGCGGCTAATCGGGATGCGTTTGTGCGGTTGGTTGTGTCGAATGTGTTGGGTCAGAATGCGCCGGCGATTGCGGCTGCTGAGGGTGTGTATGAGGAGATGTGGGCTGCTGATGTAGCGGCGATGGTGGGGTATCACGGTGGGGCGTCGGCGGCGGCGTCGGCGTTGTCTTCCTGGCAGAGCGGGTGGCAGGCTGCGTTGCCGGGACTGGCGGGGTCATTGGGTGCGGCACAGGCGGTGCCGGCGACCGCACAGGCCGCCGCTGCAACGGCCGCAAGCTCCGTGCCCGCCCCCCTTCAGGGCATTAACCTGGGCCTTGGGAATATCGGCTCACTGAATCTGGGCAGCGGCAATATCGGTGACACGAACCTGGGCAGCGGCAATATCGGTAACTCCAACCCCGGTAGCGGCAATATCGGTAACACGAACTTCGGCAGTGGCAATCGCGGTGATACCAACCTGGGAAGCGGCAACACCGGCAACTCCAATGTGGGCAGCGGCAATGTCGGCAGCCAGAATCTGGGCAGCGGCAATATCGGCAGCACCAATCTAGGCCTGGGCAATATCGGCAACACCAATGTCGGCGGAGGCAACGTCGGCGACACCAACTTCGGTTCCGGAAACAACGGCAGCCGCAACGTGGGCAGCGGAAACTTCGGTAGCAACAACTTCGGGTTCGGCAACACCGGCAGCGGGAATTTCGGATTCGGTAACACTGGCAACAACAATATCGGGTTCGGGCTCACCGGCGACAACCAATTCGGGTTCGGTGCACTTAATTCAGGTAGCGGCAACGTCGGCGTGTTCAACTCCGGCACCGGCAATGTCGGCTTCTTCAACTCCGGTACCGGCAACGTCGGTTTCGGGAATTCCGGCATCGGCAACTTCGGCTTCGGTAACGCGGGCGACGTCAATACCGGCTTCTGGAACGCCGGTCACACGAACACCGGCGCCGCAAACGCCGGCGCCGGCAATGTCGGCTTCTTCGACTCCGGGAATTTCAACGCGGGCAGCTTCAACTCCGGCAATTCCAACACCAGCTTCGGTAATTCCGGAAACGTCAACAGCGGATTTCTCAATGCGGGTGACATCAATTCCGGCTTCGCTGATGCGGGCGATGTCAACACCGGCTTCGGTAACGCCGGCGACACCAATACCGGCGCCTTCAACGCCGGCGGCCTCAACACCGGAATCTTCAGCGCGGCGACCCAAGCCGGCCCCAACTCGGGCTTCTTCAACGTCGGCACCGGCAACTCCGGCTTCGGCCATAACGACCCCGCGGGCAGCGGCAATTCTGGCTGGCAGAACTCGGGATTCGGTAACTCGGGCTACGTCAACACCAGCACCACGCTCGCCCTGGGCGGCAACTCGGGCATCCTCAATACCGGGTACGGCAACGCGGGTATCTACAACGCGGCAGTCCAGAACGCGGGCTTCTTCATCGCGGGCATCACGAGCTCCGGACTTTTTGTGTTCGGAACCGGCAGTTCGGGTCTGCTCATCTCGGGTAATGGCGTTTCGGGAATCTTCAAAGGGTTCTTCTGACAGCGCCCGCCAGCCGTTGTAGACGGCATTTCAGTGCCTTAGCGCCGGCCCGGATGTGCCTGATATCGCGGCGGTGCTGTCGAATTTCTGGACAATCGGCTGGACGGATGTCTGGCCACGCACAGGCTAGCCCTGCCATATCAAATCCATCGAGATGGATTTGGCGAAACTGCAGACTTTTACTGTGATTTGGCTTACGATCCGGCCAGGGGTTGGTTCGCGTTGCGAGCGGCCCGTTAAGAGTCGGAACGGTTGGCTGGGTTGGGGTTGCGATGATTCTGGACTTTGCGTGGTTGCCGCCGGAGATCAACTCGGCGCGGATTTTTGCTGGTGCCGGGTCGGGTCCGTTGTATGCGGCGGCGGCGGCTTGGGAGAGTTTGGCGGCCGATCTGGCGGCCTCGGCGTCGTCGTTCAACGCGGTGATCGCGGGGTTGACCGGTGGGCCGTGGGCGGGGCCGGCGTCGGCGTCGATGGCGGCTGCGGCGTTGCCGTATGTGGACTGGCTGGGCCAGGCGGGGGCGCAGGCGCAGGCGGCGGCGCTTCAGGCGCAGGTGGCGGCGTCCTCGTTTGAGGGGGCGTTGACGGCGACGGTGCATCCGGCGGCGGTGCAGGCCAACCGGATGTCGTTGATGACGTTGATCGCGACGAACTTCTTGGGGTTGAACACGCCGGCGATTTCTGCCAACGAGTTCGATTATGTGGAGATGTGGGCGCAGGATGTGGCCGCGATGGTCGGTTATCACGGTGGTGCGACGGGGGTGGCCGCGAGCCTGACCCCGTTCTCGGCGCCGCCGGTGGATCTGGCGGGGTTGGCCGCCAACGTCGGTGCCCAGTTCACCGGGTTGGCGACCACGGCGTCGGCCGCGATCAGCCCGGCTGTGGAAAGTGCCGTAGCGGCGGGTACGGGGTTGGCGACGGGCGCGCAGGCGCTCGCTGCGGGCCTGCCGATCCAGTCGTTGTCGTCGTTCGCCCAGCTGGGAGCGATGCCGGCCAGCATGCTGATCGGCCCGCTGATGCAGGCCGGGCAATCGGCCACCAGCACGGCCGGACTGGCCGGCGCAACGGCTGCCGCGGATCTGGCCGACGCTCCAAAGTTCGTCGGTGACATCGCGCCTGCTGGCAAGGCTCTCGGCGGCGCCGGATTCGGAGCCGGAATGGCGGGCGACTTGGGTAAGGCGCACCTCGTGGGCGCCATGTCGGTGCCGCCCACGTGGCAGGGTTCGGTGCCCAAGGGGATGGGCAGTTCGGCGATGTCGGGGCTGGGCGTCAACCCTGCAGCCATGGCGCAAGCGGCCGGAGCGGCAGGTGCCGGTGGTATGGGGATGATGCCGATGCCGATGGGCATGGGCGGCGGCGCGGGAGGGGGTATGCCCGGCGGCATGATGGGCCGCGGCGGCGCGAGCCCGCACGTGGTGCAAAACCGGCCGAGCGTGATCCCGCGGACGGGCGTCGGATAAGAGCAACATTGGCGGCAGTTCGGCGACGTCGACGCCCACGGCCAGAAGGTCCAGAGCGCCGGCAGCAACATGGCGCTTGATAGTTGATCCGGCGTTATTGGCGTCCGAGGCCGGTCAGAAAGCGAATATACTGAACGAGTAACTAAGTCGATTCCGTGCGCGAATACCAAATGTAGGCAGTTTGGCCGAAGCCCAGACTGCTGCGGTGGATTGTTTTAAGATCCGGTATGGGCGGCAGGTTCGCAGGGTAGCAGTGATGGTTGATGGAGCCGTTGACGCGGCTGGCTGATTTGGGGATGCGATGATTTTGGACTTTGCGTGGTTGCCGCCGGAGATCAACTCGGCGCGGATATTCGCCGGGGCCGGGTCGGGTCCGTTGCATGCGGCGGCGGCGGCTTGGGCGAGTCTGGCGGCCGATCTGGCGGCCTCGGCGTCGTCGTTCAACGGGGTGATCGCGGGGTTGACCGGTGGGCCGTGGGCGGGGCCGGCGTCGGTGTCGATGGCTGCTGCGGCGTTGCCGTATGTGGGGTGGTTGAGTGACGCGGCGACCCAGGCGCAGTTGGCGGCGGGCCAGGCGCAGGTGGCGGCGTCGGCGTTTGAGGGGGCGTTGACGGCGACGGTGCATCCGGCGGCGGTGACGGCTAATCGGATGTCGTTGATGACGTTGATCGCGACGAATTTCTTGGGGTTGAATACGCCGGCGATTTTTGCCAACGAGTTCGATTATGTGGAGATGTGGGCGCAGGATGTGGCCGCGATGGTCGGTTATCACGGTGGTGCGACGGGGGTGGCCGCGAGCCTGACCCCGTTCTCGGCGCCGCCGGTGGATCTGGCGGGTTTGGCCGCCAACGTCGGTGCCCAGTTCAGCGGGCTGGCGACGTCGGCCTCGGCGGCAATCAGCCCGGCGATGCAAGGCGTCGTAGCGGCGGCTCCGGGCTTGGTTGCGGGCGTGCAGTCCGCGGCGTCAGCGGTGCCGGTGCAGTCCTTGTCCTCGTTCGCCCAGCTGGGAGCAATGCCGGCCAGCATGCTGATCGGCCCGCTGATGCAGGCCGGGCAATCTGCCACCAGCACGGCCGGATTAGCCGGTGCGACAACGGGAATGGCTGATGCAACCAAATTCGTGGGGGACATCTCACCGGCAATGAAGGGACTCGGCGGAGGCGCTGGTCTCGGCGGCGGGATGTCGGCAGGTCTGGGCAACGCTCGTTTGGTGGGTGCGATGTCGGTGCCGCCGACTTGGCAGGGTTCGGTGCCCAAGGGGATGGCCAGCTCGGCGATGTCGGGGTTGGGCGCCAACGCCGCAGAGATGGCGCAGGCGGCTGGAGCCGCTGGCGCGGGTGCCGGTGGTATGCCGATGATGCCGATGCCGATGGGTGGCGGCGGTGCAGGAGGGGGTATGCCCGGCGGCATGATGGGCCGCGGCGGCGCAAGCCCGCACGTGGTGCAAAACCGGCCGAGCGTGATCCCGCGGACCGGCGTCGGATAAGCCGGGTAATCGTAGGCGCGGGTGACGTAGGGGGTTGCGTCGCCCGCGCTTTTGCATTGCGGCTCTTTTGCATTGCGGCCGCAGTTGCCTCCCACTGCCGATTGCGTTGCGGTGCAACATCATCCATGACCGATCGGTCAGGCGTGGCCGATCCCGCGAGTCATCAGGAAGACGCCGAGCAGACCGATCACCAACGCGAAGACCTGCTGCCGGCGAGCTTTAGCCCACCGGTTCACCGCGCACATCACGCGGTCGGTCATCGCGGGCGCGGCCAGTTGGCTGACGAGTGGAAGCTCGACAAAGGTCAAGGCAATCAGGGTGTACAAGCCGGCGGCGCTGATCTGAGTTCCCATCGCGACTCCCGAGGCCAGGATGGCGGTCAGCGCAGCCACGAACCGGAAATCCACCAACATCCCGACGCCCAGAGCGAACGACACCCCGAGCGGCCTGGCCTGCAGCGCATGCTGGGCGCGGGTGGACAACCGCGAGATGGTCGCCGACGTCCGCAGCTGCAGTGGGGATGCGTGGACGTCAGGCATGCCGAGCCGTGTGCGTTGACGTGGCACGATGCCCACGGCCACTCCCGCAATCAGCAGCGCGACCACACCCATCGCGATCTGGATGTGTCCGGCGGTGGGGGTGGCGGTGGCGAGTTGCACCCGATGCATCGCCGCGAGGGCGAAATCGCGCACACCGAACAACACCCCTGCTGCTATGCCGGCACTGACTGTGATACCACCCAGCCAGAACGCGACCAGTGGTCCGAGGGCTCGTGGCCGTGACGACAACGCAACGCTGACGCCGATCCGCACCGGGTCTGCGGTCGCCACAATAGCTAACACCAGCACCGTGAGCCACATGACATCGGACGCTACAACGCGGGATAACTGTTGCGGAACCCATTAACGGGCACCATTTTTCGATTACCAGGCCATAGGCCGGTCGGCCGCTCTTTTCTGGCGCTGCAGTAAGAATGTCGGCGCCGGATCCGGTATCCGCAGGGGTGTCCCGAGAGCCGCTGACCTCGAATAATCCCCTGATCGGCGGCATCGGGACCACGGTGAGAAATCGCTTCATGAGGGATCGGTTAGGAATGCGGGATTAGCTAAATTTGTTCTTCGAGCTCCTTTATCCCGCCCATTTGTGTGCCGTTGCTTGCCACGAGCCGCACCGCCCGACGGCGGTGCGGCCGGAGCCCCCCGCATGACCCGGACCGTCTACAAACTGCATCGCTTGTGAACGCTCGGCGCGTAGGTCACGGCCCTTGCGCGTTCCTGGTGTGATCGTGTCGCTGTTGACTCGGGGCGCCCGCGAGGGCGTCGGCGTGCCGGCCCCTAACCTGACGACCTGTCTTCAGAATTAATTTCCTCGGCCGCCAAATCCGTCAAGACCGAACTCGAGTCGCCCATTGTTGACTATCGGCCCGAAATTACCGCAGCGCGTTCGGAATGGGCCGGACGGCGTCCTGCCGGTTATTTCCTATAAGCGAAACCGGTTCGCGGAACGGCCAGCGGGTTCAGATGAGGAGCCGGAATTGTCCAGGCCGATGTGCGGTGCCGAAGCATACAGCGCGGGCAAATAATTTGCCGCCTGGCAAACACATTCAGGACGACACGCCGGTCCGCGTATGCGGGCTGATCGCCGGCGCAACTATACCGTGATCTGGAAGCGGCGCAAGAGCCCTTAAGGAGGGCGTGTGGGGACGGAACACCCAGTCGACGGAATGACCCGTCGGCAATTCTTGGCTAAAGCCGCTGCCGCCACCACCGCCGGCGCGTTCATGGACCTGGCCGGGCCGATTATCGAAAAGGCCTATGGCGCGGGCCCGTGCAGCGGTCATCTGACCGACATAGAACACATCGTGTTGTTGATGCAGGAGAACCGGTCATTCGACCACTACTTCGGCACGATGTCCAGCACCGCCGGCTTCCAGGACCCCAGCGCGCTACCCGGAGTGTTTCAGCAACGGGGCTGGAATCCGGCCACCCAGGCGAACGACCCCGCCGCGACCACCATGCCCTTCCGCTTCGACACCACCCGCGGCCCGCTGGTCGCAGGCGAATGCGTCAACGACCCGGACCACGGCTGGATATCCCAGCATCAGTCGTGGAACGGCGGAGCTATGGACGGCTGGCTGCCGGCTCAGGCCCAGGTCAGTTCCGTACAGGGCAATGTTCCGGTGACGATGGGGTACTACACGCGTGCCGACATCCCCATTCACTACCTGCTCGCTGACACCTTCACGGTTTGCGACAACTATCACTGCTCGTTACTCGGCGGCACCACACCTAACCGCCTGTACTGGATGAGCGCCTGGATCGACCCGGCCGGTACCCAGGGCGGGCCGGTGATCTTGGAGCCGAACATCCAGCCACTGCAGCACTACAGCTGGCCCATCATGCCGGACAATCTCGAAGCCGCCGGTGTGAGCTGGAAGGTTTATCAGAACAAGCTGCTCGGGCCGCTGAACAACACCGTCGTCGGCTACAACGGCTTGGTCAACGACTTCAAGCAGGCGGCGGATCCCCGGTCGAATCTGGCGCGCTACGGTGTCGCTCCGACATACCCATTGGACTTCGCCTCCGACGTCAAAAACAACAGGCTGCCCAAGGTCTCCTGGCTACTACCGGGCTTCCTGCTGTCCGAACATCCGGCCTTCCCGGTGTCGATCGGCGCGGTCGGCATCGTCGACGCGCTGCGGATATTGCTGTCCAATCCGGCGGTGTGGGAGAAGACCGCGCTGATCGTCAACTACGACGAAAACGGTGGCTTCTTCGACCACGTCGTTCCACCGACACCGCCACCGGGAACCCCCGGCGAATACCTCACGGTGCCCGACATCAACGCTGTGCCGGGCTCCGGCGGAATTCGCGGGCCGATCGGCCTGGGGTTCCGCGTTCCCTGCATCGTCATTTCCCCCTACAGTCGCGGGCCGCTGATGGACCACGACACCTTCGACCACACGTCCACGCTGAAATTGATCAGCACCCGCTTCAATGTGCCGGTCCCTAATATCAGCGCCTGGCGGAACGCGACGGTCGGCGATATGACCTCGACGTTCAACTTCGCCCAGCCGCCCAACGCGTCGAAGCCGAATCTGGACCATCCGCGGCTCCAGGCGCTGCCGAAACTGCCGCAATGCGTCCCGAACGCGGTATTGGGCACGACGATGAAAACGTCCATTCCCTATCGGGTGCCGTTCCCGCAAATGATGCCCACTCAGGAAAGCCAGCCGGCCCGCGGACTTCCCAGCGGGCTGTGCTGAATTCAGTCGTCGCCCGGTGAATTGCCGGAGTCATCTCTTCGAAGCTGCGGTAAAGCGGCATTGCAAGTGCGTCCCAGCGATGTGCCGTAGCGATCACCGGCGAACTTCGGCGGTGCATATGCGGTGGGCCGCACTATCGTCCGAGGAGCGGTTCGTCAGGTAATTGGCATCCGATGGGTGAAATGTCGCGGAGCCTGTCGCTTCTTCGCACACGGGACCATCGAGCGGCATGGAGCACATTGTGTGGTGGCTGCTCGATACAAGAGCTTTCGCTTACCGCTCCGCGTCGTCTTGCTGGCGAAGATGGATTCGAACCCAGACGCCGCTGTTGCGGGGGCTTCGGAAGTGCATCAATCGCACTGCGCCCCCGGGGGTCCGACCGGCGCCGATCGCGAGTGCGTGCAGATCAAGCGACGCTTCGGCTCAGGCAGCATGCGGAGTTGACGGGTGTCCGTGCCGGGGGCGGTCCCTCGTGATGAGCGACTCAGGTGCCGGACGGGGTTCTCGCGACACTAGAAATCCGGGATTTGGGCGATATTTGTCGCCGAGATTGTCTTACGATTCGGGTGCTCGGTGGTGTGTACTTACCATTGGAGCATGAAGTATTGAGATCGGCACTGGAAGGGGACAGCGTGCTTTTGCCTCTTGGTCCGCCCTTGCCGCCCGATGCCGTGGCGGCGAAACGGGGTGAGTCGGGCATGCTAGGCGGATTAACGGTTCCGCTCAGCTGGGGCATGGCCGTTCCACCGGACGACTACGACCATTGGGCGAAGGAGTCTGAATAGAGGCCGAGGACGATGTCGTGGTGCCGGGCGCGGTTCGATCCGGAAGCGGCCGAACCGGGCAACGGACGAGTGGGACGAGTGGGCGGAATGGAAACGAGTGGGAAGCAGCAGAACGCCGAACCACGTTTCGAGATGCCACGCAGACAGCAGCGTGGTACCGCATTCTCCGGCAGCCGGATGAGAGAGAGGGGGAAGACTGTCGATTCTTCAGAAGTGATTGGCGGCTTCGGTAATCCGCGCAGCCGGCAATCACAACAGTCAAACTGCATGAGAATTCCCAGCTAACAATTCCAGGTAATCAAGGAGACAGGCAACATGGCAACACGCTTTATGACAGACCCGCACGCGATGCGGGCCATGGCGGGCCGCTTCGAGACCCACGCCCAGACGGTGGAAGACGAGGCCCGCCGCATGTGGGCGTCCTCGCAGAACATTTCCGGTGCGGGCTGGAGCGGCATCGGCCGCAGGCCACCTCGCTGGACACCATGGGCCAGATGAATCAGGCCTTCCGCAACATTGTGAACATGCTGCACGGGGTGCGCGACGGCCTGGTCCGTGACGCCAACAACTACGAGCAGCAAGAGCAGAGCTCGCAGCAGACCCTCAGCAGCTAGCCCGACTGCAGCGAAAACCGCTGCAGCTTAACTACTTCACAAGCTAAGGAGAATAGTTCGATGACATCATCAACTACCAGTTCGGCGATGTAGACGCCCACGGCGCACTATCCGCGCCCAGGCCGCATCCCTCGAGGCCGAGCACCAGGCCATCGTTCGCGATGTGCTGGCTGCCGGTGACTTCTGGGGCGGCGCCGGTTCGGTGGCTTGCCAGGAGTTCATCACCCAGTTGGGTCGCAACTTCCAGGTGATCTACGAGCAGGCCAACGCCACGGCGCGAAGGTCCAGAGCGCCGGCAGCAACATGGCGCAGACCGACAGCGCCGTCGGTTCCAGCTGGGGCTGATAGGCCTCAGCGAAGTTCTCGGTTTGCGGCGGCGCACCGGCATTCCCGGTGCGTCCGCCCCGACCGTTGATTGTGCACGCCTCGCACGGGTACCTACGCCCCTGCGTGGGCGTGCGCATTTTCTTGCTGGTTGCTGCTTGCCGCACCGGCCGGGTGCGGATGTTAGAACCGCCCGCCGCCGCCCATGAAGCCGCCGCCCGGATGAGCCCCCGGATCGAGCTTGAGGAGCCACCGAACGATGTCGGGCTCCAGCCCCCGAACCCACCCCGCAGGCCTCCGCTGAGGAGGTCGCCGATGATGATGCCGCCGAGCATGGCGCCGGTGTCATTGCCCCCGCGTCGGGTGTAGGCGCGCTGAGCCGATTGCACGTCGGCATTGGCCAGCGATTGCGCGTTAGCGGCCAGCGCCGACGCCGCGTTGGCGTAGGCGATCGCCTCGGTGAGGTTGGTCGATTTCTTGTCGTGTGCGGCTTGGAGCTGCCGTTTGGCCTCGGCGAGCCGCGTCCGGGCTTCGGGTCCGATGCTGCCGCGACGGGTGTCGATGTACTCCGAGACTGCGCGCACCCGCGACTCCGCGGTGAACAACGCCTGTTCGAACGAACGGTTGAGCCGATCGGCGTTTTCCTGCTCTTGGGCCAGGGTGGTCAGTAGCCGGTTGAGGTCCGCGTCGGCCTTGGTCAGCCGGGCGAACGCGCCCAAGCGGATCGGCGGAACCGCCGCCGCGGAAGCTGTCCAGGGCTCTGGCCGCCGCATCGCGCGCCGCAATCAGTTCACCGGTGTGCGCGGACTTGTTGCTCTGCGTCTTCTGCAATTGCTCGTTGGCGTGCTTGATGCCCGGCCTGAATGTCGGCCATTACCGACGGCAGGGTCGGCAACGGCGTGCCGGATGTCGCTGGCCGCGCTGTCCACCGCGTCGAGCAACGCACGGGCTTGCCCCAGCGCTGACTCGGCGGCACGGACGGCATCCACCAAACCGCTCTGCTGTCCGCTGACCGCCTTGCGTGGCCAGATCACGCGCCGAGCTGATGTTGCGGTCGGCGAATGCCAGCCGCTCTTTGGCGGTCGCGACATTCGCCGGACACCGAAGTTAGTGCCGTAGCACCGAATTCGTTGTGTAGCTCGGCCAACCGCTGCTCTGTCGGGGCGATGCGGGTGGTGAGTTCTACGTATTGCTGGGTTAGTAGCATCGAGCCGGGACGGGGCGTTGATCACCAGATCGCGCAGCTTCTCGAACGCCTCGGTCTGTGACTCCAGTTCGCGGTCGGCGTTCGCCGCCGACACGATCACTCGGGTAAGTAGATCTCGCCGCTGCACCGGCGTCTCGGGCGTGTCGTCATCAAGTTGTTGGCGCACCGTGAACGCCTGGGACAGAGCGGCTTTGGCGTTGTTCACCGCCTGGGTGAACGGCGCAGTCCGCTCTTCGCCGAACTCGTCGATTGCCAGCGCGAGCTCGTTGGAGCTGGTGCGCAACGCGTTGTCGACCTCCACCACCATTCGACCGGGACAGGTCGTCGAGGATATCCAGCGGTACGGCGGCCAGTGCCATCGCGTTGGTGGGGTCGACTCGTCGGGCCGCAGCCAACGCGTCGGCGCGCCGGCGCCGGGCGCGGCAGCGCATGACAAGCAGCAAGACCACCACGGCGATGACGATGACGCCGAGCGCGACCAGCAGCAACACCCGACCCGACGAACTCGGTGACTTGTTGAGCCCGTTGGCCGCGGCAACGGCCGCGCCGCTCCAGTCGCCGTTGCGCAGCGCGGGTTCGATCTGATTGCGCCGCAGGTTGTCGACCTGGCTCTCGTTGACGCCTTGCATTCCGAGGACGGCACCAGGAAGGCATACGCACGGCCGGCGGTGGCCACCGCCAGCAGTGCGTCATAGTCGCCCAGATCGCTGGTCCGCATGGTGAGCTGGGCCCAGTTCACCGCGCTCTGCCCGGAGAAGTCGTCGACGTAGACCACCCACAGCCGGATATGGCGATCGGTGTAGAGCTTGTCGACGGCTGACGTCACCGCGGCGCGACCCGAATCGGTCAGCACGCCCGCGTTGTCGGTGACGTAGCCCGGCAGCCGGAACGGTGGCTGCGCGCCGGCGGTGGCGCCAGCAGCAGCCCCCCGCTAGCCCCCGTGAAGATCGTCAGGATCACGCCGAGCAGGCGAGCAATGCGCATACGGCTAATTTAGCCCGGCGACGATGCGAGCCGGACGGGCTCGAGGAGGAATAGCCGCCGACGATCCTGTCACATCCGTCACTTTGACCTCTGGCAGGAGGGGAATGCACGTTGTGCCCGCCTACGAGCGACAAAGCCAAGTTGCGACAGGTAAGGCGGGACGGTGGCGAGTTGAGTGGACGATGCTCGTGGGTCCTCTGTGGCACGCCGGGCGTACCGGCTCGATTGCCGGGGCTTTGAGTTTGCGTCCAGGGCTTCCAGTGTGCGTCCAGGGATTTCAGTGTGAATTCAGGGCGTAGATCTCGCGAAATCCCCACCCTCACCTCACGCCGGAAGCCCTCACTGCGCACTCGACGAGCCCGGGGACAGTATCCACGGAGGCACAACCGCGCCGATCCCGAAATAGCCCGGTTGTCGCGCGTAGGTGGGCAAAAAGTGCTCCGGCCGGCGCAGAGGCGCATGTGACGGGTGCGACCAATGCGCCGTGGTTGGCTTGTCCGGGCGAGCGACGCAGTCGCGCGCGACTCTTCTGCCACGCTGGATCCGACCCAAGTGACCGTAGTGTGCCCGTGACGGCGCAGTCTCAACCGCAGACCTCCCTGGCAGACTGTGGGTCGGTGATCACCGATCAGCAAGACCCCTATGACGACTTCGACCGCGAGCGGCGGGTACACGAAGCGCCGAAGACCGCGGGTCTGCCGGGTACGGAAGGCCAGCACCGCACCGACTTCGCGCGCGACCGGGCCCGCGTGCTGCACAGCGCCGCGCTGCGCCGGCTGGCCGACAAGACGCAGGTCGTCGGGCCCCGCGAAGGCGACACCCCGCGCACCCGGCTGACCCACTCGCTGGAGGTGGCCCAGATCGGGCGGGGCATGGCGATCGGTCTGGGCTGCGACCTGGACCTGGTCGAATTGGCCGGCCTGGCCCACGACATCGGCCACCCGCCGTACGGGCACAACGGCGAGCGGGCGCTCGACGACGTCGCCGCCGCGTACGGCGGTTTCGAGGGCAATGCGCAGAACTTCCGCATCCTGACCAGCCTTGAGCCCAAAGTGCTTGATGCACAAGGACGCAGCGCCGGGTTGAACCTGACGCGCGCCGCGCTGGACGCGGTCACGAAATATCCGTGGACGCGCGGACGGGCTGAAGGCGCGCGGGGCAAGTTCGGTTTCTACGACGACGACCGCGACCGCGGCGGCCTGGGTCCGCGCACGGCGCCCCGGCGGAGCGGACCTGCCTGGAAGCCCAGGTGATGGACTGGGCCGACGATGTCGCGTATTCGGTGCACGACGTCGAGGACGGTGTCGTCTCCGAACGCATCGACCTGCGGGTGCTCGCCGACGAGACGAGGCGGCAGCGCTGGCCAAGCTGGGGGAGAGCGAATTCTCCCGGGTCAGTGCCGACGAATTGATCGCAGGCCGCGCAGCGGCTGTCGGGGCTGCCGGTGGTCGCCGCGGTCGGCAAGTACGACGCCACCTTGGCGGCCGCGGTGGCGCTCAAGCGGTTGACCAGTGAGCTGGTCGGCCGGTTCGCCATCGCCGCGATCGCCACCACCCGCGCGGCAGCCGGTCCCGGGCCCCTGGTGCGCTACCAGGCCGACCTGCAGGTGCCCGACCTGGTGCGCGCCGAGGTCGCGCTGCTCAAGATCTTGGCGCTGCAGTTCATCATGTCCGACCCGCGGCACCTGGAAACGCAGGCCCACCAGCGCGAACGCATCCACCGGGTGGCGCAGTGGCTGCAGGCCGGGCGCACCGCAGACGCTCGACCCGGTGTTTGCCTGCCGCCTTCAACACCGCAGCCGACGACGGCGCGCGCTTGCGGGTCATCGTCGATCAGATCGCGTCCTATACCGAGGGCCGGCTGGAACGTATCGACGCCGGCCAACTCCCCGGACCAACGGCCTAGACTGAGCCCGTGTCGAGTCCGGCGGGTCCAAGGGATGCGGGCCGTGGCGGTGGCCGGTCCAGGATCTCCGATCGCGATATCGCCGCCATCCGCGATGGTGCCCGCATCGAGGACGTCGTCGGCGACTACGTCCAGTTGCGGCGCGCCGGGGCCGACTCGATGAAGGGCCTGTGCCCGTTCCACGACGAGAAGTCGCCGTCGTTTCACGTGCGGCCCAACCACGGCCACTTCCACTGCTTCGGCTGCGGCGAAGGCGGCGACGTGTACGCCTTCCTCCAGAAGATCGAGCACGTGAGCTTCGTCGAGGCCGTCGAGCTGCTGGCCGACCGGATCGGGCACACGATCAGCTACACCGGCTCGGCCACCGAGTGTGCAGCGCGACCGTGGCAGCCGCAGCAGGCTCATCGCGGCCAACGCGGCCGCCGCGGAGTTCTACGCGCAGGCACTGCAGTCCGACGAGGCGGCGCCGGCCCGAAAATATCTGACCGATCGCAGTTTCGACGCCGAGGCCGCCCGTCGGTTCGGCTGCGGATTCGCGCCGTCGGGCTGGGAAACGCTGACAAAGCATTTGCAGCGCAAGGGTTTTGAGTTCAAAGAGCTGGAAGCCGCCGGACTTGTCCCGGCAGGGGCGCCGCGGCCCGATGGACCGCTTTCACCGGCGGCTGCTGTGGCCGATCCGCACCGCGCTCGGGTGAGGTGATCGGGTTCGGGGCCCGGCGACTGTTCGACGACGACCCGATGGAAGCCAAGTACGTCAACACCCCCGAGACGCTGCTGTACAAGAAATCGCAGGTGATGTTCGGGATCGACCTGGCCAAACGCGACATCGCCAAGGGGCACCAGGCGGTGGTCGTCGAGGGCTACACCGACGTGATGGCCATGCACCTGGCCGGGGTCACCACCGCGGTGGCGTCCTGCGGCACCGCCTTCGGCGACGAGCACCTGGCCATGCTGCGCCGGCTGATGATGGACGACAGCTTCTTTCGCGGCGAGCTGATCTATGTTTTCGACGGCGACGAGGCGGGCAAGCGCGGCGGCGCTCAAGGCTTTCGACGGTGAGCAGAACCTGGCGGGCCAGTCGTTCGTGGCGGTGGCCCCGGACGGCATGGACCCGTGCGACCTGCGGCTGAAATCCGGCGACGGTGCCCTGCGCGACCTGGTGGCCCGGCGAACCCCGTTGTTCGAGTTCGCGATTCGCACCGCGCTCGGCGAATTGGACCTGGACAGCGCCGAGGGCCGGGTGACCGCGCTTGCGTCGGTGTGTGCCGATGGTCAGCCAGATCAAGGACTCCACGCTGCGCGACGAGTATGCCCGCCAGCTGGCCGGCTGGGTCGGTTGGGACGACGTCGCGCAGGTCGTCGACCGGGTGCGGACCCGAAGCCAAGAAATCGCCGGGCACCGGCCAGGCCCGCCCCGGGACCAGGACACCGCGACGCGGCGCGCAGCAGCCCCCTCAGACGGCGGCTGACGCTGTCGCCGCGACGGCCGCTGGCGCCCGCCCCGACCCGCGCGACCCGACGCTGTGGCCGCAGCGTGAGGCCCTCAAATCGGCGTTGCAGTTCCCGGCGCTGTCCGGCCCGGTGTTCGACACCCTGACCGTCGAGAGCTTCACGCATCCCGGCTACGCGGCCGTGCGGGCGGCCATCGAGGCGGCCGGCGGTACCTCGATCGGTGTCAGCGGGGCGCAGTGGTTGGACATGGTGCGCCAGCACACCAACTCGGCGCTCACCGCCGGTCTGGTCAGCGAATTGGGGGTCGAGGGCATCCGCGCCGAAGACGAGCAGCTGCCCCGGTATATCTCCGGGGTGCTGGCGCGGCTGCAGGAAGTGTGGATGGGCCGCCAGATCGCTGAGGTGAAGTCCAAGCTGCAGCGCATGTCACCGATCGACCAGGGCGACGAGTACCACGCGCTGTTCGGCGACCTGGTCGCGATGGAGGCCTACCGGCGCAGCCTGTTGGAACAGGCCAGCGGCGACGATCTCACCGCCTGAGTGTGGTCAGCGCGAAGCGTTCACCGGCGGCTTGACCGCATCGGCGTCCAGGTCATCCACCGCGTCCCGGCGTTCGACGACGGCCGTCTGGCTGTCTATTTCGGTCAACGTCACAAAGCCCGTGTCGGGGGAGATCCGGTTCGCGATCTTGCGACGGCCCCCTTCGATCATCGATCTGGCGACGGGGCTGCCGGTAAGCGCGCGATAGGTGCCGGCGATCTGTTCATAGCGACGGCGCCCGGCTTTGGTGCCCAGCACGTAGCCCACGCCCAACACGGCGACATACCCGATCAAAGCGATCCCTCCGAGACGAAGTGCGTTGGTTCCATCCTGCCTTATCCGCCCGGCAAGGGGAGTGCCCGATCTGAGCTCCCCGCCCGAAATAGGTTCAGTCGGTGCCGGTTGGGTGTGGGCTATGCCAGTACGCTAGAGTCGTCCCGCGGTCAGCACCAGCGTTCGCTGGACTGATAGTCCCCTGTAGCTCAACTGGCAGAGCATTCGGCTGTTAACCGAAGGGTTGAAGGTTCGAGTCCTTCCGGGGGAGCCGACGGCCGTCTGTCGCCACCCTCAGAGCCACCTGTCCAATGGAGCCGCGTCGGGGGCCGCCAGGAACTCCTCGCCCCACTCCCGCTGGACGCCCTGCTCGGCAGCCACGCCGGCAGCCTGCGAGTTGGCGTGCCGGCCGGCCAGATTGACCAGTGCACCGGCCATGGCGAAAAGCGGAATCTGCTGTCGCTCGCTTGCGCTGAGGAGTTCGCGGAACGCCGATTGGGTGCTGCAGCGGCGCCACCCCACCAGGATCCCCACCGCAGTGTCGATCACCCGGGTGGTTTCCTCGATCATGTCTGGACATCCTGTCGTTGAAGGAGCCGGTGAGGCGTTGCAGCGCAACGATTCACGAGTTCTGCTGAATTGAACGTCAGGCGATCACCAACAACAGCCGTCGCGCGCCGACGCGACCACAATGCGGCAAATAACCCCCGGCGCAATACTACGATAAATTATCCGGATAGTGGCCGCAGCATCTCAATGTGTTTGGCTCACAACCGATTTAATCCTTGTGCCACCGGCCGCGGCGGTACTTCTGCTCTGCTGCTTGAAGATTCGCCCGGTCAGGCGGCAGCGGTGCGCCGGAATCGAGCGACTAACGGGTAGATCTGGCAGCCCAGGCAGATGCCGAAGGCGGCGTTGAGGAAGGCGGCGAACAGGGCGAAGGCGGTCGCGACCACACCGACGAGCGGCAGCCCGGCCGCGAAACCGAACACTCCGATGACCGCGAAAACCAGCCCGACCAACTGGGCGAACTTCAGCGGCGGCACCGGCTCACGCTCACTGACCGGACTCAGTCGCGGCGCTACCAGTTTGGCGAACAGCAACCCGTAGGGGCTGTTGCGCGGGCCGCGCGCGGCGCCGATCGCGAAGACTATGGCCTGGGCGGCCAGGATCACGGCCGCGGCGGGGTGGCTGAACACCGACACCACCAGGGTCACCACCAGCACCGTGGTGGTGATCCACGCCGCGAATCGCGGACCCCGGACGTCTACTTGGCTGATATCTGACGACATCAACTGCTCCTCTCGCTGAACTCAAACCCTAAGTGGCTGCAATGCCGCCTGCAGGTCGGCGGCTTTCGGGACGCCCGCGCTGCGGTAACGCTGCTGGCCCTGCGCGTCGAATATGAATGTGGTGGGCAGCGACAGCACCGACAGCCGCTTGGCGGCCACCGGGTTCGCGTCGATGTCCAGCTCGACGTGGGCCACGTCGGGAAGCTCGGCGCACACCTGATCGACCACGCGACGCACCGCGGCGCACGGGCCGCACCAGTCGGCACTGAAATGCAGCACGGTCGGACCCGTCTCAGACAGACCCAGGTCGGAGTTGTCCTGCTCGGCAGCCGACTGAAGGTTTCGCGTCCCGCAGCACGCCTGACCGCCGGTTGACCACACAGCCGATCAGGCACGCTGCAACCAAGCGCCGCGGCGATCGCCAGTCCGGCGATGACAACAGAACTCACGAGCGCACCAACACTTTTCCCAACGCGATATTCCCTAGATGGAGAAGTCTTCGCCGTGCCAGACGCCCGCCTCGGGCGGACGGATGACACGGTCGGTCGACGGGCGGGGCTGCTGGCCATTCTGTGCGCCGGACCGGTTGCCCTCCAGCCTGGCCACCCGGGTGAGCAGCGATTTCAGGCTGACGCCGACCAGGTCCGGCAGCTTTGATTCGTCCTCGCTGGCCGGGCCGGGGCGGCTGACGATCTGCCCGGGAACGCCGATCACCACGGCGCTGGCCGGTACCTCCTTGACCACGACGGAGTTTGCGCCGATCCGGCTGTCCTCACCGATCTTGATTGCGCCGAGGACTTTGGCCCCCGCGCCGATGGTTACCCGGTCACCGATCGTGGGATGCCGTTTGCCTTTGTCGCGGCCGGTACCGCCGAGCGTGACGCCGTGGAAGATGGTGACGTCTTCGCCCACCTCGGCGGTTTCGCCGATCACTACGCCGGTTGCGTGGTCGATGAACAGGCCGGGCCCGATCCTGGCGCCCGGGTGAATGTCGACGCCGGTCAGAATCCGGGTGAGCTCACCCAATGCCCGCGCGGCCAGCCGAGCGCCGCGCTGCCACAGCCAGTGGCTGACCCGGTGGCCCCACACCGCGTGCACGCCCGGATAGGTGAGAATCACCTCCAGCGCGGTCGGTTCAGCCGGATCTCGCTCCCTGGCCACTCGTATGTCGCGCCGTATGGCGTCCAGCATGGCTAGTCGCTCAGGTCGGAGAACAGGACGGTGCTCAGATAGCGCTCGCCGGACGAGGCTAGGACAACGACGAGGAGCTTGCCGGCGTTCTGGGGCCGTCGGGCCACCTCCAGGGCGGCCGCCACGGCTGCGCCTGACGAGATGCCGACCAACAGCCCCTCTTCATTGGCCAATCGTCGGGCGAACGTCAGCGCATCGTCGTTCTCGACGGTGACGACCTCGTCGACCAGTCCCATATCCAGCACGGGCGGAATGAACCCGGCGCCGATGCCCTGGATCGGGTGCGGGCCTTTCTGGCCACCGGACAGCACGGGCGATGCCGTCGGTTCCACGGCGACGAACTGCGCCGAGGGCTTGCGTTCCTTGATGGTCTGCGCGATGCCGGTGATGGTGCCGCCGGTACCGACCCCGGAAACGACGATGTCGATCTTGCCGTCGGTGTCCTTCCAGATCTCTTCGGCGGTGGTCACCGCGTGCACGGCCGGGTTTGCCGGGTTCTCGAATTGCTGCGGCATGAAGTACCGCTCGTCGCTCTTGGCCAGTTCCTCCGCCTTGGCGATGGCGCCCGCCATCCCTTCGGAGCCGGGGGTCAGGATGAGTTCGGCGCCGTAGGCGCGCAGCAGTATCCGCCGTTCGGTGCTCATCGTTTCCGGCATGGTCAGCACGCACTTGTAGCCGCGCGCGGCGGCCACCATGGCCAGTGCGATGCCGGTGTTGCCGCTGGTGGGTTCGACGATGATGGTGTCCGGCTTGATCAGACCCGCCTTCTCGGCGGCGTCGATCATTGCCACGCCGATGCGGTCCTTCACGCTGCCACCCGGATTGAATGACTCCAGCTTGGCGACCACGTCGGCCACCGCGCCGTCGGTGACCCGGCGCAGCCGGACCAGTGGCGTGTTGCCGATCAGTTGTGTGACGTTCTCCGCGATGGTCATCCACATTCTCCAATGACGTCGGGGCAGGGCTGGTCGGCATCCCAGTTGATGTCGAACTCAATTGTCACGTTCGTATGGCTGACAAACGCAACCGGTGTCAAGCGATGCGATGGTCTCGTTAGCGCGACCCCGGGCACGACTCGTCCGCTAATAAGGTGGGACGTGGTTGCGGTCAGTGTTATTCCCGGGCAGCCCGACGCGAAACGTGAGTGCACACGATCTGGTCCACGCCGCGGCCCCGACACCCGGCCGCACCTGCGAGTCGCCATAAGCGACACATCACGGTCAGATATCGACAGGACAGTCATGGATGGTTGCTCTTCCTGGAGACGGCTAGCGCGCTGTCAGCGTGCGCTTGAGGCCCTCGCGATGATTACTGGACGGTCAGATTGCGTCAGGAATCAACAACAACAACAACAGTCCACGGCGGAACAGCGTGTGCGGACAAAGCGCAGCTGGACGGCCTGTTGCATGCCGTCCACTATAAGCCATGGGAAATGCGGGTGGTTCTGCAAAGTAGGAGGCAGCCCTCGGCGGCGAAGCGGACTTTCAGTCGTATTCGGGTGACCACATCCTGTCCAGCACGGCCTGTCCTACATCGTCGTGTGTCTTGGTGGCGACACCGTCATCGATCGCGGCGTGATACACGGCTTCGGCGACCTTCGCGGAAATGTCTCGCAAATTCTGCACGTCCGGTAGCAGCGAATCGCCGGCGGCAACTGGATTGGCTTGTTGCGCAACGGCTTTCGCCGATGCATGCAGCATCGATTGGGTGAGCCGGCGGGCTCCGGCGACGATGATGCCCAGCCCGATGCCGGGGAACACCAGCACGTTGTTGGCTTGGCCGATGGTGTAGGTGGTTCCCTCGTATGCAACCGGTGCCATCGGGCTGCCGGTGGCCACCAGCGCCCGGCCGTCCGACCACTGCACCAGATCGGCCGGCATGGCTTCCATGCGCGAGGTCGGGTTGGACAGCGGAAAGATCATCGGTCGCTCGCAGCTGGCCACCATCTCCTCGACAGCCTCCCGGGTGAACGCGCCGTGCACCGCTGAGCAGCCCAGCAGCACGGTCGGTGCGGCGAGCTTGATGGCATCGACGAGTCCGACCCACTGTCCGGCAGCCACGCCGAGGCGGTCGCGGTTCTTGGCGTAGGGCACCTGGAAGTCACGCAGATCGTCCATGTCGTCGAACAACAGACCCTGGCGGTCAATTGGCCAGATCTGTGCTGTGGCCTGCTCGGCGGTGGCGCCGTCGGCGATCATGGCGTCGCGGATCTGGTCGGCAACTCCGAGGCCCGCAGTGCCGGCGCCGAAGACAACGATGCGCTGATCCCGCAACGGCGTGCCGGTGACTCTGCATCCGCCGTAGACCGCGGCCAGCACCACCGCTCCGGTTCCTTGCATATCGTCGTTGAACACGAGGTAGTCGTCGCCGTAGGTCTGCAGCACCTTGCGCGCGTTGGCCGGGCCGAAGTCTTCGAAGTGCAGTATCGCGTGAGGGAACAGTCGGTGGGCCGTCTCGATGTAGCGCCTGATGAAGTCGTCGTAGTCGTCGCCGCGCCGACGGGCGTGCCGGTTGCCCAGGTAGAAGGGGTCCTGCAGCAACTGCTCGTTGTCGGTGCCGACATCCAGGGACACCGCGAGGCAGCGCCGAGGATCGATGCCGCCACCGGCGGTGTAGAGCGCCAGCTTGCCGACGGCGATCTGGATACCACCTACCCCCCAGTCGCCGATGCCCAGGATCGCTTCGGCGTCGGTGCACACGATCAGGTCGATGTCGTCGGGGCCCTGCCCGAGTGTCGCGAAGGCGTCGGCGATTTCGTCGGGCGCGTCGATGCTCAAGAACAGGCCCCGCTGACCGCGGTACTCGTCGGAGAAGCGTTGAATGGCCTCGCCGACGGTCGGGGTGTACACCACCGGCATCAGTTCGGGCAGATGGTCGGTGAGAACCTTGTAGTACAGCAGCTCGTGGCGGTAGTGCAGCTGTTCGAGTAGCAGATTACGGCCTAGATCGGTTGCCATGCTTTGCAACTGGTGCCACACCCGGTCGGCCTGCTGGTCCAGGGTGAGCACCGCGGACGGGAGTCGGCCGGTCAGTCCCAGCCGGCGCCGCTGTTCATGCGTGAAGCCCACCCCGCGATTGAGGCTCGGTGTGGACAGTGCTTCCGGGAAACGGGGCACGCAGGCATCGCTCATGAAAAGCTCCGTCCGTGACTGGGGGCGTCACGCCACGGTATCGCTGAATGAGAGTCCGAGGACTACCAGCCGGAGGCGGACTTGCGCGCGTCCTGGTTGAGGTCGGGGTGATCGGCCATGTCGCAGATACAGATTTCCTGGGCCCGGCGACGAAGACGGACCGTGCGTCGGAACCTCATGTGCTGGGCGTAGACCTTGTCGCGTTGATTCTGTGAGAACGCCAGGTCGAGGTTGACCGGCAAACCGGCCCAATCGACCTGGTCAGCCGGTGCGGCACCCTGACGTACCCGGCCGTGCAGCGGACAGACAGTGTGCACGCCGGTCCCAGACGGACCATCAGACTCCCGAGCCACCCGTACGACCCTCCCTCGAGTGCACGATCTCTTGGGTGAATGGTGCGACGCCCATGTTTCAGCGAAAGGCGTGTGACGTTTCCGTCAAATTACGTCATTACCCAGAATCGGGCTCAGTACACATCGCGGTGGTAGCGCTTGTCCGCGCTCAGCGTCTGCACGAAGGCCCTGGCCCCTTCGGGATCGAGTTTGCCGTGTTCGGCCGCGATGTCACAGATTGCCTGGTCAACGTCCTTGGCCATCGGGTCGGCACTGCCGCAGACATATAGTTGAGCGCCGTCCTGCAGCCAGCGCCACAGCGCAGCGCCCCGCTTGCGCATCAGGTGCTGCACATACACCTTTTCCCGCTGGTCCCGGGAGAACGCCAGGTCGAGTTCGCTGAGCAACCCGTCGGCGTGCATGGCCTGGATCTCATCACGGTAGTAGAAGTCGGTGGCGGCGTGCTGCTCGCCGAAGAACAGCCAATTGGGCCCGGTGTGGCCCAGCGCCCGTCGCTCCTGCAGAAATCCGCGGAACGGGGCGATCCCGGTGCCGGGCCCGATCATGATCATCGGGGTCTGCGGATCGGCCGGCGGCCGGAAGTTCTTCGACGTCCGCACATAGACCGCGATTCGGTCGCTGGGGGAGCGGTCGGCCAGATAGGTCGAGCACACCCCGCGGCGCGGAACGCCCCGGAAGTTGTACCGCACCGGCGAGACGGTGAGATGGACTTCCCCGGGATGCACTTTGGGACTCGACGAAACCGAATAGAGCCGTGGCTGTAGGGGTTTGAGTACGGCCAGCCAGTCGTCGACTGACGCCCGGACCGGCGCCTGCCCCAGCAGGTCCACCGACTGACGCCCCCATGACCAATCCGCCAGTGCCGTCTTGTTCTCCGGCCTCATCAACTCGCTCAGTTGGGTGGCCGCATCGGCGTCGACGGTGCGTTGTTGCACGAAGCGCAGCAGGTCCGGGCTGATGTGGGCGATCTCGAACCGGTCGGTCAGCGCGGTGCGCAACGACATCGCGCCGTGGTCGGCGACCTCCACCTCGGTACGGCCGTCCAGTCCGGTGACGGTCAGCCATTCGTCGACGAACTGCTCGTTGTTGTGCGGCCAGACTCCCAGCGCGTCACCGGCCTCGTAGTTGGCGGTTCCTTCGGGCAGGTGAAAGACCAACTGGCGCACGTCTTTTGCTGATCGGGGTTGGCTGAGCGTGGTGTTGCGGATCAGGTCGGTGACCAGGGGGCGCTTTTTGGTGTACTTCTGCGGCGTTCCAGCGGACGTTGCCGTTTTGCGGACGGGAGTTCGAGTCAAGGCACCGAGGATGTCGTCGAGCCAACGGGTGGCGACGTCTTCGTAGTCGGGTTCGCAGTCGACGCGGCCGGTGATGCGGGTGGCGCCCAGCGCGGCGAGCCGATCGTCGAGCCTGCGTCCGTGACCGCAGAAGTCGTTGTAGTTGGAGTCGCCGAGGGCGAGGACGGCGTAGCGGGTCCCGCTCAGCCGCGGCGCGCTGTCGCCCGACAGGGCCCGCCACAAACCGGCGGCGTTGTCGGGGGGATCGCCGTCACCGGTGGTGCTGGTGACGATCAGCAACTCGCGGGTACTCGACAGCTCGCTGACCGGGAAGTCGTCCATAGCGTGCAGGGCGACCGGTAGCGCGGCGTCGGCCAGACGCGCGGCCATGTCGGCGGCCAGTTCCTCGGCGTTGCCGGTCTGGGAGGCCCACAGCAACACGATCGGAGCACGTTCGTCGACGGTTGCGGGCGCCTGGGCGGCCTCTGGCGCCGATGCCGGCACCGCCGTGCGCGAGCACATCCCGGCGATCACGCCGTCCAGCCACATCCGGGTGCGGGTGTCGAACGGAGCGCTGACCGGCAGGGTGGGTAATCCGGTCATCGGCCGGCCGGCCTCGACCCGCAGCCCGGCGAACAGCCCCGCCAGGTAGGCGCGACCCTGCGTATCGAACTCGGGTGCAGGTTCGGCTGCCACTCCGAGGAACTCGGCGATCGCATCGATCTGGGACAGGCTGACATGCGGAGCCTGGTAAAGGGTCTCCGCCGTCGGTGTTTCGGCCCGCTGTGGTTGCGCCGCGGTCCGGCTGGCGACCTTGGTCAGGGTAACCGCGCAGGCCTTGTATTCCGGTTGGCGCGACACCGGGTCGACCGCGTCATTGGTGACCGCGTTGATCGAAAGGTATTCCCCGAAGCTGTCATTCCAGTGGAATGGAGCGAAGCAGTTGCCCGGCCGCACCCGGTCGGTGACGACGGCGGGCAACACGGCGCGCCCTCGGCGAGACGCGATCTCGACCCGATCGCCGTCGGAGATCTGTTGGCGGGCCGCGTCTTCCGGGTGAATCTCGACGAACGGCCCGGGGTTGAGCTTGTTGAGTTTGGCGACCTTGCCGGTCTTGGTCATCGTGTGCCATTGGTGGGGCAGGCGCCCGGTGTTCAGCAGGAACGGGTAATCGTTGTCCGGCATCTCGGCGGGCGACAGGTGCGGACGGGCGAAGAAGACGGCCCGACCGTGCGGTGTGGGGAATGCGAGCCGGGGCACGCGGCCGTCCTCGCGGACCAGCCGGGTCTGGCTGACACCGTCATTGAGGTAGCGGATCGGGTTGCGGTCGGCGAGGCTGTCGGGTGGACAGGGCCACTGCACCGGCGTCTCGCGTAACCGTTCGTAGCTGATGCCACGAATGTCGTAGCCGGTCTTGGGGTTCCAGAACCGCTTGATCTCCTCGAACACCTCCTCGGCGGAGGTGTAGCTGAACCAGTCGGAATATCCCATCTCGCAGGCGATTCGGGCGATGATCTGCCAGTCGGGCAACGCCTGGGCCGGCGGATCGACTGCTTTCTGAAACAGGGTCAGGTTGCGCTCGGAGTTGACCATCACCCCCTCGGACTCCGTCCACAGGGCCGCCGGCAGCACCACGTCTGCGTATTCGTTGGTCTCGGTCTCCAGATACGCGTCCTGGGTGATCACCAGATCGGCCTTTTCCAGGCCGGCCAGCACGGTCTTCCGGTTCGCAACGGTGGCAACGGGATTGGTGCACATGATCCAGCACGCCTTGATCTTGCCATCGGCCATGCGGGTGAACATGTCGATCACGCCGTCGCTGACATCGGTGCGCAGCGAGCCGCGGGGAATGCCCCACCGGTCCTCGGTGAACTCACGGTCGTCGGTGCTGGTCACCGTCCGCTGCCCCGGCAGACCTGGCCCCATGTAACCCATTTCGCGTCCACCCATCGCGTTGGGCTGTCCGGTGAGCGAGAACGGGCCGCTGCCGGTTTTGCAGATCGCCCCGGTGGCCAGATGCAGATTGCAGATCGCGTTGGTGTTCCAGGTGCCGTGCGTGCTCTGGTTGAGGCCCATCGTCCAGCAGCTCATCCAATTTGCGGCTTCGCCGATCCATCGTGCCGCGGTACGGATGTCTTCGGCGGGGATACCGGTGATTTCGCTGACCCGGTCCGGGGTGAACTGCTCCAGGAAGCTGGGCATCACCTCCCAGCCGGAGGTGAACTCGGCGATGAAATCGGGGTCGGTGTGCCCGTTGCGCACGATCAGGTGCAGTAACCCGTTGAGCAGCGCGAGATCCGAGCCCGGGGCGATCTGCAGGAACAGGTCGGCCTTGGCGGCGGTCGCGGTGCGGCGCGGGTCGACGACGATCAGTTTGGCGCCCGCTTTGACCCGCTCCATCATGCGCAGGAACAGAATCGGATGGCAGTCGGCCATATTGGCGCCGGTGACGAAGAAGACGTCGGCGTGGTCGAAGTCCTGGTACGAGCCGGGAGGTCCGTCCGCGCCCAGGGACAGCTTGTAACCCGAACTGGCGCCCGCCATGCACAGTCGCGAGTTCGACTCGATTTGATTGGTACCGATGAAACCCTTGGCCAGCTTGTTCGCCAGGTACTGGGCTTCCAGGGACATCTGTCCCGATACGTACAGGGCTACGGCGTCGGGGCCGTGCTTGTCGATGATGGCCCGTAACCGCTTGGCGGATCGCATGATCGCGGTATCGGTATCAACCGGTTCAAAGGGCTGGCCGCGGTCGGCCCGTGAGTATGCAGACTCCGCTCGCCCGGGTGCGGCGAGAAAATCAGCGGTGGTCGTGCCTTTGGTGCATAAGCGGCCGAAGTTGGCCGGATGGTCTTCCTGCCCAACGGATTTAGCGATGTGACGCCGGCCGCTTTCCGGGTCGGTTGTGATCTGCAACACCATCCCGCAGCCGACGCCGCAGTAGGCGCACATGGTGCGCACGGAGTCGTCGGCGGACCGCATGGTGATTTCCGACCTCTCCTTTCAAGACCTTTTCAAGGCACTGGGATATGCCATAGATCGTCCGGCAGGGATGTTTCAGCACGGCACATCCGACGTTTCGGTGGCTTTACGGACTTCTCGCAGCGGGGTACGGCGTCGTGTGCGGCGTCCGAAACCGGCACGAAAATCGGGTGGTAACGTGCGCCGGCCTCAAGGGCGATCCCGGTCTTCGTCGACCAGTGATCTCTGCCGAGATTACCCGCGGCGATGCCCGCTTCAGGCCCTACACCTGCGGTATTGACCAAACCCGACGGACATTCACAGTGTGCGTCCAGCTGCGGCGGCCGGCATCGGGCCGCTTCGCTAAGCTCGCGAGGTGGGTTCTCGGTTCGGCGCCGCCCTGCTCATTCTGGGTGTGGCGGTCGCAGGTTGCGGTGGTCAATCGTCGACCCAGCCCCGGGCGAAGCCGGATTCCTGCAAGGAGTCCGACAGCCCCACCGCCGACACGGTGCGCCGGGCGATCGCCGCCGTCCCGGTCGAGGTGCCAGGTTCTGCCTGGGTGGAAATCGCGCGCGGCCACACCCGCAAGTGCCGGCTGAACTGGGTACAGATCATCCCCACCATCGCGTCGGAGTCGACACCGCAGCAGCTGCTGTTCTTCGATCGCAACATCCCGCTGGGCTCACCCACCCGGAACCCCAAGCCGTACATCACCGTGCTGGCGCCCGCCGATGACAGCGTGACAGTGCAGTACCAGTGGCGTGTCGGTAATGACGAAGAATGCTGTCCCACCGGCAGAGGCACGGTGAAGTTCGAGATCGGGCCGGACGGAAAACTCAAGGCGCTCAGTCCGATTCCGCATCAGCCACTTAGGTAAATCCCAGCTTTCCTGACATTCAGCGCTTCTACAGCACACCTACAGCAGGTTCAGGCTGCTGCCGGCGTGCTTGACGCCGGTTGGCCTGGCACGCTTGAGTTTCCGTGCGAGGCACCGGCGTGAAGAAGGAGTAGGGAGGGTGATGTACCAGGAGACGCTGTGGCAAAGGGTGGAGTCATGCGACGACGTCGCGAGCAGCCGTCGTGGCTCGCGTCACATCTCCCACTGGGATGCCGAGGATGTGGTGGCGTGGGAGGCCGGCAATAAGGTCGTCGCGCGACGCAATCTGTTGTGGTCGGTTGTCACGGTTCACCTGGGTTACTCGGTGTGGACGCTGTGGCCGGTGATGGAATTGTTCATGCCGCAGAACGTGTACGGGTTCTCGACGGGCGACAAGTTGCTGCTGGGTATCACCGCAACCTTGGTCGGAGCGTGCCTGCGGATGCCCTACTCATTGGCCACCGCGGTCTTCGGCGGACGAAACTGGGCGATCTTCTCGTCATTGGCTTTACTCGTCCCCGTCATCGCCACGATGGTGATGTTGATGCACCCCGGTCTGCCGTTGTGGCCGTATCTGATTTGCGCGGCACTGACCGGTTTGGGCGGCGGTAACTTCGCAGCCTCGATGAGCAATGCCAATGCCTTCTATCCGCACCGGCTCAAGGGCTCCGCCCTCGGATTCGCCGGCGGCATCGGCAATCTCGGGGTACCGGCGATCCAGTTGGTCGGGCTGCTGGTCATCGCCACGGTAGGTGACCGCAAGCCGTACCTGGTTTGCGGACTGTATGCGGTGTCACTGGTGATCGCATCCATCGGGGTGACCCGGTTCATGAATAACGTTGAGCAGCATCAGGTCAAGCCAGAAAAGCTGAGGCCGATCCTCGCGGCGGTGTTCGCTGCCGGCGACACCTGGCTGCTCTCATTGCTCTACCTGTGCACGTTCGGCTCATTCATCGGGTTCTCCTTCGCGTTCGGCCAGGTGTTGCAGACCAACTTCGTGGCCAGCGGCGAAACCGTCGCGCAGGCAAGCCTGCACGCCGCCAAACTCGCCTTCCTGGGCCCGTTGTTGGCCGCTGCCGCAAGGGTTTACGGTGGACGGCTGGGCGACCGCATCGGAGGCAGCCGCCTGACGCTGCTGGTCTTCATCGCCATGGCGTCCACCGCCGGACTACTGATCAGCACAAGTGCGCATCAGCACCGCCATCATGGCGGCGGCGCCACCATGGTCGGCTACTTCGCTTGCTTCATAGCACTTTTCGTCTTGTCCGGGCTGGGCAACGGATCGGTCTACAAAATGATCCCGACGATCTTCGAGGCCTGCAGCCGCTCGCTCGACCTCGGCGAAGCCGACCGCCGGGACTGGTCGCGGATCATCTCGGGCGTGGCCATCGGGTTGGTGGCGTCCGTCGGTGCACTTGGCGGCGTCGGCATCGAGCTCGCGCTGCGCGCGTCGTATCTGAGCACCGGCGCCGGGACGGACGCGTTCTGGATCTTCATGGGCTGCTACGCCGCTGCGGCCGCGCTGACCTGGCACGCCTACGTGCGCAGATCCGTGACGCCCCTGCCGGCAGCGCAGTCGGCAGAACTCGTCGTGAGCAACGCTTAGTCGGGCAGATTTTCCGGATGCAGCATCTCGGCGTAGCGCAGCGGCTCCGGGATGCCGAACCCGTCGACCAGCGTCCTGGCGTGTGGGCGCAGTACCCGGCATCGATCGTTGATGCCCCGGGTGACAGCCTTGGCCCGCTCGGTCGACAGGTACCGGTGCTCGATGAACCAGGCCTTGTCCTCTTCGATCACGGTCAACGCGTACAGGTCGCACACCACACCCAGCAGCTCGCGTGCCTCCCGGTCCGGGCATGACTCGATGCCGGCCACAAACGCTTCCAGCACCACGGTGTCGATGTGCGCCTGCGCGGCGTGCAGCACGTGATCCTGCACCGCGTTGAACGCATCGAAGGCCGACATCTCTTTGGATTTGCCCTGCAGCCGGCGCGCCACCGAAGACAGCAGGTATTCCTCACGGTCTTCGAACATCTGAACCTGGGTGCCGCGGTTGAACAGGCTGCCTTCCTCCTCGTTGTCCTGTCGAGAGTCGACGATGCGCTGCATGATCGCTTCGGCCGCAGTGCGTTTCTTGACCCGGTCGCCCACCGTGTTGGCCGCGAAACGCACCCATTCCACCGGACTCATGCTCTTGATGTCGTCGGCGTAGGCGGTGAGCAACTCCTTTGCCACCAGCTGGGTCAGCACGTGGTTGTCGCCCTCGAAGGTGGTGAAGACGTCGGTGTCGGCGCGCAGTGCGATCAGCCGGTTCTCGGCCATGTAGCCCGCGCCGCCGCAGGCTTCGCGGGCCTCCTGGATGGCCCGTGATGCGTGCCAGGTGTTGGCCGCCTTCAGGCCGGCGGCACGCGCCTCCAGCTCACGCTGCTCCTCGGCATCCACCACATCCGAGGTCTGCAGGTCGTGGCATTTGGACACCAGTTCGTTCTGGGCGAATTGCAGCGCGTACGATTTCGCGATCAACGGGAACAGCCGCCGCTGGTGCACCAGGTAGTCCATGATCAGCACTTCGCGGTCGTCGTCGTCGGGGGCGGCGAATTGCCTGCGCTGCAACGCATAACGGGTGGCGATGTCCAACGCGACATGGGCTGCGTTGCCGGCACTGCCGCCGACGGTGACCCGGCCCCGGATCAGCGTGCCGATCATCGTGAAGAACCGCCGGTTCGGGTTGTCGATCGGCGAGCTGTACGTGCCGTCCGGTTCGACCTCGCCGTACTTGTTCAGCAAGTTGACCCGCGGCACCCGGACGTTGTCGAACATGATGCGGCCGTTGTCGACCCCGGGCAGGCCGCCCTTGTAGTGGCAGTCCGAGGTGGTCACTCCCGGCAGGTCGTTGCCGTCGGCGTCGCGGATGGGGACCAGGACGCAGTGCACTCCGTGGTTGACCGGCTTGCCGTCCTCGGGTGATCAGCTGAGCGAAAACCGCTGCGATGGTTGCGGTCTCGGCCGCGCCGCCGATGTAGTCCTTGCGGGATGTCGGCGTGGGGGAGTTGATGACGAACTCTTCGGTCTCGACGTCATAGGTGGCCGTCGTCTCCAGCGACTGGACGTCGCTGCCGTGTCCGGTCTCGGTCATCGCGAAGCACCCGAGCAGATCGAGGGTGATGATGTCCTTGACGTACGAGCCGTGGCGTTCGGTCCCCAGGTTCTCGACGGCGCCGCCGAACAGGCCCCACTGCACGCCGGCTTTGACCATCAGGGACAGATCCGACATCGCCAGCATCTCGATCATCGTGACCGCCGCACCGACGTCACCGGTGCCTCCGTGCTCCTTGCGGAACCCTTCGTCCGAAACGCCGGCGGTCGCCATCATCTGCATCTGCTCGGCGACCTTGGCGCGGGCGATGACCGTGTTGGGGGTGTGGTGCGGGCGGAAAGCCTCGTGCGAGAGCTTGGCCCGCGTCTCGTTCTTCACATCGCGCCAACGCCCGTCGAGCGCGTCGCGTAGATAGTCGGCAGTGCTTTTGTTGTCTGACGCCATTCCCCGACCGTAGCCCGTCGCCCGCGCTGCCGGAATAAGTCGGCCCCATCGACACACTGTGTCGCGGAATCTTCGGGTCGTTGGTGGGCGGGCTCGCGTTGATCCCCTACTTTCACGAGTGTGGGTGGTTGGTCGCGGTGGCGATTGCTGGTCGGGTCGCTGGCATCGGTACTTGGCCTGAGCATCAGCTGCGCCGCCGGCCATCCGGCGGCGCATGCACCCCCACCACTGCTGACCTACCTCGGCCAAACACAGGTGGCCTTCGGTGCCACCGTCGACGGCTCGGTTGTCGGCGGCTTATCCGGCATCACGTACGACTCCGGCCGCCAGGTCTATTACGTCATCAGCGACGACCGCTCCAAGCTGGGGCCGGCCCGGTTCTACGCCGTCCAGCTTTCGTTGTCGGACAAGGGAATTGACAAAGTCACCGTTACAGGCGCGCATCCGTTGCTGGACCGGTGGGGACAGCCGTTCGGGCCGCTGGACCGCAACGCCGAGCCGCCGGTCGTCCCGCCTGACCCGGAGGGCATCGCCTTCGACCCCGGCAGGCAACGACTCTATTGGAGCTCGGAAGGCGAGCGGCTCACCGATCGAGAACCGGTGCTGGCCGACACCTGGGTGCGGATCGCCGGACTGGACGGCGGATACCTGGGCCAATTCGCGTTGCCGCCCAACCTGGCGATGTCTGCGCAGCCCACCGGCCCCCGCCGGAACATGGCGCTGGAAGGCCTGGCGCTGACGCCCGACGGCCGGTCGTTGTACGCCGCCATGGAAGACCCGGGTTACAACGACGGACCGTTGACCAACGACGATCACCCGGTGCTGACCCGAATCACCAAGTTCGACACCGCGACTGCCGCCGCCACCGCGCAGTACGCCTACCCAATGGAGCCACCGGGGCCCGGCGCCGATCGCAACGGCGTCTCCGATCTGGTCGCGTTGTCCGACACGACGTTCCTGGTGCTGGAACGGTCCAGCGCAAGACCACCGGCCGTCCGCATCTACCGGACCGAGATCGGTTCGGCCACAGATGTTTCGGCGATGCGGTCGATGCAGGACGCGCAAGTGACTCCGATGGCCAAGTCGCTGGCCGTCGACCTGTCCGAGGCACTGAGCGCGCGGGGTTCGTTGGAGAATCCCCTCGACAACGTCGAAGGCATCACTCTGGGGCCTAAGCTTCCCGATGGGCGCCAATCGGTTGTGCTGGTCAGCGACAACAACTTCCTACCGGTTCAGGTCACGCAGTTCCTGCTTCTCGCGATGTAGGGGCGTGGCTGTCGGCGGACGCAACCGGTACCGGACGAATCCGGCCCACATCGCGCCAAGGAGCACCAGCATCATCATGTCGAATACCCACCAGCCCGAGTAGTGGGTCCACACCGCGTTGTGATCGGCCAGCCTGTCGATCCGGCGCAAATTCACGGTGGCGGCCGCGGCCGCAAATCCCCACTGGGCCGGAATGAACCAGGAGATCTGGTCGTAGCCCCAGGTTCCCACCAGCGAAACCAGCCCGCCGGCGAACAACAGCGAGGCCAACAACGCCGGGATCAGCAGCGGCACCACTTCGGCCATCGACTTGCCGAGCGAAGACAGTGCCAGCCCCACGATCGCTGAGACGATGGCCGTCGCCGCCACACTGACGTATAGCTCGACGCCCGCAGCCAGCGGGGAACTGCCGAGCAGCGCCGCGCCGTGCTTGGGCCCGCCTTTGCCGACGATGACGACGGTGGTCAGGATTGCGGACTGCGCGGTGGTGACCAGACCGAAGACGACGAGTTTGGCGAGCAGGTAAGCCGAGGTCGACAATCCGATCGCCTGCTCGCGCCGGAAGATTCGGCGCTCGGAAACCAGGCTGCGAATGGTGACCGCGGTGCCCATGAGCACCGCGGCGAAGTTGAGCGCGGCCAAAATCTCGATTGCTTCGTGCGTGTTCGCCGACGACGGGCCGGGCCGGCTCAACCCGGAATGGCCGGGGACCAACAGGATCAACGCGCCCAGCGCGAAGGGCAGCAGTAGCAGGAGCAGCGAATACACGGGGCTGGCCAACAACAACCGCAGCTGGCGGCGGGCCAGCAGCCGCAACTGCTGGCCGAAGCCGGGGGTGGGCGCGAGCCGCTGCGGCCTGGCGACCGACGGCGGCGTCGGCGACACGGAAGCCTGCTGCCGCATCAGGAATGCATGGTGGGCGCCATGCGGGTCCGCGCTGATCCGTCCGAAGATTTCGAACCAGTCGGTGGTACCCAGCGCCGAGTCGATATGTGAGGGCGGCCCGGCGAATGCCAACCGGCCCGCAGGCGTGAGCAGCAGTACCTGGTCGCACATGTTGAGGTAGGCCGGTGAGATACCGGCCACCATCACCACGCAGCCGAGGTCGGCCTGCCGGCGCAGCATTGCCATGACGTGGTTCTCCTGCGCCGGATCCAGCCCGGCGCCGGGGCCCTCCACCACCAGCAGCGACGGCCTGGTGAGCAACTCGACCGCCAGCGACACGCACCGGCGCGCTTCGGGCGGAAGTTTGCCCACCCGGGTCGTGCGGTGCGGGGTCAACTCGAGTTCGTCCAGCACCTGGTTGACGACCCGGTCGCGATTCTCCGGCGAGGTGTTAGGTGGCAGCCGCAGCTCCGCTGCGTAACCCAGGGCACGCTGCACGGTGAGTCCGGGGTGTACCCGGTTGTCACGCGGAACCACCCCGATGCGTAACCGCATCACGTCGGGTTCGTCGTGCACGTCATGGCCGTCCACGGTCAGCAGACCCGAACTCAGCGGTCGGGTTCCGGCGAGCAGTCCGGTGAGGGCGAAATTGCGCGGCGCCGACGGCCCGACGACCGCGATCAGGGAACCCGGGGGCGCGGTGAACGTCACGTTCGACAGCAGCTCGTGGCTATCGATGGTGAGCCCCAGGTTGTAACCGGCAACACCGATCGTGCGTGCGCCCGGTAGCAGCGGCAGCCTGCTGGTCTGTGGCGGGAGCTCGCCGGGCCCGGAGTCGGAAGGGCCGGGAAGCGGCTTGCGGTCCGCCTCGGTCATCCGCTCGACCGGCCCGGGATCCTTGGCCGGCGCGTAGGCGAGGGCCGGCTCGGCGGCCGGCGACGTCTACCGGTACGTGCGGGAAGGGCCTGGTGGGTCGCTCCAGCGGGGAATGTTCAACCGGGCCGTGTATGGCGGCGGGTTGCGCGGGGATGCTGGTGGTTTGCGGTTCTGCCGGGACGTCGGCGGGTTGCGCGGGGATGCGGGTGGTTTGCGGTTCTGCCGGGACGTCGGCGGGTTGCGCCGGGATACCGGTGGTCGCGGGCTCGTCGTCGGGCGTCTGGACGGGCTGCGGCACCGGCGTCTTCACCCCCAGCGGATCGGTGGTCGGCGGGGGCGCGTCGTCAGGGGCCGCGACCTGGAAACTCAGCAGTGGGCCGCGCTGCGGGTCGCCGATCGCGATCGTCTGACCGTCCCGGATGTCGATCGTCGACATCCGCACCCCATCGAGAAAAAGGCCGTGGTGGCTTTGATCGACGGCAAGCCAATGGGTGCCGGCGAAGCGCAACACCACATCGGGGACGGGTTGCGTGTCGGGGCCGGGACCATCCGGGTCCAGTCGGACGTCGCAGTGGCCGCCGTGTCCCACGATCACATCGCGGCCCGGCGCGAAGACGTACCGCATCGATCCGACCCATACGGTCAACGGGGAGACGTCAGGGATGGCCGCCACCTTTCATCACGGGTCTCGGACGAATCACAAGTACTGACTTTAAGTGTCTACCCGCTGAGGCGGTCTCTCCACTTGCGGCCGCCCGGATCAGAGGGTGTGGCGGCCCGGCGTGGTAGCGGCGTTTTCCAGAAGACGCCGCAATACCTCGACGGCATCCGTCAGCACCTGACGGTCGGCGGCATCGAGCCGGGCCAGTTGCGGTTCGATGGCGGCGGCCCGGTCCCTGCGCACCGCGTTGAGCGTGTGGACGCCTTCGGGGGTGATCTTGATGCGGACAGCGCGGGCGTCGCCGGGATCGATGGTGCGTGACACCAGGCCGGCGTCCTCGAGTCGGCGCACCTGAGTGGTCATCGTCGGTTGCGAACAGTGGTCGACGGCGGCCAGGTCGCCGATGCGAGCTTCGCCCTGAGCTTCGATGGTGGCCAGCAGCCGGGCTTGTGCCGAGGGCAACGGCATTTGGATGCGCTGGGTGGCGAGTCGATTCAGCCGCGCGACCACAGCCAGCAGGTCGGCTCCCAGACCGTGCGCGACGTCAGCGTCTTTTGCCGCGGCGGTGGAAGTCATGTAGCCATCGTTGCATAGCTTTGCTATGCGAGACCAATCGTGGCAACCGTCACGTCAAATGCACGAGGGGCTGCGTGCTGGTCACCTTGCGGCGAAGGGACCTGGCAGAATCGGTCGAGTGAGCGAGATCGGGCCACCCTCATCGCGCGCTCGGGGTGGACCGCTGCGACCGAGTGAGTTGGCGCAAGCGTCGGTAATGGCCGCGCTGTGCGCGGTGACCGCCATCATTTCCGTCGTCGTGCCGTTTGCCGCGGGACTCGCGTTGCTGGGCACCGTCCCTACTGGCTTACTGGCCTACCGGTACCGCCTGCGCGTGCTGATCACCGCGACGGTCGCCGCCGGCGTCATCGCCTTCCTGATCTCCGGCGGCGGCGGGCTGATGGGCGTCATCCAAAGCGCGTACATCGGTGGGCTCACCGGAATCATCAAACGCAGGGGGCGCGGCACACCCACGGTGGTCGTCTCGTCCGTGATCGCCGGATTGGTGTTCGGCGCCGGCAACGTCGGGGTGTTGATGGTGTTGACCCGCCTGCGGCACCTGATGCGCGACGCGATCACCGCGAACGTGAACGGGCTGGCCTCGTTTTTCGGCCGGGTGGGTCTGCAGGATGTCGGTTCCTGGCTGAAAGGGGTCTACGCTGCCGCGCTGCATTACTGGCAGCTGGTCCTGCTCGGCAGCGTCACCGTCGGGGTCATATTCATTTCGCTGGTCGGGTGGTGGGCACTGTCGCGACTGCTGGAGCGGATGCGGGGCATCCCGGACGTGCACATGCTGGACGTTGCCGCCGGCGACGTTGCCGACGCCGCCGTCGGCCCGGTTCCGGTGCGGCTGGATCACGTGCGCTTCCGCTATCCCGGTGCCGGCCAGGACGCGTTGCGCGAGCTCAGCCTGGACATCGGAGAGGCCGAGCACGTCGCGATCACCGGCGCCAACGGCTCCGGGAAGACCACGCTGATGTTGATCCTGGCCGGACGGGAGCCGACGTCGGGCACGGTGGCCCGGCCCGGCGCGGTGGGACTGGGCAAGCTCGGCGGCACCGCCGTCGTGCTGCAGCATCCGGAAAGCCAGGTGCTGGGTACCCGGGTCGCCGACGACGTGGTGTGGGGTCTGCCGCCAGGTAAGAAGACGGACGTCGACCAGTTGCTGCGCGAGGTCGGACTCGAGGATCTCGCCGAACGCGACACCGGCAGCCTGTCCGGTGGTGAACTGCAGCGGCTGGCGCTGGCGGCGGCATTGGCCCGCGAGCCCGCGATGCTGATCGCCGACGAAGTCACCACCATGGTTGACCAGCAGGGCCGCGAGGGTCTGCTGAGCGTGCTGTCCGGTCTGACGAAACGGCACCGGACGGCACTGGTGCACATCACCCACTACAACAACGAAGCCGAGTCTGCCGACCGCACAATCAAACTCAGTGACTCCCCAGACAACTCCGGCATGGTCCAGCCCGCCGGGGACGTACAGATGCCGACCGTGGGAGTGGGCGGAACCCGCAGTGGGTCGACGCTCGAACTCGTGGGTGTCGGCCACGAATACGGCATCGGGACCCCGTGGGCCAAGACAGCGCTGCGCGACGTCAGCTTCGTCGTGGAGCAGGGCGACGGTGTGCTGATTCATGGCGGCAATGGTTCGGGTAAATCGACGTTGGCGTGGATCATGGCCGGTTTGACGGCACCGACGAGCGGTGTGTGTCTGCTGGATGGCCGTCCCACCGACGAGCAAGTGGGCGCGGTGGCGTTGTCGTTCCAGGCGGCCCGGCTGCAGCTGATGCGCAGCCGCGTCGACCTGGAAGTGGCTTCAGCGGCCGGCTTTTCATACAAAGACCAAGACCGCGTCATCTCGGCGCTCGGGGTCGTTGGGCTCGACCCCGCGCTGGCCACCCGCAGCATCGACCAACTCAGTGGGGGCCAGATGCGTCGGGTGGTGCTGGCCGGGCTGCTCGCCTGCTCGCCCAAGGCCCTGATCCTCGACGAGCCGTTGGCCGGGTTGGACGCCGAGAGCCAGAGCGGGCTGCTGCGCCTGCTCGAGAATCTGCGCCGCGAGCGGGGTCTGACGGTGGTGGTCATCTCCCACGACCTCGTCGGGATGGAAAGCCTCTGCCCGCGCACCCTGCACCTGCGTGACGGCCTCCTGGAGTCGGCCTCTACGTCCGTGGTGCGACCGGGGGGTGTGTCGTGACCATGACATCGTCCCCGAGGCAACGGGAGAACCGCAGGCCCGGCCGACCCGTGGTGTTGCTGGTTCCGATCCCCGGCCGGTCGCCCATCCACGACCTGTGGGCTGGCACGAAGCTATTGGTGGTTTTCGGCATTTCGGCGTTGCTGGCGTTCTATCCGGGGTGGGTGACGATCGGGTGTACTGCGGCCTTGGTGCTTGCCGCGGTCTGGACCGCGCACATTCCGCGCGGCGCGTTGCCGTCGATCCCCCGCTGGTTGTGGATCGTCGTGTCGATCGGTGGTTTCACCGCGGCACTGGCCGGCGGTGATCCGCTGATCTCGCTGGCCGGCGTCGAGGTGGGCCTTGGCGGATTATTGAACTTCCTACGGATCACCGCGCTGACCCTGGTGCTGCTGGGGTTGGGCGGGCTGGTGTCCTACACCACCAACGTTGCCGAAATCGGGCCTGCGGTGGCCACTTTGGGTCGTCCGTTGCGGCTGCTGCGGCTGCCGATCGACGAATGGGCGGTGGCGCTGGCACTGGCGTTGCGCGCTTTCCCGATGCTGATCGACGAGTTTCAGGTGCTGTATGCCGCGCGTCGGTTGCGGCCGAAACCGGTGCCGCGCAGCCGCAAAGAAAGACGCCAGCAGCGCAGGTTGGAGGTCATCGACCTGCTCGCTGCCACCATCACCGTCACACTGCGCCGTGCCGACGAGATGGGTGATGCGATCACCGCCCGCGGCGGCGCCGGTCAGCTGTCGGCCAACCCCCGGCGTCCCAAACTGTCCGATTGGGTGGCGATGACGATCGCCGTCCTGGTCTGCGGTGCGGGCGTGGCGATCCAGACCATCCTCTCGGCGCAGCTGAACGTCGATCGACGACGGATGCGACCGCTGCGCCCGGCTCCGCCGCGCTTGCGATCGCCACGGACCCGTTTACGGCCGCATCCGGTCGATCAGGTTCGACAGCACCACGATGCTTTCACTGCGCTCGATGTCGGCGCTGGATCGAATGCGTTCCAGCGCGGCCTCCAGGTGCCGCATATCGCGGGCAAGCACATGCAGGATCGCATCGGAGGTGCCGGTCACGGTAGCGGCGCTCACCACCTCGGGGATGTCCACCCATGCCTCGCGCAACTTTTCCGGCGCAATCCGGCCGTGGCAGAACACCTGCACGTACGCCTCGGTGTTCCAGCCGAGCGCGTTGTGGTCGACGACGGTGGTGAAGCTCCGGATCACCCCGCTGTCGAGCATCCGGTCGACGCGACGCTTCACCGCCGGCGCCGACAGATTCACCTTCTGGCCGATCTCGGCGAACGTGGCCCGCGCATGCTCGGCCAGTTCGACCAGGATGCGCTCGTCTGTGTCGTCCAAGCGGTCCATCGGGCACCTCCGTCATCGTCAGCGCAACAAATCATCGCTTTAGAGAGCCTAGCGCAATATATCAACGGTAAATGCGCAACGTACTTCGTTTGCTTGCGTCAATGGAGCCCAATAACGTTGATTTTTATGACGGACAACTATGTTGACGCTCGGTCTGTGCCCGGGGCATGGCACGCCACGTCGCCCGAACGCACGCCGACCGCACGGCACTATGCGATGACGCCGCCCACCTTCTTCACCATCGACTACGCCATCAATCCGTGGATGGACACCAGCACGCCCGTCGACGTTGGTCGCGCGACAGCGCAGTGGGAGCGACTTTGCGAAACTTATGTTCGGCTGGGTCACCGGGTGGATCTGGTGGAGCCCGTGGCGGGTCTGCCGGACATGGTGTACGCGGCCAACGGCGGTTTCATTGCTCATGACATCGCCGTGGTCGCCCGGTTCCGGTTCGCCGAGCGCGCCGACGAGTCCAGGGCATACGCGAACTGGATGTCCTCAATCGGGTACCGGCCCGTGTCCACCCGCCACGTCAACGAGGGGCAAGGCGATCTGTTGCTGGTCGGCGACATGGTGTTGGCGGGCTACGGGTTTCGCACCGACCCACGCGCGCACGCCGAGATCGCGGCGGCACTGCGGATGCCGGTGGTGTCGCTCGAGTTGGTGGATCCGCGCTTCTATCACCTGGATACCGCGCTGGCCGTCCTCGACGATCACACCATCGCCTACTACCCTCCGGCGTTCAGCGAGTCGGCCCAGACTCAGTTGCGCGCGTTGTTCTCCGACGCGATCATCGTCGGCACCGCCGACGCCTACCTGTTCGGGCTCAACGCCGTCTCCGACGGCCGTCACGTGGTATTGCCAGATGCGGCAACGGCTTTCGCGCAACAGTTACGCGCAGGCCGGCTTTGAGCCGATCGGCGTCGATTTGTCCGAGCTACTCAAGGGCGGTGGTTCGGTGAAGTGCTGCACATTGGAGGTGCACTCATGACGATTCTGGCGGACCTGACCGATACGGCCATTTCCTTGGTGGAAAGGCATGCAGCGCACAACTATTCACCGCTGCCGGTGGTGGCCGCCAGTGCTGAGGGGGCCTGGATCACCGATGTGGACGGTCGCCGGTACCTGGACTGCCTGGCTGCCTACTCGGCGGTCAACTTCGGTCATCGTCATCCCGAGATCATCGCGACGGCTCACGCCCAGCTCGACACCGTCACGCTGGTGAGCCGCGCCTTCCACTCCGACCGCCTCGGCCCGTTCTGCGCGGCGCTGGCCGAGCTTTGCGGAAAGGACATGGTGTTGCCGATGAACTCGGGCGCCGAGGCGGTCGAGAGCGGTCTCAAGGTGGCCCGCAAGTGGGGCGCCGAGGTCAAGGGCGTCCCCGCGGGTAAGGCCAACATCATCGTGGCGGACAACAACTTTCACGGCCGCACGATCAGCATCGTCAGCTTCTCGTCCGATCCGGTGGCGCGTGGGGGATTCGGCCCGTTCACGCCGGGGTTCCGTTCGGTGCCGTTCGGTGACGCCGCCGCGCTGGCTCAGGCGATCGATGGGGACACCGTCGCGGTACTGCTCGAGCCGATCCAGGGTGAGGCCGGCATCATCGTGCCGCCGGACGACTACCTGCCCGCGGTGCGTGCACTCTGCAGCGAACACGACGTGCTGATGATCGCCGACGAGATCCAGTCGGGCTTGGCGCGCACGGGCTATACGTTCGCCTGCGACCGGTGGGGTGTGGTGCCCGATGTCTACCTACTCGGCAAGGCGCTGGGCGGAGGCGTGGTTCCACTGTCGGCGGTGGTCGCCGACCGGGACGTCCTGGGCGTGTTGAATCCCGGCGAACACGGCTCGACGTTCGGTGGCAACCCGTTGGCGGCCGCGATCGGCACCACCGTGGTGGGCATGTTGGGACGCGGCGAATTCCAGTCCCGCTCGGCCGAATTGGGTGCGCGCCTGCATGAGGGGTTGGGTGCGCTGCTCGGCGACGGGGTGACGGCGGTACGTGGCTTCGGCCTGTGGGCCGGCGTCGATATCGATCCTGCTCTGGCTCCTGGGCCACAGAAAGGCAAGCAGATCAGCCTTCGGCTGGCCGACCGCGGCGTGCTGGTGAAGGACACTCACGATTGGACGCTGCGGTTCGCACCGCCGCTGGTGATCACCGCCGCGGAGATCGACTGGGCGGTGCGGCAGTTCGCTGCAGCGCTGTTGGAGGCCCATACTTAGCTGACACAGCGATGGGAGGCGCAGTTGCCGGCTACCTCGATCAGCCTCAAGGAGCAAATGCTGCGCCGCCGCCCAGTAGGCGGCGCGCCCGTCGCGCAGGGGGCCGCGTCCGGTCTCAAGCGCAGTTTCGGCACCTTCCAGCTCACCCTGTTCGGTGTGGGGTCGACCGTCGGCACCGGGATCTTTTTCGTGCTGTCCCAGGCGGTGCCCGAGGCCGGGCCGGGCGTGCTGGTTTCGTTTCTGGTGGCCGGCATCGCGGCCGGGCTGGCCGCTATCTGCTATGCCGAATTGGCCTCGGCCGTGCCGGTTTCGGGTTCGTCGTACTCGTATGCCTACACCACCCTGGGCGAGGCGGTGGCCATGGTGGTGGCGGCGTGCCTACTGCTGGAATACGGAGTGGCTACCGCCGCGGTGGCCGTCGGATGGAGTGGTTACCTCAACAAGCTGCTGCACAATCTGTCCGGAGTCGAACTGCCGCACGCAGTGTCGGCGGCACCGTGGGACAAGACGCCGGAGGGTGTCTCCCACGGGTGGGTGAACCTGCCGGCAGTCCTTCTGATCGTGATGTGTGCGCTGCTGCTGATCCGCGGCGCCAGCGAATCGGCGAAGGTCAACACCATCATGGTGCTGATCAAGCTCGGCGTCCTGGGCATGTTCGCCGTCATCGCCTTCACCGCCTTCAACGACGACCATCTCAAGGACTTCGCGCCGTTCGGCGTCGCCGGCATCGGCACCGCGGCGGGCACCATTTTCTTCTCCTACATCGGCCTGGACGCCGTCTCGACCGCCGGCGACGAAGTGAAGGATCCGCAGAAGACGATGCCGCGTGCGTTGATCTCGGCATTGGTGGTCGTCACCGGCGTGTACCTGCTCGTCGCGCTGTCCGCGCTGGGCACCCAGCCGTGGCGGGACTTCGCCACTCAGGAAAACGCCGGGCTGGCCACCATTCTCGACAACGTCACGCACAGCAGATGGGCCGGCACGGTGCTGGCGGCGGGCGCGGTGATCTCGATCTTCACCGTCACCCTGGTCACCATGTACGGCCAGACGCGCATCCTGTTCGCGATGGGCCGCGACGGGCTGTTACCCACCCGGTTCGCGACGGTGAATCCGACCACCATGACCCCGGTCAACAACACCGTCATCGTCGCGGTTGCCGCGGCGCTGCTGGCCGCGTCCGTCCCCCTGGACAAGCTGGCAGACATGGTGTCCATCGGCACCCTGACCGCGTTCATCGTGGTGTCGCTCGGGGTGATCATTCTGCGGGTGCGCGAACCGGATCTGCCGCGCGGCTTCCGGGTGCCCGGATACCCTGTCACGCCGGTGCTCTCGGTGTTCGCCTGCGGCTACATCCTTGCCAGCCTGCACTGGTACACCTGGTTGGCGTTCAGCGGCTGGATCGCGGTGGCGCTGATTTACTACTTCGTATGGGGCCGACACCACAGCGCCTTGAATGAGAATGTGGCGTGACTGTCGTTGTCGGATACCGGGCCGACAAGGTCGGGCTCTCGGGGCTGTACCTGGCCATCGGCATGGCCCGAACACTCCAGACGTCGCTGACGGTGGCGACCATTGTTCCCAAGGCCTGGCCCACACCATCACTGGCGCGCGTCGACACCGAATACGAGCACTGGGCCCGACATTTGGCGGAGAACTCGGCCAATGAAGCCCAAAGCTACCTCTTCCCGCTGGCCGAGGGCCTTGAGGTCAACTACTGCCACCGTGCGCATCGGTCGGTGCCGGGTGGGTTGGCCGAATTAGCCGAAGAAGTCGGTGCAGAGATCCTGGTGCTCGGGTCGTTGCCCAGCAGTGGGCGCGTGCACATGGTGGTCGGCACCACCGCCGACTGGCTGTTGCACTCCTCCCCGGTGCCGGTGGCGATCAGCTCGCCGGGATACCACTCGCGCACTGGCACATTGACTCGACTGACGTGTGCGTACTCGGCCCTCCCGCAGTCGGTCGGCGTGGTGCGCCGCTGCGCCGAATACGCCGGCCGGATGCGGATTCCGCTGCGGGTGATGACTTTCGCCGTCCGCGGACGCACGATGTATCCACCCGACGTCGGACTGGACGCCGAGGACTCGATCCTGGAGGCGTGGGCGGTGCAGGCGCGAAACATCCTGGAGTCGCTGAAGGTTGACGGTGTCATCGGCGATGACGTTGCGCTGCGGGTGATTACCGGCCACAGCTGGATGGAGGCGCTGCACAGAGCGGATTGGGTTGACGGCGAGATCCTTACGTTGGGCACGTCGCCGGGCGGAGACATCCGCAGGGTGTTCCTCGGGATGCGTAGCGGCCAGATCATTCGTCACAGCCCGGTGCCGGTGCTGGTGCTACCCGGCTGACGGCGAGGGTCGGGCGGGCCACCGGCTGGCCTCCCGCTGCCGAGCGTCACGCCGGCGTCGCTGTCGACGTCGAGCGTCACGCCGGCGCAACGCGCGCAAACAAGCGAAGTCGTCCCACGAGCCCCGCTCGCATGCTTGAACAAATTCCGGAATACATGTATCCGTTGAACAAATAAGCTGATATGTTCATAGGCAAGCGACCGCCGAGCGGTGTGCGGACGACGTCGCCCAGATCAAGGCGATGGACAGTTGAGGAGGTCCGCAGTGGCGACCATTGCAGAGACAAGTTCCGGGCAGGCGTTGCACGATGGCGTGATCGGAAGCGCTACCTGTGGCCGTTGGGTCTGATTCTCCCGACGTCACTGCTGATGGCCGTCGGACTGGCGTGGCTGTTCGGCAGGCTCGACTGGACCGCTGCGACGCCGGTGCTCTGGTGGATCGGACCGATCCTGCTCTATGTGCTGTTGCCGATCCTGGACACGTTCTTCGGCGCCGATGACCAGAACCCGCCGGACGAGGTGATCGAGCACTTGGAGAACGACAGGTACTACCGTTACTGCACCTACGCGTTCATTCCATTCCAGATGGCCAGCCTGGTCGTGGCGTGTTACCTCTGGTCGGCCGACGACCTGAGTTGGCTGGGAATCAGTGGCGGCCTGGGCCTGATATCCAAGATCGGCGTCATGGCGACCATGGGCATCATCGGCGGGGTGGGCATCAACACCGCCCACGAGATGGGCCACAAGCGGGAGAATTTGGAACGTTGGCTGTCCAAAATCACGCTCGCTCAAACCCTTTACGGGCACTTCTACATCGAGCACAACCGCGGCCACCACGTCCGCGTCTCCACCCCCGAGGACCCGGCCAGCGCACGTTTCGGTGAGAGCTTCTGGATGTTTCTGCCGCGCAGCGTCTTTGGCTCGCTGAAGTCGGCATGGGGCCTGGAGAAAACCCGGATGGAGCGGATCGGTAAGTCCACGTGGAGCATTCAGAACGACGTGCTCAACGCATGGCTGATGTCGATCGTGCTGTTCGGGGCGCTGACGGCCGCTTTCGGGTGGCAGGTGCTGCCATTCTTGATCGTTCAGGCGGTCTACGGTGCCTCGCTGCTGGAGTCGGTGAACTTCCTCGAGCATTACGGGCTGCTGCGGCAGAAGACGGCCACCGCTTCTGGGAAAGGACGTTACGAACGATGCGCGCCGGCACACAGCTGGAACTCCGATCACATTGTCACCAACGTGTTCCTCTACCACCTGCAGCGGCACAGCGATCACCACGCCAATCCCGTGCGGCGCTACCAGACTCTGCGCAGTATGGACGGTGCCCCCAATCTGCCCAGCGGATACGCCAGTCTGATCAGCCTGACTTACTTTCCCCCGGTCTGGCGAAAACTGATGGATCACCGGGTTCTTGAGCACTACGACTACGACCTGAGCGCCGTCAACATCGACCCCCGCAAGCGCGAGAAGGTCCTTGCCCGGTACGGGGCCCGGCGATGACGGCCTACCAGTGTCCGATTTGTGACTACGTCTACGACGAGGCCGTCGGTGCACCACGTGAGGGATATCCGGCGGGGACCAGCTGGGACGACGTCGACGACGAATGGCGCTGCCCGGATTGCGGCGTCCGCGAAAAGGTCGACTTCAACCCCAAGGGCGCCGACATGACGAGCCGAACCGATCCCAATGCGCACTAATCTCAGCTGGATGGTCGAGCCGACGTCTGCGCGAAACCGCAGCCCGTACCAGAACAACGCCCTCGCTCTGATGCGAAGCGGGGTTCTCGATGCCATGCGGGGTCTGCTTGTCGAACGCAAGTGGTCGTCGATCACCATGGCCGACGTCGCCACGACCGCGGGGGTCAGTCGGGGCACGCTGTACAACGAGTTCGGCACCCGTCGTGGACTCGCCCGTGCGTATGCCCTGCGACTCACCGACAGCATCGTCAACGGAATGGAGTCTGCAGTCGACGCTCATCCCGACGACGGCTATGGCACCCTGCGGTCGGCCTTCCGTGAGTTTTTCGAGCGCGCCGACGGCGATCCTCTGGTGCGGGCGCTCCGGACCGAAGACGCGCCCAATGATCTGCTCCGGATGATCACGGTCGAAAGTCAGTTCATCGTCGACTACGCCGCAGAACAGCTGTCCCAGATCTTCGAACGAAGCTGGGTGCGCGCCACTTTCGACGATGCCAATGTGCTCGGCCAGACGATCGCACGCGCTTCGCTGAGTTTTCTCGCTCTCCCGCCGATCGGTGCCGACGAAGCCGCGGCGACGATCGCGCACGTCCTGGCGCCCTTCGTCGAGGCGATCCGACCGCCAAGCTGACGCCGCAGCGTTCAGCCTTCGTTCGCGCGTTGCCGGTCGATGTATCCGGCGCGGCTCAGCAGCAGGCCGCTCACGAGCAGCATCCAGACGGGAAAGGCGAGCATCAGCCACATGCTCAGATCGCTGCCGATCAGCAGCGCTACCGCCGTCAGGTAGCTGATGATGACTAACCAGCGCGGCATCAGGCCGGTCTTGAGCCAGATGGTGGCCAGCGACATCATGAACACCGCCGCCATCCGGATGGCGTAGGTTTTGGCGGCCGCAACCACGATGAGCTTGCCGAACCCGATCACCTCGGCATGCGCCGCCGGATCGCTGACACCCGTCATGCCGGCCACCAGCGCGGCGGCGACTGCGGTCGAGACGAACATCATCGCCAGGAACAGCAGGCCGCTACCCAGAAACACCGTCGCGAAGAATCGATCTTCAAAGCGGCCGAATCCGTCGCGCACCACCGCGATGAACCACAAGAAGGTGATCCCGGCAAACGGCATCAGCTTGGTCGCAGTCAGGATGCCGCCCCGTTCAGAGTTCAGCCATTGCGTCGGGTCGCCCACTCCTTCGGGCATCCGGGCCCGGATCAGGATCAGTACCGCCGCGAAGAGCAGGGCCGACAGCACCCCCGCCAGGGCCGCCGCTCGCGGTGTCTTCAACTGGTGCAGGCTCGGTCCCGCTGCGGGCGCGGTTGGTGTGGACATCCCGTCATCGTGTCAGACGCGGGCGCAGGTTCGCGGGTCTCGGCAGCTTTCCGGCGACTAGCGCCGCGCGGCGGCGTTGGCCGCCTGCCTGAGCCTGCCGCAGCAGGTCGCCGCGACATCGCCTCGGCCGAGGAACATTTCGTCGAAGTACGGTTTCAGCGCCTCATTGCCGGCGGCGAATCCGGCGCCGCCCGGAGCCGGGATGCGCGGGCCGTCGAGTACCGCGAAGAACGGCCTGACGTCCACGCCCTTGGCCTTCCAGTAGGCGAAGTACACCGGCTGGGCGGACAGTACCGCGGGGATGGCCGCGCCGTGCGCGGCCCAGATACGCGTTGCCTTCGCGGCTGCCCATCCAGGCCAGCACCTGGCGCACCGCGTCGGGATGCTTGGACGCCGAATTGCCCGCCGCGGCAATGCCGTTGGTGACACTGACCCGGCCCTTGGGCCCGGCCGGCATCATCGCCACGCCCCAGCGGAAGCGGGCATCGCGGGCCACCGCGCGCCAGGCTGTAGGTGCCGGACTGGAAGAGCGCCATCTTGCCGGCCAGAAACTGGTTGCGGGAGAAGTCGCCGTTGTCGTTGGTGTCCGAGGCCGGGGGTGCGACGTGGTCGTCGTTGATCAGGCCGACCAGGTAGCGGAACGCTTCGGCCGCCGCGGGGTTGTCGAACGCGAACTCGTCGCCGTGCTGGAACACGCCGCCCGCCGAGCCGATGTAGTTGAGGTAGATGCCCTGCAGGTCGTTGGCGGCGTTGTAGCCCCACTGGCGGACCCGTCGCGGCGTCGAAACCGGTTGTGCCCGCGACGATGTCCGTTGGCGTCGACGGTGAGCCGGGCCAGCAGGGGCCGCAACGTGTCGTCGCCGCTCGGGACTCCAGCGCACGCCGTCCAGCTCGGCGGGATCACGCCGGCCGCGGCCAGCAGGTCGGCGTTGTAGTACACCGCGATGCCGGCGTCGGTCAGTTGCGGCACGCCCCACAGCGCGCCGTTGCGGGTGAACTGGTCGACCACCGCCGGCTCCCAGTCCGCGATCGGCGTGTCTCGATCGTCATCAGCCGCCCGCTGTCGGCGTAGGCGGCGAGGTAGGCGTTGGACAGCCAGAAGATGTCGTCGGCGCTGCCGCCGGCCACGTCGGTGCGCAGGGTGTCGAAGTACGTCGAGTAGGAGACCAGGTTGATGCGCACCTCGATGTTGGGGTGCGCGCGGGTGAACGCCGTCAAACGACTGCCGGTACGCCGCGGCGACCTGCTCGTCCCACAGCCGCACCGTCACCACGGTCTTGCCGCCGGTCGCCGAGCTGCCCATCAGACGCGGCCGCCAGAGCACCGCGACGAGCGAGCGCCGTGCGCCAGCGTCGAGAAGCAGCGCCGCGACGCATGGCCGATGATGCCGTGAGGGCGCATCGGCGACTCAGCCGTGGAGCAATCTCGCCGAGGCCGGCTCATTTGAGCCCCGAGACGACGATCGAGGCACGATGTGGCGCTGGAAGGCCACGAACAGCACGATCAGCGGCACGATCGCGACCGTCGTCGCCGCCATCACCAGCGTCCACTGCGCGTTGTACCGGGACTGCAGGTCGGCGGTGGCCACCGTCAGCACCCGCCACTTGCGTCCGCTGGTGATCACCAACGGCCACATGAAGTTGTTCCACTGCGAGACCACGGTGATCAGCGTCAACGCGGCCAGGACCGGCCGCTGGACGGCAAGCACCACATGCACGAGCACGTCCAGCGTGTTGGCGCCGTCGAGGCGCGCGGCGTTGATCAGGTCGTCCGGGATGAGGCGAAAGTGCTCGCGTAGCAGGAAGATCGCATACGGCGAGCCGAACATGAACGGCAACACCAACGCCCAGAACGTGTTACGCAGACCCAGTCTGGGCCATCATCAGATACAGCGGCACCACCGTGACCGTGCCGGGCACCATCAACGTCGCGACGTACACCCAGAACAGCGCGTCGCGGCCGGGAAACTCCAGCCGCGCGAACGCGTAGCCGGCCAGCACCGAGAACGTCATCTGGCCCAGCAGGATCACCGCGGTCATCAGCGCGGTCACCGCCGCCGCGCGGCCGAACCCGGCGCCGGCCAGGTCGGCGTAGTTGGCCAGGGTGGGCGGGTGCGGCAGCGGCAGCGGCGAGCCGGTGGCGAACTGGTGCGCGGAGGTGAACGAGGTCAGCAGCCCAAGCGCGAACGGCGCCAAGGTGATCACCGCACCGACGATCAGACCGGGGTAGATCAGCGACGTCGACATCCGACTAAACGAGGTCATAGCTGATCCGCCGGCGGAAGTAGAGGTGCTGAACGAAGGTGACGCCGACCAGGATGACGAACAGCACCACCGCCATCACCGCGGCCCGGCCCGATCGCCGCCGCACCGAACGCCTCGGCGTAGATGCGGTGGGCCACCAGATCGGTGCTGCCCTCCGGGCCGCCTCCGGTCAGCGCGTAGACGGTATCGAAAACCTGTGCGGTGCTGACGATCCCGGTGACCAGGACGAAGAACATCGTCGGCCGCAGCATCGGCAGGGTGATGCGCCAGAACCGCTGCCAGGCGTTGGCGCCGTCGGTGCGCGCGGCGTCGTGGATCTCGTCGCGGGATCGCCAGCATGCCCGCCAGGAAGAACAGCGAGACATAGCCGACGTTGGTCCAGATCGACGACGGCCGACGACCACGGGCAGCGCCAGGTCGGGATCGGTGAGCCATTCGATGCGTCGTCCCAGCAGGGTGCTGACCGCGCCGTCGGTGGGCGCCAGGATCCAGCGCCACAGCACCGCGATCGCCAGCGGCGCGCAGATCCACGGCAGCACGTACAGGGTGCGGAACAACCCGCTGCCCGGCAGCCGGCGGGCCAGCAGCAGCGCGGCCAGCAGCCCCAGCACCGTCTGCGCCGGGACCACGAGCGCGACGAACATGCGCCGTGACCACCAGCGAGTCGCCGAAGTCGGCGTCGTGCAGCACCGAGCGCCAGTTGGCCAGCCGACGTACTGCATCGGTCCCAGCAGGTCCCACCGGTACAGGCTCAGCCAGACGACCACCAGAATCGGCAGCAACAGGAAGGCGACCACGCCGAACAGGCTGGGCGCCAGCAGCGCGTACGCCAGCGCGGTGGAATCGGCGTGGCGCGTCGTCATGAATGTATTAAAGCCCGTCGTGCGTTACGGTGGACCCGTGACAGCGAACCGGGGGATCGACGCCGACTTCCTTGACCTGCCGCGCCAAGAGCTGGCCGACGCCGCGTTGTCGGCGGCGCGCGCGGCCGGGGCCAGCTATGCCGACCTGCGGATTCACCGCATCAGCACCGAGATCGTGCAGTTGCGTGACGGCGAACTGGAGACCGCCGTCCTCAGCCGCGACATCGGGCTGGCGGTGCGGGTGATCGTCGCCGGCACGTGGGGATTCGCCTCCCACGCCGAGCTGTCGCCGGAGGTGGCGGCCCGAACCGCGCGGCACGCGGTGCAGGTGGCCACCATCGCTGGCGGCGCTGAACACCGAACGCGTCAGGCTTGGCGCCCGAGCCGGTGTACGCCGACGCGAGCTGGGTCGTCGGACTACCAGATCGACCCGTTCGGCGTCCCCGCGTCCGAGAAGATCGCGTGCTGCGAGGAATACTCGGGCAGGCTGCTGGACGCCGACGGCGTCGACCACGTGTCGGCCAGCCTGACCGCCGTCAAGGAGCAGACCTTCTACGCCGACACCTTCGGATCCTCGATCACCCAGCAGCGGGTGCGGCTGCAGCCGCACTCGAGGCGGTGGCCGTCGACGCCGCGGCGGGCAACTTCGACTCGATGCGCACGCTGGCGCCGCCGACCGCACGGGGCTGGGAAGCGGTGGCCGGCGACGACATCTGGAACTGGACCGACCGAGCTGGCGGAGCTGCCGGACCTGCTGGACGAGAAGGTCACGCCCCCGTCGTGGTACCAGGGCCGACGGATCTGGTGATCGACCCCACCAACCTCTGGCTGACCATCCACGAATCCATCGGCCACGCAACCGAATACGACCGAGCCATCGGCTACGAGGCGGCCTACGCCGGAACCTCGTTCGCCACTCCCGACAAACTGGGCAGCATGCAGTACGGCTCGCCGGTGATGAACGTGACCGCCGACCGCACCGTCGACTTCGGTTTGGCCACTACCGGTTACGACGACGAAGGGGTGGCCGCGCAAAGCTGGGATCTGGTGCGCGACGGGGTGTTCGTCGGCTATCAACTCGACCGGGTGTTCGCCCCGAGGCTGGGACAGGCGCGCTCCAACGGGTGCTCGTATGCCGACTCCGCCCATCACGTGCCGATCCAGCGGATGGCCAACGTGTCGCTGCAGCCGGGACCGGAGGACCTCAGCACCGAAGATCTGATCAGCCGGATCGACGACGGCATCTACATCGTTGGCGACAAGTCCTGGTCGATCGACATGCAGCGCTACAACTTTCAGTTCACCGGACAGCGGTTCTACCGCATCCGGGACGGTCGCCTCTACGGGCAGTTGCGTGACGTGGCCTACCAGGCAACCACCACAGACTTCTGGAATTCGATGGAGGCCGTCGGTGGCCGCTCGACGTGGCGACTAGGGGGCGCGCTCAATTGCGGCAAGGCCCAACCTGGCCAGGTGGCCGCCGTCAGCCATGGCTGTCCGTCGGCGTTGTTCCGCGGCATCAATGTGCTGAACACCCGTACCGAGGGCGGCCGATGATCACACCGCAGCACGTCGTCAACATCGTCCTGGACGAGGCCGCCAAGATCGGACGCGCGGACGAGACCATGGTGCTGGTCACCGACAAGGTCGAGGCCACGCTGCGCTGGGCCAACAACACGATGACCACCAACGGCGTCACGGTCACCCGTAGCGTGACCGTGATTTCCATTGTGCGACAAGGTGAAAGCGCATACGTCGGCGCGGTGGTCTCCGGTGAGACAGACCCGTCGGTGCTGCCCGGTCTGGTGGCGTCGTCTCAGGACGCGGCCCGGACCGCGCCGGAGGCCGGGGACGCCGCCCCACTGCTCGGCGACTCCGGGGAGCCCGCCGATTGGGATGCGCCGGTGCCAGGCACCGGCGCCGGGGTGTTCAGCGGCATCGCCGGTCCGCTGTGCCGGGGTTTCCGGCGCAGCGACCGGTTGTTCGGCTATGCGCACCACAGTGTTTCGACGACATTCCTGGCGTCGTCGACCGGGCTGCGGCGGCGCTACACCCAGCCTTCCGGGGCGATCGAGGTCAACGCCAAGCGTGGTGAGGCCAGCGCCTGGGCGGGGATCGGCACCTCGGATTTCGTTGACGTGCCGATCGATTCGCTGCTTTCGGACCTGTCGACGCGGCTGGGCTGGGCGTCGCGGTCGGTGGAACTGCCGGCCGGCCGCTACGAGACGATCATGCCGCCGTCCACGGTGGCCGACATGATGATCTACCTGGGCTGGACGATGGCCGGCCGCGGTGCCCAGGAGGGCCGTACCGCATTGTCGGCGCCCGGCGGCGGGACCCGGGTGGGGGAGCGGCTCACGGATCTGCCGCTCACCCTGTTCTCCGATCCGATGGCTCCGGGCCTGGCGTGCACGCCGTTCGTCGCGGTCAGCAACTCCTCGGAGACCATGTCGGTGTTCGACAACGGCATGGAGATCAACCAGGTCGAATGGATCCGCAACGGCGTGATCAACTCGCTGGCCTATCCGCGGGCCGCGGCGGCTCGGTTCGACGCCCCGGTGGCGGTGGCCTGCGACAACATCATCATGACCGGCGGATCGGCGGAGCTGGCCGACATGATCGCCGCCACCGAGCGAGGGCTGCTGCTGACCACGCTGTGGTACATCCGCACGGTTGATCCGACGACGTTGCTTTTGACGGGTCTGACGCGTGATGGTGTGTACCTGATCGAGGACGGCGAGGTGACCGGGGCGGTCAACAACTTCCGGTTCAACGAGAGCCCGCTGGATTTGCTGCGGCGGGCGACCGAGGCCGGCGTCAGCGAGAAGACCCTGCCGCGCGAGTGGGGCGACTGGGCGACCCGGGCGTCGATGCCGTCGCTGCGGATACCCGATTTCCACATGTCCTCGGTGAGCCAGGCGCAGTAGCGTGTGAAAGATGCCGCTTCCTGCTGACCAGCTGACGAAGTTGGTCGCGTTCTCCGACGGGCGTCTCTCGGGGCTGGTGCGTCGGGTGTGCGCTGAAACCATGTCGCTGCCGCCGTTGCCCGCCCCCGTTGCCGTCGGTGAGCCCGAGTCCGAGGCCGAGGCCGTCGTCGCCGAGTTCGCCGAGCAATTCAGCGCCGACGTCTCGGCGATCACCGTAGAACAACGGTCGCGATTGTTTAAGTACCTGGGAGACAGCACCTTTCGTGTGGTGATCGCGATGTTCATCGCTGACTTCGTGCCGCGGGTGCGGGCCGGATTCGAGGCCCTGGGGGTCGGCTCGGAGTACCTGGGATGGGTCGGCGGCCCGATCGCCTGGGACGACGCGAGTGATCCATCGGATGAGTTGTTCGGTCGATTCCTGCCCAGGGTGGCCCGGGAGCGCGCGGTGGACCCGGTGACCTCAGAACTGGTGCGACTGCGCGGTGCGTCCGCGCACAACTGCCGGCTGTGCAAGTCGCTGCGCGAAGGACACGCCCTGGACGCGGGCGGTTCGGAGTCGCTGTACGACGAGATTGCGCAGTTCGAGACGTCAGTTGTGTTGGATGAACGCGCAAAGACAGCGCTGCGGTATGCAGATGCGTTAATTTGGACCCCTGCGCACCTCGCCGTCAACGATGCCGCCGAGGTGCGCTCCCGGTTCTCGACCGACGAGGCCGTGGAGCTGACTTTCGACATCATGCGAAACGCCAGTAACAAGATTGCCGTGTCATTGGGTGCCGACGCGGCGCGCGTGGAGTCAGGGACCGAGCGGTATCTGATCGATGTCGATGGTCAGACGGTTTTCAGCTGACGGTGGCGTGCGGCAGGTGACGACGCAACCGAAGGTGCTTGTCCAGTGCGTCGACAGCAAGCAGGATCGGCATCGAGGCGAGCGCCACGACCCATCCCCACAAGGGCGGATTCCACTGGCCGAGCAACCGTGCGACGGGTGGCACCCACAGCTCCATTAGGGAGAAGGCCAGCCCGATGAGTGCCGCCGGCACCAGCAGCCGGTTGGTGAACCAGCCCAGCGCTCCGGGCCAGCGCGAGGAGGACCGGCAGGCGAAGACGTTCGCCGTCTGTGCGAAGACGACGGTAATGAACGCCGCGCCGGATGCCGCCGCCAAGTCGTGGCCGGTAGGGAACGGCTGCCCGGGACGCCAGCCGAGCGCCAGCAGGGACACCAGAAAGGCGGCGAGCGAGAGGACGGCTTCGAGGGGCCCCAGCACCCCGAAGGCCCGTCGCAGCACGGTGGAGTTCATCAGCCGGCCGTGCACCGGTGGCCCGTCGAGCAGGTGCTTCGCGGGCGGCTCGGCGCCGAGTGCGACCGCGGACAGCGTGTCGGTGCCGAGGTCCAGCGCGATGATCTGCAGGACGCCGAGCGCGAGCGGGAACAGGCCGCCCGAGAGCGCCCAGACGAGGAACGGTGCGAGCTCGGCGACGTTGTCGGTCAGGTGGTAGGTCAGGAACCGGCGGATGTTGACGAAGGTCGCGCGGCCCTGCTCGATGCCGGCCACGATGCCGGCGAAGGAGTCGTCGAGCAGTACCAGGTCGGCTGCCGCGCGAGCGACATCCGTGCCGGACCGGCCCATTGCCACTCCGATGTCGGCCTCGTGCAGCGCCGGCGCGTCATTGACCCCGTCTCCGGTCATCGCCACCACGTGGCCCCGTGAGCGAAGCGCGCGGGCGATGCGGAGTTTGTCTTCCGGGGCGACTCGGGCGATCACGACACCGTCGTGGTCGAGCAGAGCAGCGAGATGCTGCTCGTCCTCGGGCAGGTTCGTTCCCGACAGCACCGGTGAGTCGGAGAAACGCAGCCCCACCTCGTCGGCGATGGCCGTGGCGGTGGCCGGATGGTCACCGGTCACCATGGCGACCTTCACGCCCGCGCTTCGGCAGGCCGCGAGCGACTCGAAGACGTCGGCACGGGGCGGATCCTCCAGCGCCACCAGGCCGAGCAGCTGCAAGTCCTGCTCGCACTCCTTCTGATCGCGTGGAGTGCGGCCGTTCCTCGGGCTCGCGGCGACGGCGAGCACCCGCAGCCCACGGGCGGTGAGGGCGTCCACCTCCTGGTGGGCCGCCGGATCGTCACCGCAGAGGGGTAGCACGGTGTCCGGCGCTCCCTTCACCACGATCTCGTCGGCCAGCACCACAGCCATCCGGCGCAGCCGGGGATCGAAGGGGAACCGCAGCTCGGCCGGGCCGGTACGACGGTCCTCGACGGTGTCGATGCCCACTCGCCGGGCGAGGGTGTCAAGGGCCGCTTCCATGGGGTCCCCGTGCGCCCGCCACTGCCCCCCTGCTTCTTCGGCGTATCCGGTGGAGCAGCGTTCCCCGGCCAGGGCGAGTTTGCGGACGGAATCCTCTGCAGTCGATGAGGACCACGCCAGGCTGGCCTCCGGCTCGTACCCGGCGCCGTCGACGGTCAGCGACCCGGCAGGCGTCCAGGCATCGACCACGGTCATCTGGTTTCGCGTGAGGGTGCCCGTCTTGTCGGTGCAGATGAACGTCGTGGAGCCGAGCGTCTCGACGGCCTCGAGGTTCCGGACCAGGATCTGCCGCTTCGCCATCTGCTCCGAACCCCAGGCGAGGGACAACGTCACGGTCGGCAGTAGTGCCTCCGGGACCAGAGCGACGGTGACACCGATCGCGAACACGAAGGCCTGCTGGATCGGGAGGCCCACGAGCACGGAGACGAGCAGGAACAGCACGCCCACGCTGACCGAGATTGCGGCGGTGAGGCGGACGACGCCGTTCAGGCCGCGGGTCAAGGGGGTGTCGGGCTTCGTGGTCGACGTCGACAGCCGGGCGATCCCGGCGAGTCGCGTCTGTTGGCCGATCGCGGTGACCTGGGCGCGCGAGTCTCCCTCGACGACGAAGGTGCCCGCAAACAGGGCTTCGCCCTCAGCCACGGAACTGGCCTGGCTTTCGCCGGTGAGCATGGAAGAGTCGACGAGCAACCGGTTCTCGGCAAGCACCAGCGCGTCGGCCGGCACCCGGTCGCCACTCTCGAGCAGCAGAACATCACCGACCACCACGTCCTCGGCCTCGATCAGCCGCCGACGGCCGTCCCGCCAGACCGTGACACGGGTCGGCAGCATGTCCTGAAGCCGATCGGCGGCACGGTCGGCCCGAGCTTGCTGGATCAGGGCGAAGACGCCGTTCAGCACGATCACCGCAATGATCGCAACACTGAGTTGCGGAAGCTTCGCGAAGAAGGCGAGTGCTGCGGCCGCCCACAGCAGTAAGGCGAAGAAGTGCGTCAGTTCCCCGAGCATCCGGCGGAAGACGGACGGCCGCTTCGACGCGGGCAACTTGTTCGCCCCGTCCCGCGCGCGCCGCTCGGTAGCTTCCGACGTGGTCAGCCCTGTTGCCGTGACACCGGCCATGTTCTCCCCTCAGCTGCAGCGGGCGACCCGGTGTCTTCCGTTACGGCAAACGCGCCCATCGAACACAACTGTATGTCCCGGGGTGCTCACGCAACTGATGGCCGGTTGCCGCCTTCGCGGTAGCGTTACCCCACCAAGAAGGATTGCAGCGGCAGCAGCGAGGGGCCATGGCGTTAAGAGCGGCTTTCGCCATCTTGTTGGTGGCGGTGTTCGCAATCGGCGGCTGTTCCGGGTCCGGTGGGAAACCTTCGCGGCAAACCCCGACGGCTCACGACAGCCCCTCCCGACTACCCCCGATCTACCCGGGGACCACCGTCTCGATCCCGCCGTCCACCGAGGCGTCCCCGTCATCCTCTTCAACCTCGTCGTCTTCCGCCCCGCCCGCACGCACGATTCCGGGTGACGGCACCTTCCGAACCGGGGTGGACCTGGTGCCGGGCGTGTATCGGTCGCAAGGTGGCGACTCCTGCTACTGGGAGCGGTTGCGGGGCTTTGGCGGGCAGACCGCCGACATCATCGCCAACGGGGCGGGCATCCTGCCGCAGACGGTGACGATCGCGCCGACGGATGCCGGGTTCCGGTCGCAAGGCTGTGCCCCGTGGACGTTGGTAACCGATGCCGCTACGACGACCACCACGACCACTACGACCACCTCGATCGCCCTCCCCGCGGGCGCCCAGGCGTGTCCGCCGACCTCGGGGCCCGCGGGCGGCTTCGCGCACTCCGCGGCCGGATCCTCCGACACATCGTGTCCATTCGCGGAACAGGTTCGGCTCGCCTATGGGGCCGGCGGGCCGGCGAGCGTGACACCACGCCAAGTCGAGGCCGTCAGCCCGGTGACCGGGCAGCACTACACCATGACCTGCGCCGCCAACGGTTCGATGGTGGTGTGCAACGGCGGCAACGGCGCGGTGGTATACGTCTACTAGCTGTTGGCGCGCAACGGGATAACGCATCGAAACGAGGAGCAATGGAGCCCGGGGAAATTTTAGAGGTCGGCACGAGCTACTGCCTCAATTGCCGCGTCGACGCGGAGTACCACATCATCGACATGACGGGTAACGGCGACCGAATGGACCGTCAGTGGTTCTGTCCGGGTAATCACCGCGATACCCACGTGCAGGACGAATACAAGCAATACACCTGGGAGAGTCGGCGGCGCGCCAGGAAAGAGGGTTCATAGCCGCGCATCAAAGGGTCAATCGGCGGGTACCGTCTACGGGTGTCTTTCCGACGAGAAAGTCCGTTACGCGGACGGCGGCTGCGCGCCCACGAGGCCCTGTTCGAACGCATCGCCATGAGCCGGCTCGGCTCCCAGCTCGGGATGCACCTCGCTCCCCGGATCGACCGGGTGCTGATCCCTCGGACCAATGGGCGCCTGAGCACCGCGGGCGTGAACAGGACCGGTCTCGTCACATCGACCGGCGCCAAGTCCGGCAAGCCGCGCACGAATCCGCTGACCTTGATCGAGGATTCCGACGGGTTGCTGGCGATCGGCTCGAACTATGGGCGTCCGACGCATCCTGGGTGGAGTGCCAACCTGCTGGCCCACCCCGAGTGCACGGTCGAATACAAGGGACCGCCGCGGCAGTACCGTGCCGAGTTGCTGACCGGGGATGCTCGCGCCGCGGCGTGGGCCAAAGCGGTCGACTTCTACGCCGGCTACGAGGCGTATCGCGCCAAGTGCGCGCCGCGGGACATCAGGGTCTTCCGGCTGCGGCCGGTCGAGGGCTGACCGTTCGGCGGACCGCCGCGGCTATGCCGCCAAACGGGGGAGCACCTCCTCGCCCAAGCGCGTGACCCAGCCTTCGGGGTTGGGGTGCCGGAATGCGGCCCGGTGTTGATCAGGTCGAAGCCCAGCCCGGAGTAGCTGTCCAGGGTGCGCAGGTATTGATCGACGTCGGCGAATGGATCGACGAAAAGGCCAGCGGTGAGCCGGAGCTCACCGGCCAAGCCGCGACCGGCCTCCGTCGCAGTGGCGGCGCAGCACGTCGAGCTTGTGCGGCATTTCGTCCAGGGATGCCGTGCTGTTCCACACGTCGGCGGATCGGGCCACCAGACGCAGCGTCTTCCTTCTCACCGTCACCTCCGATGAGGATCGCGGGGCGGCGCAGCGGCTGCGGCGGACAGATCGTCTCGGCCAGGCGGTGAGTGCGTGTCCTCGTAGGGCCCGTCATCGGTACTCCACATCTGCAGGCAGATCTGCAGGGTCTCCTCGAACATCGAGAAGCGTTCTGGGCACCGGCGGGTAAGGGATGCCCAGGGCGTGATTCGCGCTCGTACCAGGCGGCACCCAGACCGAGCATCGTTCGTCCCCCGGCTAGGACGTCCAGCGTGGTCATGGTCTTGGCGAGCATGCCGGCCTTCGATGCGGGCGCTAAGGTCTAGGTCGTGCTCGGCTACGCGACAGCGTCCGGGGCGGTAGCTCAGTTGGTTAGAGCCGCGGACTCATAATCCGTTGGTCGCGGGTTCGAGCCCCGCCCGCCCCACTTTATTTCACCTGCTCAAAGGACTATCTGACGGTGAGCACGTGTAGGTGAGACCGTTCATCGCGGCGTGAACGCGCCGCGTGGCGGGTTGAGCGCGGCGCGATCGGGTCGCTAGCTATAGCTAACTGAACCACCCCGGGTTTGATGCACATCATGTGCACGAAAGCCGGGGTGGGTCCGCTGCTGATGAGGTCAACAACTTTTTCAACGTTTTCCGCGAGGCAGTCGGGCGCGAGCAGTATGCCGACGAGCGAGCGCAGCAGCAGGCGCTGTCCTTCATGGAGACGCTGAAGAAACAGGTAGACGACTACATGGAAGAGGCTAAGGCCGACATGAAGGCGGCTGGCTTCAAGACCACGCCTTGGGACCCGCCCGGCGACACGTCGGACGAACCGGCCTCCGCCCCCGGGGCACAACAACCGCGTTTTGTGGGCCCGACCCCATTGGTCCCGGTGCGGTTACTCAATGTCGGCGATGATTTTTCGTTGCCGATTGCTCGCAGTGGAAGAACGGGCTCGATAGGCCTTATCGCGACCATCCAAAGTTTCAACGAAGACCGGACCCAGATGACCGTCTATGTCCACAAGCCCGGCAAGACTGTGACCCTCAATGTGGGCCTAGATCAGCAATTCATCAGAGTCGCCGCGCGCAAGGCGTCTTAGCAGCTACTTGCCGTTGCGAACTTCGCGCACCGTCGCGTCGTCGAGCATTACAATGCGGTCCTGGGCTCACGGCGCTGAAGGAGGCCCGCGATGGCACTGCCCGCTTTGGTGCTTGTGCACGGGGGCGGGCTCGCTGCCGATTCCTGGGGGCTCACCATTGACGAAATCAACCGGCGTGCACCAGAACTGACCGTGCTTGCGGTCGACTTGCCGGGGCGGCGAAACAAGCCAGGAGACCTAATAGAGTTAACCCTCGCCGACTTTGTCGGCTCGGTCGTCGGCGATGTCGAGAGTGCCAGCTTGCAGGACATCGTCATCGTCGGTCATTCGATCGGAGGTATGACGCTGCCGGGAGTGGTCGCCGAGCTTGGAGCGGCGCGAGTACGCGAAATGATCTTCGCCGCGGCCTTCCTTCCGCCGGAAGGCACATCCATTGTGGACAGCTTGCCGTGGTTACTCGCGAGAATCGCGCGACGGTTCATCAAGGGAGGCGTGCCGCGCGAAACACCAAAATTGCTAACGCGATTCGCATACTTGAATGGAGTCCCTTCGCGTCGCCGCCAATTCATGACCGGCAAGCTCTACCCGGAATCACTTCGCCTCCTTGCCGAGAACGTGTCTCGGCGAGGAATGCCCAACGACATTCCGCGCACCTGGATTCTGACCCTACGGGATCGCGCCCTCAGGCCGAAGTTGCAACGCAAAAATCTTGCGGCACTCGGCGGAGTGCAGGCGCTCATCGAGATCGATACCTGTCACTGCCTGCTGGTCAGTGAACCGGAATGGCTGGCCGAGATCCTCGTTGAGCGCTGCCGGCTGTACGCGCGTAAGGAGCCACCGGCAACCCCTCAACCCGCCCCGGCGACCGACTAGGGTGTGCCGCTCTGCGGCCTAGCGGGGCTGTAGCCGTGTGCGCGGGGCACCGGCAGCTCGCGGCACTGGCAGGGGGTGGGCGGCTAGGGCGGGCACCGGGTACACAAACCCGCCCCGGCCACGACTCATGGGGCCACCTGCTCACCGGGGTAGCCACGCGCCTCATCAAGCGGGCGCTTACGCCACCGGGGCGGCTACAAGGGCTTTCGTGCCAGCGACGATTGCCTCGAGTTGGGTCTGCGAGAGCGGGGCGAACAGTGCCGCCATCTGCGCAGTCGTCGCCGCTTCGGCCGCAGCCTTCTGGGCCTCGATCTCGGGGGTGTATTCGACCATGTCCTCCTCGGAGAAACCGTGCATCTTGAAGTTGTCGAGGTCTCGGTTGAACTGACAGGCAGTGGCAGGCGAGAGCCCGGCGGCCTTCACCGCATCGGTGTGCACACCGAAGCGCAGCTCTCGCAACAGGATGGCTGCCCGGTAGGCCCGAGCGGCAGCCGTCGGCGCTGCTGGGGCTGAGCGGTAGCCATCGAAAAACGGCCAAGACCCCCAGGGAACCGTGGCGACGACCGCACCTACCGCGTCGGTGAACGCGCCGAGGGCGGCCGAATCCACTGCGGCAAAGGCAGCCTCGGCATAGTCGTCGGCGGCACCGAGGTGGGCTGCCGCGATCGCGTCTTCACTGGCCAGGCTACGACCCCGGATCACCACCGCGGCGATCATGCCGGGCTTGAAGAAGTAGAAGAGGGCGTCGGCGGTCTCCGGGTCGACGCCACCGAGCATGGATGCTCGACCGGCACCGTAGAGGGAGATGACGTCGAGGCCGATGGCTTCGCCGCGGGCGATGGCTTGTTTGGAGAAGTAGAAGTTGGCCGCCAGGTCCCCGAGGGGGCCAGCGATGGTCGAGGCTGCGGTGGTTGCGTCCATCGCCCCAACCTAGCCAGGCTCCATCACCTGCTGACAGGAGCCGATCCGCAGGAGAAAAACGACATCATCGAGAAACGGTCGGTCGGGGATCGGTAGGACGCTGCGATCTTGCTGGGGAACCAGGGGCGTAAACCGACCCCAATCCGGTTGCGAATTATCGCCATTCGGCTCGGTCTTGCCGTCGGACTCCGCCCTCGTCGGCGTTCCTGTTGTGCTCAACGCCCGGCCGGCGCGACGGTGCGCGCGCCCGACGGCGCGGCGGTCATGGTGAAACCCCGGTGGCCGTCGGCCGCGATCTCGTCGCAGATCTGCCGGTACACCCCGACGCCGCCCACGTATGGCATCAGGACACGGGGCTTGCCGGGAACATTGGCCCCGACGTACCAGGACTCGGCCTTCGGGAAGAGGGTGAGGTCACCGACTTCGGCGACGTGCTCGACCCAGTCGCGCTCGGCGTCCTCGGTGGCCTCGATGACGTCGTTGCCCTCCGACCGTGCCGTGGTGAGGGCGTCGGTGATCCAGTCGACGTGCTGCTCGATGGAGACGATCATGTTGCTGAGCACCGATGGGCTGCCGGGGCCGGTTACGGTGAACAAATTCGGGAACCCGGCAACGGCCAAACCGAGGTAACTGCGCCAGCCCGTCGCCCACTTGTCGGCCAGCGCAAGCCCGCCGCGGCCCCGGATATCGATGGCCGCCAGGGCGCCGGTGATGGCGTCGAAGCCGGTTGCGTAGACGATGGCGTCCAGCTCGTGCAGGCCGGCGGTGGTCTCGACGCCAGCGGGCACGATGCGGGTGATCGGCGTGGCCCGCAGATCGACGAGCTCCACGTTGTCGCGGTTGAACGTCTCGTAGTAGCCGGTGTCCAGGCAGGGCCGCTTGCACGCGTACGGGTAGTCGGTGGGGCACAGCAGTTCAGCGACCACGGGGTCGGCCACGAGGCTCCGTATCTTGCCCCGAAGGAACTCCGCGGCGGTGTCGTTGGCCTCCTGCGTGATTTGAATGTCGGCGAACGAATACGGAACCGCAACGAGGCCGCCGACCTGGTAGGCGTCCTCGTACACACGTTCCCGCTCATCGGCGTCGACCTCGAGGGCCGAACGGGTCGAGGGCAGAGCCGGGACGCCGAACGGGGAGGTTCGTGTGAGCTCCCGCAGTTCGTCGTAGGCCGCCTTGATTGGTTCGACGTCCGCGGCTTCCAACGGCCGGTTGCGTGCCGGCGTCGTGTAGACCGGTGTCCGCTGGAAGACGGTGAGGGCGGCGGCCTGCTCGGCGATCAGCGGGATTGATTGCAGACCGGAGGAGCCGGTGCCGACGACCCCGACACGCAGACCCGTGAAGTCGACCCCGTCGTGCGGCCACTGCGCGGTGTGGTGGGACAGTCCACGGAAGCTCGACACCCCGGGAATCTCGGGCATCTTGGGCACCGAGAGGCAACCGGTGGCGATGATGCAGAACTGGGCGTCCAGTTCGGCGCCGGTATCGGTGCGGACCAACCAACGGCCGCGGTCTTCGTCAAACTCCAGGGAATCGACCCGCGTCGAGGTCCGCACGTTGCGGCGCAGATCGAAGCGGTCCGCGACGTGTTCGAGGTAACGCAGAATCTCGGGCTGGGTGGCGAACTTTTCGGTCCACTCCCACTCCTGCTCCAGCTCCGGCGAGAAGGAGAACGAATAGAACATGCTCTCGACGTCGCAGCGCGCTCCGGGGTAGCGGTTGCGGTACCACGTGCCGCCCACACCGGCCTCGGCCTCCAGCGCCACCGCCCGCAGGCCTGCCTCGCGCAGCTTATGAAGGGCGTAGAGCCCGGCCATGCCCGCCCCCACCACCACCACGTCCACCTGTTCGCGAGCCGATGCCGTCTCGCCGTTCCCAGCCAGTCGATCATCTGCTGCTTGGTGTGTTGCGGTGCCCTGGGCTGATGAGTTCTTTGTCATGAATGTGACGGTAGGTGCGCGATCGGCGCGATCACAGGACTCGAGTGCGCAGAGTTTGTGACCCAACCGCTCCCGACGCCTTCCTTATCGCGTGTCTGCGTCCCCCTACCGGGCGGTATCAGCCCGGTTGGACGTCGTGGGGTTATAGTCCTGTCGGAGGTTGGGTGAGCTTCGGATGAACTCGGTGAGCTCGTCCTCAGTGCGCATCACCGGCGCACTGAGATATCCGCTGTCGAAAGTGATTGCCGCTGTGGGCGCTTCGAAGATCGGGGCGAATCCGTAGAACAGGAGCTATTCGGCGGCGTGCGGTGGTGCTATGCCGGGGAGGTCGACGGAGTCCAGGATTATCCGCCGGCCGATCAGCCAGCTGGCGAATCGATGTACGACCGCCGTGATGATGTCGATGAGGAGCCGATCGATCTGGATGCGACCCCGGATCGAACGATAACCGCGCGATCCGGTCGTCATCGGTCATTTCGACAGCCTCGAATCCCGTTGCAATTCAGGTGAATTCGATAATCCGCTGCAAGCGATCCGCAGATCGGTGGTCCGACTCGACCGCAGCACAATGGCTTTCGGTGTCGCCACATCCAATTGAGTGCGGGAATCGATCAGATCCTGGCGTCGGCTTCCTGCCAGTACCCGTCACGAATCTTTCGTTTGAACAACTTTCCTGAGTCTTCGCGCGGCAGGTTGCTGTCGAATACGACCACTTTGGGTACCTTGAATCCGGCGAGCTTGCTGCGGACGAATGTGCGTACCTCGTCTTCGGTCAGGGTGAATCCCTCGCCGACTTCGATATGGGCCGCGACGGATTCGCCATATTCCTCGTCGGGGATGCCGAACACAGCGCAGTCGCGGATTGCCGCCATCTGATACAGCACGGACTCGATCTCGGCCGGGTAGATATTCACTCCGCCGGAGATCACCATGTCGTTCGCGCGGTCGGTGAGGTATAGGTAGCCGTCTTCGTCGACGTATCCCATATCGCCGACGTTGACGAAGCCGTCGAGTTCCATCTCACGCCGCTTCTTGTCGTCGCCGTGGTAGGTGAAGCCCGGCCAGTAGTCGGCGGGCTGGACGTACACGACGCCCACCTCGCCGATGGCGGCCTGTTCGTCATCGGCGTTGACGATTCGGACCTGCGCGCCGTCGGCCGGTTTGCCGACGGTCCCGGGGTGACTCAACCACTCTTCGGTTGTGCACCAGACCACCGGTCCGGTCTCCGAGCCGCCGTAATACTCGCTGACGATCGGTCCCAGCCAGTCGATCATCTGCCGCTTGATGTGCATCGGGCAGGGCGCTGCGGAATGCACAACTGAGCGCAGCGACGACAGGTCATAGCGCTCGCGGACTTCTTCGGGCAGCCGCAACATGCGAGTGAACATCGTCGGAACCATCTGGACCTGCTGCACCCGGTGGCGCTCCACGGCCGCCATGAAGTCCTCGGCGTCGAACCGGGTCAGGATGGTGATGTCCATCCCCAGCTTCATGGCCACCACCGCAGTCGTGTTCGGCGCGGTGTGATACATCGGCGCCGGAATGATTGTCCGTTCACCAGGTCCCATGCCCATCCGCTGCATCAGGGCTGTCGCCATACGCGTAGCACTTTCGGCAGAGACCGATTCACGCACAATGCCTTTCGGCTTACCCGTGGTCCCCGAGGTGTAGATCATCCCGAGTCCAGTAGATGGGGCAACCGTGGACTCGGCTGGTTCGTTTTCGGCCAGCCAGGCCTCATACTCGACACGGGATCCCGGCACCGGTGCGTTCGCGGTGTTGACCACCACCAACGGGATCGAGGTTCCGGTCTGCTCCACCGCGGCAACGAAATCCGAGTGGACGAAGGCCGCGGTGCTCCCGCTGTTGCTCAACAGGTAGCCCAGTTCCTCGGACTTCCAGTGCCAGTTGACCGGAACCGGGTTAGCGCCTGCGAGTGCGACGCCGGCGGTCACTTCGAGGAATTCGACCGAGTTCGCCAAGACGATGGCGACGTTGTCGCCCTTCTCGACTCCCATGTGGCCAAGGCCCGCGGCTATTCGGGCCGCGCGCAACTGGACCTCTTCGTGTGATCGTTCGGTGGTACCGCATCGAATCATCGGTGTGTCAAACATTGTGCATTCCTTCAACTTTCATTTCCGTGCCGGGTAGGAAGTTCAGCTATGTCGCGCACGCTCTTCGTAGCTTTTGCGCTGGTCGATATCCACGTCGTCGGTGAACACCGTTTCTCCGCCGAGGGCCCGGTTCAACGCTTCCGCGATCCCGCGGGGCATGAATTTCTGGCTTACACTGAGCGCCCCAGCGAGTTTGGTGGCGCGGACCCGCGATCGAGGCTTCACAATCACGCCGACAATCGCTGCGGCGAGATCCTCCGGCGCGGCGTTCTTGATGCCGCGGAATCCGCGCGTGCCAGCGGTCAATTCGGTGTTGACGAACGACGGCATGACCAAAGAGAAGTCGACACCGGTGGTGCGGTGCTCGATGCGCGCGGCGTCGGTGAATCCGACAACGGCGAACTTGCTCGCACAGTACGTGGCGAGGCCAGGTGCGTAGATTTCGCCGGCGAGCGATGCCACGTTGATGATGTGTCCCCGGCCGCGCGGGACCATACGTTGCGCGGCCAGTTTGGAACCAGTGATGACGCCCAGCACGTTGATGTCGATGATGCGGCGCGTGAGTTGCGCGGTCTCGTCGATCAGTCGGCCGACCGGCATGATGCCGGCATTGTTGACCAGGACGTCGATGGGGCCGAGCGTTTCTTCGACGTGGTCGAGAAAACTCTGGAACGAGTCCACGTCGGTGACGTCGAGTTTCGCGTAGGCCGTCAGTCCGAGTTGGGTCGCTGACTCCTTGAGTGTTACGTCGTCGATATCGCCGATAGCTACGCGCGCGCCGAGCGCATTCAGGGCGGTCGCTGTTGCGAGCCCAATGCCGCGGGCGCCTCCGGTGATTGCGATGACCTTGCCCTGGATGGATGCTTTATTTGCCATGCATGTGACGGTAGGCACGCAGATGGAGCGATCCCAGGACCGGCATGCGCAGAGTTTGTGACCCAATTGCGCACGAATCAAAGCCTCACCCGATGTCCGCGGACTCCGCGACTGGGCGGTACGAGCCCGGCGGACTGCCAGTCCAACGGCGAAAGGCACGCCGGAATGCGCTGGGCTCGGAGAATCCCAGACGGTCCGACAGCGCCTCGACTGTCTCACGGCCGAGCACCAGGCTGGCGATCGCCTCGTCACGCAGAATCTCTTCTTTGATCTCCCGAAACGATGTCCCCTCTTCGCGCAGTAGTCGCCGTAGGTGCTGGGCGCTCACGTTGAGCCGCTTGGCGATATCCTCAACCATCACCGCTTCGTCAGGCCGCTTGCGCTCGATTACCTTGCGTACGCGACTGGATGTGGTCGGATTGAAGTCCTGTCGGAACAGGAGGTCGTTCGGCGACCGTCGGAGGAACTTGATCAGCTCATCCTCGCTTCGAACCACCGGCGCGCTGAGATAGCGGCTCGCGAAAGTCATTGCGGCTCCATTGGCTTCAAACGTCGGGGAGACGCCGTAGATAAGTAGGTATTCGGCGGCATGGGCTGGGGCGGTCCATGGTAGATCCACCGAGATCAGAGCTATTCGTTGGCCGATCAGCCATCCAGCGAATCGATGCACGACGGTCATGACGATGTCAATCACAAGCTGATCCGTCTGCGCGGGCTGCCTCCCCGGGTCGAATGAAAGCCGCGTGGTCGAGCCGTCGACGGTCATCTCGATGGCTTCGAATCCCGTTGCAATTTGGGAGAACTCGACAAGGCGGTGCAAGGCTGTAGCCAACTCCGCAACATGAATCAGGCCAAGCGTCATCATCCGGAATGTGCCACGCGGGACGGGCTTGGGGCCCACGCCCAGCAGTTCGTCGTCGGTAGCATTCCATAGTGCCTGGATTACGCGGCTGGCCTGCGCCGGGGTGACGCGGGTCGCATCCCGACCGATGAGTTCCTTGGTTATGTGGGCTCTCCACAGCGCCTCCTGGATATCCAGTCCATGCAGCCGGGCTGACTCAATCGCCGCTCGGATGAATTGGATCGCCACTGTGCGGCTCGCCACAGTGCGAAGTTACCACCGGGCGGATGCGCGATTGGGTCGCAGAAGTCGCTAGCTGCGGTCATTGGTGCGGGCAAGGGCCCGGCATAGCGTGGCGGCATGTCGTCAGAGCACGCGTTCGACATCGGCGTTACCGGTCGGTGGAGCGACGAGATCACGTTCCCGGCCGAGATCGAGCGAAGTCGGCCGTGAGCGACGTGTCCGGACCAAACAGAGGAGAACACTATGAGCGAGACGGATGCGAAGGCCCACCGGATGAGCATTGAGGTTCCAAATCCCGCCGACGGAAAAGTGGTCGGTGAAGTACCGATCGAAACGGCAGAGGCCGTCGCCGCCAAGGTGCGCGAGCTGCGCCTCTTTCAGCCCGAGTGGGAGGCCATCGGCCCGAAGGGCCGCAAGGCGTGGCTGCTGAAGTTCCAGGACTGGATGATCGACAACGCTGAACACATCATCGATGTGCTGCAGGCCGAGACAGGTAAGTCGCGCGTCGACGCCAGCATCGAACCGACGGCCTGCGCCGACTTGCTGAATTATTGGGCGGGCACTGCCGAGAAGTTTCTCGCCGACACCCACCCGACGCCGCACAGCCCACTCGCCAGAGTCAAGAAGCTGACCACCGTGTACCGGCCCTACCCAGTCGTCGGCGTCATCACGCCGTGGAACTTCCCCTTCGCGATGCCCGGCCTGGACGTGATCCCGGCGCTGGCGGCAGGCGCTGCGGTGCTGCTCAAGCCTTCCGAGGTGACGCCGCTGAGCGCAGTCGAGTTCGTCCGCGGCTGGACCGACATCGGCGCACCGCCGGTGCTCGCGCTCGCGACCGGCTACGGCGAAACGGGCGCCGCGGTGGTGGCCAATGTCGACTACGTGCAATTCACCGGGTCCACCGCCACTGGCCGGATTGTGGCCAGGCAGTGCGCGGACCGGTTGATCCCGTACAGCCTCGAGCTTGGTGGCAAGGACCCGGCGCTGGTGCTCGCCGACGCCGATCTGGACCGGGCGGCGAACGGCATTGCCTGGGGCGGGCTGTTCAACTCCGGGCAGGTCTGCACATCGATCGAACGCGTGTATGTCGAGGAACCGGTGTACGACGAGTTCCTTGGCAAGCTGGTCAAGAACGTCCGCCAACTCCGGCAGGGTCAGGACGACCGCGGCTTCAAGTTCGACATCGGGGCGCTGGCCACCATGGCGCAACGCGACATTGTGCAGCGCCACGTTGACGAGGCCGTGGCCGCGGGCGCCCGGGTAGTCACCGGCGGCAAGGCGACTGGTGTCGGAACGTTTTTCGAGCCGACCGTGCTCGCCGACGTCGAACAGTCGATGGCGTGCATCAAAGAAGAGACGTTCGGGCCGACCCTGCCGGTGGTGAAGGTCGCCGACGAAGCCGAAGCGATTCGGCTCGCCAACGACTCGGTCTACGGGCTGTCGGCGTCGGTGTGGACCAGCGATAAGGAACGCGGCCAACGCGTCGCGCGCCAACTTGATGTGGGAGCGGTGAACATCAACGATGCCCTTGCCAACGTGTTTAGTTTCGCCCTGCCGATGGGCGGATGGAAGCAATCCGGCGTCGGCGCCCGGTGGGGCGGTGCCAGCGGAATCCGCAAATACTGCCGCCAGCAGGCGATCACCGCGCCCAGAATCCCGACCTCGGCGAAAGAACTGCTCTGGTATCCGTCCTCTCGCCGCAAGGTCAGATTCGCATTGGGCCTCATGCGTGCGACTGCTGCCCACGGCCTACGCCGACTCGGCATCGCGCACAATGCAAGCAACCGGTAGCACCCTCAAGGCCGATGAGGAACCCGAGCTAAGGAATTACACGTGGCACACGACCGGATCCTCGCTCTGAAGGCGCAGCGCCGCGACGTTCTCGACTACTGCGCCGACCTCACCGATGAGCAGTGGAATACCCCCAGCCGCGCCGCCGGGTGGCGGGTGCGCGACGTCATCGCCCACATGGGTGCGAGCTGCCGAGTGTTGTTCAGTCCCGAGATGATTCACCTGCTGCGGACTGAAGACCTCGAGCGCGACAACGACCATATGGTCGATCGTCGCCGGTCGTGGCCGACCAGTCGGGTGTTGGCCGAGTTTGCGCGGTGGAGCAGCGTCGCGGTGGTGGCCTTCGACGTGTCCGGCCGCGGGAAACTCGGCACCATCCCCGTGCCGCTCGGTGCCACCGGCCGCTACCCGGCCCGGCTCCTGGCGTGCGCGTTGGTCTTCGACTGGCACACCCACCTGCACTACGACATCGCCCCGGCGCTGGGCACACCGGCCCCGCCGGCCGATGAGCGCCGGATGCGGGCGACGTTGGAGTGGATGCTGGCCGGCATGGAGCAGATGAATCAACCCCAGATGGGGTGGGTCGACCGGCCGCTGACCCTGACGTTGACCGGCCTCGCGGGCGGCAGTTGGGACATCAGGCCGGCCGGCAACGGCCGCCTGGCCGTCACGCCGGCGGCCGGCGCCGACACCGCGGCCTGCATCGCGGGCGCCTCGGTCGACTTTCCCGGCTGGGCGACCCGGCGCGTCGGGTGGCGCGACAGCGATCTCGCCGTCACCGGGGACCGCGACTACGCCGCCCGGTTCCTCGACGCGCTCAACATCATCTAGCGCGCCGTCGGCCGGCACGGTCATCGCAACGAGAATCGGAAGTAATTGGCGTATCCCTGCCGTTTCCAGTCCCGCACCATGCCGGGGCTGGGCAGAAAGAACGGGTCGGGGACGCGGAATCCCAGCGCGGTCGGCTTGTCCAGGCCGTAGCGCTTCATGTGCAGCACGGCGTCCAGGATCGGCACCGCGGGTTGGTAGTCGTAGTCGAGTCGTCCTCTTCCGAACAGCTCGCCGATCAGTCGTGACATCGTCTCGGGGCTGCGGGTGACCCCGTGAACCTCCGGATGGGCGCTCGCCCACTGGCGCGCGGCGTCTTCGGAGGCGAAGAAGCTGTTGTAGTCACACCAGCCGACGATGCGGGCGGGCAGCGTGCGCAGCGGGTATCCCGAGGTGCACACGCAGGGTTGCCGGCGAATAGTCCAACAGCACCCCGTCGCGTCCTACCAGCTCGACGGGCTCTCGCGTCTGGCGGCACACCGACCGGACGGTCACCTCTTTGCCGGGAAACTGCGCCGAGATGGAGCACGCTTCGACCGCGCATTCGGCGAACCACTTCTGCTCGCCGTCCACCCAGACCTGGTAGTGGTTCTTGAACGCGGCGAAGGGGCGGGCGTACATGATCTCGCCCAGCGGCGGCAGCGGTTCGTCGAGGGTCTCGTCCTGAAACCGCGTCAGTCCGGCGTGGGCGGAGTCTTGCCGCGCGACACTGGCTGCGGCCTCGAGGTTGAGCAGGTCCACTGCGAGGTCCTCCGCGGACAGGCCGAGTTCTCGGCACAACTCGGCAGTCGTGGGAACGACACCCTCGCCCCGCGTGCGGTCCATGATGCTTTTGCGGACCTGGCGGGCGCGCTCGGACAACTCGGCCATCAGTGTGCTCCCTCGGTGGACGGTTCAACGGCGGTCAGGTTCGGGCGCCGCGCGATGGTGTCGGCGAGGCGGTCGGCGACGTGATGGGCCCACGCGGCGATCGCCAACGAGGGCGGCGTGCCGACGGCGGCGGGCAGCGCGGCGGCGTCGGCGACGAAAAGGCCTGGGTTGCCGTAGATTTCGCCGCGGTGATCCACCACGCCGTGCTCGGGGTCGGGGCCCAGGCACGCCCCGCCCCAGGCGTGGACGGTCAGTGGTTTCCGGCGACGTGACGCGCGGAGGCCGGTGTCGGTCTCGAACGCGTCCAAGCCCTCGGCGATCCGATCGAAGATCGGCTCGGTGGTCTTGTCGTAGTCGATCTCGACACGGCCTCGCTCGAAGTGCGCCGACGCCTTACCCGAGTCGGCGCCCATCCCGAAGGCGAACATCAGGCGGTGCAGGCGCCGTCTGTACCCAGCTGGGCAGCGGAAGGGTGTCGAGTCCGCTCGCCGAAGCCAGCCCGAAGAACGGCGATGGAGACTCATCGACCGTGAATCGGCCGAGGACCGGCGGTGCCGGCAGCGTCGGGGGGTCTGCGGGGTTCTTGAAGCAGACCCCGATCTCGTCCCCGTTGCCGCCGAAGGTCGCACCCAACGAGGGCATGGCGGCCAGATCGTCGCGCTGTTGGCCCTCGAACAGCAACCGCAGCGTGTTCATCGTCCCCGCGGCCAGGACCACCCGTGGCGCCCGCGCGGTGTGGTTCGTTTTTCCGCGCAGGTCGCGGTAGTGGACGACGTAGCCACCTGCGGCAGCGCCGGGTTCGCGCACGATCCGACTGACCTCGGACAACGCGCGAACGGTGACGCCCTTGTCCAGGACCGGGGCGAGATAGGCGATGTCGACCGAGGATTTCGCCCCGTCTCGCGACCCCAGCAGGCTGTCCCCGTCGAAGGCGCAGAACCGGCGCGTCACGCCGGCGCCGTCCTGGTGCAGTCGGCCGGCGTCGGTGCCGGATTTCGGGTAGAGGTACGCGGCGTCGGGCTGCGGATCCGCGGGCTGACAGCGCTGGCCGGGCAACCCGGGCAGCTCAGTCCACACACTTGTCGGCACAGGATGCTGACGGGTCAGACGAGTGGCACCCAAATCCGACCGGATCTTCTCGTAGTACCCCGAGATCTGCCCTGCGCGCAGATCGGGGTGACGACTTTCCCAATACGCGGAGTCAGACGGCTCGACGAGCAGGCCCAACCAGCCGTGGCTGCCGCCGCCCACCCCCGACACGCAGACCACATCGATACCGGGATAGCTGAACACCTCGTACATCCCACGCTTGTTGACCACAACGCCCCGACGGGGAGTCCCGACGAGGCGGCGCACCAGCTCGACACCCCGCGCTCGCAGTCGTCGACCGTGACGACCATGCACAACGCCCGGCGTGCTGCCGCGCCCGACGGTGATGCTGCGCAGCACATGCGTCGCGAACCGCGCCCCGTAGGGAAACGGGGAGCGGTCGGCGATTCCCATGCCCCGCACGGGCAATGAGTCGCGCCACGGGCCCCGTTCGAGCACAAGCACATTGAGGCCCGCACCGGCCAGGCGGTTGGCCGCGATGCTCCCACCGAAACCGCTCCCGATGACCACGACGTCGTAGTGCTCGTCCGGCCGTGTCTCGGGCGGTTGGTTGTGTTTCGTCACCCTGGATCGCCTCCTTGGATATTGGTCTCGACCGGGGTTGTTGCGGCCGGGGCCCTCGATGCCTCTGTCGACCGGGAGCCTGCTTGATGTGAACATACAATAGACCAATGTTCGTATAGTTGACCATCCCCCTGTTGCCACTCGGCGAGGTAAATACCCGCCTTTAAACGTGCAAATACGAACTTTGCTTGCCAAAGCCGCGCGCATGCTGTCTACTAAGTGAATTATCTCTAGTTTGAAATGACCGAAGGAGTGCCGATGAGCAGACGCGCCGCCGTGGTGGGCGTGGGGATGATTCCCTTCACCACCCCGAGGAATACCGCGCCGTACGACGTGATGGCCGAGGCGGCTGCCCGGAAAGCCCTCACCGACGCCGGCATCGACTACGCGCTGGTGCAGCAGGGGTATGTGGGCTACGTCTACGGCGATTCGACGTCAGGACAGGCCGCGTTGTACGGGCTGGGGCAGACCGGGATTCCGATCGTCAATGTCAACAACAATTGTTCGACGGGTTCATCGGCGCTGTTCTTGGCGCGGCAGGCGATCGAGACCGGCGCCGCCGACTGTGTGATCGCGCTCGGGTTCGAGCAGATGATGCGCGGTGCACTCGGTTCGATGTGGAGCGACCGGCCGAGCCCGTTCACCCGTTTCGATGACCGCACGACGGCGCTGCAGGGGTGGGACGAGCACGCGCCGATGGCTGCCCAGTACTTCGGCGGCGCGGGAACGGCGTACGCCGAGAAGTACGGCGTTGATCCCAAGGTTTTCGCTCAGATCGCGGTGAAGGCGCGCAGGCATGCCGCCAACAATCCGTATGCGGTGTTTCGCGACCCGGTCAGCGTCGAGGAGGTGTTGGCGTCTCCGAAGATTTTCGGCCCGCTGACCCGGTTGCAGTGCTGCCCGCCGACCTGCGGGGCGGCGGCCGCGATCCTGTGCAGCGAGGATTTCGCCGACGCCCACGGTCTCGACGGCGTCGGTGGTGATCAGGGCCCAGGCGATGGCCACCGACTTCGCATCGACGTTCAGCGGCGACATGATGACGGTCGTCGGCTACGACATGGCCAAAGCCGCCGCCGACCGGGTCTACGAGGCAGCCGGTGTCGGCCCCGAGGACATCGGTGTCGTCGAACTGCACGACTGCTTCACCACCAACGAAGTACTGACCTACGAGTGTCTCGGTTTGACCCCGGAGGGCACCGCCGAGAAGTTCATCGCCGACGGCGACAACACCTACGGCGGGCGGGTTGTCACCAACCCGTCGGGCGGGCTGCTGTCCAAGGGCCACCCGCTGGGCGCAACAGGCTTGGCGCAGTGCGCTGAATTGGTGTGGCAGTTGCGCGGTCAGGCAGAGGCCCGCCAGGTCGAGGGGGTCACGCTCGCGTTGCAGCACAACATCGGACTCGGCGGTGCCGCCGTCGTGACCCTCTACGAGAAGGTGAGCTGAACCAATGCCGTTGGACCAGAACGTGATCGGCAAGCAACTGCCGCCGGTCACCATGACCATCGACGCGGGCCGTCTTCGCTTCTTCGCCAAGGCGATCGGTGAGACCAATCCGGTCTTCACCGACCTGCAGACGGCCCACGCTGCGGGACACCGCGATCTGCCGGTGCCGCCGACCTTCCTGTTCGGCATCGAACTGGAACGCCCCGACCCGTTCGATTGGTTAGCCGGCGTCGGTGTCGACCTGCGTCGGGTACTGCACGGCGAGCAGTCCTTCACCTACCACTCGCAGGCGGTGGCCGGCGACGTGCTGACCGCGACCCCACGGATCGCAAACGTGTACAGCAAGAAGGGCGGAGCGTTGGAATTCATTGAGAAGACGTCCATGGTGACCCGGGAGAGCGGCGAGTTGGTCGCCGAGCTGAACAGCGTGATCGTCGTGCGGAACCCGGAGCAACCCCAGTGACCGCCGCGCCGGCCATCGAGGTGGGCACCGAGCTTGCGCCGCTGACGATCGCGCCGATCTCACGAACCACGCTGGCCTTGTTCGCGGGCGCGTCGGGCGATCACAACCCGATGCACATCGACATCGACGTCGCGCGGTCGGCCGGCCTGGACGACGTCTTCGCCCAGGGCATGCTCTCGATGGCCTACCTGGGCCGGCTGTTGACCAATTGGGTTGACCCACGGGCGATTCGCCACTACCGGGTGCGCTTCGCCGCGATCACGCCCTTGCACGGTGAGCCGACCGCCACCGGCAGGATCACCGCGATCGACGACGTCGACGGCGAGCGGCGCGCGACTCTCGAACTCGCCGTCACGCTCGCGGACGGCACTGTCACCCTCACCGGGGACGCCGTCGTCGCGCTGTGACGCCAAACCGCGGAAATCATCATCCTCAAAACAAACGAAAAGGATTGTCAACCATGGGAACTCTTGAGGGCAAGGTCGCTATCGTCTCCGGCTCCGGCCGCGGGATCGGGCGCGAGATCGCGCTGAAGCTGGCGGGCGAGGGCGCGAAGTCGTGGTCAACGACCTCGACGCCGAACCCGCCAAGGAAACCGTCGCCGCGATCGAGGCCGCGGGCGGGCAGGCCGTGGCCTGCGTCGGCAGCGTCACCGACGCCGACTTCGGCGAACGCTTCGTCGCAGCCGCGGTCGACAACTTCGGCGGCCTGGACATCATCGTCAACAACGCCGGCTACACCTGGGACTCGGTGATCCAGAAGATGACCGACGAGCAGTGGGACGCCATCCTCGATGTGCACCTCAAGGCGCCGTTCCGGATCCTGCGGGCCGCACAGCCCGTCATCGCCGCCGCGGTCAAGAAGGCCAAAGCTGCCGGGGAGCCTGTCCCGTGCCGCAAGGTGGTCAACATCTCCTCGCTCGCCGGGACGGGTGGCAATGCAGGACAGGCGAACTACTCGTCGGCCAAGGCCGGTGTGACAGGGTTGACGAAGGCGCTGGCCAAGGAGTGGGGACGCTACAACGTCACCGTCAACACGGTGGCGTTCGGGCTGATCAAGACCCGGCTCACCGAGACCCCGGCCGGCGGCGACGGCACGATCGACGTGGCCGGCAACGAGATCAAGGTCGGCGTCAATCCAAGCCTGCTCGCCGCCATGGAGCAGATGGTGCCGCTGGGCCGCGGCGGTACTCCGGCCGAAGCCGCGGGCGCGGTGTATCTGTTCTGCCTCCCCGAATCCGACTACGTCAGCGCGCAGACCCTGGTCTGCGGCGGCGGCTTCAACTTCTGACGACCACGATGACCACAGGTGCGTACCGGTCGGCCTGGGCCGACGACGACGTCGTCGCCCTCAGGGAGATGGCGACCAAGTTCTTCCAGACCGAGGCACTCCCGCACCGGGAACGGTGGGCCGAGCAGAAATGTGTCGACCGGGAGTTCTGGATCAAGGCCGGCCGGCTCGGCTTGCTGTGCTCGTCGGTCCCGGAGGAATACGGTGGCGGCGGCGGAACGCTGGCCCACGAGTTCGCGATCATGCAGGCCCAAGCCGCCTGCGGGGAAACCGGGTTCGGCAACCAGGTGCACAGCGGGCTGGTCGCGCACTACATCCTCGCCTACGGCACCGAAGAGCAGAAGAAGCGCTGGCTGCCCGGGATGGCGACCGGGGAGTTGATCAGCGCCATCGCGATGACCGAGCCCGGCGGCGGATCCGATCTCAAAGCGCTGCGCACCACAGCGATCCGCGACGGTGATCACTACCGGCTCAACGGTGCGAAGACGTTCATCTCCAATGGCAGCTCGGCGGATCTGATCGTGCTCGTCGTGAAGACCGATCCGGCGGCGGGCGCCAAGGGAGTGTCGCTGATCGTGCTGGAAACCGCCGACGCACCCGGCTTCCGGGTCGGTCGGGTGCTCGACAAGGTCGGGATGAAGGCACAGGACACCGCGGAGTTGTTCTTCGACGACGTCCTCGTCCCGGTCGGCAACCTACTCGGCGAGGAAGGCGCCGGTTATGGCTACGCCATGCGCCAGCTGGCGCACGAACGGCTGGTGGTCGCGGTCTGCGGCCTGGCCACGCTGGAGAGCGCCGTCGAGGAGACCGTGACGTACACCAAGAACCGCGACGCCTTCGGCAAGCCGCTGTTTGACATGCAGAACACCCGGTTCGAACTCGCCGAGTGCGCCACGATCGCGCGGATCGCGCGGGTGTTCGTCGACGACTGCATCCAGCGGCACCTGCGCGGTGAGCTGGACGCGACGACGGCGTCGATGGCGAAAGCCTGGGTGACCGATATGCAGGTGCAGGTCATTGACCGATGTGTGCAGTTGTTCGGCGGCTACGGGTACATGATGGAGTATCCGATCGCCCGGATGTTCATCGACTCGCGTGCGCAGAAGATCTACGCCGGCGCGAATGAAGTCATGAAAGAACTGATCGCGCGCTCGCTGTAGCGCTGAACGGAGCAGCAGACATGTATCTGACCCAGTCGCTGCATCGCAGCCTGCAGCAGAATCCCGACCGCCCGGCCACGATCTACCGCGACCGGGTCCGCACGGTGGCCGAGTCCGTTGACCGGATCGCCCGCCTCGCCGCTGCGCTGTCCGATTTGGGTGTGCAGCCAGGCGACCGGGTCGGCATCCTCGCGCTGAACTCCGACCGCTATCTGGAGTACTTCTACGCGGTGCCGTGGATGGGAGCCGCGGTCAACCCGGTGAACATCCGGTGGAGTGCCGTCGAGATCGCCTACTCGCTGGCCGATTCCGACACCCGGGTCCTGTTCGTCGACGACGCGTTCGCACCGATGATTCCCACACTGCAAGAACAGTTTCCGGATCTGCGGTGCGGTGATCTACTGCGGCGACGGCGAACTGCCCGCCGGCGCGCTGAGCTACGAGACGCTTGATCGCCGAGCACGACCCCGTCGAGGACACCCGCACCGGAGGCAACGAGTTACTCGGCGTGTTCTACACCGGCGGCACCACCGGTCACCCCAAAGGGGTGATGCTCTCGCACAACAACCTGCTCACTTCGTCGATCGGCAGCCTCGCCTCCGGTCACTTCATCACGCCCCGCGGCCGATTACTGCACACCGCGCCGCTGTTTCATCTCGCCGGCATCGCGGCATGGGCCGCGGGATGTCTGGTCGGCTCCACCCACGTGATCGTGCCGGCGTTCAGTTCGGCCGAGGTGTTGAAGGCGATCGCCGAGCACCGCATCACCGACGCCTTGCTGGTGCCGACCATGATCCAGATGCTCGTCGACGACCCGGCCGTCGGCGACTACGACCTGTCGAGCCTGCTGCATCTGATCTACGGGGCGTCCCCGATCTCGGAAGCGCTGCTGGAACGGGCCCGCAAGGTCTTCCCCGCGGTCGGATTCACCCAGGCCTACGGCATGACCGAACTCTCGCCGGTCGCAACGCTGTTGACACCGGCTGACCATGACGACCCCGCGTTGCGCCGATCGGCCGGTCGCGCCGCACCGCACGTGGAGGTGCGCATCGTCGATCCTGACGGACGCGAGGTGCCCCGCGGCGAGGTCGGCGAAGTGGTGGTCCGCGGTGACAACGTGATGCTCGGCTACTGGAACCGGCCCGACGACACCGCCGCGGCGGTCCGTGACGGCTGGATGCACACCGGCGATGGCGGCCGGATGGACGACAACGGATACGTGTTCATCGTCGACCGGATCAAGGACATGATCATCACCGGCGGCGAAAACGTCTACTCCGCCGAGGTCGAGAACGCGCTGGCAAAGCACCCGGCGGTCGCGGCCGTCGCGGTGATCGGGGTGCCCGACCCCGACTGGGGCGAACGGGTGCACGCGGTGGTGGTGCTGCTGCCAGGTCAGAACGCTACCGAGGAGCAGCTGCGCGCACACTGCAAGACACTCATCGCCGGTTACAAAGCCCCGCGCAGCGTGGACTTCGTCGACGCCATGCCGATGTCGGGAGCCGGCAAGATTCTCAAACGCGAACTGCGGATGAAATATTGGGGCAACACCACCAACCAGGTTTCCTGATTAGCGAATGCATCAAGAGCCTCAAAGCCATCGGACAGTCAGGGGTGATATGACGGCTGGACCGGTGCAGAAAGCTGTGGTCCGGCCTGCGCGCGGCACCCGCCCGTCGAACCGTCGGCAGCTGATCATCGACGCGGCCACGGATCTGTTCTGCCGCAAGGGATACGCCAACGTGGCCATGGGAGATGTGGCCGAGGCGGTCGCGATCGGACCGTCGGCGCTGTATCGGCACTTTCGCGGCAAGCAGGACCTGCTGGCCACCGTCGTCGGAGCCGCGCTGGACACCCTCGACGATGCGTTCACCGCAGCAGAGGACGAACGGTTGCCCGATGTTTCCCAGGCGCTTGCCGCCGCTGTGCTCAGGCACCGAGGCGTTGGGGTGCTGTGGCATCGCGAGTCGCGGCAGCTCGCCCCGGCCGACCGCAGGGAATTCCGGACCGCGATCGACCAGATCGCCGCACGGTTCGCCGCACTCATCCGCGCACGCCGCCCCGCACTGGAAGCGGTGGAGGCAGAGTTGCTTGCCTGGTCGGGGCTCGCGGTCGCGACCAGCGTGTCGCTGCACAGCCTCGTCCTGCCCGAACCCGAATTCACCACTCTGCTCAGCGAATTGATCTCCACCGTTGTCGACGCCCCGCTACCTGCTCCACAGTCGACGCCCGCCCACACGACGACGTCTGGGATGCTGCGCACCCAAGCCCGCCGTGAAGCGATCCTCACCGAAGCGACAAAGCTCTTCGCGGCCAACGGGTTCGCGGGGGTGAGCACAGAGGACATCGGTGCCAGCGTCGGCATCAGTGGTCCCAGTGTCTACAACCATTTCCCGACCAAGTCAGATATCTTGCTGGCGGCCATGCTGCGCGGCGACGAGTGGCTGCGCCTGGACATGAATCGCGCATTCGCCCAGGCATCGGATCCCCGCGATGGTCTGAATCGTCTGCTCGACAGCTACTGCGCCTTCGTCCTCGACAACCCGCACCTTCTCCAGGTCCTCGTCTCCGAGTCGAACCACCTGCCCGAACCCGAACGCCATCGCATCAGAGCCGCCCAACATGCCTACATCGACGACTGGGTGAACCTGCTGCGACAAGTGCACCCAAGCTGGGACGCCATACATGCCCGGATCCGGGTGCAGGCCGTGCAGACCATGATGAACGACATCGCCGTCGTACCCGAGTTGCGCGAATACTCAGACGTCGAGTCCGCATTGGTCGCTATCGGCGCCGAGCTTCTCGCCATCAACGACGGTACGGGTTCCACATGATCACCGAGGACCGCGCCTGCTTCAACGGCGTACACACCCGCCGACTCTCCGTGTCGGGCAACGGAACACCGATTGCACTGCTACACGGGTTCGCCGACAGCGCCGATACGTGGCGCGGGTTGATGGCCGAATTCGAGGCGGCCGGGCGGGCGGCGTTCGCTGTCGACATGCCCGGTTTCGGTCATGCAGATCCGTGTTCACCGGGGTCGATCATGCCCCAGCTCGACGCCTTCGTCGACGCAATGCTCACCGATGCCGGGGGGCCAGTCATGTTGGTGGGTAACTCGCTGGGGGCCTGTGTTTCCGTCGGCGCCGCGTCTCGCCGATCCGGGAACGTCCGCGGTGTTGTCGCGGTAAATGAGCCGATCCTCGCATCGCACTGGCTGATGCGACTCGGTCGTGGGCGTGTCGATCCCTTCCGGCCGCTGGGGTTGCGGTTGCCGATCACGAAAAGACTGCAGCACCGTGTGGTTCGCGCGATCTGTGCGCGGGCGCTATACGCCGATCCGGCTACAGGCCGATCCTGCGGTGCTCCATCGTTTTGCAGTCCAGGCATCCGATCTGCCCCGCATTCGCCAGCTGCTGAAGAATGCCCGTGCGGTCGTACTCGAGACAGCGACTGGATACCAAGCCGAGCGAATCACGTGTCCGGTGCTGGTCATCCACGGAGCCAAAGACCGCGTCATCCCGGTCCACGCCAGCGAACGGCTTCATGAATCGGTACCGGCAAGCAGCCTCGTGGTGATGCCGAATTCGGGACACTGCCCTCAACTCGACGACCCTGCCGGCCTGACAGCGCACCTTCTGCGGTTCCTCGAATCGCACATCGACATGTGAGGTCCTCGGCTCCGAGTCGAACGACCTGCCGAACCGAAAACCGGATCGCCGCAAAGCCGCCCAATGCTTACCTCGACGACCGGGTCAGCCTGCTGCGACTGGTGCAAGGCTGCGTTCTTGTGCTCAACACCCGGCCGGGGCCACGGTGTGCGCGCCCGACGGCGCGGCGGTCATGGTGAACCCCCGGTAGCCATCGGCCGCGATCTCGTCGCAGATCTGCCGGTACACACCGACGCCGCCCACGTACGGCATCAGGACGCGGGGCTTGCCGGGAACATTGGCCCCGACGTACCAGGACTCGGCCTTCGGGAAGAGGGTGAGGTCACCGACTTCGGCGACGTGCTTGACCCAGCCGCGCTCGGCGTCCTCGGTGGCCTCGATGACGTCGTTACCCCCCGACCGCGCCGTGGTGAGGGCGTCGGTGATCCAGTCGACGTGCTGCTCGATGGACACGATCACGTTGCTGATCACCGATGGGCTGCCCGGGCCGGTGACGGTGAACAGGTTGGGGAATCCCGCCACGGCCAGGCCGAGGTAAGCTGCGCGGGCCCGCCGCCCACTTGTCGGCCAGCGCGAGCCCGCCGCGACCCCGGATATCGATGGCCGCCAGGGCGCCGGTCATGGCGTCGAAGCCGGTTGCATACACGATGGCGTCCAGCTCGTGCAGGCCGGCGGTGGTCTCGACGCCAGCGGGCACGATGCGGGTGATCGGCGTGGCCCGCAGATCGACGAGCTCCACGTTGTCGCGGTTGAACGTCTCGTAGTAGCGGGTGTCCAGGCAGGGCCGCTTGCACGCGTACGGGTAGTCGGTCGGGCACAGCAGCTCGGCGACCGCGGGGTCGGCCACGATGCTCCGTATCTTGCCCCGAAGGAACTCCGCGGCGGTGTCGTTGGCCTCCTGCGTGATTTGAATGTCGGCGAACGAGTACGGAATCGCAAAGAGGCCGCCGACCTGGTAGGCGTCCTCGTACACACGTTCCCGCTCATCGGCGTCGACCTCGAGGGCCGAACGGGTCGAGGGTAGAGCCGGGACGCCGAACGGGGATGTTCGGGTGAGCTCGCGCAACTCGTCGTAGGCCGCCTTGATTGGTTCGACGTCCGCGGCTTCCAACGGCCGGTTGAGTGCCGGCGTCGTGTAGACCGGTGTCCGCTGGAAGACGGTGAGGGCGGCGGCCTGCTCGGCGATCAGCGGGATCGATTGCAGACCGGAGGAGCCGGTGCCGATGACCCCAACACGCAAACCGGTGAAGTCGACCCCGTCGTGCGGCCACTGCGCGGTGTGGTGGGACAGCCCACGGAAGCTCGACACCCCGGGAATCTCGGGCATCTTGGGCACCGAGAGGCAACCGGTGGCGATGATGCAGAACTGCGCGTCCAGTTCGGCGCCGGTATCGGTGCGGACCAGCCAACGGCCGCGGTCGTAGTCAAACTGCAGGGCATCCACCCGCGTCGAGGTCCGCACGTCGCGGCGCAGGTCGAAGCGGTCTGCGACGTGGTCGAGGTAACGCAGAATCTCGGCCTGGGTGGCGAACTTCTCGGTCCACTCCCACTCCTGCTCCAGCTCCGGGGAGAAGGAGAACGAATAGAACATGCTCTCGATGTCGCAGCGCGCTCCGGGGTAGCGGTTGCGGTACCAGGTCCCGCCGACACCGGCCTCGGCCTCCAACGCGACCGCCCGCAAGCCGGCCTCGCGCAGCTTGTGAAGGGCGTAGAGCCCGGCCATGCCCGCCCCCACCACCACCACGTCGAGGTGGTCGCGAGCCGATGCCGTCTCGTCGTTCCCAGCCAGTCGATCATCTGCTGCTTGGTGTGTTGCGGTGCCCTGGGCTGATGATTTCTTTGCCATGAATGTGACGGTAGGTGCGCGATCGGCGCGATCACAGGACTCGAGTGCGCAGAGTTTGTGACCCAACTGCGCCCGACGCGATTCCTTATCGCGTGTCTGCGTCCCCCGCTACCGGGCGATATGAGCCCGGTGGGCTGCCGGTCCAACGCCGGAACGCACGTCGGAATGCGCTGGGCTCGGAGAACCCAAGACGCTCCGACAGTTCCTCGACTGTCTCGCCGCCGCGCACCAGGCTGGCGATCGCCTCGTCACGCAAGATCTCTTCTTTGATCTCCCGAAATGAGGTGCCCTCCTCGCGCAGCAGTCGCCGGAGGTGCTGCGCGCTGATCGGTGAGCCGCTCTGGCGATGTCCTCCACCGTCACGGCTTCATCGCTGCGCCTGCGTTCAATGATCTTGCGGACGCGACTGGACGTCGTGGGGTTGTAGTCCTGTCGGAACAACAGCTGGGTGGGTGAGCGTCGGATGAACTCGGTGAGCTCGTCCTCAGTGCGCATCACCGGCGCGCTGAGATACCGGCTGTCGAAAGTGATTGCCGCTGTGGGCGCTTCGAAGACCGGGGCGACTCCGTAGAACAGGAGGTATTCGGCCGCGTGCGGTGGTGCTACGCCGGGGAGGTCGACGGAGCCCAGGATTATCCGCCGGCCGATCAGCCAGCTGGCGAATCGATGGATGACCGCCATGATGATGTCGATGAGGAGCGGATCCGTCCGGGTGCGACCCCCGGGATCGAACGATAGCCGCGCGATCCGGTCGTCCTCGGTCATCTCGACAGCCTCGAATCCCGTTGCGATTCGGGTGAATTCGACAAGCCGCTGCAAGGCGGTCCGCAGATCGGGGGTGTGAATCACGCCGAGTGCCATCATCCGGAACGTCCCGCGGGGGACGGCCTTGGGGCCCACGCCAAATAACTCGTCGTCGGTGGCGTTCCACAGGGCCTGAACCAGGCGCGTGGCTTGGGCTGGAGTGACGCGCGTGGCATCCTGGCCAATGATTTCCTCGGTGATACGAGCGTCGCGCAGCGCTTCCTGGATGTCCAGTCCGCGCAGTTGGGCCGCCTCCATCGCGGCACGTACGAACTGGATCGCCACTGTGCGGCCCGCCACACCGGTGAAGCTACCACCGGGCCGGAGGCCCAAGTCGCTGCCGGTGAGGCTTCGCCTCTGACCGCCGAGCGTGGGGTCTGGTGACTCGATCTTCGAGTCTTGGGAGCACGGTCCAGGCTAGTGCCGCCCCGGCTTGCGAATCGCGGTATCGGTGCGCGCTGTCTTGGCTGGACGCCGACGTCCCTCGACCGTGGGCACCTCGTCGACATCGGCGGGAGCCGCCAGGAGCAGGGCGAGATGGTGTTGAATGCCGTTCGCGATCCGTTCAGGATCCGGAACGAGGTCTGCGAGCGCAGTGAACCCGAAGTCGAGGCTGTCTGCGTAACTGATGCAGTGGATCAACAGGCCGATGCCGGCGCCGACAAAGGTGCGCCCGTAGACGTGAGTGATCTCCGCGCCGGCGACATAGAGCTTGTGCCGTGGGCCGGGGATGTTGGAGACGATGTAGTTCGCGACGGTGGGAACTGCGGTGGACACAGGAGAATTCATTAGATGCGCCAGGCCGGACCACGCGCTGCCCGGCATGGCGTCGATGAGCCGCATCACCCCACCCACTACGGCACCGCTGGCTGTCCGGCGGGTGAGGTCCGCTCCCGTTCGCGCCGGCTTAGTCCTTCTGGTCATGACGGAGATGGTCTTGAGGCGTTGGACGGGATCGGTGATGTCGGACGGAATGGCCACCATCATCATGGTGAAGTAGTTACCACCCCCCAATTCGGCTGCGTCGCCGCGGATATTGACCGGGCTGGCCACCCGTAGCGGTTCGCCGGGAAGGTCGTCGCGGTCGCGCAGATAGTCGGCAACCGCCGCGCTGGTCACCGCCAGCACGACGTCGTTGAGCGTCACGCCGAACCGATCCGCGGCTTTCTTGATCTCGGCCATCGGGATCGAGGCCACGGCCAGTGAGCGTTTCGGGGTGTCGGTGGGCCGGTTCAAGAGGCTGCGCGGAGTGCGACCCGTCGCTACGTGAACTGTGGAATCTTCCGCGGTGTCGTCGCGCTGCCTGGGGTTTTTCGACGGAGTGACGATGGGTGCGACAAGGCGGCGCGCAAGGGCCCAAGCCACCGGCAGTCCCCGGTAGGCCAATCTGACCGGCGTCACGATCTGATCCGGCATCGAGCGGACCAACATCTCGGCCCGGCCGGGCACGCGTTCACCGTCGACGCGGCCGGGCGACAGTGCCGGGTCGGCAGCCAGCGGTTCGAGGTCGAACAGTTCGTCGAGCAGCTCCATCCCCCCGACCCCGTCGATGCACGCGTGATGCATCCGGAACAAGAGGGCCGCCGAGCCGTCCGCCAAGCCATCTACGTAGAACATCTGCCACAGCGGGCGGTCGCGGTCCAATGGTTCGTCGAGCAGCGACACGGTCAACTCGCACAACGCTGACAGGTCGTAGGGAGCCGGGGCCCCGACGTGTTTGAGGTGGCGATCGATCGAGAAGTCCGGGTCGGTCACCCACCGCTCATGGCCCGCGGCCAACGGCGCGGCGATGGCGCGCCGGGTGAAGACCGCAATCCCGGGTATCCGCGCGGCAAGTTGGGTTCGCACTCGCTGGTAATCGTGGCCGCCGGGTGCGGTCGACGGATCCAGCACAAGTATCAAGGCCCCGTCCAGCGCGAACCGCTCCGACTCGAGGTTGATGAACATTCGGCTCAGACCGCTCATCGGCTCCATGCTCGTCCGTACTCCTTACTGGCGTCACCGGTCGCCGAGGCTACCGGTCTCGCTTGCTCTGCCTTCGGCGTCACGCCGACTCGGCGCAGGCCGTGGGCTGCGGCGGCACGCATCAGCCCTAATGCGAACTTGACCTTGCGGGGCGAGACCGGGTACCAGAGCAGTTCTTTGGACTGGGTCGGAATCCGCGGTGCGGTGATCGCCTGTTGGCGACAGTATTTGAGGATTCCGCTGGCGCCGCCCCACCGGGCACCGACACCGGATTGCTTCCACCCGCCCATCGGGAGGGCGAAACTGAACACGTTGGCCAGGACGTCGTTGATGTTCACCGCGCCTACGTCGAGTTGACGCGCGACGCGTTCGCCGCGTTCTTTATCGCTGGTCCATACCGACGCCGACAGCCCGTAGACGGAGTCGTTCGCCAACCGGATCGCTTCGGCCTCGTCGGCGACCTTCACCACCGGCAGGGTCGGGCCGAATGTCTCCTCGGTCATACACGACATGGACTGCTCGACATCAGCGAGTACCGTCGGCTCGAAGAACGTGCCGACTCCGGCCGCCTTGCCGCCGGTCACTACCCGGGCACCCGCAGCGAGCGCCTCGTCGACATGGCGCTCCACGATGTCGCGCTGTGCGGCGGTGGCCATCGCCCCGACGTCGAACGTGTAACTACGGTCGTCGCGACCCTGCCTCAACCCGCGGACGTTCTCGGTCAGCTTCGCCAGGAACTCGTCGTACACCGACTCCTCGACATACACGCGCTCTACCGACACGCATACCTGTCCCGAGTTGAACAGCCCGCCCCACGCGATGCCGTTCGCCGCCCGGTCAAGATCGGCGTCGGCGAGCACCAGCGCCGGATCCTTGCCACCAAGCTCAAGGCTGTAGGGGATCAGTCGCTCCGCGCACTGCCTGGCGATGATCCGTCCGGTGGCGGTGGAGCCGGTGAACTGCACGTAGTCGACATTGGCGACGACGGCCGCACCCGTCTCGCCGTAGCCGGTCGCGACAGCGAGCACCGGCGGCGCACCGATCTCGGTCCAGCCGCGGACGAACTCGACCGCGCTCAGCGGCGTGACTTCGGAGGGCTTGAGCAGCACTGCCGCGCCGGCGGCCAGCGCCGGGATCACGTCCATGCTGGGCATCGCGAAGGGAAAGTTCCACGGCGTGATGACGCCGACTACCGGGTAGGGCCGGTACACGGTGGTGAGCTTCTTGACTGCGGCGAGCGGGCTGTGCGGCTTGGGGTGCCTGTCGGCCAGGAACTTCTCGGCATTGCCGGCCCAGTAGTTCGAGTAAGTCCGCGGAGGCGGGCACCTCAACGCTGGCGTCGGCGCGCGTCTTGGCGGTCTCGGACTGCAGCACATCGATGAGGTGCTCGGTGTGGTCGACCACCCAATCCTGGAACTTCAGCAGCCAGGCCTTGCGGCCCTTCGGGCCGATGTCCTCCCATGCGGGCTGGAACCGGCGCAATTCGCCGGCCTTGGCCGCAACCGCCTCCGGTGTGTCGGTCGGTACTTCGCCCACGAGTGCTCCGTCGGCCGGATTTCGGACCTGGATGGTGGCGCTGAGGGCTCGTGGTTGCACAGCAGTCATCGTCGACCCCTTACTGGTGGCGTCCTGAGAATGTGATTTGTTGGCGGCATCGAACGGTCGGTCAAATCCTGCTGTCGGCTTCCTTCCAGTACCGGTCGCGGATGGTTCGTTTGAAGATCTTCCCGGAGTCTTCGCGCGGCAGGTTGGTGTCGAAGACGACCACCTTGGGCACCTTGAAACCGGCGAGCCGGCTGCGGACGAAGGTGCGCACCTCGTCTTCGGTCAACGTGAACCCGGGGCCGACTTCGATATGGGCGGCCAGAGATTCGCCGTATTCCTCGTCGGGGATGCCGAACACCGCGCAGTCGCGGACCGCCGGCATCTCATAGAGCACGGCTTCGATCTCGGCGGGGTAGATGTTCACGCCTCCGGAGATGACCATGTCGTTGGCGCGGTCGGTCAGATACAGGTAGCCGTCGGCGTCGACGCGGCCCATATCGCCGACGTTCACGAAGCCGTCGAGTTCCATCTCGCGGCGTTTCTTGTCGTCGCCGTGGTAGGTGAAGCCCGGCCAGTAGTCGGCGGGCTTGATGTAGATGACGCCCACCTCGCCGATCGGTACCTCCTCGTCGTGGTCGGGATCGACGATGCGGATCTGCGCGCCGTCGGCGGGTGCACCGACCGTCCCCGGATGGCTCAACCATTCCTCGGATGTGCACCACACGACCGGCCCGGTCTCTGATCCGCCGTAGTACTCGGTGATGATCGGGCCCAGCCAGTCGATCATCTGCTGTTTGATGTGGGGCGGGCAGGGTGCCGCGGAGTGCACGATCGTGCGCAGCGAGGACACGTCGTAGCGGTTGCGCACGTCCGGCGGCAGGCGCAGCAGCCGGGTGAACATGGTCGGCACCATCTGCACCTGCTGCACCCGGTAGCGCTCGACGGCCGCCAGGAACTCCTCGGCGTCGAACCGCGTCAGCAGCGTGATGTCCATCCCCAGTTTCATCGAGACAACCGCGATCATGTTCGGCGCGGTGTGATACAGCGGCGCCGGAATCAGTGTCCGCACACCCGATCCCAAACCCATCCGCTGGGCCATGGCCGTCGCCATCCGCATCATGTCGTCCGGTGACACCGTGTCGCGCACAATGCCTTTAGGTTTGCCGGTCGTTCCTGAGGTGTAGATCATCCCAAGTCCGGCCGAGGGGGCAATGGCGGCCGTGGCCGGGTCGCTGCCAGCCAGCCACGTGTCGTAATCGACATGACCTTCCCGCGGCGGCGCGCCCCCGGTAGCCACGGCGATCAACGGAATCGACGTGCCCGTCTGCTCCACCGCCGCCACGAAATCGGAGTGCACGAATGCGGCCTTGCTCGCGCTGTTGGTCAACAGGTAGCCGAGCTCCTCGGATTTCCAGTGCCAGTTGACCGGGACCGGGTTGGCGCCGATCAAGGCGATGCCGGCGGTGACTTCGAGGAACTCCACCGAGTTCGCCATCACGATCGCGACGTTGTCGCCGGCCGCAATGCCCAGCGAGCCCAGCCCTGCGGCGATCCTGGCCGCCCGCTCCTGCACCTGTTGGTGCGATCGCTCAACGGTGCCGCAGCGGATCATCGGTGTATCAGACATGTTGGATTCCTTGGAGGTTGACAGTCGGTGGTGAGCGTGGGCTCAGCTGTGCCGCGCGCGGTTTTCGTAACTCTTGCGGGTGTCCACATCGACGTCGTCGGTGAACACCGCTTCGGTGCCGAGTGCCCGATTGAGTGCTTCGGCGATCGTGCGGGGCAGGTATTTCTGGCTTGCGCTCAGCGCGCCTGCCAGCTTGGTAGCGCGGACCCGCGGCCGAGGTCTCACAATGAGGCCGACGATCGCGTCGGCGATATCAGCAGGCTCGGCTTTCCTCATGCCGGGGATACTGTGGGTGCCTGCAGTCAGCTCGGTGTTGACGAACGAGGGCATCACCAGAGAGAAGCGGACGCCGGTGGTGCGGTGCTCCACACGCGCCGCGTCGGTGAAGCCGACGACCGCGAACTTACTGGCACAGTAGGTGGCCAGGCCCGGCGCATAGATTTCGCCGGCCAGCGAAGCAACATTGATGATGTGCCCTGTGCCGCGGCCGACCATGCGTTGCGCAGCGAGTTTGGAACCGGTGATGACACCGAGAACATTGATGTCGATGATGCGGCGCGTCACCGCCGCGGGTTCGTCGACCAGCCGGCCGACCGGCATGATGCCGGCGTTATTGACCAGGACGTCGATCGGACCGAGTTGTTCTTCCACCGCGTCGAGGAACGCCGCGAAGGACTCCACGTCGGTGACGTCGAGTTTCGCATATGCCGGCAGCCCGAGTTGCGTCGCTGACTCCTTCAGTGTCACCTCGTCGATGTCGCCGATCGCCACGCGCGCACCCAGCGCCGTCAACGCGGCGGCGGTAGCCAGTCCGATGCCGCGCGCACCCCCGGTGATAGCGACCACCTTGCCCTGAACCGATGAATTCGTTGCCATGACTGCGACGGTAAGCGCGTGGTCGACGCGATCCCAGGACCCGAGTGCGCACAGTTTGTGACCCAACTGCGCCCGACCGATTCCTTACCGGGTCTCTGCGTCCCCTGCAACCGGGCGGTACGAGCCCGGCGGACTGCCAGTCCAACGCCGGAACGCACGCCGGAACGCACTGGGCTCGGAGAACCCCAGACGCTCCGACAGTTCCTCGACTGTCTCAGCGCCCCGCACCAGGCTGGCGATCGCTTCGTCACGCAGGATCTCTTCCCTGATCTCCCGAAATGAGGTGCTCTCCTCGCGCAGCAGCCGCCGTAGGTGCTGGGCGCTCACGGTGAGCCGCGTGGCGATGTCCTCCACCGTGACAGCCTCGTCGCCGCTGCGGCGTTCAATGATCTTGCGGACGCGACTGGACGTGGTGGGGTGGTAGTCCCGCCGGAACAGCAGCTCATTGGGTGAGAGTCGGATGTACTCGGCCAGCTCCTCCTCACTGCGAATCACCGGCGCACCCAGATAGCGGTTGTCGAAAGTGATTGCGGCTGTAAGTGCTTCAAACACCGGGGCGACTCCATAGATCAGGAGGTAGTCGCCGGCATGGGGCGGTGCCGCGCCCGCCAGCTCGACCGAGGTCAAGATTATCTGCCGATGGACGACCGCCAGGACGATCTCGAGGAGGAGCTGATCGATCCGGGTGCGACCCCCCAGATCGAAGGACAATCGCGTGGTCCGGGCGCCCTCGGTCATCTCAACTGCCTCGAATCCCGTCACGATTCGGACGAACTCGACAAGACGCTGCAACGCCGTCCGCAGATCGGGGGCGTGAATCACACCGAGTACTGCCCACATTCACGAACGCCGAACTCACCTCTGGCACCTCCGGAGCAAAGTTCCTCAAGAACGCCGAGCCGGAAGATATCGCCGACGCGATCGTCGGATTGATCACCAAGCCAGCGCCGCGGGTGGCGGTGACTCGGGCAGCAGGCCTGCTTATTGGATCGATGAAGTTCATCCCCAAGTCGGCCGGTGAATACGTCGCCCGCCAGCTCGGCATGGACCACGTATTCATCGACGACGTCGACAACGCCGCATGCAAAGCCTACGAGGACCGCGCCCGTGGGATCGAATCCTGAACGGTCTGTGGCGCGGACTTGGTGATCCGACCGTGGGCGCTGCTTAGGGGTCAGTCCCGCATAACGAGAGCATGTCCCGAGTCGCGTGGAATTTTGGTGACGATCCACGGTGAACTCTATGCGGCGGCATCGATAGTGGCGGTGTCGGGATTGGCGTGTCGGCGCAGGGCGTCGACGAGCTGGGGAATCTGCTTGTAGCCCTTGAGGCGGCGGAAGGACCGTTCGGCGTTGAGCATGCCGGCCGCGGTCCAGCGCAGCACCATCTGCCCGTCGCGCCAGCGGGTGACGTTACGGTTGGTGGTGCGGGCTATCGAGATCATCGACTCGACCGGGTTGGAGGTGGTCAGTGTTTTGGCGAGGCGACCGTCGATGCCGAGCCGTGCGACCGTGAACATCTCTTCCAGCCCCTCGCGTAGCGACGAGGCCGCGCTCGGGTAGTTCTTATCCAGTTGCGCGGCAAGGCTTTTAGCGTTGGCCAGCCCGGTGTCGGGGTCAGGGTGCGCGAACGCCTTGATCAGCTTGGCATCCACCCAGGCCTGCTCCTTGTCGGGCAGGTGATCAGCGACATTTCGCCGCTTGTGCAGGGTGCATCTTTGGATGAGGGCCTTGGCGCCGAACACCTCCCGCACGGCCGCCGAGAGCGCCTTGGCGCCGTCGATGACCACCAACAGCCCGTCATCGACCGTCAAGCCACGCTCGACCAGGTCGGCCAACAGTGAACGCACCACGGTCTTGTTCTCCGTGGAGCCGTCCCACAGCCCGACCGGCTTCTTCGTTCCGTCGGCGGTGATGGCCAGCGCGACTACCACACAGCGCTCGGCCATGTGCTCACCATCGAGCATGAGCACCTTGATGTCCTCGCCCGTCAGGTCGCGGGCCATCAGCTCGGCCAGCGCGGTCTCGGTCTGTTTGACGAACCGGCGCGAATCGCCGAGCGGCTAGTCGATTTCGCCTCCTTGTCGACCACGGTGCCGACCGGCTCGCCGACCCGCGCATGCCGGCGGGTGGCCACCCCGGCCAGCACCCGCTCCATCACCACCCGCGTCAGCACGTCCTCGGCAGCGAAGTGGCTGTAGCTGGCCAGCGGCACCTCGTGCCCACCCAGGGTGCGCGCCCGCGGCCGATCTACCGCCACCCGGCGCCCGCCCAGCGTGACCGAGCCGCGCCCGCTGCCATGACGCACCACGGCCCGGTTCGGATCATGCTTGCCTTTCGGTCCGGCCACCTCAACAATCTCGGCCTCGAACAGTGCCTGCATCACCGCCATCCCGGCGGCCACGCTCATCGCCAACAGCCCCTCTCGCGCCGCGCCAGCGATATCGGTCAGCGCCAGTGCAATCTCCTCCGGCAGATCAGGCAACACCACGGCATCGGCCGTGTCAGCAACGCGAATAGTAGGTACGGTTTTCATGGCGGTCCCTTCCTTCGTGGGTGTTCTTGGTCGTTCACCCGAAGACCTACCATCAGGCAGGCCTCAGGTGAGGGACCGCCACCTCAAATTCCACGAAGACCGGGAGTATGCCCTGCAATTGGAGAGGGGTTGCGTGATGACGTGATCTGACTCGATTGGAAGCTCGTCGTTGCCAGCCGGTGTGAGTCCGGTCCGGGTAGCCGCCAGGGGGCCCGGTAGCAGACTGCCGGCGTCGGGGGGAAACGCCCGGCGTCGAAGTGCAGTGTCGAAAGCCCTTGTAAGGGGGAGCAACTGAGCGGTCCGTAGCATCAAGCGAAGCCTGCCGCGTCGTGAATGTGCCCGTGTGGAGCGGGATCAAAGGAGAGCCGAACCCCGTCCTTCAGGGTGAAGGCCATGGAAGCGGTGCAGAACCTGGAATTCAGCCGCGAGGAACTCCTCGGCGTAGAGGGCGCGGAACGTTGAGAAGGTGACGGCGGGAACAGGGGAGGCCGTCCCCGGCCCGGCGACTGCGGAGATTCGCTGGAGCTTGGCGTCCTATAACCGGTGACGAGCCGGGAAGTGGACAACCTGTCGGGACGGCGTCGGAGGCGGCCGTAGTACTGGTCGAGCCGGACGGACAACACAACCGCCGGTGAGGGAAGGGCCGCTGCTTCGTCCACGCGTAGGTTGACAAGGAGTGGCCGGTGAGTGCCGTAAGTGCTGATATGGGGGACTGGTCTGTCAAGGGGCAGGGTGAAGCGGCGGCCGCAACCGTCGTCTCGGCCGCCGCTTCATATTGGCCAGGTGAGTTGCTGGGGTGTCGAGCGTGTCGATGTCGACGCGTTGTCAACTCTGATATGCGCGGGTTGGTTACCGCAGGACGGAACTTTCGAGTCGGAGTTGGCCGCTGGTCTAGAGATCGAGCGTGATCCGTTGCGGTGCAACGTGATTACTCATAGTACAGACGCGGATCACTCCAAGACGCTTACCGGCACCTTTCGTTAACTCATCTGGACAGTTGTGGGGGTGTTAGTCGTCGAGGACGGCCAGTGACCAGCACCAGCCGGCGAGCTCACGGGCGATCGCGGCGTTCGCGACCACCGGGCGTTTGCGGCGCTGGTCGAAACCGGCCCAGCGGGTGTGCAGGCGATGGTTGGCCGCATGCCCGCGGGCACGGGCAGCCGGGGTGGCTACCTCCCAGCGGCGGCGCAGATCGCGGCTGGGCCGATACGCGCGGCGGTGATGCCAGGCAGCTTCTACGAGCAGGCGGCGGGCATGGCCATTGCCGGTCTTGGTGAGCCCACCCTGGACCCGGGTGGTGCCCGAGGAGTACTCGGTAGGTACCAGCCCCAGGTAGGCGCCGATCGAACGGCCCGTCAGCCGCGACCAGTCGCCGATCTCGACGGCCAACCCGAACGCCGTGAGTGTGGAGATCCCGCGCACACAACCCAGCCTGCGCACGACCGGGGTGAACTCGCTGTCGGCGGCCATCGCGGTGATGGCCTCATCAAGACGATCGCGACGGTGCACGCAGCAGACCATCGCATCAAACGCCGCGTCGTAGGCCAGCTGCATCCCCGCAGTGTCGAACCGCTGGGCGCATAGCCACAGTTCGTGCTTGCCGGTCCAGGCCTGCCCGCCGCAATAGACGATCCCTTGGCGCAGGAGCAGTTTCGACAACCGATGCCGCGCGCTCATCAAATCCCCGCGGCAATCGTCCCGCGCCCGCACCAGATCCCGCGCCGCTTCCTGGGCCACGCTGGGTATAGCTACCTCCACAATCTGACCCAGGTGCAGCAGCCGAGCCAGATGGGCAGCATCGCGCGCATCGGTCTTGACCCGCTCCCCGGCCGGTCGCTGCAGCTTCGACGGCGCAGCCACCCGACAATCGATCCCCGCCCCGATCAACGCCCGCGCCAGACCGAACCCGGTCGGGCCAGCCTCATAGGTGACAGCCACCGGAGCCGGCAACCCCGCGACCCACTCCAGGACTTCTCGGTGATCCGGGCACAACCGCCGCTCAAACACCTCACCGGTGTCGCCGTCCAAACCGCACCCAACCACTGAACGTGCGTGCACATCCAGGCCAATACTCGTACGCTGACGTTTCACTGGGGCCTCCCACATCTTGTGGCTCTACCGGCCAGGACCACCCTGTCGGCAACCCACGATCACATGTGAGCGGAGGCCCCAGCCCCCATATCGTCTAGTCCCGCCCCAGGTGTCGAGCGTAGGCTCGACGCGGTCCGTGCCTTGCAGCATGCGCTGTACCGGGCGGCCAAGGCTGATCCCGGGCGACGATTCCACGCGCTGTATGACAAGGTTCACCGCAGGGATGTTCTGCAGCGGGCGTGGAGCCAGGTGCGCCGCAACGACGGCGCGCCGGGCATCGACCAGACCACCTTGGCCGAGGTCGAGCAGTACGGGGTGTCCCGGCTGCTTGATGAACTGGAAACGGAGCTGCGGGCGGGGACGTTTCGTCCGATCCCGGCCCGGCGGGTGTTTATACCCAAGCCGGGGACCCAGGAGCGGAGGCCGTTGTCGATTCCTGCAGTTCGTGACCGAGTTGTGCAGGCGGCGGTGAAGATCGTGATTGAGCCGGTCTTTGAAGCTGACTTTCTGCCGTGTTCGTTCGGGTTTCGCCCGAAGCGCGCGGCGCACGACGGGTTGCAGGTGCTCGTGGATGAGTCGTTCGCGGGTGCCCGCTGGGTGGTGGAAACGGATGTGGCTGATTGCTTTGGCGCAATTCCACACTCCGGGTTGATGTCTGCGGTCCAGGAACGCATCAGTGACCGTCGGCTGCTGTCGCTGCTGCGCGCGTTTCTGCGCGCGGGAGTGATGGAACACGGTACGGTGCGGCGCCCGGTGACGGGCACCGCGCAAGGCGGGGTGATCAGTCCGTTGATGTGCAACGTCTACCTGCACCGGCTTGACCGGGCGTGGCGGGGCGCCTACGGAACCTATGTCCGCTACGCCGATGATGCGCTGGTGATGTGCCGGTCGAAGGGGCAGGCGGTGGCCGCGTTGGCGCGGTTGACCGTGCTGCTGGCCGAACTCGGGTTACGCCCGAAACCGGCCAAGACTCGGATCGTGCAGCTGACCGTGGGGGGCCAGGGAGTGGACTTCCTGGGCTTCCATCATCGGTTGGTGCGATCGCGGTCCGTTCCCGGTCGCACGCGCGTCATCTTCCTGGCCCGCTGGCCCTCACGCAAGGCAATGCAGCATGCCCGAGACCGCATCCGGTTCATGACGATGCGGGCCCGGCTGGCTGCTCCGGTCGAACAAGTCGTGCAGGAGATCAACCTGTTCCTGCGCGGCTGGGCGGGCTATTTTCGTTACGGGAACGCCGCCCACGCCTTCGACCAGATCAGACGCTACGCGTTGATGCGGCTCGCATTGTTCCTCGCGAAACGCCACCAGCGTGGACGCGCCTGGGGCTTCGCTCGGCTCTATTGCTCGGGCGACGATCTGGGTCTGATCAGCCTCAACGGCATCGTCGTCGCACCCAGGCCCCACCGGGCCTGGCGGGAGAAATCGAACACCGCCGGTGAAGGGCGTCGGTGAGCCGTGTGCGGGAGAACCGCACGCACGGTTCGACGGGCGGGGACTGGAAACGGAACGCTCCTACTGCGTCACCGCGCCAGTCCCCGACCCAACCAACCTCCATAACGTCTGAGATGGTCGAAGCTGCAACGTTATTGCTTGGCCATCGCGACTGTGAGCCTGTCCTCCGGTTTGATGAGGTGGTCTTGGCTGTCGCTGCCGATGTCGATCTGCACCCAGTCGATCTCACCGTTGAACTTGTTGCCGGTGGGGCCGTAGTCCGGGGATGTGGGTGAGCCGGTCTCGGCGCCGACGTCGCAGGCCTCGTCGGTGGAGTAGATCATGGGCTGCGTCCGTTCGACGCGGCCCTGACCCACGGGGGTGCCGTCGTAGTACAGGGTGACGTCGCCGCCTTTGCCCAGCCCGCCGCCGTCGTAGGTGAATTCCATCCGTGCCTGGTGGTTTCCGGATGGGATGGGCTCCTCGGCGGTGATCATGGAGTACTCGATGCCCAGGAAGTTGTAGCAGTATTTGAGCTTGCGCTCATGGGTATAGAGACTCCACCCGCCGAACAGGCCGCCCTGGGTGATGATGACACCGGCGGCGCCTGATTCCGGCACGGTGATGTTGGCGGTCACGGAATACGACTTGTTCTTCAGGGTCAGCACGCAGCTCTCACTGACCCGCATACCGGGGAAGAGCAGTTGGCTGTTCCCACGTATCAGCTGCGGGCGCCCAGCGAGATCGGGATTTAAGCGCTCGAATCTGCGGTCGTCGAGGGGCACGACGTTGTATTTGACCGCCTCGATGAGCCACAGGCGCTGCATCTCGGCCAGCTTGGTGGGGTTCTCGGCGGCGAGGTTGTGGGCCTGGGTCCAGTCGTCGGGTCCGTAGAGCTCCCACGTGTCGTCATCGAAGGGTGGCAGGGGGTCGGTCTTCCACGGGGTGCTGTGTTTGGTCACCGCGGTCCAGCCGTTGTGGTAGATGCCGCGGTTGCCGATTATCTCGAAGTACTGGACGTTGTGATTCTCCGGAGCGTCGCCGTCGCGCAGGGTGGGCAGCATGCTCACCCCCTCCAGCGGTGCCTGTTGAATGCTGTTCACCACCATCGGCTCGGGCAGCCCGGCGGCATCGAGGAGGGTCTTGGCGACATCGATCACGTGGTGGAACTGATTGCGGGTCTTGCCCTTGTCGGCGAAGCCGTTGGGCCAGTGCACGATGGTGCCGTTGCGGGTGCCGCCCCAGTGTGAGGCCACCTGCTTGGTCCACTGATACGGCGCGCACATCGCGTGCGCCCAGCCGACGGCGTAGTGGTTGTAGGCCTTCGAGGTGCCGAAGTCGTCAATCTTGGACAGCAGGAACTCGGTGGTTTCCACGTCCGGCATCCCGTTGAGCATGGCTATTTCATTGAAGGAGCCCTGCAGTGTGCCTTCGGCGGAGGCGCCGTTGTCGCCGATGATGTAGTAGATCAGCGTGTCCTCGAGCACGCCCAAATCGTCAAGTGCGTCGACGATCCGGCCCACCTCGTGGTCGGTCTGCTCGAGAAATCCGGCGTAGATCTCCATCTCGCGGGCCAGCACCGGCTTCAGCTCGGCGGACATGTCGTCCCAGGCCGGGATCTCATCGTGGCGTGTGGTCAGCTCCGCATCCTCGGGCACCACACCCAGCTCCTTCTGCCGGGCCAGGATCTGCTCACGCGCCACGTCCCAGCCGGCATCGAACTTGCCCTTGTACTTGTCCGACCACTGTTTGGGCACGTGATGCGGCGCGTGGGTGGCGCCGGGTGCCCAGTACATGAAGAACGGTTTGTCCGGTGTGAGGGCCTTCTGCTGGCGCACCCAGGTGATCGCGCGATCGGCCAGATCCTCGGTGAGCGTGTAGCCCTCCTCAGGCGACTTGGGCGGCTCCACCGGCGCGGTGCCCTCATACAGGCCCGGGTAGTACTGGTTGGTCTCCCCACCGAGAAATCCGTAGAAGTGCTCAAAGCCCGAGCCGGTGGGCCACTGATGAAACGGCCCCACCGGCGAAACCTCCCACACCGGCACCTCGTGACACTTGCCGAACTGCGCCGTCGAATACCCGTTGAGCAACAATGTTTCGGCGACTGGCGCCTTGTCCTTGGGGCGGATGCTGCTATACCCAGGCGCCGACGTGGCAATCTCGGTGATGCCACCCATGCCCGCCGAATGATGGTTACGGCCGGTCAAAAGCGCCTGACGGGTCGGCGAGCACAGTGCCGTGGTGTGAAAGCGATTGAGCTTCAGCCCGCCGGCCGCCAGCCGCTCGGCCGTCGGCGTCTTGCACGGTCCGCCAAACGCCGACGACGCACCAAAGCCCACGTCGTCGAGCAACACGATCAGCACATTCGGCGCGCCCGCCGGCGGACGCAGCGCAACAATCGGCGGATACGTGGTGTCGGGGTCCTTGGCGTCATAGGTCGTCAGACCCACGTACTTGACATCGGGAATGGGCAAGATATCCCGGCGCACCTCGGCCTGCTCTGACCCGGCCGGTGGGGCAGCCTCGCCACTGAGTGCGGCCTCATGCTTGTGCCCGTTGGGCTGACTGGACGAATTCACCATAATGTTCCTCTCTACAGAGTTGGTCGTGTCTACAGAGTTGGTCGTGCCGGATACACACGGGGCCTGTGACCTCCTAATGATCACTCCGCCCTCAACTCTCATAACCGTGGACCAACAACACGGGTACAGACCTACTGGACCAGTTAACGGGGTCCCGTCACTGGCAACGCGTTTCAAAAATGGTGCAGATTATCGAACCTGATGAGCTGGCGCACGGCGGTGCCTTCGGCCAGATGATCCGTCGCCTCGTTGATGCCGTCCAACCGAATCGTCGACGACACCAGCGCCTCCCCCGGCAGCCGGCCCGACTGCCACAGCGAGACGAACCGGGGAATGTCGCGGCTGGGGACCGCCGATCCCAGATCGGCGACAAAACCCAACGGCGACAAGCTGATCCGGGCATCCGGCGGCGGCAGCCCGACGGTGATGGTGCGGCTGCCGCGAGCTCGATGACGCTGATCGGCCGGGATTCGGTGTACGGGCGGGCCAGACCCGATCCGGTCCAGCACGGCGCCCCGGATGTGAAACATGTTGGAATACAACCATGGCTTCGGCTCCGCGGATCCCGCCCCCACCGGACAACCTCACCAGCGGCGACTTTCCGGTGCTGTGGCAGGTAGGAACCCGGTGGGCCGACAACGACATGTTCGGCCACCTCAACAATGCCGTCTACTACCAGCTGTTCGACACCGCGATCAACGCCTGGATCAACACCAGTACCGGGGTCGACCCGATTGCCATGCCTTCGCTGGGCATCGTCGCCGAGTCGGGCTGCCGCTACTTCTCTGAACTGCATTTCCCGGAAAGCCTCGTGGTCGGCCTCGCGGTGACCCGGCTCGGGCGCAGCAGCGTCACTTACCGGCTCGGCGTGTTCAAGGAGGCCCGGAAAGGAGCCTCCCGGGAAGGTGAAGCGCAGGCGATCACCGCGTTGGGACATTGGGTGCACGTCTACGTCGATCGAACCAGCCGCAAACCTGTCCCGGTTCCCGACGCCATCCGGTCGCTGCTGTCGACGGCCTGCGTCGATCGGTAGCGCCGCCTTCGGGCTAGCCCCACCCGACGACGACCCACGGCCGTCCTGAGCCTTTGCGCGCTTTCGGAGGCCGTCGCGAGCCCGGATATGCTTCGCGGATGCCAGTTCTGAGCAAGACCGTGGAGGTCGGTGCCGACGCCGCATTGATCCTGGCCATCGTGGCCGACTTCGAGGCGTATCCGCAGTGGAACGAGCCGATCAAAGGCGTATGGATACTCGCCCGCTACGACGACGGGCGCCCCAGCCAGCTGCGGCTGGACCTTGAAATCAACGGCATGCCGGGCACCTACATCCAGGCCGTGTACTACCCGGGCGAGAACCAGATTCAGACCGTCATGCAGCAAGGCGACCTGTTCGCCAAACAGGAGCAACTGTTCAGCGTGGTGGAGACCGGACAGACGTGCTTGTTGACGGTGGACGCCGATGTCGAGTCCACGCTGCCGGTGCCCGCGCCGATGGTGAAGATGCTGCTGAACAACGTGCTCGAGAGCCTCGCTGAAAGCCTGAAGAAGCGCGCCGAGGAGTTGGCCGCCAGCTAGCCGGCCTCGTCCAGCATGTCCGTCAACCGGCGCGCCGCGTCGGTGAATTGCCAGACGGTGTGCTCGACGACGGCAGCAGTGTCGCGTCGGCGCAGCGCGGCGACCAACTGCCGGTGGTGATCGACCGCCGCCTCGCCCCACTGCGAGTCGGCGGCGTAAATCAGTGCCGGCATGTAGCGCGCCGCATTCAATAGGAACCACGCCAACTTGATCCGCCCGCTTGCCTGGTTGAAGACGCGATGAAAGGCGAACTCGAGCGTCGCGATGGTTTCGGCATCACCGGAGCCGACGGCCGCCGCCAGGGCATCGTTGATGTGGTCGAGCTCCCCGATCTCGACATCGGTGATGTGGTCGGTGGCCGATGCGGCCAGTTCCCGCGCGATCGTTGCCTGCAACCAGAAAATGTCGTTGACGTCCTGCCGGGTCAACGGCAAAACGAAATGCCCGCGGTGCGGCTCCAGCTGCACCATGCCCTCGCCGCGCAGCTTCAGCAGGGCCTCGCGCACCGGCGTGATGCTGACCCCGAGTTCGGCCGCGGTCTCGTCAAGGCGGATGTAGGTCCCCGGGCGCAACTTTCCGGACATGATCGCCGCCCGTAGGTGGCCCGCCACCTCGTCGGACAACTGCGCCCGGCGCAATGGGCGCCGGCTACGCGGTCGCGCAGATATCGGTGCGTTCACATGGGCTGCCAGGACTTTTAGGGGCTTGTCTTTCGTGCCACTGAGGCCATAGTGTGACCCAGACAACACCATGTTTTATCAAATATCAACCCGGCGCAAGCGGTGCGGGAGTGAAGGGAAGGGTTAATTGACCGCGCAACTGGCCAGCCATCTGACACAGGTCGCTGAGCAACCGTATCTCGCTCGCCGGCAGAACTGGGTTAACCAGCTCGAGCGGCACGCGCTGATGCAACCTGGGGCTACGGCGCTGCGGTACCTGGGTCGCACAGTGACCTGGGCCGACCTGCTGCGTCGGGTTTCGGCGCTGGCCGATGCGTTGAGCCGCCGAGGGGTCGGCTTCGGGGACCGCGTCATGATCCTGATGCTCAACCGCCCCGAGTTCGTCGAATCGGTGCTGGCGGCCAACATGATCGGGGCGATCGCGGTCCCACTCAACTTCCGGCTCACCGCAGCCGAAATCGCGTTCCTGGTCGAGGACTGCGAAGCGCTCGTGATGATCACCGAAACGGTGCTGGCTCCGGTAGCCACCGGCGTCCGCAACGTTCAGCCGCTGCTGGAAACGATCATCGTGGCCGGCGGTGCATCCGCCGGCTCATCCGTGCACGAAGTGCTTAGCTACGAAGACATGGTCAACGAGCCCGGCAATCCACCGGAGCCGGTGGACATCCCCAACGATGCGCCCGCCTTGATCATGTACACCTCGGGCACCACGGGCCGCCCCAAGGGCGCCGTGCTGACACACGCTAATTTAACCGGCCAGACCATGACCGGGCTCTACACCACAGGCGCCGACATCAACAACGACGTCGGCTTCATCGGTGTGCCGCTTTTCCACATCGCCGGAATCGGCAACATCCTGACCGGGTTGCTACTCGGCGTCCCCACGGTGATCTATCCACTCGGCGCGTTCGAACCGGGGCAGCTGCTCGATGTGCTGGCCGCCGAGAAGGTCACCGGCATCTTCCTGGTGCCGGCGCAGTGGCAGGCGGTCTGCGCCGAGCACCAGGCACGACCCCGTGACCTCAAGTTGCGGGTGATGTCGTGGGGGGCCGCCCCGGCGCCGGACGCGCTGCTGCGGGAGATGTCAGCGGTTTTTCCCGGAACCCAGATACTCGCCGCGTTCGGCCAAACGGAGATGTCGCCGGTCACCTGCATGCTCCTGGGCGACGACGCGATCCGCAAGCGCGGGTCCGTCGGCAAGGTGATCCCAACCGTCGCCGCCCGCGTGGTCGATCAAGACATGAACGACGTGCCCATCGGCGAGGTGGGCGAAATCGTCTATCGCGCACCGACATTGATGAGCGGCTACTGGAACAATCCGGAGGCCACCGCGGAGGCATTCGCGGGCGGCTGGTTCCACTCCGGAGACCTGGTTCGGATGGACGAGGACGGCTACGTCTGGGTGGTGGATCGCAAGAAGGACATGATCATGTCGGGCGGCGAGAACATTTACTGCGCCGAGGTGGAGAACGTGCTCGCCGACCATCCCGCCATTGTCGAGGTCGCCGTCATCGGCCGCTCCCACGAAAAGTGGGGCGAGGTGCCGATCGCGGTCGCCGCTGTAACGGACGACGGGTTGCGGGTCGAACACCTGGTTGAGTTCCTCGCCGAGCGGCTCGCGCGTTACAAGCATCCCGGGGCGCTCGAGATCGTCGACGCGTTGCCCCGGAACCCTGCGGGAAAGGTCCTCAAGACTGAATTGCGTTTGCGATACGGAGGTCCCCCTCCTGAGAAATGTTCTCTGACAACGGATCTTGCAACAAGAAAGGAAGGTTAACGGAACCTGTAACGTTTGCCAGCTGTTGACGAAGGGTTAATTGTGCGGACGCGGTTCACACGGTTTCGGCCATCGGGTACATTCCTGTGGTCTCCGTTACTACTTGCCGGTAGGGAGCCGATGGTCACACACGTAGGGTCGGGGCAAGGGGGAGGCGTGAGCTACGATCCGCCGCGGCGTTGCGGCACGGGCGGTGTCGGTGTGAGGGGGGAGCGGTGACCACGGATTCGCGTCCGCACCTGGTCGGCTACTTCCGCGACCAGCTGCAGACGCCGCTTACCCTCATCGGTGGGTTCTTCCGGATGTGCGTGCTGACCGGAAAAGCGTTGTTCCGCTGGCCATTTCAATGGCGCGAGTTCATCCTGCAGTGCTGGTTCATCATGCGGGTGGCATTCCTGCCGACCATCATGGTCTCGATCCCGCTGACCGTGCTGCTGATCTTCACCCTCAACGTTCTGCTGGCCCAGTTCGGCGCCGCCGACCTGTCCGGCGCGGGCGCCGCGATCGGCGCGGTGACCCAGCTCGGCCCCTTGACCACGGTGCTGGTGGTGGCCGGAGCCGGATCGACGGCGATCTGCGCCGACCTGGGCGCTCGCACCATCCGCGAGGAGATCGACGCGATGGAGGTGCTCGGCATCGACCCCATTCACCGGCTGGTGGTGCCCCGCGTGATCGCCGCGACCCTGGTCGCCACGCTGCTCAACGGTCTGGTGATCACCGTGGGCCTGGTCGGCGGCTACCTCTTCGGCGTCTACCTGCAGAACGTTTCGGGCGGCGCCTACCTGGCGACCCTGACCACCATTACCGGCCTGCCCGAAGTGGTCATCGCGACGGTCAAAGCCGCGACGTTCGGACTCATCGCGGGGTTGGTCGGCTGTTTCCGCGGGCTGACCGTGCGCGGCGGCTCCAAAGGTCTGGGCACCGCGGTCAACGAGACCGTGGTGCTGTGTGTCGTCGCGTTGTACGCGGTCAACGTGGTGCTGACCACGATCGGTGTTCGATTCGGAACGGGGCACTGACATGTCGACCGCCGAGGTACTTCGCGCCCGCTTCCCGCGGTCCGCCGCCAATCTGAATCGTTATGGCGGTGCCGCGGCGCGCGGGCTCGACACCGCCGGCCAGATGACATGGTTCGCGTTGCAGGCCATCGGGAACATCCCGCATGCGCTGAGCCGCTACCGCAAGGAGACGCTGCGGCTGATCGCGCAGATCGGCATGGGCACCGGCGCCATGGCCGTGGTGGGTGGGACCGTCGCCATCGTCGGTTTCGTAACACTGTCCGGCAGCTCCCTGGTCGCCATCCAGGGTTTCGCATCGCTGGGAAACATCGGTGTCGAGGCGTTCACCGGATTCTTCGCCGCACTGATCAACGTGCGCATCGCCGCCCCGGTCGTCACCGGGATCTCCATGGCGGCCACGGTCGGTGCCGGCGCCACCGCCGAGCTGGGGGCCATGCGGATCAGCGAGGAGATCGACGCGCTGGAAGTGATGGGCATCAAGTCGATCTCGTTTTTGGCGAGCACTCGGATCATCGCCGGGATGGTCGTGATCATTCCGCTCTACGCCCTGGCGATCATCATGTCGTTCCTGTCCCCGCAGATCACAACGACGGTGCTCTATGGGCAGTCGCACGGCACCTACGATCACTACTTCCGGACGTTCCTGCGCCCCGACGACGTGTTCTGGTCATTCGTCGAGGCCATCATCATCACGCTGGTCGTGATGGTCACCCATTGCTACTACGGGTACAACGCCGGTGGCGGACCCGTCGGCGTTGGCGAGGCGGTCGGCCGATCGATGCGTTTCTCGCTGGTCTCGGTGCAGGTTGTCGTTTTGTCCGCCGCATTGGCGCTGTATGGCGTCAATCCCAACTTCGCGCTCACGGTGTAACCGCCATGACGACACCCGCAAAGGTCAACGCGCCACGGAACCCCCCGTACAAGCTGGCGGCCGTGGGGATGCTGGTGATCGCTGCGGTGATTTTCTACGTGGTGTACGGGCAGTTCCGCGGGAATTTCACACCCAAGACCAAGTTGACGATGTATGCGGATCGGGCCGGGTTGGTGATGGATCCAGGCTCGAAGGTGACCTACAACGGGGTGCAGATCGGCTTGGTCGGCAACATCACGGAGACCATGCGTGACGGCACGCCGGCGGCCAAGTTCACCTTGGATGTGTACCCCAAGTACCTCGCGCTGATTCCGGAAAACGTCGATGCCCAGATCAAGGCGACCACGGTCTTCGGTGGCAAGTACGTCTCGTTGACCACGCCCAAAGACGCCAACGGGAACAGCGTCGCCAGGGGGCATCTCAAGCCGTCCACCACGATTGACGCGACGGCGGTGACCACCGAGATCAACACGCTGTTCCAGACCGTCACCTCCATCGCGGAGAAGGTGGATCCGGTCAAGCTGAACCTGACGCTGAGCGCGGCAGCCCAATCGCTGGCCGGCTTGGGCGACCGGTTCGGGCAGTCGATCGTCAACGGCAACGCGATCCTCGACGATGTCAATCCGCAGATGCCGCAGGCCCGACACGACATTCAACAGCTGGCGGCCCTGGGCGACACCTACGCCAACGCCTCGCCGGATTTGTTCGACTTCCTCAACAACGCGGTGGTCACGTCGCGCACGATCAACGCCCAGCAGAAGGATTTGGACCAGGCGTTGTTGTCGGCGGCCGGATTCGGCAACACCGGCGCCGACATCTTCAAGCGCGGGGGGCCGTATCTGGCGCGTGGAGCCGCGGATCTGGTGCCCACCTCCCAGCTCCTGGACACCTACAGCCCGGAGCTGTTCTGCACCCTGCGCAACTATCACGACATCGAACCCAAAGCGAGAGAGTTCCTCGGCGGTAACGGCTACTCGCTCAATACCCACACTGAGCTGATGTCGGGGTTGGGACTCTTCCTCAACCCGGTAGCGGCGGTAGCCGCGATAGCCTCGCTGGTCGGCGGGCTGGCCGGAGTGGTCGGCGGGGCACCGAATCCCTACATATACCCGGAGAACCTGCCGCGGGTGAATGCTCGCGGTGGACCGGGGGGCGCGCCGGGTTGCTGGCAGCACATCACCCATGATCTCTGGCCCGCGCCGGAACTTAGTGATGGACACCGGCAACAGCCTTGCGCCTTATAACCACCTGGACACCGGTTCGCCCTACGCCATCGAGTACGTGTGGGGCCGTCAGGTAGGGGATAACACGATCAACCCATGAAAATCACCGGTACTATCGTCCGACTCAGCATCTTCTCCCTGGTGCTGCTGCTGTTCACTGTCATGATCTTCATTGTTTTCGGTCAGCTCCGATTCGACCGGACCAATGGCTACTCTGCGGAATTCAGCAACATCAGCGGGCTGCGGGCGGGCCAGTTCGTCCGGGCGTCGGGCGTGGAGATCGGCAAGGTCGACTCGGTACACCTGATCGACGGCGGCACCCGGGTGCGGGTGGACTTCAACGTCGATCGGTCGATACCGCTGTATCAGTCGACGACCGCGCAGATCCGCTACCTCGACCTGATCGGCAACCGCTACCTGGAGCTCAAGCGCGGCGAGGGCGAAGGCTCTGACAAGGTCCTGCCGCCGGGCGGATTCATCCCGCTGGCGCGGACATCGCCGGCGCTGGACCTCGACGCGCTGATCGGTGGTTTCAAACCGCTGTTTCGGGCGCTGGACCCGGAGAAGGTCAACACCATCGCGACGGCACTGGTCACCGTGTTCCAGGGTCAGGGCGGCACCATCAACGACATCCTCGACCACACCGCGCAGCTGACCTCACAGCTCGGCCAGCGTGACCAGGCGATCGGCGAGGTGGTCAAGAACCTGAACATCGTCCTGGACACCACGGTTCGGCACCGCCAGCAATTCGATCAGACCATCAACAACCTCGAGGTGCTGATCACCGGGCTGAAGAATCACGCCGATCCGTTGGCGGCCGGTACCGCGAACATCAGCAATGCCGCGGGGACGGTGGCTGACCTGCTGGCCGAAGACCGCGGTCTGCTGCATAAGACCCTGAACTACCTGGACGCGGTTCAGCAGCCGCTCATCGATCAACAAGATCAGCTGAACGACTTCCTCAAAAAGGTGCCCACCGCGTTGAACCTGATCGGGCGGAACATCGGTTCCTACGGAGACTTCGTCAGCTTCTACGCCTGCGACATCTCACTCAAGATCAACGGGTTGCAGGCCGGCGGCCCCGTCCGCACGGTCCGGCTCTTCAACCAGCCGTCGGGTAGGTGCTCGCCGCAATGAGAACGCTGGAACCTCCGAATCGGCTGCGCATCGGACTGATGGGCATCCTGGTGATGCTGCTCGTCATCGGCGTGGGTCAGAGCTTCACCAGTGTTCCGATGATCTTCGCCAAGCCCAGCTATTACGGGCAGTTCACCGATACCGGCGGACTCAGCAAGGGCGACAAGGTACGCATTGCCGGCATGGACGTCGGCAAGGTGGAGGGCCTTGAGATCGACGGCGACCATATCGTGATCAAGTTCTCCCTCGGCACCAACAGCATCGGCACCGAGAGCCGGCTGGCGATCCGCACCGACACCATCCTCGGTAAGAAGGTCCTCGAGGTCGAGGCGCGGGGCAATCAGGCGCTGCGCCCCGGGGCCACGCTGCCGCTGGGCCAAAGCACCACTCCCTATCAGATCTACGACGCCTTCTTCGACGTCACCAAAGCGGCCCAGGGCTGGAACATCGACACGGTCAAGCAGTCGTTGCACGTGTTGTCGGAGACCGTCGATCAGACCTACCCCCACCTGAGCGCAGCCCTGGACGGCGTGGCGAAGTTCTCCGACACGATCGGCAAGCGCGACGAGGAGATCACGCACCTGCTCGCCCAGGCCAACCAGGTGGCCAGCATCCTGGGTGACCGCAGCCAGCAGTTCGACCGCCTGTTGGTCAACGCGAACACGCTGATCGCCGCGTTCAACGAGCGCGGACAGGCCATCGACGCGTTGCTGGGCAACGTCGCCGCGTTCTCGCAACAGGTCAAGGGGCTGATCAACGACAACCCGAACCTGAACCACGTTCTCGAGCAATTGCGCACGGTCAGCGACATCTTGGTGCAGCGCAAAGATGACTTGGCCAAGGGGCTCACCGAGGTCGGCGGGTTCCTGCCGTCGTTGAACGAGGCCATCGCGTCGGGGCCGTACTTCAAAGTTGTCCTGCACAACCTGGCCCAGGGCCAGATCGTGCAGCCGTTCATCGATGCCGCGTTCAAGAGGCGCGGCATCGACCCCGAAAACTTCTGGCGCAGCGCCGGGCTGCCGGCTTACCGCTGGCCCGACCCCAACGGCACCCGCTTCCCCAACGGCGCGCCGCCGCCGCCGCCGCAGGTGCTGGAGGGCACTCCGGATCATCCGGGGCCGGCGGTCCCGCCCGGGTCGCCCTGCTCCTATACCCCGGCGAATCCCAACGGCAATGTCACCATCGGGGACGAGGGCCTGCCGCGGCCGTGGAATCCGCTGCCCTGCGCGGGTGCGGCCGTCGGCCCGTTCGGTGGCTCCGGCTTCCCCGCGCCGATCGACGTTCAGATTTCGCCGCCGGACCCGAACGGTTTGCCGCCCACGCCGGGTGTCCCGGCCGCCGCACCTCCGGGCGGCCCGCCCCCGAACGCTCCGGGCACACCGGTGCCGCTGCCCGACGCACCACCCGGCGCCCGCACCCAGCCGGTGCCGCCGGCGCCATTCTCACTGCCGCCGGGGTTCCCGCCGGGTCCGCCCGCAGCACCTGGGCCTGGCCCGCAGCTGCCGGCCCCGTTCATCAATCCGGGCGGCGCGGGGGGCAGCGGCGTGACGGGAGGTAGCCAGAATTGAGCACCATCTTTGATATCCGCAACCTGAGACTGCCGAGGCTGTCCCGCACCTCGGTGATCATCGGGTCGCTGGTGGTGATCCTGGCCCTGGTCGTCGGGTACGTCGGCTTCCGGCTGTACCAGAAGCTGACGAACAACACCGTGGTCGCGTACTTCCCGGCGGCGAACGCGCTCTACGCGGGGGACAAGGTCCAGATCATGGGCTTGCGGGTGGGCGCGATCGACAAGATCGAGCCGGTCGGCGACAAGATGAAGGTCACCCTCCACTACCTGAACAAGTACAAGGTTCCCGCCAACGCCTCCGCGGTGATCCTCAACCCGACGCTGGTGGCCTCGCGGGCCATCCAGTTGGAGCCGCCGTACAAGGGCGGCCCGGTGATGGGCGACGACGCGGTGATCCCGGAAGAACGCACCCAAGTTCCGGTCGAGTGGGACCAGCTGCGCAACAGCATCACCAACATCATCTCCAAGCTGGGCCCCACCCCAGAGCAGCCCAAGGGTCCGTTCGGTGAGGTCATCGAATCGTTCGCCGACGGGCTGGCGGGTAAGGGCAAGCAGATCAACACGACGCTGAACAGCCTGTCGCAGGCGTTGACCGCGCTGAACAAGGGCCGCGGCGACTTCTTCGCAGTGGTACGCAGCCTGGCGCTGTTCGTCAACGCGCTACACCAGGACGACCAACAATTTGTCGCGCTGAACCAGAACCTCGCGGACTTCAGCACGCGGCTCGCGCACTCCGACACCGACCTCGCCAACGCGGTGCAGCAGTTAGACGGTTTGCTCACCACGATTCGCCCGTGGCTCGCGCAGAACCGCGAGGTGCTGACTCACGACGTCAACAACCTGGCCGAGCTGACGAACACGCTGCTTCAGCCGGATTCGCTGAATGGGATAGAGACCGCCCTGCACGTGCTGCCCACCGCCGCGGCGAATATCAACCAGATTTACCACCCGTCGCACGGCTCCGTTGTCGCCATTCCGGCGATCACCTTCTCCAACCCGATGCAGTTCATCTGCAGCTCGATCCAGGCCGGCAGCCGGCTCGGGTATCAAGAGTCCGCCGAACTCTGTGCGCAGTATCTGGCGCCGATCCTTGATGCGATCAAGTTCAACTACTTCCCGTTCGGCTTGAACTTGTTCAGCACCGCCGAGACGCTGCCCAAGGAAATCGCCTACTCCGAGCCGCGGCTGCATCCGCCGAACGGGTACAAGGACACGACCGTCCCGGGGATCTGGGTGCCGGATACGCCGTTGTCGCACCGCAATACCCAACCCGGCTGGATCGTCGCCCCGGGGATGCAGGGCCAACAGGTCGGGCCGATCACGGCGGGCTTGATGACCCCCGAGTCTTTGTCCGAACTGATGGGTGGCCCCAACATCGAGCCCGTTCAGTCCACCCTGCAGACTCCGCCGGGACCGCCGAACGCCTACGACGAGCATCCGTGGGTGCCGCCCGCGGGCTTGAACGCCCCGGTGCCGATCCAGCCGCCGCCACCGGGGCCGGAAGTGGTCCCCGGTCCCGTCGCTGCGACGCCTGCGCCGGTGTCGGCGCCGGCGCCCAATGCCGGTGGCCCGCCGCTGCCCGCTGAGTCAGGAGCTGGCCAGTGAGTGCGTTGCGGCTGGGCCGGGTGCTGCGCCGAAAGACCTGGCAGGGGCTGGTCCTGTTAGTGATCGCGCTGGTCGCAAGCTCGTGTGGATGGCGTGGAATCTCCAATGTGGCGATTCCGGGCGGTCCGGGCGGGGGGTCGGATTCCTACACCCTCTACGTTCAGGTGCCGGACACGCTGGCGATCAACGGCAACAGCAAGGTGATGGTCGCCGACGTCTATGTCGGCTCGATCAAGGCCATCAACCTGAAGAACTGGATCGCCACCCTGACGCTGGGGGTGTCCAAGAGCGTCAAGCTACCGAAGAACGCGCTCGCCAAGATCGGCCAGACTTCGCTGCTGGGTTCTCAGCACGTGGAACTGCTCGCGCCGCCGAACCCGTCGTCCGAGCAGCTGAAGGACGGCGACACCATTCCGCTGAAGAACTCGTCGGCATATCCGACCACTGAGCAGACACTGGCCAGTCTCTCGATGATCTTGCGCGGTGGCGGCATCCCTAACTTGGAAGCGCTGCAGAACGAGGTCTACAACATCGTCAACGGGCGGGGCGACCAGATCCGGGCTTTCCTCGGCAAGCTCGATACCTTCACCGACCAGCTCAACCAGCAACGCGATGACATCACTCACGCGATCGACTCGACCAACCGGCTGCTGTCCTACGTCGGTCAACGCAACGACGTCATCGACCGGGTGCTGACCGACATCCCGCCGCTGATCAAACATTTCGCCGACACCAAGAACCTGCTGATCAATGCCGTCGACGCGGTGGGGCAGCTCTCCAAGTACGCCGACCAGTACCTGTCGGAAGCACGCGGACCCCTGCACACCAACCTGCAGTCGCTGCAATGCCCGCTGCGCGAACTCGGCCGCGCCTCGCCGTACCTGATCGGCGCGCTGAAGCTGATCCTCACCCAGCCGTACGACATCGACACGGTTCCGAAGATATTCCGCGGCGACTATCAGAACGTGTCGCTGACGCTGGACGTGACCTACAGCTCCATCGACAACGCGTTCCTCACCGGCACCGGGTTGTCCGGAGCCCTGCGCGCGCTCGAGCAGTCGTTCGGCCGTGACCCCGAAACGATGATTCCCGACGTCCGCTACACGCCGAACCCCAATGACGCGCCCGGCGGACCGCTGGTGGAAAGAGCGGAGCGCGGCCAATGCTGACTCCCTTCATCAGACGCCAGCTGATCGCGTTCGCCATCCTGACCGTGGTCTCGATTTTCGTGCTGGGCGTGTACTACCTGCGGGTCCCCAGCCTGGTGGGGATTGGCCGGTACGACCTCAAGGCCGAGCTGCCGGCATCGGGAGGTCTGTACCCGACGGCCAACGTGACCTACCGCGGCATCACCATCGGCAAGGTCACCGACGTCGAGCCGACCGAACAGGGCGCGCGGGCCACGATGAGCATCGACAGCCACTACAAGATCCCGATCGATGCGACGGCAAACGTCCATTCGGTCTCAGCGGTCGGTGAGCAGTATCTGGACCTGGTGTCGACCGGCAACCCCGGCAAGTACTTCTCAGACGGCCAAACCATCGCGAAGGGCAGCGTTCCCAGTGAGATCGGCCCGGCGCTGGACACCGCCAACCGGGGCCTTGCGGCGTTGCCGGCGGACAAGATCCCCCAGCTGCTCGACGAGACAGCACAATCGGTCGGCGGGTTGGGTCCCGCGCTGCAACGGCTGGTCGACGCGACCCAGGCGATCGTCGGTGACTTCAAGAACCAGATCACCGACGTCAACGACATCATCCAGCATTCCGGACCGGTCCTGGACAGTCAGGTCAACTCCGGGAGCGCCATCGAGCGCTGGGCGCGCAACCTGAACACTTTGTCGGCACAGACCGCGCAAAATGACCAGCATGTGAAGAGCATCCTGTCTCAGGCGGCGCCGACCGCCGACCAGGTCGACGAGGTATTCAGTGACGTCCGAGAATCGCTGCCACAGACGCTGGCGAACCTCGAGGTGGTGATCGAGCTGCTCAAGCGCTACCACACCGGCGTGGAGCAGGTGCTGGTGTTCCTGCCGCAGGGTGCTTCGATCGCGCAGACGTCGGCCGCGCCATTCCCGCATCAAGCCGCACTCGACCTGGCGTTGTCGATCAACCAGCCGCCGCCATGCTTGACGGGCTTCATTCCGGCATCGGAGTGGCGGTCTCCGGCGGACACCAGCCTGGCGCCTCTGCCCACCGGCACGTACTGCAAGATTCCGATGGATACGCCGGCCAACAGCGTGCGCGGATCGCGCAACATTCCGTGTGTTGACGTCCCGGGTAAGCGGGCGGCCTCGCCACGGGAGTGCCGCGACCCCAAACCGTACGTCCCGCTGGGGACCAACCCCTGGTTCGGCGAGCCGAACCAGATCCTGACCTGCCCGGCGCCCGCGGCGCGCTGCGACCAGTCGGTGCGGCCCGGCACGGTGATCCCCGCACCGTCGGTCGACAACGGTTTGAACCCGGCACCGGCCAACAGGCTGCCGCCGGGCGGGTTGACACCACCCCCGATCAGCGACCCGCTGCAACGGCCCGGATCGGGGAGCGTGCAGTGCAACGGACAGCAGCCCAACCCGTGTGTCTACACTCCGGGCGGGCCCCCGACTGCGGTATACAGTCCGCAGAGTGGTGAGCTGGTAGGGCCCGACGG
>CAVSDU010000019.1:0-156059 GCA_963726875.1 uncultured Actinomycetota bacterium | reverse complement strand
ATACGCCAGCAGAGCTTGCGCCAGGGTCGTCGCCGCGCTGGGGGATGGGGTCGTAATGTAGCCACGCGTACAACTCCGGCGGACCGACCTCGTCGGGACTGTTCACATCGACCACGTCGACCAGTCGCAGCTCCCGGCCGATCATCGGCATCTCGACGGCGTTGGCTTCCGCCGGGGCCGCGACATCGGGCCGGGTCAGGTGGTGGCGGATGACGTCGCCGGTGGAACGTCGGACAGCACCGTGACGCTCACGCATCGCTTGCCGTGCTGTAGCACCGAAATGATCGCCGTCGCGGTAGAGCGGCCTTCATTGAGCACATCCAGCACCGAGCTTGTCTCAATCGGCGGCCCCACCATGACGGCGCGGGCGAACACGGCGTGCGCCGAACGCACGGACTTGCCCTGAAATCGGTTCGCCGCGGCCACAATCGCCTGAGCGGCCGGACACCTGGGTGCCTTCCACCACCTGCCGACCGTCCCTCCCCGGCAAGTCCGGTATCGGCGACGAAACGATCGGGCCCGTCGGCCGCACCTCGAAAAGATCCAGCAGGCTCTCAACCGACCACTGGACCTGTTCAGACTCTGTCGTCAACGCGCTCACCCCTTGCTCAGGCAGCTCACGGCTCAGCGTGACATTTTGTGCAATATTTGTAAAGCTCGGTCGGCCAACCGGCCCGCGTTGACAGCGATGCCCGCGGTGCATGACACTTTTGCAGTGATTTGTAAAGGCACGCTGGCGCCGACACCGCTCGCGGGTGGCTTTTGTTCGGCGAGGGTCCGCGCTGGTTCGAGGGCTTGCTGTGGTTTTCCGACATGCTCGGCGAAGCCGTACACACCTGCGATTTGCGCGGCTCGCTCACCACCCTGCCGTTGCCGGTCACTCGCCGTCAGGCCTGGGTTTCCGTCCCGACGGTTCGCTGCTCATCGTCTCTGCCGAGGATCGACAGGTGCTGTCTTATGACGGCGACACGGTCCCCATCGCCGACCTCTCCGACCTCGCGCCGGCCCACCTCGGCGACATGGTGATCGACGACCTCGGGCGCGCCTACATCGGCTCCCAAGCGTTCGAAGGCGGCAACGTCATCCGGCTGGATCCCGACAACGGCGCGACCGTCGTGGCAACGATCTCGACTTTCCCAACGGAATGGTCGTCACCGCGGACCGCAGCACCCTGATCATCGCCGAGTCCATGGGGCGCCGGCTCACCGCGTTCACCATCACCGAAGACGGCGGGCTCACCGACCGCCGGATCTTCGCCGCCGACCTGGACGGCCCGCCGGACGGCATCGCGCTCGACGCCGAAGGAGGGGTGTGGACGGCGATGACCTTGGCTCACCAGTTCGAGCGGATCACCGACGGTGGCGACGTCACCGACCGCATCGACATCGGCGATCGGGTCGCCATCGCGTGCACGCTCGGCGGCCCGGAGCGGCGAACACTGTTTTTGCTGTCAAGCACCGATGCTTATCCCAAGCGACTGGTGGGCACCCGGCTGGCCACGTTGGACGCGCTGCGGGTGGACATTCCGGGCGCCGGCCTGCCCTGACAAGAGAGGGATGATGACCGACTCGTACTACGAGCTGATCGACGGCGCCGACGCGCAGGGCGAGAAGTTCCGAGCCACCGACCTGGCCCGCGGCACCTGGTCGTCCTCGATACAGCACGGTGCGCCGGTGTCGGCGCTGCTGACTCGCGCGCTTCAGCGATGCGAACAGCGCGACGACACCCGGCTGAGCCGGGTGGTGATCGACCTGCTCGGCCCGGTGCCGGTGGACGGGGACCTATGGGTTCGTTCGAAGCTTGAACGCAGCGGTAAACAGATCGAACTGGTCACCGCCGAGATGCTGGCACTCGGACCCGACGGCGAACCGCGGCCGGTGGCCCGGGCCAGCGGTTGGCGGTTGCAGCAGGTCGACACTCAAGCCGTGATGCACGCGCCCACGCCCCTGCCCCGACCGGTGTCCGAAGCGCGCACCCGCAACCTGAAGGCGAGGAATTGGGACCGCAATTACGTGCACAGTCTGGAATGGCTGTGGCTGACCGTGCCGCTGACGCCAGGCCCAGGTGAATCGTGGATCAGGCCGATTGCCGATCTTGTCGCCGGTGAAACCATGACGCCGCTGAAGCGGTTGTTCGCGGTGGCCGATTGCGCCAACGGCATCGGCAGCAAGCTGGACATCACCAAGTTCACCTTCCTCAACACCGACCTGGCCGTGCACGTGTTCCGAGTCCCCGAAGGTGAGTGGGTCGGCATCCGGGCGGAAACCAGCTACGGGCCGGACGGCATCGGAACCACGATCGGGACATTGTTCGACGAACACAGCGCGGTCGCCGCAATCCAGCAGTCGGTGCTGGTGCGGCCCAGGCCGCCCAAACCAAGCCCGTTGGGGGAGAACAAGTCATGAGCCAACCGTCGCCGGTAAGCGAAAGCCTCGAGAACGATACCTCGACCCGCCAGCGGATCCTCGCCGCCACCGCCGAGGTGCTGGCCCGCAGCGGCAAGACCAAACTCAGCTTGTCGGAGGTCTCGACGCAGGCCGGGGTGTCGCGTCCCACGCTCTACCGCTGGTTCGCCTCCAAAGAGGAGCTGATGTCCGCCTTTTCGCGATACGAACGCGAAATTTTCGAAAGGGGACTGGCGAAGGCGACCGCGGGTCTCAAGGGAGTCGAACGGCTGGATGCCGCACTACGATTCATCGTCGACTATCAATACTCCTACTCAGGTGTGCGGATGGTCGACATCGAGCCCGAGCATGTGATCTCACAGATGGCCGATGTCATCCCGGAGATGCGGGAAGGATTGCAACGGCTCCTGCCCGGACCCAATGCCGCGGTGAAGGCAGCGACCGCGATCCGGATCGCTATCTCGCACTATGTGTTTCGAAGCGATGACGCCGATCAGTTCCTGGCCCAGCTACGCCACGCCGTCGGCATCAAGAACTCGGACTGAACAACACCGCCGCGTTGAGGTAGCCGGTCGGGTCCAACGCCGCCTTGACCGCGCGCATCGCGTCGATGTCGGCGGCCTCCCGGGACATCGCCAGATATGGCCGCTTCCGCGTGCCGACGCCATGCTCGGAACTGACATTGCCGCCGCAGCCGGCGATCAGTTCCATCATCTCCGGGTACAGCGCGGGCTCGTGCTCCGCGGGGAAGCGCAGCACGTTGAGGTGCAGGTTGCCCTCCCCCACGTGACCGAACAACACCGGCAGCGCCTCGGGCACCCGCGCGCTCACCAACGCGACCGCGTCGCGCGCGAACCCGCCGATCGCCGAAAGCGGCAGCGACACATCGAACTTCAACGGCGGACCGTAGGCACCCAGCACCTCGGTCAGCGACTCGCGAACCCGCCACAATCGTTGTTGCGCAGCAGCATCCACGCCGAAAGCCGGTTCACCGCACAACTGCACGCCGTCCAACAGGCCGGCCAACCGCTCGGTCTGGTCATGATCGGCCGCCAACTCCACCAACAGCAGCCAGTCACCGGAGACCGGGGCAGTCACCCCGAGGCGCTCACCGGTCAACGTCGCGCCCCGGCCGTCGATCAGCTCCAGCGCCGCAATCCCGTCCACCTCGGCGAACGCCCGGCCGGCCTCGACCAACGCCTCAAGATCGGCGAACCCGCACACGGCCGTCACCCGGTGCGACGGAGCGGGGTGCAATTGCAGGTCCAGCGCGGTGATCACCCCCAGGGTGCCCTCGGCGCCGACGAACAGCGAAGGCAGGTCATAACCGGTGTTGTCGCTGCGCACCCGGCTGTGCCGGCGCAGCACCGAACCGTCGGGCAGCGCCACGTCCAGGCCGATGACCTGCTCGCCCATGTTCCCGTAGCGGACGGTGCGCAGCCCGCCGGCGTTCGTGGAGGCCATGCCGCCGACGGTCGCGGTGTCGCGGGCGGCCAGGTCGACGCCGAATACCAGGCCCGCCGTCGCGGCCGCCCCCTGGACCGCCGCCAAGGTGGCCCCGGCGCCGGCCACGACGCGGCGCTCGACGACGTCGACATCGCTGATCGCAGAAAGCCTTTCGGTGGACAACAGCACATCGTCGTGCTCCGGCACGGTGCCGGCCACCAAGGAGGTGCGCCCACCCTGCACGGTGACGTGGGCGCCGGCGTCGCGGCACACCCGCAGCACCGCGGCGACCTCTCCGGCCGAGCCTGGACGCACCAGCGCGCTGGCCTGGCCGCGGTACCGGCCGGTGTGGTCGATGCTGCGGCCGGCCAGTACGTCGGCATCGGTGACGACGTGACTCGAGCCCACGATGCCGGTCAGGCTCGACAGCATGCTCAGAACTGCTTGTGCGGCACGTCGGTCACCAGCCCGCCGTCCATGATGAACTCGCTGCCCGTGGCGTAGGACGCTTCCTCGCTGGCGAGGAACACGACAAAGGTCGCCACTTCGCGTGCCTCGGCCGGCCGGCCCAACGGGATGGTGACCATGTCCTCGGGCAGGTGAGCGGTCATCGGGGTGCGGATGAAACCCGGGTGCACCGAGTTCACCCGGATGTTCAATGGCGCCAGTTCCAGGGCCGCGGACTTGGTGATACCGCGGACCGCCCACTTGGACGCGACATAGGGATGCACCATCGGCGCGCCGCGGATCCCCTCGATCGAGGAGATGTTGATGATGGAACCGCCGCCGGCCGCGGTCATCGGGTCGACCACCGAGCGCATGCCCAGGAAGGTGCCGGTCAGGTTGACGTCAATCACCTTCTGCCACTTGTCCATCCGGAATTCGCGCAGCGGCCCGGCCGCGACGATGCCGGCATTGTTGACCAGCACGTCGAGCTTTCCGAATTCCCCGGTGGCCGTCGCGACGGCGGCTTCCCACTGATCGAGTTGGGTCACGTCCAGGTGGACGTAGCGCGCCACGTCACCGATCGCATTGAGTTCAGACGCCAGGGCTTTGCCCTCGTCGTCGCGGACGTCGCCGATCACCACCTTGGCGCCCTCCTCGACCAGCAGTCGCGCGTCCTCGGCGCCCATTCCCCGCGCGCCGCCACTGATCAACGCAACCTTGCCCTCGACCCGTCCTGGTCGTTCCATTCCAGCCAGTTCCTTTCGTTTACGTGACCACGAGATCGTGGGGCGTGAAGAGCCCTTTCCCGGTGACCAAGGGCAGATCCAGCGTGCTCCTGATGCCGGGCGGCGCCGCGATCACGTCCGGAATGGAATTGACGATCCGGCCGGCGGCGCCGGCAATCGCCGCGTGGTTGTGGTCGCCCTTCCGGCTGCTCGGCACGATGTCCACCGCGTACGAAGGCTCCCCGGTGATCTCGACGCGGTATGAGCCGGTTCCCGCGGCGGGCTGACGCAAGTCGGGTCGCAGATCGGGACGTAGTCGGGTGATGTGCTCGATGACGATCGCGGGACGGCCGTTGACCATGCCGCGGATCTCGAACTGCAGCACGGCCAGGGTGCCCTTGGCCACCCGGCCGACCGCGATGTCGAAGTCCTCCGGAGCCGGCTCACGCTGGTAGGACTCAGTGATCTCGTCGATCTCGATGCCCAGGCCGGCCGCAAGCTGCCTGATCGCCGTTCCCCAGGCGATGCTCGAGCACACCCGGTTGCAGCAGCATCGGAATCTCGTCCAGGGGACGGGCGAACCCCATGTAGTGCATGACCTCGGCGCCGTTGTAACTCGCGTAATCGTGAATCTCCATGCACCGCACCTGCTCGATGCGCTGGCACGTCCCGGCGAGCGCGAACGGGATCAGGTCGTTGATGAACCCCGGGTCTACGCCGGTGATGAAGATGCTCGAATTACCCTGCTGTGCAATGCTTTCCACCCGGTCGATGTATTTCTCGGGGATCACGCCCCACGGATACTGCAGCAGACCCGGCGAGGACCCGACGACGTTGACACCGGCGGCCAGGATGCGCATGACGTCAGCCATGGCGTCCGGCAGCCGGGTGTCGCCCATCGCGCAGTAGACGACGCACTCGGGTTTGGTGGCCAGCACCGCGTCGAGGTCGTTGACGGCTTTGACGCCCGTCTCCACACTGCGGTCCAGACCCACCCCGCACAGTTCGCCGGCGTCGCGCCCCACCTTGTCCGGGTTGGACACGCAGACTCCGGTGAGTTCGAAAACCGGGTTGGTGATGAGTTCGGCAAGGGCCAGCCCGCCGACATTTCCGGTGCCCACATGGGCGACGCGAATCGCCATGAGTGTCCTCCGTCCCCACAACGCTGTAGCTTTTCTAGACAGTAGTCCATAATTTTTCGGGGCCGTCGGCGGCACTATTGTTGCGCTATGTCGCAGCGCGAAGACGTCTGGTTCACCTCCGGTACCGACCGGATCAGCGCCTGGTTGTACCGACCCGAAACTGGCGGCGCGACACCCCTGGTGGTGATGGCGCACGGGCTGGGCGCGGTGCGCACCATGCGACTCGACGCCTACGCCGAGCGATTCAGCGCGGCGGGTTACGCCTGCCTGGTATTCGACTACCGCAACTTCGGCGACAGCGAGGGCCAGCCGCGTCAGCTACTGGACATCGAGATGCAGCTCGCCGACTGGGCGGCGGCCGTCGACTACGCTCGCACCCTGCCCGGCATAGACCCGGCCCGAATCGCCTTGTGGGGCACATCTTTCGGCGGCGGCCACGTGATCGAGTCGGCGGCGCGACTGCCGGGCATCGCCGCCGCGGTGGCACAGTGCCCGTTCACCGACGGCCTGGCGTCCATCGGCGCGATCAACCCGGTGACAGCCACTCGCGTCACCGCGCTGGCGCTGCGCGACCTGTTCGGGGCCCGCCGGGGAAAGCCGCCGGTGATGATCCCGACTGCGGGCATGCCGGGTGAGGTCGCCCTGATGACAGCACCCGATGCCTACTCGGGTTACCTGAAGCTGGTGCCCGACGGCGTGGAGTTGCGCAACGAGGTGGCCGCCCGCATCGGGTTGAAGGTGCTGATCTACCGGCCGGGCCGCAGTGCCGCCAAGATCTCCTGCCCGATCCTGTTCTGCGTGTGCGAAACCGACTCGGTGGCACCCGCCGGACCGACGCTGCGTCACGCCGCCAAGGCGCCGCGCGGCGAAATCAAGACGTACCCCGAAGGCCACTTCGCCATCTACGTCGACGACGCATTCGAACGGGTCGTCGCCGACCAGATCGCCTTTCTCGACAAGCATCTGCAGACCGCCGGCAGCTAAGTGTCAAAACGCCGGAATTCCCCGCCGCGGCGCTCTACTCTCTGTGGGTACTTAATACCCGCGGTTGCGGATAGGTCGTTGTGTGCCGGGGCGGGGACCGGCGACCGGGAAGGACGGGGAGATGTCGTACCTGCTCACTGCCCCTGAGACGCTTGCTGCGGCGGCAACCGACGTGGACGGGATCGCCGCGGGGATCCACGCCGCCAACGCAGCCGCGGCCGGCCGGACATCCGGCCTGCTCGCCGCCGCGGGTGACGAGATCTCGTCGGCAATCGCCAACCTGTTCAGCGCCTACGGCGACGAGTACCAGTCCGTGGTCAAGCAGGCTTCGGTGTTCCAGAGCGACTTCACCAGGGCGCTGTCGAGTGCCGCCAGCGCCTACACCCAGGCGGAAGCGCTGAACGGGTCGCTGCTGACCGGAGTTCAGTCACTGCTGGGGCAACCCGCGACCGCCGCCGCGGTCGGCACGTCCGGGGGCGGTGCCGGTGCGTTGCTCAGCGCGCCCGCAGCGGCGCTGACGAACCCGATCACCGCGCTGATCATGGGCGGCACCAATAATCCGCTGCCCGACGCGAAATACCTCACCAACGTCTTCAACAGGTACATCAAGCCGATTTATCCAGGTACCAGCCCAGTTACCGCACTCTTCACCCCCGAGCAGTTCTGGCCGGTCACTCCCGCCCTCGGCAACATGACGTACAACCAATCGGTCGCCAAGGGCGTGTCCCTGCTCAACAACGCGATCAATGCTCAGCTCACAGCGGGCAACGACGTCATCACCTTCGGTTACTCGCAGAGCGCCTCGATCGTCAATAACGAAATACTCAACCTGATGGCGGCCGGCTCCCCGCACACCGCCGACCTGTCCTTCATCCTGGCGGCCGCGGGCAACAACCCCAACGGCGGTATTCTGGCCCGCTTCCCCGGCTTCTATCTGCCGATCCTGGACGTGTCGTTCAATGGTGCGCTACCGGCGAACAATCCGTACGAGACCTACGTCTACACCGCGCAGTACGACGGCGTCGCGCACGCGCCGCAATACCCGCTCAATATCCTCGCGGACGTCAACGCGCTGATGGGCTACTTCTATGTGCACGGCAGCTACCCGACGATATCGGCCACCGACTTCTCCCATGCGATTCAGTTGCCGACGTCGCCGGGATACACGGGCAACACGCATTACTACATGTTCCCGACCCAGAACCTGCCGCTGCTGCAGCCGATCCGGGATATCCCCTACGCCGGTCCAGTACTGGCCGATCTCGTCCAGCCACAGCTGCGGGTGATGGTCGACTTGGGGTACTCCGACTACGGCTATGCCGACCTGCCCACCCCGGCCGGGCTGATCAATATTCCCAACCCGTTCACCGTGGCCTATGACCTGGCCAAGGGCACGCTGCAGGCGCCGTACGGCGCGGTGGTGGAGATCGGCGTGGAGGCCGGCTTCTGGGGACCCGAATACTTCCCGACCGAATATCCCTGGGTCCCGTCGATCAACCCCGGGTTGAATCTCTACCTCGGCCCACAATTCAGCCAGCCGCCGGTGACGGCGCTGTCCGTGCTCAGCGGTGCCCTGGGGGATGTGCTGCACATCATCCCGCCGATCCTCAACTGACCGGACCGGTCAGGGTCCCAGGGGCGCGGTGGTGCGGATCGCCTCGTCGCGAATCAGTCCGCGCAGCAGCGCGGTGCTGAACTCGGCCGCAATCTCCTTGGCCGAGCGTCGTCCACTCGGGCGCAACCAGCGGTAGCTGCCCAGAGTCATTCCGATGTAGCCCAGCGCCAGCACGTGCGAGTCGCACTCGTAGAACTCGCCGCTGGCGATGCCGCGATCGATCAGGCCGTGCACGTGCTCGTAGACCTGAGCTTCCTTCTCGCGTACCTCGGCCACCTGTTCAGACGTGAACCACTCGGTGATGTAGGGCTGCTCCTGGAAGTAGACGGCGGCGCGCTCGGGATTGCCCGCGATACCCGTCAGGAGTCGGACGGTGTATTGGTAGAGCGCTTCGCGGGCCGTCCAGGAGGGGTCGTCGTGTACGGCGGCCAAGGTCCCTTCGGCAGCTTGGCGGTAGATGTCGAACAGGATCAGCGCCTTGCTCGCGTAGTAGTGGTAGACCGTCGCTTTGTTCAGCCCGATCACATCGGCGACGTCGTCCATCCGGGTGCCGTGATAGCCGCGGGCGGCGAACAGCTTGGTCGCGACGGCCAGCAACTCCTCACGGCGGGTCAGGCCACTTCCGGATGCCATCTGTACTCACCCTCGTCGCTGCCGGGCAGGGGTGCGGAAGACCCCCATCACGACTGATTATCAATCAACTAGTTGGACAGTTTAGGCAAAGCCGCGCCTGTCGCACTGACGTGGATACGACTAGACTCGTCAAGCAGGCCCAGTGGGGGAGTCGATCAGCAGTCGAGAGGTGGAGTGATGGACCCGAGTCCTGACTACGACGCGAGCGACGAGATCGAGTATTTCTTCAGCTATCTCACCTGGGGTTTGCGTGGCGTCGAGTCCGGGAACGGATATCCGCCGCCGGGCTACCCGCCCGTCTAGCCGCGGACTACCACAGCGGAAACTCCACGCCGTGCTCCGTTGCCGGGCGCGGCCCGAACAGTCGGCGGTCGGATTCTTCGATCGCGATGTCGTTGATGCTGGCTTCGCGGCGCGCCATCAGGCCGTCCGCGGTGAACTCCCACAGCTCGTTGCCATAGCTGCGGAACCATTGGCCGCTCGCGTCGTGGCACTCGTACTGAAAGCGCACCGCAATGCGGTTGTCATGGAAGCTCCACAGGCCTTTGCGTAGCGAGTAGTCGAGCTCGCGTTGCCACTTGCGGCTCAGGAACGCGACGATCTCTGACCGGCCGACGATGTGCTCGTCACGGTTTCGCCACTGCGAGTCGACCGTGTACGCCAGGCTCACGCGCTCGGGATCACCGCTGTTCCAGGCGTCTTCGGCGGCTTGGACTTTCTGCATCGCCGACTCCCGGGTGAACGGGGGAAATGGGGGGCGCACATCACCATCTAACCCGCCCACCATCTCACCCGCGAGCAGACACAAAATCGCACAAATCCATGCTCTTGCATGCGATTCTGTGTCTGCTCGCGGGGACTGATCAGGGTTGTCCTATCGTGGCGGTCATGGACTTCGCAATGTCGGCCAAAGCCAGCGATTACCACAAACGACTGTCCGAGTTCATGACCGACCACGTCTTTCCGGCGGAGTCCGACTACGACAAGTATCGCCACGAAGCCGGGCCGAACGACTTCACCGTGCCGCCGGTGATCGAGGAGCTGAAGGTCAAGGCCAAAGAGCGCGGTCTGTGGAACCTGTTCCTGCCGGCCGAGTCGGGACTGACCAACCTGGAATACGCGCCGCTGGCGGAACTGACCGGCTGGAGTCTCGAGATCGCGCCCGAAGCGCTCAACTGCGCGGCGCCGGACACCGGCAACATGGAGACCCTGCACCTGTTCGCCACCGAACCACAGCGTAAGCAGTGGCTGGAACCCCTGCTGAACGGCGAGATTCGTAGCGCGTTCTCGATGACCGAGCCCGCGGTAGCCAGCAGCGACGCACGCAACATCCAAACCTCGATCGTGCGCGACGGCGCCGACTACGTGATCAACGGCCGGAAGTGGTGGACATCGGGCGCAGCGGATCCGCGCTGCAAGATCCTCATCGTCATGGGCCGCACCAATCCCGATGCGGCCAGCCACCAGCAGCAGTCAATGATCCTGGTGCCGATGGACACTCCGGGGGTGACGGTCGTGCGCTCCACACCGGTGTTCGGCTGGCAGGACCAGCACGGCCACTGCGAGATCGTCTACGACAACGTGCGGGTGCCGGCGACGAACCTGCTCGGCGAGGAGGGCGCCGGCTTCGCCATCGCCCAGGCACGACTGGGACCGGGCCGCATCCACCACTGCATGCGCGCCCTCGGCGGAGCCGAACGTGCGCTCGCACTGATGGTCGACCGGGCCAACACCCGGATCGCGTTCGGCCGCCCGCTGGCCGACCAGGGACTGGTGCAACACGCGGTTGCCAAGTCCCGCAACGAGATTGATCAAGCCAGGCTGCTGTGCGAGAAGGCGGCGTGGACCATCGACCAGCACGGCAACAAGGCCGCCCATCTGCTGGTCTCGCAGATCAAGGCGGTGGCGCCGCAAGTGGCCTGCGACGTCATCGACCGCGCCATCCAGGTGCACGGCGCGGCCGGAGTCAGCGACGACACGGTGCTGGCCCGGCTCTACGGCTGGCACCGCGCGATGCGAATCTTCGACGGCCCCGACGAGGTGCACATGCGCACCATCGCGCGCACCGAGTTGGGGCGCGAGCAGTCCGCCTCGCCGCTGCGGTCACCAGTCATGGCTGAGGTATCCCGGGAACTGCCCGGCGCGTGGAACTTTCGTGACGTCGCAGATGCCACGGCGCGACTCCAACCGGGCCGGCTGTTCCGGTCCAGCGAGCTGAGCGGCCTGGACGACGATGGCCGGGCGGTGTTGCGCCGGTTGGGTATCACCGACGTCGCCGACCTGCGCTCGACCCGCGAGGTCACCCGGCGCGGTCCGGGCCAGGTGCCCGACGGCGTCGACATCCACCTGTTGCCCTTCCCGGACCTCGCCGACGACCAGGCGGGGACCGAGGACTCCGAAACCAACGAAGCTCCGCACGAATCCGCGTTCAAGCGACTGCTGACCAACGGCGATTCGGATGAATCCGACGAAGCCATCGAGGCCAAGGCCGTCCAGTACATGACGGAGGAATACCGGGAATTCCCGACGCGCAACGGCGCCCAGCGCGCGGTGCACCGGGTGTTCACCCTGCTGGCCGCCGGACGTCCGGTGCTCACCCACTGTTTCGCCGGCAAGGACCGCACCGGTTTCGTGGTCGCGACGGTCCTGGAAGCGGCGGGGCTGGACCGCGACGTCATCGTCGCCGACTACCTACGCAGCAACGACGCCGTACCGCAGCTCCGCCATCAGATCACCGAGATGATCGCGCAGCGCTCCGACGTCGAACTGACCCCCGAGGTGGAAACCTTCACCAAGGCGCGGCTGTCTGACGGGGTGCTTGGTGTGCGCGCCGAATACCTCTGGGCGGCATGGCAAACGATCGACGAGTCGTTCGGATCCCTGGACAGCTATCTGCGCGACGCGGGCATCACCGAGACCGACGTCACGCGGCTGCGAGACGCACTGCTGGGCTGAGCCGGCGAGGTTCTATGAGTCGGGCCAAAGGCCAGACACCGGCGCGCGATCGCTCTACCCTCAACGGATGTCGGCGGCCTCAGTAACGGCCGGGTCGGCGGGGCCGGTTCTCCAGGAAGGACGAGGGTGTCTTACGTATTCGCGCAGCCGCCGGCGGTGGCAGCGGCGGCGACGGAATTGTCCGGCATCGGCACGGCGATCGGTGCGGCGGCCGCGGCCGCGGCGGCTCCCACGACGGGGCTGATGACGGCAGCCGCCGATGAGGTGTCGGCGGCGATCGCCGACCTCTTCGGTGGGTATGGCCAGGAATTCCAATCGGTCAGCGCGAAACTCGGCACGCTCTACGAAGGTCTGGTCCAGAACCTGACCGCCACGGTGAACTACTACGCGAACGCCGAGGCCATCAACACGGGCCAGCTGGTGCAAGGCGTGACAGCCGGGCTGTACTCGCCGGCCTCGCCGCCGGTGTTCCCGCCGTTCACCGGAGTGACTACGGCAATTGCCATGGGCGGCACCGGAACTCCGATTCCCGGGCCCACTTACCTCGCGAACGTCAATACGCTTTTCATCCAGCCCAACTCGCCCGGCGCCGTCTTGTCGTCGCTGGTAACCCCCGAGCAGCTGTATCCGATCACCGGCGTGCGGTCGTTGATATTCGCAAGCTCGGTGCAGCAGGGCCTGCAGATTCTCGACACCGCGGTCTGGAACCAACTCAACGCCGGAAATCATGTCACCGTCTTCGGCTACTCGCAGAGTGCCGTCATCTCGTCGCTGTTGATGCAGCACTACATTTCCCTGGGCCCGAATGCTCCGCTCCCCAGTCAGCTCAATTTCATCCTGACCGGCAACGAGATGAATCCCAACGGCGGCATCCTGGCCCGCATACCCGGGTTGAACATCTCGACCATCGGCCTGCCGTTCTACGGCGCGATGCCGGACGGTCCGTACCCGACGACCACCTACACGCTCGAATACGACGGCTTCGCCGACTTCCCGCGCTACCCGCTCAACGTCCTGTCCGACATCAACGCGGTGTTCGGCATCATCACGGTCCACACCACCTACGCGGACCTCACGCCGCAGCAGGTCCAGTCGGCCACCCTGCTGCCGACGGAGGGTCCGACCGTGAACAAGTGGTACATGATCAGCCATCCGGATCTGCCGTTGCTGGATCCGGTGCGGGCCATTCCCGTTATCGGCCAGCCCATTGCGGCACTGATACAGCCGGACCTGAAGGTGATCGTCAATCTCGGCTACGGCGACCCGAACTTCGCCTATTCCACCAGCCCGGCCAACGTGCCCACGCCATTCGGACTGTTCCCGAACGTGCCTCCAGGCGTCATCGCCAATGCTCTGGTCGCCGGAACCCAGCAGGGCATCAACGACTTCATGGCTGTGACGCCGCACGCGCTCACCACGGCGCCGGTGATCAACCCGCCGGCGTTCCCGCCGCTGATCCAGGCGTACCTGCCGGCGCCGCCGCCCCCGCTCCCGCCGACGCCGGTCAACATCGCCAACACGTTCGCGTCGGTGGTTTCCACCGGTTACTCGGTGCTGCTTCCGACGGCAGACCTGCTCACCGCCTTCGGCACCACCTTGCCGGCCTACGACCTGACCCTGTTCCTGAGCCAACTCGCCCAGGGCAACATCATGGATGCGATTCAACTTCCGCTCGCGGCGACCGCCGGGTTGGCGGCATTGGGCGGCATGATCGAATTCATCGCGGTCGTGGAAGCGGCGGCGGAGATCGTCCAAGACCTGCAGAGCCTCGGCCTCTAAATCATCAGGGATGGCCCAATGACATATGTGAGCGCCGAGTCGCAGATCATCGCAACCGCTGCGGCCGACCTCGAGGGAATCGGTTCGGCGATCAATGCGGCCGGCGCGGCCGCGGCGTCCCCTACGTCGAAGGTGTTGGCGGCCGCCGCTGACGAGGTCTCCGCGGCTGTCGCGCGGTTATTCGGCGCCTACGGCGCGCAGGGTCAGACCGTCGTGTCGCAGCTCGCTGCACTTCACGACGAGTTCAACCGACTGCTCGCCGCCGCCGGATTCGCCTACACAGGAACCGAAGTCGCGAATACTGCGACGATCGCCGCGACCCCGCTGACCGGAACGACCGTCAGCCTGGTCATGGGCGGCAGCGGAAATCCGGTGCCCGATGCCGAATACATCACCGGTGCGCTGAACTTCGCCACGCCGCAGTTCGGCGTTACCGTCCCGCGCGCCCTGTTCACGCCCGAACAGCTGTATCCGCTGACCGGTGAAAAAAGTCCGGTGCTCAACACCTCGGTCAGCCAGGGCGTCACAATGTTGCACCGGGCGATCCTCGGCGAAATAGCCCAGGGGAACAGCGTTGTGGTGAACGGTTATTCGCAAAGTGCCATCGTCGCGTCACTCGAGATGCGGCAACTGGCCACCATGCCCGGCGCGCCGACGGCCGATCAACTCGGCTTCGTACTACTGGCCGATCCGATGAACCCCAACGGCGGCCTGCTGTCACGCTTCGCCGGCCTGGGCTTGCCGAGCCTGGGACTGGACTTCTTCGGCGCCACACCGTCGGACACCATCTACCCCACCTCCATCTACACCCACGAGTACGACGGCTTCGCCGACTTCCCCCGCTACCCCCTGAATTTCGTGTCGGACCTCAACGCGATCGCGGGTATCGCGCTGGTGCACACCGACACACCCACGATCAACCCGCAGACCCTGCCACCCGGCGACCTGGTGCAACTGCCCACTTCTCCCGGTTACACCGGCAATACGTCCTACTACATGATCATCAGCCACCACTTGCCACTACTGGCTCCGGTGCGCGCGATACCGCTGGTGGGTCCCGCGCTGGCGGATCTGATCGAGCCGAGCCTGACGACGATCGTCAACCTCGGCTACGGCGACTCGCACTACGGCTATTCCACGGCACCGGCGGATGTGCCCACGCCCTTCGGGCTGTTCCCGGCGATCGACCCCGTGCATCTCAGCGGCGACCTCGTCCTCGGCACTCAACAGGGATTTGTCACTGCCACAACCGATCTCATGACGCCGGCGCCGGTTTCCCAGCCCGACCCGTCCCGGTTGGGAGGTTTCCGGACGTTGGCCCCGCTGCCGGCACCGCCGGTTGAGCTGTTCACGCCGTCGCCCACCGGTTTCATCGGCAACGTGCAGGCGGCGAACACCTACCTCACCAATACCTTCACCGAAGTCACCTCGCGCACGTACGCGATCCTGCTGCCCACCGCCGACATCATCAACGCCGGCGCCACTACGCTCCCGTCCTATAACTTCAACCTGTTCCTGGACGGGATCCAGCAAGGCGTCGAGGGCGACCCGATGGGGTTTATCAATGCGATCGGCTATCCGATCGCCGCCGACGCGGCATTGGTGGCGCTGGGTGGGGGGCTCGAGGGCCTGGTCCTGTTGGGGACCGTTGTCACCGATTTCTAGTCTGCTTCACACTCGATTCATAAACGCCAAATCCCCTGTTGCTGAGCCTATTAGGCGATTGTCAAAGAATGCGAACAGCAGACAGCCATAGCGGCCTCGTCATACGCTGACTTCGGGAACTGACCGTTTTCGGTCACAGGGGGAAGGGGTGGGCAATGACGTCTATGCTGGCCAGGCCGGGGATCATCACGTCGGTCGTCGCGGACATCGATGGCATCGGTTCAACGGTGAGTACGGCAAGCGCGGCCGCGGCACGCGCCACGGGTGGCCCCCGAGGTGGTGAACGGGCGATCGGGCCCCGATGGCATCCACGTCAGTCGCGAGGTCAGCGGTACCGGCGCGGCTTGGTCTAGCCGACGACGACGGCACCCAAGTCGGACGATCCACGAATGCGATATCGCATGCGATATCGCATTCAAAAGTCGCCCATTGGTCCGAAGTGGGTCAACTGGTGCACACCCCGGTAGCTGGGTCTGGCGCTGGGGCGCCGACCTGAGCCTCCACAGCTTCGTCGATCAGCCGGAACCGCCCGGTGTTAATTCCGCTCCGTTCCGCCCTGATCCCTGGCCGGCCGCACGCCAGACAGGTTTGCGGGGTCCCTTTACGCGTGCGCCACAGGTGCCGGTCAGCTGATGCGAGGCGCCCTGGTAGTTGGGAAGGACCGGGCCGATGTCATATGTGCTCGCCGAGCCGCAGATCATGGCGACCGTTGCCGCGGACATCGACGGAATTGGTTCAACGATCAGCGCGGCGAGCGCCGCCGCGGCAGGATCGACGTCCGGTCTGCTGGCGGCGGCCGGCGGGTGAGGTGTCGTCGGCCATCGCGAACTTATTTGGTGCGTACGGCCAAGAGTTCCAGGCCGTCGTCAGCCAAGTTGAGGCGTTTCACAATCAATTTCACCAGACGGTAGCCGCCGCGGCGGGCGCCTACGCGCAAACCGAGGCCGCTGCCGTCACCGCCCTGCAGGAGGCGCTGGGAGTACCGACAACGCCGGCGGCGCCGAGCGCGTCCGTGATTCCGCCATTCCCGGCAAACCTGACGACGTTGATCCTGGGCCCAACCAAAGTCCCCATACCATCAGACTCATACATTGCCCGGGCTGATGCGCTCTACGTCCGTGCGAACCCCATGACCCAAATCCTGCAAGGGCTGTACACGCCAGAAGAGTTATACCCAATCACCGGTGTCAGGAGCTTGACCCTAAACAGCTCGGTGATCGAGGGCGTGACCATTCTCGACGATGCGATCAAAACTCAACTCAGTATCCCCGGAAACTCAGTCACCGTTTTCGGCTACTCCCAAAGCGCTATCCTCACCTCGCTGGAAATGCAGAAGCTCGCGGCCATGGGTTCGGCCGCTCCGTCCGCGACTCAACTCAACTTTGTGCTCGTTGGCAATGAGATGAACCCCAATGGCGGCATGCTCGCGCGTTTCCCAAACCTGATCATCCCGAGTCTGGGTTTGACGTTTTACGGTGCAACACCCTCGGATACGATCTACCCGACCGCCATTTACACGCAGGAGTACGATGGCTTCGCCGACTTCCCGCGGTACCCCTCAATTTCGTTTCCGATCTCAATGCGGTGATGGGCATCGCCACCGTGCACGTCAAATATTTGGACCTCACCCCCGCAGTGGTTAATAACGCTATCAAGTTGCCGACGTCACCCGGCTACTCCGGCGTCACCGATTACTACATGATTCACACGGAGAATCTGCCGCTTGTGGCACCGCTACGAGCGATACCCGTCATCGGAAATCCGCTGGCCGACCTGATCGAACCGGACTTGAGAGTGATCGTTAATTTGGGCTACGGCGACCCGGCCTATGGTTACTCGACGAGCCCGGCGGATGTGCGTACCCCGTTCGGTTTGTTCCCCGACGTCAGCCCGGGCACCGTCGTCAACGCTCTGGCCGCCGGGACCCAGCAAGGAATCCACGACTTCACGGCCGACCTACAAGCCATCGCCGCGCAGCCGATCACCGTCCCGTCGTTCTCACTGCCGCAACCGCCGGACCTCATGGCGACGTTGGCTGCGCTCCCGTCGCCAGAAAAGATCGTGAACACGGCCGCCACGGTCATCTCGACCGACTATGCCGTCCTCCTTCCGACAGCAGATACAGCTCTTTCCTTCACCACCACCTTGCCCCTGTACGACTCCGACTCTTCTTGAGCCAGCTCGCGCAGGGCAACCTCATCAACGCGATCGGATATCCACTTGCGGCCGATGTGGGATTGGCACGATAGCGGGCATCGTCGAATTCCTCATGATCGCGCAGGCGGTCGCAGACAACGTTCAAGCGATATCAGCGCCCTCATTCCCTGACGCGCGGTCTTGAAGGCTTGGTCCTTTGTCGGTCAGCCAAAAAGCTTGGTGTTAAACGCCAGACAGGTTATGCAAGTCCCTTTACGCTTGCGCCAGTGCCATTCGTGGTTTGACAAGTGCCCGTCAGCTGCTGCGAGGCGCCCTGGTCGTTGGGAAGGATTGTGCCGATGTCATTTGTGCTCGCTGAGCCGGAGATCATGGCAGCCGCTGCCGCAACGTCGAAGGAATTGGTTCAACGATCACTGCGGCCAGCGCGGCCGCAGCAGCACCGACCTCCGGTCTGCTGGCCGCGGCCGGCGATGAGGTGTCGGCGGCCGTCGCGAATCTGTTTGGCGCCTACGGCCAGGAATATCAAGCCGTCCTCAACGCAAGTTGCGGCATTTCACAATCAGTTCCGCCAGTCGTTCGCCTCAGCGGCGAGCGCCTACATCAAACCGAGGCCGCCATCGCCGCCGGCTGCAGGGCTTGCTCGGACTGCGCGCCCGCCATGCAGGCACCGGCACCGAGCGCGGCCGTGCTTCCGCCGTTCCCGGCAAATCTGACTCAGTTGATCTTCGGCGGCACCGGGGTTCCCATACCATCGCAAAAACTCATCGACGGCGCGGAGAAGCCTCTATATCCGTGCCGGCGGCACATTGAATCCCTTAGGGGTGAACACGCCCGAGCAGTTGTACCCGCTGACCGGCGTCAGGAGCTTGTACTTCAACCAGTCGGTGAACGAGGGCCTGACGATCATGCACAACTCGATCATGGCGCAGAGTCGCACTCGCGGCAAACAGTGTCACGGTTTTCGGCGTTTCCCAAAGTGCCGTGATCGCCTCGCTGGAGATGCGCAACCTCGCGGCCATGGGGCCGGGCGCTCCGCCGGCGAACATGCTCAACTTCGTGCTGACCGGCAACGAAATGAATCCCAATGGCGGCATGCTCGCACGCTTCCCGAACCTGTCCTTCCGAGCCTCGGGCTGGACTTCTACGGCTCGACGCCATCAGACACGCCTATCCGACCGCCATCTATACCCTGGAATACGACGGCTTCGCCGACTTCCCGCAGTACCCGCTGAACCTGCTTGCCGATCTCAACGCGGTTGCGGGCATCGTCTACGTTCACCCCACGTATTTCAGTCTCCCGCTGAGCCAGGTCAATAACGCCATTGAACTGGCGACGTCGCCCGGCTACGCGCCCACGCGGCAGTCACCCACTACTACATGATTCCCACCGAACATCTGCCGCTGCTGGAACCGCTGCGCGCGATACCCGTCGATCGGGAACCCCCTGGCCAACCTGATCGAACCGGACCACCAGAGTGTTCGTCAATCTGGGCTATGGCGACCCGAACTTCGGCTACTCCACCAGCTACGCGGACGTGCCGACTCCGTTCGGCTTGTTCCCCGACGTCGCTCCAGGCACTGTCGTTAACGCTCTGGCCACCGGGACGCAACAGGGAATCACCAACTTCACGTCACGACATGTCGCAGCTCATGGCCCAACCGCCCGCGTGTGCCCTCTTTCACGGCCCCGTCCCCGACTTTCACGGCCCCGTCCCCGACAGACGTTTCGAATGGGCTGGCCGCGTTCCCGTCGCCGGAAAAGATCGTGAACACCGCTGCTTCCATCATCTCGACCGACTACGCCCTGCTGCTTCCCGCCGCAGACATCGGTCTTTCCATGGTGACCTCCGTGCCTGTGTATGACGCCCAACTCTTTCTGAGCCAACTCGCGACGGGCAACCTCATCAACGCGATCGGCTATCCGATTGCGGCAGACGTGGGCTTGGGCACGATTGCGGGCGCGGTTACACCTCACCGTCATCGAGGCGCTCGCGAACAACATAAAGGACCTCCAGAGCCTGATCCCCTGACGCCTGGGACCGAAGCTTGGGAGCTCTCAGTAATTCAGCCCGGCTATCCGCGCGATTCCGCCCACTAAGGACGAGAGCGATCTACGCTCACAGTTGCCGGGCCTCGCGATGACCAGCTGCGCTAAGTCATCAAGCTCATAGCAATGTCGGTATAGCAACGAAACACCCTGGCCGTGAAGGGAATTAGCTGATGTCCTACTTGACGACGCAACCGCAACTGATGAGTGCCGCCGCCGAGAATCTGGCCGGCATCCGGGCCACCCTGACCGAGGCCAGCGCCGCAGCCGCCGGACCGACCACCGGTCTGGCCGCTGCCGCGGCCGACGAGATCTCGGCGGCCGCCGCGCAGCTGTTCGGTGCCTTCGGTCAGGAATACCAGCAGGTCATCGGCCAAGCGGCGGTGTTCCACGAGGAATTCAACCGGGTCCTGGCGGCAGCGAGCATCACCTACGCCGAAGCCGAGTTGGCCAACGTGGCCCAGGTCCTCGGCGGGGCGGGTCCGCTGAGTGCGGCTGCCTCGCCGATCGAGGCGTTGCTCGCTCCGGTGCTTGCCCCGCTGCAGCCAGCTGCTCGCGCCGCTCCAGTCTCGCTCGCGCCGCTGCAGTCGCTGTTCGGCGCACCGGCGGCACTGACGGGCGGTGGCACGCCGCTCAGTGGACTGCCCGCGCCGACACGTACCTACGACTCGGCGCTGATCATGACCGGCAGCGGTACGCCGATACCGTCACTCGCGTACATGGCCAGCGTGCGGCCCTGGGTCAACGCCGGTTTCAACATCACCGACCCGTTGTCGATACCCCTGAACACCCCCGAAGGGCTGTATCCGCTCACTGCGATCAAGGACCTGCCGCTCAGCACGTCGGTGACGACGGGCGTCCAGGCCCTGCACAACGCGCTCTTCGCGCCCACCGGGTTGATCACCCAAGGGAAGACCGTCTCCGTTCTGGGCTACTCGCAGAGCGCCATCCTCTCCTCGATCGAGCTGCGCAACCTCATCGCGTCGCCGCCGCCCGGGCATGCCCGACCCCAACCTGCTCAGCTTCACCCTGCTTGGCAACCCGATGGCGCCCAACGGTGGTCTGCTGGCCCGCTTCCCCGGCCTGTCGCTGCCGGCCCTGGGTCTGGACTTCTACGGAGCCACCCCGGCCAACTCGCGGCTACCCGGTCAACATGTTCTCGCTGCAGTACGACGGATACGCCGACTTCCCGAAGTATCCGATCAACTTCCTGTCGGACCTCAACGCGTTCCTGGGCATCCAGTCGGTGCACGGTACCTATCCGCAATTCGACCCGAACAACCTGCCGCCCGGCTACAACCTCGTCGAACTGCCGGTGTCGCCGACGACGGCCGCCAACGGCCTCGACCACTACTACATGATCACCTCCTCGAATCTGCCGTTGCTGTCGCCGATTCGGTCCATCCCGGTGATCGGGGCACCGTTGGCGGACTTGCTGCAACCGAACCTGACGTACCTGGTCAACTGGGGCTACGGCGACCCGCACTACGGATACAACACCGGCTACGCCGATGTGGCCACCCCGTTCGAAGCGATTCCGCCCATCCCGGCCAATTTCTTCGGCGACCAAGTTGCCCTCGCCGGACAAGGATTCAGCGCATTCGCTCACGACATCGGCGCCACGGCACTGCCGTCGGCGGCCAGCCTGCTGCCGGCCGGCGGTAGCGGCGGGTTGTCACTGCCGTTCGCATTGCCTAGTGCGACCGCCTCACCGGTCAACAGCTTCTTCGACGCCCTCAAGTCGGCGAACACCAACATCACCACCGCCATCACGAGCGCGAGCTCCGACGCCTACGCCTTCGCACTGCCGACGGCGGACATCGCGAACACCCTGATCACCACGGTCCCGTCCTATGACCTGAACTTGTTCCTGGATGGGATTCAGCAGACCTTCAACGGTGATCCGATGGGCTTGGTCAACGCGATCGCCAAGCCGATAGCCGCTAACGTCGCCATCGGGACGCTGAGCGGGGGATTCGAATTGATCGTCGGCCTCGACACGATCCAGTCGGTCATCGGCGACCTCACCGGTGCCGGCGGCTAAACCGATCCGCATCGGCACATCGGCACATCGGTCGAGCCTCGGCTCTCGTCGGACCGCTTTATTCCTCTTCGCCTTCGATCTCGACCCCGTTCCAGAAGGCGACATGATTCTTGATCTTTCGCGCCAGCGGGCTCGGCTTCGGGTAATACCAGCCGGCGTCGGCGTTCACGTGGCCGTCAACCGTCACGTCGTAGTAGCGGGCCTTGCCCTTCCACGGGCACAGCGACGTGGTCGCGCTCTCGGTGAAGAACTCGCGGTGCAACGACTCCGGCGGAAAGTAGTGATTACCCTCCACCCGCACGGTACTCGGCGCCTCGGCAAGGACCGCACCATTCCATACTGCTCGGACCATTGGGCAGATACCTCCTCCAGGTGGTGGGATTGCGGCGCCGGGGGATCTTCCGCCGGCCAGGCTCAAGGTTCTAGAACCACTTTTCCGAGCACGCCGCCGTCGTCCAGGCATTGCAGCGCGGCGCGGGCTTCCGACAGCGGATAACGCTGTGGCGGAGGCGGTTTGAGTCCGAGTGAGACCAGCTGGTTGAGGCCCGAGGAAAACACCACCGCTGAACCGGGCACTTTGTTCAGATATTCGCCCCACGCGACGCCCAGCACGCCGATGTTGCGCAGCAACAGCCGATTGACCGTCAGCGTGGGGACGCTGCCTGCCGCGAAGCCGATCACCAGCAACTTGCCGTCAATCGCCAGCGCGCGAATCGCGTCGTCGAAGGTGCGGCCGCCGATGGGATCCACGACGATGTCGACCCCTTGGCCGTTGGTGTACTCGTGCACCCGCTCGACCCAGCCTTCGGCCAGATGCAGCACCCGGTCCGCGCCGAGCGCGGCGACGTAGTCGATGGCGGTTTCGCGGTGCACCACCGCTATCACCTGGCTGGCGCCCATCGCCTTGGCGATCTGGACGGCGGCCGTGCCGACCCCGCCGGCAGCTCCGAGGACCAGCACCGTCTGGCCCGGCCGCATCACCGCGCGCCGGGACAACGCGAAATACATGGTGTTGTAATTGACCAGCAGGGACACCGCTTCGGCGTCGTCGAGCTCGGCGGGACTGCGAATCACATGGGAAACCGGAACGGCCACCTGCTCGGCGTAGCAGCCGAGTACGCCGAACGCCGAAACCCGTTCGCCCACACGGAAACCCGAGTCGGCAGGCGCCGAGCGCACCACCCCGGCGCATTCCATGCCGGGGACGAACGGCGGCGGCAATTTCAGTTGGTACTTGCCCTTGGCCAGGAGCAGATCCGGGAAGCACACGCCCGCGGCGCGCACCTCGATGACGACGTTTCCACCGCCGTCGGATACGTCGCCGATGTCGGTATAAACTATGCCGGCTGGCCCGGAAAGCTCTTGAACAACAGCGGCTTTCATCAAAATTTAAAGCTTGAATCCAGCTTTTGTGGCGGCCGAAAGGTCGGTGATCTGGCCCCAGTGGTCGGCCACATCCTGGACCGTCGGCGGCGTGTCGAAGTTGGCGCCCTCGTTACCGAACAGCGCGACGCGTTGTACCTTGCCGCCGCCGACGACGAACACCGACCCATTGTCGGCGTTTTCCTCGGTGCACAGGTAAGCCACCACCGGCGCGACGAACTCCGGCGTCAGCTTCTCCAGCACCTCCTTGGGCATGATGTCCTCGGTCATCCGGGTGGCCGCGATCGGGGCGACGGCGTTGGAGTGGATGTTGTACTTGGCCCCCTCCAGCGCCAGCGTGTTGATCAACCCCACCAGGCCGAGTTTGGCTGCGCCGTAGTTGGTCTGGCCGAAATTGCCGAACAAACCACTGGTGGAGGTGGCGACCACGACCCGGCCGTAGCTCTGCTCGCGGAAGTGCGGCCAGGCGGCGCGGACGACGTTGTAGCCGCCGTACAGGTGCACCTTGAGGACGGCGTCCCAGTTCTCCGAGGTCATCTTGTGGAAAGTGCCGTCCCGCAGGATCCCGGCGTTACTCACCACACCGTGCACCGCGCCGAATTCGTCGAGCGCGGTCTTGATGATGTTGGCGGCGCCGTCGGCCTCGGCGACGCTGTCGTAGTTGGCGACCGCGCGACCGCCGCCGTCCCGGATCTCGGCGACCACCTGGTCGGCCATTGCCGATCCGCCGCCCGTGCCGTCACGGGCACCGCCGAGGTCGTTGACGACGACGCTGGCGCCCTCGCGGGCGAGGGTGAGGGCGTACTCACGGCCCAGTCCCCCGCCGGCTCCGGTAACTACGACGACGCGATCCTGCACTCCGGGCATCAGGTTCCTCTCTGCTGTTAAGGCAATTTACGGAGACCGGCACCGGCCGCCAATTCAGTAGCCGGTGCCGGGACGAGACTGGGCCGCCGGCTAGAACAGCTTGCGCGCCAGCTTGAAGGCCCGCTCGGTGTAGGGCGGATAGATCATGCTGGAGAAGTCGGGACGGGTCGGCTTGGTCAGCACAGACTTGCGGTGACTGAACTCATCGAAGCCCCACTTCCCGTGGTAGGCACCCATGCCGGAGGAGCCGACGCCACCGAACGGCAGTTTCGCCGTCGACACCTGGAAGGCCAGGTGGTTGATCAGCATGCCGCCCGCCGGCACCTCTCGGATGAATCGCTCGCGCGTTTCTTTCGACTTGGTGAACAAATAAGCCGACAGCGGCTTGGGCCGGGCGTTGATGAAGGCGATCGCCTCGTCCAGGTTCTTGACGGTGAGCACCGGCAGGATCGGTCCGAAGATCTCGTTCTGCATCAGCGACCCGTCCTGCGCGGGGTCGACGACCACGGTCGGCTGGATCCGCAGGCTGGACGAATCACATTTGCCGCCGACGGCGACTCGGGTTTGTCGCCGGACTTTCCGTCGTCTACCGCCTCTGAGATGTAGCCGCTCAGCCGGTTGAACTGGCGCTCGTTGACGATGCGCATCCCGCTCTGGTCGTCCTTGGCACGGAACTTGGTGATGGCGGCGGCGATCTTGTCGACGAGTTCGTCGCGGATCGACGCGTCGGCCAGCACGTAGTCGGGCGCGACGCAGGTCTGGCCGGCGTTGAGGATCTTCAGCCAGGCGATCCGCTTGGCGGCCACGTCCACGTCGCCGTCGGCGGCCACCACCACCGGGCTCTTGCCGCCGAGTTCGAGGGTGACCGGGGTCAGGTGCTTGGCCGCGCCTTCGTAGACCTTGCGCCCGATCTCGGTGCCGCCGGTGAACATCACCCGGTCCAGCCCCTGCTTGATCAACTCCTGGCTCACCATCCCGTCGCCCTCGACCACCGCGACCGCATCGTTGTCCAGGTACTTGGGCACCAGTTCGGCCATCAGGTGCGATGACGCCGGGGCCAACTCCGACGGCTTGAGAATGACGGCGTTGCCCGCCGCCAGCGCGCCGACGGCGGGGCCCAGCGTCAGGTAGAACGGGTAATTCCAGGCGCCGATGATCAGCACGGTCCCGAACGGCTCGTACTCGACCCAGCCCCGGCCGGGCAGCTGGGGCGCCTCCAGCAGCAGGTACTTGCGGCGCATCCACTTCTTGAGCTTCTTGGCCGCGTACTTGGCCTCACCCGCGGTGGTTGCGATGTCGGCGATGAACGCCTCGACCTGGTTGCGGTCGAGGTCCTCGGCCAGCGCCGCGGCGATGGCGGGTTCGTTCTCCTCCACCAGCTTCGTCAGCTGCTGCAACTGCTGCTTACGCCACTCGTAACTGCGGGTGCGCCCGGTGGCGAAGGTCTTGCGTAGCCGGGCCACGGTGTCAGCGACACTCGGAGCGGCCGCGTGCCCGTTCGCGGGCGTGTTTGCAGCCTTCGGCAGGGAATCGGTGGTCATCGTTGTCCTTCCTTCCCCGAGGTGCCCGCAGCCGGTCGCGCGCGGTCGCTCATCGGTGATAACCGCGATCCTAGTCATCCGGCCTTGGCTGCAATAGGACGGCAACCGGAAAGATCGGGACAAGCGGCCCGAACGCTCGGCTCAAGACCTGGGTCAGGACTTGGTCGCGACCACGAAGCCGTTCTGAAACGGCCCGGCGTCGGCCTGCGGCGGACGCCCCAGACGGATCGCCTCGTCGCGGGCGCTGACGGATGCGGTCGCCCAACCGTGTGTGGTGAACCAGTCGGCCGGGTCGGGGCGACCCTCGTCGTCGAACCACAGGTCGAACGGGTCGAAAGAGGTGTCCTCACCACGTGCTTCGCGCCTGGCGCGCAACTGGGCCCACCGCTCGTGGGCCTCCTGACGCCGTTCGGCATCGACGCCGAATATCTCCACCGCGGCCTGGCTGCCCGGCCCGCTCAGCGCGTCGATCGAGGCGAACATGGACTCCTGCGCCCGGGCCGGCAGGAACGGCAACAGCCCCTCGGCCAGCCACGCCGTCGGGCGGCCGGCGTCGAAACCGGCATCACGCAACGCTTGTGGCCAGTCGTGACGCAGGTCGACGGCGACGGCCCGCCGGTCGGCGCCGCGGCGTGGCGCCGTGGCCGGCCAATGTCTGCGCCTTGTACTCCAGCACCTTGGGCAGGTCGATCTCGTACACCGCGGTGCCGGTCGGCCAGTCCAGCCGGTAGGCCCGTGAATCCAGGCCGGCAGCCAGGATCACCACCTGGCGGATGCCGGATGCGGCCGCCTCGGCGAAGTACGCGTCGAAGAAATGGGTGCGGACGGCTTGGTAGTTGACCATCTGCTGCGAGTCGACCGAGTATCCCTCGTCCTGCTCATCGGCCGGGTCGGGCTCCGCAGTCCACCAGGCGGCGACCTGCTCCCGAACGCCTGCCAGTTCCGGTGTGGAGACCAGCGGCCCGGCGAACTCGTCCCGGATCAACGGGGCCTCGCTCGCGGTCTCGGCGGCTCGGGCCAGCGCGACCATCACCGCGGTGGCGCCGACGCTGGTTGCGATGTCCCAGGAGTCGTCCGCGGTGCGCGGCATTACTGTCGCTCCGCCGTCACGAACTCGGAGAATGCGTCTTTGTCGTCGGCCATCGGCACTTCGACAACCCAGCGCCCCAGTCGTTGCATCTCGTCCCCGGAGCCGACGGCCGTGGCCCGCCAGCCGTGGTCGTTGAGCCAGGTCGCGACGGGCGCGCGGTGTTCGTCGCGGTACATCAGCTCACCGACGTCGATGGTCTCCTCGAGACCGATCTGCTCGGCGATCTTCTTGAAACGCGCCCGCATCTGCTCGCGCCGTTCGTCGGCATGCGAGGCCGCGGTTTCGGCGGCGACCCGGCTACCCGGCGGGCTCAGCTCACCGATCAGGGTGAACAACCTGTCCTGGGCATCCGCGGGCAGATACATCAGCAGCCCCTCGGCCAGCCACGCGGTGCGGGCACTCGGGTCGAAGCCCGCTTCGCGCAACGCGGCCGGCCAGTCCTGGCGCAGGTCGATGGCGACCGCACGGCGGTCGGCCGACGGTGTCACGCCGTGGTCGGCCAGGGTGGTGGACTTGTACTCAAGTACCTGCGGTTGGTCGATTTCGTAGACGGTGGTACCGGCCGGCCAGTCCAGTCGGTAGGCACGCGAGTCCAGACCCGACGCCAGAATCACCACCTGGCGGATGCCCGCGGCGACCGCGTCAGCGAAGAACGTGTCGAAGAAGTTGGTCCGCACCGCCTGATAGCCGCGCATGTGGCGGACCATCGCGGCGGCTTCGGCGTCCAGGGTCTCCACCTTGGCCGCGACGGCCGGGTCGAGCATGGCCTCCCACAACACACCCGCATTGGCGTTGGTGACCAGCATCTTGGCGTAGGGATCCCGGATCAGCGCGTCAGGCTGGTCGGTTTCGACGGCCCGGGCGGCGGCCACCATCACCGCCGTCGTACCGACGCTGGTCCTGATGTCCCAGGTGTCGTCGTGGCTGCGCAGTGTGCTCATTCGCGTACTCCTGAATCTTCGGAGGCGCGCGGATCAAAGTGCTGGTGATGGCCTCGTCAACCAGGTCCTGCGGTACCGGTCTACCTCGTCGGGCCATCTCCTCGTGGTTCTCGACGCTGCGCACCTGCCAACCGTGGTCGGTCAGCCACTGCACGGGGTCGGAGCGGTGTGGCTCGTGATAGGTGAGTTCCTCGATGTTGACATCCAGACCCAGCCGGTCGCGCATCCGATTCCAGCGCTGTTTGTTGCCGGAGACCTTCATATTGAAAGCCTCGACGGCAAGCTGGCTGCCCGGCGCACTCAGCGCGGTGCACATCTCGAAGAGCCGGTCCTGGGCGTCGCTGGGCAGATAGGACAGCAAGCCCTCGGCCAGCCACGCCGTGGGAAGGGCGGAATCGAAGCCGGCCTCGACCAGCGCCGCCGGCCAGTCGTCGCGCAGGTCGACCGCGACGGCGTGCCGATCGGCGACCGGATGCGCGCCAAGCGAACTCAAAATATCGGCCTTGTACTCCAACACCTTGGGCTGGTCGATCTCGTAAACCTCGGTGCCCGAAGGCCATTGCAGTCGGTAAGCCCGCGAGTCCAGGCCCGCGGCAAGGATCACCACCTGCCGGATACCGGCTCCCGAGTCAGATGTGGCGGAGCCGAAGAACTCGTCGAAGTAATGGGTGCGAACCGCCTGGTAGTCGCAGCCGATCCGATGTATTCGCTGCCCGTGCTGGTCGCCGTCGAGCCAGGCCATATCGGCGTCGGCCAACCGCGCCCACGCCGGACCGGCCGACGACACCAGGACGGCGGCGAATTCATCGCGAATCAGCGGGTCAGGTCCTGCGGTTTCCACCGCGCGGGAGGCGGCGACCGCCAAAGCGGTGGCGCCCACACTTTCGGTGATGTGCCAGCTGTCGCCGGCCGTCCGCAACGAGGGCGTATCGAGATCAGTCATATCGCGACCATGTTACCTAATAAGTTAGGCAACCTATACGCTTTGTGCGTCAGGTCACCGCCGGCTCAGACCGGTGCCCTCCACAGGCTGCCCGCGATCAACTGCCGCAACGTTCCCAGGATGTGTCTCCACTTCCTGGTAGCTGCCTACGAAGCCGGCATAGAACCCCACGCCGCACAACATCATCAGCAACGCCTCGGCCAGCGCGGCAGCATCGGTGTCCGGGGCGAGTTCGCCGCTCTCGATGGCGTCGTTGACCGCCGAGACCAGAAATTCCCGGGTGGTCGGCACCGCGTCGTTGTCGTCCCGCTTCAGTTCGGGATGCCGCTGCGACTCCAGCACGGCAGTGGCCAAAAACGCCGCGGTACAAGGATTGTGAGCGTCCGCCTCCATCGCGACACTGATGAAGGCGGCGAGCCGCCCGGCCAGGGTCTGCTCGCGGCGCGCCCGTTCGATGCCGGCGGTGACGACGAGTTCGTTGGTTCGGTCGGCCACTTCCGGTGTACAGCACCCGCTTGCTGGCGAAGTAATGATTGATCGCCGGCCGGGTCAGATCGGCACGGACGGCAATCGCCTGGAACGTCGCCCCGTCATAACCGCGTTCGCTGAATACCTGCCGCGCAGCTCGCACGATGCGCTTTCGGGTGTCGTCAGCTTTGGCGGCTGGGGGACGCCCGGGTCCACGACTTGCCAGTTGAGGCATTACTAGAGTGTGCCACCGCCACGGTGCGGCATCAGCGCGTTCGGCGGAATGCTACGAAACTTGCCAGCTTGGTAGTCCTCCAATGCCTCGATCACCTCGGCGCGAGTGTTCATCACGAACGGCCCGTAGTGGAATACCGGCTCACGAATCGGCCTCCCGCCCAGTAACAATACGTCCAGCGTCTGCGCGCGATCCGGATGGCGCGGCGACCGTTATCCGGTCTCCTGGCCCGATAACGGCCAGCTGCCCCTGGTGGATGGGGTGACCGACCGGACCGACGGACCCCTGTCCGGACAACACGTACACCAGGGCGTTGAAGTCGCGGCTCCACGGAACATTAAGTCGCGCACCGTTTTCGATCGTCGCGTGGGCCAGCGTGATCGGCGTGTGGGTGACTCCCGGTCCGCGGTGACCGTCGATGTCGCCGGCGATCAGCGGACCAGCGCCCCGCCGTCGTCGGACGACAGCAGCGCGGCGTCGTGCCTTCGATGGCCTGGTAGCGAGGCGCGGCGAACTTATCGCTCTTCGGCAGATTCACCCACAGCTGGATGCCATGGAAGAGTCCGCCGCTTTTGACCATCTCGACGGGCGGTGTCTCGATGTGCAGGATGCCCGATCCAGCCGTCATCCACTGCGTCGCGCCGTCGCGCGATCAGGCCACCACCGCCGTGAGAATCCTGATGCGCGAACTTTCCGTCGATCATGTAGGTGACGGTTTCGAAGCCGCGGTGCGGATGCCAGTCGGTGCCCCTGGGCTCGCCCGGTTGATACTCCACCTCACCCATCTGGTCCATGTGCACAAACGGGTCCAGCGCGGCGGTGCTGACTCCAGCGAACGCCCGAACAACCGGGAAGCCCTCGCCCTCGTAGCCACGCGGGCCGGTGGTGATCGATCGGACCGGGCGCTCGGTATCGGCGGGACCGGCCGAACCCACCCGGGGCAATGTGAGCGTGTCTGCGGTTACAGCAGGCATATTTACCTCCTCATTCAGATACCCATATAACCGGACTTCAGTCCGCTTATTCCCCGTGTCATAGGATGGCCTGGTGATTGTCAGGCCCGCACCGTGAACGACCGGACACCTGACGAACAGAGCCGCAAGAGGCGCCGTCCGCCGCCGCCGGCGGCGGGCGATTCGGCGCATCGATCAGGAAGGCGGGCTACCTGCGAAAGTGGTTGCTGCTGGGCATCACGATCGGTGGTCATCTGCGGGCCTAGGAGCAGTCGTCTTCTACCTCGCGCTGAAATACACCGGCGAATTCCTACTCGGCTACCTGGCGGGCTACCACATCCCCACCCCCGTTGGAGAGGGCGGCAGCCGCGGGTCCGCCGGTTTCGCACGGCCGTGGGCGATTCCGCTGGTGACGACAGGCGGGGCGCTGCTGTCAGCCTTCATCGTGGCCAAGTTCGCGCCCGGAAGCCACCGGTCACGGCACCGACGAAGCCATCGAGGCCGTGCACAGCGATCCCCGCGCCATCCGCGGCCGGGTCGGTGCTGGTGAAGATGGTGGCCAGCGCGCTGACCATCGGCTCGGGCGGGTCCGGCCGGCCGCGAAGGCCCGACGGCGCAGATCTCAGCGGGCTTCTCGCTCGTTGCTCACCCGCCGGCTGGGCCTGTCCGACGAGGACGGCCGGATCGCGGTTGCCCTCGGTATCGGCGCGGGCATCGGCGCGATCTTCGCCGCGCCGCTGGGCGGAGCGGTGCTGGCCGCGTCGATCACCTACCGCGACGACTTCGACTACCGCAGCCTGCTGCCCGGTTTCATCACTTCTGGGACGGCGTACGCGGTGCTCGGATCTTTCCTGGGTTTCGACCCGCTATTCGGCTACATCGATGCCGAGTACCGCTTCGAGAGGGCTTGGCCGCTGCTGTGGTTCGTGGTGATCGGTCTGATCGCTGCGGCCATCGGCTACCTGTACGCGCGGATCTTCCACGCGTCGGTGGCGCTCGACCCACCGGCTTCCCGGCGGGCCGGTGCTCAAGCCCGCGATAGGCGGACTCCTGGTCGGGCTGTTGGGACTGCTGATCCCGCAGATCCTGAGCAGCGGCTACGGCTGGGCGCAGCTGGCCGCCGACCGAGGCTCGCTGATGGCGATCCCGCTGTGGATCATCGTCGTCCTCCCGCTCGCCAAGATCGTCGCCACGTCGCTGTCGATCGGCACCGGCGGATCTGGCGGGCTGTTCGGTCCCGGGATCGTGATCGGCGCCTTCGTCGGGGCCGCGATCTGGCGGCTCGGCGAGCTGACCGGTCTGCCCGGGGTGCCCGACGCAGCCGGGAATCTTCGTGGTGGTCGGGATGATGACGTGTTTCGGCAGCGTCGCCCGTGCGCCGCTGGCCATCATGATCATGGTCGCGGAGATGACCGGCTCGTTCTCGGTGGTGCCCGGCGCGATCCTCGCTGTAGGAATCGCATCGCTGCTGATGTCGCGCACCAACGTCACCATCTACGAGGCGCAGCGGCTAACCGCGAGACCGCCGAAGCCGAGCGCGCGCGCCGACGCCCCGAACGCCAGTGAGCGGCCGAGTAGCCGCCCCGATTACTTGGATTTGCGCCGCGCGCGCTCGCGGCCTTCTTCTCGGTCGTCGAGCCCTCATGGGCCAACTTCCCACCTGCGCTCTCCAGATGCGCCCGGACAAACCACTGGAACTTCTCCATTTGCCCGGCCTGGCCGATCAGGAGATCCTGGGTGACCTGGTCGAGTTCGTCTGTCTCGTCGATGGCTTTGCGGATGTCTTCGATAACGCCGTTGTAGACGAGGTCCAGCGCAGCCAGATGCGCCTGCGCCGTGTCGCGGCCCACCGAGTAGTCGTCCCAGTCCCGGTCGTTGATGATCGCGCCGGGCGTGCCCTTCGGCGACGCGCCCAGCGCCGCTATCCGTTCGGCCACATCATCAGCGAAACCGCGCACCGCCTCGACCTGCGGATCGATCATCTCGTGCACACCAATAAAGTTGGGCCCCAACACATTCCAGTGGATGTGCTTCAGCGTCAGATGCAGATCGTTGTACGTGCTCAGCTGCCTCTGCAGGATCTCCGCGAGCCGCGCCCCCTGCTTGTCGCTCAAGCCCGGGATCGTGAACTGCGTCATCGCTTTCCCCCTGGAATTCGCTTTATGTCCTCTCATGCCGAGTACCCGATGAGTCAGGCACTAACGCCTTAGCAGCGGGTGGATTTGCTGCACCGGCAGCCGGGGCCCGCGGCGCGGTTCGTAGGCCAGTCCGCTGGCTTCGAGTAGCCGGACCACGCGGTGGCGGTGCGGTCGCATCGGTTCCAGCAGCTCGAGCATGACGGCGTCGTCGACCGGACGGCCCAGCAGAGTCCAGCCGATCATCTTCGGAACGTGGTAGTCGCCCACCGACACCGCATCGGGATCACCGAACGCCCGCTGTGCGGTCTCGGCCGCGGTCCAAACCCCGACTCCCGGCAGCGAAGTCAGCGCCTCGCGTGCCTGCGCCGGCGGCAACGATACCAGCCGTTCCAGCGACGTTGCCCGCCGCGCGCAACCCACCACCGTCTGAGCCCGGCCGGGGTCGACGTTGGCGCGGTGGAACTCCCAGGACGGGATATGCCGCCACGCCTCCGCCGACGGCGGCACCCGCATCCCGTCCGGCGCCGGTCCAGGAGCCGGCGTGCCGTACTTGGACACCAGCACGCGCCACGACCGAAATGCGTCGGCGCCAGGTACCCGCTGCTCGATGACCGCCGGGATCAGCGCTTCCAGCACCTGTCCGGTGCGACCCAGGCGCAAATCGCGGAACCTCGTCGGTGCGCGGCTGCCACCGTCGGGTCCCGCGGCACGAAATCCGATGCGTCGTCATCGGCGCCCAGCATCGCGGGCAGCATGCTCGACGAATTCCTCGGCACCGCTGCCCCACGCCTCGCAGTGGGCGGCGTCGGGTGCCGCGCGGCTGATCCGCGCGGTCACGGGTCCGCTGGGCAGCAGGCTGGTCCGCCAGATCGTGCCGTCGCCGGGAAGCCGAAAGCATGGATCGCCGCGACCCCGGCGAAGTGGCGCCAAAGTGTGCCCGAAGCCGGCCGGCTCCGGCGAATGTGACAGTGCGCTCGCTCTTCACCGCAGCCGTGCCGACGGCCGCATCAATTGACGGCAAACTGTCCCCCGGGACAGGATGACTTGATGTGCATGACGCCGTTCGATTACCCGCAGGCCGAACTGGCATGGATGTTCCTGCAGAGCCTGTGCGAGGGCGGGGATGTCGACGAAGGCTTCGCAGCTGCTCAGCGACGACTTCACCTACTGGAGCATCGTCACCCGTGCGACGTTCGACAAGGAGACGCTGCGGCGCGCAGTCGAACGGCGCAAGAAGCTCTTCGAGACCAACATCGACCTCCTCCGCTGCGTCAACGAGGGCGAAACGGTGGTGGTTGAGGGCGCAGGTCGATGGCGCCACCCCCGACGGCGTCCGAGTACGACACGCCGTTCGTGTGCATCTTCGAGACCCGCGACGGGATGATCGTGTCGATGCGCGAATACAGCGACACCCAGCCTGGCGGCGGAGTGTTCCCCTGAGTCGGCGCTACTCAGGTACGACGCTGATTTCGGCTTTGTTGGGTAGAAAGCGACGTGCCCCGCAATCGCCGCAACCGCGGGATAGGGCTGTTCGTACGTCCAGATCGCATCGTCGACGGTATCGCCGGCTGAGGTGGTCACGCTGTAGTAGCTGGCTTCGCCCTTGAATGGGCAGTAGCTGCTGGTGTCGGTCCGGGTCAGCCGATCTTGGACCACGTCGCTAACGGAATGTATTGCACCAGAGGCAAAGTGGCCTCCTGCAGTCCCAGCGCCGCGGTGGTGTCCGCGACCAGTTCGCCGTTGACGCGAACCTGCACCCGTCCCTTGGTCGGCTCGATGGTGATCGGGTGACCCGGCGTTGGGTTCCTTGATTTCCGGGTGGCTCATGGGTTCACCTCTCCTTGGCTGTGATTCAGGTTCAACGTGACCGCGACGATCGGCATTCCCGTCAGAATGCATAGCGGTGGTACTGCGCCATGTTCCGCAGCGCCGGCACCACGCGCCATCGCCCGGCCCATCCACCGAACTGCCGGCGGCACCAGGTCGAAGGTGTCGCTGTCGAACACCGATTCCCACGCCAATAGCCGCACGCCCGGAACCGCGTCGAGGATGTCGGCGGGCCCGTCGATCCCCCAGTACAGCGTCGATCCGGAGCGGCGGACCACGGAGTTGATCACCTGCGTCCGGATCCCGAACGTGTTGAACGCGTCGAACTGCAGTTCGCCGGACGGGAATCGGTCGACCACCCGGCGCAGCAGCGGCAACCCGTCGTCCTTCGTCAGATACATCGTCAGACCCTCACCGAGGAACAGTGTGGGACGGTCGTGCCGGTATCTCGGCCAGCCAGTGCGGGTCGGTCACCGACGCCGCGACCATCCGATAATGCTCGCGGCCGGGGTAGACCTGCTCGTGCAGCCCGATGACCGTCCGGGTAGTCGATGTCGTACCACTGCACCCCAGGCGCCGGGATCCAGCCGGTATACCCGGGCATCCAGACCACAACCGACGTGCAGCACGACAGCTTCGGCGTGCGCGGCCAGGAACTGCCGGGCCCAGTTGTCGAAGTGTGCGGTGCGGACCGCCACCGATGGAGCCCGCCGCGCGGTGATAGTCGTTGCTGTCCCAGTCGTAATCGATGCGCGCCACCGCGGCCTTCGCGTACTGGTCCCCCAGGATCGACTTCGGCGACGTCGGCGTCGAGCGCTTTGGCGTACAACGTCGCGAGCATGGTCTGCGGCGGCCCGGTGAGGTCAACATGAACGCGTTCCATTGCCGCGAGCTTATTCAGATTGGCAGCGGTCTCGCTTCTTCGTGCTGGTCTTGCGCATCGCGGCCCAGAATCTGGCCGCCTCGCGTATCGATTCCTCCACCGGGCGCGGCTGCCAGCCCAACTCGCGGACCGCCTTGCTGTGGTCGACGTCGGCTTCGGCGCGCATCATCCGCACCGACTCGAGGCTGAGTTCGGCGTCCTTGCCGGTGAGCCGCGCCCGCAGGCTGCCCAGCGCGCCCAGGGCGTAGAGCACGGGAACCGAGATCGACCGTTGCGGCGGCGGTACGCCGGCCTCATCCGCCGCGATCCGCACCACCTCCGTCAACGCAATCATGCGTTCGGAGATGAGGTAGCGCTCGCCGTTGCGGCCGCGCTCCGGCGGCCAGGATCATCGCCCTGGCGGCATCGTCGACGCCGACGACTTCCAGCTGGATGCCGTTCATCATGAAACGGCAGCTTGCCGAAGACCGCGCCGGCGATGAAGGCGCCGTGCGGGGTGCGGCCCCAGTCGCCGCTGCCGTAGGTCGTGGAGACGCACATTGCGACGGCGGGCAGCCCTAGTCGGCGACGTACTGCATCACCAGGTCCTCGGCCTGAACCCGGGATTGGACGTAGGGACTCACCCGGCGCGAGCCGATCCGGTCGGCTTCGGTCGCCACGTGCCCGTGCCGGCGGTCCACCGTCGCGTAGGTGCTGGTGAAGACGAACCTGCGCAGGTCAGGCTATCGGTTTTTCGACGGCAACGTCGAGGACGTTGCGCAGGCCCTCGACGTTGGTGCGGAACAGTGGCGACGGGTCACGCAGCCAGGCACGGGTGTCGACCACGCAGTAGTAGACGTCGTCGCAACCGGCCATCGCTTCGCGCAGGGTGGCGGTGTCGAAGACGTCGCCGTGGAATCGGGTCACCTGCAGGTCGTCGATGGCGCGGGTGTTGGCGGTGGGCCGCACCATCGCCCGCACGTCATGCGCCGTCCTCGACGAGCAAGCGGGTTACATGCGAACCGAGGAAGCCGTTGGCGCCGATGACCAGCTTGGGTTTGGCGCTCACATTCGTGCCCCGCGTTCTGCTGCATCAACGCTGCGGCGTCCGTCGTCGAGCGTGCCCAGTTCCTGCGCCTTGCGGCACCACTTCATCCCGGCCTGCAGGAAACGCAGCGGGTTGTAGATGTCTTCCTGGCGACGCCACAGGCCGTCGCCGGCGTAGGTGATGATCGAGATGTTCGTCGCGGTGACCACGCTGCCGTCGCCGGGGTCGCGCATCGGGTTGTCGAGTTCCATGATGATCCGCCCGGTGGACTCGTCGATGACCGACCACAACGACGGGAACGCCACCATGTGGCTGCCCGGGAAGGTCGTCATCGTTCGCTTGAATCCAGGCGCGAACCTGCTCGCGGCCCGTGCATGGTGCCCGCCGCGTGCTCGATGTACTCGACGTCGGGTGTGTAGTGCTGCACCCAGGCGTCCCAGTCGTGTGTTTCGGCTGCTCGGGCGACCGTCTCCTCGAACTTCTCGAAGGCGGCGGCCAGTTCGCTTTGGGGAATTCCGGGCGCTCACGAGCCGTTACACCTCACGGGCGGAGTGTAGCCTGGGGGCGTTACCGGCCCCGGGCCGGTTAGGAGGACAGCAATGACGAGCACACAAAAAGCCATCCTCGCCGGTGGCTGCTTCTGGGGCATGCAGGACTTGATCCGCAAGCAGCCCGGGGTGGTCTCCACCCGGGTCGGCTACAGCGGCGGCGACGTGCCCAACGCGACCTACCGCAATCACGGCACGCATGCCGAGGCCGTTGAGATCGTCTTCGACCCGTCGGCCACCGACTACCGCACGCTGCTGGAGTTCTTCTTCCAGATCCACGACCCGACCACGAAGAACCGGCAGGGCAACGACCGCGGCACCAGCTACCGCTCCGCCATCTTCTATGTCGACGACGAGCAGAAGCGGGTGGCGCTGGACACCATCGCCGACGTCGAGGCATCCGGCCTGTGGCCGGGCAAGGTGGTGACCGAGGTCAGCCCGGCGGGTGATTTCTGGGAGGCCGAACCCGAGCACCAGGACTACCTGCTGCGCTACCCCACCGGGTACACCTGCCACTTCGTGCGGCCCGGGTGGAAGCTGCCGCGCCGGGCCGAGGCTACCCAGTAAGTCGGCGCCGCAACACGATTCGGCCACCGTCTTTGGGAACAAACGCAACACCCCGGCCGTGCCACCGCTCCTCCGGCTCAGTCGTGGTCTCAAGGGTGAACTGGCGCAACACCGTTCGCAGCACCACGTCCATCTCCATGTTGGCGAACGCGGCCCCCACGCAACGACGGGTGCCGCCGCCGAACGGGATCCAGGCGAAAGCGGATGGCTTGCCGCCGATATAACGCTGCGGATCGAAGCGCTCGGGGTTGGGGAAGACGTCTGGGTTTTCGTGTATCCGCGCGATATTGACGATGATCGAATCTCCGCGGGGTATCACCCACTCGCCGAGTTGATAGGTCTCCCGGTACACATGCCGAGCGGCGAGATCGATGACGGTTCGGGCCCGCTGGACTTCCAGAATCGTGGCTTGGCGCAATTCGTTCCCGCCCTTGTCGGCCTCCTCGACGAGGTCGGCCAGCAGCGTGGGGTGGCGGGTGATCCGCTCGAACGCCCAGCCCAGGGTGGAGGCGGTGGTTTCGTGTCCGGCGGCCAGCAGCGCGAGCAGTTCGTCGCCGATGTCCTTGCGGGACATGACCGAACCGTCGTCGTAGGTGCTGCGCAACATCAACGCGAGCACGTCGTTGCGGTCGGCGAAGTTCGGGTCTGACCGCTCGGCGGTCGATCAGCTTGTCGATGACCAGGTCATACTGGCGCCGGAACTCGGCCAGCCTTCCCCACGGGCTGTACCGGCCATAGTCGCGTTGGGGTTTGGGCACCGCCGCCAGGCGTGAGCCCAGCGTGACCCACGGCGGAATGATCCGGCGCAACTCGTCGAGTTCGGCACCCTCGGCGCCGAAGACCGCGCGCAGGATGGCGTTCAGGGTGATGTGCATCATCGACGGCAACGTCGCGAACGGCTGCCCCTCGGGCCAACCGGCAGCCTCGCGCAGTGTCTCCTCTTCGATGATCGTCTCGTAGTTCTTCATGCTCTTGCCATGGAATGGCGGAGCCAGCAGGCGCCGCCGGCGGCGGTGGTCGTCGCCTTCCAGCCCGAAGACCGAGCCCGATCCGAACATCCGGCTCAGGTTGGGCTGAATGTTGCCGAGATCGTCAGGGCTGGTGGTGAAGACCTGCTTGGCCAACTGCGGATCCGACACCATCACGATGTGGCCGTAGATGGGAATGTGCATGGTGACGGCGGCGCCGTAGCGATCGGCCACGCGTCGCAACATCCCTTTTCGCGAGAATCCGAAGATCAAGCCCTGGAAGAACTTTGGGATTCGGGTCGCCGGCGGCAGCTTGACCTCGGGCACTGCCGGCGCGTCGATTGCTTGGCTCACGGAGGTGTGACTCCCTACGTCTGCCCCTTCGCAGGGGTGGTACTGCGGTGTACCAAATCCTTTCCCCGTACGGTACTCTGTGGTACCAGACCTGACAAGCGAAGGGGCCCGGTTGTGACGGCAGTGGCTGATGACGCGGTTGCGGCTGGACCCGATCCGTTTCGGCTGCGACTGCTCGACGGCCTGGCCGCGTCGATCGGTGAGCGCGGTTACCGGGCCACGACGGTCGCCGACATCGTCCGCCGCGCTCGTACCTCGAAGCGCACGTTCTACGACCACTTCGCCAGCAAGGAACAGTGTTTTCTGGACCTGCTGCGGGCCGAGATCGAGATCTTGGCCGAAGACATCCGGGCGGCGGTCGATCCCGACGCTGACTGGCACCGGCAGATCCGCCAGGCCGTAGAGGCCTACGTCGGCAACATCGAATCCCGCCCGGCCATCACACTGAGCTGGATCCGCGAACTTCCCTCGCTGGGTGACTATGCCCGTCCGGTTCAGCGCCAGGGCCTGGAGTTGCTCACCGGCCTGCTGGTCAATCTGAGTGGCAGTCCAGGGTTTCGGCGCGCCAACCTGCCGCCGTTGACGGTTCCGTTGGCGGTGATCCTGGTGGGCGGCTTGCGGGAACTGGTGGCGTTGGCGGTCGAGGACGGCAGGCCGGTACGAAGCATCGTCGAACCGGCCGTGGATGCGTCCGTCGCGTTGCTCGGGCCGCGACATTAACGAGAGCGCTTTTCTGCCAACATATTTGAGTGTGCGCATCGGGCGGCGTCGCCGCGAATATCCCACCCTCGACGCACACTGAAAGCCGTGCTTGCACACTCGATCATGTCGCGGCGCTAGCCGTTAGCGCTATTCGAGCTCGATGCGCCTTTCGACCAGAAACCAGCTCACGGGCACCATCACCGAGGTCAATCTCGGCAGTGTGATGGCGATCGTCAAGATTCGACTCGACGGCGGCGATCAGGTCGTCACGTCCTCGATCACCAAGGATGCCGCGCTCGATCTCGGCCTTGAGGTCGGCCAGCCGGCGACGGTGTTCATCAAGTCCACCGAAGTCACGATCGGCGTCGAGTGACAGGCCACCATGCGCGCCGAGCGCTTCTATGCCGACACCAAAAGGGTTGTGCTGGAAGATGTTCCCATCCCCGAACCGGGACCCGGCGAAGTTCTGGTCAAAGTCGCCTTCTGCGGGATCTGTCACTCGGACCTCAGCCTGATCAACGGCACGTTCCCGCCCCAAGCGCCGGTGGTGACCCAGGGCCACGAAGCGTCGGGCACCATCGCGAGACTCGGGCCCGAGGTGACCGGCTGGGCCGAGGGCGACCGGGTGGTGGTGGCGGCCGGCCGCCCCTGCCAGACCTGCCCGAACTGCCGCCGCGGCGACGTGGTGAATTGCCTGCGAATTCAGTTGATGGCGTTTGCCTATGACGGCGCCTGGGCCGAATACACCCTGGCGCAGGCGGCCGGCTTGACCCGGGTGCCCGACAACGTCCCACTCGAACAGGCGGCAATACTGGCCGACGCGGTTTCCACCCCGTTCGGCGCCGTCGTGCGTACCGGCAAGGTCGCGATCGGGGAATCGGTCGGGGTGTGGGGCGTCGGCGGGGTCGGCACCCACATCGTCCAGCTCGCCAAGCTGGTCGGCGCGGTACCGGTGATCGCCCTCGACATCAACCCCGCCGTGCTGGAGCGCGCGCTGGAAATCGGCGCCGACTACGCGTTCGACACCCGCGACGACCGGTTGCAGGACAAGATCGCCGAGGTCACCGGCGGCCGGAAGCTGGACGTCGCGTTCGACGCCGTCGGGCTGAAAGTGACCTTCGAGCAGGCGCTGGACTCCCTGACCGCCGGTGGCCGGCTGGTCGGCGTGGGCATGAGCGCGGAGTCACCGACGGTCGGCCCCACCGCCATGTTCGGGTTGACCCGCAAGCAGGCGCTGGGTCACCTCGGCTATCAGAACGTCGACATCGAAACCCTGGCCAAGCTGGTTTCCTATGGGCGCCTTGATCTTTCGCGGTCCATCAGCGAGATCGTCCCGCTCGAGGACATTCATGCCGGTATCGAGAAGCTGGAGCGCCAGGAGGGCAACCCGATCCGGATCCTGGTCCAGCCCCGCTAGAGGCGCAGGAAGGCGCGCAGCCGGTCCAGCACCAGATCGGGACGCTGGCTGACGATCCAGTGGCCCACTCCCTCGACCAGTTCGACCTCGAAATCGGTGATGTGCTCGGCATATCCGTCGGTCAGATCCGGCGTGATCACCGGATCCTGCGTCCCGGTGAGCCAGCGAACCGGAACCTCGACACGAGTGTCAGCGAATTCGCCACGCATCCAACGCAGCATCTCCCCGGTCTGAAACGACCGATACCACCGCGAGCCGGCCTCGGCGTGCCCGGGCTGCCGCATGCATTCGATGTAGAGACGGATGTCGTCGTCGGGGATGTTGAACCCGCCGCCGACCCACTTCCCCAAGCCGCGGGCGAACCGGGCCTTCGGATCGCTGAGCAAGCGGGGGCCGATCACCGGCAGCGAGATCGGAATCTGATACCAGAGCCGCCAGATATTGCGGACCGACGACAGATCCCGCTGCACCCAGGGCGCCACGGTGTTCATCCCGAAGAAGCCGGTCACCTTCTCGGGGTGGCGCAGCATCAGGATGAAGGCCACCGGCCCACCCCAGTCGTGCGCGGCGAGCTTGACCGTGGCGACGCCCAATTCGTCCAGTACCGCCGCGAGGTCACCGGCCATCTCGTCCTTGGTGTACGTCGATCGCGGCGCCGAACTCCAGCCCGCGCCGCGCAGGTCGGGGCACAGCACCCGGTAGCCGTCGGCGGCCAGCGGGCCGATCAGTTCGTGCCACTCCCACCAGTTCTCCGGAAAGCCGTGCACCAGCATCACCGCCGGCCCGTCGGCCGGTCCGGCGTCGGCGACGTGGATGGTGACACCCCCGCCCACATCGATAAACCTGTGTTCGACGCCGTCCAGTTCGGGCAGGGTTGTCATGGCTTGAGAACTACTCCAGGAAGCGTTCGACATACGGCGCGAACCGGGCCCGCAGATCGTCCTTCGGTTAGCCCGAACATCTCATAGGACGTGGCGACGGTGCCCAGTCGGCCGCGCTGATGGCCGGCCAGGTAGCCGGCGACCGCCGCCCGCGCTTCTTCGGTGAACGGTTCGCCGGCCAACGCGTACACCCGCTCGGCTACGCCGAGTTCGTCGGTCATGAAGTCGTCGAAACGAATATCGACCGAGCGATCCGGGCCGATGGCGTCGCGATCACGGACGAGTGCGTTCAGCATCTGTTCCAGGCGGTCGATCCAATACCCGGCGATCTGCTCCACCGGTACCGGTGAGCGGTGCATGCGCGCGGAATAGGTGATCATCGCGACCATCGACAGCGCAACCGGCACCGGGTCGCGATGGGTGAAGACGACGATGCTGTCCGGGAAGACCCGATCCAGCACCGGCACCTGCTCGAGATGCTGGGGCGACTTGAGCAGCCAGCGCTCGCCCGCCGCGCAGGAACTGCATCGCCTTGAGTTGGGTGGCGAGGTACTCGGTAGTGCGGCGTCTGATCGTGGGCCTGGTAATAGTCACGCCAGCCGGGCACGTGAGCCAGGGTCTCGAAGAGCATGGTCGAAAAGTCGTTGGCCAGCAGCTGGATCTCTTCGTGGACGTGATCGGTGGTCATCTCGTGCATGAGAGCGAAATGCGGCATCACCAGGTTGATCACCGTGACCGCGACGTCCATCCGCGTGCGCCGCGGGTCCGGCTCGATGCCAGCCTCGGATGGCAATGGGAACGGCTCGTTGCTTTCCCAGTACGGCATGGTGCGGAAGGTGGGCGCCGCCGCCAGCAGATTGTGCAGGTGGGTGGTGCCGGTGCGGGGCAGTCCGGCGATCACCACCGGCGACCGCAGTTCGATGTCGTCGATCTCCGGGTGGCGGCTCAGCAGGTCGGCCAGCAGCAGCCGGTTCTTCAGCAACTGCAGCAGCTGCCCGTAGAAGTTGACCACCCCGGCCGCGTGCAGTCCGTCGATGTCGCGCAGCGCGGTCAGGTAGATGTCGAGTCGTTCCCGGTAGTCGTCCGGGACCGAAATCATGCAGCCCGGTGTCGGCACTTGCCTGGCGCGCAACGCATCAGCGTCCAACGGGCAATCCGGCGGCCATCGCGGCCATCATGTCGAGGATCTGCTGGGCCTCGGGGCTGAATCGGGGCTGGGCGAGGTCGTCGAGGCGAACGGCATCGGTCACGGCGACTTATGTTACTCTGAGTTTCGTAATGGTAGTAGATTTTGGCCGCCCCCGTGATCCCCGTATCGACGGGCGGTGCTGCGTGCCACGGTCGAACTCCTGGCCGAGACCGGCTATCCCGGGCTGTTCGTCTCCGCCATCGCCAGGCGGGCGGGCACCAGCAAGCCCGCGATCTACCGGCGCTGGCCCAGCAAGGCGCACCTCGTGCACGAGGCGGTGTTCCCGATTGGCGCCGCGACCGAAATCCCCGACACCGGATCGCTGCGCGGAGCGACCTGCGCGAAATGGTTTGCCGCACAATGGCTGTCCTGAGCACCCCGGCCGCCAGGGCGGCGCTGCCCGGGCTGGTCGGCGAGATGGCCGCAGACCCGACCCTGCATTCGGCGCTGCTGGAACGCTTCGCCGGCATCTTCGGCGGTGGCTCGCCGACTGCTCGAGACGGCCGCGGCCGCGGCGAGGTCCGCCCCGACGTGACCGCCCCCGAACTGGCCGAGGCGATCGCCGGCATCATATTGCTGGGCCTGCTCACCCGCGCAGACGGACTCGACGAAACCTGGATCGACCGCACCACGACGTTGCTCCTGAAAGGAATCAGCGCATGACGCACGAATCGACGGCCGCATGGCGAGAATTGCTCGCCACCCTGGGCGACTCGACCGTTCCTTTCTCGAGGGCGATCGTGCGGTGACCGACGACCGGCATGTTGCCGACGGCTACCGCATGCTCGCCACCACGCTGGGGTGGCGCTGGACAGCTACCTGTTCCCCGAACCGGGCCGCCCCCAGTTCGTCGCGGTCAACACCCCGTTCCGGCGCGACCGCCGGTGGGGCGGCGACAACACCGACGCCTACTACTACATGTGCCCGGTCGACCCGAACCGCCGCTACCGCATCAGTGGCAATAAGGGTGACAGCGTGTACTTTTCGGTGACCGCGTATAACGAACCGTCGCCCGGCGCCTGGTCGGACCGGGTGGTCGCGATCGTCCGTGACACCGACCTCGACCTCGACGCCGCCGGCAACTTCTCCTTCGAATTCCCGCCGACGCCCGATGCGGCCGTGCTGATGACCCGCGACTACCAGGCCGACCCGCTGACCGGCCGCCCCGTCGTCTGGCGTATCGAGGCGCTCGACGAGCCGGACCCGATACGGCACGGCGACGCCGAAACCGCCGCCGGCTGCGCGCGACCACCACGTGGTTGCGCACCATGTTCGCCATCGTGCCGCTGCCGGTCGGGACGCGCGCCGACGACGCGCATGCGCTCGGACACGAAATCGCCCATGCCGCAAACCAATTCGCCGACCCCTACCAGGTTCCCGACGCCAACTTCGGCTGGTCGGCGCGCGACGCCTGCTACGCCTACGGCAGCTTCGTGCTCGACGACGACGAAGCGCTGGTCATCACGCACCGGCCGCCGTCATGCCGGTTCTGGAACCTGGTGGTGTGGAACCAGTTCATGGCCACCTACGGAGCGGCCGACGCCCGGTGCTCGATCAACGGGCACAGCGCCGTGCTCGAATGGCGACGGCTCGGTGACGATCGTGTTGTCCCACGGCATGACCGCCCACCCGAATTCGCTGACGACACTCGGCTATCCGCGCGGCAACCTCGCGTTCCGGTGGTTTCTCGCCGACGGCGTGCCGGCGCGCCCGGAGGTGCGGATCGTCAAGGTGTCCGACGCACCCGCCGCCGAACGTGTCGTGAGGGCGTGAAATCGCGACAGAGCCGCCCTCCGTTCCGTTCGGCGCCCCCTGACCAACTCGATCGCCCGGCCGAGCGTGGCACAGCTTGGCCTCCAGCGTGTCGCCGGCGGGATACAGCCGCACGGTGTCCACGCCGGCGTCCCGCCACACCGCGAGGCGGGCGCGGACCATCTCCTCGGTGCCGATCAGCGTGGTGGCCAGCACCATCTCGTCGGTCACCAGCGCCGGCCGCGCCGTCGCGGTCGCCGCTCTGCCAGCGCTCGCGCACCTGCGCGGCGACCTCGCCCAGCCCTGCCTGCCGTAGGCCCGGTTGTAGTAGTTGGTGCTCGCCGAACCCATCCCGCCCAGGCTGAACGCCAATTCCTTCTTGCGGCCGGCGACCATGTGGCGCAGACCGTCTTCGTCGGCCGCGAAGGCGACTTCGGCGCCCTGGCAGACGTCGATGTCGGCGCGGGTGCGCCCGGCGGCGGCCAAGCCCGTCGTCGAGGTGGGCGAAGTAGGCATCGGCGGCGCCCTCCGGCACGAAGCTGGTGCCCAGCCAGCCGTCGGCGATCCGTCCGGTCAGGCGCAGCATCGCCGGCGACAGCGCGGCCAGGTAGATCGGAATGGGATGCTCGGGGCGGGTCGACAACCGCATCGGCATCGCCTCGCCACCGGGAAGTGGGATCTGAAACTCGTTGCCGGAGTAGGAGATCTTGCCGCCGGCGAAGACCTGCCGGACGATGTCGACGGTCTCCCGGATACCGGGCCAGCGGCCGGGCGAAGGCACGCCGTGCAGGCCCTCGATCACCTGCGGGCCCGACGCCCCCAGGCCGAGCAGGAACCGGCCGCCCGACAGGTTGGAGAGCGTGATCGCGGTCTGCGCGACGAGCGACCGGCGAACGGGTGCCGACCTGCAGGACGCCCGGAACCGAGCAGCATGCGGTCGGTCCGGGCCGCGAGATAGCCCAGCGCCGACGGCGCGTCCGCGCCCCAGGCCTCGGCGACCCAGCAGACATCCAGGCCGAGCTTCTCGGCCTCGACCACGAACGCGACCACTTCCGCGGCGGCGCCGGACAATTCGACCGTCGTCGCGGTCCGCATCAGCGCACCCCGTGTTCGGCCAGCCTCTTGATCGCCGCGAGCGTCTTGTCGATCGCGGCCTCGAACTCCCGGAGCCGCACGAACACGATCTTCTGTTCCTTGTCCGGCATCGCCTCGATAGCCGCCGAGAATCCCGAACGGCCCGGGCCCATCTGCGCCCGATAGCTCAGCTCGGTGCCACCGTCGCGCGGCGTCAGCCGGAATCGCCACGTCGCCGCCGGGTTCTCGGTTCGCCGACCGCCCAGGCGAATTCGCGCGGCCCGTCGCAGGTGACGATGTGCGACGTGGTGCTCCATTGTCCGATTGCGTCGTGTTCGTTGTGCCCGACGAAGCGGGCGCCCAATCGGGGGCCGCTGCACCCGTCCGCCCACTCCACCGCTTGCAGTTCGTTGCTGAGGGCCGGCATCAGCTCGATATCGGAGACCAGACTCCAGACTCGCTGCGGCTCGGCGTCGACCCAGGTCGAGGCTTCCACCGTCGGTTTGTCCGCATATCGCGCACCGGTCCACTCCACGCGGCCCATTGTCCCCCGCGAAGCCCGAGAGTGCGTCGACTGTTCGAGGTCGAAATGCAGACCCGGTGCGTCTCGGCGCTATAGCGCGGCCTCAGGCGAGCGACGGGCACCAGTTCGGCCGGCTGCTGCGACGTCGTTGCGCCGTTCACCACGGAGTCCGGCACGGCCAGCCTGACGATCTTGCGGACGACGGTGCCGAACTGCCTGAGCAGCGGACCCTTGTTGTAGGGGATGCCGTAGCGCTCGCAGATCTCCTGCACCTCGGGCGCGATCTCGGCGTACCGGCGGGCCGGCATGTCGGGGAACAGGTGGTGCTCGATCTGGAGCGACAGGTTGCCGGACAGCAGGTGGAAGATTCTTGCCGCCGGTCAGGTTTGCCGAACCGAGCACCTGGCGGAAGTACCACTGGCCGCGGGACTCGCCCGCGGTCTCCTCGACGGTGAATTCCTGCGTGCCCTCCGGGAAGTGGCCGCAGAAGATGATCATGTACGACCACACGTTGCGCATCAGGTTGGCGGTCAGGTTGCCCGGCGAAGACGAACGGCGCGAACGGGCCGGCCAGCAGCGGGAAGGCCACGTAGTCCTTCAGCGTCTGCCGGCGGGTCTTCTTCCAGATCTCGCGCAGCGTCTCGCGCTTGTCGCGCAGCCGGATCTCACCGGAGCGGATGCGCTCGGTTTCCAGCTCGTGCAGCGCGACGCCGTACTGGAACAGCACCATCAGCAGGAACGCGTACACCGGGTTGCCCAGGTAGTACGGCTGCCAGCGCTGGTCCTCGCTCATCCGCAGGATGCCGTAGCCGATGTCGCGGTCCATCCCGACGATGTTGGTGTGGGTGTGGTGCATGTAGTTGTGCGAGTGCCGCCACTGGTCGGCCGGGCAGGCGGTGTCCCACTCGAAGTCGCGGCCGGAGATCGTCGGGTCACGCATCCAGTCGTACTGGCCGTGCATGATGTTGTGGCCGATCTCCATGTTGTCCAGGATCTTCGCGACGCCCAGCATCGCGGTGCCCGACCAGCCAGGCCGGCGGCAGGAACAGCAGCGCGCGGCCGCCGACTTCCAGCGCGCGCTGGGCCTTGATGACGCGGCGGATGTACGTCGGCGTCCTCTTCGCCGAGGTCGGCCATCACGCGTTCCTTGATGGCGTCGAGCTCGCGGCCGAAGGCGTCGGCCTGCTCCTTGGTCAGGGTGATCTTGTTCTGTGACATGGCTTTTTCTCCTTGAAGAACGTTGTATCGGTGGCTAGAGGGCGATATCGACGTCGCCGACCGGCACGGAGACGCAGATCTGCACGTCCTCGTCGGGGGCGGTCGAGACGGCGCCGGTGATCAGGTTGCGCACGGTGCCGGAGGTCTTGCGGCGCGTGCAGGTGTGGCAGATGCCCATCCGGCATCCGTTCTCGCGGCTTCAAACCGGCCGCTTCGGCCTGTTCCAGCAGCGAGCGACCGTCGTCCTCGACGTCGACGCCGCTGTCCGCGAAACGTGATCCGGCCGCCCGACGGGTTGGCCGGCGGCTCGAACACCGGCGGCACGAAGCTTTCGGTGAACACGTTTTCACAATGACCGCTTGACGGCGTCGACCAAAGCGTCTGGCCCGCAGACGAACACCGCGTCGGGCGACGGCATTGCGGCGGCCAGGTGCTCGGCGCCGAAGCGGCCGACGAGGTCGCCGCCGCCCGATCGGGTGTAGCCGTGCAGCACCCGAACCCCGCGCATCGCGGCCAGCTCGTCGCGATAGCACGCCTCGTCGGCGGTGCGCGCGTAGTGGACGAACGCGATCTCGCCCGTTGTTTCGAGTAGCCCCGGCGACCAGGGTGCGCAGCATCGCCATCACCGGGGTGATGCCGCTGCCGCCCGAGACGAACAGGATCCGCCGAGGCCGTTGCTCCGGCAGCACGAAGTCGCCGCCGACGCCGTCCAGGCCGACCACCATGCCACGGCGGGCCCGCTCGTACAGGTAGTTGGACACCAGTCCGCCGTCGTGGACGCCCGATCGTCAGCTCGATCTCGGCGCTGCCTTCGACGTTGGCCGGCGAATAGCACGCGGGTGTGTCGCCGGCCGTCGATCTCGACCGTGACGTTGACGTACTGGCCCGGCCTTGACGGTGTAGCGCTCAGTGAACGCGTCGTTCGGAGCCAGGGTCAGCGTGACGCTGCGCGGCGTGGTCCGCCGGACGTCGACCACTTTGGCGCGGGCCTCGCCCGCGGTCCACGTCGGCGTGACAAGCTCGGTGTAGCGGTCGACGCCGTGCGGCCCGGTGAGCAGATCAACGAGGTCGGAACCCAGGACTCGCTTGGCGATCGTCCGAGTGAAAGTTTGAGTGAACATATGTACACCGTGACACGTTACGCGCAGGTGGTCAAGGGTTTACAGCTGGTTCTGTGTTACGGTTCACATAGTGAACAGTCGTACTCCTAGCTCACGCTCGCGGCGGTCGAGCCGCGATCGGGGCCGGAAAGTCCCGCGAGACGCCCTCGCGCGAGGAGCGCAAGGAAGCGACCCGGCGCGCGATCATCGCCGCGGCGCTCAAGGCTGCTCAACGACCGCAGCTTCAGCAATCTGAGCCTGCGTGAGGTGACGCGCGAGGCCGGGATCGTGCCTGCGGCTTTCTACCGCCACTTCGAGTCGATGGAGGCACTGGGCCTGGTCCTGATCGACGAGTCCTTCCGTAGCCTGCGCGACACGCTGCGCGGCGCGCGCGCCGGCAAGCTGGACCCGAACCGGGTGATCGAGTCATCGGTGGAGATCCTGATCGGCAGCGTCGCCGACCAGCGCGAGCACTGGCGATTCATCGCCCGCGAGCGCTCCACCGGCGTGTCCGTGCTGCGCTATGCGATCCGCACCGAAATCAGGCTGATCGTCTCGGAACTGGCCACCGACCTGGCTCGGTTCCCGCGGCTGAACGAGTGGAGCACCGAGGATCTCAACGTCTTGGCAAGCCTTTTCGTCAACGCGATGATCGTCACCGCCGAGGCCATCGAGGACGCGCAGAGCGCCGAAGCGCTGGAAGAGATTCACCGGATCGCGGTCAAACAACTCCGCATGATCACCATTGGCGTCGCGAGGTGGAAAAGCGAGTTCTGATCAGTCCTGATTCTCGTCGACGACTTGGAACAGGGAAGGTCCGTCCTCAGGAGCTCCGTCGACCTGGCCGCGGTGCGCGCGGCCGGGGGTCGCGTCGGGAGGTTCGACATCCGGGATGACATCCGGTTCCTCTTCGGCGAGCCGCTGGTCCAGCGATTCCCCTTCCCGCTCTTCACGCGCGGTCATACCGAACTTGTCGGCCTCGCTCCAACCCTCTGGTGGGTCGACGACAATGTCGCCGTCGTCGTTGTGTAGTTCGTCGGAGTCGGTGGATTCGCTCGGGCTCAGGGTGTCGTCCGGACCGCCTTCCATAGCCGCCGGGTTTCCCAGCGACGTCGGGGGCTAAACCCGGTCACACCGAAAGCGGGAACCCGCCGCTGATCTTGAGGGTTTCACCGGTGATGAAGGACGCCTCCTCCGAACACAGATAGAGCATCGCCGATACCACGTCGTCCATGCCGCAGATGCGGTGCACCAGTTGCAGGTCGTGGACGTAACTGTCGACCAGTGACCGCGGCACGTCGGCCAGCGCACTTTCGGTGTTGGTCATCCCGGGGGCGATCGCGTTGACGCGGATCAGATCGGGAGAAAGTTCGGAGGCGAAGGCCACCGTCAAGCCGCGTACCGCGAGTTTGGAGACTCCATAGGGGGTGTTGCTCAGGTAACCGGCCGTCGACGACATGTTCAGCACCACGCCGCCGCCGCGGTCTCGCATCGAATCTCGGCATGCCAGAGTGCAATTGATGACGCCCATCACGTTCACGTCGAACATCCCGCGCAGGTCTGCACGGGACAGCGCGCCGAACGGCTGGTTGTACTTCATCAGGTGACGGCCGGCGTTGTTGATGAGAATGTCTATGCCGCCGAACATTTCGACGGAGGTGGCCACCGCGTGGTCGACCTGATCCTCGTCGGCGACGTCGCACGCCACCGCGATTGCCTGCGCGCCAGAGGAGTTCAATTCGGCGGCGGTCCGGTCCGCGCCCGCGGTGTCGATCTCGGCGATCACCACGTTCGGCCCCCGCGCAGCCAGCGCGCGGGCGAAAGCCCGCCCGAGCCCGACGGCTGCGCCGGTGATGAACGCGGTCTTGTTGGCGAAACGCTCCTCGGTCACTGCGGATCCCGCCACATCGGCCACATCGTCGGACCACCGTCGGGAATCTTGATTTCCCCGGTAATCCGGAACCCGAAACGTTGGTAGTACGGCACATTCTCGGGCTTGGACGACTCGAGGTAGGCCGGGCAGTACTCGGCGTCGCAGCGCTGCAACCGCGACCGCATCAGCACCTGCCCGAAACCCTGGCCGCGGACGGTCGGGTCGCTGCCGATGGCGGCCAGATACCAGTGCGGCTCTTCCGGGTGCGCGCGCTTCATGACTTCCTGCACCGTCCGTCCCCGCTTCGATTGGGTGCCGAAAACCCTGAGGAACGTGGGTAGCTGCGCCAGCTCCGCCCAGCGAGATTCCCGCCATCGATTCGGCGGATCCCACAATGCGGCCGCACCGATGCCTGGTCCATCGGTGGCCACCTCGACACCGCCGCCGGCCAGGTGGTGATGGCGGGTCATGGTGGCAAACAACCGGCCCAGGTGGTTTCGCCGCGCGTCATCGTCGGGGAGGATCCACATCGCGACCGGATCGTCGAAGAATGCACGGCCCATGGTGCGGCCCAACTCACTGACATCAGCTTTTTGCGCCGGACGCGTCTGTGGAGTCACCTGACTCACGGTAGGTGGGTAGCGCTGGGCGCGCCAGCCTGTCCAGTGAAGGTGTGACGACGGGGCACATCGATGCGGTGCAAACGATCCTCGACGCGGGGGCCGTGCCATTTCTGCACTTCCCGCAGGACGACCCGCACACCGCCATCGACTTCTACCGCACCAGCGTGCTGCCCGAGTTGCGCTGATCTTACGATGGTGTGGCTCCATCAACGATGCCGGTGCGACGCTGCGCCGGGGAACGGCGGCAAACGGTGTGGGACTTCGAAACCGACCCGGAATACCAGGCGAAGCTGGACTGGGTCGAGAAATTCATGGTCGACGAACTCGAACCGCTCGATCTCGTTGCGCTGGATCCGTACGACAAGAAGAACGCCGACATGATGGCGGTCCTGCGGCCGTTGCAGCAGCAGGTGAAGGAGCAAGGGCTGTGGGCAGCCCACCTGCGTCCCGAGCTCGGCGGGCAGGGTTTTGGTCAGGTGAAACTGGCACTGCTCAACGAAATTCTCGGCCGCTCACGTTGGGCGCCTTCGGTTTTCGGCTGTCAGGCACCGGATTCGGGCAATGCCGAGATCCTGGCGCTGTTCGGTACCGAGCAGCAGAAGGCGCGCTATCTGCAGCCCTTGCTGGACGGCGAGATCACCTCCTGCTACTCGATGACCGAACCGCAGGGCGGTTCGGACCCGGGACTGTTCGTCACCTCGGCGACCCGCGACGGTGACGACTGGATCATCAACGGCGAGAAGTGGTTCTCCACCAACGCCAAGCACGCGTCGTTCTTCATCGTCATGGCCGTCACCAACCCCGTCGGCCGCACCTACGAGAAGATGTCGCTGTTCATCGTGCCGGCCGAGACGCCCGGCATCGAGATCATCCGAAATGTCGGCGTGGGAGCAGAATCCGCCAAGCGCGCCAGCCACGGCTACGTCCGTTACACCGACGTCAGGGTGCCCGCCGATCACGTCCTGGGCGGCGAGGGGCAGGCATTCATGATCGCGCAGACCCGACTCGGCGGCGGACGCATCCATCACGCGATGCGCACAATAGCGTTGGCGCGCCGGGCTTTCGACATGATGTGTGAGCGCGCGGTGTCCCGTCAGACCCGGCACGGGCGACTGTCCGACTTCCAGATGACCCAGGAGAAGATCGCCGACAGCTGGATCCAGATCGAACAGTTCCGGCTGCTGGTGCTCCGTACCGCTTGGCTGATCGATAAACACCATGACTACCAGCAGGTGCGCCGGGACATCGCGGCGGTGAAGGTCGCGATGCCTCAGGTGTTGCACGATGTGGCGCAACGCGCCCTGCACCTGCACGGCGCGCTCGGCGTCTCCGACGAGATGCCGTTCATCAAGATGTTGGTGGCCGCCGAGTCGCTGGGCATCGCCGACGGCGCGACCGAGTTGCACAAGATGACGGTGGCTCGCCGCACTCTGCGCCAATACCAGCCGGTGACAACACCTTTCCCGTCGCAGCACATTCCGACCCGGAAGGCCGAAGCCGAGGCACGATTGGCCGCCCGGCTGGAACACTCGATCGCCGAGTTCTGACGCCCGTTTATTGCGCGAGCTAGGTGATGTAGCGGACGATGCTTTCGGCCACGCAGGCCGGCTTGGCTGACCCGTCGATCTCGACGGTCGTGGAAACAATCGCCTGCACGGCACCGTTACCGACGTCGTCGACACTGAGCAGCGAACTCGTCGCACGCACCCGGGACCCCACGGGCACCGGAGCCGGGAAACGAACTTTGTTGAGGCCGTAGTTGATTGCCAGTTTGATGCCCTTGACGGTGTACATGTCGTGTTGCAGCCGCGGCAGCAGCGACAGGGTCATGAACCCATGGGCGATGGTCGTCCCGAACGGCCCTTTGGCGGCTCTTTCCGGGTCGACGTGGATCCACTGGTGATCACCGGTCGCGTCGGCGAAGAGGTTGACCTCTTCCTGACTGATCGTCACCCAGTCGCTCTGCCCGATGGTCTCCCCCGCAGCGGCAGCGAGGTCGGCGACTGACTCGAAGGTACGCATGGTCTCTCCTCTGGGCCCGATGGCGGTAACGGTATGCATAGAACTTATGCGGCTCCTTCTGATCACCGACACCCACGTCCCGAAACGTGCCCGCGACCTGCCCGCGCGGGTATGGGATGAGGTCGCCACCGCTGACGTCGTCATCCACGCCGGCGACTGGGTGACACCGGACCTGCTGGACAAGCTCGAAGCGCAGTCCAAACGACTGGTGGCGTGCTGGGGCAACAACGACGGCGACGAGCTGCGGTCCCGGTTGCCCGAACGCGCGGACGTGAACCTGGCCGGTCTGCACTTCACCGTGGTGCACGAGACGGGTGCCGCGGCCGGACGCGACGCGCGGATGTCACGGCTCTACCCCGAGACCGACGTGCTGGTGTTCGGCCACAGCCACATCCCGTGGGATACGACGACACAGACCGGTCTGCGGCTGCTGAATCCTGGCTCGCCGACGGATCGCCGCAGGCAACCGCACTGCACCTACATGACCGCCACGCTGCAGGATGGCGCGCTGAGCAGGTAGTTCTACAGGTGGTCAATAGATAGCTCGCACTACAGAGGTATTATGGACGGCAGTGAACACGAAGATCGATATTGCCGCTGACTTACCGCGGATCCTGGGCAGGTTCCGCCGGCAACTGCGCCGTGCCGCCGGTGCCGGGTACCCGTCCGGCCAGCTTTCCGAATCGCAGGCCGAGCTGTTGCGCCTGGTCTCACGCCGTCCGGGGGTGTCGGTCAGCGTCGCAGCCGCCGAACTGGGGTTGGTGCCCAACACCGCTTCCACCCTGGTGTCCAAGCTGTCCTGCGCGGGCTTGCTGGAACGGACGGCTGACCCCGCCGACCGCCGCGTAAGCCGGCTGCGGCTCACCGATTCGGCACAGCAGGTGATGGACGCACGGCTGCCACCCGGCGCGAGGTGCTCACCGAACTGCTCGATGAGCTTGACGACACCCAGATCGGGGTATTGGCGAAGGGGTTAGAGGTGCTCGAGGGGATGACCAAAAAGCTGCAGGAGCGATGCATATGACCGAGGCGATCGATTGCCGGCACCTGACCTATCGCTACGGCCAGCACACCGCCGTCGACGATGTGACCTTCACGGTCCAGCCCGGCGAGACAGTGGGTCTGCTAGGCCCCAACGGCGCCGGCAAGACGACAGTGGTGCGGGTTCTGACCACGTTGGCGCCCGTCCAGCATGGCGAACTGCGTATTTTCGGGCTGGACGCGCGAAGCCAAACGATCGACATCCGCAGCAACATCGGCTATGTGCCGCAACAACTGTCGATCGAAACAGCGTTGACCGGCCGACAGAACGTGACGTGGTTCGCCCGGCTGTACGGCGTCCCACGCGCCGAACGCACCGAACGCGTTGAGCAGGCGCTGGCGGCAATGGACTTGCTCGACGTCGCCGACAAGCTGGCTTCGAACTACTCCGGGGGGATGGTGCGCCGCCTGGAGGTGGCCCAAGCCCTGGTCAACCGGCCTCGCTGCTGGTGCTGGACGAACCGACCGTCGGCCTGGATCCGATCGCTCGCGACGGCGTATGGACGCAGGTCCGCCAAATGCAGCAGCAGTTCGGCATGACCGTGCTGCTGACCACCCACTACATGGAGGAGGCGGACGCACTGTGCGATCGGGTCGCACTGATGCATCACGGCGCGTTGCAGACGATCGGAACCCCCGAGGAGTTGAAGGCGACCCTGGCACCGGAGGCCACGCTCGAAGATGTGTTCCGCCACTATTCGGCAGCCGGACTCACCGAAGACACCGCCGATATCCGTCAAATCCGTTCCAGCAGAAGGGTTGACCGCCATGTCGGTTGATCGATCCTACTCGCCCCCTGTCGACCTGGTCCGGGCTCCACGCGGATTGGACAGGGCCAGAGCAACATTGAGCCGCATCGGTGCGTTCGCGATCGTGGAACTGCAGAAGCTGCGACACGACCGGACCGAGCTGGTGATGAGGATGGTGCAGCCCGCGCTGTGGCTGCTGATCTTCGGCACCACCTTCAGCCACCTGCATGTCATCGATACCGGCAACGTCACCTATCAGGCTTTTCTGGCACCGGGAATCATCGCCCAGTCGGCGTTGTTCATCTCGATTTTCTATGGCATCCAGATCATTTGGGACCGTGACGCCGGCGTCCTGGCGAAGCTGATGGTGACACCGGCGCCCGCTTCGGCCCTCATCACCGGCAAGTCGTTCGCCGCCGGCGTCCGATCGGTGGCGCAGGTCGTCGGCGTGTTGGCACTGTCCTACCTGATGGGCATCGGGCTGACCGTGAACCCACTGCGGATTCTGGCGGCGATGGTCGCCGTGATGCTCGGTGCCGCGTTCTTCGCCTGCCTGTCAATGACTTTGGCCGGTCTGGTGCGAAACCGCGATCGCTTGATGGGCATTGGGCAGGCCATCACCATGCCGTTGTTCTTCGCGTCCAACGCGTTGTATCCGGTCGATGTGATGCCGGGCTGGTTGCGTGCACTGAGCAAGGTCAACCCGCTCAGTTACGAGGTCGACGTGCTGCGCGCGCTGTTGCTCGGCACCCCGTTTCACCTCGCGGACGTCATCGTGCTGATGGTGGCTCCCGTGATTGGAATCATCACGGCATCAACGTTTTTGCGTCGGCTGGTCGCTTAGCGCATTTACTGCCGGCCGGGAAGACGGCGATACCGTTCCGGTGACCGATCGTTACCCGGAAGTGACCGGGTCAGCAGGTGTCCGGCCCGACTCCTAATCGTTAGCCAACCGCGACAAAGTTCTACGGCCGCGACGGGCTTGCCGGCTCTGCCGCCTGTGTTTCACTCGCCCAAGAACAGATTCCACCGCACGAGCGGCAGATGAAAGTTGGGATGGGTAGAAACGATGAAATTCGTTGAAAAGCTGCGTGGCGCAGCGACAACCATGCCTCGCAGGTTGGCTATCGCCGCTGTGGGTGCTGCCCTGCTGACCGGTCTCGTCAGTGCTGTTGGCGGTTCGGCAAGCGCGGGTGCATTCTCCCGGCCGGGCCTGCCGGTCGAAGATCTGCAGATCCCGTCGCAGGCGATGGGCCGCAACATCCGGGTCCAATTTCAGGGCGGCGGAGCACATGCGGTCTACCTGCTGGACGGCCTGCGCGCCCAGGACGACTTCAGCGGTTGGGACATCAACACTCCCGCCTTCGAGGAGTTCTACGGGTCCGGCCTTTCGGTGATCATGCCGGTCGGCGGACAGTCCAGCTTCTACAGCGACTGGTACCAGCCCTCGCAGGGGAATGGCCAGAGCTACACCTACAAATGGGAGACCTTCCTGACCCGGGAGATGCCCGCCTGGCTGCAGGCCAACAAGGGTGTCTCGCCGGTTGGCAATGCGGCAGTGGGCCTTTCGATGTCGGGCGGTTCGGCGCTGGTGATGGCCGCGTACTACCCGCAGATGTTCCCCTACGCTGCCTCGCTGTCGGGCTTCCTCAACCCGTCCGACGGCTGGTGGCCGACCCTGATCGGGCTGGCGATGAACGACTCGGGCGGCTACAACGCCAACAGCATGTGGGGCCCGTCCACTGACCCGGCCTGGAAGCGCAACGACCCGATGATGCAGATTCCGCGCCTGGTCGCCAACAACACCCGGATCTGGGTCTACTGCGGCAACGGCACACCGAGCGACCTCGGCGGCGACAACATGCCGGCGAAATTCCTCGAGGGCCTGACGCTGCGCACCAACCAGCAGTTCCAGCAGACCTACGCGGCCAACGGCGGGCGCAACGGGGTATTCCAGTTCCCGGGCAACGGAACCCACTCGTGGAACTACTGGAATCAGCAGTTGATGGCCATGAAGCCCGACATGCTTCAGGTGATCAACGCGGTCAACGCGCCCCCGCCCGCCCCCGCACCGGCACCGGCACCGGGAGGCCCAACCGGCGCCTGATCTACGGATCACTAAACCAGAGACCCATCGGCAGCAGCGCAACGGCCAGCGCTGCTGCCGATGTTCTTTCGCCTGCTGCCGATGTTCTTAATCCAGCAACCCGCGCCGATCGGCGTGCAGGTAGGTTAACAGGTCGTCACCGCGCACACGAACGCGGCGACACCGAGCATCTGGGTACCGCTGACCACCAAACTGATCGCACCACCGATCGCGGCGCCCAACATGAAGGTCGCGAGCATCATGAAGTAGCCGAACCAGTCCTCGATTTTCCCGCCGGCTATGTGACGTTCGATGCCCTGGCCCATCTTGACCAGGGTGCCGGTCACATAACTCAGCGGCACCGACACTTCGCCGTCCTTGACGAAAGATGTGTTCAGCGCGCCAATCCCGAAGACCACGAACATGATCGGCACGAAGTCGAGCAGGGACTCCTCCCACCGGCCCAGGACGATGTCGAGCGCCGTGGCGAACACCAGACAGAAAGTGGTCAGCACGGTCGGGCCGTGCGGATGCTCCACCCAGAATCGGCGCCTGCATACCGAGGAGACGATGACGCCGGCCACAAAACACAGCAGCAGCGTGCCGGCACTCAAGGACAGCGTCACGTCGTCACGAAACACGCCCAGCACGGCGCGCTGCGCGTTCCGGTCATGAACGTGACGAAGTACCCCTCGGAGTGGGTGAACGCGGTGGCCCCCAGGACCCCGGCCAACGCGGCCAGCACCCATGCCAGCCTGGCTTCGCTGTCGTACATCTCTTTCTGCACACGAGCATGCTCCCAGAGCATCGCGACGACGGCACCACCGAGCTTGGTCAGGCCGTTGTCAACCGGGCAATCGACCGCAGCGGAATCGGCAGCCAGGTGGGTCGGTGCCGCGCCTCGTAGCCGGTCTCGTAGACCGCCTTGTCGAGCTCATAGCCGGCCAGCAGCAGCGCCGAATCACGCGGATCGCTTCCTGAAGCGGCCGCGTACCCGTCGCAGAATGCGGTGCGGTTGCGTTCCACCCATTCCCGGGCGCGCGCCGCTTTCTGCTTGTCGGCGGCGTTCTCCACCAGCGGGCCGTAGGCCGCGTACTCGAAGGACCGCAACACCCCGGCCACATCACGCAACGGCGAATCCGGCGCGCGCCGTTCCGCCAGCGGCTGACCCGGCTCACCTTCGAAATCGATCAGCACCCAGCTCTCCGGGGTTCGCAGCACCTGTCCCAAGTGCAGGTCGCCGTGTACGCGCTGCACCGTGATCGGCTCGTCGGCCAGCTTGCCGAATCGCTCTTCGATCGTCGCCCTGTACTGCTCCAGTTCGGGCACCGTGGCAACGGCTGCCGTGAGCCGCGACAGCACATGGTCCAGCGGGAACACGCTTTGCGACGTCCCGAGGCTCTCGGCCAGGGTGGCATGCACGGAAGCCACCGCCTCGCCGAGCCGATAGGACTCACCGGCGAAGTCGCCGCCGACTTCGTGGGCATAGAGGTCGCCCTCGGCGAACAGATCGCGGACGCTGGCGGTGGCCATCGCCCAGCCCTCGGCCGCGTTGGCCGCGAACGCGGTCACCATGCCCAGCGGCGAGGACGCATCCGGATCATCCAGATCCTGGCCCGAACCCACCTCGTAGGCGCCGAGCAGCTTGGCCACGTGCGTATTGCCCGCCCGTCCCAGCACCCGGTTCAGCTCGATGTCGGGATTGATACCGGGGCTGACCCGGCGGAAAACCTTGAAGATGGCGCTCGGAGCCCGATCGAAGATCACGCTGGTGTTGCTCTGCTCGGCGTCTGACACCCGGGGGTAGGCGTCCAGCGGCAACTGCACATCGGGCTCTTTGGAGAACCTGAGCTGGGTGTCGGACTCGCCGCGGACCGCCGCGGAATCGATCAGCGACAGCAGGAACTGCGAAGCGGCGGGGTCGTACAACGCGTCAAATCCGGTGTGATCTTCGACCGAACCGATGGTGGCCAGGGTGCTGTATTCGGTGACCGGTTCGGTGTCCCAACCCACGATCACCTGGTAGCGCTCGGTAAAGCCGTCGCTGTACGCGACGTCGACCAGCACCAGGTCCAGATCCTCTCGCAACGGCACCACCACTGCGGCGTCCGCGGTGGACAATTGGCGGTTGCGTCCGGCATACCAGCGTTGCTGGGGGAGCCAGTCCGCCCACGGCAGCTTTGCGGGCATCGTCGTCACGGCGCGGGTCATCGGTCCTCCTCGGAAGCGGACAACTGGAACCAGTAGAACCCGTGTCCCGGGAGCGTCAGCAGATAGGGCAGATGCCCGATCCGCGGAAATTCCACCTGCCCGGTGAGTTCGATCGGGGTGTAGCTGTTCCACTGCTGCAGGTTCAATTCGATCGGCTGAGGGAACCGGGACAGATTGTTCACGCACAACACAACGTCGTTTTCGCGCGTTCTCGCGCGGCACTTCCCGCACATAAGCCAGGACCGACGGATTGGACCCGCCGAGTTCGTGAAATGTCCCGACGGCGAACGCGTCGTGCCGGCGGCGCACCGCCAGCATCGTGCGGGTCCAGTTGAGTAACGACGTCGACGTATCCCGTTGGGCCTCGACGTTGACCGCCTGGTAGCCGTAGACCGAATCCTGGTTGGTCGGTAGGTAGAGCCGGCCCGGGTTGGCGGTGGAGAATCCGGCGTTGCGGTCCGGCGTCCACTGCATCGGAGTCCGCACGCCGTCGCGGTCACCCAGCCAGATCACGTCGCCCATACCGATCTCGTCGCCGTAGTACAGCACCGGCGAACCGGGCAGGGACAGCAGCAGCGCGGTGAACAGCTGCGATCTGGTTGCGGTCGTTGTCCAGCAGCGGCGCCAGGCGGCGCCGGATACCGACGTTGGCCTTCATCCGCGGATCCTTGGCGTACTCCGAGTACATGTAGTCGCGTTCCTCGTCGCTGACCATCTCCAGCGTCAGCTCGTCGTGGTTGCGCAGGAAGATCCCCCACTGGGCCAGGTCCGGGATGCCGCGGCGTCTGGGCCAGGATCTCCGAGATCGGAAACCGCGACTCCCGGCGCACCGCCATGAAGATGCGCGGCATCAGCGGGAAGTGGAACGCCATGTGGCATTCGTCGCCGCCGGTGCTGGGTCGCCGAAGTACTCGACGACGTCGGCCGGCCACTGATTGGCCTCGGCCAGCAGTACCCGGCCGGGATACTCGTCGTCCACCACCTTGCGGACCCGCTTGAGGAAGGCGTGTGTCTCGGGCAGGTTCTCGCAGTTGGTGCCTTCCCGCTCGAACAGGTACGGCACCGCGTCCAGCCGGAACCCGTCGATGCCCAGCCCGAGCCAGAACCGCAGGACGTCGATCATCGCTTCCTGCACGGCCGGGTTGTCGTAGTTCAGGTCCGGCTGGTGCGAAAAGAACCGGTGCCAGTAGAACTGTCGGCGCACCGGATCGAACGTCCAGTTCGACTCCTCGGTGTCGACGAAGATGATCCGGGCATCGGTGTACTTCTGGCTGGTGTCGCTCCACACGTAGTAGTCGCCGTATGGTCCCGTCGGGGTCATGACGGGACTCCTGAAACCAGGGGTGCGACTCCGATGTGTGATTCATCACCAGGTCGGTGATCACCCGGATCCCGCGCGCGTGAGCCGCGTCGATCAGCGCGACGAAATCCTCGACGGTGCCGAACTCGGGCAGCACCTTGTAGAAGTCGCGGATGTCATAACCACCGTCGCGCAGCGGTGAATCGTAGAACGGCGGCAGCCAGAGGCAGTCGACGCCGAGCCACTGCAGGTAGTCCAGCCGCTCGATGAGGCCGCGCAGGTCACCCGATCCGTCGGCGTTCGAAGTCGAAGAACGCCCGCACCAGCACCTCGTAGAACACCGCGTGCTTGAACCAGGTCGGATCGGCGGGCAGGGCAGCCGCGTTGTCGAAGTCCTCGGCGGTCGGGTGCTCGACCACACCGCCCTCGACGTGACTGCCCTCTGCGGGGTGGTGCGCGGATCATGCCTGCCGGCGTCTATCGCGTCGTTCATCAATTCCACGATGCCACGGGTACCCGACGCGTACCTCTGAAGGAATCACGCAACGCAACATGCGTCGAACATCACGATGAATCACGGCCAGCACCAAACGATTTGGCTCGCCGAGAGCATTACCCGCTGCGCAGTCAGGCCGGGGGGCCCTCCGCCAGGGTCACGTTCTCGGTGCGCGCGACGCCGGTCTTGGAGGTGCAGCTGATCGAGACCACGTCGCCGGGATGGTGTCCGTTGAGCGCATCCGACATCGCGGTGGCCGAGTTGATCGGGACATTGTCCAGCGCGGTGATGATGTCGCCGTTGGAGATCCCGACGGCCGCGGCGGGAGCGTTACCGACCACGCGCTGGACACGCGCGCCGCTGCCGTTGTTGTCGACGACGCCGAGGCCGAGGAAGGCCGTCGGCCCGATGTGCACGGTGGGCGAACCGCCGCCGGACCGGATCTTGCCTGGCGATCCCGATCGCCGTGCCGATCGGGATGGCGAAGCCCTGCCCGCCCTGGACATCTGGAAGTTCTCGGAAGCCGCGGTGTTCATGCCGACCACCTGGCCCGCGCCGTTGACCACCGGCCCGCCCGAGTCGCCGGGCTGGATCGCGCCGTCGAACTGGATCAGTCCGTTCAGCGTCTCCGCGGCACCGGTCAGGGAGTCTGACGCCTGGACCGTCTGGTTGACGCGCGACGCACCTTGCCGGCCACTGCACGCGGGGTACCGCCCTGGCCGCCGGTGTTGCCCATCGCCACGACCGGCTCACCGACGCTGACCCCGCCGCCGATCGCGGCGGTCGGGCAGGCCGCCGGCACCGCGCAGTTGCAGCACCGCGACGTCCTGAGTGCGGTCATAGCCGACTACGTCGACGCCGTAGGTGCGGCCGTCGCCCACGCTGAAAGCGCTGATGTCGGTGGCACCCGAGATGACGTGATTGTTGGTCAGCACGACACCGTTGGGGTCGATGACGATGCCGGTACCGGCTCCCACCGCGTTGTTGTAGCCCAGCTTGGTGTTGATATTGACCACCTGCGGCCCCACCTGCCCGACAAGAGCCGACGGGTCGAGCGGCAGCGTGGGGAATTGCCTGTACGGCGCCGCTTGCGCGGGCGCGGGCGGCGTTGCCAGACCCGATCCAAAGACCATTCCGACGACGGCCATGACGGCAACCAACCATGACCACCTGAATGAACGGTGGCGCGATTTGCTCATCCCGTAAACCTCCTGCGTCGGGTGAATAGTCGAATTGTCCCAGCCGTAAGGTCCGGGCGGCGCGGCTCGATAGCTACTGTCTCCACCACCGTAATCCAGATACCCATTAAACGGTGGTCAGGCCCCAATTCCGGCGAAATTCTGGTTTACGCCCGAACCTAATGGGCATCGAGAAAATACAGCCTAATCCGACGGACCCGGTCAGGCCTAATCGGAAAGTTCAGGTGGTGACTTACATCACCGCGCGATGAGCCGGTTCTAGGCTGGCTGCGTGGACTTCCGGGACCGGTTCGCTCGATCGCCCGTGGCGCGACTGGCCACGGTCACGCCCGACGGCAGGCCTCACCTGGTGCCGGTGGTGTTCGCGGTCGACCGGGACTTCATCTACACCGCGGTCGATGCCAAGCCCAAGACGACGCCAACGGCTGCGCCGGCTCGCCAACATCGAGCACAACCCGGCGGTCAGTCTGCTCGTCGATCACTATGCCGAGGATTGGACCCAATTGTGGTGGGTTCGGGTTGACGGCACCGCCACCGTCGCGGCCGACGGCGAGGCGATGCGGACCGGATACCGGTTGCTGCGCGCTAAATACCCTCAGTATCAATCTGTTCCGCTGAACGGCCCGGTGATCGCGGTCAGCGCGCGCGCTGGTCCGGCTGGCACGCCTGACATCCGGGTCTGGCCGACCCTTGTGCTGGGCGGCGGTTGGGGGAAAAGTTGCTGGTGCGTCCTGTGGGCTGGATCACGCTGCATACGGGAGTCGGCGGCACCCCGGGAGAACTGGAGGAATGTCATGGCCGACAGAGTGAGTGCTTCCCAGGGCGCGGGAACGGCCCCCACCGCAAACGGTCCGGACGGCATCCGCAACGTCGTTCTCGTCGGTCCATCGGGCGGCGGCAAGACCACCCTGGTCGAGGCGTTGCTGGTCGCGGGTGGGGTGTTGTCCCGGCCGGGATCGGTCACCGACGGCACCACGGTCTGCGACTTCGACGACGCCGAGATCCGCCAACAACGATCGGTGGGTGTCGCCGTGGCGTCCCTGGCCCACGGCGGTATCAAGGTCAACCTGGTCGACACACCCGGATACGCCGACTTCGTCGGTGAACTGCGCGCCGGACTGCGCGCCGCCGATTGCGCCCTGTTCGTCATCGCGGCCAACGAGGGCGTCGACGAGCCCACCAAGTCACTCTGGCAGGAATGCAGCCAGGTCGGCATGCCGCGCGCGGTGGTGATCACCAAGCTCGACCACGCCCGCGCCAACTATGCCGAGGCGCTGGATGCCGCCCAGGATGCGTTCGGCGACAAGGTTTTACCGCTCTACCTGCCGACCGGTAACGGGTTGATCGGGCTGCTGTCGCAGACCCAGTACGACTACTCCGACGGCAAGCGCACCGAGTCGACGCCCGACGCGTCCGAGGCCGACCGGATCGAGGAGGCGCGCGGCACCCTGATCGAAGGCATCATCGAGGAGTCCGAGGACGAGTCGTTGATGGAGCGTTATCTCGGCGGCGAGGCGATCGACGAATCGGTCCTGATCCAGGATCTGGAGAAAGCCGTGGCGCGGGGCTCGTTCTTCCCGGTGATCCCGGTGTGCAGCAGCACCGGTGTCGGCACCTACGAACTGCTCGAGGTCGCCACCCGGGGCTTCCCGTCCCCGATGGAACACCCGCTTCCGGAGGTCTTCACGCCACAGGGCGCCACGCACGACGAGTTGGCTTGCGACGTCGACGCGCCGTTGCTCGCCGAGGTGGTGAAGACGACGTCGGACCCGTACGTCGGCACGGGTCAGCCTGGTCCGGGTGTTCTCCGGAACCATCAAGCCGGACGCGACCGTCCATGTGTCGGGCCACTTTTCATCGTTTTTCGGTGACGGCGACAATGGCCGCTGGCAACGCACCCACCCGGACCACGACGAAGACGAGCGCATCGGGGTGCTGTCGTTCCCGCTCGGAAAGCAGCAGCGGCCCGCACCCGCCGTGGTGGCCGGCGACATCTGCGCGATCGGCAAGCTGAGCCGCGCCGAGACCGGTGACACGCTGTCGGACAAGTCCGAACCGCTGGTGCTCAAGCCGTGGACGATGCCGGAACCGCTGCTCCCGGTCGCCATCGAGGCGCACGCCAAGACCGACGAGGACAAGCTGTCGGTCGGGTTGGGCCGGTTGGCCGCCGAAGACCCCACCCTGCGGATCGAACAGAACCCGGAGACACATCAGATCGTGCTCTGGTGCATGGGTGAGGCCCATGTCGGCGTCGTGCTCGAGGCGTTGGCCAACCGCTACGGCGTCACCGTGGACACCGTCGAGTTACGGGTACCGCTGCGAGAAACGCTGGGCGGCAAGGCGAAAGGCCACGGCCGCCACGTCAAGCAGTCCGGCGGCCACGGCCAGTACGCGGTGTGCGACATCGAGGTGGAGCCGCTGCCGGAGGGCGCCGGGTTCGAATTCGTCGACAAGGTGGTCGGCGGGGCGGTGCCGCGCCAATTCATCCCCAGCGTGGAAAAGGGTGTCCGCGCGCAGATGGAAAAGGGCGTGCACGCCGGCTATCCGGTGGTCGACATCCGCGTCACCTTGCTCGACGGCAAGTCACACAGCGTCGACTCCTCGGACTTCGCGTTCCAGATGGCCGGCTGCGCTGGCGCTGCGCGAGGCCGCGGCGGCGACGAAGGTGATCCTGCTCGAGCCGATCGACGAGATCTCGGTGCTGGTGCCCGACGACTACGTCGGCGCGGTGATGGGCGACCTGTCCGGCCGTCGGGGCCGGGTCCTGGGGACCGACACCGCGGGCCACGAGCGCACGGTGGTGAAAGCCGAAGTGCCGCAGGTCGAATTGACTCGGTACGCCATCGACATACGCTCCCTGGCGCATGGGGCCGCATCGTTCACCCGCTCGTTCGCCCGCTACGAACCGATGCCCGAGTCCGCGGCGGCCCGGGTGAAGACGACGGCTAGCGTCGGCCCTGGGCAGCTTCCGCCTCGCGGCGATCATCCCGGCCGGCCGAACCGCGCCGACACCGCGCGGCGGTCCAGCGAGCCTTTGGCGGTGTGCGGCAACTCGTCGGCCACTTCAAAGCTGGCGGGAATCTCGAAGGGCGCCAACCGTTCCCGGCAGAACTCGGTGAGCTCGTCGGTGGCCGGGGCCGAACCACGGGGCACGACCACCGCCGCGACGGCTTCACCGTACATCGGGTGCGGCACCCCGAACACGGCCACTTCCATCACATTCGGGTGGGTGGCCAGCACGCCCTCGACGCGTTCCGGTGAAATCTTCTCGCCGCCGCGGTTGATGAGTTCCTTGATCCGCCCGCGGATGTTGAGGTCACCGGCCTGCGACAGCGTGCCCAAATCGCCGGTGCGCAACCAGCCGTCGGTGAAGTTCGCCGCGGTGATCTTCGGGTCACCGAGGTAGCCGCGCACCACGGTTTCGCCACGCAGCCACACCTCACCCACGGCGCCCGGCGTGACGGGCTGCCCGTCGTGACCGGCGATGCGGATCTGCGGCCCGGTGGAGCGGCCGACCAGGCCGGTTGAGACGGCGGGATTGACCTCCTGGTCCACCCGGGTGCTGGCCACCTGGTGGGTGGCCTCGGTCATTCCGAAGGCGCACAGCACCGGCGCGGAGAATTCGGCCTGCAGCGCCTGGGCCACCTCCGGCGTCAGCGGCGCGCTGCAGCTGCGGATGAAACGCAGTGCGGCCTTTCCATTTTCGGCCGGTGCCGGGTCGGCGCGCTCCAGTAGGATCTGGTGGATCGTCGGCACGGCCGTGTACCAGGTCGCCCCCACGGCGCTGATGTCGTCCCAAAATGTGTGCGCCGAGAACCTGCCCCGCGCGGGCAACAACACCGTGCCGCCGGATGCCAAGGTCGACAACAACGCGGCGATCAGCCCGTGCCCGTGGTAGAGCGGCATCACCGCGACCGTGGCGTCCTGCGGACCCAGCCGGTATCCGGCGATGATCGCCCGCACCGAGCTGACAATGTTGTGGTGCGTCCACGGAACCATCTTGGGCAGTCCGGTGGTCCCGCCGGTGAACATGATCATGGCGTCGTCGTCGTGCAACCCTTCCGGCGAAGAGGTGACCGGGCCGGGCTCGGTGGCCGCGTCCAGATGTGCCGACCAGTTGGCATTCTCGGTGCCGTCCTCGCGCCCGACGGTCACGGCGATCGGCCACCACCGCACCGTCGGCTCGGTCCGGTCGCCGGGTCGCTCGCCGTCGACGAGCACTGCGCGGGCCCCGGCCGCCTCGCTACGCGCGCGTTGGTCAGCGGCCGGCAGGGCCGGGTCCAGCGGGACCACGATCAGGCCCGCACGCAAGGCCGCCAGCAACGCGATGACGAACTCGGCGTTGCTGCCGGCACGCAACGCCACCCGGTCTCCCGGCGCCAGGCCGGCGCCGGTCAGTTGGGCGGCCAGATCGTCGGCGAGACGCAGCACGTCCCGGTAGCTGACCGGGATCCGGTCGGCGGTGACGATGAGCGCCGGCGCGTCCGGAGCGCGAGTGGCTGCGGCCGCGATCAGATCGGTAACGCGCGAATTCTGCACGGATGTCATCAAACGCTCCTTTGTCCGGACCTACCGAGAACCCTGCCGGTGCCGATTACCGCTGTCCAATACCCATCCGCTACCGGTCAATAGACAACGTGTATCACCGGATAGCGACCGGGTCTTGGACACAACTGCGGAACCGGACAACAGTGAGGGCCGAGACATCGAGACGAGAGAGGGACGGCCACCATGACCCAACCGCTGACCGACGGCTTCCACCTGGTGGTGGACGCGCTGAAGGCCAATGATGTCGACACCATCTACGGGGTGGTGGGCATCCCGATCACCGATCTTGCGCGCACCGCACAGAGCGCGGGAATCCGGTACATCGGTTTCCGTCACGAAGGCTCCGCCGGTAACGCGGCGGCCGCCGCCGGGTTTCTGACCCAGCGGCCCGGCGTGTGCCTGACGACATCCGGCCCCGGTTTCCTCAACGGCCTGCCCGCGCTGGCGAATGCCACCACGAACTGCTTCCCGATGATCCAGATTTCCGGATCCAGCGGGCGTGCGGTCGTGGACCTGCAACGCGGCGACTACCAGGACATCGACCAACTCAACGCGGCCCGGCCGTTCGTCAAGGCGGCCTACCGGATCGCACGGGTCGAGGACATCGGGCGCGGCGTTGCCCGGGCGATCCGGACAGCGATATCCGGCCGACCGGGCGGGGTCTACCTGGACATCCCGGGTGAGGTGCTGGGTCAGGCCCTGGAGGCTTCGGTGGCGGCGGCGTCCATTTGGCGCGTCGTTGACCCCGCGCCCCGCCAACTGCCGGCACCCGAGGCGGTTGATCGGGCGCTCGACATTCTGGCCCGCGCCCAGCGACCGTTGATCGTGTTCGGCAAGGGTGCCGCATACGCTCAGGCCGACAACGTGATTCGGGAATTCGTGGAAAGCACCGGCATTCCTTACCTGCCGATGTCGATGGCCAAGGGCCTGTTGCCCGACTCGCACCCGCAGTCGGCCGCCGCGGCGCGTTCGCTCGCCATCGCCCGCGCCGATGCGGTGCTGCTGGTCGGAGCGCGACTCAATTGGCTGCTGGGACATGGGGAGTCGCCGCAATGGGCGGTCGACAGCAAGTTCATCCAGATCGACATCGCGGCCTCGGAGTTTGACAGCAACCAGCCGATCGAGGCGCCACTGGTGGGCGACATCGGTTCGGTGATGTCGGCGCTGCGGGACGGTCTGGCGACCCACCCGATCAGCACGCCGCAGGGCTGGACCGCCGAACTCGCCGAGCGTCGGGCCCGCAATGACGCCAAGATGCGCGAGCGACTGGCCGAGAATCCGCACCCGATGCGGTTCTACAACGCGCTCGGCGCCATTCGCGCTGTGCTGCAACGCAACCCGGATGTCTATGTGGTCAACGAAGGGGCCAACGCGCTGGACCTGGCCCGCAATGTCATCGACATGGAGTTGCCGCGCCACCGACTGGACACCGGAACGTGGGGTGTGATGGGCATCGGCATGGGCTACGCCATCGCCGCCGCGGTCGAGACCGGCCGGCCCGTGGTCGCCATCGAGGGTGACAGCGCATTCGGCTTCAGCGGCATGGAGATCGAAACCATCTGCCGGTACCGGCTGCCGGTCACGGTGCTGATCCTCAACAACGGCGGCGTCTACCGGGGCGACGAATCGGTCTCCGGGTCCGACCCGGCCCCCACGGTACTCAACTTCGGGCGCGCGCCACGAACTGCTCGCGGAGGCTTTCGGCGGCAAGGGATATCACGTCACACGCCCCACCGAACTGGAGGCGGCGCTGTCCGAGGCAATCGCGTCGAACCGGCCCACCTTGATCGACTGCCGACTCGACCCCGCCGCCGGGGTGGAGAGCGGGCATCTGGCCGGTCTCAACCCCAAAAGCGCGGCGGTGAGCTAACGGCCCTGGGTCAGGCTTCGTAGCTGCGCGGCGAAGAATTCGTCGAGGCCGAGTTGCTGCGCCGATGCGACAAGCGCACGCGCTACCGGGGATCCCGGCCCGGATGCGTTGGTGGCCAACCCGATCAGGGCTTTGGGGGACGGATCGACGAGTTCGACCACCCGGATCTCACCCCGGGTCGGCGTCATCCACAGCCAGGTGTGCGGCACGATGGTCGCCCAGTTGCCGTTCGCCACTTGCGCGAACAGTGAAGCGACGGAGTCTGTTTCAACTTGCGGGTGGACGATGATGTCGTGGTCGGCGAAGGCCGCGTCGATGACCTGCCGGTCACGCATGTCCGGCGTGAGCAGTGCCAGCGGCAGTTGCGCCGCGTCCGGCCAGCGCAGCGTGGACGCACCGGGCGGCAGCATTTCCGCCCGCGACAGCAGCACGTACTGCTCCTCGTAGAGTGGCACGAAAGCCACATCCTCACTGTCCTTTCCGGCCGCCGGGTGCGCAATGACGGCGTCGAGCTCGAAGTCTTGCAGCCGCCGGTACAGCTCGGTCGCGGCCAGCCGGGAGCTGATGTGCACCTTTGCCAAGGGGTGGTCCGAGCAAAATGCCGACAGCACCAGGGAGGCGGTCGTCGACGCGGTCGGCACGGTGCCCAGCCGCAGCGTTCCGGTGACGCCGGATTGCACCGCATGCACTTCGGCTTTGAAGGCGTCGTGTTCGGCCAGAATTCGCTTGGCCCACAACACCAACCTCTCCCCCTCGGGGGTCAGGCCCTCGAAGCTGTGCCCGCGGTTGATCAGTGTGACGTTGAGTTCCCGTTCGAGCTTGGCAATCGCCGCGGAGAGCGCCGGTTGGGAGACGTAACACTTCTCGGCGGCGCGGGCGAAATGACGCTCCTGGGCAACCGCAACGAAGTACTCCAGTTGGCGGAAGAGCACCCGCACCTCCCTCTTTCGGGCTCGGGCCGTGGGGCACGATCCCGCTGAGGCTAACGCGTCGATCCCGGGCGGGCCAGTCCCGCGCCGCTACACCATTCCCGCTACGTCGGGATTGTTTGCTATGGCCCCGCACTCGGCGGAGAACCACTAGGATGGGTCAAGTGTTGATCACACCGTCCCGAAGGGTGAACGCCATGCGTCGAGCGGTTCGTTATCTGTTTGTTCTGGTGGCGATCACGACGATGGCCGCGGCCGGGTCGGGCAGCCCCGCTACCGGCGCCGTCCCGGTACCCCACCCACTACCCGGAGTCGCATCGATATTTCCGTCCAATGGCGCGGTGGTCGGTGTGGGGGTTCCGGTGGAGGTGACGTTCACGGCACCCGTGATCGATCACCGTGCCGCTGAGCGGTCCATCCACGTCAGCTCACCGAGCAACATGACCGGCCACTACAAGTGGCTCGACGGCAATGTCGTGCAATGGGTCCCGGACCGGTACTGGCCCGCACACAGCCACGTCTCGGTGGGGGTGCAGGAACTGACGGAAGGCTTCGACACCGGCGACGCGCTGCTCGGTGTGGCAAGCATTTCCGCGCACACCTTCACGGTCAGCAGAAACGGAGAGGTGCTGCGCACCATGCCGGCCTCGATGGGCAAGCCCAGCCGCCCCACGCCGATCGGCAACTTCAGCGCCATGTCCAAGGAACGCACCGTGGTAATGGACTCGCGGACCATCGGCATCCCGCTGAATTCCTCGGACGGCTACCTGATCACCGCGTCGTACGCCGTCCGCGTCACCGGGAGTGGGGTATACGTCCACTCGGCGCCGTGGTCGGTGAACTCGCAGGGCTACGCCAACGTCAGCCATGGCTGCATCAACCTGAGCCCGGACAACGCCGCGTGGTATTTCAACATGGTCACCATCGGCGATCCGATCAACGTCGTGGCTTGATTCTCGTCTGCGCACGACGGGTGTGGCGACGGTCACACCGGTGAGGTGGAAGATGGCCAGCTGGGCGCCGGTTGCCCCTTGGGAGTGTCCGGAACGAAAGGCTGACCATGAGCAGTCCGCAGCGAGGAACGCCTCGCCCAGCGCATCGAGCAACTGTTCGCTGAGGACGACCAGTTCCGGCAGGCCAAGCCCGATGCCGCTGTGCGGGCGGCGGCGCGCCGGCCTGAACTGCGGCTGCCGCAGGTGATCCAGACGCTGGTTGAGGGTTACGCCGACCGTCCGGCGATGGGCTGGCGGGCCCGGGCTCTGACGACCGATCCCGACTCCGGTCGCACCGTCGGCACCCTGCTACCGCGCTTCGAGACCATCACCTACCGCGATCTGTGGGCCAACGTGCAGGCGATCGCCGCCGCGTGGCGCGGCGACCCTGCCAATCCGGCCGCGCCCGGGGACTTCGTGGCCACAATCGGTTTCGCGAGCGTCGACTATCTGACCGTCGACCTGGTGAGTGGGTATCTCGGACTAGTGGCGGTGCCGCTGCAGCACAACACCACGGCATCGCGCCTGCAACCCATCCTCGCCGAGGTGCAGCCGCAGATTTTGGCCGCCGGCGCCGACTACCTCGACCTGGCGGTCGACGCCGCAGTGGCCAGCACCTCGTTGCGCCGCTTGGTGGTGTTCGACTACCAGCCTGAAATCGACGACCAGCGCGCGAGTTTGGCCCGGGCGAAAGAAAAGCTATCCGCGGCCGGGTTGGCGGTAAGCCTCGAGATACTCAGCGACGTCATTGCGCATGGCCGCGCATTGCCGCCCGCCCCGATGTACACCGGTGGCACCGATCAGCGGCTGGCCATGATCATGTACACCTCCGGCAGCACCGGATTGCCTAAGGGCGCAATGTATTCCGAGCGTATGGTGGCCAAGATCTGGACCAACGAGTTCATGCCGGACCACGAGCACGTGCCGGTCCTCAATGTGAACTTCATGCCGCTGAACCACCTCGGTGGTCGGATACCGCTGTCCACGGCTTTTCAGGCCGGTGGCACCAGTTACTTTGTGCCGAACAGTGACTTGTCGACCCTGTTCGAGGACTGGAATTTGGTGCGGCCCACCGAGCTGGGCCTGGTGCCGCGGGTGGCCGAGATGCTCTACCAGCGCTACCAGAGCGGGGTCGACCGGCGCGTCTACGACGGTGTGTCCGTTGGGGACGCCGAGACACAAGCACGGGCCGAGTTACGCGAGCAGGTGCTCGGGGGTCGCATCCTCACCAGCTTCACCGGCACCGCGCCGCTCGCCGCGGAGATGAAGACCTTCATCGAAACCTGTTTGGACGTCCACCTTCTGGACGGGTACGGCCTGACCGAGGTCGGCATGGTCACCAAGGACGGGCTGGTGACCAAGCCTCCGGTCATCGACTACAAGCTGATCGACGTTCCCGAGCTGGGCTATTTCCGCACCGACAAGCCGTACCCGCGTGGTGAGCTGCTGGTGAAGTCGGCGACCGCCATGTCCGGCTACTACCAGCGTCCCGATGTCACTGCCGCTGCGTTCGATTCCGACGGCTATTACCGGACCGGCGATGTGATGGCAGAGATCGGACCCGACCGGCTCGCCTACGTCGACCGGCGCAACAACGTGCTGAAATTGGCGCAGGGCGAGTTCGTCGCGATCGCGCGGCTGGAAGCGGTGTTCGCCAGCGCACCCCTGGTCCGGCAGATCTTCATCTATGGCAACAGCGAACGCCCCTATCTGCTTGCCGTGGTGGTCCCGACCGACGAGGCACTGAGCCGGTATCCGGGCGACCACGCCGGGCTCAAGGCGGCGCTGAGCGAATCCCTGCGTCGGACAGCCAAACTCGCCGAACTGCAGTCCTACGAGGTGCCTGCTGAGTTCCTGATCGAGCGCGAACCGTTCAGCACCGACAACGGGCTGTTGTCCGGGGTGGGTAAGCTGCTGCGGCCCAAACTCAAAGAGCGCTACGGCGAACAGCTGGAGCAGCTGTACGCAGAGCTGACCGACACGCGCCTGGCCGAAATGCGCTCCTTGCGGCACGGTGCGGCGGATCGGCCCGTCATCGACACCGTAGGGCGCGCCGCCGAGGCGCTGCTGGGTCTGGTCGGGGGCGCGCCGGCACCGGAGGAACACTTCATGGATCTCGGCGGAGATTCGTTGTCCGCGTTGACCTTCTCCAACCTGCTGCAGGACATCCTCGAGGTCGAGGTGCCCGTGGCACTGATCATCGGGCCGACCAGCTCGCTGCGTCAGATCGCCGATCACGTCGCCACGGAACGCGAATCCGGCTCCGAGCGGCCGACATTCGCGGCCGTGCACGGCCGCGGTGCCGCCGAGGTTCGTGCGGCAGATCTGACACTGGACAAGTTCATCGACGCGGCCACCTTGGCCGCCGCAGTGTCACTGCCACGGACAACGGGGACACCGCAGACGGTGCTGCTGACCGGTGCCAACGGGTACCTCGGCCGCTTCCTCGCACTGGAATGGCTGGAGCGGCTCAACGAGACCGGCGGACGACTCCTCTGCCTGGTGCGAGGCACCGACTCGCAGGCCGCCTACCGGCGCCTCGAAGACGTCTTCCGCTCCGGCGATCCGCAGTTACTGCAGCGGTTCCAGACGCTGGCCGCCGACCACCTCGAGGTGCTGGCCGGCGACATCAGTGAGCCGAATCTTGGTCTCAGCGAGCAGGTTTGGCAGCAGCTGGCGCACCGCGTCGATCTTGTCGTGCACCCCGCGGCACTGGTCAACCACGTCCTGCCCTACGACCAGCTGTTCGGGCCGAACGTCGTGGGCACTGCCGAGTTGGTCCGGCTGGCGATCAGCGGGCGAATCAAGCCGGTCACTTATCTGTCGACCGTCGCCGTGGCCATGTCCGTCGAAGACTTCGTGGAGACGGTGACATCCGCACCGTCAGCCCGACCCGTCCCGTCGACGACAGCTACGCCAACGGGTACGCGAACAGCAAGTGGGCGGGTGAGGTGTTACTGCGCGAGGCACACGACCTGTGCGGCCTGCCGGTTGCGGTGTTCCGTTCCGACATGATCCTCGCCCACAGCCACTTCGCGGGGCAGCTGAATGTGCCAGATGCGTTCACGCGGTTGATATTCAGCCTTCTGGTCACCGGTATCGCGCCCGGCAGCTTCTACCAGGCGGACGGCACCCGTCCACGCGCCCACTACGACGGATTACCCGCCGACTTCGTCGCCGAAGCGGTCGCCACGCTGGGTGAGTTGACGGCTGCCGAGGCAACGCCGGGATTCCGGTCATTCGACGTGATGAACCCGCACGACGACGGCGTATCCCTGGACGTGTTTGTGGATTGGCTGATCGACGGCGGCCAGGACATCCGGCGGATCGCGGACTACGACGAGTGGCTGGGCCGCTTCGAGACCGCGCTTCGCGCCTTGCCGGACAAACAACGTCAGTATTCGCTGCTGCCGTTGCTGGATGCCTACCGCAATCCGCAGGAGGCGCTGCACGGGGCGCCGGCGCCTACCGATGTGTTCCGCGCCGCCGTGCGGGACGCCAAAATCGGTGCCGACAACGACATTCCGCACTTGTCGGCACCACTCATCGACAAGTACGTCGCTGACCTGCGGTTGCTCGGCCTCGTGTAAGTCCCCGGGCGTCAGGCCAGGCCGGTCTGAACCATCTTCACCACCACCAGCACGACCGCCATCACAAGGTAGGCACGCAGGGTGAAAAGGCCGGCGCGCCGCGTCGACGACATCGCCGGGCGCTCCAGCGCGGCGAGGTTCGGTGTGCGCCAGTCGGCGAATTCCTGTTGGCGGACGGCACATCGCTCGGCGCGGGTCAGCCGCGGAACGGCTTCGGAACGACCTGCGAGAGTGGCGACGGCACCACCCACGATGCCGATCAGGACCCCGGCCGCCAACCCAATTCCGATGGTGTTCGTCGACAGCTGCGGAAACAGGGTGGCCGCCGTCAACGCCAGTGACAGCAGCACCAGGCCCCACACAATCGTCCAGGCAACGATGTTCTGCCGCAGCGTATTCGACCACGGACCCAGCAGCTTGCGGTCATTGCACAGCAACACCAGGAACACGGTGGCCGACGGCAGCACCACCCCGGCCAGCGCTTGCACACCTTGGGTGATCAAGCCCAACACGTGATCTGGGCTGAACGCGACGGCCGCTGAAACCACGAGGAGCAGCGCGTAGCCGCCATAGAACCATGGCGCCTCGGTGATCTTCCAGTGCAATGAATGCCGCTTGCCCAGCGCGTCACCGACGGCGTACGTGGTGGCCAGTCCGATCGCGTTGGCCCCGATCAACGACGCGTCCAGCAGGATGATCGCGAACAGCACCCCGACGGTGCTGCCGCAGTGTTCGGCCAGACCGGCAGCCACGGCACCCGCATCGGTGAAGTTGCCGGCCCCGGCCGTCCCGGCCAAACCGAACGCGGTCACCGCCATCAGAGCAGTCGCGCCAACCACAACAACCACGATGCCCAGCGCCAGATCGGCTCGCGCATAAGGGATCCAGCGTGTCGTGATGCGCTTGTCCACAACGTTGGACTGCTGGAAGTACAACTGCCAGGGCGCCACGGTGGTACCCACAATCGCGACGACCAACAGCAACACGGTGGAGTTCATTCCACCCGGGAATTGCGGCACCAGCCCGCCGACGGTGCCCTTCCAGGTGGGATGGACGAGCAGCGCCATGGGGACGATCACCACGTTCACCGCAATCAGCAGGAACATCAACGCCTCCCACCGGCGGAATGAGCCACCGGCCACCACGGCGAACAACAGCACGGCCGCAGCCGGGATCGCGACGACCTTGGGACACCCCAGGAATCCGAGCGCCAGCGAAACCCCGATGAACTCGGTGACGATCGTCAATGCATTGAGAAGCAGGAGATCGCCCACGCTGAATGCGCCCCAGAACTTGCCGAATCGCTGAAAGATCAGTCGGGCGTGGCCGACTCGGGTGACCACGCCCAGTCGCAGCGCCATTTCCTGGTTGACGTAGAGCACCGGAACCATCAGGGCCAGCGTCCACAACAGGGCCATCCCGTAGTTCTGTCCGGCCTGTGCGTAGGTCGCGACGCCGCCGGCATCGTTGTCGCCGACCATCGCGATCAGGCCGGGGCCACTGATGACCATCAGCGTCCGCAGTCGGCGCCAACGGCCGCTGACGTCGGCGTCACGGCCGATGCGGCCGAATGCTCCGACGATGTCGCCGCTGTGCGCGCAATCCAGCACCGCCGGTTCGGCGACCGTTGGCAGCACTGCACGGGAGGTGGAGATCGAGGTCATGCGGTTCTCACAATCTGGCTCAAAAGCATTGACAGAGGGCTAATCCGGGCTTACAGCCGGTGGCCCGCCAACACCGCGATCGGGCTCCGCGCCACGTAGGCGTCGGCGCGCTCTTGTGCGGTCATGTGCAGCGATGCGTTCCAGCCACGCGGCCGAGGCCAAGCGCCGGCGCCGAGCCGCGCCGCAGGGGTCGTCGTGGTCATTGCACTACTCCTGACTGCAAAGCCCGACCGGCTCGCGTCAATCAGCGCAGCGTGGCTCAGCCAGCAGATACGCCGGAGCAGGATCGGGAGAGGACGGATTTCAGATACGGACTATCGCCGGGACTCATCTCGCCCTCACCTCCTCACAGCCAGGACACACGGGGGTGTCACCACATCCACCACAGAGAGACGCGAACGGCCCGACGGGATCGCCGGACGCACCCCTCTCGTCGGAGCTTTGGCACTGCACGGCGTATCCGGCCGGAAGACCGGAAGCCACTTGGGCTCAACCCTTAAGCCGGGAAGAGCTGTCCTGACCCGGGGCGTCTTTCGACGTTCGGGGTCAGTGGCCTGTGTCCGTGCAGACGCCTCACCTACCGAGGTGCTTGCAGCCTCCCATGTTGGCACCGCAATCGCAGCACGTCAAACGCGGTCGCCCGAGTGACCGCTGCGTGGCGGGCCTACTGTCGGCAGTATGGCCAATACTTTGCAGGACCCCAGGGTCGCATCGGCACTCGCGCAGATGTACGCGGCTTCGCAGGAGCAGATGTCGCAGTTGCGGGAGCGACGTGGTGATTTCGACCGGCCGATGACGGCAGCCGAGCGCACCGAGGCGATGAGTGAGTTCTACATCCCGGTGACCCCGGAAGCCGGCCAACTGCTCTACGCACTGGTGCGGGCGACCCGTCCAGAGACGGTGGTCGAATTCGGGATGTCCTTCGGCATTTCCGCGATACACCTGGCGGCGGCGGTGCGGGACAACGGCATCGGGACCGTGGTGACCACCGAGCTCAGCGACACCAAGATCGCCGCCGCCAGGCGGACCTTCGCTGAGACCGGGCTGGATGCGGTGATCACCATCTTGGCAGGCGACGCACTTTCCACCCTGACCGAACTGGCCGGTCCGGTGAACCTCGTGCTGCTCGACGGGTGGAAAGATCTGTACCTGCCGGTGATCAAGCTGCTTGAGCCGTCGCTGTCGTCGGGCGCGCTGGTCGTCGCCGACAACACCGAGGCCGCCGACACCAGGCCCTATCTGGACTACGTGCGCAATCCCGAAAACGGCTATGTGAGTTTCAATTTCCCCGCCCGAGACAGCGACAGCATGGAACTCAGCTGCTGGACCGGCCGCTGACTAGCGGACCGACTCCTCCAGCCACGGCAACATCCACTTGACCCCTTCCGGGGTGAGGTGCACGCCGTCGCTGCGCACCTTGATGCCGTCGACCTTGGCGGTGTAAACGCCGTCCGGGCAGAGCTTTTTGTTGAGGTCGACGATCCCGACCTTCGGACGCTGACCAATGGCGTTGCGCAGCATGGTGTTCCACTGGTTGACCCGATCCGGTTGGTCTTCGGGATACAACCGTCCATCCGGCTTCTCACCGCCGCGACTGTAGGGCACGGTGGCGACCATCACCCGGATCCCGGTTGAGCCCACGATGTCCAGCGCCCGGTTCAGTTCGAAGTTGAGGTAGGCGTCGAACGTCGGGTCGCCGATGTGGGTCCACTTACCCTCGTTCACCCTGTCGACCGTCTCCCAGCGGCCGATGACCAGTAGTGCGACATCCGGTCGGTCCTGGGCGATCTGGGTAGCCCAGCGGCCCGGCCAGGTATCGCATTCGGGTCGCTGTTCCAAGGTTTGGCCGATGTAGCGGTACGGCGTGCCGCGCACCAGGCTGCACCCGATGACGGTGTGGTCGACGAACCGGAAACCGGGTGTCGGCGGCAGGTAGTGCATCATCGTCCACCCGATCGAATCGCCGAACACCGAAACGGTGAACGGCTGGTTGGGATCTCGCGGCCCCGGCACGGGCCGGTTGTCTCCCGGGGGTGACGGGGAAACCGCCGCCACCGCGGACACTCCGGGCGGTAGCCCGACCTCGTGGAGCCCGGTTCCGACCGGCACCACCAGGATCGTTGCCGCGGCGGCGCTGGCGACGGTGGCCGCGGCCAACGGCAACAACGGCACCCGTTGCGGTCGCCAACGCCGGATGGGTTGTTCGATCGCCCAGTAGGAGACTCCGGCCACCGCCAGCGTGAGAGCGCAACGAGCGCCGAACAGTCCCGGCCCCGACCATCCGGTGCGTTCGCCGTTGAGCACCAGGAAGATTGGCCAGTGCCAGAGGTAGACACCATAGGAAATCGCGCCCAGCCACACCAGCGGGCGCAGGGCCAACGCGCGCGCCACCATCCCCCGCTGCTCCAGTGCCACCGGGGCGACCACCAGGACGGCGGCAAGGGCCACCACGATCAGCAGACCGTGCCGGAACTCGCCGGCGCTCCCGGTTGCGTAGTGCGTCAGCGCCGCCAGTGCCGCCAAACCGACGATCGGCAACACCCGCGCGATCCGCCGTCCCCAGCGGGATCCGGATCAGGCACCAGCCCCGGTTCAGCGACGACCAGTCCCGAACCAGCAGGGCCGATGCCGCGGCACCCACCAGCAACGCCTGGGCGCGGGTGTCGGTGCCGAAATAGATCCGGTCACGGGTGGCATCGGAGGTGAAGACGATGGCCGCCGCGGCCGAAGCCGCCGCGCCGAGCGTCGCGATCAGGAAGGCGGCCAATCGAACGTGGCCCACGGTGATCTTGGCGAAGTAGCGCCTGGCCCGCGCGGCCAACAACAGCGTCACCGCGATCAACAGCACCGGCCAGACGATGTAGTACTGCTCCTCCACCCCGAGCGACCAGGTGTGCTGCAGCGGCGAGGGTGCGCCCTGGGTGAAGTAGTCGGTCTTCTGCGCCACAAAACGCCAGTTGGCCACCCACGCGAAAGCGGCGATCGCGTCGCTGCGCAAACCGTCGAGCGACTGGTAGGGCAGGAATTCCCGGGCCACGCCCACGCTGAGCACCATCAGCACCAGCGCCGGCAGCAACCGGCGGGCACGCCGGATCCAGAAGCCGGTCAAGCCGATACGGCCGGAGCGCCCCAGCTCGTCGAGCAGCAACGAGGTGATCAGGAATCCGCTGAGAACGAAGAATATGTCGACGCCGATGAACCCGCCGCCCACGCCGGGAATGCCGCCGTGCCCGACGAGAACCAGGGCGACGGCTATCGCACGGAGGCCGTCCAACGCGGGAATGCCGCTGCTGCCGGTCCCCCCGGTCCCATGTCGCCAGCCGACCGACCCGGCGCACCGGGGCAACCCAACGGGACCTGGGTGCAGAACGTGCCGGTGCGGGATTGCCACCGCCCGGCTCAGTGCTCGCTGTTAGCGCGCCCTGACCACTTCCTCGTCCGGCGCCGAATTTGATGCCGATACGTCGCTGCCCCTCCTCTTGATCCGAGCCAGCTTAGGCGGGGCGCGGCCGGATTTCGGGCAGGACACGCGGGATTATTGAAGACCCGCAACGGTTTTGCGGTGGACCGGCCGTTGCAACTGGCCCGGCAATCGCGTTCATCAGCGCTGATATCGACGCAGGTCAGTCCCAGTTCGTCCAGCACCTCACTGGTGTGCGCGCCCAATTCCGGGGCTGGGCCCGCAACCCGGCCAGGAGTCCGGGAAAACCAGGTCGGCACCCCTGGAAAGCGCACGGGTCCGTGCGGACGTGTCCACCGTCTCGAAGAAACCGACGGCATTGAGTTGCGGATCGTCGAACAATGCGGCGGGACTGGACAGCGCCGAGGCCGGTATCTGCAGCTCGCGGAACAGGTCGAGCCATTCCTGGGTGGTGCGCTGGGCGAACGTTTCGGCCAGCAACGCGTACACGGTGTCGATCTGGCGTGCCCGGCCCTCCAGCGTGGCGTACCGCTCGCTGGCCCATTCCGGTCGCACGGCATCGATGAAGGCGGCCCAGTGCTTGTCGTTGTAGATCAGGGCGGCGACGTAGCCGTCGCTGGTGCGGTACGGCCGCCGGTTGGGCGCCACCGTGCGGGGATAGACAGCCGGCCCCAGCGGCGGATCGAACATGGCGCCGTTGGCGTGTTCGACCAGCATGAACGACGCCATCGCCTCGAACATGCCGATCTCCACCTCCTGCCCTTCACCGGTGCGTTCGCGGTGGAACAAGCGCCATCATCGTCGCGTAGAGCGCCGTCAACCCGGCGACCTTGTCGGCCACGATCGTTCCGACGTAATTGGCCTCGCCGGTCAGCTGCTGCTGTACGAACGGCAACCCGCAGGCGGCTTGGATCGTGTCGTCGTAGGCGGGCAGGTCCCGATTGGGTCCACGCCGGCTGTACCCGTAGCAGTTGGTGTAGACGATCGTCGGGTTGATGGCGGCGACGTCGGCGTAGCCGAATCCGAGCCGGCCGATCGCCTTCGGCGCGCATCGAGTGGATGAAGACGTCGGCGCTGTCCGATGAGCGCGTGCAGGGCGGTCTGGCCGGCATCGGACTTCAGATCCAGCGTGACGCCCCGCTTGCCGCGGTTGACGTTGACGAAGACGCCGCTCATGCCGGGTGCCGGCCCGACCGAGACGTACCGGGTGTCGTCGCCCTGCGGGGGCTCGACCTTGATGACGTCGGCGCCCATGTCGGCCATGATCTGGGTGCAGTAGGGGCCCATCACCATCGCGGTGAGGTCGACGACGCGCACACCCGCCAGCGGACCGGAGCCTCCGATCAGACATGGTGCGCATCTCTCCCTGATCGCCCAGGCGGCTGACTCGAAGCTGTACCGGATGTGGTCGGCATGCCCGTTGGGGACGACCGGGAAGACCAGCGGTGCATTGAGATCACGGATCGCGTAGAGCTGTTCGGCCACATCCTCGACCGACCATGACAGCCGCTGCACGCCCGGGGTCTCGGCGACCACCGCGCGGGCCACCCGGCCGGCGATGGCGATCAGCATCTCGCCGTTGACCGGGCAGGACTCGTGCGCGAGCAAGCCGACCACGGGCGCCACCAGTTCGGCGCCCATCGGAGGATACGCCGAAATATCCAGGCCCTCAGCCATTCTCGTCACCGCAGACGGAACGATGACATTGCACGAGCACCCCGTCTGCTGCACCTTCGAGCGCGACGACATTGGACAGACCGATCAAGCCGGCCTTTGCGGCGGCGTAATTCGCGACGCCCTCGTTGCCGTACAGGCCGCCGATCGAGGAGGTCAAGACGATGCGGCCGTAGCCGGCGTCGCACATCAGCGGAAACGCGGGCCGCACCACGTGGAAGGCGCCGCGCAGATGCACGTCGATGACGGCGTCGAAGTCCTGGTAACTCATCTCTTTCAACGACCCGCGCCGCACGTTGCCGGCGTTGTGGATGAGGATGTCGATCCGCCCGTAATGGTCCAGCGCCGCTCTGCATGATCGCCTGGCCGCCCGACGGCGGTGGCCACCGACTCGGAACATGGCAACCGCCTCGCCGCCGGCCGCCGCGATCTCGGCCACCACCTGTTGTGCCGGAACGACATCGCGCCCGTCACCAGTCAGCGCGCCACCGGTGTCGTTGACCACGACCTTGGCACCTCGGGCCGCCAGCATCAGGGCATACGCGCGCCCCAGTCCCCGGCCAGCGCCGGTCACCACGGCGACCCGATTGTCGAATCTGAGTTCAGCCATCACGATCCCAGCACGAGGCCATCCAGATCGCCCTTGTCGCGCCACTCGGCGAGCAGGTCGCCGAAGGCGTAAAAGCCCGGCCCGTAGGGTTCGCCGAGGTGGGACCGGATGCCTTCCCCTCGGCGCTCCCGCCCGCCGCCTTCGTTGTTGTAATAGCCTGGCGTGCATTCCAAGTCGAACTGGCTGTTGTCGATCGCGGTCTCCCGGATGGTCTTGCACCACTCGTCTTGCGCCTCTTGGCTGGGCTCGACGGTCGCCGCGCCGCGCGCCAGTGTCTCGGCGATGATGTAGGCGATGTGCTCGCCCTGCAGTTCGTAGTTGGCGGCGATGTTCGCCGAGATCCCGACCTGGGTGAAGCCGGTGAAGAACTGGTTGGGAAATCCGCGACTGGTCATGCCCGTGCAACGTCCGGTAGCCGTCACGCCAGTAGTCGAAGAGCGACAGCCCGTCGCGACCTTCGATCGCGTCGATGGAGTACCGGCGGCTGATCTCCGTCGTGATCTCAAATCCGCTGGCGTAGATGATGCAGTCGACTTCGTACTCGATGCCGTTGGCGACCAAGCCCTTTTCCGTGGCCCGCTCCACGCCCTTCGTGCCAGACACGTCGACCAGCGTCACGTTCGGGCGGTTGAAGGTCGGAAGGTAATCGTCGTTGGTGCACGGCCGCTTGCACAGGAACCGGTAGTAGGGCTTGAGCGCCTCGGCGGTCTCGGGGTCGTCGACGATGCTCCTCGACCCGGCGCCGCAGCCGCTCCATGACTTTGTAGTCTTCCTCCTCGCGGATGTCCATGAACTGCTCGGGGGTCATCGACGCCGGATCCTGCAGCGCGAGGACGCGGGCGGCGGTGTTGCGGCCGAGTTCGGTCCAGAAGTCGCAGACGTAGATCGGGCTGGCCCAGCGCCATTCCTTCGAAGGTCCAGGCAGTGAAAGTTGCGCTGCCGTTCCTTCTGCCAGCCCGGCTTCAGCGATTTCACCCATTCGGGATCGGTCGGCGTGTTGTTGCGCGCGCCGACCGACGACGGCGTGCGCTGAAAGACGTAGAGGTGCTTGGCATACCGGCCCAGGAACGGCACGATCTGCACGGCGGTCGCCCCGGTGCCCACGACCGCGACGCGTTTGTCGCTCGAGCTTGTCCAGCCCGCCGGTGCTGTCCCCGCCGGTGTATTCGTAGTCCCAGCGCGACGAGTGGAAAGCTGTGCCCCTTGAAATCCTTGATCCCCGGGATGCCGGGCAGCTTCGGCCGGTGAAACGGCCCCGAGGCCATGACCACGAACCGGGCCCGGATGTCGTCGTCGCGGTTGGTGCTGACCCGCCAGCGCTTGATCGCCTCGTCCCAGTGCAGTTCGCGGACCTGGGTGGAGAAGATCGCGGAATCGTAGAGTCCGAAGTGCTTTCCGATGCGCCGGCAATGCTCGTAGATCTCGGTGCCGTCGGCGAACTTCTTCGATCGGAATGAAGTTCAGCTCTTCGAGCAGCGGTATGTAGCAGTAGGATTCGTTGTCGCACTGCAGGCCGGGGTAGCGGTTCCAGTACCAGACACCGCCGAAGTCACCGCCCAGTTCGATGATCCGGACGTCCTCGACACCGGCCTTCTTCAGGTACGCGGCGCACAGCAGACCCCCGAAGCCGCCGCCGAGCACCGCGACGTCGATGTCTGCCGAGATCGGATCGCGGACCAGTCGGTGGCGAGTGCGGATCGGTTTCGTAGTAACCCGGCGAAGTCGTCGACGAGTTCGATGTACTGCTTGGATCCTTCTGGGCGCAGCCGCTTTTCGCGCTCCTGCCGGTACTTTTCGCGCAGCGCGGGCAGATCGATGTCGTCCGGCGTCTGCGTCGGTGGGCAATCGGAATGCCAGTCATGCCAGAGCGTTCTCCGGCAGCGCCGCGGCGTGCAGCGGCGCCGTCCATCTCGTGCACGGCGGGCAGCACCTCCTTGGCGAACAGCTCGCGTGCTCGCCATCGCCTCGTCGTAGGGCATGGTGCCGAACTGCGGGACGATCGTCAGCTCGCGAGAACGAGCAGGCCTCCTGGGCGGCGCTGATCCGGTTGAAGATCTCCTCCGGCGTCCCGATCAGCAGATTGGAGGCGTGATAGCCCGGCGTCTTCGGAGCGGCGCCCTTGGCGTCACCGGTCACCGACGAGGCCAAGCACCGCCGTCGCGGTGGCCTCCCGCGCCGCATAGGCTTCGTATCCCTTGACGCCCTTGAAGTTCGACGCGTCGGCGAATCCGTAGTGCACGGTGACGTCCCGGTTGGCCGTCCAGATCCACTCCTCGGATTTCGGCGGCGTCTTCGGCGTCGGATGTGCAGTACATGAACATGACGTTCTTCGGCTGGCAGGGCGGCAGGCCTTCTTCCTTGCGGAATGTGTTCACCTGCTGGACTTCCCGGCCGGCATCCTCGATCGGCTTGTTGCCCACGAACAGCGGGACCATGCCGCGGCGGGACAGGATCTCCAGCGACTCGGCGGTCGACGACGAGCTGTAGATGCGGGAGAACAGGTCGCGGCTTTGCGGTTCGGGCCGAAGCGACATCTCCGGGAACCGTGAAGATCTCCCCTTCGTAGGAGAACCGCTCACCGGAGAACGCCAACTGCAGGATGTCGAGGGTTTCGTTGAACCGCTGCCTGCTTTCCTCGCGGGGGACGCCGACGGCGTCGAACTCGCCTTTCGACACCCCGCGCCCGATCCCGATCGTCGTGTACCGCCCGTTGGAGATGATGTCGAGGTAGGCGATCTGGTGCGCCAGCCGGACCGGATGCCACCACGGCGCGACGACGACGAAGGTGCCCAGGCTGATGCGTTCGGTGCGTCCGGCGAAATAGCTCAACGCCTGAATCGGGTTGGGCGTCATGCCATACGGTGTCCCGCAGTGCTCCGGCATCCAGATGCCGTCGAACCCGAGCGGCTCGGCCAGATCGGCGATCGCGAGCGTGGCCTGCACGCACTCCCAGTCGGGGGTCGCGGGCGGGTGGCTGAAATCCCCGGCCAGCACGCGCTCCCAGTCGTGGGAGTTGTGCGCTCCGAAGCCAAGATTGACTTTCATCGTTCCATCTCTCTTCTCTAGTTCGGAGCCAGTTGCGCGGGGTGCACCGGTGCCCATGTATTCGGCGAGATTGCGGTGCAGGTTTGCGGTGCTGCGTTCCATGTAGGGGTTGGGCTTGGGGCCGCGGAAGCCCAGCGACTTCATGCCTTGCTGAACCGCGGCCATGTTGGAGAAGTCCTGCGGCAGCACGCTGCGCCAGTTCGGGTCGTCCGGCGGTGCGTACACCCACTCGGTTTGCGGCTCTTCACCTTTCGGATAGAGCTCATAGCACGAGGCTTCGAAGATGCACTTGTCGGGATCGTAGCCGTGCGGCCGGGCGCTGTAGCACAGCGCGGTGGTCAGGCCCTGCCCGATCTGGAAGTTCGGGAAGATCTGCCAGGCGGTGCCGCTGTTGGCCAGATGTTCGGGATCGATGGTCGGCCAGGTCACGCCGCGGGCCTCGTCGTCGCGTCGCGCCGACGACAGCCAGTGACTCGAGCACCTGATCGGCGGGCGCGTCCTCCGGCAGCTCGTCGACCAGCCGGCAGCGCCGCGTCCACCAGCGTCCTGGTGGTGGTGGCGTTGGTCTCCTCCAAGGTGTAGAGCTGCATCTCGGCCGTCGAAACCCGCGGGTCCGCACCGGTACCGAGGCGGATCTTGGACTTGGTCTCCGCCAGATCCTTGGGCGCGTCGTAGCCGATGTTGCTGTGCTTGCCCTGCGCGGCGGCCCAGCCCGCGAAAGTTGCCGAACTTGTTGAACTGCGGATGCGTGGTGGCGACGTGGTAGGTCTCGTTGAAGGCCTCCATCGCGACCTTCCAGTTGCACTGGAAATGCAGCCACTTTCGCCATTTGCAGCGCATGTCCTGCAGGCTGAACGGATCGAGCATGGTGGCGGCGGGTTCGAGGTAGTCGCGCAGCGGCTCGGCCGCGGGGTCCATGTTGATCCAGATCCAGCCGCCCCAGGTGTCGACGTTGACCGATGCCAGATGGGTGTTCTCCGGGGTCAGCGCGCCCTGCCAGTCCGGCCTGTTCGGGGATGTGGATGCAGGTGCCGTCCTGGTCGTAGGTCCAGCCGTGAAACCCGCAGACGAACGACTTCTTATGCCCGCAAGCGCTTTTGGCGCCCTCGGGAATGTCCACCAGGCGGCGGCCGCGGTGCATGCACACGTTGTGGTGGGCCTTGAAGGTGTCGGGCCCGGTGCGCACCACCAGAATCGAGTCGTCCAGGATGTCGTAGGTGAGGTAGCTGCCGACCTTGGGCAGATCTTCGACGCGCCCCACCTGCTGCCATACCTTGCGCCACAACTTGTCTCGTTCGGCGCGCGCGTAGTCCTCGGAGATGTAGGCCTCGACCCCGATCGTGACCGGGGCGGTCAATTCGTCGTCCATATCCCTCCCAATGCTTCCTCGTCCCAGCGCTTGATCGCCGCGCGGAAGGACTCGTCCTTGAGGAACACCGAGGTGTTGTCGGCGCCCAGATGCCCCCATTTGAGGTTCAGGCCGCCGTCGACCAGCAACGTCTGCCCGGTGATGTAGGTCGACAGGTCCGACAGCAGAAACAGCATGGCACCGGCCACCTCGTCCGGGCGCCCGCGCCGCCCCATGGCGATGGCACGACGGTCGCGGGCCGGATCGTCGTCGGTGTAGGTCTGCGACGCCGGTGTCGCGGTCACGCCGGGCGCCACGGCGTTGACCCGGATAGCGTTGCGCCCCGTCTCGTCACAAGCCAATTCGAGCGCCATCGTCCGGGTTGCCGCCACGATCGCGGCTTTGGCGGTGCCGTAGGCGATGTGGAAAGGCGCGGTGTTCATCCCGCTGATCGACGAGATCGAAACGATCGAGCCGGGACGCTTGCGGCGCTTCAGTTCCGCCGCCACGGCCTGGCTCATGAAGAACATCGTCTCCAGGTTCCGGGTGAACAGTTCACGCCAGTCGCTGCGGGTCACCCGGGTCGACGGCATCCACGTCGACGGATCCGCGCCACCCGCGACGTTGACCAGACCGTAGAGCTCACCGTCGGCGCGGCCGACGGCCGCCAGGGCGGCGGCCACCCCGGCATCGGTGGAGACGTCGGCCGCCACGGGAACCACCGACAGACCCTTCGGCCAGCCAGAGGCCCGACGTGCCGGTCGAGATTGTCGCGGCCACGGCTGACCGCGACCACGGTCGCCCCGGCTTCGGCAACCATGCGCGTCACGGTGGTGCCGATGCCGCCACCCGCGGCGCCGGCCACCACGACGATCCGCCCGCAAGGCTCAACTCGGGTATCGGATTCACCTAATTGTCCGGACAAGATAATGACGTGCACTCATCAGAGAGCATGATTCTCTGGTCACAGCCCGCACGTCAAGGCCGCTGACGCTAGTTGCTGGTTACTATTGTCTGGACCAAGCCTGATTGCTATCGTCCGAGCGGTGATAGGCTGATCGTCGCTACAGTGGCCGCTACTCGCCGCGCGGCCGCCAAGCCTTGCCGACGGCTGGACCCTGACGCGGCTCACCGAGCCCAGCCGCCTGTTCGGCGCCAACGGTCTGCGCACCGGCCCCGACGGCCGGATCTACATCGCGCAGGTGACCGGCAGCCAGATCAGCGCACTCGACCTGCAGACCGGCCAACTCGACACCGTCAGCGCCAAGGGCGGCGACATCATCGCCCCCGATGACGTGGCCTTCGACCCGGAGGGCAACCTCTACGCGACCGAGGTGATGGACGGACGGGTGAGCATGCGCGACGCCGCCGGCCGCACCCGGGTCCTGCGCGACGACCTCCCGTCCGCCAACGGCATCACCGTTCACCAGGGCCGGTTGTTCATCGGCGAATGCCGTGCCGGCGGGCGCCTGCTGGAACTCGACCGCGGCGGCGGCCCGCCGCGGGTGCTGCTGGAGAACGTGCCGTCGCCCAACGCCATGGAAGTCGGCCCGGACGGCTTCTTGTACTTCCCGGTGATGGGAGCCAACGAGATCTGGCGCATCGACCCCGACGGCGGCGATCCGCAACGCGTGGCCGGCGACCTCGGCGTCCCCGATGCGGTGAAGTTCGATTCCGATGGCTACCTCGTGTCGACGCAGGTCCACAGCGGCCAGGTGCTGCGCATCAACCCCCGCAACGGGCAACAACAGGTGCTGGCAAACCTCAACCCAGGCTTGGACAACCTGACTTTCGTGGACAACCGGCTGTTTGTCTCGAATTTCACCGGCGAGATCACCGAAATCCTCGGCGACGGCGCGACCCGGACGGTGCTGGGCGGCGGGTTGAACTGGCCGTTGGACCTGGCGGTGGGCGCCGACGGCAACCTTTACATCGCCGACGGAACCTACTGCTATGTGCTGCTCGCCGACGGCACGCTGCGCACCGCCGGCATGCTGTTCAGTCCGGGTTATCCCGGGTTCCTGCGCGGCCTGGCCCCGACCGGGCCCGGCGAGTTCATCGTCACCACCTCCAACGGCGAGGTTGCCCGCTATCGACCGGGCGACAACGAAAGCCAGGTTCTGGCACAGGGTTTCGATCAGCTCTACGGTGTAGCCATCGCCGGCGGCGACGCCATTGTGGTGGCCGAGTCAGGGGCCGGGCGGGTGCTGAGTATTCGCGCCGGTGAGGTGGAGGTGTTGGCATCCGGCCTGCACGAACCGGTCGGGGTGGCCGTAGCTCCCGACGGGACGTGCCTGGTTTCCGAGGCCGGGGCGGGGCGGGTACTCAAGCTGGGTGGCGCAGGACCACTGATCGAGGGTCTGCAGCGACCGCAGGGTCTGCTGGTGCTGGACCGACATGTATATGTAGTCGACTCCGGCGCAAAGGAACTCGTGGCCGTCGACCTGGACACCGGTGCCCGGGTCACCATCGCGACGGACTTGCCGGTCGGCGCGCCGCCCGGCGTCATCCCCAAGCCGCTGCGTGGAATGCCGCCGTTCTCCGGACCGCAGGGGCCGTTCGCCGGCATCGCCGCCGGACCCGACGGCACGCTGTACCTCTCCGCCGACGCCGAGGGCAGTGTGCTGGCACTGCGCCGGGGAAACTGAAGGGCCGCAACATTGGCTCCCCTACCTCCGGAAGCGAAAGTGGCCGACCATCGCTACCTTCAGGTGGCTCGCACCCTGCGCAAGGAGATCGTGGACGGGGTCTATCCGGTGGGCTCCCAACTGCCGACCGAGCACGAGCTGTGCGAGCGGTTTGCGGTCAGTCGCTACACCAGTCAGGGAGGCACTGCGCCGGCTGCGCGACGACAACCTGGTGTCGTCCCGGCCGCGAACCGGAACGCTGGTGGTACCGCGTCCTTCCGCGGATTCCTATGTCCAGCATGTCATGTCGATCAATGACCTGCTGGACTTCGCCACCGGCACCCGGTTCGCGATAGAGTCCGTCGCCATGGTCGGCATCGATGACGACTTGTCCGCGCGAACAGGTCTGGCCGTGGGCGAGCAATGGCTCTCGGTTCGCGGCGCTCGCCAGGCTGTTGATTCCGAATCGGCACTGTGCCGCACGGAGTACTACATCAACCGGGCGTTCGCTGCGGTCGGCCGGCTGCTGCAGCGCCATGAGGGCCCCATTTTTCCGCTGATCGAAGACCTGTTCGGGCTGAGTATCGTTGAGGTGCAACAGGAGATCGTCGCGGTGCTGCTGTCCCCCGAACTGGCCGCGGGCCTCGACGTCGAACCTGGGACACCCGCGTTGCAGGTGCAACGCACCTACCGGGCTTCGGATGATCGGGTGGCCCAGGTGACGATCAACACCCACCCGGCGTCCCGTTTCCGGCATTCGATGACGATGCGACGAGTACGTGGATAGAAAACTGATCGGCGGGCGATGGATCCGTTGGGACGACGAACGGGCCGCCGCAGGCTTACGCGCGAGGATTGTGGATCGACGCCACATTGGCGGATGTCCTGCGAGAAGCCGCCCAGTGCACGCCCGAGCGGGTAGCGCTGATCGACGGCGATCACCGGTTGACGTGTGCGGACCTCTACCAGCGGGCGGCGGCGCTGGCCGACGCATTGCTTTCGCGGATTCCGCCGAGCAGCGTGGTGTCGTTCATGCTGCCCAACTGGCATGAGGCCGCGGTGATTTACCTGGCCACCACGCTGGCCGGCATGGTGGCCAATCCCATCCTGCCGTCGCTGCGGGACCGGGAACTGCGATTCATCCTGGAAGACGCCGACAGCCGGATGGTGTTTATTCCCTCAGTGTTCGGGCGGCACGACTTTGCGCCGATGCTGCATCGGGTCACCGCGCAACTGGAGTCCCCGCCGGATGTCGTTGTGGTGCGCGGCGATTGCCGGCCCGGCCACATTCCTTTCGAGTCGCTCATCACCGCGCCCGCGGCGGTTGCACCATTGCCCGCGCTGAATCCGGATGCGGTGCGCATGATCCTCTACACGTCGGGCACCACCGGCCGCCCGAAAGGCGTCCTGCACAGTCACAATTCGATCCATGCGTTGCTGCGCCAGATCGGCGATCACTGGCTGGTCGAGCCGGGCGACGTGTTCCTGGTGGCCTCGCCGATCGCGCATATCGGCGGGTCCATCTATGCCTTCGAAGCTCCGTTCCTGTTGGGCACCACCGCCGTATTGATCGAACGGTGGGACGCCGACGAGGCGGTACGGCTCATGTCGGCCGAACGCTGCACGCACATGGCGGGTGCGACTCCGTTCTTGGACCAACTACTCGGGGCGGCCCGGCGCACGGACACCCGGTTGCCCGACCTGAAGGTGTTCATCTGTGGTGGTGCCTCCGTGTCGCCATCGCTGATCCGAAGGGCAGCAGCATATTTCGAGCCTGCTGTCGTCACCCGTGTGTACGGGTCGACCGAAGTCCCGGTGACGACGGTCGGTTCGCCCCAGGACCGCGATCACGCAGCCGACACCGATGGGCGACCGGGTGTGGCCGACGTGAAGCTGGTGGCCGGTGAAATCCGCGTTCGCGGGCCCCAGATGCTGGTCGGTTACCTGCATCCTGAAGACGAAGACACGTCCTTCGATGCCGACGGCTACTTTCGCACCGGCGATCTGGCGCGCTGGGTGGACAACGACTACCTGCTTGTCACCGGACGTGCCAAGGACATCATCATCCGAAACGGCGAGAACATCTCCCCCAAGGAGGTCGAAGACGTCCTGGCCAACCACCCCGACATTGCCGAGGTCGCCATTGTCGGGTTGCCCGACGAGCGCACCGGTGAGCGGGCCTGCGCCGTCGTCGTCCCCACCGCCGCGCCGGGGCCGGATGTGGCGAGCCTGCTTGCCTTCCTGGGCGCGTCGGGCGTTGCGCGTTTCAAAGTGCCCGAGCAGGTGGTCATCTGGGATGGCCTACCGAAGAACGATGCGGGAAAGGTGCTCAAGCACCAGATCAAGGCGGCGCTGATGGAAGCGGAGCACTGACATGCAGGTAGCGATCGTGACCGGAGCGACCGGTGGCATCGGATTCGGTTGTGCGGTAAAGCTTGCCGAATGCCGGTATGGCGGTGTTGGCAACGGGACGCGACGAGAGCAGGCTGGCGCAACTGGCGGAGGCGATCGGCGATCCCGACCGGGTTGCCACCACCGCCGTCGATCTCGTCGACGACGATGCGCCCCGACAGATCGTCGACGCCGCGGTCTCGAGGTGGGGCCGCGTCGATTTCCTGATCAACGCCGCCGGCATCGGCAGCCCCAAGCCGCTACACGAAACCGACGACGAATCGCTGGACCATTTCCTGGGTTTGATGCTGCGCGCACCGTTCCGGTTGGTGCGTGAGGTGCTGCCGCACCTGCAGCCCGGCTCGGGGATTGTCAACATCACGTCGACGTTCGCGGTCGTGGGCGGGATGCGTGGGGGTGCCTACTCGGCCGCCAAGGGTGGGCTCACGGCGATGACCACGCACATCGCCTGCCAATACGGGTCACAGGGAATCCGTTGCAACGCGGTGGCTCCCGGCGTCATCCAGACCGCCATGACCGAGCATCGCCTGGCCGATGAACGCTTCCGGCGGATCAATGTCGAGATGACGCCGCATCAGCGGTTGGGCACGGTCGATGACGTCGCCAGCACGGTGGCGTTTCTGTGCTCGCCCGGCGGCGCCTTCATCAACGGGCAGACCATCGTCGTCGACGGCGGGTGGAGCGCCACCAGGTACCTTTCCGAGCGTGCGCTGACCTCGGAGTGGAAAACCTGATCAGCGTCAACGGGATTCGAAGTGGTGCCGGATGCCGTAGAGCATCTTGGTGTGTGCTTTGACGGCCTCACGAACGGTGAACGAGGCCAGCGGCCGCGGGGCGGCGAACCGTATCCGCTCGGTGACCCGGGTGCCCCCGTCGATCGGCTCGAAACTCACCGTTCCGCGCAGCCGCACGCCCGGAGACTGGTCGGCCTCGGTGTGCACGTCGCCGTCTATCGGAACATGCAGACGCGCCCGGTAGGTGACCTTCATCGTCACGGGCCCCAACGGAATTCGGTCCACCACCTGATAACTCACCTGGTAACCGCCGGGAGTTTCCGTGCGGGACAACAGTTCCACCGACACGATCAGAGGGTGCACCAGTCGGATGTTGTCCAGGTCGACGTAGTAGTCGCGCACCTGGTCCGGCGGCGCAGGCACCTCCTCGGTCAAGGTTCGCTCAGCGTGGGCGATCCACCAGCTCATAGCAGCCAACCTACTGCGCGAGCAGTACCCTCCCACGGCGAGCGGGGTGACCCGTCAGCCGAACTGGGCGAGGAGCGAGGCCGTGCGCCACCAGATCAGCGCCCCGAACAGAACCAGCATGGCGACCGTCGCCGACGCCTGGATCAAATCCCGTCGCTGCCGCGGCGCGTACACGTAAGCCGCGGCGGTCACGGCACCCGCGACCAGCCCGCCGACGTGTCCTTGCCAGCTGATCTGCTGCGAACTGATCAAGGGCACCACGAACGTGAAAACCAGGTTGAAGCCGATCACCGCGATCACCCAGCGGACGTCGAGGGTGAGCCGCTTGGCTATCACGAACGTCGCTGCGAACAGACCGAACACCGCCCCGGATGCACCCGCCGTCGCCGTATTGAGCGGGGACAGCAGGTAGACCAGCACCGAGCCGCCGAACCCGCTCAGCGCATACAGCGCGCTGAATCGCAGTCGGCCCAGCCACATTTCGAGCGGCGGCCCCACGACGTACAGCGCCCACATGTTCAGCAGCAGATGCGTCGGGCCGTAATGCAGGAACGCCGAGGTCACCAGTCGGTAGAACTGTCCGTCGGCGACCGCGGGCGGCCACAGCGCGAATTGCCGTTGCACATCCGGGATCGCCATCTCGGCGATGAACGCCAGCACGTTGACGGCGATCAGCGCAATGGTGATGACCGGCTTTCCCGACCGTTCCCGACCGCCGAAGCGGGTCCGCCCGGGCCGTACCGTGCGGGCGCCCGCCTGCACGCATTCCACGCATTGGTGACCGACCGCGGCGCTGCGCATGCAGTCACCACAGATGGGCCGTTCACACCGGGTGCAGTGGACGTACGTCTGGCGGCCGGGATGCCGGTAACAGGTCGGCGCGTCGGCCGGCAGCTGCGGTGTGCTCGGGCCGTTCATCGCACCCATTCTTGCCGTCGCCGCCGTCGGGGAGTGAACTGGGCGCTATGACGCAGCGGAGCACCGGAGTGATCGAGCGTTATCTCGCGTGTCTGGCCGCCCACGACTGGGATGGTGTGGCCGCCACCCTTGCCGATGAAGGCCTGGTCCGGGAGGGTCCGTGGTGTGACGTCATCGAAGGCAGAGACGATTACGTCGCCTACTTACGCGACATCATCACTACCCGGTTAAGGGGACACCGGCTGCAGATCCACCGGGTCTCACATGTGGACGACCGGTCCTTCGTCGAGCTGACGGAGTCCTTTGAGTTCGACGGCGGGCCCGTCGAGTGGCCCGAGTGCCTGCTCTTCGAGCGACGCGATGACGCATCGCAGCAGACTGTGATCTCTCGAGTCAGCGTGTTCTTCAAACAGCCGGGGGCGGCACCCCAGGTGCCCGGATAGACGATCGTCGAAATCGCGACCCGCCGGTAAGACTATTTCCTCGCCTGCGGAGTTGACCTACTGTGTCAAAGGTGGAGTCACACCCAACCCCCGAATTGGTGCCCGTCGAGAATTTGCATTCAGGTGACCCGATCACCGATGGCGGCCAGCGGTACATCGTTCTCGAATCCAAGGCCGTCGGCGACGGCTGCGTAGTACTTGAGCTGGAGTCAAGGGTGGACCACCACCTCCAGGTGATCGAGAAGTCATTCCCGGCCGGGTACCACGTAGGCAGGGCGAACCACCGATATTTGTAGGGCGCATTTGAATAGCCCGATATTCGACGCGTGGCCGGTCAATGCCCCCGCGCAATTGCTGTATTCGAAGCAATCAACTCCGTGGCGGCCGTTGATCATTGGGATCATTCGGATCCGGTTCACCGAACCAGCGTGACGGGACGTGTTCGGCGTACGAGTCGTGCCAGGACCACCACTCGTAGGGCTTGGTCTGTGGGTAGCCCTGCGGGGAGTCCTCCCAATCCTCTTGGCGCCCCAGCGCCGTCATGTCCAGGATGCTCCAGGTATTGCCGAGAACCTCGTCGCCGCGGTTGTTGATGAAGTAGGTGCGATACACCCGCGACCCGTCGTGGATGAACGCGTTGGTGCCGTGCCATTCGTCCACCCCGAAATCGCGGTCGAACCCGTCGGTCAGCGTGTACCACGGCATGCGCCAGCCCATCTGCTGCTTGAGCCGCACGATGTCGCGCTGCGGCGCCCGCGAGGCGAATGCCAGGGTGGTGTCGCGGGCATTGACATGCGCCAGATGGCCGATGTGGTCAGCGATCATCGAGCAACCCGGGCAGCCGTGATCCGGCCAGCCGTGTACCCCGGGCTCGAAGAAGGCGCGGTAGAGGACCAGTTGACGCCGTCCCTCGAAGAGGTCCAGCAGGCTCCTCGGCCCGTCCGGCCCTTCGAACACGTATTCCTTGTCAGCGTCCCTTTCGATGGCAAGCCACGGCATCCGGCGACGCTCGGCGGCCAGCGCATCGCGCGCACGGGTCAGTTCTTTCTCCTTGGCCAGCAGCCGCTCATGCGCATTTGCCCACTCCTGCGGCGGACACGATCGGAGGTGTGTTCATAGCGATCTCCCTTCTCGGCTGTTTTCAGGCCAACGGTGACAGCCCGGCGGATGTCAGCAGATGTGCGCCGCTGACCCGACGTTCGACGATGCCCCGCACTGAAAGCCCGACCTGCTCGGGGGTCAGTACCGGCCCGGAGGACGCCACGAAGGTCTCGACGTCGACTCCCTGCCGAGCGGCGTAGGCCGCGACGGCCTTGGCGCCGAGGTCGGTCGCCGGGGTCAGCCTCGGCAGCACCGAGGCAAAGCTGATGCCGAGCCCCGCCCGCTGTGCTTCCTCGGCGGCGTAGCTGCTGATGAACCGGATCGTGGCCTTGGCGCCCGCGTACCCGCCGCTGAGCGGTGACCCGTTCACGGCAGCGCCGCTCGACAAGGCGATTACCGCGCTACCCGGCGCCAGCGGCCGTCGCAACGCGTATCGGGTCCAGTGGAATGCCTGCGCGACGTCGACATTCCAGTTCTCGGTGAAGCTCTCCCAGGTCTGGTCCATCAGCGGCGTCATCCGGGGCGCCAACCCGGCGGCCAGCACGATGGTGTCCGGACGGTATTCGTCGATCAGCCGGGCGGCCGTCGCCGCATCGGCGGCGTCAGCGGCCACCGCGGTGAAGGCGTCGCCCAACTCCTCACCCACCAGCTGCAGATGGGAGCGGGTTCGTGCGACGCCCACGACCCGCGCACCGGCTCCGGTCAGTGCGGCTGCAATGGCGCGGCCGAATCCACGGCTGGCCCCGGTGACGATCGCCGTCTTACCGGCAAAAGGTTGATTCACGGTGGTACTTCCCTTTCGGTGTTACGGATGTTCACCAATGCAGATACGTCACACCCGCCCGATTCATCGCTGGCCAGGTCGGCGATGATTTTCCGGCCGCGGAGGTATCTATAAGGACATGTCGGATCAGTCGGAGTTCATCGAGCGCGCGGCGCCGTTTCGCGCCGAGTTGATCGCGCACTGCTACCGGATGCTCGGTTCGGTGCACGACGCCGAGGATCTGGTCCAGGAGACCTATCTGCGCGGCTGGCGCGGTTATCCGGCGTTCGAGGAACGCGCGGCGCTGCGTACCTGGCTGTACCGGATCGCGACGACGGCCTGTCTGCGGGCGCTGGAAAACCGCGCTCGTCGGGTGCTCCCGGCCGACGACCCAATCGGCGACAGCGACCGTGAGTGGCTGGAACCCATCCCCGACGCCTACCTGTTCCAGACGCCGGAGAACGCCCTCGCCGTGCGGCAAAGTGTCCGGCTGGCGGTGATGACCGCCCTGCAAGAGCTGCCCGCGCGCCAACGAGCCGTGCTGATCCTGCGCGACGTCGTGCAGTTCAGCGCCGCGGAAGTTGCCGAGCTACTGGAAACGACGCCCGCGGCGGTCAACAGTTCCCTGCAACGTGCCCGCGGCCGTCTCGCCGAGATCGCCCCGGACGAAGACGACGTCACCGAGCCCGATGACGCGCAGCGCCGCGATCTGGTCGACCGCTACTGCGCCGCGTTTGAAAACGCGGACATGGCCAGCCTGACCTCGTTGCTGCAAGACGACATCAAGCTCGAAATGCCGCCGATGCCGGAGTGGTTCTTCGGGCGTGACGACGTGCTGAGCTTCCTGGCCGACCGCGCTTTCGCCGTTCCTGGCGACGTGCTGATGATCCCGACGCACGCCAACGCGCAGCCCGCGGTCGCCGAATATCGGCGCAACGCCGATAACATGATGGAAGCCCATTCCATCCAGGTCCTCACCTGCCGTTCCCGGGCCGGGACACCCGGGATCGCAGGGATGACCGTCTTCCTCGATCCGACGCTGTTCGCCGCGTTCGGGTTGCCGCTCACGCGGTGACCCGGCCGCATTCCGCGGGCCGTGTGGACAGGTCCTCAAGGCACCGGGAGGATTGGCGCGGGAAGCGTGATGAAGGGTGACGGATGAAGATCCCGGGTGTGGCCGACCTTGTCGGCACTCTCACCGGTGGAGCGGTTCAGGCGCTACAGGCAGGGGTCAGCGGAGCGGCGGGTGCTGTCGGAGCGGTGCAGACCCTGACCAGCCCCGTCACCGATCTGGTCGGCCCGGTGGTGCAGACGGTGGCATACACCACCGGCCGGGCGATCGGGCTGGGCGGGGCGCTCAACGGAGCGCCTGAAACGGTCACGCCTCCGGTGCGCTGGCAGAGTGGGCGGCGCGTACACCTGGACCTCGATCCGCTGCTGCCGTTCCCCCGCTGGCACGAATATGCCCCGGTGATCGAGGAGCCGGTCCGTCGGATCGCCGGGGTGGACCAGGCCCACGTCGAGGGCGCGCTCGGCAGATTGGTCATCGAGATCGCCGCCGACGCCGACGCCGACGCCGTACTCGACGAGGTGCGCGACACAGCGGCGGCGGTGGCCGCCGACCTCACCGCTGCCGAAAGTGGCCCCACACCCCAGGCCGCGCCGTTCGCGGATCCGGGGAACCCCTTGGCGATCCTGGTGCCGTTGACGGCGGCCGCAATGGATGCGGTCGCGGTCGGAGCCGCCGTCACCGGCTGGTTCACCCGGCTGCCCGTAGCGCCGCGCAGTGCGCGAGCCGCTGCGGCGCTGATCAACTATCAACCGCGGGTGGTGGCCGTCCTGGAATCCAGGCTCGGCCGCGTCGGAACCGACATCGCACTCAGCGGTTCCACGGCCCTGGCCTACGGGCTGAGCCAGTCGGTCGGCACACCGCTGTTGAATCTCGCGCAACGCGGGCTGCAGATTTCGGAGGCCGCGGCGCACCGGCAGCGGTGGCGGGAACGGGAACCCGAACTCGCCTCGCCCAGCCGACCGCAGGCTCCGGTGGTCCCGATCCTTTCGTCGGCGGGAGACGAGCAGACACCCCGGCACAACTGGGCAGCTGCGGCGGCGGGCGAAGCCTCGCACGTGGTGGTCGACGGCGCCATCGACGCCGCGATCGACACCGGTAAAGGTTCCATGAAAGGTCCGATCGAGAACTACGTGGACCAGGCCGCGAGCGGCTCGGTGATCGCCGCTGCGGGCGCGCTGTTCGCCGGTGGCGGCGCCGCCGAGGCCGCCGAGGCGATCCTGGCCGGAGTGCCCAAGGCTGCCCATGTGGGCCGTGAGGCATTCGCCACGACACTCGGCCGCGGCCTGGCCAACGCCGGCCTGCTCCTACTCGACCCGGGTGCGCTACGGCGCCTGGATCGGGTGCGGGTCGTCGTCATCGACGGCGCGGCGCTGCGCGGCGACCACCGCGCTGTCCTGGGTGCGTGGGGTGAGGAACCCGGCTGGGACGACGACCGCGTCTACGAGGTCGCCGACGCACTCCTGCACGGTGAGGAAGCTCCCGAGCCCGACCCCGACGAACTGCCGGCCATCGGTGCGCGGCTGAAATGGCTTCGGCCACAAGGGCCGTCCACCACGCCGGCGCAAGGTCTCGAGCAAGCCGACCTGGTCTGCGACGGCCACCGGGTGGGCCATGTGGACGTCGGCTGGGAAGTCGACCCCTACGCGATCCCGCTGATGCAGACCGCGCACCGCACCGGCGCCCGGGTCGTCCTGCGCCATGTGGCCGGCACCGAAGACCTTTCCGCCAGCGTCGGGTCCACTCATCCGCCCGGTACGCCGTTGCTGAAATTGGTCCGCGAACTGCGGGCCGACCGTGGACCGGTGCTGCTGATCACCGCCCTGCACCGCGACTTCGCGTCGACCGACACGCTGGCCGCGCTGGCCATCGCCGACGTCGGCGTCGCCCTCGACGATCCGCGCGCTGCAACGCCGTGGACCGCCGACATCATCACCGAAACCGATCTGGCCGCCGCGGTCCGGATCCTGTCCGCGCTACCGGTTGCCCGGGCGGCCAGCGAATCCGCCGTGCACCTGGCCCAGGGCGGTACCACGCTGGCCGGGCTGTTGCTCGTTACGGGCGAAGACCGCAGAACCACCAATCCGGCTTCCTTCCGGCGCTGGCTCAACCCGGTCAATGCCGCTGCCGCGACGGCTCTGCTGGGCGGTTCCCTGTCGGCCGCCCGGGTGCTGCGACTGCCCGACCCCACGCCGCAACCGCTGACCGCCTGGCACGCGCTGGACCCTGAGATCGTCTACTCGCGCCTGGCCGGCGGATCGCGTCCGCTGGCGATCGAATCCGACACGCCGACCTGGCGCCGCCGGCTCGACGACCTGTCCTACGAGCCGGTGGTGGCCCCGCTGCGCGGCCCGGCGCAGACGCTGGGACGGCTGGCGTCGGCAACCCGCGTGGAGTTGCGCGACCCGCTGACTCCGATCCTGGCGGTGGGCGCGGCGGCGTCGGCGATCGTGGGCAGCAATGTCGACGCGCTTCTGGTCGCCGGTGTCATGGCGGTCAACGCGATCACCGGTGGCGTGCAGCGGCTGCGGGCCGAGGCGGCGGCCGCCGAACTGTTCGCCGAGCAGGATCAGCTGGTGCGTCGCGTGGTGGTGCCGGCCGTGGCGACCACCCGACGCCGGTTGGAGGCCGCTCAACACGCCACCCGCACGGCCACCGTGTCGGCCAAGAAGCTACGGCCCGGGGACGTCATCGACCTGGCCGCCCCCGAGGTGGTGCCGGCCGACGCCCGGATCCTGGTCGCAGACGACCTCGAGGTCGACGAGTCCTTCCTCACCGGCGAGTCGTTGCCGGTCGACAAGCAGGTGGATCCCGTCGCCGTCAACGACCCGGAACGAGCCAGCATGCTGTTCGAGGGCAGCACGATCGTCGCAGGCCGCGCGCGGGCGATCGTCGTGGCCACCGGGGTCGGCACCGCCGCGCAACGCGCGATCTCGGCGGTGGCCAACGTCGAGACATCGGCCGGCATCCAGGCGCGGCTGCGTGAGCTGACCAGCAAGGTGCTGCCGCTCACCCTGGCCGGCGGCGCGACGGTGACCGGCCTGGCGTTGCTGCGTCGCACCTCGCTGCGGCAGGCGGTCGCTGACGGCGTCGCCATTGCGGTCGCCGCGGTCCCGGAAGGTCTGCCGCTGGTGGCAACCCTGTCGCAGCTCGCCGCCGCGCAGCGCCTGACGACGCGCGGAGTCTTGGTGCGGTCGCCCCGCGCCATCGAGGCGCTGGGTCGGGTCGACACCGTCTGTTTCGACAAAACCGGGACTCTCACCGAAAACCGGCTACGGGTCGTCCGTGCCGTCCCGAAAGGTACCGGTCCCGAGGGGCCATTCCCCGAGTCCGACGATCCGGCGGCCATCGCGGTGTTGCGGGCCGCCGCGCGCGCCTCAACGCAGCCGCACGACGGCGAGGGACACGCGCACGCGACCGACGAGGCGATCATCACGGCTGCGAATTCGCTGAGCGAGGGTGATTCGGACTGGACCGTGCTGGCCGAGGTGCCCTTCGAATCCAGCCGCGGCTATGCCGCCACCATCGGTTCAGAGCTCACCGATACAACGCCCGTGCTGATGCTGAAGGGGGCGCCGGAGACGATCATGCCGCGCTGCCGATTCGCCGACCCCCACCGAGAGCCGAGTCCCTGGTGCACAGCCTCGCCGCACAAGGCTTGCGGGTGCTCGCCGTCGCGCGGCGTCCCTGGGAACTCGGCACCACGGACGGCGACACCGACTCCGACGCCGTCGACGCCGCCGCACACGACCTGGAACTGATCGGCTATGTCGGCTTGGCCGACACCGCGCGGGCGTCGTCGCGGCCCGTGATCGAGGCGTTGATCGAGGCCGAGCGCAATGTCGTGCTGATCACCGGTGACCACCCCATCACCGCCCGGGCCATCGCCCGGCAACTCGGCCTACCCGAAGGACGCGCGAGTCGTGACCGGTGCCGAATTCGCCGGCTTCGACGAGGAGGGTCACGCGAAGCTCGCCGCCGAAGTGCAGGTCTTCGCGCGGGTCAGCCCGGAGCAGAAGGTACAGATCGTCGCGGCGCTGCAGCGCAGTGGTCGGGTGACCGCCATGGTCGGCGACGGCGCCAACGACGCTGCCGCCATCCGGATGGCGGACGTGGGAATCGGTGTCAGCGGTCGGGGGTCCTCGGCCGCCAGAGGCGCGGCCGACATCGTGCTCGACCGATGACGACCTGGGCGTGCTGATCGACGCGCTGGTCGAGGGCCGCAACATGTGGGCCGGGGTGCGCGACGCGGTCACCATCCTGGTCGGCGGCAATGTCGGCGAGGTGCTGTTCACCATCCTGGGGACCGCGTTCGGCCAGGGGCGGGCGCCAGTGGGAACCCGGCAACTGTTGCTGGTGAATCTGCTCACCGACATGTTCCCCGCCCTGGCGGTCGCCGTCACTTCCCAGTACGACGACCCCGAGGACGACGAGGAACTCACCGAGGACCAGATCGAGGAGGCACGCCGGACGCTGCAGCGCGACCTGCTGACCCAGCCGGCCCCGTCGCTCGACGAACCCCTGATGCGACAGATCGTCAGTCGCGGGGTCATCACCGCCGCCGGCGCAACGACCGCCTGGGCCATCGGACGCTGGACGCCGGGGACCGAAAGGCGCACGGCGACAATGGGTCTGACCGCATTGGTGACGACGCAGCTGGCGCAGACACTGCTGACCCGTAGCCACAGCCCACTGGTGGTGGCGACAGCGCTGGGCAGCGCCGGGGTTCTGGTCGGCATCATCCAGACACCGGTGCTCAGCCAGTTTTTCGGCTGCACACCGCTGGGTCCGGTCGCCTGGTCGGGCGTAATCGGCGCCACCGCGGGAACTACCGCGGTCTCGGTGCTGGCGCCTCAGTGGTTGAACAAGGCGGTCGGCGCGGTGGCACCCGACACAGAACCCGACTAGGCGCCGGTCGCGCATTGGTCGCGAGCGTCCGCGTTTGCCCACCGACACGCCGCAGCGACTGACATTTTGCGGACGTTCGGCGATTGGGGCGTCAGCCGGACAGCTCCCGGCGTACCACCTTGCCCGCCGGATTGCGCGGGATGCTGGCGACGATGTTGATGTCTCTGGGCTGCTCGAAGCGGGAAACCTTGCCCTTCAAGTACTCTCGTAACGCCGACTCATCGGCGGAGCTGTCCTCCCGCAGTACGACGAAAGCGGCCAACCGCTTACCGAACCGCTCATCGGCAACGCCGACGACCGCATTCTCGGCCACCTCGGGGTGTCCGGAAAGCGCGTTCTCCAGTGCGCGCGGGTACACGTTCTCGCCGCCGGAGACGATCATGTCGTCTTCGCGCCCAACGATATACAACCGGCCGGCCTCGTCGAGGTAGCCCATGTCCCCGGTGCTGGTCATGCCGCCGATGACAGTCTTGCCGCCGCCACCGGTGTAGCCGTCCGAGGCCAGCCCGCCACCGACGAAGATCCGGCCGGTGACCCGGGGCCCCACGGGTCGGCCGTTGCGGTTGTAGATGCGAACCGGGCATCCCGCGACGGGCCTGCCCACCGTCTCCGGGAAGCGGCGCAGCTCCTGCGGCGTGGCCAGGGACCCGATGCCCACCTCGGTGGAGCCGTACAGGTTGTAGAGGACGTCACCGTAGGCGTCCATGAACCGACGCGCCAGGCCTGGACCCAGCCGGTCTCCGCTGGATATCACAACCTGTAAGGAAGACAACGGATTTCGTGCCCGCACCCGCTGCGGCAGATCCAACATGCGGGCCAACATGATCGGCACCGCACTCATCGCCTCGGCACGATGCAACGACGCCTGCGCCAGGGCAGCTTCGGCGTCGAAGCGCCGGCGGGTCAGCACCGTGCCGCCCAGTGCCATGGCCATCATCAGGATGCCGAACCCGAGACCGTGAAACATCGGTGCTGCCAACGAAATTCGCGACCCGACCCGCAGACCGGTGCGCGCCAGAAGGGTCATGCTGACGCCCAACCCCGAACTCAGATGGGGCGTACGCGGCACTCCCTTCGGAATCCCGGTGGTACCCGAGGTGAGCAACACCATTCGCCCCGACGGGGCCACCCTGGGTCGCGGAACACCATGTCGCGGTGAGACGGTGGCCGGGTCGATGATCTGAATGGGCTCCTTGGTCTCCGCGATCTGGTGGGTGAATTCGTTGTCGCAGAACATCGTCCGAATCTGGTGTGCACCCAGGGCGCCCGCGAGGGCGTCGGCGCGGAATTCGGTGTTCACCAGCACCACATCGGCGCCCACCAGCGCCGTGGCGAAAACCGCGGCCACGAAGTTGCGCCCGTTGCGGCACATGACACCGACCGGCTGCCCGGCCCGCACGCCGGCGTCGACCAGTTCGAGAGCCAGCGACTCTGTCATCGACTGCAGCTCGCGGTAGCTGAGCGCCCCGTCCTCGTCGATGATCGCGGTGCGCTGCGGCCACCGCGCCGCCGATACGGCCAACAGGGTGAAGAGATTCGTCCCGCCCCGGCAGACCTCGCGGGTCAGGCGCAACGCCGCGACCGGGCCCGGCGGGCCGAGCAGCCCCGACGACAGCACCGCGCGCGCCGTCGTGCCGACCACGCTGTCCGTCACGACCGAGCGTCCTTATCGGATTCGGCGAGGAACCGGCTGTGCCACAGCCGGGCAGCGCGCTCCGCCGGCCCGGCCAGCAACACCGAGGCAATCTCGGCCGGCCACACCCAGGGCGGCTCGTTGGTGCGGGGACGTTCGATGATGACTTTCGCCACGGCGTCGGCTGCCTCATCGGGCGTCAGGCCCGGAAGCCGGCCCAGCAGCGGAGTGGGTTCGATCATCCGGGTTCGCACCAGCGCGAAGTAGATCGTCGAGACGTCGATGCCGTCGGCGTGCAGTTCCGGTGCCACACTGCGCAACCAGCTGTCAAATGCCCCCTTGGATGCCTGGTAGGCACCCCACTGCGGTCCGGGAACCACGCGAACACCCACACTCGAAACGTTGACCAGATGCCCTCCGCCGGTATCGCGCATCGCCGGAAGCAACCCGAGCAGCAGCCAGATCGGACCCAGATAGTTGATGTCGATGGTGCGCTGAAAGTCGTGCGGCCGGTCGTACTGGTCGTGCAGCGACCGGCGCAGCGACTTGCCCGCGTTGCTCACGACGATGTCCAGTGGCCCGTGATTCTCGTTGATCTGCTTCGTCAATTCGCTGACGGCGGCCTCGTCACTGAGGTCGGTCGGGTAGACGAAGGCCTGTCCGCCGCCGGCGTTGATCGAGGCCGCGACGTCATCGAGACGGTCCGCCGAGCGGGCCACGATCAGCACGGTCGCACCGGCTGCCGCCAGCTTGCGCGCGGCCGCCTCGCCAATCCCGTAGGACGCGCCCGTCACCAGCACGGTCTTGCCGGAAACGGCATTGCGCAGCTTGTCGGGATCCGATTCCCGCGCCGGGTTCGCAAACCTGCTGGCAGCCGAATCAATCGCCTGCAAGACCAGATTCATCGGCTGCACCCCTTGATCGCGTACCACCCATCTTCACCCATCGAAACATAGTTGTGACCCACGGTCACAATGGCAGTCGAAGATCCACGCGTCAGGGGTTTGGCCGTTACCGCTTTCGCGGGCCGGATCGCCGGTGGAAGCCGTCCGGCAGCAACGCCGGTAGCCGCGCCGATCAAGACTGCCCGCTAGTTGTGGATCTTGCGCGGGTCGACACCCGAGCGCGCCCAGGCGTCCGCGGCCCAGGACATATAGACAAGCCGTAGGGGCAACCGGTTGATCAGCGGATTGAGCGCCCGCATCACCGCAGCGAACCGCTGAAATCGCCTCTCCTTCTTGTCATCCCAAGCCAGATCGCACACCTCGCGCATCTGCGGCGGGCAAGTTCCCACGATGACCAGCCGGGCGTAGGCGTTCAAAGGCGCGGACAGAATCTTCCAGATCGGGCGGGGAATCTTGCGCGGTCCCGGGAGGCCTTTCCGGAGGTAGCCGGTGCCGTACCGAATCGTCTTGTGCGGCATGAACCGGTCCAGCATTCCGTCCCAGTATTCGACGAACTCGTCGTAGGTTTGCGGCTGACCACGGTCGCTGACGCCGTAAAGGCGATACCAGACCTTGCTTTCGGTGAAGATCTGTTCCTTCTCCGCGTGGGACAGACGCCGAATGAACGTGTCGGCGTTGTAGAGCACCTGGTCGACGAACGTGGCGTGCGCCCAGTAGAACAACTCCGGGTTCAATGCGTGGTACCGAGAGCCGTCGCTGATGTTGCCTTTGATGGGTTTATGGAAGTCCCGCACGGTACGGCCCCATGTGTGCGGGTCGTCGGAGTAGACGGTCTTCATCAGGGGCGGCGCGGTCCGCTTCGCCCGGCCCAGCGTGTCGCTGAAAATCACCGAATGGTCGAGCACGCCCTGACCGAGCTGTTCGATGCAGTTCTCGGTGCCGGCGACGCGCTGGAATCCGAACAACTGCGTCCGGTAGTCGCCGTAGAACTTCCAGATCAGCGAGTCCGGGCCCAGCACCGGCGCCGATTCGTCGACCTCATCGATGACGACCGGCGTCGCCTCCCTAACGCCGGTGTCGAAACTCGCTGTCATCACTACCCTCCCCGGTCGTGAAGCAGAGACACAAAATCGTACTTTTGTGTCACAATAGCATCCGCGGCATTGAGTTGCCTTGGCGGCAAGACGGGCAGTAAAGAGTTGAGCATGGCTACCAGGTTTCCGGGAACCACTACCGAGTCCGTCGAGAACGCCATCCTGGACACCGCACGCTCCGTCTTCGAGACCTACGGGGTGCGCCGCGCGAACATCGAAGATGTCGCTGCCCGTGCCGGCGTCAGCCGAAGCACCATCTACCGCCGCTTCCCCACCAAAGACGACTTGTTCGAGGCCGTCGTGCGGCGCGAGGCCGAATTGTTCTTCACCACGCTGGACCAGGCCACCACCGGCCGTAGCCCGCAAGAGGCCGTCATCGAGGCGTTCACCCTCGGGGTGCGCCTCATCGGGGACTCGCCGCTGTATTCGCGCATCGCCGAGAGCGAACCCGAGCTGTTCGGTATGTTCTCCCGCTCAGACGTCTTCCCGATCGGCCAGTTCGCCGACGGCATCGCCCACACCCTGCGGCGCTGCGGCGCCGACATCGCCGACGCCGACCTTGCCAACATCGCAGACATCCTGCTGCGGGTCGCCGTGGGCATCATCGTGTTCCCGACCGAACGCCTCGACACCACGGATCAGGCCGCGGTCCGCGACTACGCTGCCCGCTACCTGGTCCCGATGATCAGCACGTAACTCTGCGGCCTGAACGGGTATGCCACACACCGACAGTGTCGGTGGTGAATCGGAGGGCCGATGATGATCAACCAGACAGCCATGGCCGAGCTGCTCTCGCCGCACGTGCTACGCGAATACGCGCTACTCGCCGACGGGGAGCGAGGCGTCGTCGTCGGACCTCGCGGTGACTACAGCTGGATGTGCCTGCCGCGTTGGGACAGCCCGGCGGTGTTCAGTTCGCTGCTGGGCGGTGACGGCGCCTACGTCGTGTGCCCGGATCAGACGCGGTTCGTCTGGGGTGGGCGGTACGAAGAGCGGTCGTTGATCTGGCGATCGCGGTGGGTGACCACCGACGGAATTGTCGAATGTCGCGAAGCCCTGGCATTCCCGGGAGATCGGCACACTGCCGTGTTGCTGCGCCGCATCCGTGCGCTCGATCGGCCGATACGCATGCGCATCGCGCTTGACTTGCGGGCGGAATTCGGTGCCGTGCATGTGAGCGATCTACGCCTGAGCGACGGGGTGTGGACGGGTCGTTGTGGCGCGAACCGATTTCGGTGGTCCGGAGCGGGTGGGGCGCGTCAATTCGAGGACGGTTCACTACAGGAGGTGGTACGGGTAGAGCCGGGGACGGATTGCGACCTGATACTCGAACTCTCCGATCAGGAGCTGGATGCTGCCGCGGCGCAGCCGAACGACGCGTGGCGGAACACCGAAACCGCCTGGCGCAAAGCCGTTCCAGCTATTTCTGGCACCGCGGCCGACGCCGATGCCCAGGTTGCCTATGCGGTGCTTCGGGGCTTGACGAGCAGCGGCGGCGGGATGGTTGCCGCCGCGACCATGTCGCTGCCGGAGCGCGCCCAGCAAGGCCGCAATTACGACTACAGGTATTGCTGGATACGGGATCAGTGTTACGCGGGGCAGGCGGTTGCCGCGGCCGGCGCAGATCCGCTGCTCGATAATGCCGTCCGCTTCGTCAGCGAGCGCGTGCTGGCTGATGGGCCGGAACTCAAGCCGGCCTATGCGGTGACGGGTGCCGGGGTGCCGCGGGAGGAGGATCTAGACCTGCCGGGCTATCCCGGCGCCGCGGTCAAGACCGGTAACTGGGTGACCGACCAGTTCCAACTCGACGCCTGCGGCGAGGCACTGCTCCTCTTGGCAGCGGCCGCGCGCCTGGATCGCCTCGACAGCTGGCACTGGAACGCGGTACAGACTCTGGTGCGGACGATCACCGAGCGGTGGCGCGAACCCGACGCCGGCATCTGGGAATTGGACAACCAGCATTGGGCGCACTCGCGGCTGACGTGCGCGGCGGGCCTGCGACGTATAGCCGAGGTGGCGCCGCCACACGAGGGCTCCAAGTGGCGGCAGTTGGCGGATCTGCTGATCTCGGACGCCGGATCGGACTGTCTGCACCCGCACGGCAGATGGCAACGCGCCCCTCACGATTCGCGCGTTGACGCAGCACTGCTCATACCGTCGATCAGAGGGGCGATTCCGGCCGGTGACCCACGAACGGTCGCAACGCTGGAAGCCGTACGTGCCGATTTGGGACGCGACGGCTTCGTATACCGCTTCCAGCCCGACGAGCGCCCGCTGGGCGAGGCGGAGGGAGCATTTCTGTTGTGCGGCTTCTTGATGGCATTGGCCGATCACCAGCAGGGCGACGACATCAGGGCGGTTCGATGGTTCGAACGCAACCGTACCGCGTGCGGACCGCCAGGCTTGTTCGCCGAGGAATTCGACGTCGGACAACGGCAACTGCGCGGCAACCTTCCACAGGCATTCGTCCACGCATTGCTTTTCGAGACGGCACACCGACTCGCCGACAGCAACTGAACGAGCCGCGTTTGCCGCGTATTTCCGTGGGTACCACACGCGTGTGGTCGCTTTATACAAACGACTATGGATAAACGTCCGGCGCAGGATCCTGTCGTCTCGAGCGCTCACGCTCGACGGCTGGGTCGCCTTTGACCTGCCGCGGATGGTGACCGCGGTGGGCGTAATTCTCTTGACCGGTCTGGTGGGCGTCCACGTCTATGTCCTGATGACCGAACCGGCATTGCCCCGGTACTTCGTTGGCTACGCCGTCGCGTTGATCACCGGGTGCCTGATCGCCGCGGTGACCATGGTCGCCGCCGTCAGCCCCGCGGTACCGCAACGAGGTTGGTACCTGGGCAGCATCATCTGCCTGACCTTCCTGGGAATCTATCTGTTCAGCCGGATGACACGGTTGCCCGAACTCGAAGCGGTGACCGGCCGGTGGGATGTGGCGCCTGGGACGTTGGCGATGGCGTTGGCCGTCGGCTTCGTCGCCGTGCACACCACGGTTCTGTCGGGGGTCAATGTGGCCTATCCACACCGGCAAGGCTGGCAGGACTGAACGGAATACCCTGACGTGACAACACTCGACTACCCCGCATGGTTGCGCATTGACCACTGGCTCAACGTGCTGTTCGTGACATTGATCATTCGCAGTGGCATCGAAATCCTCGCCACCCACCCCAAACTGTATTGGCGCGACGACAGCAAACCGGGCACCGAGTGGGCGCGCTTCACTCGAAAAGTCATGCCGCAGGAACGGTTATACGACACGCTCGACGAGGAGGAGGACTACCACCCCGTCATCGCGTTGCCCGGGCACGCGCAACTGGGGATGGGCCGGCACTGGCACTTCTTCTCGGTGATCGGCTGGATACTGCTGGGACTGTCCTACTACGTGCTGCTGTTTGCGACCGGTCAGTGGCACCGGTACTGGCCTTACTCCTGGTCAATCTTCGCCGAGGCGGGGAACGACATCGTCACGTACTTGACCTTCAACCTGCCGCCACTGCTGCCGGGTGAACCCCTGGACGCCATGCAGAAGCTGGCGTATGCCGGTGTGATCTTTGTGCTCGCCCCTTTCCAGATCCTCACCGGCGCTGCCCAATCCCCCGCCATTGCGGCGCGTTTCCCGTGGTACGTGCGGATGTGGGGCGGCCGGCAATGGGCTCGGAGCCTGCACTTTCTGGGACTCGTCGCCTTCCTCGCCTTCATCGTTATCCATCTGTCCATGGTTTTCTTCTGGGGATGGGGGTCGCTCAACGCGTCAATGATTTTCGGCTCCGTCCACAACACCACCCTGGCCACCTTTCTGTCACTGGCCATCATCGCGGTGATCGTCGCCATCCACGCGGCGGCGACGGTGTGGAGCCTGCGCAAGCCCCGGTCGGTCCAGCGGGTGCTGGGCGCGGCGGTCAATGTGGCCCGGCGAATCCTGCTGCGCCCCCTGGACTCCCGGCAGAACTATCCCGTCGCCAAGATCTCCGAGGAGCATCGCGTCAACGGAAAGCCGCCGGCCAGTACGGAATACAAAGTGATGGCGGTGCACGACTTCGTCGACTGGCGCTTGCGGGTCGGCGGACTCGTCGAGAACCCGGTGACATTGGACTTAGCCGCCCTGCGGACCCTGACGGACCGGCAGTCGCAACGCGTCATGCACCACTGTGTGCAGGGCTGGACCAGCATCGGCGAATGGAGTGGGCTTCCGCTGGCCGAGCTCGCCGACTTCGTGCGGCCGCTCCCCCAGGCGAAATACGTGTGTTTCCTGACCATGCAAGACAATTGACCGAGACGAACCCGCCTCGCATGGTGGCGGCCAGTTCTACGAGGTGATTGATCTCGAGCTGGTCTACAAGCCCCAGACCTTGCTGGCGTACGAGATGAACGGTCGCGCGTTGCCGATCCAACACGGGGCGCCATTGCGGTTGCGGGTGGAAACCCAGGTCGGTTTCAAGATGGCCAAGTGGATCAACCAGATCGAATTCATCAACGATTATTCCGGGATCGGCCACGGCGCCGGCGGTTGGCGCGAGGACAACGTCTACTACGACAAGAACGTGGAGATATGAAATGTCGGGTGACGTGCTGCCCCGTCCTGAATTGATCGAGCTTGATGATGTTTCGCGCCAGCGAGTTTCGGAGCAGATCAAGGTGAAGGGCGGACATTGCGAGTGCTGCGGCGGCACCGGCTTCCGCGTCGGTCATGCGCTGCACCTGGGTTATCTGTTCCTCAATGAGGACGGTGATGCCTACATGGTGGGCTTGACATGCCGGAATCCGAACTGCGCCAAGCCCGTACCGGAATCGTGTTGCACGAGGACAAATTCTACAGCCCAGGGACGAATAATTCGGCGCCACAGGCCAATACTCCGAAACTTACCGGGTCGCTCTGCCACAGGGGCGAAGTCGGGCGCAGCGAGTCCTCATCGCACGGCCAGCCCGGACAACTCGCGAAGATAGGTGACACACCGACTCGAATTCGCGCTTGGCGGCCTCGTCGAGTCAAATCCTCGCTGTCATAGTGCACCAAGCGCGGAAGCCGCCCGGCAAGAGCGGTGCCCCACCTGATGCTGAAGTCGTTAGATCTCGCCCTCGCTCACCGATTCTTGCCGGCCGAGCCGCTTGAGCGCCTCGATCTGGTCGCGCCAGCAACGCGACGTCATCGTCGATGTTCAGCAACGTTCGGTTGTGCTCCGCCGGACGATTCATGACTCTTCCCTTTGCGTCCCTTTTGCGACCCGCGCGTCACAGTCGCGGCTTCGCGACGCTGACCACATACGTCGCCCCTAGCAGGGTGAGGTACACCCGGCGTGGCCCGATGGCCATGCCTGACAGGGGCGCGGACCGCAGCGGGCCGTCGGGAAGTGACGCGCGGTAATCCGTGACGTGCAGGACGGGAATCTCCCCGTGCGGATTAGCCGTTGAAGCTCGCCGTTTCCAGCGCCACCAGCTGACGATCGGTCGCGGCATAGATGCGGGTGTCGTCGGTGCCGAGTTCACGCACCGGCGACGACAGCCGCGCCCGGCCTGACACTTCCAATCCCCTTCCGCCGCGCCGTGAATCGACGGCGTATAGAGGTCGTGTCGGCCCGCGACATATCCGCGCATTACCTGGGTCCCGTCACCGGCGGAGCCCGCGACGTCCATGTTGAGCGAGCCACGCTCTTCGGGGGGCGACGACGGGCCCTGGTAATAGTGGATTCCTTTGGAACCGTAGCTGCGGTAGCTGATGGCGCGACCGCGGTTGGCCCCGTCAATGGTGTCCGCGGCGCCTTCGACAGCGGCGGTCGGCAGCTTCCGATAGCCGTATTCCTCGACCGGCGTCACCGCCGACCCGTCCGCGGAAAGCGCAAGCAACACTCTCATACCGGCATCCTCGGAAAGGTAGGCCGGAGCGGGGACCCGCGTCGACAGGACTCGATCGGCCGTAGGCTGGCGAGGTCGACCACCGCGACTTCGCCTCGCTGGGGCTTCGGCACGAAAACCTGGCCATCGTCCCTCTGACTGATTTGCAGGTTGCGTCCTGCAGCCATCGGCGACGACAGCCGGGTCGTCGTGCGTTGCGCGTCAAGCGGCTCGGTGACTTCGGCCAGCCGCTGATCGTCCGTGAGCCCGAGGAGCGTGTGCCGCCGATAGGACCACACCGGGGCGTGTAGCGCGGCTCCCACGCGGGTCAGCACGACCTCGGGTTCGGTCTCCAGGCGCGTCCCGGAGCTGAACAGCCTGCCGCCAAGGTCGCGGCCACCGCGGCTGTGGCACACCACCGCGCCCAACGGCGCGACAAATAGCGGCCTGCCGCGGTCATCATTACGGGTCCTGTTCAGCCAACCCTTGCCGGGCGGTAGTGAAGGCGCGAGCGCCTTGCAGCAGGGCGGCGCGGTCGTCTCCACTCATTTGCCCGACGACGGACTTCAGTGCGTTCTTGCGCAAGGCGAGCAACTCCCTGAGCAAGGCCCTGCCGCCGGCGGTGAGTTCGAGCACGGTGGCACGTCGATTGAGCGGTGAGACGCGACGGGTGATCCAACCAGCCTCGGCCAGCCGGTCGCTGAGTCGACTGGCGGTCGACGGCAGCAGGTTGAGGTCGTCACCGAGCTCTGTCACCAGACTCGGTCCGAGCCGTTCCAACGACTGCCAGCGCGTGACAAGGCTCCCAGACTGATCTTCTTTTCCATCTGCTCGAGCACCGCCACGTTGATTTCGAGGAAGCCGCGGGTGGCCGATTCCAACTCGGCGGCGAAATCATCGAACTCGTTGACGGCGGTGCCGGACCGGCTGCTGTGCTGCGCTGCGACCATGCCGCTCCTTTCCACACGCACAATACATCCTCGGCGCGTTACGTGCACTGATAATATCCTGTGTATTGCATATCGTGCATTACGCACGAACTAGGGGTATGGTTCGGATTGGAGGGTGGAAGGCGCCGAGCAGGCGAATATTGAGGGGAGTCTTCGTGACAACGCCGCGCACTGTCGTGATCACCGGAGCCAGCGCCGGAATCGGGCGGGCGACAGCCCGGCTGTTCGGCGCTCGTGGCGACAACGTCGGCTTGCTCGCTCGAGGATCAGCAGGACTGGAGGGCGCAGCCAAAGATGTCCAGAACGGCGGCGGACAAGCGTTGGCGATTCCCACTGACGTCGCCGACCATGCGGCGGTCGAAGCCGCCGCCGACGAAATCGAGCGCACGTTCGGACCCATCGACGTCTCGATCAACGTCGCGTTCACCTCGGTGTTCGCGCCCTTCCATCAGATCACCGCCGAGGAGTACCGCCGCGTCACCGAGGTCAGTTATCTCGGGTTCGTGCACGGCACCATGGCCGCACTGCGCCGCATGCGTGAGCGCGATGCCGGCACGATCGTGCAGGTCGGATCGGCCCTGGGGGCGCGCGCCATTCCGCTGCAGTCTGCTTATTGCGGCGCCAAACACGCAATCAACGGCTTCACCGAGTCGGTACGGACCGAATTGATGCACGACCACAGCAACGTTCGAATCACCGTTGTGCAGATGCCGGCGGTCAACACTCCACAATTCTCCTGGGTGTTGTCCCGGCTGCCGCATCATCCGCAACCCGTTCCCCCGATCTATCAGCCCGAGATCGCCGGGCGCGCCGTGGTATTCGCAGCCGAACACCCGCGCCGCAAGCAGTACTGGGTGGGAGCGAGCACCGCCGCGACGATTGTGGGACAACGGCTGATGCCTGCAGTACTGGACCGATATCTGGGCAAGACCGGCTACTCCTCCCAGCAGACCGGTCAACCCGTCAGTCCTGACCGGCCCTTCAACTTGTGGGAACCTCGCGACGACGACACCGGCGGCGACCATGGCGCCCATGGTGTTTTCGACGATCGAGCGATTGGCAGTGCACCTCAACCGTGGCTTTCGCAACACCGCCGAGCCTTGACTGGCGCGGGGGCCATCGCAGCCACCGCCGCGCTGGCGCTGCGGAGGCGTCGGTGAGAACCCCGTTCAGACTGATCGAGGTTCTCCGCAGCATTTGGGGCGCAGCAGCTTTTAGTCGCGCCAGCTACCGTCTTCGAGTGCGATTCACCGAGTCGATGTCGATCGTCGGGCCCTCGTCGTTACCCGCATCCTGGAGAGCGCGTCACCTCGCACAGGCCATCCTGTCCGGGATCAATCCCAGCCCGGAAGTCCTCGCTGCCGGCACCTGGGTCGACGGTGTTCATTCGCTGACCGCGTTGGGTCTGGCCGCCGTCGACCGCCCGCCGGGCGCGTGCGGCACTCAGCGACGCCGTGATCGCCGCGACGTGGGCGCTGTTCGGCGCGCACAAGACCTTCAGCGCCGGCAACACGCCACCGCCGGGCGGGCAGCGGCGCCGCGACCGGATGGCGCAGGCGATTCTGCCGCGACTGCCCGGTGCCCGCCACGTTTGGGGCCAGCCGAAACGGCAATGCTCACCAGGATATCTTCTGACCATAATCCCCGGCCAGCAGGAGAGTGATCCATAGTGTCTGACACCGTTGCCGATGTGTTGTTCTCCCGGCTTCGGGAATGGGATGTGAAGCAGGTCTTCGGTTTTCCCGGCGACGGGATCAATGGCCTGCTTGCCGCGTGGGAGCGGGCCGGGAACCATCCGCAGTTCGTGCAGGCCCGTCACGAGGAGATGGCGGCGTTCGAGGCGGTCGGCTTCGCGAAGTTCTCCGGCAACTTCGGGGTCTGCGTGGCCACCAGCGGCCCGGGCGCGATTCACCTGCTCAACGGGCTGTACGACGCCAAGCTCGACCACGTCCCGGTGGTCGCGATCGTCGGGCAGACCGACGCTCCGCGATGGGCGGCAGTCCTACCAGCAGGAGGTCGACCTGCTGTCGCTGTTCAAGGACGTCTGCAGCGACTACGTGCAGATGTGCACGGTGCCCGCAGCAATTGCCGAACCTGATCGACCGGGCGATCCGCGTCGCGCATGAGCGAGACGCGCGCCGACCTGCATCATCTTCCCGTCCGACGTGTTCGAGCTGAAGTACGAGCCGCCGGGGCACGCGTTCAAGCAGGTGCCGTCCAGCCTCGGGCATCGGCCGAGCCCGACGGTCACGTCCCGACGCTGAGCGGCACTGCGGGCGGCCGCCGACCTGCTCAACGCCGGGAAAAGGTCGCGATGCTGGTCGGCCAGGGCGCACGCGGCTGTGTCGAGGAGTTCACCCAGATCGCGGACCTGCTTGGCGCCGGCGCGGCGAAAGCCCTGCTGGGTAAGGACGTGCTGCCCGACGACTTGCCGTGGGTGACCGGCTCGATCGGCTTGCTCGGCACGACCGCCAGCTGACAAGCTGATGATGGGCTGCGACACGCTGCTCACCGTCGGGTCCAACTTCCCGTACACCCAGTTCCTGCCGAAACTCGACCAGGCCCGCGCGGTGCAGATCGACCGGTCGGGCAAGTGGATCGGCATGCGGTACCCGTACGAACTCAACCTGGTCGGCGACGCCAAAGCCACGCTGCGCGCCCTGATCCCGCTGCTGCACGCGCAAGACCGACCGGTCCTGGCGGGAGGAGATCGAGAAGCAAGTCGCCAGTGGTGGAACACTGCGCGAGCGGCGCGCGATGACCGACGCCGACCCGGTCAATCCGATGCGGATCTTCCATGAACTGTCGCCCGGTGCCGGCCAACGCGATCGTCGCGGCCGACTCGGGTAGCGCGGCGAACTGGTACGCCCGCCACCTCAAGTTCACCGCGGCGTCGTCCGCGGCTCGCTTTCGGGAACGCTGGCCACCATGGGCCCGGGCGTGCCGTATGTCGATCGGCGCGAAATGGGCTCACCCGGACCGGCCGAGCATCGCGTTCGTCGGGCGACGGGGCGATGCAGATGAACGGCATGGCCGAGCTGATCACCATCGCGCAGTACTGGCAGCAGTGGACCGATCCCCGGCTGATCATCGCGATTCTGCACAACAACGACCTCAATCAGGTCACCTGGGAAATGCGGGCCATGGAAGGCTCGCCGAAGTTCGAGGCATCGCAGACACTGCCCGAAGTCGACTACGCCGCATTCGCGCGCAGTCTGGGCCTGCATGGCATCAACATCGACGACCGCCGACGGCCTTGGGTTCGGCGTGGGAGCGCGCGTTGGCTGCCGACCGGCCGACCGTGCTGGACGTGCGCTGCGATCCCGACGTTCCGCCCATCCCGCCGCACGCCACGTTCGAGCAGGCCAAGTCGCTGGTCCACGCGGTGCTCGCGGCGACGAGGATACTGGCCGGGTTCATCAAGCAGGGCGATCAAGCAGAAGGTGCAGCAGTATCTGCCCGGCGAGAAAGAAGGATCGAACATGAAGTGACTTGACGTCCGCCCTGCACGATATTCGGACCGGCCGCTTCGAGCGCACCCTGTCGGCCCTGACCGCGGCCGGCGCGGCGGTCACCGCCGGCGGAGATCTACCTGTCCCACGACGGAGCGAGCTTCGGCAACAAGATGATGTGGTGGCCGTCGTGGTGCTGCCCACCGCGATCCCCGCCGGTATCGCCGGTTTCTTCTCCCGCCGGGCGGCCAAGACCGTTCTCCCGGTGGCCAGCGCGGCCATCGTGGCCAACGGCGTGCAGGGCACCTATCTGCACTGCGCGGCATCGCCCAGCGACCCGGCGGTCTCACCAGATACAACATGGAGTCCGGCCCGCCGGCGTTCGCCCCGCTGCTTGGCGTCACTCGTCGGCGCCATGGGCCTGCTGGCGGCTCTGTTGCGACGGGAGGACCTTCCGCTACCCGGCGAAGGGAGCCGCTGATGCCGTATCGTCCACCGGCGCAGCGCGCGATCACCCCGCAGGGCCGGGGCCGGTTTCCGGGCTTCGACGTCCTGGACCAGGCCAGATGCTGGGACGACGTGACGGCGGGGGTGGTGCTGGCGCGCCTGGCGCTGCCGAACATGTTGTCGTTCTTCAGCGCGCACGAGGTTGGCATCGCGGCGCCGATGCTCGATCTGCTGCTAGCCCAGGACGACGAGCCGCGGGTGCCGGTGCTCGCACTGATCGATAGCCGGTTGGCCACCGGCGAGACCGACGGGTGGCACTACGACGACATGCCCGAAGACGGCCAAGCTTGGCGCGACACGCTGGCGCACCTCGACGATGATGCACGTGCGCGACACGACGCGGGGTATGCCGAACTCGCCGTAGCTGAACAGGCGCGGCTGCTGCAAGACGTGCAGGATCTCTCGCACCGCGGCGAGTCCTGGCACGGGATGTCCGGCCACGCACGTCTGGAGCCTGTGGACCCGTTACGCCTGCGCCGCGTTCTACTCACATCCGTGGGCATGGAACGAGATCGGGTTCGGCGGGCCGGCCTACCCGCGCGGCTACCTGAACCCCGGCATCGACGCCGCGGGAGAAGCTGGGAGGTCGCCGACCACGACGACGGCGACCCGGTGCCGTTCGCGCGGCGTGTCGAACGCGCCCGCAAGCCGACGACGACTTGTCCGGCGGCGGACCACGGTGAGTGACTACCGCGCCAGTCCGGGCTCGCAACGAGTCCGCCTGGCTGATTCCCAACGACGGCTCGCGGATCAACCACCGGCTGCGCACGGACATGCGCCGCTACGACGACGACGACGAGGTCGACCTGGTGATCGTCGGCGCCGGCGCGGGTGGCAGCGTGCTGACCCAGCGGCTGGCCCGGGCCGGTTGGCGGGTGGTGTGCCTGGACGCCGGGCCGTTCTGGGACCCCGACACGCGACTGGGTCAGCGACGAGCGCGGCGCGCACGTCCTGTACTGGACCGAGCCACGCGCTGATCGGCGGCGCCGACCCGGTTCCGCTGGGCTCGAACAACTCCGGCCGCGGTGTCGGGCGGCTCGATGGTGCACTACGCCGGCTACATCCCGCGGTTTCACCCGTCCGACTTCCGACACTACAGCGCCGACGGCGTCGGCGCGGATTGGCCTATCGACTATGGCGATCTGCGCCCGTACTACGAAGCGATCGAAGCCGAACTCCCGGTCGCGGCCAGAACTGGCCGTGGGGCGACCCGCACCGCTACCCGCACCACGCCCATCCGGTCAGCGGCAACGGCGAGATCTTCCTGCGGGGCGCGAGGCGGCCGGCATCGAGGCGCGGGTCGGGCCCGTCGCCATCCCCAACGGCCGCTTCGGAAACCGTCCGCACTGCATTTATCGCGGCTTCTGCCTGCAGGGTTGCAAGGTCAACGCGAAGGCCAGCCCGTTGATCACCCACGTCCCCGACGCGCTGGCCCACGGCGCCGAGATCCGGGCCGACTGCCACGTGTCACCAAGGTGCTCATCGACGACCGCGCACGGCCGGGCGACCGGCGTCGACCTATTTGCACGACGGCGTCGAGCACCACCAGCGCGCCAGGCGGTCGCCGTGGCCGGCTACTCCATCGAGACCCCGCGGCTGCTGCTGCTGTCGGCCACCGCCGCGCTACCCGACGGCCTGGGCAACGACCACGACCAACTCGGTCGCTACCTCATGGTGCAGGGCGCACCGCAGACTGCCGGTCGCTTCGCCGACGAAATCCGGATGTACAAGGCGCCACCGCCCGGAGGTCAGCACCGAGCAGTTCTACGAGACCGACCCGAGCAAGCCCTACCAGCGCGGCTGGTCCATCCAAACGTCAGCCCGCTGCCGATCACCTGGGCCGAACACGTCGCAGCGCAGGGCCACTGGGGCACGACCTGCGCGAATACATGCGCGACTACGTGCACTGGGCCACCCTCGGCGCACTGTGCGAGTTCCTGCCGCACGCCGACAATCGGGTCACGCTCGCCGACGAGACAGACCGCCACGGCCTGCCGGTGGCACATTTCGCCTATACGCCAGTGCGACAACGACAAGCTGCTCATGCACGGCCGCCGCAGGAATCGATGGAGGAGATCCTGCGAGGCGGCCGGCGCCGAGCAGGTCATCACGATCGACCCGCAACGCCCACCTCGTCGGCGGCGCGCGCATGGCCGCGCGCGCAGAGCACGGCGTCGTCGACGAGGAGCACCGCGTCTTCGGCATGCAGAACCTCTACGTCGCCGACGGCAGCGTGCTGCCCACCCAGGGATCGGCCAACCCGGCGCTCACCATCATGGCGCTGGCCGCCCGGCCGCCGACCGCATGATCGAACGCACGCGGACGCGCCGGCGTGAGGCAGAGCATTCGGTGAGCCGGCCGATCATCGACGCATCGAGTCGGTCTACCGCGTCCGAACCCCGGAACCCGAGGCGGACGGCACGCTCGAATGGGACGCCACCACAGCGGTAGTCGTCACGCCCACGCCGGCGACGTGACCGGACTGGCTGGACCTACAGCACACGGCGGCCGCGGCCGTGATACGCGACCATCTCGCGGACGCCGTGGTCGGCCGGACCCCGCCGACATCGCCGGCTGCTGGGAGGCGATGCGCCGGGCTGCCGCAATCTCGGAACCGCGCGGCCTGGTGATGCAGGCGATCAGCGCCGTCGACATCGCGCTGTGGGACCTCAAGGCGCGCCCGCTCGACGTAGCGCTGCCCGAACTGTTCGGCGCCGTACGCAGCGACGTCCCGGTCTACGGATCCGGCGGATTCACGACACTGCCGAGACGCAGCTGGCCGAGCAGGTCGAGCGATGGCACGCTGCCTGGTTGCCCCGCGATGAAGATCAAGATCGGCGAATCCTGGGGACGCCGCACCGACCGCGACCTCGCACGCGTCGAACGCCTCGCGAACTCGCACGCCGACGCCGATCTCATGGCTGACGCAAATGGCGGCTACTCCGGGCCCAGGCCCGCCGAGTAGGAGCCGCATTGGACGACCTCGACGTCGTCTGGTTCGAAGAGCCGGTCAGCAGCGACGACGTCGACGGGCCTGGCCCACGTACGCGACGCCGTGAACTGCGATGTCGCCGCGGGTGAATACGCAGCCGACCTCTACGACGCCGCCGGCCTGTGCCGTGCCGTCGACTGCCTGCAATTGGACGCGACCCGATGCGGTGGCTACACAGGCTTCGCCCGCGCCGCGAGCCTGGCCGCCGCCCACAACCTCGACGTCTCGGCGCACTGCGCTCCCGCACTACACGCCCCGATCGCCGCCGCCACCGTGAACCTGCGCCACGTCGAATACTTCACCGATCACGCCCGCCTCGAACAGCTGCTTTTCGACGGCGTACCTCAGGCGGCGGACGGGGCGCTCACCCCGAACACCACCCGTCCCGGCCATGGCCTGACAGTCTCGGCCGGCGCCGCCGAGCACCGCAGGTGAATGTGTCGGCCGGGATTACTAACCTGTAGTGGTGGCGCAGGCTCCGCGAACTCGCTATGCCACCTGCGGCGAGGTCGACATCGCCTATCAGGTATTCGGCGATGGCCCGATCGACCTGCTGGTGCTTCCCGGTCCGTCGATCCCGATCGACACTGTCGACGCGGAGCCGTCGATGTACCGCTTCCACCGGCGCCTCGGGTCCTTTGCCCGGGTGATCCGATACGACCAGCGGGGTATCGGCCTGTCGTCCAGGGTCTCCTCGCCGGACATGATCGGACCGAAGCATTGGGCCAAGGACGCGATCGCGGTGATGGATGCCATCGGATGCGAGCGGGCGACGATTCTGGCTCCCGGATTCACCTCGATGACGGGGTTGGTGCTGGCGGCCGACTATCCCGAAAGAGTGCACAGCCTGGTGTGCATCAACGGCGCGGCCCGGACGCTGCGGGCACCCGACTATCCGATTGGCCACGAAATCGCTGACGCCGACCCCTTCACCACGATCGCCATCGAACCGGACGCCGTCGAGCAAGGCTTCGACATCCTGAGCATCATCGCTCCGTCGGTGGCGGGCGACAACGCCTTCCGCGCGTGGTGGGACATGGCCGGTAACCGGGCCGCTTCACCGAGCATGGCCCGGGCGATCATCACCGCCGTGCGGCATTCCGACGTGCGCGACACCCTGCCACGCATCACCGCACCGACACTTGTTCTGCATCGCGACAACCGGAATTTCAGCCCGATCGAGCACAGCCGATACCTTGCCGACCAGATCGCCGGAGCACGCCTGAAGGAACTACCAGGCGAGGACACCCTGTACTGGGTGGGCGATGCCGCGGCCATGCTCGACGAGATCGAAGAGTTCGTCACCGGCGTGCGGGGTGGCGGCGATGCCGAACGCGTGCTCACCACGATCGTGTTCACCGACATCGTCGGCTCGACGCAACGGGCCGCTCTGCTCGGCGACTACCGGTGGCGCGACCTGCTCGACAACCACGACACCATCGTCCGCCACGAGATCCAGCGGTTCGGCGGACGTGAAGTGAACACGGCCGGTGATGGCTTCGTTGCGACGTTCACCAGCCCCAGTGCCGCGACTCGCCTGCGCGGACGCCATCGTTCGACGCGGTTCATGTGCTGGGCATCGAGATCCGGGTTGGTATTCACGCGGGTGAGGTCGAGGTGCGGGGTGCCGACGTCGCCGGCATGGCCGTGCACATCGCTGCACGCGTCTCGCGCTGGCCGGGCCCAGCGAGGTGCTGGTGTCCTCGACCGTGCGCGACATCGTCACCGGCTCGCGGCACCGGTTCGCCGAGCCGGGATGAACGCGAACTCAAAGGCGTGCCAGGCCACTGGCGGCTCTACGCGCTCGTCCGCGAGCACGCAGTCAGCTGGCAATAGCGAACCGACAGTCGCCTGTCCGCGCTTGTACGCTGAGCCATTGACGCCGACCTGAGGAGGACCGTGACGACGCCGCTTGTGGAGGACGCCGACTTGCGCCGCGGCGTGTCCGCTCGATGTTTCAGGGATGTCGTGTGCGGCCTGCGCGAGCCGCGTCGAAACAAAGCTCAACAAGGTTCCCGGCGTGCGCGCATCGGTGAACTTCGCTACCCGGGTCGCGACCATCGACGCCGTCGACGTGGCGGTCGATGAGCTGTGCGAGGTGGTAGAGAAGGCCGGATATCAGGCGGCTCCGCACGAGGAGTCAGGCAGCCGAGCAATAGGACCCCGACGCCGGCCATGCCCGCAGCCTGCTGCGGCGGCTGCTGGTCGCGGCGGTGTTGTTTGTGCCGCTGGCCGATCTGTCGAGCATGTTGGCGATGGTGCCAAGCGCCAGGTTCCCTGGCTGGGGCTACGTGTTGGCCGCGCTGGCGGCACCGATCGTGACCTGGGCGGCGTGGCCGTTCCACTCGGTCGCGCTGCGCAACGCACGGCACCGGACAGCCTCGATGGAGACGCTGATCTCGGTGGGCATCGTGGCAGCCACCGTCTGGTCGCTATCGACTGTCTTCGTCCATCAGCAGCCCCGGGAAACCCACGGAATTTGGCAGGCGATCCTGAACAGCGACTCGATCTACCTAGAAGTCGCGGCCGGTGTCACGGTATTCGTTCTTGCGGGTCGCTACTTTGAAGCCCGCGCCAAATCCAAGGCCGGCGGCGCGCTGCGCGCTCTGGCGGCGCTCGGCGCCAAGAATGTGGTCGTACTGCTGCCCGACGGAGCGGAGCTGGTGATACCGGCCGGCGAACTCAAGAAACGACAGCGCTTTGTGACGCGGCCCGGTCAAACCATCGCCGCGGACGGCGTCGTTATCGAGGGCACCGCGGCAATCGATATCAGCGCGATGACCGGTGAGGCCAAGCCGGTACGTGCGTATCCGGACGCCTCCGTCGTGGGTGGCACCGTCGTGCTGGACGGCCGCCTGATCATCGAAGCCACCGCCGTAGGTGCCGACACCCAATTCGCCGCCATGGTCCGCCTGGTCGAGGAGGCCCAGGCGCAGAAGGCCCGCGCTCAGCGGCTCGCCGACCGCATCTCGGCAGTGTTCGTACCGGTGGTCTTCGCCATCGCCTGCTCGCCGGCGCTGCCTGGCTGATCAGTGGCGCCGGCGCGGAGCGCGCCTTTTCGGTGACGCTCGGCGTGCTGGTGATTGCGTGCCCGTGTGCGCTCGGCCTGGCGACGCCCACGGCCATGATGGTCGCTTCCGGGCGGGGAGCCCAGCTGGGGATCTTCATCAAGGGCTACCGCGCGTTGGAAACCGTGCACGGCATCGACACCGTGGTGTTCGACAAGACCGGCACGCTGACCGTCGGGCAACTTGACGTGAGCACGTTGACGACCGTCGGAGGGCACGATCGGCGACGAGGTCGCTCGCCCTGGCCTCGGCGGTGGAAGCGGCATCCGAGCATGCGGTGGCGACGGCGATCGTGGCCGCATCCGCCAGATCCGTTGCCGGTCAAGGACTTTGTCGCGGTTGCCGGCTGCGGCGTAGTCAGGAGTCGTCGACGACCACCATGTCGAAGTCGGCAAGCCGTCCTGGATTACCCGGAGCACACCGGGCGACGACATTCTGGACTCCGCACGGCTGGACGGCGAGTCCCGCGGCGAGACAGTCGTCTTCGTTTGGTCGACGGCGTGGCGCGCGCAGCCTCGCGATCGCCGACACCGTCAAGGATTCGGCGCCGGACGCGGTCTCCGCCCTGCACCGCCGCGGGCTGCGGACGATCCTGCTCACCGGCGACAATCAGGCTGCCGCCGACGCCGTCGCCGCTCGGGTCGGCATCGAGACGGTGATCGCCGATGTGTTGCCCGAAGGCAAAGTCGATGTGATCCAGGGCCTCCGCGAGCAGGGACGGACGGTCGCCATGGTCGGCGACGGCATCAATGATGGTCCCGCATTGGCTTGTGCCGATTTGGGATTGGCGATCGGGCGTGGCACCGACGTCGCGATCGGCGCGGCCGACATCATCCTGGTGCGGGACGATCTGCATATCGTCCCGCAGGCGCTGGACCTGGCGCGCGCGACGATGCGGACGATCCGGATGAACATGGTCTGGGCCTTCGGCTACAACGTCGCGGCGATCCCGATTGCCGCCGCCGGCCTGTTGAACCCGCTGATCGCCGGTGCCGCCATGGCGTTCTCATCGTTCTTCGTGGTGTCAAACAGCCTGCGGCTACGCAATTTTGGCCCTCAGCTCTCCCGAGTGTGAATTATCGGCGCGACACGCGGATTCGGTGTCGTGAGAATCACATTCGGCGGGTTGCGAACCCCCCGGTAGAATGCCTGACGCATGGCCGAACAGACATTCTCCGTGACCGGGCTGCACTGCCAGGGATGTGTGGACACCATCAGCACTGCACTGACCGCACTGGAGCCGGTCAGTCCGTCAGCATCGACCTGGACACCGAAGGCACTTCCGCAGTGCGGATTTCGACCGACGTCGAATTAACCCGAGAGCAGGTTCAGGCCGCACTGACAGGCGACGGAAACTTCTCGGTCGTCGGCTAGCGATTCATCGGCGCATCCGCGACAACTCGCGAACATCGCGTTGTATGCCTCCAGCTCATCGTCGGCGTAGTCGCTGTCCGCATGCCGGTCCTCGCGGGAAGCGATCCCGGCGGTCTTGGCGGGCCCACTGGGTCACCAGCGCCACGATGACCATGATGACCGGCACTTCCGTTAAACTCCAAGCGATTCCGCCACCGAGATGCTGGTCGGCGACGATGCTGGGCAACCACGGCAGATGGAGCGACCGGTAGAACGTGCCGCCGACCGGTCGCGACATCGTCATCAGCGCGACGCCGAAGAACGCGTGAAACGGCATGACCGCGAACAGCAGACCTATACGGCCGGGGTAGGGAAGTCGGCGCGGCCCGGGATCGATACCGATGATCGCCCAGTAGAAGAGATATCCGACCAATAGGAAATGGATCGCCATGAACTCGTGGCCCCAGTGATAACGGACCAGGTGTCGAACAGCGGCGTGAAATAGACGATGTAAGGCGAGCCGACAAACAGGACAAAGGCGATGATCGGGTGCGAGAAGAAGGTCAGTCACCCGGGAGTGCAACAGCCACGTCAGCCATTCGCGAGGCCCGGGCGGCTGTCCCTTGCCGGCGGACGGCAACACCCGCAGTGCCAGGGTCACCGGACCGCCCATCACCAATAGCACCGGAATGAACATGTTCAGGATCATGTGTTCGGCCATATGCATGCTGAACACGGCCGAGCCGTAAGCCCGCATACCTGAGCTGCTGGTGAATACCAATGCGGACAACCGGCCAACCAGGCCACCAGTCTGCCGACCGGCCAAGCGTTTCCGTCGCGACGCAACCGGACATAGCCCGCCACATAGGCGACCGCCAGCACCATCCCGGCCGTTCCCAGGAGACTGTCGAAGCGCCATAGCGCCAGCACACTCGGAATGGTCGGTGGTTGCGGCAATTCATAACCCAGGAACACGTCCCAGGCCGGTGAACTGATGCGCGAGAATCGCGGCGCGACCTGACCGGCCATCGCCGCTATCGCCGCCACGGCTGCGACCATGGCCAGTGCGGCAATGCCGTGCCGGCCCGGCCGGAACCGACGCGCTGCGACGAACAACCCCCAGCAGTCGGACAACCACACGACGCTCACCAGAGCACCCGCGAGCAGTCCCAGGCGGGCAAATCCGACCCGAACTCCAGCCCGGCATCAGTAGGTAGAGCAGCACCGCGCCGTAGGTCACCGCCAATGCACCGCAGGCAACCTGAACCACCTGCACGGCACGGTTAGGGGTGGCTCCCGTCAACGCCGGCGACCATCTTCAGCCCGGTCAACCCGGCCACCGCGACCGCAAAGACGATCGCGGCGCTGGTCGCGTAGTCGTGGTCGGGACCCTGACCCGCATTACCGGTCACCGCGGTAGCCACCACGGCGATGACGGTGGGACGAGCAGCACCGCATGGCCGAGCCAACGGGTGCTCAGGCGCAACGTCACCGCGACCGGCAGCGGCAAAACGCCATCACGATCCAGGCGCGGGCGATCTCCGAGGCACCGATGGCGTGAACACCGCCCCACTGCCCAGTAGCGCACCCGCCCGCAAACCGGAGTCGTGCGCAGCCTGGATACCACCATGGCTGCGGCAATCCAGCACCCACGCGATTGAAACACGCTCTGCCAGCAAGTGAATCCGGAATGCCGGGCCTCGATCAACCCGTCGTGTTCCGGCCGCGCCGTCACCACCACCAGAGCAACGCGCCCAGACACAGCGCACCCGAGCAACGACGCGACGAAATACCCAACCGGTTGCGCGGCGCTGACGAATGCACCGGGGAACGGGTTGCCGGCTTCGGCGTAGCGGCGCGGCCCGGAGATCAGTCCGTAGCGGCCAAGGCTGCAGCGACCGCGATAAACCCGCCGGCCAATGCCGGCCGCTGTCCGCAGGGACAGCGAGCGGGCAGCCGCGTGCAGGCGCGATCCCGTCTGCGCTGCTTCCGTCACTGTCCACCCTTGCAGCTTACGACCGCACGTCGTAGCGTCTCGTCGGCCGCAACGCTTAGTGTTCGGTCGACTGTGGGGGTCAAAGGCGAAATGCACCGGGCATGATCGACGATCTGCCGCTTCGTTGGCTCGTGACGGGCCTGTTCCTGATCAGCGCCGTGGGCTTCGCACTCGTCACCGACCGCAAGTCCTGGACCTCGGTGGTCAGCCACGGACTGCATCTCACGATGGCGATCGCCATGGCGGCGATGGCCTGGCCGCAGGCACTCGGGCTGCCGCCCACGCCGGCCGAGGCGTTTTTCCTGGCCGCGGCGTTGTGGTTCCTGATCGCCGCCGTCCTTGCGGCCCGGATGATCGGGCACGCCGGTGCGCGGCTACCACGCGCTGAAGATGGTGGCGATGGCGTGGATGTACGCCGCGATGGGTGGGCATCTGACACCCGAACACCCGTCGATGCCGTCGATGCCGGACATGGCCGGTACGGACATGGCCGAGATGGAGGCACCGCCGGCCGACGCTTCGCAAGGTTGGATCACTACGGTCAACTGGGTCTGGGCCGCCGTCTTCGTACTCGCCGCCTTCGTCTGGGGCTACCGCTTCATGACGCTGCGGCGGCGCCGAGGGACTCGGGTGTGGCGTTCCAGGATGGTCAACGCCGTTCAGGCGATGACCGCCGCCGGCATGGCGATCATGTTCGCCGTCCTGGTCTTTCAGGCATGAACCGATTCAGGCACGCTGGAATTCCTGCGCCAACAAGGTCCGGACCGACGGAGGCGGCGCAGCGAGTTCGGTGACGCGATCGACCCCGACGGCGACGGTGGGGTGGTCCGCCAGATATTCGGCGTAGGAGCGCGCACCCAATCTCATGCCCAGGCTCACCCAGGCATCCACAACCGACCATCGGCGCGGATTCTCCCTGGCCCATTCGCTGTCGTCGAGCCGCTGTTTCCACTCCGCCACATCGAGCTCGTCGAGCGCAAACCCGGCGAGCAGCTTTGCGTATTCCACGGCCTCGCCGCGCGCCACGGTGATTCCGCGTCCCAGCTCTCTCGCGCCTGCCACCACCGGCAGCAGCCGCAGTATCGCGGTCGCCGCGGCGCGACCGGTGGTGACCTCCTCGGTCAATGTCACGGCGGGGTATGCCCCCAGCGCGACACAGGCATCCACGACCGATACCAGGATGTCGGCGGAGTCCCGCAACCGGAAGTCCTCGCCGAGCACCCGGGGCAGGCGCACGATGGTGAAGTCGAGCGCGTCCGGTGCGCCGGCCACGACCAGTTCCGCGAGCGACTTGGATGCCGCGTAGGGATAGGGCGCAGCTCGGGGGTCGGTGACTTGAGGCGCGGTGACCTCCGCATTGACGACGAACGTCGACAAGTGCACCAGCCTGACACCGCGGCTCGCGCAGACCTCGACGATCCCGGAAACCAGATCCACGTTCGCCGTGCGAAGTTCGCGATAGGGAACCAGGACGTTGGTGTTGCCGATGCAGTTGACCACGGTTCCGGCCGCGGTATCGCGTATCAATGCGTCCAGCTCCGGTGCACCGAAATCGGCTGAAAGCTGTTCAATCCGAACGCCGTCGACATCCCCGAGGTCGGCCCACGGACCGTGCTCGGGTTGCGACCTGGTAGCCAGGACCACATCGGGACACCGGACTCCGGACCGTTTCAGGTCCAGGATGGCCGCTGCGAAGCCGGTTCCCAGAATTCCCGACGCACCCAGCACGATGATCGCCTCACCCGCGCCGTGCGGTGACACGGGTTCGACGCCGCCGCCGGATGCCTGCAGACCATCGAGGTCGCGCTGTATCTCGGCGGCGGTGGCCGGGTCCATCCAGGCGTCGGCGGTCGTTGCGGCACAAGCCATGTCGGCGACCAGATTGGCCGCAGTGTCGGCACTGATCAGATCGAGGATCGAGACCTGGCGCCGGAGAAGCCTTCGGGTGTCGGGAAGAATTCTGATGAGGTCCAGTGAACCGATGCCCTCGCCGAGCAGCGAGGAGTCCGGCCGGATGACTGTCCCGAGATGCCGACTCCAGACCTGTGCGAGACCGACTGCCTTCTCGTCGGCGTCTGTTTCGAAACTGTGCACCGCATCCACAAACTGGGACATCGTACGCAGGTTGTCACTGTCGACTTTCCCATTCGGCTTCCTCGGGATATTCGGCACCGCGACAACGAAAAACGACGACACCCCCGAGCTCACCAGAATGTGCCGGATGCGTGCGGCCGCCGCCACATCCTCGGCGGCTTCGCGGGTCCGCGCGGTGTCGAACCACACCCCGAGGCTTCCGTTGTGCAACTCGACGGCGACATCGGTGATCGCGGGGTCATCGGATATTCGCTTGGTTACGTCCGCAGTATCGATGCGCTTGCCGGAGACCTTGACGACGTCGTCCTTGCGGCCGGCGAAGACCGGAAAACCTTCGGCATCCAGGATCATGCGGTCGGCGGTGGCGAACGCGCGACGTCGCGATCCGTCACCGGTGGTGACCGTGCCGAAGCTGCGATCGTCCGTCCCGAGATAGCCAGCGGAGACCAGATCGCCGACGATGACAACCTCACCGAAAGCGACGAACACCGTATCGGGCACTATCGGCCGTCCCAGCCGTAGCCGAGCCTCCCCCGCAACGGCCGTCCCGTCGCAGCGCGATCGGCAAATAGGTTGCGACAACGGTGGTCTCGGTCGGGCCGTAGCTCGACACCAACGAGACTCGTCGTGCTGCAGCGGAATTCATCCACTTGTCGACGGCGGCAGGGCGCACTGCTTCGCCGCCGATGACAATCTGCCGGAGGCGCGAACGGTGGATCGCGTCAATCGCGGCGCCGTCCTCGCACAACAGATGCCATACGGCGGTGGGCAAGTCGACGACCGTCGCCCTGCTGGTCACCAGATCCCTTGCCAGCCCGCCCAGGTCGCCCGATTTCATCGCCGCGGTCCGCACCAGCTCCGAGCCGCAGATGGCGGCACCGAAGATCTCCTCGACGCTGATGTCCGACGTCAACGGCGCGCACTGCAGAACGGTGTCGTGCGGCCCCCACCCATAGGCCCGCGTGACCGCGGCGCAGAACAGCGCGAGCGATCCGTGGGAAATTCGCACCAGCTTGGGCTGCCCGGTCGAACCCGACGTCGGGATGATGTAGGCCGTCTTGGTGCCGAGTGACAGGTCTTGTGCCACTTGTTGTATGCGCTCATTGACGAGCACGCTCACGTCGTCATCCAGGGTCACCGGCAGCCGGGCAGCGGCAACGTCGACCACATGTGCCGTCGCGCCCTCGACGTGCTCGCCGATAGCGTCTGCCCGCAACGGGAGTTGGTCGGCGGTGTCGCAGATGCTGTATCCGCAGCCGGCAAGGTGGCAGGCGATCAGGCAATCGATGGTGTTCCCGGTGTTGTCGTCGGTGAGCACCACGACGTCACCAGGCGCAATGCCGTTCTGCACCAACCAGGCAACCCACCGGTAGACGGAGGGACGGCCCGCCAGAGTCTTGTGGACACCTCCGGAAGCGTCCACGAACCACGCCGGCACTGCCGGCTGGGTCGTCTTGATTTCCGCATCGCCTTGGCCGAGGGCCCCGTCCGGGCCGACCTCGAGCCACTCGTTGACGGCCTTGGCCATCGGCTGATCCCACAGGTCCACCATCGATTGGAGTGCCGCCGCAATTCGGTGCGCGACCCGAGGGCGTGTCTTCGGCTCGGGCAGATCCGCCCGGTCCCAGATGGCCAGGTTGAGAGTGCGCTGCTGCTCGTCCAGCACACTCGCCACGGTCCTGCCCTCGACCGGACCGATATCCGTTGCGACAGGTGCTTCGATCAAGAACGGGCGAAGGCCGGGCGCGCATGCCTCGCGGATGAAGTTGAGCGTCAACGCCTCGACGTGAGAGGTCCGGTTGATCGCCAAATACATTCGGCGGTAATGCTCTTCACGCAGCCAGCGGCGCCGCACCGCCTTGACATAACCACGATCAACCGCTCGGACAACGTCTCGCACCGACGCAAACGGGAGCGAATCTGACTGCGTGCGCCACCGAATTGACCAGGCAGGTCGCGACATTCAGATCCGGATCGCCGAACCGGTTGTCCACCGCGTGAACGAGCAGGCTCTCGGTGCTGTGCCGCATGCTTGAGTCCACCCCTACGGCCGCCGCGGCCACCAGCACGTTGAGCGGGACCTGCTCCGCCTCCGACAGACGAAGGATCGCATCAAAGGCGTCGCCGGAGATCGTCACGGATTCCTGAAGAACGCCTTTGGCGGCGGTCCCGGGAGTATCGCGCGGGCTCTGACCGGACCCGCCGAGGCGGGCATCTTCGGTGATCTCACGCTGCACGGCGTCGCCAACACGCTGTAGGGACTCGTCGACCTTTGCCTTCTCACGACGATGGGCTCCGGCCAGCTTCGCCAAACCGTCAGTCAGACAACGTGCTTCGCCAGCGTCGCCAGCGGCGAGGTGACGAGCCAGATCCGCTTCGGTGATCCCGGTGGCTCCGCCGTCAACCACGATATGGTGCGCATGCACGTCGAGGCCGGACACATCGCCGTTCTCGTCCGTCCAGACGGTATACCGCACCAGGGCCGTATCGAGGATGCCGGTAGACCAGGTGCGCTGGAGCTCGAAATCGCCGTGTTCCGTGCGGAGATCGCCGGACCGCACGCGGACGATGTCGCCGAACCGCAGGCGGGGCACCAGACATGGATACTCAGCGTCGGTGGCGGGCGTCTCGAGAACGCACAGCTGCACCGGGTTTTCGCAGACCGTGGCTTCCAGCGCGGCCAGGAATCCCGACAGCTGCAGTGGGTGGAAGCGATACTTCTTGCCGATCAGGTACAACGACGGATCGCCGTCTTGCAGCACCCCGTTGTAGAGGTTCTGTTGTGACCTGCTCAGCGGGATCCGATCCACCCAAGCGGTTTCAGGCGTGCTCACGAAGACTCTCCAGCTCCCGAACCCATCCCGCAATCGACAGGTTCTCCGCCAACCGGGACGGTACCTCGGATTCCCGGTTCACGTCGAGCTTCTTCATCAAGAGAACGAAGCGAACGGAATCCAGTCCAAGGTCTCGAAGATCGGTGGCGTCGCCATCGGTGAGATCCGCTTCGTCGATGTACAACACATCGCAGACAGCGGCGAGAACCCTCTGCCTGATCTGCTCAACCATGAGCGTTCACTTCGGTTTTGGCGCCGCTGACCGACGCAGCCAGTGAGGCCCGCATGACCTTGCCGGTCTGCGTCCGTGGAATCTCCGTGACGATCGTGATTGTCGATGGCCGCGCCATCGACTCCGATTCTTGCCGGAAGCGAGCCGCGATCGCTTGCTTGAGCTTGCGGGCCGCCGACTCATCCAGGTCCGTCGAAGGAACCACGGCCAGACCCACCAGGGCCCCGAACTCCGGGTCCGGAATCTCGTAGCACGCGGCCTCACGGACGCCCGAAGCGCCTTCAGCGATCCGGTCGACCTCGTCGGGTGCGATGTTCACGCCACCGGAGATGAACATCTCTGACGACCTTCCCTTGATGTAGAAGTAACCGTCCTCGTGACGCTCGAGCAGATCGCCGGTGTTGACCCATCCATCGACCAGAACCTCCTGGGTTCGCTCTGCATTGTTCCAGTAACCCAACATGTTTGCCGGCGACTTGATCCAGAGCGTGCCGAAGGACGCGGAGGGGGCAGCGTCCGGTGCGGCGGGCCCTCCCCTGCCTGAGCCGTCAGGGCCTGCCAGGTATACCTCGACTCCGGGGTAGGGCCGTCCCACCGCACCGGCCTCGATCTTGGCGATCGAGTCTTCATCGGTCGGCAGACACAAAGCCGTACAGCCTGTTTCGCTCAACCCGTAGACCTGCGCGGTGCGAACGCCCAATGCTTCGATGAATCGGACATCGGCCGCGATCGCCCGCGAGCCTCCGTACCCGACCAGTCGCAGCGACGGAACCTTCGCCCGCGCCGCCCCGGAAGAGGACTTCAGCTCCGCGATCAGTTTCGCAAGAAGCGTTGGGACCACGCACGTCGTCGCAACCTCGTTCTTGTGGAGAATCTCCAGCAGAGAAGTCGTGTTCTCACCGCCGGTGATGCACAAACCGCCGCGCATCAAACAGGTGAGTATCCACCACAATCCGCCGATATGGGTTGCCGGCAGCGGCGAGTAGGTGGTTTCACCATCGACCCAACTGACCCAGTTCAGGCCCGTCTCCCGCAAGATGTCCGGCACGGCGTAAAAGGTGCGATTGGCCAACAACACGGCCTTCGGCTCGCCCGTCGTTCCGCTGGTGAAGATCATCGCCAGCGGATCGTCGGCGCCGCGATCCGGGCACAGGTAGGGATCCTCGGTGTCCGGAGCCTCGTTGTCGGTCGCGCCGGCGTTCAGGTCGATCGTCATCACCGGTGTGGAGTGCAGACCTGTCGGCAGCGCCGAAGCATCGGTTCTGCTCCCGGGCGCGATGAGAATCGCGCTCGGGGCAGTGATGTGAGCGAAGCGATCGATGGTGGCCGGCGGAAGATTGCCGTCAGCCATGACAGCGATCGCACCGAGTTTCGCGCACGCCAGCACCGACAGGTATGTCTCGGGTCCGTTGTCCGACAGGACGAGTATCCGGGACCCCGGTGAAACCCGTTGCGCACGAAGAGTCGCGGCAAGCCTGTTCACTTCGGCGACAAGTTCGGCGTACCGAAGCGCGCTCTTGCCGTCGCACCGGCGCAGGGCAATCGCCTCCGGCCGCCGCCGCGCCTGCTCGAAGACCCGTTCTAGAACGGTCGATGGTAAGTGAGACATAACTGTCGTTCCTTTGCTGCGTTACGGGATGTTGAGGGCCGCGAGCTCGACCTCGCCGGAGGCGGCTCCGCCGTACTCGTCCCAGAACTCGATGGCGCACTTGATCGAGAGATAACGCAACCTTCGGTCGATCACCTCGAAGTCCTGGCACAACAAGCGTGCCGAGAACTTCTGAGCGTGAATGATCCTCTTGAACCGGGACGCCGTGTTCTTGATCAGCATGCTGGGCAGCTGGAGGTCGAAATAGTCCGAAATCGACCAGCCCCGAAGCACCGGGATCTCCTCGTTGAGGATCGCCGGCGCGAAAGCGCTGTAGGCGAGTTGATTGAAGCACATCACCAATTCGACCGCGTTGAAGTGCCCAGTGCTTCGAATATAGGCGGGCTCATTGATGCTGAAATTGCCGTAGGCAAGGACTGAATCAGCGGTGGCTTTGTAGTTGGCGTCAAGCAGATAGCGGCATCCTTTATAGGCGTAAGGTTCGAGAACCTTGACCAGTAAGTGCTCCTCAATCGGAGCTGTGTCGCTGACGTCGGTGAATTCTGCCGGCGCCTGTGTGGAAGGGGACAAGGTGATGGTACTCATGCTGGATATCCTGGTGTCGTAAGGCCGTCCAACATTGTCAGACGGTGGGTTGTCAAATGGCCTGCGGCGGTGCCGTGCTTTGCTCGGTGCATAAGAGCGCGGTTGTCCCACAGAATGATGTCGCCAACTTCGTAGTGTTGGGTGTGAATGAATGGCGACTTGTACTCGGTATCGAGTTGGCCGGTCGCCTCCATGAGTTCTTGCAGCACCGTCGGGTCGAGCACATTCCCGTCCCGGTCCTCGATCTTGGTGGTGCCGGTCGCGCAAATGTAGAGAATCTCCTGCCCGGTATGCGGGTGCCTGATCACCGTCGGCCACTTGATCGGGGGCGTGGTTCGGTTGATCTCGTCCCAGACTTCTCCGATGGGCTTGTAGACGTCACTGGGACGAATCTTGATGTGGCGCCGGGGATCGTGGGTGCTGAAGGTGCCACGTACCGGGTCCTGCTGAGCGGCCGGCAGCGACTCCCAGACCTCGGCGAGGTCGATGAAGTAGGTTCCGCGGTCAGCGCCGGGCACCGTCAGTGGCAGCACCATCGAAAACGCGAACGGCTCCGGCATGAACATGTAATCGATATGCCAGAACGCACCGGTTTTCGGAACTCCCTGGCCCTCCTCGGTGGAGGATACAAAGATCTCCGGGTGCTCTTGGTGATGGTAAACCGGCTCGTAGTAGGGGACGATTTCTCCGACTATCCTGCCGAGCTTGAGGAATTGTTCCGGAGTTGGGTGGACATCTTTGAGAACGACGAGTTTGTTACTGTACACAATCTCGCGGATCTCATCGGTGGACAGATTGTCCAGATTTGCGGGATCCAGCCCGGTGACTTGAGCACCGAGTCCTTCGCCTTTTACATTGAGTGTCATCGAATGTTTTCCTGTCTGGTGAATTATTGATGGTTCAGGTCGGCCGGCATTCTTAGCCGTGATGGTCCAACCTCCTTAATCGAAGTTTCGAATGATGTCGCCGTCTCGCCCTTCGGCCCGGCTTTGAGATAAATCGAGGATGTCAGCCGCCGCTTGCCCGTTTCTTGCGTAATCCTTGGAAGCGCATGGAGGAGAGTCCGCATCATCGGCGTCCCGGCGTTGCGTCGGCGTCGGTTGGCCACGTGGCAGGCAGCAGGGGAAGGGTGCTGTTGGTGCCATCGGCAGTCAGGTGGGCCATTCCGGCGGGCGCACCGGTCCCCGCCGGTGCGGTGCCGGTGAAACCGAGGGCACCGGCCCCGTGGCTGCTCGCCGTGGGCCACTTGGGCTCGGCGGCGTCTTCGTGATCGGGTGCGTCATCCATCTCGGCGGTGGCTTCGAGGAATTCGTCGCGGTGGCCCCGCACCCCGACCTTCGCGGCGGCGGTGTTTTTGGCGGCGCTGGGCTCGCGCCGCGGCGACCTGTGCTGGGGCCGCGGCGCCGACGCTGTCAGGCACGCTGTCCGGCGCTCTCACTCCCGCTCTGGGACCGGAGCCGACTCCGGGCGGCGCCAGGCCCGGCACTGCGTAGCTGACGGCCGATGCCGGCGGTGTGCTGCCGGCCGAGGGCGTAGCGGTGGCGCTCGGTGCAGGATTGCTCGTCGACGAGCCTGGACCGGGCGCGGCCGACACAGTCGGCGCTGCAACGACATTCGTGTCCGTTTCCGGGTGAGTGACAGCGCTCGGCTCAGCGGTGCCAGGTAGCAGGCCGGCCGGCGGTGCGCTGTTCAAGAACGGGACCAACAACCTCAGGGCGCTCAAGGCGCTCAGGGCAGGCGTGAAGAACGGCAGCAGCAGCAGGGAATACGAGGCGTAGTACGGGTACCAGAGAAGGTCGTACAGAAACAACGCGATAACCGCCAGGACGACTGTGGTGGCGGGACTGAACCCGAGTTGCTGGAAGAAGTCCAGAAAATACTGGTAGGGGTTGGCGATGAGATTCTGCAGATCCGCGATGAGTTGCGCGATCGAAGTCGACTCGGCCGGCGGGGCGCCCTGAGCCTCAGCACCGTTCGCACGGATGGGTGGCGCTGGTTGGGGGGTCGGTACTGCTGACATGGCCCCTGAGGTGACGGCCTGATAGACGGCCATGGTCTCAGCCGCCTGAATCCACATTCGGACGTAGTCGGCCTCATTGAGAGCGATGGGGATGGTGTTGACGCCGAAGAAGTTGGTGGCCACCAGTACGCCATGAACAGCGTGGTTGACGGCCAGTTCCGCCAGGCTGGGCATGGCGGCAACCGCGCTGCTGTATGCGATGGCGGCCGTTTCGTGCTGTGCGGCGGTGGTTGCGCTGTCGACGGCAGCCTGTTCGAGCCACGCCAGGTAGGGGCCGTGTGCGGCCACGTACTTGCCGGCGCTGCTGCCCTGCCAACTGCCGGCATGCACGTCGGCGAGCAGGTGGCTCAACTCCGCGGCCGCGGCGCGGTATTGATTGCTGAGCTCGCCCCACTGGGCCGCAGCGAGCAGCAATGATCCCGGACCCAGCCCGGCATTCAACAGAGCCGAATGCTCCTCGGGAGGCAAGGCCATCCATATCGGGCCGGTCAGGCCTGCACCTCCTCGTCTAGAGATGGATTGCGCGGGAATCGAATGCGCGGCGGATACCGCGCTTGCCTGTCGTGTTTTAGTCGTCGCAGACACGCGGAAAGTTCCCGCGGCCCGGGGAAGTGCGGCTCGACGCGGGCGCGCCATCAGTACTGTCTGAGCTATGCCAGTCTTCGACGCCCGTCACCTCGCCGGGGTATCCGAGACCGCACTGCTCACGCTGCATCAGCGAGCGACCGAGGCCGCCCGGCCGGACGGCATCATCGACGATCCGATGGCCATCGCCTTGCGCGACAGCATCGACTACGACTACCACCACTTCGGTCGTACCCATCAAGCCACCGCTCTGCGGGCGCTGGCATTCGACAACGCCGCACGCGAGTTCCTGAGCACCCATCCGAGGGCGACCGTCGTCGCGCTGGCCGAAGGGCTGCAAACCAGCTTCTGGCGCCTCGACAACGGCGAACTCAACTGGCTTTCGGTAGATCTCGAGCCGATCGTGGAGATACGCCGACGACTACTGCCGGCGTCGGACCGGTTGCGGTACTGCGCCCAGTCCGCTCTCGACTACTCCTGGATGGACCAGGTAGACGACAGCGACGGTGTGCTGATCACCGCCGAAGGTTTGTTGCAGTACTTCGAGCGGGATACGGTGTTCGATCTGATCAAGGCCTGCGCCAACCGATTTCCCGGCGGCCAGTTGGTCTTCGACAGCATCCCGTGGTTATTGAGTGTGTATTCGCGACGGCGCGGCTTCAAGCTCAGTGAGTTCTACACCGCCCCGCCGATGCCCTTCTGGTTCACCGCCAACCAGTACGCCGACCTGCGTGCTGTCGCGGGTGTTCGTGCGGTGCGCGAGCTGCCGGCACCATCGGGCCGCGGCAGAATCCTCCCGAAGGTAGTCGCGTTGACCTATCGACTGTCTGCCCTCGACCGTCTCCGGGCTCCGACCACACTGGTCGAATTCGGTTAGTGGCCAGACTGCGATGGACCGGGAACAAATCGCGCAGATTGAGCGACTATTAAGTCATGGATTGCGAGGTGGCGCGCGAAGCGCTGTCGGCCCGGCTCGACGGCGAACGGGAGCCCGTGCCGTCGGCCAGGGTCGATCAACACCTGGACGAGTGCAGCGCTTGTCGCGAATGGTTTGACCAGGTGGGTCGTCAAGCCCGTCAGCTGCGTCGCCTCGTCGAGTCCCGGCCGGTGATCGCGCCGGTGGGTCCGATCGGAATTCAGCAGACGGCGGCACCGCGACGGCGCTCAAGCCTGAGTTGGCAACGCTGGGCGCTGTTGTGCGTGGGCGTTGCACAGATCGCCCTGGCAGTCGTGCAGGGGGTGGGCCTGGATGTGGGCCTGCACCAACGCCACGCGATGGACGGCACGAACCATCTGCTCAACGAGTCCACGTCGTGGTCCGTAGCCCTCGGAGTGATCATGGTGATCGCCGCGCTGTGGCCGGCTGCGGCCGCCGGGCTGGCCGGCGTCCTGACGGTGTTCGTCGGGGTACTGGCTGTTTACGTCGCCGTGGATGCGGCCTCGGGTGCCGTCACCACCGGGCGGATTCTGACTCACCTGCCGCTGCTGCTCGGTGCGGTGCTGGCGGCGATCGTGTGGCGGGCCACGCCCGCGCCGGGGCCCGCCCCGCAAGCGGCCGAGCCCGAAATCGTGTTGCCGCACAACGCATCCCGTGGGCGTCGACGGGGCCATCTGTGGCCCACTGACGGCTCCGCGGCGTGACCGGCAGTTAGCGGCCTGCCCCGAAGTTGCGCAGGCGCAGGCTGTTGGACACGACGAAGAACGACGAGAACGCCATCGCCGCGCCGGCCACCAGTGGGTTGAGCAACCCCGCGGCGGCGATCGGAATTGCCGCAATGTTGTAGCCGAAGGCCCAGACCATGTTGACCTTGATCGTGCGCATCGTCGCAGCGGCCAGGCCCAGCGCCAGTGGTACGACTTCGAGGTCGTCCCGCACCAGGATGACATCGGCGGCACCGATCGCCACGTCGGTGCCACGCCCAATGGCCATGCCCAAGTCGGCGCGGGCCAGGGCCGGACCGTCGTTGATGCCGTCTCCGACCATCGCGACCACCCGCCCGCGTTCACGCAGTTGCTCGATCACCTCGACCTTGCCTTCGGGCAACACATCGGCGATCACCTCGTCGATACCGACGCGGGCAGCCACCGCCGCCGCCGACGCCGGGTTGTCACCGGTCAACAGCACGGTTCGTAGACCACGATCGTGCAGCGCCGCCACGGCGGGAACCGCCGAGTCCTTCACCGCGTCGGCTACCGCGACGACCGCGCAGGCCGTACCGTCAACCTCGACGAATACCGCTGTCTCACCACGGGATTCGGCGTCCCGACGCGCCGCGGTCAGCACCGTCGAGCCGCCCGACGCAGCAATCCATGACGGCTTACCCACCCGGACTGCTCGCCCTCGCGCGGTGCCGCTGACGCCGCGGCCGGGCACCGCACGGAAATCGGCGACGGAATCCCGTTGTGGCGCGGCTGCGGCGATGGTGAGGCCGACGGCGTGCTCGGAGGCCGCTTCCACCACCGCAGCCAGTTCCAGCACCTCATCGGCATCCCAGCCCGGTGCGGCGGTCACCGCACTGACCGCCAACGTGCCAGTGGTCAGGGTGCCGGTCTTGTCGAAGACGACGGTGTCGACGGCGCGGGTGGCTTCCAGGGACTGGTGTCCCTTGAGGAAGATGCCCAGCTGGGCGCCGCGCCCGCAGGCCACCAGCATGGCGGTCGGGGTCGCCAGACCGAGCGCACACGGGCAGGCGATGACGAGAACCGCGAGCGCGGCCGAGAACGCCCGCTCGGGACCGTCCCCGGCGAGCAGCCATCCGGCGGCGGTCAGGCCTGCAATGGCGAAGACGCACGGAACGAACACCGACGCGATGCGGTCGGCCAGTCGCTGCGCGTCGGCCTTCTGCACCTGCGCTTCCTCGACCAGGCGGACCATCCCGGCGAACTGGGTGTCGCGCGCCAACGGCGGCCGCCTCGACGATCAGTCTGCTGTCCAGCACCACGGTGCCGCCGATCACGCTGGGCACCAGGGTGGACTTTCACTGGCTTGGCTTCGCCGGTCATCGCGCTCACGTCGACCGCTGCGCAGCCCTCGACAACCAGGCCATCGGCGGCGATCGTCTGCCCCGGACGCACCACGAAGCGCTGCTGCTCTTTGAGCTGGTCCGCCGGGATCACCAGTTCCGACCCGTCGGGTTGCAGCACCGCGACGTCCTTGGCGCTCAAGGCCGCCAGAGCCCGCAGCGCGCCGCCGGCCCGCGATTTGGCCCTCGCCTCGAAATACCGCCCGGCCAGCACGAACACCGTGACTCCTGCGGCGACCTCGAAGTAGATCGCGTCACTGCCCAGCAATGCCTGCCACACACCCCTGCGTTCGACGGATTGATGGGTGCCGAAGGCCGTGTGCAGCGACCAGACCGTGGCGGCGGTGATACCGACCGAGATCAGGGTCTCCATGGACGCGCTCCCGTGCATCGCATTGCGCAGCGCAACACGGTGGAACGGCCACGCCGCCCAGCCGACTACCGGCAGCGCCAGCACGGTGAGCACCCATCCCCAGCCGGTGAACCGGGAGCTGGGCACCACGGCGAACATCACCGAGAGATGCGCCAGCGGCACGAAGAACACGGCCGCGACCGCCAGCCGGATCAGAAGATACCGGGCATGATCGGCGTCGGGGTCGCCCGCACTGTCACTGCCGGCACTGCGCGGCTCGGCCTGGTAGCCGGCGCGCTGCACCGCCGCACACAGGTCATCGGCAGTGATGTCCTCGCTGAGCTCGAGCGTCGCTACCCGGGTGGAGAAGTTGACCGAAGCCCGCACGCCAGGCAGCTTGTTGAGGGTCGACTTCACCTTGTGGGCGCAGGCAACACAGGACATCCCGGTGATGTCGAGTTGTACCCGCTGCACATCTGGGTGTGCGTCAGTTGCTGCCATCGTCACGTGTAGCTCCGTCACGTGTAGCTCCGTCACGTGTAGCTCCTCGCCTCCTGCGCAAACCGTCCCTAGACAAGTCGTCCCAGCCGCTTCAAGAGTTCCCTGCGTTCTTCGCGTGCGCATGGCCTAGGCTCAAAACCCGTGGACCCGGGCAGTGACGATGACCAAATTACCGATCTCGCCAAGTCCGCGGGGCGGGGCGACCGGGCGGCGTTGTCTGAATTCATCCGGTCCACCCAGCGCGACGTCTGGCGGATGGTGGCGTATCTCGCCGATCCGGGCAGTGCGGACGACCTGACCCAGGAGACGTTCCTGCGGGCCATCGGTTCGCTGCCCGGATTCACCGGGCGTTCGACCGCCCGGACCTGGCTGTTGTCGATCGCCCGTCGTGTCGTTGTCGATCACTTCCGCGCCAAGACGCGCAGGCCGCGCTCAGTACAGGTGGTCGATCTCGACCAGGCACTCGGGCAGAGCCGTCGTGGTAGCCGGATCGAAAACATGGTGGAGATCCGCATTCTGCTGGACGGATTAGACCCGAAACGCCGCGAAGCGTTGATCGTCACCCAGGTTCTCGGCCTGTCCTATGCCGAAGCGGCGGAGGTCTGCGGGTGCCCCGTCGGCACCATCCGCTCGCGAGTCGCCCGGGCCCGCGACGATCTGCTGCGCGCGGGCGCTGCAGGCGACTGCGCAGGCTAGCCGCGGACGCTCAATTACCCTTCATGGCGGGGTGACTGCGGGTCAGCAGCGGCAGCATCCACTCGGGTGGCGCGACGCGGAACAGTCCCGCGGAGATTCGGTTGGCCAAGCCGGGCACGACGACGGCCTTGCCGGCTTTGAGCCCGTCGATCCCGGCCTGTGCCACCTGATCGGCAGGTATCCACATGACGCGCGGCAGCGCGGCGTCGGCTTCCTCTTTGGAGAACCCGGCCGCCTCGCCGAATCCGGTGTCCACGGGCCCTGGACACAGCGCTGTCACCGAGACGCCGGTTCCCTTCAGCTCGCCCCGCAAGCTGTGGGTGTAGGACAACACGAATGCCTTGGCCGCCCCGTAGGCCGCCTGGCCCGGCAACGGGCCGAACGCGGCTACCGACGCCACGTTCAAGATCGCGCCACGACGGCGGTCCACCATGCCAGGCAGGAACCTGCTGCACAGATCCACCACGGCCGCCACGTCGACCTCGACCAGGTTCAGTTCCTTCTCCGGATCGGACTTCGCGACCACTCCCAGCGTTGACAGGCCGGCGTTGTTGATCAGGATGTCGGGGGTCAGGCCGAGGTCGCCGACGCGATCCAGCAGGGTCGCGCGGTCGCTGCGCTGGGAGAGGTCGGCAGGCAGGGCGTGCGCCTTCGACCCCAACCGGCCGGCCAGCGCCTCCAGCCGATCGGCGCTGCGGGCGACCAGGACGAGCTGGTAGCCCAGCTTCGCCAGGATTGTGGCGATCTCCTCGCCGATACCCGACGACGCCCCGGTCACAATGGCCGCGCTGTTACTTCCTGCTGGTGGAAGAGCCATACCGTGACCGTACCGGGCCAGGCGTTACGACCCCAAGCTCCCATCGGGCGCCTCGGCAATGGCGGCCAGCCGGTCGATCGATGCGCGCAACCTCTGAGCGGTGGTGGCTTGCGCGCGAGCCAGGCGATCGGGGTCGTTCAGCACCGTCCAGTCGTAGGTGTGCGTGACGCTGGTGCGCGTGCCGGACACGGGCGTGAGCTCCCAACGCCACAGATGGCCGGGCGGGGATTTGCCGGGTTCCGAAGGGCGCCAAGCGATCCGGCGCCCTTCGACGAACTCCACGACGTGGTTATGCCGGACAGTACCCAGGGTCAGTGTCATCGTGAAGACGTCGCCGGTTCGACGGACGCGCTGCCCGGGGTCGGCGGCGGCCAGGTTGTCGTTGCCGTCCCAGCTCGGCTGGCACGACGGATCTGCGATCAGTTCGAAGATCCGCTGCGCACTGGCCGCGATTTCACGGGTGGCGCTGACCACCCGGCTCGACTCCGCCATAGAACGATCCAAACATGCGGCGGCGTCATCCGACGCGCAGCGCCTCGACGGGGCCGGACAACGCGGACTTGAAATGCCGGGTCACGTCATCGGCCAGCACCTCCGCGTCCCCGCGTTCGACGCCGTCGAGGATGGCACGGGCCACGTCACGCGGGTCGTTCTTCGGACCCTCGACATCGGTGACCATGTCGGTGTCGGTGTAGCCGAGGTGAACACCGGTGACCGAGGTGCCCTGCTTCTCGAGTTCTATGCGCAGCGAGTTGGTCGCCGACCACAGCGCCGCTTTGGAGGCACCGTAGGCACCGAAACCACCCACCCAGGACAGCACCGAGTGGATGTCCACCAGTGCTCCCCCACCGTTGGTGGCCAGGACCGGCGCAAAGGCTTGGGCGACACGAAGGGCACCGAAGTAGTTGGTTTCGAAGACTTCCCGAATCTCCTCGAGGTCGCTACCGAGCAGGCTGTGGCCGCCGACGATGCCCGCATTGTTGACGACGATCTGGGCGTCGGCGGCCTTCTCGGCAAGTGCCACAACGGAATCGGCGTCGGTGACATCGAGCGCGACGCTCACCACACGCTGATCGGCGCTGGGCTGCGGGGACCGCGCGGTCGCGTATACCTTGGCGGCGCCTCGTCGCAACGCCTCGCCCACGATGGCCTTGCCCAGGCCACGCTGCCCACCGGTGACCACTACCGTCGACCCTTGAATGCTGACCATGATCGGCTCCTGAAATGTAAGTTGAAGGGGAACGACATACACAACTATACTTTGGTTATGTCGATTCCGTGGCCTGCGTCACAGCGCTACCGGCTTGCGCCGGCGCCGGGCGGCCTCGCCCTGGTGCAGGACTTACTCAATACCGTGGGCATCGGCGACCACGGACCGGACCTGCTCGCCGAGCCGACGCGGGCCCGCGAGTGGGCCACTCGTGCGGCGCGAACCTGGTTGGCCGAGCGCGGCATCGACCTGACACCGCCCGAACTGAGCGACACGGACGTGGCGAAGCTTCGGGATTTGCGCGACACGATCGCGAACTTGGTGACCGGTGGATCGGCACCCTCGGACATCGGGTCGGTTTCGGCGAGCTTCGCCGTGTCGGACCGCGGCGAGGTGCGCATGGAACCCGTTGGCAGCGGCTGGCGTTGGTTTGCTTCCGCACTCTGGACGGAAATCCTGCGCAGCCAGCAGGGCGACACCTGGCGGCGGATCAAGCAGTGCCGTAACCCGCGATGCGCGTCGACCTTCTATGACCGCTCCAAAAACAACAGCGGCGTGTGGCATGACGTGAAGACATGCGGAAACGCCGCGAATCTACGGGCGTCCCGGGCACGTCGCAAGACAGGGTCAGGTGGGCTGAGGACGCCGATCGCTGTCAGCAGCGCTCGGCGCCGCGCCGCATGAGGCTTGGACCGGTGACCGGCTGTGGTGGCCGTCCCCGCCGCATGGCGTGCAGCGCGCGGCAGGCGCGCGCCTTCATGGGCGCGGCGATGGCAGAGCCACTGGGGCTCTGGTTGATCGAGTTCTGCAGTGCTGTCACGGTGTCGGTCCTTCATCGGTGCGACTTTGGTGAATCGCTTGGTGATATTCCAGCCGATTCCCTTTAAGCGTGCACCGCGACACGGTGAACTCCGTGCAAAGCAGGCCGAGTGTGACTGTGGGATCCGGCACATAGGCGCGCTGGACATCGTCCATGTCACAGTATTCGCGTCAGCGCTTCGCAATTCGCATGATCACATCGGAGAACGAGACGTCGTGTCCCGCTTTACACCGAACCTGCGGCACCACGGGTTCGCCGCAGCCCTCGTGAACCAATTCCGTTCCGGACTCTGCCTGCAGCAGCCTGCCGAATTCGATCAAGCTGATGAGCACCGGAAACAGGTCCCGCCCTCGATCGGTGAGCACGTACTCGTACCGCGTGCGCTGGCCGGGTTCCTGGTAAGGCTGCTTTTCCAGCAACCCCGCGTCGACCAGCTGCCGCAACCGCTTGGCCGCGATCTGTTCGGTCACCCCGGCGCGACGCGCCAGATCATCGAAACGCCGCCCACCCCAGAACGCTTCGCGAAGCAGCACCATGGCCGAATGGGTGCCGATCAGCTGTAGCGCGTATTCCGGTCACACCTGCCCCAGCGGAGCCCATGCGGAACCGGTGAAGGAAGCCGCCCAGTCGACGAACACCACACTGCCGCAGAGGAAATCAGGCGTCATGCCCACTCAGGCGGCCGTCATGGCCGCGCGTTCCAGGTCGAGAAGTTGTTCGCCTTGCCGTTCTTCTTCGTAGGCGTGACGGCCGCCCCGCAGCCCGAACAGCCGTTTGGAGATGAGCAGGTACAGCACTGCGGCGATGTTGATGGTCAAGGTGACCACCCGGGTCGTCGTGATGCCCTTGAGCAGATCGTGAATTTCCAACGGCAGGAAGACCGAGGTCGCCACCACCGCGAAATACTCGCCCCAGCGTTTCATCAACCACAGGCCGACGCCTTCGACGACCTGCAGTATGGCGTAGGCGGCGAGCAGGCAGGTGATCAATGTCAGCGTGGACGGTTTGGCGGCCAGCGCCTTCTCCAACTCGTGAATTGCCGACATCTGATCGACTTTGAATCCGGCGGCGCGGAAGATCGGCAGGTCGCGGTCGAGGGTGGCCTGGATAGCCCCGCGGGACCCGCGGAACGTCCACACCGCCCACGCGGCCAGCCCCAGCACCACTGCCCGTCCCAGCCGCTCGACGGCCAGCGCACGGATGATGATGGCCTGTCGTAACGCCTTGCCCCGCATGATCATCGGTGCATCTTCGGGATGCCCCCGTCCATGCGGTTCACCGAGCGCGAAGTCACCGCAGCGCAGACAGCGCCATACCTCGCCGAGCTCGGTCTTGGCGGACAGGCGCTCGGCCAGCTGCTCGTCTTCCGGAGCGTAGGTGGCGTGGCCCGCGACCGCGCAGGTGACCAACTCCCAGCGGTTGACGCCGCGATCCTTGCTTTTGCCCACGTGCGCTCCTTCGGCGAGTTTGACGCCGATCATTCAACGCGAGCAGCAAACCGCGCAAGGTGACGCGCGTGTGTCGGCCGTTCAGAACCGGCGGGCACTGCGTGGCCGGGTGGCCTTCGGGCTAACCGCGCCCAGCAGTGCGGTGAGATCGCCGGTGCGAATCTCATCGAGCCGTTCGACCGCGTCGATGATCTCGTCGCGCAAGCCGGCGCCGCAGAACGGTTCGGCCAGCCAGTGAAACTTGTCCACCACACGGCCCCAGGACAAAGGGCGGGTAGGGGAACCCTCGTAGTCGGATTGCTCCTGGCTGAATCTCCGCCCGTCGCGCGTCACGACATGCACCCGGGCCGCCGTGCGACCGGGGTAGGCGGCGGTGAGGTCTGCGGCCGGTTCAACGACCACCCGGGTCAGTAGTTCCTGGACGTCGGGGCGCCGAACCCGTTCGTTCTCCAGCTGTTCGGGGCCCACACCACCGTCGAGCAGAGCTACCGCGGTCAGGTACTTGAGGTTGTAATCGGCTTCCTCTTTAGTCGTCGGGCAGTCCTTGTTGCCGTACGCGCCGCCCCCGGCGAAGTCGAACGCCCCCTGAAAAACCTCCAGGGTCACCGATGCGACATCCGGGCCGCGTAGTCCGTTGGCACCGCGCAGCGCCAACACGGCGTCGATGATCACCTGGCCGTGGATCAGTGCGCAGTACTGCTTGAGGTACGTCTGTTCGACGGCGGTGAGTCCTGGTTCGCCGGAATGGAAATCGATGGGCTGACCGAAGAGCTGCACAAGTCCGTGCGGGCCCTCGAACAGTGTCCGGGGTCCGGTCACTCCACGGCCGGCCAGCATCGTGGCATAGACCGCGCGCATTCCGGTGATGGCCGGCGAGATTCCCTTCCAATTGGAGACGGGTTCGGCGTGCACAGCCGCGAGCGAGACGTTGTCGGCGGCGGAAGCCGCGATGGCGTCGGCGGTTTGGCCGGCGTCCAGGCCTATGAGCTTGGCCGAGCCTGCCGCAACTGACATCGCCAACTGCAGCGCGTGATTGAGGCCCCGCGCCATGACGGGCACTTCTGCACTGAACCGGCATTGGACCTCGTAGGCAACCGCAAGGGCGAGCAGGAAATCCGCACCGGAGGCGTCGAGATGCTCAGCGACGGCGAGGATGGCGCCGAAGTTGTCGGCGGGATGGCACAGGCCGCCGACGGTCAGGTAGGTGTCGAGCAGATCCGGGTAGCGGACCAGCACAGCGTTGAAGAAGGCCGCCTGATCCACCGAGGCCGTGCCACCGCCGACGAGGGTCGCGGTGTGGCGTCCGCTGAACTCTTCGGTCTGGGCGCGGATGGCGGGAATGAGTTCGCCGTCCAGGGCTCCGACCGCGCAGGCGATGCTGTCCAGCACGTTGCGCTTGAGCATTGTCCGGGCTGGGTCGGCCAGATCCGTGTGTTGCGAGCGGACGACAAAGCCGGCGAGGTCGTCCACAATGTAGTTCGGCGCCATCAGGTTTCGTCTTTCTCTCGTCGATCCCTCGACTCAAGCGCGACTACGGCGCGGTGTCCAGAACTATTTGCCTACCTGTATTCGGCCGAACTTCCTACCGCAGTTCAGCCGCCGCGGCCAGAGCGCTTCGATGCGGATCGTCTGACGGGGTCCACCACCGCCCGTGGGGGGCGTGCGCCAATCGCGGCTGTCGGCGACGCCCAGCAGTGCGCGTACGAGGCGGTGCACGCTGGCGCGTTCCTCGTCGACACGGTGCACGAGCGACCACGTCCACAACGGAACAGGATTGGCCACGGGTCGTTGTCCCAGGCTGGGCGGCGGCACCGCGGTGTGGCGCTTGGGTGCGCGAGGCGAGCACGGCGGCGCCGAGGCGGCGGACGTGGACGTAGAACGCATCCCCGGTGATGCCGCCGTCATCGATGTCGACCACGCGGGCTCCGGTGTCCGCGGCGAATTCCTGCGCGAATCGATTCCACGAGCGCCAAGCCGACTCATCGGCATCGACCAGTACCTGAAGTTGTTCCGCTGCAACGGGTTCGGTCGAGGCGATGCCCCGCAGCATCGCACCTAGCGGCTCAGCGCGCAGCAGATGCGTCGTCAGTCCGCGCTCGGTGGCCTGCTGCGCGGTGACCCAGGTCAGCGCGACGTCGAGGGTGCCTTCGGCCACCCGTTCGGCCTGCACGTGTGAGGGCAGCACCCACTCATCGATACGCAATGCCAATTCGGCGGGCAGGGCGGCCATATCGTCGGGCAGCCAGCTCACATAGCCGAGACGCACCGGCGCGGAAGCCCCGGCCACCTGCCTCATCCTGCTTTTCACGTCGTCGGAGAGGGCCAGGATGCGGCGTGCATCCGGCAACAGTGCGCGACCGGTTTCGCTCAACCGGACCATGCGACGATCGCGGATGAAAAGGTCGGCGCCCAGATCTCGTTCCAGCGCAATGATCTGTTGCGACAGAGCCGGCCCGGAAATATGCAGGCGCTGTGCCGCACGCCCGAAGTGCAGTTCCTCGGCAACCGCGACGAAGTAGCGCAGCTGCCGCAGTTCCATGATTCGAGATTAATGTTTCGGAGCGGGCGTCGGCGAATTCGCAGAACGCTTCGTAGGCGCGGGCGCCGTAGATGGTGGCCGGTCCACCGTGCATCATGATGCTGACACCGACCGCCTCGGCGGCCTCCTCCTTGGAGGCTCCGGCGCGGACCGCCGCTTTAGCGTGGGAGGCGATACAGCCGTCGCATCCGTGCACCACCCCGATCGCCATCGCTATCAACTCTTTGTACTTCGCGTCGAGGGCGCCGGATGCCATGGCCGCTTTGCTCATCTCGCCGAATCCGGCGTACACGCCGGGGATCATCTGACGCAGCGCACGATGTTGCGGGTTGAGGTCGCTGAGAACGTCGTGGTGACGGTGTTGTTGATCCATGACCACAGTGTATACCAATACCGGTAGGGGTATGGCATAGTGGAGGGGTACGCACGCACGTCACAGGAAGGCATCCGATGAACTCTGACGAAGAAACTATGGGCGCAGTGCTCAATCGGTTGCGGCGCGCGCAGGGGCAGCTCGGCGGTGTGATCGCGATGATCGAGCAGGGCCGCAATTGCAAAGACGTCGTGACCCAGCTGGCAGCGGTATCGAAGGCCCTCGACCGGGCCGGGTTCAAGATCGTCGCCTGCGGGCTGCGTGACTGCATCAACGGCACCCAGAACGGGGACGCGCCACCATTGAGCGAAGCCGAGTTGGAAAAGCTCTTCCTCACACTAGCCTGACCGAAAGAAAAGGATTTGTCATGACATTAGGAACAGCCGGTTTGACCGCCACTCTGCACACCTCGTTCAGCGATGCCGTCGAACAGACCACGAAGGCTCTGGCCGAACAGGGTTTCGGGGTACTGACCAGAATCGATGTCAAAGCGACGCTCAAGCAGAAGCTGGGCAAAGACATGGAGGACTACCTGATCCTCGGCGCCTGCAATCCGCACCTTGCGCACCGCGCACTGGACGTGGATCGTCAGATCGGTCAGTTGCTGCCGTGCAATGTGGTGCTCCGCGCGGCCGATGACGGCGGTGTCATCGTCGAGGCGATGGATCCGCAATTGATGGTCCGCGTCGTGGACCAACCGGGCCTGCACGAGGTCGCCGACGAGGCTGCGGCCAAGCTGCAAGCCGCCATCGGCGCACTCAATTCAGCGGACTAGCCGTTGGAGGCGAGTGCCGCTTCGATGACGGAACGTGAAGATCGCCAGGACATTTCCGAGCTGTTGGTGCGGTATGCCACCGGGATCGACCGGCGCGACTGGCCATTGTTCCGCACCGTCTTCACCGATGACTGCCAACTGGACTACGGCGAGATCGGCTCATGGAGCGGTGTTGACGAAGTCACCGACTTCATGGCGAAGGTGCATGCGATGGCGGGGCACACGCTGCACCGGTTGAGCAATCAGGCCATTACCGTTGAAGGCGACAAAGCAGTGGCCCGCACCTACGTCGACGCGCTGATCATGGCCGGCGACAACCAAAGCGGCGGCGGTGTCAATGGGATCGGTTTCTACGACGACGAGATCGTGCGGACGTCCGAAGGATGGCGTATCGCCCGGCGGCGGTTCACCGCAGTGCGCGTGAGTACGGTCGGCTAGGGGCCGCAGGTGACATTCGCATCGAAGTACGGACCATGGGCGCTGGTGGCGGGCGCCTCCGACGGTGTGGGTGCCGCGTTCGCCACGGGCCTCGCCGAGCGGGGCGTCAATGTCGTGCTGCTGGCCCGTCGGCAAGCGGTGCTGGATGACGTTGCCGCACAGATCAATTCGACGACCTCCGCGCAAACCCGGACCCTCGCAGTCGATCTCGCGCAACCAGGGGCGGCGGCCGTCATCGCCGAGGCCACCGCCGACCTGGAGATCGGGTTCCTTGTCTACTGCGCCGGGGCCGACCCGAATTTCACACCCTTCCTGTCCAGTCCGGTGCAGGCCGCGGAGGTGATGGTGCAACGCAACTGCATGGTGCCGATGCAGCTGTGTCACCACTTCGCGCCACGGATGGTCGAGCGTGGGCGCGGTGGCATCGTGATTTTCGGGTCCGGAGCCGGGTTCGCCGGCGGACCCAACATGGCGGCGTACGCGGCTTCCAAGGCTTTTGACATGGTCTTCGCCGAGGCGTTGTGGGCCGAGCTGCACGGCAAAGGCGTCGACGTCCTCGGTCTGATTCTCGGCAAGACAAACACCCCCGCGTTGCGCGAGCTCGAGTACAGCCGCGGCCAGATCGCTTCGCTCGATGAGGTGCCGCCCGGTGCGGTCGCCGTCGACGACGTCATCGCGGAGGCGTTCGAGAACCTGACCAGCGGCCCGACCTGGATCGTGGGCGAAGAACTGCGCGGCGCTATGCAGATGCTGGGCTCGCTCACCCGCAATCAGGCGGTCGAACTCATCAGCGCGGCCAGCGCCGCGGCAATGGGTTCCGATTAAGGCGCGCGCCAACTGATCAGCACCCGACCGTAGACCAGTCGTCGGATGCGTGCTTCGGGAAGCACCGCACGGACGTGTGCGCGCAGCTGGGAGAAGTTGTCCGGCGGTGGCCACTTGATGGGAGCGGTGTGTTCCCATTTACCGCGAACCTGATTGACAACGCCGCACGCGATCCACGAAGTCAGGTGCCAGAAGCCTTCCCGCAGCGAAGGTTTGACAAAGGTCACCACAGCCAGCGTCCCGCCGGGCCGCACCAGGCGCGCAAGCCGTCCAACGCCGCCCGGGTGTCGTCGACGTGATGCAGTGCAGCGTTGGACACCACGGCGTCGAAGTCGGGCGCACTCGGCCGTCATGACGTCGCCGTGGGTCCATTGGACTGGTGCCTCCGGGAACCGGGCGGTCGCGCTCCAATACGGGCTCGTCGATGTCCAGCGCGACGACCCGGGGTATCCGCTCGGCCAACCGGGCGGCCAGAAAGCCGTCACCGCACCCCACGTCGAGAACCTCTCGGGCGCCGGGAGGGACCTTGGCATCGACCAGTGCGTTGTAGTGGATGTTGATATTCCACGGCTGCGCGTCGACTGTCGTCATGAGTTCCATAGTGCTCACCGTTCAGCAGAATCACTAGAAGTTCGGGTACGCCGGGGCATCGACCGAGTGCCCGTCTGTAGTGGATGTTGATATGGCGCCTCCGCACGCCGCCCAAGCTGTTGCTGTGAGGTCGCAGAACCCCATCGGGACCCTCCGGTGACTCAAGCAGACGTCAAAGCGGCGTTTCCGGCTGGTAAACCCTTATTCTTCGATTGACGTGGCAACCCTGATCGGTGGTGCAGGCATGACGAACGCGGCAAACGCCTGCGTGGCGTGCGGTACCGAGCTGCGGCCCGCCGCGAAGTTCTGTGACGAGTGCGGGTCGCCGACAGGTCTTCGGCCCCGGCGGCGGAGTACAAGCAGGTGACGGTGCTGTTCGCCGATGTGGTGCATTCGATGGACATCGCTGCCGCGGTGGGTTCGGAGCGGTTGCGCGAGATCATGACCTCGCTGGTGACGGCTGCCGCGGCAGTGGTGCTGCGGTTCGGCGGCACCGTGGACAAGTTCACCGGTGACGGCATCATGGCGGTGTTCGGCGCTCCGGTTGCGTTGGAGGATCACGCTTTTCGTGCGTGCCTGGCGGCGCTTGGGATCCAGGACGAGGCGCAGCGCCTGGCCGCTGAGGTCGCGCGGCGCGACGGGATGGAGCTGCAGCTGCGGGTGGGCCTGAATTCGGGTCAGGTCATTGCCGGCGAAATCGGCTCTGGCGCTTTGGGTTACACCGCCATCGGTGAGCAGGTCGGGATGGCCCAGCGGATGGAATCGGTAGCGCCGCCGGGCGGGGTGATGCTCAGCGAATCGACCGCGCGACTGGTCCAGGATACCGCGGTGCTGGCTGAGCCGGAAATGGTTTCCATCAAGGGCGCAACCAACCCGGTGCCGGCACGCCGCCTCATCGCGCCGACCAGCGATCATCGCCGCCGCAGCGATCCGCAGCTGGTCGGGCGCACCTGGGAACTGAGCACCCTCACCGGCCTCCTCGACGAAGCGATCAGCGGGGCCGGGTGCGTCATCGGTGTCCTTGGACCGCCGGGCATCGGCAAGAGCCGCATCGTGCGCGAATCGGCGGCACTGGCAGCTCACCGCGGCGTCCCGGTGTTCACCACCTACTGCGAATCCCACACCAGCGATATCCCGTTCCACGCCGTCAGCGGCCTGTTGCGCGCCGGCCTGGGTGTCGACGACCTCGACGACGATGCCGCCCGGGCGCAGGTTCGCGCCCGCATTCGAGGGCGCTGACCCCGAAGATCTTGTGCTGCTGGACGACCTGCTCGGCATTGCCGACCCAGACAGAGGTGCCCAACATTGAGGCCGATGCCCGTCGGCGGCGCTTGACCGCGCTGGTCAATGCCGCATCATTGGCGCGCAGCGAGCCGGCGCTGTATGTGATCGAAGACGCCCACTGGATCGACGAGGTCAGCGAGTCGATGCTGGCCGACTTCCTCGCCGTGATTCCGCAGACGCCGCTCGATGGTGCTGATCACCTATCGCCCCGATACCGCGGCGCGCTGGCGAGAATCCCCGGCGCGCAGACCATCGCGTTGCGGCCGCTCAACACCGCGCAGACCGACAGAGCTGATCGGTGAACTGCTGGGTACGGACTCCTCGGTGCACGGGCTGACTGAAGTCATCGCCGAACGCGCCGTGTGGCAACCCGTTTTTCGCCGAGGAGATAGTGCGCGACCTGTCCGAACGCGGGCGATCCGCGGCGCCCAGGGCTCCTACCTGCTCGACGGGGCGGTCGCGGACGTCAGTGTGCCCGCCACCCTGCACGCCGCCATCGCCGCGCGCGTCGACCGCCTCGGCGTCGCGGCCAAACGCACGCTCAGCGCCGCGGCCGTCATCGGGTCCCGTTTCACCCCCGAGTTGGTGGCCGCCCTGGGAACCGACCCGGTCGCTCGACGAGCTGATCAAGGGTGAGCTGATCGATCAGGTCGCGTTCACCCCGCACGTCGAATATGCATTCCGGCATCCATTAATTCGCGCAGTCGCCTACGAATCGCAGCTCAAGGCCGACCGCGCCGAGCTGCACCGCAATTCTGGCCGCCGCGATCGAACACCGCGAGCCCGATCGGTAGACGAAAACGCCGCTCTGGTCGCCGAACACCTGAAAGCCGCGGGAGACCTGCACGCGGCGTTCACCTGGTATATGCGCGCGGGCGGGTGGCTGACTCACCGCGACCTCGCCGCGGCACGAGCCAGCTGGCAGCACGCGCGCGACGTCGCCGACCGATTGCCCGACACCGACCCAGCCGCGCCGCGATGCGGATCGCGCCGCGGACGCTGCTGTGCGCCAGCGCCTGGCTGGCCGGCGGCAGCATGGCCGACACCGGTTTCGACGAACTGCGCGAGCTCGCGAGCGCCGCCGGCGACAAGGTGTCGCTGGCGATGGGGATGGCTGGGTGGGTGCCGGCGCTGATCGTTCACGCCCGATTCCGTCAAGCCTCGCAGCTTGGCTTCCCAACTCGTCGACCTCCTCGAGTCAATCGGAGATCCAGCAATTGACCGTTGGACTCTCTACGCCGCATATACCGCCAAACTTCAATGTGACGGTGCGGCAGAGTCCCTGCGATCTGTCGCAACGGGTGATCGACTTGGCAGACGGTGACCCCACCATGGGCAACCTGATACTCGGCTCCCCGCTGACCGGCGCGATTATGTTGCGAGGTTGCGCGCGATGTTGCCTCGGCGACCCTGAATGGCGGGCCGATGTCGAGCAGTCCGCGACGATGGTCCGGGCGTTCGACGTCACATTGCGTGCAGTACTGCTGGTCTTCAAGTACTCACTCGCGCTCAACGGAACCTGGCTGCCGGATACAGCAGCCCTTCACGAGACAGCTGCCGTGCTGGAGATCGCGGAGCGATCCGGCGACGATTTCACGCTCAGTTGTGCTCAATACGCGCGAGGCCTGACGCTGCTTATGCATAACGGTCCAGAACGCGACGAGGGCATCAGGTTGCTTGTGGCGGCCCGTGAAGCCGCCGTGCAGGAGCGCTTCACGATGGCGATGATCGGATTCATCGACACCCATCTCGCTAACGAGAAGCTTCACGTCGGCGATCTCGACAACGCCGTCAAACTTGCTCGCACAGCCGTAGAGATGGACTACGTCTCCGGCGAGACGATCATGCGCGCCGCGGCTGTCTCGGCTCTGGTGGAAGCTCTGCTGGACAGAGGGACCCCTAGCGACATACATGAAGCACGGACAGCCATTGACCGCCTGGCGACGGTACCGACCGAGCCCGGATTCGTCCTGCACGACATCTGGCTGCTACGGATGCGGGCGCTACTGGCGCGGGCGACTGGTGACGACGCGGGGTATCGCGACTACCGCGACCGCTACCGTGAGTTGGCGAATTCTCTTGGCTTCGAAGGACATATCGCCTGGGCAAAGGAGATGCTTTGACTGTGTATCGGGAAGTGCTGACCGTGATCGGCGTTGGCGGCATCGGCCAGGCGATTGCCCGGCGGTCTGGGTTCTTCGAAGACGGTGCTGCTGGCCGACAACAATGAACAGTGCTGACGTCGGTAGCCGAAGCACTGTCCGCGGACGGCTACGACATCGAGAGTCAGACGGTCGATGTCTGCTCGGCAGATTCGGTCCATGCGCTTGCCGAATTCGCCGGCCGCTGGGCAACGTCACCCAGTTGGCCACACGCCGCCGGACTCTCCCCGGCGCAAGCCTCCGCCGAAGCGATCCTGGCCGTCGATCTGCTCGGCGTGGCACTGGTATTGCACGAGTTCGGCGACGTCATCGCCCCGGGCGGCGCGGGTCGTTGTCATCGCCAGCATGGCGGGCCACCTGTTCCCGCCGCTGTCCGCCGAACAGGCAAGGGCGTTGGCGCACAATCCACCCGAGGAACTGCTCACGCTGGACTTCATCAGCAAAATCAGCGAGCCGAACTTCGCTTATCCAATCGCTAAGCAAGCCAATCACCTTCGTGTTCGCGCCGCGAGCGCACAGTGGGGGCGCCGTGGCGCCCGCGTCAACTCGATCAGTCCAGGCATCATCTCCACACCGATGGGACGGCAGGAACTCGCCTCACCGGTCGGCGACGGTATGCGGGCCATGATCGCCATGTCCGGCACCGGCCGCATCGGCACACCCCGACGACATCGCCGCCGCGACCGCTTTCCTGCTGGTCCCGACGCAACGTTCATCACCGGCACCGACCTGCTGGTGGACGGCGGTGTCGTCGCCGCGATCAAAGCGGGAAAGCCTGAGGCGCAGAAGATTGGCCGGCCTTTGTGCCGGCCGCGCCCGATGCCTGCACGATCGCCCACAACACCCCGCCGACGGCGAGCCGCGAATTGACCGTTGTCCTCGTCCTGGTCGAGCAGCGCAGCGTTCATCACGCTTGCTTACACCAGCATCAGCGAATGGTGTACTCGTGCATGGCTGACTCCCTCACTCGACCGTGACGTAGCCCTGACCGTCGGGATGGAAAGCGATCCGCTTCACCCTGGGTTTCGCTCACCACCGGCCCGTCGACCGGCTGCTGACTGAACGGCGCCCAGGCGCTGCTACCCGGCGCGCGGTCCCACAGCAGGACATCGCGATAGGTGCGCACCGCCAGTTGCGAGCCGTCCGGCGAGAAGTCGGCGCTGGTGACGAGTTGGGACCCGGAGTGTGACATATCAAGGGTCGCAACCTGATTCCACTGCGTGGGGGTGCTGCTGCTGCTACCGGCGCTGGTCCATCCACTGTCCGGGTGGAGAACACTCGGGAGACATTGCCGCTCGTCTTCTCGACGACCATGAGGTTGTGCGTGTTCGGGTCAACCGCCAGCGCCTCGGAATTCATCTTCTCGCCGCCCGGATACTGCAGCCGAAGCTGTTCGACTCCGGACAACGAGCCGTTCGTGGGATTGCTCGCAGTGCCGGTGACGATCGGCTCGGCACCCGGTAGACCGTGATGTTGCTGCGCGACAAGCCGTTTCACCGATGTCGCCGACGTAGATGTAGGACTTGCCGTCCGGGCCCTTGGCCACCTCGATGTCCTCCGAGTCGCTGGCGGTCGCGCCACTGAGCTTGTACGTGGCCAAGCATCTGACCGGTCTTGGCATCGACTGCGAAGATCCGGCGCGGTGTCTCCGGAATCGTTGTGCACCCAGTAGACATTCGGATTATTGATGCCGGCGTCGACGCCGGAGATCTCCTTGAGGTTGCTGTCGGTGATGGTCCCGCCGTTGGAGGAACTGATTTTGCCGTCACGGGCCGCGTCAACGGCGTTCTGACCAGACGGGTTACCCAGGTCGGTCGGATTGCCCGGATCCGTCGGGTTGCCCGGATCCCGTCGGGTTACCGGGAACGGTGGGATTGCCGGTGTCACTCGGGCCGCTGACCTTGGTTCCCGTCGCGCCCTGCGCGCCGTGGTTGCCGGCCAGTTTCCCGCCGGAGCCACCGGCCCCACCCGCACCCGGTGTCTGACCGGACCCGCCGGTGCCGCCGTTGCCGCCCGTCGCCCACCAGTCCCGCGTCTCCCCCGGCACCGCCGGCACCGCCGATCGCGCCGGCCCCGCCCATTCCGCCGGCACCACCGTTACCGATCAGCCCCGCGCTGCCGCCCGCGGCCGCCCGCCGGCGCCGGCTTGGCGGCATCGATGGCGGCGCCGCCCTGGCCACCGGCACCACCGTTACCGATCAGCCCCGCGCTGCCGCCGTGGCCGCCGGCCTGCCCGGCCGCGCCCGATCCACCTCTGCCGCCATTGCCGTACAGCAAGCCACCGGCTCCGCCGTCCTGACCGGTGCCGGCCAGCCCGTCCGCGCCGTTTCCGATCAACGGACGGCCCATGAGCGTCCGGGTGGGTGCATTGATCAGGTCCAGTGCCTGTTCGAGCGGGCTGACGTTAGCCATCTCAGCCGCGGCATACGCGCCCGCACCGGACGTCAGCAGCCGCACGAACTGCTGGTGAAAGGCCTCGGCCTCAGTGTTGAGCGCCTGGTACTCGTGGGCGTGACCGGCGAACACCGAGGCTATGGCCGATGACACCTCGTCTTGCGCCGCGGCCAGAATCGTCGTGGTCGGCAGCGCCGCCGCGGCATTCGCGGCGGTCAGCGTCGAGCCGATTCCCGCCAACTCCGTCGCCACCGACGACAACAACTCCGGGACCGCGAGCACGTACGACATTTGTGAACCTTCCAGACCGAGCTATATAATCAATCGGTTGATCGTATGCACGCCGAGCGTCCAGGCGGAGCGATTTCGGCAAATAATCAATCAGTTGATAATTTAGGTCGGGTTCGGCACGGTGATTGCGGCGGTTTGTGGTGACACAGCCCTGCCGTGCACCCACTCGCTGGGCCGGACGCGCCAGGTTCGACGTGCGTACTCCAATTCGGTGTACGGCCACTGGGTCACGACACGGCCGCTGGGCGAGCGGAAGTAACTGTCGCACTGCGTCCAGATGGAGCGTTCCAAGTCCGCCGAGAGCCGGTCGGTCGCTTCTCGGCTTCCGGGCGCACATCGAGGTATCCGCCGTGGTTGAGCAATACGTAGTCTAAGTTGAGGCGTGTACACATAGAACATA
>CAVSDU010000018.1:0-127682 GCA_963726875.1 uncultured Actinomycetota bacterium | reverse complement strand
CGTCGTGCATCCGCGTGGATAGCTTGAATCGCGTCGTTATAATCGCCGAGGTCGGCTGTTGAGGCGAGGGAGATAACCAGCGATGGAAACCGAGCAAGCGAAGCTGCTGGCGGGGTTTGTCTCGTGGGTTGGGGCGAACATCAAGGGGGATGAGAAGGGGGAGGCCCAAGTCTTCTTGGACTGGTTCTTCCAGGCGTTCGGGCATGCCGGTTGAAAGAGGCCGGCGCAACGCTGGGAAGAGCAGGTCAAGAAAGGCCCGCGGGAAAGGGACCTCGTTCGCCGATCTGGTCTGGAAGCTGAACGAGCCCGGTCCGGGCTCTCCCATCGGGATGTTTGGGCCCGCGCCACCCGACTGCGTCCTCTGCCTCAATAGACGCACCCCCCGATCAGAGAAAGCTCTCCAGGTCGTGAAGCGACAAGAGGCGTTGGCCTGAGCACAAGCCCCAGACCTCTTGCGGCTTCGCCGCCCGGGAAAAGAGACTGTCCGAGCCAGCCGGGGGACCGGGACAACACGTTGTCCAGGCCACCCCGCGGAGGCGACCTCAGCCGATCACGATGCCGACGCTGTGGAGCGTCGGGTCGTCACCGACCGTGAACAAGAAGGTTCAGGAGCCCAGCTTGTACCCCTTCGTCTTCAGGTTGAACTGGTAGGTCCCCGTGGTCGGCTCGAACGTGAACAGGTTGCCCGGCTGCGAGTTCCCCGGCGTGTCTGCGGCACCGGATTCCCGTCCGGCCCGACCACCGACACTGACACCACCGGCAGGCTCGACGAGCCGACGTTGTTGCCCAGAGCATCGGTCACCTTGATCTTGATCGGGATCGTGCTGCCGCTCGTGTTCGGCGTGGTCTGGTCGAACGCCGCCACGCTCTCGTTCGTGTTGGCCACGCCGACGATGTTGCCGCCGACCCCGTCGATTAGCGCTCCCGAGCCGCTGTGCCGATCAGGTTGTTCGAGCCCGAAACAGCGCCAGAGATGTCGCCTCCGCCGTCTGGCCGGCGACGATTGTGCTGGTCAGCGTGGCCGCGCCGTCGGCGATGCCGTTGCCGCTGATCGTGAGCGTATCGACGACAAGGGCCGCGTCGAGCTGGCGTTACCGCTCTCGGCGAGCTGTGCCGCCGGTGCGTAGATCGTGCCGGTGATTCCCGAGGCGTTGCCGGTGACCGAAATGGCCTTGGTATTGTCGCGCGGCTGGAAGAACACGATCCCCGCATAGATCCCGCTCGTCAGCTGGGCTCAGGTTGCATGTGCCGTTGCCGCCCAGCGTGATGCTGCCGTATGTGCCACCTGTCCTCGGGATAATTGCTGCCGGCATTGACGATCATCACCCCGGACCCGCTGACGCTGGCGTTTCCGGACACGGAGAAGCCACCCCCCTCGATGATGTAGATGCCGCTGCTCAGCGTGAGCTTGGCGTTGCCCGAGACGCTGATCTGTCTGTAGATGCCGGGCTTGATCGTCGCGGAAGAATTCCCGCTCAGGCTTTCGCTGCCGTAATTCTTCAGTCCTGACGTGCTCGGCAGCGCCAGCCCCGACAGTGGGTCGGCGAGGTATCGGCGCCCCGTGATCGGGGTAGGGCTGAGGCTCGCGTTGCCGCTCTTCTGGACGCCGCCATGCACGTCGATCGCGGACGCCTTGACCTGGGCGTTGCCAGCGGCCGACAGAGCGGAAGACGAGCTGGAATCGACATAGACAACACCGGAAACATTGATGCTCGCGTTACCCGCGAGGCTGAGTGCACCGCTCGCCAACGGGTCGAGGACGATGATCAACCCGTTCGTCGCCATGGTGACGGTCAGTGTGCCTGGGATAAATGTCCCGATCGTGTAGTTGCCGGTCGCAGCCAGAGTCCCCTGGGTGATCGGGTAGCTGCCGACGCTGCTCGACGACGTGGCGGTGGTCGCCAGGCCGCCGCTGAACGTGGCGCTGGTGTCGCCGTTGACCAGACCGGTGTAGGTGTAGGTCAGTGCCGGCACGGTGCCGCCGTACGTCATCGACTCGTTCGCTGCGGTCACGGTCAACGGTGCCGGGTTGACCGTTTGACTCAGACTGCCAGAGCTGCCCACAAAACTCCCAGTCGGAGTGTAGACGGCACTGATCGATGAATGGACGCCTGCCGCTAGCGTCGAGGTGGTAAATGTCGAGGTTGCGCTGTTGCCACTGCCGCTGAGGATCGATCCTGGCCCGAGGTCGGTTGTCCCGTCATAGAACTCGACGCTGCCTGTCGGCACGCCACCGGCGGTGTCGCTGATGGTGGCCGTGAATGTCACCGATTGGCCGTAGGTCGAGGGGCTGGCGGAGGTTGTCAAGGCGGTGGTCGTCTGGACCTCGAAAGCGAACTTCGCCACGAAGGCATCTAGTCGCCGCCGCCGTAGGTCGTCTGAAAGGCGCCGGCCGTGGTCGGGAAGTCGGTGGAGTCGGTGACGCCCGTCACGTAGGCGTTGCCGGCGGTGTCCACGGCGATGCCGTAGCCATAGTCATCGCCCGTGCCGCCGAGGTAGGTGGAGTAGACCAGGGCGGTGCCCGTCGGGTTCAGCTTCGTCACGAAGGCATCGAACTCGCCGCCGCCGTAGGTCGTCTGAAAGGCGCCGGCCGTGGTCGGGAAGTCGGTGGAACCAGTGTTGCCCGTCACGTAGGCGTTGCCGGCGGTGTCCACGGCGATGCCGTAGCCAACGTCATCGCCCGTGCCGCCGAGGTAGGTGGAGTAGACCAGGGCGGTGCCCGTCGGGTTCAGCTTCGTCACGAAGGCGTCGCAGTCGCCGCCGCCGTAGGTCGTCTGAAAGGCGCCGGCCGTGGTCGGGAAGTCGGTGGAAGCAGTGTACGCCCGTCACGTAGGCGTTGCCGGCGGTGTCCACGGCGATGCCGTGGCCCAAGTCATCGCCCGTGCCGCCGAGGTAGGTGGAGTAGACCAGGGCGGTGCCCGTCGGGTTCAGCTTCGTCACGAAGGCATCGCACGCCGCCGCCGAAGGTCGTCTGAAAGGCGCCGGTCGTGGTCGGGAAGTCGGTGGAAGTAGTGTCGCCCGTCACGTAGGCGTTGCCGGCGGTGTCCACGGCGATGCCGTCGCCACACGTCATGCGCGTGCCGCCGAGGTAGGTGGAGTAGACCAGGGCGGTGCCCGTCGGGTTCAGCTTCGTCACGAAGGCATCCTCGTCGCCGCCGGAGGTCGTCTGAAAGGCGCCGGTCGTGGTCGGGAAGTTGGTGGAATCAGTCTGGCCCGTCACGTAGGCGTTGCCGGCGGTGTCCACGGCGATGCCGTTGCCACCGTCATCGCCCGTGCCGCCGAGGTAGGTGGAGTAGACCAGGGCGGTGCCCGTCGGGTTCAGCTTCGTCACGAAGGCATCGTCGCCGCCGCCGTAGGTCGTCTGAAAGGCGCCGGCCGTGGTCGGGAAGTTGGTGGAAGTAGTGTAGCCCGTCACGTAGGCGTTGCCGGCGGTGTCCACGGCGATGCCATAGCCATAGTCATCGCCCGTGCCGCCGAGGTAGGTGGAGTAGACCAGGGCGGTGCCCGTCGGGTTCAGCTTCGTCACGAAGGCATCGTAGTAGCCGCCGCCGTAGGTCGTCTGAAAGGCGCCGGTCGTGGTCGGGAAGTCGGTGGAAGCAGTGGTGCCCGTCACGTAGGCGTTGCCGGCGGTGTCCACGGCGATGCCATAGCCACTGTCATCGCCCGTGCCGCCGAGGTAGGTGGAGTAGCTCAGGACCGGATCGATGACCAGCGGTCGGGTGTGGTCGTAGGCACCCACGGCGAAGCCGACCTGGCCGTCGCCCTCCAGCACGAACTGACCCGAGACGGGCTGGCGGACGCCGCCGCTCTCCTGGTAGACGACCGGCGCATCCTCCATGACGTCTCCCCCCGACGTGTGCAGCACCAGATCCCCCTGGCCGTCGATCGTCATCGACTCGGCGCCGTCAATGGCCAGCTTGATGACGCCGGGGTCCGCTCCCGGAGCGACCACGTAGTCGTATTCCAGTTGCCGCTGGTTGCCGTAGAACACCAGGTCGACGCCGGGGTAGAGGTTCTGGTATTCCACCTGGCCGTAGTTGGCGATGTTGGTGTGCCACTGGCTGGGATCGCTGCCGATGAAGTAATTGCTCGTGCCGGCGAGCCGGTCGAGGCCGACCACCTGCGGCTGGGGATTGGCCCCCACGAACGTCGAGCTCAACACAACCGAGTCGGGGGCCGCGGCCCCGTCGCCGGCCGCCGGCGCAGGTTTCTGCAGGCTGAGCACGGTTTCGGTGGGGGTGAGGAACAGCGTGTAGCCGCTCCCCTGGGAGAGGAAATCGACCTGGGCCGCGGTTTGGCCCTGGTTCACCTCGAAGCTCAACGGGATCTGACCGTAGGCCTGGAGGATTTGGTCGTTGGACGCGCCGGCAAGACTCAGTAGGGTTCGGTCTTCGAGGCATTCCAGCCTCAGCCGCCGCCGGGCGTGGGGACGCCGGGCCGGGGCGAACTGCGACAGCGATCGCGTGGTGGCGGACCACCAGCGGACCTTAGGTTCGAAACGCGACATTGGAGGCTCCTCTCGGCATCGTGCCTGGTGGGAAAGCAAAAAGCCCTATCGCCCGGGTTCCCGAACGATAGGGCCGTCATGACTCGGATGCGTCGCCCGCCATGAGCGATGCATCTAAGCATCAATCTTACGTGCCCGCTAGTTAGACTGCAAACACTAATCGATCCGATTTTTATTTTGATGGCGACGAATTGGACGAAATCCACGAAAGGCCCGGCTGATCGAGGTCATCCGCGAGAACCTGCCCAGCTAAGAACGACGGCTCCCGAAGTCCTGACTCTTGATGCCCCCGGGGACCGCCACCCGGGGGGTTTTTGTGGCTATCACTGTCCGAACCAGGACACTTTCATTGCGTGTGTAACGATTCCGGACGTACACTGAGTGCAGGAGACTCGAAAAGATGTCGAACATTGAGACGATCGGGCTCGGATCAAGTACCGCGATCTTCGTGTCGGCGGACAAGCTGATCGAAACGCTCAAGCAACTGGGCTTGCTACCCAAGGATTGGAAACCGAAAGGGAGCCCCGACGATGGGAAGGCCACTGAAACCGATCGACGGTGATCAAGTCCGGAAGTTCGCCAAGCTCGGACTGAGTCAGCAGGATATCGGCGAGTTCTTCGGGTGCGTCCATAGCGTGATCAGTGAGCGTTTTCGACAGGAATATCACGAAGGCGTGAGTGAGTCGAAAATCTCGGTCCGCAAGCTCATGTGGAGGCGAGCAAGGGCGGGTGCCGACTCGATCTTGCTCCGGCTCGATGATCGCTACTTCGGCCCCACCGAACGCAAGCCAATCGTGGATAACACCGAGGTTCTTGAGGCACTCGACGATGGCGACGAAGTTCCCGGCGGGAACGATCAAGGCCCGGCTCTTGGAGCGACTGAAACGTTCGCGTAGTGATCCTTGCTACTTCAACGAGCATGTTCTCTGCCGAAGTCCGTACTGGCACAGTCAGGAGGAATGGGCCCGCAGCCTCATCGATTACAGGATCGTGGCCGTCGAGACGGGGAACATGCTGGGGAAGGGATTCCTCATCGGTGGCATTGTTCCTTGGTTTCTTTGGACCCGGAAGAACAGCCTCGTGTACGTCTGCGGGGCTGGTCAGACGCAGATAGGTTCCGTGCTGTGGAAGGAAATCCGCCGAGCCGTTCAAGGTTGCCCGTTCCTGGAAGTCCGGGTTGCTCCCGATGGTCATCTCACCAGGAATCAAGAGCAGTCCGGCAACGGCGACGATCAAGCCGGGTTGGGGAGCGATCGGGTTCAGTACATCAACGATCGAGCGGGCATCGGGGCATCATGCGGCCGACATGCTGGTGATCGTCGATGAGGCGTTCCGGTCGAGGACGAAGCTTGGCAGGCGATTGACAGCTTGGGATTCTCCAAGATGTTGGTCGCAGGCAACCCGATCAGAGCAGATGGCAAGTTCGCCGAGATCTGTGACCAGGGAGATAGGGACGCGCTCGAACGGCGGCTGCCGGCTACCTCCTGCCGACACTTCAACGTGGCGTCCACCGAATCACCGCACGCTCATCTCGACCGCTCACCATGGGGCATGGCAGACAAGACTTGGCTGGAAGCTGTGGCCCGGGAACCGGGCAAGAGTTCCCCGTGGTATCGCTCCCACGTTCTGGCGATCAAACCCAAGACCTCACACGAGACGTTGATCGAGGAGAGCTGGCTTGCTCTCGCGGTTTTTTCCCAGGAGACTGCGGAGAGCTGTGAGGAAGCTTCCGCGGGGGGGCATTTGATCGGGCAAGTCACGGCTTGGCTGCGACGTTGGAGAGGGCGTGGGGAAGAGCCGAGGTCCGTGATCATCGTGCGGGATGATGCCCAGGAGTGCTGGAAATCATCGCCAACGACTACACCTCGAAGAACCAAACGGCCGCGGAGATCTGCCCCCCCAGGCGTCGAAGTGGCGAGTGCCGGTCGAGGGGATTGCATTCGACGGATCGGGGAACACGGGCCGCGACATCCTGCGGGCCCTCGAGCCGCGCTACCCGTTTGGGCTCATGCCGTACTTCGGTAATAAGCCAGGCGGCCGATGGTACGTGAACCTGCGAACGGCGTGCGCTGCCGCGCTGGCCCGCCGGCTGAATCCTGAGACGGTTTGGGGCAAGGAGCGGCGGCCCTTCCATATCCCGAATTCGCCTCACATCGCGCCGGATGTTCAAGGAGCTGGGAGAGCTGCGGTACAGGCTCAAAGGACAGAAGTCCGAGTTGGAATAGAAAGAAGACATGATGCTTCGATTGGGTCGAAGTCCCGACTACTGCGACGCAATGTTAACAATGTCCTTCCGCGATGAAGCTATTCAGGGGGTGTGATCATGAGTGACGAAGTTGATCTTGGTGGCGATCAAGAATCCCGTGCCCGTGCTTGGGCGAATGAGCAAGTGCGGGCACGTAGCCGAAGAGGAAGAGCGTCTGCTCAAGAGATATGGGCCACCGCCACATGCGTGGAAGGTTCCAATGCGGACGGACGTTCCACCCGGTGTGATCCCGTGGGCCGACATGTACATCATCCTCGAGCCAGAGAAAGGACATCACCGGTCATCTTGACCGGACTCGAAGAGACAGAACCCGCAACCACCCTTTGTCTTCCGGCGACTGCATCACGTGGTTGCCCACGCATTGCCCACATAACAATACGATAGCAGCCCACGCGGGCGTGGGATGAGAATTGTGGTGGACACCTGGGCTGGTCACCAGGTCGTGCCGGACCCTGGCAGTCAAAGTCTCCCCTGTGCCTGGCTGTCAGGTCCGGCCCACATTACAGGGGATGTCAGATGCAAGTCTACCAGGACCCGGATGGGAAGCCGCACTGCTTCAACCCGGCTGCCGGTGAGGTTTACCCTAACCCCTCTTTGAGGATCGATCCGCTTTTTGTCCGGACCGATCGGGGTGCGTGGGTCAAGGGGGACATGACCGACGTGGGGCCGTCCTTCGAAGATCAATCCGCTCCACTTTGGGAACGGTTCCAATATCAATGGAGCAAGCTCTCTCTTGCTAGGGCTGCTCAGTGGTTCCCGGAATTTGGACTGTCGATTCCGCTGTCTCTCGAACAAGACATCTTGGGGTCAAGACCAGCCCAGAACAAGACAGACAATCAGCGATGTCCCCGCCGGGACGGCTGATCCATCAACCGACCCCTCGACGACAGCCAGGAACATCCGAAAGAAAGCGAAGGGGACGACTGACACTGGTGAACGCCGACGCGGTCAGGCACTCTTGGAACAGGAAGAGAAAGAGATACCAGGCGGATCATCAGAATAGCGAAGCGTCTGAACCTGCCGAATCGAACTGCGGGGAACATCGCCAAGATTGCGGATACCGCGAAGGTAGATACCGACATTGTGACCAAAGTCCTGAAATGGGGACGAAAAACACGGCCTGTATTGAGGTTGACACACTCTCGCCACACTTCGGACACACTACCTTGTCAACCCCCTTGAACACCGGTCATCGTTTGTCCCCTGCCGCTATTTTTGGGCATTTCTCGACACTCGACTTCAACCTATCGGCTGACACACTCTCGTAAAGTGTGTCCGCTTGATAATTGGTACTGAGCGGCGCGACGATGTGTCGCTGCCTGATCCGAAATGCCTCTGAGGTCCACTCTCTTGAATCGAGCGACTAATTCATCTTCCGCCCCCCTGCCTCGACGTCAGGGCGTGCCGTCTTGCCGGTTGTTCCCCGCCATGTCTGGCGGATGAGGGACAAAGGCGTCCTGCCGCCTGCCGTTGAACTCGGGGCGCTGGTTCGCTGGAACTCGAATGATCGACGACTGGATTCGTCGAGGTTGTCCGCCGCACCGTCGGCAGGGGGTGCGGTCATGATCGACGACACCGGCATCCCCTTCGCCTGCCGCCGACGGCCAGTCAGAGAGCAAGGCGAAGGGGACGCGGCATCGACGAAGGCGTCACTCGGGACGCCGCACACGACTTGCATCGGACCATCGTCACCGATGGTACCCGAATTCAACACATCGTCCTGGATCGTCTGATGCGGGCCGGCTCGCTTCGCGCCGCGACCTGGACGACTTCGACCTGCCGGACGGGATCAGCCGGTCCGTCATCGGGACGGCAATCAGGACCTGGCAGATTCCGGCTGATCCGCGAGCCGGTCCAGCCGAACCGAGCAACGCCAACGGCAGGCACGCCACTTGCACACCTGGCACTTGGCGGCCGACCGGGACGCTGTCGAGTCCTGGAAGTATCGCACCCGGTCCCCCCTGAACCGGATCACGAGACAACCCTATAACACGCGATGCCTGCCGGAACACCCCTGAACCGGCAGGCATCGATTTTGATTCACGACATGCATCACGAAAGGTTCAAGCATGTCAAGCCAATCATCGGACAAGCGTCCGAGACTGAGAGATATTGTACGCGGCAACGCCGCCGACTTCAACAGGACCTGGAACGAGACGGAAGCGTCCGCCGGGTTCGACCCCCTGCCGCCTGGCGTCTATCGGTGCCTGATCTCGGACGGTCGTCTCTTCACCTCGAAGACGAACGCAACGCCGGGATTCAAGATCACCTTCGAGGTCATCGACCCTCCCCACGCCGGACGCAAAGTCTGGCACGACGTCTGGCTGTCCAGCAAGGCGTTGAGCATGGCGAAGGGAGAGCTGGCGAAACTCGGGATCACCAGTCCCGATCAACTGGAACAACCCCTGCCGCCGGGCCTGATCGCCGATGTCCAGGTCGTCCAGCGGACCGACGACAACGGCACCGTCTTCAATCGCGTGAAGACGTTCAAGGTCGTCGAGTCCGGCGTCCCCGCCGATGACTACCGACCCGCCGACGACCTGGACGGCGAGAGAGGCGAAGGGGACGACGAACACCCCGACGCCGGTCAGTACGCGTCCCCCTGTCACCCGAGAACCGGGAGAGGATGACGACCGGGACGACGACGGGTTCGACTGGCGGACCGGCGTCCAGCATGTTTCGTCCGCGCCGTTGCTCGACGCGTCCAGAAACGGAAAGGGGACGACATGATCCCGACCCCCTATGCGTTCCGAGTCATGGGGGGAACGGACAACGCGCGGCAGTTGGTTGACTACGGCAAGGCGTTCCACGCCTACTGCAACCGGCCGACCCCGCCGCGCGTCCCGAGATCCCCGCCTACCTGTCGGCGTTCGTCTTTCCCGTCGAGTTTCGCCGATCACCTCGAGACGACCGGATCGACCCGAGACTATCACGGTCCGGTCGGCGTCCCATCGATCAAATGGGACATCGACCGGGACGGCAACCTCGACGCCGCCTTGCACGACACCCGCCGGCTGTCGGCGTTCCTGGCGGACCGATACCGTCTCGACGCCGACGACCTGATCATCGGGTTCTGCGGCTCCAAGGGATTTCATGTCGAGTTGCCGGTCGGCTGGACGGTCGAGCCGACCCCCGACGCAAACCTGACCTGCCGCCTGTTCGCCGAACACGCCGCGAACGAGATCGGCATCACGATCGACACCGGCGTCTATGACAAGGTCCGTCCGTTCCGGGCCTGGAACACCCGGCACCCGAAAACGGGCCTGCACAAGATCAGGGTCGAGCTGGACGACTTGCTGGTGTCGAGCGCGGCAGTCGATCACCCGCCGGGCCGTCGAGCCGATCCCGTTCGACCCCCCGATCCCCGCGCCGTCCCCTTCGCTGCTTCCGCCTGGAATGCCGCAGCGCGACGTCCGCTCGCCAGGTCGAGGAACGGCAGGCACGACGGACCGGACCGACGGACGACCGGCCTGAACGCCTTGACGCGGCAACTGATCGTCGAGCCGATCAACGTCGAGGTCGGCGAACGGCACCGGCGGCTGTTCTCCGCAGCGGCGAACATGGCGGAATTCGGGACGATCGACGACCTGATTCTCGCCGTCCTGACTGAACCGGGATTGGACACCGGCCTGCCGCCGCGAGAGGTCGAGCGGCAGATACGAACCGGCATCGAACACGCCCGACGCCAGAGAGGCGAAGGGGGTGCGAATGCCTGATCCTTCCTTCGTCTCGGGTGCCGACCTGTTCGCCACCTGGAACAAGTCCATCTTCGACGCCACGCCGCCGCCGACCTGGAAGATCGGCGCGGCGTTCGATCACGTCGAGATCGCACCCGGTCGAATCGTCCTGATCGGTGGCGCGCCGGGTGCCGGTAAGACGGCGTTGATCATGCAATGGGTGTTCGACGGCTGTCTCTCAACCCCACGCTGCGGGCCGTCGTCGCCAACGTCGAGATGTCGCCGTCGAGGTTGCTCGACCGGCAGTTGGCGCGGCTGTCCGGCGTCCCCTTGACGACGATCCGCCGCCGCCAGGTCGTCCCCGATGACGTCGAGAAGATCGGCAAGGCGATGACGCGGATCAGCCAGGTCGTCCCCCGTCTGGGTTCGTCAAGGCACCCTATACCCTCGACCGGATCGCGGACGCCGCCGACGATCACCGCGCCGACCTGATCGTCCTGGACTATGTCCAGCGGATCGAGCCGCCGGGCCGGTTCAACGGGATGCGCGAGAAGATCAACGCCTTGATGTCGATCATGCGGCAGCTGGCGGACGCCGGGATCGGCATCCTGGCGGCAGCGGCGTTGACGCGGTCCCGAGACAGCAAGGGACGGTCGTCCTATGACGGCAAGCACCTTAGCCTGGCGTCGTTCAGGGAGTCGTCCGAGCTGGAATATGGTTGCGACGACGCGTTCCTGCTATACCCGACGGAACCGGACACCGACCCCGACGACCCGGTCCGGCTGATGACGTTGAACCATGCCAAGTCCCGAGACGGCGAGACGAAAGACGTTGTCCTGATTCCATCGGCGATTCCAGAGTTTCGAGGACGCCGGACCCTGGAACGCGACGGTGAAAACGTCACCCCCTTCGCCTGCCGATCGTGTGAAGGGGGTATGGGCGAGTACGAACTCTGTGAGACGCCAGACGCGATAGTTCCTCATCAGAGGCGCGATCAGAACCAGAAATCACTTTTACCTTTGTGGAGAGAAACACCACAGGGCTGCCGTTTCAAACCCAGACGACTCGGCCTTCTCAATGAGCGATGGAATCTGAGGGCACACGATGACACCGAAGCAATTCTTTTGGAAGCGGATTACTGAGACAGCGAGGTCCCTGGACTACCAAGAACCCGCTTTCTGGCAAATAGAAAAGGGCTGGATAGACGAGGAAGTCTATTTCGGAATGCCTATTACATACTTCAATCCATGGCTAGACGTTTCGCTTTGTAAAAATGGCGAGTTTCAGGAGCTGACCGCAACCCGTTCGAGATCGTACCTGGTCGGCCTTTTTCAATTTCTTCGGTTTCACGCTCGTGCAACCCAGCGATCCCACGACACCGGGGGTCGACTGGGGGCGCGTCCACGGCATCTTCGAACGCGCTCAGCACCTTGTAGAGGGTGGCGAAACCGCCCGGCACGCCTTCGGCGGCCACCGCACCCTTGGTCAGCACGCCGTGGCGGTTCAACAGCAGCTCGGCCTGGAAATGGGCCCGCAGCGTGGAGTCCGGCTCCGGTGGGGGCAGCGCCGACCACCGCCCGGCCACCGTCGGGTCGGCGGTGCGCACTTGCGCGTGCGCGACGCTGTAACGGCTCAGCCGCGGCGGTCGCCGGGTGCGGTGTGCGGGTGCCGAACGCTTACGCGGGCCCGTGCTGCCGCCCAGTAGCGCGCGCACCGGGGCGAACGTGTCGCCGGTGATCCAGCCGGCCCAGACGAGTTCCCAAAGTGCGGCTTTCAACTCAGACTCAGAGCCGCCGGCCCCGGCAAGCTGGCGGAAGAAGTACGCGCCGCCACCGGACAGGGCGTCCAGGATTCCCCGGTGCGTGTCGGTGAACTCGATCTCGGCAGCGGGGGACAGCGTCAGCGGCGCGGAGTCCGCAGCGTGCAGCGCGATCCAGCCGTCGCTGCCGGAGATCGATCCCGCACCCGACCAGGTGATCTCGCCGGTAGCGAGCAACTCGTCGAGCATGGCGGGGGAGTAGTCACGCACGCGGGGTGCCAGCACCAGCGGCTCCAACGCCGACGCCGGTATCCGCACCCCGGCCAGCTGATCGATGACGGAGGCCAATCGGTCCGTCCCGGTATCGGAGGCACCCACCTGATGCCAGGCCGGCAGGAATCGCCCGTACGCGGCGGTGCTTACCGGCTCAACCTGGGCGCGCAGCGCGGCCAGCGAACGGCGCCGCAGAATGCGCAGCACGTCGGCGTCGCACCACTGCTCGGATCCGGCGCCAGCGGTCGTCGCGGCGACGAACTCGCCGCGCACCAGCCGGCCGTCTGCGGCCAGGCGGCCCAGCACATCGGCGGTCACCCGCAATCCCAGCCCGAACCGGGCGGCCGCCTCGGCGGTGCTGAACGGTGTGCGGGTGCGCGCGTAGCGGCCCAGCAGCTCGCCCAGCGGGTCGGCCACTGATTCGGTGAACGCCGCCGGCAGGCCTACCGGGACCGCCGCGCCGACGCCGTCGCGGAGCCGGCCGATGTCCTCGACGGCAACCCACCAGCTGCGGCCCGCGAACGACACGGTCAATGCCCGCCGGGCGGCGCGCAAACCCTCCAGCCAGCCCCCGACATTCACGGCGCTCGCGCGCGCCGCAACCTCATCCTCGGTCAGCGGACCCAGCAGGCGCAGCAGATCGGCGACGCCCTCGGCGTCCCGGGCGGCCCGGTCGGCCGACAGGTGCTGCAACTGGCGTCCGGTGCCCACGATGACGTCGGGATCGAGCAGCTCGCGCAGCTCGACGCGGCCGAGCAGCTCGGCGAGCAGGGTGCTGTCCAGCGACAGGGCCGCTGCCCGCCGCTCGGCCAGCGGGACATCACCCTCGTACATGAACGCGCCGACATAACCGAACAACAGCGACGCGGCAAACGGCGAAGGGCGGGCGGTTTCAACCTCTATCACCCGGACCTTGCGCTGGGCGATCTGTGCCATCAGGCCGCTGAGCATCGGAACGTCGTAGACATCCTGCAGACATTCGCGGATGGTCTCCAGCACGATCGGGAAGTCGGGGTACTTGCGCGCGACCTCCAGCAGCTGGGCGGCGCGCTGCCGCTGTTGCCACAACGGCGATCGGCGGCCGGGATGGCGCCGGGGCAGCAGCAGGGCACGGGCCGCCGACTCCCGGAACCGCGATGCGAACAGCGCCGATTCGCCGACTTCGGCGGTGACGATCGGGTCGATCTCGTCGGGGTCGAACACGAACAGTTCGGCCCCCGGCAGCGCTTCCCCGGAATCGGGCAGTCGCACCACGATGCCGTCATCGGAGGCGGTCGGCTTTTCGTCGAGGCCGTAACGTTCGCGCAGTCGTCGGCCCACCGCCAGCGCGAGCGGGCCGTGCACCTGCAGACCGTAGGGCGAGTGCAGGATCACCCGCCAGTCGCCCAGTTCGTCTCGGAACCGCTCCACCAGCAGCGTGGTGTCGGTGGGCACCACCCGGGTCGCGCTGCGCTGCTCGTCCAACAAACCCCACAGGTTGTCCCTTGCGTACTCGTCGAAACCCCAACTCGCACAACGTTTATCGAATTCGTCTCGGGTGAGGGCGGCGAGTTCGCCGGTGAGCGCACCCAGCGCGGCGCCGAGTTCGGCGGGGCGGCCGGCGTCGTCGCCGCGCCAGAACGGCAGCCGGGCGGGCTGCCCGGGTGCGGGCACCACCAGCACCCGGTCGTGGGTGATCTCGACGATGCGCCAGCTGGTGGCGCCCAGTGAGATGACGTCGCCGGGGCGGGACTCGTACACCATCTCCTCGTCGAGTTCGCCGACCCGCGAAGGCTTTTCGGAATCGGTGGCGAGGTAGACGGTGAACAGCCCGCGGTCGGGGATGGCGCCGCCGGAGGTGACGGCCAGCCGTTGGGCACCGGGCCGCGCGGTGAGCGTGCCGTGATCGCGGTCGTACACCAGCCGCGGTCGAAGTTCGGCGAAGTCGGTCGACGGGTACTTGCCGGACAGGAGATCCAGGGTCGCCTCGAATACGCTGCGCGGCAGTGTCGCGAACGGCGCGCTGCGCCGCACGGTGTCGAACCAGCGGTCGGCATCCAGCGGCTCCAGCGCAGCCGCGGCCACTGTGTGCTGGGCCAGGATGTCGAGCGGGTTGGCGGGCACCCGCATGGTTTCGATCTGCCCGGTGAGCATCCGCTGCACGCTGACCGCGCAGCCGAGCAGGTCGGTGCGGTGTTTGGGGAACAACACCCCGCGCGAAACCTCGCCGACCTGATGGCCGGCCCGCCCGATGCGCTGCAGACCGCTGGCCACCGACGGGGGCGCCTCCACCTGGATCACCAGGTCGACCGCGCCCATATCGATGCCGAGCTCGAGGCTGGAGGTGGCCACCACCGCCTTGAGCTGCCCGCTTTTGAGGTCCTCCTCGACGATCGCGCGCTGTTCCTTGCTGACCGACCCGTGGTGCGCGCGGGCCAGCAGCGTGGGCGCGCCGAAGCTCTGGCCACTACCCATGACATAGGCCGGTGCGCCGCCGGCCACCTGGGCATTGCCACCCGACGGCAGCTCGACACCCGAGCGTTCCGCGTGAATCTCGTTGAGCCGTGCGGTAAGCCGCTCGGCCAACCGCCGAGAGTTGGCGAACACGATGGTCGAGTTGTGCGATTCGATCAGGTCGACCAGCCGCGCCTCGACATCGGGCCAGATCGAGTTGTTGGCCAGGTTGGCCATATCGGGCACCGGCACCTGCACCGAGAGCTCGACCGTCTTTGCCGACGGCGGCGCCACAATCGTGGTCGGTGACTGCCCGGACAGGAACCGTGCCAGCTCCTCCGGCGGACGCACGGTCGCCGACAGGCCGATGCGCTGGGCTCCCCGCCCCTCACGCAGGTCGTCAAGCCGTTCCAGCGAGAGTGCCAGATGCGCGCCGCGCTTGGTGGCTGCGATGGCGTGAATCTCGTCCACGATCACGGTCTGTACGCCCGCCAGGGTTTCGCGCGCCGCCGACGTCAGCATCAGGAACAACGACTCGGGGGTGGTGATCAGTACGTCGGGCGGCCGGGTGATCAGCTGACGGCGTTGTGCGGGGGGAGTGTCTCCGGACCGGACGCCCACGCTGATCTCGGGCGCGGGCAGACCGCGGGACTGCGCGAGTCGGGTCAACCCGGCCAGCGGAGTGCGCAGGTTGCGTTCGACGTCGACCGCGAGGGCTTTGAGCGGCGACACATACAGCACCCGGGTGCCCGCCGGCCGCTCCGGTGCGGCAAGGCTGGCGAGGTTGTCCAAAGCCCACAGGAACGCTGCCAGCGTCTTACCCGAACCGGTCGGCGCGACGACGAGTGTGTTGTCGCCGTTGGCGATCGCCGTCCAGGCCGCGGATTGAGCGGTGGTGGGCGCGGCGAAGGTGCTGGCGAACCAGTCGCGGGTGACCGCGCTGAACCGCGCCAGTGCGTCAGCCGGCGGGCCTGGTGGCCGTGTGGTGCTCACCTAGCCATCGTGCCAAGAGGCACCGACAAACACCCGGGCCGTCAAACCTGCGGTTTGAAACGCGCCGTGGCCATCGCCTCCGCGAGTTGCGGAGGAATGTCTTTCACCCGGGCGATCGAGTCCAGCAGCGTGTGGGCGCACGCATCGGCCAGTCGGTCGGCTTCCAGCGTCTGGTCCATGATCCGCTGCCGGCAGGTTTCGAAGGTGAAGGCCAGCCAGCCGTTCAGGACGACCCGCAGGTCGCGTTCGACCTCAGCATTAAGGGCGGCCTGTCCCGGTATCCCACCCACCACCTCGCCGATGCGGGTCATGATGTGTTGCATCTGGCGGTTCTTGGCTTCGTCGTCGATGCCGAGCAGAACCGGGTCGGAGCGGCCCAGTCCCACGTACGCCGCCCAGGCGGCCTCCGGATACTGCTCGTGGTAGGCCATGTAGGCCAGCACACCCATCCGGATTTCCTCGAACATCGTCATGCCCGGGGAAGGCTCGGTGTTGGTCGCCGCGTAGAGCCGGTCCGCCTCGTCCTTGACCACCGCGGCGAAGAACGCCCGCTTGTCGGGGAAGTAGTGGTACATAAGCGCGCGCGAAACCCCGGCGCGCTCGGCGATCTCGTCGATCCGCACCTCGTCGTAGGGTCGCTTGCCGAACACTTCCGCCCCCAGAGCGAGCAGTTCGGCGCGTCGATCCTCGGGCGATAACCGCCTCCTGGCTGTCGCCATAAGGACAGATATTACTCACGGTGGATATGTGCGCCGCCACCCGAGTAGCTGACGGCGCGCCAGAGGCTGCGGCGGGGCTGTGAGACGGACCGCAACCGGTTTGCTCGGTGTTTGCGCTGGGTATCCCCCGAACAGGCGTCGCGGCCCACATAACACCGGCAACTGCCGCGAGCGATTGGCGAGATACAGAGGTGCTCCGATGCATACAGCAGACGAGAGATTACGTGGTGACCGTGCGGGTCAGGACGACAAAGAAGTCCATGCTGCCATCCGCTTCGCCGCCCTGACCACTGCCGCCGGGGTGGGCTTCGTCGTGATAGCCGCCTTGTGGGTCAGCACCTGCGGCGGAGCCAGCACGGACACCGTTGCCTGCGGTCCGCCGGAGCGGACGATGCTGGCGCTCGGCGGTCCGCTGATACTGCTGATCGCCGGACTGTGGGCTTTCCTGCGTACCTACCGGGTGTGGCGGGACCGGGGCACCTGGTGGGGCTGGCACGGTGCCGGTTGGTTTTTGCTGACGCTGATGTTGGTCGCCCTGTCCATGAGCGTGCCGCCCATCGCCGGCCCGGCCCTGGCCCTCTGACATCCGCAGGTTCAGCCGGAAATAGTCAGGTCTGCGCCCTCCCCATCCCGTTCCTGGAGATCTACCGTTGGTGGTAGAGCCTGGTGAGCAGGCATTTAGGAACGGAACGAGGAGGAGTCATGGGGGACACCTATCGTGACCCCGTCGACCACTTGCGGACGACGCGGCCACTTGCCGGAGAGTCGTTGATCGACGTACTGCACTGGCCGGGGTACTTGTTGGTCGTGGCGGGAGTGATCGGTGGCGTCGGATCCCTTGCGGCGTTCGGCACCGGCCACCACTCCCAGGGCGTGGCCTCCGGCATCGCGGCGGCGGTCGTCGCAGTGATCGGCGCCATCTGGCTGACGGTCGAGCACGCGCGGATCCGCAGGATCGCCGATCGGTGGTACGCCCGACCACCCCGAAGTGCAGCGCCAGCGACTGGCCGGCTAGCGCACCGTTCGTTTGCCCGGCCCGGCCCGCATCGCGGTAAGCGGCGACGGGGTTGGGTCGGATTGCGTCGGAAACGTCACATCGGCAAACCTGGCCGCAGGGTTATCCGTGGCGGCAACGGGGTATCAGGTCTGCACCATGATGAGTACCGGCAGTTTTGCGTTAACGTGGTCACCCGATCATGGGGCACAGAATCACGGAAGCACCGACACAGATCCCAACTGCAACAACGATCAGAACGACCAGCATCACCCCGGCAAAAACCACGTCGCGTCCGAGTTGGCGCGCACGGACTGTGTCGGTCACGTCTACCTCGCCTGCAACTGGATGAATACCCGGTGGCGATCATGACCAACCGGCTCGACCCCACGGTCCACGACTACCACAATCCGGAGCCCCAGCCCGGACCCCTGCCAGGAGTAATGTCGGTCGTATATTGCCGGGAGGCCACATGACCGATGCCGATCAGCGCACCGACGGGCGCCAACGTGGTTACCGCGCCGTCGAATTGAACGTTGCTGCGCGGCTGGAGAACCTGGCGGTCCTGCGCACCGTGGTGGGTGCGGTCGGGACGTTCGAGGACCTCGATTTCGATGCCGTCGCAGACTTGCGCCTGGCGGTCGACGAGGCGTGTACCCGGCTGATCCGCTCGGCTACGCCCGGACGCCACCCTTGTCGTGGTTGTCGACCCGGGCGATGACGTCGTCGTGGTCGAGGCCTCCACCCAGTGCGACACCTACGACGTGGTCACCCCCGGCAGCTTCAGCTGGCACGTGTTGAGCTCACTGACCGATGACGTGCAGACGTTCCACAACGGTCACGAGCCCAACAGCGACGGGCAGGTCTTCGGCATCACCTTGACCACGAGGCGGGCGGGCTCCGCGAGGTGAGTGCCAGTCGACAGGCAAACAGTCGTCTCCGCGGTCGCGAACTCGGAGTACGCCGATGTCCCGGACATGTTCCGAGAGCTGGCGAACTGCTACCGAACGGACTCCGCGGAGTTCCAGCGCCATCGAGACCGGATCGTCGAGCGGTGCCTGCCGCTGGCCGACCACATCGCCCGCCGCTTCGACGGCCGCGGTGAGCCCCGCGACGACCTCGTCCAAGTGGCGCGCGTCGGGCTGGTCAACGCCGTCATCCGGTTCGACGTCGAGACCGGTTCGGACTTCGTGTCGTTCGCGGTGCCCACGATCATGGGCGAGGTTCGCCGGCACTTCCGCGACAACAGCTGGTCGGTGAAGGTGCCGCGCCGGCTCAAGGAGCTGCATCTGCGGCTCGGCGCCGCCACCTCCGAGTTGTCCCAGCGGCTGGGCCGCGCGCCGACCGCCACCGAACTCGCCGACGAACTCGGACATGGACCGCGAAGAGGTCGTCGAAGGCCTGGTCGCCGGCAGCTCCTACAACACCCTGTCCATCGACAGCGGTGGCGGCAGCGGCGACGACGACGCGCCGGCGATCGTCGACACCCTGGGCGACGTCGACACCAGCCTGGATCAGATCGAGAACCGGGAAGCGCTGCGGCCCTCTGCTCGCAGCGCTCCCCGAGCGGGAGCGCACTGTGCTGCTGCTCCGGTTCTTCGAATCGTTGACGCAGACCCAGATCGCCGAACGGGTCGGGCATCTCCCAGATGCACGTGTCGCGGCTGCTGGCGAAGTCGCTAACTCGGCTCCGCGACCAGCTGCAGTAGCCGGCGGGGTTCGCCGTCGAGCCGGGACCGCTTCGCCGGGCACCGAGTCGGCCACGGGCAGCACGTCGTCCCGATCGCAGACCCGCAGCAGCCGCGGCACGCGCCGTACCGGTCACCATCGCCCACCGCACGTCGGCGCCCGAGCACAGACGTTGATCGTGTGCAGCGCCGAAAAGCCTGCAGTGCCGAAGAATTCCAGTCGATTCAGGTCCAGGATCAGCCGCGGCAATGCGTCACGCAGCCCTGTACGTAGTCGGCGAGCTGATCGGCGTTGGCCGCGTCGAGCTCGCCGGATACGGCGATCACCGCGCCAGACCGTGCTCCAGCAGGGCGTTGAATTCCGCGGTTCTGGCATTTCTGCCAGGATTGGGTCACAGACATTGCTGCAACTCCATCAATCGACGATCACTTGTTGCTGTGGATCACATCGAGCGTGAGAAGATGCCGCGAGCTGAAATCGCACCTACAGGACGGTGTTTCCGGGCGGCTGTGAACTCAACCTGTTTCGCAACCCTACCCGCGGTGGGCCGGGTCCGACAACGTTTACGGCTAGCCCGGTTTCCTAGGATCCCAGGACAGCGGCTACTTGATCTCGGCCAGCACCGTGCCCTGGGTGATGGCCGCGCCGGCCTCGACGGCCAGCCCGGTGATGGTGCCGTCCTTGTGCGCGGTGACCGGGTTCTCCATCTTCATCGCCTCGAGCACGACCACCAGGTCGCCCGCGGCGACCTCCTGGCCCTCCTCGACCGCGACCTTGACCACGGTGCCCTGCATCGGCGCGGTCACCGCGTCACCGGATGCCGCGGCGCCGCCGTGCCCGCCGCGCTTGCGCGGCTTCGGCTTCTTGCGGATGACACCGGCGGCGTCGGCGCCGCCGCCGTTGCCCAGCGCCAGATCGCCGGGCAGCGACACCTCGAGCCGGCGGCCGCCGACCTCGACGACGACCTTCTGACGCGGCAGGGTGTCCTCTTCCTCGATCGGTTCGCCGCCGGTGAACGGCTCGATGGTGTTGTCCCACTCGGTCTCGATCCAGCGGGTGTGCACCGTGAAGCCGTCTGTCGTCGCCGATGAACGCCGGGTCGGCGACGACGGCGCGGTGGAACGGGATGACCGTGGCCAGGCCCTCGACGTGAAATTCGTCGAGCGCGCGGCGGGAGCGCGCCAGCGCCTCCTCGCGGTTGGCGCCGTGACGATCAGCTTGGCCAGCATCGAGTCGAACTGGCCGCCGATCACCGAGCCGGTCTCCACGCCGGAGTCCAGCCGCACACCGGGCCCGGTCGGCGGATGTCGAACTGGCTGACCGGGCCGGGCGCGGGCAGGAAGCCGCGGCCGGCGTCCTCGCCGTTGATGCGGAACTCGATCGAGTGGCCGCGCGGCGTCGGGTCCTCGGTGATGTCGAGCTCCTCGCCGTTGGCGATCCGGAACTGCTGGCAGACCAGGTCGATGCCCGCGGTCTCCTCGGTGACCGGGTGCTCGACCTGCAGACGGGTGTTGACCTCGAGGAAGGAGATCAGGCCGTCCTGGCCGACCAGGTACTCGACGGTGCCGGCGCCGTAGTAGTGGGCCTCCTTGCAGATGCGCTTGGCGGACTCGTGGATCTCCTTGCGCTGCGCGTCGGTCAGGAACGGCGCGGGCGCCTCCTCGACCAGCTTCTGGAAGCGGCGCTGCAGCGAGCAGTCGCGGGTGCCGGCGACGACGACGTTGCCGTGCTGGTCGGCGATCACCTGCGCCTCGACGTGGCGCGGCTTGTCCAGGTAGCGCTCGACGAAGCACTCGCCGCGGCCGAACGCGGCGACCGCCTCGCGGGTGGCCGACTCGAACAGCTCGGGGATCTCCTCGATGGTGCGGGCCACCTTCATGCCGCGGCCGCCGCCGCCGAAGGCGGCCTTGATCGCCACCGGCACGCCGTACTCCTTGGCGAAGTCCACGACCTCGTCGGCGTCCTTGACCGGGTCCGGGGTGCCGGGCACCAGCGGCGCCTTTGCGCGGGCGGCGATGTGGCGGGCGGTGACCTTGTCACCGAGGTCGCGGATGGACTGCGGGCTCGGGCCGATCCAGATCAGCCCGGCGTCGATGACGGCCTGGGCGAAGTCGGCGTTCTCCGACAGGAAGCCGTAGCCGGGGTGGATCGGCGTTGGCGCCGGACTTCGCCGCCGCGTCGAGGAGCTTGGCGAAGTCGAGGTAGGACTCGGCCGAGGTCTGGCCGCCGAGGGCGAACGCCTCGTCGGCGAGCCGCACGTGCGGCGCGTCGGCGTCGGGCTCGGCGTAGACGGCCACGCTGGCCAGGCCCGCGTCCTTGGCCGCCCGGATCACCCGGACCGCGATCTCGCCGCGGTTGGCGACCAGCACCTTGGAGATCCGTCGAGCTGGCGTGACTGGGCACTGCGCCTCCTGTTGATCGTTGAGATTGCGTGACTCTAAGAGATTTTCTTACAAGTCTTGTCCGGGGAAGTTTATGCGCCGCGCCGCAGGCCCGGTCACGCGGTTCCCAATTCGAGGTTATCGGGGCTTCGCGCAACCGCCGCTTGATCCGGGCCAGCATCGCCGACATGCCGCGCAGCCGCAGCGGGCTGATCAGAGCGGCCAGACCCAGCTCGGTGTAGAAATCGTCGGGCACGGCCAGGATGTCGTCGGCGGGCTGCTCGTCCAGGCCCGGCGGCCAGGATCGAGGCGAACCCGCGGGTGGTCGGCGCCTCGGCCGGCGCGCTGAAGTACAGCCGCACCCGGCTCGGGTCGGCGGCGTCGACGTGCAGGAACAGCGGCGACTGGCACTCGGGCACCGGCTCCATCGCCGCCTCTTCGAGGTCGGCGGGCAGCGCCGGAAGCTCGTCGGCGAACTCCAGCAGCAGCTGCAGCTTGTCCTGGCCCTGGACCTCGGCGAAGTCCGACACCACCTCGGCCAGGGGCGCGGGCATGCTCATCGGGCCGGTACGCTCCCGGGCTCTCGCCCGCGACGATGGGCACCCGCACGGCGTTGCCCCACTCGGTCCACGAGCCGTCGTAGTTGCGCACGTCCGGCTTGCCCAGCAGGTGGGTCAGCACGAACCAGGTGTGGCTGGACCGCTCGCCGATGCGGCAGTAGACGACGGTCTTGTCGTCCGGCTTCAGGAAGCCGTACAGCTCTTCGAGCTCCTCGCGGCTGCGGAACCGGCCGCTGTCGTCGGCCGCCTTGGCCCACGGGATCGACCGCGCGGTCGGGATGTGGCCGCCGCGCAGCGCGCCCTTCTTCGGGGTAGTCGGGCATGTGGGTGCGCTCGCCGGTGTACTCCTGCGGGGAGCGCACGTCGATCAGCGGCTGGCTGCCGAGGATGCCCAGCACGTCGTCCTTGAACGCCCGGATCGGCGCGTCGTTGCGCTCGACGACCGGATAGCCGGTGGTCGTCTTGGTCGGCACGTCGAGGGTGGTGTCGCGGCGCTCGGAGATCCACAGGTCGCGGCCGCCGTTGAGCAGCCGCACGTCGGGGTGGCCGAACAGGGTGAACACCCACAGCGCGTAGGCCGCCCACCAGTTGCTCTTGTCGCCGTAGATCACCACGGTGTCGTCGCGGGCGATGCCCTTGCGGTCCATCAGCTCGGCGAACTGCTCGCCGTTGATGTAGTCGCGCACGTGCGGGTCGTTGAGGTCGGTGTGCCAGTCGATCTTGACCGCGCCGGGGATGTGGCCGATGTCGTAGAGCAGCACGTCCTCGTCGGATTCGACGATCGACCAGACCCGGGTGGCCCAGGTTGGCGGACAGCCAGTCGGCGGTGACCAGCCGTTCGGGGTGGGCGTAGGCCGGCAGGGTGGGGCTGGGATCTGCAGGAAGCGGCACGTTCGAAGCCTACCAGTGCATTGCGCACCAGCCGTTCGGGCTGGCCCGGCTTCCAGATCGTGACGTCGAGGTGGCCATCGCGACCTGCACCGTCGACGCTCCGGTGATCGTCGATGCCGAATGAAGGTCGAATTCCTGCGCCACGCAGAATCCGAGTCCGGTGTCGGTCGAACAACGACGTTCGGCGAATCGCTGGCGCCGCACACCGTCGATGAACCACGCCCAGCGCGAGGCCCCACAGCTTCCGCGTCACGGTCGGCCACCTCGGGTGTCGACCGTCGGCGGTGTGCAGGCACATCCGCGGATCACGCCGCCGATCCGCGCCGTATTACGCAGTGCCCGGCATCCCGGCAGATCCACAACTCGCCCTCGAATATTCGCGGCTCCATCGCACTGATCCGCGGGAAGCCGTCGCAGCGCAGGGTGGCCATCATGCACAAGATTGCGCAGCGGCACGATGACGACGGCTGAAGGTGGCGGCGATCGTGCGGCGCTCCGGCGACGAACTCAGTCCAGGTGGCGGTCATCGGCCTGACGTCTAGGGCTTGCGCCGGGCGTCCGACGTTGTCCTGCCCACAGCACCGGCGATCGACAGACCCGCAGCGGCGCCAGCAGCGAGCGCAGCAGCGGCAGGCTCACGCCGATCACGGTCGACGGGTCGCCGTCGATGCCGTCGATGAACCACCGCCAGGCCGTCGAGGGTGAAGCGCGCCGGCGACCCGCAGCGGCTCGCCGCTGGCCAGGTAGGCCTCCAGGTCGGCGGCCGTGGGCGTGCCGAACGCACTGTGGTGATCGATGTTTCGGCGTCGACAGCGGACGATGCCGTGTCGCGCAGCCGGATCACGCAGTGGCCGGTGTAGAGCTGGCCCGGTGCGTCCGGCCATCGACCGCCATTGCCGCCGCAGCGTCGCTGCGATCGAGACGCGGCTTGCCGCACAGCAGGCCGTCGAGGTAGAGCATCGAATCACAGCCGATCACAACGCAATCCGCGGTCACATCGGGCTCGATCGAGCATCGCTCGCGCACGTGTTCGGCCTTGGCGCGGGCCAGCGCGCGCACCACGTCACTCGGGCGCGGCGTCCGGTCCCAGATCGCCGCGATCAGCCGCGTCCTCGTCGACGCCGGAGACGCGCGACCAGCGGGTCGACGCCGGCCTGGCGCAGCACCTTGAGCCGGCCCGGGGAGGCCGACCCGAGCACCGAGCCGGGTCATCGGCGCATGTGCGTCAGCTCCAGCAGCGTCACCCGCTGCCAGCTGTAGACGCGATAGCGCAGCTTGTCGACCGGCTGGCCCCACAGGTTGAGCTCCTGCGGGCCGGGTGCGGGCGCGCCGCCGGCGGTGCCCAGCACCGCGACCAGCGCGGCGAGCTCCTCGATCGGTCGGCTCGCCCTCGAGGATCTGCGGATGTGCGGCTCGTGCGAGTCGTCGTCGGGCGTCGTTCGCACGTGCTCGACCTCGCTGGCGCTCGTTCGTCGACTCTGCGCTCGACTCACAGTGGAATGTTCCCGTGCTTCTTCGGCGGCAGCTGGGCGATCTTGCGTTCCAGCAGGCGCAGCGCGGTGGCGATGTAGCCGCGGGTGTGCGACGGCGGGATGACCGCGTCGACGTAGCCGCGCTCGGCGGCGATGTACGGGTTCACCAGGGTGTCCTCGTACTCCTGCTGCAGCTCCAGGCGCAGCGCGTCGACGTCCTCGCCGTCCTTGGCGGCCTCCTTGAGCTGCTCGCGGTAGACGAAGCCGACCGCACCGGAGGCGCCCATGACCGCGATCTGCGCCGTCGGCCACGCCACGTTGACGTCGCAGCCCATGTCCTTGGAGCCCATGACGCAGTAGGCGCCGCCGTAGGCCTTGCGGGTGATGACGGTGATCTTGGCGACGGTGGCCTCGCCGTAGGCGTACAGCAGCTTGGCGCCGCGCCGGATGATGCCGTTGTACTCCTGGTCGGTGCCGGGCAGGAAGCCCGGAACGTCGACCAGCATGACGATCGGGATGTTGAAGCAGTCGCAGGTCCGGACGAACCGGGCGGCCTTCTCCGAGGCGTTGATGTCCAGGCAGCCGGCGAACTGGGTGGGCTGGTTGGCGACGATGCCCGACCGGCCGGCCGTCGACGCGGCCGAAGCCGACGATGATGTTCTGCGCGTAACCGGCCTGCACCTCGAGGAACTCGTCGTCGTCGAGGATGCGGGTGATGACCTCGTGCATGTCGTAGGGCTGGTTCGGCGAGTCCGGGATCAGCGTGTCCAGCTCGAGGTCCTCGTCGGTGAGGTTGTCCTCGATCGGCCCGTCGGGCGGCCGCGCCGGGTAGCGCGGCGGCGTCGGCGTAGTTGTTGGGCGGCAGGTAGCTCAGCAGGTCGCGGACGTAGTCGAAGGCGTCCTGCTCGCCGGAGGCGACGTAGTGCGCCGTGCCCGACTTGGCCATGTGGGTGTGGGCGCCGCCGAGCTCCTCCATGGTGACCTCTTCGCCGGTGACGGTCTTGATGACGTCGGGTCCGGTGATGAACATCTGGCTGGTCTGGTCGACCATGATGACGAAGTCGGTCAGCGCGGGGGAGTACACGTGCCCGCCGGCGGCGGCGCCCATGATCAGCGAGATCTGCGGGATGACGCCCGAGGCCAGGATGTTGTTGCGGAAGATCTGGCTGTACAGGCCGAGCGAGACGACGCCCTCCTGGATGCGGGCGCCGGCGCCGTCGTTGATGCCGATCAGCGGGCGGCCGGTCTTGATGGCCAGGTCCTGGACCTTGACGATCTTCTCGCCGTAGACCTCGCCGAGGCTGCCGCCGAACACCGTGGCGTCCTGGCTGAAGATGCAGACGTCGCGGCCGTCGATGGTGCCGTAGCCGGTGACCACGCCGTCGCCGAGCGGGCGGTTGTCCTCCAGGCCGAAGTTGGTGCTGCGGTGCTTGGCCAGCGCGTCGAGCTCGACGAACGAGTCCTCGTCGAGCAGCGCCAGGATGCGCTCGCGGGCGGTCAGCTTGCCCTTGGCGTGCACCTTCTCGACGGCGGCCTCACCGACCGGGTGCAGCGTCTCTTCGGCGCGCTTGCGCAGTTCGGCCAGCTTGCCGGCGGTGGTGTGGATGTCGATCGTGTGCTCGGCGGCCGGCTCGGCGGTGTGGTCGGTAACGCTCGTCATGGGAGTCGATGGTATCGGCAGCCCCCTGCCCGTCCTTAAGCAGCCCTTAAGTAGTCTCCGCTAAGTGGGCGGCTCTCCCGGCGGGACAACACGAGTGGACTGGTCTGAGGAACACGATGTCCTGATCGCCGGGTCTGGCGGAGGCGGTGTCACCGGCGCTTATACCGCCGCCCGCGAAGGCCTCGACGTGCTGCTCATCGAGGCGACCGAGCAGTTCGGAGGCACCACCGCGTACTCCGGCGGCGGCGGCGTGTGGTTTCCGTGCAACCCGGTGCTGCTGCGCGCCGGCAGCTGGAACGGTATCGAGGACACCATCGAAGACGCGCTCACCTACTACCAGGCGGTGGTCGGCGACCGGACTCCCCGCGACCTGCAGGAGACTTTCGTCCGCGGCGGTGCCCCCCTGATCGAATACCTGGAGCGCGATCCCGACCTGAAGTTCGTGCCGCTGCCGTGGCCCGACTACTACGGCAAGGCGCCCAAGGCGCGACTGGACGGCCGGCGTCACATCGCGGCGAAGCCGTTGAAGGTGGCCGCGGCGCCGGAATTGCGCGACGCCATCCGCGGGCCGTTGGACACCGACCGGCTCGGCGCGCCAACCCCGCCCGACTACTACATCGGCGGCCGTGCGCTGATCGCGCGCTTCCTCAAGGCCATCGGCCAGTACCCCAACGCGTCGCTGCGGCGGGAGACGACCCTCGTCGAGCTGGTGGTCACCGACGGGGCCGTCGCGGGCGCCATCGTCGAAAACGCAGGCAAGCGCACCGCCATCCGCGCCCGCCGCGGGGTGCTGCTGGCCGCCGGGGGCTTCGAGAACAACGACGACCTGCGCCGCCGGTACGGCGTGCCGGGTGTCGCGCGCGACACCATGGGCGGGCCGGGCAGCCGGGGCCTGGCACTGCAAGCGGGTATCGCGGCGGGTGCCGACACCGATCTGCTGGATCAGGCGTGGTGGTCGCCGGGCATGACCCATCCCGACGGTCGCTCCGCCTTCGCGCTGTGGTTCACCGGCGGCATCTTCGTCAACCAGGACGGCGACCGGTTCGTCAACGAGTCCAGGGCCTACGACCGGGCCGGCCGCGAGATCATCGCCCAACTGCAGGACGGCTCCCTGGCCCTGCCGTACTGGATGGTCTACGACGACAAAGAGGGCGAGCGGCCGCCGGTCAAGGCCGCCAACGTCGCCATCGTCGAGACCGAGAAGTACGTCGCCGCCGGGCTGTGGCACACCGCCGACACGCTGGCGGAGCTGGCCGCCGAAATCGGCGTGCCCGCTGACCGGCTCGCGGCGACGGTGGCCCGCTTCAACGAATTCGCCGCCGCCGGCGTCGGACGACGATTTCGGCCGCGGTGACGAGGCGTTCGATCGCGCCTTTTCCGGCGGCGCGTCCCCGCTGGTGCCCGTCGATAAGCCGCCGTTTCACGCTGCCGCGTTCGGCATCTCGGATCTGGGCACCAAGGGCGGGTTGCGCACCGATACCGCCGCACGTGTGCTCGACCCGTCCGGCAACCCGATTCCCGGGCTCTACGCGGCCGGCAACACGATGGCCGCCCCCAGCGGGACGGCGTATCCCGGCGGCGGCAACCCGATCGGCACCAGCATGTTGTTCAGTTACCTGGCGGTGCGGGACATGCTGGATAGGCTGACCCGATGACCGATCAGCTCAGGCCACCGCTCGACGAGGCCGCACTGCGGGCCCAGGTGATCGGCCCCTCGTCGTACTGGCGCCGCATCGACGTCGTCGCGCAGACCGGTTCCACCAACGCCGACCTGCTGGCGCGCGCCGCCTCCGGGACCGACATCGACGGCCAGGTGTTGATCGCCGAGCATCAGACCGCCGGGCGCGGGCGCCACGACCGCGAATGGTCGGCATCTCCCCGGCAGCAGATCACCATGTCGGTCGGCGTGCGGGTGGACGACGTCCCCACCGCCGGTTGGGGCTGGTTGTCGCTGGCCACCGGTCTGGCGGTGGCCGACGCGGTGGCCACCACCACCACGGTCGAAGCGGGTCTCAAATGGCCCAACGACGTGCTGGCCGGGCACGGCAAGCTGGCCGGCATCCTGGCCGAGGTCACCCACCCGTTCGCGGTGATCGGGGTGGGCCTCAACGTCGCCGAGGCCCCGCCGGGAGTGCCCGGGGCGACCTCACTGCGCGAGGAGGGCGTCGCTCGACCCGACCGGGACGTTCTCATCTGCCGCATCCTGCGCCAACTCGGGGAACGGGTGGTCGCCTGGCGTGCCGCCGACGGCGCCGACCCGCAGTTGGCCAACGACTACCGGGCCCGCAGCCTGACCCTCGGCTCGCGCGTGCGCGCCGAACTGCCCGACGGTCGGCAGATCGTCGGGATCGCGCGCGACATCGACGACCAGGGCCGGCTGTGCCTGGAAACCTGGGACAGTGACGCCGCCAAGTCCGGCGAAACCGTCGTGATTTCCGCCGGTGACGTCGTACACCTGCGCTGACGTAGATAGGGTCACGCTCATGAGCTATCCGGACAACGCCCTGGCCGCCGGCGAGCAGGTCGTGATACATCGCCACCCGCACTGGAAGCGGCTGATCCTGCCGGTCCTGGCGCTGATCCTGGTGACCGGGCTGGCCGCCCTCGGGTCTGGATTCGTCGAGTCGACGCAATGGCAGCCGCTGGCCAAGAAGATCATCTACGGGGTCATCTGGGGCATCTGGCTGATCATCGTGGGCTGGCTGACGGTGTGGCCGTTCCTGACCTGGCTGACCACGCATTTCGTGGTCACCAACCGGCGGGTGATGTACCGGCACGGCGTGCTGACCCGCAGTGGCATCGACATCCCGTTGGCGCGGATCAACAGCGTGGAGTTCCGGGACAGGATTTTCGAACGGATGTTCCGTACCGGGACGCTGATCATCGAGTCGGCGTCACAGGATCCGCTGGAGTTCTACAACATTCCGCGGCTACGCGAGGTGCACGCGCTGCTGTATCACGAAGTCTTCGACACCCTGGGCTCGGAGGAGTCTCCCAGCTGACGGTCCGAAGGCACCCCGAGGCGGCCGGTGCCCTTGCCGCGCCGGTTGCGCCACGACCTCAGCAGCGTGACGTTCCCACCTTCCAAGCCGCCTTCCAGTTCGTCCTCCAGCGCACTTCGGCGATCCCGCCCGCCGTCAGCGCCGATTCCAGCGCCTTGTCCGGGTCGCGGGCGAACTGGTCGGGGAACACCCAGCGCCGGAACGCCCAGAACCGGAACCCCATCTGCAGCAGGTTTCCGATGATGTAGGCCGAGACGAAGTCGGCCAGGTTTTCCATCGTCAGCGTCACGTTCGGCACCCGCAGTTGCAGGACGTAGCTGGAGAACCACAGCGGTGCCATGCTCAACAGCACACCCACGCCGCTGAATGCGAAGAACAGCAGGGCTTCGTGGTGGCGCTCGCGGCCGCCGCGGTTGCGGAAGCTCCACTCCCGATTCAGGACATAGGACGCGATGACGGCGACGATGCCGGCGATCACCTTGGCGGTGACCGGCTTGGATTCGAGAATTGTGAGCTTCAGCGTGTAGAAAATCACCGAGTCAATGATGAATGTGGTGCCGCCGACGATGGCAAATTTGATCAGCTCGTGGTGGCGCATCGCAAAGGGCTGAATCACCCCGGGGAGGCGCGCAATTGTGGCATCGGCAAAGGACACAGCACGCCAGTCTACGGACGATCTCGAATTCGGCGCAAAATGATACATAACGATTTGGTACGACCGCCGGTAAACACGCCGGTCAGGTGCCGTGACAACATGATGGCCGTGCCGAGTACACGCACCCCGGTGGTCGCCATGGTCGGCGGAGGACAACTAGCCCGGATGACGCATCAGGCCGCAATCGCCCTTGGGCAAACCCTGCGCGTGCTGGCTAACACCTGCAGACGAGCCGGCCGCCCAGGTCACGCCCGACGTGGTGGTCGGCTCGCACACCGACCTGGAGGACCTGCGCCGGGTGGCTGCCGGCGCCGACTGCGCTGACCTTCGACCATGAGCACGTACCCACGAGCTGCTGGAGAAGCTGGTCGCCGAGGGTGTCAACGTACTGCCGCCGCCGCATGCCCTGGTGTACGCCCAGGACAAGCTGGTCATGCGGCGGCGACTGGAGGACCTCGGTGCGCCGGTGCCGCGCTACGTCGGCATCGAAAGCCTGACGGGCTCGGCGAGCTGGACGGGTTTGCGGCGGCCGTCGACAGCCCGCTGGTGGTCAAGGCCGCCCGCGGTGGCTACGACGGCCGCGGCGTGCAGATGGCACGTGATCTTGCCCACGCCCGCGACATCGCGGGCGAATACCTGGCCGGCGGGGTTGCGGTGCTGATCGAGGAGCGGGTGGCGCTGCGTCGCGAGCTCTCGGCGCTGGTTGCCCGCTCGCCGTTCGGCCAGGGTGCGGTCTGGCCGGTGGTGGAGACGGTGCAACGGGACGGCATCTGCGTGCAGGTGATCGCGCCGGCACCCGATCTGGCGCCGGAGGTGGCTTCCGCAGGCCCAGCAGCTCGCGTTGCGGCTGGCCGGAGCACTGGGCGTGGTGGGGGTGCTGGCCGTCGAACTGTTCGAGACCAGCGACGGGGCGCTGGTGATCAACGAGCTCGCGATGCGACCGCACAACTCCGGGCACTGGACCATGGACGGTTCCCGAACCAGCCAGTTCGAGCAGCATCTGCGGGCGGTCCTGGACTACCCGCTGGGCGACACCGACGCCGTCGTGCCGGTGACGGTGATGGCCAACGTGCTGGGTGCGGCGCAGACACCGCGATGAGCGTCGACGAACGGCTGCACCACCTATTCGCCCGGATGCCCGAGGCGCGGGTGCACCTGTACGGCAAGGCCGAGCGTCCCGGCCGCAAGGTGGGGCACATCAACTTTCTCGGCACGGACAACGCGGGGCTCGCCGCGCTGCGCGAACGTGCCGAGCTGGCGGCACACTGGTTGTCCCACGCTCAGTGGACGGACGGATGGGATCCGCATGACTAATCCGAACCAGCCCGCTCGCGTCGGGGTGATCATGGGCAGCGACAGCGACTGGACGGTGATGCAGGACGCCGCCGTGGCGCTGGCCGAGTTCGGCGTCGCGTTCGAGGTCCGGGTGGTGTCAGCGCACCGCACTCCGGCGGTGATGTTCGACTACGCCCGCCAAGCAGCCGATCGGGGCATCGAGGTGATCATCGCGGGGGCGGGTGGCGCCGCGCACCTGCCGGGGATGGTCGCCTCCGCGACGCCGTTGCCGGTGATCGGCGTGCCGGTACCCTTGGCCCGGCTCGACGGCCTGGATTCCCTGCTGTCGATCGTGCAGATGCCGGCCGGGGTGCCGGTCGCCACGGTGTCGATCGGCGGCGCCCGCAACGCCGGTCTGCTGGCGGTGCGGATGCTGGGATCCTCAGATCCGGAACTACGGGCGCGGATTGTCGCGTTTCAGAATCAGCTGGCCGAGACCGTGCGGGCCAAGGATGCGGAACTGCAGAGACTTGCGGGTAAGTTAGCCCGCGAATAGGAAATAGGAGGCTCCGAGATGGCTGGTTGGGCCGGAAACCCGTCGTTCGATCTGTTCCAGTTGCCGGAGGAACACCAGGAGTTGCGGGCTGCGATTCGCGCGCTGTCGGAAAAGGAGATCGCCCCCTACGCGGCCGACGTGGACGAGAACTCCCGGTTCCCCGAGGAAGCACTGCAGGCTCTCAATTCCTCGGGCTTCAACGCCGTGCACGTGCCCGAGGAGTTCGGCGGCCAGGGCGCAGATTCGGTGGCGGCCTGCATCGTCATCGAAGAGGTGGCCCGCGTCGACGCCTCTGCTTCGCTGATCCCGGCGGTCAACAAGCTGGGCACCATGGGCCTGATTCTGCGCGGCTCCGACGAGCTGAAGAAGCAGGTGCTGCCGTCGATCGCGGACGGCACGGCGATGGCCTCCTATGCCCTCAGCGAACGCGAGGCCGGCTCGGATGCCGCCTCGATGCGAACCCGGGCCAAGGCCGACGGCGGCGACTGGATTCTCAACGGCGCCAAGGCGTGGATCACCAACGGCGGCAAGTCATCCTGGTACACCGTGATGGCGGTGACTGACCCGGACAAGGGCGCCAACGGGATTTCGGCGTTCATGGTGCACATCGACGACGAGGGCTTCACCGTCGGTCCCAAGGAGCGCAAGCTCGGCATCAAGGGCTCGCCGACCACGGAGTTGTACTTCGAGAACTGCCGGATTCCGGGCGACCGGATGATCGGCGATCCCGGCACCGGCTTCAAGACGGCGCTGGCCACCTTGGACCACACCCGCCCGACGATCGGCGCGCAGGCGGTCGGCATCGCTCAGGGCGCGCTGGACGCCGCGATCGCATACACCAAGGAGCGCAAGCAGTTCGCCCAGGCGATCAGCAGCTTCCAGGGGGTGCAGTTCATGCTCGCCGACATGGCGATGAAGGTGGAGTCCGCCCGGTTGATGGTCTACTCCGCCGCCGCGCGCGCCGAGCGGGGCGAAGGAAACCTGGGTTTCATTTCGGCGGCGTCGAAGTGTCTGGCTTCGGATGTGGCGATGGAGGTCACCACCGATGCGGTGCAGCTGTTCGGCGGCGCCGGCTACACCGTCGACTTCCCGGTCGAGCGGATGATGCGCGACGCTAAGATCACTCAGATCTACGAGGGCACCAACCAGATTCAGCGCGTGGTCATGTCGCGGGCGCTACTGCGCTGAACGCACCGTAGGTAGACGCCATGCAGTTTGCTCAACTGGAGAGAAAACCCCAGTCCAACCGCCTATTATCCAGCTGAAGACCAAGTCCCCGCGATTGAGCAGCCAGTCGGGGTGGCAACGAACGCGTTGTCGTGCCGCCGACAATTTTCTTCACTGCCCAGGGGGTGTGAGGTGACAAACGCAGTTTCGCGTGTGCACCCACGTGTGACGGGCTGTTGATGACGGCGGCTGGTCCAGTGATCCCGGCGGCGAGTTGGCAGTCGCTCTCATTGCTGTTGGTGGAGGACGACCGCGCTGACGCGGTGCTTGTCGAAGAACTGATCGCCGACACCGTCGCCGACATCGAGGTGGTGTGGGCGCAATCGATGGAGCACGCCGAGCGCCAGCTCGCCTCCGCCCGCCCCGACTGCGTCCTACTCGACCTGAACCTGCCGGACGCCAACGGAATCGACGCATTGGACCGCATCCTCAAGAGCGATGCCACCGTGCCGATCGTCGTCTTGACCGGACTCAACGACGAATTCTTCGGTGCGTCCGCGGTGGCCGCCGGTGCACAGGACTATCTGGTCAAGGGTCGCGTCGAACCCGAGATGCTGCGGCGCGCGCTGTTCTACGCGATAGAACGCAAGCGCGCCGAGTTGATCAGCGCCGACCTGCATGCCAGCCAGCTTCGCGCCCGGGAGAACGCGCTGCTCGAACGGGGCTTGCTGCCGTCCCCGCTACTGCTGGACAACCCGGGCGTCGACATCGTCGCCCGGTACCGGCCGAGTCGGGAGAACGCGCTGTTGTGCGGCGACTTCTACGACGTGGTGCAAACGCCCGACCGGGTCACCCATGTACTGATCGGTGACGTCGCCGGACACGGTCCAGACGAGGCGGCGCTGGGCGCCGCACTGCGGATCGCTTGGCGCACACTGACATTCGCCGGCATTCACGGGTCGGAACAGATGGGTCAGCTGGAACGGGTGCTGCACGCCGAACGTGCCGAGAACGGCGTCTTCGCCACGGTGCTGAGCTTGGCGATTCCGGCGCAGGGCGCTATCACCGCCATCCGTGCGGGTCACCCGGGGATGTTGCTGCACGGCCCGGGTTCGGTGGAGTGGATCGAGCCGCCGTTCGGACCGGCACTGGGCCTGCGTGGCAGTGACTGGCCACAACACAAGCTGGAGGTACCCGCCGGTCACGGGTTGCTGCTGCTCACCGACGGACTCTTCGAGGGCTATGCGGCCGCGGTAGCCGACGGCTGGGCGAAGACGGCCTGCTCGCCCTGGCGCGCGGACACGCGGGGTTGGCCGGGGCGGCGTTCGTCGACGCGCTCATCGACGGGGCACAGGAGCTGGCTCAGCCACAGGGCGGACTCACCGATGACATCGCGGTGGTGCGGGTGGAGCGGACCGACGGGTGACCTGGTGAGGAACGACGCTTCGGGTTCGCTGCCGAAGCCGCAGCTCACCGTGCGGGGATGGCTGGCTCTCGTGCTGTCCACGATGGGGTTGCTGGTGCTCCTGGGCGCCGTGGTCGGGGCTGTGCTACTCGACCGCACTGACAAGCTGGCGCGCGAGCTCGAGCGATGAGATTCAACCGTCGCGCGTATCGGCATATCGGTTGCAGTCGGCGCTGCGGGATCAGGAAACGGGGCTACGCGGTTACCTGATCTCCGCCGACCGGCAGTTTCTCGGCCCGTACTACGACGGGCTGGCCGCCGAGCAGGCAGCGGCGCAGGAACTCCGGACGCGGCTGGCTCGGCGCCCCGACCAGATCGCCGACCTGGACGCCATCGAGACCACCGCTGCCCGCTGGCGCAGAGACTATGCCGAGCCGCTCATCGCGCGTGTTTCCCCCAACGCTCCTACGGTCGTTCCAAGTGCCACGGCGGCGCTGGGTAAGGCCGAATTCGACTACATGCGAGAACTTTTCACCACGCAGAATGTGCACCTGACCGCGGCCCGCGAACAAGGTGCCGCTCAACTCCAGCACATGAACGACTGGCGTGACAGGGTGCTGGGCGCCATGGTGCTGATCTTCGTCGCCACGGCTGCACTGTTGGGGTTGCTGGTGCAGCGTGCGGTCACCCGTCCGCTGGCCGCGCTGGCCGCGGCGTGCCGGCAGATCACCGACGGCCACTTCAACGACACCATCGAGCCGCCGCGCCGGCCCGCGGATATCCGGGGCATTGCGGTCGACGTGGAGGACATGCGGCAGCGGATCGTGGCGGAACTCGAGGCATCACAGGCGGCTCAGGTGCAACTGGATGAGCAGGCGGCCGAGCTGCGCCGGTCCAACGCGGAGCTCGAACAGTTCGCCTACGTCGCTTCCCACGATCTACAGGAACCGCTGCGCAAGGTGGCCTCGTTCTGCCAGTTGCTGGAGAAGCGCTACGGCGACCAGCTCGACGAACGGGGCATCCAGTACATCGACTTCGCCGTCGACGGCGCCAAGCGCATGCAAGTGCTGATCAACGACCTCCTCAGCTTCTCCCGGGTCGGCCGCCTGAACACCAAATACACCAAGGTGGAACTGGACACGGCGCTGGACACGGCCATGGCCAACCTCGCCGCGGCGATCGAGGAATCCGGGGCCGAATCGTTCACCCGAAGCAACGGCTCCCGCAGGTCTTCGGCGACCCGACGCTGCTGACGATGCTGTGGCAGAACCTGATCGGCAATGCGGTGAAATTCCGCCGGGAGGACCGCGCACCGCACATCGTCATCGCTTGCCGCCGCGGTGTCGACAACCAGCGCGGCCACTGGGTGTTCAGCGTGTCCGACAACGGCATCGGCATCCCGGAGGAGTTCGTCGGCAAGGTCTTCATCATCTTCCAGCGCTTGCACGGCCGGGACACCTATGGTGGAACCGGGCTGGGGCTTGCGATGTGCAAGAAGATCGTTGAGCACCACGGCGGGACCGTCTGGATCGACACCTCTTACACCGATGGAACGCGGTTCGAATTCACGCTACCCATCGCTGAACCCGACGCTGAGGCGACACTTGAAGGAGCAGACGCATGACATCACCCGGCCGCGCAATCGACATCCTGCTGGTCGAAGACGACCCCGGTGACGAGCTGATCACCCGGGAAGCGTTCGAGCACAACAAGCTCAACAACAGGCTGCACGTGGCGCACGACGGTGAGGAAGGCCTCAACTACCTCTACCGCCGGGGCGCCTACGAACACGCGCCGCGGCCAGATCTGATCCTGCTCGATCTCAACCTGCCGAAATACGATGGCCGGCACCTGCTGGAGAAGATCAAGTCCGACCCCGAACTGAGTCGCATCCCGGTCGTCGTGCTGACCACCTCGTCGGCCGAGGAAGACATTTTGCGCAGCTACAGATTGCACGCCAACGCCTATGTCACCAAGCCGGTGGACTTGGACCAGTTCATGAACGCGGTCCGGCAGATCGACGAGTTCTTCGTGCAGGTCGTGCGCCTACCGAACGCGCTGATACCGCTGCGATCGGCGCTGCTTCAGTGGAATGCACGATTCCGTGCCCATTGACCTCGTGCACGTGGACCGTCGCGAAATCGAAGAATATGCCGACGACGCGTAGCTCCCCGGACGCCACCAACGGCGCCAGCATGGGATGGCGGGTGAGCCGCTCGACCTGCACGGCGACGTTCACGATCGACAGTTGGTCGAGGTCGCTGAAGGTGAAGCCATTGGACGTGCTGCTCACCCGCGCCGGGTGGTTTTCCCGGTAAGCGGTCAAGCTGGCACGTGCAAATGCGAGCCACTGGCCGACGGGTCTGTCCGCCATAGCCGGGTCGTCGTCCAGCACCACCTGCATGGCGCGACACGACGAATGTCCGCAAACGACAACCGAAGTCACGCCGAGCTGGTTGACCGCGAAGTCCAGGGCGGCGTCCACCGAGCGCTCGGCCGGATCGGTCGGCACCAGGTTGCCGACGTTGCGGACGATGTAGAGGTCACCTGGCCGGCTGGCGGTGATGGTGTCCGGCAGTATCCGGGAGTCGGCGCAGGTGAGGAACAGCGTGTCCGGGTTGGCGGAGCCGGTCAGCTCCGGAACGTGGTGGTGCAGGGCCCCGACTCCGGTGCGGTGGTATTCCTCGACGCCGCCGAGGATCGACGCGTCGGTGCCGTCGCCGTTTCTGTCGCGCCGGGACGGCCACGGTGCTTCCCGCAGCAACCGGGACGAGTAGTGGCGCTTGGGTGGACTGGTGTGTGCGCTCGACAGATTCGCGGGCGACGTCTCGAGAATTTTGACCGATCCGCCGGTTGCCTCATGGGCGGTCTTCCAGTCGGAGATGGCTTCGGAGATCGAGTGGTCGATGTAGTCGGCGTTGAGGTGCAGGGTCACATCGGAGTCCGGCGGCAACGCGGACAGCACGTGGGTCAGGCGGGGCAGCAGCAGGAAACTCAGGGTGCCGTCGATGTCCACCCGCCACTGTTTGGGCTCTCCGCCGACCGGCATGGCCTCGATGGGGGCGCGGACGACGCGCACCAAGAGGAAGAGGATCGCGACGGCGAGACCGATCGCCACACCCTCCAGCAGGTTAAGGAACACCACGCACACGATGGTGATGGCGTAGATCACGAAATTGCCGGTGCGTACCGCGACCCTGATGTGCGCCAGCTTGATGAGCTGAATACCGATCACGATGAGCAGGCCGGCCAGCGCCGCCTTGGGGATCAGCTCCACCAGACCGGTGAGCAGCGACGCGAACAGCAGGATCCAGACGCCGTGCAGCACCGCCGACGTGCGGGTACGGGCGCCGGCGGCCGCGTTGGTGGAGCTACGCACGATGACCCCGGTGACCGGCAACCCGCCCAGCAGGCCGGACACCACATTCGCGCTGCCCTGCCCGACCATCTCGCGGTTGAAGTTGGTGCGCGGGCCGCTGTGCATCTTGTCGACGCCGACCGCTGACAGCAGAGACTCGACACTGGCGATCAGCGCCACCGTCACGACCCCCAGCGCCACGGCACCGATCTCCTGGGTCCACGAATGGCCGCCCGGCGACATCGGCGGAAGATGGGGCAAGCCGATGGCCTGGAAGAAATTGCCCGACAGATTGATTCGCTCGACCTGCAGGTTCACCACCAGCGACAGCGCCGTGGCCGCCACGATGGCTACCAGGGCGCCCGGGATGAACCTGATCTTGGGCGGCAGTTTCGGCCACAACAACAGGATGGCGATGACGACACTGCCCACGATCACTTCATGCAATTCGTGGTTCAGGATGCCGCTCGGCAACGCCTCGATATTGGCCCACGCCGAGCTGCGCGACGATCCGCCCAACAGCACGTGAAACTGCTGCAACACGATGGTGACGCCGATACCCGCCAGCATGGCGTGCACCACCACCGGAGCAACGGCAAGCGCGGCACGCGCCACCCGCACCAGCCCCAGCAGGATCTGCACGGCGCCCGCGCAGACGGTGATCAAGCACGTCATTCCCCAGCCGAACTCGTCGATCAGTCCGGCCACGACCACGGTCAGGCCCGCGGCCGGACCGCTGACCTGCAGCACCGATCCGCCGATCGAGCCGGCGATGATGCCACCGCTGACCGCGGCGATCAAACCGGCCATCAGCGGTGCCCCGGAGGCGATCGCGATACCCAGCGACAGTGGCAGCGCCACCAGGAAGACGACCACGGACGCCGGGACGTCGTAACGCAGATTCGGCAAGATCTTCCGCGATCGGGGTGCCTCGACGGAACCGTTGACAGCGGTACTCATAAAACTCCTCGGGGACGGTCTGCACAGGTAATCGGACCGCCGTTAACGGGTGGGGGCAACCGGGTGTCCACCGGGCATCGGATTCCGGGATTCGTCCACATTTGTGGCCAGCGAATTCTGTGAATCCCGCTACCGACGTCTGACCAAATACTCCATTCGGGCCTGTGCTTTTCGGCAAACCCCGCGCCGATTCATCGCCAATTCAAAGAATACGCATGCCGGGGCCAGGCCTGGTCGGCCGAACGTTGGGGTTCGGTCAGAGTCCGCGACCCTGACGCGCCGCGCAGCTAAAGCGAGATTCAGGTCAGAAACAGGTCATTATGCTGGCCGGCGGCCGGCGGCGGTTCGGTGACCCTGGCGTCGAAGCCCGAGTAACGCGCCGGCGTGCGGATGACGGTGATCGCATCGTCCCCGTTTCCCACGTGCAGGGCCAGGTCGTTTTCCGCGAACAGCGGCGTGTCGACCACCTGCTTCCAGGTGTAGGCCAGGCAGGCCATCAGGCCGCCCTCCTGGAGCAGCTCAACCCACTCCGCAGCCGTTTTAGCGGCCAGCGCCGATTCGAGTTCGTCGGTCAACTCGGGGTAGTTGATCGCCCGGGAGCGCTGATCGGCGAACCGCTCGTCGTCGATCAGATCGGGTCGGCCGATGATCTCGCACAGCTTGGCCCAGTGCTTCGGCACGTACGCGCTGATCACCAGGTATCCGTCGGAGGCTCGGTATGCGTCCGACGGCTGAGTGGCGAAGCCGACGCCCTTGCGCTTCTTCGCCGGAGGTGCGGCCGGCGGCGTGGGTCCGGGTTGCGCGGTGGGCTTATTGAGATGGATGGTCAGCTGGTTGGCCTGCAGGCTGACGGCGACGTCGTACATCGCGACCTGCACCAGGTCGCCCACCCCGTGCCGCTCGCGGTTGAGCAGCGCGGCCAGCACCGCCTGCGCCAGCACGTGTCCGCTGGCGTTGTCGACCAGCTGGAATGGGATGATCTGCGGTTTCCCACTCGGCGTGGGCATGCCGGTGCTCATACCGGCCTCGGCGGCGACCATCAGGTCGACGCCAGGGCGGGTGCCGTTCGGGCCGTTTCCGCCGAACGCGCTCAGGCGCGCGTAGATCAGCCTGGGGTTGCGCGCGCGCAACTCGTCGGGGCCCAGGCCCAGTCGTTCCATGACGCCGGGCCGAAACCCCTCCAGCACGACGTCGGCGGTATCGGCCAGCCGCAGAATCTGCCGTTTGCCGTCGTCATCGGTCAGGTCCACCGTCACCGATTTCTTGCCCCGGTTGTTGGGCAGAAAGTAGGTGGCCAGCGGCGGGCGTCCGGGCAGCACCGAGGTGAGCCGGCGGGCCTGCTCCCCGCCGGGCGCTTCGATCTTGACGACTTCGGCGCCCAGGTCGGCCAGGATCTGACCGGCCAGCGGTCCGGCCACGTTCTGGGTGAAGTCGAGTACCCGGAAGCCGTCCAGTGGCTTGGCGGAGTTCGGCATCAGATGGGCCCTCCTGGATGCAGCACCGCGGTGCAGTAGTAGTTCTCGGTGAACTTGGTTTCGTCGGTGGAGCGGCCGACGGCGTGCGGCCGGAATCCGTTGGCGACCAGCAGCTCGTTGAGCAGGGTGCGGGTCACTTGCCACCCGTGTTGTTCCAGGTAGGTCGCAACGTCGTTACGGTCCCCGGGGTAGCCCAGTCGGTCCATTTCCACGTCGAGGCCGTGCTGGTACCACCGGGCGAAGATGGCGTCGTACAGCTCCCGGCTGGCCGGGACGCTGAAGAACACTTCGGCCAGCAGTTGGCTGCCGTCGGCGCTGAGCGCGGAGATGTCGTCCAGGAGTCGGTCTTGGCCCGCGGGCGGCAGGTACCCGAACAGTCCCTCGGCGGCCCAGGCGGTGGGTCTGGTGGTATCGAACCCGGCCTGGCGCAGCGCCGACGGCCAGTCGTGGCGGAGGTCGATCGGGACGCCCCGCACGTCGGCGGTCGGAGCGGCGCCCAGGGCTGCCAGCGTGGCGGTCTTGAATTCGATGACCTGCGGGACGTCGATTTCGAAGACGGTGGTTTCCGCGACCCACGGCAGCCGATATCCGCGCGCGTCGAGGCCCGACGCCAAGATCACCGCCTGACGGATCCCGGCCTGCTGGGCGGTGGCGAAAAACTCGTCGATGTGGCGGGTGCGGGCCACCTGCTGGTCGGTCATGCGCTGCATGCCCCACGGGGCGTCGGGAAAGTCGACGTCGGCGGTATCGAGTTCGCCGCACGCCCACCGGGTGAAGAAGTCGACGCCGACCGCGCGCACGAGTGGCTCGGCGAAGGGGTCGTCGATCAGTGCCGCTCTGCTGGCACGGGCGCGTCCCGCAGCCACCATGGTGGCCGTGGCGCCCACACTGAACGCGAGGTCCCAGGTGTCGTTGTCGCTGCGCACCCTCGACACATTAACGAGCTCGCCGTCAGAGAACTTTGGTCACCTTCTCCATTTCGGCCCGGCGCTGCAGCGCCGCCGGATCGGAGTTGGCCACCTGCACCAACGATCCGCCGACCGACAAAATCGCCAACAGCCCGTCCACCACGTTTTCCGGCCGTGCCCACGACGCGGTGGACAGCACCCGATCCGCCGATGTCAGACCTTGCATGGCCGCCGATTGCACGCAGGCGGCCACCAGCTGGCCGACCGATTGACCCGCCAGGGCCGGACCCGGCCGGCGTTCGGGAACGATCTGGTCGCCGTGTACCCGCACCGCGGTCGCGTAGTCGGTGACGCCGATCGGCAGGTCGGGGACGGGCCGGCCGAACGGATCCAGCGACAGCACCGCCACTTCCCCGCCCGCGACGGCCTCGTCGGCCTCGTCCAACCGGTCGACGGTGCACAACGCGACATCGGACGGACCGTCCAGCACCGCCTCGGCGCCGATCCACCACACCCCGAACAACACCGCCGCCGTCTGCCAGTGCGCCGGCAACAGCACCCCGACCCGGCTGGCCGGCCCGGCGCCCAGCTCGTCGCGTAACAGGTTGGCGGTCTTGGCGGCCCAGTTGGCCAACGTCACGGCGGACAGCTCGATCCGCTCGCCGGTCGCGTCGTCGTAGTAGGTGATGCGCGGGCCCACCGGGTCGGCGCGCAGCAGCGGGTCCAGTATCGCTTGGGAAAGGGTCGGGTTCAGTTGATGCACTCCGGGTTCTCCGAGCCCGCGGTGAGGATCGGCGACGGCGCCGGAACGTTGCTGCTGTTGACCGACCCGACGGTCGATGCACGCGCGGGCGTCGGCGATCCGCCCTCGAGCCCGGAGCCCGGACCGGTGTAGTCGTTGGCCAGCACCACCCGCACCGACCCGGCCGGAATCGACGAGTCGGCGACGACGGGTAGTCCGCCCAGTTGCCGGGCGACCTCCTGGGCGCCCAGATCGTCGGTCTTGGCAACACGCACCTGGCTGTTCTTGACGTGGCCGCCGTCGTTGTTGCCGGCCGAACCGGCGGTAAAGCCCTTGGCGCTGAGCACGTCCAACACCGCCGAAGCGAGTCCGTTGATGTCGGTGTCATTCATCACGTTGGCGGTGGTCTTGCCGGGTGTGTAGGCGAGCTCCTCGGTTTTGCCCTGGTCCTGCTCGTGCAGCAACCCGCCGACCCATTCCTGCACCGCGTGCGTGTCCACCCGCACCACGCTCTGCATGCCGTCGTCGCTCCAGCCGGCCCCGTCGAGCACGGGGATGGTGGCGAATGCGACATTGCCGCCGGTCAGCTTCGACACCTGCTGGACGAAGTCCATGATGTCCCAACCCGCGGACAGCACCACCGACCGTTGCACGGCGGACTCCAACCGCTTCAGGGTGGCGGGGCTGGACAGCGTCTTGCCGGAGATCACCCGGTGGGCCAGCGAGGCCATCACCGCTTGCTGGCGCACCACCCGGTCGAGGTCGCCGCGCGGCAGTTCGTGGCGCTGGCGGACGAAGCTCAATGCCTGCGGGCCGTTGAGTCGTTGCCGGCCGGCCGGGAAGTCGGCACCCGAAAGTGGTTCGTAGACGGCATCTTTGAGGCAGACCTCAACGCCGCCGAGGGCATCGGCGATCAGGGCGAAGCCGAGCAGGCCGATTTCCGCGTAGTGGTCCACGGTGACGCCGGTCAGGTCGGCCACCGTCTTGATCAGCGCCTCGCGCCCGGCCTGGGTGCCCGCCGTCGCGGCTTCGGCGGCCGAGGCGCCGGCCTGTACCAGGCTCGTCCGCTTGATCTCGCGAGTCTGGCCGTAGACGCCGTTGATCTTGGTCTTGCCCAGGCCCGGGGCCTGGATGTAGGAGTCGCGGGGGATCGAGATCGCCGTCGCCGACTTCCCGTTGTTGGGTATCCGGACCAGGATGATGGTGTCGGTGTTGGTGGCTTCCTCGTCGCCGGCCCGCAGTGTCGCCAGTTCCTCGGCGGTCAGCGGGTTGCCGTGCGCGTCGGTGCGGCTGTCGAGGCCGACCAGCAGAATGTCGATCGCGCCGTCGTCGGCGCCGCGGCCCAGCGAGGGCGAGGACATGTGAAAGATGCCGTCCTCGAAGGAGCGCACGTTGCTCCAGGCCACCCCGGTACCGAGAACGACCACGACGGCCAGAGCCGTGCAAACCACACGAGTCACACGAGCCACACTTTGCGCAGGCATCACTGTAGGCTACTTGTGCAACAGCCGGTTTCCGGGTAGCCGGGCTCGGCGTGCCAGACTCGGACACATGTCGGGCAGGCTGGTAATCACCGGTGCGGGCGGGCAGCTGGGCACTTTGGTGGCGTCGCAGGCCGGCCACGAGGGCCGCGACGTGCTGGCCAGGACGTCGTCGGAGTGGGACATCACCGATCCGGTGACGGCGAGCCGGATCATCCAGGCCGGGGACGTCGTCATCAACTGCGCGGCCTATACCGACGTCGACGGCGCCGAGCAGGACGAGGCCCGCGCCTACGCCGTCAACGCCGCCGGCCCGGAAAACCTGGCCCGTGCCTGCGCGCGCACCGGAGCCCGGCTGATCCACATCTCCACCGACTACGTCTTCAGCGGCGACTTCAGCTCTGTGACTGGCGACGCGCAGCCGCGCCCCTACGAACCTGACGACCCCACCGGCCCGCAGGGCGTGTATGCCCGAAGCAAGCTCGCCGGGGAGCAAGCCGTGTTGGCGGCGCTGCCGGCCTCCCAAGCCGTCGTGGTGCGCACCGCCTGGGTGTACACCGGCGGGATCGGCAGAAGCGATTTCGTCGCCGTCATGCAGCGGTTGGCCGCGGGTGACGGCCCGATCAAGGTGGTCGACGACCAGACCGGATCGCCTACCTACGCTGCCGACCTGGCCGCCGCGCTGCGGGAGCTGGCCGACAGTTTTCCGGACGTCGAAGGACGCGTGCTGCACGCCGCCAACGAGGGCGTGGTGTCCCGTTTCGAGCAGGCCCGCGCGGTGTTCGAGGAAAGCGGGGCAGACCCGCAGCGGGTGCAGCCGTGCACCAGCGACGAGTTCCCGCGGCCCGCAGCGCGGCCGTCGTACTCCGCGTTGTCCGGCCGTTCGTGGGCGGCTGCGGGACTGACGCCGTTACGGCCCTGGCGCAGTGCCCTCAACGCGGCCCTCAACGCGGCACTGACGGCGCCTTCGGATCGACCGTTACCCTCTACGCGTGACTGACGTGCTGCCGGTCGTCGCGGTGACCTACTCGCCGGGCCCGCACCTGGAGCGGTTCCTGGCGTCGTTGTCGCTGGCCACCGACCGGCCGATCGGTGTGCTGTTGGCCGACAACGGCTCCACCGACGGCACACCGGAAGCGGCCGTCGAGCGCTACCCGAACGTGCGACTGATGCCCACCGGGGCCAACCTCGGATACGGCACCGCGGTCAACCGCACCGTCGCCCAGCTCCGCGAAGCGGACGACCCAGAGGAATGGGACGACGAATGGGTGATCGTCGCCAACCCGGATGTGCAGTGGGGCCCGGGCAGCATCGATGCGCTGCTGGACGCGGCCAGCCGCTGGCCACGCGCCGGCGCGTTCGGTCCGCTGATCCGCGACCCGGACGGGTCGGTGTACCCGTCGGCGCGCCATCTGCCCAGCCTGATCCGCGGCGGCATGCACGCGGTGCTCGGGCCGGTCTGGCCGAGCAACCGGTGGACGCGGGCCTACCGCCAGGAGCACCTCGAACCCAGCGAGCGGCCGGTGGGCTGGCTGTCGGGGTCGTGTCTGCTGGTGCGCCGATCGGCGTTCGACCAGATCGGCGGCTTCGACGAGCGTTACTTCATGTACATGGAAGACGTCGACCTCGGCGACCGGCTCGGGAAGGCCGGCTGGCTCTCCATCTATGTGCCGTCGGCCGAAGTGCTGCACCACAAGGGTCACTCGACCGGACATGACCCGGGCCGCCATCTGGCCGCCCATCACCGCAGTACCTATATTTTTTTGGCGGACCGGCACTCCGGGTGGTACCGGGCCCCGCTGCGCTGGACGCTGCGGGGATCGCTGGCGGTGCGGTCGCGGGTGATGGTGCGGAATGCGGTGCGCCGGTCGCGCCGGTCGGCGCGGAAAGAACTGGCAGAAGGGCGGCGCTGAAGTGGCAACCCATGACGTGGATGCGGTGGTCCTGGTCGGCGGCAAGGGCACCAGGCTGCGGCCGCTGACGTTGTCGGCGCCCAAGCCGATGTTGCCGACAGCCGGGCTGCCGTTCCTGACCCATCTGTTGTCGCGGATCGCCGCGGCGGGCATCGAGCACGTGGTGCTGGGCACCTCGTACCAGGCCGAGGTGTTCCAGGCCGAGTTCGGCGACGGGTCCAAGCTCGGGCTGCAGATCGAGTACGTGACCGAGGAGAAACCGTTGGGCACCGGCGGCGGCATCGCCAACGTCGCCGGCAAGCTGCGCCACGACACCGTGATGGTGTTCAACGGTGACGTGCTGTCCGGCACCGACCTGGGCCAGCTGCTGGCTTTCCACTCCGACCGGCAGGCCGACGTCACGCTGCACCTGGTGCGGGTGAGCGATCCCCGGGCGTTCGGTTGCGTGCCGACCGACAGCGACGGCCGGGTCACCGCGTTTCTGGAGAAGACGCAGGATCCGCCGACCGACCAGATCAACGCCGGCTGCTATGTGTTCGCGCGCCGGATCATCGACCGGATCCCGCGCGGCCGGGAGGTGTCGGTGGAGCGCGAGGTGTTCCCGGCGCTGCTTTCCGACCCGGACGTGAAGGTGTGCGGCTACGTCGACGCCACCTACTGGCGTGACATGGGCACGCCGGAGGACTTCGTGCGCGGGTCCGCGGACCTGGTGCGCGGCATCGCCCCGTCGCCGGCCCTGCACGGCCAGCGCGGCGAGAGTCTGGTGCACGACGGCGCGGCCGTGGCCCCCGGGGCGCTGCTGATCGGCGGCACGGTCGTGGGGCGCGGTGCCGAGATCGGTCCCGGCGTCCGGCTGGACGGCGCCGTCATCTTCGACGGCGTCAAGGTGGAGGCCGGCAGCGTGATCGAGCGCTCGATCATCGGCTTCGGCGCCCGCATCGGCCCGCGGGCGCTGATCCGCGACGGTGTGATCGGCGACGGCGCCGACATCGGCGCCCGCTGCGAACTGTTGCGCGGTGCGCGGGTGTGGCCGGGCGTCTCGATTCCCGACGGCGGCATCCGCTACTCGTCGGACGTCTAGGAGCCCGGCGCGTCACGCCCGGCGCCGGGCCCGGCGCACCAAGTACTCCAGCGCATGATCGGTGCCCGACGGTAGGGCGTCGGCCGGCCACCACCGCAGGTCGTCGGACTCGTCGCTGAGCACGATCTGCGCCCCGGCCGGGGCTTGCGCCATGAACTGCAGATCCAGGTGCCGCGTCGGCACACCCAGTGAGCAGGTGACCGGATGCACATGCACCGCAACCAGTTCGGGGTGCAGCCGCAGGCCCGCCACTCCGGATTCCTCGGTGGCTTCCCGGGAAGCGGCGGCGAGGATATCGGGATCGTCGTCCTCGCAGTGCCCGCCCAACTGCACCCAGCGGCCCAGCCGCGGGTGCAGGGTGAGCAACACGCGGGCGCCGGTGTCGTCGAGCACCAGCGTGGACGCGGTGACGTGGCCGGGTTCGCACTCGCGCAGGCAGGCGTCGGTGCGGGCGAGCACGAACCCCAGCACGGCCTCCCGTAACGAGTCCTGGGCCGGGTTCGGCGCCTGCCACTCGCCGAGCAGCGCGATCACCGAGTCCCGCACGCTCACCGCGACCTCCTTCTGGTACGGCGGCCGCGCAGCGCGACCCACGCCGCGCGGCACTGCGCCACCACCTCCGGCGACACCCCCAGCTCCTCGATCAATACCCGCCGGTCCACCAGGTCCAGCGCCTTGTCGATTTCGTTGGCCCGCAACAGCAGATCGACATCGCCGGCCAGGTCGGGGTCGGCGCACGCCGGCGGGGGGATGGGCAACTGCTCGGCCTCGGCGGGCTCGAGCTCCAAGATGCCGCCGCCGTAGCTGCGGCCCATGATCTCGGCGAAGGCGAACGTCGCGCTGTTGTGGAATACCGCGGCCAGCGCGCCGGGGTCGGTGCCGGCCGCGGCCCGCACCCGGTGCACGGTGTCGGTACTGGTGGCCCCCGCGGCATTGACCGTCAGCCGCGGGGACAGGTGAATTTGGCGCAGCATGAACAGATCCGGAACCCACAGCGACGGCGTGATCCACCACGGCCTGCGCAGCGAGCACTTGTATCCCCGATGGACGCCGGCGGCCTCACCGGCCTGGATGTGGGCCAGCAGCGCCGAGTCGTGCGGTTCGGCCGGCGCATGCAGCAGCCAGGTGCGCTGACCTGCCGCCAAATCGCTTGTGCGGCAATCGGCATCGTAGAAAAGCCCGGACAGCTGCACGCTGCGCGAGACCAGCGGCACACAGTGCGCCGCGAGCCCCAGTTCCTGCGCCTGCGCGTCGTTGAAGGTGAAGAAGCTGTTGCGGCCCGTCACGATGCCCACGTCCACCTCGGCCACCCGGCCCAGCCGGGTCATCGCGCCGGATTCCTTGAGGCCCCGCAGCGTGCGGATCTGGGCCGGGTCGAGGAAGTACGTGGTCCACTTCTCTTTTTCGTGCAGCAGTGCCGGAGCCGACGGCACGTCCAGATCTGTCGAGCCCAATGCATCGGCATCGTCGAGCTGCACGGTGCGGATGCGTGCCGGGCCGGAACCGACGACGCCGCAGAACAACACCACCTCCTGCAAAACACCGTCGAACACCAGGCGCCCGAAGCTCACCAGCGTGATCTCCCGGTAGCGGCGCACCAGAAAGTCGCGCAGTTGCGCGGCGTAGGAGACCTGGAGCAGCTCGGCGGGCAGCACCAGACCCACCCGGCCGCCATCGCGCACCAGCGTGGTGCTCGCCACCACGAACGGGACCCACGCATTGGTCAACCGGTTGGGGCGCAACCCTTCCCGGTGCAGCACGGTCATCGCCGGCTCCCGCTGCTGCGCGGCCCAGTGCCCGAACCGGATGTAGGGCGGGTTGCCCGCGACGCCGTCCCAGCCGTCGCCGCCGCACCAGGAGAACAGGTCCGCGGTGTCGACCGGCGCGAATGCGCGCGCCTTCACCGCTTCGGCGGCAACGAGTTCCACGCCGCGTGCCTGGTCGCTGAGGACGGCCAGTTCGCGCAGGATCCGCCCGTCACCGCATGACGGCTCCAGCACCCGCGGTCCGGCCTGGGTGACCCAGCCGGCCAGGAAACGGGCGATCGGCACCGGCGTGTAGTACCCGCCGCGAATCTTGTCGGCTGTCACGGCCGCCTTGCCCGCGAACGTCTTCATCTGCGGATCAACAACTCCGTGGCAGGCACCGGGTCGCGCAACCCCGCCGGCTCGGCGGCATACCCGATCGCGATGGCGCCCAGCGGCTCCCAATCGGCGGGTAGCGCAAGCTCGTCGCGGACCAGGTCGGCGGCGAAGATCGTCGACCCGATCCAGCAACTGCCCACACCGCGCACCGCCAGCGCGACGAGCAGTGCCTGCACGGCCGCGCCGACCGCGACGGTGAACATGGTGTGCTCGGCGTTGGTGCGGGCGGCGTCGGGATAGCTGTGCGCGCCGTCGGGGACCAGGAACGGGATGATGACTTCGGGTGCGTCGTAAAGGATCTGGCCGCGTGCCAGCCGGCGCTCGACGGAGTCGGCCGGCCTGCCGTCGCCGGTGAGGTCGACGCGCCACTTGTCTTTCATCCGGTCCAGCAGCCGCGTACGGGCAGCCTCGTTCTGCAACCACACGAACCGCACCGGACGGGTGTGATGGGGTGCCGGCGCGGTGAGCGCTTCGGCGACAGCGGATTCGACGAGGTCCTGCGGCACCGGCTGGTCGCTGAATCGGCGCACGGAGCGCCGCAACAGCTGGGCCTGCCCGCGGCCCAACTCGATGGCCTCCGCGGTGCCGAGCCAGAACAGGTCCTCGGTGCCCGCCCGTACCAGCTGGCGGGCCGTCGAACCGTCGTCGACCGGGCGCAGCCCGCGCACCACGGCCACCGGCATCGCGGTGAGCTTGCCCTTGACCAGGTCGGCCGCGGCCGCGATCTCGTCGGCGACCGCCACCTCGGTGACCACCAGTTCATTGCCGTGCCGGTCGACGGCACCCGAATAGTTGTGCAACACCGCCAGACCCGCGGTGCCGACGGCCGCGTCGATCTGCCCGTTGCGCCACGCGCGACCCATCGTGTCGGTGATCACCACGGCGACGGTGACGCCGAGTCGCTCGCGCAACCCGGCTCGCAGGGCGGCGGCGCTGGCGTCCGGGTCGAGGGGCAGCAGCGCCAATTCGGTTCGCCCGACGTTGGAGCCGTCCACTCCGGCCGCCGCCTGAATCAGCCCCAGCCGGTTCTCGGTGATCAGCGTCCGTTCTTTGCGGGCCAGAACCCGCACCGCCTCGTCGTCGACCAGCTTGCGCCGCAACCGGTCTCGTGCCTCGTCGTCTTCGGGCGCCGGCACCAGCCGGCCCTCGCACTTGGACACCACCTTGCTGGTCACCACCACCACGTCACCGTCGCGCAGCCACGGCGCGGCCGCACTGAGCGCGGCGCTGAGATCGTCGCCGGGACGGAACTCGGGAAGTCCGGTGACAGGCAGGATTTCGATTGCGGCGGCGGAGCCGTGCTCGCCCGCCGGCGGCAGCGCGGTCACACCGCCACCCCCGCAAGGTCCAGTCCCGCACGCACCATCTCGGCCGTCGCCTCCGGGTCGCTCATCAACAGGGGGACGGCGCGCACCGCGACCCCGTCGATCTGCGCGCTGTCCCCGTCATGCACCAACCAGCAGTCCAGTATCCCGGTGGCACTGCGGGCGCCGTAGTGCCGGCCCACCGCCTCCGCGGTGGAATCCACGCCGACAACCGACAGGCAGGCATCGGCCATGCCGCGCAACGGCTTTCCGCCGATGATCGGGGAGTAGCCGACGACCGGGGCAGCGGCCGCCCGCAGCGCGGCACGGATTCCGGGCACGGCCAGGATGGCGCCGACGCTGACCACCGGGTTCGACGGCGCCACCATGATGACGTCGGCGTCCGCGATGGCGGCCACCGCTTCGGTTGTCGCGGTGGCCTTTTCGGCTCCGACGAATGCGAAGCTGTGGGTGGGCACCTGGGCGCGATGACGCACCCACCACTCCTGAAAGTGGATCGCCCGCCGGTTCCCGCCGACCGGATCGGTGATCACCACATGCGTCTCGCAACGGTCGTCGCTGGCCGGCAGCAACCGTGCGCCCGGTTGCCATCGGTCGCACAGTGCCGTGGTGATCTGCGACAGCGGATAGCCGGCGCTCAGCATCTGGGTGCGCACCAGATGGGTGGCCAGATCGCGGTCGCCGAGCATGAACCAATCGGGCTGCACGCCATAGCGGGCGAGTTCCTCTTTGGCATGCCAGGTTTCGTCGCGATGGCCCCATCCGCGCTCCGGGTCCACGCCGCCGCCCAGGGTGTACATGCAAGTGTCGAGGTCCGGGCAGATGCGGACGCCGTGGATCCAGGCATCGTCGCCGATGTTGACGACGGCATTGAGTTCATGGCCGGCACTGTCGCCTTGAGCAAACTGGCCCAAGCCGAGCAACCGCTGCACTCCGAGCAGGAAGCGGGCCCCGCCGACTCCACCGGCCAGAACAGTGACTTTCACACCAGGACAGTACCCGCCCGCCGGGACACGTTAGGGTGGGGTGAATCTTGGTAACCAATGTGGCGCAAGGGACTTGTGATCAATTCGTACTCGACACGCCGTGTTCCCTAGACAACAGAACCGCCGAAATTCGATCACGAGATGGTATGTAAATGCGCCGAAGTGCTTGACCAGGGTCCCCGGTCCGTGTCTAATCACATCAGTGTCATTTCCCGGTTGGCCGGCCGGTTCCGGTGTCGCAGACCGAGATTCGATCACTTGTTCGAATTGGGTATCTGTACATCAAAACAGTGGGAAACCATTTCACTCTCTATTAGTGAGGAGGCGGAGCATGTCCTATGAGTACCTTCGGGGCGTAATGGGAGGCACACCGCACACCACTCCCGAGCCGGCTGAAACCATCATGCCGCCTGTCCGTCCTCATTTGAGCGTGGTCCCCGATGCGCCCGCCGCATTCGAACCGGAGCCGATCGAGGAGATCCCCGCCGATCAGTGGCAGGACAAGGCGCTGTGCGCCCAGACCGACCCCGAGGCCTTCTTCCCGGAGAAGGGTGGCTCCACCCGCGAGGCCAAGAAGATCTGCCTGGGTTGCGAGGTCCGGCACGAGTGCCTGGAGTACGCCCTGGCGCACGACGAGCGGTTCGGCATCTGGGGTGGTCTGTCCGAACGTGAACGGCGCCGCCTCAAACGCGGCATCATCTGAGCACGCGTCAGCGGATCAGTCGTCGATCGTAGGGTCGATGACCGAAGGTTCCACGTCCAGATAGATGGCCACCTGGGCCACCAGGATTTCATGCAGCAAGTCGCCGAGTTCGACGGTGTCTTTGGCCCGTCGCTCAATGGGTTTGCGGAACAAGACAATTCGCGCCCGCGTGGCATTACCGCGGACATCGACGCCGGCCGGGATCAGCCGGGCCAGCGCGATCGGGCCGTCGGCGATCACCTCCGGCGGCCATTGCACACTGTCGGGATCCTTGGCCGAGATGCGCGGGATCTCGTCCACCGCGACGTCGAGTTCGGACACCCGCTCGTGCCAGCGCCGCTCGATCGGTTCGTAGGCCTCCAGCACCGCCATGTCGAACCGCTCGGCGCGGCTGCGCCAGCCGGGCACCGTCGGCGGTAGCAGCGGGCCACGCAGATCTCGGCCCCTCCGGTGTCCCAGCCGTCCCCGGTGCCCGAATGGTAGAGCCGATCTTTCGCCGCTCACGCGCCGATGGTAACGGTTGGACATCGCCCCCGCCGATGCGCGTGTCCGCCGCTGCAGCGGCGTTTGCGCACGATAGCCTTTCGAGCGTGAACGTACCCCGACGCTGCTGCCGGCCCGGGTGTCCGCATTATGCAGTGGCAACGTTGACGTTCGTCTACTCGGACTCGACGGCGGTGGTCGGCCCGCTCGCTACCGCGCGGGAACCGCACTCGTGGGATTTGTGTGTCAACCACGCCGGCCGCATCACCGCACCGCGTGGCTGGGAACTGGTGCGCCACGCCGGGCCGCTGCCCGCCCACCCCGATGAGGACGACGAACTGGTGGCGCTGGCCGACGCCGTGCGCGAGGGCGGGGCGGCTTCTGGACGTACCCCGGCGCGTACCCCCGCACTCGTCAACGGCTTCGTTGCCGGCGACGGATTCGACGACGTGCCGCGCGCCGCTGCCACCGTCGCCGATTCCCAGCTGCAGCATGCGGGCGCCCACGCCACCGCCCCGAGCGGTGGTCTGCTCGCACCGCCCGAGCATCGCTCCGGACGCCGGCGTGGCCATCTGCGGGTACTGCCTGATCCCCCCGGTTAGTTCGGACCGTGGTCCGGGTCCCCGCCGGGCCGATAGGCTGGCGGCCGAGAGTCGTACCCACCCAGGTCGTCAGGAGCACCGGAGAATGTCGTGGCCCGCCGAGGCTGTCCACCGTGTCATCAAGGCCTATGACGTCCGCGGGCTGATCGGCGAACAGATCAACGAGGCGCTGGTCACCGATGTGGGGGCCGCCTTTGCGCGGCTGATGCGCAGCGAAGGCGCGAGCCAGGTGGTGATCGGCTACGACATGCGCGACAGTTCACCGTCGCTGTCCGCGGCGTTCGCGGCCGGGGTCACCGGCCAGGGGCTGAGCGTGGTGCGCATCGGACTGGCATCCACCGACCAGTTGTATTTCGCCTCGGGGCTACTGGACTGCCCCGGCGCCATGTTCACCGCGAGCCACAACCCGGCGGCATACAACGGCATCAAACTGTGCCGGGCCGGGGCCAAGCCGGTCGGCGCCGACACCGGGTTGAGGACCATCAGCGACGATCTGATTGCCGGTGTCCCCGGTCACGACGGCCCGCCCGGTTCGGTCACCGACAAAGATGTGCTGGCCGACTACGGGGTGTTCCTGCGCTCGCTGGTCAATACCACCGATTTGCGTCCGTTGCGGGTCGCGGTGGACGCGGGCAACGGCATGGCCGGCCACACCGCGCCGGCGGTGCTCGGTGCGATCGACTCGATCACGTTGCTGCCCTTGTACTTTGAGTTGGACGGGAATTTCCCCAACCACGAGGCCAATCCGCTGGACCCGGCGAACCTGGTGGACCTGCAGAACTATGTGCGCGAAACCGGCGCCGATATCGGTCTGGCGTTCGACGGCGACGCCGACCGATGCTTCGTCGTGGACGAGCGCGGCCGGCCGGTCTCGCCGTCGACGGTGACCGGCCTGGTGGCCGCCCGCGAACTGGGCCGCGAGATCGGCGCCACCGTGATCTACAACGTGATCACGTCGCGCGCGGTGCCCGAGTTGGTGGTCGAACGGGGCGGCACGCCGCTGCGCTCGCGCGTCGGCCACTCCTATATCAAGGCGCTGATGGCCGAAACCGGTGCGATCTTCGGCGGCGAACATTCGGCGCACTACTACTTCCGCGACTTCTGGGGCGCCGACTCCGGCATGCTGGCCGCGCTGTATGTGCTTGCCGCACTTGGCGAACAGCACCGTCCACTGTCCGAGCTGACCGCCGACTATCAGCGCTACGAATCCTCCGGCGAGATCAACTTCACCGTTGCCGACGCGCCGGCCTGCGTGGATGCCGTATTGAAGGCGTTCGCGAGCCGGATCCAGTCCATCGATCACCTGGACGGCGTGACGGTGGATCTGGGCGATGACAACTGGTTCAACTTGCGCAGCTCAAACACCGAGCCGCTATTGCGGCTCAATGTGGAGGGGCGCAGCATCGAGGATGTGGATGCGGTGGTCGAGCAGGTCAGTGACGAAATCGCGGCTCAGGCAACCGGAGCCGGACCGTGAGTGCCGTCGGGGCCGTCGATCTCGAGGACGCTGAGGGCCTGATCGCCGCCGACCGCGACGGCCTGCTGCGGGCGGCGTCGATGGCCGGTGCGCAGGTGCGCGCCGTGGCGGCCGCGCTGAGTGAGGGCGAACTGGACTCGCTGCGCGGTGAGGATCGGGTGCGCAGCGTGATCTGGGTGGCCGGCCGCGGTGCCGCCGAGACCGCCGGCGCCCTGCTGGCGGCGACGTTGGCGACCGCGGCCGCCGAGCCGATCGCACTGGTCACCGAGGCGCCGCCGTGGGTCGGCCCGCTCGACGTGCTGATCGTCGCCGGTGACGATCCCGGTGATCCCGCGCTGGTCGGCGCGGCCGCGACCGGGGTGCGCAGGGGCGCGCGGGTGGTGGTGGTGGCCCCGTTCGAGGGTCCGTTGCGCGACTCCACGGCGGGCCGGGTCGCGGTGCTCTCGCCGCGTCTGCCGATGCCCGGGGATTTCGGGTTGTGCCGGTACCTGGCTGCGGGCCTGGCCGTGCTGCACACCGTGGATCCCCGGCTGAGCATCGACCTGGCCGCGCTGGCCGACGAATTGGACGCCGAGGCGCTGCGCAACAGCGCGGGCCGTGACCTGTTCACCAACCCGGCCAAGACGTTGGCCACCCGGATGACCGACTGTCAGGTCGCGCTGGCCGGCGACAGCGCGGCGACCCTGGCGCTGGCCCGGCACGGCAGCTCGGTGCTGTTGCGGGTCGCCCGGCAGGCCGTCGCGGCCGCCGGGCTTGGCGATGCGGTGACGGCGTTGCGCAACGGGCCGCGCGGGTTCGCCGATCCCGCCGACGCGCTCTTCCACGACGAGCAGCTCGATGGGCCGCTGCCGCAGCGGATGCGAGTGCTGGCGCTGACGCTGTCCGCGGAGCGGACGGTCGTGGCCGCGCGGGTGGCCGGGCTCGATGACGTCTATTTGGTCGGGGCCGAGGATGTGCCGGACCAGCCCGCGGTGCCGACCGGAGCGGGGCGTGCCGAGCAGCAACTGGCAGTATTGGCCGTTCGGCTCGAGATGGCCGCGGTTTACCTGCGACTGGCACGGGGATAGGTAGACGGTGGAACTACTGCGCGGGGCGTTACGCACGTACGCCTGGGGATCACGCACCGCTATCGCCGAATTCACCGGGCGGCAGGTGCCGGCCGCTCATCCCGAGGCCGAACTCTGGTTCGGTGCTCACCCCGGTGACCCGGCCTGGCTGGAGACGCCGAACGGCGAAACGTCGTTGTTGACCGCGCTCACCGACGATCCCGAGGGGCAGCTCGGTCCGGGCTCGCGCGCGCGGTTCGGTGATGTGCTTCCGTTCCTGGTCAAGGTGCTGGCCGCCGACGAGCCGCTGTCGTTGCAGGCCCACCCGAGCGCCGCGCAGGCCCTGGAAGGTTTTGCGCGTGAGGAGCGGCTGGGTATTCCGGTGAACTCGCCGATCCGCAATTACCGCGACACCAGCCACAAGCCGGAGCTGTTGGTGGCCCTGCAGCCCTTCGAGGCGCTGGCCGGTTTCCGTCAGGCGTCGCGGACCACCGAGTTGTTGCGGGCGCTGAACGTTTCCGACCTCGATCCGTTCATCGATCTGCTGAGCGAGAGTTCAGACGACCAATCCGATGCTGATGGCCTGCGCGCCCTGTTCACCACCTGGATCACCGCCCCCCAGCCCGACCTCGACGTGCTGGTGCCGGCTGTGCTCGACGGCGCGATCGTGTACATCAGTTCCGGGGCAACGGAATTCGCGGCCGAGGTCAAGACGCTGCTGGAACTGGGGGAGCGCTATCCCGGTGATGCCGGGGTGCTGGCGGCGTTGCTGCTCAACCGCATCACCCTGGCCCCCTGCGAGGCGATCTTCCTGCCGGCCGGCAACCTGCACACCTACCTGCGTGGTTTCGCGGTGGAAGTTATGGCGAACTCCGACAACGTATTACGGGGCGGCCTCACGCCCAAGCACGTCGATGTGCCCGAACTGCTGCGGGTGCTGGACTTCACGCCCACCGCCGAAGCGCAACTGCGCCCGTCGGTCCGCCGCGACGGCCTGGAGCGGATCTACGACACCCCGGCCGACGAGTTCGCGCTCTCGTTGCTGGTGCTCGACGGCGACCACCTCGGTCACGAAGTCGACGCAGCGTCCAGCCATGACGGGCCGCAGATCCTGTTGTGCGCCGAGGGGTCGCTGACCGTGCACGGCAAATCCGGGTCGCTCACGCTCGAGCGTGGCGCGGCCGCCTGGGTCGGCGCCGACGACGGGCCGATCCGGCTGTCGGCGCAGCGACCGGCCAAACTGTTCCGGGCTACGGTCGGCTTGTAACCGCGCTGCGCTGCTGACTGTGCCCCCTGAGTTCGCGGCGCTCCTTGAGCCACAGCTTCATGTTGTGCGCCATGGTGCGGCCGATCAGCTTCGCCGGCGGGATCATATAGAGACTGTCCAGCAGTGAGAATCGGCGCAAAAACCATTCCGCCAGCACGGGATCGGTCTCGGCTGCGCCGAGGAACTGGTCGAACAAGCTGCCGACCGGTCGCCACCAACGAGGTTCGGGGTCACCTTTGGCGTGGTGCAGGGCCACGTCGCCGATGGCGTTCATCATCCAGACCGGGAATGTGGTCTTGGCGGTGAATCGCGCGAGTGTGGCGGCCAATTCATTCCCGGCGTCCCCGCCGGCCTCTTCCAGCGCCCGGCGCAGGTTCCCGGCCTGCAGCGAGGTCATCGTCATGCCCTGACCGAAGGTCGGGTTGAAGCTGACCACCGCATCACCGAACGGCACGATCCCGGCCGGGAAGCGCTCCAGCTTGTGATAGCGACGCCATCGGCTCACCGGGAAGGCGTGATAGGCGGGTTCCCCGACCGGCTCGGCGCGCGCCAGCGCCGCGTTGAAGTGCTCCGGCAGCAACTCTTCTGCCAGCGCGAGCATTTCCGGGAAGGTGCGGGGTGGTTTTTCGTGTGCCACCCCGAAGGTGGTCAGCACCCAGGTGCCGTCCTCGTAATACAGCATGCCCAGCCCCAGCGACTTGTCATGGGAGGCGCCCGCGACCACCACTTTTTCCGCGATCAGGCCTTCGGGCATGCGGAACTGGTGGGTGGCGTAGTTGATGCCGATGTCGACGGTGGCCTCCGGCGCGCGCTGGTAGCCCCACTGCGTCAGCCAGACCGGGAGCCGGGTGCCACGACCGGCCGCGTCGACCACGAGATCGGCGGCGACGAACTCCGGCTCCTGACCGGGCACCACCGGATCCAGCAACACGCCGGTCACCCGCTGCAGCGCAGTCTCGAACCGCGGCTCGGCGACCGGTCGCTGCACGATCTCGATGTTCGCGATTTCCAGCACGCGGCGCCGGATCTGCCACTCCAGGTGTGGCCGGCTGGGCACGTAGGCGGTGAACTCGTCGCGCAGGGTGTGCCCGGTGCCCAGCACGTGCCCGGCAGCTCCCAGGTGGATGCAGTCCGGGCGGTTTTCCAGCATCGGCACGCCCGCCGCCACCATGTCGTCGAGCAGGCCCGGGAACAGGCTCTCGAACTCGTTGGCGCCGCGGGCCATCAGCATGTGCAGGTGCCGGTCCTGAGGGACCGTGGCGCGATTGGCCGCTGTGCTCGGCAAGTCGTCGCGCTCGAAGACCGTTACCCGGTCATAGAAGTCCGAAAGCACCCGGGCCGCACACAACCCGGCGATGCTTGCACCGATCACTACCGCATGATTTCTGTTCTCTGTCCTCCCCACCATTCGGGCAGAGTACCCAGTACTGTGCGGTCACAACTGCAGGTGACGGAAGGGGCGGGCAGATGTCCGGTCGCTGGCGCACGAAATCGGTCGAACAATCGATTGCCGACACCGACGAGCCGAGTACCCGGCTCCGCAAGGACCTGACCTGGTTGGACCTGGTGGTCTTCGGCGTCTCGGTGGTGATCGGGGCTGGAATTTTCACGGTCACCGCATCCACCACCGGCGACATCACCGGCCCGGCCATCTGGATCTCATTTCTGATGGCGGCGGGCACCTGCGCGCTGGCGGCGCTCTGCTATGCCGAGTTCGCCTCCACGCTGCCGGTGGCCGGCAGCGCCTACACCTTCTCCTATGCCACCTTCGGTGAGTTTCTGGCCTGGATCATCGGCTGGAACCTGGTGCTGGAGTTGGCGATCGGCGCAGCGGTGGTCGCCAAGGGCTGGTCCAGCTATCTGGGCACCGTGTTCGGTTTCGCCGGCGGCGTGGTGGCGCTCGGACCGGTCAACCTGGACTGGGGTGCGCTGCTGATCGTGGTGTTGGTGGCAATCCTGTTGGCGCTGGGAACCAAGTTGTCGTCGCGGTTTTCCGCGGTGGTCACCACCATCAAGGTGGCGGTGGTCATCCTGGTGGTCGTCGTCGGCTCCTTCTACATCAAGGCCGCCAACTACACCCCGTTCATCCCCAAGCCCGAGGCCGAACACCAGGGCCGGGGGGTCGACCAGTCCGTGCTGTCGCTGCTGACCGGCGCCGGCGGTAGCCATTACGGCTGGTACGGAGTGTTGGCGGGCGCCTCGATCGTGTTCTTCGCGTTCATCGGCTTCGACATCGTGGCCACCATGGCCGAGGAAACCAAGAACCCGCAGCGCGACGTCCCGCGCGGCATCCTGGCGTCGCTGGGAGTGGTGACGCTGCTCTACGTCGCGGTGGCGATCGTGCTGTCCGGGATGGTCAACTACACGCAGTTGCGCAGCGTCCCGGGACATGGCTCGGCGAACCTGGCCACCGCGTTCAAGGCCAACGGGATCTACTGGGCCAGCGGCATCATCTCGGTCGGAGCGCTGGCCGGTCTGACCACGGTGGTGATGGTGCTGATGCTCGGCCAGTGCCGGGTGCTGTTCGCGATGGCGCGGGACGGGTTGCTGCCCCGGGGGTTGGCCAGGACCGGTTCGCGCGGCACCCCGGTGCGGATCACCGTGCTGGTCGCGCTGGTGATCGGCGCGACGGCGTCGGTGTTCCCGATCGACAAGCTCGAAGAGATGGTCAACGTCGGCACGCTGTTCGCGTTCATGCTGGTCTCGGCCGGGGTCATCGTGCTGCGCAGGACCCGGCCCGACCTGCCGCGCGGGTTCAAAGCGCCCTGGGTGCCGGTGCTGCCGATCGCGTCGGTGTGTGCGTGCCTGTGGCTGATGCTCAACCTGACCGCGCTGACCTGGCTTCGGTTCGGCGTCTGGCTGCTGGCCGGAGTTGCGATCTACGTCGGCTACGGGCGCCGGCACTCGGTGCATGGCCGGCGGGAGCGTGGCGAGGCTGAACTGGACAAATAGGGAATTTTTGGATACTTAGTTTACAAACTAACGTCTCGTGTCTAGACATGAGACGCAAACGGTTGTAATGTCCAAACCCAAGGTGGTGACACTCACACAAGGAGGTTTGGCGTATGACCACACAGACGGATGGCGCACCGGAAGCGCCGGTAACGGAATGGCGCGACAAGAAGCGTCACTTATGGCTCATGGGACTGATCGCCCCGACGGCGCTGTTCGTGATGCTGCCCGTCATCTGGGGGATCAACCAGCTCGGCTGGCACACCGTGGCGCAGCTCCCGCTGTGGATCGGGCCGTTCTTGGTCTACGTCCTGTTGCCGATACTCGACCTGCGGTTCGGTCCAGACGGGCAGAACCCGCCTGACGAGGTCATGGAGCGGCTGGAAAACGACAAGTACTACCGCTACTGCACCTACATCTACATCCCGTTCCAGTACGCCAGCGTGATCCTGGGTGCATACCTGTTCACCGCGTCGAACCTGCACTGGTTGGGTTACGAGAGTGGCCTGGGCTGGCTGGGCAAGATCGGTGTGGCCCTCTCAGTGGGCGTGCTCGGCGGCGTCGGCATCAACACCGCGCATGAGATGGGGCACAAGAAGGACTCGCTGGAACGCTGGCTGTCCAAGATCACCCTGGCGCAGACCGCCTACGGCCACTTCTACATCGAGCACAACCGCGGCCACCACGTTCGCGTCTCCACGCCCGAGGACCCGGCTTCGGCCCGCTTCGGGGAGACGTTCTGGGAATTCCTGCCCCGCAGCGTCATCGGCAGCGCCCGGTCGTCGATACACCTCGAGGCGCAGCGCATCCGCCGGCTCGGCAAGAGCCCGTGGGACCCCCGCACCTATCTCGGCAACGACGTGGTGAATGCCTGGGCGATGACGGTGGTGCTGTTCGGCGCACTGATCGCGGCCTTCGGCGTGAGCGTCATCCCGTTCCTGATCATCCAGGCGGTGTTCGGCTTCAGCCTGCTGGAAGCCGTCAACTACCTCGAGCACTACGGGCTGTTGCGGCAGAAGAACGCGAACGGCCGCTACGAGCGCTGCGCTCCGGTGCACAGCTGGAACTCCGACCACATCGTCACCAACCTGTTCCTGTACCACCTGCAGCGGCACAGTGACCACCACGCCAACCCCACGCGGCGCTACCAGACGCTGCGCAGCATGGCGGGTGCGCCCAACCTGCCCAGCGGATACGCGTCGATGATCTCGCTGACCTACTTCCCGCCGCTGTGGCGCAAGGTGATGGACCACCGGGTGCTCGAGCACTACGACGGCGACATCACCAAGGTCAACATGCAGCCCCGGTTGCGCGAGAAGCTCCTAGCCAAGTACGGAGCCGTCGAGAAGGGCCAAGCGTGAGCGCCACCTACAAGTGCCCCGTCTGCGACTACCGCTACGACGAGGCCAAGGGAGATGCCCGAGAAGGTTTTCCAGCCGGCACCGGCTGGGATCAGGTACCCGATGACTGGACTTGTCCGGACTGCGCCGTCCGCGAGAAGCCGGATTTCGAACTAGTCCAGGAAGGTTAGGAAGACCATGAATGACTACAAGCTCTACCAGTGCGTCCAGTGCGGTTTCGAGTACGACGAGGCGCTGGGCTGGCCGGAAGACGGCATCGAGCCCGGCACCCGGTGGGACGACATTCCCGAGGACTGGAGCTGCCCGGACTGCGGCGCGGCGAAGTCGGACTTCGTCATGGTGGAGGTGGCACGGTCATGATCGGGACCAACTTCGCCGCCAAAGCAGATATTGTCGCGCCTGTGAAGCGGATTCCTTACGCCGAAGCGTCACGCGCCTTGTTGCGGGATTCGGTGCTGGACGCGATGCGGGATCTGCTGCTGACCCGCGACTGGTCCGCCATCACGCTGTCCGACGTGGCCCGGGCCGCCGGCATCAGCCGGCAGACCATCTACAACGAGTTCGGGTCCCGGCAGGGCCTGGCGCAGGGTTACGCCCTGCGCCTGGCCGACCGGCTGGTCGACACCGTCAAGGCTGCGCTGGACGCCAACATCGGCAACATCTACGAGTCGTTCCTGCAGGGCTTCCGGTCGTTCTTCCCCGAGACGGCGGCCGACCCGCTGGTGATCTCACTGTTGACCGGTGTCGCCAAGCCCGATCTGCTGCAGCTCATCACCACCGACAGCGCGCCCATCATCACCCGGGCGTCGGATCGGCTGGCCACGGCGTTCACCCAGACGTGGCTGGCCACCAGCGACGACGACGCCAACGTGCTGTCCCGGGCGATCGTCCGGTTGTGCTTGAGCTACGTGTCCATGCCGCCCGAGGCCGACCACGACGTCGCGGCGGATCTGGCCAGGATGATGACCCCGTTCGCGGAGCGTCACGGCGTCATCAACGTGCCCTGACCAGGACGGCAAATGACCGGAGGCTAAGCTGAGTTTCGAGAGTATCTAGGCTGACGCGCCTGCTCGGACTCGACATGAGCCCCCAAAGAAGGATGTAAACCCCTATGACGACGCTCGAAAATTCGCTTACCCCCGACGTTCTGAACGGCATCGACTTCAAAGTTGCCGACCTGTCGCTGGCGGATTTCGGCCGCAAAGAACTCCGGATCGCCGAGCACGAGATGCCCGGCCTGATGTCACTGCGCCGCGAATACGCCGAGGTGCAGCCGCTGAAGGGAGCCCGCATCTCGGGTTCGCTCCACATGACCGTCCAGACCGCGGTGTTGATCGAAACCCTCACCTCGCTGGGTGCCGAAGTCCGGTGGGCGTCGTGCAACATCTTCTCGACCCAAGACCATGCGGCGGCCGCCGTCGTTGTCGGCCCGCATGGCACTCCCGAAGAGCCCCAGGGCGTCCCGGTGTTCGCCTGGAAGGGTGAGACGCTCGAGGAGTACTGGTGGGCCGCCGAGCAGATGCTCACCTGGCCGGACGAGGACAAGCCGGCAAATATGATTCTGGACGACGGCGGCGACGCCACCATGATGGTGCTGCGCGGCATGCAGTACGAGAAGGCCGGCGTGGTGCCGCCCGCCGAGGAAGACGACTCGGCGGAGTGGAAGATCTTCCTGGGTGTGCTGCGGAACCGCTTCGAGACCGACAAAGGCAAGTGGACCAAGATCGCGGAGTCGGTCAAGGGCGTCACCGAGGAGACCACCACCGGCGTACTGCGCCTGTACCAATTCGCTGCGGCCGGTGACCTCGCCTTCCCGGCGATCAACGTCAACGACTCGGTCACCAAGTCCAAGTTCGACAACAAGTACGGCACCCGGCACTCCCTGATCGACGGCATCAACCGCGGCACCGACGCGCTGATCGGCGGCAAGAAGGTGCTGATCTGTGGCTACGGCGACGTCGGCAAGGGCTGCGCGGAGGCCATGAAGGGCCAGGGCGCCCGGGTCCAGGTCACCGAGATCGACCCGATCAACGCGCTGCAGGCGATGATGGAGGGCTTCGACGTCGTCACCGTCGAGGACGCCATCGCCGACGCGGACATCGTCGTGACGTCGACCGGCAACAAAGACATCATCATGCTCGACCACATCAAGGCGATGAAGGACCACTCGATCCTGGGCAACATCGGCCACTTCGACAACGAGATCGACATGGCCGGCCTGGAGCGCTCCGGCGCGGCGCGGACCAACATCAAGCCGCAGGTCGACCTGTGGACCTTCGGCGAGACCGGCCCGTTCGGTCATCGTGCTGTCCGAGGGCCGGCTGCTGAACCTGGGCAACGCCACCGGCCACCCGTCGTTCGTGATGAGCAACAGCTTCGCCAACCAGACGATCGCCCAGATCGAGCTGTGGACCAAGAACGACGAGTACGACAACGAGGTGTACCGCCTGCCCAAGCACCTCGACGAGAAGGTGGCCCGCATCCACGTCGAGGCGCTCGGCGGAAACCTGACCAAGCTGACCAAGGACCAGGCCGAATACCTCGGCGTCGACGTCGAGGGCCCGTACAAGCCGGACCACTACCGCTACTGAGCAGTCATCGGCGCGCAGCGCTTTGAATTGGCCGGGTGTGTGAATACCGGGTTTCGGGGTATCCACGCACTATGTGCGCGTTCCCGACGCCAGCAGCGCAGATCACTGACGGGGAATAACACGCTGTCGAGCTGAGTTGGGGCTCAACGCGCTGAGCGCCCATGTCCGCCCATGTCATGGGAGGCGATGCTCGACGGCGCGGCGCCCGCCGGGCACGAATGCTCGTTTCAGCGTCGAGACGGGAGCTTTCGTCATGGTCCTCGCAATTCCCCGCATAAATGGCAGGCACCGAGCCAGTCGGGCCGCAATCATCATGGGGGCACTCTTTCTGGGGGTCAGTAGCTCGGTGGTGGGCGGTGGATGCCTGGCGCCGACCGCGCGCGCCGATGAAACCCAATACGACGTGTTCTACAGCCCGCCGGACGTGCTGCCGGGCCAACCCGGCGACGTGATCCGCGACGAGCCTTCGCGACTGGTCCTCGAGCCGTCCGGGCAACTCGGCGGTTTCCGGGCCACGGCCACCCGAATCATGTACGACAGCAACCTCCCGCGCTGACCGCAGCGACGATCGGCCTCGGAACTATTCAATGGGTGTGTAATAGTGCTGTGGGGGGCCACCGGTCTCACACGCTCGTTCCGGTGTCGAGACGGGAGTCCTCGCCATAGCCATCGCGATGCATCGCCTCGGCCGCCGAGTTACTGGCCGTCGCCTTCGTCAGGCCACGATCGCTGTCATCGCACTCGCTGTCGGGGGCAGCGGTTGGATGGCGAGTTTTGCCTGGCCCGCTGCCGGCGCACACGCCGACGGGGGCCAATCGGACGGCTTCTACAACCCGCCGACCCAGCTACCGGGACAAGCCGGCGACCCGATCCGCGAAGAGCGCTTCCGGACCCACCTGGAGCCGTCGGGGCAGACCAGCGGTTTCTGGGCGACCGGCGCCCGACTCATGTACGACAGCTATGGCGGCAAGCGAACCGCGGTGACGGGCACCTACTTCGAACCGGAAGTTCCGTGGCCGGGAAAGGGGCCCCGCCCGCTGATCGCTTACGCCCCCGGCACCCAGGGCATGGGTGACCAGTGCGCGCCGTCGCGGGTGTTCAACCAAGGAATCCACTACTCCGGCGGCCTGGACATCACCTTCGGGTACGAAGAGGTGTTCGTGTCGACGCTGGTGTCCCGCGGATTCGCCGTGGTGGTCACCGATTACGAAGGCCTGGGAACTCCCGGTGTGCACACCTTCATGAACCGCGAAGCTCGAGGGGCAGGCATTGCTCGACGCGGCACGTGCGGCCCTGCGGCTGCCGGGAACTTCCCTGGATCCGCATGGGCCGGTGGCATTGTGGGGCTATTCGCAGGGCGGCGCGGCGGCGGCGGCCGCCGCCGAGCTGGCGCCGTCCTATGCCCCGGACCTCAACATCGTCGGCGTCATGGCGGGGGCCCCACCCGCGGATCTGGTAGAGATGCTGCCGTTCATCGACGGCAGCATACTGGCCGGCGGTGTCGGCTACATCCTCAACGGGCTGCTCGCCGCGTACCCGGACATTGAACCGGCGATCCACGAGAAGCTCACCTCCGCCGGCGAGGAATTGTTGGCCAAGACGCGCGAACAGTGCATCACCGAGACCGTGCTCACCTACGGCTTTCACCACCTACAGGAATACTTCACCGAAGACCCGCTGCAACTGGTTCGGGAGGAGCCTTTCCGCAGCGTGCTCGACCGGCAGCGCATCGGACGCTTGAAGCCGGACGCGCCGGTGCTGATCGACATCAACCGTTACGACCCCCTGGTGCCGTGGACGGCGGCCAACCAACTCGGCGCGCGACTGGTGTGCCCAAGGCGCCGATGTCGAGTTCCACACCAATGAACAGCCGCCGTTCTTGAATAAGCTGGGCGTCAATCACCTGCTGGCCTTGATGGTGGACGGCGAGCGCGACATGCAGTGGGTTGCCGACCGATTCAACGGCTTAGCCACCACCCCGAACTGCGGTGAGTTCTGAAGTAGGCTCGCGCCGTGCTGATCGCGATCGAAGGTGTCGACGGCTCCGGCAAGCGAACGTTGACCGACGGCCTGCGCGCGCAGTTGCAGCGCGGCGGGCAGCTCGGTGGCCACGCTGGCATTCCCGCGTTACGGGCAGTCGATCACCGCCGACCTCGCGGCCGAGGCGCTGCACGGTCAGCACGGCGACCTCGCCGAGTCGGTGTACGCGATGGCGACGCTGTTCGCGCTCGACCGGGCCGGGGCCGTCGCGGAGATCGAGCGACTGGGGCGCGAGCACGACGTGGTGATCCTGGACCGCTACGTCGCCTCCAATGCGGCCTACAGCGCGGCCCGACTGCATCAGGACGCGACCGGGGACGCGGTGGCGTGGGTGCGCGCACTCGAATACGAGCGGCTCGCGCTGCCCGCGCCGGACTGGCAGATCCTGCTCGCGGTGCCGGCCGAACTCGCCGGGCAGCGCGCCCGCAACCGGGCGCAGCGCGACCCGGGCCGGGCACGCGACAGCTACGAACGCGACGACGGACTGCAGCGCCGGACCGGCGCGGTGTACGCCGAACTGGCCGCCGCGGACTGGTCTGGGCGCTGGCTCGTCGTGGACGCGGAGGTCGACCCGGGCAGGCTGGCGGCGGCACTCTTGGGGTCCGAGACGGCCAAATAGCACAAATTCGGTGCCATTTGCGCTTATCAATCAAGAAACACCCGTGTGGTAGCCGAGTTTTGTCCTGATCTGGTGACACCATGGACTCCATGAGGCAAAGGATTCTGGTCGTCGACGACGACGCTTCGCTGGCCGAGATGCTCACCATCGTGTTGCGTGGGGAGGGTTTCGACACCGCGGTCATCGGCGATGGCACTCAGGCCCTGACCGCGGTGCGCGAGTTGCGCCCTGATCTGGTGCTGTTGGACTTGATGCTGCCCGGCATGAACGGCATCGACGTCTGCCGGGTGCTGCGTGCCGATTCGGGCGTGCCGATCGTCATGCTCACCGCCAAGACCGACACCGTGGACGTGGTGCTCGGCCTGGAGTCCGGCGCCGACGACTACATCATGAAGCCGTTCAAGCCCAAGGAGTTGGTCGCGCGGGTGCGGGCGCGGTTGCGTCGCAACGACGATGAGCCGGCCGAGATGCTGTCCATCGCCGACGTCGATATCGACGTGCCGGCACACAAGGTCACCCGCAACGGCGAGCAGATCTCCCTGACGCCGCTGGAATTCGACCTGTTGGTCGCGTTGGCGCGTAAACCCCGCCAGGTGTTTACTCGTGATGTGCTGCTCGAACAGGTCTGGGGCTACCGGCACCCGGCGGACACCCGCCTGGTGAACGTGCACGTCCAGCGCCTGCGCGCCAAGGTCGAGAAGGATCCTGAGAACCCGACCGTGGTTCTGACCGTTCGAGGAGTGGGTTACAAGGCCGGCCCCCCGTGATCCGGCCGGGAGAGTGCGGTGTAGGTGATCTGGCGCTCGCCACGACGTAGTCGAGGTCGATGGGGGCGTTCTGGCCCTGTGCCGCGCGGCTTGAGTGCTCTGAGTCGAGCCGTCGCCGTGGTCTGGCGCCGATCTCTGCAACTGCGTGTCGTAGCGCTGACCCTGGGGTTGTCGCTGGCCGTGATTCTGGCGTTGGGTTTCGTGCTGACCAGCCAGGTCACCAACCGCGTGCTCGACGTCAAGGTCAAGGCCGCGACCGATCAGATCGAGCGGGCGCGCAACACCGTCAGCGGCATCGTCAACGGCGAGGAAACCCGCTCCCTGGACAGCAGCCTGCAGCTCGCGCGCAACACGCTGACCTCGAAAACCGATCCCGCCTCCGGTGCCGGCCTGGCCGGCGCCTTCGATGCCGTGCTCATGGTGCCGGGGGACGGCCCGCGGGCCGCCTCGACCGCAGGACCCGTCGACCAGGTGCCCAACGCGTTGCGCGGCTTCGTCAAGGCCGGGCAGGCCGCCTACCAGTACGCAACGGTGCACACCGAGGGCTTCTCCGGGCCGGCGCTGATCGTCGGCACGCCGACGTCGTCGCGGGTGGCCAACCTGGAGCTGTACCTGATCTTCCCGCTGGCCAACGAACAGGCCACCATCACCCTGGTGCGCAGCACGATGGCCACCGGCGGCGTGGTGCTGCTGCTGCTGCTGGCCGGCATCGCGCTGCTGGTCTCGCGTCAGGTGGTGGTGCCGGTGCGGTCGGCGTCGCGGATCGCCGAGCGCTTCGCCGAGGGCCACCTGTCCGAGCGCATGCCGGTCCGCGGTGAAGACGACATGGCGCGGCTGGCGTTGTCGTTCAACGACATGGCCGAAAGCCTGTCCCGCCAGATCACCCAGCTCGAAGAGTTCGGCAACCTGCAGCGCCGTTTCACCTCCGACGTCAGCCACGAGCTGCGCACACCGCTGACCACCGTGCGGATGGCCGCCGACCTGATCTACGACCACAGCTCCGACCTGGATCCCGCGCTGCGCCGCTCCACCGAATTGATGGTCAACGAGCTGGACCGATTCGAGACGCTGCTCAACGACCTGCTGGAGATCTCCAGGCACGACGCCGGTGTGGCCGAGTTGTCCGTGGAAGCTGTCGACCTTCGCAGCACCGTGAACAACGCGCTGATCAACGTCGGCCACCTGGCCGAGGAGGCCGGCATCGAGTTGCTCGTAGATTTGCCGACCGACGAAGTGATCGCGGAGGTCGACGCCCGCCGGGTGGAACGGATTCTGCGCAACCTGATCGCCAACGCCATCGACCATGCCGAGCACAAGCCGGTACGGATCCGGATGGCCGCCGACGAGGACACCGTCGCCGTCACCGTGCGCGACTACGGCGTCGGCCTGCGACCCGGCGAGGAGAAGCTGGTGTTCAGCCGGTTCTGGCGTTCCGACCCGTCCCGGGTGCGGCGTTCCGGTGGCACCGGGCTGGGGCTGGCGATCAGCATCGAGGATGCCCGGCTGCACCAGGGCCGCCTGGAGGCCTGGGGCGAGCCTGGTCAGGGGGCATGCTTCCGGCTGACGCTGCCGCTGGTGCGCGGACACAAGGTCACCACCAGCCCGCTGCCCATGAAGCCGATCCCGCAGCCGCCGCCGGCCCCTAACACGGCGTCCGCCGTCGATCAGCGGCCCCGGGAGCACGCCGGATGATGGGAAAGCTCCGGACGGTAGGCGCCCTGCTGGGGACGGTCGCCGTGCTTGCCGGCTGCGCGAGCGTGCCCAGTTCGTCGGCGCCGCAGGCCATCGGCACCGTCGAGCGGCCCGCGCCGTCGAACCTGCCCAAGCCCACCCCGGGCATGGATCCCGACGTGCTGTTGCGCGAATTCCTCAAGGCCACCGCCGACCCGGCCAACCGGCACCTGGCGGCCAGGCAATTCCTGACCCAGTCGGCCTCCAACTCGTGGGACGACGCCGGTAGCGCGTTGCTGATCGACCATGTGGTGTTCGTCGAAACCCGTGGTGCCGAACGGGTTTCGGCGACCATGCGGGCCGACATCCTGGGCTCGCTGTCCGATATCGGGGTCTTCGAGACCGCTGACGGCCAGCTGCCGGACCCGGGCCAGATCGAGTTGGTCAAGACTTCCGGCGGGTGGCGCATCGACCGCCTGCCCAACGGCGTCTTCCTGGACTGGCAGCAATTCCAGGCCACCTACAAGCGCAACACGCTGTACTTCGCCGACCCCACCGGCAAGACGGTGGTGCCCGACCCCCGTTACGTCGCGGTGTCCGACCACGACCAGCTGGCCACCGAGCTCGTCTCCAAGCTGTTGGCCGGGCCCCGCCCGGAGATGGCGCACACGGTGCGCAATCTGCTGGCTCCGCCGCTGCGGTTGCGCGGGCCGGTCACCCGGGCCGACGGCGGCAAGAGCGGAGTCGGGAAGGGCTACGGCGGCGCCCGCATCGAATTGGAAAAGCTGTCCACCACGGACCCGCACAGCCGGGCACTGCTTGCCGCGCAGATCATTTGGACGCTGGCGCGAGCCGACATCCGGGGGCCGTACGTGATCAACGCCGACGGCGCCCCGCTGGACGACCGGTTCGCGCAGGGCTGGAACACCTCCGACGTCGCCGCCACCGACCCGGGTGTGGCCGACGGCGCCGGCGCCGGATTGCACGCGCTGGTGGGCGGATCGCTGGTGGAACTGGACGGACAACACATCACCACCGTGCCGGGAGCGTTCGGCCGGATGGGCGACCAGACCGGCGCCGCGCTGTCGCGCAGTGGGCGGCAGGTGGCGTCGGTGGTGACGCTGCGCCGCGGCGCCCCGGACATGGCGGCGTCCCTGTGGATCGGGGACCTCGGCGGCGAGGCGGTCCAGTCTGCCGACGGGCACAACCTGTCGCGGCCCAGTTGGTCGTTGGACGACGCGGTATGGGTGGTGGTCGACGCCAACAACGTGCTGCGTGCGATCCAGGAACCCGCATCCGGGCAACCGGCCCGGATTCCCGTGGATTCCACCGCGGTGTCCAGTCGTTTCCCCGGGCCGATCACCGATCTGCAGCTGTCCCGCGACGGGACCCGCGCGGCGATGGTGATCGGGGGGCAGGTGATCCTGGCCGGCGTCGAGCAGACCCAGGCCGGCCAGTTCGCGCTGACGTACCCGCGGCGGCTGGGTTTCGGCCTGGGCACGTCGGTGGTGTCGCTGTACTGGCGAACCGGTGACGACATCGTGGTGACCCGCAACGACGCCACCCACCCGGTGTCCTATGTCAACCTCGACGGGGTCAACTCGGACGCTCCCGCGCGCGGTTTGCAGATCCCGTTGTTCGCGATCGCGGCCAACCCGTCCACCGTGTACGTCGCCGGTCCGCAAGGCGTGCTGATGTACTCGGCAGCGGCGGCCGAGAACCAACAAGGCTGGTCAGAGGTCGCCGGCCTGATGATCGGCGGGGCTGCGCCGGTCCTGCCGGGGTAACTGTGTTGAACCGCTGACCTCATTGGCTACCCTGCTGATGAGGAGGCGCTTGCCGATGTCGCCCAAGGTTCCCTTCCTGCGTTGGGACGACCCGTTCCGCGCCTTGGAGATGCTGGCTTCGTTGTGGTCGTCGACCGGGTTGCCTTCGGTCGGCGCCCAGGCGGTCGCGATGCCCTACCGGACGTTGTTCGCAACGCTTCAGCAGCTGCTGGTGGGCAAGGAACTCACGGTCCGCATCGGTGACAGCGACGTGACCTTGACCGTTGTCGAGCTGGAGTCGGAGCTGGACCCGCAGGGCCTGCCGGTCGGTCAGCTGGGCGAGGTCCGGGTGGCGGCCCGGGACATCCGCTGGGACGACAACCGCTTGCAGAGTGCGGTTGCCGTGCTGCACAACGTGCACATCCGGCCCGGTGTGCCGCCGCTGGTGGTGGCGGCTCCGACGGTGCTGTCCACGGAGTTGCCGAAAGACATCTTCGACGAGGTGCTCGAGCAGGCGGCGCCTGCACTGCGCAGCGAGTCGGGGGAGGACGGGACGGCGCGGCTGCGCTGGGCACGACGACCTGGATGGGGTGGTCTCGAGGTCGATGCCGACGTGGTGGGCTCGACACTGTGGTTGCGCCCGCGCGCGGTGATGGCCGGGCAGCGACGGTGGAAGCTGCCGGCGCGAACGCCGGCTTACCAGGTGCAGTTGCCGGAGTTGCCGCACGGGCTGATTATCACCGACGTCGAGCTGACACCTGATTCCCTGCACCTGTCCGGTCTGCTGCCGGAGTGGCGTATGGAGTTGCCGCTGCGGGCGCTGGAAGACCTGATCACGCAGCTGAGCCAGGGTGCCCTGAGCTTCAGCTGGCCGTCGCTGTGGTGGGGCGCGGACTGACCTGTGCCGATGCATTACATAATGGTAAATTACATGCCTGTAATTTAGCGCCAGAATTTGCTGGCCGACCATTAATCGGAACTTCTAGTCGATTCACCGCCGGACCGCGTTTTGGTGGCCAGGCGCGCGAGTAGCACAGCTTTCGCCGTCAAAACCCTTCCGCACGTCACTATTTGGGAAAGACACAGTCACGGCGAGGCCGGTGCTTGGCATCGGTTCGGCAACCATCAATTTCGCGCTCTAGGCAAGAATTCGGCGCACCGATACGGTTCCCCATTGTCACTAATGCGGGGGCAATTGGGGAGAATGAACGGAGTTGGCGTTGCGGATCATCGATCGATTCTGCGTAGCGGTTGCTGCCGGCGCGGGGTTGTGCGGAGCTGCGCTGGCATTGAGTCCGGGCGCGGTGGCCACCCCGCTGCGGACTGGCGGCGCGAACTGCATTGAGCAGCAAATGGGTTTCGGTGCCGCTCCGATAGCCGCCGCTCCGGTGGTGCTCCCTGGTCCGGTGCCGATCGCGCCGGCGGTCCCGGTCGTGCCGCCGGTGCCCGTCGTGCCTCCCGTGCCCGCTCCTCCCGTGCCCGTGGTGCCTCCTGCGGCGCCGGTTGTGCCGATTGCCGGGGCTGGGGCAGGAGCGCCTGTTGGCGCGCCGGTCGCTGCTCCGATAGTGACGCAGGCCGGCACCGGCAAGGGGGCGCCGATGACTCCCCCGGCCGGGAAGGTCGCCGACCCGGTCGTCCTGCCCGGTCCCCAGGCGCCGACGCAGGCCGCGGCGGCCGAGGTGCCCTCGGCGCCGATCCCGGCTGTTCTTGCGGGAACGACGACGGCTCTTCCGGCTTGTGGGGCGGTGGGCGCGCCGGCGCAGTAGGTGCCCACTCCTATCGGTCTAGCGTGACCGGGAGCGGTGTCAGTACGTGTTGCCTCACGTCAAGATGCGCGCGAGGGTGTAGCCACGAGTACTATCGAAAATATGTTCGAACAGCCGCTCGGTGCGCTGCCTTCCCCGCCCGCCAACCCGTCTGGCGGAGCTCCTTCCGCGGAGCAGTGGGCGTGTTTCGATGCCCACATGCGAGAGGTGGCGGCGCGCCGGGAGGTCTTGAGCGAGACGACCGAGGAATCCGCCGGGTGGGTGCAGCGGGTGTGTGCGGCGGCGCGGGTGGTGAATCAGGCGGCGGCCGCGGAGCTGGTGGCGATGGGGGACTTGTTCGCTTACCGGTTGGTGCGGGGTGGGGAGGCCGAGGATTGGGCAATTGACACGACCAAGGCCGTGTCTGGTGAGGTGGCGGCGGGGTTGAAGATCACCCAGGGCCGCGCGGAGACCAAGTTGCGGTATGCCCGGGCGATGCGGGAGCGGGTGCCTCAGGTGGGGGCGGTGTTTCAGGCTGGGGATATCGACTTCGAGGCGTTTTCCACGATCGTGTTCCGCACGGATCTGATCGAGGACCCGGACGTGCTGGCGGCGGTGGATGCCAAGGTCGCCGCCAAGGTAACTCGGTGGCCCTCGATGAGTCGGGGGCGGTTGTCGCAGAAAGTGGACGCGATCGTCCTCCGCGCCGATGCCGATGCGGTGCGCCGCCGCAAAGAGGTGCAGAACGAGCGCCAGGTGTGGATCGGCGCCGAGCACGACGGGATGTGCTCGATCGAGGGCCGGGTACGGACCACCGACGCCCATGCCCTCGACCAGCGGCTGTCGGCGCTGGCGGCCACGGTGTGCGCGAATGATCCGCGCACCCGTGATCAGCGCCGCGCCGATGCGCTGGGGGCGCTTGGCGGCCGATGCGACCCGCTTGGGCTGTGAGTGCGGGCGCCCCGACTGCACGGCCGCCGGGCCGCAAGCCGTCCTCCCCGGTGGTCATTCATGTGATCGCCGAACAGCCACGCTGAACGGTCACGGGGACACCCCGGGGTGTCTGATCGGCGCCGAGGACCTCATCACCGCCGACCTTCTGGCCGAGCTGGCCCTGACCGCCAAACTCGTGCCGCTGATCCATCCCGGCTACGGCCCGCCCGAACCCCAGCACATCCCCTCCACAGCGCTGGCCGCTTTCGTGCGGGCCCGGGATCTGACCTGCCGCTGGCCGGGCTGCGACGTGCCGGCCACCCGCTGCGATGCTGGACCACACCATCCCCTACGCGCAGGGCGGGCCCACCCATGCGGGCAACCTCAAATGTTATTGCCGCACACATCATTTGATGAAAACGTTCTGGGGCTGGACCGAACAGCAACTGGCCGATGGCACCCTGATCCTGACGTCGCCGGCCGGCGACACCCACGTCACCACCCCGGGCTAGGCCCTGTTGTTCCCCAGCCTGTGCCACGCCGTGGGCGGCATGCCCGCCCCCGAAGCCCAACCCCCACCGGACTACTGCGCACCCCGCACCGCGATGATGCCCAAGCGCCGCCGCACCCGCACCCAGGACCGAGCCCACCGGGTGGCCGCCGAACGCCGCCAAAACCACCAAGCCCGTGCCGCCCACCCCGCCAACCTCGCGGACTACTTCGCCTACGCCGACAGCCGCCCACCACCGGACCCCGAGGACGAACCCCCGCCCTTTTGACGGGGGACTACGTTAACTGGCCGGCCGGTCGGGGTTGAGGGTGGACGGTTGGATGTCGGCTTCCTTATCGCTGATCACGGCGGGGACGCCTTCCTTGACGATCACCGGGTCACCGACGTGGACCGAATTGAAGTACCACTCGGCGTCGGTGGGGCTCAGGCTGATGCAGCCGTGGCTGACATTCTCGACGCCCATCGCCGAGATCGCCCAGGGCGCCGAATGGACGTACAGACCCCGGTTGGTGATGCGGACGGCGTAGTCGACCTGGAGCCGGTAACCGTCGGGATTGTCGACCGGGATGCCGACGCTGCTCGAATCCATCATCACCGAGCGGTCTTTGGCAAGCACACTGTAAGTGCCTACCGGTGTCTCGTATTGCGGCCTGCCCATCGACGCCGGCATCACGCCCGCTTCTCCGAAGTGCGACCGGTGGTGCGGCGCCGGCAGGGCGGGTGGCGGCGTGTCTGCTTGGACCCCGTCGATGCTGACGGTGAAGGTGTGGTTGGTGATGTCGGCGACGCCGACGACGGCGGGACCCGTCTTGAACTCGGTGCGAAGACCACCCACCGAGAGCGCCACCGTGCTGTGTGCCGGCCAGAACCGGTCCGGAACCCACTGCACGACATTGCTGTCCAGCCACTCGAACGTGCCACTCATAGCGGGTACTGACGTCACTTCGATGGCACGCTCCACGGCCTCCCGGTTGGCGACCGGGCTGCCGAAGGTCACCACCACGGGGTGCGCCACACCCACTACGGAGCCGCGCACGGGCATGATCGCGACGATGTCGGAGTAACCGCTCGACTTGCTCGCCGCCATCAGCGTGACGCCGGCGTGCCCGGCGATCACTGTTGAAGTGATCCCGATGAACATCAGCAGAGACCGGATTGCCGCCCCCATGGCTTTCTCTCCATATTCGGGTAATTAGTCGGATGGGTAATAAGCCGTCGCTGCTGATGGTAGGGCCGGTATCAGCGCGAAAATGAAAGCGCGCGTACGCAAGTCGGTCAGTGTTTGGTTACAAGTCGGTCTCCATCCGGACTTGTCACCCCCAGCCGCGACACTCACTGCATGCTCGACCTAGTCCTGCCGCTGCAGTGCGGCGGCTGCGGGGCCCCGGCAACCCGCTGGTGTACGGCGTGCACGAACCAACTCACCGTCGAACCCGGCGAACCGCTGGTGATCAGTCCCCGCATCGACCCGCAAGTCCCGGTGTTCGCCCTCGGTCGCTATACCGGCGTCCGCCGCCAGGCCATCCTGGCGCTCAAGGAGCGCGGCCGCGGCGACCTGGTCGAGCCGCTGGCGCACACCTTGGCCGTCGGCATTCACCGATTGTTGTGCTGGGGCATGGTGGACACCCCACTGACGCTCGTGCCCGCGCCAACGCGGCGTTCCGCAGCGCGCCGGCGCGGCGGCGATCCCATCACCCGGATCGCAGGGGTAGCCGTGGCGGGCCACCCGGACATCGGCGTCCTCGCCGTGTTGCGCATGCGGGCCCTGGCCCGGGACTCGGTGGGCCTGGACACCTCGGCCCGCGAACGCAACATCGCCGGCCGGGTACGGCTGCGCGGTCCGCGGCCGCGCACCGAGGTGTTGATCGTCGACGACATCGTCACCACCGGGGCCACGGCGCGCGAATCGGTTCGGGTGCTACAGGCCGCCGGCGTGCGGGTGGCCGCGGTTTCTCGCGATCGCCGCCGCGTGAAGAACTCGCAACAGGTATGCGAATCAGGTGGCAAGGTGAGGCGAACAGGGTCTAACGTCGAGAGCAGACTCTCGACTTACGGTCGCCGAAATTGCCAGGTTGAGCAGCACCCGCGGTAGGAGGTGAGATTCGACTTCTTGCTCCGGCGGGCAGCCTGCGGCGGTGGCTTCTCCAGACCGCTCTAATCCCCGTCGGCGCGTATCTGAATGCCGGCACGCAGGGTGCGTGTGACGTGAAAAGAGAAACGAGTTGTCACGAATGTCAAGGCTTACCGCGGATTCCGAGCAGGTCCTAGACCAAGCCGAAACCGAAGATCAGGCCGAACCGATGGCCAACGCCGAGATCGTGTTCAAGGGACGCAACGTCGAGATCCCCGATCATTTCCGCATCTACGTTTCACAGAAGCTCGCCCGCTGCGAGCGATTCGACAAGACCATCTACCTTTTCGACGTCGAACTCGACCACGAACGCAACCGCCGCCAGCGCAAGGCCTGTCAGCGAATAGAGATCACCGCCCGCGGACGCGGCCCGGTCGTGCGCGGCGAGGCCTGCGCCGACAGCTTCTACGCCGCGCTGGAATCCGCCGTCGCCAAGCTGGAGAACCGGCTGAGGCGCGGCAAGGACCGCCGCAAGGTGCACTACGGCGACAAGACGCCGGTGTCGCTGGCCGAGGCCACCGCCGTGCTGCCGCCGCCGGAGAAGGCCTTCGCTGCCGCACCGGTCGAACCCCACGATCACGACGGCGCCGAACTCGACCATGAGCCGGGACAGGTCGTCCGGGTCAAGGAACACCCGGCCAAGCCGATGTCGGTCGACGACGCGCTCTACGAGATGGAGCTCGTCGGACACGACTTCTTCCTGTTCTTCGACAAGGAGACCGAACGGCCTACGGTGGTCTACCGCCGGCACGCCTACGACTATGGCTTGATTCGACTGGCTTAACTCCGGCTGGCCTGACGATTCGCGGTCGTCACCTAGGATGGGGGTCGCCCTAGACTCCTACCCGCAGGGGACAAAGCTGTGCTGTCGAAGTTGTTGCGCCTTGGTGAAGGTCGCATGGTCAAACGCCTCAAGAAGGTGGCCGACTATGTCAACACGTTGTCCGACGACGTCGAAAAACTTACCGACGCGGAGCTGAGGGCCAAGACCGACGAGTTCAGAAAGCGTCTCGAGGAGGGCGAAGAGCTCGAAGACCTGCTCCCCGAGGCGTTCGCGGTGGCGCGCGAGGCCGCCTGGAGGGTGCTCGACCAGCGCCCGTTCGACGTGCAGGTGATGGGCGCGGCGGCCCTGCACCTGGGCAACGTCGCCGAGATGAAGACCGGTGAAGGCAAGACCCTGACCTGTGTGTTGCCGGCCTACCTCAACGCGCTCGCCGGCAAGGGCGTGCACGTCGTCACCGTCAACGACTACCTGGCCAAGCGCGACAGCGAGTGGATGGGCCGCGTGCACCGCTTCCTCGGTCTGGACGTCGGCGTCATCCTGGCCCAGATGACGCCGGAAGAACGGCGCGTCGCCTACAACGCCGACATCACCTACGGCACCAACAATGAGTTCGGCTTCGACTACCTGCGCGACAACATGGCCCACTCGCTGGACGACCTGGTGCAGCGCGGGCACAACTTCGCCATCGTCGACGAGGTCGACTCCATCCTGATCGACGAGGCCCGCACCCCACTGATCATCTCGGGCCCCGCCGACGGCGCGTCCAACTGGTACTCCGAGTTCGCCAGGTTGGCGCCGCTGATGCAAAAGGACACTCATTACGAGGTCGACCTGCGCAAGCGCACGGTCGGTGTGCACGAGAAGGGCGTGGAGTTCGTCGAGGACCAGCTCGGCATCGACAACCTCTACGAGGCCGCCAACTCTCCGCTGGTCAGCTACCTCAACAACGCGCTGAAGGCCAAGGAGCTGTTCAATCGCGACAAGGATTACATCGTCCGCAACGGCGAGGTGCTCATCGTCGACGAGTTCACCGGCCGCGTGCTGATCGGGCGCCGCTACAACGAAGGCATGCACCAGGCCATCGAGGCCAAGGAGCACGTCGAGATCAAGGCCGAGAACCAGACGCTGGCGACCATCACCCTGCAGAACTACTTCCGCCTCTACGACAAGCTGTCCGGCATGACCGGTACCGCCCAGACCGAGGCGGCCGAGCTGCATGAGATCTACAAGCTGGGCGTCGTCTCCATCCCCACCAACAAGGAGATGATCCGCACCGACCAGTCCGACCTCATCTACAAGACCGAGGAAGCCAAGTACATCGCCGTCGTCGACGATGTCGCCGAGCGCTACGAAAAGGGCCAGCCGGTCCTGATCGGCACCACCAGCGTGGAGCGCTCGGAGTACCTGTCGCGCCAGTTCACCAAGCGACGCATCCCGCACAACGTGCTCAACGCGAAGTACCACGAGCAGGAGGCGGGCATCATCGCCGAGGCCGGCCGACGTGGCGGCATCACTGTGGCCACCAACATGGCCGGCCGCGGTACCGACATCGTGCTCGGCGGCAACGTCGACTTCCTGACCGACACGCGGTTGCGCGAGCGCGGCCTGGATCCGGTGGAGACGCCCGAGGAATACGAAGAGGCCTGGCATCAGGAGCTGCCCAAGGTCAAGAAAGAGGCAAACGCGGAGGCCAAGGAGGTCATCGAGGCCGGCGGCCTGTACGTGCTGGGCACCGAACGCCACGAGTCGCGTCGTATCGACAACCAGCTGCGCGGTCGTTCCGGCCGCCAGGGCGACCCCGGGGAGTCGCGTTTCTACCTGTCGCTGGGTGACGAGCTCATGCGCCGGTTCAACGGGGCCGCACTGGAGAGCCTGCTGACCCGGCTGAACCTGCCCGACGACGTGCCGATCGAAGCCAAGATGGTCACCCGCGCCATCAAGAGCGCCCAGACCCAGGTCGAGCAGCAGAACTTCGAGATGCGCAAGAACGTCCTGAAGTACGACGAGGTGATGAACCAGCAGCGCAAGGTCATCTACGCCGAGCGTCGCCGCATCCTCGAGGGGGAGAACCTCAAGGAGCAGGCCCTGGACATGCTCCGCGATGTGATCACTGCTTACGTCAACGGCGCGACCAGCGAAGGCTACGCCGAGGACTGGGATCTGGACGCATTGTGGACGGCGCTCAAAACGCTGTACCCGGTGGGGATCAGCCCCGAGACGCTTACCCACCGTGACGCGGACTCCGAGCGCGACGACCTCACCCGCGAAGAATTGCTCGAGGCCCTGCTCGATGATGCCGACAAGGCTTATGCCGCAAGGGAATCCGAGCTCGAGGAGATAGCCGGCGAGGGCGCGATGCGCCAGCTGGAACGTAACGTGCTGCTCAACGTGATCGACCGGAAGTGGCGCGAGCACCTCTATGAGATGGACTACCTCAAAGAAGGCATCGGGCTGCGCGCGATGGCGCAGCGCGACCCGCTGGTCGAGTATCAGCGCGAGGGCTACGACATGTTCACGGCCATGCTCGACGGGATGAAAGAGGAGTCGGTCGGATTCCTGTTCAACGTCAGCGTGGAGGCGGTCCCGGCGCCACAGGTCGTCGCTCCGGTCGAACAGCCCGAAGGCCTGGCCGAATTCGCCGACCGCCGGCCGCCCAACAGGACGAGCCGCCGGCGCGCGAGCCCATCCCCAAGGAGCCGGTAAGCACGTTGCGCGCCAAGGGAATCGGCAACAGCGACAATGAGGCGCCGGCACTGACCTACTCCGGACCTTCGGAGGACGGATCGGCGCAGGTGCAGCGCAACGGCGGCGGAGGGGCCAAGACCTCGGCTGGGGCCGGCGCGGGAGGCAGCCGCCGCGAACGGCGCGCCGCAGCGCGCCAGCAGGGTCGCAGCGCCAAGCCGCCGAAGTCGGTGAAGAAGCGCTAGACGTTCGCTAGACCCCGCTAGACGTTCGCTAGACCGCGCTAGACGTCAAGACAAACGCGTCGACCGGCTGCGCGTGGCCTCGCAGGTTCAGTCGACGTCGCCCAGCCGTCGCCATGCGATCGTCGGCCACTCCGGTCGCGACGAGCAACTCCCCGCCGGCGGCGTGTTGTTGCATGCGTGCCGCGACGTTGACCGGATCACCCAGGGCAGTGAAGTCGACGACCGCGCCGCCGACGTTGCCCACGTACGCGACGCCGGCGTTGACCGCCACGCCCAGCTCCAGCCACGGCCCCGCCTCGCTCCCGTAACCGACGGCTTTGAGCAGTTCCATCCCGGCCGCGACGGCATGGCTGCGGTACTGCGGACCGCTGATGCCGCGGACGAAGAACGCCATCACCTCGTCGCCGATGAGTTTGTCGATCACCGCGTCATGCCGCAGCAGGGTCTGCGTCGCAGCGTCGTAGAACCGGTTGAGCAATGCGGCGAAGTGGGTTGCGGCACCGCGCTGACCCAGGGCCGTGGAGCCCCGAACGTCGGCGAACAGGACCGCGACGTCTACCTCGGCGCCGCCGGCGGGAAGCGCATCGCAACAACGACTGCACAGGTTGGGGTTCTTGCGCGACGGGCTGAATCCGGCGATGGCGAGAACACGACCGGCGGGGCCGCCAAACGGGTTGTTGCACAGCTTGCATCGCGGTGCCGAAGGCAGATAGCGAAACACTCGTCGTGCCTTGACAAAAGGCGCGTGGCCTTCCGTCAGAACGCCGTCCCAGGGGTTCTGCTGCTCGATCGTCGCTGACCATGGGGAAAGGGTAGAGCGGACGAACGGGGCGTCACATGGGGCAACCGCCCCAGAAAGCGGCAGAATGAGGGCGTGCACCCGACCCGGAGTCGCACGGCTCGGCAAAAGGCCTGCGCAAAGCTGAGTTGCTGGCGGCCATATCGCTGGCGATCGACCTCGGTCTGGGTCAGCCGATGGAACACATGCTTCGGTCTTCTCTGATCGCAACTCGCATCGCCGAGCGGATGGGTCTGGACGCCCAACAGCGCGCGACCGTGTACTACGCCAATCTGGTGGGTTGGATCGGTTGTCACGCCGACTCCCATGAGCTTTCGGTGCTGTTCGGCGACGACATCGCCTTCCGGGCCGACACCTACGGGGTGGATATGGCCGGGCTGCCGTTCCTGCGTCTGATGGTCAGTCACGTAGGGCGTGGATTGCCGGGATGGGAGCGCGGCATCCGCTCGGCTACTTTTCTGCTCACCGCACGTGACCAGGTTGCCAACCTCATCAGTTCACATTGCACTTCTGCCGGGGTGCTATCCGATCGGATCGGCCTGGACAGCCAGGTCCGAAACGCTCTGGCGTATATCTTCGAGCGCTGGGACGGCCGGGGGATGCCGAACGGCGCTCGCGGGGAAGATATTCCGCTCGAAATCCACATAGTCCACCTGTCTGATGTGATCGAGGTGCACCTGCGGACGGCAGGTCTGGAACAGGCGGTCGAGATCGCCCGGTCCCGGCGTGGCACTCAGTTCAGCCCCGCCGTGGCCGATGTGTTCAACGTGATGCCGCCGCAATCGTCGAGGGGCTGCTCGAAATAAATGTCTGGACCGCGGCTTTGGCGCAGGCACCGGATCGTGACCGCACTCTCGATGGCGAAGAGATCGACGAGTTACTAAGGGCGATAGCGGATTTCGTTGATCTCAAGTGCCCATGTTCGCCGGGCTACTCGCGGGCTGTTGCGGATCTCGCGGCCGCGGCGGCCCGACACCGACGTATGCCGTCGGCGGATATCACGCGCCTGTACCGTTCGGGCCTCGTCCACGGCCTCGGCAGATTGGGAGTGTCCAATCAGATCTGGGAGAAGAAAGGGCCGCTCAGTACGGCTGAATGGGAGCGGGTACGGATGTACCCCTATCTGACGGGACGGATACTGAGCCGGGTCGACGGCTTGGAGTCGGTGGTGTCCGTCGCTACCAAGCACGAGGAACGCATCGATGGATCCGGCTTTCCCCGAGGGCTCGCCGGTGCTGAACTGACTGCGCACGACCGGTTGCTCGCCGCGGCAGTGGCTTATCACCAACTTCTCGAGCCACGTCCACAACGGGCCGCCCTCGACCCGAACGCTGCCGCCGGCCAGCTGCGCCAAGAGGCGCGCGACGGGCGCCTCGACGCCGAGTCGGTGGAAGCCGTCTTGGCGGCGGCCGGGCATAGGACATCGCGGCGGGCGTCCTGGTCGGCGGGGCTCACCGCCCGGGAGGTCGAGGTCCTCCGACTCGTCGCGCAGGGCCGGTCCAACCGTGAAATCGCCACCGAGTTGTTCATCGCCGAGAAGACAGCGCGCAACCACGTCGAGCGTGTCTATGCAAAGTTGGGCGTCAACAACCGCACCCAGGCGAGTCTCGCGGCAATCGATCGGGGCCTGGCGGGCTTTCCGGTCGACGCAGCCACCGAACGATGAGGCAACGATGAAGAGCCGCAACGTTTTACCGGCTAAAAGCGGAGTGCACTGAGACATTCGCCGCCCACGTCATCCGCGGCAGCTCCAGCCAATCTGTCGCCGACTGTTCAAACGGCCTCGGGCGCTTTGCTTTTCACCTTCAGAGCCTTTTGTCGGCTGACATCGACTCTTGAAGTTTGAGGCAAACGCCTCATGCAACCCGTACTGCCGCAGGCCGATGATCAGTTCCTGACAATGCAATTCAGGAATCACGGGAGGATCTCAACATGACCGAATTGGCGGTTCAACCAGCTCAGGTGCCAGGCGGCCGGGTCGATGCTATCGACGTCACCCGACGGGTCGGCGCACGACAGATCCTGCAGAAGCTGTCGCTGTCCATAGAACCAGGCGAGCTGGTTGCCATTGCCGGCGGCAGCGGAGCAGGAAAAACCACATTGCTGAAAATCCTCGCGGGGCTGCAGCCGCCGTCCGGCGGCGAGGTTTCGCACAACCTGGCTGGGCGAGGCGTCGTTCGAGGTGCCGCTATCGGCTACGTGCCGCAGGACGACATCATCCACCTCGAAATGCCGTTGCGCAGAACGCTGCGGTACGCGGCGCGGCTACGGTTGCCCGCGGGCACGTCGGCGGCCGAGGCCGACCGTGTGGTCGAGGAGACCATGCGTGACCTCGACCTGGCTGATCGGGCCGAGGTGCCGGTCCGTGCGCTGTCCGGCGGCCAGCGCAAACGCGCCAGCATCGCCGTGGAACTGCTGGCCCGGCCACGTCTTTTCTTCCTCGACGAACCCACCTCCGGGCTCGATCCTTCGACCGCGGCCCACGTGATGCGCCTGCTGCGCAGGCTCAGTGAGCGCGGGGTCACGGTCGTCCTCACCACGCACGAGCCGGCCGGCATCGATCGATGTGACCGGGTGATCTTCCTGGCTCGCGACGGCCGTCTCGCGTTCAGCGGCAGCCCGCCTGATGCGCGGCGCCATTTCGGGGTGCGGGATCTCGCCGACGTGTACGACCGGTTGGTCGATGAGCACACCCCGATCTGGGCGCTCGCGAATCGCGACCAGCGCCCCGCTCGGCTCCGCCGGCCGGTTCGCAGGTCAAGGGTCCGGGCATCGTGCGGCAGTGGTGGCTGCTGACGCGCCGCAATGTCGATGTGCTGCTCCGCAACCGGCTGACCCTGGCGGTTCTGCTTGGTTCACCGGTGCTTGTCACAGCGATGATGGCGACGCTGTTCCAGCGCGGCGCGTTCGATGCAGGTGGTGCGGCCGACGTCGGCCCGGCCCAGATCGTCTTCTGGATCGCATTCGACGGCTTCTTCTTCGGCCTCACCTACGGTCTGCTCCAGATCGTCGGGGAGATCGCAGTATTCCGCCGCGAACGGCTGGCCGGGCTCAGTGTGGGCGCCTACGTGGCGTCCAAGGTCACCGCCCTGCTTCCGGTGCTGGCCGCGGTGAGTGCGGTGCTCCTGGCCGTACTGCGGGCCCTCGGCCGGCTTCCCGCCGTCGGATGGCATGTGTACGCGTTGCTGTTCGTGACGATGGTCATCGAAGCGACCTCGGCGCTGGCCCTCGGTCTGCTCGCCTCGGCCGCGGTGCACAACGCCGCTCAGGCCGCACTCGCTCTGCCCATGCTGTGCTTCCCGCAGGTTCTGTTCGGTGGCGCCATCGTCCCCGTTGACAAGATGGCGTTCCCGGGACGATTGATGAGCCTCGGCCTGTCCAACCGCCACGCATTCGAAGCATTGGGGCGCGACCTGGATCTGGACCGGTTCACCGCCACGCTGCCGGCCATGTCCGCCTACCGGGAGACGTTCAACGGAGGCACCGGCGGGAGCCTCGTCGCCCTGGGTTCGTTTGCCGTTGTCCTCACGCTGGCCACGGTATGGATCCTGGACCGGCGGTCCCGCACACCCGTCAGGCCTGCCGGCTGAGCCGCACCCGGCCCACCTCTTCCAACGCATCAGCGCCGCGGGGCTGTTCGAACAGCACCTCGGCGCTGCGGCCGTCCACCAGCAGGGTGGCGATGGTGTTTCCGAACAGGGGACCGCAGGTGTTCACCCAGGACAACGGAAGCGGGGGGACGTGGCGCAGGCGTGCCCACCATCGGGCGAGCTTGGCGGCGGGACGCGTCCAAGCCAACGTGAACACCGGCTTGATGAACAGCGGCACGTAGTTGTTCACCGGCGAGCACACCAGTTGATGCACCGTCGCACTCGCCATCGCAGCGGCTCGCCGGCCCACTCGGCGCGCGCGGCATAGCTGTGGTGCACGTCGCCGGAGAGCACGTTGACGGTGGCGGGTCCGTGCGGATGACTGGCCACCGAGTGGATCATCTCGGCCAGCCGTGCGAACGATTTGTAGAACGCCGGCCAGTGCTCGAAATCTACTGCCCTGCGGGTCTTTTCGGCCAGCCTGCCACGGAACCCGGACCGGTCGGCGTTCCGCTCGTTGACCGCCTCCAAGTCTCCCAGGGCGGGCGGCATCAGCCATGGCACCGACGAGGCCAGCATCAAGTGGTCCAACTCCTCGAGGCCGTCGGCGACCTGAGTTCTACCCAGCTGAACTCGTGTTCCCCGACCATCATGCGTTCACCGGAGTCGAGGATCCGGCCGTTACGTGAGTCGATCATGATGAGCGTGCTGCGGCCGAAATCCCATCGGTAGCTGAACCGGATGCCCTTGTTGTCGTCCACCTCTTCGTCGGCGCGGTCGGCCAGGTCGACCAGATGCGGCCAGCAGTCACCGTCGGTCGCCACCAGGCGCCGGTAGTCCTCGTCCTGCGCCAACTCGGCCGGGCTCAAATTGCCCAGGTGCTGATACACCCAGTACGACGCCAGCCCGGCCCGGATCCGGTCGCGCCACCACGGCTTCTCCTTCATGTCGGCCCGCCAGGCCGCCGACGTGTTCCAGTCGTCCCTGATGTCGTGATCGTCGAAGATCATCGCGGTGGGAACCGTCGACATCAGCCATCGGATCTCCGGATCGCTCCACGAATGCCGGTACAGCCGTTCGTATTCGGTGAAACTCACCACCTCGTCCGGCGGGCGCTTCGCGCGCTTGGTCCGGGTGCGGCGCCCGGCCAGGCGCCGTCTCGCCTCGGGGGTCAGCTCGTCGGCGTACAACTGGTCGCCGAGCAGGATGAGTGCCTCAGGCCAGTCGTCGATCGGCTGGGTGGCCATCCGGGCGGCGTATACGTCCAGCGCGTCGAGCCCGAGTTTCGAGTCAACGCTCTGGTCGTCGGTCTTGGGGTATCGGCATGATCCGAAGATGGCCTGTAGCCGATGAGTGGATGCGGGCCCTCGGGTACGGATGACACTGGGCGGGAAGGGCGAGTCCGGCAGCGGCCAGACCACTTCACCGTCGAGCTTGACGTCATATTCGGTGACGGTGTCCGGGGTCAGCCCGGTCACCGTGACGAGAGCGTAGTGGTGACCCTGCACTTCGAACGTTCGGGTGGATCCGCCCAGCACCTCCACCGTTGCCGCACCGTCGGTTTGGACCCACACCAACGCGGTGGTGTCCGATACGTGCCGCAACGCGGGACCGAGCAACAGCGCCATAGAACCACACTAGAACCACCCTACGTTCAGTAGCCCAGCCGAAAATTTGAGGCATCCGCCCCATGATCCGATTCGCGTCTCCGGCGAACAATCAGTCCATGAAACGCTATCTGACCATCGGTTACGGCGCCCTGAGCTATTTGATGTTCCTGGTCGCTTTCCTGTACGCCATCGTCTTTGTCGGCGCAATCCTGTTGCCCCGCAATGTGAACAACGGGATCGCAGCGCCACTGTGGCAGGCGCTCCTGATCAACCTGGGCCTGCTCGGCCTGTTCGGCGTCCAGCACAGCGTGATGGCGCGGCCGGCATTCAAACGCTGGTGGACTCGACTGGTGCCGAAATCGATCGAGCGCAGCACCTACGTGTTGCTGGCCAGTTCGGTGCTGCTACTGCTCTACTGGCAATGGCGAACCATGCCGGGCCAGGTCTGGGAGGTGCGGCAACCGGTCGGGCGCTGGGCGCTGTGGGCGCTGTTCTGGGCCGGGTGGGCGATGGTCTTGTCGTCGACCTTCATGATCAACCACTTCGACCTGTTCGGGCTGCGACAGGTGTATCTGGCCTGGCGGGGAAAGCCCTACAGCGACTTGGGTTTCCGTACGCATCTGCTCTACCGGCTGGTGCGTCATCCGCTCATGCTCGGCTTTCTGGTGGCGTTCTGGGCGGCGCCGACGATGACCGCGGGGCACCTGCTGTTCTCAATCGGCACCACGGCCTACATCCTGATCGCCCTGCAGTTCGAAGAACGCGACCTGACGGCGGCACTGGGCGGGCGCTACCTCGAATACCGTCGCCGAGTTCCGATGCTGATTCCTAACTTTCGAGGAGCTCGGCGATATGCTGCAAGGTCGCGCGCATCCCATTCCGGGGGCGCCTTGACGACTCGCTCGACGCTGAGCGGATTTCCGTCCATTCCTGAACCCTAGCGGCGATCGACAGCTATGAGATTCGCTGGTGGCACTTGTATGGCGGGCGTTTCTGAACAGCATCGGGTGGGGTCGGAGCTATCCACCGAAAGCCGGACGGGGCATCTTGAATGCTCGCCGTCCATTGCGCAACACGAGGCTGCCGTTGGGCCGCGACTTGCGGCCCGCGCCAGATGGTCCGGCCAAGCTGTTCGTTGGCGGACCCGAGTGCGTCGCCGGCACTACTCGTGGGTCCGATTGCGGCAACGACAGGCCCCCCTGATCGGGAAATCTGGTCGGCCGGAACCGCATGGGTGACACGTGGTTGTGAAGGTCAGTTCACCGAGTGGTATGGCCGGGGTTGTGAGCATGCCGTCGCGGCACCCTCCTATGCCCGACCTGCACGCGTGCACAGTCGGTTGCCGGAGCATGGACCTATTGAGATCCGGCGCGGCTGGTCGACCGCTTGAGCGCCCGACCGCTGCGGGACTCAAATACGTTGCTAAGCAGCAATTTCGAATCGCCATCTGATGGTCCCCCGCGACACAGTCGGCTGCACAATTGGCCAGCCGAGAACCGATCTGTTCCGCAGGGACCGTTGGCCGCCGGATATCTGACGCGCAGTTATGGCGAGCCCCACCGCCATCGTGCCTCGACCTCTCGGTGACGCACGTGAGCTTCTTTGCTCAACTACTCCGAAGTAAAGCCCAGTTGCGGCGACAACCACAACCCAGGCAGGTGATATCCAGGAGATTGCCAGCGGCTTTCACTCTTCTGTGCAGCTACTTGTAACTCGGGGTCGGAATAACGGAACGTCGCTGATACACAGCAGATGTCCAGCTGATTTCACTGGCGCATGCGCTCTCCGTGTGGCTTTGTCGTGTTGGGGCTCAAACCTCGCAACTAGATGGCTGTGCTGTGCACCGTCCGCGCCCGAAGATAGCCATGAACGGCAAACGAGGAATCCGAGGCCGGTTATACCGTGCGGGAGGGGTGGAGGTCATGGATGAAGATTGTCTGAAGCTCAGCGTCTACGTCGCTGAGCGGCGACGCACAGGAGACGGATTCGTCTCAGACGTGTTGCTCAAATTGTATGAACAGCAGGGCGTTGCGAGCAGCGTTGTGCTGCGTGGCATCGGCGGCTTCGGGACCGGACGCCAGCTCAGAACCGATGAGTCTCTGTCACTGTCCGAAGACCCACCTATAGTTGTCGAAGCTGTCGACTCCACAACAAAGATCGAGACATTGCTTGGCCCGGTGCTAGGCATCAAACAACGAGGCCTGGTTACCCTTGAGCGCGCGCGGTTGCTGCGCGACGAGATCGGGGCCTTCGACCTACCAGAGGAGTTGCATGAAGCCGTCAAGATGACCGTGTACGTCGGGCGTAAGGAGCGCGTCGATGGGGTGCCGGCCTTCGTGGCGATATCTGATCTGATGTACCGGCGCGGGCTTGCCGGCGCATCGGTACTTCTGGGCGTCGACGGCACCGCCCACGGACACCGCCAACGGTCCAAATTCTTCAGCCGGAACCCCGACGTCCCGATGATGGTCATCGCCGTCGGTTCCGGCGAGCTCATCGGCCGGGTGCTGTCCGAAGTTGGCGGGCTGCTGCGACAGCCGATGATCACCCTTGAGCGGGTTCGCGTGTGCAAGCGCGACGGTGAATTGCTTGAGCGTCCGCATGCCTTGCCCGGAACCGACGAACATGGAATACCTCTGTGGCAGAAGGTGATGGTCTATACCTCCGAATCAGCCCTACATAATCGGGTGCCGATCCACCGCGCGCTGCTCCAGCAGCTTCGGAAACATAAATCGCTCGACGGTGCGACCGCGTTACGTGGCATCTGGGGCTTCCACGGCGACCACCAACCCCACGGAGACAAACTATTTTCGATCAGTCGCCATGTGCCGGTAGTGACGGTCATCATCGACACCCCAGCGAATATCACCGAATCGTTCGATGTGATAGACGAGTTGACCCGAGGCCACGGATTGGTCACCAGCGAAATGGTTCCGGCGTTGGTGTCGGATGACGGGGATAACAGGCACGGTGGACCACCCATGGCCAGCCACTTCTACTAATGCCGCGCCGGGCCTTCGAGTGAAAGCCGAATGCCCGAACAGATCCGACCTCTCTCGTCATGCGCCGGTGGTCAGTGACCGTGGGTGCGGTTTCACCGTCTGTTGGCACAACAGTGTCGAGTGGTGTTGAGATGAATCCAACTTCGAGCGGGCTGCCATGTCCGGGCGTCGTTCGTTCCAAGATCCATGGCAGCCACACAACGTCGTGCTACAGGTCAGGGGGAGCGGGCCTGGTACCGAGGAGCCGCCGACGGCACCCATCGTCGGGGCCTGCTGCCGTCCCTTGGGCTTATACCACGAGGCGTTGAGATAGCCTACTGCGCAGCGGCATTGGATGATGCGGGCTTGCCCGACACCGGTTTGATGGAGCCAGCCGCCGGCACCTTGCAGTTGGCTGAAAATGTCCTGTGCATAGGCGGGTTGGCATTGCCCAGCCAACATAGTTCGGCTTGACTGTCAACCGATCGGATCAACGAAATTTTTATAGCTGCGTCACAGCGGCGCAGCAGGCGGTGGGGCTCGCCACAACCGCACGTCGCGAAATCGACGGCCAACGGTCCCTGCGGAACAGATCCAGTTCTCGGCTGGGCGTCAGTGCAGCCGACTGTAACGCTGAGGAGTTGTACGTGGCCGTCGCACCTTCATCGATACCCGTGATCGAGATCGGTGATTGCCGCCGCGGGCGTGGCGGATGGCGCTGACCGCGCGGGTCAACCCCAGGTGCGCATGCTGGGGTGTGCTGAGCGAGATAGTGCCGTTCGTACCCAACGAGATTGGGAGCGCTCCGATATCGGGCCCTCGGCAGCGCCGTGCGGCGGCGGCCGCCAATAACCCCTTTGCGATTTACAGCCGCCCTTATGGTGGTGGGTTTCATACGCGGGCAAGATCGACCAGCGATGGTGCGAACACGGTTGCGCGACATAGGTTGCGCCACGCGGCGTACTCCGCGCTGAGTGGCGCATCAGTCGAAAACCCAACAGATCAACGATCGGCGGTCCCTGAATTGTCAACCAGCCTGATACATACCAGACTGATGCGACGGTGGGTGGCGTGCTGGTGACGTCCACGTCCTCCGCGACAGGTAATCGCACCAGGGCAGGTAAGCATCGCATCACGGAGTGGAATCCGGAGGACGCCGCGGCATGGCACGCAGGCAATCACCGCATTGCCCGTCGCAACCTGATCTGGCAGGTCGTGAACGTGCATATCGGCTTTTCGGTCTGGTATCTGTGGTCGGTCATGGTGCTGTTCATGCCCCAGTCCGTCTACGGGTTCTCCACCGGCGACAAATTGCTGGTGGGTGCCGTTGCGGCCCTGGTCGGGGCACTAGTGCGCATTCCGTATTCGGTTGCGGCCAACTGGTTCGGCGGCCGCAACTGGACGATGTTTTCGGCCGTTGTTCTGCTGATCCCCACCGCCGGGGCAATCGTCCTGCTGGCAAATCCTGGTCTGCCGTTATGGCCGTACCTGGTATGTGCCGCGTTCACCGGTTTGGGCGGGGGAAATTACTCCGCGTCGCTCGCCAAGGTTGACGGTCTGTACCCGCATCGGTTGAAGGGCTTTGCACTGGGCCTGACCGGCGGGATGGCTAATGTTGGATCAGCGGGAATCCAGGTGGTGGGGCTGGTGGCGCTGGCGGCCGCGGGCGACGCGGCGCCGTACTGGGTGTGCGCAATCTATCTGGCGCTGCTGGCCGTCGGCGGTGTCGGAGCGACGTTTTTCATGGATAATATCGTCGCGCATCGAACGGGTATCTCGGTCGCCAACTTTCGATACATTCTCTCGGTGCCCGACACCTGGGCAATCTCGTTCTTATATCTGTGCGCTTCGGGGTCGTTCCTCGGTTTCGCGTTTGCTTTCGGCCAGGTACTACAACACAACCTGGTGGCAGGCGGCCAAAGTCACGACCAGGCGGCACTGCACGCCGCCGAAATCGCCTTCATTGGGCCGCTTCTGGGATCGATAGCGAGGATAGCCGGCGGCAAGGTGGCAGACCGCGTCGGCGGCGCCCGCGTCGCCCTGAGCGTCTTTGTCGCCGCGATCGTGGCGGGCGGCTGGCTGGTGGGGGTCAGCACAAATGACGACCTCACTCGCGGCAGCGGTGCGCCGGTGCCGCTCGATACGACAATTGGTTATTCCGTTGGGTTTATCGCACTGTTCATCTTTTGCGGCGCAGGCAAAGGGGCGGTGTACAAGCTGATCCCGTCGGTCTTTGACGAGCGCAGCCGCACAATGGGATTGCGCGACGGCGAACGCCGCGATTGGGCACGTGTCAGGTCGGGAGCACTGATTGGCTTCGCAGGCACTTTCGGGGCGCTCGGTGGCGTGGGGATCGACTTGACGCTGCGGCAGTCGTATGACAGCACCGGCTCCGAGACGCCGGCATTCTGGAGTTTCCTGCTGTGCTACGTCGCCGCCGCGATCTTGACGTGGGCGCTTTACTTCCGACGTCCCGCGGGTGCCCGTCGAGCTACACCGCCAACGCGGCAGCACCTTGCCGAGGAGCCGGTCAACGCGACCACGCTGACCGGCCGAGTGTCGGAGGCCGCCGGCGCCAGAGTTGTGCCGGACGAAATGTCCGCGACCGAATATTCCGTGGAAAACCATTGAGCCGAGAAGAGCGAAGCCGATGAAGCATAACCTCAACGAGCAGGTCAGCGACACTTCCTCCCTGCGGCATCTCGAGGCCGTTTCCGCTATCGCGGTCGCAGCAGGAAAGCTCATTCTTGAGCATCGAAGAGCCCCCATTTCCGTTACCGACAAAGGTGATCATGGTGCCGACACCTCGCCGGTCACCGACGCCGACCGGGAATCCAACAGATACATCGCCGAGAACCTCAAGGCATTGGATCCGGAAATTCCGATCATTTCAGAGGAGTCGGAATCGGTCGGCTACGAGACCAGGAAGCAGTGGCGGCGATTTTGGCTGGTGGACCCGCTGGATGGAACCAAGGAATTCATCCGCGATAGCGACGAGTTTACCGTCAATATCGCGCTCATCGAGGAGGGTGAACCGACGCTAGGGGTCATCTACTTGCCGGCGATGCAGGTGCTGTATTTTTCAGAAAAGGGGCGAGGAAGCTGGAAAAAAGTCGGAGATATGCCGCCGGTACAGATCTTTTCGGCAGCGCCTGATCTGCGCCTAGGCCTCACAGTGGTGGAAAGCAAATCGCATCCATCGGCAGAACTGGAAAGTTACCTGAAGGATCTTCCCGTCAAAGATCGGGTCACCGCGGGCAGTTCGCTGAAGTTTTGCCTTGTCGCAGAGGGTGTAGCCGATATTTATCCCAGAATGAACCCGACCATGGAGTGGGATGTGGCAGCGGGGGACTGCATATACCGAAACTCGGCGCGGCTGGGACAACGCACATCTTCCTTGACTTACAACAAATCGACCTTGCGAAATGACAGCTTTGTCATAGGACTTGGGTAACCGCTTGTAGAAGTCGGCCCCCTTTTGAGGCGGTTTGCGTGCCAGGCGAAAGTTCAGCCGGAGCGGCGGGGGAGATTCGACCGATTGCGCATTAAGCCGCGAATCTGCAGGCGCAAGAATCAGCGTTTACACAGCCACAATACAGCTAATCACAAGGTAAGGAGTCGAGAATTAAAATCACGATGAGTAAAACTAGTCAAAAGGCGCACTCGGTGCCATCCCGCCGTGGCGGGCCCGGGGCCCGCACAATCGGCTACCGCAACCTAAATCAGCAGTTCAGCCGGGATAGGGGAGCCATGGGTGTCGAGGACGCGGATGCTGTGGCAGGGCATGGGTCCACTCACATTCTGCTGGCGGCGACCCCCTTTATGGGTGTGCCGCTTTGGAAAGCCGGATGGATGCCATCTAGGGGTTTTGACCCCGGCCGAAGGCGGGCAATGGAGAGGCCAGAGAAGCGCACGTACAACCAATTCTGTGCATCGGGAAGGGGGTCGGCTAATGACGGTTAATATCACCTGGCACGAGCAGAAGGTTTCGCGCATCGAACGCGAGCGTCTGAATGGTCATCAAGGGTGCGTTGTCTGGTTCACCGGACTGAGCGCCAGCGGCAAGAGTACCGTTGCGAATTTGGTAGACCAAAAGCTATCTGAGCGAGGGGTACACAGTTATCTGCTGGATGGCGATAACGTTCGATATGAGCTCAACGCTAGTGCGGAGATTCTCGAAGAGCGACATGGGAAAGAGTTTGCCAAACGCTTTGGTCTTGGGTTCTCGGACGGGGACCGAGAAGAGAACATCCGACGAATCGGTGCTGTTGCCAAATTGTTCTGCGAAGCCGGCGTCGTGACATTGACCGCCTTTATCAGCCCATATCGCCGGGACCGCGATGCAGTTCGCGCAACTCTGGCGGCCGGCGATTTTTTGGAGGTCTTCGTCGACACTCCCATCGATATATGTCAGAGCCGTGATCCCAAAGGGCTCTACAAAAAGGCGAAGGAAGGCGCCATCAAGGGTTTTACCGGAATCGACGCCCCGTATGAGCCTCCGCTGCAGCCTGAGCTACAACTGGATGGTGCGAACAAAGACGCAAATACGTTGGCCGACGAAGTGGTCTCATACCTGGAGAGAGCAGGTATAACTCCGGTAGGAGGGTCAACGCCGCCCGTGGGCGATGCCGCAGTCCAAAAAGCGGGTGCCAGCAGATTCTAGAAGGTTCGAGCAAACATTCGCACGCAACAAAACACATTTGTTCAGGTGATTCCAAAAGAAAGGCAAATTTAGCATGACGAAGCAACTAATCGCTCCGACGCGAGTCCATCGGGACTATCTCTCCGATTCGAGGGTGTGGGGTGATTTCCTAGCCCAAGGTGGGTTCGTCGATGGCGACATCGTTGTTGCCGACCCTTTCAAGGCCGGTACGACATGGACCCAGCGGATCGTTCAGCAGATCCTTCATAACGGAGACGAGAAGGACGGGGGACTCTCGGACACCTCGCCCTGGCTCGATTCCAGCTGGGGTGACCACGCTCAGATGCTCGACGTGCTTGTTCAGCAGCGCGAAGCCGGGAACCGGCGGGTGATGAAATCGCACCTTCCGGCAGATGCGCTGCCAATCGCCCCTGAGGGCCGCTACGTATTCGTCGGACGAAACGGCAAAGACCTTGGCATCAGTTTCCACAATTATCTCTACAACTTCTCCGAATCGACCATGTCGACGATCAACCGGATCCATGCCGAGTGGTCTGGTGTCGCCACGCCTCTGGTGATTCCCGAGGACATGCAGGCGTTCTTCGACCTGTGGCTCGACACCGCCGGGTACGGATGCTGCGACCTGCTCGACATCATGAACTCATGGTGGGAGCTTCGCCACGAACCAAACGTGCTGCTGCTGCACTACCAGCAGCTCAAAGATGACTTGAGAGGCCAAATTGCCCGCCTGGCTGAGTTTTTCGGCATCGACCCGGCGTCGCTACGAATGGACCTCATTGTCGAGCATTGCTCGTTCGAGTACATGAGCGGTCGAGCCGACAAGATGGCGCCATTCAATGGGGAGCACATGTCGAGCGCCAAGGCCTTCTTCCACAAGGGACCCAAGCGCGACTTCCGCAGCGAGCTCACGCCGGAGCAGATGGAGCGCTTCGACCGCGTTGCTCTCGACAAACTGGGTGCACCGTGCGCCCACTGGCTGGAGACAGGTCAAACCCCTGCCGCAGGCTAGCTGTCGGCCGCCACGGGCCTTCCCTATGGAGCTGAAAACACCTGGTAATTCAGATAAATGGGATAGGTCACGGCCGTCGACCGCAATCTGGACGATTGGATCGCCGGCTGAACTCAGTTCGTGAAGCCGACGAGGGAACCAGGGGAAGAACCGCAATGACAATCGATTTCGGGATGTTCCCGCCGGAGATCAACTCCGGTCGCATATATGCGGGTCCTGGATCGGGACCGATGCTGGTCGCCGCGTCGGCATGGGATGACTTGGCCGCGGAGTTGCACTCCACGGCGGCGTCCTACTCGTCGGTGCTCTCGGGGTTGACGGTCAGGTGGCGGGGTCCGGCGTCGGTGACGATGGCAGCTGCGGTTGCGCCATATGCGGCATGGATCAGGGCCACTGCCGACCAGGCTGAGCAGGCCGCCGCACAGGCGAGGGCCGCGGCCGGCGCCTACGAGGCGGCGTTTGCCGCGACGGTGCCACCGGCGACCGTCGCGGCAAATCGCGCCGAGTTGCTGGCGCTGATCGCGACGAATTTCTTCGGCCAGAACACCTCGGCGATCATGGCCACGCAGGCCGAGTACGGCGAGATGTGGGCTCAGGATGCCGCCGCGATGTACGGCTACGCCGGCTCTTCGGCGGTCGCCGCGCAGGTGACACCGTTCGATCCCCCGCCGCACATCGCCAATCCAGCCGGGACGGCCGGGCAAGCAACTGCGGTCGCCCAAACCGCGGGCGCGGCCGCCGGGCAAGCGCAGACGTTACCGCAGCTGATGTCCGTGCTGCCGGCCTCGTTGCAAAGCCTGGCCCAGCCCGGCCTGTCGGCGGCAGCAGGCAACCCGTCGGCCCCGGCGTCGTTGGCGTCGTCGCTCAATACGCTCCTCGGCTTCTCCACGGGCCCGGTATCCCCGTTGTCCTATTTCAGCGTCGTCGGCGTGCCCCAACTGCTGGGCGCGCAGAGCTACTTACTGCCTCAGGCCGGGGTGAACCTGGCCGGCGCGGCTGGCAAGGTGACACCGTCAATGGTCGGCAACGGGGCTTTGCTGACCGGCGGCACACAGGCCCGCTTGCTGAGCAATGGATCGTCGATATCGGCGGGCTCCGGACGTGCGGGTTTCGTCGGGGGGTTGTCCGTGCCGCAGGGCTGGGCGGTGTCTGCGCCGGCGGTGAAATCGGCGGCCTCGGTGCTCTCGGAAACGGGGCCTGCGGGCGCCGCGGCGGCGGTCGCGCCGCAGGGCGAGGGAGCCATGCTCGGCAGCACGGCTCTGTCGAGTCTGGGCGGGCGGGCAATGGGCGGTACCGGTCAAACACTGGGACGGTCGGCCAGCAGCACTACCGGTGCGGCTAGCGGTCCGGTCAACATCTTCATCGTCCCCGCCTGCGCGCAATGAACGCCTTCATTAAGACCTTGTGGCGCAGCAACATTGCTCGACGGAAATGAGGTTTGTATGTCTGCACAACAGCAGTCGGGACACGTGCCGGCCGCGCCGGCGGATGTTGCTGGCGCCAGCGCGGGCCAAACGACCGGAAACGCAGCGATAAGGCTCCCACTGCCGGTGGTCAACCCAGCGGCGGCTGATGTGGTGTCGATTCTGACCGCGGCACAGTTCGGCACCTACGCAGCGATGTTTCGCGATGTCAGTGCCCGCTTCGCAGCAGCTCATGCCAAGTTCGTGAAAAGTTTTGAAATGGAGTTGGTTTCGGAGCAGATGGGTGATCCCGACGATGCTTCCACGACGACTTGAGAGGAGGAGCAATGTATTTCGGCTTATTGCCGCCGGAGATCAACTCCGGGCTGATGTATGCCGGCCCGGGATCGGGGTCGATGATTGCCGCCTCGACGGCCTGGGACGGATTGGCTGCACAGCTGTACGCGTCGTCGGCGGCGTATTCCTCGGTGCTGTCGGGGCTGAGGACGGCGTGGCGGGGGCCGGCATCGATGTCGATGGCAACCGCGGCCGCGCCCTACGTGGCATGGATGAACGCGACGGCGGTGCAAGCCGAGGAGACTGCGGCGTACGCCAGGGCGGCGACGACGCTTACGAAACGGCGTTCGCGGCGACGGTACCGCCGGCGGTGGTCGAAGCCAATCGCAGCGAACTGACGTCGTTGGTTGCGACCAACGTTTTCGGGCAGAACACCCCGGCGATCGCGGCTAACGAAGCCCAATACAGCCGAATGTGGGCCCGGGACGCGACCGCAATGTCGACCTATGCCGCTCAGTCGGCGGCCGCCACCACCGTGACGCCGTTCTCCCTACCGCCGTCGACTACCAATCCGGGCGGATCGCTCGGCCAGCTGTTGCAGACCTTGGCCATGTCGGTCGGTTCGGGAGTCGGTTCCAGCGCGCAAACGCAGTTCTCGGAGTTGTTCGGCGCTGTTCCCTCGGCGCTGCAAAGCCTCGGAACCATCGTGACGGGACCAAGTCCTGTGTCCGGCCTGTTGACCGCTCTCCAAGATTTCGCCGGGCTACAAACACTGAGTTCGATCAGCGCGGACGTCGAAACGATCCCGAAATTGATCCTGCCGGCCAACTCCGCCCTGATCAACACGATCATGGGCTTGGTCGTGGGGACAAAGGGGCTTGAGGGATGGCCTCCGGACAGGTCACGGTGGTGTCCGGCGGTGTTGGCTCGGCGGGCCTGGGCCTAGGTCGTGGTATCGGCTGAGGTCGGCCGGGCCGGCCTGGTGGGTGGGATGTCGGTTCCGCCGAGCTGGGCTACGGCGACCCCGGCGATCAGAACGGTTGCCTCTGTGTTGTCCGGCGCAGCTGACAACGCGGTTCCCGCGGCGGCGGTCGGTGAGGGGACTCTGCTGAGCGGGATGGTGATGGCGGGCATGGCCGGAAGCGCTTTTGGCGCAGCCGCACCTGACGCCTTCAGCGGTGTCGGCGCGCGACTGCGATGCACGTCGCTAAAGGACGGCGCGTCCAGGGATGGCGAGTCGCCGGCGAACCTGCAGCGCCTGGTCGCCGACATGGCAGCGAACCCGGACGAGGTGCAGCACTGGCACACCGATTCGGCACAGCTGGACAGTCTGATCGCAAAGCTGAAGAAGAAACCGGGAATCCACGCCGTGCATTTGTCAGACGGTGACCCGAGCGTCATGCCGAGCGCCGTCAATTAGAGGCGTCCACGATTTCCAAAATAACAATGATCGATCGATGACAGAGAGGTCCCAGACATGGGTTATACAGGTCACAACGGCAAACCGATTGTGGAACGCGTGTCCACTGAAAATTCTGCGAGCAAAATCAAAGGAATGTCGCGCATTGCCATATCGAAGGCCACCGCGCACGAAATCATCAGTCTTTCCTATGGATTCTTCACCCCGCTCACCGGCTTCATGGGTCGTCGGGAGGTGGATTCGACTTTGGACAAGATGCAACTACCGGACGGCACTCTCTGGAGCATCCCAATAGTTTTCGATATGAGCGCCGATAGTCTCGAGGAACTCGACGTAAAAGAAGGGCGCAGCGTCGTCCTTGAATACCTCGGCGTGCCCCTGGCGATATTTGAGGTCACCGAAATATATGAGTATGACCTGCAGCAGATGGCCGCGAAAACATACGGCACGACCGATACCCGGCACCCGGGCGTCAAGAAAATGCTGGCCTACAAGAACAGGTTCCTCGGTGGCGATATCACGCTGATCAACGAGCCAGTCTTCAACGAGCCTTTCAAGAATTTCTGGCTCACTCCGAAACAGCATATGGACGCTTTGATGAAGAAGAACTGGGAGCACGTTGTCGCCCACCAAACGCGCAATGTTCCACATACCGGCCACGAGGCGTTGATGAAGCAAGCCTGGTTCGCCGCAAACGAAGACCTGCCCGTTGGCACCCTTAACACGGGTGTGCTCGTCAATGCGATCATCGGGCAGAAACGGGTTGGCGACTATATCGACGAAGCAATCCTCTTGGCGCAGAACGCGTTGAGAACCAGTGGCTATTTTCGCGACGATGTTCACATGGTCACTTTCACGCTCTGGGACATGCGCTACGCGGGACCCCGAGAGGCGATCTTCCATGCCATCTTGCGAACAAATCTGGGATGCACGCATCACATGTTCGGGCGCGACCATGCAGGCGTGGGCGACTTCTACGACGCCTATGACGCGCAGAAGCTCCTCAAGCAATACAGATCAGAGCTAGGCATAAAACCAGTGTTTCTCAGAGAAAACTGGTACTGCCCGGAATGTCAGGAAGTCACCAACTCAGCTCTTTGCGGCCATGAGTCGAAAGCTCAGAGTTTTAGTGGGAGTTTGATCAGAAGCATCCTGACAGACGAGGTCAAACCAACTCAGAGAGTGATGCGACATGAAGTATTTGACGTCGTAGTGGATTGTGCGGGTAAGCACGGCCAGGGCTCACCGTTCGTCACCGAAGAATATTTGAGAGATCGGCTCCCGATATTCACCCTGCAACCATTGGAGGAACTTGATTCATGAGTAACAACTCGGGGAACATCAAGATCAACGTGTGGATCAACGAGGAGCGTTTCGATGCGCTGCAGAAAGCTGAGATGTCGGAATATGCCAATGAGGCTTTCGCGGGCATGATGTTGCTTGAGATTCATGCCACGGAAGAACAGAAGGATCTCCTTCTCCAGCGGTATCAGTCTGCGAAATATGATTCGGCTACCACTCGCTCTATTGAGTTACTTCCCAAGCAAGCCAAAGACCGGCTGTTCGATTTGTCCCTTGCGATGCGTTCGACGGGTCCTGAGGTAACGAGTCGGTTTATTGAGGAGGCTCGACACTGAAGATGGCACCGTTTCTATGACTGACCGGTTTCTGGAAACCCGCGATTGCCTTGCCATGCAGATCACGGCTCTGCTGTATGTCGTGGGGCTGGCGGAGGCGGCACAATGCAGCGGCTGGCGTTACCTGCTGTTTCCCGCGCTTGCCGCGCTTTCGTACGACGTATTGACCCGGCCGTGGGGAAGGTGGGCCAGTCAACCGGGTCGGCTGATCATCACGCCCACGTTGGGCGCGGGTACCGGCACGTTGATCACGCGAAACTTTACCTATCAGGTGTTCAGCGTGCTGCTCGTCGTGGCATTGTGTTTGCTGCTCATGGCGGCGCTGCGGTCAAGTATTTCGCCGGCAATTGCAGCGGGCATGCTGCCGCTTGTTTTGGGTATCAAAAGCTGGCTGTATCCGGCCTCGGTAATGCTGGGTCTCGTCGCCCTGGTGGTCATTCTGATGCCGTTGCGACGGCATTTTCGGGCGAAGTATCCGGTAATTCCGGACACGGGTGACCGCAATGGGGATTTCGGAACAGGTGCCGTCGCGCAAAAATGGGCGCTGCCATTCTCATTGTTCTTGACTGTCATGGCGTGGTCGGCAACGATGTCAGGTCTTCGGCTGATCCTATTTCCACCGCTCGTGGTGATCGCCTACGAGATGTTCACTCACCCCACATCATGTCCATGGGCGCTCAGGCCATTAACACTTCCCGTCGCCTGTGTTCTTACGGCAACCGGAGGATGCGTCGCATTGAACCTATTCGGGAACGGCGGTGTCGCGGCTGGCTGCAGTATGGCGGCTGGACTTGTCGTCCTTCGTTTCCTGCAGATCCGTATGCCGCCCGCACTGGCGATCGGACTGCTGCCCTTTCTCATCAATTCGCCGAGTTTCAAGTACCCAGCGTCAGTGGGCATCGGGACCATCGTCCTGACGGCGGCGTTTTTGCTGTACCAAAAATTCGTCCGCGCGAGGGCGCGCCGGCAATATATCGATGGCCTGAGGAGCGTCTAGTGTCGAACAGTCAATTGACCGCGTTTATGTTCATCCTGTTTCTGCTTGTGGGCCTGGCCCAAGTGCTGGGTTATCTTTTCACGAAGCTTCGCCAACCCAAAGTGGTGGGGGAAATACTGGCAGGCGTCCTACTGGGCCCGGCACTGTTCGGCCGACTGCCCTTTGTAGCTCATGTTTTCGACAATGCGAGGCACGCCGGTCATATCCTGACATTCATCTACTGGCTTGGCCTGCTGTTGCTGATGTTCTTGTCCGGTGCCGAAATGCAGCAGTTGTTTGGTCGAGGCGAAAGACGCACCGTGGGGTGGCTCGTCATCGTCGGCACCGGCTTGCCGTTCCTGCTGGGCTTGATCTTTGGACCTGCTCTTATTCGCCCTAGCCTGGCCGGCCCGCACGGCAATCGTGTGTCGCTGATAATCATCCTGGCGGTCGGCATCGCCGTCACTTCGGTGCCGGTAGTGTCAAAAATCTTCGCGGACCTCGGTATCCTGGACACTCGGTTCGCGCGGCTCGTCCTTGGCGTCGCTGTGTTGGAGGACATCGTTCTGTGGCTGGCTCTGGCAATCGCGACGTCAATTGCTGCGAAAGCCACGCTGAATGCTTGGCAGATGTCCTGGCACCTGCTATTGACAGTGGTCTATTTCGTTCTCGGTCTCACACTTTGCCACGGATCGTGAAGCGGATCAGTGCGGCTCGCTGGAATGCCTTCGCGCACCATTCGCCGACCGGCTATATCATCGCGGTCCTGCTTGCCTACTGCGCGGTTGCCGGAGCGATCGACGTCAACATCGTCTTCGCCGCGTTCCTCGCGGGTCTCGCAGTCACGCACAGAAAACGCAGGATTTTCGCCGACTCGCTCGATGCGATCAGGAAAGTGTCGTTCGCCTTCTTCATTCCGGTCTATTTCGCGATCGTTGGTCTGAAGCTGGACCTCATCCGCGGCGTCTCGTTGCCCATGATCGCTATCTTCATCGTCGGCACCTGCGCGATCAAGATGATGGCAGTTTCGCTCGCCGGGCGGTTCGCCGGTTTCCGGGGACTAGACCTGATCAATCTTGGGATCACCACCAACGCGCGCGGTGGTCCAGGCATCGTGCTGGCCAGTGTCGCTTTCGACGCCGGCATTATCAGCTCGAAGTTCTACACCACCCTGGTCGTCGCAGCGATACTTACCTCGCAGTTCGCCGGCGCGTGGCTCGACTATGTGATGCGCCGAGGGTGGCCACTGCTGAAGCCAACGGCGACGGACGAGGCCGTGGATGTGGATGTGGATGTGGACGATCGTGGCGTTTCGACGGCATGATCCTTTCGCCCACACCGCAACCCGATGGAGCACACCGCGGGGTCATTTGGAATGGGTGACGAAATGACGGGCGACAACGTGCTGATGGTGCATTGGCATGACCTGGGGCGCTATCTCGGCGCCTACGGTCACCCGGATGTATCCACCCCCGGATTGGATCGGCTTGCGGCCGAAGGCATCCTGTTCACCCGGGCCCATGCCACTGCGCCGCTGTGTTCGCCGTCACGGGGGTCGTTGTTCACCGGGCGCTACCCGCAGAGCAATGGGCTTGTCGGCCTGGCTCACCACGGCTGGGAATACCGCACCGGAGTACGGACCCTGCCGCAGATACTGTCCCAAGCGGGTTGGCACTCCTGTCTTTTCGGCATGCAGCACGAAACTGCCCACCCGACGCGGTTGGGCTTTGACGAGGTCGATGTGTCGAATTCGTATTGCGAGTACGTCGTGGAAAGGGCCCAAGAGTGGCTGTGCAACAGGGCCCGGGATACCGGGGGAAAGCCGTTCCTGTTGACGACCGGGTTCTTCGAGACCCACCGTCCGTACCCGCGGGACCGATACGGGCCAGCCGACACTGCCGCCGTAAATCTTCCTGACTACTTGCCTGATACCCCCGAGGTCCGTGGGGATTTCGCCGCCTTCTATGCGGCGATCGTCGCCGCCGACGCGGCGGTTGGTCGGCTACTGGTCACACTGGCCGAGACTGGACTCGATGCCACCACCTGGGTGGTGTTTTTCACCGATCACGGTCCGGCTTTCCCGCGCGCGAAATCGACGTTGTATGACGCGGGTACCGGCATCGCATTGCTCGTTCGCCCGCCAACCGGTAGGGCGATGGCGCCCCGGGTCTACGACGAGTTGTTCAGCGGCGTCGACCTGGCCCCGACCTTGCTGGAGCTGTTGGGGCTCGATATTCCCGACGAGATCGAAGGCCTCTCGCACGCGCCGGTTCTGCTGGCGCCGCATGCGCCAACGGAACCAGTGCGTACACACGTGTACACCATGAAGTCCTTTCACGACTCGTTCGATCCGATTCGAGCAATCCGCACCAAGGAGTACAGCTATATCGAGAATTACGCGGCCCGTCCCTTGCTGGATCTGCCACGTGACATCGAGGAGAGCGCGTCAGGACAGGCTGTCGCGCGGCTGGTCAGGTCGCCGCGTCCGCAGCGCGAGCTCTACGATCTGCGCATCGATCCCACCGAAACCACCAATCTGCTGGGCCGTCATGATTCCCAGAGCGACGCGGTTGCGGCCGACTTGGCAGTGCAACTGCAAGATTGGCGCCGGCGGACAAACGATGTCATCCCGTCGGACTTCGCCGGAACCCGCATAGCTATGCGACGTGTCGCAATGTATCAGCGAATTCATCACACGGCCGCAGTTAGCCGGTCGGCGACTGGGGCCGACCGTGGCATCGACAACTAGCGTGGCGTGCCCGTGATGGCCCGTGCACCGCGTCATTCAATGCGCGGGGCGCTGTCCTGGGCCAGATGCGGCCGCCGACTGCGGGTGCCTTGACGACTCGTCGGCACGCAACACCTACGAGATTGGCCGGTGCACTTCTGCTAGTTGGCGTTTCGTCGAGTATGGATGTCATGGATGGGCCCGGTGTTGTCGCGTTACATCGGCGGCCGGCCGCCGGTCAACGTTCAGCTGCCCCGTTAGCCAATGTGCAGCGCGACCACCAGCCACCGGCCCGGGGGTAGCTGTTCCACCCGGCAGGCGATCGCGTGCACTCTGGCACCGCGGCTGAACGTGCCGAACACCTCGGCCGCGCCGTCACCGAGAGCAGGCTGAACCCGCATCCGGCGCAACACCGCGGCCCCCGGCGCTCCGGCTGCCGCCCGGCTGACCGAGAGCACCGATTCCACCAGGCACGGCGCCAACACCGAGCCGAGTTGAGCGGCCGGGCGGCGTCGGTCGATCACTTCCAGTACCCGGCGTAGCGCGGCGTCGGCGAAGACGGCCGCTTGGCGCATCTGCGGAGATAACGGCGTCGCCACGTCGGTCGGCGCGGTGCGAAGACGCGGGCGCGGGCGCCGACGCCTGCGACGACGGCAGGCAGCGCTGAACGCCGGGGCCGGGTGTCCGTGTCGGCGGTTCGTAGTCGATCACCGGCGTTACGGCGGTGTCGGAAACGGGCACCTGTGGAGAGTGGCAGCCATCGCTGCTCCGCGGTATTCACCCGGCGGCGTCCATCCACAGCCGCGAGCCCCAACCCCGACCGCCGCGGACCCGCGACGGCGGTTACCGTGGGCGACAGCGTGGTCCTGAAACGAAAGAGGACGACTTGACGAGGAGGACCGAGCCGCAATGGTGACTCGTTTGTCCACTGCGGACGCGTCCTTCTACCGGCTGGAGAACACCGCGACACCGATGTACGTCGGTTCCCTGTCCATCCTGCGTCGCCCGCGGTCCGGATTGAGTTACGAGACGCTGTTGGCCACCGTCGAACAGCGGTTACCGCAGATCCCGCGGTATCGCCAGAAGGTGCGCGAGGTCAAGTTCGGCATGGCCCGGCCGGTGTGGATCGACGACCGCGACTTCGACATCACCTATCACGTCCGGCGCTCGGCGCTGCCGTCCCCGGGCAGCGACGAGCAACTGCACGAGCTGATCGCGCGGCTGGCTGCGCGGCCGTTGGACAAGTCACGGCCGCTGTGGGAGATGTACCTCGTCGAAGGTCTGGCCAAGAACCGCATCGCCCTGTACACCAAGTCGCACCAGGCGTTGATCAACGGTATGGGCGCCTTGGAGATCAATCACGTGATCGCCGATCGGACGCGGCGCCCGCCGGCGTTTCCCGAGGACATCTGGGTCCCCGAACGCGACCCCGGCAGCACCCGGTTGGTGATCGGCGCGATCGGCGACTGGATCGTGGGTCCGGGCACCCAACTGCGGGCCGTCGGCTCCTCCCTCGCCGGATTGGTGACCAGCTCGACCCAGCTCGTTGAGGCCGGTCGCCGGGTATTCGACATCGCGCGTACGGCGGCGCGCGGAACCGCGCCCAGCAGTCCGCTCAACGCCACCGTGTCGCGCAATCGGCGGTTCACCGTGGCCCGCGGGAAGCTCGACGACTATCGGACGGTACGGGCGCGCTATGACTGCGACATCAACGACGTGGTGCTCGCCGTGGTGACCGGGGCGCTGGGCAATTGGCTGATGTCGCGCGGTGAGGCCGTCTCGTCGACCGCGACGGTGCGTGCGCTCGCGCCGCTGTCGGTCTACGCCGCCGAACAACTGGACTCCACGGGCCCCGGCCAGTCGATGAGCGAGGTGACACCGTTTCTCGTCGACCTGCCGGTGGGGGAGGGCAACGCGGTGGTGCGGCTGTCGCAGATCGCCCATGCCACTGAGTCGAACCCGGGGGCATCCAGCCGGGTCGACGCCAGGACGATCGTCACGTTGTCGGGTTTCGCCCCGCCGACCTTGCACGCGATGGGGATCCGGGTGGCGACCAGCTTCTCGGCGCGTTCGTTCAATCTGCTGATCACCAACGCGCCGGGAGCGCAATCGCAGATGTACATCGCCGGCACCAAGTTGCTGGAAACCTATGCGGTGCCGCCGTTGCTGCACAATCAGGCACTGGCCATCGGCGTCACGTCCTACAACGGGATGCTGTATTTCGGCATCAACGCCGACCGCGACGCCATGAGTGACGTCGACCTGTTGCCGGGGTTGCTGAACCAGGCACTGGACGAGCTGCTGGAAGTTTCCCGGTAGTTCGGGGCGGGTACCGATAACATCCATTGATGTGAGCACCCCGAACGGCGACGCGCCGCCGAAAGCGAAGAAGCCGAAATCGACCGCGCCGGCCGTACGCAAGATCTCCGACGATATCTATAACGCCGAATTGTTCAGGCTGCAAACCGAATTCGTGAAGCTGCAGGAGTGGGTGCGGCATTCCCAAGCGCGTGTCGTAGTCATCTTCGAGGGACGCGACGGAGCCGGCAAGGGTGGCGCCATCAAGCGGATCACCGAATACCTCAACCCGCGGGTCGCCACCATCGCGGCGTTGCCCGCGCCGACCGATCGGCAACGCGGTCAGTGGTACTACCAGCGCTATATCGCCCATCTGCCCGCCAAGGGAGAGATCGTGCTCTTCGATCGGTCGTGGTACAACCGCGCCGGTGTCGAGAAAGTCATGGGTTTCTGCACGCCGCAGGAGTATGTGCTGTTTTTGCGGCAGACACCGATTTTCGAGCAGATGCTGATCGACGACGGCATCCTGTTGCGCAAATATTGGTTTTCGGTTTCCGACACCGAACAGCTGCGCCGGTTCAAGGCGCGACGCAAAGACCCTGTCCGGCAATGGAAACTGAGCCCGATGGACATGGAGGCGATTTATCGGTGGGAGGAATATTCGCGCGCCAAGGACGAGATGATGGTGCACACCGACACCCCGGTCAGCCCGTGGTACGTCGTGGAATCGGAGGTCAAGAAGCGCGCACGGCTGAACATGATGCACCATCTGCTGTCCACGATCGACTACGAAGACGTGAAGAAGCCGAAGGTCAAGATCCCGAAACGGCCGATTGTCAGTGGTGACTACAAACGGCCACCGCGTGAGCTGTCCACCTATGTTGACGACTACGCTGCCACGTTGATCCGCCCGGCATGACCCAGGTCTACATCCCCGCAACCCTGGGCATGCTGCAGCAACTCGTCGCCGAAGGATCCCTGCACCCGGTCAACGGAACCGCTTTCGCGGTGACGCCGAAACTGCGGGAGTCCTACGCCGAGGGCGATGACGACGAACTTGCCGAGGTGGCACTGCGGGAAGCGGCGCTGGCGTCGTTGCGGTTGATCGCGGTGGAGCCTGGCGACGGGCTGCCGCCGCGACGGGCGGTGCTGGCCGCCGAGATCGACCCCGAAGTAGTCGGCTTCCGCCCCGATCTCGACGACGCGGTGGTGAGGTTGGCCGGCTCGGTGCCCATGGATCGGGTGGTCGCTGCGTACGTCGACAACGCGGGCGCCGAGCAGGCCGTGCTGGCGGCTGTCGAGGCGATCGACGCCGCGGATCTGGGCGACGAGGATGCCGACCTGATCGTCGGCGATGCCCAGGATCACGATCTGGCCTGGTACGCGACCCAGGAACTGCCCTTCCTGCTGGAGCTGCTCTGACCCGGCTGGCATCTTGATTCGAGATCTGTCAATATAGACAAATGTCGAAACAGGCTGCCCTCATGGGTGCCCCGCCGTGCTCACCACTGGCCCGAGAATCCTTGAGCGAGGCTGCGGTCGCAACGCTGGTCCCGATGTTCAAGGCACTGGGCGACCCGGTGCGACTGCGTCTGGTGAGTCTGATCGCCAGCCATCCGGGCGGTGAAGCCTGCGTCTGCGACATCTCCGCAACCATCGACCTGTCCCAGCCCACCATCTCCCATCACCTCAAAGTGCTGCGCTCGGCAGGACTGCTGGGCAGCCAGCGCCGCGGCACCTGGGTCTATTACTGGGTGATTCCCGCAGCCCTGCAACAACTTTCAGCCATTCTGCAGATCGAGAGCGGGCCCGCCACCCGCGTCCGATGCCTGCACCGAGGAGGTCATCCGATGAACGCACCCGCCAGCATCGAGCACCCCGCCGTGGTCAAGAAGCTCTCGGCACTGGACCGGCTGCTTCCGGTGTGGATCGGCCTCGCCATGGTCGCCGGGTTGCTGCTCGGCCGGCTGATCCCCGGCCTGGGTGACGACCTCAGCGCCGTCGAGGTCGACGGAATCTCGCTGCCGATTGCCATCGGCCTGTTGGTGATGATGTACCCGGTCCTGGCCAAGGTGCGTTATGACCGCCTTGACACCGTGACCGGCGACCGCAAACTCATGGCGGCTTCGCTGGTGTTGAACTGGGTCGTGGGCCCGGCACTGATGTTCGCCCTGGCCTGGCTGCTGCTGCCCGACCTTCCCGCATACCGCACCGGACTGATCATTGTCGGCCTCGCGCGGTGCATCGCGATGGTCATCATCTGGAACGACCTCGCCTGCGGCGACCGGGAAGCCGCCGCGGTCCTGGTCGCGTTGAATTCGCTGTTCCAGGTGGTCATGTTCGCCGTGCTGGGCTGGTTCTACCTCTCGGTGCTGCCGGGCTGGCTGGGCCTGGAACAGACCACCATCAGCACCTCGGTATGGCAGATCGCCAAATCGGTGCTGATCTTTCTGGGCATCCCGCTGCTGGCGGGCTTTTTGACCCGCCGCTTGGGCGAACGGGCCAAGGGCCGGCAGTGGTACGAGTCGCGGTTCCTGCCCAAGATCGGGCCGTGGGCTCTGTACGGGCTGCTGTTCACCATCGTGATCCTGTTCGCGCTGCAAGGTGATCAGATCATTTCCCGGCCGTGGGATGTCGCGCGCATTGCGCTTCCGTTGCTCGCTTACTTCGCGATCATGTGGGGCGGCGGCTATCTCCTCGGCGCTGCCCTCGGCTTGGGGTATGAACGCACCACCACGCTGGCATTCACCGCCGCCGGCAACAACTTTGAGCTGGCGATCGCGGTGGCGATCGCCACCTACGGTGCTACCTCGGGACAAGCCCTGGCCGGGGTGGTCGGGCCGCTGATCGAGGTGCCCGTGCTGGTCGCTCTCGTCTACGTCTCCCTCGCCCTGCGGCGGAGGTTCACACCGATGGCCTTCAAATCCAGAAATGGCTGACTCCATGCCTTCTCGCCCCAGCGTGTTATTCGTCTGCATTCACAACGCCGGCCGCTCCCAGATGGCCGCCGCATTCCTGGCGCATCTGGCCGGTGACACGATCGAGGTCCGCTCGGCGGGCAGCGCCCCGGCCGAGACCGTCAATCCCGCCGCCGTCGCGGCGATGGCCGAGGTCGGTATCGACATCTCGGATCGATCCCCGAAGATCCTCACCGTTGAGGCGGTCGAGTCGTCCGACGTGGTCATCACCATGGGCTGCGGCGACGCGTGCCCGGTGTTCCCGGGTGTCAGATACCGGGACTGGGCGTTGCCCGACCCTGCCGGCAAGGGCATCGAGGCGGTCCGCCCGATCCGCGATGAGATCAAAGCCCGGGTCGAAAAACTGATCGACGAACTCGTCCCGGCGGCCGGCGACCAGGGGAGACCTCCCGTGAAGAAGCCCTCGGTGTTGTTCGTGTGCGTGAAGAATGGCGGGAAGTCGCAGATGGCGGCCGGTCTGATGCGCAAGATCGCCGGCGCCACCGTCGACGTGTACTCCGCCGGCACGAACCCCGGCACCAGCGTCAACGCCCTGTCGGCGGAATCGCTGCTCGAGGTTGGTGTCGACATCACCGGCGAGCACCCGAAGCCGGTCGACCCGCGGCTCGTCGAGGATGTCGACATCGTGGTCACGCTGGGAAACGAGGCCCACGTCGAGCCGGTCCCGGGCACCAGGTTCGAGACCTGGAACACCGACGAGCCGTCCGCGCGCGGCATCGACGGGATCGAGCGCATGCGGCTGATCCGCGACGACATCGCGGCCCGGGTGCGACTGCTCACCGAACAGCTGCGCAGCAAGGTTCAGGTGTTCGAGCCCGCATTGTGTTGTGCCACCGGCGTCTGCGGTGAGGACGTCGACCAACAGCTGGTGAGGTTCTCCGCGGACCTGGATTTCGTGCGTAGCCTCGGCGGTGACGTTTCCCGCTACAACCTGGCAAGTGAACCGCGCGTGTTCGCCGAAATCGACGCCGTGCGAGCGTTCTTGCATGTGGTCGGATCCGACGGGTTGCCGCTGGTTCTGGTGGACGGAGTCACCGCGATGACCGGGCGTTACCCCGACCGCGCCCAACTCGCCGCGTGGGCCGGGATCGAGGCTCCCGGACCGGCCGGACCGAGCAGCCTCGGTATCACCGAGACGAACACTGCCGGAGGCGGTTGCTGCAGCGGCGACAGCTCAGGCGCCACCAGTTGCTGCTGAAAGAACGGCCACACCGATGAAGTTTCTGGACGCCCCGCCACGATTTCTGTTCTTCACCGGCAAGGGCGGGGTAGGCAAGACCTCCATCGCGTGTGCCACCGCAATCACGCTGGCCCGCCACGGCAAGCGGGTGCTGCTGGTCAGCACCGACCCGGCATCCAACGTGGGGCAGGTCTTCGGGCTCACGATCGGCAACACCATCACCGCGATCCCCGCCGTGCAAGGCCTTTCAGCCCTGGAAATCGATCCCGAACAGGCCGCCGACGCCTACCGCGAACGCATCGTCGGGCCGGTACGTGGGCTATTGCCGGACGCGGAGGTGGCATCGATCACCGAACAACTCTCCGGCTCGTGCACCACCGAGATCGCCTCCTTCAACGAATTCACCGAACTGCTCACCGATTCCGACGGCGAGGTCGGCGGGTTCGACCACGTGCTGTTCGACACCGCCCCGACCGGGCACACCATCCGGTTGCTGCAACTGCCGGGCTCGTGGACCGACTTCCTCAACGAGGGCAAGGGGGACGCTTCGTGTCTGGGGCCGCTGTCGGGTCTTGAGAAACAACGCGCCGTCTACGCCGGAGCGGTGGCGGCGTTGGCGGACCCCCAGCGCACCCGCCTGGTGCTGGTGGCCCGCGCCCAGCGGTCGACCCTCGCCGAGATCACCCGCACGCACCGTGAACTCGCCGCGATCGGCTTGACCCACCAGTACGTCGTGATCAACGGTGTCCTGCCCGCATCTGCCGAGCCCAGCGACCCGCTCGCAGCGGCGATCTACCTGCGCGAACAGCAGGCGATCTCGTCGCTGCCCGACGAACTACGGGCGCTGCCGCTGGACCAGGTCGATCTCAAGGCCACCAACATCGTCGGCCTGGACGCCCTGGGGTCGCTGTTCACCGCGGATGCGGGCGGAACGGATGAGCAACAAGAATTGGTGCTCGATGTGATGGACGCCCCGCTGGCGAACCTGATCGACGAACTCGCCGCCGGCGACCACGGATTGATCATGTGCATGGGCAAGGGCGGGGTCGGCAAAACGACAATCGCGGCCGCGATCGCTGTCGCCCTCGCCGACCGCGGGCACCAAGTGCACCTGACCACGACCGACCCCGCCGGGCACCTCACCGACACGCTCCATGGAACGCTCGAGAACCTGCAGGTGTCGAGCATCGACCCGGTCGAGGCGACCCGCATCTACCGCGACCATGTGCTGACCACCAAGGGAGCCAAGCTCGATGAGCAGGGCCGAACGCTGCTCGCCGAGGACCTTCGCTCGCCGTGCACCGAGGAAGTAGCTGTGTTCCAAGCGTTCTCGCGCGTCATCGGTGAATCGCTGCGCAAGTTCGTCGTCGTGGACACCGCACCGACGGGGCACACGTTACTGCTCCTCGATGCGACCGGCTCCTACCATCGCGAGGTGGCCCGGCAACTGGGCAACCGGCAGTTCACGACTCCGCTGATGCGGTTGCAGAACCCGCAGCAAACGAAAGTCATCATCGTCACCCTCGCCGAAACCACCCCGATCCTCGAGGCCGCTGGTCTCGAGAGCGAACTCGAACGCGCCGATATCCACCCGTGGGCCTGGGTGGTCAACAACTCGCTCGCAGCCGCAAACCCGACGGCGCCGCTGCTCCGCCAGCGCGCGGTCGCGGAGTTGCCGGAGATCGAAAAGGTGAGAAATCAATACGCGGATCGGATTGCCGTGGTGCCGTTGTTGGCGACCGAACCCGTTGGCATTCCCGCCCTGGAAGCGCTCACTGAGCCACGTACGAGCCGGGTTTGATCGTCACGACCGGGTCGCGAGGTAGATGGTGGCGGCCGACCGGCCTCGGGTGAGGGGGTTGTCGAACCAGATCTGCTGGGCCTCGACGTCGGTGAAGACGGCCTCGAGGACGGAGCGTGAACTCGTCGTCCGGCGCATCGTCTGACCACATGGCGAATGTTCCACCGGGGGCGAGAAAAGCGGAGGCGGCTGTCAGGCCGTCGTAGGTGTAGAAGGCCGCGTGTGGATGGTGCAAGACGTGGCGGGGGGAGTGGTCGATGTCAAGCAGGATCGCGTCATAGGTTCGGCCGGGCCGCTGCGGATCGAAACCCACCGAGTCCGTCGCGGCCGCGAAGAAATCCGCGCACACCAGCGCCACCCGGCTGTCGGCGGCCAGGCCGGCAGTATCCGGGAGCAGGTCGCGCTTGTGCCAGTCGATGACGGCATCGGAATATTCGATAACGGTAAGTGTCCGAATCCGATTGCATTGCAATGCTTCTCGTGCGGTATAGCCAAGGCCGAGGCCACCGATAACTACGTCCAGACCCGCTCCCGGCGTCCGCGCCAATCCCAGCCGGGCCAGTTCCCTTTCGGCAACGGTGAATAGGCTCGACATCACGTACTCGTCGTCGAGCTTGACCTCATACACATCGGCACGCACGGTCAGATCGAATCGGCGTCGCAAGCTGATCACACCCATCGGCGTCTGCTGCCAGCCCAACTCCGCAAAGCGTGCGCTCATCGAAGCGACGATAGCCCGGCGTAAAGCTGATCACGGTGACGGATCGGCGCATCATGGAGGCGTGGACTGAAACTGCCCTGGTAAACGCGGCATGGAGCGGAGGAGGCCACCGCGATGGCTACCAACGGGGATGCAATCAACCGCGACGCGCTGGCGACCGATCTCGATAGAGCCCGCATCGCATTTCACCGACTGCTCGCCGAGGCGGAGCGCGAAGGCGTGTGGACCGAGCCGACGGTAGGCACGCGCTGGACCAATGAACAGTTGTTGTTCCACATGGTCTTCGGCTACATGGTCACCCAGCGACTTCTCGTCCTCGTGCGGTTGTTGGGCCGGCTGCCCGATCCAGTCAGCCGCGTCTTCGCCGGCATCCTGGATGCTGCAACCAGACCCTTTCATGTCATCAACTACTACGGCTCCTGCGCAGCCGCTTTGGTCTACAACCGCCGCCGGATGGGCGCCAAGCTGGATCGAGTGATCGCGTCACTGCAACGCAAACTTGCCCGGGAAAACGACAGCGCCCTTCGTCGCGGCATGCATTACCCGACACGCTGGGACCCGTTTTTCAGCGACTACATGACATTGGAGGACATCTACCGCTACCCCGGATTGCATTTCGACTTCCACCAACGCCAGCTCACCCTGAACCCCGGAGAGCGGCACGCCTAAGCAGTCGCATCCGGCGGGTCAGCTCACGCTGCTAGCAGCAGGATGCGGGGGCGCTTACCTTCTCTTCTTCGGCGTCCTGTGCAGCCTCGCCGCCGCAGCACACCGGGCCTCCGGCATCGGCGTCCGATTGCTGCGGGCTGTTCCCGAAGGTCTCCGAGTCGGCCAGCACCGTGTAGACCTCCCACTTTTCGCCGGCGGGACCGGTCACCCACACCTTGTCCTGCTTGGCGAAGCAACAGGTCGTCCCGATCTCTTCGTCAGTGAAAAGACCTTCCTGCGTGAGCCGCGCGATCTCTTCATGAACCACCTCGCTGGACGCCACCTCCACGCCCAGATGATTGATGGTGCCGCCCTGTCCAGGGTTCTCCAGCAGTACGAGCTTCAGTGCGGGTTCGGTGATGGCGAAGTTGGCGTAGCCGGGCTTGACCTTGGCCGGCGGGGTGCCGAACAACTTCGAGTAGAACGTGATCGCCTCGTCGAGGTCGTTGACGTTGAGAGCGAGTTGGACGCGGGACATGATGGCAACCTCCATGCTGATTTGACATATATCGAAATGGTGCTGACATCAGGATGCCAACCTCTTTGACTTATGTCAATGTATTGGGAAGAATTTGCTGCATGCCCAAAACGCTGCCATTGGTCGACATGTCCACCCCGGTGTGCTGCGCACCCGTGGCCGCCGGCCCGATGGACGACGACTGCGCTCTGCAGGTGGCGTTGCGGCTCAAGGCCCTCGCCGACCCGGCCCGGGTCAAGCTGATGTCGTTGCTGTTCAGTACCCCGGCGGGCGAGGTGAACAGCGGCGAACTGGCCGCAGTCGTCGGGCTGACCGAATCCACGGTCAGTCACCACTTAGGGCAGTTGCGCCGAGCCGGTCTCGTCGAATCCGAGCGACGCGGCATGAACGTCTACCATCGGCCGCGCCGCGAAGCCCTCGCTGCCCTCTGCGTTGTCCTTGACCCGAACTGCTGCACTTAGCCACGGCGAACCGAGCCGCGACGCGCTCTCGACATTGGAGTAACCTACGGTACCGTAGGTTCATTGAAGGAGGCGTTGATCCGCCCCAGCCCCGGCGGAAGCTAAAGGCCCAATCGTGAGCAGGAGCTTCCTATGAGCAAGAAAGTGGCGACGTTGAGCGCCAGGCTCGTCGACACCAGGCAACCGACCATCGCCGGTGCCGAACGGCATCCCGGCTGGAACGCGTTGCGAAAGCTCGCCGCGCGAATCACCACGCCACTGCTGCCCGACGACTATCTGCGTCTGGCCAACCCGCTGTGGTCGGCCCGCGAATTGCGGGGCCGCATCGTGGAAGTCCGTCGCGAGACCGAGGACTCCGCGACGCTGGTCATCAAACCCGGCTGGGGGTTCAGCTTCGACTACCAGCCCGGCCAGTACATCGGCATCGGCCTGTTGGTCGACGGACGCTGGCGCTGGCGGTCGTATTCGCTGACGTCGAGCCCGGAGGCGCTGAGTTCGGAGCGGACCATCACCATCACCGTCAAGGCGATGCCCGAAGGCTTCCTGTCCACCCACCTGGTGGCCGGTGTTGCACCGGGGACCATCGTGCGACTGGCCGCACCCCAGGGTAATTTCGTGTTGCCGGACCCGGCACCGCCGGCGATCCTGTTCCTCACCGCGGGGTCCGGGATCACGCCGGTGATGTCCATGCTGCGAACGTTGGTGCGCCGCAACCAGATTGCCGATATCACCCACCTGCATTCGGCGCCTACCGAATCCGGCGTGATGTTCGCCGCGGAGTTGGCCGCACTGGCCGACTCGCACCCCGGTTATCGCCTGTCGGTACGCGAGACCCGTGTTCATGGCCGCCTCGATCTGTCCCGGCTCGGCCAGGAGGTGGCGGACTGGCGCGAGCGCCAGACCTGGGCGTGCGGGCCGGGGAGCATGCTCGACCAGGCCACCAAGGTCTGGACCGCCGCGGGGTTGCGCGATCGGTTGCACCTCGAGCGCTTTGCGGTGGCCAAAGCCGCGCCGGTGGGGGCGGGGGGAACGGTCACGTTCGCCCGCAGCGGCAAGCGTGTCGCCGCCGATGCGGCGACGTCGGTGATGGATGCCGGCGAAGGAGCTGGTGTGCAGATGCCGTTCGGCTGCCGGATGGGTATATGTCAGTCATGCGTCGTCGACCTGGTGGATGGTCATGTTCGTGACCTACGCACCGGCGAGCAGCACGATTCCGGGACGCGGGTACAGACGTGTGTGTCGGCCGCATCGGGCGACTGTGTGGTCGACATCTAGAGTTACCCACAGGTAACCTACGGATTCGTAGGTTACGATAGCGTAGGTCACTAAAGACGCAGACGATCCCCGAGGAGACCATGGCGATCACGGACGTCGACGTATTCGCGCACCTCACGGATGCCGACATCGAGAATCTGGCCATCGAACTGGACGCAATACGCCGGGACATCGAAGACTCGCGCGGTGAGCGGGACGCCCGGTACATCCACCGCACCATCGCCGGACAGCGCGCTCTGGAGGTGGCCGGCCGGGTGATTCTGGCCGCCAGCTCACGACGCTCGGCCTGGTGGGCCGGCACCGCGACCCTGGGCGTGGCCAAGATCATCGAGAACATGGAGATCGGCCACAACGTCATGCACGGCCAGTGGGACTGGATGAACGACCCCGAGATTCACTCCACCACGTGGGAGTGGGACATGAGCGGGCCATCCAAACACTGGCGGTACACCCACAACTTCGTGCACCACAAATACACCAACATCCTGGGGGTCGACGACGACGTCGGCTACGGCCTGCTGCGCGTCACCAGGGACCAGCCTTGGAAGCGTTTCAACATCTTCAATCTCGTGTGGAACACGCTGCTTTTGCTCCTGTTCGAATGGGGCGTCGGCTTGCAGCACGTCGAGATCGGCAAGATCGTCAAGAAGCGGATGGATCACGCCGAGGCCCGCGAAAGGATCGACGATTTCCTGCTGAAGGCCGGCCGCCAGGTGGTCAAGGACTATGTCGCGTTCCCGGCGCTGACCTCGCTGTCGCCCGGGGCGACGTTCATGTCGACGCTGAAGGCCAACGCGTTGGCCAACGTGATTCGTAACGTCTGGGCCAACGCCGTCATCTTCTGCGGCCACTTCCCGGATGGCGCAGAGAAATTCACCAAGACGGACATGATCGGTGAGACTAAGGGGCAGTGGTACCTGCGCCAGATGCTGGGCAGTGCCAACTTCGAGGGCGGCCCGGCGCTGCGGTTCATGAGCGGCAACCTGTGCCACCAGATCGAGCACCACCTGTATCCCGACCTGCCGAGCAACCGCCTGCACGAGATCTCGGTGCGGGTGCGCCAGATCTGCGACAAGTACGACTTGCCTTACACCACAGGCTCATTCCTGATGCAGTACGGCAGGACGTGGCGGACCCTGGCGAAGTTGTCGCTGCCGGACAAGTACCTGCGCGACGACGCGGACAACGCGCCGGAGACCCGCAGCGAGCGGATGTTCGCCGATCTGGGACCGGATTTTGCGGGCACCGACCCGAGCACCGGACGTCGGCGGGGTCTGAAGACGGCGATCGCCACCGTGCGGGGCTGGCGCCGCAACAAGCGCGCCGCTGCAGCGGTCACCGCTACTGACGACGACTTGGCGGCCTAGCCAGTCAGGCGGCCACCAACACGCCCATACTGGGACAGTGCAGGTGTTCGTCGGATCGCAGGTGTCGCACTGGGATTTTCCGCGGACCACGGCCAGCGTCGCGTTGATGACCGAGTTCGGTTGCCAGAACGGGCTTTCCGCAGCGGACGTGCTCAAGGGTTCCGGATTGTCGGAGGCCGACCTGCGCGACCACGACCGGATGATCCTGGGACGCCAGGAGCTGGCGGTCGCAACGAATCTGGTGAATCTGCTGGGCAACGAGGCCGGAGCGGCCAACCTGGGCGTGCGGGTCGGCCGCAGCTATTACGTCGGATCGTTCGGCATCTTCGGTTTCGCTTGCCTGACCAGCTCGACGCTGGGCGACGCCGTCCGGTTCGCGGCCCGGTACTACGACCTCAGCTACGGCTTCTGCCTGCCGACGGTCACGGTGGAGGGGCCGCTGGCGGCGTTGCGGCTCGACCTGCCCGACCTGACCGGTCCTGTTGCAGAGTTCCTCATGCGGCGTGACCTGGCGGCGATCGCCCGGGTAATGGCGGAGTTGTTGGGCAGTCCCATCCCGTTCACCTCGATCGACTTTGCCGGCCCAGCACCCTCGTCGGGAGACGCCGCGGCCTGCGAGGCCTTCGGCGTGACGCCGGGTTATGACTCGCCGGCCACGGTGGCACGCTGGCCGGCGGCGTTGCTGGACAACCGGTTACCCCAGGCCAGCGAGATGAGCATGGTCATGTGCGAGCAGCAGTGCCACGCACTGTTGGAGCGCCGGCGACAGCGCACCGGCGTAGCCCGACGGGTCCGCGACCGACTGGCGTCGATCGACGGCGAACCGCACACGATCGCGGCCGTCGCCCGGCATCTGGCGATGAGCGAGCGGACCCTGCGGCGCCGGCTGGCCGAGGAGAACACGACCTTCCGGGAACTGGTCGAGGAGGTCCACCGGGTGCTGGCCGAAGAGCTGCTGGCAACGGGTGCGCTCTCGGTGGAGGACGTCGCGTTGCGGCTCGGCTACGCCGAGGCGACGAGTTTCATCGCCGCGTTCAAGCGGTGGACGGGCACCACTCCGGCTCGCTATCAGCGTTCGGTAGCCCCACGTTTGGCCGGAATTATGGATTTGCCGACCGCAATCGGCTCCCGGTGACACGTTGTTCGCTCCTAACGTTGGAGCCATGACTTCAACTCCTCGCGTGTTGGTGATCGGGGCCGGCTTCGGTGGTCTCGCCGCCGCCTATGAGCTGTCCAAGGACGGTCTGGCCGATGTCACCGTGCTGGAGAAAGCCGATGACATCGGCGGCGTCTGGCGGGAGAACACCTACCCCGGCGCCGCATGCGACGTTCCGTCGAACCTGTACTCGTACTCCTTCGCCCGCAAGACCGACTGGGGGCGGCGGTACGCCGAGCAGCCCGACATCCTGGGCTACATCCATGACACCGCCGACCGGTTCGGCCTGCGCGGCATGGTGCGGACCGGCGTCGAGGTCACCTCGGCCTGCTACGACGACGGCACCGCCACCTGGCGAGTGGAGACCGCGGACGGCGACACATTCGAGGCCGATGTGCTGGTACCCGCGGTGGGCCAGCTGTCGCGGCCGGCGCTGCCGAACATCCCGGGACTCGACACGTTCGCCGGCCCCTCGTTCCACTCCGCGCAGTGGCGCCACGACGTCGACCTGACCGGCAAGCGGGTGGCCGTTCTGGGCACCGGCGCGTCGGCGATCCAGTTCGTCCCGCGCATTCGCCAGAACGCGGCGCATGTCACCGTCTTTCAGCGCTCCGCGCCCTATGTGGTGCCGAAGCTGGATCGCGCCTACACCGACAGGCACCACGCCGCCTTCGCCAAGGTCCCCGGATTCGCCGCCGCGATGCGCGGCACGATCTGGGAGACGACCGAACTGCTGGGCTTCGCGCTGACCAAAGCGGCCCCGCTGGCGCGGGTGCTGCAGACTCTCGCATCGTCAAACCTCAAGCGCCACATCAAAGATCCGGTGCTGCGGGCCAAGCTCACTCCCGACTACGCGATCGGCTGCAAGCGTGTGCTGTTCAGCAGCGATTGGTATCCGGCGCTGGCCTGCGACAACGTCGACGTCGAGACCGACGCGATCACCGAGGTGACGGCGACGGGGGTCCGTACCGCGGACGGCCGGCTGCATGAAGTCGACGTGATCATCTATGGCACCGGATTCAAGGCCACCGAATTCCTCGCCCCGATGACGATCACCGGCCGCGACGGACGCGACCTGCATGCCGAGTGGGCCGAGGGTGCCCGCGCCCACCTCGGCATGGCCGTGCCCGGTTTCCCGAACATGTTCCTGATCTACGGGCCGAACACCAATCTCGGCAGCAGCTCGATCATCCTGATGATGGAACAGCAGGCCCGGTACATCAGCCAGATCGTGCAGGAGCTGGCCCGCGGCGGTGTGGCCCGCGCGTTCGAAGTTCGGCGCGCCGTCGAGCAGGCCTACGACGCGGACGTGCAGTCGCGCCTGGAGCGCGGGGTCTGGACCACCTGCGACTCGTGGTATCGCACCGCGTCGGGCCGGGTCACCACCAACTGGCCGGGGCTGGTGCACGAGTATCAGCGCCGGACCCAGACCGCGGTGCTCGCGGACTACCAAGAGGTCCTTCCGGTTTCGGTAGCCAGCGAGGTCCGCGCATGAGCCGTTTCGACTACGACGTGCTGGTCATCGGATCCGGCTTCGGCGGCAGCGTCACCGCACTGCGCCTGAGCGAAAAGGGTTACCGCGTAGGCGTTCTCGAGGCGGGCCGACGGTTCCGCGACGAGGACTTCGCCACCAACAGCTGGCACGTTCGGGATTACCTTTTCAAGCCGTCGGTCGGCTGCTACGGCATCCAGCGGATCGACGTGTTGTCCGATGCCGTCGTGCTCAGTGGCGCCGGGGTGGGCGGTGGCTCGCTGGTCTACGCCAACACGCTCTACCAGCCCGACGACCCCTTCTACGCCGACCCGCGCTGGAGCGGCATCACCGACTGGAAGGACGAGCTCGCCCCCTGGTACGACCAGGCGCAGCGCATGCTCGGCGTCGAGACCTATCCGCGGACAACGCCTTCGGACAAGGTGATGCTGCAGATAGCCACCGACCTGGGCGTTGCGGACACCTTTCACGCCACCCGCGTCGGGGTGTGTTTCACCGGCTCCGACGGCCGCCTGGCCGAGCCGGGCGCCGCCGTCGGCGACCCGTACTTCGGCGGCGCCGGCCCGGACCGCAACGCCTGCCGGCACTGCGGCGAATGCATGACGGGATGCCGGCACAACGCCAAGAACACGTTGGTCAAGAACTACCTGTACCTGGCCGAGAAACTCGGCGCGACAATCCATCCGCTGACCACCGTCGTCGACGTCCGGCCGCGTCCCGGTGGCGGGTACGACGTGATCACCCGTCGTACCGGGGCCAAGGTCCGTCGGCGCCGCCGGACGTTCACCGCCGAGCAGGTGGTCTTCTCGGCTGCCGCCCTGGGCACCCAGCGGCTGCTGCACCGGCTGCGCGACGGCGGCAGCCTGCCGCACGTCTCGCGCAAGCTGGGTGAGCTGTCGCGGACCAATTCCGAGGCGATCCTGGCGGTGCGGGCGCGCCGCGACGACGTGGACTATTCCGAGGGCGTGGCCATCACGTCCTCCATTCACCCCGACGAGCACACCCATGTCGAGCCCTGCCGCTACGGCCACGACTCCAACCTGATGGGCCTGATGGGCACCGTCCTGGTCGACGGGCTGGACGGCCTTGAAAATGGCTTTGGAAAAAGGCGACGCCGGTGGCGGACCGGACTGAAAGAGCTTGTGCGGCAACGCCGGGATCTGCGCCGCCTACTCAACCCGAAGCGCTGGTCGCAGCAGACCATCCCGCTGTTGGTGATGCAGACCCACGACAACTCGCTCACCACCTATACCCGGCGCCGGCTGTTCGGGCGCCGCATGGTGACGCGGCAAGGCGTGGGCGAGCCGAACCCGACCTGGATCCCGGTCGGCCACGAGGTCGCCCGCCGGGCCGCTGAGCACCTGGACGGCATCGCCGGCGGCGCGTGGGCAGACCTGGCGGACATCCCGATGACCGGACACTTCATCGGCGGCTGCGTGATCGGCGAAACCGCTGCCGACGGCGTCGTGGACCCCTACCACCGCATGCACGGACACCCGGGACTGCACGTGATCGACGGCTCCACGATCACCGCGAATCTGGGGGTGAACCCGTCGCTCACCATCACCGCGCTGGCCGAGCGCGCCACGTCGCTGTGGCCCAACAAGGGCGAGCCGGACCGGCGCCCGCCGCTTGGCTCTGCTTACGTCCGCGTTGCGCCGGTGGCGCCGACCAACCCCGCCGTTCCGGCGAGTGCGCCGGGCGCTCTGCGCTGCGACCGGGACTACGCTCTATAGCGTGCTGGCAGCGTTTGGATTCGAAACCCTGGGTGTCGTCGTCGGCGACATGTACTTCGTCGACCCCTCCGCCGATGACCGGCCAGGAAACCCCGGAACGGGGAGTCCGACTGGAACTCCGCCTGGTGGACCGGGCTGAGCCACAGGGGTCGATCTACGCCGGCATCCCGATCACCTTCACCAGGCCGGTCTGGCGGGTGGATCTTTTCGGGTCCACCGAGAGTCCGCCGGGGACGCTGGACCGCGCCCATCACCACCCCCGGTTCGACGGTTGGGAACCCGGGCGCCGGCACTTCGTCCCCGAATTGTCAGCCGACCCGGTGTCCTGGCTGGCCGATCAGCTGGCCGACCCGGCCGCCGTGCTGGCGCGGGCCGGCGTCGACACCTCCGACGTCACCGAGGCCGATCTCACCGGCCTCGCGGCGGCGGCGCCGGAGATCGTCGCCGCAGTCAAACGGATGCTCGATGGCGTGCGGAACGGGGAATTGGCCCCGTCACCAGCCGAGCCGGTTGCCGCAGCCCGCACCGGTTGGCTCTGAGTTCGCATGGGTCCCGTCATCATCGAATGCGCCATCAACGGCGTCACCTCGAAGGCGACCAATCCCCATGTGCCGGTTGAACCTTCGGAGATCACCGCGGATGCCCTCGCCTGCATCGAGGCGGGTGCGGCGATAGTCCACAACCACATCGACCGCTACGGCCTCAGCGTGGAGCAGGCCGCCGAGCGCTACCTCGAGGCGTGGCGACCCATCCTCGCGGCTCGGCCCGACGCCCTGCTCTACCCGACGATCCACTTCGGTCAGGGCTTCTCCATTTCGTACGAACACCTCATCCCCCTTGCCGCAGCCGGGATGCGCGTCGGGCTTGCCGACCCCGGATCGGTCAATCTCGGCGGCACCGATGGCGACGGCATACCGACGGGAAATCTGGTCTACAGCAACTCGTTTCACACGATCAGCCGGGCCTTCGAGATTTGCCACGAAGCGAGACTGGGCCCCAGTCTGGCCATCTATGAACCCGGCTTCCTGCGGACCACGCTCGCGTGGTGGCGGGCGGGCCGGTTGCCCCCGGGAGCGATGATCAAGCTCTACTTCTCCACCGAAAGCGGCTACTTGGGAGCGCCATTCGGGCTGCCCCCGACCGAATGCGCGCTTGACGCGTACCTGGAATTGCTGGACGGATGTGACATACCGTGGGCGGTTTCCGTCGTCGGCGGTGACCTCTGCGCCAACCAGGTGGCCAAGCTCGCGCTCGAACGCGGCGGCCATCTGCACCTGGGACTCGAGTTCTTTCGCGGCGACCGCACCCCCACCAACGTCGAGTTGGTGGCTGAGGCAGTCGGCCTATGCGAACAGTTCGGCCGTGCAGTCGCCACGCCTGATGAGGCCGCGGACATTCTCGGACTGCCGCTCAGCGCGTGATGAGCCGACCTTGGCTCGACGTGCCCGTTGCGGTCACCTGAATTTCGGCAAATGTCCCTGCTACGCACCCGGGGTTCAAGAGATCCGCCGGTCTTACCAGGAAAGGGTCCGCCGGTCAAAGTTGGGCGTAGTGTCGTGCTCATCGAACAAACTGAATGAGGTGGGGCGATGCCGGCGTCTGAGTATGACTGGAGCAAACCCGCGGCGATGGCCATCCCGCCGGAGGGCTATTTCGAAATCGAGCGTGGACGTTACGGCCCGGTCTATCCCCGCACGCCCGCGTGCTACGGCTTTTCGATCATCGCCAAGGTCAAGGAGGGGCGCGAGGAAGCTGTCCGCGCCTACGGGAAGCAGATCGAGGAAGCGATCAAGGGCAGTCCGGACGTGCTGGCACCGCTGCGGCTGCATTACCTGCGGTGGGTGCTCTTCGACGTGGGGTCGGGGCTGCACTTCCAGTATCAGGGCATCTTCGACACCGACTTCGACAAGTACACCGAGGATGCGGTGCAGCTGTTCAGCCAGACCGGCATCACGACGGTGTTCACGAACCTCGAGGGGTTCCCGGAGGACTGGAAAGAAAACCCCGAGGCGTTCATCAAGTTCGTGCGCGACCATCAGTACCCGAGCTTTCTGGAGTACGGAGAATACCCGTTCGTCACCGCAGATGAGATCAAGAAGGCGCTGCGGTTGAAGGCGGCGTTCCAGACGATGTTGGATCAGATGCAGTGACTCACAACCGAAGCGTGCGCACATGCTTGAGCTCGAAGACATTCAACACATCCTGCTGACCCGTACTCCGGCCATGACCGGGCGCTACGAATTCCTCTCGTTCGACAACGCCGCCGGGGGCCGGGCGTGGCTGTCCGAGCTCATTCCCGTCGTCGAGTCCGCGGCATCGGCGCCCGCAACGATGGATAACACCAAACGGTGGGTCACCCTGGCGTTCACCTGGAAAGGCCTGCGGGCGCTCGGGGTTCCCGAGGAATCGCTGGCCTCCTTTCCGGAGGCTTTTCGCCAGGGCATGGCGGCCCGCGCCGACATCCTTGGAGACACCGGGATGAGCCATCCCGATAACTGGGTCGGCGGGCTCGGAGGAGACGACCTGCACGCGATCGCGATCCTGTTCGCTCGCGATGACGCCGAACACGCCAGGGCCACCGGGGTACACGACGAGCTGGTGGCCCGTTGCGACGGGGTGCGTAGCTTGTCGTTTCTGGATCTGAACGCGACGCCGCCATTCAACTACGCCCATGACCATTTCGGGTTCAGGGATCGTTTGTCCCAGCCGGTGATTGAAGGGTCGGGTGAAGAACCGACGCCGGGGTCGGGGGCACCACTGAAGGCCGGCGAGTTCATCCTTGGCTATCCCGACGAGAACGGCCCCGTCGCCAACCTTCCTCAACCAAATGTGCTCTCGCGCAATGGAAGCTACATGGCATACCGTCGGCTTGCCGAACATGTTGCCCTGTTCCGCGACTACGTCAGGGACAATTCCGAGAATCCAGCCGGCGAGGAGTTGTTGGCCGCCAAGTTCATGGGCCGCTGGCGCAGCGGTGCTCCGCTCGTGCTCGCTCCGGACAAGGATGATCCTGAGCTTGGCGCAGACCCGATGCGCAACAACGACTTCAACTACAAGGAGATGGACCCGCACGGGTATGCGTGCCCGTTGGGATCACACGCGAGACGCCTCAATCCGCGGGACACCGCGCACTACATGAACAGGCGCAGGATGATTCGGCGCGGTGCCACCTACGGTCCGGCGCTGCCCGACGGTGCGCAGGATGACGGCGTGGATCGTGGCATTGCGGCATTCATCATCTGTGCGGATCTGGTTCGTCAGTTCGAGTTTGCCCAGAACGTGTGGATCAACGACCGCACCTTTCACGAGCTTGGCAACGAGCACGATCCGATTTGCGGAACCCAAGACGGCACAATGGAATTCACGATTCCCAGAAGGCCGATCCGCAAGGTTCTCAAGGGGTTGCCGGCGTTCACGACCCTCCAGGGAGGGGCATACTTCTTCATGCCCGGTATCAACGCGATGCGCTATCTCGCGGCGCTCGACTGATCAGCAAGGATCCAGCATGAGCGCACTGCCCGCCGCTCGGACATACAACCAGAGCCACATTCCGCGCCCGCACACCGGTGGACGACGCGTCAGCATCTACTGGACGTGGAGCTACCCGTGGGAGTCTCAGCGTGATCCGGCCGAAATCTACAACCGCTTCTCCACGATGACTGAGGTCCGTAACGTAGCGTGGCCCGCCTACGAGACACCGGAGTATGACGCGGCACACTTCCTGCAGGGCATCGCCGGCACATTGGAGTTGTTCCACCGCTCGACACTGGCATTTCAGGAATTGGCGGGAGAAGCGACGGGCCATCGGGTCGCAGTCTTCCAACGAATCGACCAGGCGGGCTACAAGCTGCCAATCGACGAACGGGTGTTGGCCGATACGGACACCCTGATGGTCTTCGGGCTCGACCATCTGGTCGGCGAAGAAGAAGCAGAGTCCGACGAAGTGGCAGCCATTGGGGATTGGCTGAAACGAGAAGGCACCTGCCTGCTCTTAGCTCCCCACCACGACGTCGGATTCACCGACGACGCGGCTCAGCGGCAGGTCGAATTCCTGCACCACGGTGATCCGCTGGTGCCACGGCAACAGAGGTTCACGGCATACACGCGGTCACTCATGAGGGCGCTGGATGTTCCCATTCACAACACGTGGGGTCTACGCCCTGCAGTTGTAGAGGGCACCAAAGAGATCGCGCCGCTCACCGGCTTCCGCGATCTCGACACACCGGGACTGCTCGACAACGTCACGACATTCAACTTTCATCCGCATCTGCCGCACTACGAATTGACCGCTCCGCAAAGCGATTCCCTCCGCGTTCTCGGTCGGCAACGCGTCGACCCGAAACGGCCCCATCCATTCACTGAGGCGGGCAACACTGAGTTCAATGCATTGATTTGGATGCCGCCGTCCGGTGAGCGGGCTGGAGACATCGTGCTCGTCGACTCCACGAACTTCACGACACTGTTTGGTGGCACGGACAGCCTCAGAAACCTATGGCGCAACCTCGCGACGATGAAGTGATCTGCGAAGCTTGGGCCGCCACGGGCCGCTACGGCCGCAACTATGTGGCCGGCGCGTTTTCACGCGCAGTCGTATCCAGCTGACCTCGGCGTTATGCGGTCACCCTGATTGCCAGTGCCGCCAGCTTGACATCGAGTTCTATCGCAGCGCTGAGCAATTCGGGATTCGACTACCATCAGCGACGCGGCAAGCATGAATCCGCCTGGTACTTTATAACTTTCGACCTTGCCTCGATACGAGTCTCCAGTCGCCGGACGCGGCGGCGATATCGGCGAAGGGCACCGGTTGTTGGCCGATGTCGCCAGCAACGCGGTAGTCAGCTCGTGGTAACTCGTGGCGCTGTCGTAGCGCACGCGTATGCCGTCGAAGTGGATCTCGTGTGGTCTGCTCAACGCCAATCTCGGGACGGCAATCTGGGATTATCCGGCTAACACGGCCTGATCCGGGATGGGAGTTCTCGCGAAACGCCGCCATGCTCAGGCGCCCCGCCGTTGGTAAGGAAGCGCGAGTTGTGAGATTCTGCGGGGATGCACGCTGCTCCTTCGGGCGTAGTGACGTTTCTGTTCACCGATATAGAGGGTTCGACCCGTCGGTGGGAGGCCGACGCCAATGAGATGCGTGTGGCGCTCGCCGCGCATGACAAGGTGTTGCGCGCGGCGATTGAGGCGCACGGTGGTTGGTTGTTCAAGCACACCGGCGACGGCGTGTGTGCCGCATTCGCTTCGCCGAGGTCGGCGATTGACGCCGCGGTAGCCGCGCAGCGCGACCTCGAGTTGCCCGTGCGAATGGGCCTCGCAACCGGCGAAGCCGAACTGCGGGAGGCCGACTATTTCGGCGTGGTGCTGAATCGCGCGGCGCGGGTGATGGCCGCAGGGCACGGCGGTCAAGTCCTGCTGGCCGAGTCGACGGCGACGCTGCTCAGCGGAGTTGAGTTGGTCGATCTGGGCGGCGGCGGCTGCGCGACCTGCGCACCCCAATCGGGTTGTTCCAGATCCGGGCGCCAGGCCTGCAGCCGAAGTTTCCGCCGCTGCGGACATTGGATGTAACGCCGGGGAACCTGCGGCCGCAGACCACCAGCTTCATCGGCCGCGAGTCCGAGGTCGCCGAGGTTCAAGACGCGGTGAGGGCGCATCGGCTGGTGACGCTGACCGGGGTGGGCGGGGTCGGCAAGACCCGCCTGGCGCAGGAGGTCGCGGCCCGGATGGCTGATGAATTTCCCGACGGGGTCTGGTTGTTCGAGCTGGCCTCGGTCGCCGATCCGGTGGCGGTGCCCGACGCGGTTGCCGCGGCGCTGGGCATCACCCAGCAACCGGGAAAGAGCGTGAGCGAGTCCGTGGCCGCGGCGCAAGAGGGCAGAGTGCGATTGTTGGTGTTGGACAACTGCGAGCACGTGCGAGACGCGGCGGCCGGACTGGTCGAGGCCATCCGGGCGCAGTCCGCGACGGTGCGGATCCTGGCGGCCAGCCGCGAAGGCCTGGGGGCCGCCGACGAGCAACTGTGGCTGGTGCCGTCGCTGGATGTTGCGGGCATCGACTCGGCCGCAGTGAGCCTGTTCGTCGAACGGGCCCGCAGCGTGGCCGCACGCTTCGCGATAACGAGGGCCGAAGACGCTGCTGCGGTATTGGAGATCTGCCGCCGCCTCGACGGGATCCCGCTGGCGATCGAACTGGCCGCCTCGCGGATGGCGTCGATGACCGCCAGCGAGGTGCGCGACCGTCTTGATCAGCGATTCCGCCTGCTGGTCGGGTCGCGGCGTGGCTTGGAGCGACACCAGACGCTGCGCCACGCGGTTGCGTGGTCCTATGACCACCTCGAAGTGGCGGAGCAGGAGCTGCTGGAGCGGTGTTCGGTGTTCGCCGGTGGGTTCGATCTCCAAAGCGCCTGTGCCATGGCCGGATCCGATGATCCCGACGACTTCACCGTGCTAGATCGCCTCGACGCCCTGGTGCGTAAGTCGCTACTGGTGGCCGATCAGTCGTCGGGTCGGACTCGATATTTGATGCTGGAAACGATCCGCCAATTCGCCGAAGAGCAACTCGTCGCGCGCGGATCGGCCACCGAGGCGCGGGCCGCGCATGCCCAGTACTTCGCCGGGCGCGAAGCCGACGTCCTGGCCCTGTGGGACAGCCCCCGCCAACGCGAGGCGTACGCGTGGTACTCGGTCGAGCTGTCAAACCTGCGCATGGCATTTCGGTGGGCCGCCGACCACGACGATCTTGACGCCGCCGCCGCCATCGCCACCTACGCGCCGTTGCTCGGCGGTCTTTTCCACAGTTCTGAGCCGATCGCCTGGGCTGAAGAGTTGATCGAGCGGGCCCGGGCAGTGGACCATCCCAGGCTTGCGTCCCTGTACGCGGTCGCGTCGCTGTGCTTTCTGGCCGGACGGATCGAGGAGGCTGTCGGCTACGCAGAGGCCGGCGAAACGATGATCGGCAGTCGCGGCGACGAGGTGACGTTCGGTACCGAGGGATTGCTCTGCGCTGTATACCTTTTCATCGGGCGGCCCGAACGATGCGTCGAGTGGTGCCGCACTCAGGTCGCACGTGGCAACAGTCATCTGCAAACCAGGACGGCTCTGGTCCTCGGCCTGGCGGCCGCCGGGGCGGGTGATGAGGCGAAGGCCGCCACGAGCGGGCTGATCGAAGCAGCTGAGGCTACCCGCAACCCGTATATGCTCGCGGGCGCGTTGCAGGCCTATGGCATGGCTTTCAGGGATGTTGATCCCGCCGGTGCGCTGGCCGCCCTGCGCCGGGGCCGGGCGATCGCCCTGGATAGCAAACGGTTAACCGAGTCGCTGATGGTGGGCCTCCTGTGCCAACTCGAGGCCGAGCACGGTGATCCGCTGGCCGCGTTCGATTACGTCTTGCAAGCGATCCATACCTTCCACGATGCGGGGCACACTGCCATGATGCGCATCCCCCTGGCTGCCCTCGCCGCCCTCTTGGACCGGGTCGGCCGCCACGAACCCGCGGCCACTATCGCCGGCTTCGCCGCCAACCCGATGACGGTGGCCGTCACACCCGAGACCGACGCCACGATCGCCCACCTGCGCGATGTCCTCGGCGACCAGGCCTACGAATCGCTCGCCCGTGCGGGCCAACAGATGACCACCTCCGCCGTGGCGAACTACACATATGACCAGATCGACCAGGCCCGAATCGAACTCGAGCACCGCAGCTAACTTTTGGTGGGAGGACTTGGAATCCCCGGTCGATGAGTCCTGGCGGTCGAGACGTCAAGGCGTCGACGCAAGCTTCGCATCGGTGACACCGTCAACGTCGCAGCCCGCGCGGCTTTCGATGTTTAGTCTTTCGGC
>CAVSDU010000017.1:0-18698 GCA_963726875.1 uncultured Actinomycetota bacterium | reverse complement strand
GAGGAAATCCTGGCCGGCGTACCACCTGGTGGCCAGCGCCGAAGGTGTCTTCGTCGAGCCGGCGTCGGCGGCGAGCATCGCCGGCCTGCTCAAGTCCGTCGAGGACGGTTGGGTGGCACGCGGCTCGACGGTGGTGTGCACGGTCACCGGCAACGGTCTCAAGGATCCCGACACCGCGCTCAAGGACATGCCGACAGGTGTCTCCGCTACCGGTGGACCCGGTCCTCGTCGTCGAGCAGCTGGGGTTGGGCTAGTGGTTCGTCGGCGTGGAGCCGGACGCGGCGGGCCCTGTCCTGCCCGCCGGGCTGGTGGCAAGCGCCGTGGTGTCGGCGTCCAGCGCCAACCTCGGGCCCGGGTTTCGACAGCCTCGGTCTGGCATTGAGTCTGTGCGACGAGATCGTGGTCGAGACAATGGATTCCGGCTTGGTGGTGATGGTCGAAGGGGAAGGCGCCGGCCAGGTACCGCTGGGCCCCGAGCACCTCGTGGTGCGCGCCATCCAGCGCGGCCTGCGGGCCGCCGGGGTCAGTGCCGCCGGTTTGGTGGTGCGCTGCCGCAACGACATCCCGCATTCCCGCGGTCTCGGCTCCTCCGCGGCGGCGGTGGTGAGCGGGCTCGCCGCTGTGAATGGTCTTGTCGCGCAAACGGATTCGACTCCACTCAGCGAAGCCCAGCTGATTCAACTGGCATCCGAGTTCGAAGGTCACCCGGACAACGCGTCGGCCGCCGTGCTCGGTGGTGCGGTGGTGTCCTGGGCTGACCACAGCAGCGGCCGGCCGGACTACTCCGCGGTTCCGCTGCGTCTTCATCCCGACATCCGCCTGTTCGCTGCAATTCCCGAGGAGCGATCGTCGACCGCGGAGACGCGGGTGCTGCTGCCCGCCCAGGTAAGCCACGAGGACGGACGGTTCAATATCAGCCGCGTTGCGTTGCTGGTGGTCGCGCTGACCCAGCGGCCGGATCTGCTCATGGCCGCCACCGAAGACGTGCTCCACCAACCCCAACGTGCATCGGCAATGCCGTCCTCCGCGGAATATTTGCGGCTGCTGCGGCGTCATAGTGTTGCGGCAACGCTTTCCGGGGCTGGTCCTTCGCTGATCGCGTTGAGCACCGAGCCGGAGTTGCCTGCTGAAGCGGTCGAGTACGGAACCGCGAGCGGTTTCAACATCAAGAAGATGACGGTGGGCGATGGAGTTCGCTGGAAACCGGGAGTAACCGTCCCGGGTTGATCCACAGCGTGGCGGGCGGGGTTTGCTTGCTTCCGGCAAGGAAGCGGGCTATCCTCGGACCCGTCCAGCAATTGCAGCTTCGCTCTGCACAAACTGCCTTGACGCTGAGACAACCACCAATTCTTCTCGTGAACGCGGTTCGCTGTTTCGTCGCCGATCCTGGCGATCACCGTTTCAGAGTCGATTATTGGGCGCACTCAGCAATTTGCCTGAATGCTTGACCTGATGCAGGAATCCCCGTTTGACGTGATCAGCGGGGCAAGAAAGGAACTCCGTGACTGATACGGACCTCATCACGGCTGGCGAAAGCACCGACGCCGACAAGGCGTCGGACTCCGTGACCCCAGACGCTTCCGATGTCTCGGACGTCAAATCCAATGCGCCGTCCAGCTCGCTGGCCACCATGGTGCTGCCCGAACTGCGCGCACTGGCTAATAAAGCCGGCGTCAAGGGGACGTCGGGTATGCGTAAGAACGAGCTGATCGCCGCCATTCAGCAGAGCAGGGGCCAGGCGAACGGCAAGCCGTCCGGTGACGCGGAGCCGCAAGAATCGGCCAAAGCCGATGCGCCGGCCCAAAACGACACCGCTCACGAGCCCCAAACCACCCCGACCGCGGCCCCAGAGGCGGCCTCCCCGGAAGTCGCCTCCCCAGAGGCGCAGGACGCCGGCGAAACGCAGCGTCGGGAACGCCGCAGCGCATCGCGACAGGCCGGAACGGGTAATCGCGGTGAGAACACCGACGACACCGACAAAGAGCCGGGTCGCGACAGGGGCGAGCGGGGCCAGGGTGACCGGGGCCAGGGCGAGCGGCGCCAGGGCGGCGAGCGGGGCCAGAGGGAAGCCAAGAACGAAGACCGCTCCACCGACTCGGGCAACGACCAAAGCGGTGACCAGCAAGGCGGAGGCGGCCAGCAGCGGGGCGGCGGCGGTGCCGACGACGACGGTGACGGACGTGGGGGCCGGCGGGGACGCCGCTTCCGTGACCGCAGGCGTCGTGGCGAGCGCACCGGCGAGGCCGGGGAATCCGAACTGCGCGAGGACGACGTCGTACAACCGGTAGCCGGAATCCTCGACGTCCTGGACAACTACGCCTTCGTCCGCACCTCCGGCTACCTGGCCGGTCCGCACGACGTGTACGTGTCCATGAACATGGTGCGCAAGAACGGCTTGCGCCGCGGTGACGCGGTGACCGGCGCGGTCCGGGTGCCCCGAGAAGGAGAGACGGGCGACAAGAATCCGCGGCAGAAGTTCAACCCGCTGGTCCGCCTGGACAGCATCAACGGCGGATCGATCGAAGACGCCAAGAAGCGGGCCGATTTCAGCAAGCTGACGCCGTTGTACCCGAACCAGCGGCTGCGCCTGGAGACCACGCCCGACCGGCTGACCACCCGCGTCATCGACCTGATCATGCCGATCGGCAAAGGCCAGCGCGCATTGATCGTCTCGCCGCCCAAGGCCGGTAAGACGACCATCCTGCAGGACATCGCCAACGCGATCACCCGCAACAACCCCGAATGCCACCTCATGGTCGTGCTCGTCGACGAGCGGCCCGAGGAGGTCACCGACATGACGCGCTCGGTCAAGGGCGAGGTCATCGCCTCGACGTTCGACCGGCCGCCTACGGACCACACGGCAGTCGCCGAACTGGCCATCGAGCGCGCCAAGCGCCTCGTGGAGCAGGGTAAGGACGTTGTGGTGCTGCTGGACTCGATCACCCGACTGGGCCGCGCGTACAACAACGCGTCGCCTGCATCGGGCCGGATCCTGTCCGGTGGTGTCGACTCCACCGCGCTCTACCCGCCCAAGCGCTTCCTGGGCGCGGCCCGCAACATCGAAGAAGGCGGATCGCTGACGATCATCGCCACCGCGATGGTCGAGACCGGTTCCACCGGTGACACGGTCATCTTCGAGGAGTTCAAGGGCACCGGTAACGCCGAGCTCAAGCTGGACCGCAAGATCTCGGAACGACGGGTCTTCCCCGCGGTCGACGTGAACCCCTCGGGTACCCGCAAGGACGAGTTGCTGCTGTCCCCGGACGAGTTCGGCATCGTGCACAAGCTGCGCCGGGTGCTGTCGGGCCTGGACTCCCACCAGGCCATCGACCTGCTGATGTCGCAGTTGCGCAAGACGAAGACCAACTACGAATTCCTGGTGCAGGTGTCCAAGACGACGCCGGGCAACATGGATAACGACTAGCCCGAAGGAATACCAGCGCACACCCCGCTGTTTTGGGGTGACAGTAGTTGACCTGGCATAATGGGCCCTCGACTTCAGGCCCCGGGCACCAGCGGCCAACGATCGAAGAGGACAGCATGAAAACTGACATTCACCCCGCCTACGAGGAGACCACTGTGGTCTGCGGTTGCGGGAATTCCTTCACCACGCGCAGCACCAAACCGGGTGGCCGCATCGTGGCCGAGGTCTGCTCACAGTGCCACCCCTTCTACACCGGCAAGCAGAAGATTCTCGACAGCGGCGGTCGGGTGGCCCGCTTCGAGAAGCGCTACGGCAAGCGCAACGCGGACAAAGCTGCGGCCGACAAATAGCTGGCTTTCCGACGCCCGAACTGTGCGATACCAGCACAGGCCGGGCGTCGGTTCGCGTGTGGGGTAAGAGCTCGTAGAGAGGTGACATGACGCAGCCGGTGCAGACGATTGACGTCCTGCTCGCCGAGCACGCAGAACTCGAGCAGGCCCTGTCCGATCCCGAACTGCACAGCAGGCCTGACGAAGCACGCAAAGCGGGACGTCGTTTCGCGCGACTGGCGCCGATCGTCGCGACCCACCGCAAACTGGTGTCGGCGCGTGGAGACCTTGATACCGCGCGCGAATTGGCCGCCGACGACGACTCGTTCGTCGACGAGGTCGCCGAATTGGAGGCCCGGGTCGCCGAACTGGACACCCAACTCACCGACATGCTGGCACCCCGCGACCCGCATGACGGCGACGACATCGTGCTCGAGGTGAAATCCGGCGAAGGCGGCGAGGAATCGGCGTTGTTCGCCGCCGACTTGGCCAGGATGTACATCCGCTACGCCGAGCGGCACGGCTGGACGGTCACGGTGTTGGGCGAAACCACCTCCGATCTGGGCGGCTACAAGGACGCGACATTGGCCATCGCCAGTAAGGGCGACAGCGTCGACGGGGTGTGGTCGCGGATGAAATTCGAAGGCGGCGTGCACCGCGTGCAGCGGGTTCCGGTCACCGAATCGCAAGGACGCGTCCACACCTCTGCCGCCGGCGTGCTGGTCTACCCGGAGCCCGAGGAAGTCGGCGAGGTGCAGATCGACGAGTCTGATCTGCGGATCGACGTCTACCGGTCATCGGGGAAGGGCGGTCAAGGTGTGAATACCACCGACTCGGCGGTGCGGATCACCCACTTGCCCACCGGGATCGTCGTCACCTGCCAGAACGAACGCTCGCAGCTGCAGAACAAGGCCCGCGCGCTGCAGGTGCTGGCCGCACGCTTGCAGGTGCTGGCCGAAGAACAGGCGCTCGCCGACGCCTCGGCGGACCGCGCCAGCCAGATCCGCACGGTCGACCGCAGCGAACGCATCCGGACCTACAACTTCCCCGAGAACCGGATCACCGACCACCGGATCGGTTTCAAGTCGCACAATCTCGACCAGGTTCTCGACGGCGATCTGGACGCGCTTTTCGATGCGCTCAGCGAAGCCGACAAACAGGCCCGGCTGCAACAGGCGACATGACCTCCCTGCGACGATGCAGTGGGGGTACCTCCCGCTTGCGGGGGACGAAGCGATGAGGAGCGGGACCATCGAGCACAGCCTGCGGCAGGCGATCGACTCCGCTGCGGCGAAACTGGCCGACGCGGGAATCGACTCCGCGCGGTGTGATGCCGAGCAGTTGGCCGCCCACCTGGCAGGCGTCGATCGCGGCCGGCTCGCGTTCCTGGATCCACCCGGTGACGACTTCTTCGGGCGCTTCCACCACGCCGTAGCCGCGCGTTCTGCGCGAGTGCCGTTGCAGCACCTCATCGGGACGGTCGGCTTCGGACCGGTGCTGCTGCACGTCGGCCCGGGGGTTTTCATCCCGCGGCCCGAGACCGAATCAATCTTGGAATGGGCCACCGCACAACCACTTCCGGCGCGACCGGTGATCGTCGACGCATGCACGGGCTCCGGCGCGTTGGCGGTTGCGCTGTCCCGGCGCTGGCCGGAGGGCCGAATCGTCGGCATCGACGACTCCGAGGCCGCACTGGACTATGCCCGTCGCAATGCCGAGGGCAGCAATGTGGAACTGGTGCACGCCGACATCGGCACGCCGGGCCTGCTGCCGGAACTCGACGGCCAGGTAGACCTCTTCGTATCGAACCCGCCCTATGTGCCCGACGATGCCATGCTGGAACCCGAAGTGCTGCAACATGATCCGTCACACGCCGTATTCGGCGGTCCGGATGGTATGGCGGTGATACCCGCCGTGGTCGCGCGGGCCGCGAGTTGGCTGCGCCCCGGGGGTCTGTTCGCCGTCGAGCATGACGACACCACGGCGGTGCTGACCGTCGAATGCATCGACAGCACAGATCTTTTCCGATGACGTCGTGGCCCGAAACGATCTGGCTGGACGGCCGCGATTCGTGACGGCCCGAAGGAGCCGCATTAATGAGTGAGGTCTTCGACTGCGCCGACCCCGACCAGCGGGCGCGCGGAATCACCGCCGCGGTAGGGGCGCTCAAGGCCGGCCGGCTGGTCGTCATGCCGACCGACACCGTCTACGGCATCGGCGCCGACGCTTTCGACAGCACCGCGGTGGACGCACTGCTGGCGGCCAAGGGCCGTGGCCGCGACATGCCGGTGGGTGTGCTGGTCGGCTCCTGGCACACGATCGAGGGCCTGGTGTACGGGATGCCGGACGGGGCGCGCGAACTGGTCCGCGCGTTCTGGCCCGGCGCGCTCAGCCTGGTGGTGTTGCAGGCGCCGTCTCTGCAATGGGATCTCGGCGACGCGCACGGCACCGTGATGCTGCGGATGCCGTTGCATCCGGTCGCCATCGAGTTGCTGCGCGAGGTGGGACCGATGGCGGTGTCCAGCGCCAATGTCTCCGGCGAGCCCGCCGCCGTCGACTTCGAGGAGGCCCAGCGCCAACTCGGCCCTCGCGTCGACGTCTACCTCGACGGCGGACCGTCCGCGCAGCAAGCCGCCTCGACGATCGTCGACCTCAGCGGGAACGCGCCACGCATCCTGCGCGAAGGGCCGGTGAGCACCGCGCGCGTCGCCGAGGTGCTCGGAGTGGACGCGGCGAGCCTGCTCGCTGCTAGCCGGCTGCGTCGGCTACGCCCCGAATCTCGCCCTGGTGACACGTTCGGCGGCGACCAACGCACTCCCCGGCCACCGCGGCGCCGAACGTGCAGTGACGGCGAAAACGACGCGAATCTCGCCCTGGTGACACGTTCGGCGGAGGGTCGGCGAAAGTGGCGACCGCAGGCGTCTCAGGTTGGTGAAGTACGGTCTCGAGGTGTCCAGCGATGTGGCCAGCCTTGCCGGCGGTTTGCTCGCTCTGTCCGATCGCAGCGCCGGAGTCCCGTTGCGCGAGCTGGCTCTGGTCGGACTGACCGCCGCGATCATCACCTATTTCGCGACCGGACCGGTGCGCGTGCTGGCCACCCGGCTGGGCGCCGTGGCCTATCCCCGCGAACGGGATGTGCACGTGACGCCCACTCCTCGCATGGGCGGGCTGGCGATGTTCCTCGGCGTCGGCTCCGCCGTCTTCCTGGCCTCGCAACTGCCGGCCCTCACCCGCGGATTCGTCTACTCCACCGGCATGCCCGCGGTGCTGGTCGCCGGTGCCGTGATCATGGGTATCGGTCTGATCGACGACCGCTGGGGTCTGGATGCGCTGACCAAGTTCGCCGGCCAGATCACCGCCGCCAGTGTGCTGGTCACCATGGGGGTCGCGTGGAGCGTCCTGTACATCCCGGTAGGGGGCGTCGGCACCATCGTGCTTGACCAGGCGTCCTCGATTCTGCTGACCCTGGCCCTGACCGTATCGATCGTCAACGCGATGAACTTCGTCGACGGCCTCGACGGACTGGCCGCCGGACTGGGCTTCATTACAGCGCTGGCGATCTGCATGTTCTCGGTGGGCCTGCTGCGTGACCACGGCGGTGACGTGCTCTACTACCCGCCCGCGGTGATCTCCGTGGTCCTCGCGGGCGCATGCCTGGGCTTTCTGCCGCACAACTTTCACCGGGCCCGGATCTTCATGGGTGACTCCGGTTCGATGCTGATCGGCCTGATGCTCGCGGCGGCCTCCACGACCGCCGCCGGCCCCATCTCGCAGAACGCCTACGGCGCCCGCGACGTGTTTGCTCTGCTGTCACCGTTCCTGCTGGTGGTGGCCGTCATGTTCGTGCCGATGCTGGACCTGCTGCTGGCGATCGTGCGTCGCACCCGGGCGGGCCGCAGCGCATTCACTCCCGACAAGATGCACCTGCACCACCGGTTGCTGCAGATCGGCCATTCGCATCGCCGGGTGGTTCTGCTCATCTACTTGTGGGTGGGCATCGTCGCTTTCGGCGCGGCGAGCACGATCTTTTTCGACCCGCGGCACACCGCGGCGGTCATGTTGGGGGCAATCGCCGTCGCGGGTGTCGCGACCGTGATTCCGCTGCTGCGCCGCCGCGACGAGTACTACGACGATCAGTAGTAGGCCCGTCTACCTTATGGTACGGTGCAGGTAGAACCCCGAAATAAACCTCGCGGGTTGCCGGCCCCCCGGCCCGTCGGATGTCCATCCGGTCGCGCCGAATGTAGACCGACACAGGGAGCTACCCCTTGGGTAAGTCCAGCGTGACCCTTGCGATACGCTCGGCGGGCCACGGATCAGTCGATCAAGTGGTTCCCGCTCCATCAACCCGGGATTGAGGTGCTGCAGTGACGACACCAGCGCAGGATGCGCCGTTGGTGTTTCCCGCTGTTGCGTTCCGTCCCGTTCGGCTGTTCCTCATCAGCTTGGGAGTGACCGCGGTAGCGACATTGGTCGCGGGCTACGCCGGTCACCCGGTAGTCGGCGCGTTCTTCGGAATCGGGTTGCTGCTGGGTTTGCTCAACGCACTGATGGTGCGGCGTTCGGTTGAGGCGATCACCGCGCGCGATCACCCATTGAAGCGGTCGATGGCCGTCAACTCGGCCTCCCGCGTCGCAATCATCACCATCCTGGCGCTGATCATCGCCTTCCTATTCCGGCCCGAAGGCCTGGGTGTGATGTTCGGCCTGGCACTCTTCCAGGTGCTACTGGTGGCATCGACTGCGCTGCCGGTGTGGAAGAAGCTGCGGACCGGGGACACGAAACGCAGCTTGAGATCCCGGCGGGTGGGGTAATGACCGGATCGGAAGGGACGGAAGGGAGGAGCGCCGACGATGACTGAGTCGATCCTGGCTGCTCAAATCGAGGTCGGCGAGCACCACACCGCCACCTGGTTTGGTCTGACTGTCAACACCGACACCGTGCTCTCGACGGGGATCGCCGCGCTGATTGTGATCGCGCTGGCTTTCTACCTGAAGTCCAAGGTCACCTCGACCGACGTGCCCGGCGGTGTGCAACTGTTCTTCGAGGCAATCACCATCCAGATGCGCGGCCAGGTGGAGGCCGCCATCGGGATGCGGATCGCACCGTTTGTGCTGCCGCTCGCGGTGACGATCTTCGTGTTCATCCTCATCTCGAACTGGTTGTCGGTGCTGCCGCTGCAGTACACCGAGAAAAGCGGCAAAACCACCGAGTTGCTTTCGTCAGCCGCGGCTGACATCAACTATGTGCTGGCGCTGGCCCTGTTCGTGTTCGTCTGTTACCACGCGGCGGGAATTTGGCGCCGTGGCATCATCGGGCACCCGTTCAAGGTAATCAAGGGACACGTGGCGATCCTTGCTCCGATCAACATCGTGGAAGAACTCGCCAAGCCGATTTCGTTGTCGCTCCGACTTTTCGGCAACATTTTCGCCGGCGGCATTCTGGTCGCGCTGATCGCGCTGTTCCCGCCGTACATCATGTGGCTGCCGAACGCGATCTGGAAATCGTTCGACTTGTTCGTCGGCGCCATCCAGGCCTTCATCTTCGCGCTGCTGACGATCCTGTACTTCAGCCAGGCGATGGAACTAGAAGAGGACCACCACTAAAAAAATCCTGGTAAACCGCTACCAGAGTTATCAAGGAGGATAAAAATGGACCCCACTATCGCAGCCGGCGCCCTCATCGGCGGTGGACTGATCATGGCCGGTGGCGCCATCGGGGCCGGTATCGGTGACGGTGTCGCCGGTAACGCGCTGATCTCCGGTGTGGCCCGCCAGCCCGAGGCACAGGGACGGCTCTTCACCCCGTTCTTCATCACTGTCGGTCTGGTCGAGGCTGCCTACTTCATCAACCTGGCGTTCATGGCGCTGTTCGTCTTCGCCACGCCCGTCAAGTAACTCGCTGTGATGGGTGACCCGACCTCTCTTGCTTCGGCTGTGAACTTTGCAGCAGAGGAAGGCGGCCAAAGCAACTTCCTCATCCCCAACGGGACGTTCTTCTTCGTGCTCGCCATCTTCCTGGTGGTGCTCGGAGTCATCGGCACTTTCGTCGTGCCGCCGATTCTGAGGGTGCTCAAGGAACGCGACGCCATGGTCGCCAAAACCCAGGCCGACAACAAGAAGTCGGCCGAGCAGTTCGCCGCCGCTGATGCCGACTACGAGAAGGCCTTGAAGGAAGCCCGCGTGGAAGCGGGCTCCTTCCGCGACAATGCGCGGACAGAGGGTCGCAAGGTCATCGACGACGCCCGAGCTCGCGCCGAGCAGCAGGTGGCAGAGATATTGGCGCAAGCCAACGAGCAATTGAAGCGCGAGCGCGACGCCGTGGAACTGGATCTGCGCGCCAATGTCGCTGCCATCTCGGCGACGCTGGCTTCTCGAGTGCTCGGCGTCGAAGTCAGTACCGCAGCTGCGACCTCAGAAGCCGCGAGGTAGCCACCACATGTCGACATTTATCGGACAGCTGATCGGGTTCGCGGCCATCGTGCTGCTGGTCTGGCGGTATGTCGTGCCGCCGGTCCGTAAATTGATGACCGCCCGGCAGGAGACGGTGCGTCAACAGTTGAAAGACTCGGAACACGCAGCCAAGCGCCTCACCGAGTCGACGACGGCACACAGCAAGGCCGTGGAGACCGCGAAGGAAGAGGCCGAGCAACTCGTCGAAGAGGCCAAGGCCGACTCGGCACGCATCGAGGAACAAATGCGCGCCCAGGCCGAGAGCGAGGCGGAACGCATCAAGGTGCAGGGCGCTCGCCAGACGGAACTGCTGCGGGCACAACTGTCCCGTCAGCTCCGGTTAGAGCTCGGTCACGAATCTGTACGCCAGGCAAGCGAATTGGTGCGCAGCTATGTGGCCGACGCCGAGCAGCGGGCATCCACCGTCGATCGCTTCCTCGACGAGCTCGATGACATGGCGCCAGAAGCGGTCGAGGTCACCTATCCGCTGCTCGCCAGGATGCGCTCGGCGAGTCGCACGGCGCTGGGAAACCTGGTGGACCGGTTCGGTGCCATCGCCAAGGACCTGGACAAGCAGGGACTGACCACCCTCGCCGACGAGTTGGCCTCGGTGGCCAAGATGTTGGACCAGGAAATCGTCGTCACCCGGTATCTCACTGTGCCGGCCGAGGATTCGGCGCCGCGCGTCAGGTTGGTCGAACGACTGCTGGAGGGCAAAGTCGGCGATCCCACCCTCGACCTGGTGCGCACCGCGGTTTCGGAGCGCTGGTCGGCGAACGCGGACCTGGTCGATGCGATCGAGCATGTCTCACGTCAGGCGTTGCTCGAGGTCGCCGAACAGGACGGCAGTGTCGACGAAGTCGAGGACCAGTTGTTCCGGTTCTCTCGCATCCTGGACGCACAGCCGCGACTCGGCATCCTGCTGGGTGAGCACGCGACCGAAGCCGACCGGCGGGTCGGCTTGCTGCGCAAGGTGCTTAAGAGCTCGGGCAGCGGCGTGAACCCCGTTGCTCTCGCCCTGCTGTCCCAGACGGTCGAGTTGTTGCGGGGTACCCCGGCCGAGGAGGCCGTGCTGCTGCTGGCCGAAGTGGCGGTGGCCCGCCGCGGCGAAGTGGTAGCGCAAGTCAGTGCTGCGGCAGAGCTCAGCGACGCCCAGCGCACACGGCTCGGCGAGGTGTTGAGCCGAATCTACGGTCATCCGGTAGCGGTCCAGCTGACCATCGATCCCGACTTGCTCGGCGGCCTGCAGATCTCGGTGGGTGACGAGGTAATCGACGGCACGCTCAAGTCTCGCCTGGCCGCTGCTCAAGCCCAGTTACCCGACTAACCAAAAGCCCGACGGAAACCCGACCTAGTCAACACAACGAAGTAGGAAGACGAAAAGCCATGGCCGAGTTGACAATCTCCGCTGATGCCATCCAGAGCGCCATCGAAGAATACGTAGAGTCCTTCACCGCCGACACCTCACGTGAGGAAGTCGGCACCGTGGTGGATGCCGGCGACGGTATCGCCCACGTTGAGGGGTTGCCCTCCGTCATGACCCAGGAATTGCTGGAGTTCACCGGTGGAGTCCTGGGCGTCGCCCTGAACCTGGACGAGCACAGCGTCGGCGCGGTGATCCTTGGTGACTTCGAGAAGATCGAACAGGGCCAGCAGGTCAAGCGGACCGGTGACGTGCTGTCGGTGCCGGTCGGTGACGCCTTCCTCGGCCGGGTGGTCAACCCGCTGGGCCAGCCGATCGACGGCGGCGGTGACATCGAGACCGACACCCGCCGCGCGCTGGAGCTGCAGGCGCCGTCGGTGGTGGAGCGCCAGAGCGTGAAAGAGCCACTGCAGACCGGCATCAAGGCCATCGACGCAATGACCCCGATCGGGCGTGGCCAGCGTCAGTTGATCATCGGCGACCGTAAGACCGGCAAGACCGCCGTGTGTGTCGACACGATCCTCAACCAGCGGCAGAACTGGGAGACCGGCGACGAGAAGAAGCAGGTTCGCTGCGTTTACGTAGCGATCGGGCAGAAGGGCACCACCATCGCTTCGGTCCGGCGCGCGCTGGATGAAGGTGGCGCGATGGACTACACCACCATCGTCGCGGCGCCCGCTTCCGACGCTGCCGGCTTCAAATGGCTTGCGCCCTACACCGGTTCGGCCATCGCCCAGCACTGGATGTACGAGGGCAAGCACGTTCTGATCGTCTTCGATGACTTGACCAAGCAGGCCGAGGCCTACCGTGCGATCTCGCTGCTGCTGCGCCGCCCGCCCGGTCGCGAGGCCTACCCGGGTGACGTGTTCTACCTGCATTCGCGGCTCCTCGAGCGTTGCGCCAAGCTGTCCGACGAGCTGGGTGGCGGCTCGCTGACCGGCTTGCCGATCATCGAGACCAAGGCCAACGACATCTCGGCCTACATCCCCACCAACGTCATCTCGATCACCGACGGACAGTGCTTCCTGGAGAGCGACCTGTTCAACCAGGGTGTCCGACCCGCCATCAACGTCGGTGTCTCGGTGTCCCGCGTCGGTGGCGCGGCGCAGATCAAGGCGATGAAAGAGGTGGCCGGAAGCCTCCGGCTGGACCTGTCGCAGTACCGCGAACTGGAATCCTTCGCCGCGTTCGCTTCCGACCTGGATGAGACATCGAAGAAGCAGTTGTCTCGCGGTGAACGTCTGGTCGAGTTGCTCAAGCAACCGCAATTTTCGCCGCTGCCCGTTGAAGAGCAAGTGGTTTCGATCTTCCTGGGCACCGGCGGTCACCTGGACTCGGTGCCCGTGGAGGACGTCAAGCGGTTCGAAGCCGAACTGCTGGACCACATGAAGGCGTCGGAAGAGAAGTTCCTCGAAGGCATCCGCACCAGCCAGAAGCTCGGTGAGGAAGAGCAGGAAAAGCTCGTCGACATCATCAACAAATTCAAGAAGGGCTTCGCGGCCAGCTCTGGTGAGTCGGTGGTGCCCGACGAGCATGTCGAGGCCATGGACGAGGACGAACTGGGCAAGGAGTCGGTGAAGGTCAAGAAGGAAAAGCCCAAGGAGAAGAAAGACTCCAAGAAGGACAAGAAGTAGCTAACAATGGCTGCCACACTTCGCGAACTACGCGGGCGGATTAAGTCGGCGGGGTCGATCAAGAAGATCACCAAGGCTCAGGAACTGATTGCCACATCGCGCATTGGAAAGGCACAGGCTCGGCTGCAATCGGCGAGGCCGTACGCCTTTCAGATCACCTCGATGCTCACCACCCTGTCCGCCGAGGCCGCTCTGGACCATCCGCTGCTCGTGGAGCGGGCGGAGCCCAAGCGGGCCGGCGTGCTGGTGGTGTCGTCCGACCGTGGTCTGTGTGGCGCGTACAACTCCAGCATCTTCCGTCGGTCCGAGGAACTCTTCTCTCTCCTACGAGATGAGGGCAAGGAACCGGTGCTGTACACCGTCGGACGAAAAGCCTTGAACTACTTCTCATTCCGGAACTGGGACATCCAGGAATCCTGGACAGGCTTCTCCGAGCAGCCCAAGGTCGAAAACGCCACCGAGATCGCTGAGACTCTGGTCGACGCTTTCATGGCAGGCACCGACGACGAGAATGACGAAGGACAGGGCGTCGACGAACTGCACATCGTCTTCTCCGAGTTCAAGTCGATGATGTCCCAGACGTGCCGCCGCTCACCGTATTGCTCCGTTGGTGGTGGAGTACGTCGAGGAGGACACCGGACCGCACACGCTGTACTCGTTCGAGCCGGATGCGACGACGCTGTTCGACGCGCTGCTGCCGCGGTATTTGACCACCCGGGTGTACGCGGCGCTGCTCGAATCAGCGGCCTCGGAACTGGCGTCGCGACAGCGCGCGATGAAATCAGCAACTGATAATGCCGACGACCTCATCAAGGACCTGACGCTGCAAGCGAACCGTGAGCGGCAGGCCCAGATCACCCAAGAGATCAGCGAAATCGTCGGTGGCGCAAATGCGCTCGCCGACGCCTCCAAGTAGGCCCCACGAGGAAGCGAAAGACTATGACTACCACTGCAGACGAGAAGACCGACAAGAAGTCCGGTGGCTCCGACACCAACGGCCGCGTGGTCCGGATCACCGGCCCCGTCGTCGACGTCGAGTTTCCGCGGGGTTCCATTCCGGAATTGTTCAACGCTCTGCACGCTGAGATTGCCTTCGAGGTGATGAAGAAGACACTGACGCTGGAGGTGGCGCAGCACCTCGGTGACAACCTGGTGCGCACGATCTCGATGCAGCCCACCGACGGACTGGTGCGCGGCACTGAGGTCATCGACACTGGCGCCGCGATCTCGGTACCGGTGGGCGAGAAGGTCAAAGGCCACGTCTTCAACGCGCTGGGATACTGCCTCGACAAGCCGGGTTACGGAGAAGACTTCGACCACTGGTCGATTCACCGCAAGCCGCCGGCCTTCGAAGACCTGGAGCCTCGCACCGAGATGCTCGAGACCGGCCTCAAGGTCGTCGACCTGCTTACTCCCTACGTGCGTGGCGGCAAGATCGCGCTGTTCGGCGGTGCCGGCGTGGGCAAGACGGTGCTGATTCAGGAGATGATCAACCGTATTGCCCGAAACTTCGGTGGTACTTCGGTGTTCGCTGGTGTGGGGGAGCGCACCCGTGAGGGCAATGACCTGTGGGTCGAGCTGAAGGAAGCCGACGTGCTCAAGGACACCGCCCTGGTGTTCGGCCAGATGGACGAGCCGCCCGGCACCCGTATGCGGGTGGCGTTGTCCGCGCTGACCATGGCCGAGTGGTTCCGCGACGAGGCCGGCCAGGATGTGCTGCTGTTCATCGACAACATCTTCCGGTTCACCCAGGCCGGCTCGGAGGTGTCGACGCTGCTCGGTCGTATGCCTTCGGCAGTGGGTTACCAGCCGACGCTGGCCGACGAGATGGGCGAGCTGCAGGAGCGCATCACCTCGACGCGAGGCAAGTCGATTACGTCCATGCAAGCCGTCTACGTGCCTGCCGACGACTACACCGACCCGGCGCCGGCGACCACGTTCGCGCACCTGGACGCCACCACGGAGCTGTCCCGTAACGTGTTCTCCAAGGGCATCTTCCCCGCGGTGGACCCGCTGGCATCGAGCTCGACCATCTTGGACCCCAGTGTCGTCGGTGACGAGCACTACCGCGTGGCGCAGGAAGTCATCCGAATTCTGCAGCGCTACAAGGACCTTCAGGACATCATCGCGATTCTCGGTATCGACGAGTTGTCCGAGGAGGACAAGCAGCTGGTCAACCGGGCGCGGCGTATCGAGCGGTTCCTGTCCCAGAACATGATGGCGGCCGAACAGTTCACCGGCCAGCCGGGTTCGACGGTCCCGGTGAAAGAAACGATCGAGGCGTTCGACAGGCTGACGAAGGGCGACTTCGACCACGTGCCCGAGCAGGCCTTCTTCCTGATCGGTGGACTCGACGACTTGGCCAAGAAGGCCGAGAGCTACGACGTCAAGCTATGACGGGAGACTTCCGGCTGACTCGAAAGGTGGTGTGGCATGGCTGAATTGAGCGTTCAGATTGTTGCCGTCGACCGTGAGATCTGGTCGGGTGAAGCAACGTTCCTCTTCACCCGCACCACTGCTGGAGAGATCGGCATCCTGCCCCACCACATTCCCCTGGTCGCCCAGTTGGTCGACGACGCCATGGTGCGTGTCGAACGGGAAGGCGCAGACGACCTGCGGATCGCGGTCGACGGCGGTTTCCTCACGGTGACCGAAGAGGGTGTCAGTGTGCTCGCCGAGTCTGCGGAGTTCGAGAAGGACATCGACGAGAGCGCTGCCAGACAGGATTCCGAATCGGAGGATCCCCAAGTCGCCGCCCGGGGGCGCGCGAGATTGCGCGCCGTCGGCGCGCTCGACTGATTCCCACGATGAGCGCGTCCATGGTCGGCATGGTCGTGCTCGTCGTCCTGCTGGGAGCGGCCGTGCTCGCCCTGAGCTTCCGGCTGTGGAAGCTGCGCCGCGGCGGAACGGCTGCCATCATGCGCGATATCCCCGCGGTGGGCGGTCACGGCTGGCGGCACGGCGTGATCCGTTATCGAGGCGGCGAAGCCGCGTTCTACCGGCTGTCCAGCCTGCGCCTGTGGCCGGATCGCCGGCTGAGCAGGCGTGGCGTCGAGGTCGTGGCCAGGCGCGCGCCGCGTGGCGACGAATTCGACATCATGACCGACGAAATCGTGGTGCTGGAACTGCGTGACAATACCCAGGAGCGCCGGCTGGGATACGAAATCGCTCTGGACAGAGGCGCTTTGACCGCCTTCCAGTCGTGGCTGGAGTCGCGGCCGTCACCGCGCGCCCGTCGTCGCAGCGTGTGACGGCCGGTGTCAAGAACCGGCGCCGCCACCCGGTCGCCACAGCACATCGCCGTCCGGGTTGGCCACCCGTGACAGGATGAACAGCAGATCTGAAAGTCGGTTGAGGTACTTCGCGGGCAACACGCTGACGTCGTCCGGGTGCCCGGCGACGGCGGCCCACGCCGACCGCTCGGCCCGCCGGACCACGGTGCGGGCCACGTGCAACAGCGCCGACAGCGGCGAACCGCCAGGTAACACAAAGGAATTCAGCGCCGGCAGGGTGTCGTTGAAGGTGTCACACCAGCCCTCTAGGCGATCGATATAGGCCTGGGTGATGCGCAGCGGGGGATGCTCGGGGTTCTCCGTCACCGGTGTCGAGAGGTCCGCGCCGGCGTCGAACAGGTCGTTCTGGATCTGCCGCAGCACGTCAGCAATGTGATCGGCGGGGGCGCCCAATGCGACGGCGGCGCCGATCGCCGAGTTGGCCTCGTCGCAATCCGCGTAGGCCACCAGTCGTGCGTCGGTCTTGGCCACTCGCGAGAAATCGCTCAATCCCGTCGTGCCGTCGTCGCCCGTCCGGGTATATATGCGGGTCAGATGGACTGCCATGGGCAAAACGGTACCTGGGTCCGGCGAAGTCGATGAGGGTCGCCTGACTGACAAGGCGATACCGCTTCACTAGACTGACCCGGGTGGCCGAGCGATTCGTGGTGACTGGTGGCAACCGGTTGTCAGGCAGAGTCGCTGTTGGGGGCGCCAAAAACAGCGTGCTGAAGCTGATGGCCGCAACTCTGCTGGCCGAAGGCACCAGCACAATTACGAACTGTCCCGACATCCTCGACGTGCCGTTGATGGCCGAGGTGCTTCGTGGCCTGGGTGCGACCGTCGAACTCGACGGTGATGTCGCCCGCATCACCTCACCGGATGAACCCAAATACGACGCCGACTTCGCGGCGGTGCGCCAGTTCCGGGCTTCGGTCTGTGTGCTGGGGCCGCTGGTCGGTCGATGCAAGAAGGCCAGGGTGGCGCTGCCGGGTGGTGATGCGATCGGATCGCGGCCCCTGGACATGCACCAAGCGGGCCTGCGGCAGCTGGGTGCGACGTGCAATATCGAGCACGGGTGCGTGGTAGCTCACGCAGAAACGTTGCGCGGCGCGGAAATTCAACTCGAGTTCCCGTCGGTAGGGGCCACCGAGAATATTCTGATGGCCGCCGTGCTGGCCGAGGGTGTCACCACGATTCACAACGCGGCGCGCGAACCCGACGTGGTCGATCTGTGCACGATGCTGAACCAGATGGGCGCGCAGGTCGAAGGCGCCGGCTCGCCGACGATGACCATCACCGGTGTGCCACGCCTGCACCCGACCGAGCACCGCGTGATCGGGGACCGCATCGTGGCCGCCACCTGGGGTATCGCCGCGGCGATGACCCGTGGTGACATCACGGTGACCGGCGTTGATCCGTCGCATCTGCAGTTGGTGTTGCACAAGCTGCACGACGCGGGCGCCACCGTCACGCAGACCGACGACAGCTTCCGCATTGTTCAGTACGAGCGTCCGAAAGCCGTCAACGTCGCGACGTTGCCCTTCCCCGGGTTCCCAACCGACTTGCAGCCCATGGCGATTGCGCTGGCCTCGATCGCCGACGGCACCTCGATGATCACCGAGAACGTGTTCGAAGCGCGCTTCCGGTTCGTCGAGGAAATGATCCGATTGGGTGCGGACGCCCGCACCGACGGACACCACGCGGTGGTACGCGGTTTGCCTCAGCTGTCCAGCGCGCCGGTCTGGTGTTCGGATATCCGGGCCGGCGCCGGCCTGGCCCTTTCGCGGGTCTCGTCGCAGACGGAGACACCGAGGTCCACGACGTTTTTCACATCGACCGCGGCTACCCGTTATTCGTGGAGAACCTGGCGATTTTGGGAGCCGAGATCGAGCGGGTACAGTAGCGAGTCACGCCCGATCGGCGCGATCACCTCCCCAAAGAAGTTGATCGAAGCCAAGGCTTGACTCTCCTGCCGGATCTGTATTAAGCTGGCAGGGTTGCCCCGAAACGGGCGAAAGCATAGCGAGAAGTGTTGTTTGAGAACTCAATAGTGTGTTTGGTGAATTGTTTTGTTGTTGTTTTTTTGACTGCACCTCACACTCCCCGTGTGTGGGTGTAGTCGCAATTTATAGATGCCAGTTTTGGCGTCTTTTTGTTAGAT
>CAVSDU010000016.1:0-179160 GCA_963726875.1 uncultured Actinomycetota bacterium | reverse complement strand
CCGGTCACCGCCGCGATCCCGGCAGGAACCGCCCACCCGGCCCTGCGGGGCAGATTCGCCAGCTTCTTCATGACACTTCACTTGTCCTTTCCTTGTTTGAGTCATCGCCCACCGGTGTCAGGGCGGGTCAATGATAATTTCTCCCGCCATGCGTTTATTCTCAAAAAGAATACTCTAGAAATGAATAATGTCAAGCGCAAAGTCCCTGGTCGGCCGCGTCGCTCCCAGAACGATGTAGACCTTCACGTCTTAGGGCAAAGGGTTAGACAGCTAAGGGGAAATGTTACGCAGGAGGATTTCGCACGGTCGTTGGGTATCAGTCAGGCGCAGTTGTCAAAGTACGAGTTGGGGCAAAGTGCGTTGCCGTTGGGAACTCTGGTCAAAATAGCCCAGCGATGTGGGCAAACAACAGACTGGATACTAACTGGTAGAAGGTAAAGGCTGCGGAAAGCAAGGCTCCAAATTTTCGCGGTGGTCTCTCTTGCCAGAAGAAGGAAGGTTCCAGTAGATCAGGGCAATCCCCGCATGTATGTGCCAAGTACCCGACAGACCTGGGTCATTTCCCAATACCGATTCACCGTGAAGTGTTGTCGCATGAATTCGGGCCGGCGCGCAATTAATCAGTGGGAGTTTCTTTATTCCATTGTTCCTGTCGATATGAATCTTCGTAAGACAATTCTCTTTCCATTCTCCATCCCGAGCACTCTTATGTCGGCCACCCGCTATCTTCTTCCCAAGTTTGCAAATGGGAATCCGCAAGTTGCTTCGAATAAACTTATATCGCCGGTTGCCATCTGTAGATCTGGAAGCTTTAGCGTCCGACACTTCTCGCAATATGAGTGTTTTCCATCACGATCGAAGGAATTTGTGCAGCGTTGTGTCTCGCAGATGCGAATTGGGCTGGGTTCTGGCGGGCGTGCCGATTTTTTTACTGATCTGATGCATAAGTTGCTGTTAAATCTGCTGATTGGATCAAGAAGATATTTTGGCTAAAAGGACCTGCCGACAAGTTGCCCATCAAATAGTTGAAGCCCGATGCTGAACGGTCTCAACCAACCTAAGCCACGACTACCACATCCACCCTCACAATTGTCCGGAATGGAACTCAATCATCATGTTTACTATTAGAAACAGATATGTGTCAAATCACAATAGCAAGATCAGATGTTGAAGGGGCGCATACAATCATGACTCGAGAGAAACTCAAAGGCGCTCCCGAATGGAAACAAATGATACAACTCTCTCATTTGCAGTGGGATATTCGGGTCAGCGCCCTCGTACGCGTGGTCATGATTTGTCCGAGTAAGATGCACCCCGGTTTCGCCAGCTTGAGTCCGTTGCCAAGCTGACCGCAAAATGTAACATGATCGCTTGGACTTAATTCGCCCTACCACATTGACCGGTAAGGACTAAATAGAATTCCACGCCTTGTGCAGTCTTGTTACATGCATCGCCACAGTTCCCGCGCTTTGCGTGAGCCGGAAACTCTGCATGGTCCGTGTCTTGCCCGCCGACGCTCACTGAGACTGGAAAGCCTCGGCGGGAGCATCGGCAAGGAAGGAAAAAGTACAAAACCAACTCAAGGATACTATCAAAAGCAAAGGACTTATTAATTTTGATGTTGTTGAGAACTTGGGTTCAGAGCTAGTATGGCTCCGTTGATATCCTTAAGATAACCTTGGCAATGTCTTGGGCGACACAGATTGAAACTAGATCCAGATAGCACGGCTCTACGCCTTTCTTCGCCCACACCCTGAGGCCGTCGCTAAATCTGCTCGCGTAACCATCAAAGGGTGGCCCGAATATTTGTACGACTCTGCTGCAGGTCATGCAGAGATTGCGAAATTAAGTTCTACGCTCAACCCAGAGGGGATGCAGTTTACGCGGCAACATTTGCGAGACGGCCATTTGTTGCCGACGATGACTTTAGCGGCGCGCAAGTCGGGCAAATGGACCCGAAGCGCTGGGCCACCATGTACGAACAATTGACCGACCTGAAAGTGATTTCCAATCCGATCGATCCCGCGACGGCGTACACGATGCAATTTATCCAAGGACAGTAGGCTGCGGTATGTGTGGCACAGGCTTCAGCCTGTGCGGTTTTGATATTCAGTGCGCGGAACATCGCACTGGCTGAAGCCTGTGCCACCGAAACCCGGATCTCCCGCCTCCCTGATTTCTACCAGATCAATTTCAGCGCAATCTGAATCTGGCGGGAAGTCGTTTGTGTGCTGGTGAGCGCTCCGGCATTTTGCGTTTGCGGGACGCCGGTTTGATCAAAGATTTCCAGGTTGTCGGTGGGAGAAGAAAAATTGGCGCGATTAAAAATATTGAAAAACTCCGCGCGGAACTGGGCGTTGAAGCTTTCGGAGATGCGCTTGATGTAATTGTTCTTGAAGACTGAGAAGTCGAGTTTGTTCGATCAGCCGGGGGTCCAAGTTGAACAGCGACTGGGGGCGCCCGGTGTCCAGCCCGGTCTCGCCGCGGTAGATGTCGATCGCCACCGCCGGGTCGTTCAGCGCCGGGAACCGCGACGACAGCAAGCTGCCGTCGAGCTGCTGGTCGGCGCCAGCAGGCCCTGGATCGCGATCTGGTGTTGCCGGCGTTCCTCGGCTGTGAATAGCTGCCGGCCGGTGGATCGATGCGCAGCACCCCGGAGGACAGCAGGGTTGCGGATTGTCGGGGCGCCACTGCACGGTCGAGGTGCGGGTCTGCCCGTCCGGGGAATGTCACCGTGAAGGTGGGCGCGTACCCGTGGCCCTGCAGATAGACCCGGTTGCCGGCGATGCGCAGCGGGTGGTTGACCTGAGCCAGTTGGGCCGCCAGGTATTCGACGTCAGGTCATCCCCGGCCTGATAGGTCGATATGGGCGGCGAACAAAGTGGCCTGCCCGGACTGCAGGTAGTTCGGCCTGGAAGTTGTTGACCCGCAAGCAGATCGGGTTCAAAGACGTGCCGTCGACGGTGTTGCCGGCGCGGAATGAGTCGAACGCAGCCGGCGACGCCGAACAGAAGCCCGGTCCGCCGTCCGCGATGACGATCACATTGCCCTCGTAGCCGAACAGCTTGCCGACGGCGACCGCGACCAGCAGGCCCAGCAACGAGAAGTGGAAGACGAGGTTGCCGAATTCGCGGAGGTAGCCCTTCTCGGCGGAGACTTCGACGGTGCGCCGTTCGCCGCGTGTCGCGCGCCACCCGCCAGCCGGTCGGTGACTGCGCCGGCCAGGGTGTCGGCGTCGCCGACCGCGCGGGCCTCGGCGTGCTTGGGCAGCCTGCTCAGGTTGCGCGGGACCGCCACCGGGGCGGCCGCAGAGCCCGGGCGTGCTCGAAGATCCGCGGAGTCAGGCAGCCCACCAGCGAGACGAACAGCAGCGCGTAGATGGCGGTGAACCAGAAGCTGGAGAACACGTCGAAGGCCTGCAACCGGTTCAGCCACGGCCCGATCATCGGGTGGCCCGCGAGGTACTCCTCGACCTTGGCGGCGTTGAGGCTGCGCTGCGGCAACAGCGCGCCGGGGATCGCGCCGCAAGGCGAGCAGGAACAGCAGCACCAGGGCGGTCCGCATACGTCAGCCCACGCCAGGTGTTGCGCGCCGGGCGATCGCTCTGGCGCGGGCAGCGCAGCCGGGGTGGGCGCTCCTCCGAGCTGTCCTGTTGTCTGTAGCAGCCATCAGATCGGAAGCTTCACTCGGTGACGAACGCGTCACGCACCATGCCGACGAACTGGTCCCACACGCCGGTGAGCAGGGCGGTGCCGACCGCGACCAACAGCACACCGCCGAACACCTGGATCGCGCGGGTATGACGGCGCAGGAATCCCACCCCGCGCATCGCACGCCGAACCGAACGCCAGCACGACGAACGGGATGCCCAGACCCAGGCAGTAAGCCACACCAGCACGACCCGCGCACCACGTGGTTCCCTCGGTGCCGGGGCCACGGTGATCACCCCGGACAGCGTCGGGCCCAGGCACGGCGTCCAGCCGAGCGCGAACACCGCACCCAGCAGTGGCGCGCCGCAACCCGGTCATCCGCCGCGGGCTGACCGGGCGTCGCGCTGCAGCGCCGGCACCATGCCGAGGAACACCAGGCCCATCACGATGGTGACCACACCGCCGACCCGTTGCAGCAGCATGTTGATGTTCAACGTCTTGTCATGCCCGAGCACGACGACGGTGCCCAGCACGAACACCACGGTGAATCCGGCCACGAACAGGCCGCCGACCCGGCGACCCGCCAGCGCGCGACGGGCGGCGCCTGAGGGTGCCGGCGCCCGTTCACGGCCGGCGCCTCTCGCTCCCACCACCGCCGCCAGATACGACAGGTAGCCGGGCACCAGCGGCACCACGCACGGCGACGCGAACGACACCAGCCCCGCCAGCAGGCACGCGCCCGAGCGCCACCACCAGCGGCCCGGCGGAGGCGGTGTGGGCGAACCCGGTCCGACGTCGGTCGAGCCGACGTCACTTTGGGCGGTGCTCCGCGGCGACCCGCGCGACCACCGGCTGCAGGTCCTCGGCCAGCAGTTCGCGCAGGAACACCGCGGCCACCCGGTGTTGCCGGTCCAGGACCAGGGTGGACGGGATGACGGTGGTGGGGATACTTGCCGCCGAACGCGATCAGGGTGCGCATCGCCGGGTCGTAGATCGACGGGAAGTCATGTGGCGGTCGTTGACGAAGTCCTGGCCGCCTCCTGCTGTTGTCGCGCACGTCGATCCCGAGGAAGGCGACGCCCGAGCCTGCGAGTCGCGTCGTACACCCGCTGCAGCTGGGCGATCTCGGCCCGGCACGGGCCGCACCACTGGCCCCAGACGTTGATGACGACGACCTGACCCGGAAAGTCGGCCAGCGAGACGGTCTTGCCGGTCCACCAGGCTGGGCCCGGACAGCGGGCCGGGCGTGCCGCGCTTTGCCGGCGGGTCGTAGAAGATATCGGTCTTGCCGCCCGGCGAGACGAACTCGAACGTACCGCCCTGAGCGACGGCATCCCGCCCGGAGCAACCGGTGAGCAGCCCCGCCACGACCGCAGCGGCGATCAGACAGCACCGCACAGTCGACGCGCCGCTCGCCTCGCTCATCGCTTCGCTCTGCATCGTCGCCGGCGCGGTCATCCGGCCGCCGGCTCTGCGTACTCCACGTCGACCAACCGCGTCGCCGTCGTAGACCAGCGAGGTCACCGACGCCAGCGCGCACTGCCGGCGACGCGGGTCGTGCCAGAGGCGCCGGCCCTCACGTGCCGACGCAGCGTCCAGACCGGCAGCTGGTGGCTGACCACACCACCTCGTGGCCGGCGGCCTGCGCCCGCGCCTGTCCACCGCGGCCGCATCCGGTGCGCGATCTCGGTGTACGGCTCGCCCCACGACGGGGTGAACGGGTTGCGCAGCTGCCACCAGTGCCGCGGGTCGCGCAGCGCGCCGTCGCCCGGGCCGACCTCGCGACCCTCGAAGAAGTTGGCCGCCTCGATCAGGTCGGCGTCGGTGTCCACCGGCAGGCCGTGCCGGGCGGCGATCGGCGCGGCGGTCTCCTGCGCCCGCTGCAGCGGCGAGGCCATCACCGCGACGATGTCGCGGTCGGCCAGGAAGTCGGCGACCGCGGCGGCCTGCGCGGCCCGTTCTCCGACAGGCGGAAACCGGGCAGCCGGCCGTAGAGGACCCCGGTCGGGTTGTGCACCTCACCGTGGCGCATGACGTGGACCCGGGTCTGTTCGGGCATCAGGGTTGTTCCTCCTGTGCCGCGGCTGCGGCCGCGGCGGCAGCGCGGCAGCGATCCGCTCGAAGGCGCTGTCGTCGAGAGCCGCCGAGACGAACCACGCCTCGAACGCGCTGGGTGGCGGGTAGACGCCCGCGTCGAGCAGCGCGTGGAAGAACGGCGGATAACGCCAGGTCTGGCTGGCCCGCGCGGACGCGAAGTCGGTCACCGGCGCCTCGGTGAAGAACACGCTGAGCATGTTGCCCGCCCGCGGAACCTGATGTGGCACACCGGCCTCCGTCAGCGCGTCAGCCAGCAGCCCGGCGAGCCGGTCGGCGTTCGCGTCCAGCGCGGCGTACACCGCGTCGTCGGCGGCGCGCAGCGTCGCCAGCCCGGCCGCGATCGCCACCGGGTTCCCCGACAGCGTGCCGGCCTGATACACGGGCCCGAGCGGGGCCAGTCGCTCCATCACCTCGGCCCGGCCGCCGAACGCCGCGGCGGGCAGGCCGCCGCTCATCACCTTGCCGAAGGTGAACAGGTCTGCCGGCGCACGCGGTCGATCCCGTACCAACCACTTCGACTCACCCGGAATCCGGTCATCACCTCGTCCATGATCAGCAGCGCGCCGTGCTCGGCGGTGATCGCGCGCAACGCCGCGTTGTAGCCCGGCACCGGGGGGACGACGCCCATGTTGCCGGGGCGGCCTCGGTGATCACGCGGCGATCTGCTCGCCGAGCCGGGCGAAAGCCTCCCGGACAGCGTCGATGTCGTTGTAGGGCAGCACGATCGTGTCGGCGGCGGCCGCGCCGGTGACCCCGGGCGAGGCCGGCAGCCCGAGCGTCGCCACCCCCGAGCCGGCGTCGGCCAGCAGCGCGTCGACGTGCCCGTGGTAGCAGCCGGAGAACTTGATGATCTTGGGCGGCCGGTGAAGCCGCGGGCCAGCCGGATCGCGCTCATGGTGGCCTCGGTGCCGGAGTTCACCAGCCGGACCCGCTCGACGGGCGGCGACCCGTCCGATGATCTCGGTGGCCAGTTCGATCTCGGCCGGGCGTCGGCGCGCCGAACGAGAGGCCGCGCGCAGCCGCGCCGGGCGACGGCGTCGACGACGGCAGGATGCGCGTGGCCGAGGATCATCGGGCCCCACGAGCAGACCAGATCGACGTAGGTGTTGCCGTCGGCGTCGGTCAGCCGGCAGCCGTGGGCCTCGGTGATGAACCGCGGAGTACCGCCGACCGCGGTGAACGCCCGAACCGGCGAGTTCACCCCACCCGGTATCACCGCGCAGGCGTCGGAGAACAGCCGCGCCGAGGCGCGCACCTGCGCGGTTGCGTGGTCGATGGCCCCATGCCGACCAGTGTCCCAGCCGCGCCGGCAGGTTCAACTACAGGGTGTAAGAGTTACGTCATGCAACTCCCCAAGGCCTCGCCCGGTTCAACCGGCATGTCACCAACCCCATCCAGCGGATGTGGGCCGGCCGGATCCCGCTGCACGGCATTCTCGAGCACGTCGGCCGGCGTTCCGGCACCGCCTATCGCACCCCACTGGCGGTGTTCAACGCCGACATCAACGGGAGGCCCGGCTACGCCATCCTGCTGACCTACGGCCCAAACCGCGACTGGCTGAAGAACATCAAGGCCGCGGGCGGTGGACGGTTGCGCCGCCACGGCAAGACGGTCGGCGTCACCGACCCGCAGGTCGTCAGCAAGGCCGACGCGGCGCCCCATGTGACCAGCGCCCGCCGGATATTCGCGCGGCTGCCGTTCGAACAAGCCGTGCTGCTCACCAAGAGCGAGTGACGAATCTCACCGCGATTCGGGAGCGAGCGGTCGCCCTACGCGGCAGCCCGGCAAATGCTCAAGTCAATTTCGCCGGCCACACCGTCTCGCTGGTAGCCGTGATCGGCGTCCACGACGGGAAACGCGTGGTGGGCGTTGCGTTCAATTCGATCGGCCGGTTCGCCCAGAGCGGGATCCTGCGGGACCGGATGATTCCACGGGTGCTCGCGGCATCCCCTGACACGCTGCTGGATGGCTCAGGGCGGCTGACCCGGCAGCGGTGGTGGCCTGTGCCCTGCGCGACGAGAAGCCGGGTGGACATGGGGACCGGGCCGCCGCGGCCGCTGCCCTGGAACTGGCGTGCTGGGACTTGAACGCCAAAATCGACAACGAACCCGCCTGCCTGACCATTGCGCGTCGGTTCGGGCGCGACCCGCTGCCTTCCGTCCCGGTGTATGCCGCCGGAGGTTACTACCACCCGGGCCAGGGCCTGGACACCCTGCGCGACGAGATGCGTTCGTACCTCGACCTGGGTTATGACGCGGTGAAGATGAAGATCGGCGGAGCGCCGATGCCGGAGGATCTGGCCCGGGTGGAGGCCGTCATCGACGTGGTCGGCGACGGCGGCCGCGTCGTGGTGGACGCAAACGGCCGATTCGACCGGTCCGCGGCGACGGACTGGGCGGCGGCCTTGGCCGGGTACCGGCTGCGCTGGTACGAAGAACCGGGTGATCCTTTGGATTTCGAACTGAACCACGCGGTGACGGACTGCTACGGCGGCGCGATCGCCACCGGTGAGAACCTGTTCTCGGTGCCTGACGTGGTCAACCTGGTCCGGTACGGCGGCATGCGGGCCGACCGTGACATTTTCCAGATGGATGCCGGGCTGAGCTACGGCCTGGGCGAATACGCACGGATGCTCGAGGTGCTCGAGACGCACGGCTTCGAGCGCCGCTTCGCCTACCCGCACGGCGGCCACCTGATCAACCTGCACATCGCGGCCGGACTCGGCCTGGGCGGCTGCGAGTCCTACCCCGGTGTCTTCCAGCCGTTCGGGGGTTATTCCGACGGCTGCACGCTGGCCGACGGCAGGATCACGCCAGCGCACGCACCGGGTTTCGGGCTGGAGAGCAAGAACGGCCTGGCCGAGGCGATCAGCGAGCTGACGGCTTAGGAGTACAGGGATGAAGGTTGCGATAATTGGTTGCGGCGCAATGGGTTCCATTTATGCCGCGAAGCTGGCCGCGGCGGGCAACGACGTGCTGGTCGTCGACAGATACCAGCCCGGCATCGACCAGATCGCGCGGCAGGGACTGCGGGTCAGCGGGCCAGGCTATGACCAGACGGTGCAACTGCGGGCCAGCACCGTCGCTTTGGCCGAGGCGATGGACCTGATCGTGCTGGCCGTCAAGGCCGCCGACGTGACAACCGCCGCGCAGCAAGCCCTACCGATGCTGGGCGAGGACACCTCGGTGCTGACCATCCAGAACGGCCTGGGCTCTGCGGACACCGTTGCCGGCATCGTCGGGGACCAGCGCCTGGCCGTCGGTATCGCCAGCGGGTTCGGCGCCGCCCGGGTGGCGCCCGGACATGTCCACCACAATGCCATGCGCGCCATGCGTTTCGGCGCCTACTCCGCACTGCCGCATTCGACGGTCGAGTCGATCGCGCGGGTCTGGGCCGATGCCGGCTTCGACGCCGCGGCGGTCACCGACATCGCCGCCATGCAGTGGGAGAAGCTGATCTGCAACGTCGCTTACAGTGCACCGTGTGCGCTGACCGGGCTGACGGTCGGCCAGGTGATGGACGACCCCGAGATGGGCCCGGTCAGCCGGGCGGCGGCCAGGGAAGCATGGCGGGTGGCCATTGCGTCCGATATCAACGTCGACATCGCCGATCCCGTCGCACACGTCCGTGCCTTCGGCGCCGGGATGCCCGACGCGAAACCGTCGGCGCTACTGGATCACGAAGCGCGACGAATCAGCGAGATCGACGTCATCAACGGCGCCGTACCGCGGCAGGGAGCGCGCGTAGGTGTCGACGCCCCGGTGAACGCCACGCTCACCGCGTTGGTCAAGGCGGTCGAACACCGTTGGACCACAACGGGATAATCCGATCAGAGAATAGCGGTATCCGGGACGACGCGCGTTCTTCAACCAGTAGGTCCAAGGCCGGCCAGATCAGTGGCTCTTCGTCGACCCGGAGGGACCTCTGTTGCAACCGCAGGGACTGCAGACGGGCGTCCCGTCGCACGCACGACGCCATCACTTAGACCTGGTCAGATCCGTCGTGGCCGGCCCCTCCAGCAGGGTGCCGTCCGGCGCGAATCGCGATGCGTGCAGTGGGCATTCCCACGCCTTGTCCGCGTCGTTCCAATTCACGATTCCACCGAGATGGGTGCAAACCGGGGACACTGTGTGCTCGACGCCGTCGACGACGCAGCGCGCCTGCAGGTTCCACGGCGGGCCGCTGACCACGCCGCCCTCGTCGCGCTTGGGGTCGTGCCGTCCGATTCGTGTTGCCGGCGTGACCCAGCCTCGGGCCAGGTTGAACCCCACCTCGAGGTTGGCACTCAAAGCGGTGGTCAAGCCGGACAATTCGTGCGGACTCCAGCTGGCGAATGCGCCCGCCCAATCCATCCGACCGCCCAGGATGCGGCTGGACAGCGCCAGCGCAGCAGCCGGGCCATTGGTCATCCCCCACTTGTTGAAACCGGTTGCCACGAAGATCTTTTCGTTGTTCGGCAGGATCGGACCCACATACGGCAGTTGATCGATCGGCGTGTAGTCCTGCGCCGACCAGTAGTGAGTCTTTTCCGCACCGGGAAAGTGGTTGCGCGTCCACTCGTCGAGTTCGGCGAGCGCCAACGACGGACTCTTCTTGCGGCCCACCGGATGTCCGGCTCCGCCCACGATCAACAGCTCCCCGTCGGGGGCGGGAGCGTAGCGAACGGAACGGGTAGGCGAGTCGGAGGAGATCATCATCGCTCGCGTGATCGGGCCCGGTACCCGGTAAGCCATGCAATAGGACCTACTCGGCTTCAGCCTGGCGAAATAGCCGCCCCGGTCGAGAATCGGGATGCCGGTCGCCAGCACCAGTTGCCGGGCGAACACCTCGGCGTCCGCCTCGGTACCCTCGTCGGTCTGTTCTCCCCCATCGGTGCTGACGTGCAGCCGCAATCCGTCCCCGCGGCTGGATACTTTGCGCACCCGCGCGTTCTCGGCAAGCCGCCCGCCGCGGTCCAGCAACTCGACGACCAAACTGTCCAGGAACGGGACCGGGTCGAACTGCGCCTGGTCCGGTAACCGCACCCCGCCGTGAAACGAGAACGGAACGTCGGCGCGGTCGTCCCAAGTGACTGGTAGCCCGACGGCACTGCACGCCAACCATTCCGCGCGCGCCGACGGCACCCCCCGGGCCGACTGTGCGTAGGTGTACGCGTCTTCGCGCTGCACATCAATTCCATGGGTGTCGCAGTGGTGCAAAACCCACTCCATGCCCTCGCGATTGCCCTCGACATAGGCTCTCGCGGTGCTGCATCCATGTCGCGCAATGATTTTGCTCAGATGGGTGCTCTGCAGGAGGCTGAGCTTTGCGGTCGTGTTCCCGCTGGCCCCCGCGCCCACCGTCCGGGCCTCGAGAACCAGTACGTCCTTGCCGGCCCGCGCGAGCAGCACCGCCGTCATCAAGCCGGTGATGCCGGCTCCGACTACCACCACATCGGCGGATCCTCCGACATTTCCCGAGGTCCTACCCGCCCACGGCGTTTCGCCGCGGTCGGCCAACCAAAGTGACACCATGGCATACGAGGTACCCAGGCTGGCTGGTCTGAAACGGCTTGCAGGATATCGTCGATGCGAATTGCCGATGCGGCCTATTTCGCACTGCGGCACGAATTTTCGCCATTAGTCGATTTTGGGTTCGCGATGTTTTCATGCGACATCACCGGGGTAACAACGCATCGTGGCGATGGAGCGCTGAACGTTCCGTGCCGCCGTCCAATGAACTAGATCCAACTGGTTCGCATCCACTTTCCGGTCGTTCGCGATCGAAAGGAGTACGTACATGCGTAAGACACTCGCAGTTTGCTGCACGACCGCAACACTCGCCTTGGGTGGGGCAGGCATCGCAAATGCCTCTGTTGAGCAGGCCCCAGCCCCGTCGTCGACGATCACCACGGTCGCCGATAACGACAACAACAAGGGCGACAACGACAACTCGGGCCTGTGGGGCCTGACCGGCCTGCTCGGTCTGGCCGGACTGGCAGGGCTGGCGCGTCGCAAGAACAACGACGCCGCCGTCCAACCGGCGGCGACCCAACCGACCGCCACTCGCCGGCCCACGGTGTAGCGCTGTCATCAAACGCCTCCGTCAGCGGCCTCCGCTGCCGGAGGCGTTTGGCTTTCCCGGCATCTGCTGAGCGACTTGCATTGCACCGCTTGAACTTTCACTGCCAAGCCGTTTCGGCCGAACCATCGCGGGCACTGGCAGCTGATCGCTACCCACGAAAGGCCACGATCTGCTCGGTTACCCTCGCAACGCCAGCCCAAACTGACCGTGTTAGTTGTGCTCGCCAATCCGGTTCCGCGCCAGTCCATTACGCCGAAATACCGGCACCAGGAAATACACGGCCAGCACCACAACCCAGGAGAGCAGACTCAGCCAGAGCTGGCTGCGCGTGGCGTGGTTGAACGCCATCTGCACAAGCACCGCAACGATTCCCGCCGCTGTCAGGATGGACAGCACCGGGAACAGCCACATCTTCACGCGCAGCTTCTCCGGAGATGTCCGGCGGCGCAACACGATCTGCGATGCGGCGATCAGCAGGTAGACGAACAGGATGACGGCACCGGAAGAGTTGAGCAGAAAGAGAAACACGGTGTTGGGCGACAACCAGGCCATCAACACACACAGAAAGCCCACCAGCGAAGAAGATACGATCGCGGTCGCCGGAACACCACGACGGCTGAGCCTGACCAGTTTGGCCGGTGCCTCCCCTCTGCCGGCGAGCACGAAGAGCATCCGCGATGCGGTGTACAGGCCCGAGTTCAGACAGGACAGCACCGCGGTGAGCACCACGGCATTCATGATCTGATCGGCGCCGGGCAGACCCATGCGCTTGAGCGCCGCCACGTATGGCGAAGCGCCGAGTTCCACCGAGTTCCACGGCATGATGACCACCAGCAGCAGTACCGATCCGACGAAGAAGATCACGATCCGCGCGACCACCGACCTCGTCGCCTTCGCGATCGCCCGCTCGGGATCACGACTCTCCGCGGCGGCGATGGTGACGACTTCGGCGCCCACCATCGAAAAGATCACCACCACAATGGCGGCGAAAACTGCCGCCACCCCCTTGGGGAAGAAGCCGCCATGGGAAGTCAGGTTGGAGAAATCCGGGTGATGGCCGGGCAGCAGACCGAAAACGAAAGCCGCTCCCACGCCGAGGAAGATCACGATCGTCGCGACTTTGATTCCGGCGAACCAGAATTCGAACTCTCCGAAGGACGACACCGAGAACAGGTTGGTGGCCGTCATCAACAACATCAGACACAACGCCGACAGCCACAGCGGCGCCGGAAACCAGTAGTTGAGCACCTTTCCGCCGGCGACTGCTTCAAATCCGACGACGATGACCCAGAAGTACCAATACAGCCAGCCGACCGAGAAGCCGGCCCAACCGCCCAGCGCCGTTGCGGCGTAATCGGCGAACGATCCGGTCGACGGATTCGCCGCCGCCATCTCGCCCAGCATCCGCATCACCAGGACGATCAGCAGACCGCAGATCGCGTAGGTCAGGAACGCGGCTGGGCCCGTTTCCCGGATCACCACCCCGGAACCGACGAACAGTCCGGCACCGATCACGCCGCCGATGGCGATCATGCTGAGCTGACGCTGCGAAAGTCCTTGTTTCAGCGTGGCATTCTCCACAGCGACCGCCGGGACTCCAAGATCACCGTCCGGCCGGTCTTCCCGCCGGTCCTGCCCGTCCCGCATCACCGGACGCTAGCAGCTGAGACGGTTCAGTATCACGCCGTCGTTACGAGTGCCTTGCGATACGGCGTGGCAGGGGCGTCAAACCGCCTTCGGCGCGGCATTATTGACGATCGTGGCCGACCTGACCCGCCGCTCGGTGCTGCGTATGGGTGCCGGCGCCGGCGCCGGAGCGGCCGGCGTCTGGGCGCTGAGCGCCCTGCTCGATCCACTCACCACCCTGGCCGCGCCCGCGGCGCCCGCTCCGTTCGACCCACCGACGGCGGGCAAGACGCTGCCGACCAAACTCACCGGCTCGTTCGTCTCCGCCGCGCGCGGTGGCATCAAGACCAATTGGGTGATCGCCATGCCACCGGGTCAGACCAAGATGCTGCGGCCGGTGATTGCGCTGCACGGCAAGGACGGCGACGCGAACATGGTGTTGGACTGCGGCGTGGAGGATGCCCTCGCGCAGTTGGTCAGCGAGGGCAAGCCGCCGTTCGCGGTGGTGGGCGTGGACGGCGGGGCCAGCAGCTACTGGCATCGGCGTTCCAACGGCGAGGACTCCGGCACCATGGTGCTCGAAGAGCTGTTGCCGATGCTGGCCTCGATGGGAATGGACACCTCGCGGGTGGGGTTCCTGGGCTGGTCGATGGGCGGGTACGGCGCGCTGCTGCTGGGCGCCCGGCTGGGACCGGCCCGCACCGCGGGCATCTGCGCCATCAGTCCGGCGCTGTACATGTCCTACATCGGCAGCGCGCCCGGCGCGTTCGACGGTATCGATGACTGGACCCGCAACACCGTGTTCGGCTTGCCGGTGCTGAACTCCATCCCCATCCGGGTCGACTGCGGCATCGGCGATCGGTTCTTCTTCGCCTCGAGCCAGTTCGTCAGCCAGCTGAAGAAGAAGCCGGCGGGCAGCTTCTCCCCGGGCGGGCACGACGTCGACTACTGGCGTGCCCAGCTGCCCGGTGAACTGGCCTGGATGGCGACTTAGCCATGACCCAGGCGGACCCCGCCCTCGCGCCCCGGCCACCGGAGCGGCACATCCGCAAGCCGCCGTTCCGGCCGGACATCGAGGGCCTGCGCGCCGTCGCCGTCGTCGCGGTCGTTCTCTACCACGCGGGCATTGCCGGTGTCTCCGGCGGCTACATCGGCGTGGACGTCTTCTTCGTCATCTCCGGCTTCCTGATCACCGGGCTGCTGTGGCGCGAAGTGCAGACCACCAAAACCGTTGCGCTGGGCCGTTTCTACGCCGCCCGCGCGCGGCGCTTGTTGCCGGCCGCGGCCACCGTCGGCCTGGTGACCGCGGTCGTCGCGGCCGCGGTGCTGCCGCCGCTGCAGGCCCGGCGGGTGTTCATCGACGGCATCGCCAGCATGCTCTACGTCGGCAATTACCGCTTCGCCGCCCAAGACACCGACTACATGATCTCCGATCTGCCGCCGTCGCCGTTCCAGCACTACTGGTCCCTCGGCGTGGAGGAACAGTTCTACCTGCTGTGGCCGGCGCTGATCATCGGCACGGCGTGGTTGGCACGACGCATCGCCCGCGGCAACACGCCACGCACCGTGCCCTATGTGGTGGTCTTGGCACTCGTCGGCGCGGCATCACTGGCGGCGGCGGTGATCTGGACCCGCATCTCGCCGCCCTGGGCGTTCTTCTCGCTACCCACCCGGGCCTGGGAGCTGGCCGCCGGCGGTCTGGTGGCCCTGACGATCAACCAGTGGAAGCGATTGCCCCTGCTGCCCGCGACGGTCGCGGGTTGGGGCGGGCTGGCGCTGATCCTGCTGACCTGCACACAGCTGGGCCCCCACACGCCCTACCCCGGTACCTCGGCGCTGCTACCGGTGCTGGGTACCGCCCTGGTGATCGGCACCGGTTGCGTCACCGGCGGCATGGGCGTCGGCCGGGTGCTGTGCCCGCCGGTGATGCGGGCGATCGGCCGGGTGTCCTACTCGTGGTACCTGTGGCACTGGCCGGTGCTGCTGCTCCTGCCGCCGCTGTTGGGCGATCCGGGCGGGTTGCCGGGCCGGCTGGCGGCGACGACGGTGTCCGCCGGACTCGCCGTGATCACCATGCATGCCGTCGAGAACCCCGGCCGGTTCGCCGCGGCGCTGCGCCGTTCGGTGAAGGCCAGCCTGGTGGTGGCGGGCGCCGCCAGTGGAGTTGCCGCATGCGCGTGCGCGGTCCTGCTGACCGCGGTGCCGGTCCCGGTCGGCCACGGCGCCGCCGCCCCGCAAGCGAAGATCGTCGCGCTGCCTGCCGCGCCCGACCCGCAGCTCAGTGCGCCGGAAGCGGCGGTCCGGCAGGCGTTCGCCCAAGCGCGCGAGCTGCTCGCGATGTCTGCTGGACCGGGCCCGGTGCCGTCCAATCTCAATCCGCCACTGGCGGCGGCACCGGCTGACAAGGCGGCGGTGTTCGTCAACGGCTGCATGCGGTCCTGGCGCGACGTCGGTCAAAGCGAATGCGCTTCGGTGGTAGGGGACGCAGCGACCGACTCCCCCACTACCGTCACGCTGATCGGCGACTCGCACGCGGCGATGTGGGACCCGGCGCTACAGCAGGTCGCCGAGCAGCGGCATTGGCGGCTGGAGACGATGGCCAAGGTGACCTGCCCGTTCCTGGACATCCCGATCGTCAGCCCCTACCTGGGTCGCAAGTACACCGAGTGCGAACAATGGCGCGGGGAGATCGTCAACCGGCTGCAGACCGAACGGCCGCGGCTGGTGGTGCTGAGCATGAGCCGCCGCTACCACGCCGACTTCAGCTTCGCCTCCTACGACCCGGCGTGGATCGACGCCCTGGCCCGGGTGGTGGCGCAGCTGCGCGGCATGGGCTCGCGCGTTCTGGTGCTGGGGCCGGTCGCCGACCCGCAGTCGTCGGCGCCGACGTGCCTGTCTGCCCACCTGGACGACGCCGCTGCCTGCGCGCCGACGCGGTCGGTTGCGGTCAACGGTGACGGCATCAGCGCCGAACAACGGGTCACCACCGTGGCCGGCGGCTCCTATGCGGACCTGACCGACCTGTTCTGCACCCCGGAGCGCTGCCCGCTGATCGTCGGCAACACCCTGGTGTTCCGCGATGACAACCACCTCACCACCGAGTATGCGCAGCTCCTGGCGCCCGTAATCGGAGCGCTGGCCGATCGCGCCATAACAATTGGATGACACGAATGTATTTTATCGGCGAATGAACCTCGCAGCGGCGACGAACGTGATACCAATAGAAGGGTTTTGGAGGTTTTGACATGAGTCCGATGGTGTTGGTTCTGCTCACAGCAGCCGCGCCGGTCGCCGGGCTTGGGCTAGTGCAATTGCAAGCGCGCCTTGAACGTTGGGACTACGACAGGCACGCAGAAGACTGAGCCGGCGGCGGCGCAACTGGATACGTTGTGCGAGCGCTGCTGTCTCACCGTGACAGTTGCCAGCGAATCAACGGCACTATCTTGCCTGCCAGGTACGCATGACCCGCGTCGTTGGGGTGCACGCCGTCCGCGCCGATCAGGTCGGGCCGGTCCACGAACCAGCGGTCGCCGATCGGGTCGACGAAGTCCGCCCGCGCAGCCCACGCCGCGCCGGCCAGCACGTCGCGAATCACCAACACCGGAACCGGCACGTCTACCGTCGGCCACGGCGGTCCGATCACCAGAAATCTCGCAGACGGCGCAAGTCGACGTGCCAGCGCGAAAGTGGCGTGGACGCGTTGGGCCAGCAGCACCGGATCGACGTCCTGGTCATTGCGGGAACCGAAGAACACCACGAGTACGTCTTGAGGCCTGACCGCTTTGGCGGTCAGATCTTGAAAGATGCTGCCGTGGTCACCGATTGCGCCGTATCCGGCTTTCCCTTCGGCGGCCACGTCACTGGCGATACGCATCCCGGGCGCCGTCAGTGTCCGCCAGGTCCGGGCGGTCCACGAGTTCGGCCCCAGACCGCCCTCGTCGGTGCCGGTGGTGTACGAATCGCCGATCACCGCGACCGGTTTGAGCCGCAGGTCCAGCGTCAGGGCCCGGTAGGGCCGCAGTTGCACCGGATCGGCCAGACCTGACAAAGCCACGTTCGCCAGCACGACGAGGCTGATGGCGATGGTGGCCAGCCGAGTCACTGTGACCTCCACTGTGTACGCCGGAAAACTAATGGACGCCCGGAAGAACGGATGCATCTACCTGAAATCCTACGAGGGTCCGCGCCGAACCATCGGTCAACTCGCTTGCGGCCCCGGGGTTTCGGGGCGCGTCCTCACACCGCCCGGGAGGAGACCTCGGACAACGCACCGCCGATGGGATGCAGTTTGGTGCCGGGTGAGTCGTCCGGCAGGGTGCCCGCGGGCGCGGGTCTGGCGCCGACCATCCTGCGCATCCACCGGCGAGCCGGCTCTTCGACGAAGTGGTACATCAGGACCGACAGCAGCACCGCGATCAGGATCAGCCCGATGACGTTCCATTTCCACGGATTGTCCTGCGGCGTCAGCTCGAACTGCAGCACCGCCCACCCCCAGACGGTGTGCACCAGCTCATGAACCATGTAGAGGCAGAACGAGATCTCGCCGCCGTACACCATCACCCGCGTCGACAGCACCCATGGCAGGCTGCCCAGGCCGATCGCCAACGTGATCACCAGCGGTACGAACAGCACGTCCACCACGCCGCCGCTGTCCACGACGCCGCGGATCGGGTGCGCGTCGAACCAGTAGAGGATGCCCACCATCGCAACCACCAGCACCAGCGAGAGGTACCCGGCGACATGACGGGCGCGGTTGCTCAGCCGCAACCTGCGCACCGCGGCGCAGGCCAGCGCGCCGGCGATGAACTGGGTGACGATGCGCGGCAGCCAGCTCCACGGCGTATAGAAGTAGCCGCTGGCCAACAGCAACACGACCGGCGGCAAACATGCCGCGAAGGCCAGCACCATCAGGCTGCGCGCCCGGGTGGCCCGCTCCAGCCGCAGGATCACCAGGACGATCACGCCAAACAGCAGGTAGGCCAGCCATTCCGCGCTGATCGACCAGGCCGGCCCGTCCCAACTGGTGTTGTCGAAGAAGGGGTGGAACCACAATTGCACCAGCAGGACCTGGCGTACGTAGCTGATGGCGGTGAGATCCCCGACCTCGGGCAACGGCACGTGCCCGACGTGCAGGCTGAGGATCACGATCAGCGCGGCCAGGTGCATGGTGAGCAGGTACACCGGCCACACTCTGGCCAGCCGCAGCCACAGGAAGTGCACGGTGGCGCGCGTCGACCACGCGTCGCCCATGCGGTCGAGGTAGTTCCAGGTCAGCACGAAGCCGCTGAGGATGAAGAACAGGTCGACGCCCTGGGCGCCGCAGTTGAGCACCGGCGCCAGGTTTTCGCGAAACTCGGGCGACGCATCGGTCAACATCGGACGGAAGTGGAACAGCACCACCCACAGCGCCGCGATGATGCGGAGTCCGGTCAGAGCCTTGATCTCCCCGCGGATCTCAGCCTTCATCTCTACGCTGCGCACGAGGTTCTTTCCGCCTGGACTCTTGCTGTCTGCTGTTTGTTGCGTCAACTTACCGGCCAACCGGAGCGTTCTCTCCCGCTCACAAGCCCCCCGACCAGCAACCGGCAGCCTAACAGCGGAGCCACTGGGACGGTCGACGAGCCGCTTCTTAGCAAAGAGTTAGTCGTGGCTACCGGTCCCCTTAGGTTTAGCGGGCACTTTAGAGTGCAGGGTTTTGGGCTTCCAAAAAAGTTACGCACCACGGGGAAATGGGGCTCTTGATGACTACCTCGATCACACGACGCATGTCGGGCACCGCCGACTGTAGTGGCGCCCAGATTCGGGCGCACTGTCGGCACCTGGCCACCGTAGTGACCATCCGTGGCGAGATCGACGCCGTCAACGTCGACCAGGTCGGCGAGTACGTTCGGCGTTTCGTCCTGCGCGACAATCCCGTGGTGCTCGACCTGAGCGCGGTGAATCACTTCTCGGCGGCGGGAATCGCGCTGTTCTGCGTGCTCGACGAGGAATGCCGCGCCGCCGGCGTGGAGTGGATGATCGTCGCCAACCCCGTCGTCAGCGCGCTACTGGGCGACTGCGGTGACCCCGCCGAGTCGCCGTTCCCGGTCACCCGTTCGGTACACGAGGCGCTGCGCTACCTGGCCGACGGCATCAACCGGCGCCGCCAGTTGGTCCTGCCGCTGGTGAAGAAGTCTGCTTAGCCCGCCTGACCCTGGTCACGCCGACCACGGCGAGGATTCCGGCGACTGTCGCCAACAACAGCGTCAGCACCAGTTGCTGCGGGTCGTACACCACCGACATGGTGGCCGGCTGCCCTTCGGCCACCGGCGCGACCGCGATCGTCGAGCGTGTCTGCAGCCAGCTGAACCCCGTCGCCACCAACGCGGCGGCGGCCAGTGTCAACTCCACGACCGCGCGGGCGTTCACAGGATCGACTCGTTGTCGTCGTCGTCAAACGCGTCCAGATCGTCGGCGACTTCGGGGACGTAAGGCCCCGTCCGCCGCTCCACCAACGGAGTCAGCGACGTCACGCAGGTGCCGGTGACGGCGCGCCCAGGCCTGCGCGGTACGGCCGCCGCTGAGTTTCAGGCCGATGCCGTACCGGCCGCGCGGCACCCCGACCAGTTCGCCGAGCGCCCGCGCCGACTGCCACCTGGCCAGCGGCTTGTCGGACTTCACCGAGTTCTCGGCTTCGGGAAACACCTTCACGATCTCGCGCACCAGGATGGTCTCGGTGCCCTGGCGCAGGGCGTCCTCGGTGAGCTCCACCGAGGTGTGGATGCGCGCCGCCTTCACCTGCAACGCCACAAACGCCGACACCAGGACCAGGAAGACGGCGGGAACCACGAGGGAGATCGGGACGTGGTTGACGTGCTGGATGTAGATCAGCGACGCGGCGGACAGCGGACCCGCCAGCACCCAGTACCAGCTGGCCCCTGATTCGTAGAACAGCCTGGCGTCTGGCTTGTCCCGGGGTTCAGGTGCTGATCCCATGTGAGCCTCCGTCACGCGAGCCACTTCGCCGCGTCCGCGGCCCAGTAAGTCAGCACGAAATCTGCCCCCGCACGTCGGATGCTGGTCAACGACTCCAGCGCCGCGGCACGTTCGTCGATCCAATTGTTGGCCGCCGCCGCACAAATCATCGCGTACTCCCCCGAAACCTGATACGCCGACACGGGAACCGGGGAAACCGCCGCTGCCGCTGCCACGATGTCGAGGTACCCCATCGCCGGTTTGACCATCACGATGTCAGCGCCCTCGTCCAGGTCGAGTTGGACCTCGCGGAGCGCCTCGCGGGCGTTGCCCGGCTCCTGCTGATACGTGTGCCGGTCGCCGCACAGGCTCGAGGCCACCGCCTCCCGGAACGGACCGTAGAACGCCGAGGCGAACTTGGCGGCATACGCGAGGATGGCGATGTCGGAGTATCCCGCCGCGTCCAGACCGTCCCGGATCGCACCCACCTGGCCGTCCATCATGCCGCTGGGGCCGACTACGTGCGCACCCGATTCCGCTTGCACGACAGCCAATTCCACGTAGCGGGCCAGGTGGCGTCGTTATCGACGCGGCCCGCGGTCGTCCACTACCCCGCAGTGCCCGTGGTCGGTGAACTCGTCCAGGCAGGTGTCGGCCATCAGGACCGTGGCGTCGCCGAGTTCCTTGGCCAGATCCCGCAACGCCGTGTTGAGGATGCCGTCGGGATCGGTGCCGGCCGAGCCCGCCGCGTCCTTGTCCTGTTCCCGCGGCACACCGAATACCATCAGCCCGCCGACTCCGGCGGCGACCGCGTCGGCGGCGGCACTGCGCAGCGAGTCGCGGGTGTGTTGCACGACGCCCGGCATGGAGGCGATCGCCCGCGGTTCGCCGATACCGTCGGCGACGAACATCGGCAACACCAATGCCTTGGCTCCAAGGATGTTTGCGCCACCAGGCGGCGCACGGCCGGGGTGGAACGGAGCCGGCGCGGTCGCTGCCGCGGATAGCCGCTGCCACTAGCGCCTTGCCGACGTGCGCCCGCTCCGCCGCCGCTCCGCGACGCCCTAGCGCCGCGGCTCTTCTTGCGGGGCGGAGGCAACGCACCCTCGGCGCGCAACCGGGCGGCGTGTTCGGCCAGCGCGTCAACCAGCGGACCCACCGCGGCGGTCTCCGGCTGGACATCCACCCGCAAGCCGAACTCGGCCGCGGTCTCGGCGGTCTTCGGGCCGATGCAGGCGATGATCGTCCGGGCATGCGGCTTGCCGGCGATGCCGACGAGGTTGCGCACGGTGGAGCTGGAGGTGAAGCACACCGCGTCGAAGCCACCCGTCTTGATCATTTCCCGGGTGGACGCCGGCGGCGGGGCGGCCCGCACGGTCCGGTAGGCGGTGACGTCCTCGATCTCCCACCCACGCTCGCGCAGTCCCTCGGCCAGCGTCTCGGTCGCGATGTCCGCGCGCGGCAGCAGCACCCGGTTCACCGGGTCGAAAATGCTGTCGTAGGGCGGGAATTCGTCCAGCAGACCCATCGACGACTGCTCGCCGGACGGCACCAGTTCGGGGCTGATCCCGAACGCCCGCACCCGGTCTGCCGTCGACTCGCCGACACAGGCGATCTTCACCCCGGAGAACGCGCGGGCGTCCAGACCGAACTCGCCGAACTTCTCCCACACCGCACGCACGGCGTTGGTCGAGGTGAACACCACCCACTGGAAACGGCCGTCCACCAGCCCCTTGACCGCGCGTTCCATCTGCGCGGGGCTGCGCGGCGGCTCGACGGCGATGGTCGGCACCTCGATCGGCAGCGCGCCGTAGGACGTCAACCGCTCGCTCATCTCCCCGGCCTGGTCTTTGGTGCGGGGCACCAGCACAGTCCAGCCGTACAGCGCCCGGCTCTCCCACCAGTTCAGCTTCGCCCGGCTGGCCACCGTCTTGCCGATGGTCACGACCAGCGGCCCGGTCAACGGACCGGCCGGATCTGTTCCGCCGCCCAGGACGGCCGGGTCGGTCAGGCCCTGCAGCGTGGTTTCGACCGAGCGCTGCTGGCAGGTGGTGCCCTGCGCCGTCACCACGCACGGCGTGCTGTCGGACAGCTCGTGGTCGATCAGGGTGCGCGCGGCGTCGGCCAGATGCGACGCCGTCGCCTGCAGAATCAGCGGCCCGGGTGCGGCGGCGAACGCCTCCCAGTCCACCTGTGGGTCACGCACGTCGGCGACGGTGTGCGAGGAGCCCAGCGGCAACCCGGCGTAGGTCGGCACCGCGCTGCTTGCGGCCAGGCCGGGCACGATCTCGAGATGCAGGTGGGCGCGGGCGACGGCGTTCACTTCGGTGATCACCGCGTCCACCGACAGCGGGTCGCCGGCCACCAACCGCACGACGTCGACGCCCGAGCGGGCCTCGGCGGTCAGCGTTTTGGCGACTTCAGCGGGATCACCCAGCGCCGGACGGACGTCGGGGCCTTCGGAAATCACCGTCGCGGCGGTTTCCGGGCTCGGCGCATTCCCGCCGGTGGCGTCGGAGCTTCCAGGCGCCGAATCGGCGCGCGCCGGACCGGACACCGGCGGCAGATCCCGGCCGATCAGCGCCAGCACCGCCTCGGGCACATCGGGGTCGGTGAACACCAAGGCCGCATTCGTCAGCACCGTGGCAGCCCGGGTGGTCAGTAGACCGGGGTCGCCGGGACCGGAGCCCACGAAAGTGATGCGGCCCGGTGTCGGCTTACGCCCTCGCGTCATCGTTGTCGCTCCCAGTCTCTCAAGTCTCTTTCAATTTCCTCGCGCGGGGTCTTCCCGCGCTCCCCACATCAACTCTGCGGCGCCCAGTTCGAACAGCTCCGCGGCAACCGAGAGCCCCAGCTCCCGTGCCCGATCGGAGGTGCCGATACCGGACGCGCGGATCACGTCGGATCCGTCGAGTGCCGCCACGCAACCGCGTAACGACAGCTCTTCGAAGACCCGCCCCTCCTCATCGATGGACTCGACCACTTCCGCGATCGCGCCCACCGGTGCGGAGCAACCGGCCTCCAGTTCGGCGAGCAGAGCACGCTCCGCGGTGACCGCCGCACGTGTGTCGGCGTCGTCCAGTTCCGCCAACACCGCTGCCAACCGACTGTCGTCGGCTCGGCATTCGACGGCGAGAGCGCCCTGAGCAGGCGCTGGCAACATCTGCACCGGCTCCAGCGTCTCGGTGACGTCGTCGAGACGACCCAGTCGGGCCAACCCGGCCCGGGCCACCACGACGGCGTCAAGATCACCACTACTTACCCTGTTCAACCTGGTATCTAGGTTGCCTCGTAGGGGGCGGATTTCCAAACCGAGACCCAATGCTCTAAGCTGTGCGGCCCGTCGCGGCGAGGATGTCCCCACCAGCGAACCCGCCGGCAACTCCCCGAGCACCAACCTGTCGCGGGCCACCAGTGCGTCGCGGGGGTCGTTGCGTGGCGGTATGGCGGCGATGGTGAACCGCGGGTCGACGGCGGTCGGCAAATCCTTGTGCGAGTGCACAGCGACGTCGACACGGCCCTCCTCCATCGCCTCTCGCAGCGCGGTGGTGAAGACGCCCACGCCGAGCTCTTCGATCGGCGCCGACGATCGATCACCCGCGGTGCTGATGGTCACCAACTCGGCAGGATGGCCGTTGGCGATCAGAGCGTCCCTGATGGTCGCGGCCTGGGTGGTGGCCAGCAGGCTGCCCCGAGTGCCTATCCGGATCACGTGTGCCAATCAGTCACTCGGCGGACTGGGAGGCCTGGTCGAATTCCGTTGCCAGAAGCGGCAATTCACCCGGGCGGCAACGGCGGCTACGGAGTCGACGGCGGTCTGCTCCAGTTCGAAAAGCTCGCGCAGCGCCTCGGCGTAGCTGTCGCCGCCCGGCGCACTGGCCAACTGCTTGATCCGCACCGTAGGCGCGTGCAGCAGCTTGTCCACCACCCGTCGCACCGTGCGGGCCACCTCTTCGCGCTCGGCGGTGGCCAGGCCGGGCAGCCGGTTGTCCAGGCGCAGCAACTCCGCCTCGACGACGTCGGCGGCGCGCTGACGCAGCGCGGTGACCGTCGGGGTGACCTCGGCCATCCGCTGGCCGGTCAGGTAGGCGGCAACTTCGGCGGCGACGATGTGGCGGGCCGCATCGACGTCGGCGGCCGCCGCGTGCGCCGACGGTTCGTGCTGCACCCGGTCCATGTCGACCACCAGGACACCGGGTAACCCGGCCACCGCCGGGTCGACGTCGCGCGGCATGCCGAGATCGCAGAGGACCAGGGGTTTCGTCGTCTCGTCCGCGAGCGGGCGTTGACCAGCGCGTGGTGCACATCGGCAAGCGAAACCACGGGACTGACCGCCCCGGTGCAGCTGATCACCACATCGGCGTCGGCCAGCGCATCGGCCAGCCGATCGAGCGTCAGCGCCTCGGCCGGTATGCCCGACAGCTGTATCCGGTCCGCCAACCGCCTGGCCCGGGCCATCGAGCGGTTCAACACGTGCACCCGGCCGACGCCGGCGCGGGTCAGGTGGGCCGCCGCGAGGGCACCCATCGCCCCGGCGCCGACCACCACGGCGGTCTTGCCGGCCAGGGTGCCCAGCCTGCGTCCGGCGATGTCGAGGGCGACCGACACCACCGAGGCGCCGGCAGCGTCGATCGCCGTTTCGGCGTGCACCCGCTTGCCCACCGAAAGCGCACGCTGGGCCAGCTCGTGCAACACCCGGCCGACCGCCTGTTGGCCTCGGCCGAGGCATAGGCGCGACGCACCTGCCCCAGCACCTGCTGCTCGCCGACCACCGCCGAATCCAGGCCGCTGGCCACCGCGAACAGGTGCTCGACGGCGGCCTCGCTGTAGCGGACGTAGGCGTGCTTGGTCAGATCGCCCATCGGCAAACCGGAGTATTCGGCCAGCACCTGCCCGATCACCGACAGTCCGCCGTGGAACGCCTCGACGACGGCGTAGACCTCGACGCGGTTGCACGTCGACAGCACCATGACTTCGCTTACCAGCGGCGACTGCAGCACCGAGTCGACGATCTTGATCTGATCGGACTCGTCGATACTGAGTTGCTCCAGCACCGAAACCGGCGCACTGCGGTGCGAAACCCCGAAGAGCAGGATGCTCACGGCAGCATCACCTGGCCCGCTCCCTTGCAGCTTTGGAAAGTGAACTACTACCTACGGTAGACGGTTGTCAGGTGGGCTACCAAATATTCAGGCTCGCGGTCACCGGACCGCGAGGTCGGCTCGCAACCGTGGTTCGTCGAGTTCCCAGTAGCTGTGCTCCCGACCATCCAGCAGTACGACCGGCAGCCGATCTCCGAATTCGGCCCGTAGACCGGGATTTCCGGCCTGCGCCGCGGCGTCCACGTCGGTGCTGACCAGATCGAAGTCCAGCTCAGCGGCCAGCTCGGCCAGCCGGGCGTGCATCCGGACACAGATCGCGCAACCGGCGCGGGTCAGCAGTTGCACCTGCGGTCGGCCTGCGGCCCCACCACGGACCTCACCACGGACCTCGCCATGGCCACAGTCTCGCATTTGCCTCCCCAAGGCCGGATAGGGTTGTCATCGGCTCGATGGCTTTCAGGGATCGGGAACCGGGCTACTCAGCGACTTGGGAGGTTTGGCCATGGCTTCCATGGCTTCCTCTGAACCCGTCAGCGGTCGCGTCGACCTGGAGTCGCTGGCCGCCGACGCCAGTGCCGAGCGTGCGCTGGCCGACATACGCGCCAACGCGGCAACCGAGCGTCCGCAGCCGCCCATCGACCTGACCGCTGCCGCGTTCTTCGATGTGGACAACACCTTGGTGCAGGGCTCTTCGGCGGTGCACTTCGGCCGCGGGCTGGCCGCGCGACAGTACTTCACCTATCGCGACGTACTCGGATTCGTCTACGCGCAGGCCAAGTTTCAGGTTCTCGGCAGGGAGAACAGCCAAGACGTCGCCGCCGGCAGGCGCAAGGCCCTTGCCTTCATCGAGGGCCGGTCGGTTGACGAACTGGTGCGGCTCGGTGAGGAGATCTACGACGAGATCATCGCCGACAAGATCTGGCCCGGAACCCGCGAACTCACCCAGATGCACCTGGACGCCGGCCAGCAGGTGTGGCTGATCACCGCCACCCCCTACGAGCTCGCGGCGACCATCGCGCGTCGGCTCGGCCTGACCGGCGCCCTGGGCACCGTGGCCGAATCGGTCGACGGAATCTTCACCGGCCGTTTGGTGGGCGACATCCTGCACGGGCCCGGCAAGGCCCACGCGGTGCGCTCGCTGGCGATCCGGGAGGGCCTCAACCTCAAGCGCTGCACCGCGTACTCCGACAGCTACAACGACGTCCCCATGCTGTCCCTGGTGGGCACCGCGGTCGCCATCAACCCGGACGCCCGGCTGCGCAGCCTGGCCCGCGAGCGGGGATGGGAAATCCGCGACTTCCGCACCGCCCGCAAGGCTGCGCGCATCGGGGTGCCGTCCGCTCTGGCGCTGGGAGCGGCGGGCGGCGCGCTGGCGGCTCTGGCGTCCCGTCGCCAATCACGCTGATAAGCTGCGCCGCTGAGCTAACTCTTCGAGCGGAAAGCGGCACCATGACAGTTCCCCAGGGAGCCGAAGGAATCATCGGTAAGCACTACCGGCAGGAAGACCACTTCGTGGTCGGACGCGAAAAAATCCGCGAGTTCGCCCTTTCGGTCAAAGACGAAAACCCGATCCACTACGACGAAGCCGTCGCCGCCGAAGCCGGTTACGCCGGTCTGCCGGCCCCGCTGACGTTCCTGGCGATCGCCGGGCGACGGGTCCAGCTCGAGATCTTCACCAAGTTCAGCATCCCGATCAACATCGCCCGGGTCATGCACCGCGACCAGAAATTCCACTTCCACCGCCCGATCGTGGTCGGCGACGAGCTGCATTTCGACACCTACCTCGACTCCGTGATTCAGTCCCACGGCACGGTGCTGGCCGAAATCCGAAGCGAAGTGACCGACGGCGAAGGTAAGCCGGTGGTCACCAGCGTCGTCACCATGCTCGGCGAAGCGGCGCAGCATGATGCCGACACCGAGGCCACCGTGGCCGCAATTGCATCGATCTGAACCCAGCAGGTAGCGTCGATTTTATGACAGAAGGCACCACGGGTGGGACCCAGCTGCAGCCGCCGGTCGAGGCGGTGCAGTCGCATTACGACCGTTCCAACGAGTTCTTCAAGCTGTGGCTAGATCCGTCAATGACGTACAGCTGCGCCTACTTTGAAGAGCGCCCGGATATGACGCTCGAAGAGGCACAGTTCGCCAAGCGCAAGCTGGCGCTGGACAAGCTCAACCTCGAGCCCGGCATGACGCTGCTCGACATCGGCTCCGGCTGGGGTTCGACCATGCGGCACGCCGTCGAGCACTACGACGTCAACGTCATCGGCCTGACGCTCAGCGAGAACCAGCTCGTCCACTGCCAACAGAAGTTCGATGAGATGGACAGCCCGCGCCGCAAAGAGGTGCGGTTGCAGGGCTGGGAGCTGTTCGACGAGCCGGTGGACCGCATCGTTTCACTGGGCGCGTTCGAACACTTCGCCGATGGCGCCGGCGACGCCGGATACGAGCGCTACGCCACCTTCTTCAAGAAGTACTACGCCCTGCTGCCCGACGACGGCCGGATGCTGCTGCACTCGATCGTGGTGCCCACCGCCGAAGAGGGCAGGGAGATGGGCCTGAAGACCACGATGAGCCTGTTGCGCTTCATCAGCTTCATCCTGAGGGAGATCTACCCCGGCGGTAAGTTGCCACAGGTCGAGCAGGTGGACCGCTACTCGACCGAAGCGGGTTTCAAGATCGAGCGCCACCACTTCATCGGGAAGAACTATGTCCGGACCCTGAACACCTGGGCCGACGCGCTGGAAGCGAACAAGGAAAAGGCCATCGAGCTCAAGGGCGAGCAGGAGTACGAGACCTTCATGAAGTACCTGCGGGGCTGCTCGGACCTGTTCCGCGACGGCTACACCAACGTCTGCCAGTTCACCCTGGTCAAGTAACCGACTACTACCGTAACCGCCGCTGCGACTCGCGAAAGTCGCAGCGGCGGTTTACGTTTGGTGGCTCTTGCGGGTCAGCCGAAGAAGATGTTGCGGCGGCCGGCCAACAGCCGGTACAGGGTCTGCTGGATGGTCTCGCGGACCTGGTCGGTCAGCTCGAAGGTGACCATCGGGTCCTCGGCGTCGCTGGGGGCGTAATCGGCGGTGTGAATCGGCTCACCGAACGCGATCCGCCACTTGGACGGCAGCGGGACCAGTCCGGCGGGACCGGCCAGCGGAAACAAGGGCGTCACCGGGAAGTACGGCAGACCGAACAGCCGCGCCAGCAGCTTCACATCGGTCAGCATCGGATAGATCTCCTCGGACCCGATGATCGAGCAGGGCACGATGGGCGCTTTGGTACGCAGCGCCGCCGAGACGAAGCCACCGCGACCGAACCGCTGCAACCGGTAGCGGTCCTCAAAGCGCTTACCCAGGCCCTTGTAGCCCTCGGGGAACACCGCGGTGAGTTCGCCTGAAGCGAGCAACCTGTGCGCGTCGGCGGTGCAGGCCATGGTGTGACCCGCTTTACGGGCCGCTGACCCCACCACTGGCAGGTCGAACACCATGTCGGCGGCCAGCAGGCGCAGGTCGCGCTCCGCCGGGTGTTCGTCATGCACGGCGACCGAGAGCATCAGACCGTCGAACGGCAGCACCCCGGCGTGATTGGCCACGACCAGTGCCGCGCCGTCGCTGGGGATGTTCTCGATGCCGCTGACTTCGACCCGGAACCAGGAGTTGAAGAAGAATCTCAGCAAAGGCCGAACGATCGCGTCGTTGAAGTGCGGATCGAACCCGAATTCGTCGACACTGTAGTCACCGACCAGTCGTTGCCGAAGAAATCCGGCCACTGCGGCGACACGCTGAGCGACGTCGCTGAGCGGTGCCTCGCCGGTCGACGACACTCCCGCCGCGCGGCGGTGGTCGTCGATCTCGCGGACGACGGCGGCGATCTCGTCGGCCGACGCGCGGCCGCTCGGATCGGAGAGCAGCGAGGGGTGCTGACGCGATGCGTCGGTCCGTTGATCGGCACGACGGCGCGCCGCTACGCGACCCCGATTGCTGTGCAGTGGAATAACATTCGCTCTGGAATCACCAGCCACGTTATCTACTCAAATCTATCTACGACCCCGGCCAAGGAATGGGACTTCGGCTACCCCAGCGCTGCGCCAACCCGATGGCACGACCCTCCCAGGAGAGTACCCGATGTGGGGAGATAAGGGGAGTCAAGCTGCGGCCCCGCACGTAGTCGTCGAACGCCTCCGCCGTACGCCATTTGGGCTGGTAACCGAGTTCTGATCGCATTCTCGTGGTATCCATCACGCGGCCGTAACTCAAGTATGCAAATTGGTCGCGACTGATCTCGTTGTAATGGTTTGCCCGTCGCAGCGAATCAAGCGCCCATACCCCAAATCCGGGGACGGGTAATGGAATTCGGCCGGCACGACGAATCGCTTGAGACAACATGATGATTCCGTCGGCGCCGATGTTGAACGTTCCGGCCTTACCGGCCATCGCCGCGCGCTCCAGCGCGCCCAGTGCGTCCTGCTCGTGCAGCAACTGCAGCCGGGCGTCGCGGCCGAACATCGTTGGCACCAAAGGCCCCGCGAGATAACGCGACAGCGAGGTGTCCATCGCCGGGCCGATCATGTTGGCCAACCGCAGGATGGTGACGGCGATATCGGGCCGGCGCCGGCCCAGCCCCCGCACGTAACCCTCGATGTCGAGACTGTCCTTGGCAAACCCCTCGCGGAAGGGCCGACGGCTGCTGCTGTCCTCGGTGAACATGACCGGATCGTGTGGGCTCGATCCGTACACCTCCGACGTCGACTTCAGCACCACTCGGCGTACCGACGGCGCCTTTTGGCACGCGGCGAACAGCTGCATCGCGCCCATCACGTTGAGTTCCTTCAACGCCGCGGTGCCGCCCGATCGCGGCGCGTACGACGCGGCCGCCGCGTGCACCACCGTATCGACGTCGCCATTTCGAATGACCTTCGCGATGAAGGGGTTCCGGATATCGGCGCGGACGAACTCCGCGCGGCCCATCCGACGCAGCATGTCCTTGCTCGGCGCGATCGCATCGACCGCGATGACGCGGTTGATCATCGGGTTCTGCACGAGACGAGCGGTCAGGTAACCGCCCAAGAACCGGCACGCACCGGTGACCAACACCACTTTCGGGTAGTGCACCGTGTCGCCGTTTGGCTGCTGGCCGCTGGTCCCCCCACCATCCTGGCCGTTCGACGAATCCACCTTGACAGCCTAACGACGAGGAGATACGGAGGCGTTACGGACGGGTGACGGTACCGCGCGGGCAGCACTTACTTGCCAAGTTTTCTGCGCTGCACCCGGGTGCGACGTAGCAGCTTGCGGTGCTTCTTCTTCGACATACGCTTGCGCCGCTTCTTGATTACTGAACCCATGAACTCCGCTATCTCACCGGCCGTCTAAGACCACAAAAGGACCCCGCCACCTTACCGAACCGTAGGCCCGCAACACCAAACCGGCTTGAGATGCGAGTAATCGGGGGTGACCAATGGTGCAGCAACCGCATCGCGCCCAGCCTGCAAATCTGCAGGCCCCTTCTCGGGCGGTTTCTCTGCATTTTTTTCCGGGTGGGCGAAGCAAGGCCGGACCCAGTCGTCGACCAGCCCGACACGGCCGCGGCCGCGATCGCCTAGCCGGCGTCGAAGTACGACGTCTCCAGCATGTCGTGAACCGCCTTGGCGTGGACCCGGAAGGACCGCCCGACGCGAACCGCAGGCAACTCGCCGTTGTGCACTAACCGGTACACCGTCATCTTGGACACCCGCATCAACGCCGCAACCTCGGCGACGGTGAGGAATTGTGTCCGAGACTGCGCGGCGTCGGCCGAACCGGCATCGCGTGCCGCCTTACCTGCAGAATCCCGTGCCGACGGCCCATTCGTTGACGTCATCGCAACCCAATCGTGTCAGGCCCGCACAACGCCAGCGGCTTCCCCTCCGCTGGCACCCACACGGGCATACAAAGAGGAGAATAGCGGGACTAGTGGGGTTACTGGTACTGGTGAGAGACAATCAGTTCAAATTTCTTGAATTATTCCGATGTAATTCTCAGCTGCTCAGAGCGGCTTTTAGCGGCTTGGACCGCCGCGTCGACGGCCACCCGAAATCCGCCTCGTTCCAGCGCACGCAGCCCGGCCGCAGTGGTGCCGCCGGGCGAGGTGACCGATGCCCGAAGCTGTGCCGGCGACGTGTCCACCCGCAAGCCGATCGGCTCGCCGTCAGTCGGTCGCCGTCCTTCATCCATCCGCTCCAGCAGCATCGCCGCCGATCCGGCCATGGTTTGCGCCGCCAGATCCGTGGCCACCTCACGGCTCAACCCCACCGCGACACCGGCGTCCACCAAGGCCTCGACCAGCAGGAAGAAATACGCCGGACCCGAGCCCGAGACCGCGGTCACGGCGTCCAGGTGCTGCTCGGAGACCGTGAGCACCCCGCCGACCGCGTCGAACAGTGCGGAAACCTCGTCGAGCTGTGCGGGGCTGACGAACCGGCCCTTGGCCAGCGCGGTCACCCCGGCTCCGACCAGCGCCGCCGCGTTGGGCATCGCCCGGATCACCGGCGTCCCGGCCGGCAGCTTGGACTCGAAGTAGGTGATGGTGATGCCCGCCGCCACCGTCACGAACACCTGCTCGGCACTGTCGTGCTCGGCCGCGGCTGCCGCATCGGCGAGGTCGTCGATCACGGCCTCGACATCGGCCGGCTTGACCGCGACGACCACGAACGTCGCGTTCTCGGCCGCATCCTTGACCGACGTCACCACCAGCACGCCGTAGGTGTTCGACAGATACTTGGCCCGATCCGCCATCCGTTCGGAGACCACCAGGTCTTTCACCTGGCGCCCCGCCCTCAGCAGGCCCGACAAAAGTGCCTCACCGATGCTGCCGCCGCCGATGATCGCGATTCTTGCCATGCCGCAAAGCATCGCAGACAGCGCCGCTCGGCTACCGGGCAGGCACCATCGCCAGTTGGCGCGCCTGCACCACCAGGCGGCCCAACTCGTCGACGACGATATGGTCCTCGTCGAACCAGTCGTGCCCGATTTCCACGCAGGTGGCGATGATTCGCAACCACCCGTCGACCGGCAGGGACCGCAGCAGGGCCGTGAGCTGAACGGTCGGCGCCCAGCCGGTACGGTCCACGGCGAAGGTCACCGGCGCCGACAGATCTCCGCACATCAACGCGAACAGTGCGTCGGGCGCGAGGTCGCGCGGGCGGGCCCACATCTGAATCACCGGTGGCCGCCCATCGGTGGCGGGCTCCATCGTCGACAGCAGCGGCCGGATATCGCAGCCCGCGCCCAGATGTACCAGACCGGACAACCGGTGGCCGGGCCCGATCGGCGCCACATCGTCCGGTGGCGCGGGAGCCATCAGATCCAGCACCGGATTCGCCGACAGCAGCGGCTCGCTCTCGCCGGGGAGATGGTGTTCGGGCTCGCCCAGTGTGACCACGGCATGCACCGCGGTGCGGTCGCCCTGAATCAGCTCGACGTCGGCGACGGTGATCCGGCGGCCGCGCTTGCGGAGTGCCGTGACCAGCCGCATCGACCCCGGATCGGGCGCCGACAGGAAGTTCGCCGACACCGCTACCGGATGCAGGCCGTCCTGGCCGAACGCCGTCCGCGCGGCATTGGCGCACAGCGCAACCATCACGCCGCCGTGCACCTTGGGGCCGATGGTCCAGTGCTCATTGAGCTCGCCTTGAAAGACTCGGCACACCGGATCATCTGAGTCGACTTCGCACAGCGCCATTGCGGCGGTGAACAATGCGCTCATGTCAACGCAGCAGGTGGGTGCGGGCGAACTGCAGCGACTCGACAAGCATGACTTCGCGCTCAGCGGCCGAACGTGCTCCCGAGGTGGACACTTCCAGCACCACGTGACCGGTGAAATCACTCGCGGCCAGCATCTGGCACACTTCGGCCGTCGGTTGGGTGCCGCGACCAGGCACCAGGTGCTCGTCGGCGGGCAGGCCGCTGCCATCACACAGGTGCAAGTGGGTCAACCCCGGGCCCATTCGGCGCGCCATCTCCAACGAGTCGGTGCCGGCGGTGGAGGTGTGCGAGAGGTCCAGCGTGTAGTGCGCGTGATTGCCGTCCAGCGGGTCGTAGGACGGCGCAAACGCGGAGATCGCCGGACCAGGTCCGCCGCCGCGTCGCCGCATCCGTTCGCGGCTCTGATCACTGCCGAAGAATCGGTCGGCGCGGAAGGGAAACATGTTTTCGACGGCCACCATGACGCTGCCGGATTCTTCCAGGGCCTTGACCTGTTCGCGGAATCCCTCGGCGTAGCGCCGTTGCCACCGAAACGGCGGGTGCACGACAACGGTCTGCGCCCCCAGCTGTTCGGCGGCGCGCACACTGCGGTCCAACTTCACGATCGGATTCGCGCCCCACACCCGCTGCGAGATCAGCAGGCAAGGCGCATGCACGGACAGCACCGGCACGCCGTAGCGCCGCGACAGCCGGCCGATGGCGTCGATGTCCTGGCTGACCGACTCGCCCCACACCATCAACTCGACGCCGTCGTAACCGAGTCTGGCCGCGTACTCGAACGCGGCCTCGGTTCGCAGGGGGTATACCGAGGCCGTTGACAAGCCGACTTTGATTGCGGGGCGCACTGTGTGTCTAGGGCGCCTAACCCGTTTGCAACAGGGCCATCGGTCCGAGGGTGATCAGCGCACCCACTGCGACCGCGATCAACGTGCTGGCGATGTCCTCGGTCTTGCGGACCACTCGAACGCCGACGACCAGACCGAGGATCACCAGCACCGAGAGAACCAGCGCCACGATGGAGTTCCATCGCCACAGCTGGTCGAACGCGATGAACAAACCGGCGCCGAACGCAACGGCCAGGATGGACTGCAGCACGGTCAGGGCGCCACGGCCCAGGGCCGCCATGGCGCTCCCCGAGCGACGATGCGGCACTTGGACATCGGACTCGACGTCAGCCTCGTCGACCGCCGTCCGCTCGCCGCGACGTCGGGCGACCTCATCTGCGATCGACTGTCCGCCGAACAGCGTGTGTCCGGCACCGTCTTCGGACTCGTGCAGGTAGGAGCGCACGAATGCCGAATCCTCGACCGCCGATTCCGCCTCGCTTATCTCGCTGTCCATGACGTCCACCGAGGCGTCGGTGTAGTGGCCCACCGGATCCGGACTCATACCTTCGGCGCCGGACTGCTGCCCGTCGACGTCGCCGACGTCTTCCACGTGGCGCACGGGTCGCGGGTATTCGCTGCGTTCGGGCCCGGTCCTGCGGGTCGCAACCGGTTCGGACTTGGGCCAGCGCGGCTCGGGCTCAGACCAGTACGCGGTCTTGGACTCGGGTTCAGGGGCGATGTCGAGGGCCGGTTCGGGGGCCGGTTCGGGGGCCGCCTCGACCGCTCGACGAGGCGGGGGCGGGCTCGGGGACCCGGACTTCCCGATCGGCGGGCGGCGGCTGGCGCCGGGGCCGGGGCGGGACGATCGTCCCGAATGATGGGGATCTCGCCGGTCAGCTCGGCGACGCTGACCGAGTCGTCACCGCGGCGCCGCCGCCGCCGGCGCGTGACCGCCGGGGCACCGATGGATCCATTCCTGGCCAGCAGTTCGGCCACCGAGATCTGCTTGGTGTCCTCGGAGTCTGGTCCGGTCATGATTTGTTGCCTCTCGATCGGTTAGACGCGTTCCGATCAACTAACTGGCCTCCAGCATCGCGTACCGGCGTCTCCATCAGGGCGGTTCCATCGGCTTCGGAGTCGAGTTTGCGCAAGATGAGACCCTCCCGTAGCGCCCACGGGCAGATATCCACCTGTTCTATCGACAGCGCTCGCATGCTCGCCTCCGCCACCAGAGCGCCCGCGACGATCTGCGGTGCCCGCTCGGCGCTGACTCCTTCCAGTTCCGCCCGGTCAGCGGTCGTCATCCTAGAGATGAAAGATATGAGTTGTCTGAGGCCGTTTGCTGTGAGCGTTCGCTTGACCCGCGGGCCGGCCGCCGACGGGGCGGCACCGGTGAGGCGCGCCAGCGAGCGGAATGTCTTCGATGTCGCCACGGCGAGATCAGGCGCTCCGGCGTCGAGGACGGTGGCGCCGGCGTCGGACAGCTCGGCGTCCAGCCAATCGCGCAGCATCGCCACCCGGCGCCGGCCGGGTGGATCATCGGGCAACCATTCGCGGGTCAGCCGTCCGGCGCCCAGCGGCAGCGACATCGCGACCTCGGGCTCCTCGTCCACACCGCTGGACACCTCCAGTGAGCCGCCGCCGATGTCGAGGTTGACGATGCGTCCCGCACTCCATCCGAACCAGCGCCGCACCGCCAGGAAGGTCAGCCGGGACTCGTCGACTCCGCGCAACACGTGCAGCTCGACACCCGTCTCCTTACGCACCCGGGCCAGCACGTCGTCGGAATTCTCGGCATCCCGGACGGCGGAGGTCGCGAAGGCCATCAGCTCGGCACAGCCGGAGCTGACCCCGATCTTGGCGAACTCATCGATGGTGGCAACCAGCTTGTCGGCACCGCGCTTGGTGATCTTGCCCGAACTGTCGGTGGCCTCGGCCAGGCGCAGGGTGGCCTTTGTCGAACTCATCGGCGTCGGATGCCCACCGCGGTGGGCATCAACCACCAGTAAGTGGACGGTGTTACTGCCCACGTCCAACACACCCAAGCGCACGGATTCAAACTAGTCGGGGTGACGACCCGCCCGTATCGCGACCCGCTGCGCAAGGCCTCGCCCGCGACACCGACACAGGCGGGCCGACGCACCCGATAATCATCGGAATCGTGGACTAACGTTGCACCCGTGGCGAACTGGCGGCCCGGACAAGAGGTCGATCTGGATTTCACCCGCGAGTGGGTGGAGTTCTACGACCCCGACAATCCCGAACACCTGATCGCGGCAGACATGACCTGGCTGCTGTCCCGGTGGACGTGTGTATTCGGCACCCCAGCCTGTCAGGGCACCGTGGCGGGCCGCCCCGACGACGGCTGCTGCTCCCATGGCGCGTTCCTGTCCGACGACGACGACCGTGCCCGGTTGGACGACGCGGTGCAGCAACTGAGCAAGGACGACTGGCAATTCCGCGAGAAGGGCCTGGGCCGAAAGGGCTACCTGGAGCTCGACGAGAACGAGGGCGAGCCGCAGTATCGCACCCGTAAGCACAAGGACGCTTGTATCTTCCTGAACCGCCCGGGTTTTCCCGGCGGGGTCGGATGCGCGCTGCACAGCAAAGCCCTCAAGCTGGGGGTGCCGCCACTGTCGATGAAGCCTGATGTCTGCTGGCAGTTGCCGATCCGACGCAGCCAGGACTGGGTGACCCGACCCGACGGCACGGAGATCCTCAAGACCACGGTCACCGAGTACGACCGCCGCGGCTGGGGTTCCGGTGGCGCCGACCTGCACTGGTACTGCACCGGCGATCCGGCCGCACATGTCGGGGCCAGCAGGTCTGGGAGAGCCTTGCCGACGAACTCACCGAGCTGCTCGGCGAGAAGGCTTATGCGGAGCTGGCCGCAATGTGCAAGCGCCGCAGTCAATTAGGACTTATCGCGGTGCACCCGGCCACGCGGGCGGCCGACTAGCCTAGCTTTCGTCCTGCACATTTTTGGTGTAGGCGAGCACCATCCGCAGCGCGCTGGCGTTCAGGTACGCCTCGACAGCCGCGGCGGCGGTGGTCGCGTCGTTCGCGGCCACCGCGTCGGTGATCGCCTGCAGGTCGGCGACGACTGGCCCGGCGTCGTCGTAGGCGCGGGTGAGTTCGTGTTCACGGCCCCCGAAGGCATCTTCCACCCAGCGATACAGCAAACCCAGCGCACGGTTGCGGGTGCAATGAATCAGGACGTGGAAATAGGCCAGGTCAGCCGCTTGCCGCGCTGCTGCCGTGTCTGCTGACCGGACCTCGGCCAGCGCGGCGGCCAACGCGTCGCCATCCTCCGGCGTGCCGCGCTGCGCGGCCAGTCGGCCGATCACCGGACCTAGCGCCGCCCGGCACCTCGAGCAACTCCACCAAAAACTCCGGACCCAATTTCCGCACCAGGGCTTCCACCACCGCGGGGTGGGTGAGGCCCGCCGGATCGCGCACCACGCTGCCGCTGCCCTGCCGGACCTCGATCAGACCCATCTGCTGCAGACGCGCCAAACCCTGCCGCAGGGAAGTGCGGTTGACACCGAGTTGATCAGCGAGGTCCCGCTCGGGCGGCAGCGTCGAACCGGGCGGAAACACGCCATCGAGAATGGCGTCGGCGATCGACGCAGCGATCTGTTCGTCGACACGCTGGCGGTCAGGTGGCGGGTATCGGGATAGATTGGTTCATTGGCTCAACCAATATAGTATGGTGACCGTCGAGCAGACACAACCCGGCGCGCGTGTCCCAACGGAGGTAACGCAATGGACGACGACATGCGATCGGCCGCGGCCCCGCGCTGGCGCGGTGCACCAGGACGCCTGGAGGTTTGGTACGCCACCCTCTCGGACCCGGTGACGCACGCCGGACTCTGGGTGCACTGCGAGACCGTGGCACCGACGGCCGGCGCACCGTACGCGCATGGCTGGGCCACCTATTTCCCACCACAGGGACCGCCGCGCACCGAGCGCTTCGGCCCCGAGCCCGTCCAACCCGCTACCGGTGCACTGTGGTTCGAGGCGGCCGGCGCCCTGGTGGGCCGAACGCTCACCGGACGCGCGCGGTCACTGGCCTGGGACCTGTCCTGGAAGGACACCGGCGCACCGCTGTGGACATTTCCCCGATTGGCGTGGGAACGCGAGGTGCTGCCCGGCGCCCAGGTGGTGCTGGCCCCCACGGCCGACTTCACCGGTTCGCTGACCATCGGCGACACCAGCCTCCCCATCGACCGCTGGCGGGGCAACGTCGCGCACATCTACGGGCATGGCAACGCCAAGCGCTGGGGGTGGATACATGCCGATCTCGGTGACGGCGACGTGATGGAAGCCGTCACCGCCGTGTCGCACAAGCCTGGCCTCAACCGGCTGGCCCCGTTGGCGTTCGTTCGCTTCCGGATCGACGGAAAAGACTGGCCCGCAGGAATTTTGCCGTCGCTGCGGATGCGGACGACGCTAGGCCTGCAGCACTGGCAGCGGGAGGGGCGCATCGGCCGGCGCGGGGTGCTGATCCGGGTCGACCAGCCGAACGGAGCGTTGCGTGAGCCTGGAATACACCGATCCCGACGGCGGCAAGTGCGTGTGCACCAACACCGAGCAGGCCGACGTCCACATCGAGATCAGTCGCCGGGTGAACGGCGCCCGGGTGGTCGAACGCAACTGGTCGGTACTGGGCGCTGGACATACCGAAGTCGGCCTGCGCGGACAGCAGGCACCGCCCGTCAACGAAAGGACCCCGTCATGAGTTTCGCCCTCGACCCACCGCTGCTGTTCGCCTCCGGGCTGCTCATCGAACGGCGGCTGCCCCCCGAGCGTCGTGATGTCGCCGAGGCCGCCGTCCTGGGCGTGTTCTTCGCCGGATCATTCGGCCTGTACAACAACGTGCCCGGACTGGGTCTCCTGTGGCGGCCGTTCCGCGCGCAGAACGGCCGCGACTTCATGTGGAACAGCGGCGCTTTCAACCTGAACACCGACGAGCTGGACTGGCCGGCGCACGCCGCGGCCGGCGGCATCTTCGCCACCTACCCGTTCTTCCTCAAGCTCGGGCGGGCGCTCGGACGGCGAGTGGCCGCGCGGTCATGAGCCGGCTGACGGACCGCGTCGGGCGATCCTCCTAGCCTCCTTCGGCACCGCGCTACTGCCGCAGGAGCACGGCGGCCCGACCGCGGCGGAGTTCGCTGAACGCGTCGACCGGTACCTGTCCCGGATGCCGACCACCTCACGGCTGGCGGTGCGGGCCGGACTGTTCTCGCTCGCGGCGGCGAGCTACCTGACCACCGGCCGGTCAATGGCACGGCTTGGCCCCGGCGAACGCGAACAGGTGCTGCACCGCATCGCAGCGCTGAACGCTGATGCCGGCGCAGCTGTCGAAGGTATGAAGGTGATCGGGCTACTGGCCAATGGCGCCGATAGCTATGCGACCGAACTTCTTTCGCGCGCCCAGGACGACACCGTGGTACGTCCGGATGCGGCGCTGGATGTCACCCGCTCGGCCAACAGCGCCTCCGTTGTCACCACCGATGTGGTGATCGTCGGATCCGGGGCCGGCGGCGCGATGGCGGCCCGAACCCTGGCTCGGGCCGGCCGTGCTGTCGTCGTGCTCGAGGAGGGGCGGCGCTGGACGGTCGAGGAATTCCGCACCACCCATCCGATCGACCGCTACGCCGGTCTGTACCGGGGCGCCGGGGCCACGGTGGCGCTGGGTCGCCCGGCGGTGGTGCTGCCCATCGGCCGAGCGGTCGGCGGCACCACGGTCGTGAACTCGGGCACCTGTTTTCGACCGCCGGATGCCGTGCAGCGGCGCTGGCGTGACGAGTTCGGTCTGGCTTTCGCCGACCCGGACCGGTTGAGAATCCACTTGGACGACGTCGAGCGCACGCTGCAGGTAGCCCCGGTGCCGCTGGACGTGATGGGCCGCAACGGGAATCTTCTGCTCGATGCCGCCGGGGCACTGGGCTGGCGGGCGGCGCCCATCCCGCGCAACGCGCCAGGCTGCGAAGGCTGTTGCCAGTGCGCAATCGGCTGCCCGCACAACGCCAAATTCGGTGTGCACCTCAATGCGCTGCCGCAGGCATGCGCGGCCGGGGCGCGCATCATCTCCGAAGCGCGCGTGGAACGGGTGCTGGTCGAGAACGGACGCGCCCGCGGCGTGCGGGCCCGCCGGCCCGACGGCACCGCGATCGACATCCTCGCCGACACGGTCATCGTCGCAGCCGGCGCGACAGAGACGCCAATGCTGTTGCGGCGCAGCGGCATTGGTCAGCATCCGCGATTGGGCCGCAACCTCGCGCTGCACCCCGCGTCCGTCCTGGCCGGGCGGTTCGACGACGACGTGTACGCGTGGCGCGGCGTGCTGCAGAGCGCGGCCGTCCACGAATTCCACGAGTCCGACGGCGTGCTGATCGAGGCCACCTCTACGCCGCCGGGCATGGGGTCGATGGTGTTCCCGGGCTACGGCGCCGAGCTGCTGCGCTGGCTGGACCGGGCACCCCAGGTTGCGACTTTCGGCGCGATGGTGGCCGACCAGGGTGTCGGCTCGGTGCATTCGGTGCGCGGCGAGACGGTGGTGCGCTACGACATCGCGCAGGCCGACATCGCCAGGCTGCGGGTCGCGCTGCGGGCCATCGGCCGGTTGTTGTTCGCCGCCGGCGCGGTCGAGGTGCTCACCGGCCTGCCCGGTGCCATGACCGTCAGGTCGGAGACCGAACTTCAGGACGTGCTGACCCGCACCAACCCTCGGGCCCTGCATCTGGCCGCGTTCCACCCGACCGGGACAGCGGCCGCCGGCTCCGACGAGCAGGTCTGCCCGGTCGATTCGGCCGGCAGGCTACGCGGTGTCGACGGCGTATGGGTGGCCGACGCTTCGATCCTGCCCAGCTGTCCGGAGGTGAACCCGCAGGTCTCGATCATGGCGCTGGCGCTGGCGGTGGCCGACGAGGTGGTCGGGGCGCGTCAGCCCTCCAGCTTGTAGCCCAGCCCCCGCACCGTCACCAGGTGCACGGGATTGGCCGGGTCGGCCTCGATCTTGGACCGCAGGCGCTTGACGTGGACGTCGAGCGTCTTGGTGTCGCCGACGTAGTCCGCACCCCAAACCCGGTCGATCAGCTGTCCCCGGGTCAGCACCCGTCCGCTGTTGCGCATCAGGTATTCCAGCAGGTCAAACTCCTTGAGCGGCAACGTAATTGCGTCGCCGTTCACCGAGACTACGTGCCGTTCGACGTCCATCCGAACCGGACCCGACTCGAGAACTCCGTCGCTGATCTCGGAGTCGTCGTCACCGCCGCGGCGCAACACCGCCCGGATCCGGGCGATCAGCTCGCGTGCCGAATACGGCTTGGTCACATAGTCGTCGGCGCCCAACTCCAGGCCGACCACCTTGTCGATCTCGCTGTCCCGGGCCGTCACCATGATCACCGGCACGCTGGAACGGGCACGCAACTGCTTGCACACGTCGGTTCCCGACATGCCGGGCAGCATCAGATCCAACAGCACGATGTCTGCGCCGGACCGGTCGAACTCGGCCAGCGCCGAAGGACCGTCGGTCACCACCGTGGCCTCAAAACCCTCCTTGCGGAGCAGAAATGCCAGAGGGTCGGCCAACGACTCCTCGTCTTCCACGATCAGTACGCTCGTCATCAGCGGCTCCTCCTCATCCTCGCTCTGCATCTCATTCGCGCGTGTCACCCACTCAGTTCTTCCTCTCGTTGTGACCTGGGCCTGATCTTCACGGCCCAACAGTTGCTCAGGTGCATCGTTGGCCGGCGGAGAAGCCGAGACGAACGCCGGGATGGACAAGGTGAAAGTCGATCCCGTCCCAGGCTTGCTCCACACGCCGATCGTGCCGCCATGGTTGGCCGCGACGTGCTTGACGATGGCCAGCCCCAGCCCGCTGCCCCCGGTGGCGCGCGACCGTGCCTTGTCGCCGCGGAAGAAGCGCTCGAACACCCGCTCCTGGTCTTCCAGAGCGATCCCGATGCCCCGGTCGGTGACAGCGATCTCGATATTGTCGCCGCGCCGGCGGCGGCTGATCGACACCAGGGACCCGCGCGGCGAGTAGGCGATCGCGTTGGACACCAGGTTGGCCAGCGCCGTCACCAGCAGCGTCTGGTCGCCCAGCACTTGCAGACCGCTGGGCGCATCGGTACGGATCTCGATGTTGGCGTTTTCAGCCGCCACCTTGTGGCGCGAAATCGCTTCCGACACCACGGTGTCGATGTCCACGTCGGTCACGTTGGACAACCGCTCGGCGCCCTGCAGCCGCGACAACTCGATCAGTTCGGCCACCATGTCGCCCAACCGGTTGGCCTCGATCAGCACCTTCTCGGCGAAGCGACGGACCGTCTCGGTGTCATCGGCAGAGGCCAGCAGGGCCTCGGCGAGCAGGGTCATGGCGCCGACGGGAGTCTTGAGCTCGTGGCTGACGTTGGCCACGAAGTCACGCCTGGTCGCCTCCATGCGGGCGTAGTCGGACTGGTCGTGGACGAACACCACGGCGAACCGGGGTCTTCCTCGCTCAGCAGCCGGGCGTGTCCGTGTACCGAGAGTCCGGACCTGCCGCCCGGTCGCTTGACCGGTGCCAGGTCGAACTCCACATCGTCACCGCCCAGCGCCTGCTGCGCGGCCTTCCACGCAGCGTCGTCAAGCTGCCGGTCGCGCACCAGACCGAGTTCCTTGGCGCGATCGTTGAGGTAGACGACGTCGCGGTGGTTGTCGACCACGGCGGCACCCATGGGCATCAGAGCGACGATTCGTTGCAGCATCTGCGCGACGGTGATACCCGTCCAGTCGGTGGCGGCACGTTGGCGGTGTTGCCCCGCCTGCCGCGACAGCCGGGTGCCCACCACAATGCCTACGGCCAGTGCCAGCCCGGACAAGACCCCGGCCAGCAACAGTGCCGAGAACACAGTCACATACAAAATCCTACAAATCTGGTGAACGCCGCCCTAGCAAAGCACGGCTAAAATCGGACAAGTCACATGCCGCGCCACAGGTGTTCTGCTGCCGTTAACGAGATGTTCAGCACTCAGTCCTTTCCGGGTCCTTTCCGGGTCCTTTCAGCCTTTCGCCGCGCCCTGGCTGGCGACGGCCGCGGCGCCGGCGGCAGCCGCCTCAGGGTCCAGATAGGTTCCACCAGGGTTCTTGGGGCGCAGCTCAGCGTCCAGGTCGTAGCGCAGCGGAATGCCGGTCGGAATGTTCAGGCCGACGACGTCGTCGTCGGACATCTGGTCCAGATACTTGACCAGCGCACGCAGCGAGTTGCCGTGCGCGACGATCAGCACCGTTTTGCCGGCGCGCAGGTCCGGAACGATGACGTCGGTGTAGTACGGCAGGAAGCGGGCCACCACGTCAGCCAGGCATTCGGTGAGCGGTCCGCCGCTGATGTTCGCATAACGGGGGTCGGCGTCCTGGCTGAACTCGCTGCCCTTCTCGATGGCCGGCGGCGGCGTGTCGTAGCTGCGCCGCCAGGCCATGAACTGCTCTTCGCCGTAGCGTTCCTTCGTCTCCGCCTTGTCCAGACCCTGCAACGCCCCGTAGTGGCGCTCGTTGAGCCGCCAACTGCGATGCACCGGGATCCACAACCGGTCGGCAGCGTCAAGGGCCAGGTGCGCGGTGCTGATCGCGCGCCGCAGCAACGAGGTGTAGAGCACGTCAGGCAGCAGACCCTGCTCGGCCAACAGTTCGCCGCCGCGCACCGCCTCGGCGCGACCCTTCTCGGTCAGTCCGACGTCAACCCAGCCGGTGAAGAGATTGAGGGCGTTCCATTCGCTCTCGCCGTGGCGCAGCAACACCAGCGTGGCAGTGTCTCCCATGCCGGCCAGTCTCTCACGCTGTCTGGTTACCGTCGCCGTCCACATCTTCGTCGTCGATCAGGTGCGCGAACGCTTCCAGGTTCTTCAGCGACTCGCCGCGGGAGACCCGCCACTCCCATTCCTTTTGAATCGACGATCGAAAACCCAACTCCAGCAACGTATTGAAGTCCGAGTCCACCGCCTCGAGCACCTGACCGAGCACGCGGTCGATCTCGTCGGCGTCAACCGAGGCCAGCGACATCCGGCCGACAAGGTAGATGTCGCCGACCTTGTCGAGGGTGTAGGCGACCCCGTAGAGGCGGCGGTTGCGTTTGAGCAGGAAGCGGTACACGCCTTCGTGGTTCTCGTCGGGCTTGCGGCACACGAAGGCCTCGACCCGCACCGAATGCTCGCCGATGCTCAGGATCGTGTTCGTCTTGAGCCTGCGCTCACCGGGCAGTTCCACGATGATTCCGGGTAGGCCGCCGCGGGCACCGGCGTGCTTCGAATAGTTCAGGTCGCTGGCCTGCAGCGCCTCCTCGATCAGCCGCTGCACAGCCGACGTCATGCACCCACCCCCCGCCGGGCGGTCCAACGTCGCGGCTTGCGCTTGGCGACAAGGTCGCGCACCCGGCGCTGCCGTCCGGCGCTGAAACCGTCGATCGCGCGCCGGTAGCTGGCCAGCAGCGCGTCGGTGGTGTTCTCCCAGGAGAACGTGGCCGCATGCTTGGCCGCCGCCCGGCTCATCGCCCAGCCCTGCGGGCCGGCGCGGACCCCCAGCAGGTGATCAATCGCGTCGGCCCACTGCCCGACCTCGTGGCCGGACACCAGCGTGCCGGTGATCCCGTCGCGCACCGCCACCGGCAGCCCGCCCACCGCAGCCGCCACCACCGGCGTACCGCAGGCCTGCGCCTCCACCGCGACCAGGCCGAACGATTCCGAATAGCTCGGCACCGCAACCAGATCGGCCGCGTGGAACAACGTGGCCAGATCACGGCGGGACTGCGGCGGCAGGAAGGTCACCCGCGATGCAATGCCGAGTTCATCGGCAAGTCGTGCCAAGCCGTCCGGGGACGCCAGGCCGCTACCGGACGGCCCGCCGACCACGATGATGCGCACACCCGGCAGTCGCGCCGCCGCACGCAGCACGATGTCGGGCGCCTTCAGCGGTTGGATACGCCCGACGAAGGCCACCACCGGCTCGTCACGGGTCAGCCCCAGCGCGGCCCGGGCGGCCGCCCGGTCGCCCGGTCGAAACACTTCCAGGTCGACACCGGGGTGCACCACGTCAATCCGGGCCGGATCCGCATGGTGCAATGAAAACAGTTGTCGTGCTTCGTCTTCGGTGTTGACGATGAGCCGGTCCGCCTCGTCGACGACCTGCTGTTCACCGACCGTCCGCAGCCGCGGCTCGGCGGTGTCGCCCTCGGCCAGCGCCGCGTTCTTCACCGCGGCCAGCGTATGTGCGGTATGCACCAAAGGCACCGCCCAACGGTCGCGAGCCAGCCAGCCGACCTGACCGGACAGCCAGTAGTGCGAATGCACGATGTCGTAGTAACCCGGCTCGTGCGCGGCCTCGGCGCGCAGCACCCCCGCGGCGAAAGCGCACAGCTGGGTCGGCAGGTCGTACTTGTCCAGGCCCTCGAACGGGCCCGCGACCACGTTGCGGACCAGCACACCGGGTGCAGCTCGCACCACCGGCGGGTCGGCGGACGCGGTGGCCCGGGTGAAGATCTCCACTTCGATGCCCCGCTTGGCCAGGTGTAGCGCGCTCTGCAGCACATAGACGTTCATCCCGCCGGCGTCGCCGCTACCGGGCTGTGCCAGCGGCGAGGTGTGCACAGCGAGCAGGGCAACCCGGCTTAGCTCGTCGTCGTACCGCACACTGTCATCTTTACAGGAGGCGCCGCGGCGTAAGCCGAGGCGCATGGCTTGCGCAGGCCATACCGCTACTTGTCGACGGCGTCGGGCTCGGTGTCGACCAGCCGGTTGCCGAGTGCTCCTGATCGGCGCATCGCCCCCAACGGGTCGGCGTAGAGCCCGTCCAGTGACACGATGCCGGCTCCGGCCTCCTGCACGTGGTTACCGAAAGCGGTGACGCGGATGTCGCGCGGCGCCAGTACCGAGCGCTCGGCGAATGCCGCCTCCACCTCCGCCATCCCCTCGGGATACTCGGTGAAAGCCTGACCGCCGACCACCACTTCGTCGGGATTGAGCATGTCGCGAAGCAGAGCAACGGCCCCGCCGAGCACCCGGGCCCGCTCCGACAACAGCTCCCTGGCCTGCTCGCTGCCGCCCCGCGCCACTCGCAGCAGTTCGGTCATCGGAGACGTCGACGCCCCGGGGCGGTTGGCGGGGGCGGCCCCCGACAGGACCCGGAGCCGACGGGCGGCCGCCAGTACGGCCTCGTCGCTGACGGTGGATTCCAGTTGCCCGGAGCCGCCCAGCAATTCCGATTGCACCGGCAGCGGCGCAATGGTGCCCGGGCCGCTGGCCGGGCAGTGCACCCGGCCGCCGATCACCAGGGCGTAGCCCACGGTCTCGCGTGCATACACGTACAAACTGGTCGATGAGCCCGGCGCGAACCTCCGCATGCCGAGTAGCAGTTCTGCTCCGGCCATGGCGTCAACGTGGGACGCCACCGAGACCGGCAGGCCGAGAGCATCGGCCAGCACCGGGCCGACAGGCGCTTGGCGCCAGCCCAGCCGGGGGTGGTCGACCAGGCCGGTCGCACCGTCGACGGTGCCGCCGATCGCCACACCGACCCACAACGCACGCCGCCGGTGCCAGCGCCGCAGGTAGCGGCTGGCGCTGTGGGCCAGCGACGCCAGCGCGGGGCCGGCGGCGTTGAGCGGCGTGGGGGTCTCGACCGTGTCGAGGGTGCGGCCGAACAGGTCGGTGGCCACGATGCTGGTGGTGCGCGCACCGACGTGGATGCCCAACGTGACGAAGGGCTCGTGGTTGACCTCGACCGGTACCCGCGGGCGTCCGATCGCTCCGGATACTGCCAGGTCGGCGCGTTCCCGCAATAGTCCGGCGTCGAGCAACGCGATGACCTGACGGTTCACCGTGGCGATGCTCAGTGAGGTGACGTCGGCGATGACGTCGCGTCCGACGGGTCCGCGCAACCGCACGGCGCGGAACACCGACGCCGCCGCGGAGTCTGAAAGGTGCAACGCCGGAGGCACGACCTGACGGTATGCCCGCAACTGTCCGGCATGCCCGGTGGGGCTGTGCGATTGGTGGGTGAGAGTAGTCGGGTGCACTGGCAGTCCTTATCCGAGTTCCTATGGCCGGGTCCCTGGCCACACCCGCGACTTGCGTCAGTTCAGGTGCGGCAAAGTGCGCGACAACAACACGCGCCCGCGTAGAAGCACGCGGTCGTCGTGCGGAACAAGGCACTGCAGTACACACCGAAAATTTAGCACGTTTATTAGAGTTGTCCCGATGAGTTCCCCCGACCCGCAAAAGCCAGTCGCGGTGGTGACCGGAGCCAGTTCCGGCATCGGCGAGGCCACCGCCAAAGTTCTTGCGGCACAAGGCTTTCACGTTGTTTCCGTGGCACGCCGGGCGGACCGGATCAACGCGCTGGCCGCCGAGATCGGCGGCACCGGCGTTGTGGCCGACGTCACAAAAGACGAGGATGTGGCGGCGCTGGCGAGCGGGCTGGACCGAGTCGACGTGCTGGTCAACAACGCCGGCGGCGCGAAAGGCCTGGCGCCGGTTGCTGATGCCGACATGGAGCACTGGCGTTGGATGTGGGAGACCAATGTGCTGGCCACCTTACGGGTGACCCGCGCCTTGCTGCCAAAGCTGATCGAGTCCGGCGACGGCCTGATCGTCACCGTGACTTCGATTGCGGCCCTTGAGGTTTACGACGGAGGGGCTGGCTACACGGCGGCGAAGCACGCGCAGGGCGCGTTGCACCGCACGCTGCGCGGGGAACTGCTGGGACAGCCGGTGCGACTCACCGAGATAGCTCCAGGCGCGGTGGAGACCGAATTTTCGCTGGTTCGTTTCGATGGCGACGAGCAACGCGCGGACGCCGTCTACTCCGGAATGACACCCCTGGTGGCTGCCGACGTCGCCGAGGTGATCGGGTTCGTGGCGTCGCGGCCCTCACACGTCAATCTGGACCAGATCATCATCCGGCCCCGCGACCAGGCCTCAGCGACCCGACGGTTCAACCACCTGGCCCAGAGCTAGGAGTTGTCGTGCTGGTGGTGGTCGTCGGCGTGCCCGACAGGCTCGGTGCCGTCGACGGGGTGGCCGGTGCTGTGACGGGGATCTGGGTGCCCGGCGGGCGCCCGGACGGTGCCGGCAGCGCCGACATCGACACCCAGGTGTCCCAGTCCACGGCCCAGTCCCAGATGTCGCCGTCGGAGTAGGAAAGCTGGATCGAGCTGCCGGTCACCTCGACGGGGTCGCCGTACACGGCCGTCGGGTAGTACTCGGCCGCGTCGGCCGTCGACAGGTTGATGCAGCCGTTGGTGACGTTGCTGTTGCCCTGCGCGCCCGCGCTGGACGGGTTGGCGTGGATGAACTCGCCGTTGTTGGAGATCCGCACCGCCCAGCGTTCGTGCGCGTTGCTGTAACCGGCGGCGGGGTTGGACATGTAGAAGTCGGCGTACTTCTCGGTGACCACGTGGATGCCGTTGCGGGTGACATTGCGGGCCTTGTCGGCCTCGCCGTAGCTGCACGGGAAGTCCATGATGACGCCGGCATCGGTGACCACCTGGATGCGGTGGGAGGTGACCTCGGCCTTGACGATCTGCCGTCGGCCGATCTGGATGTTCAGCGACATGTCCTGCAGGCCGTACGCGCCGTCGCCGAACGGCAACCCGTACAACTTGGCCTCGACGTTGACGGTGGTGCCTGCCGGGTAGTACTCGCGCGGCCGGTAGTGGATGCGGGCGCCTTGGGACTCGTCGGGCAACCACGCCCAGCTGCCCTCGACGGGCGGGTTGGTCTTGATGGTCAGCGCCCGTTCGACGGCGGCCTTGTCGCTGATCGGGGCGTCGAACTGGATGATGATCGGCGCCGCGATTCCGACGGTCTGACCGTCGGCCAGCTGGAACCCGCCGTCGACCTTCTTCTTCGGCGTCACGGTGATGAACTTGCCCGCCACCGGAATGGCCTTGCCGTCATGACCGACGGCCGAACCGCTCCAGGTGTAAGTCGTGTCGTAGCCGAGCGGCTCGGTGGTCATGAAAATGGTGCGGTCCTGGTTGAACGTGCCCGCGACGGGCTTGCCGGCAGAGTTCGTCAGCGCAACCCGCTGGAACCAGCCGTCGGTCACCGCGACGCTGATCGGCGCGATGGGCACCACATCTTCGGTGGCGTTGGCCGGCTGGTAGGTGAGGTGGGGCGCCGCCGGCGCCTTCTTCTCGGATTGCGGGCTGATCTTGCCACCGGCACACGCGGCCAGGACGCCCGGCGCGAACACCCCGAGGCCGATAGCCGCCAACGCCGCGCGCCGAGTGATCGGCCCTTGGCTCGAAGGCTTGCTGGAGGTGGTCACAACAGACAAAGATACCGGGCGCACCGCCCTCTCCCCCACCGCAAAGACCCGCGGCAGGGCTTCTCGCGCACGTAAATAGCAGCTACAAGGCGCATCCGACCAGGACAGGCTCGGGTTTCAATGTGATACCAAACACGTCACGAACGCCGTCCCGCACGGTGCGCGCCAGTAGCATCACGTCCTCCGCGGTGGCGTTGCCCCGGTTGGTCAGGGCAAGCGCGTGCTTGGTGGATAGTCGGCACGGCGCGTTCTCGTCCGGATACCCTTTTCCGAAACCGGCGCGTTCCACCAGCCAGCCCGCGGCCAGTTTGACGCCGCCGGGGGCCGGATAGTTCGGCACCGGCCCGTCGACCTCCGCCGCCAGCCGCTCGTAATCCTGCGCCGTGACCACCGGGTTGGTGAAGAACGAGCCCACGCTCCAGGTGTCGTGGTCGCCGGCTTCGAGCACCATTCCTTTCCGGGCCCGCAGCGCCAGCACCGCGGCACGAACCCCTCGCGGGTCGCCACGCTCGCCACTGGCCGCCCCCAGTGCCGTCGTCAGCTCCCGGTAGCGCAGCGGCGCGCTGCGACCGGCGGCGTCCAGCGCGAACTCGACCTCCAGGACGATGGCGGGCAGATGGAGTCCGTCCGCCCGCTTGAGCACGCTAGTGCGGTACCCGAACCGCAGCTCTTCGGCGGGCACCCAGCGCACCTCGCCGTTGTGTCGATCCAGCAACCTGACGCGGGTGATGGTGTCGGATACCTCTACCCCGTACGCTCCGACGTTCTGCACCGGCGTGGCCCCGGCCGAGCCGGGGATACCCGACAGGCACTCCAGCCCGCCCAAGCCGTGCTCGATGGACCGGACTACCACGTCGTCCCACACCGCGCCCGCCCCGGCGCGCACCAGGTTGCCGTCGACCACGATGCCGGCGTTGGCCAACCGGACCACCGTGAGGTCGGGCAGCCCGTCACCGATCACCACATTGGAGCCGCCAGCAAACACCAAGACCGAGCCATGATCGAAGCCGTGAGCTTGAGCGTCCAGCGCCCGCAACACCTCGATCACCTGATCGCTGCTCTCGCAGGTGATTACACGTCGCGCCACCGGACCCACCCGCAGCGTGGTCAGCGGCGCAAGCGGCACCGACTCGGCGACGCGCGCACCGGCAAAGAGCGAACCGACTTCCCGCTTCATAAGCTCCGTTTCCTGGCCCGTAACGGTAACGTTTCCAGTCATGCCGCGTTCATTCGACATGTCGGCCGACTACGAGGGCACTGTCAGAGACGTTCACCAGGCCTTCCATGACTTGGCCTACTGGCAGGGCAGGCTCGCCGAAACCCCGGTCGACGTAGCCAGCTTGGAGTCGATGCGCATCGGTGGCGAGTCCGGTGACGACGGCACCATCGAGGTGATCACGCATCAGACGATGCTCAACCAGAACCTGCCCGGGCTGGTCACGCAGCTGCATCGGGGTGATCTGTGCGTGCGGCGCGAGGAGACGTGGGGCCCGATCAGAGACGGCGTCGCGACCGCGTCCATCGCGGGATCCATCGTGGGTGCGCCGGTCAACCTGTGGGGCACAGCGCTGCTGCAGCCCATCGTCGGATCGGCTGGTGCCCGGATGACGCTGCAACTGACCATCCAGGTGCGCGTCCCGTTCATCGGCGGAAAGCTGGAGCGGATCATCGGCAACGAACTAGGCCAGCTGGTGACCATTGAGCATCGCTTCACCACCCTGTGGCTCGACAGCGCCGGCGGATCGACGGCGGCCAACGGAACCGGCTGACAACAGTCCGGCGCTTAAGCTGGCGTTCATGCGAATCGCACTGGCCCAGATCCTCAGCGGCACCGACCCGGCCGCAAATCTGCAGCTGGTGCGCGAGTACGCCGAGCGGGCCGCTGACGCGGGCGCCAGCCTGGTGGTGTTCCCGGAAGCGACCATGTGCCAATTCGGTGTCCCGCTGGGACCGATCGCCGAGCCGGTCGACGGTCCGTGGGCAAACGGCGTCCGCCGGATCGCGGCGGATACCGGCATCACCGTGGTCGCCGGCATGTTCGCCCCGTCCGGTCCGCCCTTTGATGGCCGGGTGACCAACACGCTGATCGCGGCCGGCCCCGGCACACCCAACGAGCCGGATGCCCGATACGACAAGATCCACCTCTACGACGCGTTCGGCTTCACCGAGTCGCGCACCGTAGCGCCCGGCCAGCAACCGGTGGTCATCGAGGTCGATGGCGTCCGGGTGGGTCTCACGCTGTGCTACGACATCCGATTCCCGGCGCTCTACACCGAGTTGGCCGACCGTGGCGCTCAGCTGATCGTGGTGTGCGCGTCCTGGGGTTCCGGCCCCGGCAAACTCGAGCAGTGGACGCTGCTGGCCCGGGCACGAGCATTGGATTCGACCAGCTTCGTCGCCGCCGTCGGTCAGGCCGACCCCGGCGGCACCCTGAGCGGTTCGGGCGCGCCCACCGGAGTAGGAGGCAGCCTGGTGGCGTCCCCGTTGGGGGAGGTAGTGGCCTCCGCGGGCGGCCAGCCGCAACTGGTGGTCGCCGACATCGACCTCGACAAGGTGGCCGAGGCCCGGGACAACATCGCGGTGCTGCGCAACCGCTCAAGCTTCACTCACGTCGATAAGGCAGAATCGCGAAGGTGACCACACCGCAGGGACCACGCAACGAAGGCCCATCAGGTTGGGCGCGGCCAGGCGATCAGGGACCGCTCGGCCGGCCCCCGGGCCCCGCGGATCCCTCCGCCGGACGCCTGCATCCCGGCGACCCCCGGGGCGGCGCGAACAACAGCCTCCGCCCGCACCGCCGCCACAGCAGACCGACCACCCGGCGGCCGCCAATGCGGACACGCGGCGGATCAACTACGCACCGCCACCCACACCGGGTGCCGACCGAACCACCCCGATCGGCCAGCCGACGGAACAGCCCGGCGAGGTCAAGAAGAAGAAGAAGCGCTCGCGGCGCGATCCGCTGGCCATCCTGCTGGTGCTGATCATCGTGTTTTCACTGGTGATCGCCGGACTGATCGGCGCCGAACTCTACGTCCGTCACGAAGCCAACAACAAGGTCGCCGCTGCGACGGCATGCGTGGTCAAAGACCAGGCCACCGCGTCATTCGGGGTGACGCCGCTGGTGTTGTGGCAGGTGGCCACCGACCACTACACCAACATCACGATCGAGACGGCGGGCAACCAGATCAGGGACGCCAAGGGAATGAAGCTGAAGCTCAGCATCCAGGACGTCAAGGTCGCGCACTCCGCTGACTCCAAGGGCACGATCGGCGCGCTGGACGCCACCATCACCTGGACTGCCCAGGGCATCAAGGAGTCAGTGCAGAACGCGATCCCGATTCTGGGTGAATTCGTCACCAGCAGTGTGACCACTCACCCCAAGGACGGCACTGTGGAGCTGAAGGGCATGCTCAATGACATCGTCGCCAAGCCGGTGGTGACGGGTGGCGGCATCCAGCTGAATATCGTCAGTTTCAACACGTTGGGCTTTTCGCTGCCGAAGGAGTCGGTGCAGTCGACGCTGAACGACTACACCAACAGCCTGACCAAGAACTACCCGCTGGGCGTGCACGCGGACAGCGTCGAGGTCACCGACAGCGGGGTAGTCGCCCACTTCTCCACCCGCAACGCCACCATCCCGACCGGCAACACCGATCCCTGCCTGGCCGATCTGTGAGTTAGCCCCCGAGCTAGGTCAGGCCGTCCAGTACGGCCCGGGTGCCGGACAGCCCCAGCCGGGTGGCCCCGGCATCCAGCATGGCAAGCGCGTCGGCGGTTGTCCGAATGCCGCCGCTGGCCTTGACGCCTAATCTTCCGCCCACCGTCGCGGCCATCACCTCGACCGCGTGCACCGACGCCCCGCCGGCGGGATGGAAGCCGGTCGAGGTCTTGACGAAGTCGGCGCCGGCTTCTTCAGCCGCACGGCAGACGGCGGTCAGCGTGTGCTCGTCGGCGAGATCAAGCAGCACCGCCGACTCCACGATCACTTTCAGCACGGCACCGCCCGCAGCGGCCCGTACCGCGGCGATGTCGGCGCGCACGGAGTCGAACAGGCCCGTCAACGCCGCGCCGACGTCGATCACCATGTCGATCTCGACGGCGCCGGCGGCTACCGCAGCGGCCGCCTCCTGCGCTTTGACCATGGACAGATGCTTGCCCGAGGGAAAGCCGGCCACTGCTGCGACGCGAACGCCGCCTTCCCCGACAGCGACCGGCACCATCGAGGGCGAGACACACACGGCGTAAACGCCCAGCTTGACGCCTTCGGCAACCAGCGCCGCGACGTCAGCTCCAGTGGCCTCCGGTTTGAGCAGGGTGTGATCGACCATTGCCGCCAGCTGCCGCCGGGTCGGTGGGCTGCCCATCAGAATGGTTCTTCCGCGGCACCCGGATTGCAGCGGGACGCAACCATCTCGCCGTCATCGACGACCGGGCGCCACGGCTCGAGGTTCCAACTGGTTTTGCCGGGTTGCGCGATCTCGGCGAACTGCCAGTGGCAGACGAACTGGGCGCGCATGCCGGGTGTGTCGGCGTCGGGTGATCGCGCGAGCACCTCGGACCAGGCCACGTCAACGCCCTGATTGACGGCCCCGGTGGTGCCCGATGTCCGGCCGGCGGCGCGGCCCGACTGGGTCGGATAGACGCGCAGACTTGGCAGTCCGCCCCAGTAGGCCCATTCGGTGTGGTCTACGAAGGGTGGCGGATACGACGAGCCGGCCGGACCGGGATCGGCAACCGCGGGAACGGCACCCAGCAGCGATACGAGCACCGCCGCCGGCGCAACCAGCACGACCTTCATCCGCTAGCGCGACTTACCCTGCACTTCGAGAAGCTTGGGCCGCACGTCGACCAGATATACGCCCGTGGCGACCGCGGCCGCCGCGATCGCCATCACACCGAAGATGCCGTAGAGGATCGTGATCAGCGCCATCGCACCGCCGAGGATCACCAACCAGAGGGGTTTGGTCTGCTTGTCGGCTGCGGTATATGCGTCCGACCGCTGCAGCGCGGCGTGCACAAACGCGTACACCGTCGCCAGCGCGACGGCGACCCACAGAACGAACATGACGGTACCTACGGCTTGCACGCCCATAAGACTATGCGGGCCGCCGCAAAAACGTCGACTCCAAGCCGCCGACGTGCGGCGACTTGGAGTCGAGTGGTACTTCTCGCGGCTCGGGAGTGATTCCCTGATCCGGACTTACTTCTGGGTGACCTTCTTGGCGGGAGCCTTCTTGGCCGGAGCCTTCTTGGCCGGAGCAGCCTTCTTGGCCGGAGCGGCCTTCTTGGCCGGAGCAGCCTTCTTGGCCGCAGCCTCCGCCTTCTTCGGCAGCTCGATGCCGACCAGCTTGGCGGCACGCTCACCGACGGCGCGAGTCTGCGTCGCAACGGTGCCCAGGGCCTCCTGGGTCAACTCCACAGCCTGGTCCACGTAGCCCTCGGCACGCGCCGACGCGTCCTCGAAAGCCGCCTGACTGCGCAGCCGCTCCAGGGCGGCCTCGCCACGCTCGACCAGCTCGTTGTACCGGCTGGTGGCAGCCTCGACATAGCCCTCGGCAGCCTTGCGCAGCTCGTCAGCGGTGAACCGCTCGCGCAACTCGGTGATCTGCTCGGGCAGGTCCTCCTGCAGCTTGGTCAGGCGAGCGCGGCTCTCCTCGACGCGGCTGCGGGTGTCGGTGCGGGTCTCCTCGGCGCGCTCACGCAGGTTGGTGCGGGTCTCCTCGGCGCGCTCGCGCAGGTTGACGATCAGGTCGTTGACGGTGGCCAACGCCAGGTCGGCCGCACCCAGCGCGGCGAGCAGCGGCGCTTTCAGGTCCTCAATGTTCGTGTTCTCAGCCATGATGTTTCCTCTCTTTGTTTTCGATATCGGGGTTATCGCTAATTGGTTGAAAGTTGGCGCAAGTTCGGCTCCTGGGGGCAGGAAATGTCAAGACCCGCGGATTGACATTGGTGCGCGACTTGCCGGAAACCTCCTGGTGGTCGGGTCGGTCGGGGAGCGATGACTTCCGTGTCAGCCAGATCACCGTCAGTCGTCGTCGTCAGATTCGCTCGGACACTCCTCATGGTTAGCCTCGTTCTGCTGGGTGAACGACAGGTAAATGTCCAGCAGAACCTGCTTCTGACGCTCGGTGATAGCAGTGTCGGTGACGATGGCGTCACGCACCTGACTGGTCTCACTGGGCTCGAGAATGCCGGCCCGCACGTAGAGAACCTCAGCGGAAACCCGAAGTGCCTTGGCGATCTGGGCCAGGACGTCGGCGGAGGGCTTGCGCAGTCCACGTTCGACCTGACTCAGGTACGGGTTGCTGACACCCGACCGTTCGGCAAGCTGCCGCATCGAGACTTGTGCCGTCTCGCGCTGCGACCTGATGAAGCTGCCGATGTCGGAGGCCACGTCAGAGGCTTTTGCGGACACCTTGGTGCCCAGCTTCTCCTCCGGTGGCATCGGTCACTCCTGCGTCAGATTTTGTTTGCTTTACGCCCATCAGGGTACGGAGGAGTGCTTGCTATTGCAAGCAGTTGTTAGCGCTTTTCAGAAGAGCAACTGCGCGACGGCATAGATGGCGAGACCGGCAAGTGCGCCCACGACGGTCCCGTTGATCCGGATGAACTGCAGGTCACGGCCCACATGCAGTTCAATTCGGCGGCTGGCTTCCTCGGCGTCCCAGCGCTCGATCGTCTCAGTAATGATTGCTGTGATCTCTACCCCATATTGCGAAACCAGGTGTTGAGCAGCCCGCACCATCCACCCGTCGACCTTGTCGCGCAGCCCCGCATCGTCGCGCAGCGACGCGCCGATCCGGATCACGGTGTCGGTGATGCGGGTGCGCAACGTGCTGGACGGGTCGTCAACACCTTCGAGTACCAGCCGCTTGAGCGTCGTCCATGCCGTCTCGGCTGCTTTTGCCACCTCATCCCGGGCCATCAATTGCTCTTTGACCGCGTCGGCGCGCGCGATGGTGTCGGGATCATTCTGCAGGTCGTCGGCGAATTCGAACAGGAAGCGGGTTGCTGATCGACGCAGTTCGTGGTCGGGGTTGCGGCGCACCTTGTCGGTGAAGTCCATCAACTCCCGGTGGATGCGGTCGCCCACGAGATGGTCGACGAAGCGGGGTGACCAGGTCGGCGAGTCACGCTCGACCACCCGCTGGATCACCACGCCGGCATTCAGCGACCACTGAAACGCCCGGTCCGCCAGCAACTGGATCAGCGCTTCCTGGCGCTGCTCAGCCAGGAGTGTCTGCAGTACCCGGCCCACCGGTGGGCCCCACTGCGGTTCGGCAATGCGGCGCACGATCATCCGGTCGATCACCTGCTGGACGTCCTCGTCACGCAACAGCTCAACCAGGACACGCAGCACGGTCGCCACCTCGACCGCCACCCGCTGGGCATGTGTCGTCTCGGAGAGCCACTTGCCCAGCCGACTGGGCACCTGAGCGTCGCGCAACTTGGTCTCCACCACCTCCGCCGAGAGGAAGTTCTCCCGCACGAAGGCGCCCAAGCCCTCACCGAGCTGGTCTTTCTTGCGCTTGATGATGGCGGTATGCGGGATCGGGATCCCCAGCGGATGCTTAAACAGCGCGGTCACCGCAAACCAGTCCGCCAAGGCGCCGACCATGCCCGCCTCCGCCGCAGCACCGACGTAACCGACCCACAGCGGCGCCGTGCCGTGCACGTTGGCCCACCGGCACACCAGGAACACGACGGTCGCGCCGACCAGGAAGCTCAGCGCCACCGCCTTCATCCGGCGCAGCGCAGCGCGGCGCTCAGCGTCGGCATCGGGGTCTGCGCCGGCGAACGACTCCGCCAAGGATGTCCGGTTCTGCCGCCCCCCGCCCATGCCGGGAGCCGGCGGCGGGGCGGGTGCTCCCCCTGTCGGCAAGGCTCTGTGTGCCACCACACCATCATCCGCTATCGCAACCACCGGTTAGTGTTACCCACACTGTTCGGGAGCCTCACGCAGTCCGGCGATCCGCTCAACGGGCCCCCCGCAAGCCGTAGTATCGATGCGTCCAGGTAGTGAATGGGAATCCGCGAACAGTGGCACAACACATCCCGGCTCGGGCCGCAAAGACCGATGGCCGCAAGCGGCGTTGGCACCAACACAAGGTGGACCGCCGCAATGAGTTGGTAGACGGCACGATCGACGCTATCCGCCGTCAGAGCCGCTTTCTGAGCATGGACGAGATAGCCGCGGAGATCGGGGTGTCCAAGACCGTCCTCTACCGCTACTTCGTCGACAAGAACGACCTCACCACGGCAGTGATGATGAGGTTTGCGCAGACCACGCTGATTCCCAATATGGCCGCGGCGTTGTCCTCCAATCTGGACGGGTACGAGCTGACCCGCGAAGTCATCCGGGTATACGTCGATACCATGGCGGCCGAACCAGAGCCGTACGGGTTTGTGATGGCCAACAGTTCGGGCAGCAAGAGCAAAGTGATCGCCGACTCCGAGCGGATCATTGCCCGGATGATCGCGGTGATGCTGCGCCGCCGCATGCGCGAGGCGGGCGTGGATGTCGGCGGTGTCGAGCCCTGGGCCTACCTGATCGTCGGCGGTGTGCAGTTGGCCACACATTCATGGATGTCGGACCCACGGATGAGCAGCGACGAATTGATCGACTACCTGACGATGCTGAGCTGGAGCGCCTTGTGCGGAATCGTCGAGGCAGGCGGGTCTCTGGAGAAGTTCCGGGAGCAGCCCCATCCGTCGCCGATCGTGCCGACCGGGGAGCACCTGGAACAGGGGTAGCGGCTCCCTGCCGCCGGGCGCGGCCGCCCGAGGTGTGACGCAGAGATGGCAACTGCACACCATGACAGCGGATAGCATGCAGGGAATGCATCGGACCCGCTGCAGGTCAAGTCATGGAAACTTGACCCGGGCACCCCGATAAAGAGAAAGGCTGACATCGCTATGGCAGTGCAGCTCACGCCGCATTTCGGCAATGTGCAGGCGCACTACGACTTGTCCGACGAATTCTTCCGTCTGTTCCTGGACCCCACCCAGACCTACAGCTGCGCTTACTTCGAGCGCGAGGACATGACGCTGGAGGAGGCTCAGCTCGCCAAGATCGACCTGGCCCTGGGCAAGCTCAACCTCGAGCCCGGGATGACGTTGCTGGACATCGGCTGCGGCTGGGGTGCCACCATGCGGCGCGCCATCGAGAAGTACGACGTCAACGTCGTGGGCCTGACGCTGTCCGAGAATCAGGCCGCCCACGTCCAGAAGATGTTCGACGACATGGACACCCCCCGGAGCAGGCAGGTCTTGCTGGAAGGGTGGGAGAAGTTCCACGAGCCCGTCGACCGCATCGTCTCGATCGGCGCATTCGAGCACTTCGGCCGCCAGCGCTACGGCCGCTTCTTCAAGATGGCTCACCAGGTGCTGCCGAGCGATGGCATCATGCTGCTGCACACCATCGTCCGCCCCACCTTCAAAGAAGCCAGGGCGAAGGGATTACCGCTGACTCACGAGGTCGTGCATTTCAGCCAGTTCATCTTGGCCGAGATTTTCCCCGGCGGCTGGCTGCCGACCGTCCAGGTGGTCGAAGACCACGCCCGCGAGACGGGTTTCAAGATGCAACGGATCCAGTCATTGCAGCTGCACTACGCACGGACCCTGGAGACGTGGGCCGCCACCCTCGAAGCCAAGAAGGACCAGGCGATCGCGATCCAGTCGGAGAAGGTTTACGACCGTTACATGAAGTACCTGACGGGCTGCGCGAAGCTGTTCCACCAGGGATACACCGACGTCGACCAATTCACCCTGGCTAAGTAGTCCCAGCGAAACGCCGCGGGGCTGAGCCCCGCGGCGTTTCGGTAGGTTCGGCATTACTTGACCAGCGTGAACTGCCCCACGTTGCAGATGCCCTTACTGAAGAAGTTTTCACATCCCATCAGGTAGCGCATGTACTTGTCGTAAATCTCTTCCGGCTGCAGTGTGATTGCCTGGTCCTTCTTGGCTTCCAGATTCTCTGCCCAAATGTGCAGTGTCCGCTCGTAATGTTCCCGCAGCAATTGCACTCTTTCAACCGAAAAACCGACGACCTGCGCATACTTATGAATGTCTTCCTGCGCAGGCAACTGTCCGCCCGGAAAAATTTCCTGGCCAATGAACCGCATGAAACGAATATCGGTCATCGTCACCGCGACACCGCGCTCGTGCTGCTGTTTCTGGGTGTACGCCAAAATCGTGTGCAAGAGCATCCGCCCGTTGTCGGGCAGAATATCGTAGGCGCGTTCGAAGAACGCTCCGTAACGCTCCGACTTAAAGGCCTCGAAGGCCCCGATTGACACGATTCTGTCGACCTGGTCGTCGAACTCTTCCCAGCCCTGCAGGCGCACCTCGATGGTGCGGTTGGTGGGAATCTTGGCCAGTCGGTTCTTGCTGTACTCAAATTGATTGCGGCTGAGGGTAATTCCGATGACGTTGACATCGAACTTCTCGATCGCCCGCTGCAGCGCGCCACCCCAGCCGCAGCCTATGTCGAGCACCGTCATGCCGGGCTCGAGGTTCAGCTTCCCCAGCGCCAGGTCGAACTTCGCGTTCGACGCCTCTTCCAGCGTCATGTCGTCCCGCTCGAAGTAGGCGCAGGTGTACGCCATCGTCGGGTCTAGGAATAACGCGAAAAACTCGTCCGAAACGTCATAGATGGATTGCGACTCTTCGTAGTACGGTCTCAAATTTTTCATGCGCCTCGGATGCCTCTCGTCTGCTGAGGCAAAAGCTTACCCGATTCGCTCTTTGGCTGTCATACTTTCGTTCGATGAATATCCTCACTTAAGGATTTTCAGTACGTGTAGAAACCCCGGCCCGACTTTTTGCCCAGCAAACCCGCCTCGACCATCCGCTGCAAGAGTGGCGGCGGCCCATAGAGCGGTTCCTTGAATTCGTCGTACATCTTGTCCGCAATCAGCTTCAGGGTGTCCAGACCGACCAGGTCGGACAGCTTCAACGGCCCCATCGGGTGCGACAACCCGGCCACCACGGCCTTATCGACGTCTTCGACGGTGGCAAACCCTGCCTCGACCATCCGGATCGCGGAGAGCAGGTAGGGCACCAGCAGTGCGTTCACCACAAAGCCGGATCGGTCCGAGCAGCGCACCACCTGTTTGCCCAGCACCGCGCTGGCGAACTCCTCGGTGCGTGCGGCAGCATCTTTGTCGGTGACCAGGGTGCTGACCAACTCGACCAGCGGCAGGACGGGGACGGGGTTGAAGAAGTGTAAGCCGAGCACTCGCTCCGGGTTTTTGGTAGCGGCGGCGATCTTCATGATCGGGATGCTGGAGGTGTTCGATGCCAGCACGGCCTCCGGATCGGTGACCACTCGGTCCAACTCGGCGAACACCTGGGCCTTTACGGCTTCGTCTTCGACGATGGCCTCGATCACCAGCTGGCGGTCGGCCAGGTCACCGAGATCGGTGGTGAACGTCAACAGGCTCAACGCGCGGTCGCGCTCACGCTCGGTGACCTTGCCGGCGCTGACGCCGCGCTCCAGCGACTTCATGATGCGGTTGCGGCCCGCGGTGATCAGCGCATCGGTCGTCTCGAACACCGTGACGGCGACACCCGCGCGCACGGATACCTCCGCGATGCCGGAACCCATCTGCCCGGCCCCGATCACTCCTACCCGGTCGATCGCCACCCTGTGCTCCTCTCAAACGCGCGAGCAGACGCAGAATCGCATCAATTGGGCTGCAAGAGTGCGATTCCGCGTCTGCTCGGCAGCTAACTCAACCTAACTCAGTGGAACTGGCCCTCTTCGGTGGAGCCCGCCAGTGCGGTCGTCGACGAGGTCGGGTCGACGGTGGTGGCGATCCGGTCGAAGTAACCGGCACCCACCTCGCGCTGGTGCTTGGTGGCGGTGTAGCCACGCTCCTCGGCGGCGAACTCGCGCTCCTGCAGCTCGACGTACGCGCTCATCTGCTTGCGGGCGTAGCCGTGGGCCAGATCGAACATCGAGTAGTTGAGGGCGTGGAAGCCGGCCAGCGTGATGAACTGGAACTTGAAGCCCATCGCCCCGAGCTCCTTCTGGAACTTGGCGATCGTGTCGTCGTCGAGGTGCTTCTTCCAGTTGAACGACGGCGAGCAGTTGTAGGCCAGCAGCTGGTCGGGGAATTCGCTCTTGACACCCTCGGCGAACTTCTTGGCCAGCTTCAGGTCCGGAGTACCGGTCTCCATCCAGATCAGGTCGGAGAACGGCGCGTAGGCCTTGGCGCGGGCGATGCAGGGCTCCAGACCGTTCTTGATGCGGTAGAAGCCTTCGTTGGTGCGCTCACCGGTGATGAACGGGCGGTCCCGCTCGTCGACGTCCGAGGTGATCAGCGTGGCGGCCTCGGCGTCGGTGCGCGCGATGACGACCGTCGGAACACCGGCGACGTCGGCCGCCAGGCGGGCCGAGGTCAGGGTGCGGATGTGCTGCTGGGTGGGGATGAGCACCTTGCCGCCCAGGTGGCCGCACTTCTTCTCGGAAGCCAGCTGGTCTTCCCAGTGCGAACCGGCGACACCGGCGGCGATCATCGCCTTCTGCAGCTCGTAGACGTTGAGCGCGCCACCGAACCCGGCCTCACCGTCGGCGACGATCGGAGCCAGCCAGTTGTCGACCGAGCGGTCGCCCTCGACCTTGGCGATCTCGTCAGCGCGAAGCAGTGCGTTGTTGATGCGGCGCACGACCTGCGGCACCGAGTTGGCCGGGTAGAGGCTCTGGTCGGGGTAGGTGTGGCCGGAGAGGTTGGCGTCACCGGCGACCTGCCAACCGGACAGGTAGATCGCCTTCAGGCCGGCGCGGACCTGCTGAACGGCCATGTTGCCGGTCAGGGCGCCCAGCGCGTTGACGAAGTCCATCTCGTGCAACTGCTCCCAGAGCACCTCGGCGCCGCGGCGGGCAAGGGTGTGCTCCTCGACAACGTGACCCTGCAGCGCCACGACGTCCTGCGGCGTGTAGGTGCGCTTGACGCCCTTCCAGCGGGGGTTGTGGTCCCAATCGTGCTGAATCTGCTCAGCGCTCTTCGGGGTGCCAACTTCGGACATGGGGCTGCTCCTTACGGTCATTCTTTGACTGAAATTTGCTTGCGATGAGTCGAGCCCACCGCCGTGCGGATGGAAGCCAGAGGCTCAACTTCACCTAACTTCACTAACGTGCTAACTCGACCATGGCATAGCGCATTCCCGCAGGTCCACCCATTTCACTTGCGAATTTCGGCTATGACTTGTGGTCATTTTGCAAACTTTGCGAAGCAAGCGAATTACTGAACCGGTTCAGAAGCTACCGACCAGTAACAGAAACCTGCAGGTCATCGCCAATTTACCGGGACGCTTGTCCGGTTAGAGAGTGAACAGCGCGGCGACTGCTTTCGTCTCGTCGCCGACCGCATATGTGAGCGTTGTAACAGTCCGGTCGACGAGCCCGGGGCCGAACTGCTCGGTCGAACCGGGCGGGTGCACGTGCGAGATGATCTCCAGTTTGTCGCCCAGCGCCACCGGCGCCTCGTGCTCGATGGTCACCCGCAGGGGTAGCGTCAGCAGCTCGGTGTGGGACGCCAGGTAATCCTCGACGACGCTCCAGTACACCGAGTTGTTCATGTGGTCGAACAGGTCGATGTCGGTTATCCGGACCGGGAATTCGTGGATCTCGGTGGCTCCGTCACGTCGGCCCGGCTTGAGGTAACCCTTCCAGCGCAGTCGCTCCACGGTGGTGGTCTTGTGCAGACCCGCCAGGAAGTCGTCGGCGATGCGCGCCGGCATTTCGGTTTCCTTGTTGACGTGGATCCAGAACGCCTCCGACTCGATCAACCCGCCCTTGCGGCCATCGATGCGGACCCGCATCTCGCACCACCGATTCGAGGTGCCCGAACACCAACGCCGGCACCGCAGCATGTCCTGGAACTCGATGGGCCGGATCAGGTCCACCATGGTGCGGCGCACGATCCAGAACGGGTGGGTCTCCTCGAAGCCCATCTCGCGCAGCTGGTCCTGGCCGATGTCCTGGATGTGCCGGCAAGCCGCGTCCAACCGCAGCCGGCCGGTCCGATCGATGTCACCGACGCGGAGCGGCCACTCTCGATCAAACGCGTCGGGGCTACCGTCGGGCACCGGCATCAACTCTTTGTCCAGGCTCACGGCCCTGCTCCCCGTTTCCTCCTCGATTGAAACCACGGTTAACCCTGGAATGTCGAAGCGAATCATGCCAACGACGCCTTGGAAATGCCAATTCCGGTACCAGTCGGAACTACCCTGCCAAGTCTGCAAAGCAGGGCTTCGCAATGCCGACTACGCTGATCAGAGTGTCTAAAACCTTCGTCGGCGCGCGCGTCCGCCAGCTTCGCAGCGAGCGTGGATTCAGTCAGGCTGCGCTGGCCCAGATGCTGGACATCTCGCCCAGCTATCTCAACCAGATCGAGCACGACGTCCGCCCACTGACAGTGGCGGTGCTGCTGCGGATTACCGAGGTGTTCGGGGTGGACGCCACCTTCTTCGCCTCCCAGGACGACACCCGGTTGGTCGCCGAACTGCGTGAGGTGACGATGGACCGTGACCTGGACATCGACGTGGACCCGACCGAGATCGCCGAGATGGTCAACGACCACCCGAGCCTGGCGCGGGCGATGGTCAACCTGCACCGCCGCTACCGGATCACCACCGCACAACTGGCCGCCGCCACCGAGGAGCGCTATTTCGACGGCAGCAGCGGCAGCGGGTCGATCACCATGCCCCACGAAGAGGTGCGCGACTACTTCTACGAACGCCAGAACTACCTGCACGAATTAGACACCGCGGCCGAAGACCTGACCGTCAAGATGCGGATGCACCACGGCGACCTGGCCGGTGAGCTCACCCGCCGGCTCACCGAGGTGCACGGGGTGCACATCGCCAGGCGCATTGATCTGGGCGACGCCGTGCTGCACCGCTACGACCCCCAGACCAAGACGCTGGAGATGAGCAACCACCTCGCCCCGGGCCAGCAGGTGTTCAAAATGGCCGCGGAGTTGGCCTACCTCGAGTACGGCGACCTGATCGACAGCCTGGTCACCGACGGCAAGTTCACCAGCGACGAGTCACGGACCCTGGCCCGGCTCGGGCTGGCCAACTACTTCGCCGCCGCCACGGTGCTGCCCTACCGCCAGTTCCACGACGTCGCCGAGAATTTCCGCTACGACGTCGAACGGCTGTCGGCTTTCTACCTCGTCAGCTACGAGACCATCGCGCATCGGCTCTCCACGCTGCAGCGGCCCTCCATGCGCGGCGTGCCGCTGTCTTTCGTCCGGGTCGACCGGGCCGGAAACATGTCAAAACGTCAGTCTGCCACCGGTTTTCATTTCTCCTCCACCGGCGGCACCTGCCCGCTGTGGAACGTCTACGAAACCTTCGCCAACCCCGGCAAGATCCTGGTACAGATCGCTCAGATGCCCGACGGGCGCAACTACATGTGGGTGGCCCGTACCGTCGAAAGGCGCGCGGCCCGGTATGGTCAGCCCGGTAAAACCTTCGCGATCGGGCTTGGTTGCGAACTTCGCCACGCGCACCGACTCGTCTACTCAGAGGGGCTGAGCTTGTCTGGGGACTTGGAATTGATCGCCACACCGATCGGCGCGGGTTGCCGGGTCTGCGAACGCGACAACTGTCCACAGCGGGCGTTCCCCGCACTGGGCCGCGCGCTCGATATCGACGAGCATCGCAGCACCGTCTCCCCGTACCTGGTGAAGCAAGCATGACCGGCAATCAGGTTGGCCGCATTCCACCCGGTCGGTTCCGTCAGTTGGGACCGATCAACTGGGTAGTCGCGAAGCTGGCCGCGCGCAAGGTGCGGGCCCCCGAGATGCATGTGTTCACCACACTGGGTTCTCGTCAGTGTCTGTTCTGGACATGGGCGATCTATTCCGGACGCCTGCTGCGGGGCCGGTTACCGACCATCGACACTGAGTTGGTCATCCTGCGGGTCGCCCACCTACGGTCCTGCGAATACGAACTCCAGCATCATCGCGGGATGGCACGCAAAGCGGGGCTGGACGCCCAGACGCAGGCCACGATCTTCGCCTGGCCCGAGGCGCCGCCCGGCGACGGGCCCCGCAAGGTACTCAGCGCCCGCCAGCAGGCACTGTTGAACGCGACCGACGAGCTGATCAAGGACCGCACGATCACCGAGGCGACCTGGCGGCAGCTGGCGAGTCATCTCAACAGGGCTCGGTTGATCGAATTCTGCATGCTGGCAACGCAATACGACGCGCTAGCCGCGACGATCACCGCGCTGAACATTCCGCTCGACAACCCGCGTTAGCGTCAGAGATACAGGTTGGCCAGCACGGCCAGCGTCAGCGCCACCGGAAGCACCGGAAGGCCGAAGGCGAACGCCGACCAGCCGTAACGGCGGCGCCAGCGCATCAGTAGGCCACCGATCACCGCGCCGACCGCCAGCGCACCCGACACCAGCAGCACCGCCAGGCTCCACTTGCTCACGGTGGTGACATCGTCGCCGATGGTGATGGCCGCCAGCCAGAGGACATAGCCGACGAGCAACCCGCCGATCGCACCCACCACCACGGCAGCGTGCCGCGGCTCCTCGTTGCGGGACATGAACACCTGGCGATGGTATCTCCCGCAGCCGCAGCGGCGGCCCTGCGCTACCCGTCGGACGCCCCAACGGCTTGAGCCAGCCGATACGAGTAAGGGTGAATCTGTCGTGGTGGTCGACGAGGCAACACTTCTAGAAGTTGATCATGTGACCGAGCAGGCCGTGGAAGGACTCCTGTAGCGCCTCGGACATGGTCGGGTGAGTGTGCACGTTGCGGGCCAGTTCATTGGCGGTCAGATCCCACTTCTGCGCCAGCGTGAGCTCCGGCAGCAATTCGGACACGTCGTGACCCACCAGATGTCCACCGATCAACTCGCCGTACTTGGCGTCGGCGATCAGCTTGACGAAGCCGCTCGGGTCACCGACGCCGTGCGCCTTGGCGTTGGCGGTGAACGGGAACTTCGCCACCACCACGTCGTAGCCTTCGTCGCGGGCCTGTTCCTCGGTGAGACCGAAGCTGGCGACATTGGGCTGACAGAACGTGGCCCGCGGCAACATCCGGTAGTCACCCAGCGCCAGAGTCTCTGCGCCGGCGATGGTTTCGGCGGCGACCACACCCATGGCCTCGGCGACGTGAGCCAGCATCAGCTTGCCGGTGACATCGCCGATGGCGTAGATGTGCGGCACGCTGGTCTGCATGTAGTCGGTGATGCCGATCGCCTTGCGGTCGGTGAGCGCCACCCCGGCCTTGTCCAGGCCGTAGCCCTCGACGTTGGGCGCAAACCCGATGGCCTGCAACACCTTCTCGGCCTTGAGCTCCTCGGACTTGCCGTCCTTGCTTACGCTGACCGTGACCTCAGAGCCGTTGTCGGTGATGGACTCGACCTTGGTTCCGGTGAGGATCTTGACGCCCAGCTTCTTGAACGCCTTCTCGATCTCCTTGGACGCGTCAGGATCCTCGTTGGGCAGTGCGCGCGGCAGGAACTCGACGATGGTGACATCGACGCCGTAGTTCTTCATCACGTAGCCGAACTCCATGCCGATGGCGCCGGCGCCGGCGATGACGATCGACTTCGGGAGTTCCCGGGTCAGAATCAGCTTCTCGTAGGTCACCACGTTCTCCGAGAGCGACGTGCCCGGGACCAGTCGGGTGCTGCTGCCGGTGGCGATGATGGCGTGGTCGAACGTGACCTCCACTGGATTCTCAGCACCGCCGTCGTCGTTGAGCTCCACCGAGATGGTGTTGGCGTCGGTGAACTTGCCGTACCCATGGATCTCGGTGATCTTGTTCTTCTTCATCAGGTAATGCACGCCCGCCACCCGGCCCTCGGCCACCTTGCGGCTGCGGTCGAACGCGACCCCGTAGTCGAAGGTGGCCTCACCGCTGATGCCGAAAACCTTGGCTTCCTTGGTGAAGATGTAAGCGAGTTCGGCGTTGCGCAGCAACGCCTTCGACGGGATGCAGCCGACGTTGAGGCAGACGCCGCCCCAATATTTGGGTTCGATGATTGCGGTGTTCAACCCGAGCTGTGCGGCACGAATGGCTGCTACATATCCGCCGGGACCTGCTCCGAGAACGACGACGTCATAGTGGGAAGTCACGTGCCCACACTAGTGGGCGGGGAGTTCCCACCAGAAGACGCGGCGGGAAGTCACTGCCCCTGGCCCAGCGGCCCCGCTATTCGGGCACTACGCCCAGCACACACGGTGTCGTCACGCGCTCGCAGTAGTAAGAGCCGTGCAGGGGGGCCGCGGCCGCAACGGAGGCGAACGGCGCCGACATCACGGCGATGGCCAGGGCGGCGACCAACGGCTTGGATTCCACCATCGCCAGGATCAGGCCGGCCGCGGTGCAGGCCACCACGTACACGAACGTCGCGACCACCGGCGGCGTCTTGTCGGTGGTGTGGTACCACCAGTAGAACAGGCTCAGCCCGAAAACCGCGGCGAAGAACCACACCGCGAACAGCACCAGCACGAGCTTCCACCATTTCAGGAAGAGGTAGCGGCCGGGCACCGCAACCGGCCCTGGCGTTTCGGACACCGAATCCGGCCTGGCATCCGGCTGAGCCACCGCGGCCGGCGACACCGGCGCGGGCTGCTCCGGCTCAGATTTCGTGGCCGGTTCTTTGAGACCGGCCAGCGGCAGAAACGGCTGGGAGTCGGTGTCGAAATCCGGCACGAACGGCACTGACGGTTCGCCGGCGTCGTAGCTGGGGACCACGGGTACCTCGCCGGAGTCGAAATCCGGTACGAAGGGTTCGGTGCCCGGGCTGGACTCGCGGTCCTGCTCCGCCTTGTTGTCAGCCATGGGAGACCGCCCGCAAGGCCACCAGCATGCCCAGCCAGCCAGGCCCCAACGCCAGGATCGCCGCGCCGAGCATGGTCACCCATCGACGCCCGGAGAACAGGATCACCGACAGACCGAGGACGGCGGGAATCGCGACCACCAGCGCGATGGCGACGTCCGGGCGAAGCCGGTCGTGTATCAGCAGGCTGGACGCCACCGCCAGCAGCTGCCCCACCGCGCTGCCCACGAGCATGGCGCTGGCCAGCAGCCACGCACGCGGAAGGGGGATCACGGTAGACGACCTTACTGAACTACCGAGGCGGTATCGGGCACGTCCCCGGCGAGTTGTCGGTCACAAGATGGCCTCGTATTGACGGCCTTTCGCCACGCTCGTACGCGGCACCGGTGATCACGGGTTGGGCTTGCAGCACTTCACTTTCGGCCTCGGTGAAGACCCGGCCGCGGCTGAGGAATCGCATCCCCTCCGGCGCTTCCAGACTGAACCCGCCGCCGCGCCCCGGCACCACGTCGATGACCAGCTGGGTGTGCTTCCAGGTTTGATACTGGGGACCGGAGATCCACACCGGCACCCCTTCCGGACCGACATCGAGCACGCCCAGCAGGACGTCCCGATCACCGACCAGGAAGTCGCCGCGCGGGTAACACATCGGCGACGACCCGTCGCAGCAGCCACCCGACTGATGGAACATCACCGGACCGTGTCGGTCCTGCAGCCGCACCAGCAACTCGGCGGCGGAGGGGGTGATCAGCGCCCCCGGAATCATCAGAAGAAACCCTGCGCCTTGTCGGAGTAGGACACCAGCAGGTTCTTGGTCTGCTGGTAGTGCTCGAGGGCCATCTTGTGGCCCTCTCGCCCGAAGCCGGACTGCTTGTAGCCACCGAAGGCCGAGTGCGGCGGGTACACGTGGTAGCAGTTCACCCACACCCGCCCGGCCTTGATGTCGCGCCCGGCCCGGTAGGCGGTGTTGCCGTTGCGGCTCCACACCCCCGCCCCCAGTCCGTAGAGGGTGTCGTTGGCGATGCCGATCGCGTCGTCGTAACTGTCGAACGGAGTCACCGCCACCACCGGCCCGAAGATCTCCTCCTGGAAGATCCGCATCTTGTTGTTGCCGGAGAAGATCGTCGGCTGCACGTAGAAACCGCCGGACAGGTCGCCGCCGAGTTCGGTGCGCTCGCCGCCAGTGATGATCTTGGCGCCCTCTCCCTTGCCTATCTCGATGTAGGACAAGATCTTTTCCAACTGGTCGTTGGACGCCTGCGACCCCAGCATGGTCTCGGAGTCCAGCGGGTCGCCCTGTCGGACTGCCTTGGTCCGAATGGCGGCCAGCTCCAGGAACTCGTCGTGGATGTCGGACTGGATCAGGCTGCGCGACGGGCAGGTGCAGACTTCGCCCTGGTTGAGGGCGAACATGGTGAAGCCTTCCAGCGCCTTGTCCTGGTAGTCGTCACCGGCGGCCATCACGTCGGAGAAGAAGATGTTGGGGCTCTTGCCGCCGAGTTCGAGGGTGACCGGAATCAGGTTCTGCGAGGCGTACTGCATGATCAGTCGCCCGGTGGTGGTCTCGCCGGTGAATGCGACCTTGGCGATGCGGTTGCTGGAGGCCAGCGGTTTGCCGGCTTCGGCGCCAAAGCCGTTGACGACGTTGAGGACTCCGGGCGGCAGCAGGTCACCGATCAGCGACATCAGGTACAGGATCGAGGCCGGGGTCTGCTCGGCCGGCTTGAGTACCACCGCATTGCCGGCCGCCAGTGCCGGGGCCAGTTTCCAGGCGCCCATCAGGATCGGGAAGTTCCACGGAATGATCTGCCCGACCACCCCGAGCGGTTCGTGGAAGTGGTATGCGACGGTGTCGTCGTCGATCTGGGACAGCGCACCTTCCTGGGCCCGGATCGCGGCCGCGAAGTAGCGGAAGTGATCGGCGGCCAGTGGGATGTCGGCGGCGATCGCTTCGCGGATCGGTTTGCCGTTGTCCCACACCTCGGCCACCGCCAGCGCGGGCGTGTTCTCGTCGATACGGTCGGCGATCTTGTTCAGGATCGCAGCCCGCTCGGCTGGGGCGGTCCTGCCCCACGCCGGGGCCGCGGCATGTGCGGCGTCCAGCGCCTTCTCGATGTCGGTTTCGTCGGATCGAGGGATCTCGCAGAATGGCTGGCCGGTCACCGGTGACGGGTTCTCGAAGTAGCGGCCCGCAGCGGGGGCGACCCACTCGCCGCCGACGAAGTTTCCGTACCGCGACTCGTATGACATCAGCGCCCCGGACGTACCTGGACGTGCAAAGACAGGCATCTACTCGGCTCCTCGTTAGTTCATGTAATACAGCTCACACTACCGCTGGGACCAGAATGGCTGCCATGTCATCTGAGGCTGCGCAAGACCCCTACCTCTGGCTGGAAGACGTCACCGGCGACGAGGCACTGGATTGGGTACGCGCGCGCAACGAGCCGACCAAGGCGGAGTTCTGCGACGCAGAGTTCGAGACGATGCGCGCCGAGGCGCTGGAGGTGCTCGACACCGACGCCCGCATCCCCTACGTGCGCCGGCGCGGCGAATATCTGTACGACTTCTGGCGCGACGCCACCAACCCCCGTGGGCTATGGCGGCGCACGACACTGGAGAGCTATCGCACCGCGTCACCCGAGTGGGATGTGCTGCTCGACATAGATGAACTGGGCCGCGTGGACAACCAAAACTGGGTGTGGGCCGGCGCCGACGTGATCGAGCCCGAACTGACCCGCGCCCTGATCAGTCTTTCACCCGGCGGCTCGGACGCCGTCGTCGTGCGCGAGTTCGACATGCTGACAAGGCAATTCGTTGCCGACGGGTTCGAGTTGCCGGAGGCCAAGTCACAGGTCGGCTGGGACGATCCCGACACAGTCCTGGTGGGCACCGACTTCGGCCCCGACTCGATGACCGAATCCGGCTATCCGCGAATCCTCAAGCGATGGCGACGTGGCACACCGCTGACGCGAGGCGGAGACGATCTTCGAAGGCGAGCGCACCGACGTCAGCGCCGGCGGCGCCAAGGACCGCACTCCGGGCTATGAACGCATCTTCGTCGGCCGCTCCCTGGACTTCTGGAACCGGCAGCGCTTCGAGCTACGCGGAACAGAGCTGATCCCCATCGACGTGCCCACCGACGCCGGCAGTGTGTCGGTGCACCGCGAGTGGCTGCTGATCGACCTGCGCACCGACTGGACCGTCAACGGCACGACCTATCGCGCCGGTTCCCTGGTGGCCACCCAGTACGAGGAATTCCTCGGCGGCGCAAGGGAACTCACGGTGGTATTCGAGCCCGACGAACACACCTGCCTCTACCACTACGCGTGGACAGAGGACCGGCTGCTGATCGCCTCGCTGGCCGACGTGGCCAGCCGGGTGGAGATCGTCACGCCGGGCAGCTGGCAACGGGAGCCGCTCCCGGGTCTGCCCGAGTCGACCAACACCGTGATCGTCGCCGCCGACGACACCGGCGACGAATTCTTCCTGGACACCAGCGGGTTCACCGCGCCATCCCGGCTGCTGCGCGGCACCGGGTCCGGTGAACTCGAGCCGATCAAGTCCGCGCCGTCCTTCTTCGACGCTGAAAACATCTCTGTGGAACAGCATTTCGCGATATCCCAGGACGGCACGTCGGTCCCGTACTTCGTGGTGCGCCCGACAGACGGGGCAGGACCCGCCCCCACCCTGCTCTACGGCTACGGAGGTTTCGAGACGGCGAACACGCCGGGCTACAGCGGGGTGCTGGGCCGGCTGTGGCTGGCCCGCGGCGGTACCTACGTGCTGGCGAACATCCGCGGTGGCGGCGAATACGGACCGCGCTGGCACACCCAGGCGATGCGCGAAGGACGCCACAAGGTGGGCGAAGACTTCGCCGCGGTGGCCGATGATCTGGTCCGGCGCGGCATCACCACGGTCGGGCAGCTCGGCGCCCAGGGCGGCAGCAACGGCGGCCTGCTGATGGGAATCATGCTGACCAAGTACCCGGAGAAGTTCGGGGCGCTGGTCTGCACCGTGCCGCTGCTGGACATGAAGCGATACCACCTGCTGCTGGCCGGCGCCTCCTGGGTAGCCGAATACGGCGACCCGGACAACCCGGAGGACTGGGCCTTCATCTCCGAATACTCTCCGTATCACAACATCTCGACCGACCGGAAATACCCGCCGATCCTGATCACCACCTCCACCCGCGACGACCGGGTGCACCCCGGCCACGCACGCAAGATGACCGCCGCTTTGGAGGCCACCGGCCACCGGGTCTGGTACTACGAGAACATCGAGGGCGGGCACAGCGGCGCGGCCGACAACGAACAGCTCGCCTTCAAGTCGGCGTTGAGCTACTCGTTCCTGTGGCGAATGCTGGGAACCGACACGTAGCTGTGACGGTTACAACGTCTAGCGGTGAGCGGCTTCGGGCACCCTTGAAGTCATGTCCGCGCAACTGCCGGGAATCTTCGAGTCGCTTGCCCCGACCCTCGATCGGTTCGGGTACGCGGCGATCGTGGTCCTGGTAGGGCTGGAAGGGGTCGGAATCCCCCTGCCCGGGCAGATCATCTTGATCGCGGGCGGAATTTATTCAGCCAGCGGTCATTTGAACCTGGTCCTGGTGCTGCTCGCGGGGTTGTTGGCGGCGGTGGGCGGCGACAACGCCGGCTACGCCATTGGCCGCTACGGCGGCCGTGAGCCGGTATCGCGGTTCGGGCCGTACATGTTCCTCACCATCGACCGCCTGGCGAGGACGGAGCGCTTCTTCGCCGCGAAGCGGCAGTGAAGAAACTCACCAACCTCGACCGTGCCACTGCTACGGCTGCTCAAACAACCTCAGGAAAGGCAGAGCTGGGGATTCCGGTGCTGCGAAGCTAGCGGATAGCTGGCGCCTCTACACCGGCAGGGACCGGAGTCAACGCATGCGGGACTGGCCGGACCCCGTGAATTGGGTCCAAGGCGAACGAGAGTCGTTCATTGGTGGTATAGGTGGCAGCCAAGCGTGGACGTTCGTTGCGAAATATCCAGTGGCTGAACGGCTTCGAGGTGCATGGGCTGCGATTACAGCGGCTGGGCGCCGGATTCCAGCAATCGTTTGGGGTGCATTCCGTCGACTTGGCCGATGAACGGCGGGTGGATGCTATAGCCGAGCATGCGGCGGATGTCCTCTGACACCGTACGCACCGTGTCCCGAGTCGTGGACAGGGTGAACGCCTCCTGCGGGCGCAGCCACGGTTCGCAGTACTGGGCGGTCACGGCCAGGCGCGGACAGCGCGATCGGTTCGCTCCGCCCCCGTGCCACAGAGTGCCCACGAAGAACACACACGACCCCGCGCTCATCACCACCGGTTCACGCTCGGTCTGGTCAGGTTCTTGCTGCCCCCAGAGGTGACTGCCGGCGATGATGTCGGTGGCGCCGTTGTCAGCGGTGAAGTCGTCGATCGCCCAGATCGTCGCCGCGCCCAGAGCGGCGCGCGGGCGCGGTAGTGGGTAGAAGCCGTCGTCGGTGTGCAGCATCTGCGCCTGCTCGCCGGGCAGAATGTTGATCACCTGCAGCATCGACAGTAGGTAGTTCGGCAGGAACAGCCGGTCCAGCAACGCCAGCACGCGTGGGTGCTCAACGATCCGATCGCAGGTGCGGGTCTTGTTCAACACGCTATACACGCGCTGAGTGGTGTGCCCCTCGAACCGGTTACGGCCGTGCCGATCCAGCAGCGGCGCAACGGCTTCGCGGATGTCGTCGAGTTCGGCGGGGGTCAACAGGCCGGGCAGGATCACATATCCGTCGCGCCGCACGGCGGCCAGATCCTTCTCAGCGACGAGCGCGTCGACACTGTCGCCACTGCTCGGAGTCCGGCGATAGGTCCCGGCCAGATCACCGCCCAAGTCCAGCACTGACGACACTTCGGTACTCATGAGTGACTCCCCGGGAGGTGCATAACTGAGTTCTGTTATGCTTGCCACTGTGGCACGCCCCCCGACCGGGCGTCAACACCTTCTCGACGCCGCCCGCACCGAACTGGTCCGCGGCAACGGCGTGATGGAACTTAGCGCGCTGACCCGCCGCGCCGGGCTGAGCACCGGTGCGCTTTATCACCACTTCGGCTCCAAAAGCGGTCTGCTGGCAGCGATCTATGAAGGCTTCTACGAAGGACTCCGCCACGCCATCGGTGACTCGCACCTGCCCGCCGAGGCGGATTGGGGCACCCGCGAGCGCGAGCGCACCCGCCGGTTCGTCGTCTACCACTTCGCCGACCCGCTCGCCCCGATCCTGCTAAACCGCGCCGCCCTGGACCCGCAGCTCACAGAGCTCGAAGCCGTCTATATCCAGAACATGAGCGATGACGCCGTGGACAACATCCGGCGCGGCCAAGCCTTGAGCCAGCTGCCCGCCGACATCGACCCCGACAGCGCCGGCGCCTTCGTCATCGGCGGATTGCGCCACGGCATCGCCCAACAGCTTCGCATCACCCCGCTCCCCAGCCCCGAAAATGCCACCAAACGCCTCTGGTACCTCATCGCTGCAGCCCTCGGAATCATCTGATGCCTGCTCCCGCGGTCGGGCCGCCAAATTTGCAATACAACTTTTCGCGGCCTTAGTCCGGAGAATCATGGCCATCTGGCGGGCGTCCAAACCCGTGATCGCACAGGTCCACGGCTGGTGCGTCGGCGGGGCCAGCGACTACGCACTGTGCGCCGACATCGTGATAGCCAGCGAGGACGCCGTTATCGGCACCCCGTACAGCAGGATGTGGGGCGCGTACCTGACCGGCATGTGGCTGTACCGGCTGAGCCTGGCCAAAGTGAAATGGCACTCGCTGACCGGCCGGCCGCTGACCGGTGTGCAGGCCGCCGAAATCGAACTGATCAACGAAGCGGTCCCCTTCGAGCGGCTGGAGGCCCGGGTCGCTGAGATCGCGGCCGAGCTGGCGCAGATCCCGTTATCGCAGCTGCGGGCGCAGAAGCTGATCGTCAACCAGGCCTACGAGAACATGGGCCTGGCCTCCACTCAGCTGCTGGGCGGCATCCTGGACGGCCTGATGCGCAACACCCCCGATGCGCTCGACTTCATCCGTACCGCCGAAGCACAGGGCGTGCGGTCCGCCGTCGAACGCAGAGACGGACCGTTCGGCGATTACAGCCAGGCTCCGCCCGAGCTGCGGCCGAATCCGGCACACGTGATAGTTCCTGATCGCGATAGGTAGTGAGATGAGCTACAGATTATTGACCGGCCGCTCCTTGGCTGCCGGAAAGTGCTACGGTTGTCGATATGTCTCGGGTTAATAACAGCCTGCGTACAGGCGCCTTTGCTCTGCTTCTCGGTTTGGCCGCCGCGATCTTCCCCGCGACCGCCGCAGCTGACTCAACGGACGACTTCCCGGTCCCCCGCAGGCAGATCGCGACCACCTGTGACGCCGAGCAGTACCTGGCGGCCGTCCGGGATACCAGTCCGGTGTATTACGAGCGGTACATGATCGACTTCAACAATCATGCAAACCTCCAGGAAGCGACGATCAACAAAGCGCACTGGTTTTACTCGCTGTCGCCGGCAGAGCGCAGGGACTATTCCGAGAACTTCTACAACGGCGACCCGCTGACCTTCGCCTGGGTCAACCACATGAAGATCTTCTTCAACAACAAGGGCGTCGTCGCCAAAGGCACCGAGGTGTGCAACCAATACCCGCGCGGCGACATGTCGGTTTGGAACTGGGCGGGATAGCCGTGCGAAGGTTCGTCGGTTTGGCGATATCGACGGCGATCGTCCCGTTGGCGCTCATCTTGGGAGTTGCCCCAGCACACGCTGACTCCGACCTCGGCAAATCATGCTCGCCGGAAGGCGCAAAGGTGTGGGGCAATCCCGGCCCCATCTACTGTCAGCGCCTGGCGGATGGACAACTGCAATGGGTGTCTATACCGGCGGCCGCAATGTGTGTGGCGTTCTGCGTGAATGACCCACTGGGCGGTCCTTAGATCGCTCGTCGGGGCACGCCTTGGCGATCGGTTCCGGCGCCGATGTCCCCCAATTGGAGGACACATACTTCATTCCCTCAGTGACCGTTTGGTGGATGTTTCAGACCATTGACCAGCGGGGAAACTTGTAGTTGTCACAAAAAGTACGGTTTTCTTAGGGTTGCCATAACTCGGAGAACGCGGGGAAATACATGCGGCCGACCCTTGCGGCCGCGGGCCAAAGGTACCCATAATGGACACTCCGGCCCAGCCGAAATCCGCGATGCGTGCGAGTGACGGATGTGACTGTGGTTTGGAAGCTGGAGGTCATCGCATGAGCCAAACAACTGGCAACGAGATCCCTGGCACGCTTGCGTCCCTCGACTGGCAAACCATCACCTGCCAGGCCGATACCGGGTGCACCAACCGGGCCGCCTACATCGTCCATCGCCACGCGGTAGACCGATGCAACCACCCGCAGGTGGATCCTTTTGGCAATATCGTCGAAATTCTTTGCATGGCCTGCCTATGGCACGCCGCAGCCGAGGTGCTGGTCCAGGTGGGTCAGCTGACGCGCACGTCGGGCACATACTGCCTGACCTGCGGGGCGCCGGTGTCCGAACTGCGCGACATCATGCGCGACGTCGCGGTTCTGTAATTCCTCGGGCCTCGACACCATAGATCGGCTCGCATGCGTCGCAGGATTGGCACCGGTCCCACGCGACTCCGCCGAATCAGTCTGTCTAGCACGGCATTTAGCGCCGTTTCAACAGTCCGCCCGGTGGATGTTCGTCAACGTCGTTGAGGATCAGCTCGCGCACGGCCGGACGCGGTCCGTACGGTCGCAGCATGCTGCTGGCCGGCCGTGGGCGCACGTGCTGCGGCCACCAGAACCAGCGCCCGAGCAAGGTGGCCACTGACGGTGTCATGAACGACCTCACAATCAAGGTGTCGAACAACAGACCCAGCGCGATCGTCGTACCCACCTGGGCCATGACTTTCAACGGGCTGAAGGCGAACGTCGCCATGGTCGCGGCGAAGACCAAGCCTGCCGAGGTCACGACGGAGCCCGAGCCGGCCATCGCGCGGATCGTCCCCGTCTTGAGCCCGGCGTGGATCTCCTCCTTCAACCGCGATATCAGCAACAGGTTGTAGTCCGAGCCGACCGCCAGCAGCAGGATGATCGCCATCGCCAGCACCATCCAGTGCAACTTCATGCCCAGGATGTACTGCCATAAGAGCACGGAGAGTCCGAACGAGGCGCCAAGCGACAGCAATACCGTCCCTACGATCACGAAGGCCGCTACGACGCTTCGGGTGATTATCAGCATGATGATGAAAATCAGTGTGGCCGCGGAGATTCCGGCGATCAGCAGATCGATGTTGGAGCCGTCGTGCATGTCCTTGTACGTCGCGGCGGTGCCGCCGAGGTAGACCTTGGCGCCTTCCCAGGGCGTGCCCTTGATCGCCTCGTGCACGGCCTGCTTGATCGGTTCGATGTGGTTGATGCCTTCAGGCGTCGCCGGGTCGCCTTCATGCGAGATGATCAACCTGACAGCGTGCCCATCCGGCGATATGAACTGTTTGAGGCCCCGCGCGAAGTCCGGGCTCTGGAAGGCCTCTGGCGGAAGGTAGAACGTGTCGTCGTTCTTCGCCCTGTCGAAGGCATCCCCTTGGGCGGTGGCGTTGTCGGCCTGCGCTCTGGCCTGTTGGTTGAGACCCATAGTGGTCGCGTAGTTCGACATGATGGTGTCGAGGTTGTGCTGCTGACTCTCAATCTGCGGGGGTATCAACGCCACAAGCTTGGGCTGAATCTGGTCCAGCTTGTCCAGATTCCTGCTGAGGTTCAGGATGTTCTCCGCCACCTGGTCGATGCCATCGAGTGCATTGAAGATGGACCGTAGCGTCCAGCAAATCGGAATGTCGTAGCAGTGCTTCTCCCAGTAAAAGTAGCTACGAATCGGCCGGAAGAAGTCGTCGAAGTTGGCGATGTCGTCGCGCAACGCCTCGGTGATCTTCACGGTTTCTTTGGTGAGCTTGGTGGTTTCGTGCGTGGTGTTGCTGAGGTCCTGGGTGACCTGCATCTGCTCATGCAGCGTTGCCATCGTCTTCCGCAGCTCGTCCGCCTGGTTCAGCAGATTTTGCGCCTGCTGATCCTGATAGTGCTGGGTCTGAATCCGACCTGCGGCTTGGGCGCCCATCTGAAAACCGAGGGTGCTGTGGTCGAGTGGCGTGCCCAATGGCCGGGTGATGGTCTGCACCCGGCCGATACCGGGTATGTGGAAGATTGCCTTGGCGACCTTGTCCAGAACGATGAAGTCGGCCGGGTTACGCAGGTCATGATCGGTCTCGATCATCAACAGCTCAGGATTGAGCCGAGCCTGGTTGAAGTGCCGGTCGGCGGCCGCATAGCCGATGTTGGCCGGAGTGTCTGCCGGCAAGTAGTGCCGGTTGTCGTAGTCCGTCTGGTAGCCGGGCAGAGCGAGCAGACCAACCAGTGCGACCGCGATGGTCACCGCGAAAACCGGTGCGGGCCAGCGCACGATGGCGGTGCCGATGCGACGCCAGCCCCGGGTCTGCAGCTTGCGCTTCGGATCCATGAGCTTGAAAAACGAAGCCACCGTCAGCACCGCCGGGCCCAGCGTCAAAGCCGCGAACACCGCGACCAGCATGCCGACCGCACAAGGCACCCCGAGCGATTCGAAGTACGGCAGCCGGCAGAAGCTCAGGCAGTACATCGCGCCGGCGATGGTCAGGCCCGATCCCAGCACGACATGCGCGGTGCTGTGGAACATCGTGTAGAAGGCCTTTTCTCGATCTTCGCCGAGGCCACGGGCCTCCTGATAGCGGCCGACCACGAAGATCGCGTAATCCGTCCCGGCGGCGATCGCCATCAGCACCAGCATGTTGTTGGCGAAGGTCGACAGCCCCATGATCCCGTAGTTGCCCAGCGTCGCGACGACACCGCGGGCCGCGGCCAACTCGATGAAGACCATGGCCAGCATGATCAGAACGGTGCCCACCGACCGGTAGACGACCAGCAGCATCAGCACAATCACCAGGAGAGTGATGAGAGTGACGACCGCGACGCCCTTCTCCCCCGAGTGCGACTGGTCGGCGAACAGTGGACCCGCGCCGGTGACGTAGGCCTTGATTCCCGGCGGCGCGGGCACCGAGTCCACGATCTTGCGGAGGGCCTCGGAAGACTCGTTCGCCAGCCCGCCGCCCATGTTGCCGGCGAGGTAAACCTGGACGTACGCGGCCTTTTGATCGTGGCTTTGGGAGCCCGCCGCCGTCAGCGGATCACTCCAGAAATCCTGGACGTGCTGAACGTGTTTCTTGTCTTGCTCGATGCGCCTGACGATCTCGTCGTAGTAGCGGTGCGCCTCGGCCCCGAGTGGCTTGTCGCCCTCCAGCAAGATCATGGCTGAGTTGTCGGAATCGAACTCTTTGAACGTCGATCCGACGCGCATCATCGACTGAAAGGATGCCGCGTCAGTCGGACTCATCGACACCGAGTGGGTCTTGGAGACGACCTCCAGCTGCGGCGACACAGTGTTGGTGACGAAGACGATGCCCAGCCAGATCAGCACGATCGGCAGCGCAAGGCGATGAATCATCCGCGGTAGGAACGGCGGGATCAGCGGCTGCGAGATTGGCGGCGCGGCAGAATTAGCCTCGGCGGTCTCGCTCATGCGGACTTGTCCAGGCAGTAGACGAACGCATTCACGGTCTCGTTGGGAGGCGAGTGGTTCGGCGCCTTGATGACGTCGCCGCTCCCGTCGTGGTTGTTCACGACGAACCGGCAGGCGATCCAGCTACCGTTTCCTTGCGCCACCAGGTTGGCCGGGATCCCGGGCTTCGTTGACTTCAATTCTGTCTTCCACGGTAGGGGCACATCGAGAGCCTGCTGAGGATGGGAGTTTTCGTCGAGGTAATTGATGGTCGCCGTGCTGCCCGGTGAACCCCAGACCTCGAGTGTGATGGTCTTGGCGTTGAACTGGTCGATGACGTCACCGGCTGAGCCGCCACCGAACGAACCGCTATGAACGCCGAAGATGCCGTGCAGTCGGTGGACGACAAATCCCGATAACGCGACGACGGCTAAGACGGTGAGGATGAGCCAGTACCGGGCAGCGAGGCTCATCAGACGTCTGCGCTTAGGCGGCCGGCGAGCCGCTGAATTGCCCTCGCCGCCAGCAGAGTCCGGGGTCGTCAACGGTTCGGTCCTTGGCTCAGTCGTCGTCATTGGCGCTTCCTAACCAGTGACGAGAGCCGCCGGCTAATTAGCCTATATGTCAACTTAGGCACTCTAACCTCCAACCAGTAGGAAATCTCGGCGTAGTGCACAAAGACCTTGTGCATCAAGACCTTCGCCAACATGAAAGACGACGTCATCGCGTCGCTTCGACGCGCTGTCATCGGGACCCCGGGAGCGAGCCGATGCAGGTCGCGGTGAGCACCCGGGTGAGCGCGGATCCGAACTCGATGTTCCATTCGGCCGGCAAGACCTCCGGTTCCGCCTCGTAGACGTCCGAGATCTTCGCCGGGGGGTTGGCGATCTGCCAGAACGCAGCGGCCAGCGAGTAGGCGGCAATCAAGATGTCGAAAGCTCCCGACCGCCCCAGCGCGGGCAGCGCCCGCTCGATCGCGTCCGCGAGCGCGATGGCGGCCGCGGAAATGGTCCGCCTGATCTCGATGACCCGTTCGATCTCCACCTCGTGTTCGAGGTGCAGGTGCAAGTTGGCCAGCAGGTCGCAGAACAGCGGGTCAGCGGCTAGCCCATTGGCCAACGTCTCGGCGACCCGTTCCGGCGTCATCGGACCGGACTCGGCCAACTTCTCGCACACCGTGCCCGACCACCGCACCCAACCTTCCGCGGCCAGATGCAGCAGCACCTCCTTGTGCGAAGTGAAGTAGCGGCGCACGGCGGAGTAGTGGATGCCCGCGCGGCTGGCGACCGCGGTCAATGTCACCGATGCAACGCCAGTCTCGAGAGCCAGCGAGCGCGCGGCTTCCACAAGCGCCGCAGCCCGCTGGCGCTTGTTCTCCTCGGTGCGGGCGCGCCGGAAACTGAGTTGCGCCACCGGCCGAGGATAACGCACATGACGTGATTTGCGGGTGGAAATCAGGTTCGTTACGCACGCGATATGCCTTAGAATCGGTGCCCTAGGGAAAGGAGCCGCGAGAGCCGCAGGACAGCCGTGTTTTACTTAGGTAAGGCTTAACTGTGTTCGTTGTCCGCTGCCGGGTTGCGCAGTGCGGCCACCGAAGTTGAACGAGTTCGAAACTGTCTTCCAGGGCGGGTATCGTCCGCCCGGAGTGATGCCGACGGTGAAAGGGACCTGAGATTTTCAAGGTGCTATCGCGCGTGTGGATCCCACTCGTCGTGCTGGCGGTGTTGGTCACCGCCGCTTTCATCGTGAACCGGGTCCATGGCTACTTCGGTTCGGAGAAGCGGGAAACCTACGCGGACAGCAACCTGAAGAACCCGGAACCGTTCAACCCCAAGCGAATCACCTACGAGGTGTTCGGTCCGGCAGGCACCCTTGCCGACATCAGCTATTTCGACGTCAACGCCGACCCGCAGCGCGTGGATAACGCGCAGCTGCCGTGGTCGCTGCACATCAGCACCACCAAGGCCGCGATGGTGGGCAACCTGATGGCCCAGGGCGACGGCAACAGCATCGGATGCCGCATCCTGATCGACGACGTAGTCAAGTCCGAGCGAATCTCCAACGAGGTCAACGCTTTTACCTTCTGCCTGGTCAAGTCCGCGTGAGTACCACCTACGCCGACGATCACGCCGGCCCCCCCGCCGTCGAACCCCGTCCCCATCGGCCCTTCATCCCCCGAATGATCCACACCTTCGCGGTGCCGATCATCCTGTTCTGGGTGGCGGTCGTAGTTCTGCTCAGCCTGCTCGTTCCCTCGCTGGAAGTCGTCGGCCAAGAGCGCTCGGTATCGCTGAGCCCCAAGGATGCCCCGTCGTTCGTGGCCCTCAAACGGATCAGCCAGGTCTTCAAAGAGGGGGAAACGGACAGCGTCGCGGTAATCGTGCTGGAGAGCACCCAACCCCTCGGCGACGATGCGCACAGGTACTACGACGGCCTGATTCGCAAGTTGCGCGCGGACAAGCACGTGCTGAGCATCCAGGATTTCTGGGGCGACCCTCTCACCGCGGCCGGCGCGCAAAGCAACGACGCCAAAGCCGTCACCGTCCAGTTGAACCTTGCCGGCAACCAAGGCGAACGGCTGGCCAACGAATCCGTCGCCGCCGTCCGCAAGATCGTGGACGCCAGCACACCACCGCCCGGGCTCAAGGCCTATGTCACCGGGGCATCGGCACTGGCCGCCGATCTGCAGCACAGCGGCGACAGATCGATGGCCAAGATCACCATCACCACGCTCGTGGTGATCCTGTGCATGTTGCTGTTCATCTACCGCTCGATCCGCACCGTGATCCTGCTGCTGCTCACCGTCGGCATCGAACTGAGCGTGGCGCGCGGGGCGGTCGCGATACTCGGGCACGGCGGGCTGATCGGACTGTCCACGTTCGCGGTCAGCCTGCTCACGTCGCTGGCGATCGCGGCCGGCACCGACTACGGCATCTTCATCATCGGCCGATATCAGGAGGCCCGTCAGGCCGGCGAGGACCGGGAGACGGCCTTCTACACGATGTATCACGGCACCGCCCACGTCATTCTGGGATCGGGGTTGACGATCGCGGGTGCGACATTCTGTCTGGGCTTCGCCCGAATGCCCTACTTCCAAACGCTGGGCATCCCCTGCGCGGTAGGCATGCTGGTCGCAGTCCTGGTCGCGCTGACACTGGGCCCGGCGGTTCTTGTCATCGGCAGCCGGTTCGGCATCTTCGACCCCAAGCGGGTGCTGTCGGTGCGGGGCTGGCGTCGGGTCGGTACCGCCGTGGTGCGCTGGCCGCTGCCGATCCTCGCCGTCACCTGCGCGATCGCCCTGATCGGGCTGATCACCCTGCCCGGGTACAAGCCGAGCTACGACGACCGCGCCTATCTACCCAGCTTCATCCCGGCCAACCAGGGCTTCATAGTCGCCGATCGCCATTTCTCCCAGGCTCGGATGAAGCCGGAGATCCTGATGATCGAGTCGGATCACGACATGCGCAATCCGGCGGATTTCCTGGTGCTGGACAAGCTGGCCAAGGGCGTCTTCCGGGTGCCGGGAATCTCTCGTGTTCAGGCGATCACCCGGCCCGACGGCACCCCGATGGACCACACGTCGATCCCGTTCCAGATGAGCATGCAGAGCGCCGGTCAGATGCAGACCATGAAGTACCAGCGCGACCGGATGGACGACATGGTCAAGCAGGCCGACGAGATGACCAAGACCATCGGCCTCATGCAGCAGATGTACAGCCTGATGACCCAGCTCGTCGGGGTCACCCACAAGATGGTCGGCGATACCGAACACATGCAGCAGATCACCAACGACCTGCGGGACAAGATCGCCAACTTCGATGATTTCTTCCGGCCGATTCGCTCCTATTTCTATTGGGAGCGACACTGTTTCGATATCCCGGCCTGTTATTCGCTGCGGTCCATCTTCGATGCGCTCGACGGTATCGACGCGCTCGACGAGCAACTGAACACCCTGGTGGGCGACATCAAACAGCTGGATGTGCTGATGCCGCAGATGATCGCCACCTTCCCGCCCATGATCGAGACCATGGTGAGCATGCGAACCATGATCCTGAGCATGCACAGCACGATGTCGGGGATCTTCAATCAGATGGACGAGATGAGCGAGAACGCGACGGCGATGGGGCATGCGTTCGACGCCGCCAAGAACGACGACTCGTTCTATCTGCCGCCGGAAGTGTTCAAGAACGCCGACTTCAAGCGCGCGATGAACAACTTCCTGTCCTCCGACGGGCATGCGGCGCGGTTCATCATCTTGCACCGGGGCGACCCTGCGTCGGCCGAGGGGATCGCGAGCATCGACCGGATCCGCACGGCGGCTGAGGAATCGCTCAAGGGAACACCCTTGGAAGACTCCAAGATCTACGTGGCCGGAATGGGTGCCGTGTTCAAGGACATCTCCGATGGCTCCAAATGGGACCTGGTCCTCGCGGGCATCGCGTCGCTCTGCCTGATCTTCATCATCATGCTGATCCTCACCCGCGCCTTCGTGGCCGCCGCGGTCATCGTGGGTACCGTCGCGCTTTCCCTGGGCGCCTCCTTCGGCTTGTCAGTGCTGGTCTGGCAGCACATTTTCGGTATCCCGTTGCACTGGCTGGTGCTCGCGATGTCCGTCATCGTGCTGTTGGCCGTGGGATCCGACTACAACCTGCTCCTGGTCTCTCGGTTCAAGCAGGAGATACATGCCGGCCTGAACACCGGCATCATCCGTTCGATGGGCGGCACCGGCAAAGTCGTGACCAATGCGGGCCTGGTGTTCGCCTTCACGATGGCGTCCATGATCATCGGCGACGCGCGGATGATCGGGCAGGTGGGCACCACCATCGGACTGGGCCTGCTGTTCGACACGCTGATCGTGCGGGCGTTCATGACGCCGTCGATCGCTGCGCTGCTGGGCCGCTGGTTCTGGTGGCCGATCCGGGTGCGCTCCCGTCCGGCCCGCAGCCCCGCGCTGCCCCGCGGAGACCAACCCACTGAACGCGCACTGGCGCTGAGCGGCGAACACTGATGGCGATCGCAAGCGCGGCGTAAGCCGGGCGCAGCGGGTCGCCACCATCGAACACTGATGGCGATCGCAAGCGCGGCCTAAGCCGGGCGCCGCGGTCGCCATCCGAGTGGCGCGGGGCTCCGAATAGTAGGTGTGCAGCCAAAACACGGACGATCGGTAGCGGTCATCGGCAGTGGCGTCGCCGGTCTCACGGCCGCCTATCTGCTGTCGGCCCGGAACCGGGTCACCCTGTACGAGGCCGACACGCGACTCGGCGGCCACGCACACACCCACTTCCTGGACAGCGGCGACGGTCAGGTGACGGCCGTCGACTCCGCATTCCTGGTGCACAACGACCGGACCTATCCCACGTTGTGCAGGTTGTTCGCGGAACTCGGGATCGCCACCCAAGAGTCGGACATGTCGATGTCCGTGCGGGCCGACGACCTCGAATACGCCGGGGCCCTGGGCTTCAAAGGCCTGTTCGCGTGCCGGCAGTCGTTGCGGCCGCGCCACCTGCTGATGCTCGCCGAGATCCTGCGCTTCCACCGCGCGGCATCCCGACTGCTGCGCGACGACGCCCGCGCCGACGACGATCTGGAAACGCTGGATGCGTTCCTGCGGCGGCACCGGTTCTCGTCCTATTTCGTCGACTACTTCATCAAACCGCTGGTGGCCGCGGTGTGGTCCTGCGCCGGCGACGACGCGCTGCGCTATCCGGCCCGCTATCTGTTCGTCTTTCTCGACCACCACGGCATGCTGTCGGTCTTCGGTTCCCCCACCTGGCGCACGGTGACCGGCGGCTCGGCCACCTACGTGCAGGCCATCGCGGCCCGCCTGGACGAGGTGTGCACGGGCACCCCGGTCCATTCGCTGCGACGGGTGTCCGACGGTGTGCTGGTGCATGCGGGTCACAGCGCGCCGCGTCCCTTCGACGCGGCCGTCATCGCTGTGCACCCCGACCAGGCTCTGCTGCTGCTCGACGAGCCCACCGCATGGGAGCGCGCCGTGTTAGGCGCGATCCCTTACTCGCACAACCGCGCTCAACTGCACACCGACGAATCGGTGCTGCCACGACGCGGCCGCGCCCGCGCGTCCTGGAACTACCTGGTGACACCCGGCCACGAGCAGGTGGTGGTCAGCTACGACATCAGCCGGCTGATGCGGCTGAACGGCACCCGCCGATTTCTGCTGACGCTGGGCGGCCACGACTGGGTGGACCCTTCGTCGGTGCTCGCCGAGATGACCTACAGTCACCCGTTGTATACACCGGATTCCGTTGCGGCACAACGACTCCTGCCGACCCTCGACGACGATCGGGTGGTATTCGCCGGCGCCTACCACGGGTGGGGATTCCACGAGGACGGTGCCGCATCGGGGGTGCGCGCCGCCCGCCGGCTCGGCGCGGACTGGCCCGCGGTGCGTAGCCGGGAAGCGGATCCTGACATGCTGACCCCGGCGATCTACCGCACCACGATCAACCACTGCCGGCAGGTTCCGGTGCAGCACTCGTTCGAATACCGCAGCTACAGCTGGTATGTCGACATCGACCACCTCCCGACGCTGCCGTGGTGGCTACGGCCGTTCGCGCGGTTTCACGCCTGCGACCACCTGTCCAGTCCTGATGGCGCTGCGGATACTTCGTTGCGCCGGCGGTTGGAGGCCTTCTTCGCCAAGCACGACACCGCGATGCCCGACGGCCGGATCACCGCGCTGCTGCAGGCACGCGTTCTCGGATACGTCTTCAACCCGCTGAGTGTTTTCTGGTGCCACGACCGCGACGGCCGACTGCGCCACGTGATCGCCGAAGTGCACAATACCTACGGCGGACGCCATGCGTATCTGCTGCCGCCGGCCGATACACCGGTGCTGGTCAACAAGCAGTTCTACGTTTCACCGTTCAACCCGGTGGACGGGCACTACCTGGTGCTGGCCCCACAACCTGACCACGAAGTCGACGTCATGGTGTCGCTGCTGCGGGAGCGCCGGCTCGCCTTCACCGCCACCTTGCGCGGCGAGCGGCTTCCCGCGACGACCCGACACCTCGCGGCTCTGCAGTTCCTGTCGCCGGTGGCGCCCCTGGCGGTGGCCGCACGCATCCGCGTTCAGGGCATCAAATTGTGGCTACGGCGAGTCCCGGTGGTGGCGCGATGAGTGTTGAGAGCATCGAGAGACCCTCCACCGCAATCGATTCCGGCCGCTGGCCAGCGGTCGCGGAGGTGCCGCCCGGACCGCTGGCCGCAACGTCGGCCGCCATCGCCGACCGGTTACTGCGCCGGGCCGCCGCCCGCCTGCCGCTACGGCTGAACTACCCCGACGGCACCGTGATCGGTGGCGGGGACGCACTATCCCCGGCCCTGACCATCCATCAACCGGACGCGATGGCCCGTCGGATCGGACGGCACGGCCTGATCGGATTCGGCGAGTCCTACATGGCCGGCGAGTGGTCGTCGAACGACCTGACCGCGGCATTGACAGTGCTCGCAGAATCGGTGGGCGACCTGGTGCCACGCTGGATGCACTGGCTGCGGCCGATCGCGCCGGCGTTCCAGCCCACCTGGCGCGATCCCGGCCGAGATCAGGCGCGCCGCAACGTCGCCGAGCACTACGACCTGTCCAATGACCTGTTCGCCGAGTTCCTCGACGAGACGATGACGTACTCGTCGGCGCTGTTCGACGACCTGCCGGCGAGCTGGCCGGATCTGGCCGCGGCTCAACGTCGCAAGATCGACCGACTGCTCGACCTGGCTCAGGTGTCGCGCGACTCCCGCGTCCTGGAGATCGGCACCGGCTGGGGAGAGTTGTGCATCCGCGCCGCCTCGCGCGGCGCCCACGTCCGCTCGGTGACGCTGTCGGTCGAGCAGCAGCGACTGGCCAGGCGACGGGTCGCCGCGGCGGGTCTGTCCGACCTGGTCCAGATCGACCTGTGCGATTACCGCGACGTAGGTGGGCACGGGTATGACGCGGTCCTGTCGGTCGAGATGATCGAAGCCGTCGGATTCCGCTCGTGGCCAAGGTATTTCACCGCACTGGAAAAGCTGGTGCGCCCGGGCGGCCGGGTGGCGATTCAGGCCATCACGATGCCGCACGAGCGGATGCTGGCCACTCGCAATACGCATACCTGGATTCAGAAGTACATTTTTCCTGGCGGACTGTTGCCGTCTGCCGCGGCCATCGTCGACATCACCGAGCGTCACACGAACTTGCGCACCGTCGACGCGGCCTCGCTGCGGCCGCATTACGCCGAGACGCTGCGGCTGTGGCGCGCGCGCTTCCTGCAGCGTCGTAACGAATTGGCGCGCTTGGGATTCGACGAGGTGTTCGAACGTATGTGGGAGTTTTATCTGGCTTACTCTGAAGCGGGATTCCGGTCCGGCTACCTGGACGTCTACCAGTGGACGTTCGAGCGCAGGGGTTTGCGGTGAGCGAGAGCGACATCCTGGCGGTGACGGGCGCCTGCGCCCTGGCGGTGGCCGTGGTGCATTCGGTCACCTTCGCGATCGGCCGCAAGATCGGCCGCTACAACGTCGTCGACGTCGCGTGGGGCGTCGGCTTCGTGGTGGTGGCGGCGGTGGCGGCGTTGGTGGGCCACGGGGATCCGGCCCGACGCTGGCTGCTGTTGGCGCTGGTGTCGATCTGGGGTCTGCGGCTGAGCTGGCACATCCACCGCAAGACCGCCGGCGAGGGCGAGGATCGCCGCTACGCCGACCTGCTGCGCGGCGCTTCGGTGGGCCAGGTGGTGCGGAAGGTCTTTCTGCTGCAAGGCTTCCTGACGCTGTTCATCTCGTTCCCCCTGCAGCTGTCGGCGGTCACCGGCCCCACGCCCACACCGTTGCTGGCGGTCACGGCGCTGGGTGTGGCGGTATGGCTGCTCGGCTTCACTTTTGAAGCGCTCGGCGACCGGCAGCTACGGGAATTCAAATCCGACCCAGCCCACCGCGGGGTCATCATGGACCGCGGTCTGTGGTCCTGGACGCGTCATCCCAATTATTTCGGCGACGCCTGCGTGTGGTGGGGATTGTGGCTGATCACGATCAACGGCTGGGTGCCCCTGGCCACGGTGGTCTCGCCACTGGTCATGACCTATTTCCTGGTCGACGTCAGCGGGGCCCGTCTGACCGAGAAGTACATGAAGGGCCGTCCCGGATTCGCCGAATACCAAAATCGGACCGCTTATTTCGTTCCACGGCCACCCAGAACGGTGCGTCAGTCATGACCGGCATACCGGGCGGCGCTGTTGCTGGCGTTAGGCTACCGATCGATGACCGGACCGCTGCAGCCCAGCAGCGACCTGGACGCCTTGCTGCGCCGGGTCGCGCGCGGGGACAATGCTGCCTTCGCTGCGTTCTACGACCAGACGAAGACCCGGGTGTACGGACTGGTGACCAGGGTGCTGCGTGATGCCGGGTACAGCGAGGAGACCACCCAGGAGATCTATCTCGAGGTGTGGCGGAGCGCCGCGGAGTTCGACTCCGCCAAGGGGTCCGCACTGGCGTGGCTGCTGACCATGACCCACCGGCGCGCGATCGACCGGGTGCGTAGCGAACAAGCGGGCACTGCGCGCGAATCACGCTACGGCGTAGCCAATCTCGAGCCGGCCACCGACGTGGTCGCTGATTCGGCGATAGCCGGCGATGAGCGCCGCCGGGTGGCGCAGTGCCTGGAGGGGTTGACCGACACGCAGCGCCAGTGCATCGAACTGGCCTACTATGGCGGACTCACCTATGCCGAAGTGTCGCAGCGGCTGGCCGCGAACCTGTCGACCATCAAATCGCGCATGCGCGATGCGCTGCGAGGCCTGCGCAACTGCCTGGATGTGCCATGACCGCCGGCGACGATGCAGAGCGAAGCGATGCTGAGGAGCGGCGCAGATGACCGACCCGACGGATTTCGACCTCCTCGAACTGGCGACCCCGTACGCACTGCACGCCGTGTCCGACGCGGAGCGCGCCGAGATCGACCGACGGGTCGCGGCCGCGCCTGCGCCGATAGCCGCCGCCTTCAACGATGAAGTCCGCGCCGTCCGCGAGACGATGGCAGTGCTGTCCTCGGCCAGTACCGCCGAACCGCCGGACCGGCTGCGCTCCGCGGTGCTGACCCTGACCACGCCGGCGGCCGTGCCGGACATCCGTCATTCACGTTGGCGCACAGCGGTTTTCGCTGCCGCTGCGACCGTGGCGGTGGGCTTGGGAGCGTTCGGCCTGGGAGTGGTGATGCGGCCGTCGCCGCCACAGACGGTTGCCGAGCAGGTGTTGACGGCTCCCGACGTTCGCACCGTCTCGGGTCCGCTGGGTCCCGGCACGGCCACGGTGGTGTTCTCGCGCGACCGCAATGCCGGTGTGTTGGTGATGAACAACGTGCCACCGCCGTCCCCCGGCACCGTGTATCAGATGTGGCTGCTCGGCGCGAACGGTCCGACGTCGGCAGGAACCATGGGGACGGCGGCCGTGTCTCCGTCGACGAGAGCGACGCTGGATAACCTGGGCGGTTCAACGGCGCTGGCATTCACCGTCGAACCCGGTACCGGATCGCCGCAGCCGACCGGCGCCATCCTGGCTCAGCTACCGCTGCGCTGAGACTTTTTCTTGAACAGACCGCCGAGCATCGCGACGAGCACACCGAGCACCGCCAATCCCGCACCGGTGATCAACGTCAGGTTGAGCCAGAGGTGCAGGCTGCTCTCCGCGTGGCCGACCATCACGTCGGCCATCCGGCGGACGTCCCCGGTGGTCCGATTGAGCGCCTCGTTGATGGAGCGTCCGCCGATCTCGATCCCCGCCCAACCGGCCGCACCGACGAGCAGCGCCGAGATTCCCAGCGCGGTCAGCGCCCGGCCGCGACTGCGGGCGGCAACGAATGTCAGCAGCGCCAAAAGCACGGTCAGAGCCACCGCGCCGACGCTGACCCACGGCCCCCACACCGCGGCGCGGTGAAACTGCCCCTGTCGCACCGGTTGGCCTACCGGCACCGTCAGCGGAACCTGCAGCGTCGCGGGTACCTGCACGTGGTAGGTGTTCAACTGCTGCTGGATGCCGGTGTCCTTGAGCATCGGCGCAACGTCGACCACCCATTGCTCGTTGCCACCGGACTGCGGCGCGCTGAACAACCAGCCGTGCGCGGCCCGGTTCACCTGCGCGAACAACGGCGGAAACGACGGACCGGCGGTGAATGCCGCCGCCACGTCGTGCACCGTCGAACTGTCGACAGGGTTGCGGCGCCCACTGTGGTCGTTGATCAGCGCCACGGCCCGGGTGGTCAGCTCGGAGGCCATCGCGGACTGCAGCGCCGGATCGCGGGCGGCCTGTTCTGCCAGCGCGCCGTAGCCGTCCTCGTCGACGATGGTCGTCTGCGCCCAAGACGCCGGAATCGCCACCGCCAGCCCGGCCGTGGCGAGCAGCCAGCACAACACCGTCGCGAGGAACCGCACGGGTTGGAACCCTACTGGGCGATCCCCCGCAGATAGGCAGCCTGCCCGAGGTGTTGGGCGCAGTCGTCGATGATGCTGACCAGTCGCGCGCTCGCAGTCACCGGCGGATCCCAGTTGGTGTCGACGATGCGGGCCAGTTCATCCGGCGTGACTGTTTCGACGTACTCCACGGTGAGCAGGTGCACGGCGTGGTAGTAGCTCAGCAGCATGTCGACGGGGGCCCGGACCTTGGCCACCTCGTCGGCCCCATGCCCGTAGCCGGTGTCATTGCGTGGCAGATCAAGGTTGAACCGGTCCACCCAGCCGTCGACGGTCCAGGCCTGTTCCACGCCGGCCAAATCGGCCACCTGGAGGTCCTGAACCCGGGCGCTGTGCCACAGCAGCCACGCGATGCTGTTGGCGTTCGCGGTCGGCCGGTACTCGGCGATCTCGTCGGTGAGGCCGCCGCACACGTCCCCGGCGTGTTCGATCAGTCGGGTGAATGCGTCGCGCAGGAGTTCTTGAACGGCAGCGGTTTCGGAGGTTGCCATATTTCGACCCTACGGGGCGCCGTGAAACACCGCTTCGACGTTGTTGCCGTCCGGATCGCGGACGAAGGCACCGAAATAGCCGGGATGGTATTCCGGCCACAGCCGCGGGGCATGCAGCGACTCCGCACCCAGGCCCACCGCCACCTCGTGAAACGCGCGCACCGCCGCCTCATCAGCCGCCCGGAAAGCGATGTGGACTTCCCGGTTCGGCCCCTGCGCGTCGCCCGCCGCAAGATCGGCGATCCAGAAATCCGGCTTGCCGTCGCGGCCGTAGCCGATCGCCACTCCGACGTCCATCTGCCGGGAGTAGCCGAGCACGGCCAGCACCGTATCGTAAAACTGCTGGGCTGCCGGATAATCGGCGCAATTGATTCCTATGTGGTCGATCATGCCCGGAATCCTGGCACGACCCACCGACACGGCCGTAGATTATTTAGATGACCTACGACCTTCTGATCCGCAACGGCACCATCGTGGACGGACTGGGAGGTGAGCCCTACGTCGGCGATGTCGCCGTGCAAGACGGGCTGATCGCGGCGGTCGGCGCCTTGAACGGCGCCACCGCGCGCAAAGAGATCGACGCGACCGGGCTGCTGGTCACCCCCGGCTTCGTCGACCTGCACACCCACTACGACGGCCAGGCCATCTGGTCGGACCGGTTGACGCCGTCCTCGGCGCACGGGGTGACCACGGTGGTGATGGGCAACTGCGGCGTCGGTTTCGCACCCTGCCGCCAAGAGGACCACGACGTGCTCGTCGACGTGATGGCCGGCGTGGAGGATATCCCCGGCGTTGTCATGACCGACGGCCTGCCGTGGACCTGGGAAACGTTCCCTGAGTACCTGGACGCGCTGGACTCCGGCAAGCGAGACATCGACGTGGCGGCGTACCTGCCGCATTCCCCCCTGCGGGTGTACGTGATGGGCCAACGCGGCGCCGACCGCGAGCCGGCCACCGCCCGACGACCTGGCCGCCATGCGGGCGCTGGCCACCGAAGCCATCGAAGTGGGGGCGCTGGGTTTCGCGTCCTCCCGGCTCACCATCCACAAGACCGAGAGCGGCGCACCGATCCCCAGCTACGACGCGGCCCGTGAGGAGATCGAGGAGATCGCCCGCGGCGTCGTCGACGGCGGCGGCGGGCTGCTGCAGTTCGTGCCCGACATCCCGGCCGGGGGTTACCAGCCCGTGCTGCAGACGGTGTTCGACGTCGCCGAGGATGTCGGGCTGCCGGTGACCTTCACCCTGGTCGTGGGCAACGCGGGAGATCCGACGTGGCCGGACGCCATCACGATGATCGAGAAGGCCAATGCGGCAGGTGGAGACGTGTCGGCGCAGCTGCTGCCGCGTCCGATCGGGCTGATCATCGGGCTGCAACTGTCGGCCAACCCGTTCGTGCTCTACCCCAGCTATCGCGAGATCGCGCAGTTGCCGCTTGCCGAGCGGGTCGCCGAGATGCGCAAGCCCGAGGTGCGTGCCCGCATCCTGGCCGACAAGCCTGGCCAGGGCCATCCGATCCTGTACGTAGCCCAGATGTGGGATTGGATCTTCCCGCTGGACGACGACCCCAATTACGAGCCGAACCCGTCCGACAGCATCGGCGCCCGAGCCAGGGCCCGGGGCGTCAACCCGATGGAGGAGGCCTACGACCGGCTCCTCGACGACGACGGTCGGGCCATGCTGCTGGTCGCCACCAGCAACCTGGAGAGCAACTCGCTGGACACCGTCGGCAAACTTCTGCACCGCGACGACGTAGTGCTCGGTCTGGGCGACGGGGGTGCCCACTACGGCATGATCTGCGACGCCAGCTACTCCACCTACTTCCTCGCTCACTGGGCGCGTGATCGCAAATCGGGACGATTCAGCGTCGCCGAAGCAGTCCGCGAACTCACTTCCGTGCCCGCACGCATCGCCGGGCTGGCCGACCGTGGCCGCGTCGCCGCCGGCTTCAAAGCCGATCTCAATGTCATCGACCACGCTGCGCTGCGGCTGCACAAGCCGGTCATCGCCCACGACCTGCCGGCCGGCGGGCGTAGGCTGGATCAGACAGCTGAAGGCTACGTCGCCACGGTGGTCTCCGGTGAAGTCATCGCCGAGAACGGTGTGCCCACATCCGCCCGCCCGGGCAAGCTGGTCCGCGGCCGGCAACCGGCGCCCGTTCCCGTCTGACTTGTTGCTGTGCGCCGGCTGCGTATCGGCGGTAGCCGGTTAACCGATATGCCCACGGTAACGGGCTCTGCCGGGTAAGTTTGGGTCGTGACAAGCCCGCATTTCGCGTGGTTGCCGCCAGAGATCAACTCGGCATTGATGTTCGCCGGTCCCGGCGCGGGACCGTTACTTGCTGCTGCCTCCGCATGGGGTGGCTTGGCCGAGGACTTGGCGTCGTCAGTGGCGTCATTCAGCTCTGTGACGCAAGAACTGACCACCGGCTCCTGGCTGGGTGCGTCGTCGACGGCCATGATGGCCGTCGCGACGCAGTACATGGCCTGGCTCAGCGCTGCGGCGGTCCAGGCCGAACAGGCGGCGGCACAAGCCGCTGCCACGGCAGCCGCGTTCGAGACTGCGGTGGTTGCCACCGTGCAGCCCGCGGTGGTGGCGGCCAACCGCGGCCTGGTGCAGATGTTGGCGTCGACGAACTTCTTCGGCATGAACTGGCCGGCGATCATGGACACCGAATCCGCGTACGAGCAAATGTGGGCGCTGGACGTGGCAGCCATGGCGAACTACCACTTCGATGCGTCGGCGGCGGCCGCTCAACTGGCACCCTGGCAACAGGTACTGCGCAATCTCGGTATCGACCTCGGCAAGAACGGCCAGATCAACTTCGGCTTCGGCAACATCGGCAGCGGCAACGTCGGCAACAACAACGTCGGCAACTACAACATGGGTGTCGGCAACAGCGGCAGCGGCAACGTCGGCGCCGGCAACAGCGGTAGTGGCAACCTGGGCGTCGGCAACACCGGCAACAACAACCTGGGTTTGGGAAACTTCGGCAGCAACAACCTCGGCATCGGCAACACCGGCAGTGATGTGTTCGGCATGGGTCTGACCGGCGACCGTCAAATTCGGCTTCGGTGGGTTCAACTCGGGTAGCGGCAACAGCGGGTTCGGCAACTCGGGCACCGGCAACAGCGGCTTCTTCAACTCCGGCAACGGCAACATGGGCCTGGGCAACTCGGGCTCTTTGAACACCGGCCTGGGCAACTCGGGCAGCATCAACACCGGCTTCGGCAGCTCCATGGGCTACCTGGGCTCGGGATTGCAGAACGCCGGCGTGGGCGGTACCGGCCTGGAGGCGGGATTGGCCAACTCCGCGCACTACGCTACCGGCGGTCTGGGTACCGCGGCGTTGAGTTCCGGGCTGCTCAGCTCGGCCCTGGCCAACACCGGCGGCCTGCACTCCGGTCTGGCGGGAGCGTTGAACTCCGGCCTGAGCAGCACACCCGTCGTCGCCCCGGCATCCGCTCCGGCCGCCGCCGTCGACACCGGCCCGGGCTCCGTCACCGCAAACACGAGCAGCAGCGCGGCGGCCAACACCGGCCTGAGGACGTCCGCCAGTACCCCGGTGACGGGCTTCGTCAACCCCAGCACCAGCGACCCGGGAGTGCGCACCACGCTCGGGCACGAGCCCGGCATCGGCACCCCGAGTCTGCCGAACTCGGGCATCCCGAAGTCGAACTTCTACCCACCGGGCGAACGTGATACCGGCGACCAGAGCCGGGTCATCCAGTTCCCGATCCGTACCGAGTAGTCGCGCGCCTATCCTCGATCCATGGCTGCAAATACCAGCAAGCCGGTCGACTTCCAGCGGTTGGCCGACACCCTGCCGAGCTACCAGTTCGCCTACCTGATCACCGTCGACGACGACTACCGCGCGCACACGGTGACCGTTGAGCCGGTGCTGCGCGATTTGGCGGTGCTCGACGTCGGACTGATCGGCGGGGGCACCCGTACCAACTTGGCACGCCGCAGCAACGTCACGCTGGTGTGGCCACCCTCCGCGCCCGGCGGCTACTCGCTGATCGTCGACGGCCGCGCCGAGATTTCCGACGCGGGTGCCGAGGCGGTGCGCTGTGCGGTGATTCCTACTCGCGCGCTGCTGCACCGCAACGCCGAATCCCCCTCCGGGGTGCCTATCGGGGCCAACGGCTGCCTGCACGACTGCGTGGTGTTCTCGCTGCCGGTTGACGCAGGGTCCTAGCGGGTCCTGCCCATCACTTTTGCCAGGTCAACCCCTTGCGGGTGAACGGTTGGGCTTCGCCGCGCTCGACAGCCTCGTCGTGTTTGGCGGCCGCGCGTCAAGCAGTTCGATCAGTGCCGGCTCGTCGCGGACCAATTGGGGGTACCTCGGCCCGAGCACAAAGATCTGATCGCGCTCATCGAGCAACTTCCGGAAAATGCGTTCGCGTTCTTGGGGGTCGTGGGTGTATTCGGAGTCGAGATAGGCCGTCGCGTGCCGTCGGGCATTGGCAATCGCAGTCGTGGCTTTGCCTTTGCGGCTGAGCAACGAGGCCACCACGGTGACGGCCAAGAACACCGACGATTACGGCCAGCGACAGAGTGGTGCTTATCTCGACGACCTTCACCGGCTCACCGCCGTTGATGAACGGGACGTTGTTCTCGTGTAGAGCGTGCAGAATCAGCTTCACGCCGATAAGACCGAGGATCGCCGCCAGCCCATAGGAGAGGTAGATGAGCCGGTCCAGCAAGCCGTCGACGAGGAAATACAGCTGCCGCAGACCGAGCAACGAGAACGCGGTCGCGGTGAAGACGATGTAGACATGCTGGGTGAGACCGAAAATGGCGGGTATCGAGTCGAGCGCGAAAAGAATGTCCGTGCCGCCGATGGCCACCATGACCAGCAGCATCGGCGTCATCGCCCGCTTACCGTCGACCGTCGTGAACAACTTGTCGCCGTCATAGTGCTCGGAAGTGCGAATCACCTTTTTCGCTGCTCGGATGACGAAATTGTCGGCTTTGCGGGAATCGTCCTCGTCGTCCGACCTCAGAACACTGCCGGCGGTGAGCAACAGGACCAGGCCGAACAGATAGAAGACCCACGCGAATGCATTGATCAGCGCGGCGCCGAGAAGAATGAATCCGGTACGAGCGATCAGGGCGAAGGCGATCCCGAACAGCAGCACCTTCTGCTGATCTTCCCGCGGGACCCGGAAGCTGGCGATGATCACCAGGAAGACGAACAAATTGTCGACCGACAAGGCTTTTTCGGTGACGTAGCCGGCGAAGTACTCCGGACCCGCCTCACCACTGCCGAACACCAACAGGCCGACGCCGAACAGCACGGCAATGCCCACGTAGGCGGCCGACCACAGCGCGGCCTCCCGCAGCGTCGGAACATGCGCCTTGCGGACATGGAAGACGAAGTCGAAGGCCAGCAGGCCCACGATGCCGAGAATGGTCAGGGCCCAAACCCAGTCGGGAACGTCCATTCGCTATCCACGCCACCTTCGTCGAGTTTCGTTCTGCACCATCGCGCTTGGCGTACCCAATCTCAACACGAAAAAGCCCGGTCCCCTGGTGAGGGACCGGGCTTCTCGTCGACTTCAAACGCTTAGAAGTCCATACCGCCCATGCCACCGGTCGGGTCGCCCGCGGGAGCGGACGCCTTCTCCGGCTTGTCGGCAACGACGGCCTCGGTGGTCAGGAACAGGCCCGCGATCGACGCCGCGTTCTGCAGCGCCGAACGGGTCACCTTGACCGGGTCGGCAACGCCGGCCTTGAGCAGGTCCTCGTACTCGTTGGTGGCGGCGTTCAGGCCGGTGCCGGCGGGCGAGTTGCGCACCTTCTCGGCTACCACGCCGGGCTCCAGCCCGGAGTTGAAGGCGATCTGCTTCAGCGGAGCCTCGAGCGCAACGCGCACGATGTTGGCACCGGTCGCCTCGTCGCCCGAGAGGTTCAGCTCGGCCAGAGCCGGAGCCGCCTGCAGCAGGGCCACGCCACCGCCTGCGACGATGCCCTCCTCGACGGCCGCCTTGGCGTTGCGGACCGCGTCCTCGATGCGGTGCTTGCGCTCCTTGAGCTCCACCTCGGTGGCAGCTCCGGCCTTGATCACCGCAACGCCGCCGGCCAGCTTGGCCAGGCGCTCCTGCAGTTTCTCGCGGTCGTAGTCGGAGTCGCTGTTCTCGATCTCGGCGCGGATCTGGGCCACCCGGCCGGCGATGGCGTCGGAGTCACCGGCGCCCTCGACGATGGTGGTCTCGTCCTTGGTGATGACGACCTTGCGGGCCTTCCCGAGCAGCGAGATGTCGGCGGTCTCCAGGGAGAGGCCGACCTCTTCGCTGACGACCTGACCACCGGTGAGGATGGCCATGTCCTGCAGCATCGCCTTGCGACGGTCACCGAAGCCGGGGGCCTTGACCGCCACCGACTTGAAGGTGCCGCGGATCTTGTTGACGACCAGGGTGGACAGCGCCTCGCCCTCGACGTCCTCGGCGATGATCAGCAGCGGCTTGCCACCCTGGATGACCTTCTCCAGCAGCGGCAGCAGGTCCTTGACGGTCGAGATCTTCGAGCTGACCAGCAGGATGTAGGGGTCCTCCAGGACCGCTTCCTGACGCTCGGCGTCGGTCACGAAGTAGCCCGAGATGTAGCCCTTGTCGAACCGCATGCCCTCGGTGAGCTCGAGCTGCAGGCCGAAGGTGTTGGACTCCTCGACGGTGATGACGCCCTCGTTGCCGACCTTGTCCATCGCCTCGGCGATCAGGTCGCCGATCGACTGGTCGCCCGCGGAGATACCCGCGGTGGCCGCGATCTGCTCCTTGGTCTCGACGTCCTTGGCGGACTTGAGCAGCGTCTCGGTGATCTTCTCGACCGCCTTCTCGATGCCGCGCTTGAGAGCCAGCGGGTTGGCGCCGGCCGCAACGTTGCGCAGGCCCTCTTTGACCAGCGCCTGAGCCAGAACGGTGGCCGTCGTGGTGCCGTCACCGGCAACATCGTCGGTCTTCTTGGCGACTTCCTTGACCAGCTCAGCGCCGATCTTCTCGTACGGGTCCTCCAGCTCGATCTCCTTGGCGATGGACACACCATCGTTGGTGATCGTGGGAGCGCCCCACTTCTTCTCCAGTACGACGTTGCGGCCCTTGGGCCCCAACGTCACCTTTACCGCGTCGGCGAGGGCGTTCAGGCCCCGCTCGAGGCCGCGACGGGCCTCTTCGTCGTACGCAATTATCTTGGACATTGCGAAGTGATTCCTCCGATTGGGGATGGCACGTGGTGACCACATGGACGAGCCACCCGTTGCTTACGCTGGCCGGGCGCAGTGCCCGCGACGGACGGCCACAGCGATTTGTCGCTGGACCTCACCGTCCCGACCTAGCACTCACCGGTCGCGAGTGCCAACCTCATTTTTAGCACTCGCCCATGCCGAGTGCAAGATCGGCCGGCGACGTTCGCCGTTGGCTGAAGAGGCGCCGAGCAAGCCCTACCGCCGATTGTGAAAATCCCGACGCCTCATCGGCGTGTCCCGTCGTGAGATCCACACTCGGAATTGGAACGCCGGTTGCGGCAGACTGGACAAATGTCGCTGGTCGTGCCGCCCTACCCCAAGCCGCGCTATACCAAAGCGGAACCAGAGGTCAGCGCCTGGCTCAAGCGAGCAGACGAGGCACCGGACTACGAGAACTTCGGGGTCACGTACCACTACCTGGCCAATCAACAGGCCACCGGCGGCGACTACGGCCTGTACCGGGTAGACATCGCGCCGTCCGGAGGCGGACCGGGGCCGCACTTCCACCGCTCGATGTCCGAGGCCTTCTTCGTGCTGTCCGGGACCATGCGGCTCTACGACGGCCGGGACTGGGTCGACGGTCATCAAGGTGATTTCCTTTACGTGCCGCCGGGCGGCATCCACGGATTCCGCAACGAGGTAGACGAACCGGCGTCGATGCTGATGCTCTTCTCCCCGGGCGCTCCGCGCGAGGCCTACTTCGAGGGCTTCACGGCGCTGGCGGACCTGACCGACGACGAGCGTCGCGAGTGGTTCGTGCGCCACGACAATCATTTCGTCGACTAATCGCGCAGGACGAAGTCACCGCGGTTCATCGTCCGGGTGCGTTCGAAGAACGCCCTGCCGCTGAAGGGCAGCTGGGTCACCACCTTGCCGCTGGGATGACGGAAGTAGTTGGTACAAGCCAGCCACACCTTGCCCTCCATAGCGGCCTGCAGTTCGTCGTTATAGCGCCGCTGCGCGGCTTCGGTCACCGCGACGGTGCGGGCCCCGCACTCTCCCACCGTGCCCAGAACGTGGCGGATGAAGGTGGTCTGCGCTTCATGGATGTAGAGGATCGAGTTGACCCCGTTGGTGTTGGGGCCGTACAGCGTGAAGAAATTCGGATATCCGGCGACCAGGGTGCCGAGGTAGGCCTCGGCACCGCCACGCCATTCGTCGCGCAGGTGCCGGCCGCCGGTACCGTACACATCGATGCTGTCCAGGTAGTCGGCGGCCTTGAACCCGGTGCCGTAGATGACGGTGTCGACGCGGTGTTCGACGCCGTCGACGGTGCGCACCCCTCGCTGGGTCAGCTCCGCGATGGCGGTGGTCTCCAGCGCGACGTGCGGCAGCGCGAAGGTCGGGTACCACTCCCGAGACATCAACGGCCGCTTGCAGCCGGCCGGGTAGTCCGGCGTCAGCTTGGCGCGCAGTTCGGGGTCAGTCACTTTGCGTGCCAGGTAATTGCGGGCGAGTTCGGTCGCCTCGCGGGTCTGCGCGGCGTCGACATCGAAGCTGGATGACTCGTAGGCGTCGAACGCCTCGTCGCGCAGCTTTTGCGCGGCCTCGGGGTGCCGTTCGAACTCCTTGTGCTGCTCGGGGGTGAACGGGAAGTCGAATCGGGGCGCGATCCAGATCGGGGTGCGCTGAAACACCGTGAGGTGCGCGGTGTCTCGCGCGATCGCGGGGACGTATTGGACCGCGCTGGCGCCCGTGCCGATGGACGCGACCCGTTCCCCGGCCGTCGATTTGCTGTGGTCCCAGCGGGCCGAATGGAACTGCCGGCCCCGAAACCGTTGCGCCCCGCGGATATTCGGGATGTTGGGCACGTCGAGCATCCCGACCGCACTCACCACGACGTCGAAGTCGTACTGGCGGCCGTCATCGGCCGTCAGCGTCCAACGCCTCGAGTCATCCGACCACCGCACGGTCGTGATCGCGGTGTTGGGCCGCAGGTGCGGCGCCCAGTCCGTGGTCGGCGGCGACCTTTTCCAGGTAGGCGAGGATCTCGGGCTGGTTGGCGTAGGTCTTGCTCCACCGCGGATTGAGCGCAAAGGAGAACGAGTACAGGTGCGACGGGACATCACATGCCGCGCCCGGGAAGGTGTTGTGCCGCCAAGTCCCGCCGAAGCCGTCCGCCCGGTCGAAGATGGTGAAATCGTAACCGCCGGAGGCAAGTTGGATTCCCATTGCGATGCCGCCGGCGCCCGCGCCGATGACACCGACAGTGATTTTTGGGGGCATCACGGCCCCGATTGCGCGAAGTACGGTCGCTCGGGCCGGCTCTTCTCCACCAGGATGAACACCACGCCCCATGGGTCGACGAACCAGGTGGTGCGCACCCGCGCGACGTCGGCGATCCCGCTGACCAGGAAGCGCACCCCCTTGCTTTCGAGTTCGGCGCGGGTGGCGTCGAGGTCCTCGCAAATCAGCCCGACATGGGACAGCCCGTGATCGGTCATGGCCGCGGTAGCCCGCTGCTCCGGACCCGCCGACGTTGACATACTCGATCACCTCGAGGACGCGGTCGCCGTCGTCCCGGCAACCCGACGATGGCGGCTTTCATGGTGGGATCGGACACCAGTTCACCCATGTCGTCGCGAATGGCGTTACCGGCCATGACGTACGGCGGCGAGAGCACACGCAGGCCTAACACGTCGCGATAGAACGCGACCGCGGCATCACAGTCGGGTACGCACACGCCGGCGTGCGCCAGACCGGTAATCACGTTCTCGACTCTACGTGCGGCGGCTTCCGATCTGAATGGCCATCGGAGCTGCGGATAGATTGCGACCTGATCCGGATGAGTAAGTTGTGCCCCATGACCCCCAATGGCACGAAAAAGTGGTCGCAGTCCGACATTCCTGATCAGAGCGGCCGCGTCGCAATCGTCACCGGCGCCAACACCGGCATCGGCTACCACACCGCTGCCGCGCTTGCGGACGCCGGCGCACGTGTGGTGCTCGCGGTGCGCAACCTCGAGAAGGGCAACCAGGCGCTGGCGCGCATCGTCGCCGCCGCGAGCCAGAAGGCCGTAATGTAGACGTCACACTCCAGGAACTCGACCTCAGCTCGCTGGACTCGGTACGCCGCGCCGCCGACGAGCTGCGCAGCACCCACCCGCGCATCGACCTGCTGATCAACAACGCCGGGGTGATGTGGACGCCCAAGGAGGTCACCGCGGACGGTTTCGAGCTGCAGTTCGGCACGAACCATCTCGGCCACTTCGCACTGACCGGGCTGTTGCTCGACCACCTGTGCCGGGAGTGCGCGGCTCCCGGGTGGTGACGGTCAGCAGCCTGGGTCACCGGATGCGGGCCGCGATCCACTTCGACGACCTGCAATGGGAACGCAGCTACAGCCGGATCGGCGCGTACGGACAATCCAAGCTGGCCAATCTGCTGTTCACCTACGAGCTGCAGCGCCGGCTGTCCGCCGCGGCGGCCCCGACCGTCGCCGTCGCCGCACATCCGGGCGGCTCCGCCACCGAGTTGGCGCGCAATGTCCCGCGGATTCTGCGGCCGCTCAACATGTTGGCGCCGCTGCTGTTCCAGAGTGCGGAGGCCGGTGCGCTGCCGTCGCTACGGGCGGCCACCGACCCGACCGTCGAGGGCGGGCAGTACTACGGCCCCGATGGTCTGGGTGAACAACGCGGCCATCCCAAGCTGGTGCAGTCCAGCGCACAGTCCCATGACGCGGAGCTGCAACGCCGGCTGTGGAGCGTCTCCGAGGAACTCACCGGCGTGAAGTTCCCGGTTTGAGATGCGCTCTGTCACCGAACATCAGCGCGTGGTCGCGGAGATGATCCACGCCCGTCCCGCGGTCACGGTCGCGCTGGCAGACGCCCTGGGCCTGGTGCTGGCCGACGACGTCGTCGCGCCGTTGTCGCTGCCGGTCTTCGACAACTCCGCGATGGACGGCTACGCGGTGCGCGCCGCGGACGTTGCCGCCGCTACACCCGAGGACCCGGTGGTGCTGCCGGTCGCCGAGGACATTCCGGCCGGCCGCACCGACGAGTTGCAACTGCTGCCGGGCACCGCGCACCGGATTATGACCGGCGCTCCGCTGCCGGCCGGTGCGACGGCCATCGTGCCGGTCGAAGCCACCGACGGCGGCGTGCGGTCCGTGCAGATCCGGCAGCATTCCGAGGCGGGCAAGCACATCCGGCGGGCCGGCGAGGACGTCGAAGCCGGCACCACCGTGCTCAGGGCCGACGAGGTGGTGACGCCGGCCGCGCTCGGCCTGGTTGCCGCGCTGGGGCTGGCCGGGTTGCCGGTGGTCCCGCGGCAACGGGTACTGCTGATCTCGACTGGCTCGGAACTGGTGACGCCCGGCACCCCCCTGCAGCCCGGACAGATCTACGAGTCCAACTCGGTGATGCTGGCGGCCGCGGTCCGGGAAGCCGGCGCTGACGTGGTTGCCACGGCGACCGCGGGCGACGACGTCGCGCAGTTCACCGCCATCCTGGACGCGTATGACGCAGACCTGATCATCACCAGCGGCGGCGTCAGCGCCGGCGCCTACGAGGTGGTCAAGGACGTCTTCGGCCGCGACGGTGATCAGGGCGTGCAGTTCGTCAAGGTGGCGATGCAGCCAGGCATGCCGCAGGGTGCCGGTTTTGTCGCCGGCACACCGATCATCACGCTGCCCGGCAACCCGGTCAGCGCGCTGGTGTCCTTCGAGGTGTTCATCCGGCCGGCGTTGCGTGCGGCCATGGGCCTGCCGAACCCGCAGCGCCCGAAGCGGACCGCGGTGCTGACGCAGGCGGTGACGTCGCCGCGCGGTAAGCGGCAGTTCCGGCGCGCAATCCTGGACACCGAGGCGGGACAGGTCACCAGTTACGGACCACCCGCGTCGCACCACCTGCGGTGGTTGGCCTCGGCCAATGGGCTGCTGGACATTCCCGAGGATGTGGTCGAGGTGCCCGCCGGCGCCGAGCTGCAGGTGTGGGATCTGAGCTAAGCCCGGTGGAATTCGTCGGCCGCGTCGAAGGCGGACGTCGCGGCGATGGCCAGGGCAGCGATCGAGAGCATCACCGGGATCGTCACCAGCGCCGCCGGCAGCCCGACCCACTGGGCGAGGTGGCCGATCAGCGGCGGCCCGAGCAGATAGCCCACCCAGCCGGTCGCGGCGACCAGGGCGATCGCCGATCCACCGCTGCCGGCCGAATAGGCGGCGCTGAACGCCGTGGGCACCAACAGCGCCACACCCGCTCCCACACTGGCGAACCCGATCACGCTGATCACCGGATCAGCGGTGGCCAGCGTGACACTCATCCCGACAGCGGCGAGCAGGGCCAGACCCGGCAGCAACCGCCGGGCCGACACCCGCGCATGCAGGCGCATCGCCCCGAAGCGGATGACAACCATCGCCAGGGTGTAGGCGGCGTAGCTCAGCGCCGACACCCCCGGCCCGGCGCCGACCACGTCGTGCACGTAGTTGGCCGACCAGTCGGTGGCGGTGCCCTCACACAGGAAGGACGCGAACGCCACCGCGGCAAGGATCGCCACCGTCGGTGTCATCCAGGTGCGCCCACGCCCGTCGGACGGCGCGTCCACGGCCGCATCGGGGACCAGGTGCCGGGTGAGTGGACCCACCACGACCAGCACCACCGCGCCCAGGACCGTCAACTGCCCAGCCGAGCCCGATGCCCACGCTGACGCAAGCGGCCCCGATCACCGCGCCTACCAGAGCGCCGACGCTCCACATGCCGTGAAACCGGGCCATGATCGGGGCCTGCGCCAGTCGCTCGACCGTGCCGGCCGCGGTGTTCATCGCGACGTCCAGGGCGCCCTGGAACCAACCCCACAGCATCAGAGTCAGGAACAGCCACAGCCCGGACGTGGCCAGCCCGACCGTCATCGGAGCCAGCGCGTAGCCGGCGACCATGACGGGAACCAACCGGCGACTGCCCCAGCGCGGCAGTGCCCAATGGCTGAACAACGTCGCCGCGACCGACCCGAGCGGCGCGCCGAACAGCGCCGTGCCCAGCGCCCCGTCAGACAGCCCGAGGGCCGCCTTGACCTGCGGGATGTGCGCCGCCCAAGACGAAAACACCACAGCATGGGCGACAAATGCTGCGGTGACGCCTATCTTCGCGCGGCGCACTTGCGCTGCGTCGAGGGGTGGGGTCGAAATGTCAGACTCCTCGGAGAACCAGGCTAATTGTCTGCTTTCCCTTCAACGGGCCGAACGAACCACGCCGGTGGCAGGCGCTTACGTAAGATGACCCGCGTGGCACGACGCCCTGGCTCTTCCGAAGGTCCTGCGCACCTGATCGAGTTGGTGCGGTCCACCGTTCCGCCGCTCCACCCGGGCGGGCGGCCGTTCGTCGGCGCGGGCCTGGCCCTGGCCGCCGTCGGGTATCGGCACCGGTGGTTGCGCCGGACCGGCCTGTTGGCGGCGGGCGCCTGTGCGGGATTCTTCCGGCACCCGAAGCGGGTGCCTCCCACCCGGCCCGGTGCCGTCGTGGCACCCGCCGACGGCACCATCTGCGTGATCGACACCGCCGTCCCGCCCGCCGAACTCAGCATGGGCGACACGCCGCGGCCGCGCATCAGCATCTTCCTGTCGATTCTGGACGTCCACGTGCAGCGCGCCCCGGTGAGTGGCGAGGTGATCGCGGTGCAACACCGTCCGGGCAGCTTCCTGTCCGCCGATCTGCCCGAGGCCAGCGAGGCCAACGAGCGCACCAGCATGCGGATCCGGATGGATCTCGGAGATGAACGCCCCGAGGTCGTAGTCGTCCAGATCGCCGGACTGGTGGCGCGCCGCATCGTGTGCGACGCCCACGTCGGCGACCGGCTCGCCATCGGAGAGACGTACGGACTGATCCGGTTCGGCTCGCGACTCGACACCTACCTGCCGCCGGGCGCGCAGCCCATCGTCAACCTCGGCCAGCGCACCCTGGGCGGCGAGACCGTCCTGGCGGAGCTGTCATGATCACCAGACCGCGGGTCCGACGCACCGAAGCGCTGCACCTGCTGCCCAGCGCGATGACCGTGCTGTCGATCTGCGCGGGCCTCACCTCGATCAAATTCGCGCTCGATCACAAGCCGATCCCCGCGATGGCACTGATCGCGGTGGCCGCCATCCTCGACGCGCTGGACGGCCGGGTGGCCCGCATCCTCGACGCCCAGTCCCGGATGGGCGCCGAGATCGACTCGCTGGCCGACTCGGTGAACTTCGGGGTGACCCCGGCCCTGGTGGTCTACGTGACGCTGCTGTCGAAGTGGCCGATCGGATGGGCGGTCGTCTTGCTGTATGCGGTGTGCGTGGTGCTGCGACTGGCCAGGTACAACGCCCAGCAGGACGACGGGACGCTGCCTCCCTACGCCAAGGAGTACTTCGTCGGCATGCCGGCGCCGGCGGGCGCCGTCTCGATGATCGGGACGATCGGCCTCAAACTGCAGTTCGGCGAGGGTTGGTGGACGTCGGTCTGGTTCCTGAGCTTGTGGATCACCGGGACGTCGCTGTTGATGGTCAGCGCGCTCCCGATGAAGAAGTTCCACACGTTGGCGGTGCCGCCGAACTGGGCGGCCCCGCTGCTGGCGGTGCTGGCGATCGCCGCCGCGGCCGCAGTGCTGGCGCCTTACGTCCTGATCTGGATCATCATCATCTCCTACGTGTGCCACATCCCCTTCGCGGTGCGCAGCAAGCGCTGGCTGGCCAAACACCCCGAGGCGTGGGAAGACGACAACAAGCAACGACGCGCCGCCCGGCGCGCGACCCGCCGTGCCCAGCCGCACCGACGGTCGATGGCGCGGCTCGGGTTGCGCAAGCCGGGCAGGTGACGTGACCCGCCCCAATCAGCTCGCGCTCACCGCCCGGCTGAACACTTCTGCTGTCGACTCGCGTCGCGGCGTGGTGCGCCTGCATCCGAGCACCATTGTCGCGCTGGGCATCCGGGAGTGGGATGCGGTGTCGCTGACCGGATCGCGCACCACCGCGGCAGTGGCGGGCATGGCCGGCGGCGACATCCCGATCGGCATCGTGCTGCTGGACGACGTCACGCTGTCCAACGCCGGCCTGCGGGAGGGCACCGAGGTGATCGTCAGCGCCGTCACCGTCTACGGGGCGCGCACGGTGACGTTGAGTGGTTCGACGCTGGCCACCCAGTCGTTGTCGTCAGCCACGCTGCGACAGGCCCTGCTCGGCAAGGTGATGACGGTCGGGGACGCGGTGTCGCTCTTGCCGCGCGACCTGGGCCCGGGCACGTCGACGTCGGCCGCCACCCGCGCGCTGGCCTCCTCGGTGGGGATCAGCTGGATCTCGGAGCTGCTGACCGTCACCGGCGTAGACCCGCGAGGGGCCGGTCAGCGTACAGCCGAACTCGCTGGTCACCTGGGGCACGGCAGTCCCTGACACGTCCCGCGTCATCCCGGCCGTCGACGTCTCGACCCCGGAGATGCAGGTCGAGGAGCTCAAGGGGGCACAACCACAGGCCGGCAAGCTCACCGAGTGGCTCAAGCTCGCCCTCGACGAGCCGCACCTGCTGAAATCGTTGGGCGCCGGCACCAACCTCGGTGTCCTGGTGTCGGGTCCGGCCGGCGTCGGCAAAGTGACGCTGGTGCGGGCGGTGTGTGCCGGACGCCGGTTGGTGCAGCTGGACGGCCCGGCCGTCGGCGCGCTGGCCGCCGAAGACCGGCTGCGGGCGGTGTCGACGGCGGTGACGAAGGTCATGGACGGCGGCGGAGTGCTGCTGATCACCGATGTCGACGCCCTGCTGCCGCAAACGCCCGAACCCGTGGCCGCGCTCATCCTCACCGAGCTGCGCAAGGCCGTGGCCACCAGCGGCGTCGCGATGATCGCCACATCTGCGCGGCCCGACCAGATCGATGCACGGCTGCGATCGCCCGAGTTGTGCGACCGCGAGCTGGGGCTGCCGTTGCCCGATGCCGGTACTCGGAAGGCTTTGCTGGAGGCACTGCTGAAGAAGGTGCCCACCGTCGATCTCGACCTGGAAGCGATCGCCGCGCGGACACCGGGTTTCGTGGTCGCCGACCTGGCGGCACTGATGCGCGAGGCGGCGCTGCGGGCAGCGTCGCGGGCCAGCGCCGACGGCCAGCCACCCAAACTCAGCCAGGACGACCTCGTCGGCGCGCTGTCGGTGATCAGGCCGTTGTCCCGGTCGGGCAGCGAGGAGATCAACGTCGGCAGCGTCACTCTCGCTGACGTTGGCGACATGGCGGAGGCCAAGCAGGCGCTGACCGAGTCGGTGCTGTGGCCGTTGCAGCACCCGGACACCTTCGCCCGCCTCGGCGTCGACCCGCCGCGCGGGGTGCTGCTCTACGGCCCACCCGGTTGCGGCAAGACCTTCGTGGTCCGTGCGCTGGCCAGCACCGGCCAGCTCAGCGTGCACGCCGTCAAGGGCTCCGAGCTGATGGACAAGTGGGTGGGTTCCTCGGAGAAGGCGGTGCGCGAATTGTTCCGGCGGGCCCGCGACTCCGCGCCGTCGCTGATATTTCTCGACGAGGTGGACGCGCTGGCGCCCCGGCGTGGACAGAGCTTCGACTCCGGCGTGACCGATCGGGTGGTGGCCGCGCTGCTGACCGAACTGGACGGCATCGACCCGCTGCGTGACGTCGTCGTGCTGGGCGCCACCAACCGGCCCGACCTGATCGACCCGGCGCTTTTGCGTCCGGGCCGGCTGGAGCGGTTGGTGTTCGTCGAACCACCGGACGCCGACGCCCGCCGCGAAATCCTGCGCACCGCAGGCAAATCCATCCCGCTCAGCTCCGACGTCGATCTGGACGCGGTGGCCGCCGGCCTGGACGGTTACAGCGCCGCCGACTGCGTGGCCCTGCTGCGCGAGGCGGCGCTTGACCGCGATGCGGCGCTCCATCGATGCCGCCGACGTCACCGCCGCCGACCTGGCCGCTGCGCGCGAAAAGGTGCGGCCCTCGTTGGACCCGCTGCAGGTGGAGTCCCTGCGCGAATTCGCGAAGGTGTTGTAGCGCGCTGCCTGGTGTGGCTCCATTCACATTCCGGGTCTTGTGAAATATATTTAGCCGTTCGAATCGCCCCAATGATGGGAGCCGCAGATGTCGACTTTTTTGATCGCAGCACCTGAGGCTCTGGCCGCGGCGTCGGCGGATGTGATCGGGATCGGGGAGTCGGTCAGGAAGGCAACGGCGTCGTGGGCGCCGTCGACCACGGGGATTGTGGCGGCGGCTGCCGACGAGGTGTCGGTGGCACTTGCGCAGTTGTTCGGCGGCCATGCGCAGGCTTATCAGGCGTTGAGCACCCAGGCGGCGGTGTTTCAGGAGCAGTTTGCGCAGGCGCTCAGCGTGGGTGCGGGTTCATACGGGGTCGCCGAGGCCAGCAACGGATCGCTGCTGGGCGTCTTGCAGCAGTACCCGCAGCTGCAGTTCCTGGTGGACCGGGATCTGCTGGCCACGGCGAACGCTTACGCGGTGGGGTTGACCGGCCGCCAGCTAATCGGCAACGGCGCCCCCGGGGCCCCCGGGACCGGAGCCGGCGGGGGCGCCGGAGGGTGGTTGCTCGGCGATGGCGGGGCCGGGGGCTCGGGATCGGCAGGCGGGGTCGGCGGGGCCGGCGGGGCGGCGGGGCTGATCGGCACCGGCGGTGCCGGCGGGGCCGGCGGCAGTGGTGGCGGTGTCGGCGGTGCGGGTGGGCACGGCGGGTGGCTGTTGGGCACCGGCGGTGCCGGCGGGACCGGCGGATTCCGTGGCGGGCACCGGCGGGGCCGGTGGAGTCGGCGGGGCCGGCGGGTTGTTCGGCGCCGGCGGGGCCGGCGGCACCGGCGGGTTGTCGTTGGTCGGTACCGGCGGAGTCGGTGGGTCCGGTGGCGCCGGCGGGCTGCTCGGCGGGCTGGTCGGAGCAGGCGGTGGTACCGGTGGGGTCGGTGGAGCCGGCGTCGTCGGGGGTGCGGGTGGGGTCGGCGGTGCCGGCGGCCCGCTCGCCGGTGCGGGCGGGATCGGAGGCACCGGCGGTTTGGGCTAGTCGGGGCCGGCGGTGCGGGTGGTGCAGGCGGCGCGGCCGGCCCGCTGTTCGGTAACGGCGGCGCCGGCGGCACCGGGGGAACCAGCTTAGCCGCCGACGGCGGTGCCGGCGGTGCCGGCGGGCACGCCGGCTGGCTGGGGTCTGGCGGTTCGGGCGGCGCCGGCGGCACCACTGCCGGCGCGGGCAACGGCGGGCATGGCGGGGCCGGCGGGGAGGCGGGTCTGATCGGTTTCGGCGGGACCGGCGGGGTCGGCGGGTTCGCGTTGGCCGGTGCCGGCGGGGCCGGCGGGAACGGTGGCGCCGGACCGCTGCTGTTCGGCAACGGCGGGGCCGGCGGGTCCGGCGCCCAGGGCGCCCCCCGCTTCCCGGCGGGGTCGGTGGGGCCGGCGGCCGCGCCGTGCTGCTCGGTCTCGGCGGGACGGGCGGGATTGGCGGGCTCGGCGCCCCGGCGGGCGGCCACCGGCGCCAACGGGCTGCTGCTACCGGCGGCCGCACTCAACGTGATCAACGCGCCCAGTGTGGCGCTGACCGGGCGCCCGCTGATCGGCAACGGCGCCCCTGGCGCGGCCGGTAGCGGTGCCGCCGGAGGCCCGGGCGGGTGGCTGCTCGGCGACGGCGGGGCCGGCGGATCCGGCGCAAACGGCATCCCCGGCGGTCCCGGCGGGGCCGCCGGGCTGTTCGGCACCGGCGGGACCGGCGGGGCCGGCGGGTTCGCCGCCACCGGTGTCGGGCGGGCCGGCGGCCAAGGGCGGCAACGGCGGCTGGATCTTCGGCAATGGTGGGGGCGGCGGAGCCGGCGGAGTGGGCGCGACCGCCGGAGTCGACGCCAACGGCGCGGGCGGTGGCGCCGGTGGCACCGGCGGCCTCTTCGGTTCGGGCGGGGGCGGCGGCACCGGGGGCATGGCCGGTCAGCTGGCCGCCGGATACGGGCCGGGAGCGGCGGCGCCGGTGGGGCCAGCGGGGCCCTGAGCGGCTTGGTCGGCGGCAGCGGCGGGGGCGGCGGGGTCGGCGGAGTCGGGTACGCCGGAGGTGCGGGCGGGGCCGGCGGAGCCGCCGGCCCCAGCGCCTCGCTGTTCGGCGGCGGAACCGGCACCATCGGCGGCTCGCTGCTGGGTGCCGGCGGCGACGGAGGCGACGGCGGCGCCGGCTTCGCCGGCGCCGGTGGACCCGGCGGGCTCGGTGGGGCCGGCGGTCAGTTCGCCGGCACCGGCGGGTCTGGTGGCGCCGGCGGCTCCAGCCAGACCGGCGGCGGTGGCCTCGGCGGCGCCGGCGGTGTCGCCGGCGCGCTGGGTGCCGGCGGCGCGGGCGGTGCCGGCGGCGCCGCGGGTGGCCTCGGCGGCCAGGGGGGATCGGCGGCAACGCGATTCTGCTGGGTACCGGCGGGGCCGGCGGGCCCGGCGGATTCGCCGCCGCGGGCCCCGGTGGGGGCGGTGGTCACGGCGGGATCGGCGGGTCGCTGCTGGGTAACGGCGGTCCCGGCGGGGCCGGCGCGGAGGCCGCCCCCGGCTTCAGCGGCGGCGGCGGCGGCACTGGCGGCAGTGCCCTGCTGATCGGCGACGGCGGCAACGGCGGCAACGGCGGTTACGCACCGAACGCCTTGCGCGCTGGGCAGCCCCGGCACCATCGGGACCGGCGGCTGGCTGCTCGGCCACGACGGGATCCCCGGATTGCCGATGAGCCAGAACCTGCTGGTCAACCCCGGCTTCGAAATAGCCTCCCCGTCCACGTCGGGCTTCAGCTCGGTGACCATTCCGGGCTGGACGGTGACCGGCACGCCGACCGTGATCCCCTACGGCACCCCGCTCACTTATCCCTCGCCGACCGCGGTGCCGTTCCCGACGGTGCCGAATTCCTGGGCTTGGGCTTCCCCGGTACCCCGCCCCCGGGCGGCGGCAACAACTTCGCCGGCGGCGGACCCGTGGCCACGTCCTGCTATCAGCCAAACCGTCAACCTCACCGCCGCGTCCGCCAAAATCAACACCGGCAGCACGCCCTACACGCTCAGTGGAATGCTCGGCGGCTACCTGACGGACCCGTCCGCGACCTCAGTGCAGGTCACCTTCCTCAACGCCAGTGGGGTCCGCTCTGGGCACCGGCTCGATCGCCGCCGGTCACGGCGCTGGATCGCCTGGGAATCACCGGGTTCCAGCCACGCGACGTCTCCGGGACGATCCCGGTGGGCACCACCTCCGCGGTGGTGACCGCGACCTTCGCCGACCACAACCCGGTGCTGGGCAACTACAACAACGCCTTCGTCGACAACCTGTCGTTCACCGTCGGCGATCCTACCCTCACCCCGGCGACGCTCACCCCACCGGTGTCCAACGTCGGCCACCTGGATCACGTGTTCCTGATCTACATGGAGAACAAGGGCGCCGCCGACATCCTCGGCAGCGTCAACGCGCCGTACATCAACAGCCTGGTCAACACCTACGGATATGCGAACAACTACTACGCGCTGGGCCACCCCAGCGACCCCAACTACTTCCGGATCATGGGCGGATCGGACTTCGGCATGATCTACAACCCGCCCCCGAACTCCATCAACGCACCCAGCCTCATGCAAGAAATGGATGCGACGCTAGCGCTGCCCCAGCGGACCACGTTACGTGGGCCGGCTACGCGCAGGGCATGCCCTACCCGGGTGCCATCGTGTCGTCGGGCGATTACTCCGTCGACGCCTTACCTTTCGCCCAATTCGGCTACGTCTACAACCAGCCCACCGCCTACCTGCAGCAGCACCTGCTGCCGCTGACGCAGCTGAGCACCGATCTGAATACCCCGGGCGCCACCCGGAGCTTCTCATGGATCGCTGCCGACGGTTCCTACAACATGGAAGGTCCTGTCGAGTTTCCTGGTGGCACCGCCAACTGGCTTGCCAGCCAACTCACGACGCACCAGTACAACGCCGCGGCCGGCGACCAGTTCATTCAACAAACTGTGTCCACCATCCAAAGCTCGACAGAGTGGAATACGCCGGGCGCAGGCCATCAGGACGCGATCATCATCACCTTCGACGAGGACTACAACAATCTGTCACTGGGCATCGGCAACCAGGGCAACCACATCCCGATGATCGTGATCCCGAACCAAGCCGCCGTGACCGGTGGGATGCAATCCGGCCACTTCGTCACCGAGTCGTACTACAACCATTACAGCCTGATGCGCCACCATTGAAGACGCCTTGAGGCCCCCTGTTCCAGGCGCGCTGGCCCCGCTCACGTACAACGATGCGTACGCCACACCCATGAACGACTTCTGGAGTTAACGGCCGACTATTCCGACAGCTGGAACTCCACCACCGCGGCAACCGAGTCCACCGCTTCTACCAGCGCGGTCAACCGGTCGGCAGCGGACGCCGCCGACAGCACGGCATACCGGTCGGCCGGTCCCATCGGAACGCGAGATGCCAACGCGTACAGCAACTTTGCCCAGTCGCCGCCGTCGTGCTCGTAGTCGAACAACAGGTCGCGATCCGGCAGCTCCATTCCGCGCACGTCGGCGATCCGCTCGAACAACGCCCACACCCGGTCCTCGACCTCACCGAACTGACCGGCCGTCACCGGCGGACCCGGCTCGTCGGGCCACACCCGCACCCGGGCCCGCGGATACGGGTCGTCCGGCAGCCACTCCAGCACCTGGATGCGGTCGCCCATCCGGCAGTGCAGCGCGTACCGGCCCGCGCCGGCGTCTGCGTAGTCGGCGATCTCGGCCAGGGTTCCCACGTCGCAGCGCCCGTCGCCGCCGCCGACCTCGCGGCCTCGGGCGATCAGCACCACCCCGAAGCGGGGCTCGGGTCTGTCCAGGCAATCGCGCACCAGCGCGGTATAGCGAGGCTCGAAGATGCGCAATGGCAGATCCTCATCCGGTAGCAGCGCCGCTTCGAGCGGAAACATCGGCAGTTCAATTGATTCCATAGGTCCGCCTCATCCCCTCTCACGATAACTATGCAGCACCGCGCGGGCGGCGGCCGCGACATCAGCCTCCAGCCAATCGGGCAACGGATCGTCATGGGCGTGCCGCCGCACGACGGCATACGGCAGATCGGAGACGGCGCGGTATACCGCGTCAAGAGCCCGGGGCTCGTCGCTGCCATAAAGCTGCACCGCCAACTCACGGACCCGGTCGGCCAGCGGCGCGTTCATCGCGGCCAGCGTCTCCCGGAACGCCGCGCCGGATTGGCGGTCGACCAGGTCGGCGGGCCGGATGGTCAGCAACAGTCGCGCGTCATCGGGCAACTCGCGGGCGAAGCCGATGGCCGCGACGGCCATTGCCGTAGCTCGTTCCAGAGTGGTGCCTGCAGTGGCCGCAAGAGCGCGCTGCTGGAACCGATCCAGCGCCCGCAACCAGGCAGCCATCACCACGCCGTCCCGGTTGCCGAAACGGTGGTACAGCGTGCCGGCCGGCGCGCCGCTGGCCTTGGCGATCGCCGCGACGCTGGCGGCGCGCGGGCCGGCGGTGAGCACCAGCGCCCTGGTCGCATCCAGGATCGCGTCGGTTTCGTGCTTTCGCGGAGGGGCCACGATCTAGTATGATCCTTCTATATGAAACGATTACCCTATATCGATGAGCATGCTATCGCGATCCACGCCTCCCCGGCCGAAACCTGGGCGGCGCTGCTGGCCAAGACGTGTCGCGACCCCGCTGACCCGACGACGGTTCCCTTCGGCTTCACACTCGAGGAAGCCACCCCGCCGCGCCGGCTCGCACTTAAGGGTCGCCACCTGTTCGCGGTCTACCGTCTGGTCTACGAAGTGAATTCCGAAGCCGACGGTGTCCGGTTGCGCGCGTTGACATTTGCGGCCTTTCCCGGGTTGCGCGGCAAGGTGTATCGCGCGCTGGTCATCGGCAGCGGTGGGCACCGGATCGTGGTGCGCCGGATGCTCAAGCGCGTCGCGGCCGCGGTGCGGCCACCCGCCGGAGCGCTCGCCTAGATATCCAGCTCGGCCACGAGTGCGTCGACGACCGAGCGAAGGTCACCGTCGTGCTCCTCGGCCACCCGCCGCTGCCGCTGGTATGACGCGCCCCGGCGCGGGATGTCGGCCACCGCGGAAAGTTCGTCAGAGCACTTGAGCGACTTGGCAATCGGCTCCAACCGGTTCAGCACGTCGTCGAGGTCCTCGGTGACCAACCGCTCGTTGCTGTCTGCGTCCAGGATGATCACCGCGTCCAGCCCGTAGCGCGCCGCGCGCCATTTGTTCTCCTGGACATGCCATGGCGGCATGGTCGGCAGCGGCTGGTCGGCCTCCAGACGACGGTCCAGGTCGACGATCAGGCAGTGCGTCAACGCGACCAGCGCACCCAGCTCGCGCAGGTTGGACACGCCGTCGCAGATCCGCACCTCGAGCGTGCCCAGGTGCGGGGAAGGCCTTACGTCCCAACGGACTTCGTCGACGTGGTCGATGATGCCGGTCTTCTTCTGGTCGTAGACGAAGCCTTCGAACTCCGCCCACGTCTGGAACTGGAACGGCAGCCCGGCAGTCGGCAATTGCTGAAACATCATCGACCGATTGCTCGCGTATCCGGTGTCCTCGCCGCCCCACCACGGCGACGACGCCGACAACGCCAAAAGGTGCGGGTAATGGTTGAGCAGCGACGACATGATCGGCATGACCTTATTGGCCGACGAGATCCCGACGTGCACATGGACACCCCAGATCAACATCTGCCGGCCCCACCACTGGGTGCGTTTGATCAGCTCGGCGTAACGCGGCGCGTCGGTGAGCTTCTGGTTGGACCACTGCGCAAACGGATGGGTGCCGGCGCAGAACAACTCCATGCCTCTGTCGCGCACGATCCGGCGGGCCGGACCCAACGTGTCACGCAGGTCCTGCATGGCTTCGGCGGCGTTTTCGCAGATGCCACTGACGACCTCGACGGTGTTGCGCAGCAATTCCTTGTGCACGCGCGGGTTTTCGCCGATCTCGGCGATGACGGCGGTGGCTTCGTTGCTCAAGTCGCGGGTCTGGGCGTCGACGAGGGCGAACTCCCACTCCACGCCCACAGTGGGACGCGGCGAACGGGCGAAATCGATGTGGCTACGCGCCCGGCCGGATCGCAGGCTGCGCGGACCCTTACCCAGATCCTTAGCCGGATCCAATGACACCGCACGCCACCCGCTTGCCGGCGTCACCGGTTGTCATCGTCGTCTCGTCGGGACCCGGTGTCCCGTCGTTCTGCTTGTAGCGTTCCGCCGGAATGTTGGCGAAGTTGTCCGCACCCGCGTGGATGATGATCGCGGTCTTGGCGCCGGACGTCAGGTCGTCCATCGTGAAGGCGTCCGTGGTGGTCACCAGCGTCCCCGACCCGTCCTTGCGCACCTGCAACGGCGGCAGGTCACCGCTGGCGTGACCGTTGGCTCCGGGCAGTTGGAGATGTCCGCCGGCGGAAAGGAAGTCGCCGGGCGCGCCACCATTGGGGGCGACCGAATTGGCCTCACACTTGCCCACCTTGTGCACGTGCATCCCGTGGAAGCCGGGCGAGAGCACACCGGTACCGGTCGTCGCGACCGTCACGGTGGCGTAGCCGTTGGCGAACTCGAACTTCGCCGTGGCGATCTGCACACCGTCCGGGCCTTTCAGGACGGTCATCAACGTCTGCGCAGCGGCACCTGCCTGCGGACTCGGCGTCGCCTCCTGATGACCGGAGGTGGACGGCGCCGGGGATCCCGTCCAGACCGACGGGGTGGTACCCGGAATCGTCGCGGGTTGCTGGGGCGACGAGCACGCGCTCACCAGCGCGACGCACGTGAAGGCTGCGACTTTCAGACCGGCAGGCTTAGGCATAGCGGAGAGCCTAGCGTGATGTCGACGAGAACTGGGCCTCAACCCATCACCAAAACGATGACGCCGGGCGGCTGGTCGGAAAGTGCCGAGATGCGTTTTTCCACCGGCGCTCCCAGCTTCTTGCCCACGGCCTCCGCGGTGGCCTTCTCGCCGTCGTTTCGCCGTAGTAGACGGTGGTGGCCGAGACATCCGAAACCGCCAGGTTGGTGACCTCAGTCACCTTGAAACCGGCCGCCTTGAGTTCGTCGGCGGTGGACTTGGCGATGCCTTCTCTGGACGAGATGTTGTACACCCGGACGTCAGGCTCATTGGCCGCTGCGGGCTTGGCGCTGGTCGAGGATGCCGGGGCCGTGGCGCTGACCGTGGTGACCGGCGACGCGTCATCATCGGACTTTCCCGAAGAGTCCAGGGCCTGCCAGCCGAGCAGCAGGAAGATGACGCCCAGGAACAGCAGCACCATGACCATGGCCCGCAGGGGAAGCCCGGAAGAGTCGGGAACGCGCTCGTTCATCGAGCCCACTGTAGCCTCGGGGCCGTCAGGTCACCTCGAAGCCCAGCCGGCGCGCGGCGCGGGCCTTTTGACGGCTGGCACGCAACCGCCGCAGTCGCTTCACCAGCATCGGGTCGGCCGCCAACGCCTCGGGCCGGTCCACCAAAGCATTGAGGACCTGGTAGTAGCGCGTCGCCGACATCGAGAACAGCTCTTTGATGGCGTCTTCCTTCACGCCGGCGAACTTCCACCACTGACGTTCGAAGGCCAGGATGTCGTGTTCGCGACGGGTCAGCCCATCGGCGACCTCAACGTTGTCCCCCGATCGATGTGCCCGCGCCATGGCGCTGTCCATATTGCTTCCCCTGGACCCTTCCGGCGAAAACTCGATTTACTCGAATGACCTGACCTACATCGGGGGCATTCTCCGGCGATTATTGAAACACGCCGGCACCTGCCGGGCCGGAAACCAGACCCGCGAGTCGGCCGAGTTGCTGTGGAATACGCCGTCTCTCCGGGTTGCAGGATGCCTGGCAGACGGCCACGGCGCCCCGACTCCCGTCGGATTGGTCACACTCGCCGCGCAGCCCGTTCCGGGCCTGATCGTCGACACGCCTTAAGCTAGCCGACCATGGCCGTCGTACCCATCCGTATCGTGGGCGATCCCGTCTTGCGCACGCCGACGACGCCGATCCCGGTCGGCGCCGACGGATCGCTTCCGGCCGACCTGCCCGAGTTGATCAAGACGATGTACGACACCATGGACGCCGCCCAAGGCGTCGGGCTGGCCGCCAACCAGATCGGGTACGGGCTGCGGGTCTTCGTCTACGACTGTTCCGACGACCGCGGACTGACCAACCGCCGCCGCGGCGTCGTCGTCAATCCGGTGCTGGAGACCTCCGAGATCCCCGAGACCATGCCCTCAGCCGGCCACGACGACGACGAAGGTTGCCTGTCGGTTCCGGGCGAATCCTTCCCCACCGGACGTGCCGACTGGGCCCGGGTCACCGGACTGGATGGCGACGGAAAGCCGGTCTCCATCGAGGGCACCGGACTGTTTGCCCGCATGCTGCAGCATGAGACCGGGCACCTGGACGGCTTCCTGTACGTGGACTGCCTGATCGGCCGGCACGCCCGCGCCGCCAAGCGGGCGATCAAGTCGCACGGCTGGGGTGTCCCCGGCCTGTCCTGGGTGCCGGGCGAGGGACCCGACCCGTTCGGTCATTGATGGTCTCGTGGCCGGCCCTCGGCACGCGGGTGACGCTGCGATATCGCCGGCCCCCCGGGTCCGTCCCGCCGCTCACGGACGCGGTGGGCCACCTGCTGGCAATCGACCCGACGGTGCGGGTGCAGACGAAGGCCGGCACGGTGGTCGAGGTGGCTCCGGCTGACGTGACGGCACTGCGCATCCTGACCCATGCGCCGGTACGCACCGCCGACATCCGCAACCTCGAATACGCCGCCGCCGCGGCCGCACCCGGCGCTGAGCAGATCTGGCTCAGCGGCTGGCTGCTTCGCGCTCACGGTGCCACCCTTGTCGCCAATTCAGCTGTCCCACTAAATATTTCGGCACAGGCCAGCACCATCCCGGCGATCTTCGACTGGTATGCAGAGCGTACGCTGACACCGCGACTGGCCATCCCCGACCGCCTGCTGTCGCCGCCGGCCGGCCTCGCCTGCGACCTCGTCGAACAGATTCTGGTGTGCGACATAGCGATACCGCCTCGCGACGACCCGGGCGACAAGCAGGCGGCGGTGACCGACGCGCCCGACGGCACCCGCTGGCTGGCCGTGCCGGCCGGACTCACCGACGACCACTGGGAGAATCTGTTGGCATGGGGCGCCGCGCGGGGCGCGACCCGGGCATACGTGTGCGTCCCCGACACCGACTCGACCGCCCCGGCGGAGTCCCTGGGTTTTCGGCTTCACCATCGCCGCCGGTACCTCTACCGCCCCTGAAACAGGAGACGATCAATGACCGATGGGACGCTGCGGCTGGCCACCTGGAACGTGAACTCGATCCGCACCCGACTGGACCGCGTCGTCGACTGGCTCGACCGCGCCGAGGTCGACGTGCTGGCCATGCAGGAGACGAAGTGCTCGGACGTCCAATTCCCGGCTCTGCCACTGATCGAACGCGGCTACGAGGTGGCGCACGTCGGTTTCAACCAGTGGAACGGTGTCGCGATCGCGTCCCGCGTGGGCCTGGACGACGTGCAGGTCGGATTCGAGGGTCAACCGAGTTGGAGCGGCAAGCCTGACGTGACGGCCGCGGCCGAAGCCCGTGCTGTCGGCGCCACCTGCGGCGGCGTGCGGGTGTGGAGCCTGTACGTGCCCAATGGTCGCGCACTCGACGATCCGCATTACACATACAAGTTGGATTGGCTTGCCGCGCTTCGCAATACGGCCGAGGGGTGGCTGCGAGCGGATCCGTGCGCGCCGATCGCACTGGTCGGGGACTGGAACATCGCGCCCACCGAGGAGGACGTCTGGAGCACCGAGTTCTTCGAGGGCTGCACGCACGTCTCCGGCCCGGAACGGCAGGCGTTCAACGCGATCGTCGATGCTCAATTCACAGACTTGGTAAGGCCTTTCACGCCTGGGCCGGGCGTTTACACCTATTGGGATTACACCCAACTGCGCTTCCCGAAGCGGCAGGGTATGCGGATCGACTTCATCCTCGGCTCGCCGGAGTTGGCCGGTCGGGTGGTGGACGCGCAGATCGTCCGCGAGGAACGCAAGGGCAAAGCGCCCAGCGATCACGCACCGGTATTGGTCGACCTGCGTACCACCTGAGAATTTCTGGTCATGTGGGCGGCAGGGGGGTATACAAACAGGAGAAAACCTAGGCCAGGGAGTCATCATGGGTGTCGTTGATCGTGCGGTGCGGACAGTGGGTCAAACGGTGGGTCGTGCGGCGACGGCGACAACATCCGCCGCCGGGGCCGTCGGAGGCGCGGCCGTCAACGGCATCGTCGGCGGCGTCAAGGGCGCCGCCGAGGGCATCCAGCAAGGACTCAGCACCGGCAGTAAGTCGACTCCGGCGGCGGCCTTGGCTATCGGCGCGATCGGGGCGGCCGGGCTGGTTGAATGGCCGATCCTGTTGGCCGTCGGCGGCGGCGCCCTGTTGCTACGTAGGCTGAGCCGCTCACCCGAGCCGCCAGTGCACGCCGCTCAGCCGGCCAAGGCCAAGCTCGCGCCGGTACCCGACGAGCCGCCCGCGAAGAAAGCCCCCGCGAAGACGGCGGCCAGGAAGACGGCCGGCCGCCGGGCCGGCAGCAGCGACCTGCGCAGCACCAACTGACGAGGCGTCGATCCAGATAATCAACCAGTTGCGCGGTCGTACGCCCGGGTGGGTACCAGCCGCGGGTGCCGCCGCTCCGTCGTCACAACCTCCAACACGCCAACGCGCCACAACAGCGCATAAAGTTCGGTCAGAGGCCGCCTCAGCAACACGGCGAACGACGCCGCTAGCGGGTCGGTCGGGTGTTCTGTCGTCGTCATATCTCCGACGGTGACCGCACGATCCGGCAGGATGGCAAATGCTTCGTTACCGAAAGGCAAATGATGGCGGAAAAGAAAGAACGCCGGCACACCCCACAACGGGAGGCGGTGGACCGGATCCGGGCCGGACACACCTTTGCGGTGAACCTGCCGATCGTGGGGCGGGTGACCGTTCCCCCACCCGAGCAGCTGGCCTATTTCGGCGGGCTGATAGCCCTGACGGCCTTCGAGCTGATCGACTGGCCGGTGGCCCTGGTGATCGGCACCGGACACCTGCTCGCCAACAACCACCACAACCAGATCTTGGAGGAGATCGGCGAGGCCTTGGAAGAAGCCGATTAGGAATCAGCCGCGTGGTGGAACCGCAGCGTCACCCGGGTTCCGCCGGGCGTGCGAACGGTTTCGACCTGGTCGGCCAGCCCGCCGATCAGGGTGAGCCCGCGGCCCCGCCGTCGACTGCGCCGGCTTGCCGATGAATCGCCCACCCACCGACCGGAGTCACTGACACTGATCGACAACCCGTCACGAAGCAGGAAGGCCTCGATCGACACCGTCTTGCGGGCCTCGCACCCGCTGCCGTGCTCGATCGCGTTGGTGACGGCTTCGCCCACCGCCAGCAGGATTTCCTCGTCCCGGCCGACGCTGGTCGTGGCCAGCCACTCCCGCAGTCGAGTGCGCGCAGCGGGTACGTGGTCCGAGGTGGCCGGCACGACCATGGCGAAGCTGCGTTTCCCCGCGTGGCGGGGACGCACCGCAAGCACCACCACGTCGTCGCGGTAGCCGCCCGGCGGAGTCATCCGGCGCAGCAGCTCGGCACACACGGATTCGACGGGAAGCTCGGCGCACGCGGCGGCCGCGGCCCTGAGCCGGTCGAATCCGTCGTCCAGCGTCTCGCCGGCCCGTTCGATCAGCCCGTCGGTGTAGAGCAGGACCAGACTGCCCGGCGGTAGATCAGCGGTCGCTGTCACTGGCGCGTCATCGGCTGCGTTGGTCCCCACCGGGGAACGGCGCCCCGCTTCGAGGTAAACCGGACCCCGCTCGGGAAGGACCAGCAACGGATACGGATGCCCGGCGCAGAGATAACTGATGCGGGCCGGTTCCTCGCTGGCGTCGATGGCGGCGTAGGCGACGGTCGCGCAGCGCGCACCGGCCACGGTGAGCGCATATCTGTCCACTGCGCCCAGCACGCTGGGCGGGTCGGGCGCCGTCAACGCCGAAACGGTGACCGCCGCGCGCAACCTGCTCATCACGATCGCGGCAGGTAGACCGTGGCCCACCACATCGCCCACCGATACCCCGATTCGGTCGGGGTGATCAAGCTTGGTCGCCGAAAACCAGTCACCGCCCACCCGCATCACCTCGCCTGCCGGCTGGTAGACGGCCGCCACCACCGCGGCGGTCGACCCCCGATCGAGGTCCAGCAGGTGTTCCTGGAAGTCGACGGCGATGCGGTGCTCACGCGACGCCAACCGGATCCGGTCCAGCGCCGACTGGACGATGTCGGCGGTCCGGGTGAACAACTCGAGTTCGGAGTCCGGGAACCGGCGCGGTTGCGGCCACAGCAGCGTGAGCACGCCGACGACGCGACCGCTGCCGGCGCGCAACGGGTATGCCAGGCAGGCACGGACGCTGCTTGCCGTGTCGTTCACGGCGTGGGAGTAGCGCGCTTCCAGGTCGAGCGTGTCGGGGATGACCATCCGCTGGCCGGTCGCAATGACGTCGACACCTACCAGGGGGCTGTCCAACCTGGCCACGTGGTAGCGGTCGCGCAGTTCGGCCGGCAGGGCCCCGGCGAAGTCGAACTGCACATGGTCCTCGCCGTCGACGACGACGCCGATCGCTGCGGCGGTGGCGTCGCCGGAGCCGAACGGGGAGCGCAGCACCGCATCGAGGAGTCCGGCGACGGAGTCTGTCCCCTGGACCGCGGCGTCCAGGTGCATCAGACCAACGGATTGCTCCGCGGGCCTGCCGGCCACCGGGGCCACCCGGTCGGCGATATCAGTGACCGCCGCCATCACCGCGCTGACCGCTCCGTCGCTGCCCAGCACCGGATTGACCGCGAATGTGACGTACCGTTCCTGGGGTTCCGGGTCACTCACCGCCGGAAGCATCAGACCGTGAGACCAGGTCGCGACCCCCGTCGACAGGACACCGGTGAGTATCGGCCCGACCTGATCCCAGTTGTCCCACCACAGCTCGCGAGCCGTCCGGCCGAGAGCTCCCGGGTACTTGTCCCCCAGCAGGGAAAGGTAAGCGTCGTTGTGCCAGATGAACAGCTCCGGTGCCCGCAGGAACACGATGACGGGCGACCGCGACGTCAGCGTGCTGGCTACCGTCGTACGTATCTCCGCCGCCCAGTGCTGCGGTGGGCCGAGCGGATGAGCCGTCCAATCGAACTCGGCAAACCTTCGCCCCATCTCGCCACCGAGCTTGACCGCAGTCGTGAGGTCAGCCGGTAGCGGAGGAGGGTTCATCGTTGCAGCGCGTCAGACAATGTCGGATAGACCTGGAAGATTCGGTCCAATTCGGTGACCCTGATCGGCTGCAGCACCTGCGGGTGGTCGGCCACCAGCCGAACCGCCGTCCCGGCGGCTGCGCCTGCCTCGTGGCAGTCGAGCACCGCGTTCAAACCGGCGCTCCCGAAGAAGTTCACCGGCTGAAGGTCGACGATCACCAGCCGCGACGGGTGTGTCACGGCGAGGTCGAGCGCGCGCGTTCAGGTGATCGCGAACTGGCCGACCGTGCTGGAGTCGACATCCCCTTTGGCGAGCACCACTACCGCTTCCTCGCCCGTCTCATGGCCGACCTCCAATAGTTCCATCGCCATCACCGCCCTAAATGTGTCAAATTTCGGCCGGTGCTAAGGTGCGGAAGCCCGAATCCGCTACCTGACCCGTCCCAGATATGCGCAGCCTAACGCGGAGTCTACCGTTTCTACTCCGCAGGGATGCGCTCGTGCACCGTCAGCAACAGATGGTCGAACTGGCTCTGCGCACTGTGGACGGGTCGTCCATGAGCTGTCACTTCGTCCGACCAGCTGCTTGGCCAGCCCGCGCAGCTTGGTATTCGTCTCCTGCGACCGCCACTGCAGCACGCGAAAGGCCTGTTCCGAACTCACCCGGTAGACGTACATCAGCACGCCCTTGGCCTGCTCGATTGCCGCGCGGCTCTCGAACAAGTCCGGCAGCGCGTCGTCCAGCACCTCCTGACGATTCGCCTCGTCGAAGCTGTTGGTGAGGTCGATGTAGTGGCCGGCGGTGCCCAACACCGCACCGTTTTCATCCAGCATGCGGTCGGCCACCACGATCGCGTCGTGCACGGTGCCCCCGGTGTCGACGAACCGGTGCCGACTCGAGAACGGCTCCCCCGATCTGCAGCGCATAATCCAGCAGATCCTGCACATGGGCGCGGTCTTCCGGATGCTTATGGGACATCAACAGTTTGGTCGTCGGCTCCACGGAACCTGGCTCGTAACCGTGCATCCGGGCAACCTCGTCAGACCATTCCCAGCGTTGTCCGACGAACCAGAAGCGGAAGCTGCCGACGTTCAGATACTTACCGGGCCGCGACTCCGGCGTCGGCTAGCCACGGGACTGGTCGACCGCTCGCGACCCTCGATCTGCACCTTGGCATCATCCCATTACGCGGCGGTGCACCGGCCACTTCGCCTGCTGGCAACCGTCCGCATGCCGCGGCCCCGCGACAGGCCCACCCGGCTGACACCCTGCCCATCGGCTCCGTCCTGCGCTAGCGTGGGAGGAGCCCGGCGAGCTGGGCAGGCCCAATAAATCACGCGGGAGCGCAACCTCATGCGCTGAGAGGACGGCTGGGGCCGTCGACCGTACGAACCTGACCGGGTAATGCCGGCGTAGGGAGACTCAGGATGACCGTAACTATCGAGCCTTCGGTGACCACCGGACCTATCGCGGGTAGCAGCAAGGTGTACCGCGACCTAGAGGGATTTGGCGGTATGCAGGTGCCCTTCCGGCGGGTGCACCTGTCCACCGGTGACCATTTCGACCTCTACGACACCTCCGGGCCTTACACCGACACCGACGCCGTCATCGACCTGGCCGCCGGCCTGCCGCCGCGGCCCGGCGTGGTCCGTGACCGCGGCACCCAGTTGCAGCGCGCCCGCGCCGGCGAGATCACCGCAGAGATGGCGTTCATCGCCGCCCGCGAAGGCATGCCCGCAGAACTGGTGCGCGACGAGGTCGCCCGCGGCCGTGCGATCATCCCGGCCAACCACAACCACCCCGAGAGCGAGCCGATGATCATCGGCAAGGCGTTCGCGGTCAAGGTCAACGCCAACATCGGCAACTCGGCGGTCACGTCCTCGATCGCCGAGGAGGTCGACAAGATGGTGTGGGCCACCCGCTGGGGCGCCGACACCATCATGGACCTGTCCACCGGCAAGAACATCCACGAGACCCGTGAGTGGATTCTGCGCAACTCGCCGGTGCCGGTCGGCACCGTGCCGATCTACCAGGCGCTGGAGAAGGTCAACGGTGATCCGACGGAGCTGACCTGGGAGCTCTACCGCGACACCGTGATCGAGCAGTGCGAGCAGGGTGTGGACTACATGACCGTGCACGCCGGGGTGCTGCTGCGCTACGTCCCGCTGACCGCCAAGCGGGTCACCGGCATCGTGCCGCGCGGCGGTTCGATCATGGCCGCCTGGTGCCTGGCGCATCACCGGGAGTCGTTCCTGTACACCAACTTTGAAGAGCTCTGCGACATCCTGGCGCAATACGACGTCACCTTCTCCCTGGGCGACGGGCTACGGCCGGGCTCGATCGCCGACGCCAACGACGCCGCGCAGTTCGCCGAGCTGCGGACCCTGGGTGAGCTGACCAAGATCGCGAAAGCCCATGGCGTGCAGGTGATGATCGAGGGCCCGGGCCACGTCCCGATGCACAAGATCGTCGAGAACGTGCGGCTGGAAGAGGAGCTGTGCGAGGAGGCCCCGTTCTACACGCTGGGGCCGCTGGCCACCGACATCGCGCCGGCCTACGACCACATCACCTCGGCGATCGGCGCGGCCATCATCGCCCAGGCCGGCACCGCGATGCTGTGCTACGTCACCCCCAAGGAGCACCTCGGCCTGCCGGACCGCAAGGACGTCAAGGACGGGGTGATCGCCTACAAGATCGCCGCGCACGCCGGCGATCTGGCCAAGGGACATCCCGCGCGCCCAGGATCGCGACGACGCGCTGTCCCACGGCGCGTTTCGAGTTCCGCTGGAACGACCAGTTCGCGCTGTCCCTGGACCCCGACACCGCGCGGGCATACCACGACGAGACGCTGCCTGCCGAGCCGGCCAAGACCGCGCACTTCTGCTCGATGTGCGGGCCGAAGTTCTGCTCGATGCGCATCACCCAGGATGTGCGGGACTACGCGGCCAAGCACGGCCTGGACACCGAAGAGGACATCGAGGCCATGTTCGCCACTGGCATGGCCGAGAAGTCGGCCGAGTTCGCCGAGCACGGCAACCGGGTGTATCTGCCCGATCACGCAGTGAATTTCCTGCCGTTGGCGCCGCCGGGAACGACGCCGCTGCGGGTGCTGACCATCGCCGGATCGGACTCCGGCGGTGGTGCCGGCATCCAAGCAGACATGCGCACCATCGCGCTGCTGGGCGTGCATGCCTGCGTCGCCGTCACCGCGGTCACCGTTCAGAACACGTTGGGCGTCAAAAGCTTTCATGAGGTTCCCGACGACGTGGTGGCAGGGCAGATCGAAGCGGTGGTCACCGACATCGGCATTCAGGCCGCCAAAACCGGGATGCTGGCGTCGTCGACCATCATCGAGGCGGTGGCGCGCACCTGGCGCGGGCTCGACCTGACCGTACCGCTGGTCGTCGACCCAGTGTGCGCGTCCATGCACGGCGATCCGCTGCTGGCCGTCTCGGCACTGGATTCGCTTCGCACCCAACTATTTCCGCTTGCCACGCTTGTTACACCCAATCTGGACGAGGTGAAGCTGCTGGTGGACATCGACGTCATCGACTCGTCGTCTCAGCGCGCCGCCGCCGAAGCACTGCATGCCCTGGGCCCGCGTTGGGTGCTGGTCAAGGGCGGACACCTGCGATCGTCGCAGCGCAGTAGTGATCTGCTCTATGACGGCGCGGACTTCTACGAATTCGACACCCGGCGACTGCCCACCGGCAACGACCACGGTGGCGGTGACACACTGGCGGCCGCGATAGCGTGTGCGCTCGCGCACGGATACCAGATGCCCGAAGCGGTAGCTTTCGGAAAGCGTTGGGTCACCGAATGTCTGCGTGCCGCCTATCCCCTGGGCGGCGGCCACGGCCCCGTGTCCCCACTATTTCGGCTGGCATTATGAATCTCGATAGCATCGCAGGCGTCGCGCACGAACCACCGGACACCCCGCACGGTGTGGCGGTGCTGACCCACGGCGCCGGCGGAAATCGGGATTCCGCTCTGTTGCAACGGATTTGCGACGAGTGGGCACGCCGGGGCTGGCTGGCGGTGCGCTACAACCTGCCCTACCGGCGACGGCGACCCAAGGGCCCGCCGTCCGGCTCCGCCATCGCCGATCAGGCGGGCGTCGTCGAAGCGATCGAGTTGTGCCGAACGCTTGCCGATGGACCACTGATAGCCGGCGGACATTCCTACGGCGGCCGGCAGACCTCGATGGTGGTGGCCGCTCTGGAAGTCCCCGTTGACGTGTTGACGCTGTTCTCCTACCCGGTCCATCCCCCGGGCAAGCCGGAGCGCCGCCGCACCGAGCATCTGCCTCGTATCACCGTGCCGACGGTGTTCACCCACGGCACCTCAGATCCGTTCGGCACATCCCCGAATTGCGCGACGCCGCGGCGCTGATCCCCGCGCCCACCGAGATTGTGGAAATCACCGGCGCGCGACACGATCTCGGCTCGAAGACCCTCGACGTCCCCGCCTTGGCGGTGGACGCGGCGCTTCGTCTGCTTCGGCCCGGAAGCTCGCCTGACCGGCAGCGGTCAGCCCGGGTAGCGCGCGTAGCACCCGCCCATTTCGCCGAGAACACCGGCTCGGAACGCCGCGATCCGAGTGAACCCGGCGGGCACGCTGATGCCGTCGGCGTCACTGGCCACCATGTGGTTGGTGAGCAGCCCGGCAACGGCTTCGTCGAGGTCACCGGCGGTCAGAACGAGCGAGTTCCCGGACGGCAGTTCGATGTTCTCGGACATCTTGCGGTGTGCGATGCCGGTCAGGCAGGCAGTCCGCAGCGCGGTCCACGGGCTCTGCATCGCCAGCCCACGCTCATGCTGAACCGCCAGTGCGTATCGCGACATCACGATCGACAGCGCGGTGTCGTCGCCCTGCGGCAGGCTGTGTTCCTTCTCGCCGGCGACCTTGCCCATCGTCGCCAATGCGGGCAGGTCAACGCTGATCGTGTTGGTGGCCGGGCAGTAGGACGCCGGCGGGCTGGGCTTGGCATCCGAGCAACCGCCCGGCTTCAGCACCAACGTCGGCGGACTCTTCGGCGAGAAGATCTTGCCCATCAACTCCATCAACGTCTTGAGGGTGTCTTCGTTGATCGCCACCTCGCCGGTCTCCGGGGCCCCGTTGGTGTCCACCCGCAGCGCGGTCGGCAGATCACCGCGACGTTGCTCGACTTCGGCCTTGTTGATCGCCGCGCACGCCGAGGCGCCGGTGATGAAGCCCATCTGGAAGGCGCTGACCCGGTCCAGGGCCGAGCCGTGCTCGTCGTCGTTCTGGGAGTCGGCGTCCATCACCGGGTCGCGCGTCGTGATGATTCCGGCGAGAACGTGGTCGAGCCCGCCGGCGGTGCTGATGTTGAAGCGCGGCGACTTGCCGGAGGCCACGTAATACATGTAGACGCCGGCGAAGCAGTCGGCCTGCTGCTCGCGCACGATGGTGGGGTCCTTCTTGGTGACCAGTTTGGCCATGGTCTGCAGCGCGTGCCCGAATTCGTGTGCCAGCACGCCGTTTACCGACATGTCGCCGAAGTACTTCTGCGCGACCGCCATGAACACGCCGCGGTCCCACGCGATCATGTTGCAGCGCGACGTGAAGAAGGCGTTGACCAGTTCGTAGGTCTCGTTGTGGCAGACGATCGGGCTGTTCGGGTCGTTGGAGTCATATGACACCAACTTGTCGACGGGTTTGAACGACCCCTGCAGGGGCGCGGTGTAGTTGGCCTTCCAGTATTCCTCGATGTCGTTGATCGACAACAGCGAGAGCTTGTCGATGGGCCCGTTGTTGGTGTTGAGCACGGTGCCCGTGGGTGCCGGTCCGTTCGGCTTGGTTCCGCTGGGCCCATCGGTGGCCGGTAGCCCACCTACCCGGAACGGATCGTTGAGGATCGACACCGCGCGTCCGTTGACCATGGTGGTACAGCCCGCGACCACAAGCACCGCGGCCAGACAAGCGGTCAGGGCGCGTGACGACGCGACCACCCTGCGCGAGCGCAACTTCATTCGACCAATCCCGTCCACCGCCTGCACCAGAGGAACCTCATTCTAAATGGGCCGCAACCCAAACCTGGGCACTTCGTGCCGCACCGGTTCCTATGCCGAGGCCGATCCCGAGAATGCTTGCCGCCCAAAGTCGATCAGTGCGGCCGCGGCCTGTGCATTCCCCGCATTGGAGGCCGCGAAGATGACCACGAAGACGAAATAGAGCAGCATGAACGCCACCCCGACCCCGCCGATGATGGTGCCGGCCAGCGCCAGCCCACGCCCACCCTGGCCCGTCTGCTTGATCTGATTCAGCGCGATGAGGCCGAAGACGATGCCCAGGATCGGCCCGATGCCGCAGATCCAGCCCACCAGCGAGGACACCAGAGACGCGATGGCCATCGGGTTCGTGCTGCTCGAGGGCGGTGGCGGATAACCATAGCCCGGTGGCGGATAGCCATAGCCCTGCGGCGGCGGGTATCCACTCGGAGGCGGGTATCCACTCGGAGGCGGATATCCACTCGGAGGTGGGTAGCCGCCCGGGGGCGGGTAGTCACCCGGTGGCGGCGGGTAGCCCGGCGGTTGGTCCGTCACAGGAACCTCCTACGCAAATGACGATCTCGGCTGGGGTGATCTGGCCTGAGCCCGCAGCACACTTTACTCAGGAAACCCGGGTTCGATGACGTTTGTCGTGCGGGGTGACGCCGTTGACGCCCCCGATCGACTCCGCGTACGTGCCCACCGCGAACGCCACCCCGGACCCCATGACCGCCAGCGCGTCCCGGTTGATCGCGTCGACGGTGTCGCGGGCGCTCTGATAATTCGGATCGAACGCGGCGCCGGGTTGCCCGCCCCAGAGTCGAGCCTGCACAGTTGTTTTCGTTTGTGACGCACCGGTGTTCATGCCTCCCACCGGCACGCCCGCGACCAAGAAGGGATGGTAGTCGGTCCTGGTGTTCAACGGCATGTCGGCCGGGCGCTTGCCGGCCAGGTTCACATAGCCGGCCAGGGTGCGCTCGATGCCGGCCGACCCCTCCGGAATATCTGATGCCGCCACTCCCGGCCCGGCCGGGCCGGACTGGTCACCATCGTCGGTGAAGAAGCCCGGGTTGGGTGAACCGAGCATGTCGAAGTTCAGGTACAGCGCGATGTTGTTGAGCGCGTCGTTGTCGAGGCCGAACACGTAGTCCATGGAGCCGTTGAGCCCGTTCTCCGCGGCGCCCCAGAAGGCGAACCGCACCGCGTTGGCGACCGGCGGCAGCGGGCCCAACTGCAGAGCAGTCTTCCAGCACCGCTGCCACTCCGGATCCGGCGTTGTTGATGCCCGGACTGTCGGCCGGGCTGTCCAGATGGGTGCCGACCATCACCACCTCATTGGCTGACCCGGTCTTGGTCTGTGCCAACACGTTTCGCGAGATGATCTTCACGTTCTCGGCGTCCAGCACCAGCCGCACCGGCGCGGTGGACCGGCCCAGCGCGGCCGCTCCGTTGGCACCTACCACCGCGACCGGCACCGTCAGCTGGTTGTAGTAACCGGGGTTGAACAGGGTGGGTGGCGCTCCCTGGCCACTGGGCTGGCTGGTCACGATCACCGCGGCAGCGCCCTTGGCCACCGCGGCGTTCTGTTTGTCGACCACCGAGCAGCGACTGTCGTCGACGACGGCGATCGCGCCCTTGGGCAACGCGGCCGAATAGTCCCCGGCGGCGCAGCCGGCCGGTTGGTTGGGCCGCACCACCTGGCCGGTCAAGCCGCCGGGTGGTGTCCGCACCAGTAGCGAAGCCTGGTCGACGGGGAAACTACGGCCGCCGGCCGTCACCGTGGGCTTGCCCTCGGTCACGTTGCGCAATCGCTCGAACTGCGGCGTCGAAACATCAAACCCCTTGCCGCGTAATGCTTTGACCACATAGTCGACACTCGCGTCATAACCCGGGGTGCCCGTCGTCCGGTTGCCCTTGTTGGTGTTGGCGATCTCCTGCAGCGCGCGCAGATGCACGAACATGCCCTCCGCGGTCACCTTCGCGGCCAACGAACGGCCCGGGTCGGGGGCGGCGACCGGCGTCCCCGACCCGGGCGATGAATGCGGGGCCGAGCACGCGGCAACCAGCAACGTCAGCAGGACGACGGCGAGCGGCCGCGTCATGGCTTGACGAGCACGTGCCGGGTGCGGTCCTCCATGACCGGAACCCCGTTGTGCCCGCCCAGATCCCGGGCGTAGAGCGCTACTGCATACGCGACGCCGCCGCCCTGGATGCCCAGCGACGTGCGGTCGATGTGCTCGAGGTTGTCGCCCTTCTGGTGATAGTTCGGATCGAACGGCTCGTTAGCCGCGCCGCCCCAGAGCTTGGCCTGCTCGTCGGACTTCTTGACCTCGGCACCGGAGAACAGCCCGCCGGACGGGATACCCGCCAACGTGAACCCGTCGTAATCCGAGCGACCGTCGAACGAGGTGTCCTGGGCCGTCTTTCCGGCCTGCTTCAGGTAGGCGACCAAGGTCCGCTCGATACCGGCCGATCCCTCGGGCACCACCGGCTGGCCACGCGCGTCCATCGGCAGCGACTGGTCACCGTCATAGGTGAAGTAACCAGGATTCGGCGATGCCAGCATGTCGAAGTTCAGGTACAGCGCGATGTTCTTCAGGCCCTCGAGGTCCAGCGACTCGACGTAGTTGCGCGAACCAATCAGCCCGAGTTCCTCGGCGCCCCAGAAACCGAACCGCACCACGTTGTGCACCTGTGGTGAATTGCCAAGTTGCACAGCGGTTTCCAGAATCGCAGCGACCCCGGAACCGTTGTCGTTGATGCCTGGCCCCTCCGGCACGCTGTCCAGATGCGCGCCGGCCATCACCACGTCCGTCGGCGATCCGGTCTTGGTCTGCGCAATGATGTTGCGGGCCTTGAAACTCTGGGTGTTCGCGGCCAGCTTGATGGTCGCCGGACCGGACTTGGAGCGCAGCTGGAAGCCAACCGACTTGGTGACACTGACCACCGGAATCTTCACTTCGGTGTTTGCTCCGAGCGTGCCGCCCATTGACTGCTCGTCGACGTTGTCGACGACGATCAGGGCCACCGCGCCGCGCTGGGCGGCGGCATCTTCCTTCTGGGCGAACGGACAATCGCCGCGATCGACCACCACTACCGCACCTTGCGCCGGCAACTTGTCGTAGTCGCTGGGCGCGCACCCGTGGCTTTTCACCAGTGGGCGCGAACAGCAGCGGCCCCGTCACCCCTTCGGCCGGGGTGGCGAGGCTGTATTCCAGCGCGCGCGCATCGGCGGTCAGGTCGCCGACTGCCACCGAACCTTTTTCGGAGTGGAACACCCGAGCGGAGAACTCCGGTGTCTGCACCTCAAAACCGCTCTTGCGCAACGTCTCGACGACGTAGTCGACGCTGGCCTCATATCCGGGAGTGCCCACCGCGCGAGTGCCGTTGTTGGCATTGGCGATGTCCTGCAGCTTGGTCAGGTGCGCCATCATCGCGTCGGTGGTGACCTTGTTGCGGATCGTGTTGGCGAACTCGGCTCGCGGACTGGCCGCCGCCACCGGACCGCGGCCTGGTGTTGCACCATGTCCGCAACCCGACCGTTATGAAAGCGACGATCGCGAGCACGGCAAGCACCGCCGGAATCGTCTTCGATTTGTGCACCATTGCGCCCAGACTAGACCGGGCACCCCATAAACGCGGAAGCCGCATCCGCGCAAGCGGATGCGGCTTCCGCATCACGCTCAGACGTACAGCGCGTCGAATGGGGCGAAACGGCAGATTGCGCACCACAAACCAGCCACCACCAGCGACAGAGTCACCGCGGCGGCCCAGCGACTGTGCTGCCAACTCCTGATCCGCCGGCCCACCACGCGGCCATAGGTCCACGCCAGGTAGGCCCACACCAAGAGCACCCACGGCCACCAGGCCGAGCGCGTTAAACCTGGCGGCCGCCAACAGATTGCCGTGCATCAGGCTGTACAGCATCCGCAGGCTGCCACAACCGGGGCAATCGATTCCCAACAGCGCCTTGGTGGGGCATGTCGGCAACGGGCCGTTCGGGGTTGTCGGATCACCCACCCAGATGGCGGCACACACCACGTCGTGGACTGCGGCCACCAGCAGTGGCGCGCCAATCGCACGCCCAGTCTTGGCGGGCACCGACCCTTGGCGGGTCACCATAGAGCGTCAGCCCAGGCTTCAGAACGATCGAACGGCAAGCATTGCCGTGTTCGACGTCGTGTGCTCATCGCGCCCACGCACATCAGATGACCGTAGATGACGGCCAGCGACGACGCCCGCGATCACCGACCACATCACCCACTTCTTGGCGGCTGTCAGCCGAAGCCTGCGCCTCCGCGTATTGACCCTGCGCCCACAACCCGCTGACCTGGCTGGACTTGACGATCGCAACGATCCCGGGGATAGACAGCAGAACAGCGTCCCCAGGATGGACCACACCAAGTTGTTGTCGGCTGCTTGCCCGCCGGCGGCTGCTGCGGCGGGTAACCGGGCGGGGGTGGTTGTGTCATGGATTCTCCAGATCGAAAGAGTTAGCTGGCGTGAAGCGGGCTTACCATACCGGAGAGCCGTCGCGAGGGCATCACCAATACGAAATTGGCTTTTCCGCACCTCCGCTGCTGACCGTGCGCCATGGTCCTGTCGGGCACCGCCCCATGGCCGCCCGCGAGACCGGGCGAAATCACGCTGGCAGTCTAGCGGATTTCGCGCCGTACGCGGCTGCCGAATCGCCTCGCACCGTCCCTGGGGATCGATTGCCCAGACAGACAATTTCCAACGGAATGTATTGCGATAGCCACGGCATAGCTCTACGATGCCAATTGGCAAGAAAGCCCTGTTCTCCGGGGAGCGAGAGAAATACACTCACCGGATATCAGACGCGGCGGCATCGTCGGTCCGATGACTTTTTAGGAGTCAAGGGATGTCTCACCTCAACACCGTGCTGCGAGCCGCAACGGCTGCAGCTCTCATGGGTGGCTTCGCCTGCCTGGGTACCGCCACTGCGAACGCCGATCCCAACGACACGCTCGCGGCCTCGCTGTCGAAGGGCTACTCGTTGAGCAACTGCACCCCCAAAGATCCTCCCTCGGGTGTGGCGGCCGCAATCAACTGCGGACAGAACGCCGACGCAGCCGGTCCGATCAAGGCGACCTACCTGCTGTACAACAACTCCGGCGACCTCAACGGCGGATTCACCGCCAGCATCAAGGACGAGAGCCTGACCGCGTGTGGTGACAGTGGGCAGTCGCCGACCACGTGGCACACGGGCAGTGCCGGCGTGAACGCCGGACAGGTCGCCTGCGGGACTTATCAGGGTGCCGCCGAGATCATCTGGACCACCGACGCCAAAAACGTGTTGAGCTACATCCGCGGATCCAGCACCGACGTGCAGGCGCTTTACCAATGGTGGCGCACCAACGGCTGATTCGATTGTCCTGCAGGAACTTCGGGCCTGTGTTCGGCACATTTCCAACAACCATAAGGAGCTGAAAATGACCTACCTCACGAACGCGCTGCGGGGCATCACGACTGCGGCACTGGTTGGTGGTTTCGCCTGCCTGGGCGCCACCCCCGCATCCGCAGACCCCACCGACGCGTTCACCGGCTCACTGTCGAAGGGCTACTCCTCCAGCAACTGCTGGCTCGCAAGCGGTTTCCGAGGTGCAGTCAGCATTCCCCACAGTGCAGGCGGTACTCGCAGTGTGGGCAAAACGCCGACAGCAGCGGACCGGCCTCGGCGAAGTACTTCCTGTTCCCCAACAGCGCGGACCTGGCCAGCGGATTCACCAAACTCATTGGCAGCGACACCGCTTACAAACTGCGGGGACGCCAAGTCGCCGACGGTCTGGCACCAGGGCAGTTCCACCGACTCGGCCGGCCAGGTGGCCTGCGGGACGGATGACGGCCAAGCCGAGGTCATCTGGACCACCGACGCCAAGAACGTGCTGGCCTTCGTCCGCGCATCCAATGGCGACACTCCGCGCTGTACCAGTGGTGGCGCACCAACGGCTGATCCTTCACAGCCGGGCTACAACTGCTAATCAGGTCCGCCACGGCCCGCATCCCCGCCTCGTTGGGATGCAGCGGCGCCGGCCGACCAGGTAGCGGCACAACGGATCTCGCCGGCTTCACTGTCCAGGGTTAGCGCGACCACGCGTGATGGTCGCGGCTGGCCGCCGCGGCCGGCACGACCTCACAGTCTGTCGCCGCGGCGGCATTCGGCCGTCAGTCGCTCGAGGGTGGCAGCCACGTGTCGGCCCAAGTCGGCGTGTTCGCCCGACAGCGGCGGCGCCGGCTTCACCCGCGGGCGGCAGCACCGTCAGGTAGTCGACGAACAACACCCGAGCCTGCGGGGCACGCTGGCGGATCGACCGACCGACCTCGCACAACGAGTCGAACACCTCGGCTCAGGGCCAGATCACGCGCGTCGCGGTCCAGCAGTTCACCGTATGCGCGCCACCGACCAGCGGCAGGCGCCGCGTGATCGATCGGCAACGACGCCGCCATCAGCAGCGGAATATAGCCGACGTCGTTGCCGCCGATGGTGACCGTCACCAGCGTCTCCGAACCGTCCAGCGCCGTGATTTGGGGCGGCGCGCCGTGCTGGGATCGGTGAGCACGTGGGCGGTGGTCGCCCCGGAATAGGTGACGTCGATCAGTTCGAGGTGAGCCGCTCGGCGACCAGATGCGGGTAGTTGCGGGCCGATCGGCCCGACCGCCAGGGTGCACCAGCGGCACGTGGCCGGATCCCCGGGCCGGCCGCCATCGAACTCCCCAGCGCGACATAGCGTTTCATCGCACGGGACGCTGGATGCCTGCGCCCAGAAGCGTTTCGGGATCCGGCCGGCGCGGCGCGCCAGGAACCCGGCGGTGACCCCGGCGGCCATCGCCGCAGCCATCGCCGGCGGATCGGCGGCCCGGGTCACCGCGGTGGCCAACAGCACAGCGTCACAACCCAACTCCATCGCCAGCGCGGCGTCGCTGGCGGTGCCGATGCCCGCGTCGAGCATCACCGGAACGCCCGCCCGGGCCACGATCATCTCGATGTTGTGCGGGTTGGTGATGCCGAGGCCGGTGCCGATCGGCGAACCCAGCGGCATCACCGCCGCGCAACCGGTGTCCTCCAGCCGTCGGGCCAGCGCCGGGTCGTCGTTGGTGTACGGCAGCACCACGAACCCGTCATCCACCAATTGCTCTGCGGCCCTGACCAATTCGACCGCGTCGGGCAGCAAGGTGCGCTCGTCGGCGATCACCTCGAGCTTGACCCAGTTGGTGTCCAGCGCCTCGCGGGCCAGCTGCGCGGTGAGCACGGCCTCGGCGGCGCTGCGGCACCCGGCGGTGTTGGGCAGCGGCTGTGATGCCGAGTCGATTGAGCAGGTCGAGCAGCCCGGTACCGCCCTCGGCGTCGACCCGGCGAATGGCGACCGTGGTCAGTTCGGTTCCCGAGGCGATCAGCGCCTCCTCCAGCACCGCCAGGCTGGTCGCCCCGCCGGTACCCATGATGAGCCGGGACGCAAAGCTGCGGTCCGCGATCGTCAACTTCGGATCAACCACCTTGCACCGCCGTCACCACCTCTAGTCGTGCACCGTCGAAAAGCTTTGTGGTCCAGCCGGATCGGGGCAGCACCGCGTCTTCCATCGCGACCGCGATGCCGCGGTCCGGGAAGCCCAGGACTTCAGCAGCGCCGCGACAGTGATCTGGTCGTCGACCTCGACCTGTTGCTCGTTGACCAGCGACGATCATGAGCTGGGCTCCCACCGGCACGAGTTCGGACACAACCCGTTCGGCGGTCCACGGCGCCAACAGGAATCCCGACCGGCCATGGCCGGCGGCCACCAGGGTCCGCTCGTCGAGTCGTTGCACAATGGGCAGGTTATCCGGCGTCATCGGCCGCAGGCCAGCGGCACATTCGGCCAATTCGTACTCACCCGAGCGCCGGCATCACCGCGCACGCGTCGTCGAGCAGGTCACGCATCCCCGATACCACCGGTGCGGTGTCCCTGCCGTGTTCGTACTGGGTCGCGCCCACCACCACGCCGTCCGTCCGCGGCACCAGATACACCTGGCGCCCGTGCACTCGGGCCCGAACCACCCTGCCCAGCAACGGCATACAACCCTTGCGCCAGCGCAACCGCAACACCTCACCCTTCACCGGCCGCACCGGCAGGCCGGGCCACAACGTGGGCGCATCGATCCCGTTGGCGATCACCGCTGTGTCACCCGCCGCGGCACCTGAGGTCGGTAACCGGTGCCGCCCATCGGACGCCGAGCCGCTCGCAGTCGCGCGCCAGCGCGTCCACGACAGCGCGGTTGTCCACCGCCAGTTCGGTGGGTGCCCGGAAACCGTGCCGGATGCCTTGTGCCAGTAGCGGTTCGACGTCGCGGGCGGCCGACTCCCAGATCACCGGGTGGCCCTGCTCCGACAACCAGTCGGCAACGGTATGCAGGTCGGCGACGTCGGCCCGGTCGACGGCCACCACCAGCGATTCGCGTGCGGTCACCACCGCCGGATCCAGCCCCTCCAGGAAACCCCTTCGTGCCACAGCCGCAGCGACTCCAGACCCAGCCGCAGCAACCGTTCCTCGCCGGGCCAGCCTTCGCTGTGCGGGGCCAGCATGCCACCGGCGACCCAGGAGGCGCCCCGTTCCTGAGTGCGATGCACCGTCACCGGCAACCCGGCCTGGGCCGCCCGGCGCGCCACGGACAGGCCGATGACGCCGCCGCCGATCACGGCCACCGAACCCGACATCCTGTGCTCCCTTCGCCGGCATGACCCGGATCAGGTGTGACGGTAAGGACTGGTAAAGCGCCACTCTCAGCCCCGCTGGTCCCCGGGACTCCCGTGTGTTGTTCAGCCTCCACGCTAGCGCGCTACGGTCGCGGTGTGCACGAGTCCCTCACGCAGCTGGCCCAAGCACGGCTGTACCTGTGCACCGACGCGCGCCGCGAGCGCGGCGACCTGGCCGAGTTCGCCGACGCCGCCCTGGCCGGTGGAGTCGACATCATCCAGCTGCGCGACAAGGGTTCGCCCGGTGAGCAGCAGTTCGGCCCGCTGGAGGCGCTCGACGAGCTGGCGGCCTGCGAAATCCTCGCCGACGCGGCCCGCCGGCACGGCGCGCTGTTCGCCGTCAACGACCGCGCCGACATCGCCCGCGCGGCCGGCGCCGACGTGCTGCACCTCGGTCAGCGCGACCTACCGCTGGACGTCGCCCGCGACATCGTCGGCCCCGGCACCCTGATCGGCCGGTCCAGCCACGACGCCGGCCGAAGCCGCGCAAGCAGCCGCCTCGGCAGCCGACTATTTCTGCGTCGGCCCCTGCTGGCCCACGCCGACCAAACCCGGTCGCCCGGCACCGGGTCTGGACCTGGTCCGCACCGCCGCGGCGCTTGACACCGGCACACCCTGGTTCGCCATCGGCGGCATCGACCTGCAACGGCTGCCTGAGGTGCTCGCTGCCGGCGCCCGCCGCATCGTGGTGGTGCGGGCCATCACCGCCGCCGCCGATCCGCGGGCAGCGGCCGCCGAACTCAGCGCGGCGCTTGCAGCAGCGCGCTGATCCGCCGGCTGAGCTGCGAGTGCGCCTGATCCGCGTGCCCGGCATGCACCACAGGAAAGCCCCTTCGATCTCCACGGTCCGCGGCAGATCGTGCCGCAGTTCGTCGCCGTGCTGCAGCGGCACGGTGGCCGGTGCGGTGCGCAGCAGGTGCCAGCTGGCGGCGAAGCCGGGATGCAACGGCAGCTCGGCCACCTCGCTCCTCGCCGACCCAGCGCAACTCGGCGCTTTCCCGGTTCGGCACCGTTTCCAGCAGCTCCCCCGCGTCGGCCACCACCGTCGTGTAACTCCATTGCGTCCCGCCCATGCCCGGGATTTCCGCCGTCACCACCGCCGCCCGCACCGTCAGCCGCTCGGCGACCAGGCCCGCCTCCTCGTGCGCTTCGCGGACTGCGGTCTGCTCGGGGGTCTCGTGACTGTCGCGTGCGCCGCCGGGCAGGCCCCAGGTACCGCCCTGATGGCTCCACACCGCCCGATGCTGCAGCAGCACCGCGGGGGTGCCGTCGGGCAGCGGGGCCCGCAGCAGCAGGCCTGCCGCGCCGTATCTGCCCCAGTAGTGGCCGCCGCGCTCGGAGATCACCCACCCGTCACCGTCGCCCTGCACGGATTCAGGATATGCACAGACTTTCGCGAACCGGAGCGGGCAATTGGTCCCGCCTCCCCCCATCCGCCGCAAGATGCTCTTAGAATTCGCTTATACGGGTTCGTAGACATGGCCGAGATGGGGTCCGAGCAGACGTGACGGTTGAGCTGGCGCACCCGTCGACCGAGCCGATGGGATCGCGCTCGCCCGCAGAACCGGCGCATCCCCGCTGGTGGTTCGTCTCCACCACGCCCGGGCGCATCCTGACCATCGGCATCGTGCTGGCCGCCCTGGGCGTGGCCAGCGCGTTCGCCACCTCGACCACCATCAACCACCGCCAGCAGGTGCTGAGCACCGTGCTCGACCACACCGAGCCGCTGTCCTTTGCGGCCGGACGGCTCTACACCACGCTGTCGGTGGCCGACGCCGCCGCCGCGACCGCGTTCATCGCCCAGGCCGAACCGCGTGCCGTCCGGCTGCGCTATGAGCAGGCCATCACCGACGCCACGGTGGCGGTGACCCGGGCATCCAGTGGGCTGACCGACGAACCTATGGTGCAACTGCTGGCCCGGATCAACGCCGAACTGGCGGTCTACACCGGGCTGGTCGAGATCGCCCGCACCAACAACCGCGAGGGCAACCCGGTCGGTTCGTCATACCTGTCGGAGGCTTCCGGGCTGATGCAGTCGCAGATCCTGCCCGACGCTCAACAGCTGTACCAGGCGACGTCGATCCGGGTGGACCGCGAGACCACGGCGTCCACGCAGATCCCGGCTCCGGTGATCCTGGTCGTCACCACCACCGTGGCGTTCGGCGCCTTCGCCCATCGCTGGCTGGCCCGGCGCACCCGGCGACGGGTCAACCCCGGCCTGGTCGTGGGTGGGCTCGGTATCCTCATCATGGTGGTCTGGGTGGGGACGGCTCTGACAATCTCGACGACGGCCAGCCGCAGCGCCAAAGACACTGCGGCCGAGTCGCTGAGGTCCGTCACCAACCTCGCCATCACGGCCCAGCAGGCCCGTGCCGACGAGACGCTGTCGCTGATCCGGCGCGGCGACGAGGAGGTCCGCAAGCAGGCGTTCTACCAGCGCATCGACGCCATGCACCACCAACTCGACGCCTACATGACCCGCCGTGACGCCGTCGACAAGCCCGACCTGCAGGGCGCCGACCAGTTGCTGGTGCGCTGGCAGCAGGCCAACGACCGGATCAACGCCTACATCTCGGTCGGCAACTACCGGGCCGCCACCCAGGTCGCGCTCGGCAAGGGCGAGGACGACTCCACCCCCGCCTTCGACAAGCTCGACGAGGCCCTCACCAAAGCCATGGCGCAGAGCCGCAACCACCTGCGCAACGACGTCCTCAACGCCAAACGGGGCCTGGCCGGGGCGCAGGTCGGCGCGGTGGTGCTCAGCCTGGGCGCGGCCATCGCCGTCGCGTTGGGCCTGTGGCCCCGGTTGAAGGAGTACCGGTGATCCCCCGGCGGATAGCTGCGCTGGCCGCCTCGGCGATCCTGCTGGCCGGCTGCGGACATTCCGAGCCGTTGAAGGTGGAGGTGACGCCGACGCTGCCGCTGCCGACTCCCGTCGGGATGCAGGAAATGCCGATGGAGGCCCCGCTGACACCGGACAACACCAGCCAGGACTGCAATCCCACCGCCAGCCTGCGCCCGTTCCCCAACAGGGCCGACGCCGACGCCGCGGTGGCCAACATCCGGACCCGGGGCCGGCTGATCGTCGGCCTCGACATCGGCAGCAACCTGTTCAGCTTCCGCGACCCCATCACCGGCGAGATCACCGGTTTCGACGTCGACATCGCCGGCGAGGTGGCACGCGACATCTTCGGCGGACCCTCGCACGTCGAGTACCGCATCCTGTCGGCCGACGAACGCATCACGGCGCTGCAGAAGTCTCAGGTCGACGTGGTGGTCAAGACCATGACCATCACCTGCGAACGACGCAAGCTGGTGAACTTCTCCACCGTGTACCTCGACGCCAACCAGCGCATCCTGGCCCCGCGTGACTCGGCGATCGCCAGGGTGTCCGATCTGTCCGGCAAGCGGGTCTGCGTGGCCCGGGGCACCACGTCGCTGCGCCGCATCCGCGAGATCACACCGCCGCCGGTCATCGTGTCGGTGGTGAACTGGGCCGACTGCCTGGTGGCCATGCAGCAGCGCCAGATCGACGCCGTCAGCACCGACGACTCGATCCTGGCCGGGCTCGTGGAGGAGGACCCCTACCTGCACATCGTCGGGCCGAACATGGCCACCCAGCCCTACGGCATCGGGATCAACCTGGACAACACCGGACTGGTCCGGTTCGTCAACGGCACCCTGGAACGCATCCGCACCGACGGCACCTGGAACACGCTGTACCGCAAGTGGTTGACGGTTCTGGGCCCCGCACCACTGCCTCCCCAGCCGAGGTACGTGGACTGATGGGCAAGCCGGCGCAAGAGGACCAGCAAGAGCAAGCGGGCCAGGGCGAGTCCCCCGGCACCGAGCAGGCTGCCCAGCCGGAAGAAGCGCAGACGGGTGCGACCGCGACGACGGGAAGCCGGCCGCAGGCCACGCAGGCGCTGTTCCGGCCGGATTTCGACGACGACGATGACGACGACTTCCCGATCTCGCTGGGCAGCCTCGACACCCAGCCGCAGGACCGGATGTCGGTGGCCACGCGGGCACTCCCGCCCGTCCGCCAGCTCGGCGGCGGCCTGGTAGAGATTCCGCGGACCCCGGACATCGATCCGCTCAAGGCGTTGATGAAGAACCCGGTGGTCCCGGAATCGAAACGGTTCTGCTGGAACTGCGGACGGCCGGTCGGCCGGTCCGGTTCGGAGGGCAAGGGCGCCTCCGAGGGGTGGTGCCCGTACTGCGGCAGCCCGTATTCGTTTCTGCCGCAGCTGAACCCCGGGCGACATCATCGCCGGTCAGTACGAGGTCAAAGGCTGCATCGCGCACGGCGGGCTGGGATGGGTCTATCTGGCCGTCGACCACAACGTCAACGACCGCCCCGTCGTGCTCAAGGGCCTGGTGCATTCCGGTGATGCCGAAGCCCAGGCGATCGCGATGGCCGAGCGGCAGTTCCTGGCCGAAGTGGTGCACCCGTCGATCGTGCAGATCTTCAACTTCGTCGAACACAGCGACAAGCACGGCGATCCGGTCGGCTACATCGTCATGGAGTACATCGGGGGGCAGTCGCTCAAGCGGGGCCGTGGCGAGAAGCTGCGGGTCGGCGAGGCGATCGCCTACATCCTGGAGATCCTGCCCGCACTGAGCTATCTGCATTCCATCGGCCTGGTCTACAACGACCTGAAGCCCGAGAACATCATGCTCACCGAGGAGCAGCTCAAGCTGATCGACCTGGGCGCGGTGTCACGGATCAACTCCTTCGGCTACCTCTACGGCACCCCGGGCTATCAGGCACCCGAGATCGTGCGGACCGGCCCGACCGTTGCCACCGACATCTACACCGTGGGCCGCACGCTGGCGGCGCTGACTCTGAGCCTGCGCACCCGCAACGGCCGCTATGTCGACGGGTTGCCCGACGACGACCCGGTGCTGGCCAAGTACGACTCGTTCGCCCGACTGTTGCGCCGAGCCATCGACCCCGAGCCGCGGCGACGGTTCACCAGCGCCGAGGAGATGTCCGGGCAACTGATGGGCGTGCTGCGGGAGGTGGTGGCACAGGACACCCGGGTACCGCGGCCCGGGCTGTCGGCGATCTTCAGTCCCAGCCGCTCGACGTTCGGGGTGGACCTGTTGGTCGCGCACACCGACGTTTATCTGGACGGCCAGGTGCATTCGGAGAAGCTCACCGCCAAGGAGATCGTCACCGCGCTGTCGGTGCCGTTGGTCGATCCGACCGACGCCGCCGCCCCGGTGCTGCAGGCGACGGTGCTCTCGCAACCGGTGCAGACGCTGGACTCGTTGCGGGCGGCGCGCCACGGCTCACTGGACGCCGAGGGACTGGACCTCAGCGAGTCGGTGGAGTTGCCGCTGATGGAGGTCCGGGCCCTGCTGGATCTGGGCGACGTCAGCAAGGCCACCCGCAAGCTCGAGGACCTCGCCGAGCGGGTCGGCTGGCAGTGGCGGCTGGTCTGGTACCGCGCGGTGGCCGGGTTGCTCACCGGCGATTACGACTCGGCGATCAAGCATTTCACCGAGGTGCTGGACACGTTCCCGGGCGAGTTGGCCCCTAAATTGGCGCTGGCTGCCACGTACGAACTGGCCGGTGAGCCGGACGAGCACCAGTACTACCGCACGGTGTGGGCCACCAACGACGGCGTGATCTCGGCAGCGTTCGGATTGGCCAGAGCCCGTTCGGCTTTGGGCGATCGCAGCGGGGCCGTGCAGACGCTTGACGAAGTACCGCCCACCTCAAGGCATTTCACCACCGCTCGACTGACCAGTGCGGTGACCCTGTTGTCCGGACGCTCGCAAAGCGAAATCACCGAGGAGCAGATCCGCGACGCCGCGCGCCGGGTAGAGGCGCTGCCGCCCACCGAACCCCGGGTGTTGCAGATCCGCGCGCTGGTGCTCGGCGGTGCGATGGACTGGTTGCAGGACAACCGGGCTGATCATCGAGCCAGCACCAACCACATCCTGGGGTTCCCGTTCACCGACCACGGGCTGCGGCTGGGCGTCGAGGCGTCGCTGCGCAGCCTGGCCCGGGTGGCCCCGACCCAGCGACACCGCTACACCCTGGTGGACATGGCCAACCAGGTGCGACCCACCAGTACGTTCTGATCACCGACGCCCCATGGGCGCAACGGGATTGAGAAATTTCCTGGTCGATGATCTTGCGCTCAAGCGCTCTCCATGGTAAATCAAATGTATGCCTCTTGGCATACATTTACTTCGGCTGTAACACCACATTGAGAGTTGGAGGTGGCGACGATGCTGATGCGAACCGATCCGTTCCGTGACTTCGAACGCTTCACCCGGCCCATGTCGGGGACCGCGTCCCGTCCGTCGGTGATGCCGATGGACGCCTGGCGCGACGGCACGTCATTTGTCGTGGAGTTCGATCTGCCTGGCATCGATGCGGATTCGTTGGACCTGGACATCGAGCGCAACGTAGTGACGGTGCGCGCGGAGCGCCCTGAAATCGATCCCGGCCGGGAGATGCTCGCCAGTGAGCGCCCCCGCGGAGTATTCAGCCGTCAGTTGGTATTGGGCGACAACCTCGACACCGAAAAAATCGAGGCGTCCTACGACGCGGGAGTGCTGACGCTGCGAATCCCGGTGGCCGAGAAGGCGAAACCCCGCAAGATCGCCGTCGGGCGAAGCAACGGACATCAGGTCATCAACGCCTGACAGGCCGCGAGATGACCAGCCTGTTGATTCCGGCTGAGCTGGACCTGGACGCCCTGGACGCTGAGGTGGCCGAGCTGATCGCCGAGGTGGACGCCATCCTGTGCGCGGCCCTGGCGACTGCCCGCCGGCCGTCCGCGCCACCAGTGCGGTCGTACGTCCTGCTCGGACCGTGGCATGGGCCAGACACCCGGTGCGCGCCGTCCAGCGCAGCCCTCCGACTTCCCCGCACACACGAGAACAGTCCGGCAGTGAAAGGCAGGTGATGACATCACAGCAGACATAGCCGAGCGGCCCGCACCCCGACCACGAATGAGCGTTCATCTGGTGATGAAACACGCCAATGCCCATTCGGGCGTTTAGGTCGGGGCGGGCGCCGGCCGCCTGCTTTTCGCGATTGGGTGTGCGTCCACGGCCGAACAGTTCGACAATTCGCACCGTAGGCGCACAGTCAAAGCCGCAGCCGCACAGTCAAATTCGCGAGCGTTGCAGCTCCGGCCTCGATCGCAGCCCGAGCCCGTCGCACAACGTCGACGAATGGTCTTCGGCGACTACCCGGACGATGATCCAGCCCATCCGCTCGAGCATTTCCAGACGCTTGATGTCTTTGACATATTGACGTCGGTCGGTCCGATGGTGATCGCCGTCGTATTCGACCGCGACCATCAACTCCGGCCACCCCAGATCGAGGTACGCGAGCGGAAGGCCGTCCACACCCAGCACCGGTATCTGCGTCTGCGGCCGCGGAAAACCCGCATCGATGAGCAGTAGCCGCAGATAGCTTTCCCGCGGCGACTGCGCCCCAGCATCCACCAGTTCGAGCGCAGTCTCCAACGCCGCAACCCTGTTGAGCCGGCATGCCGCTCCGCGATGGCCATCACTTCGTCGACCTTGAAACCCGTTGCGCGCGACAACGCGTCGAGCCGCACCACCGCCGACCGGACAGCTCCGCGCCGGCCGATGTCGAAAGCGGTTCGCTCCGGTGTGGTGACCGCGCGCCCGTCGATGATCTGGACTTCGCCGTCGAGCAGTACTTCCCGTCGAGTCAGCACACCGCGCGGCGCCCTCGGATTGCGGTGGATCAGCTCGATCGGGACGTCGTCGGGAATCCACTTCGCGCCGTGCAACGCTGCCGCGGCCGCACCCGCGACCGTCCCTCTACGCCGCGACCACAGCCATGCCGCGACGGTGCGCTGCTGCAACGAAGGCTGCAGGGCTTTCGGCAGGTACACATTCGGAAACACCGCGCGGTAATTGGTCCGCAGTTGGTGCCTGGTCAGCCCTCCGGCGGCCAGGGCCTCGCTACCGACACATGGTTCTGGCGGATCGCTCATGCCGGGCAGAGTCACACGGCGGGGACGAGCTCCGCTTTCGGCTGTCCACAGGGTGGGCCTTCAATGTGCGCTCCGGGCGTCGGGTGTGCGGGCTGGGAGGAGAAAGGACTTAGATACCGCCACACGTGCACAGGCAAACCACTGAACCGGCACTCAGCGAAAACATAGGTTTGCGCGCGACAGTGGGACACTATGGCCGGGCAGTCCCCGCGGTGGATCATGACGGCCCGCGTCCTGCGCAGGAGCGGGTTCGGGGTCACCGGCGCCGAGGTCGACGCGGTGGTGGGCCAGCACTGGCCCAGCTACGTCGACGCCGCCCTGGCCGCCGACCCGGACGCCGACCGCGGCGCGCTCGCCACGCCCATGCCGTCGCTGCCCCCCCGCAGCCGCCCGGCAAAGGCGCAACGACGGCCGCCCGGACGCAGTACCGCCGCCAACTCTCCGAGCAGAACGACGAGCTGGCGCGGTGGTGGCTGCGCCGCATGATCGCCGCCGAGCTGCCACTGCACGAGAAGCTGACCCTGTTGTGGCACAACCACTTTGCCACGTCGGCCCAGAAGGTGCGGATCGCCGCGTACATGGCGGCGCAAAACCAGAAGCTGCGCACCCTGGCGCTGGGCGACTTCCGAACCCTGGCGTACACGATGCTCACCGACGCCGCGATGCTGCGCTGGCTGGACGGACAACTCAACACCGCCAAGGCCCCCAACGAGAACCTGGCTCGCGAATTCATGGAACTGTTCACCCTGGGCCACAACAACGGCTACACCGAGGACGACGTGCGCGCGGGCGCCCGCGCGCTGACCGGATGGACGATCAGCGACGGCCGGGCGGTGTTGGTGGCCCGCCGCCGCGACCCCACGCCCAAGACGCTGTTCGGTGCCACGGGCGACTTCGACGCCGCCGGGTTCTGTGATGCGGTACTGGCCCGGCCCGGTTCGGCAAGCCACGTCGCCGGACGACTGTGGCAGCAACTGGTTTCCGACGAACCGCCCTCCCCACCGGCGCTCGACCGCATCGTCGCCGCCTACGGCCCCGAGCGTGACCTCAAGGCCCTGACCCGCGCCATCCTCACCGACGACGAGTTCACCGGCGGCCGCGCGACTGTCGTCAACACCCCGGTCGAGTGGCTGGTCGGGGTGATCCGGGCGCTCAGGGTTCCCGAGCAACACGGCAAGCTGATCGACGCCGACCCTCAAGGCGCTGGGCCAGCGGCCGTTCTTCCCCACCGACGTCAACGGCTGGCCGCGCGGCCAGGTCTGGCTGTCCACCGCGTCGGCACGCACCCGGTGGCGCGCCGCGGTGCAGCTGGCCCGCACCGCCGACCTGTCGGCGATCGAGGACGCCGGCGCCGGCGACCGCGTCGACGCGGTCGGCTATCTGATCGGTGTGGGTGCCTGGACCGACCGCACGGCCGACGCGCTGCGCCCGTTGATTCGCAAGCCGGCGCAGCTGGTCGCCGCCGCCGTCAACACGCCGGAATACCTGACGTCATGAATCCGGCCGCAGATTCCTGATCGCGGGCGCCGGCGTGGGCGCGGTCGGTCTGTTGTCGGGCACCATGGCGGTCGGTTGGGACGACCTGCTGCACGCGGCGCACGAGCGACCGCTGGCCGACAACGTCGGCGTGCTGGTGATCGTCACGCTCTACGGCGGCAACGACGGCATCAACACCGTGATTCCTTACGCCGACACCGCCTATCACGATGCCCGCCCGGAACTGGCCTACGCCCCGAAGACGTCTTGCACCTCGACGACCAACTCGGCCTCAACCCCGCGATGCGGGGGCTGGCGCAGCTGTGGAGCAATCGGCAACTCGCGATCGTGCGCGGTGTCAGTTATCCCAAGCCCGATCACAGCCACTTCCGGTCCATGGATATCTGGCAGACCGCGTCGCCGGACGCACCGGTTCCGACCGGCTGGATCGGGCGCTGGCTGGACGCCACCGGCGACGACCCGCTGCGCGCGGTCAGCGTCGGCAGCGTGCTGCCACTCCTCGCGGTGGGCGAAAAGCACACGGCTGCAGCACTTTCCACCACCATGATCCCGGCCGGCCGGTCAGACACGTTCGGGCCGACCAGCCACGCCCTGGGCGTCGACGACCCGGCCGACACGCCGGCCATGGCCGCGGTGCGCAAGGTCCTACCGGGCCGCGCGAACCACCGACGCAACCTTCGCGTCGATCACCGCGCCGCGCAGCGAGAACAACGCCCTGGCCAGCCGGCTGGGCATGGTGGCCGCCGCGATCATGGCCCGGGTGCCGACCCGGGTGTACATGGTGCACCTCGGGGGCTTCGACACCCACGCCGACGAGCGTGGCACCCAGCAACGCCTGCTGCAGACCTTCGACGAAGCCGTCACTCCCTTCCTGCAGCAGATGGCCGGCGATCCGCTGCGGCCGCAACGTGGTGCTGCTGGCCCACTCGGAGTTCGGTCGCCGGGTGGCCGCCAATGCGTCACAAGGCACCGACCACGGCACCGCCGGACCGGTCTTCGTCGCGGGCGTGCCCGTCAAGGGCGGCTTCTACGGCGAGGAGCCGAGCCTCACCGACCTCGACCACGGAGACCTGAAGTACACCACCGACTTTCGTGACATCTACCACGAGCTGCTGGTGCGCACGCTGCGCACCGACCCGACACCGTCGGTCGGAACCGGCCGCACCGGCCTGGGTTTCCTATAAGCAGGCTGACGCAATCGCGGGCGATGGCCAGTTCCTCGTTGGTCGGCACCACCAGCACGGCGACGGGCGACTCATCGCTGGATATCCGGCGCGCGCCGCCGCCGCGTCGGCTTGCGGTCCTCGTCCAGCACGATGCCCAGCTCCCCCAACCCCGCCAACGCGTCGCGGCGCACGGCCGAGTCGTGCTCGCCGATTCCGGCGGTGAAGCTCACCACGTCGGTATGCCCCAGCACGGCCAGGTAGGCGCCGATGTACTTGCGCAGCCGGTGGATGAACACGTCGTACGCCAATTGGCTGCAGCGTCGCCGGATTCGATCATCGCCCGCAGCCGGCGAAAATCACGCTCGCCGGCCAGGCCCAGCACCCCGGACCGCTTGTTGAGCATCGACTCGATCTCGTCGACACCCATCTTCGCGGTCCGCCACAGGTAGCTGAAGACGCCCGCGTCGATGTCACCGCTGCGGGTCCCCATCACCAGGCCCTCCAACGGCGTCAAACCCATTGATGTCTCGACCGGACGTCCGCCGGCGATCGCCGACGCCGACGCGCCATTACCCAGGTGCAGCACAATCTGATTCAGGCCGTCCAACGGCCTGCCCAGGAAGGCCGCCGCCTGCTCGCTGACGTATTGGTGTGAGGTGCCGTGAAATCCGTACCGGCGGATCTGCCATGTTTCTGCGCCAGCTCGCGGTCGATGGCGTAGGTCGCGGCCGCCGCGGGCAGGTGATGGAAGAAGGCCGTGTCGAACACCGCGATGTGCGGTACGTCGGGCAGCAATTTGCGCGCCACCTCGATGCCCTGCACGGCGGGCGGATTGTGCAGCGGGGCCAGCGGCGACAGCTCCTTGAGTTTGCTGATCACCGCGTCATCCAGCAGCGTCGGCCGGTAGAACTCTTCTGCCGCCGTGGACCACCCGATGCCCGACCGCCACCAGCCCGCAGGTCTTCAAGTCGATGCCGTCCTCGGTCGAGCATGCTCGAACGCGCGACGCAGCGCCGCGTCGTGGTCGGCGACCGACGACGACGGTTCGCCGATCTGCTCGACCGTGCCCGCCGCCGCGTGACACACCGGAATCCGGCTCGACCAGCTGAAATTTCAGCGACGACGAGCCGGAGTTGATCACCAGGACCAGACGATCACGTCATGGATGCCCTGCGCCTGGATCGCCGTGATGGCAACGGTGTTGACGATGTCTTCGACCAGCGCACCCCGGGACAGGTCGTTGACCGGCTTGCGCAAACCTTGCAGCACCGGGCCGATCGCGATCGCGCCCGCGGAACGCTGCACCGCCTTGTAGGTGTTGTTGCCGGTGTTGAGGTCGGGGAAGATCAGCACCGTCGCGCGGCCGGCCACCGGCGAATCACCCATCTTGGTGGCCGCGACCGACGGGTCGACCGCGGCGTCGTACTGGATCGGACCCTCGACCAGCAGCTGCGGATCCCGGGAGCGCACCAATTCCGTTGCCTGCCCTGACCTTCTCGACGTCGGCACCGGTGCCCGAGTCACCGGTGGAGTACGACAGCATGGCCACCCGCGGCTCGATGCCGAACTGCGCGGCGGTGCGCGCCGAGCAGATCGCGATATCGGCGAGCTGTTCCGGCGTCGGGTTCGGGACGATCGCGCAGTCGCCGTAGGCCAGCACCCGGTCCGGCAGACACATCAGGAAGATGCTGGACACCGTGGAGACGTCCGGGCACGGTCCGGATGATCTCCAACGCCGGACGAACCGTGTGCGCCGTGGTGTGGGCAGCACCGGACACCATGCCGTCGACCATGCCGTTGTACACCAGCATGGTGCCGAAATACGTTGCGTCGTTCATGATTTCGCGTGCTTGCTCGACGGTGACTCCCTTGGCCTTGCGCAACTCGGCGTATTGGTCCGGCGAACTGGTCGTGCAATTCGCTGGTGCGGGGGTCGATCACCGTCGCGTCGTCCAGGCTCGACACCGAGTTCTGCTGCACGCAAGCGGACTTGAGCCTCGTCTCCCAGGATGGTCAGGTCGGCGACCCCGCGCTGCAGCAGGCGGCCGGCCGACTTGAGGATGCGGTCGTCGTCACCTTCGGGCAGGACGATGTGTTTGCGATCCGAACGAGCCCGCTCCTGCAGCTGGTGGGTGAACATCTGCGGTGTGACCACGGTCGGGATGGGAATAGCCAGCTGCGCCAACAAGTCTGCTATATCGACGTAACGTTCATCAGTTCTAACGCGGTGTCGATCTTGCGCTGAGACGTCGCCGTGATCCGGCCGCGCGCCGACGCCGCCGCGCTGGCGGTTTCGTAGGTTCCCAGCTGGGTCGTGATGATCGGTAGCCGCAGCCGCAGCCCGGCGACCAAGGCCGCGATGGACGGATGCAGCTCGAACCCACCGTTGAGAATGATGCAGGACAATGACTGGAAAGCCCGCGGCCGCATGGGCGGTGGCGACCGCAAGCACCACGTCCGAGCGGTCACCTGGGGTTATCACCGCCATACCGTCGGTCAGCCGCTCCAGCACGTGGTCGGCGGTCATCCCGGCGACCAGCACATCCATCACCTCGCGACTTCCGCAGCGGCGCCTCACCGCTGATCGGTGTTCCGTTCACGGCCTTCTCCAATTCGGCCACCGTCGGCGCGGCCAGCAGCGGCTCTTCGGGCAGCACGTAGCCGCGGGGCCGAACGCGCGCAGTGCCTCCGCGACGGCCTCCAGCTCAGCGGGTTCGCAACGATTGGCCACCACCGCCGCGGTGTGCGCATGCTGGGCGGACAGCTCGGCCAGACAGGCCCCAACGACACTGACGACTTCCTCGGCGGTGCGGCCTTCGGCACTTACCGCCAACAGCACGGGCACGCCGAGGTTGACCGCGATTCGGGCATTGACCGAGAGCTCGGTGGGGGTGGCGACGTCGGTGTAGTCGCTGCCGACGATCACCACCGCGTCGCACGCCCCCGCCATCGCGTGATAGGCGGTCAACGATGTCGGCGATCGCGGCGTCGGTGTCGGCATGCAGCTGCTGGTAGGTCACGCCAACGCATTGCTCATAGGGCAGGCCGGCGGTGGTGTGCTCCAGCAGCAGCTCCAGGATGTAGTCGCGCTCCTCACCGAGCCGGGTAATTGGCCGGAACACACCGACTTTGGCGACCGTCGCAGCCAATCGGTGCAATATCCCGAGCGCGATCGTCGACTTGCCGGTCGCCGGTTCGGGCGCAGCGATGTAGATCCCGGTGGGGATCCGGCGACCTCCGGACTGGAAGACACCGGCTTTTCAGCCCAGCCGCCGCAGCCTGGGCGCGAGGTCCTTCTCGAACAGCTCCAGGAACCGGCGCTGGTCGTGCCCGGGCGCATGGAATACCAGGTGGTTGAGGCCCCACCTCACGTACTGGGCAACCTTTTCGACGGCCTCGTCGGGGTCCGACGCCACGATCCAGCGCTTGGCGACCTGTTCGATCGGCAGCGCGTCGGCGGCCTTCTCCATCTCGATCGGGTCGTCGATGCTGTGCTTCTGCTCGGCGGACAGCGACAGCGGCGCCCAGAACCGGGTGTTCTCCAGGGCCAGCTCGGGGTCGGGGTCGTAGGAGATCTTGATTTCGATCATCTTGTCGATGTCGTCGACGTTGCGGTCGGCGGCCGCGGCACCCTCCTTAACCGCTGGGATCAGCTTGTCCGGGTAGAGCTCTTCGCCCTTGCCCGACGTGCAGATGAAGCCGTCACCGGCGCGGCCGGCGTACTTGGCCACCGCCGGGCCGCCGGCCGCGATGTAGACGGGCACGCCACCCTCGGGAACGTCGTAGATCGAGGCCCCCTTGAGCCGGTAATACTCGCCGTCGAAGTCGACGCGGTCGCCGCGCCACAGCTCCCGCATCAGCCGCACCGATTCGCGTAGCCGGGCGAACCGCTCCTTGAACTCCGGCCAGGCGCCCTCGTAGCCGGTGGCGATCTCGTTGAGCGCCTCACCGGTACCCACTCCGAGAAAGATGCGGCCCGGATACAGACAGCCCATGGTGGCGAACGCCTGCGCGATCACCGCGGGGTTGTACCGGAACGTCGGGGTGAGCACCGAGGTGCCCAGCACCAGCCGTTCGGTGCGCTCCCCGACCGCGGTCATCCAGGACAGCGAAAACGGCGCATGCCCGCCCTCGTGCCGCCACGGCTGGAAATGATCGCTGACGGTAGCGGTGTCCATGCCGTGGGCCTCGGCGGCGACCGCCAGTTCGACGAGTTCCCGCGGCCCGAATTGTTCGGCCGACGCTTTGTATCCAAGTTTCAATTCAGCCACCTGTCCTTTCTACTCCTACACGAGGGTCGCGACCCGCTGCGCCCGGCTTCTAGCACTTCGTCGGTCATGGCACCGGCGACGCATCTGAAAAAGGTTACCGACAGCGTGCACCTGGCTCACGGCGAGGCGGTCAACTGGGCTCTGGTCACCGACGACACCGGCGTCATGTTGATCGACGCCGGCTATCCCGGCGACCGGGACGACGTGCTGGCCTCGCTGCGGAAGTTGGGATATGCGGCCGACGACGTCCGAGCCATCCTGCTGACGCACGCGCATGTCGACCACTTGGGCTCGGCGATCTGGTTCGCCAGAGAGCATGGAACTCCGGTGTACTGCCACGCCGATGAGGTGGGTCACGCCAAACGGGAATACCTGCAACAGGTTTCGGTCGTCGACGTCGCGCTGCGCCTGTGGCGACCCAGATGGGCGCTGTGGGCGGCGCATGTGGCTCGCAACGGCGGCCTGGTCCGCGACGGCATCCCGACCATCCAGCCGTTGACCGCCGAGATCGCCGGGAGCTGCCGGGCCACCCGATGGCCATTCCCACTCCGGGGCACACCAGCGGGCATTGCTCGTATCTTGTCGACGGGGTGCTGGCTAGCGGCGACGCGCTGATCACCGGGCATCCGTTACTGTCCCGCGCTGGGCCGCAGCTGCTGCCGGCGGTGTTCAGCTACAGCCAAGACGATTGCGTCCGCAGCCTGGCTGCGCTGGCCTTGCTGGAAACCGAGATGCTGGCGCCCGGCCACGGCGACTTGTGGCGCGGCCCGATCCGCGAAGCCACCGAGCAGGCGACCGCACTTGCCCGCGGCGGATGACGGTGGGGTGGCGCAGGCTAGCGGATCGGAGCGGGTGTCGATGGCTCGCCTTGGGCGAGGACGCGCTGCCCGCCGATGAACAATGGCTGGCGCCCGCGGAGGCAGCCAGCCTGGCCGGGCTGCGGTTCACCAAGCGGCGCACCGAGTATCTGCTGCGCCGGCTGGTCGCCAAGCATGCCGTCGCTGCGGTGACCGGCCGACCCACCGACCCGACGGCGCTCGCCGGCATCGAGATCCGCAATGCTCCTAGTGGTGCCCCGTACGTGTGCGTCGAGGGAACTCCGCTCGGGGTGGACGTGTCGATCACCGACCGTGCCGGTTGGGCGGTCTGTGTGACGTGGCCGTCGGCACGGCTGGCGGCGGGCGAGGGCCCGGAGTCGAGTCATCCCGTTGGCTGTGACCTGGAGCTAGTGGAGCCGCGCACGCCCGGCTTTGTGCTCGACTTCCTCACCGCGACTGAGCAACGGTTTGTTGCCTCGCGCCCCTCCGGTGAAGAGCGCGACGTGGCGGCGAACCTGATCTGGTCTGCGAAAGAAAGCGCACTGAAGGTGTTGCGCACCGGACTGCGCCGGGACACCCGCACCCTGGAGGTGACGCTGACAGCTCCGCGCGGTGACGGCTGGGGCGAGTTGACGGTGCGTGCGTCTGAGGGGACGGTCTTTCCCGGCTGGTGGCGGCGAGATGGCCGTTTCCTGCTCACCGTGGCCGCGGAGGTGGCAGCTGAACCGCCGGTCGCCCTCCGCGATCCGGGCGTGCTGGCGGCGGCCCAACCGCGGCATTCTTGGCTCGACCGGCCGCTATACCGTTGACATGCCCCTGTCGAGGGCATCGACGATGTAGGGCCGCAACCCTTGGGCGGTGATGATGTGGTCTACCGAGCCGACCGCGAGCGCCCGCTCAACAGTGTTCACCCCGTCGAACTCATCGGCGACTTCGCTGAGCTTTTCGGCATGGACCGCTGCCCTGATCTCGGCGAGGTGGGCCCGTGCAGTGCCGGCGTCGGAACCTGTCGCGTCGCGGGCCTGATCGGCGGCCTCGCGTACCCGGGGATCGGAATCGGTGCGCGCCTCCACGTCCCGGACGAAGACGGTGGCAGCGGCCGGCGCACCGCCGATCACTGAGGCGAACGAGCCCTCGACGGCGGCGATCTCCAGCTGCTCGTTGAGCCTCGTGGAGAACACCACAAAGGCACCGCCGTGGTAGCGGGAAACCACCACGAACACGATCGGGCCGCGGAAATTTGTTACGGCGCGGCCGATCTCGGCCCCATACTCCAGTTGCCAGCGGCGCATGGACTCCGGCGAGCCGTCGAAACCGGACAGGTTCGCCAGCACGACGACTGGGCGGTTGTCGCTGGCCGCGTTGATGGCGCGTGCGAGTTTGCGGGACGACTGGGGAAACAGAGTCCCGGACGACCATGAGGAGGGGCCGCCGGCTGGCACGAATCCGCGGCGGGGCACGGTGTGTGATTCGATTCCGATCAGGCACACCGGGATGCCGCCGATGTGGGCATCCCACACGATCGCGGTCTCCGCGGCGCGCCATTGGCCCCAGCGCTCCAGCGGTGCCGAGTCGGCGTCGGCCACGGCCCGCATCACCGAGCGCATGTCGAACGGCTTCTTGCGCTCCGGGTTGTGATCGGCGGAGAAGATCTCACCAACCGTTGTCATGTCATAACCCGCGTGCGGCGCAGATCGCACGTCACGGTCTACCGGGTCGGTCGTGGTGCGCCGACGCGGCCACCTCTCACCGGGCAGGACGTAGGTGTACTCGTAATGGCGCAGCAGAATGTCGCAGGCGTCGGCCAGCGTGGGCGCCCAATACTGTCCCTGGCCGTTGGGCCCCATGATCCGGTCGAAACCGCCGATACCGAAGTTGTCTTCGGCAGACACCCCGCCGGAGAAGTCCAGTGCCTGTTTGCCGGTCAGCACCATCGCACTGGCCGGAGTCATCACCAGGATGCCGCGGGTGTGCATCAGCATCGTCGACTCGGCGTTCCAGTATGGCTGGGCGCCCACGTTCACCCCGGTGACAACGATGTTCACCTCCCCGCCGGCTTGGGTGAACTCGATGAGGCGGCGCAGCACCGCAGCAATCCAGTCCATGTTCTCGGTACCGCTGTCCATTGCGATCCTTGCCCCAGACGACAGCGCGAACCACTCGACCGGTACCCGCATCCGCTCGGCCAGGTCCAGCGCTGCGATGATGCGTCGGCACTCCGGCTCGGCCAGGTTGCCCAGTCCGCGGGTCGGATCGCCGAATAGCGCCACCCGGGTCATGCCTTCCGGCACCTTTTCGGTGTCGTTGCGCAGCAGGCCGACCACAATGTTGGCGCTGTTCATCCCGTACGGTCGCGACACCGGCACCAGGCTCCCGTGCTCGTCCAGGTCGTGCTCGATGAACTGCCCGGCGGGAAACCGTGATACGGCCCCGGCCGGAGGGGTAAGCATCCGCACGATCTCGTACGGGTAGGGGGCGCCGAAGCGGTTGGCGCGCAACAGTTTCTGTCGGTACGCCGTCAATGGCCGGATCGGCTGCTGGCCCGGTGGGCGTTCGCGTACCGTCACGCCCGCGTCTAACCCCTCCACGTCGAGCACCGCGTCGCGACCGTCGGGAAAGCGCACGCGCAGCACTACCTTCTCCAGTCCGGCGCCGACCGCCAGCGGTGCCAACGACCGGGCCAGTTCGTCCCACGCGTCACGCGGCACATCCCACGGCGGCCGCACGTAAAGCACTATCCGGTTGGCGGCTGGCCGGTTGCGCCCGTCGAATGTGGTCAGCGCTTCCTGCATCGCCGACAGTGCCAGCAAACCCATCAGCTCCAGCCGCGGGTATCGCACCGCGCCGCCGGCGGCCCGGGCCGGGGTCAGGTCGCGCACTTCGGCGAGCGCGAACAGCCGGTGATCGGCGGGGTTGTCGTGGGCCACTGCGTGGAACACGTACACGTCTTCGGCCGAGCGCAGCCGCCGCAGTTCGAAGTTCGCCAGACGCCACAAATCCAGACGCTTCGCCAGCATCGGATGCAGATTGCGATAAAGCGGGTCCTCGACGAATTGACCGTCCCGCTGCCGGTAGGTCACGTGATGGGTGCGAAAGCGCTCCGCTGCGGCCCCTTCGAGGGTCGTAACGGTCAAATCCAGGCGCCGCAACAGGCGCCCGAAGTGGCATCCGGCCAGGAGTTTTTCGGCCTCGGCGATGACGGTGTCGATATCAGCCGTCTCGCCGTGCCGCCACAGCTCCAAATCCACCACGACCTGCCGCTCGGGATCAGCCGTGCGCAAATGCCCGGCGATCGCCCGAGACAGCTCGGGCAGCTCCACCAGGGGCGCGTATGCGGTGACCAGGTGGATGTGCTTGTCCTCGAAGTCGTAGTCGGCGCTACCCAGCAGCCACCCGTCATGCTCACCGACTTTCAAATCGCGAAGCTGCCTGATCCGGTAGAACCGGCGGATGTACACCTCCACCACCACTCGACGCAGGCCGGGGTCGCGGCTGCCACGCCATCGCCGTAGCAACTCGGCGCGCAGCGGCTGCGGGCAGGCCACCAGGCGGTCGATCCGGCCGGATCGGTCAGCGCCGTCGGGATCGTCGCGCAGCGCATCCAGATCGTGCTGCACACCGGCGTACTCGTCGGCGACGGTCACTGCGAGCAGCGGCTCGTCGAAGTAGTGGAACCGCACATCGCGAGCGAGGTCTGCGACGCTGCGCTGGCGCCCCTGGATGGCCGCCAGCCGGTCAAGCCGGGCCCGCATCTCTTGCATCTCGGGGTCGGCCACCTGCGCCAGCTCGGCGTGGTGGCGGAGCCTGCGCTCAAGAATCGCGGTCACCGCTCCTACCAGCTCGCCGACCCGGCGGAATGAGCGGAACATCCAGACGACGGCTTCTTCGAGTTCCGGCGTGCGTTCCAGCCCACGCACTCCGTACCGCAACAGCGCCTGCTCCAGCCGACGCCGATACGAGTCGGGCAGGCCGGCCCGATCCGCGTCCAGCCACTGCACGAAGGACAGTAGGTACTCCTGGGTGCTGCCGCCGACGAGCGCCTCCTCCGGCTCGAGCTCGCCGCGTGGTCGGTACAGCGAACCGACGTCGGCGAACAGATCCAGCAAGCTGTCCTCGCAGCGCAGCAGGTCGGTGTCGGCGGGCGCCGCGATCTCGCCCAGTCGGCGCTGCCGGGTCAGCATTGCCTTAACCGAGTCCGGATCCAAGTCATAGCCGAGCAGGTAGGAGCGCAGCGCGCCGTACACGCGCTCACACGGTGGCGTTCCGGACGGCTCCGCGGCGCGGAGTCCGGTGAAGTCGACCGCGGCCGCGCCGTAGCTCTGACCGGTGTCGGACGTCGCGATGCGAACCACCGGCGCTCCCGCTTCCACTTGCACGTTCGCGGCGGCTTCGACGGAAGCGACGGTGCCGGCGAACGGTGCCGTGAGAGTGGTTTCCATCTTCATGCTCTCCAGCACGGCCAACCGGTCGCCCTCGGCGACCTGATCACCGGGTGCCACGAGAACCGACACCACGAATGCCGGCCCAGGGCTGCGCACAAGGCCACCGTCGTCGCGGAACACGGCGTGCGCGGCGCCGTCGACGTCGACGCGCAGGGTGGCACCTTCCACCACCGACACCACACGGTGCACCCGGCTACCGACGACCACCCGCCGCTCGTATCCGTCGCGGTGGGAGACCGTGACGTCCGCGGTGCCGGCGCCGGTAACGCGGTAGGTACGAACACCGGTGCGGTAGACGTCCAGGTTGTACCGCTGTCCCCGGTAACGGAGGCGGCATCGGTGACCCACCTCGGCGGCCATTTCGGCACCGCCGCGGGCGGCGCGGGCATGGAACGCGGCCCGCTCGGCGGCCTCGTCAAGGTCGTACGACTCCACGGCGGCGACCAGCAGGGCAACTGGATCCGGGGCGGGCAGGTGCGCCGCCTCCCCGGTCAGCCGGTCCAGCCAATGGTTGTCGAAGTGCCCGCCGCGCACCTCCGGCCGATTGAGCAGGGTCAGCAGGAAGGAGCGGTTGGTAGTGCCACCTTCGACCACGATGGTGGTGTCGAGCAATGCACGACGGAGTCGGGCGAGGGCCTCGGGGCGGTCGCTTCCCCAGGCGACAATTTTGGCGATCATCGAGTCGAAGTCGGGGGGGATCCGGTCCCCTTCGCGTACGCCTGCGTCGACGCGTATTCCGGTGCCGGCCGGCAGGCGCAGGCGAGCCAACCGGCCTGGCGCGGGGGTGAAGGCGTTCTCGGGATCCTCGGCGCATACCCGCGCCTCGATCGCATGCCCTGACACTTGCGGCGGTGCGCCGATCAGCCGCCCGCCACGAGCCACATGGAGCTGCAGCTTCACCAGGTCCAGCCCGGTGGTCGCCTCGGTCACCGGGTGCTCGACCTGCAGCCGGGTGTTGACCTCCATGAACAGGAAGCTCCCGGTGTCCGGGTCGACCAGGAACTCCACGGTGCCCGCGTTGCGGTAGCCCGCCGCGGCGGCCAGGCGTAGCGCCGCGTCGCGGATCGCCTGCTCCCCGTCGGCATCAAGCACCGTTGACGCCGATTCCTCCAGCACCTTCTGGTGGCGGCGCTGCAAGGTGCAGTCGCGGACGCCTACCGCCCACGCGGTGCCGTAGTGGTCTGCGATCACCTGGACTTCGACGTGGCGGGCGGCTGGCACGAGCTTCTCCAGGAATACCGTGGGGTCGCCGAAGGCCAGCTGCGCCTCGGCGCGCGCCGAGGCCAGTGCCGCGGCGAGTTCGGCGTCGCTGTAAACCGTCCGGATCCCACGGCCGCCGCCGCCGGCGGCCGCCTTCACCAGCACGGGATAGCCGAGCCGGGCCGCGAGCACGGTCGCCTCGGCCACGTCGTCGACCGGTCCACCGCTCCAGGGCACCACCGGGACATCTGCGTGCTCGGCGAGCCGTTTGGCGGCCACCTTGTCGCCGAGCCGTCGGATGGTGGCGCTGTCCGGGCCGACGAAGACGATGCCGGCCTCCTCGCACGCCTGCGCAAACGAGGCATGTTCGGCCAAGAATCCCCAGCCGACCCACACCGCATCGGCTTCACTGTGGCGCAGCGCCGCCATCACCGCTGGCTGGTCCAGGTAGCGCGACCGCCGGGTGCCGTCAGCCGGGTCGACGAACGTCGCGGTCCCGAGTGGCACGGCCTCGTCCGCCTCGCGCACATACCACGCGTCGGCGTCCACGTCGGTATAGAGCACGATGGCCCGGATGGGCGGTTGGTCGCCGGCCTGGTTGAGTTCGGCCACCGCGGTCAGCGCGCGGACTGCGGGCTCACCCCGGTTGACAATCGCCAGCCGGCGAATCTGCCTGTCCATAGCGGTACGTCTCCTCAGCCGCACATGACGGAGCGGATCGGGGCGACGATGTTTGCGGGCGGCGGCTCCGGCAGCGGCACAGTGCGGTACCCGTCGACCCGCAGCACCAGCCTGCCCTCGTCGTCGCGGACCATGCAGATGAAGCCGCCGTGCCCGTCCGGTCGCGCGGTGGCCACGAGCCCGGCCCGTTCCGTCGGCTCCCCGTTCAGGTGCACCGCATCGACATGCAGCGGCAGAGCCAGGACGCCATCGGTGCCGGCCTCGAACAGCCCGACGGTCTGGAAGCACAGTTCGACGAGTCGCGGCCCGATCAGCACCGGCTCGTCCGTTTGCGGCGGCAGGTCGGCGGCAAACCGGGCGGCCGCACCGCCGTCCCGTTTCCACGCAGAACCGACCACCTGATAGGCCGGGCCGTGGAAGTAGAGCCGGTAGACCTGCTCCGGGGTCAGCGCCGGAACTTCGCCGCCGGAGTCAGCTTCGCCGTCGGCGAGCGCGGGTGGGTTGGCCGTCAGCCGCACCGAGCCGGTGAAGTGCACGGTGCGCTGCGGCTGGCCGGCGCCGGGCAGGGTGCGCTCGGCCGACAGGCGGCATTCAGCGACCAAGTCGTCCCCGTCGGGGTGCAGCAGGGCCGTGACCGTCACCGTGCGTGGCTCGTCCCGATAGAACTTGAGCGGCGCCCGGAAGTCCACGTTCTCGATAGCGGCTATGTGCAGGTCGGGCACGAGCAGCCGGGCGGCTTCGGCGAACGTCTCCATGCCCATCACGCCGGGCAGCACCGGCGTGCCGTCGATGCGGTGGTGATCCAGGAACGGCCGGGTGGCCGGGTCCAGCGTGGTCTGCAGCACCAACCCGTCGTGCACACTGGCGCGAACGACCTCACCGACCATCGGCCCCTCTGCCGTCAGTGAACTCGGGTCGATCCCGCCGGTGTCGTGCGGTTCGGCGGCGAGCGCGCCCAGCGCCCCGGCGACGACGACTTCGCCGTCGGTCAGGCCTGCGCCCAGTTCGCGCCGGATCCATGCCACGCCCGCCTCCGCGGGCAGCATCTCGACTCCGGCTGCTGCCATGATCTTCGGGATCGATCCGCGGGTGGCCATGCCGATGCTGCCCCAGGCGGTCCAGTCGATCGCCAGCGCCCGCACCCCCGGACGGGTGCGGCGCAGGTTGCTCAAGATCTTGCACTGCAGGTCGTTGGCGGCGCTGTAGTCGGTCTGCCCCATGTTGCCGAACCGGCCGGCCACCGAGCTGAACGCCACGACGGCGCCCAGCGGGAGGTCGCCGATGGCATGCAGCACGTTGAACAGCCCGTCACCCTTGACCCCGAGCACAAGATCGAACTCAGCGGGCTCCTTGTCAGGTAGCGCGTGGCTGATCTCGACCCCGGCGGCGTGCAGCAGGACGTCGATGTGCCCGCTGGTCTCCCGCACCTGGGCCATCACCCGCTCGACCGCGCCCGCGTCGGTGAGATCGACGCTGTGGTAGTAGGCCGACCCACCCGCCTGCTCCACCGCCCGCACCGCGGCCAGCGCGGCCTGCAGACGCTCGAAGCGCGCCAGCTCCCGCTCGATCAGGACCGGTGTCGGGCGCTCGCCCCGCTCACGCATCCGAGCCGCCAGTTCGACTTTGAACCCTTCCCGGTCTTCGGTGTACCGGCGCAGGTCGGCGTCGGCAGGGTCGGGTTCCGGCGTGAGGTCCAGCAGGTGGAAGGTGCCGCGCCACGCCGCGGCCAGGTCGGCAGTGATCGCCGAAACGATGCTGCCGGCGGCGCCGGTGACGAGGAAGACCGGATCGGGGCCGAGAACCTCGCTGGCCTCGTGCGTGTCGGGGAATGGGCGCTCCAACAGCCCGACGCCCCAGCGGCGGCCGTCGGCATAGCCGACTTCCACACAACCGGGATCACGGAGGGTCTCGTCGATTAACACATCAGCCAGTGCTGCGGTCTTTCGGCCGAGTGCGAAGTCGACGGCCTTGACCAGGGCGTTGGGCCGCTCGCGCCGGTACGCCTTGGCGAACCCGGTGACCGCTCCACCCAGTGGGCAGGTCGCTCCGGCCGCGTCGTAGCCGTGGTATCCGCCCAGCCGAGTGGCGACGACCAGGAACGGGCTGCGCTCGTACAGGCGTCGCATGGCGGTGTAGAGATTGCGTACCCGGCGCCAGAGCGCTTCTCGCCAGCCGGCCAGGTCCAAGTCCTCCAGCGGGCCCTCGTCGTCCAGAGCCGCCAGCCAGTACACGCCGTCGACCGCGTCGCCCAGGACGGTGTCGATGTCGTCGTCGGGCTCCATCGCCAGCACGTCGACACCGAGCCGGGTCAACCGACCGATCAGCGCGTCTGCGACGCCACCTTGATCGCGCATGACGGCGACACGCGTGCCGCTGCCGAGGGCGACCCCGGTTGGCACGCAGGCCACGAGCTCTGGCCGCAGCGCCGGTACCGGCACCTGCCGGGTGATCCGGTCGGTGGCCGAAATGTCACCGGTCACAGTGGTAATGCGGGGGACTTCGCTCGTGATCGCCGCGCGTGTTTCGGTGCTGGACGGCGTTGCCGATGGCACGGCCGGCGGCCGCGGTTTTGTCGCGGATCCAGCCGATGACGTGGGTGAGGGTGGGAAAGTCGCGCAGCTTCAGGCTGTCGTCGCGGGCGACACCGATATGCTCGCGGATCGCGGCGAAGATCTCGGCCTGCTTGACGGTGTCCACCCCCAGGTCGGCCTCCAGGTCAAGGTCCAACTCGAGCAGCTCGGGCGGGTATCCGGTGAGCTGCGAGACGACGCCGACCACGGTGTCGGTGATCTCGTCACCGGCCGGGGCCGCCACCGGCGCGGCGGCCGCTACCGGTTCGGGGGCCGCCGCCGGTGCTTCAGCGGGTGCGGCGGTCGGCGTCGGGGCGCCGGTTTTGTCGCGGATCCAGCCGATGACGTGGGTCAGGGTGGGAAAGTCGCGCAGCTTCAGGCTGTCGTCACGCGCGACACCGAAATGCTCGCGGATCGCGGCGAAGATCTCGGCCTGCTTGACGGTGTCCACCCCCAGGTCGGCCTCCAGGTCGAGGTCCAACTCGAGCAGCTCGGGCGGGTATCCGGTGAGCTGCGAGACGATACCGACCACGGTGTCGGTGATCTCGTCACCGGCCGGGGCCGCCGACCGGCGCGGCGGCCGCTACCGGTTCGGGCCGCCGCCGGTGCTTCAGCGGGTGCGGCGGTCGGCGTCGGAGCGCCGGTTTTGTCGCGGATCCAGCCGATGACGTGGGTCAGGGTGGGAAAGTCGCGCAGCTTCAGGGTGTCGTCACGCGCGACACCGAAATGCTCGCGGATCGCGGCGAAGATCTCGGCCTGCTTGACGGTGTCCACCCCCAGGTCGGCCTCCAGGTCGAGGTCCAACTCGAGCAGCTCGGGCGGGTATCCGGTGAGCTGCGAGACGGTGCCGACCACGGTGTCGGTGATCTCGTCGCTCGGCCGGGGCCGGTTCGACGGGGCCACAACCGGCGCTGGGGCCGCGACGGGTGCGGCAGCCGCCGCCGGTGCTGCCGCGGGTGTGCCGGCGCCACGGCGGCCGGCGCCGTACGGGCACCTGCGACACGGACCCGCCGACGGGAGCGGCCCGCACCGGCGCACCGGTGTCGACGAGACGCAGCCGGTGCTGGACGACCTCCAGCTCGGCGTCGGCAGTCCCAGCCACCGTCGTCAGCCAGCGCCGCCAGGCAGGCTGGTCCACGATCCGGTACTCATACCCGAGTTCGTCCGGCAGCCGATGACGGCCGTCGGGCATCGGGGTCCAGCGCATCAGCGTCATCGCAATCTGCGAGCCGAACCCAGCGCCCAGCCTCAGCGCGTACCGCACCGGATAGCTTCCGCCAACCGACAGGTTCAGCTGGCCCAAGCTCCGGATCCGGCTCTTTGTAATTGGGCACCGGAGGAACCAGACCGGTCTCCAGCGACTTGATGGCGACGACGTCCTCCACGCCGGCGCCCATCGCGTGTCCGGTGAAGCCCTTGGTGTTGGTGATGACCACAGCGTCGGCGTCTGGCCCGAACACCCGGCGCAGCGCATTGATCTCGGCCGCGGCGCTGCCTCCGCGGGCCGGCGTGTACGTCTCGTGGGACACGAACACGGTGCTGGGCGCGATGGCGTGTCGGTCTACGCCGCGAGCCTCGGCCTGGGCGAGCAGGCTCTCCATGACGCCGCCGATGTGCTCGACGTCGAGCCGGGTGCCGTGAAAAGCGCTGTTCGCGATGACGGTGCTGAGGACTTCGCAGATCGGCTGCAGCCCGCGTTCCCGGGCCGCGTCGGCGGATTCCACCACGAAAGCCGCCGCCCCCATGCCGAGGATCATCCCGTGCCGGCGCCGGTCGAACGGTGTGGCGGCCTCCTCCACGACGTCGTCGGTGGCGGCGGCCCCGGACGCCAGGAATCCCGATCCCACCCACGGCAGCAGCGCGTCGGAGCTGACGTCGTCGGCGGACACCACGATCACCCGCCGACACCGGCCGGCCCGGATCCAGTCCTCGGCGAGCGCGGTCGCCTGGGTAGTGCTCGCGCACGCGGCGTTGACCTGTGTATTCGGCCCGCGCGCGCCGATGATCTCGGCGAACTGCGAGTGACCCATCGACAGGCACCGGAAGATGAAGCGCCGGTCGAATACGTACGGGTCGGACTGGAGGGCGTGGCGCAGCTCGTGGATGCGCCGGTCAACCTCCATCGCGGCCGGTTCGTCGCCGCTCAGCCGGGCGCGCACTGCTTCCAGCGCCAGCAGTTGATCACGGTGGCCTCGGTCGGTGTAGTAGCGCTCCAGGTCCTGAGCGAAGTTGTCGTAGCCGGGGAAGGCGGAGGCAAAGATGACGCCGGTGTCGTCACGCATCGAATCCGGCAGCCCCCAACGGTCGGGCAATTGGGTGCCCAGTGTCGTGGTCTTGTAGTGCATGATCAGCGGGATTCCAGCGTCGCGCAGGGCGTCGAAGCCGGCTCCGATGGCAAGCCGGGTGGTCGAGTCCAGCGCGGCATCGCGGGCGGCGTCGACCCCGAACTCGGTGACCACATCCAGTGGCGCGCTGCGGCCGGCCAGTTTGATGACGTCGGCCTCGTTGTCGATCGTCTCGAAGCTGGGGTCCGCCGGACGCACGCTTGACCAGGCGGGTGATGTGCCGGTCGACCATCGCACGGCGCAGCGGGTGCGGAATGGTGTCGATGAACTGTTGGCCGTCGAGGATGCGGGCGATGTTTTCGTCGTCGAAGACTCGCTCGACACCGGGCAGACCGAGCGCTGCGCCGGTTATCACCACCGGTTCGGTAGCAGCTGGCGCCGCAGCGCGTGATGCCGGTGCAGCGGCGGTGCCGGACGCTGGCATCCATACCGTGTTCGATGACGTCGACGACGAGGCGGCCCAGTTCGGCGTACTGTTCGCTGGTCATGGCTGTCCTTCCCGCTCGGCACCGCGGTTCGGTCACCGCGGCGGTCGCGGCTCCGCGGCGGGAAGCGGGGCGAATCCCAGCCCGGCGGCGTACAGCCCGCACAACGCGTGGTTGAACGACGCGACATCGCCGGTTTTCGGGTGGTTGGTGAACAAGGCGAGCACCCTCGTCCGTCGCCCAGGACGTTCTCGGCAAATCCGTGCAGCGCCTTCTTCGGGCCGACCTCGACGAAAATGCGGGCACCCGCCGGTACAACGTGCGCAGCCCGTCGATGAACCGGACCGGCGAGGCCACCTGGCGGCCGAGCAGGTCGAGCATGGTGTCGAGGTCGGCGTCCGCCGGATAGAACTCACCGGTCACGTTCGACACGATTGGCAGACGCGGCGGACGCATGTCGAGCCGGCGCAGTGCGGTCTTGAGCGGTTCGCTCACCGGCGCCACGATCGCGGTGTGGAAAGCGTGGCTGACCGGGATCCGGTTGGCGTTCATGCCGGCGGCGCGGAAATGCCGCGACGGCGCGGTCCACGGCATCGGTGGCACCGCCGATGACAGCCTGGCCGTGCTGTTGATGTTCGCGACGACGACGTATCCGTCGGTCTCGGCCGACGATCCGGTCGATCTCGGCGATCGGGGCGAACACGGCCGCCATGGCGCCGTTGTCGGCAACCGACAGGCTCGCCATCTCCCGGCCCCGGGCGCTGACCGCCTCCAGGGCGGCGTCGAACGACAGCGCGCCGGCGGCCACCAGGGCGCCGTATTCGCCCAGGCTGTGGCCCATCACCATGTCCGGCCGCACGCCGTACGCGTCGAGCATCCGGGTCAGGGCCAGATCCGTGACCAACACCGCCGGCTGGGTGATCTCGGTCTGCATGAGTTGCTGTTCCAGCCGTTGCGCGGTGGCCTCGTCGGTGCTGTCGGCGAAGATGTACTCGGTTAGCGGCTTACCCAGCAGCGGTGTCATGACGCGGTCGGCTTCGTCGAACGTCGCGGCCTGACGATCGGCTCGCGCTGGCGCAGGTCGGCCAGCATGTTCACGTACTGCGACCCCTGGCCGGTGTAGAGGAACGCGACCTTGCCCGGTGCGCCGCGGCCGACGAAGACACCCTGGGCGCGCAGTATCCTCCACATGGCCGGATTGCCGCCGCCCCGCAGTGCCTGCACCGCCTTCGTCGCCTTGTTCGCCAGGTCGGCCGCATCGGCATAGTCGATGGCGACCCGAACGGCCGCGCTCGCCAGCGCGGGGTCCGGCGGAGCAGGTGCAGGAGCCCGGCCGGCCGAAGCCTCGGCGGCAAGCTGATCCAGCTGTGTGGCCACCTCGGCCTCATCTGCGCCACCGACCACGGCCGCTCCACGTAACGGAGCTTTCGACCTCAACGTGCTTGATCGTCGCGCCCGGATACGACCGGGCCTCGTGGGACGGCCGGTGCCGACCGGGCACATACTCCTCGAGCACGGCGTGGAAATTGGTGCCGCCGAACCCGAAGGCGCTGACCCCGGCGCAGCGCACCCCGCTGCTCGGCGCCGGCCACTCGCGAAGTTGGGTGTTGACCCGGAACGGGATGTCGGCCCAGTCCACGTTTTCGTTGGGGTGCTCGAAGTGCAGACTGGGCGCCAGCACCTTCTCGTGCAGGCTGAGCACCGTCTTGAACAGACCTGCCGCCCCGGCTGCGCCCTTCAGGTGGCCGATATTGGACTTGACCGAGCCCAGCGCGATCGACCCGGTCGCCGCCCCGGCCTTGCGGAACACATCGGTCAAGCTCCCGAGTTCCGTCGCGTCGCCGACCCGGGTGGACGTACCGTGCGCCTCGATGTAGGTGGCTTGCGCCGGATCGACAGCAGCGACCTGCCACGCGCGCTCGACTGCCAGCCGCTGCCCGACCGGGTTGGGAGCCGTGATGCCCTTGCCCCGGCCGTCGCTGGCGCCGGCGACGCCGAGCAACACCGCATAGATGCGGTCACCATCGCGCTCGGCGTCGGACAGGCGCTTGAGGACGAACAGCGCAGCGCCCTCACCCATCACGAAACCGTCGGCGCCAGCGTCGAATGGGCGGGTACCGGTCGCCGACAACGCGCCGATCTTGCAGAACTTGACGAACGCTGCCGGATCCATGTTGCGGTCGACACCACCGCTGATTGCGACGTCGAAGTCGCCGGCCTGCAAACCACGCATGGCCGCGGACATGGCAGCCAGCCCCGATGCGCAGGCCGCGTCGGTGGTGAAGTTCGGGCCGCGGAAGTTGAACAGGTTCGCCACCCGACCCGCCGGCCACGTTCGCCAGCTCGCCAGGCATGGTGTCCTCGGTGATTTCCCCGCAGCTGCTGAGGAACTCCGCGCGGGTCTCGGCCAGCACGGCGTCACGCACCTGCTGGCGGCAGCGCCGCGAACGACGTTGCAGCACAGAGGTCCTTGGCGAACTTGGGAAACTGGATCCGCAGGTTGGTGGAGTGCTGCTTGTCGCCGCCGATGGCGTTGCCCAAGATGACGGCGACCCGTTCCGGGTCCACCGTCCAGTCCGGCCAGCCCGCATCGAGCAGGGCGGCACGGGTGCCCGCCACGGCCCACTTCTGGCCGTCATCCATCTGGGCGCTGACCGCCGGCGGGATCGGCAGCCGCCACGCCAGCGGCTCCCACGAGAAGTCGCGGACCCATCCGCCGATGCGGGAGTACGTCTTGTCCGGCGCGTGTGGGTCGGGGTCGTAGTAAAGCTCCGGGTCCCACCGCTCGGGCGGGACGTCACTGATGCTGTATCGGCCGGCCTTGATGTTGGCCCAGAAGGCTGCGGCGTCGGGCGCGTCGGGCATGAGCGCGCTGACGCCTATCACCGCGATCGGCTCCTGCAGCGTGGTGGTCATGATGGTCCGGCCCCTCGTCGATAAAGCGCGTCTGCGACCCGGTCCATGTCGGTGAGCAGGCCGGCCTGCGCGGCCCGCACCCGATCAAGCGGCAAAGCGGCGGCAAGGTCTGCCCCGGAGCCTGCGCCGACCACCCACCGCAAGCCCTCCTCGGCGACCTTCAGCGCCGCCTCCCGGGCGAAAACGCGGCTGATCGCGGCGAGCGCGGCCGCGTCGAAGCGGGTGTCTGACTTCTCCGGCAACACACCGGCGGCCGAGGCTTTGGCGCGGCGGGCCAGTGCGGCCGCACACTCGCCGTAGCTGATCAGTTCACCCAGCCGCAGCAGAACATGCTGGCTGCGGGTCAGCCGGCCGACCCGGCAAGCCTCCAGCACCGCGGCCAGGCATTCCAGCGCCAGCGCGGCCGTCGGGCCGCCGTATTCCTCGGATACGTCCAGACCGCGCGCCGCGTCGCGGTAGTAGGCGCCCGACGTCTTCAGGTGCTGCTGCCAGCGGCCACGGGCGATCGTCATCTCCAGGATCTCCGAGGTGCCCTCGTAGATCGTGGTGATCCGCACATCGCGTTTGATCTTTTCCACCAGGTACGGACGGGTGTAGCCGTAGCCGCCGTGTGCCTGGATCGCCGCTTCTGCGGCCGCGTTGCCGGCCTCGCTAGCCAGGTACTTGGCGATCGCGCCTTCGGTGTTGAGCGCGCCACCGGCGCCTTCGCCGTCGTCGAGTCGGGTGGCGGTCTCCTCGATGAACGCGCGCGCCGCCTCCAACCGCACCGCGTGCGGCACGATCAGCTTGTGCGTGAAGCCTTGCTTGGTCGACAGCGGCGCCCCGCCCTGCACCCGCTCGGCGGAGTAGGTGATCGCCCGGTCCAGTGCCGACCAGCCGCCACCGAGGCCGAAAGCGGCGACCATCACCCGGGTGTAGCCGAAGACCTGTTGGGCCTGGGCGAGCCCGCAACCCTCCTCCCGGCCCACGAGGTTTTCCGCCGGTACCGTCACGTCATCGAGGAACAGCGCGGCGGTGTCGGACAACCGGATACCGTGCTTGTCTTCCGGGGGTGCCGCCGAAAAGCCGGAGGCGCCTTTCTCCACGACAAACCAGGACGGGCCGCCCGGCGCCAGTGCAAGTACCGAGTAGGCATCCGCGATGGCGCCGTTGCTGATCCACTGCTTGCGCCCGTTGAGCCGGTAGGCGGAAACGTGACCGTCGGTTTCGACCGGCGTGGCTGTGGTGTTCATAGCGGCCAGGTCGCTTCCCGCTTCGGGCTCGGTGGCGGCGTAAGCGAACAGGATGCCCCGTTCGGCGATCCGCCCGAGCCACTCCTTGCGCTGTTCATCCGTCCCGCCGACCACGATCGGGTCGCTGCCGAGGAACGTGGCCAGCACCGAGGTTGCGATTCCGATGTCAAAGCGGGCAAGCCGTTCGCACACCCGGTAGGAGTCGAACGCCCCGCCGCCGAATCCGCCGTACTCCTCCGGGATGAAGACGAGCTGCACGCCGAGGTCTTCACCGCACATCGCGCGGACGGTTTCCTCCGGGCAGACATCGTCGTGGTCGAGTTCCAAGCGGCGATCATCCGACAGTGCCTCGGCGAGGAAATCGTCCAGTGAGGCCAGCATCATCTCAAGGCTGTCCCGGTCCAGGCCCACGTCGTTGGTCATCGCCTTTTCCGTGTTGCGAACGACGGATTCGATGTGGGCTCAGTCATCGGATTCCCTTACCTCCCCCACGGAGTGCGCGACCTCGGAAGAGCCGCCGCTTCCTACCGATCCTCCGACCCGGGGGTATGGCGCGTTAGAGCCGAAAGTCCTGCCGCCGGAGGCCAAGGTCATCGGTTTTCGGCCCCGCCGTCCCTCGCGCACGCCACGATCCACCGGCACGCGGCCGGGGAAGACGTACCGCTGGCGGGCGTGCCGATTGCGGCGGCGCAACTGGGGCCGGCGCGCCCGTGGGCCCACCACCGGCCACCGGCCACACGGCATCGCACACCGGCGGCTTAGGGTTGACCCGTAATGGGTGATGCGGTGCTGCCGACCATGGCATAGTGCCGAACTGCGCCACCGAACCTGAACGGAAAACCCGATGGCACACGCTGTGGTTACCGGAGCAAGCGGGCTGCTGGGAACCAACCTGACCGCCGAACTCATCGCGCGTGGACACACCGTCACCGCGACGCGGCGTCCGAGCACCGAGACGAATTCGCTCGCCGACCTTCCGGTCAAGTGGGTGTGCGTCGACCTCGGCTCCGTCACGGAGCTCAGCGAGGTGTTCGCTGGAGCCGACGTGGTCTTCCATTGCGCCGCATGCGTATCGACCAGGCGAACGGTCACGAAGGCGATGTCGGCCATCAATGTCGGCGCCACGCAAGCTGTCGTCGAGGCTGCGATTGCCGCTGGTACGCCGAGATTGGTTCATACGTCGAGCGCGAACACGATCGGACCAACACCCGACGGCACACCTGCCGACGAGCAGACCCCGTGGGCGATGGACGAAGCCGGGCTGGCGTGGGCGTACGCAGTCACGAAATGGCGAGGCGAAATCCTGGTGAAACGAGCCTGCGACAAGTTGGACGCAGTCATCGTAAACCCCACCTACCTGGTCGGCCCGCGCGATGCAAGACCAAGTTCCGGCCGTCTGATCGTCGAGGTCGCCAACCGCAGAATCCCTTATTGGACACCGGGATACAACAACTTCGCGGATGTCCGCGAAGTCGCGCGCGGACTGATCGCCGCCTGGCTGCACGGGAAACGGGGCGAGCGCTACATTCTGGGCGGCGAGGAGCTGACGTATCGCGATTACATGGAGCGAGTGGCGCGGGTGGCCGGCGTCGAGCCGCCGCGTAGACGGCTGCCCTATCCGGTCGCATGGATCGGGGGTAAGGCCGGTGACCTGCTGGAGGTCGTCACCGGTCGGGAAACCACGGTCAACTCGATCTCCGTCCGATACATCTTCACCGACCGCTACCGGTACCGCAGCGATAAGGCAGCGCGAGAACTGGGCTATGTTGTGGGACCCGTCGAGCCCGCGATCCGCGACGCGGTCAAATGGTTTCGCGCTCAAGGCATGATCTGATCCACCTGCAGCAGCTGCTAACTGGTTGGGCGAGCCGTTCACGGGTCCGCCGCCGGCTCGATGTTCTGATTGAGGGCGAAGCGGTTCTCCGGGTCAAGTCGAGCCTTCAGCTTGGCGAGGCGCCGGTAGTTGACTTCACCGAAGCTCGCCCGGATGCGGGCCTGCCCTTCATCGCCGACGAAGTTGAGATACGCGCTTGCCGGACCAAGGGGGCGCAGAGTTTCGTAAGCCTCATCGGCCCATGACTTACATTCTGCGGTGGCGGCGGGGTCGGTCCAGGTGGTGATCAGATGGACGATGTAGGGATGATCGCGGGCCGAAAAGGCTGTCGCCTCCGGCGAAACACGGCTGGGAAAGCCGCCGAGCCGGATAAGGTGTAGATGAGTTTGCGCCGCGGGTCGAGTCGACCCGAGCAACGCGATCCGCCGGATGGCCTCGTCGGACAGACTCCTTAGGAAGACCGACTTCCAATAGTTCAACCGGCCGAACGGGGCCGTGTGGTCGAGGACCTGTTGCCAAGTGGGATAGGCCATTTCGCGCTGCAGCGACATCACCGCTTCAGAGGTGACCCCGCGGACCTGCAGCAGCGCACTCGTAGCGGCCTGACCGACCTCTTCGGATGCCGTCGAGCAGCCGAGGATCGTGACCAGGCGGCGTCCTGAACCCTCATCGGTGCCGAAGTCGACGACGGACGCGAGGTGGTCGTCGGCGTTGTCCATCTGGGCGCGGAAGTGTTCGAGCACGGCCTCGGCGTCGTTGTCGTCGTAGGCTCGCACGCCCCCGATGACGTGATCGACCGGATGCAGGTCGAGCACGAAGTGTGCGACCACCCCGAAGTTGCCGCCGCCACCGCGCAGCCCCCACAGCACCTCCGGGTTCTGCGACTCGCTGACGTACAGCACCTCCCCGTTGGCGAGCACGAGCTCCGCGGCGGTCAGGTTGTCGCAAGTCAACCCGTATGTCCGGGACAACCAGCCGACGCCGCCGCCGAGTGTGAACCCGCCCACGCCCGTCGATGACACCACCCCGCCGGGGCAGGCCAGGCCGTCGCGGGCGGTGACCTGGTCGATGTCGCGCCACGTCGCACCGGGCTCGATGACCGCGATTCGGTGCTCGGGGTCAACAATTACGCCGCGCATGAGGGAGAGGTCGATGAGGATACCGCCATCGGTCGAGGAGTGTCCTGCGACGCTGTGCCCGCTGCACCGCACCGCGATCTCGGCTCCGGAGCCGACGGCGTAGCGGACGGCGGCGACAATGTCTGCGCGGGAGCGGCAGCGCAGCACAACGGCGGGCCGCTTGTCGATCAGGCCGTTGAAGACCTGCCGCGCCGAGTCGTAGTCGGCGCTGTCGGGATGGACCACGTCGCCGGTGAAGCCGGGAACCGCGTGGACCGTTCGTGTCATCGCTGTCAGCGTGTCTCGGGGATGGCGGCCTGTTTCCCCAGGTAGTGGTTTTCCAGGTACCAGTCGTAGGCGCTCTGGGCGGCAGCGCGGAACGGCGTACAGGGCACGCCCAGCTCGGTGCGGGCCTTGCTGCCGTCGGCGTAGATGGCAGCAGACGACAGCCGCATCTGCTTTCCGTCGATGGGCAGGCGAGGGCCGACTACGAAGCGGGCCGCGCCCACGGCGGCCGCCGCCACCGGTATGGTCCACCGCGGCAGGACGACCGCCGGCCCGGGCTGGCCGGCTATGTCGCAGACGGTCGTGAAAGCGTCACGGAAGCTTAGGTTCTCGCCGGCCAGGATGTAGCGCTCACCGACGCGTCCCCGTTCGGCGGCGGCGATGTGCCCCTGCACCACGTCACCGATCGCGACGAAGTTGGTGCCGCCAGGCGCGGCCACCCGCAGCCGTCCCTGCGCGGCCTGGACGAACATCGCGCTTTCGGTGCGGTTGACGTCGCCCGGCCCGATGACGACCGACGGATTGACCGCCACGGCCTGAAGCCCCTCGGCGACCGCGCGGCGCAGCTCGCATTCCGCGAGGTGCTTGCTGTATCCGTACGGGAACCTGCGCGGAGGCAGGTTGAAGTGGTCGGCCTCGGTGAGCAATTGCCCGGGAGCCGGTACGCCCATTGCGGCGAGCGAGCTCGTGAGGACAAACCGTTCCACACCGGCGCGCAAGGCGGCGGCCAACACGTTGCGGGTCCCCTCAACATTGGTGCGGTAGAGGCGATTCCGCCCGCGGTAGCGCCAGTAGGCGGAGATCGCCGCGGTGTGGAACACCCAGCTGCAGCCGGCCATCGCGGCGGCGAGCGTGTCAACACCGTCCAGCACGTCACCGAAACAGCGTTTCGAAGGCCAGGCCCTCGAGTGCGGCCAGTGACGAGGTTGGTCGCCGCAGCACACGGACACCGATCCCTCGGTCGGTCAAGGCGGCCACCAGGTTCGACCCGACGAACCCGGTTCCTCCGGTGACGAACGCCAGCATGGGATCAGAACCGGTAGGTGGTGCAGCCGACCTGGATACCTGAGCCGACCGTCACGATCAGCGCGATGTCGCCCGGCCGTACCAGCCCGTGCTGGCGGGCCTGCTCCAGCCCGTACGGCAGGGACGAGGTGAACGGGTCGGCGACCAGTTCGTTATCGGAGGCGAGGTCGACGAACCGTGATCTCGGGATGCCGATCGAGGCGGCGAGTTCGTCAAGCGCCGCCGGGGACAGATACGGCGGGAACACGACCGCGATGTCGGCGGGGTCGAGTCCCTCCAGCGCCAAGAGTTCCTTGGCGGCGGAGGGGATACAGCTCAGGTAAAGGCCGGCGAGGTTGGGGTCGCGGTCGATCTGCAGCCAGCATCCGGCCGTCCCGTTTCCTGAGTGTAGGTGGCAAGCGCCCCGCCGTACTCCGGGTGGTGCTGGAAGATGAAGCGGCCGAAGCCTTCCGTACCGTCGCTTCGGCTGACCAGCATGGCCGAGCCGGTCTGGTTGATGCCGTTTAACGGATGGCCGCTTTCGGGGGTGTTGTTTTCTATCTCCGCGGCCACGACCATCGCATGTTCGGCCTTTCCCGCCCCGATCATTCCGGCGGCGACGTGGCAGGCGTTGAGGAAGCCGACCGCGCCGTTGAGGACGTCGAAGGCGAGGGTCTTGGGCCCGTCCGGGGACTGCGCGTCGTCGTTGATCCCGAGTTCGCCGGCGATGAGCGCGGCAACTGCGGGTTCACTGAGAAAGTCGTCGCGGTAGACGCCGGCGTGGAGGATCAGATCGAGTGCTGCCCGATCAAGGCTACTGCGGTCAAGGCACGCCGTTGCGGCTTGAACCGCGAGCTGTATCGAGCTCGGACGCGCCGATTGCCCGGCGGGAGCGATGCCTACGCCGTCGATGCGGACGCGGGGCGTCGCCGATGCCTCTTTGCGGTAAGCTGTCGGTCCGAGTGCTGCGGCTGTGCTGGCCGCTGGCGCCTCGGCGCATCCGGTCGGGTAGGTCGTCGAAGGTATACAGCGCGGCGCCGACGGTCTGTCCCGAGCCGGTGATGCCGAAGACCACGTTGTCTCCAGAATTGATCCGGTTGCTGAGGATGTAGTCGCTCAGTGCGACGAAGTGCGTCGTGCTGGCGGTGTTCCCCCGCTCCGCCAGGTTGTAGATGGTGTTGCTCCGGTCGGCTGCGCCCTGTCCGAACATCCGGTTGATGGCGACGACTGCGTCGTTGAGCGACGACTCCGATGTCTGGTGCATCACTATGTGGTCAATGGTCTCGGGCCGCCACCCGTGCCGCTGCATTACCGCAGCGACGTAGGGCACCGCATGCTTGACCGCGATTGCGGTCTGCGTGACCGAGTCGGTGACCATGATGGCGCCGCCGTGCGGGCCCTCGGTTGTCTTGGCGATGCACAGCTTGCTGTACCGGCTGAGGGTCGCCATATCGATGTCGTGGAAACCGACCCGGTTGTTGGGCCCGCGCTCCAGGATCACCGCCGCGCCGGCGTCACCGAGGGTCAGGCAGGCAAGCCGCGGGTCCATCGGCCCCTCGATTTCCTTTTGCGCGGTCTCGGTGAGGTGGCTGATGTATTCGCCGCTCACCACCAGGGCGCTCCGAACCAGTCCGGTCTGCAGGAAAGCGTCCGCCACGGTGATGCCGGTGAACATCCCGGCGCAGGCGTTGCTGATGTCGAAGGCCAGCGCGTTGACAAGGCCGCATTGATCGCGCAGCCGCGAGGCGGTGCTGGGCTCGAAGGTGAACCTGTGCCCGGGTCCGTCGCAACGGGAGATGTTGCAGGCGATGACCAGGTCGATCTCCTCGCGCCGATAGCTCGACCGGGCCAGGCAGTCGGTCGCCGCCTTCCTGGCAAGGTCGATCGAGAACTCGCCGTCGCCGACCACCCGTCGGTTCTTGATGCCGGTCAGGCGTTCCAGCGGTATGCGGATCTCGTTGGCGCACTCTGCCATGACCGTCTCGGTCGACACCTTCCGCGTCGGCAGGTACACGCCGATGCTTTCGATCACCGTGTTTCGCTTCTCGTCGGGTTTGGCTTGCACCGGTTTCTCGGGGGCAGGCGCAGTGATGACCGCCTCGGCGGGGCTTTCAAGGTGATCCGGCTTGTCCTCGGCGACCTGCCCGTATTCGGCGGCGATCTCGGCGATCGTGCCGTACACGAATATGGACTCCGGTCGCAGTGCCAGGCCGGCCGCGTTCGCCCGCACCGCGACCTCCAGGGCCTGGGTCGAGGCGCCACCGAGAGCGAAGAAATCGTCGTTGACGCCGATCCGTTCCAGATCCAATACCTCACACAAGATCTTGGCCAGCACCTGCTCGGTGCGCGTGCGTGGAGCGACGAATGCCGGCTCCTGCGACCCCGTTGCGCCGACGGCTGCCATCAAGGCCTTGCGGTCCACCTTTCCGCTCGACGTGAGCGGCAACGCGTCCTTCACCTCGAAGACGGCCGGCAGCATGGCGGCGGGAAGCAGCTCCAGCAGGAAGCGGCGCAACTCCGCTGTCGACGGCGCGGCGCCGTCGACCCCCACGACGTGGGCGACAAGGATGGTGTTACGGGTCTTTCCATGGCTGTCGGTTCTGGTCACCACCGCGTTTTCGGCCACCGCGGGGTGTTTCGCCAGTGCGGCCTCCACCTCGCCCGGCTCGATCCGGAAGCCGTGGATCTTCACCTGGAAGTCAAGGCGTCCCAGGTAGTCGATGTTGCCGTCGGGCAGATACCTGGTCAGGTCACCGGTGCGGTAAAGCCGCCGGCCGGGCTCCCCAGAATCGCCGCCGAACGGATCGGCGACAAAAACGGCGTCCGTCAGGTCGGGCCGGTTGAGGTAGCCGCGCCCGAGCCCGACACCGCCGATGAACAGCTCGCCGGGCACACCCACCGGCACCGGTTGCAGATGGGCGTCCAGAATGTGCGCTGCGGGTGTTGGCGATCGGTCGCCCGATCGGCACCAACGTGCCGGATTCGCCGCGTTGGCAGTGGAAGTGGGTGACATCGATCGCGGCCTCAGTGGGGCCGTAGAGGTTGTAGAGCTCGGCGTCCAGGGTGGCCAGGAAGTGGTCTCGCAGGTCATACGGCAGGGCCTCGCCGCTGCAGAACACCTGGCGCAGCGGGGTGCACCCGGCGACGCCGGGCTCGGCGAGGAAGCGGCGCATCATCGACGGCACGAAATGCATTGTGGTGACGTCCTGTTCGATGATGGTCCGAACCAGGTATGCGGCGTCCTTGTGGCCCTCGGGTTTTGCAACGACCACCCGGGCGCCGACGATCAGCGGCCAGAAGATCTCCCAGACGAACGGGTCGAAGCTCACCGGGGTCTTGTGCAGCACCCGGTCGTCGCCGGTCAGCCGGTAGGCGTCTTGCATCCACAGCAGCCGGTTACGGATCCCGGCGTGGGTGTTGAGGCATCCCTTCGGCTTACCGGTGGAACCGGACGTGTGGATGACGTAGGCGAGGTTCGCCGACGTCATACCGGTGACTTCGGCAACGACGGGAGCGGCGTGGCATCCGCGCCCGATGGCGCCGACGGCAGATCCAGGCAGAGCCGGTGACTGGTGAATTCCGGCGGCAGGAGCACGAGGTTGCGCTCGTGGGTGACGCAGACGGGCGCGTCCGAAACGTCGGCCAGCATCGCAGCCATGCGCTGCGACGGCTGCGTCGAGTCCAGCGGCAGGAAGGCGCCACCTGCCTTGAGGACACCCAGCAGCGCCACCACCAGGTCCTCGGAGCGGTCCATCAGGACGGGCACGATCACGTCGGGACCCACGCCGAGCTGCCGCAGCCGGTGTGCCAGGTCGTTGGCCCGGCTGTCGAGTTCCGCATAGGTCAACTCGCGGCCATCAAACGTCACCGCGACCGCGTCCGGGACGCGTGCGACTGTTGCCGCGACCATCTCGTGCAGGCAGGCGGGGGCCTCGGATAGACGACCTCGGTTTCATTCCATGCCGCCAGCTGACGGAGCTCCTCCCCGGTGAGCAGCGGCAGCTGCGAGACTGGCCGGCCGGGATCGGCGACGATACCGCCGAGGAGGGTGGCGAAGTGGCCGGCCATCCGCTCGATCGTGGTGGCGTCGAAAAGGTCGGTGTTGTACTGCATTACGCCGGACAGCTTCCCGCCGCTTTCGGCTATCTCCATCATCAGATCGAACGGCGCGCCGCCCTGCCCGACGTGGAGAGTCTCCAGCGGCAGCCCACCGAGTCCCGGACCGGGCTCGTCGGAGAAGCGGCGCGTTTGCTCCCAGGCGAACGAGACCTGAAACAGTGGCGTGCGGCCCGGGTCGCGCACCGGCCGAAGCCGCTCAACAAGCAGCGCGAAGGGATAGTCCTGGTGTTCCAGGGCGCCCTGCACGGTGTCCTTGATACGGCCGAGCAGTGCCGTGAACGTCGGATCGTCATGCAGGTCGGCGCGCAGCGCCACCGGATTGGTGAGGTAGCCGACCAGACCCTCCACGGCGACCCGGTCGCGGCACGCGAAAGGTGAGCCGATGACCAGGTCGCCCTGGCCGCTGTAGCGGTGCAGCAACGTGGCGTAGGCCGCCAGCAGTGTCATGTAAGGCGTCGCGCCCACGCTCCGGCCCAGCTGAATGATCCCGGCCGCCACCGTGTCGTCGACGGTGAATCGGTGCACGGCGCCCGGGTAGGTCTGGACAGCCGGTCGCGGCCGGTCGGTGGGCAATTGCAGGACCGGCAGGTCGCCGGCCAACTCCTCACGCCAGTAGGCCCAGAGCTCCTCGCCTTCGGCACCGGCGAGCATCCGGGTTTGCTGGTCGGCGTAGTCGACGAAGCTTTCCGCCGGCGGCGGAGGCGGGGCCGCACCATGCTCGGCGGCGTAGAGCAGGCGCAGCTCGTCGAGAATCACGTCGATGGACCAGAAGTCGACGGCGATGTGATGCACCACCAACACGAGTACATGTTCATCGGGTGCGCGCTCTAGCAGCGTCAGCCGCAATACCGGACCGGTATACAGGTCGAAAGGACGATCGGTCTCCCGGCGGATCCACTCGTCGACCTCGGGCTCACCGGGACCGAGGTGGTGCCGGGCGATCCGCACCGGCCATTGTGGATGAACGAGTTGGACCGGTTGCCCGTCGCGCTCGGCGTAAGTGGTCCGCAGTATCGGATGCCGGTCAACGAGTGCCTGGGCCGCGCGCTCCAGCGCCGGCACGTCGAGCTCGCCGCTGATCCGCGCGGCATACGTGATGGTGTAGGCGGCGCTGGCCGGTGCAAGTTTATGGATGAACCACATGGATCGCTGTCCATACGACAGCGGATACACCGAGGCCGACTCCTCCGCTTCCTCCATGAGCAGCTGGGACAGCAGCGCACGTTTTCTCTCAGGAGACAGACGCGAGATGTCGATGGACTTATCAGTCATTACTAACTTCCTTCACGGCAAGCTCTCGCTCGTCTC
>CAVSDU010000015.1:0-84553 GCA_963726875.1 uncultured Actinomycetota bacterium | reverse complement strand
GAACAGGGCCGGTTGACCAAGGAGAAGCGGGTCAATCTGCGCGTCGGCGAGCAGATCCGGATCGACCAGGGCCCCGCGGCCGGCACGACGGTCCGCTTCGACGGCGCCGTGCCGTTCGTCAACCTGCAGGTCTCGCACGACCCCGGACAGATCTGGGTGTTGGTCTTCGCCATCGCGATGATGGCCGGGCTGTTGGTGTCGCTGCTGGTGCGCCGCCGCCGGGTGTGGGTTCGCCTCACGCCGGTCACCGGCACTCCAGGTACGGTTGACATCGAACTGGGCGGTCTGGCACGTACCGACAACTCCGGGTGGGGCGACGAATTCGAGCGGCTGACCGATCGGTTGGTGGCCGGGTTCGGCGGAGTCCCCGATGCCGAGCGAGCCGAAACGAAAGTGGACGTCACATGAACACCCAGCACATCAACATCGGCCTCGCCCGGTACTCCGACTGGGCGTTCACCTCGGCCGTCGTGGCACTGGTGGTCGCGCTGCTCCTGCTGGCCTACGAGCTGGCCTACGTTCGCGCCCGCCAGCTCGAACCCGTGGCCGTGCCGGCCGGAGCGGTCGGCACCGACAGCACCGCGCCCGGCATCGTGGCGGATTCTCCGCAGCGGCCACTCGACGAACGCGTCGGCCGGGCCGGCCTGGCCGTGCTCTACCTCGGAATCGGGCTGCTGTTCGCGTGCATCGTGCTTCGGGGACTGGCCACCATGCGGGTGCCCTGGGGCAACATGTACGAGTTCATCAACTTGACCTGCATGTCCGGGCTGATCGCCGGCGCGGTCGTACTGCGCCGCCCGCAGTACCGGCCCCTGTGGGTGTTCCTACTGGTTCCGATACTCACCCTGCTGACCGTCTCCGGCCGCTGGCTGTACGCCAATGCCGCGCCGGTGATGCCGGCACTGCAGTCTTACTGGCTGCCGATCCACGTGTCGGTGGTCAGTCTCGGCTCGGGCGTGTTCATGGTCGCCGGCATCGCCAGCATCCTGTTCCTGATGCGCACGTCGCGACTGGGCGACCCGGACGCCCAAGGGACGTTACCCCGGCTGGTGCAGCGCTTCCCGGACGCCCAGACGCTGGATCGGATCGCGTACCGCACCACGATCTTCGCCTTCCCGGTGTTCGGATTCGGGGTCATTTTCGGGGCGATCTGGGCGGAGGAAGCGTGGGGCCGCTACTGGGGCTGGGACCCCAAGGAAACAGTGTCCTTCATCGCGTGGGTGGTCTACGCCGCCTACCTCCATGCCAGGTCAACCGCGGGTTGGCGGGATCGCAAGGCCGCCTGGATCAACGTCGCGGGATTCGTCGCCATGGTCTTCAACCTGTTCTTCGTTAACCTGGTGACGGTCGGCCTGCACTCGTACGCGGGCGTGGGCTGACCGGACAGCAACCGCCCCGGTCAGCAGCCGGGCCAGCGGGCCAACAGAGGGGGAGTAGCAGTGTCAGAGCATCCAACGCCGGGCGCGGGGGCACCGCGGGTTCACCCGGGCAATGGAGAAGACGCCGGCAGCCCGAATGTCAGTCCGGAGCAGCCGACCGCACAGTTCCAGTCCGCCGCGGACGCGGTGGCGGGACGCACCTACCCGGGCGTTCAGCGGGTTTCGCACCGAGCGCCGCACCCCGGTCGCCAATCCCGGCACGGCCGGCGCGGCGCCGCCGCCCGAAACCGCCGAACGCGAGCGTCCCCAGTGGGATGCCGGTCCGACGACCGGGCCGGTGACCAGTGTCACGCGAGTGGACCCGACGGCGTACGGCGCCTACTACCCGGGCCCGCCGGAGACTCCCGGCACCCAGGAGCGGCCCCAGTTCCGCCCGGAGCCGCTCCCGCATGCGCCGTATCCGGAGCTGTCCACCACCGTGTTGCTGCGGCCGGTCAAGCCGCCGCCGTCGGAGGGCTGGCGCCGGGCGCTCTATGTGATGTCGGGCCAGCTGATCAACCTGGGGGAGGGGCCTCGCGCCACCCGGCACAACAACCTGGTCCTCCAGATCAACCGGCCGCTGCGCGGCTGCTACCGAATCGCGGTGCTGTCGTTGAAGGGCGGCGTCGGCAAGACCACGATCACCGCATCCCTGGGGTCCACCTTCGCGTCCGTGCGGGGTGACCGGGTGGTCGCGGTGGACGCCAACCCGGACCGCGGCACGCTGAGCCAGAAGGTTCCGCTCGAGACGCCGGCGACGGTACGGCACCTGCTGCGTGACGCGGACAGCATCGACCGCTACAGCGACGTCCGCAGCTACACCTCGCAGAACGCGGACGGGCTGGAAATCCTGGCATCCGAGAGCGATCCGGCCGTGTCGGAGGCCTTCAGCGGCGACGACTACACCCGCACCCTGGACATCCTGGAGCGGTTCTACGGCCTGGTCCTCACCGACTGCGGCACCGGGCTTCTGCATTCGACGATGTCGGCTGTTCTGGCCAAGGCCGACGTACTGATCGTGGTCGCCTCCGGATCCATCGACGGCGCCCGCAGTGCCTCGGCGACGCTGGACTGGCTGGAGGCGCACGGCCACGAAGATCTGGTGCGCAACTCGGTCGCAGTGATCAACGCGGTACGGTCCCGCTCCGGCAAGGTCGACATGCAGAAGGTCATCGACCATTTCGCACGGCGTTGCCGTGCGGTGCGGGTGGTGCCGTTCGATGCCCACCTCGAGGAAGGCGCCGAAATCAGCCTGGACCGGTTGAAGCGGGATACCCGCGAGGCCGTCGCCGAGTTGGCTGCGGTGGTCGCCGACGGGTTCCCGGGCGATCAGCGGCGCGCCAACCCCAATTTCGTCTAGCGCGGCTTGTTGTCGCCCAACCGTCGCAAGAACTCCGGATCGTCGTCGGGCCCGATGACGCGGGTCTTCGGCGGGCTTGTGTGCGACCGCGCCGCGCGCCAGCCGAGATAGATCAACGTCCCCAGAACAAGGACGACGAGCAGGTAAAGCACTCGACACCTCCTTCGGGCAAATATACCCGCGTCGTAGGCTCGGGCTGTGCCAGAAGCGCCTAGCGATAAGACCGGTGACGGTGCTACAACCGGCCGGGGTGTCGTCGCCGTCCTGCTCTACGTGACAGCGCGGCTGCTGTTGTTCGTGGTGATCACCGCCGTGATCTACGGGCTCGCGCGCCTGCTGGGCGTGGCTGACTTCCCGCTCGTGGTCGCCGCGCTGGGAGGTCTGATCGTCTCGATGCCATTGGGGATGTGGGTGTTCAGCCCGTTGCGCCGGCGCGCAACCGCCACGCTCGCGGTAGCCGGTGAACGCCGGCGTCGCGAACGCGAGCAGTTACGGGCGCGGTTGCGCGGCGAGGCGGTCGCTCCCGAGGGGCCCCAGGGCGAGGACTAGCGGTCAGACGTCGCTGTGTAGCGGCATCCTTACCACCTGCGCGGCGTAGGTGAGGCCCGCGCCGTAGCCGATCAACAGAGCCAGGTCGCCCGGCTTGGCCGCCCCGGTGTCCATGAGTTCGGCGATCGCCAGCGGTATGGAAGCCGCCGAAGTGTTTCCGGCGTGCTCGATGTCGTTGGCGACGACGGTGTCGGGTCGCAACTGCAGATTTTTGACCAGCAGGTCGTTGATTCGGGTGTTGGCCTGGTGCGGGACGAACACATCTATCTGATCGGGTCCGACGCCGGCGGCCTCCAGCGCCCGCCGCCCGACATCGCCCATCTTGAACGCCGCCCAACGAAATACCGCCGGACCTTCCAGCCTTACGAACGGGCGGGGGCCACTCGGGTTCTGCGCGAAAGTGATCCAGTCGATGTCCTGCCGGATCGCACCGGACTGTTCGCCGTCGCTGCCTGCAATGGTCGGTCCGATGCCTTGAAACGGTGTTTCGCCCACCACCACCGCGGCGGCGCCGTCGGCGAAGATGAAGCAGTTGCCGCGGTCGTACATGTCGATCGTGGGGGACAGTTTCTCGGTGCCGACCACCAGCATCTTTCGGGCGCCACCGCTCCGGATCAAGTTGGTCGCCGTGCTGAGCGCGTAGCCGAATCCGGCACACCCCGCGGAGATATCGAAGCCGAGAACGTCTTTGGCGCCGAGCGCCGCCGCCACCATCGGGGCGGCCGGCGGTGTCTGCAGGAAGTGGGTGTTGGTGGTGACGATCACGCCGTCGATGTCAGCCGCGGTCAGGTCGGCGTTCGACAGCGCCCGTCGGCAGGCCTCGGTCGCCATCGACGCGGCGGACTCCTCGTCAGCGGCGAATCGACGCGTCTTGATTCCGGTGCGCGAGTAGATCCATTCGTCGGACGAGTCGATGTTCTCGCATATCTCTTCGTTGGTGACGACACGCTCGGGACGGTATGCCCCAACGCTGAGCAGTCCGATGTTCGTGGGGCCACTGGCTGTGGCAATCTCCGTCATTAGCTGCGTCCTTCCCGCCGCCGCCGCATCTTCGCTTATGCCGCCGGGGGCGTGATCGACTCTAGGCGTGCCCGCATTGCGCGTGCAGGGGGGTCGCCGACCTACCCCGGACCTGCCCGGACCTATCCGGTCAGCGCCAGCGCGGCGGCCATCGCGACCGCCCACAGCACCATGGCCAGCCCGGTGTCACGCAGCACCGGGATGAGTTCCGGCCCGCCGCGGCCGGATCGGACCGGCCGGTCGGCGCGCAGGGCAAGCGGCGCGGCCAGCAGACCCGCGGCGCACCACGGCGTCGCGATCATCAGCACCAGCGTCAGCAGACCCGGGACGACCAGAAGCGTGTGATAGAGCACCCGGGTGCGGCCATCGCCCAGCCGGACCGCCAGGGTGATCTTGCCGGACTGCGCGTCGGTGGGGATGTCCCGCAGATTGTTGGCGACCAGCACCGATGACGACAGCGCCCCGATCCCCACCGCGAGCACCAGGCCCACCCAGTCGATCCGCATGGCCTGCGTGTACTGCGTGCCGAGTACCGCAATCAAGCCGAAGAACACGAACACCGCGGCCTCGCCGAGCCCGGAATAGCCGTACGGCCTGGACCCCCCGGTGTAGAGCCAGGCGCCCAGGACGGACACCGCACCCACTGCGATCAACCACGGCGCGCTGACCAGCGCCAGCGCCAGCCCGGCCACGCAGCCGGCGAACAGGCTCAGCAGCGCCGCGGTCAGCACCGCTCGCGGCGCCGCCAGTCGCGAACCCACCAACCGCACCGGGCCGGCCCGCTCGTCATCGGTGCCGCGGATGCCGTCGGAATAGTCGTTGGCGTAGTTGACACCGACGATGAACGACAGGGCGACGGCCAGCGCCAACAGCGCCTTCCACCACACTGCGGCATGCAACCACGCCGCCGCGCCGGTACCCGCGATGACGGGGGCTACCGCGTTCGGCAACGTGCGCGGGCGCGCCCCGGAGATCCACTGGGCAAAACTGGCCACCACCGCATCCTGCCTTATGCATAACATTGGCCGGGTGCTCGGAGTGATCGGCGGTACCGGCTTCTATACATTCTTCGATTCGGACACCCGCACCGTCCATTCGGACACCCCGTGGGGTGAACCCAGTGCCCCGATCACGATCGGCACCATCGGCGGGCACGAGGTCGCTTTTCTGCCGCGGCACGGCGCCAAGCACGAGTACTCGGCGCATACCGTCCCATACCGGGCCAACATGTGGGCGCTGCGCGCGCTGGGCGTCCGGCGGGTGTTCGCGCCCTGCGCGGTCGGCAGTCTGAACCCCGTGATCGGGCGGGGCGCAGTGGTGGTGCCTGACCAACTCGTGGACCGCACCAGCGGCCGGACGGACACCTACTTCGACACCGGCGGGGTGCACACCAGCTTCGCCGATCCGTACTGCCCGACGCTGCGCACCGCGGTCACCGCCCTGCCTGAGGTGGTGGACGGCGGCACCATGGTGGTGATCCAGGGACCCCGGTTTTCCACCCGCGCGGAAAGTCGGTGGTTCGCCGCGGCTGGGTTCAGCCTGGTCAACATGACCGGCTACCCGGAGGCTGTCCTGGCACGGGAACTCGAATTATGTTATGCGGCAATAGCTTTGATTACCGACGTGGATGCCGGGGTGGCCGTCGGTGAAGGCGTGAAAGGTGTCGATGTGTTCGCTGAGTTCGGGCAGAACATCGAGATGTTCAAGCAACTGGTGCGCACCGCGATCGGTCGAGTCGCGACCGAGCGCACCTGCACGCACTGTCTGCAGCACGCCGGGGTGCCGTTGCCTTTCGAGCTGCCATGAGGGTGTTGTTGACGGGCGCGGCCGGGTTCATCGGGTCGCGTGTGGATGCGGCACTGCGTGCCGCGGGCCATGAGGTGGTGGGCGTGGACGTATTGCTGCCCGCCGCGCACGGACCCGATGCGGTGCTGCCGGAGGGCTGTCACCGCGTCGATGTGCGCGACGGCGACGCCCTTGCCCCGCTGCTGGCCGGTGTTGACCTGGTCTGTCACCAGGCCGCGATGGTGGGCGCCGGGGTGAATGCCGCCGACGCACCCGAGTACGGCGGCCACAACGATTTCGGCACCACGGTGCTGTTGGCGCAGATGTTCGCCGCCGGCGTCTCGCGGTTGGTGCTGGCGTCGTCGATGGTGGTCTACGGGCAGGGGCGCTACCGGTGCGACGAGCACGGACTGGTAGATCCGCAGCCGCGGCGGCGCGGCGACCTGGACGCCGGGATTTTCGAGCACCGCTGCCCGCACTGCGCCGAACCGGTCGGCTGGCGGCTGGTGGACGAGGACGCAGCGCTGCGGCCCCGCAGCCTGTACGCGGCCAGCAAGACCGCGCAGGAGCACTACGCGCTGGCGTGGTCGGAGGCCACCGGCGGTTCGGTGGTCGCGCTGCGCTACCACAACGTGTATGGGCCGGGCATGCCGCGCGACACGCCCTACTCGGGAGTGGCGGCCATCTTCCGCTCGTCCCTGGAAAAAGGGGAACCGCCGCGGGTCTTCGAAGACGGTGGTCAGATGCGTGACTTCGTGCACGTCGACGACATCGCCGCCGCCAACCTCGCCGCGGTGACCGCGAACCCGGACGGCTTCACCGCGGCCAATGTCTGCTCGGGGCGACCCATTTCGATCCGCGAGGTGGCCGCCGCGTTGTGCGAAGCGCGGGGCGGCGCGCCGTCCCCGGTGGTCACCGGGCAGTACCGCAGCGGGGACGTTCGCCACATCGTCGCCGATCCCGCCCGCGCGGCCGAGGTGCTGGGCTTCCGGGCGGCCGTCGAGCCGATCGAGGGGCTGCGCGAGTTCGCGTTCGCCCCGTTGCGGTAGTCGCGGCTACGAAGGCTTGCCGGGGGGCCGGTGAATCCTCGGGCGTACCGGTCCGGTGGTTTCGCTGGACCGGAATATCCGCGGCGCGGGGCCCGGCGCGGACAGCACCGTGGTGGGTGCGTCGTGCTCGGTTCGTTGGGCGCCGAACTGCGTCGTCCTGGCCTCCGAAGGCGGCGGGGGAGCGCCCGGGCGGGTGGGGATGGGCACCTGGGGCCGTGTCCCGGTGGGGGGACGCTGCACCGGCCGCTGCCGGCGCGGCCGCCGCCGCGGCTTACGGATCTGCGCCGCGATGATGACGGCTGCCAGGATGAACAGGGCCAGACCGCACAGCGTCACATCGAAGGTGCTGCTGATCTGCTGGGCGAGATCGTTTCCGTAGACCGGATTGACCGGCGTCCCCGGCGTCTGCTCGAAGCGTGGGGCCAGCACGACGCCGAGAATCACCCGGGAAATCGTCAGGGTGACCACCAAACCGCTCAACGCCGTGATCAACCGCGACCGCAGCGCCCCGGATGTCAGTTTGACGCGAAGCCACAGCGCCAGCGCCGCGGCCATCACGTCGAACGCCGCCAGCGTCAGGGAGTTATACGGGAAGGTCGGGTAGTTGAGCATCACCGCGACCAGAAGATCGGTGATCCGCATCAGCGCCGAGCCCACGCACCAGACGACGATCAGCGTCAACCCTTTTCGGATCGCGTTCCGCCAAACCTCCCGGTCGTTGCGAACTTCCGGCGCACTGAACAGTGTCAGCGGCACGAACAGGGCCGCTGCCGCGGTCCAGGCCAGATACCCCTCGTAGCCCACACCCGCCGTCGAGGTGTTCTGCGCGATGCCGTGGAACGCGTCGATCTCGCGGCCGGCCGGAAGGAGCCACACCAGCATCCCGGCAAGCAGCGCTGAGACACCGAGCGCGAAAGTGGCGAACCGTGACGCCGGGGTGTTGCGCAGTATCCAGCGCGAGGCGACCAGCACCGCCGTCAGCGCCACCACGCCGTACACCACCGCGGTGAGAATGACCGCGGTGTTGCGGGTGCCGAAGGCTTCCGAGCCGCCGGCGTTCTGCAGCGCGTAGCGCACCCGCCAACACAGGTTGAATCCGGCGCTCAGCGACGCACCGAACATCGAGGCGTAGCCGATGAGCCGGGCGCCACGCAGCCACCGGTGGTAGCTGGCTTCGTCGGGGCTGGGGCCGGTGAGCCGTGGCTGCGCGGCCAACACCGCGCCCGCGACACCCAGCCATCCGCCCGGCCCGACGCCGCCCGGTACGTGCACGGTGCCACCCGACCGGATCGACTCGAACACGTCGTATCCGATGAAGCCCGCGACCAGCAAGAAATAGGGAACGTTGAGGATGAGCCGGAGCCGAGCGCCGGAACCCGGGCCGGTTCGGAGCGTCGCCGCGAGCGAAACCAGGGACAGCATCGTCACCAGGGCAAGCAGTGCCCACCACACCACGCTGCTGTCGGGGATCCCCAGACCGAAATACAGGTTCCACGGGAACAACGGGGCCAACCCCAGCAGGGCGAGGGCGGCGAGGTCGCGAATGTTGTTGCGCCGCTGCGTGAGGTGCCCGGGAGTTTGGGAACCCGGCCCGGGCCGGCGTGCGCCGGGCGGGCCGGGAGGTGTCTGTCGCGCGCCCACGATGGGACCGGTCGGCGCGTCGTCGGTGTTCAGGCTCACGATGCCCCCCAGGGATCGAGGTCGGGTACTGCTGGGGCAGGTTTGGTCGTGTCGCAAGGGAACCCCCTGCCGGGCCCGCTGCGTTGTTGCCTTGCGAACATATTCTCCATTCGGATGTACGGCAGTGGCTGTGAACAGGTTATGAACGTGGACGGGATCCTTGGTGAGCATCCCGATGGGGTGGGAATCCGATTACGCTGCGCTCATGGGAGTTGCCTTAACGCCCGAATGACGAATATTGCCGACAGTACAAAGTGTAGTGATGCCGGGACATCGCTGGTCGTGGGGTGTCCAGCCGAAGGGGAGCCTTAAATGGACGTCGTGTTGGGGGTGGCCGTCACCGGCCAGGTCGCACGCCTGGCTCTGGTCGAGGCGGCCGCCCGCGGTAACCAGGTGATCGACCAGTCCACAGTCGAGCTGTCGGATGACCCCGTCGCGGACCTGACCGAGACGGTGGTCGGCACCAATCGACTGCTGGCCGACGAAGGCCACCGGCTGGTCGCCACCCGATTGGTGTGGGCGGACTCGTACCGGGCCGACCAGCTGCGCCAGGCGCTGGACTACGCCCGGGTGCGCAACGTCCAGGTGGTTTCGGAGTCGCAGGCGGCCGGCGCGCTACTGGGGCCGGGACGGGCCGCCGCCGCGGTGCTGCTGATCGGCAGTGAGAGGGCGAGCCTGGCGGTGTCGGGCGATCCGGACGCGCCGCCGACAGTGCTGGCGTCGACACCGATGGAGAGCGATCCCGGTGCGACATTCGACACGTTGATGGCCCAGATCCCAGGGCAGGCCGGCAGCCCGGACGATGTGCTGGTGGTGGGTACCTCGCCCGAGCGCACCGCGATGTTCGCCGACCATCTGCAGTCCGCCTCGACCATGAGCGTGCAGATTCCCGGGGACCCCGACTTTGCGCTGGCCCACGGTGCGGCTGCCGATGCGACGATGGCGGCACCGGTGGTGCCTGCCGACGGGCCGGGGGCGGTTGCGGGTTCGTCGATCGACTCTCCGATGGCGCACCAGGGGTACTCGGGCGGCGGGCCGGGCGGTGGTCCGACCTCGTCGCCCGATGCGCCGGGGTTGTCGAGCGGTGGGCCGGGGGGTAGTCCGACCTCGTCCCCCGATGCGTCCGGGTGGTCGGGAGGTGGGGGGCCGGGCGGTAGTCCGACGTCGTCCCCCGATGCGTCCGGGTGGTCGGGAGGTGGGCCCGGTGGCGGTCCGACTTCGTCGCCCGATGCGTCGGGGTTGGGTGCGACGATGGCGCACCCGTCGTTCTCGGGCGGTGGTCCGGGCGGGAGTCCGACGTCGTCCCCCGATGCGTCGGGGTTGTCGAGCGGTGGGCCGGGTGGCGGTCCGACTTCGTCGCCCGATGCGTCCGGGTGGTCGGGTGGTGGGCCGGGCGGTAGTCCGACTTCGTCGCCCGATGCGTCGGGGTTGCCGAGCGGTGGGCCGGGTGGCGGTCCGACCTCGTCACCCGATGCGTCCGGGTGGTCCGGAGGTGGGCCCGGTGGCGGTCCGACTTCGTCGCCCGATGCGCCGGGGATGGGTGCGACGATGGCTCACCCGGGCCTGGCGCACCACGCGCACGGCCACCAGGGATTCGCCGGCGACGCGACGATGGCCGCCCCGACCGCCTCCCCGGACGCGACCATGGCGGCGCACGTCCCGGGCGATGCGACCTCATACGTGTCGTCGCCCGACGCCGGCCAACCCGGCAGTGGTGACGAGCAGCTGGCGTATTCGCAGGCCAGTGAGTACGACATCCTGCCGGTCGACACCGACGGCTTCGGTGATTACGGCGATGAACTCGACGAATTCGACGACGAGTTCGACGAGGACGACCCCGACGCAGCCGGCGGGCAGCCACATAATCTCCGGCGGCTGCTGATCAGCAACGCGGTTATGGGGTTTGCTGTACTCGGGTTCGCCTCGCTGGCCGTCGCGGTCGCGGTCACCGTCCGCCCGGCCGCGTCCACCCATCCGGTCGAGGGACACCAGAACGCTCAGCCGGGCAAATTCATGCCGCTGCTGCCGACCGAACAGCAAGCGCCGGTGCCACCGCCGCCGCCCGATCTGCCCACCGCTGGGTTCCAGGGCGGCAGCATCCCCGCCGTCCAGAACATCCCGCAGCAGGTGCCGGCCGCGCCCGCACCCGTGCCCGCGCCGGTGGGTCCGGCTCCCGTTCCGGCGCCCCTGCCGCCGGTCTTCATTCCGCCCTACCCGGGTTGGCAGCCGGGCATGCCGACGTGGCCGTACGTGACGCCGCCGACATATACAACGCCGCCGACCACGACATATACGACGCCGGTGACCACCACACCGACGACGACGACCTACACGACGCCGTCGACCACCCCGCCGACGACCACGCCGCCGACGACGACGGCGCCCACGACGCCGCCGACGACGGCGCCCACGACGCCGCCTACCACGCCGCCTACCACGCCGCCGACCACGTACGCGCCGCCGACGACCACGATCGCGCCCACCACCGTCGCGCCGCAACAGACCACTGTCGCGCCGCAACCGACCACGTACGCGCCGCAACCCACGCAGGCTCCGGCGCCGCAGCCCACGCAGGCTCCGGCGCCGCAGCCCACGCAGGCTCCGGCGCCGCAGCCGAGGACCCAGGCGCCGCAAACCCAGGCACCGCAGACTGTGGCGCCCAAGCCGCCGACTCAGCAGGCCCCGAAGGTGCCTACCGTGGCTCCGAGGGCGCCGTCAGGCGGCGGCAGCGGCGGGGTGAACTAGACCGCTCCCCACTAGGGTGGGAAGCCGTGTCGGTCGACGCCGTAACAGTGGTTCTGCCCTGCCTCAACGAGGAGGAGTCACTACCGGCCGTGCTGGCTGCCATTCCGGCTGAATACCAGGCGCTGGTGGTGGACAACAACAGCACCGACGGCACCGCCGCGGTGGCGGCCCGCTATGGCGCCCGGGTGGTCGCCGAGCCGCGGCCCGGATACGGCGCTGCGGTACATGCGGGTGTGGTCGCCGCGACCACACCCATCGTGGCGGTGATCGACGCCGACGGCTCGATGGACCCCGGCGACCTGCCCAGGCTGGTCGCCGAGCTGGACCGTGGCGCCGACATGGTGACCGGACGGCGCCGCCCGGTGCCCGGCCTGCACTGGCCCTGGGTCGCCCGGGTGGGCACTGTGGTGATGAGCTGGCGGCTGCGCACCCGCCACCGCCTACCGGTCCACGACATCGCACCCATGCGGGTGGCCCGACGCGAGGCGCTACTGGATCTGGGCGTCGGCGACCGCCGCTCGGGCTATCCGCTGGAACTGCTGGTGCGCGCCGCGGCCGCAGGCTGGCGGGTGGTCGAACTCGATGTCAGCTACGGCCCGCGGACGGGCGGCAAGTCCAAGGTGAGTGGGTCGCTGCGGGGCAGTGTCACCGCGATTCTGGACTTCTGGAAGGTGATCTCGTGATTCTGCCGGTCACTGTGCTGGTGGTCGCGAAAGCGCCCGAGCCCGGACGGGCCAAGACTCGGCTGGCGGCGACGGTCGGCGACCGCGTTGCCGCCGAGATCGCAGCCGCCGCGCTGCTCGACACGCTGGACGCGGTGGCCGCGGCGCCGGTGGCCGCGCGGGTGGTCGCCCTGACCGGCGATTTGGACGCTGCAGCCAACGGCGACGAAATCCGGGAACGGCTCGGCGCGTTCACCGTCGTCGAGCAGTGCGGCGACGACTTCGCCGACCGCCTGGCCAACGCGCACGCCGACGCGGCCGGTCCGGGCTATCCGGTGCTGCAGATCGGGATGGACACGCCGCAAGTGAGCGCCGAACTGCTCTCCGATTGCGCACGCCGGTTATTGGAGACGACGGCCGTGCTCGGAATGGCGCTCGACGGCGGCTGGTGGGTACTCGGGGTGCACACCCCGGCCGCCGCTCAATGTCTGCGCGGCGTCCCGATGTCGCAGTCCGACACCGGCGATCTCACGCGTAAAGCGTTGCACGACAACGGTATTAATGTGGCGTTGGTGCAGCGGCTGGCCGACATCGACGTCATCGACGACGTCGCCGCGGTGCGACAGGCGTGCGCGCAGAGCAGTCGCTTCGCCCGGATTACCCGCGCCCTGGGCTGACGCTTCGTCGGCTACCAGTTCGTGAAGATGACGCTGTTCAGCAGCAGCGCTCCGGCGGCGTTGATCGCCAGCCACACCCGATGCGAGCGCACCGGCAGCAGCGCCGGTGCCGCGGTGAGCCACACGGTGAACGGCAGCCAGATCCGCTCGGTCTCGGCCTTACTCAGCATGCTCAGGTCGGCGCAGACGATCGCGGCCAACGCGGCCAGCAACAGCAGGTGCAGACCCGAGCGTCGCCGGATGGCGGCCCTGTCGAATAGCCGGGTGATGCCCGCGACCGAACCCAACCCAATGGAGCAGACCACGCACGCCAGGTTGGCCCAGCTCCAGTACTGGAACGGCCGGTCCTTGGCGATGCCCTGCCAATAGCGTTGCTGCACCAGGGTATAGCCGTCGAACCAATAGAACCCTGCAACCGCGAACGTCGCCGCCACCGCCACCGCAGCCAGCACTGCGGGTCCCAGCGCCCGCAGCGCGGCCCGCCAGTCAGCGGCCGAGATCAGCACCGCCAGGGCCGGCAACCCGATCAGCACCAGGCCGTAACTGAGGAAGATTCCCCAGCCGAGCACCAGCCCCGCTCCCGCGCCGATGAGCGCCGGGAACCGAACCCCGCCGTGCACCGCCAGCGCCAGCAGCGCGATACCCCAGGCCGCCACACCGGCGAAGTAACCGTCGGCCGACACGGCGACCCAGATCGCCGTGGGGGCCACGGCGACGAACGGGGCCGCGCGGCGCGCCGTGCGCTCGTCGGCAAGGGCCCGGACGGTGAGCACCACGGCCGCGGCCGCGCTGGAGCCCACCAGCAGGCACCACAGTCCGGCCCAGGCGCCGCCGTGCAGGCCCATCCGGTCCAGCCACACGAACGTCAGCAGCGCACCCGGAGGATGGCCGGACACGTGCGTGGTCCACGAATGCGGCTGGAAGTCGACGATCCGGCCGGCGAACGTGCGCAGCGTCGCGGGGATGTCGGTGATACCGGGCACTTCCCACAGGTATTCGTCCCGGGTGGTCAACCGGCCCGCGAAGCCGCGTTGCCAGCCGTCGATCATCGCCAGCGAAAACGCCCACGCGGCCGCCGTCGCCCAGCTGCCGAGGAGCAGTAGCCGCCAGGAAAGCCGTTGCACCACAACGGGACCCCACAACACTGTGGCCGCGGCGATGACGATCGCGGCAGCGGTGCCCCAACCGAAGTGGATGTCCCAGTAGCCGAAGATCGGCGCGGCGCCGGCGCGCATGGCGAACCGCTCCAACCCGATATCCGCCCGCGGCTTGACGCCGATGTTCGTCCGGGGCAGCACGAACGCGGCAACCACCAAGATGGCCGCGGTCGCGACCGCGAGTGTTTCCCGGCGCGCGATCTTCACAGCAGCAGCCTATTGACCGAACCGTTGCACCAACGCCCGACGGTCGACCTTGCCGATGCCGCGGCGCGGTAGCTCCGCGACCACATGCAACTCCCGGGGTGCGGCGGTGACATCCAGGGTGTGCGCGACATGGGCCCGCAGTTCCTCCAGCGTCGGCGCCGCGGATCCGGCGCCCACCACGACGGCGGCCACCACCCGCTGGCCCAGTCGGTCGTCCTCGATCCCGAAAACCGCGCAGTCGCTGACGGCGGGGTGGCTGCACAACGCGGCCTCAACGGGCCCCGGCAGGATGGTCAATCCGCCGGTGCTGATCGCGTCGTCGACCCGGCCGAGGACCGTCAGCACGCCCGAATCATCAACGGATCCAAGGTCGTCGGTGAGAAACCAGCCTGCGTCGAACGGGTTGGGATCGACCGGGTTGCGATAACCCTTCGCCAGCGTGACGCCGCCCAGCACGATCCGGCCGTCGCGCGCGCACCCGCAGTTCCACCCCGTCCAGCGGAACGCCGTCGTAGACGCAACCACCCGCGGTTTCGCTCATCCCGTAGGTGCGTACCACTGTGATGCCGGCCGCGGTGGCGGCATCGAGCACGGGTCGTGGCGCAGGACCGCCGCCCAGCAGGACGGCGTCCAACTCGGCCAGCGCGGCCGTGGCAGCGGGGTCGGCCAGTGCCTTGGCCAGCTGAGCGGCGACCAGCGACGTGTACCGCCGCCCGGCTCCCAACCGTCTTACCGCACTGGGCAATTCGCCGATATCGAAACCGGCCGAGACATCCAGCTCGACGGGTTCCGAACCCGCCAGCACGCTGCGGATCAGCACCTGCAGCCCGGCGATGTGATACGGCGGTATCGCCAGCAGCCAGCGCCCCGGTCCGCCGAGACGCCGGTAGGTGGCCGACGCGCTCGCCCTCAGCGCGGCGGCGGTCAGCAGCGCCCCCTTGGGTGCGCCGGTGGTTCCCGACGTCGTCACCACCAGGGCGACGTCGTCGTCGATCTCCTCACCGACGCGCAGGCCGAGCACAGTGGACTCGAAGTCGTGCTCCGGCGCGGCGACAATCGCGGAATCCTCACCGTCGAGCACCCGGTGCAGGGCGGGTAGCAGCTGCCGGGTCGCCGAACCCGGTGCGACACGCAGCGCCCGCAGGACGGCTATGCGTGGTCTCCGTTGTCGCGCACGTCATCGAGCGGCCAGCCCTGGGCGGCCAATCGTTTCCGGACGCGCTCGACGTCCTCGGGGGAGGGCAGTTCGTCGGTGAGCTGAGTGATCGCGACGCCGATGTCGATTTTGTCGACGTTGAATTCGCCGCGGCTCATCAGTTCGTTGGCCACCGTGATGATCTCGTCGTTGGTCAGGCGGCGGGCCAGCAACGCCAGCACGGCAAAGGAATCCGTCGGCGGAATGCCATCCGGATATCCCGCGCGCAGCCACGAGACGATCGAACTCAGGAACCGGTTCATTGTGCGATCAACTTACCCCCCGCTCCATCGCCAAAACCTACGTCGACGAGGAACTCCGCGTTACGGTTTGGCGCCCAGGAACGGATAGTGGGTGTGATGGGCGATGAAGTCTCTGGCGATGTAGAGCAGTGCCACGATGATGACCACGACAACCAACGCGTAGATGGCCCAGGCGATCGCGAGCAGCACCGGGTTGCGCTGCGGTGCGCGACCCGTTGCCGGTGGCGATGGCTCCGGAGCCAATGGCCTGCAGCCGTATCGCGAGTGCGAACACCGCGGGCAGTCCGGCTCCCGCCAGAATGCTGAAGAGCAGGATCTTCAGCGTGGCCTCGTAGTTGAACCAGGCGTTCATGAGGCGTTCCGTGCGCTGACTGTGTCGTCGTCAGAGCCCGAGCGCGACGGCGAGGACCCGTTGGACGAAGGGGGTGTCCCACCGGGCCCTCGATCGGGCGGCGGTACTGGTTCAGGTACCGAATCCAGCCCCGGCGGTCAGGCTGCCTTCCCATTCGGCGTTGACGTTGCTGTGGTCGACCTTCACCTTGCGCGACCGCAGGTAGATGGCGGCAGAGACCGCGACCAACAGCGAGAAACCGATAATCGCACCGGGATAGCCGCCGATGAGGTGCACTATCCAATAGGTGAGCGCGCCGACGAGACCGGCCAACGGAAGCGTGATCAGCCACGCGGTCGCCATCCGGCCGGCCACGCCCCAGCGCACCTCGCCGCCGGGCTTGCCCAGCCCGCTGCCCAGCACCGAACCGGTGCACACCTGGGTGGTCGACAGCGCGTAGCCGAAGTGGGAGGACAGCAGAATGACTGCCGCCGAGGACGATTCGGCGGCCATGCCCTGCGGCGACTGGATCTCCACCAGTCCCTTGCCCAGCGTGCGGATGATCCGCCAGCCGCCCAGGTAGGTACCCAACGCCATCGCCATGGCGCATGCCACGATCACCCACAGCGGCGGCATGGAGGTGGTCTTGCTCGACCGCCCCGTACGATATCAGCGCCAGGAAGATGATGCCCATCGTCTTCTGCGCGTCGTTGGTGCCGTGCGCCAGCGAGACCAGCGATGCCGAGCCCGACTGGCCGTGCGGAACCCGGCCTCGCTGCGCGCTGCCGGGACACTGCGGGTAAGCCGGTAGACCAGCCAGGTAGCTGCCGCCCCGACGGCGATGGCCAGTATCGCGGCGATGACGGCCGGGATGAGCACATTGGAGACCAGGCCTTTCCAGATCACGCCGTGTGCGCCCACGGCAGCGATCGTCGCCCCGACGATGCCGCCGATCAGTGCGTGTGAGGAGCTCGAGGGAATACCGAGCAACCAGGTGAGCAGGTTCCAGACGATCCCGCCCACCAGTCCGGCGAACACCAGCTCCAGCGTGACCAGGTTCGCGTCGATGAGACCCTTGGCGATGGTCGCCGCCACCGCGGTAGACAGAAACGCACCGACCAGGTTCAGCACGGCCGAGAGCGCGACCGCAACCTTCGGCGCCAGCGCGCCGCTGGCGATGGAGGTCGCCATGGCGTTGCCGGTGTCGTGGAATCCGTTGGTGAAGTCGAATGCGAGTGCGGTGATCACGACGATGATCAGGAGGAACAGCTGGATGTTCACAGGCCCTGATTCTTGTGGTCGGAGTATCCCTTGTCGAACGCTTGACTAGGGGAAATGCAGGAATATCGCGAGTCGTCGCCAGATGTTACCTATGAGTTCACCTTCGGTTCGTCCCCGCTTACTGCCGGGTGTCCGCGCGTAGCGGATGGCCCTGGGGAACCTCGATGAATATCAGCGTGACGCCGTCGGGATCGGTCACGTGCATCTCGTGCAGACCCCATGGTTCACGGCGCGCCTCGCGGGCGATCGGCACGCCCCGGCCGCGCAGCTCGTCCTGGGTTGCCGCCAGGTCGCGCACCTGTAGCCACAGTGCGCCGGGAAAGGGTCCCCGGGAGTGGTCGGGTTCGTCGTAGCCGGTCAGTTCCAGCAGCGACTGGCCGGCGAAAAACACTGTGCCTGCGCCGTATTCGCGGGCGATCGCCAACCCGATCTCGTCGCGGTAAAAGGTCAGCGAGCGTTGATAGTCCGCCGGTCGGAGCAGCATCCGGCTCGCCAGGATCTCCATGACTGTGTTTATCACGTGGACTCGCACCGATGGCGCAGGGCCGCCACGCCGGGGCCGGTCAGATCGTCACAGGCCGCGGCCCGGCCGGTCATGGCCAGCAGCAGTGCCAGCAGGGGACCCTCGACGGGCTCACCCTGCCCGTGCCGCCAGTCGTCGTCGGTGGCGTGCAGCGCCAGACCGGCGATGCGCTTCTTGGCGCCGCTGAGCATGTTGGAGCCCTTGTAGAAGTCGATCACCTGGCGGACCGCTCCCGGCTCGTAGGTGTGCGAAATGCCCAGCGGGCGCCGGATGTCGGCGCCGTGGATGACGATCTCGCCCAGCCAGGAAACCTTGGGCCCCGGCGGGGCCGAGGTGGAGTGCTGCAGGCTGCGGAAGTCGGCCAGCGTGGCGGCCGGGTCTTGGCCGCGATGCTTGGCCATCTCACCCTTGGAGAACTTGGTGAAACTGAATCCGGCCCTGGCCATGCCGGCGAAGAACTTCACCGGGCTCATCGAGGCGGTGGCGGACAGGTGGGCGACGACGTCGCGGACCGTCCACGCCGCGCACAGTGACGGCGTGTCCCACCGGGCCGGGGTCAGAGCGCTCAGCTCGTCAGCGAGGGCCCCGCGCTCGGCGGCGATGGTGGTCCAGATATCTGTCATCGCACTCTCCCTGGCTCAGCCGTGCTGGTTGTTGCGTCTTTGCATCAACGTGTTGACCCAACGGGGCCCGACGGTGTTGAGCGCCTTGGCCGCGATCGCCATCCGGGGCGCAATCTGCACCGGACGGGTGCGGGCGGCGGTGACCATCCACTCGCCGGCTTCTTTCGACGTCAGCGCGGGCATCCCCTCGTAGGCCTTGGTCGGCGCGATCATCGGGGTGGCCACCAGCGGGTAGTACAGCGCTGTCGAATGCACACCCTTGGGGCCCCACTCCGTTTCGGCGATCCGGGTCACTGCGGTCAACGCCGCCTTGGACGCGTTGTAGACCGAGAACAGCGGCGCAGCCTCGTTGAGCACGCCCCAGGTGGAGACGTTGATGATGTGGCCGTCGCCACGCTCGATCATCCCGGGCGCCAGCCCACGCATCAGCCGCAGCGGCGCGTAGTAGTTGAGCACGATGGTGCGCTCGACGTCGTGCCAGCGTTCCAGCGATTCCGCCAGCGGCCGGCGGATGGACCGCCCGGCGTTGTTGATCAGGATGTCGATGCCGCCGATGCGCCGTTCGACATCGGCGACCAGGGCATCGACGGCGTCCATGTTCGACACGTCGCACGGAATCGACATCGCAGTCCCGCCCGAGGTGGTGATCCGCTGGGCCAGTTCGTCCAGCAGGTCCTGACGCCGCGCGACGACGACGACGGTGGCACCGAGCTCGGCGAACTGTTCGGCCGCCGCCTCCCCGATGCCCGATGACGCGCCGGTGAGCAGCACACGCTTGCCCCGCAGGCCGATGGGTTTGATCGCGGGCCGGTTGAGCAGTACCTGCGGCGCGACCGGCGGGCGCATGCTGGCCAGCACGAGCTGATCGGTCAGGCGGCGCAGCGGACTCTTGCTCACGGTGGGAGTCTAGGCGGGGCCCTTCGTCACCGAGCGTCACGCCAGCGCAGCGGTCGGTAACCGCCGATCAGAAGTACCGCGGGAACGGGCTCCAGTCCGGCGGCCGCTTCTCCAGAAAAGCGTCGCGACCCTCGACGGCCTCGTCGGTCATGTAGGCCAGCCGGGTCGCCTCCCCGGCGAACAGCTGCTGACCCACCAAGCCATCGTCGAGCAGGTTGAACGCGAACTTCAGCATCCGTTGCGCCTGAGGCGATTTGGCGTTGATCTCGGCGGCCCACTGCACGGCCACCGCTTCCAGTTCGCCGTGGTCGACGACCTCGTTTACCGCACCCATGTGGTGCATCTGCTCGGCGGTATACGCCCGGCCCAGGAAGAAGATCTCGCGGGCAAACTTCTGCCCCACCTGACGGGCCAGGTACGCACTGCCGTAGCCGCCGTCGAAGCTGCCGACGTCGGCGTCGGTCTGCTTGAAACGTGCGTGTTCGCGGCTGGCCAGGGTGAGGTCGCAGACCACGTGCAAGCTGTGCCCGCCACCGGCAGCCCACCCGTTGACCACGCAGATCACCACCTTCGGCATGAACCGGATGAGCCGCTGAACCTCGAGAATGTGCAACCTGCCGGCGCGCGCCGCGTCGACGGTGTCCGCGGTCTCGCCGCTGGCGTACTGGTAGCCGCTGCGTCCGCGGATGCGTTGGTCCCCGCCGGAGCAGAACGCCCACCCGCCGTCCTTCGGAGACGGCCCGTTGCCGGTCAACAACACCACTCCCACATCCGGCGACATCCGCGCGTGGTCGAGCACCCGGTAGAGCTCGTCGACGGTATGCGGACGGAACGCGTTGCGCACCTCCGGACGGTCGAACGCCACCCGCACCGTCGCGTCGTGCAGGTGGCGGTGATAGGTGATGTCGGTCAGATCGTCGAAGCCGTCGACGATTCGCCACTGCGTAGCGTCAAATGGGTTGTCACTCAAGGCTCTTGAACTCCATCCTGGTCGATGGTGAGGTCGCCGCAACTGATCGTCTGGGCGGTCGTCACCATGGGGTCGTGCTCGGAGGTGGCCGTCAGGCTATCGGATCTCGCGGTGCTCGCCAGCGTGCCATCGAGGTCGATCTCGGTGCGGCGCACGGTCCATTGACCGCCGCTGCCCAGGACCTGCAGCGCGACGAGGTGACGGCCTTCTGCAAAGTCGTCGCAACCCACTCCGGTGCCGTTACCCGCCAGGTTCTCCAGATCGAATACGAACGGCCTGCCACGCCCGGCCCTATCTTCCAAAACGCTTTGCAGCCGGCAGTCGGCGAATGCATAGAGGGGCGCGCTGCGGCCCAGGCTGGCGATCACCTGGTGACCGTCCTGTACATCAATAGCCAAGGCGCGCAACGGTATCGGGCTGGCTGACGAGATTGGAACGTCGCTGTTGGCTCCGCTGGCCGTGAGAATGCCGACGGCCCGCGACATGGCGCCGTCCGCGCTCTGCCACTTGCCCACCCACAAGGTGTCGGGCAGGCCGTCCCCGTCGACGTCACTGATCTGCCGGGTGGCGGCGCCGGGTGGGGGAGTGCCGCCGCCGGACGCACACCCTGGTGCGGCCGCCGCGCGAGGCGCCCCGGCCAGGCAACCACCCGCGGCAAGCGCCACCGCGATCATTGCGCGCAGCATCATGTGTCGAAGCGAAAGACCGCACAGCGTCCGGCCAGTGCTTCGAACTCCTCGGGTCGCCCGTCTTTGACGAGGCCGGAGCGCTTCATGAAGCCCACGCCCGTCGGCACTTCGGTGGGGAACGCCCGCAGTACCGGCCTGGCCTCTGCGGCCGAGAGTTCCAGCAACCGGACACGTTCGCTCTTGCGCCCGCGGGTGAGCGTGACTTCGCTTGCGGCCCTGACGTTTTTCACCCAGTCGGCACCCGGGAAGCCGGCCACCACGTACTGCTTGCCGTCCAAGGTCATCGGGGTCACCGGCGTCGACCGCGGAGTGCCGGACTTGCGGCCGGGCACCGTCAATACGACCGGGCTTTCGCCGCCGAAGCTCATCCCCAGCTTCGACATCTGGATGAAGACCTTGTTCAGCGGCTTCAGCCACCATGGCGGTTTTACTGGCGGCTGGCTGTGCTCGCTCATGCACGCCAGCGTAGCCACCGCCGCCCGAGCGTCACGCCAGAGTGGCTGTCGGTTGCCAACGTCACTCCAACGTGACGCGCGGCGCCGAATCAGCCCACCGCGCGACCGGCGCCCTCCCAGAACTGCGCGCGCACCGCCTTCTTGTCGGGCTTACCCAGCCCCGTCAACGGCAGCGCGTCGACGACCACCACCCGTTTGGGGGACTGCACCGAGCCCTTGCGGTCCTTGACCGCGGCCTGGATCTCGGCGGTCATCGTCTCGATCGCCGCGTCGTCGCGGGCGGCGTCGGCGCGCAGTACCACCACCGCGGTGACGGCCTCACCCCACTTCTCATCAGGGGTGCCGACCACGCACGTCTGCGCGACGGCCGGGTGCTCGGCGATGACGTCCTCGACTTCCCGGGGAAGACGTTGAAGCCGCCGGTCACGATCATGTCCTTGACCCGGTCGACGATGAAGTAGAAGCCGTCTTCGTCCTCGCGGGCCATGTCGCCGGTGTGCAGCCAGCCGTCTTTAAAGGTCTGCGACGTTTCGTCAGGTCTATTCCAGTAGCCAGCCGCCAAAAGTGGCCCGCTGACACAGATTTCGCCAGGCTCACCCTGCGGCACCGGCTTGCCGTCGTCACCGAGCAGCGCCACCCGGGCGAACAGCGTGGGCCGTCCACACGAGGTCAGCCGCTTCTCGTCGTGGTCGGCCTTGGCCAGGTAGGTGATCACCATCGGTGCCTCGGACTGCCCGTAGTACTGGGCGAAGATCGGGCCGAAGCGGCTGATCGCCTCGGCCAGCCGCACCGGGTTGATCGCCGAGGCGCCGTAGTAGACGGTCTCCAGCGAGGACAGGTCCCGGGTGTGCGAATCCGGGTGGTCCATCAGCGCGTACAGCATCGACGGCACCAGCATGGTGGCCGTAATGCGTTGTTCTTCAATGACTCTCAATACTTCAGCCGGGTCGAACTTGGCCAGCACCACCATCTCGCCGCCCTTGACCACGGTGGGTGTGAAGAACGCCGCGCCGGCATGCGACAGCGGTGTGCACATCAGGAACCGCGGGTGTTCCGGCCATTCCCATTCCGCCAGCTGGATCTGCGTCATGGCGGCGATGTTTCCGGTGGTGCCGATCACGCCCTTGGGCTTGCCGGTGGTGCCCCCGGTGTAGGCCATGCCGCCGATGTTGTCCGGCGGCAGATCGGCGACAACCAACGGCTTCGGCTCGAATCTGGCCGCTTCCGCGGACAGGTCCACCGCCACCCCTCGCAACGCTTCGGGCACCGGGCCGATGGTCAGGATCTGCTGCAGCGAGTCCACCTTCTCCAGCAATCCGAGCGCGCGCTCGACGAACATCGGTTTGGGGTCGATGATCAGCGCGCTGGCGCCGGAATCGGACAGCACGTAGGCGTGGTCATCCAGTGAGCCGAGCGGGTGCAGGGCGGTGCGCCGATAGCCCTGCGTCTGACTGGCTCCGAGGATCATCAGGACTTCGGGGCGGTTGAGCGACAGCAGGCCGACCATGGCGCCGGAACCTGCGCCCAGCGCCTCGAATGCCTGGACGTACTGGCTGATCCGCTCGGCCAGCTGACCACCGGTCAGCGTCGTGTCGCCGAGGAAGAGCACCGGCCGGTTCTTGTGGCGCTTCAGCGCGCCCGCCAGCAGATGGCCGTTGTGGGTCGGGTTGCGCAACAAATCGACACTCATAGGGCAAGACTAGAACGTGTTGCAATTCGGCTCCTTCGCGCCCTCGATCAGTAGGATTTGCCCATATGAGCGCTGCTGACACCGTGATCACCGGAACCGTACTGACCGTCGACGAAAACCACCCCACGGCCGAGGCGCTCGCCATCGCCGACGGCCGGATCATCGCCGTCGGCGACCGGGCCGACGTTGCGGCGCTCGTCGGCCCCGACACCCAGACGATCGACCTCGGCGACGGCTGCGTCATGCCGGGTTTCATCGAGGCGCACGGACATCCGCTGATGGAGGCGATCGCGCTCTCGGACCGGATCATCGACATCCGCCCGGTCACCATCCGGGATCCGGACGACGTCGTCGACACGATCCGGCGCGAGGCCGCGCGTCGAGGCCCCGAAGGGGCCTACCTCAACGGCTGGGACGCACTGCTGCAGCCCGGGCTGCCCGATCCGACGCTGAGCTGGCTGGACGACATCGCGCCGGACGGCCCGCTGGTGATCATCCACAATTCCGGCCACAAGGCTTACTTCAACTCGCGCGCCGCGGAGATCAACGGGCTCACCCGCGACACCCCAGACCCCAAGGGCGCCAAGTACGGTCGCGCCGCCGACGGTGAACTCGACGGCACCGCCGAGGAGATCGGCGCCGTGTTCCCGCTGCTGGGCGGCGCGATCGAGGCCGGCAACTACCCGGACATGCTGCGCGCCGAGTGCGCCCGGCTCAACCGCGCGGGGCTGACGACCTGTTCGGAGATGGCCTTCGACCCGAAGTTCAAGCCGCTGGTCCAGCAACTGCACAACGACCTGACGGTGCGGCTGCGCACCTACGAGGTTTCCAACGCGCAGATGTCCACCGACGCCACCCCGGGCGAGGGCGACGACATGCTGCGCCAGGTCGGCATCAAGATCTGGGTGGACGGCTCCCCGTGGATCGGCAACATCGCGTTGTCGTTTCCTTATCTGGACACCGCCGCCACCCGCTCCGCCGGCATCACGCCGGGTTCCTGCGGCTGTGCCAACTACACCCGCGAGCAGCTGACCGAGATCGTCGGCGCATATCTGCCGCTGGGCTGGCAGATGGCCTGCCACGTACAGGGTGACGCCGGCGTGGACACCATCCTCGACGTCTATGAGGAAGCGCTGCAACGTAATCCGCGTGCCGACCACCGTTTGCGGCTCGAACACGTCGGCGCCATCCGGGACGAGCAACTGCGGCGGGCCGCCGCGCTCGGCGTCACCTGCAGCATCTTTGTCGATCAGATCCACTACTGGGGCGATGTCATCGTCGACGGGCTGTTCGGGCCGGAGCGCGGCTCGCGCTGGATGCCGGCCGGGTCCGCCGTGGCTACCGGCATGCGCATCTCACTGCACAACGACCCGCCGGTGACGCCCGAAGAGCCGCTGCGCAACATCAGCGTGGCCGCGACCCGGGTGGCCCCCAGCGGGCGCGTGCTCGGCCCGGAGGAGCGGCTGACCGTCGAACAGGCAATTCGCGCCCAGACCATCGACGCCGCCTGGCAGCTGTGGGCCGACGACATCGTCGGCTCGCTGGAGGTCGGCAAGTATGCGGACCTGGTGGTGCTGTCGGCCGATCCGCGGACGGTGCCGCCCGAGCAGATCGCCGACCTGCAGGTGCGCGCGACGTTTTTGGCCGGTAGGCAGGTCTACGGGCAGTGATGCCTGAACTGCAGGATCTGCTGGACCGCCTGCACGTGGTGGCGCTACCCATGCGGGTGCGATTCCGCGGTATCACCACCCGCGAACTGGCGTTGATCGAAGGCCCCGCCGGGTGGGGCGAATTCGGCGCATTCATCGAATACGGCCCGCGCGAGGCGGCGCACTGGCTGGCATCGGCGATCGAGGCCGCCTACCACGAGCCGCCGCCGGCGCGGCGCGACCGCATCCCGATCAACGCGACGGTGCCGGCCGTCGACGCCGCCGAGGTGCCCGACGTGCTGGCGCGATTTCCCGGCGCCCGCACCGCCAAGGTGAAGGTCGCCGAGCCGGGACAGAGCCTGGCCGACGACGTCGGCCGCGTCAACGCGGTCCGGGAGCTGGTATCGACGGTGCGGGTGGACGCCAACGGCGGCTGGAGCGTGCCGGAGGCAGTCCGGGCCGCGCACGCGCTGACCGCCGATGGCCGGCTGGAATACCTGGAACAGCCGTGCGCCACCGTTGCCGAACTCGCCGAATTGCGGCGCCGGATCGAGGTGCCCATCGCCGCCGACGAAAGCATCCGTAAAGCCGACGACCCGCTGGCCGTGGTCCGTGCCGGCGCCGCCGACGTCGCGGTGCTCAAAGTTGCACCGCTGGGCGGGATTTCGGCAATGCTGCGGATCGCGGCGCAGATCGACGTCCCGATCGTGGTGTCCAGCGCACTCGACTCGGCAGTCGGCATCGGACAGGGTCTGGCCGCCGCGGCGGCCTTGCCGGAACTGCGGCACGCTTGCGGGTTGGGCACGGGCCGGCTGTTCGTCGACGACGTCGCCGAACCGGTCGAGCCCGTCGACGGGTGCCTGCCGGTCGGTCCGGTAACGCCCGATCCGGCCCGGCTGGAGGCTTTGAGTGCGTCGGCGGATCGGCGCGGATGGTGGATCGACCGGGTCAAGGCCTGTTACCCCTTGCTTGTACCGTCGATCGGGTGATCAACCTGGCTTACGACGACAAGGGGACCGGTGAGCCGGTTGTCTTCATCTCCGGTCGCGGCGGTGCCGGACGTACCTGGCACCTGCACCAGGTCCCGGCGTTCCTGTCGGCCGGATATCGCTGCGTCACCTTCGACAATCGCGGCATCGGCTCCACCGAGAACGCCGAAGGCTTCACCACCCAGACCGTGGTCGCCGACACCGCGGCACTGATCGAATCCCTGGGCCTCGGACCGGCGCGGATCGTCGCCGTGTCGATGGGCTCCTACATCGCGCAGGAACTGATGGTGGTCCGGTCCGAACTGGTCAGCTCGGCGGTGCTGATGGCCACCCGCGGCCGGCTGGACCGCACCCGCCAGTTCTTCCACCAGGCCGAGGCCGACCTCGATGCCGCGGGCGTCGGGCTGCCCGCCTCTTACGACGCGAAAACCCGCTTGGTGGAGAACTTTTCCCGCAAGACGCTCAACGACGACGAGGCCATCGCCGACTGGATCGCGATGTTCAACATGTGGCCGACCAAGCTCACCCCCGGCTATCGCTGCCAGCTGGACATCGCCCCGCAGACCAACCGGTTACCCGCCTACCGCAACATCGCCGCCCCGGTACTGGTGATCGGCTTCTCCGACGACGTGATCACGCCGCCCTACCTGGGCCGCGAGGTTGCCGACGCGCTGCCCAACGGCCGCTACCTGCAGATCCCCGACACCGGGCACCTCGGGTTCCTGGAGCGGCCGGAGGCGGTCAACGCCGCGATGCTGAAGTTCTTCGCCGGCGTCAGGGCCTGAGGCCGCGTGGCACCCGGCGCTGGTGCTTGATGCCACGACATCGCGCGGCCGCCATCGCAACTCGGCGCACTCGCGGCTGCAATGGGCGCCAGCAGCCGGTGGTAATCGCCATTTGTGACACCCTGTAGAGGTGAACCCCTCGACGACCCAGGCCCGCGTCGTCGTCGACGAACTGATTCGCGGCGGCGTCCGCGACGTGGTGTTGTGCCCGGGCTCGCGCAACGCCCCGCTGGCGTTCGCATTGCAGGATGCCGACCGGGCCGGCCGGCTGCGGCTGCACGTACGCATCGACGAGCGCACCGCCGGCTATCTGGCCATCGGCCTGTCCATCGGGGCGGACGCGCCGGTCTGCATCGCCATGACATCTGGCACCGCGGTCGCCAACCTCGGGCCGGCGGTGGTCGAAGCCAACTACGCCCGGGTGCCGCTGATCGTGCTGTCCGCGAACCGGCCGTATGAACTGCTGGGCACCGGCGCCAACCAGACCATGGAGCAACTCGGCTATTTCGGTTCCGCAGGTGCGCGCCACCATCAGCCTCGGCCTGGCCGAGGACGCAGCCGAGCAGTCGCCCGCTCTGAACGCCACCTGGCGATCGGCCACCAGCCGAGTGTTGGTGGCGGCCATGGGTTCTCGCACCGCCAACGCCGGCCCGGTGCACTTCGACATCCCGCTGCGCGAACCTCTGGTGCCCGATCCTGAGCACTCGAATGCGCCTACCCCGGCGGGCCGCCCCGACGGGAGACCGTGGACCAACACGCCGCCGGTCACCTTCGATCAACCGCTGGACATCGACCTCACGCCCGACACCGTCGTCATCGCCGGCCACGGCGCGGGCGTGCACCCCAACCTCGCGGCGTTGCCGACCGTCGCCGAGCCGACGGCGCCGCCGGCGGCTAACCCGCTGCATCCGCTGGCGCTGCCGTTGTTGCGTCCCCAGCAGGTGATCATGCTGGGCCGCCCCACGCTGCACCGCCCGGTGTCGGCGCTGCTGGCCGACGCGGCGGTGCCGGTGTTCGCGCTGACGACCGGACCACGCTGGCCCGACGTCTCGGGCAACTCGCAGGCCACCGGCACCAGGGCGGTCACCACCGGCGCGCCCCATCCGGCCTGGCTGCGCCGCTGCGCCGAACTCAACCAGCAGGCCGTCGACGCGGTGCGCAGCCAGTTGGCCGAGCACCCGCTGACCACCGGCCTGCACGTCGCCGCTGCGGTCGCCGACTCGCTGCGGCCCGGGGACCAGCTGGTATTGGGTGCGTCCAACCCGGTGCGCGACGCCGCGCTGGTCGGCCTGAAGACCCAGGGCATCCGGGTCCGGTCCAATCGCGGGGTCGCCGGAATCGACGGCACCGTGTCCACCATCATCGGGGCCGCGCTCGCTTTCGAGCGCATCGGCAATCCCGACGACCCACCGCGCACCGTCGCACTCATCGGCGACCTCACCTTCGTGCACGACAGTTCGGGGCTGCTGATCGGACCCACCGAGCCCACCCCGCGGCACCTGACGATCGTGGTGTCCAACGACAACGGCGGCGGCATCTTCGAACTGCTCGAGCAGGGTGACCCGAGGTTCTCGGACGTCTCGGCACGGGTCTTCGGCACTCCGCACGATGTCGATGTCGGCGCGCTGTGCCGCGCGTACCACGTGGAGAGTCGACAGATCGAGGTGGACCAGTTGGCCGCCGCCCTCGACGAGCCCGCTGCCGGCATTCGGGTATTGGAGGTCAAGGCGGACCGGTCGTCGCTGCGCCAGCTGCACGCAGCCATCAAGGCCGCCTTGTGAAAAGGCTTGCCAGATCGCCGAAAGACCTGCTGCGCATGCTGATTCATGGCAGCAGCGAAGAGCTGCCGGACACTCGGCCCAGGATGGTGGTGCGGTGGGCGCGGATAGCCGTGTTGATCGTCACACTCCTGGTCACGCTGCAGTCGGTGCTGTTGGTGGCCGGGGCGTGGCGCGATGACCTGGCCATCAAACGCAATATGGGAGTCGCGCAGGCCGAGGTGCTCAGTGCGTCGCAGCGACGCTCCACCATCGAGTTCGTCACTCCCGATCGCGTCACATATCGACCGGAACTCGGCGTGCTGTATCCCTCCGAGTTGGCCACGGGCATGCGGATTTACGTCGAATACAACAAGAAGGACCCCAACCTGGTGCGCGTGCAGCATCGCAACGCCGGTCTGGCGATCATCCCGGCGGGGTCCATCGCGGTGGTGGCCTGGCTGATAGGTGCGGCCGCGCTTTGATCCCTGTTGGCGGTGCTGGACAAGCGGCTGAGCCAAGCCGAGTCGTAGCGCGAACAGATTTCGCGTCGCGTATTCCCGACGGCAACCTGGTCGACAGTCGGTGCTGCCACTGTGGTGGCGTGCGCGTTGCAATCGTCGCCGAGTCCTTCCTCCCGCAGGTCAACGGTGTGAGCAACTCGGTGGTTCGGGTTCTCGAGCATCTGGGCCGCACCGGTCATGAAGCCCTCGTCATCGCCCCGGACAACCCGCCCGGCGAGGTGCGCGCGGACCGCGTGCACGACGGAGTCCGCATCCACCGAACGCCGTCGCGGATGTTTCCCAAGGTGACCACGCTTCCGCTGGGCGTACCTACCCCGCGAATCCTGCGTGTCCTGCGCGGATTCGATCCCGACGTGGTGCACCTGGCCTCGCCGGCGCTGCTCGGTTACGGCGGGATGCTGGCCGCGCGCCGACTCGGCGTCCCGACGGTGGCCGTCTACCAAACCGACGTTCCGGGTTTCGCGGCGAGCTACGGCATCCCGATGACCACCCGGGCGGCATGGGCATGGTTCCGTCACCTGCACAGCCATGCCGACCGCACTCTCGCGCCATCCACGCCGACCGTGGAATCCCTTGTCGCTCAAGGCTTCCCGCGAGTCCACCGGTGGGCGCGCGGGGTCGACCTGATTCGGTTCGTGCCGTCGGCCCGAGACGAGACGCTGCGCCGGCAGTGGTCTCCGGACGGCAGGCCGATCGTCGGGTTCGTCGGTCGGCTCGCCCCGGAGAAGCACGTCGAACGGCTCGCGGTGCTCGCGGCCGCCGGGACGGTGCAGCTCGTCGTCGTCGGCGACGGAGTCGACCGGGCCAGACTGCAAAAGTCAATGCCCACAGCAGTTTTCACCGGCGCGCTGTACGGCGACGACCTCGCCGCGGCGTACGCCAGCATGGACGTCTTCGTGCATCCCGGCGAGCACGAGACGTTCTGTCAGGTCGTGCAGGAAGCGCTGGCGTCGGGGTTGCCGGTTATCGCCCCCGACGCCGGCGGCCCGCGCGACCTGGTCGCTCCCTGCCGCACCGGCCTGTTGCTGCCGCTCGACGAGTTCGAAATGCGGCTGCCGGGCGCCGTCGAACACCTGCTGGCCGAACGCCAGCGCTATTCCCAGGCCGCCCGGCGCAGTGTGCTCGGCCGCAGCTGGTCGGTGATCTGTGATGAGCTGCTCGGCCACTACGAGGCCGTGTTGTCGCCGGGAGCCCGGGTGCAGGCGTTCCCGCGGCGCCGTGCCTGAACCCGGTTAACCCTGAGCCAACTCAGCCACCGGTTGCCACTGTTCCCAGGTGCGCAGCCGGTTTTCGTAGTCGGCCTTGGCCGTTTCCAGCGGGGAAGCGCCGAAGAACACCCGTAGCGGCGGTTCTTCGGCGTCGACCACCTTCAGCAGCGCCTCTGCCGATGCCGACGGGTTACCTGGACTGGCCCACCGCTTGCTGCGCCATTCGTCCTGCTTGGCATGCACTTCTGCATAGTCAGGTAGGCGCTCGGCCCGTCTGGACGACGAGCCGGCCCAGTCAGTGTCGAACCCGCCGGGTTCGATCAACGTGACGTGTACGCCGAACGGCGCGATCTCCTGGGCCAGCGCCTGAGAGAAACCTTCCAGTGCCCATTTGGAGGCGTGGTAGATGCCGACGTCGGGGAACGCGGTGACGCCGCCGATCGACGACACCTGAATGATGTGCCCACTGCGCTGCGCCCGCAGGTAGGGCAATGCGGCCTGGGTGATCCACAGCGCGCCGAACACGTTGGTTTCGATCTGGTCGCGCGCGTCCTGCTCGGACACTTCCTCGACGAATCCGAACTGCCCGTAGCCGGCGTTGTTCACCACGATGTCCAGGCGCCCGAAGTGGTCATGCGCACGCTTGACAGCCTCGAAGTCCGCATCCCTGTCGGTGACGTCCAATTGGATCGGCAACAGCGCGTCGCCGTATTGACTGACCAGGTCGTCCAGCGATGCGGTGTTGCGTGCCGTGGCGGCCACCTTGTCGCCACGTTTCAATGCCGCCGTTGTCCATTGCCGTCCGAAACCGCGTGATGTACCGGTGATAAACCAAACTTTTTCGCTCACGAAGTCTTCCAACGCGTTGACCGGCGACGAATTCCCTCATCCGGCGGCCAGGTAGCGTCTCAGACGTGAGCCGCGCCGACCTCGACAAGGATCCCCGGGACGTCGCGTCGATGTTCGACGGGGTCGCCCGCCGGTACGACATCACCAACACTGTGCTCTCGCTGGGCCAGGACCGGTACTGGCGGCGTGCCACCCGCTCTGCCCTGAAGATCGGGCCGGGTCAGAAGGTGCTGGACCTGGCGGCGGGCACCGCGGTGTCGACCGTCGAGTTGGCGAAGTCCGGGGCGTGGTGTGTGGCCGCCGATTTCTCGGTCGGCATGCTGTCCGCGGGCAGCGCCCGCAACGTGCCCAAGGTCGCCGGCGACGCGACCCGGCTGCCGTTTGCCGACGAAGTGTTCGACGCCGTGACCATCAGCTTCGGCTTGCGCAACGTGGCCGACTTCCCTGCCGGGCTGCGCGAAATGGCTCGGGTCACCCGGCCCGGCGGCCGGTTGGTGGTGTGCGAATTCTCCACTCCCACAAGCCCGTTGTTCGCTACCGCATACAAGGAGTATTTGATGCAGGCGCTGCCGCGGGTGGCGCGCGCGGTATCCAGCAACCCCGATGCCTATGTCTATCTGGCCGAGTCGATCAGGGCCTGGCCCGACCAGGCGGCACTGGCGCAGGAGATCACGCGAGCGGGCTGGTCAGCGGTGCGGTGGCGCAATCTGACCGGCGGGATCGTGGCGTTGCATGCGGGGCTACAAGCCCCTGAGTGTGTACGCCGAGGCTGATTTTGTCGGGCGCTCGGTCTGCAATTACCGCGGTGCCGTGCGCCGGCCGCTGCAGGAAACCCACCTGCTCGGGGCAGTAGTGATCGAGCGCCGCGCCGAGGAACTGAAACGCCTGACCCTGGGTGGTGCCCAGCGGCAGATTGCGCTGCAGGAAGGTCGCCGACTTGTACGGGTCCTTGTCCACGCCCCGCTCAATGCGCTGGCAGCTGATCTTGCCCAGCCAGCGTTGTAGTCCTGCGGGCCGTAGATGCCGTAGGTGTGCAGTTGAGCGTTGAAAGGGGCGTCGTAGTCGTCGGCCTGGGCGGGTGCCGCCAATCCGATAGCGGCGACCGCCATGGCCGCGAAAGCACACCAGCCTAAATGCCTTCATTAGATGGACTATACACCTGGGGTCCGGTCCGTGATCAGGCCCGCTATCAGCCCAGATGGGCCGACAGCAGCCAGGCGCCGACCGATTTACGGCCGTCGGGTTCGTCGCGGGCCTCGAAGCCGGGCAGCTCGGGCGCAGTCCGCCGGAATCTGGGCATGGATGCGCGCGGGCCGGATGTCGTCGATGACCCAGTACTTGGAGACCACCTCACGCAGCTCGTCCTCGGTGACGGCGTTTATCGGGCCCTCGCGACACGCGCCGCCTTGTCGAAGACCAGTACGAAGTACGACGCGCCCGGCGCGGCGGCGCGCACGATGGACTGTTGGTAGCCCTCGCGCAGCTCGACGGGCATCGAGTGGAAAGCGGCTGTCGACGATCGTTTCGAACCGGCCGTCGTATCCGGTGAAGATGCTGATGTCGGCGACCGCGAAGCTCGCGTTGGTCAGGCCACGCCGCTGCGCCTCGGCCGTGGCCAGCTCGATGGCCGTAGGCGAAGCGTCCAGGCCGACGGTGGTGTGCCCACGCCGGCCAGGGCCAGCGAGATGGCACCTTCCCCGCAGCCCGCGTCGAGAACGTCGCCGTGAAACTTGCCCTGTTCGATGAGGGCGGCCAGTTCGGGCTGGGTTCGCCCAGGCTCCATGGCGGTCGGACGCCTTCGCCCAATTGGCCCGCTTCTCCGCGGTAGGCCTGTTCGAACTCGAAATCCACTGGTGAGGTCATGCTCCCAGCATATCAACCAGACTGATATATGTCAACGAGATTGATATAGCCGCGAATCGCCCGAGTGGGCTCGGCGCCCATATGCACCCCTCAGCTGAACGGCGGCCGCCGGTCGATCAGCCGCGACACCCGACCGCCGCCGCGCCATACCCGCGCCACCCAGTCGGCGTCCTCGTCGGTGACCAGATTGGCCATCACGCGCACGGCGATGCGCATCAACGTGGTGGAGCGCATCGCGATCGGTCCGGTCGTGGGCAGGAACCGCTGGAACGTCAGCAGCAACGCCAGGCGGCGCGCCACCGAGAAACCGCGGGCGTAGTGGTCGGTCAGAAGCGCCGGCCACAGTTGCGACAGATCACGCGCCTGCAGCACCTCGGCGGCCAGCCGGCCCGTCTCCAACCCGTAGTCGATGCCTTCGCCGTTCAGCGGATTCACGCAGGCCGCGGCGTCGCCGATCAGCATCCAGTTCGGCCCGGCCACGCCCGACACCGCTCCACCCATCGGCAGCAACGCCGATGCCACCGCCCGCGGCGGTCCCTCGAATCCCCACTCGTCGCGCCGCAGGTCGGTGTAGTAGGAGATCAGCGGCCGCAGTGCCAGATCGGCCGGCCGCTTGGTGGTCGACAACGCCCCCACGCCGATGTTCACTTCGCCGTTTCCCAACGGGAAGATCCAGCCGTAGCCCGGCAGCACGGCGCCGTCGGGGGAGCGCAGTTCCAGGTGCGACGTCAGCCACGGGTCATCGCTGCGCGCGGTGGCCAGGTATCCGCGGGCGGCCACGCCGTACACCGTCTCCTGATGCCAGCGCCGGCCCAGCTTGCGGCCCAGCGAGGACCGCGCGCCGTCGGCGACGATCAGCTGGTCGCACGCCACCTCGGTGCGATCGGCCAACGTCAGCGATGTCACGCGCCTGGACGAGTCATGGTGCACCTCAACGACTTTGGTGCCCAGCAGCATGCGCGCGCCGGACTCCTCGGCGACCTTGCGGATCCGGTCGTCGAGTTCCAGGCGGGCCACCGCGCTGCTGTGCGACGGGAACGACGGGCCCGGCCACTGCACTTCCACTTCGCCGCCGAAGCCGCTCATCCGCAGGCCACGGTGCCGGATGCGGCCGGAAAGCCAGTCGCCCAGCCCCAACCGCTCCAGCTCGAGGATGGCCCGGGGGGTCAGCCCGTCACCGCATGCTTTGTCGCGGGGAAAACTGGCCGAATCGATGACGAGGACGTCCCGGCCCGCGCGTGCTGCCCAGGCGGCCGCCGCCGACCCGGCCGGTCCGGCGCCCACCACCACCACCTGGGCCGCAGGGCTCTGGAGCTTTGCTTTCCACGCCCACCAGTATGTTGGTCGCATGAGAACTCCGGCGACGGTGGTGGCGGGCGTTGACTTCGGCGACGCCGGATTCGCCGCGACTGTGCGTGACGGTGTCGCTCGGGTCGAGCAGCTCATGGACGCTGAACTGCGGGGTTCCGACGAGGTGATGACCGAATCCCTGCTGCACCTGTTCCAGGCCGGTGGCAAGCGGTTCCGTCCGCTGTTCACGGTGCTGGCAGCGCATACCGGGCCGGACCCGGACCACGCGGACGTGACCCTGGCCGGTGCGGTGGTTGAGCTCATCCACTTGGCGACGCTGTATCACGACGACGTGATGGACGAGGCTGACGTCCGGCGCGGAGCGCCCAGTGCCAATGCCCGCTGGGGCAACAACGTCGCCATCCTGGCCGGTGACTACCTGCTGGCCACGGCGTCGCGATTGGTGTCCCGGCTGGGCCCCGACGCGGTGCGCATCGTCGCGGACACGTTTGCTGAGCTGGTGACCGGTCAAATGCGGGAGACCCGCGGGATTCCCGAAGGGGTGGACCGCATCGAGCACTACCTGAGGGTGGTCCACGAGAAAACTGGCAGCCTGATCGGCGCCGCGGGCCGGTTCGGGGGCATGTTCTCCGGCGCCGACGACGATCAGATCGAACGGCTGAGCCGGCTGGGCGGCATCGTCGGCACGGCATTCCAGATAGCCGACGACATCATCGACATCGACAGTGAATCCGACGAGTCAGGCAAGGTGCCCGGCACCGACCTGCGCGAAGGTGTGCGCACCCTGCCGATGCTGTACGCACTGCAGCAGGCCGAGCCTGAAGGCGCGCGGCTGCGCGAGTTGCTGGGCGGACCCATCCACGACGACAACGAAGTGCTGGAGGCGCTCAACCTGTTGCGGGCGTCGTCGGGCATGACCAAGGCCAAGGAAACGCTGGCGGGGTATGCGGCCCGAGCGCATCACGAGCTGAATCTGCTGCCCCAATCTCCTGGCCGGACCGCGTTGCAGGCGCTGGTCGACTACACCGTCAGCCGCCACGGCTGAAACCGGTCCGCGCGGATCGGAACCTGAACCCTCCTCCCGGGCGTTGATCGGCTGTAATCAAGTCGTAGGAGGACACATCGATGACCTGGCATACGCATGCCAACAGGCTGAAGACATTCGTGCTGTTGGTCGGTATGTCCGCGATGATCGTGTTCGCCGGCGCGCTGTTCGGCAGAACGGCCCTGATTATCGCGACCCTGTTCGCCGTCGGGATCAACGTCTACACGTACTACAACAGCGACAAGCTGGCGCTGCGGGCCATGCACGCGGTACCGGTGTCGGAGTTGCAGTATCCGGCGATGTACCGGATCGTGCGCGAACTGGCCACCGCCGCCCACCAGCCCATGCCGCGGTTGTACATCAGCGACACCAACGCGCCCAACGCATTTGCCACCGGCCGCAATCCGCGCAACGCCGCGGTGTGTTGCACCACAGGCATCCTGCAGATCCTCAATGAGCGCGAGCTGCGGGCCGTCCTGGGCCATGAGCTGTCACACGTCTACAACCGCGACATCCTGATCTCCTGCGTGGCCGGTGCACTCGCATCGGTGGTCACCGCGCTGGCCAACATGGCCATGTGGTTCGGCGCGTTCGGCGGCAACCGCGAAGGTGGCACCAATCCCTTTGCGCTGCTGCTGGTTTCCTTGCTCGGACCGATCGCCGCGACAGTCGTGCGGCTGGCGGTGTCGCGTTCCCGGGAATATCAGGCCGACGAATCAGGCGCGATGCTGACCGGGGACCCGCTCGCCTTGGCGTCTGCCTTGCGCAAGATCTCCGGCGGCGTACAGATGGCGCCGTTGCCGCCCGAACCGCAGTTGGCCAACCAGGCCCACCTGATGATCGCCAACCCGTTCCGGGCCGGCGAGCGCATCGGGTCGCTGTTCTCGACACACCCGCCGATCGAGGACCGTATCCGCCGGCTGGAAGTCGATGGCCCGGGGCTGATGTCGGCTGCGGATTACGTCACCGCTGTCAGGCGCGCGAGCACCGTCCCATCGGAGGCAACGAGGTCGAGCTCACCCGGGGGTGTGGCCATGCTGCTGGTGCGCGTGAGGGCTGCCTGCACAGCCCTTTCCACCGTTATGACGCCCGCCCCACACGACATCTTCGTGTAGGCGAGGTCGGAAAAGCTCAGATCCGTCCCGACCGAAACGTAGCGTCCAGAGAACTGATTGCAGCCCGTATCGCCTGTCGCCGCACCATCGACGGACAGTTGCAACATCGGCTGGACAGCCTTTGGCGGCGCCGCGCCCATGATTTCGACGAATCGCCACGACGTACCCGCGAGCGACGACGTTACGGGCTCCTCCGGCAACGTGATATCGAATCCGCGTTGTGCCGGCATGCGTATCGCCAAGTTGGATTTGGCCCCTGCGGACCCCATCCAACAGGTCGGCGGCTGCTGAGGGAGCGCAGTTGAACGCCGTAACCGCCGACAGCGCCAGCGCGGTCAAAAACGCGCGAACCATGTCCCGCCTCTCGATATCTCCCTGAATGCGGATCCTGGATCCGTGGAATTTACGTTCCCGCATCCTCGTGGTGTTCGAGAAGGGCCTTTGACCCCAAGCGCGGAGAGTCTTATGGCCCCGATATTTTTCGCTTTCGGCCGTCGGGTCCCGAGTCCGGGTCTGCGCCGGCATCGCGGGCGCGGAGTTCCTGGCGCCGAAGTTCTCCGTGCAAGGTGTCCGAAGGCCCTGTTGGCGGCGCGACGCGGAGCCGAAAGTCGACTTCTATGTTTCGAATACTCTTCGTGGCCGCAATCGTCGCGGCCGTTGCTGTCGGCGCGGCACCGTCAGCCGGTGCGAACCCCTACGACCAACTGAGGGGCCTGCTGCCGGCGGGGTACTCGGCCGACTCGTGCCAACCGGCTCAACCCGATTTTCTGGGGGAGGGGGCGTTAGCCGGCTTGAATTGTCGCGATAATTCGTTGCCCGGTGGCCCGACATACGCGGTGTACGAGCTGTTTGCGAACCCGAGCGCGCTGGCCCATCAGTTTCGAACGACGTCAATGCCAGGCACCCGCACCCCGTGCCATGTCCGGGAGGGCAACCCTCGCCGGGATCCTGGCATGACGACAGCGCCCCCGCCAAAGCCGCCGGTTCCATCCTGTGTGGCCGTCTGGAAGGCGGCCCTGACGTCGCAGTTGAGTGGACTTAACGAATCGAAACTTCTCCTCGCCCTGGCCAGCGGACCCGAACTAGCCCGCCTGTACGACTGGTGGGCGGCGAACCGATGATCGTGGTCGGTAACTTCGCGCACCGGGGGCCCGACCAGTTCGACTCGTCCCAGATGACGACGTCGGGCATGACGAGCTGTACGAGGCTGCCGCCAGCGCTCCACCTGGTCAAGAATGTGACGAGCCGCGGGCGGAAGTGGGGCCCTTCGCCCCTGTTTCAACAGTGATGCTCGATGGCACGCTCAGCCCATGAGGCGGGCGATCTGCATTCTTTCGGCCGTGAGCTTGTTGCTCGTGGGAACCGCGTGCAGCAAGCGCGGGCAGCCGGCGGCGTCGTCGAAGTCGACGGCTACCTCGACGGCGCCGGCGACGACACCCCCCGCCGGTTCGGGCATTTGGTGCGCGTCTACTTCATGCGGGCGGACAAGGTCGCGACCGCCCGCCGCCAGGTGGCTGATGCCAGCGGAAAAGACCAAGCGGTGCAAGCCCTTCTGTCCGGGCCGAACGACTTCGAACGGAGCATCGGCATGTCGACCGACATCCCGGCCGGCACCAAGCTGCTCGGCATCAACGTCACAGACGGCACCGCGACCGCCGACCTCTCCAACGACTTCCAGTCGGGCGCCTCGGCCACGCAGCCCCGCGTCGCCGAGGTCGTCTTCACACTCACGCAGTTCGACGACGTCCGCCAGGTGACCATCACACTCAATGGAAAGCCCATTGAAGGCGCGGTGAACCTCAAGCGTGCCGACCTGGACGCCGTGACACCGAAGATCCTTGTCGAGTCCCCGGCGCCCGGGGAGTCCGTGACGTCACCGCTGAAGGTCTCCGGCGCGGCCAACGTCTTCGAGGGAACAGTCTCCTACTCGGTGAACGCTCCCGACGGCACAGAGCTGTACCACGGTTTCACGACTGCGACGCAGCAGGTATGGGGAGGTGGTACTCCTTCGCCTTCACGTCCACCTATACGACGCAACAACGCGGTTGCGGCCACGTCGTCGTCTGGGAAACCAGCATGAAGGATGGATCTCGTGTCAATGTCTACGACGTGCCGGTAAAATGTGAGCCGAGCTGCCGAGTTCGCTGATGTGTCTTGGGTACGAGGTAGCGCCACTTCAGTTTCGGCCCAACGCCGGCGCCGCGGATCACACCGTGGCCCTGCCGTCCTCACACCGGGGCCCTGCCGTCCTCGGTGATCGCCTCGGCGGTCCCCCCGCTTGCTGTGGTAACCCCTCATCAACTTCATTGCGCGGAAGCTAATTCGCCCTGCTTGCCCCCGGGCATTCTCAAGCGGGTGCGGGTCGACGACCCTACTGTTCGATCACAGACACCGTGCCGTCGTTGAAGTTGGTGACGTAGACGGTGTGTGTGCCCGGATCTACCGCGACGCCGTGCCCCAGCGATGCCCCGGTAAGAGGGCCGGTGACGGTGACCGTGCGGGTGGACCCGTCGATCACCGCCAGCGTGTCGTTGGCGTATTTGGGAACGTAGACGGTGTGGGTTCCTGGGTCCACCGCCAACCCGTCCGGGTCCTTGCCGATGGAAATGGTGGCGGTCACCGTGCGGGTCGACGCGTCGATCACTGAGACTCTGCCACTACGCGACGGCGGCTGCGTATCGTTGGGGGCAGTCTCGGGGTCGCTGGTAGCGACGTAGATGACGTGGGTGCCCGGGTCGACCGCAACGGCTTTGGGCCAGTGAGCGACCGGGATGGTCGCGGTGACGGTGTGCGTCGACCCATCGATCAGCGACATGGTGTCGTCGCCGGAGTTGGTGGCGTAGACGATGTGGCTGCCCGGATCCACCGCCACCTCGCCCGCGAATTTGCCGACAGGAACGGTCGCCGTTACAGCGTGCGTCGACCCATCGATCACAGACACCGCGCCGGCGCCGCCGTGGGGGTCCGAGCTGCCGACGTAGACGGTGTGGGTGCCCGGATCGACCGCCACTGTGGACGGGCCGGGGGCGACGGGCACGGTGGCGATGACCGTCTTATTACCGCCATCGACCACCGACACGGTGTTGTCCGTGGAGTTGACGACGTAGACGGTGTGACTGCCCGGATCCACCGCCACCGCGCCCGCGTGCTTGCCCACCGGCACAGTGGCGGTCACCGCCCGCGTCGACCCGTCGATCACAATGACTGTGCCGTCGCCGCTGTCAGAGTCCAGATTGCCGACGTAGACGGTGTGGGTTGCCGGATCCACCGCTACCCCGCCTGGGCCCTTGCCGACGGGAATGGTGGCCGCAACCTTGTATTGGGCTTGCCCACTTGACGGCGCAGCAGTCGAGGGGGAACTCGCCTTCGACGCCTGACCTCCGGACGGGCCCCGGCATCCAGACAGGAATGCGGCCAACACGACGGCCCCGATGACCGCGAGCACGCAAGTTTGCATCGGGACGGATGCGGGCCGCCGGTGTTGCCGGGTCGGGCTCGGCTGACGCTCGTGCGCTGTCTTCATCTGGGTGGCTCCCTTAGCTGTGGACCGGGTATTAGCCGGAATGATTGCGTCCATGCACTGATTCCCTAGCGCGCTTCGATCACCGACAGCGTTTTGTCGCTGCTGTTGGCGACGTAGGCGGTGTGGGTGCCCGGATCCACCGCCACACCATTCAGCGCGCCGCCCACGGTGGCGGTGACGGTGTGCGTCGACCCGTGGTGCCCGCTTCCACCGCCACATCATTCGGCCACCGCCCGACCTGCACGGTGGCGGTGACGGTATGCGTCTGTGCGTCGATCACCGACACCGTGTGCTCGCCGAAGTTCGCGACAAACACCGCGTGTATGCCCGGGTCGACCGCCACACGCGACGCCCCGCGGCCGACCGGCACGGTCGCGGTGACCTTGTATGGACTCTCATGTCGATGCAGGGACTTCGCCAACACGATGGCGCCGATGATCACCAGCACGGCCACGACGGCCAGTATCAGCAGGACTGCGCGCTTACCGCTGCGGCTGGGCTGGTCGGTGCTTTGCTCAATCACCGCGTTCCGTCCCCGATACAATGTCATCACACCATCGTCACTGTCTACTCGGTGCGGGAAAAGGACCGAAAGTCCTTTGTCGTCGCGGCGGTTCTGCTGTCTCGTCAGCGCTGGATCGGCTGCGCACACGACCGCAGGGCGAGTGTTTCGGTTCGGGGACAACGCGATTGGGACTATGGAACGGCCGAATGCGGATGCGACGGGCCCGCGTTCTCTACTACTTTGGCTTTGTCGTCGAGGGTTTGTCGGGCACGCATGTCTCGGGATTGTGCTCGCAATGGTAGCCGGACTGAGGGCAGGAAACGCAGTACGGCGTGGGCTCCGGCGTGGTCGATCCCGCGCCTCGCGAGTTGCCACAGGCAGCCACCAATATCGCCGCCACGACAACGAAGAGCCAGCGTAAGAACATGATTCGTTCCTTTCGGCAGCGACGATCCGAGGTCGCCGCGGTCCATATGTCTCGATGTGCCCCTGTGGATCCGTGGGAGCTTACGTTCCAGCATTTCGGTGGCGACGAGAAGAGGCTTTCGAACCAAAGGCGCAGAGTCTTAAAGCCCCCGCAGTAGAACGGTCGACGGCTTGACCGAACGCTATTCTCGTGGATATGTCAGAGCCGACGCCGGAGGAGCTTCCAGTCGGGTGTAGGTCGCCCGGTCGTCAGTACCGCGGGGGGCTGCCGCGTTGGGTCGCTACCAGTGGCCCTGATGATCGCGCTCATTGGACAGGGTTGCGATCTGGGCGTGGCCGCGCCAATCGGCAGGGCGGTCGCAGGAGTCGCAGACGAAAACCATCGAGGTCTCCTATGACGAGTTTGCAGAACCAGCGAATACATCACGCGGGACATGACGCTTGCGGTGGGTGACTCGCTCAAGTGGTCTTGGCATCGAATGGCTCGACGGGTTTCAGTTGGAGCGCTGAAGCGAAAATCGGCGACTCCGCCGTCGTACAGCAGACCAGTCATGAAAGCGTAGGAGCTACGCACCGGCAAGCTCGGGGGCTTGGGGCACGGAAGTCTGGACATTCAAGGTCTGTGAAGGCCGGAGCAACGACAATCACGACCGACTACGGCCGCCCGTGGGAAGTTGGGGCCAAAAGGTGTGGACGTTCACCGCGAAGGTAACCGTGCAGTAGTCGATAGCGCCCGGCGGCATCGGGGCACGTGGTGCCGCGAAAAGCATTGCGGCGAAGCGCAATCTGGGATTTCCTACTTCGTCGGCGGCGGCATCGGCGCGTGCTTCGACGCCTCGATGACCTTGAAGGTCGCGTTCTTCATCGCGTCGTACTTATCGCTCGTGACGAAAACGAACATGTCTTTCTGGGTGGCTTGACCCGGCGCAAGTGCCTCCACGAAAGCGGTGTCGGTTGCGATGCGATTTCCGTTCGCGTCCACGGCTTCAACGTCGACGCTGAAGGATGCGCTCTTATTGCTCTTGTTGCGAAGCGTCACAACCATTTTGCCCGACTTGTACGGATTGTTGTCAGTGACAAATCGACCGAACTGGACGTCGAGGTCGTTCCGCAGAATCCTGTCTGTGCTCTGGCCCGTTATTGCTTCCCTTGAATCGCCGCGGTCCTTGAAGGAGTTGCCGACGACGACAAGCCAGAAGGTCGCCAGTACCAGTGCCAGCACGCACAGCAACGTGCCGGCGATGGCCATGGCCTTGCCCCCTCGCACTCCCTTGATAGCCCCCACCATCGCGATGACGCCGAACACAAGGCCCACAACGGCGAACGGGAAGGCCGCGATCCCGAGGCCGGGAACCAGCCCCAAACAAGACCCGAAGATGCCACATAAGAGGGCCGTCAGCGCAAAGCCCATGCCTTTTTGTGGTTGCGGCGGCTGCTGCCAAAGGCCACCGGGTGGCGTTCCTCCCGCTGTTCGGGCCTCTTGCCATTCTGGCGGTGGCAGTTGGGAGGACATGCAGACCCCGATCGGTGAAAGCGTCGTTGCTTATGAACGGAAAAGCTAAGTCACAGTGCTGCAGCACAGGTAGGGCCAATAGTCCCTGAACAGCAGCCAAATGTCCTTTTCCTCCCAGCTCCGATGTTGTCTTTTTCTAGATTGTCGCCGCATAGTTAGCGTTTGATAATCAGCCGGTTGAACAGGGGCAAGAAGAATGTTTCGGCAAGCGTCGTTTGTTGGATTGGCAGTCATTTTGGTCAGCTTTGGATCAGTCGCGCCGGCGGCCGCAGATCCGTCCGACCCTGTGCCCGGTATGCAACACGGCGTCGTTGAAGGGCGGCCCTGCTCCAACTGGGAGCGGTTCCCCTTCGGGCTGAAATCCGATGGGGCGTACGCGGCTTGTGTCTTGTTTGAGGGAGAACAGACCGGCACGTGGGCCAAGTCCGTGGCACCGGTTGGGGTTAGAGAACCTGGCACGGTATGCAACCCTCCGGAAGAAGATCTTGCACAGGCGCCGGACGGTCGTCCTCTGCAATGCAGCAATACGACTTGGTTCCTACTGCCAAGGGGGCTCCTGGGCTGACGCCTCCTGGGAGTCGGCCGCTAGCCACCGCGGACATGGCGAAGCAGCTTGCCTGCTGGGATGTGTATCGAACCTCACAGTAATCCCCGCGGCAACGGACTGCGTGAGCAACTAGGGACGGGGCGCTATGGCCACACCGCCATCACCGACACCGCCTGGCTCGTACCCGCATCCGGCGGAGAACAACCAGCCGACCACCTGGCTCCGCCCGGATCAGAACTCTCACCGCCAGGACAACAAGCCACTGACGAGCCGCGGCGAGGCACCAAACGCTCGCTGCTCCTCCCGACAGTGATTGTTGTCAGCGTGATTGTGTACGGTGCGGCCCTGTTTGCCGTGTACCAGGCGCAAGTTCGGAAGTTGCCGCCGATCAGCGAGGGGATCTGTGGAGACTCGAATTCGTCGACGAGATACCCGATCACCGCCACCATTCCCCTCGGCAGCCGATCGGCGACCGTGCCGTACGGAATAGCGGTGGATGGCGGAACCCACACCGCTTACGTCGCCAACCAAAACCCAGGGCACGGAGACACGATGTCGGTGATCGACCTCTCGACGCGAACCGTCACCGCCTCTGTGCCCGTCGGCAAGTCGCCGTCGGGGGTAGCGGTCGATCCGGCCACCCACTTCGCCTACGTCACCAACAGCGACGACAACACTGTGTCGGTGATCGACGGGTCTACCCTTACCGTCACCGCCACCGTCCCAGTCGGCGAACGGCCGACCGGAGTGGCCGTCGACCCGGCCGCCCATACCATCTATGTCGTCAACGGCCAGGACAACACGGTGTCGGTGATCGACGGGTCCACCCACGCCGTCACCGCCACCGTGCCCGTCGGCAAGTCCCCGGAAGGTGTGGCGGTCGATGCGGACACGCACACCGTCTACGTCGCCACCGGGATAGTCAGCGGCGCGGTTTCCGTACTCGACGGGTCCACCCACAACCTCACCGCCACCTTGCCCGTCGGCAAGTCGCCGAACGGTTTGGCGGTGGACCCGGGCACCCACACCGTCTACGTCGCCAACCACGGCGACGACACGGTGTCGGTGATCGACGGCCCGAAGCACACTGTCACCGCCACAGTCCCAGTCGGCCGCGAGCCGCAGGGAGTGGCGATGGATCCGGGCACCCACACCGTTTACGTCGCCAATTCGTTCTCCTGTCGAGGTCGACCCTTTGACGGGACGATGTCGGTGGTCGACGGTTCGACGAACACGGTCACCGCCACTGTGGCCGTCCCCGCTCGCCCCTCGGCGGTGGCGGTGGATCCGGACACCCATTCCGTGTACATCACGAACACGAGCAACGCGATGTTGTCGGTGATCGAACCTCGATAGCGGTTGTGACAGCGGCAGATAGGCTGATCAGGAGTTGGGGGTGACGTGGTCGCCGATGTCCCCGCACTCAGTAATTCATGACGGTCGAGCGCTGTGAGCGGCGTTTCTTGGCGAGCACAATTCCGGACAGCACGGTGATTTCCGCACCGCCACATGCAAAGAGGAAGCCAGAGAGCAGATAGGCGATCGGGGTACCCATGTCGTCTCCGTTACCAACGGATACCACGCCGAGAAGGCACCCGACCAAGCCCACCAGTATCACTGCCGCCCCCGCAATGACGCTGTACAGCGGGTGGGCTTCAGGTCTGGCCAGGGAAAGAATACCCACGATCAACGCCACCACGCAGAGCGCCAACATCACCAAAAAGTAAGTGCGCCAAACGGTGTCGACCAGTTCGGGGGCCTGCGCCCTGCGCGTAGGCACATCGGGTAACGCGCGGGCATGAAAGTACCCGAATATGAGCGCGAACAAGATCAGCGAGACCCCCTGGGCGATGGTCACCAGTGACGCCTTCCCATTTCCACTGCGGTCGTGGACCGCGCCAGGTGGCGCGAGCGGTCCCCAATTGTGGCCGTCCCAGTATCGGGAGCCCGCCGCCCCCGACGGATCCGGGTACCAGCCTGGCGCGAACGGTGGTGACGTCATCGGAATCTCCCCATGGCGGAAGCATACGAATCGGTGTGCAGGGCCGCGGTCGGTTGAATGCCGCTGACTGCGATAGCCAGATGTTGCACCCAGGTCTCGTCCTGTGGAATAACGATTCGCCACAGGGGCGGGTCCGCATGTTGCGTCAGTGGAATCAACACGCTCCTGGGGGACGGTCGGTGGACAGTGTGGTCGGGCGCGAAAACTGTTGTGGGGGCTGAGCTTTGGGGCTGTCCATGCGCGTCTCGGTTGGGTGGTGCTCAGCCGCGAACCGAGGTGACCGCGGTCGTTCTGTTGGGTACGCTGAAGCGACTGCTGATTGAGGTGAGCCACGACGTGATCGAGGAGATAATGCTCGAGATGCTCGTTGTGGCGGCTGGTGGCTGTTGGGGAGCGTCGGCGCTGCTGCTGCTACAGGCCGCAGCCCCACCTATGGCACCCATCGCAATGAGTGCGGCGGCCCCAACGGTAGCGGCGAAACGACGAGCTAAGAAACCTGACCTCATGGCGTTCCTTCATTCTGCGATGTAGGCAATCGTCCCTGAACATCTCGGGCAGGCAGAAGGACCGAAAGTCCTTTTGTTCGGAGTCCATGCTGGCGGGACCGATTCCGACGCCGATGAAGCGCCTGGGTACGCTCAACGCACGTGAAGAGAGGTGCATGACGACGCCGTTGCCACCGCCCTCCGGCCGAGCCTGGAAGCGGCTCCCAACCTGGGCTCGGGCCTTTGTTGTTGTGGGGCTTCCCGTCGTCGCCGTCGTGGTCGTGGGCCTGGTAGCCGGGAACCGCGAACGGTCGACTCCGAGTTCACCAGGCGCTGCGGTCAAGTCGCAGCTCGTCGATCTCACATTGCCGGCAGGTTCGAAGCTGATCCGTTCGTCTCGGACGAGTGAATGGGACGCAAACGAGTTCTGGGATCTGGCGCTGCCGTTCGACCAGGAGGTGCAAGCGATTCGCAGTCAGTTGCCGGTGGGTGGTGATCTTCAAGGCCTGAAGTGGTGCCGGGAGGACATGAACAACAGCGTCGGTTACGTCCACTGGAGGTGGGGTGATGCACGAACGAAGAGGATGATCGTCGTCGAGGTGTTCAGGCTCTTCAGCCCGCTGCAAAAGAACGGCGGTGTGAACATCCTCAAGACGGCCAATATGCCGGAGCCTTGCGCCACGACTTAGCAAATCGAATCGCTCTGCGACATGGAGTGACGCTCTTGACCCGCAAAGACGAGCTTCGTTGCGGCACAGACTTCTTGACACGACGAGGCTGCCCGGCCTCAGTGCAGCCGATGTCGCTCACGCGGCCTCTTCGGGCGCTTTCCTTCCCACCAACGACACGATCGGTGTTCGTGGCGGATGGCCGCGCTCGAGCAACCCGTCGATGTGAACCGTTCCGCCGGTCGACCGATGCTGCTGTTGCCAGTCGGTAATCGATTGGTGCGCAGCGTGATCGAGGTAGCTGACCGCGATGTGCAGGGTGACCGTGCTGCCGCGCGGCACCGAAGCCAGTACCCGGGTCAGGCGGGGCAGGCTGAGGAACGTGCAGACGCCCTCGATGGTCACCCGCCACTGGTCGCCGTCGGCAATGGCCTCCACCTTGGCCCGGACCACGCGCCATCCGGTCATCGCGATGGCCAGCACCAGCCCGATCAGGACGCCATGCAGCAGGTTGAGGAAGACGACGGCGACGATGGTCACCAGATAGATGCCGAAATCGCCGGTCTTGACCGCGGTTTCGATATGGGCGGGCTGCAGCAGCTGAATTCCGATCACGATGAGCAGCCCGGCCAGCGCGGCGCTGGGTATCTGCTCGATCAGGCCCGCGAACGGCAGGGCGAACAGCATGATCCAGAAGCCGTGCAGGATGGTCGAGGCGCTGGTTTTGGCTCCGGCCTTGATATTTGCGGAGCTGCGCACGATCACTCCGGCGATCGGTAGGCCGCCGATGGCTCCCGACACGATGTTGGAGGCGCCCTGTCCGATCAACTCGCGGTCGAGATTGGTGCGCGGTCCGTTGTGCATGCGGTCGGTGGCGACTGCCGTCAACAGGCTCTGCACGCTCGTGATCAGCGTCACGGTGATGATGCCGACCACGACGGCTCCCCAGTTGCCGTGGGGTATCGCGGGCAACCGCAACGCGTCGATCACCGAGCCTTCCAGCGTGATACGTGAAACGGTGAACGGAAACACCACCGAGAGGACCGTCACCACCACGATGGCGACCAGCGGTCCGGGAACGGCGGCAAGCTTGGCCGGGACCCAGCGCCAGGCGACCATGATCGCGATCACCAGCAAGCCGAGGAAGAGCCCGGGCCGGTGGGCGCCGAGAATCTGGGCAGGCAGCTCAACCACATTGACCCAGGCCGAGCTGTGAGACTCCCCGCCGAGCAGCACATGCGTCTGCTGCAGCGCGATGGTGATCCCGATGCCGGCCAGCATCGCATGCACCACCACGGGTGAAATCGCAAGGGCTGCACGCGCAACGCGGCTGAGCCCCAACAGAACCTGCATGAGGCCCGCGACCGCGGTGATGAAACACGTTATTCCCCAGCTGAATTCAGCAATCAAATCGGCGACGATCACCGTCAGGCCGGCGGCCGGACCGCTTACCTGTAACGGCGATCCGCCCGAGTGCCCCACCGACGATGCCGCCGACGATCGCGGCAATCAGACCCGCGAGCACCGGTGCATCGGAGGCGATCGCGATGCCCAACGACAACGGCAGTGCCACCAGGAAAACCACCAGCGACGCCGGCAGGTCGTGTCGCATGACCGCCCGCAACCGTTCGGTTCGCGAGTCGCCCCCGATCTCGACATCAGGATTGCCGATTTCGTCGATCTGTCGCATCGGAGGCTCCCTCGTCTGATGTAGCGGGGGACAATGCGACATCCACCCCGTATCGCGATGTATTACGTAGTCGTAACGCCTTGACGCACAAGCGAATACGGTCCGACCCGAAACGGCGATGTTTTGGGCAGCTCGCGTGACGACCTTCGATTGACGGTATGGGCGGCGGCTGGCACCGGCAACCGGACGCGCTGGGTGCATAGCGAACGCAAATTATTTATGTGTCGCCTCTGACAACATGCAACCGTAGTTCAGAACCCGGAGCCGTACACCTCGTGTCCGGGGACCTCGGCGGCCAGGCCACTGTAGGCCTGCTCGACGGAGGAGCCGTGGTTGATCACGGCGTCGACCTCGCGGGCGATCGGCATGTTCAGCCCGAACTCGTCGGCGAACTCCATGATCACGCTGGCGGCCTTGACGCCTTCGGCGACCTGGTTCATCGAAGCGATGATCTCGTCGATGGGCTTGCCGGCGCCCAGTTGTTCACCGACGTGGCGGTTGCGGCTGCGCTGGCTGGTGCAGGTGACGATCAGGTCGCCCAGGCCGGCCAGGCCGGGGAAGGTTTCGGCGTTGCCGCCCATCGCCACGCCGAGCTTGGTCATCTCGCGCAGCGCGCGGGCGATCACCAGTGCCCGGGTGTTCTCGCCGATGCCCAGCGAGTAGCCCATTCCGACCGCGATCGCGAACACGTTCTTGAGGGCGCCCGCCATCTCGACGCCGATGACGTCATCGGTGGTGTAGACGCGGAAACGCCGGGTGCGGAACAGGGCCGACAGCCGGGTGGCCAGGTGTTGGTCCGGCATGGCCAGCACCGCGGCGGCGGCGTAACCCTCGGCCACCTCGCGAGCGATGTTCGGCCCGGCCAGGATGCCCGCCGGATGCCCGGGCAGGATCTCCTCGATGATCTGCGACATCCGCATGTTGGTGCCCTGCTCGAGACCCTTGACCAGTGAAACCACCGGCACCCAGGGCCGCAATTCCTTTGCCAGTTCGGTCAGGACCCCGCGGAATCCGTGCGACGGCACACCCATGACGAGGACGTCGGCGGAATTGGCGGCTTCGGCAAAGTCGGTGGTGGCGCGCAGTGAGCTACTCAGGGCGACCTCGTTGCCGAGGTAGCGGCTGTTGCGGTGATTTTCGTTGATGTCTTTGGCCGTGTCCTCAGAGCGCACCCACTGCAGCGTCGGCCCGCGGCGCGCGCAGATTGAGGCCACGGTGGTGCCCCAGGAACCGCCACCGAGGACAACGACTTTGGGTTCGCGCTTCTCAGCTGCCATGAACGTCAGCCTATTGCGGTGGCCGTCGAATACCAACGACCCCTCGGCAGAGGACTTCGGGCCCTTCCCGGAGGGGCGGCGACACCGGGATGGTGAAGGGGGATCTCAAGCCGAGGAGGGGCAATGGCGCGACGAACGAGGTTGCTGCCTGCGTTCGCATGGCTGGCGGCGGCCGTTCTCGTGCTATCGGTGTCGTGGCCGGCGAGTGCGCTCGCCGACGGCGGCCGACCGCAGGCCAACGCGGAAGAAATGGCGGCGGCGCGGATAAGGCCGGCCGTCATGTTCGTCGGTGCCGAGGCTGCCGGCATGGTCAGGTTGCCAGATGGCAAGACGCTGTCGTTCTTCGGCGAGGGGTCCAATGCCCCCTTCGTCGCCGCGTGGACCTGCACCGGGTTCGTCGTCAACCCGGACGGCTGGGTGGCCACCGCGGGCCACTGCGCCGATCCGGACACGGCGAAGGAGCAGATACTCAAGCGTGCGGTCAGTGAATACCAGGCTCAGTATCCGGACTCTCCGGTCAGCCAGGATCCGCTCGCGACGCTGGAGTGGTTGGCGAAGAACGCTCGGGTCGAGGGCGCCCTTGCGGGTCAGGCGCCGCAGGTCAGCCTGACGCTGGTGTACGGCACCGGGACGAAGATCGCGGACAAGATGCCCGCCACCGTCGTGGACTTTCGCCCCCTCGGCAAGGGCGACGTGGCGCTGCTGAAGGTCGACAAACACAATCTGCCGTCGTCCGAACTCGCCACCGATGCTGAGGTGAGCATCGGTACGCCGGTGCTGGCGGTCGGTTACCCCGAACCCACCGCGCGGCTCACCGGTCGGTCGCTGGATCCGACCAACAAGAGCGGCAAGGTGAGCAAGAAGTCGAACGTGAAATCGAGCCCGGTATACGAGATCGACGCTGCCGTGGCCGAAGGAATGAGCGGTGGCCCGACCATCGAACTCAACGGCAAGGTGATCGGCGTCAACAGCTTCGGACCCGCCGGCGAACCACAGCCGTTCAACTTCATCGCGCCCGCAGACACGCTCGCGACGATGATGGCAGCCAAGGCCGTCAAGGCCACGCTCGGACCGGCGGATCGGTACTACCGCCAGGGGCTCAGCCATTACTACGAGGGTCGCTACAGCGACGCGATCAAGGATTTCGAAGAGGCGCTGATGCTGTCGCCCGACTATCCCGGCGTTGCCGATCTCAAGACCAGTGCGGCCAATCTACGCCAGCAGTACGGCGACGTTTCGGTATTCGAGCGGTCAAACCTGTTGTGGTACATCGTAAGCGGGGTCTTACTAGTGCTCATCGTCGGCGGCTGGGTGACTTTCATGGTCGTCCGGAGCCGGCGGCAGCGTCGCGCCGAAGCGGAAGTCGAGGAGCCGGTTGCAGCGTCGGACGAAGTCGATGACACGAACGGCACCGTGCGATCGCTGGGACTTGTCCCTCCCCTGGATGAACCGCACTTCTGCGCCAACTGCGGCACGCAGCATCACCACGCCGAGAAGTTCTGCCCGAACTGCGGCAAGAAGATCTCGCTCGGGGAATCTGCTTAGCCCCAATACCGTTCAGTTAGTGGATCAGGATGGTGCATTCTGGCGGTTTCTGGGGTTGCGGATGGTGTTGATGGTGACTGCGTTTGGCGGCCCATTTGAGCACTTTGCGTTTGACGACGCGTGGGTTGGCGCGGAGTCGGCGTGCGGGGTTGATCCGGCGTCGCAGTGAGTTGACGGCGTGATTCCATAGTCGTGCGATCGAGTTGTGGTTATGAGGGGGAAAAAGCGCTGTGTGACAGCGATCTTCGCGTGATGCGCAATGCTGCGATGAACGAGACGCGGTCGGGGTCGTGATGGCCGGTTCGGGCGGCGTCGACCATCAGGGTGCGGATGGCGTAGTGGCAGCACAGGTGTCCCCAGATTTCCTGCTGTACCAGTGGTGGGGACTTCGACCTCAAGACCGCGCGCGGTCCGCGCTGATGTGTTTTCAGCTCATCGAAGGTGTTCTCGATTTCCCAGCGCTGAGCGTAGGCCAAAGCCAAGTCTTCTGCGGGCGCCTCGACGGGGTCGAGGATCGTGGTCAGCAGCCGGTATTGCTCGGGATTGTCACGTCCGTCGTCGAGGGTGTAGTCGATCACCCGAACCCTCAACGGCGTTCGGTGTTGGCGTCGGGTTCCCGAGGTGGGGATGATCTGCGCCAGCCAGGAGCCGTCTTCGAGGGTTTCCAGATGTCGAGGCGAGAGGGTGGATTTCACCCTCCACAGCAGGTCAGCACCCGTAGCAGCTGCGCGCGTCCACATCTCGAAGCCGTAGAACCCGCGGTCGGCCAGCAGCAGCATTCCGGCCTCGAGTCGGTCGAGCAGATCATTGGCTAGCTCCCGCTCCGACAGCGTGCAGGGTCCCACTGCGGCGTCGAAGAGCGCATGCGTGCCACATTCGGCAAGAGCCACCAGTCGGGCTTGCGGAAACGCGGACTGCTCACCGCGACTCGATACCGGCCGCCGGAAATAGTCGGCGTTCTCCGGCGTGTCGGCAACGTCCAGGCAGCTACCGTCGATGGCCACCATTCGGCGTCCCGCAAGCCAGCTACCGGGCGTGTCGGCGACCGCCACAGGATGGGCCACACGCCGGAACAGCGCCCGCATCGGCTCCGGACCCAACCGTGAACGTGCTTGAAAAATAGCTGATTTCGTTGGCGCAGACCAGGACTGAGACCAGCCGGAGGACCAGGACAATCCATCGGTGAGGTGGGCGAAAACATCCTCGTAGGACCCATCGGCATTCAACGCCATCCCGATCGCGAAATACGCTGTCACCCGGGCGGTCAACGTCCGACTGCGCTGCTCGGTCCGGCCACACTCCTCGATCACAGCATCAACGACATCCGGCGGGAAAACCCTGGTCAACAACCCTACCGACACCACATCCGAGAGCCGACGATCCGAAACCGGCTTCACCCATCCACTGCGAGGCACCCCTACAAACTACACCCATGTAGTCTTAACTGAACGGTATTGTGCTTAGCCCGCCAGTACTGCCCGGTCGGCCGCGCGGCCGAACACCATGGCCTCGTCGATCCGGTCAAGTCGGTAGTCGATCGCGTCGGCGAAGTAATTCTGCCGCACGTTCCACGGACGCCTGGTGCCCGACTTCGGCAGCGCGTGCAGTGCCCGCTTGACGTAGCCGGCCTGAATGTCCCAGGCCGGCTTCTCGGTCATCGGCTGGTCGCCCAGGTGCGGGCTGGCGTGGGTGTAGCCGTGCTCGGCCATGTAGTCCAGCAGCTTGGCCGTTGCCCGCGCGGTCATGTCGGCCCGCAACGTCCAGGACGCGTTCGTATAGCCGACGCACCAGAACAGGTTGGGCACGTCTTCGAGCATGTGGGCCTTGTACACGAAGCGGTCTCCGGGGTTGATCTCCACGCCGTCAATGCTGATCGTGGCGCCGCCGAGGGCCTGCAACTGCAGTCCGGTGGCGGTGACGACGACGTCGGCATCGAGGTGCCGCCCGGATTTCAGTGCGATGCCGGTGGCGTCGAAATGGTCGATGTGATCGGTGACGACCTCGGCGCGGCCGTCGGCGACGACTTGGTACAGGTCGGCGTCCGGGATCAGGCACAGCCGTTGGTCCCACGGGTTGTATTTCGGCTTGAAGTGGGTGTTGACGTCGTAGCCCTCCGGCAGGTTCTGGACCGCTTTGCGGCGCAGCAGCCACTTGATCAGCGGCGGCGCCTTGCGCGACAGGAACCACAGCACGCCTTCCATCAAGGCGTTGTAGGACCGGATAGTGAGGTGAGCTACCCTGCGGGGCAACACTCTTCGGCTGAACCAGGCGAACTTGCTGTACTTGGACGCCGAGATCAGATATGTCGGCGAGCGTTGCAGCATGACCACCTTGCCAGCTTTTTCGGCCATCGCGGGAATCAGTGTCACCGCCGTCGCGCCGCTTCCGATCACCACGACGTTCTTGCCGGTGTAGTCCAGGTTTTCCGGCCAGTGCTGGGGATGCACGACGGTGCCGCCGAACTGCTCGATGCCGGGGAAGTCGGGGGTGTAGCCCGCGTCGTAGTCGTAGTAGCCGCTGCCGAAGAACACGAACCTGCTCCGGCACCGCTTGGTGACGCCATCCTGCTCAAAACTGACCGTCCAGGTGTCGGTGGCCGAATCCCAGTCCGCGCCGCGCACATAGCTGTGGAACTGGATGTGCTGGTCGATGCCGTACTTGCGGGCCATGTTGGTCAGGTACTCGCGGATGTGGTCGCCGTCGGCGACGCCTTCTTCGCGGGTCCACGGCTCGAACGGGAAGCTGAGCGTGAAGATGCTGCTGTCCGAACGAACCCCGGGATACCGGAACAGGTCCCAGGTGCCGCCGATCCGCTCACGCCGCTCCAGGATGGTGTACGTGAGCCCCGGGTTGCGCTGCAGGATGCGGTAAGCCGCCCCGAGGCCGGAGATGCCGGCGCCGACGATGAGGACGTCGACGACGTCGGATTCAGGGTCGGATTCAGGCCGGTTCCCGTCCTGGGTGTGCTTGGCCTGCTGGGGAGTCACGGTCATCGTGAACCTCGCTTGTCTACGGGGGATGCCGTCACCAGCGTAGGCACCCACCGGTTGGTCGGCCAGGGACCTTCGTCCCTCGGGATCGATGCTGCGCTGAGGGCATCCACTCTGCGCTCAGGGCGGCAAAACGTTGAAGGAGCCCGCCGCTGACGCAGACTCAGCTAGCGGTAGTTCACGAACTGCAGCGCGACGTCGAGGTCGGCCTGCTTCAGCAGCGCTTGAACAGCCTGCAGATCGTCGCGCTTCTTGCTGGTGACCCGGACCTCGTCGCCCTGAATCTGCGTCTTGACGGTCTTGGGCCCGTCGTCGCGGATGAGCTTGGTGATCTTCTTGGCGTTCTCGCTGCTGATGCCCTGTTTGAGGGTGCCGGCCACCTTGTAGGTCTTGCCGGAGGGCTGCGGCTCGCCGGCCTCGAAGGACTTGAGCGAGATATCGCGGCGGATCAGTTTCTCCTTGAACACGTCGACCGCGGCCTTGACCCGCTCCTCGGTCGACGAGGTCAGCTCGATGCCTTCCTCGCCTTTCCACGCAATCTTGGTGTCGGTCCCGCGGAAGTCGAACCGGGTGGCCAGCTCCTTGGCGGCCTGGTTGAGCGCGTTATCGACCTCCTGGCGGTCGATCTTGCTGACGATGTCGAACGACGAGTCCGCCATGCGTTGCGTCCCTTCTTCAGTGCTGCCCGTTTGTGCTCTGTCTACCCGGTCGTTGTACCCTGCTAGGCGGCAGGTTGCCCGAGCGGCCAATGGGAGCGGACTGTAAATCCGTCGCGAAAGCTTCACTGGTTCGAATCCAGTACCTGCCACCACCAGGTCAGCGGGGCACGGCCGCCACATCGGCATTGAACGCCGCCACCGCCTAGTATCTGAGTATCTTGCCGGCTATAAAGTTCGTGGCTTCCTTGGAGGCGACGCCCTCAATGCCGGAATGGTTATCGAAACGGAGCACCCGGCGGCGACAAACGCGATTGTATTGCGCTACCGGAATAAATCGGAAGCCAGATCAGCGGCGCCATCGCCGCTCCGGTGAAGCGGAATGCTGACACGACCGACAATGCGCCGCCCTTGTTGCTGGGAACGGCACGCACCGTGAGGTTCTGCAGGGCAACCGTCATCATTGACGCACCGCAACCGGCGAGGGTCCAGGTAATTCCCACGGCTACCGGATTGTTGGCACAAACCTACACCCGGCAACGCATATCGCAGTGAATAATCGACGCGACGGCTGCCGCACCGGATATTTCACCGAAATCGGTCGCTTCAGATGGCCCCAGAAGGGGCCTAGCAGCAGACCAGCCAAACCGAATCCCAGCAGCAGCACACCCGTTTGCGCCGCGCCAATGGATAACTGTTCTTCAGCATAGAGAGCCACCAAGAAACGGGATCGAGGACGCGCCCAGATATAGACATGAAAGGCGCCGATCGAGAGGAAGCCGATGGTCGGGAGTGAGCAGCGTCGCGAAATGGTGGCGCGTCCGCGCCTGGCCGAGGCGCGCCGTGCGGTGGAAACGCCGCAAGAACAGCGGTCACCGCAGCGACGAGCACGAACGCCGACTGCCAGCCCATGCCGGGTCGCCAGACCACCGACCAGCGGAGCAAAAGACTGACCTGCGGCCAGACAACCAGAGAACAGTCCCACTGCCCGACTTAGTCTTATCAGACAGGAACAGCATCAGCAAGCGAAGCTAACAACAGCGGGGTGGTGAACACATTGGCCGAACCCTATCACCACCCGGGCAATAATGGAAAAGCGGAAGGTTGGGCGCAATCGCACATGCAAGCGCACCATACGGAATACATGATGAACGCGGTCCGTACCGTCCGTCGGCGTCCCCACCGTTCGCCTAATGTTCCCGAGAATCACCTGCAGCGCTGCGAATGGGACGAAATAGGCAGTCAGTGCCGTCGCCGCGTCTTGGAGTGCTGGTGTCCAAGGTAATGCGCGATGTCGGGCAGCATCGGCGAAATCACCGTCGCTGCCTAGCGGTCCCAAGCCGAGCGGCAATGTAATTGACGACTCGGGTGAGGGTGGCTCGTATCCCGGTGGCACCCCGTGCGTCACGGTCATGTCTTCGCCGCTAATCGGGCATCAGCGAATGAATTTCGCACCCCGCATCGTCCATCGGGACAGGCCGTATCCCCGCGCACGACCTCGGTCACACTCCGTCAGGCTGATCGTGCCGCGTTGACCTCTTCGTGGTCTCGGCTGCCGGGAATAGGTCCATCTGTACCGCCTGGTATCCCATGTCAATGGCTCGGGGAACCGATGCATTTCCTGCCGAACACTGACGAGATTCGTTACAGCAGTTACATCGTGTCTGGTCGGATATATGCTGATCCCGGCGACGCAGGACCTCGGATCAGGCAGAAGTCAAACAACCACATTAGCTAACGCAGGTGACATCGCACGGCGTGCTCCGATCGACTGTTGGCTGCAGGATCTTCTGATAAGTCCTGGGCAGGTCATGGCGTTCATCGATTTGAAGACTGAAATTCTCGATCAAGACATGTGTGCACGATGTGGTGCATGTGTGGCCGTCTGTCCACCGGGCTTCTTGGCTCTCGACGACCAAGGGCGGCCGGTCCCGGTCGCGACTGACGCGATGGATTGCGGCTCGTGTTCGCTGTGCCAACAGGTTTGTCCTGGCAAAGACACCGGCACACCGGTGTCGGAAGAACGGATCTTTGCCCGCACCCGAACAGCGGTCAGAGCGCTGGACCGGCATATATCCGCCGCAGCCTCGTGTTGTCCTCGACGGATGAGCAGGTTCGTTGCCAACGCGGCGGCCGGGGGCGCGGGCACCACTTTGATGCTCACGGGGCTGCGCACGGGAACCGCCGACGGGGTGATCGTCATAGGGCGAGACGCCGACCGCCCGTGGGTTCCTGCGGCGATGATCACTGACGACGAAAGTGAAGTGATCCGTTGCGCCCAAACGAGTTACTGCCTCACCCCGAATCTTCAGCTGCTGCGCGACTCCCGTCTTTTCGCGCATTGCGCTGATCGCCCTGCCTTGCGAGGCGCAAGCCGTGCGCAAAATGCAGAACATCCTGCCGACACACCGAACGTCGCCGCCAAGGTCGTCCTGACCATCGAAATCGCCTGCGCATCAAGCACAACACGCGCCGGGACAGAGCACCTGATCACCGATAAGCTCGGTATCCCGCTAGTGGAGGTGGCTCAGATGCGCTATCGGGACGGCGAATATCCTGGGCGAGTTTGCGGTCACCACGCGCGACGGACAGCGCAAGTCGCTGCCCTTTTTTCGCAGTCGTGGATGAATTCAGACGCTTCAAGACCCACCGTTGTCTCGCTTGCCCGGACTGGTGGTCAGGTATCGCCGACCTCTCCATCTCCGATGGCGATCCCAATATCTATGCGAGCAGTCGTCGACGGGTCACATCCGCGCAGGCAATCCATCGTCTTGACCCGCACCGCAGGCCGGCGAGGAGATCGTGCAAGTCGGCCGTTCGGAGTGGGTTTTGCGACGGTCAAAGACAGGCCCTTTATCGCAGAAAGCAATCTTGGGTTGCAGCGCAAGCGGTTTCGCTATGCGTCGTTCGCCGACTCGCCGCCGCGCCGGGTCCCTACCGCGCCGGTCGAATACCGGGAACTCCGACCCGGTGTTGACCGACGATGAGGTAATCGAACGGATGGCTGACCACTCAGGCGTGCACGCGGTGATAGACCCGACGGCAGCTCGGCGCGGCTCACCGCACGCCCTGGCTGTCAGATCGCACTCGACTCCTGTTGGACGCCGACTAGAGATCGTTTGGCGGCCACCGGGAGACAAGTCCGTCGCTCAGCGCGCGACGTTCGCGGCCGCCCTCGCCGATGGGACGAGCGAGATCTCCAACCTTCCGCCGGGCGACGACGTCGAACGGAATCTCGCCATCCTCAAGCAAGCTGGACGTCGACGTCTGGCACGTCGTCCGGCAGCTCCTATCTGATCGGCGGTCGCGGTCTGTTCGAGACTGGCGCTGGCCGAACCGGGATCCGTGCTCAATCCGGGCAATTCGGCGACCACCGCACGCCTGCTGATCGCGCTTCTCGCCGGGACTCCGGGAGAATTTCTAGATCGACGGTAACGAGCTGCTTCGGGAGCGCCCGATGCAGTGGCTCGTCGAACCGCTGCGAAAATCCGGTGCTGACATCTCTTACGAAGCCGGCAGCAGGGCGGTTGCCGGTCCGCATTCATGGATCCCCACTTAGCAGCCATCGATCATCAGGTCGATATCTTCAGCGCTCAGCCGGTTTCGGCCCTGCTTTTCGCCGGGCTGCAAAGCTGTGGCGAAACCGTCATCAGGCGTCGCGTCCGAGCGCGTGATCACACCGAACGGTTGCTGCGCTTACCTGGGCGTGGCAGTCGATGCAGTCTGATTACGAAGTGCGTATGCGTCCACCGGATCGGCTGGCGTCCTTTCAAGCTCACCTTGCCAGGCGACATGTCCACGGCCGCTTTGCCGATCGCGTGTGTCGTGGCCAGCCCGCTGGACAAACGACTTGAGATCGAGGACGTCGGGCTCAACGAAACACGCACCGGATTTGTTCGGACACTGCAGGCAATGGGCGCCGGCATTCGAGATCGAAGCAGACCGGGACGCGGGGAAACGAACCGGTCGGAAGGATCTTCGTCGAATCCGGGCATCGGCTCCGCGGCGTGGAGGTGGCCGGTGCATGCTCTCGTGCAGAGCATGATCGACGAGCTACCGATGCTCGCGGCCATAGCGGCACGCGCGGAGACGCCGACGGTCGTCCGCGACGCACACGAATTGAAAGACAAAGACACCGACCGCATCTCGACGACAGTCGCCGGCTTGAAACCGTTCGGGGTCGACATCAAGAGCCTTGCCCGATGGGTTCGTTCGTCCAACCCTCCCGGCTTGCGCCCGCACGCGGTCTCAGGCTGCCGCCCGACCACCGCGTGATCCTGGCGGCGATGGTGCTGGCGAGCTCCTTGGAGGGGCCGACGACACTGTCGGGCTGGCAGCCTATTAGCGTTTCGTTCCCGGCCTGCCTGCAGCTGGTCAATCAGTTCGCCACCATCTCCGATGTCGAGGCGCCATGACCGATAAGGCACTGGACCGGACCGTCTTAAACGGTCGTCATCACCGGCGACTGCAGGTCATTTGGGGAAATCAGTGGCGCGATGGTGGGCGGAACCCGATCTTCAACTGATACTCATAGACCGCGATGCGGACAAACTCGAGCAATGCCGCATCGACGTCGAACGCCTGGGTGCCGGCGCCATTGCCATCGAAGCTGACACCACTGAATCGGGCGCCGTTGCAGCATGCTCATCGCCTCGGTTCCTGAATCCGCCTGGCGGGTAGCCGCCGTCGTTGGTACTCACGCACGGTATCTCCGGGAAACAGACCCGGCAGGCCAGGTGTGGGACTTGACGGGCTCGATGATGCGTCTGTGGTCGGACAGTTCTAGAAACCAACCTCACGTCAATCGTTTTCACCATCCAGTACTTCCTGCCGATAATGAAACGCGCCGGCGGCGGACGGGTAGTGCTGGTGTCCTCCGCAGCGGGGTTGGCCGCCTCACCGACCGCCGCTCTGCCCTACTCGGTGTCCAAAGCCGCGGTCGCGGCGCTGCCTCGCATCCTGGCCCCTGAGCTGGCGGCCCTCGGTGTGCTGATCAATGCCGTCGCGCCAGGCAAGTTCGTCAACCCGGACTGGCCAGAGGATCCCGATCAGCTGAGCCGCTATCTAGGCCACCGTTCCGGTAGGCCGCCTGGCGTCAGCGGATGAAGTTGCAGAACTCATCGGCTTCCTCGGCTCAGCAGCCAACACCTACCTGACCGGCCAAACCGTGCTGCAGGACGGCGGCCGTCTCGTCACAACGGCTACACCGTGAACGAGCCGAGACATACGCGGCACGGTCCTTCGAACTCGCCGCGGCGCTTCCCGAACACCTCGCGCTCGGCGCCGACGCAGCCCGGGCGCTTGGCCGAATTCCGCAGGCATCTGACATCGACAACGTCCTTATCCTCGGGATGGGCACCGGTCGCACGGCCGGACTGGTGATACGCGCACTCACCATCACCGATCGTCGCGGCGCCGATCCTCGTCGGAAAGCAGCTACGAGTTACCGGCCTGCATCGGCAGACCGTTCGGTGGTCGTGGCCTTGTCTGGGTCCGGGAACACCGACGAGGTCAATCATGCCGCCGCGGCCGCCGTGGAGCGCGGGGCACGACTGGTAGTGGTCACCATCGGGCGGCTGGCTTGCCGACTTCGCCGGTGATCACGGTGGGGCGGTGGTCCACATCCCGCCGGAGATTCAACCCGCACGCGCCGCTCTCGGCGTGATGGTGGGCGGACTGTTGTCGATATTGGAACAGACCGGGTTGCTCCCGGAGGCCATACAGTGGATCAACAGCGCTCGCACTCAGCTGTGCCGACGCCGAAATGAACTGCACAGCCCCGGTGACGTTGCCACCCGCCTCGGCCGGCAGCCTCGTCGAACGGCATGTCATCTGCCAGGGCGACACGCCTATCGGCGAGTCGTGGCCGCAAGCCGCTGGAAAACACAGCTCAACCAGACCGCCAGGCAACCGGCTTCGGCATCTTTTCCAGCCCGACGCCAGTCACAACGAAGTCGTCGCCTGGGACTTCTGCGACCCACTCGTCATAGGCGAAGCGGCCGTCCTGTTGAGACACCCCTTTGAGGATCATACGGGTCAGTCGGCTGATGGGTCAGTGGGCGCACTACCTGGACGGGAAAATTGCAGTACATACCGTTTGCGGCGCCGGGGAGACCCCCTGCGCAGCGTTGTTGGACCTCATCATGATTGGTGACTTCACCGCTCTTCATATCGCCACGGCACGAGGAATAGATCCCAACGACGTGCCGTACATTTCGCGGACTGTGAAGCAAGGGGCCGTTCACGCCGCAGCGGTTGCAGGCAGGTGATGACTAGTACTGGCTCAACATCTGGGAGGGATCGATACCGGAGCCGTGACGTAGCGGCCGGAAAGTAGCCACTCGGCATAGGGATCGGGGACAGCGTCTGCGCAGCTTCTGTATCGAACAGATTCGAGATCGTCCTTGGTGATAGATGCCGCGCCAGCGCCCCGACTGGCCCTTGTTCATCAAATCGGTGGGCGCCACCCTCGAAGTTGCGGGCGTTGTTTCGGGAAGCAACTCGGCCGCATCTCTGCGCATGGCGGCAAAGGTAGCGCTGCCGGCAATGCGTTCAGTGTCGGAGTGCCGTGCATTCTGTCTCGATGAATTCGGCGATGCGCCGGGCTTCACCAATGAGATCGGCCTGCAGATCGCTGTAATGGACGAACAAAACGTTTGACTGCTTGCGCGCATCCCAAAAACTGTTTATCGTAGCTAGAAATACGACAGGTACGGAGTCCCGTCTAGTCCTCGCCATCGACCGCACCGACGGTCAGCCAGTTGTGGAAATGCGCCGCCGGGTCCGGATCAACTCTGGGATATGGCCGCCGCAACGCCGGCTCGGCGAGCCCGATCTCGTCCATCCGGGCAAGCTCGGCGGGCTGATAAACCGGCACAGTGATTGTGGTATGACATGCACACATCGCGACCGTCACGCGCAACATGGATCAATTTGACGGGATCGGTTGTGGGGATGCCGTCAAAGCGGCAGATGTGTCTTAACCGATCTCCTATATCCGTTGAGCATCGAAGCCTGTCGGCTACCTGCTCGATCGGCCGCCTGGTGGACTCCCACCAAGGGAAGAGCCGATCGAGACCGAGCCGGCTCGTCGCTCCGACAGGATCAGCAGACTCAAGATCCGCAGCACCCAGGTGGTCCCGCTCTTTGGATACGTCGCCACGACGATGTCTGTCTCCCGTGGCCGAAAGGCTCCCCATCGGTCGCTGTCGATCAGCCAGGTGCAATACCGATCGGTTCGTCAGACCAGCCTCCAAGATCAGTTCTCTCGCGAACTCACAGGTTAGGTACCTTCCAGGATGCGCGGGTCGGAAACGTGGGCACATCGATACGGTGGGCAGTGATGCTGTCTGCACCGGCAGATGTGGCACCCGTTACCGCCCTGGTACGGCACGCCCCATACTTCTTACTGAAAGAGGTAACCAGGAGGGATGACAGTGTCGTCGGTAACCACCCAGCCCAAGGCGTCGTCGAATCTGGCGTCGATGTTCTTCGATCGAGTCGGCGTTTCTAGCGGCAAGGAGGCGTTCCGGCGCCTGCACGACGACCGTTGGGTGTCGGTGACGTGGCAGGAGACCGCCGACCGCGTGCAGCAGCTCGCGGCGGGTCTGCTCGCGTTGGGCATCGAACCGGAACAGCGCGTCGCCATCATGGCGGGCACCCGGTACGAGTGGATCCTGGCCGACCTCGCCGTCATGTGCGCCGGTGCGGCGACTACGACCGTCTATCCCAGCACGCACGCCGCCGACGCCACCTACATCGTGGCCGACTCGGAGTCGCAGATCGTCTTCGCCGAGGACGCTGCACAGGTCGCCAAACTCGCCGACAATCGCGGCGAGCTGCCCGACGTGCGCCTGGTCGTGGTCATGGACGGCGAGGGTGACGGCGACTGGGTCATCACCTTCGACGAATTCGCCCGCCGCGGAGCCGCCTACCTTCTGGAACATCCGACGTCGGTCGTCGACGCCGACCGCCGCGGTAACGAGCGAATCGCTGGCCACCCTGATCTACACGTCGGGAACCACCGGACGCCCCAAGGGGGTTCGCCTGGCTCACCGGTCGTGGACGGCGGCGGCCGAGTTCATCCGCGGCGAGCGCCTGCTCGGCGAGGACGACCTACACGTGCTGTGGCTGCCGCTCGCCCACTCTTTCGGCAAGGTTCTGCTCGCCAGCCAGCTCGCATGTGGATTCGTCAGCGCGGTCGACGGGCGCGTCGACAAGATCGTCGAGAACATGGGCGCCGTGAAACCGACGTTCATGGCCGCCGTGCCCCGCATCTTCGAGAAGGCGCACGCCCGGATCGTGATGACAAGCACAGGCGCCGGCGGCATCAAGGCCCGGCTGTTCGAGCAGGCGTTCCGGGTCGGCTTGGACGTGGATCGTCGTCGCCGCGACGGCAGGCCGGTTCCGCTGCCGCTCCGACTTCAGCACCGGCTGTTCGACCGCCTGGTGTTCAGCAAGGTCCGCCAGGTTTTCGGCGGCCGGCTGCGATTCTTCGTCTCCGGGTCTGCGGCGCTCAACCGCGAGATCGCCGAGTGGTTCCTCGCCGCCGGAGTGCTGGTCCTGGAAGGCTACGGGCTTACCGAATCCGCCGGCGCCGGCTTCATCAACCGGCCCGACAACTACAAGCTCGGCACCGTTGGCTTGCCGTTCGACGGCACGGACGTGCGCATCGGCGACAACGGCGAAGTGCAGCTGCGCGGCCCACTGATCATGACCGGTTATCACCACCTACCCGACAAGACCGAAGAGGCGATGACCAGCGACGGGTGGCTACGCACAGGCGATCGCGGCAGCCTCGATTCCGACGGGTTCCTCACCATCACCGGCCGCATCAAAGAATTGTTCAAGACGTCTGGGGGCAAGTACGTCGCGCCGCCGGCCATCGAAGCGAAGTTCATGGCGCTCTGCCCGTACGCCAGCCAGTTCATCGTGTTCGGAGAAGCCCGCAATTACTGTGTCGCGCTGATCGCCCTCGACGGCGACGCACTGACCAAATGGGCCCAAGAGCAAGGGATCTCGGAGACGTCGTTCGCCGAACTCACTCGCGACGACCGAGTGCGCGAGTTGATCGACGGCTACGTGCAACAGTTGAACAGCGAACTCAACCGCTGGGAGACCATCAAGAAGTGGGAACTGATCGATCACGAATTATCCGTCGACACAGGGGAACTCACGCCGTCGTTGAAGCTGAAGCGTTCGGTGGTCGAGCAGAACAACAAGAACATCATCGATGGCTTCTACGCCTGACCGCGGGTAGCGACGGCGCAATGTCTGTGCCGCCCGAGGATCGACTGCTGACACCCGGCCAGACGTGCTGGCGGGTGGCGCACGCCGATCAGTTCGCATGCATCATCGATGCGGCCGACTACTTCAAGCATGTCAAGGCGGCGATGCTGCGCGCCCAGCACCGAATCATGTTGGTCGGCTGGGACTTCGACGCCAAGATGACGTTCGAGCGGGGCGCCAAGACGCTGCCCGGGCCCAACCAGCTGGGCACATTTCTCTATTGGATGACCCGCAAGCGGCCCACACTCGAGATCTACCTGTTGAAGTCCAATCTGCGCCTGCTGCCCGTCTTCGACGACGTCTGGTTCGGGCTCACCCCGGTTTCGCTGCTGAACCGGATGAGCAGCAGGGGACTGCACTTTGCCGTCGACGGCTCCCACCCGACCACTGCCGTCCACCACCAGAAAATCGTCGTCGTCGACGATGCCGTCGCCTTCGGCGGGGGCATCGACCTCGCCACCGGTCGATGGGACACCCGAGCGCATCAGCATGACAGTCGTGGCCGGCGCACGACCGGGCGCAGCTATGGGCCGCGGCACGAGGTAGGTGTGACAGTTGACGGTGCGGCCGCGCGCGCTCTTGCTGAGCTTGCCCGAGCCCGATGGCAGGCAGCGACGAAGGAATCGCTGGCGGCGGTCGACGCGAAGCACGCCACCTGGCCCGACGAGCTGGTAGCGACGCTGCGGCACGTTGACGTCGGCATCGCGCGCACCATGCCGGAACTGGATCAGCGCAGCGAGGTTCGGGAGGTGGAGGCGCTGAATCTGGCCGCGATTGCGGCCGCACGCCACACCATCTATCTGGAGAACCAATATCTGGCATCACGACGCCTGGTTGATGCGCTGGCCGAGCGGCTGGCGGAAAGCGACGGCCCGGAGATCGTCGTCGTCCTTGCTCGCCGGGGTAACAACCCCTTGGAACGGCAGACGATGGACAGCGCACGCCACCGGCTCATCCAACTGCTGTGGGCCGCCGACGAGCATCGCCGCCTGGGCGTCTACTGGCCGGCCACCGACGGCGGCGCACCGATCTATGTCCACTCGAAAGTGGTGGTCGTCGACGATCGGCTACTGCGCATCGGATCGTCGAATCTGAACAACCGGTCGATGGGGTTCGACAGCGAGTGCGATGTGGCGGTCGAGGCGGACCCCAACGTCACAGAACACGATCGCGTCCGTCGCGAAATCACCTCGGTGCGAGATCAATTGGTGTCCGAGCACCTCGGTGTGTCTGCCGGTGAACTGCAGGAGGCGATCGTTTCCAGCGGCTCGCTGGTGAGCGCCATCGGGGCACTTCGAGGACGGGGTAAGACGTTGCAGCCCATCACTGCGCAGACAATCTCTGCTGAGGCCGGCCGGTTGGCCGAGCACGAACTGATGGATCCCGACCATGTGCCGGGTTCACTGACTCGAAGTCTGCAACGGTTCATCACGGGGCTGATGCGCTGAAGTCGTGTCCGTCAACGCAACTGCGGCATCACTTCGTTCGCCAACAGCTCCAGATGCGCCAAGTCGGACATGTCCAGCAGTTGCGCGTAAACCCGCTGCACGCCCAATTCGCCCCAGGGGCCCAACTTGTCGACGATCTCGGCGGGCGTGCCGACCAGCGGACTGTTGGAACGCATTTCGTCGACCTCGCGGCCGATCACCGAGGCGCGGCGGGTCACCTCGGCATCGTCGCGGCCGGCGCAGAGCACAAAGGCGCTGGAGTAGACGATCGAGTCGGCAGTGCGGTCAGCCGCCGCGACGGCGTCGGCCACCCGCTGGACCTGCGTTCTCACCACATCGATCGGCGCGAAGGGCACGTTGAATTCGGCCGCATACTCAGCCGCCAGCGCCGGTGTACGTTTGGCGCCGGTGCCGCCGATCACGATCGGGGGATGTGGGCTTTGGACCGGTTTGGGAAGCCCCGGTGAATCGGTGATCGTGTAGTGCTCGCCTTCGAAGTTGAACGTCTCGCCAACCGGCGTGGCCCAAAGCCCGGTGATGATCGCGAGCTGTTCGGTGAGCCGGTCGAACCGTTCGCGCACCGGTGGAAACGGAATGCCGTACGCCCGGTGCTCCTCCTCGAACCAGCCGCTGCCCAAGCCGAATTCGACGCGGCCGCCACTCATTTCATCCACTTGTGCCACCGCGATCGCCAGGGGTCCGGGATAGCGGAACGTTGCGGAGGTCACCAGGGTGCCCAACCGGATGCGCGATGTCTCGCGGGCGATCGCTCCCAAGGTCACCCACGAGTCGGTGGGTCCCGGCATCCCGTCACCGCTCATCGCCAGGTAGTGATCCGAGCGGAAGAACGCGTCGAAGCCGAGTTCCTCGGCGGCGTGGGCAACTGCTGACTGCTCGGCGTAGCCGGCACCCTGCTGCGGCTCAACGAAAGCACGGAAGTCCATGGTTTCCTTCGGTGAATTACTGTACCGCAACATGATAGCGGCACCGTCGGGTCAGGATGGGTCCGTGGTTTTGCGGTCTGCATCGTCGAATCTGACGCTGACACGCTGAAACCCTTTGACGCGTTCGGCTTTGGCCTTACTGGTATAGGTCTTGCGGTCGGCGGCGGTGAGATCCACGTCGTCGGTGAAGGGAGTGAGCAACGAACGCGGGTGAAGTCCTTCGACCAGCACGACGTTGATTTCCGCGCACAGCACCAGTGTCGAGGAAATCAGGAACAGGAAGGCCAGCAAACCGAGGACCAGTGCGAAAACGCTGTTGGTCGCGCTGGAGGATTTCACGACGTGTCCGATGTATCCGGCGCCGAACCACTGGAACACCTGCCACACGATGGCCGCCGCGATCGCTCCCGGCAACACCTGCCGGTAGGTGAGTTCTCGGGCGGTGGTCACGCGGAAAGCCACCAAACAGATCACGGCGTTTATTCCGACCGCCACGAGGGTGACACCGATCCTGCCGAAAGCACCGAGCGTGCCGGTGGCATGCGCGACCCCGGACAGCAGGGTGGCCGTGATCGCCGCCGAACCGAGTACCAACAGCAGCAGCAAGCTACGTACGCGCGATCGGATCGGGTTGGGGCGCTCATGCTTTGGTACCGCCCACACCGAGTCCATCGCGTTCTGCACCGCCTGACCGACGCCCAGGCCGCCATAGAGTGCACCGAAGACGCCGACCACGACGGCGACCGCGCCTCCGCTGAGACCTTCCGGCTGATGCAGTTGGCTGCCGATCACCGGGAACTGACTCAGCGTGCTGTGCAGCACCTGTGCCTGCAGGTCGGGCCTGCCGGCCAGCAACACTCCCAGGCCGGTGGTCAGCAGCAACAGCAGCGGAAACAGCGACACGAATGCGTAGTAGGTGATCAGCGCCGCCAGATAGCCACCCTGGTCGTCGAGATACTTGTAGATGACGGCAATAGCCACGCCCACGGTGCGGTTGCGTCGCTGCAACCTGTCCAGCCAGCCGACCATCGCCGCTCACTTCAAACTCTGCCGAACCTCACTATCAGAGGTTGCCGCGTGACATACCCGAAACCGTGGCGAGCCAATCTTTCGCTTAAGGCCCAGAGTTGCGGGTATCCCAGCGCCCGTATCAGACAACCCAGCTTTGGAGCAGCCATGCCACCGCGCCGCCAGCCCGATCAAACCGCGCCCAAGCGCACGAGCCCGACCGGCAACACCAACGGGGGAGGCCGGGGACTTCGACACGCGGGCCCAGGGCGGGAAGTACCTGACCACCGCGCAGGGGCTGCGCCTCCCCGACACCGACCACTCGCTGAAAGCCGGCAACCGTGACCCAAGCCTGCTGGAGGACTTCCACTTACGGGAGAAGATCACCCATTTCGACCACGAGCGCATCTCCGAACGGGTCGTGCACGCCCGCGGTTCCGCGGCCCACGGTGTACTTCGAGTCCTACGGCACCGCCGCGATCGGTCACCAAGGCCGGCTTCCTCGCGCGTAAACGGCAAGAGGACGGCGGTGTTCGTCCGCTTCTCGACGGTGCTCGGGCTCCCGCGGGTCGGCCGACACGGTCCGCGACACGCGGGGATTCGCGGTCAAGTTCTACACCGACGAAGGCAATTTCGACCTGGTCGGGCAACAACATTCCGGTGTTCTTCATCCAGGACGGCATCAAGTTCCCCGACCTCGTCCACGCCGCAAAGCCCCAGCCCGACCGAGAGATCCCGCAGGCCCAATCGGCCCACGACACCTTCTGGGACTTCGTGTCCCTGCATACCGAAGTCGACGCATCACGTGATCTGGATCATGATGTCGACCGCGGCATCCCGCGCTCCTACCGCACGATGGAGGGATTCGGTGTCCACACCTTCCGTCTGGTGAACGAGAGGGTGAGACGTGCCTGGTCAAGTTCCATTGGAAGCCGGTCGCCGGGGTGCATTCGCTGGTCTGGGAAGAGGCGCAGATCGCCGCCGGATGTGATCCCGATTTTCACCGCCGGGACATGGCCGACGGCATCGAGGCGGGCGCTTTCCCGGAATGCGAGTTCGGGCATCCAGGTGATGCCCGGACGACGGCACCGACAGCTTCCAGGGCATCGATCTACTGGATCCCACCAAGATCGTGCCCGAGGAGATGGTGCCGGTGCAGTTCGATCGGCAAGCTGACCCTCAACCGGCAACCCGACCAACTTCTTCGCCGAGACCGAGCAGGTCGCGTTCCATCTCGGCAACCTCGTGCCGGGCATCGAGCCTCACCAATGACCCGCTCCTCCAGGCGCGGCTCTTCTCCTATCTCGACACCCAACTCACTCGGCTCGGCGGACCGAACTTCACCCAGTTGCCGATCAATCGACCGCACTGCCCGGTGAACGACATGCTGCGGGACGGCATGCACCAGACCGCAATACACACCGGCCAGGCACCCTACCGCCCCAATAGCATCGACGACGGGGAACCCCTGGTGGCCGGTGCCGACGAGGGCGGCTACGTACAGACCCCGCGCCAGGTCGCAGGGCCCGACGGTGCGGGAAACCCGTCCTCGTTCGAGGATCACTTCACCCAGCCCGCGATGTTCTATCGCAGCCTGACCGCCGTGGAGCAGGCGCACATCATCGAGGCGTTCACCTTCGAACTCGGCAAGTGCTACGAGCAGGCCATCAAAGAACGGCAGCTCGAAGTTCTCGCCAACGTCGACGCCGATCTGTGTAAGCAGGTGGCCATCGGACTGGGCCTGCCGGCGCCGAAGGGCAACCCGCCGAAAGACGTTGTGCTGTCGCCCGCTTTGTCACAGGTCGTCGAGACGCCCGGTCCGGTCGACGGCCGCAAGATCGGCATCATCGCGGGCGCGGACTCTGATCTCGGCGGGGTCTCCAAACTCGTCGACGCGGTCCTCGGGCTCAACGCGACGCCGTTGGTGACCGCCCCCGTCGGTGGCGTACTGAAGTCCGGCCGGCGCAGCGTGATCGTCGAACGGACGTTGCTGACCGCGAGGTCCATCGAATTCGACGCGGTGGTGGTTGCGGCCGGAACGACGCCCACCCATGATCTCAAGCTGGTTCTGTTGCTGCAGGAGGCATTTCGGCATTGCAAGCCGATAGCCGCGTGGGGTGACGGTACGGCGGCGCTGGCCGCCGCCGGCATCGAGCTGGATGCGCCCGGTGTACTTGTCGCCGTAGGCCCGACAGGAAGTTCACCACAGCTCTGGCCAAAGCGGTCGGACTGCACCGGGTGTGGGAGCGGGCCGTCGACGTGATGGCCTCCGAGGTGGCGCCAGCGCGCTGATCCGCCCGTCAGGTCAGACGGTCGCGCGGTCGCGGCCATCCCAGTACGGCTTGCGCAACTCCTTCTTGAGGATCTTGCCGGTCGGGTTACGTGGCAACTCGTCCGCGATGTCGATCGTCTTCGGGCACTTGTAGGCGGCGAGGCGCTCACGGGCGAAGGCGATGATCTCCTCTGCGGTGGCTTCACCCTCAAGGGAGACAACGGCTTTCACCACCTCGCCCCACTTGTCGTCGGGCACCCCGATGACCGCGACCTCCATCACCGCCGGGTGTTCGGCCAGCACCTGCTCCACCTCGATCGAGTAGATGTTCTCGCCGCCCGAGATGATCATGTCCTTGAGCCGGTCCTCGACGAAGATGTAGCCACCTTCGTCGACGCGTCCGATGTCGCCGGTGCGGAACCAGCCGTCCTCCGTGATCGACTCGGCTGTCGCCTCCGGCTTGTTGTGATACCCCTTCATCAATTGCGGTGAACGGAACCACAATTCGCCCTGCTCTCCGGTGGGCACATCTTCGAGCGTGTACGGGTCGACGACTCGCACCTCCGCGCCCGGCACCAGCGTCCCCGCGCTGCGCAGCCGCTCCGGATGATCCTGCGCGCGATGGGCTTCCGGCAGCAGGTGGCTGATCACCCCACACAATTCAGTCAGGCCGTACGCCTGGATGAAGTCGGTGTTCGGCCATGCTTCCAAGGCCGCGCGCAGCAGTGGAAGCGGCATCGGCGACGCGCCATAGGAATACGTCTTCAGCGCGCCGAACAGCTTCACGGCGTCCTCGCCGGACTCGAGTACCTTCGCCAACACCGCGGGCACCAAGAACGTTCTGTTGGCGCCCTTCAGGATTGCGCCGGCCAGCGTCATGCCGTCGACGTCGCGCGTCATCACGCTCGGGACCCCGTCGTGAATCCCGAACTGCACGTAGGACGATCCGCCGACATGGAACAGCGGCATCGACACCATGCTCTTGTCACCCGCGTCGAAGTCGAAGCCCTCATGCGCGTTGAGCGTGTGCGCGATCATGTTCGCCTGCGTCAGCTGCACCCCCTTGGGACGACCGGTGGTGCCCGAGGAGTACATGATGATGCACACATCGTCGGCTTCGACATCGTCCGACCTGCCCACCGGTGTAGCGCCGGCCAGCAGCGCTTCGTATTCGTCGCCGTCCCCGCCTTCAGGCGTCACCGCGATGATGTGCTCCACGTTGGCGAGGTCGCCGCGGATCTTGTCGATGCTCGGCTTCAGCTCCTTGCCGACTATCAGTACCTTGGCGCCCGAATCGTTGAGCACATAGTCGAGTTCGTCGGCCGCGAGCCGGAAGTTGATGATCGCGTTGGCCGCACCCAACGATGCGGCGGCAATGGTGAGCTCCACGCACGCCGGATGGTTCTTGTCGAGGAACGCCACCACGTCGCCGCGCTTGACGCCGAACGCGCGCAGCGCACCGGCCAACCGGCGCACCCTGTCGTTCCACTGCGCCCAGGTCCAGTTCCGGTCCAGAAAGTCGATCGCCTCATCGTCAGGCTTGGTGGCGGCCCAGTGGGCGAGACGGTCATCCAGAAAGCGCGGGTGAAAACGTGGGTCAGCTAGGTCAGGCATGCCATGAGCCTTCCATGTCCGGTGTCGAGTCGGAGGCAGATCAATGTATACGGGCGCTGCCGCCCAGCCCGACTTCCAGGACACTGCCCGTGATGACCCCGGGGTCGGTGACCAGGTAGACAACGCCGCGGCTGACGTCTTCGGGCTGAAGCCACGGTCGGGGAATCGGGTTGGCCTTCATCATCCGGCGCACCAGATCGTCTGGAACGTCATCTCCACCGGCGGGCTGCACCATCGGCGTCTGGGTGGTGGTCGGGCAGATGACGTTGACGGTGATGCCTTCTTTGGCGACCTCGAGGGCAACGGACTTGGCGAGTCCGATGATGCCCCACTTGGTGGCGTTGTACGCAGCCAGATCGGGAATCCCCATCCGGCCGCCCATCGAGGAGGTCACCACGATCCTGCCGAACCGCTGCCGCCGCATCACCGGAATAGCGGCCCGCAGGGTGTGGAACACACCGGTCAAGTTGGTGTCGATGAGTTGCTGCCATACCTGGTCGCTGACCTGCTCCAACGGCCCGGTGCTGACGATCCCCGCGTTGGCCACGACGATGTCGAGGCTGCCCAGGTCCGCAACCGTCTGTTCGACGGCCGCGGCAACCTGCGAGGAGTCGCGCACGTCGACAGCCAGTGGCAGGCAACGCCGTCCCAACTCCTCGACGAGCTTGGCCGTCTCGCGCAGATCGTCCTCGGTGCCGAGCGGGTATGTGAGATCCGCCATGGGGCCGGGCGCATCGGCGGCGACAATGTCGGCCCCTTCGGCGGCCAGCGCCAACGCATGCGCACGGCCCTGCCCTCGGGCCCCACCAGTGATCAACGCAACCCGGCCGTCCAGAGCACCCATAGCGGAGACGTTAACCCCTGACTGCGAAACCAATTGCGGCGGGCGCTGTTTAGCGTCAGTGACGCTGCCACGGAGGACGGGGGTTCGGGATGCAGACACCTCGCACGCATCCCAGGACACCGCGGACCGGTGGTGGGGTAGCCACGGGCGGCGGATGGCATCCGGCGGCTGGACAGAGTGGATCGCCGGGGCCGTTGCTGAGGTATTGCGTCTGGCTTGGCGCCGGTGGATCCGCTTGGGCCAACGGCGCGCCGACCAATGACCCCGCGCCTACGCCATCACTGCTGCTATCAACGTCTTGACTGCGATCATCGCACTCTGTCCTCGAAAGAGCTGCATGCAAGTCAACGATACGCCCGACCTTGCACGGTTCAAGCTGTCCGAGAATCAGCGCATAGGCTTTGCATATGAGCGCCGGCGAGCAGCGCGCGGGAATCGATCTGACCAACCTGGATCAGCCGCTGAGTCCCGATGCCGCGGCCACCAAGCGCGACCTGATCGACTACCTGGACGCGGTCGCCGACAAGATGTTGCCCGGACTGGCCGGCCGGCCGCTCACCGTGCTCAGGGTGCTGCGCGGGCGGGCGCCCTTCATGCAGAAGAACGTGCCCAAATACACACCGGACTGGGTACGAACGGTTGAGATCTGGGCGGAGGCCTCCCACCGCCAGGTGCATTACCCGGTCTGCGACGACCGGCGCACCCTGCTCTGGCTCGCCAATCAGCGTGCCGTTGAGTATCACCCCGCGTTGGGCTTGGCCGACAACATCTATCGGCCGACGCATCTCGTGCTCGATCTCGATCCGCCGACCGACGGTGACTTCACTGCGGTGGTCACCGTGGCTCAGCTGGTCCGGCGGGCGCTGCGGGATTGCGGTCTGGCCGGCGCGGTCAAAACCAGCGGCGCCAAAGGCGTACACGTGTTTGTGCCCATCGACGACCACGCGCCCGTCGACGATGTCGCGGCGGCCACCCGCGCGCTGGCTGCTCGCACCGAGGCGCTCGACCCTGCCTCGGCGACAACGGCTTTCATCGTGGAGGACCGCGGGGGCAAGGTGTTCGTAGATGCGACGCGCGCGGGGGGCGCCACGGTCGCGGCTGCTTACAGCCCGCGGTTGCGCCCGGGCACTCCGGTGTCGTTTCCGTTGGATTGGTCGGACCTGGATCGGGTGAATCCCGCTGATTTCACGGTGCACACGGCGATCGACGCCCTCGCCGGGCGTGACCCCTGGGCCGAGTCCATGCCTGCGGCGCAACGGTTGCCGGGCGATCTCATCGAGCAGGGCCGCTCCATTCCGGTTGCCCGAGTGGCTGCGATGCACGAAGGAAAACGACGCGCCAAGGCGCGACGTGCGCACGAGGGCTGAGGCTCAGTCGGCCCGGGAGGCTTGGTAGTACGCGATGCGCCAACCATGGCTGCCCTGGGTCACCAGCACGCCGATATGCACGCTGACGGTGGTCCGATCGGGGAAGGAGAAGTCGGCGTCGAGATACGCGAGTACCGCTCCGGTGGCGACCGACCGGGTTTCCAGGACTCGGTAGGTCACCGTCATACCGCGCGGCTGCGAATCATAGTATGCGGAAACGCCTTGCCGTCCAACGCTATACGGGCGCAACCCCTGGAATATGGCGTCCTCGGTGAACTGCGCTGCCACCCGATCGGGTTGGTGGCTGTCGATGCCCGTTTTCCACCGGTCCATCACCTCACGGACAACGTCTTCGAGTTCAGTGCCCGGCACTTTGGCCTCCGTCGACATGCAGGATCTCCCCGGTGACGAACGAGTTGCCTTCCAGGTACAGCACCGCGTCCACGACTTCGGCGATCTCACCCAGCCGTCCGAGTGGATGCATCTTCGCCAGGACGTCGTGGGTCGACGGATCATGCATGGGTGTGCGGATGTTGCCCAGCGCGACGGCGTTGGCCCGGATGCCGCGGCCCGCGTACTCGATGGCCAGCGCCTTGGTCGCCGCGTTGAGCCCGCCCTTGGTCAGCGACGCCAGCACCGAGGGCACCGCGGAATTGGCATGGTCGACCAGACTGGTGGAGATGTTCACCACATGGCCGCCACCTTCCCGGGTCAGCATCGCTGCGATCGCGGCGCGCGAAACCTCAAAGAAGCCACGCAGATTCACTCCGGTGACGGCGTCATAGTCCTCGTCGGTGTACTCGGTGAACGGCTTGGAGACGAAGATCCCGGCATTGTTCACGACGGTGTCGACGCGCCCGAACCGTTCCAGCGCCGCCTCCACAATGCGGCCGCCGACCCCAGGCTGCGCCACGTCACCGGGCACGGCCAGCACCAAGGGGTCAGTGCTCGCAGCGATGCGACGCGAGTTGGCGACCACGGCGTAGCCGCGTTGGCGATACCCGGCGACCAGGGCATCGCCGATCCCTTGCGAAGCGCCGGTGATGATGGCGACCCGTTCATTCATTAGGCGGCGCCCCTTCCTTGCTGCGGTGTTGTCCTCAACAACCACTAGGCTCCGGTGCATTCCGGGCCGCAGTGACCGGTGCCGCATCAGTGAAGGAAAACACATGGTGAGCCAGGTCGATATCGCCGTCGTCGGCGTCCACGTCCTCGACACTCACGTCACCGGGGTCACCTCCATTCCCGACGGCTCCGAGGGCCAGCTGGTCGAGACCATCAAGATCTCCCCGGCCGGTACTGCTGGCGGCACGGCTGTTGTCCTCAGCCGCCTGGGAGCCCGGGTCCGCTCCTACGGAGCCGTGGGCGCCGACGCGCTCGGTGACACACTGCTCGGCTTGCTCGAGGCCAACGGCGTTGACGTCGGCGGGATGGTGCGCACCACGGCGAGCCAGACCTCAGCGTCGGTCATCCCGGTGCGTCCCAACGGCGACCGGCCGGCCTGGCACTGTCCGGGCGCCAACGCCACCCTTACTCTCGACGACCTCGATATCGACGAGATCGCTCGCGGATCGCACCTGCATCTCGGCGGACCGGAATTCCTCGGCGGCTCTGCCGCCGCGACACTGCTCAAGCGCGCCAAAGACAATGGGTTGTCCACGTCGGTCGACATCCTCGCCGGCGGCAACCCGGGTTTGCTGGCATGGATCGTGGACGCCCTGCCGCACACCGACTACCTGCTGCCCAATGACGAGCAGGTTCTCGGCTTCACCGGCGCCGCCGATCTGGAGACAGGGGCCAGGGCCCTGCTGGAAGCCGGCGCGGGCTGCGTCGCCGTCACCCGGGGCGGTGACGGCGCTCTCGTCGTCACACCGGACGAAAGCATCGCGGTGCCCGCGTACCCCGTCGACGTCGTCGACACCACCGGATGCGGCGACGCGTTCTCGGCCGGGTTCATCCTCGGTCGGGTCCTCGGACGCGACCTGACCCAGTCGGCACGCCTGGGATGCGCCACCGCGGCGCAGGTTGCGGGCGGAGTCGGCACCGACGCGGGGTCCTACGACCTCAAGCGGGTTGACGCCTTGGTGGCTCAGAACCAGGGACCCGGGTAGCGGCCCTCGGTGTCGCGCACCAGCAGGATCTCCCGGCAGTCCCCTTTCTGCTGGGGAGCGGTTTCGCCGCTGCATACCAGGGTCCAGCCGGATATCCGTCCGAACGGCCGTTCGGACCAGTTCGTTGCGACCGGGTTGGTGCCGGGCAGGACAAGCACGGAAAACGTGCCGGCGGAATTGGTGATGTACAGGTGGTCGCCGAAGAACGCCAGCTTCGAGATCGGTTGCTTCTTGGCCTCCTCCCGAGCCGTGAGCAGATCCCAGTGCTGGGTGCGCAGATTCCACACTCCGTAGCCGAATTGGGAACTGGCCGAGCCGCGCCCGTCGACGAAGAGTTTCCCGTCCGACAGCGTCGCGGCCAGTCCGCCACCGGAAATCCGATCGGCGTCACCCAGTTTGATGAGGGACCGGGATGTCAGGTCGTAGAACGTGGTGGACATCACCGGCGGGTCGTGCGAATCCCAGTGGGTGATCTGCACGAGTTTGTCTGGGCCGTCCGACAATTCGGCGTCGACGGTGGCAACATCGTTGTCTTGGTAGACGGGTTCGCCTGCGGGCAAACGCAATTCGGCACCTGTGCCGCGCTGGAAGGAGAGGACATCCTGCCAGACCCGGCCCTGTTGCGGGTCCTCCCAGAGGGTGGCCAGGTCCGCATTGGACAGGATGGTCGTCTTCGGGGGTGACGGCGCCCCGCGGGCGTCGGTGAAAGCGTCGACCCACGCCACGCCGGTGGTGGTCGGCGCCAGTCGCCAGTCCTTGGCCGCGGCAAGCTTCAGTTCGGGTGTGGGCGGGAGCACCTCCCGCGTTGCCAGCGGCTGACTCGACTTGAGATCGAACAAGTAGGCGGTGGCCGTATCCGTGTCGGGTGCCTGGCCGGGTTGGCGGTTGTCACGACGTAGACGATCTTCATGTCGCTGACGTTGTTCGACAGGGCACACATCGCGCCGGTGACCGTCTCGTCCGCGGCAACCATGGGCACCGCCGGCATGATCAAATCCGCGGTTTTCGGATCCAGGATTTTGGGCCGGATGTCTTCGAGCGCGGATTTGCTGACGGAGAATTCGGTGGGACATCCGAAGTAGACGGTATCGCCGTAGGTTTTCCAATCCTTGGCCAGCGGACTGATATGCGGTGGGGGCGGGGCGACCGCATTGGGCGGCGGCTTGACGGTGGTGTGCGTGGTTTGCGCAACGGGTGGCGCCACGGTCGCTGACGTGGAACAGGCGGCGATTCCCAGGCATGCCGGTAATGCGACCAGCGCACGTAGGTATCTGGACGCGAACAGCCGGTTAGGCACCCTCATCAGCGTTCCCCCCGCTAAGTCATGTGTTCTTTGAGCCTAAAGGCGTTTCTTGCGCGGGGCGAATCGAGCGATTTTCCGGCTGCCGCATGGGCAGTCTCCGAGTTTGCACGGATGTTTTGCTGCCGGGGTCCCCGCATGCTGGCTAGCATGAGCGCAAGTGCCGATCCGGCTGCGCGTCGACGTGCACACCGGCGACGTCGCAACTGCGTCCTGCGCCAGCTCGTCAGCGATGGCCTGGCCGTCCGGCGGACCAGATGAGCAGGGCGCCCGTGGCGACAGCGACCACGGCATAGTAGCCGAGCATGATCCGCTCGCGAGCCGGATGCGTTCTTACGGTTGGCGTGGCGGTCCCATCGCGCTCTTCGATCACGTCGCTGCGGGTCCAGGTGAGGTATGCGACCGTAGCGAGAATCGCGGTGAGAAGGATCGTGCTCGTGACGTCGATACCTAATCCGAGGCCGTGGCTGGTTGTCGGGGTTGCCAACCAGTCGCCGAGGTTCGCGCCCAAGGGGCCGGTCAGGATGTACGCGAGCCAGAAGGACAGTACAGCGTTTGCGCCGAGCCGCCAGCCGATCACGATCGCGACAATGAGGCCAGCCGGCAGCAGCGCTGATGTACCAGGTCCCCATCCGGTGAGCTGCATTGTCCAGTCACCGGCCGCAGTACCCAGGGCGAAGGACATCAGAACTGCGAGCCAGTAGAACGACTCTCTGGGCAACGTGACGATGCTGTGGACGGAAAGTGTTCGCTCGCGGGCGTACCAAACGCCGAAGACGATGGCCAGGGCCGCGGCGAAGACGCTCGTGCTCACCGCCAGCGGAACGCCGAGCTGATTGGCGAGGAGGTCGGAGTACAGGGTGCCCGCCAGCCTGAACACGATGACCACCAGCCAGTAGACGAACGGCACATAGCGTTGAAGCCGTAACTGCCAGCCCAAAACGGCGGCAAGTACCACCGGAAAGATCAGCGCGGTCACGGTCGGACCCAACGTCGTGTCGATCCAGTCGGCGACGCTCACACCCACGGTCGTGCACAGGATCTTGAGGATCCAGAACCACGCCGTGACCTCAGGCACCCTGCTAAGCGGCGCTCGCTTAGTCTCAGCGGCTTCGAATCTCCGTGACTCGGCCACAATGGCTGATGGTACGAGCATTTGGTTGAAGCCGCGCGCCGCGGGCGCGATCGCGGGTCGTGCCACCGCAAGCTCGCCGGTGACTTAACCCTCGTGGTAGACCCAACGTCATGAGTGGTCTTGCCGAGGAGACACGGTGGATGGACGCCACGGACCAAGCGGCGCTGGTGGCCAAGGGCGAAGTGACGCCGAGCGAACTGTTGCAGGCGGCGATCGAACGAATCGAGCGATCCAATGCGGCGCTGAACGCGGTGGTCATCGAATGGTTCGAGCACGCCCGGTCGGTGGCGGCCGACACCGGGCTTCCCGACGGTCCGTTCCGCGGAGTGCCGTTTCTCCTCAAGGACCTCTACACCAGTTTTGCCGGGCAGACGCTCTCCAACGGCAACGTGGCGCTCAGGGAGGCGGGCAAGGTCGACACCGCCGACACCACGCTGGTATCGCGCTTCAAGGCGGCCGGGCTGGTCATCGCCGGACGGACGAACAGCCCTGAGATGGGCAGCCTGCCGACCACCCAGCCGCTGGCCTGGGGGCCGACGCGCAACCCCTGGGCGCTGGACCGGACCGCGGGCGGGTCCAGTGGCGGGGCGGCCGCCGCTGTTGCGGTCGGGATGGTCCCGTTCGCCAACGCTTCGGACGGCGGCGGCAGCATCCGCATCCCAGCGTCGTGCTGTGGGTTGGTGGGGCTCAAGCCGAGCCAGGGCCGCATCACAATGGGGCCGAAGCGCGCCGAAGCGGGGCTCGGTGTCGAGTTGTGCGTCAGCCGCACGGTCCGCGACACCGCCGGCCTGCTCGACGCGGTGCGCGGGCCCGGGGTAGGCGACACCGTGATCGCGCCCCTGCCGCAGCGGCCGTATGTGGAGGAGTTGGGTGCCGACCCCGGCCGGTTGCGCATCGGATTGCTCGATATCCATCCGCGCGGTGGATTCGTGCATGAGGACTGCGTGTCTGCGGTGCGCGCAGCAGGGTCGATGCTGGAGAGCCTCGGGCACATCGTCGAGCCGGCTTGGCCGTCATGTCTGGCGGATCCGACCTTGCAGCGAAAGTTCATGGCGCTGTGGATGACCCAGATGGCGATGGCAGCGCGCGGCTTCGGCGAGACGCTCGGCCGCGAGGTGACAGCCGAGGACATCGAGCCGGTCAACTGGGTGCTGATCGAGCGGGCCCAGCACGTGACAGCGGTGGATTACGCCGCGGCAGAGAACGCGGTGTATGCGTTCCGGCGTTCGTTGCAGCAGTGGTGGGCCGATGGCTGGGACCTGTTGCTGACTCCGACGGTGGCCGAACCGCCTTTGACGCTGCCGGAATTCGAGAGCGATCCGCAGCATCCGACCGCGCCGATGCGCCGAGGCGGCGAGTTCGCCGCATTCACACCGCCATTCAACATGAGCGGCCAGCCGGCAATCAGCCTTCCGCTGCACCGCAATGCCGGCGGACTGCCCGTGGGTGTTCAGCTCGCCGCCGCATACGGTCGGGAGGACGTGCTGATTCGCGTTGCCGCTCAACTGGAATCGGCGCACCCGTGGGCTGGCTATCGCCCGGCAATTCCGTGACGCTGGAGGAGAAGTCCACTTCACCCGACGGCCGCTAGGTGGTCTGCGTCGATTCGTTTGAGCCCCGCCAGCGCCGATGCGGCGGGGCTGCTGCTTCTTGTCGTCGACCCGTCAGTGCCGCGGTGTGAGCTCGGAGTAGACCTGGCGGAACTTCCCACTGCGCGGATGCAGTGCGGGCGGTTCGTCCGCCTTTTCGATCGTGACTGTTGTTGCTCCGTGGGCAGCCAGGAAGGCGCGCCAGCCGTTTTCGCAACGCGGTCCATGTGGCTTCTTCATCCTCGGGGTTCTCGACGCGCAGGCGAACGGTAAGGGTCGATGGTGCGCGCTGAATAAGCTGAAAGCTGACTATTCCACCTCCTTGTTCGGCCACGGTGGCGATGGCCAGCGGCAGGATCTGGACATCCTCGCCCCCAGCCGTGGGAAAGACCAGGATGTCGTCGGTGCGGCCGACTACGTCTATCGACGGGAAGGTGCTCCCGCACGTGCAGGGATCGGGGTCGATGGATACTCGATCGGTCATCTGGTAGCGGATGATCGGTTGAATCCTGTTGGCAAGGTTGGTGACCAGCACGCCGTCGGAGAGCTGCCCGGCCGGGACGGGACGGTTATGTTCGTCGACGGGTTCGAGGATGTACCAGTCGCTGTTGACGTGCAGCCGCTGTGCGGCGCATTCGAAGGTCAGGCCGACGGCTTCGGAGGACCCGTAATAATTGCCGACTCGACAGCCGAAGGCCCTGCCGATCAACTGACGCTTCGCAGTGCTCAGCGTTTCTCCTGCGGAGGTGATCAGGATGGGGTGGATGTGCAGCCGGCCGGCTTGCTGCTCATGGGCCAAAGTCACCAGGGCACTGGGATAGCCGCCCAGTACGACGGGCTGGAAATCGTTGAGGTCTGAAACGAGCTCCGGGACGGGGGCCATGGCCGAGAAGATGTGCTGCATTCTCCCCCGCCACGGCATCTTGCGGATGCGTCGGGCCATCATGGTGTTGCCCAGGAAGTGTCCTCCGCTGACGAAAATCGCTGCCAGCCGGCCACGCCCGCGAAGCAGTGCCCACCCTTTCCGCGGCGACAGCAACGCCGCCGGCAGGGACCGTATGTAGCCCAACGCGTTATAGACGACCAACGCGGTGTGATCGTGCAGCAGGATCGCCGGAATGCCGGTTGCCCCAGAGGTCGTACAGACCACATAGCGGCCCAGAAAGTCGCGCCCGACGTTGCCCGGATCGGCAAGAAACACCTCGATCTGCGCTCTGGTCACCGATGGATCGGTCACCCAGTCGTCGAATTGGAGCATCAGCTCAGCCTTGGTGACCGCCGGCAATTGCCGGATCTCGGAAAGCCTTTCGGGCACATCGCGATAAAGCCGGCTGTAGTAGGGCGAGCACACGCGTGCGTAGGCGACGATGTCTTGCAGACGCTGCTGCTGGCGTCGAGCTACGCCCGCTTTCCCCTCGTGGGCAGTTCGATACGCATCCCACAACACGCCGACGTACGACGGCCGATCCAAGCGCTATCCCTTCCGTGTCAGCGGGCCTTGGCTGAGGTCCGCGGGCTGGGTGCCGAGTGTCCGCGCTGTCCCGGTCGTGAGCACCTGCTGGGGCTTCCCGCGCAGTTCTGCGGCGAGGTCATGCTCGAATGCGGGCACGGTCAGTCGGCGGCGCTTCAGCTCTCGGTCGAGCGCCGTAATGAACAAACCCTCGCCGGGTCGGCGGCAGCCCAGAACGGCCTTCTCGTTCATCACATCTCGTGTCAGAACGGCCGCCGGGCAGGCGGCCACCACCTCCAGCGAGGCGCGCATGTCAAGGGTGGTGACAACGCCGCAGGACGGCGAGGCGCCAATCCCGACGATGCCGGCGACCGCGATGCCCGCCCGTTGGTAATCGGCCACATCGCTTGCCACCTGCCGCGCCAAGCGCCGGTAAATGATCCTGGTCCACCAGATGAATGCGCTCAGCAGCACCCCGCGCACTGCATACAGCGGTCGGCCCTTGGAGTGGTACAGCCGTAGGCTGTGGCGTTTAAGCACGCCGCCCCAGGCCAGCCGCTCCGGGCACGGCAGCTGATGGATGCCATAGCCCGCACCTATCAGTTGATCGATGATTTCGGCTACCGCCCCGGGACGGGTTGCTCCACCCGCGTAACGGGTGTTCTCGTTCAGTAGGCAGTGCGATACGAGAACAACACGGCGACTACGTTCGTCGTGTAGCTGGTCGAGCAGTAGCCGGGCTGCCGCACGGGTCTTCGACACGAATCAACCGGTCACGAGCTGCGTCTGGTCAGCTGCGCCCACAGTATGCCTGCCCTGCGCGTCCGTCCCGGACGTGGCCGATTCCTCTTGCCGTGCTTGCGGTTTGGACTTCCAAGCGATGCACCCGAGTGCCAGACTGGCCGCCGAGTAGACGGCGGCCTCGGTCCACATGTACCCGGCACCCCACCTTCTGCCGAGAAAGACGGGCTCGTCGATGATGCCGCGAGACGTAGCCACGGCATACGCGGCGTGCGCGTAGGCGAGCGCGGCAAACGATCCGGAGAAGAATTTGCACACTTCGCGGTTCATATGTGTTCCCTTTCACTACCTCAGTTCACTGACGACAACCGTTGGGGTTGATGTCGCTTGGCGTCCGGCACGCGGAGGGTTGCCCGCGGTGGTCCCTTATTGCGGCGCTTCTCGGTGCCCTTGTCGCGTCGCCTCGGTATGCCGGGAAATGAAGTTGTCGAAGGCACGCAACGTGGCAGTCTCTCGGTTCTGCCGTGGCCGCCAGCGGCGCAACCTGCGAACTCAGTCTGGGCTTCCCCGCGCGCAGGTTGCTAGGGACCGAAGTCCCTAGTTGCCAGCCATTCAGGTTTCAGCGGGCCGGTCGGGGACGGCCGGCGTTGGCGTTGGCACAGGTCGTGCGGGCAGCGTCGAGTCCGGCTTCGACTGGCCCCTCTGCCAGGGACTTTCGGCACTAGCTCGACGCGTCCACCGGTGGCTTAACTTGCCCCAGCACCTCGTGTGCAGGAGATGAGTCATGTCGACTGCTACGAAGGTGTCTGCGAGATTATGCGGTCGCCGCATTGCACCACCGGCCGCCGGCCCGGACGGAGAAGGCCTTGGAACAACTGCCCCCAGAGCTGCGCGCCGTGCTGCTACCCGGACAACGACAAGCGCTGGGTGTGACGTGTCGATAGACGTTGCCGGCGCGGTTGTTGGGCTGACGTCGGACCAGGCGGCCCGTCAGCTGGCGGCCGACGGGCCGAACGAGTTGCCGACGGCAAAGCGGCGCAACGTTTTCCGTGAGGCATGGGATGTGATCCGTCAGCCCATGCTGCTGCTTCTGCTCGGCGCGGGCATGGTCAACTTCCTGCTGGCCGAGCCGCTCGACGGCGCGATGTTGATGGCGTTCGTGGTCGTGGTTATCGCGATCTCGATTTATCAGGAGCACAAAACCGAGCGGGCGTTGGCCGCGCTCCGGGATCTGTCGTCACCGCGGGCGCTCGTCGTACGTGACGGGGCGCAGCGGCGCGTGGCGGGCAGGGATGTGGTGCGCGGTGTCGACCCTGCCAAAGCGGCTGGCCAAAGACAGTTGCTCGAGGAAACATCTTGTCCTTACGGGGCAATCTTTTGGAACGAAGATAAACAATTACCTCAAAAGTGTACTTTTTGTGTTCACCGCATAGAAGCCGGTAAAGTCCCTCGCTGCGTTCAGGCTTGTCCCAGTGAATGCATCAAGTTCGGCGACCTAAACGATCCGAAAAGTGAGGTTTCAATTCTCATTAAAATCAAGAGCGGTTGAACAATTTAAACCTGAAATAGGGACAAACCCCAAAGTCTATTACATAGACCTATATAAGATGACTCGGCTTTTCGTAGCAGGGGCGGTCGTACTGCGAGACATCGATGATTGTGCTTTAGGAGCGACAGTCTACCTGCAGGGAAGCGCTGGAATTTCAGCCCAAACCAGAACCAACGCTTTCGGCAATTTTGAGATGGATGGTCTGGAACCTGGCAAGTTTTCCATCAAAATTGAGTTTGAGGGATATATTCAAAAAACCCTGGATATTGACCTGAAGAGTAGTGAATATTTGGGAGATATATTATTGGACAATATTAAACCCAAAATATAGTCAATGGTTAATAATAAATGTTTAAAATATCGGCACCGCGATTGGATATTATTTTCAGAAAGCAGAAAGAGGAAGTGGAAATGAAAAAGATCGATGTTGAAGCTCATTTTTATACCAAAGAATATCAGGAATACCTGCTCTTGCGGAAAGAAGCGCCGCGGGAAGAATTGCATAATGGCTATTTGCGTTTATGGTATGGACCGAAATCTGGGAGCCGCACGGAAGGGAAATCGAAAACCGCCTGATGGATACCGGAGAAGCAAGAATCAAGGTCATGGACAAAGCCGGAGTAGATATGCAGGTGTTAAGCCTGGCCACCCCAGGCTGCGAGCAATTCGAAGCCGAACAAGGCGCCTATTTCTCGAAAAAGACGAATGAAGCTCTTTCGGAGATAATCAATAAACATCCCGACCGATTTTTGGGTCTGGCTGCGCTGGCTCCGCAGAACCCCCAGGAGGCCTGCCTTGAACTGGAGCGGGCGGTAAAACAATTCGGTTTTAGGGGCGCTAAGATCAATTCCCATGTCGGTGACAACTATCTGGACGATATTAAATACTGGCCCATCTTTGAAACAGCTGAAAAGCTGGATGTGCCTCTTTTTATTCACCCCATGACCCCGACTCCGTCAACTCTTAAACCTTATTCAGACTACGGCTTCGCCCTGGCCGGCCCGACCTGGGGATTTGGAGCCGAAGCGGCTTTGAGCACAATGCGCCTACTGTATAGCGGGTTGTTTGATAAATATCCGAAGTTGAAAATCATCCTGGGCCATCTGGGCGAAGGACTAATATTTTGGATATACAGACTTGATTTCAGCTTTAGAAAACAATGGATGGAAGAAGAGGTTCGTCCTAAGATAAAGAAAGCCCCCAGCGAATATATTCGTAATAATTTCTATGTTTGCAATAGCGGGATGTATACTGCCCCGGCCTTTTTAAGCGTGTTAGCGGAATTAGGGGCCGACCATATGATGTTTGCCGCTGACTACCCTTTCGAAAGTTCCGATGAGGCGGCCGGCTTTATCGAACAGGTTCAGATTTCTAACACTGACCGCGAGAAAATTCAGCATGCCGTAGCAGAGAAGTTGTTTAAAATAAATTAGGGTATATCTTACGGCATGGAGAGTCGTAGTATTCTGAATTTCACGAGTTCTGTAAACTCGAATGGACTGTTCGGCTGCTATATCCTTAGCATGGTGGACATCCGGACGTATGAGAAATTAGGCGCAGTATCTCAAGAAGTGAATTGTCATTTGACGTCCTGGCATTGAAGTCTTGTCCGTTTTGTACATACTGAAGGGGTGCCTACCTTGTTGTTGATTGCTTACACTGGTGTACAGGCATCAACGTTTGTACGATGGTTTACGTTCGAGAGCTGTTCGCTGTCAAACTGGCGTATGCTAATTTTTCGGGCC
>CAVSDU010000014.1:0-119025 GCA_963726875.1 uncultured Actinomycetota bacterium | reverse complement strand
GCGAATACGACGAGCAGTCTCAGTCCGACGTCGGTCAGCACGGCCGCCGGCGGGGCGCTGGCCGCCACGATCGTCCGCGGATTGCCGGCGAACCCGGTCAGCGAAGAACTCGCCCCGCCGAGGTGACGGTCGACCACACCGGTCAGCAAGATTGCCGGGACCACCAGAACCCACCCGATCTGCACGGATCGAAACCAGCGCCGTACCGCCGGAGTCGGTAACCGAGCCGCCCACTCCCACAGGAAGAACAGCGGCACGACATTGTGTAAATGCGTCAATACGACGAAGTGGTAGGCGGGCCAGCTCAACGAGGCGGCTGTCGCGATCGACAGGACTGCCGCCCCAATCAGCGACGGTCCGCGCAGCCCGGCCACGCAAGCCGCGGCCAGCACTGCATAACCGACGACGATCTCCGCCAGTCGCGCCGGTTCACCGACAACCATGCCGGCCAGTCGGCACAACACGATCACGGTGATCAACCCGAGCGCCAGAACAGCAGCCGCCCAGACAGCACCGGGGCGAAACGTCCACTGACGTAACGCAATTCCAGGACGTTATGCAAGACCCCGAAGGCCATCAGTCCCAGCACGGTAGTTGCCAGTGGGGCCCGCACCGCCACGGCCAGAGCCACCGCGGCGGCCCCGACGAACAGCCAGATCACCCGTAAAGTCATCGCGTGCTCCAACTGACCGCTTTCGGTGTCACGCTCGCGGTCGAAATACTGTGGTACGTCGGCGGTCTGACCGGCATTGTCGGGCTGCGGTGGTGGTCAGCGCTCACGCTGGCGATCGCCGTCAATGCCGTCACCCATCCACTGGTGTGGTGGGCACTCGCACCGCACCCGACGCTCCAACAGCTGCTGGCAACCGAGGTCGCCGTCACCCTCGCCGAAGCGGCGATGCTGGCGGTCGCGGTGCGGCGCGACATTGCAGCGCTGACATTGCTGAGCTTGGGCGCTAATGCCTCGTCGCCTGCCCTCACCGGCCTGGTCCTTAACCGGTAGGCGGGCCTGGCGGGCGCGGCGGCCATTGCTGGCGGTGGGCCCGGCGGGCCTGGTGGGCCCGGGGGCCATTGCGGATTTTGCGGCCATTGTGGCGGTGGTGGTTTCCGTCTGCGCCGCGAGCGGCGCACCCACACGATGGCCACCACGACGGCCGCGAGGACCACGAGCACGAACAACACGACGACGAGCCCTATTGGTGCCCCCCGCGCAGGCGCCACGTCCGCGAGCAAGGTGACCACGCCGTCAACCTAGCCTGACCGGATCCTCGAACCGCCAGGAGTTTCGGACTTCAACCTGCCCCGCCGGGCAATCACCGTGGGGTCATGGTGGTGGTGACTTCCTGCGAGATTATTTCGCCCGTACCAGTGCGCAGGTGGCGAGTGTGGTGCGGTCAGCGTCCCGGCCACCTGCGCAGCACAATCAGGTCGGCTACGCATCTTTCAGGATTGTGCGCGCAGTGGTACCCCGTCGGGCAGCCGTAGCAGGTTGGTTTCGGCGGGTTGGGCACGCTGGGCGTGGTGGTCTGAATCTCGAATCTCGAGCTATCGGATCCAGGGGAACGGGATAGAAGGGGCCGGCTGTCAGAACGTCGCCGGTGCGGTTGCGCATCCCGTGTCGGCGCCAGCCGGTGCCGTATCGCGATGGCGAACGCCGCCGCCGGGATGGCCACTATGGCGAGAAGTGCCCTGAGCATGATGACTCCTAATATTGCTAGCCGAACGGCTATCGAGACGTCCAGCTTCCGGGCACGCCGGTGAACCGCAGTAGGGCATTTGGCCCGGATCATTGAGGTCTTAGTACCCGGACATCCCAGCCGGTCCTGCAGGGCAACCGCATCGCGCGAACAACCCACGCCGACTAGGGACTTTGGTTGCCGAACCCGCCGGCGCGGTTCCAGTGCGACCGGAGGTGCGCGAGTTCGAAGCCCGCACATCTGCCTCGGCGTGTCCTTACCTGTGTCAGTGTCGCGGATGGTGGAGACCTGCGGCGCCCGTCTGCGTAGCGCGGGCGAACCTTAGACATCCCAGGTTCGTAAGCTGTCAAGCGGCGGTCGGTGTGCGGTGTGCCCAGGCGATGTGTTCGTTGTAGGGCTGGTGGTGGCGTAGGCAGCCGTGCAGGATGCCCACGAGTCGGTTGCCGAGGGCACGTAAGGCTTTGTGGTGGCTGTCTTTGAGGTGGATGCGGTGGTCGTAGAAGGCGCGGGCGCCAGGGCTTCTAGATAGCGCGCAGAAGGCCCATTGGTCGATGGCGTCGTAGAGCCGGCGGTTACGGACGTGACGGGCCAGTACGGCGTGTTTCTTGCCCGAGGCGATGGTCAGGGGTGAGGTTCCGGCGTAGTTCTTGCGACACTTGGCGGTGGTGTACCTGTTCGGGTCATCCCCGAACTCACCGAGCACCCGGGCGCCGAGTACGACACCAAGTCCTGGCAGGGAGCGGTAGATGTCGGCGTCCGGGTGTGTCTCAAAATGCGTGGCCAGGCTGGTTTCGAGTTCACTGATTTGGCGGTTGAGCTCGGTGATGATGCCCACGGTCGCGTGGGTGGTGGCTGCGAATGCAGCGGTGACCGCCGCGGGTGCGACGAGGTGTTCGGTGCGTAGCGCGGCCTGGATTTCGCGGGCGCGTGTGGCGATATTGCGTTGGCGTCCACCGCGTTTGAGGGCGGACTGGATCGCCGCCAGGTTGAGGTGGGCGCCTTGTTGGGGGGTGGGGGCCCGGCCCAGCACCCCGAGGGCGTCGCCGTGGTCGAGATCCTCGAAAGCCACCAGTGCTGCGGGGTAATGCTCACGCAGCGCGTTGCGCAGTCTGTTGGTGTGCCGCGTGCGTTCCCAGATCAGGCTTTGATGGGCCCGGGCGAGCACCTTGATCGCCTCGGCTTGGTCGCTGTCGCCGGCGATCTGGCGATGATTGTGCCGGTCGGTGCGCACCAGATCGGCCAGCAATTTGGCATCGGATGCATCCGACTTCGCCCCTGAGATGTGATGGCGGTCGCGGTAGCGGGCCACCGCCAGCGGATTGACCGCAAAGACCTGGTAACCGGCCTCTGTCAACGCCGCCACCCACAGTCCCCGCTCGGTCTCGATGCCGATCGCTACCTGATCCGGTTGCTCGGCGTGCTCGGCGATCAGCTCATGCAGCTGGCGGATACCCGCCAGCCCCTCCGCCAGGCGCCGCGCAGCCAATCGTTTGCCGGCCTCGTTCATGACATACACGTCATGATGGTCTTCTGCCCAGTCGTCGCCCACAAAGATCAACGCTGACCACCCTTCCTCGGTTCGACTGTCAACCCCAACAACGAGCCCGAGGGAACCCGGCGGCAACCTAATGGATCAGTGCTCGGATCCGGCACGACATCCCATCAGCGCTACAGGCGACCCACCAACCAGCCGGGGCACGATCTAACCGTAGGAGTCGACAAACGCTTCGGGCTGACAAAGTGCTCACCGGCTGGCGGGCTCAGTTGACTAGCCTTCCCGGCGACAGGAAAAATCCCCGTCAAGGGCACGCCAATCGAGACCCACTAGGCTGGCGGGCGTGTTTGAATCGCTGTCCGACCGGTTGACCGGTGCCCTCGCGGGGCTGCGCGGCAAGGGTCGACTGACCGACGCCGATATCGATGCCACCACCCGCGAAATCCGGCTGGCGCTGCTGGAAGCCGACGTCTCGCTGCCCGTGGTGCGCGCGTTCGTCCACCGGATCAAGGAACGCGCCCGGGGCGCCGAGGTGTCCGGTGCGCTCAACCCGGCGCAGCAGGTCGTCAAGATCGTCAACGAGGAACTCATCGGCATCCTCGGCGGCCAGACCCGCGAGCTGGCGTTCGCGAAGACACCGCCGACCGTGGTGATGCTCGCCGGTCTGCAGGGTTCCGGTAAGACGACGCTGGCCGGCAAGCTGGCCGCATGGCTCGCAGGGCCAGGGGCACACGCCGCTGCTGGTGGCCTGCGACCTGCAGCGCCCGGCCGCGGTCAACCAGCTGCAGGTCGTCGGCCAGCGGGCCGGGGTGCCGGTGTTCGCGCCGCACCCGGGAGCCTCGCCCGAATCGCGGCCCGCGGTGACCCGGTCGCCGTCGCCGCGGCCGGGCTCGCCGAGGCCCGCGCCAAGCACTACGACGTCGTCATCGTCGACACCGCCGGCCGGCTGGGCATCGACGAGGAGCTGATGGCCCAGGCCGCGGCCATCCGCGACGCCGTCGACCCCGACGAGGTGCTGTTCGTCCTGGACGCGATGATCGGTCAGGACGCGGTCGCCACCGCCGAGGCGTTCCGCGACGGCGTCGGCTTCACCGGCGTGGTGCTGACCAAGCTCGACGGTGACGCCCGCGGTGGTGCCGCGCTGTCGGTCCGCGAAGTCACCGGCGTGCCAATCCTTTTCGCGTCCACCGGCGAGAAGCTCGAGGACTTCGACGTCTTCCACCCGGACCGGATGGCCAGCCGCATCCTGGGCATGGGCGACGTGCTGAGCCTGATCGAGCAGGCCGAGCAGGTCTTCGACGCCGCAGCAGGCCGAGGACGCCGCCGCCAAGATCGGCTCCGGCGAGCTGACGCTCGAGGACTTCCTCGAGCAGATGCTCGCCGATCCGCAAGATGGGCCCGATCGGCAACCTGCTGGGCATGCTGCCCGGCGCGGGCGCAGATGAAGGACGCACTGGCCGAGGTCGACGACAAGCAGCTCGACCGGCTGCAGGCCATCATCCGCGGCATGACGCCGCAGGAGCGGGCCGACCCGAAGATCATCAACGCGTCGCGGCGGCTGCGCATCGCCAACGGCTCGGGCGTCGACCGTCTCCGAGGTCAACCAGCTGGTCGACCGCTTCTTCGAAGCCCGCAAGATGATGTCGTCGATGCTCGGCGGCATGGGCATCCCCGGTCTGGGCCGCAAGTCGGCGACGCGAAAGGCCAAGAGCGCGAAAGGCAAGAAGGGCAAGAAGGGGGCGCGCGGCCCGACGCCGCCGAAGGTCGCGCAGTCCGCTTGCCGGCATGCCGGGCATGCCCGGCATGCCGGCGGGGTTCCCCGACCTGTCGCAGATGCCCGAAGGCCTCAACGAGTTGCCGCCCGGCCTGGCCGACTTCGACCTGTCCAAGCTGAAGTTCCCGGGCAAGAAGTAGCCGCGCGGTGCCGACTGCACGTGCGGGGTCTGGGGCTGCCCGACGAGACGCCGATCGAACTGTGGATCGTCGACGGCCGCATCAGCACCGAGCCGGTTGCCGGCGCCGACACCGTCTTTGACGGCGGCTGGATCCTGCCCGGGCTGGTGGACGCCCACTGCCACGTCGGGCTTGGCGCAGCACGGCGCCATCGAACTCGACGAAGCGATCGCCCAGGCCGAGACCGAACGCGACGTCGGCGCGCTGCTGCTGCGCGACTGCGGTTCACCGACCGACACCCGCAGCCTCGACGACCACGACGACCTGCCCCGCATCATCCGGGCCGGAAGGCACCTGGCCAGACCCAAGCGCTACATCCCCGGGTTTCGCGGTCGAGCTGGAAGACGAATCGCAGCTGCCGGCCGCGGTGGCCGAGCGAGGCGCGGCGCGGTGACGGCTGGATCAAGCTGGTCGGTGACTGGATCGACCGCGGAGTCGGCGACCTCGCCCCGCTGTGGTCCGACGACGTGCTCAAGGCCGCGATCGACACCGCACACGCCCACGGGGCCCGGGTCACCGCACACGTCTTCAGCGAGGATGCGCTGCCCGGGCTGATCAACGCCGGCATCGACTGCATCGAACACGGCACCGGGCTCACCGACGACACCATCGCGCTGATGGTCGAGCACGGCACCGCGTTGGTCCCGACCCTGATCAACATCGAAAACTTCCCGGGCATCGCCGACGCCGCGGTGCGATACCCGACCTACGCCGCGCACATGCGCGACCTGTATGCGCGCGGCTACCAGCGGATCGCGGCGGCGCGCGGACGCGGGCGTGCCGATCTATGCCGGCAGCGATGCCGGCAGCATGATCGAGCACGGGCGCATCGCCGACGAGGTCGAGGCCCTCACGCGGATCGGGATGAGCCCGACCGAGGCGTTGGGCGCGGCCTGCTGGGATGCCCGGCGCTGGCTGGGCCGGCCCGGCCTGGACCACGGCGCGTCGGCTGATCTGTTGTGCTACTCCGAAGACCCGCGCCAGGGTCCCGGCGTGCTGAACCAGCCCGATCTGGTGATCCTGCGCGGCAAGATGTTTCGGCCCAACAGTTAGCCGACTGTGCCGGCCGCAGCGCGGCATCGCGCGCGGATACTATCGCCGAATGGCGTTGGCCAGCGGCGCGACCTTTGCCGGTTACACCGTCGTGCGAAGGCTGGGTTCGGGGGTGACCGGCGAGTGTCTACCTTGTCCAGCGGCCCGGATTCGCCGGGCTGGCAGGCGCTGAAGGTTCTTTCGCTTGACGTTGTCGTCGGACGGCGAATTCCGCCGGCGATTTCACCGCGAGACCGCGACCGCGGCGAACCTCCATCACCCGCAACATCGTGGAGGTGCACGACCGCGGCGAGTTCGACGGACAGCTGTGGATCGCGATGGACTACGTCGACGGCAGTCAACGCCGCGCAGCTGATGCCAGGACCGCTTCCCGGCGGTATTGCCGGTCGGCGAAGTGCTCGCGATCGTCACCGCGGCGGCCGGACGCTCTCGACTACGCCCACCAGCGCGGACTGCTGCATCGCGACGTCAAACCCGCCAACATCCTGCTGACCAGCCCGGGGGAGGGCGAACAACGGATTCTGTTGTCCGACTTCGGGATAGCCAGCTCGGCCACGCGGGTCTCGGTCCGAGTCGGTCGGCACGGTCGGCTACGCCGCGCCCGAACAGTTGACGGGGCCGACTCGACGGGCGCGCCGACCAGTACGCGCTGGCGGCCACCGCGTTTCACCTGCTCACCGGCGCGCCGCCGGCTGAAATTCACCATGCCCCGCTGATCCACGGCCGCCCAAACTCAGCGACCTGCGCCCGGACCTGGCGCGGCTGGACGGTGTGTTCTGGAGGGCGCTTGCCGAACGACCCGCTCGACCGGTTCGGCGAGCTGCCGCGAGTTCGCCGACGCGCTGCCAGAGCGAGCCGGATCACCGATCGCAGCCCGGAGGCCACGGGATGAGTGCGCAGGCCCGCTGGTCGAGGCCGCCTCTGTCGTCGATTACCCGGCCTACGCTGGCCGGATCCACCAACGCCATGCCACAGTCGCTCCGGGACCCGATGCCTGCGACGACCCGAGCGACGCGGCACGATCCCGCAATCGGCCGGCGGGCGTCGTTGGCGCGGCGCCGGACGCGTTCTCCGCCGGGACCAAGGAACCGGCAGGTTCGGCCCGCGCCAGATCCTGGTCGGTGCCGCCGCGGTCGCTGTTGCTGGTCGGCCTGTTCGCCGTCGGCATCGTGATCGGGCGCAAGACCGACGTCGACCGCCGCGCAGGCCGGCGAGCCCGGCGAGCGCCCGGCCGCGGCGCCCCGCGCCCACGCGCCAGCGCCGCCGGCGTCCGCCCGCCGCTCTTGGACGGCACCTACCGCATCGAGGTCGCAGCGGTCCAAGCAGACTTTCAACTACACGCCCAGCCCGCAGCCGCCGGACGTGACCACCTGGTGGGCGTTCCGCTCGTCGTGCACGCCGTCGTATGCCTCGGCCGCGGCGATACTGCTCGACGACAACGACCACACGCAGGCGAATGCCGGACGTCATCCGCTGATCTTGGAGTTCGGCGACGGCCAATGGCAGTCGCGGCCGGAAACGGTGCAGTTCCCGTGTATCGGGCCCAACGGTGTCGGCAAGTGCGCAGACCACGACGCAGGTGCTGGTCCTGCGGCCCCAACCGCAGGGCGATCTCGTCGGCGAGATGGATGTCACGGTGCAAAGCAACGAATGTGGCCAGCGGGCGGCCGTCGTCCGCATCCCCGCGGTCGCCGTGCCGCAACGGCGACATCCCGCCGGCGGTGTACGTGCCGGACCCGGTAACGTCTCCGACCCCGACGCCGAGCCGCCGACCACGACGGCGACGCAGAACCGCCGGCACCGCCAAGACCGCGTCTGGCCCGGGCGGCTGACCCGTTTCGCGCAGAAAAGATTGCGAGCACTCGCTATCTATGTTAGCTTCGAGTGCAAGCCCATCGACCTGGAGGAACTGTGACTTACGACGTGATCATCCGCGACGGACTGTGGTTTGACGGCACCGGCAGCGCGCCGCAGACCCGCACGCTGGGCATTCGCGACGGCGTGGTGGCCACGGTGTCGGCCGGCCCGCTGGACGAGACCGGGCTGCCCCGAGGTGATCGACGCGGCGGGCAAGTGGATCACGCCCGGCTTCCTCGACGTGCACACCCACTACGACGCCGAGGTGCTGCTCGACCCCGGGCTGCGCGAGTCGGTGCGCCACGGCGTCACCACGGTGCTGCTGGGCAACTGCTCGCTGTCGACGGTCTACGCCAACTCCGAGGACGCCGCCGACCTGTTCAGCCGGGTCGAGGCGGTGCCGCGCGAATTCGTCCTCGGCGCGCTGGAAGCCAACAAGACCTGGTCGCACGCGCCGCCGAATACATCGACGGCCATCGACGCGCTGCCGCTCGGGCCGAATGTCGAGCTCACTGCTTGGTCATTCGGACCTGCGGACCGCGGTGCTGGGACTCGAGCGCGCCACCGACGCCACCGTCCGGCCCACCGACGCCGAGCTGGAGAAGATGGCGACGACTGCTCGACGAGGCGCTCGACGCCGGGATGCTCGGCATGTCCGGGATGGACGCGGCGATCGACAAACTGGACGGCGACCGCTTCCGCTCGCGGGCGCTGCCGTCCACCTTCGCGACCTGGCGGGAACGGCGCAGGCTGATCAAGGTGCTGCGCAAGCGCGGCCGGATCCTGCAGAGCGCACCCGACGTCAACAATCCGGTGTCCGCGCTGATGTTCTTCCTGACCAGCAGCCGGATATCTCAACCGGCGCAAGGGAGTTCGGATGAGCATGCTGGTGTCGGCCGACGCCAAGTCGATGCCGCTGGCGGTGCACGTCTTCGGGCCGGCACCCGCGCTGCTCAACAAACTCCTGGGCTCCAGCGTGCGGTTCCAGCACCTGCCGGTGCCGTTCGAGTTGTACTCCGACGGAATCGATCTGCCGGTCTTCGAAGAGTTCGGCGCCGGAACGGCGGCCCTGCACCTGCGCGATCAACTGCAGCGCAACGAGTTACTGGCCGACGAGTCCTACCGCCGCCGGTTCCGGCGCGAGTTCGACCGCATCAAGCTCGGACCGTCGTTGTGGCACCGCGACTTCCACGACGCGGTGATCGTCGAGTGCCCCGATAAGTCGTTGATCGGCAAGAGCTTTGGCGCGATCGCCGACGAGCGCGGACTGCACCCGCTCGACGCGTTCCTCGACGTGCTCGTCGAAAACGGTGAACGCAACGTGCGGTGGACCACCATCGTCGCCAACCACCGCCCCAAGCAGCTCAACAAGCTCGCCGCCGACGCCGAGCGTCCACATGGGCTTCTCCGACGCCGGCGCGCACCTGCGCAACATGGCCTTCTACAACTTCCCGCTGCGGCTGCTCAAGCGCACTCGAGACGCCGAGCGGGCGGGGACGCCGTTCCTGTCCGCCGGAGCGGGCGATACACCGCCTGACCGGCGAACTGGCCGAGTGGTTCGGCCTCAACGCCGGCACGTTGCGCGAGGGCGACCGTGCGGACTTCGTGGTGATCGACCCGGCCCACCTGGACGACTCGGTGGACGGCTACCACGAGGAGGAGGTGCCCTTCTACGGCGGCTTGCGGCGCATGGTCAACCGCAACGACGCCACCGTGGTCGCGACGGGCGTGGGCGGTGCCGTGGTCTTCCGCAACGGGGAGTTCCGCGACGGCTACGGTCAGACCGTGAAGTCGGGCCGGTACCTGCGGGCGGGCGAGCGCCAGTCAACGCCGACTGAGCCTGTCGGCCTGACATGGCCAGAACCCAGCAGCAACGCCGGGAGGAGACCGTCGGCCGACTGCTGAGGCGTGCATCGACACCATCGTCGAGGTCGGGTACGCCCGCGCCTCTGCTGCCGTGATCACCAAGCGAGCCGGGGTATCCGTGGGCGCCCTGTTCCGACACTTCGAGACGATGGGCGATTTCATGGCGGCCACGGGTCCGAGGTGTTGCGTCGACAGCTGGAAACGTTCACCAAGCAGGTCGCTGAGATACCGGCCGACCGGCCGGCCCTGGAGGCGGCGCTGGCGATCCTGCGCGACATCACCAGCGGCCCCACCAACGCGGTGCTCTATGAACTGCTGATCGCCGCGCGCACCGACGAAAAGCTCAGGGCCACTCTGCAACACGAGCTGGGGCAGTACTCGGCGAAGATCTATGACGCCGCGCGGGCAATGCCCGGCGCCGACGGCTTCCCGGACGACACCTTCCCGGTTCTGGTGGCATTGCTGACGAACGTATTCGACGGCGCCGCCGTGGTGGAGGGCGTACTGCCGCAGCCCGAGATCGCCGAGCGCAGGATTCCGGTGTTGAGCGCGCTGCTCACCGGCGCGTGGCCGAACCCTACTGCTTGACGCTGAGCAGACGCAAAATCGCGCAATAGCAAGCGATTTGGTGCGACCTTGCGTCTGCTCGCGGATAGGGAGCAGGTGAACACTACTTCTGCAGGGTGAACTGATTCACGTCGATGTAGCCGTCCCGGAACAGCTTCGCGCAGCCGGTCAGGTAATGCATGTAGCGGTCGTAGATCTCTTCGGACTGGATCTCGATGGCTCGGTCCTTGTGCGCTGCAAGGGCTTCGGCCCACAGGTCGAGCGTCCTGGCGTAGTGCAGCTGCAGTGACTGGTTGCGGGTCAGCGTGAAACCCGCATTCGCGGAGTTGTTTTCCACCATCTCGATGGTCGGCGGCGCGCCGCCGGGGAAGATCACGGTTCTGATGAAGTGGAAGAACCGGAGCACCCGCAGAGTGAGTGGCAAGCCTCTGTCCGTCATCTGCTGTCTGGAGAAGCCGGTGATCGTGTGCAGCATCATCACGCCGTCGGCGGGCAGGATTTGGTGAGCCCTCGCGAAGAAGTCGGCGTGTCGGTCGTGACCGAAGTGCTCGAATGCGCCGATCGACACGATGCGGTCGACGGGCTCGTCGAACTGTTCCCAGCCCTGCAGCAGCACCCGTCTGGTGCGCGGGCCGTCCAGCTGGTCGAACGACTTCTGCACGTATGCGGCTTGATTTTTCGACAGCGTCAAGCCGATCACGTTGACGTCGTGCTGTTCGATCGCCCGGCGCATGGTGGCGCCCCAGCCACAGCCCACGTCCAGCAGCGTCATCCCGGGCTGCAGACCCAGTTTGCCCAGCGACAGGTCGATCTTGGCGAGCTGCGCCTGTTCGAGCGTCATATCATCGCGCTCGAAGAAGGCGCAGCTGTACGTCTGAGTAGGGTCAAGAAATAGCTGGAAGAACTCGTCAGACAAATCGTAATGGGCTTGCACATCGTCAAAATGTGGTGTGAGGCCATCAACCATAAGGCTGGTCAGCCTACCCGGCCGCGAGACGGACTTACGTCACCAAAACGCGTGCGGTGCTTGCCGACCGGGGTGTGCCCCGCTATCAGAGAGGGCCGATACCGGCCTGCGGGCCGAGCCCGAAGCCCCAATCGAACAGGCCGGCCGCCTGGTCCCAGTACGTCGGCCCGCCCTCTTTGACCAGGCCGTACATCATGGCGATCACCAACCGGCGGCCACCACGGGCGGCCGCTCCGACGAACGTCTTGCGGGCGGCGTTGGTGAACCCGGTCTTGCCGCCGATGGCACCCGGATAGCGGGCGAGCAGCTCGTCCTGGTTCAGGATCGGTTGGTCGCCGTTCTCGCCGGGAAACATCGCCGACGGCTCGGCGGTGATGTTGGCGAACGTCGGGTTGGCCATGGCCGCGCGGAAGATCACCGCGAGGTCATGGGCCGTCGACCAGCCGGGAGAGCCGTCGGGCGCCGTCCAAACCGGACGGCGTCGCCGCATGGGTGTTCGACGCCCCCAGCGACGCCGCCTTGGCGTTCATCTTGGCGACCGCGACGTCGTGGCCGCCGAGCAGGTCGGCCAGCGTGTTGGCGGCGTCGTTGCCCGACACCAGCAGCAGGCCGTCGAGCAGTTGGCGCGCGGTGTAGCTGTGACCGACTTTGACCCCGACGCAGTTGCACTCGACCGCGGTGTCCGTGAGGTCCGCGACGACGGTGGAGTTCAGCGGCACCTCATCGAGTACCACCAGCGCCAACAGCACCTTGATGGTGCTCGCGGGCGGATGGGCCACGTTCTGCTCGCGACCGGCCAGCACCTGACCGCTGTCGAGGTCGGCAACGATCCACGTCTGCGCGGGACCTTCCGGAATCGGCACCGAACCCGCTGCCTGTTGGACATCGGTGTCCGCTGATGCGGGGGCCGCGGTGAGGGTCGTGACCGTGAGCAGCGCAGCAGCTGTGGCCATGAGCTTTCGCATAGGGGGTGATCTTACTTCCGGGCTGTGGTCGTGTGGGCCGCCCACTTACCGATGCTGCCGCGGTGTTGAATCGAGACATGTTGAGCCTGGAAGAGATTTCCGACCGCCTGGAGATCCAGCAGCTGTTGGTGGATTACTCCACCGCGATCGACCAACGTCGATTCGACGACCTGGACAACGTCTTCACCAGCGACGCATACATCGACTACACGGCGCTGGGCGGGATCGCCGGCGAATACCCCGAGGTCAAGAAGTGGCTGTCCGAGGTGCTGCCGAACTTCCCGGTGTACTCGCACATGCTGGGCAACTTCTCGGTCCGCATCGACGGTGACACGGCGTCGTCGCGGGTGATCTGCTTCAACCCGATGGTGCTGGGCGGCGAGAAGGAGCAGATCCTGTTCTGCGGGCTCTGGTACGACGACGAGTTCGTGCGCACGCCCGACGGCTGGCGGATGACTCGTCGCGTCGAGACCAAGACATTCCAGAAGGTCATGTAGCCGGACTCGATGGTGGCGACCCGCCGCGCTCGGCTACGCCGAGCTCGCGATCGCCACAATTTCCGCGGGAGGACCCCGTTCTGGCACAATGGGCCGCTGTCCGCTCCGCGCATCAAGATCGCCGGGTGGTCACACACGCGAGGCAAAACCGGACCCGGGCATCCTGCCCCGGTCGCTGAATTGCAGCGTGACATTTACAGGAGAATCGCTTAACCATGGCTGTGAAGATCAAGCTCACTCGACTTGGCAAGATCCGCAATCCCCAGTACCGCATCGCCGTCGCCGACGCGCGCACCCGCCGCGACGGCCGCTCCATCGAGGTCATCGGCCGCTACCACCCGAAGGAAGAGCCGAGCCTGATCGAGATCGACTCCGAGCGGGCCCAGTACTGGCTGTCAGTCGGTGCCCAGCCCACCGAGCCCGTCCTCAAACTGCTGAAGATCACCGGTGACTGGCACAAGTTCAAGGGCCTGCCCGGCGCCGAGGGCCGTCTCAAGGTCAAGCCGGCCAAGCCCAGCAAGCTCGAGCTGTTCAACGCCGCGCTGGCGGCCGCCGAGGGCGGACCCACCACCGAGGCCACCAAGCCGAAGAAGAAGTCCGCGCCGAAGAAGGCCGCCAAGGCCGACCAGACCCGCTGCCGAGGCTGCGGCGGAGTCGCCGGCTGCGGCGGAGTCGCCGGCTGAGGCCGGCGAGCAGTCCGAATCCACCGAAAGCTGATCGGCGCCATGAGCACCGTCGTGGTCGACGCCGTCGAGCACCTGGTCCGTGGCATCGTCGACAACCCTGACGATGTCCGGGTGGATCTGGTGACCAGCCGTCGTGGACGCACAGTCGAGGTCCACGTTCATCCCGACGACCTGGGCAAGGTGATCGGTCGGGGCGGACGTACCGCGACCGCGCTGCGCACGCTGGTCGCCGGTATCGGCGGCCGCGGTATCCGCGTCGACGTGGTGGACACCGACCAGTAGCAGCGCTCACATGGAGCTGATCGTCGGGCGGGTGGCCAAAGCGCACGGCATCACCGGCGAACTCGTCGTCGACGTCCGCACCGACGATCCCGACGTCCGGTTCGCGCCGGGCGCCAGTTGCGCGCCAAGAAGCCTCGCGACGCGGGTCCCGCCCGCGGCTACGTCGTCGAAGCCGCGCGCCCGCACGGTGCCCGGCTGCTGGTGCGCCTGGCCGGCGTGGACGACCGGGGCGGCGCCGATGCGTTGCGGGGCAGCTTGTTCGTCATCGACTCCGACGAGCTGCCACCGATCGACGAGCCGGACACTTACTACGACCACCAGCTGGAGGGCCTCGGGTCCGCACGACGGTGGGTCAGGAGATCGGCGTCGTCACCGAGGTGCTGCACACCACCGGCGGCGAGTTGCTGTCCGTCAAACGTGAATCCGGTGAATTGCTGGTGCCGTTCGTCAGCGCGATCGTCACCTCGGTGTCGCTGGACGACGGCACGCTCGAGATCGAACCGCCAGACGGTCTGTTGGATCTGGGAATGAAAATAGACGTCATCACGATTTTCCCGGACTACCTTGCTCCGCTGCGAGAATCGTTGCCGGGCAAGGCGATTGCGTCAGGTCTGGTTGACCTGCAGGTGCACGATCTGCGGCGGTGGACCCACGATGTACACCATTCGGTGGACGATTCGCCCTACGGCGGGGGACCTGGCATGGTCATGAAGGCGCCGGTGTGGGGCGAGGCGCTCGACGAAATCTCTTCGGCGGAGACGCTTTTGGTGGTTCCCAGCCCGGCGGGCAAGTTGTTCACCCAGGCCACCGCGCAGCGATGGAGCGCCGAGCAGCACCTGGTCTTCGCCTGCGGCCGCTACGAAGGAATCGACCAGCGGGTCGTCGAGGACTCCGCGCGGCGGATGCGAGTCGAAGAGGTGTCGATCGGTGATTACGTGTTGCCCGGCGGTGAGTCGGCGGCACTGGTGATGATCGAGGCCGTGCTGCGGCTGATGACCGGAGTGCTGGGCAATCCCGCATCGGCCCAACATGATTCGCACTCGCCGGCCCTGGACCGGCTGCTCGAGGGGCCCAGTTATACACGCCCGCCGAGCTGGCGTGGCCTGAACGTCCCCGAAATCCTGCTGTCCGGCGACCACGCCCGAATTGCGGCCTGGCGCCGGGAGGTGTCGCTGCAGCGCACCCGCGATCACCGGCCGGAGCTGCTGGACTGATTTGTCCCGCCGAGACGCAAAAGCAGGTGTTTCGAGCAGCTTTCGTGTGATTCTGTTTCTGCTCGCGCAAGGGGGCTCGCGCGAAGAGTTAGATGCGGCCGTTGGGGAATATCGTCTTGACCGCTTGGGTGATCGTCTCGCGCGCGGTCGCGTCGTCAGAGGCCTGCAGTGACTCGATCACCATGATGTATCGGCGGTCTTTGCCGATCACCCCGGTCGACAGATGCATCCAGTCGGCGCCGATGCAACACATCCAGCCCTGTTTGACCGCAACGGGTTCGGCGTACAGCCCGTCGGGAATGCCGAACCGCTGCGGGTAGCCGTCGATGCCCGTCGGGGTGGACTGGGCCAGGTCCTTGACGATCAGCCGGGCGCGTTCCATCGGCAGCCCGCCTGAGCCGTCAAGCAGCATTTCGTAGTAGTTGATCAGGTCGGGCGCCGAACTGATGGTGTTCCACCACCGTCCGTCGCTCGGGGGTGTGGTCGACGACAGTCCGTACCGGCTCGCCACCTGGGAGATGATGGCGTCCCCACCGTCCTGTCCCCAGAAACGTTCGGCCGCGCCGTCGTCGGAAGACTGCAACATCACGTCCAATGCCTGGTGGTCATCGGGGGACAAGACGGTCCGGCCCTCGGATTCCCGAAGCAGCAGATCGTCGGCGATGAACAGTTTGGCGACCGACGCGGTGGCGATGATCTGGGTGTTGCCGTTGGAGACCAGCTGGTGAGTGGCGCGATCGAGGATGGCCACCGAAAGGGTGGCGCCCCCGGCCGCGGCCTGGTCGGTGGCCAGCTGAATGCGCTCCTGTACTCCGGCGAGCCCGCCGGAAGAGAGATTCGGCAGCGCCATCGGCGCCGCGGTCGGGGTAGTGGGGGTATGGCCCGCAGGAGCAGTTCGACCAGCTGCTGCTGCGGCTGCGGCTGCTGCTGGGCCGCGGTCTGGTCGGTCGGGCTGAACGCCTTCGCATGGACCTTCGCCTCGCAACCGGCGATCACCACCAACGCCGCCGCCGCTGCGGCGGAAAGCAACGTCAGCGGCCGGGCTCGCATCGCACTCCTTCGGCAAACTCGGGCGTCTCACGACATCCTGAACGCGTTCGGGGCGGGCCGCTGCGACATTCCGGGCCATCTGCCCCGGGCATCCGGCTCGACGGGTCCTGGGAGGGTTGGATCCGCGCGGTTTGACCCCAGCCATATGTACCACTTGCAGGCGGTTTAGGGCGGGCGCGAACCACCACAGTTTCCTGTGATTTTCACTGCATGCTCCCCGTCTGGCACAATTGGCCAGTTGTCTCCAGCGGTTGTCGGCGGGCCGGTGCCTACCGCCTGCTGCGAGATGCACCCAAGAAGCCCTAACCATCGGCTCAGTGACCGTCGCACGCCTGCGTGTGAGCGGTTTGACTAAGCCGCGACCCCGAGGAAGTGTCTTTCCAATGAACAGGCTGGACTTCGTCGACCAGGCGTCGCTGCGCGACGACATCCCCGCCTTCACCCGGGCGACACCATCAACGTGCACGTCAAAGTGATCGAGGGCGCCAAGGAACGTATCCAGGTGTTCAAGGGCGTGGTGATCCGTCGGCAGGGTGGCGGCATCCGCGAGACGTTCACGGTGCGCAAAGAGAGCTACGGCGTCGGCGTCGAGCGGACCTTCCCGGTCCATTCGCCGAACATCGACCATATCGAGCTGGTGACCCGCGGCGACGTCCGTCGCGCCAAGCTGTACTACCTGCGTGAACTTCGCGGCAAGAAGGCCAAGATCAAGGAAAAGCGCTGACCGCGGACGGGCCCCGGCGGCCACAGCCGTATGCCCTGTGCTGGCTACGCTGATCTCGTGACCGACACTGACTCCTACGGACTCTCCTTCGGAGGACTCACCCTCGGAGCGCCAGCCGGACGCTGACAAGCTGCAGTCGCCTGCGCCCGACACTCCGTCGGGCGCGGCCGCCCCGGATCCCGAGGCGAAGCCTGACAAGGAAAAGCCCGCGAAGCGGTCGACGCTGCGGGAACTGACCACGCTGGCGGTCATCGCGATGGTGCTTTACTACGTGATGCTGACGTTCGTCGCGCGTCCATACCTGATTCCGTCGGAGTCGATGGAACCCACGCTGCACGGGTGCTCCACCTGCGTCGGCGATCGCATCATGGTCGACAAACTCACCTACGCTTCAGCTCACCAAAACCCGGCGACGTCATCGTCTTCAAGGGCCCGCCGTCGTGGAATGTCGGCTACAAGTCGATCCGCTCGTCCAACACCGCGCTGCGCTGGGTGCAGAACGCGCTGTCGTTCATCGGTTTTGTGCCGCCCGACGAGAACGACTTGGTCAAGCGTGTCATCGCGGTCGGCGGACAGACGGTTCAGTGCCGATCCGACACCGGCTTGACCGTCAACGGCAAGCCGCTGAAGGAGCCGTACCTCGACCCGACCACCATGATGGCCGACCCGTCGGTTTACCCGTGCCTGGGCAGCGAGTTCGGGCCGGTCACCGTCCCATCGGGACGATTGTGGGTGATGGGCGACAACCGGACCCACTCGGCGGATTCACGCGCCCACTGCCCGATGCTGTGCACGGGTGACCCGATGGCGGGCACCGTGCCGGTCGCCAACGTCATCGGCAAGGCCAGGTTCATCGTGTGGCCGCCGTCGCGATGGGGTGGTGTGGGTTCGGTGAACCCCCAGCAAGGTCAGTAGCCATGGCCACCGACCTGGCCGCCGCGGACGGTGATCCGCAAGTCGTCAGGATTGCGCACCCTGGAGTCCGCGCTGTACCGCAGTGGACTGGGCCCGGTGGCCGGGGTGGACGAGGTGGGTCGCGGTGCCTGCGCCGGCCCGCTGGTGGTGGCGGCCTGCGTGCTCGGCCCGGGACGGCTGGAAAGCCTTGCCGCCCTGGATGATTCGAAGAAGCTTACCGAGAAGGCGCGGGAGAGGCTGTTCCCGCTGATCCGTCGCTACGCGCTGGCCTACCACGTGGTGTTCATCCCCTCGGCCGAGGTGGACCGCCGCGGCGTGCACGTCGCCAATATCGAAGGCATGCGGCGTGCGGTGGCCGGCCTGTCGGTGCGGCCCGGGTATGTCCTGAGCGACGGCTTTCGTGTGCCCGGGCCTGCCCGTGCCGTCGCTGCCGGTGATCGGTGGCGATGCGGCGGCCGCCTGCATCGCCGCGGCCAGCGTTCTGGCGAAAGTCAGCCGGGACCGGTTGATGGTCGCGATGGACGCCGAGCACCCCGGCTACGGTTTCGCCGAGCACAAGGGCTACAGCACCCCCGCGCACAGCCTCGCGCTGGCCCGGCTGGGTCCCTGCCCGCAGCACCGCTATTCGTTCATCAACGTCCGCCGGGTGGCGACCGGGTCGACGTCCGAGTTGGTGGCCGAATGCCAACCGGACCCTCCGGGCCATCCCGCCGATAGCGGCGATTACCGGTGAGGAAAGATGGGGCAGCAGGCTCCGGGAGAAGGACGTCTGAGACAGATGAGTGCAGAGGATCTCGAAAAGTACGAAACCGAGATGGAGCTCTCGCTGTACCGCGAATACAAGGACATCGTCGGCCAGTTCAGCTATGTCGTGGAAACCGAGCGTCGTTTCTATCTGGCAAACAGCGTCGAGATGGTGCCGCGCAACGCCGACGGCGAAGTGTACTTCGAGCTGCGACTGGCCGACGCCTGGGTGTGGGACATGTACCGGCCGGCCCGCTTCGTCAAGCAGGTGCGGGTGGTCACCTTCAAGGACGTCAATATCGAAGAAGTCGAGAAACCCGAGCTGCGGCTGCCGGAATAGCCGGCCGGTCAGGAGGCGTGTCGTACGGAACCTGACGTCGCGGCGAAGGGCAGTTGACCGCGACTTCGATGACCTGTCCGCGCCACGTCAGCCAGCTTGATGTTGAGGCTCTGGGAGTGGTGCCGTAGCAGGTCGAACGCTTCGTCCTCGGTGAATGTCGTGCAGCAACATCAACATGCCGACCGCCTTGCCGATTTCGCGGTTGCTGATCAGTCCCCGCCGCAGGCTGGCGGCGTCTTCGCCGTGTGCGATGGCGTTGATGGCGACGCTGGCGAACGACGCCAGCACCGCCGCACGGCCGGCGGACTCGGAGTCGAAGCGGTTGGGGGTTTCGCTGAACAGGTTCAGCGCGGCGGCTTTGCGTTTGTCGATCAGCAGCCGAAACCCCATGGCGCCGCGCACCGGCGTCTCGGCGACCAGGCGGGCCGCGAAGTGGGGCCACTGGGATCGGCGTGGTCAGGTCCGTTTCGATCTGCGGAGTTTCCTCCTCGATCGCGTCGATGCACGGGCCGTCGCCGGAGCGCGCGTTCGAGGTCGTCGACCCGGTGCGCGAGCCGCGATCGCTGGCGCCGACAGTGACGTAACGATCGTCGTGCTTCACCAGCAGGCTGGCGTGGTCGCAGCCCGGGAACAATCAGGGTCGCGGCCACACAGATGGCCGCGTACATCTCGGCCGCGTCCGAGCCCTGGTAGATGATTTCGGCGAGAGCCGCGAACACGGTCGCCGGGTCCGCCGTCGACCGCGCCGGGCGGTGAGCGGCGGTCGGCGTTCGGTTCGTCCGCCACGTCTCGACCTCACCTCTCGGCGTTGCAACATTTCCCATGGCCGTAGATTATCGGTCGCCCGACCACGTCATACGCCGACGGCGCGTTCGAGATCTTTCAGAGATGTCTCCAGGTGTCCGAGCATGCGCTGCATATGCGGAACGCTGCGCCGGCAGCCGACAAGCCCGAAGTCGAGGTTCTCGGCGTTGTTGGTGACCGTGATGTTCATCGCCTGACCGTCCAGAGCGATCGACAACGGGTAATTGCCGACCAGCCTGCGCACCCCGCCAATACAGCCGCTCCTGGAGTCCCGGCACGTTTGAAATCACGATGTTGAACGGCGGCGGAGCGGTGCCGATAAAACCCGGGAATCAGCCCGAAGAACAAACCGCCGGTGAGGAATGCGGACAACGCCAGCTGCTGTACCTGGGGCAGCTGGCTGAACACTTCCTTGTTGTCGGACATCGACGCACTGATCGCCTGCAGGCGTTTCGCCGGCGTCCTCGACGTCGGTGTTGAGATTGCACAGGACCGTGCCGACCATATTGCCGCCGCCATGCGTCGGTTTCCTTGCGCAGGCTCACCGGGACCATGGCGACCAACGGAGTGTCGGGAAGCGCATTCTGATCGATCAGATACGCGCGCAGCGCGCCAGCGGACATCGCCAGAACGACGTCGTTGAAGGTGACGTCCGCGGCGGCCTTCACCGCTTTGATCCGGTCGACCGACCACGATTGTGCGGCAATTCGCCGGGCACCGCCGATCCGGACGTTGAACATCGTATTCGGTGCCCGAAACGGCAATGTGAGCTGCTGTTCCAGCAACGCCGGCACGCGCCAGTGACAACGTCGACGGCAAAAGAGCCGCCGCCGTTCCCACCGTCTGGGTCAGCATCTGCATCGGAGACGGATTTGCGACCGCTGTCCCGGCGCTGACGCGGCTTCAACGCCCACGGCACCCGGATCTCGTCGTCGTCGGGATCGCTGGTGAATGCCCGCTGCATCAACCTCAGCGCTGACACCCCGTCCATCAGCGAATGGTGGAACTTGGTGTAGACCGCGTAGCGCCCGTCGTTGAGCCCCTCCACCAGATGCGCTTCCCACAGTGGCCGGTGCCGGTCCAGCAGGCTGCCGTGCAACCGCGAGGTCAGCTCCAGCAGCTCACGTACCCGCCCCGGCCGGGGCAGGGCGGACCGGCGGAAGTGGTAGTCCAGCTCGACCTCGTCGTCAATGGACCACGCCAGGTTGGTGATGCGGACCGAAGAAGGCCGGATGCTTGCGGAAGGTCGGCTGGACGTCGGTGCAACGAAGCATTGATTCGTAGGCATCGGTCACGAAGTCCTCGTCCGCATCCGTCGGGTGGCTGGAAGAGTTGCAAGCTCCCGACGTGCATCGGGTGTTCGCGGGATTCGCCCGATAGAAACAGCGAATCGGTCGGCGCTATCAGCTTCATGGTCCTTCTCCCGCCGTCGGAGATGTGTACCGCGCAGGAGTAGCCATCTGCCGCGGCTTGCACACATCTTCGCTGTCTGATTCTGGCGTTTGGCGTGTGGCCGCGGCGGGAAGAAGACCATTCAGGTGGGACTCACTGTCGCCGTCACCGGCCCGACCGGAGAAATCGGTATCTCGGCGGTGACGGCGCTGGAGCGCGAACCCGCAGTGGAGAAGATCGTCGGGATGGCGCGCCGACCGTTCGACCCGCCGCGTGGGGCTGGCGAAAAACCACCTACGATGCAGGGCGACATCCTGGATCGCGACGCGGTCGATGCGCTGGTCGCACAAGCCGATGTGGTGGTTCACCTCGCTTTCATCATCATGGGGTCGCGCGAAGAAAGCGCACGAATCAACCTGCAGGGCACCCGCAATGTGTTCGAGGCGACCGTCGCGGCGCAACGGGCGCCACGGCGTCTGGTTTACACCTCGTCGGTGGCGGCCTACGGCTACCACTCCGACAACCCGCTGCCGCTCACCGAGGACGTGCCGACACGCGGATCCGCCGAGCACTACTACTCGGCGCAGAAGTCGGCGTGCGAGGCCGTGCTCGCCGAAGTCACCGAAGGCTCGTCGCTGGAGGTGTTCGTGCTGCGGCCCTGCATCGTCGCCGGGCCCGAGGCGCACTCCCTGGCCGACGCGATGCCGTGGAACCAGCTGCCCGCCCCGGTGCGGGCGCTGACAACGGCGGTGCCAGGGTTGCAAGCCGGTGGTTCCCGACCCTGGATTCCCCTGCAACTGGTGCACCACGACGACGTCGCGATCGCGATCGCGCTGGCCGCCACCGCCCCGGCACCGCCCGGGGCCTACAACATCGCCGGTGATGGGGTGGTGACGATCAGCGATGTGGCCAAGGCGCTGGGTGGCCGGCCGGTACCGGTGCCCGCCGCGGCGGCCTCGGCCGCGTCTGCGGCGATTTCGCGGCTGCCGTTCGTCCCTCCAGGCTGGAATGGCTGCATGTCGCGCGGGCCTCGGTGGTGATGGACACCACCAAGGCGAAGCGGGAACTGGGCTGGCACCCGACGCACTCGTCGGCGGAGACCCTGGAGCGCTGGCCTCAGCGGTGTGACGCCGGTCGAGGTACGTTGAGGCCGCGACTGTCCGGGGCCAGCGAGACCGCCATGTCGGTCGGAAGCCCAGTGGGGCACGTAACGGCGCGACGGCGGGTCAAGCATCTGGCCGCCGGTCAAGCGATCACCCGACCGGAGACCCTGGCCGTCGAGGAGCCGCTGGAGATCCGCGTCAACGGCGACGCCGGTCACCGTGACCATGCGCACGCCCGGCTCGGATATCGAACTCGCGCAAGGGTTTCTGCTGACCGAAGGGGTCATCGCGCAGCGCGAAGACGTGCAGACGATTCGCTACTGCGGCGGGTCGCGATGAGACGGCGGTAACAACTACAACGTGCTCGATGTGACGCTGGCGCCCGGCGTCGAGCCGCCGGTTCTCGACGTCACCCGGAACTTCTACACCACCTCGTCGTGCGGGGTCTGCGGAAAGGCGTCGCTGGAAGCGGTGCGACTGATCAGCCGGTTCTCGCCCGGAGACGATCCGGCGACCGTCGCCGCTGCACGCTCGCAAGGCGATGCCGGACCAACTTCGGGGCGCGCAAAAGGTTTTCGCGCGCACCGGCGGGCTGCACGCCGCGGCGCTGTTCGGGGTGGACGGCACGATGCTCGCGTGCGCGAGGACATCGGCCGGCACAACGCGGTCGACAAGGTCATCGGCTGGGCGCTGGAGCACGGTCGGGTGCCGCTGGCCGCGTCGGTGCTGCTGGTCAGCGGGCGGGCGTCGTTCGAGTTGACGCAGAAGGCGCTGATGGCCGGGATTCCTGTGCTGGCCGCGGTTTCCGCACCGTCGTCGCTGGCGGTTTCGCTGGCCGAGGAGTCCGGGATCACGCTGGTGGCGTTCCTGCGGGAGGACTCGATGAACGTCTACACCAGGGCGGACCGGGTCATCTAGTCCGGCCCTACGTGATTGGGATCCCCGCCGCGCGGGTAGCCGGTCGTATCGCTTCACACAGCTGAGGAGACGGCCATGCTGCACGAACTGGTTACCGCCGCACAGAGCAATCCCGAAGCAGCGGGTTTCATCCTGCGCGGAATCAAGGGGATCTTCGTCGCCGTCGGCAGCGTCATCGCGGCCGTCATCTGCGCAGTGGTCGCGTCGATGAAGGGACGCAGCGCCATCTTCTGGGGAATCCTCGGCCTGTTCTTCAGCATCGTGACGCTGATCGTCGTCATCGTCATTCCCAGCAAGAAGACCTAGATCGATCGGGCGCCTGTTGCGTCTGTGGATAGCCCCACGACTGGGGATAACTGGTAGCCGCCTCGGGACCGGGACGTCAGCCCCGGCGGATCTTGTCGGATCTTGTCGGGGGCAGCGGGCACGTTGGCGCCATGACAACCGACAAGCCCATGACGCGGATTGAGCTGGGAGCGCTGGGCGAACAGCTGGCATTAGATCATCTGACCCGCCTCGGGCTCCGGATACTGGGCCGTAACTGGCGCTGCCGATACGGCGAACTCGATTTGATCGCCGTGCGAAAAGACCACCGGCACAGTAGTTTTCGTCGAGGTCAAAACCCGCACCGGTGACGGCTACGGCGGGCTGGCCCAGGCGGTGACGGAGTCGAAGGTACGTCGACTGCGCCGATTGGCCGGGCTCTGGCTGGCCGCCCAGGATGAACGCTGGGCGGCGATCCGCATCGATATGATCGGGGTGCGGATCGGTCGGCGCCCACTCCCGGAGCTCATCCATCTCGAAGGCATCGGCTGATGGCGCTGGGGCATGCGTTTTCGGTCGCGGTGCGGGGCCTGGACGGACAGATCGTGGAAATCGAGGCCGACATCACCTCCGGCCTGCCGGGTGTCCATCTGGTGGGCCTGCCCGATGCGGCACTGCAGGAGTCGCGCGACCGGGTGCGCGCGGCGGTGACCAACTGCGGTAACAGCTGGCCGATGGCCCGGCTGACGCTCGCGCTGTCACCGGCGACCTTGCCGAAGATGGGTTCGGTCTACGACATCGCCCTGGCTGCGGCGGTGCTGTCGGCGCAACGAAAGAAGCCCTGGCATCGCCTGGAGAAGACGGTGCTGCTGGGGGAGTTGTCGCTGGATGGCCGGGTGCGGCCGGTGCGCGGGGTACTGCCCGCGGTGCTGGCCGCCAAACGTGATGGCTGGCCGGCTGTGGTCGTTCCGGCCGACAACCTGGCCGAGGCCAGCCTGGTCGACGGCATCGACGTCTGGGGTGTGCGCACGCTGAGACAGCTGCAGCGGCTGGCTGAGGGGATCGGACGACCTGGATCGCCGGATCACCGCGTCGGCCCCCGTCGACGAGCCGTTGGCTGATCTCGCCGACGTGGTGGGGCAGTCGCAGGCGCGGTTTGCCGTCGAGCTGGCCGCGGCCGGTGCGCATCACCTGATGCTGACCGGTCCACCCGGTGTGGGGAAAACGATGCTCGCTCAACGACTTCCGGGTTTGTTGCCGCCGTTGTCCGATAGCGAGTCGCTGGAAGTGACCGCGATTCACTCGGTGGCCGGATTGTTGTCCGCCGATACGCCGCTACTGACAAGGCCACCGTTTGTGGCGCCGCATCACAGTTCCACTGTCGCGGCACTCGTTGGTGGCGGATCGGGGATGGCCCGACCGGGCGCGGTCAGCCGCGCGCACCGCGGCGTCCTGTTTCTCGACGAATGCGCGGAAATCAGCGTCAGCGCACTGGAAGCACTACGAACACCGTTGGAGGACGGTGAGATTCGTTTGGCCCGCCGGGACGGCGTGGCCTGTTACCCGGCGCGATTCCAGCTGGTGCTGGCCGCCAACCCATGCCCGTGCGCGCCGGCCGACCCGCAGGACTGCATCTGCGCCGGGGCGGTCAAACGGCGGTATCTCGGCAAACTTTCGGGACCGCTGCTGGACCGGGTAGACCTGCGGGTGCAGATGAATCCGGTGCGTGCAGGTGCGTTCGCGGTCGCCGAAGGCGAGTCGACGGCGCAGGTACGCCAGCGGGTGACCGCGGCCCGGGAAGCGGCCGCCGAGCGGTGGCGCCCACACGGCTTTCACACCAATGCCGAAGTCAGCGGCCCGCTGCTACGCCGCGCGTTTCGGCCCAGCAGCGCCGCGATGAAGCCGCTGCGCACGGCGTTGGACAACGGACTGCTCAGCATCCGTGGCGTGGACCGTACGCTGCGGGTCGCCTGGAGCCTGGCCGATTTGGCCGGTCGTCCCGCGCCCGGGCTGTCCGAGGTCGCGACCGCACTGAGCTTCCGGCAGGCGGGAGCCCGGCGATGAGCACCGCGGACGGTCCCACCATGCGCGCCTGGGCATACCTGTCGCGAGTCGCCGAACCACCCTGCACGGAGCTGGCCGCGCTGGTGAGAAGCGTGGGGCCACAAGAGGCGGCCGAGCGGGTCCGGCGCGGACTGATCGACGACGACCTGTTGCGACTCACCGCGGCGAGGCGCGACATCGACCAAGCTGCAGCAGATCTCGATCTGATTCGCCGGCGTGGTGGCCGCTTGGTCACTCCCGACGACGACGAGTGGCCGATGCTCGCGTTTGCCGCATTCGATGGGATTGGCGGGCGGTCCCAGAACTCGATGCCTATGGTTCTGTGGGCGATGGGTCCGGCACGCCTCGACGAGGTAGGCCAGCGCGCCGCCGCCCTGGTCGGTACCCGAGCGTCGACGGCATACGGCGAGCGGGTGACCGACGATCTGGCTACCGGGCTGGCGCAGCGCGATGTCGCGGTGGTCTCGGGCGGCGCGTACGGGATCGATGGCGCCGCGCACCGCGCCGCGCTCGCCGCCGACGGCATCACCGTCGCCGTGCTGGCGGGCGGGCTCGACGTGCCGTACCCGGCGGGTCATTCCGCGCTGCTGCATCGCATCGGCCAGCACGGGTTGTTGTGCACCGAATACCCGCCCGGCGTCCGGCCGGCCCGATTCCGGTTTCTGACCCGCAACCGCCTGGTGGCCGCCTTGTCGGGAGCGGCCGTGGTCGTGGAGGCGGGCCTGCGCAGCGGCGCCGCCAGCACCGCCGCGTGGGCGCGATCGCTGGGCCGGGTGGTGGCTGCGGTACCCGGGCCGGTGACGTCTTCAGCGTCGGCGGGTTGTCATGTGCTGCTGCGCAACGGCGCGGAGCTGGTCACCCGCTGCGAGGACGTCGTCGAGTTGGTCGGCCGCATCGGCGAGCTGGCACCCGAGCAGCCGCGACCCACCACGGCCCTGGACGGGCTGGGCGAGGACGAGCGGCAGGTCTACGAGGCGTTACCGGGTCGGGGAGCGGCCACGGTCGACCAGATAGCCGTCACCTCCGGCCTGCTCCCGGAACGGGTGCTGGGGCCGCTCGCGCTGCTGGAGTTGACGGGTCTGGCCGAGTGCCGCGACGGCTGCTGGCGCATCGTGCGTCAGCGTCGCGGCCAAACTCGGCTCGTATAGTCGACGGAGGGTCAGATGGTGACAGGAGGATAAGTGGCAGGCCGGCCTCTGCAGGCTTTCGACGTGGTCAGTACCGAGCAACTCACGCCGCACATGGTCAGAGTTGTGCTGGGCAGCAGCAACTTCGACACGTTTGTGCCCAGCAAGTTCACCGACTCCTACGTCAAGTTGGTGTTCGTCGCCGACGGCATCGATCTGGCCGCGCTGCCGCAGCCGCTGACGCTGGACAGCTTTGCCGGGCTGCCACCGGAAAAGCGCCCGCCGGTGCGCACCCTCACCGTTCGCCGCGTCGACGAGGAGGCCCGGCAGATCGCGGTGGATGTAGCGGTGCACGGCGAGCACGGGGTTGCGGGTCAGTGGGCCGCCGCGGCCCAACCGGGCCAGCCGATCTACCTGATGGGTCCCGGTGGCGCCTACACCCCCGACCCGGCCGCCGACTGGCACCTGCTCGCCGGTGACGAGGCCGCGCTCCCGGCCATCGCCGCCGCATTGGAAGCGTTGCCCGAATCAGCGGTCGGTATGGCTTTCATCGAAGTGGCCGGCCCGGACGACGAGATGCCGCTGACCGCCCCCGACGGTGTCGAGATCAACTGGGTATACCGCGGTGGACGTGCGGATCTGGTGCCCGAGGATCGCGCCGGTGACCACGCGCCGCTGATCGAAGCGGTCACCACGGCGCCGTTGGCTACCCGGCCGCGTGCACGTCTTCATCCACGGCGAGGCGCAGGCGGTCATGCACAACCTGCGGCCTTACATCCGTAAGGAGCGCGGCGTCGACGCCCAGTGGGCTGCGTCGATCTCCGGGTACTGGCGGCGCGGGCGCACCGAAGAGACATTCCGGCAGTGGAAAAAGGAGCTGGCCGAGACGGAGTCGTCGGAGCAGTAGCTTCCGCGACAGCTGCCGACTGGCATTCTCTAGGACATGGCATTCGGCGACTATCAGCTCGAAATCTACTTTCAGGGTCTGGCCGGGGTAGTTCCCTCGCTTCCGATGGCGTTTGCCGAGTTGGAGGCCCGGGCCGAGATGGCGATGCCGCCGTCGGTCTGGTCGTACGTCACCGGGGGAGCCGGCGACGAGCGCACGCAGCGCGCCAACCGCGAGGCGTTCGATCGGTGGGGTCTGATGCCGCGCATGTTCGTCGGCGCCGCCGAACGCGACCTGTCGGTGCAGATGTTCGGCCTGACACTGCCGTCGCCGCTGTTCATGGCACCGATCGGGGTCATCGGCCTGTGCGCCCAGGACGGCCACGGCGACCTGGCGACCGCACGCGCGGCGGCCCGCACCGGTGTGCCGATGGTCGTCTCCACCCTGACCGCCGACCCGATGGAAGACGTCGCCGCGCTGTTCGGCGACACGCCCGGGTTCTTTCAGCTGTACACGCCCAAGGACCGAGAACTGGCCGCCAGCCTGGTGCAGCGCGCCGAAGCCGCCGGATTCAAGGCCATCATCGTCACCCTCGACACCTGGATTCCCGGCTGGCGGCCACGCGACCTGACTACGGCGAACTTCCCTCAACTGCGAGGGCTCTGCCTGAGCAACTACACCAGCGACCCGGTCTTCCGCGCCGGCCTGCAACGGCCGCCCGAGGAAGACCCGCAAGGCGCCGTGCTGCGCTGGGCATCGCTGTTCGGAAACCCCCTGACCTGGGATGACCTCGGCTGGCTGCGGTCGCTGACCGACCTGCCGCTGATCATCAAGGGCATCTGTCACCCCGACGACGCCCGCCGCGCCATCGACGGCGGCGTCGACGGCATCTACTGCTCAACTCACGGCGGCCGACAGGCCAACGGCGGGCTGCCGGCACTGGACTGCCTTCCCGGCGTCGTCGAGGCCGCCGACGGCCTGCCCGTGCTGTTCGACTCGGGCATCCGCAGCGGCGCCGACGTCGTCAAGGCGCTGGCGATGGGCGCCTCCGCGGTCGGCGTCGGCCGCCCGTACGCCTACGGAATGGCCCTGGGCGGGGTTGACGGTGTCGTCCATGTGCTGCGCATGCTGCTCGCCGAAGCGGACCTGACCATGGCTGTCGACGGCTATCCGGCGCTCAAAGATCTCACCCCGGACACACTGCGGCGCGTCCTCTGAAAGACCGCGCCGCGTCTGCGAGCGTGGGGGAATGCCGGATCAGATGGTCCTCGAAGAGTTCGACGACTACCTGGAACTGCAGTGCGGTCGATCGGCGCACACGCGTCGCGCCTACCTCGGCGACCTGCGGTCGCTGTTCGATTTCCTGGCTGAGCGCGGATCGGATCTGCAGACCCTGAGCCTGCCGGTGCTGCGGTCGTGGCTGGCCGGTGCCGCCGGTGCGGGTGCGGCCCGCACGACGCTGGCCCGCCGCACCTCCTCGGTCAAGGCGTTCACCGCCTGGGCCACTCGGCAGGGCTTGCTGACCACCGATCCCGCCGTCCGCCTGCAGGTTCCCAAAGCCCACCGCACCCTGCCGTCGGTGCTGCGGCAGGATCAGGCTCTGGCGGCCATGACGGCCGCCAAAGCCGGCGCCGAGCAGGGCGACCCGATGGCGCTGCGCGACCGGTTGATCGTCGAACTGTTGTATGCCACCGGGATCCGGGTGAGTGAGCTGTGCGGCCTGGACGTCGACGACGTCGACACCGCCAATCGGCTGGTGCGGGTGCTGGGGAAGGGCGACAAGCAGCGCACCGCGCCGTTCGGCCAACCCGCCGCCGAGGCGCTGCGTGCCTGGCTGTCTGACGGGCGTCCGGCGCTGGCCACTCCCGAGTCCGGGCCGGCGCTGCTGCTGGGCGCCCGCGGCCGCCGGCTTGACGTGCGGCAGGCGCGCACGGTGGTGCACCAGACCGTCGCGGCGGTGGACGGGGCACCCGACATGGGTCCGCACGGGCTACGGCACAGCGCGGCCACCCATCTGCTGGAAGGCGGAGCCGACCTGCGGGTGGTGCAGGAGTTGCTCGGCCATTCCAGCCTGGCCACCACGCAGCTCTACACCCACGTCGCCGTCGCCCGGTTGCGGGCGGTCCATGACCAGGCGCACCCGAGGGCCTGAGCGCCCGCTCAGGGCGGCGCATCTGTCGGCCGCCATGGGTCACATTCAAAGCCGTGAGCGCACGTCAACCCGGCTACCCCTCGAGCGGCTTGAGCCGTACCGGCGTCGACTCCAGCAGTCCCAGCGGGTCGACGTAGTCGGCGCGCGACGCCGGACCCCACATCGCGCCCCAGTGCAGACACGCCGCGACCGGGCAGCCGGCATGGCCGGCCAGCAGCTCGCCGATCACCGCGCCTGATGCCACCGTCTGACCGGCCCGCACCCTTGCGCGCACCGGCTCGTAGCTGGTGTGCAGGCCGCCGGAGTGGGCCAGCGACACCACCGGGCGGTCCGCCAGCAGGCCGGCGAACACCACCGTCGCGTCGCCCGCCGCGTACACCGGCCGGCCCGGACTGCCCGCCAGGTCCACGCCGCGGTGCCCGGCCTGCCAGTTGGGTGACGGCGCGTCGAACGCCCGCACGACGCCGGGCGGGGGACGCAGCGGCCACTCCAGCCGCCCACCGGCGGCATCCGCCGGCGGAGCGTTGAGCAGCACCCAACACAGGAGCAGCACCAGCAACACCCATCGCACCCGCTCAGTGCACCGGGAGCGGCGGCGCTCGGCCAGTCGCCAGGTGTGCGCTGTGGACGCGCAGGCCAACCGTGTGGACAACTCAGCCGCTGGGACAAACCACCCGCCGTCGCGGTGTAAACTCCTCTACGCAGCTCGTGAAAGCGGGCTGACTTCGCACGCCTGCACACGGTTTTTCTGAAGCCCGGTGGCTTCAAGGAGCCCGCACCTGCATGCCGAGCGGTCCCGTAGCCCGGTTCGCCCCGGACACGGGTTCGGCATCGCAGCAGGCGCCAGGGCCCGGTTTCAACCGATTCCGGGCGACAACCGATATTGAAAGCTGGCGTAGCCATGGCTGTTGTGACCATGAAACAGCTGCTTGACAGCGGCACCCACTTCGGGCACCAGACCCGACGCTGGAATCCCAAGATGAAGCGGTTCATCTTCACCGACCGCAACGGCATCTACATCATCGACCTGCAGCAGACACTGACCTACATCGATAAGGCGTACGAGTTCGTCAAGGAGACCGTCGCTCACGGCGGCAGCATCATGTTCGTCGGCACCAAGAAGCAGGCGCAGGAGTCCGTGGCGGCCGAAGCGACCCGGGTCGGCATGCCGTTCGTGAATCAGCGCTGGTTGGGCGGGATGCTCACCAACTTCTCCACCGTGCACAAGCGCCTGCAGCGCCTCAAGGAACTTGAGGCGATGGAGCAGACCGGTGGCTTCGAGGGCCGCACCAAGAAGGAAATCTTGATGCTGACCCGCGAGAAGAACAAGCTGGAGCGCAGCCTCGGCGGTATTCGCGACATGGCGAAGGTGCCGTCGGCGATCTGGGTCGTCGACACCAACAAGGAGCATCTCGCGGTCGCGGAGGCTCGTAAGCTGAACATCCCGATCATCGCGATCCTGGACACCAACTGCGACCCCGACGAGGTCGACTACCCGATCCCGGGCAACGACGACGCGATCCGGTCGGCCGCGTTGCTGACCAAGGTGATCGCGTCCGCGGTCGCCGAGGGCCTGCAGGCCCGCGCCGGACTCGGCCGCGGTGACGGCAAGCCGGAGGCTTCAGACTCGCTGGCAGCCGAGCCGCTTCCCGAGTGGGAGCAGGAACTGCTCGCCGGTGCCGCCGCTACCGCCGGCTCCGCTGAAGCCCCAGGCGGGGCAACCGAATCAACCACAGATGCATCCTAGGAAAGGCTGAGCATTGGCGAACTTCACCGCTGCCGACGTCAAGCGACTTCGGGAGCTGACCGGTGCTGGAATGCTCGACTGCAAGAACGCGCTGGCCGATTCGGACGGCGACTTCGACAAGGCGGTCGAGGCGCTGCGGATCAAGGGCGCCAAGGACGTCGGTAAGCGTGCCGAGCGCTCGACGGCCGAAGGTCTGGTCGCCGCCAAGCAGGGCGCGTTGATCGAGCTGAACTCCGAGACCGACTTCGTCGCGAAGAACGCGGAGTTCCAGGCCCTGGCCGACCAGGTCGTCAACGCCGCCCTGGAGGCCAAGGCCACCGACGTCGAGAGCCTCAAGGGCGCCAGGATCGGCGATAAAACCGTCGAGGAGGCGATCGCCGAGCTGTCGGCCAAGATCGGCGAGAAGCTGGAGCTGCGCCGGGTGCAGTACTTCGACGGCAACGTCGAAACCTACCTGCACAAGCGGGCCGCGGACCTGCCGCCCGCCGTCGGCGTGCTCGTCGAGTTCACAGGGGGCGAAGACGGTAACGGCGCAGACGCCGCACACTCGGTCGCGCTGCAGATCGCCGCGCTCAAGGCCCGTTACCTGTCCCGCGACGACGTGCCCGAGGATGTGGTGGCGAGCGAGCGCCGCATCGCCGAGGAGACCGCCAAGGCCGAGGGCAAGCCGGAGCAGGCGCTGACCAAGATCGTCGAGGGCCGCCTCAACGGCTTCTTCAAGGATTCCGTGCTGCTCGAGCAGCCGTCGGTGTCCGACAACAAGAAGTCGGTCAAGGCGCTGCTCGACGAGGCCGGCGTCACGGTGACCCGCTTCGTGCGCTTCGAGGTGGGGCAGGCCTAGCGCGGTCAGCCTGCGACATGCATGCCACGCGTACACGCTTTCGGTGACGATGCCCTCGGCGACCTGGATGCGGTCGCCCTTGCCGACGCGATCCGGTCCGGCCGCGTGGACCGGGCCGACGTTGTCGAGGCTGCGATCGCACGCGCAGAAGCCGTCAACCCGGAGCTGAACGGGCTGGCCTACCAGGCTTTCGACGCGGCCAGAGCTGCCGCCGGACAGGCCTGCGACAGGCTTTTTCGAGGGCGTTCCGACGTTGATCAAGGACAACATCGACGTCGTCGGACAGCCGACCATGAACGGCACCGACGCGTGGGCAGCCGCGCCCGGCGAGCGCTGACAGCGCGGTGACCCGGGTGGTGCTCGACACCGGGCTGATATCGCTGGGCAAAACCCAGCTGTCGGAGTTCGGGTTCAGCGCGGCCGCCGAGCATCCGCGGCTGGGGCCGGTCCGCAACCCGTGGAACACCGACCACACCGCCGGCGCCTCGTCTTCGGGGTCCGGGGCGTTCGTCGCCGCCGGGGTGGTGCCCATCGCGCACGCCAACGACGGCGGTGGTTCCATCCGGATCCCGGCCGCGTGCAACGGGCTGGTCGGGCTCAAGCCGTCGCGCGGGCGGATGCCGCTGGATCCGCAGTACCGGCGGCTGCCGGTGGGCATCGTCGCCAACGGCGTACTGACCCGCTCGGTGCGCGACACCGCCGCGTTCTACCGGGAGGCAGAGCGACTGTGGCGCAATCCCAAACTTCCGCCGATCGGTGATGTGACGCGACCGGGCAGGCAGCGGCTGAAGATCGCGGCGATGACCAGCTCGGTGCAACGGGAGGCGAGCCCCGACATCAAGGACTTGACCCTGAAGTCGGCCGCGCTGCTGGAAGAGCTGGGACACCACGTCGAATACATCGGCAACGACTGGGTGCCGGCCAGCTTCGTCGACGACTTCGTCCTGTACTGGGGTTTCCTCGCGTTCGCTCAGGTCGGTACCGGCCGCCGCTTGTTCGGCGACACCTTCGACCACACCAGGTTGGACAACCTGACGCTGGGGCTGGCCCACCACACCCGCCGCAACATCCACCGGCTTCCGCTGGCCATTGCGCGGCTGCGCGGGCTGAGACGGCGCAGCGCCCGCTTCTTCGGCAGCTACGACGTGCTGCTCACCCCGACGCTCGCCGACCCGACGCCACGGTTGGCTATCTCGCGCCCACTGACTACCACCAGGTCATCGATCGGCTGATCGACTGGGTCGCGTTCACCCCACTACAAAACGTGACGGGTGAACCCGCGATCTCGCTGCCGCTAGCCCAATCGGCGGACGGGCTGCCCGTGGGGATGATGTTCGCGGCCGACACCGGCCACGAGGCGCGGCTACTGGAGCTGGCCTATGAACTCGAAGAGGCCCGGCCATGGGCGCGAATTCACAACTAGCTCAGTCGGATCCGAGTTGCCCGAGCATGTTCTTGAACTCGCGCTGCTGAGGTTCGGTCAGTTTGGCGAGGATGCGGGCGTCGGCGGCACGCACCACCGCCTCGGCCCGCTGCAGCAGGTCCTGGCCGTGGTTGGTGAGTGACGCCGGCAGGGCGCGACCGGAGGACACCGATGCCGGTCGGGCCACCACGCCGAGGTCTTCCAGTTTGCGCAGCACGGTGTTCATGGCCTGAGGTGTGACGCTTGCGTGCCGGGCCAGTTCGGCGCTCGACAATCCCGGCGTCAGGGACAGAATGCGCAGACACACGAATTCGGGCAGCGTCAGCCCGAGCGGGGTCAACGCCGCCGACACCTCGGGTCGGAGCGCAGCCGTCACCCGGTACATCAGATATCCCAGCGGCGCGTCCTCGATCGAAGCCATGTCAGGGATATTGACATACCGTCTGCATCGACGTGGGCGCGGCTATGCCGAGCGGGTGAACATGCTGCGGCCACCGGCAACGAGATCGGATCTTTCGAAATCCGATAATGGGTTTCGCGTGACCCGCGAACATCTGAAAACGCCGGCATGTGCAATCACCAAGGGTCGCAATCGCTCAGGGTTGGATAAATGCAGCGCGTTGGTGATCGTGTGCAATTGCGCGCAGTGACAATTGATGCCGGTGTTACCAAAGCGGTTCCTCGAATGATGGTTTTTCCAAATCAAATTCGCGCCTGTTCGTGCAGGTGAGCGGGCTGCACAGCGTAATTCGCGAGGTCATCGGTGTTTGAGGTTGTGCCACAAGGGTTATGCACAACTACGTGCGGTTGAGCGCCCAACGCTGGGTGTGCGCCGCTTCGAACGACACCAACGGAGAGGATTCAGCGTGAAGTTCACCAATACTGCTGTAAAAACGAGTCTGGCTGCTGCTGGGATAGCGGCGGTGGGCCTTTTCGGCGCAGCGACCGCTTCGGCCGCGCCCACCATCACTGAGGGCCTCGGCACCCCCGAAACCCTGGTCGATGGCCCGCTGGTAACTGACTACACCGTCAGCAACCTGCAGCCCACCAACATCGTCATTCCCGGCTACACGCCGACCGGACAGCTGTGGCAGGCCGACGTGAACGCCAAGGCCAGCAGGCGGCGTAGTGACGCCGGTCGTGTCCAACTTCAACGCCCGCGCCGGCGAGCAGAACTACCGGGTGATCAGCGCTCCGGCTACCCCGCAGGGCCTCAACCCGGCACCGATCACCCAGGGCGGCACCTCGACCGGCAAGGTCTACTTCGACGTGACCGGCGCAGCGCCGACCGGCGTTGTCTACAACGACGGCATGCAGGACGTGCTGGTCTGGGAGGGCAGCCCGGCAGGTGCTCCGGCCCCTAACTCGGTGCCCGGCCAGATGCCGAACACCATGCCCGGCCAGCCGAACACCTGGCCATGCCGAACACCATGCCCGGCCAGCCGAACCCCGGCCAGCCGAACGCGGCGCCCGGCATGACGCCTAACGGGCCGATCCAGCAGAGCTAGACAGTATCGCTTACCTCCCCGCGCCACGGCCATGGCGCGGGGAGGTTGCTGTTCGGGGACCAGATTGAGAGAAGCGATGTACGAGTTGTCTATGCGTGATCTGGGTATGCGCACGCTATGACCTACACCGATCACCGGCCCAGCGAAGTTCGTCGACCAAGCGCAGCGATACGCCCACGATGCGCGCGAGGCGATGCAGAAGAAACGCGAGCAAACAAGACGGCGGAGTGAGCGGCTGGGTGGCCGACGTGCCGGCGACTGGGACCTCGAGGGCCAGGACGAGGCCACCATGCAGCGGCAGAAGTTCTTCTGGAATGTGTTGGTGGACTATTGGTTTCGCATGGAGATCGACGGCTGGGAGAACGTTCGCGACAGTCACCGGTGCTGTTGGTCGGCATCCACTCGGGTGCCCCGTTCGTCTGGGACGCATGGACCGTCGGCCTGCAATGGTGGCGACGGTTCGGCCACGAGCGACCGTTGCACGGCACCGCGCACGACGCACTGATGGCCATTCCCGGTATCGGGCGGTACTTCCGCGTCGATGGGGGTGCTGCCGGCCGCGCCGGACGCGATCGCGACGGCGCTGGCCGAGGGCCGCGACGTCGCGTTATGGCCGGCGGAGAAGTGGACTCGCTGCGTCCGTGGGCCGAGCGTGATCGCGCCAACCTCGCGGGCCGCAAGGGCTTTGTGAAGATGGCGATTCGCGCCGGGGTGCCGATAGTGCCGATCGCGACCGTCGGCGGCGCCGACGCCATGCCGGTGCTGATCCGCGGTGATCGTCTGTCGCAATTGTTACAACTCGACCAGCTGCTGCGGCTCAAGGTGTTCCCGCTGGCGATCTCGCTGCCGTGGGGTATCGCGCCGGCAGCCCTTCCGCAGCTTCCGCTGCCGGCCAAGATCAGGACCCGGTTCATGCCCGCGGTCGAGCTGGACCACGACCCCGAAGCGCGCCGAGGACGACGACTACGTCGACGCCAAGTACCGCGAGGTTCAAGACAGCATCCAGCGTGGCATGGACGCGCTGGCCCGCAAACGTGCGCTGCCGCTGTTCGGCTGAGCGGCTAAGTGCTCGAATCATCGCGATCGACGTCTTGCAGCGGTGAGCTCGCTTGAGTGCCCACACGGGACTCAGCACCGGCTCGCCGACGATCCATCTGCGGCTGCGGTGGCGTCACCGCCATGTAGCCCACCCCGCGGACGGTGTCGACCATCGATTCGTGATCGGTGCCCAGCTTTGCGCGCAGCCGTCGCACGTGAACGTCGACGGTGCGGACCCTGTCCGTTGCTGTCATAGCCCCACACCTCATGCATCAGACGCGTCCGGCTGAACGCCCGACCGGCATGTTGCACAAGGAAATTCAGCAATTTGAACTCGGTGACCGTCAGGCCCAGATCCTTGCCGTACAGGGACACGGCGAAACTGGCCGGGTGCAGGATCGAGGTCGCCGAACTTCAACGTGCCGTCCGACCGCCTGCGCCGGCGTTTGATCGCCAGACGCAACCGCGCCTGCAACTCGTCGGCGCCGGCGGCGGGCAACATCACATCGTCGAAATGCCAGTCGACGTCGACCGCCACGAAGTCGCGCCGGCGCGACGACCGCCACGACCGCGATGCCTGGCGCGTTGGCGGTCAGGCCGCGGCAGACTCTGCGGGCCGCCGCCAGGTCGGTGCGCGCGTCGATGATCGCCACATCAGCGCTGTCGTGATGCCCGTCGATGCGGTCAGCGAGCGGCGCCGCGCCGAATGGTTTGCGTCAACGCCTCCAGGGTCGGTAACGCGGATTGAAATCGTCTGCATTGGTAAGCAGTAGAACGTCCAACAGCCATCTCCAAACCCTCATGAGGGTCGTGCCCCGTCCACCCTGCCCCCGACCCCGCTCGGCACCTCACCGTGGCAGATGTCCGCCAGCGCAGCGCTGAATACCCCGTTCAGCGTGCAGAACTATGCCACTTTTTGCTCCGTTGGGGAATGCATGCGAGCGATCGTAGTGACTGTTGACGTCCGCGAAAGTTCGATGGGCCCGGTCCGTCATGCACGGACCGGGCCCATCCTTGAGACAAGCTATACTGGTTGGACTTCTGGCGCTCCTCGGCGACCTTAGCGGCGCCGCGAGCAGCCTCGGCTTCGGCTTCCTTCTTTGCCGCGTCGCGCTGGGCTTCTGCCTTGTCCTGCTGCGCCTGGCCCTCGCGGACCAGGTCGTCGCGACCGGCCACGGCGCCGACGGCCTCCTTGACCTTGCCCTTGACGTCCTCGACGACGCCCTTGACGGCTTCCGCGGGTCCCGAGTTGTCGTTGTCCGCCATGGATGATTCCTCCTCCTGTGGCGTCGCATGGTGTGAGCGATCTACGCGCTCCTACGATCGACTAAACGATCGATCTGGGATACGGCGTGTCCGGTCCTTCTTCTCAAGACCCAGTTTCCCCGCCGCGTTGGTCCGGATTCCCAGGCCGTCGGAGCTCAAACATTTGATGCCGGAGGCAAAGTCGCGACGGCGGGTTCCGCAGCCTGACCTGCGCCGACGGTCGCGGCGGCGACCCGGTGCGAACTGCGCAGATAATGCACCCCGCCGACGCCGAGAGTGTGCTGCGATGGGGCAGGATGATGAAGCTGCCGTTCCGGGTGGGGTCGCCGGGATGGCACTGCTCATGCGAGGAGTCTGATGACGCAGCCCGAGCCCCGACGCCAACGGCGTGCGGCCCCGCGGACCAGCGCCAACGGCCGATCGTCGAAGTATTCGACGCGTGCTGCTCAAGCTCGGCGGCGAGATGTTCGGCGGCGGCCAGGTCGGGCTGGATCCCGATGTCGTCGCGCTGGTGGCCCGGCAGATCGCCGAGGTGGTCCGCGACGGCGTACAGGTGGCGGTCGTGATCGGTGGCGGCAACTTCTTCCGCGGCGCTCAACTGCAGCAGCGCGGCATGGAGCGCACCCGTTCGGACTACATGGGCATGCTCGGCACCGTGATGAACAGCCTTGCGCTGCAAGACTTCCTGGAGAAGGAAGGCATCGCCACCCGCGTCCAGACCGCGATCACGATGGGCCAGGTGGCCGAGCCCTACATCCCGTTGCGGGCCGTCCGCCACCTGGAGAAGGGCCGGGTAGTGATCTTCGGCGCCGGCATGGGCCTGCCGTATTTCTCCACCGACACCACGGCAGCGCAGCGCGCCCTGGAGATCGGCGCGGACGTGGTCCTGATGGCCAAGGCGGTCGACGGCGTGTTCACCGAGGACCCGCGGGAGAATCCCGAGGCCGAGCTGCTCACCGCGATCAGCCATCGTGAAGTCATCGACCGCGGCCTGCGGGTGGCCGATGCCACCGCGTTCAGTCTCTGTATGGACAATGGCATGCCGATCCTGGTGTTCAACCTGCTGACTGACGGCAATATCGCTCGGGCGGTGGCTGGTGAGAAGATCGGAACGCTGGTCACCACCTGAGGGAAGACGCGATGATCCGCGCCTGCGACGATGCACTAGCGCAGATGTGGGGGCACCACCCGCTTGCGGGGGATGAGGAGCGGCGCACATGATTGATGAGGCTCTCTTCGACGCCGAAGAGAAAATGGAGAAGGCCGTGTCGGTGGCCCGTGACGACCTGTCGACCATCCGGACCGGCCGCGCCAATCCGGGCATGTTCACCCGGATCGTCATCGACTACTACGGCACGATCACCCCGATCACCCAGCTGGCCAGCATCAATGTCCCCGAGGCGCGGATCGTGGTCATCAAGCCCTACGAGGCCAACCAGCTGCACGCCATCGAGACCGCGATTCGCAACTCCGACCTGGGAGTGAACCCCACCAACGACGGCACCCTGATCCGGGTGGCGGTACCGCAGCTGACCGAGGAGCGCCGGCGCGAGCTGGTCAAACAGGCCAAGGCCAAGGGCGAGGACGCCAAGGTCTCGGTGCGCAACATCCGTCGCAAAGCGATGGAGGAGCTGCACCGCATCCGCAAGGACGGCGAGGCCGGTGAAGACGAGGTCGGCCGCGCGGAGAAGGACCTGGACAAGACCACCCACCAGTACGTCACCCAGATCGAAGACCTGGTCAAACACAAAGAAGGCGAGCTGCTGGAGGTCTAGCGGCCGCCTCGCAGCTAACCTTAAGTCCGTGGCAACCACCGATGCCGGCACCGGCACCCCGTCCGACGAGCCGGTCGAGCGTACGGCGCAGCCGGTCGAAGAAGACGTCCCGAGCGGGGCGCGACCTGCCCGCCGCAATCGCGGTGGGCTGTCGGCATCGGTGACTTCCTGATCGCGACGATGCTGTGTTCCGCCGCACTTCTGGGTGGTGTTCTGCGCCTGGCGCGCATCTTGGTGGCCAGCCACGAGGTGGTGCGGCGGCTGCGCGAGGCCGGCTATGTGATTCCCGTCATCCCGCTGCTGGTCGGTGGCCAGGTCACCGTCTGGCTGACCTGGCCGTTCCGCGCCGTCGGCGCACTGGCCGGCTTCGGCGGCATGGTCGTGGTCTGCATGATCTGGCGGCTGTTCATGCAGAACAAGCATGCCCAGATCCAGCGACGGTGCGCCCCCGTCAAGCAATTATCTGCGCGACGTGTCGGCCACGGTTTTCCTGTGCCGCCTGGGTTCCGTTGTTCGCCTCCTTCGCCGCGATGCTGGTCTACGACCCGGCCCACGGCGCGGGATGGGTGTTCTGCATGATGCTCGCCGTCGTCGCCTCCGACACCGGCGGATACGCGGTGGGGGCACTGTTCGGCAAGCATCCGATGGTTCCGAAGATCAGCCCGAAAAAGTCCTGGGAGGGCTTCGCCGGCTCGTTGGTCTGCGGCATCACCGCAACGATCCTGACGGCGACTTTCCTGGCCGGCAAACTGTGGTGGGTCGGTGCACTGCTGGGTCTGCTTTTCGTGCTCACCACCACGCTGGGCGACCTGGTCGAGTCCCAGGTGAAGCGTGATCTGGGCATCAAGGACATGGGCCGGCTGCTTGCCCGGCCATGGCGGTCTGATGGACCGGCTCGACGGCATCCTGCCGTCCGCGGTGGCGGCCTGGACCATCTTGACGTTGTTGCCCTGAATACTGGACTGGTCATGGTCCAACAATTGGTATTCGAGGCACCTCGCCGCGGCAAGCCACCGCGGCATCTGGCCGACCTGGACGCCGCCGGCCGTGCGGACGCCGTCGCGGAACTGGGCCTGCCGGCGTTTCGTGCCAAGCAACTCGCCAACCAGTACTACGGACGGCTGATCGCCGACCCGCACCAGATGACCGACCTGCCGGCGGCGGTGCGCGACGTGGTTGCGACGAATATGTTCCCGGTTCTGCTCACCGCGGCACGTGAGGTGACCTGCGACGCCGGCCAGACGCGAAAGACGTTGTGGCGGGCCAACGATGGCGCCACCATCGAGTCTGTGCTGATGCGCTACCCGCAACGCAACACCGTGTGTATCTCCTCGCAGGCCGGCTGCGGCATGGCATGCCCGTTCTGTGCCACCGGGCAAGGCGGGCTGACCCGCAACCTGTCGACCGCCGAGATCCTCGAGCAGGTGCGAGCCGCGGCGGTGGCACTGCGCGACGATTTCGGTGACCGGTTGTCGAACGTGGTGTTCATGGGCATGGGGGAGCCGCTGGCGAACTACTCCAGGGTGGTGGCCGCAGTGCGCCGGATCACCGAGCCGCCGCCGTCCGGCTTCGGGATCTCGGCCCGCTCGGTGACGGTTTCGACGGTGGGCTTGGCCCCGGCCATCCGCAAGCTCGCAGACGAGCGGCTCGGGGTGACGCTGGCGGTGTCGCTGCATACGCCCGACGACGAGTTGCGCGACACGCTGGTTCCGGTCAACAACCGGTGGAAGGTCAGTGAGGTGCTGGAGGCTGCCCGCTACTACGCCGATATGACCGGTCGGCGGGTGTCGATCGAGTACGCACTGATCCGCGACGTCAACGACCAGCCCTGGCGGGCCGACCTGCTGGGCAAGCGGCTACATCGTGCTCTCGGGCCGTTGGTGCACGTGAACCTGATCCCGCTGAACCCGACCCCGGGCAGCGATTGGGATGCCAGCCCCAAGCCGGTGGAGCGTGAGTTCGTCAAACGTGTTCGCGCGCAAGGTGTTTCATGCACGGTGCGGGATACCCGCGGCCGCGAGATCAGTGCCGCGTGCGGACAGCTGGCCAGTGAAGGGTCGGCCGGCGGGTAGTGGAGGGGGCAGGCGCTGAGCCTGAAAATCTGCAGCAGAAGTTCGAGTGACGGCCTGGAGATTTACCGGCTCGATGACTCTTACCCGCGAGGTGTTGAACCTTTCCTGGCGGGCAATACGTCGTCAAGGCAAAAGCCGGCGAATGAGGTGTGCCATGAAACTGTCGTCCACGCTCAATTCCTGCGTTGCGTTCGCTGTCGCTATCGGGCTGATGCTCGGGCTGGCGACCGCCCCGCGCGCGGTTGCTGCCGATGACCGCCTGAATTTCACCGCCACCACCCTGAGCGGCGCGCCGTTCAACGGCGCCGGCCTGCAGGGCAAGCCGGCGGTGTTGTGGTTCTGGACCCCGTTCTGCCCGTTCTGCAACGCCGAGGCGCCGGGACGTCAGCCAGGTGGCGGCCGCCAATCCGGGCGTCACCTTCGTCGGCGTTGCGGCTCATTCGGACGTCGGGCAGATGCAAGGCTTTCGTGTCCAAGTACGGCCTGAACTTCACCAACCTCAACGACGCCGATGGTCCATCTGGGCGCGCTACAACGTGCCCTGGCAGCCGGCCTAGGTGTTCTATCGCCCGGACGGCTCGCTCCACGTTCGTCAACAACACCACCTCGGCCATGTCGCAGCAGGATCTGCAGGGCCGGGTCGCCGCGCTGACGTCCTGAGGGTGAACCAAGCCCTGGTCGGCCTGGCCTTCGCCGCCGGACTGGTTGCCGCGCTGAACCCGTGCGGATTCGCCATGCTGCCGGCCTACCTGCTGCTGGTGGTGCGCGGGCGGCACGGTCGAACCGGCCGAGCCCGATCGCTGGCCGTCGGCCGAGCGCTGGCCGCGACGCGGGGATGGCGCTCGGGTTCATGACCGTCTTCGGTCTGTTCGGCGCACTGACCATCTCGGCGGCCTCCACCGTGCAGCGCTACCTGCCGTACGTGACGGTGGTGGTGGGCCTGGTGCTTGTGCGCTCGGGGTTGGCTGCTGTCCGGCCGGGAGCTGACGACGTTGGCGCCCTTCGGCCCGACGTGGGCTCCGACGCGCGCGGCTGGGTTCCATCTACGGATACGGCGTCAGTTATGCGATCGCCTCTCTGTCGTGCACCGTCGGGCCGTTCCTGGCGGTCACCGGGGCCGGTCTGCGCAGCGGCTCGGTCGCTCGACGGCGTGGCGGTCTACGGCGCCTACATAGCGGGCTTGACGCTGGTCGTCGGCGTGCTTGGCCATCGCGGCCGCGACCGCACGCTCGACGCTGGTCGATCGGATGCGGGCGATCCTGCCCTTCGTCAACCGCATCAGCGGTGTGCTGCTGATCCTGGTGGGGGCCTACGTCGGCTATTACGGCGTATACGAGGTGCGACTGTTCAGCGCGAACGGCAACCCCGAGGATGCGGTGATCGCCGCCGCCGGCCGCCTGCAGGGCACGCTCGCCGGCTGGGTGCACCAGCACGGCGGCTGGCCGTGGGTGGTGGTGCTGGCCGTCGCGTTCGCTGTCGCGCTCGTCGGCACCTGGTACCGACGCCGGCGCTGGCGCTGACACCACGACCTCACCATAACGGCTTGTGTATGACACCAAACTGGTGTCATCATGACACTGTGGATTTGCAGCCCTACATCGACACTGTCCGCCACGAGTTGAAAGTGGCTGCCTCGGCCGCCGGGGCAGAGGCGCAGGATCTGGCCGAGCGGTTGAGCGCTCCGCTGGAATCTGCGCTGCGGCTGTCACTTCTGGAAGCGCTGTCGGCCGCCGCCGAGGAGATCACCGGCGAGCTGGCACCCGGGTCGGTCGAGTTGCGGCTGCGAGGCCGCGATCCGGAGTTCGTCGTCAGCGCACCACCGGACGAGCCCGCTTTCGACGACGCCGACGAGAAGTCGTTCGTCGCTCAATTCGATGACGACGGGGCGACCTGGCGGGTGACCCTCCGGTTGCCGGAGGGGTTGCGCGCAGCCGTCGAAGCGGCCGCTCGCCGGGACGGCGCCTCACTGAACAGCTGGCTGGTACGGGCCGCGGCCACCCAGGCGGCCGGCGATCCGATCTCGGGCCGCTCCGCCCACCGCAATGCGCACCGCCTCACCGGCTGGGCGCGCTGAACACTCACTTAAATTCACAGAGGAGACCACCATGTCGTTATTCACCACCCCTGATCCGATCAGCGTCCGAGTCGAAGCCGGCGCGGGATCGGTCCGGCTCATCGCGACCGAACGCACTGACACCGCCGTGCAGGTGCGCCCGCACGACGAGACGTGCGACGCCGACGTGTGGGCAGCCGAGCACGTCCGCGTCGACTTTCACGACGGCAGGTTGACGGTCGCGGGTCCCAGACGCACGCGTCATCGGGGCGGAGCCGTCGGCATCGAGATCGCGCTGCCGTCCCGGTCGCGGCTCTACGCCACGCTGGGATCGGCCGACCTGCGTGCCGAAGGCGAATACAGCGACGTCGCGCCTCGCTGCGGCCGCTGGCGACGTCGAAGTCGACACCGTCACGGGAAAACTGAAGGCCAGCAACGCTTCCGGCTCAATCAGTGTCAAGACAATCGACGGGTACGCTTCGATCGACGCGTCCGCCGGGTCGGTGCGCATCGAGAACCTCGATGGTGAGCTGAAGTTCAGGGCCGCCAGCGGGTCGCTGTCCATCGACACCCTGCGCGGCACCGTGAAGTCGCGCACCGCGTCGGGATCGGTGATCATCGAGGCCGGCGTCCGGGGCGCGGTGTCCGCGCATACCAGCAGTGGTGAGGTGGCCGTCGGCATCCCCGAAGGGACCGCCGTCCGGTTCGATATCGTCACCGGTTCCGGAGTCGTCACCAACCGGCTGCAACCGGCCGACGGGCCCGCAACCGACGACGAAACCCTCGTCCTACAGGTGCGCAGCGGCTCCGGTGACGTACATATTCACCGGGACCCGGTCGCTGCGCCGGCTACCTGAGCCAGCCGCGCCGGCGACCCCAGATGTCGCGCACCAGGACGAAGAGCGCCAGCGCGGCGAATCCGATCAGGAACCAGTCCTCGACGTGGCCGACGTGGTTACCGCGCAGCATCGCCAGCAGGAAACCGAAGATGACGAAGCCCGTGATGTACCACGTGCGGTAGTTGATCCTGCTCCATCCCCACTGCGCGGACGGCACCTCGGCCTCGTCGACGCCGGTGTACGGCTCCACCTCAGTACTGGCCACGGCGATCCTCCGGTTGGACTGGACTCGGACTGACACTGCCTGAACATTCTGGCACAGGCAGTGTGTCCGCGGTCAGGTCCGACACCCGGAAGGATCGCCGCGACGCAGCCTCAGTGGTTACGCGGGTGGCATCAACACCGTGTCGATCAGGTAGACCTGCGCGTTGGCCGTCGAGACGCCGCCGCAGACCACGTTGGCGTTGTTGACCCGGATGTTGTTGCCCTGCCCGGTCGACCGTCACGCTGCCGCCCTGCAGCGTCTTGTGGGTGCCGATCGACCCGGTTCGGGCTGGCCTGCCCACTGACCACGTGGTAGGTCAGGATGCTGGTCAGCAGACCCGAGTCGGTCTTGAGCTGCTCGATGGTGGCGGGCGGCAGCTTGCCGAACGCGGCATCGGTCGGCGCGAACACGGTGTACTGACCGCTGTTGAGGGTGTCGACCAGGTTCACCTGCGGGTTGAGCTGGCCCGACAACGCCGAGGTCAGCGTGGTGAGCAACGGGTTGTTGGCCGCCGCCTCGGTGACCGGACCTGCGACATGCCCTGCACCGACGCGGGACCGGTGGGGTTGGCCGCGGCGTAGTCCGCGCATCCCGGGCCGACCAGGTTGCCGCTGGCTGACGCGGTCGGGGCCAGTGCCACTGCCAGGCCTACCAGCAGCTGCGGCCGCGAAACCGGCTGCCGTCATTGTGTTGTCTTCAGTGCCTTTCATGGTCTTTCGCTCCTCGTGGTGGTTGCCGGATCCCCGACATAAGTGATTCGGAGCGACAAGGATTTGGATGGGTTGCAAGCTCATCCGTAGGTGAAAGAGAAAACCTGCAATCCCTTGCTGGGTCGCACCTCAATGGTTCCCGCGCGACTGCCGCGGTCGCCGGCGACGATCTGGTGCGACGTCGGCGGCCCGCTGATCGGCATGGTGGTCGACTTTGCCGTCGCCGCGTGACCGTGAGTGTGCCGGTGCCGCCGACCACGAGATAGATGTTCTTGGCGTGATAGTTGAGCTCGATGCGCCGAGTCGTCGCCGTTGGCCGTGGCGCCCTGGTAGTCCAGCGCCCACGGGCCGGTCAGGGCGAAGCTGTCGGGCGCCAGGTCGGCCGGATAGCTGAACGTCGCGGAGCCTTCGTCGTAGTCGCCGCCACCGCCGTAGTTGACGGCCTTGCCGACGCGCGAAGTACGTCTCGGCCGTGGTGAGCGCTTTCGGCGTGTGGTCGGGCGCGCCCACCGGCCCGGGCAGCGTGACGCCCGGCTTGGCGTCGGTGAGTAACTGCCGGATCAGCTTCTCGGTGCCGTCGTAGTCGCCCTCGCCGAATTTGATGTGCCGCACGATGCCGTTGGCGTCGATCAGATACTCGGCCGGCCAGTATCGAGTTGCGGTAGTTCGTCCACGTCGAGTAGTTGTTGTCCAACGCGATCGGGATATTTGATGCCCAGGTCCGCCGCGCCCTTGGCGACGTTTCCGGGCACCTTCTCGAACGCGTACTCGGGGGTGTGGACGCCGATGACCTCCAGGCCGCTGTCCTTGTATGCCTGATACCAGCCGACGACGTGCGGGATGGCCCGCTGGCAGTTGATGCAGGAGTAGGCCCAGAAGTCGATCAGCACGACCTTGCCGCGCAACGATTTCAGCTCGATCGGTTGATCGCCGGGTGTGTTGAGCCAATCGGTGATGCCCTTGAGTCCGGTGCGGCACCGCAATTTTCGAGTTGGGCGCCACCGTTGCGTGCAGTTCGACAGCGGCGCGTTCTGGTCGGTGACGATGCCGCCGAGCTTCTCCTGGACCTGTCTTCGAGCCACCGACTTTGTCTGCAGTGATGCGGTGTAGTCGGGGATGGCGCGCTGCAGCACCGCGGGAAGGTCGAACACCAGCGCCACGGCCAGCAGGATCGTCACGATCCCGGCGCGCGATCCGGATCTCACGCTGACGACGTCGAAAAGCGCTGACCCGCTGGGCTATCCGCTGACCGGCGAGCGCGAAGAACAACAACGGAAGGGCGGCGCCGACGGCGAATGCGGACGGTCAGCACCACGGTGCCGAGCGCCGATCTGTGCCGTCGCCCCGGCCACGACGATCGCGGCCAGTACCGGTCCTGCGCACGGCACGTACAGCACCCCCAGCGCCAGGCCGAGCCCGAAACCGTTGCCGCGGGTGGCGATGTGCTTCTGCGGGATACGGGAGAACGGCCGCTCGAGCAGTTGCTCGAATCGCGGAAAGATCAGGCCGAGACCGATCGCCACCAACGCGACCAGTGCGACCCAGCGGATGGCGTCCTGCGGCAGGTGCAGTGCCGACAGTAACGCCGAACCGAGCAGGGTCACCACGCTGAAACTGAGCACCAGGCCGCCGATCACCCGGTAGGGCCGGGACGCCTCCGCAGCGGGTCGGCTTGGGCTTGACCGCCACCGCGCCCTCGGCCGTCCGGCGTCGGCGCTTGACGCGAAGCTGCTGTTTGCGCCGGAGAAGAAGATCACCGGCAGCACCGGCAAGATGCACGGTGATATGCCGGTGATCAGGCCGCCGAGAAAGCCGATCAGTGCAAGGGTCCACATATCAGTTATTCGTTACGGCGCCGGTCCCGGATTGGTTCAACGCCAGGAAAGAACGAGGCAGCCCGCCGGTCTGGGGCTGCCTCGTTCTTGTTCCTCTGCGGCTAGAACGTCACTGTCCTGGGGGCATCAGCACCGTGTCGATCATGTAGACCGTTGCGTTCGCGGTGTGTACGCCGCCGCACACCAGGCCGGCGGTGTTGACCTTCAGGTCCAGATTCCCGCCCGCGTCCGTCACCGTCACGTCCGCACCTTGCAGCGTCTTGTGGGTGCCGACCACCTTGCTGGGGCTCGCCTGCCCGTTCACCACGTGGTAGGTCAGGATGCTGTTCAACAGCTTGGCGTCGGTCTTGAGCTGGTCGAGGGTGGCTGCCGGCAAGCTTGTCGAAGGCGGCGTTGGTGGGGGCGAACACGGTGTACTGGCCGCTGTTGAGCGTGTCCACCAGGTTGACCTGCGGGTTCAGCTTGCCGGACAACGCCGAGGTCAGGGTGGTCAGCATCGGGTTGTTCGACGCCGCCGTCGCGACCGGGTCCTGCGCCATGCCGGCTACCGATCCGGGACCGGTGGGGTTCTGTGCCGCGTATTCCGAGCAGCCGGGACCGATCAGGTCGGCGGCCGGATCGGCTTTGGCGGATGACGGCGCGGTGCTGGGGCCTGCTGAGACGCTTGCCGATGCGGGGCTGCTGGTGCCTTGCGATGCGGGCTTGCTGCTGGAACATCCCGCGACACCGGCGATCGCGATCGCCGCGAGGGCCGCTGCTGCCACTGACTTGGCCTGAGTATTGCATCACGTTTCAATTCCTTTGCTACAGAACGCTTTTGCGGTGACGACCGACGTCGCCATTCGTGCCGTACACAAAGTCATTCGGAGTGAGGGGGAGCACGGATGGGTGCGAGTTTCAAAAGGTGAGCCGGGCACACCCGATCGGTCCCACCGCTCGGTCTCAACGAGCGGCACAATGGACGGGTGACTCTCTCCGGTGACCCTGCGGTCGGCACTGCCCGCGTGCGCGTGCTGGTGCTGGGCAGCACCGGCTCTATCGGCACCCAGGCGCTGGAGGTCATCGCCGCAAACCCGGACCGGTTCGAGATCGTCGGACTGGCCGCCGGGGGGAAGAATCTGGACACGCTGCTGCGCCAACGCGCCGAAACCGGGGTCACCAATATTGCCGTCGCCGACGCGGACGCCGCCGAACGGGCCGGAGACATCCCGTTTCAGGGTCCCGACGCCGTCACCCGGTTGATCCAGGAGACCGAGGCCGACGTCGTCCTCAATGCCCTGGTCGGGGCGCTGGGCCTGCGACCGACGCTGGCTGCGCTGGAATCAGGCGCCCGGCTGGCCCTGGCCAACAAGGAGTCGCTGGTCGCCGGCGGCCCGTTGGTGCTGCGGGCGGCGCGGCCCGGCCAGATCGTGCCGGTCGACTCCGAGCACTCCGCGCTGGCGCAGTGCCTGCGCGGCGGCACCCCCGACGAGGTCGCCAAGCTGATCCTGACCGCCTCCGGGGGGCCGTTCCGGGGCTGGTCGGCCGCCGACCTCGAGCACGTCACCCCCGAACAGGCCGGCGCGCACCCCACCTGGTCGATGGGCCCGATGAACACCCTGAACTCGGCGTCGCTGGTCAACAAGGGCCTCGAGCTCATCGAAACCCACCTGCTGTTCGGCATTCCCTACGACCGCATCGAGGTCGTCGTCCACCCGCAATCGATTGTTCATTCGATGGTGACCTTCATCGACGGCTCGACGATCGCCCAGGCCAGCCCGCCGGATATGAAGCTGCCCATTTCGCTGGCGCTGGGCTGGCCGCACCGGGTGCCCGGAGTGGCCGCCGCTGCGACTTCTCCACCGCTTCTACCTGGGAATTCGAGCCGCTGGACGCCGATGTCTTCCCGGCCGTCGAGTTGGCGCGGCAAGCCGGGGGAACTGGAGGCTGCATGACAGCCGTTTACAACGCGGCCAACGAAGAGGCGGCCGAGGCATTTCTGACCGGGCGGATCGGATTTCCCGCCATCGTCGCCACCATCGCCGACGTGCTGCACGCCGGCGACCAATGGGCCGCGTCACCGGCTACCGTGGATGACGTACTCGAGGCGCAGCGCTGGGCCCGTGAGCGAGCGCAACGTGCGATCGCGGTAGCAAGCTCGGCAACGGCGTCGGTCAGAGTCTCGGGCCGAGCGTGAGAAAGGTCGTAACAGACTGATGATGTTCGTTATCGGCATTGTGCTGTTCGCACTCGCCATCCTCATCTCGGTCGCCCTGCACGAGTGCGGCCACATGTGGGCCGCCCGCGCCACCGGCATGAAGGTGCGTCGTTACTTCGTCGGCTTCGGCCCCACGCTGTGGTCCACCCGGCGCGGCGAAACCGAATACGGCGTCAAGGCCATCCCGGCGGGCGGCTTCTGCGACATCGCCGGCATGACTCCGGTCGAGGAGCTGGCTCCCGACGAGCAGGACCGCGCGATGTACAAGCAGGCCACCTGGAAGCGTGTCGCGGTGCTGTTCGCCGGTCCGGGGATGAACTTCGTCATCTGCCTGGTGCTGATGTACGCCATCGCGCTGGTCTGGGGCCTGCCCAACCTGCACCCGTCCAACAAGGCCATCGTCGGCGAAACCGGCTGCGTCGCTCAGGAAACCACCCAGGGCAAGCTCGACAAGTGCGACGGCCCGGGGCCCGCGGCGCTCGCGGGTCTGCGCGTCGGCGACGTCGTCGTCAAGGTGGGCGACACCCCGGTGAACACGTTCGAGGAGATGGCCACGGCGGTGCGCAAGGTGCACGGCATCGTTCCGATCGTCGTCGAGCGGGACGGCAAAACCATCACCACCAACGTCACCGTGGAGAGCACCCGGCGCTTCGTCCCCAGCGGACAGGGTAAGCAACTCGAGCCGGCCAACGTCGGCGCCATCGGGGTCGGCGCTCCCCGCAACGAGCCCACCCACTACAACGTGCTGTCCGCCGCGCCGGCCACCGTCGCCTTCGCCGGCCAGTTGACCGTCGAGGTCGGCAAGTCGCTGGCCACCATCCCGACCAAAGTCGGCGCCCTGGTGAACGCGATCGGCGGCGGTGAGCGCGACCCGCAGACGCCGATGAGCGTGGTCGGTGCCAGCATCGTCGGCGGCGACACCGTCGACCACGGACTGTGGGTGGCGTTCTGGTTCTTCCTGGCCCAGCTGAACCTGGTGTTGGGTGCGATCAATCTGTTGCCGTTGTTGCCGTTCGATGGCGGTCACATCGCGGTGGCGGTGTTCGAGAAGATCCGCAACTCGATCCGCACGGCCCGCGGCAAGGTGGCCGCCGCGCCGGTGAACTATCTCAAGCTCATGCCGGCGACCTATGTGGTCCTGATCTTCGTGGTCGGCTACATGCTGTTGACCGTCACCGCTGACCTGGTCAACCCGATCCGGCTCTTCCAGTAACAGAGAGAAGGCGAAAACAGTGTCCATTGGCCTGGGCATGCCGCAGCCCCCGGCGCCAACGCTCGCCCCTCGGCGCACCACGCGTCAGCTCATGGTCCGCGACGTCGGCGTCGGCAGCGACTACCCGATTTCGGTGCAATCGATGTGCACCACCAAGACCCACGACGTCAACTCGACCTTGCAGCAGATCGCTGAGCTGACCGCGGCCGGCTGCAACATCGTCCGGGTGGCCTGCCCGCGGCAGGAGGACGCCGACGCGCTGGCCGAGATCGCCCGGCACAGCCAGATCCCGGTGATCGCCGACATCCACTTCCAGCCGAAGTACATCTTCGCCGCCATCGACGCCGGGTGCGCCGCGGTCCGCGTCAACCCGGGCAACATCAAGGAGTTCGACGGCCGCGTCGGCGAGGTCGCCAAGGCCGCCGGTGCCGCCGGCATCCCGATCCGGATCGGCGTCAACGCGGGCTCGCTGGACAAGCGATTCATGCAGAAGTACGGCAAGGCCACCCCCGAGGCGCTGGTCGAATCGGCGCTCTGGGAGGCCTCGCTGTTCGAGGAGCACGGCTTCGGCAACATCAAGATCAGCGTGAAGCACAACGACCCGGTGGTCATGGTCGCCGCCTACGAGCAGCTGGCCGCCCAGTGCGACTACCCGCTGCACCTCGGCGTCACCGAGGCCGGTCCCGCCTTCCAGGGCACCATCAAGTCCGCGGTCGCCTTCGGCGCGCTGCTGTCCCGCGGCATCGGCGACACCATCCGGGTGTCGTTGTCGGCGCCGCCGGTCGAGGAAGTCAAGGTGGGCAATCAGATCCTCGAGTCGCTCAACCTGCGGCCACGGGGGCTGGAAATCGTGTCCTGTCCGTCATGCGGGCGCGCCCAGGTCGACGTGTACACCTTGGCCAACGCGGTGTCCGCCGGTCTGGACGGTCTGGACGTGCCGCTGCGGGTGGCGGTGATGGGGTGCGTGGTCAACGGCCCGGGCGAGGCCCGCGAGGCCGACCTGGGTGTTGCGTCGGGCAACGGCAAGGGCCAGATCTTCGTGAAGGGCGAAGTGATCAAGACCGTGCCCGAAGCGCAGATCGTCGAGACGCTGATCGAGGAAGCGATGCGGCTCGCCGAGCAGATGGGTTTGGAGAACGGTGATCAAACCGAGAAAGATCCCGGGACGGCGGCGAGCGGTTCGCCTATTGTGACCGTAAGCTGATAGGGGCCAAGCTCAGTGGCCCTCAGTTCGCATCACAGAGAGTTATGAGATGTCGGCTCCGCCCCTCTTGCGCCTCGTCGGCGAGAGACGGGTTTCGGTGGTGCGCGACGCGGCCGCCGTGTGGCGGGTCCTAGGTGACAACCCGGTCGAATCCTGCATGGTCGCCGCGCGGGTCGCGGACTACGGCGTCGAGCCCAATTGCATTGGCGGAGAACTGTGGACGCGGCGCGTCCCGGAGGAATCGCTGTGTTTCGCCGGTGCCAACCTCATCCCGCTGCGCGGCAATCTGATCGACCTGAACGCGTTCGCCGACGAGGCCAAGAGCACCGCGCGTCGGTGTTCATCACTGGTCGGCAGGGCCGACCTGGTGCTGCCTATGTGGCAGCGGCTCGAATCGGCCTGGGGCCCGGCGCGTGATGTGCGCGACCGCCAGCCGCTGATGGCGCTCAACACCCATCCCAATTGCACGCTGGACCTCGAAGTGCGACAGGTACGGCCCGAGGAACTCGACGCCTACCTGGTGGCCGCCGTGGACATGTTCATCGGCGAAGTCGGGGTGGACCCGCGGTTGGGCGACGGTGGCCGCGGCTACCGCCGCCGGGTGGCCAGCCTGATCGCCGCCGGACGGGCCTGGGCACGCTTCGAGCACGGGCAGGTCGTCTTCAAGGCCGAGGTGGGTTCGCAATCGCCGTCGGTCGGGCAGATCCAGGGGGTCTGGGTCCATCCCGAGTGGCGCGGGCTCGGGCTGGGCACCACGGGCACCGCGACGCTGGCCGCGGTGATCGTCGGCAGCGGGCGCATTGCCAGCCTGTACGTGAACGACTTCAACACGGTGGCCCGGGCGGCCTATGCGCGTGTCGGGTTCAAAGAGGTCGGCACTTTCGCCACGGTGCTGCTGGATTAAGTGCGCGGCGCACGCGCATAACGGTGTGGTCTCGGTGTGTCTGCGCCGACGCGACGGCAACGGTCCTAACATCAGTACCGATGGTCACAATTTTCTCACGAACAACACTGGCAACATCTGTCGCGGGCCTTCTGGTGGTGCTGATCGTGTTGCCCGGGTGCACGCCCAAGCCCGAAGGCCCAGGTCCGGCCGCGGAGAAGTTCTTTGCGGCACTGTCCGTCGGTGACACCGCGACGGCCGCCCAGCTCAGCGACAACCCCAACGAAGCGCGCGAAGCGCTCAACGCCGCCTGGGCGGGCCTGCAGGCCACTCATCTGGACGCGCAGGTGCTGAGCTCGAAGTACGCCGAGGACACCGGCACCGTCGTGTATCGCTTCACCTGGCACCTGCCCAAAAATCGGACCTGGAGCTACGACGGCCAGCTGAAGATGGCCCGCGACGAGGGTCACTGGCAGGTTCGTTGGGTGACGACCGGGCTGCACCCGAAGCTGGGGGAGCACCAGACGTTCGCGCTGCGGGCTGACCAGCCGCGGCGCGCCTCGGTGAACGAGCTCGGCGGCTCCGATGTGCTGGCGCCCGGCTACATCTACAACTATTCGCTGGATGCCGCCCAGGCCGGGCCCGGTCTGATCGGGACCGCCCACGCCGTCGTCGACGCGCTGCATCCGTTCAACGACACGCTCAACGATCCCCAGCTGCTGGCCGAAATGGCCAGCTCGGCCACGCAGCCGATCGACCTGGCCACGCTGCTGCCTGATGACAGCAACCGGGTGTTTCCGGCGATCGGCCAGTTGCCCGGGGTCGTGATCACGCCGCACGCCGAGCTGCTGCCGACAGATCCCCACTTCGCGCCGGCGGTCATGGCCGAGGTCAAGAAGGCTGTCGTCGACCAGCTCGACGGCCAGGCCGGATGGCGGGTCGTCAGCACCAACCAGAACGGCGTGGACGTTGCGGTGTTGCATGAGGTCGAGGGCTCGCCTGCGCCGTCGGTGTCGATCACGCTGGACCGGGCTGTGCAGGACGCCGCTCAGCATGCGGTGGACACCCGCGGTGGCAAAGCGATGCTGGTCGTGATCAAGCCGTCGACCGGGGAAATCCTGGCGGTCGCGCAGAACGCCGGAGCAAACGCCGAGGGCCTGCTGGCTACCACCGGGTTGTATCCGCCCGGGTCGACCTTCAAGATGGTCACGGCCGGCGCCGCTGTCGATCGCGACATGGCAACCCCCAACACGATGGTGGGCTGCCCGGGCCATATCGACATCGGCCATCGCACCATCCCGAACTACGGCGGTTTCGATCTCGGCGTGGTGCCGATGTCGCGCGCGTTCGCCAGTTCGTGCAACACCACGTTCGCCCAGCTGAGCTCCCAGCTGCCGCCGCGGGGTCTGACGCAGGCCGCCACCCGCTACGGCATCGGGCTGGACTACCAGGTCGAGGGCATCACCACGGTCACCGGTTCGGTGCCCCCGACGGTCGACCTGACCGAACGCACCGAGGACGGATTCGGCCAGGGCCGGGTGCTGGCCAGCCCGTTCGGCATGGCCTTGGTGGCGGCCACGGTGGCCGCCGGTAAAACCCCGGTGCCGCAGTTGATCGCGGGCCGGCCGACCACGGTCGCCGGTGACAACACACCGATCAGCCCGAAGATGGTCGATGCGCTGCGGCCGATGATGCGACTGGTCGTCACCAACGGCACCGCCAAGGAGATCGCGGGCTGCGGAGAGATCTACGGCAAGACCGGTGAAGCCGAATTCCCGGGTGGTTCGCATTCCTGGTTTGCCGGATACCGCGGCGACCTGGCGTTCGCGGCCCTGATCGTCGGGGGTGGCAGCTCGGAATACGCCGTCCGGATGACCAAAGTGATGTTCGACTCGCTGCCGCCGGGCTACCTGGCCTAATACTCTTTGGGACCTGCAACAGCGGTAAGTTGCGAAGGTGAGCATCCAGGGACCGCCATGACCGAGAGCGGCGGGGACATGGTGGCCATGCGGGTGTCGGACGCCGACCGCAACGGCACCATGCGGCGCCTGCAGAACGCCTTGGCTCTCGGACTGATCGACATCGACGAGTTCGAGCAGCGCTCGCGGCAGGTGTCCTTCGCGCGCACCCGCATTGAGCTGGACGGACTGGTCGGTGACCTACCCGGGCCGGGAGCGATCGTCACCTCCGCGACCGACCGGGTCGAACTGCGGGGATGGGCCGGCTCATTGAAGCGCCACGGCGAATGGACGGTGCCGACCCGGCTTTCGTTGGTGCGTCGGCTGGGCTCGATCGACCTGGACCTGACCAAGGCCCGCTTCGCCGGTCCCGTCGTGGTCATCGAAATCGACATGAAGTTCGGCTCCCTGAACCTCTGGCTGCCCGAAGGCGCCAGTGCCTCGATCGACGACGTCGAGGCCTATGTCGGCAGCGCATCGGATCGCCGCAAAGACCCACCGGCTGAAGGAAACCCGCATGTCGTGCTGACCGGCCAGGTGGTGTTCGGCTCGGTGGTCGTCCGCGGGCCGCGGCGGACTTTGCTGCGCCGTCCCTGGTCCTGACGCTGGCCGATTCATCGAGCCTGAAAGTCTGCAGCGACGCTAGTCTCCTCGAGTAACGGGCTGCAAATCTTCAGGGTCGGCGCACGGGACGGACGGGTGTGGCACCGATCGGGCGGTCGGCAGCACCATCGCGGGAGCATCGTTAAGCTGGCTGCCATGCCTGCTCGAACTGCGCTGTCCCCCGGCGTGCTCTCCCCGACGCTGCCGGTGCCCAAGTGGATCGCGCGCCCGGAATACGTCGGTAAGTCCACCGCCAAGGAGGGCACCGAGCCCTGGGTGCAAGAACCCGAGGTCATCGAGAAGATGCGGGTGGCCGGCCAGATCGCGGCCCGCGCGCTCCAAGAGGCGGGCAAGGCCGTCGCGCCGGGCGTCACGACCGACCAACTCGACCGCATCGCGCACGACTACATGGTCGACAACGGTGCCTACCCGTCGACGCTGGGCTACAAGAATTTCCCCAAGTCGTGCTGCACGTCGCTCAATGAGGTGATCTGCCACGGCATCCCCGACTCGACGGTGATCGAGGACGGCGACATCGTCAACATCGACGTCACCGCCTACTTCGACGGGGTGCACGGCGACACCAACGCCACGTTCCTGGCCGGCGACGTCTCCGAGGAGCACCGGCTGCTCGTCGAGCGGACACACGAGGCGACCATGCGCGCAATCAAGGCCGTCAAACCGGGACGGCAGTTGTCGGTAGTCGGCCGCGTCATCGAATCGTACGCAAATCGGTTCGGTTACAACGTGGTTCGCGATTTCACCGGTCATGGAATCGGCACCACGTTCCACAATGGGTTGGTGGTCTTGCACTACGACCAGCCCGCCGTCGAGACGGTGATCCAGCCGGGGATGACATTCACCATCGAGCCGATGATCAACCTCGGCGCTCTGGATTACGAGATCTGGGACGACGGCTGGACCGTGGTCACCAGGGACCGCAAGTGGACCGCGCAGTTCGAGCACACCTTGCTGGTCACTGACACCGGCGCCGAAATCCTCACGCTACCGTGAGCCTTCTCGCCACACAAAGGTTCGCCGTGCGAAGGTGAGTGGGGCGCTGCTGGTTGCCGGCACCAGCTCCGACGCCGGGAAATCCATGGTGGTCGCCGGATTGTGCCGCCTGTTGGCGCGCAGCGGAGTTCGGGTCGCGCCGTTCAAGGCGCAGAACATGTCCAACAATTCCGTCGTCACCGTTGATGGTGGCGAGATCGGTCGCGCCCAGGCGATCCAGGCGCACGCGGCGGGTCTTGACCCCAGTGTCCGGTTCAACCCCATCCTGCTCAAACCGGGCAGCGACGGGACCTCGCAGTTGGTCATCCGGGGCCGCGCCGCCGATCACGTCACCGCGGCAAGCTATTTCACCCACCGGTCCCGGGTAGCCGGCGTCGTACTCGACGATTTATCCAGCCTGCGTGACGAGTTCGACGCCGTGATATGTGAGGGTGCCGGATCTCCCGCCGAAATAAACTTGCGGGCAACCGATATCGCCAATATGGGATTGGCCAGGGCTGCCGATCTGCCGGTTGTCCTGGTCGGCGACATCGACCGCGGCGGCCTGCTGGCGCACCTGTTCGGGACCGTTGCGGTGCTCGACCGTGAGGACCAGGCACTGATCGCGGGCTTTATCGTCAACAAGTTTCGCGGTGACCGCGCGCTACTGGAACCCGGGCTGGTGCAGTTGGCAGAGTTGACCGGGCGCCCCACCTACGGTGTGCTGCCCTACGCCGAGCAGCTGTGGCTCGACGCCGAGGATTCCCTTTCGGTGGTGGCGCACCGGGTGGTCGGCACCCCGGAGCCGCCTCGTGGCGAGCAGTGGTTGCGCGTGGCCGCCGTTCGCCTGCCCCGCATTTCGAATTCCACCGATGTCGAGGCGCTGGCATGTGAACCCGGCGTCCTGGTGCGCTGGGTCACCGATCCGGTCGACGTGGCCGACGCCGACCTGATAGTGCTGCCGGGCAGCAAGGCCACCGTTGCCGACCTGTCCTGGCTGCGGGACTGCGGTCTGGCCGCGGGAATCGTCGAGCACGCCCGGGCGGGTAAACCGCTGTTGGGTATCTGCGGCGGCTTCCAGATGCTCTGCCGCAGCATCGACGACACGGTGGAGTCCCGGGCCGGGGCAGTGGACGGCCTGGGATTGCTGGATGCAGACATCAGATTCGCTGCGGCCAAGACGCTGCGGCGCTGGCGAGAGCCGTTGCACGGCTACGAGATTCATCATGGCCAACTGACTCGCTGTGCGGAGACGCCGTGGTTCGACGCGGGCGGCGAGACAGCGGGAATTCGACGCGGAGCGGTTTACGGCACCCACTGGCACGGCTTGCTCGACAACGACGAATTCCGGCGGACATTCTTGACCGACGTTGCCGGCGCCGCCGGCCGGGCCGGGTTTGTCGTCGCCGACGAGGTGAACGTCGCCGCCCGCCGGGACGCGCAACTCGACCTGATTGCCGATCTGCTGGCCGCGCACCTCGACATGGACGCGGTGATGGATCTGATCGCCGGTCCGCCGCCGCGGCGGCCGCATCTCGCCAGCACGCTGAGCCGGTAAGGCAGCAATCACGAGTCGGCGCTGCATGAATTCAAGTCTGCCGGTAATGCTGGCACCGGCAACGTCGGAGGGGCTTGTGGTACCGGCAACCACAACTTCGGCTCCGGCGCGTCCGGTAATGACAACGCCGGCGTGTAAACCAGGCCCATTAAGCGTATTTTGGCTGAGTGTCCAGGATGATGACCACGCTCGACGGATTCTCTGTCGACGTGGGTATTGCCGGTCCGGAAAAGGGCGTCGTCGTCGTGATACTCGGCGCCGAGCAACGCGCGGTGGCGGCCTACGACGCGATTTGCGAACGTCTGCACACGGCGTCGCTTCGAACCGTCGTCATCGGCGCGGACCCACGGTTGACCGCGAAATCGGTGATCGGCATCCTCGACGCTCTGGGGATCAGCTGGGCCGTGGTGGTGGGTGATCGCGACGGGGCAGAACTCGCCTGGGAACTGGCGGCCACGAGATTGGGCCGGTTCGCTGGTCTGGTCGCGATCGACCGCGGACATCCAGCGGTAGCCGATGTCGACGGGGTGGTTCGCGACGATCACTGCCCAGCGGTAGAGATCGGTACCACCATGCTGGTGAGTTCGCCTGCCGCGCGAAACGCAGCGCGCGACAGTCAGCGGCTGGTTTATTCCGATTACCGCATCGTGGACCTGGCCGGGCGCCGCAATGCACAAGAGTCGACAGCCCAGTTGGCTACCGAGATCGTGTTGCGCACCAGCGCCTGGTAGGCGCTCGGTCCAGCCGGAGGTTTAATCAAGTGCCTCAACAAGACTCGTCGCGCTTGCCGTTGACGGAACTCGTACAACTGGTGGGTACCGGTGACATCGACACCGTGATCGTCGCGTTCACCGACATGCAGGGCCGGCTGGTCGGCAAACGGGTGGCCGGCCAGTTCTTCGTCGACGAGGTGGCCGCGCACGGCGCGGAGTGCTGCAGCTATCTGGTGGCCGTCGACGTCGACCTCAACACGGTGCCCGGCTACGCCATGTCGAGTTGGGAAACCGGCTACGGCGACATGGTGATGACGCCGGACCTGTCCACGTTGCGGCTGGTGCCGTGGCTGCCCGGCACCGCGCTGGTGATCGCGGATCTGTCCTGGGCTGACGACGGCCCGGTGGCCGTCTCGCCGCGCGCGGTCCTGCGCCGTCAACTCGACCGGCTGGCGCAGCGCGGACTGCTCGCCGACGTCGCCACCGAGCTGGAGTTCATCGTGTTCGACCAGTCCTACCGTCAGGCGTGGGCCGACGGCTACCGCGACCTGACACCGGCCAGCGACTACAACATCGACTACGCGATCATGGCCTCCTCGCGCATGGAGCCGCTGCTGCGCGATATCCGGTTGGGCATGCAGGGCGCGGGTCTGCGGGTCGAGGCCATCAAGGGCGAATGCAACAACGGCCAGCAGGAAATCGGCTTCCGCTACGACGAGGCGCTGGTCACCTGCGACAACCATGCCATCTACAAGAACGGCGCCAAGGAGATCGCCGACCAGCACGGCAAGAGCCTGACGTTCATGGCCAAATACGATGAGCGCGAAGGTAATAGCTGTCACGTGCACCTGTCGCTGCGCGGCAACGACGGCAGCGCGACGTTCGCCGACGGCAGCGGCGGGATGTCGGCGACGTTTCGCAGCTTCGTCGCCGGCCTGCTGGCCACGGTGCGTGAACTCACCTTGTTCTTCGCGCCGAATATCAACTCTTACAAACGTTTTGCCGAAGGCAGCTTCGCCCCGACGGCGGTCGCCTGGGGGCTGGACAACCGCACCTGCGCGCTGCGGGTGGTCGGGCACGGACGCAGCATCCGGGTGGAATGCCGGGTGCCCGGCGGCGACGTCAACCAGTACCTCGCCGTGGCCGCGCTGATCGCGGGTGGGTTGTACGGTATCGATCAGGGCCTCGAACTCGGCGACCCCTACCCCGGCAACGCGTACGAAGCGCAGGACGTCGAGCGGCTACCCACCACGCTGGCCGAGGCTGCCGCGCTGTTCAGGGATTCGGCGCTGGCGCGGGAGGCCTTTGGCGACGACGTGGTCGCGCATTACCTGAACAACGCGCGCGTCGAACTGAAGGCGTTCAACGCGGCGGTCACCGATTGGGAGAGGATTCGTGGTTTTGAACGCCTGTAGGTCCGAGGGTGGCAACGCGCGACTAAGCCGCCCGGTTGTGGGCTTGTCGATGTATCTCGAGCAGGTTCGGACCGGGATCTGGGATATCCCCGCGGCCTATCTGCCCGCCGACTACTTCGAAGGCGTGACGCTGGCCGGTGGCATCCCGGTGCTGCTGCCACCGCAGCCCGTGGACACGGACACGGTGCACCGGGTGCTGGACAGCCTGGACGCACTGGTGATCACCGGGGGCTACGACCTGGATCCCGCGGCCTACGGTCAGCAACCACACCCGACCACCGACGAGCCCCGCGTCAACCGCGACACATGGGAGTTCGCGTTGTTGCGTGCCGCGCTGGACCGGCGGCTGCCGGTGCTGGGCATCTGTCGCGGCGCGCAACTGCTCAACGTCGCGTTCGGCGGCACCCTGCACCAGCACCTGCCCGAGGTGATCGGCCACTCCGGTCATCGCGCCGGCAACGGCGTGTTCAGCAGACTGCCGGTGCGCACCGTGCCCGGAACGAAGGTGGCGGCGTTGATCGGCGAGACCGCCGACGTGCCGTGCTACCACCATCAGGCCATTGACACGGTCGGGGATGCCCTGGTGGTCGGCGCGTGGGACGTCGACGGGGTGGTCGAGGCGGTGGAGCTGCCGGGGGACGCGTTTGCCCTTGCGGTGCAATGGCATCCGGAGAAATCGCTGGACGATCTGCGCCTGTTCACCGCATTGGTTGACGCCGCGCGGTCCTTCGTGGCGACATGACTTCCACCCAGCTGGTCAACCCCGCCACCGAAGAGGTGCTGCGCTCGGTCGAGCACGCCGACGTCACTGCCGTCGACGACGCCGTGGCACGAGCGACCGCAGCCCAACGACGCTGGGCGCGGCTGGCGCCGGCCGAACGCGCCGCCGGATTGCGCGCCTTCGCGGCCGCCGTCGACGCGCACCTCGACGAACTGGCCGCACTGGAGGTGGCCAACTCCGGGCACCCGATCGGCTCGGCGCAGTGGGAGGCCGGCAACGTCCGCGATGTGCTGCAGTACTACGCCGCCAGCCCGGAACGCTTGTCCGGCAAGCAGATTCCCGTCGCCGGCGGTATCGACGTCACCTTCAACGAGCCGATGGGCGTGGTCGGGGTGATCACGCCCTGGAACTTCCCGATGGTGATCGCGACCTGGGGGATCGCGCCGGCGCTGGCCGCGGGTAACGCGGTGCTGGTCAAGCCGGCCGAGTGGACACCGCTGACCACCATGCGCCTCGGTGAGCTCGCCGTCGAGGCCGGCCTGGACGCCGACCTGCTACAGGTGCTGCCGGGCCGGGGTTCGGTGGTGGGGGAGCGCTTCGTCACGCACCCGGGGGTCCGCAAGGTCGTGTTCACCGGATCCACCGCGGTGGGCAAGAAGGTGATGGCCGGGGCGGCGGCGCACGTCAAGCGGGTGACCTTGGAACTGGGCGGCAAGAGCGCCAACATCGTGTTCGCCGACTGCGATCTCGAGCGCGCCGCCGCGACAGCGCCGGGCGGGGTGTTCGACAACGCCGGTCAGGACTGCTGCGCGCGCAGCCGAATCCTGGTGCAGCGCAGCGTCTACGAGCGGTTCATGGAACTGCTGGAACCGGCAGTGCGCGCGGTGGTGGTCGGAGACCCCGCGGCGGACGATACCGAGATGGGTCCGCTGGTGTCGCGCGCGCACTGGGACAAGGTGTCCTCGTATGTGCCCGCGGATGCCCCCGTCGCCTTTCGCGGCACGGCACCGACGGGTCCTGGGTTCTGGTTCCCACCAACGGTTCTCACCCCGGGACGCACCGATCGCAGTGTCACGGACGAGATTTTCGGGCCGGTGGTCACCGTGCTGCCATTCGACGACGAACACGACGCCATCACGCTGGCCAATGACACCGAATACGGTCTGTCCGGTTCGATCTGGACTGACGACCTGTCCCGCGCCCTGCGCGTGTCGCGCGCCGTCGAATCGGGCAACCTGTCCGTGAACTCGCATTCGTCGGTGCGGTACAACACTCCGTTCGGCGGGTTCAAGCAATCCGGTCTGGGCCGCGAACTCGGGCCGGACGCCCCGCTGCATTTCACCGAGACCAAGAACGTGTTCATCGCCATCAAGGAGGAGCAGTGATCGACCTGAGTCGACGGCTGGCGGGCCGGGTGGCAGTCATCACCGGCGGCGGCAGCGGCATCGGCCTGGCCGCGGCGCGCCGCATGCACGCCGAGGGCGCGACCATCGTCATCGGCGACATCGACGCCGAGTCCGGTGGTGCCGCGGCCGAAGAACTCTCCGGTCTGTATGTGGCAGTGGATGTTTCCGACGAGGGGTCGGTGAACAAGCTGTTCGACGGCGCTGCGCACACCTGCGGATCGATCGACATCGCGTTCAACAACGCCGGCATCTCGCCGCCGGAAGACGACCTGATCGAGAGCACCGAACTGCCGGCGTGGCAACACGTCCAGGACGTCAACCTCAAATCGGTGTACCTGTGTTGCCGGGCGGCATTGCGGCACATGGTGCCTGCCGGCAAGGGCTCGATCATCAACACGGCGTCCTTTGTCGCAGTGCTGGGCTCGGCGACTTCGCAGATCTCCTACACCGCATCCAAAGGCGGCGTGCTGGCCATGTCGCGGGAACTCGGCGTGCAATTCGCCCGCCAAGGGATTCGCGTCAACGCGCTGTGCCCAGGGCCGGTGAATACACCGCTGCTGCAGGAACTTTTCGCCAAGGATCCGGAACGGGCCGCCCGCCGGCTGGTGCACGTGCCGCTGGGCCGCTTCGCCGATCCCGACGAAATAGCCGCGGCCGTCGCTTTTTTGGCCAGTGACGACGCGTCGTTCATTACCGCGTCGACGTTCTTGGTGGACGGCGGGATCAGTTCCGCCTACGTGACCCCGCTGTAGCGTTCAGCCCGCGGCCGGCGGATGCATCACGACAGTCGGTCTGAACCCGTAACGGGGTTTTTCGCCGAAGCTGCGTCCTGCTTACTTTTCGCCGCTGCGGCGGTGAGCCATCCCAGGTAGGGCTTCGCGGCCTGGGTCATCGCGATCGCCGCGGTGCCCTGCGATCCGCCATTCAGCTTCGCAGTCATCCAGCGGAATCCATCGGCAGCTTCGTCCAGCCCGTCGGCGACGCTGCTCCAGGCCGCGGCGGCGTCCAGGAACGACTGCGCGCCGGGACCCGAATACATTCGCGCGGAATGGATTTCCGGGGGTATCAGCCCGTAGTCCATGGCTACATCTCCCGCACTGACGGCAACACCCAACCGCCGGCGACAGCCGCTGGGCATCGATCAGCGCCCGCGACCCGGTGACCCACAGTGCTCAACCTATCGCGACGGTGATAGGTCAACCATGCAAAAGAGATTTGAATTCGACTAGAGCAATTCGATCAGCGGGATGGCCATCTCCGCCGCGGTCGCCGCACCGTGAAAGCCGACCAGCCGCGCCGATTCCGGCGGTTCGTGGCTCGGTCGCCAGCACCGCCGACCCGCCGGTGCAGACGACCACGACGTCGCCGATCCGGGGCAGGTGCTGGGGGCTCACCGGCCCGAACAATCCAGCGGCGACGGCCTCGTCGCGCGTGTAGACGTCCGCGCGACCGGCGAGGCGTTCGGTCCAGGTGGCCACCACATCGGCGGTGGCGCCGGGCTCGGTGTGCAGGTAGCGCACTCGCGGTTCGCCGGCGACCACCCGTACCCCGGCGGCCAGCCGCGGTTCGGCGTCCATGTCGATGCGCGCGTCCGGCGCGACGTTCAGGCCGCCGTGGTCGGCGGTCACCAGTAGCGCCGCGTTGGCGGGCAGCGACTCGGCCAGCCTGGTCAATAGCCCATCGATACGGGCCGCGGCTTCGTGCCATTGCGGCGACCCGACGCCGAATACGTGCGCCATGGTGTCCAGGTCGGCGGTGTAGCCGTAGACCAGGCCGGGCGTCGCGCGCAGTTCGTCGATCATCCGCTGTGCGTAGTCGTCGTCGGCATGCGTGGGGACGAAAAGTGCGCCATGGTAGGCCGCTTCGGTCAGTCCACTACCGATGAACCACTCCGGCAACAGGGCGCGGGCACCGACGCCGGCGCGCGCCAGCCGGTCGAACCACGTTGGGAGAGGCTGCCATTGGTCGGCCGGCGGTTCGTCACGCCACCGGATGTGGTTGAGCACGCGGTCGGTACCCGGGATGTTGAGGGTGAAGCCGAGGATGCCGTGTTGTCCGGGCTGGGCGCCGGTGCCGAAGGACACCAGGCTCGTCGGGGTGGTGGACGGGAAGGTGCACAGCAGTTGGCGCAACCGTCCCGTGCCGCCGGTCAGCACGGAGGCCAGCAGCGGGGCGTCGTCAACGAGATCCGGCAACAGATGCCAGCCCAACCCGTCGACGAGCACGACCACGACACGGTCGACGTCCCCGAGCGACTCCGTCAGGCCCAGCGTGTCCACCGCGCCGGGTACCCCGAGCAGCGCGGCCGCGCTGGGCAGCACGTCGCAGATGGAACCGGGCACGAGGGCCAGTGTGGCACGGATTCACCGATCCAGACGGTCGTTGGTGACCCGCAACTGCCGGTGCGTGCTGTCGGCCAGCGCGCGCACCTGGTCCGGCTGCAGCCGGCCGCACAGCCGATTCCAGTGCACCGCGATCTCGTCGCCGACGGCCACGTCGGTCACCGCGCAGTACCCGTCGGCCCACATGTCGAGCGTCCGGGCCGTGGGTTCGGACAACCCGAGCGTCCGGCCATCCCACACCAGGCGCCGGCACAACACCTCGATCGCGTCACCGGCGCGGGAGATGACGGTGCCCCAGGTGATCCGGCAGCTGTCCAGCACGTGCAGCGGATGCTGATCCATGCCCCGGCCCAGAAACCGGGTCCAGGGATACACCCCGAAGACGTGAAAGCAGTGATTGCCGGCCGCCTCGTCCGCCAGATCGGGCGTCAGATGCGACCAGTAACGGCCGGCCTGGGGACCGATGATGGCCAGCAGCTCGTCGAAGAACTGAATGCCTGGCACATCGGCGCCGACACCACCGCCGAGCCAGTACGATTCGACGACCCGGTAGTCCAGCGGATCGGCAATGCCAGTCAGGCGCGACAACACCCGCAGATAAGGCCACGCCCCGGAAAATCTGCGCGCCGCCTGGAGCACGTCGTCCACCGCGCCGTCGCGCAGGGTGGCGCCCAGCGGCGGACCGCAATAGCCGAGTGCGTTGGGGGCATACGCGTAGCGGGCGAACATCTCGGCGCCGGCCACGTCGGTCACGTCTTATGCCCGCCCGGACGATCCCACCAGCTTGGCAGCGTCACGGTGCATGCGCCCGAAGTTGTAGTACGCGGCGCACGCCCCCTCGGGCGACACCATGCAGGTGCCGATCGGTGTCTCCGGCGTGCATGCGGTGCCGAAAACCTTGCATTCCCAGGGCTTGAGGACGCCCTTGAGTACTTCACCGCACTGGCACGCCTTCGGGTCGGCGACCCGCACACCGGGCATCGAGAAGCGTTGTTCGGCATCGAACTCCGCGAAATCGTCGTGCAGGCGCAGCGCGCTCTGCGAGATGAAGCCGAGTCCGCGCCATTCGAAATGCGGGCGCAACGCGAACACTCTGCCCATCAACGTCAGTGCGGCGGGGTTGCCGTTCTCCGGTACCACGCGCTTGTACTGGTTTTCCACCTCGCACCGACCCTCGCGGATCTGGCGAAGCAGCATCGCGACCGACGCCAGGATGTCCAGCGGCTCGAAGCCCGCCACCACCAACGGCTTTCGGTAGACGTCCGGGACAAACCGGTAAGGCCGGTTGCCCACGACCGTCGACACGTGCCCCGGGCCGATGAACCCGGACAGTCGCAGGTCCGGTGATTCCAGGATCGCTTTGATCGGCGGCACGATGGTGACGTGGTTGCAGAACACACTGAAATTGGGCAGCTCCAGCTCGCGGGCGCGCACCAGCGTGACCGCGGTCGACGGAGCGGTGGTTTCGAACCCGATGGCGAAGAACACCACCTGGCGGTCCGGGTTGTCGAGCGCGATCTTCAGTGCGTCCAAGGGTGAGTAGACGAACCGCACGTCGGCACCGCGCGCCTTGGCGTCGAGCAGACTGCCTGCCGAGCCGGGCACCCGCATCATGTCGCCGAAGCAGGTGAAGATCACGTCGGGTTGGCCGGCCAGCCACATCGCGTCGTCGATGCGGCCCATCGGAATCACGCAGACCGGGCAGCCCGGGCCGTGCACCAGTTCGACGTTGTCCGGCAACAGGTGTTCGATGCCGTGCCGGTAGATGGTGTGCGTGTGTCCACCGCACACCTCCATGAATTTGAAGTGCTCGGGGCCGGCTCCGGCGAGGTGATCGATCGCCGTCAGCAACGCGCGGGCCGCCGCCGGATCGCGGAATTCGTCGACGAATTTCATGTTGTACCCATTTCCGTTGTGCCCCCTAAACGATCGCGGACGAGTCGAAGGCTTCCAACTCGGTGGTGTAGGCCTCGCCGAGTCTCTTGATGGCCGCCAAGGTCAGCAGCGCTTCGGTCTCGTCGATCTTGGCCATCGCGAAGCCGACGTGGACCAGCACCCAGTCGTCAGGCTGGGGCGGGTCGTCTTCCAGCAGTCGCACGCTGATGGTGCGTTGCACGCCGCTGACGTCGACTTTGGCCAAATAATTTGCCGGGTCGATGATCTCGACGATCCGCCCCGGAATGCCCAGGCACATCGGCAGTCTCCTCTCTGGTTTCAGCAGATTCGGGGCAACGGGTCGCCGACCAGCATGTCGACGATCCGGGAGCCACCGAATCCGGTGCGCAGCACCACAGTTTCCGCGGGTTCGGTCACGATCTCGCCGACGTCGGCGGCATCGGCACCCAGCGGGTGCGAACGCAGTGCCGCCAGCCCCGCCTCGGCTTCCTCGGCCGCGACGACGGCGATGAACTTACCTTCGTTGGCGACGTACAGCGGGTCGATACCGAGCAGTTCGCACGCCCCGTTGACCATCGGCCGCACCGGCAGGCGCTCCTCTTCGAGTAACACGCCGAGCCCACAGGCCTGCGCCAGTTCATTGCAGACGGTGCCCACCCCGCCCCGAGTCGCGTCGCGCAGCCACCGGGTCGACGGCGCCGCCGCCATCAGCAGTTCGACGAGTGGGCTCAGTGATGCTGTGTCCGAGACGATGTCGGCCTCGATGGCCAGATCGCCGCGGGCCAGCAGGACCGCCATGCCGTGATCGCCCATCGACCCCGACAGCAGCAGTCTGTCGCCGGCGCCTACCGCCGTCGCCGTCAGGCTGCGGCCCGCGGGTATGACGCCGGTGCCGGTCGTGGTGATGAACAGGCCGTCGGCCGCGCCGTTGGGCACCACCTTGGTGTCGCCGGTGACGATCTGCACACCGGCGTCGGTGGCCGCGGCCGCCATGTCGGCGACGATCTCCTTCAGTTCGGCTATCGGGAAGCCTTCTTCAAGCACGAAGGCCGCCGCGATCCAGGCCGGTACCGCGCCGGCCATCGCGAGATCGTTGCAGGTGCCGTGTACGGCCAGGGCGCCGATCGAGCCGCCCGGAAAACGTCTGGGCTGCACCACGAATGAATCGGTGGACATCGCGATCCGATCGCCACCGGGCAAGGTGAGCACCGCGCCGTCGCCGAGCGACTCGAGCAGCGGGTTGCGAAATGACTCCAGGAATACGGCGTCCACCAGCGCCGCTGAGGCTTTGCCGCCGGCTCCGTGCGCCAGGGTGATGTGGTCGTCGAGTAAGCGGGGACGCCGCCTGCGGAACGATTCGATGCGTTCGATCACCTGACCTTCGGCGAATCGTGGTCCCGACGAGAGGTATTCGCCAGCCGCCGTGTTCACTGCGTCGCTCCTTTTCATCGCTCGCTCTGCTTCGTCGCCGGCGCGGCTCATGCCGCCCCCAGACTCTGATCGCACTTCGTCCTGCACTGCCAGCCAGAGCCGATATCCCAGTAGCGCTTGGGCTTCCTGAATCCGGTGCACACTTTGTGAGCGAACGGTGAAGCAGGCGTCCACATTCGGGTTGTGTGCGAATGCGCCGCCGTCATAGCCGGCGAAACCGACGGTGTAGAGGCCGCGTTGCCGGGCCTCGGCGAGCGCGGCAAGGAGATTGGGGGAATTGCCGCTGGTGGACATCGCGACGGCGATGTCGCCGGACTTCGCGCGGGCGATCAGCTGGCGGGCGAACACCAGCTCGAATCCGACGTCGTTGCCCAGTGCGGTGAGGATCGCCTGGTCGGTGGTCAAAGACCAGGCAGGCAACGGGTTTCCGACGGGAGGCCGGGCGAACAGCCCGGCCAAGGTGGTGGCATCGGTGCAGCTGCCTCCGTTGCCGAAGGTGAACGTCCTGCCGCCCGCGGCGAATCTGCGTGCCATCTCGGTCGCGGCGGCCTCCAGCATTTCGGCATTGGCTTCCAGCGTGGCGTGTCGTAGCGCCAGGCTCTCGGCGGCTTTGGCCTGCGCCGAAGCGGTCAGGTCGGCCAGCAGCGAGTCGGCGTTCTCTTCCTGCGCGTCGATGAAGGGATAGAGGAAGTTGGTGGGCTCCTGTTGGGTCATCAGGCCTCCGCCCCGACGCGGGAGATCGCCGTTCCCGCGTGAATCAGCACCAGGTCGGCGGCGGCGACCGGGCCGATCAGCGTCGTCTCCACTTTTTCGGCGCCGCGCGCGGTGCGCACGGTGGCAACGCCGTCGGCCGCTGCGGTGATCACTTCTCCGAGTCGGCCTTCGTCGCTGCAGGTGACGCAAACCTCTTCGGAGATGGCCGGTTTGAGCAGCCCGGAGTGTTCGAAACAGACGTGCGTCAGCTCCCACAACAGGTGATAGAACAGCACGAAGCCGCCCGTCGCGGGCACCCGGGGATCGGGATCGTCCAGCCACAGCACATGATCGGCGACACCCGGTTCGGGCCGGGCGCCGCTGCCGATCCAGATCGTGGTGGCACCCCAGGCCGGGCAGCGGCGCATGATCGAGCGCACGTCGGATTGGTCGGCGCCCGAAACCGCGACCACAATGTCGCCTGGCTGCACCGATACCCGCACCAGATCCACCAGATCGGGTCCGGTCAACGCGACCGCCGGCAGCGCCCGCTTACCCATGATCACCGGATGCACGAATTCCACCGCGATGTGCTGGGCGTGTGGTTCCCACGCGGGAGCGATGGACCACATGGTGGCGCCGGCGGCGAACCGCTTGGCCAAGGTGAAGGCGGCTGCGGCGATATCAGCGGCCAGGTCGGTGCTCAGCCCTCGATCGATCGCGGTCGTGTTCGTCATCTTCTGGCCTCCTCCCGAGCGCTCAGTACGGAGATGGCGGCCTGACCCAGCGCCAGGCCGCCGTCGTTCGGCGGGACGATGTGATGAGTGAGCACCTCAAATCCTGTGGACCACAGCCGTTTACGACATTCGCGTAGCAATAACACGTTCTGGAACACCCCGCCGGTGAGGCCGACCAGCCGCACCGGTCCGGCCACCATGGTGACCACGTCGGCGACGGCGACAGCCACTGCTCGATGAAATGCCGCGGCCAGCAACGCCGGTCGTGCCCCGCCTCGCCATGCCGACGTCATCGCTTGCACCATGGGAGCCGGGTCGATCACCCCGTCGGGCCCCACCGCGAGGTGCAGGCGTATTTCGGGCGTTAAGGCCGTCGCGGTTTCGGCGAGCGCCTCGAGCTCGATGGCGGCTTGGCCTTCGTAGTCGATCCGGTGTCGCACCCCAAGTAGCGAGGCGACCGCATCGAACAGCCGGCCCATGCTCGAGCACGGCACACAGGCGGTCCCGCTGTCCAGCTGCGAACGGGTAAAACGCAATTCGTCCGGCGTCGCCGCGATGACCGGCGGCAGATCCGGGCTCCAGTCGACGCCGGCCTGCCGCAGCTGGGACAGCGCCATCCGCCATGGATTGCGCACGGCCGCGTCGCCGCCCGGTAGCAGTACCGGGCGAAGGTGCCCGGTCCGCCGGAACCGGTGGCTGTCCTCGCCGAGAGTGAGAATCTCTCCGCCCCAGATGGTTTGGTCGTCTCCGTAGCCGGTGCCGTCGAAGGCCACCCCGACGATCGGCTCGCCGAGCCGCCCGTGCTCGGCCAGCAGCGACACCACGTGAGCGTGGTGGTGCTGGGCCAGATCCAAGGGCCGACCCTGTTGGTGCCGCTCGGCCCAACTGCGGGTGTGGTAGGCGGGATGCAGATCGGCGGCCAGGCGTGCCGGCTGACCACGTATCTCACTGAGCTGGCCCACCGCGCGCTCGAACGCGCGCAAAGTCTCCCAGCCGGCCATATCCCCGATATGCCCCGACAGGTACGCGCGCGAGCCGTCGGTGAGACAGAAAGTGTTCTTCAATTCTCCGCCCACGGCCAGCACCGGCGGTCCGTCGACCCCGAGCTCGACGGGAAGCGGCGCGTAGCCGCGCGACCGCCGGATCGGTAACTCCCTGCCGTCGATGACTCGCACTACCGAGTCGTCACAGGGCACGTGGATGGGCCGGTCGTGATCGAGGACGGCATCGCATAACGGAGAGCAGGGCCGCCAAAGCCGCTGCGCGGCATCGTCGTCGGTGAAACAGATGGGTTCATCGGAGCGATTGGCGCTGGTCAACACGAGCGAGTGGAGCGGTCCGGCCAGCAGCAGGTGATGGATGGGGGAGTACGGCAGCATCAACCCGATCAGCGGGCTGGCCGGCGCCACCGCGTCAGCGACCGGAGCGTCCGGGCGTCGGCGCAGCAACACGATCGGCCGGGCGGGACTGGATAGCACGGCGGCTTCCCTGCCGTCGATCCAGGCGAACCGCCGCGCCACCTCGACATCGCGCACCAACATTGCGAAAGGCTTGGCGCCCCGTGCCTTTCGCGCCCGCAGCCCGCGGACCACCGCATCGTCGTCAACGACGCAGGCCAAGTGGTAGCCGCCGATGCCCTTGATCGCGACGACCGCTCCCGATGTCAGTGCCTGCTGCGCGGCCGCCAATGCCGCTTCGGAGCCGTCGATCTGCCCGGCAGGTGAGCGAAACCACAGCGACGGCCCGCAGTCCGGACAGGCGATGGGCTGGGCGTGGAACCGTCGATCGGTGGGGTCGTGGTACTCGGCGGCGCACCGCGCGCACATGGCGAAGGCCGACATGGTGGTGGCCGGACGGTCATAGGGCAGCGAGCGGATGATGGTGAACCGTGGCCCGCAGTTGGTGCAGGTGACGAACGGGTGCCGGTAGCGCCGGTTTTGCGGGTCGAACAATTCGGCGACGCAGTCGTCGCACACCGCGACATCGGGTGGAATCGGTGTTGCGACGCCGCTCACCTGCTGGCTGGTGACGATCCGGAACTCGCGTGGGGTGGCGCTGCGCGATCCGACGTCGGCCACCGAGATCGAGCTGATTCGGGCCAGCGGAGGGGCCTGCGTCCGCAATTTTCGTGCGAACTCCCGCACCCGGGCACGATCGCCCTGCACCTCGAGAAACACTGCGCCCGAATTGTTTCCGACGAACCCGGTCAGGCCCAGTTCACTGGCAATGCGATGGACGAACGGGCGGAAGCCGACTCCCTGGACCACCCCTGTCACCGTGATGCGCCGTCGAACATCCTCGGACGGTGTCAGCGGGGCGGCCGTCACCTCAATCGCCTCCCCAGCCCACGGACTCCGTGCGGCCCCGGCCCATCAGTTCGAGACCGGCCATCGCCTGCTCGGCGCCGGCGCGGTCGGTCTTCTCCACGGCGAAGCCCATGTGGATGATCACCCAGTCGCCGGGCTCGAAGGTCTCCTCCGGCAGCATCCCGATGTTGACCTTGCGTGCCTCGCCGGTGACGTCGACCAGAGCGAGTTGGCCTTCGTAGCCTTCCAGCATTCTGATCACCTGACCAGGTATACCCAGACACATGGTTCAGCACTCCTCCTGCACGGGTGCCGAAGTCCGCAGTGCGGCAACTATTTCCTGCACCGCCTGCGCTGCGCGTGGCACCGCCCGGGCGACGGGAGCGGTCAGCCCCATGCCTTCCTCGACGCTGCCGGCCTCGCAACCGACGATCACGGTGTAGGGCGGGGTGCCGCCCAACGCCCGCAAGCTGGCGAACACCGTCTCCGGATCCATGCTGTGCGCATCCAAACCTGTTGCACGCGAAGGGCTATCGTGGTCGGCTTGAAAGACGTGCAGAGTTCCCGGGCTGCCCCGGTTGGGTATCGCGTCGACCAGGACGAGTGCTTCCCACTCCTCGAGCAGGTCGTATGCCAGATGCATGCCGCCGATGCCGTAGTCGACGACGCGCACATCGTCGCGGGGGATCTCGGTGTGACGTGCCACCTCGGACCCGAAGCCGTCGTCGCCGAGAAAGATGTTCCCGATTCCGGCTACCAGGATGCGCGCTGTCATAGGCCGACCCGCCTTACATTCGTCGCAATCGCAGGTACCGCTTGGCGTCCGGCAGAGAGGCCACGCCCATGCCTACCGCGGCCGCGACGACCAACGCGATCAGAGCAACGAAAATCCAACCTAAGACATCCATGACGGGTTCCTTTCGGTGAGTGTGTTGGTGAGCGGCTCGATTTCGTCGGGGGAGAAGTAGAGGTAGCGGCCATACCAGTCGTGCAGTTCGGCGGCCGGGTCGTCTTCCACTACCACTGCCACGTGTCTGTTGCCCTCGACGTCTTCGTGTATCGACGTGACACGCGCGGTTTTGCCGGCCACGAAGATGTCCTGTGCGTCGGCGTTGCGTCGCGGTCGCAGTACCACACGGCTGCCGCGGGCGACCCGTACCCCGTGTACCAGGACCGCATCGGTCTCCGGACGAACCGCATTGTCGGCCAAGGGGTCCCACCAGTCGACACCCTCGGGGATCTCGGGCACGAGCCCGGCGGCGCGGTGCGGGTCTCGCAGCACGCCGTGCAGCCGCCCCATGTCGTCGGCTGACATGGCGTCACAGTGATCGATGATCTGTGCCGCTCGCGGATCAGTTGCCCGGGCTTGCGCCTTCTCCTCGTCGGTCATCGTCATCACGCGCAAGGTGAGGATTTCGTCGATCTCGGTGCAGTCGTACAGCGCGGTGCTGCTCTGTTCGGCCACCTCGGGGTGGTCGTAGAGGATGATCGGCGAGATCAGCAGCATGTCGTGTGCACCGGGTGATCCGGCCAGCACGGGGAAACACCGATGGTGATTGCACCGCGATGCCGCACCTACCGCGGTGGCCGGCGGCTCCAGCAACGAAATGAATTCACCGCCAACGACTTCGGCGATCACATGGCTGCCGATCATGGAGCGGGCCAGGGCGTCGTTGCGGTCCGCCGCGGGTGCGCCGGTGTTGGACAGGCGCACGGAGACCCGCAGCAGGTCGCCGTCGGGCTCGGCGGAAACCGTCAGATCGCCGCCCACCTCGTGCCGCTCGCGAACCAGGCGACCACCGCCTAGCGGCTCGACCTCGGTTGCGGCCGCCGCTCGTATCGGCAGGGTCCACGGCGCCTCATTGAGGACCAAGGGACCGAAGGACGTTTCGCATTCCACCGCTTCGTCCCAGGTCAGCCAGGACCCGCCCGGGGTGCTCAGGCTGTCGACCGGTTCGAAGCCGCCGGTGACCTCGCGTTGCGCCTGCCGGCGCTGCAGTTGCAGGAAGCGCACCACCAGGGTGATCGCATCGGCGGAGTGGACCAGGAACTGCGCCGCCAGCGCGTCGTCTTCGCCGAGTCCGGCCGCAGCGGCCCCGGGTGGCCCCAGTACACCGAACTGCCAACGGGATTGGTTCTTGCTCGATGTCCCGCGGTAGGGGTAGAGCAGATATCCCTCGTAAAGCACCGCGTCGGCGACGGCGCGGGCCCGGTCCCAGCTGGACGTCCTCCCGAAAGTCATGGTGCGGCCTGCCGCTGCGTCGAGTCGGCCAACAGCGCGGTCACCGCATGATCGAGGTCGAGCAGTCCGCGCTCCGATTTGAACCCGGCCAGCGCCGAGACGGTCTCGTGCCGCAGGCGCACCCATCCGGTGTTCGGATAGTGCAGGGCGATCAGGTCGCGCCAGACGCTGACCGGCATGTCGTAGCGGTCCTCGCAGTCCCACGACACCTGCTGCACGCAGAACCCGCGCGCTGACTTGACGAAAATCGTTCCGCTGAACAGGAATTGCAACGGCAACGCCCCGTGGTCGAGGGCGTGCAGGTATTTGGCCGCGGTGACCTCGAAGTCGTAGGTGCAGTCCAGTGGCAGCGCCACCGTCGTGTTGCCGGCGAATCCCGGCACCATCGCGCCGCAGTGTTGCCACAGGAAGGTGCGTTGGGTGGTTGCCCAACGATCCCGGGTGCCGAACAGGTCGGTGAGCCCGGCGGCCTCGTCGTCGTTGTAGGAGCGGCGCAGTGGTTCGATACGGACCTGGCAGCGCAGCGCGATCGCATGCACCAACGGGTCCTCCAGCGTTGAAGGGCCAGGCGACGACGCCGATGCGCGCGGTCAGCGTCGGTGTGACGGCATAGGGTTCGGGCGCCACGTCCAGCACGGCGAAGGACACGTCCAGCTGGTCGGTCATGGTCTGGTCGGTCATGGTGGTGTCTCGCGGGCCCGGGCGGCGACCTGTGCGAAGAATGCGTCGATGAATTCCCGCGCCTGCTGGCCGCCGTCGAAACCCCGCCACAACATGCGCAGTCCTCCGACGAATTCGTAGCAGGCGTCGATCGGGACGAGAAATGTCTGGGGCTGGGCCGATTCATGATCTTCGGGCACCCGTACCAGCAGTGCCTCGACATCGTCGGTGAGCATCTCAACCCGGCGATCCGCGGACCGGATGGCATCCCACATGTCCAGGTCCAGCTCGGACTCGCACGCCCCGGCCGGGCCGGGATAAAAGGCCACGGTGCGACCCAGCGCGGAGTTGGTGAAGAAGAACGCCATCCCGACGGGAATCTGCATCGCTTCCCAGGCGCGGCGGTCGAGCGCGAAGTCGGTGAACACCAGGTACCGGTCGGGTATCGCGCGGTAGCGCAGTTCGGCGTGCTCGTCGGTGAACAACAGGTAGCAGCCGCGGCAGACGCACATCAGTTGTCGGCCAGCCACATTCACCACGTGCTGGTGCTGGTCGGCTATCGACTCGGCGCACATCTCGCAGCGTTCCCCGGCCGGCTCGGGCTGTCGCCGGCTGCGATGCGGGTCAACACGTCGTAGGGACTGCTCATGCCGAAGCCCCCAGCATCTCGCGCGGTAGCGCCACCGACAGCACCCCGTCGCGGGCCAATAGCGGCAGTGGCTCGAGGTGCAGTTCGTCGGGACCCGTCCCGGCCTGCACGACATCGAAAGACGTTCCGCAGCGCGGACATTGGAGCGCGCTGCCGTTCAGCACTGCGCCGGCCAGCGTATCGTCGCAGACCGGGCAGCGGTCCCGGTAGGCCAGACTTTGATCACCGACGCAGCACGCCAGCACCGGGGTGCCGGCGATCAGGAAGCCGGCGACCTCGCCGGCTACCAGTTCGGCGAGTTCCGGCGCCGGGTGCCATGCCGTGGCTGCGTTCGAACGCAGTGGCGCCAGCAGTGATTCCGCCGGGATGACGTCGGCGCGGGTAGCCGTCACCACCTCGATGGAGGACACCTCCGGCGCGGCGCAGCGCACGGCGTCCTGCACCGCGAGCTCCAAGGTCACCGCCGAGGAGGGGCAACTCTTGCAGCTGCCCTGAAAGGCCAGCCGCACCGTGCATTCTCCGGGTTCTTCGCCGGGAACGATGTCCAGCAGGTCGACGTCACCGCCGTGCGATCCCAGGTAGGGGCGTACCTGGTCCAGCGCGTCACAGACCCGGCGCCGCACGTCGTGCGGATGCAGGCCGTGCACAAGGAGCAGGCTGGCCACCAGGTCGTCGGTGGCCAGCCGCTCGGCTAAATTGTTGCCCGCCAGCTCGATGATCCGCTCCAGTCCGGACCCGTACAGCCCGACCACCTCGCGGACCAGCTGCTGCGCGCGGTCGTACGCGGCCGTCCCTCCGGCCGCGCAGGAATCCAGTAGCGTCTGGATCCGATCGCCCGCGCCGCGCCACTCTGCGTTTGGATCGGAGATGGCCTCGGGGGTGTCTGGGCGATCCACCATCTCCTCACTCCCCGGCGGGTGACTGGGTGGGCGTGTGCAATCTCTCCAGCGTCTTGCCTTTCCCCAGGTACATGTGCACGCCGCAGGGTAGGCAAGGATCGAAACTGCGCACCGTGCGCATGATGTCGATGCCCTTGAAGTTCTCCCGGTCGTTCTCCTCGAAGATCGGCTGGCCCTGCACCGCGTCCTCGTAGGGGCCCGGCGTGCCGTAGCTGTCGCGCGGGTTGGCGTTCCACGGGGTGGGCGGATACGGGTGGTAGTTGGCGATCTTGCCGTCGCGGATCACCAGGTGGTGGCTGAGCACGCCACGTACCGCCTCGGTGAAACCGCAGCCGATGCCCTCGTCGGGCACCTCGAACTTCTCCCACGTCTTGGTGCGGCCGGCGCGAATTTCCGCCAGCGCCTTTTCGGCGAAGTGCAGCGCGCACGCCGCCGCATAGGCCTGGAAGTAGGTACGGGCGCGGTCGCGTTCGATGGTGTTGCTGCCGAACTTGGGCACCTTCCACTCGAACTCCACCGGCCCTTTCAGCGCGGTCTTGGGCAGGTTGATCTTGACGCTGTTACCCGTCGCCTTGACGTAGCCGATGTCGACGAGGCCGGCCAGCGCGGTCGACCACAGCCGGGCCAACGGGCCGCCGCCGGTGTCGAGCGCCAGGTGGTCTTTGCCGTCGAACCAGCGCGGCGACATCACCCAGCTGTACTTGCCACCTTCCAGCTCCCGCTTCTGCGGATGCGGGTTGGTGTGCTGGTTCCACGGATGACGCCGGTCCACGGCGTTGCCCAGCGGATCGGTCTTGACGAACATCTCCTGGTCGGTCCAGTCGTCGTAATACGAACTGCCCAAGAGAATTCGGATGCCGAGGTTGATGTCCACCAGCGAGTGGGTGACCAGCTTGCCGTCGACCACCACGCCCGGGGTGACGAACATCGCGTTACCCCAGCGCTCCATGTCCTTGTACTCGAAGTTGCACACCTCGGGATCCTGGAACGAGCCCCAGCAGCCGAGCAGGGTGCGGCGCAGACCGACCTTCTCGTAACCCGGCAGCGCGTCGTAGAAGAAGTCGAACAGGTCGTCGTGCATGGGCACGACCTTCTTCATGAACTCGACGTAGCGCATCAGCCGGGTCATGTAGTCGGTCATCAGCTGGATGGTGGCCACCGTGCCGACCCCGCCCGGGTACAGCGTGGAGGGATGGACGTGACGACCTTCCATGAGGCAGAACATCTCTCGGGTCCAACGGCTTACCTGCAATGCCTCCCGGTAGAACTCGCCGCTGAACGGGTTGAGCGACCGCATGATGTCGGCGATGGTCTTATACCCGTGCGCGTCGGCGTGTGGCGCGGCGGTCTTCTCCGCCTTGGCGAGCACACCCGGGTTGGTCTCGGCGACCATCTTCTCGCAGAAATCCACCCCCACCAGGTTCTCCTGGAAGATGTTGTGGTCGAACATGTATTCCGCGGCCTCGCCCAGGTTGACGATCCATTCGCCGATGTGCGGCGGCTTGACGCCGTAGGCCATGTTCTGCGCGTAGCAGGAGCAGGTCGCGTGGTTGTCGCCGCAGATGCCGCAGATGCGGCTGGTGATGAAGTGGGCGTCGCGAGGGTCCTTGCCCTTCATGAAGATCGAGTAGCCGCGGAAGATCGACGAGGTGCTGTGGCACTCGACCACTTCCCGGTTCTCGAAGTCGATCTTGGTGTAGATGCCGAGGCTACCGACGATCCGGGTGATCGGGTCCCAAGCCATCTCGACGAGCTGACCGGGTTCCCGCTTGGAAGTTGACGGTTCGGGAATGATGGTTGTCATAGCAGACTGCTCTCCGCCCTACGGGCTGTGTGGAGGATGAGGCCGGCGGCAACCGGCCCGGGCGCTCACCAGGTCCTGCGGGCTCCGGTGACCAGTTCGGCGCCCTTGTGACGCCACCGCGGTTCCTTGTCGAGGGTCTTTGCGGTGATATGGCGCAAGCTTCGGATCACGGTCCCGTACAGACCCGACGCAGTGCTGGAAAGTTTGCCGCCCGGCGGCTCGTCCATGAAGGGCATGAACTTGTCCGGGAAGCCGGGCATCGTGCACCCGATGCAGATGCCGCCGACGTTCGGGCAACCCCCGATGCCGTTGATCCAGCCCCGCTTCGGCACGTTGCACTTCACCACGGGGCCCCAACAGCCAAGTTTGACAATGCATTTCGGGGAGCCGTATTCGGTGGCGAAGTCGCCCTGCTCGTAGTAGCCGGCCCGGTCACACCCCTCGTGCACCGTTTGGCCGAACAACCACTTGGGACGCAGAGCATCGTCGAGCGGGATCATCGGCGCCTGGCCGGTCGCCATGTACAGCAGGTAGGTCAGCGTCTCCGACAGATTGTCCGGATGGATCGGGCAACCGGGCACGCAGACGATCGGTATCCCCGCCTTGCTCTTCCAGTCCCAGCCGAGGTAGTCGGGCACACCCATCGCCCCGGTCGGATTGCCGGCCATGGCGTGGATACCGCCATACGTGGCGCAGGTCCCGACGGCGACGATCGCGGTGGCCTTGGGCGCCAACCGGTCCAGCCATTCGCTGGTGGTCATGGGCTGACCCGTGGCCGGGTCGTTGCCGAACCCGCACCAGTAGCCTTCGGTCTTGAGCTGCTCGTTCGGGATGGATCCCTCGACGACCAGCACAAAAGGTTCCAGCTCGCCTCGATCGGCCTTGAAGAACCATTCGAGGAAGTCGTCCGCGCCCCCGTTGGGCCCGCATTCGAAATCGATCAACGGCCAGTGCACGGCGACCTGCGGAAGGCCGGGAAGCGCCCCCAGGGCGATTTCCTCGACGCTGGGCTGGGTGGCGGCAGTCAGCGCCACCGAATCGCCATCACAACTGAGCCCGGCGTTGATCCACAAAACGTGAATCAGCGTTTGTTCTGCTTTGACTGCTGCTTCCGTGGGCATACTGCAGCTTTCCGGGGCCGGGCTGAGGCCCCTACGCCGCTGGAGTCGACCGTCGGTTCACTTGCGCGGCGCTATTTCTGGGTCTACTCGCGCTGTCGGGCAATGTCAACGGTTGGTCGTCAGAACGCAGCCGAACACGCAGTGCAAAGCGCACTGTTCAACGCGAAAAAGACTTGTGCACAACGGCATTGGAGTTGGTGAGGTGTTGCCAGAGCCGTACTGCGGTGATTCGTAGAATCATTATTGTCGGCATCGTTATTTCCGTTCTGCGGATTGTTCGCAAGAACGCCCCGGAACGAAATGTCGTCAAGCTGAATCATTTTCACGACACGTCCAGCGATGCCACGAGGAATTCGTTGCCGCACAGGACTTCGACGTCGGGGCTTTCGCATTTTGGACACCAGATCGACCATGCCGAAGTGATCTGCGACTGACTGCCGCATACCCGGCAGCGCACTTCCGCGATGACGCATTCGAGTTCCAGCTCCGCGTCGGGCATGCCCTCGGAGTCCCGCACCAATGTCCAGCAGAAGGACAGCGACTCGGGCACGACCTGCCGAAGTGTGCCGATCCGCACCCGCACCAGTTCGACGTGACGACCCGCGGCGTGGGATTTGACCACTTCGGCGATCGCCTGGCACAGCGAGAGCTCATGCACCGCCGGTCACCATCTGCGCCCCCATAAGCACCAGTTCTACTACGACTCGAGATCTCTGTGCACAAGCTGGTTTGCCGTCGGGCGCTCGGAGCCGAACAGTCAGCTCACGCGCTCCGTCGCGGGCGCCCACTTCTCCTCGATCCGGCCCAAGCGCCACACCAGCAGCGCGACGGCCCAGGTGAGGACGAACATCCCGACGACGATGAAGCCCACCGTGTTGAGGTCCAGGCTGGCGATCCAGTCCCACAGGCCGCCCCGCCAGCCGAGATGGTCGGCGAACAGCCCGAGCAGTTCCACGGTGCCGATCAGCAGCGCCACCGCCACCGACAACCCGGTGACGGTGATGTTGTAGTAGATCTTGCGCACCGGGTTGGAGAACGCCCAACCGTAGGCGAAGTTCATGAACGAGCCGTCGATCGTGTCCAGCAGGCACATGCCGGCGGTGAACAGCACCGGCAGACACAGAATGGCGTACCAGGGCAGCCCGGACGCCGCGCTGGCGCCGGCCAGCACCAGCAGCGCGATCTCGGTGGCGGTGTCGAATCCCAAGCCGAACAGCAGGCCGAGCGGGTACATGTGCCACGACTTGGTGATCGACTTGGTGAGGCGTCCGAGGAATCGGTTGATCAGACCGCGATTGTCCAGCTGCTGCTCGAGTTCCGCCTCGTTTGTACCGGCCCTGACGTAACTGTCGGAACACCCGCACGATCCCGATCAGCACAAAAATGTTGAGCAGGGCGATCAGGTAGAGGAACCCGCCCGAGACGCTGGTGCCGATCAGGCCGGTGTAGAAGTGCAGCCGCGAAGAGTCGTCCTCGAGGGGTCCGACGACGGCGCGCAGCCCGACTGACAGCAGCAGCGCCAACGTGAACACCACGGTGGAGTGACCCAGGGAGAAGAAGAAGCCGACGGCAAGGGGCCGCTGGCCCTCGCCCATCAGCTTGCGCGTGGTGTTGTCGATGGCGGCGATATGGTCGGCGTCGAACGCGTGCCGCAGGCCCAGCGTGTAGGCAGTGAGCCCGATGCCCACGCCGAATGCCTTGTGGCCCAGACTGAGATGTGCCGGCTCCACCACCAGGATCAAGGTCAGCCAACCGATCAGATGCAGCGCGGTGATCACCGCCAGCATGAGCCCCAGCCGCCCCCACTCCGCCGGCAACAAGGCGTTGCGCACCCGGGACCGGGGCGACTGCCGGTCGAGCTGATCGCTGGCCATCCGGATCCTTCCCGCCTGCAGGGACCCGCTCAACTGTAGGTTCGCGTTGGAGCTGGTTGCAAGTGACTTGCAGGAGCTGGGACGCGCCGGTGGCTTCCGCGCTGGTAATCCCGGGCTGACGGCGCGACACTGAACGGGTGACGACTGAACCGGCGGGCCTGGACCCGGCGGCCACCGAACGGATCGGCGACCTGCTCCGCGCGCGAGGGTTGCGGCGGATGGCTTCGCGGATCCAGGTGCTGGCGGTACTCGAACCGGTCAACGGGCACTTGTCGGTCGCAGAGATTCAGCACCGGTTGCCGGCGTGCCTGGCGGCCGGCGTCCACCCACCCGACCTCGCGACCATCTATCGCACGGTGACCACGTTGGTCGATCAGGGTGTCCTGCACGCGTTGACCCTCGACGGCGGAGTCACCACCTACGGCATGGCCACCGCCCCGCATCACCACGCCGTGTGCACTCAGTGCGGGGCGATCATCGAAGTGCCCGCCCGGCAGCTCAGCTCGGCGCTCGAACATGCGATGGCGGGCAGTTCGTTTGCGCTGTCCGAGCGGGCCGGCCTGACGCTGCACGGCCTCTGTCCCGCGTGCCAGGGAATGGTGCCGCACTGAGTCAGCTCAGGCCAAGCAGCGCGTTCTCCACCACCTCGGCCAGCGCGGGATGGATCCAGTACTGGCCGCGGGCCATCTCCTGGGCGGTGAGTCCGAAGCTCATCGCCTGGATCAGCGGCTGGATCAGCGACGAGGCCTGATAGCCCATCAAGTGCGCACCCAGCAGACGGCCGGTGCTGCGCTCGGCGATCAGCTTGACGATTCCGGTGGTGTCCTCCATCGCCCACCCGTAGGCGACGTCGCCGTAGTCCTGGATCTTGACCGAGATGTCGAATCCCTGTGCCACTGCCTGGTTTTCGGTCAAACCGACGCTGGCCAGCTGGGGATCGGTGAACACCGCCGACGGGACGAACCGGTGATCGGTGACGGCCATCGACGCGGTGTCATCCCAGTCGCGCAACAGGTTGCGCTGCACGACGCGCGCCTCGTGGTTGGCGACATGCTTGAGCTGATAGGGCGACGACACGTCGCCGAGAGCGAAAACGCCACGCGCGGAAGTCCGTTGGTATTGGTCGACGACGACGCGACCGCACTCGACGGCGATCCCGGCCTGCTCCGCGTCCAGCAGATCGGCATTGGATATCCGCCCGGTCGCCACCAGCAGCGCGTCGGCATCCAGGGTGCTCCCGTCGTCGAGCTCGCAACGACACGCCGGAACCCCGGTTCTGCGCGTCGACGACATTGCGGTGGGTGCGCAGTTCCCACTTGCCGGCCACGATGCGGGTGAACCGTTCGCAGATGGTGTCGTCGCAGTGGCGCAGCATGCAGTTGCCCCGGATCACCAGTGTCACCCGCGTGCCTAAAGCGGAGAAGACGTGCGCGAATTCGGCTGCCACGAAACCACTTCCGACGATCACCAGATGCTCGGGCAACGCCGGGAGCCGCATGATGGTGTCGCTGGTGTGGTACGTGACGCCCGAGGCGGCGATGGCCGGCGGAACCGTCGGCCGCGAGCCCGCGGCGATCACCACCTGGTCGGCGGTGAACTCGTTCGCCATCGTCGGTACGCAGCAGATAGCGCCCGTCGGCCTCGACCGGTCCGAAACGCGTGTGCGTGCGGTACACATCGATGTTGGGCGCCGCGCGCCGATAGTCTTCGCCGCTCGGCCCGATCGGATCGATGCGGCCGAAAACCCGCGAAACGATGTCCTCCCAGCGCACCCCGTCGATGTGCGCATCCACGCCGTACCGGGACGCACCCCGGATCGTCTTGGCCACCTCGGCGGCGTAGACGAACATCTTGGTCGGGATGCACCCGACGTTCAGGCAGGTCCCGCCGAAGGTGCCCTGCTCGCAGATCGCGACCCGCTTGGCCGCATAGCGCTCGTCGAGAACGCTGTTGCCCGAACCGGTTCCAATGATCGCGAGGTCGTAGGTCTCCATCGATGCGTCACCCTTTCCCCGACTGGTTCCCCGGCGGGACCGGGGTGTCGGTGTCGTTGAGCCTGCTGAGATGTTCGTCCAGCCAGCGGTCCAGATGGCGATAGGCTAGCTGGCGCGGCTCGGAAAGCGACAGAAACACATCGTGTTTGGCATCCGGCACGGGAATGATGCTGGTGCGGTTGCCGATACAGCCGGCCCACCGCGCGATCTGGCTGACGTCGAGCACCGCGTCGCCGCGCTGCAGGGCCGCCGGTCCCGCGGTCTCGGCCACGGTGTGGTCCGATCGCAGGATCAGGTTCGGCACCCCGACGTCGAGCCCGCGATGTAGCCGGGCCTGGCCGCGGCGTACCGCGTGCAGCCAGCCGAACGTTACCGGGAAGCCACCCAACGGTTTCCACTGCAGGTTGTACTCGAACTCGCCGTGGTAGTCACGGTGCAGGCTGGATCCGTAGCCGCCGGTGCCGCTGGCCGCGTGCGACGCCCTTGCTGCGCATCCGCGACAGCGCGGCGATGGTCGCCGAGGTGACCCCCAGCCGCAGGATCGCCGGGCCGTGCAGATCGAGGAAGGGGCTGTTGAGCACCAGGCCGGTGACGCCGGCCTGCGCGATCGCATCGCGCCGGCGCAGGCGGTCCAGCCACAACGACACGATCAGCCCGCCCGCCGAATGCCCGTATATCACCACCTTGACGTCGGACTGCTCGCGAATGAGCGCCAGCGCATGGTCGAGTTCGTCGTCGTAGTGGGCCAGGTTGGTGGTGAAATGCGGCGTCTGGTCCGCTTGGTGGGAGCGGCCGCACTTGCGCAGGTCCAGGGCGTAGAAGGTGAAGCCGCGGCCGGCGAAGTGGTCGGCCAGCGCGGTGTGGAAGAAGTAGTCGGTATAGCCGTGCACTGCCAGCACCGCATGGTCGGCCGCGGTGTGCGGCCCGCGGCGAACAAGCGTGGCGACGATGTCGCCCTCGCCGTCCGGGTCGGTTCCGAGCGGGATGGTGCGCTGCCAGTAGCCGGGCAGGACGTCGGGCACCCAGCCAGTCACGGGGCCAGCTTACGGGTTGTGGCCTTGGCCGATGCGGTGGATTGGGAGGCTGCCCGCGTCGGCGATAACCTGGCATCGGCGCACTGCGAAGGAAGGACCAGCGATCGGCGTGGCAGAGCTAGCCAGAACCGACGTCGTGCTGGTGGGTGCCGGAATCATGAGCGCCACCCTCGGTGCGCTGCTGCGGCTGCTCGAGCCCGATTGGTCGATCACCGTGGTTGAACGACTGGACGGCGTCGGCGCCGAGAGCAGCAGCCCGTGGAACAATGCCGGCACCGGGCATGCGGGGCTGTGCGAAATGAACTACACCCCGCAGCGCCCCGACGGCTCCATCGACATCGCCAAAGCGGTGCAGGTCAACGAGCAGTTTCAGATCACCCGGCAGTTCTGGGCCTATGCGGTCGAAAACGGCATCCTGACCGACGTACGAGGCTTCCTCAACCCCGTCCCGCACGTGAGTTTCGTGCAGGGCGCCGCCGGCGTGGACTATCTGCGGCGGCGCCGCGACGCGCTGGCCCGCAACCCGTTGTTCGCCGGGACCGAGCTGATAGTGGACCCGGACGAATTCGCGCGCCGGCTTCCGTTGATGGCCGCCAATCGTGACTTCACCGAACCGGTTGCCCTGAACTGGGCGGCGGACGGCACCGACGTCGACTTCGGTGCGCTGTCGCGGCAACTGATCGGATACTGCGTAACCACCGGCGCGACCGCGTTGTTCGGTCATGAGGTGCGCGTTCTGTCGCGCCGATCCGACGGTGGTTGGACGCTGACCGTGGGCAATAGGCGCACCGGTGAAAAACGAAAGCTGAATGCGAAATTCGTTTTCGTCGGCGCCGGCGGCGACGTGCTGCCGTTGTTGCAGAAGGCCGGTATCGACGAGATCCGCGGCTTCGCCGGGTTCCCGATCGGCGGCCGTTTCCTGCGCACCGCCGACCCGCGGCTCGCCGCCGCGCACCGAGCCAAGGTGTACGGCACTCCGTCGCCGGGAGCCCCGCCACTGGGTGCATTGCACCTGGATCTGCGGCTCGTCAACGGCCGGCCCTGGCTGGTGTTCGGGCCGTACGCCGGCTGGTCGCCGAAGTTCTTGAAACACGGGCACTTCAGCGATCTGCCCCGATCGATCCGGCCGAACAACCTGCCGTCCATGCTGGGCGTGGGCGTCCGGGAGTTGACACTGCTGCGATATCTGATCAGCCAGCTGCGGCTCACCGAACCAGACCGGGTCGCTGCGCTGCGTGAATTCGCGCCCAGCGCAGTGGATTCGGATTGGGAGCTGACGGTGGCCGGGCAGCGGGTGCAGGTGATCCGCCGGGCCAGGGGCAAGGGCGGGGCGCTGGAGTTCGGCACCACCATCGTGGGCGCCGCCGACGGCAGCATCGCCGGTCTGCTCGGCGGTTCGCCCGGCGCCTCGACCGCGGTCCCGGCGATGGTGGATGTGCTGAAGCGCTGTTTCGCCAACAGGTATCAGTCGTGGTTACCTACCCTCAAAGAAATCGTGCCCTCACTGGGAGCTGACTTGTCGCGTGAACCCGCCCTGTACGACGAGCTGAGGTCGTGGACCGACAAGACATTGCAACTGAAGGCGCATGATAACTCGCGCCGGCGACGATGCAGAGCGAAGCGATGACTGAGGAGCCGGCCAATGACTGAAGCGCTACGCCGTTCCTGGTCCAAAGACCTTGACGCGCGGACTCTTTACGAACTCCTGAAGCTCCGCGTCGAGGTGTTCGTGGTGGAACAGGCCTGCCCCTACCCGGAGTTGGACGGGCGCGACCTGCTCACCGAGACCCGGCACTTCTGGCTGGAATCGTCTGACGGAGAGGTGATCTGCACATTGCGGTTGATGGAAGAGCACCCGGGTGGTGAGAAGGCGTTCCGAATCGGCCGGGTGTGCACCAAGCGCAATGCCCGCGGGCAGGGCCATGCCACCCGGTTGCTGCGCGCCGCGCTGGCCGAGGTGGGCGACTACCCGTGTCGCATCGACGCACAGAAATACCTGGCTGAGATGTATGCCCGGCACGGGTTCGTCCGCGACGGCGATGACTTCCTCGACGACGGCATTCCGCATGTGCCGATGTTGCGGCCCGGTTCTCCCGCGGCGGGCACCCGGTGAAGCCCTATCCGTTCAGCGCGATCGTCGGGCACGACCAGTTGCGGCTGGCGCTGTTGCTGTGCGCCGTACGTCCAGAGATCGGCGGGGCGCTCATCCGGGGCGAAAAAGGCACCGCCAAGTCGACGGCCGTGCGTGGGCTGGCCGCGTTGCTGTCGGCCGCGACGGACTCCGGCGGAGCCGGCCTGGTGGAGATGCCGTTGGGGGCCACCGAAGATCGGGTGGTCGGCTCGCTGGATCTGCAGCGGGTGTTGCGTGACGGCGAGCACGCCTTCTCCCCGGGCCTGCTGGCCCGCGCGCACGGTGGCGTCCTCTACGTCGACGAGGTGAACCTGCTGCACGACCATCTGGTCGACATCCTGCTCGACGCCGCCGCGATGGGCCGGGTGCACATCGAACGAGACGGCATCTCCCACACCCACGAGGCCCGGTTCGTGTTGGTCGGAACCATGAATCCCGAAGAGGGCGAACTGCGTCCGCAGCTGCTGGACCGGTTCGGCCTGACGGTCGAGGTGCGGGCATCACGCGACGTCGACGTCCGGGTGGAGGTGATTCGCCAGCGGATGGCCTACGAAGCCGACCCGGACGCGTTCGCCCGAAAGTACGCCGACGCCGACGCCGAACTGGCCCGCCGAATCGCCGAGGCCCGCGCCATCGTGGACGATGTGGTGTTGCCCGACAACGAGTTACGCCGGATCGCAGCGTTGTGCGCGGCTTTCGACGTCGACGGCATGCGAGCCGATCTGGTGGTGGCGCGCACCGCTGCCGCCCACGCGGCCTGGCGTGGTGCGCTCACCGTTGAGGAGCAGGACATCCGGGTGGCAGCCGAATTGGCGTTGCCGCATCGTCGCCGCCGCGACCCCTTCGACGATCACGGCATCGAGCGTGACCAACTGGACGAGGCACTGGCCCGGGCCGGTGCGGAATCTCAGGGCCAACCCGAATCCGAACCCGATCCGGATCCCGATCCACCCGGTGGCGGCGAGTCCGCCAATGATCCAGCCCCGCAACAGGATTCGAATCAGACCAAAGCGCCGTCGCCGCCGACACCGAGCGCGCCGCCGTCGAAAGTCTTTCGCACCCGGGCGTTGACGGTACCCGGGGTCGGCGAAGGCGCGCCCGGACGACGATCTCGCGCCCGCAATGCCGCCGGCAGCGTGGTGGCCGCCGCCGACCCGACCGACCCGGGTGCACACGGCCTGCATCTGTTCGCCACCCTGTTGTCCGCCGCCGAAGACGCCCACCGGGCCGGGCCGCTGCGCTTGCAGCCCGGCCACCTGCGCCGGGCCGTCCGCGAGGGTCGCGAGGGCAACCTGGTGATCTTCGTCGTCGACGCCTCCGGCTCGATGGCCGCCCGCGACCGGATGGCCGCCGTCAGCGGTGCCACCATGTCGCTGCTGCGCGACGCCTACCAGCGACGCGACAAGGTCGCCGTGATCACGTTCCGCCAGCAGGAGGCCAGGATTCTGCTGCCGCCGACGTCGTCGGCGCACATCGCCGGGCGGCGGCTGGCCCGGTTCGACACGGGCGGCAAAACTCCACTCGCCGAGGGTCTGCTGGCCGCGCGCAGCCTGGTCATCCGGGAGAAGGTGCGCGACCGGGCCCGCCGACCCCTGGTGGTGGTCCTCACCGACGGCCGCGCCACCGCCGGTCCGGACCCCTTGGGCCGCAGCCGGATTGCGGCGGCCAAGTTGGTGGCCGAAGGCGCCGCCGCCGTCGTTGTCGACTGCGAGACGTCGTACGTCCGGCTGGGTCTGGCCGGGCAGTTGGCCCGTCAACTGGGCGCGCCCGCCATCCGGCTGGAACAGCTGCACGCCGACCACCTGACCCAGGCCGTCCGCAGCGTGGCCTGACGGAGGATAGGTAATCGCTCATGCCACAGGGCAATCCGATCGGCGTCCCCGACGACGGCCTGACCACCCGGGCCCGGCGCAACACCCCGGTACTGGCGGTGCACACCGGCGACGGCAAAGGCAAGTCGACGGCGGCGTTCGGAATGGCGTTGCGGGCCTGGAATGTCGGGATGAATGTCGCGGTTTTCCAGTTCGTCAAGAGCGCGAAGTGGAAAGTGGGCGAAGAGACCGCATTTCGAGAGCTCGGCCAACTGCACGACGGCACCGGCGTGGGAGGCGCAGTCGAATGGCACAAGATGGGTTCGGGCTGGTCTGGACTCGCAAGTCGCGCAAGGCCGGCAGCGAGGTCGACCACGCCGCGGCGGCCGCCGACGGCTGGGCGGAGATCCGGAGCCGGCTGCAGGCGCAACGGCATGACTTCTATGTCCTCGACGAGTTCACCTACCCGCTGAAGTGGGGTTGGGTCGACGTCGACGAGGTGGTGGAGGTGCTGCGGACCCGGCCCGGTCACCAGCATGTGGTGATCACCGGGCGCGACGCGCCGTCGCGCCTCATCGAGGCCGCCGACCTGGTCACCGAGATGAGCAAGGTGAAGCACCCGATGGATGCCGGCCGTAAGGGGCAGAAGGGCATCGAGTGGTGAGTTCGGGCCACCCTCGGCCCGACGAGTGCCCGCGTTTGCACGCCGACACGCGGTATTGCGTGGCATTTTGCGGACGCTCGCGGGCAGACCGGTGACGCCGGCGGTCGTCATCGCCGCCCCTGCGTCGGGCAGCGGAAAGACCACGGTGGCAACGGGTTTGATCGGCGCACTACGGCAAGCCGGCCACCGGGTGGCGCCATTCAAGGTCGGCCCGGACTTCATCGACCCCGGCTACCACGCGCTCGCCGCCGGGCGGCCCGGCCGCAACCTGGACCCGGTGATGGTGGGGGAGGGGCTCATCGGCCCGCTGTTCGGCCACGGCGCCCGCGGCGCCGACATTGCGGTGATCGAAGGGGTGATGGGCCTGTTCGACGGCCGCATCGGCCCGGAGGCGACCGGTCCCGCCGCCGGGTCCACCGCGCATGTCGCGGGCCTGCTGAGGGCGCCGGTGATCCTGGTGGTCGACGCCCGCGGTCAGAGCCACAGCATTGCCGCACTGCTGCACGGGTTTTCCACCTTTGACCCCCACACCCGGGTCTGCGGTGTCATCCTCAACCGGGTCGGGACGGCCAGGCATGAGCTGGTACTGCGGCAGGCGTGTGAACAAGCCGGGGTCCCGGTGCTCGGGGCGATTCCGCGAACCGCCGAATTAGAGCTTCCGACAAGGTATCTGGGGCTGGTCACTGCTGTGGAGTACGGTCGCCACGCCCAGCAGGCGATCGCGGCGATGACGGCCCTGGTGGCGCGTCACGTCGATCTGGCCGGTGTGGTGGCGGCCGCCGGCGGCCGGGTCGACCAGCCGCCGTGGGACCCGGTGAGCGCGGTCGGCGCCGTCACCGGACATGCCCGCGTCGCCCTGGCCGCAGGCAAGGCGTTCTCCTTCGGTTACGCCGAGCACGCCGAGTTGTTACGGGCCGCCGGCGCGCAGGTCGTCGAGTTCGACCCGCTCAGCGAAGCCCTGCCCGAGGGAACCAACGGCGTCTTGCTGCCCGGCGGGTTTCCCGAGCAGTTCACCGCCGAACTGTCCGCCAACGACGTCGTCCGGCGCCAGATCGCTGAACTGGCCGCCGCGGGTGCGCCCGTGCATGCCGAATGCGCCGGCTTGATCTACCTGGCCGACGAGCTGGACGGATTTCCGATGTGCGGGGTGCTGGCCGGGTCGGCGCACTTCACCCAGCACCTCACACTGGGCTACCGGGACGCGGTGGCCGTCGCCGACTCGTCGCTGTACGCGGTCGGCCAGCGGGTGGTGGGACATGAATTCCACCGGACCACGGTCACCTTCACCGACAGCTACCAGCCGGCCTGGGTCTACCGGGGCGGCCAGGCCGATCGCGTGCGGGACGGCGCCGTTCACGCCGGCGTGCACGCGTCGTATCTGCATACTCACCCGGCGGCGACCCCCGGTGCGGTGGCCCGCTTCGTCGCGCATGCGGGCAAGCCGCGGGTCTAGCGCCACATTAAACTTGCCCGGTGACCGAGAGCCCTTATCTGGTGGGACTGCGACTGACCGGCCGAAAGGTCGTCGTGGTCGGCGGGGGAGGCGTCGCTCAGCGCCGGTTACCGTTGCTCATCGCCAGCGGCGCTGACGTGCACGTCATCTCCCGCAGCGCCACCCGCGCGGTTGAGGCGATGGACGGCATCACCTTGTCACTGCGCGAATACCGCGACGGCGACCTGGACGGCGCCTGGTATGCGCTGGCGGCTACCGACGACCCGCAAGTGAACGCGGCTATCGTCGCCGAGGCCGAACGGCGTCAGATCTTCTGTGTCCGCGCCGACGTCGCCGTTGAGGGGACGGCGGTCACCCCGGCGTCCTTCAGCTACGCGGGACTGTCGGTGGGCGTGCTGGCCGGCGGTGAGCACCGCCGTTCGGCGGCCATCCGCTCGGCGATCCGGGAGGCCCTGCAACGGGGCGTCATCACGGCAGAGGGCTCGGACGCCGCCGGCGATGTGGTTCATGGCGGCGTTGCGCTGGTCGGCGGCGGCCCGGGTGATCCGGAACTGATCACCGTCCGCGGGCGCCGGCTGCTGGCCCAGGCCGATGTGGTGGTCGTCGACCGGCTCGCTCCGCCCGAACTGCTGGCCGAGTTGCCGCCGCACGTCGAGGTGATCGATGCCGCCAAAATCCCGTACGGCCGGGCCATGGCCCAGGACGCGATCAATGAAGTGCTGATCGACCGGGCCAGAGCCGGCAAGTTCGTGGTTCGCCTCAAAGGGGGCGATCCGTTCGTGTTCGCCCGCGGGTACGAGGAAGTGCTGGCGTGCACGGAGGCGGGAATTCCGGTGACCGTGGTGCCAGGTGTGACAAGCGCCATAGCTGTGCCCGCTCTCGCCGGCGTTCCGGTCACTCATCGGGCCACGAATCACGAGTTTGTGGTGGTCAGCGGCCATCTGGCGCCCGATCATCCCGAATCGTTAGTGAATTGGGATGCTTTGGCAGCAATGTCCGGCACCATTGTTTTGCTGATGGCGGTCGAACGCATCGAACTTTTCGCCGCCGCGTTGATAAAAGGGGGCCGACCTGCGGATACTCCGGTGATGGTGGTGCAGCACGGCACGACGGCGGCTCAGCAGACGTTGCGGGCGACCCTCGCAGACACGCCGGAGAAGGTACGCGCGGAAGGGATTCGACCTCCCGCGATTGTCGTCATCGGGCCGGTGGCGGCGTTCGGGGTTTAAACAAATCTTAAGATTACTGTAAGGTAACCCGCTATGACGGCTCTCAACGACTCAGAGCGGGCAGTCCACACTTGGACTGAGGGACGCTCAGAACGTTCGGCCCAGGAGCGTCCCACGCGAACAGTGGAGACCCCTTTGCAGCGCATGAGCAGGTATTACCCGACGTGGTTACCCTCAAGTCGATTTATCGCCGCGGTTATCGCCATCGGCGGGATGCAGCTCCTGGCCACCATGGACAGCACCGTTGCCATCGTCGCGCTTCCTAAGATTCAGAACGAGCTCAGCCTTTCCGACGCCGGTCGTAGCTGGGTGATCACCGCTTATGTGCTGACCTTCGGCGGGCTGATGCTGCTCGGCGGCCGACTCGGCGACACCATCGGGCGCAAGCGCACCTTCATCGTCGGTGTCGCCCTTTTCACCATCTCCTCGGTGCTCTGTGCGGTCGCCTGGGACGAGGCGACCTTGGTTATCGCGCGGCTGTCGCAGGGCATCGGGTCGGCGATCGCGTCGCCCACCGGCTTGGCGCTGGTGGCTACGACATTCCCGAAGGGGCCGGCGCGTAATGCCGCGACCGCGGTGTTCGCCGCGATGACCGCAATCGGGTCCGTGATGGGCCTGGTGGTCGGTGGAGCGCTGACTGAGGTGTCGTGGCGGCTGGCGTTCATGGTCAACGTGCCGATCGGGCTGGTGATGATCTACCTGGCTCGCACCGCGCTGCGGGAAACCAACCGCGAGCGGATGAAGCTGGACGCCGCCGGAGCCATGCTGGCCACGCTGGCGTGCACCGCTGCCGTCTTCGCCTTCTCGATCGGGCCGGAACAGGGCTGGATCTCGTTCATCACCATCGGCTCGGGCGTGGTGGCCGTGGTGGCCGCCATCGCCTTCGTCATCGTGGAGCGAACGGCCGAAAACCCCGTCATCCCGTTCGACTTGTTCCGCGACCGCAACCGGTTGGTCACGTTCGCGGCGATCTTCCTGGCCGGCGGTGTCATGTTCAGCTTGACGGTGTCCATCGGCCTGTACGTGCAGGACATCCTGGGCTACAGCGCGCTGGGCGCGGGCATCGGCTTCATCCCGTTCGTCATCGCGATGGGGATCGGCCTGGGCATCTCCTCACAGCTGGTGTCACGGTTTTCGCCGCGGGTGTTGACGATCGGCGGTGGCTGGCTGTTGCTGGCGGCGATGCTGTACGGCTCGTTCTTCATGCACCGCGGCGCCTCGTACTTCCCCAACCTGGTGGTGCCCATCGTTGTCGGTGGCATCGGCATCGGCATGGTGGTCGTCCCGCTGACGCTGGCGGCGATCGCGGGCGTCGGTTTCGACCAGATCGGTCCGGTCTCGGCGATGACGCTGATGCTGCAGAGTCTCGGCGGACCGCTGGTGCTGGCCGTCATCCAGGCCGTCATCACCTCGCGCACGCTGTACATGGGCGGTATCACCGGTCCGGTGAAGTTCATGAACGAAGCTCAGTTGCACGCGCTCGACAAGGGCTATACCTACGGCCTGCTGTGGATTGCCGGAGCGGCCGTCATCGTCGGCATTGCGGCGCTGTTCATCGGCTACACGCCCGAGCAGGTTGCGCACGCCCAGGAGGTCAAGGAAGCGATCGACGCCGGAGAGCTGTAGCTCTTTCGCTCCGCGCCGGCCGGCTGGTCACACAGGCCACAGCAGTCTTAAAAAGTTGGGCACACAGTGTCCCGGCCCTGCCAGAGGCCAGTGTGGCGGATGCGACCGAAGTGATTGCCGACATTGTTGGCCCTTGCCGAGGCGCTTGATATCGCCCAGCCTGCGATCTCGCAGGCCGCTACTCGCATCTTGTCTGTATTTCTGCAGGGTCGGCATCGGCGGAGTGTGGACCGGGCAGGGTCGGCGTGTCCTCCGACACGCTGAGCCGACAAGTAGGCTTGCCGCCTGTGATCACCCGGATGTCCGAGCTGTTCCTGCGCACCCTGCGCGACGACCCCGCCGACGCAGAGGTGCCCAGCCACAAACTGCTGATCCGCGCCGGATACGTCCGGCCCATCGCGCCCGGTTTGTACAGCTGGCTACCGCTTGGCCTGAAAGTGCTGCGCAATATCGAACGCATCGTCCGTGAGGAGATGAACGCGATCGGCGGCCAGGAGATCCTGTTTCCCGCCCTGCTGCCGCGCGCGCCCTACGAGACGACCAACCGGTGGACCGAATACGGCGACAGCGTGTTCCGGGTGCAGGACCGCCGCGGCAACGACTACCTGCTGGGCCCCACCCACGAGGAGCTGTTCACCCTGACCGTCAAGGGCGAGTACAGCTCCTACAAGGACTTCCCGCTGACGCTGTACCAAATCCAGAACAAGTACCGCGACGAGGCGCGCCCGCGCGCCGGCATCCTGCGCGGCCGCGAGTTCGTCATGAAGGACTCGTACTCCTTCGACCTCGACGACGCCGGGCTCAAGGCCTCCTACCACGCCCACCGCGAGGCCTACCAGCGCATCTTCGAGCGGCTGGGCGTGCGCTACGTCATCGTGTCGGCGGTGTCGGGCGCGATGGGCGGCAGTGCCTCCGAAGAGTTCCTGGCCGAGAGCCCGATCGGTGAGGACACCTTCGTCCGGTGCGTCGAATCCGGCTACGCGGCCAACGTCGAAGCCGTCATCACCGCCCGTCCCGAGTCAAAGCCCACCGACGTCAGCCCGCAGCCGCAGGTCCACGACACCGGCGACACCCCGACCATCGCCACACTGGTGGCCTGGGCCAACGAGGCGGAGCTGGGCCGGACCATCACCGCCGCCGACACCCTCAAGAACGTCCTGCTGAAGGTTCGCCAGCCGGGCGGGGACTGGGAGCTGCTGGCCATCGGTGTGCCCGGTGACCGCGAGGTCGACGACAAGCGGCTGGGCGCGGCGCTGGAACCGGCCGAGTACGCCTTGCTCGACGACGCGGACTTCGCCAGGTACCCGTTCCTGGTCAAGGGTTACATCGGCCCGAAAGCCCTGCGGGACAACGATGTCCGTTACCTCGTCGACCCGCGCATCGTCGACGGCACCAGCTGGATCACCGGCGCCGACGAGCCCGGTCGCCACGTCGTCGGCCTGGTGGCCGGCCGCGACTTCACCGCCGACGGCACCATCGAGGCCGCCGAGGTGCGCGAGGGCGACCCGTCTCCCGACGGCGCCGGCCCGCTGGTCATGGCCCGCGGCATCGAGATCGGCCACATCTTCCAGCTCGGGCGCAAGTACACCGACGCGTTCAGCGCCGACGTGCTCGGCGAGGACGGCAAGCCGGTGCGGCTGACCATGGGCTCCTACGGCATCGGGGTGTCGCGGCTGGTTGCCGTCGTCGCCGAGCAGCACCACGACGAGCTGGGCCTGCGCTGGCCTGCGTCGATCGCGCCGTTCGACCTGCACTTGGTGATGGCCAACAAGGACCCCGAGGCGCGGCTGGGTGCCGCCAAGCTGGCCGCCGATCTGGACGAGGTGGGGGTGGACGTGCTGCTCGACGACCGCCAGGCGTCACCCGGGGTCAAGTTCAAGGACGCTGAGCTGCTCGGCGTGCCCTGGATCGTTGTGGTCGGCCGGGGCTGGGCGGATGGCCGGGTGGAGCTGCGCAACCGCTTCAGCGGGGAGACCAGCGAGCTGACCGTCGGCGATACGCTGACCGCCGATCTGGTGGCGGCGATCAGCAATTAGCCGTTTGAGGAGTTTGCGAGAACTGCAAGACCTAAAGTTCCACGGTAGGTGCGGGATTCTCATATAATTCTCATACGATTTCCACGATCTACGGTGCCGATTCGTCGATGACCCATCAGTGTCGTTGATGGGAGGCCCCGGTGTCGTATCTCATCGCAAGCCCCGAGCTGGTGTCGGCGGCGGCTACGGATCTGGCCGGTATCGGCTCAGTAATCAGCGTGGCCAATAGCGCGGCGGCCACCCAGACGACGGGGGTGCTGGCCGCGGCCGCCGATGAGGTATCGGCGCAGATCGCGGCGTTGTTCGGCGCGCATGCGCAGAGTTATCAAGCGTTGAGCGCGCAGGCGGCGGCGTTTCATGACCAGTTCGTGCAGCTTTTGACCGCGGGCGCGGGGTCGTACGCGAGTGCCGAGGCCGCCAACGCCGCGCAGACCGTGCAGCAGGATGTGCTCGACGTGATCAATGCGCCCACCCAGGCACTGCTGGGGCGCCCGCTGATCGGCGACGGCGCCAACAGCACGACGCCGGGGGTGCCTGGCGGGCCCGGCGGGTTGTTGTACGGCAACGGTGGCGCCGGTTATTCCGGCACCAGCGCCGGGATGCCCGGCACGAACGGCGGCAGCGCCGGCTTGATCGGCAACGGCGGAGCAGGTGGAGCCGGCTTTGCCGCGGCCAGCGGTAACGGCGGCACCGGCGGGTGGCTGTACGGCAACGGTGGTAGCGGCGGCAGCCCCGCGCTGGCCGGCCACTTCGGTCCCGGCGGCATCGGCGGCAACGCCGGGTTGTTCGGCAACGGCGGCGACGGCGGCAACGGCGGCAGCCCCACGCTGTTCACTACGGGGACGCCGGCTGGCAGCCCCGGCGGTCATGGAGGCAACGGCGGGCTGCTGTACGGCGGCGGCGGCCACGGCGGGGCCGGTGGCTTCGGCGTCATCTCGAGCATCAATAACGGCGGGGTCGGTGGACTCGGCGCTGACGGCGGCCACGGCGGGCTGATCGGCAACGGCGGGGCTGGCGGGGCTGGCGGCGACGGCGGGGCGGGCGGCGCCAGCAATACCGGCGGGGCCGGCGGTGCCGGCGGTAACGGCGGCGGAGCCGGGTGGATCGGCACCGGTGGTGCCGGCGCAACAGGCGGGCGCGGCGGGATAGTCCTCGGCGGGACCGGTGGTGGCGCCGGCAACGGCGGTAACGGCGGCAGCGGCGGGCTGCTGTACGGCGACGGCGGGGCCGGCGGCAACGGTGGGTTCGGCGGCGACGTCGGACTGATCGGCACCGGCACGACCGGCGGGAACGGCGGGCTCGGCGGTGATGCCGGGCTGATCGGCACCGGCGGGGCTGGTGGGAACGCTGGAATGGGTGGCTCCCCCTTCGCCGAGGGAGGCCGCGGCGGTCACGGCGGCGCCGGCGGAATGCTGTACGGCAACGGCGGAGCCGGCGGAGCCGGCGGAGCCGGGGCCATCGGTGGGAGCGTGATCGGCGGTGTTGGCGGTGCGGGAGGTAACGGAGGCGACGCCAGGCTGTTCGGCATCGGTGGGGCCGGTGGGGTCGGCGGGCAGGGCGGGATTGCTAGTACTCAAGTCGGTGGTAACGGGGGCGCCGGCGGTAACGGCGGCGCTGGAGGCATGCTGATCGGCGTTGGCGGGGCCGGAGCGGCAGGTGGGGCCGGTGGGCAAAGCACATCCACCGTTGGCGGCACCGGCGGCAGCGGTGGTAGCGGTGGTAACGGCGGCGGGATGCTGATCGGCTTCGGCGGGGCCGGAGGGGTCGGAGGCGCAGGCGGCTCCGGCGCCCTACTCAACGGTCACGGCGGCAATGGTGGTAAAGGTGGCGACGCCACACTGATCGGCAACGGCGGTGACGGTGGGGCCGGTGGCGGTGGCCTCGGGATCCCCGGGGTTGGTGGTGGCGGCGGCACCGGCGGCCTGCTGTTCGGTCAGCCTGGCGCAACCGGCTCACCGGGCTGAAAATCAGCGCTATTCGTTACCGCCCGGGAACGTCGTGGTGATCGGCCAGCCGCCCAGCACCTTGTTCCAGCGGGCAGCCATGACCGCACTCTGGGTCAGCGCGGTCGAGGCGAACGCGCGGTCCTCGGCGGTATCGGCGTGCTCGACGACCGCCCGCCACGCCGTCGCGCCGTCGTTCTCCATGCGTGCCGCCAGCCGCGCCGCATCGGCCGGGCTACCCACCGGCGAGGGCAGCTGATAACCGGCGGCAGCGGGTGCCGGGGTGACTTTGCGGGCACTCAGCATCGCGATGACGTCGTCGCGGCGCTGGCGGTGCTGGTTGAGCGCCTCCACCACCAGGTCGTTGACGCTGGGGGGCGACAGCGCCGACACGATGCCGTAGCCGTAGATGGTGCCGTGCTCGACGGCCAGCGCGTCGCTGAGCGCCGTGATGTCGGCGTCTTTGGGACTCATATCGACGGACCCCCGGGCACCAGCGCAACGTCACAGGACGCGGTGCACGACGCCGCGATCGAGGCGAGCAAGCCGGCCCGGTAGCCCGACGACGCCGACACCAGGCGGTTGGCGTCCTCCGCCGACTTGCGCAGCGAGTCGATCACGTCGGAAACCGGTGGCGGGGGCGGCGGCGGAGCCTCCGGCTCAGTCGGGCTGGGGGTTGGGCTGGAGCTGCTCGTTTCGCTTGTCGACGAGACGAGCTTGCCCGCGGCCCGCGCGATCTCGGTGGACAGCGCCCCGGCGTGCGCGGCGCGCTGGGTGGCGACCACGGTCAGCGCGGCGGCGATCTGCGGGGGGCTGCCGATCGCTCCGGCGGCCGCGGCGGCCAGTGCACTGTCGCGTCGGGCCTGGTCCAACGGGCCTACCAACTCTTCGACGGCGGGGGGCTTGGGCGCCGACTCGCCGCAGGCGGTTGCCGCCACCCCGAGTGCAGCGAGAGCGGCACCGCCGGCGAGCACACGCCGCCTGCTGATGACGGGTACTGCTCTGGGCACGCCCCACATCCTGCCATCACCGCGCACCGCGATAACGCCAGCCACGACGCGGCCGGGCCTCGGCAACGCGATCACGGCGTCATTGAACGGGCGTCAACAACGCATCCTGGCGTATCGTTGATAGCTGGCTCTCTGAGTTCGCTGGAAAGCCGTGCGCAAGACAAATTGGGCGGCAGACCTGCCGGGCACCGCCGATGACCGACAACTCAAGATGAGGAGCTCGCCGTGACCACCGGGCTACCTTCGCAGACGCAGGTGATCGAGCTACTCACCGGAGAGTTCGCGCGCGCCGGTTACGAGATCGAAGACGTGGTCATCAACAGCCGCACCCGCCCGCCGCGCATCACCGTGATCGCCGACGGCGACACCGCCCTGGATCTGGACACCATCGCGGCGCTGTCCCGAACGGCGTCGGATTTGCTGGACCGCGTCGACGATGCCAACCACAGTCCGGACGGCTACGTCCTCGAGGTCAGTTCTCCAGGCGTGGAACGGCCGTTGACCACCGAGAAGCACTTCCGGCGGGCACGCGGCCGCAAGGTCGAACTGGCGCTGGCCGACGGATCGCAGCTGACCGGCCGGGTCGCCGAAGCCGGCAACGACACGCTGTCGCTGGTGGTCCGCACCGGCCGCGATCTGGCGGTACGCGAGATTCCACTGCCGGAAGTCGTCAAAGCTGTTGTGCAGGTTGAGTTTTCGCCGCCGGCACCGGCGGAGTTGGAGTTGTTGGGTCAGGCACAGGGGACGGAGGCCGGAGCATGAACATCGACATGGCCGCGCTCCACGCGATCGAAGTGGACCGGGGCATCTCGGTCAATGAACTACTCGAGACGATCAAGTCCGCGCTGCTCACCGCGTACCGACACACCGAAGGGCACCAGTCCGACGCCCGCATCGAGATCGACCGCAAGACCGGCGTGGTGCGGGTGATCGCCTGCGAGACCGACGAAGACGGCAACCTGATCAGCGAGTGGGACGACACGCCCGAGGGCTTTGGCCGCATCGCCGCCACCACCGCGCGGCAGGTGATGCTGCAACGCTTCCGCGACGCGGAGAACGAGCGCACCTTCGGCGAGTTCTCCACCCGCGAGGGCGAGATCGTCGCCGGGGTCATCCAGCGTGACAGCCGGGCCAACGCCCGCGGCCTGGTCGTCGTCCGGATGGGTACCGAAGCCAAGGCCTCCGAAGGTGTGATCCCGGCCGCCGAGCAGGTGCCCGGCGAGAGCTACGAGCACGGTAACCGGCTGCGCTGCTACGTCGTCGGTGTCAGTCGCGGCTCCCGCGAGCCGCTGATCACGCTGTCGCGCACCCACCCGAACCTGGTGCGCAAACTGTTCTCGCTGGAAGTTCCCGAGATCGCCGACGGTTCGGTGGAGATCGTGGCGGTGGCCCGGGAGGCCGGGCACCGGTCCAAGATCGCCGTCGCGTCCCGGGTGCCCGGTCTGAACGCCAAGGGCGCCTGCATCGGGCCGATGGGGCAACGGGTCCGCAACGTCATGAGCGAGCTGTCCGGAGAGAAGATCGACATCATCGACTACGACGAGGACCCGGCCCGCTTCGTAGCCAACGCGTTGTCGCCGGCCAAGGTGGTCTCGGTGTCGGTGATCGACCCGAACGCCCGGGCCGCCCGCGTCGTGGTTCCCGACTTCCAGCTGTCCCTGGCCATCGGGAAGGAAGGGCAGAACGCGCGCCTGGCCGCCCGCCTCACCGGCTGGCGTATCGACATCCGGGGTGACGCGCCGGGTCAGCCCGAACAGGGCGCGAGCCATGGGATGGCACACGAGCACTGACCCGCGGCGTTCCGTGCCGAAACGGGGGATGCGCGGCCGGACCCCGCGGGTGGTTCTGACCACTGGTCGGGTGACGCTAGACTGAGCCGTGATCCAGCGCGAGCCTTCGGCCTCGGCGCGCCAACGCCCGGACAACCCCAGCGGACCGGTGCGGACGTGTGTCGGATGCCGGAAGCGAGAGTTGGCCGTCGAACTGCTTCGAGTGGTGGCCAGGTCTACGGGGAACGGCAACTACGCCGTGATCGTTGACACTGCCGGAAGCCTGCCGGGGCGAGGTGCATGGTTGCATCCCGGTCCGCAGTGCGTACAACAGGCGATTCGGCGGCGAGCTTTCACCCGAGCGCTGCGCATCACCGGTTCACCGGACACGTCCGCGGTGATCGAGCATGTCAGCTCGTCCCACCGTGCAACAGAACAGGTAGCAACGAACATGAGCACACCGTGAAGTCCCGATGACCATGCGTCATAGCTAAACCCGAGGCGCGGCCCACCGACTGTCGCCTCACAGACAGGAGATGTAGTGGCAGGTAAGGCCCGCGTACACGAGTTGGCTAAGGAACTCGGTGTCACCAGCAAGGAAGTTCTCGCCCGACTGACCGAACAGGGCGAATTCGTCAAATCGGCATCATCCACGGTGGAAGCACCCGTGGCCCGGCGGCTGCGCGAGTCGTTCGGTGGCAGCAAGCCCGCTGCCGCCGCCGGTGCAGCGAAGAGCCCGCGATCAGGCGCTCAAGCGGTGGCCAAGCCCGCCGAGAAGGTGGCGCCCACCGCCACCGATGCGGCTCTCGACCGCGCGCTGGACAAGGCAGTCGGCAACGGCGCGCCCACCGGGGCCCCCGCCAAACCGGCCGCTCCCGCCCGCTCGGACGCCCCGGCGCCGCCGGTTGCCCCGACCACCCCGGCCGCTCCCGCTGCCGGGGCTCGCCGCAGCCTGCGCCGCCGACCGCCGGCCCGGCGGCCGCCGCACCGGGACAGCCGGCCGCCCCGCAGGCTCCCGCAACCCGGCATGTCACCCGGGCCCCGTCCGGGCCCCATGCCCAAGCCCGGCGTTCGCACCCCCCGCGTCGGCAACAACCCGTTCTCGTCGGCGCAGCCGGTCGACCGGCCGATCCCGCGTCCGCATCCGCAGGCTCCGCGCCCCGGCGCACCCCGGCCCGGCGCGCCACGACCGGGCGGAGCTTCGCCCGGCAGCATGCCGCCGCGTCCCGGTGGCGCCTCCGGAGGGCCTCGTCCACCGCGTACCGGCGCACCCCGGCCCGGTGGTGCCCGACCCGGTGGAAGTGGCGGTCCCGGTGGTGGCGGCGGCGGTGGTGGCGGTAACTACCGCGGCGGCGGCGGCGGTGTCGGGGCAGCACCCGGTGGCGGCGGCGGCTTCCGGGGTCGTCCCGGTGGCGGCGGCCCCGGCGGTGGTGGCGGTGGTGGCGGCGGCGGTCGTCCCGGCCAGCGCGGCGGTGCGGCCGGTGCGTTCGGCCGTCCCGGCGGCGCGCCGCGGCGTGGCCGCAAGTCCAAGCGGCGAAACGCGCCGAGTACGAGAACATGCAGGCGCCGGTCGTCGGCGGTGTGCGGTTGCCGCACGGCAACGGCGAGACCATCCGGTTGGCCCGTGGCGCATCGCTGAGCGACTTCGCCGACAAGATCAACGCCAACCCGGCCGCGCTGGTGCAGGCGCTGTTCAACCTCGGTGAGATGGTCACGGCCACCCAGTCGGTCGGCGACGAGACGCTCGAGCTGCTGGGCGGCGAGATGAACTACGTCGTCCAGGTCGTCAGCCCCGAGGACGAAGACCGCGAGCTGCTGGAGTCCTTCGACCTGACCTACGGCGAAGACGAAGGTGGCGAGGAGGACCTGCAGTTCCGCCCGCCGGTGGTCACCGTGATGGGTCACGTCGACCACGGCAAGACCCGTCTGTTGGACACCATCCGTAATGCCAGCGTCCGCGAGGGCGAGGCCGGCGGTATCACCCAGCACATCGGCGCCTACCAGGTCGGCGTCGAGCTTCGAGGGCAACGAGCGGTTGATCACCTTCATCGACACCCCCGGTCACGAGGCGTTCACCGCCATGCGTGCCCGTGGCGCCAAGGCCACCGACATCGCCATCCTGGTGGTCGCGGCCGACGACGGCGTGATGCCGCAGACGGTGGAGGCCATCAACCACGCGCAGGCCGCCGATGTGCCGATCGTGGTGGCGGTCAACAAGATCGACAAGGAGGGCGCTGACCCGGCCAAGATCCGCGGCCAGCTCACCGAATACGGTTTGGTGGCCGAGGATTTCGGCGGCGACACGATGTTCGTCGACATCTCCGCCAAGCAGGGCACCAACATCGAGGCGCTGGAAGAGGCGGTGCTGCTGACCGCCGACGCCGCCCTGGACCTGCGGGCCAACCCCGACATGGAGGCCCAGGGTGTGGCGATCGAGGCGCACCTGGACCGCGGTCGCGGTCCGGTGGCCACCGTGTTGATTCAGCGCGGCACGCTGCGGGTCGGCGACTCGATCGTCGCGGGCGACGCCTACGGCCGCGTGCGCCGCATGGTCGACGAGCACGGCGAGGACGTCCACGAGGCGCTGCCGTCGCGTCCGGTGCAGGTCATCGGCTTCACGTCGGTGCCCGGTGCCGGTGACAACCTGTTGGTCGTCGACGAGGACCGCATCGCCCGCCAGATCGCCGACCGGCGCAGCGCCCGCAAGCGCAACGCGCTGGCAGCGCGCACCCGCAAGCGGATCAGCCTGGAAGACCTGGATGCCGCGCTGAAGGAGACCAGTCCAGCTCAACCTGATCCTCAAGGGCGACAACTCCGGCACCGTCGAGGCGCTGGAAGAGGCCCTGCTGGGCATCGAGATCGACGACGAGGTGGAACTGCGCGTCATCGACCGCGGCGTCGGTGGTGTCACCGAGACCAACGTCAACCTGGCGTCGGCGTCGGACGCGATCATCATCGGCTTCAACGTGCGCGCCGAAGGCAAGGCCACGGAGCTGGCCAACCGCGAAGGCGTGGACATCCGGTACTACTCGGTGATCTACCAGGCCATCGATGAGATCCAGAGTGCGCTCAAGCGGCATGCTCAAGCCGATCTACGAGGAGAACCAGCTGGGTCGTGCCGAGATCCGGGCGATTGTTCCGTTCCTCGAAGGTCGGCATCATCGCCGGCTGCATGATCACCTCCGGTGTGGTGCGCCGCAACGCCAAGGCCCGGCTGTTGCGGGACAACATCGTGGTCACCGAGAACCTCTCGATCGACCTCGCTGCGCCGGGAGAAGGACGACGTGACCGAGGTCCGCGAGGGCTTCGAGTGCGGTATGACGCTGGGCTACTCCGACATCAAGGAAGGCGACGTCATCGAGTCCTACGAGCTGGTCGAGAAAGCAGCGCGCCTGATGGCTGACCCCGCCCGGGCGCGCCGGCTGGCCAAGCGGATCAGCACGATCGTCGCCTCGGCGATCGAGTACGAGATCAAGGATCCGGGGCTGGCCGGGCGTGACCATCGTCGACGCGAAGGTGACCGCCGACCTGCACGACGCGACGGTGTACTACACGGTGATGGGACCCACGCTGGACGACGAGCCGGATTATCGCCGGCGCCGCCGCGGCGCTGGAGCGGGCCAAGGGCACGCTGCGCACCAAGGTCGGGGCGGGCACCGGCGTGCGCTTCACCCCCACCTTGACCTTCACCCGCGACACGACGTCCGACACGGTGCATCGGATGGAGGAATTGCTGGCCCGCGCCCGCGCCGCGGACGCCGATCTGGCGCGGGTCCGAGTGGGCGCGAAGCCGGCCGGGGAGGCCGACCCGTACCGTGATAGTGGGTCGGCGAGCGAACCGCCGGCTGCCGGGGGACTGGGCATTCGAACTAGCGATGGGCTCGAGGCTGAGGACACCGGTGACGGCGATCGATCCGAAGACTGAGCTGCCGGCACCGCGCCGTCAGGACGCGGTCGATGCTTTCGGCGCCGCCGAACTGCTGTCGGCCGCGGCGACGGTTGGGGTGGTCTGTCATGTCCATCCCGACGCCGACACCATCGGAGCCGGGCTGGCGCTGGCCCGGTGCTCGACAAATGCGACAAGCAGGTAGAGGTCAGCTTCGCCGCGCCGGCGACACTGCCCGAGTCGCTGCGGTCGCTGCCCGGCTGCCACTTGCTGGTCGCCCCCGAGGCGATGCGTCGCGATGTCGATTTGGTTGTGACTGTTGACGTTCCGAGCGTCAAGCGGCTCGGCGGGCTGCAGTGATCTGGCCACTGACTGCCAGGAGCTGCTGGTCATCGACCATCACGCTTCCAACGGCATGTTCGGCACCGCGAACTTCGTCGACTTGTCCGCGGATTCCACCACGATGATGATTGCCGAGCTGCTCGACGTGTGGGGCAAGCCGATTGACATGCGAGCGTCGCGCATTGCATCTACGCCGGGCTGACGACCGACACCGGCTCGTTCCGCTGGGCCAGCGCGCGCGCGCTTCGGCTGGCGGCGCGGCTGGTCGAGATCGGTGTGGACAATGCCGCCATCAGCCGGACACTGATGGACACCCATCCGTTCGCGTGGTTGCCGTTGCTGTCCCGGGTGCTGGGTTCGGCGCAATTGGTGCCCGAGGCGGCCGGTGGTCGCGGGCTGGTCTACGCGGTCGTCGACAACCAGGACTGGGTCAGCTCGCGCTCGGAGGAAGTCGAAAGCATCGTCGACATCGTGCGCACCACGCAGCAGGCCGAGGTGGCGGCGGTATTCAAGGAGGTCGACCCGCAGCAGTGGTCGGTGTCGATGCGGGCCAAGAACGACATTGATCTGGCGGCGGTCGCGATCGGGTTCGGCGGCGGCGGCCACCGGCTGGCTGCCGGCTATTCGACCACCGGCTCGATCGACGATGTTGTGGCGTCGTTGCGCGCGGCGCTTGGCTGAGCGGCCTTGACCAAGCGGGGCACGGCGCGGACCGAGCGGCCGACCGGCCGCGGGTAGCCGGCAGATCGCGGCGCTGGCCTTGCCCGGCGCTGGGTGTGCTGGCCGCGGAGCCGTTGTATCTGCTGTTCGACACCGCGGTGGTCGGGCGGCTCGGGGCGCTGGCGCTGGCGGGTCTGGCGATCGGCAGTCTGGTGCTCGGGCTGGTCGGCTCCCAGGCGACGTTTCTGTCCTACGGCACGACAGCGCGCGTCGGCGCGCCACTTCGGGGCCGCCGACCGGGCCGCGGCGGTCGGCGAGGGTGTGCAGGCGACCTGGTTGGCGCTTGGGTCTGGGCGGGTTGATCGTCGTCGTCGTGCAGGCCACGGCGGTGCCGCTGGTGTCGGTGATCGCTGGCGAGCAGCGCGGGCGGGCGCGACATCGCACCGCCGCGGCCTTGCCCTGGCTGCGGATCGCGATCCTGGGCGCGCCCGCGATCCTCGTCTCGCTCGCCGGAAACGGCTGGATGCGCGGTGTGCAGGACACCGTGCGGCCGCTGCGCTACGTGGTCGCCGGGTTCGGGTTCTCGGCGCTGCTGTGCCCGCTGCTGGTTTACGGCTGGCTGGGTCTGCCGCGGTTGGGTCTGGCCGGGTCGGCGGTGGCCAATCTGGTCGGTCAGTGGCTGGCGGCGCTGCTGTTCGGCGGCGCGCTGCTGGCCGAGCGGGTGCCGCTGCGGCTTGACCGCGCGGTGCTGCGTGCCCAGCTGGTGATGGCCCGCGACCTGATCGTGCGCACGCATGGCATTTCAGGTCTGCTATGTCTCGGCGGCGGCGGTGGCCGCGAGGTTCGGCGCCGCCGCGCTGGCCGCCCACCAGGTTGTGCTGCAGCTGTGGACTTTTCTTGCGCTGGTTCTTGATTCGCTGGCCATCGCGGCGCAGTCGCTGGTGGGGGCGGCGCTGGGGGCCGGCGACGTCGCGCACGCCAAGTCGGTGGCGTGGCGGGTGACGGCGTTTTCGTCGCTGGCGGCGGGGCTATTGGCCGTGGCATTCGCGGTGGGCGCCTCGGTGCTGCCCGCGCTGTTCACCGACGATCGATCCGTGCTCGCCGCGATCGGCGTGCCGTGGTGGTTCATGGTGGCCCAATTGCCATTCGCGGGAATCGTTTTCGCGCTCGACGGGGTGTTGCTGGGCGCGGGTGACGCCGCGTTCATGCGCACCGCTACCGTCGTCAGCGCGTTGGTGGGTTTTCTGCCGCTGATCTGGTTGTCGCTGGCGTACGGCTGGGGGCTGGCGGGTATCTGGTCGGGACTGAGCTACTTTTGTTGTGTTGCGGTTGATCTTCGTGCGGATGGCGGGCGCTCTCCGTGGGCGGTCACCGGATTGGCCGTGGGATGACTGGGATTACGGTTCACCTTAGACAGAGCCGTGACGGCGATTTCGACCGTGATACCCGAGTACACTGCGCCGGTGACGACGACGCAACGGACCGCGGCGCCACGCCGTGGCGGGACTATGCGCTGTTCGTCGTCCTGGTGGGCCCCAATGTGGCGCTGTTGCTGGTGTTCATCTACCGCCCGTTGGCCGACAACATCCGGCTGTCGTTCTTCGACTGGAATATTTCCGACCCCGACGCCAGTTCGTCGGGTTGTCCAACTACGCGAGTGGTTCACCCGGCCGATACCCGGCCCAGATCGTGCTCAACACGGCGGTGTTCACCGCCGCGGCGGTGGTCGGCTCGATGGTGTTGGGGCTGGTGCTGGCCATGCTGCTCGATCAGCCCCTTGCGGGGCCGAAACCTGGTGCGCTCGACGGTGTTCGCACCGTTTGTGATCTCCGGCGCCGCCGTCGGGCTGGCCGCCCAGTTCGTCTTCGATCCGCATTTCGGTCTGGTGCAAGACCTGCTGCACCGCGTCGGCGTCGGCGTGCCCGACTTCTACCAGGACGCGCACTGGGCGATGTTCATGGTGACCGTCACCTACATCTGGAAGAACCTCGGCTACACCTTCGTCATCTACCTGGCGGCGTTGCAGGGGGTACGCCGAGACCTGTTGGAGGCGGCCGAAATCGACGGCGCCGGCCGGTGGACCACGTTCCGCCGAGGTGCTCTTGCCCCAGTTGCGTCCCACCACGTTCTTCCTGTCGATCACCGTGCTGATCAACTCGTTGCAGGTGTTCGACGTCATCAACGTGATGACCCGCGGCGGGCCGGAGGGCACCGGCACCACCACCATGGTGTACCAGGTGTATCTGGAGACCTTCAGGAACTTCCGCGCCGGCTACGGCGCCACCGTCGCCACGATCATGTTCCTGGTGCTGCTGGCCATCACGTACTACCAGGTGCGGGTGATGGATCGGGAGCAGCGACAGTGACTTCCTACCGCTGCGCCCGGCACGGTTGCTCGGCTATGCGGCGATGCTGTTGGTGGTCGCACTGATTGCCGGGCCGCTGTTATTCGTGTTCTTCACCTCGTTCAAAGACCAGCCCGACATCTATTCGCAGCCGACCACCTGGTGGCCGCCGCACTGGCATCCGCAGAATTACCGGACGGCCACCAGCCAGATTCCGTTCTGGACGTTCCTGCGCAACTCGGTGATCATCACCTCGGCTGCTGGCCGTGGTGAAGTTCATCCTCGGCGTGCTCAGCGCATTCGGGTTGGTGTTCGTGCGGTTCCCGGGCAAGAATGCGGTGTTCCTGTTGATCATCGCCGCACTGATGGTGCCCAACCAGATCACCGTGATCTCCAACTACGCGCTGATCTCCCAAGCTGGGACTGCGCAACACGTTCCCGGGCATCATCCTGCCGCTGGCCGGTGTCGCGTTCGGAACCTTCTTGATGCGCAACCACTTTCTGTCGCTGCCGGCCGAGGTCATCGAAGCCGCCCGGATGGACGGCGCCCGGTGGTGGCAACTGCTGCTTCGGGTCGTGCTGCCGATGTCCGGGCCCACCATGGTGGCGTTCGGCATCATCACCGTCGTCAACGAATGGAACGAATACCTTTGGCCGTTCTTGATGTCCGACGACGAATCGGTGGCGCCGCTGCCGGTGGGCCTGACCTTCCTGCAGCAGGCCGAAGGTGTCACGAACTGGGGCCCGGTGATGGCGGTGACGTTGCTGGCGATGCTGCCGATCCTGCTCATCTTCATTGTCTTGCAACGGCAGATGATCAAGGGCCTCACCTCGGGCGCGGTCAAGGGCTAGCGGTGGATGCCCTGAACCGCAGACGGGTTCTGTGACACTGGCTGTGGCTGGCATGACGGCCGGTGTGACGGCCGGCTGCGCGGGGATGGGCGGCAGCGGCCCGGTCAAGTCGGGCAGACGGCCCAATTGCGTTCTGGTCCAATCACCCTGGTCAGTCCACCGCGGTGGAACGGGAGCTGATCGGCCGTTTCCAGAGCCAGTTTCCCGGACTGCCGGTCAAGCTGATCGACGCCGGCAAAGACTACGACGAGGTGGCGCAGAAGTTCAACGCCGCGCTCATCGGCACCGACGTGCCCGATGTCGTTGTGCTGGATGACATTTGGTGGTTCCACTTCGCGCTCAGTGGCGTTATCGCCCCGCTCGACGACCTGTTCCGGCAAGTGGGTTTCGACACACGGCGGACTATGTGGACTCGCTGCTGGCCGACTACGAGTTCGACGGCCACCACTACGCAGTGCCCTATGCGCGGTCGACGCCGCTGTTCTACTACAACAAGGCCGTGTGGGAACGGGCCGGCCTGCCCGACCGCGGACCGACATCCTGGCAGGAATTCGACGATTGGGGTCCACGGCTGCAGCGCGTCGTCGGCGCCGGACAATGGGCACACGGCTGGGCGAACGCGGAAGCGATCTCCTGGACGTTCGAAGGGCCGAACTGGGCGTTCGGCGGCGCCTACTCCGACCAGTGGGCCTTGAAGTTCACCGACCCGGCCACCATCGCGGCGGGAACTTCCTGCGCGATCCATCCACCGCAAGGGTTATGCGGCGATCGCCAACGACATCGCCAACGAGTTCGCCACCGGCATCCTGGCCTCGACGGTGGCGTCGACCGGCGCGCTTGTCGGCATCACCGCCGCGGCCAGATTCGATTTCGGTGTGGCGCCGCTGCCCACCGGCCCGGGAGGAGCGCCCGCATGCCCGACAGGCGGGGCGGGGCTGGCGATTCCCACGAAGCTCTCGCAGGAGCGAAAAGTCAACGCGCTCAAGTTCATCGCATTCGTCACCAACCCGCGCAACACCGCCTATTTCAGTCGGCACACCGGTTATCTGGCGGTGCGGAAGTCCGCGGTCGACGATCCGGTCAACAGCAGTACCTGGCCGACAATCCGCGTGCCCGGGTGGCGCTGGATCAACTCGCCGCACACCCGCCCGCAGGACTACGCGCGCGTCTTCCTGCCCGGTGGTGACCGCATCATCTCCGCCGGGTCTGGAATCCATCGGACTGGGGGGATCCGACGTGGCCGCAACGTTCGGCAGCATCGACAAACCAGCTGCAGGTCATCTACAACCGCCAGATCAAACGTAAGCTTTCCGGCTTCCGTCACGGCTGAGAGCCGAGCTGGCCTGATGGCGGCGACCCGCTGCGCACCGCTTCGCCGCGCTTGCGATCGCCGCTAACGCACCTGTGAGCGTCCCCGCTGCAGCACCGCCTCGCGATTCGCCGCGATGTCGTCGCCGCTGGTCCGGAACTGTCGTGCCGCAGCGGCTTCCAGCCACAGTCCCCCGCCGGTCTGTGCGTCGTCGATCCGGTGGTAGGACGCCAGCAGTGCCCGCACCGCGTCCTGGTTGTTGCCGACGATGGAGGCTGCGACCGCCGCGCGCGGCGGGCAGCAGTTGGTCGTGCGGCACCACCTCGGTGACCAGGCCGGCGCGCAGCGCGTCGGCGGCCGAAAGGTAGTCGCCGGTCATGCTCATCCGTCGGGCCAGCCCGACGCCCACCTTCTGCGGCAGCCGCACGCTCAGGCCCCAGGTGGGCAGCAGGCCGACCCGGGCATGGGTGTCGGCGAAGCGAGCCTGCTCCGAGGCGATCAGGATGTCGCAGTACAGCGCCAGCTCGAGCCCGCCGGTGACCGCCGCACCGTTGATGGCGCCGATCACCGGTTTGGTCATGGCCGGCCACCGCGGTGAGATGTCGGGCAGGCCGATCTGCCCGCCCAGCTCCTTGAGGTCCAGCCCGGCGCAGAACACCGGATCGGCGCCGGTGACGATGACGACGTCGACGCCGTCATCGGTGCTCGGCGTCGGCCAGCGCACCGAAAAACTGGTCGCGCAGCGCCGCGGAGAGCGCGTTGCGGGACTGCGGACGGTTGAGGGTCAGGGTGCGCACCCGCTCGTCGGTGTCGATCAGCAGGATCTCGTCGGTCATGGCTCTTACCGTAGCCAAGGGCGGCACCGCGCTTATCGTGGAGACCATGTGCCGGAATATCACCGAACTGCGCGGGCTGGAGCCGCCGGCCACCGCCCAGGAGATCGCGGCGGCGGCCCGCCAGTACGTGCGCAAGGTCAGCGGGATCACCCACCCGTCGGCCGCCAACGCCGACGCGTTCGAAGCCGCGGTCGCCGAGGTCACCGCCTACGACGACCCGGCTGCTCGACGCGCTGCCGCCACGGCGACAGCCGCCGAGGACCGTCCCGCCGCTGCGCCGGCCCGAGGTGGTGGCCCGGATCGCGAGATCGCAGTGACAGATGACGCCCGCGCTCAAAGAGTGGAGCGCGGCCGTGCACGCGCTGCTTGACGGCCGCCAGACCATTCTGCTGCGCAAGGGCGGTATCGGCGAGAAGCGGTTCGAGGTGGCGGCCCAGGGAGTTCCTGTTGTTCCCGACGGTCGCGCACAGCCACGCGCATCGGGTCCGTCCCGAGCATCGGACCTGCTCGCGGCCCCGGCCGCCGACAGCACCGACGATCAGATGACGGTGCGGGCCGCGGCGAAAGTTGTTGCCGCAGTTGCGGTTAACCGACCCGAACGGTTACCCGAAATCGAAGATCTGCACATCTGGACCGCCGAATCGGTGCGCGCCGACCGGCTGGACTTCCGGCCCAAACATCAGCTCGCCGTGCTGGTGGTCTCGGCGATACCGCTCGCCGAGCCGGTACGGCTTACCCGCACACCCGATTACGCCGGCTGCACCAGCTGGGTGCAACTGCCCACCATGCCGCGGCTGGCGGCGCCGGTGCACGACGATGAAGCGTTAGCCGCGTCGCGGTCCGGGTCCGCGACGCCGTCGGCTGAACTCGGGCCCACGGGAAGCAGCAGCCGGGACCGCCGGAAGTGCACCGAATGCGTCGCCGGCTTGAGCTGCCGACCGGTCAGCGCCGGTTCTCCGGTGCCGAGGTTGCGCGCATAGCGCGGGAACCAACTGCCGGCGATCAGAACCCGGATTCGCGATCCGGCCCGGAATCGGTGCGCGATGGATCGAGTTCGACGGTGACGTCTGCGCGGCGCGTCCCCAGCCGCCGGTAGCCGTCGCTGACGTTGCGCGACCGGCCCTTGGCGTCGACCTCGCTGATCCGGACGAACAGTCGACGTGCGGGATTGTCGGACGTGTGCGCCAGTTCGATGACCGGGTTTCCGTACACACACAGATCCTGGGTGAGGGTGACGCCGGTGAAGCTGAGCACGTCGTCGCGCTATGCGAGGTGGGTGTCGTCCTGGTAGCCGCCGTTCGGCGACAGCAGCGGACCGCCGTCGTGGGGGTCGGGTCAGCGGGGTCGTAGCGGAAGTTCGCCGGCCGTGTCTTGGCCGCCGGCGGGGTTTCGCCCAGGTGCCCGTCGGGCTGCAGATACAGCGATGTGTTCGGTGGTGGCGGGCGGCCAATCCGGCAGGTGGCGCCAGCCCTGGCCGGTGACGAAGACGCGGACCGGGCTCGGGCGGCGCAGTGCCGGCGCGCCGCCCAGATGGGCGTCCAGCCAGTCCAGTGTTTCGTGGGCGGAGGTGGCCAGGCCCTTGGTGACCATCTGCACGTGCGTCCACGGACCGACCGTCAGCGCGACGTTCAGCCCCGCTCGCGAGAGGTGCCGGTACTGCTGCAGCGTCTGGCCCAAGAAAATGTCCTGCCAGCCGCTCAGCAGCAAGCACCGGAACGTGCACCCGGTCCAACGCGTCGGGAAACCGCAGCCTGTCCCAGAACGGGTCGTCGGGGTCGGTGTGTTCCACCCACGATTCGAACCAGGTGCGCCCGAGCCGAGCAGGTCGCGGGCCGGCCGGCCCATCGGCAGCCGCTTCGACGGCCCGCGCCACCTTCCGTGGCGCCCGCAGCTGGCGGATGCCGGCCCGGAGCCGCCCGGCCTCCTCCTGGCGGGCCACCAGGTCGCTCCAGCCCAGGAAGTCGTTGACCGCGAACGTTCCGGTGCCCCACGATCGATGCCCGGAAGTCGTGCGGCCCCACCGTGATGACGGCCGCGGCCAGCTCCGGCGGCGGATCGTTGAGCAGCGCCCACTGGGTGAAACCCAGGTAGGACAGGCCGATGGTGGCGAACCGGCCGGTGAACCAGGGTTGCTCACGCAGCCACTGCCACCGTGTCGGCGCCGTCGGCCGCCTCGTTGACCATCGGCTCGAACTCGCCGGCCGACCCGAAGGTGCCCCGCACGCTCTGCAGCACGACGTGATAGCCGCGGGCGGCATACAGCTTGGCGAAAGCCAGCGAGAACGGCATTTTCCGGCCGTAAGGCCCGCGGACCAGCACGGTGCCGGCCGGCGTGGACGTCGTGGGGCGCGTAATGGTCGGCCACCAGGTGGACGCCGTCGCGCATCGGGATCTCGACCCGGTTGATGGTGTAACGCGTGGTGGCTCGCGGCAGACCCAACGCCGCGCCGATCGCGCCCAACGTGGCCCTGCTACCGATACCGCTGGTCAGCTCCCGCAGCTTGGGTTGTTCCCGCCGAATGGATGTGGTGCTCACCCAACCAGGTTAGGCAGGATCAGAACTTGTAGAACGGAGCGAGGTCGTTGGCCCGCTGCAGGTTGGTGGACGGGCAGTCCATATCCGGCTTGGAGTAGACCGTCGAGTAGAACAGCGACTGCTGGATCACGCCGTAACTGGTCCTGAACGCCACCATGCAGGAGAAGTACCAGAAGCTGTTGTGATAGGTCGGCTTCAAGGTCCAGTACTGAGCGGCGCGGTGACCCTGGATCGTGGTCTCCACGGCGTCCGCGGGCAACGTCTGGGCGTAGGTCCGCCAGACGATGGGCTCCACGGCCAATTGGTAATTGCCGGCGTCGAACTGGCAACGCAAGCCTTCCTGCGGCTCAGGAGGCGAGAAAGCCAGGCCAAGGCGCTGCACCGCGTCGAACGGAATGTCGGTGCAGGGATCGAACGGGCTCGGGTCGGAAGTCGCCACGATCGGGCTCTTCATGGTGGTTTCCATCGGCTGAGCCGTCGACCGCAACTCGACCGGCCCGCGCGCCGTCGGATAGCGGGGGAGCCCATTGCAAGCCCACGATCACCGCTGTGACCAGCGCGCTCAGCGCTACCGCCAGACGCACCTTGGCGAACACGACACCCCCTGCTCCTGGCGATCCTCTTGCCGGGAGTGTACAAGTCGCATCCCCGCAGTCGTAGGTGAAACCAGAACTTGTTCTAGCGCCGATCGCCAGCGCGGCGGTAGCCGGGCGCAGCGGGTCGGCGCCGTCTGGTCAGGCCGATCGCCAGCGCGGCGGCAGCCGGGCGCAGCGGGAGGGTCGGCGCCATCTGGTCAGGCCGATCGCCAGCGCGGCGGTAGCCGGGCGCAGCGCCTAGCGCAGGTAGACCAAGGCATTGTTGCCACCTTGGCATATTGAGCCGGCGGCAGTACACGTCATGGAGTAGGTCTTACCGGTGACAGGGCTGGATACGCTGAACGGATTCGAGCCGTTTCCGTATGCGTGATACGCCTCGGCCGTGTTCATTGCGAATTCGCAGGATGTGTCCGAGTTGCCGGCGTAGACCGATGCGCCGCGGCTGGACTTGCCGCAATAGGTGTCCGCCCAGGCCAGCGGGGTCGCGGTTACCGTGATTCCCGCACCGACTGCGACTGACACGGCAGACAATCCGAGAAGTTGCTTGATCATCGGCTCAACCTTTCTTTGCGGGCAGTATCAACTTGAACCGAATTGAACCGGACCGCAAGGCCCGTTCGGTCACGCGGCGGTTGGCATCACTCACCCCATGCTGATCGGCCGGTGCGTGTCAGATCGCTAGTGTGGTTAGTCGTGGCAGGACATGAGCCGACGGGCGGGGGACAGCCGACGCTGTGGGCTGTCTCGGACCTGCACACCGGTCACCTCGGCAATAAACCCGTCGCCGAGTCGCTGCATCCGTCGTCGCCGGACGACTGGCTGATCGTGTGCGGGGACGTCGCCGAACGTACCGACGAGATCCGCTGGGCGCTGGACCTGCTGCGGCGGAGGTTCGCGAAGGTGATCTGGGTGCCGGGCAACCACGAGCTGTGGACCACCAACAAGGATCCGCTGCAGATCTTCGGCCGGGCTCGCTACGACTACCTGGTCAACATGTGCGACGAGATGGGCGTCGTCACCCCCGAACACCCCTTCCCGGTGTGGACCGAACGGGGTGGGCCGGCCACCATCGTGCCGATGTTCCTGCTCTACGACTACACGTTCCTGCCCAACGGGGCCACCACCAAAGCCGAAGGCCTGGCCATTGCGAAAGAACGCAATGTGGTGTGCACCGACGAGTTCCTGCTCTCGTGCGAGCCGTACCCCACCCGCGACGCATGGTGCCGCGAGCGGGTTACCAAGACACGCGCCCGGCTCGAACAGCTCGACTGGATGCAGCCGACCGTGCTGGTCAACCATTTCCCGCTGGTGCGCCAACCCTGCGACGCGCTGTTCTACCCCGAATTCGCGCTGTGGTGTGGCACCACCAAGACCGCCGACTGGCACACCCGCTACAACGCAATCTGCTCGGTATACGGGCATCTGCACATTCCGCGGACCACCTGGTACGACGACGTGCGGTTCGAAGAGGTGTCGGTGGGTTACCCACGCGAGTGGCGGCGCCGCAAACCGTACAGCTGGCTGCGTCAGGTGCTGCCGGATCCGCAGTATGCGCCTGGCTACCTCAACGACTTCGGCGGGCACTTCACGATCACTCCGGAGATGAAGGCCCAAGCCGCCCAGTTCCGGGAGCGCTTGCAACAGCGGCAGTCCCGGTGACGACACGCACGCTGGTGTCGTCGCTGTTGCCCGGCGCCCTGGTTGACGATCTGGGCCATGCCGAGTTGTACTCCGACCCCCCGGGCCTCACACCCCTGCCCGAGGAGGAGCCGCTGATCGCCAGGTCGGTGGCCAAGCGGCGCAACGAATTCATCACCGTGCGGCACTGCGCTCGCGTCGCGCTCGGCGAGATCGGCGTGTCGCCGGTGCCAATCCTCAAGGGCGACAAGGGAGAACCATGCTGGCCCGACGGCGTCGTCGGCAGCCTCACCCACTGCACCGGCTACCGCGGCGCGGTGGTCGGACGCGACGGCGCGGTGCGTTCGGTGGGGATCGACGCCGAACCTCATGACGTGTTGCCGAAGGGGGTACTGGACGCGATCAGCCTGCCGGCCGAGCGCGCCGAGATCCCCGCGGCACTGCCGTCCGGGCTGCATTGGGACCGAATCCTGTTCTGCGCCAAGGAGGCAACGTACAAGGCGTGGTTTCCGCTGACCAAGCGCTGGCTGGGTTTCGAGGACGCGCACATCAGCTTCACGGCTGACCCGTCGGGCTCGGCCGGGCGGTTCGTCTCCCAAATCCTGATCGATCCGGCCGCCCTGTCGGGGCCCCCGTTGACGTCGCTGACCGGGCGCTGGTCGGTAGAGCGCGATCTGGTGCTCACCGCGATCGTGCTATGACCGAAACCGGTCCTGGGCTGGTGGTTGTCGACAAGCCGGCCGGGATGACCAGTCACGACGTCGTCGGGCGCTGTCGCCGGATCTTCGCCACCCGCCGGGTGGGTCATGCCGGGACGCTGGACCCGATGGCCACCGGTGTGCTGGTGCTCGGCATCGAGCGCGCCACCAAGATCCTCGGCCTGTTGACTGCGACGTCGAAGTCCTACGCGGCCACCATCCGGCTGGGCCAGTCCACTTCTACCGAGGACGCCGAAGGTCAAGTGCTGCAGTCTGTTTCGGCGGAAAACGTCACCGATCAGGCGATCGAGGCGGCGTTGGGCGGATTGCGGGGTGACATCAGCCAGGTGCCGTCGGCGGTCAGCGCGATCAAGGTCGCCGGCCGGCGCGCCTATCAGTTGGTCCGCGAGGGCCAAGCCGTCGAATTGCAGGCCCGGCCTGTGCGCGTCGACCGGTTCGAGGTGCTGGCGACGCGGCGGGCGGAGGGCCTGATCGACCTCGACGTGGAAGTCGACTGCTCCTCAGGCACCTACGTCCGCGCGCTGGCCCGCGACCTCGGCGATGCGCTGGGGGTCGGCGGACACCTGACATCGTTGCGGCGTACCCGGGTCGGCCACTTCGACCTGAGCCACGCGGTATCGCTCGACGAGTTGGCACAGAGCCCGCGCCTGTCGCTGAGCCTCGACGAGGCCTGCCTGCTCATGTTCGCGCGTCGCGATCTCACCGCCGAGGAGGCCGACGCCGCGGGCAACGGCCGGGCCTTGGCGCCCGGTGGGATCGACGGCGTCTATGCGGGCACCGCCGCCGACGGCCGAGTGATCGCGCTCCTGCGCGACGAGGGGCGCCGGACGAAATCGGTGGTGGTGATCCGTCCCGCGACCCTCTGAGGGGTCACGCGACGGGGGTTGGCCGCGAAGGTCGGCTGCGCTGAGACGTCCGTTTCGCGCGCCTATCAATGGTGGCGGCTATACCATCACCGCTACCGGCGGCGTAGCAGCGGCTACTCCCAATTCCACAGGCAACGGAGCAGAACGTGGTGCCGAAGATGAAGATCTCGCCTGATCTCATGACCGGAGACGTCGACGAGGGGTACGGGAAGGTGGCCGACGTCTTTCGTCGCAACCTGAGCAGTGGCCAAGAGGTCGGCGCGGCTTTCGCCGTCTACCGCGATGGCCGCAAGGTCGTTGATCTGTGGGGCGGATTCCGCAACGGGACCACCCGTGCACCATGGCAGCAAGACACCCTCGTCAACGTATTCTCCACCACGAAAGGCGTTGCCTCGCTGGCTGTTGCGCTGGCCGCCTCCCGCGGACTCATCTCGTATGACGCCAAAGTGGTCGACTACTGGCCGGAGTTCGCGCAAGCCGGCAAGGATGCGATCACGGTGCGGCAATTGCTGGCACATCAGGCCGGACTGTCCGCGGTCAGGCCTCTGTTAACGCTCAACGAATTGGCTGAGCCGTCGAGGATGTCGGCCAGGCTCGCGGAGCAAGCCCCCGCGTGGCCCCCGGGAACGCGGCACGGCTACCACGGCTTGACCCTGGGCTGGTATCAAGGTGAACTGATCCGCCGAGTCGACCCCGCGGGACGCACACTCGGCCGTTTTTTCGCCGAGGAGATTGCTCAACCGCTCGGATTGGATTTTTACATCGGCCTGCCGACTGCGGTGAACCGTGACCGCGTGGCGTACTTGCATCCCTTTTCCCGGTCCAAGTTGCTGCTGCACGTGCCACCGGCTGTGGTGGTGGCATCCGTCAATCCGTTCAGCCTCACAGCACGGTCCTGCATGGTCGCCAAAGGGATCAGCGGCGCTGAACCTGCACACTTCAACCGCGAGGAACTACAGGTAGTCGAGATGCCCTCCGCCAACGGCATCGGTGACGCGCGGTCGATCGCCAAACTCTACGGCAGCGCCGCCACCGGCGGCCTTGAAATTGGGTTGAATCCAGGCACCCTTGACGCGCTGGGAAGACCGGCGGTACCGCCGACGCAGGGATTGCGCGACAAGGTGTTACACGTCGACATCTCGTACTCGCTAGGGTTTTGCAGGCCCAACCCTGCGACTGCCGTCTTTGGTTCGTCGGACAAGGCGTTTGGAACGCCAGGACTCGGCGGCTCGTTCGGATTCGCCGATCCAGACACTGGGATCGGGTACGCCTATGTGATGAACAAGATGGGTGTGCACCCGGTCGATCCGCGTGAATTCGGTCTGCGCAACGCACTCTTCCATGATGTTCTGGGGGCCAGGCCCCAAACCTGAGTCCCAGTTGTTTGCCCGGCCTCACTGTATGTGCCACGGTAAGGGACCCGGTCGATTGCGGTGCACTGCCAAGTTGCACACTGATGCCAGGTCTCTAGCCGGTCTACGGACTATGCCTTGAGGCCGATTCCCAAGCGGGTCGGAAGGGGCAAGATGTCCAAGAACGGTGCTAACAGAGTTTTCGTCGTGGGTGTGGGCATGACGAAGTTCGAGAAGCCCGGCCGCCGCGAAGGCTGGGACTACCCGCAGATGGCCAAGGAGTCCGGCACCAAGGCGCTCGAGGACGCCGGGGTCGACTACACCGAGATCGAGCACGGCTACGTGGGGTATGTGGCCGGCGACTCCACCTGCGGACAGCGCGCCCTCTACGAACTCGGCATGACCGGAATCCCGATCGTCAATGTCAACAACAACTGTTCGACGGGTTCCACCGCGCTGTACCTGGGCGCGCAAGCCATTCGGGGCGGGCTTGCCGACTGCGTGCTGGCACTGGGTTTCGAGAAGATGCAGCCCGGAGCGCTGCAAGCGGGCGCCAACGACCGGGAGTCGCCGCTGGGCCGGCACGTCAAGGCGTTGGCCGAGATCGACGAGTTCGCTTTCCCGGTGGCGCCGTGGATGTTCGGGGCGGCCGGCCGCGAACATATGAAAAAATACGGCACCACCGCAGAGCATTTCGCCAAGATCGGCTTCAAGAACCACAAGCACTCGGTTAACAACCCGTACGCGCAATTCCAGGACGAGTACACCCTCGATGACATCCTGGCCGCGAAGATGATCTCCGACCCGCTCACCAAACTGCAGTGCTCGCCGACCTCGGACGGCTCGGCCGCGGTGGTGCTGGCCAGCGAGGACTACGTCGCCAACCACAACCTGGCCGGGCAGGCCGTGGAGATCGTCGGGCAGTCCATGACCACCGACTTCGCCTCCACCTTCGACGGCAGCGCCCGCAACATCATCGGCTACGACATGAATGTGCAAGCTGCTCAACAGGTTTACGACCAGTCCGGGCTCGGTCCCGACGACTTCCAGGTGATCGAACTGCACGACTGCTTCTCCGCCAACGAGCTGTTGTTGTATGAAGCGCTGGGTCTGTGCGGCGAGGGCGAGGCACCCAAGTTGATCGACGACAACCAGACCACCTACGGCGGACGCTGGGTGGTCAACCCGTCGGGCGGGCTGATCTCCAAAGGCCACCCGCTCGGCGCGACCGGGCTGGCGCAGTGCTCCGAACTCACCTGGCAACTGCGTGGAACCGCCGACAAACGCCAGGTGGACAACGTGAACGCCGCGCTGCAACACAACATCGGCCTGGGCGGCGCCGCCGTCGTCACCGCCTACCAGCGCGCCGAGCGCTGACCGGTGATCGAGTGGTCCGAGACCGATCTGATGGTGCGCGACACCGTCCGTCAGTTCGTCGACAAGGAAATCCGGCCCAACCTGGATGCCTTGGAAACCGGGGAAATGCCGCCTTATCCGATCGCGCGCAAGCTGTTCGGACAGTTCGGTTTGGACGTGCTGGCCGCGGAATCGGTGAAGAAGATGCTCGACCGCGAGCGTGCCCGGCAGGACGGTAGCTCTGAACGCGAAAACCAAGACAGCTCGGACGGTTTCGGCGGCGGTGCGCAGGCGTCGATGATTGCGGTGTTGGTGTCCGAAATCGCCCGGGTGAGCATCGGACTGCTGAGTACCGCGTCGGTCAGCCTGGGTCTGGGTGCGGCGACCATCATGAGCCGCGGCACCCTGGCTCAGAAGGAACGCTGGCTGCCCGACCTGATGACGCTCAACAAGATCGCCGCGTGGGCCATCACCGAACCCGACTCCGGCTCGGATGCGTTCGGCGGCATGAAAACCTACGTCAGACGTGACGGCCGGGACTACATCCTCAACGGTCAATC
>CAVSDU010000013.1:0-278355 GCA_963726875.1 uncultured Actinomycetota bacterium | reverse complement strand
TCACCATCGGCGGAGGATCCATTACGGGACGGTGGCAAGGCCGTTCAGATGTGCCTTGCCAATGATATCCGCTCACCCGAGGCGATCGACAAGCTGCGCCCCGTGAGGGAAGCCAACGGTGCTGTCGGCCCGCCCCCGATGAATCCACCGACGGTACGGCAAATCAGCGTGCCGACCACCTTGTCGGCCGGAGACTTCAGCGCCTTGGCCGGGGTCACCGACGAGCACACGAAAGTCAAGGAGCTGCTGCGCAACCCGCGCATCATGCCGACCGCGGTCGTGCTTGATCCGGCGATCACGTTGCATACGCCCGAACGGCTCTGGCTCTCGACTGGGATTCGTGCGGTGGATCATTGCGTCGAAGGCGTCTGCTCGAATGAAGCCCATGTCTTCGGAGACGCGCAGGCGCTGAAGGGACTTGCGCTGCTGGCGAGCGGGCTGCCCCGGGTCAAGGCGCAACCGGAGGACCTCGCCGCGCGGCTTGATTGCCAATTAGGCGCATGGCTATCAATGGGTCCGCTCTCTAGCGGAGTGCCGATGGGCGCGAGTTTATGGCATTGGCTATGTCCTGGGCGCTGAATTCGGCGTGCCGCACGGGCACACCTCCTGCATCATGCTCCCGGCGGTCATGCGTTGGAACAAGCCGGCAAATCGGGACCGTCAAGCGCTGATCTCGGCCGCTATGTTGCAGACTGGCAGCGACGCGGGGGACGTGCTCGACAGCCTGATACGTGGGCTCGAAATGCCGCGGAGCCTCGGCGCTGTGAAGATCGGGCGTGACAACTTCCAACGCATCGCCGTCCAGGCCATGGCTACCTCCGGGTACTCCGCACCCGAGGCCTATCGGAGGTCCCGATCAGGTGCGCGAGATACTGGAGCTTGCCATTTAGGACCGGCGCCGGAGGTTGACGGAGCCTGGCATTATAAACGACCACTTCATGAGTACTTTGGTGGCTACCGCGGTTGGATTTTGCCGCCAACGTCTGAACTCGTACCATCTTCGTCGAAGCAGCCAATGCTTATCGCGGAATGCGAGCGATCAACGCACGAGCGGGTATCCAAGAATAAGGTCGGCGCAATGCCCCTAGCGCAAGCCTTTACGCGCGCGTCCGGAAGACAGCCGATAACGACGGCGTCGACATTACTCCCGCAAAAAAGCTGTTGCCGAGCATCGCGCCACGTTAGGACCCGTCAGAAGATAGATAGCGTGAGCCTTATGCCCTGAGCGCTAAGTGTTGCCACAAAAGCGTACTCGGATTACCTTGTGACAACATTTATCGGTCGAAAGTCGCGCCGATGAGTAGAGGGTTAGGCGTTATTGAATGTGCGATCCTGGCTGAGATTGAGCAGCGCGATCGACACAGCGGCAAACGCTGCACCGTGCTCGTGAACTCCTGGTCGCTATCGTGCGCCCTGTTACGAGATTCCCTTCTGACACGGCAGCGAGTGGAGCCGTCGCGGGCGTTGCGCCAAGCCGTGGTCCGCGCGATGCACTCGTTCGTGCGCAAGTTTCCGCAGTACGCGCTTATCGGCGGCCAGGGGCGTCGGGTGCTGTATCTCTATGAGCCGGCGGACCCGCTGAGCGCACTGTGGGCACGGCTCAACGTGCATCGCCGACGGAAGAATCCAATTCCGCGATCCGAGGCTGTGAAAGCATTCAGCGAACAACAAGACGACGCGCCGGAAGTCAATTAGCACTCCCCGCCGGGCCACGAGATCCTGGTGTCAGAGGATCGTTTCGTGCCGCGGTCACTCGTCCAACACCCGCATGCGCTGGCGGATCGTCAGCCGCATCCGTGGCCGCTGCTTGACGGTGCGTTCGAAGATGCGGCGCGCCTTGTCGAGGCCGTTGCCGGCGTAAAGAATCAATTCGACCCGCATCCCTCCCGACTCCACTTCTCGACCTTGTAGAAGTTGCGGCGGTCGGCATAGACCGGATGTCGTCCCGGTTTCACTCCATCGGACCCAGTCGTTCATCGCGCGCGCTTCAGGCGCGCGCGGCCGCTTCAGCAGCTCGGGCGATGTTGACGGCGATGCGCCGCGCTCCGCGCGTGCATCAAGAGTTTTGGGGAGAGCTGCTGCGAGGATCGGACCGCCGTTTTTGCCAAAACCCTGTTGGCGGCGCGCTTTTTGCGTCAACAGAAAATATTTCAGGACGAAATTCGCCCGTCGCGGGAAGGGCGTTGCGCACCCGCAAACCCGGCAACGCTTATTTCGCCGTCAACGTGTTCCCCCGGTCCAGATTCGGCTTTTAACGGATTGATATAGCGCGTCACATTTATTTGCGGAACACGTGAAACTGGCGCCGCCGTGGGATTCTCTAGTCCCATGATGCGCCCCCAACTCGCTTTGGATGCTATCCGGTTTTTTGCGTGAGTTTTTGAGCCACGGTCCTAATCTTTGTGCAGCAGCTTTCCGGCAGCTTGGCGATGTTGGCGCGCCGATCACCGCGCCTCTGTCGCGGTGTGAGGGCCGGCGTGTCGCCCATCCGCGGCGGCTCCCCTTCTTCCCCCGGCAGGATCAATCTGTGTCCCCAGTCGGCAACGTATCCGCTGACGATCTTTTTCCTATCGGTTTTTTGTGCAGGAAGACACAAAGCGTTCTTCGCGGGGGAGTGGCATCAGCATCGCGGTTGCGAAAGACGACGACATCTTTTTTTCAGGCAGCAAAAACTGCTACGAAGTCATCGCCGTCTACGACCCGAAGCGCCACGCAAAACGTCTAGGCTTCTCGCCACCCCATCGGTTGTTTCGGGCATCAGCTATTTACCGGACATTAGAACAAGGAACCCCAAGCGCGGAGGCACACACGCCTGGGGCCTAAGGCAGCATCGGGGGTCATCGGGGGATGGGGACACTGCCCTGACCACAATGGAGCACCTGCGATCTGGGTGCTGCTATTTGAAAACGGGGTTAAGGTTACACGGGCCGCCTACGGCCGCGGCGCCCCTGTTCGACCACCCGCATGAGCGTCAGCCTGATGCGCGGCCGGTGCTTGATTGCGCGTTCGAATAGCGAGCCGACCCTACAGAGTTCGAATTGCGGCGTCGCGATATCATTTTTCGAACTGCGCTGTACCGGGACGTGCGGCAGGTCACAAGAACACCAAGTCAACGCCGCTTGTGACCAACGTACGCAGCAGGTCCACGTTGCGTGTCAGTCGATCGAGCTTGGCGAACACCACAGTAGCCCCAATGGCCTTTGCGTGCCCCAGGGCAGCAACGAGCTTGGGACGATCACTTCGCTTCTCGCTCTCTGTCTCAACGTATTCGGCGACAAGCTTCCAGCTACCGCCGTTGAGATAGCGCGCCACCGCTTCCCGCTGCGCCTCCACGCCGAGGCCACTGCGGCCCTGCTTGTCAGTGCTCACTCGCAAATAGGAGACGAATTTTCCCTTAGTCATGCCAATTGTGTAAATGATCAAATGCTGATTGCAGGTATCCGATGACTTGTGGGTGCCGCACCGGCACCCCCTTGCGGACTGGCAAGTCGCTTCTAAGTTTTCAGCGTGAGATGCGTGCAGCGAGAGAGGAGACGTGCTGCACACGAACAAGACGGGGTCTCACATGGCTTCCATTCTGCCTTTCATACGCGACAAATCCGATTTCGACGACGAAGCCACCCGCCTCATCGGCGAGGCTTTCGACGCGGCGTGCAGGGGCCTACGCGACACCGGACAGCCCCTAGTGGTCCGCGAGGTCATAGCCAAGCGGATTATCAAGGCGGCAATGAAGGGTCCAACAACTGCCCATCCGGATCCCGCACCATCGCCGACCCCGCCGACACCGTCCCCTCGACGACAGACCCCCCAAACTCCTCCACCCGGTCCAACACCGAACGAAGATCAGATACCGAAAACGAAATATGCGTCAGCCCAACCTGATCCATCACCCGCTTCCACCCAACATGGACCTCCCGCTCCGAGTAATCCAGCAACTCCAGCACCAGCCCATCCCGCACCAGATACGTCGCATGCAACCCGACTGGCCGCTCCACTGCAACAGCACATCAGTCCCCTCGTCCGGCGCATCCAACTCCCACCAGAACTCAAACCCCAGCAGCCCCTCGTAGAACCGCCGCGACGCCGCGCGATCGCGCACACACAACCCGACATGATTGAAAACGACCGGCTGCGAACCCATTACAACCTCCCATACCTGGTCAGCACCGACGCTCCCCCGCTCTCAATGACCACCGTGGCCCGCTCCAGGCATCCCCCGACCCCGGCCTGCGTCACCCAGGACTGCACGCTCAACACCATCCCCTCCTCCAACGCCGCGTCCCGCCCGCGCCCCAGCCCGATCACCGGCGGCTCAGCCCCCAACCCCAGCCCGTGGGCCAACAGAACCGGAGACGCGCCGAACCTCAACCGATCCCACGCCCGATACAAGTCACCCCCAACGGCACCGGGCCGGCACGCCGCCACCAACGCCTCCAGGCCCGACGCACACCGCCGGGCCAACGCAGACGCCTTCACCGACGCGCCCCCTCCGACCATCCGAGTGCACGCCAGCCCCGCCTCATACCCCGCGTACAGCGCCCCCGGCGCCAACACCACCAACTCCCCCTCCCGAACAGGCCGATCCGACGCCAGATACCGAAACGGCACCGACCCCCGCAAAGGTGTTGCAAAGCAGACGCTTTCCGTCGGCGCGACCGGCGCACCGAGCCGCGCCACCTCCGAGTAGTACGCCCCCAGCAGCTGCCGCTCCGTCACCCCCGGCTGCAACGCAGACTCCAGAACACTCAGCGCCGACTCCGAAATCGCCGCGGCCACTTCGACACACGTGATCTCCTCGGCCGTCTTCACCCGCCGAACGGCATCGAGCATCGGGCCGGCGTCGACCATCTCCCCCAGCCCGGCACTCCCGGCAAGCAGCGCGAACGACGGCGTCATCCCATCGGTCCCGATCCGCCGTGCCTCACGCAACCCTGGCACGGCCGCCACTGACCCATGAGATTCATCGGATTCCAACTCAACCCGAACAAATCCTCACGCTCGATCTCCGGCGGCACCCCCTCATCCCACGTCGACAACAGATGCACCCGCCCGGTCGACCGCACCACCACGGCATACGGCCCGAACGGCAACACACCGGCCCGCCCCAGCTGCCGCGCCCCGGACACGTAGTGCACATTGCCCGCGCCGCCGAGCACCAGCGCGTCCAGTTTGTGAGTTTTCATGCCGGAGAGCACCTTTAAGCGCCGCTCACTACGCAACCAGCCGAAGTCGACCCGCGCGCCGTCCTCCAGGCTCATCATCCCGATGCGCACCCCGTGATCACGCGGCATCGGACTCATCATGCACTCCCGAACGGCTCGTAATCAGAGCCACTCAGTTTGACCCAGCCCCGATCGGTCACCGCCACAATGTCTTCCGAGCGGTACCCGGCCGCGCCGTCCTCCCAGATGACCGGCTCGAACACGACCACCATCCCGGGCTCCATGACGAGCTTCTCATCGAATTCCTCACCGAGATCGGTTCCGATCAGCGGCATTTCGGCGCTGTCGGTACCCACCCCGTGCGCCAGGTAGAAATGCTCGATCCATGGCCGCACCCCGCCGTTGGCCTCGACAGCCACCTTGGACAGTTCCGCCCCCGTCACCCCTGGCCGCAGGACATCCAGGCAGGCGTCGACGACCGACCGCCACCGACGAAACTGCCGACGCTGCACTGTATTCGGTTCGGCACCGACAATCCAGGTGCGACCGTAGTCGGACGCATATCCCTCCCACATGATCCCGGCGTCCACCCAGATCACGTCGCCATACCGCAGAAACCGGTCAGTGGTGACGGTCGGATACGCGAGGTCACCATGCAACGTCCACGGCCCGTCCTCACGGCGCGGCGCCATCACCTGCCAGATCGGGTCGATCCCACCCGAGGAAGCCCCCAGCTCGAACACCCGCCGCAGAAACACCGCACTCAAGTCGGTCTGCCGCGTCCCGGGACGCAACGCCCGCAACGCGTCTTCCATCGCCAACTCGTTCAGCAACTGCGCCTGGCGGATACACGCGATCTCGTCCACCGTCTTCACCAACTTGACCGCACCCAACACGCCCGACGCGTCCACCCACGAAACACCGTGCAAACCGCGCATCATCGCGTGCGAGAAATGGTCGATCCCCACCTGCGCGCCGGCCGGAAAGTGCGACGCGAGCGCAGCCCTAAACTCCTCGATCCCGTCGTCGAGATCGGGAAACAGCGGCGGATGCAGATGGACCCCCATCGGCACCCCGTCGGCGAACGCCGTGTACAGGTGCGGCATCGACTCGCCCTTGACCACGATGGCCACCGGCCGGAACAGCGCGGCCCGGTCGCCGTCCATGGCGGGCGTCGCCGCCCCCGCGGCATAGGCAACCGAGCTGGAACCGAGCAACACCAGACCGTCCATGCCGCGCGAGGACAGTTCGGACTGCAGCCGCCCAAACCGCTCCCGGCGCATGCGGACGAGATCGGGCATCTCCGGGATTACCGACCCGGCGATCGTCGCTCCTGCCGCCCAACCCTCGATGACGCCACCCACTTCTGCATACCGGCCAACAGGCGCTAATAATGCAAAGATAGCCTAATAGTGCCCGAGCGTCGGGAGGCCTTCGACGGCGGCTCCGGCCGGGTACCAGCTGGCTAACCATGGATGAACAGCGCGTCGGGCGGGCGCCGATGCCCCCTGCGTGGGAAGGCTTTTCGATGGCTCGACATGCCAAGCGCTCCGACGTCAGCGAAGACGTGACAGTTGATTTCGACCACCACTCCGACGAGTTCAATCTCAACGAACTCGCCGTCAACGCGCAGCTCCGAACCAAATGCCCGGTCGCGTGGAACGAGAACTACGGCGGCTTCTGGTTCCTCACCAGCTACGACGCGGTACGGCAAACCGCCAGAGACGGCGACACTTTCGCACACAAATACGAGCCCGACGCCGCGGACGGCATCGACTATCAAGGCGAGATGGGCATCCCACGGCCCGAAGGCCAGCCCGCCCTGGGCATCGGCGAAATCGACGGCCCCTACCACCAGGCCCTCCGCCACGCCCTGGCCCCGTTCTTCTCACCCGGCGCCGTCGAGAAACTCAGGCCGTTCATGGAGGACAAAGCCCACGAGTTCCTCGACAAGCACGCCACCGCGGGACACATGGACCTGGTGCTCGACTACGCCAGCCCCGTCCCGGCCATCCTCACCATGAAGTTGATGGGCCTGCCCTACGACAACTGGCACCTCTATGCCGACCTCTTCCATTCCGTCATGGCCGTCCCCCAGGACAGTCCCGAATACCTGAAAGCCATCGCCGCCGTCCCGGAGATGATGCAGGGCGTCCTGGAGTTCGCCCGCACCCGACGCGCCAGTCCCAAGGACGACCTGACCAGCTTCCTGATCCAGTTCGAGTTCGACAACGAAAGACTCACCGACGAACAGCTGCTCAACATCCTGTGGAACCTGATCGGCGGCGGCGTCGACACCACCACCTCACAGACCGCGCTGACCCTGCTGCACCTGGGCACCCACCCGCAACTGCGACAGCAACTGATCGACCACCCCGAGCTCTACCGCACCGCCACCGACGAATTCCTGCGCTACTTCTCCGTCAACCAGCAACTCAGCCGCACCGTCACCAAAGACGTCACCATCAACGGCCAACACCTGCGAGCCAACGACAAACTCATCATCAGCTGGCTGGGCGCCAATCACGACGAGAACGAGTTCGACCGGCCCGACGAGATCGTGCTGGACCGAAACCCCAACCGCCACTTAGCGTTCGGCCTCGGCCCACACCGCTGCATCGGCTCGCATCTGGCCCGGCTGATGGCCGAGGTGATGGTCAAAGCCGTCCTCGATCGCATACCCGACTACGAAGTCGAGAACGACGGGGTCGACCAGTACCTCGGCAACCCGAGCATGACCGGACTGGCCAGGCTGCCGGTCACTTTCACACCGCAGCGCGAGGCTTATGGCCGCGCTTGACCCGCATCCCGCGACTGATCTGGAGAAGCCGCGCCACACCGGCCTCGATGCCCGAGGCAAGCGCCTCCAGATCGGGTGCGGCGTCGTAGTCGCCGGTGATGCCGAAGACGAAATGGTCGGCGTAGCTGACCATCGCGACGCCGGTGCGCAGCTGCAGCGCGATCGGTGGAACTGGCAGGATCTCCAACACGCGGCGGCCCAACAGCCGCTGTTCGCCGCGCGGACCGGGGACGTTGGTCGCCAGGGCGACCACGGCCTTCTGCGGCAGGCGGCTGAGCAGGCGAATTGCCCACGCGGAGAACATGAATGGCACGGCTCTGGTCGCCGAGATCATCGCGCTGCCGCCTTCGCGCTGCCCACTGGCCTTGGCCTGCAGGAGCCGTTTGTGCACCAGCTCCAGCTGCGTCACCGGATCGTCCTCGTCGACGGGCAGCAGCGGCAGCATTCCCGAAACCTCGTTGTCGGTCATGTTGAAGTGGTTAATCCCGCGCATCGACACCGGAACCAACGTGCGCAGCGACGCGCGCCCCGGCTTCTCGCCGCGGTCGAGCAGCATCTGCCGGTAACTGGCGGTGATCGCGGCCAGTGCCACGTCGTTGATCGTCACGTCGAATGCGTCACCGACCTCGTGCAGATCGGCGAGCCTGACCCGGGCGGCACGGTATCGCCGCCGCATGGTTACCGGGCCGCTCAATGACGTCTCCGGCGCCGGGATGAGCATGCCCGCCGTCAGCTCGGCCGCGCCTAACGCGGCGTGTTCGACGGCGGACGCCGCGCCGGCGGCACTGCGCGCGACAGCACTCACCCAGGTCAACGGATTGAGGCTCACGGTCAGATCCCACCACCGCCGCTCCGGCTCCTTGGCGGCGCGGATTGTCGGTGGCGAAGGACTCGCCGCCGCCCTCGTCGCTGAACTGCGCCATCATCTGCGCCGTCGCGATGCCGTCGGCGATGCAGTGATGCAGCTTGGTCAGCACCGCCCACCGGTCATCGCTGAGGCCCTCGATGAGGAAGCAGTCCCACAGCGGCCGCTCGCGATCCAGGCGGCGCTCCATCACTTCGGCGACGATGTCGAACAATTCGGCGTCGCCACCGGGGTGTGGCACGGCGAGCCTGTGCAGGTGCCGCGACGCGTCAAAGTGCGGGTCATCCACCCATTCCGGTGAACCGATGTCGAGCGGATGGGTTTTCAAAACCTGCATGCAGCGCGGGATGGACTGGGCACGCTCGGTCAAGACGGCGACGAACTCGTCGTGGCTCGGCGGCGGACCTTCCACGATCGACACGGCGCCGTTCGCCAGGCTCACATGCGGATCGGAGTCTTCGACTTCGAGAAAAGCTGCATCAAGGGCTGTGAGGTGCTCCATGGCCGTTACTATCCGCCGCTGACGGCTGCTGCGACGTCAGAGTCAGAAGTCCTCTCCTTTGAGGGCCGAACGAAGGATAGATTGATCTCGATGAGCGACATGACATCGCAGTTCGCGGAGATCGTCGGAGCCGAGCACCTGCTGACCGGTGATGCGATCCCCGAGGACTACTCCCACGACGAGGAGTTGACGCAGTCTCCGGTCATAGCCGGCATACGTCGCCAAGCCGGCCACCGCCGACGAGGTTGCGCAACTGCTGCGTGCGGCTTCCCAGCACGGGGTTCCGGTGACGGCGCGCGGTTCAGGGTCGGGTCTGTCGGGTGCGGCGCGTCCGTTGGAGGGCGGGCTGGTGATCTCCTTCGAGCGGATGAACAAGGTGCTCGAGGTCGACACCACCAACCAGGTCGCCGTCGTGCAACCCGGGATCACGCTGACCGAACTCGATGCCGCCACCGACGAGTACGGGCTGAACTACATGGTCTATCCGGGTGAGCTGTCCGCCAGCGTCGGCGGCAACGTCGGCACCAACGCGGGCGGGATGCGCGCGGTCAAGTACGGGGTCGCCCGCCACAACGTGCTCGGGTTGCAGGCGGTGTTGCCGACGGGCGAGATCATCCGCACCGGCGGCAAGATCGCCAAGATCTCGACCGGGTACGACCTGACGCAGCTGATCGTCGGCTCCGAAGGCACCCTGGCGCTGGTCACCGAGGTGATCGTCAAGCTGTATCCGCGGCACGAGCACAGCGCCACCGTGCTGGCGCCGTTCGCCGACCTCGACCAGGTGATGACGGCGGTGCCCACCGTGCTGGCCGCCGGGCTGGCGCCCTACATCCTCGAGTACATCGACAACATGACGATGGCCGCGATCGTCCACACCCAGAACCTGGAGCTGGGCATTCCGGACCGGGTCCGCGACAGCTGTGCGGCGTATCTGGTTGTGGGACTTGAGAACCGGTTGTCGGATCGGTTGGACGAGGATGTCGAGCGCACCGGCGAGTTGGTCGCCGAGCTGGGTGCGGTCGACGCGTACGTGCTCGAAGGTGCCGCGGCGCGCAAGTTGATCGAGGCGCGCGAGAAGGCGTTCTGGACCGCCAAGGCGATCGGCGCCGACGACATCATCGACACCGTGGTGCCGCGTTCGGCGATGCCGAAATTCCTCAGCACGTGCGAGGTTTGGCGGCTGCGGCGGGCGGTGGCGCCGCGGGCTGCGGGCACGCCGGTGACGGCAACGTACACCTGGCCATCCTGTTGAAGGATCCGGTGGCCCGCAAGCAACTGATGACCGACATCTTCGCTCTGGCAATGGAATTGGGCGGTTCGATCTCCGGTGAGCACGGGCTCGGGCGCGCGAAGACACCGTATTATCTGAAGCTGGAAGACCCGGCCAAGGTGGCGCTGCTGCGGCGCATCAAGGAGAGTTTCGACCCGGCGGGCATTCTCAATCCTGGGGTGGTCTTCGGGGAGGAATAGTCACCCGCCCATGGCCTCAATCTCAACCAGGTTTTCGCGCATAGGTGGGCACTTCGACACTCGCTTTTTCCAGAGACGCGTGTGACCCATGTGACTAGTGCGAACACACAAATGGCTAACCAGCCCCGGCATATTGCAGCGCCGGTTCCGCGGAATCAACATGACTGCCGCTGAGGATGGTGAGCATCTGCGGACGAATCTCGTAGCGCACCCCGTTGGCCGGGTTCACCACGTCGAATCCGCCGGAAGCCTTTACGGCGTTGGCCAATTCGATATGAGCGCCGTCGCTGATCCGTTCGCCGCGATAGTAAAAACTCTGCGGCCCGGCCTGGCACACCACCACCAGAGACTTGGCCGTCCGCAGTACCGCGGCGGGCGGACTACCCGGGTCGCACCGCGCCGTATGGCCCACAAAACCCAGCCCGTCGGCCCCGTCGACGGGACGTGACAACGACGGCACAGTCGACGTGCCGGGCAGCGCCGACGGCGCCGAGGGACCGGACCGGCTGCCGAACGCCAGGATCGCCGCCAGCACCGCCGCGATCACCAACATCAGCGCCGCAAACCCACCGACCAGAACCGGCAGGCGCCCACGCCGGCGGGACGGCATCGGCAGCCTAGGGGCCGGCGAAGGGTAGGGACTGTAGCCGGTGTCCTCCGGGTTCGGATAACGAGTCTGGAACGGCCGGGTACCCGACGGCGGGCTTACCACCGCGGCAGCCGACCTGGCCAGCTCACCGGCGGAAACAAACCGCGCCGCAGGCTGTTTCGCCATGCCCTTCGCGATCACCCCGTCGAACGCGCGGTCGATGCCGCGGCGCATGATGCTCGGCCGTGGCGGCGCGGAGAACATATGCGCGGTCATCACCTGCGCGGCTTCAGCGAACTCGAAAGGCGGGCTGCCCGTGAGGCATTCATAGAGCACGCAGGCCAGCGAGTAGACATCGGTCGCCGGCCCGACCGGGTCACCGCTGAACCGTTCCGGCGCCATGTACAAATACGACCCCATCGGCTGACCCGCGGCAGTCAAGCTGGGATCGCCGCCGCCCCGGGCGATGCCGAAGTCGACGAGGTAGGCGAAGTTGTCGGCGGTCAGTAGCACGTTCTCCGGCTTGACATCGCGGTGTACCAACCCGTCGGCGTGGGCGGCATCCAGCGCCGAGGCCACCTGAGCGACGATCGCCACCGCCTGCGCGGGATCCAGCGGACCGCGTGCCAGCAACACGTCTTTCAGGCTGCCGCCGTCGACCAGGCGCATGTCGATGAACAGCACTCCGCCGATCGCACCGAAGTCGTGTACCGGGATGACGTGCGGTTCCTGCAATCGGGCCGCGATCTGGGACTCCCGCCGGAAACGTTCCTGGAACTGCGGGTCGGCAGCCATATCCGGGCGCAACAGCTTCAAAGCCACCATCCGGCCGCGAACCGTGTCGAAGGCCCGGTACACCTCGCCCATCCCGCCCGCACCCAGCATGATCGCAGTTCGTACGGTCCGAATCGGGTCCCCAGGCGCGACCCGCCAGGTGGCGAAGTCATTCCACGATCCTTTCACAGGCTCCGAGGCAGACGCTGACATCGGCGACCTGCTGTCGGTGATGGCCAAAGGCCCTAGTAGGACCCCGCTGGGTAATGGAGGCTGTTTCAACCTCGCTTCCCACAGCCTCCTCTCAAGCCACCCCCGCCTCGTAAGGTGACCGCATGCGGACAGCTCGAATCATCGACATCCTCCGACAAATAGCGTCCTTGGTGGTCACCGCGGTGACCGCGGCTTCCACCCTGAACGCATATCGGCCATTGGCGCGCAGCGGCTACCCATCGCTGTTCTCGTGGATATTTGGCCTGGTTGTCACCGAGTTGCCGTTGCAGACCCTGGTGAGCCAGGTCGGCGGGCTGGCGTTGACGGCTCAACGCCTGACGCGGCCAGTGCGGTCGATTGCCTACCTGGTGGCGGGTATCTCGGCGCTGGGTTTGTTGAATTTCAGTCGTGCGGGCCACCAGGCCAACGTCCCGTTGGCTGCGGCGTTGGACGGCGGCCTGGGAACAGATCGCCGCACCGACTCAATCGGTCTGTGGCGCCGCCCATCCGGCGACGGCACGGCCAAGACCCCGGGCCTGCTGCGAATGTTGCGGATCTACCGTGACTACGCCCACGACGGCGACATCAGCTACGGCGAATATGGCGGCGCAAACAAGCTGGACATCTGGCGACGCCCGGATCTCGATCTCGCCGGAAAGGCGCCGGTGCTCTTCCAGATCCCCGGCGGTGCCTGGACGACGGGAAACAAACGCGGACAAGCTCATCCGTTGATGAGCCACCTGGCGGAGCTGGGTTGGATTTGCGTGGCCATCAACTACCGGCACAGCCCGCGCAACACGTGGCCCGCTCACATCGTCGACGTCAAGCGGGCCCTCGCGTGGGTGAAGACGCACATCGCCGAATACGGCGGCGATCCCGACTTCATCGCCATCACCGGTGGTTCGGCCGGTGGGCATCTGTCGTCGCTGGCGGCGCTGACGCCGAACGATCCGCAATTCCAGCCCGGATTCGAAGACGCCGATACCCGGGTGCAGGCGGCCGTACCCTTCTACGGCGTCTATGACTTCACCCGTTTCGAGGACGCGATGCATCCGATGATGCCGGGGCTGCTCGTCAAGGCGGTTGTCAAAGAACGGCCGTCGACGAACTTGCAGCCGTACATCTCCGCGTCACCGGTCAACCACGTCAGCGCGGATGCTCCGCCATTTTTCGTGCTGCACGGACGCAACGACTCACTGGTTCCCGTCGAGCAGGCGCGCGGCTTTGTCGACCGGCTGCGGCAATCCAGCAGCCAGCCCGTCGTGTACGCCGAACTGCCGTTTACCCAGCACGCTTTCGACATCTTTGGCTCGGCCCGCGCGGCACATGCGGCTGTTGCCGTTGAGCAGTTCCTGGCCCAGGTCTACGCGACAACGATGGAAAGAGGCAAGACGAAATGACCGACGATTCTGCCACGGTAGTTCGGCACCCCAGCGGGGTCATGGTGTCCACGCTGCCGCAGGCTTTTCAGCAGACCGCCGCCTTGAAGCCCGACGCGGTGGCCATCCGGACAGCGGGCGACACAGTGGTGATCACCTGGCGCCAGTACGCCGATCGGGTGCGCAAGATCGCCGCTGGGTTGGCGGCGCTCGGGGTCGAACGCGGCCACACGGTCGGTCTTCTGCTGCGCAACCGCCCGGAGTTCCATCTGGCGGACACGGCCGCCATGCATCTCGGCGCGACCCCGTTCTCGATCTACAACACCTCGGCGCCTGACCAGATCCGGTACCTGTTCAGCAACGCCGACAACAAGATCGTGTTCACCGAAAAAGACTATCTACCAGCAGTCCAGGCGGCAGGGACCGACCTTGCTCACGTGATCCTCGTAGACGGCGATGCCGACGCCGATGTAGCCGGCTGCCTCACCCTCGAACACCTCGAATCGTTAGGCGCCAATTCAGATTTCGATTTCGATGCGGCGTGGCGGGCGGTACGGCCACACGACGTCGCAACGCTCATCTACACCTCGGGAACCACCGGACCGCCCAAGGGGGTCGAGCTCACCCAGGCCAACGTGATGGCCGAGTTCTCGGCGATCGTCGATCTCATTGAACTGCTGCCAACCGATCGGATCACCTCGTATCTGCCGCATGCGCACGTCGCCGACCGGGTGACAGGCCACTACGCGAATATGGTCCTCGGAGTGCAGGTGACCGATGTAGCCGACCCCAGGGCGATCGCGCAGGCGCTGCCGGACGCTCGCCCCACGGTGTTCCTCGGGGTGCCGCGCGTGTGGCACAAGATCAAGGGCGGGATCGAAACGAAGCTTGAAACGGCGACCGGGCTCAAGCGGCGGTTGGCGCTGTGGTCCATGGACATCGGTGTGCAAGCCGCCCGTCAGACACTGGCCGGCAAGTCCGTTTCCACCTCACTTGCCCTGCGTCGCAAGATCGCCGACCGCCTGGTGCTGGCCAAGGTGCGCGACGCGCTCGGCCTGGACCAGTTGCGCTGGGGAGTAACCGGTGCTGCCGCCGTACCGGTCGAAACGATCGAATTCTTCTGGGGGCTGGGCATTCCCGTCTACGAAGTGTGGGGGGAATCGGAGTGCGTGGGCGGCGCAACCTCCAATCGGCCCGGCGCTAACAAGGTCGGTTCGGTCGGACAAGCGCTGCGCGGCATCGAGATCTCGCTGGCCGACGACGGCGAACTGCTGATCCGCGGACCGATCGTGATGCGAGGTTACCGACATCAGCCGGAGAAGACCGCGGAGGCGGTCGACGCCGAGGGCTGGTTGTATACCGGCGACATCGGCACCATCGACGGCCAAGGTTTCGTCACGATCGTCGACCGCAAGAAAGAGTTGATCGTCAACGAATCCGGAAAGAACCTCTCCCCCACCAACATCGAGATGGCCATCCTGGACAACTCGCCGTTGATCGGCCAGGTGGTCGCCATCGGTGATGACAGACCCTATGTGACGGCGCTCATCGTCCTCGACAGCGATGCCATCGCCGCACACGCCGCCACCCTTGGGATAGCCGACGCGTCGGCCGCCGCCTTCGCGCAACGTCCCGAGCCGAGGGAAGAGCTCACCGCCGCTGTCCGCGAAGGAAACTCCAAACTTTCCCGCGTCGAGCAGATCAAGCGGTTCCTCATCATCGGCACGCCGTGGGAACCGGGCGGCGACGAGCTCACCCCGACGATGAAACTCAAACGCAAGCCGATCGCTGAGAAGTATGCCGCGGAGATCGAGGGTCTCTACGCCCAAACGCCCGGGCCGGACGTCATCGACCTGTCCAGTTCTGGCTGACGCTCGCACTACTCGAAGACGATCCGTAGGCTGCGCTTATGGCAACCCGCGGGCCGACCAATAGCCGCCTGACGGTGGACGATTGGCTGCAGGCCGGCTACGCGACAGTGGCCGACGAAGGCCTCAACGCGCTCAAACTGGACCGATTGTGCTCCCGTCTGAACGTCACAAAAGGCAGCTTCTACTGGCATTTCGCCGATATGGCGGCCTACCGTCAGGCGCTGATCGAATCCTGGTCGCAGCTCAAAGACGACGAACGCCGCGAGATCGAGCAGCTCAGCGACACCGAACCACGCGAACGGCTGTCACAGATGATGGCGTCGCTGGTGCGGCCACGACACTGGACGCTGGAACGTGCCATGCGCGAGTGGGCGCGCTCTGACGACAAAGTCGCCGCCGCCCTGCACGCCGCCGACCGCCGGCTGCTCAAACAGGTGCGACAAGCCTTCCGCGACTACGGTTTCGACGCCGACGAGGCCGACCTACGCGCCAACGCCACCTTCGCCGCCGGCATCGGGCTGCTGCATCTGTCCGGTCCGACACCGAGAAAGCAGCAACGCGAGAAGTTCCTGGACTTCCTGCTTCGCCCCTGAACCATACCAAAAGGTATGGTGAACGCATGACGGCTATCACCGAGGAATTCGTCGACCGCCTGGCCCAGCGCGCCCAGGAAGCCGAAGACCTACGCCGGCTACCGGAAGCCACCGTCAAGGAACTCCGGGAATCCGGCTTCACCGAACTGCTCAAGCCGGCCGGTTACGGTGGCCAACAGGCCGAATTCGCAGCGATTTTCGACCCGGTCCGCCGGATGGCGCACGGCTGCGCCTCCACCGCCTGGACCGTCGCCTTCTACACCCTGCACAACTGGATGCTGGCCCTGTTCGACGAGCAGGCCCAGGCCGAAGGTTTCGCGACCCAGCCGTTCCTCGCGTCGGCGCCGCTGGCCCCCACCGGCCGAGGCATGCCGGCTGACGGCGGGGTCACCCTGAGCGGCCGATGGTCCTGGGCCACCGGAGTGATGGACGGCAACTGGACCATCGTCGGCGCACTCTGCGGCCCCGACGACGCGATCTATCCCGCGCTGGCGCTGGTCCCGGCCGACGACATCACCATCGTCGACGTCTGGCACACCGACGGCATGTGCGCCACCGGATCCAACGACATCGTCGCCGACGGCGTCTTCGTTCCCGAGCACCGCCTGGTCAAGGTCACCGACATCTACGCCGGCACCACACCCGGCGCCACCCTGCACGACGCGGACGTCTACCGCTGGCCCCTGGTACCCGCACTCGCGCTCACCGCCGCCATGCCGGCCCTCGGCGCCGCCGAACGCGTCACCGAGATCTTCACGCAGCGACTCAGCGAGCGCGTCATCGCCTACGAGGGCACCAGCCAGAAAGACAAGCCCGCCGCCCAGGCCCGGCTCGGCCAGGCCCGGGTAAGGCTGCGCGCGCTGCACGGACTACTGCACGACACCACCGGGCGCATCGACGACATCCTGGCCAGCGGCAACAGAGTGCCCCGCGCAGTCCGGGCCGACGCGCGTCTGGCCGCCGCGCACATCGTCAAGGAATCCCGCACCGTCATCGCCGACCTGCTCGAAGCCTCCGGCGCCAGCGCGCACTTTCTCAGCAGCCCGCTACAGCGGGCCAAGCGCGATGTCGACGTGCTCAGCGGGCACGTGATCTTCGACTACGACGTCGGCCGAGAACTGGCCGGCGCCTTGGCAATTGGGCTGAAGATCTCGCCGATCGCGATGGTCTAGCGGGTCAGCCGTTCGACGTCGACAACCTCACCGCGGTTGATGCTCACCCAGTCGCGTCCGTCCAAATAGGGACGCAGGCTGCGCCCGATCAGTTCGGCATCGGCGGCCGTCTTGGGCCGCTGCAGTTCGTACACATGCGGCAACTCGGCCATACCGGTGACCACGTTCCACAGCTTCAGGGCGTCCGGCCCCGTCGGCGGATCCACCAGCACCGGCCCGAACAGGCACTGCCCGTCAGCGAAAAACAGTGTGGGAACGCCGTATCCGCTCGCCTCGACGACGCGTTGGTGCTCGGCGCGGACTTCGTCGTGGGTGCTCGGGTCGGCGAGCGCGGCATCGAGAACGTCGGCGCCGACGCCGATCTCGGTCAGCAGACGTCGCGCCACAGCCGGGTCGTGCGGCTTGCCGCCGAGGTCGTGCAGTTCATGGCCGATCGCGGCATACCAGCGGTCCAGCAGCGCCATGTCGGTGCGGCGCAGCAGCGCCCCGATCCGCATCAACGACCACCCGTAGGACCAGTCGCGCTCCCACGGATGCTTCTTGCCCTCGACGCGGTTGATCTCCTCCAGGCTGAAGAACCGCCAGTTGATGGTGATGCCCAACTGCTCACGGACGTCGCGAATCCACACCGAGGTCTGGTAAGCGAACGGGCACATCGGGTCGAAGTGAAAATCAACCGTGCTCATGGCCGTCTTCCTCTCTACACGCGGGGACGCACCCCGACCGCACGATAAACGAACATCGGCTCCAGCCGATACTTCACCGTCGCGGCCGGCAGCTGCTGCAGCACCGCCTCAGGGATGTCGCATCGGTAGTTCAGCTTCATGGTCCCGCTGAAGACACGGTCCACTTCGCGCAGATCGATCTCAATCGACAACCCGCGGGCAGAGATCGTCGCGGTGGCCGGCCCGGGCTCGGTGTCCCAGGGGCAGTCGATGGACCGCAGATCCGGGTCGCGACCCGTGGGGAACGTGGCGACGATCCGCTTCTCGCTGAACGCGAACATGCCGCGATAGCGGGCCACACCGGCCGCCGAGTAGACGCCAGGTACGTGGCCGCTGAAGCTGCGGCTCACCCGCGCCCGGGAAGCCAGAAAGATGATGCCCTCGGCGTCGAGCTGCTCACGCAACTTCTTCGCCACATTGGAATACCTCGGCCAGCGCCGCACTACTGCACCGTCACGTTCGCGGTGAACGTGCATGTCGGCGCGGCATCGCCCACGACGCTGCCGTAGCCGGCGACGATCGTCGTCTTTCCGGCCTTCAACGCCGTGAACGTCCACACCTCGGTGCCAGGTGCGCCCATCCGGTCGGTGTTTCCGCGCACGTACTCGTGGCTGGCCTGCTTCAGCAGTGCGGCGTCACCGATCTTCGGGTCGGCCGTCCAGCGGTAGGGGGTGCTGTGGTTGGCGCCCAGCGAAACTTTCAGCGTGTCACCGACCGCAAGCGTGGCGTCGCGGGTGATCGCACTCTGGTTCAGCACGTCGTCCATGGAGACGTCGATGGTTTTGGTCGCCGCTTTGCTGGGGCTCGCACACCCCACGAGCATGACCAAGCCGGCAAGGACGGCCATGAGCCGGGTTTTCATCGGGACCACCCTTCGGATCGGGTCGCCCCTGCACAATAGTCCTGAAGTCTTGAGCACTGCATCTCCTTCCTCGCGGTGGCCTTCGCCAATCGCAGTCAGCCAAATATCGGGAAGCGGCGCTTGGCGGCAAGCGCATCGATGCCTTTTTGCATAACGCCGCGCACATGTGCGTCGACCTCGGAAACGTCGGGAGTATCACCGAATTCGGCGGCGATGTGGATTGGGGGCAACAACTCGGTGACGATCTTGGAGGGCAGTGGCACGTTGACTGGTAGGACAACGCTCAGCCCGAACGGCAGTCCGAAAGTTATCGGCAGAATGTTCGTTCGGAACAGCTTGCGCTCCAGCTTGGTCAGCCGGAGCAGGCGCGCCAGCCAGGTGCCGCGGGTCAGGAACAGTTGACTTTCCTGCCCTCCGATGGAGACTGCGGGGACGATCGGCACCCCTGCCTCGATGGCCGTGGTCACGTAACCCGTTCGGCCGCCGAAGTTGATGACGTTCTCCTGGAAAGTCGGCCGGTAGACGTCGAAATCACCACCCGGGAATACCAGGACGACGGCCCCGGCCGCCAACGCCTTCGCGGCGTTGTCGCGCGTCGCGCGGATCACGCCGGTGCGCCGGAAAAATTCGGCGGCCGGTCCAGCGAACAGCGTGTCAAAGGCGAGCGCGTAGAGCGGGCGTTCGTAGCCGTGCTTGTCGTAATAGCCAACGGCGAACACTGACAGGTCGAATGTCACCAGGCCACCAGAATGGTTCCCCACCACTAAGGACGAGCCGGGCGGAATATTGTCCAGGCCCCGAACCTCGGAACGGAAATAGTGCTTGACGATCGGCCGGGTCAGCGCGATGACGAGCTCGGTCAGCGCACGATCCCATTTGTCGATCTCCGTCCGGCCATCGGCCGTGTCGTTCATTCCCCGATTTTGGGCCCTTTCTGCATTGACAAATAGGGCATTAGGTCGCCTCTGCTCGAAAGCGGTTGTGCGCTGGCGGCTCCGCGTGTGTCTGCAGGGCGGGAAAAACCGCCGCACATGACACACTGAAAGCCACGAGCGCACAACCGCTTTCGCGCGCAAGGCCATCACCGACCGAACAGCGCCAGACGGCGCGAGCCACGCGCCACGCCCTGCCCCGGGCCCGCATTTGCCCGCACACCAGCAAACTGTCCGGTAATTTCAATGCGTGTTTGGCATCATTCGGCCCTGCCGTCATCGGCTCGGCGGCGAACTCACCGCGGCCTGGCGCGCCCAGCTCTGCGGCCTGTGTCTGGCGTTGCGCGATGACTACGGTCAAGCAGCGCGAATCGCGACCAACTACGACGGCCTGATCGTCTCGCTGTTGGTCGAAGCGCAGTCGGAGGCACAGCCGACGCGCCGCACGGCCGGACCATGCCCGTTGCGCGGCATGAAGCGCGCGGACGTGGCGACCGGCGAATGCGTGCGACTGGCCGCCGTGGTGTCGTTGGCGCTGGCCGCCGCCAAGGTCCGCGACCACGTCGACGACCGAGACGGCCTGGTCGGGGTGGCCGCGGTGCGTCCCACCGCGCGACGCATCGCGCAACGCTGGGTGCGCCGCGGCACCGACACCGGGCACGAGCTGGGTTTCGACGCCGGGGTACTGGTGGCCGCGATGGACCGCCAGACCGAACTGGAAGCATCGGCCGGCCCCGGCAGCTCGCTGCTCGCGGTCACCGAACCCACCGAGACCGCCGTCGCCGCCGCCTTCGCGCACACCGCCGTGCTGGCCGGGCGCCCCGCCAACGAGGCGCCGCTGCGGGAGATCGGCCAGCTGTTCGGGCGGGTGGCTCATCTGCTCGACGCCGTCGAGGACTACCACGACGACGCGGCCCGCGGGAAGTGGAATCCGTTGGCCGCCACCGGAACACCGATCAAAGAGGTGCGCACCCTGTGCGACGACGCGGTGCTCGGCATCCAACTGGCGCTGGCGGACGTCGACTTCACCGACGGGCGGCTGCCAAAGCGGCTGTTGACGAAAGAGCTGAGACGCTCCGTCTCCCGCACGTTCAACAACTATCCCAACGGGCCCTCCGGAACGCCGCACGGCCAGCAGGACGGCATCAATTTCGGCAACTACCCCGGCGCGCCCGGCGAGATTCCGCCCGGCGAGCTGCCGCCCGAGCCGCAACGCAAACGAGGCTGCTGGGACAGCTGCACGGACGCCTGCTGCTGTGAGTGCGAATGTGACTGCTGCTGCGACAGCTGCTGCGAGGGCGACGGCTGCTGCTGCGACTGCGGAGACTGCTGCGACTGCAGCTGACGCACCGTGGTGCCGACTATGTAGCCATGCGCAAGGATGGGACAGGTGTTTGCGCTTGTCCTCATCGTTGCGCTCGTTACCACCGTGGTCCTGGGCACGCTCCTGGGTCGGCGTTTTCGCGTCGGTCCCCCGGTTCTGCTCATCTTCCTCGGCGCCCTGCTCGGCCTCATCCCACGCTTCGCCCATGTCCACATCGAAGGCGAACTGGTGCTGCTGCTGTTCCTGCCGGCAATCCTGTATTGGGAGAGCCTGAACACCAGCTTCCGCGAGATCAAAGCCAACATTCGGGTCATCGTGATGACCAGCATCGGCCTGGTCATCGCCACCGCCTTCGCGGTGTCTGCGACGGCCCGGGCAATGGGCATGGAATCGCACGCGGCCGCGGTGTTGGGCGCCGTACTCTCCCCTACCGACGCCGCCGCTGTCGCCGGGCTGGCGAAAAAACTGCCGCGGCGCTCCCTGACCGTGCTGCGCGGGGAAAGCCTCATCAACGACGGCACCGCGCTGGTGCTGTTCGGCGTCACCGTCTCGGTCGCGGTGGGCGGCAGCGAGGTCGGCCCGCTGGCCCTCACCCTGCGATTCATCTACTCCTACCTGGGCGGCATTCTCGCCGGGCTGATCGTCGGCGGACTGGTGACGCTGTTGCGCCGCCGCATCGACGCGCCGCTGGAGGAGGGCGCGCTGAGCCTGCTGACCCCGTTCGCGGCGTTCCTGCTCGCGGAGACCACGCACTGCAGCGGTGTGGTGGCGGTGCTGGTGTCCGCGCTGATGCTCACCTATGTCAGCCCCCGGGTCATCCGGGCCCGCTCGCGACTCCAGTCATACGCGTTCTGGGACATCGTGACCTTCCTGCTCAACGGCTCGCTGTGGGTGTTCGTCGGCGTCCAGATCCCCAATGCCATGCACGGGATCGCCGACGTCCACGGCGGAATTCGCCACGCCACCTACCTCGCCCTGGTCGTGACGGGCGTGGTCATCGCGACCCGGTTCGCCTGGGTCGAACTCACCACCGTGCTGGGTCTGGCCATCGATAAATCGGCGCACCGCCCGACCCGTCACGTCCCGTTCCGGCAGCGCAGCGTCACCAGCTGGGCCGGCTTCCGTGGAGCGGTATCGCTGGCCGCGGCGCTGGCGGTCCCGCTCGAAACGCACAGCGGCGCCCCCTTCCCCGACCGCAGCCTGATCATCTTCGTCGTCACCGTCGTCATCCTGGTGACCGTCCTGGTCCAGGGCAGCACGCTGCCGATGGTGGTCAGGTGGGCGCGGTTGCCCGAAGACGTCGCCCGCGCCGAGGAGGTGCAATTGGCCGCGCACCCGTGGCGCCGAAGTCGCGCTGGAGGCGTTGCCGGTGGTCGCCGCCGAAGTCGGGATCGGCCCCAAACTGCTGGCCCGGCTGCAGAAGGAATACCAAGAGAAAGCCTTGCTCGCCGAAGCCGACGGCGACGACTCCGACGACAGCAACCACCTCACCGAGGCTCGAGACCAGATCCGCGAGGTCCACCTTCGGGTCCTCGAGCGCAAACGGCAGGCCATTACCGAACTCCGGAACCAGCGCCGCATCGACGACATCGTGCTGCGCGAAATCCAGGAGACCATGGACCTGGAAGAGGTGCGACTGCTGGGTCCGGCCGATGTGGATTAAGGGGGCACGGCATGGCTGACGAACACACTCAGGTCGTCATCTCCGGCGCCGGGCCGAACGGGCTGATGCTGGCCTGTGAGCTGGCGCTGGCCGGAATCCGTCCCGTCGTGCTCGATGTGCTACCCGGACCCAGTCTTGAGCCCAAGGCCAATGGCCTTGTCGGACAGGTGGTTCGGATGCTCGACCAACGCGGCTTGTACCGGTTGTTCACCGGCGACGACGATCCGCCGCGGCCTTCTCCGGGCTGGATGTTCGCCGCGATGCCGTTGGATTTCCTTGGCGTCCCCGACAACCCGATGTACGCGATGCTGATGCCGCAGCCGCGGCTGGTGCGGCTACTGGATAAGCGGGCCCGCGACCTCGGCGTCGATGTGCGCTGGGGGCATGAGTTCGTCGGCGTGAGTCCCGACCCGGTTAACGTCACGGTTTCCTCACCCGAGCGGGAATACGTCATCGCCGCCGACTATCTGGTGGGCGCCGACGGGGGGGGCGTAGCCCGGTACGTAAGTCAGTGGGCATCGACTTTCCCGGCAGCACCTCGGCCACCGTGGGCAGGCTGGCCCACGTGCACATTCCCGAAGAGTTCCGCGACGGCCATGGCGCACTCGTCATTCCGGGATACGGCCGACTCCCCTTCGGCCACACTCGGGTTGACCGCGGCGGGCTGATCTACGCCGAGTTCGAGCCGGGCCGATCCATGTTCGGCACCTTCGAATTCGGGCCGCCTCTCGAAGACCCGCCGATGAGCCTCGCCGAACTACGGGACAGCGCGCGCCGGCTGCTCGGCGTCGATCTGCCATTAGAGGAGCCCAAAGGCCAAGGGCCACATGCCCTTCGGCGGATCAACGGGTGGAACACCCGGCACGCCGAGCGCTATCGCGACGGCCAGGTGTTCTTGCTGGGCGACGCCGCTCACGTGCACAGCGCGATGGGTGGCCCCGGCCTGAACCTGGGACTGCAGGACACCGTGAATCTCGGCTGGAAGCTGGCGGCGCAGATCAACGGCTGGGCGCCACCGGACCTGCTGGACACCTACCAGTCCGAGCGCTACCCGGTGGGCCGGCGCGTCATGATGCATTCGCTGGCGCAGACCGCGTTGATGACGCCGGGCCCGGAAGTCGGTGCGCTGCGCGAGTTGATGGGTGAGCTGTTCGCCTTGCCGGACGTGGCCCAGCACATGGCCGCTCTGTTGGCCGGCTCCGACGTGCGCTATGACGTGGGCGACGACCATCCGCTCTCGGGCCGTCTGGTGCCCGATCTGACGCTGGACGACGGTCGGCGCGTCGCCGAACTGCTGCACGACGCGCGCCCGGTGTTGCTCGACATTGACGGCGGCGCGGCTGCCGCGGCGGCCCGCGGTTGGGACCATCGCGTCAATATCGTGTGCGCGGAGCTGGCTGACCGGCCTGCCGCCTCAATGCTGATTCGGCCTGATGGCTATATCGCTTGGGCGACAGATGAATTCGGTTCCAGCGACGCGCTGCACACGGCGCTGCGTCGTTGGTTCGGGTAGCGTCCCCAGTGTGACTTCCGTGCGCAGCGCCCAGAAGATCGTCGACGTGCTGTCCGCGCAGGGCGTGCAATTCATCTTCGGGGTGCCGGGTGCCAAGATCGACGCCGTGTACGACGCTCTGCTCGACGGCGGACCCGAACTGGTGGTGTGCCGGCACGAACAGAACGCCGCGTTCATGGCCGCAGCGGTCGGCCGCCTCACCGGCACCCCCGGCGTCGTCCTGGTGACATCTGGGCCGGGCACCACCAACCTGGCCACCGGCCTGCTCACCGCCAACACCGAACAGGATCCGGTGGTCGCGCTGTGCGGCGCGGTACAGCGTGAGGACCGGCTCAAGCGCACGCATCAGTCGATGGACGCCGCGGCCATGTTGCGGACGGTCACCAAGTTCACCGGCGAGATCAACCATCCCGACAACGCCGCCGAGGCCACCGTGACCGCCTTCCGCGCGGCGCTGACCGAACCGCGTGGCGCCGCCGCGGTCGTCCTGCCCGCCGACGTATTGGCCGCCCCGACCACCGAGGGCATCACCGCCCGCCTGCCGATCCCGCGGCTGGCGGCCGCGCCCTTGACGTTATTGCGCGGGCGAGCGAGCTGATCCGCGCCGCACACCGCCCCGCGCTGCTGGTGGGCATCCGCGGTGCCGATCCCGAAACCTGCACGGCGCTGCGAACTCTGGTGGCGGCGACGGGCTTGCCCGTCGTCGAGACCTTTCAGGCCGCCGGCGTCATCTCCCGCGAATTGGAAGACTGTTTCCTGGGTCGGGTCGGGCTGTTCCGCAACCAGCCCGGAGACGTCATCGTGGATCACGCCGACGTCATCATCGCCATCGGTTATGACGCGGTGGAATACGACCCGGTGTTATGGAACAGCAAGGTCGGACGCACCATCGTCCACATCGACTGCGTACCCGCTGACGTCGACAACCACTACCAGCCGGCCGTGGAACTGCGCGGCGATATCGCGGCCACGCTCACCGCGTTGACGGATTCCCTGGCCGGCCTCACACCGACTCCCGACTACCAAGCCGAGATCGCCGTTCAGCGAAACGCCCTGGCCGACATCGACACTCAGGCACGCGATCAGACTCCCGCCGGCCCCGGTCTCAACCCCGTCGCCGTGGTGCTGCGGCTGCGGGAGGAGCTCGACGACAGCGCGACCATCGCCTGCGACATCGGCTCGGTCTATATCTACCTGGCCCGTCACTTCCGGGTGTACCAGCCGCGTCGGCTGCTGTTCTCCAACGGCCAACAGACTTTGGGGGTCGCGCTGCCCTGGGCGCTGGCCGCCTGCCTGGTCCGCCCGGGCACCCCGGTCGTGTCGGTGTCCGGCGACGGCGGATTCCTGTTCTCCGCACAAGAGCTGGAAACCGCCACCCGGCTGGGTTTGACGTTCACCCACATCATCTTTCGCGACAACGGCTACGATATGGTGGGCTTCCAGGAGAAGCTGAAGTACGGACGCAAATCCGGTGTGCAACTCGGCGACTACGACGTCATCTCCTACGCCAAGGCGTTCGGCGCACACGGCTACCGGGTCGGCACCCTCGACGAATTCAGCGCCACCCTGCGCCAGGCACTGGCCGAACCCGGACCGTCGTTGATCGATGTCCCCGTCGACTACAGCGACAACGTTGCCCTGGCCGCCCATCTGCACGACGACACGTTCGAATGAACGGCGCACAGGAACGTTTCCGCCGCTGGGCTACGGGACTTCTCGGCCACCAGGCCGAGGTCTACCAGTACTCCACCATCAGCGCCCTGCTCGACGGCGTGTACGACGGCGACGCGACCGTCGCCGACATCCTGCAGCATGGCGACTTCGGGCTGGGCACCTTCAATCACCTCGACGGCGAGATGGTGATCCTCGACGGCGTCTGCTATCGATTACGCGCAGACGGAACCGCCACGCGCGCAGCGCCAACCGACCGCACGCCGTTTGCCGCGGTCACCCGCTTCCACCGCGACTTCGAGATCGCGATCGCGGCCCGCACCGACCGCGCCGCGGTGACGGCGGCCATCGATGATCGGATCAGCAGCACCAACCTGATCTACGCGATCCGGGTCACCGGCCATTTCGCCGTCCTGCACACCCGCACGGTGATGGAGCAATCCAAGCCTTACCCGCCGTTGACGCAGGCGACCGAAGGACAAGCCGAAACCCGGTTCACCGATGTGTCCGGAACCCTGGTCGGGTTTCGCACACCCGACTTCGAACAAGGCATTTCCGTCGCGGGTTATCACCTGCACTTCCTCAACGAGGACCGTACCGCCGGCGGCCATGTGCTCGACTTCGTGCTGGAGCGCGGCGAAATCGCGGTGAGCGGGGCCTCGCAGATGCACCTGAGCCTGCCCACCACGGGCGCATTCCTCGACGCGCACCTGTCCGCGGACGATATGGGCGACCAAATTGCGAAAGCCGAAGGAGACTAGCCCGTACTGCACGGAAGTCGTTTGATCCCATGGAAGAACGACGACCGCAACCGGTCGGGCTCGCCGGTGACCCTGAGGCCGGGCACGTTCGGGTACAGCTCTTCCAGCATCACCCGCAACTCCAGCCGGGCCAGCTGAGCGCCGAGACAGAAGTGCACTCCCCCACCACCGAACGCCGCGTGCCCGGCATCTGTTCGGGTGACGTCGAATTCGTCGGCCCGGTCGAACACATCCTCGTCGCGATTGGCCGACAGGTAATGCATCAGCACCCAGTCACCGGCCGGGATGTGCTGCCCGCGGATCTCGACATCTTTAGTGACGGTGCGGCGGAAGTGCATCACCGGGGTCGCCCAGCGCAGCAATTCCTCGACCGCGGGCTTGACGGCTTCCGGGTCACGGGCCAGCAGGGCCTGCTGCTCGGGGTGCTGCGACAGCGCTAAGATGCCGTGGCTGAGCGTGTTTCGGGTGGTCTCGTTACCGGCAATGGCCAGCAACAGGAAGAACTCGTTGAGCTGGTCGCGGTTGAGTTTTTCGCCGTCGACTTCGGCGGCCAGCAGGGCCGACAGGATGTCGTCGGTGAGGCCGTGGTTGCGCCGGTGTTTGACCAGTTCATTGCAGTAGCGGAACATTTCGGCGGCCGCCTGCCCGAGCGCTTCCGGGGTGGGGGCGTAGTCGGGGTCTTCGATGCCCAGGGTGCCGATCGCGTTGCTCCACCGGAACACCTCCATGCGGTCTTCGGCGGGCACCCCGAGGACGTCGGCGATCACCTGCAGCGAGATCTCCGCGGAAATGTCTGGCACCGCATCGAATTCGCCCTTCTCGGTGATGTCGGCGACGATGTTGCGGGCGACCTGACGCATGTGCGGTTCCAGGCGCAACACGTTGCGGGCGGTGAAGCCCTGGTTGATCAGCTTGCGGTAGTGCACGTGTCGCGGCGGGTCGATTCCCGGCAGCATCGCCGAGGTGGGTGCGGCCTCGACCTCGACCAGGGTGTTGCCCCTGCTGCTGCTGTAGGTCTCGGTGTCGCGGCTGACCAGCCGGACGTCGGCATGCTTGGTCAGCAGCCACGCCCTGGGCAGGCCGGACATCTGCACCGGGTGCACGGGCGCGTCCGTGCGCAACCTGGTCAATGCGCCGAACGGGGCACCGGCGACGAACGTGTCGGGGTTCAGCACCGCCGCGGCGTCGCGATCGGCTTGAGTGTCCTGGTTTTCGACGACCAGCGACCCCAGCTTCGGAATGGTCATGACTCCCCTTCGGATGCCTTGATACCGGCGATGATCACGTCCAGACCGGCCCGAAATCGCTTGGTGGAAGACGGTTTGGCACGGGCTTCGTCCAGACTGACCGAGCCCAGCAGGTAGGTGTACAACACCGTATGCGCGGCCGCGGCAACGGCTTTGGTGAGCCCGGCTTCGGCCAGCAGCGAACGGCTGAGCCGGTCCAAGCGGCGGGCGCGCTCCCCGCCACCGCGGGTCTGCAGGATGCCGGCTATCCCGGGCACCGCGAGCATCACGTCGCGTGCGGCGCAGTACAGTCCGGCCAGGCGGGTGTCCCACGGGCCGCTCTCGGGGACCGGGATGTCGGCGAGCACCGACTCGGCGAGCAGATCCAGCGCGGCTTGTTTTCCCGGCACGTGATAGTAAACCGACGGCACCGCGGCGCCGAGTTCGGCGGCCAGGTCCCGCATGGTCACCTGCTGCACCCCGACGCGCCGGGCCAGCGTGTGCAGGGAGGACACCACCTGAGTACGGTCGAGTTCGCCGTACGGGCGCCGCACGGTCATTCGAGCCATGTTCGAATCAATTCGAGCACTGTTAGAATCTAGCGCGATGAGTACGGTGACCGCAACTCCAAGTTGTCCCCAAATTGTCCATCGCCACACCCGTGGTGACGATGTTCCCCGGGGTGAGCGCCGACTGGGAGATCGACGCCTCGATCGAGGACATCGCGCAAGTCGCCGAAGCGGCGGACCGGCTCGGCTATCACCATCTGACTTGCAGTGAACACATCGCGCTGCCCGCAGCCGAGCAGGCGCGCCGCGGCGCGCGCTACTGGGATCCACTGGCGACATTCGGCTATCTGGCGGCCCGCACCCAGCGAATCCGGTTGGCCACCAACGTCTTGGTGCTGGGCTATCACCACCCGCTGGAAATCGCCAAACGCTACGGCACTCTGGACAAGGTCAGCGGCGGCAGGCTCGTCCTGGGTGTCGGCGTCGGCTCGCTCAAGGAGGAGTTCGACCTGATCGGCGCCCCGTTCGAGGACCGCGGAGCACGCGGCGACGATGCTTTGAAGGCGCTTCGTGCGGCCCTGTCGGTTGCCGAGCCCGCGTACCACGGTGAGTTCTATTCGTTCGGCGGCATGGTCGTCGATCCCTGCGCGGTGCAGCAGCACGTGCCGCTCTGGATCGGGGGCCGCACCCTGCGGTCGCTGCGCCGGGCCGTCACCCTGGCCGACGGCTGGGCGCCGTTCAACGTGAGCCTGCAGCAGGCTCGAGAATGGTTGGGCCGCTTCGAACTTCCGCCGGATTTCGAGGTGGTGTTGGGGCCGGCGCACCGGCTGGATCCGCTCCACGATCCCGAGCGCACTCGTGACCTGATCGCCGAGACCGTCGCGCACGGCGCCACCATCGTCAGCGTCGGCTTCAAGCACACCTCGCTGCAGCACTACCTGGAGAGCCTGCACGCTCTAGCGGAATTGAACGCCGGATGAACCGGGTCAGGGCTGGCATCTTCAGCCTCACCGCCGCGGCGCCGACCGACGATGGTTATCTGCGTTGGCATCTGCTGGACCACATGCCCGAGCAATACCAGCTGCCCGGCATCGTGCACGGGCTGCGCTGGATCGCCGACGGCGACTATCCCGCGCACCGCATCGCGGCGCACGGACCGCTGGGCGACATCGGCAACGTCGTGCACTACCTCGTCGGCGAACCCGTCGCCGAGACCATGCGCGACTTCGTCGAACTCGGCCGCGTGCTGCGGGAGAAGGGTCGCATGCCCGCCATGCGGCCGTTGCTGCAGATCTCCGGTCTCCGCCTGCTGCAATGGGATTCGGCGCCGCAGACGCTGGTGTCGGGTGAGGTGGTGCCATTTCGGCCGCACCGCGGCGTGCTGCTGATCGTCGAGGAACCCGGGGGCGAGCGGCCCGATCGCTGGCTGCAGTGGTTGCGCGCTGAGCACTATCCGGCGCTTCTCGCGGTTCCCGGCGCGGCCGGGGTGTGGACGTTCGGATCGATCTGCACACCGGCACCGCGTGGTGGCGCACCGATCCGCACTACGTCACCGTGGTCTACCTCGACGACGATCCTTTAGCGACGACGGCCGCGTTGGCGCCCGTCGTCGAGGAGCGGTGGCGTTCGGGCGACGTGCGGCCCGTGTTCGCCGGGCCGCTACGCAGCATGATCGAATGGGAAGCCTGGCCGGGCTAGAGAGCGCTGGCCTCCCACGTGCCCTGCGGGTAGGGCGGGACCGTGCCGGCGTAGGCGCCGTCGGTCAACGTGCACAGTGTGTCGGAAATGGTTCCGGCATTGGCCAGTACGGTCGGCTGACTGCCGGGGAGTGACGCGCGCGACCACCGCCTGCCAGAAGTAGCCGATGCCGCCGTGCTCGTACCAGACGAACCAGTCGCCGCCGCGGTTCCCGGCGCGGATCAGTCGCCGGAACGGCAAGGTGGGGTCGTTGACCGAATCCGTCGCTGTTGAAGGGCGCGCCGATATCGACGGGGCGGCAGCAGACTGCGCTAACTCGGACGGCAGCTCGAGACACGTGCTGCACTTCCTGCACGGGGGTGGTGAGTGTGCATTTCGTGTTCGGCACCGCGTTGGCCGGGCTGCCGTTATCAGCGTAACGCCAGCGCGCCCGCGAGTAAACCAAGGAAACACCTACCACCGACTATTCCGATGCCTGCGGTTGAGGAGCATCGCTTGCGCGGGGACGACGACGTCAAGTGCGCTGAGCAGTCCCGGCTTCGCCGCGCATACGGCTGGAATTGCGTTGAGCACGCGCGCGGCGGTGGCAGCCGAGCCGGGCAACTCGCCGCCGTTGAGCATGAAATCAAGCTGGACCGGAGGATCTCCGTCGACCGTAATCCGGGTGAGTCTGCGGGTCGGGCTGCCGGGAACGATGACGGGCTGCCAGTCGTCCACCGGTTGTCCGGCATCGACCAGATCGACGAGAAGTGGATGCGCGGCTGTCCGCCGACGATGGCGTCGAAGCGCATCCGCACACTGGCGATCGTGCCGGGCGGGATCTCCCGGCCGCAAAGGTGTAATGACGGTCGGCGACCGCGATGTCACGGTGTTCGCGAATTTCGTCGACGGTCATCCCGAGGCCCTGGGCGATCAGCCGCAACGGCGGTGCCAGATGATCAATCATCGCACCGGGCGGATAGATCGCGGCGTCCTGCTCGGGTGTCCGCCCGAATCCCAGCGTCGCGAAGAACCCCGGGACTCGATAGGCGCCACACGGAATCCGTTCTTGCACAGACATTTGGTCAGCGAGTCGGACATGCTCGCAGCGTGTACGGCAAGGATTCGGTGGTGAATCCGGGCGCGATTCCCGTCGCAAACAATGAGCTGTTGCCCGTAGGCAGGCCGCATCGTGCGTTCCGCGCGCGGCGCCGTCGAGAAATGGCGGGTGAAACAGCGCGGGATACGACGGTGTCACAACGTTTTTCCCACTGGCCAGGAATTCGCAAAGCTGGCTCCCGATCTCATCGCCGCCGCGACCGGATACCGCCGCGAAGTAAGTCACGCAGTCCGCATCCAGGGCGAGAACTCGGCCATGCTGTTGGTCGCTGTCACGCCGACCGCTGACTCGCCGATGAGATTCACCGCAATCCCGACCCGCCTTGTCCGCGGTATGAACCAGTTGGCCGATCAACTCGAACCGCTCCGACCGGAGGATCTGCCGAAGGGCGATCGAGCCGGTGTAACCGGTCCCGACGTGCGCCACCCGAGTTTATCCCCATGTCGGCTCCCGTTCGCCGCAGCCGTCCGTCCGAACACTACTCGCATCGGCGATCGATAGGGTATTCGCGGGACCCTAAGCTCGGTCCAGACAACCAGGGAGGTAACCGATGGAAGCCGCGCAGCCAGGTGCTGATCACGGCCACCGAGCTGGCCAGCCTGATCCAGTCCGGCGACCCGGTGACCATCCTCGATGTGCGTTGGCGCCTCGACACTCCCGATGGGCGCCCGCGTACCTGGACGGCCACATTCCCGGCGCGGTGTATGTGTCGCTGGACGACGACCTCAGCGACCACACCGTTGCCGGGCGGGGCCGCCCCGCTGCCGGCGGGCGCCAGCCTGCAGGAAGCCCTGCGGCGCTGGGGGGTTCGCGAAGGCGGACGGTCGTGGTGTACGACGATTGGAATCGAGCCGGTTCGGGGCGGGCCTGGTGGGTGTTGACCGCGGCGGGGCTGGGCAATGTGCGCATTCTGGACGGCGGGCTGGCGCCTGGCGTTTATCCGGACGGCGACTGCAAGACCGGCGCAGTCGGACGCAGCCCGGGAATGTGACTGTGCGGCATGACGATTTGTATGCCGGAGGGCAGCCCACCTTGACCGCGGAGCAGACCGGGCCGGTGATGTGACGATGTCGATGCGCGCGCGCCCGAGCGCTACCGCGGCGAGGTCGAGCCCTCGACCCCGTCGCGGGGCACATCCCCGGTGCCAAGAACCTGCCATTCGGAACCGCTGTCCTGGCCGATGATGGAACGTTTCTCGGCGAGCCCTCACCCGGCTGCTGGCCGACCGCGGCGTGACCGGGACCCGTTGGCGCTTACTGCGGATCTGGCGTGACCGCGAGCTGTCGTTGTCGCCGCTTTTGCGGCCGCAGGGCAAGCAGGCGGCGCTGTATCCCGGGTCGTGGTCCGAGTGGAGTTCGGATCCGTGGCGGCCGGTTGGCCTCGGACGCTGAAGTGCGATAGTCAGCGAACCTGTGATAGACGCAGTTATCTCACGTCCCCGCAACCCATTCGTCTCTGCGCGATAACTTCACGGACCCGCCCAACTCGCCATGAACGCCTCCACCACCCGCGCGGCGTTATCCGCGGCGATCTGCTTGTAGAAGAAGAACTGAAACGGAAAGCCCGGCAGGCCCAACGGTCCCCGGGACCGTCGGACATTCCGCGGATACCCAGGAACGGCACCCCGTGCGCCGTCGGCGACGGCCGTGACGCCGCCGTCTCCTGTCCACCGCGTCGTAGGCCGGGTTGTGCGCCGTCTTGAGCTGTTCAGATTGCTCAACAGGCCGCTTGGCTCACCACGGCCCGATCGCCTGGAAGAAGTTGCCGGTGTACAGCAGCGAACGGCCCGGTGGGCTGCAGGGTTGACAGCCGAAGACGTCGCCGGCGTTGGGCACGCACGGAAAAGCCTGCCCGTTGTTGGAGTCGTGACTGTAACCGTTGCCGCCGACGAACTAGTTGTGGCACCCGGTTCAATTCGTTCAGCTTGACGGTGGGAACATGCGGCACAGGCACATCGGATTACCCAACGTGTTGACGTTGCTGAGTTGGACGTTCAGCGTTTGAGCTACGGCCAGCATGCCGGGGTCGACGGGTTGTATGTTGCGCCGTCATTGAGTGTCCTCCGGGCCGGCACCGCCACATCCCCGACGCTGGTCCGGCCGGCGCCGCCCGCGACCCCGAAAACACCACTGCCCCAATCGAAATCCCGACGCACAGGTGAAGCGGTTCAACGCGGCCTCGGTCCTCGTCGGCGTTGACCAGGCCGATGCGGTCATCGCCACGAGCACCTTTTTGCCGGCGATCGACCGCGGTAATAAGTACTGTCTGTTACGACCACCACGGGATTAGGCTCGAGCACGGTATGGGCCAGCACCGCGTCGGCTTCAGCCGGGAACGCGGTACGGTCTCCAGCGTCCGCTGTTCGCAGGAGGCGGCCGTCACCACCGCCATGCCCCCCGAATTCCGCCGCGGCCAGGCCACTTCCGACACACAACGCCACTGCCACAACCAGAGCAGCGCGGAACCGTTTGAACACGATCCCCCTATCTGGTGGGCGGGCTGTAGCCAGATCTGACGAATGATTTTCGCGCGACACGGCCGACAGGTGGAGATTCGTTACCGTTCTTTTTGACTAGCGGTTCCATGTCGTTACGCGATTGCGATTCCACCCTACAACCGCTCGATCACCAGTTGAGCGAAAGCCCGATTGGTGGAAGGCATTTCAAGCTGAAGGCTGATTCCGTCGATCTTGTCGCCATTTTGGTGACCAAAGTAGTACTGCGTCGTGCGCTCCACGCCTTGACCACACCGTTGATGGTGCTCGGCGACGAATACAACGGATCCTGAACGGAAGCCAGGATTTCCACGTCGTTCTTGTCGACATTCCACAGAAAGGCGTTGCCGGGAGCCGAGAACGCGGCGGCCCGCTGCTCCGGTGTCAGCGTGAATCCGAACGTCGTCAGCGACCAGCCGTCGACCCGGTAGCTGCCGGGCTCGAGAGTGAAATGGCCAGTTGCCTTGTCGTACTTGATGTAGCCGTGTGCGTCCAAGTTCACGTCAGTGAACATTCGCACGTTGCGCCCGGGCTTCATCGGGATATTGCTCACACCACGTTCGGCGAACGCGCCCCACAGCCGCGGCGGCGACGTGTTCCCGCAGCCGGTCAGCACGACCAGGACAACGATGAACGGCAACAATACGCGTCGCATTTGGATCCTCCTCAGAGCAGCGGCCGAAGCTCAATCGCCGATGTCGGCTTTTCCGCCATCCAATACGTGATGGCCATCGCGTTCTCACTCGTCAGAAAACCGATGCCTTCATAAACCACCTCTCCAATGGCCACCGGCAGCCGTACATTCTCGCGGCGGTGCCGCCACGTCAGCCGATACCCTTCCCCGGTCCGCTGGATCTGCAGATCGAGGTCACCGGCGAATTTGCCTGCGCCATCGAAGTATTGGACGCGGTAATGGCCAACAAAGCCCGCGGACCGTCGGAGGCGCCGCCATGCGCGCGCCCGGAGCCGACCGACCGTGAGCCCGCCGTGAGGTAGCGGGCGGTGAGCACGCCGGGTTCGTCGGCGCTGATCCGATACTCGGCAAGCCCGATGACCCGCGTGTTGAACATGCCCAGCATGGTAAGCAGCCAGAACACCGGGCGGAAATACTATGCTCACCCGAATGGCGAAGCGGCGGAGTTTGGCGGTCCTCGGGTTCGTGCTTGTTCTCGCCGCATGCACCACGTCGCCGAAGCAACCCGCCGCCACGAATACGCCCGCCCCAGCGGATCCGCTGGCGGGCGTCACGGTCCCCAACGCGTTCACGCCGTTGACGGTCGCTCCGATCAGCCGACCGACGTTCCCCTTCCCCGGCACCGACGACAAATACCATCTGGCGTTCGACATGCAGGTCACCAACTCCAGCGCGGAGCCTGCGACGCTCACCGCCGTCGACGTGGTCGACGGCCAGGACCCCAAGAAGGTGCTGGCCTCGTTCTCCGGCAGCCAATTGGTCGACCCCGCCTGCAACTACGGCAACTGCAACCGGCTGCGCGTGCTACCCGCCGCGCCCGCGCCCGACCTCACCATCGCACCGGCGACATCGCGGTCGCTGCTCATCGATTTCCGCCAGGACAACCTGTCCGACTTCCCCAAGGCGGTGATGCTGCGATTCCACGGCAACGGCGTAGCCAACCCGGCATCGAAAGAGCCGGGTCCCTTCGACACCCTGGGCGCGCCGTTCAACATCTCGGCCGGCACGCCGCGCATCATCGCCCCACCGCTGCGGGGCAACAACTGGGTCGCATTCAACGGCTGCTGCGACCCGGGCTGGGCGCACCGCGACGCCATCCTTCCGTTGAACATGAAGCTCAACAACAGCCAGCGCTTCGCCATCGACTGGATGCGCATGAATGACCAGGGCAACTTCTACGCCGGCGACCAGACCAAGAACGAGAGCTTCATCGACTACGGGTCCGCGATCTATGCAGTGGCCGACGGCACCATCGTCTCGACGCTGGACAACGTCGAAGCCAATGTGCCAGGCATCCTGCCGGCCTCCGAACCCGCCCTGGCCGCGAAGCTGACCGTCGACAACGTCGACGGCAACCACATCATCCTGGACATCGGCGACGGCCTGTACGCCATGTACGCACACCTCATCCAGGGCTCGCTGCTGGTGAAACCCGGTGACAAGGTGAAGAAGGGTCAGCAGATCGCCAAGCTGGGCAACACCGGCAACTCCAACGCACCACACCTGCACTTCCAGCTGATGAGCGGACCTTCGCTGTTCGAGGCCGACGGCCAGCCCTACGCGCTTGACGGATTCAGCTACCAAGGCCAAGTCAACGCGGCCCAGGTGTGGAGCGCCGACAACTACCTCAGCGGCTCATTCTTCGGCCCGGACATGCTGCCGAGCCCTCAACTCAAGGGCAACCAATTGCCCATCCTGCTCGCCGTCGTGACGTTCCCACAAACCTAGCAACCGAAAGGCCGAGGCCATGGACATCTTCGTCGAATGGAATAACGGTGGAACGGAATTGAGTTGGCGCTCAACCACCGAAGCCAACGACGGGCGGGCGGTCACGGTGTTCCTCCGGCGGTACGGCACACCGGGAAAGCCGGCGCTGGTGTGCGTCCACGGCTTTCCGACATCCAGCATCGACTATTACCCGTTGGCACGTGAACTGAGCGATGAGTTCGAGATCTTCGCACTGGACTTTCCCGGCTACGGCGTGTCCGACAAGCCGCCCGAGCCCTACGTCTATTCGCTCTACGACGACGCGCGCCTGCTCGTTCACGCCATCACCGAAGTGTGGAAACTGACCGACTACCGAATGATCGCCCACGACCGGGGCTGCAGCGTCGGCATGATCGCGCTGGGCCTCCTCGCCGAAAAGTCGTTATTGCCAGAAGATTTGATTCTCACCAACGGCAACATCTACCTGCCGTTGTCCAACCTCACCGCATTCCAGACCGCGCTGCTCAACACCACGACGGGGCGAGCGACCGCCGCGGAGACGACGCCGGAGCTGCTGGCCGCCGGCCTCGGGATCACCACCTTCATGCCGCGCCGAACACCGGCCGACCCCGAAATCGCCGCCCTGGCAAAGTGCTTCGCGTTCAACGACGGTATGCGGGTACTGCCGGACACCATCCAGTATCTGCATGAACGCGCAGCCGATGAAAAGAGTTGGCTCGAAACGCTTTCCAAGCTTCCGGTCAACATCACGCTGGTCTGGGGTCTGCACGACACGGTGTCCCCGCTGCGGGTGGCGAACCATGTCTGGCAGACGTATCTGCGCACCATGCCGGGCCGAAGCCGCTACTGGGTGGTGCCGGGCGCCGATCACTATCTGCAGTGTGACGCACCTGCGGAGCTGGCTCAGATCGTTCGGCTCACGGCCCAGGGCGCCAGCATCGCGCTACAGCTGCAAACTCTCGGCGACCGGCCCGAGGGCGCGGTCCTGGTGGATCAGCATTAACAGTCGACCGATCAGTTCGCCATAACGACTTTCTGGGCGATCTCGGACAGGCTCTGGTGCAGCGGCTGGACCACCGCGGTCAGCTTCGGGGTGTCGCGCTCGCGTACGTCCGAGGTGTACCTGCGATAACCGCCCAGCATCGCTGGGTCGCGGTAGCCGTTCAACGCAGCCAGTACGTCCTGGAATTGCTGGTCGATCCGCTGGACCAGATTGCTGTCGACCTTGTCCAGCCCCGGCCGAAGCGATGCGTACGCCTGTTGTGCACCTTCCACGTTGGCGGCGAAGTCGACGAAATCCAGGTTGCTGAACGCTTCTTCTTCACCGGTGATCTTGGTGTTCTGGACGTCTTCGATCAGGTCGGCGGCATCGTTGGCAAGGTCCTCCGACCGGTACTGCTGGCCGGCCACGGTGGCGTTCAATTTGCCTACGTTGCCGACCAATTCGGCGCTGAGCGCCTTGGTGCCGGCAGTGATCGCGCCACCCTGCCACAGGTCGCGCTCAATGGCGTGGAAGCCCTTCCAGCCGACTTTGGCATCGACCGGAGTGGCCTGCTGCATGTCGATCAGATAGTCGAGATTTCCGGCGTTGTCGCCGACGGTGAATCCTGGCAGCAGGTAGCCGTCGACGCTGGACTCGACGCGCTCGTAGTACGGTCGCGCCTTGGCATAGGCCGCCTTCGCCGCCTCGACATTGCCCGTCTGCACGGCCGCATCGAGTGCCTTCACCGCATCGTTGAGCTGACCCATCTGGTCGGTGACGTACGTCGCGTAGCCCTTGGCGCCCTGCCCGAGGATGGTCGCCACCGTCCCGGTGGGCCGTGCCGGAGCACGTCCGGTCGCCGTCAGCGTTTGATACTCGATACCCGCTCCCGGGCAATAGATCTGGTATGCACCGCCGTCCAGGATGACCGTGAAGGACACGGGATCCTCGCCGGGGTCCAGGCTGTCCTTCTCGCCGATGATGCGCTGTTCTTTGAGCAACTCCACGTGCGAGATGCCGACTGCGCTCGCATTGGACACCGTGAAGGTCACCGGGCCGGCCGGCACTGTCGTGGTGTCCAGCACGCAACGATTGCTGCCGCCGTCATTGATCATCGTCACCTTGACCGCGTTGCTGGTCCTCGCAGCGTCGTTGCTCGAATGGCTGCACCCGCTGACACCCACTGCGGCGACGGCGAGCGCCATCGCGAAGCTAGGCAATCTTTCGGCGGACATCGGCATTGGTTGCGCTCCTCCTCTGCTGTGCAGGCCGCGACCGGCGCGTGCACCAGGACCATGCTGACATGCCCGAGTCGCCGAGGCTGGGACGGCCGGCGCTGACCGCGGTCTTTTCGACGACCCGCACCACCCGCACGTAGCCTGGTGATCGCGAATTGCCCCTCGTCGTACGTGCAATCAGGGCGAAAAATCGGCCAATTCAGCACCGTCAGAACACATTCGACGAGGCGGGTCAAGGCCCGCGACATCACCCCGTGATGACAGGCAGTTTCGCCCAGCCCCGCACACTGCTGGTGTGCGCCTTGGCGGCGTTGGCGTAGTCGATCTCCCATTCCGGCCAGCGCTTGATGACTTCCTCGAGCGCCACCCGCGCCTGCATGCGGGCCAGCGCCGAGCCCAGACAGAAGTGCAGACCAGTGCCCGAAGCTCAGATGCGCGCCGCCGCGATGGATGTCGAACCGCTCGCCGTCCACGAACCGGCGCTCGTCACGGTTAGCCGATCCGTTGAGCAGCAACATGATTGAGCCCTCGGGAATCGCCGTGCCGCGGCACTCGACGTCGTGGGCGACGTGGCGCGCCTGCACCGGCGACGGCGCCTCGTAGCGCAACACTTCCTCGATGGCCATCGGGATCAACGACGGATTGGCCACGATCTCGCGACGCTGATCGGGATGCTCGGCGAGCAACTGGCCGATGAACCCGATCAGCCGGGTCGTCGTCTCGTTGCCGGCACCGGCGATCATGCTGGTGTACATCAGCACCTCGGTGCGGTCCAGGCGCCGGGTCACCCCGTTGTCGTCGATCTCCGCGTTGAGCAGTTGCGTCATCAGGTCGTCGGAGGGATGTTCGGTCCGCCAGTCGATGTAATCGGAGAAAACCTCGTAGCTCTTCTCGAACAGGTCGTCATCGACCGCCCGGAACGTCCCCTCCGTGAGATTGATGGCGCGCCGCCGCGGTCCCGGATGTGCGCCTGGCTCTCCTCCGGGATGCCCAGCAGGTAGCCGATGGTGCGCATCGGGATCATCGACCCGAGATTCTCGATGAAGTCGAACCGGCCGGTGCCCACCAGCGGGTCGAGCGCGCGCACACAGAAGTCCCGGGTCAGCGGCTCGATCGCCTCCATCCGCCGGGGCGTGAAAACCCTTGACAGCAAACGGCGATGCAGATCGTGCAGCGGCGGGTCCTCGAACAGGATCACCCCGGGCGGCACCTGGATGCCGCTCATGATGATGTCCATGGTGGTGCCGCGGCCCGAGCGGTAGGTCTCCCAGTTCGTCAGTTCCGGGGCGACGTCCTCGTACCGGCTCAGCGCGTAGAAGTTGTACTTCTCGTTGTAATACAGCGGAACTTCGTCGCGCATCCGCTTCCAGATCGGGTACGGGTTGTCGTCGATATCGAAATCGAAAGGGTCGTAGTAGATCTCGGCCTTGGTCATGCGGTCTCCACTGGTACCGGGCGCGCGGCCTCGGGCAGCACCACTTCACCCACCCGCTTCAGATACGGCCATGCGATCTCCGGCGGCAAACCGCCGCACAGCGGCGACAAGGTGAGCATCTTCCCGGCCCGGACTCGCGAAACCGCCTCCGGCACCGAGTAAATCACGTGTGAGGCCGCCGCCTCGCGCAACTCGTCGACCGTATCCGCGTGGGTGAAGCCTGCAGATACCCTCGTTGCCCGGGTTCCACGCGGCGTAGCTGCGCGCATCGTGCAACAGGTACCCGCCGAGCTCCGACCACGCCTCGTCCACATCCTCTGCGACGAACGTGACCGAGGGGGTGCGGCGGTCGGGGAACATCGACGGCCCCGGCTCGTGGCCGTGCTTGCGGCAGGACGGCCTCGTAGGCCTCCCGCATCCCCGGCACGTTCGCGTTGGCCAGCATGCCCAGCCCGTACCGCCCGGCCCGCCGGGCCGCGGCCAGACTTCCGCCGCCCCACATCATCCCCGGCCCACCTTTGGTCAGCGGCTGTGGCGTCACCGCGATCCGCCGCCCGTCCTGCACCACGGTCTCCCCGGCGAGCAGCCGGCGCAGCAGCCCCAGCTTCTCGTCGGCCAGCCGGCCGCGGTCGCCCAGATCCAGCCCGAAGATCTCGTACTCCTCGGGGCGGTAGCCCAGCGCCAGGATGTAGGAAGCCCGTCCACGCGCTGAGAATGTCGAGCACCGCCATGTCCTCGGCCAGTCGCACCGGGTCGTAGAACGGCAGAATCAAGATCAGGCTCAAGGCCAGTCGCTGCGTCCGCGCCGCCACCGCCGACGCCAGGAGCAGCGGCGACGGCAGGTAGCCGTCCTCCGATCCGTGGTGCTCACACATGACGGCGGCCAAGCAGCCGTGGTTCTCGGCCCACCCGCACATCTCCGGCGCGGCGGCATACAACGCCGCCGGATCTGCCCCGAAGGCCGGAGCCCGCATGTCGAAGCGCAGCGTGAACACGACCACTCCCAGTCGACCTAATATTTGTCCCAGGTACGCTACGTGGGACCCGCGACGGTGGTCAACCGTCGGGTTTGAAACTTACATCTGGTCCGGATACTGTAACGTCGTTGCACGAACCACCAGGGAATAAGGGGCTAAAGATGACGACGGCGTCAGACTTATTGGGCTACGAGGGCAAGCGGGTCCTGGTAGTCGGCGGCGCGACCGGCATGGGCGCCGCGGCGGCACAGATCGCAAAGTCTCTCGGAGCGCACGTGACCGTGATGGACTTCGCGCCGGTGGACTACGACACCGATCGCGTGATCTCGCTGGACCTCAGTGACCAGGACTCGATTGACCGGGCGGTCGACGAACTCGACGGACCGGTCGACAAGCTGTTCTCCGCCGCCGGTGTGGCCGATGGGCCAAGGCTGATGCGTGTCAACTTCATCGGGCACCGGCACCTGATCGAGCGGCTGTTCGACAAGGACCTGCTGCCACGGGGTGCGGCCATCTGCTTCATCTCGTCGGTGGCCGGGATGGGTTGGGAGAACGACCTGGAACTCGTCCAGGACTTCCTGGCCACGCCGGATTACAAGGCCGCGCACGACTGGTGTCAGGAGCGCGAGCCGCAGGGCATCATCCACTACGGGTTCAGCAAGAAGGCGATCAACGGCTACGTCGCGTGGCAGGGCTACCCCTTCCAGAAGAAGGGTGTGCGGATCAACGCGGTCTGCCCCGGCCCCACCGACACTCCCCTGGCCCGCGCGAACGCCGACCTGTGGCTGACCTTCGCCCAGGATTACCGTGACGACACCGGCAGCGCGACGCTCACGCCCGAGGACATCGGCAAGGCGATGATCATGCTCAACAGTGACGCGTCGGCATCGGTCAACGGGATCACGCTGAACGTCGACCAGGGACACTCCATGGCGTCGATCACCGGATCCTTCGCCCCCGGCAAGGCGATCATGGATCTGATCACCGGCCGCGTGCAGCTGGCCTAAGCGGTCTGGTTAATCAAACACATGGCGCGGCAACGTCGTCGGCAGATCCAGCGAACTCAGTAGACCGGGTTCGGCGTCCACGACGTACGGGATGGCGTTGACCACCCGCATCGCGGTCGCCGCCATCGCCGCGTGTCCGGCGCCGTGGCCCTCGGCCGCGCCGAGCGTCAGCACGCAGTGGACGTCGGGATCGCCGTCGATGTCGACCCGGTAGGTGGCGTCGTTTTCCGAGGACGGCCAGTCGGGTGCGACGTCGCGCGCCATCCGTATGACGTGTTCGATCACGATGGCCTCTTGGCCGTTGACCACCGCGGCGGCCCGGGTGCGTACGGCACCGCAGGTGCCGGCGGGGATGGTGCCGAACGCCACCTCGATATCCCGGTCGGTCAGCTGGCGGTCCAGGGTGCCGCGGACTTCTTCAATCTCGACTTGCAGCCCACTGGCGATCAGGTATAGCGGTGCCTTCCATGCCATTTCGATGAAGCCCGGCGTCTTGAGCATCGGTTCGAAATCCAGTGGGTGACCGAACCCCATGCCGTTCATCATCACGTCGGCCACCGGGTAGTGGTCGTTCAGTGACACCTCGCTGACCGTGATACGGCGGATGCTCTTGGACTGGGTCGTCAGCAGCAGCGCCAACTGGTCGGAGGCGAAGCCCGGGAAGATACCGGAGACATAGAACGACGCCCCGCCTTGCTGCGCCGCCGCTTCGAGCTGATCGCGCCATTGCGGGGAGAAGTACGACGGCGGATAGACCAGACTTGTCGACGATGTCGACACGACATTGATGCCCGCGGCAAGAAACCGCAGGTAGTCGGGCACCGCGGCGGCGTCGCGTTCGGGGCCGCTGGCGGCATACACCACGCAGTCGGGTTTCAGGGCTATCAGAGCCTCGGCGTCATTGGTGGCCAGAAGTCCCAGGGGTTCGCTACCGGTGAGCTCGCCGGCGTCCTTGCCGACCTTGTCCGGCGAATGTACCCAGACGCCAACGAGTTCCAGATCGGGCCGACGCCGGACGGCGTCGATTGCGATGGACCCGACACCCCCGGTGGACCACACGGCGACACGCACAGCATTGTCTCCTTTACTCGATCTTCAATGGGCCGCTATCGCGGCACGTTCCAGATACGGCCATGCCACCTCAGGCGGCAGGCCACCGCAAAGTGGGTGCAACGGGAGCGGACGTCCACCGCGCACGTAGTCGGCGGCCTCCTGCGAGGTCAAGATCCGGTACGGGCCGCCCTCGGTGCGTAAAGCCGCCGCACTGTCGGCACGGGTGATGCTGGCTACCGAATCGTCATGTGGTCGGTAGGACGCCGCCGTCACCGCGTCATGCAGCAGATGCGGACCCAGCTCAGCCCACGCCTCGTCGACATCGTCGGCAACGAAAACTGTTGTGGGAGAATCACGTACAGGACCCTGAAACATGCCAGGCTGGTGACCGTGTTCGCGGCATTGGGATTCGTAGTACTCCTTGAGGCCCGGCGAGTCGGTCTGGGAGATGAAGCCGAGTCCGTAGGTACCGGCACGTCGGGCCGCGGCCTTGCTGCCCCCGGCGATCAGCAGGAGCGGCCCGCTGGTGGAGGCGCATCGCGGAGTTACCCTGACCTGCCGGCCGCGGTATGCGACGGCCTCACCGCGCACCAACGGAGCAAGCACGGCGACGATCTCGTCAGCCAACCGGCCGCGCATTGCCATGTCGACACCGAAGTGCTGGTACTCCTCACGTCGGTGTCCCACCCCGAGGGCGTAGGACACCCGTCCCCGGCTGATCAGGTCCAGCACGCTGATCTCTTCGGCCAGCCGGACCGGATCCCACAACGGAATCGGCACGGCCGCAAGCAGTATCGCCAATTGACTGGTACGGGCCGCGATCGCAGAGGCCAACATCAGCGGCGCGGGCAGATGGCCGTCATCGGCGCCGTGATGCTCCGACAGCACAGCGAGCACCGCACCCCGCGTTTCCGCCCAGCCGCACATGTCAATGGCGGCGGCGTAGAGGTCCGCGGCTGGGGCACCCCAGTCTGGCGCGCGCATGTCGAACCGCAGCGTGAACATCATCGCCCGCCGGATGTCGTCATTCCCATATTGCACAACCTAACGTTTGTTCTGCCTACGAGCGCGCATCAACCGAATTCGCCGATCAGTCCGCCTAAAAAGCGTCAGATCTTGACCCGTCAGTCCGACGACTGTTAGCTTGCGGATCAAATATTCGGTTTTAATTCTCACCGCAGCCAAAGGGGCCACGGATGGCCAACCCTGTGACACACCGAGTGGTCGTGTGGGCAACGGGTGGTATCGGCTCGATCGCCATCCACACCATCCAGCGTCGTCCGAATTTGGATCTCGTCGGGGTGTGGGTGCATTCCGAGGACAAGGTCGGTAGGGACGTTGGTGAACTCGCCAACGGGGAGCCGATCGGGCTGGCGGCGACCCATGACACCGACGCGCTGATCGCGCTGAAGCCGGACTGCGTCATCTATGCCGCCAGCGGCCCGGAACGCGATGCGCTGGCGATCCCTGATTACGTGAAGCTGCTCGAAGCCGGCATTAACGTCGTCACCACCAGCACCACCCGCCTGGTAAATCCACACACCTACCAACCCGCCGAGTGGCGCGACCAACTGGTCGCCGCAGCCAAGCAGGGCCAGGTGTCGTTGTACGCCTCGGGAATCGAGCCCGGCTTTGCCGCCGACTACCTGCCCCTGGTCCTGTCCACCCAGTCGTCGTCCATCGAGAAGATCCATTCGTTCGAGATCGGTCTCTACGACGACTACGGCGTCCCCGACATCATGAGCGATGCGTTGGGTTTTGGTCGACCGCCGGAATACCAACCGTGGATCGGGTTTCCCGGCGCGATCGCCGGCGAATGGCAAGGCCAGATCCGGCTGGTCGCTGATGCGCTCGGGGTCGAAGTGCAGGAGGTGCGCGAGTCGTTCGATCGCGCCGTCACCAACCGCACGCTGGAAGTCGCGATGGGCACAGTTGAGGCTGGGACCTGTGGCGCACTGCGAATGCAGGCGATCGGTGTGGTCGACGGCCGGGAAGCGATCGTCATCGAGCACGTCACCCGCCTGGCTCACGACGTAGCTCCCGACTGGCCGACCGGAATCGGCGACCTGTCCTACCGCGTCATGATCACCGGCGATCCCGACATCGACTGCACCATGGCGGCCACCCTCCGCGACCCGGCGCGGGCAGGCATCGCGGGCATGACATCGGGGGCGGGTGCGATGGTCGCCACCGCGATGCGCGTCGTCAACGCTGTCCCGTATGTCGTTGCCGCAGAACCCGGCCTGCTGAGTTCGGTGGATTTGCCCTTGACTATCCCCAAACACGCGTTCGCCGCTCGTTAAGAGGGCCTCAGCTAGAATCCGCGGGTGATGCGTAATCCACTCGAGGAGTTGACGCTCGAGCAGTTGCGCCGTCGCACCAGCATGAAGTGGCGTGCGTACCCGGCCGGCGTACTGCCGCTGTGGGTCGCCGAAATGGACGTCAACCTCGCACCACCAGTCGCCGAGGCCATCCACCAAGCCGTCGACGCCGGCGACACCGGATATCCGCACGGCAAAGGCTATGCCAAAGCGGTCAGCGAATTCGCCACGCAACGTTGGCAGTGGGACGGACTGTCGGTCGGGCGCACGCGCGTGGTTCCCGACGTGATGCTCGGCATCGTCGAGGTGCTGCGCCTGGTCACCGATCGCGGCGACTCCGTCATCGTCAATTCGCCTGTCTACGCACCCTTTTACGCATTCGTCTCGCACGACGGCCGGGTAGTGATCGAGGCGCCGCTGGGCGTCGACGGCCGAATTGACCTCGGCGCGTTGGACGATGCGTTCAAAGAGGCTCGCCGGTCAGCCGGTCCCAACGGCAAGGTCGCCTATTTGTTGTGCAATCCGCACAACCCGACCGGCGCGGTGCACACCGCCCAGGAACTGAGCGCGGTCGCCGAACGGGCCCGACGCTACGGCATCCGAGTGGTCTCCGACGAGATTCATGCCCCGCTGGTCTTGTCCGGATCCCGGTTCACCCCCTATCTCAGCGTGCCCGGAGCCGAGAACGCGCTGGCCTTGACGTCGGCGTCCAAGGCGTGGAACCTCGCCGGGCTCAAGGCGGCTCTGGCCATCTCCGGTCCGGAATCGGCGACGGACCTACGACGGATGCCCGAAGAAGTCGGCCATGGCGCCAGCCATCTGGGCCTCATCGCCCACACCGCGGCCTTCAGCCGTGGCGGCGACTGGCTCGACGCGCTGCTGCACGGCCTGGACGAAAACCGGACCCTGCTAGACGATCTGATTAAAGAGCACCTTCCCGGCGTGCGACTGTACGCCCGCAGGGCACCTATTTGGCATGGCTGGACTGCCGTGAACTCGGCTTCGACGAAGAACACACCGAGGGCATCAAGGTCGTATCCGACCTCTCCGGACCCGCTCGCTGGTTCCTCGATCATGCTCGGGTAGCGCTTAGTTCAGGGCACGTGTTCGGCACCGGCGGTGCAGGGCACGTGCGGCTGAACTTCGCCACCTCGCAGGCGATTCTGACCGAGGCCATCTCGCGTATGGGTCGAGCGGTCAACGAAATCCGGTGATTGTCCAGCAGCCTCAACGATCGCGCTTATCCAGGCCGTCAAGAACCCAGTTGGCCCATTCGATTTCGTGCTGCGTCCAGCGCAGCCCTTGCTCGAGGGCGGCACGGGCGAAGAAGGCGTCGTCGTCGGCCGTCCAGTCGTGGGACTGGAGGATCTGTCCATAGTGCGCGTGCTCTTGCTCGGACAGGGACAGCAACGACTTCAGGTACTCACGCGCCTGGTCCGGCGATAGCTCGCCGAGCAGGAAAACCCGCAGCATGGCGGCGTTGCGGATTGGCGGATCCTGCTGCGGAGACAACATCCACCGGTGCAACTCGGCGCGCCCGGCATCGGTGATCGCATACTCCTTGCGACCCCTCGGCCCCAAGTCGGATACCTTGATCAACCCCGCGGCGGCGAGTTTGTTGAGCTCCCCGTACAGCTGGCTCTGCGTGGCGGGCCACATGTTGTCCATCGACTCTTTGAACCGTTTCAGCAGGTCATAGCCGCTTCCAGGCTCCTGGGACAGCAGGCCCAACGCAGCATGTCGCAAACTCACCAGCCAATCCTAACGTTCCACAATTGACATGTCACTATCCTTATGTCAGTATCGACATGTCTAAATAGGAATGTCATAGCAAGAGGAAAACCCGCCATGTCCCAGCCAGCACACATCGACCGCGACGCTCACCGATCCAAGAAGCAGCCGAACAGTGAACGCCGTGGCATCACAGGCGTGCTGGACGGGTTCCTCGAGTCACCCTTCGCCGGCATCGCCCCGTGGGCGCTGTTGTCGATCATCTCCGCGCCGGGCCGCTTCGAAGTTGCGGCGGTCTCCGCGCTCGGGTTCTCGGTGCTGGTGATGCTGGTCGGCCGGGTCCGCGGCATCAAGATTCACTCGCTCGAAGCATTCGGTGCGGTGTTCTTCGCCGCGCTCGCGCTGGTCGGCCTGTTCGCCACCGACACCGTGATCCGATTCCTCGAAATGTGGTCAGGCGAGCTGACCAACATCTCGCTGGCGACGTTCGCCTGGCTGACCCTGCTGTTTCGCAAGCCGTTCACCCTGGCCTACGCGAAAGACACCACACCGCAGGAACATTGGGACAGTCCGCTGTTCAAGCGGATCAACGACGTGATTACCGCCGTCTGGGCAAGCGCGTTCACCTTCGCCGCGGGCGTCGGCTTGGTCGGCAACCTGATCCTGCACGACCCCGAGAACTTCTGGACCGGCTGGATCCTGCAGTTGGCGGCCATCTTCTTTGCGGTCGCGTTGACCGAGTTCTACCCGGACTACGCCTCGGCCAAGTTCGACTTGACTAACGGCGAAGCTGCGCAGGTGCCCTCAATGCTGCAGATCGTCGACTGGCTTCCCACCTTCGTCATCGTCACCGGGGTGGCGGGGCTGATCACCGGATCCATCGACTTCGTGGTAGCCCTGGGGCTGATCGTCGGCGGCAGTGTCGCGTCGGGAATCTTGGCGAAGCTTTAGAGCCGCCGCCCCGGTCGACGGAACGGACGACCTCAGAGGCTAAGACTGGCGGGTGACAGCCAGTACCGACTCGGCGAGCTCGGGGCGGCAGACCACGAGATCGGGCAACTTGGGATCGGGCTGGTTGTACACCAGCGGCGATCCGTCGATGCGGGACGTGTGCAGTCCGGCGGCTCGCGCGACCGCCACGGGTGCGGCCGAGTCCCATTCGTATTGGCCTCCGGCGTGCACATAGACGTCGGACAATCCTTGCACGATCGACGCCACTTTGGCTCCGGCGGAACCCATTTCGACCAGGGTGCCGTCGAGCGCATCGCGGACGGCCAGCGCGATCGCGGGCGGGCGGGTGCGCGACACCACGATGCGGGGTTTGTCGGTGGCGTCCAGCGGCGACAGGACGTCCGGCGTCGCCAGGGTTATCCCTTGCGCCGGCAGCGCCACCGCGCCGGCGACGAGCTCGCCGGACTGCCAGAGTGCGACGTGCACGGCCCAGTCCTCGCGGCCGAGCTCGGAGAACTCGCGGGTACCGTCCAGCGGATCGACGATCCATACCCGCTCGCTGCGCAACCGCACCGGGTCGTCGGCGCCCTCCTCGGACAACACCGCGTCGTCCGGCCGCTGACGACCCAGGGCCTCCATCAGGAAGTCGTGAGATCGCTTGTCCCCCGCGGCTTTCCGCTCGCTTGCGTCAGCTTCGGCGAACTCGGCACGAACCTCGAGCAGTAACCGGCCGGCTTCGGAGGCCAACTGGGCGGCCAGGGCATGGTCATTCATGGCAAGCGAGCTTCCTCATAGTCTCGGGGAAATGTTGGCTGAGTTAACCGACTTTACCCGGCTACGCATGGTGCGATATCACCGGCTTTAAGGACCCACTCGCCGAGCGTGACATAGCGGTGAAAAGTCGCGCATTTTTTTCACCGCTACGTCACATTCGGCGCGACGCCGAACCTGCCGAAACCGGCCTAGAGCCCGAACTGGTCCTCGATGATGCCCAGCCAGATCTGCGCCGAGTCGATCGCCACCTTCTCGCTGATGAAGGCGTGCTGGGTGCCGGTGTAGATGTCGCGGAAGGCCCGTTCAAGGCGAGTGCCCTCGCGGATCGAACTGGTACCCGCCACCAGGTGCGCCCACTCCGCACATTCGCGCGACGTGTCGGTGGCAAAGACGGCAGCCGCACGCATATCCGCCCGCAGCATCGGGCTCAGCTCGTCCCCGCCGGCAACGGCGGCTTCGGCGGCGCTGAAAGCGTCCAGAACCAGCAGCCGGGCCGCACGCCACGCCGACACGTGGTGGGCCAGCCCCTTCTGGAAGGTGGGACGGCTGGCCAGCGACGCCATGTCGCTCATCCGGTATTTCGTCGCGGCCAGTTCGGCCACGTCGTCGAGCATGCTCTTGGCAACCCCGAGCGCCCACGAGGCGTGGCCGGCGGCAGTCACCGGCATCAGTCCCATATGCGCGGCCGGCGACGTCCCGCGGTGGGGCCGGCGATCGAAGAGCCCGAACGTCCTGCTGCTGGGCACGAATACGTCCTGTGCGCTGTAGTCATAGGACCCGGTGCCCTTGAGGCCCTGCACGTGCCAGCCGTCGTTGAACTGGATCTCCTCGCGCGGCACCAGCGCCACCTGCATGTCGGGAATGCCCTCGCTGATCCAGCGCATCTCGCCGTTGTCCATCGGGAAGAAGCCCGCCGCGACGTACTGCGAGTGGCCGGTGCCCGAGCCGAAGCTCCACGATCCGCTCAGCCGGTAACCGCCGTCGACGACCGCGCCCTGTCCGTTGGGAAAGAACTGGCCGCCCATGGTGACGTGGTTGTCGTGGGCGGTGAACACCTCCGCGAAGCCCTCGTCGTTCAGGTAGGTGGCCGCGGCGAACCTGGACGGCAGGTTGGCGATTCCGATCCATCCGAAAGAGCCGTCCTGCCAAGCCATTTCGATCCAGGTATCGATCATCTCGGCGAGCGAGGGCTCGATGCCACCGGCCGCTGCGGGGCTCAGCGCGGTCATCAGCCCGCTGGCCCACATCTCGTCGACCACGGCGTCGGTCATGGTGCGTATCCGCTCCGATTCGGCCGCCTCGGCCCGCACCACATCCCGCATGCCCCGGGCCAGCGAAACGACCTGGCCACTCACCTCGGTTGTCGACGTCATCGGTGTTTCCAATCGCGCGTGCTGACCACTACCAGGCCCCGAATAAGAACACGTTGACCGTACGCCACACGTTTCGGCGGCAAAATCTTTGGTTATGCACCCGAGAGGAATGAAAACGGAGCACCGAAAACCTCAGTTCCGCCGCGACGACGGCGCCCCTGCGGTGCCGGTACAACCGGGCGGCCTGCTTGGCAACCGCTATGAACTGGGGCCCCGCATCGGTCGCGGCGGCATGGCCGAAGTCCGCGAGGGCTGGGATGTGAAGCTGGGCCGCCCCGTGGCGATCAAGCTGCTCCATCCCGAAGGTGGCGCGCGGCAGAACGACCGCCTGCGGTTCGAGACGGAGGCGAGGGCGACCGCAAAGCTCAGCAGCCAGCACATCGTTGTCGTCCACGATGTCGGTGAGCACCACGGGGTGCCGTTCATCGTGATGGAGCGCCTGCCGGGAGTGTCGCTCGCCGACCACATCGCGCGAGGACCGTTGCCGCCGGCATTCGTGCACACGGTTCTCGATGGAGTCCTGGCTGCGCTCACCGCCGCGCATGATGCGGGGATCCTGCACCGCGACGTCAAGCCGGGCAACATACTGTTCACCGCCACCGGGGAAGCCAAACTCGCGGATTTCGGCATCGCGAAGACAACCGGCGTCGCGCACACCATGACCGGTCATGTCGTCGGGACCATGGCATACATGAGCCCTGACCGGTTGACCGGAAAACCGGCCACACCGGCGGACGATCTGTATGCCGTCGGCGTGGTGGGTTACGAGGCTCTGACCGGACAGCGACCGTTCCGGCAGGTCGAGCTTGGCGCTCTCGCCTACGCGATCCTGCACGAATCACCACCACCCCTTGCCGCGCTGCGACCGGACGTGCATCCCGGCCTGAGCGCCGCGATCGAACGGGCGATGGCACGCAATCCTGCGCAGAAGTTCGGCCGGGCCAGCGCGATGCGCGCCGCCCTGGTCAGCGCTGATCCCGCGACTGTCGCCCTTCGCAAACCGACACGGGTAATGACGCCGCCGCTGCCTCCCGCGGGGACTTCTGCGTTCGTCGACGCAGACCTCGAGGACACCAATCCCCGCCGCAAATTGTGGGCGGCGGCGATCCTCGCCACCTGCCTGCTGGCGGTCATGTTGCTCGCGGTCAGCCCGTCACTCTCGGCGCCGCCGCCGGCACCCGCCAGCACCACCACGCCGCTCCCACCCCCGGCGACGGCCGAGATGACAACCAGCAGCGACCCCGGCCCGCCACCGGCACTGCCCCCGGACGGACCCGGTAAGAAACCCAAAGGCGGAAAGGGCCACTGATCAGTCGGGCAGTCCGAACAGCTTGACCACCTCATGATCGCGGCCGGCCAGGTAACCGCCGTCGACCGCGATGGCCTGACCCGATACGAACGAGGCGTCGCTCGACATCAGGAACGCCGCCATGGCCGCGACCTCCTCGGGTCGCCCCAGCCGTTGCAGGGCGTGCTCTCTGGTGATCGCGGCGCGCGGGCCCTCCATCCCGGGTATGCCGAAAACGCTTTCGGCAAGCGGTGTTTCGATGAAACCCGGGCAGATCGCGTTCGCCCGGATCCCACTCGGCCCGTAGTCGAGTGCAATGTTCTTCGTCAGCAAGACCACGCCACCCTTGGCGGCGTTGTAGGAACTGCCGCCCGCCGTGCCTTCCAGGCCCTCGACGCTGGCCAGCGTCACGAGCGAGCCGCGCTCGCCGTCCACCCGGGGCTGCTCGATCATCCTGGCCAACGCGGCTTTAGCCACCAGGAACGTGGCGGTGAGGTTGATCCTGATGACCCGGTCCCATTCGGATTGCGGAAGCAGATGCACCGGACCGCCGCCGGCCACCCCGGCGGAATGGACCAACCCGTCGAGCCGGTCGGGCACCGCGGCGAAGACCGCGGCCACCGCCGTCTCGTCGCTGATGTCGGCCGTCACGAAGTGAAATTGCGGACCTAGATCCGGCGGTGACGCCAGATCGGCGCCGACGACGGTGCCGCCTTCGTCCAAGAGTCGCCGGGCAGTCGCCAACCCGATGCCCGACGCCGCGCCGGTCACCACAAAAGTGCGCCCAACGGCGCGGTTAGCGCTCACTGGCGCTCATCAGTTGTACTGCCAATGCGGCTGACCCCTCGGCGACCGTATTGAGCAGGTAAGGCTAGTCTTACACCGCAGACGCGCCAGCGATCGTGTTTTCCGGAATGAGAACCCGGGTTCACAGCTAACTCACAAGCGCTTTGTCGCAGGCGGCCAAAACCGCGAGGAAGTTCAGACGCAGCAGCGGCCGGCTGACCATCTCCATCAGCTTGCCTCCCGCATAGCGGGGGTGGGTGTAGTTGGTCAGCCAGTCGACGTGGGTGCCGTCGCCGGACGGGGTAAACGTCAGGGTGCCGCCCTCGTGGTCGAAGGCGGGAACCGAGCGCACGATCAGGTACGTGTAGCTGCGCGGACGGTCATAGGCGGTGATCTCCTCGCGAAACCACATGCCGGTCCCGAGCACCTCGCGAACGGCGCCGACGCCCGGCCCCTTCGTGTCTTTGGCCCACCGGGACTTCAAAACCAACGGCGCCGTAACCAGATTGACCGGATCGGCCAGCCAGTCGAAGACTTGTTCCACGGGTGCAGCGATTGTTCTCTGCACGTGAATCTCGACCATGAGATCTCCTGCCGGGCGCTAGGGGTGTACTCCTCGCTCATGCTAAACGCCGCCCCGGTCGGGGATGGTCACGCGCCCGCGCGGGTGCAACGATCTAAGCCATGGCAATGGAGATGGCGATGATGGGCCTGGCGGGCACCGTCGTGGGTGCGTCGGCCATCGGCGTAGCCGGTGTCGCGAAGTCGATCGCCGAGACGTACCTCCCGACCCGCGCGGTCGGGAGGGACAACACGCACCAGATGAACATCGCGCTGCACTCCCAGCGCTCCGAAGCGGTGCGCACCTGGCGGTCCGGCTTATGCGCCGCCAGCTGTGACTACCGGCAATGGGTGGCCGGCGGGCGCCACGGTGATCCGCCGAACGTCGTCGGCACCGAATGGTACGAGGGCCTGCGGCCGCACCTGCCCAGCACCGGCGAAACGTCGCAGTTCCGGCAGGCTCATGAAATCCACCTGGACAATCCGACCCTGATGGCGCTGTCGTTGGAGATCGGCCGGATCGAGAAGGAGTGGATGGACCGGGCCAGCGGTCAGCGCCGGGGACGCCAACGTCGGTAGCAGCGCGGTGCATGATTGGTCCCTATGACCACCGAACCGCTCATCCAGCGCGACCCCGCCCGGCTCACCGCCTACCGCCTCGCGGCGATGTTGCTCGGGGTGGGCACCATCCATTTCGTGGCGCCCAAACCTTTCGACGACATCATCCCCGCTGAGCTCCCGGGCAGCCCGCGGTTCTACACCTATGCGTCGGGGGTCGCCGAACTGTTGATCGGGGCGCTGCTGCTGCCACGCGGCACCCGGCGACCCGCGGCGGCCGCGGCCGCTGCGCTGTTCATCGGGGTCTACCCGGGCAACCTCAACATGGTGCGGCTGTGGTGGGACAAGCCGTGGCCGATGCGCGTCGCCGCCCTGGCCCGGCTGCCGCTGCAATTTCCGATGATCACGGCGGCGATCAGGGTCTACCGCAACAGTTAGAGTCGCGAGCCGACGCGGTGCAGGGTGCCGTCCGTGTCGACATAGGCGAATTCCCTTAGCCCGTAAGGCGTGTCGTGCGGCGGATGCAGCCGGCCGCCCAGATCTGCCCAGGGCTTTCCACTCGGCGTAGAGGGCATCGGCGTCGCTGACGTAGAGGTAGACGCTGGACGCGGTGGTCAGTGGGTCGTGCTCGGCCCACTCGGTAGGTGGATCTGCACGGCACCGCGGTCGACGAAGCCGTAGCGTTCGGGACCTTCGTAGCCGCGGGCATCGAATCCGAGCCGGCGGTATCGGTCGAGCGCAGCGTCGAGGTCTCGCACCGGGATGATCGGTGCCACCGCGGTGAATTCGATTGAGGACACCACAGGAGTCTGTCACCAGGCTGCGTGCTGTGGCATTCTGCGTGGGTGACCGCTGATCCGGGGGGTCCGCCCTCGGGGATCGTGACGTTCCTTTTCACCGACGTGGAAGGCTCCACCCGCCGGTGGGAGGCCGACGCCGGCGCCATGCGGGCCGCGCTCGACAGCTCACGACGACGCTGCTGCGCCGGAGTTATTGCAAGCGCACGACGGGTAGTTGTTCAAACACACTGGCGACGGTGTGTGCGCAGCGTTCGCCTCGCCACGGTCGGCCGTTGACGCGGCCGTCGCCGCGCAGCTGGCACTCGAGTTGCCGGTGCGGATGGGGCTGGCGACGGGCGAAGCCGAATTGCGCGACGGTGACTTCTTCGGATCGGTGCTTAATCGCGCCGCTCGGGTGATGGCCGCGGGCCACGGTGGTCAGATACTGCTGGCCGAATCGACCGCGGGGCTGGTCAGTGGCGTTGACCTGGTGGATCTCGGGCCGCGACGATTGCGCGATCTGCCCACGCCGGTCGGCGTATTCCAAATCCGGGCGCCCGGGCTGCGCACCGACTTTCCCGCGTTGCGGGCACTGGATACCAGCCCCGGAAACCTACGACCGCCGTTGACTAGCTTTGTCGGCCGCCAGTCCGAAGTCGACCAGGTGCGCGAGGCGCTCAAGGCCCATCGGTTGGTGACGTTGGCCGGAGTCGGAGGGGTCGGCAAGACCCGGCTGGCAACCGAGGTCGCAGCGCGCCTATGCGATGAATTCCCGGACGGCGTTTGGTTTTTCGAATTGGCCGCGGTGACGGACCCGGCAGCGGTACCCGATGCGGTAGCCGCCGTATTGGGCATTACGCAGCAACCCGGGAAGACGGTGACCGAGAGTGTGGCTGCCGCGCTCGAAGGCCGGGTCCGATTGCTGGTGTTCGACAATTGCGAGCATGTGCGCGACGCCGCGGCCGACCTGATTGACGCGATCCTCGCCCAGTCCACGAGCGTTCGGATCCTGGCCACCAGTCGCGAACGGCTCGAGGTCGGTGACGAACAGTTGTGGTCGGTTCCCTCGCTGAACGTCAACGGCGGTATCACGTCCCCTGCCGTTGACCTCTTTGTCGCACGCGCACAAAGTGTTTCGACGAGCTTTAGCCTGGCCGACGCCGACGACGCGACCGCAGTTGTCGAGATTTGCCGGCGCCTCGACGGGATCCCGTTGGCGATTGAGCTGGCCGCGTCGTCATTGACGTCGCCGGATCCAGGTGCGGGATCGGCTCGACCATCGATTTCGGCTGTTGGTCGGTTCGCGGCGCGGCCTGGGGCGCCATCAGACTCTGCGCCACGCCGTGGCCTGGTCCGACGATCACCTCGACGACGCGGAAACGATTCTGCTGGAACACTGTTCGGTTTTCTCTGGCGGATTCGACCTACACAAAGCGCTTGCGCGGTAGCAGGGTTCGACAACAGCGACGAGTACGAAGTGTTGGATCTGCTGGACGCACTAGTGCGCAAGTCGCTACTCGTCATTGACCGCCTTTGGGTCGCACACGGTATTCGATGCTGGAAACGATCCGTGAGTTCGTCGAGGAGAAACTCGTCATTCGCGGGGAGGCAGCCGCTGTCCGGGCGGCGCATGCCCGGCACTTCGCCCAACGCATCACCGATGTCATGACCGTCTGGGACAGCCCAGACCAACGCGAGGCATACAATGTTTGGTTCGCGGTCGAACTGGCCAATCTGCGTAGCGCGTTTCGTTGCGTTGCAGACCACGGCGACCTCGATAACGCAGCCGCCATCGCCGCCTACGCCGCGTTTCTCGGCTATTTGCTCGACAAATTCGAGCCGATCTCGTGGGCCGAAGAATTATTCGAGCCCGCCCGCGCCGCCAACCATCCCAGGCTGACGTTCCTGTATGTGCTAGCATCGATGTGTTATTCGGCCGGCAGGTTCCAGGATGCGCTGCGTTACGCAGAAGTCGCGGCCGAGCTGCTCGATAGCAATCGTGGCCAGCTGCCATACGGGATCGATGGCTGGCCGAATGCCGGCGTTTACGGTCAGCGGGCAGACACAACGAGCGGTCATCGAGCCGACGCGTGCCCAGCTCGCGCGCGGTCGCGACTCACTCACCCTGACCAGGGGATGCCTCGTATTCGCCTTAACGCTGGAAATACCAGCGACGAGGCCATGACCTTGGCCAGAGGGCTGATCGAAGCCGCCGAGGCCACCAGCAATCCCATGGCCCTCTGTTTTGCGCTGCTCGCCGACGGCTTCGCCTTCCGCGACACCGACCCTGCCCATGCGCTGAAAGTTTTGCGGCGCGGCCTTGCGATGGCGCAAGAAACCGGTAAACGAAAGCAGCGGATCGCATCTGGCGTCCGTCCTCTGCCGTGTCGAAGCCAATTATGGCGACCCGTTAGCCGCGCTCGAGTACTTCGCACTGGCGATTCACAATCACCATGAGGCGGGTAGCATGGCGATGATCAGCACTCCCCTGGCTCTCTTCGCGGCCTTTCACCAGCGGCTAGGTCACTATGAGGCGGCCGCCACCCTCGCCGGTTTCGCTTTCAGTCCTGTTACGGCCCAGTCGTTCCCTGAACTCACCACCGTTATTGCGCAGCTGCGCGATGTGATCGGACACGACGTATACGAGATCGTGCGCCCGAGCGGGTGCTAATATGACCACCACCGCCATGGCGAACTATGCGTACGACCAGATTGACCAAGCCCAAACAGAACTCGAACGAGCAGAGGCTAGCTCGCGCTGAATAGACTGATACCCGCGAAATCACGGATTTCTTCCCAGGGTTTCGAGTCATCCCAGTCGACCGTCCGGCTCGGGGCCATCGTGCCTCATACCAGGGCCCAACACCCGGTCCACTGGATTCGTGGACGCGCGTTGATAACCAACGCTGATCAGCACATCCAAAACAGGTGTTGGACGGTGCGCTCCCGCAGACGCGATCCTGAAGGCAGCAACTCATCGCGAAGCTCTGAGGAGGATGAAATGCTCACGAAGACAAGCCCACACGTCGCATCGTTGATTAACGGTGACATCGTCGAAGAGTCCGAACTCGGTTCGATCCAGCGGCTGACGGCCGACAACTTCCCCATCCTGAAGGGCCTGTCGATCAAGCGGCTGGTGATCAACCCGGGCGCCATGCGGACACCGCACTGGCACGCCAACGCCAACGAACTCACCTACTGCGTTTCGGGTACCGCTCTGGTCTCGGTGCTCGACACCGGCAGCCAGTTCGCCTCCTTCGTGGTGCGCGCCGGCGAGATGTTCCACATCGACTCCGGTTCGCTGCACCACATCGAGAACATCGGCACCGACGTATGCGAATTCATCATCTCGTTCCGCAACGAACGGCCCGAGGACTTCGGGCTGGGGGCCGCGTTCGGCGCCATGACCGATGCGGTGCTGGGCAACACCTATGACCTGCCGGCCGCGGATTTCGCGACGATGCGGCGCAGCACCACCGACCGCGCCCTGGCCGCCCGCCACGGGGACCCAGAGGTGCCCGCCACGGCGTACTTCAACGACCCGCACAAGTTCGCGGTCGAGGCATGGCGCCGCCGGTGAGCATTGCCGTCGGCTCGGCCAGGACCGCGCGGCTGCAATACTGGCCGGCGCTCAAGGACCTGTCGATGTACTCGCTGCGGATCCGCGAGGACGGCATGCGTGAACCGCATTGGCACCCGATCACCGCGGAGATGGGCTACGTCAACCGGGGCTCGGCGCGCATGACCGTCATGGGCCCCGGCGGCGAGTTGGACACCTGGTACCTACGGCAGGGCGACGTGTACTTCATCCCTCGCGCCTACCCGCACCACATCGAGGTCTTCGACGCCCCCGAGATGCACTTCTGCATTTTCTTCGACCAGCCGACCCCCGGTGACATCGGCTACCGCGCATCGGTGAGCGCCTATTCCCGCGAGGTTCTCGCAGCCACGTTCAACACCCACATCGACGACCTGCCCAACTTCCCGGTCACCACGGCCGACCCGCTGATTGTCAACCGGCTCAACCCACTTGACGCGCACGCTGTCGGAGAGCGGTGACATCAGGGCAAAGCCTGGGCCCACTTCATATGTCCCTCGAAGCCCAGCGCCGCCGCGCGCGCCCGGTAGAGATCCCGGTAGCGCACGTAGTCGGCTTGGTTCCCGTGCGCCTGTGCCAACAGCGCTTCGAGACGCAGCAACCAGACCTCGTGCGGGACGTACCGGTATCGGCCGGCAATGCGGACAACCGATCGGTCGCCGCGCGTGCCTCCCGCAGTCTGCTTCGGATCCTCGATCAGCTAGTGACTCCACGAGTACGGCCAGGCTTGGGCGCTCCAAATCGACCGCGCCGGAGCGGAAGACGATAGTCGACGGCGGCCGCGCGCACATTCGATTGCGCCTTCGAGGTCGTTCAGCTGGATCATGCGCCGTGCGTGTGCATATATTGGCGATCGGCAGGATCGTCATCGAGAATCGTTGGTTCAGGGCCCTTTCCCGCATCTCGCGAGTAAGCCCAGGCCCGCTTCGTGCTCCGGGCCTCTCGGTAGACAAGGTCCACACCGGCAACAGTTCGAGCCAGGTCGAGGGCGAGATCGTCACCGGACTGTTCTGCACGGTCCAGCGCTTGCAGCGGTGTCATTCTGGATCCTCGTATCGGGCTCCAGCAGCCCGTTCGGAATCGTCAAGATATACGCGAACCAATCGACCCCGCAAAGGTTGTCGCGTGGAATGAACGGGCCATGTCGATCGCCTGGCGTATGTCGTCCTTCCAGCCTCCCAGGCCTAACCAGCCGCCGGCGACGCCACGCAACACCATCGCGACCGACAGCGGCGAATCGGTGATCAGGTTGCCCTTGACTGGGTCACCGTCGGCCAAGTCGATGAGCGCTGGGCCAGTCGGAGGATTTCGGCCATCTCGCCGGTCTCGTGTTTGCCGATCATCGCCTGAGGCAGCATGGCGACCGTCAGCGTCGAGTCGCCGACGGACTCGAGCAATTCGGCGAGTTCGTGGCCAGGCCAGACGCCTCTCGAATGATGACCCTTCATGTTTTGCGCGATCACCCAGCCGGCCATGCCGATCGCCAGCGACCGCTGATCACCAGCGGCGGTGCACAACTCGCGCAATTCGTCGAAGCCCGTGTCGGCGCCGCTACCACCTATCCGAAATGCACTGGCACACAACAGGCTACGAGGTTCGATGCGCATCGACATCCGCTTCGGATCGTCATCCGGGATCCGGTCGGCGACCTGCAGTGCCCGGCGCCAGCTGGTCTGCGCGGCAGCGATGTCGCGGTAGGTCACCCAAGCGCCAGCGCGCATGTGCCAGGTGAAGGCCGCGTGCAGCTCCCCCGCCGCCTCAAGATGCTCGGCGATCAGCGCAGCGTTTTCCTCAGCCGGACCACGGCTTTCGATCGCGGCGGCCAGACGGCGGTGCAACTGCGCGCGATGGGATTTGAGCTGCGATTCGTAGGCGACGGTGCGGATCATCGGATGCCGAAAGCATACGCGGCGCGCGGAGTGAACCTCACCTGGTCGACAAGTTGCGCGTCGATCAGCGGTGTCACGTCCGCATTGTCGACAAGTACACCCAGCAGATCGGTGTCGAAACGCGAGCCGATCACCGCGGCGGCATTCACGGTGCGTTTAGCCGTGGCGTCCAGGCGGTCGATGCGCGCGCCGATGGCGGCCTGCAAGGTAGCGGGCACGCTTACTTCTTCGGACATCGCCGCGCAGCAGGTAGGCACCCGAATCTCCTTGCAATACATCGCGTTCCGCCAAGTCACGAACCATTTCCTCGGCGAAAAACGGGTTCCCGGCGGCGCGCGCGGCCACCAGTTCCGCCAACTGCGCGATCGACGGGTCATCACCCAGCAGTTCCGCCGTCAACGCCGATGCCTGGGCTTCATTGAGCGGCCGCAGCGCCATGGTCTGCGCGTCCGACACCTGGGCCAGCTCGCCGCGATATTCGGGACGGTAGGTGATCAGCACCAGGGCCGGCGTCTGCGGGATCACGGCCAGGAACTGGGCCAGCATCGACTCGCTTGCCTCATCGATCCAGTGCACGTCCTCGATCACATAAACGGCGGGCTCCGTCTGCGCCAGCGAGGCCGCATTCACCAGCGCCGTCAACCGCCGGCGCCGCGCATCGGCGGCGATATCGGGCAGAGCCACAGCCGGGTCCCGGATCCCCAGTAGATCCTCGAGAAGCTGCAGGTCTTCGAGATCCGCGTCGGGGAATCGGTCTCGCACCCGCGCCCGCGCGATGCCGGGCTCCAGATCGTTGATTTCCATTCCGGCCCGCAGCAACCGCGCCACCACATGAAACGGGATATCCCTGCGTGTGCACTCGCAGTAGGTGGCGAACACGGGCACACCGCGGCCGGCTGCGATTGCGGTGACTTCGCGGACCAGTCGGCTCTTACCAATGCCGGCGGGTCCCCTGACATTGACCACGCAACCGGCACCGCCGATGGCCTCGTCGAGGATCCCGGTGATCGTGCTCAGTTCCCAGGCGCGCCCGATCAGGGTCGACTCGCCGCGACGACGCGGCTGATGCTCGCCGATGGCTAACAGCCGTCGCGCCGCCACCGGAGCGTCGGAGCCTTTGATCTGCATCATCTCTGGTTCGCCAAGCACTACGGCGTTGTCGACCAAGCGGGCGGTGGATTCGCTGAGCATGACCCCGCCCGGCGGGGCAACCGACTCCATCCGCTGAGCCATGCCGACCTGCTCGCCGACGGCTGTATAACTTGCTACAGCAGAACCGATTTCACCCGCAATCACCTGGCCGGAATTCAGCCCGACCCGAAGCTTCAGCGTGATCCGATCGCGGCTCTCGACTTCGGCCGCCAAACGTTCCGCTTCCTTTGAATATCCATGGCCGCCAGGCAAGCGCGAAAAGCGTGGTCCTCCAAGGCTGTCGGCGCCCCGAACAGCGCCATGATGCCGTCGCCGGTGAACTTGTCGACCGTGCCGCCGTAGCGCTGGACGACTGCGGTCGAGCGATCCAACAGCGCGGCCATGATCTCGCGCAACCGCTCGGCACCCAGCGACGCGGCGATATCCATCGAATGCACCACGTCGGCGAACAAGACGGTGACCTGTTTGTACTCCGCCGATTGGGCGCTGTGGGCGCTCGGCTTACCGCACTCGCTGCAGAACTTCGCGGTCGCGGTCAGGAGCGCTTCCGCACGGCCCCGCTGTCGTCGTCTGCGCGCCAAGACCGCTCTGGTCCACGTCCGTATCGTGTCACTGGTCGAATCCCCCGGTCTATAGATTCGCCCCGCGTCGCGTTCCAAGAATCCTCCAAGGATCCTCCAAGAGCCTGGCGAGAGCGTGTGGTTACCAAACCGAAACCAGGCGGCTACCCCGGCCAGGCTTGTCAAAGGGGGAAGAACATGACCGACACCGCGCATCAACTGCCAGCCACCACACGCGATCACCTCGCGGAGCTGAGTCCGCTACTCGACGCACTGGCAGCCGTCGCGGTGCGCGGGGAGGTTCCGGACCCCGAACTGCTGTCCCGCGCCGCCGCAGCCGGGTCGGCACTGGCGGCGCTGGCGCACGACCCCAACGACGGCGAACCGTATTCGCGCTCGATACTGCGCGTCAACGATCAGGTAGAGATCATGCTGGCCCGCTGGCGCCCGGGACACGGCTGCGCGCCGCACGACCACGGCGGCGCGGGCGGTTTCGTGATCGCGGTCGAGGGCACGTTCCACGAACGCCGGTTCGCCTGGGACGGGAACGCAATTAGCCGTCGCCGAAAATGTTGCACGGCAACAGGGTACGGCCATTCAGATTTCGCCCGAGGTGATCCATGACATGTCCGCCGAGACGAGCGGGGTGTCCCTGCATCTGTACAGTCCGCCGCCGGCCGGCATGCGGGTCTTCGATCTGGAACGGGCCGAGGTACTCGAACTCGTCGGCAACTATGGTGCCTGGATCCCATCGGGTGAGCACCCGCGCACGCCGTTCGCCGCTGTCGCACCCGAAAGCCAACGCAAGCCGGTGATCTGGGTGTCCCACACCACCCACTACCGGGGCGGCTCGGAAGAATTCGCAGTCGCCGCGGCCACCATGGGCCGCGAACTGGCCGCCGCACACCCCGAGGCGGAAGTCATCGTCTCCGGTTTGCACCGCAAGGCCGACTTCGAAGCCGAACTCGCCCGGTTCGCGTTGGCCGGCAAGGTGATCAGTCAGCTGCACCTGATCAGCCACTCAGGCATGTACGGACCGATGTTCGGGTCGACGGACTGGCCCGAGCAGTTCTCGCCGCACGAGTGGCGAGACATGACGATTCCGTTCGCCGAAGGCGGGCGGGCCTACTTCCATGCCTGCCGAACGGCCCGCTGGTTCACGCCGTTCTTCGCCGAAGTGTTCGGCGTCGCCACGTTCGGCAACCACAACTACACCACCGTGTCCGCACGCCAGGACCGGTTTGCGTGGGCGGGTCGTCAGCCGACGGCCCGCCCGAATCTTTATCTGATCGCCGCTCCGGGCAAGAAATCACACGGTTGGACGGGCAGCGTGCGCAAGTATCTCGGCTGCGCCGCCGAACCGATGGTGGAAAGTTCTCCCGTCGCAGCGCGACACGAGCGGTCCTACGATCGCGTGGCCGAACTCTATGACCGCGCCTACGCGGACATCCGCGTCCGCGAGGCCGAATGGCAGTGGGTGGCCGGCCGACTGGCCGCTGTCCACTCTGACCTGAGCCGCCGGGTGCGGGTGCTGGAAATCGGTTGCGGCAATGGAGCTTTACTGCGGGCCCTGGACGACAACGGCGATATCGACTTCGCCGTCGGAGTGGACAGTTCCGCCGGGATGCTGGCCCGGGCACGCGAACGTAACCGCGACCGGGCGCGGCTGCGATTCGGCACAGTGAACGGTCCGGCCCTGGACGTGCCCGATAACCATGTCGACGTGGTGATCTCGTTTCTGTCGTTCCGCTACCTGGACTGGGATCCGGTGATGGCCGAGATCAGACGGGTCCTCGCCCCCGGCGGCCGGTTGTGGGTGGTCGACATGGTTGAGCGACCGATGCGGATCCGCGAACTGCCCGTGCTGGCCCGATCGGCCGCCGCGCACCTGCGCACGCGCCGGGCACGGCCCCAGTTCGCCCATGACCTGGCGGCGTTGACGAACCACCCAGAATGGCGGAACATGCTGCGAAACAACCCGATTCGGGCCGAACACGAGTACCGCTGGTATTTCGGCAGCCGCTTCCCCGGCACCCGGCTGGAAGACGTTGACGACAACCATGTCGGCGCGGGTGGTGGCATTTGATTCCGGACCGCTGGCCAAGGGGCAGACCGCCCCGCTCTCCTACCCGTGACGACCATGGATACGGATGACTGCCTGGGCATCATCGACTGGGGCATCGGCGGCGTGGGCCTGGTCAACGCCTTGGACCGGTTGGCTCCCGGGCTTCCGCTGTTGTACTGGTCGGATGCCGGGGCCACCCCCTACGGACGAATGGGTGTCGACGAGCTGACCAGCCGCCTGATGACGGTGGTCACCGCCCTCGCCGACCGCGGAGCGACCGAGGTGGTGCTGGCCTGCAATGCGGCCAGCACGGTCGTCGACCGGTTGGGGCCCGCGCCGGTTCCTGTCGAGGGCATCATCGCCCACGGTCTGGCCTCGGTTCCCGAAGACCTCGCCTCGATCGGTGTGGTGGGCGGGCACCGCACCATCGACGCGGGCCACTACCGCCGCGGGCTGGCCAGGCCCGGCCGGGTGGTGTTGTCGCGCGTCGCGCAGCCGTTGTCCGCGCACATCGAAGCGGGCCGCACCGGCTCTGCGCAGTTCCAGGCCGACCTGGCCGGCATCGTGGCACCGCTGCGGCGGGTGAACGCCCTGGTGCTGGCCTGCACGCACTACCCGGCCGCGAGTCGCTGGTTCGCGGCAGCCCTGCCGAATGCACTGCTCATCGACCCGGCCGAACACCTGGCCGCTGCGATCGCCTACCGCTATCCGGAAGCCACGGCGGCGACACACCCGGCCAGCCGGCTGTTTCTCACCACGGGTGACCCGGACGCGATGCGGCACAATGCCGCCCGCGCCTGGGGAACGGTGTTGACTGCCCAGGCAGTGCGCCGCCGCGACCGCACCGCTCGAGCCTCCTAACGGGCCGCGCGCGCCACGATGATCGGCGTATGGACGGAGTGCACGACGGCGTTGCTCACCGAGCCCAGCAGCATTGTCGCGATGCCACCCCGGCCGCGGCTACCGAGGACCACCAGCTGAGCCGATGCCGACTGGTTGATCAGCTCTCGGGCCGGCCGGTCACGAACCACGAGTCGCTGCACCGCGACATCGGGGTAGCGTTCCTGCCAGCCGGCCAGTCGCTCGGCGAGGATCTGCTCCGACTCCACCTCGAGCGCGGGCCAGTCCAGGCCGCCGAGGTCGAGCACCTCGACGTCGCTCCACGCGTGCACCGCTCTGAGATCGACGCCGCGACGCGAGGCCTCGTCGAACGCGATGGCCGTCGCACGTTCGGAAGCCGGGGACCCGTCGATGCCCACCACCACGGGCGCGTCCTCACGAATGTCGGCCGCGGACTCATCGCCGGGGACGATGGCCACCGGGCACGCCGCGCCCCGCAGCACGCCCGAACTGACCGAACCCAGCAGGACGCGTCCGACCGCGCCGCGCCCGTGGGTGCCCACCACGACCATCTCCGCGTCTTCGGACAGTTCGACCAGCGTCGGTATCGGAGGTGACGATTTCAGCTCGCTCGCTATCTCGACGGCGCGGCCGGCCGAGTCCCGCGCGAGCTTGACCGCCTCCTCAAGTACCTGTCGGGCGTCGTCTTCCTGCCAGACCGCGACTCCGCCGGGCAGCGGAATCTGCGGAAATGTCGGCACGTAGGTGCTGAGCATATGGACCAATGTCAGCGGGACAACTCGCATGGCAGCATCACGCGCTGCCCATGCCACCGCGGCGTTCGACGCCGACGATCCATCAACCCCGACTACGAGGCCAAGACGCTTATCCGAGGTCGCCATTTCATTTCTCCCAGCGTTCGACACACGAAAACGCTATTGCGCGAACGCTGCTCGGTCGTGGGCCTTAAGTCCTCAACTGCATGAACATCGTGTCGTCGTTGAGTGAACGCCTAGTGGGCAGCCTGTGGAGGCTGGCGGTAGAGAGCCGCACCCGCTACGACCCCCGCACCGGCGGCGACGAACAGGACTTGACTGCCCGGTCGCAGGCCAGCGGTCTGCTGCTCGAAGGCCGCCGCGAGCGCCGCGGTGTGCATACGGTGATCGTCTGCGACGCAGACCCTTTCGGCTGGCAGCCCGAGCAGCTTGCTCAACGCATCCCGATAGTGCGGGCGCGCAGGAGCGGCGATGATCAGGTCTACTTCCGCCAATGGCACGCCGTTCTGCTCCAGGCATGCCCGCGCCGCATCGGCGGCGACGGTCGCGAACCTGTCGTCCGCGTCGGCCGACTGCCGGAACCGCAGCACATTCCTTCCGTCGGCGAATCCCACCGTCGCAGAGGATGTTTCGAGATCATCGAGCGCATCGCACGCATTCGCCCACGATACGCCGCTGAGACCGTAGTCGTCATCGGTCCAGCCGCACAGCAACGCCGCCCCGGTCGCGGAAAACGGGAAGTGCTCGCTCATCCCGTGGCCCGGATCGGCATCACTGGTCACCACCAGCGCGCGCCGCACGGTGCGCGTCCTCAGGAACCCATCCACGATCTGCAGCGCAGTCAACACACCGCAGGCGCCATTGGCAACGTCGAACGAGAAGGTGCCGTGTGCGTCGGCGTGGGGATCCTCCGGGTTGGCCCCGATGTCGTCCTGAATCAGCGCCGCCAGCGCCGGCTCCCCGAGGTTCCGGTCGCGGTAGATGCCGGCGTTGACAACCAGATCCAATTCCTCGGGCCCACATCCGGCCTGCCGCAGGCAGTCTTTCGCCGCGGTGACGGCGAGGTGCAGCGCGCTGTGCCGGCCACGCAACAGCGGGTGTGCAACGTCGACTCGATCAATCACTGTGCCCATAACGGCTCACCAAATCCTCATCCAGGGTCAACAAGACCACGCCGATTTCCAGGCCGGAGGCCAACGCCAGCAACGCCACCCGTTCGCCGGCCACGATCCGTCCGGCTTCCAGTTCCTCCACCAGGGCCACCGTGTGGGTAGTCGACGCGGTGTTGCCGTACCGGTCGACGGTGATCACGGCATCGTGCTGGGGGCTGTCGCCGAACGACTCCTTCATGCGCGCCATGCCCTTGCGGATGGCGCGGGCAGACGTCTGGTGGGTGATCACGTGGTCGATGTCGTGTATCGAAATGCCCACGGTATCCAGCACTTCGTGCAACAGCAGGGGCGTGTTGGCGATCGCCGCCTTCTGGATGGCGCGCGAATTGGTGAACATCCGCGCACCCGGGTCGTCCCCCTGCGGATAGGCCAGGCAGAGCCGGCTGTAGTCAGCGACCGTGGTGAATCCGGCAAGTTCGATACCGGCAGAGCCGGCCGGGGCCCGTTCCAGCAAGAGGGCAGCACCGGCGTCACCGAGCGTCAGGGAGGCGAGTTCCTTGCTCATGATATTGCGAATGTGGCGGGCGGCGTTGTGGCTGAGCTGCGAGATGTATTCGCCGCTGACGACCAGTCCGCGCCGCACGATGCCCTGGCGGATCCAGTTGTTCAAAATCGTTACACCGGTCAGCATCCCGGCACAGGCGTTGGACACATCGAACGTCATCGCCCGGTTCGCCCCGATGTTGCGGGCCACCGCACCACTCATCGTCGGCTCCAGCCATTGAGTGAGGCCGCCGCGGAATTTCGTTATGCTGCAGCTGATTACCACGTCAATGGTCGCGGGATCCTGCTTTGCGACAGCGAGGCAGTTCAGCGCTGCCGAGGTGGCCAGGGACAACGAATCCTCCTCGCCCGTCGAGACCCGGCGCTCGCGAATACCGGTCAGCTTTTCCAGATCGATGTGCGTGTGGTGCCGTGTGGTTGCCATCAGATCGTCTGTCGTCAAGCGTGTCTCGGGCAGGCGCCGACCGGCACCCGCCAACCGGGCGACATAGGGCGACCGCGCGCCTTGCCCGTCGGTCTCCATCACCAGCCAGTGCCGTGTCATGGCTAGTACCTCCTTCAGGTCCAGGACCGTTCAGTGCCTGAGATCGATCTCAGTCGCGCGATGCCAGGCGTCAAAGGCCTGTGCCACAGAGGCTTCCAGCGGCTGGGAGGTGTCCATTCGATAGGCGGACGCCCAGGCGTCGCGGCGGGCAGCCAGGGCCGCTGCGATGTCGGGAGTCGCGTCGGAGTTGCCCGCCGCGCGGTGTTCGATTCGGCCGGCGGTAGTCTCCACCGGCACTGCGCACATGATTTCCACCATGCGCGAATGGTGTTCGTCAGCCATCCGACGGGCTTGTGCGCGCAGGCCCGGGTCCTGCCACGTTCCGTCGAGGATCACCGACTGCCCCTCATCGAGGTGAATACGGGCCCGGCGCAACACCGTTTCGTAGACGGCGGCGACGTTGTCGGGGCTGTACAGACCGGAGTCCAGCACTCCCGGGTTCCCGGAAATGGCACCCGAATCCCGTAGCTCCCGGCGCACATCGTCGGTTGAGATAACCCAAGCGCTCCAACCTGTTCGGCGAGGGAGCGGGCGACGGTGGACTTGCCGCTGCCGGGATTTCCCCCGATGAGTGCCAACCGAACGGCTCCGGTGGCCAGATGCTCAGTCGCGATTGCGAGGTGCCGGGCGGCATCGTCGGCGGACTCCGGTTTTCCCTGCAGGAACCGCACGCAATCGACCTTGGCCCGAACCACCGCGCGGTAGGCGATGTAGAAGTCCTGCAGCGACGGCGGTGCGGCATCGCCGGCCAGTACGACATACCGCGCGAGGAAGTATTCACCAAGATCCTTGCGCCCCAGGAATTCCAGATCCATGGCGAGAAAGGCGGCATCGTCGATGCGGTCGAGGTAGCGCAGTTCGTCATCGAACTCCAGGCAATCCAGCAGCGCCGGTTGGCCGTCGACGAAGAAGATGTCGTCGGCGAGCAGATCGCCGTGGCCGTCCACGATGCTGCCCTCCTCGATCCGGCGCGCGAACAACCGCCCACGCCCCGAGATGTATTCGGCGACAAGACCCTCGATTCGGCTGACCGACTCCTCCGTCACCCCGGTGATCGAGGTGAACTGGTGCAGTTCCTTCAAGTTGGCGCGCCAGCGCTGGTCGATTGCGGCAGCCTCGCCCTGAGCACTGATCACCGCGCTGCGCTCGGCCTGCCGGTGGAACTCGGCCAGCACGGCCGCGACAGCCTCCAACAGGTCCTCGGCTGACTCACCGGAGTCCGCATGGCTGACCAGGAATGCCAACCGGTCGCGGTCGCGGTACCGGCGCATGACCACGATCGGTTCGTCGGCGCCTCCCGTCGGGTCGGACAGATGGGCGACCCCGAGGTACGCCTCGGGTGACAGACGACGGTTCAACTCGACTTCACGTTGGCAGGCATGCTCCCGCTGAGCCGTGGTGCGGAAGTCGACGAAATCGGTCAACACGGGCTTTTTCGCCTTGTACGCCCGATCGCCGGCCAACACCACCACACCGGTGTGGGTTTCGCGCACATCCAGGAAGGGCGCGGCTTCCGTGCTCCAAGTGCTCGAAGTGCTCGAATTTCCAGACCGTTCGGCGGTGGTCGCAAACTCCATGACTTCAGACTGTCGTTCGCCGGAACTGGGTCTGCACCGGTCGCGCCACGATCACCGGCGTGCTGGTGGAATGGACAACCGCGTTGCTGACCGACCCGAGCAGCATGGCGCCGACCGCACCGCGGCCGTGGCTACCCACCACCACGAGCTGCGCCGACTGCGCCTGCTTGATCAGCTGTCGAGCGGGCCGGTCGCACACGACCACGCGGTGCACCGCCACATCGGGATACTGCTCCTGCCATCCCGCCAAGCGTTCGGCCAGAATGCGATCCGCGTCCTCTTTGAAGATGGACCAGTCCAGGCCCGGCAGTTCGACTGCTTCGATGTCGCTCCACGCATGCACCGCTTTCAGCTCGGCCCCGCGGCGAGAGGCTTCCTCGAACGCGATGGCCGTCGCCAGCTCGGAAGCCGGCGACCCGTCGATTCCCACGACGACCGGGCCCCCTGCGGGCGACTCTGAGCCACGGATCACGGCAACCGGGCAGTTCGCGCGCCGGACCACGCCCGAACTCACCGAGCCGAGCAGTCCCCGGGCCACTGCCGAGCGCCCATGGCTGCCCACGACCAGCAATTCTGCGTCCTCGGACAGCTGCACCAGCGTGGGAACCGGCGGCGAACATTTCATTTCAGTCGAGATGGCAATCGGCCGTGTCGTACCGACGATGTCTCCGGCCAGCTTGACCGCATGTTGGAGCACCCGGTGGCCGTCCTCGTCGCGCCACATTCCCATACCCATCGACAACGGCATCTCGGGGTACATCGGGACCGCCGCGTCGACCATGTGGATCAGGGTCAGGGGAACATGACGCATCGCGGCCTCGCGCGCGCCCCACACCACGGCGGCATTGGATGGTTCCGATCCGTCGACCCCGACGAGGATGCCGTGGCGGTCAGCCAGCGCGTCCATGCTGTTCTCCCTCCGTCACCGAAAACGCTATTGCCCGAGCCGACCTGGGTAGTGAGGCTTTGGTCACCAAGTGCAGGGACGTGCGACCTTCATTGGCTTTCGGGGCGGCCGATCGGGACTCGCGCTGAGGTCGGTGTAGATCGCGGCGAAGGGGAAGTGCGGCCTAATGCCGGACCAGAAGCACCGAGCAGTCCGGATAACCGAGGATCGGATGGCAATTCGGGGTCGACAGCCCCGGCAACCCGGCGGCCTCGGACTCGCCCACGATGGCGAGGTCAATCGCGCGACTGTGGTTCTCGCCGGCTCTGGCCCCGGTGCCTGACGCCACCACCTGGACCGGCACGTCGGGGTAGCGGCGGACCCAGCTGTCCAGGCGGCGGTCAATCTGCCGCACGATCGCGTGCCGGCGCCGCCCTTCCTCCATGGCAAGCCGAACCACTTCGTCGTTGTCGGGCTCATCGTTGAGGACGACGGCGATCACCCCGACCTGGGTGGGCGTGCCGTCGGGATTGGTGCGGATGACCGCGACCGGGCACTGTGCGTGCGTCACCAGGGCAGCGGCCGTGGGGCCTAACAAACCGTCAGTGGCCCACCCGCGCCGGGAGGTGCCCACGCAAACCAGGGCCGCATCGTGTGATGTGTCGACCAGTGCCCGCGCCGGGTCTCCGGAGAGGACGGCGGTTTCGATCTCGACCGGTTTGCCCTCGGCCTTCGCCGCACTGAGAACAGCGCTTTCCGCCTGCGACAGCACCATTTCGGCGCGCTCGAGTTCCCACTCGGAAGCCTCGGCCGCCGCCGGGCGCTCGCCCTTGCTGGTGATCACATAGACAAGACGAAGGGGCATCTGCCGGCTCAGTGCCTCGTCAATCGCCCATTTGGCGGCGTTGACGGCGGCTTGCGAGCCGTTGACACCCACCACCACCGACTTCGCGTCCAGCTGGTTCATGTCGGCTCCTGACTTTCGCTCACTATCAATCTATTGCGCGGTCAGTCATTTCCGCAGGGGCCGTTTGGCCTGAGTTCGCAATGCCCTTTGTCCCCGGCGCCGGATCACCAACCTCGGTCGGTTCGCCGGACAGCTCGAAAAGCCGTTCCACGTCGGCGCGCTCGCATACCGCGGTGCCGGGCGTCAGCAGCATCGCCGCGCCCGCGGCGATGCCCAACCGAACGGCCTTGGCGAGCGGCCAGCCGCGGGTCAGGCCGACGGCGATGGCGGCCACCATGGCGTCCCCGGCACCCACGCCGCTGCCGCCCTCCATCGGCACCGCCGCGAAACGTTGGCGCTGTCCGGTGGTGGCCAGCAACGCGCCGGCCGAGCGCCGAGGGACACCACGACGACCTCGGCGCGCACCGCTGTCTACGAGTTCCCGCGCGGCGGCGATTTGCTCTGCCTCGGTGGCCAATTCGCGTCCCACGCATTCGCGCAGCTCCCGCGCGCTCGGCTTGAGCAGGTAACACCCCCGACGATGACGCGCGTGCAGCCCGCCACCGGAGGTGTCCAGGATGAGACGGGCACCCATCTCGCGCGCCACGTCGGCCGACCCGCTGATAGAAGTCGGGCGGAACGCCCGGCGGCAGGCTGCCGCTGGCCACCACGAATTGCCGCCGACGCGCGCCGCCCTCCGCAGCTGCAGCAGGCACCTGTCTGCTCGGCCAGGGTCAGCACCGGGCCCGGCAGGACGAACCGATACTGCCGGCCGGTGCTGCGTCTCGTTGACGGTGAAGCTCTCCCGGGTGCAGCCGGCGATGGAATCTCGCCGAAGGGCACGCCCGCATCGCTGAGCAGTCGGGTGATGATGTCGCCCGCGCGAGCCGCCCGCCGGCAATGGCCGCGAACGCCGACCCGCCGAGCACATGCGCTATCTGCGCGACGTTGATGCCGCCGCCGCCCGGGTCGTAACGCGTTGCGGTGCAACGCAACTTATCGGTCGGCTGCACCACTTCCATGCTGGTGGTGATGTCGAGCGCGGGATTCATCGTCAACGTGACGATCCGCGGTGCCCCGGTGCGAAACCGGCGTGCATCCTCAACTCCGCTCGTTGATGCGGACTAGAGACCGCTGGGATAGGTCTCCGGGCGTCTCGCCGGCGATCCACACGCTCGTGGTCTCGAGAGGTTCCAGCGCACGTGTCTTATCGATGTGGATCATCGCGTCGAATTGGTCGGCAGGTCGCACGTGGAAGTAGTGGCTCTGCCGCTCGGTCGCGGGCTGGTAGATCACCCCGATGGCGCGGCCCGAGCCGAACGGCCGACAGTGCGTTCGGCCGCCTTTTCGTTGATCCGTCGGCATCGGCACCACAAAGGCGTCCTTGCCGCTCTCGTGCAGCAGTTCTTCGACACTGCCCGGCAAGCGCCGGCCGAACCGCCTTACGTTCGGCGACGCCGCCCCACTCGCTGGCCGCGGTGACCGTACCGCGAATACGTGCAGAAGCCGATCAGGCGGGCAGTCGTCGCCGTACTGCTGCGCGGGCCAGCTGCCCGAGCGTCAGCTGGCCATCCGCCCACACCTCGGTCGCGCGTGGCATCGCCGACGTGGGAATTGTGCGCCCACACCACGATTCGTGCGGGCTCGGCATCGCTGTGCCGGTCCAGGTGGGTCAGCAGGGCGTTCCAGGGTCTGCGCCATGTGTTTGTCGCGCATATTCCACGAGGTGACCCGGCCGCGGAACATGCCGCGGTAGTACACCTCGGCGTTGCGGACCGTCTGCGCATTCTGCTGGGCATAGAACAGCTCGTCCTCGGCAAGCAGGCCGTCTGGCGCGCAGGTAGTCCGATCGCGTTGCGCTGCAGCTCGACCAGCTGCTCGACCGCCTGGCGTTCGCAGCTTCGGCCCCGCGCCGAACGCCGCGGGTAGCCGTACGCCTGGCCGTCGTCGCCCGCGGAGTGGTCGAAGCAGGCGTAGCGGGCCCGTGCCCGCGCCGCCGGCCGCGGGATCGACGGTGTCGAGGTAGGCGATGACCTCCTTGCATCGAGCGGTGCAGGCTGTAGAGATCGAGCCCGTAGAACCCGGCCTGCCGCGGCCGTCGGCGCGCGTTGCCGTTGTGCCAGCGCAGCCAGTCGACGAAGTCGCGTACAACGGTGTTGCGCCACATCCAGGCCGGAAACCGTTCGAAACCGCGCAGCGCCTCCTCGGCGGTCTTGTCCTCGCCCAGCCCGCGCACGTAGCGGTTCACCCGGTAAGCGTCGGGCCAGTCCGCTTCGGCGGCAACGGCGCTGAAGCCCTTGTCGCTCGATCAGCCACTTGGTGATGCTCGACGCGCGCCTCGTAGAACTCGTGGGTGCCGTGGGAGCTCTCGCCGATCAGGACGATGCGCGCATCACCGATCAGCTCTTCGAGCATTTCGCGCGGCGGCATGCCGCCGCGGCGCGTCGATGGCCACGTCGGCAACCATCTCGGCGGCGCGTCGGCTGCCGCGGGTCTGACCGGCGTTGCCCCGCGGTCGGGGTGCCAGCAGTTCGCGCACCTCGTCGTCGGTGACCTGGCGTGAAGTCCCAGAACGACTCTCCGACAGCCAGAAACGGCGTGGGCATCGACGCGCACACCACTTCGTCGACGATACCGGCGAACTCGCGGCAGGTTGATTCCGGGGCGGCGGGTACGGCGATCACGATCTGCGCGGGCTCGGATTCGCGCAGCGCCTGCACAGCCGCGAGCATGCTTGACGCCGGTGGCCAGTCCGTCGTCGACGAGGATCACCGTCTTGCCGGCCACCTGCAGCGGCGGGCGGCCCCCGCGATAGGCGGCCTCGCGCCGGACCAGCTCGCGGCCTTCCCGCTCGGCGATCTCGCGCAGTTGCTCCGGCGTGATCCGCAAGCCCCGCAACACGTCGTCGTTGACCACGATACGCCCACCGCTGGCCAGTGCGCCGACGGCGAATTCCTCATGTCCCGGAACGCCGAGCTTGCGGACGATGAACGCGTCCAGCGGTGCGCGCAGCGCAGCCGCCACCTCCCAGGCGACGGGAATTCCGCCGCGCGCCAGGCCCAGCACGATGACGTCCGGGTCATCGCGGTAGCCGTCCAACAGGCCTGCCAGTACCTTGCCGGCTTCGCGGCGGTCGCGGAACACGCGCCGCGGTGCGGGCCGGGTGGCCTCGGCTGCATTGGTCATGACGCACGCTCGATCGTCATTGTGATACTCCTCGATCTCAAATCGCCCTCACGGCAGTGCCTTATTCGACCAATGCCCGGGCGTCGTTGGTAGGGACCGAAGTCCCAGCGTGAGGTGTCCATAAGCCATTTCCCCCGGTCAGCCGACGACCTCTAGTACCTCACCGAGCGGCCGCCGCGGCGTCGCCGCGGGGACCGGACCCGACGGTGAGATGCCGACTCGGATCAGCACCTGAGGCACAGCCGCACGACCCTCGGTGAGGTCGCGCAGGATGTCACGTGCGGGCTCCAGCTCCGTGGCGTGCGTGATCGGGCAGGTCGCCAAACCTGCCACGGTGCATTCCAGCAGGACGGCCGAAAGGGCCTCCCCGCAGTTCAGCGCGTCCGCGCGGGTGTTCTCAGCGGTCCACAGCAGCACGATCTTGGCCTGATCGTGTCTGCTCCCGGCGCCGTGCTCGGCGTCGGCACCGGTGGGAAACTCCCGGTTCACACCGACTCCCCGGGCGTCGGATCCTGACGCCAGTGCAGCCTGCGGTATACCGTCGTGATCCCTGGAAGGCGCTGTCCACCAACTCAATTCGTGGTGATAGCTGTCGTCGTAGCGACGCAGCGCCTCGCTGAGCCGAGTCGCCTCCGCCAGCCGCGGCCGCGCGTCGTCGCCCAATACCTCGAGCCCCACCAGATCCGGGTCCACACAGTTGCGCAGCAGCGGCTGCAGCGACGGCCAATCGGTGGGCGCGCGGAACGGACGTCGGTCGGTTCGGCGAACCGTGATCGCGTCGGCGCGGTCGCGCCGCGCCCGCCCGACGTATGTCATCGGCGTGAAGTCGACCGAGACCAGATGATCGAGATTGTTCGGGTTGGGAAATGGGTCGACATGGGCGTCCCAGCCAACCGCGGCCATCGCGACCCGGAGGTGGTCGAGCACGGCGCCACAGCTGAGGATGGCCTCCCGGCCCGAGCTGTCGGTCGAGGTCACGATGCGGGCCGGGTCGACGAACAGGTCGGCCTTCGCGCCGTTCACCACCCACCGCCACGGCTGGCTGTTGTGCAGTGAAGGAGCGTGGCACGCCAACTCGATTGCGTTCGTGATCACCGCAGTTTCGGCCAGCGTTCGGATCATCGCACTCACCTTTCTCTCTGAGTACGACGCTGCGTCACGAAGACATCGGATGCCAGGGTCCTTGGTCACCATCGTCGCGTCTTAGGACCCCCTACTCCGGCAAAGCGACGTCCGGCCGGTGTGATCGGTGACCTTCTTCCCTATTGCGCCGGGTATATCCGGGACACGCTTGACAAGCCGTCAGTTCTGCCGCACCGGGCAGAACCCTGGGGATGAGGACCCGTACATGGAAGTGATTCATAAGACGCCCCGCGACTACCGCGTCCAACCTAATCTCGCCGACTACGAAGAAGCGCGCGCACACTTCCAATGGTCTGATGTGCCGGGGCTGTGCGACGGCATGGGCGAAGGGAAATGCAACATCGCCTATGCAGCCGTCGACCGGCACGCGAGCGGCCCGACCAGCACCCACACCGCGATTCGCTTCCTCACCGAGGACGCGGCTCATGAGCTGAGCTATGCCGAGTTGAGCAATCGGGTGACACGATTCACCGGGGTGCTGCGCGCTCTCGGCATCGGCAAAGGCGACCGGGTCTTCGCCATCATGGGCCGCATCCCCGAGCTGTACATCACGATGCTGGGTGCGCTGCGCAACGGCAGTGTCGTTTCACCACTGTTCTCCGCCTTCGGCCCGGAACCGATCGCCACCCGGGTGGATATCGGGCAAGCCGACGTGCTGGTCACCACCAAGTCGATTTATCAACGCAAGATCGCCAAGATTCGCGATCGGCTGGCCTCGGTGCGACAGGTGATTGTGGTGGACGACGGCGCCCACGGCGAGCCGCCCGCAGGAACACTCGACTTCTGGCAGTGCATGGACACCGCCGACGAGCACGCACCGGTCGAGCCGACGACGGCTGACGACCCGGCATTGCTGCACTTCACCAGCGGGACCACCGGCACCCCGAAAGGCGCCGTCCACGTGCACGGTGCGGTCGCCATGCACTACGTCACCGGCCTGTATGCGCTCGATCTTCATCCCGACGACATCTATTGGTGCACGGCAGATCCCGGCTGGGTGACCGGGACGTCCTACGGGATCATCAGTCCACTGCTGCACGGGGTCACCTCGATCGTCGACCAGGCCGAATTCGACGCGGAGCGGTGGTACCGGATCCTGCAGGACCAACAGGTTTCGGTCTGGTACACCGCGCCCACCGGCATCAGAATGTTGATCAAGTCCGGTCCCGAACTGCCGGCCCAATTCAGTTTTCCCCGACTGCGTTTCATCGCCAGCGTGGGCGAGCCACTCAACCCCGAAGCCGTGTGGTGGGGAAAGCGGTGCCTGGGCTTACCGATTCACGACAATTGGTGGCAGACCGAGACGGGCGGCATCATGATCGCCAATACGCCGGCCTTCGACATCAAGCCGGGCTCGATGGGCCGGCCACTGCCCGGGGTCGACGCATGCATCGTGCGCGACAACGACGACGGCAGCATCACCGTCGTACAGGAACCGGACGTCGAGGGCGAGCTTGCCCTCAAACCCGGCTGGCCGTCGATGTTCCGCGGCTATCTGCACGCCGACGACAGATACCGAAAGTGCTTCAGCGACGGGCTTTATCTCACCGGCGACCTGGCCAAGCGGGACGCCGACGGATACTTCTGGTTCGTCGGACGCAAGGACGACGTGATCAAGTCCGCTGGGCATCTGATCGGCCCGTTCGAGGTGGAAAGCGCACTGACCGATCATCCGGCGGTGGCCGAGGCGGCCGTCATCGGTAAGCCCGACCCCACCGTCGGCTCTATCATCAAAGCCTTTGTCACACTCAAGGACGGCTTTGTCGCCAGCGATGAGCTCCGGTTGCAGCTGCTCGGCCACGCCCGCAAACGGCTCGGTCCTGCCGTCGCGCCCAAAGAGATTGAATTCGCCGATTCGTTGCCGCACACCAGCAGCGGCAAGATCCTGCGTCGCCTGTTGAAGGCCCGCGAACTCGGGCTGCCCGAAGGCGACACGTCCACGATTGAGCACCCACACGACCATCAACCCGAAGGAGCCTCGCTGTGACGGACAAGGACCTGACGCACTCGCTGTTGTCGGACATGGTGCGGGTGCGCCGGATGGAAGAGAAATGCGCGGAACTGTACAGCGCGGCCAAGATTCGCGGTTTTCTACACCTTTACGTGGGTGAAGAAGCCGTAGCCGCCGGGTCACTGCGCGCGTTGACCGCCGATGACGCGGTGGTGGCGACCTATCGCGAGCATGCGCACGCGCTGCTGCGCGGCATCCCGATGACCAGGATCATGGCCGAGATGTTCGGCATGCAGGAAGGCTGCTCGCGCGGTCGCGGCGGGTCCATGCACCTCTTCGACGCATCCCGGCACTTCTACGGCGGCAACGCGATCGTGGCCGGCGGCCTGCCGCTGGCAGTCGGCATCGCACTCGCCGACGCCATGCTCAAGCGAGACCGCGTGACCGCGTGCTACTTCGGTGACGGAGCCGTGGCCGAGGGCGCCTTCCACGAGTCCCTGAACATGGCGGTGTTGTGGAACCTGCCGGTGTTGTTCCTTTGCGAGAACAACCTTTACGCCATGGGCACATCGTTGGAGCGGGCGCAGTCGCAGACCGATCTCACCGCCAAGGCGGCCGCATACCGCGTCGACGCGCTGGCCGTTGACGGGATGGACGTCGAGGCGTGTCACGAGGTCACCCGCAAAGGTGTCGAACACGTGCGCAGCACCGGCGGCCCGTTCTTCATCGAATTCCGTACCTACCGGTTCCGGCCGCACTCGATGTTCGATCCGGAGCTGTACCGGGACAAGGTCGAAGTGGCTCACTGGCGGGAGCGAGACCCCATCGACCTGTTCATCAAGCGGCGGCAAAGCGACGGCCTGCTCACCGACCAGGACGTGCGTGACATCGAAGATGCGGCCGCCGCCGAGATTGCGGACGCGGTGGCCTACGCGGAGTCCGGAACCAGGGAAGACGTGGCCGATTTGGCCCGTGACGTGCTCACCCCGCTGGAGGCAGCGCGATGAAAACGATCTACCGCACTGCTGTTCACGACGCGATGCGTGACGCGTTGCGCGACGATTCACGCGTGGTGCTGATGGGCGAGGACGTCGGGCGTTACGGCGGAACGTATGCCGCATCGAAGGGTCTACTGGAGGAGTTCGGCCCGGACCGGGTGCGCGATACCCCGCTCTCGGAACTCGGCTTCGTCGGCATCGGTATCGGGGCCGCCCTCAACGGGTTACGCCCGATCGTCGAAGTCATGACGGTGAACTTCAGCCTGTTGTCGCTCGACCAGATCGTCAATACCGCTGCGGCGCTGCGTCATATGTCCGGCGGGCAGTTCTCAGTGCCGATCGTCGTCCGGATGGCCACCGGGGCCGGGCGTCAACTCGCCGCCCAGCATTCGCACAGCCTCGAACCGTGGTATGCCCACATCCCGGGGATCAAGGTCTTGGCACCGGCGACGGTCGAGGACGCCTACGGCATGCTCGGACCGGCACTGGCCGATCCGGATCCGGTGATCATCTTCGAACATGTTCAGCTCTACAACACCTCGACCGACATCGACACCTTGGAGCCGACCGACATCACTCGGGCGGCGGTACGGCGGGCCGGCACCGACGTTACCTTGATCGCTTATGGTGGCTGCCTCGCCAAGGCGCTGGATGCGGCAAACGAGTTGTCCTTGGCGGGGATCGAATGTGAGGTGGTGGATCTGCGGGTACTGCGGCCGTTGGACACCGAAACGATTCTGAACTCGGTCCGAAAGACCCACCGCGCCATCGCCATCGACGAGGCCTGGCGCAGCGGCAGTTTGGCAGCCGAAATCTCCGCGCGGATCATGGAAGGCGCGTTCTACGATCTGGACGCCCCGGTCGGCCGGGTATGCAGCGAAGAGGTACCGATTCCGTACGCGAAACACCTTGAGGAGGCGGCACTTCCGCAGCCGTACAAGATCGTCGCCGCGGTGCACGAACTTTTCGGGGACCGATGATGATCGAGTTCAAAATGCCCGCACTGGGCTCCGACATGGACGAAGGCACGCTCAACGAGTGGCTGGTCAAACCGGGCGACAAGGTGACCCGCGGCCAGGTCGTCGCCGTCGTTGAAACCACCAAGGCCGCGGTGGAAATCGAGTGCTGGCAGGAGGGCACGATCGGCGAGCTGGTGGTCCCGGTCGGCGAAACAGTAGAAGTGGGAGCGGTATTGGCCACCCTGCTGTCGGCGGGCGAGACGCCGGGCGAGACGGCAGGTGCGACGGCAGCTGCGACGGCAGCTACACCGGCCGAGCAGCCACAACAGCAGGCTCCCCGCACCGTCGCCCCGATGGCGCCGCCCCAGGCTCCCCAGCCGGTCGCCGCTGCGCCGGCGCCGGCGCAACCCACCGGGCCACAGCACCGCCGCTGGGTTTCACCTGCCGCGCGTCGGCTGGCCGCATCTCTGAGCGTCGACCTCGACGCGGTCAGCGGTACCGGTCCGCAGGGTGCGGTGACGATCGTCGACGTCGAGCACGCCGCCGCCACCCGGCAACCGGTCAAGAAGCCGACGCCGAAGCCCGCGGGCGAACGTTTCTCAATGGCCGAGCGAGGCGCCGCGATGCGCCAGTCGATCGCAGCGGCCATGAGCCGATCCAAGCGCGAGATACCGCACTACTATCTGGCCGACGAGATCCTGATGGACACCGCGTTGACCTGGCTCACCTCCCGAAATGCGCAGCGGCCCATCACCGAACGCGTACTGCCGGCCGTCCTGCAACTCAAAGCGGTAGCACTTGCCGCGCAGCGCTTCGGCGAATTCAGTGGGTTCTGGCGAGAGGACGGCTTCCAGGCCGCCCCCGCGGTGCACGTCGGCGTCGCCATCTCGTTGCGTGGCGGAGGTCTGGTCGCACCCGCCATTCACGATGTCGCCGAGAAGAAGCTCGACGAGCTGATGGCGGATCTCACCGACCTGGTGGCGCGGGCGCGCACCGGTTCACTGCGCAGTTCGGAGATGTCCGACCCCACCATCACCGTCACCAACCTCGGCGACCAAGGCGTCGACACGGTGTTCGGCGTGATCTACCCCCCGCAGGTCGCCCTGGTCGGCTTCGGCAAAACGACGCAGCGGGTCTGCGTCATCGACGGCGGAATCCGGGTCGTCAATGCCATTCAAGGCACCCTCGCCGCCGACCACCGGGCCAGCGACGGTCACCGCGGTGCCCTGTTCCTGGCCGCGATCAACGAACTGCTGCAACAACCCGACCTACTGGAGAAGTGAACAATGACAACGAAAGAAGACACTCGCGTCGTAGTCCTGTCGGTGCTGACGACCATCGCCCCCGAAGTTGATGCCGACGACATCAGCGATGACGTACTGCTGCGCGACCAGGTCGACCTGGACTCGATGGACTGGCTGAACTTTTTGCTCGGCATCCACAATCGGTTCCAGGTCGACATCCCGGAGTCCGACTACGCGTCGCTGCGCACCCTGTCAGACGTGGTCGGCTACGTCGAAACGCACGCCTCGGCCTGAACGCTCAATGATGCGCCGGCCGTAACCGGCGGCGTCGGGGCAGAAACTCCAACGACAGCAACACCACCAGCGCGCTCGGAATATGGTGAGTGCACAGCACGACATAGCGGCGCTCGTTGAGCGCGTGGAACTTCCGTAGGTAACGGTAGAGGGATTCCAGCCGGATCAGCGGGTCCAGCAGATGGATCAACCGGTAGGCAAGGCGCTGCAGCGGCCCGGGTCGGGCCGCATCGAAAACTTCCGGGAAAGCCGCGAAGGCCAGCGAAAGACGCTGTGCATCATGCCTTTTCGCATCGGCAATCATCTCGATGCTCAGCCGCTCGTCAATTCCGTTGGGGGCGTCGGGACGACGATACGGCGCGTCCAGGGTGAGCTCCGACCCGCCTCCGGCGCTCGCGTAACGGTGAAAAGCCACCACCCGCCCACCGCTGTCGCGGGCAACGGCCAGCTTGACGCCGGGGCAACGACCCTGCAGCGCACCGTCGAGATTCATACAGAACCCACGCTCGGTACGCACCCCGCCGTGCGAGGCATAGAGCACCTCGCTCAATTCGGCGACCAGGCTTGCGTCCAGCGCGCGTTCGTCGACGATCTGCGTGGTGACACCGCGGTTGTGGGTGCGCTGCACGGCCTGACGCACATTGCGGTACCGGCGGCCGGCCAGGCTGAAGTGTGGGACGTCGACGACGACATCGCGCCCGATCGGCACCGCGAGCATCGCCTGCCCGATCACCTCTTTGGTCCACAGACCCAGATTCCGCTGCGCACCGGCCAACACGACGATCCGCCAGCCGCGCGACCGGCACATGACGGCGAAATCGGTTGCCAGCTTCTCGAATTGCGCCCTGTCGCCGATCGGATCGCCGCTCACGACGGCGAATCCGAGTCGGGTCCGGTAGGCGATCGCGGCGGTCGCGGCGGCGTTGAAGTAGTAGCTCTTGAGCGAATGCATGGCGAAGGGCGCCAGCGGGTCCGCGGGTGTGGCGTCTACGAGCGCCCACACTCGCTGCAGCAACTCCGGCTGCGCCTCGGCCGAGGTGGGCCACATCAGGGCCAGGCCGCTGGTGGCGACCAGCACATTGCCCCACCCACCGAAGGACAGGAAGTGGGCGAAGAGCCCCGCGGACAGCAGCGCAGCAGCAGCGACGGCGTGCATCGGGGTCACCGGTCGTCCCAGGAACACCCCGCGCGCGATGAGCACCACGGCTGCCAGCAGCGCGACCGACCAGCCGAACCGGCCCGCCGCATACCAATTCGCGCCCGGACGTTCGTGCACGGTCACTGCCGTCAACCAACTCAGCACACATGCCAGCAGCAGCGCGCTGGCCAGCCGCGCCCCGCGACGGTTGGTTCGCAGGATGATGCGTTCGGACGCGAGCGCGGCGGTGGCACGACGACCGCGCTGCCTGACTTTCATGCCGCACTCCCTTGACCCACGGAAAACGCTATCCGCGCTGGCAGTCCCAGGTCGTGAGGCTTTAGTCCCCAAACCGGCGGCCGGCGACCGATGTCCCGCCCGGTTCGCTCAGCCGTGGTATGGAGGACCCGCCACGCGCGGCGTAGCTTCGGTCAATCCTGTTGCGGGGCCTCATCCTCAGCCAGGGTGAAGTAGTTCTCCTCCTCCTGAACGAAGTGCAGCCGCAGCAAGGTGTACAGGCCGTAAAGGCACGCCAGGAGATCATCGACCTGATCCGGCTGTATCGCGCCAGCCGACTGCGCCTCGGCCAGATGCGTGCCGATGCGATCGGCGAGTCGCCTGATCTCGGCGTGCATACGGCTCATCGTCGCGGTCGCTTCACTACTACCGAGCGGACGCGCCAGCGCCGGGTAGAGCTGGGTTTCCTCGGCCTCTTCGTGGGGCAGAATCCGGTCGACCAACAAGGTGTGCACCGCGGTCAACGATTCCAGTGGGAGGGCATCCGTTCCGGTTGCCAGGCGATCCGCGCTGTCGCGCAACAGGCCGATGGTGTCCCGCAATACGTCATGCTCGGCGGCGAAGCGGAGCAGCAGGTCGTTCGGTGTTTGCATCCAGCTGTCCATCGGTCGCCGGATTTCCGCGCAGGGCCCGCAGCGCATTGAGAATCACCGCGACGTCGATGCCCTCTTGCAGCAGCGCCCCCGCGGCGGGTGGCAGCCAGCCCAGCGCGGCAATCACCATCGCCACCAAGGAAAGACTCATGCCGACGACGGCGCTCTGCACGGCTATCCGCCGCGACCAGCGGGCGATGTCCATCGCGTCGGCGAGCCGGTCCAGGCGGTCCGTGGTCAGCACGATGTCGGCGGCCTCCGAGGACGCTGTCGCCCCCCGGGCCCCCATCGCGACACCCACGGTGGCCGCCGCCAGTGCCGGAGCGTCGTTGATTCCGTCACCCACCATCACCGTCACCGCGCGTTCGCTTTCCGCGCGCACGGCGGCGAACTTGTCCTCGGGTGTCTGGTCCACACGGACCTCATCCAGTCCCAGGATGTTGGCGACTTCGCGGGTGGGTTCGGCCCGATCTCCGGTGAGCATGAGCAATCGCTCAAGTCCGGCTTCACGCAACCGTCGCACCGTCCGCGGCGCATGTCGACGCAACGGATCCCGCAGTAACACCGCTCCAGCGGGGGTGCCGTCGACGCTCACCCAGGCGATTCCGGCTCCGTCCAGTCGGGCGCGACCGACCACCGCTGCCGTCCACGCACCGGCCAATTCGTCGGCGGACACTTTGCCGACCATGACCCGATGCCCGTCGACCGTCGCGGTCACCCCACTGCCCGGCTGTTCGACCACCCCGGTGGGTAACGACAACTGCAACTTCCTGCTCAGCGCTTCGGTGACGATCGCCTCCGCGAGCACGTGCGGGGAAAACTGATCCACCGAGGCACCCAACCGCAACACCTCGACAGCCTCGTGGCCCGCTGCCGCCACCACGTCGACCACCGTCGGCCGTCCCATCGTCAGGGTGCCGGTCTTGTCCATCACCAAAGTCGTTGCGTGACCGAGGTTTTCCAGCGCTCCCCCACCCCGGATCACCACCCCGGCCCGCGACGCGCGGGACAGTCCGGACACGATCGCCACCGGGGCGGCAAGCAGCAAGGGACACGGGGTTGCCACCACCAGCACCGCAACGGCGCGCACCTCCGAACCGCTGGCGAGCCACGCGGCACCCGCTACCAGCAGTGTCAATGGCAGGAACCAGGCCGCGTAGCGGTCGGCCAACCGGACGATCGGCGCGTTGTCGGCCCCGGCATTCTGCGCCAACCGCACAATGCCGGCATACGTGCTTTCCGCGGCAGTTGCGATGGCCCGCAACTCAAAAGCGTTGCCGGCATTGACCACACCGCTGCGCACCGTTTCGCCGACCCCGCGCTCGACCAGCACCGACTCCCCGGTCAGTGCAGACTCGTCGAGAACCGCGAGCACATCGGCGACCCGCCCGTCCACCGGCACCACCTCGCCGGGACCCACCACCAGCACGTCGCCGACGACGACGTCGGCCACGTCGATCATGCTGATCTGCGTTCCGACCCGTCGCCGCGCGAACCGTGGCGCACGATCCAGCAGCGCCCGCAGGTCACGGGACGCACGGCGCGCGGCGGCCGAGTCCAGCGTCCTGCCGCCGGCGAACATCACCGCAATCAGCGCGCCGGCCAGATACTCGCGGACCAACAGCGTGCCGACCAACGACAGCACCGCGATGATGTCTACGCCGATCCGTCCCCGGCGCAACGCAGCGAGCACCCAACCCAAAGCAGGCACGACGGCGCTGACCGTGCCGGCGATCCAGCACCCGTCGGCTATGGTCCGCCAGCCGGCCAACCAGGCAAAGCCCCCGAGGGCCAGGGCGCCCACGGCGAACACCGTCAAGACCGGCCCGATCAGCAAGCGCAGCCGCGAGATCAGGCGGTCAGCCAGCGACTCTGTCACGGCTTTCACCGTAGTGCTTTTCGGGATCGCCCGCGTCAGCCCGGAGCAAGGGTCGCCGTACACCCAGGCCGATGCGGCTGCCCCAACACCGATACCGTCTCCGCCGTTAAAGCGGGTCGACCGCCGAAATGAGCCAATTGCCATTCACCTTGGCCAGGCTGACCACCACACTGCTGGCGGTCTGGACGGGCTCAGGCCGGTCCTGGCTGATCGTTGTCTGGTTCAGGAAGACCAATACCTTCGCGGTGTCAGGATGCAGTTCGGTGATGGCCGCCCGGTCCACCGAAGCGCTGGACTTGACTGCCTTCTGCCTGACCGCCGCCGCGACGACCTGGTCGACGAATTTGCCGTAGTACGTGAGGAACTCACCGGTCAGATGCGCCTTTGCAGCGGCAAGATCGCGGTCGAGGCTCTCGGGTGCATAGGACACCACCGCGACGGCACCGGCGGACGCCTCGGCAAGCGCTGCCCGGCCCACGCTCTCGGAGGTATCCTCGTCTGCCCGGTGCTGTGTCACGTACTGCACAGCGGCGGTACTCACTGACGCAGCGAACAGCAACCCGACGACGACCAAACCCCAGCGGGGCAATGCTTGAGCCGAGCACCAGCGCCGGATCTTTACGCCGAGGCCATCCTCCCCGTACCCGCTGTCACCGTCCCTGCGCACATCCGCCACGTCGGCCGCATCGTCCCCGTCTTCCACGTTGGGGCCGACTTCGTCGAGATCCTCAGCGGTTGCCGATGCGCCGGCCATCAGGCGAACTCGAGTTTCGACATCTTGATCTGTCCGGCCTCTGTGACCAGACTGACCACCAGCCGCCACGTACGAGGCTGCGGAGGATTCCCGCCAGGTGTGGTGAGTGTCGAGGTCGCTGTGACGAGCACGATCGCGGACCCGCCGGTCATCGACTCGACACCGGCCGCCTGTACCCGTGTTTGGGTTGCCAGCTTGGAGTCCTGGGCCGCCTTGACGAAATCCGCTGCTGTACTTTCGAATTCGGATTTGAAAGGACCGGTCGAGTTGCCGATGATCTGCTGCACGTTCTGGTTGACATTGCTGGCGTCGATTGACATCAAGGTGACGACGATCTGCCTCGCGGCAGCAGCGAATTTGGCTGCGCTCCGGTCACGTTCCACGACCCGATCGTGCTGAGTGAACAGGTAGGCGTTGACTGCTACAGCCGTGCCGGTAGCGAGCAGCACCAAGCCCGCGACGAGCGTCGTCCATCGCGGGTGGCGCAGGCGGGGCCGACGGCGCTGTCGGGAATCGGCACCGGCGCCTGGAGAGGTCGCGGAAGCACCCGGCGATGCTGCCGGTGCGGGCTGCAGACTGCGCCGGATGGCTTTGGCGCGCGCACGTGCCACGGCCGCGACCGCTTCGGCTTCAGCGGCCTCGGCCTCGACCTCGTTCAGGGCCTGCTCCAAGGCGATTGCGCTGTCGGTTGAGGAATGACATCCCGATTCGGACTCATCGCCGTCGCCGTCGTCACGGGTCGAGACCGGATGCTTGTCGGACGGCATCACGACCTCCTGTCGATTCGGCAGTGCAACGTGACGTTCGGATCACCGCTGGCGACCATAAGTCCCGGATCGAGAGCAATCGCGCGACGATCCCACCCAGCGGACACCCGCCGGGCGTTCTCGTTTCGCCTCACCACGACCGCAGAGAACAGACCGCGCCCTTGGGACCGTCGTTGGAGTAGACCACCACGCCATCGATCGCGAGCTCGCAATGAACCAGCGGCTGCTCGCGCGGGTTTCCGCTGGACACTGCGACCATCGCCCATTCCCGCGGATCGGCCAGCAGCACCTCGCGGACCCACGGCTTGCCTGGGGCGATGGCGGATTCGACTTTCGGACTGAATTGGTACGGATTGTGGCTGTAATCAGCCCACGTCGGCGGAGCGGTCTCCCGATAGTAAATATCGGCATAAAAAGGGTTTCGCGCCGAGACCGAATACGTGACCCGGTGCAGCGACGGTTCCTCAGCATGCAGCGGTGCCGCCGTCACCCAAGCGGCCGCAGACGTCAGGCCCACCGCCAGCCCACACACCCGCACGGTGACACCCTTGCGCCTAGCTGTCACCGCGCACCCACCTGCTCGCACCGCCGGCGGCCACGCAGCTCAGGAACAGGCCGTCGGGCGCCTGCGCCACCGCGTTATCAAGACCGGTGCAGTCGGAGTTCTCGTCTCGAATCCCCTGCATCGGAGGTGATCTGAAGTATCGAGGTGCATAGCGGCGCGGCGAGCCGCAGAACACCAATCGGCCCCACGATGTGGTCGCGAAGACGAAATAGGCGGTATCCGAACACGGTCCCCCTAGCTCCACGCCCGGGACGATTCCGGGGACACACGAGGGCTCATTACAGCTGGAGGGACCAGCAGAGACCTGGGCGGGGTTGCCTACTCCGACAGCGACCAATGTTGCCGCCACGGCCCATACAGTGCGTTGCACGGCGCCAATGTGGCACGCCGAGCGTCGATGTCGGTCGAAATGTCCCTGCAGATGGACAGTTTTCTGTCGTTCCGTTGCCGCCTGCGGTATCAGTACTCATCAATGGCCCATTGAGTGGGCATCACCAAAGCGCCAGGCGATGACGATGTTAGCCTCATGCCCCACGAATCGGCGCATCCTGGCTGACCGTAACGTGTTGAGGAGCAGGCAATGCAGGTATCCAGACTTCTGAGCGGCGCTGCGATTGCGACCGTGCTGGCCGCCGTCGCCAATGCAAATCCATTGCCGGCAGCGGCATCTGTCGATGGCAGCCTGAACGGAGCCTATGCGGCCACGTCCAACGGCGAATGGGCCAAAAGCAACGAGGTGTTCCGTGACGAAGCAAGCCTCCGGAGCACGTGGACCGTCTCGACCGTCTGCAGCTATCCCACCGAATGCACCGGGACAGTCAACAGCGATCAAGGATGGAGCGCCCCGATCTACAAGAAGAGTGGTCTGTGGTACGTCAAGCACCCAGTGGCTAATTGGGAACCTTGCCCCGACGGCACAGTAGCCCCGGGCCTTCAAGTCTTCCGGTTCTGGCCCGCAGCTCCCGACACGACGGTTGATCCGGAATCGAATACCCTGATCGGCGAGGATCATACGACCGGGATCAGCGGCGGCTGCGGCATCAACCGGTCACTGGTCATCAGCATGCCGTTCAAGCTCATCAAAATCAGCTGACCGCAAAGGAATTCGCCGAGCCTCAGTGCGGGATGAGGTCTTGCCAGGTTCGGGTGCCCGCCGGGACCACCAGATCCGACTGGCGATAGATCCGACCGTCTGGAGCGGCATACTGCCCCGTTCGGGGATTGTATCGGGCGATGCCGACCGAGGGGGCGCCAGATGGGTTGCTGCCAAACGAACTTGGGGCGGCTTCGGCGCCACCGCCTGCGGCGGGGGACGGTGTCGGTGTGACGGCCGCCGGCGTCGGCGGGGTTTCTTGGGCAGTTGCGGGTGGTCCCGGCAGTGGTGATGTGCCTTCGATCGGTGCGTATTCGCGGTCGCCGAAGTTGACTCGATCGTCGGGCGGGATGCCCTGTGCGATCAAGTTCGGGTCGATCGGACTGGGGCCCAAGACATGCTGCCGCATCGACAGCGGCTCGTAGGGATGGTCACTGTTACAGATTTCGACGGTCGGGGCACGTTTTCCGGTGTTGCCCATGCAGGGGTAATTGCGCGCACCGCGGACCCCGATCGGGGAATCCTGTGGAAGCTTGCAGTACAAGCCATCTGGGGTATCGGTCTCGCTGGTGTCGGCGGGTGGCCGCCAGGAAGACGGCGGCAGGAATCCGACCGTGCACGCCGGCGGATCGTTGAGGGTGAGGGTGAACTCGCCCTGCGACATGCCCGTCGGATTGTTCTTTGCCAGGCCGTAGGATTGCACGCTGGCGACGTACGGCGGCAGGATCACCAGGAGCTGCTCCAGCGACGCATGATATGTCACCGCGACCTGGCCAACGGTGGTGAGATTGGCCAACAGCACCGGCAGGGTGGGCTTCACCTGTGTCAGCAGACGGGAGGCCTCGTCAGCGGCACCGGGTCCGGTGTGGAACAGGTTGCGCAGCTGGGCGTCATCGTCGGCCACCTGTCCGGTGACACCGGCCAAGCTGCGCGCCAAGGTGCGCAGTGCATCGATGGACCGTACCTGGCTGTCCATGAGCGGGCGGCCGTCGTCGATCAGTCCGCGCGCACGGTCGCTGACCGCATTGACGTCACCGGCTAGCGTCGCCGAGGAGTCGATCAGCGAACCGAGCTCGTAACCCGATCCGTTGAGGCCGGTGAACGACTCGTCGAGCAGCTCACTGAGCTTGTTTTTGGGAATGCTGGCGACCAGGGCACTGACCTGATCCAGCATCGGTCCGACGGCTTGCGGGATGGTTGTCCGGCTCCTCGGGATCACCGCGCCGTCGTGAGGTAGGGCCCCGTGTCGGCGGCTGGTCGTAGGTCCACGTATTGCTCGCCCACCGCTGAGACGCTCAGTACGTCGGCCTGTAGATTCGCCGGTATCTTCGGGGAGCTGTTCAACGACAACGTCGCGACCGCGCCGTTGCGGGTGGGCCGTATTGCGGTGACCTTGCCGATCCCTACGCCGCGGTAGGTCACATTGGAAAAGCGGTAAAGACCGCCCGTGCCAGGAAGTTCCAGGGTGACCGTCATCCGGCCGATACCCAGCAGAGTCGGCGCCTGTAAGTACTCGATGACCATAACCGTCATGCCGACGACGGACGCCATCACAAAGACGATCAATTGAATTCGGACAAACCGCGTCAGCATCAGCTACCGCCTTCGTCCATGGGCGGAAATGCGGTCGGGAAGACGGGTTCGGTTGCCGATGACTGCCGGGCCGGTGCCGCCGACGGCGGGGCGGCAGGCACCGGCATATTCGCCAGCGGGCCGACCGGATCGAAGGTATAGGTCTGCTGCCAGGGATCACCGGGCGCCGGCACCAGCGGGGCGCCTTCCTGGCCCCGAGCGGGTGCCCAGGAACATCGTCCGTTTGAGTCGCGGAATCGTCAGGTCGATGGTGAGGAACAGATTCATGTAATCGCCCCGTATCGCGCGGTCGATGAAGCTCTGGGTGTAGGGAAACGTCGGCGCGTAGGCGAGAGCGGTAGGTAGGCCGGGCCCCACATCGGCGAGTGCCCGCAGTGTCGGCTCCAGATTCCGGAGGTCTCGCACCAGATCAGCCTGTGTGTCGTTGATCAGCCCGGTCGCGGTATCGCTGAAAGTGCCGAATTTCTTCAGCGCCGCCGTGATGCGCGGCCGCTCTGCGATCAACACGTCCAGTGCCGGTGGTATGCGGTGCAAAGCCGCGGTGATGACGTCACGTTGGCCGCCGAGGGTGGTGGTCAACCGGTTCAGCGCGTCAATCGAGGCATTGATGTCGTCTCGTTGCGCGTCGAACATGTCCGATGAACTTGTCCAGACGCAGCAGCAGATCGCGAATCTGGCTCTCGCGCCCATTGAGTGCGGCATTGAAGTTGTGGACGATATCGCCGATTTGTCCCAGGCCACCGCCGTTGACTACGGCCGCGAGCGTGGACAGCGTCTGTTCGGTCGACGGGTAGGTCGACGAACTGCTCAGTGGGATCGTGGCCCCGGGCTGCAGTCTGCCGCTGGCCTGTTGGCCCGGCGGCAGGTTGAGCGCAAGATGCATCGAGCCCAACAGGCTGGTCTGCCCGACCGAAGCCACCGCGTTGGCGGGGACGAGCACGCCGGGATTGACCCGGATCTCGACATCGGCGTGCCAATGCTTCACTTTCATCTGGCCTACGCTGCCGACCACTACATCGTCGATCATCACCGGCGAATTCGATTCGAGGGTGCTGACATTGGTGATTTCGACGTGGTAGGTGGTGAGCGCCGGAGCCCCGACCCTCGGCTCCGGGTAGCGGGAGGGAATTCAGTCCGTGGAAGGTGCACCCGGTCAAGGTCAGCGCGGCGCACGAGACGACGGCCAGCAGGCGATGAGCGTTCGGTAGAGCCGTCATGGCGCGGGGGATCCTGCCACTGGCTGGGACGCCGGAGCGGATGTGGGCATCAGTAGGTCCTGCAGGAGTCGTCGTGCGCCGTCACCGCAGGGGCGCCCGGGTACAGCGCGGGAGACGGGTAGGCCGGCAGGTGATCCGGTGCGCCGGGCCATGGGGCGACCGCGGGGGCTGCCCGTAACCGGGCGGAGCCGGCACGTCGCCATTGTAGCCCGGTGTAGGCGGACACGGCCGGCGGAATCTCCGGAGGCACCGGTTGACCGCCGGTGCCACCGGGCGCCAGCCTCGGATCCGAGTAGACGAGTTGTCGGGGTTCGCTGACTTGGCGAGGTAGGCGTTGAACGGGATCGGCAGGTAGTTGAAGTTCAACAATCGCAGTGCCGGGCCGAGGTACTGCGCGCACAACTTCGCCGGTTTCGGCCGACGTGACGTTTTCGACCGCTCCGATCCCCGAACAAATCAGCTGCACCGGGTTGGCGAAGTTCGCCATCGCAAACGCGCCAACCGCGTCTCCCATGTCAGGGTTGTAGACGTTGTAACCGTTCGCGAAAGCGTTGGGCGCCACGTGCAGAACGTTCTCCAGCGACATGCGGTGGTCAACCAGGTTCTGCGTCACATCGACCAGTCGCTGGATCTGCTCGGCCGTCTGATCCCGGCTTCCTGCGATGAATCGCTTCACCTCCCCCACCGCGTCCGACAAATCCTTCAACGCGGCATCCAGGTCGGACCTGTTGGCGTCCACCACACTGGACACCGTGGCCAGCCGATCCTCGAACTGCACGATCTGAGTGCCGCTGTCACGCAGTGCGGTTACAAAAAGCTGCAGGCCCTTGATGATCTCGACGACGTTTCCGCTCCCCTCAGCGAGGATGCGGCCGACTCCCGACAACTGGGCAATCGTCTGCCGTAGCTTGTCCCCGTTGCCGCGCATGGCATCCGCAGCACTGTCGATGACGCGACCGACCGCGGTAGTCGAGACTTGACCTTCTGGTCCCAGATCCGTGGCCAGCCGCATCAATTGGGCTTTCACCTGATCCCATTCGACTGGCACCGCGGTGTGCTCCAACGGAATCGTCGCGCCGTCGCGCATGACCGGCCCCCGCGACTCGTAGGCCGGAGCCAGTTGCACGTAGCGAGCCGCCACCAGGTTCTGCGCCACGATCACCGCTCTGGCATCGGCCGGAATGGGAACATCGCGATCGACGGAGAGCGTCATCTTGGCGCGGGTGCCCTCCGGATCGATGGCCTTGATAGTGCCCACCTTGACTCCCGCGACCCGCACTTCGTCGCCGGGGTAGATCGCCGTGGTGGTGGTGAAGTACGCGGTGATTGTCTTCGGGCGGAAGAACTCCTCGCGCAGCACCAGCCCTGTCCCGGCGACCAGCAGGCCTACCAAGGCAGCCAGCAGCACCTTGGTATGCCACTTGCGGCTGATCATCGTGAGCCTCCCGGAATAGCGTTGTGCGGCCAGGGGAACTCGGCGCGCGGACCGGCATTGTCTGGCGGCTGGCCGGCGTTGACGCCCCTCCGGAACCCGAAGTAGTAGTCCATGAACGGTGCCAGCGCCGAGCCGGGAAGCAGGTTGGCAACGTAGGCGTAGTAATAGAACCCGTTATTGACGGTCTCGCCTTGGGTGACTTGGTACTTCGCCAGTCCCGCGAGAGCTTTGGCGATGTTGTCGCTGTTGTTCTGCAGCATCTCGGTCACCGAGTTCAGCTTGCGCAGCGTCGGCGCCAGCTCTTGTTCGTTGTCATGCACCAAGCCTGACAACTGCCGTGACAGCGCCGAGGTCTGCGCCAACAGATTGACGATCGCCTGGCGGCGTTGGTTCAGGACACCCATCAAGGCGTTGGCGTTCAGGATCAGTGTGTTGACCTGTGCGCTGCGTTCGGAGAGGATCCCGGTCAGCTGGGAGGCGCTTTTGAGGAGGTTGGCCAGGGTGCCGTTGCGGTCGTTCAGCGTTTGGGACAGCCTGGTCAGGCCGTCGAACGTGGGTCCCAATTGTGGTGCAATGCGGTCGATTGTCTCCGAAAGGGTGGTCAGTGACCGATTGAGCGTCCCGGTGTCGGTGCCAGTGGTGTTCGCCGTGAAGTCGCTGATGGCCTCGGTTAGCGAATACGGCGACGATGTGCGCGATGCGGGGATCACGTCGGACGGATGCATGATGCGGCCGCCTGCGGGCTCAATGGTCAGTACGCGCTGGCCCAACGCGGTTCCGGTGCGAATATGTGCGGTCGTCTCCGACCCGAGACGCACCGTTCCTGCGACGCTGAACGTCACCAGCGCTTTGCCGTCGCGTAGCGCAACGTCGGAAACCGTCCCGACCTTGACGCCAGACACCTTGACGTCGTTACCGGAGACGAGTCCCCCGGCCTCGGCGAACACCGCCTGGTATCTGATCTCGGTCGCCATTGACAAAAGCTGTTGCGGTGCAAGACCGATGGTTATGACGAGCGCCACGAGGACGATGCCCAAAAAGCCCGTCCGGATGAGCCTGGATCCACGGTATTTCAACATCAGGGCTCTGCGCACCTTCCGTTTTCTTGGGTGATCCAGGGAAAGACCGCCGTGCGGTTCTGCAGGTCGGTAACCCGCAAGGAAATGCCGCAGATGTAGTAATTGAGCCAACTGCCGTAGGCACCCAGACGGACCAACTTGCGGTAATTCTCCGGCGCCTTGTGCAGTGAAATATCCAGCAGGGCTTTGTCTTTGTCGAGGATCGGAGCGAGTCGGGCAAGTTGATCGATGCTGCCGGCCAACGGCGGCCGCGCCTGCCTCAACAGGTCGGCCATCGACGCCGTCCCGTTGTCCAGCGACGCGATGGCGTCCCCGATCGGATCACGTTCCCGCGACAGGCCGGTGATCAGCTGCTCGAGCCGGTCAACGGCGCCCGAGAACCGGCTGCCGTCCTTGGTGATCGTGCCTACCACCGTGTTCAGGTTCTCGATTAACTGCCGCACCGTCTGACCGTTGTCCGCCAACGCATTCGAGAAGGACGACGTCTTGGCGAACAAAGATTCGAGATTGTCGCCCTTTCCCTGCAAGATCTCGATCAGCGAGTTGGTCAGCGCGTTGACGTCCTGCGGGTTCAGGCCCTGGATGACCGGTTTCAAGCCGCCCAGTAGCAGATCGAGATCAAGGGCTGGTTCGGTACGCTCGAGCGGGATCTGGGATCCGGCCGGTTGCAGGGTTGCCGATCCGGGCCCGTCGACCAGTTCCAGATAGCGGTCGCCCACCAGGTTCAGGTAACGCACCGCCACTTTGGTGCCCATGGTGAGCAGCACGTCCTGGTCTGCATCGAAGCTCACCAATACTTTGTTGTCCGGCCGAAGCGATACGCCGCCGACCGTACCGACGCGGATGCCCGCAACCCGCACGGAGTCACCGGCTTTGAGGCTGGACACGTCGGCGAACACCGCCGAATACTCATTGGTGCGACCAGTGCGGTACTGACTGAAGATCATCAGCAGCCCGGCGGTCAGCAACGACATCACGATGCCGAAGGCGCCCAGCTTCACGATGGTGCGCCACATGCCCGTCATCCCGGCTGTCCAATTTGCGGGGTGTTCCGCGGGGGCCCGTCGAGCGGGCCGTACAGCGCCTGCTTGAGCGCGTCGGAGTTCAGTAGCCAGCCCTGGTTTCCGTACTGCCAGGGATTGGCGTCAATGTCGGTGACCAGGAACGGCGGACGCTGTTCGAAAGCCACATTCGGCAGGCCCATGCAGTGCGGTCCGCCGGTGGCCGCGACCTTGGGCAGGTTAGACGGGTAGCGGTAGCGCTCAACGCCCAACTCGAAGGATTCCAGCAGCAAGACACCCGGGACTGGCGACGGCGGCGCCATTGCCAGTGGAAGAAGTCCGCCCAGTCCGCAGGTCAGCGCTTCATGGTACTGGTTGGTCAGGTCGGTGGTCGGCACGAGTAGACGCACGACATCAGTGAGCGCCTTCCTGTTGGTTCCCACCACGTCATTGCCGATGTCGGCCAAACCGATGGCACTGATGAGCAGTGCGTCCAGGCTGTGCTGTTCGTCGACGATGGTCCCGCTGATTCGAATCGAGTTCTCCGCAGTCTGGAGCAAGTTTGGCGCAGCGTCAGCATATGCATTGAACACCGTTGGTGCATGGGCAATTTCATGACTCAAGTTGGTCAGGCTCGGGTCGATCTTGGCCAGCAGCGCATCGAACTCGGAAAGCGTTTGGCCAAGCTTCTGCCCGCGGCCGTTGAGTCCATGGGCCAATGCGCCGAGGGTTTCGTTCAACTTGGCGGGTTCTATCTTGGCCAACACCGATGTCAATTGTTGGAATACGGTGTTGATTTCGACCGTGACATGCTCACCATCGAGCACCTGGCCGGCACGCAGCGACTGGGGCGAGGGGTTGGCGGGCGGCACCAGTTGGACAAACTTGGCGCCGAACACCGTCGACGAAGTGATTTCGACCAGTACATTGGACGGAATCAGTTGCAGCTCTGACGGATTCAATGCCAGCCGGAGGGCCGCCCGCCCGTCGGGCAAGGAGTCGATCGCCGCGACGGTGCCCACCTGCGCGCCGTGCAGTTTGACTCTGGCTCCGGGATCCATCGACAGGCCGGCTCGCGGCGACAGGACGGTGACCGGCACCGTTTTGGTGAAGCTGCCGCGGAACAACCCCACGGCCACCACGACTGTCGTGACGATGACGGCAATGGTGGCCAACCCCACTACAGCGCTGACGATATCCGGTTTGGTGTTTTCCTGATTCATCACAGCATCACCCGGACAGGTTGAAGTTGCCGTTGGAACCGTAGATCGACAGCGATACCAGCAGCGTTACCGAAACCACGACGATCAGCGAGGTGCGCACCGCATTGCCCGTCGCGATGCCGACGCCGGATGGTCCGCCGGAGGCGAAATAGCCGTAGTAGGTGTGGACCAACAGGATCGTGATCGCCATCAGGACGGCTTGCAGGAACGACCACAACAAGTCGATCGGGTTCAGGAACGTGCTGAAGTAGTGCTCGTACAAGCCGCCCGACTGCCCGAACAGGAACACCGTGGTGAACTGGCTGGCGACGAAAGACAGGATGACGGCGATGCTGTACAGCGGCGTAATGGCCATCATGCCGGCCAGGATCCTGGTGCTCACCAGGTATGAAATCGGGCGGATCGCCATGCTTTCCAGCGCGTCGATCTCCTCGTTGATCCGCATGGCACCCAACTGAGCGGTGACACCGGCGCCAAAGGTGGCTGCGAGACCGATTCCGGCGACAACCGGCGCCGAGATACGCACGTTGATGAAAGCGGCCAGAAACCCGGTCAGTGCTTCGATGCCGATATTGCCCAGCGAACTGTAGCCCTGAACCGCCAGCGTGCCGCCAGCCGCCAAGGTCAGGAACCCGACGATGACGACCGTCCCGCCGATCATCGCCAAAGTTCCAGCGCCCATGCTGATTTCGGCGACAAGACGAATGACTTCACGGCGGTACCGGGTGGCCGCGAAGGGCACCCCGGCGATCGCCTTACCGTAAAACCTGGTGTGGTCACCGATCCGCCCAACCGAAGTCAAGGGCTTGTCCAGTTGCTTGGTCAACCGGGGATATACCGCTTGCAGCGCCACTGGGCGTCCTTACTTCGCCGTCATCTTGATGCCGATCGCGGTGACGACCACGTTGACGACGAACAACGACATGAATGCATAGACCACGGTTTCGTTGACGGCGTTGCCGACGGCCTTGGCGCCGCCACCGGATATCGACAGACCTCGGTAGCAGGCAACCAATCCGGCGATCAGACCGAACAGCAAGGCCTTGACGCACGAGATGATCACCTCGGGCATCCCGGTCAGCAGGGTGATGCCGGCAGCGAATGCCCCGGGATTGACGCCTTGGACAAACACCGAAAACGCGTAGCCACCCAGGATGCCGATAGTGCAGACCAAGCTGTTCAGCAGCATCGCGACCAGCCCCGAGGCCAGCATGCGTGGCGTTACCAACCGTTGCACAGGGTTGATGCCCAGCACCTCCATCGCGTCGATTTCCTCGCGAATCGTTCGTGAGCCCAGGTCCGCACACATCGCCGTGGCACCCGCTCCGGCCACGATCAACACCGTGACCAGCGGTCCGACCTGAGTGACCGCACCGAATGCGGCACCGGCACCGGACAAATCCGCAGCGCCCAGTTCGCGCAACAGAATATTGAGGGTAAAGCTGACCAGGACGGTGAACGGAATAGCCACCAGCAACGTCGGAGCCAGCGACACCCGCGCGACAAACCAGGACTGGTCCAGGAATTCGCGCAATTGGAAGGGCCGGCGGAACGCGAACCTGACCGCATCACCCGACATCGCAAACAGGCCCCCGACCGCCTGCATCGGCCGAGCCAGCTGCACTTGGGGCATCGGAGCTCCTTCGCTGACAACGGTGGCGTGTGGGGTATGCCCAGCGGCAGCCGGGTGTGCTGACCGGAAATACTGGCAGCCCCCGCGACGGTCGGCATAGGCGTCGTCCCGCTTACCGGGAGGTCCCGCCTGGTGGCAAATATCGCCTCATCCGAAGTGGAGCAGGCTGTGACCGACACGACTCCCGATGTACGGAAACCGACCGTGAGTGCGCCGACGAGTCACGCCGATGATGGCCGATACCGAAAGCTTTACCCGGGAGGCAACAGGATGGACCCAACTGACGAAGACGACGTGGTCACCTACGCCGTGAGCGATGACATCGCAGTCGTCACCATGAATCGTCCCGGCTACCGCAACGCGCAGAACTCGGCGATGACCTATGCACTCGACGCGGCATTCCAGCGCGCAGTTGACGACGACGACGTGAAAGTCGTTGTCCTGGCGGGTGCCGGCGAGCACTTCAGCGCTGGCCACGACATCGGTACCGCTGCCCGCGACCATCACGTCAGCTACGCCAACCGCGCGGTGATGTGGTGGGACCATGTCGACAAGCCGGGTGGCGATCAGCGGTACGCGCGCGAGATGGAGGTCTACCTGGGAATGTGCCGCCGTTGGCGCGACATTCCCAAACCCACTATCGCGATGGTGCAGGGCGCGTGTGTGGCCGGCGGGCTGATGCTGATCTGGGCCTGCGACCTCGTCGTGGCGGCCGATGACGCCTTCTTCTGCGACCCCGTGGTACGGATGGGCATTCCTGGGGTCGAGTATTTCGCCCATCCGTGGGAACTGGGCCCCCGGTTCGCGAAGGAGATCCTCTACACCGGTGACAGGTTCAGCGCACGGCGCGCCTATGACGTCGGCATGGTGAACCGGGTGGTGCCCAGCTGCGAATTGTGGCGCGAAACCCACAGTCCGCAACACGTATCGCGGCGATGCCGCGGTTCGGACTGGCGTTGACCAAACGTGCGGTGAACCAGTGCGAGGACCAGATGGGACTTCGCAACGGTATGGACGCGGTCTTCGGCCTCCATCATTTCGCGCATGCGCACAACGCAGAGGTCGGCAATGGCTCGCTCGGCGGCATGGACGTCAAGGCCATGGCCGCGGTGCGTGATCGGCTGCCGTGATCCGGACGGGGCTGGCCGTCCGGTCAGCGGAACTTCTCCCCCGCTCCTGACTTCGGCATGGCAGGGTGATGATCTGTGGCCAATACCTTCCGAAGTCGACCGGCGCCGAACAAGACCTGCGTGAAATCAGCATTACGAGGGCACTTTGCGCTACTACGACTGCGGTCTCGATTCCAGCCCCGGTGCTGCTGTTCCTGCACGGCTCCGGCCCCGGCGTCACCGGCTGGCGCAACTTCCGCGGGGTACTGCCTACGTTCGCCGAGCACTTCCGCTGCCTGATCCTGGAATTCCCCGGCTTCGGGGTCACTGACGACTTCGGCGGCCACCCGATGGTCACCGCGTTCGGCGCCGTGCCGCCTTTCCTGGATGCGCTCGGCGTCGAAAAAGCGTCAACATCGTCGGCAACTCGATGGGCGGCGGTGTCGGCATCAACTTCGCCATCCAGAATCCCGACCGCATCGGCAGGCTGGTGACCATCGGCGGCATCGGTACCAACATCTTCAGCCCCAGCCCAAGTGAGGGAATCCGGCTACTGCAGGAATTCGTCGAGGACCCGACCCGGCAACGCCTCGTCGACTGGCTGAAATCGATGGTCTACGACCAGTCGCTGGTGACCGACGAACTGATCGAGGAACGCTGGCAGTTGGCCACCGATCCGGCGACGCTGGCCGCCGCGCGCCGCATGTACGGCAAGGAGGCGTTCGCCGGCGATGAACGCGGTGATGAGCGCCTCCGACCGGCCGATGCCCTGGGCGGTCATGCACAAGGTGAACGCACCCACCCTGCTGACGTGGGGCCGAGACGACCGGGTGAGCCCGCCCGACATGGCGCTCATCCCGATGCGCACCATCCCCAACGCGGAACTTCATATATTCCCCAACTCTGGGCACTGGGCGATGATCGAGGCCAAGGCGGCCTTCGAAAGCACGGTGCTCGGCTTCTTGTCCCGCACCGATCCGCAGATCGACAACGCAGCCCCACAGCGGCCTGATCGACGCGGGTGCGCCTACAGGGGATCGACGGCCGAGATCGTGCCACACGCCATGAGCTCCGGTCATACCGACCATGACGCTACTGGCGCCTGAAGCGGCACCGGCACGGCCTTGGTCGTGGTGGTCTGCCGTCGATCACCAACACCCTCGCCGTCCCGCGTGCCCGGCGAGCGCCGCTGCTCGCACACCGGCGTACCGCCCAGTCCCTGGTGCAGTGCGCCACGGTCCGAGGAACTGGCAGCATCCGTTGGCCAAGAGTCCCGGTCGAGCTGGAATTCACCATCGCGTGCGCGTCAGCTCGGCTCTCCAGCTCCAGTTCTCGACTAGCTACCGTCCACCCCCTAGGCGCGGCGCCCATCGGGCATTCTCCGGCATCCACCACGGACCGTATGACGCAATCACCGGCAAATGTCGCATTCGTCCTCGAGCAGGCGCAACCGGGACGACGAATTCTTCGAGCGCTCATTGTGGTTCTCCCTGCGTTTCTGGACAGCTGACCCGCCGCGAACGTCTTTGCGCCGTCGCGCGGTCTGGCCCGCTGCCTTGGCGCACCGGCCCGACAATTACCGCCCACGATGAGCACCGGGCCATTGGCCAGGTTTTCCAGTCCCTCCTGGGCCACGTCGGCCGGTTCGGGCGGTAGCCCCGGTACATCGAAGTTCAATCCGTACCCGCTGCATGACCGGGTGCGGGTCACAACCAGCACCAGTTCCAGCACGTCGACCCCAGATCGCGCAGCTCGAGCCAAGAATCACGGCAAGCAGTCGGCCGGAGGCCTTGACGCCCGATCGTACAACGTTGCCGGATCGAACCATGGGTGGCGGCCATCGAGCCGATTAGCGGATGCCGCCTCTGCGGCGCTGACCGCATCGGCCGCGCAAATTGCTGGACGATTCCAGCATTCGAGTGCACCTTCAAGTCGATGACCCGATCGAAATCGCTGAGTTCTGCGTCGATGATCGGCGCACTGCAGGTGTTGGCACCGGCGTTGTAGATCAACAGGCCGACCTCCAGGTCGGCGGTCTCGGTCTTGATCCGCGAAACCGATTCGGCGTCAACAAGATCCATCGCCAATGTGCGCACCTGCGCACCGATGGCGCGGCACTGTCGCGCGGTGTCGTCGAGTGCATCCGGTTTCCGGGCGATCAGCACCAGCTGGAAACCATCGCGGGCCAAATGGGTGGCGAACTCGCCGCCATACCCTCGGAACCGCCCGCGATCACCGCCCACGGCCCGTACTTGGCTAGATCGTTCACGGTCGCCTCCTCATCGCGCGGTGGCGCCCGCATCGACGGGCAATGTCACGGCGGTGATGTAACGGGCCTCGTCTGACGCCAGGAACAGCGTGGCATTGGCCACGTCCATCGGGTCTATCCAGGGCACCGGTAGCATGTTCATGTGGCGCGCGGCCTCGGCGAATTCCGCTCGGGTGGGTGGCCGGTCCAGGTCCGGGCGGAATGCGCTGCTGACGGCGTCGTTCTGGATCAGCGGGGTGTCAACATTGGTCGGGTGCACGCAATTCACCCGGATGTGATGCGGCGCAAGCTCGTTGGCCAGGCTTTGCATCAAGCCGACCACGCCGTGCTTGGCAGCGGTGTAGTGCGCGACGCCGACCAGACCGCGGAATCCGGCGATGGAGTTCGTCAGAACCATCGCGCCGGCACCCCGCGCGATCAGGTGCGGTGCACCGGCCCGGCAGGTGTGCCAGACGCCGGTGAGGTTGACGTCGAGCATCGTGCGCCACGCATTTTCATCCAGGTCGAGCGCCGATGCGCGCGAGGTGATTCCGGCGGTCGCGCATACCACGTCCAGCCTGCCGAACCGCCCGACGCCACGGTCGGTGGCGGCCTGCACGCCGCGCGGGTCACGCACGTCGACGATTTCGGTATGCATCCGCGCCGCCGGCTCGGCGACCAATGAGGCCGTCTCGTCGAGGTCGGCGGGTGTGCTGTGCGGGACCACCACGGTCTCGACCGGACCGCAGATGTCGAGCGCCACGATGTCGGCACCCTCCTGCGCGAACCGCACGGCCTGAGCGCGACCGATTCCACGGGCCGCACCGGTGATGAGTGCGACCTTGCCCGCCAAACGCCCGCTCATATCGCCCGGGATTCATGGCGCTAGAACTCGATACGGACATGGTCGCTGACCGGACGGGCCTGGCAGCCCAGGATCAAGCCCTCGGCTTGATCATCGGGTCCCGAGGATGTCGCAACTGACCATGTCCACCTTGCCCGAGACCAGCGTCGCCACGCAGGAACCGCAATGACCCTCCCGGCACGAGTGCGGCACGTTGATTCCCGCGTCGAGCATCGTGTCGACGAGGACTTGGTCGCGAGGCCACCGCAGACGTGCAGCTCACCGTCCAGGTCGACCTCGACGGTGGCAGCCTCGACGTCGGTGCGCACGGCGGCGTCGCCTCGTCCGACTTCTGGCATGCAGCGATTCTGGAGCGGTACTCGACCGCTTTGCCGGGTGCTTTCCGGTGGCCGGGAAGCAGGCAGTCCGGCGTCCGGTCACCGGGACACCGCGCAGTCGCCAGCACGGTAGGACCTACCGTTGGAGTCTGTGACCAGTGGCAGTGATCGGCAACCCGTCCAGAACGTGGAAGTGATGCGCCGGAAGTCGATGCGGTAGTCGTCGGTGCGGGCTTCGCGGGCCTGTACGCGCTGCACAAACTGCGGTCCGACGGGCTGACGGTCCGGGTCTTCGAGGCGGGGCCCGACGTGGGTGGCACCTGGTATTTCAACCGGTACCCGGGCGCCCGCTGCGACGTCGAGAGCGTGGACTACTGCTATTCGTTCTCCGATGAACTGCAACAGGAATGGGACTGGACGGAGAAATACGCCACCCAGGCCGAGATCCTCGCCTACATCAACTGGGTCGCCGATCGGCTGGATCTGCGGCGCGACATCACGCTGAACGCCCGGGTGATATCCGCAGTCCTCGACGAGGAAAACCTGCGCTGGACGGTAACCACCGACATCGGCGAGCGGGTCACCGCCCGGTTCTGCGTGATGGCCACCGGCCCGCTGTCGGCGGCGATGACCCCGCCGTTCCCCGGCCTGGACACCTTCGCCGGGCAGATCTACCACACCGCCTCCTGGCCGCATGAGCCCGTGGACTTCACCGGCAAGCGGGTGGCCGTCATCGGCACGGGTTCTTCGGGCATCCAGTCGATTCCGATCATCGCCGAACAGGCCGCAGCAGCTGTACGTGTTCCAGCGCACTCCGAATTACAGTGTGCCCGCCGGCAACCGGCCGCTCGACCGACGACGACCGCGCCGAGGTCAAGGCCGACTACGCCGAACGGCGACGAGCTGTCCTGGCGAAGTTCTGGCGGTTCCCCCCATGTCGCGCATCCGAAGCTGACGATGGAGGCCACTCCGGAGGAACGGCGCGCCGCGTTCGAGAAGCGCTGGGAGCTGGGCGGTGTGCTGTTCTCCAAAACCTTCTCCGACCAGATGATCGACCCGGCCGCCAACGAGGAGGCCCGCAAGTTCTACGAGGAGAAGATCCGCGCTGTCATCGACGACCCGGAGGTCGCCGAATTGCTGATCCCCAACGACCACCCGATCGGCACCAAGCGAATCTGCACCGATACCAACTACTTTCAGACCTTCAACCGCCCGAACGTGAAGCTGATCAGCGTGCGTAACACGCCGATCGAGTCGGTCGATGCCACCGGGATCAACACCACCGATGCCCACTACGACGTCGACACGATCGTGCTCGCAACGGGTTTCGATGCGATGACCGGGGCACTGGGCAAGATCGACATCGTCGGCCGCGGCGGCAGCGATTGCTTCGCGACGACTGGCGCCAACGGCCCGCGCACCTACCTCGGCTTGGCGCATCGACGGTTTCCCCAACCTGTTCGTGGTGTGCGGGCCGGGCGCACCCGCGGTGCTGGCCAACATGGTTCTGCACGCCGAGGCACACGTGAACTGGATCGCCGACTGCATCGGCTACCTCGACGATCATGGCTACGCCGCGATCGAAGCGAGCACCGACGCGGTCGACGACTGGGTCGCCGAATGCGCGCGCCGGGCCGATGCCACGCCTGTTCACCAAGGCCAACTCGTGGTACCTCGGCGCCAACGTGCCCGGAAAGCCGCGCGTATTCATGCTTTTCATCGGCGGGTTCGGGGTCTACCTCGACATCTGCAACCAGATCGCCGCCGCCGGGTACAAGGGGTTCTCACTGATCAAGGCGCCATGATGTCGGGTCTGCACGGCCGCGTCGTGCTGGTCACCGGGGCAGCCCGCGGCACCGGCCGCAGTCACTGCGAGCGCTTCGCCGACGAAGGCGCCGACGTGATCGCGCTGGATGTGCCTGCGGCGGCCGACCACCTCGAACAGACCGCCGCTGCGGTGGCACGGCGCGGCGCACGTGCGGCGACAGGCCTGGCCGACGTCACCGACTTCGACGAACTGAAGGCCGCGGTTGACGCCGCTGTCGCCCAACTCGGTCGCCTCGACGTCGTGGTCGCCAACGCGGGCATCCACACACCGGGCGCCGCAACATGGGAGATGTCCGAACGGACCTGGCAGCAGACGCTCGACGTCAATCTCACCGGCGTCTGGCACACCGTCAAAGCCGCGGTTCCGCACATCGGAAACGACGGCGGCTCGATCGTCATCATCAGCTCCACCAACGGTATTCGCGGCACCGCGGGCACCGCGCACTACACCGCTTCCAAACGGGCGGTGGTGGGTCTGGCCCAGACGCTGGCCAACGAACTGGGTCAGCGACGGATCCGCGTCAACACCGTGCATCCCGGCGCCGTCGGAACGGCGATGACCCTCAACGAGGCGACGTTCAAGAGGTTGCGACCCGACCTGACTGCTCCTACCGCGGCCGATGTCGCCGAGGTGCTCACCGCCCGTCACCTGCTGCCGGTGCCGTGGGTCGAACCAGTCGATGTCAGCAACGCCGTGGTCTTCCTGGCCTCCGAACAGGGACGCTACATCACCGGCACCCAGATCGTCGTCGACGCCGGTCTGCTGGCCAAGGTCTAGAGAGGGGCACATGGGCGTCTATGCCGTCACCGGATCCGCGTCGGGCATGGGGTATGCCGTCGCCGAGAAGCTCCGGGCCGCTGGTCATCGCGTGATCGGTGTGGATCTCAAGGACGCCGACGTTGTCGCTGACCTGTCGAATCCGGACGGCCGCGCGGCGGCGGCGAAGGCCGTGACCGATGCTTGCGACGGTCGACTGGACGGCGCCGTGTTGGCCGCAGGACTCGGCCCTACCGGGGGTCTGGCCGGCGTGCACCGGATCCTGACGGTGAATTTTCTCGGGGTCGTCGAGCTGGCCGAGGCATGGCGACCGGCACTTGCGGCCGCCTCCCACGCCAAGGTTGTTGTCGTCTCCAGCAATTCGACGACTACCATGCCGGGCATTCCGAATCGCGCGGTGCGGGCATTGCTGGACCGCGATGTGGTCAAGGCCGAACGGGCGGTCCGAATCTTTCGGTCGGCCGCGCCGCCCATGGCATACGGCGCCTCGAAGATCGCGCTGTCGCGTTGGGTGCGCAACACCGCGGTGCGTCCGGAATGGGCCGGTGCGGGCATCCGGCTCAACGCGATCGCCCCTGGCGCGATCATGACCCCACTGCTGCAGCAGCAGCTGGCAACACCGCGTGACGCCAAGGCGATCCACTCCTTCCCGGTGCCGACCGGCGGCTTCGGCGACCCAGGGCAACTCGCCGAATGGATGGTGTTCATGCTGTCGGATGCGGCCGATTTCCTCTGCGGCAGCATGATTTTCGTTGATGGTGGCACCGACGCATACTTCCGCGCCGATGATTGGCCGCGCCGGGTTCCGACAACCGGCGTGGCTCGGTACCTGTGGCGGGTGGCGGCGTTCCGCCGCCGACAAACGGCCGGACAAGTCACCCACCAATCCACCAAATAGCGGCCGTCCACAGCCAGGAACCCAGGCACCGAGTCCCGGGCGTGTTTCGTCCACTCACCGGGATCACCGACGGGCGGGCCAGTGACTGCGGTACACCATTAAGTAAGCCCTCAACGTAAGGACGACAGCATGACCGAGCGGGTACTCGACCGAGTAATGGAGATGGCCGACCAGTTGCGCGAGCAGGCCGGCGAAGCCGAGAAGATCGGCAAGCTCACCGATGCCACGGTCAAGAACATGAAGTCCGCAGGATTGATCCGGCTCCTGCAACCCAAGAGTCACGGCGGGTTCGAAGTTCATCCGCGCGAGTTCGCCGAGACGACGATGGCCACGGCGGCACTGGATCCGGCCGCCGGCTGGATCGTCGGTGTGGTGGGCGTGCACCCCTACCAATTGGCCTATGCGGATCCGAAAGTCGCCAACGAAGTGTGGGCCGACGATGTCGACACGTGGGTCGCCTCCCCCTACGCGCCACAGGGCGTGGCCAAGCCGGTCGACGGCGGCTACATCTTCAACGGCCGCTGGCAGTTCAGCTCGGGCACCGACCACTGCGACTGGATCATCCTGGGCGCCATGCTCGGCGACGCCGACGGCAGGCCGCTGATGCCGCCGCAGATGCTGCACATGATCCTGCCGCGCAAGGACTACGAGATCGTCGAGGACTCGTGGAATGTGGTGGGCCTGCGCGGAACCGGCTCCAAGGACGTCATCGTCAAGGACGCCTTTGTGCCGACCTACCGGACCATGGACGCGACGAAGGTGATGGACGGCACCGCGCAGCGCGAAGCCGGCATGACCGAGCCGCTGTACCTGATGCCGTGGTCGACGATGTTCCCGCTGGGCATTTCCTCGGCGACCATCGGCATCGCCGAGGGCGCGCTGGCCGCGCACCTGGACTACCAGCGCGAGCGCGTCGGCGCCACCGGAACCGCGATCAAGGACGACCCCTACGTCATGTACGCCATCGGCGAGGCCGCCGCCGACATCAACGCCGCCCGCCAGGAACTGCTGGCCAACGCCGACCGCATCTACGACATGGTCGCCGCCGGCAAGGAGGTGTCGTTCGCGGACCGCGCGGCCGGGTCGCCGCACCCAGGTGCGCGCGGTGTGGCGCGCGGTGTCGGCCGTCGACGAGATCTTCGCCCGCTCGGGCGGCAACGCGTCGCGGATGGACAAGCCGCTGCAACGGTACTGGCGTGACGTGCACGTCGGCCAGATGCACGCGATCCACGTGCCCGGCACCGTCTACCACGCGTCGGCGCTGAGTTCGCTCGGCGTCGATCCGCAGGGCCCGTTGCGGGCGATGATCTGAGCGGTATTCAGGAGACGCCCGTGAGCGACTTGAAAAGCCTGGGCTACATCACCGTTTCGACCAACGACATCGACCGTTGGCGCCAATTCGCCTTCGGCGTACTGGGCTTCGCGGAGGGCAACGGCCCTGATCCGTCGGCGCTGTATCTGCGGATGGACGAGCGCGCGGCGCGCATCATCGTGGTGCCCGGTGAAACGGACCGGGTGATCACCGTCGGCTGGGAGGTGCGCGACCACGCCGGGCTGCAACGGGTCAAGGCTGCGCTCGACGGTGCCGGCGTGCCGTTCAAGGAACTGTCTGCAGGAAGCCGACGTCCGCCGCGTCGAAGAGGTGATCACCTTCGAGGACCCGGCCGGCACCACCGTTGAGGTGTTCCACGGTCCGGTGCTCGACCACAGCCCGGTGATCACCCCGTTCGGAGCGAAATTCGTCACCGGCGATCAAGGTCTGGGCCATGTCGTCGTGCCGGCCACCGACCCCAACGGCCTGTTCGACTTCTACACCGAAGTACTGGGTTTCCGTTCTCGCGGCGCGTTCCGGGTACCGTTGCCGGCCGAGTTCGGCCCGGTACGGGTGCGGTTCCTCGGTATCAACGAACGCCACCACAGCCTGGCCATCTGCCCGGCCGCACACCAGCGTGACCCGGGCCTCATCCACGTCATGGTGGAGGTCGACACCCTCGACGCCGTCGGTCAGGCGTTGGACCGCGTCAACGCCGACGGCTTCCAGCTGTCCTCCACCCTGGGCCGCCACACCAACGACAAGATGGTGTCGTTCTACGTCCGCGCACCCGGCGACTGGGACATCGAGTTCGGCACCGACGGTATGCGGGTCGACGAAACCTATTACACCGCAGAGGAAATCACCGCCGACAGCTACTGGGGTCACCAGTGGGTCAGTGAGTTGCCCGCGGCGATGCAGCCGTGAGCACCGACCCGGTATCACCTCGACGTCACGCCCGTCCTGGCCTCCTCGATTACCGCTTGGGACGACGAAGCCGACGTCGTCATCGCCGGTTACGGCATCGCCGGTGCCGCGGCAGCTGTCGAAGCCGCCCGGTGCGGTGCCGACGTGCTGGTGCTGGAACGCACCGGCTCCTGGGGTGGCGCGGCGGCGATGGCCGGCGGATTCATCTACCTCGGCGGTGGCACCGCGCTGCAAAAGGCATGCGGCTTCGCCGATTCCGTCGACAACATGGCCGCGTTCCTCAACGCCGCGATGGGGCCCGGCGCCGACGAGAAGCGGATCGCCGACTATTGCGCGGGCAGCGTCGCCCACTTCGACTGGCTCGTCGAGTGTGGCGTGCCGTTCAAGGCGGAGTTCTTCTCCGAGCCGGGTTGGGAGCCGATGGGCGACCAGGGCCTGATGTACAGCGGCGGCGAAAACTCGTACCCGTTCAACACCATCGCCTCCCCCGCCCCGCGCGGCCACGTCCCGCAGATGGCGAACAAGAAGCAGGGCGAGGCCAGTGCCGGCTACATGCTGATGAAGCCACTCGTCGAGACAGCCACGGCAGCCGGAGCACGGCCGCTCTACGACGTGCGGGTGCAGCGCCTGATCGTCGACTACGACGGACGGGTCGTGGGCATCTATGCCCGCCGGTACGGCACTGAGATCGCGATTCGGGCACGCGCCGGGGTGGTGCTGGCCATGGGCAGCTTCGCCTACAACGAGGCGATGGTGGCGCAGTACGCACCCCGGATCGCCGGACGCCCCGCTGCATCGATCGAACAGCACGACGGGCAGGGCATCCGGATGGCGCAGGCTTTGGGTGCCGATCTGGCCCACATGGACGCCACCGAGGTCGCGATCTTCATCGACCCGCAGCAACTGGTGCGCGGCATCCTGGTCAACGGCCGCGGCCAGCGGTACGTCCCCGAAGACACCTACCCGGGCCGGATCGGACAGCTCACGCTCTACCAGCAGGACAACACGGCATACCTGATCATCGACGGCGACGCCCAGGAGGAGGCGATGGCCTCGCTCTCGCCCCGGCTCATGATGCGTCCGGCGACCTGGGTGGCCGAGTCCGCTGCCGACCTGGAACGCGAAATCGGTCTGGCACCGGGTTCGCTGCAGGCGACCGTTGCCGCCTACAACGAGGGGGCCGCGCGCGGCGAGGATCCGCTGCTGCACAAAAAGTCGCAGTGGCTCAAGCCGATCGGATCCCCGGTCGGCGCGATCGATCTGCGGGAGAACACCGGCGGCTTCACCTTGGGCGGCCTGCGCACCACGCTGAACGCGGAGGTGTTGCACGTCAACGGCGAACCCATCCCAGGACTCTTCGCCGCGGGCCGGTGCACCGCCGGGCTGGCCGCCTGGGGTTATGCCAGCGGCATCTCCCTGGGCGACGGCAGCTTCTACGGGCGCCGCGCCGGCCGCTCGGCGGCAACGGCTAGCTGGGAGCCCCGCTGATGTAGAGCCCCTTGTGGGTCCAGCATCCGAATTTCGGCCCTTCGCAGTCGCCCTGCGGGGCGACTCGTGTGCACGGAGAGACTGGGTGACTCTCGACACGGCGCACGAATGCCAGTTGCCTCGGCGCCTCGGTGTTCATGTCGAATTCAAATCTTTAATTTCTCGTGGTCAGAAGTGCCGCAGTCGTGGAATTATGAGCGCCGTCACATCTTTCGATGGGCAGATGGTTTCCGGGTGAGAGGACCACAATGTCGTATCTAATCGCCGTACCGGACCTATTCACGACAGCAGCTGCAGAGGCGGCGGATATCGGCTCCTCGATGAGGGCGGCGAACCTGGCGGCCTTGACTCCGACCAGCAGGCTGATGGCTGCTGCTGCTGACGATGTATCGGCGGCCATTGCATCGCTGTTTTCCGGCCACGCCCAGGAATACCAGGCGCTCAGTGCGCAAGTGACGGTGTTCGAGGAAGAGTTCGTGCGGGCGTTGAGTGCCGCAGGCGGAGCATATGCGGCCGCGGAAGCGGTTAATGCCGGCCCGCTACAGCCCCTCGTCGACGAGGTTTTGGGTGCGATCAATGCCCCCACGAACCTTCTGTTGGGGCGTCCGTTGATCGGCGACGGGTACGACGGCACGCCCGGCACCGGGCAAGCCGGTGGGGACGGCGGGATTCTCTGGGGCAATGGCGGCGCGGGTGGCTCGGCGGGGCTGCTGGGCCAGACCGGCGGGCGCGGCGGCAACGCCGGGTTGATCGGTAACGGCGGAGTCGGCGGCACCGGCGGCCTCCGAAGCGGGATCGGCGGCGCCGGCGGCACGGGCGGATTGTTCTGGGGCAATGGCGGGGCCGGCGGCACCGGAGGCATCGGCGGAGGAGTCAGCCCCGCTGGGACCGGCGGTATCGGCGGATGGGCATTGTCCTTATTCGGCAACCCGGGCGCGCCCGGCAACCCCGGCGCTTACTACGCCAACCTGAACATGGTCACTCCCGAAGAGGCCGCTCTTCTGATGTTGTCGACACCAAACGAGAATTTCCTGCTGATCGGCACCGACGGCACGAACCTGAGCAGAGTTCTGGCCGACCCCCTCAACGTGAACTTCCGCGAACTGATGGGGGAAAGCGTCACCTCCGCATCGACGATCGTCGGGCACACCAGCATCTCCAACCCCTCGTGGACGACCATTCAGACCGGTGTGTGGAGCGAGACGGCCGGCGTGACCAACAACGTCTTCACCCCTTGGACCTACGACAACTGGCCGACCGTCTACAACCAACTCGAGGCGGCCTACGGCGACCGGATCAACACCACGGTCATTGGCAACTGGCCCGTCATCACCGATACCGCCGGCGCCGGTGCGTTCCCCGCCGACAAGATCCAATTCGTCGGGCACTCGGCGAACGACCCGTACTGGTTCGCGTCGCAGAACGAAGTCGGCAGTCTGAGCCAAGCCGCGATAACGGCCGCCAACCCAGCTAAGGGCAATTTCATCTTCTCGTACTTCGTCGGTGTCGATGAAAACGGGCATGCATACGGAGGCGCCTCCCCGGAATACGCCGCGGCCCTTCGCAATATGGACGCCAACCTCGGTTCCCGAACCGGCGGTACCGGCCTGATGGGAGCGGTACAAGCCTGGGAGACCACCAACAACGAGAAATGGGACGTGCTCATGGTGACCGACCATGGTCACATAGATCCCAACCAATTCAACCGCGGTCACGGCTTCCAATCACCGCAGGAGACAGCGACATTCATGATCTGGGATCAGGCCGGCGATACGAGAAACGGGTGGATCAACAACTCCTGGCAGATCGTCAGCACGACGCCAACGATCATGGATCAATTCGGAATTCCGCAGCTGCCGTATATGCAGGGTGCGCCGCTGACGTCTCCCGTCTTCGACGGCACTTACGTCAATCCCGCTGTTCCGCCCCCCGCCACCGGCACCAACCTGTTCAGTGTGATCAGCGCCGACTTCGCCGCACAGGGTTATCCCGATCCCATCGTCAACTACAACCTGGACGCGCGCACGGTCGCCGCCACCATTCCCTACCTGGTGTACGACCCGATCCAAAGCATCGTCGACGCGGTGCCCCAAGCCCTACAACTACCGGTCTCATGGATCGGCGCCGGCGTCTACCAGACGCTCAACATCCCTGCGCAAATCTTCGTCCGACTCACCGGCGTGCCCGGCAACGAGATCATCCCGCCGGTACTCAACCCATTCATCTAGAAGCCAACTGAACTGCACTGATCCTCGGCTGCCGGCGGACACGACTGTGTCCGCCGGCAGTTTTCGCGTGCTGTGTGACAACACGCACACCGGTGTGGTACAACATTTTTATTCCTAATAGGAATATGCCAGCCAGGAAGCTTTGACCTTTGGAGGACCGATGACGGCGACCGCCGAATCAGCCACGCCCAGCGCCGTCATCGACCGCATCTCGTTGGTCCTCGACGCGTTCGAGGGACCGGGCCGGCTGACGCTGGCCCAGATCGTCCGCCGCACCGGGTTACCGCGCTCATCGGCGCACCGGATGCTCGAGCGCCTGGTGCAGCTGCGCTGGTTGAGGCGCAGCGGTCGCGACTACGAGCTCGGCATGCGCCTGGTCGAGCTGGGTTCGCTGGCCGTACATCAGGACCGCCTGGTACGCGCGGCCAGGCCGCTGCTGGACGACTTGCACCGGGCCACCGGGCTTGTCGTGCATCTCGCGGTTCTGGACAAGTCCGACGTCGTCTACCTGGAAAAGGTCGGCGACCGGATGAGCTCCGCGATCCCCACCCGGGTCGGCGGTCGTCAGCCCGCGCACTGTACCGCCGTCGGCAAGGCGATCCTGGCCTACTGCGACGAGGACGCCTACCGGGATGCCCAAGTCGATCTGCAGGCCCGCAAAACGAAGTACTCGATCTCCAACAGTTCCCAACTGACAGCCGAATTGGCCAAGGTGCGGGCCCACGGCGTGGCGTTCGAGCGCGAGGAGTCACTGCTCGGGTTCGGCTGTGTCGCAGCCCCGATCGGCAACCTGGGCGAGGCCGTTGCGGCGGTGTCGGTGTGCGGTCCGATGAATCGCATGATGTTCGACCAGCGGTTGGCCGCACCGGTGCGCATGACCGCCATGGGCATCTGGCGCAACGTCGAGGACGGCCCGCAGCGGGTTGCGCCGACGCTGCAGCCGCTGCGGCCGTTGATGCCGCAGCGCCCCCGACCGGTCGAACCCACGTCGCGGCCCGCCCTGCAGTACGCGTGAACCTCGATCCACAGATCGCGACCCTGATCGAGGAGCTGGACGCCGGGTTCCCGCCCGTGCACACCATGACCGGCGCGCAAGCCAGGGCGACGATCCGCTCTCGATTCGTACCGCCGGCCGAGCCCGAAGCCGTCGCCGAGATTCGAAACGAGACGATCGCCGGCCCGGGCGGCGATATCGCGATACGGATCTACCGACCCCGGCGGTCGGCGATGACCGCCTGCCGGTCCTGGTGTACGCCCACGGCGGCGGCTTCGTATTCTGCGATCTGGACAGCCACGACGGACTGTGCCGCAATATCGCCAACCGCCTTCCCGCCGTGGTTGTTTCGGTTGACTACCGGCTGGCGCCCGAATACCGATGGCCCGCAGCGGCCGAAGACGTCTACGCGGCCACCCGATGGGCGGCGCACAACGCCCCGAGCCTGGGTGGCGATCCCGGATCGCATCGTGGTCGGCGGCGACAGCGCCGGCGGCAACCTGGCCGCGGTGACCGCGCTGATGGCCCGCGACCGCGGCGGCCCCGCACTGGCCGCCCAGTTGCTGCTCTACCCGGTGATCGCGGCCGACTTCGACACCGAGTCCTACCGGCTGTTCGGCCGCGGCTACTACAACCCGAAGCCGGCGTTGCAGTGGTATTGGGATCAGTACGTGCCGTCCGTCACCGACCGTGTGCACCCGTATGCCTCGCCGCTGAACGCCGAACTACGCGGGCTTCCGCCCGCCGTGGTGGTGATCGCCGGGCACGACCCACTGCGCGACGAAGGGCTTGGCCTACACGGGTGCACTCGAGGCAGCCGGCGTACCCGTGGTGCGCGCCCAATTCGACGGCGGCATACACGGTTTCATGACCATGCCGATGCTCGACCTCGCGCACCAGGCCGCGGCGACCGTGCGTGTCAGGAGCTAGGCGGATCTGCTCGGCACGTGACCGTGCGGCCGCAACGGCTCGGCGACCCCGTAGCGCTGCTCGGGGTCGAGCACGCAATGGGTGCGCCCGAACACCGTGACCATGCACTTGTTGTTGTGGTTGCACCGGCTGCGGGCGGCCGGATCGGCCATCATCTTCTTGACCAGATCGGGCTCGCGCAACAGCGCCCGGCCCATCGCCACGAATTCGAATCCTTCGCGCATCCCGGTCTCGAGATGGTCGCGATTGGTGATGCCGCCCAGCAGTATCAGCTTGGTGTTGCGCACCACCGGCACGAATTGCCGGGCGTTCTCCAGCATGTAGAGGTCGGTGTACGGGTAGTCTGCCCATCGCCCACTTGCCGACACAGCCGGATCCCGGGCCGCAGCGCGGCCGGCATCACCCGAGCGAACTCCGCGACCGGCACGTCACCGCGGAACAGGTACATCGGCTTGAAAACCGACGAGCCCTGGGTCAGCTCGATGGCGTCGAGGGTGCCGTCGGCGTCGAGCAGTTGCGCAGTGCGCAGCGCCTCGTCGATCCAGATGCTGCCCGGCAGCCCGTCGTCCATGTCCAGTTTGGCGGTCACGGCGATCCGGCCGTCCGACCACATCGCGGACACGCGTCGGCGATCTCGCGGGCGAATCGGGATCGGTTGTCGATGGTGCCGCCGTACTCGTCCTTGCGCCGGTTGATCAGCGGGCTCAGGAACGAGCTCGGCAGGTACAGGTGCCCGAAATGGAGTTCGACCGCGTCGAACCCGGCATCGACCGCAACCCGTGCCGCGGCGCCGAACTGGTCGATGACGGTGCGGATCTCGTCGCGGCGTGATCTCTCGGCAGTAGGCCAAGGAGCGGGGTTGATGAACCGGCTCGGCGCCATCGGCGTGACCCCGGTGAGCTTCTTGTGGGCCACCACCCCGGCGTGACCCAGCTGCGCCGAGATCGCCGCACCCGTCCCCGTGGACGGCATCGGTCAGCCGGCGCAACCCCGGCAACGCCTGCCGGCTCATCACGATCTGACCGGGCGCGCTGGCACCCTCGGGCGATACGCAACAGTAGGCGACCGTCGTCATGCCGACGCCGCCCGTGGCGAAGGTGCGATGGAACTCGATCAGATCGTCGGTGACCAGCCCCTCCGGCGATCGCCCCTCGGACGTGGCGGCCTTGATGACCCTGTTGCGCAACGTGACCGGGCCCAGCTGCGACGGGGCTGAACGGGTCGGCGTGCATCTGATCAGGCTACGTTGCCCTGCATCCGGCTGCCGGGTCAACGAGCGTTCTTCCCGATGGCCGGGAGTGCAGCGCGAGTCGCGGTCTGCCGCGGTATCATACGGTCGGATCATGGCTGACGGTCGAGGTCTTCGTCATCGACAGGGTGGTCACCCGGCCCGGATGCGCCAGAAAGTTCGTCGACACGCTACCTCGCCGAGTACGCGCCCGGCGCCCGCTCACCGCGGCATGACGCTGCGCGACGTCCTGGTCAGCCCGCCCGATCTGGTTCGACGACCACCCAACACCGTCACCATCACCTGGACGCTGCCCGACCGCACAGGCGTGGTGGGAGATGACGTGGCAGGGCCGGCCCGACCCGGCCCTGGGTGAATGGTGGTCGCGTATCGGCGAACTGGTGGCCGAGCGGTCCCGGACCTTCGCCGCGGCCGCCGACGACGTCGACGGGCTCTGCGATGTATAGCGTCACCCGGCTGATCGACGTCGCCGCCGAGCGACCGCGACCGGATACTCGGCGATCGTGCGCTTGCGCGGCCGGAGCCACCGGGGCACTGCCGACGATTGGTTGAGCCGACGCTGCCCGGGTCGCGCAACGGCGGCGACATCCTGGTCCACCTGCGTTTCGCAGTCCGAGAGGTCAATGGCTCTCGGCTGCAGATGATTTCGCTGCAGTCATGTCTGATCCGGCGATCACCCGGGTCAACGGAGCGCACGTACCCGGGTACCGCGACGCGCAGCGGCGACGACGCCGGGCACCGTATACCGCGCGCTGCTACTGCGCGGTGCTGCCAGAGACCGACTGCGGACATCGTCGCCCGGTTCGAGCGCGAGCTGTCCTGATGCCGCGCTATCGTGCCGACGATCAAGGCCTGGCAGCTCAGCCGGGTCGACGACGCGATCGGGCACCTCGCGTGGACTCATGTCTTCGAGCAGGAGTTCACCGACATCAGCGGACTGATGGGGCCTTACCTGATGCATCCGATCCACTGGGCCGGTGGTCGACCGCTGGTTCGACCCGGAGTGCCCCGAGTGATCATCCGGGATCGGGTTGCCACAGCTTCTGTCCCGCCGCCGAATCGGTGCTGAGCTGATCCGCAGCATGCCGCCGCAAGTGCTGCACAGATCTGATGCCGCGTGCACTTCGTGGATTTCGTTGACAACTGGTCGCGTAGATTCCCATCATGCCGCGTGTACGTCGGCGTGCAGCAGCGCCCTCAGTGTGCGGGCTAAGCCGATCACGGCGAGCAGACGCAGAGTTGCGCGAATCGTCGTCAGACGACTGCTGTCGACTCTTGCGTCTGCTTGCGCGTGCTACAGATCTATCAGACCGGCGGGCAGGATGTTCGGGTTGGCCGTTGCCGGCGGCTCCAGCGGCGGCAGCACCCCGGACCGTCCAGGGTGTGCACCGGCAGTTGCTGCGACCACGGATAGTGCAGGCTGAACGCCACCAGGCCGGTGCGCTCGGCGGCGGGCAGGTGGCACATCGCCAGCACCGTCTCGGCCAGGTACTCGACCGGCTCGGTCGGGAAGGAGTCGGGAATCAGCTGCGCCGCACCGGGTGTGCGGACCGCGGTCGACGGACCGACGCAGTTGACCGCGATGTTGGCATCGAGCAGTTCGGCGGCCACGCCCTGCGTGAAGCGATGCAGCGCGGCCTTCATCGACGCGTAGATGACGTCGCCCGAGGTCTTGTTGTACTCGCGGTACGGCCGCACCGGGGCCACACCGGTGACCGAGCCGATGTTGACGATCCACCCCGCCCCCTGCTTGCGCATATGCGGCACCGCGGCTTTCGTCAGCACGAACGGGGACGCGCAGATAGTGCTCGACGGTGCGGTCGAACGTGTCCAGAGTCATGTCCTCGACCACCGAGTAGTCGGCGAAACCCGCGTTGTTGACCAGGATGTCGATGCGGCCGGTGCGGTCGACCACCTGCGTCGACCAAGCCGGTCGCGCTGCCCGGCGTCCTCCAGGTCGGCGGCGATGCCGAACGCCTGTCCACCGGCAGCCTCGATCAACTCGACGGTCTCGCCGATGGTGCCGGGCAGGGCGGACGCGGTGCCGCCCCGCGGTCGAAGACGAGGGTGCGTGGGAGCGAGCGGTGACCGCCACCGTGGCGCCCTCGGCGGCCAGTCGCTGGGCGATCGCCCGGCCGATCCCCCGGCTACTGCCGGTGACCAATGCCGTTTTGCCGGTGAGCAATCCGGCTCATCGCAGCTCGAAGTCCTCTTCGATCGGAGCCCGGTGGCGACTGCCACACGTCGATCAGCCGGTACGGGAAGGCGGTCACGATCCGCCCGCCGCCCGAGCGGTAATAGGTATGCGCCGTCGGGGTGTGGCACCAGACGGTGCCGGCCATGGCCGCATCGATCTCGGCGACGTAGTCCGTCGTAGGCCCGCTGCTTGACCTCGATCGACGAGCGCTTTCCGCAAGCGCCATCAACTGCAGGCATTCCATGACGTAGTGCACCATCACCTCGACACCGAAGTTGTGGCCCCCGCCGTGTCCCGGGCTGTAGTTCGGCGCCGACGAGATGAACAGGTTCGGAAACCCGGCACGGTGCCGCCGCGGTAGGCGCGCGGGATGTCGCCCCACTCCTCGGCCAGCTTTTGCCCGTCGCGGCCCCGAATGTCCACCGTGGACAGGAAATCCAGGTAGTAACCAGTGGCATAGATGATGACGTCGAGGTCGATCTGTCGGCCGTCGGCCGTGACGATGCCCGCCTCGTTGACCCGGGCCGGCTCGGCGGCCTCGACGTCCACATGGGAGCGCGCCAGTGCCGCGTAGTATCCGCCGGGATCGCGGATGATGCGCTTGCCGTAGGGCGCGAAGTCGGGCGTGACCTTACGAGCAAGTTCGCTGCCCGCGCCGAAGACGTCGTCGATGTAGTCCAGGCACATCTGCAACAGCACGTCGTTGGCCGGCGAGATCGACAGATGGCTCGGCCGCCCATTCCGGGTCGTGCAGGATAACCGGATAGTTGTTGTCCGCGGTGCCCCAGATAGGACTTGAGCCGAATCCAATTGGCGTAGTACGGAATCCGGGTGCCGAGCCACCGCTGGTAGTCGGGCACGTCGTCGGTGAGCCGTCGCGCGGGGAGCCACCCAGTGCGGCTGGCGCTGGAACACTGTCAGATGCGCCACCTGGTCCACGCAGGCGTCGACGATTTGCACCGCGGTGCAGCCCGCGCCGATGACGGCCACCCGCTTGCCGGTCAGATCCAGGTCAGGATCCCACTGCGCGGAATGGATCTCGACGCCCGGCGAAGGTCCCACGCCCGGGCAGATCCGGCCAGCGTGGCCGGTTGAGATAGCCCGCGGCGGGGATCACGACATTGGCGTAGCTGACGTCGCGGGTGCCGTCGGGACCCACCGCGTGGATCTGCCACTGGTTGCGGTTGCTCGTCCCACCACAGCGCTTCCACCTCGGTGCCGAACCGGGTGCGCTCCCGCAGCTTGTTCTTGTCGGCCACCGACACCAGATAAGCCTGGTACTCGGCGCCCTGCGGGTAGTAGCTCGACCAATCGCCGTTGATGTCGCGCGACAGCGAGTAGTACGCCGACGGGGTGTCCACGCCGATGCCGGGGTAGGTGGTGGTGTACCAGGTGCCGCCGACCTCGTCGTTGCGGTCGAAGATCTGGTATTCGATGCCCGCGTCGCGACAACTCCAGCGCGGCGGTCATACCGGCGATGCCCGCGCCGATGATCGCGACCCGGAAGCCGTCCGGAAGTTTCGCGGTGCGCGGCAACACTGGCTGCGACGGATGAAATCCGCCCTGTTCGAGCAGCAGCCGATGATACTCGGCGCCGACGGTGCCCCCGAGCGCCATCGGGAGCGATCCGCGCGAACAGAGTCAGGGTCATCGGCGGGTACGCGCGTCGCCGGCCGGGGCGACTGCAGCGCCGCGACGACCGCCTCGACCAGCTGCGTCGGCGGTCTCGGGATCGGTCACACCGGCCTGCTCCGGCGGGTCGGGCACGTAACTGATCTTGGCGGCAAAGCGGTCGACCACCGCCGGGGTCGCCGGTCAGCTGCGCGAGGACGGCGACCAGAACCCCGGGGTCCGCCTGGCGCAGATTGGCCCGCAATTCGTCGGGATCAAGACCCATCCATCCGGCACCTTCAGTGACGGAGATGCCAGTGCTCATGCCGCCGAGTATCACCAGGTCTTACCGCCGGCGCACGGCCTTGTCTACTCAGCGGGACACGATCGGCTAGATGGCGCGCGCACATGCTACCGTGGTGTACGTGCAAGAGCAGCGCGACCATGAACCGTGGACTGACGGCGTGATCGCACAGGCGCGCAGTCACTGCCTCGGCGACATTCCCCGCCGGTCGGCCCGCACAGCAGCCCGACAAGACCGCGATCATCGACGGCGACGTCGTGCCTGACCTTCGCCGAGTTCGAGCATCTGGTCGACCGGGCCGCGGCCGCATTGTACGACAACGGCTTTGAGCCCGGCGACCGGATCGCGCTGCTGTCGCACAACTGCTGGCAGTACGCGGTACTGGCCTTCGCCACGGCGCGCGCCGGGGTGGTCCTGGTCCCGATCAACTTCATGCTCACCGCCGAGGAGATCTCCTACATCCTCGGCCACAGCAAGGTCAGCGGATTCATCGTCGAAGCCGAGCTTGACGCCGACGGCCGAGGCCGGCGATGCAGCTGGGCGGCACGGTCACCACGAAGGCTGCGCTGGTCCCGGCCGGGCACACGCCGCCGCCCGGCTGGGACGATTTCGCGCGATGGCTGATTACCGACACCGCGGCCCCGCGACCCGCACATCGACGACGACCAGCTGGTGCGGCTGATGTACACCAGCGGAACCGAATCCCATCCCAAAGGCGCCATGCACACCAGCCGCAGCCTGATGTGGAACTACATCAGCACCATCGTCGCCGGTGACGATGTCGCACGACGACGTCGAGATCCACTCGCTGCCGCTGTATCACTGCGCGCAGTTGGACAATTTCCTGGCCACCGACATCTACCTTGGCGCCACCAGCATCATCCTGCCGCGGCCGGAACCCGAAGCGGTGCTGCGCACGATCGAGCGCTACGGCGTCACCAATTACTTCGCTCCGCCCGACGGTGTGGATCTCGCTGCTGCGCTCGCCGGTCTTCGACGAAGTGGACCTGTCCAGCCTGCGCAAGGGCTACTACGGCGCCTCGGCGATGCCGATCGAGATCCTGGCCGAGATGCGGCGAGCGGCTGCCGAATCTGAGGTTGTGGAACTTCTACGGCCAGACCGAGATGGCGCCGCTGGCCTCCGCACTGGGACCCGACGAACAGGACGCGCACGCCGGTGCGGCCGGGCGCCCTGCGCTGAACGTGGAGACGGCGATCCTCGACGAGGACGACAACCCCGTGGCCACCGGTGTCGTCGGCGAAATCGCCCACCGCAGCCCGCATTTGATGCTGGGCTACCTGGACGACCCGGAACGCACCGCCGAGGCTTTCAAGGGCGGCTGGTTCCACTCCGGCGATCTGGGCTACTACGACGAGCACGGCCTGCTGCACGTCGTCGACCGCAAGAAGGACATGATCAAGACCGGCGGCGAGAACGTCGCCAGCCGGGAGGTCGAGGAAGTCATATACCGGCACAGCGGCGTCCAAGAGGTCGCGGTGTTCGGCGTGGCGCACCCGGTCTGGGTGGAAGCCGTGGTGGCTGCGGTCGTGCCCCGCGACGGCGTCCGACTCACCGAGGACGACATCCTCGCCCACTGCCGCAAGCACCTGGCCGGGTTCAAGACACCCAAACACGTCTTCTTCGTCGATTCGCTGCCGAAGAACCCCAGCGGCAAACTGCTCAAACGCCTGCTGCGGGACCGCTTCAGCCTCGAATTCACCAGTCACTGAAGGGAAAACAATCGGTGTTCAGAGGAGGTATCGCGCGCTTCGACGCGCCCGGTAAACCATTTGAGATCGAGACCGTCAGCCTGCCTGAAGTGGGTCCCGGTCAGATCCTGCCTGACGGCCTGTCGGGTGCGGTGTGGGCGGCTGACACGGACCGGGCCCTCGCGTTCGCGCGCGGCGTACAGACCGGTCAACTCGACATCAACGGCGGCAGGTACAACCCGGCCGCGCCGTTCGGCGGCTACAAAAAGTCCGGTATTGGCCGCGAGCTCGGCCGTGCAGGGTTTGAGGAGTACCTGCAAACCAAGTCCCCACAGTTGCCGGCATGAACATTTCGATCAAGGTAAAGGGCTTCCGACCATTGTGACGCTTCAAACGTTGCTCGACGAGCGGGACATCGCCCGCGCGCTTGCCCGGTTCGCGCGCATCGCGGACGGCAAGAAATTCGATGCGCTTGCCGAAGTCTTTGCGCCGGATGTCCGCTTCGACTACGGATCGGGCAGCCTCGAGAGCGGCCTCGATCGCTGCGTGCGCTACTCAGAGCGCCACCTCGAGCGGTGCGGTGGAACCCAACACCTTCTCGGCAGCATCGTCGTCGATATCGACGGAGACACCGCCGTCAGCCGCGCCTATGTCCAGGCGCGCCACCAACGCGTGGGTGATTTCGTCGGTCCGGTCTTCGACTCGAACGGTGAGTACGTCGACCGCTGGGAAAGGCGACCAGACGGATGGCGCATCGTGCACCGCACCGCGACGTGGGCCGCGAACACCGGGGAAGCCGAGATCCTCGCTCGGAAGGGAAACTGGGTTGACTTCCACCATCGCGAGGCGGGCGGAGCTGGCGAGAACCATCACCGGCCCCGGCAAAGCCGAGCTCGGCCGCGCGGGCTTCGAGGAGTACCTGCAGACCAAGTCCCTACAGTTGCCGGCATGAACAGCCCCCTGACAAGTCAGCGTACCAACGGCGCCAACCAGGCCTGGACGATCAACCTGCCAGACGTCGGAAACGCGATCACCGGCAAGGACTTCATCGCCGCGTTCGAAGCCGCCGTCGACGCACGCCAACGCCGACACCGCCAGCGCTGCGTCGTGATCCTGACCGGGGAGGGCAAGATCTTCTCCGCCGGCGGCAACGTCAAGGAAATGGCTGATCAGCGCCGGCATGTTCGGCCTGGGCGCGCTCGACCAGCGGCACGCCTACATCGACGGAATCCAGCGGATACCGCGGGCGCTGGGCAGGCTCGAGGTCCCGCTGATCGCGGCGGTCAACGGGGCGGCCATCGGCGCCGGCTGCGACCTGGCGATGATGTGCGACATCCGGATCGCTTCCGAGCGCGCATCATTCGCCGAGAGCTTCGTGCAACTCGGCCTCATCCCCGGAGACGGCGGCACCTGGTTCCTGCAGCGCGCCATCGGCTACGAGCGCGCCGCCGAGATGACCTTCACCGGCGACCGGGTCGACGCGGCGACCGCCCTGGAATGGGGCTTGGTCAGTCGCGTGGTGCCGCACGAGGAGTTGCTCCCCCAGGCACGGGCGCTGGCCGAGCGCATCACCAAGAATCCCGCGCACGCGCTGCGGATGGCCAAGCGGCTGCTGCAGGAGTCACGCACCGGTTCGCTGGAGTCGACGCTGGGCATGGCCGCCGCCATGCAGCCGCTGGCGCACCGCGATCCCGAGCACGAGCAGCGCATCGCGAAGTGGAGGACGCGCTGATGGCGGTGTCCCCCTCCGAACCGCGGTTGGTGCCGCCGGCCAGAATCGACAGACCGAGGCGACGGCGTCATTGCGCGAGCGAGGTCCGTGATTTCCTCGCCGAACAACTCGCCGCCGGCTCGTTCACCCCGTCGGTCGACGCCTGGCTCTCGCGGCTGGGACGAGAACTTCACCGCCGGCGCTCGCGGCGCGCGGCTGGCTGGGCATGACGGTGCCGATCGAATACGGCGGGCACGGGCGCTCGTTCCTGGAGCGGTTCGTCGTCACCGAGGAACTGCTGGCCGCCGGCGCGCCCGTCGCCGCGCACTGGATCGCCGACCGGCAGATCGTGCCCTCGCTGCTCAAATACGGTACGGAAGAACAGAAGTCGGAGTTCCTGCCGCGGATCGTGCGCGGGGAGTGTTTCTTCGCGCATCGGGATGAGCGAGCCGGACTCCGGCTCCGACCTGGCCAGCGTGCGCACCCGCGCCGAGCGCGTCGACGGCGGCTGGTCGCTGTCCGGCACCAAAGTCTGGACGTCGGGGCGCACCTGGCGCATGCGTTCATCGCGCTGGTCCGCACCGCGCCGGTGGACCCGCAGCACCGGCACGCCGGCCTCAGCCAGTTCATCGTCGACCTGCGCGGCCCCGGCATCGAGATCCGCCCCATCGTCTCGATGAACGGCGCGCACCACTTCAACGAGGTGATCATGGACCGGGCGTTCGTACCCGACGACATGGTGTTCGGTGAGATCGGCGACGGCTGGCAGCAGGTGACGTCGGAGCTGAGCTTCGAGCGCAGCGGACCCGAGCGGTTCCTGTCTACCTTCGTGCTGCTGGCGGCCTGTGCCGACCGGATGGCGTCACAACGCCATCCCCCGCGACGCCGAGCTGGGGCGCTTGGTCGCCCGCGTCGCCGGCCTGCACCACATGTCCACCGCCGTGGCCGGCGCGCTGGAACGACACGAGGCCGCCGATGTACCGGCCGCGGTGGTCAAGGTGCTCGGCACCACCACCGAAGGCGACATCGCCGAGTTCGCCGATATGCAGGACTCACCCGATTCGGTTTTCTCGCAGCTGGTGCGCGCCGCGGTCGACCAGCGGCCGGGCTTCACGCTTCGCGGCGGAACCAACGAGGTGCTGCGTGGTGTCATCGCCCGCGGATTGGGACTGCGATGACGGGCCCGGCGATCGGCGTCGACCCGGCACTGGTCGACATGATGGACGCAGTCTTTGCCGACCACCGCAAGAGTCATGCGCCCGCCGAGACCGCTCGCGCGGGATCCAGATCTCTGGCGACAACTCGACGAACTCGGCCTGGTGCGCTGACCGGTTCGGAGCAACACGGCGGCAGCGGGGCCGGTTGGTATGAAGCCGCCGAACTGCTACGCGCCGCCGTCAGCCACGGGGTGCGAATTCCGTTGGCCGAGCATGATTTATTGGCGTGCTGGCTGCTGGAAGCCAGCGGGATGCCCGGCCGACGCCGCGGTCCGGACCGTGTGCATGCTGGACAAGCGTGGGGTCGCGACGGATGTGCCCTGGGCTGCCGCGGCCGACCGGGTGGTGGCCGTGTGGCGAGCCGATGGCGAATACCGCGTCGCCGACGTCGCGGCCGAGGAGCTCGACGATCACGCCCGGCGCCAATCTGATCGGTGAACCCCGCGACGAGGTGGCCGCCGACCTCGCCAGCCTGCAGGGGGGTCCGGTCGCGGGATCCCTGGTCACCCAGCTGCGGCTGAAGTCGGGCTGGTGCGGTCGATCCAGGTGTGCGCCGCTTTGGACCGGATCCTGCAGCTCTGCATCGAGCATGTGACTTCGCGGGTCCAGTTCGGCCGCCCGTTGTCGAAATTCCAAGCGGTGCAGAACCTGGTCTCCGACATCGCGGCCGAGGCTGCGCTTGCCCGGGCCGCGACCGAGGCCGCACTGACCGCCGCCGTCACCAGCGGCTGGTCGGCACCCGAACTCGATTTCCTTGTCGCCGTGGCACGTTCGTGTGCGGGCCACGCCGACGTCGGTGGTGGTGCGCAACGCCCACCAGGTCCACGGCGCGATCGGCACCACCCGTGAGCACCGGTTGCATGAGTTCACCCGGCGCTGCACTCGCGTGGCGTTCGGAGTTCGGTTCGACGCGGTACTGGGACGAGCGCGTCACCGACGCGGCGCTGCACGCGAGTGCGGGCGGGTTGTGGAGCCTGATCACCGGGTCAAGACGGTGTTCCACTCACCGGGCAGTCTCTGGTGTTGACCGGGGCCAGCAGCGCGGTTGACTCGCTGCCATGAGCAACGACATCACGCTGCCGGAACTGCAGGAGTTCATCGCCGGCTTCTGGTACCACTACGACGAGGCGCACTACGACGAGCTGGCAGCGCAGCTACGCCGAGGACGTGCATTACGTCAGCCGAAGCGACTCGCGGCGCCAGCCCTTTCGAGGAGCTGATGTCACCCGAACTGCACGGCCGCGACGCCGTCATGGAGTGGCTGACCGAGCATCGCAAGCAGAGCCCGTACCCGTTGCGCCACCACGCCACCAACGTGCACCGCACCGGCACCGACGGTGATGTCACCCACGCCCGCTTCTACATCTTCGTCAACCAGATCGCCAACTTCGTGCCGTTCGCGGTATCCAGCGGCGTCGCCAATGTCGGCGTGCGGCGCGGCGCCAACGGGCTGGAGTTCACCGAGATGGACGTCATCCTCGACACCACCAACTCGGTGCTGCTGTCGGAGCTCACGCCGACAGCGCCGTGCGCGGTTCGTGAGCGCGCCGCGACACATTCTCCGGCGGCGTCGCCGTCATCACCGGCGCCGGCGCCGGCATCGGCGCCGGACTGGCGCGTTACGCCAGCCGGTTGGGCATGACGGTGGTGCTGGCCGACATCGACGCCGACGCCGTCGCCGCGCTGCGCGACGAACTCCGCGCGGCCGGCGGCTCGGCGCGTCGACGTCGTGTGCGACGTGCGCGACCCCGACGCCGTGCAGGACGCTCGCCGACACAGATCTACCGCGATGTCGGCGCGGTGCGGCTGCTGGTGAACAACGCCGGGATCGAACAGTTCGGCTACCTGTGGGACACCCCGGTGGCCAACTGGCAGCGCGTCGTCGACATCAACGTCAGCGGAGTCTTCTACGGCGTGCGGGCGTTTCTGCCGAAGATGATGGCCACCGACGAGCAGGCGTGGGTGTGGAACCTGTCGTCGGTCGGCGGGGTGGTGGCGATTCCGCTGCAGGCGCCCTACATCATGAGCAAGCACGCCGTGCTCGCGTTGACCGAATGCCTGCATCTGGAGGTCCAGTCGGCCGGACACGACCACCACATCCACGTGCAGGCGGTACTGCCCGGCGCGGTGGTATCCAACATCTTCGAGTCGGCGGGCGGTGTCGACCCCGGCGAGCCAGTGACGTCACGGCCGCCGAGGCGCAGCGCGCGGCCATGCTCGACATCAAGGCCGACGGCGATGGATCCGCTGGCGGCCGCCGAGACGTGTTCGAGCAGGCCGCCGAGGGCCGCTTCTACCTGCTCACCCAGCCGGACTCCGTCGGCGCGGCGATGACCGAACGGGCGAATGTGCTTGCCTCGCAACGGCCCCCGATGCTGCAGCCGCAAGCGCCGGTTCGACCCCGCACAGCAGTGACATGGTGCCGCCCGCATTGGATCCCGACGCCGCCGCGCGGGTCGCGTCGTTCGGCGACATCCCGCCGATGCGCGCAACGAGGCTTGGCCGCGGTGCGCGCCGGCGCTCGAATCCGCGCCGCTGCCCGACGCGATGCCCGAGATGGCCGCATCACCGACACCGCCATCCCCGGGCCCGGCCGGACCCATTCCGCTCCGGATTTACCGTCCCACAGGCGATTCCAGCCGGCCGGTGCTGGTGTACCTGCACGGCGGCGGACTGGTCATGGGCTCCAACCACTCGTTCGAACCGCTGGCGCGCGAGCTGGCCTCGGCCGCCGGCGGCCACCGTCGTGGCCGTCGACTACCGGCTGGCCCCGGAGTCGCCGCCGCCCGCGCAGTTCGACGACGCCTACGCCGCGACCGAGTGGGTGTCGCGAAACGCCGACGAACTGGGGGTCGACGCCGGACCGGCTCGCGGTGGTCGGCGACAGCGCGGGCGGTTCGCTGGCGGCGGCGGTTGCGCTGGCCGCGCGCGACCGTGGCGGGCCGGCGATCTGCGCGCAGGTGCTGCTGTATCCCGGGCTGGATCGCGACATGGCGCGCTCCGTCGATCGCCGCGCTGGCCGATGCGCCGATGCTCGCCCGCGACGACATCGACTACATGCACGCCCTCGCCGACGGCGACGCCGGGCCGCCCCGCGACCCCTACCTCGTTCCCGCCTACGCCTCCGACCTGTCCGGCCTGCCGCCGGCGATCGTGGTGACCGCGGGCTGCGACCCGATCCGGGACTGGGGTGAGCGGTACGCGGACCGGCTGCGCGACGCCGGCGTGCAGACCACCATGCACCCGTTATCCGGGCATGTACCACGGCTTTCTGATGCGTTCCGACGCGACCGCGCGGGGCCGGCTGGCCATCGCCGAGATCGGGGCGCTGCTGCGGGCGAAGTTCGCCCATCCGCTGCGGTTTTGACGTCCCGATCACCGGACACCGCCGCACCGCACCGCGGTGACGCTGCGCACAATCACATCAATCCAGAACTGCAGAAGGAGACAGCTGATGCTCACCGACGAGCGGCGGATGGAGCTTTCCGACGTGTTGCGGCCGGCCGCACCGCCGCGCGAGATCGACAACGTCTACACCGACGACCAACGCGAGCGGCTGCTCGACGTGGTGCGCACCGAGGGCCCGTGGAAGCTGATCATCGCCCAGCACTTCGCGTCGGCCGACGAACTGATCGCGACCATGAGCGGCGTCTTCCCCGAGGGTTTCACCCCGTCGCTGGACCTGTTCCTCACCCCGACCTTCCGCGGCTACCTCGCCAACTACGGCGCGGTGCTCTACCCGCAACTGCATGACTGCTTCTACAACGCGCGGTTCCTGGAGATGGCCAAGAGCTACTGGAACGCCGAGTACGCCAAGCCGCAGCTGATGCTGTTCAACATCAACGGGCCGTGCGCGAATCGCGATCCCGGGCACCTGGATTCGCCGAGCTTCCGCGGTGTGCGGCACGAGAACGCGCCGACCTGGCTCACCAGCGTGATGGGCAAGTCCGGCCTGTTCCAGGACTACCTGATCAAGATGGCGCAGGTGATCACCTGGTTCTCGCTCGACGCCGGCAGCGGATTCACCTACTGGCCCGACGGGCCGCTGCAAGGCACCCAAGCGGGTCCTGCCGCCGATCAACAACCGCGGCGTCGTGGTGCAGAACGAGATGATGGTGCACCGCGGCGAGGCGAACGGGCCGCTGGACCAACAGATTCCGGCCGGCTTGGCCTTCGACACCGTGTTCACCGGTGATCCCGACGACCGCGACCACTGGCTGCTGAAGAACGGCGACGAGGTGATCGCGCGCCACCACACCGACCAACTGCGGTTCCTGGTGCACTGGTCGGCCGAGGTGTTCTCCGACTTCGACGAGCTGAAGAAGAACATGGAAGGCTCCGACGACCTGACCATCGAGCGGGCCATCGACATCATGGTCGACGACGTCAACGCCAGGGGCATCAAGCTCGACGTGCCCGGCGAACCGCTGCACGACCCGGCGTTCATCGGTGCGCTCAACGCCGCCTACGACCTGGGCGGGCCCGTCCGTCTACCCCGAAGAAGCGCCGATCAGCGCCTTCCAGCTGGCGTGACGAAGCGAAAGGGATTGCGCAATGCAGCGTTTCGCTGATCGACGGGTCATCGTCACCGGGGCCGGCTCCGGCATCGGACAGGCCACCGTCGCCCGGCTGCTCGACGAGGGCGCCACCGTCGTCGGCTACGACGTCTCCGCGGACGGCCTGGCGCAGACCGCGACAGCCGCCGACGACGCCGGCACCGGTAAGCGACTGACCACCGCGGTTCTGGACGTCTCCTCGGAGGACGCCGTCGCGGCCGCGGTCGACGCGGCGGTGGCCGAGTTCGGCGGCCTCGAGGTGTTGGTCAATGCGGCGGCCATCCAGCGCTGCGCGCACACCCACGAGCACACGCTGGCCGACTGGAACGCCACCCTGGCGGTCAACCTGACCGGCACCTTCCTGATGACCCGGCAGGCGCTTCCGGCGCTGCTGGATTCCGGCCGCGGCGTGGTGGTCAACTTCACCTCCACCGCAGCGTCTTTCGCGCATCCCTACATGGCGGCCTATGCGGCCAGCAAAGGCGGGGTGTTGTCGTTCACGCACTCGTTGGCTCTCGAATACGCCAAACAGGGCCTGCGCGCGGTCAACATTCAGCCCGGCGGGGTCGCCACCGCGCTGGCACTGAGCACCCTGGACAAGATGCCCGAGGGATACGACCTGGGGTTGTGGGCCAAGCAGACGCCGCTGCTGCATGGCAAAGAGAACGACGTCCTGGGCGACCCGAGCGCGGTGGCGCGGTGATCGCCATGGTGGCCTCCGACGACGGCGCGTTCATCACCGGCACCGAGATCCGGATCGACGGCGGCGCGCACGCCTGAGCTACCGCACCACCCGGTGCTCGGTACCCGCGGTGCGCCCATGCGTTGCGGTGCGAGGGCGGGCGGCGGCCGCCCTCGTCGGTGATGCCGTAACGCTCGGCCAGCTCCGCACCGATCAGTGTCTGCCCACTCAATTCGCCCAGGTCTGGGGTCGCGATACAGCGCGTCGATCAAATATCCGGTGAATTCGGGGTTTCGGCATGCTCAGCGGTCTTGGCCAGTGCGCGTCGGGGTGCCCCGCGAAAGCTGCGCGCAGCTTCTCGGTCAGCAGGATGCCCATCCAGATCGACACCGTCGCGACGCCGGTGCCCCGGAAGTCCACCGCCATGTCGGCGGCCATCTTGTCGATCCCCGCTTTCTGCGCCCCGTACGCCGGGCCGTGCATGTAACACACCGATCCCGGCGAGGAGGTGAAGGCGATCAGACCGCGCTCGCCGCGCGACCAGCAGCGGCGCGGCATGCCAGGACGCGACGTAGGACGACCGCAGTCCGACATCCAGCACGTCGGCCAGGGCAAGCGGCTTCTCCCAGAACGGCTTTGGACTGACCAATTCATCGGATATCGCCGCGGCGTTGTTGACCAGCAGATCCAGCCGGCCGCTCATCCGACGCACTCGCTCGAACAGCGCGGCCACGGCGTCGTCGTCCGCGTGGTCGACGCGGACCGCGACGCCTCCGGGTGGGGCTTCGGTGATGGTGCGGCCGGTCGCGTAGACCCGCCAGCCCTTGGCGGCCAGTGCGGCCGCGATGCCGCGTCCGGCCCCGCGGCTCGCCCCGGTCACCACCGCGACTCGACCGTTCATCTGGTCAGACTAGCTGCTCTGGTTGCGCGAACGTGGCGATGATCGCCTCGCTGGCGGACCGCCACGTGAGGTTCAGCTCGCGCAGCGTTTCAGCGTCGTCGGTCGGTATCGCGGCGGTGATCAGTTGCGCGGCTTCGTAACTGAATCCGCTGCCGAGCGGCACGACCGACGCCGCAAGATCGGACATGCGGCCGACGAGGCGAAACATGCTGCGCTCAACGGTATCCGACGTATGTGCCGTCCCGATCCCCGCTCGATAGCGTCGATCATCTCGTCGAACGTCAACATCTGTCCGCCACACAGATAGCGCTTCGGCCCCCGACCCGGCCGCATCAGGCGCTCGTGCACGTCGGCCACATCGCGGACGTCGATCATCATCATGCCGGCGTGCGCCAGCCTGGGAGCCACCCCGAACCGCACCATGGTCCCCCAGCCCTGCTCGGTGATACCCGGCGCGGTGTACAGCGCGGGACCGACCACGCTGGAGGGATACGTTACGACCACCGGCGCGCCGTCTTGCTGCAGCGTGCGGGCCACCCGGTCGGCGTAGGACTTCGTCCTCGCGTACGCCGATTTACCTTGCGCGGTCGGTGAATCCGGTCCGATAATCGGTCCAGGTGGCGGAAACAGCGCGCTGTAGCTGGACACCAGCACGATCGGGTCGAGGCCGAGCGCAACGCCGCGGAGCATGATCCGTTCACTTGCGTACGCGTTGATGTCCCACATCAACTGCTCACGACGATCGTCGGTGCCCACCACTCCGGCGCCGTGCAGCACCGCGTCGCAGCCGTCCAGCAATCCGTCGACGACCCTCCGGGGACCGCAGATCGCCCCGCACCACTCTCACCGACCCGACCGATGTGAGTTTGTGCAGCAGAACGTCGTTGGACCAGTGTGGCTCGACCAGCAGGGTCACGCTGTGTTCGGCGGCCAGTAGTCCGCTGACGATATGGGCGCCGACGTACCCCGTGCCGCCCGTCACCGCAATATGCATCAGCGAAGACTCTATCTGCGCGTCGACGACGGCGAGTTCTCCCAACCGGACGGCGGCCTCGATCGAATCCCGCAACGCCGAACACGCCAGGAACAGGCCCCGGTGGTCCGTGCGATCGGCGATGCGGTCGGCCTCGCGCCGTTCGGCGCACCGGGCCGTCGCGTCGGCGTTCCACTGCACGCTGGTCTGGTTCCAGCTGCTCTTGCGGGCCAACACCCGTGCGCCGCAGCTGCGGCACGCCACGGGCACCATGGGCATGTCGTCGAGACGGTTGTCCGTCCTGACGCGACCGACGTCATCACACCGAGCCCACCCTGGCCGCCATGTTCGCCTCGACCTCTTTCATCCACGCCTCGTAAGGCCGGGTGGTGTCCAGCTCGAACTCGAAGCGGTCCACCATGTCCGGTTGCACGTCGGCGGCGTCGACGTAGAACTGCTGGTACCAGCGGCGCAGCTGGTAGACCGGGCCGTCCTCCTCGACCAGCAGCGGATTGTCGATGCGCGCCTTGTTTCGCCAGATCTGCACGTCCTGCTCGAAACCCATCTTGACGAAGTCGCCGAGACTGATCGCGGTCTGCATGGCCAGGTCGTCGGGCAGCGCGTCCGATTTCTTGACGATGATGCCGTATTGCAGCACAAAGGAATTCGCGTCGATCGGATAGTGGCAATTGATCAGCACGGTGTGGTGGTCGGCCGCCTCGTAGTGGTAGGTCAGGTCGTCGATCATGAAGGACGGGCCGTAGTAGGACGCCACCGAGGTGGTCCCCAGCATCCGTGCACCTTCGGTGCCGCCCAGGTCGGGACGGCCCGCACTGTTCATGTACTGCGTCGCGACGTGCCCTTCGAAGATGTTCTTGAAATGGGTGGGCAGCGAGCCGTGAATGTAGAAGAAGTGCGCCATGTCCACGACGTTGTCGATGATTTCGCGGCAGTTGGTGTTGACCACTGTGGTGTACCAGTGCCAGTCGGTCCACTCGTCGCTGGTGGCGCCCTCGATGCGCGGGATCGTCACCTCCGGTGGGGGTGGATTGCGCTCGGGGTCGTTCCAGACGAACAACATGCCGTCCTGCTCCAGCGTGGTCCAGGTCGCCGTGCGGGCCAGCCGCGGCGTGCGTTTGGCGTAGGGCACCAGCTTGCATCGCCCGTCGCCGCCCCAGCGCCAGTCGTGGAACGGGCACGCGATCTCGTCGCCCTTGACCTCGCCCTGCGAAAGGTCACCGCCCATGTGCCGGCAGTAGCCGTCGAGCACGTTGATCTTCGCCGTCGGCGCTGCGGAAGACCACGAGCTTCTGCCCGAAGGCGTTGACCGCGTGCGGCTTGCCGTCACCGAAATCCCTGATCAAGCCCAGGCAGTGCCAGCCGCGGGCGAACCGCGTCGGCGCCGCCTGCGCTTCGATGAGCCGAACTTCATCGGTGTCGGACTGCGACCTCATAAGCATGATTCAACCCCTGCGGGCCGGGCTGTGCGGGCCGCTTGTTCCACTGATCAGGACGACTCTTCCTGCGCCGCACCCCAGCGACCTACCGTTTCCAGACGTGACCACGCACAGCACGACGATTCCCGCTGGACTTCCCGTGGCCGACACCGACCGTCGATCTGCTGGTGGTCGGGTCCGGCACCGGCATGGCCGCGGCCCTGGCCGCCCATGAACTCGGCCTGTCGGTGCTGATCGTGGAGAAGTCGTCGTACGTGGGCGGCTCGACTGCCCGCTCCGGCGGCGCGCTGTGGCTGCCCGCCGGCCCGGTGCTGCGGGAGGCCGGTGCCAACGACACCGCCGAACGCGCCGCCACCTACCTGGACTCGGTGGTCGCGGGTTCGGCGCCGCGGCAGCGTTCGGCCGCGTTCCTGGCACATGTGTCCGCGACGGTCGAGATGCTGCGACGAACGACTCCGCTGCGGTTGTTCTGGGCCCGCGAATACTCCGACTACCACCCGGAGGAGCCCGGCGGCAGCGCGGCGGGCCGCACCTGCGAGTGCCGCCCGTTCAATACCTCGATTCTCGGCGAATACCGCACCCGGCTGCGGCCCGGCGTCATGGAGGCCAGCGTCCCGATACCGACGACGGGCGCCGACTACCGCTGGATGAACCTGGTGGCCCGCGTGCCGCGCAAGGGAATCCCGACGGTCGCCAAGCGACTCGCCCAGGGTGTGGGCGGCCTGTCTGCTGGGCCGGCGCTACGCCGCGGGCGGCCAGGGCCTGACGGCCGGCCTGTTCGCCGGCGTGCTGCGCGCCGGCATCCCGGTGTGGACCGATACCACGCTGCTGCGCCTGCACGGCGATGGTGACCGCGTGAGCGGCGCGGTCGTGGAGCACGACGGCCGAGAGGTGACGATCACCGCCCGGCGCGGCGTCGTGCTGGCCACCGGCGGTTTCGACCACAGCATGGATATGCGGTGGAAATTCCAGTCCGAGTCGCTGGGCGCCAACCTGAGCCTGGGTGCCGAGACCAATACCGGCGACGGGATCCGGGTGGCGCAGGAACTGGGCGCCGACATCGATTTGATGGACCAGGCGTGGTGGTTCCCGGCCGTCGCGCCGCTGCCCGGCAAGGCGCCCGCGGTGATGCTGGCCGAACGGTCACTTCCCGGCTGCCTGATCGTGGACCAGAACGGTCGCCGATTCGCCAACGAGTCGGCCGACTACATGTCGTTCGGTCAGCGGTTGCTCGAACTCGAAGCGGTCGGGCACCCCCGTCGAAACGATGTGGATCATCTTCGATCAGCAGTATCGCAACAGTTATGTCTTTGCCGCCGAACTGTTTCCGCGGATGAAGATTCCGCAGGCGTGGTACGACGCAGGGTATTGCGGTACGCGCCGACAGCCTTGCCGAGCTGGGCGCGCAAATCGGCGTTCCCGTCTCGGAGTTCCTTCAGACGATGGCTCGCTTCAACGAAAATGCTTCTGCCGGTGAAGATCCCGACTTCGGCCGGGGTCGCAGCGCCTACGACCGCTACTACGGCGACCCGACGATCACGCCCGAACCCCAACCTGCGCCCGTTGGTCAAAGGCCCGTTCTACGCCGTGAAAATGGTGCTGTCCGATCTGGGCACCTGCGGCGGGCTCAAAGCCGACGAACGCGCGCGGGTGCTGCGCGAGGACGGCAGCGCGATCGACGGGCTGTACGCGATCGGCAATACCGCCGCCAATGCGTTCGGTACGACGTACCCGGGCGCGGGCGCCACGATCGCGCAGGGACTGGTATACGGCTACATCGCGGCCCGCGACGCGGCACCGGCTAATCGGCCACGCGCTTGGCCTCGACCTGCTTCTCGATTTCGCGCCAATAGCCGGGCGTGGGGCGCGGCTTCCCGGAGCCCTCTTGGCGGCCTTCTGGATGATCGGCGTCGGCCTCGTCGATGTCCTTCATCAGTTCCAGGGCGAACTCGCGCTCGGCGGCGTAGTACTTGGCCGCCCAGCGCAGCGCGATCACCGAGTACGCCCAAGCGGGTTCGGCCTCGGCCCCCTCGGCGTCCTCGACCGCTTTGCGATGCCGGGCTTCGGCGTACGCCACGTGCTCGCTGCAGCAGTTCCTTGAGCCGGGTGGGGTTGCTGAGATGGCCGAACGTCACCCGCAGCAGCACACTGTGCTTGAGCACCGGCGGGTCCAGCGGTGCGTTATTGGTCCAATCGGCGACAGCGGCCATGCCCGCCGCGGTGATCTTGTAGAGCCGGCGGCTTCGAGTGCCCTCGTCGCGCTCGACGCGCGAGGTCACCAGACCCAGGCCCTCCAGCTTCTTCAGCTCGGTATAGATCTGGCTGTACGACGGGCTCCAGTAGTAGAGGTCGACGCTCCAGTCGATCCATTTCTTGAGGTCGTAGCCGGAGACTTCCTCTTCGTAGGACATCATGCCCAGCAGTGCCCAACTGGTGGCGGCAAGTGCCGACTTCACCTTCTCGCTGGTCTCGTCCACCCCGGGGGCCATTGCGCCAGATTAACAACTCGTGTCACCGAATTGCTCGATCACGGACCGCTGGTTGGGACACCGCGCCGCCAGACGGACCCGAGTGCGTGGGCTTACCAGGTACGGCCGCTCGGGCCTGCTCTATCGTGACGGACATGGTGGATTCGTTTGTCTCGATGACTGATTCGCTCGCCGATATACGAGTCGCTGGCGGCATCGGTGCGGCGGTTGATCGACGCGACGATCCGTACCGAGGTGGGCACACGACGTCATTCGCCGCGGCAACCGCCAAGATCGACAGCGTCACAAGCGAACTCAGCGCCGAGCTGATGCCCGGATCGTTCGGCGAACGCGCGATCGACGACGGGCAGGGCCCGGCTTCGGGCAATGTCGTTATCGGCGTTCGCAACCCGTCGGCTCCCCCGCTGGTGATCCACCACGAGAAGCGACGGATCGGTGTGGACGGAATTCATCCTCGGCGCGGCGTTCGAAGGTCCCCCCGGCCATGTGCACGGTGGTATCTCGGCCATGGTTCTCGACCATGTGCTGGGAGCCACCGCGCACCAACCCGGCCGGCCCGCGTACACCGGGACGCTGACGCTGCGTTATCACCAGCGAACCCCGTTGTTGCAACCGCTGCGGGCCGACGCGTGGGTGGACAGGGTGGAGGGTGTCAAGACTTTCGCGGTCGGCCAGATCAGCGGCGCCGCCGGTGTGCTGGTGTCCGCCGAGGGCATTTTCATCCACCCGCGGAATCAGCCCGGGTAAATCGAAATCGCTTGTCTTCGCACGCTCGTTGTCGTTCGACGGTGGGCAGATCGAACAGCCCGCGTCAATTCCGGGGCAGATAACGCGATGATCGAATCCTTCTGGGGCAGAATACAACCGAACTGCTCAACCGCAAGCGGTGGAGGACGCGCATCGAGTTGGCCAACGCCATCTCCGAATACGTGGAGATCTTCCACACCCGCCAACGGCGTCACTCCGCCCTCGGCATGCGCACTCCGATAGAGTTCGAACTGCTACATCAGTCCCCCAGCCCGTGGCCTGAAACCAAGTACGGCGACACCGTCAAACCCGGGGTACTTTCATGTGCACGAAACCCGGGGCGGCTCAATCAAACAGCTTTGGTGACGCCGACGTAGGACAGCACCACGTCGGATTGGTCGGACACTTGAGTCAGAGTCGCGTAGGAGCGGATGAACGACTGGCCCACGCATCCGTCAATTTTAATGTGAAAGCCCGTGATTGTGATCCGAGGATTTGGACCCTTGAACTCTTTCTTGTCCACCGGCACCACGATTATGAGGCCGGGCTTGAGCCCCACGGTGATCACGCCGTTCAACGGCACAGTAACCAACGGGATAAAACCACCGGCCAACGGGAAGCCGAGGCCCGGGTTGACGCCCGCGCTACCCGCCATCGTGACGCCGTTGGACGTGCTCATATCGATTCCGCAGCCGATCTCGTAACCCACCTCAAGGACGCCGCGAGGCTGCTCCGGTCCTTTCAGCAAAGCGCCGAATGTTCCGCGCGAGATGTATTCGCGAGACGTGACCGCGGTGGTCAATGCCGCTATGGGAACTTGCGACTCGTCCTTCGCCCCGAGGGCGAGGGTCCAGCCGTCGTCAGTGCTGTAGGTTACCGGATCGGCAGAGGGCACCCGCCCGTCCGACGGCTCCGCAGCAGCAGCGGCTACGTCAGGGCCGGGATCAGCCGCCGTTGACGGCGCGACGGTCCCTAGCATGACGAAGTAGGCGGCCAGAAACGCAGCGCGCCGCACCCCCACGGCTTTGGGCCTCATGGCGACACCGTACGCACGGCCCGATTCAAGCTGCGAAATTTGCTGACCGCCCCGCTAAAGTCGTTGTGGGTTCGTAACTGTTATGCGATCGGGGTGCAGAATGCTGGGGAACCATTGGCGCTGGTCGGCGTCCGCCAGGAATCCTGCACTCGCTTCGCTTCCAAACCGCTAGAATTGTTGCTGGCGGACAATAGCGAGCCGGGGCAAAGGACGGAAAATGTGACGATGAAACTTCACACCCGCGCTTGCCGACTGCTGGCCGGAGCGATCGGTGTAGTGGCTTTCGTGGGCGGCACCGGCGTAGCCCACGCGGACCCAGATTCTACGCCTTCAGGGCCTGCGATCATCGATCAGATACTGACGGAGACTCCAGCGCTGTCAGTGAATCCGACGGATGAAGGCGGTCCATCATCCACCTGGGGCGGTGTCGGAATGTATTGCGAGAATCAATCTGTCCGATGCCGGTAAACGGATCGCAAGGACCCGTGGGAGGGGTACCGACATCGGTGACCTCCTTCTGGCCCGCGGCCCCGGACACCGGAGTCTGGTCCAGTGCGCTACTGGGACGAGCGGGTCACCGACTCGGCGCTATATGCAAGTGCCGGCGGGTTGTGGGGACTGATCACCGGTTAGAGCATCGTGTACCGCGACCCGATATCGCATGCGCTATCACGGATTAGACCGCATCATGCCGAGCCGTCCCAGTACCCAAGTGACGGGTGTGACGCCTGGACTACCTGACGACGACGGTGCTCGGTTCCCGCGGCGCACCCAGGTGGCGGTGCGACGGTGGGCGGCGTCCGCCCTCGTCCCTGATGCCATAGCGTTAAGCAAGTTCCGCGCCGATGAACGTCTGCCCGCTCAACTCGCTCAACGACGGATCGTTGAAGACAGCATCAATCAAATAGCCGGTGAATTGCGGTGTTTCGGCGTGCTCGGCGGTCTTGGCCAGCGCGTCCGGATTTCCGGCGAACGCACCGCGCAGCTTGTCAGTAAGCAGAATGCCCGTCCAGACAGACACCGTCGCAACGCCTGTGCCGCGGAAGTCCATCGCCATGTCCGCGGCCATCTTGTCGATCCCGGCCTTCTGCGCCCCGTACGCCGGGCCGTGCATCTAGCACACCGAGCCCGGAGAAGATGTGAACGTGATCAAGCCTCGGCCACTCGCAGACCAGCAACGGTGCCGCGTAACACACGACACCACTTAGGACGACCGCAGTCCGACATCCAGTACGTCCACCAGTGCAAGCGGCTTCTCCCAGAGCGGCTTTGGAGTGATCAATTCGTCGGAGATGACGGCGGCATAGTTGCCAACGGATCCAGTCGCCCCTCGTCGGACTGCACGCGCTTGAAAAGCGCTGCCACGGCGTTGTCGTCAGCGTGGTCGACGCGGGCCGCGACGCCGCCACCCTAAGGCATCGGCGTTCCACTGCACGCTGGTCTGGTTCCAGCTGCTTTTGCAGACCAATACGTGCGCACCGCAACTGCGGCAGGCGACCGGCGCCATCGCCCCGGGCAGTTAAGTCCGCTGGCCGTTGCCCAGCACCGCTCCCGCGGCCGCGGGCGCGCCTCTGGCGACCACGACCGGCATCGACGTCGACGCGTTGGTGCGCAAGATCGCGTGCACCACCTCCACGAGATCCTCAACGGGCATCAGCTTGCCCGGCATACAACCGCGCGACACCCAAAGCGGATAGGCCTGCATGGCCAGTTCGCGGTCCCAGCCGGCGTTCATGCCCGTCTGCGCGTCGCCCTCGCCGCCCGCGCACTCACCGACGATGAGATTGGTGAAGCCGATATTCGGGTGCTCGGCTCGCCACGCCTCCACCAGCCGTTCCAACGCTGCCTTGCTGACGCCATAGGCACCCAAACCAGGCCAGGGCGGCCCGAACGTGCCTGCGTCGGACGACAGGTAGATCACTTTGCCCGAGGACCCCGACAGATGCGGAACGGCCGCCGCCGTCGTCAATGACGCACCGATCACGTTGGTGTCGAACACGCGACGCCAGGTCTGCGCGTCGGTCTCGTCCAGTCGGACGAGCGGGCTGATCGCGGGTGTGTAGATGACGTTGTCGATGCCGCCGAGCGCCTCGGCCGCGGCATCGATGCCGGACCGGACCGACGCCTGGTCCGTCACGTCGCACTCGACGGCGTACGCGCCCGGTCCCGCTTCCCGAGCGGCTGCCTCGATCCGCTCGCGGCGCCGAGCCAGCAGCGCCACCTGGTCGCCGCGCTGTGCCAAACCGACACCGATACAGCGCCCCAACCCGCTTGAGGCACCGATCACCACTGTTCTCGCCATGTCAACCTCCGCTGCCGAGCATGACACACGCCCGAAAACCGATGAGAACGGGGTTTCCGCTTATGGAGCATGGCGTTGCCCGCTGGGCTTGCCCCGCTGATGGTGCCGCGGGGTCCCAGGTGGGGCCGCGTTTGAAACCCCCACCCCCGCCGAGCAGCTGACTCAGAGGTTTCGTCGGGCTTGCTCGAACAGGCCTGGGTCGTGTGCACAGACGATGGCCAAATCGGGTTCGCGGCGTGCGTAGAGTTCAGCGAGCCGCGCCTGGTTATCGCGCAGTTGCTTGCGGCTGAACGCGAACATTCCTTCGTAGCTTCGCAGCATCAACGGCACACCGGATCCGTCTAGGGCGCCGGAATGGTAAAAGGCGTCCCCGCAATGCAGGATCCACCGCTCTCCGGCGTCGACGGCCACCGCTGCGTGCCCTCGGGTGTGCCCGGGCATCGGCACCAGGACCACCCCGTCTGCGATGGCGTCGAGGGGTTTGGCTGACGCGAATCCGCGCCAAGACTCACCACCGGCATCATGCTCGACCAGCTTCGGCCCGTGCGCCCACTGCACGCTGCGGTACCGAAGTCGCTCACGCAGCGATGGATCTTGAACAGCGCCGCGCGCCTCGGCCGCCGTCACGTGCACATGCGCGTCGGGAAAATCGGCGATTCCACCGATATGGTCAAAGTCGAAGTGAGTCAGCACAATATGACGGACGTCGGACCGCCGGTAGCCCAGCTGTACGATCTGATGCGCCGCCGTTTCGTGCTGATGAAACACCGGCCGTATCACGTGGCGGAACGGCCCGACACGGCGGGGGTCCAGGCAGTCTTGCGAGCCGAACCCGGTATCCACCAACGCAAGTCCGTCGTCCGTCTCGACCACCAGGACGTGGCACACCATCCGGGCACCCGGGGTGTTCATGGTGCCGCAGTTGAGATGATGAACTTTCATCCGAGCACCCGGATCGGTTCTGCGCCATCCCATTCGGCGGCCACCTCGCGAATGTAGGCGAACAGATGACCCTTGGGGCCACTGATGTCGCTGATCTCGATGACGGTGCCCTGCTCGTGCTCGGTGTCCAGATACGCGAACCGACCGCCGATGTCGCCTTCCTGGCCTACCGTGTAGCCGGCCGTCACGGCACGGTCGTAGAGGGCTTGGTAGTCGCTAGTCCAGTACGCGACGTGTTGGGCGCCCTCGCGGCCGGAGTCGAGGAAGTCTTTGTACATCGACGGCGCGTCATTGCGTTGCTGGATCAGTTCCAGCTGCAGGTCCCCCGAGTTGGCCAGGGCCACACTCATTCTCAAGCCGGAATCCGTTCCGCGGTAACGGAAATGCGCTGGAACGACGCTCTCCATGTAGAACCACGGCCCTACACCGTGCTGAATCCAGCGGTCCATGGCGGCCTGGATGTCACGCACCACGTAACCAAGCTGGTTGACACTGCCGAATATTCGGCTCACAGGTGTTCCCCTTCGTCAGGCGGACCCACGAAGTTCTATCACGTGTGGCACCGGCCCGGTCGCGTGCGACGACCCGTATACGGTGGACCTATGAAATACATTCAGGTCGAGGGAGTCGGGCAGGTCAGCCGTATCGGGCTGGGCACCTGGCAGTTCGGGTCGCGCGAGTGGGGTTACGGGGACACCTACGCATCCGGTGGCGCACGGGACATCGTGCAGCGCGCCCGCGCCCTCGGCGTCACCTTGTTCGACACCGCCGAGGTCTATGGACTGGGCAAGAGCGAACGGATCCTGGGCGAGGCGCTGGGCGATGAACGCGCCGAGGTGGCGGTGGCCAGCAAGATCTTCCCGGTCGCGCCGTTTCCGCCGGTGATCAGGCAGCGCGAACGCGCGAGCGCGCGGCGGCTCCAGCTGGACCGCATTCCGCTGTATCAAATCCATCAGTCGAATCCGTTCGTCCCGGACTCGGTGATCATGCCGGGCATGCGTGAGCTGCTCGATGAAGGCAAGATCGGCGCCGCCGGCGTATCGAACTACTCACTTGCGCGGTGGCAGCAGGCCGATGCCGCGCTGGGGCGTCCGGTGGTCAGCAATCAGGTGCATTTCTCGCTTGCTCACCCGCGCGCTCTGGACCACATGGTTCCCTTCGCTGAGCGCGAGAACCGCATCGTGATCGCTTACAGCCCGCTGGCGCAGGGACTGCTGGGCGGCAAGTACGGCATCGACAACCGTCCGGGTGGCGTTCGCGCGGTCAATCCGCTGTTCGGCACCGAGAACCTTCGCCGGATCGAGCCGCTGCTGCAGACGCTGCGCGATGTCGCGGCCGAAGTCGGCGCCAAGCCTGCGCAGGTCGCGCTGGCCTGGTTGATCAGTTTGCCGGGCGTGGTCGCCATCCCCGGCGCGTCCAGTGTCGAGCAGCTGGAGTTCAACGTGGCGGCCGCAGAGGTCGAACTGACCGCCGAATCGCGCGACGCGCTCACCGCAGCGGCACGCGCGTTCAAGCCGGCGTCGACGGGACGCTTCCTCACCGACCTGGTTCGCGAGAAACTCGGCCGGTAGGTCAGCTGGAAACACGTCGGCGGCTCAACGGGGCGGTGAAGCCTCCGGTGTCGTCGAAGCCCGCAAACTGTCCGTCGTCGCACACTTCCATGCGCCAGCCCAGCTGGCAACGGCCGGCAACCGTCTCAGCAAACCACCGGTGCGCGTCCTCGGCATTGTCAAAATCCCTGGTCGCGACGATCACACCGTGCGGATCGATGGCCCGAAACACAGTCATTAGATGCGGATATCCGTTCTGGCCGACTTTCAATCGCACTGACCAGCCATTTCCCCTGACACCGCGACTCCCACCTGACACCACACATGCGAAGCGCCGGGTGTGTGCGCAGATTCAGTTTCGACGAGCGCGCACCGCGGCCCTACACGGTCCGCGTCAACCGGTCCGCCAACAACTCGGCAAATCGCGCCGGGTCCTCCAATGCCCCGCCCTCAGCGAGAAGCGCTGTGCCATAGAGCAATTCAGCGGTTTCGGCGACCGAAGTGTCGTCCGGACGGTCCGCGTGAGCTTGGCGGAGTCCGGTGACCAGCGGATGGTTCGGATTGAGTTCCAGGGTGCGCTTGCCGATCGGGACATCCTGCCCGGACGCCTGGTACAGGCGTGCCAGGGCCGGCGTCATGCCGAAGGCGTCAGTGATCAGGCAGGCCGGCGAGTCGGTCAGACGGGTGGACAAGCGCACTTCCTTGACGTGTTCGCTCAACGTCTCCTTGAGCCAGGTCAACAGGTCGGCGAAGTCTTTCTGCTGCTCTTCGCGCTCGGCGGCCGACGTTTCCTCGTCGGAGTCCAGATCCACCTCGCCCTTGGCCACCGACTGCAACTGCTTGCCGTCGAACTCGTTGACCACGCCCACCCAGACCTCGTCGACCGGGTCGGTGAGCAGCAACACCTCGTAACCCTTGGCCTTGAACGCCTCCAGGTGCGGCGACTTCTCCAGTAGCTGGCGCGACGCGCCGGTGGCGTAGTAGATCTGCGTCTGGCCTTCCTTCATCCGCTCGACGTACTCGGCCAGCGTGGTCGGTTCCTCCTCGCTGTGCGTCGAGGCAAACGAACAAATGGACAGCAGGGCCTCTTGGTTGTCGAAGTCCGACATCAGGCCCTCCTTGAGGACCTTGCCGAACTGGGTCCAGAAGGTGCGGTAGTCATCGGGCCGCTGCGACTGGATCTCCTTGATGGTGGACAGCACCTTCTTGGTCAGCCGGCGACGGATCGCGTTGATCTGCCTATCCTTCTGCAGGATCTCGCGGGAAACGTTGAGCGACAGGTCCTGTGCGTCGACGACACCCTTGACGAAGCGCAGATACACCGGCATCAGCTCTTCGCAGTCGGCCATGATGAAGACGCGCTTGACATACAGCTGCACGCCGATCTTGGCGTCCTGGTTGAACAGGTCGAAGGGTGCTTGCGACGGGAGGAACAGCAACGCCTGGTACTCGAAGGTGCCCTCCGCCTTCATCGCAATGACCTCGAGCGGGTCATCCCAGGCGTGCGCGATGTGCTTGTAGAACTCCTTGTACTCCTCCTCGGAGACCTCGTCTTTGGGCCTGGCCCACAGGGCCTTCATCGAGTTGAGGGTCTCGTTATCGATGGTGACCTCTTCGCGGGTCTCCTCGGAGCCTTCCTCGGAGCCTTCCAAGGGGACCTGAATCCGTCGCTCGATCTCCATCCGGATCGGCCAGGCGATGAAGTCGGAATATTGCTTGACCAGGCTCTTGAGCTTCCACTCCGAGGTGTAGTCGTGCAGTTCGTCCTCGGCGTCCTCGGGCTTGAGATGCAGGGTGACGGACGTGCCCTGCGGGGCACCCTCGACGGCTTCGATGGTGTAGGTGCCCTCGCCGCTGGATTCCCACCTGGTGGCTTCACTCTCGCCGGCCTTGCGGGTCAGCAGTTCGACCTTGTCGGCCACCATGAACGACGAATAGAAGCCGATGCCGAACTGGCCGATCAGTTCTTCGGACGCCGCTGCGTTCTCTAGGTTCTTAGCCTCCTTTAGTTGTTGACGGAGCTCGGCAGTGCCGGACTTGGCCAGCGTGCCGATCAGATCCACCACCTCGGCGCGCGTCATGCCGATGCCGTTATCGCGGATGGTGAGAGTTCTGGCCTCTTTGTCGGTCTCGAGCTCGATGTGCAGATCAGACGTGTCGACATCGAGTTCTTTGTTGCGAAGCGCCTCGATCCGCAGCTTGTCCAGCGCGTCGGAGGCGTTGGAGATCAGTTCCCGTAGGAACGAGTCCTTATTGGAGTAGACCGAGTGGACCATCAAATCCAGCAGTTGCCGGGCCTCTGCCTGAAATTCCAGCTGCTCGACCTGCGCGTTCATGAGATTCCTCCTGCGACGTACTTCGGCCCCTGTGAGGGCGATCGGTCCTGAATGTAGCGAGACGCTGATCGCGACCGCGGCGGGGGTCATCAAGGTGGTGCGTTTCGGCACACCAGTGAGGTGAAGTCGGCGAAGTGCGACGGTGCCGCGAGTGGTCAGCTGTGCGGCGACGGCGGACCAGGCGGGACCGGCGTTCAAGCCGAATTCGGCTTGGCCACCAACGGCCGCAGCTGCACTCCCCCATCATGAGACCGGCGAAAAAACAACGTCCCAGTCTCGGGCGATGCTCACCACTGTCCAGCCCAGGCGTGCCCCGACCTCGGTGATCGGCTCGGTCTCGGCGAAAGTCTCTGCCTTACTGGTGTATTGAAATTCGCGCTCGGCATCGTCGTGGTCGATCAGCAGCGCAAGGCTGGGAGTGCCGCTGGCCCTGGAGGAGTGAGCCCATTCCAGCATCTCCCGGTCACCTCCGGAGTTGCCGGCGGCCAGAATCGGCCGGCGACCCAGCTGGGTCTGGATATTGGCGATCTTGGCGCTTCCTTCGTTGGCGACGCCGAGCAGGTTGCTGGTGCGGCGTACCACCGGCGGGCCCTGGCCGTCACGGCTGACGTCGTACCCGATCAGCGTGCCCACCACCAATTCGGCGGGCACACCGTACAGGTCGTCGCTGACCGCCCGGACGAACTCGGTGCCGCCGCCGGTGACGATCCCGACTGTGAAGTCGCGGCGACGCAGCTCGGCGATGAGTTCTGTCATCGGCTGATAGGTCAACGAGCGCGTCGGCCGCCCCAACGTCGGATGCGCCGCCCTCCCCACGAATTCCCTTGCCGCGGAGCTGAACTCCTGCGGCGTCAGGCCCTCGAACAGGCCGGCAAGTGCCAGCGCGATGCGGTCCAGCCCGATTCCGGCGACCGCCGCCCGATCCCCGCCCAGCACGGCGGCAAACTCGGCACGCTCGCCCATCGCCGGATCCTCGGCCACGCGTCTGCGCAGCGCGTCGAGGAAGAAGTCGAGCTGCACATAACTCGGCCGCTCACACCACAACGTGCCGTCGTTGTCGAAATAGGCGACCCGATCTGCGATCGGCACATCCTCGGCCGCCGCCAAGAACGCCACCAGCGCGTCCCGCGCGCCGCCGGGACGCCAGGACGGGAGTGGGTCGGTGCGCTCCATCGGAGTCAGCTGCTGCGGGTGGTCGCGTCCTGCAACTTGGCCATCACTTGGTCCATGCTGAAGCTCGCAGATTTCTGCCGCTGCGGGAACTCGACCAACGTCTCCAGCATCTTCGCGACGTAAGCCTGCGCCGGAACGAAAAGGAAGATGTGGTCCAACATCCAGTCGTAATAGGTGTTCGACGTGATGTCGGCCCGCTCATAAGGATCCGTTCGCAGGTTGAACAGCTTGGGCACGCGCAGCTCAACATAGGGCTCCGCCCAGATCGCCAGGGTTCCCGTGCAGCGCTGCTCGAGAAAGACGAACTTCCAATTGTCGAACCGCATCGCGGTGAGGTCGCCGTCGTCGGAGACATAGAAGAAGTGCTTGCGCGGACTCTCGTCGGTCTGGCCGGTGATGTACGCCAACTGGTCGTGCCCGTCGAGGTGCACCTTGTAGGTCGCGCCGTTCAGATCAGTGCCCGCGCGCAACCGCTCGGCGATGTCGGGCGCACCCGCCACCGACAGGAGCGTGACGAACCAGTCGGCGTGGCTGATAATTCCGTTCAACACCGACCCGGCCGGGATGTGCCCCGGCCAGCGCACCATCGCCGGAACACGGTACGCGCCTTCCCAATTGGAGTTCTTCTCGTTGCGAAACGGGGTCATGCCGGCGTCCGGCCAGCTGTTCATGTGGGGACCGTTGTCGGTGGAGTACATGACGATCGTGTTCTCGGCGATACCCAGCTCGTCCAGCAGATCCAGCATGCTGCCGACTGTGTCGTCGTGATCCAGCATCGTGTCGTGGTAGCGCGACTGCCACCGTCCCGCACGGCCCACGCTTTCGGGCTCGGTGTGGGTACGGAAATGCATGTGCGTGGTGTTGAACCACACGAAAAACGGCGTTTCGGCCTGGTATTGGCGTTTGATGAAGTCCACTGCGGCGTCGCGGAATTCGCTGTCGCAGGTTTCCATCCGCTTCTTGGTGAGCGGGCCGGTGTCCTCGATGCGCTGGGTGCCGTCGCCGTTGGCCCAGGTGTGCAGCACGCCGCGCGGCCCGAACTTCTTGCGGAACTCCGGATCCTTTGGGTAGTCCGGCAGTTCGGGTTCCTCCTCGGCGTTGAGGTGATAGAGGTTGCCGAAGAACTCGTCGAAGCCGTGCATCGTGGGCAGGTGTTCGTCACGGTCGCCCAGGTGGTTCTTGCCGAACTGGCCGGTGGCGTAGCCCTGCGCCTTGAGTGCCGTAGCGATCGTCGGGTCCTGCGCCTGCAGGCCCAGCGGAGCCCCCGGCAGACCCACCTTGGTCAGGCCGGTGCGGTACGGGTTCTGGCCGGTGATGAACGCCGCACGACCGGCGGTGCAACTCTGCTCCGCGTAATAGTCGGTGAACAACACCCCTTCGGCGGCGACGCGGTCGATGTTGGGGGTCCGGTAGCCCATCAGCCCGTTGCTATAGCAACTGAGGTTGCTCTGCCCGATGTCGTCGCCCCAGATGATCAGTACATTCGGCTTGTCGCTCACTGTTTGGCCTTTCGTGGTCGAAGCCTCGATGCCTAGCACGCTGGCCAACTGAGACTGGCGCGCAGCAGGCGCCCCTGGCTGGATCCTAGACCTCATTGAGCTCGGGCTCAGGACGAGTTATCGCAAGTGATCGAAGTGTTTTCGTCGCTCAAAGGCCCGAGCGGCGGATCAACCGGAAACCCGGGATCTGCCCGACCGCGACGCTCTACGGGTGTGGGGGCGCGGTGGATGCCGGTTCACGCCAGCTCGCCGGAAACCAGCCCGCACGCGCCCAGCCGACGCTGTTCTGCCCACCGGTGCGAAACGGCCCCATCGGCGTATCAATCGGTGTGGAGTTTGGCGGGATCTGGCTGCCTTGGTGCAGCAGAGTGCTCGTCCACAGCTGATCGTTGGAACCTTCGCCACTCACGTACATGCGGTAGACCCAGTCATTTGACTGCCCTGGCGTGGGGAGGTTGCTCGGATGGGTCTTCATCCACTCCGCCATATCGACGCGGATCATGCCGCAGGCGTCCCAAAGACTTCCGCAAGTGACATTGACGAACTCGCCCAGCGGCGTGGTCACATGTTCCTCAGGCGTCGCGTCGACTGGATTGCCGACCGCGTCGTAGAGCACCCCGCGCCAGCCCTGGCTCCGGGTATCGGGCGCCGTCACGACCATTTCATAAATGAGGCGTCCGGGCGGGTCGGCGTGCGCCGCAGTCGGCATGAGCAAAGCCGCGAATCACGGCGGCCGCTAACAGCAACCACGCCGACAGGAGACCGTGCTGGCCTGTTCAACCCCATAGAGCTCCTTGCTGGCCGGCGGCGCCTACCCGAGGCAACTCACCCACTGCAACCGGCGTCGTTCATGGCCTTAAAACCTTTCGGCAACGTGACCAAAGATGCCACCCACTCTCTGCCGCCCCTGCGATCCTGCGCTAGGGGCTTTGGTCCTCGATGGCCCGATAGCCAGACGGATTCAGGCCTCAATGGCCTATGGGGGGTGTACTTCTCGAAGTGTGGTTGCCGCCCGCGCTGGTGCCGGAATGGCGAATCGCCGTGCAGACGCGGGATTACACTTTCATCCGCGGGCCAGATCGGCACGTGAGCGTAGCATCGGATCGCCGCGCGGAGGGGATACCGTATGGACGCTGCCTACGAGCGCCTGATCGTTCGTGCTGCCACCGTCGATGAGTTATTGTCCGACGAGTTCGAACCGTTGCCCGGCCAGAAAACCGACACCGATCAAGCGGCGCAGCGGCTGGCGGCATGGTGTCGCGCGTGCGCCAGTGGTGATTGGCGCCAATTCGCCCGTCGGCTGCACCGCGACGGATGGGACTTTCCCCAAGTGCTGGAGAGATTCGCCAGCGTTCGCCGCAAACCCTCGGCGCCCGCACCGGCGTGGATCGACGACGCGGTCTGGATCGACGCAGCGGTGCGCAGTTCGGGCAGCCAGGCACTAAGACCCGCTGAGTCAAGGAAACCCGTTGCCTTCGAACACCTTCTGCTGCCGGTGGTCGACGAGGCCGATGCCCGGCTGTGGTCCGGGGTTGATGCCCAGACAGCGACCATCTTCACCGACCTCGCCCGCGCCGACCTGCGTGATGCGCTGCTGGAACAGCTCTCGGCACTGTGCGCGCCGGCGCTTTACGCATTGTTCGACACGGCGCGCCCGAGCGGCTACCAGCAGTTCATCACCGACATGGCAACCCAAGGCTTTCGGCACCTGTTCGAGGCCAAACCCGTACTGCTGCGGCTGATCTCCACCATCATCCGCCAATGGATCAACACCACAACGGAACTCGTCGCGCGCCTGGGCACCGACCTGCCGGTGATCCGCGCCGACCTGCTCGCCGCGGACGTGCCGAGTCACGTCACGCGCATCCACGGCGAACTCGGCGATCTGCACAACGGTGGCCACTCGGTGCACATCGTGGTGTTCTCAGACGGCACCCGAATCGTCTACAAGCCCAAAGACTTACGGGTCGACGTCGCGTGGCACGCCCTCATCGACCGGCTCAACCGCGCCGCCGCCCCCGTGCAGTTGCGGGCCCCACGCGCCCTGGCCGGACAGGGCTACGGCTGGACCGAATTCATCGACCACGCCGGCTGCACAGATCAGCAGGCCGTCGAGCGCTACTTCCGCCGCGCCGGCGCATGGCTGGCACTGTTTTTCTGTTTTGCCGCCGGCGACATGCGCGTCCCACCAGGTTCTATGCCATGTTGCTGCAGCGCCTCAAGGACCCGCGGTGCATGGACGATGGTGCGACGTGGTCCGCACAGGCGGATTTTGTTGCCAGACTGTCCGATTGGGACAAGGACATCGATCTACAATCGCCACTGGTGCAGGCAGAACGGTTGGCGCTGCTGGGGTTGAGCGTTCCGTATTTCGTGATGTCGAGCGATGACACCGATATTCGCGATACCACCGGCATCTCTGTTCGCGCCACCGGGATTTCCGGCTTGGATCACGCGGTCGCCCTGGCCGACAGCCTCGACGACGTATCGGATACACCGCTCTGCGTGAAGTCGACGAGTCGCTTCCCAACGTCTTGCTCTGGGAATAGTCGCGGCATGTCGATGAGCCGCCAGGATCTGCGACCTTCAACAAAGAGCAGGACTGAAGGGACCGACTCCGAAGAGGGTCCCGAGTGTACGGACCGGCACCCCCTGGCCACGCCTGGCAAGCATTGGCCCGAACAGACGAGGAGAACCCGATGCTGCTCAACCGTAGTAGCAGCAGGAGTAAACCACCGAGGTGTTGAACTCGCTGTCTTTTCGTTCGCTCTCGGTGTCGACTGAGTCTGTTGCCAAAAAAGGCGGCAATTCCAGTTCCAATTTATTGTCTGTCATGGTGGATCGGGCCTTCCTAGAGATAGATCTCCCGCGTCCCGCCTGAATCGCGCCGAGGGTTTGAATTCTAGTTCTTAGCATCGACAGTGTCACGACTCAGAACCATCCTGACCCGACTCCAGCTTCCGCCGATCGTCATTCTGTCGCGCTGGGACGTCGACCTTGTGCGTCGCTGAACTGCGGCGCACTCTGGCCAAGGGAGCACAAAGGTGTCGGCTTCATCGAAGGCCCTACGCCGCTGGGACTTCCGTCGTTGCATACCAACCACTGGGACCCGCTGTTCAATCTGGCCGATGAAGCAGACATCCCGTTCATGATGCAGATCGGCACATCAGATGGTTGTTGTCCGCGCCCGGTGGTCCACGCGGTTGGGCAGGTGCAGGCGCGCGATCGCGGCATTAGTACTTCACCGGGTTCTGATCGCCGCGTGGCTTCCGGCGTCAGCCCCCTTTGTGCTGCGGCACAGTGCCCGCCGTCCCAGCAGTTGGTCGATTTCGCGGGTCCGGCCCTCGACTACTTCGTGCCGAAGACCCGTTCCTGCATGGCGGTGTCAACATAGCTCCACACTTCGACGATCTTGCCGTCGCGGAAAATATACGCATCAGCTTGGGATGCGGATTCTCCGCCGGCGGTGACCTGGGAGAGGACGATCACAACATCCTCGTCGGCGAAGAAACGGCTGGGCGTTACTGTGAACGACTTCTCCGCCAACTTCGCGAACATGTCCATGGCCTCGGCTTTGCCATGATATGTCCCGCCGACCGCGCTGTTACCGGGCACGATCCACTTAACGTCGTCGTGGAAGTCGGCCAGGGCCTTTTCGAGGTCGCCCGCGCTGAACGCGGCGTACCCGTTCTTGGTGGTCTCGACATTCGGGCTTGTAGTCACGATCACTCCTTTGCGTCGGATTTCTCGGTTCCGCTCTCCGCAGATGGGATTGAACTCCCCTCCCGGCGAGAGTTGTGGGCCACGTCGCGTGCGTTCGCAGCCGAATCGGCCTGGCATCACGCCAATTTCGTCTTACCGCTTGACCGGGTCTTCCTTCCATGCATTTGATCGCTTGACGAGGCTGCGACCAATGTCCAGCGGTGGGTGCGTCCGTTGTGCCGGTAAGCTCGGCGGGCGACGCCGCGAACAGAGCCTCCTTCCCATCGCGGCCATCTCACTGCGGAATGCACACACCACCGCGGCGACATTGGCCCGCCGTTCGGCCCGGCCTCCCCATTATGGACACGCACTGGACCAGGAAGCCAGGGTCAGTGGCCCCGCCCGCTTGACTCTGTGAGGAGATGACGTCGGCCGCGGAGAGGTCGATCAGGAACCGAATCGGCCGCCGAGTCGGGCTGCCCGGCCCTCTTACCGCAATCCGGCCCCGGCGTACGGTAGCTGGGTGAGGAGCCTGGAGCATTCCGCCCGAGCCTGAAAACCTTCGACAGGCCCGTGAATCAACAACTTTCGTTTAGGTCGCAATCCAAGTGCGGCATCCGCCATTCGGACGACCAGATGCTGGAGCGCATCAAACCGTGAACTCCACTTACTTTGTGATCCGACCCGGCGAGGCGCATGACAACTTCGGGCTCAACATGAGTCCGCTACCGAAATTGGCGCGTTACGAGTGTGGAGGACTGCCGTAGAAATCCAACCATTCCCGAAGTCGCGTTTCGTCCCATGATGAGAGAAGAGTACGTTCAGCGCATTGGCATGCACATAAATTGCGCTGTACTTGTCGAAGCGTCGCCCTTCTCAGAGAGCTGCGCAACGGCGGTCGCCTCATCGACTTCGTAAGATTCTCTCCCAGAACGGGATTGACCTCCGACCCGCTCATCTCCGCGAGCTGCCGCCGGGGAGTCCTGGCTACAAGTAGGGATATCAACCGTGAGCCCCACAGTCGACGTGCTAACGCGGTCGAGGCTGTCGTTCGGGGTGGCGGCTCTGGGAGGCGGCGTCTTGATCGCGGTCGCAGGCAGATACGGCTACCACGAGGACGAGTTGTATTACCTGGCCGCCGGACGCCGCCTCGCCTGGGGCTATCCCGACCAGCCGCCAGTCACGCCGTTCATGGCGCACCTGACGGACCTGATCGCGCCGGATTCCCTTGTGGTGTTGCGGATTCCTGCGGCGGCCGGGCAGCCGCACTGACGGTGTTGTTCGTGTCGCTGACCGCCCGCGAGATGGAAGGACAAGCCGCGCGCCAGCTCATCGCCGCATCCGCCGCCGCGCTGTCCGGGCTGGTGCTCATGCCGGGCCACCTGCTGCACACCACCACGATCGACCCTGCTGTCCGCCGCGCTGGTATGGCTGGTGGTCCGGGTGCTGCGTCCGGCGACCAGCGGCTGCTGCTGGCCGCCGGAGCGGTGTTGGGGTTGGGATTGTTGAACAAATATCAGATCGGGGCGCTTGCGCCGACGCTCGTAGTTGGGGTAGCGATCGCCGGGCCCCGTGCCCTGCTGCGCAGCCCCTGGTTTCTCGGTGGCGCGCTACTGGCGCTGGTGATGTGGCTAACGAACTTGTGGTGGCAGGCGCAACACGGCTGGCCACAGATCGAGATGGCGCATTTGCTCAGCAAACTCAGCGGCCCCGATGCACGAATATTTTTCGTACCAATGCAGTTTGTGTCGGTCGCCCCTTCCTCGCACCGCTGTGGATCACGGGGCTGGTCCGGCTGCTGCGCACGCCAGCGTTCGCTTCCTCGGCGGGTCGCACATCCTCCTGCTGGCAGGCGTGTACATTGCGGCGCGCGGGTCCCCGCTGTACCTCTTCGGCGCCTACCCGGCGCTACTTAGCCGCCGGCGGCCTGGCCATCAACGGCTGGCTCGCGGGGCGCCACCGCTCGCCGCGTCACCATCGGCGGCTTTGCTGGCAGCCTCAGCTCAGCTGCGTTCGTCGTGCCGCTGGCGCTGCCGGTGCTGCCGGTGGACAAAGTGTCCGCCATTCCGGAACTCGCCAACGGAGTCATGGTCGAGCAGTTGGCTGGCCAGAGCTGGCGGCCACGGTCGAAAGGTGTGCCGGAAAGCTGCCGGCCGGCCAACGTGAGCACGCGGTGATACTGACCGACGATTTCGGCGAGGCAGCCGCCGTGGAGCGGTTTGCCGTAGATCGCAGTCGGATCCCGGTGTACAGCGGGCAGCGCGGCTACGCCGACTGGGGGCCGCCTCCGGAGCTCGCGACACAATGGTGATCGTGGCACGGGCGGCAAGACCCGAACCGCCTGCGTGGGCGGTGCGAGCCTGCCGCGCGGGATTGCGGCTAGTCGCCAGGACGGGCAACGTCCACGGCATCCCCGCAACACAGGAATAACGGCGGGCGTGTTTGGCTGTGCACCGGGGTGGACGAGCCATGGGCGAGCCCTGTGGCAGGATGTCCGCCACCTCGACTGAGTAGCGCTCTTGGCGTCGGGACCCGTCAGGGACCTGTTGCCCGCACTCGCTCCCGCTGCCACGCGGAAGTGTTCGATCGATTTTCAGACCGGTATCCCAGCCGGTCGCCTCACCGCGCAGGGCCGACACCTTGGCCCGGTCCCGAGGAATGCGGGTGAACGGGTCGAATGAAAGTCCCGCACGCGTTCAGGTGGGTGATGGCAGCGACATCGGCAGGTCCGCACCCGGCCAGGTTCTTGGCAAGCCACTCCGGCGACTCGGGCCACATGGTGTCCGGATGCGGGTAGTCACATCTCCCACATGATCCGGTGCACGCCGATCCGGTGCGCGAGTTCCCGACGCCGACGGCGTCGTCGATGAAGCACAGAATGAAGTGCTCGGAGAACACCTCGACGGGGCGGCCACCGAGTCCGCTCCGGCCCACGGCCCGAGCCACGGTAAATGTGGTCCCGCGTTCAGGAAGTATGGCATCCATCCGATGCCACCTTCGGACAATGCCACCCGTAGCGTCGGGAACACCCGGAAGATCGGGGTCCACCCAGTCGGCCGCGGCCAAGATCAGGTCATCGGCGAAGGTGAGCCGGCCTCATCGGGGCTTCCCGCAGGTCGATCGCCGGGACCCGAAGTCGATCCCGAGATGGATGCAGCACCACGGTGTTCTCATCGACGCAGGCCGCAAGAACGGATCCCAGTGGTCCCGGTAGTGCTCGGCAGACCGAGGTCGCAGGGTCTGGCGGAACGTCACCGCGTGGCAACCCTGAGCGGCCACACGCCGCACCTCGGCAGCGGCGGCTCGGGTCCCACAACGGGAGAGCAAGCGGGATGAACCGGCCGGGGTAGGTGCCGGCCCACTCGTCGATGTGCCAGTCGTTGTAGGCGCGCACGATGGCCGCGACACGTCTCGTCGCGGCTTCCGCGAATATCTGGCCGGCGAAGCGAAACGTCGGAAAGCACATCGACCCCAGCACGCCGTTGGCGTCCATGTCCTTGACCCGCTCGTGGACGTCCTAGCACCGACGCGGATCTCGTCGACACACCTGGGCTCGATTCCCCACTCCTCCGGCAGGCGTCCGGCGACCGCGTGCGCAATGTTGATCACATCTCGGCCCTCGTACCGCCACGCCATCACCCCGTCGTCGCGGCGCACGATGCGGGGCGCCTTGCTCCGCGTTCTTCGCCGGAGGGCGCCCGTCGAACAAGTGCGCCGGTTCGATGACATGGTCGTCCACGCTCACCAGGATCATGTCGTCGATGTTCATCGGTCCTCCTCGAGCGATCTCGTCAAACCAACACACCGAGCATCAGCCGCTCACTGTATCGCCATCAGGGCACGCGGCCGGACTTATGCCCTTTGCGGCCGATTTCGTTGCCGGCCAATAGGGCATGAGCTTCCCAATTATGGACACGCACTGGACCAGGAAACCAGGGTCAGCGGACCAGCCGCTTGCCTCGCGTTCGCCTCTTACCTCTGCGCTCCCCCCGACGTACGGTGATCGGGTGACGAGCCCTGGAAGCTTCCGCCCCAGCCTGGAAACCTTCGACAGGCTCTATCGCGGCGAGCCTGCGTTCGAGGGAGCCCCCAAACCGGCAGGCGTTCCCTGGGATGTCGATCAAGCGCAACCACAGATCATGGAACTCGAAGCCTTGGGTGGCATTTCGGGTGAGGTGCTCGACATCGGCTGCGGTTTGGGCGACAACGCCATTTACCTTGCTTCGCGCCGGTATTCAGTCACCGGTCTCGATGGCTCGCCCGCCGCGATCGAGCAGGCCCGCCAGCGGGCGGCGGCAGCGGGCGTGACCGTGACGTTCGACGTCGCCGACGCCACGAACCTCACCGGCTACGACGGCCGATTCGATACCGTGATCGACAGCGCGCTTACCACTGCCTCGACGACGACGGCCAGCGCTCGTACGCGGCCGGACTGCACCGCGACGCGGCCCGGCGCACGCTGGCACCTTTACTGCTTCTCAACGGCAACGTCAACGGGGTGGTGGTCACGATGGGCGGCGGCGCGGAACAGAGCATCCGTGACACGCTGGGCGCCAACGGCTGGCACATCTACTTTCTGGGCCCCACCGACTTATCTTGCCAACAGGACCGGGTTCACCGGTTCCGCCGACGGCCCGACCGAGCAGATGCGCAACAGCTTTCGCCGGAAGCGCTCGAGTTGATGCGCCACATGAACGAGCGGTTCGCGATCATCACCAAGCTGCTCGATGGCCACCCCATGCACCTGCCCTTCACCGTGGTGCACGCGCGGCGGGCGGATTGATCGCTGATCGTCCACAACGCCATCCCCACATTGAGTCGCACGCGCCTACGCTAGGCGGCGTCGCACGGTTCGGCCTAGCCGTTCTCCCTTCAGGCGCCCGTCGGCGAGCATGTAGCGCACGGTGCGCTCGGACACCGACAGGTGCTCGGCGGTCTCGCATATCGAGGTCTAGCGCCGGGGCTCGAATGGTTCAGAGCTGCTGGTGTGGCGAGTAGAGGCCTCGGGACCTTGACCAACACCTGTTGCGGACTGTAGTACCGAGGGGCAGACATGTAGTCGCGCCGGAGCCGGGAGTTGACATGCCTTTGCAGGACTACATGAAGCTGGTGTCCGTCGACGACCATCTCATCGAGCATCCCCGAGTGTGGCTGGACCGGTTGCCGCAGGCCGATCACGAGCAGGGGCCACGACTCATCGAGGTCCGGCCATCCGCAAGCTATATTTCCGCCATCCGCAGCCGCGTCCGCTGTGATGCGGACACTTTGGCCGACAAGGACGTCCAGGTCTGGACCTACCAGGGCACCATCTACCCCAGCGTCGGACTGAACGCGGTCGCCGGCAAGGATCCACGCGAATGGGCCTGGGACCAGTTCGTTCCGACCAGATGATGCCCGGCTGCTATAACTCGACCGAACGCCTCAAGGACATGGACCTGGACGGTGTACACACCGGCATGTGCTTTCCATCCTTCCCGCGTTCGCCGGAACACTTTTCCTGGAAGGCGATGACCGCGACCTGGCACTGCGATGTGTCCAGGCCTACAACAATTTCCACATCGACGAATGGTCGGCGGCGGACCCCGACCGGCTTCCGCCGATCGTCATTCTGCCGCTCTGGGACGTCGAACTGTGCGTCGCTGAACTGCGACGCACTCTGGCCAAGGGCGCCAAGGTGTCAGCTTCATCGAAAGCCCGACACCGCTGGGACTTCCGTCGTTCCATACCAACTACTGGGACCCGCTGTTCAGTCTGGCCGAAGATGCAGACATCCCATTCATGATGCACATCGGCACATCGGGCACCAGCCCGATGACGGCGCCGGATGCGCCGGAGGCGACATTCTTCGCGCTGATCGGACTGAACTCAATGCAGGCGATGATCAATCTGTGCTTCTCCCCCGTGTTTCACCGCCACCCGAAGCTCAAGATCGTGCTCGCCGAGGGTGGCATCGGGTGGTTGCCGTGGATGCTCGAACGGGCCGACACCACATGGGAGCGGCAACGGTTCTGGCAGAACATCAACCAGGAAGTCAAGCCCTCGGAGCTGTTTCGCCGCAACATCTGGTGTTGCTTCATCACAGATCGCGCAGGCATCGGCTCGCCACGACATCGGCCTGGATCGAATTCTGTGGGAATGCGACTTCCCACACTCGGATTCGATGTGGCCGAACAGCCGAAAGGTGCTCGCCGAGGCCGTTCGCGACGTCCCCGACGACGAAGTGCACGTGATCGCCGAACTGACCGCCCGTGAGCTGTTCCACCTCAAGCCGGCCTGAGCATGCACGCCGACGAGGTAGACGACTCTATCGAGCACGACCAACTCGCTGAGAAAGCAGATTTGCTCACGACGTTGGAGGCCAACGCCCGCGTGCGCGAACTGCTCCGCGACACCCGCCGTGAGCTGGCCAAAAAAGAACTATGCGGAGCCAGCGACCGGGAACTGACAACCCTGCGGGAGAAGCTGGCTCAGGTCGAAGACGCCGTCCGGCGGTACTGCTAACTACAGCCGGCCTGTCATGTTGCGTCGGTGGGGCTGAGCAGAGCATCCGTGGCACGCTGCCCGACGCGGTCGACCCGGGACGCGGCCAATCAGACAGTGCTGCGGTGCATTGGGTCGAGGTTCAGCCGTCGTGTTTCCGCGTGTCGTTGAACCGTAGTTCGAAGCCGTCCGGCAGCGACTTGCCGCTGATCTCGCGGATGGCCGCCGCGGGGTCGGCGAGGCACAGCTGCCGGAAATCCCAATCGGTTTGGGCGCGTTTGAACAGCGCGCGCACTGTGGACTTGAATTCGTCGTCGGTCAGGATGTCGCCGGAACCGTCGATGATCCCCTCCTATCGGTGCCGTTTGAGTGCCGCGTCCGGCCGCTGTGCCCGATTCGGTTCACTCGAGCAGCAGGACTGCCGGCAGGTCGGCGGGATAAGCGACGCGCAACAGCTGATAACCGACTCCCGCCGCGCCTTGGAAGAAGCTCGGGTCGCGAAAGCCATTGCGGGAAGGTGATCGCGAAATCTCCGGTGCGCTCGGCCCGGGCCACAACGCGGGAACCGATTCGCAGCGCTTCCGCGGTCCAGGACTCGTCACCGAGCAGCTCACCCGCGGTGAGGAATGTCTCCGTCAGGCCCATGTTGCCGCAGCAGAGATGATCGCGAGGCAACACCCACAATCGCGGGTGGTTGCCAACGCCGCTCTCGATGTCGCGCCGGATGTCGGGTGAATCGAGCTCAGGCAGGGCGGCGATGCGCGCCAAGCCGATCCCCGGCGCGCCATGGCACCACTGGGCCAAGAACACCGGTTCAGCTAGGTGCTCCACGCGCATGCCCGACCGTAATCCCGATGGTCAGGCCAGTTGTTCTGCACCGGTGAAAATCAGGAATCCTCGAAGCGCACTGCTTCCGCGGCCGCCTCGAGGAACCTTCGTTCGTCGGTCGCGCGGTACAACATCGTCAGGGCGTATGCGACGCCCGCCGCGCCATGCGATATGCCGGTCAGCTGCCGGCCGCCCAGCGTGGACCACGTCCGATGTCCACAGGTGGTGGGCTGACGGGTCGCCAAGAGATGATCGCCGCAGGCCGCGGCGATCGCGCAGCAACGCGGGATCGTCGCTTTCCCGCCAGCAGGCTAGCAGGCACAGGATCGCTCCCGCAGCGCCACCGAGAACATCGAGCGACTTATCCGCGGCCACCAGCGCCGGGCCGATCCGGCGGGCGGCAAGGGCCGCTTCCTCGACCAGCCCGGCATCGTCCAACAACATCCCTACGCGCCCCAAAGCGTATGCCAGCGAAGGAATCCCAACCAGACCGCCGATGCCGAGCGACGCGATGTCCCGTTCTTCGGCCTTGGCAAGCCAGCGGCGCACGATGGCCAACGTGACGCGTGCCGATTCAGCGAACCCGCGACCCGGCGCCACCTTCTCGAGTGCGGCGAAGAACAAGCGCGATACCGCAGCGCCCGTTGTAGAGGTCGAATTCCATTGCCCGCAGCGCGAATTGCTCTCGTTCGGGCAGGGATTTTCAGAACCAGCCAGCTCGGCTCGCCGTCGGCTTGGCGGATCGCCATGTCCTCCAGACCCCGGGCCAACGCGATCGCCTTCCCCAATAGCTCGGTTGGATCCGGTTGTTCGGCGGGTGGGCCGTCGTCCTCGTAGGCCGGCGGATACCTGGTGAGCCGATACGCGTCGCGGGCATCCATCGACCCCTTGATCAGCCCGATTTGCCAGCGAAGGTCATCCTCGCCGGAGCGCATCAACTTTTCCCGGGATTGGTTCCAGGCGGAGTCGGTAAAACACGCCTCGACCGTTTCGCCGGACGGCAGCACGAGCGAATCACCGTCTCCGCGGGCGGCAAATTTCGGCACGTCTGCCCGCCAGAAGGCCGCCGACTCCTCACTCGCCAGCGGCCAGACATTCAGGGCGTCGGTCCGCGCGGACGAATTGCCGTGAAAGCACGTCCAATTCGATGTCGAAGTCGATTCCCTCGCGCAGGCAGTCGGGATGGCAGGCGCGATTGAGTGCGGACCCGTAGAGCGAAGGTGCCGCGAAAGACGAAGCGGGCCGGGTAGTTGAATACCTGGCGAAACAGGCTGTTGGGCGCTAACAGCTGTTCCTTGTGGGCGGCCAGGAGCTGGTACATCGCCCGGAATCCATCGATGATGTCCCCTACGTTGTCGTCAGGAGACAGGCCACGGTCCTGGAAACGCGGGAGGTTTTGCCCCACTTTGGGTTTGACCTTGTGGTAACCGTATCCCAATCCATCGGTGTTGATGTGTCGCCAGCACATGGCCCTCGAGGTCGTCTTGCTCTTCCGCCGAACGCGCAATCGCCGAGATGTCGTAGTGGCGGTCGTTGGCTTTGACCGGGTTCGGGAGGAAGTGGGTGGCCAGGACCGACTGTTGCAGTCGCCGGGTGACTTCGTCGGTGAGATCCGGATCGTCCCCCGGTTGGGGCGCCGAATGATGGTAGATAGTCTCCAAGTCCACCGGCACCGGGTATTCGCCGCAGGCGATCAGGTTTTCGTAGTGGAAATCGATGCCCGTTGTATGCATGGACCACGCACAGCAGCGCCCCAGACCTGCGGTAGAAGCGCCGGACCTGCTCCGCGACTGTCGCATGGACGGTTGTCGATGAATTCCACCCACCCGTATCCGTCGCGCTCGAGAATCTTCAAGCTGGGGAACTGAGGGACCGCGCCAAGAGTATTCAGCCAGGCCGTCAACCGGAAGTAAGCGGCCTCGAGCGCCAAGTCCTTCGGCTTGTAGATCAACCTGGCGCCGGAGGAGAACTTGATCGCGATCACCGACCTGCCACCGTCATGGGGATCGGACAGGTCCATCCGCAACGACGCTAGCCCCCCCGGGGTCGGGTCCGCCGAAAAACGTCTTCGCGATATCGTTCCGGTCGGCGCGCAATCGGGCGAGAAACTCGGCGCTGTTGGCCACCCATTGCAGCAAGACGACCGCCATCAGCCGCGCCATGGCGCAGTATTCGCCGAACAGGGGCCGCCAGGCGGTCCTGCGGACGCTCGCGACGAAGTCCAGGTAAGCGGTCCGTGATTTGTGCGCCCGAGCCGGGTCCGGATAGGGCAACCCATCAAGTTGACGGCACGCGAGGAAAGTGCGGAACTCCAGCTCCAGCACTCGGGAGGCAATCCGCGAAAGAGCGTGCAGCAGCGAACGCACCATACCGCCACGAACCCGGGCCGACAGGCCCCGGTAGCCGCGTACCTGCGCTGCTAACCGCTTCTCAGCGACCGCGAGGAACGGTAACAACAGTTCCTCGAACGGCACCGGTGCGTCCGGTCGAAGGAACGGGACCTCAGTTGCGCCCGTGGCGCCTGCCGGTGCAAGGGCCTCATGGGCGCGCACCACCTCGTTCAAGACGTCCGTCCAGGCCGGCAATCCGAAAACATCCGGCCGGGCGATGGGCCCGAGGAAGGCTCGCACGTCTTCCGCGTCCAGCGAGTCAAACGACAAGCGCCGATTGAACCGCTCGGCGTCGCCGTCGGCAACGATCCCGCACCACTTGCTCAGCCTTGCCGCAGCCGAGCGCGACGCCGCAGCGGCCGCCGGTTCGAATGCGTCCGGATGGGCGATGCGTTCCCGCAGGGAACTCGCCCGGGCCACCAACGCCTGCAACTCCGCGCCAGTTAATTCCGACGGGCGAGTGAGCCCGGTGCCGCTCAACCGGAGTAACAGCAGGAGTAGACCACCGAGGTGTTGAACTCGCTGTCTTTCCGTCCGGTCTGCGCGTCGACTTCGTCTGCAACCAAGAAGGGCGGAAATTCCGGTTCCAATGTCTTGTCTGGCATTTTAGATCGGGCCTTCCTAGGTTGGATCACGGATTCCCGCCTGACTCCCCAACGGGTTGAAATCCTATTTCATGACCACGACGCTGTCATCGGCCTTGGAAGGCGAACCAGACCTGATGCCGTTGGTAAAGCTTGACGACCGTGATATTCCGTCTTGGAGGACCAGAAATGAAGACGATCCGGACCAGCGCCCCCTTCGGCAGGCGTCGCACCCCAATGGCGTGTGCCGACCATCGAGGTCTGTCACACGCCATCGAAACGGCGGCCTTCGCCGACGGGATCGGCGTCGACCGCATCGGTCTGATGGAGCAGCACGGCTCTGAAGACGGCGACCCGCTCCAGCCGAGCAGATCGCCATTACCCCGGCAGAGAGACGATAGTCCGTGAGTCAACAACTTTCATTCGGTACCAACGGCAAGTTTATCGTCCGCTATTCGACCGATCAGATGCTGCAGCGGATCCAGCCATTCATCTGCCAGACCGCTAAAAATTTAGCGTCGGGATGGACGCTGGATAACAGTGTTCAGTCCGCGGCGGACGACCACCCGGAAGCGACTGATTACTTTGTGATCCGGCCGGGCGAGACGCTGGAGAGCTTCGGGCTCAAAGACGAGCTTCTCTACCAAAATTGGCGCGTGGCGGGTTTGGATATGTCAGGAGGTTCGCATTCACATCTCCGGATCGATACTGCCGACGATCGCGATTGCGCCGAGAGTGGTCGCGTTTTGCGGCTTCTAGCCACCGGCCACACCACCCTGGAGTCCCTTCGGGCTCACGCGGACGACCGATGGCTGCAAACTCTACCCCGCCTGCTAGAACAGGAAATCCTGGTGGCGGGGCACCCGCCCAGCCCGGTGCTGGATGCTGAGTGCCTGCCCGGCATCTATCGCCTGCAACACGCGTGCCTGCTCTACCGGACGAAACAAACCGGTTTGCTGATCGACCCACATCTGCACTCGATGTATTCCCATTTGCAGGACGGCGACATCGGATACGCCAGCCTCGGCGGAAAAGTCAATGCCATCGCCATCACTCATTTCCATGGTGACCATTGGTCCCTTTCGAGCCTCATGATGTTCCCCAGGGACACACCAATCATCGTCCCATCGATTCCCACCGCTACAGTAATCTGCGGCGATATGCGAGCGATGCTCGAAAAGTGCGGTTTCACCAATGTTCTTACTCCCGAATGGTACTCGGTTCTGGAATTAAGTGATATGCGCGTGCATATACTACCGTTCTACGGGGAGCAGCCCCTCCGCGATGAGGCGCCCCGCGACGGCCGCCTCAGGAATTGGGGAAACACTTACTTGGTGGAAACCGAGGACTACAGTTCTTGGCTTCTGGTCGATACCGGTTACGACGCCATGGGCTCGATGGTTGACGTCGCGCAAGAGGTGCACGGGCGCGTGCCCAAACTGGATGTGGTGCTGAGCAATCTGCGTCGCTTCTCTCCACAAGGGCCGCTCTACATCAACGCCGGCCTCAACTGGCTGACGCTCACACCGTCGCAACTGGTTCGATTCGGCCAAATGCGGAACCACTGCCTCACCCTGGGTCCGGACCGGGTCGCGGAGATATGCCGTATCGTCAACGCCTCGTTCTACCTCCCCTACGCGCACTGGTGGGGACCTATCGGGCATACGGGAGAACCGGGAGCGGGTGCCCCGGGGGAGCAAGAAACAGAACTGGTTGAGGAGCTGCGCTGTCGGCTCGAGGAGTGCGGAGGTTCGTCTGCCATCGTTCCGTGGAGGATCGGCGACGGCTTCGTCGCCAGGCCTGGCCGCCAACTGGCCCACCGGTCGGCAAACGAGTGCTTCGTCTCGGCCGCCAACTCATGCAGCGGTGACGTGTTGTAGCGGTTGACGTCGTCCACATCTCGTCGGGCTCACCCCCGTGCGCTAGTTCTTCACCATCCAGGGCCGTAGGGGCTGGGGAGCGGTGCGCTGGACGTCGCGTCGTGGATGACGAGGTACACGACGGAGTCGGTGACGATGACGCTGACGGTCACCGAGACGTTCACGGATCCCGTGGTGTCGTCGGATTCGGTGACGGTCAGGGTCATGACGGGCGGGGTGTCGGCGGGGCTGATGACCGCACTGGCCGGTACGGTCGCGACACCGCTGCGGCCATCGCCGACCGTGACGGTGAAGCTGTCCTGCCGCTCGGCGGGGGTCGCGCCCTCGGCCGCGGTGTGGCCGGCCGTGGCGGTGGGCACGTAGGTGAAGGTGCCGTCGGCATCGATGGTGACTGCCCCCTCGGCGGGGCCCCAGGTTATGTCGAACGACCGGGCGTCGCCCCCGGAATGGGTTAGTTGCAGCAGCCCGGTAGTGGGCACCAGAGAGATCACCGATACCGCCGTCCCGGTGACTGTACAGCGGCCGACGGCGTCGGCGGTGTAGGTGGTTTGGAAGGCGTGCGTGCCATCGGGGCTGACCACGACCCCCCGCCGCAGGCGCCGCCGATCATGTAGGAGGCGCAACCCGCGATGGGCGGCAGGGTCGTGAGGGTGTTGTCGCGAGTGATCACCGACACCAAGGTCTGATCGTCGGTGCCTGTGAGTGGGTTGGCGCCGGTCTGGGTGGTTTGGTAGGCGTGGGTGCCATCGGGGCTGATCGCAACACCACCGAGTGCTTCGCCGCTGATGGCGGGCAGGGTCGTCACGGTGTTGTCGGGACCAATCACCGAGACCCGGGTTTCATAGCTGTTGGTGCTGGCGTTGAAAGAGGTGGTGGTTTGGTAGGCACGGGCGCCATCGGGGCATACCACGACACCCGCGGAGGCGGGACGGCCGTCAACGGACGGCAGGACGGTGACGGTGTTGTCGGGGTTGATCACTGCCACCGAGGTCGCGTAAGTACCGGTGACGGTGTTGTAGCTGTAGGTGGTTTGGTAGACACGGGTGCCATCGGGGCTGACCCCTACACCGCCGATCGCAAAGCTGCCGGTGATGGCCGGCAGGGTAGTGACGGTGTTATCGAGGCTGATTATCGACACCAACGTGTCGGTGGCGGTAGTGACCGCGTTGTATATGGAGGTGGTTTGGTAGGCGCGGGCGCCATCCGGACTGAATACGACACCGCCGAGGACGATCGAGCTGCCGGGGAGTGTCAAGGTGGTGACAGTGTCGTCGGGGTTGATCACCGACACCAACGTCTCGCTGGCGTTGGAGGTGGTCTGGTAGACGCGGGTGCCATCGGGATTGACCACGACACCCCCGACCGGGGTAGCACGCGCGGCGCCGGGCAGGATCAGGGTAGTGACGGTGGTGTCAGGTTGGATCACCGACACCCACGTCTCGTAGCCAGTACCGGAGACATAGCCAGTGGTGGTTTGGTAGGCGTGGATGCCGTCGGGATTGACGACGACGCCGCTGACCGGCAGCTGCGGCATGGCGGTCAGAGTGGTGATGCTGTTGTCAGCGTTGATCACCGACACCAACGTCTGGCTGGCGGTGGCAGTGGTCTGGTAGGCGTGGTTGCCATCGGGGCTGACCACGACACCACGAATCGCGTAGCCGGAGATGCGGGTCAGAGTGGCGATGGTGTTATCGGAGTGGATCACTGAGACCAAAATCTGGCCGGTGCCAGTGTCGGTGGTGGTCTGGTAGACGCGGGTGCCATCGGGGCTTACTACAAGGCCGCCGACCTGGTAGCCACTGATTCGCGGCAGAGCGGTGACCGTGTTGTCGGGGCGGATCACCGACACCGAGGTCTCGTAAATGTGGGTGACGGTGTCGTACGTGGTGGTGCTTTGGTACGCGCGGGTACCGTCGGGGCTGATTGTCACACCGCCAAGGGGGCTACCGGGGACGGACGCGGTGGCACTGACGACCGCGGCGGTAGAGTCGATGGGCGCGGTGCCGGATGTGCTGGCCACCGCAGCCCCGACCCCTAGAGCAGCCGCCAGCAGCTCGAAGCGACCGATGTATCGGGCGTATCCCAGCGCCGGGTTGTGGACCAAGCCACCCGGATACGATGCGGATTGGCTGGCGAAAGACCCGCCTAGTGCGTGACCGCCGGCCCAGGAGCGGGCGGTGCGACGGATGAGCGGGTTTGCGGGAACCTCGGCTGCCGGGACGGCGTAGACCAGTGATGCCGGCGTCGCGTGCACCAGCTGCCACGTCAATGCCCCTGGGTTCTTCACCTGCGGTCTCCCATTCACCATTTCGTACCCAACCTGGTCCGCGTTGCCGCGCCACCCTTACTTTGGCACCCTTGGGACGCACGTCACGGCCTTCACGGGGTAGGACTTCGTTCCGGCCGTGGGCGGTCTTTGCACGTTCCTACCCCGATATTGCCGTCGCCGGGTACGGTTCGTTGCCATACCCGGGGAGCCAGGCATGTTCTGGGATCCGGGAATTACCGGCTTTTCATTTGCTCGTCGCGAAACCCCCAGGCAAGGATGCGCGTACTCGGTCTCTCCTTTTCCGGCCACGGCACCGCCATGTGCCTGGTGGAAGACGGCCGTGTCGTTCACGCGGTGAATCTCGAGCGGCTTACCCGCGTCAAGTCGTCAATCGCCACCTTGCCCACGGAAGCTGAGGAGCTCGCCCACGTCCTGTGGTCGCGTGGCAGAAACGTGTTCACCTCGCGCACAGTCGGAGCGTCCAGGGTGCCTATCCTCGTCGCCGGCTATCAGTACGAAGGAGTCCCGCGAGTTTTCGACTTCTACGAGGTGTTTCCGGCCATGCTCGAGCACGTGACTGGCGAGCGCGAGCTCGCGAGGGCCCGTATCGACCTCGTGGTCAAGACCGTCGACAACATCCGCCGGCTTTGTCCGATTCATCCCGCCTACGACGCTTTTCTCGGGTATTTCGGTTCGACGACAACATATTTCGGGCTCGAGCATCATCTCTGCCACGCCTATCAGGCGTACCTTTCGAGCCCTTTTGACGATGCGGCTGTGCTCACGATCGACGCCACCGGCGAGGCGCTTGAGCGCCTCGGTGGCGCATCGATTACCACGAGCCTGTGCGTCGGGGAGGGTGGGAGCGTTCGGGTGCTGGACGAAGTGCGTTCCCCGTCCAGCGTCGGCGCGATGTACGCGACTGTGACACAGCACCTCGGGTTTCGGGACGAGCAGGAGGGCAATACGATGGCCCTCGCGTCCTTCGGGACGGATCGCTTCTACCGTGCAGCACGGGCGGACTCCGTAGAGCTCCAGGACGGCGGACTCTTCGAACTCACCATGCGGGCCGATGGCAAACGGCTCAACTGGATCGATCGCGTGAAAGCGTTCTGTCCGCCGCGCGAACGTTCCGAGCCGATCACCGATGACCACCGAGACCTGGCTCGCGGCATGCAGATGCTCGCTGAAGAGGTCGTCGTCCACGCGGCGCGCGGGCTTTCGGCCCGGACCGGCAAGAGCCGTCTCGCCGTGGCGGGCGGCGTGGCGTTGAACTGCGTGGCAAACGCGAAAATCCTTGCCCATTCACCGTTTCGCGAGCTCTACGTGATGCCAAACGCGGGCGATCGCGGGCTCTCAGTGGGCGCGGCGCTTTACGGTTACCACGTCATACTCGGCGGCCGTGCACGGCATCCGCTGCGGCACGACTACCTCGGCCGTTCGTACACGGAGTCCGAAATCGAGCGCGCCCTCGGCGCCGCGCAGAATACGGAGTACCGCCGATGCGGCGATATCGCGTGTGACTGCGCCGCGCTCATCGCTAAGGGACGGATCATCGGTTGGGTACAAGGCGGCGCCGAGTTCGGGCCCCGAGCACTCGGTCATCGAAGCATCTTGGCCGACCCGCGCACGCCGAAGAGCAAGGAACGGCTCGACCACGAGATCAAAAAGCGCGAAGAGTTTCGTCCTTATGCGCCTAGCGTGCTCGCGGAGCGGGCCGATGAGTATTTCGAAATGCCCGGACCGAGCCCCTACATGCTGCTTGCGGTCAATACGCGCCCCGCCGTGCGCAACAAGATTCCGGGCATTGTGCATGTCGACGGCAGCGCGCGCGTTCAAACGGTGGAGCGGGACACCGAGCCCAAGTATCACCGCCTCATCTCGAAATTCGGTGAGCTCACCGGCGTACCGATGGTGCTCAATACGAGCTTCAACGGCTACGGCGACCCCATCGTCGAGACACCCAATGACGCGGTCACGGCGATGCACTCCATGGGGCTTGACGCGCTCGCGGTCGGGGAATTCCTCGCCTGGCGCGCAGGCTCACCGCCATGAGACCCGCCGATGCCTGCGCCACGCTGTGCACGGGTCGGCGGTTGGCTGATAACCAGATCGGAGCCGGGCTTAGACCCGGGTCATCGAGTAATAGGCACCTCGCTGCGCCAGCAACTCGGCGTGGTTGCCACGTTCGACGATCCTGCCGGCCTGCATCACGAGGATCATGTCAGCGTTGCGGATCGTCGAAAGTCGATGAGCGATAACCAAAGTCGTACGGCCGCGGCGGAGCTCGCTCATCGCTTGCCGAATCAGCACCTCGGTGCGGGTGTCCACCGAACTCGTGGCCTCGTCGAGGACCAGCAGTTGCGGACGGGCCAGGAATGCCCGGGCGATCGTGATCAGCTGCTTCTGGCCACCACTGATGTTGCCGCCGTCGTCGCTCACCTGAGTGTCATAGCCATCTGGCAGCCTATCGACGAAGCGGTCCACGCAGGCCGCTGTGGCCGCCGCGATGATTTCGGCGCGACTTGCACCCGGGCGCCCGTAGCCGATGTTCTCCGCGATCGTCCCGCCGAGCAGCCAGTTGTCCTGCAGCACCATCCCGATCCGGGACCGCAGTGAATGCCGGCTCACGGTCGCGATGTCCACGCCGTCGATCAGAATCCGACCCGAATCAACCTCGTAGAACCGCATCAGCAGATTCACCAGGGTGGTCTTGCCCGACCCGTTACGCCCGACGATCGCGACAGTGCTACCCGGTTCGGCGACCAGTGAGACGTCCCTGATCACCGGGACGCCGGGTCGGTAGCTGAAATTCACGTGCTCGAATTCCACCCGTCCGCGCGGCGCCGACTCGACAATCGGCGGCAGCGTCGACACGTGGTCGGGTTCCTGCTCCGGTGCATCGAGCAGGTCGAACACACGCTCGGCACTCGCCACACCGGACTGAGCCACGTAGTACATCGCCGCGAGTTGGACGAGCGGCTGGTTGAACTGGCGCACATACTGAGTGAACGCCTGAATGCTGCCCAGCGTGATCTGTCCCGACGCCACCTGCAGACCACCCACCACTGCCACCAAGACATAGTTGAGATTTGCGATGAACTCGGTTGCGGGCGATATCAACCCGGCCAAAAGCCCGGCGCCGAAATTGGCTCGGTAGACCTGGGTGTTGAGATCTCGGAACTGCTCTTGCGCTCGCGCCCGCTGACCGAACGTCTTGACCAGTGCCAATCCGCTGTAGGTCTCCTCGACGTGGGCGTTGAGCCGCCCGATCACAGCCCACTGCTCGGCAAGCAGCCGCCGTGCGCGCGGCGTGATCGATCGGGTGACCACTAGGGACAGGGGCACGGTGAGCAGCGTGATCGCGGTCAGCAGTAGCGAGATCGACAGCATCATCGACAGCACCGCCACGACCGTCAGCAGTGCCGTCAGCAACGGGTTGATCGTCATCCACAGCGATGTCTCGATGTTGTCGATGTCGTTGGTGACCCGGCTCAACAGCTCACCGCGCTGATGCGCGTCGAAATAGGACAGCGGTAGCCGGTGCACCTTGTCTTCCACGTCGGCGCGCAGTGTCGAGGATCGTGCGCTGCACAATGACGTTCAGCAGGCGGCCCTTGGCCCAAACCAGCAGCGCGGCAGACAAATAGATTCCCAGGACGATCATCAATGTGCGCGCCACCGCGCCGAAGTCGATGCCCTGGCCCGGGATCACGTCCATCCCTGATACCAGACTGGCGAAGCCGTTGTCGCCGCGCGCCCGCAGCGTCTCGATCGCCTGTTGCTTGGTGATCCCGGCCGGCAGTTGTTTCCCGATCACGCCGTTGAACAACAGGTCGGTGGCGTGGCCAAGGACGCGTGGACCGATCACTGCGAGCGCAATGCCGCCGACAGACAGCGCCATCACCGCAGCGATCAACCGCCGCTGCGGAGCAAGCAGTTGCGCGAGCCGCATCGCCGAATGCGGCAAGTCGGGGGAACGTCCGGTGGATGACGCGGGGGTTCCCTCGCTGCGGACCCGCGCCGGACGAGTCACTGCCAGCCCACTACATCGGAGCCCAATGACTGCAAATCGGTGAGCTCGGCATAGGCAGGGCAGCTCAGCAGCAGTGCGTCATGGTTGCCGGCGCCCACCACTTCGCCGTTGTCCAGGACTACGATCTGGTCAACCGCGGCCACCGTCGAAATACGCTGCGCCACAATGATCACCGTCGAGTCCGGCGCCACCTCCCGCAATGACGCCCGCACGCGGGCATCGGTGTGCACGTCAAGCGCTGAGAACGCGTCATCGAACAGGTACACGGCGGGGCGGTTGATCACCGCACGCGCGATCGCCAGCATCTGCCGTTGGCCACCCGACAAGTTGATGCCACCCTGGGAGATCGGCATCTGCAAGCCGTCGGGATGCTCGCGAACGAAGTCATCGGCTGCGGCGACCCGCAGCGCTTCCCACATCTCGGCCTCGCTGGCCTCTGGCCTGCCGAATCGCAGATTGTCCGCAACGGTGCCGGAGAAGAGGTAACCACGCTGGGGCACCAGCCCGATTGCCGACCATAGCTGCTCGGTCTGGTAGTCGCGGACGTCGATTCCATCCACGAGCACCGCGCCGGCGCTCACGTCATAGAACCGACAGATCAGTGATACCAATGTCGACTTACCCGAACCGCTGCCGCCGATGATCGCTGTCACCGTCCCGGGCAATGCCGTCAACGAAACATTGTGCAACGCAGGGTGATCGGCGCCCGGATAGCGAAACGTCACCTGGTCGAGCCGCAGGATGCCTTCGACCCCGTAGGTTGGCCGCCTGGACTCCTGGGACTGGCGATCGAGGGATTGGTAGACAGCACTTCACTGATGCGCCCGGCGCAAACCGACGCACGAGGCAACAACTCCACGAAGGTTGCCGCCATCATCACGGCCGTCAAGATCAGCAGGAAGTACGACAGGAACGCGATCAACGAACCGACCTGCATCTGGCCCGCGCCGATGCGCAGTCCGCCAAACCAGACCAGCGCGACGCTGGACAGATTGATCACCAACATGGTCACCGGCATCAGTAGAACTTGCCAACGACCAACCGTGAGCGCAGTCATGAACACGGTGCGGTTGGCCTTCGCGAACCGCTCCACCTCGAAGGGCTCCCGAGCGAACGCGCGGATAACCCTGATACCCGAGAGCTGTTCTCGCAATACGCGATTGATGTTGTCGATCAGTTTCTGCAGGCTGCGGAAGATCGGCAGCATTCGGGCGATGATCGGGTAGATCGCCGCTGCCATCGCCGGGACACTGACGAGCAACAACCAGGACAGTCCGACATCCTGGCGAATCGACATGAAGACGCCGCCGACACACATGATCGGCGCGGTGATCAGCACGGTGCTCGTCACCTGCACCACCACCTCGATGTGCCGCACGTCGTTGGTCGTGCGCGTCAGCAGTGACGGCGTTCCGACGGACGACGTGTCCTGTTCCGAAAGCCCGGTGACGTGATCGAACATGGCGGACCGCAGATCCCGGCCGAACCCGATACTGGCGCGTGACCCGTAGTAGAGCGCCCCGACCGCGCACAGCACTTGTAGGCCGGTGACCAGGAGCATCACCCCACCGAGCCTGATGATCGTGTGGGTTTCCCCCTTGGCGACGCCGTCGTCAATGATCGACGCGTTGATAGTCGGCAAGTACAGCGACGCAAGCGTGCTGATCAGCTGCAGCCCCGCGACCACCGCTATCAGCCATCGATACGGCCGCACATACTGTCGCAGCACTTCCGCCAGCATCGGGCTACTGTCGCACAACTTGTGATGGCGCCGCATGAGGACCATCACGGTGACAGCTACGGCGGATTGTGTGCGTGCGGCACGGTACGCGATACCGACCCCACGTCACCCAGAGCCAATATCGACGGGTGTCGTTCCGGCCATCCTGCCCGAAGCAGGCCGTACCCGATGCCTGCGAGCCCCATCATCAGGCCCGGCATCTCCACCGACGGCGGCCCTCCGCAGCGCCACCTACCGTCGCGCCGCGCATCGACGAGTACCGCGTGAACGAGTCGCAGCGCCTGGTCTCGCAGGGCAGGCCGGTTCAGCCGCTCGGCGGCCAGCTGGAGCAATTCGATATTGCCCAGATCTCCATGACACAGACAATGGCTGCCACTGAAGCCGATCGCGGCGGTACTGCGCAGAGCGGCATCGATCTCGACCAGCATGGAATCATCGCCCCCGCACCTGGTGGAGAGTATCCGCGCGATTCCGATGCCGGGGGCCCCGTGACACCATGCCGAGCGCGGCTTGAATCGCTGAATCTTTTCATCTGGTGAACGGTGGGAGTCGCCCGGATCAGCCCAATACCCATGCCGCGCATCCCAGTGCGCCCGTCCGTACGCCACCGCACTCTGCGCGGCATCCGATACCGTTCATCCCCGGTCTCAGCGGCAAGTTCCAGCAGCGTCCAGGCAATGCCGGCGGCCCCGTGGGCGAACCCCAGAAGCGGCAGCTTGCCGCGCGCCGGACGCCCCCACCCAATACCGTGAGGCGTTCTAATGCTGTGCGCGAGCAGGTGGTCCCCGGCACGGCGGGCCACGTCCAGCGCCTGCTCGGATTCGCCAGACCGGTGCAGGAGCAGCAGGACGGGTATACAGCCCGCCGCCCCGTTCACGACGTCGAATTTCTGGTCCTCGGCTACCTTGGCTTGCAGTGCCGGGAGCACCCTCAGGCATCGGTGCAACAGGCTGCCGTCGCCCCAGAGCCGAGCAAGGTGAAACGCCGCGTACAGCATCGAGGACGTTCCCGAGAAGGCGCCGATCTCCGACTTCGCAGCGCGCCCCACCAGTTCTCGCCGCACGCCGACGAACGCCCGACGTGCCACCCGCTCGTAGCGCGGATCCCCGGTCTGCTCGCCAAGGAACGCAAGGAACATCGCTATCCCGGCTGCACCTGAGTAGAGGCTGTAACCCAGTGGACCGAACACGAAGCGATTGTTGGCGCGCTCCAACACGCCAACCCAGTTCGCCTCCTGTGAATCGGAGACCCGAAGCTCGATGAGGCGATCACCGATTTCCGTGGCGGCTTCAAGTAATGCCTCCGGCGGGACCGGCCCGAACCCCTCGTCGAGCGGGCGTGCCTCGCCCGGATCCTTGGTGCGGGGACTTGCTGCTGACGCGAGAGTCATTCGAACGCAGTACTTTTGCAGGGCCAAGTCCCTGGGGCCCAAGCGCTTCAGCCTGCTGAGCACGCGAGTCATCCCGCTTGAGGCGAAGAAGTTGTCGAAACGCCTGCCCCGGCTGTCATACAAGTTCGCCTGACCGACCTTCGAGGTGAAAATCGGAACGTCGCCGTTCCACAGGTCAGCTTGCTCGCTCGGGACGAGCTCCGCGATGCCAGGAACCGCGCGGGTGTCCGACCACAGAGAACCGAAAAGCAAGTCGCGCTCGGCAGCGTCCCGTAAACAGTCCGGATGCGTGCTATCGGTCAACAATGACATGTACCGACTCGTCGCGCGTGGCACATATCGGACTTCATCGTTCGCAAACGCCCGCAGCGGACCTGCCTCGCTCATGAGTTCACTTCGGTGTTCGACGGCGATCTCGTAGGCCTTCTGAAATCCCGAAACAAGGGTTTCGACATGCGCAGTCGGCCGGACCCTCCGTCCGCCGAACTCGGGGAGGTTGCTTGCCTCCGGAAGCACTCCCCTACGTCGGGCCACGCGCATCTCGTCTGTGCCGTACCCATCCCAGGCGGGCCCCAGAAATGGGGTGCGTTGGCCGTTGACGCTTGCTATGCCACTGACGTCGACGCGCCCGACCGGGCCCTCGACGAAAACGGGAAGTAGCGCAGTCCGGTTCACGATCTCCGAATACGGTGACGTGTCATCCGCCGAGGAGTGCGTGCGATTCACACCTCGCGGCACATTCTGAAAGAACGTTTCGATGTCGACCAGCACCGGCTGCCCCCCGTCGGCAACCAGGTTCTCGCGATGAAAGTCGGTGCCGTCGAGAAGATATGCGATGAAGAGATGGAGACCATGCCTGGCGAAGAAGTCGTCGATCTCGCGTGCGGCAGCGCAGGTTCGATGCTGGGCGACCTCGACCCATCCGTACGGGCCGCACGGCAGAACCTCCAGAGTTCTTGCAGCAGGGTCAAATCCCTTGGACGCAAACCACGTGACGAGTTCCTGGAAGTGACTGTTGGAGGCCTGGTCTCTCGGTTTGTAAATGATGTGGAAACCCGAAGCAAAGGCCAACTGCATGACCTTCTCGCCGCCGCGATGGGTCTCCGCCGGCCCGGCGCCGACGCCGACGAGGCTGTCCACGCCAGATGCGTGCCCGAAAGTCGCGGCGATCGACGCCCAGTCTCGGACAAGCCGCGCCAAGACGGACTTCCAGGCATCGAGTGTTTGGAACGTGGTCGTGGCCATCAAACGTCCCAGCACCGGGAACTCCTCGACGAGCAGTGCACTGAGCCGATCATTCGTGAGCTGGGTGTCAACGAATGACGAAAACCGTTCCTGCGCAGTCGATCCGGCGAGATTCCCGGACAACTTCGTCACATGCATTTTGAGGACGAGAGTCCGGGCCGACACGCGCTCGAGGTTTTGGGCGAGATGTGAGGCGAACTGGGCTCGCACCAGCGATTCATCAATGCGCAGGTCTTCGGCCTCGCGGCCAAGCGAACATAGAAACCGGCTCAGGCCTTGATCGGCCCAGCGAAGAAAGGGCATCGACGCCGCCGTCAGTCCCTCACCCGGTACTCCCGGCACCGGTCGCGGGGAATCGCATTGGAGCACCTCGGATAAGACGCACGCCCAACGTGCCGATTCGAACGCCGCCATCCCCGCCGGCTTGGCCGAGATCAAATGTAGAAGTTCGTCCCGGCTGATTCCGAGCGCACGGATATGCCGCTGAAGTGGCCCCCAATGGTTTTGTCCGTAAGCCTTCTCCCAGTACGCAAGGATGCGCCGGGCGTCCCCGAGTTCGTGGCGAGAATGCGGAACGGTGATTTGTCCGGCGCGCGCTGCCTGGATACGTTCCGGCAGATTCAGGGCCTTGATGCTCATTTGCACAGCAGAACGGAGACCTCTCTGGCTGGCCGACGTACGGTCAGCCGGTGACCAAAGACTCTATTACCGCGGAGCGAACGTGCCTAGGTTAATCGCGATCCACCAACTCGGACTCGGAGGGTTACATGGAAAGCAATCTCCGCACGCTGGTGCTTGCCGAGTCGTGGACAGATCCGCGGTTTCGGTCCTTGCTGGAGGAATCCCCGGCGCAGGCGGTGGCACAGGTGGCAGAAAAGCACGGACTGCCCGTGCCGAAAGGGATGAAGTTCAAAGTGGTTCGTGACCGGCCCGACCTCTTTCATATTGTCCTCAGCGAGAACCCGGCCGGCGCCGCTCCTCCCGCGGGCGGTGTCGTGGGCCGTTCTGCGGTCGAGCTCCGGGACAGTACGGACTCCAACCTGTCCCTGGTTAGTTGTTGTTGCACCAGCTATATCGGCTGCTGACATCGCCGACACCGAGACGCACGAACGTCGCAATCCGCGAAAGGTCCTGCTAGGCAGGCAAATTTCCAGGAAGGGAAACCCTATAAATGATTACCGAACAGTCCTCGCGGTCCAAGATCCGCCCGGGCGATCTGGTTGCCCGTAAGCCTGATGAAGCGTTTTTGTGGCGACAGGAAATGGGAAACTGCCGCTACGACTACGCCAGTCAGACCCGGCATTGGGATGACAGCGAGGTCATGCACACCATGATCATGAGCACAGGTTCCCCAAGCAGCAGCACCATGTTCGACGGCGAATCCGAAGAGTAATCGCCATCCCGCCAAGTAGCCTGGGCGCGGTACCCGCGCTCAGGCTTGCATTTCATTATGGACCTCCGGGTAGGGGAGGCATGGCGATTTGAGTTGCGGATCCTGCACGCTTCTGATTACCAACTCGATCGACTTCGTGGCTGACCTGATCGTCAAAAACCTCGGTTCGGAGAACGTATTTCGGTACAACACCGATCTGTGGCAGGACTACAAGCTGCTGGTTTCCGACACGGAAATCGAGATCGAGGATCCCGTCGGTCGGCATGTGACCGAAGCCGACATCGTGAAGGTATATCGGCGTAGTTCCATGCGCGCCTCGACTCTCTTTCCCTCGTTGAAGCTGACCGATGCCGAGCGGTACGCCGAAGAAGAGGTCTGGATGGCGCTGAGTGACATGCTCAACATCTTCTGGGCGCAGGGCAAAGTGGTGCTCAATCAGCCGCTGGCTACCATGCGTTCCGGCAAGATGCATCAGATGCGGGTCGCCGCAAAGTATTTCGACGTCACTCCGTTCCGTTTCATTCTGGGCGACGAAAAATATCTCCGGCCGGGTGTCGAGTCGGTGGTCAAGAGCTTCACATTCAGATACTCCGACGGAATCGGCTTGTACGCAAAGAAGATTCGCGAGGAAGACCTGGATGTCTCCTACCCGTGGTTTGTCACCGACTACGTCGATGCCCTCGAAGATGTGACGGTGGCGTTCGTGCGTGATCAGTTGTTCGCGTTCTCGCTGGACCGTGAACCATTCCTAGCCGACACCATTGACTGGCGAAAGGCCCCCTCCACGCACGCCCACCGCGGCTGGAAACCCGTGAGTCTGCCGGCGGAACTCGAGAAGGGCATCGTCGATTTCTCGGCCGAGATCGGCATTCATTACGCCCGGTTCGACTTCCTCAAGCGGGGGTCGGATTACACATTCCTGGAAGCCAATTACTCCGGCGAGTGGGGCTGGCTAGATCCGGACAACGAGAACGGCCTGATGGCCAAGATCCTTTGGGAGATCGATCCGCGGACACCACTGACAGGCTGCCCGCAACCGCGCTGGCGCTAGCCGGCTTGGGTCAGGCGTTCTGCCGAGGGTGAGCAGAGCCCCGGCGCTGCGCGCTGGCTAACCTGATCTGACAACCCCACTCGCCACAGGAGATTCGATGGCTCCAATGTCTGACTCGTCCGTTGCCCGCACGGTGAACGCGCTGGCAGTCGCGCTCATCAACGCGCCAGTAGTAGGCGGTTTGGTGCGCCGCGGCCTCGTCGTCATCCGCTACGAAGGACGCCGTTCTGGTAAGACGTTCGAAATCCCGGTGGGGTATCGCCGCCGCTCCGGCGGCGACGTCGTGATCAACGTCGCCGCACCAGACGCCAAGTCGTGGTGGCGCAACTTCCTCGGCGCCGGTGCTCCGATTACGTTGCTGAACTTCGACGGCGCCAACCGCAGCGGTCATGCCGTCGCCAACCGCGACGAGCGTGGCCGGGTATCGGTCAGCGTCCGTCTCGGCGACGCCTGAGCCGCTCGCACTGGGCAGCATCATCACCGAGCCGGTAATCCTGCAGGTCCGTCCTCGCACTTTCGCTGGAGATTTTCAGGCTCAACGAAAGCCCGCGAACGTATTGGGTCGAGGCTGGCGTTGTGCCGGCGAGCTTGTCAACGACATCGGCCAGGCCCGCGAAGCCGGGGGCGGCTGCCATCTCCGCGGCGATGCGACGACTGGCTTCGCGATAGCGCGGCTGTTCGAGTACCGCGAGAATGTCGCGCCGCAAAGCCCTCGGTGAAGGTCGCTCGGTGCGCAGGCGGCGCCCGACCCCGGACCATGCCACCCGCGCGCCCACCTCGGGCTTGTCCTCTTTGCCTCCGGTTGCCACGATCGGTACCCCGTACCGCAACGCGTACTGCACTCCCCCGTAACCACCGTTGGTGACGTAGACGTCCGTGCGCGGCATTAACTCGTCGTACGGGAGGAACGTTGCCGCACGGGCATTTTCGGGCAGGGCGGCAGCGTGTCCAGTGCACGACCACCGGTGCTGACCACGACAAGCACGTTCTCTCTGGCCAACGCCTGCAGCGTCGGTGCGATGACTTGCCGGTAGTCGACGTTGGCGATAGTGCCCTGGGTGACGTGCACGACGGGCCTCCCCCGGTCGGGGGATGTGGCGCACCGTGTTCGGCCATATGGTCGCGGAATCAACAAAGACGCCGGCCGATTCGGCGCATGAACACATGGGAAGAGACATATGACGGTCCGAGTTGGCATCAACGGCGTTGGTCGCGCGACGTCGTCACCGCCAGTCAGCAGATACGCGGAAGTTGTTCACCCAGTTGGCGTTCGATGACGCTGGGTGGTGCCGAACGGCGTGCTTGCCGACCACCATGCCCGGATGCTCGGCGACGACCCGACCGATGATCGCCGCATTGGCGCCCTCCGGCCGCGCGCGCATGGCGTCCAACACCGCCTCGCTGTGCGCCGGGTCGACGAACGCCACCATCTTGCCCTCGTTGGCCACCTGCAGCGGATCCAGCCCCAGGAATGCAGCATGCCGACGAAACCGTGTCGGGCACCGGTATCTTGGCCTGTCCAGTTCGACGCCGACACCGAGGCGGCGCGCGCGATCTCCACCGACCGCCGCCACCAGGCCACCGCGGGTGGGATCCCGCAGCGTGTGCACGGCATTGGTCACCCCCGACCGCGAGCATCGCGGCCACCAGGCGGTGCAGCGGAGCGCTGTCGGTGGTCACGTCGGTGCCGAAGTCGATGCCCTCACGCACGCTCATGATCGCCACGCCGTGTTCACCGAGTTGCCCGACACGATGATGTGGTCGCCGGGCCGGGCCCGCTCCGGCCCGATGTGGACTCCGGCGGGACCACGCCGACCCCGGCGGTGTTGACGAAAAGCTCGTCCGCACCGCCCTTTGCCGACCACCTTGGTGTCACCGGTGACGATGCCGACGCCGGCGATCGCCGGCGGCCTTGCCCATCGTTTCGGCGACGGCGCCGAGCACGTCGAGTTCGAGATCCCTCCTCCAGGATGAACCCGGCCGTCAGCGCCACCGGTTGCGCCCCGCTCATCGCCAGATCGTTGATGGTGCCGTTGACCGCCAGGTCCCCGATGTTGCCGCCGGGGAAGAAAACGGGTTGCACCACATAGGAATCCGTGGTCAACGCGATCCGCCCGCCGGCGACGTCGAGCAGCGCCGAGTCGCGCGCCGCGCCGGGCACGCCGACCGAACGCCGGCAGGAACAGGTTCTCGATCAGTTCCTCGGACAGCATGCCGCCACCGCCGTGGCCCAACAGGATGCGCTTGGTCTCGCGCAGCGGCAGCGGGCACACCCAGTCCGCCGGGTCGATCGCGACGGGCGACTCAGGCATGCGCGCGACGCTTCCAGCCGCCGGAACTGGTAGTAGGCCGCGCAGGCGCCCTCGCTGGACACCATGGTGGCGCCCAGCGGCGTACGCGGCGTGCAGGTTTGCCGAACGCCGGGCACTCGTTGGGCTTGAGCAGGCCCTGCAGCACCTCGCCCGCTGTGGCATTCCGCGGATTCCTGCACCCGCAGATGGCCGACTCCGAACTTCAGCTCGGCGTCGAACTCGCGCGTAGCGCGGCGACAGGGTCCAGCCCGGACTCGCGGGATCATGCCGATTCCGCGCCATTGCCGATCGGTGACCACGAAGACGTCGGCGAGGGTCTGCTGGGCCACGGTGTTGCCCGCTGTCGTTCACCGCCCGCGGATACGCATTGCGCAGCTCCGGCCTTGCCGGCCTCCAGCAGATCGACCACCTGCCGAACGCCCTCCAGCAGGTCCAGCGGCTCGAAACCGGTAACCACGATGGGGATTCCGAACTTCCTCGACCAGCGGACCGTATGCGCCGGTGCCCATCACCGTGCAGACGTGTCCGGCCGCCAGGAAACCCTCGACCCGGTTGGTCGGCGAGCTCAGGATCGCCGTCATGGCCGGCGGCACCAGCACGTGCGAGACGAGCATCGAGAAGTTCGTCAGCCCGAGCCGCTGCGCGTGCAGCACCGCCATCGCGTTGGCCGGGGCGGTGGTCTCGAAGCCGACGCCGAAGAACACCACCTGCTTGTCGGGGTTGTCCGCAGCCACCCGGGTGGCGTCCAGCGGCGAGTAGACGATGCGGACGTCGCCGCCGCGGGCGCGCACGCTGAACAGGTCCTGATGACTGCCCGGCACCCGCAGCATGTCCCCGAACGAGCAGAAGATGACGTCGTCGCGCGCGGCGATCTCCAGCGCGCGATCGATCATCTCCAGCGGCGTCACACACACCGGGCAGCCGGGCCCGTGGATGAATTCCACCGCGCCGTCCAGCAACTGGTCGATCCCGTTGCGGATGATCGAATGTGTCTGTCCGCCACAGACTTCCATGATGGTCCAGGTCCTGGTAGCGCGCTTCTTGATGTGGTCGACCAGGGTGCGTGCGGCCGCCGGATCGCGGAACTCGTCCAGGTACTTCATGCCGGTTCCCTCCTGCTCTGCCCTGCCACTTGCCCTTCTGAGCCGGACAGCTCCTCGTCGAGCACCCCGAGTTCGTCGAACATCCGTAAGGTCTCGTTCGCCGAGGCTTCGTCGAGCCGGGTAATCGCGAATCCGGCGTGCACGATCGTGTATTCGCCGATTTGCATGTCGGGCAGGTACGCCAGGCACACCGTCTTGGTGGTGCCGCCGAAGTCGACGGTGCACATCCGCGTCCCCGCCTCGTCCCAGGTTTCGACTACCTTGCCGGGAATTCCGAGACACATTCGCTGGTCCCCCTTTCTTGTTGCTGCGCCGCAATCACGGCCTGACCCAACGCAAGACCACCGTCGTTGCACGGCAGCACCGCGTGCGTCAGCACTTCGAAGCCATTGCCCACCAACTCGTCACGCAGCCCTTCCCGCAACAACCGGTTGACGAACACACCGCCGGTCAACCCCACGGTGCCAATGCCTGCCGCGGCCTGGCGCACCGCCCGCACCGTCGCCGCGATCACCGCGGCATGGAACCCCGCGGCCAGATCGGCGGCCGGTGTGCCCGCACGCAGGCCTCCCACCAACTCGATGATCAACGGCACCGGGTCCAGAACGCCTGCGGCCACAGCGAATTCCAGCGGCACCGCCCGGCCGCCACGGGCCAGGTGCTCGAGTTCGACGGCGGCCTGTCCCTCGTAGGTCACTTCCTGACAGACCCCGAGCAGGCTGGCCACCGCGTCGAACAAGCGGCCCATGCTGCTGGTCGGGACACACCCGATGCCCCGCGGGATCTGCTGGGCCAGCACGCGACGCTCCCGGTCACTCAGCGCGTCGACCGCCGGAATGTCTGGCGCCCAGTCGATTCCGGCCCGGTGCAGCAGATCCAGCACGATCCTGCCGGGCCGGCGCACCGCCCCGTCGCCACCCGGTAGCGCGAACGGCTTGAGGTGTCCGACCCGGGTGAACGACGCCGGGTCGGTCACCATCAGGAATTCACCACCCCAGATGGATCCGTCGGTGCCGTAGCCGGTGCCGTCGAATGCGACCGCGAGCATCGGCGTGCCGAGTCGTCCGTGCTCGGCCAGCAACGACACCGCGTGGGCGTGATGGTGTTGTACCTGCACGACCGGTTGACCTTGCCGGCGCGCCCAGTTGGTGGTCGCATAGCCCGGATGCAGATCGCAGGCGATGAGGGTCGGACGACTGTCGGTCATGAACGCCAAGTGGTCCAACGCGGATTCGAAGCAGGTCTGGGTGCGTGGGTCCGCCATGTCGCCCAGGTGTGACGACAAATGCGCGTGTCCGTCGGGGGACATCAGACAGAACGTGGTCTTGAGGTCCCCGCCGGTGGCCAGGATCGCGCCGCGGGTCGTCATGGGCGGTGCCGAAACCGGCAGCGGTGCGTAGCCGCGGGAACGTCGGATCGGCACCACACCGCCGTCGCTCTCCACAGCGAGGACCGAGTCCTCGCAGGGCACGTGGATGGGCCGGTCATGCGTGAGCACCGCGTCGGCCAGCCCGTCAATCCAATTCAGGTCGGCGTCGCGGAAGACGATGGGAGACCCGCCGTTGTTGGCCGACGTCATCACCAGCGGCACCGGACCCAGCCGGTCGAACAGCAGGTGGTGCAGCGGCGAGTACGCCAGCATCACCCCGATTTCGGACAGGCCGGGCGCCACCGCGGCCAACGGTGAGCCTTCCCGCGCAGGCAGCAGCACGATCGGCGCGGCCGGTGCTCGCAACAGGTTCGCCGCCTCCCCGTCGACCCTGCAAATGCTTTGTGCCGCAGCGATATCAGCCACCATCACAGCAAACGGTTTGGCGGGCCTGGCTTTTCGGCGTCGCAACTCCGCTACCGCGGCGATGTTGTCGGCGCGGCATGCCAGATGAAACCCGCCGATACCCTTCACCGCGACGATCAGGCCGCCGTCGATCGCTGCACAGGCTGCCGCCAGCGGATCACCGCCGGCACCGGGGCCGTGCCACGACAGCGTCGGCCCACACATTGGACAGGCGATGGTCTGCGCGTGGAAGCGGCGGTCGAACGGGTCGCGGTATTCGGCCGAACACCGCGCGCACATCGGGAATTGCGCCATGGTGGTCGCGGGCCGGTCGTAAGGCAGGTCGGTGATGACCGTGTACCGCGGGCCGCAGTTGGTGCAGGTGATGAAGGGGTGGCCGTACCGGCGATCACCGGGATCGCGGAGTTCGCGCAGACAGTCGTCGCAGATGGCGATGTCGGGCGGCAGCAGGGTGCGGCGGTGCTCGCCGCTGCGGCTACCGACGATCCGGAAACCGGACTCACCGATCGGCGCCAGCGGGGTGGCTCGGATCGAGTCGATCCGGGCCATCGGCGGATGATCGGTGCTGATCGCAAGCGTCGCGGCATCCACGGCGTCGGGTGGTCCCTCCAGCTCGCAGTGCACCGATCCGGAGTCGTTGTACACGCAGCCGGACAGAGCGTGCCGCGCGGCGATGCGCGCGACGGCGGGGCGGAATCCAACTCCTTGGACCACGCCCACAATGTCGAGTCGCAACCGCACGCTCGTCGCCGTGCCACTCCGACTGCCCACCCGAACCTCCTGAGCAGCAATGGACCCCCACGCCTACCGGGCTGGCGGCACGGGCGGTCTCGCTCAGGCTAGACCCGGGCCAATGCGCGGACAATCTCACTTTCGCACACAAAGTCTGCGTTTTTTCGCACGCAATCTTCGCGACACCGATGACTCCGACAGGGCAGCATGGTGTAGTGCACGAAATGTCGCTGTGCCATGCCATCGCCGGCGTGGTGAAACCCCACGCGACTCGAATTGGTGACCGCCGAGGTGCAGAGCCGTGGCTGCGGACAACGTTCGCAGATCGAGTCCCGGTGGTCGGTGTGCTGCCCAGGGTGCGAGAGTGCAGACGTCGAGGTGGTCCGCGGCAACGAGTTTCTGGTCACCTCAGTTCTGGTGTCATGAAAGGTCAAGCAAATGGGTAGATTTCACCGGCACGACGACGGCACGGTGCACAGCCACGACCACGATCACGATCACCACCACGACGATCACCGCCATGACGACCACGACCACGGTGACCACAGTGGCTATGCGACCGGTTCGCAGCGCATCGAGGTACTGGAGTCGATCTTCGCCGAAAACGATTCCCGCGCCGACATCAACCGCGCGGCGTTCGAAAGCAACGGCATTCGCGCCCTGAACCTGATGAGCTCACCGGGCTCCGGCAAGACCACGGTGCTGGCCGCCACCCTCGACGAACTGGCCGGCGACCTGGCTGTCGGGGTGATCGAGGGCGATATCGCCACCGACCTCGACGCCGCCAAACTCGGCGGCCGCGGCGCCCAGATCTCGCTGCTGAACACCAACAACGGGTTCGGCGGCGAATGCCACCTGGACGCCCCGATGGTCAACCGCGCCCTGCAGGGCCTCGACCTGCCGCAGCTGGATCTGGTGATCGTCGAGAACGTCGGCAACCTGGTCTGCCCCGCCGAATTCGACGTCGGCGAACACGCCAAGGCGATGGTGTACTCGGTCACCGAAGGCGAGGACAAGCCACTCAAGTACCCGGTGATGTTCCGGTCGGTCGACGTGGTGCTGCTGAACAAGATCGACCTGGTCCCTCACCTGGACGCGAATGTCGACACCTATATCGACCATGTTCGGCAGGTGAATTCGACCGCGGCGATTCTGCCGGTCAGCGCCCGCACCGGCGAAGGCATGGCGGCCTGGTTCGACTGGTTGCGCCAATTCGCCAGGCTGGGCGTGCGGCGGCGGTAATCGTGTACCGGCCCAGCAGTCCTGTGAGATTGCCGACGGTCAACGCGAGCGGCCGAATGTGCTTCACCCTGCGTCAGCTGTCGCTGGCGGGTGGCGAAAGCAATTGGTCCACAGAGCATCTCCGCGAAATTCGTCGTGCCGTCGATGCGCGGCGCGTTTGAGGCGGCATGCGAAACCGTCGCAGAAAGAGCCGCAACGCCGATGGCCGGCGTGGCGGGCCGGCGTGCATATGCGTAGATTGTCTATAGGGTTGAGATTCCAGCCTGACGTCGAAATCGCGCGGATTGAATTCTCGGACTTGGGCATCCGTCCGAATTGTCTCCGCCGACAAACGCGAGGCCCCACTCGGGGCCGCGGGGGAATTGTTCAGTGCTTGTGAGTCGACCCCCTGCCGAGCAGGCGGTGACCAGAATCGATTCGGCAGCGCCATGACCAGCGGTCAGAGGCATCCCATGCTACCGACGCAGGATGGTCCGTCGGTCCCCGACCTGCTGCCGGTCGGTACCCCCATCGACCTGGACAACTGTGCCCGGGAGCCGATTCACATCCCCGGCAGCATCCAGCCGCGCGGAGTGCTTGCGGTGGTCCGGGAGCCCGAGTTCGAAGTCCGCCAGGTCAGCGCGAACGTCGCCGAATTGCTCGGTCGCTCCGTCGACGACGTCGTGGGACCAGCCGCTCTCTGCACTGATCGGCGCCGAGCAGGCCGATCGAGTTTGAGCAGGCCGCATCGACTTTCGGTGATCTCAGCCAGCGCAACCCGCTCGAGTGCGACATCGACGTCGCCGGCGAGTCACGGGCATTCGACGCCATCTTGCACCGTGCACCCGGCGGCGTCCTGTTGGTCGAGATCGAAGTCGCCTATGGCGAGCGTCCGTTCTCTTTCCCGAACACGTACCAGGCGGTGCGAAGCTCGGTCGAGGAGCTGAACCGGGCCGCCACGCTGGCCGAGCTGTACGCCATCACCGCCCGCGCGGTCCGCGAACTCACGGGCTTCGACCGGGTGATGGTGTATCGCTACGACGAGGACTACAACGGCGAGGTCGTCGCAGAGTGCAAGCGCGAGGACCTCAATTCGTTCCTGGGCCTGCACTACCCGTCTACCGACATCCCTGCACAAGCCCGGGCGCTCTACGAGAAGAACTGGCTGCGGCTGATCGACGACGTCAACTACACGCCCGCTCCCCTGGTGCCGTCCGTCGACCCCGAGATCGGCACGCCGCTGGACCTCACCCACGCCACATTGCGCAGCGTCTCGCCCATCCACATCGAGTACCTGCAGAACATGGGCGTACACGCGTCGATGTCGATCTCGTTGCTGCGCCACGGGAGGCTGTGGGGGCTCATTGCCTGCCACCACTACGCCGGTCCGCACCTCCCACCGTTCGGCACCCGCGCGGCGGCAGAGTTCCTCGGATCAACCCTGTCGCTGCGGCTGGTCGACCGGTTCGAAGGCGACCAATTGCATAAGCGACTGGCCGCGCAGGCGGTGCTGGCCAAGCTCAGCGCAGCCGCGCTGGACGACCGCGAGCCGCTTTCGGCGGCATTGCTCGGTGCTCCAGACCTGTTGGACCTGGTTACCGCCGACGGTGTGGTCGTCGACATCCAGGGCGACTACCGAACGCTCGGCTCGGTTCCGCCGCCGCACATCGTGTCCGCGGTCGCGGCGTGGGCACGCGGGGCGGGCGATGAGATCGCCAGCACCGACTGCCTGTTCCATGAGGTGCCCGACCTCAACCTCGAGCAGCAGTTGGCGGCCGGCGCACTTGCGCTCAATCTGCCCGACAGGCAATGCGCAATCTGGTTTCGGCGGGAGGTGCTGCGCTCGGTGGATTGGGGCGGCGACCCGCACAACAAGACGGTCGTCGTCGGCGACGGCGACGAGGTACGGCTCAGCCCGCGCAAGTCATTCGACCGATGGCGCGAAATCGTCCGCCAGCGCAGCGACCCGTGGGCCCTGAGCGAGACGGAGTCTGCCGAGTCGCTGCGACGCCACCTGGTGGAATCGCTGTACCGCCGTACCCGCGGTGCATTGCGGGTGGCCGAGCGGGTGCAGCGCAGCCTGCTGCCCGAGTCCATCCCGACGCTGCCGGACTGGCACCTGTCGGCGCACTACGAGCCGGCCGCGGGCGACAACGTCGGCGGCGACTGGTATGACGCGTTCGAGCTGCGTGACGGCCGGTTGGTCGTGCTGATCGGTGACGTCGCCGGACACGGCATCACGGCGGCCGGAACCATGGCGCAGTTGCGCAACGCCCTGCGTGCCCTGTTGTTCGCGGGCGCCACGCCGGCCGGTGCGTTGGACCAGCTCAACGACTTCTGCCTGCATATGATGCCCAGCGCGTTCGCCACGGTCGTCGCCGCCCGCGTCGACCTTGGCTCGGGACAGGTGGAGGCCGCCTGCGCCGGCCACTTGATGCCATTCCTGACGAACTCGTTGCCCAGCGCCACCCCGGCGCCGATCCGGCTGTCGCCGCCCATCGGGGTCAAAGGCGTGACATACGAACCCAGTGTTCACCGTCGAGTCCGGGCACGGACTGGTTCTGTACTCCGATGGGCTGGTGGAGCGGCGCGGCGAGTCGATCGACGACGGTCTGGATCGGTTGGCTCAGACCCTCGGCCGCGCCAGCACGGCGCCGGCGTCGTGGATCTGGACGCAGATGGCGTCCGACAACATCGACGATGACGTCACCGTCGTCGCATTGCGCCGGTCCTGATGGTGATCGCGAGCGCGGCGGGGCCGGGCGATGCGGGTCACCATTGTCGGGCGTGAGCCCGCGACTGATATGTAAGTCGTTTTGTCAAGGGGGCAGGGTGAAGCGGCGGCCACGACCGTCGTCATGGCCGCCGCTTCGTTGACCAGATCAGTGTTGTGATGTCGAGCGTGTCTTGTCGACGCGGGTCAGTCTGATATGCGCGGGTTGGCTACCGCAGGACGGAACTTTCGAAACGGAGTTGACCAGCGGGTCTAGCGTCGAGCGTGATCTGTTGCATGACAATCAGATTGCTCATAGTCGCGGCGCGGGTAACTCCAAGACGCTTGCCGACATCGTCGTTGCTCATCTGGGCAATTTTGGGGTGTCAGTCCGGTAGGACCGCCACAGACCAGCACCAGCCGGCCAGTTCACGCGCGACGGCGACATTGGCGACCACCGCGCGTTTCTTACGTTCGCATCGAAACTCAGCCATCGGTTATGCAGGCGCCGGTTAGCGGCCTGGGCGCGAACCCGTGCCGTGGTCGGCGCTTGCTCCCATCGGCGCCGCAGGCCTGCGCTGAGCCGATACGGGGTGCGGTGATGCCAGGCTGCCTCTACCAGCAGACGCCGGGCGTGGCCGTTGCCGGTCTTGGTCACCCCACCTTGAGCACGTGTTGCTCCCGAGGAATACTCCGAGGGCACCAGCCCCAGATAGGCCCCGATGCTGCGCCCGGTCAGCCGATTCCAGTCGCCGATCTCCACGGCCAACCCGAATCCGGTCAACGTCGCGATCCCGCGGATACAGCACAGCCGACACACCACCGGGGTGAACTCACTATCGGCCGCCATCGCAGCGATCGCCTCATCGAGACGATTGCGGCGGTCCACACAGGCCAGCATCGCCTCGAATGCGGTGTCAAAACTCAGCTGCAGAGCAGGGTTGTCGAACCGCTGCGCGCGCAACCAACGCTCATGCTCACGGTTCCAGGTCTTCCCACCGGAATAGACAATGCCCTGACGCAGCAACAGTTTCGACAACCGATGCCGCGCAGTCATCAAATCCCCGCGACAATCCTCACGGGCCCGCACCAGATCACGCGCCGCTTCCTGCTCCACACTGGGAACCGTCACCTCGGTGATCTGACCCAGATGCAGCAACCGAGCCAAATGCGCCGCATCACGGGCATCGGTCTTCACCCGATCACCCGTGGGGCGGATCAGCTTTGACGGCGCAGCCACCACACAGGAGATGCCCGCCGCATCTAACGCCCGAGCCAACCCGAATCCCGTCGGACCCGCCTCATACGTCGCCGCGACCGGGCCCGGCAAACCGGCCAACCACGCGACCATCTCACCGCGATCCGGGGTCAACCTTCGCTCGAACACCTCACCCGTATCGCCGTCCAACGCCCACGCCACCACCGATCGCGCGTGCACATCCAGACCCAACACTCGTACGCTGAACCTTCACTGGGGCCTCCCACATCTGTGGCTCTACCGCCAGGACCCATTTCCTGTCGGCAACCCACGTTCACATGTGAGTGGGGCCCCAGCCCCCATACCGTCTAGCTGGCCTGCTCGCGCCCCTGCTCCACGAGTTGCAGGCACTGGGGTGCGGTCTGGTGCACGGGCAGTACGTCGCTGAGTCCGCATGCTGCGACGGTGCGCGCGACCGACGGTTGCAGGCTGATCAGGCACATTCCGATCCCGCGTTCCCGGCACCGGTTGGCCTCATCGGCCAGCGCCAGAAACGAAGAGCACGACATGAAGTCCACGCTGTTCACGTCGACCATGAACAGCTGGGGCGCGCTGGCGAACGCCGAAGCCTCGGCCAGCAGCAACCGCCACGTGTCGTCGTTCAGGGCGTCGATCTCGCCGCCGACGTAGACAATGACCGCAGCATCGAAGCCCTGCACCGCCGCCCGCAAGGTACTGGTCTCGCCGCCCAGTTCAGAGACGAGGCGTGGGCTCAACCGTAAGGGAGCGGCAAACACTTCGGTGGCGGCAAGACTCATGACGTGCTCCTCGGCCTCAGGAACCACTGCTGTGGACGACCCTGCACTGCAGGCCCCTATCTGGGACCTGTCGAGGATTAGCCGTATTCGCCGTAATTGAAACCCGGCTTCAACTGGCCTGGCTGAGGACGAAACTGCTGGGCGGGCATTCGCAGAACCGGAGGCACACGGTAGTGCCTTCACTGCCACCGTCGATGGTGCAGTCGTCGGCGAGTGCACGCATCAGCAGAATGCCGCGACCGCGCACACTGGCGGCCTCAAAGTCGGGTTCCAGCCAGCGCCCGTGGTCGATCACGTTCACCACCAGCTCGGTGGCGACCGGGTAGTAGGCGATCTGTAACGTCATGCTTCCCACATGGTCGATCACTCGATAGGCGTGATCTGCGCAGTTGGACATCGCCTCGTCGGTGGCCAGGATGATATCGGCGACCCGCTCTTCGCCAAGCTCCAAATGGCCGTTCAGCCATGCGCCGAATGAGTGCCGGAAAGCCGCCACGGTGGCCGCATCCGCAGTGCCAGTGTGCATGTGACAAAACTCGTCGGCATCGCCGATGCCGACGGGATCGCTTGACCTGGAACCGCTCACGGCTTTCGGCTACCCGAATGGCTCTGCGGATACACCTGATGTGATCCGTCCCCCACAGATTTTGGGTTCTCGGCGTCCGATCGTGACCGCTGCGTTATGGCGAACCTAGCTTTTGATCCCGACCGTGATGAGATCCGAAATGATCTGGGTCCAGATCGGCCGACGGATCCGGTGCTGGTCGCTGACGGTGAATCCCGCGTCCTCGAACAGGGTCCGCATCTCCTGCGGAGGCGGATTGTGCTGCGGTTTCCAACGGCTGGGAACCTGCAAGAGGTGCTGCCGAGCGCTGAGGGTCGCTACGGCCAACAGGCCGCCCGCTGCCAGCACACGATGAAATTCATGCAGTGCCGCCGGTTGGTCGAAGAAATGAAACGCCGAGGTCGTCACGACCGCGTCGAGCGTGCCGTCCTCGAAGGGAAGCTGCTCGGCCGGGCTTCGTAACCAGTGCACCCGATCGGATTTGGCGCGAGCCTGGGCCAGCATGCCGTCGGACATGTCGACGCCGTAGATCTCCTCCGGGTGCAGTTCCCGCGCGATCCGGCTGCTGAGAATCCCTGTCCCACAGGCGATGTCGGCGATCTTGCGGGACTGGTGGGCGCGCAGCTGGGCGATCACCTCATCGTGCGGTGGCCGATATACCCAATGCTGAAGAAACGGCAGATCGTAGGCCGGCGACAGGAAGCTCCACATGCCCGTCACCGCGCTGTTCAGGGTGCGGCGCGGTGCGCTCACTTACTCAGTACCGAGGCGTAGTAGACGGTGTCGGCCATCGACACCGAGTCGTGAGACTGCGGGACGGCCTCCAGCCCGCTGTCGGCCAACAACTGACTCATCGGTGTACCGACTGAGCGCCATCCCAGCTCGTCCAGATAGGTGGCGACGTCCTTACGCTCACCTTCGAAGCCGAGGTCTTCCCAGTCCAGCTCGAACCCGTGCTCACGCCACTTGGCGGTGGATCTGCGCATCATCTCCCGCGCTTGTTCGACGTCCCGCTCCGGCCGGGGCGGAATGGCTTCCACCGCAAGGCGGCTGCCATCGGCGCTGAGCGCGGTGATGTTGTCCATCAGCAGATCCTGCGCTTCGGGCGGCAGGTACCCGAGCAGCCCCTCGGCGATCCACGCAGTGGGCCGGTCGGGGTCCAGCCCCGCCTCCCGAAGGGCCGCGGGCCAGTCCTGCCGCAGATCGATCGCGACCGTACGCAGGTCGACTGTCGGGGCCGCGCCGAGCTCGTTAAGGCTGGTCGTCTTGAAAGCGATCACCTCGGGCTGGTCGATCTCGAAGACGGTCATGTCCGCCGGCCAGCTCAGGCGGTACCCGCGGGCATCCAGTCCGGAGGCCAGGATGACGGCCTGTCGGATGCCGGCCTGGGTTGCATCCTGGAAGAACGAATCAAAAAAGCGGGTGCGAGCGGCCATCGCGGCAGGCATGTGCCCCAGCTTCCAGCTCGACTCCTCGTCGTCGACGTCGGCAGCGGCCAGGTCGCCGGTGATCCATCGGGTGAAGAAGTCCACGCCGACGGCACGAACCAGCGGTTCGGCGAACTGGTCGTTGATGACGGGGTTGTCCGCCTTGGTCGCGATCGCGCGGGCGGCGGCCACCATCGTCGCAGTCGCTCCAACGCTGGTCGCCAGGTCCCAGGTGTCGTTTTCTGTGCGTGGCACGCGTGTTCTCCCATGTCTGGCCCAAAAGTTACTTAGCTAGTTTAACACTTAGCTAGGTTAATAACCGGGCCGCAAGACAGGTGTGAAGCGGCTCACTCGCGTGGTGCGACCTAACGGCCGGGCCCGCCCGGACCGCCAGGTCCGCCCGGCCCACCCGGACCTCCGGGACCGCCGGGGCCGCCGGGCCCACCCGGGCCGCCGGGTCCGTTTGCGGCCGGAGCCACAAACACACACTCGTTCAAGACGGGGCTCCACGCCCAGCCGGGGGGGCAGTCGTCGGCGCGACTGATCGCGGGTACGACGAATGCCGGTAACACGGTGGACGCCAGAATGATGGCGCCGAATGCGCAATGCCGGAGAAATCTGACCACTGCACGCCTCCCCTTTGATCGTCGTCCGGGGACCGCCGGGTCCCCTTTGCCGTCAATTGTCCACCCGAAGGCGCCGCATACGTAGGGATTCGCCGGACTAGCCGAACCGCAATCCCCGCTTGCGCACCCACAGCACGGCCACGGCAGTTCCGATGACCCACACCACCAGGGCCATGCCGAGATGCACAAAACTCTTGGTGTCGCGGCCGAATACCGGCCCGATGGCCGCGGGGATCTGGGTCCACATCACGCGGTGCTCGAATCCGCCCATCGGGTCGGCGACGTAGTAAACGGCATAGGGCAGGGTGATCGCCAGCAGCCAGCCGGCCGTGCGGCGCACGTTGCGCCGTTGCCGCCACCGCCGAAGCAGCGGCTCGACGCCCACCGGGTGCATCGCGGAGATGACGTTGCCGACGCCGAGCCAGGACACGATCGGCACGGCGACATTCGGGATCGTCATGGCCATTTGCGGCACCCCCTCCTTCCACACTGTCAGCGCCGCTGCGGCCGCAAAGGTGGGCAACCCGACGATCACGATCAGTGCCAGGTTCTTGATCAACAACACCCGCCACAGCGGAACACCGTCCGACAGGCCTTGTGCGACCCGATAGTGGTCGCCGCCGAGAAGATTGGTGGTGGTCACATCGGCGAGGACGAACGAGGAGAAGTAGGTGCTGACCAGGACCACCCAGTCGAGCTGATTGTGATGAAAGTGGCGGGTGATGTGATTGCTGTGCACGACGGACAGCGGCTGAACCAGCAACCACGCCGCCGCGAGCACCAGGTTGGCCATGACACCCGAGAGCCATGTCCGCGGTGGGTGAAAGGCCCAGCGGACTTCGGCGCAGACCGCCGGCAGTAACGGCTTTTCGAAGTCTTTGGCAGCCCGACGGGCCGCGGTCGGACGAGGCGCCGACGCACGCGCCAAGGCGCGCAACCCACTGCGCACCTGCTGGTGCATCGGCGCCTCGGGCGTCTCGGTCTCCGACATGTGCTCCCCACCAAAACGGCTGTGCGTGCACGCTACCCGGCTTGCCGCGTCGGTACGGGTCAGATCTCCCAATTGACCGTGAAGTCATGCCGCAGCACCAGGTCGACGAGGACGTCGGTGCGGCTTTCCAGCGCCCATGACTCCGTGGCGAAGGCGTCGTGGGCGAAGAACGCGTAGTTGGTCGAGGTTTCGGGCGTGGTTCGCGACCGGTACACGATGGCGTCGAGATCGGGCCACCAGCGTCGGGCGGCGTCGGCGAGGCGATGGCACTGCCGCCATACCCGCGCGCGTTGGCCGGTGCTGATCTGGTCGTCGACGTCGAGGGCATCCAGATTGCGCTGGGTCCGCAGGTCGAAGATCCGCAGCGGCCGGGTCGAGACGAGCCGAATCAGGCATTGCGCTGCGTGGTCGGCAGGGATGGTGCGGCCGGTGTCTCGATAGCGCTCGCGAAAAGCGCCCTCAGAGGCTGTTGCGGCGTATCGGGTACGGAATCCGCCCGACAGCGGATCGAACCGGAAGCGCGGCTGCGGGAATCCGTTCCAGGTCCAGTCGGCGGGCTCGGCGGCTTCGACTCGCCACAACTCGACGCCGGCAGGCACTGTTCGGCTTGCCAGGCCCGCCGGACGCTGAAACGGCAGCGAAAGCCGGTACCCGCCGGAGAGACTAGGCACCGACCGCGTTGAGCAGCTGCCACGCGGTACTCGCGGTCTTCTTGCGACGCAGCGCCTCCGAGATGGACACGCCCGCCAACTCGTCGCGCTTGATCCGCATGATGCGGTCGGCGACGACCGGGTCAGAGGTGAATCGCGCCAGCAGCACCAGGATGTCCGGAAGGTCCGAACGCAACCGGCCACCGTCGAATTGCCAGGCAGGGAACCACGTGTGGTTGCCGACGGTGACCCCGAGCACCTTGCCGCGCCGGCGCAGTTCGTGGACCGCCTGGGGTGTCTCGTAGCCCAGCCGCGACTGAACCTCTCGCGTCGGCAGGGCACCAGTCCGGAAGTCGCTCAGCACGCCGCCGCGCCGCTCGCTGTTGAGCTTGTGGGCGGCGATGCGTTCCAGTTCCTCCATAGGCACCGTCGGCGCGTCCAGCAGCGCGTCGAGGAGCTTGGCGAAATCCGGATCGCGCCGGACCCGTGCCTCGACTTGACTGACCAGCGCACTGACGGGGGACATGGCGACATTCTATCCCGAGCCGAGGCAATTGAAACAATTGAAACAGGCCTTCGTCCGATTCAGCCTTGGTCCGATTCAGCCTTCATCGGTCGGCGTGATTCGAGCCGCCCGGGGTGCGGATATCCGCCGCATCACGAGCACCAGACCCAACACCGGCAAAACCAACACCGCCAGCCACGGCAGCAGGAATCCGACCGTCAGCAAGCCGCCAGTTGCCGTTGCCATCACCGCGTGCCACCCTCGCGCCAGCGCCCCGAGAAATCCCGGGTGGGTCACCGTCGATTCAGCGGAAATGCTGACATTTATTGTGGCGTAGTCAATTTCGTCGTGCAGTGTGCTGCGCTGCGCTTTGAGCGAGTCCAACTCGGCCTGTCGCTGAGTCAGCGACGACTCCGCGGCGAGCAGGTCGGCGGTGTTGCCCGCCTTGCTCATCAGTTCCAACAGTCGCTTGACCGAGGTCTGCAACGCGTCGATGCGGGCATCGAGGTCGACGCGTTGGGTGGTGACGTCGGTGTGGGTGATCGACATCGAGTCAACCGTCCCGAGTTTCTTCGCGTCGGCCAGCACCCCGTCCAGCTTGTCCGCGGGGATGCGCAACACGAGACCGACCACCGGCGACGACTGCCCCGACCGCTCCGATCGCGAATCCACCCGTCCGCCCGCATCGTTCACCGACGTGATGAGCCGGTCGGCCACGTCGCCGGGATTGGCGACGACCAGCTGCAGCGATCCATTGGTGACGACGTCGCGTTTGAAGTTGTTGTCGGCAGGCGGCGCCAGCGGCGCCGGGCTGACGGTGGTCTGGTCGGCGATGCCGCCGCCCGTCGTCGCCGGAACCTGGCCGCTCGGCTCGGAACGCCCCTGGTCCGGCGTCTCCGTCAACTTGCCGCCCACCACGCCATTGCGGCTCGACGTCGACGGGCCGCCCCGTCCCACCGACCACACCCAGCCCCCACCCAGGACCAAGACGCACACCACCGCCACCACAATCACATTGCGCAGCTTGACCATTCGCGCCTGTGCCGACTTGAGTTCGGCCTGCGCGCCACCCGCAACAGCGGCCACCACCGGCTCGGCCGGGCCGGGATTCCAGCCGGCCGGCGCCTCGACAGGCTGCATGACACGATGTGGCACTTCGCCCGTGGCGACGATTCGCCCGTCCACCGAGACATATGCGGTGAACCTGCACAGCACGCCGAACCGCAACGACGTGTCGATGATCCGCTTTGCCAAATCCGATGCGGAAGTGTTCCCCGCTGCCGAGGCATAGCGGTCCTCGAGGTCGCGCAGGTGCGCCCGCGCCCACGCAGCAGTCACCGCTGGGGCTTCGCGGCGCTGTCCGGCAACGGCGACCGACCAGTCAGCCCCTGCACGGTCGGTACCGCACACAACGACCGAACCCTCCGCGCTTCCGCGATAACGCCCGCTCACCACCAGCGGGACCCCTGGCAACGCGTCTGGCAACCGGGACGGAGTCATGGTGTCATCGATGGTGGCCAATCCTTCGGCACGCAGTGCCAGCGAAAACGCGAGGGGCGCGCCGACGCGACGGTGAATCGCTTCCATTGCCTCGTCGAGACGATCCTCGCTTTCCACCAGCTCACAACGGCCCCCGCCGGCACTGGCCAGCCGGCTCAGGAGGCCCGCATTCACCGCCCGGTCGATACCGACCGCAAGCACCCGGACCCGGCGCAAGTCCGTGGCCAGTCCGCGCAACAACTGGTCCTCGTTGCCGACCTGACCGTCGGTGACGAGGATGACGACCGCGTCCCGGCCGCTGCTCCCCTGCAGCATGTTCAGCCCCTGCCGTAGGGGCGCGAAAAGCTCAGTGCTGCCTTCAGATTCGACACCGGCGAGGTGTTCCACCGCGCGAAACCGGTTGCGGTCGGTGGCCTCGATCAGCTCATCGGGCAAACCCGCGGGGCGCTGTATCCGATCATTGAAGGTGAGCACCGCGAACCGGTCGCCATCGGTGAGCGTGTCGACGATGCGCGCCGCGGCCCTTCGTGCGGCCACCATCTTCCAGCCACCCATACTCGCGGAGCAGTCCAGCAGCAGCACCAGATCGCGGGGACGCGGCGGCGCACTCGACGTCGGCGGAAGCACCGTGAGCTGATAGGTCCCCTCGTCGCCGTCGGCATCGGGGACCAGTACCAGCGAGTCGGTGAAGTCATCGGCCGCGTAGCCCAAGCGCAGGACGAGATCCTGGTTGGCGCGTTGACCCGGCAGAACGCGGATGCGGCCGTCGTCGGTGGGTTCGGTGGGCAGGCTGGACCGGACCCCGGAAAGTGTCAGACCGGCGGGGTCGATGCCGACGTCGATGGTCAGCGGAACCACGTGCGGAAAACCGGGCAGCAGCGCCGGCGGGGTGATACGCGAGGCGTCCGGGACGGCGTCGGTGTCGTCGGCATGACCGTCTCCGACGGCGATATCGGCGAGCGGTTCACCCGAGATGTGGCGTGGCGCAACGACAAGCGGGAAGCGGAACGTCGCCTCGCCATCCGCGTAGGACAACAAGTTGACGAGTGTGATTGCAACGCTGACCTTTTCGCCCGGCATGATGTTGCCCACCCGCATGGTGAACACGTCGGGCCGCTCCTCCTCGGCGATCGATGCTCGTCGACCCGACGTGACGGCCCGGTCGTAAGCCTGCCGGGCGGCCGCACGTTCGGCCAGTTCTGCCTGCAGGACACGGCCGTTCGCCGTCATCCGCATCCCGATCACCGCGGCCCGGTCCGGCAACGGGAACACGTAACTGGCCTCCAGAGGCAGATCGAAGGCATTGACGAAGTCCTGCGTCAGTTCGACCTGGCTGGTGAGCCCGGTGATATCGGCACGTATGTCGATGCGATCCAGTGGTAGATGGCCACGCTCGGTGTGCAGAGCGCCCAGCCCGGCGTCGCCGTCAACGCAGTCCAGCTCAGCGTCAGTCGTCGAGGTGATGCGGACGGTCATGAGGGGCTCCGATCATCGAGGGATAACAGGCCGCGGCCGGCCAGCAGTTCCAGCAACGGCGTGGCGGCCGAACGAATCGCTTGAATGTCGCGGCCGTCGGGCCGTGCCGGCAGCAGCAGCATCGCGCCACCAGGCAGGCTCACCGCGGCAAGCGCCGTGACAGTGTCAGGGTCGTCGCCATTGAGCGCGGGTTCGGCGGGGGGCGGCTCTGTCCAGAATCGGTTCCGACGGCCCGTGCGCGCCGCCGCCGGTGAGCCTGGCCGCCGGCTCAGCCGTAGTCAGTTCGTCGGGCACATCAGCGAGCCGCCGCAGCGCCTCGTCAGTTGCGCCGGCCAGTTTCGCCTGAATCTCGGCGAGCGAAAAACCCTGGGCCTGAAGGCGTTTGACGGCAACAATCTGCAGCAAGTGCCGGGTGCGGTAGATCGCGCTGCGCCCCTGCATCACCGGCCGGTCGACGAGTCCGGTCGTCGTGTACCAGCGCACGGCACGCCGATCGGGCAGCTCGCGAACCCGCCCATTGGGCGATCCCGGATACGTGGCGGTGGCCAGCGCGGCGGAAACCCGCCCCACCAACTCGTCCAGCGTCCAGGCCGCCTCTTCCGGCATGACCCGATACTGACACTGTTACGGTGACACTGTCAATGTCTACGCCGACCCTGGATGGCCTTCTCAGCCGAGCAAGGTCACATGCGGACTTTGGCCGTAGTGCAGCCGGTAATAAGCGGCAAAGCGCCCCATGTGTCCGAATCCCCACTTGCGGGCGATGTCGCCCACCGATACGGCCTCGCGGTTACCGGCGACCAGTTCAAGGTGAGCGTGGTGCAGACGCACCTGCCGCAGGTACTCGGTGGGAGTGCAGTCGCGGTGCTTACGGAACATGTATTGCAGCGCCCGCGGCGTGACAAAGATCGCGTTCGCGATGTCGGCCAGCGAGATGTCGGTGTGTGCGTTGTCATCGATGAAGGCGATAGCGCGGCGAAGCAACAGCGGGGTGCTGTCCCTCCGGCCCTCACTGGAAGGCTCGAGCACTGCGGTACTGGAGAATGCGGACAGCATGCTTGCGGCCAGGTAACGCTCAATCGCACTGGAAATCAACGGATCTTGGATGACTCGCAAATCGTCAGACACACTCCGGCAGACGTAGTCCACCGCACGCACCAGGTGCCGCTTGGCCTGCTCTGAGACTGGCGTGATCCCGGTCAACCGGACCGGTGCATCTCTGGGGCCGGTCGCCAGCTCGCTGAGCGCCTTGCGGTCGATGGAGAGCACATCGCAGTGCGTACGTGCGGCCCAGCCGGTGAATGGCCCGCCCTCCATACCGTCGTACGCGGCGACGTCGTCAGGGCCAAAAATCAACTGCCTTTGCTTCATCCACTCATAGACGAACGTGCCGGAGCGCAAGCGGGCAACGTAGATGCGGTCAGGTGGGTTCGAACGAAAGCCTAATTCGCATCCCAGCTCGACCTCGTCGACGTCGAGCGACCCCACGGTGGTCCGACAAATACGCGTTCGTCCCATCTCGCTGCTGGGACGACGAAAAAGCTGAACTCGCGAATACGCGGCGCTGATGCCATCCACGGCTTCGGTGAGATCGGTGGTATCCAGGAGGACGGTCGACATACGCGTTCCTTCGGTCGGCGAAAACCACACGGCATCGTGGTTGAGCCGAACTTTTCTCCGATTATCCGCTAAGCGAATGAAAAAGTCACGCTCGCCCTTCGCTTAGTGGCTCCACCAGCAAGCTTCCGCGGCGATATCTTCGGACTCCACCTCGTCGCGCGCCGGGCCGACCATTCGTGGATGCTGGGACAGTGCGATGCGCCGGCCCCGTTCTGGCCCCGCGGTGTCCCGCCGACGGGCCTTCGCTCGCCGTGTGGTGGCTCCTGCTGGTCTGCTGCGTGGTGCTCACCAGTTGCACCAACGTGGTCGACGGCGACCCGAAGCCGGCCACGAGGGGTCCCACATCCAGCGGACCGATCCAGCCGTCGCAACTCGAGGATCTGCTGACGCCGTCCGGGTCGTTTTCGGTAGTGGCCAACATCCCCCTCACCGAGGACGACATGCAGTCCGCGCTCTTCGTCGGGGCCGACCCGGCCGGGTGCCACGGCGTCGTCGCCTTCGGCCGTTATCCCCTGTTCCCGACGAACTACACCGGTCGCGAGGCCCGCACCCAGCAGGACCACCGAACGGACCAGCACCAACTGCTCGAGGTCTCGGCCACGTATCCCGGCAACTTCGACGCGGCGGGATTTCTCGACTCGGTTCGTAAGACGGTGTCCGGGTGCCAGCGTCCGGTCACCGCCTGGGGCGACGACGGGCGCAAGATGACGGTGAACCCGGCGCCGTTGATTCAGAGCCCGCCCGAGGCCGTGCAGTGGATGACGAATCTTGCCGGGCAGAAATGGATTTGCGAATTCGCGGTCCTCGCCAAGGCCAATGTGGTTTCTGAGATCGTGACCTGCTCGCCGGATCGCTCGGTGGATATCGGGGCGTTGGTGACCAAGCGGCTCAAGAAGATCAACGATTTGCTCAATTCGAGGTCGTGAGGCTCGGGCGCCCTGGCCCGCATAGGCCACTTCTGGCGCGGGCGGACCGCCCATCGCGTGGCCGCGGTGCAGATACTTGACGGCAGCCAGTGCGATCCGGAGGTATTCATGCACGTCACTGTCGACTACGACCTGTGCGAGGGCCACGGCCAGTGCCTGCTGGCCGCACCGGAGGTGTTCGATCTTCCGGACGGTGCCGACCAGGCGCTGGTGCTCGACCCCGATCCACCGGAAGCCATGCGGCAGTCAGTGCTTCAAGCGGCCGCGATGTGTCCCGCGCAGGCGATCCGAATCCTCAACTGAACCGGTCGGTTTCGGCAGTCTCGTCAAGGATGCCGAAACGTCCGGCCAGCGCGGCAGCCGCAATACGGTTGCCGACTCCCAACTTGTGCAGGAGCGTGGCCACCATGCGTTTGGCGGTGCGCTCGGACACCAGCATGCGGTGGGCGATATCGCCGGTCTCCATACCGGTCGCCAGCAGCGTCCAAAGCCGAAGGTCCTGCGCGGTAAGACTCTCCAGCAGCGCTGACGGCGGCTTGCGGGTGTTGCTCAGCAGCGCGTCGAGGAGGGCGCCGTCGATCACCCGCAATCCCTCGGCGATCGTCCACAGCGGCCCGGCCAGCGCCTCCGGGCGGGCGGTCTTGGGCAGGAAACCGTCGGCGCCGGCGCGCAACGCCTCCTCGGCCAGGCCGAGGTCGTCAGTGCCGGACAGAGCCAGAATCCGGGTGTTCGGGTGGCGGGCCTTGATGTGCCGGATCGCGGCTACCCCGCCCAACGGCGGCATCGACAGGTCGATGATCGCGACGTCTGCCTCGCAGCGTGCCACCAAATCGGCAGCCTCTTCGACGTACGTCGTCTGGCCACCGACGGCGAACAATTCGCCCCATTCGCGGGTCAGCAACAGGGCCAGGCCCTGCGCGAACAGCTCATGGTCGTCGACGATCACGACGACGTACGGCGAGCGGGTCATTGCCGTGATGGTAGACCAAACCCTATGGTCAGCCGGGTGAGACCGCTCGATCAGCTCAGAACCACCATGTACTTCGGCGGCGAGGACTACGGACTGGCCCGCACCGTGGTTGCGGTACGGGTCGCCGTGGTGATCTCGATCGGTGTGCTGCTGGCGATCGGACCGCACTGGGTCCGCGAACATGCCGCGGCCACCGTCGTGGTGCTCGGCGGTGCGATGGCCTATGCGGCCGCACTGATGGCCTATCCACAGCTGGAAGTTCGCCGTACCCGGTATGCGTGGCTCGTCACCGCCTTCGACTCCGCTTTCACCCTCGCGCTGATCGCGTTGAGCGGAGGCGTGTACAGCCCGGTGGTATCGGTGCTGGCGTTGGCCGTCATCGCCTCCGCGGCCCGGCTGTCGCTGGTCGAAACCCTGATCGTCGCAGTGCTTTTGGGGGCATCTTACGTTCCGGTGGCATTGACGGCATCACCGCGGCAGCCCGTCACCGCGACGCCGGCGCTGCTGGCCGGCTGGTCGGCGGTGTATCTGTTGTTCGTCGCGATCATCACCGCGGGGCTGTCCGCACTCGCCGAACGGGAACACCGCTCCCGGTTGACGGCGCTGGTCGAAGCCGAAGCCGAACACGCCGCGGCCGAGGAAGAGCGCGACCTGCGGGCCCGGCTACTGCGCTCCTACCAGTCGCAGCAGGATGGACTGCAGGTGCTGGTGCACGAATTCCGCACGCCCGTAACATCATTGGAGGCGCTGACTGAAGCACTTACTTCGCCACAGCCGATGTCGCCGGCCGATCAGCGCACCAGCCTGCAGCTGGTGGCACGGCACGTGCGCCACATCGGCGACATGCTCGACGCCCTGTCCGACGTCGCGCTGAGCCGGCGCCCGACGTTCTCGACGGGCCGGGTGCGCCGCGTCGACGTTGCCGACTTGATACTGGCCGCCGCCGACGCTGTCGGTCTGGCGCCGCCACGACTGCGGCTGAGCGTCGACGTCGGCGCCGTTGCGGTGGACGCGCAGGCGCTGCGGCGGGTGCTGACCAATCTGCTGGAGAACGCAGCCCGGCACGGCCGAGGCGAACCGGTCGATGTCACGTGCTTGCGCGACGGCGAGGAGTTGGTTGTCGCCGTCGCTGACCGCGGTCCGGGCATTCCCGCCGACAGCCTGGGCGAGCTGACCACCAAATACGTCAGCCTCGGCGGCCAGCGCGGCACCGCGGGTCTCGGACTGTGGATCGTCCAGCAGATCGTCGAGGCGATGGGCGGTCGGGTCGACTTCGCCGCACGCGACGGCGGCGGGCTGGTCGCCACCTTCCGCGCCCCAGTGGGCTGACCCGTTGGCCCACAGAGGCCAGTGATTGGCACGCGCGACGGTGCCGGTGTGGCGTCGGCGCTGACCAGCATGGGTGTTATCTCGGGCGAGAAAGGGACCCTCGGATGACTGCACCCACAACTAACCCCACTTACAAAGACATCGACCTGAGCGCCCGCGCGTTCTGGGCCAAACCCCCCGAAGAGCGCGACGCCGCCTTCGCGGTACTGCGCGCGGAGAATCCGGTGTCGTGGAGCCGCCCGGCGGAGTCGGACCTGCTGCCGCCCGAGCTCAACACCCGGGGCTTCTGGTCGCTCACCAAGCAGGACGACATCCGGATGGCCAGCCGCCACCCGGAGATTTTCTCGTCGGCGCAAGGCATCACGATGGAGGACTTCGCCCCCGAAGCGGTCGAGATCGCGCAGTCGTTCATCGCAATGGACGCGCCCACGGCACACCCAGTTGCGCGGCATCACGACCGAGGCGTTCAAGCCCAAGAACGTGCGCAGGCTGGAGGGCTGGATCCGCGGCCACGCCCACGACCTGGTCAGCGAGATGGCTCACCTGGGCGAGGGTGACTTCGTCCAGCTGGTGTCGGTGAAGCTGCCCGGCCGGATCTTCGGCAGTTTCTTCGGACTACCCGAAGGCGACCTGCGCGACAAGGCCGTCACCGCCGCCCAGCGGCTGGTGGGCTGGACCGACCCGAACATCCGCGGCGAGCAGAGTGAACTGGAGCTGTTCATGGGCGCCGTGCTGGACCTGCACCAGGTGGCATCGGTGTTGATCCCGGAGCGGCGGGCCAACCCCGGTGACGACCTGATGACCTGGATGGTGCAGGCCGAATTCGACGGCAAGAAGATGACCGACGACGAGCTGCGGGCCTTCTTCGTGTTGATGGGCGTGGCGGCCAACGACACCACCCGGCATGCCTCGGCGCACGCGATCGCGGCTCTCTCCAAATTCCCCGACCAGCGCGCGCTGTTGGTCGAGGACGTCGAGGGCCGGGTCGGCACTGCGGTGGAGGAGGTGCTGCGCTGGGGATCACCGTTGCTCCACATGCGCCGCACCGCCACCCGGGACGTCACCGTGCGCGACGTCGGAGATCAAGGCCGGCGACAAGGTGGTGCTGTGGTACTACTCCGGCAACCGCGACGAGGACGTCTTCGACGATCCGCACACCTTCGACATCCTGCGAAACCCCAACCCCCACATAGCCTTCGGTGGCGGTGGCCCGCACTTCTGCCTCGGCGCCGCGCTGGCCCGCACCATGCTCAAGGCGCTGCTGACCGAGGTCTACACCCGCATCCCCGACATCTCGGCGCCGGAGCCTCAGTACGCGCTGGCGAATTTCATCAACGGCATCAACAGCCTGCCCGCCGACCTGGACGCCGGAACGATGAAGACCAAAGCCGCGGTGCTGTGGGGCCTGCACCAGAAGTGGGAGGTCGAAGAGGTCGACCTCGACGGCCCCAAGGAGAACGAGGTCCTGGTCAAGCTGACCGCCAGCGGCCTGTGCCACTCCGACGATCATCTGATCACCGGCGACATGCCGATGCAGTTGCCGGTAGTCGGCGGGCACGAGGGCGCCGGGGTGGTGGTCGAGGTCGGCCCGGGCGTCACGGAGGTCGCCGAAGGTGATTCGGTGGTGCTGAGTTTCATCCCGGCTTGCGGCCGCTGTGAACCGTGCGCGCGTGGCATGAGCAATCTGTGCGTGCTGGGTGCGGCGATCATCGCCGGGCCGCAACTCGACGGCACCTTCCGGTTCCACGCCAAAGGTCAGGACCTGGGCCAAATGTGTGTGCTGGGAACATTTTCCGAGTACACCGTGGTGCCGATGGCCTCGGTCATCAAAGTCGATCCGGGCACCGCGCTGGACACCGCGGCACTCGTCGGGTGCGGGGTGACCACCGGCTACGGCAGCATGGTGCGCACCGGTGAAGCGGGTGACGGCGACACCGTGGTGGTCATGGGCGTCGGCGGTATCGGCATGAACGCGGTCCAAGGCGCACGAATTGCCGGCGCACGCGTCATCGTCGCGCTCGATCCCATCGAGTACAAGCGCAACCGTTCCCTCGAATTCGGCGCCACCCACACCGCGGCGACCGTCGAAGAGGCGCAATCCCTCGTCACCGACCTGACACGTGGTCAGATGGCCGACGTCTGTGTGGTCACCACCGATTCGGCCGAGGGCGCCTATGTGGCACAGGCTTTGAGCCTGGTCGGCAAACGCGGCCGAGTGGTGATGACCGCCATCCCCCACCCCACCGATACCAGTGTCGCCATGTCGCTGTTTGATCTGACGTTGTACGAAAAGCAGGTTCGGGGATCGCTTTTCGGATCGTCCAATCCGCGCCATGACATTCCCCGGATGCTCGATTTGTACCGAGCCGGGCGGCTGAAGCTCGACGAACTGGTCACCCGCGAGTACACGCTCGAGGAAATCAACGACGGCTACGCCGACATGCACGCCGGGGTGAATCTGCGCGGGCTGATCCGCTTCTGATCGAACCCGGCTTACCGCAAGTCCTCCTTGACGGTAACTCATGCCATATGCAATAGTTTCATGCGGGTCGATTACGGCAGGCGGTTTCACGCCTGAGCAGCTACGATCCCGACGTTGGCGCCGTGGCGGCGACGCCAACTCGTCTGGACCGCCAGATTGACCCGTCAACTATCAAGGAGTGGTAGATGTTCGAGGAAAAGTCAGCACCTGCGCGGTCGCAGCCTCGGCGTGCGCGCCGGCCAATGCGGTTGATCTGGGTTGCCGCGGTAATCGGTGGCGTGGCGGTCAGTTTCGGTGCCGCGGAGGCCCAGACGCTCAACAACAACGGACCGACTTCCCTTACGGCGACACCCGAGGATCCGTGCCTGCTGAACAACACCTGTGGGCTGGAAAATCAGATCGCTGAGGATGAGTCGGCAGGCAAGGATTTTCAAGCTTACTGCGACGAGCTGAAGCTGAAGGACATCACGATCCCGGAATGCGAGCCGGTCGCGCCGCCATCCTGATCCAAGGATTTTCGCCGCCTAGCGAGCGCTCCGGTGCAGTTCGCTGGGCCGACGACGACGCCGTTGCCCGGCTGCACCCGATCCACCACGCCTAGCGGGCCTAGCAGGTTGCGGCGCAGCGGTTTTGGGGACAGGCGCACAGTATGGAGCAACCTCGCCCACCAACGCCTGCACTTCGGCGGAGTCGGCGGTCACGTGCTGCGGCTCGACACGGATCCCGGCCTTGCGGAGCAACGCCCGGGTGTCCGTGCGCTGCTCGGGCAGCACCAAAGTGACCACGTCGCCGGCGTTTCCGGCCCGCGCGGTGCGCCCGGAACGATGCAGATAAGCCTTGTGCTCGCTGGGCGGATCGATGTGGACCACCAACTCGACTTCGTCGACGTGTACGCCACGCGCGGCGATGTCGGTTGCGACCAGCACTCTGGCCTCACCGGTGGTGAAAGCGGCGAGATTGCGGTCACGCGCTGGCTGGGAAAGGTTGCCGTGCAAGTCAACTGACGGGATGCCGGCATCGGTGAGCTGCTTGGCGAGCCTGCGGGCGTGATGTTTGGTGCGCATGAACAGGATTCGGCGCCCGCTGCCGGAGGCCAGCCGGTGTACGAGCTCCTTCTTGGCTTCCGCACCGGCGACATGGAACACGTGATGGGTCATCGCCGACACCGGCGCGTTCAACTCGTCCACAGAATGCAGCACCTGATTGCGCAGAAACCGGTTGACGAGTTTGTCGACGCCGTTGTCCAGGGTCGCGGAGAACAGCAGTCGCTGGCCGCCGGCCGGGGTGCTGGCCAGGATGCGGGTGACGCCGGGCAGGAACCCGAGATCGGCCATGTGATCGGCTTCATCGATGACGGTGATCTCGACCGCGTCCAGGCTGACCAAGCGCTGTTTCATCAGGTCTTCGAGCCGGCCCGGGCAGGCCACCACGATGTCGACGCCGGATTGCAGCGCCGCTACCTGCCGGTTCTGCGACACGCCACCGAAGATGGTGGTGACGCGCAAATTGCAGGCGGCGGCCAACGGTTCCAGCGTCGCGCTGATCTGGGTGGCCAGCTCACGGGTGGGTGCCAGTACCAGACCCGACGGTCGGGACGGGCGCCGCTTGGCCGACGAGAGCCGGCTGACCAACGGAATCGCGAATGCGAGCGTCTTTCCGCTCCCGGTCTTGCCGCGTCCGAGGACGTCTCGGCCGGCGAGCGTGTCGGGCAGGGTCTGGACCTGGATCGGGAACGGGTCGGTAATGCCGGCGGCGGCGAGCACGCTGATCAGCGGTGCGCGCACGCCGAGGTCGGCAAAGGTCTTGTCAGAAGTCACTTTTCGGTGCCTTTCGGGCATCGGGTGTACCGGATCGTCGCGATCGTTCGCGCAGAGCTGGTACAAGCTGGCGAGATTGCCGGTGGGCAAAATCGATCGCCGCGAGACCGTAGTGCTTGATGCACGGATCATCTGGACGCGACGCGCTGAGCCGCGAATTTCGGGCTGGCGCCGGTGGGATGAAGAACGTTCCACGACGTGTTGGCAGTGGAAATGGAAGGCCAACGTTGTGGACAGTCTATCCCACCGACGCATCAGGCCCTAATGCAGCACGAATCTGCACGCTGGGGCCGCTGCGGTGCTAGTTTCGGCTGGCAATTTCGAGTCGGCTGACCTGGAGGAAGAGTGTCGGGCAAAGTGGGCACGGTTCTGGCGGGTCTGGCGATATTGGCGGTAGTGGGGGCGCCGGCCGCATCGGCGGAGCCGGGGCCGGGAAGTGGCGAAACCTTCTTCGTCGACTACATGACGCGGGTATTCACTCCCCCGACCTCAGAAGCCGCGGCACGGGCGATAATCCCACTGGCGCAACAGGTGTGCGATGCCAGAGCGCAGGGTCAGACCGATCTCCAAGCCGCGAGCATCGTGGTGGCCGGTAACGGCGTCGAAACCATCGGTCTGGGCAACGGGTCGCAAGTCGAAGACGAGAACACCGCGTTGGGCATTGTCAATGCCGCGACCCTGGCGTACTGCCCGCAGTACAACGGCGCTATCGACGAGCCGGTCACGCCCAGTCTGCCTGTGGAATGAGCCTGCCCTAAGACTCTCGCCAACAGAGCGCTTCGCACGGGAAGCACGTGCTGATCGGAGGAAGTCTCGGACGACTCGGGCACCCTGCCGTCCGTTCCGACCCTGGTCGTTAAGTCGAGTTGTTCGAATGCGCCTTGAATAATGAGGTGACATAGCGCGATTCGATTCGCCGGATGCCTGTCGATCAAGTACCCGCGATACCGGCGGCGAGCAGGACAATGCCGACAACGAGCAATAAACCAACAACTTCCAGGCGGCGCCGTGAGCCGACCCAGGTGTTCAGCGCGGTCAGCGACCGGCGCGTAGTACCCGGAGCCAGCAGGTAGGCAAGCAGCGAAACCTCCACCAACGCAAAGGCAACGACGTTGTACAGCAGCAGCGCCCCAACCTGTTTTTCGGCCGCGGCGCCGGACGCCAGGATGACGGCCAGGGCGGCCAGGTAGTCGACCGACGGCAGGGCGATCCCGAGACCGGCCAGTGCCGCGACCCACAACTGCCGCCCTGTCAGCAGCTGCCGAAGCCACATCTGCAGCTTCTCCACGCGGGTCGCGCGCTTGACGGCGTCACCAGGGGCCGGGCGCCCGCGACGAAAGTGGTCCACAGCGACCCGAATGGCGAGAACCGCGGCGGCCAGCACGGCCAGCCCGCCGATCAGGACCTGAACGGTGGGCAGGGTGAGGTGAGCAGAAGCGACCAGCCGTCGCTGTAAGACGAAAATGACGACCACACCTACCGTTATGCCCATCGCGAACCCGCCACACAGGAACGCGAACAACTGCAGCATCGGTCTGCGCCTGTTGAGCATCAACACCGTCATACCGATCCGGAACGGCTCGAGGCTCACCGCGAGAGCCATCACCAGGATGGGGATCCACATAGCAAGTTTCGGTGAAACCGCCCAGGCGCGGACTGCTTCAATGTCCTGTCGGCGCTGGTTCAGTGCTGACCAGTTCGGTAAGGCCGCACATGGAAAGAATCGACATCAGAAGCGGATGGGCGATGAGGTGGATGTGCTCGGCGTGGTTGAACAGAGCGTTGATAGCGGCGCTATCCAGATATTCGACGGCACTGAGGTCGACAGTAAGTTTTCTGTCGCCACTGGCCGCCTCGCTGACGGCGGTGGACAGAGCCCGGTCGAATGCGTCGATATTGCTCAGATCGATTTCGCCCGTGGCCGACAGCACGAGTTTCCCATCGTTGCCGCGGGCATGTGTCCAGGGTGAGCGACGTGGGCATCAGGTTATCCTCGCGGATAGGTGAACCGTGGTTCCGGCGGCGTCGGCGTCGATGGTGACGTCGTGCATGAGTGCTCGCATGAGCGTGATCCCGCGGCCACGCCGGGGATAGGAGTCCGGATCTGGCGCCTTCCAGGAGCCGGTATCGGTGATCGTCAGCTGTACCTGGTCGTCCAGTGCCTTCGCGCCGAGGGTTACGGTGCCCCCAGGACTGTGCCGGTGGCCGTGCTCGATAGCGTTGGCGACCGCTTCTCCGGCGGCGAGGAGCACCTTCGCCGCTTGATCCTGGTTCAACCGGGCCCGAGACAACCAACTACGCAGGGCAGAGCGTGATGCGGCGAGGTTTTCCGGGTCGGCGGGGAAGCTTATATCCAGCGGCGCGGGATGGCGGTAGAGCAGGAGAACGACGTCGTCCTGATAGCCGTCGGTCGGGGCGAGACCAGACATGATCTGGTTTGCCAGACCGTCGAGTTCGCTGGCGCGGCCGTCCTGGATGAACCCGGCGGCGCGGGATATCCCGTGCTCGAGTGGTACGCGGCGCCGTTCTACCAGACCGTCGGTGTAGAGGGCCAGGGTCGCGCGCGCCGACATCGTCGCGTGGGCTTCGGAGCGCGGCCACCCGGGCCGCATGCCCAGGGCGATGGTGCGGCCATCGTCGAGCTTTCGGATGGCTCCGTCTGAGTCAACGAGGATGGGCGGCGGGTGGCCGGCGCTGGAATACACCAATTCACCGGTGTCGGGGTTGAGCACCACGCAGACGGCGGTGGTACATGGGGCTCCGGGCAGCCGTGCCGCGAACCGGTCCATCCCCGCGAGTACGGCACTGGGGCTGGAGTTGTCGAATAGCAGGGCACGGCATGCGCTGCGTACCTGCCCCATGACCGTTGCGGCTGCCAGGCCATGCCCGACGCAGTCGCCGACGATCAACGCGATGCGCCCGTCGTCCAGGTCGACGATGTCGTACCAGTCCCCGCCCACTTGCAGGGGCGGGCTGGCGGCCTGATACCGGACCACGAAACCATGCGGCAATTCAGCTGGTCCGAGAATGGCGTGCTGTAGGGCCAGGGCGGTTTCGCGCTGCTGATCAACCTGGTGCACCCGCTGCAAACCCTGGCCGAGGCGGCCGGCCAGCACGGTCAGCAAGGTCTGGTCTTCGAGGGTGAACGGCCGCTGCTCGGACAGATCGATCCAGACGACGAGCACACCCTCGGGGTGCCGCAACGCGATGCCTGCCGTCCCAGGCTTCGTGGTGTTGGGAGTGAGCAGGTCACCGTCGCGCAAGGAGGTGAGCACCTCGCGGACATCCGACGGGAGGTCCCCCCACTCTGCCGGCTCACTGACGGACACCACCAACGGCGCACCGTAGGCGACGGACTTTGTGGCGTCACTGCGAGACGGAAAGGTGACCGCCAGGACGCGGCGCGCCCGCCACAATCGACGCAGCTCCTCAGCTGCGGCGTGGAGCGCGTCATCGACCGTATCCGCTTGCGCCAGTTCTTGATTGAGCGCATGTTGGCGCCCGGCCGCCAGTGCCAACGCAATCGCCGCGTGACGAGCGAAGTCACTGACGAGTTCGAGGTAATCGCTGCCGAACGGCGGCTGCTGAGGATGGCGCGCGACTGCGATCACGCCGAGCACCGCGTCGTCGGCAATGAGCGGTATGACGATCGCCGAGCGTTCACCGACATCGGTGAAACCCTCGATCGGATACTGGAAGGAATCAGTAATCAGCGGCAGACCGCGGCGCGCAACACCACCCGTGGTGGAGGCGTCCATCGGCACCTGCTGGCCGACTACCTGCGAGGCGTATCGGCCCGCGGTCGCAGCCACGACGAGGGTATTGACTTCGAAAGCGGGAAGATCGGCTTCGCCGGGGACCAGCAGGATCGCCTGCTCAGCGTCGGCCAACTCCAGCGCCCGGTTCACGATCAGCTGCAACGGCCCGGTCTGGGGGTCGCCGGACAGCAGCGCGGTCGTGATCTCCCGGCTGGCGTTGGTCCATCTCGCCGATTCACGCTCTCGCTCGAAGAGGCGCGCGTTGTCGATGGCGGCGGCCGCGGCCGTGGCCAACGCTCGCACTGCGCCCTCTTGAGAATCGGAGAACACCTGACCCGGCCGGTCGTCGGCGAGGTAGAGGTTGCCGAAATCGGCGGCTCGTACGGTGATGGGTATCGCCAGGAGCGCCCGGATCGTGGGGTCGTCGGCCAGCAGGCCGCTGGACTGGGGATACGCGGTTAAATCGTCGACGCGGAGACCGTCGCCCACCTGTAGGTCACCGAGCCGCTGCGATGTCGTGTCGTCCATCCCCTCCTGAATGAAAGAGGACAATGACCCATCGTTCGCGCGTAGACCCAGCGATCCGTACCGAGCGCCGGTCAGCTCCATTGCCCCGTGGACGATTCGATGCAATGTCCTATCCAGGTCCAAATCGGACCCGATTTCCACAATGACCCGCACCAGTTGTTCCAGCTGGTCCCGGGCCGCCACCAACTCGTCAAGCTGTTCGTGGATTCGGCTCACTAGCTTGCGCCTGCCCTACCAGGTGACTGGCGTTCACCCCGGTCGTTGTTCATGGTTGCGTGCCTCGTCGTCGGCTTCTGTCATCGTGCGACTTGCCCGAGTGCCGCACTGTCAATCACAGCACCCGCGTCCGTACCCGCCAACACCGGTCTGCAAACTCCGCACCGAGCACGCCGCGCGCCAGGGGTTACCTCTGCGGCGTCGGCTGGTCGAGCAGTCTGAGCATCGACTCCTTAGCGTGCTCGGCGGCCCGCTCTTCGCCATAGATCTGACGGGACGGAGACACGCTGGCCGCCAGCGCCTCGAGCCCGAAGGCGACCTGGTGGGCGTCGGTGCCCGGGGTAGGTCTCCGGCCTTGACGGCAATCTCGGCGTCTTCGACCAGTTGCGCATGCCATCGACGCATATATGCGGCTAGGGCGTCGTGCACCGGACCGGGACGGCTGTCGAATTCGAATGAGGCCGCAGCGATGAAGCAGCCGCCCGGAAAGGCCGGACGTCCGGCGTAGTCCATCCAGCTGCCGCAGATCGCGAGAAGGCGAGGCAAACCCGCCGGTGCATGCTCCGCGGGCCGCCACACCTCGCTACGGAACACCTCGGCCGCGAAATCGAGAGTGGCCAACTGAAGTTCGAGCTTGTTGCCGAATTGGCCGATCACGCCGGCTTTGCTCATGCCGAGCGCGGCGGCGAGTCTGCCCAGGGTGAGGCCTTCGAGGCCCTCGACCGATGCCATGTCGGCAGCGCGACTCAGGATCTTGTGGCGAGTGTTGGATGCCTCGACCAACGAACGACGACCAGCCATGATCCAAATATACCGTACGAACGATCGCTATTGCCATACGATCGATCGTTCGCTATTTTCTAAAGGAGGATCTTCACCCGGAAGAGACCACGCCTGCAACGTCACTGCAGCGAAAGGGGAACCATGACAATCGTTTTCGTCCACGGTGTACCAAACACCTCGGCGGTGTGGGATCCGGTGCGCTCGTTGCTATCGGATCGCGACACGATCGCGCTACAGCTGCCCGGCTTCGGCTGCGACGCACCCGCCGGCTTCAGCGGGACGCGGTATGCGTATCGCGATTGGCTGATCGATCAGCTGGAGGCGATGAATGAGCCGGTCGACCTGGTCGGACACGACCAAGGCTCAGTTGTCAGCCAGGGCGTCATCCTTGCTCGACCTGATCTGGTGAATACCTGGGTACTCGGCGGAGGGGTGTGCGCGGACGACTTCCTCTGGCACCGGCAGGCACGCATCTGGCAGACCACCGGGCTGGGCGAGAACTGGCGCGATCATTTTCTCTCCCTCGATGTGAGCACGCGCGCTGCCATGCTGGCGGCCGCCGGAATCCCCGAGACCGACGCTACGGCCGTTGCGGCGGGAATGGATCGCCGGATGTTCGACCACATACTTCCGCTGTACCGGTCCGAGCCCTACCTCGAGGACTGGTCGTTCGACCCGACCTCGACGTACCCGCCGGGCCTGGTGTTGTGGGGTAGCCACGATCCATACCAGGCAGCAGAATTCGGACGCTCTGCGGCAATAGCCGCCGGGTCGCGCTTCCACGAACTCGCGTGCGGACACTGGTGGCAGATCGAGCGGACCGAAGAAGTCGCCGCCCAACTGACCGATCACTGGTCAATGAGCAGCGCCGCCGCCTGACGGCGAATCCATGTCGCGGAACGGCAGCCATCGCGAAATGATCAGGCCGAGGCAAACACTGGGCTTCCGGCACTCTGTGCTGGCACGGTAGGGATTCGCGCGGGTGTGGCTGAGCGGCTTGGCAGCGGCCTGCAAAGCCGTATACACGGGTTCGAATCCCGTCACTCGCTCCCACGAGCAGTCGCAGAATCGCACCGAATCGCTGCAGGAGTGCGATTCGGCGTCTGCTCGCCAGGGACGTCGCGTCACAGCCCTGAGACGGCCTGCACAAGAGACGTCGCGGAACCCGTCGACAACACCCAGTTACCTTGTTGATTGACGAACATCAGGTTCTTCGTGACGGGCGCCGAAAGCTTGGGACCCGAGACGGCCACGTCAGCGGTGGCCGTCGTCGGACCGTTCTCCTGGATATTGGACACGTCAAACGACAACGGCAGCTGCCCGTTCCGGTAGGCCTTTCTGAGCTCGTGATCCATCACATGTCCCTCGCCTGAACCGATTCCACCTTCGACCAGACCGTCCTTCGTGTGGTAGGACACACCAGGATTGGCCAGATTGTTGAGGATGTCAGTCAACTGCTCAGGGGTCGGCAGGTTCTGCGCAGGGGCGGGCGCCGGTGTCGGCGGCGGATCCTGTGGCAGCGGAGCACCGACCGCAGCCAGTTGAACCTCAAGCAGGCCGACAGGCGAAAGGCCAGATGCCAGTCCGGCGGCGGCACCGCCGACGACGGCGAGTGCTGCCACGTTGATGGCAATGGATTTCATGGATTTCACTGGCTCTCCCCTGTGACGCGCATGGACGTGCTGCACCGTTACCGTAACTCGATACCGACGCTTTACCCGTGACGCGGAAGGTCTCAGTGTGTCGGCTCAAACCAGGCCGAATATCGCGGGATCACCCGGTGCGAAAGTTGTTGCACAGTTGCCGATTTCCGACAAAGATCGACCACCTAGCCGCGATATTGAGCTACCCGGGCCGGCGTATTCGTCGAGCAGTCGCAACGACTCGTCCCGCGGTCGGGTGGGCAACAGCAGCGCCAGCTGGCCAAAACCCAAGTCTTCGGCGGCGCGCCAGTAGTCGAGATTGTTGGGCGTGCCGAACATCGCCAGCGGGACATCGTGGCCGGCGGCGCTGCGCAACTGGTCGATGCGTTGGGTGACTGCCTCACCGGGAGCGGGTTGGATATCCAGCCAGCGTCATGCCGGACCACCCGCTTCACTGTGGCGTCGGAATTGCCGCCGATGAAGATGGGCGGATGAGGTTGCCGTACCGGCTTGGGCCGGCTGTACGACGGGGGGAAGTCGACGTACTTGCCGTGGTACTCGGCGGGTTCGTCGGTCCAGAGCGCCTTGATGGCCTCGATGCGTTCGTCCAGCAGCGCGCCGCGTGTCTTTGGGTCGGTGCCGTGGTCGCGTATTTCCTCGATATTCCAGCCGGCGCCCACGCCGAACACGAACCGGCCGCCCGAAATCAGGTCGATGCTCGCGGCTTCCTTGGCGGTGGTGATCGGGTCACGCTGAATCAGCAACGCAATACCGGTGAATAGCTCGATCTTCGACGTCACGGCTGCGGCCGCGGCCAGCGTGACGAACGGGTCGAGAGTGCGGTAATAGATCTTGCGGCAGCTCGCCACCGCGCGGATATGGTGATTCGCGGCTGGCCGGGATGTGAGTGTGTTCGGCGATCACCAACGACTCAAATCCGCGCTCTTCAATCGCATGCGCCAGCGACACCGGTGTCGATGCTGTCGTCGTTGACGAACGTGGAGATCCCGAACTTCATCGCGCTACCCCTGTCTGTCGGCTTCGCATCACCCGACAACGCTCACTTACCGATTATTCCCCATCCGGATAATCAGCTGCGACAGAAAGGAATTCACTGCATCCTCTCGTCATCACCGGATGTGGCGAGCGATGAGTCGGTCGAGCATCCGCGCGGTCCGGTCCAAGGGTTCGGTGGATCGTGCGGCCAGGCAGAGAATGACGGCGCCCTCGACGGCGGCCACGATCGTGGTGGCCAACGATTCCGCTTCGTCGGTCCCGGCCCCGTCGGTCCTCAGGCGTCCGGCAATCATCTTCTGCCATGCGGTGAATACCTCACCGGCGGCATCTGCGGCCGAGGGTGACTCGTTCGTCCGAGCGCGGCAGCCACGATCGGGCATCCGGCGGTGTAGTCGGTGGAGCGCAATGTCTCCTTCCACGACTCGACGAATGCCGCCAACGACTCGCGTCCATCACCGTCCTGCGCAGTGCCCGCCAGCGTCGAATCGATGAGTCGGCCCGCTGTCCGGGTGGCCTCGGTCATGAGTTCGGACTTCCCGCCCGGGAAATTCACGTAGACCGACCGGCGCGCCGTGCCGCTGTGTTCGAGCAGTTCAGCCAGGCCGGTACCGGCCACCCCGTTACGGCGCAGCAGTTCGATGGCGCTCTCGATCAGGCGCTCGCGCGCGGTCATCGTCTCGCCCTCCCTGGTCCGCGGTCCACATTAGGTCAGTCCGTTGCAGTATACCGATTGGTCTACTAAAGTCAGGTAGACCAATCGGTATAACCCGGTGCGGATCGCGTCGAAGACAGCGGAGATCGCCATGACGAACACGAACGACGTACAAGACTCTGAGGAAGTTCCGCCGGGAACGCGCCGTCGGACGCTATTTGCTCAACCCGGTAGTGAAGGGGTTGAGCAAACTCGGACTGCGAACCGCGCTGGCCACCGAACTCGGAGACCATCGGGCGCAAGACCGGCCAGGTGCGCCGCGTTCCGGTGTCCGCGCAATTCGACGACGCGGGAGCGTGGCTGATCAGTCAGCACGGCACCCGCTCGGGCTGGGGCCGTAACATTGTTGACAACCCGAATATTCGGGTGCGACAAGGCAATCGGTGGCGCACCGGAGTCGCGACATTGCGGCCGGATGACGACGTCGTCGCGCGAGGTCGTCAAGTTCGGCCGACTCGGAGCCACGATGGTGAAGGCGCTTGAAACAACGCCTGTGTCGGTGCGGATCGACTTCACCGACTAACAGGTCTGAGCTCGGCCCTGGCGTGCGGAGTCACGAGGAACTTCTCACCGGTCGCTCGCCTGACGTATTCGGTGAACGCATCGGGATTGAGCATGCCGGCGAGTGACACCTCCCGGGTGTACCGACTCGCGAACGTCGTGGTGAGCTCGGCTGCCACCCTCGCGCGCAGTCGACCAAGGTCTCGGCACCTGCGTTCTGCAGGAACGGGGTAAGCAGCCACCCTCCGACGCCCCAGGCCATCCCGAAGTTCCTGGTCAGCACGGTGGGACTGGTGTCGAGTGCACCGTAGATGTACACCTGCTTGTGGACGCTCGACCCGTAGCGTGAGTACTGCGCCGCGGTCGAATTGGCCGCCTCCTCCATGCCGTTGAGGATCTGGCTTGCCAGCGTTCCCCCACCCGTGGCGTCGAAAGCAAGCGTTGCGGATGTCGCTTTGAGAGCCTCGACGAGGTCTGCCGAGAACGATGGTGATGTCGATTGCAGACATATTCCGCGCCAAGCGACCTCAGCAGATCCTCTTGTTCGGGCTTGCGGACGATATTGACCAGCGGTATCCCGTCCTGCTGGCAGAGCTTGACCAGCATCTGACCCAGGTTCGACGCCGCGGCGGTGTGCACGAGGGCCGAATGACCTTCGCGGCGCATGGTTTCGGTCATCCCGAGTGCGGTCATCGGATTGACGAAGGACGACGCCCCGTCCCGTGCGGTTGCCCCTCGGGTAGGACCAGGCATGCCGACGCGTCGACCGTGCGGTACTGCGAGTACATCGCGCCGCCGGCGATCGCCACCGTTTTCCCGACCAGGGCCTGGGCCGCCTCGGACGCTCCCGCCGCGACGACCGTGCCGGCGCCTTCATTACCCACTGGAAGCGACTTGTCGAGCCGCGCCGAGAGCGCTTTGACCGCACCCGGCCCGATCGGGGCGGTGACGACGGGACGCTCGGGCGTACCCGCGACCGTCGCGTTGGACATGTCCGCGCTTGCCACCAGGAGACCCAGGTCTGACGGGTTGATCGGCGAAGCTTCCACGCGCACCAGCACCTCGTTGGCACGTGGGGTCGGAACGGGAACCTCGTGCAGCGAGAGTTCCAGCGTGCCATCAGAAGTCACCAACGAACGCAGTTCCAATGCTGTGTCAGGCAGATCTGCGGTCATGACGGGTGCCTCATTCCTGTTTTCAGACGGATGCTCAGACCATGAAGTCTTCCCCTGGCCGCTAACGACAATAGGAGCCCCATCTCGCCTGAATGCAAGCGGATGAGCTCCTACCGGGTCGGCGCAGAGCTCAGTCGGTCATGTGAAAAACGCAACATCCCCCACATGGCTGTCAATCAGATGGAATGCCAACCCCACCGTCCGCATGAATGCGATGTCCCCCGATCGGGGACACCTGGGCCCGCTACTTCTGATCCGCGGCGAAGCCTCAGTGCACGGGCCGCCCGGCGTGACCCGACAACCGCGAATGAAGCAGTTCGGCATGTAAACTTCTACCGCGGCGCAGTCGGGATAGGCCGCGTTAAGCACTTGTTGTACGCCATAACCGGCGGCAAATTCGGGTATTGAGTCGCGATGATCGAGGCGGGAACACGATGACACGGGGCGACGTCAAGATCGTTGCTCGTCGTCCCATCGAGACCTGCACTGATTTGCCGGGACAATCGATCCGCAGAAACACAGGTGCCGCGTTTTGGCCATTCGCCGACATGCCGGTACGTGATGTCTGAGCCCACGGGTGACCGCAACGATATGCCGGTTGACGAGCAGTCCTTCCCACTGACACGGGGGCAGCTTGATATTTGGCTTTCGCAGGAGACGAGCGACTCGGGAATACCGTGGCAGGCCAGCTATTTCGCGGTGATCGACGGTGTCGTCGAGCCCGGCCAGGTCGAGCGTGCGGTCCGTCAAGCCGTTGATGAGTGCGAGCCGCTGCGAGCCGGCTTTTTCGAGGCGAATGGTCAGGTTTTCCAACAACTTATGGACCACCCTGCGGTGGCGGTCCCCTTCGTCGACCTGAGCGGCGCACGGGATCCGGTCGAGGAAACCTACACGCTGGCCTCGGCGATTCAGCGCAAGCCCATGTCATGGGCGGGGCCCTTGTTCCGATTTGCGTTATTTCGCACCAGCGCGAATCGGTTTTTCTTGTTCTTCTGCCTGCACCATATTGTTGTCGACGGATTCAGTTCGGTGCTGTTCGTCAGTCGAATTGCCACGATTTACTCCGCAATCGCCGCCGGGACGTCGATTCCGGCATCCTCTTTTGGCACGCTGAGTGATCTTGTCGCCAGCGAATTGGAGTACGAGGCATCCAGCACGTATCGCGAAGACCTGGAATTCTGGAAAGAGAATCGGCCGCAACATCCCGATCCGGTAGATTATCGAACCTCGGCTGCCGGGGATGAGACTGATTACTACTTCGCGTCTGCGGCGGCAGAACTGGACGCTTCCGTCGTGCAGAGAATTGACGAGCTGTCGGAGACGTTAGGCGTCAGGCGATCGTCAGTCATCACGGCGGCATGTGGACTGCTGGTACACAGCTGGGACGGTAGCGGACCGGAGGTAGTCCTCGATTTCCCGGTGGGCAGACGCACCAGCGCATTGTTGAAGACAATTCCGGGAATGGTTGCCGGCGTTGTTCCCCTGCGGTTGACGACACTGCCAACGTCTTCGATTGCCGATCTGTGCACGCAGGCGGATGCCCAGATTCGCGAAGTCGTGCAGCATCAACGGTTTCCGGTGCAAACCTTGACCGGGCCCCGGCGGGGGTTGCGCTGAATTTCTTTCCGTCGACGACAGTCCCGCCTTTCGGCGATGCGCCGGCTTCGCTGGTGTATACGAACTTCGGTCGCGGGGATCGATTCGGGCTGTTCTTCATGAATGAAGGTCCGCGACTTTTGGTCGCCACCGCCGGTGCCGGTGCGCCATCGTCAGATTTCGAAGGCTCCGCTTTGGCCCACCGACTCGCCAGCTTTCTGACACTCATGACCACCGATCCGGGCGGCGGTTGTCAGCCATCGATCTGCTCGATCAGCCTGCGGACCGCCGACTCGATAGGTGGACCAACCACGCTGTGTTGACGCGCGGCGCAGTCACCACGCCGTCGATCCCGGAGCTTTTCACCGCCCAAATCGCCAGGACCGCAGACGCCGTCGCCGTGACATCCGCGGACGGCGTGTTGACTCATCAGCAACTCGACACTGCCAGCAACCAACTCGCGTCCCTGTTAGCCGATCACGGGATAGGCCCCGGCGACGTGGTGGGATTGTTGCTGCCGCGCAGCGGCCGGGCCATCGTCGCAATCCTGGCAGTCCTAACTTCGAGCGGCCTACCTGCCCATCGACCCGGACCACCCGCAGGCGCGCGTTACCCTGCTACTGCGGGACACCACACCGGCGGCCGTTCTGACAACTGACTCGCTGACCCACCTTCTGCAAGCTCATGACGTGCTGGTCATCGACGTAGCTGATCCCGCTATCGCCGCCCGACCCGGCGCCGCCCTGCCAGCGCCTGCCGCCGACGAAATCGCCTATGTGCTCTACACTTCGGGCACCACCGGGACACCCAAAGGTGTGGCGATCACCCATCACAACATCGCCCAACTCGTCATTGCGGCCACGCCGCTAGACACCCCCCAGGCGAACCTGGCAGTGACGCAATGCCATTCCTACGCTTTCGACTTCTCGGTGTGGGAAATGTGGAGCGCATTGCTGCACGGCGGACGACTGGTGGTGGTCAGCGAGGACGTAACCCGCTCCCCCAACGATTTTCCACGCGCTGCTGGTGACGGAGAACGTCACCGCACTGACCCAGACGCCCTCGGCTGTTGCGGCATTGTCAACCGAAGGGCTGACCGGTACGGCGCTGGTTCTTGGCGGCGAGCCCTGCACTGCCGACGTGGTGGACCGCTGGGCGCCGGGCGGGTGATGGTGAATGCCTACGGCCCAACCGAATCCACTGTCTGCGTGTCCATCAGCACACCACTGACTGCCGGTTCGGGGGTGGCGCCCATCGGGCGCCCGCTGCCGGGGACGGCACTGTTTGTGTTGGACCGGTGGTTACGCCAGGTGCCGGCGGGTGTGGTAGGAGAACTGTATGTCGCGGGAGGCCAAGTCGCGCTTGGGGTACTGGCACGACCGGGGTTGACGGCGTCGCGCTTTGTGGCGTGCCCGTTCGCAGGGGCCGCGGCGCCGGGAAGCCGTATGTACCGTACCGGCGACCTGGCCTGCTGGGGTGCTGACGGCCAACTGCACTACCAGGGTCGCTCTGATGACCAAGTGAAAATCCGCGGGTACCGCATCGAACCTGCCGAGATCACCGCCGCGCTGCTGCGGTCACCGGGGGTGGAACACGCCGTCGTCATCGCCCGCGAAGACCGTCCAGGTGAGAAGCGCCTGGTGGGCTATATCGCCGGTGGGGCCGACCCTGAAGTGGTCCGTGCCGGGCTGAAAGACCGCCTACCCCACTACATGGTTCCGGCAGCCATCGTGTCGCTCATGCAGCTGCCGCTGACAGTCAACGGCAAACTCGACGTTGCCGCCCTGCCCATTCCCGACTACGCCGCCGCCGGTTACCAGGCCCCGACCACGCCGGTGGAGGAAATCGTGGCCGGAATTTTTGCCCGGGTCCTCGGCCTGGAACGCGTGGGCATCGACCAATCATTCTTCGACTTGGGCGGCGACTCGTTGCTGGCCATGCGCGTGGTCGCAGCGATCAACACCGCTCTGACCGCCGACTTATCCGTGCGGGTGCTGTTCGATGCCCCGACCGTCGCCCAACTCGCGCCGCACATCAACACGGGATCGGCTCCGTCGATACCGCTTGCGTCGGTTGAGCGATCCGAGAAGGTGCCGTTATCCCTTGCCCAGCAACGTATGTGGACTGTCATCCAAGCGCAGGGGCCTTCTGCTGTGTTCAACATCCCCTGGGTGCTGAGGTTGGGTGGCCCGCTCAACACGCAGGCGCTGGGGCAGGCCCTGGCCGATCTGGTTCGTCGCCACGAGCCGTTGCGCACCGTTTATCCCGCCGTAGACGGCGTGCCGCACCAGGTGGTCTTGACGGTTGATCAGGTCGAATTGTGCTGGGACGTCATCGATGCCACCGATTGGACGCCGGAACGGCTCCACGAAGTCGTCGCCAACCAAGCCCGCCACACCTTCGACGTGGCCGCCCAGATACCGCTATCAGCCCGGCTTTATCGCCTGGCCGACGACGAACACGTGCTGGTCCTCGTGCTGCACCATATCGCCGCTGACGGCTGGTCACTGGGCCCGCTGGCGGCCGATCTCGGCGTGGCCTACAGCAGTCGATGCGCCGGGCAGGCCCCAGCTTGGCAACCGTTGCCGATCCAATACATCGATTACGCCCTGTGGCAACGCGCATACCTGGGTGATCCGGCGGATCCCGACAGCATGATCGCCGCGGAACTTCGGTACTGGGAGAAAACGCTGGCGGACATGCCCGCGCCTCTCGCGTTGTCGCCTGTCCAAGCCGGCGCCGCTTCACCCGACAATCGCGGCGATACGGTGGCGGTGCAATGGCCCGCGGCATTGCACCGCCAGGTAGCCCACGTGGCGCGCGAGCACCATGCCACCAGCTTCATGGTCGTCCAAGCGGGCTTGACCGCACTGCTCTCGCAACTCGCCGCCAGCAACGACATCGTTGTGGGCATCGCGGTTGCCGGGCGCCGCCACCCGATGCTCGATGACCTTGTCGGCATCTTCGTCAATACGGTGTTGCTGCGCATCGAGTTGACCGACGGCTCGGACCTCGCACACGTGCTGGATCAGGTGCGTACGCGCAGCCTGCAAGCGGTCGATCACCAGGACATGCCCTACGGACTTCTCGTCGACCGGATCAACGCCGCCCGTTCATTCCCCCCGGGCCCGTTGACGCAAGTCATGCTGGCCTGGCAGAACAACAAGCCCGCCGAGCTGGTACTCGGCGATCTGGACATCACCTCAATTCCGGTGCACACCCAGACCGCGCGGATGAACTTCTTGTTGTCGCTGACCGAAAACTTCACCGATACCGGTGAGGCTGCCGGAATCAGCGGGGTGGTTGAATATCGCACCTCAGTCTTCACGCCTGCGGCTGTCGAAAACATCATCGAACGGCTGGAAAAGCTCCTGGCGGTGGCAACCACGGACCCGTGGCGGCCGCTGCCGTCGATCGCTGACCTTGACCAGCTGCCGTCGCGGTGAACCCCGGCAGGACCCGGGACGCGGGACGGTCCAATCAGGACGTGAGCGGAACCGCCGACCCGTGAGGACGGACCCGAGGGTCATTTCCGACGCCGACACCTGTGCACCAGAGCCGAATGTCCTTCGCGGCGTCATGGTTTCGGTGGGCGCCCGCCGAGGTCAGGTTGCGGGCGCGGCCGGCTGGTCGGGCGGAATCGCCCCGCCGCAGCCGCCGGGCGGTGGCGGGCCCGGCAGAGGTTCGTCGCCGCTGACGCAGTCGTAGTAGAACTGCGGACCGACCATCCAGGTTTTCATCCACTGGTGCCAATACGACCCGTCGGGGTACTTCTCGCCGTCGCACACGGCCAATTGGCCCCAACCCCACCGACCGCCCGGGCAGTAGCCTTTCGTCATGTCCGGCTGGTGCGGGTCCGGCGGATCAGCGCTGGCAACCGCAGTAGGAAACACAAATGCCGCAGCACAACCCAATACCGCAGCGCCACGCCGAGTAAGCATGAATGTCATTTCGACTCCCTTTAAGCGTTCAAACATTACAGCTAATTCCAGGCGGTGATCAGAACTTGTGGATGAGCCGCGGCGACGGGCGGTAGGCGGACGAAGCTTCCTGAGGACATTCTCAAGTCCGGTCCGTTCTTATCAAGAGCCGGCATTGACACACTGATTCGGGAAGGCATAACCGTCTTTTCGAATGGTGTACGACACGCTTTTCGCGATAGTTTACGACGCGCCGGGTTGGCGATGTCAACACATCCTTGGCGCGAAGAAGCCTGCAGGTCGAGACCCGATCAGCGGGGAAGCGGCCCGAGGTGTCCTCGGTCCCTATCGATAGCGCCGAACGCCTCGATCAGTTCTTGTCCGACCAGCGAAAAACCGCAAGGCAGGCGATCAACCCGCCAATACTCCATGCCGTCAGCACCACGAATGTATGCCAGTGCTCCCAACTGCCGGCCGGTTCGAAGACAACCATGTTCGAGGGCAACAGCACCGACCGGAATCCTTGCGCCATCCATTTCACCGGAAAAATGGAGCCGATCGTCAACATCCAGGCCGGCAACACCATCAGCGGCACGTAGGTGCCCGACAGAAACTGCAAACCTACGGCGGGACCGTTGGTGAGGACTGCCGCTGAAACCGCGTTGCTCGCGAAGTTGCTGATGAATATGCCCAGCAATGAACAACTGACGATGCCCAGGAGGAACACCCAAGTGAGCGTGAACCAGCCGAATACGGTTGTCGGCAGACGCAGTTTGAAGATCAACACCCCGACCGACAGCAGAACAACGGCCTCGGCGAGACTGGCGACGGCAACCAGCAGAATTTTTCCGATGAAGTACGAGGATGCGGTCGTCGGCGTCCCGCGAAGTCGCCTCAAGGCGCCGGTGTCGCGGTCGGCGGCAATGCTGATACCCAGGTTGATGAACGACGTTGAAAGAATCCCGTAGGCGAGCATGCTCGCCGCGATCACCGCGCCGGTGCTGGTATCGCTGTCAGGCAGTTTCGCGGAGAAGATCGAACCCAACAAGATGCAGATCACAGCCGGCATCGAAAATGTCAGCGCCACCTGCTCGGGCCGGCGGTAGAACATCTTCAACTCGGGAACGACACGCGACAACCCGATACGCAGCGCAGAAGGTAGCGCTGAATCCGACCGGGCCGCATGGTGTTTCGTCGGTGCGGCACTTCTCGCATGGTCAACGGCCATCATGCACCGCCGATCAACTGCAAGTAAGCGTCTTCGAGCGTCGGTCGGGTAACGGTCAGCTGACTCAGTTCCACCCCGGCTTTGGACCGTTGCCTGATCAAGTCTGTCGGGTGATCGGTCTCCTCCACGTGGACCCGGTCGCCCTCCATCCACCGCACCGTCGCCGCCGAGTTCACATACCCGGTCAACTTCGCCGGCGAGTCGACGGCGACCACCCTGCCGTCGGCGATCACTGCGACACGGTCGGCGAGCGTGGCGGCTTCCTCGAGGTAGTGGGTGGTGAGCAGAATGGTCGTGCCATCGCCTGCCAACAGCCTGATGAGGTCCCAGAACTGTCGTCTGGCTTCCGGGTCGAATCCCGTCGTCGGTTCGTCCAGGAAGAGCACTTCGGGCACGGCAATGATGCCGAGAGCAACGTCGAGCCGACGGCGTTGCCCGCCTGACAGCGTCCGTACTTTCGAACCCGAAACGGAGCCGAGCCCGACGAGTTCGAGTACCTCCTCGGGAACTCGGGCTCCCCCATAGCATTTCGCGAACATGTGCATGGTTTCGGACACGGTCAGCATCCCGAAGTCGCTGGCCTCTTGAAGCACTATTCCGATCTTGGCGCGCCAGGACCTGCCGGCAGTTCCGGGGTCTTCGCCCAGCACCCACACGTCGCCGGCATCGCGTTTGCGGTGACCCTCGAGTATTTCGATGGTGGTCGACTTGCCCGCGCCGTTGGGCCCGAGGATCGCAAATATTTCGCCATACCCGACCTCGAGATCCAGGTCCCGTACCGCGTGAATCCGCCCGTATGCCTTCGACAAACCACGAACGTGCACCGCGGGCGACTGGTCCGCGTACGTGCGCGGCACAGAACTCACGAGTGCGCCCCTCCGGCTTCCTGCTCGGTAGGCTGACCCTCGAGTTCTGTCAGTAATTCTCGCAGTTCGGCGTCGGATAACTGTTCGATGAGTCGGTCGACGTCCCCGTCCGCTGCACTGGCTTCAGATCGCTGATCGGTGACCGGGGCCGCATCGGCGCCCGGTAGATGAAGGTCAGCAAGTATCCGAGCGGCGAGTGAGTTGACGCTTACGCCTCTGAGTAGTTCGAGAACCGGTAGATCTGTCGCGAACATCGTGTTGACCCGCACCCTGAAATCCATCGCCATCATCGAGTCCAACCCGATGTCGTTGAGGGTGTCGTCGACGCCGATGTCGCTGACGGCGAGATCAAAAACGGCCGAAGCGATCTGACGAACTTGGCCTGCGACCGCGTCGAGCCTGTCAGCTTCCGGAACGCCCGAGAGGAACTCCAGGATCGAGGATTCTGAATCGGTGAGATCTGCCGCGGTTTCGGCCGTGCCCAGTTCCGAAAACATCGGTGGCAGTTGTCCGCTGAGCCCGACGCTGCGGGCACGCCTCCAGTCGGCGCTGATAGCGACGACGTTGGGTGTCCGCTGATTGAGCAGTCGATCAAGTATGCGGGCGCCTGCCGCGGGTGTGATGAGCTCAATTCCACGCTGCGCGTAGATCTTTTCCAACTTGAGCTCCTCAACCATGCCCACCGACCACGGGCCCCACCCGATGGTGAGAGCGGGCAATCCCTGGGCCTGCCGGTAGTGCGCGAACGCGTCGAGGAATGCGTTAGCGGCGGCATAGTTTCCCTGACCGGGCGAGGCGATAACCGACCCCGCGGAACCGAACATGACGAAGAATTCCAGGTCGTGGCCTTCGAAAGTTTCATGCAGCACCCGAGTTCCGGCAATTTTGGGGGCCATCACCCTGGCGAAGTCAGCCTCGCTCATGTTCACGAGAAGTTGGTCGTCGACAGATCCCGCGGCGTGGATGATTCCGCGGACCGGTCGGCCTCCGTCTCGGGTGTGATTCCTCAGCCACGACTCCACCTGGCCGCTGTCGGTGATATCGACGCTGGCCGTGATCACCTGAGCGCCAAGGCGTTCGATCTTCCGGATGGTGTTGACGGTCGCATAGTGCGCGCTGTCCTCGGCCAGCATCGGCCAACTGTCTCGCGGCGGGATCTCGCTTCGGTTCAGCAGTGCGATATACCGTGCCCCGCGTTCGGCAAGGTAGGTGGCTACGGTCCGGCCGAGGGCCCCGGCTCCACCGGTGACGACGTAGGTCCCATCACCTGCGAGTTTGGTGGGGAACGGTTTCGTCAGGCTGCGACACAAACGAAGACGCGGAACATACGTGGTACCGCCGCGTATCGCTATTTGGTCCTCGGCCTGGTTGGTGAGGATGTGGTCGCAGATTCGCGCAGCCGTCTGAAGATGGTCGTCGGCGTCGTCGATGTCGACAAGCCCGCCCCACTGATTGGCGAATTCCTGGTGTCCGATGACCCGGCCGAGCCCCCAGATGGGCGCCTGGTCGACGGCAAGTGTGGTGGTGCCCGGCGCGGGTTGTGCGTTGGCGGTGATCAAGTAGAGGCGCGGTTGGGCGGTGTCTTGATCTGCGAGGGTTTGGACGAGATGCAGGGTCGCGAAAATACCTTTCTGGTAATCGATTTCGGCCACGCCCGCGATATCCAGCGGCCAGCAGTTGATGACCCCCGCCAGGTCACTTTCATGTTCGAGGTGCGTTTTGAACAGCTCGGCGTAGTTGCTCAGGCCGCCGGGGGTCAACCGCGTACCCTTCGTCGACTGCTGTCAACGCAGTGACGGGTTGGTGTGCCACCGTCTGGACACGTTGGCCGCGGCGGCGGAGCTGTTCGACGAGACTCGTGCCGACACCGGAGTCGCCGACGAGGACGAGCCAACCACGATTGACAGCTGCGTTCTCCTGATCCGGCTGGATGTCTTCATTTACTTCCCAATGAATCTCGTAGAGGCCCCTGTCGATGCGTTCGGGCGACATGCGAGATGAGGCGCTGAGGGATTCCACTGTGAAGCCGTTGAAGACGGCAAGCGGCTTACCAAGGCCGTTGGTGATCGTGATGTCACTTTCGATCTGTTCCCTGGTGGCCGACACGACGCGTACGTGAGCGGTCATGCTTTCCTGGGGTGGACCGTATACGGCGCTCCGACGGATTCGGGTGGGAAGGTAGGGGCTCTCGTCGGCGTCCTGTCCGAGAATGTTTGCGCCGAACAGTGTTTGGAAGGCGCCGTCTATGAGCGCCGGATGGAACCGGTATCGATCGAGTTCGTCGGCGATCGGTTTCGGAAGGCTGATCTGGGCGGTCGCCCAGCCATCCCCGGAGGTGAGTTTGCTGACGGTCTGGAACGCCTCCCCGTAAGCGAAACCGATGGCGCGGGTGCGGGCGTAGAAATCGTCGCCGCTGAGTGTGGTGACGACCTCCGCGTCTCGCTGCGTGTCAAGGCATTCGGGCTCGGACGACCTCGGGCGAGTATTCAATTCGGCGGTCGCCGTGATCGTCCACTGGAGATCCCCGTCAGCCGTGGCGGTGAACGCGGCGAATTCCAGGGCGCCGGTGTCTTGGTTGAGTGTGGTCCGGAGAACGGGATCGCAGGTTTCGTCGAGGATGAGGGCGCGCTTGAGCACCAGGTTGTCAACACAGTGGTCTGTCGAGCCGTAGGTTGCTTCTCCAGCTGCCAGGGCCATTTCGATGAACGCCGCCCCGGGCACAATTGTGCTGCCCTGCACCTGATGGTCCGCGAGGAAGGGCGCCATGGTGGTGCTCAACTCGACTTCCCAGGTTGGGTGCACGGCGCTTACCGGCTGTCCCAGCAGCGGATGGACCGGGTTGTAGTGCAAGTCCTCCACTGCTTCCTGGGTTTCGTTCCAGAAACGCTTGGACTGCCACGGGTAGGTGGGCAGCTTCAACAGCCGAGCTCCCCCTCGCGGGTAGAGCGCCTCCCACGCGATGGGGTGGCCGTGACAGTGCAGTGCACCCACACAATTCATCAGCGTGCGGGAATCGTCGTCGTCTCGTCGCTGGGCGGCCATGACGACAACATCTGTGTTGGGGTCTGTGTTCTGGTTCCCGGCGATTTCGATAATCGATGATGCCAGAACGGGATGCGGGCCCAACTCGACGTAGTGAGTGTATCCGTCTTCGAGCATTCGGCTCGCTGCAGGTTCGAAAAGAACTGTGGCGCGGGTATTTTGCCACCAATAGGCGGCGCCGGCCGCGTATCCGTCCAACCGTTCACCAGTGACCGTGGAGTACAGCGGGATGGTTCCGACGTCCGAGGACAGTCCCTGCAGGGCGCTGCAGAGGTCGTCTTTCACCGCGTCCATGTAATGCGTGTGGTACGGCACCTGGCCGGAAAGGAACCGGTTGAAGATCTTGGCATCGTCCAGCTGGCCGGCGATGTCGTCCAACACATCGCTGTCACCGGCGATGGTGACCGCTGACGGGCTGTTGATGGCTGCGATGGATACCCGCCGGCCGATTTCATCGCGCGCTTTGTCGTCGAGCGTTTGCATGAGTAGGTCAGCGCCGAGGCCGACGGCGAGCATGCGGCCCAGTCCGGTGGTGCGTTGTTGCAGGCGACTGCGGTGATAGATCACCGCAATGGCTTGCTCGAAGGTGAGCAGACCGGCGAGGTGATGCGCGGCCACTTCGCCGGCGCTGTGTCCGATCACCGCGTCAGGTCTGATCCCCCACTGTTGGAGTTGCTCGGCAAGTGCTATCTGGATGGCGAAGTTGGCCGGTTGCGCGATCGCTGTCTCCGCCATGCGAGAGCGGGTCTCGTCGGATCGAAGTTCGTCGATCAAAGACCAGTCCGTGTAACGGGATAGTTCGCGGTCGCTTCGCTGGATGCTGTCGGTGAAGGCGGGATAGACATCGAGCAGTCCCCGGCACATTTTCCACCATTGGGGGCCCATGCCGGTGCAGACGAATGCCAGTTTCGGCGCGGTGGGAGGGGTGCGGTTCGTAGCGATCTGCCCGCCGTCGGCGAGGGCTTGAAGTTGGTCTCGGGCGTCGGCAGCGCTGCTCGCAATGAGGGCACGGCGATAGTTCAGATGAGACCGGCGTTGGCCAAGGGTGTAGCCAAGATCTGCCAGCGTGAGATCGGGGCGAGCGCTGAGGTGGTGCGCCAGATTGTGCGCGGTCGCTACCAGGGCTTCTTCGTTGCGCGCCGAGATGGGTAGGACGGCCAGCGGCAGATGAAGAATGGTCAGGGGCGGGGACTCCCGTCGGGGCGGGAGGCTCGGCCAGCACGACGTGAGCGTTGGTGCCACCGAAGCCGAAGGAGTTGACCCCCGCCATGCGCCGCTTGGTCCCGGGAAACTCGCGACCAGTTCGTGGGATGTCAATCTTCAGATCTGCCAGCGGAATTGGCCCGCCGGGATTTTTCAGATGCAGGTTCGCCGGGATGTACCCGTGTTTGAGTACCAGCGCCGTTTTGATCAGTCCGGCTACCCCGGCGCCGGCCTCGAGGTGGCCGATGTTGGTCTTGACCGATCCGATCAGTAGTGGACTTGTTGCCGGCCGGTCTACTGCGAGCGCATTGGCGAGCGCCCGCATTTCGACCGGGTCGCCGACCGGGGTTCCGGTGCCGTGCGCCTCCACGTACCCGATTTCATTGGGGTGGACGCCCGCTCGTTGCAGGGCTGTGGTGATGGCCGCTTGTTGCGCTTCTTCGCTGGGGACGGTGATGCTGTCGGTGTGGCCGTCCTGCGATACCGCTGTGCCCAGTATCTGCGCGTAGATTTCGTCGCCGTCGCGCAGCGCCTGCTCAAGCGGCTTGATGACGACGACAGCGCCACCTTCTCCTCGTGCGTAACCGTCGGCGGATTCATCGAATGCCTTGCAGCGCCCGTCGGGACTGAGAAACCCACTCTTGGATTCCGCGATAGCGGTGTTGGGGCCGACCATGATGTTGACGCCGCCGGCAAGCGCGAGATCGCATTCGCCGTTCCAAATGCTCAGCGCCGCAAGGTGTACCGCGACAAGCGAGCTTGAACATGCCGTGTCCACCGTCATGCTAGGCCCGCGGAAGTCGAAGGTGAATGAGATGCGGTTGGCCAGCATCGTCATCATCATTCCGGTGGCGGAATGGGTTTTGAATCGGTAGCGACTGGTGCGGCCCTGATTCTGCAGGAGTTGGTAGTCAAGAGTGAAGCCGCCGATGAATACACCGACTTCAGTGCCGGCCAACGCCTCCGCGGGTATCCCGCCATCCTCCAGCGCCTCCCACGTGGTCTGCAACATCAGCCGTTGCTGCGGATCGAGCAAGTTCGCCTCGCGCGGCGAGATACCGAAAAACTGCGGGTCGAACTTGTCGATTTCGTTGAGAAACCCGCCTCGGCGAGTGATCATCTTGCCGACTTTTGCCGGATTCGGGTCGTAGTATTTCGCAGCGTTCCACCGTGTTTCGGGAACTATGCGGGTGGCGTCCGTTCCACTGCACAGCAGCTTCCAATAATCTTCCGGGGTGTTGGCTCCGCCTGGGAAGCGGCACCCAATTCCGACTATCGCCAGGGGCTGTCGAGTGCTTTGCTCGGCGCGCATGCTCTTCCTTTCCCGCTGGGAACCGCTAGGCGAGTACCGCCGGATGGCTGCCAGGAGTTCGTTTGGTGATCCGCTGAGCGGCTTCTCGCAGCCGCCCACCCTGCCGCCGACAGTGCAAGGCGAGACCACATGTTGCGCGGATCCTCTTCCAGGTCAACTGAATTCGAGCGCAGGCGCTGTGCTTACGATCCACTCGTGGCTGAGTGGGTTGGCCGTCTGCTCATGGCGGTAGACGGATCGGAGCTCCTGCAAGAAGGCATCCCGTTGCCAGGCTTGCACCTGGCGCATGACGTCGTCTTCGGAGAAGCTGTCACGTTTCTTCGCGACTACCGTCTCGACCAACTGGCCTGCGATCTGACGAAGCAGCAGCGCGTTCTCGTCGAACTGGGCGGTGAAATCGGCAGCTCTTCCCATCATTGCTTTGTGGAGCGTGACCATGAAATTCAGCGGGGCGTACAAGTCGATAAATCCCACCGACGGACGCGTGCCCTCTATTGCGGCCCATTCTCGGAAGAATTGTTGCATGCGGTTACTGAGCGAGATGAGTCCCTCCAAGTGTGGCACCACGGCGGGATCATCAGCGACACTGACAAACCGGTCATTGCTGTAGAGCAGACCCAGAAAGCCCCAGTAAAACGCAATGTCCCAGATGACTTTGGCGGACATGACCGCCGGCGATCCCATGAGGATGTATTGATCGCAGTAGATAGCCAGCCACATATCGGTGAGTGATCGAAAAAGGGAATCGCTGATACCAGCCCGCGCGACAACATCCTCCCCGTCGAGTTCCCGGATAATCATGTCGGTGATGAGACCATTGCCGATTGCGATGAGGTCGAGTCCCGACGAATACAACGGGTCCAGGAAAATCCCGGAATCCCCGGTTACACACCAACGGTCGCGCCCGTCGTACACCTTGGTGGCGCCGTGACTGTAGTTCTTCATCACCCTGAAGTCTTTGATCAGGTGGTCAAGATCTGCCAGGACCGCAGCACATTGCGGCTCGTGTTCGCGTAGCCACGATTTGGCTTTGGCAAGGGTATTGAAATCGTCAAACGCATGGAATGCCGGGTCGGCCACAATGCCGACGCTGGTGGCTCCGGAAGCGAGTCTAATGAGCCAAACCCAGTAGCCCTCGCCCATCAGGTGATTGGTCGACAGGGCTCGGTCGCCCTCGATCAGACGCGCTTGCCAACTCGGGTCATCACTCCACTGACCAATATCGATTTCTGCCGCAACACGCAACCACACGGCGTTACAGTTGTGCTCGTTGGGCCGCCTCAGCTCCAATTGTCGGGGCAACGCCCGGTTTCGCCCCGATGCGTCGGCGACCCAACGAGCGGTCTTGTGAGTGACGGCGTCGCCGCCCTGTATAGAAATGGTATGGGGGCGATTTCCGCGGCCGAATTCGACGGATCGTACTCGGCCAGAGATGATTTCGACTCCGGCTGCCATACAACGTCGGTGCAGTTCGTTTTCCAACCTGCCGCGGTCGATTTGATAGGTTACCTGAGCCGTAAATGACGAGCTGCCGAGTTCCATTCGTTGGGCGATATCGGTATTTCCGTCGTGCGAAAAGAACATTCGCAAACCCATTTTGCGAATCTGTGAGGTGTTCAGATGGTCGGCCAGTCCGAGTCGGTCGCGGAGGTACTGAGCGGAAATCTCGACAGTCGATTCACCGACCGTATGAGTGACCTCAGGCACCGGGTGCGTGTTGGGCTCAATTACGAGCAGCCGGGTGTGCGGCCTGGCGCGCCGGATTTCCAGAGCCAGCGTGAGCGCCGCGACGCCACCTCCCACGATGGCGACATCGTGGTCGGGCGCGGCGACCTCGTGATCGGACAGCTGGGTCTTTATCTTCTGCGCCAGGGCCTCACGTGCCTCAGAGCTCAGTTGCGACAGCTGCGCTCGCACGTCCACACGTCCCCCTTCGAAAGTGTGTTTGGCCAAGTCTCTTAATAGTTAAGTAGATTACACGAAATCGAGATTCGGCAAGCGGCGAACTCTCGGTGCCGCCGGAGCGCGAAGGCAGGCCATTGGCGGCGCGATCCAGTGTCTGGCTGCCCGTCTCCCGGACGCCAACGGCATCCAGCCCTTTAACCACTGAGCTCAGCAGAGCCGTCCGAAGGTGCGGTCGCATGCTCCCGTCGGACGGGCGGGTCGTCCACCCGATGTCGCCCATAGACCCATTCGAATATCGGCGTGGCCATGAGGGTGGTGATGATTGCCACCAGAACCAGCATGGTGAAAAGCGCGGGGGTGATGATCCCGGCTTCCAGACCGATGTTGAGCAGAATCAGCTCGATCAATCCACGGGCGTTCATCAATGATCCGAGCGCGACCGATTCTCGGAAGGGGACCTTTTTCAGCCGCGCCGCCAACGTGCACGCAACCCCTTTCCCTGCGATTGATACCAGGAGGATCCCGAGTGTCACCGCCCACAGAGTCGGGCTGTTCAGTAGGCCGATCTGAGTGTTCAGTCCCGAATAAACGAAGAACAGTGGCAGCAGAAAAGTGGTGACGAGTGGCTCGAGTCTGGTGGTGAGCTGGTCGGCAAAGAATCCGGACGGCATGGCGACACCCAGGATGAATGCGCCGAATATGGCGTAGATCCCGATCGTGTCGGTGAACCACGCGCATGCCATGAGCAAGATGAGGACTGTAGTGAGTACTGGTGAGGTGATGGTGTTCTGCCGTTCGGATATCGTGCCGAGCACACCTAACGTTCTTCGACCGAATGTGAGGAGCAGCACGCTGTACAGAATCCCGCCAATTATCGCCACGGCAGCCAATGCGGGATTACCACGGTGGATGGCGAGAACTATTGCCAGGATGCACCAGGAGAGCGCGTCGTCAGCCGCGCCGCATGCCAAAGCGAGCGTACCCAAAGGCGTTCCGGAAAGGCGTTGTTCAAAGATGATTCGGGCGAGCATGGGGAATGCGGTGGTAGCAATCGACGCACCGAGGAACATCATTGCCATGACGAGGGTGACGCTCTTGTCGAAATAGACTCCCGCCGACAAGAGTGGCATAGCGAGCAGTGCTCCCAGAGCGAGCGGCGTGAGGATCCCGGCCGCCGAGACGGCAATCGCGGTGCCGGCGCGATGCTTGATGAGGTTGACATCGAAATTGAGCCCGATGAGAAACATGTAAAGCACCAGGCCAATCTGCGCCATGGTGTACAGCACGGTGTTTGCCTGCCCTGGGGGAAACACGTGGTGTTGTATATCGGGTGCAATTCGGCCGAGCAGTGAGGGGCCCAGAAGTACTCCGGCGATCATTTCGCCGACGACTTGCGGTTGTCCGACCCGTTTTGCCAATAGCCCTACCACACGGCACGTTCCGAGAATGACGGCCAGTTCGAGGAAGAAATGGACAGCGGTTGCTGCGGGCATGAGTCAGGTCCTCAGTTTCACGGTAGGGACAGGCTGTCGCGTCTCGTCAGGCGGCTCGTCGGGCACGGCATGGTCGACGAGCAGGGCCGGATGCCGAGTGTCTTTGTGCACGTTGCTATTTCGACTACCGTAGCCAGGCTCAGTCCCATGTTTCGACTCCGTGGCGTCTGGGAGCATTCGAGACACTCGTCGTGACTGATGCTGCGGCCGGTCAGATCTTTGGCGTAAGGCCATCCCGGTCGAGGCTACGGTAAGCGGTCACCGAGTGCGCGTCGGCGGCACCGCAACCGCGGTGGTGCACGCCGCGCTAGATGCGGCGCCTCAAGGTCGTCGCGTGCGGTGCGCCGCCAGCACGTTGGCGTTTGCCAGCGTCTGCGCCTGGGCGGCCAGCGTCGATGCCTGGTTGGCATGTGCAATTGCTTCGCGCTCATTGCCGGCTGCCTTCGCGTGCGCCGCTGCCAAGTGCCGCTTCGCTTCTTCGAGTCGGGCCTTGGCGTCGGCGCCGATGCTCTGACGATACTTGGCGGCGTAGTCGGAGATTTGGCGCAATCTGGCGTCCGCGATGGACAACGCCCGCGCCGCTGAGTCAACGGGCCCTTCGATATTCACCTGACCATCGCCGCCTTCAATTCCCCGCGCGGGGCGCCGGCGGCGGCGGCGCACCAGATAGACCACGAGAACCACCAACACGACGACCGCGATAACGCCGATCGCGATCAGCGGCCAGATTCGCTTCGACGAGCTTGCCGTTTTGTTCAATCCGTCGGCCGCAGCGACCGCGGCACCGCTCCAGTTTTTCGCGCTGACGGCCGGTTCGATTTGTTTGCTCTGCAGACTGTTCAACTCGTCTGCTGCGACCCCCGGCGCACTGAACGCGTACAGCTTGGTGTTGGTGGCCACGGCCAGCAACGCGTCGTGGTCGCCCATCTCGGTGGCACTGCGGGTTCGGTCGGCCCAGTTGTCGGGTTTGAACCTGGAAAAGTTGTCGACGTACACCACCCACAGTTGAATGTGCTTATCGCGGTATAGGCGATCGATCGCCGAGCTGACCGCCGCCCGGTCGGCACCCGTCAACGCTCCAGTGGTGTCAGTGATGTGATCGGTGAGCTTAAACGGCGGCTGCGCGCCCGCGGGGGTTGCCAACAGCAAACTCGCAACGAGGATCGTCAGGACTACACCGAACAGACGAACAATGCGCATGCGGGTAATGTAGCCCTCACTTCACGGTGAAGCAGACGGAACGCTCACCGGTCACCACCGCAGCCCCGCAGAACAAGGTCTTGAAATTGATCAGTGCGGAGTCGGACTATCTTATGAGCACGGCCCCTACGTGGCGGGGCCGTAGCGGGGGTTCGACCGCAATGCGAAGGAGACCGCAGTGCCGATATTCATGGTCGAACGAAATTACGCCGAAGAGTTGGAACCCAGCCTGGAAGCTGCCGATGGCATCACTCGGATCAACGACCAGGAGGGCGTTCGCTGGCTGTACTCGTTCTTGTCGGCCGACAAGCGCAAGACGTACTGCCTCTATGAGGCACCGACGCCTGAGGCGATCAGGTCGGCGGCGGCCCGGGCCGGCCTTCCGGCAGACGTCATCGTCGAAGTTTCCGGCCGGCTGACACCGACCGGGGGCATGGCCGAGATCTGATCGCTATCCGAGCAATTCGTGATCGGCGGCATACATCGCCGCCTGAGTGCGATTTGCGGCGCCCGTTTTGAGCAGGATGCTGCGCACATGGTTCGCGGCCGTATTCGAACTGATGTAGAGGCGTTCGCCGATCGCCCGGTTGCTCAGCCCCTCGGCCAGTAACCGCAACACCTCGACCTCCCGCTCCGTCAGACCATCCGGACCATTCGTCGTCATCAAGAAGTCCACGAGGTCGACGACGCGAGTCTGGCCGATGGGCGTGGCAATGGCGCGCGCCTCGGCGGCCCACTGCCGGGCATCCTCGGTCCTACCGTGCGCGAGCGCGAACAGTGCGCGTCTGGCGAGCGTCTCGGCGACATGCACCACCGAGCCCATCTGTTGGTCCATCTCCAGTGCTGAGGTGAAATAGCTTTCAGCGGAGTCGCTTTCGCCGTTGAGTGCTGCGATTCGGCCGAGGTATCGGTCGGCACTTCCGAACAGCGCGACGAACTGTCCGGACATCAGATTCTTGCCTTCGTAGCGTGCGACAAATGGCCGTAGCGTATGGACCGCTTCCCGATTGCCCAGCGCCAACGCCGCTTCCACCATGAAGATCAGTTCCATCGGCCATCGTGCCGCCTCGGTTCGTTCGCCGAGGTTGCGGCTGAGTAGTTGGTTGAGGGCACGGACCATGCCCCGCTCGCAGTCGACCTCGGTATACAGGGCCAGCATTCCGGGCAGCCAGCGACCGGCGAAAGTTTCACTGCCGTCCAGGAATCCGCTGAATTGCTTGAGGTCGCCGGTCTCGCGGCGAATCATGAACATCTGGACCCCGTAGGAGCCTTCCGTCGTGTCACTCCCGAGCAGATTCCCGGTGCGCACAGCCATCTCTGCCCATCGCTCGGCGTCGTCGAAGTCGCCGCGCAGGTACGCCAGACCGCCTTGGGCGCAGGCGCCGACGAAGCTGAAGAAGGGCTGTCCGCTTCTTTGGGCTACGCGTTGCATGTCGGCCGCCGCTGCGGCAAGCTCGGCCGGCCGGCCGGCTTGATAGCCGGCGAGTGCCCGGAAGTGCGCGGCGGAGCCCAGCGCCTCGTAGTCCCGTCGGGACAGCGCCATCCGCGACAGTTCGGTCGAGCGATCCAACTGGTGCTCACACATGTCCGGTGTCAGACCGTGCCAGAGACTTGTCTCCAGGGCGTGCAGGATCACCGCTGGGTCATCCCCCATCCGTGCATGGTCGATGGCGAGACTGCTGACGTCTCGGGCTCGTGCCGTCTCACCGGCAAAGGCCAGCGCCCGCCCGAAACTGCCCAGCGCCCGCAAGTAGCGCGGGTCGCTGGTGTCCAGACCGCACGATTCCAACGCCGAGGCCAGCAGATCGGCCGCCTTGGTGTCGGCCAGGCCGGGGCGCCAATTCGCGTCTTCGTAGCCGATGGCCGCCTCCAGCCGCACCAGCGGATCGTCGGTAGCGTTGATGCGTTCGTACATGGCGCGAGCGCGGGAGAAGTCACCGGCGCGGACGTGGTTTGCGGCCGCCCGGAGTTGGGTCCTGGCTCGGTCTGTGCGGCTGAGCTCGGGTAGTGACGCGGCCCGCTCGTACCATGTCGCCGCGTCTTCATAGGCCAGGCTGCGTTCGGCAATGTGGGCCGCTTCCTGCGCGTACCGCAAGGCTTGCTCGTGGTAGCCGAGGACGTGGGCCAGCAGATAGTGGTTGGCCAGGCGTGGGATTACCGACGGATCAGCGCGGCCCTCAAGCGCTTTCGCGGCCCGCGCGTGCAATATTCGCAGTCTCGATGCTGCCATCCTGGCGGCCACCGCTTCGCGGGTCAGCGCATGCACGAACGAGAATTCCCCGTCGGATCCCTGCACCGCCCTGATCAAGCCAACGCCCTCGGCCGAATCGACGGCTGCGAGCGTTGCCGCCAGATCTGCCTCGCTGCTGGCGATCAGCGCGGGTAGATCAAACGTCTCACCGAGCACCGCGGCCTGCTCGACGATCTCTTGCACGCTGACTCCCAGGCCGGCCAGTCGGCCGGCGATGGCATCGCCGATCGAGCCGGGAACGGAGCGGTGTGAGCTCAGTGCCGCAACACCGCCCCGGCTCTCCAGGTCTTTGCAGAGTTCGGTCAGGAAGAACGGGTTGCCACCGGTCTTGTCACGCAAGAGGGCCGCCGCGGTACGCAACGATGAACGTGACAATTTCTCAGTGGGACGGACGAATTCGGCGATCGCGTCGGTGTCGAGCCCTTCCAGATCCAGCCGGCGCACACCGTCGAACCGGTGCATCTGCGCCATCCGGTTGACCAGCTCATCGGAGCGGTCCGGCGCCGTGGTGCGGAACGTCGCCACCACCAGCATGCGTACGTCGGCGCACCCGGCCAGCACATGTTCGAGCATCGCCAGCGTCGGGAGCTGTGCCCAGTGCAAGTCTTCGAGGATCAACGCGATCGGGCGGTCCATCGTCAGTCGGCGGAAGAAACCAGTCAGCGCATCGAGAAGAACCCGCCGACCCGTACCTGCGTCGTCTGTTATCGCCGTGTCCGCAATGTGCCGCTGCACGTGGGACGACAATCGACTCAGTTGCGGTCCCACTTCGGTCAACGGTTCGGCGAGTGAACCTGCAGGACCAGCCGACAGCAGACGATCAAGCGCTTCAGCGAACGGTTCGTACGGGACGCCGGCATCGGCAGTGCAGCTGCCCACCAGGACGGCAACGTCGTGCTCGGCCAGGGATCCGGCGACCTCGGCGACCAGACGAGACTTGCCGGCGCCGGGTTCCCCGCCGACGAAAACCACCTGGCGGTCACCGCTGTCGACCCGCTCCCAGGCCTGTTCCATCGCGGCCAGTTCACCGGCGCGACCCACGAAAGATCCGCGGCGACGTACGACGACCTCGGCCGGAAGCGGTGGTGGCAGCCACTGCGCCATGTGCTCAAGGTAATGGCACCGCTGTCATCGAGTCGATAGTCAGATATGACCATTGTTGGACGCTAGGCGAAATGCTTCGTTGTGGTCATGACGAGTGACGTCCGAGCGACGTAGCGTCACCGCATCGATTCAGAAAGTCAATGAAGGATGGCAATATGTCTACTGTGAGTGCGGTCAGCCGACCGAATCTGTTGAGCGGGAACGTCATTCTGCCCATTGACCCGGACTACGACGACGCCCGCGCACTCTACAACGCCATGATCGACAAGCGGCCGGCGATGATTGCGCGGTGCGGGTCCGCCGATGACGTCGCCGCGGTCCTGGCTTTTGCGCGGCATTCCGGCTTGGCCGTTGCGGTCCGCGGTGGCGGCCACAGTGGTCCCGGTTTCGGCACGGTCGACGGTGGCATGGTCATCGACCTGTCGCCGATGGACCGCATCGACGTTAACGCCGACGCACGCACCGTGCGGGTGCAAGGTGGCGCGACTTGGGGGCAGGTGGACTCCGCAACGCACGCTTTCGGGTTGGCCACACCATCGGGCGTCATCGCCACGACCGGTGTCGGGGGGCTGACCCTTGGCGGCGGCCACGGCTATCTGTCCCGCAAGTACGGCTTGACGATCGACAATCTGCTTGAAGCCGAGGTGGTGCTGGCCGACGGGCGGGTGGTGACCACGTCGGAATCGCAGCATCCCGACCTCTTCTGGGCGTTGCGGGGCGGTGGTGGAAACTTCGGCGTGGTCACGTCGTTCACCTTCCGACTGCATCCCGTGCAGTCGGTGATCTGCGGCCCCACGGCGTGGCCCGCCGCTGCCACCGCCGACATCCTCGGCTGGTTCCGCGACTTCATTCCGGCTCAGGATGAGGACCTCTACGGCTTCTTCGCCACCATGACCGTGCCGCCGGGGGATCCCTTCCCGCCCGAGTTCCATCTGCAGAAAGCCTGCTCTGTCGTCTGGTGCTACACCGGCGATCCGGCGCGAGCCGAGGAGGTGTTCGCGCCGGTCCGGCAGATGAAGCCGGCCTTCGACGGCATCGGCGAAGCCCCGTACCCGGCGCTGCAGTCGACCTTCGACGGCTTGTATCCCAAGGGGCTGCAGTGGTATTGGCGCGGCGACTTCTTCCGGACGATCGATGACGGCGCGGTACAGGCTCATGCTCGGTTCGCCGAAGAACTGCCGACGATGCACTCCGCGATGCACCTCTATCCGATCGACGGGGCGGTCCACCGGGTCGGGCAGACCGAGACCGCATGGGCCTACCGCGACGTGAACTTCTCGCAAGTCATCGTCGGCGTCGATCCCGATCCGGCGAATGCGCCTGCATTGAAACGGTTTACGACGGACTACTGGGAGGCCACTCACCAGTACTCGGCGGGCGGCGCCTACATCAACTTCATGATGGAGGAAGGTCAAGATCGAGTGCGCGCCACCTACGGGCCCAACTACCGGAGGCTCACCGAGATCAAGGCGGAATACGACCCTGACAACACATTCCGCGTCAACCAGAACATCGTTCCTGCGAGGTGAACCGGACCATGAAGAACACACCGAAATATTGCGTGACTGTTGATGATAACGGCCCCACGCCGTCCGGCTGCCCGGTACGCGGCCATACCGGGGCCCCTGCGCAGACTGGCGCGAGGTCACTTCGCGTGGCTGCAGTGCTCTACGGTGCTCTCAGCTACGTCGCGTTTCTCGGCGTCTTCTTGTATCTGGTGGGTTTCGTGGTCGACGTCGCGGTGCCCCGCAGCGTTGACCGCGCCATCCACGCGCCGATTGCGCAGGCGGTGGTGATCGACCTCGGCCTGCTGCTGTTGTTCGCGCTGCAACACAGCGTGATGGCCCGACCCGCTTTCAAGCGGTGGTGGACCCGCTATATCCCTGCGCCTATTGAGCGCAGCACGTACGTACTTTTGTCCAGCGCAGTCTTCGCGCTGCTGTACTGGCAGTGGCGCTCGATCGACATCACCGTCTGGCACGTGGATGCCGTGCCGGCTCGGATGGCGGTGTACGTGCTCGGTGGCCTCGGCTGGCTGATTGCGCTCGCGTCGACGTTCATGATCGACCACTTCGAGCTCTTCGGCATTCGACAGGTGCTGCACAATCTGCTGTCAAAGCCTCACGTGCAGAAGGGTTTCCGCGTCGTCTTGCTCTATCGAATGGTCCGCCATCCGCTCATGCTCGGGTTTCTGATCGCGTTCTGGGCCACCCCCACCATGACGGCAGGACATCTGTTGTTCGCCGTAGCCAACACGCTTTACATTCTGATCGCGGTGCAGCTCGAGGAGCGCGACTTGGTGGAGGCCCTCGGTGAGCAATACCGCCGCTACCGCGTGCGCGTGCCCATGCTGTTGCCGCGCCCGTGGCGCTGAACCTTCAGTCGGATTCTTCGGTCCCGCCCGGGTTGCAACGGGACGTGATCATCATGACGGCGCCCACCAGCGGTCGCCACGGTTCGAGGTTCCAGCTGACCTTGCCCGGCTTGGCAAATTCAGCGAACCGCCAATGGCAGACGAATTGCTCGCGCATCCCGGGTTTGTCAGCGTCCGGGGCCAGCTTGAGCACCTCCGCCCAGGCTTGGTCGGGCCCGACGAGCCGAGTCGACGCCTGCCGACCGGCGGCTGTCGGATACACCCGCAAGCTGGACGCGCTCCCCGATGTGGCCCACTCGACGCGGGCGACGTAGCCTTGGCCGGGCACCGACAGGTCGATGTGCGCGGCCGTGGCCAACGCTCGAACGAGTGGTGACGGGGCGACCTTCTCAATCGTTCCGAAGACTCCGAAATACTGAATGCCGGTGAAGCCGCACAACGCAATTGTGGTGAAGGCGACCAACATCCACACGACGAAGCCATCCCGCGCGCCGGCGACCGACGGCTGCACACGGCGCGAGCCAAGATGAGGCGCGGCTATGAATTGCGCGGTGGCTGTCGGGAGGGTCATGGTTCTCTCTGCTGTCGTGCCGGGCGGTGTCGATAGACAGAGTTTGGACAGCACCCCTTGGAGGTTTCTTGACGCGATGCAGACGGCCGCCGTTATCGCCGGCGCGTACTGATCAGCGCAACAAGGGAACTCGATGAGAGCCGGAAAGACGTGGTCGACACCGTGGTATCGACGCGGCCTATCGCGGCCTATCCCCAGAACGAGGCCGACGGCGATCCCGCCGCTGCGCGATGGTGGTGGGCCCTGAGTTCGGACCGCTTGACCGGCCGCGGTAGCGATCGTGCGGCGCCGCGGCTGACCTCGCCCGGAGGGTGGCGCTGCCGTAGGTAGTCGGCTTCCCGGTGACGATGCCCATCACGGCGATCGCCGTGCTCGCCGGATGAGGCGGTGCGGCTGGATCAAGCTCGGGAGCATTCGACAGCTCGAACAGGTAAATTTCATCGCCGAGCAGTCCGCGGCACAGCTTGGGGTGAACCTGACGGGGATCGTCCTGGCCGGGGTCTTAGTGCTGTGGGTCCATCTCCGGACCAACTCGCACCCTCGGCCCAAGTGCCACTGGCCGTTCGTAGCTCTTGCGGAACGGCTCGTTCAGAAAGCCCCAAATCTCCTGTGCGACAACGGCTCCCCTATCCCTGGCCGCCGGACTGGTTGGCAATGCAGGACCGATAGGCATCCATGCACTGCGCGACAGCGTCGGGCGGCACATATTCTCCCCGTAGGGGCCTGTTTGCACACTGGCCGACATGCAGGCCTGCTTTTGGCTGTCGCAGCTCGGTGACGGTGCGTCCTGCGGCGCTAGCACGTCTGCTGGGTCGCCAACTTCTCCTGCGCTGACGCAGGGCGATGTGGGCGACTCGGCCACCGCCGGCGTCGCCACGATGCCGGCGATCGGGTAGATCAGGATTGCTGCCAGGGCTAACCGGGCGACGGCTATCGCAGACATCGATGGCTCCTCATGGGACGGTTGTCAGGGAACTCAGATATACCCTCCGCAGTTTCGTTTCGGGTAGGGCATTAAGGTGCGAGCGTCAGGGTAGAAAGTCCCTGTCGCGAAAACCGTCATGGGTCGAACATGAGCTCCATGCTTCGCGCATTAACCGTTGCTGCGGCCCTCGTCATGGCCGCTTTCGGCGCGGCTCCGCGAGCCGGCGCGGATCCCGCGGCCGATTTGATGAGAATGCTGCCGGCCGGGTACGGCAGCAACTCGTGCAAACCGACCGATTCAAAGGGTGCGCTCGCCGCCGTGAACTGCCGCGACAATTCCCTACCCGGCGGCCCGACAACTGCCACCTACTGGCTGTTTGGCGACTACACCGCGATGTATGACGCATTCACGGCCAACTTGAAGAGTTCGACCTGGGCACCCGCGTCCTGTCCCGGAAAGCAATCGTCTGACGCAACTGCAGTGGTGGGCTCGGACGGTAAGCAAACCGGCTTTATCGCATGTGGGCGCAATACCGGCTCCGACTGGCAGGTCAGAGATGGAGCCGTGGCGTGGACGCGAAACGCCGACCATTTCCTTGGTGTGGCATACGTCGGGTATCAAGGCCAGGCGTACCCGGCCAGCCTCTTCAATTGGGTCAGGGCGCAGCAGATCGAGAGCGACTGCGTGGCTTCCGGTGGCAAGTACACCGCTTGGCACGGCGACGCCGAAATTTACTATTCGAATTGTTGCTTCGAAGACCACTGCGACAACTACGTCGATGGGACCTATGAGGGGCGTTCGCGGGGATGACCGATTACCGAGCACCGCTCAGCGGGTGGCGCCTCACTACCGCCTTGATCCTGGCGCAGATCGCGGCCTTGGCCCTGGCCGCCTGCACTTCTGCCCCTAAAACCGCCCCGACCGCGACGACAGCACCCTTCACGACGGGCACCCCACCGGGCTCGCAGGCCGCACTTTTCTATACGAAGGCCGGTTCGCTCTACGTCAGCGACCCCGCCGGTAGCCCGGGCCGCAAGCTCACCGAGGGACCGGCCGATACCGAGCCGGCACCGTCTCCCGACCTCGCGCATGTGGCATATATCCACAAGGCGAATGCGTCCGACTATGGCGGCGAGCTGTGGGTTCTCGATCTCTCGCCCGCGCATGCACCCGTGGGAGCGCCACGTCGACTCGTTGATCCGGGCGCGCTTCCGCCGGGATTCAGCAGCCCGGCATCCGGCGACGGGCCGCCGAAGGTCGTGCGCCCGCGCTGGTCCCCCACCGGCAACCGGATTGCCTTCCTCGAGGCCGGCGAAGGGGGCGGCTTGCTCCTCGTCGCCGATGCCACGAGCGGTCAGCCCGTACCGCACAAACAGCGGATGTTCGCCGACGACAAGTACGCGTGGGCGCCCGACGGCCAACACATCGCCTGGACGGGCGGACGCAGCGACGTGTCCCCCGTCGACGTCAACGTCCTGACGGTCGGCGCCACCTCGACACCCGTCGCGAAAGACACCAACGCCTTCTCCGTGACGTACGACGTTGGCGGGCAGGCGATCTGGTTTACCAACGGCAACGCATCCGGTGAGTTGTTTGAGGGGATCCCGTTCGCTCTCCGGGAGGGCGGCATCTACTCCGTCGCCACCCCCGGCGGTGCACCCGCCAATCCGCCCGCACTCCCGATCTCGCTCGTCAACGGGCATGCGGCGTCCTACGGAGACATCGCGGCCCTTACCTCCGGCGCGATCGGCTGCACGGAAACCAGTCCGGACGGATCATCGAAGACCATCCAGGTTTTCGATGCGCACTCGTCGCTGCCTCGCACGACGATCGGCAACGTGGCGGCGGATAGCCCGGGGCCGGTCTGGGGACCGGGCGACTTCGTCGCCTATGTCGACGCTGGAAAGCACTTGATGGTCACCGATGTGGCCAACCGCACGCCCAAACAGATCGGCACGGACGTGGACGCCTTCGCCTGGCCGCCCCGCTGAGCCCGGTTACGGTTAGCCTCGAGGAGGTGAGCTATCGCGAGCTGTCGGCACCCGGACCCCTGCGGGAGTTGGTGGAGTGCATGTGGATCAGCGATGCGCCGCGGCGGGCGCGGGTCCTTCCCGACGGTTGCATGGATCTCATCGAGATGGACGATCGTGTGCTGGTCGCCGGACCGGATACGACCGCCTTCATCAGCGAGCAAGGCTGTGCCATCGCGAGGGGGCTCCGGTTCCGTCCGGGTGTGCTGCCGCGGCTGCTCGGGGTTCCGGCTGCTGAATTGCGGAACAACCGGGTCGACCTGGAGGTGTTGCGCCCCAACATCGTTGGCGGACCGCTGCCGTCGCTCACCGCGCGCCTGCTACAGGGCGAGACGGCCCGCGAGACCGCACCCTGGCGCCTTGCCGTGCTGCGCCACGTCACCGAACGACTGGGGAGCGGAGCCGCGGTGCACTCGGTGGCCGACGAAATCGGTTGGTCGGCGAGGAATCTGCGGCGACAATGCGCCGCGGTGTACGGCTACGGACCGGCGACGCTGCGTCGAATCCTGCGGTTCCGCAAGGCAGTACGACTGCTGGATGCCGGCATGTCTGCTGCCGATGCTGCAGCCATGGCCGGGTATGCCGACCAGTCACACCTGTCGCGGCAAGTGCATGACCTCGCAGGGGTTCCCGCCAGTCAGCTTGGCAGCGGGGCGTAGAGATCGACCGAGGTCCCGTCCGGGTCGGCGACCGCGGCATAGCGCTGTCCCCACGGCGCGTCGAAGGGTTTCAGGACTGCCGGGTGACCGGCACCGGTGAGACGGTTGAATACGGCGTCGACATCCGCGGGCGCCGAGAGGCCGAACGCCAGCACCACTCGTCCTGGCGATGCCGGCGCGGTCCACCCGGGATGGAAGCTCGCGATCGTCTCCTCGGTGTCGAACAACAGGCGGCTGCCCCCGGGCAGTTCGACCTCGACGTGCGGAGCTGCCGCTTGGGGGATCGCCAGGCCAGCAGGCGGTAGAAATCCAGCGAGCGCGGAAGGTCGCGCGCCACGATCTCAACTGCAACAGAAATGAGTTGGTTATCCATTTATGCGACGTTAGATATCGGCGTTGGCGGACGTCATGAACAAATCGGACGGGATCACCAGTGCTAGCGTCATCGGCGTGACCCTCAAAGACATCGCCCTGACCACCCTCGACGGCAAACCGGCCACGCTAGCCGAATTGTCCGACGGCGCAACACTGGTCGTGAACGTCGCCTCCAAGTGCGGGCTCACTCCGCAGTATGCGGCATTGGAGAAGTTGGCCAAGGACTACGGTGGCCGGGGCCTGACGGTCGTCGGTGTCCCGTGCAACCAGTTCATGGGTCAGGAACCGGGCACGGCCGAAGAGATTCAGACTTCTGCTCGACGACATACGGGGTGACGTTCCCATTGCTGGAGAAGACCGACGTGAACGGCGATCACCGCCATCCCCTCTACACCGAGCTGACCCAGGCCGTCGACGCCGACGGCAAGGCAGGCGACATTCAGTGGAATTTCGAGAAGTTTCTGGTGGCGCCCGGCGGTGAAGTGGTCAATCGGTTTCGGCCCCGCACCGAACCAGACGCGCCCGAGGTCATCAGTGCCATCGAGGCCGTGCTGCCTCGATAGGCCTGCAGTCAGGCAAAACACGGACCGCCGGGTGCCGCTAATGTGCGTGAATGCTCCATCTGCGGGTGATCGCGCCGTCCGAGTCGAGTGATTCTGTGCTCGAAGCCCTTCGCCGTGAGGTGGGGGTGACCCATATCGTCGTGCACCGCGACGCGGCCCTGGATCCGCGAGGTGACGAGATCACCGCCGACATCGCGCGAGAAAGCGCCAACGACGTCATCGACGAGCTCAAGGCGCTCGGGCTCAAACGGGATGGAGCGATCACGCTCGATGTTGTCGACACAGTGGTATCCACCGCGGCGTATCGCGCCGAGAAGGAAGCCGACGGCGATCCGGCCGACGCGGTGATTTGGGACGAATTGGCCGAGCGCACCGGGAAGAATCCACGCTGAACGCCACCTACCTGACGTTCCTGACGCTGGCCTGTCTCATCGCGGCAGTCGGCGTCGTGACCGATTCGCCGGTCACGGTTGTCGGCGCAATGGTGGTGGGCCCCGAGTTCGGACCGCTTGGCGCCCTCGCGGTGGCGATCGTGCGGCGCCGCGGCCACCTCGCGCGTCGGGCGGCGCTGGCATTGGTGGTCGGTTTCCCGTTGGCGATGCTCGTCACCGCGATCGCCGTGTTAGCCGGCGAAGCCGTGGGCTGGATCAAGCTGGGCAACACCCGACAGCTCGAACAGGTGGATTTCATCTTTCAGGTCGGCCCGCTCTCGTTCGTGGTCGCGCTGTTCGCCGGCGCGGCCGGCATGCTCTCGCTGGTGTCGGCGAAATCGGCTGCGCTGGTGGGTGTTTTCATCTCGGTGACCACGGTCCCCGCTGCCGGGTTCGCGGTGGTCGCCGCCACCGTGGGCGACTGGCAGGTCGCTGGCAGTCCGCCCTACAGCTCGGGGTGAACCTGACGGGGATCGTCCTGGCCGGGGTGCTGGTGCTGTGGGTCCATCTGCGGACGGGCCCGCGCCATCGGACCAAGCGTCGTTAACCGTTTGTAGGCTCAGCCCCGCGACCTCGACTGGCGCCAAGTGTTTTCATCCCTGAGCCAAGTCAAACGCCTATGCTTGGCGAACGTCAGACGATGCGCCGCGGTCGGGACCTGAGTATTGCGGCGGATCGGACAGCAAAGGTTGCACTCATGGAGCCACGGTCTCACCACCCACACGTGCAGCCTGTCCCCATGAGGTCTTCGGGAATAGTGCAGAGCGCAAGAGGAGCCGGCTGCAGCGATCACGCCTGCTGGGCGTACTCGTCTCGACCCGAACGCGATGCCGCCGCGGTCGAGTGGCTATTGGATGGGGCCCGCCTCAAGCAACGTCTCTTTGTCGTCACCGCCGATGAAGACGGTGGTGAGGAACTGCTTGCCCCCGTCGCGCGCGCCGACCCACGAGTCGCGCACGCGGTGGCCAACTTCGATGTCAACCAGTTGTACGACCTGTCGGCGCCGATCGACGCCGAAGCGCAACTGGCGCTGTACTCCGAAGAGGTCGCGCGGGCAGTAGCGGACGGCTTCAACGGCATTCGGGTGTTCTGCGACATCACGGCGCTGATCGCCGATCCGAACCGCCGCGCCAGCCACGCCCGTTGGGAACACGTTGCAGATGCGTGGATGGCGAGCGGCAACCCACTGGCACCGCTGTGTGCCTACGACGTCAGAGTGGTCGGTGACCAGCCGCAGGCGGTCATGGCTCTACACCCGCTGCGCCACGGCCCCGAAGACACCGCACCACCATTCGGGCTCTACTGCGAGTCGTCCAAGACGGTACTCGACGGCGAAGTCGATCCGTTCGGCGTGCCGGCCCTGGCCTCGGCCCTGGCCGCGCTTCCGGAGGGTCCGCGCAGCCTCGACGTCAGCGACTTGTCCTACCTGTGCGTTCGCGCTGCCGCTACCCTGGCGGGCGCCGCCCAGACGGCGGCCAACAAGCAGCCGAACCTGAGCCTGATAGGCGCCCAGCCGATCGTGCGGCGGATATGGCAGATCCTCGACTTCGACATGCGGATGCTTCCCGACGAGAACAACTTCGCCGTGCAATCATCGGCGTCCATGCCGCCAAATTAAGTCGAGGCACTATCCGGCTTGCGTGAGTTGCATATGCTGGGTCACGCGCGGCGGGTTGCCTGCGGACCCGCCTCCGGACCCGCATATCGGCATCAATATGCCTGATTCATCCTTGCCCGCAAGGGTATTCGGATCCCAGGTGTCATAACTGGCGTATGCCCCAGGAACCCGAGAACCGCCCGGGCAGAATGCGTCAGAGTGCCAAACCAGTGTCCACTGTCCGTCGAACATCCGCGCCTCCCCGAAGGCCGGTCCACCGGGTGTGTTGGCCACCGAAGCGCATCCCTCGCCACAGGGAGTGAAGTACCAGTCGCTCGTAGTGGTCTCACCGGAATCTGAGGTCACAGTCGAGATGTAGTGGCCGCTCAAGGTCGGTGCAGCACAGGCGATACCAGCCGACCCGACAGCTAACCACCCGGCGAGCACGGTGACTGAGACAATGCCACGCGGAACGATCATGATCTTGTGTCCTCTCTACGGGCTAGACCCCTTACCTCATAGATTTGCTATAGCACAAAGACGGCGCAGTTGGGCAGCCCATGTGGGATGGTCTTCAGCGGTTCTCTGCACCGGCGGTCATCTCGGTTGCGGCCGCCCGGCCACAGACGCTTTTGCTTGTGTGTGCCGAAACCGTGTTGGCGGGAAAGCGAATCCGCTGTGCTTAACCGTATTCGGCTGCGGCGGGTCGCGTTAGAAATGTGGTTACCGCGAGTACGGTGTTGCCGTGCGTGATTGGTGCGAGTGCTCAGCGTCTCCCGCTGTTTCTCGCCGTGATGTCCTGAAATACGTTGCGGCCGCGCCACTTGTGCTGGGTTTGGGCTCCGCCGCAGCCGGGCTGGTCCAACCGCCGAGCGCCAGGGCGGATCCGGTCTTGGTGGCGGCGATCGAGGCGCCCGGACAAGCGCCCAGTATCATCAGTCGCGCGCAGTGGGGCGCCGACGAGTCGATTCGCAGCCGAGCACCGGTGTACGGCAACGGAATCAAGGCGGGCGTCGTGCACCATACCGCCGGCGTGAATGACTACGCGCCGCAGGATTCAGCGGCAATTGTGCGGTCGATCTACGCCTATCACACCCGCACCCTGAGCTGGCCGGACATCGCCTACCATGCCCTGGTCGACAAGTACGGTCAGGTATTCGAGGGCCGATTCGGCGGGATGACCAGACCGGTTCAGGGCACCCACACCGGCGGGTTCAACCGCAATACGTGGGCGGTGTGCATGATCGGCGAATTCGACGCGGTAGGCCCCACGCCGATCCAGGTGCGCACCGTCGGACGCCTGCTCGGGTGGCGGCTGGCCATGGATGGCATTGACCCTAAGGGCAGTATCGCGTTGACATCGGATGGGGGACCCTACACCCGTGTCCCCCGGGGCGCCGCCGTGAACCTGCCGAGCATTTTTGCCCACCGCGACGTCAGCGACACGGATTGCCCGGGCAGACTCGGATATGACTTGATGAACGACATCCGCGATGTTGCCGCGCGGTTCAATAGACGCCTCAGCGCCCCGGACTTGGCGCAGTCGCTACAAGGTAGTGCTATCTCTGATCGGTGGCAGGCGATGGGCGGCATGAACAGCGCACTGGGCGCACCGACGTCGCCGGAATCGCAAGGGGCGGGAGGCACGCGATACGTCATCTTCGAGAAAGGAGCGATGTACTGGTCACCGGCCAGCGGGGCTCAACCCGTGTTCGGCGTCATCTACTCCGCGTGGGGCGCCCTAGGCTACGAACACAGTGCGCTGGGGCTGCCGACCAGCGCCGAAATCCAGGAGCCCGAGTGGCTGGTCCAGAATTTCCAACACGGAACCCTGAACTTCAATCGTGGTAGCCGCGAAGTCTTTAGCGTGATCGACGGCGTCACTGAATTGATGCCGCCGCCGTCGGCAGGCGGCCCGCCCGTACAGCTTGAGCGGTTTTCACCGGCGCGCAACCGAGTGTGACTTGGCGCGCGGTCTCGAAACATGCCGAGGCTCCCGCGGCGCCGCTTCCGGCACGCACGCCATCCTTCAGGGTCTCTTTCGCAGGTGACCGTGCCGTCAGCTGGCGTGAGCGGCCTGACCCGGTACAAGGCGGCGATGCTCGCCCTGCCACCCGATCCCGGTACTTGGCTAGCCCGACTCAACGCCGCACAACGCCGGGCCGAAGATATTCGGAAGGCCAGGATTGCCGGCCGCGGCCACGCACTCGGTTGAAGCCAAGAGCTGCATCATCGCGACTGATTTGCCGGGCGACTGAATTCGCGGGCGAACCCGCCCGCCCGGCAAATCGCTTAAGGTGCTTGACCATTCATGCCAGCTGCGCCGAACAACAGGCCGCCCGAGCCGCCAACTCCTGGTGTCCCTGGATGCAGGGCGCTGACCCCGCCGTTGCCGCCGTTGCCACCGTCGCCGAACAGCTGGGCGTCGCCGCCTTTGCCTCCCTGACCTCCAAACGTCCCATTCCCACCGGCACCACCGGCGCCGCCGCTGCCGATCAGCGCGGCTTTGCCGCCGTCGCCGCCGGAACCGCCGCCCTGCCCTTGCCCGCCGATACCGCCGGCACCGCCGTCGCCGATGAGCAAGCCTGCGTTGCCGCCAGTGCCACCGCCGCCGGCGGCTTGGCCGCTGCCAGCGTCCCCGCCGGTGCCGCCTGACCCACCGAGGATCCCGCCATTGCCGCCGGCCCCGCCCGAGCCGGCTAAGCCTTGAGCGTTTCCGCCGGCGCCGCCGGCACCCCCGGACGCCCACAGACCGCCGGCGCCGCCATTGCCGCCGTCGCCGCCGACGCCGGCGAAGGCGGTGGCGGTGCCGCCGGCAGCGCCGTTGCCGCCGGCACCAAACCAGCCGCCTGCCCCGCCGTTGCCGCCATGTCCGCCACTGGCACCGCTGCCGCCGATGCCGCCTGCTCCGCCACTGGCAAAGAATCCGCCTGCCCCGCCTTGACCACCTGCACCCCCGGTGCTCCCGCCGATTCCGCCAGTTCCGCCCGGGGCGAAGAATCCGCCTGCTCCGCCGGTGCCGCCGGAACCGCCGGAACCGCCGGGACCGCCGGCGCCACCGGCGCCACCGAGGAATCCGCCGGCCCCGCCATTGCCGCCGACAGCCCCCGTCCCACCCCCGCCGGCCCCGCCGGCCCCGCCGGCGCCACCGAAGAACCCGCCGGCCCCGCCATTGCCGCCGTTGCCGGTTGCGCCGGATCCGCCGGCACCGCCGGCACCGTATAACCACCCGCCATCGCCGCCGTTGGACCCGGTGTTGGGCACCCCATTGGCACCGTTGCCGATCAGCGGGCGACCGGTCAGTGCCTGGCTGGGTGCGTTAATCGCGGCCAGCAGGTCCTGTTCGAGGGATTGCAAGGGGTTGGCGTTGGCGGCCTCGGCGGCGGCGTACTGGGCTGCGCCGCCGCTCAGGAGTTGCACGAACTGCTGATGGAACGATTCCGCCTGGGCGCTGAGCGCCCGATAGGCCTGCGCGTGGGCGCCGAACAACGCCGCGATCTGCGTCGACACCTCATCAGCAGCTGCGGCCATGACGTTTGACGTGGGGCCCAACGCAGCCGAGTTGGCCGAGCTGATCGCCGAACCAATACTCGTCAGATCTGTTGCCGCCGCCACCACATACTCCGGCGCCGCGATCACAAATGACATACCCCCGCCTCCCTAACGACAGCGCCAAAACGTCAGCGGAATGACCCACCGCCTCGAGTGTGTCTCGACAAGCCCCAAGACATTTCGCGCGCATTGGCATCGTCGTCAGCGCAGCCTCTCAAGCACGGTGGCTAGCTATGCGCGTTTCGTTCTGACTACCCGATGTCCCCGACGCTATTGGCGCCAAGCATTAATGATCAATAAGGGATTTCCCTATCAATTCACTACGGCAGCGGTGTTCGTTGGCAGGTCACGACTAAGTCCGGGGGTCAGCGATCAAGCGGGTTAGACCAACCCACGGCAGCGCTGATTCGTTCGGCAGGAACGCCTGCATCGGCGCATACTTGCGCGACAGTGTCTGCCGATTCGGCGGCGAAGACGCCGAAGGCGTAGCCGTCGGTGGGGACGGCTAGCGCCAACAGCAACCGAATCTTCGCACCGCGGGCCGAGGTGGATGCGGCGCCATTATTGATGCGGTCAGCCGTCTCGGCGAGAGAACGAGCGGGCGCGCAGGGGCCGTACCACTCGACGAGGAACCGCGCCAGACCCATGATTGCGATATCCATCGCCTCACGCTATCGATCTGGGTCACGGTTGAAATCAGGGTTTTTACTACTGTTTTGAGGATCGAGCGTCCGAATTTTCCAGTGCTCGGTAGAGCTCCACGCGCGATCGGATGTTGAGCTTGCGATAGATGCGGCTGAGGTTGACCTCGACTGTCTTGGGGCTGACGAACAGTGCTGCGGCGATGTCGCGGTTGCTCATCCCCGACACGGCTAGCTGGGCCACCTGTTGTTCGGAAGGGGTCAGCCCGTCGGAGCGGCGCCGGCCCGACATGGCCCTTGCCAGCTCGGTATTGGCACGGGCGGCCCACAACCCGGTGCCAAGTTCATCGAACGTCTGCAGCGCCTTCTTGATGGTCGCCGCAGCGTCGCGGCGGCGTTGCCGACGTTGGAGCTGACCGAGAAGCAACTGGGTTCGGGCCCGCTCGAATGGCATTGGCAGGCGCTCGTGCTCGGCCATGGCGAGCTCGGCCGCAGTGGTCGCCGCCGTCAGGTCGCCGCGTGCGGCGAGCAGCATCGCACGGCAGCGCAGGCCGACGGCTAGCGACCAGGCGCGATCATGGCGACGGCCCTGGCGCTCAAGGGCCTCGATCAACGGCTCGGCGTCATCGAGTTGACCCAGACCAATCAGTGCCTCGGCGGCTTCAGGAATGAACGAGGCGGAAATGATCTCCATGGCATCGGGAAACATCTGCGCGATGGTCAACAGCGGTTCGAGCGCGTGCACCGCGGCTCGGTAGTCCCCGAGTGACACCTCCAGGAAGCCACAGAGGGTGGTCGGCCACTCGGCCAACCGCATTGACTTACAGCGTTGAGCGGCTGCAATCGCGTCGCTCAGGTCGCGACGAGCATCGTCGGCGCGGCCGGCATAGGCAGCCACCATGGCCCGTACCGTCAACGCAATGAATAACGGGAAGTCGCCGCCGAGCTGCGACGCCCGCTCCATGGTGTCGTCGGCGGTGATCGCTGCCGATGGCAGGTCACCACGCCAAATGTCGATCAGCCCAAGTTGGAAGGTGACGAAGAACAACTCGCCTTCCTCACCGAGTGCGAGACATCTTTGCGCCAGCGCCGCCAACACCTCGCGCGCCGCGTCCAGCTCACCTGTCCACGCGCGCAGCAGGGTCATCTGTACGTTGGGACGAAATGCCAAGGGAATGGCTGGGTCTGGCTCCTCTGTGTCGACGGCGATTTGCATCGTGGCCTCGTCAAAACCTTGCCCGCTCATGAAATCCAACACTGCGCGCATCCCGAGGGCGGTGCTGAGGAGGGGTGCGACGCCCAGGGTTTGGGCGTCGGCCACTGCCTGCTGGATTCGCTCATTGGCCTGCTCGGGTCGCCCCGCATTGAGCAAACAGAATGACAAGGTGACCAAGATGCGCACCCGCAAACCGACATCCGCGGCACTGTCGCGCACTCCGCATTCAAGGAGCTCTGCTGCCTCAGTGAAGCTGTCGTCATAGAGGCGAACCAACCCGAGCTGATTCAACGCCTGGGCACGTAGCGGGCCTGCCGGCAGGTCCTCGACGACGGCTTCCAGCAGCAGCCGCGCCTTGCCAGGATCGCCGGCAGCGAAATAATTTGTTGCGCAAAGGATTCGCCGCTTCGGTTGGTCGCCGCCTAGACCTATGGCGAGCTCCAGTAGTTCGGCGGCGGCGGCGGGTGCTCCTCTGGCGCGGGCGATCTCCGCGGCTGCGTCAAGCGCTTCTAGGGTTTGCGGTTCGCCGACGGGGTCCGATAAGGCCAGGTGGCGGGCGCGCAGTTCGGGTTCGGTGACCAGTTCGGCTAGGCGGCGGTGCATTTCGCGGCGGCGCCGTGGCGGAGCACCGCTGTAGACGCCGTGCGCAAGGACTGGGTGGGTGAAGTGGATTCGATTTCCGTCGATGGCCACCAGCGCCTGGGATTCGGCTTCAGCGAGCAACTCCACCAAATGATCCGGTGCCATGTCGGTGGCCATTGCCACCATCTGCACCGTCGGAACAGACAAACTTGCCATGGCAAGAAGCGCACCTTCAACCTCGGCCCCGACCCGACTGATCCTCACGCGGACCAGATCGCTAAGACTGCTCGGCAAGCTCAAGTCGGTGATACGGCGGTTGGTGCCGACTTCACGTCCCAGCTCCAAGGCGAAAAACGGGTTTCCACCTGAGATCTCGTGAATGCGAAGCAACGTGGGGCGGAAGACCGAAGTGCCGAGTCGAGTCGTGAGAACTTGATGCAATTCGCTGACCGTCAAGGGCCGCAAACGGATTCGCCGCACCCAGTCGGGGCTGGGCAGCTGTATCCGCGGCGGCGCCTCCTCGGTACGGGTCGTGCACAACAACGCCGCACCCGCAGCAAGCCTTCGCGCAGCGAACGACACAACATTGGCGCTGCATGTGTCCAGCCACTGCATGTCGTCGATGGCGACCACCACCGGTCCCTGGGCGGCGAGTCGTTCGATGACTCCGACGAAGGCCGCCGCTACCGCCCGCGCATCGGTGTCTTGCACGTCGCCGCGGCGGCGTAACAGCGCAGCATCCAAAGCCCAGCTGCTGCGGGCCGGGGAGGTCCGCCCATACCGACTCATCGACATCGTTGAGCAGGTCGGCAAGTGCGGCGTAGGCCAACACCGACTCCGCGGCGGCGGCCCGGCTGGCAAGCACCCGGAAGCCACGTTGACGAGCGCGGGCGACCGCGTCCAGCCACAGCGTCGTCTTACCGATGCCGGGGTCACCCTCGATGACGAGAGCGCCCGGCTCACGAGACGCCGAGTCGAGGAAGCCGACGAGAGCCTCTTCTGCCGCCTCGCGGACCACGATTCGTTCGGACATCAACAGCCCGCCGCCTGGCAGTTAGCCGGTCGCGGCCACGCGCGCGCCGCGAGCTGCGTGGGCCTTGTTCGGCGAATGCGCCGGCGGCACCACATCAGCCGGCCGCGCGTTTCGTCAGCTCGGCGCAGCGCAGCTGGACGAGGCAGGGGGACGATCGCGCCGGTCTCAACATATGTGTCCCATATGAATTTGGTTTGGCCAGTCAGATCAGGGTATTGGGCAGCGGGCCAAGCGACAACAGCTGGAGATAGGCGTTCGAGCTCCCCCAAAGCCGATGCTCGCCGTGGTAAGCGTGGACCGCAACAGCGGCAGCTGGATTTGCCAGGAGCGGCGCCGCCTGGCGAACTGAAATTCTTGGCAACTGACGGCTATCCGGACACGACGTTGGAGATTGCCACGTTAGCGTCGTCATCGTCCTAAATGATTCGCGCGCAACACATTTCGAATTTTGATCCCTAGGACATGGTCGCTTGGGAGGCCGTAACAAGGAAATTGCACGGCACAACCTGATCTGGTGTGTGGGCCATGCATGTCGGCTACCCAGTCTGGTCGTGTGATGGTGCTGTTTATGCCGCAGTCCCTCTACGGGGTTCCGCGGCCGACACGTTCCTGTTCGGGGCCACCCCTTGGTCGGCGGCCGTCAGGTCGCTCAGGGGCCAGACTACTGCGAATCCCCAACGCCGCCATGTCGGCACCCATCGCAGCAGGTCGGGGCAGCGCCGGGCGTCACAGCACGCCGAACCGAAAAAACCTGCACGGCAACATATTCGGACATAAACTCAACCAAGATTAGTAAACTACCCAAGATTACCAATCTCATTGACTCAGCGGAACGGGAATTGCCCTGGCCGACAACAGGATCAAAAAGTGAAGCAGCCCACACAACCGCACGTTGTGTGCTCACAACAAGTGGGCCTCTACTGGGCTCTCGGTCGACAATGCACCATGGAAACCGCGGCCTGCGAGTCCAATGGAGTGCTTGCGGGCACCCAATACTGACCAACGTCACCGTCGATGTTGCAGCCCACACATCGTGGCCTTGGGGTCTGCGCCGCAGCTGCCAACGCGCGGCGCGGACCGGCTATTTCAGTCAGCAAGTTCGCGAAGGAGAACGCCAATATGACCACAGCTCGTCCCGCCAAGACTCGCAACGAGGGCCAGTGGGCGCTGGGCAATCGCGAACCGCTCAACGACGCCGAGCAGTTCAAGCACGACGACGCACCACTGAACGTGCGGGACCGGATCCTCAACGTCTACGCGAAAGAGGGATTCGACAGCATCGCCAAGAACGACCTGCGGGGCCGCTTCCGCTGGATGGGCCTCTACACGCAACGCGAGCAGGGATACGACGGCTCTTGGACCGGCGACGACAACACGGACAAGATCGAAGCCAAGTACTTCATGATGCGGGTGCGCTCCGACGGCAAGCCGATGTCGGCGCGGACGCTGCGCACCCTGGGGGAGGTCTCGACGGAATTCGCCCGCGACACCGCCGACATCGGCGACCGGGAAAACGTCCAGTTCCACTGGATCCGCATCGAGGACGTTCCCGAGATCTGGCGCCGGCTCGAATCCGTCGGCCTGACGACCACCGAAGCCTGCGGTGACTGCCCCCGCGGCATCCACGGCAGCCCGCTGGCCGGCGACTCGCTCGACGAGGTGCTCGACCCCTCCCCCGCGATCGACGAGATCATCCGGCGCTTCATGGACAACCCCGAGTACGCGAACCTGCCGCGTAAGTACAAGACCGCGATCTCCGGTCTGCAGGACGTCTCCCACGAAACCCACGACGTCGCGTTCGTCGGCGTCAACCACCCCGAGCACGGTCCGGGCATGGACCTGTGGGTCGGCGGCGGCCTGTCGACCAACCCGATGATGGCCCAGCGGGTCGGCGTGTGGATCCCGCTGGACGAGGTTCCCGACGTCTGGGAGGCCGTCACCCAGGTCTTCCGCGACTACGGCTACCGGCGCATGCGCGCCAAGGCGCGGATCAAGTTCCTGGTCAAGGACTGGGGTATAGAAAAGTTCCGTGAAATCCTCGAAAACGAGTACCTCAACCGCAGGATGATCGACGGCCCGGCCCCCGAGCCGGCCAAGCACCCCATCGACCACGTCGGCGTACAGAAGATCAAGAACGGGCTCAACGCCGTCGGCGTCGCCCCGGTCACCGGCCGCGTCACAGGCACCATCCTGCAAGGGGTGGCCGACCTGATGGAGCAGGTCGGCTCGAACCGGGCCCGGTTCACTCCGTTCCAGAAGCTGGTCATCCTCGACGTCCCCGACGACAAGGTCGACGAACTCGTCGCCGGCCTGGATGCGCTAGGCCTACCGTCGCGGCCGTCCTCGTGGCGCAAGAACACTATGGCGTGCACCGGAATTGAGTTCTGCAAGCTGTCCTTCGCCGAAACCCGGGTGCGGGCACAGACTTTGGTGCCCGAGCTGGAACAGCGCCTAGCCGACGTCAACCCCAAGCTCGATGTGCCGATCAGCGTCCACCTCAACGGATGCCCGAACTCGTGCGCCCGAATCCAGGTCGCCGACATCGGGTTCAAGGGCCAATGGATCGACAACGGTGACGGCACCTCGGTCGAGGGCTTTCAGGTCCACCTCGGCGGCGGCCTGGGTGAGCAGAGCGGGTTCGGCCGAAAGCTGCGCCAGCACAAGGTCACCAGCGACGAACTCGGCGACTACATCGACCGGGTGACGCGCAAGTTCCTCGACCAGCGCGAGGACGGAGAGCGGTTCTCGAATTGGGCGCTGCGGGCCGAGGAGGCCGACTTGCGCTAGCAGCCACCAACACCGCCACCCCGAGCGCTGACGTTACGAACCGAGGACGAACGAGATGAGCGAAGTGGTGACCAACTTCACCGAGGAAGAGCTGCGTGAGTTGGCCGAGCGCGGCGCGGCCGAGATGGAAGGCGCCGACGCCAAGGACATACTGCGCTGGGCCGACAAGCACTTCGGCGGCCCTGACGGCCCGCGTAGCTGGGCCACCTGCAAGTGGGTGGTGGCCTGCAACATGCAGGATGCGGTGACGGTTTCGCTGGCGGCCGATGTGCGGCCGGGCGTGCCGGTCATCTTCTTGGACACCGGCTACCACTTCGCCGAAACCCTCGGCACCCGCGACGCGGTCGAGTCGGTCTACGACATCCACCTGCTCAATGTCACCCCGGAGCACACGGTGGCCGAGCAGGACGAGCTGATGGGCAAGGACCTGTTCGCCCGCGAACCCAACGAGTGCTGTCGGCTGCGCAAGGTCGTCCCGTTGGGCAGGGCGCTGAACGGTTACGCGGCCTGGGTCACCGGGTTGCGCCGGGTGGAGTCGCCCACCCGCGCCAACGCGCCGGTGATCGGCTACGACGAGTCGTTCGGGCTGGTCAAGGTCAACCCCGTCGCGGCGTGGACCGACGACGACGTGCAGGAATACATCGAGAAGAACGGCGTGCTGGTCAACCCGCTCGTCGACGAGGGCTATCCGTCGATCGGCTGCGCTCCCTGCACCAGGAAGCCTGCCGACGGCGAAGACCCGCGCAGCGGACGGTGGGCCGGCCGGAACAAGACCGAATGCGGGTTGCATTCCCAATGAGCACCCTCGTTCTCACCGCACACGGCAGCCGGGATCCACGCTCGGGCGCCAACGCCCGCGCCGTGGCCGACCGGCTCAGCAGCGTGCGCCCAGACCTGGACGTGCGCCTGGCGTTCCTGGAGCTCAACGAGCCGTACTTCGCCGACGTGCTCGCCGGATTGCCGGACGCCCGCCGCGCGGTGGTCACCCCGCTGCTGCTGGCCAGCGCCTACCACGCACGCCGCGATATCCCCGAGCAGATCGCGCAGGCCGGTGCGCACGGCATCGGACAGGCCGAAGTCCTCGGCGAGGACGAGCGACTGGTGTCGGTGCTGCGCGAACGGCTCGCCGATCTCGAGATTTCCCCGCTCGATGAGGACCTCGGGGTGATCGTGGTCGCGATCGGCTCGTCCAACCCCGCGGCCAACGCGCGCACCGCAACGGTGGCGGCCAGGCTGGCCGTGGGCACCCGGTGGGCCGGCGCGACAACCGCTTTCGCGACCCGACGCGAGGCGTCGGCGGCCCGCGCCGCCGGCTATTTGCGCGGGCAAGGCGCCCGCCGGCTGGTCATCGCACCGTGGTTCTTGGCGCCGGGACTGCTCACCGACGGTGTGGCGACCTTTGCGCGCGACAACGGCATTCCGATGGCGGCGCCCCTGGGCGCCCACCGGCTGGTAGCCGAGACCGTGCTCGACCGCTACGACGAGGCGCTCGCCGAACACGCCGCGGCCTAAGCCATTGGTGCCGTTCCTATTTGGATGCCGACGTGAGACCGGTGATGTGGCTCAGCAAGTCTCGTATCGCCCCGGCGGGCGGAACGCGCCCGCCGACCCAGATCGCGCGGAACTTACGCCGTAAATCCAACTCCGGGATGCTGATTGCGAACAGCCGGCCGACCGCAAGGTCGTCAGCCACCGCCAGTCGGCTCATCGCCGCCGGCCCCGCACCGGCGAGCACGGCGGCGCGCATCGCCGCGGCGGACGTCAATTCCAGCACCGGTTGCGCCTGCTGCATGTCCTCCCCCAGCGCCTGGCGCAGCGCCGCGGTCAGGGAGTCCCGAATGCCCGAATGCGGTTCGCGGGCAACCAGGGGCGTCTGCGCGAATTCGCGGGGAGTGACCACCCGTGCTCGTCGCGCCCACTTGTGGGTAGGTGGCACCACGATCACCAGCTCGTCTTGTCCCACCACGCAGCTTCCCAATCCCTTGGGCGGGCCGGGGTTTTCGACGAACCCCAAGTCGACGGTGCCGTCGCGCACCGAGGCGATGGCGTGTTCGCTGTTGGTGGCGGTCAAGGTCACCTGGGGGGCGGTGACGCCGCGGCGCGCCGCGTCGGTCTGCAGGGACAACAGCCAGTGCGGCATCAGCTGTTCGGCGATCGTCTGGCTGGCCGCCACTTTGATGCGTTCGCGGCCTTCCTTGCGCAACGACCCGAGCCCGACGTCGATCTCGTTGGCGACTTCCAGCAAGCGGGCGGCCCAGTCGGCGACGATCAGCCCGGCGGGGGTCAGTTTTGAGCCCCGCGTCGTCCGGACGGCCAGCGTCACCCCGACCTGGGCCTCCATCGACGCCAGCCGCCGCGATATCGCTTGTTGGGTCAACCCGAGCTCGCGCGCGGCGCGGCCGAGGCTGCCCGTTTCCGCGATCGCCAAAAAAGCCTCGAATGAGGCGATTTCGGGCATCCGCGGGCTGAGAGGCATGGTTGATCACATCACAATCAAGACGTGTGACACAACATTAGGTTGTGACACCACAACATCAGAACTCTACTCAGGGCGTGTCGGGACGACCAACATGGGAGTCATGACCCGTCCAATCAACGAGGTACAGACACCCACGGAGGGAGGCCATGTGCGTCAATACCACGTTGCGATCGTGGGTTCCGGTCCATCAGGGTTCTTCGCGGCGGCATCACTGTTGAAAGCAGCCGACAGCTCCGATCAGATGGATGTCGCGGTCGACATGCTCGAGATGCTGCCGACCCCTTGGGGGCTGGTGCGTTCCGGCGTCGCGCCCGACCACCCCAAGATCAAATCGGTCAGCGCTCAGTTCGAAAAGACCGCCGAGGACCCGCGTTTCCGCTTCTTCGGCAACATCAAGGTCGGTGAGCAGGTTTCGGCCACCGAACTCGCCGAGCGCTACGACGCGGTGATCTACGCCGTGGGCGCCCAATCCGACCGTGCCCTCAATATTCCCGGCGAGGATCTGCCCGGCAGCGTGGCCGCGGTCGACTTCGTCGGGTGGTACAACGCCCACCCCCACTTCGAGCAGGTTGCGCCGGACCTGTCGAGCGCCCGCGCCGTGGTGGTGGGCAACGGCAATGTCGCCGTTGACGTCGCCCGCATGCTGGTGACCGAACCCGACGTGCTCGCCCTCACCGACATCGCCGATCACGCGCTGGAGACGTTGCGCCCCTGCGGCGTCAGGGAAGTGGCGCTCATCGGCCGCCGCGGCCCCCTGGAAGCCGCGTTCACGACGGTGGAACTGCGTGAGCTCGGCGAGCTCGAGGGCGTCGACGTGGTGGTCGACCCGGCCGATCTGGACGTCATCAGCGACGAGGACGCCGCCGCCGCGGGCAAGATCACCAGGAACAACATCAAGATCCTGCGCGAGTACGCCGGCCGCACCATCGATCCCGACAAGCGGCGAATCGTGTTGCGATTCTTCACCTCTCCGATCGCGATCAAGGGAGAGGACAAGGTCGAGAGCATCGTGCTGGGCCGCAACGAACTGGTCACCGACGCCAACGGCCGGATGGTCGCCAAAGACACCGGTGCGCGCGAGGAACTGCCCGCGCAGCTGGTGGTGCGCTCGGTCGGCTACCGCGGTGTGGCCATCCCGGGGGTGGCGTTCGACGACAGGTCCGGGACGATCCCGCACACTAACGGCCGCATCGAGGGCAGCAGCAACGAATACGTGGCCGGCTGGATCAAGCGCGGCCCGTCCGGGGTGATCGGCACCAATAAGAAGTGCTCCCAGGAGACCGTCGACACCGTGCTGGCCGACCTGGCCGACGCGGCCGACTCGGCGCAGCGCGACAGCGACTATGGCGACGAACTCGCGCAGTGGCTGGCATCGCGCCAGCCCCACCTTGTCACCGCCGCGCACTGGCAGGCCATCGACCGCTTCGAACGGGCGGCCGGCGAGGCGCACGAGCGCCCCCGCGCCAAGGTGGCCAACCTGACCGAGCTACTGCGGATCGCCCGCGGCTGACTCCGCTTCTCTCAACATCCCAAGGAAGGACAACTCATGACCTACGTGATCGCCGAGCCCTGCGTCGACATCAAGGACAAGGCATGCATTGAGGAATGCCCCGTCGACTGCATCTACGAGGGCGCGCGGATGCTCTATATCCACCCCGACGAGTGCGTCGACTGCGGTGCCTGCGAGCCGGTGTGCCCGGTCGAGTCGATCTACTACGAAGACGACCTGCCCGCCGAATACAGCGAATACAGCCAGATCAACGCCGACTTCTTCGCGAAGCTGGGTTCACCCGGTGGCGCGTCGAAGGTCGGACTGACCGAAAACGACCCCGCCCCGATCCGCCGTGTATCAGCGCGTATACCCCCAGCGGTGTGTTAGCGCCAGCGCGGCAACGTATTTCACGGGTACGCTTCCGGCAACAGCGCACTGGGCGCACCTACGTCGCCGGAATCGCAAGGGGCGGAAGGCACGCGATACGTCATCTTCGAGAAAGGAGCGATGTACTGGTCACCGGCCAGCGGTGCTCAACCCGTGTTCGGCGTCATCTACTCCGCGTGGGGCACCCTAGGCTACGAACACAGTGCGCTGGGGCTGCCGACCAGCGCCGAAATCCAGGAGCCCGAGTGGCTCGTCCAGAATTTCCAGCACGGAACCCTGAACTTCAATCGTGGTAGCCACGAAGTCTTTAGCGTGATCGACGGCGTCACTGAACTGATGCCGCCGCCGTCGGCAGGCGGCCCGCCCGTACAGCTTGAGCGGTTTTCACCGGCACGCAACCGAGTTTGACCGGGCGGCGCTATCCGACGGGGACAATGATCGGCGAGGTGTTATACCCGGTGACCCGTACCCAGTTCTGTGGCGAACCCTGCCCTGGGATGGTTCCGCGGATCTCGATGGTCTCTCCCGGAAACACCGTCACGTAATTGTCGTCGTACTCGACCGGAAGGATCTCGTCGCCGTCGCGCGACGACAAGATCTCGGCACGTTCGAAGAACGCGACGTTCTGCGTGGGGTTGTGTAGTCCGATGATCACGCTCCCACGGGTCAACTGCGCCGTGATGTCCAGCGGCACACGCGGCATAGAGTTCAAGGCGGTCATGTCCGCCCAGGTTGCCTGCATGGAGTCGAATGCGCGGTCATTGTCCAAATCTCCCCACGTCATCGGGCTGTTGGGACTGCCAATAGACGTTTTCCGCAATGACCTCGCCGGAATCTCGAGTCAATTGAGAACGAACGAAGAAGACCGGCGTGCTTGCGATGCCGCGGGGTAGCGTCAAGGCTTCAACGGCATCGCCCGCGGATACATTGACGCGCTTCGAGATTCGATCGGTCTTCAGCGTTCCCCACAGGTCGTAGACACGGACACGAACGCGTAGATTGTGCTCTTCGTTCTGAGTCTGATTGACGACACTGATGCGCGCCGAGCTGCCGTTGCCGCCGGCGTACGAATCAAATACGACGGACAGTGGCCGCAGCCCTTTCTTGGCCCCGAAATACGCGCCGCCCGGCCGAAGGTAGTAATCGAATAGCTGCCCGAAGAAGGACGGCCAGTGACTGTTGAGCATCCAGTAGATGGTCATCTTGTGGGTGTTCCACCCGGTGGCGGCGAAGGCCTCAAACTGCGCACGGGCGGCCTCGTATTGGGCTAATTGTGCTTTGGCCGCGAACATCTCGGCACTGTCGGACAGACCGTAGCGCATTCCGATTGATCGCTGAGCATTAAGTAATGCGGCGTTCTTCGGCTGCGCACCGGCGTGGAAATACCATGTGTCGTTGATAGGCCACAGCTTGTCGGGCGGGACAAATTTCCTCAGGCTCGCGAACGGCGGGATCTGTTCGTTGCTGCCCTGTTCAGCGGATGCGCCCCAGGTTGCGCCGTATCGGCCGCTGAACCAGAAGGTGGGCGGTCGCCAATATACGGCCCCGCCATATCGATTCCGTCCCATTGCGCGATGCCGTCGCCATCCCGGTTTGCTGGGAGGCGGTATCGACAGTGGCGTTCTGCCAGTGCAACTCAGAAAGGATCGACGGTATCGGCGCGGATGTTCGGCGGGGGCAAGCCGTCGCTGCCGTTTGCCCAGATAAACGCCGACGCGTGGGATCGGAGCAGCTGAATCTGTGAGCGCAGACTCGCCATCGCCACCCGGTCATCCTCGGCGTCCCACTGTCCCATTTCTCCCACTGGTTGCAGCACATCCAGCCGGCCATGAGCGGAATGCCGATCTCGTCCGCCTTTTCGACGAGGTGTTCGCTGGCGATTTTGCCCTCCAGCCGTAGCATGTTGAGACCCAAGTCCTTTGCGTATCGCAGGATTCGATTTCTCGGTCAGGGTCGTACCTGAAGAGCAGATCGGGCGTGTAAGCCGCTCCGCGGATCGGAAAGTTCTTGCCGTTGACTTTGAGATAGAAGTCCCCGCCGTCGCCCGAGAAACTTTCCTCGCGATGCTGGGTAACGGTCCGAATGCCGAAACGAAGTTCCTTGGCGTCGCTCAGTCGATTGTCGACCCATAGCTCCAGCCGAAGGTCGTGCAGATTCGGCCGACCCATGGTATACGGCCACCAGAGGTCCGGATGCTGAAAATTCAACTGCGGGAGGATATCTGGCGAAAGGGTGAGCTGCCGGTCCTCGCCAGGGCCCAGGGCAACCGCCTGCTCGGCATAGACCGTGGATTTGTCCGGGCGTGTGACAGTGGCGCGGAGAACGCCGCGTGCACGCTGTGTGGAGTAGTTGTGAACGTCGGCGCGGATCGACACTCGCGCGCTGTCGGTGCGCGGTAGCGGGAGTTCTGAATTAACGGTTGCCGAACCGATTCCCACGGCTCCCAGCGCATTCAAGTACACCGGCTTCCAGATGCCGGCGTTGCGGTCGGGAACGAACGACGTTCCTCGCCGGTCCGGATCGCCATTAGGCGACGGCAGGCCGAGGTAGTCCCAATTGACCCAGTCGTTCCAACTGTCGGCCAACTCGACACCGTCCACATCCTGCAGCGCACGCTCCGGCGTCACCTTCACCGCCAGAATGTTTGACTGCCCAGGCCGAATCAACGGCGTCACGTCGAACTGATGCGCGACGTACATTCCAACGACCTGCTCGCGGCTGGCCACCAGGCGTCCGTTCAACCAGATGTCAGCGCGGTAATTGATGCCGGGGAATTCCAACAAATAGGTCTTTCGGCCCTCAGGGGCGGTGAACTGAGTGCGGTACCACCAATCGTGTTGATAGAGATCCTGTGGCACGTGGTCGCGAAGATTCTTACCTACGTACAGATCCCGGTAGACACCGTTTTCTCGGAGTATCTCCAACACAGTGGCCGGCATTCGTCGCACCTTGTACCACGCAGCGGTGTCATAGTCCGACGAAGACAGCGTGTCACCGTCCGCCGAAATCGTCTCCGCCGGAGACAGCGTCCAATTGTTCGAAATTTCAAGGCGTTCCGGTGCAGCAGCCGGATCCCGACTGACAACTGGCGAACGCGCTGCAGCACACAATGAGAGGGAGGTAAGCGCCAACAAGATGAAGATCTTGACGGCCACCTTCACCATGCTTCTCTCGGCTCCTCGAATTGGGCGTTCGCTCATCATGCCGTCGACCTTCTGCTGACGCCAACATGTCACCAATCGGGGCTGACGTAGATTCGACTCGGATGACGACTGCTGCCGACCTCGGGGTTGAGGCTGTCTAATCGCCGAACATTAGTTGCGGCAGGTTTCTTGTCGCGAGCCGTCCGGCAGTGCCGCGTAGCTCACCTCGACGCTGCTATCAGGCGTCGGAATGGTGGAATCCACCCACGTTAGGCTCAAATGGCTGCGTTGCCAGTTCGGTGGCGTGCGATCGTGCCGACGCTAGAGGTCGGCGCGTGGCGACCGTGGAAGATTAAGGAGGGCACAAGGATGTGCGGGATATTCGCTGCGATGACACGCGGTGGCCTTCCGCCCGAACGGTGCGATACCGCGCTCAAGCTCTTGGAGCACCGCGGGCCGGATGGCTCCGGCACTTGGACGTCGCGCGATGGGCAATGGACGCTCGGGCACACCCGGTTGTCAATCATCGGTCTGAACAACGGAAGTCAGCCCATGACGAGCCCGGACGGCGCGGTGCACCTGGTCGTGAACGGCGAGTTCTACGGCTACCGCGAGATCCGCGAGCAACTTCGCGCACGCGGGTATCGCTTCTCCTCCGCCAGCGACAGCGAGATCGCACTGCACCTCTACGCCGAGCGCGGCATCCAGGCCGCGGCGCAACTGCGCGGCGAGTTCGCGGTGATCATTGCCGACGAACGCCAACGCGCGATGTATGCAATCCGCGACCGCTTCGGCGTCAAACCCCTCTACTACGCGGCGGTGGGCGGCGACGTGTATTTCGCGTCGGAGATCAAAGCGCTGTTGGCGCTCGGTGTGCCCGCCAAATGGGATCTCGAGGGCGCTACCGGGGGGTTCGGAAGATCCCACGAGAAAACCGAGTTCGCCGGAATCAGTACCGTGCCGCCGGGCTGCTATGCGATCACCCGGGACGGGGATGTTCGCATTTACCCTTACTGGGATTGGGAGATCCCGACTGCCGATCAAATGCGCGCAGACACCCGAAGTGAAGCCGAGATCGTCGCCGAATTTCGTGAGGCTCTCCGGGATGCGGTGCGGCAGAGACTGGTCGCCGATGTCGAGGTCGCGTCGTATCTCAGTGGTGGCATCGACTCCTGTGCCGTCCTCGGGCTCGCTCAGCAGGAGACTAACCGGCCGATCCGCGCGTTCACACTCACCTTCGAGAACCCGCTTTACGATGAGGCCCGCGTCGCCGAAGAACAGGCCAAGCGGGTCGGCGCGACGTACCACCCCATTCCGATCACCGGGCGAGAGATTGCGGACTCATTCGCAGACGCGGTCTGGCATGCCGAAACTCAGATGTTCAACGGACATGGCGTAGCCAAATACCTACTCAGCCGTGCCGTCAGGGCCGCCGGCATCAAAGTGGTGTTCACCGGCGAAGGCGCCGACGAGATGCTGGGAGGGTATCCGTACTACCGAGTCGACGCGCTGAACAACGACGCGACACTGAGCGCCGACGAGAGACTGGCACTCCTGGATGAGATGCTCGGGGCCAATGCTGCGACTCGCGCGCTGATGATGCCGGACCAAGTCAGCAGTCCCGAAATGCAGGCGGTGGAGCGCAGGCTCGGCTGGCTGCCCGCGACGCTCAATGTTGGTGCTGCGCAGACCAATAGCGTGGCGCCGCTGCTCCGCGACGACCTCCCGACTTCAGTTCGAGAGTTTCAGCCGCTGATCTCCGCACTGGATCGCCTGCCGATTGCGCAAAGCGTCGCGGGGCGCGACCACCTGAATCAGATGCTTTACATCAACGCGAAAACGGTTCTGCCGAATTTCATTCTGAATTACCTCGCCGATCGCATGGAGATGGCCCACTCCATCGAAGGCCGCGTACCGTTCCTGGACCATCGTGTCGCCGAGGCCGCGGCCCGCGTGCCGGTCCACATGAAAGTCAAGGGCATTCGCGAGAAGCACGTCCTGCGCGAAGCGGTGAAAGACGTGTTGATACCGGAGGTTTACGACCGCCAGAAACATCCTTTTACGACGCCGCCGACACGCGACCCGAGCGACCCGATGCTCGTTTTCTACCGGGATACGTTCGCTTCGCAAGCGGCGGAGGACCAGCCGATCTACGACATGAAAAAGGTGTCCACGGCGCTGGATCAACTGCTCGAGTCCCCAGACGATCAGCGCATCGCGGTGGAGGGCGGTCTGCAGCGTGTTGGCGAGCGTGATTGTGATGCAGCAGCTATTTTCGATGACCTGAGGCGCTCGAAGGTCTCGGCGAACGACCAAGGCCATGTGATCGCCGGGCTCGGTCGTTGCCTGGAAAGGTGTGGACGCGACGCCGTTTCGAAGGTGATGCGGCCAGCGATTGTCAGGCAGTGAATCAGCGGCTAGCAGCACAAACATTTGGCGTCCACCTTCGAGCGCGTCCGCCAGTTGAGTCCTTAACTCGGTCACGCTCAAAAGCGGCGCGCCACTGCGGACGGTCGACCAGGGGGTGCGGCGATTGAAGTAGTGGATTACTCAAGACACTCCCGTCGTCTGGGGTAACGCTTGGGTCGTGCGGTAGCCGCCGACCCACATGGAGGGGACACCATGACTGCCGCGAACCTTGACCATCCTCGAATGCAAGCCCATGTCTAGCAACGTTCGGGCACAGATCAAAACTTTTGCCGCCCCTGGCGTAACCGAACCGGACCCAGCCACTAGCCATGACGTTCGTCCGAGCTTGGACTGGGCTGACGAGCTAAAGGAACCGACATGTCGTTTGTGATCGTAGCGCCGGAGTTGATGGCCATGGCCGCAGCGGATTTGGCCGGTATCGAGTCGGTGCTCCAGGCCGCCCATGCGGCGGCGGCAACGTCGACGACGCAGGTGCTGGCCGCTGCTGGGGACGAGGTGTCGGCGGCGGTCGCGGCGCTGTTTTCCGCCCACGGCCAGGAGTACCAAGCGCTCAACGCAAAGGCGACCGCGTGATCGTCGTCGAACCGGGCGGAATCGAAATCCCCGGCCGCGCTGATTCGATGAGGATCGTCCGACCCGCCGGAGTGCACGCCCACGCTCCCAAAACCGAAGGCTGGCAACGGCGCTCGCCGGCCTAGTGGACGCGATGGTGATGCCACCTAGAACTGGGGTATCGCCTGGTGAGACACTTGACGTCGAGATCATCGATGCCTCCTTGGGGTCCCACAGTCGAAATGCAGATCCCCGCGGTGACCGCGGTCGCCGCGCGAAGGCGGTCTGGACGAGACGAATTAGTCAATGAGCGAGCATATTCCGCTGAAACCACAACCAAAAGATCGGCGCCAACCCGGCTGACTGGCGCCGGCTGGTTATCTCATGAGCGAGGCGACGCCCTGGGCGAAGAACACGAGGCCGAGCACACCAAACACGGCGGCCACGGTGATCCGGCTGTGATTCACCAACCACTGCTTGAACCTTTCGAGTGTCGGGCGGGCCCGTTCCCCGCCCCCCACCAGCAAAACCACCACCGCGATGAACGGCATTGTGGCCAGCACCGTGAACGCGGTCAGCGACAGGAGCAACATGGCGGTCGACACGTCGATCGAGGCGGCCTGGGACCCCACCGACAGCAACACCAGAACATTTATCGGGTTGAACCACACGACACTCAGGGAAAGGACGAAGACAGCGCGGGGGCCCATGCCTACGATCGTGTCGAATGCCGCCGGGTGCGTCGTGTCGGCTCGCTTGCGGAAACTGACGATGGCGAGAAGGAGCAGCAACACCCCCAACCCGACGAGCACCCACGCCTTGCCCACGCTCGGACTCTTGGCGCCTGTGTCGCTTGCGACCGTGGCTCTGAGGATGGAGGCGCCTAGGAGGGGCACCAGGAACACCGACACCATCACCGAAGCGAGGAATACGATCGCGTTGACCCGGGCCCGCACGGAGAACAGGACCAGGATCATCTCGAGGATGCCCGTGGGGCTGGACACGATGACGATTGCGGCGGTCAGCATCGTCGCCCACAGCTCACCCATGCGGGTCTTCGCCGGGCGCTGGGGCGACTCGCAGCTCAGGTAGCTCGCGCCGCTCCGACTCCAGGATCTGGATTGCGACGATGCCGGGAGACGACCATCTCCTGGCCCGTCACCGGGCAACGGACCTCGCGGTGCTCCGCGGTGGAGAACCGGCTGTCAGAACGTGAAAAGAGCCTGGCGAGGGTCGGGGAACCAGCTCGTAATCAAGAGCGCCTTCCCTTTGCCGGGGCGAGCCAGCAACCGTCGTAGACGTTGCCGGCCTAGCGAACAACACCCAGTGGCCCCGTGCGCCGGCGCGTCCGTCCGGCGGCGGACTCCACGACAGATCAAACCGAGCGATCTCACAAATCCTGCCTGGTCTGAATAGTGGTGCAACTCGATCGAAGCGGGTACATCGCTCTCGGGGATGTTGCCATCGCCGGACTTTACACATCGCCCTAGGTGCATCGCTGCTGTCCCTAATCGCACCCATCCAACGTTTCGTACTCGTAGGATTCGGCCATGCCGTTGGCGGTTGGTGAGGTTTTCGCTGGATACACCATCGTGCGCAAGCTGGGCGCCGGCGGCATGGGGTCGGTGTACCTGGCTCAGCATCCGCGGTTGCCGCGGAAGGACGCGCTCAAGGTGCTCGCACCCGAGTTGACCGCCGACCCGCAGTATCGGGCCCGGTTTCTGCGCGAGGCCGACGTGGTGGCCAGCCTGTTTCATCCCCACATTCTCGGTGTGCACGACCGCGGCGAATACAACGGACAGCTGTGGATCGCCATGGACTACATCCAAGGCACCGACGCCGCCAGCCTGCTGCGCGAGCACTACCCCACCGGCATCCCCCCCGAGGTGGCGCTGGACATCCTCACCCCGGTGGCCGCCGCGCTCGATCACGCCCACCAGCACGGGCTGCTGCACCGCGACGTCAAACCGGCCAACATCTTTCTCACCGAGCCCGAACCCGAATCCGGGGCCCGGTGGGTCTTTCTGGCCCACTTCGGCATCGCCCGCCGCATCGACGACACCGCCGGACTGACCGCCACCAACATGGCGATCGGCACCGTCGCCTACGCCGCCCCCGAACAGCTGATGGGCCAGTCCGTCGACCCCCGCGCCGACCAGTACGCGCTGGCCTGCACCGCCTTTCACATACTGACCGGGACCCGCCCCTACGAATCTTCCAGCGCCGCGTCGTCATCACCAAACACATCACCGCCCCACCACCCTCGATCGGCGCCAAACGACCCGAACTCACCCAGCTCGATCCCGTATTCGCCAAAGCGATGGCCAAGAACCCCGACGACCGCTATGCCAACTGCCACCAATTCATCGAAGAACTGCGGCGCCGGCTGGCCCCCCAACCCACCATCCTCGAGCAAACCCAACTCCCGCCCACCACCGTCGAACACACCCTGGCCGCCCAACCCGCCCTGCAACAGACACAATTCGACCCCACCCAGGCCGCCCACCTCGCCCCTAACCTCCTCCCAGGCACCCAATTCGCCCCCACCCAGGCCGCTCAGCGCCCGCCGCCGCAATCGCCGCAACCAGCGCCGGAACCCAACCGCCGTCGGCGGCGCTGCGGCCCGGCATCCTCATCCCGGCGGCGCTCATCGTCGTAGTCCTGGCGGCGGGCGGGATCGGCGCGGCCGTCCAACTCTCGCAGCGCAACGACAACAAGCCACCCGCCAGCCACACCGCGCCCAGCGCGGCACCCAACACTGGACCGTTCACCGGCACCTACACTGCCGACCTCGGCCCCACGACCGATTTCGAAGGTAAACAGAAAGACGATTCGTTGCCGGCGGCAACTGAGACCTGGGACGTGCGCTCCGTGTGCGGTTCCACCGGATGTGTGGCGACCGCGTCACGCAGGACCGGCCAGACCACGAGCCTGGCGACGTTGGTATTCGACGATGTCGGCGGACGCTGGGTGGCCGTAGACATCGGCTCGGGAATGTGCAACAAAGCCTCCGGCGAAAGATGGGAGATGATCACACTGCAACCACGGCCCGACGGCAACTTGTCAGGCGAGTACGTTGATGTAGCCCCGGCAGGGTGCGCTCTTAAGCGGACCCTGACCTTCACCCGTACCGGAGACGTCGACGTCGTCAGCCTGCCTGACCCGGCCAGTCAAGCGCCGCGGGTGGCGTCCCCGGCCGAAGCACTCCACGGCGGCTACCATTACACGTCCACTTTTACAGACGGCAGCAAAAACGATTGGGACTTCGTCGGTCGGACGGATTGCCTTCGCAGCGGCGAACGCTGCATCACCTACTTCCACAGCCCCAAAGGGGGCTTGCCACTGGTCTTTGCCAACGGAAAATGGGTCGACGACAGGCAGTACGACCATTCCTGCACCGGTGGCGGCACCTCGCACGTAAGGGACACGTCAAATTTTCCGCTTCCTCAACCGCCGCAAGACCCCATCACGCAGCTGACCGGGCACGGCCACCTAGAAGGGTCAGGCACGGCGTGCCCATTCATCGGCGACTTCGACGCGAGGTTTGTGCGCACGGGCGACTAACTAACCACGACCTTGACCCGCCCCGCCGTGGTGGCGCCGATCGCGCGGCGGCACGAGCTGCAGTTAGCGCCGGGTAGTCGGCTAACGGCTCGACAAATGCCGTCCTCCGCCGGGTGCTGGGGTGAGCGGTGTTTGCTGCGCATTCATAAGAATTAGCTCAGCTATGTACCTGTGCTGTGGGGCGGGCGGGGCTCGAACCCGCGACCAACGGATTATGAGTCCGCTTTTCAAAGCGCCGCGACCAGGCGAAACAGCTTAGCTAAAATGCTCAAAACGCCTGCAAGGGACTGGTTTTCGCCGTTACCAGTACCCCTTCGCTACGGCTACGCTACCGCGTAAAATCGCCCTCACTCGCGTATGCCTCGCGTATGCGAGGGAGTTAGCTAGCCGGGGCGGGGCCGCGTAACACGGCGTAACACGGGCCGCGACACGCCCGAGAAGCGTCGTAGTCAGCATCTATCATGCGGATCGTGTCTAATCCCGCCGAACTGCTTTACAACAACCTAGTCGGGTGGAACCCGCCGAACATATCGCCGCAGACCGCGCCCGAGAACCGCCGCAATCTCAACGCGAACCGTGACCATGCTCTGCGCATGCACGAAATCGCCCTGGGGTACATCGCACAAATCCGCGAGTTGCTTGACACGCTGGAACAAACGACGGGGATCGACGTAGACGAATACCGTCGTGAGCTACCCAATTGGACCGCCATGGTGCTGGCATACCCTAAGGGTTGGCAGACAGCGCAGCCGTTCAACGACACGTCGATGCGCTTCCTGAAGACACTCGGCCCACTTCTAAACGGACTGGTCCCTAAATACACCGATGATGACATCAATGAAGTAGCCGCTGGCCTCAAGGAAATACTCCAACTGTTGGAGAAGGAAACGACGATCAGCAGAACCCTAACCGTTTATTTGCTGAATCTGATCAACAATTGCCGGTGGGTGCTCTACGACTACCGGCTCCAGGGCGACTACGCGGTCGCACGCGCCACCACTCTGCTCCGCGACACCATCAGAACCGCAAGCGAATCCAGCACGGACCAGGCGTTAAAGCCCTTGTACCAGAGGCTGTTGGGAGTGTTCAAACGGAAGGATGTTATAACCGGCACCCTGGAGTTGGGAACAGCAGTAACGAAGGCGATTACCGCCTTCGAGGCGTTGCCTCCCGGAGCTGGCCTCGGCGGCTAGCTTCGCGCCCGCCTCCGTAGCGGCACGACGTTCGCAGCCGGGGCGGGGGTGGGGGCAACCGGCTCGGGCAGGGTGTTCGGCACGCCGCCGTCCTGCTCGGGGATCCAGTCGCCGTAAACGTCGAGGGTAAGCGTGTAGGTGCTGTGGCCTAGCCACTTGGCTTACCTGCATGAAGTGGACGCCCGCCGAAAGCTGTAGCGCCGCAAAGGTATGCCGTAGGTCGTGTAGCCGCACGCCTTCGACGGCGGGCTGCGCGGCGTTGCCGTCGTCGTAGCGGGCTTGGCCGGCGTGCTCGCGGGTAGGCCGACCGCTTCCAGGGCGGGCTTGAGCAGGTTCTTGTAGAACGCGCCCGTGTCGCACGGCTCTGTGTAGTCCAGCGGCGCTATCGCCCGGCAGCCCCGGCGGCGGGCCCCGCCGAGCGCCCGGTTCGGCCATAGCGGCGCGGTAGGCACGTCGGCGCGCGGGTGGGTCGTGCGCTAGGTAGTCGGCCATACGCGCGGCTAGCCAGGGCGGTAGCGGCACGGTGCGGCGGCTCTTGGCGCTCTTGAGCGTGTCGGTACCCACTGCCCGCCCCGGCGCTTCTTGGCGCGGCGCACGTTCACCGACGCGCGTACGGCGCGCCAGCCGGCACCGGGCGCGAACACGAGGTCTCCGACCTCTAGCCCGGCCAGTTCTTCGGCGCGTAGGCCGGTATACGCGGCGAACAGAGTCAGCAGCTCATAGACCGGGTAGCGGGTGCCGATGCTCGCGGCGACGGCAGCGACCTGCTCTGCGGTTAGCGGGTGGTGCCGCCGGTTGCGGCGCTGCGCACTGTTCGCTGAGAAGTCCACGGCGTCAATAGGGTTCGCGGCGATTGCCTTGTGCCGCAGCGCGTACACGAACACAGCTGCGGAGCATCGACCAGTGGTGCTTAAGCGTGGCAGGGGTTAGCCCACGCGCTACCAGGGCGGCCAGGAACTGCTCGCAGTGGGCCGGGGTTATCGACGCGATCGCCTTCGCCCCGAACTCTGGTAGCGCGTACACCGCAAGCCGCTGCTCGTAGCCGTCTACCGTGTCGGCCTTTACCTTGCCGCTTGCCGCCTTTACGCGTTGGCTATCGAGCCAGGCTCGGGCGTAGTACCCAAACGGCAGGTCGCCCGCCTTACGCTGCTCGGCCAGGGCGCTCGTCCCGGTCGTGTGCCGCGCGGCGTTCAGCTCGTCTACGCGGGCCTGCGCCGGCTTCGCGGGTGGCGTACCGCTCGGAGCGGTTGCGGGTGCGCTTAGGGCCGTCTGGGTGCTCAGGGTTTACCGGCACGGGTAGCCCAAAGCTGTCGCGTACGGGCTCCCGCCAGATCACCGCATACCGGCTAACCGGCTTGCCATTGCGGCGGGCGTGGTCTCGTGGACCTTTATGTAGGCCATTTAATCAGTTCCCTTCTGTCGGGTGAGTTTTGGGCTCATTTGGGGGCAACCGCATAGCCCGCTCTGTCTGCGCGGTAAGGGCGTTGGGCACGGGCTGCGCGGGTGCTTTGCCTTGGGCACGGGCGTAATACCGCCAGGCGGTTTGCGCTTGCGTAGGCGGGGCTTAGGCCGCCCGACGATAGGCTTGTGCGCATACAAGGGCTTAGCGGCCTGTTTACGGGGCGCAGGTGGCGCTTTTCCCGGGCCGTTAGCCAGGGCGGGGTTAGCCCGCAGGTAGGCAAGGTAGGCGCGGGCAAGAGCCTCTGGGTCTGGCGTTAGGGGCGGGGTAGGTAGCGGTGGAATTGCGGGCGGGGTGGTCATGCGGTTGCCTCCATTTCTATTGCTGCCGTGGCACTTTGGTAGATACGGCGTACGGTGCTCGGTTGCCAATTGGGCCGACCCGCAGGCGACAGGACACCCTCTTTGGTTAGAGCGCGGGCAATGCGGTCGAAACTCTGGCCCGCGTTGCGCTCCATGACGATCCGGCGCACGACGCCAGGCGGCGCTAGCCTTGGCCGGCCAATACGCTCACCTCGACGCTTCTTGGCGGCCAGACCTGCCTTCGTGCGCTCGCTGATTAGCTCACGCTCATATTGGGCGAAGTTGACCAGATTCATCGCCACCATTCGGCCAGCCGCCGTGGTTAGGTCAACGCCAAGATCGAGCACGACCAGCGACCAGCCTTGCGACTGGGCAGACTCGATTATGTTTGCGGCGTCGACAATTGAGCGAGACAGCCTATCCAGCTTAGCCACTACCAAACCGTCGCCCTGCCCAGAAGCCAAGAGCTGTAGGCACTCTCGCAGATTGCCGTTAATGGACTTGCCGCTTACACCTTCGTCAGTGAATCGCTCTATGTCCCAGCCGCGCCGCTCTGCCTCGCAGTTGATCGTATCTGCTTGCGCCTCAAGACCGTTGCGTCTATCAGCCTGCTCCTCAGTGCTTACCCTGGTGTAGCCAAACATTAAGGGGCGCTGGGCATCTGGGTCTGGGGTCATGCGACCACGTACCCATGCGCGGCGCCGATCAGTTCATAGCACGACGTATGCGCAATCGAGTCTGGTTCTGCGCAGAAGCCATTCGGGCTTGGTTACTGCCGTCTTTGCCTCGTGCTCATACATTGCGCGCCTACACAGAACGCACGTCATACTCATTTCCTCCTTGGGTCGGGGCGTAACCGGTCGGTTCCGCCTTACGCCCCGACGCTACTCCAGCCGCGCAAAGCCGTCTACCCTCATTCACCAGGCCTTTTGTGGCCTTACAGCAAACGCCTGGTCGTGCGTCTGGTCCGTTGTACCTGGTGGGTCTCGGTCACCGCTTCCTCCATCGAAACAAGCCCCTCTACGCGCCCCGCTAGGCGTTTGCGAAGGGCGGCTCGGCGAAGTAGGGCGGGGGCGGGTCTACGCGGCGGTCAGCGGGCGAATGAGCCGGGTCGACGGGGCCGTCTAAGGGCGGGCGGGTCGGGTAGGACCTCGCCGTCGATGTCGGGTAGGCCCGTGCGGGCGGCGTCTCTGCGCGTGTAATTGTCGCTACGCCAAGCAATAACTCCTCATATGGCGCTAATTCTGGCTGCTCCATAGACAGTTCCAGGGCCTGCTTGGCCGCTTAGGCCTGCGCGGTCAAGGGCATCCCTAACTGCCGCTAGCGCCACGGCGTCAGGGGCATCCCCCATCTAATTGCAAATCCAAGCAGCCTTGCTGTACCAATACGATCTGCGGCTTGTCCAATCTGCGCTTTGACGGCGGCTTTTGATCTTAGGGGCGCTTCACCGCCGTGCAGCCGGCACACGTTCCCGCCGCGAGCGGCAAAACGGCGGCAAGGCTCCGCCTCGGGCTCCGGCGCGGGTGTCGTGTGGCGTACTTGCTCGGGTTGTCCAGGCGTTCTGCCCAGATAGTACCTTCATCAGTTGGGTCCTCCAATTATCTTCCAGTGGTCAGTTGTAGCTCGGCTTCAAGGCGTGTTCACGGTCCATTGGTCTGGGTCGCTAATTGGGTTGCCCGCGGTGGCCTGTTTGGCGCGGTTTGTCGCTATGCCAGTAGTCTTAGGGCGCTTCTGGTTTGGCATAGGGGTATCATCAAAGCAATCTCCTTCACTTAGATTCAAGGCGGTCGCCGCGTACGCGCATCTGCCAAGGCGGGCTAACTCGTAGGGGCGAACTTTTTGGGCTTAGGGGCGTACGGGCTTACGCGTACGCCCCTACTGTGTCCTCGCGCGTAACGCGATACCCTAAGTTGTAGATATGACCAGGTATTTTAGGTTTACCTAACTTCGCCAAATTCCCGTTTTCTCGCGTACGCCCCGTACGCCCGTACGTCCCTACGCCCCCTAAATCTAGCTAACATCGGTCGCTGCCAAAACGTCTCCGTACTGGCCCTTGTATTCAATCCGTCTTTGGTAATCCGGCCGCCAACTAGCAGGAATTGCTCTGCGTCGTCAAAGTATTCGCGATCACGGAGCGCAATTGCGTTCCGCACCTTGGTCCGCGCCATTTCCCCGCCGTCCTTTTGGATATGGCGCACCATATTTTCGGCCACGCGTCGCACTGCCGCCTGGCGCTTCACTTCCTCCGCTTCAATCGCGCGCTCACCTTTTTTTCCGCACGACCACGTAGCTTGTTCGCCACACCCGCCCGGGCAGCAACACCTTCTGGATACTGGCGCGGGTCTCAGCAGATACGCGGCCATCACGACGCCGGCCAAGTTCCAGTCCTCTTCTGTAATCTTGTCGGTGCGCTCGTTAAGCCACATCAGACCCGCCGCCACCTTTAGTCGGCAGAGCAATTTATGGCCGTCTAGCGGGTCTATGCCAGAGTCGCCGCGCAGCTTGGCTAATTGGTGGGCATCCACAGCGTTGCGCGCTGTTTCCGGTATCCCAAGGACCTGTAACTCGGCAAGATCAGCCGGTACGTGTAGTTGGCTGGCCAGAAACATGTTGCGGTCAAAGGCCATAACGCCGTCCCCATCGGCGTCGGCATCTGCGTCCCCATCGGCGTCGGCATTACATTCGGCCAGCCACGCGGGTAACCCGTGCCTGGGCGGCTCAAGGGGCCGCTCCTCTGGGCAGTCTGGGTCATCGACACGGAGCCACACGAACCTTTGCGGCGTTCCAGCATCGGCGTCGTCAAGTATTGGTCCGGCCTTAGTAGGCTGTGCCCCAATCGTCATGCACAGCCGGTATCGGTGGTCTCGTAGCACAATGACTTTGTCATCAGCGGCGTAGTCGTGTCCCAGCCGCTCCCCAGTCCAGCCATAACGTATCTCGGCCATAATGGTCGCGCCGCCGCGGTTGGCCACGGCAGTCAGACTCTCAACCTCTGGTATCTCGGCGAGCACAGACCAGTTCTTGCCTACCTGCCGCGCCGGTTCCCCCTTTGCTTCTGTATGTAGGCGTAGCACTTCGCCAAACCCTCACCGCTGCCTGGTTTTTTCAGATTCGGCTCAGGATCAACGCCCAGCCAATCTCTTGCCGCCCGCATCGCTGCGCTTTTCTTCTCGCCGCTTCTACCAACTAGCGCCACGAATATGTTTAGGCTCGCATCAGACCAATCGTGGGCGGTAGAACCACATCGGCGGTATGGCAGATACGCTATGGCCAATGAGTGCCCTAGCATTGCCCACGGCCCAACTCGCCGCGCCCTGGCGAACTGCCGTAAGTTGGCCAACTCAGGCCGCGCCAACCAGAATGCCTCAAACTCGTCTGCGGTAAGTAGGCCATCGTTACGGTGGGCTCGCTCAGGATCGGCTTGGGCGGCAGCCCACTTAACAATTCGCAGAAACTCGCCGCCAAGCTGCCTGACTCGCGCAGGTTCAGTCTCAGGGTCAAATTCGGCGCGGAACGCAGAATGTAGGGTGCCTACGGCCTGCCCTGCCGGGTAGCACCCGGCCATCGCCTCGGACATCGCCCAGGGCGCTACCTTCACGAGTTCGTGGCTGACGTGCTCCGCCCGCGACAAGATCACGGAACTGCTTTGCTGGCCCGGCGATACTGTTTCGGCAACCTTCATGGCCGCAGCCGTCGCCAGAGTAGGTGTCCTGGAACGCCTCAAGTTCGGCGTCGGTCAGCGGGTCGGCGCTATCAGCCGCTTCACATAGGCACTCGCGCAGAACATCTGGCAACGCACCGACCACGCCCACCTTGGCCCAGCGGTAGCAGCCACCTTTTGTGCCGGCGTCAGGGTGCGGCGTAGGGGCAACGACAATCCCGCCGTTCTTGCCGCGCACCTCGCCCCATGCCATGAATGCGCCAGCGCTGTTCCCAAATTCCTTGTTGGGTGGCATTAGGTACAGGTAGTGGCCACGATCGCCTTCACTTCGGGTGCCCTGTATCGCACCCGCGTTTACTAGCGCCTCGGCAATGTCGGCGCGCCCAAACGTGCTGACCGAGTTCAGGTCTCCAACGTCTAAGTCGAACGCAATCGCCCCAGACCTACCGCAATGTAGGTGAGATGCCGTAGTTCGGGTTCTGCGCCCACCCCCGTTACCTATCTGCTCTGGATCGCGGCTCGACTTCTCATGCCACTTACCGCCGACCACGCTGCCCGGGTTCTTCACGTCATTGGGATCCGTTGGTACCAGGTACCAACCGGCCTCCGCATATGCCAGGGCGGCATCCAATAGGGTCAGACTTGGGGGCACATCCGGCACCCACAAACCAGCCGGCCTATGCCCATTGGTACCAGCCGCCCCAAACGCGTTGTCGGGCTGGGGCTTTCGCAACGGCGGTGTTTCGGGTATAGTCACTCGTACCTACTTCTGCCATCAAGTCGGTAGCCGCCCCTGGATTTGGCCGTCTGGGGGCGGCAAACTGTTTAGAGGGCAGATTGGCTTTTCTGGCCGCGCCGCTTTACCTTTTTGTGCCGCAACCCAATCCAGACCATCTCGCAGACTGAAGTAGTTCTTGTTCGAGAACTTGGTGGGCACAAGCTCACCGTCTAGCACGGCCTGGTACAGCTGCCGGAATGTCACCGGCAAATCTTCGTCCCAATACAGGCACTCGTACAGTTCGTACAAAGTGTGTTTTGGCTTGTCGATCTCGTCCAGTACGCCCATATCCATTTCCCTTCCCAGATACAAAAACAGCCGGGCGCTCAAGAAACTGCATCTTTCACAGTCTCCTGGGCGCCCGGCGAGAAGGTCTTAACGAATAGCCTACGCCGTCACGCGGTTTTGCGGTAGATCCAATTCGCCTGCGGCCCTTGGCGTTACGTGGTTACTAACTCAACGCCGATCCCGACCAGGTTGTCGGCGTTGGCGCTGTTTAGGTGGTCCTCAACGGTACTTGCAACGATCCCGGCGACCATCTCTTCTAACTCGTCCAGAGGGGCATCAGCGCTATCCGTTATCCCGATTGCCCCGGTTTTCAACACACTGTGTAACCAGTCGGGGTCATCCAACACTCTGGAGTTCACTGGTCGCGTTGCGATCAACATCGTTCTCCTACTCACTTTCAGTCCTCCTTGGTCTGCCGCAGGCACTTCCAGCGGTCACCACCAAGGTGCGCCTTGGCCGGCACATCGCGCAACTGGGTCAAACCGGGCTGGTACCAACCGTTTTGGCCAACGTCCCAGTATTTTTGGGTTCTGCGTCCAACAAGGCGACATATTACAGTTAGGAGCACGGTCCGAACCGGGGTGCGGCGGGTGTGACGTAGATCACGTGGATTACGGGGTTGCCAGACCGCCGGCCCCGATTCCCGGCGCACGCTCCGCAAACCGCCTACGGGCCAGATTAAGCGGCGTTACTCCAGGGCCGTCTACCGTGGGCCTAGGGCCGGTCGGGCGGGGTTACCGGGCTGGGCGCATCTACGGGCATGACTTTGGTGCGCCGGTACTTGCCCTGCCAAAGCAGCGCCTCGGCGTGGTCGCGGGCCTCTTGCTCAGTTGGGTACGCTCTGTACACGCGCCAAACGCCATTCCAGACGTACACACGCCAGCCGGCCATTACGGTTGCGGCGGGACCGGGGAGCCGGGGTCGATCTGGGCACCGGGCAGCAACTCACCTGGGCGGCCATGACGCTGACACGGAAATTGGTCTCTGCGGTCGTGCCCGCCTGGGCTTCGCAAGCCAGACAATTTAGAACGTAGCAGAATGCGTCCGCACGCGATCGGTAGTGGCCGCGTGATGTGGTGGCCGTTAAAGCTGGTCGCCTGGCAGTCCGCGGCGAGGCAAGTGGCACCGCAAACGCCGTATGGTCCCATGCGCTCCAACATGGCCGTGAGTCTGTCTGCGTTATTACGGCACACGAAGATGCGTTTGTCTCCTGGGAATTTCAGTAACGCCGCATTGTCGCTTGGGTCGTGGGCATCGTCCGATTTTTCGCACCAGAACGTCTTGTAAACAACCCCGCCACCCTGCCGCTCCAGGCATGTCACGCCTACAAGTTCAACGTCCAGCTTGGCGTACAACGTCGGTGACCACACTGGGTCGAAAAGCGCCACGGTGTAGGCCAGGTTTATCAGACAGATGGGCTTCTATGCCTTCTGCGGCCAAAACGCCTTGCACCGTTTTGTTCAGGGCCAGATCATTGGCCTGGGATTGCTAAGGGCAGGATACTCCCCGCGCATCGCACGGCGTTCTGCGTCCATTGGCTATTGCCTTTCTGGTAGTTGGGTATCTGCTCACGCAGTTTCGCGCATCTTCATAATGAAATTGTAGAGGTCGGCGGTCGAATACCAGACGTTGCCGCCGATTTATCATCGGCAACGCCTTGTCGTATGTAGTAACAAAGTTAATGCCGACGCCGAGATGCATTTTCTCGCGGTACCAACCTACAGCGCCGTATTTGCCCTTTATCGTAGGTTCTCGTGATATATACAGACTCGGCGCTGGAACCTCAACGGTAGGGTTAGGCGGCGGTGTTCTTGACATTGTTTTTCACCTCCAAAAGTAGCTATGGTTTTTCGTCCTTCCGGCGGGCGTGATCCGTTACCAGATAACGGGTTACGGCGCGTTATTCGCTAACGTACTCCAAAAAGGCCGGAACCGCCCCGGAAGAATACCGGACGGAATGCGGACGCCCGCCCCGGTAGGTTATTTGCCGGGCCGCACGCATTTCTGGCGTACGCTCGCGGCTGAGTACCTATTGATAAGGAGGCCATTATGGCCACGGCTATAACGCAGAGGGCGATGTCCTCGTCAATATGACGTCAGATGGCGTTGACGTCAACGTCATCTGGGCTGAGATCAGGGATGCCCTTGAGCTGTATAACGCCGAGCGTAGCGCCGTGGCGCGGCTGTTCATACCCGACTGTATTGGCAGCCGACGCCGTGCCGCAGAGTATTAACTCCGAGTCATTTGAAGAGGCAACCGAGTATGGTATTCCGCACGCATCACGTGAGCCGGCTGATTATCTGAAACTCGGCTACAGTTTTAAGGACTGGGACCTGGCAACTCGCATGACCTGGAAGCGTGCGAGAAGCGACTGCCGATCAAGTAACCGCTCAGATAACCAGGATTTTTGAAGCTGATAACAAAAACGTCGAGGGCGCGAGATCCTGCGTCGGCTACCGAACCCCGCCGGCGTACAACGAGTGGCAGCATACGTGTTACGGCTTGTGGTGCAACGACGGCATGACGCCGCCCGTACCTTGGTCGCACATTCCCGAGCACGACAACGCACTACCTGACGACCGAAAATGCGACGCTCGACGCATCCGACATCGAAGATGCTATCCACCTAATTCGGATCAAAGGTTATGGCACTACCCCTGGTAGCCAATTCCTCATCCTGGCCAATGAAGATGACGTTGACGCTTGATGACGCCGTGGCGTGCGGGCGTGGAGTACGCCACCGGCAAGAAGCCCATGTATGACTTCATCCCCAGCGGCGCTCTGCCCGCCTGGATTTCAGCTGAGTCAATCCACGGCCCTGTCCCGCCAGACGCGTACAACGGCCTCAAGGTTTG
>CAVSDU010000012.1:0-185498 GCA_963726875.1 uncultured Actinomycetota bacterium | reverse complement strand
CAGTGCCCGGTGCTGGGGCGTTGACCAGGTCCAGCGCTGCCGGCAAGGGGAAGGGCACTGGCCGCCTCGGCTGCCGTTAGAGGTTCCCGCCACCGTTCAGAGCGCGCACGAACTGCTCGTGAAATGCGTTCGCCCGCGCGCTGACAGACTGATACTGCTGAGCGTAAGTACCGAACGCGGCGGTAACAGTCAACGAAACCTCGTCGGCAGCCTCGCCCCTCAAGGATGTCCATCGTCCGTGACGCGGCGGCGGCGTTGGCCGTGGTGATCGTTGAGCCGATGCCCTCGAAATTGGTTGCGGCCGAGACCATCAAGTCCGGTGTTGCGCTCAAGAACGACATTGTGTACTCCCGCGCGGTTAACAACCGCGTCCGTCGCGGTAGTCCAGCAGACCCGATGCGAGCCGCGATTTCGCAGCTCAAGTGGGCTTTCGGAGAAGCCGCCGCCGATCATCCGCCGAACAGCAGATACAAGCCCGTGAAGGTGTACCCGACCATCACCAGCATCATGGTGAGCTGGCCGGTGAGCTGATGAGCCGAGGGCAGCAACCGCAGGGCTCGGTCGTGCGCGGCGATCACAGCCACGATATGACCGGCGACCACACAGCCGACCTTGATGGTGGACAGCGCCGCGGGGTGCATCGACATAATCACTTGACGCGACCCAGAGTTCCACCCGCGGCCAACGGATCAGCCAGCCCGATGACGGCCTGCTGCCCCCGCTCGACCAGATAGGTCAGGTAATGGGCGAACATGTAGCCGACCACGATCGGAATCAGTGAGTGCGCCATCTGCCCGGGCAGTGCCCGGCGCTGCTTGCTCCACGCCGCCCGTCGCCCGGGCGGCGAGCGAGAATGTCAGCGCCACAACCCTGATGAAGACGATCAGGCCGCGGTGCGCAGCGCGACGAGGTCAGCGACTCCGGCACCCCGTGCGCACGCGCGTGACCCGTCGACGAATTTGCGCCAGGTCGGCGACGCCGAGAAGCTGTCGAACGCCGTCGAGCCGAGAAGCACCGCCAGCACCGTCACCATGCCCGGCCGGATCGGCAGCGACGGCAGGTGGTCGAACGGGTTACCGACGACGATCTCGCCGGTTCGGGTTGCGCCGGAACGGCGACAACCGCGACACGACCATGCTGTACACCTCGAAGGGGTCGGCGCGGCCAACCAGCGATGGCCGCACACCATCGCGCCCATCAGCAGTACCACGATGTAGATCAAGAGCCAGATCTTGACCGCGAACCGAGGCCGAGTTCGGGACTGGCCAGCTCCAGCCAGACGAAGGCGAACAAGCCGAACGCGGCGGGCAGTAACCCAGCCGCAGGGGGTGATCCGCGGCCGGCAGCCGCTCCGGCGGCCCTCCGCAGCAACAGGTACACCGTGCGCAGCGGTGAGACCACTCGCCATACCGGCCCGAACACCAGCGAGGGCGCCACCAGCCCGACCCAGAGCAACACGTAGAACACGCCGGGGAGCGGGTTGGCCTGTTCTGCGGGCCGAACAACCCGGCCAGCGGCACCCACACGCGAACAGCAACCCCGCCCCGCCACCGCCCAACGGTGGCGCGGGCGTCCACCAGCGTCGTCACCGCGTCCGGCAACGGGCGCCCGGCTTGGCCGGATCGAACCGGGGCCGCTCCACGCGAGCGCGACCAAGGCGAAGGTGAACGTCAGCGCCCACGCCGCACCGATCAGGGCATAGGTGTAGGGGACCGGGAGATCGTTCGACCCGCCGAGGCCATGCGCCAGCACCGCACCGGCAGCGGTCACGGTTGGACTTGGATGGTGGCGATGGTGCGCTTACAGTTGATGCAGTTCGATGTCGACATTGCCGGGGACGTCAACGCTGAATTGGAATGGCTGGTTGGGCGCGGCGGCGATCTGGAACTTGTGATCTGGCATCGAATGCACGTGAAGCTCGTCGGTGACGTCGCTGGTGACCCGGAGCATGATCTGTTCTTTACCTTCGCCTGCAGCGTGGCGTTCGTCGGCGTCACCTGCCCTTGACGATGGAGACCTATCGTCAGGCCGTCGGGAGCCGCGGAACTGCTGGCCGTGCTGCTCGGTTTACTGCCACCGCAGGCGACCACTGCGCAGCTCAACATGACCGCCCACGCAAGGGCGAGTGATGCGTGCTGTCATCGACTTATGCCGCCCGGGGGAGGGGGTGCTGTTCCTCCGCCGGGCGTTTGGGTTTGGTCATTTCACCGTTGATCCGGCCCGCGCCCCAGGTCAGGCCGGTGATCACCATCAGCGTGAAGATCAGCACCACGAGTCAGCCGGTGGTGAAGAGCCACTCCGGGCGCATTCGGGTCGCGTTCGCGCTGCAGGATGGTGATCTCCAGGACGAACGGCCGGGTGATCGTCGGCTGGGCCGGCACCTCGGGAGCCGGAATCGCCGGCATCGGCCGGCTCGTAGATCGGCACGGCGGTCATGGTGTAGCCGTCCTGAACCCGCAGCAGCGTCTTCCACTATCCCCAGACCGGCATCGGTTGGGTGGAGCGGTAGTGCCCGGGGCCGACCCGCTCGAGCTGGTCGATCACCAGGCCGCGGTCGTTCACCAGTTCGTCCCTGCCAGCGATGGACCGACACCCAATCGGGGTTGTCGCTTATCAGGTCGGGCGGATTGATCCGCACATCGGCAGTACACCATGCGCTTACCGGCGCGGGCTGGGCAACTCGGTCAGTGTCATCGTGGCGTGTGTTCTTGTCGGGCACGTCGTAGTGCAGCCCGTTGGCCACCGCGCCGCCGATCACCACGACCGTCGACCGCGACCACGACGATGCCGATCGCGCGGCGAGGTAGCCGCTGCCCGGTGAGCACCATCCCGAGCATCGCCCCGCATGCCCCGGTCAGCACCGCGACCGGCACCGCCATCGCCAGGCCTCCCGCCACATGCTCGTCGGCCACGGGTAGTGGTAGACGCGCGCCGATCCACAGCGACTCCAGCCACAGCCCGACGGTGCCCACGGCCAGTCCGGCTGACGGCGCCGAAAGCGATGGGGCGCTTGAAGCAGTGGCGTGAGGGCCAGCAGTTCGACCACCACGCGCGGGCCCGAGGTACAGCGGGAACCAGTTGATCGGCGCGCCCAGGATCGGGCCCGACCATCAATGCGACCGCGCCGCGCAGCGCGATCGCGAACAAGCGCCGCGACGATCGCCGCGCCGCGGCCCAGCGTCATGCGGGCCGCGACCAGACCCAGGGCGGCCGCGCGCCGGCGATCATCATCGGCTGAAGCACCAGACGGAACTGCTGCACGCCGAAGTCGTACTCGATCTGGTACACCGACAAGCCGATGAACATGCCGCCGAATGACAGATAGCGCAGGAAGGCTTGATGAACGCGCCTTGAGCGGTGCTCCTCGCCCGTGCGCCGCCTCGCCTTCGCGCTCCAGCATGCAGCACCGCGAACAGGGAGAACCCGGCACCGCCGATCATCATCAAGTGCGTCGGGCCCCACAGGGTGACGTCCTGGCCGAAGATTCGGTGCCAGATGTCGTCGAGCGGGAACCCGATCAGCGCGTACAGCCCGCAGCCGGCCATCAGCACGCCGCCGACGGGGGCGTACCAGTTGCGCGTGATGCGCACCGCTGCCGGGCCGGGCTTGTCGAACGGCAGCACGATCGCCACCATGCCGGCCACGAACACCCCGAACAGGCCGATGATGATGAAGTAGTGCGCCGGATTGGCCAGCGGACCGGGGTCGCGGCCTTTGCCGATATGCCAGCTGACGTCCCAGATGAACCCGAACAGCGCACAGATGATCGACGTGGTGAACACCAGCACCGGCAGGGCCACCCAGGACGGGCGGTGGAATTTTTCGCCGAGCCAGTCGGCGAAGCGGGTCCAACCAGGTGATGCGCTGGGTGCGGTGCGCATAGCCGACCCACAGCATCAGCCAGGGTGATGACCACCGCGGCGATCGACAGCCCGATCACCTGGTCCAGTCCGGCGCCGCGCGCCGGTGCCTCGGCAGTAAACGTCAGTTCCGTCGACTTCATCGTCATACTCCCAACCGCGCCGGGCCGTCCCGGGATTTGATCGCATCGACCGACTTCAGGATTCGCAAGTTTGAATGCCCGAATGCAGTGGTGGTCAATCCTGCTTTTCGTCACCCGGGTCGGATGGCTGTTGTGGCTGTCGGCGCTTCGCCGCGCCGGTCTCTCATCGCGATGTACAACACCACTCCGACGACGATCATCGCGGGCAGAAACGCCGGTATGGCCAGCCATATCCCGTGGTCGGCCAGATACGCGACGGGCGGATTGCTCATGGTGGTTGCATACCCTCCCGTGGCCGGCGTATCGCGGCAACCGGTGGGCATCCGTCGACGCGGCGCCCGCTACCCTAACCTGAACACCATTTCATTCGGGCTGCCACGACGACGCGGCCCTGAAAAGCAGATGTGGTCCGAACTGCTCGGACGCGATCAACAATGCAGGGGAGTACCCGGTGACTCAAGCGCCAACTCGACCGACCAGCGATGCCGGCCTGGATGGCACCCACCGCGACGACATCCTGGCGGTCGCCCGGCAGCAGGTGCTCGAGCGCGGCGAGGGACTGAGCAAGGACCAGGTGCTGCAGGTCCTGCAGCTGCCCGACGACCGGCTGGAAGAACTGCTGGCGCTGGCCCACGAGGTGCGGATGCGCTGGTGCGGCCCCGAGGTCGAGGTCGAGGGCATCATCAGCCTCAAGACCGGCGGCTGCCCGGAGGACTGCCACTTCTGCTCCCAGTCGGGGCTGTTCCAGTCGCCGGTGCGCAGCGCCTGGCTGGATATCCCCAGCCTGGTCGAGGCGGCCAAGCAGACGGCCAAGTCCGGCGCGACCGAGTTCTGCATCGTGGCCGCGGTGCGCGGACCCGACGAGCGGTTGCTCGCCCAGGTCGCGGCCGGCATCGAGGCGATCCGCAACGAGGTCGAGATCCACATCGCGTGCTCGCTGGGGATGCTGAGCGCCGAGCAGGTGGAGCGGCTCGCGGAGATGGGTGTGCACCGCTACAACCACAACCTGGAGACCGCCCGCTCGTTCTTCACCAACGTCGTCACCACCCACACCTGGGAAGAGCGCTGGCAGACGTTGTCGATGGTGCGCGACGCCGGTATGGAGGTGTGCTGCGGCGGCATCCTGGGCATGGGGGAGACGCTGGAGCAGCGCGCGGAATTCGCCGCCGAACTCGCCGAACTCGACCCCGACGAGGTGCCGCTGAACTTCCTCAACCCGCGGCCGGGCACCCCGTTCGGCGATCTGGAGGTGTTGCCGGCCAGCGAAGCCCTCAAGTCGGTCGCCGCGTTCCGGCTGGCGCTGCCGCGCACCATGCTGCGGTTCGCCGGTGGCCGCGAGATCACCCTCGGCGACCTCGGCGCCAAGCAGGGCATCCTGGGCGGCATCAACGCCGTCATCGTCGGCAACTACCTGACCACACTCGGCCGTCCCGCGGAAGCCGATCTGGAGCTGCTCGAGGACCTGCAGATGCCGCTCAAGGCGCTCAACGCGAGCTTGTAAGAAACGAGAAGCGTGGCTGGGAATCTGGGAGCTCCGGTCGGAGCCGGCGTATACAACGTCTACACCGGGGAATTGGCGGGCACGGCCACACCGACCGCGGCCCAGTTGGGTCTTGAGCCGCCCCGGTTCTGCGCCGAATGCGGACGCCGGATGATCGTTCAGGTTCGTCCTGACGGCTGGTGGGCGCAGTGCTCCCGGCACGGACAGGTGGACTCGGCCGACCTGGAGGCGCAGCAATGACCGAGGAAGCCGTAACCGCGTCCCCCGGCCCGTAGACCCCGCGCGGCGGGGCCTCCGCACGTCCCGGAACCGCGCGCTGCTCACCGTGGTGCTCGTCCTCGCGGCGACCGGGGTTCTGGTCGGTGGCACTCTGGGCGTGGATTGCCCCGCCGATTCATGCCGTGGTGGCAGTGAGCCGCAAGGGTGAGCGGGTGCACGACTATCTGGGCAACGAATCGCAGAACTTCTTCGTGGCCCCGTTCCTGTTGCTCGGGCTGTTGGGCGTGGTGGCGGTGGTGGCCCCTGTGGTGGTGTGGCAGTGGCGAGACCACCGCGGGTCCGGGATGGTCGCCGCGCTCACCGTCGGATTGATCGGTGCCGCCGCGGCCGCCGCCGGTGTGGGAGCGCTGCTGGTTCTATTGCGCTACGGCGACTGGATTTCGACACTGTGGCGCTCCGTCAGTCGAACACAAGTGACCTACGTCAGCCAGGCGCCACCGGTGTTCTTCGGCCTCTGCCGCTGCAGATGGCCGCCACGCTGCTCTCGCCCACGGCCACGGCGGCGTTGATCTATGCCCTGTGCGGCCGCGGGACCGCGCGTGACGACCTGGGTGGCTACCCGCCCGTCGACCCACGGCCGGCCGCCGTGCCGCCCGTCCTGCTGGGCCCGGCAACCCTCTTATAGCGGGCGGCGGTGAATCTTCCGACCGGTGATGACCTTGGCCGCGATCTTGGCCAGGCGTGCCATTCCGGCGTAGGTCATCGGGTTGAACATCGTGGGCCACGTGGTCCGGATCAGGTTGTCGGTCAGCGGTCGACCGGCGAACCGGTCGATGAGCCAGCGCAGCGCCATCGGTGCAGACAGCGGGTGCAGCAGCATGTGCTCGTTGAATGCGTCCCGGTGGTAGGTGACGTCGGCGCCGCCGGCTGAATAGGAGTCGGCCAGCGCGTCGATGTCGTCGACGCCGATCAGATAGTCGTGCACGGCCTGCACGATCAGCACCGGCGGCGTCGGCACGGCGACTCCGAGGGTGGTGCTGTCGAAGACATGCGCCACCGCCGGGGTGGACAGAATGTCCTCCAGCGGTTCGTCGAGGTAGTCGGCCATGTCCTTGTTCGCCATCGAGATGACGGCTTCCGCGGTTGTCATCCGCTCGATGCTCGCGAGCATCGCCAGACCCTCTTCGTTGGCGTGCTCCTTGATCACCGCATCCAGGTCCGGGTAGGCGTGGGTGAGGGCCGCCACGACCATCGCGGGCAGACCGGCGAGCAGGCTGCCGTTGAGTCGTTTGAAGGTGTTTCCGAGGTTGCCGACGGGTGATCCCAGCACAGCGCCGACGATGTCCAGTTCGGGGGCGTATTCGCCGCACATCTCGGCGGCCCACGCGCTGGCTAAGCCACCGCCGGAGTAGCCCCACAGCCCGATCGGCGCCGACGCGGGCACCCCGAGCCGTTCCGAACTCAGCACGGCGCGCAGGCCGTCCAGGACGCGGTAGCCGGGTTCGTAAGGGGTGCCCCACAACCCGCGCACGCCCTCGTGGTCAGGTACCGAAACTGCCCACCCCTCGGCGACAGCGGCGGTGATCAGCAGCAGCTCGAGCTGCGCCAGCGAACCGACGGCCTTCGCCCGGCGCCGCAGCGCATACGAGGGGAAGCACCGGGACGAGATGGCGTCGATCGCGCACTGATATGACAGCAGCGGCGTGGTCTTGCCCGGGAGCGGGCTTCCGCGGGGACGAGCACCGTCGTCACCGTCGCCTCCGGGTTACCGTTCATGTCCATCGTCCGGTACAGCAACTGGGTGGCCGTGATGGACTGCGGGATCAGGCCCATGAAGGCCAGTTCGACGTCGCGTGAGCGCAGCACGGTGCCCGGTGCGGCGTGCTGGAAGCCCGCTGGTGGCTGGTAGAACGGGTCGTCCGCCGGTAGCAGCGGGCGGACCTTGCGCTGCAACTCCTCGTGCGGGGGTCGTCCGATCCATTCCGCGCCCGTTTCCAGCTTCGCGAGCTCCACCATCAAGGCTCCCTTCGTGGCCGTTAGCGCGCCCGGCGATCCCGAATCGGGGCAGCGGTGAGGCTAGTCACAATGCGGCGCCGGCTGCTCGTTGGCGGCCAGCGCCTCTCACAAGAATCTTATTTCGCCTTATCCATCTCTTATACAAACTACTGTACAACCCGCCCACACGCCTAAAACCGCGGCGCGTGCCGCTCGTCACAAATCCGTGACCAGGGCTTATCCCGGCGGGCGCAAGGCCGCGAACTCGTCGGTGACCCTCAACTGTGAATCGGTGAACCGGTACAGCGCGGCCGGGCGGCCGCCGCTGCGGCCGGACTGGGCGATGGTGCCGGTCTGGCTGATCACCTTGCGACGGGCCAGCACGCGCTGCAGGTTGGTCGCGTCCACCTGGTATCCCAGTGCTGCGCCATAGATGTCGCGCAGCGTGGATAGAGCGAATTCCTTCGGCGCCAAGGCAAATCCGATGTTCGTGTAGGACATCTTGGCCACCAGCCGGGTGCGCGCGTGGGCCACCATGGGCCCGTGGTCAAAGGCCATCGGCGGCAGTGCATTCACCGGATGCCAGCGGGTGTCCGGGGGCAGCTCGGGAGTGGCGGGGGAGGGCACCAGTCCCAGGAATGTGGACGCAATCACCCGGGTGCCGGGCACCCGGTGCGGATCGGAGAACACCGCGAGTTGTTCCAGGTGTGACAGTTCGCGCAGATCGACTTTCTCGGCAAGTTGGCGACGGACCGAGGTGATCATGTCTTCGTCGTTGCGCAGCCGTCCGCCCGGCAGCGACCAGGCGCCTTGCTGCGGGTCCTGGGCGCGTTGCCATAGCAGCACGTTCAGCTGCGGTTTTCCGGCGTGTGGGCCATCGGTAACCATCCGAACCTGGAACACGACCGCAAGCACTTCGTGGGTGGTGCTACCATGGGCCATGTTTTCGATTGTAAGTCGAAAACCTCCCGGGTGCGAAAGGAACCCCCATGACGGTCTTGAATCGCATGGACACGCTCGCCGATGAGCTAGCGGCCCGCATCATCAGCACGCCCACCGGCTTCGCCGGGGTCGAGGGTGACGCGCAGTGGGCAGCCGAGATCCGTCGGCTGGCACGCCTGCGCGGCGCCACCGTGCTGGCACACAACTACCAGCTGCCGGCGATCCAGGACGTCGCCGACCACGTGGGGGATTCGCTGGCGCTGTCGCGGATCGCCGCCGAGGCGCCGGAGGACACCATCGTGTTCTGCGGCGTGCACTTCATGGCCGAGACCGCCAAGATCCTCAGCCCCGACAAGACCGTGCTGATCCCGGATCAGCGGGCCGGCTGCTCGCTGGCCGACTCGATCACTCCCGACGACCTGCGCGCGTGGAAGGCCGAACATCCCGGCGCCGTCGTCGTCTCCTACGTCAACACCACGGCGGAGGTCAAGGCGCTCACCGACATCTGCTGCACGTCGTCGAACGCCGTCGACGTGGTCGCCTCCATCGACCCCGATCGCGAGGTGCTGTTCTGCCCCGACCAGTTCCTGGGCGCCCACGTGCGGCGGGTGACCGGCCGCAAGAACCTGCATGTGTGGGCCGGCGAATGCCACGTGCACGCCGGCATCAACGGCGACGAGCTCGCCGAGCGAGGCCCGCGCGAACCCCGATGCCGAACTGTACGTGCACCCCGAATGTGGTTGCGCCACTTCGGCTTTGTATCTGGCCGGGGAGGGTGCCTTCCCGGCCGAGCGGGTCAAGATCCTGTCCACCGGCGGCATGCTGGAGGCCGCGCACCAGACCCGCGCCAGCAAGGTGCTGGTCGCCACCGAGGTCGGCATGCTGCACCAGTTACGCAGGGCGGCACCGCAAGTCGACTTCCAAGCCGTCAACGACCGCGCCTCGTGCAAGTACATGAAGATGATCACCCCGGCGGCCCTGTTGCGCTGCCTGGTGGACGGCGCCGACGAAGTCCACGTGGATCCGGACGTCGCGGCGGCCGGCCGGCGCAGCGTGCAGCGGATGATCGCGATCGGCCAGCCCGGCGGTGGCGAATGACCACCCGACCGGTCTGGCGCGACAACGCTGACGTCGTCGTCATCGGCATGGGCGTCGCCGGCCTGGCCGCCGCGCTGGCGGCCCACCGCGCCGGGTCGCGGGTCGTCGTCCTCAACAAGGCGGCACAGACGCGGGGGGTCACCGCGACCCACTACGCCCAGGGCGGCATCGCGGTCGTGTTGCCCGACAACGACGATTCCATCGACGCCCACGTGAGCGACACGTTGACGGCCGGTGCGGGACTGTGCGACCCCGACGCGGTGTACTCGATCGTCGCCGACGGCTACCGCGCGGTCACCGAATTGGTAAGTGACGGAGCGCGATTCGACGAAGCCTTGCCTGGCACCTGGGATGTGACCCGGGAGGGGGGGCACTCCCGGCGACGGGTGGTGCACGCCGGAGGCGACGCCACCGGAGCCGAGGTGCAGCGCACGCTCGACCACGCCGCCCGCACGCTGGACATCCGCAGCAGCCATGTGGCGCTGCAGGTCCTGCAGGACGACGCGGGCGTCACCGGAGTATTGGTGGCCCGCCCGGACGGTACCGGCATCATCAGCGCACCTTCGGTGATCCTGGCGACCGGCGGTCTCGGGCACCTGTACAGCGCGACCACCAACCCGAACGGGTCCACCGGGGACGGCATCGCGTTGGCGTTGTGGGCCGGTCTGGCGGTCGGCGATCTCGAGTTCATCCAGTTCCACCCGACGATGCTTTTCGTCCCGGGTGCCCGACGGCCGGCGCCCGCTGATCACCGAGGCCATCCGCGGCGAGGGCGCGATCTTGCTTGACAGTCAAGGCAATTCGATCACCGCCGGCGTGCACCCGATGGGCGACCTGGCTCCGCGCGACGTGGTCGCGGGCGCCATCGACGCGCGGCTGAAGGCGACCGGTGACCCGTGCGCCTACCTCGACGCGCGCGGCATCGACGGGCTTCGCCGCGCGCTTCCCGACCGTCACCGCCGCATGCCGAGCGGCCGGCATCGACCCGGTCCGGCAACCCATCCCGATCGTTCCGGGCGCGCACTACAGCTGCGGCGGAGTGGTCACCGACGTGTACGGCCAGACGGAACTGCCCGGCTTATATGCGGCAGGAGAGGTGGCCCGCACCGGAATGCACGGCGCCAACCGGCTGGCCTCCAACAGCCTGCTGGAGGGCCTGGTGGTGGGCGGCCGCGCCGGGCAGGGAGCGGCCGCGCATGCGGTGGCCACGGGATGTCCGCGCGCGAAGATGCCCGAACCGCTCATTCACGCCGCGCCGCGGCGTAGCGACCTGCAACACGCGATGAGCCGGGACGCCTCGGTGGTGCGCGACGCCGACGGGCTGCGCCGGCTGGCCGACATGCTGCGCACGGCTCCGAGCTCGCACCGTGACGTGCCGTCAGGATGCCGAGGATGTGGCGTTGACGCTGGCTGCCCGCACGTTGACGGCCGCTGCGCTGGCCCGCACCGAAAGCCGGGGTTGCCACCGCCGCATCGAGTACCCGTCGACCGCTGCCGACCAGGAGCGCAGCGCTCTGGTGCGGCTGGGCGCCGACGGCGGCTCCGTGCAGGTGGAGACGCTGGTGGCGGTGGGCTGATGAAGCTGGACGCTGCCGAGCGGGCCGAAGCGTTAGCGACCATTCGGCGTGCCCTGGACGAGGACCTGCGCTACGGACCGGATGCCACCACGTTGGCAACGGTGCCGGCGGGTGCGGTGGCCACTGCGTCGATGGTGCCGCGCGAGCCTGGTGTGATCGCCGGGGTGGACGTGGCGTTACTGGCGCTCGACGAGGTGATCGGCAGCGATGGTTACCAGGTGCTGCACCGCGTGGAGGATGGCGCCCGGGTGGGGCCAGGTGAGCCGGTGCTGACCGTGCGGGCCGAAACGCGCGGCCTGTTGACGGCGGAACGGACCATGCTCAACCTGGTGTGCCACTTGTCGGGTGTCGCCACCGTGACCGCGGCCTGGGTGGAGGCCGTGGAGGGCACCGGCGCCAAGATCCGCGACACCCGCAAGACCTTGCCGGGCCTGCGCGCGCTGCAGAAGTACGCGGTGCGCGTCGGCGGCGGCGTCAACCACCGGCTGGGCCTGGGCGATGCCGCGCTGATCAAGGACAACCACGTCGCGGCCGCCGGGTCGGTGGTGGCGGCGCTGCGTGCGGTGCGGGCCGCCGCACCGGAGTTGTCCTGCGAGGTCGAGGTGGACTCACTCGAGCAGCTGGACGAGGTGCTGCCGGAGAAGCCGGAGCTGATCCTGCTGGACAACTTCCCGGTGTGGCAGACGCAGATGGCGGTGCAGCGCCGCGACGCGCGCGCGCCCGAGGTGCTGCTGGAATCCTCCGGCGGGCTCAGCCTCGAAACCGCCAAAACCTATGCGGGGACCGGGGTCGACTACCTCGCAGTGGGCGCGCTGACCCACTCGGTGCGTGTTCTCGACATCGGCCTGGACATGTAGGTACGGCTAATGCTCGGGAGGCGGGGCCGGCCTCAGTAGCAGGCGTGCCGCCGCCTTGGCTGCGGTGAGTGCGGCCGTGTCTCCGCTGGTGCGTGACAGGATCAGCGCACCCTCGATCAGCGAGATCACCGCCAGTCCGGCCTGCTCGGAGCGTGCCGCGGACCAACCGTCCCGGCGCAACCGGTCCTCGATCGCCGCGCACCATCCCCGGAATGCGCGCGCGGCGGCCTCGCGCACCGCGGGACTGCCGTGCACCGCCTCGGTGGCCAGCGGTTCGACGGGGCAGCCGTCGCGGGGGTCGCCCGCCAGGCCGGCCGCCAGCACGTCGATCCAGCGATCGACGACGTCGCTCACCGCTTTGTCGGTGGCCAGCAGCTGGCGAAGTAGTTGTTCGATGGCTGTCCCGGTGGTGTGGACCGCCGCTGCGGCCAGCTGCTGTTTGCCCTGCGGAAAGTGGTGGTAGAGCGACCCGGGCTTGACGCCCGCCTCCTCGAGGATCTGGTTCAGGCCGGTTGCCGCGTATCCCTGGCGGCGGAACAGGGTGGCTGCTGTGTCGATGAGCGCGGCGCGGCTGCGGTCGGGTCTCGGCATAGCCTTGACATTACTTGAGTGATCACTCAAGAATGTTGCAATGAGGCAACTAATGCACGCAGACGCCGGGCGCTACACCTGGCAGGACGTCGCGGATCCGGTGATTTCGGCGCCCGGGCAGGCTTTGGTTCGGCCGCTGGCAGTGGCGTGCTGCGACCTCGATGTCGCCGTCTGTGCCGGGCGGTTGCCGTTGCCACCGGGATACGCCGTCGGCCACGAGGGTCTGGCCGAGGTCGTCGCGGTCGGTGACGACGTCACCGGCGTGCGGGTTGGCGACCGGGTGGTGGTGCCGTTTCAGATCAACTGCGGCACCTGCCGCGAATGTCGCCGCGGCGTCACCGGGTCGTGCGGCTCGCTGCCGTTGCTGGCGATGTACGGGATGGGCCCGATCGCCGGCCTCGACGGCGGCGGTTTCATGTCGGATCTGGTGTTGGTGCCCTACGCCGACGCGATGTTGATCCCGGTTCCGAACGGGGTCGATCCCGTTGCGATCGCCTCCTTGTCGGACAACATTCCCGACGGTTGGCGCACGGTCGCGCCGTTCGAGGGCGAATTGGCGTCTGTCGACGACGCGGATCGGCGGGTGCTGGTGGTCGGTCGGGCGTCGATCGGGTTGTATGCGGCGGCTTTCGCGGCTGCCCTGGGAGCCCACGTCGACTACGTCGATACCGATCCGCACCGGTTGTCGGCCGCCGAGAAGTCAGGCGCGACTGTGCACGACCGGGTGAAGCCCGCCAAGGAGTGGGATCCGTATCCCGTCACCGTCAACACATCGGCCGACCCGGCGCTGCTGGCTGCCACGCTGCGCGCGACCTGGCCCGACGGCGTGTGCACCGACACCGGCATCTACTACCAGCCGACCGTCGAGTTGGCGCTGCTGCCGCTGTACACCCGCGGAGTGCGGTTCGTCACCGGCCGGGTCAACGCCCGCGCCGCAATCCCGCAGGTTCTGGCGTTGCTGGCCGACGGCTGCGACCTCTCGCCGGCCGTCGACCGCGTGGTGCCGTGGGAGGACGCGCCGGCGGCCTGGCCGGAGATGACCGGCAAGACCGTCTTCGTCAGAGACTGATCATCGAACGTGACGGTAGGGCGAAAATCTGGCTCGATTCTGACCGCTAGATCACGCTCGACGAACGCAGTTCAGGCGATATCGCCGACGAAGACCGCCATCCGGCGCAACTGTGCCCGTGCCATCTTGGGCAGACCCTCGGCCTCTGGGCCGTCGGTGCCGGCCGGCAGGATCCGTGCATTGGTGATGTGCACCGCGTGGCGGGCATAGCGCACGTCGGCCTCGCCGGCGGCAACCACGTTCTTGACCCAGTCGGTCTTGCCGTGGCCCAGCGCGATCGCCAGCACATTGCCCTTGCGGTAGGTGGTCACGATGGTTCGGTACGGCTTACCGGACTTGCGGCCGCGGTGTTCGATGGTCGCGGTGCCGGGCAGGAAACGGGCGATCGGTTTGAGTAACGGGTTGAGGTACTTGACCTGGATGTTTTCAAACCACACCGGGAAGATCATCGGGACGCCGGGGGCGTTGTTGGGGTGTTGATCCCTTGCAGACATGGCTGGCTCCTTTTTACCCGCGCACTGTACCGGTCGAATATCGACTTGAGCTGCTCTGGGACAATGGTCAACGTGACCACACCGACTTCGCCACTGGCCCGTATCGACTTGCGGGGCGTGGAGTTGACGGCGGCGCGATTACGGGCTGAGCTGCCGCGCGGCGGCGTCGACGTGGAGGCCGTGCTGCCCACGGTGCGGCCCATCGTGCAGGCCGTCGCCGAGCGTGGGGCGGTCGCCGCGCTGAACTACGGCGAGGAGTTCGACGGTGTCCGGCCCGCGGCCGTGCGGGTACCCGAAAGCGCGCTCGAGGCAGCTGTCGTCGGCCTGGACGGCGATGTGCGGGATGCGCTACAGGTGATGATCGAACGGACCCGCGCCGTTCACGCCGACCAGCGCCGTGCTGACACCACGACCACGCTCGGCCCGGGCGCCACCGTCACCGAACGGTGGGTTCCCGTCGAACGAGTCGGTCTGTATGTGCCCGGCGGCAACGCCGTGTACCCGTCCAGCGTGGTGATGAACGTGGTGCCGGCCCAGGCGGCCGGTGTCGACTCGCTGGTGGTCGCCAGCCCGCCGCAGGCGGCCTTCGGCGGCCTACCGCACCCGACCATCCTGGCCGCGGCCCAGCTGCTGGGCGTCGACGAAGTCTGGGCGGTCGGCGGCGCGCAGGCGGTGGCGTTGCTGGCCTACGGCGGCACCGACACGGGCGGGGGCGAACTCGTCCCCGTCGACATGATCACCGGACCCGGCAACATCTACGTCACCGCCGCCAAACGGCTGTGCCGTTCCCAGGTAGGCATCGACGCCGAGGCCGGCCCCACCGAGATCGCCATCCTCGCCGACCACACCGCCGACCCCGCACACGTGGCCGCCGACCTGATCAGCCAGGCCGAACACGACGAGATGGCCGCCAGCGTCCTGGTGACCCCCAGCCCCGAGTTGGCCGACGCCACCGACGCCGAACTCGCCGCCCAGCTGCAGACCACCGTCCACCGCGAGCGGGTGACCATCGCGTTGTCCGGCCCGCAGTCGAAGATCATCCTGACCGACGACCTCGATGCGGCCGTCAAGGTGGTTAACGCCTACGCCGCCGAGCACCTGGAGATCCAGACCGCCGACGCGGCACAGGTGGCCGCCCGGATCCGTTCGGCGGGAGCCATTTTCGTCGGACCGTACGCACCGGTGAGCCTCGGCGACTACTGCGCCGGCTCCAACCACGTGCTGCCCACCGCCGGCAGCGCCCGCCATTCCAGCGGCCTGTCGGTGCAGACCTTCCTGCGCGGCATCCACATCGTCGACTACACCGAGGCGGCCCTCAAAGACGTCTCCGGTCACGTCGTCACGCTGGCCAAAGCTGAGGACCTGCCGTCGCACGGTGAGGCGGTACGCCGGAGGTTCGAGCCATGAACCTGCGGAGAACCTGCCCACGCTCGACGATTTGCCGCTGCGGGATGACCTGCGCGGCAAGTCGCCCTACGGCGCGCCGCAACTGGATGTCCCGGTGCGGCTGAACACGAACGAGAACCCGCACCCGCCGACCCAGGCGCTGGTCGACGACGTCGTGCGCTCGGTGCGCGAGGCGGCCGCCGACCTGCACCGCTATCCCGACCGCGACGCGGTGGCCCTGCGCACCGACCTCGCCGGCTACCTCAGCGCCCAGACCGGAACACCGATCGCCGTTGAAAGCGTCTGGGCCGCAAACGGTTCCAACGAAATACTGCAGCAGCTGCTGCAGGCCTTCGGCGGGCCGGGCCGCAGCGCGATCGGATTCGTCCCGTCCTATTCGATGCACCCGATCATTTCCGACGCCACGCGCACCGCATGGCTCGAAGCCGCCCGCTCCGACGACTTCAGCCTGGACATCGATCAAGCGGTCGCCGCCATCACCGAACACCGGCCCGACGTGGTGTTCGTCGCCAGCCCCAATAACCCCTCGGGACAGAGCATTTCGCTGGCCGACCTGCGCAGGCTGCTCGACGTGGCGCCGGGCATCGTGATCGTCGACGAGGCCTACGGCGAGTTCTCGTCGCAGCCCAGCGCCATCACCCTGGTCCAGGAATACCCGACCAAGCTCGTCGTCACCCGCACCATGAGCAAGGCATTCGCCTTCGCCGGCGGGCGACTGGGCTACCTGGTCGCCACTCCGGCTCTGGTCGAGGCCATGCTGCTGGTTCGGCTGCCGTATCACCTGTCCTCGGTCACCCAGGCGGCTGCCCGGGCGGCGTTACGGCACGCCGACGATACCCTGGGCAGCGTCGCAACCCTGATCGCCGAACGTGAGCGAGTGTCAACGGCCTTGACCAACATGGGATTTCGGGTCATTCCGAGCGACGCCAACTTTGTCCTCTTCGGCGAATTCGCCGACGCGGCCGCCGCCTGGCAGCATTACCTGGAAGCCGGCGTCCTGATCCGCGACGTCGGTATTCCCGGATATCTGCGCGCCACCATCGGACTGGCCGGCGAGAACGACGCGTTCTTGCGAGTGAGCGCCCAGATCGCCACCACCGATCTAGCCAGCCCAGCCCTGCAGAAGCGGTCGCGACCATGCTTAGGAGCATCGTGACAACCGAAAAACCGGCGTGCGCGCATCGAACGCCGCACCCGCGAATCCGACATCGTCATCGAACTCGACCTCGACGGCACCGGCGAGGTGGACGTCGACACCGGCGTCCCGTTCTACGACCACATGCTGACGGCATTGGGCTCGCACGCCAGCTTCGACCTGATGGTGCGCACCAAGGGCGACGTGGAGATCGAGGCGCACCACACCATCGAGGACACCGCGATCGCACTGGGCACCGCGCTCGGGCAGGCCCTCGGCGACAAGAAGGGCATCCGCCGCTTCGGCGACGCGTTCATCCCGATGGACGAGACCCTGGCCCATGCCGCCGTCGACGTGTCCGGCCGTCCGTACTGCGTGCACACCGGCGAACCGGATCACCTGCAGCACACCACAATCGCCGGAAACTCGGTGCCCTATCACACCGTCATCAACCGGCACGTCTTCGAGTCGCTGGCCGCCAACGCCCGCATCGCGCTGCACGTGCGGGTGCTGTACGGGCGCGACCCGCACCACATCACCGAGGCGCAGTACAAGGCCGTCGCCCGCGCGCTGCGCCAGGCCGTCGAGCCCGACCCCCGCGTGTCCGGTGTGCCGTCCACCAAAGGTGTGCTGTGACTGGAAAATCCGTCGTAGTTCTGGACTACGGCTCCGGCAATCTGCGCTCGGCACAGCGCGCGCTGGAGCGCGTCGGCGCGACCGTCGAAGTCACCGCCGACGCCGCAGCGGCACTGGCCGCCGACGGGCTGGTGGTACCCGGCGTCGGGGCATTCGAGGCGTGCATGACCGGCCTGCGCAAGATCGGCGGCGAGCGCATCATCGCCGAGCGCGTCGCCGCTGGGCACCCCGTGTTGGGCGTCTGCGTGGGCATGCAGATTCTGTTCGCGCGTGGCGTCGAGTTCGGGGTGGAGACCACGGGGTGCGGTCAGTGGCCCGGCGCGGTGACCCGGCTGGATGCGCCGGTGATTCCGCACATGGGGTGGAATGTGGTGAACCCGGCACCTGACAGCGTTCTCTTCAGGGGCATGAGCGCCGACACCAGGTTCTATTTCGTACACTCCTACGCCGCTCAGCGGTGGGAAGGTTCACCCGAAGCGATGTTGACGTGGGCGACACATCAGGTGCCGTTTCTGGCGGCGGTCGAGGACGGCCCGCTGTCCGCAACCCAGTTCCACCCGGAGAAGAGCGGGGACGCCGGGGCGGCCATCCTCAGCAACTGGGTCGGGGAACTGTAGCCATGGCGCTGATCCTGTTGCCGGCAGTCGACGTCGTCGAGGGCCGAGCCGTGCGCCTGGTGCAGGGCAAGGCCGGCAGCGAAACCGAGTACGGCTCGGCGCTGGACGCGGCGCTGGGCTGGCAGCGTGACGGCACCGACTGGATCCACCTGGTCGACCTGGACGCCGCGTTCGGCCGCGGTTCCAATCGCGAACTGCTGGCCGAGGTGGTGGGCAAACTCGACGTGCAGGTCGAACTGTCCGGTGGCATCCGCGACGACGATTCGCTGGCCGCCGCACTGGCCACCGGCTGCGCCCGGGTCAATGTGGGCACCGCGGCGCTGGAAAACCCGCAGTGGTGTGCCCGGGCGATCGCCGAGCACGGCGACAAGGTCGCCGTCGGGCTGGACGTCCAAATCGTTGATGGCGCAGCATCGGTTGCGCGGGCGCGGGTGGGAGACCGACGGGGGCGACCTGTGGGAGGTGCTGGAGCGCCTGAACGCCGAAGGGTGTTCGCGGTACGTCGTCACCGACGTCACCAAGGACGGCACCCTGGGCGGCCCCAACCTCGATCTGCTGGCCAGGGTCGCCGAACGCACCGAGGCGCCGGTGATCGCCTCCGGCGGGGTGTCCAGCCTGGACGACCTGCGCGCCATCGCGACGCTGACCGACCGCGGGATCGAGGGGGCCATCGTGGGCAAGGCCCTCTATGCGGGCCGGTTCACGCTCCCGCAGGCACTGGACGCGGTGCGGGAGTAAGCAAATGGATTTGGATGCGTTGGTTCAACAAGCATCGGGCATCCTGGACGACGCGATCGAGCCGTTCCTGGCCGGCCACCGCGCCGATTCGGCGGTCCGTAAGAAGGGCAACGACTTCGCCACCGAAGTCGACCTGGCGATCGAGCGCCAGGTCGTCGATGCCTTGGTGGCAGCGACCGGAATCGAGGTGCACGGCGAAGAATTCGGCGGTGCCGACGTCGACTCGCCGTGGGTGTGGGTATTGGACCCGGTCGACGGCACGTTCAACTACGCCGCCGGGTCCCCGATGGCGGGAATCCTGCTGGGACTGCTGCGTGACGGCGAACCGGTGGCCGGACTGACCTGGCTGCCCTTCACCGGACAGCGCTACACCGCCGTGGCGGGCGGTCCATTGATGAAAAACGGTGAGCCGCAGCCGAAGTTGGCACCTGCCGAATTGGCTGACGCGCTGGTCGGCGCGGGTTCGTTCAGCGCCGACTCGCGGGGCCGGTTCCCGGGCCGGTACCGAGTGGCGGTGCTGGAGAATCTCAGCCGGCTGTCGTCGCGGTTGCGCATGCACGGCTCCACCGGACTCGACCTCGCCTATGTCGCCGACGGAATCCTGGGCGGGGCAATAAGTTTCGGCAGTCACGTGTGGGACCACGCGGCCGGAGTGGTGTTGGTGCGGGCCGCCGGTGGCGTCGTCACCGACCTGGCCGGCGAACGGTGGACCCCGGCCTCGCGCTCCGCGCTGGCCGCTGCGCCCGGCGTACACGCCGAGATTCTCGAGATCCTCCGCAGCACAGGGCAACCGGAGGATTACTGAGATGCATCACAGCGGTGACGGCCTCGCGGTGCGCGTGATCCCGTGCCTGGACGTCGACGACGGTCGCGTCGTCAAGGGTGTCAACTTCGAAAACCTTAGAGACGCAGGTGATCCCGTCGAACTGGCGGCGGCATACGACGCCGAAGGCGCCGACGAACTCACGTTTCTCGACGTGACGGCGTCCTCATCGGGGCGGGCCACCATGCTCGATGTGGTGCGCCGCACCGCCGAGCAGGTGTTCATCCCGCTCACCGTGGGCGGCGGGGTGCGCACCGTGGCCGACGTCGACACGTTGTTGCGCGCCGGGGCGGACAAGGTGTCGGTCAACACCGCCGCCATCGCCCGCCCTGACCTACTGGCCGAGATGGCAAGGCAATTCGGTTCGCAGTGCATCGTGTTGTCCGTTGACGCACGGACGGTGCCCGAAGGTTCGCCGCCGACGCCGTCGGGTTGGGAAGTCACCACCCACGGCGGCCGGCAGGGAACCGGAATCGATGCGGTGCAGTGGGCGGCCCGCGGCGCCGAGTTGGGCGTGGGGGAGATCCTGCTGAACTCGATGGACGCCGACGGCACCAAAGCCGGGTTCGACCTGGCCATGCTGCGTGCCGTGCGGGCGGCGGTCACCGTGCCGGTGATCGCCAGTGGTGGGGCCGGGGCGGCGGAGCATTTCGCGCCCGCGGTCGACGCGGGAGCAGATGCGGTGTTGGCGGCCAGCGTCTTTCACTTCCGGGAGCTGACCATCGGGCAGGTCAAGGCCGCCATGGCTGCCGAGGACATCACCGTGCGGATCACCGCGCCATGACCCTCGACCCGAAGATCGCCGCGCGGTTGAAGCGCAACGCCGACGGACTGTTCACCGCCGTGGTGCAGGAGCGCGGCAGCGGTGACGTGCTGATGGTCGCCTGGATGGACGATGACGCGCTGGCGCGCACGCTGGAAACCCGGGAGGCCACCTACTTTTCGCGATCCCGCGGCGAACAATGGATCAAGGGAGCGACGTCAGGGCACACCCAGCATGTGCACTCGGTGCGCCTGGACTGCGACGGCGACACCGTGCTGTTGACCGTCGATCAGGTCGGGGGCGCCTGCCATACCGGCGACCACAGTTGCTTTGACGCCGCGGTGCTGCTGGAGCCCGAGGTCTAGCCGGGAGCTACATCCAGGCCGTTGGCCGCCGCCAGGGCGGCGCGGGTCCATTCGCGCCGCTCCACGTCCGGCTTGATGCGGTCCCGGCGGAGCTGCTCGACGTCGACGGGCTTGCCGACGGTGACAGCAGCCGGCACATGGAAAACGAATGACTGTCGGTCGGTGGCGATAGCCAGCAGGGCGTCGGCGTCGGTGAAACCGTTGGCGCGCATGACGTTTTCCGCCCATTTGGCCGGCCGCAGGCCCCCGAAATCGTTGACGTACACCACCCACAGCCGAGTGCCTCGCCCGTCATAGAGCTTCCTGACGGCACGCTCGACCACGACGCGCTCCCCGGGTCCCAGCACCTGCGCGTTATCGGTGACCTGGTCGGCCAGTTTGAGCGCGGGCGGAGCGGCGCCGGTGCCCGTCGGCGACACGCTGCTTTGTGGGCTCGACGGGCCCGCGGCCTGCTGTCCGCCGGATTGGCCGCGCATCACCACGAGCGCGAGAATCCCGGCCACCGCCACCAACGCGACGGCCACCAGCGTCGCCACCACCGTGGTCCGGTGGCCGCCGCGGCCGGCGGGCTTCGGCGCGGTGATCACCTGAGTCGGTGCATCGATGGGCGCCGCGGGAGCTGCCACGGCGGCCGTGCCCGCCTGGGCCGCCAGCGCGGCGGCGAAATCCGAGCAGGACGCGAAACGCGCGGACCGGTCCTTGGCGAGTGCCCTGGCGATGCTGGGATCCAGGTAGCCCAGCTCCGGTCGCCGCTCGCTCAACAGCGGTGGCGGCGACGACAGATGCTGGGTGATGATCACCGCAGGGTTGGAGTGCTGGAACGGGGCGCTCCCCGTCAGCAAGTGATATGCGGTACAGCCCAGCGCGTACTGGTCGGCGCGTCCATCGAGATCGGAACCCTGCAGCTGTTCGGGCGCGCAATACGCGGTGGTGCCCAGCATCATGTTGGTCGCGGTCAGGCCGCTGATCTCGCCGAGTTCACGCGCGATGCCGAAATCGGCGAGCAGGATCCGCCGCCGCGGAGTGGTATCGCCCAACAGAATGTTCGCCGGTTTGACGTCGCGATGCAGCAAACCCCGGGAATGCGCATAGTCGAGCGCCTCGGCGACGGCCGTCACGATTTCCACGACCTCCGGAAGCGGCATGCCGGACGGGTACCGCTCGCGCAGCAGTCTGGCGGCGTCGGTTCCTTCCACGTAGTCCATCGACAGCCACAGCTGCCCCTGGTACTCGCCACGGTCGTGAATACCGACGATGTGTTCGTTGTACAGGCTGCCGGCCAGGTCGGCCTCGCGGTTGAACCGCTGACGGAATTCCGCGTTCGAGGTGAACTCTGCGGGCAGGATCTTCAGGGCGTCCCGTCGGGGCAGGCGGGGGTGCTGCGCCAGGTAAACCTCGCCCATTCCGCCGGCACCGAGCCGCCGCACGATGGTGTAACCGGCGAAGAGCTCGCCTTCCTGTAGGCCCTGGACGGCGTCTCGGTCAGCGCTGGTCGGCATGGGAGCATGCTACTGACGCGCAGGTGGGCGGAATTAACGCGCTGGTACAGTTGGGGCCCTGTGAGTTCCACTGACGGGCGCAGATCGGTTCGGTTGCGATCCGCTGAAGCGGTGGCTGCAGTCGGTGTTCCGGTCAGCGTAATCGGTTGCAACGGAACGTGTTTCGGCGATGCTGGTTGGGTATACCCGGATGCGCATGCGGCCCGGCCTGATTCCGTGCTGGCCCGTGGCCGAGTGTGACGGGCGCACACCGCTCTTTCGGTGCGTGGTACCAGATTGCCGACGACGGTGAGGAAAGGAGCGATCGATGGTCAAAAGTGTGTCCTGGAACGTTGCGGCGCCGCTGATCGCTCTCGTCGCGCTGGTGTTCACCTGGGGTCAGGAGATCGGGCCGGTCGCAGGGGCGGTGGCGGCAGTGCTGCTCGGCGGTGCGGTATTGGCCGCGGTCCATCACGCCGAGGTGGTCGCGCACCGGGTCGGCGAGCCGTTCGGGTCGCTGGTGCTGGCCGTCGCGGTGACCGTCATCGAGGTGGCGCTGATCGTCACGTTGATGACCTCTGGCGGCGACAAGGCGGCCACCCTTGCGCGCGACACGGTGTTCGCCGCGGTCATGATCACCACCAACGGGATCGTCGGCTTGTCGCTGCTGCTCGGCTCCCGCCGCTACGGCGTGACGCAGTTCAACGCCCACGGCAGCGGTTCGGCACTGGCCACCGTCGCCACGCTGGCGACATTGGGCCTGGTGCTGCCAACCTTCACCACCAGTCATCCGGGGCCGCAGTATTCACCCGGCCAGCTGATCTTCGCCGCGGTCGCCTCGCTGGCTCTCTATCTGATGTTCGTCTTCACCCAGACCGTTCGGCATCGCAACTTCTTCCTGCCGGTGCTGCAGAAGGGCGCGGTCGGCGACGACAGCCACGCGGACCCGCCGAGCACGAAGTCGGCGCTGCTGAGCCTCGGAGTGCTGCTCGTCGCGCTGGTGGCGGTGGTGGGACTGGCCAAAGTGGAATCGCCCATCATCGAGCGCATGGTCGCGGCCGCCGGCTTTCCGCAATCGTTCGTCGGCGTGGTGATCGCCCTGGTGGTGCTGCTTCCGGAGACCCTCGCGGCGGGGCGCGCGGCACGGCAGGGCCGCATGCAGATCAGCCTCAACCTGGCGTACGGCTCGGCGATGGCCAGCATCGGGCTCACCATCCCGACCATCGCGCTGGCTTCGATATGGATCCGCGGACCGCTTCTGCTGGGGCTCGGACCCACCCAGTTGGTGCTGTTGGCGCTGACCATGGTGGTCAGCGTGCTGACCGTGGTGCCCGGCCGGGCCACCCGGCTGGAGGGCGAGGTGCATCTGGTGGTGCTGGCCGCCTGGTTGTTCCTGGCGATCAGCCCGTAAATCGGTAAGGGGCTCGATGGGTGGCTGGTCGGCGACTTCCAGCGGTAGGCGGCGCAGGGCGCAGTGACCGCTACAGCGGCCTCGCTTCGAGCGGCACCGACGCGGGTGCCGGAATTTGTCTAGCGCAGGAACCATCCGTCGGTAATCGAGGGTCTGCCTGTTCGCAGCGGCCGCCCCGGGTGGCGGCACCCCAACCAGTTTCAGCATCGATACGGGGCTGCTCACCAACCTAGTTGTTGGTTGGTGGTGGCTGGGGCTGGAAGGGGTCATACCACCACCAGTCGGCGCGTTCGCCGGTGGGCCCGGGGCATGGCGGGACGGCGGGCGGGGGTTGGTTGGGTGGGCGTGCAAGTGATCCTGGGTGAAGCGGTCGACCGGAGCTGTCGGTGACGGTGAGGTCGGCGGGGTCTCCGGTGATGGTGATCAGGCCCCGGTGGTGCAGCCGGTGGTGGTAAGGGCAGACGAGCACCAGGTTGGCCAACTCGGTCGGCCCGCCGTCTTCCCAGGGCCGGATGTGGTGGGCGTGCAGACCGCGGGTGGCACCACAGCCGGGAACCGCGCAGGTGGGGTGGCGGTGCTCGAGTGCGCGGCGCAGCCGCCGGCTGATCGTGCGGGTGGTGCGGCCGGCGCCGATGACTTCACCGTTGCGTTCGAACCAGACTTCACAGGTGGCATCACAGGTCAGGTATTGGCGTTCGGCCTCGGTGAGCAGCGGACCCAGATGCAGCGCGGCCGCGCGCTGGGCGACATCGAGGTGCACCACCACCGTGGTGTGCTGCCCGTGCGGGCGGCGGGTGGCCTCGGCATCCCAGCCGGTCTCGACCAGCCGCAGAAACGCCTCGAGGTCACCCGGCAACGGTGGCGCGCTCTCGGAGGCGGGCTCGCTGTTGGCGCGATCGTGCTTCCATTCGGTGATCAGCGCCTCACGATGGGAGGCCAGTGCCGCCTCGAACTTCGCCGCCTCTGGGTGCGGAAGTTTGATCCGCCACTGGGTGAACTCCTCGTCGGCGGTCTTGGTGATCGAGGGTTGCGGTGGCGGCGCAGCATCGGGTTCGGGTCGCGGTTCCAGTTTGACCGCGGTGCGCAGCTGGTTGACCGTGGCCACCCGGGCCAGCTGCGCGTAATGCTCATCAGATCCCGCACCGGCCCGCGCCGCGATGACCCCGACCTGATCTAAAGAGAATCGACCCTCCCGCATGCCGCGGGCGCAGCGCGGAAACGCCTCCAGCCGGCGCGCGACGGTGGTGATCGTGTGGGCGTTGGCCGAGGACACACCGATCTTCCAGGCCACCAACGCCGCCACCGACCGTGCGCCCGTGGCCCCACACAACTCGTCGCGATCCATCTCCGCGACAATCTCCACGATGCGCCCATCAATGGCGTTACGCTGACCGGCCAACTCCGCCAACTCCTCAAACAGCACCTCAAGACGCTCAACAGGGCTCACGCCCGCGCCAGCCGATGCGGTCAAGGACATAACCCCATCATCGCAGGGGGGTCCGACAAGTCTTGGCCGCCAATCCGCGCCGGGGTAGGACGTCATCAATGGCCAAGCGGGACAACCTGATTGAACACCAAACGCTCCCGCCGCAGCTGGTTCTTTCGTCCGCTGGGGCGGGGTGTATTGGCGGCCGAATATTCGGTAGCAACCGGCTGAAACGCGCCTGCGATCAGCCAGTGAATCGGTAACGCTGCCTGAGACTGGTCTCAGCGGCCGCGCAGCGTCTCCAGCGCCTTATCCGCGTGGGTGTCCATGCTGATCTCGCTCGAAATCACGTTGAGCACCGTGCGGTCGGTGTCGATGACAAACGTGGTGCGCTTGACCGGCATCAACTTGCCGAGCAGGCCGCGCTTGACGCCGAACTGGGTGGCCACCGTGCCATCGCTGTCCGACAGTAGCGGGTAGTCGAAATTCTGGGTGTCGGCGAACTTGGCCTGCTTCTGGACGGGATCGGTGCTGATGCCGACCCGGTTGCCGCCGACCGCGGCAAATTCGGACGCCAAGTCGCGGAAGTGACAGGCCTCCTTGGTGCAGCCCGGCGTCATGGCTGCCGGATAGAAAAACAGGACTACAGGCCCGTCGGTGAGCAGGTCGCTGAGTTTGCGCGGTGTGCCCGTCTGATCGGGAAGCTCGAAGTCGGCCACGGTGTCACCAATTTTCATGGGCGCCACGCTACGCCAGCGCACAAGTGCTACCGCGAGCGTTACGCCCGTGAGTCGCCCGCCTGCGTCTGGTTGGATGGTCCGGTGCACGCCAACCTCGCAGCCACGACAACGCGGGAGGATTTCCGCGTGCTGGCGGCCGAGCACCGGGTGGTCCCGGTGACTCGCAAGGTGCTGGCCGACAGCGAAACTCCGCTTTCGGCATATCGCAAGCTCGCCGCCAGCCGGCCCGGGACTTTCCTGCTCGAGTCGGCCGAGAACGGCCGGTCGTGGTCGCGCTGGTCGTTCATCGGCGCCGGCGCGCCGACGGCGTTGAGCGTGCGGGACGGGCAGGCGGTATGGCTGGGCGCGGTGCCCAAGGACGCTCCCGCCGGCGGCGACCCGCTAGAGGCGTTGCGCGCCACCTTGGAGGTGCTGGCGACCGCCGCCCTACCAGGGCTGCCGCCGCTGTCCGGTGGCATGGTCGGCTACTTCGCCTACGACATGGTGCGCCGCCTGGAGCGCCTTCCCGAGCTCGCTGTCGACGACCTGCAGCTGCCGGACATGCTGTTGCTGCTGGCCACCGATGTGGCCGCGGTGGACCACCATGAGGGCACCATCACCCTGATCGCCAACGCGGTGAACTGGAACGGCACCGACGAGCGGGTGGACTGGGCCTACGACGACGCGGTCGCGCGACTCGACGTGATGACCGCCGCGCTGGGCCAGCCGCTGCCCTCGACGGTCTCCACATTCAGCAAACCCGAACCGGTGCACCGCGCCCAACGCACCATCGAAGAGTACGGCGCGATCGTCGACTACCTGGTGGAACAGATCGCCGCCGGTGAAGCTTTTCAAGTCGTTCCGTCGCAGCGCTTCGAAATGGACACCGACGTCGACCCGATCGACGTGTACCGCATGCTGCGGGTGAGTAACCCGAGCCCGTACATGTACCTGTTGCAGATTCCGGATAGTGAAGGCGCAGTTGACTTTTCGATCGTCGGATCGAGTCCCGAGGCGCTGGTCACCGTGCAGGACGGGCGGGCGACGACGCACCCCATCGCGGGGACGCGGTGGCGCGGGCAGACCGAAGAGGAAGACGTGCTGCTGGAAAAGGAGTTGCTGACCGACCAGAAGGAACTCGCCGAGCACCTGATGCTGGTGGATCTGGGCCGCAACGACCTGGGCCGGGTATGCACGCCGGGCACCGTCCGCGTCGAGGACTACAGCCACATCGAGCGCTACAGCCACGTGATGCACCTGGTGTCCACGGTGACGGGCTTGCTGGCTCCGGGCCGGACCGCCCTGGATGCGGTGACCGCCTGTTTTCCGGCCGGCACCCTGTCGGGGGCGCCCAAGGTACGCGCGATGGAACTCATCGAGGAAGTGGAGAAGACCCGCCGCGGTCTGTACGGCGGTGTGGTGGGCTATCTCGACTTCGCCGGGAACGCCGACTTCGCGATTGCCATTCGCACCGCGCTGATGCGCGACGGCACCGCCTATGTTCAGGCGGGTGGCGGCGTGGTGGCCGACTCCAACGGGCCGTACGAGTACAACGAGTCGAGAAACAAAGCGCGGGCGGTGCTCAATGCGATCGCCGCCGCGGAGACGCTGACCGTCCCGGGTGCGAACAGCAGTGGCTGATACCCAGCCCGGGTCCCGCGGCCGGCTCATCATCGGAGTCGCCCAGTTGCTGCTGGTGGTGGCCGCCGGTGCGCTGTGGGTGGCGTCTCGGTTCACCTGGGTCGTCATCCGGTCTTTCGACGGACTGGGGCCACCCAAGGAGATCGCGCTGTCGGGTGCGTCCTGGTCGACGGCGCTGCTGCCCTTGGCGATCGTGAACCTTGCCGCCACGGTCGCGGCGTTGGCGGTGCGAGGCTGGCAGTTGCGTGCCCTGGCGGCGCTGCTGGCGGCCGTGAGCTTTGCGATCGGCTACCTCGGGGTCAGCCTCTGGGCCGTCCCGGATGTGGCGGCGCGCGGCGCTGATCTCGCGCACGTCCCGGTGGCGACGCTGGTAGGCAGCGCACGCCAGTACTCCGGGGCGGTGGCGACGGTGCTGGCGGGGATGTGCACCCTGATCGCCGCGGCGGTGTTGATGCGCTCGGCGTCCTTCGTCGGATCCGTCCGTTCGGGCAGCACGAAATACCTGGCGCCCGGAGCACGACGCTCCGCGGCGCGCGGTTTGGTGGTCGATAAAGCCGAGGTTGAGGACCAATCGCCGCCGCAGGACGGGCAGTCGCAGCTCTCGGAGCGGATGATTTGGGATGCCCTCGATGAGGGCCGCGACCCTACCGATCGCCCGCGCGACCCGGACACCGAGGGGCGGTGACGGACCCCGTCGTGACGGTCGCTACCCTTCTTGCACGCCGTCGAAATCGGTTGGCGAGTGTGGGGGTGACCCAGAATCACAGTGGGTTACAGGAGGAAGGAACCGCAGGTATGAGTCCGGCCAACGTGCTTGACTCCATTCTTGAGGGAGTCCGGGCCGATGTTGCCGCGCGCGAAGCCCGCGTGGGTCTTTCTGAAATCAAGGCCGCAGCCGCAGCCGCCCCGCCGCCTCGCGACGTGATGGCCGCGTTGCGCGAGCCCGGTATCGGTGTGATCGCCGAGGTCAAGCGCGCGAGTCCGTCGAAGGGTGCACTGGCGACTATCGCCGACCCGGCAAAGCTGGCGCGTGCCTACGAGGACGGCGGCGCCCGGATCATCAGTGTGCTGACCGAGGAACGACGTTTCCACGGCTCGCTCGACGACCTTGACGCGGTACGGGCCGCGGTGTCGATTCCGGTGTTGCGCAAAGACTTTGTGGTGCAGCCCTACCAGATCCACGAGGCTCGTGCGCACGGTGCCGACATGTTGTTGCTGATCGTCGCCGCGCTGGACCAGTCGGCCCTGGTGTCGATGCTCGACCGCACCGAGTCGCTCGGCATGACCGCGCTCGTCGAGGTGCACACCGAAGAAGAAGCCGACCGTGCTCTGAAGGCCGGAGCCAACGTAATCGGGGTCAATGCCCGCGATCTCACCACGCTGGAGGTCGACCGGGACTGCTTCGCCCGGATCGCTCCGGGACTGCCCAGCAAGGTGATCAGAATCGCCGAGTCCGGCGTGCGCCACACCGGTGACCTGTTGGCGTATGCCGGCGCGGGGGCCGACGCCGTGCTGGTCGGTGAAGGTCTGGTGAAGAGCGGAGACCCACGTGCTGCGGTCGCCGATCTGGTCACCGCGGGAACCCATCCGTCATGTCCGAAACCGGCTCGCTAGCCCTTGATGTGCTGCGCACGCACTGAGTCTTGGTAATGGCAGACCTATCGAACCCGGATATTCCGCGCACCAGCGCCGCCATCGTCGAACGCACCCATTACGACCCGGACGCGGGTGGTCATTTCGGCGTTTACGGCGGCCGCTATGTTCCCGAGGCGCTGATGGCCGTCATCGAGGAAGTCACCGTCGCCTACGAAAAGGAACGCGTCAACCAGGATTTCCTGGACACCCTGGACAAGTTGCAGACGCACTATGCCGGTCGGCCGTCGCCGTTGTACGAGACGACCCGACTGGGCGGGCACGCGGGATCGGCACGGATCTTTCTCAAGCGAGAAGACCTGAACCACACCGGTTCTCACAAGATCAACAATGTCCTGGGTCAGGCGTTGTTGGCTCGCCGGATGGGCAAGACCCGGGTCATCGCCGAGACGGGCGCCGGCCAGCACGGCGTCGCCACGGCCACCGCATGTGCGCTGATGGGTTTGGACTGCATCATCTACATGGGCGCCGTCGACACCGCGCGCCAGGCACTCAACGTGGCCCGGATGCGGCTGCTCGGTGCGCAGGTCGTTTCGGTGGAGACCGGATCCAAGACCCTCAAAGACGCCATCAACGAGGCGTTTCGGGACTGGGTCACCAACGCCGACAACACCTACTACTGCTTCGGCACTGCCGCCGGTCCGCATCCCTTCCCGACCATGGTGCGCGATTTCCAGCGCATCATCGGCATGGAGACGCGCGTACAGATCCAGCAGCAGGCGGGCAGGTTGCCCGACGCGGTCGTCGCATGCGTCGGTGGCGGATCCAACGCGATCGGCATCTTCCACGCCTTCCTCGACGATCCCAGTGTCCGGTTGGTGGGTTACGAGGCCGCCGGTGACGGCGTCGAGACCGGCCGCCACGCGGCGACGTTCAGCGGTGGGTCGCCCGGCGCTTTCCAGGGTTCGTTCTCGTATTTGTTGCAGGACTCGGACGGCCAGACCATCGAATCGCATTCCATCTCAGCGGGTTTGGACTACCCCGGGGTAGGCCCGGAACATGCCTGGCTCAAAGACGCGGGACGCGTTCAGTACGAGCCGATCACCGACACCGAGGCGATGGACGCGTTTGGCCTGCTGTCCCGCTCGGAAGGCATCATCCCGGCTATCGAATCCGCCCACGCGGTGGCAGGCGCCCTGAAGTTGGGTGCCGAATTGGGAAGGGGCGCGATCATTGTGGTGAACCTGTCGGGCCGCGGCGACAAAGACGTCGAGACCGCCGCGAAGTGGTTCGGCCTGATGGACAAGTCATGACCGTGCAACAGAGCGAGGCCAGCAGACTGGGCCCGCTGTTCGATTCGTGCCGGGGGGATGACCGAGCTGCGCTGATCGGCTACCTGCCCACCGGCTATCCGGATGTGCCCACATCATTGCGGGCCATGAGCGCTCTGGTCGAATCCGGTTGCGACATCATCGAAGTCGGTGTGCCCTACTCCGACCCGGGGATGGACGGCCCCACCATTCAGCGAGCCACCGAGCAGGCGTTGAGTGGGGGAGTCCGGGTTCGCGACACGCTGACCGCGGTCGAGGCGATCAGTGCCGTCGGTGGCCATGCCGTGGTGATGACCTACTGGAATCCGGTGCTGCGCTATGGAATTGACGCGTTCGCGCGCGACCTGGCCGCGGCGGGGGGTCAGGGCCTGATCACTCCCGACCTCATTCCCGACGAGGCGGCGCAGTGGATTGCAGCCTCTGAGAAGTACGGGTTGGATCGCATCTTTCTGGTGGCGCCGTCTTCGACGCCCGAACGGCTGGTGACCACAGTCGAGGCTTCGCGTGGATTCGTGTACGCGGCCTCGACGATGGGAGTCACGGGCGCGCGTGATGCCGTGTCGACGGCCGCACCTGAACTGGTGCGAAGGGTGAAGGCGGTGGCCGACATACCGGTTGGCGTCGGCCTCGGCGTGCGGTCAGGAGAGCAGGCCGCCCAGATCGGCAGCTACGCCGACGGGGTGATCGTCGGATCGGCACTGGTTTCGGCGTTGAGTGAGGGTTTGCCCACGCCTGCGTGCACTGACCGAGGAACTCGCCGCCGGCGTGCGCCAGAGGAAGTCCGCATGACGACTAGGTGGCTCGCCTACATCCCTAGCCCGCCGCGGGGCGTCTGGCATCTGGGACCGTTGCCCATTCGTGCCTACGCGTTCTTCATCATCACCGGCATAATCGCCGCGCTGCTGATCGGAGACCGGCGCTGGGCCGCCCGCGGCGGCCAACGGGGCGTCGTCTACGACATCGCGCTGTGGATAGTGCCATTCGGTTTGATCGGTGGTCGCCTCTACCACCTGGCCACCGACTGGCAGACATATTGGGGTCCGGGTGGTGCCGGCCTGCCTGCGGCGCTGCGGATCTGGGACGGCGGCCTGGGCATCTGGGGTGCGGTGGCGCTCGGCGTCGTAGGCGCCTGGATCGGCTGTAGGCGGCATGGAGTCCCGTTGCCCGCGTTCATCGATGCGGTGGCTCCCGGAGTGGTGTTGGCGCAGGCTATCGGACGGCTTGGAAACTACTTCAACCAAGAGCTCTACGGGCGCGAAACGACGGTGCCGTGGGGCCTGGAGATCTTCTATCGGCGAGATCCTGCCGGATACGTCGACGTCCATTCGCTCGACGGTGTCTCGACGGGGCAGGTGGCGCTCGTCGTGCAGCCGACCTTCCTCTACGAACTGCTCTGGAACCTCCTGGTATTCGGCGTCTTGCTCTTGTTGGATCGGCGTTTCACGCTCGGCCACGGGCGACTGTTCGCGTCCTATGTCGCGCTGTACTGCGTCGGGCGATTCGGTGTCGAGTTGCTGCGCGACGACACCGCCACACACATCGCGGGCATCCGGATCAACACATTCACATCGACTTTCGTCTTCATCGGCGCGATCGTCTACATCATCCTGGCGCCGAAGGGTCGCGAGGATCCGGCGTTGATGCGTGGCCACGGGACCGACGATGCTGACGAGGTCTTGGAGCCCGAGCCGGACGAGGAATTGGCGACCGTTGCGGCGGCATCTGCCGCGACCGCCGCGGCGGGGACAGCATCCGGTGGTGTCGATGAAGCCGATGCCGCCGAAGAACCGGCTCCTGCCGCCGACGGCGAGGCTGAGACGGCTCAGGTCGCGGCGGCTGAGTCTGAAGAGGAGTCGGAAACGGAGGTTGCGGAGGCGCAGGCCGCGGTGGCGGAGGCGGTCGAGGCACAGGCCGGGGACTCCGAGCAGGCTGACGTTGACGAAGCCGCAGCCGAGGCCGAAGAGGCCGAGCCCGCCGAGGTGGATTTTGAGCCGGAGGGCACCGACGCGGCCGAGGCCGAGGCTGAGGCCGAATGAGCCCGCGATGGACGAGCCTGTGACGGTGGACCCGGCTGAGGAAGTCGAGATAGAAGAACCTGTGGCGAAGCCGCAGGACGTCGACGCGACCGAAGCGGTGGTCGAGGATGCTGAACCCGCCACCGACGCCGAAATTTGCGAGGCAGCGGAACCAGAGGTCGCGGAGCCGAAGGAGGAACCGGCTCAAGCGGTAGCCAGAAGAAGCAGAACAGGCTGGCCAGATCCCCCCGACAAGCACTGAGAGCGGAGGCCACCCGCTGCTTGGTGGTGATGCCGGTCCGGCAGCGACCGAGGACGCCGACGAAGCCGAAGAGCCTGCTGAGGAAGACGAGGCCGTCGAGGCGGAGCCTGAAGCTGAGGTCGACGCCGCTGATATCCAAGAAGCCGACGACGCCGAAGAGTCCGCCGCTGAGCCCGCGGTCGAGTCACAGCCGGCAGAACTCGAGTCGGGTGAGCCCGAGGCGGCGCAGTCCGAGGCCGTCGAGGCCGATTCGGGAAGCCGAATCCGGGGAAGCCGAGTCGCCCGAGTCCGAAAGCGACGACGACACCCCGCCTCCGAGTCCGACCGCGGACACCCCGTCGGACAGCGCCGGCGCAGCGCGTCAGCGCTGGCGATTCCGGCTCAGAAGGCAACGTTCGTAGCTCCGCCTCGCAAAGCCGAATAGCGTTGCACTCCAACACTTCTCGGACATAATGTCCGGCGGGTTCGGTGACGGTGCCCAGATGGCTGACGTGACGATCGAACAGCCCCGCTATAGTCGCCGGCGCATCCGGGCGGAGACAAGCGGTATCTGGCATGCTGAGACCGTGACTGACCAGCCGTGGCCCGGCGCTGCCGAGCCGGGATCCCCGCCCCCGGAACCGGGATATCCGCCGCCGCCCTTTCCGCCGCCGTACCCGTCTTATCCGCAATACGGGGCCGGCTATGTCCCCTCGGCGGACCCCTCGGCGCCGTTCGGCCGACACCCCGTTACCGGGCAACCGTATTCGGACAAGTCGAAGACCGTCGCGGGCCTGTTGCAACTGCTCGGGCTGTTCGGTCTCGTCGGCATCGGGCGCATCTACGCGGGGTACGTGGGGCTGGGCGTAGCGCAGTTGCTGGTCGGCTTGGTGACGTGCGGGCTCGGCGCCTTGGTGTGGGGCATCGTCGACGCGGTGCTGATCCTGACCGACAAAGTCACTGATCCGCAGGGTCGTCCATTGCGCGATGGAACCTGACCCACGCGCCCCGGCAGCGCCGAGGTATATCGCCGCAGGATCCGCCGTCCTGCTGGCCGGCGCCCTGACGTACATCGGGATCGCGGATCCACACAACCCGGATTCGGTTTATCCGCAATGTCCGTTCAAATTTCTCACCGGCTGGAACTGTCCGGCCTGCGGTGGGCTGCGAATGACTCACGATCTGCTGCATGGTCACCTGATGGCCAGCGTCTACGACAACGTCTTCCTGCTCATCCTGATCCCGCTGCTGGCGGTGTGGATCCTGGTGCGCCGGTTCAGTGGCCGATCGTGGTTGCCGATACCGACGACGGTCACGTTGGTGGTCGCGGCGACGGCGTGGACGGTGGTGCGCAACCTGCCGGGCTTTCCGTTGGTGCCGACCCTCCTGAGCGGCTGATCCACGCCGTCGTGCCTTCCAGTGGCCCTGGTGCCAGCCGGCGCGACTATGCTTTGTCGTCGTGACTAGACGCGGAAAGATCGTCTGCACCCTCGGGCCGGCCACCCCATCGGACGACTTGGTCCGTGAACTGGTTGAAGCCGGAATGGACGTCGCCCGAATGAACTTCAGCCACGGCGACTATGCGGATCACGAAGTTGCCTACAATCGAGTCCGCGCTGCTTCCAATGCCACCGGCCGCGCCGTGGGCATCATGTGCGATTTGCAGGGCCCCAAACTCAGGCTCGGGCGCTTCGCCACCGGGCCCACCTACTGGGCCGACGGCGACACCGTCCGAATCACCGTCGCGGACTGCGAGGGCAGCCACGACCGGGTGTCCACCACCTACAAGCGGTTGGCCCAGGACGCGGTGGCCGGTGACCGGGTGCTCGTCGATGACGGCAAGGTCGGACTCATCGTTGACCGTGTCGAAGGTGACGACGTGGTCTGCACGGTCACCGAAGGCGGTCCGGTCAGCAACAACAAGGGGATCTCGCTGCCCGGGATGAACGTGTCCGCACCTGCGTTGTCTGAAAAGGACATCCAGGATCTGACGTTCGCGCTGAAGCTGGGCGTCGACATGGTGGCGCTGTCGTTCGTGCGCTCGCCCTCCGACGTCGAACTGGTCCATGAGGTGATGGACCGGGTCGGGCGGCGGGTACCGGTGATCGCCAAGCTGGAGAAGCCCGAAGCCATCGACAACCTCGAGGCCATCGTGCTGGCGTTCGACGCCGTGATGGTGGCCCGCGGCGACCTGGGTGTCGAGCTGCCGCTGGAAGAGGTGCCGCTGGTGCAGAAGCGGGCCATCCAGATGGCCCGGGAAAACGCCAAACCGGTCATTGTGGCCACCCAGATGCTCGATTCGATGATCGAGAATTCGCGACCCACCCGTGCCGAGGCCTCCGACGTCGCCAACGCCGTGCTCGACGGCGCCGACGCGCTGATGCTGTCCGGCGAAACCTCGGTGGGCAAGTACCCGCTGCAGGCGGTCAAGACGATGTCGCGGATCGTGTGCGCGGTCGAGGAGAATTCGACGGCCGCGCCGCCGCTGACGCATGTGCCGCGGACCAAGCGGGGCGTGATCTCCTATGCCGCCCGTGACATCGGCGAGCGGCTGGACGCCAAGGCTCTGGTGGCGTTCACCCAGTCCGGTGACACCGTGCGGCGACTGGCCCGACTACACACCCCGCTGCCGCTGCTGGCCTTTACCGATCTGCCCGAGGTCCGCAGCCAGCTGGCCATGACGTGGGGCACCGAGACGTTCATCGTCCCGCACATGAAGACGACCGACGGCATGATCCGCGAGGTGGACAAGTCGCTGCTCGAACTCGGCCGCTACAAGCGCGGTGACCTGGTGGTCATCGTCGCGGGTGCCCCTCCCGGCACGGTCGGCTCGACCAATCTGATCCACGTGCACCGCATTGGCGAGGACGACGTCTAACAGCGTGTCCGACTTTGACGAGTTGCTGGCGGTACTGGATCTCAACCGCGTCGCCGACGACCGGTTCATCGGATCCCACCCCAGCAAGAACCCGATGCGCACGTTCGGTGGCCTGCTGGTGGCGCAGTCGTTCGTCGCGAGCACCCGCACGCTGATCCGCGGGAACTTGCCGCCGAGCGCCCTGTCGGTGCATTTCATCAACGGCGGCGACACCTCCAAAGACATCGAATTCCACGTCGTGCGGCTACGCGACGAGCGGCGCTTCGCCAACCGGCGCGTCGATGCGGTGCAGGACGGGACGTTGCTGTGTTCGGCGATGATTTCCTACATGTCCGGTGGTCGCGGCCTCGAGCACAGCGTCGAACCACCGCAAGTAGCCGGGCCGGAATCGGTGCCGACGATCGCCGAGCTGTTGCGCGGCTATGAGAAGACCGTCCCGCATTTCGTCAACGCGCTGCAGCCCGTCGACTGGCGCTACACCAACGACCCGGCCTGGGTGATGCGGGACAAGGGCGAAAGCCTTGCCTACAACCGGGTTTGGCTCAAGGCATCGGGTGCGATGCCCGACGATCCGGTGCTGCACACCGCGACAATGTTGTACTCCTCGGACACCACCGTGCTGGACTCGGTGATCACCACCCACGGACTGTCGTGGGGGTATGACCGCATCTTCGCGGCGTCGGCCAATCACTCGGTGTGGTTCCACCGGCAGGTCGATTTCGACGACTGGGTGTTGTACTCGACATCGTCACCGGTCGCCGCCGACTCGCGCGGTCTGGGCACCGGGCATTTCTTCGATCGCTCCGGGCAGGTCATCGCCACCGTCGTGCAGGAAGGCGTGTTGAAGTACTTCCCCGCACCGAGCAGATAACCCGTGCCGCTCTCGCCGCCTGCGAACGCGCGACTACGACGCCTTCTCGTCGGATACGCGCCGTGACCGCCGGGCCGCCGCCGGCACCCAACAGGGCTTGCACCGCATCGGGCGGCGGTTTGGCCAGCTGCAGGTCAGTCCGGCGGCCGCGGCGCCGATCGCTGCGATCGCCACCACGCCTGCGGTGAAACATTTCACTGGCACGCTCCGATAGTAATGCCGGTGAGGCCCTGATGAGGCGTAACGTTTTTGGTAGACGCAGCTCGAGTCTGGAGGTGCGAATGAAACAACCGTCAATAGCTCTGGTGCCACGCATCCAGCGGCACGAACGTGTTGTGGTTCATGCCGATTCACTTGTGGCCCGCTGCGTAGGCGCGCTGGGGGTGGTGGTTGCGGCCTGCTGGTTGATCGCGGTGTTCGCTGCCGACCACCGCCGACCGGACTGGCAGGATGGCGGGCGGCTGGTATGGTCGCTGACCATTCTGGCGGCGGTGGCCTTGATCGCGCGCGGCATCTTGCTCGGACGTCCGGTGACGGCGATGCACGCTCTGGCTGCAGGCACATTGCTGGTCGTCGGTCTGGGTGCTCACGTGCTGGCGTTGAACATGCTCGGCCAGCTGTTGATCGCCGGTTCAGGACTGGCACTGATGTGGCCGATGTCCGCGCACGCCCGGCCCGAGGATCTGCCGCGGGTGTGGGCATTGATCAACGCCACCCGGCAGGATCCGTTGGCCCCCTTCGCGATGCAGACTGGCAAGTGCTATCACTTCAACGACTGCGCGACCGCGGCGCTGGCGTACCGCACCCGGTATGGGTTTGCGGTGGTGAGCGGGGATCCGATCGGCGACGAAACCCAATTCCCGGCGCTGGTCGCCGATTTCGCCAACGTGTGCCATTCCCACGGCTGGCGGATGGTGGTCGTGGGCTGCAGCGAACGTCGACTCGGCTTGTGGAGCCCGGCGATAGTCGGACAGTCGTTGCGCCCGATACCGATTGGCTGCGACGTCGTCGTCGATACCGCCGGTTTCCAACTCGTCGGACGCAAGTTCCGCAACCTGCGTCAGGCAGTGAACCGCACGCACAATGCCGGCATCACCACCGAGATCGTGGCCGAGCAGGAACTCGATTCGCAGCGCCGTGCGGAGCTGACGGCGGTGTTGATGGCCTCCGCGAAAGGAGCCCATACCGATCGTGGATTCTGCATGAATCTCGACGGCGTGCTGGAGGGGCGCTATCCCGGGATGCAGCTGATCATCGCCAAGGACGCGCAGGGAGTCGTGCAGGGATTTCATCGGTACGCGACCGCCGGCGCCGGCAGCGACGTCACCCTGGATGTGCCCTGGCGGCGTCGTGGGGCGCCCAACGGGATCGACGAACGGCTCAGCGTCGACATGATCGAGGCCGCTAAAGAGCAAGGAGCGCAACGGGTATCGTTGGCGTTTGCGGCGTTCCCGGAGCTTTTCGACGGTGATCGTCACGGCTGGCTGCGGCGGTGCTGCTACGTACTGATCCATGTGCTGGACCCGTTGATCGCCCTCGAGTCGCTGTCCCGGTACCTGCGCAAGTTTCACGCGCTGGACACCCGGCGGTATGCCCTGGTCTCGCTGACTCAACTAGTGCCGTTGGCCGTCGTGTTGCTGTCGCTGGAGTTCATGCCGCGCCGGCGACATCTGTGACAGCGCAATCGATGTCACCGGGCAGGTGATGAGTCGCCACCACGACGGTTCTAGTGGCCGGCATCAGTCCGGTATCACCGCCCAACAACTCATGCAGGATCCGGTCGGCGTCGGCCGCATCGAGGTGTTCGGTGGGTTCGTCGAGCAGCACGATCGAAGCGGGGGAGAGCACTGCCCGGGCCAGCAGCAACCGTCTGCGCTGGCCGGCCGAAACCGCCTGCGCGCCTGCGGTCAACACGGTCGAAAGACCCTCGGGTAGACCCGACAACCAGCCGCCCAGGCCCACCGCGTCGAGGGCCGCGGTCAACTCGTCATCGCCGCAGTCACCGCGGGCCACCAACAGATTGTCCCGGACCGTGGTGGCGAAGATATGTGCGTCTTCGGCGAAAAAGCTTACTGCGCGCCGCAATTCGTCTTCGCGGATACGTTGCAGGTCGATTCCGTCCAGTGTCACCTGTCCCTGTACCGGCGGTAGCAGCCCGGCCAGGGTCATCAGCAGCGTCGTCTTGCCGGAGCCGCTGGGGCCGGTCACGGCGAGTCGCGCGCCAGGTGGCAGGTCGATGGTGGCGTGGTTGGGGCGCGCGCCTGCGTGGCCGGCGGCCACCTGCGCGGATAACCGCCCCAGCGGCCGCGACGGTGAGACCATGTGCGTGCCGGTTTCGGGGACGGGCGGAGCCAAATCCAGGAGGCGACGCGCCGCAATCCGCGACCTGGTCATCTGGCCCGCGGCCGCCGGCAGAACGCCGGTGGCTTCAAAAGCCGAAAGCGGCAACAACATCAGCACGGCCAGTGTCGTCGGCGCCGCGGTGGGTGCCATCCCCAGTGCGGCCACCACCGCGCCGATCACGCTGACTCCGATTGCGGCGGTCGGTACCGCCTCGGCGAACGCGGCCGGTCTGGCGGCGGCGTCCAGCGAGGAACCCCAGGCCCGTTGCTGTCGCTGGGATTCGGCGATGACGTCCGGCAACGCACCCGCGACCCGGAGTTCTGGTGCATGTTCCAGCGCCAGCATCGCGGCGGTGTCACGCTCGGAATGATGCTGGCGGGCAACAGCTTCCTGCGTGGCAGCGGCTCGTCCGGCCAGCCAGGGCGCCACCACGCCGGCCAGGAGCAGGCATACCGCCAGCACCACCGCGGCCGGTAACGAGATGATTCCGACGACCACGACGGCCGCCAGTGACAGCGCCGTCGCGACACCGATCGGCACCAGCGCCCGCACCAACACATCGGCCAGCGCGTCGACGTCGGCGCCGACCCGGGCCACTAACTCCCCGCTGTGCAGTCGCACCGCGCCCGCGACCGGCCCGGTGGCCAACCGATGATAAATCTGCGCGCGGGCCGTGCCGGCGGCCCGCAGTGCCGCGTCGTGGGTGACCAGTCGCTCGCAGTAGCGCAGCACGCCACGCGAAATCGCGAACGTGCGGACGGCGACCACCGCGACGGACAGGTCGAGCACGGGCGGCATCTGCGAGGCGCGCGTGATCAGCCACGCCGAGACTCCGGCGAGCGCGAGGGCGCTACCCATCGCCAGCACGCCCAGCGCGATGGCGGCAACGAGGCGGGGGAGGCGGGGCCGCAACAGATCCAGGGTTTCCAGGAGGGGGTCAGACCTGCGCATAGCGCGCCTCACTCCCGGCGACCACGTCGACGACCCGGTCACCGATCGCGACGACCCGCTCGCGGTGCCCGACCACCACCACCGTCCTTCCGGCACGCGCACACGCGACGATGGCCGCCAGTACCCGTTCCTCGGTGTCGGTGTCCAGGTGCGCGGTGGGTTCGTCCAGCAACAACACCGGCGCCGACGACCCCAGAGCCCGCGCCAGGCCCAGCCGTTGCCGCTGTCCGAGCGACAGCCCCACGCCGCCGCGCCCCAGTTCGGTATCCAGCCCCGCCGGCAATTCAGCCAACACCGTGTCGAATCCAGCTGCGGCGCAAGCACTGTCAAGATCTTTGAGGACGCCGAACAGCTTCAGGTTGTCCCGGACGGTGCCGGGGATCAACACCGGGCGTTGGGCCAGCCAGGAGACTTGGCGCCACCATTGCGCGGGCTCCAGTTCGCCGATGTCTACGCCGGATACGGTGACACGACCCGTCGACGGTGCGGTGAGGGCGGCGATCACCTGCAGCGTGGTGCTCTTGCCCGCGCCGTTGCGTCCGGTCAATACGGTCACCTCGCCTGGTTCGATGACCGTGGTCAGGTCCTGCGGCGAGTAGCCGTCCCGCCCGGTGACGCTGAGGTTCTCGATGCGGATCTGCGCCCCGCGCGCGGTGACCTTCAGGTGGCCCGGTGCGGCAGCCGGTTCGCCGATGAGGGCGAAGGCTTTGTCGGCCGCGGCCCTGCCGTCTTGGGCGGCATGGTATTCCACCCCGATGCGTCGCAGCGGCCAGTACACGTCGGGTGCCAGCAGTAGCACGGTCAGGCCGAGGGTCAGGCTCATCTCGCCGAAGACCAGACGCAGGCCGATGCCGACCGCCACCAGGGCCACGCCCAGGGTGGCCAGCAATTCGAGCACCAGCGCCGATAGGAACGCGATCCGCAAGGTCGCCATCGTCGAACGGCGATGGGCTGCACCGAGTTCGGCGATGCGATGCTCGGGGCCGGACGCGCGGCCCAGGGCACGCAGGGTGGGAATGCCGGCGACCAGATCCAGCAGGCGGGATTGCAGCGTGGTCATGGCCGCCAGCGAGGCCGCCGATCGTTCGGCCGTGGCCAGTCCGATGAGCACCATGAAGACCGGTATGAGTGGCAGCGTGATCACCACGATCGCCGTCGATTTCAGGTCGTAGTACGCGATCACCGCCACGGTGGCCGGCGTCAGAACGGCGGCCAGCAGCAGGGTGGGCAGATACCCGGTGAAGTAGGGACGCAGGCCGTCCAGCCCGCGGGTGACCACAACCGCGGCGTCGTCGCGCTGGGTCGCCAGCTCACTGGGCTGACGGGCGGTTACCGCGGACAACACCTGACCGTTGAGGTCGGCGATCACCGCGCTGGCCCCCCGCTGCCCCAGCCGCGCCTGCACCCAGTGGGTGATCGTACGGAAAGCCCACAGCGCGAACAGAATTGACAGTGGCTCGAGCCAGGTCTGCACGTGGCGTGCCGAGGGGTCGGTCGCCACCCGCGCGACGATGCTCGCCAGGACAACCGCCGAACCGATGGCGGAGCCGGTGATCACCACTCCGCAGGCCACCTCGGCGACCAGATAGCGACGCAGCGCGCTTGATGCCCGCCACAGTCGTGGGTCCAGCGGTGCCCGAGAGCCTTTCTCGCTCAGGACGGGCGCCTGGTCAAACCGATCGACGGCGGTATGCCGTCAGCCGAGATGCGTTGCCGGAAAACCCAATACGTCCAGCCCTGATAAATCACCGTCAACGGCGTCATGATCGCAGCGACCCACGTCATGATCTTGAGCGTGTAGGGCGTCGACGAGGAGTTGTAAATCGTGAGGTTCCATTGACTGTTCAGCGTCGAGGGCACCAGGTTGGGGAACAGTGAGCCGAACAACAACACCACCACGCTCGCCACCACCAGCAGGGCACAGACAAACGCCCACCCGTCAGAGGCCCGCCGCCAGGCCAGCAGCACCGCCGCCAGCTGGGCTACCACCGCCACCCCCAGCACCGCCCAGGTCCAGTCCTTGCCGTACGCCAATTGGGTCCAAACCCCAAATCCCGCAACCAGTGCTGTGGCCGGCAGCGAGAACCACCGGGCGAACCGGTGGGCGTCGTCGCGGATGTCGCCGGCGGTCTTGAGTGCCGCGAACACTGAACCGTAGAACAGGAACAGTGCGGCGGTGGCCACGCCACCCAGCAGTGTGTAGGGGTTGAGCACATCGCCGATCGACAGGTTGACCTGGCCGTCGGCGTCCACCGGGAGGCCGCGCACCAGGATCGCGAACGCCGTGCCCCACAGGATCGCGGGCAGCCACGACCCGATCGCGATGCCGAAGTCGGCCCAACCCCGCCATTTTGTGTCGTCGACCTTGCCGCGCCACTCGATGGACACGACGCGCAGGATCATGCCGAACAGAATCGCCAGCAGCGGTAGGTACAGCGTCGAGAACACCGTGGCGTACCAACCGGGGAACGCCGCGAACATCGCTGCGCCGCCGGTGATCAGCCAGACTTCGTTGCCGTCCCACACCGGGCCGATGGTGTTGAGCGCGGCGCGCCGATGTGCTTCGCGGTCGCCTTTACTGACCCGGGCAAACGGCTCCATCAGCATCCCGACACCGAAGTCGAAGCCCTCCAGGACGAAGAAGCCCAGGAAAAGCGCCGCGATGAGGCCGAACCACAACTGTTGAAGGTTCACTTGTCAGCTCCTTTCGGGCTCTGCTAGTAGGCGAAGGACAGGGTTTTGACTTGCTCTTGGTCGGAGTCCTGGTCTTCCGGCGGCGGCGCGGCCGGTTCGGCGTCGTGTTCCTGTGGTCCTTCGGCGATGTAGCGCTTGAGCAGCCAGAACCAGATGACCGCGAGGACGGCGTAGACCAGCGTGAAGGTGACCAGCGAGGTGATGACCATGCCGGGCGCGTGGTGCGAGACGCCGGCTGCGACGGTCAGGTGCACGTTCTGGTCCCCGGTGGGGTTCGGCGCCACAATCCATGGCTGACGGCCCATTTCGGTGAACACCCATCCGGACATGTTGGCCAGGAACGGAGTGGGGATGGTGAGCAGCGCGAACCGGGCGAACCAGCGCTGGTTGGGGATCCGTCCGCCCCGGGTGAGCCACAGCGCAAGCAGGGCGAACAACACCGGGATCGCCAACAGCCCGATCATCGCGCGGAACGACCAGTAGGTGACAAACAGGTTAGGCCGGTAGTCATTTGGCCCGAATCGCTGTTCGTAGTTCTTCTGGATGTCGCGCACGCCCTGCAGCGTGACGCCGTCGGTCTTACCTTCGGCGAGGAACGGCAACACGTAGGGCACTTCGATGACCCGGGTCAGCGAGTCGCAGTTGTTCTGCCGGCCGACGGTCAAGATGGAGAAGTCCGGATCAGTTTGGGTGTCGCACAACGATTCTGCGGACGCCATCTTCATCGGCTGCTGCTGAAACATCAGCTTGCCCTGGTGGTCGCCGGTGAAGAACAGGCCGACGGTGGCCAGTAACACCACCCAGCAGCCCAGCGCGGTAGCGGGTCGAAACATCGCCCGGGTCCCCGGGTCGACGGTGGTGGTCTGCGACCGGACCAGCCACCACGCGCTGACGGCGGCGACGAACGTGCCGGCGGTCAGCAGCGCGCCGGTGACGGTGTGACTGAACGCCGTCAGCCCGGTGTTGTTGGTGAGCAGCGCCAGGATGTCGTTCAACTCGGCGCGCTTGGTTTCCGGGTTGTAGTGCACGCCCACCGGGTGCTGCATGAACGAGTTCGCCGAGATGATGAAGAACGCGGACACGTTCACCGAGATTGCGACGATCCAGATGCAGGCCAGGTGCACCAGGCGTGGCAACCGGCTCCAGCCGAAGATCCACAGCCCCAGGAACGTTGATTCGAAGAAGAAGGCAAGGAGGCCTTCCATGGCCAGCGGCGCGCCGAAGACGTCGCCGACAAACTTCGAGTACTCGCTCCAGTTCATTCCGAACTGGAATTCCTGCACGATCCCGGTCGCCACACCGATCGCGAAGTTGATCAGAAACAGCTTGCCGAAGAACTTCGTCAGCCGGTACCAGGCGGCGTTTCCGGTGGCCACCCACGCCGTCTGCATGATCGCCAGCAGTGGCGCCAGGCCGATGGTGAGCGGCACGAAAATGAAGTGGTAGACGGTCGTGATACCGAACTGCCACCGCGATATGTCGACGACATTCATCTGTTAACTCCCGGGGCTGCGGGGATAGTCAAACAGCTACGACAGAGTGTAGTAGTTGTAGTTGGCCATCGCTAGCGTCAATGAAATGAGGTGCTTGTTACCTGAGCCCTTGTGAGGCCTTGCGGATACCGAATGCGGACACGATCTCGAATACGCCGATGACGATGCAGCCAGATCCCGACTACCAGCGCCAGGATGATGATCGACTCGAACTGGGGAGGCCATCACCACAATCCCGGCGAGCAGACTGATGACGCCGATGAAAATTTGCCAGTCGCGCCCGGGTAGCGCCGGATCGCTGATGGCCGAAACGGTTGTCGCGACGCCACGGAAGATGAAGCCGACGCCGATCCAGATGGCCAGCAACAGCACCGCGTTACCGAAATGCCGGAACGCCAGTACGGCCAGAATCAATGACGCCGCACCGCTGATGAACAGCAGGATGCGGCTGCCCGCCGACACCTGCAAGGCAAACGCGAACGCCACCTGTGCAGCGCCGGTGATGAGGAGATAGACGCCGAACGCGATGGCGGCGACCAGAACGGATTTACCCGGCCAGGCCACGATCAGCACGCCGAGAGCCAGTGATAAAACGCCCGATATCAGCGTGGTCTTCCAGAGATGTGGCAGCAAGCTCGGGGCAGGCAACGTTGCGGAACTGTTTTCCATGGCCATCAGTGTGGCGCATGTGGTGGTTCCCGGGTAGGGGCTTTTGTCCTCAGACGACCGCGGCGCGTGGGTCTTCGGCCCGCAGGTCGCTGGGTTGTTCGGGCATCTTGCGGCCGACCAGGTACCAGGTGCGCATGATGCCCTTGCCCTTGACGTGGATGTGGCCGCGTTCGCGCAGCACAAAGTCGTCTTTGAGGCGCTCATAGACCTCGTCGGGCACTTGAATCTGGCCGACCGAGTCGGTGGACTCCATCCGGGATGCCACGTTGACCGCGTCGCCCCAGACGTCGTAGAAGAAGCGCCGTGACCCTACGACGCCAGCCACTACCGGGCCGGTCGCCAAGCCGACCCGCAGCGGAACCGCACGGCCGTGCGGGTCTTTGAGCGCGGCCGCGACGTCGGCCATGTCCAGGGCGAAGTCGGCCAGCGCGTGGACGTGGTCGGGCCGGGGCCGCGGAACGCCGCTGACCACCATGTAGGAGTCGCCGCTGACCTTGATCTTCTCCAGCCCGTGCTTGTCCACCAGTTCGTCGAAGGCGCTGTACAGACGGTCCAGGAATCGGACCAGATCGGCCGGCGGAGTGCTGCTGGCGCGCTCGGTGAAGCCGACGATGTCGGCGAACAGCACGGAGGCGTCGTCGTACTTGTCGGCAATGACGCGTCGCTCCGGGTCTTTGAGGCGGTCGGCGATGCTGGCGGGCAACATGTTGGCCAGCAGTGCCTCAGAGCGCTCGTACTGGTCCTCCATGGCCGCTTCGGCGCGCGCGGTGTCGCGCAGCGCGAACCAGACCGTCACCACCACCACCACGCACGCGGACAGCGTGGTGATGACGAAGCCCGTCGTCTGCGCCCAGGGCGGCTGCAGGCCGGTGTCGCGGGGAATCACCAGCTCGGCGCTGATGACCAGAGCCGCGGAGACCGCCGCGAGGAAGCCCGCCAAGACGATGTGCTCGATGCCCAGCACCAGCACCACCAGACAGGCGCCGACCAGGAAGAAGAGCTCAGCGCCCGAACCGGTGCCCACCTCCCAGCAGCTCGCGAACACGGTGATGTAGGCCGTCAGAATGAACGTCAGCGGCGCCACCAGCTCGCCGAAACGGTGCAGCATCGGAACGATCGCAAAGATCAGGGCGCCGGCGATGTTGATCCAGACGACTTCCCACAGCCACGAGCCCATGAAAAATTGCACACCGATGAAGCTGGCGCTGACCACGACAGACATCCAGGCGGCGATGTTGAGGATCCGCGCCCGGCGGGCGGCGCTGGCGGCATAGTGCTGCCGAAGATCCCGCTCCGTTGAGCGGACGGCGGCGACACAGTCTGGCCGGCGTTGCGAGCCATCCTCGCCAGCTGATCGGGCACCGCACTTCTTAGCGGCCACGAATAGAGCCTAACTGTTGAGCTCACTGAACGAGCGATGTTGTCGTCCCGTCCAGAGTCGCAACAGCGGCGGACGGCGGCGGTATTCCTGCGCTTGCGCCTGACATGAACTTGGTGGCAACGGGTTCATTGCTGAGGTGGTGCCCTCGGTGAGATTGGAACTGTTAGGGGTAGTGCTGGTCAGGGCACTGAAAACCCCTCTGAGCTGCATGGACCTGGTACCAACTCTTGCCTGCGGTTATGAAAACCGACACAGCCAGCACGTCTTTGCTGAACCAGTCGTTTGTTTGAAAGTCATGACGGCATCGAATTGGCCTTGCGGATCGGATTCAATTCGGGTGTTCAGCCCAAGTTCTTCAGCAGCTGAGTGAGGCTGAAGAAGCCCGCTAGACCGGAGCCCGAATTCAGCAGGCCGGAGTTCACACCACTGACGCCGCTCGGGAAGCCAAGGATGGGGCCCGTGACGCCGGTGTTAAAAAAGCCAGAGATCTCGCCGTTTATGAGAGAGCCGCCGCTGGCGGTGTTGAAGAAGCCCGACATAATGTCCGCACCGGGGCCGGTGGCCGTGTTGTTGAAGCCGGAGACATTGATGCCCGTGTTGTTGAAACCCGATTGAGTGACGCCGCCGACGTCGGTGCTGGCCCCGTTCCCTGTGTTGAAGTTGCCCGAGTTCCAGAGGCCGGTATTCACGCTGCCGGAGTTCCCGCTGAATGTGTTGGCACTGCCCGAGTTATTCATGCCCGTGTTGTAGCTGCCGGCGTTCCCGAAGCCGGTGTTCAACGAGCCCGTGTTTCCGATGCCGGTGTTCAGCTGGCCCACGTTCCCGATGCCGAAGTCCCCTACGCCACTGTTGCCGATGCCGATGTTGCCGAAGCCGGAGTTCCCGATGCCGATGCCCTGAAGTTTGCCCAAATCGGCGGGAACGAGATTGTGGCCCGAGCTGAAGATGCCGACGTTGCCGTCGCCTGAGTTGAAGAAGCCGATATTGCCGGTGCCGGAGTTTCCGAAGCCGATGTTGCCGGTCCCGGCGTTGAGGCCGGTGAATTGGAACTGACCGGTTGCGGTGTTGTAGGCAGCGCCTCCGACACCGATCAGGTTATTGCCTTGGAGGCCGAAACCGATGTTGTTGTTGCCGGTGTTTCCGCCGCCCTGGTTCCCGTTGCCGGTGTTTCCTAAGCCGAAGTTGTTGTTGCCGGAGTTGCCGAGGCCGATGTTGTGGCCCGGATCTGTGCCGCTGCCGCCGGTGTTTCCTAAGCCGTAGTTTCCGTTGCCCTGGTTCCCGAAGCCGAAGTTGTTTTTGCCGTTGTTTCCGCTGCCGATGTTGGAGGTGCCGTTGTTGCCGCCGCCGAAGTTGCCGCTGCCGGTGTTGCCGTTACCGATGTTGCCGGCGCCGGTGCCACTGTTGTTGCCGTTGCCTATATTGCCACCGCCCTGGTTGCCGATGCCCAGGTTGGGGTCCCCGGGGGCGGCTGACGGACCAACGCCACCAGCGCCGCCACCGAGTAGTGTCTGGCCGACGTTGGCGACCTCGGTGCTGATGTATGCACCCGCGCCCGCGTTCATCAAGTTGACGAACTGCCCCTGAAACGCCTGAGCTTGGGCGCTGAGAGCTTGAAATTCCTGCCCGAAGTTGCCGAAGATCGCCGCGAGGGCGGCTGAAATCTCGTCCGCGGCTGCAGGCGCCACCCCGGTCGTGGGAACCGCAACGGATACAGTGGCTTCGGCCAGCGACGAACGAATACTTGCCAAATCTTGGGCTGCCGCCTGTACCAGCTCCGGTGCCGCGACCAGAAACGACATATCCATCTCCCCTCGAACTCATATGAAAAAGGGCGAATGTGAGTATAGTCACACGGCAATCAGCCTCGCGGGAAAACGCGACACTCATGCGTGCGCCCGGACGGCCTAGTCATCGCACTGGCCGTGACCGGGTGTCGTGACAGATAACTAAGACCCACCGCAGGTCAACCGGCAAGTCACCGGCAGTCTCCTACATCCGCAGGGTCGACGGGGGCGGGGCTCATACGGCTCTCCGGCAGCGTTAGCGTCAGTTGTTGTAAGGCCATCTTCGCCCGCTCCTCATCGGACCTTTAGCAGCTACAGGGATGCCAAATCGAGTACGCCGATGCGAATATCGGGCCGGTCACTAAACGGCGTAGGCAACTCCCGAACGGCCTGTGTCTATTCCATGCCGTCGTGAAATACGGTCCACGGCTGCGAAGCGTCCCTGCCCTTGCCCTGGTTCCAGACCGAGATGACCGTCCTGCCGCCGAGCGAATAGTGCTTGCGCTTCAATTTCATTTCGTATCGGCCATGATCATCTGATCGTTGCCGTCGCTGGTGGTGACGCCATCGTGCTTTGCGTCTTTGAGGAACGCGATGTCAGTAGGAGACGGAGGCTCGCTAGGGTTGCAGCAGGCGTGAGCCGATGGGGTTCCGACCGCTACCCCGGTGAGCATGGCTCAGACCCCAAAAGAGGATTCAAGACCAAGCGGGAGGCAAAGGCGTTCGCCAACGCCGTGGAGGTCTTCAAGGCCAAAGGGGAGTACGTCAGCCACAGCGCAGGGCAGGTCACCATCGGGGAGCTGGACCCAGGATGGCTGGCGCGGCAAAAGAGTCACTTGAAACCGTCTGGATACCGGTCCTACGAGTCGGCCTGGCGTGTGCATGTGCAGCCTCGCTGGGGGCATTTCCGTATCAGCGAGCGCGGTCATCGCCGGGTTCCACTGCCGCCCCTGGGGCTATGGAGATTCATTTCGTCGTGTCGAACGACAGCCAGGGAAAATCGGATTACCGAATAATAGGTCGTGATCGCCGGGTTGGTTCCACCCGGATGACGGTGTTCCCGTCGCCTAACTTGGCCTGGTACATCGCCGCGTCGGCCCGGGCCGTGATCGAGGAAACGGGCTCGCCGGAAACGGCAATAGTGGCACCGATGCTCAAGGTCGCGTGGATCGTGTTCCCGGATTCGTGGATCGGTTCGGCGGCGTGACAGCGAATCTTCTCGCCGATGTGGGCGACATCGTAGATGCTGCGGACACCGGGCAGCACGACGAGTATCTCGTCACCTCCGGTCCGGCCAACCGTGTCTCCTTGACGGACAGATCCGCGGATTCGGGCCGCCAACGTTGTGAGCACGGCGTCGCCCATGCCGTGTCCCCAGGTGTCGTTGATGTTCTTGAAGTGGTCGACGTCGCAGAACAGGATGCCGACGTGCGTTCCAAAAGCTGGCGGGTGCTCCAACGCGGACTCAAGGCGGCCAATCGCCTCGGCACGATTGACTAACCCGGTGAGAGGGTCGAACCGGGCCAACCGTTCGAGTTGCTGCTCTGCCTCGACCCGATCATCGACGATACGCAGGGCCGCGATCAGCCCATCAGTATTGCCCTCAGGATCCATGAAGGGCTTTCCGTGGCCATCGACCCAGTGGTAACCGCTGTCGACGGCCCGGACCCGGAAGCGTTGCAGGACCGATTCGCCGGTGGCGATCCTCTGTAGCGCGATTGAGAGCATGTCGAGGTCGTCGGGGTGGATGCGGCGACGGAAGCCTGAGCCGATCCACAGCTGAGGTGGCCCCCCCAACGCGGCCTCCACCGACGGCGAGACCCACACGGCCTGGCTGCCGCGAAGGTGAACGATGATGTCGACAGCGTTTTCGGCGAGGATGCGGTAGCGCATCTCAGCGTCAGCGCGGTCCCTGCTCAGTTGCTCCTTCTCGATCAGCAGACTCTGCTCTTGGTGGCGCAAGTGAAACCCGACCAACAGCACTACGGCCGTGCACACCATCACCGAGAGGGCAAAGGCCGCATTCTCGCTCTGGCCCACGGCCAGGAACGTCAGCCGCGACAACGCCACGAGGATGAGAAAGCCGACGGCGAGGCCGTACAGTCGCACGAGTGCCCCCCGGTCGGGTCGGGCGAGCAGCCAGGCAAGCGGAGGCCGGTCAGGGCGTGCCACCGACGTCGCCCCGACGAGCAGCAGCACAGCTAAGGCGGTCGAGGTCGCCATGCCGGTTGACGGCGTCACCTCCAGCAGCGCCATAGCATCGAACAAGTAGGCCACGACTGAGACAACCGAGATTGCCGCGCCACCCACAACGCACACCGGCCAGACCACGCCGGTCCAGCGGCGATCCAATCGGCTCAGCGCGACGGCGGCAGCAAGGAGCACGGCCGACGCCGCCGTCTGCGGGCTCGGACGCCCAGGCCAGGACGACTGCAGCCTGCGCACTGCCTCCCCGAACCACACCTGGTCCAGGCCCAACGACCGAGCGGTCGCATACTCCGCGAGGACAACGACGGCAAGGACACCCACCACCGCGGCCACGCCACGCCCGACCCATACACGACCACGCGACGGCTGCCCCGATTGCACCAGGATCGCCGCCGCCAGCGCGGCCAACCACAGAGCAGTCCACGGCGTCATCTGCGGCCAGGTCCGACAGGCCCGCGTCAACTCCTCGACACCAGTCGCCCAGCCCACCCAGTCCAAGGCAGCGATCGCAAGCACGATCACAACAGCGGCGCGGCCCCATCGAGCCAGCGCCGCTTCCAATGCCACGCCAGTGCCGGGCGCGTCCGTCGGCTGCTCCCTCACCCGAGCATCACCGCCGATCGCATCGAACCATGGCCTGGCGTTGCTTGGCTTGCGCCCGGAATGTTCGTGCGCTCACAAGCCTGGCACGCCCTGATTTGCGCGGCCAGCGCCGTCATTTCTGCCGCCGAGGTTCGCTCACGCTGAGATTCACTGTTACCAAGCGGGTGCAGGGTCGAGCATCGCGACATGGTCGCCTTGCCACTGATACCTGACGGTGGTGACCGGTCCAGGGCACGCGGTACAGACGTTTCTGCCGTCTTTGTAGTTCAGGGCAACGGTGTCATCAGTTGTCTGAGCTGCATTTACAGACGTGAAAGAGTATGCCTTCGATGTGCCGGTACCAACGTAAGTGCCGTTGTGAAAGAGCAACGCCTGCTCCGGTGAACTCCCAGTCCCTCGTTCCACAGTGATGATTACCGCGGACAGCGTCACGCACGGGTTGTAGTTACTGCTCGGGTCGAAGCTTCCCGGTTCGTGACTCCATGGCCAACCTTCTGGCACTGGCGGCACAGCATTGATGGCAGCTTGGATCTCTGGAGCCGCCAAATTCACCCCGCAGCCTTGCCCGGGCACTGCGTGGGCTCGCTGGGAAGTGCTCAGCGCAAGACATATGACGGCCACCAACATGGCCAACACGAATGATCGCACGACGCCTACCTCCCGTTGAGATCTGAGTGTTGACGGCCTCCATCGAGCCTATGGACCTTCGGGCATACGCATGAGAGTCCAAAGGCCCTTTTGCTGGGCGACGGGCAGGGCGGAGCCACATTGCTAAAGCAAGCTCGAAGCACCCTTGATCTGGGCGGCTGGCAGCCAAAGACAGAGAGGGCCGGTCAATGGCGACTTTGAATAGCCTGAGGTACGCCTACCGACTGGGTTCGTCGCAAGCAGGCAGGGCAGTGACTATCCCATTCGGGATAGCCATGTTTGTGTTGCTGGCAGTGGTAGTTCCCTGTGCCGCTGCCGATCCCGCCTCGAGCCAATACGTGAGAACCGAGACGGGCAGGGTTGGCCGACTTCGGTATCGCTAGAAACGTCGACGACATCAGCGGGCTTACCGCCGCAACATTGCGGTCATCCTGCTTGCCAGCGTCATCGCGAGTTCGTGCTCGACGCGCTGGCACAGACCTGTGAGGGCAAGGGCCGTGAGGAGCTGCTGTGGCCCTCGGCGTCAGGCGGCTACCTGGGCACCACCGGCATCGGGAAGATCATGGCTGTCCGGGGCGGTGGGGCGCTGCCAGAAGGCCGATCCGACTTTTCCGAGGATCACTGCCCACGACCTGCGCCACACGGCAGCCTCTCTGGCGATCAGCGCGGGGGCCAATCCCAAGGCGGTGCAACGAATGCTGGGCCATGCCAGTGCGGCCATGACACTGGATGTCTATGCCGATGTTCGAGTCGGATTTGGACTCTGTGGCGCAGAGTGTGGCCAAAATGTGGTTAGGGGAGGCCACGGACCCTCTGGGCACGGTCCAGAAAAGCCTCTGACCAGCGCATACTCTGTTTCTTTTCCTGGTGCCCTCGGTGAGATTCGAACTCACACTGGACGGGTTTTGAATCCGTTTCCTCTGCCAGTTGGGATACGAGGGCTGGTCCGGTCTCCTACCTTAGAGGACCCCCCGAGTTCCCTTGCAGAGCCTCACGACACAATGTCCGTCATGACCGGCCCCACCACCGACGCCGACGCCGCTCCGCCGCCGCGCCGGGTTTTGATCGCCGAAGACGAAGCGCTCATCCGTATGGACCTGGCTGAGATGCTGCGAGAGGAGGGGTACGACATCGTCGGCGAGGCCGGCGATGGTCAGGAAGCTGTCGAGCTGGCCGAGCAGCACAAGCCCGACCTGGTCATCATGGACGTCAAGATGCCGCGCCGTGACGGCATCGACGCCGCGGCCGAGATCGCCAGTAAGCGCATCGCGCCGATCGTGGTGCTGACCGCGTTCAGCCAGCGCGATCTCGTCGAACGTGCCCGCGACGCCGGGGCGATGGCGTACCTGGTCAAGCCGTTCACGGCCAGCGACCTCATTCCCGCCATCGAGTTGGCGGTCAGCCGGTTCAGTGAGCTCAGCGCGCTGGAGCGGGAAGTCGAGACGCTTTCGGACCGGCTGGAGACCCGCAAACTGGTCGAGCGCGCGAAGGGCCTGCTGCAGGTCAAGCAGGGCATGACCGAGCCGGAAGCCTTCAAGTGGATTCAGCGCGCCGCCATGGACCGGCGGACCTCGATGAAGCGGGTCGCCGAGGTCGTGCTGGAAACCCTCGACACCCCCGAGGAGTAAACGCCCGCCGCCGCGAGCGCCCGCGTTTGTACCGCGACACGCCGTTGGCGGTGGCATTTTGCGGACGCTCGCGCCGCCCCGCAGCGCCTGGCGCCCGTTGTCAGCGGGCGACGATCACCGATGAGCCGTGGCCGAACAGGCCCTGGTTCGCGGTGACGCCGACCTTCGCGTTCTCCACCTGCCGGCCCGTCGCCTGACCGCGCAACTGCCAGGTCAGCTCGCAGACCTGGGCGATCGCCTGGGCGGGGATGGCCTCGCCGAAGCACGCCAGTCCGCCCGACGGGTTGACCGGTACCTTGCCTCCGATGGTGGTGGCGCCGCTGCGCAGCAGCGCCTCGGCCTCGCCCTTGGCGCACAGCCCCAAATGCTCGTACCAGTCGAGTTCCAGCGCGGTGGACAGGTCGTAGACCTCGGCCAGGCTCACGTCCTGCGGACCGATACCGGCCTCGGCGTAGGCGGCGTCGAGGATCTGGTCCTTGAACACCCGCTCGGGTGCGGGCACAACCGCGGTGGAATCTGTTGCGATGTCCGGTAATTCGGGAAGGTGCTGGGGGTACTGCGGGGTCACCGTGCTCACCGCGCGGACCGACGGCACACCGTCCAGTGAACCCAGGTGCTTGCGGGCGAACTCCGCGCTGGCCACGATCAGCGCGGCCGCGCCGTCGGAGGTGGCGCAGATGTCGAGTTGGCGCAACGGGTCGGAGACCACCGGACTGGCCAGCACGTCCTCAACCGAGGATTCCTTGCGGTAACGGGCATTTGGGTTCTGCAGGCCGTGCTGAGAGTTCTTGACCTTCACCTGTGCGAAGTCCTCGGAGGTTGCCCCGTACAGGTCCATGCGGCGGCGCGCGAGCAACGCGAAGTACACCGGGTTCATCGCGCCGATCAGGTGGAAGCGCTGCCAGTCCGGGTCGTTCTTGCGTTCCCCGCCCACCGGGGCGAAGGCGCCCTTGGGGGTGGTGTCCGCACCGATGACCAGCGCGACGTCGCAGAAGCCGGCCAGGATATGCGCGCGGGCGCTCTGCAGCGCCTGCGAACCGCTGGCACACGCGGCGTAGCTGGAACTGACCGGCACCCCGTTCCAGCCGAGTTTCTGCGCGAACGTCGACCCGGCGATGAAGCCCGGATAGCCGTTGCGGATGGTGTCCGCCCCGGCGACCAGCTGGATCTGCCGCCAGTCCAGTCCGGCCTCGGCCAGCGCCGCGCGGGCGGCGACCACGCCGTACTCGGTGAAGTCGCGTCCCCACTTGCCCCAGGGGTGCATGCCCGCGCCGAGGATGTACAGCGGTTCGGGAGCACTCATGAAGCGACCTTCCACGCGTGCACGATGCGTTCGACGCCGTCGTTGTCGGTGAACAAGCTCATGGTGGCCAACTCCATCTCCATGCCGACCTTCAGGTCGGCCGCGAGTGTGCCCTCAACCACCTTGCCCAGCACGATGATTCCCTCGTCGGCCAGCTCGACGGCGGCGATGGCGAAGGGCTCGAAGGGATCCGCGGCGGGATAAGGCGCCGGTGGTGGGTAACGGTTCTCGGTGTAGCTCCACAGCTTTCCGCGGCGCGACAAGGCGACGGACTCCAATGAGTCGCTGTCGCAGCCCGGGTTCGGGCAATTGTTCTCGCGCGGAGGGAAGACATAGGTGCCGCACGCGGGGCACTTGCTGCCGATCAGATGGGGATTGCCGGCGTCGTCGGTGGCGAACCACCCGTCGATCGCCGGTTCTTGGCTGGTGACCTCTGGCACCAGGTCAGATTACTCAACGACGGCGGGGAAACTGAAACGTGTTCCAGTTCGCGGCCCGGAGCCGGGGATCACCGATGAGATCGGCGGGCGTCGCCGGTCATAACCGTCGGCAGCAACAGTTCATTGCGAAGGGGGCTTTCATGGTGATCGTCGCGGGCTTCATCGTCGTCGACCCACAGCGGCGGCACGGCTACCTGGCCACTTGTGCGGAGGTGATCCGGCAGGCCCGGCGCACACCGGGCTGCCTCGACTTCGCGATCACCGCGGATCCGCTCGACCCGGCGCGCGTCGACATCTTCGAACGGTGGGAGTCGCAGGTGGCGGTCGACGCGTTCCGCGGGAGCGGACCCGGCGACGAGCAACAAGACGCGATAGTTTCCGGGCGGGTCTGCGAGTACGACGTGGCCGTCGTGCGGCGGCTGCTGTGATGTCAGCGGCGGTGCCTAGAGTAGGCCCGTGAGCCCAGCAAGGACCGCCGCCGGCACGGCGAATCCCTCAGACACCGCCGACGACAAGCCCACGCTGATGCTGCTGGACGGCAATTCGCTGGCGTTCCGGGCGTTCTACGCGCTGCCGGCGGAAAACTTCAAGACCCGCGGCGGGCTGACCACCAACGCGGTCTACGGCTTCACCGCCATGCTGATCAACCTGCTGCGCGACGAAGCTCCGACGCACATCGCCGCGGCGTTCGACGTGTCGCGGCAGACCTTCCGCTCGGAGCGTTACCCCGAGTACAAAGCGAACCGGTCCTCGACGCCCGATGAGTTCCACGGCCAGATCGACATCACCAAAGAGGTGCTCGGCGCCCTGGGTATCACCGTCCTGGCCGAGGCGGGATTCGAAGCCGACGACATCATCGCCACGCTGGCCACGCAGGCCGAGAACGAGGGCTACCGGGTGCTGGTGGTCACCGGTGATCGTGACTCGCTGCAGTTGGTCAGCGACGACGTCACGGTGCTCTACCCGCGCAAGGGCGTCAGCGAACTCACCCGCTTCACCCCGGACGCCGTCGTCGAGAAATACGGGTTGACCCCTCAGCAGTACCCGGACTTCGCCGCCCTGCGCGGCGACCCCAGCGACAACCTGCCCGGCATTCCCGGGGTGGGGGAGAAGACCGCCTCGAAGTGGATCATCGAGTACGGCTCATTGCAATCCCTGGTCGACAACGTCGAGTCGGTGCGCGGCAAGGTCGGTGACGCGTTGCGGGCGCATGTGGCGAACGTGGTGCTGAACCGGGAACTCACCGAGCTGGTCAAAGACGTGCCGCTGCCGCAGACCCCGGACACGCTACGGCTGCAGCCCTGGGACCGCGACCACATTCACCGCCTGTTCGACGACCTCGAGTTCCGCGTGCTGCGTGACCGGTTGTTCGACACGCTGGCCGCCGTCGAACCCGAAGTCGATGAGGGCTTCGACGTGCGTGGCGGCGCGCTGCATCCCGGCACCGTCGCCCAGTGGCTGGCCGAACACGCCGGCGACGGGCGCCGGTCCGGCCTGGCGGTGGTAGGCACCCACCTGCCGCACGGCGGCGACGCCACGGCGTTGGCCATTGCCGCCGCCGACGGGGAAGGCGCCTACATCGACACCGCCACCCTGACGCCCGAGGATGATGCCGCGCTGGCAGCCTGGCTGGCCGATCCCGACAAGCCCAAGGCGCTGCACGAGGCCAAGTTGGCGATCCACGACCTGCGCGGTCGCGGGTGGTCGCTGGCCGGGGTCACCTCCGACACCGCACTGGCCGCCTACCTGGTGCGGCCGGGACAGCGCAGTTTCACCCTCGACGACCTCTCGCTGCGCTACCTGCGCCGTGAGTTGCGCGCGGAAACCACTGAACAGCAACAACTTTCGTTGCTCGATGACAATGAGGGCACGGACGAGCAGGGCGTGCAGACCGCGATCCTGCGGGCCCGGGCCGTCATCGACCTGGCCGACGCGCTGGACGCCGAACTGGCCCGCATCGACTCCACGGCACTGTTGGGCGAGATGGAGCTGCCGGTGCAGCGGGTGCTGGCCGGCATGGAAAACGTCGGCATCGCCGTCGACCTGGGCATGCTCGGCGAGCTGCAAAGCCAGTTCGCCGACCAGATTCGCGACGCTGCCGAGGCCGCCTACGCCGTCATCGGCAAGCAGATCAACCTCGGCTCGCCCAAACAGCTGCAGGTGGTGCTGTTCGACGAGCTCGGCATGCCCAAGACCAAGCGCACCAAGACCGGCTACACCACGGATGCGGACGCTCTGCAGTCGCTGTTCGACAAGACCGGCCACCCGTTCCTGCAGCACATGCTGACCCACCGCGACGTCACGCGGCTCAAGGTCACCGTCGACGGGCTGCTGAATTCGGTGGCCGCAGACGGGCGCATTCACACCACGTTCAACCAGACGATCGCGGCGACCGGCCGGCTTTCCTCCACCGAACCCAACCTGCAGAACATCCCGATCCGCACCGACGCCGGCCGGCAGATCCGCGACGCGTTCGTCGTGGGTAAGGGCGAGTACGCCGAGCTGATGACCGCCGACTACAGCCAGATCGAGATGCGGATCATGGCGCATCTGTCCCGCGACGAGGGTCTGATCGAGGCCTTCAACACCGGCGAGGATCTGCACTCGTTCGTTGCCTCACGGGCCTTCGGCGTGCCGATCGACGAGGTCACCGGCGAACTCCGGCGCCGGGTGAAGGCGATGTCCTACGGCCTGGCCTACGGCCTGAGTGCCTATGGGTTGTCCGCCCAGCTCAAGATCTCCACCGAGGAGGCCAAAGAGCAGATGGACCAGTACTTCGCGCGGTTCGGCGGGGTGCGCGACTATCTGATGGCCGTCGTCGAGCAGGCCCGCAAGGACGGATACACCTCCACGGTGCTGGGCCGGCGGCGCTATCTGCCCGAGTTGGACAGCAGCAACCGCCAGGTGCGGGAGGCCGCCGAGCGGGCGGCGCTCAACGCGCCGATCCAGGGCAGCGCCGCCGACATCATCAAGGTGGCGATGATCGAGGTGGACACGGCGATCAAAGCCGGCGGGCTGGCGTCGCGGATGTTGCTGCAGGTCCACGATGAATTGCTGTTCGAGGTCGCGCCCGGCGAACGCGACCGGCTGGAGGCGCTGGTGCGGGACAAGATGGGCGGGGCCTACCCGCTGGATGTGCCGCTCGAGGTGTCGGTGGGTTACGGCCGCAGCTGGGACTCTGCAGCCCACTAAGCGAGCCCACAAAGCCTAAGAGGCGCATTAAAGGGCCGGACCGACCGTAGACTGCTCAGATGTCGGACCTGGCCGAGCGCAAGCCGCTCGTGCGTTACCCGCTGATGGTCTTCTCCAAGCTGTTCGGAATGCTGCCGGCGCCAATCGCCGACGCGTTCTTGGCTGTGCTGGCCCGGCTCGTGTACTGGCGCGGCCGTGCTCAGCATTTGAACGTGTTGCAGGACTTCCGCGACAACGTGGACCCGACGGCTCAGTTCTCTTCGCGCAAGTGGCGGCCCGTGCAGGCGATGTACCGGGCGCTGGTCCGTAATGCCAACGACGCCATCTGGTTTCTCGCCGCAACCCATCGCGCCGCGCGGCGGCGCTTCCGGATCGAGGACCCCTCACCGCTGCATGCGGCACTCGAGGCCGGCCGCGCCGGCCGGTGTGGGCGCCATCGTCGCCTTCCCCCACCTGGGTTCGTATGCTGCCCTGCCGATTGTGCTGGCGCTCAACGGGTTGCCGACCACCGTGGTCGCCAACCGTCAGCGTGCCCTGATGCAATGGGTGATAGCCCGTGGCGCACAGAAGGCCCAGCTGGAACTCATCACCGTCGAGCGCACCGGTGGCGCCAGTATCACCGCGGCAATGTCGGACGCCGTCCGGCGCGGCCGGATCGTCGCGGTTGCGGGCGACTATTTCCGCGCCCGCGAAGGCGCCGAAGGAGGGGTAAGCGCGGGTGTCCAGGTCGACCTCGCGGGTATCAAGCGCCCGGTTGGTCCCGGACCGGCGCTGCTCGCCCTGCGTACCGGCGCTCTGATCGTCCCCGGCGCGGTCTTCCAGCGCAAACACCAGCGTGAGCCCGTCTTCGGCCAGCCGATCTCGGCCGGTAACCCGCTCGGCGCAGCGGATCAGGACGTCAGAGAAGCCGTGCAGGTCACCTCGCAGCGCATCGCCGACGCGATGGCGCAGTTCATCGAGCGCGCGCCGGAGCAGTGGCTGATGCCGGGCGGACTGGTGTCGGATTCCGTGGGGCGCCGACGGTAGCCGCACGGGTGGGGGGCGAGTTTGTCCAGCTTGTGCCCCGTCGAGTAGCCTCAACGGGTAATTCCAATGTCCCTACGATGAACCCTGTCCGGAGCAACCCAACAATATGCCGAGTCCCACCGTCACCTCGCCGCAAGTAGCCGTCAACGACATTGGCACCAGCGAGGACTTTCTCGCAGCAATAGACAAAACGATCAAGTACTTCAACGATGGCGACATCGTCGAAGGGACCATCGTCAAAGTGGACCGGGACGAGGTGCTCCTCGACATCGGCTACAAGACCGAAGGGGTCATCCCCGCCCGCGAACTCTCCATCAAGCACGATGTCGACCCCAACGAGGTCGTTTCCGTCGGCGACGAGGTCGAGGCCCTGGTTCTCACCAAGGAGGACAAAGAGGGCCGGCTGATCCTGTCCAAGAAGCGTGCGCAGTACGAGCGCGCCTGGGGCACGATCGAAGAGCTCAAGGAGAAGGACGAGGCCGTCAAGGGCACCGTCATCGAGGTGGTCAAGGGCGGCCTGATCCTCGACATCGGGCTGCGCGGCTTCCTGCCCGCCTCGCTGGTCGAGATGCGCCGCGTCCGCGATCTGCAGCCGTACATCGGCAAGGAGATCGAAGCCAAGATCATCGAGCTGGACAAGAACCGCAACAACGTGGTGCTGTCGCGGCGCGCCTGGCTGGAACAGACGCAATCGGAAGTTCGTAGCGAATTCTTGAACCAGCTGCAAAAGGGCACCATCCGCAAGGGTGTCGTCTCCTCCATCGTCAACTTCGGCGCGTTCGTCGACCTGGGCGGGGTGGACGGTCTGGTGCACGTCTCCGAGCTGTCCTGGAAGCACATCGACCACCCGTCCGAGGTGGTCACGGTGGGCGACGAGGTCACCGTCGAGGTGCTCGACGTCGACATGGACCGCGAGCGGGTTTCGTTGTCGCTCAAGGCAACTCAGGAAGACCCGTGGCGGCACTTCGCCCGCACCCACGCGATCGGGCAGATCGTGCCGGGCAAGGTCACCAAGCTGGTGCCCTTCGGTGCGTTCGTCCGCGTCGAGGAGGGTATCGAGGGCCTGGTGCACATCTCCGAGCTGGCTGAGCGCCACGTCGAGGTGCCCGACCAGGTGGTTGCCGTCGGCGACGACGCGATGGTCAAGGTCATCGACATCGACCTGGAGCGTCGCCGGATCTCGTTGTCGCTCAAGCAGGCCAACGAGGACTACACCGACGAGTTCGACCCAGCCAAGTACGGCATGGCCGACAGCTACGACGAGCAGGGCAACTACATCTTCCCCGAGGGCTTCGACGCCGAAACCAACGAATGGATGGAAGGTTTCGACTCCCAGCGCAACGAGTGGGAGGCCCGCTACGGCGAGGCCGAGCGCCGGCACAAGATGCACACCACGCAGATGGAGAAGTTCGCGGCGGCGGAGGCGGCGGACCACGGTGGCGGCGGTCAGTCGTCATCCAGCAGCAGTTCCTCGGAGAAGTCTGCGGGTGGGTCGCTGGCCAGCGACGCCCAACTGGCGGCTCTGCGGGAAAAGCTCGCCGGCAGCGCTTAATCAGCGCGGATGCTGCGCATCGGGCTGACCGGTGGCATCGGTGCCGGAAAGTCGGCGCTGTCCACGACGTTCTCGCAATGCGGTGGAATCATCGTGGACGGGGATGTCATTGCCCGTGAGGTGGTTGAGCCAGGGACCGAAGGGCTGGCGTCGCTGGTAGACGCCTTCGGTGAAGACATTCTCCGTCCCGACGGTGCCCTGGATCGGCCGGCCTTGGCGGCCAAGGCTTTTGCCGATGAGGAAGAGCGAAAGAAGCTCAACGGCATCGTGCATCCGCTGGTCGCCAAGCGCCGCGCGGAGATCATCGACGCGGTCTCTCAGGATGCTGTTGTGGTGGAGGATATTCCGCTGCTCGTCGAGTCAGGCATGGCGCCGCTATTCCCGTTGGTCGTCATCGTGCACGCCGACGTCGAACTGCGGGTGCGACGCCTGGTAGAACAACGCGGCATGGCCGAGGACGACGCCCGTGCGCGGATCGCCGCCCAAGCCACCGACGAACAGCGTCGCGCCGTTGCCGACATCTGGCTGGACAACTCGGGCAGCCAGGAAGACCTCGTCCTCCATGCCCGCGACGTATGGCACAACCGCATCCTGCCGTTCGCGCACAACCTGACTCAGCGTCAGCACCCGCGCACCCCGGCACACCTGAGCCCGGCGGATCCGACCTGGCCGGACCAGGCCCGCCGCATCGTCAACCGGCTGAAGACCGCATGTGGCCATCGGGCCCTGCGCGTCGACCACATCGGGTCGACCGCGGTGCCCGACATGGACGCCAAGGACGTCATCGACATCCAGGTCACCGTCGAATCATTGGACGTGGCCGACGAACTCGTCGAACCCATGCTGTCCGCCGGCTACCCGCGCCTCGAGCACATCACCCAGGACGCCGCCAAGAGCGATGCCCGCAGCACCGTGTCCGGCGTCGACCACAGCGACGACCCGCGGCTGGTGGCGCAAACGCATTCACGCGTCAGCCGACCCCGGCCGGCCGACCAACGTGCACATCCGGGTGGCCGGTTGGCCCAATCAACAGTTCGCGCTGTTGTTCGTCGACTGGTTGAAAGCCAATCCCGGTGTGCGCGAAGACTATTTGGCCGTCAAGCGCTCAGCCGATGCGGGCGGCGCGGTGACATCGTTCGATATGTCACCGCCAAGGAACCGTGGTTCCTCGACGCCTACCGGCGGGCGTGGGAGTGGGCCGACGCCACCGGCTGGAAGCCCTAGCTTCGACGGGGCTTTGTCGAGGTCATCGGGACCCCGGTACCGTCGTTGCATGCCGTTCGTAACGGACATCCTCGGACCGCGACGGCCCGTCACTCACCGAGCTCCGCCGCTGGTGGCGGGTCGGCGACGACGCACCAGCACCATCGACACCCACCCGGACGACGCGCGAGGGTCCGGTCCGGTTGAGGTGCAAGTCGACCTCCGGGCGCGCGACACGGTAGCCGCCGGGGCGGACCGCATGGAGGCGACGTGGTGGGGGAGGTCCGAGTCAGTGCGCACCTCGTCGATTTCGTCATCGACGGGATCTCGTCGAGGCCGCAGGTCAGCGGTCTGGATGAGCTACGAGGCCGTCGCGTCGGCCCGGGTTTCCGGTCGCAGGTCGCCGCGCTGCTCCCCGGGGAAGTGCATCGCGCCAGCCTGCTTCATCTCCTGCTCGACGACTGGGTCGGTGCGGCCCTGGTGTCGGGGTACGCCACGCAGCACACGGCGATCGTCCTGGGCCTCGAGCAGAAGATGCCCCCCGGCGTCGCCGACCGGATGGCCGGGATCTGCGCGGGTTTCGCGCCGCAGGCGTCGTTGATCGGGTACGCCCGCCAACACGATGTCATCCCGACGGGTCGCGGCCCGGAGGCGCCGGCGCTGGACGGACTACATGAGGTCGAGCCGCTCCGAGCGCGGGGGATGCGCAGGTTCCGTCGGCTCGATATGTGGCCCGGGGACGCCCGTCCGGAGGAAACGGTGGAGTTCGAGGCCCACTTCCGCGACTCCCACATGGATGACGACCTGGTGGAGACGATCGTGCACGAGTACACCGTCGCCGGCATGGTCGACACCTCGACGCGGACCATCACATCGGTGACCGCCGAGGTGCGGGTGCTGCCGTGGCAGGAATGCCCCGGCGCCATCGGAAGTGCGGCGCGGGCCCGAGGCATGACACTCGCCGAGTTACGCGACCGCGTCCGCGGTGAATTCGTCGGCACCAGCACGTGCACACATCTCAACGACACACTGCGCGCGATCGCCGATCTGGACGCGCTCCTGGACCTTCGATGAAGAGTGATGATCGAGCCGTGCGCACCGTTCACGTCGAAACCGTGCTTCCCACCAGCGCCGACCGCGTGTGGTCGGCAATGCTCTCACCGGCCACCTTCCTCTACGTCTGCAAGGGCCTGTTCGGATTCCCCTCGCTGGCCGGGCGCACCGAATGGCTGCACGAGGGCGAGCGTGGTACCGGGTGGCTGATGGCGTTCCATGTGATCCCGGCCTACCGGCACACCATCGAGGTCGTCGGAGTCGATGAAGATACCGGTACCATCCGCACCCACGAACACGGCGGCCTGCTCAAAACCTGGAACCACACCCTGCACGTCGAACCGCTGCAAGGGAATTCATGCCGTTACAGCGACACCGTCGACATCGACGCCGGAGTTCTCACCGGCCTCGTCGCTGCAGTGGCGAACGGGATCTACCACTACCGCCAGTGGCGGTGGCGCACACTGGTGCGCCGGCACCTGTCATGACAGGACATGAGCATTTTCATCACGGCGTTTGACCAGCAGCCATGTTTCGTCCTCACCCTCCCGGATCCGTGTCATGGCGTAACGGCCGCGCAGCTTATCGCCGCACAGATGGAACGAAACATGGCCGCATGCAAGGCCTTTAGCCATGTCGTGATGAGTTCCGTTGGCGTACGTGCCGTGGTCGAAGACGACCACACCGTCGGATCCGTGCCGGCCCTCGGGGATGACGCCCTCGACCGTCGCATACTCGAGTGGATGGTCTTCGGTGCGCCGGGCCATCCGCTGATCCACGGGATTTGTGGACGGACCCCGGCGTATCGTCCACGACACCAACACGCCGTCGATCTCGAGGCGAAAGTCATAGTGATCGCTGCGAGCCAGCTGATGCTGAACGACGAAGCACGGCCGGTCAACTGGAGCGCGGCGCTGTCGTCGATGCCGGCCACCTGGCCCATAGTTGCTCAAAGACATGCCTTTTGGGTACCCGGCTCATCGGCCCGGAAAACTGTGGACTCGACTACACCCGAGCCAGATCTGAGAATCGTTGAAAGTGTCTGGCTTTCGCGCTAAACCCGGCTCCACCTGAGCGTCATGCCTTCGCCGGCCAGCCAATCCGCCAGGTCATATCCGTGGCACGCCAAACCTTCAATGGCTGTGACCGCGCGCCGGATCGCCAGTTCAGCGACGTCCGGGCTCAGCAGGCCTTGGCGCACGGCGTCCAAAAGCTCGTCGATGTCCGCCAATTCCACGCCGCTGGCCGTGCGAACCTCGATATCGAGGTAGTGGTCTTCCGAACGCCATACCCGCTCACCGGGCGTGTATTCGCCGATGTCGAGGTAGAAGTCGTGATCGCGTTCATGACCTGGGTTGAAGTGAAACACTGTGGCGCGCAATCCCAGTGACGGCAGCAGCCAGGACTCCAGGTAGTGGAACTGGGCGCGGCCCGGCGTGGGGCGGGCCAGGTAGAGCCCCCACGGGTGCACGGCGTACTCGTCGACCTCCCGCACGATGCCCTTCGGATCGGTGTTGGTGCGGGCGGCCAGGTCGAATGTCTCGTGCTTCGGTGGATGGATGGTGCAACCCTACCGACCCTTCACCTACGAAGGCGCAGTTTCCAGCGCACGAAGCAGGCATAGAACAGCGACAACGCGGCCAGCATGCCCATGTCCAGCAACCAGATCTTGGACGTGTGCTGCCAGAACCTGTCCTGGGGTAGCAGCGAACCGGGCACCAGAGACCGAACATCCACCGTCGACGCGGCCGCGGCGTATCCCCAACGCGCCGGCACCACCGTGGAGACCTGTTCCAGCACAATCCGATTCGTCACCGGGACCATTCCACCGCACAGCACGAGCTGGGCCATGATCGACACCACGAACAACGGCATGATCTGCTCGGTGGAACGGACCAGTGCTGAGATCGCCAGGCCCAGCAGCGCCGAAGCCACGCAGGTGGCGGCGACGGTGAGGAACAATTCGACGGCGGCGGCCAGATTCCCATGACCCAGCACCAACCCGCCGCGGGTCGGTGCGCCTTTACCCGTGATGACAATGGCAGTGGCGATCGCTGCTTGCAGGACGCCGAAAGCGCAGAACACGGCCGTCTTGGCCAGCAGGTACGCCGTCGTCGACAACCCCACTGCTTGTTCGCGTTGGAAGATCGCGCGCTCACCCACCAGGTCGCGGATCGTCAATGCCGTGCCCATGAAGGCGGCGGCCAGCAGCAGCAGGTTCAGGATCTGCGCGGATTCGTCCGGTGTGCCGCCGTGCTCGCCGACCACGCGGAACCCGTTCGAGCCGGGCACGGTCAGGGACAATGCGCCGAGGATGAACGGCAACAGCGCCAGGAACACGAAGTAGGCCCGGTCGGCGACCACCAACCGGACCTGCCTCCGGGCGACCGTCGAGATCTGCCGGCGCACGCTGGTGTGCACCGGTTCACCCAGGTCGGCGGGGGCGGTGTCCGGCGCCGCGCGATCCTGTGACTGGCTCCGTTCCAGGAATCGGCGGTTGGCCTCGGCAGGGTCGGCACCCACCTGGCTGAAGATTTTGGCCCAGTTGGTGGTGCCCATCGCGCCACCGATCTGATCGGGCGGACCGCAGTACGCCGTCTTGCCGCCCGGCGCGACCAGCAGCAGCTGGTCACAGATGTCCAGGTAGGACAACATGTGCGTGACCACGATCACCACCCGGCCGGCGTCGGCCAGCTGGCGCAGCATCATCATGACCTGGTGGTCGAGCGCGGGGTCCAGACCTGACGTGGGCTCGTCGAGGATCAGCAGCGACGGCCCGGTGAGCAGTTCGAGTGCCACCGACGCCCGCTTGCGCTGGCCGCCCGAGAGCTTGTCCACCCGGGTATCGGCGTGTTTGGTCAGGTCGAGTTCCTCGAGCACCTGAGCCACCACCCGGGCGCGGTCGGATTTGCTGGTGTCGGGTGGCAGCCGCAGCTCGGCGGCGTACCCGAGCGCCTGGTGCACCGTCAACTGGCGATGGACCACGTCGTCCTGCGGGACCATCCCGATCCTGCTGCGCAGCGATGCATACTCGCTGTGGACGTCGTGGCCCTCGAAGCTGACCGAACCCTTGCTCGGGCGGGCGTACCCGGCGATCAGCCGGGCCAGCGTGCTCTTTCCGGCGCCCGACCCGCCGATCACGGCGGTCAGCGTTCCGGGCCTGGCGGTCAGTGAGATGCCGTCGAGCAGCTGTTTGCCGTTGTCCACGGTGTAGTTGACCCCGCGTACCTCCAGACCGCCGGTGCGGGTTGCGGTCTCGCTGCGCGGGACGAGTGTGCCGTCGCTGAACTGCAGGTCGACATTGCCGATCGTGACCACGTCACCCTGGGACAAGATCGCCGAGCCAACCCGGGTGCCGTTGACGAATGTGCCGTTGACGCTGCGATCTTGGATCTCGGTGCCCAGCGGTGTCGTCCGCAGCGTCGCATGCTGACGGCTGGCCAGAACGTCGGAGACGACGATGTCGTTGTCGTTGGCACGGCCGATGGTGATGGCGCCGGTTGACTTCGGGGCCGACTTCAGTGTCGAGGACGACCGAGGCGACAGAATTTTGACCATCCTGGTGGCCAGGCCCGATACGTCCGCGGACTTGGCGTCGATCACCGTGAGCTCGGCCGGCGGCGGCCCGACGTTCACGTTGGTGACTTCCTCGGGCGGCGCCGGTGGCGCCGGGGGACGCCTGGGCGGCGGTGCGCCGGGTCGCCCGTTCGGGTGCGGGGGCACCGGACGCGGCGCGCCTACCGACCATGCCAGGGTGGGGGGTCCGCTGTCGTGCCGCGCCGGGTTGTTGAACGTGCTACGCGGCCGGCCGGTTTGCCCGCGCGGTCGTCCGATCTCGAAGGTCAGCCGCGGTCCGGCCGGATTGCCGACGTTGATGCTCTGGCCGTCGTGAATGTCCACCACGGGCATCCGGTAACCGTTGACGTAGGTCCCGTTCAGCGAGCCGTTGTCGATGGCCAGCCAGCGGCCCTGATCGAAGCGCAGGATCAGGTGCGCGCGGGAAATGCGCGGGTCCGGAATGCGCAGATCGGCGTGCAGGTCGCGCCCGATCACCACCTCGTAGCCCGGGGCAAAGGACCGTTGGGACCCGTCGTGCCGAATCGTCAGTGCCGGCGGGGCTGGTCGACTCACCACACCGAGATTAGCCCGCTCTCGAAGTTGCTGGTTGTGACTCAGCTGTGACGTTCCTATGTGTCCCGGCCGGTCATACATAGCTGTTTCATAGCTTGCATCCCGGCCTGCGCCAATGCTTTTCGTGCATCATGCGAAGGGAGGAGGGGGAAGGTTTGCGGATGGAAGAACGATCGGGCGCTACTCGGCGTCTCAGAGCTGGGCTGAAGGCCGGCCGAGGACTTGTGACGACCGTCACGCACCGTCGGCGTCGGGGACGGGGTCGACTCGGGTCCAGCTCCGCACCGAATTCCGCCTCCGGTTCCCCGCTGCGGCCGGGAATGGACCGCGGTGCGCCGTTCGCCGGCTACACGATCCTGCGGCAGTTAGGCGCCGGCGGGATGGCCGAGGTCTACCTCGCCCTCCATCCGCGGTTGCCGCGCCGCGACGTGATCAAGGTGCTTGCCGAGGCGATCACTGCGGACACCGAGTTCCGCGAAAGGTTCAACCGGGAGGCGGATCTCGCCGCAACGCTGTGGCATCCGCACATCGTCGGCGTGCACGATCGCGGCGAATTCCAGGGCCAGCTCTGGATTTCCATGGACTACGTCGAAGGCACCGACGCCTCCCGCTTGGTGAAAGAGGCTCACCCCCGGGGGATGCCGGTCGACGACGTGTGCGACATACTCGACGCCGTTGCGGGAGCACTCGATTACGCCCACGACCGCGGACTGTTGCACCGCGACGTCAAGCCCGCCAACATCCTGCTCGCCCATCCCGACCCCACCCATCCCGAAGACCCGCACAGCCCGCAGCGCCGAATCCTGTTGGCGGACTTCGGTGTGGCCCGGCACCTCGCTGATATCAGTGGAATCACCCAGACCAATGTCGCGGTGGGAACCGTCGCCTATGCGGCACCCGAACAACTGGCGGGCTCCAACATCGACCGGCGGGCAGACCAATATGCGTTGGCGGCCACGGCGTTTCACCTGCTCACCGGGGGGCCGCCGTTCCGGCACGCCAACCCGGTGGCGGTGATCAGCCAGCACCTGCACGACGAGCCGCCCCGGCTCAGTGACCATCGTCCGGATCTGGCGCATCTGGATGACGTGTTCGCCAGGGGGCTGGCGAAGAAACCGGAAAACCGATTCGAGCGGTGTCGGCTGTTCGCTACCGCGGTCCGTGCGGGCTCGGATGCGGCATGCGAGCCGGGCCTACCCGAGGTGCCACGCGACCGGGATGCGGTTCTGCGCGAAAAGGTTCCGCCGCGCGTTCGGATGGCGGCCGCCCTGGTGTGCGCGGTGCTGATCGCGGTGGCGGCGACCTGGTCGACGCTGTACAGCTTCGAGACGGACCCGTCCCCGCCCAACCCCGCGCTGGCCGCCAGACCCGCCGCGCCGGCGCCGCCGGCGGCTGCACCCGTCGTGGCTACCCCTGGCAAAGTTCTCGACGGCACCTACCGACTCGACCTCGACCGGGCCAAGCGCACCACCAACGGCACCCCCATCCGGCACGACGGAGGCACCACGTATTGGTGGGCTTTCCGCTCCGTCTGCACTGCCGGTGGGTGCGCCGCCACCGGGGTTCGCCTGGACGACGCCACCCATCAGGTCGCCGACACGACGGCCGGGGCCCAGAACAACACGCTGCGGTTCGTTGCGGGGTATTGGCAGGGTGCGCCGCAACAGATACGGATCGCCTGCCGGCAGGCGAACCAGGCGGTACCGGGCAGCACCCAGCAGGAGACGGTCGCCCTGTCGTTGGCGCTGCAGGCCGACGGCACCCTGCGCGGCGTGCAGACCGAGACGGTCGCCAGCAACGAATGCGGCGCCCAGGGCGCGGTGCTGCGGGTGCCCGTGGTGGCGACCCGGGTCGGTGACGTGCCGGCCCACCTGGCACTCAGCGATCCGGCGCAGGTGATCGGTGCGGCCACCGTGCCGGCCACCAGGCCGATGCCTCCCGTGCTGGGCGGGGTATGCGGCGACGCTGACAAACTCGGCTACGACCAGACCAGTAACGAGCAGGTCGTCTGCGAAGGCAACACCTGGGACAAAGCGCCGATCACCACCGGGGTGCACGCCGCGGGCAGCACCTGCGACCGGCCGGACATCCCGGTGTTCGCGATGTCGGCCTCCAACGACGGCTACCTGATCGAATGCGACCCGGTGACCCGGATGTGGACCCGCCACCGCTGACCTACCGCGCCGGGAGCGCACCTGGGTGTCCGACACGAATGTAGGTGACGTGGGTTGAGTCTGGTCGCGGTTAATGGGACTTCGGGCCCTACCCGCGGGCTAGGCGCCGTGGTTGCATCGAGAAACGGTGTCGGCCGGGTGGTAGGCCGCCGTGCTGAAGCTACGTGGCTGGCCGGTGCGGCATCGGGCTGGTGTGCAGCGCGGCGATATCGTAATGACCACAGGCGCGAGGGCGGATTGCGTTGGAGAGCTTCGACTTCCGGGGATTGTCGATCGCCTATGAGCACACCGGCCAGGGTGAGCCGGTGATCATGCTCCACAACGGTGGCTCGTCGCATGCCATCTGGGAGAAAGTCGCGAACAGACTGGCTGGCAAGTACGAGATCTTCGCCCTTGACCTGCTGGGGTTCGGCAACTCGGCCAAGCCCGGCGCGGGCTACACCTTGGACAACTACGTAGCGATGCTGGAGGAGTTCGTCAGCTCCCGAGGACTGGAGAAGAGCGCGCTGGTGGGCAACTGCATGGGAAGCGCCATCTCCCTCGCGTTCACCGAGCGCCATCAGGACAAGGTGAAGGCCGTGGTGATCTGCAACCCGCTCACCGAGTCGACCTTCCTGGGTGGCTGGTTGGGACCGTTCCTGTGGCTACGGGAACGCATGCCCGCGATCAATCGGCGGGTGTACCGGTTGCTCGGGCACCTGAAGCTCACCAACGGCATCGGCTCGGTCGCCACCGCGTTCCAGCTGGGGCCGCGCGGCCGTGACCTCAAGCTCCATCGCAACCCCGAACTCTCCGGCTGCTACGCGGCCACCGGCCAGTTTGAATCGCTGCTCGGGGTACTCGACGACCTGGAGAATTACTCGGTCATAGACAACCTCGCGCCCCAGCCGGGGTTCCCGCCCATCTGCACCATCTGGGGGCTGAAGAACAAGATCGTCTCGCCCAAGGCGGGACGTCGGCTGAATTCGACCCTGCACCCCGCACGCCAGGAATGGCTACCCGATTCCGGCCACCTGCTGATGCTGGAGCGGCCGGATGAGGTCGCCTCGATCATCGATGGGTTCCTGCAGGCAGCCGCGAGAACGCCGGCCTGAGATGGAGCCTTTCCCCGACGACATCTTCAACCTCGCCGACATCGTGTTGCGGGTAGCGCGCGAGGACCCAGAGCGCATCGCGGTCATCGACCTGGACGGCTGGGAGGGCTACGGCACGCGCCGATACAAGCGCCACACCTACGCCGAGCTTTCGGCCGACGCCGAGTCGGTCGCCGTGGGGCTGCGCGAGATGGGCATTGCCGAGCTGACCCGCATCGTCTTCATGTCGCCTCCCAGCTACGAGACCTGCGTCATGGGCGTGGCCCTCACGCGGGTGGGCGCCTTCTCCATCTGGATCGACCCCTCGGTCGGCTATCGCAACATCGCGGAGCGGCTCAGCCGCGTGAATCCGGAGGCGTTCCTGGGCAACGCGCTCGCGCACCTCGGGCGGATCACGTTCGGATGGGGTCCTCGCGACCTCCGGAAGCTTGTTCTCACGGAAAGCCCACTCTTGCCGGGGGGCCGAATTATCACCGGATTTCCACCCTTCCCCGGCGCGCGATCGATCAGGTCGCTGCGAAAACACGCGCCCGCCGAGCCGGAGCCGCCGAAAGTCGGGCCCGACGATCCCTGCGCCGTTCTCTACACCACCGGCAGCACCGGGCCGGCGAAACCGTCGCTGTACTTGCATCGCAACTTCTGTCAGGTGTTCCGTAACGCGCACCACAGCTGGCGCTGGGATCCGGACAACGAGGTCCCGGTGGATATGGCCGTCTTCCCCGCGTTCCTCTTCATCCCCATCAGTGCCGGCGGCACAATGGTGGTGCCGCCCATCGACTTTGCCCGGCAAGGCCCAGCCAAGGTGGACTCAGCCGCCCTGATCCAGGTCATCAACGACTGCAAGGTCGGGTCGTTTTTCGCCGCGCCGATCCTGATCGAGAACCTGGCCCGGGAAGCGCTTGCGCGCAACCTGACGATGCCGTCTCTGAAACGAGTCATCGGGGCCGGGGCGCCGATCTCGGGCCCGGTCGAAAGAATGCTGAGCGCGGTGATGGCTCCCGACGGAGAGTTGGCGGCGAACTACGGAGCCACCGAGGCCATGCCGTCGACCGAGCTGGGCAGTCGCGAGCACCTCGACGGCTTGTGGGCCATGACCGAGCAGGGTGCCGGCATCTGTGTGGGCTACGCCCTGCCGGGCGTCGAACTCAAGATCATCGACATCGTGGACGGTCCCATCGACTCCATCGAGGAAACGTCGGAGCTGCCCACGGGGCAAGTCGGCGAAATCCTGGTGCGGGGCAAGCACGTGAGTCCCGAGTACTACCTCGACCCCGAGAGCACGCGCAAGAACAAGGTGCCCGACCCACGAGGGGACTGGCACCGTTTTGGGGATGTCGGCTACCTCGACGCGCAGGGCAAGCTCTGGGTCTGCGGTCGGGTGTCGCAGCGGGTGAAGGCAGCCAGCGGGAACGTATTCCCGCTGCAAGTCGAGCCGCTCTTCGACGCTCACCCCAAGGTGAGGCGAAGTGGGCTGGTGGGAGTGCCCGGTCCGGCGGGCGAACTGCCCGTCCTCTGCGTCGAGGTCGAGCCCGACCTGGGCAAGGACGAGCTCGCCGACTTGCACCGGGAACTGCTCGCGCGGGCTGCAGATTCCGCGATGGCGAACAAGATCCATGCCATCCTCTTCAAGCGCAGGCTGCCGGTGGATCCGCGCCACAACTCCAAGATTGAGCGCCCGCAACTTGCCAAGTGGGCCGCCCGGCAGTTGTCGGGATCCCGCTTCCGCGGCCAGCGCACCCGCCCGGTCGCAGAATCCTCGCCTTCCCCGGGCGCCAGTTCCGCCACCGCCTGACCACGCCTGAAGCGCACCTGCGCACCCGGGCAGCTTGTCGGTGCCGCCGACTACCCTGGCGACCATGGCTTTCGCCACTGAACACCCAGTAGTCGCCCACTCGGAATACCGCGCCGTCGACGAGGTCGTGCGCGTCGGTGCCAGGTTCGACGTCGTCAGCCCGCATCAACCCGCCGGCGACCAGCCGGCCGCCATCGAAGAGCTGGAGCGCCGGATCCGGGCGGGGGAGCGCGATGTGGTGCTGCTCGGCGCCACCGGCACCGGAAAATCGGCAACCACCGCCTGGCTGATCGAACGGCTGCAACGGCCCACCCTGGTGATGGCGCCGAACAAGACGCTGGCCGCCCAGCTGGCCAACGAACTGCGAGAGATGCTGCCGCACAACGCAGTCGAGTACTTCGTCTCGTACTACGACTACTACCAGCCGGAGGCCTACATCGCGCAGACCGACACCTACATCGAGAAGGACAGCTCGATCAACGACGACGTCGAGCGGTTGCGGCACTCCGCGACGTCGTCGCTGCTGTCTCGCCGCGACGTGGTGGTGGTGGCGTCGGTGTCGTGCATCTACGGACTGGGCACGCCGCAGTCCTACCTGGACCGCTCCGTCGAGCTGCAGGTAGGCATGGAGGTGCCGCGCGATGGGTTGCTGCGCCTGCTGGTCGACGTCCAGTACACCCGCAACGACCTGTCGTTCACCCGCGGTTCGTTCCGGGTGCGCGGCGACACCGTGGAGATCATCCCGTCCTACGAAGAGCTGGCCGTGCGCATCGAGTTCTTCGGCGACGAGGTCGAGGCGTTGTACTACCTGCACCCGCTCACCGGTGACGTCGTCCGCCAGGTCGACTCGCTGCGCATCTTCCCGGCCACCCACTATGTGGCCGGTCCCGAGCGGATGGCGCAGGCCATCTCCACCATCGAGCAGGAGCTGGCCGAGCGGCTCGCCGAGCTCGAGGGGCAGGGCAAGCTGCTGGAAGCCCAGCGGCTGCGGATGCGCACCAACTACGACATCGAGATGATGCGACAGGTCGGGTTCTGCTCGGGCATCGAGAACTACTCGCGCCACATCGACGGTCGCGGTCCCGGTTCGCCTCCGGCGACGCTGCTGGACTACTTCCCCGAGGATTTCCTGATGGTGATCGACGAGTCGCACGTCACCGTGCCACAGATCGGCGGCATGTACGAGGGCGACATGTCCCGCAAACGCAACCTCGTCGAATATGGGTTCCGGCTGCCGTCGGCGGTCGACAACCGCCCGCTGACGTGGGAAGAGTTCGCCGACCGGATCGGGCAGACGGTGTACCTGTCCGCCACGCCCGGGCCGTACGAGCTCAGCCAGACCGGCGGTGAGTTCGTCGAGCAGGTGATCCGCCCGACCGGCCTGGTCGACCCGAAAGTCGTGGTCAAGCCGACCAAGGGACAGATTGACGACCTGATCGGGGAAATCCGCAAACGCACCGAACGGGACGAACGGGTCCTGGTCACGACGCTGACCAAGAAGATGGCCGAAGACCTCACCGACTACCTGCTGGAGATGGGCATCCGGGTCCGCTACCTGCATTCCGAGGTCGACACGCTGCGCCGGGTAGAGCTGCTCCGCCAACTGCGGCTCGGCGAGTACGACGTGCTGGTCGGCATCAACCTGCTGCGGGAGGGCTTGGACCTACCAGAGGTGTCGTTGGTGTCGATCCTGGACGCCGACAAGGAAGGCTTCTTGCGCTCGGTGCGCAGCCTGATCCAGACCATCGGCCGCGCCGCGCGGAACGTCTCCGGTGAAGTCCACATGTATGCCGACAAGATCACCGACTCGATGAAAGAGGCGATCGACGAGACCGAACGGCGCCGGGCCAAGCAGATCGCCTACAACGAGGCCCACGGCATCGATCCGCAACCGCTGCGCAAGAAGATTGCCGACATCCTCGACCAGGTCTACCGCGAGGCGGACGACACGGATGTCGAGATCGGCGGGTCCGGGCGTAACGCGTCCCGCGGCCGGCGCGCCCAGGGCGAACCCGGGCGGGCCGTCAGCGCCGGCGTCTTCGAAGGGCGTGACACCTCCGCGATGCCGCGCGCCGAGTTGGCCGACCTGATCAAGGACCTCACCGCGCAGATGATGGCCGCCGCGCGCGACCTGCAATTCGAACTGGCCGCCCGGTTCCGCGACGAGATCGCCGATCTCAAGAAAGAGCTGCGCGGGATGGATGCCGCCGGTCTGAAGTGACACAGACGACGAGCGACACCGGGACCTGGCGTGAGCTGCTCGGACAGCACCTCGGCACGTCGACGGTGCTGGCGGGCGGCGTCGCGATGTACGCCACCAACGAGTTTCTGACCGTCAGCCTGTTGCCCAGCACGATCGCCGAAATCGGCGGTGACCGCCTGTACGCCTGGGTGGTCACTCTGTACCTGGTCGGATCGGTGGTAGCGGCGACGACGGTCAACCCGATCCTGCGCCGCTTCGGGGCGCGCTCGTCCTTCTTGCTGGGACTGGCCGTTTTCGGGGTGGCCAGCGTGGCGTGCGCGGTGGCCCCGACCATGGAGGTGTTGATCGCGGGGCGCACCCTGCAAGGAGTGGCCGGCGGCACCCTGGCCGGCCTGGGCTACGCGCTGATCAATGCCGCGCTGCCGCGCTCGCTGTGGACGCGGGGCTCGGCACTGGTCTCGGCGATGTGGGGCGTGGCGACGGTAGTTGGACCGGCGACCGGTGGTCTATTCGCGCAATTCGGCCTGTGGCGGTGGGCATTCGGTGCCATGGCGGTCCTTGCGGCACTGCTGGCAATTCTGGTTCCCGCGGTGCTGGCAGCGAGCGCCACTGCGGCGGACGACCCCAAAGCCCCTGCGCTTCGGGTGCCGGTCGGGTCGTTGCTGCTGGTCGGTGCGGCAGCTCTGGCGGTCAGTGTCGCGCAGCTGCCGCGCAACCCCGCGGCGATTGCCGCACTTCTCGCCGTCGCAGTGCTGCTGGTCGCGGCGTTCGTGGTCGTCGATCGGCGCGGTCGCGCAACTGTCTTACCGGCCAGTGTTTTCGGAACCGGGCCGCTGAAATGGATATACCTGACCTTGGCCGTGCTGATGATGGCCGTCCATGGTGGACACCTACGTGCCATTGTTCGGTCAGCGGTTGGGACATCTGACTCCAGTCGCGGCCGGGTTCCTCGGCGCCTCGCTCGCGATCGGTTGGACAGTCAGCGAGATCGTCAGCGCATCGCTGAGCAACCCTCGGGTGATCGACCGCGTCGTCCTGGTCGCGCCGCTGCTGATGGCGGCCGGGCTGGCGTTCGGCGCCGTCACTCAGACGTGCCGACGCGTCGCTCGGTCGCATTGCGGTGTGGGCTGTGGCTCTGCTGATCGCCGGAACCGGTATCGGGATGGCCTGGCCGCATCTGTCGGCGCGTGCGATGGAATCGGTCGACGATCCTGCGGAGAGCGGTGCGGCGGCCGCGGCGATCAACACCGTGCAATTGATATCAGCGGCCTTCGGCGCCGGGGTGGCGGGCGTGGTGGTGAACTCGGCCACGGGCGGCGAGGTGATGCAGGCCCGCTGGTTGTACACGGTGTTCACAGTGCTCGCGGCGTTCGGCTTCATCGCCTCCTACCGGGCGACTCATCGGGACAGCCAGCTCAGCGGGTTGACTTGATGACCTGCGAGTTGTGGAACTGCCACCGTTCCACGATGTGGAAGCCGAGGTAGCTCGGGAACTGGTAGACCGGGGCCCGCCCGAATGCCGTTCCCGGCGACAACGCCTGTCCCACTTGATGATCGGGCAGTGACTTGTCCCGGTTGGTGATCGTCCACAATGCCGGGCACTTGTTGATCTTCGCCGTCGTCAGCCACACCGCGACGTGACCGTCCCACAGCGCACCGACCTTGGGACCGTAGTAACCCCGCTCGACGTCGATCAGCGACCGGAAGGCCGCCGGCCTGCTCGCCAGCAGGGCGCGGATCGGGCCGGGCCGCCAGGGCACCGTGTTGTCCACCAGCAGGCAGTCGCCGGGGGCGGCGTGCGCGTTGATGACATCGGCGACCTGGCTGTAGTCCCAGCCCTCCTTGGCATACGGCCCACGCTGGGTGAAGAAGTAGTTGGGGAAGGCCGCGACGGCCAGGGCCACCACGAGGGCGACGAGCTGCCATGGCTTGCGGGCGATTGCGACGATGCAGACGGCGATGACGACGGCCGCACCCGGAGCGGTGAAGATCAGGTAGCGCGGATAGTAGATCGGTTCGCTGACGGCCGAGTAGATCAGGACGGCAGCAGTGGGAATGACGACCCAGAGCGCGCTGACCAGCAACAGTCGGCCAGCGCCGCTCTCGGCGCGTGCCTTCCCGATCAGACGCAATACGACCGCGGCAAGCAGCAGAACGCCCGCCAGGATCGCGAACGGGACGCTGTAATCGAAGTACTGCCGGTGCACGACATCGAGAAACAGGTTGCGGTTGAGACCGTTGATCCATCCGACCTGCCACACCTGTTTGTGGGCAAACAACATGAATGGCGTCATCGCCCCGAGGGCAACGACCGATGCCGACGGCCAACCAGGTCGCGGGCCACCTGCGCGGCCTGCCGGGCGCCAGCAGCGGCAGGATCGCGGCGTAAACCAACACCGACAGCATCATGTTGACGTTGACCAGGATCGCCACCATCAACAGCAGCGCGTAGGACACCCAGAGCCGCGCCTGATTACGCCGCACCGCGGCTACCACCAGTACCGTCAGCCAGGCCGCCACCGCCACCACCAGCGCCGAGGAGCGCGCTTCGATACCCGCCCAGGTCACCCGCGGGAGGATGGCGAAGACCGCGCCCGCCGTCACGGCCGTGGTGCGCCCGGAAAACTGCTTGGCGAAAACGACCACTCCGGCGGCAGCGGCGCCGACGGCCAGCGCGCTGGGGACCCGCGACCAGAACTCCGTCGGCGGAAAGATCGCGAACCAGCCGTGCATCAGCAGGTAGTAGAAGCCGTGCACGGCGTCGATGTGACCCAGCAACTTCCACAGCTCGGGCAGCGTGCGGCTGGCTGACGCCGAGATCGTCGCACCCTCGTCGAACCACAGCGACGGCCTGCCGGCCCAGGCGCCGCTGATGATCGCGGTGAGCGCCGCGATTGCCCAGGGGTCGAGGACGCGGCCCCTCGGGTGTGCCGTGGCCGCCGGTTCGGCGTCGTCAGCCACGGGATTTTCGACGATTGACACAGACATGATTGTTTTCAACTTTAGGTGCACAGGTACCGCCGAGCGCCGGCTAAGTGACAGTTGAGTGCGGTCTGGAAGTGACCCGCGCCGCAAACCTCTCCCGTCTACGTCCAGCAACGCGATAGTGTCTTGGGTTGGCGGACACCGACACCTGGGAGGGTAAATGAGCGCCTATCAAACCGTGGTCGTAGGGACTGACGGCTCGGATTCGTCGATGCGCGCGGTAGAAAGGGCAGCCAGCATCGCCGGAGCGGACGCCAGGTTGATCATCGCGTCGGCGTTCCTGCCTCAGCATGAGGACGCCCGCGCGGTCGACGTCTTGAAGAGCGAGAGCTACAAGGTCACCGGCACCGGCCCGATTTACGAGATCCTGCACGACGCCAAGGAGCGGGCGCACAACGCCGGCGCCAAGAACGTCGAGGAGCGGGCGATCGAAGGCGCCCCGGTGGACGCGCTGGTGCACCTCGCCGAGTCGGAGAAAGCGGATCTGCTGGTGGTCGGCAACGTTGGTCTGAGCACCATCGCCGGGCGGCTGCTGGGCTCGGTGCCGGCGAACGTCTCCCGCAAGGCCAAGGTCGACGTGCTGATCGTGCACACCACCTGATCGGCTGTTCGAGACCGCTCTACCAGCCGCGTTGGCGCCACTCCTCGATATGCGGGCGTTCGGCGCCCAACACCGTGTCATCGCCGTGGCCGGGGTAGATCACCGTGGAGTCGTCGTACACGTCGAACACCCGGGCGGTGACGTCGTCGAGCAACTGCTCGAAATCGCCGGGCTGCCATGTCTTGCCGACACCACCCGGGAACAGGCAGTCGCCGGTGAACGGTTCGAAGTCGGGGGTCAGGTAGCGGGCAGAGATTCTTCTGTTTGTGTAGCCGTTGCGGTCAGCCGACCTGCGTCTGTCGCGACTTCATTGCGGCTTGGGCCGCCAGCATGCCCGTCAGCATGACTCCGGTGAAGCCTCCGAAGCCGCCGTAGCTCGAAGTCAGTCAAGGGTAGTGTCGTTACAGGGCCGGTTGGACAACGGTTTGTCGCCGAAGGTACGCGCAACTCACCCCCCGCCAGGGCGCTTCCCGGGCGTAGTGACATCGTTTGAGTCATGAGTACTCCGGATGGCGCTATGGAAGCGTCGGCAGGCGAATACAGCGTGGATGAGGACAACCAACTTCAACCTGAGGACACCCTGGTCGACCGTGGTGTCGACGACGTGCTCGACGAGGGATATTCGCCGCCTGAGCGGCCCTACGGAGGTGGCTCCTTCGGCTCGACGCCCGAAAGCTTGGAGCAGCAGCTTGCCGAGGAAGAGCCGGATCCGGCAATGCGGATGTATGACCCGTTGGACAAGGACGAGCAGCAACGATCCGACGAAGCCGAACGTGAGACCGAATTTCCGCAGCGAAATGAGGTGGGACGCGCGCGAGCAGGTCGACTTGTCGCACCGGATCAGGGGTTTGGCGAAGACGTAGACGCCGAGCTGTTCGCTGATGACGTCGGTATCGACGGAGGCGCAGCCTCCGCCGAGGAGGCCGCCGTTCACGTCATCGATGATGAGGAGTAGCTGGCCTCGCACGGGAATTCAGTTGGAGAACAGGTCGGGAGGGAACGCGACGTACTGTTCGGCGGGTTTGCCTGCGGTCAAGCCATCTCGGGTACGTGTTGCTAGGGCATCTTCTCCGGGGGGCCACCGTGCGCGCGAGTCACCAACCCCGTGCATGCCATTCATTCAGGTTTGGACGCTCAGCACCGAGTGTGGTGTCATCACCATGCCCGGGGTAGACAACGGTGTCGTCACCGAAACGGTCGAAGACTCTCGACTTCACGTCCTTGAACAGTGAGTCGAACTCTGCCGGTTTTGTTGTCCGCCCAAGGCCTCCCGGGAACAGGCAGTCGCCGGTGAACAAGTGCGTCACCCCGCCGGTCGCGGCCCCGTCCAACGCCAGCGCGATCGATCCCGGGGTATGCCCGCGCAGATGGATCACGTCGAACGTCAGCTCACCGATCTGCACCGTGTCGCCGTTCGCCAGCAAACGATCCGGTCGAACCGGGAGCGGGTCCGCGTCGATCTCGTGGGCAGCCGTCGGCGCTCCGGTGGCCTCGACCACGGCTTCCAGGGCCTGCCAGTGGTCGAAATGTTGATGGCTGGTCAGAATCAGCGATAACGCCGGCGCGTACCGTCGAACCAGGTCGATCAGGACTTCGGCGTCGTTCGCGGCGTCGATCAGCAGGGTTTCTCCGGTCGCGGAACAGGTGACCAGGTAAGCGTTGTTGTCCATCGGGCCTACCGAGGCCTTCACGATCGTCGCTCCGGGCAGCGTGCGTCGGGCCGCCGTGCCCGGTTCGACGTGTCCGGTGTAGTTGTCACTGAGCTCGTGGGCAGCGGTCATACCCATGCAGGCTACTTGGTGGCGGCAGGCTCGGGCGGCTTGGCCGCGTTCGTGTCAGAGGGGACACCTAGCATGGAATGCGGCCTGCGCTCTGACCGTTCAGAGCCAGGGCGATACAAGTTTCAGCTGAAAGGGGCAGCGTGGCTGACCGCCTCATCATCAAGGGTGCACGCGAGCACAACCTGCGCGGCGTGGACCTTGATCTACCCCGGGATGCCCTGATCGTCTTCACCGGGTTGTCCGGGTCGGGCAAGTCCTCGCTGGCTTTCGACACCATCTTCGCCGAGGGGCAGCGCCGCTACGTGGAATCGCTGTCGGCCTACGCCCGCCAGTTCCTGGGACAGATGGACAAGCCGGATGTCGACTTCATCGAAGGCCTGTCCCCGGCGGTGTCCATCGACCAGAAGTCGACGAACCGCAATCCGCGCTCGACGGTCGGCACCATCACCGAGGTGTATGACTACCTGCGGTTGCTGTACGCCCGCGCCGGCACCCCGCACTGCCCGATCTGCGGTGAGCGCATCGCGCGTCAGACACCACAGCAAATCGTCGACCAGGTGCTGGCGATGGAGGAGGGCCTCCGGTTCCTGGTGCTCGCCCCGGTGGTGCGAACCCGCAAAGGCGAGTTCGCCGACCTGTTCGACAAGCTCAACGCCCAGGGGTACAGCCGGGTGCGGGTCGACGGTGTGGTGCATCCGCTGACCGAGCCGCCGAAACTGAAAAAGCAGGAGAAGCACGACATCGAGGTGGTGGTGGACCGCCTCACGGTCAAAGCCGGCGCCAAGCAACGGCTCACCGACTCGGTGGAGACCGCGCTGAGCCTGGCCGACGGCATCGTGGTGCTGGAATTCCCGGACGACCGGGACGAGCACGACCACGCGCGTGAGCAGCGATTCTCCGAGAAGCTGGCCTGCCCGAACGGGCACCCACTGGCCGTCGACGATCTGGAACCGCGGTCGTTCTCCTTCAACTCGCCCTACGGCGCCTGCCCCGAGTGCGTCGGTCTGGGAATCCGCAAGGAGGTCGATCCCGACCTGGTGGTGCCCGACCCCGATCTCACGCTGGCCGAGGGCGCGGTGGCGCCGTGGTCATCAGGCCACACCGCCGAGTACTTCACCCGGATGATGGCCGGCCTGGGCGACGCGCTCGGTTTCGACGTCGACACCCCGTGGCGCAAGCTGCCGGCGAAAGCCCGCAAGGCGATTCTGGAAGGTGCCGACGAGCAGGTGCATGTGCGGTACCGCAACCGGTATGGACGCACCCGGTCGTACTACGCGGAATTCGAAGGCGTGCTCGCGTTCCTGCAACGCAAGATGGCTCAGACGGAGTCCGAGCAGATGAAGGAACGCTACGAGGGCTTCATGCGGGACATCCCGTGCCCGGTGTGTGCGGGCACGCGGCTCAAGCCGGAGATTCTGGCGGTGACGCTGGCTGGGCAGTCGGAGGGCAAGCACGGCCCCAAGTCCATCGCCGAGGTGTGTGAGCTGTCGATCGCCGATTGCTCGGAGTTTCTGAACGCGCTCACCCTGGGCACCCGCGAGCAGGCGATCGCGGGACAGGTGCTCAAGGAGATTCAGTCGCGGCTGGGATTCCTGCTCGACGTCGGGCTGGAGTACCTGTCGCTGTCGCGGGCGGCGGCCACGCTGTCCGGCGGTGAGGCCCAACGCATCCGGCTGGCCACCCAGATCGGTTCCGGGCTGGTCGGTGTGCTCTACGTGCTCGACGAGCCGTCCATCGGGCTGCATCAGCGCGACAACCGGCGCCTCATCGAAACCCTCACTCGCCTAAAGAATCTGGGCAATACGCTGATCGTCGTCGAACACGACGAGGACACCATCGAGCACGCTGACTGGGTCGTCGACATCGGTCCGGGAGCCGGCGAGCACGGCGGCCGCATCGTGCACAGCGGTACGTACGGCGAGCTGCTGCGCAATACGGAATCGATCACCGGCGCCTACCTGTCGGGGCGGCAGAGCATCGATATTCCCGCGCTACGCCGACCGGTCGACAAGCGGCGGCAGCTCACCGTCGTCGGCGCCCGCGAACACAACCTGCGCGGCATCGACGTGTCATTCCCGCTGGGTGTTCTGACGTCGGTGACCGGCGTATCCGGTTCCGGCAAATCCACATTGGTCAACGACATCCTGGCCGCAGTGCTGGCCAACCGGCTCAACGGAGCGCGGCAGGTGCCGGGCCGGCACACCCGGGTCACCGGCCTGGACCACCTGGACAAACTGGTCCGGGTCGACCAGTCGCCGATCGGCCGCACGCCACGGTCCAACCCGGCCACCTACACCGGAGTGTTCGACAAGATCCGCACCCTGTTCGCCGCCACGACGGAGGCCAAGGTGCGCGGCTACCAGCCCGGCCGGTTCTCGTTCAACGTCAAGGGCGGTCGCTGCGAGGCGTGTACCGGCGACGGCACCATCAAGATCGAGATGAACTTCCTGCCTGACGTGTATGTGCCGTGTGAGGTGTGCCAGGGTGCGCGCTACAACCGGGAAACCCTGGAGGTGCACTACAAGGGCAAAACCATCTCCGAGGTGCTCGACATGTCGATCGAGGAGGCGGCGGGGTTCTTCGAGCCGATCAGCGGCATCCACCGCTACCTGCGCACCCTGGTGGACGTGGGGCTGGGCTACGTGCGGCTGGGACAACCCGCCCCGACGCTGTCCGGTGGTGAAGCCCAGCGGGTGAAGCTGGCATCCGAGCTGCAGAAGCGCTCGACGGGCCGCACCATCTACGTCTTGGATGAGCCGACGACCGGGCTGCATTTCGACGACATCCGCAAGCTGCTGAAGGTCATCAGCGGGCTGGTGGACAAGGGCAACTCGGTGATCGTGATCGAACACAATCTGGACGTGATCAAGACCTCGGACTGGATCGTCGACATGGGACCCGAAGGCGGTGCCGGCGGCGGAACCGTTGTCGCGCAAGGCACTCCGGAGGACGTCGCCGCGGTGCCGGAAAGCTACACCGGGAAGTTCCTCGCCGAAGTGGTGGCGACGCCGAGGCCACGGCGGGCCAACACCAAGCGGCGCAAAGTCAGCGCCTGATATCCGGCGCCGTGCCGGTAAAATTCGCGACGTGGGCGATCTGTTCCAAGTCGATCTGGACAACTTGCACCCCTTGCACCAAGAAGCGGAAAGGTCGGAGCGACAACACAATTCTCCGGGCCGCGACCCTCGCTGCCCTTCTTGCGGTGACAGGATGCCACGTGGAAAAACCTTACGAGCCCACTCCGCCGTCGGTGGCGGCGCAGGCTTCAGCAGCTGAGGGCCCTGCCCTCGCTCGAAGACACCACAGCCCAGGTACAAGCCGCGATGGACGAGATCACCGCGACCGCCAGCACATTGATTCCCTCGATCAAGTGGGAAACATTGCACGAGGGCACACGCGACAACTGCGAGCGGCCCTACGAACAGACGGATGGGCAACGATATTTTCTGCCGGACCGCGTCGCAGAGAACGTCGCGGTGGCCGAGCAGATCTGGGCAGCCATCGTCGAAGCCGCGAAGGAGTCCGCGGCCAAGGTCGGCGCCACGGAAGTCCAGGTCATGAAAGACCAGCCGGCAAATCACGACGTGTGGTTTTCTGGACCCACCGGAATCTTCATCAAACTCGGGTACCGGGGCAACCTGGGCGTCTCGGGCTACACGGGTTGCCGGTTACCACGCGACAAGAAGGCCGGGTGACGGATGGCCGGCGGCGGCCGCCTACAACGCCGCGGTGGACGACATGCGGCCCAAGATCGAGGAAGCGATGCGTGAGGTTCGGTCCGATCCCCGCGTGGCGGTGATGTCGACGTTCGTCGAAGCGAACTCGGCCCGGCTGAAAGACCAGGGTGCTCGCCACCTCAGCGAGATCGAGCAAGACGATGATGCCTACTACGAAGAACGGTATCGACGGGGCTGGCGTGATCGCTGAGTCACCGTCTGAGCGTTGCTGCCGCCTCCTGCGTCTGGGCGCCTTCCCCACGGGCGAGCGCGACCGTAGCCGCAAGCATCGCCGTGATCGCCGCCGGTAGCGCGACCGCTCCGACGCCGTGCACCGTCAGATGCTCGCCGAGCAGGACAATGCCCAGCATCACCGCGACGACCGGCTCGCCGACCAGCATGATCGGTACGGACGCCTGCAAGGCCCCGGCATGAAACGCCCATTGCTGCAGAACTGTCGCCGCGACCGCCAGGCCGACCAGCACGTAAGGCGCGGGGACGGTGAGCAGCGCGTGCCAGCCTCCCACCGCATAGCGTTGCGTGCAGGTCTTGGTCAGCACGGCGATCATTCCGAGCAACAGGGCCACCGCCACCCCCAGCCACGTGGCGCGGACTCTCTCCGCGGTGCGACGGGCAGCGATCACGGCGACCACCACCGGCACTGCCGCGGCGAGCGCCAGCAGCCACGCCGGCACCGGAGGCCGATAGTGGCCTTCCCGCGGTTGCCCGACCAGCACGAACACCGCGAGCGCGGCGGTGAGCAGCGTCGCCCAGGCCCACTCGGAGCCCGGTACCCGAGTCCCCGTTCGCACCGCGCTCAGCGGCAGTACAAACAGCAGCGCGGAGACCAGCATCGGTTGCACCAACAGCAGGGATCCGTGCGCCAGGGCCATGGCTTGAAACGCGTATCCGGCAATGGCCGCCGCCGTGCCCGCCCACCACAGCCGGTCGCGGAGGACGGCCACGGCGCCTGCGGATCCGCCGTCAACGGCAGGACTTTGCAGGGCGGCCTGCCGAACGACGATGCCCACCGCAGCGACAAACGCTGCCAGCAACGCCGAGCAGATCGCTACCGCATGCGACATCAGCCAGTCCATGGCTCAGGCATACCCCGTGTCCCGGCTGTCGATGTCACACCCGAAGGCCCGACTTCGACAGCGGTGACGGGAACCGCGCGCTGATCCGGACGCCGTTCAGCCATTCGGTGAGCCGGTCGGCCCGCTGCTGCAACGACTGCCGCGCATCGGCGCCGGGGTCTTCCAGCAGTTGCAGATGCACGCGGGCGTCGTCGTCCTGACACCAGCCGCCGACCACCCGCCCGTTCCACCACGCCGTGGGCCCGGCGTTGCCGTTGCTGTCGAAGACCTGCCCGCGATGGTCACCGAGATACCAGTCCCGCTCCGACCAACCCATCGTGGTGCAGTCCAGACCCGGCAGCAGCGCGCCCCACGGCGGTACGTCCGGTTCGACAGCCAGGTCGTTGGCCAACGCATAACCGGCCCCGCCGTGCAGGTCGACCTCCACCGCGCCGATCGTGGCCAGCGCCGCCCGCACCGCCGTCAACGTGGTGCCGAACCACCACTTGATGTCGGTGACGGTCGCCGGACCGAACGTCTGCAGCCAGCGGCGGATCAACTCCGCCCGCGCCGCGGCTTCGGGTACCGGTTCGCCGGGCTGGGTGAGCCAGTCGGTGGTGGCGCTCCAACGTGGTCGCGACGCGGTCCAGCCCCCGTCGTTGGGGCCGCGCACGATGTCGCCGCGCGCGGACAGCACGGTCAATACCCGCGGGGCCACCGGAACTGAACCGCCCCAACGCTTTCCGGGTGCCGGATCGTAGCTGCCGGCCAACTCCGGCAGCGCGGCCCGCAGTTCGGTGCTGCTGGCCGGTCCGCGCTCACCGAGGTGGCGCAGCACCGCGGCGCACGCCTGGTCCAGCCAGCTTTCGCCGTCTGTGGTAACGCCGGCCTTATGCAGGTCCGCGACCAGCCGCCGCCGCTCGGTGTCGGCAACCTGACCACTGGCCGCCGACTGGACCAGCGTCACGTCATCGGAGTTCACCACCCACAATGTCCGGCGCATCGCCAGATGCTTTACTGCAGAACGTCTTTCGTACAGCACCCGGTCCAGCTCGGCAGTGGAGAATCCGCGGCAGCGCGCCCACAGCGACAGGTATGGCGTGGCGGGATCGGTGGCGTGCAGTCCTAGCAGCCCGGCGGTGACCCGGGACACCGAACCGGCACCGGACAGAAAATGCCTGCGCGCCAGCCGGTTCCGGCGCTCCGCGACGCTGAACTTACGCACGGCTCAGCAGCTGTCGTGCGTCATTTGGGCACCTTGGCGGCCATCGCATCGGCGATCTGGCCGGCCTGGTCGGTGTCGTGGGCTTCGTACACTTCGCCCATCCCGCCGCGGCCCAACAGTCGGCTCAGGCGGTAGGGTCCGAACTGCATCCCGGCCCGCGAATTCGGCACGGTGTCAGTCATCGGTGCGCATGGACTCCCGGATCTGGGCCAGGCGCTCGGCAGCTGCCCGCTGACGCTCCTCGTACTGCTCTTCGACGGACCTGCCCTCGGTGGTTTCGGCGGCGAGTTCCTCAGCGCCCTGGGCCGCCCCGACGCGCGACTCGATCTTCTCGCGCACCGAGTCGAACGTCGGCACGCCTGAGTTGTCGTATCCGTCGGGGGTGGTCGGTTGGTCGGGCATGCCCGACACGTTACTTGTGCGGGTTCCTAAGAGTGTTCCTGCCGGTCGAGGTAGCGCACCATCTGCTGCCAGTACAGCATCGTCAGCGCCATCTGCGCCGCCACGGCGATCACCGCCGGACGCAGTCGGCGACGCCGAGCGGCGATCACCCCACCCGCGGCCGCCGCCGACGTCGCCACGCTGACCACCATGGCGGCATCGTGAGGTCGTCGGGTGATCCACAGTTCCTCACCGAGCATCGCCCGCGTCGCCCAGGCGCGGTGGTTTCTCGGCTTGCCGAACACAAACGGGTTGACTGCCAGCCAGGCCCCGAGCAGCACTGCGTGGCGTGGCCGTCGAGTCCAGACCGGCACCAGTGTCAGGGGTGTGCTGGCCCACCGGGTCCACGCGCTCCACGGGTGGCAGTGCCGCGCGAAAATTGCGCGGCGGACACGGGCAACCGAAAGCACGCGCTACCGTCCGGCCGCGACTACTTGCGCATTGGACGGCCCGGCGGGCGCCGGGGGAGTAGTGGTGCCCGGCAGCGGAATCCGGGGCACTCCCGGGGTGCCCAACCGGCCGGCCAACCACGGCAACGCCGTCGCGAAGACCTGGTCGGCGAAGGGCCAGTCATGCTTGCCCGGTTGCGGGACCACCGCGCAGTCGATGTCGTAGGGGCGGCCGAGCCCACACAGGGCGTTGGCGGCTGCCGTCTGGTTACTGGGATTTCCTGCGGCATCACGACCGGCCAACCGCATGGTGGGGGTGTCGGCGATCGGCAGGTCACGGTGCGCCGGGGCCTGTGACGGGATCGCGAACCATCCCGCGACCCCGGTGTAAGGACCGTGCCGGGTGATCACCGTGGTCGGGTCGAACGCCGCCCAGGCGTCGGCATTGCCGCCGAACAGCCTGGCGATGGTCTCTTCCTTGTTGCCCGCGTTGGGATAGAGGTCGCCCGCGACGTCGACGAACGAGCCGAACAGGCTGGGATGCATAACGGTGAGGTCTACCGCGCAGGTCCCGCCCATCGACCAGCCCACGATGCCCCAGTTGGCCTGCTCGGCGCTGACCCCGAACTTCGAAATCATAAACGGCACAACGTCTTTGGTCAGATGGTCGGCGGCATTGCCGCGCCGCCCGTTGACGCACTCGGTGTCGTTGTTGAATGCGCCGCCGGAGTCCACGAACACCAGCACCGGAGCATTGCCGTCATGGGCGGCCGCGAAGCCGTCGATCGTCCGCACCGCATTGCCGGCACGCGCCCAGTCAGCGGGGGTGTTGAACTGGCCGCCGATCATCATCACGGCCGGCAGCCGCGGCGGCGGGGAACTGGCGAACCAGACCGGTGGCAGGTACACCAGTTCGCCGCGGTGCTTGAAGTGCGATGCGTCAGAAGGGATCACGACGGGCACCACGCTGCCGTGCGGCGGGCGCACAGCTTTTGCCGATCATCGCCGCGACGGTGGCCGGATCGGTCTGGTCGGGCAGCGGGCCGGAGGTGAGCTGACCCCAAGCGGCCTGCACCGTCGGGAAATAGCCGACCCACATGTTGAGCGTCAGCGCCGTGCTGAGCAGGCACAGCGGCACGGCCAGCAGCGCGATGCCACGGCGCCACCATTGTGCGCTGCGCCAGCCGAGCAACAGCACCGTGACGGCCATCCCGGCCAACCCGGCCCAGGCCCACAACGCAACCGGGCCCGGTTCGGTGGAAAGCCGGCTGACGTAGGCGCGCGTTCCGTACGCCACTGCGCCGCCGGCCAGCGCGGCGATCGGCAGCCAGCGCAGCCGCCAGGTCCGCGTCCGCCAGCCGACGGCCAGCAGCAGCGCCACGCCGGTCACGACCTGAACGATGATCGGCACCCAGCCATGCATCAGGGAGGTGTGGCTGAAGGCCTGCGTGGACAACCCATCAGCCGACGCAGCGGGCGCCCAGTCACTAGGCGTCGACGCTGTCACAAGCTCATTGTTGTGCGCCGGGATCCCATCCGGGTCCATGTTTCCGGAATATCTCCTGTGAGTTAACTGAACCCGGGCGCGTCAGCTAACGCGGAGCTAATGCGGTTTGGCGAGCGGGAACGGCAGGGTCTCACGGATGCTGCGGCCGGTGATCAGCATGACTACCCGGTCGACACCCATTCCCAGGCCCCCGGTGGGCGGCATCGCGTACTCCATCGCCTGCAGGAAGTCCTCGTCGAGTTCCATCGCTTCGGGGTCGCCACCGGCGGCCAGCAGCGACTGCTCCTCGAGGCGTCGCCGCTGTTCCACCGGATCGGTGAGCTCGCTGTACGCGGTGCCCAGCTCGACTCCCCAGGCCACCAGATCCCAGCGTTCGGCGACACCGCGCTTGCTGCGATGTGGCCTGGTCAGAGGGGATACGGAGGTGGGGAAGTCGATGTAGAAGGTCGGGTGCTCGGTGCGGTCCTCGACCAGGTGCTCGTACAGCTCCAGCACCACCGCGCCGGCGTCCCAATAGGCCCGGTACGGAATCCGCGCGGCGTCGGACAGCTTGCGCAGGGTTTTCAACGTGGTGTCGGCGTCGATGTGCTCGCCGAGCGCTTCGGAGACCGCGTCGTGGACCGTCTTCACTGGCCACACCCCGGAGATGTCGACAGGCTCGAGGCGCGCGCCGTGGCTAATCGAATCATCGTGAGTTCTGGGCCGCAGCGCGATCTGCGCACCGTTGGCGGCCTCGGCGGCGTTCTGGATGAGTTCGCGGCAGCCGTCGATCCACACCGTGTAGTCGGCGTGCGCCTGGTAGGCCTCCAGCAGGGTGAACTCGGGGTTGTGGCTGAAGTCGACTCCTTCGTTGCGGAAGGCTCGGCCGAGTTCGAAGACCCGCTCCACACCGCCGACGCACAGGCGCTTGAGGTACAGCTCCGGGGCGATCCGCAGGAACAGGTCCATGGCGTAGGCATTGATGTGGGTGACGAACGGGCGGGCGGTGGCACCCCCGTGGATCTGCTGCAGGATCGGGGTTTCGACCTCGATGAAGCCCTTGGCGAACAACGTCTCGCGGATCGATCGCAGCGCGCTGCTACGTGCCGTGATCAGGTCGCGCGAGTCGGCGTTGACGGCCAGGTCGACGTAGCGGGTCCGCACCCGGGCTTCCGGGTCGGTGAGTCCCTTCCACTTGTTGGGCAGCGGGCGCAGGCACTTGCCGATCAACCGCCAGCGCGTGACGATCAGCGATCGGGTGCCCTTGTCGCTGAAGCCCATATACCCGGTGGTCTCCACCAGGTCACCGAGATCGATAGCCGCGTTGAAGTCGGCCGCCCGACCCTGCTCCAGGCGTGAATTGTCCAGCAGCACTTGCATTTCGCCCGACCAGTCGCGCAGGTGCGCGAACAACACGCCGCCGTAGTTGCGCACTCGCAGGATGCGTCCGGCCACCGAGACGGGAGAACCGTCGTCGGCCGTCAGCGCCTGTGCGACGGTGTGACTCGGCGGCTCACCCACCGGATAGGCGTCAATGCCCTTGTCCCGCAGCTCTTTCAGCTTGGCCAGCCGGACCCGCACCTGCTCGGGCTGACGGCGCCCACCGTCGAGGTCCGGTTCGGGCAGGTCCTCCACCTGCAGGCTGCTGACGTCGGGTGCCGTGCCGTCGGGGTGCAACAACCCGGACTCCACCAACCGTTGCGGTACCGCTGTGTGGTGGCCGGTGTGCATCTTGTCGCGCCGGGTGAATGGCAGCACCAGGAAGCCTTCGGCGATCACCGAGGCGACGCCCACCCGCGGCATCATCCGGGCGTCGTCGTAACACGCGTAGCGAGGCACCCACTCGGGCTGGTATTTGGCGTTGGAGCGGTAGAGCGTCTCGAGCTGCCACCACCGCGAGAAGAACACCAGCAGCCCGCGCCACAACCGCGCGACCGGTCCGGCGCCGAGTTGCTCGCCCTGCTCGAACGCCGACCGGAATACCGCGAAGTTCAGCGAGATTCGGCTGATGCCGAGATTCTCGGCGTGCAGGGTGAGCTCGCTGACCATCAATTCGATGGTGCCGTTGGGGGACTGCCGGGATCGACGCATCAAGTCCAACGACGCGCCGGTGGTGCCCCACGGCACCAGCGACAGCATCGCCACCACCGCGCCGGCCGGATCGATCGCCTCTACCAGCAGGCAGTCGCCGTCGGCCGGGTCGCCCAGCCGGCCCAGCGCCATGGAGAAGCCGCGTTCAGAGTCGGTGTCACGCCAGCCGTCTGCCCGCGCCACGGTGTGCTCCATCTCCTCCGCCGAGATGTCGCGGTGGCGCCGGATGCGCACCGTGAGCCCGGCACGCCGTGCCCGCGTCACGGCCTGGCGCACGCCGCGCATTTCCGGGCCGGACAACTTGTACTCGGCCGGCCGCAGGATCGCCTCATCGCCCAGCACCAGCGCGTTGAGACCCGCCTCGCGGTAGACCTGCGCGCCCCGGGAACTGGCGCCCATGACGCCTGGTGCCCAGCCGTAGGTCTGGCACAGCTGCAGCCAGGCCTCGACGGCCTGTGGCCAAGCCTTCGGGTCGCCGACCGGGTCGCCGCTGGCCAGGCAGACACCGACCTCGACGCGGTAGGTGAGGGCGGCGCGGCCGCTGGGGGCGAAGATCACCGACTTGTCGCGGCGGGTGGCGAAATAGGCCAGCGAGTCGTTCTTGCCCCACAGCTCGACCAGCCCGCGGATCGCGGACTCGTCCTCACCGGTCAGGGCGTTGTCGGCGCGCTGGGACAAGAACAGCACGATCGTGGCGGCGATCAGCGCGAACGCACCGAACAACCCGAAGATCGCATTGAGGAAAACGTGTGGTCGGCCGGTGAACAGTTCGGGATCGGCGAAGCCGAACCCGATCACCCGGTTGGCGACATAGGGCAGCCGGTCGGGCGCCGCCAGCGTGCCGGGGAACATCTCCACCAGTCCCCAGGACGCCAGGATGCCGATGAGGCCGCCGACCACCAGCACGCCCGCCGCCCTGAACAGCGCGCCTCTGCGAACCTTGGCCCAGAACTCCCGATAGCCCAGCACCAGCAGGACAATCGCCACCACATGGAAGGCGAACCCGAAGTTCTCGCCGAAGGCCGCGGCGGGCGTGTTGCCGCCCGCGGCGATATCGGCGGCATTGATGACGGCGTGCACCACCATGTTGCCCAGCAGCACGAGCCACGCAATGCGCTTGCGCGCCGTCAGCGCCGCGGCCAGCAAGGCCAGCACGAACGACCACGCGAAGCTGGTATCCGGGAAGTTGAACAGGTAGCTGTTGATGAAGACCCGCGGCGCGTGGATGAGCCAGCGGACCAGGGGAGACAGACTGGCCAGCAGCGACACGGTCGCGATGACGCCGACGGTCCAACCGGATGCCGCGGGCAGCCAGTGATACCGGGAAGTCGGCCTGCGCGTCGGGCGCGGCTTAGTGAGTGTCACAGACCGCGAGGATATTCGCTCGAGCCGGGAAATTCCTGACGATCCCACGCACTCGCCGAGACCGGCTTGATGAACCGATGCCTGATGCTCCCCTTCGGCGGTTGCCTGGGTCACGCGTTATGCCTGCTAGACTCATCGCTGCGACCATCCCGGCCTCAGGCCCGGGACAGTGAAGAGGAGTCCCACTCCCACCGGTTGCCACGAGATTTCTCAAGGCAATTCGGTCCGGTCACAGGCATCGTGAATGCCTGTTCTGTGCGTTGCGCAGGCGGTTTGACCAGGTCAAGCCGTGATCGGTCGGCAATGGGCCCTGCTGGTGCAGGGCTTTTTTGCTGATGGTTGGTGTGCTCCCACCGCTGTTTCCGGCCGGGTCCAGGTTTGGGCCGCACTGGAATAGAAGCCAACGAGGGAGGCCCCATCAGCACTGAGACCCGCGTCAACGAGCGCATTCGCGTGCCTGAAGTTCGATTGATCGGCCCTGGGGGAGAGCAGGTAGGCATCGTGCGTATCGAAGACGCACTCCGCGTTGCCGCGGACGCCGATCTCGACCTTGTCGAAGTTGCTCCCAATGCCAGACCGCCGGTCTGCAAGATCATGGACTACGGCAAGTACAAATACGAGGCGGCGCAGAAGGCGCGTGAATCCCGCAGGAATCAGCAGCAGACCGTCGTCAAGGAACAGAAGCTGCGACCCAAGATCGACGACCACGACTACGAGACCAAAAAGGGCCACGTGGTCCGCTTCCTCGAAGCGGGGTCAAAGGTCAAGGTCACCATCATGTTCCGCGGCCGCGAGCAGTCACGGCCGGAGCTGGGTTACCGATTGCTCCAGCGTCTGGGCGCCGACGTCGCCGAATACGGATTCGTCGAAACGTCGGCCAAGCAGGACGGCCGCAACATGACGATGGTGCTGGCACCGCACCGCGGCGCGAAGACCCGCGCCAGGGCGCAGCATCCGGGGAGTGCGGCGGCGGGACCGGACGATTCGGCTGGTGACACCAACCCGTCCTAGCACCCGTCTTAGCACCACGACCAGAACAGCTCATCAGAACCGAGAAAACTGAGGAAACATGCCCAAGGCCAAGACCCACAGCGGGGCTTCGAAGCGGTTCCGGCGCACCGGCACCGGCAAGATCGTCCGGCAGAAAGCGAACCGCCGGCATCTGCTCGAGCACAAGGCAACCAAGCGCACCCGGCGGCTCGACGGCCGCACCGTGGTGTCGGCCAACGATGCCAAGCGGATCAAATCGATGCTCAACGGCTAGCCCGGCGCCGCAACATATCCCTCCAATCGAAACCCCCATCGAAACCCCTATCGACAGCGGGCCTTCGGCAGCCCCCGACCGATTTTGAACGAGAGTAGGAAACACCCATGGCACGCGTGAAGCGGGCGGTCAACGCCCACAAGAAGCGGCGCAGCGTCCTGAAAGCTTCGAAAGGCTATCGCGGTCAGCGATCCCGGCTTTACCGCAAGGCCAAAGAGCAGCAGCTGCATTCGCTCAACTACGCCTACCGTGACCGTCGCGCCCGCAAGGGGGAGTTCCGCAAGTTGTGGATCTCGCGGATCAACGCCGCCGCGCGTGCCAACGACATCACCTACAACCGGCTGATCCAAGGCCTCAAGGCCGCCGGCGTCGAGGTGGACCGCAAAAACCTGGCCGACATCGCGATCACCGATCCGGCCGCGTTCACCGCGCTGGTCGAGGTCGCTCGGGCTGCGCTGCCCGAGGACGTCAACGCCCCCTCCGGAGAGGCTGCGTAACCGGCCGGGTCTCGGACCGTGAGGGCCGCGCTCACCGAACGCTCGGACCGGGTGGCCGCGGCGGTCAAGTTGCATCGTCACGCCGGCCGGCGCCGCGCGGGACTGTTTCTCGCCGAAGGCCCCAACCTGGTCGCGGCTGCATTGCGGCGCGGGCTGGTACGGGACCTGTTCGTCACCGAGGACGCAGCGCGCCGCCATGAGGCATTAGTCGCCGGGCAGCAGACGCCGGTCCACGTAGTGACCGAGCGGGCGGCAAAAGCGTTGTCCGACACGGTGACTCCGACGGGTCTGGTCGCGGTATGCGAGATCCCGGCGACGAGCCTGGACGACGTGCTGACCGGCTCGCCGGGTCTGGTCGCGGTTGCCGTGGACATCAGCGAACCGGGCAACGCCGGCACGCTCATTCGCATCGCCGACGCCATGGGCGCCGCGGCGGTGGTCCTGGCCGGGCACAGCGTCGACCCCTACAACGGCAAGTGCCTGCGCGCCTCGACCGGCAGCATCTTCGCCGTCCCGGTCGTGGTCGCTCCCGACGCCGCGGCCGTGCTCACCCTGCTGCGCGCCGCCGGCCTGCAGGTGCTGGCGACCGCGGTGGATGGCGAGACGTCCCTCGATGACGCCGACCAGATGCTCGCCCGGCCGACAGCATGGCTTTTCGGACCCGAGTCGCACGGGCTGCCCGCTGAGGTCGCCGCACAGGCCGATCACCGGTTGCGTATCCCGATGGCGGGCGGAGCGGAGAGCCTGAACGTTGCTGCCGCCGCAGCGATCTGCCTGTACCAGAGCGCCCGTGCTTTGAAACTCGGTCCGCGGGTCTGACGTCATGTCTCCTGTGTGGGTTATGGGCGACGCCGTCGAAATCGGTAAACCATCTGGAATTCGTCGGTGACAGATTTGCTGCCGGACTGTTGCTATTCGTCTCTTATCCAATAGGCGGGAGTGGGGTCGGCGATCGCGATTCGGCGGGCTGGGCACCGAACTCCTGAAGGCCATCGGCCTCAACCTGTAGCTGGTTGGCCGTTGTCGTTGTGGGACCGGGCAAATTCGTTTTCTGGCTCCGGAACCTAAGACGACATCTGAACCCGGTTAACCGGAGATTCGACCCTCGGCTGTTAATATTCGTCTCACGTCGAATAGCAGACGTGGTGTCGCAATACTGTCGGGGCAAGGGGCAGCTATGTCGCAATTGAGCGTGGTGCCGGACATTTTGAAGTCGGCCAGCGGATGTCTTGAATCCATGGGTACCGGGTTACGCAACGCCAATGCAGCGGCAGCGGCCCAAACGACCGCGATTGCGGCCCCGGCCCTTGACGAGATTTCGACGGCCATCACAACGCTATTGGGTGAGCACGGCCAACAATTCCAGGAGCTGAGCGCGCAGTCGGCCGCTTACCACGACAAGTTCGTCAGCTTGCTGAATGGCGGTGCCGCGCAGTACCTGAGTACCGAATTGGGCAACGTACAGCAAACGTTAACGAGCGCAGGTGCCGTCGGTGCTGCTCAGGCCAGCCCACTGGACACGCTCACCAGTCTCACCACCGTCAGCCAGAACGCTAACTACGGTCCTGTGCAGATCTCGTCGAGCGTCGGCTTGGGGGGCCTGTACCAGTCCGCGACCTTGAACGGCCCGTTCGGTCCGGTGGCGTCGTTGGCGCTGAGTGGGACCCCGATTTTTCCCACCAGCATGGGCGGAACCCTGGGGCTGGTGGCGAACGCAACCGGAACCCTGAACACCGCGTTTGGTCCGCTGACGTGGATGTCGGAGAACGGAAGCGTATTGATGTCAGCGACCGGCGGGTTCTCGGGGTCCTTCAGTGGCTTGACGCCGTTCGGCCCCACGGCGATCACGATGAACGGAACGGTGTCGTCGATCACCGGGGGCTCGATCACCGCCTTGGGCTGGCAGTTCTGGTTCCAGGGACTCCAGTTCGGCGTCGTCCCGCTGTTCCTGCAGCCGCTTGGCCTGATTTAGCGGTCCTAAGCGGCTCGGCTACGTCCGCGCGACGGCCGCAGGCCGGCGATGGACAGTGTGCTGTGCACCAGCGCGCCGGCCCGCTCCATGATCATCCGGGCCGGCTCGAGGGGTGAGCGCGGTCGGGGCGGAAAGTAGTGCATGGGCAGGCCGCGGCGGTCTCGGGGCGGCGCCATGAAGCCGGGTGCTTCGACCAGCGGCGCGTCGCTGCGGATTCGTCCCTCCGCCCGGCGGTAGGCCGCCAGTGCGCGCGGGTGCAGCCGGATTTCGTCGGGCACCGCCAGAAACGCCAGCTCGACCAGCTTGCCGAACGCCCGCAGCAAGATCTCGTCACCCGGGGTCCAGCGCATTCCCGCCTTCTCCCGGACGGCAGGCTCGAAGAGGCCGGCGGCAATCCAGCGCTGGCCGGCCACCAGCGGCTTGAACATCTGGTCCCAGACCGGCGTCGGGATCAGCACGAATTTCGGCTTGGGAATCCGTATCTCGAAGATGTCCAGGACCGCCTGGTTGATCTCGAGTTCCTCGCGACCGACCCGCTCCCAGTACTCCTGGAACTCTTCCCAAGATCCAGGCACCGGCCGCATGCTCATCCCGTACATCCGGTACCACTGCACATGCTCGTCGAACAGTTGACGCTTCTCGGTCTCGGTCAGGCCGCCGCAGAAGTACTCGGCAACCTTGACGACGAGCATGAAGAATGTCGCGTGCGCCCAGTAAAACGTCTCTGGGTTCAGTGCGTGATAGCGGCGGCCGGAGCCGTCGGTTCCTTTGATGGTGCGGTGGTAGCTCTTGATCTGCTGGCCCGTCTGGGCCGCGCGGTCGCCGTCATAAACCACACCCATGATCGGGTACACCGACCTGGCCACCCGCTGCAGAGGTTCGCGCAGCAGGATGGAGTGCTCCTCGACCCCCGCGCCCAGTTCGGGGTACATGTTCTGGATCGCGCCGATCCAGATGCCCATCATTCCGGTGCGCAGGTCCCCGAAGTATTTCCAGGTCAGCGAGTCGGGCCCCAAGGGGTCAGCCGCTGTCGTCGAAGTAACAGTCATCACGGCCTCCAGAGCGCCTCTTTGGGCTCACGATAAACGGTGACAACGCGCGTTGTCTAGCACATCGACGTGTGCGTCGCACCTGTGTTACGGACTCTCCACAGCACTGCTGCACGCGCGTGATCAGGCGGTTTGCCCGACCTGTGACAGAAGTGGCGTGGGCCTCGTTGCCCGGTTCAGTCCGGACCGCCTACCCTTGCCGAGTGGAGGTCGGGCCTGGCGAAGCGGAGTCCGGCGTGCCCAGTGAGACCGCGACTGAAACCGCGACAGCGGTGGCAGAAGACGATGCCGCGCGCCGGCGCTCGCCGGGAAAATGGCTCAGCAGCACCAATCGCAGTCCGGGCGTTGTTGCGTTCGTCAAGCGGGCCCGACGGCTGCTGCCGGGAGATCCTGAGTTCGGCGACCCATTGTCAACCGCCGGGGAGGGCGGTCCGCGGGCCGCCGCACGCGCCGCCGACCGGCTGTTGGGGGACCGCGATGCGGCATCACGCGAGGTCAGCCTAAGTGTGTTACAGGTGTGGCAGGCGATGACGGAGGCCGTTTCGCGGAAGCCGGCAAACCCGGAAGTGACGCTCGTGTTCACCGACCTGGTGGGTTTCTCCACGTGGTCGCTGCAGGCCGGGGACGACGCCGCCCTCACGCTGCTGCGTCAGGTCGCCCGGGCGGTCGAGTCACCGCTGCTGGACGCCGGCGGGCATATCGTCAAGCGGATGGGCGACGGCATCATGGCCGTCTTCCGTCGTCCCGGGATTGCCGTCAAGGCGGTCTGTGCCGCTGAAGAGGCAATCAAATCCGTTGAGGTGGAGGGATATCGGCCGCGAATGCGGGTGGGTATCCACACTGGCCGGCCACAGCGGCTGGGCGCGGACTGGCTGGGCGTCGACGTGAACATCGCCGCCCGGGTGATGGAGCGTGCCACCAAAGGCGGTGTCATGATCTCGAGTCCGACGCTGGACCTGATCCCGCAAAGCGAGCTGGACGCCATGGGTGTCACCGCCAAGCGAGCGCGTCGACCGATGTTCGCCAGCAAACTCACCGGCATCCCCCCGGACTTGGCGATATATCGTCTGAAGTCTGACAAGGAATTGTCAACCAGCGATAACACAAATGAGACAAACGTTTAGGCATAGTGGAACGTGATGCTTACTACCTTGGTCTCCCGGCTGTCGCGGGTCCGCTTCACCGTGGGCTACGTGGCGGCTTTGTTCGCGGTCAGCACCACGATGCTGATGCTGAGCCCGCAGGCTCACGACCGCGTGATCCGGCACGCCAGCACGAACCTGCACAACCTGTCGCACGGACGCCTCGGCACTCTGGTCGGCAGTGCCTTCGTGGTCGAGGCCGGGCCGTTGTGGTTTTGGCTGCCCTTCTTGACCTGTCTGCTGGTCCTCGCCGAACTGCACCTGCACACCATTCGCCTTCTCGTCGCGTTTTTTGTCGGCCACATCGGGGCCACACTGGTCGTCGCGGCAGCGTTGGCGGCTGCGGTGAAGATGGGCTGGATGCCGTGGTCCATCACCCACGCCAGCGATGTGGGAATGAGCTACGGCGCGCTGGCGGCGCTGGGCGCGCTGACCGCCACGATCCCGCGGCGCCTGCGGTCGGCGTGGATCGGCTGGTGGATCTCGGTGAGCGTGACCGCCGCGATCATCGGCGGCGAGTTCACCAATGCCGGCCACGCCGTCGCGGTCACTCTGGGTGTCCTGGTCTCGCTGCGCTTCCGTGCGCCGGTGCACTGGACCCCGGTGCGGTGTCTGATGCTGCTGGGGTCCGCGGGCTTCGGCTTCCTGATGCTGGCGCACAGCATGTGGGGGATGGCCGGCGGCATCGTGTTCGGGCTGTCGGGGGCCCTGGTTGCCCATGTCGTAACCACTCGGTTCTTCGGCCACCGCACCACCCGGGATGCAGCGCTGGACGACGCGGCTACCGGTGTGCGGCCCGCAACAGTTGGAACATAGTCAGGTCGAGCAAAGACCACCGCCGAGCGAATGCGGTGGATGCATGTGGTCGGCCAACTCGGCCGTCGGCACAAGCTGATCAGATTTGGTGATCAGTTCGACAGCTGATCCCAGACGTGGTGATCCGTGACACAACGGCGCATGACTTATGATCGGCAGTTGCGTCATACCCGTGCCGTGAACCCTCCCGCTGACGATGCGGGCCGCGCTAGAGCCCACCGCGCGGGGTAGAGGCCGGGCAGCCCGACCAGCCTCAGCAAGGAGAGTGCCGCCGCGTGGGTGATCACCCCGTCGACCTGTCGCCGGAAGCTCTGGCCGAAGCGGTCGAGGCTGCCCAGCGGGCCATCGCGGCTGCCGACAGTTTGGATGCGCTCGCGCACACCAAGACCGAGTACCTGGGCGACCGCTCGCCGTTGGCCCAGGCACGTCAGGCGCTGGGCAGCCTGCCGAAGGACGAACGCGCCGATGCGGGCAAGCGGGTCAACGTCGCCCGCAGCGAAGCGCAGCGCAGCTACGACGAGCGCCTGGCGGCGCTGCGCGCCGAGCGGGACGCGGCTGTGCTGGTGGCCGAACGCATCGACGTGACGCTGCCCTCGACCCGGCAACCGACCGGCGCGCGGCATCCGATCACGATGCTGGCCGAGCACATCGCCGACACGTTCATCGCGATGGGATGGGAGCTGGCCGAGGGGCCCGAGGTCGAAACCGAGCAGTTCAACTTCGATGCCCTCAACTTCCCGCCGGATCACCCGGCGCGCAGCGAGCAGGACACCTTCTACATCGCGCCGGAGGATTCGCGGCAGCTGCTGCGCACCCACACGTCGCCGGTGCAGGTGCGCACGCTGCTGGAGCGCGAACTGCCCGTCTACATCATTTCGATCGGACGTACCTTCCGCACCGACGAACTCGACGCCACCCACACGCCAGTCTTCCACCAGGTCGAGGGGCTGGCGGTGGATCGGGGGCTGACCATGGCCCACCTGCGCGGCACCCTCGACGGGTTCGCCCGCGCCGAATTCGGCCCGTTGGCACGCACCCGGATGCGCCCACATTTCTTCCCGTTCACCGAACCTTCCGCCGAGGTCGACGTCTGGTTCGAGGGCAAGAAGGGTGGTGCCGACTGGGTGGAGTGGGGTGGCTGCGGAATGGTGCACCCCAACGTCTTGCGGGCCGCCGGCATCGACCCGGAGGTCTACTCCGGCTTCGCTTTCGGGATGGGGCTGGAACGCACGCTGCAGTTCCGCAACGGCATACCCGACATGCGCGACATGGTTGAAGGCGACATCCGGTTCTCGCTGCCCTTCGGGGTGGGGGCCTGATGCGCGTTCCGTACAGCTGGCTGCGCGAGGTCGTCTCAGCCGGTGCCCCGGATGGGATGTCGGACCCGATGAACTCGAGCAGGCCCTGGTGCGCATCGGCCACGAGGTGGAAGAAGTGGCCAGGCTCGGTCCGGTCGAGGGGCCGCTGGCCGTGGGCCGGGTGGCCCAGATCGAGGAACTCAGCGGTTTCAAGAAGCCCATCCGGGCCTGCCTGGTCGATGTCGGCGCTGGCGAACCACAGGAAATCGTCTGTGGTGCAACGAATTTCGTCGTCGGCGACTTGGTGGTGGCGGCGTTGCCCGGAGCCACCCTGCCGGGGAATTTCACCATCGCCGCGCGTAAAACCTACGGACGCAACTCGAACGGCATGATCTGCTCGGCGGCTGAACTCGGCCTGGGGGCCGATCATTCCGGGATCCTGGTCCTGCCGGCGGGAACCGCCGAACCCGGGACCGACGGCGCCGCGGTGCTGGGTCTGGACGACGTGGTCTTCCACCTGGCCATCACCCCCGACCGCGGCTACGGCCTGTCGGTACGCGGATTGGCCCGCGAGATCGCGTGCGCCTACGACTTGGACTTCGTCGATCCCGCTGAGGTGGAGCCGTTGCCGGCCCTGGGTGAGGCCTGGCCGCTCACCGTGGACCCCGACACCGGGGTGCGCCGGTTCGCACTGCGCCCGGTCACCGGGATCGATCCGGCGGCGGTGTCGCCGTGGTGGCTGCAGCGGCGGCTGTTGTTGTGCGGCATCCGGGCCACCTCGCCGGCGGTCGACGTCACCAATTACGTGATGCTCGAACTCGGCCATCCCATGCACGCCCACGACCGCACCCGCATCACCGGCGGCTTCCAGGTGCGCTTCGCGCGGCCCGGCGAGACCGTCGTCACCCTCGACGACATCGAACGCAAGCTGGAACCGGTCGACGTCCTGATCGTCGACGACGTCGCGACCGCGGCGATCGGCGGCGTAATGGGCGCCGACAGCACCGAAGTACGCGCCGACTCCACCGACGTCCTGCTCGAGGCCGCAGTCTGGGATCCGGCGGCGATCTCGCGCACCCAACGGCGGCTGCACCTGCCCAGCGAGGCCGCGCGGCGGTACGAGCGCGCCGTCGACCCGGCTATCTCGGTTGCCGTGCTGGACCGGTGCGCCAGGCTGCTCGTCGACATCGCCGGGGGAGTCGTCGAACCCACCTTGACCGACTGGCGGGGCGACCCGCCGCGCAACGACTGGTCGCCACCACCGATTGAGATCCCCGCCGACCTGCCAGACCGCATCGCCGGGGTGGCCTACGCCCCGGGCACCACCGCGCGGCGCCTGACACAGGTCGGCGCGCGGGTGCGGCAAGACGCCGGCACGCTGACCGTTACGCCGCCGAGTTGGCGTCCCGACCTGCAGCAACCCGCCGACCTCGTGGAAGAAGTGTTGCGGCTGGAGGGGCTGGAGGCGATCCCGTCGGTGCTACCGTCGGCACCCGCGGGCCGGGGGCTCACCGCCACCCAGCGCCGCCGCCGTGCCATCGGCCGATCGCTGGCGTTGTCTGGTTACGTCGAGATCCTGCCGACACCGTTCCTGCCGGCCGGTGTGTTCGACCTGTGGGGACTGCCGGCCGACGACCCTCGGCGCAGCACCACCAACGTGGTCAATCCGCTGGAAGCCGACCGCCCGCAACTGGCCACCACATTGTTGCCGGCCCTGCTGGAAGCGCTGCACCGCAACGTATCCCGCGGACTGGGCGATGCCGCGCTGTTTGCGATCGCGCAGGTGGTGCAACCGACCGAGCAGACCCGCGCCGTCGACCTCATCCCGGTACACCGGCGCCCCACCGATGCCGAGATCGCCAGCCTGGACGCTTCGCTACCCCGCCAACCCCAGCACGTCGCCGCAGTGCTGGCAGGGCTGCGCGAGCCGCGCGGTCCCTGGGGTCCGGGCCGGGCCGCCGAAGCCGCCGACGCGTTCGAGGCGGTACGGATCATCGCGCGCGCCAGCGGGGTGGACGTGACGCTGCGGGCCGCCCAGCACCTGCCGTGGCATCCGGGTCGGTGCGCCGAAATTCTCGCCGCCGGCGCCGTCATCGGCCATGCGGGGCAGCTGCATCCGGCCGTGGTCGAACGTGCCGGACTGCCGAAAGGGACCTGCGCGATCGAGCTGAACCTGGACGCCGTTCCCGTCGGTGGGGTACCGCCCGCGCCGCGAGTGTCGCCGTTCCCGGCGGTGTTCCAGGACGTCAGCCTGGTGGTGCCCGACGACGTCCCGGCGCAGGCGGTCGAGGATGCAGTGCGCGAAGGGGCAGGTGAACTGCTCGAACACCTGCAGTTGTTCGACGTTTTCGTCGGCCCGCAGATCGGTGAGGACCGCAAGTCGCTGACGTTCGCCCTGCGGTTCCGGGCGCCCGATCGCACGCTGACCGAGGACGATGCCACCGCGGCCCGTGATGCGGCGGTGCGATGCGCTGCCGAGCGGGTGGGCGCCGAGCTGCGTAGCTGACACGGTGGGCGACCGGAAGTTCTGTGACGCGCCGCCCATCCCTTGCCAGCGGGTGGCTGGTCCATAACACCGTGTCGGCATGGGTATTTGCGGCGGCCGGGAGCAACGGTTCGGGCGTTCCGCGCGGCCTGGACAGCTGCGTAAATTAATTCGTCAGTTTGCTGAGAGTTTCCAGCTACGCGCGTAACATTCTCCGGCGGGAGCCGGACCCAACCGACTTTCCGGCGCCGTCGGCGAGGAGTCTGCATGAAGAACTTGGCCAACCACCCGGACAACGTGATCGAGATGGCGGGGGCCGCCGGGGCGATCACGCCGAACCTGTCTACTCATTGGTTCGAAACGCCGACTCGGGAAATCTCCGAGTCGCAGTGGGAGCGGTTCAGGTCCTCAATCGCCGAGATCTTCACCGCGTTCGGGATGGACCTGGAGACGCCGGGCACCCGGGACACTCCGAGGCGGTTCCTGCAGGCGCTCTACGACATCACTGCCGGATATGACGGCGATCCCAAACTGGCGACGAGCTTCCCCACCGAGCATGGCAAGGGCATCGAAGCCGCGCCCGCACAGGTCATCGAGGGACCGATAGAGTTCAACTGCCTCTGCGAACACCACGCGCTACCGTTCTTCGGAACCGCGTTCATCGGCTACATCGCGGGCGACCAAATCATCGGTATCTCGAAGTTGACCCGGCTCGTCCGGCTCTTCGCGCGCCGTTTCACGGTCCAGGAGCGCCTCGGCGAACAGATCGCCGATGGACTCAGCGAGTTGATCGAACCCCGCGGCGTGGCGGTGCACCTGGAAGCCTCGCATCTCTGCACACATGTGCGGGGGGTCGAGGAGCATTCGCGGACGACGACGACGGTCTGGCGCGGCGAGTTCGCGGACGCCGATCTGCGCCGCGAGTTCCTCGCCGAAGTGCGCGCGTTGCGCCGCTGATAGATCTTTCTGGCGCCACGCGCTGCCACTTCTGCCTTGACCTGTTCACTGCCGGGAAGGCGGTAACCCGCACACCTGCTTGTGACCGATAGCGAGCTTCGGGCGAGTAGGCGGACGATACCAAAATTAGATGCAAACTATCGCTCTTCATGATCATCCCTGGTCGAGCCCTATAAGCCATCTGCCTGCTTAGTTCGAAGACGCTATAAATCGGCTGAGCTTTTTGCACACGCGTGCGATATAGGTTTGAATTCATCTTTGGCGGCAGATGACCGCCGGTCACTAACGGGCTAGTGAGGAGATGGATATGTCGTACGTGTTCGCGGCGCCGGAGTTGGTCGAGTCGGCGGCCCAGGATTTGGCCGGGATCAGCTCGGCTCTGGGCCAGGCGACTTCGGCGGCCGCGGCTCCGACGACGTCGGTGCTGGCTGCAGGCGCTGACGAGGTCTCGGCGGCGATCGCGCAACTGTTCGGCGCGCACGGACAGGAGTTCCAGGCCATCAGTGCGCAGGCGGCGGCATTCCACGACGAGTTCGTCGGGCTGTTGAACGCCGGCGCGGGCGCCTATGCGAGCGCTGAGGCGGCTGGTGCGCAGAGCTTGCTGACTGCGGCCACGGCGCCCTCGCTGTTCCAGGGTCTCAACCCGATCGCCGAGGCGGTAGCCAGCCCGTTCCAGGCCTTGGTCACCAACACCTCCGCCAATCTGCAAAGCCTGAGCAGTGCGCTTGCCGCGAACCCGGCGCCGTTCCTGAGCCAGTTGGTGAGCAACCAGACGGGCTACGGGCAGACGATCGCGACGGGATTTGCCAACGCCGTCCAGAACCTTCCCGCCGGCTTGGCGAATGTGCCGACCAACGTCCAGGGAGCGATCCAGGCACTCGCCATGTCCAACCCGGGAGCGGTGCTGGGAGGGATCGTCAACAACCAGATCGGCTACGCCAATCTGATCGGCACCTCCCTGCAGAACGCCGGCCACGACCTCGTCACGGGGTTCGGTCGCGTTGCCTGCCAGCTTCCAAGCCGCGAACCAGGCCTTCGCGGTCGGTGACATCACCGGCGGGTTGAAGTTGATCGGTGGCGGGTTCTTGAACCCGTTGTTCTCGGGCTTCAGCACCGTGACAGGTGATGGCGGCATCATCACCGTCACGCCGACGGGCGCCGTGGGAGACCTGTTACCGATCTTCTCCATTCCGGGACAGATGGCGCAGAATTTCACCGACCTGCTACCCGCCGGTTCGATCCCCGCCCAGATGTCGCAGAACTTTACGAACGTGGTCAAGACGCTCACGGACACCAGCGTCACGTCAACGGTCGGCCTAGTCCTTGACTCGAACAACCCGCTCGGGCTTGGAGTCACGATTGATGCCCACATGGGTCTGCCGCTGGCGTTGGCCATTGACGCACTTGGTGGGCCGGTCAACGGGTTCGAGTGCACTGGGCACCAGCGTGCAGACATTCGCCAGCGCACTTCAGAGCGGAAACGCGCTGGGGGCCGCCAGTGCAGTTCTTCAATGCTCCGGGCGCCTTTGCGGATGGCTTCCTGAACGGCCAGACGACGTTGCCCCTTTTACTCAATGTCGACCTCGGTGGAGCGACCTTCCCGACCACCCTCAACCTTCCGTTGAATGGGATCCTCGTTCCTGCCGCACCCTACGGAGCGGTGGTCGACAGCAGCAGTCTCTTCGGGCCGGGAGTGGTCTTCAACTCGGTAGTCACCGGCACGCCGCTCGGCGGCATCCTGCCGAGCCTGCTGGACTTCCTGCCCCGAAGCCTCGCAGCTGCAATCGGCGCCTCGTCCCCTGATTTCCCGCCACTCAATTTCAATTGATGCCGATTCACTCCGACTTGGGACGCCCACGATTCAGTGCGCGTCCCAAGTCGCTGCATGCCGTGCCGGATACATCCCAAGGATTGGTGCTTCCGGAGCCAGTCGCCGGAGTCAAAGAAACACTTTGAAAATCGCGCGTTTTCCTACGCGCTAGTTTCCGCCCCGTTAGGCTCCGTTTCCTCGGCGTTGCGCCGGGATTAACTTTGCATCGAGGCGAGGGGCTGGGCAATGTCATTCTTGGTCGCGACTCCGGAATTGGTTACCGCCGCAGCTGACAATCTGGCAGGTATTCGCACCGCACTGGGTTCGGCGGCCGCCGCGGCGGCAGGCCCCACGACCGGCGTGGTGGCGGCCGCCTCCGACGAGGTGTCAGCCGCGATTTCCCAACTGTTCGGCAGCTACGGTCAGCAATTTCAAGCCCTCAATAGGCAGGCGACGGCGTTCCATGCCGAGTTCGTGAGTTTGCTGAACGGAGGCGCGGCAGCTTATGTCGCCGCTGAGGCCGCCAGTGCATCGCCGTTGCAGTCCGTGCTCGACGCGGTGAACGCACCCACCCAGACGCTGCTGGGACGACCGCTGATCGGCAACGGCGCCAACGGGCAGGACGGGCACCGGGTCAAACGCCGGGGGTAACGGCGCGCCCGGTGGACTGTTGTACGGCAATGGCGGCAATGGCGGGGCCGGCGGACCCACTGGCGGCGCAGGCGGTGCCGGCGGAGCCGCGGGGCTGATCGGCAACGGCGGAATAGGCGGGGCCGGCGGCACGAATGCGGCCGGCGGCGCCGGCGGGGCCGGCGGGTTGCTGTTCGGCAATGGCGGAGCGGGAGGGGCGGGTAACGGGACCGGCGCCGGCGGGGCCGGCGGCAACGCCGTGTTCTTGGGCGACGGTGGCAACGGCGGCAGCGGGCCGACCGGTGGCACCGCGGGCCGGGCTGGGGTTTTCTTCGGTAACGGTGGCAGTGCGGGCGCTGGGTCTGGTCTGGCGGGCGCGGACGGTGGGCTGTTCGGCAACGGTGGTGCCGGCGGCGTCCAGTGCGACGGCCGCAGGTGGTGCCGGCGGGAACGCGTTCTTCGGCGACGGTGGCGCAGGAGGGTCGAGCACCTTCGGAGCAGGCGGTGTCGGTGGCAACACCCTCGTCGGCAACGGCGGTGCCGGCGGCGCCGCGCTCGGTACCAACGGCGCCTCGGGCGGCGCAGGCGGCAACGTCGGGCTGGTGGGCACCGGCGGTGCCGGCGGTGCCGGCGCCACCGGATCGGCCCCAATCGTGCTGTTGAATTCCGGCAATGGCGGTGCTGGCGGAGCCGGCGGTAATGGCGGGTTGTTCTACGGGGGCGGCGGCACTGGTGGAGCCGGAGGTACCGGCGGGGCTACGTCCTCCGCCGCGACCAACGCCGGCAATGGCGGCGCTGGTGGCGTCGGCGGCACTGCGAGCCTGTTCGGTAACGGAGGCGTCGGTGGCGTCGGCGGCACGGGCGGAGCCAACACCGGCGGTCCTACTGGCGGCGCGGGCGGTACCGGTGGCATCGGTGGTCACGGCGGCGGCGCCGGTCTGCTGTATGGCAACGGCGGCGATGGTGGGGCCGGCGGGACCGGCGGCACCACCCAGAGAAACAACCTGGCTGGTGGAACGGGTGGAGCCGGCGGTACCGGGGGCAACAGCTTCCTTCTTGGTAACGGGGGCCACGGTGGCGCGGGCGGCACCGGTGGTGCGCACACCGGGACCGGCACCGGCGGAGTTGGTGGGAACGGTGGAACCGGCGGCGATGCCGTCGTCTTCGGTAACGGCGGTGACGGCGGCGCCGGTGGCACCGGTGGCACTCCGGGCGGGGCCAGCGGAACCGGCGGGGCGCCCGGCTCCGGCGGGGCATTCGGCAAGAGTGGCGCGCCTGGCGCGGCCGCGGTGTCCTTCCCCGGCGCGGCCAGCGACCTTCCCGTCGTCGGCCCGTATCAGGACCTGTTCAACAACACGGTGACCAATCTGCGGGGCATCGGTACCGCCTTCGGCGCCAACCCTGCTCCCTTGCTGCAGCAGTTCCTCACCAACCAGTTCGAGTACGGGTCGCTGACCTTCACGGCCTTGACCGACGCCACCCGGGACTTCGCCATCGGGCTGGCTGGAATACCCCCAGTCCTGCCGACGGCTCTGCAGTACCTCGCCGCGGGCAATACCCGTGCCGCCGTGAATGTACTTGGGGAGGCGCTGATCAAGGTCTTCTACAACGGGCTCGACGCGACCGACCTGTCGAACATTCAGCTGGTCGGCACGCTCGGAGATTTGCTGCCGCCCCTGAGCATCCCCGGAGCTTTGTCGCAGAACGTAACCAACGTCATCACCACGCTTACGGACACCAACATCGCGTTCGACATTCCAACCCTAAAGATGACCTTCGGATTGCCGCTGGTAATGGCACTCGACGCGGTGGGTTCGCCAATCACCACGCTCACGGCGCTGGGTGATAGCACGACGACGTTTATCAACGCTATGCAGGCGGGGAATGTGCAGGCGGCACTGACTGCACTAGTCGGTGCGCCCGCCAACGTCGCCAATGGCTTCCTCAATGGCGAGACCACCCTGCCGCTGCCCTTGCCCCCGTCACTAGCCCCGATTCCGGGAGTGACCTCTTTGACCGCGAACATTCCTGTCGGAGGCATCTTATCGCCGCTGCGGCCGTTTACTGCCACAGCGGTGGTGTTGGGTTCGCCGATCACCCTTCCCCTCGCCGGTACGCCGGCCGGCGGCATCATTCCTGCCCTGTTGACATACGCGCCCGCGCAGCTCGCCAACGCAATCGCGTAGTCCCGCCAATCGGTCGTGCATCGCGCTGTCGCCCCGACAGCCGGTGGCACCCGGAATTGCGCGTTCTGCCGAGGCGTGACCAGTTCCTCATTTCACCCACCGAGTCGACGTTTGAGTCTCTTCACCAAGGGGTAGATTCGCGCGTACATCGGGTGCAGTTCGACGGGAGTTGAATATGTCATTTGTCATCGCTGATCCGGAATTGATGACGGCGGCGGCCGGACAATTGGCAGGAATTCGATCGTCGATCGGTGCGGCCGCGGAGGCTGCTGCAGCTCCGACGACCGGGATTGCCCAGGCGGCCGCCGACGAAATCTCCGCAGCGATCTCACGGCTGTTCGGCACCTACGGGCAGGAATTCCAAGCGGTCAACTCCCAGGCGGCCGCGTTTCATGCCGAATTCGTGCGTCTACTCAACGGAGGCGCGGCGGCCTACCTGACCGCCGACATCGCTAACGCGCAGCAGGTCCTGCTCGGTGGCGCCAGCGGTGCCGCGCCCGCCGCCACCGACCCCTTCGGCGGTTTGCTGGGCGGGATCCTCGGCGGCGGTACGACGACCGGCGGCGGTACCACGACCAGTGGGCTGGGTGCGCTCGGTGGGCTACTCGGTCCGGTCACCGGCGGAACCGGAGGACTCAACCTAGGCGGCGTCAACTTCGTATTGCCTTCTCTGCCCGCACTCCTGTCTCCTACCGCCCTTACCGCGGCTCTCAGCAGTCTGAGTGGGGCCACTGGGCAGTTAGGCCCGATCCTTGGCGGCATCGGGACCTCTCTGCAGAATCTGTTCTTCGCTCCGACCGGCGCGGTTGCTGCTGCTGCCTACCCCAACCCGTATCAAGTCCTGTTCGAAAACACTGTCAGGAATTTGAGCGACCTCGGCGCCAACTATCGACCGTTCCCGATCCTCAACCAGATCGCCGTGAACCAGGCCCACTACGCGCAGCTCGCGGGGAATGCGCTCGCACTCAACCTGCAGGGCTTCCCGGCGAACGTGCCGGCGAACATCCAACTTGGCGTGCAGGAAGCCTCGAAGATCAACCCGGGGGTCGGAGTTCAGGCGTTCGTTAAAGGCACGACCGGCTTCTACAGCACACTCGGGACGCAGCTGTCGGAGTTCGGCCAAGGCATCCAGCAGACATTCCCCACGTTCCAGAGAGACTTGAACCTGGCGGGCATGGCGATACAGCAGGGCCAATATCCGCAAGCGGTGCAGTACAGCTCCCACGCTCTCGTCGATCTTTTCATCACCGGATTCGACACCAGCGGACTGGGGATTTCGGTCGACGTACCGATTTGTGGCACCGGCGCTCGTGATCTCGGGACCGATCGGGGTGGAGGGCCCGGCGGGAGCGTTGCTGCCCATCCTCACCGCCATCGGCCAGCAGGCGCAGGGCGCCACCAGCTTGATCCCGGCAGGCTCGATCCCTGGCATGATGGCGCAGAACTTCGCCAACGGGATCAACACCCTCACGAACGCAGGCGTCTCGGCAGATTTCGCCTTGACTCTGAACCTGTTGGATCTGCCCGCCAGCGGTCTCGCCGGCCAGGCGATCTTCGGTTTGCCGTTGCAACTGGGCTTCGCGATATTGGGTCCGCCGTTCGCCGGCTTGAACGGGTTAGCGGAGGGTGCGACGGCATTCTCGACCTCGATGGCCACCGGCAACCTATGGGGCGCGGCGAACGCGATCGGCAACACACCGGCCTTCATTTTCGACGGTTTTCTCAATGGCGAAGTCGTGCTCGATCAGCCGCTGCCGGTGACTGTGACCATCGACGTGCCTCTTCTGCCACTCCCCATCACCATTCCGACGATTGCCCATCTACCCCTTACCGGTCTGCTGGTTCCGCCGCACCCGATTTCGGCTACGGTGCCCCTGAGCCAGGCTCTGGGCATTCCTGGTCTACCGAATATCAACATCCCGCTTGGCGGCACGGAGTTTGGCGGTATCCTTCCGTTCCTGCTGAACACGTTGCCTCAGCAGGTTGCTCAATCGATGGCGTACCAGAACACCGCGGCGTAGTTGCTGAAGGATGTTTAGCCGAATAGCTGTGCGGCACCGTATAGGGGCCGGCATGCGCGATCGGGGTTGACGGCTCCGGCGCGAGCGGTCGTCCGCCCTAGAATGAATTTGCAAACCGGTGCATAACAATGCAGAATCGCCGATGGTCGACGCGATACGTGTGGCGGTTGCCGGTGCCAGCGGTTATGCGGGGGGTGAGATTCTCCGCCTGCTCCTTGGGCACCCGGCTTTCGCGGACGGTCGCCTGACCATTGGTGCAGTGACGGCGGCTGCCAGTGCCGGCAGCAGCTTTGGGTGAGCACCACCCGCATCTGGTTCCCCTGGCCCAGCGAGTTGTCGAGCCCACCGAGCTCGCTGTATTGAACGGCCACGACGTGGTCTTTCTTGGTTTACCCCATGGGCATTCGGCAGCCCTGGCTGAACAACTGGGCCGGGAAACGCTCATCATCGACTGCGGCGCAGACTTCCGGCTCAGCGATGCGACGGCCTGGGAACGCTTCTACGGTTCCCCGCACGCCGGGAACTGGCCATACGGGTTGCCCGAGTTGCCCGGCGGGCGGGACAGGTTGAGAGGGGCGCGCCGTATCGCCGTGCCCGGCTGCTATCCGACGGCGGCGTTGCTCGCATTGCTGCCTGCCGTGGCGGCGGACCTCATCGAGCCGGCCGTCACCGTCGTCGCTGTCAGTGGCACTTCCGGAGCGGGCCGCGCGGCCAAGACGGATCTGCTCGGGTCGGAGGTCATCGGATCAGCGCGGGCGTAAACATCGGCGGCACCCACCGTCACACCCCCGAAATTGTGCAGGGGCTACGGTCGGTCACCGACCGTGATGTGACCGTGTCATTCACCCCGGTGCTGATCCCGACTTCTCGCGGCATTCTTGCCACCTGCACGGCACCCACCCGCGCACCGATCTCACAGCTCCGTGCAGCATACGAAAAGGCCTACCACGCTGAGCCTTTCATTCACCTGATGGCGGAGGGGCAGCTGCCCCGCACCGGGTCGGTGATCGGCAGCAACGCAGCGCACATCGCGGTCGCCGTCGACGAGGACGCTGCGACCTTCGTGGCGATCGCCGCAATCGACAACCTGGTCAAGGGCACCGGAGGCGCCGCGGTGCAATCCATGAATCTGGCGCTGGGTTGGCCTGAGGCCGAGGGACTTTCGGTGGTCGGAGTGGCCCCGTGACCGACCTGGCCGACGAGACGAGGTTGCTGCGCGCGCAGGGCGTCACCGCCCCGGCCGGGTTCCGGGCCGCCGGCATCGCAGCCGGTATCAAGGCGTCCGGCGCCCTTGATCTGGCTATGGTCTTCAACGAGGGGCCCGACCACGCGGCAGCCGGAGTGTTCACCCGCAACAAGGTCAAGGCCGCACCCGTGCTCTGGACTCAGCAAGTGCTGACCACCGGGCGGTTACGTGCCGTGATCCTCAATTCCGGTGGCGCGAACGCGTGTACGGGTCCGGGCGGCTTCCAGGACACCCACGCGACTGCGGAAGCCGTCGCCGCCGCCTTATCGGACTGGGGAACCGAAACCGGCGCCATCGAGGTCGCCGTTTGTTCAACCGGTCTGATCGGCGATCGGCTGCCCATGGACAAGGTGCTTGCCGGGGTGAGCGACATCGTGCATGAGATGCATGGCGGGCTCACCGGAGGCGACGATGCCGCTCATGCCATCATGACCACCGACACCGTCCCCAAACAGGTTGCGCTGCACCATCAGGACAAGTGGACGGTCGGCGGAATGGCCAAAGGTGCCGGCATGCTGGCGCCGTCGCTGGCCACCATGCTGTGTGTGATCACCACCGACGCCGTCGCCGATGCGGCGGCGCTCGAGCAGGCGCTGCGGCGGGCCACTGCGCGCACCTTCGACCGACTCGACATCGACGGCAGTTGCTCCACCAACGACACCGTCCTGCTGCTGGCGTCGGGCGCCAGTGAAATCGCGCCGGCACAAGCCGATCTCGACGAGGCGGTGCTGCGGGTCTGTGATGATCTGTGCGCTCAGCTGCAGGCCGACGCTGAAGGTGTCACCAAGCGTGTCACCGTCTCCGTGACCGGGGCGGCCAACGAGGACGACGCGCTGACCGCAGCGCGAGTCATCGCCCGCGACAGTCTGGTCAAGACCGCGGTGTTCGGCTCCGACCCCAACTGGGGCCGGGTGGTGGCGGCCGTCGGGATGGCTCCGGTCGCCCTGGAGCCCGATCGAATCACGGTGTCGTTCAACGGCTCCGTGGTGTATCGGGAGGGTGCCGGCGCTCCGGGCGCCCGCGAAGTGGATTTGTCGGGAGCCGACATTCACGTTGTGGTCGATCTCGCGATGGGTGCGGGTCAGGCCGACATCCGCACCACCGACCTGTCCCACGCCTACGTCGAAGAGAACTCGGCCTACAGCTCATGACCATGAACATCGACAAACCTCCCACCCAGACCAAAGCGCAGGTGCTGGCCGAGGCCCTGCCCTGGCTCAAACAGCTGAACGGCAAAATCGTCGTCATCAAGTACGGCGGCAACGCAATGACCGACGAGTCGCTGCGCCAAGCGTTCGCCGCCGATATGGCGTTTCTGCGCAACTGCGGAGTGCACCCCGTCGTGGTTCACGGCGGCGGACCGCAGATCACCGCCATGCTGCGCCGACTCGGCATCGAAGGCGATTTCAAAGGCGGATTCCGGGTCACCACACCAGAAGTGCTCGACGTGGCGCGGATGGTGTTGTTCGGCCAGGTAGGCCGCGAACTGGTCAACCTCATCAACGTGCACGGGCCGTACGCCGTCGGGATCACCGGCGAGGACGCGCAACTGTTCACCGCTGTGCGGCGCAGCGTCACCGTCGACGGGGTCGACACCGACATCGGCCTGGTCGGGGACGTGGACCTCGTCAATACCGCGGCGATACTGGATCTGATTGCCGCCAAGCGGATTCCGGTCGTATCGACGCTGGCGCCGGACGCCGAGGGGGTGGTGCACAACATCAACGCGGACACCGCCGCGGCGGCCCTGGCCGAGGCGCTGGGCGCCGAAAAGCTGCTGATGCTGACCGATGTCGAGGGTCTGTATACGAGCTGGCCCGACCGCACGTCACTGGTCAGCGAAATCGATACGGCCACACTGGCGCAACTGCTACCCAGCCTGGAGGCGGGCATGATCCCCAAAGTCGAGGCATGCCTGCGCGCGGTCACCGCCGGCGTGCCCAGCGCGCACGTCATCGACGGGCGAGTCGAACACTGCGTATTGGTCGAGCTTTTCACCGACGCGGGCACCGGCACCAAGGTGGTGGCGGGGTGACCGGCACGCAAGCTGTCCAGCAACGCTGGCAGGCCGTCATGATGAACAACTACGGCACCCCGGCGATGGCACTGGCCAGCGGCGACGGGGCCGTCGTCACCGACGTCGACGGCAAGGCCTACGTCGATCTGCTCGGCGGCATCGCGGTCAACGTTCTCGGTCACCGGCACCCGGCCATCATCGAAGCAGTCACGCGACAGATGTCGACGCTCGGCCACACCTCGAACCTCTACGCCACCGAGCCGGGCATCGCCCTGGCCGAACAACTGGTCGCGCTGCTGGGGGCGGAAACACAAGCGCGAGTGTTCTTCTGCAACTCCGGTGCCGAGGCCAACGAGGCCGCGTTCAAGCTGACTCGTCTCACTGGTCGTACGAAAATCGTTGCTGCACAGGAGGCTTTCCACGGTCGTACGATGGGCTCGCTGGCGCTCACCGGGCAGCCGGGTAAACGGGCGCCGTTCGAACCGTTGCCGGGCTACGTCACCCACGTCCCGTACGGCGACACGGACGCGCTGACCGCGGCGGTCGACGACGACACCGCCGCAGTATTTCTCGAGCCGATCATGGGGGAGAGCGGTGTCGTGGTGCCGCCCGAGGGGTACCTGGCGGCTGCTCGGGAAATCACCGCCGGGCACCAAGCCCTGCTGGTGCTCGACGAGGTGCAGACCGGAATGGGCCGCACCGGCGCGTTCTACGCCCACCAACACGACGGCATCACCCCAGACGTGATCACCCTCGCCAAGGGTCTCGGCGGCGGCCTGCCGATCGGGGCATGCATCGCCATCGGGTCGGCAGCCGAGCTGCTGACCCCCGGCCTGCACGGCAGCACCTTCGGCGGCAACCCCGTCTGCACCGCCGCCGCCCTGGCCGTGCTCAACGTGTTGGCCACCGATGATCTGGTGCGAAGTGCCGAGCTGAAAGGCAAATCGCTGCGCCACGGCATCGAATCGCTGGGTCATCCACTGATCGACCATGTGCGTGGCAGAGGACTGCTGCAGGGCATCGTGCTGAGCGCGCCACATGCCAAGGACGCCGAAGCGGCGGCCCGCGACGCCGGCTACCTGGTGAATGCGGCCGCACCCAATGTGATTCGGCTGGCCCCGCCGCTGATCATCACCGAGTCTCAGCTGGACGGCTTCGTCGCCGCCCTCCCCGGCATCCTCGACACCGCCGGAGCGGCACATGGTTAGGCATTTTCTACGCGACGACGACCTCACGCCCCAGGAACAGGCCGAGGTCCTCGAGCTGGCCGCCACCCTGAAAAAGGACCCGTTCAGCCGTCGTCCGCTCGAGGGACCGCGCGGGATCGCGGTCATTTTCGACAAGAACTCCACCCGCACCAGGTTTTCTTTCGAGATGGGTATCGCCCAGCTCGGTGGCCACGCAGTAGTGGTCGACGGACGCAACACCCAACTCGGGCGCGACGAAACCCTGGAGGACACCGCACGGGTGTTGTCCCGCTTCGTCGATGCCATCGTGTGGCGCACCTTCGGGCAGGACCGGCTCAGCGCCATGGCCTCGACCGCCTCGGTGCCCGTCGTCAATGCGCTTTCCGACGAGTTTCATCCCTGCCAGGTCCTGGCCGACCTACAGACCATCGCCGAACGCAGAGGCACACTCCGAGGCCTGAAGATGACCTACCTGGGCGACGGAGCCAACAACATGGCCCACTCCCTGATGCTGGGCGGAGCAACCGCCGGCATGCACGTCACCGTCGCTGCGCCGGCAGCCTTCACGCCCGACCCGGACGTGCTGGCCGCGGCCCGCGCGCGCGGCGAGCAGACCGGTGCGGAAGTGACGGTGACCGCCGACGCCGACGCGGGCGCGGCCAACGCCGACGTCCTGGTCACCGACACCTGGATATCGATGGGACAGGAGGACGACGGCCTGGACCGCGTCAAACCGTTCCGACCATTCCAGGTCAACCAACGGCTGCTCAGTCTGGCTAACCCCGATGCCCTTGTGCTGCACTGCCTTCCGGCGCACCGCGGTGACGAGATCACCGACGAGGTGATCGACGGCCCGGCCAGTGCGGTGTGGGACGAGGCCGAAAACCGCCTGCATGCGCAGAAGGCGCTGCTGGTCTGGCTGCTGGAGCGGTCGCGATGACGGCCAAGGCGGCACCCGAGGTCAGCGCCAACCGCGCCGGCCGGCAGGCCCGCATCGTCGCGATCCTGTCCACCGCGGAGGTGCGCAGCCAGAGCGAGCTGGCTGCCCGGCTGGCCGCCGAAGGCATCGAAGTCACCCAGGCCACCCTCTCGCGTGATCTCGAGGAACTCGGCGCCGTCAAATTGCGCGGCGCCGACGGCGGCGTCGGCGTCTACGTCGTGCCCGAAGACGGCAGTCCCGTGCGGGGAGTCGCCGGCGGCACCGGGCGGCTGTCCCGCCTGCTTGGTGAGCTGCTGGTTTCCACCGACGCCAGCGCAAACCTCGCGGTGCTACGCACCCCGCCCGGCGGGGCCCAGTATCTGGCCAGCGCCGTTGACCGTGCGGCGTTGGCGTACGTCGTCGGCACCATAGCCGGTGACGACACGGTGTTCGTGGTTGCCCGCGAACCGATGACCGGCGCCGAGCTGGCTGAGGCCCTGGAAGGCCTCAAGTAGACCGAGATCTCAAATACACTGCAGACTTTGCTCAAGCAAAAGGAGAACTGTTCATGTCAGAGCGCGTCATCCTGGCGTATTCCGGCGGTCTGGACACCTCGGTGGCCATCAGCTGGATAGGCAAGGAGACCGGCCGTGAGGTCGTTGCGGTGGCGATCGACCTCGGCCAGGGCGGCGAGGACATGGAGGTGGTGCGCCAGCGCGCAGTGGACTGTGGCGCCGTGGAGGCCGTCGTCGTCGACGCCCGCGACGAGTTCGCCGAAGGCTACTGCCTGCCCACCATCCTCAACAATGCGCTGTACATGGACCGCTATCCGCTGGTGTCGGCCATCAGCCGGCCGCTGATCGCCAAGCACCTGGTGGCCGCCGCACGCGAACACGGCGGCAGCATCGTCGCCCACGGCTGCACCGGAAAGGGCAACGACCAGGTTCGCTTCGAAGTCGGATTCGCTTCGCTGGCACCGGATCTCGAGGTGCTCGCGCCGGTGCGTGACTACGCGTGGACGCGGGAGAAGGCGATCGCGTTCGCCGAGGAGAACGCGATCCCGATCAACGTCACCAAGCGGTCGCCGTTCTCCATCGACCAGAACGTGTGGGGCCGCGCCGTGGAGACCGGGTTCCTCGAGCATCTGTGGAACGCGCCCACCAAGGACGTCTACGCCTACACCGAAGACCCCACCGTCAACTGGAACACCCCCGACGAGGTGATCATCGGCTTCGAAAAGGGCGTGCCGGTCACTATCGACGGCAACCGGGTAACCATGCTGCAGGCCATCGAGGAGCTCAACAGCCGCGCCGGTGCGCAGGGCGTCGGACGCCTCGACGTCGTCGAGGACCGCCTGGTCGGCATCAAGAGCCGCGAAATCTACGAGGCGCCGGGTGCGATGGTGCTGATCACTGCCCATACCGAACTCGAGCACGTCACCCTGGAACGCGAGCTGGGCCGGTTCAAGCGACAGACCGACCAGCGCTGGGCGGAGTTGGTGTACGACGGGCTGTGGTACTCGCCGCTGAAGATCGCGCTGGAGAGCTTCGTCGCCAACACCCAGGAACACGTCACCGGCGAGGTACGTCTGGTCCTGCACGGCGGCCACATCGCCGTCAACGGCCGCCGCAGCGCCGAGTCGCTCTACGACTTCAACCTGGCCACCTACGACGAGGGCGACACCTTCGACCAGTCGATGGCCAAGGGCTTCGTCTACGTGCACGGGTTGTCGTCGAAGCTGTCGGCCCGCCGGGACATGCGGTGACCGGCGTCAGGCGGCTAGGAGTGTGAATCCTGCGACGCGACACGCCGCGCGGGCGTCGCCAGATTCACACTCGCGGTGAAGGTCGGCCGGTGAGCACCAACCAGGGGTCGCTGTGGGGCGGCCGGTTCGCCGGTGGCCCGTCCGAGGCGCTCGCCGCGCTGAGCAAGTCCACCCACTTCGACTGGGTGCTGGCGCCCTACGACATCACCGCATCCCGGGCGCACACCGTGGTGCTCTACCGGGCCGGCCTGCTCACCGAGGAACAGCGCGACGGCCTGCTGGCCGGACTGGACAGCCTCGCGCAGGACGTGGCCGACGGCAGCTTCGGACCGCTGGTCACCGACGAGGACGTGCACGCCGCCCTGGAACGCGGTCTGATCGACCGGGTCGGGCCGGATCTGGGCGGCCGGCTGCGGGCCGGGCGATCCCGCAACGACCAGGTGGCCACCCTTTTCCGGATGTGGCTGCGCGACGCGGTACGCCGGGTCGCCGACGGTGTGCTCGACCTCGTCGCGGCGCTGGCCGAGCAGGCCGCCACCCACCCGGCCGCCATCATGCCGGGCAAAACCCACCTGCAGTCCGCCCAGCCGATCCTGCTGGCACACCACCTGCTGGCCCACGCTCATCCGCTGCTGCGCGACGTGGACCGCCTCGTCGACTTCGACAAGCGCGCCGCCATCTCCCCCTACGGCTCCGGCGCCCTGGCCGGCTCGTCGCTGGGCCTGGACCCCGACGCGATCGCCGCGGAACTGGGCTTTTCGGCCGCTGCGGACAATTCCGTGGACGCCACCGCGGCTCGGGATTTCGCCGCCGAAGCGGCGTTTGTGCTCGCCATGATCGGGGTCGACCTGTCCCGCCTGGCCGAGGACATCATCATCTGGAGTTCGACGGAATTCGGCTACGTCACTCTGCATGACTCGTGGTCCACCGGCAGCTCGATCATGCCGCAGAAGAAGAACCCGGACATCGCCGAACTGGCCCGCGGCAAGTCCGGGCGGCTGATCGGCAACCTGGCCGGGCTGCTGGCGACGCTGAAAGCCCAGCCCCTCGCGTACAACCGTGACCTGCAGGAAGACAAGGAACCGGTGTTCGACTCGGTGGCCCAGCTGGAGCTGCTGCTGCCGGCGATGGCCGGGCTGGTGGGCAGCCTGACCTTCCATGTCGACCGGATGGCCGCCCTGGCGCCGGCCGGCTACACCCTGGCCACGGATATCGCCGAATGGCTGGTGCGGCAGGGTGTCGCGTTCCGGTCTGCGCACGAGGCCGCCGGCGCCGCGGTCGAGGCCGCCGAGGAGCGCGGCGTCGGGCTGGAGGAACTGACCGACGACGAGCTGGCCGCGATCAGCCCCGAGCTGACACCCAGCGTTCGCGACGTGCTGACCATCGAGGGATCGGTGTCGTCCCGCGACGCACGAGGCGGCACCGCACCGAGCCGGGTCGCCGATCAATTGCTCGCTGTCACCGAAGCCGCCGGGCGCCTGCGACAGCAGCTCCAGCGCTGAGCGGCATGCTGCCTTTTTGCCGGTCAGCTTGGCCCCGACTAAACTTCCAGGTCTAACCGTTTCGGTTGAACGTGACGGCCTTGGCGTTCGTATCAAGAGGGTGGGACCAATGAGTGTCATCGCAGGTGTCTTCGGCGCCCTGCCGCCCTATCGCTATTCGCAGCAGGAACTCACCGACACGTTCGTCAGCATCCCGGATTTCGAGGGTTACGAAGACATCGTCCGACAGCTGCATGCCAGCGCGAAAGTCAACAGCCGCCACCTGGTCCTGCCGCTGGAGCAGTACGCGCGGCTGAACGACTTCGGCGAGGCGAACAGCATCTTCATCGACAAGGCCGTGGACCTGGGCGTCGAGGCCCTGATGGGTGCACTCGACGAAGCCGGACTGCGCCCCGAGGATCTCGACGTGCTCATCACCACCACGGTCACCGGCCTTGCGGTGCCGTCGCTGGACGCCCGGATCGCCGGGCGGGTCGGGCTGCGCGCCGACGTGCGACGGGTACCGCTGTTGGGTTGGGCTGCGTGGCGGGTGCGGCCGGGGTGGCCCGGCTGCACGACTACCTGCGGGGCGCCCCAGACGGCATCGCGGCCCTGGTTTCGGTCGAGTTGTGCTCGCTCACCTTCCCCGGTTACAAGCCGTCCGTGGCCGGCCTGGTGGGCAGCGCGCTGTTTGCCGACGGCGCCGCCGCGGTCATCGCGGTGGGGGACCGTCGCGCCGAGGAGGTAGCAGCCGGCGGCCCGAGCATCGTCGATTCGCGCAGCCACCTGTATCCAGATTCCCTGCGCACCATGGGCTATGACGTTGGTTCGGCCGGATTCGAACTCGTCCTGTCCAAGGATCTGGCGGCCGTGGTCGAGCAGTATGTGGGCGACGACGTCACCGAGTTTCTGGCTGAGCACGGCCTGACCACCACCGACATCGGCGCCTGGGTGACGCATCCGGCGGACCCAAGATCATCAACGCGATCACCGACACCCTCAACCTGCCGCCGGAAGCGTTGGAGCTCACCTGGCGCTCACTGGGCGAGATCGGCAACCTGTCGTCGGCGTCGGTGCTGCACGTGCTGCGTGACACCCTCGCCAAGCCACCGCCCAGTGGTAGCCCCGGACTGATGATCGCGATGGGACCCGGCTTCTGTTCCGAACTGGTCCTTCTGCGCTGGCACTGAATGCCTGATCCCATGGTATGACCAGCACTCAAGATGACCTCATTGCGGCCCTGCGCAGATCACTCAAGGAAAACGAGCGACTCAAGCGCGAGAACCGCGACTTCCTTGCCCGGGCCACCGAGCCGATTGCGTTGGTGGGCATGGCCTGCCGGTATCCGGGCGGAGTGGACACCCCCGAGGGCCTGTGGGAGATGGTGGCCGCGGGCCGCGACGTGGTCACCGGGTTCCCCACCGACCGCGGCTGGGACTTGGCGGGACTGTTCGATGCCGATCCGGATGCGGTCGGCAAGTCCTACACCCGCTCCGGCGGTTTCCTGACCGACGTCGCGGGCTTCGACGCGCAGTTCTTCGGAATCGCGCCCAGCGAGGTGCTGGCGATGGATCCACAGCAGCGGTTGCTGCTGGAGGTGTCATGGGAAGCGTTGGAGCGCACCGGGATCGACCCGCTGACCCTACGGGGTTCGCCGACCGGCGTCTTCGCCGGTGTGTTCCACGGTTCGTACGGCGGTCAGGGTCGGGTTCCCGGTGACCTGGAGCGGTACGGGCTGCGTGGTTCGACGCTGAGTGTGGCTACCGGCCGGGTGGCATACGTGCTGGGCCTGGAAGGTCCGGCGGTGTCGGTGGATACGGCGTGTTCATCGTCGCTGGTGGCACTCCATCTTGCCGTGCAGTCGTTGCGGTCGGGGGAATGCGATCTGGCGCTGGTCGGCGGCGTGACAGTGATGGCCACCCCGGCCATGTTCATCGAATTCAGCCGGCAGCGGGCACTTTCCGTCGACGGTCGGTGCAAGGCGTACGCCGGTGCGGCCGACGGGACCGCCTTCTCCGAGGGCGCCGGTGCTCTCGTGGTGGAGCGGTTGGCCGACGCACAGCGGTTGGGGCATCCGGTGCTGGCGGTGGTGCGGGGGTCGGCGGTGAATCAGGACGGTGCCTCCAACGGCCTGGCTACGCCGAACGGTCCATCCCAACAGCGGGTCATTCGCGCCGCATTGGCCAGTGCCCGTCTCACCGCGGCCGACGTGGACGTCGTCGAAGGCCACGGAACCGGCACCACACTTGGGGATCCCATTGAGGCACAGGCTATTTTGGCGACCTACGGCCAAGATCGCGAGGAGCCCCTGTGGTTGGGGTCGATCAAGTCGAACATGGGTCATACATCGGCGGCGGCGGGCGTCGCGGGCGTCATGAAGATGACCATGGCGATGCAGCATGGGGTGCTGCCCCAGACCCTGCACGTCGATGTGCCTACCCCGCATGTGGATTGGTCAGCCGGCGCGGTGTCGCTGCTGACCGAACGGCGGTCCTGGCCGCAGGGCGGGCGGCCGCGGCGGGCCGCGGTGTCATCGTTCGGGATCAGCGGGACCAACGCGCATGTGATCCTGGAGCAGGCCCCGTCCGACGACGACGACATACCGGACGTCTTGGAGCCTGACAACCGGCTGGTGCCATGGGTGTTGTCGGCGCGTTCCGCGGAGCTCTGGCCAATCAGGCTCGGCGCCTGCTGCGCACGTCAAGGACGATGTGCGTCCGCTCGATGTGGGCTGGTCACTGGTCAGCACCCGGTCGCTGTTCGACCACCGCGCGGTGGTGGTGGGTGCCGATGCCGCCGAGTTCATCGACGGACTCACCCACCTGGCGGCCGGCGAAGCGGGCCCCGGCGTGGTGGTCGGCCGAGCCCGACCGGTGGGCAAGACGGTGTTCGTGTTCCCCGGCCAGGGCTCGCAGTGGCCTGGTATGGGACTCCAATTACTCGACAGTTCAACGGTGTTCGCCGATCACCTGCAGCGCTGCGACAAGGCGCTGCGCGAATACGTGGACTGGTCGCTGATCGACGTCATTCGTTCGGCGCCGGGCGCGCCGGGCCTGGACCGGGTGGATGTGGTGCAACCGGCGCTGTGGGCGATCATGGTGTCGCTGGCCGAATTATGGCGGTCCCTCGGTGTCACACCGGACGCGGTGATCGGGCACTCGCAGGGCGAAATCGCGGCCGCCTACGTGGCCGGCGCGCTGTCGCTGGAGGATGCCGCCAAGGTGGTGGCGCTGCGCAGCCGGCTGCTGGTGCAACTGTCCGGCGCCGGCGGCATGGCTTCGCTGGCCCTCACTCTGGCCCAGGCTGAGGAGCTGCTGGCACCCTGGGCCGGCCGGCTGAATATCGCAGCGATCAATGGGGTTTCATCCATCGTCGTGTCTGGTGAAGTGGACGCCGTCACTGAACTGGTGAGCCGATGCGACGCGGAGAACATTCGGGCACGCCGGATCGATGTGGACTACGCTTCGCACTCCGTCCACGTCGATGCCATCCGCGCCGACCTCGCCGCGGCCCTCCAGCACATCGCGCCCCGCTCGTCACCGGTGGCGTTCTATTCGACAGTGACCGGCGCGCTGCTGGACACCGGCGCGTTGAACGCCGACTACTGGTACCAAAGCATCAGGCAGACAGTTCAATTCGAACGCGCCGTGCGCGCTGCATCCGACGCCGGCCACCAGGTCTTCATCGAATCCAGTCCGCACCCGGTATTGATCGCCGGCATCGAGGAGACGCTGGCCGCGGAGCAATCGGTGATCATCCCGTCGCTGGGCCGCAACGACGGAGGGCTGCAACGGTTCTGGCTGTCGGCGGCGCAGGCTCAGGTGGCGGGCGTGGTGGTGGACTGGTCGCCGGTGTTCGAGGGTGGCCGCCGGGTCCAGTTGCCCACCTACGGCTTCGTGCGGCGCCGATTCTGGCTCGCCGGGTCGGGCGATCGCGATGTACGCCGCGCCGGATTGGTGGGCGCTGCGCACGAACTGCTGGGTGCGGTCGTCGAACGGCCCGATTCCGGTGGGGTGGTGTTAACGGGGCAACTGTCGCTGTCGGTCCAGCCGTGGCTGGCCGATCACGCCGTGTCGGGCACCGTGTTGTTCCCCGGGGCGGGATTTGTCGAGTTGGCCCTGCGGGCCGGTGACGAGGTCGATTGCCCGGTGGTGCAGGAGTTGACCCTGTCGACACCGTTGCTGTTGCCCGACGAGGGTGCGGTGCGGGTGCAAGTGGTGGTGGGCGGCCGCCGATGACGCGGGCCATCGCGAGATCTCGGTGTATTCCCGTGGTCCTGAAGCGGAGTGGATACTGCACGCCACGGGCGCCCTGGGGACGGACGCGCCCGCCCCACAGGCGGATCTGTCCGTATGGCCACCCGCTGGTGCGACGGCGGTCGATCTCACGGACGCCTACCGACGACTGGCCGCCCGCGGCTACCAGTACGGCCGGGCCTTTCAAGGCTTGCTGGCGATGTGGCAGTCCGGCGGCGACATCTTCGCCGAGATCGCGCTGCCCGACGGACTCACCACCACCGGATTCGGCATTCATCCGGCGTTGCTGGACGCGGCGCTGCATGCGTGGGGAGTGGCCGGCGAACAGGACGGGACGGTCCTGCCGTTCTCCTGGCAGGGGGTGTCGCTGCACGCCGCCGACGCCACCCGGCTGCGCGTCCGAATCGCCCGCGCGAGCACCGATTCGGTGACTCTGGAACTGGCCGATCCGTGGGGCCTGCCCGTGCTGACGGTGCGTAACTTGGCTTTTCGCCCGGTGTCCACGCAGGCGCTGCCGATGGCGGGGCGTGGCAATGCAGGCTTGTTCGAGATCGAGTGGACGCCCACCACACTGGCAGCCGCCGATGATTCACCAATGACCTCGCCAATAGCGTTGTGGCAGTTGGATTCCGCCGAGGGACCACCGGCGTCAGTGAATTCCGCCACGCACGCAGCGTTGAGCCGGCTGCAATCCTGGCTGGCGGGAGAGGACGGCGGGGTCCTGGTTGTGCAAACGCATGGCGCCGTCGGGTTGGCCGGCGAGGACATCACCGACTTGGCGGGCGCGGCGGTGTGGGGTCTGGTGCGTTCGGCACAGGCCGAGCATCCCGGTCGGGTCATATTGCTCGATTCCGACGGATCGCTGGACGTGAGCGAGTTGATCGGTTGCGGTGAAACGCAATTGCTGGTGCGCCAAGGGATCGCGTACCGGGCGCGGCTGAAGCCGTCGCAATCGTCGACGCTTGAGCTGCCCCCCAAGCCGGCGGGGTGGCGACTGGTCACCGGCGGCGGGGGCACGCTGGACGACGTGCGGGTGGGCTCGTGTGAGCGGGCGGAGCTCGCACCCGGGCAGCTGCGGGTGGCTGTCGCGGCGGTGGGGGTGAACTTCCGGGATGTGTTGGTGGCGTTGGGCATGTATCCCGGCGGCGGCGAGTTGGGGGTCGAGGGCGCCGGTGTCGTGGTCGAAGTGGGGCCCGGGGTTTCCGATCTCGCCGTCGGTGACGCGGTGCTCGGTTTGTTGGGTGTGGTGGGGCCCGAGGCGGTGGTTGACCGGCGATTGGTGACCGCAGTACCGGCCGGCTGGTCGCTGCCGCAGGCCGCTGGTGTTCCGGTGGTGTTTCTGACCGCGCTGTACGGACTGTCGGTGCTGGGCGCAGCCAAGGCCGGCGAGCGGGTCCTGGTGCACGCGGCCACCGGGGGGGTGGGGATGGCCGCGGTGCAGCTCGCCCGGCACTGGGGTTTGGAGGTTTTCGCCACCGCAAGCCGGGGCAAGTGGGACACGCTGCGAGGCATGGGTTTTGATGACGAGCACATCGGCGACTCGCGGACGCTGGACTTCGAGGAGAAGTTCCGTGGCCGCCACCGGCGGTGCCGGAGTCGATCTGGTGCTCAACTCGCTGGCCGGTGAGTTCATCGACGCCTCGCTGCGGCTGTTGGCGCCGGGCGGACGTTTCATCGAAATGGGGAAGACCGATCTTCGTGATCCCCAGGAGATGGCCGAACGCGGAATCCGTTATCGGGCATTCGATCTGATCGAGGCCGGACCGGACCTCATGGCGCAGATGCTGGCCGATCTGATGGCATTGTTCGATGCCGGAGTGCTGACACCGTTGCCGTTCAAGACTTTTGACGTACCGCGGGTTCGTCAGGCGTATCGGTTCGTCAGCCAGGCCCGGCACACCGGCAAGGTGGTGCTGACTATTGACCCGCTCGCTACCGGCACCGCGTTGATCACCGGCGGCACCGGGATGGCCGGTGCGGCGCTGGCCCGCCACCTCGTTTCTGGATACCGGGTGCCCAGCATCATGCTGGTGAGCCGTTCGGGTGCTCAGGCACCGGAAACCGCGGAGTTGGTGACGGAGTTACGCGCGGCCGGCGCGCAGGTGTCGGTGGTGTCCGCTGATGTTGCCGATCGTGACGCCGTTGCCGCGCTGCTTGCGCAGATACCGCGCGCAATTCCCGCTGCGGGCGGTGATTCACGCCGCCGGCATCCTCGACGACGGGTTGATCGCGGCGCTGACTCCCGAGCGGTTGGACACCGTGTTGCGGGCCAAAGTCGACGGAGCCTGGAATCTGCACGAACTCACCCGGGATCTCGATCTTTCGGCCTTCGTGATGTTCTCGTCGATGGCCGGCATTCTGGGCACCGCCGGCCAGGCGAACTACGCGGCGGCCAACAGCTTCCTGGACGGGCTGGCAGCCCACCGCCGGGCGCAGGGATTACCGGCTACCTCGGTGGCGTGGGGGCTGTGGGACCAGGCCAGTGCGATGACCCGCCATCTCGGAGACCGCGACAAGGCCCGGATGAGCCGAGTCGGCTTGGCGACGCTGTCCACCGGTCAGGCACTGGCTTTGTTCGACGCCGCACTACTCGCCGATCCCGCCGTCGTGGTAGCCACCCGCCTGGACACCGCCGCGCTGAGCGAAGAGGCCCCCGCCTTGCTCAGCGAGCTGGTCCGCCGCCCCGCTCGGAGGACCGTCGAAGCGGCGGACGTCTCGACAACCGGCCTGGCCGCCCGTCTTTCCGGACTCACCGCCGACCAGCGCCACCGTGAACTCGTCGACGTGGTGTGCAGCAACGCCGCAACGGTGCTGGGGCGTTCCGGCACCGCCGACATCAGTGCCCAGCGCGCCTTCCAAGAGCTGGGTTTCGACTCGCTCACGGCGGTCGAACTGCGCAACCGCCTCAAAACCGCGACCGGCCTCACGCTTTCGCCCACGCTGATCTTCGACTACCCCAGCCCCAGCGCGCTGGCCGAACACCTCGACATCCGGCTGTCCACCCCCGCGCCACAAGCCGACCCGATGGCGCGCTTCGATCACCTCGCCCGCGAGCTGAACGACCTTATCCGACAACGTGATTGGCAGTCAGCAGACAGAGCGCAACTATCCGCACCGCCTGCACGACATCCTGGCTGACCTGGCCCTCGACGACGACCTCGCCGCCGCCAGCGAAAGCGAACTTTTCGCCATTCTCGACGAAGAACTCGAATCCTGAGAATCCAAGGAACATCAGTGGACGCCACCAAGCAGGTTGACTACCTGAAGCGCCTCACCGCGGATCTGCGCCGCACCCGGCGGCGACTGTCCGAGTTGGAGGACAAGCTGTCGGAGCCGGTGGCGGTGGTGGGCATGAGTTGCCGTTATCCCGGTGGTGCGGACTCGCCGGAGGCGTTGTGGCAGTTGCTGATCGAGGGCCGCGACGGCGTGGCGGATTTTCCGGCGGACCGCGGCTGGGATGTCGACGGGATGTATGACCCCGACCCGGATGCGCTCGGTAAAACCTACACGCGGCGGGGCAGTTTCCTCACGGATGCCGGCGATTTCGATGCCGGGTTCTTCGGTATCGGGCCCAACGAGGCTCTGGCGATGGACCCGCAGCAGCGGGTGCTGCTCGAGGTGTCCTGGGAAGCGTTGGAGCGCGCCGGTATCGACCCAACCACGTTGCGGGGCAGCGCCACCGGGGTGTTCGCCGGGGTGATTCACGCCGGCTACGGCGGCGAGGTCAAGGGCGAGCTGGAGGGCTACGGCCTGACCGGTTCCACGTTGAGCGTGGCCTCGGGCCGGGTGGCCTACGTGCTGGGTCTGGAGGGCCCGGCGGTGTCGGTGGATACGGCGTGCTCATCGTCGCTGGTGGCGCTGCATCTGGCCGCGCAGTCGTTACGTTCCGGCGAGTGCGGTCTGGCGCTGGTTGGCGGGGTGACGGTGATGGCCACCCCCGGCGGGTTCGTGGAATTCAGCCGTCAGCGGGCGCTGGCCGCCGACGGTCGTTGCAAGGCGTACGCGGCTGCGGCAGACGGCACGTCGTGGGCCGAAGGCGCCGGCGTTCTGGTGGTCGAGCGGCTGGCCGATGCTCAGCGGCTGGGACATTCGGTGTTGGCGGTGGTGCGGGGGTCGGCGGTCAATCAGGATGGCGCGTCCAACGGCCTCACCGCGCCGAACGGCCCGTCACAGCAGCGGGTGATCCGGGCAGCGTTGGCCAGCGCACGTCTGAGCGTGGCCGACGTGGATGTCGTCGAAGGCCACGGGACCGGCACCATGTTGGGCGATCCGATTGAGGCGCAGGCGATCTTGGCGACGTACGGCCAGGACCGCCAAGAGCCGCTCTGGTTGGGGTCGATCAAGTCCAACCTCGGTCACTCGTCGGCGGCGGCGGGAGTGGCCGGAGTGATCAAGATGGTGTTGGCCATGCAGCACGGCGTGATGCCCAAAACGCTGCACGTGGATGCGCCCACCCCGCATGTGGATTGGTCGGCGGGCGCGGTGTCATTGCTGACCGAAGCGCGGCCTTGGCCGGCGCCCGGCCGGCCGCGCCGGGCCGGTGTGTCGTCGTTCGGGATCAGCGGCACCAACGCCCACGTCATCCTGGAACAGGCTCCGACGCCGGAAGCCGTTGCGCCAGAACCGTTCACCGGCCCTGTCCCGTGGGTGCTGTCGGCCCGTTCGGGGGCTGCCCTGGCCAATCAGGCTCAGCGGCTGTTGACGCGGCTGCGCTCCGATGCCGACGTGCGCCCACTGGATGTGGGCTGGTCACTGGTGAGCACGCGGTCGCTGTTCGAGCACCGTGCCGTGGTGGTGGGCACCGAACGTGCGCAATTCCTGGAGGCTCTGGCCGGCTTGGCCGCCGGCCAGCCGTCCGGGGACGTCGCAGTGGGTCGTACCCGCCCGGTGGGCCAGACGGTGTTCGTATTTCCCGGTCAGGGCGCGCAATACCTGGACATGGGCCGCGCACTCTATCAGCGGTTCCCGGTTTTCGCCAAGACCTTCGACGCGGCCACCGATGCGTTGAATGGCCACCTCAGATTGCCGCTGCAGCAGGTGGTCTGGGGTACCGACGTGGCGCTGCTGGAGAGCACGGAGTTCGCCCAGCCGGCGTTGTTCGCCGTCGAGGTGGCGCTGGCGGCGCTGCTGCAGTCCTGGGGTGTGGTGCCGGACCTGGTGCTCGGCCACTCGGTCGGCGAGATCGCGGCCGCACACGTGGCCGGGGTGTTGTCGCTCGAGGATGCGGCACGGCTGGTGGCGGTGCGTGGCCGCCTGATGGCGGAGTTGCCGGCCGGCGGGGTGATGGTCGCGGTGGCGACCAGCGAAGGTGAGGCAGTCGCCGAGCTGGTTCCGGGTGCGGGCATCGCCGCTGTGAACGCGCCGGAATCCGTGGTGATTTCGGGTGAGCGGGCCGCAGTGGACACCGCGGTGCAGCCGCTCGCGGCTCGGGGTCGACGGGTGCACCGGCTGGCCGTCTCGCATGCGTTCCATTCAGCGTTGATGGAACCGATCCTCACTGAGTTCGCGGCGGCCCTTGTCGACCTGGCCGTGTCCGAACCGCGGATCGGCCTGGTGTCCAACGTCACGGGTCAACTGGCCGGCCCCGGATACGGATCAGCCGAATACTGGGTCGAGCACGTGCGTAAGCCGGTGCGATTCGCCGACAGCGTGCAGTTGGCGGAGTCGTTGGGGACCAAGGTTTTTGTCGAGGTAGGTCCCAGTGGCGGGCTGCTGGCGCTGGCCGAGCAGTCTCTTGCGGGCGAACCAGTATCGGCCACCCTGATAGCCAGGGACCGTCCCGAAGTTGAGTCGCTGTTGATCGCACTCGGCCGGCTGTTCACCGCCGGTGTCGGCGTGCAATGGCGCGAGGCGTTTGCCGGACTCGGAGCTCAGCGGGTTGCGTTGCCGACCTACGGCTTCGCCCGGCAGCACTTCTGGTTGGCGGAACCGGGGGTCGGGCCGACCCAGTTGGCCACCGTCGGGCTGGCCGGTAGTGGCCACCCGCTCCTGGGTGTGGTGGTGGAACGGCCGGACGTCGGTGGTGTGGTGTTGAGCGGCTCCCTGTCACCCGCGGTGCAGGGGTGGTTGGCCGATCACGTCGTCAGCGGGGTGATGCTTTTTCCGGGCGCCGGTTTCGTGGAATTGGTGTTGCGGGCCGGCGACGAGGTCGGCGCCCCTGTCATCGAAGAGCTGACCCTGTTGGCGCCGTTGGCTTTACCGGCCCGTGGCGGGGTGCCGGTGCAGGTTGTCGTAGCTGCCGCCGATGACTCCGGACGCCACAGCGTCTGGGTGTATTCGGCTGCCAGGGGCGGTGATTCGTGGTCGTTGCACGCCGAAGGCGTCCTGGGCCCCGGGGGCATCCGGGGCGGTGCGGATTTGTCGGCGTGGCCGCCGGTCGGTGCCGCGGCGGTCGACGTGTCGGGTGTGTATGAGCAGTTGGCCGCGCGGGGCTACGGCTATGGGCGGGCGTTCCAGGGTGTGCGGGCGGCGTGGCGACGCGGACGCGAGGTCTTCGCCGAGGTGGTCGCGCCCGAGGGAGTGAACGTGCGGCGCTTCGGGATTCACCCCGCCGTGCTGGACGCGGCGTTGCACGCCTGGGGGTTCGTCGAGGGCGGCGAGCAGTTGGCATTGCCGTTTTCCTGGCAGGGGGTGACGCTGCACGCCGCAGGCTCATCGCGGCTGCGAGTCCGGCTGGCGCCCACCGGTGCCGGGTCAGTGTCAGTGGAGCTGGCCGATTCCGCGGGGTTGCCGGTGATGTCCGTGCGGGAGTTGGTGGTGCGCGCGGTTTCCGAGCAGGCATTGGCGGCAGCCGCCCCGGCGGGAGCGAAAACGGGCGGCGGCTTACTGGAGCTGGTGTGGATACCGTTGCAGCACGACGGTACTGGCGTCGTCGACGTGAAGTCAGTCTGGGAACTGCCATCGGATGCCCACATTCCCGACGCAGTGTCGGGTACCGCACACCAGGCATTGCGGGTGCTGCAGGACCACCTGACCTCCGACGGGGTACTGGCCGTCGTGACGCGCGGTGCAACGGCGCTACCCAACGGAGCCGTCTCGGACTTGGCGGGCGCCGCGGTGTGGGGCCTGGTGCGCTCCGCCCAGGCCGAGCATCCGGGCCGGATCGTGTTGATCGATACCGATGATTCGGTATCGGTCGAGGAGGCGCTGCGATACGGGGAGCCGCAACTCCTGGTCCGTTCGGGCGTGGTGTACGGCGCCCGGCTGGCGCGTGCCTCGTCGTCGGTGCTGGACCTGCCGGATGGCATGTGGCGGTTGGGTGCTGGTGGCGGGGGAACATTGGAGGAGCTGACCGTCCGGCGTTGTGAACGGGTGGAATTGGGCCCGGGGCAGGTTCGGGTTGCGGTGGGAGCGGTGGGTGTCAATTTTCGTGACGTGATGTTGGCCCTTGGCATGTATCCCGGTTCGGGGGAGTTGGGAGTCGAAGGTGCCGGGGTGGTCGTGGAGGTTGGCCCCGGGGTGACCGAGTTGTCGGTCGGCGACGCAGTGATGGGCCAGTTGGGCGCGGCGGCCTCCGAAGCGGTAGTGGATCAGCGGATAGTGACCGGGGTACCGGCGGGTTGGTCGTTGGCCACCGCCGCCAGTGTCCCGGTGGTCTTCTTGACGGCGCTGTACGGCTTGTCCGTGTTGGGGGGACTCAAGTCCGGTGAGCGGGTGCTGATCCATGCCGCGGCCGGCGGGGTGGGCATGGCCGCCGTGCAGTTGGCCCGCCACTGGGGTTGTGAAGTCTTCGCCACGGCCAGCCGGGGCAAGTGGGATACGTTGCGGGCCATGGGTTTCGACGATGACCACATCGGCGATTCCCGGACGCTGGAGTTCGAGGAGAAGTTCCGGGCGGTCACGCACGGCGAAGGTGTGGACGTCATCCTCAACTCGCTGGCCGGTGAGTTTCTGAATGCGTCGTTGCGGCTGATGGCCCCGGGCGGGCGTTTCCTGGAGATGGGCAAAACCGATGTGCGCGACGCGCACGCCGTCGCCGAACAGCACCGCGGGGTTCGCTACCAGGCGTTCGACCTGTTCGAGGCCGGGCCCGATCTGATCGCGCAGATGTACGCCGAGATACTCGGATTGTTGGCCGACGGGGCGGTGAAACCGTTGCCGATCAAGGTCTTCGATGTGCGATGCGCGCAGCAGGCGTATCGATTTGTCAGCCAGGCCCGCCACATCGGCAAGGTGGTGCTGACCGTCCCGAACGGGCCTGCCGGCGCGCAGTCGCCGTTGACCGGCGCCTCCGTGGTGATCACCGGCGGCACCGGGATGGCCGGGGGGGCGGTGGCCCGACACCTGGTGGACCGCTACGGAGTCGCACATGTGGTGCTGGTCAGCCGATCCGGCCTGCGGGCCGAGGGTGCCGACGAACTGGTGGCCGGGCTGGAACAGGCCGGGGCACAGGTGACCGTCGCAGACTGCGACGTCACCGACCGCGCCGCGGTCGAAGCGATGCTCAAGCAGATACCCGGGAAGTTCCCGTTGAAGGGCGTGTTCCATGCTGCCGGGTTAACCGATGACGCGGTGATCACGTCGCTGACACCCGAACGGCTCGACGCGGTGCTGCGGGTCAAGGTGGACGGCGCGTGGAATCTGCATGAGCTCACGCGCGAGGCGAATCTGGCCGCGTTCGTGATGTTTTCGTCGCTCGCCGGCATCGTGGGCAGTCCGGGACAGGGCAACTACGCCGCGGCCAACGCCTTCCTGGACGGGTTGGCGAGCCATCGCCGCGAGCAAGGCCTGGTCGGAAACTCGATCGCCTGGGGAATGTGGGAAGAGGCCAGCGCACTGACCCGCCACCTCGGCGACCGAGACCTGGCCCGGATGAGACAGGTCGGGTTGTCGCCACTACCCACCGAACAGGCACTTGCGCTGCTCGATGCCGCCCTGCTCGCCGATCATCCGGTGGCGGTAGCCGCCCGGCTGGACACGACCGCCTTCACCAGCGAGGCCGACCTGCCGCCGCTCTGGCGTGACCTGGTAACCCGCCCGAGCCGGCGCGTGATCGATGCCGCCGACACCTCCGCGGTAGCCGGCGGCATGGTGGAGCGGCTGCACACCCTACCGCCCGAACAGCGTCAGCGGGCCCTGACCGAGTTGATATCTAGCAATGCCGCAACGGTTTTGGGCCATAGCAGCGCCATCGATATTGACGGGCACAAGGCCTTTCAGGAGCTGGGGTTCGACTCGCTGACCGCCGTGGAGCTGCGTAACCGCCTCAAAGCCGCGACCGGGCTCACGCTCTCGCCCACCCTCATCTTCGACTACCCGACCCCGGCCGCACTGGCCGAATACCTGGCCGAACAACTGGCCACCAGTGCGCCCGCTCCCAGCGAACAACCGAATCTGCTGGCCCGTTTCGACGTCGTCAGCGGCGAACTCGATACCCTGGTGCACCAACCTGATTGGACCGCCGAAGAAAAGACGCAGGTCGCCACCAGGCTGCGCGCCGTCATTGCCGACCTGACCGCCGCACCCACCCCTGCGGACGACTCGACCACCAGCAAGAGTGAGCTGCTGGCGCTCCTCGACGACGACTTCACCCCCTGAGAGGGCGGCCGTGCAACCGACGGACATCGCAATCATCGGGCTTGCGTGCAGATTCCCGGCTGCCACCAACCCGCGCGAATTCTGGCAATTGCTGCGCGACGGACGTGAGGTCACCGAACCCCTGGCCGCCGTAGCCGACTTCGACGCCGCTTTCTTCAGCGTGTCACCGCGCGAGGCGTGTGCAATGGACCCGCGGCAACGACTTGCCCTGGAATTGACCTGGGAGCTGTTCGAAGACGCGTTTCTGGTGCCGGACACCCTGCGAGGTGAGCAGATCGCCGTGTACCTCGGAGCGATGAGTGACGACTACACGATGCTGACGGTGCGCCAGGCCGGCCACCAGGTGGACCACCATGCGTTTGCCGGCCTGAGTCGGGGGATGATCGCCAACCGGGTCTCCTATGCCTTCGGCTTGCGCGGCCCCAGCATGACCGTCGACTCCGGTCAATCCTCTTCCCTGGTGGCGGTTCACGAAGCCTGCGCGGGGCTGCGAACGGGCGCGTCGACGATGGCGGTGGCCGGTGGTATCCATCTCAACCTGGCACCTGAAACCGCGCTGCTGGAACAGGAATTCGGGGCGGTCTCGCCTTCCGGCCACACGTACGCGTTTGACCGGCGAGCCGACGGTTACGTGCGCGGCGAGGGTGCCGGCCTGGTCCTGCTGAAGCCGCTCAGCGCTGCCCTACGTGATGGCAACCGCATCCACGCCGTCATTTCGGGCAGTGCCGTCGGCAATGCCGGCCGCGACGGCGCCGGACTGACGGTGCCTTCCCTCGCGGCCCAGACCGAGGTCATCCAGCGCGCATTGTCCAGCGCGGGACTGAACTGCGATCAGGTCGACTACGTCGAAGCCCACGGAACCGGCACCGACGTGGGAGACCCGGTGGAGGCCAGGGCTCTGGGCGCCGTCTTCGGTGAGCGCCGGCACCATCCAGTGGCTATCGGGTCCGTCAAGACCAACGTCGGTCACGCCGGCGCGGCCGCCGGAGTCGCGGGCCTGGTCAAAACGGTGCTCTCCATCGAAAACGGTGCGATCCCAGCAAGTCTCAACTTCGCTACGGCGGGGATCGATCTGGCAGCGCTGGGCCTGCGCGTGAACACCACCCTGACGCCCTGGGAGGCTGCGCCCCGGCGCGCCGGAGTCTCGTCGTTCGGCATGGGCGGCACCAATGCGCACGTCATCGTCGAACAAGCTCCCGTTGCGGAAGAGGATGGTGCGGTCGCCTGCACCGTCGACGACGTGACCGTCCCCTGGGTGCTCACCGCGCGGTCGGCTGACGCGCTGAGCGTTCAGGCGGGTCGCCTTGCCGGGCAGCTGGGTGAGGGCGGGATTGCCGATGTGGGTTGGTCTTTGGTGACCACGCGCTCGACGTTCGAGCACCGGGCCGTCGTGGTCGGCTCGGACCGCGTGCAGTTGACGGCGGGTCTGGAAGATTTGGCAACGGGTGCTGCGGGTTCGGGCGTGATGGTCGGCCGGGCCGACACACCGGGCGGGGTGGTGTTGGTGTTTCCCGGGCAGGGCTCCCAGTATCTGGGCATGGGCCGGCAGCTTTACCACCGGTTCGCGGCGTTCGCGGCGGCTTTTGACGCCGTTGTCGAAGCGGTCGATCCGCATCTGAGATTTCCTCTGCGACAAGTGATCTGGGGTCGCGACCAGTCACTGCTGCAGAGTACCGAGTTCGCTCAGCCAAGCTTGTTCGCGATACAGCTGGCGGTGGCCGCGCTCTTGCAGTCCTGGGGGATAGCACCCGATCTGTTGCTGGGTCACTCGGTGGGTGAAGTCGCCGCCGCCCACCTGGCCGGGGTGCTGTCACTGTCGGAGGCGGCGCGGCTGGTGGCCCTTCGCGGGCGGCTGATGGCCGGTTTGCCGGCGGGAGGGGTGATGGTCGCCGCGGCCGTTGGTGAAGCCGAGGTGGCGCCGTTGCTGGGGGAGCGCGTCAGTCTGGCGGCAGTGAACGCTCCGGATTCGGTGGTGTTGTCCGGTTCAGAAGACGCGGTGGGCGCGGTGGCGGAGCGGTTGGCGGCCCGGGGCCGCCGGGTGCACCGGCTCGCGGTGTCGCATGCGTTCCACTCGACGCTGATGGAGCCCATGCTCGAGGAATTCTTGACGTGCCTCGCCGACCTGAAAGTCTCGGAGCCGCGGATCAGGTTGATATCCAACGTCACTGGCGAGCTGGCCGGCGAGGGCTACGGGTCGGCACAGTACTGGGTCGATCATGTGCGCCGTCCGGTGCGGTTCGCCGATGGAATGCAGACGGCAGCGGGCCTGGGTGGCGGGGTGTTCATCGAAGTGGGCCCCGGCGCCGGTCTGACGGCCGACCAGGACGTTTCGGTCGCGACCCTGATGGATGGTCGCGACGAGGCCGATGCCCTGCTCACCGCTGTCGGGAAGCTGTTCGCTCAAGGGAGTCGATGTCGCCTGGCCCGCCACGTTCGACGGTCTGAGAGCACGGCGGGTGGAGTTACCGACCTACGGATTCGTGCGGCGCCGCTTTTGGTTGGGGACCGGAGACGACACCCCGGTCACGGCCCCGAGCGCCGAACGGTTGCAGGATCTGGATGCCGACGATCAGCATCGCCGGCTGGTCGAGTTGGTGTGCTTTCACGCCGCCGTCGTGCTGGGGCACGCCGGGCGGGGCGACATCGATGCCGAACGAGCCTTCCAAGACCTCGGCTTCACCTCGATGAGCGGTGTGGAACTGCGTAATCGCCTGAAAACGGAGAGCGCTTTGGCGGGATTGTCACTATCGCGCACCATGATTTTCGACTACCCCACTCCAATCGCCCTGGCCGAGCATCTCGCGCAACAACTGTCGGGCCACTCCGGCGACGATTCCGACGACGACCGGATTTGGTCGTTACTGCACACTATTCCAATCAGCGAGCTCCGCCGAACCGGATTACTCGACAAACTGCTGCTGTTGGCCGGCCAGCCGAAAACGCCCACGTCAAGCGCATCGCAAAGCGATGAATTAATCGACTCGCTGAGCCCTGACGCGCTAATCGCGATGACGCTCGAGCCCGGTGATGATAATGGCTGACAATGTGTGCTGCGAACAAATAAATCTCACAGAAATACGACAGGTGTTGAATATCACCGTCTTTGCGAGGCTGCCGAAACCGAACTAAACTCTGCTATTTACGGAGTCTTTTCGGGGTGGGCTGTCCGGCGAGCAACTGAATGAGGCGGGGTCAATGAGCGTCATCGCAGGGGTCTTCGGTGCGTTGCCACCACACCGATACAGCCAGAGTGAGATCACCGATCTGTTCGTCGAGTTCCCCGGCTTGACGGAACACGAAGAGATCGTTCGGCGCCTGCACAAGTCCGCCAAGGTGAACAACCGCCACTTCGCGCTGCCGCTGGACCGCTACCCGTCCCTGAGCGACTTCGGCGATGCCAATGAGATTTTCATCGATAAGGCGGTTGACCTCGGCATCGAGGCGCTGATGGGCGCGCTGGACGAAGCCGGCCTGCAACCGCAGGACATCGACATGATCGCCACCACCACGGTCACCGGCGTCGCGGTTCCCTCACTGGACGCCCGGATCGCCGGGCGGCTGGGGATGCGCCCTGATGTGCGCCGGATGCCGCTGTTCGGCCTGGGTTGTGTGGCCGGTGCGGCGGGCGTGGCCCGCCTGCACGACTACCTGCGCGGTGCGCCTGACGGCGTCGCGGTGCTGATCTCCGTTGAGCTGTGCTCGCTCACGTACCCGGCGGTCAAACCCACGGTGTCAGGCCTGATCGGCACGGCGCTGTTCGGTGATGGCGCCGCCGCCGTCGTCGCCGTGGGTGACCGCCGCGCCGAACAGATCGGGGCCACCGGACCCACCATCATCGATTCCCGCAGCCGTCTGTACCCCGAGTCACTGGACATCATGGGCTGGGACGTCGGTTCACACGGCCTGCAACTGCGGCTTTCCCCGGATCTGACCGACCTGATCGAAGCGCACCTGCCGGCCGACGTCGACGGGTTCCTCGCCCTCCATGACCTGACCCGGCAGGACATCGGCACCTGGGTGAGCCACCCCGGTGGACCGAAGGTGATCGATGCGATCACCAACTGTCTTGAGCTCGCGCCAGAGGCGCTCGAGCTGACCTGGCGCTCCCTCGGCGAGATCGGCAACCTGTCCTCGGCGTCGGTGCTGCACATCCTGCGCGACACCATCGAGAAGCGGCCGCCCGGCGGAAGTCCCGGGCTGATGTTGGCGATGGGACCCGGATTCTGCACTGAACTCGTGCTACTGCGCTGGCGCTGAATCGCGGACTTCCACCGTCAGCCCCGGCCGAGGACTGAGCGCGGCGAAGTTCGCGGCCCGGATGCGCTGAGCGGGCAGCCCTAGTTCGGTTCTGGGCGACCAGCCGGGCCAACATCACTGTCATCTCGGTGATGGCCATCACCGAACCGATGCACCGGTGCAAGCCGCCGCTGAACGGAATGAACTCATGCGGCGCGGGTTTGCGGTAGTCCGCTGCTGTTGGATCCCAGCGCCGCGGACGGAATTCGGTTGGCTCGGGCCATAACTCGGGAAGCCGGTGGGTGACATAGGCGCTGAAGACGATCATGCGCCCCGCGCGGATCCGGTGCCCGTTGAACCGAAGGTCGCGCATCACCCGGCGGCCCGAGATGACCCCAGGTGGGTACAGCCGAAGTGTCTCGTGCACAACGCCGTTCAGATAGGTCAGGGCGGGGAGGTCTGCGGCGGTCGGCGTTTGACCGCTGAGCACCCGTTCCACCTCGGCGGCCGCGGTGTCCCAGGCGCCGGGCAACGTCAACAGCAGTAGGCGGCCCAGGCCAGTGCGCCGCTGGTGGTTTCGTAGCCCGCCGTGATCATCGAAACGATCTGGTCACGGATCTCGTTGTCGCTCAGGGTTTGTCCTTCGTCGGACCGCCCTTGGAGCAGCGTCGTCAGCATGTGGTCGTCGGGTCTGGGCCGGGCACGGGCATCGGCGATCTCGGCATCCATCAACTCGTCGATGCGTGAGCGGGCGTCCATCGCCCGCCGCCAGCCGGGGGAGCGCAGCCGCCGTTGCAGGCTCATCACCTGGGGTGGGCGATGGGTCAGGTCCAGCAGGGGCTGCAGTTGCTCGCCGAGGAAATCCGAATGCGCTGCCATTCGAGAGCCGAACAGGCTCTCAGCTGTGCTGCGCCGCACCGCCGAACGGAAGTCCTGGTAGATGTCCAGACGTTGCCCGGGCCGCCAGCTGTCGATCATGGTGTCGACGGAGCGCACCATGGTCTGCACGTAGTCCTGGATCTGGCGGTGCCGCAATCCCGGCGCCACCACGCTGCGCCGGCGGCGGTGGTCTTCTCCGTCGCTGACGATCAGCGCGGTCGGCCCGTCGACCGGCGCCAGGCTCTCGAAAGTCTCCCGCCAACTGAACGCAGCGGCATTGGCGAACACGAACTTATTCGCTTCCGGCCCGAGCAGATAGACGAAACCGTGCCGTCCGATCCCGGTGTTGATGACCGGGCCGCGGCGCCGATATGCCGCCAGCAGAGCATCGCCAGGCGGGTAAGACACCGGCTTCATTCCAGCACCTCCGACAACTCCAGCCATTGCGCCTCCAATGCGGCGACCTCGTCCTCGAGACTGCGCAATTCCCGGGTCAAGCGCGTGATGCCGACGTGGTCGGATTGGTCGTACTCGGCGAGTTCGGTGTGCTTGGCCTCGATCCGGGTGGCAAGGCGGGCCAACTGGCGGTCGACGGAGGCCAAGTCCTTCTCGGCGGCGCGCCGCTGCGCCCCCGACATCGCCTGCCGCGGTTCCGGCGCCGGCGCCGACGGCTTGGCGGACGACTGGGTGGCCAGCGCCAGGTACTCGTCGATGCCTCCCGGTAAGTGCCGCAGCCGGCCGTCCAGGATCGCGTACTGCTGGTCGGTGATGCGTTCCAGCAGGTAGCGGTCGTGCGAAACGACGATCAGGGTGCCCGGCCAGGAGTCGAGCAGGTCCTCGGTGGCGGTCAGCATGTCGGTGTCGACATCGTTGGTGGGCTCGTCGAGGAGCAACACGTTGGGTTCCGACAGCAGTGTGAGCATCAGCTGCAGGCGCCGGCGCTGGCCGCCGGACAGTTCGCCGATACGGGCCGACAGCTGCCCCCGGTCGAAGCCCAACCGCTCCAGGAGCTGCGCCGGTGTCATCTCACGACCCTCGACCTCGTAGCCGCTTTGCAGCCGGCCGAGCACGTCGGCGATCCGCTCGCCGGCCAGCGCGGTCAGTTCGTCGCCCTGCTGGTCCAGCACCGCCAGCCGGACCGTCTTGCCGCGCTTGACCCGCCCGGTCTCAGGTTGAACCGTGCCGGCGATCAATCCCAGCAATGTGGACTTCCCGGCGCCGTTGGCCCCGACGATCCCGGTGCGTTCGCCCGGGCCATCCGCCACTCGACGTCGCGCAGCACCGGGCGCCCGTCATAGGAGACCGAGACGTCGAGCAGGTCGATGACGTCTTTGCCCAGTCGGGCTGTCGCCAGCTTGGCCAGTTCCACGCCGTTGCGCAGCGGCGGCACGTCGGCGATCAACTGGTTGGCGGCCTCGATGCGGAACTTGGGTTTAGAGGTGCGCGCGGGGGCGCCGCGGCGCAACCAGGCCAGCTCCTTGCGCATCAGGTTCTGCCGTTTGGCCTCCGACGCCGCGGCCTGGCGGTCCCGCTCTACCCGCTGCAGCACATACGCTGCGTAACCACCTTCGAACGGCTCCACGATGCCGTCGTGCACTTCCCATGTTGCGGTCGCGACTTCGTCCAGGAACCAGCGGTCATGGGTGACCACCAGCAACCCGCCGCTGTTGCGCGCCCAGCGTTGTGTCAAGTGACCCGCCAGCCAGGTGATGCCCTCGATGTCGAGGTGGTTGGTGGGTTCGTCGAGGGCGATCACATCCCACTCGCCGATCAGCAACTGGGCCAGCTGCACCCGTCGGCGCTGGCCGCCGCTCAGCGTGGAAATCATTGCGTCCCAATCGATATCGGACACCAACCCGGCGACCACGTCGCGTACCCGGACGTCGCCGGCCCACTGGTGTTCGGGTTGGTCACCGACCAGCGCCCAGCCGACGGTGTGCTCGGGATCCAGGGTGTCCGCCTGGGCCAGCGCGCTCACCCGTAAACCGCTGCGCTGGGTGACCCGCCCGGAGTCCGGCTTGAGCTGGCCGGTGAGTAGACCCATCAGGCTGGACTTGCCGTCCCCGTTGCGGCCGACGATGCCAATCCGGGCGCCGTCATTCACGCCGAGGGTGACCGATTCGAATATCACCTGGGTCGGATATGCCAGGTGGACGGCCTCGGCTCCGAGCAGGTGTGCCACTGGATCGAGGCTACCGGCCGCCCTGTTCGCTACCACTGGCGCCGGCAGGATGCGACAATGCACCGGTAAGGCAATGACGATGCAGGAAGCCGGTGCGAAGCCGGCGCGGTCCCGCCACTGTAATCGGGGAGCGACCCTCATACGCCACGGCGATTAGCTGGAAGGCGAGGCGAGCAGCGATCCGAGAGCCAGGATACTCGCGTCATCGCGTCCTGCGACCCGGGGCGGTGTACCCCGAGAGAGCGATCGTCGTCCGATGTATTTTCGGCTCCTTACTCTTGAATTCTCAACGCTGACAATGCTTTCAGTCTCCAGCCGGGCCGGTGCACGATGACCGCCCCGATCTGGATGGCCAGTCCGCCGGAGGTGCACTCAGCGCTGCTGAGCAGCGGCCCCGGCGCCGGTCCGTTACTGGCCGGGGCGGCGGCCTGGAGTTCGCTGAGCACCACCTACGCGGAGACGGCCGAGGAACTTGCGGCGGTATTGGCGACCGTGCCGGCCGGTGACTGGAACGGCCCGACGGCGCAGGCATACGTGGCGGCGCACGTGCCGTATCTGGCGTGGCTCACCCAGGCTGCGGCCAACAGCGCCGCCCTGGCTGCCCGGCAGGAAACCGCGGCCACCGCGTGGACCACCGCGCTGACCGCCATGCCCACGTTGGCGCAGCTGGCTGCCAATCACGCCACCCACGCGGTGTTGGTCGCGACGAATTTCTTTGGCATCAATACGATTCCGATCGCGCTCAACGAGGCCGACTACGTGCGGATGTGGATTCAGGCTGCCACCGTGATGAGTACCTATCAGGCCGTTGCCGCCGCGGCGGTGAACACCGCGCCGCAGACCAGCGCAGCGCCGGAGATCGTCACAACCGGCGCGCTGGCCGCCGCCGATGATTTGCCTCCGGACCGGCAGAACGACTTTTTCAGCTGGCTGCAGGACATCGGCTATATCGACTTCTACGACGACTACATTCAGCCGTTGACCGACGCGCTGTCGAACGTCCCTTTCTTCCAGGCGCTGTTCTCCGGGTTCGACCCGTATCTCGTCATCCTCGGCAACCCGCTCACCTACCTGAGCCCGTTCAACGTTGCGTTCGCTCTCGGTTACCCGATGGATATCGGCACCTACGTGGTGCTGCTGTCGCAGATGTTCTCGTTTGTCGCGCTGGACCTCACCGCGGCGTTCGCCTCGGGCAACCCCGCGACCATCGGCTTCACGATTCTGTTCGTCACCGTGGAAATCATCGGCACGGTCATCACCGACACCATCGCGCTGCTCAAGACGCTGCTCGAGCAGACGATAGTGCTGCTGGCCGTGGTGGTGCCGTTGCTGACGGCCCCGTTGGTGCCGCTGGCTGCCGGCGCGGTGCTGGCGCCGATCGGGGTCAAGGGTCTGGTGGCGCTGGCTGCGGTCCCGCCCGCGCCGCCCGTCGCGCCGCCGATCACCCCGCCGCTGGCCGCGCTGGCCCCGACGGTCCCGACCTCCACCTCGTCGCCGGCACCGGCCCCGGCCGAGGCGACCGTTTCGGCGCCCGCCCCCGGGGCGCCTCCGCCGCCGACCGCGGCGCCACCGACGGTGACGGGCACCGGCCTAGGTCTGGGCCTAGGGGCCGGCATGGAGAACTTCGGCTACCTGGTGGGTGACCTTGGCTCGGTAGCCAAGAAAGCAGCCGGTGCCGGCGCCCGGAGGCAGGCGCCGGAACCCGAGAGCGCCGAGGAGCCCATGGCCGCGCCGACAACCAGGGAACACGCCGGCGCACCGCGGCGCCGGCGGGCGAAGGTCACCCAGCTCGGCCGTGGGTACGAATACATGGACCTGGAGCCCGAGGTGTCGGCTTCGGGCGCGGCACCGATGGGATTCGCCGGGACTGTGCCGAGGCGGAGCGCCGGTACAGCCGCGGGTTTGACGACGCAGGCCGACGACGGGTTCGGCGGTAGCCCGCGGGTTCCGATGCTGCCGGGCACCTGGAGCGCTGACGACGACGCGGGCCCGACTACGGATCGCGGGTAGGCCACACCCGATCGCTTCGCCCAGACTGTATTTCTGCTGGCCTCTACTCGGGCAGTTTCACTGCTGAATTACCGGCTGGGTGAACTGCGTGGTTCACCGCCGAAGAGTCCGAAGGGCTGCCCGCCGGTGCCGCCACCCGCGGCAAGAGAGTGACCCAGACCACACGCCCAGGCCGATGTGCCATGATGTCCACGCTGGTCAAGGTCATCCAGGAAGCACTCAGGGAGCAGTGGTGGATCTCAATTTTTCGATGGTCACGCGACCGGTCGAGCGGCTGGTGGCCACAGCTCAGAATGGTCTGGAAGTACTACGGCTGGGGGGTCTGGAAACCGGCAGCATCCCGTCGCCGTCCCAGATCGTCGAGAGCGTGCCGATGTACAAGCTGCGACGGTACTTTCCGCCCGACAACCGGCCCGGCCAGCCGCCGGTGGGTCCGCCGGTGCTGATGGTGCACCCGATGATGATGTCGGCCGACATGTGGGACGTCACCCGTGAAGACGGCGCGGTGGGCATTCTGCACGCCAGCGGGCTGGACCCGTGGGTCATCGACTTCGGGTCACCCGACAAGGTCGAGGGCGGCATGCGGCGCACCCTGGCCGACCACATCGTCGCGCTCGACCAGGCCATCGACACGGTCAGGGCCGCCGCCGGCCAGGACGTGCACCTGGTCGGTTACTCCCAGGGCGGGATGTGGTGCTATCAGGTCGCGGCCTATCGGCGGTCGAGGAACCTGGGCAGCATCGTGACGTTCGGTTCCCCGGTCGACACCCTCGCGGCGCTGCCGATGGGCATCCCGGCGAACATGGGCGCCGGCGTCGCCGACTTCATGGCCGACCATGTGTTCAACCGGTTGAACATCCCAAGTTGGATGGCGCGCACCGGTTTTCAGATGATGGACCCGATCAAGACGGCCCAGGCCCGCATCGACTTCGTGCGCCAATTGCATGACCGTGAGGCGCTGCTGCCCCGCGAGCAGCAGCGCAGGTTCCTCGAGCGCGAGGGGTGGATCGCCTGGTCCGGCCCGGCCATCTCGGAACTGCTCAAGCAGTTCATCGCCCACAACCGGATGATGACCGGCGGCTTCGCCATCAACGGCCAGATGGTGACGCTCACCGACATCACCTGTCCGGTCCTGGCTTTCGTGGGCGAGGTCGACGACATCGGCCAGCCCGCGTCGGTGCGCGGCATCCGGCGGGCGGCGCCGAACACCGAAGTCTACGAATGTCTGATCCGCACCGGACATTTCGGTCTGGTCGTGGGATCCCGCGCGGCCCTGCAGAGCTGGCCCACCGTCGCCGAATGGGTGCGCTGGATCTCCAACAACGGCGACAAGCCGCCCAGCATCAGTCTGATGGTCGAGCAGCCGGCCGAACACAACGACAGCGGTGTGGCATTCAGCTCGAGGATCGCTCACGGAATCGGTGAAGTTTCCGAGGCTGCGCTGGCAATGGCTCGCGGCGCGGCAGACGCCGTTGTCGCGGCGAACCGCTCCATGCGCACCCTGGCCGTCGAGACGGTCCGCACGCTCCCGCGGCTGGCCCGCCTCGGACAGCTCAATGACCACACCCGAATCTCGTTGGGCCGCATCATCGAAGAGCAGGCGCACGACGCGCCGCAGGGCGAATTCCTGTTGTTCGACGGCCGCGTGCACACCTACGAGGCGGTCAACCGGCGCATCAACAACGTCGTGCGCGGCCTGATCGAGGTCGGAGTGCGCCAGGGCGACCGGGTGGGCATCCTGATGGAGACCCGGCCCAGCGCGCTGGTCGCGATCGCCGCGCTGTCCCGGCTGGGCGGCGTGGCGGTGTTGATGCGCCAAGACGTCGACCTGGCGGCGCAGGTCCGGCTCGGGGCAGTCAGCGAAATCCTGACCGACCCCAGCAACCTCGAAGCGGCCCGCCAGCTGCCGGGCCAGATTCTGGTGCTGGGCGGGGGTGAGTCACGGGCTCTGGATTTCCCGGACGACGCGGACATCATTGACATGGAACAGATCGACCCCGATGCGGTGCAACTGCCCGCCTGGTACCGCGCCAATCCGGGATTCGCGCGCGACCTGGCTTTCATCGCCTTCAACGCGGCCGGCGGCGAACTGGTCGCCAAGCAGATCACCAACTACCGGTGGGCCCTGTCGGCTTTCGGGACCGCGTCGACTGCCGCGCTGGACCGCAAGGACACCGTGTACTGCCTGACGCCGCTGCACCACGAGTCCGCCCTCCTGGTGAGCCTGGGCGGAGCGGTCGTCGGCGGCACCCGCATCGCGCTGTCCCGCGGCCTGCACCCGGACCGCTTCGTCGCCGAGATCCGTCAGTACGGCGTCACGGTGGTGTCCTACACCTGGGCCATGTTGCGTGATGTGGTCGACGACCCCGAGTTCGGGTTGCACGGCAACCATCCGGTCCGGCTGTTCATCGGCTCGGGTATGCCGACCGGTCTCTGGGAGCGCGTGTGCGACGCGTTCGCGCCCGCCCACGTCGTCGAATTCTTCGCCACCACCGACGGGCAGGCGGTACTGGCCAACGTGTCGGGCGCCAAGGTCGGCAGCAAGGGCCGGCCGCTGCCCGGCGTCGGCCGGGTCGAACTCGGTGCCTACGACCCCGAGAACGACCTGATCCTGGAGAACGACGACGGCTTCGTGCAGGTCGCCGCCACCAACCAGATCGGCGTCCTGCTCGCCCAGTCGCGCGGCCCGATCGACCCGACCGCCTCGGTGAAGCGCGGGGTCTTCGCTCCCGGCCGACACCTGGATCTCCACCGAGTTCCTGTTCCGCCGCGACGAAGACGGCGACTTCTGGCTGGCCGGCAGGCGCGGCGCGGTGATCCGCACGGCGCGCGGGCATGGTCTACGCGGAGCCGGTCGTTGACGCGCTCGGCCTGATCATCGCGGTCGACCTTGCGGTGACTTATGGCGTCTCGGTCGGCGACCGGCAGTTGGCGGTGTCCGCGGTGACACTGCGGCCCGGCGCGACGATCACCGCGGCCGACCTCACGGAGGCCATCGACAGCATGCCGGTCGGGCTCGGACCCGACATCGTGCACGTGGTGCCGAAGATGACGCTCAGCGCCACATTCCGGCCCACCGTCAGCGCATTGCGGGCGGCCGGAATCCCGAAATCCGGGCGTCAGGCATGGTACTTCGACGCCGCCACCGACGAGTTTCGCAAGCTGACCCCGGCGGCGCGCGCCGCGCTCAGCGGAAAGCAAGTAAATGCCGATGCTTGATGACACCCTGCTGAACATCCTGGTGTGCCCGGCCGACCGCGGCCCGCTGCTGCTGGTGTCCGACGGACGGGAACTGTACAACCCGAGGCTGCGCCGCGCCTACCGTATCGAGGACGGCATCCCCGTCCTGCTGGTCGACGAGGCCCGCGACGTCGACGACGAGGAACACGCCCGGCTCACGGCGTAAGGCCGTCCGGCAGATCCCCGGTGAGGTAGCGCTGCAGGTTCGGCGCGATGGTCGCCGCGATCTGCTCGGTAGGCAGTGACGCGAACGGCTCGACCTTGATGATGTAGCGCGCCATCACCACGCCCATCAGTTGCGAGGCGACGAACTGGGTGCGCAGCTTGCCCGTTCCCGGCGGATCATCGACGCGCGCACCCACCGCGCCGCCGACGATCTCCTGCAGAAACGAGCGTGCCAGGCCCACGTCGTCGCCCGAGATCAGCGAGCGCAGCGTGGCGATCAACCCCGCGCCCAATTCGGAGTCCCACAGCGGCAGCAACAGCGACGGCAGCATCAACCCGAGTTCCTCGACCGGTGCTTCCAGCAGCGGCCCGATCACCTGCATCGGGTCGATCGGAATATGAATCGCCGCGGCGAACAGCTGCTCTTTGGTCCCGAAGTAGTGGTGCACCAGGGCGGCGTCGACGCCGGCTCCCTTGGCCACGGCCCGGATCGATGTCCGGTCAATACCGTTGACTGCAAACAGTTCTCGCGCACTCGCCAGGATTCGATCGCGGGTGTCGGAATTTCCGGCGGGCCGCCCGGGACGTCGAGCGGCCACGCTAGGGGGTTCTCCGCCGCAGCGTCGCAGCGGCCAGGCACAGGGACGCGAGGGCGAAGCACAGGACGACGACCATGTCACGCACCGTAGTCGCGGTCAATCCGGTGTGCGCACCGACCTGCTGCAGTGCCTCGAGGGCATAGCTGGCCGGCATGGTGTTGCTGATCCAGCGCAGCCAGTCGGGCATCGCGGTCCGCGGCACGATCACCCCGGCCAGCAGCAACTGCGGCACCATCACCAGCGGAATGAACTGCACGGCCTGAAACTCGGTGCGCGCGAAGGCGCTGAACAACAACCCCAGGCCGACGCCCAGAATCGCGTTGCCGATGGCGATCACGAACACCCATACCGGACTTCCTGCCGTGTGGAAGCCCAGCAACCAGAACGACACGACACACGCCACCACGGCTTGTGCCGCGGCGGCAATCGAGAAGGCGCTCCCGTACGCCATCAGCAGATCGAGCCGGCGCAGTGGCGTGGTGAGAATGCGTTCCAATGTCCCAGAAGCGCGTTCGCGCTGCATGGTGATCGAGGTGATGATGAACATGACGAACAGCGGAAACAGACCCAGCAGGATCAGGCAGGTGTTGTTGAACGGCGTCGGCATGCCCGGACGGTGTGGGGCGTTTTGAAACATGAAGTACATCAACGTGATAACCACGACGGGCACCACCAGGATCATGGCCACGCTGCGGTGGTCGGCGGCCAACTGGCGCAGAATGCGCGTGGTGGTGGCGGTGTAGCCCTTGATACCTAACCGGCTCGGCGCTCTGTGTTGCGCCGGATGATGGACAGAAACGCTTCCTCCAGTGACGTGCATGACGTGTCCTCTCGTAGCTGGTTGGGGGTGGTGTGAGCGACCAGACGGCCTTCGCGCATCAGTAACAGATCACCGCAATGGTCGGCTTCGTCCATCACGTGGCTGGACACCAGCAGCGTGGTGCCGCCCTGCGCCAGCTCGCTGAACTGCGACCAAAGGTCAACGCGTAGAACGGGATCCAGTCCCACGGTAGGTTCGTCGAGGACCAGCAGATCGGGGCCGCAGACCAGCGCGCAGGCCAGCGACACCCGGGTGCGCTGGCCGCCGGACAGGTTGCGGCAATATTCCGTGCGGTGATCGGTCAGGCCCACGCGTTCGATGGCGTAGTCGGCGGCCGGCCGGTCATAGCCGTACAACGAGGCGAAATACCGGACGTTGTCGACGACCCGCAGGTCGTTGTAGATGGTCGGGTCCTGCGGCACGTAGCCGACCCGCCGGCGCAGCGCGGCCGACCCCGCGGGCTCGCCGAGCACTGTGACGGTCCCCGCGGTCTGGATCTGCGTTCCGACGATGCTGCGCATCAGCGTGGTCTTGCCGCATCCGGACGGGCCGAGCAGGCCGGTGATGCTGCCCCGCCCGATCTGCACGGAGAAGTCATGCAGCGCAGTTCGTTTGCCGCGATTGACCCGCAGGTGCTCGATACTGACGGCCGGGGCATTTAATTCATCATACGATGAAGTCATCATATGATGAATATCCGCCCTGTTGCCGATGGTTGTCAAGAGCCGGGCACAATCGGTGCGGTGAGCGCTACCGAACTGCTGGTGGATCCGGTGGCGGCCGCCCACCGGCTACTCGGCGCGACCCTGAGCTGCTCGGGGTGTCACGGCGCTGATTGTCGAGGTCGAGGCCTACGGCGGAGTCCCCGACGGGCCCTGGCCGGACGCCGCCGCGCACTCCTACCGGGGCCGGCGAGAACGCAACGCGGTCATGTTCGGCCCGCCCGGGCGGCTCTACACCTACCGCAGCCACGGGATCCACGTCTGCGCCAACGTCGCGTGTGGACCCGACGGCACGGCCGCCGCGGTTCTGTTGCGGGCGTGCGCGATCGAGGACGGCGTTGACGTCGCCCGGGCGCGACGCGGCGCGGCGGTCCGTGGCAGCGCGCTGGCCCGCGGCCCGGGAAATCTCTGCTCCGCTTTGGGAATCGCCATGGAAGACAACGGGATTGATGTATTCGACCCGGACTCTCCAGTGACGCTGCGGCTTGGCGCGCCGTTGACGGCGACTGCGGGGCCGCGGGTAGGGGTGAGCCAGGCCGCGGACCGGCCGTGGCGACTGTGGCTGGCCGGCCGGCCGGAGGTGTCGGCCTACCGGCGAAGTCCGCGAGCGCCGGTCCCCGGTGCCAGCGACTAGCTTCCCCGCTGGGACGCCCCTCGATATGCCGGATCCAGCCGGCGCACGACGAACAGGAATGTCAGGGCCACCAACGGCGCGAGAACGCCGTACACCGCCGCCGGGGTAGCCATCTCGGTGTTGTTGAGCAATTGCGGACTCAGGGCGATGCCGATCGCCACCACGGCGTTGTGCAGGCCGATCTCCAGGCTCACGGCGATGGCCTGCGGTGGCGCCAGCCGCATCCACCGTGGAGCGAGGTAACCCACCGTCAGACTGATGGCGCAGAAGGACACGACGGCCGCGCTGAGCACACCGAAGTTCTTCATCAGCGTCGTCCGGCCCCCGGCGATTCCCGCGGCCAGGGCGACCACCAACAACACCGCCGCGGCGATCCGGACGGGGTTGTGCAGGCGCCGGGCCAGGTCGGGAAAGCGGGTCCGCCAGCACCCTGGAAGGATCGCAGCCATGGGTAACGAGTCGTCCGGGATTCTCGACGAGTTGGGCTGGCGTGGACTGATCGCGCAGTCCACCGATCTCGACGCGCTGGCGGCCGAGGCGCAGCGCGGACCGATGACGGTGTACGCCGGATTCGACCCCACAGCCGCAAGCCTGCACGCCGGACACCTGGTGCCGCTGCTGGCTTTGCGTCGCTTCCAGCGCGCCGGGCACCGACCGATCGTGCTGGCCGGCGGGGCGACCGGCATGATCGGCGATCCCCGCGAGGTCGGTGAGCGCGGTCTGCAGGAGGCCGACACGGTCGCCGAATGGGCCGAGCGGATCCGGGGGCAGCTGGAGCGCTTCGTCGACTTCGACGATTCACCGACGGGAGCGATCGTCGAGAACAACCTGGAGTGGACCGGTGCGTTGTCGGCCATCGAATTCCTGCGTGACATCGGAAAGCACTTCTCGGTCAATGTGATGCTGGATCGCGACACCGTGCGGCGCCGGCTGGAGGGGGAGGGCATCTCCTACACCGAGTTCAGCTACATGCTGTTGCAGGCCAACGACTACGTCGAATTGCGCCGCCGGCACGGCTGCGCGCTGCAGATCGGCGGGTCGGATCAGTGGGGCAACATCATCGCCGGGGTCCGGCTGGTGCGCCAAAAGCTCGGTGCCGCAGTGCATGCGCTCACTGTGCCGCTGGTGACTTCTGCCGACGGCAAGAAATTCGGTAAGTCGACCGGCGGTGGGAGCCTGTGGCTGGACCCGCAGATGACCAGTCCGTATGCCTGGTACCAGTACTTCGTCAACACCGCCGACGCGGACGTGATCCGCTATCTGCGCTGGTTCACCTTCCTGTCAGCCGACGAACTCGCCGAGCTGGAACAGGCGACCGCAGAGCGGCCGCAACAACGTGCCGCTCAACGCCGGCTCGCCACTGAACTCACCGTCCTGGTGCACGGCGAGGCGGCCACCGAAGCCGTCCAGCACGCCAGTCGGGCGCTGTTCGGCCAGGGGGAGCTGGACCGGCTGGACGAGGCGACCTTGTCGTCGGCGTTGCGGGAGACCGTCGGTGGCCGAGCTGAAACCCGGAGAGCCGGACGGGATAGTCGACCTGCTGGTGGCCAGTGGCCTGTCGGAAAGCAGGAAAGCCGCACGGCGCACCATCGGTGAAGGTGGCGTGTCGGTCAACAACATTCGCGTGGCCAGCGACGAATGGTCGCCGCAGCCAACGGATTTCCTGCATGGGCGGTGGCTGGTGCTGCGCCGCGGCAAGCGGAATGTCGCGGGTGTGGAAAGGGTCTAGCTTCCGGGTCAGGCGCCACCCAGCGTGCCGACGTGGATCGATGGCAACTGGTCGTCGGCGGCCGACACCGCAAACAGGCTGGCCGCGTTGTAGAACGCGTCGTTGGTCATCAGGCCCCGTTGCGCGAGTTCGATGTGGTTCACCTCCGTGCCCCATCGCATGCTGAACAGGCGTTTGAGCTGGACGGGGTCGGGCCGGTGCAGGTTCAGATTCGGTTTCTGGCGTGCCAATTCGTCGCGACGGGCCAACGCCTGCGCGACCATGCTGCGCCAGTCAGCCAGTCGTGGGTCCGCACGCAGCAGTTCGAGGAAGTGCTGGATTGCCGGCAGTGACCGGTTGAAGAACAGGGTGCGGGTGGTCAATCGCGCCGAGACCGGGATCGGGTCGTTGCCGAACGTCTGGCTCTCTTCGGCGGTAAGCCAGTGTGCCCGAACGTTTTCGGGAAAACCTGACGCATCGATGATTCCCGACGCTACCGCGTAGCGGTGGGCAATGGTTTCCAGCGCGCGTTCGTAGTCGTCGATGCCGACGTCGGCGACAGCCCGCGAGGCGCGGTCCCGAACGCTGCCCTCGTCGCCGGGATGGGTCAGAGTCCAATACCAGGCGGCCACTTGCTCCAAGGCCGGACGGTAGGCCCAGCGGTCGGTGGCGCACACGCTCAGCAGCGAAAGCACCTCGACGTCAAGGATGTCGACGACGTGGTCGCCGTCGGGCGTCACGGCCACAGGTGTCGGCGGCGCCCACCGTTGCCGCCAACGCTCCGACCACACGGTGGGCGGAGGCCCCGGACGCACCGCGACATCTCTCGGGCCGCGGATCACCTCCCGCAGCGCCAGCACCGCGTCGGCGTGCTTGATGTCGATCCGCATGGCCTTCAATTGCTTTGCCAGACGCCGGGCTTTCGGGTACGCCGACGGACTCCAGCAGGCGGTTCCAGGTGCGCTGGGTGAACGGTGTGCTACGGGCCGTCTCGATGAGTTGTTCGGCCGTTGCCGCGGGCAGTACGCCTGATTTCACTGCCTGCGCGACCGTGTGGCGGATGTTCACCAGCGCGTCCACGAATACCGGGTAGCCATCTTCGGGGTCGCCGTGCACCATGCCCACTTCGTCGTCGGCGTCGATGACCCCGTCGCGGTATCCCTCGAACACCCAGCCGTAGCCCTCCATGCCGAACGGATGCAACTCGGCGGCGCGCAATGCGCCCATGCTCGATGAACCGACCACGCGCACTCCGTCGTCCATCAGCGTCAGGAGTTCCTTGTGCCGCACCGACGCGCTTTGAAAGAACAGGCCGTCGACGATGAGCAGCGTGTCGCCCGGGCACAACCCGTACCGCAGCGCATCGCCGAACGAAATCGGCGGTACCACTTCGGCATGGGTATCACCGCGTGGATGTCTGCGGTGCCGATCGTGGGTCCTGCGGTGACGACAATGCGAGCCGCCGTCATGAATGCTCCTGCAGCGGGGTCCGCAACGGTGATTGGACCGTCGCGGACATGCCCGGCGCGATGACTTTGACGACGGGTACGCAGGCGTCGGCGAAGTCGCACACCACCGCAAGCGGCTCGGCGCCGGCCACCGTCGCTACGGCGGTTGCCGCCGAGGCGAGCAGTTCGCCCAGTGAGTCGGTGCTAGTGATATGCCAAGGCGTCGGGTCGGCTTCGGGCATGGGCTGCATGGACTTTACGAGCGGGGGCGAAGGTGTGCATGCGGGCGAATCTCTGGTAGATCGCCGAGGGCAGATCTTCCCGCGCCCCACTGATCGCGGTCAGACGTGATTGTGCGGCTTCGGTGATAGCCCGTGACAGAGCGACATTGGGATCGTGGTGCAGCCCGCTGCCGCTGAACGGGATCTGCATCATGGGTGAGGTGATCTCGGCCGCGAAGCAGTAGAAGCCATCCCAGGTGTCCATGCGGGCGACCTGCAGTTCGCTTCCCGCGCGGTGGATCATCTCGACCAGTTCCGCGCAGTCGGAGCGCACGACGTCTTCGATCGGCACCTCGAACAGTGTGGAGCCCGGCTGCGCGGCGGCCATGCCGTGGCGTTCCATGATTTCGTAGAGGCCGTGCAGGGTGGCTTCGTGGTAGCTGTTGCCCGAGGCCAATCCGGTGGTGTCCATGCCGAAAATCGGTGGGCCCCAGGCGTCGTTGACCGAGATGTTCACCACGGTGGCCAGCCACGGCACCCAGGTCCGGCGGCCGCTCAGCAATGTCGTCGCTGCCATCCAGTCAAGCTTGGCGCCGGGGTGATAGAAGCTACCTGCCGGCCGGTTGAGGTCGGCCGGGTCGTATGTCAGCGTGTCTCTGAGTTCCGTTGTGGGCGTTGCTGATAAGTCGGGGGTGATGTTCTCGACGTGCCAGTTCTCCAGGGATTCCATGGCTGCGGACACCTGAGCGGCGCGGTAGGTGGTGGCCTTGCCCTGGCTCACTGACAGCGTCAGCGACGCGGGGCGCACCGCCTGCACGGTCGGAATTCCCAGATCGTCGAGCCAGGTGAGATCGGCGACGCGGGTGATGCCGGCCATCGCCAGCAGCGGCTGGATGGCCGACCACGTCTGGTCCGGGGAGATGGTGCGATGGGTACCGGCGTGGTGACCGATCTTGAGCGGATCGGCATGACCCAATACGCGTGCGGGCCAATATGACCAATCGGGGCCGGTGAGTTGCGCAGTGCCGAGGCCCGGCAGTTCTGACATGGGCTTCACGCTACTGAGTAAGGGCAGCAACGGAGGACATTCGGCGGGGTTTGGACAAGAAAAAATCCAGCGGGATCTCATCGCGAGGGGAGGGGGGAGGCGATGAGACCCCGCTGGGAGTCAGGTCACTCAGCGTCGGTGGCGTGGAACGCCGGAGCGGAGTAGGCGTTTTCGGTCTCGCAGAACAGGATCTCGTGAGCCATGGGGTGTTCCTCTCGGCGGTGGTGGTCGACTGCGTTGAGACCAATTCTTGGTTGCGCCGGACCGCCGTGGTATCCCACAGCTGGCTGATTGCGGGCGGAATTCCGGGTCCGCCATCGGCATGACGACTGTGTCCGCCGAATGGGGGACAGCAGGCCCGTAGCCCGCGCGCTGTCCGGGAACCGGAACCAAAACGCGTTAGTGGGTAAACCTTTACCTCACCGTGTTGCGAATGTGACAGTTGTTGACCACTGTTGTCACGATGACCGCACCCGCGATCGCCCTCAGACTTCTGGCTTTGGCCGCAGGCGTGTTCGGAGTGTCGGCCACGATGGCGGCGCCGATCCATGCCGACATGATGGGCAACGCGTTTCTGAATGCGCTGAATAACGCGGGCATCCCCTACAGTCAACCGGCCACCACGGCAGCTCTGGGTCGCTCGGTGTGTCCCAAGGTGCTGGCACCTGGCGGATCGTTCGACTCCATCGTCTCCGAGATGGCCGAAATCAGCGGCCTGCCGCCGGAGCGGGCGGCCGCATTCACCATTGTTGCGATCGCGACCTACTGCCCGGCATTGATCTCGCCGATGCTGCCGCACCGACTGCAGGCCTAGCTCGCCCCGCCGGCGCCGCCGGCCGCGTTCGACCATGCAACGAACCGTTGCTGCAGGCCGGCCACCCGCGGTACCGGCCGGACCGCAAATTGTAAGCGCAGCGGCGGTACCCGTAACCTCTAGCGGGTGGTCGATGACAGGCGCGGTCGTGGCAGTGAGCGGCGACCGCGGTCTGGCTCCGACGGCGCGCCGCGGCGCTCCGGTTCGGGCCGGGCGCGACCGGCCCAACCCCACGCTGAGGCCGCCCACGCCGGCCCGCCGATTCCCGCCGACATCGACGCCCGGCAACTGGCACCCGACGTGCGACGCGAACTGAGCACCCTGGACCGGGCCACCGCCGACGCGGTGGCACGTCACCTGGTCGCCGCGGGCGGCCTGCTCGACGACGATCCCGAAGGCGCACTCAGCCATGCACGCGCGGCCCGCGCTCGCGCCAGCCGTATCGCCGCGGTTCGAGAGGCGGTCGGGATCGCCGCGTACCACTGCGGCGACTGGGGCCAGGCGCTGGCCGAATTTCGTGCCGCCCGGCGGATGGGCAGCAAGTCCGCGTTGCTGGCACTGATCGCCGATTGCGAACGCGGCCTCGGGCGCCCGCAGCGCGCTATTGACTTGGCGCGCGGGCCCGAGGCGGCCGAGCTCAGCGGTGACGACGCCGACGAACTGCGCATCGTCGCCGCCGGTGCCCGCGCCGATCTGGGGCAACTCGAACAGGCGCTGACGGTGTTGTCCACCCCGCAGCTGGATCCGGGCCGCACCGGTTCGACGGCCGCGCGGTTGTTCTACGCCTACGCCGAAACGCTGCTCGCGCTCGGACGCGGCGAAGAAGCGGTGCAGTGGTTCCTGCGTTCTGCGGCCGCCGACATCGAAGGCGTCACCGATGCCGAAGACCGGGTCAGCGAACTTGGCTGAGATGAATAGCATTGCGCGGCAATATGATTGTCTGCTGCTCGACCTGGACGGAACGGTCTTTCGCGGCCATCAGCCCACCGAGGGCGCCGTGGACTCGCTGGACGAAATAAACAGCCGCAAGCTGTTCGTCACCAACAACGCCTCCCGTAGCGCCGACGAGGTCGCCGCACACCTGCGCGAACTCGGTTTCACCGCCGGCAGCGACGACGTCGTCACCAGCGCGCAAAGCGCAGCCCACCTGCTCGCCGCACAACTGCCACCGGGTTCGAAGGTGCTGATCGTCGGCACCGACGCACTGGCCGACGAGATCACTACCGCAGGCTTGCAGCCGGTCCGTCGTTTCGAAGACGAGCCGGACGCCGTCGTTCAAGGACTTTCCATGACCATCGGCTGGCCCGAGCTGGCCGAGGCCGCGCTGGCCATCCGGGCGGGCGCGCTGTGGGTGGCGGCCAATGTCGACCTCACGCTGCCCACCGAGCGAGGCCTGTTGCCCGGCAACGGATCTCTGGTGGCCGCATTGCGTGCCGCCACCGGAGAGCGGCCTCAGGTGGCCGGCAAACCGGGCCCGCAATTGATGAAAGATGCGGTAGGCCGCGGCGAGTTCGCAGCGCCATTGGTCGTCGGTGACCGGCTCGACACCGACATCGAAGGCGCCAATGCCGCCGAACTGCCCAGCCTGATGGTGCTCACCGGGGTGAATTCCGCGCGTGACGCCGTATTTGCCGAGCCCGCTCAGCGGCCCACCTATATCGGCTACGACCTGAGGTCGCTACACCAGGACGGCGAGCTGCTGAAGGTGGGACCGCAACCCGGCTGGCGGGTCGAGGTCCGGGACGAGGTGGCCACGGTGACCAGCCGACCTCTGGGGACCGACGACCACCAGGACGACGACCTCGCGGTCGTCCGCGCCGTCGCCAGTGCCGTCTGGGACGCGTCCGCCCGGGTGCCGATCGAAGCCGGCGACGACCGGGCCCGCGACGCCCTGGACCGCTGGTCCCTGATGCGCGGCGAGTAGCCGGTGACTACCGTAGGAGCGCAATGACTATCGATCCTGAGCAGATTCGCGCGGAAATCGAATCCCTGATGGCCCAGCTGCCTGACGCCGCTGACGGCGGCACCGGGCCGTCCCTGCAGGAGTTGGAAGACATCGCCCGCCGCCTTTCCGAGGCGCACGACGTGCTGCTGCGGGCGCTGGAGTCGGCGGAGAAGGGCTGAGTGCCCGCATGCCACGGCGTGCTCGCGTCGACGCCGAGTTGGTGCGGCGGGGTCTGGCGCGCTCTCGTCAACAGGCCGCCGAGTTGATCGGCGCCGGCAAGGTGCGTATCGACGGACTACCGGCGGTCAAGCCGGCCACCTCCGTCGCGGTCACCGCGGCGCTCACCGTGGCCGACGACGGCGAACGCTCCTGGGTGTCGCGGGGTGCGCACAAACTCATCGGCGCACTGGACGCCTTCCAGATCACCGTCGAGGGCCGGCGCTGCCTGGACGCCGGGGCCTCGACCGGCGGGTTCACCGAGGTCCTGCTGGACCGCGGCGCCGCACAAGTGGTTGCTGCCGACGTGGGATACGGGCAGCTCGCGTGGTCGCTGCGGAGTGATCCGCGGGTGGTCGTCGTCGAACGCACCAACGTGCGCGACCTGTCACCCGAGGCGATCGGCGGGCCCGCCGACGTGGTGGTAGCAGACCTGTCATTCATCTCATTGGCGACGGTGTTGCCCGCGCTGGTTGGTTGCGCTTCGCCCGACGCCGATATCGTTCCCATGGTGAAGCCGCAGTTTGAGGTGGGCAAGGGTCAGGTCGGGCCCGGTGGGGTGGTGCAGGACCCCCAGATGCGCGTCGATTCGGTACTCGCGGTCTCGCGGCGTGCCGCGGAGCTGGGCTGGCACACCGTCGACGTGACGGCCAGCCCGCTGCCGGGGCCATCGGGCAACGTCGAATATTTCCTGTGGCTCCGTGCCCAGACCGATCGCGCGCTGGCCGGGGATGAGCTGCTGGCGGCCGCGCGGCGCGCAGTGAGCGAGGGCCCGACGACGGTCCGGGGCGGCACACCCCGAGACGGAGTCGGGCAACCGGAAAGAGGACCTCAGTGAGCACCGCACGCACCGTCCTGCTGGTTGTCCACTCCGGTCGCGATGAAGCGACCGAGACCGCCAGGCGGGTCGAGAAGGTGTTGGAAGACAACGGGATTGCGCTACGGGCGCTGTCCGCGGAGGCGGTCGACAAGGGCTCGTTGCGGCTGAGCCCCAACGATATGCGGGATTTGGGCGTCGATATCGAGGTCGTCGATGCCGATCCGATGGCCGCCGAGGGCTGCGAACTGGTCCTGGTGCTGGGTGGTGACGGAACTTTCCTGCGGGCCGCCGAACTGGCCCGGAACGTCGACATTCCGGTGCTGGGTATCAACCTGGGCCGCATCGGATTTCTGGCCGAGGCCGAAGCCGAGGCGATCGACGTCGTCCTCGAACACGTTGTGGCGCAAGACTACCGGGTGGAAGACCGGCTGACCCTTGATGTCGTGGTACGCAAGGGCGGCGACATCATCGATCAGGGTTGGGCGCTCAATGAGGCCAGCCTGGAAAAAGGTCCACGGCTCGGCGTCCTCGGCGTCGTCGTCGAAATCGACGGCCGGCCGGTGTCGACGTTCGGCTGTGACGGGGTGCTGGTGTCGACGCCCACCGGATCCACCGCGTACGCGTTCTCTGCGGGCGGTCCGGTGTTGTGGCCTGACCTGGAAGCAATTCTGGTGGTACCCAACAACGCTCACGCGCTGTTCGGCCGGCCCATGGTCACCAGCCCCGATGCCGTCATCGCCATCGAGATCGAGGCAGATGGTCATGACGCGCTGGTGTTCTGCGACGGTCGTCGAGCAGATGGTGGTGCCGGCGGGCAGTCGGCTTGAAGTGACCCGGTGCAGCACCCCGGTGAAGTGGGCGCGACTGGACAGCGCACCGTTCACCGACCGGTTGGTGACCAAGTTCCGGTTACCGGTGACAGGTTGGCGTGGGCAGTACGGCGCGGTGCTGACCGAGATTCGCATCGAAGCGCTGGGTGCCATCAGCGTTGCGACCGCCGAGTTCGATCGTGGGCTGACCGTGCTGACGGGGGAGACCGGTACCGGGAAGACGATGGTCGTGACCGGCCTGCACCTGCTCGGCGGTGCCCGTGCCGACGCGACCCGCGTGCGGTCGGGATCCGAGCGCGCCGTGGTCGAAGGTCGTTTCACCACAACCGATGTCGACGATGCGGTCACCGCCGGACTCGACGAGATCCTGGACGCCTCCGGTGCGGAGCGCGACGAAGACGGCAGCGTGATCGCGTTGCGCACCGTCAACCGCGAGGGGCCGTCGCGCGCCTACCTCGGTGGCCGGAGCGTCCCCGCAAAGTCGTTGAGCGGCTTCACCACTCAGCTGCTGGCCCTGCACGGCCAAAATGACCAGTTGCGACTCATGCGACCCGACGAGCAGCGCGGCGCGTTGGACCGGTTCGCAGCCACCGCCCCCGGGTTGGAGCGCTACCGCAAGTTACGGGAAGCGTGGCTGGCAGCGCGGCGCGACCTCATCGACCGGCGTGACCGGACCCGCGAACTCGTTCAGGAGGCCGATCGGCTCAAGTTCGCGCTCAACGAGATCGACACCGTCGACCCGCAACCAGGAGAAGACGAAGCGCTGGTCGCCGACATCGTCCGGCTCTCAGAACTGGATACCTTGCGCGAAGCCGCAGCGTCGTCGCGCGAGGCGTTGTCCAGTTCGTCAGACGAGGCCTTCGGTGCCGCCGACGCCCTCGGACGGGCTCGGGATGCGCTGGAATCGACTGGCGACGCCAGGTTGCGCGCGCTGGCCGACCAGATCGGTGGCGCGTTGACGGTGGTTGTCGATGCGGTCGGCGAATTGGGCGACTACCTCGACGCGCTGCCCACCGACGCCAGCGCACTGGACGCCAAACTGGCCCGCCAAGCCCAGCTGCGCACGCTGACCCGCAAGTACGCCGCCGATATCGACGGGGTGCTGCAGTGGGCGCAGGACTCACGCGACCGGTTGGCTCAACTCGACGTGTCCGAAGAAGGGCTCGCCGCACTGGAACGCCGGGTCGATGAACTTGGACGTGAATTGGGCCAAGCCGCCATTGATCTCAGCAAGATCAGGCGCAAGGCGGCCAAGAAGCTGGCCAAAGAGGTCACCGCGGAGCTCGCCGGTCTGGCCATGAACAGCGCCGACTTCACCATCGGCGTCACCACTGATGTGGCCGATCCCCACGATCCGTCCGCGCTGATCCTGCCTGACGGCGAACCGGCGCGGGTCGGCGCCGACGGCATCGATGTGGTGGAATTCGGCTTCGCCGCACACCGCGGGATGTCGGTGCTGCCGCTGGCGAAGAGCGCCTCCGGCGGCGAGCTGTCGCGGGTGATGCTGGCGCTGGAGGTGGTGCTTTCCGCTTCGGCCACCGGCACCACGATGGTGTTCGACGAGGTCGACGCCGGGGTGGGCGGCTGGGCGGCGGTGCAGATCGGCCGACGGCTGGCCCGGCTGGCCCGCACCCACCAGGTCATCGTCGTCACGCATCTGCCGCAGGTCGCGGCCTACGCCGACGTGCACCTGGTGGTGCACAGTCAGGGGCCTAGAGGGCACCAGCGGAGTACGCCGTCTGACCAGCGACGACAGGGTAGCCGAGCTGGCCCGGATGCTGGCCGGGCTGGGGGAGTCCGACAGTGGCCGCGCACACGCCCGCGAACTGCTCGAGACCGCGCAGCGCGATCGCGCGTAAATTCGGCACCGCGCGCTGCCCGGGCCGCGAGCGTCCGCATAATGCCGCCCGCGGCGGCGTGTCTCTGTACAAACGCGGGCGCTCGCGCGACCGGGGCTGACCCCGAGACAAGCCCGCGATGCAAATGTGACAGATGTGACGCTTTATAACTTCTGGGGCAGATGTTACGGCGCGCCTCCGCGCTGCAACGCTTCTATCGCCGACAGAATCGGCTCCCATGAAGATGTCAGCGCTTCTAACTCGCAACACCGTCCGGCCCGGCCTGATCGGCACCGCCCGCGTCGATCGGAACATCGACCGACTGCTGCGCAGGGTTTGCCCCGGCGACATCGTGGTCCTCGACATCCTGGATCTCGACCGCATCACCGCCGACGCGCTGGTTGAAGCTGACATCGCCGCCGTCGTCAATGCATCCCCGTCCGTCTCGGGCCGCTATCCCAACCTCGGCCCCGAGGTCCTGGTCAACAACGGGGTCACCCTGATCGACGAGACCGGCCCCGAGATCTTCAAGAAGGTCAAGGACGGCTCCAAGATCCGTCTGTACGAAGGTGGCGTGTACTCCGGGGACCGCCGGCTGATCCGCGGCACCGAGCGCACCGATCATGACATCGCCGACCTGATGCGGGAGGCCAAGAGCGGCCTGGCCGCGCATCTGGAAGCGTTCGCCGGCAACACAATTGAGTTCATCCGCAGCGAAAGCCCGCTGTTGATCGACGGAATCGGCATTCCCGACATCGACGTCGACATGCGCCGCCGTCATGTGGTGATCGTCTCCGAGGAGCCCAGCGCCGAGGACGATTTGAAGTCCCTCAAGCCCTTCATCAAGGAGTACCAACCCGTCCTCGTGGGTGTCGGTCAAGGAGCCGACGTCCTGCGCAAGGCGGGCTACCGCCCCCAGCTCATCGTCGGCGACCCCGACCAGATCAGCGCCGAAGTCCTCAAGTGCGGCGCCCAGGTGGTGCTGCCCGCCGACGCCGACGGCCATGCTGCCGGTCTGGAACGGATCCAGGACCTCGGTGTCGGGGCGATGACATTCCCTGCCGCCGGTTCTGCCACCGACCTGGCCCTGCTGCTGGCCGACCATCACGGCGCAGCCCTGCTGGTCACCGCCGGCCACACTGCCAACATCGAGACGTTCTTCGACCGAACGCGTTCGCAGAGCAACCCGTCGACCTTCCTGACCCGGCTGCGGGTAGGGGAGAAGCTGGTGGACGCCAAAGCGGTGGCCACCCTGTACCGCAACCACATCTCGGGTGGCGCCATCGCGCTGCTGGCGCTGACCATGCTGATCGCCATCATCGTCGTGCTGTGGGTGTCCCGCACCGACGGCGTGGTGGTGCATTGGATCTTCGACTACTGGAACCGCTTCACTCTCTGGATCCAGCACCTGATCTCGTAGGAAGTGCCCTGATGATCTCGTTACGCCAACACGCCATCTCGCTGGCCGCCGTCTTCCTGGCGCTGGCCATCGGGGTGGTGCTGGGCTCCGGCTTCTTCTCCGACACCGTGCTGTCCAGCCTGCGTAACGAGAAGCGCGACCTGGCCGCCCAGGTCAGTGGACTCAACGACCAGCGCAATCAGTTGAATGAAAAGCTCAGCGCGGCAAATACTTTCGATGCCCAAGTGCTCGGCCGAATCGTGCACGAGGCGTTGACGGGCAAGACGGTGGTCCTGTTCCGTACCCCGGACGCCAAAGACGACGACGTGGCCGCGGTGTCGAAAATCGTCGGACAGGCCGGCGGCTCCGTCACCGGCACGGTGTCACTGACGCACGAATTCGTCGAGGCCAACTCCGGGGAGAAACTGCGCACGGTGGTCAACTCCGCGATTCTGCCGGCCGGTACCCAATTGAGCACCAAGCTGGTCGACCAGGGTTCGCAGGCCGGCGACCTGCTGGGCATCGCCCTGCTGGTCAACACCAATCCCCAACTACCGGCCGTGGACGACACCGCGCGCGACACGGTGCTGGGCGCCCTGCGCGAGACCGGCTTCATCACCTACCAGCCCAACAATCACATGGCGGCGGCGAACGCCGCCATCGTCGTCACCGGCGGCGCAGTGCCCGCCGACGCCGGCAATCAGGGAGTCACCGTGGCGCGGTTCGCCGCTGCACTGGCGCCTCATGGCTCGGGCACGGTACTGGCCGGCCGCGACGGCTCGGCCGGTGGTAGTGCCGCGGTGGCCGTGGCCCGCGCCGATGGCGGTATGGCGGCCGCGATCAGCACCGTTGACGACGTCGACGCCGAGCCCGGACGTATCACCGCGATCCTGGCCCTGCACGACCTGGTGGGCGGCGGCCATGCCGGCCACTACGGCACCGGGCATGGCGCGACGTCAGTGACCGTCCTTCCCCCAGTAGGGCGTGTTCCACGCGGCGGGCCGCGGTGGATGTTAGGGTGGATTTCCGTGGGTCGGCAGGCCCAGCTCGTTGATTTTCCTGCATCATGCCCTGCCCGTCTTCACGGAGGTCGCCCTGTTGCGTAAGCACCTGCAAACCGCCACCAAGCACCTCTTCGTCAGCGGTGGCGTCGCTTCTTCGCTGGGCAAAGGCCTGACCGCCAGCAGCCTCGGACAATTGCTGACCGCTCGCGGCTTGCATGTCACGATGCAAAAGCTCGACCCGTACCTCAACGTCGACCCGGGCACCATGAACCCGTTTCAGCACGGTGAGGTCTTCGTCACCGAGGACGGCGCCGAAACGGACCTCGACGTCGGCCACTACGAGCGGTTCCTCGACCGTGACCTGTCCGGGTCGGCGAATGTTACTACCGGCCAAGTGTATTCGACGGTGATCGCCAAGGAGCGTCGCGGTGAATATCTGGGTGACACCGTCCAGGTCATCCCGCACATCACCGATGAGATCAAGCGGCGCATCCTGGCGATGGCCGAACCGGACGCCAATGGCAACCGTCCCGACGTCGTCATCACCGAGATCGGCGGCACCGTCGGCGATATCGAATCGCAGCCCTTCTTGGAGGCCGCCCGCCAGGTCCGCCATTACCTGGGCCGCGAGGACGTCTTCTTCCTGCACGTATCGCTGGTGCCCTACCTGGCGCCGTCCGGCGAACTCAAGACCAAGCCCACCCAGCACTCGGTGGCTGCGCTGCGCAGCATCGGTATCAGTCCGGACGCGCTGATCCTGCGCTGCGACCGTGTCGTCCCCGAGGCGCTGAAAAACAAGATCGCACTGATGTGTGACGTCGACATCGACGGCGTCATCTCCACCCCGGATGCGCCCTCGATCTACGACATTCCCAAGGTGTTGCACCGCGAGGAGCTTGACGCGTTCGTGGTCCGCCGGCTCAACCTGCCGTTCCGTGACGTCGACTGGACCGAATGGGACGACCTGCTGCGCCGCGTGCACGAACCGCACGACACGGTTCGAATTGCGTTGGTTGGCAAGTACGTTGAGCTTTCCGATGCCTATCTTTCGGTCTGTGAGGCGCTGCGCGCCGGGGATTCAAGCACCGCGCCAAGGTCGAAATCGTCTGGGTGGCATCCGATGACTGCGCGACGCCGAGTGGTGCCGCGGCGGCGCTCGACGACGTGCACGGGATACTGATCCCCGGTGGGTTCGGTATCCGGGGCATCGAGGGCAAGATCGGCGCGATCCGGTATGCGCGCTCCCGCGACGTGCCGGTCCTCGGACTGTGCCTCGGTTTGCAGTGCATCGTGATCGAAGCCGCCCGCTCGGTCGGTCTGACCGAGGCGAACTCGGCGGAGTTCGAGCCGGACACCCCGGATCCGGTCATCTCCACGATGGCCGATCAGGAACAGGCCGTCGCCGGTGAGGCGGATCTCGGCGGCACCATGCGGCTGGGCGCGTACCCCGCGGTGTTGGAGCCCGATTCCATTGTGGCCCAGGCATATCAGGCTACCCAGGTGTCCGAACGCCATCGGCACCGTTATGAGGTCAACAACGCCTACCGGGAGCGGATCGCCGCGAGCGGACTGCGCTTCAGCGGAACGTCACCGGACGGGCACCTGGTGGAGTTCGTCGAATACCCGCCCGATCAGCACCCGTTCATCGTCGGCACCCAGGCCCACCCCGAGCTCAAGAGCCGGCCCACTCGACCGCATCCGCTGTTCGTGGCATTCGTCAAGGCGGCGATCGACTACAAGGCCGGTGAACTGCTACCGGTCGAAATTCCCGAGATCCCCGAGCACCATGCGTCCAACGGTAACGAGCGTCGAGACAAAGACGGTTCGGCGGTAGGGCAGTCGCTAGCCGAACCCGCCACCCGTGGCTGAGCACGACTTCGAGACGGTATCGTCGCAAATCCTCTACCAGGGAGCCATTTTCGCGCTACGCCGCGACGAGGTGCGGATGCCGGGCGGCGACACCGCGAAACGCGAAGTCCTCGAGCACTACGGGGCGGTGGCGGTGGTCGCGATGAACGAAAATAACGACATCGCAATGGTTTACCAGTATCGCCACACTTACGGCCGCAGGATATGGGAGTTGCCCGCCGGACTGCTTGACGCCCCGGATGAGGCGCCGCACCTCACGGCCGTGCGTGAACTCGAGGAGGAGGTCGGACTGCACGCCGACACTTGGAAGGTACTGCTGGACGTCAATACCGCCCCGGGTTACAGCGACGAATCGGTGCGCGTCTATCTGGCCACCGGGCTGAGCGACATCGGCCGGCCCGAGGCGCACGACGAAGAAGCCGACATGACGATGCGGTGGTTTTCTCTCGATGAGGCGGTCGATCGGGCTCTCAGCGGACAAATCGTCAATTCGATTGCTATTGCCGGGATTCTCGCGGCCCACGCGGTCACGACCGGCATCGCCCAGCCGCGTCCTCTGGACACTCCCTGGATCGACAAGCCGACGGCATTCGCCAAGCGCAAGGCCGCGCAGTGACGGCGGCATTGACGCTCGATGTCCAGATGCAGGGCTACCTCGACCATCTGACGATCGAGCGGGGCGTTGCTGCCAACACCCTGAGTTCCTATCGCCGCGACCTGCGCCGCTACTCGAAACATCTGGAAGAACGGGGAATTCACGACCTGGCAAGGTCGGTGAGAACGACGTCAGTGAGTTCTTGGTGGCGCTGCGCAGGGGAGACCCCGAATCCGGTGCGGTGCCGCTGTCCGCGGTCTCGGCGGCGCGGGCCCTGATCGCGGTGCGTGGACTGCATCGATTCGCCGCTGCTGAAGGGCTGGCCGAGCTGGACGTGGCGCGGGCGGTCAGACCGCCGACGCCGGGCCGCCGGTTGCCGAAGAGCCTGACCGTCGACCAGGTGTTGGCGCTACTGGACGCCGCCGGCGGCGAGGATGCGTCCGACGGCCCGTTGACGTTGCGTAACCGGGCGCTACTGGAGCTGTTGTACTCCACCGGGTCCCGGATCTCCGAAGCCGTCGGGCTCGACGTCGACGACATCGACACGCACGCGAGGTCGGCGTTGTTGCGCGGCAAGGGCGGTAAGCAGCGGCTGGTACCCGTCGGTCGTCCTGCCGTACAGGCACTCGACGCGTACCTGGTGCGCGGTCGTCCCGACTTGGCCCGACGAGGACGTGGTACGCCCGCGATTTTCCTCAATGCCCGTGGCGGTCGGTTGTCGCGGCAGAGTGCGTGGCAGGTATTGCAGGACGCGGCCGAGCGCGCCGGCATCACCTCAGGTGTGTCGCCGCACATGCTGCGGCACAGCTTCGCCACGCACCTGCTGGAGGGCGGCGCCGACGTGCGGGTGGTGCAAGAGTTGCTGGGTCACGCCTCGGTGACCACCACGCAGATCTACACCCTGGTCACCGTGCATGCCCTGCGTGAGGTGTGGGCCGGAGCCCACCCGCGCGCCAGATAACCAGCGCTCGCCGGCCGCCTAGCCCAGGTACTCGGACTCGAGCACCAAGTCCGACACCATCGACTGGTATTCCAGATGCGTCTTGTGCTCAATGGTGTCCCACGTCGTGCCCTGTTGTTCACGCATGTATCCGCGGTACTGCGGTGCCCCGGGCACCCTGACATTGTCAGCGACAGCGATCGAGCCCCGATGCAGCCACCCTCGGCCCAAGATGCTCTTCAGGTCGTCCAGGTACGCGTCTTTGTCGTGATCCAGGAACAGGAAATCAACTGTGCCAGAGCTGAATCCGTGGTCTCGGGCCAATGCGTCCAAGGTGCGCCCGCCATCACCGATGGTGCCGACGACGCAAGTCACCCGGTCGGCCACGCCGGCATGAGCCCAGATCCGTCGGGCGTTGGCAGCGTTGGCCTCGGCGAGTTCGACGGAGTACACCTTGGCGCCGGGAGCGGCCCGCGCAATCCGTAGCGCGCCGTAACCGACGTAGGTACCGAGTTCGAGCGCCACCGACGGGTGGGCGCGTCGCACCGCGGCGTCGAGCAGTTGCCCTTTCTCGTCCCCGACGTTGATCAACATCGACTTCTCGTAGGCGAACCTGTCGATGGTGGCCAGCACGTCGTCGACATCGCCGGCGCGCGCGTTGGTGAGCACGTATTCGACGGCCGCCGCTTCGCGTCCGTCACCGATCTGGCCGGTCTTGGTGATGTTGCGCGCGCCGGTGGCCATTCGCCATACCGACCACCGCAGCAGGGGTATGCGTCGCTTCAGGTCCATATCGACACCATAGGCCCGTAAATCCACCGTGCGCCGACGCGTCTGGAACGTTGCCTGCGGGTCTCCCGGCGCAGGCGAATCCAGCCGTTACACTTTCCTGCAATGTCCACGCTGACGCCCGTCACCACCCACCGCGACCGGGCATGACCGACCACCCCGGCAACGGTCCGGAGATCGGCCTGACCGGCCGGCCGCCGCGGGTAATCCCTGACCCCAAGCCGCTGGCCAGCCACGGCCCGGCCAAGGTCGTCGCGATGTGCAACCAGAAGGGTGGCGTCGGCAAGACGACGTCGACGATCAACCTGGGCGCAGCGCTGGCCGAATACGGCCGGCGGGTGTTGCTGGTGGACATGGACCCGCAGGGCGCGCTGTCGGCCGGACTGGGCGTGCCGCACTACGAGCTGGAAAAGACGATCCACAACGTGCTGGTGGAGCCGCGGGTGTCGATCGACGACGTGCTGATCCACACCCGGGTCAAGAACCTGGATCTGGTGCCCAGCAATATCGACCTGTCGGCGGCGGAGATCCAGCTGGTCAACGAGGTGGGCCGGGAGCAGACGCTGGCCCGGGCGCTGTATCCGGTGCTGGACCGCTACGACTATGTGCTGATCGACTGCCAGCCCTCGCTGGGCCTGCTCACCGTCAACGGCCTGGCCTGCGCGGACGGCGTGGTCATCCCCACCGAATGCGAGTTCTTCTCGCTGCGCGGCCTGGCGCTGCTCACCGACACCGTCGACAAGGTGCGCGACCGGCTCAACCCCGAAACTGGACATCAGCGGCATCCTGATCACCCGCTACGACCCGCGCACCGTGAACTCGCGTGAGGTGATGGCCCGCGTCGTCGAACGGTTCGGTGACCTAGTGTTCGACACCGTGATCACCCGTACCGTCCGCTTCCCGGAGACCAGCGTCGCGGGCGAACCCATCACTACGTGGGCGCCCGAAGTCGGCGGGTGCGCTTGCCTATCGTGCGCTGGCTCGCGAGTTCATCGACCGATTCGGCGTGTGAACGGCCGCCGACAGCCGAGGCGGCACCCGAGAACGGGTTTCAGGTCCGGCTGACCAATTTCGAGGGGCCGTTCGATCTGCTGCTGCAGCTGATCTTCGGGCACCGCCTCGACGTCACCGAGGTGGCGTTACACCAGGTCACCGATGACTTCATCGCCTATACCAAGACCGATCGGCGCGCAGCTGGAACTGGAGGAGACCACCGCGTTCCTGGTGGTCGCGGCCACCTTGCTGGACCTCAAAGCGGCCCGGCTGCTGCCGGCCGGCCAGGTCGACGACGAGGAAGATCTGGCCCTGCTGGAAGTGCGCGACCTGCTGTTCGCCCGGCTGCTGCAGTACCGGGCGTTCAAGCACGTCGCGGAGATGTTCGCCGAGCTGGAGGCCACCGCGCTGCGCAGTTATCCGCGCGCGGTGGCGCTGGAGGAGCGCTTCGAGGCCTGCTGCCCGAGGTGATGCTCGGTGTCGACGCCCAGCGGTTCGCCGAGATCGCGGCGATCGCCTTCACTCCGCGCCCGGTTCCCACGGTGGGCATCGGGCATCTGCACGTGGAGCAGGTGTCGGTTCCCGAGCAGGCCCGACACATGCTGGGGATGCTGGAAGCGCGCGGCAGCGGCCAGTGGGCCTCGTTCTCGGAGCTGGTCGCCGACTGCACGGTGCCGGTCGAGATCGTCGGGCGCTTCCTTGCGCTGCTCGAACTGTATCGGTCCCGGGCGGTAGCATTCGACCAGTCCGAGCCCCTTGGCGTGCTCCAGGTTTCGTGGACCGGGGAACGACCGACCCGCGTCGGCGACGATGCAGAGCGGAGCGATGAGGAGGAGCGACGCCATGAGCCGAGTCCCTGGTAGAAGAGCGAGACGAGTCAATGACCGAACCCGATGGCGAGCTGGAGCTGGCCTACCGGATCCCGGACGATCCGGGCCTCCGACATCGCCGAGCCCGCCGAAATGGAGCCCGACGAACTGGGCCGGGTGCTCGAGTCGCTGCTGCTGGTGGTGGACACCCCGGTGACCGCCGAGGCGCTGGCCTCGGCCACCGAGCAGCCGGTCTACCGGATCGCGGCAAAGCTGCGGCTGATGGCCGACGAACTCACCGAACGCGACAGCGGAATCGACCTGCGGCACTCCAGCGAGGGCTGGCGGCTGTACACCCGGGCGCGCTTTGCGCCCTACGTCGAGAAGCTGTTGCTGGACGGTGCGCGCGACCAAGCTCACCCGGGCCGCCCTCGAGACACTCGCCGTGGTGGCCTACCGCCAGCCGGTGACGCGCGCGCGGGTGAGCGCGGTGCGCGGGGTCAACGTGGACGCCGTGATGCGAACCCTGTTGGCGCGTGGGCTGATCACCGAGGTCGGTAACGACGAGGACAGCGGCGCCGTCACTTTCGCCACCACCGAGCTTTTCCTCGAGCGTCTGGGACTGACGTCGTTGTCCGAATTGCCCGACATCGCGCCGCTGCTGCCCGATGTCGACACGATCGACGACCTCAGCGAAACCCTGGACCGCGAGCCACGATTCATCAAGCTCAACGGCGGCCGGGTCTCCGATCAGCCGCTGACATTCGACGTGGACCACGACTGATGGTCGAGTTCGATGAGCAGCGGGGGACCCGACTGCAAAAGGTGTTGTCGCAGGCCGGAATTGCGTCACGACGGGCAGCCGAGAGGATGATCGTCGAGGGCCGTGTCGAAGTGGACGGCCAGGTGGTGACCGAGCTGGGTACCCGGGTCGATCCGGACGCGTCGGTGATTCGCGTCGACGGAGCCCGGGTGGTCCTCGACGACTCGCTGGTCTACCTGGCGCTGAACAAGCCGCGCGGCATGCACTCGACCATGTCCGATGATCGTGGCCGGCCGTGCATCGGCGACCTGATCGAGCGAAAAGTCCGCGGCAACAAGAAGTTATTCCACGTGGGGCGTCTGGACGCCGACACCGAAGGGTTGATTCTGCTGACCAACGATGGGGAGCTGGCACACCGGCTGATGCACCCTTCCCACGAGGTGCCCAAGACCTATCTCGCCACGGTGGCCGGTGCGGTGCCGCGCGGGCTGGGAAAGCAACTGCGGGCGGGCATCGAATTGGACGACGGCCCGGTACGGCTGGATGATTTCGCGGTGGTCGACTCGATACCCGGCAAATCGTTGGTGCGGGTGACGTTGCACGAGGGGCGCAATCGGATTGTGCGTCGGTTACTGGCGGCCGTCGGTTTTCCGGTCGAAGCCCTGGTGCGCACCGATATCGGCGCGGTGACCCTGGGTAAGCAGCGCCCGGGCTCGGTGCGGGCCTTGCGTCACGACGAGATCGGGCAACTGTACAAGGCGGTTGGATTGTGAGTGGAACGAGCGGCGTCGTCGTAGCGATCGACGGACCGGCAGGCACCGGAAAGTCCTCGGTGTCAAGGGGATTGGCGCGCGGGCTGGGGGCGCGTTTCCTCGATACGGGAGCGATGTACCGGATGGTCACGCTGGCGGTGCTGCGTGCCGGCGTCGACCCCGCCGATGCCGAGGCCGTCGGTGATACCGCTTCGACCCTGCAGCTTTCGGTGGGTTATGACCCTGACACGAGTAGCTTCACCCTGGCCGGAGAAGACGTTTCAGCCGAAATCCGCGGTGACGACGTCACCAGGGCCGTGTCCGCAGTATCGGCCGTGCCGTCCGTGCGTACCCGCCTGGTTGACATTCAGCGCGAGATGGCAGGCGGCCCGGGCACAATCGTCGTGGAGGGACGCGACATCGGGACCGTGGTCTTCCCCGATGCGCCGGTCAAGATCTTTCTCACCGCCTCTGCTGAGACGCGCGCCGCGCGCCGCAACGCTCAGAACGTCCGGGCGGGACTGGCCGACGATTACCAGGCCGTGCTGGCCGACGTGCGCCGCCGAGACCACCTCGACTCCACCCGCGCGGTGTCGCCGCTGCGCGCCGCGTCGGATGCGATCGTCGTCGACACCAGCGATATGACCGAAGCCGAGGTGATCGCTCACCTGCAGGAGTTGGTCACCCAGCGAAGTGGGGCGGTGCGATGACTGAGGACGGTACCTGGTCCGACGAAAGTGACTGGGAGCTCACCGATTCCGAATTGGAGGGTCTGGCCGAGGCCGGGCCGGCGCCCGTCGTGGCGATCGTGGGGCGGCCCAATGTCGGCAAGTCCACCTTGGTGAACCGCATCATCGGCCGGCGCGAAGCGGTGGTGCAGGACGTCCCGGGCGTGACCCGGGATCGGGTGTCCTACGACGCGCTGTGGACCGGACGCCGGTTCGTCGTGCAGGACACCGGGGGATGGGAACCCGATGCCAAAGGGCTGCAGCAGTTGGTGGCCGAGCAGGCGTCGGTGGCCATGCGCACCGCCGACGCGGTGATCCTGGTGGTCGACGCCACGGTGGGAGCCACCGCGGCCGACGAGGCCGCCGCCCGCATCCTGCTTCGCTCGGGCAAGCCGGTGTTCTTGGCTGCCAACAAGGTTGACAGTGAGCGGGCCGAATCCGACGCCGCCGAGCTGTGGTCGCTGGGCCTGGGTGAGCCCTACGCGATCAGTGCCATGCACGGTCGCGGCGTAGCCGAGCTGCTCGACGCGATGCTGGCCGCGGTGCCCGAGGTTTCCGAAGTGACGTCGACCGGCGGGGGTCCACGCCGGGTCGCCCTGGTCGGTAAACCGAACGTGGGCAAGAGCTCCCTGCTGAACAAGCTGGCTGGTGCTGAGCGGTCGGTGGTCCACGACGTCGCGGGAACGACGGTCGATCCGGTGGACTCGCTGATCGATCTGGGCGGCAAGGTGTGGCGGTTCGTCGACACCGCCGGGCTGCGCCGCAAGGTCGGGCAGGCCAGCGGGCATGAGTTCTACGCTTCGGTGCGAACCCGCGGCGCCATCGATGCCGCGGAAGTGGTGGTGGTGCTGATCGACGCCTCGCAGCCGCTCACCGAACAGGACCTGCGGGTGCTCTCGATGGTGATCGAGGCCGGGCGTGCGCTGGTGCTGGCCTACAACAAATGGGATCTCGTCGACGAGGACCGGCGCGATCTGCTGGACCGCGAGATCGACCTTGAGCTGGTACAGCTGCGTTGGGCGCAGCGGGTCAACATCTCCGCGAAAACCGGCCGGGCGGTGCAGAAGTTGGTGCCGGCGATGGAGACCGCGTTGGCGTCGTGGGACACCAGGATCGCCACCGGGCCGTTGAACAGCTGGATCAAGGAGGTGGTGGCCGCCACGCCGCCGCCGGTGCGCGGCGGCAAGCAGCCACGCATCTTGTTCGCCACTCAGGCCACCGCCCGCCCGCCGACGTTCGTGCTGTTCACCACGGGATTTCTTGAAGCCGGCTACCGACGGTTCCTGGAGCGTCGGCTGCGCGAGACGTTCGGGTTCGAAGGCAGCCCGATCCGGATCAACGTGCGGATGCGCGAGAAGCGCTCGGCCAAGCGCTGACGCGGTCAGCGCTCTGAACACCTCGCGGCAGCACCAGCGCGGCGCTATTCCCACGATGCGGGCATAGAAAGCTACATCACAGGAATGTCTCGTTGACATGCGCGGACAGCCGTTCTTACCATTTCTCGTATAGCGGGATTTAAGACCGCATCGTGGGATTAGTGAGGAAATCGGATGACGACGGAGCAGGCCGCAACCAGAAGCCGCACGCGATTCAGCGTGCACGGCAAATCGATCTTGATCACCGGCGCCACCGGATCGCTCGGCCGCGTCGCGGCCCGTGCCCTCGCCGACGCGGGAGCCCGGTTGACCCTCGCCGGCGGCAACTCGGCCGGCTTGGCCGATCTGGTCGACGACGCCGGCATCGACGGTGCCGTCCTGGTTCCGCGCCGGCCCGAGACTCCGGCCGACGCACAAGCCATGGTCGACGCGGCCGTCGCCCGACACGGCCGGCTGGATGCGGTTCTGGTCGCCTCGGGCATGAACCACGTCAAGCCCATCACCGAGATGGCCGTCGAGGACTTCGACAAGGTGATGCAGGCCAACGTGCGGGGAGCGTGGCTGGTCAGTCAGGCGGCCGGACGCGTCATGCTCGAGCAGGGCCTCGGCGGCAGCATCGTGCTGGTCTCCTCCGTGCGGGGCGCGCTGGGCCACACCGCAGGCTACAGCGCCTACTGTCCATCGAAAGCGGGAACCGACCTGCTCGCCAAGTCGCTGGCCGCCGAATGGGGCGCTGACGGCATTCGGGTAAACGCCTTGGCCCCAACAGTTTTCCGGTCTGAGCTGACCGAGTGGATGTATGCCGACGACGAAAAAGGACGCCAGACCCGCGAAGCGATGTTTGCCCGAATTCCGCTGGGCCGCTTCGCAGAACCCGAAGACTTCGTCGGCGCCCTGATCTATCTGCTCAGCGACGCGTCCAGCTTCTACACCGGCCAGGTGATGTATCTGGACGGGGGGTACACCGCATGCTGACCTCACCCGGCTTCGCGCGCGCGGCCGTGGTCGGTGCCGGTCTGATGGGTCGGCGCATCGCGGGCGTGCTGGCATCGGCGGGTCTCGACGTCGTCGTCACCGATGCGAACGCCGAAATCCTCGATGCCGCAGCCGCGGAGGCGGCCGAGGTGGCCGGCGCAGAACGTGGTTCGGTATCGGCCGTCGGTGACCTGGCTGCGGCGGTGCGGGATACCGACCTGGTCGTCGAGGCCGTCATCGAAAACCTCGATGTCAAGCAGGAACTCTTCGAGCGACTGGCCGGTCTGGCGCCCGGTGCCGTACTGGCTACCAACACCTCCGTGCTACCGATCGGCGCCGTCACCGAGCGCGTCGACGACGGCAGCCGCGTGATCGGGACACACTTTTGGAATCCGCCCGACCTCATCCCGGTGGTCGAGGTGATCCCCAGCGAGCGCACCAGCTCCGACACCGTAGACCGGGTCATGGGACTGCTCACCGAGGCCGGCAAGGTGCCGGTGCGGGTCGGTCGCGATGTCGCGGGCTTCATCGGCAACCGGCTGCAGCATGCGCTGTGGCGCGAGGCCATGGCGCTTGTCGCCGAAGGCATCTGCGATGCGCAGACGGTAGACCTAGTGGTACGCAACACGATAGGGCTGCGGCTGGCCACGTTGGGTCCACTGGAAAACGCCGACTACATCGGCCTCGACCTGACCCTGGCCATCCACGACGCAGTGATCCCGAACATCAACAGCGACCCGCATCCCAGCCCGCTGCTTCGCGAACTGGTTGATGCGGGCCAGCTCGGAGCACGCACGGGCCGGGGATTCCTCGACTGGCCCGAAGGTGCCCGACGAAGAGACGGCGGCCCGGTTGGCCGGGCACATCAGTCGGCAACTCGACACAGAAAGGACGTCATAGCCATGGAATTCACCTGGCCCCTCGGTGAAGCCGAGTCAGCATTGGAGTTCTACGACCTGTCGCACCCGTGGGGACACGGCGTGCCGGCCTGGCCGTACTTCGAAGACGTCAAGATCGAACGACTGCACGGTATGGCGAAAAGCCGCGTGCTGACCCAGAAGATCACCACCGTCATGCATTCCGGCACCCACATCGACGCCCCCGCGCACGTGGTGGAGGGTACGCCGTTCCTCGAAGAGATCCCGCTGAGCGCGTTCTTCGGCACCGGCGTCGTCGTCTCGATCCCCAAGGGCAAGTGGGGAGTCGTGACGGCCGAGGACTTGGAGAACGTGCACGCCGGAGATCCGGCCCGGCGACATCGTCATCGTCAACACCGGCTGGCACCACAAATACGCCGACAGCGCCGAGTACTACGCCTACTCGCCGGGCTTCTACAAGGAAGCCGGCGAATGGTTCGCTGCCAAAGGGGTCAAGGCCGTCGGCACCGACACCCAGGCGCTGGACCATCCGCTGGCCACCGCGATCGCCCCGCACGGGCCTGCCGAAGCCCAGGGTGGGCTATTGCCTTGGGCGGTAGCGGAATACGAGCAGCAGACCGGACGCAAGGTGCTCGACGACTTTCCGGAATGGGAGCCGTGCCACCGCGCGATTCTGTCCAAGGGCATCTATGGCTTTGAGAACGTCGGGGGTGACCTGGACAAGGTCACCGGCAAACGGGTCACCTTCGCCGCATTCCCATGGCGCTGGGTGGGCGGCGACGGCTGCATCGTGCGGCTCGTCGCGATCGTCGATCCCACTGGTAGCTACCGCATCGAGACGGGCGAGGCGGCCTGAAGATGAACATCACTCGCGTGTCGGATGCCCCAACGTATGTGGCCCCGGCGCACCACCACGTATGCACCAGGCGGTTGCAGGGTCTGGAAGCGGGGCCTACCGAGCGGTTCTGGGTCGGCATGTCGCTGTATCACCCCGGCGGCATGGCCGAAAAGGCCGCTGCCCCAGAGGAGACCGTCTACATCGTCCTTGACGGCGAGCTGGTGATTCACACCGACGAAGGCGAAACGGTGCTGGGCCGGCTCGACAGCATGCACCTGGCCAAGGGTGAGACGCGGTCGATCCTGAATCGCTCGGATCGTGAAGCGCTGCTACTCGTTACAATCGCACACCCGCAGGAGAAGGCGTCATGAGCGTCATCGTCACCGTCGCGCCCACCGGGCCCATCGCGACCAAGGCCGACAACCCGGCCCTGCCCACCGCTCCCGAGGAGATCGCGAGCGCCGTCGAGCAGGCCTACCACGCCGGCGCGTCGGTCGCCCACATCCACCTTCGAGACGAAAACGAAAGACCCACAGCCGATCTCGGCATCGCGCGGCACACGATGGATCTGATCAGCGAACGCTGCCCGATCCTGATCCAGATGTCGACCGGGGTCGGCCTCAGCGTGCCGTTCGAAGAGCGGGAAAAACTGGTTGAGCTGCGACCGCGGATGGCCACCCTCAACCCCTGCTCAATGAGCTTCGGCGACGGGGAGTTTCGCAACCCGCCGAACGCGGTACGTCGGCTGGCGGGACGGATGGCCGAGCTGGACATCAAACCGGAACTGGAGATCTACGACACCGGCCATCTGGAGGCGTGTTTGCGGTTGTGGGCCGATGGGCTGCTGGCCGAACCGCTGCAGTTCAGCATCGTCCTCGGGGTGCGGGGAGGAATGGCCGCCACCGCCGATAACCTGCTCACCATGGTGCGCCGGTTACCCCCAGGGGCGATCTGGCAAGTCATCGCGATCGGCCGGGCCAATTTGGAACTGACCGCGATGGGCCTGGCGCTCGGCGGCAATGCGCGAGTGGGACTCGAGGACACCCTGTACCTACGCAAGGGTGAGCTGGCACCGAGCAATCTGGCACTGGTGTCACGCACGACGCGTCTCGCTCAGGCTCTGGATCTACCGATCGCCTCTGTCGAAGAAGCCGAGGCTGTGCTGCAATTGCCGGCCGTGAGAGGAGTTCGTCAGTGACGGCAACGTCGGAGACTTCCGAGGCGCGCAGCGGCGGTATTCAGGTCATTGCCCGCGCCGCCGAGATACTCCGGGTGCTGCAGTCGCATCCGGGCGGGCTGAACCAGGCCGAGATCTGCGAGCGGGTCGGGATGGCCCGGTCGACCGTGAGCCGGATCTTGAACGCGCTGGAAGACGAAGGGCTGGTCGCGTCTCGCCGGGGAGCCCGGGGGCCCTACCGACTGGGACCGGAAATCGCGCGGATGGCCAACACGGTGCGACTCGGCGTCGTCACTGACATGCACCCGTTCTTGACCGACCTGTCACGCAGCCTCAACGAGACGGTGGACCTGTCGATCCTGGACGGCGACCGGGCAGACTTCATCGACCAGGTCGTCGCGCCGCACCGCCTGCAGGCTATGAGTGCGGTGGGGGAGTCGTTCCCGTTGTACTGCAGCGCCAACGGCAAGGCGCTGTTGGCGGCGCTGCCCGCCGGTCAGCTGGCCCTGGCCATGCCCAAGCGGCTGGTCCAACTGACCCCGAACACCATCACCGATCAGGCGGCCCTGCGTGCCGAGCTGGATCGGATCCGGGCCGACGGCATCGCCTACGACCGGGAAGAGCAGACCGAAGGCATCTGCGCGGTGGGGGCGGTGCTGCATGGCGTGAGCGATGTGCTGGTGGCGGTCAGTGTGCCCGTGCCGGCGCAGCGCTTCTACGGGCGCGAGGCCGAACTCGCCCAGGTGCTGCGGGGCTGGGTTTCGAAGGTCGACACCCGGTCCCGCACCAGATATTGAGGAGGTATTCACGAGTGTCAAATATATTGCGAGACAAGCTTGTCGGCGCTTGGCGGTTGATTTCCTACGTTGAGCGGGAGAGCCCTGAGGGTCCGCCCAGATACCCGCACGGTGAGGATGCCCAGGGCCTGATCATCTACACACCGGACGGGTACATGTCCGCACAGATCCAGTCGTCGGGGCGGCCGGACTACGACCGTCCGGTGGCCGGCGGCGGCACGACGGAGCAGGCGGCCGCCGCAGCGCTGGGATATCTGGCCTACAGCGGGCGGTACTTCGTCGATGAGGCGACTGGCGACATCCGGCACCAGGCGACGCTCTCTCTGGTGCCGAATTATCTGGGCCAGTTTCATCTGCGGCACAGCGACCTGGACGGGGACCGGCTGACCCTGTCGTCGGAGTTGACGCTGCCTGACGGTCGGTCGGTGTACTCCTCGCTGCTGTGGGCACGTGCTTCGGCGACCGACGCACAGGTGGCCTAGCGGGGTTCTGGAGTCCGCTGCGGTAGGCTGTCGACCTGCTGTTGGTTCACGGACTGGCAGCACCGGGCTGTGGCGCAGTTTGGTAGCGCACTTGACTGGGGGTCAAGTGGTCGCAGGTTCAAATCCTGTCAGCCCGACTAACGAAAGTGCCTTTGAGCTGGGAGTTCCTTCCGGCTGAGTGCGCATGCGTGTTCGAAGGGCTTCGGGATTGTCACGAGTTGTCACAACTCGTGGGAAGTCCACTGGAACTCCTCGCCGAGTGAACCCGCCGACTTGTGTTACCGCGCTGATCGCGGGGTGTCCAGCCTTGTGTACAACGCTCGCCGTGCCGCGGCCGGCCATTGACGACTCACGTTTGGCGGCTGCGGATCTTGAACCCGGGCTCCACGTTGCTGCCGCGGGTAATCTGCACGACGTCGTGCCCTGAGAACACCATTGGCGCGCCGGGTCGGCCACTCCGTGCACCGGTAGCATGAATTGCCGAGGAGGTGGCACGGTGGAGCGCCAAACGCCGACGACGGCAGTCAAGAAGGTCGTCGTCAAGAAGGCGGCCGTCAAGAAGGCAGTCGCCCGGGCTACCAAGGCATCCGCCAAACTCGAGAACCGCGAGGTGCCTGCCGGCTACGTCCGTCCGCTGCGGTCGCGCGCTATATCGCCTCGCGGCAAATGCCCGAGCGCTGATGTCGCTGACGCCCGGCTACGGCGAAACTCCACTTCCGGAAGATGAACTGAGCGCCCTCCTCGACGAGGTTTTCGAGATCCTTGATAAACCCATCACCCGGGCCGCGGTCTACGACCTCGAACAGGGCTTCCAGGACCGAGTCTCCGATGAATTGATGCCTGCGGCGATCGAGGGCTCGCTACCCCTCGACGAGCTACTCAACGGCGCATGGTGCGACCTGGATGTCACCGGCTACATCGGCCAGCCGAGTGAAAACTGGCCAACGGGGGGTGGTACCGAGAGCGGTGTCACTCACGGTTGCTCCTCGCGCAGGGTTAAAGCGTAGTGGCTGGACTGAGCTGCGCTGCTGCTAGCGCAATTGGTTTGCTCGGCAGGGCCGGTAGTGCTGGCTGAGGTGTGATATCGGTGCTGTCGGAAGTGGCCTCGCCGTCTTCGGAGGCTCTGAACTGGGAGTTCGCCGGTGATCGCAGCCTGCTCGAGGGCCCGCTGATTGTCCCGGGTCTGAAAGATCGGGTCAGATCGAAAGGCGGGGGCAGCTTAAGCGCGTCGTGCAGAGTCGCCCGCCGAGCGTAGAGCCGTTTGTCTCTGCGTGAGGTAAAGATCGTCAAAGGTCGCGTCCGAAAATTGGTGTAAAAGCAACCGGCCGGTTCGCGGCTTCGCCGTCAGCATACGGGCTGAGGAACTCAGGCGGCAGGCCCGCCGCCCACAGTTGCTCCTGATGGGTGTCGAGGATAACGGGGCGGGTTTCTGTTCAGCGGGCTCCAGATGCTTTGGCAGCCTCAGGGCCCCGACACTGCAGTGCCGAGAGATGTTCAGCTGTAGAGGGTTTGGGCGGCTTCGGTCAGTACGTTAAACGCGGCGTCGAGGCGGTCTTGGCGGCGCCGGCTGGGTTCGTGGTTGGCTTCGGCGGCCACGAATCCGATCAGTTCCTCCAGGTCGTCTGCACTGGTCAGCAAGGCAGCGCCGTCGGGGTGGGCGCGCATGCCAAAGACCAGTCGCTCACAGTCGGGGTCGAGCAACATCAGCTCGCGTAACGCGGCGGCGGTCTCGTCGCTGACGATGACCTCGTCCACGTCGCTGGCAACGCTGAGCCGGCGGCGGCGCAGGTCGTATGGGGAGTCTGCCCAGTTGCTGATCACCCCCTCGTCGTCACAGACGCTGCACCACCATCGGATGGGCGCGGACGCCTCGGCCCCCACGATGGCAATGGTCATCCGCCCGGGGCAGCGCTTGTGGGCCGGTCGGCGCCGACACGGCAATGCCGACACCCACGGATCACCGACCTCGCCGGCGGTACCCGCCCGGACAATGTCGCCCAAATGCTGCGCGAGGCGCCGCGCGGGACCCGAAGCGTCGTGCGGCATGTCGAGGAAGTGACCCAGATCAGCGACCAACACGCCGCCACACTGTACCGGCGCACCGCCACGGCGTTCTTTCCTACCGATCGCCGGTGGCTCTGCCTACGATCATGACTCGTGATGCTGCGATGCACCGCCAAGGTGTTGGCGCTGCTGCGGGTGTCTGAGCCGGCCATTGGCCAAGCCGGCCAGCAGGACTGGTACGCCCACCTGGTCTGGATCGACCGACGCAAATGCCTGCTGGTGACCCACGCCGGCACCTTGTTCTCGGTGTTCATGCCGAACGTCACCGCTGCCGGGTTGCGTCCGATCGGCCCGCCCGTCGTCTCGGCGATTCAAGCCGCGCTGCAAGCCGAACACCTGCCCGTCGATACGCTCGGCGAACTCGATCCCCAGCAGGTGGCCGTGGCCAAGACCGCCGACCGCCGCATCCTGGGCACCATCAACGATTTGGCGTTCACCATCGAACACGTCATAGCCGCCGCTGGCGGATTGGCCCGCTGCGACATCGACGCGCTGCACCACGGCCTGCATCGCACCATCAACAGCATCACCGGCTACATTCCACCGATCGACCTGGTCACCGCCAACCATCAAGGTCAGCAGTAACAGCGTGTCCTCCTGCCTGGGGACGTAGCGGCGTCGCGACCCGAGGTCGCTACGCGGTGGCTGAGATGGGACCGGCCTGGTCGGTGTCGCCACGTGTGGTGGAGGGCGACGGTTTTTTTCATCACCGGGGCACCCATCATCACCCGAACTTGACGCTGTAGTGAGTTGCACGCCGCCGTTGGCACCGGACTCGCGCCAAATAGTCAAAATAAGTGCGCGTGCGACAAACGCGTCTACACATCCGCGTCGGCCAAACGGATCCAGCCCTAACCGTTGCCGATCCTGGATAGGCGATTGTCGGATTTCGACTCGGCACAATATCCGTTCATGCCAGCTAACCCATCCGGGCCGCCCTGACCGCGGTGTCGGCTGACGGCACCGATTTCCCCATCCCGGGTGGCACCGGATGGAGTCCGTCAGTTCCGCCGACTTGGGCGGCAGAGCCCGCTGGATTGGCTCTAACCGGTGAACCGCACGGACCGATTTGGTATCAGCTGTCAAACGCCACTTCTGTTAGCAGCAGTCACATACTTAACATCACGCGATGCGGGACTGGTCGATTAATTTTTGCCCACGGCAAGCGCGCCCTGTTGCTCGTCGTGACTTATTGCGCTATGCCATCGCCCTGTCCACGCTGCCGGTCTTACACACGGCATCGGCAACTGCACCCGCGGCGGCTGCCGCCCCGCCCAAGTTGATCGACTTCGCCATGCGCCAGATTCCCGCGGAGCACATCAAAGCTGCCGGCTACTCCGGGGTCATCAACTACGTCTCGCTCTCGCGTCCCGGCTCGTCGTTCGGCGCCAAGCCGATCACCCAGTCCTACGCCGAGCAGCTGACCGCTGCCGGCCTGGTTATTGTCAGCAACTACCAATACGGCAAGCCAGGCGGGACAGCACAATCTGACTTCAATCGCGGGTTTGCCGGTGGCGTCGACGATGCCCGCACCGCCTGGAAGCTGCATACCGCGGCCGGTGGCGGTCAGAGTGCCCCGATCTTCTTCACCATCGACGAGGACATAAATCACGACACCTGGAACAACCTGGCGCTGAGGTGGTTTCGCGGCATCAACTCCGTGATCGGAGTGCAGCGCACCGGTGTCTACGGTGGTATCGACGTGTGCCAGTGGGCGGCCGCCGACGGCGTCATCGGGAATTCCCGCACCCCCGGCCACCGCTGGGCCTGGCAGACCAAAGCCTGGTCCGGCAGCAAGATCGACCCCGCCGCGGTTCTCTACCAGCGCGTGGTCAGCACGGCGTCGAATCCTGGCCCCAAAGTCTGGGGACAAGAAGTCGACGTCAACGACGTGCTTGCCGCGGATTGCGGTCAGTGGAATCTACACCCCTGAGCCCGGTGCCATTTGGGCTGCATCATTCACATCGTTCAATGACCACATCGCGACTGCCGCATTCACCAACGCCGATGGCTGCTCGGAGTTCCAGCAAGAATGGCGCTTAAAACGATCGATGTTCCGACCCCCAATCATCAGCGGGCTGAACAACTTCGGCGCGCCGATCCTCACCCGGGGCTACTCCCGGTGCGACCCGAGTTGTGAGCCTTAGTTCAGCCACGGCAATCTGGTCTGTAGGCCGCCTACCCGGCTACCCGAACTGCGTTGCAGCGGCCAAGCTAACCTTCGACGTCGTGGAATCGCCGACGCGGGCAAAGCTGGCCGATGGCCGTGACTTGCTGTTCTTCTCGTTGCCCGGGCACCGTCCGGCGCCGGTTCCGGATCGCCGGCCGTTGCCCGAGCATGACCCGAGACCAGTCGGAGTTGCGCTTCGACCGGTCAACCGGCCAGTGGGTGATCATCGCCGCGCGGCGGCAAGACCGCACCTACAAGCCGCCTGCCGACCAGTGCCCGCTGTGTCCGGGCCCGACCGGACTGACCAGCGAGGTGCCCGCCCCCGACTATGACGTGGTCGTTTTCGAGAACCGGTTCCCTAGCCTGTCCGGCTCACCGCTGCCGGCTTCAAGTCCTGCGCCGTCCTGGCGCCTGCCGGTGGCGGCTTTGTGTCCGCGCCGGGCACGGTCGGACGCGAGGTGATCTGCTTTTCCAGCGAACACTGCGGGTCGTTCGCGGAATTGGAACCGGCCCATGCCCGGCTGGTCGTCGAGGCGTGGCGGCACCGCACTGCTGACCTGATGGCCGAACCGGGCATCGAGCAGGTGTTCTGTTTCGAAAACCGTGGCGAGGAAATTGGGGTGACGCTGACCCATCCGCACGGTCAGATCTACGGCTATCCCTATCTGACGCCGCGGACCACCGCGATGCTGGGGCAGGCGCGCGAACATCGAATGCGCCACGGCGGCAACCTCTTTGCCGACCTGTTGGCGCGCGAGGTCGCCGATGGCAGTCGCGTTGTGGCGCGCACCGAGCTGTTCACCGCCTTTGTGCCGTTCGCGGCGCGCTGGCCGATCGAGGTGCACATCTACCCGAACAGGTTCGTGCGCAATCTCATTGATATTGAACGACGACGAACTGGACGGGTTCACGCAGCTCTACCTCGATGTGCTGGGGCGGTTCGACCGGATGTATTCGGCTCCGCTGCCCTATATTTCGGCGCTGCATCAGTTCACCGACACCGACGCCCAGGCCGACGGCTACTTCCACGTCGAGTTGATGTCGATCCGGCGCAGCGCCACCAAGCTCAAATACTTGGCGGCCTCCGAATCGGCGATGGACGCGTTCATCAGCGACGTCACGCCCGAAAGCGTGGCCCAGCGGCTACGGGAACTCGGATGACGGTCCGGTTCGCCGCACCCGGACGGATCAACCTGATCGGGGAGCACACCGATTACAACCTCGGCTTTGCACTGCCGATCGCGCTACCCGCAGCGCACCACGGTGTCCTTTCACCCCCGGCCACAGCGATGCGATTACCGTCAGCAGTGATCGCGCGGACGGCTCCGTGCGCATTCCGCTCGACACCGCACCCGGTGACCCCGACACTACATGAGGGCTGGGCGGGTTACATGGCCGGGGTGATGTGGGCGCTGCGTGAAGCCGGCCACCCGGTGCCTGGCGGCGCGATGTCGATCACCAGCGAAGTGGCGATGGGATCGGGCCTGTCTTCGTCGGCGGCGTTGGAGTGTGCGGCGCTGGGCGCGATCGCGTCGGCCGCCGATGTACATATCGACCGCAAGGAACAGGCACGGCTTGCGCAGCGCGCTGAAAACGAATATGTCGGCGCGCCAACGGGTTTGCTTGACCAGCTGGCATCGCTGTTCGGTGAACCGGCCACGGCGCTGCTGATCGATTTCCGCTGACCTCACCGTCACGCCCGTTGGCATTCGACCCGGACGCTGCCGGTGTCGCGCTGCTGCTGATCGACTCCCGAGCACGCCACCGTCATGCCGGCGGAGAGTATGCCGCCCGGCGCGCATCGTGCGAGAGGGCGGCTGCCGATCTCGGGGCGTCATCATTGCGCGAGGTTCAAGATCGCCCGCTGTCGGTCTTGGCCGCGGTGACCGACCCGGTCGCTGCCCGTCGTGCCTGTCATGTGCTGACCGAGAACCGTCGGGTGCTTGACTTTGTTGCCGCGCTGGGTGATTCGGATTTCCCCGAAGCCGGCCGGATCATGATCGCCTCGCACGCATCGATGCGCGACGATTTCGAAATCACCACCGAGCACATCGACCTGATCGTCGATGCCGCCATCGATGCGGGCGCTCTGGGCGCCCGGATGACCGGCGGCGGCTTCGGGGGCTGTGTGATCGCCTTGGTGCCGACCGACCGGGCGGATATGGTCGGCGAGGCGGTGCGCCGGGCGGCGTCTGACGCCGGGTTCGCGCGGCCGGCGATCACCCGAACCCGGGCTGCCGGCGGCGCCGGCGCGCTCGGGTGAGTGATCCAAAAGCATTGGCGCCCTCAAGCCGTCTCTGCCACTGAACCTCAAACGGTCCGAATCGATCAAAGACGCGCGATCAGGTGACTTGCGGAATTATGGTCAATTCGTGCGGCGTCGAACGGTGTTGAAGTTACCTGTGCTGCTGGCGGCGGGGCCTACACTGACGCACGTGCCCCGCGCCGCCGCCCAGCAAAGCCGGTGGTCCCCTGACCGAGCCAACCGTTGGTATCGAGCGCAAGCCTGGCCCGTCGGCGCCAACTACATCACCTCGAACGCCATCAACCAGCTCGAGATGTTTCAGGCCAACACCTTCGACCCGCACCGCATCGATGTCGAGCTTGGCTGGGCCCAGTCGTACAAGCTGAACACGGTGCGGGTATTCCTACACGATCAACTCTGGGCACAGAGTCCCTGGGGCTTCCGACAGCGTCTCGCGGAGTTTGTCACCATCGCGGCGCGCCATCGCATCAAGCCAATCTTCGTCTTCTTCGACTCCTGTTGGGATCCGTTCCCGAAACCGGGTCCGCAGCGCGCGCCTACGCCCGGCGTCCACAACTCCGGTTGGGTGCAAAGTCCGGGGGCTGAACATCTCGACGACCTGGACTACCGCCGCACGCTGTATGACTATGTAACTGGAGTGTTGAAGCAATTCCGCACCGACGATCGTATTTTGGCTTGGGACCTGTGGAATGAGCCGGACAATCCAGCGCGTGTCTACAGCAAGGTCGAGCGGAAAGACAAGGAGGAGCGGGTCGCCGACCTGCTGTCGTTGGCGTTTGGGTGGGCACGTTCGATGGATCCGATTCAGCCATTGACGAGTGCCGTGTGGCAAGGCGAGTGGGGAAATCCTCAGCGCCGCAGCACAATCGCCAACATACAACTGGACAACTCCGATGTGTCACATTTCACTCCTATGGCAAAGCAGCGGAGTTTGAGGCTCGGATCGCCGAACTCTCCCCGCTAGGGCGGCCAATGATCTGCACCGAGTACCTGGCCCGGACGCTCGGCAGCACCGTCGAAGCAATATTGCCAGTTGCGAAGCGCTACAACGTAGGTGCGATCAATTGGGGTTTCGTCGCCGGGAAGACCCAGACCTACCTGCCCTGGGACTCATGGAATCATCCGTACACGACGGCTCCCGAGACCTGGTTTCAAGACCTGGTCCAGCCGGATGGAAAGCCTCACCGAGACAGCGAGATTCAAACCATCGGCAAACTGAGCAGCCCCGACGACATCGGCAACCGCCACCCGGGATGACCGTCGATCCGAATGACCGTAACGGTCGAAGGAATCCGGCTTGAATTGACTCCGCCGCTGGCGGATTGGCCCGCTGCGACATCGACGCGCTGCACCACGGCCTGCATCGCACCATCAACAGCATCACCGGCTACATTCCACCGATCGACCTGGTCACCGGCAACCATCAAGGTCAGCGGTAACAGCGTGTCCTCCTGCCTGGGGACGTAGCGGCGTCGCGACCCGAGGTCGCTACGCGGTGGCTGAGATGGGACCGGCCTGGTCGGTGTCGCCACGTGTGGTGGAGGGCGACGGCCGCAGTTCACGGGGTGGGTCGAGCAGTGATCGGCGTAGGTCTTGCAGCAGCCGGGTGCCGACCGGTGTCATGGTCAGACCGCGCCAGCCGGCCGAGGCGCGATCAAGCACAACCCACACCAGGCTGATGGCGCTGGTCTCGCCGGGGAATCGGCCAATGACCTTGGTCCGTCGCTTGGTCTCCCCAAAGGATCGTTCAATGAAGTTCGAATGTCGAACGCGCCCATGGTGTTCGACCGGGAACCGCAGGTAGGCCGTCAGCCCTGCGTTGTCGGTAAGCAGGATCCGCATGGCCGCCGGGTAGAGGTCGCAGTACTTGGCGGCGAACGCCTCGATCCGGTTGTCGACGATCTCAACCAGCTGGGGTCCCGGTTCGATGCCCAGGTCGGTGGTGTCGAAAATCCCCCAGTAGCCGTCGCGGACCTCGGCTTGCATCCCGGTGGGAATCTTGGCGAGCACGTTCCGGAGTCGATGAATAAGACATCTCTGGCGCAACGCTTTTGGGTAGATTTGTTCGATGGCGGCGATCAGACCCTTGGCGCCGTCAGAGACGACCAGCAGCGGAGTGCCAAGGCCGCGTTCGCGCAGATCGGTCAGGAAATCGGCCCACGCGTCGGTAGACTCGCCGGTCCCGGGTGACAATCCGACGAACACCGGTTTGCCCTCGGTGGTGATGCCCCAGGCGGCCAGCACCGGCTCGGCCGGCGACCCGGGATGCATCCGAAAGAACGAGGCGTCCAAAAACAGGTAGTCCAGCATGATCTCGTCGAGTCGGCGGCGCGCCCACGCCTGATATTCGGCTCGGATCGCCTTGCAGACTTCCGAGACCGTGGATTTGGAGATCGCGGCCTGATCGCCGAGTGCTTCGGCAAGGGTGGCCTCGACATCCCGCACGGACAGGCCGCGCACGAACGCCGCGATCACCAGCGTCTCCAGGGCGTTGGTTTTCGTCACGTGCTTGCCGAACAACCGCGACGCGAACGCTGCGGTGGTACCGCGCAGCTTCGGCCGCTCCAACGTGACCGGCCCGGTGGTGGTTTTGACCGTCACCGGCCGATACCCGTTACGTGAGCCCTCGTTAGCGTCGGGACAGGCGGCGCTGCGTTGGTAGCGGCCGCGGCCGAGGAACTCGGTGACCTCCGCCTCCAGGGCCGCCTGCATCAACAGTTGGGCGCCCAGACGGGCGACTTCTTCAAGGATCTCCGGCAGCTCCCGATCCTCGGCAAACAAGGCGTCGATCTTGGTGCGGATACGGTCGGTGGCTGATACTCGAACAGGCACGGGCGTGCTCCTTCTTCGCAGACTTGCAGGTCGTGAAGCGGAACCTACGCCCGTGCTCCCTATTTACACCGGATTCCGGACACGACCATCGTCAAATGCCCAGATCATGAACCGCCTTAACGAATTCGGTTGTGCCGCTGGTGGATAGGCCAACCAGTATGCTATCGACGGTAGCCGCAGGCCGCGTGCGTTTAGCGGCGAGCGCCGCTATGGATTCGATCACCGCGGCTGCGTCGAGGTCGAGTGCATCGAGCAGAAACTCATCTGACGTCGTGGCTGACAAATTCCATTGTTCGAGAACGGCTTTCGGTAAGTGTTTGATGTTATCCGTCACGATCAGGCTGGCGCGCCCCGTGATAGCCGCTGCCACAATATTGCGATCATCGGGATCTGGCATGCCGGTGATCGCGGCCTCGAGTGGTTCCCAGGCGAGCACGAGAGCATTCTCGAAGACCGCGTTCATTGCAGCGATCCGGTGGTCGGTGGCCGCACCGGGGACACCGGGCTGGATTTTGAGGATGGCGCCCTTCATCTCACCAAAGATCTTGTTCACTCCATAGCGGATGGAACATGCCGCATTCGGCGAAGGTGGGCAGAAGATCTATCTTGACGATCGGAACGAGGACGCAGGGTAAATCGCCAGGGGACTTACCCCCGCCCGTTGTCACACATTGTCACAACACCCGTGAGACAACCTGAGGTCATCGGGGACGCCGGGGGAGGGTCCTGCGCAGCTCAGCGCGGCTCTTGAGGCGGGCAGACACCCCGAAAGATCCCTCAGGACGGACTGGGGGTCAAGTGGTCGCAGGTTCAAATCCTGTCAGCCCGACCAGCGTTCCCGCAGGTCAAGTCGCATTTTCGCTTGTTCCTCGTAGCTGGCGGCGGCTAGGACGTCGTCGACAACCTGGTCGAGTCGGTCTTGATCGGCCACGAGCGC
>CAVSDU010000011.1:0-57539 GCA_963726875.1 uncultured Actinomycetota bacterium | reverse complement strand
TCCGCATAATTGGTTTGACGCCGATACGGTCGGACAGCTTCGCGACGAACACTATCGTCGCCATCAGGATCGCCAGAGTGGCCACGATCATCACCAAGGCAGCCGTTTCTCCGACGTGCACAACCGTTTTCAAGTAAGTCGGCAGGTAGCCGGTGACCATGAAGTCGGCAACCTGGGAGGTCAACACCAGCGCGGCGCAGATCAACATCGGCCGCCACTGCTCGAGCACCGTGTGCCGGAATTGACGCCGCCCGCCGACTTCTGCAGCATCTGGGCTCTGATTCAATTGCGTGAACGCCGGCGACTCGCCCAGTCGCAGCCGCATATACAGCGCGATCAGACCCATCGGCGCGGCCAGCAGCAGCGGAACCCGCCAGCCCCACGCCAGCCAGTCGTGAGTCGGGAGCCACGCCTGCAGCCCAGTCACCAGAAATCCCGCGACCACGAATCCGATCAGGTTGCCCAGGGGCAAGAACCCGACCAGCATGCCGCGCTTGCGGTCGGGTGCCTGCTCAACCAGGTAGGTCATCGCCCCCACAAACTCGCCGCCGGTCGACAGACCTTGAAACACCCGGGCGACGACGAGCAGAACCGGCGCCCAAATGCCGATCGCGCTGTAACCGGGCAGCAGGCCGCTCATCGTCGTACCGGCCGTCATCATCAGGATCGTGATCACCAGTACCCGCTTACGGCCGATCCGGTCGCCGAGCGGACCGAAGATCATTCCGCCGATTGGACGCACCACGAACGCCGCGGCCAAGGTGCCGAATGTGGCGATCAGGTGGACCGCGCTGACGCTGTTACCGGGATAAAAGACCTGCGCGAGTGTGGTGGCGATGTAGCCGTAGACACCGAAGTCGTACCACTCCATGACATTGCCGATCGCGGTGCCGGTAATGGCCCGAGACATCGCTCTGGGATCGGTGACTGTGATCTCCTCGCGCGCCCATTTCCGCGGGCATTCGATAGTCATCGACACCTCTGTTACCCGAACTGAGCCGGGTCGAACCAGTAGGGCGTGGTCAATACACCGCGGGAGTCTCTACCGCCAGCAGACGCAGAAGCGCCTGCCGCAGAGCGCTACCCGGGTCAGCGGGCAACTCCTCCACCCGCCATCCGACGAAATCGTCGGGCCGCACCAGGAGCGCTCCCGTCGCGGCTAACCCGTTGACAGCCAACCACTCCCGCTCATCGATGCGGTGCATCGCGACCGGAATATCCAGAGCCGCCACCGCGGCACGCCACCGGTCGTCGGCCGACAGCACGGTGAACCGGGGACCCAACAGGTCGAGCGTGGAAACCCGCTGCCCGTCGCGCTGCAGCCACACATGGGGAACGCGCGTGCCGGGTTGACCCCGCAACTCCCGCACCAACTCAACACCGCCCAGGTCCGGCTCGTCGGTCAACACCGCGGCTGATCGGTATCGGTACCCGATCAGCAGTTCGAACATCGAACACTCTTCGTCGGGCGCCAACTGCGGCCGGTCATCGCCCAACGAGAGGGAGGCCAGCGTCGGCCCGGTCAGTGACTGGTGGGCGGCGAATCGACCGACCGGGTGCCGCTCGCTGTGGTAGGTGGCCAGCAGCCCCGGCCCGGCCCGGCCCTGCAGAACAGCAGCCAGCTTCCAGGCCAGGTTGTGCGCACTCTGAATGGCGGTGTTGGCTCCCCCGGCCTTGAACGGCGGCATCGTGTGCGCACAATCGCCGACGAGAAACACACGACCACAAAAGAATTGGTCGGCAACCCGTTCGTAGGGTTGCCAGGACGCGGTCTCGATGATCTGCACCTCGGCCGGTTGGCCGATCGCCTCGGTCACCAGCTCGCGGCAACGCTGCGGGGTGAACTGTTCGGCTGTCTCGCCTTTGGCGGGAAAGTAGGTGGTGACGAACATGCCGCGGTCCTCGTCGACCGCGAGAAAGATGCCCGGTGCGGCAGGGTTGCTGATCTGCACGGCATCGCCATTGGTGAGATTCGGCGCGAATCTGCGCCACGGGGCGCGGAAGTAGATGAACACCACGTAGATCGGCAAAGCCCCGTAGCCCGAGGTGGCGATGGAAAGCGCTGTGCGGATCGGGCTGTGGACCCCGTCGGCGGCGATCAGGTACTCGGCCCGCACCGTCTCGGATTCACCCGAGTCCCGATCGACGAGGACGGCGGTGACGCCGTCGTCGTCCATCTCGAATGAGACGAGCTCCGTGCCGTAACGCACCTCGCTGCCGCCATTGCGCGTCGCTCGCAACAGAATTGGTTCAGACTCGCTCTGCGGGCAGTACTGCGCGGCAGGCTCGGGACTCACCGTGTCCAGTCCGGCGAAGATCGCGTCCATGTCGATCGCCGGATGTTCCTCCGCGCTGGCCAGCGTCGGCTTGACCATCATGGTGGACACCCGCTCGGCCACCGCGTGCACCTCGTCGCCCAAACCCAGCCCGCGCAGGATTTCCAGGCTGCGGAAGCTCAGATTGCGGGCCTTGGGATAGATGAACGTCTCGCGGCGCCGATCGACCAGCAGCGAGCGCACACCGTGCTGCGCGAGCAACGCCGACGTCGCCAGCCCGCCCACCCCGGCTCCGGCGATCACAACCCCAACACCGTCCCCCGCCACGACTACGAACCTACAACTCCCGCCAAGAACTCCTCGGCCACGCCGATCACCTTCTCGCGGTCCCGCGGCACCAACCCGATGCGGGTACGCCGATCGAGGATGTCACCGACCTCCAGGGCGCCCTCGTGAGTCACGGCGTATTCGAACTCCGCCCGGGTCACGTCGATATCGTCGGCGACCGGCTCGGCGGGCCGCTCACACGTGGCCACCGCAATGACATTGGCCGCCTCGGCGCCGTAGCGCGCCACCATGGACGCCGGCACGCTGTAAGGGCCCGCCGCCGGCCCCGGGTTGGCCGGGGCCCCGACCAGCGGCAGGTTACGGGTCCGGCATTCGCCGGCGCGCAGCCGACGCACCGTGATCGCCCGGTTGAGCACATCCTCTGCCATGTAACGGTATTCGGTCAGCTTGCCGCCGACCACGCTGATCACCCCGGTCGGCGACTCGAAGATGGCATGATCGCGCGACACATCGGCGGTACGTCCTTCCCCGGTGTCGATCAGCGGCCGCAGGCCGGCGTAGGAGCCGATCACGTCTGCGGACGAAACGGCGCTCCCCAGTGCGGTGTTCACCGTGTCGAGCAGGAAGGCGATTTCGGCTGACGAGGGTTCTGGCACGTCAGGAATCGGGCCGGGTGCGTCTTCGTCGGTCAGTCCGAGGTAAATGCGGCCGAGCTGCTCGGGCATCGCGAACACGAACCTGTTCAGCTCGCCGGGAATCGGAATGGTCAGCGCCGCAGTCGGATTCCCGAAGACCGCCGCGTCGAACACCAAATGCGTTCCGCGGCTTGGCCGCAACTTCAGCGCCGGGTCGATATCGCCGGCCCACACCCCGGCCGCGTTGATCACCGCTGCGGCCTTCACCTCGAAAGACTCCCCGGTCCGTTGGTCGGTCAGCCGCACCGAGGTGGCAGTGGCCTCCGAGGCGGCCACGTAGGTGAGGATCCGGGCGCCGTGTTGGGCAGCGGTACGGGCCACCGCCGTCACCAACCGGGCGTCGTCGATCAACTGCCCGTCGTAGTTGAGCAAGCCGCCGGCCAAGCCGTCACGCTGCACCGTCGGCGCCAACTCCACCACCTGCCGCGCCGAAATCCGCCGCGACCGGGGCAGCGTCGACGACGACGTCCCCGCCATCACCCGCAGCGCGTCACCGGCCAGAAAACCCACCCGCACCAGGGCGCGCTTGGCGTGGTTCATCGACGGCAGCAACGGAACCAGTTGCGGCATCGCATGAACCAGGTGAGGGGCGTTGCGCGACATCAGGATTCCGCGCTCGACGGCGCTGCGCCGGGCGATGCCGATGTTGCCGCTGGCCAGGTAGCGCAGACCGCCGTGCACCAGTTTCGAACTCCACCGACTGGTGCCGAACGCCAGGTCGTGCTTTTCCACCAGCGCCGTGCGCAATCCCCTGGACGCGGCGTCCAGGGCAATGCCGACGCCGGTGATACCACCGCCGATGACGACGACGTCAAGCTCTGCGCCATCGGCCAGGGCGTTCAGGTCCGCGGTGCGACGGGCAGCGTTGAGAGCGGTCAAGTTATCCATCAGGACAGGTATCCGTTCAATGTGTAGGTGAGTTGGGTGGCGAGGGCCTCGTCGTCCAGGATCGGTTTGACGATGTCAGCGGATTGGATGGTCGACTGGGCGATCAGCAGGATCATGGTCGCGAACTGACGGGGGTCGCCGGGCCGGACGCTGCCCGCGCGTTGCGCCTCGCTCAGCCGCTGCGCCAGCCCCTCGATCAGGAACTGCTGGCTGACACCCAGGCGCTCGGTGATGTAGACCCGGGCCAGCTCCGAATGCATCACCGACATGATCAGCTCGTCGCGGCGCAACCGGTCGGCCACCGCCACCACCTGCCGGACCAAGGCCTCCCGGTCGTTGCCTTCGAAAGGCACCTCGCGCATCACATCGGTGATGTGGTTGGTCAGCAGCGTCGACATGATCGACTGCGTGTCCGGCCATCGGCGATAGACAGTCGGACGGCTCACTCCGGCACGACGGGCAATTTCGGCGAGAGTCACCCGGTCGGCACCGAAATCGAGCACACAGCTCGACGCCGCGGCTAATATTCGATCCCCGGTATCCACATTTGGGTCATTACTCATTGACACCATGTGTAATACTGTAACGCATGACGCACCTTGAGGAACTCCTTCCGCCGATGAAATGGAACGCGTGGGGGGATCCCGCCGCGGCCAAGCCACTCTCCGATGGAATCCGCGGCTTGCTGAAGCAGGTTGTGGGACTTGATGATTCGGATGAGGCCGAGCTGCAGCCCGACGAGGTGAAGCTGCGTGAGTGTGCCTTGTCACAGGCTGACCAGGACGGTCTCGCCAAGATCGTCGGCGCGGAATTCTTCCGCACCGCCGACCGCGACCGACTCCTGCGCGCCGGCGGCAAGTCCACCCCCGACATGCTGCGCCGCAAGGACCGCGGCGTCCAGGATGCGCCGGACGCGGTGCTGCTGCCCGCTGATGACGACACCGTCTTGGAAATCCTGCGCTATTGCTCCGACCACGGCATCGCGGTGGTCCCGTTCGGCGGCGGCACCAACGTCACCGGCGGTCTGGATCCCACCCGCGGCCAGTTCAGCGCCGTGATCTCGCTGGATCTGCGCCGCTTCAACGAGTTGCACTCCCTGGACACGGTGTCCGGCATCGCCGAGTTGGGCGGCGGTGTCACCGGTCCGGAGGCCGAACGCCTGCTGGGCGAACAGGGCTTCTCGCTCGGGCACTTCCCGCAGAGCTTCGAATACGCCACCATCGGTGGCTTCGCGGCGACCCGCTCGTCCGGTCAGGACTCCGCCGGCTACGGCCGGTTCAACGACATGATCATGGGACTGCGCATGGTCACCCCGGTGGGCGTGTGGGATCTGGGCCGGGTGGCGGCCTCGGCGGCCGGCCCGGATCTGCGTCAGCTGGCGATCGGTTCGGAAGGCACCCTGGGCGTCATCACCAAGGTGCGGTTGCGGGTGCACCCGGTCCCGGAGACCACCCGCTACGAGGCGTGGTCCTTCCCGGACTTCGCGACCGGAGTCGCCGCCCTGCGTGCCATCACCCAGATCGGCACCGGCCCCACCATCGTGCGGCTTTCCGATGAGGCGGAGACCGGAGTCAACCTCGCCACCCACGAGACGATCGGCGAAAACCAAAACACCGGAGGGTGTTTGGGGCTGACCTTGTTCGAGGGCACCAAGGAACACGCCGAAAGCCGGCACGCCGAGACCCGAGCGTTGTTGCAAGCCAGCGGCGGCACCTCGCTGGGCGAAGGCCCGGCCAAGACCTGGGAGCACGGCCGGTTCAGCGCGCCCTACCTGCGCGACTCAATGCTGGCCGCCGGTGCGCTCTGCGAGACGCTGGAGACCGCCACCGACTGGTCCAACATCCCCGCGCTGAAAGCGGCCGTCACCGAAGCGCTTACCAGTTCACTGGCCGCATCCGGCACCCCGGCGCTGGTGATGTGCCACGTGTCGCACGTCTACCCCACCGGCGCCTCGCTGTACTTCACCGTGGTCGCCGGGCAGCGCGGCAATCCGGTCGAGCAGTGGTGGGCAGCCAAGAAGGCCGCGTGCGACGCGATCATGGCCACCGGCGGAACCATTACCCACCACCACGCCGTCGGCGCCGACCACCGGGCATGGATGCGCGACGAGGTGGGCGACCTGGGCGTGCAGGTGTTGCGTGCGGCCAAGGCCACCCTGGATCCTGCCGGAATTCTGAACCCCGGCAAGCTGATTCCGTGACACGGGAAAACTCCACCGTCCTGAGCCGGCGCGAGATCGGCAAGGTGACCGCGCTGACCAATCCGCTGTCGGGGCATGGCGCCGCGATCGAGGCGGCGCAACGCGCGATCGCCCGGTTCCACAAGCGCGGGATCGAAGTCGTCGAGATCATCGGCGACGGCGCCGAAGACGCCCGCTTTCTGGTCGACGCGGCATTGGAGAAGGGCACCGACGCGGTCGTCGTCACCGGCGGCGACGGCGTCATCTCCAACGCCCTGCAGGTCCTGGCGCAGAACGACGTGCCGCTGGGCATCATCCCGGCGGGCACCGGAAACGACCACGCACGTGAATTCGGCATTCCCACAAAGGATCCCGAGGCCGCAGCGGACGTCGTAGCGGACGGCTGGACGGAAACCATTGACCTGGGCCGGATCCGCGACCGGCAGGCGTCAACAAGTGGTTCGGCACCGTGGCGGCGACCGGATTCGACTCCCTGGTGACCGACCGGGCCAACCGGATGACCTGGCCGCACGGGCGGATGCGGTACTACATCGCGATGTTCGCCGAACTGTCGCAGCTGCGGTTGCTGCCGTTCCGGCTGGTGCTCGATGGGCAGCAGGTGATCGAAGCCGACCTCACGATGACGGCGTTCGGCAACACCCGCAGCTACGGCGGCGGAATGCTGATCTGCCCCAACGCCGATCGGTCGGACGGCCTGCTCGATCTCACCATGGTGAAGTCAGAGTCGCGGATGAAGCTGATCCGCTTCTTCCCCACCGCTCTCAAGGGCACCCATGTGGAGCTCGATGCGGTGACCACCGCGCGGGCCAAGACCGTCGAAGTCGAGTGCCCCGGTATCAACGTGTACGCCGACGGCGACTACGCCTGCCCGCTGCCGGCCGAGATCTCGGCGGTACCCGCTGCACTGCAGGTGCTGCGACCCAAGCAGGTGTAACGAAGCGGTCACTCAACGCGACAAGTTCAGCATGTCGGGTTTTGGCAGGACAGCGCTGGCCGATGTAGCAGCGCTAGGCGTTTCATTGTGCCTGGCACCGTCGGCCCACGCGGGTGAAGTTGCTTCCTGGAGCGGTGAATACATCGTCGTGCTCGGGGCCAACGCGAAATCCGGCACCAGCGTGGCGGCCGGTCAACCCGAGTTCGCGCACCGATCCAGCGTCTCCCTCACCTCCAGCTGCACGGCGGGTGTCTGCGTCGCCACCGTCGACAACCCTCCCCCGCCGAAGAACGAATCGATGCCGCGCACAATCGAATTCACCTGGAACGGGTCACAGTGGGTACGCGAGATGACCTGGAAGTGGGACTGCCTGCTGCCGGACGGCACCATCGAATACGACCCGGCGAAATCGATAACGGTCTACACGCCAGGGCAATACGGCATTCTCACCGGCGTCTTCCATACCGATATCGCCAGCGGCACCTGCCAGGGCAATGTCGATATGCCGGTGTCGGCGAAACCGGTGTCAGGGCCGGTGGCCTAGCCCACGCCCCGACTCAGCCACGTGACCTCGCCGGCGTCACCGCCGTCGCGGTACGCCTCGAGCGCGTCATCCCAGGCCGTGCCCAGCACCGAATCCATCTCGGCGGCAAGGGTGTCGGCGCCCTGAGCCATCAGTGTCCGCAACCGCATCTCGCCGACCATGATGTCGCCGTTGGCGCTCATCGCACCGCTCCACAGCCCCAGCTGCGGGGTGTGACTGAACCGGTGCCCGTCGACGCCGGGGCTGGGATCCTCGGTGACTTCGAACCGCAGAACCGACCATGAGCGCAACGCGTTCGCCAAGCGGGCGCCTGTCCCTACCGGACCCACCCAATTGGTGACCGCGCGCAACTGCCCGGGCATGGCCGGCTGCGGAGTCCACACCAAATTCGCCTTGGCTTGCAAGGTCGACGACAACGCCCACTCGACATGCGGGCACACCGCCGCTGGCGAGGCGTGGACGTACACCACACCGGCCGTCACGTCGGCGAACTGATTCGACGCACGCATCTTCTTGCTCCTTCGGTTCCACGAGGGACGTCTTCCCCAACGACCTGGTGAACCCGATCGAGCAGCTATGCGCAATATCTTTTGTTGTGTCTTGCGTGTCTATTGTGCCTTGTGATGCCTGTGTTGCGCTAGTGTGCATTTTCGTTTCATGCGTGGGCGCCCATACACCGCGTCCGAAAGCGCTGGCCACGGGTCCAGCGCCCACTCGCCGAACTCGCGGTCGGTGAGCACCACCAGCGCCAGGTCCGCCTCGGGATCCACCCAGATAAAGCCGCCTGCCTGGCCGAAATGGCCGTATGTGCGAACCGAGTTGCGGGCCCCAGTCCAGTGCGGTGACTTCGAGTCCCGCAGCTCGAAACCCAGCCCCCAGTCGTTGGGCCGCTGGGAGCCGTATCCGGGCAGCACGCCGTCGAGGCCGGGGAACTGCACGGTGGTCGCGTCGGCATGCATCTGCGCCGAGACCGTCGCCGGGCGCAGCAGGTCACCCGCGAACCGGGCCAGGTCATCGACCGTCGAGGTCGCGCCGAAGCCGGCGGTTTCGGCGCCACCGTCCAGCCGTGTCGTCGTCATGCCCAGCGGCCCGCACACCGCCTCGGTGAGGTAGCGGCCGAACTCGATGCCCGACTCCCGCTCGATGGTCTCGGCCAGCACGGCGAACCCGTAGTTCGAATAGATCCGGCGGGTGCCCGGCCGGGCCAACACGTCACCGGAGAGCATGGCCAGTCCCGAGGCGTGCGCCAGCAGGTGACGGATGGTGGACCCGGGCGGCCCGGCCTCGGTGTCAAGGTCGACGACGCCTTCCTCGACCGCGATCTGTGCGGCCCGGGCCACGATCGGCTTGGTGACCGACGCCAGCGCGAAGACCTGCGCGGTGTCACCGTGGGTTGCCAGCACGCCGGCCGGGCCGATGACCGCGGCGGCGGCCTTGGGGACCGGCCAGTCGTCGAGGGCGTCGAGCGCGGTCATTACTTGCGGGCGATGTAGTAGTAGTTGAACGGGTCCGTTCGACCTCGGCCACCACGCACATCGTCGAAGCCTGCGTCGGCGAGCATCGAGGTGGCCAGTTGCCGCCCCCACGCCGCACCCAGCCCGGCACCGTCGAGCGCCAACGACACCGTCATGCAGTGCATCAGCGACGCCGTATAGAGGTAGGTGCCCATCGGTGACGCAGGTTCTCCTCGAACCGGCTCGAAGCCTTGATGTCGGCCATCAGCAGTACGCCGCCGGGACGCAGGGCGCGATAGATGTTTTCCAGTACGCGCGCGGGCTGCGCCTGGTCGTGGATGGTGTCGAACGCGGTGATGACGTCGTAGGCGCCGTCCATGTCCAACTTGGCAGGTCGTGGCTCTCGAAAACCGATTCCCCAGACCGAGACGGGCGGCCTCGGCGCGCCCGGCGGCGATGCCTTGTCGGAGAAGTCGATGCCGGTGAACCGGCTGGCCGGAAACGCTTGGGCCATCACGTTGCTGGCATGCCCACTGCCGCAACCGAAGTCGGCCACGTCTACCCCCGAACGCAGTCGCTCCGACAGGCCGTCGACGAGCGGCAGCACTACGTCGACGAGCGCGGCGTCGAACACCATGCCACTCAAGCTCGGCCATCAGCGCGTGGAATCGGGGAAATTCGCTGTACTGCAGCCCGCCGCCGGATCGGAAGCAGCCGAGGATCTTCTGCTCGACCTCGCTGAGCAACGGAACGAACTGGGCGACCAACGGCGAGGTTGTCCGGCCCGGCCGCGCTGGTCAGTACGGCGGCGCGGTGAGTGGGCAACCAGTAGGTCGCCGTCTCCGGCGTCGTAGTCGATGACGCCGCCGGTTGTCATGCCGCTCAACCACTCTCGGACATAACGTTCGTTGAGCCGCGCCGCGTCCGCGATCTGGCGCTGGTGGACGGTGCCAGTTTGGCCATCGTCTCCAGCAGCCCGGTCTGGTGGCCGACGCTCACCAGAATTGTCAGGCTGGCGCTGTCGATGGCCGCGACCATTCGCTCGGTGAATGCTTCGGTGGTTTCGTTCCCCTCGGGTGCCGTCATGCGAGCGACGCTACACCGTAGGTTGGAGGCCATGAGTCAGACAGTGCGCGGCGTGATTTCACGGAGCAAAGGGCAACCCGTTGAGTTGGTCGACATCGTCATCCCAGACCCAGGACCGGGCGAGGCCATCGTCGACATCACCGCCTGCGGCGTATGCCATACCGACCTCACCTACCGCGAGGGCGGGATCAACGACGAGTACCCGTTCCTGCTCGGCCACGAGGCCGCCGGCACCGTCGAGGCGGTCGGGCCCGGCGTCACCCATGTCGAACCCGGTGACTTCGTGATCCTGAACTGGCGCGCGGTGTGCGGGCAGTGCCGGGCCTGCAAGCGCGGCAAGCCCGCCTACTGCTTCGACACCTTCAACGCCGAGCAGAAGATGACACTGACCGACGGCACCGAACTCACGCCCGCGCTGGGCATCGGAGCGTTCGCCGACAAGACGCTGGTGGCGGCCGGGCAGTGCACCAAGGTCGATCCCGCCGCCGATCCCGCGGTGGCCGGCCTGCTGGGCTGCGGGGTGATGGCCGGACTGGGCGCGGCGATCAACACCGGCGCGGTGACGCGCGACGACACCGTCGCGGTGATCGGCTGCGGCGGTGTGGGGGATGCCGCGATCGCCGGTGCCGCGCTGGTGGGGGCCAAACAGATCATCGCGGTGGACACCGACAACACGAAGTTGGAGTGGGCCCACAAGTTCGGTGCCACCCACACCGTGAACAGCGCCGAGCTCGCCGAAAAGGACCTCGTCGAGACGATCCAAGACCTGACCGGGGGCTTCGGGGTCGACGTGGTGGTGGACGCCGTGGGCCGCCCCGAAACCTGGAAGCAGGCCTTCTATGCCCGCGACCTGGCCGGGACCGTGGTGCTGGTGGGGGTACCGACGCCCGACATGCGTCTGGACATGCCGCTGGTCGACTTCTTCTCCCGCGGCGGCTCACTGAAGTCGTCGTGGTACGGCGACTGCCTGCCCGAGCGCGACTTCCCCACCCTGATCGACCTGTATCTGCAGGGCCGGTTGCCATTGGAGAAGTTTGTCTCCGAGCGAATCGGGTTAGACGGCATCGAGGAGGCGTTTCACAAGATGCATGACGGCAAGGTATTGCGTTCGGTGGTGATCCTGTAATGGTGGTCATCGATCGGCTCGTCACCCACGGCACCTTTGAACTCGACGGCGGCAGTTGGGAAGTCGACAACAACATCTGGCTGGTCGGCGACAATTCCAACGTCGTGGTGTTCGACGCCGCCCACGACGCGGCGCCGATCATCGAGGCCGTCGACGGGCGTCATGTGGTGGCGGTGGTGTGCACGCACGGCCACAACGACCACGTGACGGTGGCTCCCGAGCTCGGTGAAGCGCTCGACGCCCCGGTGCTGTTGCACCCCGCGGACGAGGTGCTGTGGCGAATGACGCATCCGGACAGCGAGTTTCGTTCGATTTCCGAAGGCCAGACGCTGAAGGTCGGTGGTACCGAGTTGCGGGCAATACACACGCCGGGGCACTCCCCCGGATCGGTGTGCTGGTATGTCCATGATCTCGGCGTGGTGTTCAGCGGTGACACGCTGTTTGCCGGCGGCCCGGGCGCCACGGGGCGCTCGTATTCGGATTTCCCGACGATTCTGCAGTCGATCTCCGAGCGTCTGGGCAAGCTGCCCGGCGATACCGTCGTACACACCGGCCACGGCGACAGCACGACCATCGGCGACGAGATCGTGCACTACGAAGAGTGGGTCGCCCGCGGGCACTAGCTTTCGCTGGGTCTTGGGCCCTCCTGTACCGCGAGCGTGCAGAAAATGCCAGCCGCACCGGCGTGTCGGTGTACATCTGCGCACGCTCACCAGCTGCAGGCCGCACCCTGTACCGCGAGCGTGCAGAAAATGCCAGCCGCACCGGCGTGTCGGTGTACATCTGCGCACGCTCACCAGAGCAGCCCACGCCAGCGCTAGTGACCGTCGAGGATCCTGCGCTTCTCCTCCTGGAACTCCTCCTCGGTCAGCGCTCCCGAATCCCGCAGCGAGACAAGAGTTTTCAACCGCTCGACCCGCACGCCCTCATCGGTCGGCTCGTAGGCCACCGCGGGCGCCGCAAAGGAGACCGCGCCCCCAGGAGACGGCACCGGCCTGCGACGGGCGCGGCCCAGCCAGATGATCGACACCGTCAGATCGACCAGACCGAAGACGATCAGGGCCACGAACACCCAGACCAGGTCGCCGTATGAGCTCTGGTGTCCGAAAGCCAATCGCGGGTTGATGTATCCGCCCACCTGGCCGCCGGTCACGATGTTGTAGGTGCCCTCCTTCGGCACCTGGACGTTCCACACCCGGATATGGGCGTCGTTGTTGACTGTCGTTGTGCTGCCGATGCTTTCGGTCAACTCCGGCTGCGGTACACCGTCCGGCGGAGTGATCGAGATGCGCAGCGGCGGCACCGGTAGGCCGCCACCGTCGGTCCCACCGATGACAAGCGTGTGCAGGCTGACGGTGGCCTGCCCTTTGGGCAGGTGCACGCTGCCGGTGCCCGGGATGGGCACCTCACCGTAGGCGTCGTATTCGTCCAGGAAGAACACATTGAGCACCAGCGTGGTGATGAAACCGGCCACCGCCACCATTAGCGTCACAATCGCCAGGACCAGCGAGATCTTGGCGACCCGTCTGCTGTTCATCCAGGCAGTGTGTCACGCGCGAGAGCGACGGGGGACACTGTTTGCGACCGGAGACGAAGCAACCGGAATAGGAGTTCTGACATGGCCATCAATCTCGTCGCGACGGTGCCCGATCTGTCCGGCAAGCTGGCGGTAGTCACCGGATCCAACAGCGGCCTGGGGTTCGGCCTGGCCAAGCGCTTGGCGGTGGGCGGCGCCGACGTCGTGATGGCCATCCGCAACCAGGGCAAGGGCGAGGCCGCCATCGAAGAGATCCGCAAATCGGTGCCCGACGCCAGCCTGACCATCAAGGCGTTGGACCTGTCGTCGCTGGCCTCCGTCGCCGCCTTGGGCGCCCAGCTCAACGCCGACGGCCGCCCCATCGACATCCTGATCAACAATGCCGGCGTCATGACGCCACCCGAGCGCGACACCACCGCCGACGGCTTCGAATTGCAGTTCGGCAGTAACCATCTCGGCCATTTCGCGCTCACCGCACAGGTCTTGCCGCTGCTGCGCGCGGCGCAAGCCCCCCGCGTGGTGTCGCTGAGCAGCCTCGCGGCCCGTCGCGGCCGCATCCATTTCGACGATCTGCAGTTCGAGAATTCCTACGCCTCGATGGCGGCCTACGGACAGTCGAAGCTGGCGGTCCTGATGTTCTCCCGCGAACTGGACCGGCGCAGCCGCCAAGCCGGGTGGGGCATCACGTCCAATGCGGCGCACCCGGGGCTCACCAAGACCAACCTGCAGATCAGCGGGCCGTCACACGGCCGGGAGAAGCCGGCGCTGATGCAGCGGTTGTACACGACGTCATGGAAGTACGCCCCCTTCCTGTGGCAGGAGATCGACGAAGGCATCCTGCCGGCGCTCTACGCGGCCGTCACCCCGGGCGCCGAGGGCGGCGCGTTCTACGGACCGCGCGGGGTCTACGAGGCCGCCGGCGGCGGGGTCGCCGAGGCCAAGGTACCGGCGCGAGCCGCCAATGACGATGACTGCAAACGACTTTGGGAGATCTCCGAGAGGCTCACCGGTGTCAGCTACCCCTCGCCGAACTGAGTCGGAGCCGAAGGTCCGCCTGCCCGAATCAAGCATCGTGGTCCGTCCGGAGCCGATGGAGTCAGCGACGTACACCCAGTCGTCGCGTCTGCAGGCCGCTGGACTGTTACCGGCCGTCGCTTTGTTCGAACAGGCGGCGCGCCAGGTGCCGCTGCCCAAACCGCCGCAACCGGTCGTCGTCGCCGACTACGGCGCGGCCACCGGCCACAATTCACTCAAGCCGATGGCCGCCGCGATCGAGGTGTTACGCGCGCGTACCAGCCATGACCACGCAATCCTCGTGGCGCATACCGATGTACCGGACAACGATTTCACCGCCCTGTTCCGGACCTTGTCCGACGACCCGGACAGCTACCTGAACAACGATGCCGCCAGCTTCACCTCGGCGATCGGGCGATCCTTCTACCAGCAGATTCTGCCGACCGGCACCGTCAACCTCGGCTGGACGTCGTGGGCGATCCAGTGGCTGAGCCAGGTACCCGAAGGTGCGCCGGAAGTCACCGACCATGTGCAGGTCGCGTACAGCAGGAACACCGAAGCCCGCCGGGCATACGAACACCAGTCGGCGCTGGACTGGAACAACTTCGTCGCGTTCCGGGGCCGCGAAATGTGTCCCGGTGGACGACTGGTGGTGCTGACCATGGCCCTCGACGAAGACGGCGAATTCGGCTACCGCCCGATGAACGAGGCGTTGATGGCGGCGCTGCAGGAACTTGCCGATCAGGGCGTGGTGCGCGGTGAAGAGTTGCGGCGCATGGTAATTCCCGTAGTGGCCCGCACCGAGAAGGACTTCCGCGCCCCGTTCGCACCGCGCGGGTGGTTCGAAGGACTGACGATCGAGCATCTCGACATGTTCAACGCCGAGGACCGGTTCTGGGCCAGATACCAAAGTGATTCAGACGCAGAGGCTTTCGGCGCTCAGTGGGCGGCGTTCGCCCGGGCGGCCCTGTTCCCCACCCTGCGGGCTGGCTTGGACGGCGGGTTCGACGATCCACGCGGAGCTGACTTCGTTCAGAAGCTCGAGGCCGGTGTCGCCGAGCGCCTGGCCAAGGCGCCCGAGCCGATGCGGATTCCGCTGGCGTCCCTGGTGCTGGCCAAGCGGGATTCGCGGTAACGGGAGTTTCGGCGCGGCGCTGATGTGGTAACCCTCACTCAGGGTCGGTTGCAAAGCAACGCCATAGGGGGCACGAGCATGAGCGCGCACGAGGACGAATCAGCTGGTCAGGACACCAGCAAGACTGATGACGGTGCCGTGAGTACTGCCGAGGCCGACGACGACAACACCCGCGAGGGCGACGACGACACCCCGCGGAGAAGCCCAAACCGGACGAAGGGGCCAAAGAGAAGGCCCAAGAGATGATGACGGCCTACGAAGACAAGCCCACCCTGGTGTTGCCCGGATCGGGCAAGACCATCACCGGCACGGCGGTCAACGACTGGCTCGACGACGACGGCAATCCCAAGTACGCCGACGATGACGACTCGCCGGCCGCCAAGGCCAAGTCGGAGGGCTCAGAGGCCACTGACGAGTCAGACGAGTCTCCTGCCAAGCCCGCAAAGAACGACGCTGACAAAGACGGCAAAGCCGAGGGTAGGCGACGCCAACGGCGACAGCGGCAGCCGGGCGAAAAACACCGCCGAAAGCGAGCGTGCTGCCGACGCCGACGAAACGGCAGAGGACGAGAACAAGTCGATGGAGCAGCTGAACAAGGAAGCCGAAGAACGCGTCCAGGACAACCTGGAGAAGGACAAGGACTTCAACAAGGAGATCCTGGAGGCGACCAAAAAAGACCGCGAGGAGCGGGAAAAGGCCGGCGCTTAGCCTGATTTCAGGACCGGTTTCAGCCGATCCGCGGTACCCCCGGAAGTCCGGGCACATTCCCGACACCGGGGATCTGCGGTAGCCCCGGAATCTGCGGTAGCTGCGGAATCTGTGGCGGCGCAGGCGGATTCGGGTTAGCGGGTGCCGGTAGCTGCGGCGCGGGCGGCGGTGGTCGCCGGCGGAGGTTGGGTGGTCACCGGCGGCGGCACCGTGGTGGTCAGCGGCGCGGGTGCCTCAGTGGTCGGCGGCGGCGCCTGCGTGGTCTGCGGGGGCGGCGCGCCCTGGGTCGACGGCGGCGGTGGTTCCGGTGTCGAGGCCGGCGGCGGTTCGGCGCCAGGGCTTTCGGTCGTGGCAGGCGGGGGTGGCGGCGGGGGGACGGGACTGCTCGGCGTCGCCGGCGAGGTGTTCACCCCCGGCGATTTCGTCCCGTTGTCGTGCGACGACAGCCCGATCGCCACCGCGGTCCCCACCAGCAGCACCGCCACGACCGTGCTGACGATGATCACCGCCGGCAGGCGGTACCACGGAATCGGCGAGGCCTTGCGTTCGGGTTCCGGGCCGTCTTCGTGCTCGAACTTCATCTGCGGCCGGGCGGCGGTGTAGCCGGAGCCCGAGCCCGACGAAACCGCCGGCATCACACGCGACTCGTCTTGCGCTTCCGACCACGCCAGCGCGGGCTGCATAGCCGACACCGGAGCCGCGGCGGGTACATCCTGGTAGTCGTCCGCCTCCGGCGTCGGCGCCGGAACCAGCGGCGCGGGCGGCGCCGCCGGGGTCAACGTCGTCGCACTGGTGTCGCCGGGACCCCGCGCGGCGCGCAGCGCACCACCGATGGCGGGGGTCAGTTGCGGGCGCGACGTAGTGATCACCGGCACCCCGAACCGGCCGGACAGTGACGTGGTCACCGCCGGAATGTTGGCACCGCCCCCGACGGTGACGATCGCGACCAACCCTGATCCGTTGCGGCGCAACGATTCTTCGAGGACGACGGCCACCCCGTCCAACGAACCGCGGATCGTTTCCTCGAGTTCGTTGCGGGTGAGCCGGATTTCGCCGCGCAGTCCCGGCGCCTCTTCGGACAGGGTGGTCACCGTCGTCGCCGAGAGCCGTTCCTTGGCGCCGCGGCAGGCGGCCCGCAGCCGGTTCAGCGATCCGATCGCGGCGGTGGCGGACGGATCGAACGAACCCGTGGCGGGCATCTCGGACATGACGTAGGTCAACAGAGATTGGTCGACCAGGTCGCCGGAGAAGTCGTGATGCCGGACGGTCGGGCCGATCGGCTGATAGTCCGCGCTGGCGTCGACCAGGGTGATGCTGGTTCCGCTACCGCCGAAGTCGCACACCGCAACGGTCCCCCGGGCGGGTATGCCCGGGTTGGCTCGCACCGCGAACAGCGCGGCTGCGGCATCCGGGATCACGGTGACCGGGGTGGCCTGGTGCGACCACTCCGACACCCGCCTCACCGCGCCGCCCAACGCGTCGACCGCCGTCGGCGCCCAGTGGGCCGGATAGGTCACCGCGACATTGTCGGGCAGCGCGCGCCCACCGGTGGCCGCAAAGGCCAGCGCCCGCAAGCCGTCGGCGACCAGGGCTTCGCTGCGGTGCACGGAACCGTCGGCCGCCACGATGCCGACCGGATCCCCCACCCGGTCCACGAAATCGGTGATGACCAGGCCGGGTTCGTCCAGTCGGGGATTCTCCGACGGCACCCCGACCTCGGGCGGACGCTGCCGGTACAGGGTCAGGACGGGTTTGCGGGTGATGGCATGGTCGGGTGTGACGGCGGCCAGGTTCGTGGCACCGATCGACAGGCCTAACGCGGGCCTAGCTCCATCTGCCATCTGGCCTCATCCCCTGTCCCCCCGCCTGATTTTTTTCGGCAAAACCTGTAGCCGATCTCTGCGTCCGCTATGCGCAAGCTGTATGAGTGCTGGTCAGCGGATCGTACCCGCGCCCGGGATGAGTGGAAGATCCAGCGCGGTCACCCACCCCGGGGACAGGTCGTTGACCGCCGGGACGGCATTGAGCGCCCGCAAGCCGGTCGCCAGACAACCGGCGGCCGCGGCGTCCCGGCCCGATCCGTCGGTGAACCGGAACGCCGTCTCCTGGAAGATGCTGGGGGTGCCTTCGATGTCCACCCGGTACACGTCGTTGTCGTGGCCCGTCGGCCAGTCCGGGGCGGCGTCGAGTCCGATGCGATTGACGTGCTCGAGTTGGATCCGCGTCTCGCCCTGGTAGAGCCCGTTGATGGTGAACCGGACCGCGGCGACGTTGCCCGCCTTGATGACGCCCTTGGCGGACTTGCGGTCGGTCGGAGTCACCCACTTGTCCCAGGTGGTGGTCATCTCGTCGAGCATGATGCCGGCGGCGTGCGCGATCATCGGGACGGTGGCCCCCCACGCGAAGATCAGCACGTCGCGGTTTTCCAGCATCGGGCTGAACTCGGGTTCCCGGCCGATGCCCATCTCCCGCTCGTAGTCGCCCTCGTAGTTGGTGTAGTCCAGCAACTCGGAGGCCCGGACCTTGCGCACCTCTGAGCACAGGCCCATCAGGGTCATCGGGAACAGGTCGTTGGCGAATCCGGGGTCGATGCCGGTGGTGAAACACGACGACTCCCCCAGCTCGCAGGCCTGGGTGATGGGGGCGATCCAGTTCGGCGGGTTCTGCGGCATGGTCGGCCAGATCCAGGGGGTCATCGCCGTCGAGCACACGTCGATACCGGCCCGCAGGAAGCGGGTGATCAGCGAGATGTTGTCCTTGGCGTGCATCGCCGTCGGCCCGTAGTGCACCAACGCGTCGGGTTTGAGCGCGATCAGGGCGTCGACGTCGTCGGTGGCGGTGACGCCGACCGGTTCGTCCAGTCCGCAGATGTCGCCGACGTCGCGGCCCACCTTGTCCGGGTTGCTGACGCCGACACCCACCAACTCGAACAGCGGATGCTTGACGATCTCGGGAATCACCATCCGGCCCACGAAGCCGGTGCCCCACACCACCACTCGCTTAACGCCGCTCTGCGTCATGAATCAGCCACCTCTCCGAATACCCGCTTCACCCTAAGCGGTGGTTGCATAGGGGACCTCTGGTGTCGCGCCGCGGGTGATGACACGATGACAACCATGACCAGTCGTCGCGCAGCTTCGATTCTCATTGCCACCGGCACCGCCTTCGCGGCCACCTGCGGTGTGGCGCACGCCGATCCTTTCGCTGCCCCGGGCGCATTCCCCAAGGTTCACTACGAGGTCAGTGGCACCGGCATGGCCGAATACATCTCGTTCCAGACCCAGTCCGGTCAGCAGCGTGCGGTGAACGTGCCGCTGCCGTGGTCAACGGACTTCCAGGGCTTCGGTGGTCAGGTCTACGTGCTGAGCGCGCAGGGGCAGGGCACCATCGCCTGCAAGATTGTGGTGGACGGCAACGTGGTCAATGATGCGCATTCGACAGGGACGCCCGGAAAGGCCATCTGCTCGCACTGACGGCGGTCTAGGCTCGCCAGTGGCACCTCCTCAAGGGTGAGGGGGTAAAGGAGGATGCATGGACCTCAAGACCAAGGGTGACGCCCACTCCGGCCTCAAGCCCCGGGTGAATGGGACGCCGCCGCCCGAGATTCCGCTGGCCGATATCGCGCTGGGCTCGCTGGATTTCTGGGCACTCGACGACGACTACCGCGACGGCGCCTTCGCCACCTTGCGCCGCGAGGCGCCGATCTCGTTCTGGCCGGCGATCGAAATGGAAGGGTTCACCGGCGGCAACGGGCACTGGGCACTGACCCGGCTGGACGACGTGTTCTTCGCCAGCCGCCATCCGGAGGTGTTCAGCTCCAGCCCCAACATCACCATCAACGATCAGACGCCGGAGTTGGCCGAATACTTCGGTTCGATGATCGTGATGGACGATCCGCGCCACCAGCGACTGCGCTCCATCGTCAGCCGGGCGTTCACACCGAAGGTGGTGGCGCGCATCGAAGCGTCGGTGCGGGATCGGGCGCACCGGTTGGTGACGTCGATGATGGCCAACCACCCCGACCGGCAAGCCGACCTGGTCAGTGAAATCGCCGGGCCGCTGCCGTTGCAGATCATTTGCGACATGATGGGCATCCCCGAAGACGACCATCAGAAGATATTCCATTGGACCAACGTGATTCTCGGCTTCGGCGACCCCGACCTGGCCACCGATTTCGGTGAGTTTCTTCAGGTTTCGATGGACATCGGCGCCTACGCCACGGCATTGGCAGAGGATCGGCGGGTCAACCATCACGACGACCTGACCACCGCCCTGGTGGAAGCCGACGTGAACGGCGAGCGGTTGTCGTCGTCGGAAATCGCGATGTTCTTCATCCTGCTGGTGGTGGCCGGCAACGAGACCACCCGCAACGCGATCAGCCACGGGGTGCTGGCGCTGTCGCGCTATCCCGAGGAACGGGACAAGTGGTGGGCCGACTATGACGGCTTGGCGCACAGCGCGACCGAGGAGATCGTGCGCTGGGCCGCACCGGTGGTTTACATGCGCCGCACCCTGACCCGCGATTTCGAACTCAGCGGCACCAAAATGGCTGAGGGCGACAAGGTTTCGCTCTGGTACTGCTCGGCCAACCGGGATGAGTCGAAGTTCGCCGACCCGTGGCGGTTCGACGTGGCACGCAACCCCAATCCGCATGTCGGGTTCGGCGGCGGCGGTGCCCACTTCTGCCTCGGAGCCAACCTGGCCCGCCGCGAGATCCGGGTGGTGTTCGACGAGTTGCGCCGCGAGATGCCGCAGATCGTCGCGACGGCAGAGCCCAGGCGCCTACTGTCCCAGTTCATTCACGGCATCAAGGTGCTGCCGGTTGCGTGGTAGCGATTACTCCGGCGGCAGATCGTAGACGTATAGGACGCGCGGGTAGACGGTCAGCCACTGCGGCGGTTGCGGGATTCTGGTGACCCCGGCGGCTTTGGTGGCGAGCCAGGCCAGGGCCTGCCGGTACTCGTCGAGGCGCGCCGGGCGGAACGGATATCGGCGGTAGTACGCAAATGCCTGCACGTGCGCCTGCAGTGCGAGCTTGCCGACCAGTCCCTCGGGCACGTCTTCGAAGACGATGATGCGGCGACGCGCGACGCGGTCACATTCGGCGATCAGTCTGACCGGGTCGTGGCTGTGGTGCAGTACCTCGCTGAGGATGACCTGGTCAAAAGAGTTGTCCGGGAACGGGATTGACGTTCCGTCGAACTCGGTGAAGGGGATGTCGGTCTGCCGGAAGTCTTTGACGTCGATTCCGGTGGGAACCGCCCCGTACATCTCGCGCAGGTACGCCGAGAGATGCCCGGTCCCGCAACCGACGTCGAGCACGCTGTCGCCGTGTCCGACGTAATCGGCGAGGGCTTCGGCTTGTTCGCGCAGTCGCACGGCGGGCTGCATGACGTGCTGGAATTCGGAGAGGCGGCGACGAAACATCTCGGCCCAACCTAGCACGCGGGAAGTGCTTCCCCGCGGGCCCGCGGGGCCTAGACTCGCGCTGCAGAGGAGGCTGCCATGGGGGTCCGACGGCGCGGGCGTCGCCGATCTTGAACGTCAACCGTATTGCGTTCGCGTGCATGGTGGGTACCACCGTCGAGTTCTACGACTTCTACATCTACGGCACCGCCGCGGCTTTGACGTTTCCGACGGTCTTCTTTCCGAACCTGAGCCCGGCGCTCGCGACGATCGCCTCGATGGGTACCTTCGCCGCCGCATTCCTGTCCCGGCCGTTGGGCGGGGCGGTATTCGGCCACTTCGGTGACCGCATCGGACGCAAGACGACGTTGGTGGCCACGCTGCTGATCATGGGTTTGTCCACTGTGGCAGTGGGTCTCACGCCGGGGGCGGCGACGATCGGCGTGGCGGCGCCGTTGATCGTGCTGACGCTGCGGTTGTTGCAGGGGTTCGCCGTCGGCGGCGAGTGGGCCGGATCGGCGTTGCTGGCAGCCGAATATGCACCGGTGGACCAGCGCGGTCGCTACGGCACGTTCACCGCCGTCGGCGCCGGTATCGCGATGGTGTTGACGGGCCTGACCTTCCTGCTGGTCAATGCCACCGTCGGGGAGACGAGCCCGTCCTTCCTCAACTGGGGATGGCGAATTCCGTTCCTGCTCAGCGGGTTACTGGTCGCGATCGCGTTGTATGTGCGGGTCAGCATCGACGAAACCCCGGTGTTCACCAGCCAAGCCGCGCCGCCGCGGGTGCCGCTCGCCGAAGTCCTGCGTCAGCAGTGGGGCGCCGTGGCTCTGGCGTCGGGCAGCTTTGTGGCGCTGTTCGCCTTCGTGTTCATGGCCGGCACCTACCTGACGAGTTACGCCCACAGCACACTCGGGCTGTCCCGCAAGGCGATCCTGTTCGCCGGGTTGCTCGGTGGGCTGGTGTGGACTGCGGTAGTGCCGGTGTCGGCCGGCATGTCCGACCGGGTCGGGCGCCGTCCCGTCATCCTGGCCGGGTGGACGCTGGCGCTGCCCTGGTCGTTCGTGATCATGCCGTTGATCGACGCCGACACCCCGGTCCTGTTCGCGGTGGCGATCACCGGCACCTACGCCATTGCCGCGTTCGCCTACGCCCCGATGACATCCTTTGTGCCCGAACTGTTCACGACATCGCACCGCTACACCGGCGCCGGGCTGGCGATCAATATCTCCGGCATACTCGGCGGGGCTGTTCCGCCCCTGATCGCCGAACCGCTGAGTGTGCACTACGGCAGCTGGAGCATCGGACTCATGCTGGCGGTGCTGGTGGTGACCAGCCTCTGGTGTACGTATCGGCTGCCCGAGACCCGGGGAACGTCGCTGGATCTCGTGATATCAGGGCCGCGGGTGACTGATGCGACCGCACCAGGTCACCACTAAGCGTCCGCGGCATCCCGCGCCCGCAGTTGCTCGGCCAGCTCCCGGATCTCACCACGCAGCTCGTCGATCTGGGCGGCCGTCGCCACCTGTTTGGCGGTGTCGGCGTCGGATACCCGCTGCACGACCCACGAGGCCAGCGACGCGGTCACCACACCGACCAGCGTGATCCCGCCCATCATCAACAACACCGCGACCACCCGGCCCGGGACGGTGATCGGATACAGGTTCCCATAGCCGACGGTCGTAATGGTGGTGATGGCCCACCACACGGCCTTGCCGAAGCTGTCGATGGTGGCACCGGCCTGCCTGCGTTCGGCGTCCAGAACGGCCAGCGCGCCGGTGTAGACCAAGAGCAGCACCCCGGACACCGTGTAGAGCAGGATCTGCCCGCGCACGGCATGCCCGACGGCCCTCTGCAACACACCGAGCAGCACGACCAGGCGAACCATCCGCAGCGGCCGCAGGAACGGCAGCATGACGATCACCAGGTCAAGGATGTGCAGCAGAAACCATTCCCGGCGGTTGTCCGCCAGGATCAGGCGCGCGAAGTAGTCGCCGACGAACATCGCCCAGGCGATCCAGCACAGCAGCCACAGGATGCGCGCCTCCGACCCGTGCGGCCGGGCCAGGATCTGCACCGAGTACATGATCAGGAAGGCGACGGCGACCACGGCCAGCGGCCATTCGGTGCGCTGCTTCCACAACTGTTCCTTGGAGAGAGAGGACATGCGCCTCACCCTACGATCTGAGCGGCCAGATCGACGAAATCACAAGCGTTGACGTCGAACTCGTCCTCGTAGGCGACGTCCGCCACACCGTCGGCACCGAATTCCAGCGGTCGGGCGACGAAGGCGGTCTGGAAACCGAGTCGGGCCGCGGCGCGCAGGTCGTACTTGTGGCTGGCGACCATCATGATGTCGCCGGGCGGCAGGCCGAGGTAGGTGGCGGCCATCCGGTATGCGGCCGGGTCGGGTTTGAATACCCCGGCCATCTCCGCGGCGAAGACGGCGTCCCAGGGCAGGCCGGCGCGTTTGGAGATGTTGATCACCGCGCTGACGTCGGCGTTCGACAGGGTGGCCAGGATGTATCTGCTGCGCAGCCGGGTCAGTCCCGCGACGACGTCCGGCCACGGTCGCAGGCGCTGCCAGGCCAGGGAGAGTTCGTCGCGCTCGGCTGCCGTGAGGTCGGTTACCCCGGCGTCGGCCAGCACGGTGTCCAGCACGTTCCGGTAGACCGAGCCCACCGAAACCCAGGCACCTTGGCTCGGCGCGGCGTCCAACGCAGTGAAGTAGCCTGCCCGCCAACGCCGGACCAGTTCCGGCCAATCGACACCCGCCGCCCGACCGGCGCTGATCCGGCGCGCCTCGTCGCAGACCGTGGAGTGAAAATCGGTCGCGGTTCCCTGGACATCGAATAACAGCGCCGTTGAGCACCCGACCGAATCTACGATGTGCACCGTGGCCGACAAAAACTCCGCCGAGCGACGTCATCGAAGAGCAGGAGCCCGACTACCGTTTCACCCTCGCCAACGAGCGAACCTACCTGGCCTGGCAGCGCACCGCGCTGGGCTTGCTTGCGGCCGCGGTCGCGCTGGTGCAACTCGTTCCGGAGCTGGCAGTGCCCGGCGCCCGACGACTGCTCGGCGTAGGCCTCGCGGCGCTGGCGATCTTCACCAGCGGTATCGGATTACGACGCTGGATCCACGCCGATCGCGCCATGCGGCGCGGAGAGCCGCTGCCTCGCCATCCCTCGCCCGGTTTCCTGGCCATAGGGCTCATCGTGCTCGGGGTGATCTCGCTCGGATTGGTGATCTTGAAGGCGGTCACGGGATGAGCGGACCCGAGCCCGTCGGCGGGGCCGCCGAACGGACAACGCTGGCCTGGACCAGGACGTCGATCTCATTTTTGGTCAACGGGGTGCTGTTGGCGATCAAAGACGTGCACGGCGCCGGCCAACGCGTGGGTGCGCTGCTACCGGCCGGAGTCGCCTGTGCTGCCGCATTAGCTACCTATGTGATCGCGCTGCGGCGCCAACACACGTTGGCCCAAAGTCCACTGCCGACCCCGATCACCGCCCGCCGCCAGGTGTACGTCATCGGTTTCGCGACGCTGGCACTCACCGTCACCACCGCGATCGCCCAACTGCTGTAACACTTTTCGGCTACCAAAGGTAGACGACGGCGTCTTTGCCGCCGGTGCACCTGATCCACGGGTTGGCGCCGTCGCCCGCGCACTGCATCAGAAAGTTCGCCGGGTTCTTCGGATCGCAGTTCGCGCCCGCGACGGTGAAGCAGTCGACGGCTCCCGGCGATGACACCGTGCGCGCGCCATTGGTGGCGTTGCCGTAGGTGTTCCAGTACGCGTGCAGCACCGCGTTGGCGAAGTAGCACGACGTCTGCGGTGAGCCTCGCCCACTGTGCGACCCGTACCCGGTCATGTTCATCTGAAAGCCCTGGTCGCAGCTTTGGTGGCTGGCGCTCTGGTCGGGGCCGGTCACCAGCGGCGGCGCCGCGTTGGGCGGCCGCGACGGGATCGGCTCCGGCGATTTGGATGTCGACTCGCCCGAGTACGGCGGGATGGTCGGCGGCACGGCTGCAGTGGGGGTGGCCGTCGGGTCGTCCTTTTTCACCAGGTAACCGACGAGCACGCCGATACCGCCGAGAACCAGCACCGCGCTGACCCCGATGACCACGGGAACCATCCAGCGGCGCGCGCGGTTTCGCCGGAGCTTCGCCAGGGGCAACGGGCTGTGGCCCGGACGGGAAGGTCTGTGGATACACGCGCTGGACCGTCGGCGGCTGCGGCGGCAGTGCGGCGGCCAGGACACCGGCGCGGGTCGGCGCTTGTCGACCGCGTCAACCTCGGTGTGCGCGGCGCTGCGCAGCGCCCGTTCGGCCGCCCGCGCGAAAGCGCCGGCGCTGCCGTAGCGATCGTCGGGTTCCTTGGCCATGCCCCGCGCGATGATGTCGTCCAGCGCCGCCGGGACCCGCGGGTTGGTCATGCTGGGCCGCGGTGGCGGTGCCGCCAGATGCGCCGCGACGAACCCGCCCTGGCTTTCGGCCGGAAACGGCAGCTGGCCGGTCAGTGACTCGTACAGCACGCACGCCAGGGAGTAGATGTCGGCGGCAGGTGTGATGTCCCGGTCGGAAAACCGCTCCGGCGCCATGTAGGCCCACGAACCCGACCCGCATGTTGGCCGCCGTGAGTCGGGTGTGTTCGCCCATCGACCTCGGCGATGCCGAAATCGCAGAGGTAAGCGAAATCGGCCGGGGTGACCAGGATGTTCTGCGGCTTGATGTCACGATGCACCAGCCCTGCGGCGTGCGCCGCGTCGAGCGCGGCCGCGATCTGGGTGATGATGACCACCGCTCGCGACGGCTCGAGCGGCCCCTTGGCGATCAGGCTCTCCAGGTCGGTCCCCCGGACCAGGCGCATGTCGATGAACAGCGAGCCGTCGATCTCGCCGAATCCGTGGATCGGAATCACATGCGGTTCTTCCAATGTCGCCGCGGCGTGTGATTCGCGCTCAAAGCGGGTCCGGTAGTTGCGGTCGTTCGCGTACTGACTCTTCATGATCTTCAGCGCGACTGTCCGACCGATCTGATTGTCGTAGGCCTCGTAGACCTCGCCCATGCCGCCTTTGCCGACAACACCGGTGATCGTGTATTTGCCGAAACTCGTGCCGACCCGCTGATCCACCGCTGACGCCCTCCTCCGTAGGGATTATGCGGCACGCAGCCGGGATGTCTAAGTGTTTCCCGGGCACTGGCCGGCGGGCAGCTGGGCGAGGTGGCCGCTCAGCCAGGCGGTGGCTTCGTCGAGGGCGTGCGCTGCCGTCGTCGAACGATCCTGACGCGGGCTCGGCCGCGAGGGCGACGGCGAGTCTTCCCGAGTTGACGATGCCGATCTGTCGCACCAGATATCTGCCCGACGGGGACGGGCCCCAACCGCCCTTGAACTGCGCGCCCGGCAGGGCGCCGAGGCCCCAACTCTGTTGCGGCGCAATCTGACCCATCAAGGCGAAGATCGGATCGTTGTCCTTGTTGCAGAACGCTTGGGCGGTGAAGTGGGCTTGATCGACCAGCGACCAGATGGTCTGGCCGAATGCGGTGAATTCTGGTCGTAGCTTTCGTGATTCGACGGTGGTGGGGTCGCCGGTCTCCCGCAGGATCTCTTGCACCTTGCCCGCCGCGGTGGCAGGCTCGCCGAGCTGCTGCCAAAGTGCTTCGGCTGCCGCGTTATCCGACTCGGTGATGGCGGCCTTCATCGTGGCGGTGATCGTGTGCTGTTGGCGGTAGGCGGCGATCGCCAACGGCACCTTGATGGTCGACCAGGCCGGGCCCTGTTGCCAGTCGCCGTAGGTCGTCGGCGGCTCGTTGCCGCCGACGGCGGTGACGGCCAGGCCCATCGTCGCGTTCAGGCGGCCGGCCAGTTGCTCGAATTCCGCGGCGAGGTCGGTGTTCTGCTGGGGCGGCGGGGCGCTCTCGGACGTTCATGGGTTGCCTTTGCGGAGCGGGGGTGTGCCGGTAGGTGTAGACGGCGGTCAATGTCACGATCGCGGCCGCCACAACCAGGGTTGCGAGGACCGCGATCGCTGTTCGGGCGCTAGCCCGCCTTGGCTTGAAGATAGGCCACTATCCCCTGGGTCACGGCGGCGGCGTATCTGGCTCTGCCATCGGCACTTTCGATCTGGGCGGCATCGTCGGCGTTCTTCATGTTGCCGAGTTCGACGAGCACTGCCGGGTACTGGGCCAGGTTGAGGCCGGCGAGGTCGGCGCGACCGTACAGGCCGTCGGAGCCGATGTAGTTCGACGGCTGGAAGCCGGCCGCGATCAGGGCAGACCGCATCGCGTTGGCCAGTTGCATCGCCCCGTTCGATTGGGCGTCGTTGAGCGGCGGGCTGGAGTAGTTGACGTGGAACCCGTGCCCGGAGGCGGGTCCGCCGTCGGCGTGGATGCTGACGATCGCGTCCGGATGCATGGCGTTGGCCCGGGCGGCGCGGTCGTCGATGCAGGGGCCGACGGATCCGTCGTCTCCCCTGGATAGCTGGGTGGTGACGCCCAGGTTGTTCAGTTGGGCCGCGACCATGTTGGTGACGTCCCAGGTGAACGCATGCTCGGGATAACCGTCGCCGGCGGCGGTACCTGACGTGTTGCACGGCTTCGTGCCGCCCCGGCCGTTGGGGACCTGCTGGTTGATCGACGCGTCGGCGACGGCGTTATGACCTGGGTCGAGGAACACGCTCATCCCGGCGATGCCGGCGGCTGAGGCGGGCGGGACGCTGACCACTGCGGCAAGGAGCACCGGTGCTGCGGCGGCGTATTTCAGCACGTCGCGCCTGGAAAATCGGCTCACCGCGCGATGGTAACAACCGGGCGGGGTGGTGCGCCCTTCACCCGCGACGGCGCACCTGGCGCATCAGCTCGGCGCCTTCGACGCCGTAGATCCCGCGGTCGTCGCCGTGCAGCACCCAGTCGTGCTGCTGGTCGGCTCGGGCGGCGAGGGCTTGCCGGTAGCGGGCGTATTCGGCTTCGCGGGTGGCGTACCAGCCGGCGATGGCCCTGGCGAGGAAGAAGAGGGCGACGAGGGCCAGGGTGCCCAAGATCCACCAGATGAACTTGATGATGAGGCCGATGATCAGCAGTACGCCGAACACCGCACCGAATCCGCCGCCAGATCGCTCCATGGCAGGCAAGCTACTGCGGACCACCGACAGGGACGTGTGGGGCTTCTTGGCCACCGCGGCAACGCTCGATCACGGCTATAACGGCAATCTCGACGAGGCCCGCGTGCTAAGACCAGACGATGCGAATCCTCAAGCTCGCGCCGTTGGCGGCTGGTTCTGGCTGCCCTCGCGCTTCCGGCCACCGCGCACGCCGACACCCAGAACTTCCAAACCCCGTCGGGCAACATCGCCTGCACGCTGGACAGCACCGATGTCGCCTGCGATATCAGCGAGTACACCTACACCCCGCCCCCGCCGCCGGAGTGCGCCCAACACATCGCCTGGGGCAACCGCTTCGTGCTCCAACCCGGCCAACCGGCTGCCATCCACTGCCACGGGGACACGTTGCGGGTGCCCGGCGAGCGGACCCTCGACTACGGCCAGAGCATTTCGGCGGGCACCCTCAGCTGCACCAGCGAGCAGTCCGGCGTGAAGTGCACCGACAGCAGCAGCGGGCACTACTTCCAGGTTTCCCGGGACGCATTCAAACTGGGTTAGCTACTCCTCTAAGCGCGAGCAGACACAGAATCGCACTATTCCCTAAGTGCCAGACCGAGACCGTCCGATTTTGTGTCTGCTCGCGCCCGACCCTATTCACCCGATCCGGCCAATTGCCAACTGCGCGAAGCGCTTCAGCGTCTCGCACGCCGCGAAGCCTTGGGTGACCCGAAGCAACCGCTCACCACTAAGCAAGACCACCAGCGTGGTGGACGGCGGTGTGGTGGTCGGTTCTTGGACGCAGGCGGCCTTGATGCCGACGCCGTCGACGGCAGTGGCGTGGCTTGCACCGGCGTCGCGGTAGCCGGCTTCGGCGTGCGCGGTGGCGGGCAGGGTGATCATCGTCGCGACGGTGGTTGGCAGGGTCGCAAGTTTGTTCATGGGACCGATCCGCTCGGTTACGCTGGGCCAGTCAACGTGGCCCGGATGGCTACCGATCCCAAGATCTACGCGGTGCGCACCGCAAATGCACGCCGTTTGCCCGGGGCCGTCTGCGCAATTGTGCCGATGTATTGCGCTGCGCAGGCCGCGATGCTGGCTACCATGAGCCAGAACGCGAGAGCTGAGACTGGGACGAATTGGGGATGAGCGAGTTGCTGCCGACGGGAACGGTGACGCTGCTGCTGGCCGATGTCGAGGGCTCCACCCGGTTATGGGAAACCCAGCCCGAGCAGATGACCGCCGCGCTGGCACAGCTCAACCGCACAGTCAACGAAACCATCGCCGCCTATGACGGGGTGCGCCCACTCGAACAGGGCGAGGGCGACAGCTTCGTCGCCGCCTTCGCCCGCGCCTCCGACGCGGTGGCCTGCGCGCTGGCATTCCAACGCGCGCCCCTGGCCCCGATCCGGCTACGGATCGGAATTCACACCGGTGAGATCCAGTTGCGCGACGACGCCAACTACGCGGGCCCCACCATCAACCGCACCGCCCGGCTACGCGACCTCGCCCACGGCGGCCAGACCGTCTTGTCGGGCGTGACCGAATCGCTGGTGATGGACCGCCTGCCCGACGGCGTGTGGTTCACCGATCTGGGCAGTTACCCGTTGCGCGGCGTGCCGCGTCCCGAACGCGTGGTGCAGCTGTGCCACCCCGATTTGCGCAACGAGTTCCCGCCGCTGCGGGTCCGCACCGCCGTTGCCGCGCATAATCTTCCGGCTCAACTGACCAGTTTCGTCGGGCGCGCAACCGAGATGACGGAGCTGCGCCAGCTCGTGACGAGCAATCGGTTAGTTTCCCTGACCGGCGCCGGGGGTGCCGGCAAGACCCGACTCGCGGTCGAGGTCGCGGCCGGGCTGACCGCCGAATTCGGCGACGGGCTGTGGTACGTCGACCTGTCCCCTGTCACCAATCCGCTTGTCGCGCCGGTCACCGTGGCGCGCACGCTGGGACTTACCGACCAACCCGGATGCTCCCATGCGGACTTGTTGGTGAGATTCATTGCGGACAAGCATGTGCTCCTGATCCTCGACAACTGTGAGCACCTGCTCGATGCGTGCGGGACTCTGGTCGCCGAGTTGTTGACGGTATGCCCGCAGTTGACCATTCTGACCACCAGCCGTGAACCACTGGGCGTGCCCGGCGAGCTGGGATGGCGGGTGCCCTCACTCGGCATCGCCGACGGGGCCGTCGAGCTGTTCGAAGATCGGGCACGACGCGCCCGCCCGGATTTCGTTGTGGGCGAACAGAACCGCCGACTTCTCGAAGACATCTGCACCCGCCTGGATGGCATGCCTCTGGCGATCGAGCTTGCCGCGGCACGGATTCGGGCGTTGTCGCTCCAGCAGATCGCCGACAGCCTGCACGACCGGTTCCGGCTGCTGACCGGCGGTGCGCGCACCGCCGTGCGCAGACAGCAGACGCTGCGCGCTTCAGTCGACTGGTCCCATGCACTGCTCACCGAACCCGAGCAGGTGTTGTTTCGCCGACTGGCGGCCTTCGCCGGAGGATTCGACCTCGACGCCGCCGCGGCCGTCGGCGCCGGCAACGAAGTCGAAAGTTACCAATTGCTTGACCAACTGAGCCTGCTGGTCGACAAATCACTGGTCGTCGCCGATGAGACCCGCGACGGAATGCGATACCGGTTGCTGGAGACCATACGCCAGTACGCCCAGGAAAAACTCGGCGAATCCGGCGAGGCCGACCGGGTGCGCACCCGGCACCGTGACTACTACGCGGAGACCGCAGCCGCGAAGGAGGCGCGAGGCCACTCCTACGATGAGCAGCTGTTGTCCTGGGCGAAGCTCGAAATCGACAATTTGCGAGCCGCTTTCGCGTGGAGTCGGGAGAACGGGGAAGCTGGAGACGGCGTTTCAACTTCTAATGTCGTTGCGGCCGTTATGGTTACGGGGTGGCCGTGCTCAGGAGGCGCTGCTCGGGTTGTCCGCAATTCTGGCCGAGGATCACTCGCAACTGGCACCCGCGGTGTGGGTGGGCGCGGTGGCACGTTACGCCATTCTGGCTGCGTGGGTCGGCTTCCCGGTGGAGTTGAGTCGAGCGCAGGAGGCGCTGGCGGTCGCGCGCGACATCGGCGATCCCGCCTTGCTCAGGAAGGCCCTGATCGGATGCGGAATGATCGCGCTCTACGTGCCGGGCACCGCCGAGCCCTACCTCACCGAAGCGGTCGAACTGGCCCGCGCAGCCCACGATCAATGGAGTCTGTGCGAAATCTACAGCTGCCAGGGGGTCGCCGCTGTGATGGCCGGTGAACCGGGTTTGGCGATCCCGGCCAACGAGCAAGGACGTCAACAAGCCGATGCGATCGGCGACAAGTTCTTCTCCCAGAATTGCCGTGCATGGCAGTGCATCGCCGTGACACTGCACGGCGACCCCGCCCGTGGCATCGAAATCTCGGAGTCCATGACCCGTGAAGCCGAGACCGCCGGAGACCCGACCATGGCGGTTTTCGGCTATGTCACCCTTGGTCAGGCGCTGGCCTACCACGGCCAGCCAGAAGCGTCTCACGCGGCGGCGCAGGCTGCGCTGGAAATAGCCGACGCGATGGGTAGCTATTTCGACGACGCGATGTATGCGGTATTCGCCTCTGCCGCCCTCGCGGCCGGCGACGCCGCGGCGGCCCGGACTGCAGCCGAAATGGCTTATCGGCAGAGCAATCCCATGCGCGAATTGTTCACCAAATGCATCACTCCCATGGCTGAAGCGTTGCAGGCGTGCGGGGATCTGGAGGCCGCCCGTCGCTCAGCGGACGAAACCTTGGCGGTGGTGCCGGGCTGCTATCGCATGCTGGCCCTGTTGGCGCGAGCCAATATAACGATGGCACAAGGTGAACCAGAACAGGCCGAACGCGACGCCCACGAAGCCCTGACCGTTGCCGCTGATACCCAGGCGTTCATACGGGTGGACGATATTCTGGAGTGCCTCGCCTGCCTTGCGGCCGCCGCAGGGAATCACGCGTACGCGGTGCGCCTGTTGGGTGCCGCCGACGCGCAGCGGCGACGCATCGGGCACCCACGCTCTCCCATGTACCAGGTCGACTTCGACACTGCGGTGGCCTCGGCCAGGGAGGCTCTGCCACCCGACGACTTTGAAACCTGTTGGGCGGAGGGCGCCGCACTGTCGATCGACGAGGCGATCGCCTACGCCCAACGCGGTCGCGGTGAGCGCAAGCGTCCGTCGACCGGCTGGGGCTCGTTGACGCCGATGGAGCTCGACGTGGTGCGCCTGGTTCAGGAAGGGCTGGGCAACAAGGACATTGGTGCGCGGCTGTTCATTTCGCCGCGCACCGTGCAGACCCACCTCACTCACGTCTACGCCAAGCTCGGGGTGACGTCGCGCGTCCAGCTCGTCCAGGAGGCCGGCAGCCGCTGACCGCGTCCTGCACCTAGCGAGGTATCACAGGTCCAGATGCAGCCGCAGCGCATCGTCCAGTTGCGCAAGTTCAGCCGGGGAGACCCGGCCGATCCGCCGGCGCAACCGTTCGGCCGCAACGGATCTGATCTGCTCGGCCTGCGCCTTCGCGTCCCCGGCGAGACCGGTAGCGCCGGCAGTCAAGAGCACCTGGAATGGGTAGACCGTTGCGACATTGCTCGTCACCGGCACGACCGTCACCACCCCACGACCAAGGCGGAACGCGGTCGCGTTGGCTCGATCGTTGCTGACGACGACTGCCGGACGAATTTTGTTCGCCTCGCTACCACGAGCTGGGTTGAAGTCGACCTGCCATATCTCACCGCGGAGCATCGCCGAGTCCGTCCCCGACGGCGTCATCCCAATGATCGCCGTCCCCGGCCGACCACTCCGCCCAGGCTTTGCCGTAATCCTCTTCGAGGGATGGGTGACGCAGCATGCGAATCGCTCGCTGTACCGCGGCTGATCGGGAAGGCAATCCAGCCCGTTCCACGTATTCGTCCAACACGCGAACATCGTCCTCGGACAGACTGACACTCAGCTTCATCCCCGCAATGCTACCTGAGTAGCACTGCGGTAGGAACACTCGCCGCACTTCACCCTATCCGCCCAATTGCCAACTGCGCGAAGCGCTTCAGCGTCTCGCACGCCGCGTACCCCTGCGTGACCCGAAGCAACCGCTCACCACTGAGCAAGACCACCAGCGTGGTGGACGGCGGTGTGGTGGTCGGTTCTTGGACACACGCGGCCTTGACGCCGACACCGTCGACGGCGGTGCCGTGGCTTCCGACGGTCGCGAGTGCGAACTCGGACGCGGCATCGACCGCGAAGGCACCCGCCACCTGCAGGTCGACCTCCACGCCGTCTCCTACGTCGCGGGGTTTGTCGTAGATGCACGCGATGTCGACCGACCCGGGCTGGTCGCCGAGCGGTTCGGCGGTGACCGAGCCGCCCAGGATGCCGCCCGCCTCGGACGCCGTCACCCAGTCGCACGGCCGAAACGCCGCAGGTTCGGTGGGGTCGAGTTCAGCGAGCTCCACAGTCACCGCGTCGTGGCGCCCGGTCGGCGTACCGGCGGCCGGCGAGACGGCGACGATGCGGTAGGTCTTCTCCGCGGGCTTGGCGGGATTGTGCAGCGGGTCGTGTCCGTCCGGCGCCACACCCCGGACGTTGTCCCAACAGTCGAGGGCGCCGTCTTTGGCCTGGTAGAGCAGTCGCCCGACCACGTTCGGCAGCGGCCGCGGCCAGGTCTGCGCGTCGCACAGCTGCAGCACCGTCGTCGGCCCCGGACCTGCCGGCACTGTCGGCAGAGGGACTGACCGGTGCGCCGAGCACCCCGCCACCAGCACCGTCGCGGCGATGACGATAGGGACAGGTGGCTTCACGCGGACCAGTCAACGCGATCCCGACGACTACCGAACCCAAGATCGCCCATGCCCGATTCCCGGCGAACTGCCAAGATGGTGAATGGAAGGCAAACGCCCGGCAAAACCGCAGCTAACCTGGCGGGACGGCAGGCCCGGTGAAATGCTGTGACTGGTCACAGGTGCCCGCGTTACAGTCTGGCCAGTGGTGACGGTAGTGGGAGGCGTTGTTGCAGGAGACTTCGTTCGGTAAGTACCGGCTCATCGAGTTGATGGGCCGGGGCGGCATGGGCGAAGTATGGCGCGCCTATGACGCCGACACCGACCGAGTCGTCGCCCTGAAAATTCTGCCCTCCGCCGTTTCCAACGACGAGGTGTTCCAGCAGCGGTTCCGGCGCGAGGCCCATGCCACCGCGCGGCTGAACAACCCGCATCTGATCCCCATCCACACCTACGGCGAGATCAACGGGCGACTGTACGTGGACATGCGGCTGATCGAGGGCCACGACCTGCAGGCGGTGCTGAACCAGGGGCCGCTGTCGCCGGACCGGGCGGTGGGCATCATCGAACATGTCGCCAAGGCCCTGCACGCCGCGCACCGGGGCGGGGTGTTGCACCGGGACGTCAAGCCGTCCAACGTTCTGCTCGACCACGACGACTTCGCTTATCTGATCGACTTCGGCATTGCGCGCGCGGCAGACGACCTCGCTCTGACGGCCACCGGCAACTTCATCGGCACCTACCACTACATGGCCCCGGAACGGTTCACAACCGCGCCCGTGGACGCGCGGTCGGATATCTACTCGCTGGCCTGCCTGCTCTACGAGTGCTTGACGGCGCAATCGCCATTCCCCGGTGACACGCTGCAGGAGCAGATCACCGGCCACCGCTCGGCTCCGCCGCCGCGACCGTCGACCACCAATCCGGACATTCCGGCGAGCCTGGACATGGTCATCGCGCGAGGCATGGCGAAGAATCCCGGCGACCGCTACGACACCGCCTTGGACCTGGCGCGCGACGCCCGCAGCGCGCTCACCGCGACGACGGTGACGCCGACCATCCGGATGCAGCCGGCCGCCCCCGGCTACATCAATCCGCTCCCGCGTCCCGACACCAACTGGCGCCACCCGCCGCCGCGCCCGCCGGCGCCACCGACCCGGCCGCCGTCACCTCCACCGCCCCCACAGAACGTCCACCCGACAATGGCACGCCCGGTGCCCTCTTCGGTGTCCGCCCCCAGGCCGGAACCGTCGATCGCCCGGCCGGCCGCGACACCACCACCACAACCACCACCCCCTCCGCGACCGTGGTGGCGCCGCAAGGTGGTTGCCGCGGGTGCCGTGCTCGCCGTCATCCTGGCCGTGGTGGCCATCGTCTTCCTCGGCAACTCGGGGTCAAAAGACGAGTACCAACAGGTGACATTGCCGTTCAGCGGCCTGCGTGACCCGCAGGGCCTGTCGGTGGACATCGGCGGCACCGTGTATGTCGCTGATACCGAGCACAATCGAATCCTGGCGCTGTTCGCCGGCGACACCGAACCCCATACCCTGCCGTTCGACAGCCTCAACCTCCCGACCGGTGTGACTGCGGACAACACCGGGACCGTCTACGTCAACGACGCCGGCAACAAGCGGGTCCTGGTCCTTCGTCCGGGCGCACAAAGCCAAGAGGTGCTGCCCTTCACCGATCTGATCAACCCGACCGGCCTGACCGTCGACAGCAGCCGCACCGTCTACGTCGCCGACACCGGTAAGAACCACGTGGTGGCGATTCCCGCCGGTTCGACCACGCAGACCGAGGTTCCCTTCACCGGCTTGAACAATCCGACCGGACTAGTGGTGACCGGCAACGGGACCGTCTACGTGGCCGACGGCGGCAACAATCGGGTTCTGGTTTTGCCGGTTGACACCAAGAAGCAAGAGGCACTGCCCTTTTCGGGTCTCAAGCAGCCCGGCGGTCTGACGCTCGACTCCCAGGGCAACGTGTACCTCAACGACACCGGGCATAATCGCACGCTCAAACTCCCGGTCGGCTCCTCGACGCAGGAGGTGTTGCCCTTCACCGGCCTCGACTATCCGTGGGGCTTGTCCGTGGACAACAGCGGCACGGTGTACGTGGGCGGGCGCAACGACAAGATTGTGGCGCTGAAGCGGAAGTAGTGTCAGCCGCCCTGACTTACCGGCGCCAGGAGTCGCGCGACTCCGGTCGTATCTCGCGGCAAACCGCCCCGACGTCCCAACGCAGTCACGGCCCGACCGCACTGTCCATCCAGCGAACGGCCCAATCCGTTCTCGGAAACCGCCTGCCGGCTGTCGGACCCCGGTCGCATACTGACCCCAGGGAGGAAGGCAGAGCGTGATGGAGTCACTCGTCGGCGAGACATTTGGCAAATACGAAGTCAGCCGGCTACTTGGCAAGGGCGGCATGGGCGAGGTGTACGAGGCATTCGACACTGACAAGCGCAGAGCTGTCGCGTTGAAGGTACTCCCCGACCAGTACGCCGACGACCAGACGTACCGGGAACGTTTCCTGCGCGAGTCGCATGCCGCAGCCATTCTGCAAGAGCCGCATGTGATTCCGATTCACGACTGGGGCGAGATCGACCACACGCTCTACATCGACATGCGACTGGTCCAGGGCGAGACCCTGAACGACATCCTCGCCAAGCGCGCTCTCAAGCCAGAGCGGGCGGTCGAGATCATCCGCCAGATTGCGGCGGCGTTGGACGCGGCCCACGCAAACGGACTGATCCACCGCGACGTGAAGCCGCAGAACATCATCGTCACCCCCGACGACTTCGCCTACCTCGTCGACTTCGGCATCGCCGAGGCCCGCGGCGAAACCCATTTAACCGTGGCGGGCTACCAGATCGGCAGCTTTGCCTACATGGCGCCGGAGCGAATCAACGGCGATCAGCCGGCGACATCCGCGGTGGATGTCTATGCGCTGGCGTGCGTTCTCTACGAGGCCTTGACCGGTCGCCGGCCGTTTACCGGGGACAGCCAGCAGGTCATTGCGGGGCATCTCTCAGCCCCGCCCCCGCGGCCCAGCGCGGTGAAGCCCAGCGTCCCTGCGGCTCTGGACGAGGTCATCGCCCGGGGCATGGCCAAGGAGCCGGACGACCGGTACGGCAGCGCCGGGGCGTTGGCGCGTGGGGCCAAGCGCGCGTTGTCGGCTCCGGAGTCAGCGTCGGCTTCCGCAGACACGGTTTTCGGGCCGCAATACCAGTCGCCGCCTCAGTATTTGCCCCCTCCCCCAACGGTTCCCCCGTATCGAGGGGATGACTCGCGGCGCTACCTGGTGCCGACGCTGGTCGCGGTGGCGGCTGCTTTGGTCGTTGTTGCGATTGTCCTGGTGGTCGTTGTCGTCGGCAATCAGAAGTCCGGTTCGGACAGTCCCACGGTCGCCTATCCCACGTCGGGGCGGCCGACGTACCAACCCAGCTACGAGACGAGTGCCGCGCCGACCTATCAGACGACGACACCCACGACGACGCGGTCGGTGGCGCTTCCGACGACGACGGCTGCCGCAGTGCAGGATCCCGAGCAGCAGTTGCGGCAGTACGTGAATGGTGACCGCTCGGTGGTCGCGACGGAGGCCGCCGACAAGTGGGTTCCGCAGCTCAGTTCCAAGCGTCCCGGGATCCGTGACAACGGTGTCGTCTGGGACAACGCGATGGCGCTGCAGGAGCACCTGCAGTTGCGCAAGCTGTACAACGCGAAGCTGCTGTGGTCGGGTGACTGGTCGACGTTCTCCGAACCCAACTTCTGGGTGACGATTGCGGGTTACACCTTTGACAATGCCAAGGGTGCGTTGATGTGGTGCAGCAGCAAGGGATTCGACCGGGATCATTGCATTGCCAAGATTGTCAGTACGACGCATGGGGTGCCGGGGAGTACGGCTTATAACTGACGTGGCTTGCCGGTGGAGCTAAGCGCGTTTCACCCGGGTGATCACGATGTCATGCGACGAGCACAGCCGACACGTCAGCGGACGAATCTTCAAACGAAGCTTCGAAACCCGTAACGCCCTGTTGCAGAACGGGTATCGGCAGCCGCAGGATAAGGTGATCCACCAGTCTGCCGCATGATCCGCCTCGCTGCAGAACTTCCGGCAGATGCAGGGGATCTCGGTATCGAAATCCAACGCAGACAGAACATCTAACTCCGGCAGCAGTGCGCACTCCCCGACCGTCACGCAGTGAAGGGTAAACCTGTAGTTGAGACTTTTCGGTTAGGCGCGCGCGACACTCGAACCCATCCGACAGTCCGACGTGACGATTGCGGAGCGCTTACCGTGGCCCCTCGGCAGCCACGCTGTCGCGTGAAGGCCGTACTACGTCACCATCGCGCTCGAGTTCGATGCGCCGTTAATGCGCCTGATTCCTGCGTCGGCGTGGCGGTGCAGATAGCCTGTCGCCTGCGCGCAAAGCGCCATCGAGAATTGGAGCTTCACTTTCCTGGCTTTGCGCAATATATTCAGCCGTTGATTCGCCCCGTTGATGGTAGCGGCAGATGTCGACGTTCCTGATCGCAGCACCGGAGCTTTGGCCGCCGCCTCGGCGGATGTCAGCGGGATCGGGAGGCGATCAGGAAGGCGACGGCGTCGTGGGCGCCGTCGACCACGGGCATCACCCGGCTGATCATTTATGCGTCGAAAGGAGCCGTGACGGTAGAAGTTTTGCCATCCGTAATGCCCTGCTGCACAACGATTATCGTCATCATCGCGTCATCAACTGAGGCGCCGCAAAATCGGCCACGCTGCGGATGCGTGGTATCCCTTATAAAATCCGACGCCGACAGAAACCGAATTCCTGCAGCCCGCACCCCGAACCCGACCGGACGAACCTGGCGGTTGTGCACTATCTGGATCCGACCCAGCGCAAGGCCAAAGAGGTCGCGAACTCCTGGGCCGAAATAGACCCGCCACCCGACGCAATGTGTGTTCACATTTATATTCCGTATGAATAGAGTTACCCCGATCGAGTCGTGCCCGTTGATCGATGGGAGCCGCAGATGTCGACCTTCCTAATCGCAGCACCTGAGGCTTTAGCCGCGGCGTCAGCGGATCTGAACTGCGATCGCCGAGGCGATCAGGCGAGCGACGGCATCGGCGGCGCCGTCGACCACGGAGATCGCGGCCGCTGCCGCTGATGAGGTGTCCGCGGCGATTGCACGGATGTTCGGCGGCTATGCCCAGTCGTATCAGTCGGTGGGCGCTCAGATTGCTTTGTACCAGAGGCAGTTTCAGCAGGCGTTGACCGCGGGTGCGGGCGCCTACGCGGCCGCCGAGGCCGTGAACGGATTGTCGCTGCAGGTCTTCGAGCAGACCCTGGGGCAGACGTTGCTGGAAGCAGTGGACGCGGTGAACGCGCCCGTTATGGCGTTGACCGGGCGCCCACTAATCGGCAACGGCGCCAACGGAGCACCCGGCACCGGGGCAAACGGCGCGCCCGGTGGTTGGTTGATCGGTGACGGCGGGGCCGGCGGGTCAGGTCCGGCCGGACCCCCGTTCGGTTACGGCGGCGGGGCCGGCGGAGATGCGGGGCTGATCGGTACCGGCGGGGCCGGAGGGGCCGGAGGCACCGGGCGGGGCCGGCGGTCCGGGCGGGCGAGGCGGCTGGCTGCTCGGCACCGGCGGGACAGGCGGGGCCGGCGGGTTCGCGGCGACCGGGACAGCGGGGGCCGGCGGTGCGGGCGGGGCCGGCGGACTGTTCGGCGCCGGCGGTGTGGGAGGGACGGGCGGATTCGCGGCGGCCGGGGCCGGCGGGGTCGGCGGGGCCGGTGGGTCCGGCGGGCTGCTTGCTGGGCTGATCGGCGCCGGCGGTGGGGCCGGCGGGGCGGGCGGAGTCGGCGACACGGGCGGTACCGGCGGGGCGGGCGGTGCCGGTGGTCTGCTGTTCGGTGGCGGAGGCAGCGGCGGCACCGGCGGATTGGGTGGCACCGGTGGCGGCGGTGCCGGCGGGGTCGGCGGTGCGGCCGGCGCGCTGTTCGGCAACGGCGGCGGCGGCGGAACCGGCGGCACCAGCTTCTCCGGTAGCGGCGGGCCCGGCGGGACCGGCGGGCACGCCGGCTGGCTGCTCGGCTCCGGCGGGGCGGGTGGGGCCGGCGGCAGCAGCTCCGGTGGCGCCGTCGGCGGCCATGGTGGGGTCGGCGGTGACGCGGGCCTATTCGGTTTCGGTGGTGCTGGTGGGGTTGGCGGATTTGCCTCGACCGGCGTCGGCGGTGCGGGCGGCAACGGCGGTGCTGGTGCCCTGCTGTTCGGCAGCGGCGGGGCCGGCGGGGCCGGCGCCCAAGGCGCCCCCACCTTGGCTGGTGGTGCCGGCGGAGCCGGCGGCCGGGCCGTGCTGCTCGGGCTCGGCGGCACCGGCGGGATAGGCGGGCTCGGCGCACCTGCCGGGGCCAACGGCGCCACCGGCGCCAATGGGTTGTTGCTGCCCGCGGCGGCGCTCAACGTGATCAACGCGCCCAGTGTGGCGCTGACCGGGCGTCCGCTGATCGGCAACGGCGCCCCGGGTGCCGCAGGTAGCGGTGCCGCCGGCGGCCCGGGCGGCTGGTTGCTCGGCGACGGCGGGGCCGGCGGATCGGGCGCGAACGCCGTCCCCGGTGGCGCCGGCGGGGCCGCCGGGTTGCTGGGAAGCGGAGGCATCGGCGGGGCCGGCGGGTTCGGCGCCTCCGGTGTCGGCCGGTCCGGCGGTCAGGGCGGCAATGGCGGCTTGTTGTTCGGCAACGGCGGGGCGGGCGGAGCCGGCGGCGTTGGTGGCGTGGCGGACGGCAACGGCGGGGGCGGAGGAGCCGGCGGCACCGGTGGACTCCTGGGTTCTGGCGGGGGCGGCGGGACCGGCGGGATGGCTGCTTCGACGACTGCGGGACTGCGGGGCGGCGCCGGCGGGACCGGCGGGGCCGGTGGGGCACTCAGTGGCTTGGTCGGTGCCGGCGGCGGTACCGGCGGGGCCGGCGGCGCCGGGGACATCGGCGGTGCGGGCGGAACCGGTGGGGCCGCGGGCATCAGCGGTTCAGTGTTCGGCGGCGGAGCCGGAACCATCGGGGGCTCGGTGCTGGGTGCCGGCGGGTCCGGCGGCGACGGCGGTGCCAGCTTCGCCGGCTCGGGCGGCCCAGGCGGAAGCGGTGGGACGGGCGGCCAGTTTGCCGGCACCGGCGGGTCCGGTGGGACCGGCGGATCGGTGCTGCAGCCTGCGCTCAATAGCGCTGGCGGAGGTCTCGGCGGAGGCGGAGGCGCCGCCGGCTGGGTGGGCTCGGGCGGTGCGGGTGGGGCCGGCGGCACGACGGGAGTATCGGCTGTGCAAGCCCCCGGCGGTCAGGGCGGGCTCGGTGGGTCCGCGGGCCTGATCGGTGGCGGCGGGGCCGGCGGAACCGGCGGATTCGCCGCGTCGGCCACCGGCGGGACCGGCGGCCGAGGCGGGGTCGGCGGGGTGCTGTTGGGCAACGGCGGTCCCGGTGGGACCGGCGCCGAAGGTGCTCCCGGCTTCGGTAGCGGAAACGGCGGCATTGGCGGCGATGCCCAGCTGATCGGCGACGGCGGCAGCGGCGGCAACGCCGGGAACGCGGCGACGCTCGCGTTGTTGGGCGGCCCCGGTACCATCGGGTCCGGGGGAATACTGTTGGGTGTCAACGGGATTCCCGGGTTGCCGATGAGCCCGAATCTGTTGGTCAACGGAAACTTTGAAATCGCGACCCCGTCACCGTCGGGCACCAGCTCGGTGACCTACCCGGGCTGGTCCGTGAGCGGCACCCCGACCATCATCACTTACGGCACACAGAAGGTCAGCTATGTGTTGGGGGCCTCGTTCCCGTTCCCGGATCTGCCGAGTTTCCTGGGCTTCCCGGGCACGCCGCCCCCGGGTGCCGGCGCCAATTTCGGCGGCGGCGGACCCGTGGCTACCTCCAGCATCAGTCAAACGGTCGACCTCAGCGCCGCATCCGCCAAGATCAACACCGGCACAACGCCTTACACTCTCAGCGGGCAGCTCGGCGGTTACCTAATCGACCCGTCGTCGACCGCGCTGCAGGTGAGCTTCCTCAACGCCAATGGTGCCGTGCTGGGCACCGGATCGACGACGTCGGTCAGCGTCATCGATCGCCTGGGAATTACCGGGCTGCAGCCGCGTTCGGTCTCCGGAACGATCCCGGTTGGCACCACCTCCGCGGTGGTCACCGCCACCTTCAACGACGGCAACCCCGTCCTCAACCATTACAACAACGCTTACGCCGACAACCTCTCGTTCACCGTCGGTGCACCCGGTCTGACCCCGGCGCCGCTGACCGTACCGGGCTCCAACGTCGGCCGACTCGATCACGTCTTCCTGATCTACATGGAAAACCACGGCTTCACCGACATCGTCGGCAGTGTGAACGCCCCGTACATCAACAGCCTGCTCGGCACTTACGGATCCGCCGACAACTACTACGCGAACAGCCACCCGAGTGCCCCTAACTACTTCCGGATCCTGGGCGGTTCGGACTTCGGCATCACCTACAACCCAAACCCGCCCTCCATCAACGCACCCAGCCTCATGCAAGAGATGGATGGCGCCAATATCTCGTGGGCCAATTACGCGCAGAGCATGCCGTATGCGGGTGACCTGGTGTCCTCAGGTGACTACAGCACCTTCCAAATACCCGCTGCTCAATACAGTTATGTCTTCAACAACACCGTGGCCTACCAGCAGCAGCACCTGCTGCCGCTGACCCAGTTGAGTACCGATCTCCAAGCGGCGAACACCACCCCGCGGTTCTCCTGGCTAGTTGCCAACAACTCCAATGACATGGAAGGGCCAGTCAATTCGCCGACCAGCATCGCCAACTTCCTCGGCAGCCAGCTCACGAACCACCAGTACAACGTCGCTGCGGGCGACCAGTTCGTCCAGCAACAGGTGTCCCTCATTCAGAACTCGACCGCATGGAACACCGCGGGCCAGCGCGATGCCATCATCATCACCTGGGACGAGGACTTCAACAATCTGGGACTGGGCATCGGCAACCAGGGCAACCATGTTCCGATGATCGTCATCCCCAACCAGGGCGCCGTGACATCGGGTGGGATGCTGTCCGGGCAGTTCGTCACCCACGGCCACTACGACCAGTACAGCTTGATGTCGACGATTGAATACGCGCTGGGTCCGGCGGCGCACGTTCCGTTGGCGCCGTTGACGTTCAATGACATGTATGCGACGCCGATGAATGGGTTCTGGTCGTAGCGGGGCGTGGGATTATTGGGACTGCGCGCCGCCCAAAGCAATTACGGCACTGCTGGTCGACCGAAGTCGCCCACCGGAATCCGCTCCGGTGCTGCCGCGCGACATGGTGCGGCCGCGAAAGAATCCCGGGGCCATCGCCCACCAGACCACCATCAGGATCGATCCGAGCACCAGCGCGCCGATACCGACCGCCGCGACGGCGCCGAACCCGAGGATGGTGATGTTGTTGCCGTCGTTGTCGGTCAGCCACCCGGGCTTGGCGTACTGGATCAGCCCGTAGCTGAACACGATCAGTAAGGCCACGCCCCCCAGCAACGGGAAGACGCCGCGCATCACAAAGTCCCGCACCGACCTGTTGAGGGTCTTGCGGTAGAACCATGCACACGCAAACCCGGTGAGCCCGTAATAGAACGCGATCATCAACCCGACCGATCCGATCAGCGCGGCCAGCAGGTTCTCGCTGATGAGCGTGAACAGGACGTAGAAAGGGATGGACACCACGCCGACCGCGATTGTGGATGTGGTCGGTGTGAGGTAGCGATGGTGGATCTTCGCGAACGAGTCAGGCAGCGCCTTGTACCTCCCCATCGACAAGGTGGTGCGCGCGGTCTGCAAGATCGTCGTCTGCGTCGACGCTGTGGCAGACGTCAGGATCGACGCCGCCAGCAACAGCAGTGCAATCTTCCCGAGGACGCCGTTGCCGAACAGTTCCGGACCGATGGATGCGAAGACGTCTTTCGAGTTGTGCGGGTTGCCCAGCCCGATGCCCGTCGTCCCGACACCGGCGAACGCGACGGCCGACACAGTCACCAGGGCGTAGGTCGCCAGCAGTAGGAAAGTCGAGATGACGGCGGCCCGGCCCGGGGTGCGGGCGGGGTCGTCGGACTCCTCGTTGCATGCCAAAGCGGTGTCCCAGCCCCAGTACATAAAGATGGCCAGGAGAACTGCCGGGGCGATAGCCGTGCCGAAATCAAGACCGTCCGGCCAGAACCACGACAACGACGGATGCAGCGAATTCGCCTGAGCGCTATGGGTATACACCTTGACCAGCGCCACCGCCGAAAACACAATCAGCATCAGGATTTGGATGGACAGCAGCGCGTAGAGCACTCTGGCCGAGATCTCGATGCCGCGATAGCAGACATAGGTCATCATCACGATCCAGAAGACGCCCGCGACCGTCGACCAGATCCTGTTGTTGGCCAGGTCCGCAACCGAATGCCAACCCAGGACGCCGACGAACCTGAACGAGTACGCCCCGGTGATCTCGACCAGGTTGGCCATCACAATCACTTCCGCGGCGATCATGCCCCAGCCGCCGAGCCACCCGACGATGGGTCCAAATGCCCGCGACGCCCACGTGAACGTGGTGCCGCAGTCCGGTTCGGCCTCGTTCAGTTCCCGGTAGGCCACGGCGATCAAGTACATCGGGATGAATGAAATGAGAACGATGGCAGGGGCTTTGACACCGGAAAGCTGCCCGCCGCCACTGGCCACGATGAGACCCAATGTCGCGGCAAGGCTGTAGGCCGGCGCCATGGACGCCAAGCCGACCACCACGCTGGAGAGCAGGCCGAGTGCGCCGCCCCTGAGGCCTTTGCTCTTGACGGTGGTCGCCGCGGCCTTGCGGTCCATCTCGGTCTTGCTCATCCCAGCACTAGGGCCCCGTAATAAGGCCCGCAGCCTCTTCCAGTTCCCTCAGGGCCGGCTCCATGGCGTCGGCGAGATCGTCGATGTCGCCGGCGATCTCCGGTGTCGTGACGAAACCGAAATCGATCGATCCGTGGTAGCTGAAACAGCTGATGTTCAATCCGACGTCCAGCATCAGCGGTCCCACGGGCACCAGCCGCTCGACGACCGCGCCCGCCAGATAGATCGGGTGGTCGGGCCCGGGAACGTTGGAGATCACGAGGTTGATCGGTGCGACGTGCTCGCCGAGATGGCTTGCGGTGTATGCGCGGATCGCCAGCCCCACCAAGCCGGGCGGTGTCGTGTCTGTCAGCCCCATGCTCTGATGAGCGGTCAAGGTTCTGGTCATCTCCTTGGCGCCTTGGGAATTGCCGAAGATGGTCTTCAGCCGCTCGGCCGGCTCGGCCACGTCGGTGGCCAAGCTGATCGTCGTGGAAACGATCTGGTTGCCGACGTCTGTGTTGTCGTGGTGGGTGGATATCGGAACCTGAGCCACCAGTGGCCGCTCGGGGAGTTCTCCCCGGTCTTGCAGGTAACGGCGCATCGCCCCCGAAACCAGTGCGAGCACAACGTCATTGAGCTTCACACCATAGACTCGTTTCACCGCTTTGAGCCGATCCAGCGGCAGACTGCACGTGGCGACTCGCCGCTCGGGCGTGAGGTCGGCATTGAAACGCGTCGTGGGTGCTTCGAAGAAGCGCGGCGGTTTGTTGGCCAGCCCGCGCACCGCCAACTGTTGAGACAGCGTTTGCTGGACGACCCGCAGCACGCGGTACGGCGTCATGACCGCGACGTTGAAAATCGCGCCGAGCACGCGCCGCTCGAATCGGGGCATGCCGGATGTCGATGATCCGCCAGCCGCGACGGTGGGTGGTCGCGGTTCGGGCGTGACGTCCAGCATGATCTCAGTCAGCCCGGCGCCCGACACACCGTCTATCAGGGCGTGATGCACCTTGGTCAAGGTCGCGACCCGCCCGTTCTCGACACCCTCGATGAACCACATCTCCCACGGCGGCCTGTCGCGGTCGAGCGGGTAGGACATCAGACGGCCGACCAGCTCGTCGAGCTCGCGACGTCCTCCGGGAGCGGGCACCGCGATCTGGCGGACGTGATAGTGGATGTCGAGTTTGGTGTCCTCGACCAACCACGGCCTGTCCAGACCAAGGGGCGCACCCTTCACCCGGTGGCGCAGCACCGGTAACTCCGGAAGTCGCTCGGCAAGAAGCTCTTTCACCGACATCAAAGCTGAAGTCCGGCACGTCGGAGGGGTCGCAAATCGTCAGTCCCGCGACGTGCAGAGGGCACTCGTGAGTATCAGCGAACCAGAACGTCGCATCGAGGCTCGATAGCCGCTTCATCGCGACGCTGGGCTCTCGTCGGCGTTCGCGCGCACGGTGGGGTTCATCGGGGGCGGGGTTCGATTGCGGTTGGATAGGTTGATGACGTCCGGGCCGGGGGTTGCGGAGTAGAGGTTGTCGACCTCCGCGGTAATGATGCCGTGGCTCAGCGATCGCCAACCTGCGACCAGCGGAGACGCGACCACGGCTCGATCGACTTCGGCCATTCCTTCCTGCTCCTTCAATCACTGAGCGGAACTTTTCCTCGAGACTCCGAGTGTCCGACGAGTGCCCGGGCACGGCCAGAGGACAAGGTCCCTTGTTGGCAGCAAAATCGTGTCGCGGGGGAACGAGGGCCGAGGCCGGCCCGCCGAGACGTATCGGCGAAGAGATGCCGAGCACTAGCCCACCGTCGGAGGACTCGGGCAGTCGTGCCGCCCAACCTGGACCGATCAGCACCCTTGCGCGGAGGTGCGCGCCGTCGAATCCCGAGCGGCATTGCTGTTTCTCGTGCCAACAGCGCCCAACCGGCGGGCAAGATCCGGCCCACCGACTTCGCGGATGAACTCCGGGTCCCCACACACCACGAGCTGGTCGCGCGCACGGGACAGGCCGACGTAGAGGCGTTCCCGCGAGCGTTCGAACGCAGACACCTCATTGACGACAAGCACGATCGCCCGCCGCTCCAGTCCTTTGAAACCCAGGACATGTCCGTAAAACACTTGCTCGGCGTCCCAGAAGCTGTCCCAGTAGGCGGCATTGCCCGCGGCTTGCCGCTCCTTCTGCTCCGGGTGGCGGCTGCCGGTGGTCAACAGGGCGACGTCTTCGGGGCGCCATCCCTCGTCCAGTAGCAGTTCGACCTCGTCGTCGCCGACACCCATGGCCTCGTCGCGCGAGCACGCCACGAACTTCACGGCGGGCCCGTCGCCGCCCAGGAAGCGCATCGGGTGATCGACGAGCGGTTGGAACGCGTTGGCGATCTGCCGGGTGTTGCGCACGTTGTGGTCCAGGATCAGCGGCACCAGAGGAACCGGTGGCGATCCGTACCGGCTGAAGACCCGCTGGCCTTCATCGCTGAAAACGTACAGCCCGCCCGTTTCTTCATCCTTCAGCGCTGCGAGTACGGGATCCCACCAGGCGTCCGCGAAGTCCTGCGCTTCGTCGACCACGATCGAGTCATACCGATGGCCTGGCTGCAGATTGTGCCGGAGCTCGGACATCTGCTGCGGTAGGTCATGTTCCCAGAACTGCGCGGTCTCCTCGGTGCGCAGCGATTCGTCGGTCCTTCGGGTGCCCCCACGGACGCCCAGAGCATGGAACTCACCGACGTAGGCGGGTCGCTGGCGCCGCGGCCAGGCGGCGGTGACCCGCTCGAGGAAGGACGCCAGACCGTGGGAGTAGCAGACGAGTGCGACCGCTGACCCTTCTGCGCAAGCCGCCGGGCCTGTTCGATGGCAAGGAAGGTCTTGCCGCCGGCCCCGCCGCGCACCTCGACGCGATGGATGAGCCGGATGGCATCGAGGATCACCGATTGATGCCCGGTGAGCGTGTCGGCGGTGTCCTCGTTCGCCAGGGCGCGGGCCGACATCGCGTTGGGGCAATCCCCTGCCGCTCGACACGGTGCCGAGTTGACCGATCCCGTCTCGGGTGAGGAGTGGCCGGTGAGTCCTGACGGATGAGGATGCCACGCAATTTGTCGACCAACGTGGGCAGATCGGTGCGGTCAATGATCTTCCATCGGGGACACTCCGGCAGCGAAAAATCCTGCGGCAGTTCGACATTGGGAGGACCACGACGTGGTCCGAGCGCAGCCGTCCCAGTGTCCAACGTGGGTCGCTCTCGACGTAGCCGCGCAGCGCGTAGCACGCTTCACGCGCCTGGCGAACGGGCTCGATGTGGACCTGCCTGCCGCCGCGGATCTGGCACCAGCCTGCACCGTCGTGCCACACCTCACCGCCTTTGACCTCCAGGCAGACGATGCCGGCGCCCTCGATGCAGACGAGAAGTCGACCTCGTGGTCCTTGAGGTGGTCAGTGACGCGCTGGCTGGGGATCGCCAGGTCGCCGGGCTGCAGCTGGTCAAGCAGCGTGTGATAGACGCAGCGCTCGGCGCCGTTGGCCAGTCGCGGGGTTCCGGTGGTCGTCATGCGACGACGACCGCCACAATGCCGCACAGCTGCGTCCGCTCTGCAAAGACCATTCCACGATTGAACAACGCGGGGGTGACAACTGGCCATGGGTGTAGCGTTGGGCGTGCTGAGAATCTCAGCTGGTTCGGGATGAGTTTAGCTGTCCGCCGCGGAACTTGAGGAGTTTCGTCTCCGAGGCCCCTACATGCGGTGATCGTCTTCACATCAATATCGCCGTATTACGGAGAGACTCCTCGAATGACTTACTGCATAGGCGTAATGCTCGACAAGGGCATGATTTTCGCGTCGGACTCTCGTACGAATGCGGGGGTGGATAACTTCTCCAAGTTCTGCAAAATGACGGTATTCGAGCGTCGCGGCAACCGCGTTATCGTTCTGCTGAGTTCGGGAAACCTGGCTGGAACCCGTGCCGTCATCAGCGTATTGACGCAGCGTTGCGCTGACGGCGACGCGCCGACCAATCTCTTGGGTGCCCGGACAATGTTCGACGTCGTGAGGTTGGTCTCCGACGCGACGCGCGATATCGAGAAACGCGACGCGGGTACCTGAAAGAGAACAACATCCGCTTCAATGCCTCGTTCATCGTCGGCGGGCAGATCGCCGGCGAGTCGATGCGCCTCGTTCCGGACCTATGCCGAAGGAAATTTCATCGAAGCGGGGACCGACACACCCTTCTTACAGACCGGTGAAACCAAGTACGGAAAGCCGATCATCGACCGCGTGCTTACGCAACACACGCCCCTCGCAGACGCCACGAAGTGTGTCTTGGTGTCCTTCGATTCGACTATGCGCAGCAACTTGTCGGTGGGTATGCCGATCGACCTGATCTGCTACGAACGGGACAGCCTCGAAGTGCAATGGCGGCGGCGATTCGATGAGGGGGACCCCTACTTCACCGCCCTCAGCGACGAATGGGGCGAAGGTGTGCGGCAGGTGTTTCGCCATTTGCCCGAGTTGCGCTGGTGACGGGTTGTTAAGACACCCATGTGGGCTTGCTATACCGCCCGGTCGGCGAGGGGGGGCCGAGGTGTGCGCCCGCTGGAAGGAAATACTGGCGGCCATGCGCGCCCTTCACCTGCCGGAGACCGTAGAGAAATAATGCAGATTCACGTCGGATTCGAAATGATCTACGACTGCCCGCAGCCCATCCCGATGATCTTCAACCTCAACGTGCACTTCACCCGCGTGTCCGATCTGGTCGGCCGCGACGACCTGGTGGTCGACCCGCCAGTCGCGATGGCAGCCTATCGTGACGGCTTCGGCAACTGGTGCACCCGCATTGTCGCGCCCAAGGACCGCACGCACGTCTGGGGCGATGCGCTCATCAACGACACCGGAGTCCCCGACGCCATTGTTTCTCAGGCGCAACAGATTCCGGTGCAGGATTTGCCCGAGGACACCCTTGTCTTCCTGCTCGGTAGCCGGTATTGCGAAACCGATCAGTTGTCGCAGACTGCATGGAATCTCTTTGAGCAGACGCCACCGGGATGGGGCCGCGTTCAAGCAATCTGCGACTACGTTCATCAACATCTCACGTTCGGCTACGAGCACGCGCGCATGACACGGACGGCGCTAGAAGCTTTTTACGACCGGACCGGCGTCTGCCGTGACTTCACGCATCTTGCCGTTGCCTTCTGTCGCTGTATGAACATCCCCGCGCGCTACTGCACCGGGTACCTCGGCAACATCGGTGTGCCCCCAGTTGACGATCCGACGGATTTCGCTGCCTGGTTCGAGGTGTTCCTCGGGGGGCAGTGGCATACCTTCGACGCGCGTAACAACACGCCGCGCATCGGCAGGGTGTTGATCGCGCGTGGCCGCGACGCCGCGGACGTCGCGCTCTGCAACGCGTTCGGCCCCGCCACGTTGATGGGCTTCAGGGTGTGGACCGACGAGGTGCGCGCAGGTTAACGATCAACAGCAGCGAACACTGACGATTGGGAGCAAATAAAGCCCTTCTCCGCGGATCGGTAGATCTCTTGCTGGCGCCGTCTTCCCGCATTGCCCTTCCACATTGTGGCTGTCAGGCCGTCGCCGTCGAGCTCAACGCGAACTCCGGCAGCGGGAAGAGCGGAGGGACCCAGGCCGTGACGAGGTACAGATTGGGGGGCCGCGTGGGAGGCGACGTACGCCGACGGTCTTCATCGGCGGGGCAGGGATGCCCGGGGCTCAAATTGTCCTAGCCTCGCAGGTATTCGACCGCTCCGTGGAAGGAGGGAACGTCATGACCGGCGGCGATAACGCACCGACCGATGAACCCTTCGTGTGGCGCGGGATACTCGACCCCGACCAGTTGTTCGACGATGACGTGTCGGCGGGTCATCAACTCGCCGATGCGGCCAAAGTGGGTGACTGGCCAACCGTATTCGACCTGCTAGACGACGTCGAACAACATGTGGACATCAATTGGTGGCGACCCGGCGGGACCAAGTGGTTCACCGTCTTGCACCAAGCGGCCTGGCACGGCGCACCCAACGAAGTCGCCGCCGAGCTCATCCGACGTGGCGCCTTGAAGTCGCTGACTGACGCTCGGGGACGCACCGCCTACGACATCCGGTGCGAACGGGACCTCAAGGCAAACCACCCCAAAGACATTGCCGCACAACAACGCAAGTCGCTGGTTCTGCGCACGCGGTATCTGAAGCCACCGCCTTCCCCGCTAGTGCCCTACGCTATTCGCGCGCTCGACTGGCACCTTGCCGAAGTCATCGACAGCCGCATTTGTGGCGTGCTCTACGACGGCCGAGATCCCCAACGTGTCCTGCGATACCCACCCGTCGGGATCTTGCATGAGGTGCCGGGTCAACGCATATGGTTCCCCGTGCCCGGAATGTACGGGGGCTTCGACATCACGTTGGTGCAGGACTATCTCGATGTGAAGAGTTGGTCCCGCGTCGTCGGGGGTTCAGGCCAGGCACATGTGGTCACCAAGGAAGGCGCGATCCTTACAGACGAAGGATTCGTGTAATCAGAGGCTAACTTCCGCCCGCGGGGCCACCACGACGTTGGGACGCACGGTGCCGGTGCCCTGCGTGGGGGCGACCAGAAACTGTCAGAGGTGGCGGTCGACGTCCATGCGCTGATGTAGTACGCGCACGACATCGAGGACGCCGTCCGGCGTAGCCGGGGCGGATCTCGTCGCAGCCCTGGCCGATCCGGGGGTTCACAGCGGCGAGTTCGATAGCGCGCTGCAATTCGCACCAGATACTCGTCGGCCTGCTCGACATCCCAGTGGCGGCAGGTGTAGTCCCAGATCTGTGCGAGATCGAGCTGAGCTGCTGGGGAGAGGAAGTATCGACTCACCGGCCGCCCGGTTCGCCAGCGCGCTTGCGGGCGAGGAAGGCGTCGAAGTCGAACGGTGTCGAGGGCCCGCTGTGCTCGCCCTCGATCAGTGCCTCACGCAGCGCGCGCAGCTGGGTCTCCCGGTCTTCGAGCAACCGCAGAGCCGCCCGGACGACGTCACTGGCCGAGCGGTAGCGACCCGAAGCGACCTCGTCGTCGATGAACGCACCGTAGTGCTCGTCGAGGCTAAAGGACGCCTTCTTACCCACGGGCGCGACCATACCAATTTTTGTGCGGGCCTTAACAACGCAGCCATTTCTTGGCGAGCACCGAAGACCCGGGCAAACGTCGAAATATGCTCGTTCACAGAGACTTTCGCGACTTCGCAGCTGTATCGGCGCGGCAGCTCCGGGCTGAACACGGCCCGCTCGAGGAGGCTACCGCAGGCCGAGCGCGGCGCGCAGCCGGTCGGCGTCCATGCCGCCGCGGGCGGCTTCACCGGCGGGGAAGGTGTCCAGGAGTTTGATCAGGTCGCCGCGTCGAGTGGGGTCGTCGGCGGCCCGGCGTGGGGTGTGGCCGTCGAGCGCGGGGATGGGTTCATCGAGCCACTTCGTCTCGTAGTCGCGGACGACCTCGTCAAGAATTGCGGCCAGCTCGGGGTCGTCGGGGTCGAGCGCGTCCTCGTCGGTAATGGGCAACTGCTTGGCCAGCTCGGCGACCTCGCGGGCGTCGCGCAGCGGACGGCGGGAGTCGTTGAGCACGTTCATCGCTGGGTCGAGCCGTGCCAGCGTGGCCAGCGCGCGGTCCATCCGCTTTTCGCTGTTGGCTTCCACCCGCAGCGTGCGGCCGTCGAGAACAAGGGTGGCGCGGATGCGCCGCATGCCCTGGGTGGTGACGTGCTCGAACCACCGCGGCGGCTCCTCGCCGTCGACCCGGTCGTAGGTGTCGTCGAGCGCGGCCTGGATCCCGGCCGGGTCGCCGACCTGCACGGTGGCCTCGCAGATCGCCAACGGATCGCCCTCGGTGTTGACCAGCGTCGGCGGCGCGAACCGGCGGCTCAGCTGCGCCACCAACTCCACCGCGTCGGGTTCGGTGTCGAGCAGGTCGATCAGCGGATCGCGCTCATGCAGCGCGACCGGTTCCAGCCCGCCGAAGAACTGCATGGTGTCCCCGGCGGGCACCACACGCGCACACACCAGCTGACCCGGCTTCAGCTGTCGGCTGGCCGCCCGCTCACGCACTTCGTGCGTGTCGCCGGTGCGTACATCGCGGACGGTGACGCCCTGGCCGGGTTGCACCTGCTCGACCTCGAACACCGACCGGTCCACCTGCAGCCATTGCTCCGCCAGCAGTCGCTCGTCGTCGGGCAGCAGCGACCCGCGTATCTCGAGGAACTCCGCGAATGCGCCGCCCTCGAACAGCACCGCGTCCAGCACCAGCGGATCGTCCATCGCGGTGGCCAGCGCGTCGGGATCATCGACGGCGTGGCGGGAGCGTTCCAAGCCCGCCTCGATCAGCAGGTCGTTCCAGCCGTTCAGCTGCGCGTGCTGGCCTGCCTTCGCGTACAACCAGCCCGCCCGCTCGGCCAGCGACAGCTGCTCGCGCCCGAGATGGCATTTCTTGTACTTGCGGCCAGACCCGCACCAGCACAACTGGTTTCGGCCGAGGTCGCGCCGCGGCTCGGACCGGTAGCGCGAGAGTAGATCCACCAGCGGGTGGTCTTCCCTGGCGCCGGCACGGCGCAGCAACGCCAACCCGCGCTCGACGTCTGCCGCGATCGGAGGCGAAGCGGGCCAGGTCGAGCAATGGCAGCGGCCAGTCCGGATCCATCGACTCGGCCGCGAGCAGCTCGTGTTCGGCCGCGTCGATGTCGCCAATCCGCTCCAGCGCCACCGCGCCCAGCCAACGAAGCGCAATCCGCGCTGCGGGTGGCACTTTCGGCTCCAGCACCTCGGCGAACATGCCCAGCGCGGACGCACCGTCATAACCGGTGCCGACCGTCTCGGCCAACAACAACTCGGCCAGCAGCGGATCGGCAAGCGCGGCCCCCAGCTCACCGACGAGATCGAGAAACTGGTCGTCCTCGGGCTCTGTTCCGTCGGGCTGCGTCGCACCCTCGGCAGCAGCGGTCAACTCCAGCGGCTCGTCCGCGTCGGCGGCGTCGATCAGCAGCTGCGACATCTGGTCGTACAGCTTGACCAGTGTGTACAGCACGAACGCGTCGTCGGGGTCGAGGTCGTGTCGCTCGGCCAGCGCTGCGCACCCGCGCTCGAACAGCCAATGGTCGAAATCGAAGCCCTCAGGCGCAAGCCACTCGCCGCGACGCGTTAGACCGTAGTCGTCGACGATCTCGCTCAAGGGCGGCAACGGCTCGGTGAACGCCGCCGGGTCCTCGACACACGCCGTCCATACCGCCGCATCGAAGTAGACCGGCTCGTCGGCGTCGAGCGTCGCGGCAAGTCGGGTACCCACGGCGGTCTGCGCGAGGGATGGGACCCGCTCGACCGCAAGTCCCTGCTCGGTCAGCCGCACCCCGACCAGGTCGCCCTCGGCCACGCCCAACGTCTCGAGCGTGCCTGGCGTCAGGAGCAGCGCCCCGTGCGGGTCGACCACCTCGGCCGGGATGCCCCGCTGCGCGAGCAGCTCGTCGTCGAACTCATCCAGCACGACCCGCGCTGCCGACCCGTCGGCGAACCGCCCGTACTCCTCGTGTTCGCAGAGCGCGGTGATCGGGTCCAGGTCCGGGGTCACAGTGAGTATGTCGTGGGCGGCCTCGGCTGCGCCGAGCCGGTGCGTGAATACCCGACCGGCAAGCACGGTCGGCAGCCACACCCACCGGTCGTCAACCAACTGCCTTGCCGGACGCTCGATTTCGTCGAGAAACTCGTCCAGGTAGGCGTCCGGGTCGGCCACGCCGCTGTCCCGCAGTCGTCGCGCGATGCCGGCTTCGTCCAATGGGCCGTGTTCGGTCAGGACCCTCGTAAGGATCTGCCTCGCGTCGAACGCCTCCGCCACGACGACCACCCTATGCCGCGGCTAGCCGAGTCGCGTAGTCCGCCACCAGCCGACGAGTTGGATCGAGACTGGGACCGAATCCAGCGGTGCCGTCGAATCGGGCATCGAGTTCTTGATAGCTAGCCCGGGCATCTGCGCGGCTCCCGCCGCATCGTGTATGCGTCGGCGTCGTTGTAATACCGGGGGCGCACGCCGATTTGGTCAAATCCCATGCTGCGGTACAGCGCGATGGCCGCCTGGTTATCGGTGCGGACCTCCAGGTACACGACGCCGCCTTCGGCGAACTTCAGCAGCTCGTCGAACAGCCGGCGGCCGATACCTCGTCCCTGGTAGTCCGGGTCCACGCCGATGTTTCGCACCTCGTAGAAGAACACGCGTGTGAGATTTGTGAAACCCAAACGCGCGATACCGGCGTAACCGATCAGCGTGCCGGCGGTGCGGGCGCCCACAAAATAACTGTCCTTACTGGCCAGTTCGCGTTCGAACACCGCCGCTGACCACGGGTCGTCACCGTCGAACAGGTGGGCGTCCAATTGGCGCATCCGTCGACGTCGGTTGCGCATCAGTGCCCCGATGGCGACCGGCTCCAGGTGGGCGGTCATTGGCCTGCGGCACCCAGGGGCTTGATATCCGGCGGGTGCAGATATGACGTCACCAGCGGCGACCGATGTCGAGTGCCCCGGATCAGGCTCATAAACGGCTCCGTCTCAGGTCTTGATTCGCACGTCGGGGTGGCTCATTCAGCCGCAACTGGGTCGTCCAGCTGCCGCTCGGAGAGGCGGGCAAACCAACGCTGTACCTGTTCGAGATGCCAACGGCAGTGAGCTGCCGGCACGGCTGCAACCACTCCTCGTCCTGGGTGAATTTCTGCCTAATAGACGCCAAACCGGAGTTTTCGGGTGCGGGCAGGCGTGTAGTGTCCGCTCTCGTCAGCCGATGAGCGCCTGCGAACTCTCGGCCCGCTTGCTTACCTGCCGACGGATTACTGGGGGTGCCGTGAGCACACACGAGATGTCCGACGTGTCGGGGAGCGTCGATGACGACGAGGTCGTGGTGGCGTTCCGCGACGAGGTCCTGCTGATTGGCGGTGATCCTGCCGCGGTCGACTCCTACCTAACGCGGCTGCAGGCGAACGCTGGGCGAGCCATGCGAGTCGCCGGGACCCACGGCGCCTCGCTCGCGAACGCGGCGAGCAGACTCGCTGGGCTGGTGTCTGTACTCGCTAACTCCGGCAAGTACGTTCAGCTGCATCCCGGCAGCCTGGACGCGTTGAGGAATGGCAATTTAGTTCCCAGCGCCGACGGCTTCTTTCGGCTGATGACCCCCGGTAATGATGGCCAGTTCCCGGCCCCGCTTCAGTGGCGACCGGCAGGCCTCGGCCCAGAAGCGATGGTGTCGGCGCAGATGATCGCGGTGCAGCTGGCGTTGACTTCCGCGATCGCTCAGGTGGAAGACGCCGTCCGTCGCGTGGAGGACAAAGTCGAATTAGTGCTCGAAGTCGCTAGGGCACAGCGTGCCGGCGACGTTCTCGGCAATAACCTGACCATTTCACGGATGGTTGAGTCATTGGAAAGGTACGGGTCGCTACCCGATGCGTACTGGGATTCGGTGGCTGTCCTTGGACCGGCGCTCAACGTAACCGTCGAGCAACTGCGCAACCATGTCAGCCGCATCCTGGCGTCTTTCGATGACGACTTGCCCGTGCAGCAGCGCGCCGAGAAGCTGCGAAACGCGATCAACGACAACCGACTTGGTGACACTTTGACCCTGCTGGTGATCACAGAAGAATCGCTGCACAAATGGCAGCGCCTGAACCTCGCGCGAGTCGAGTCGACGCAACCAGAGCAGTTGCTACGAGCGATCGATGAGGCTCGCGAGCTCGTCGAGCATCATCTCCGAGAAGACGTCGACATTTACCGGAACGCGAAGGAAATACTCGACCGGTTCGGCAAGTCCAAGGCCATCGACGGCTTCCGCTTCAATTCGGTGCGAGAGCTGGCCACACAGCGCTTAGCCCTGCGCGACGAGCTCGACAATTTCGCGAAGGCCCGCCACCACCAGGTCGAGGCCTGGGAGGACTTCCACATTCCGAGCGTGCTCGATGCCGCCGTCGCCACCATCGAAGCGGTCACAACCACCACGAACCATGTACTCGCGGCCGCCGGCCACGGTCTCGTTCGCTTGGGCGCACTGCTGACCGAGCCGTTGCGGGACAAACATGGCGAAGAATCAGAGCACACCGAGGACTCTGAAACGCTCACCTGATGCGGATGCGGCTCCACGAGCCGGCCGCCAAGAACCGCTTTTTGAAATCACCTACTCTTTTCGAAGACAAGCTGACCAACCTCTGCGACATCCCTTCCGCGTAGGACGGGTCGAAAAGCCTTGCGAGGAGGGCCTTTTCAACCTGCCTAACGGTCGCCGACTTGGCTTCGCCGAGTACGGCGACCCCTCGGGCGCGGTGGTGCTGTGGGCAGCTAAGGCACATCATTGTTGTACTAGTGGCTGCTTCATATCGGAGCTGCGGCGCAAGTGCGTCTCGGTGTGAGCGTTCACCAATGCCGCCCAGCGTGGCACCTCTCAGGTACTGGGTGAACGGCAGCAGGCGTTTGTCGGCTGTTGTACTGCGCTGCTGGTTGCATTGAGCACCAACGCCTTTCGGCAAAG
>CAVSDU010000010.1:0-116186 GCA_963726875.1 uncultured Actinomycetota bacterium | reverse complement strand
GGCTCAGTCCTCCGGGTTGTAGCCGAGGTTGGGGGCGAGCCAGCGCTCGGCTTCCTTCAGGGTCCAGCCCTTGCGCTTCGCGTAGTCGGCGACCTGGTCCTGGGCGATCCGGCCGACCACGAAGTACTGCGACTGCGGGTGCGAGAAGTACCAGCCGCTGACGGCGGCACCGGGCCACATCGCCATCGACTCGGTCAGCTCGATGCCGGTCCGCTCCTTGACGTCCATCAACTCCCAGAGCGTCGCCTTCTCGGTGTGCTCCGGGCAGGCCGGGTAGCCGGGGGCAGGGCGGATGCCGACGTACTTCTCACCGATGAGAGCCTCGTTGTCCAGCTGCTCGTCGGGCTGGTATCCCCAGAACTCCTTGCGGACCCGCTGGTGCATCCGTTCGGCGAACGCCTCGGCCAGCCGGTCGGCGAGCGACTCCAGCAGGATCGCGTTGTAGTCGTCGTGGGCTGCCTTGAACTCCGCGATCTTGTCCTGGCTGCCGAGCCCCGCGGTGACGGCGAACGCGCCGATGTAGTCGGCCAGACCGGTTTCCTTGGGCGCGATGTAGTCGCCCAGGGACCGGTTCGGGATGCCGGCCCGGTGCTCGCCCTGCTGGCGCAGGTTGTGCAGCGTGGTCAGCACCTCGGTGCGGGTCTCGTCGGTGTAGACCTCGATGTCGTCGCCGACCGCGTTCGCCGGGAAGAACCCGATCACCCCGTTGGCCGTCAGCCACTTCTCCTTGATCAGGGTGTCGAGCATCTCCTGGGCGTCGTCGTAGAGCTTGCGGGCCGTCTCGCCCGAGGCCGGGTTGTTGAGGATGTCGGGGAACCTGCCCTTCATCTCCCAGGCGTTGAAGAACGGCTGCCAGTCGATGTACTCGCGCAGCTCGGCGAGGTCGTAGTCGAGAAACTCCCGCACGCCGAGGCCCTGGGCGGGCACCGGCGGCGTGTAGCCGTCCCACTCGATCGGCGTCCGGTTCGCGCGCGCCTTCTCCAGCGTCAGCATCGGCCGCTCGTTCTTCTGGGCGTGCCGTTCGCGCAGCGAGGCGTAGTCGGTCTCGGTGGCCTCCAGCAGGGCCGGCCGCTGCTTGTCGTCGAGCAGCGCAGCGGCGACCGGCACCGAGCGGGAGGCGTCCTTGACCCAGACCACCGGGCCGCTGCGACGCGGCGCCACCTTGACCGCGGTGTGGGCGCGCGAGGTGGTCGCGCCACCGATCAGCAGCGGGATCTCCAGCCCCTGGCGCTCCATCTCGACGGCGAAGTTGACCATCTCGTCCAGGGACGGGGTGATCAGGCCGGACAGCCCGATGATGTCGGCGTCGTGCTCCTTGGCCGCGTCCAGGATCTTCTGGGCAGGCACCATCACGCCGAGGTCGATGACTTCGTAGTTGTTGCACTGCAGGACGACCCCGACGATGTTCTTGCCGATGTCGTGGACGTCGCCCTTGACGGTCGCCATCATGATCGTGCCGTTGGTGTCCTTGCCCGCTGGCAGTGCGCCGGACTCTTCCTTCTCCGCCTCGATGAACGGCAGCAGGTACGCGACGGCCTTCTTCATCACCCGGGCCGACTTCACGACCTGGGGCAGGAACATCTTGCCCGCGCCGAAGAGGTCACCGACGACGTTCATGCCGTCCATCAGCGGGCCCTCGATCACCTCGATCGGGCGACCGCCCGCGGCGGCGATCTCGGCGCGCAATTCCTCGGTGTCGGCGTCGACGTGGGCGTCGATGCCCTTGACCAGGGCGTGCGTGATCCGCTCGCGGACCGGCAGGCTGCGCCACTCGGCTGCCGCCGGGTCCGTCGGCCTTGTCCGCGCTGTTGAACCGCTCGGCGATCTCCAGCAGCCGCTCGGCCGCATCCTCGCGACGGTTCAGGACGACGTCCTCGATCCGGTCCCGCAGCTCGGGGTCGATCGAGTCGTAGGGCACCAGCGCACCGGCGTTGACGATGCCCATGTCCAGGCCGGCCTTGATGGCGTGGAACAGGAACACCGCGTGGATCGCCTCGCGGACGGGGTTGTTGCCCCGGAACGAGAACGACACGTTCGAGATGCCGCCGGAGATGTGCACCCCGGGAAGGTTCTCCTTGATCCAGGCGCAGGCCTCGATGAAGTCGATGCCGTAGGTCGCGTGCTCCTCGATACCGGTCGCCAGCGCGAAGCAGTTCGGGTCGAAGATGATGTCCTCGGCCGGGAAGCCGACCTCTTCGGTCAGGATCCGGTAGGCGCGCCCGCAGATCTCCTTGCGGCGCTCCAGGTTGTCGGCCTGGCCCTGCTCGTCGAAGGCCATCACGACGACGGCGGCGCCGTACTTGCGGCACAGCCGTGCCTCGCGGATGAACTTCTCCTCGCCCTCCTTCATGGAGATCGAGTTGACGATCGGCTTGCCCTGCACGTTCTTCAGGCCCGCCTCGATGACCTCCCACTTGGAGGAGTCGATCATCACCGGGACGCGGCTGATGTCCGGCTCGGCGGCGATCAGCTTGGTGAACCGGTCCATCGCGGCGACGCCGTCGATCATGCCCTCGTCCATGTTGATGTCGATGACCTGCGCACCGACCTCGACCTGCTGCAGGGCGACCGACAGCGCGGTGTCGTAGTCCTCGGCCTTGATCAGGTTGCGGAACCGGGCGGAGCCGGTGATGTTGGTGCGCTCACCGATGTTGACGAACAGGGAGTCGTCGGTGATGTTGAGCGGCTCCAGGCCCGAGAGCCGGGTGGCCACCTCGATCTCCGGCAGCTCGCGCGGCGGCTTGCCCTCGACGACCTTGGCGATCTCGGCGATGTGCGGCGGCGCCGTTCCGCAGCAACCACCGACCAGGTTGACCAGGCCGGCCTCGGCGAACTCGGCGATGTAGCCGGCCTGACGCTCCGGGGACTCGTCGTACTCGCCGAAGGCGTTGGGCAGGCCGGCGTTCGGGTAGCAGGAGACGAAGGTGTCCGCGATCCGCGACATCTCGGCGATGTAGGGCCGCATCTCCGGCGCGCCCAGGGCGCAGTTGAGGCCGACCGCGATCGGCTTCGCGTGCCTGATCGAGTTCCAGAACGCCTCGGTGACCTGACCGGACAACGTCCGCCCGGAGGCATCGGTGATGGTGCCCGAGATGATCACCGGCCAGCGGCGTCCGCGCTCCTCGAACAGCGTCTCGACGGCGAACACCGCCGCCTTGGCGTTCAGCGTGTCGAAGATCGTCTCGATGATGAGGAGGTCGGCACCGCCGTCGACCAGGCCGTTGGCCGCTTCGAGGTAGGCGGCGACCAGCTGGTCGTAGGAGACGTTGCGGGCTCCGGGGTCGTTGACGTCCGGCGAGATCGACGCGGTCCGCGTCGTCGGCCCGAGCGCGCCGGCGACGTAGCGGGGCTTCTCCGGGGTGCTGAACTCGTCGCAGGCCTCGCGGGCCAGGGCAGCGCCGGCGTAGTTCAGCTCGTAGCTCAGCTCCTGCCATGCCGTAGTCGGAGAGCGAGACCGCGTTCGCGTTGAACGTGTTGGTCTCCAGGATGTCGGCGCCCGCCTCGAGGTACTCGCGGTGGATCCCCTCGATGATCTGCGGCTGCGTCAGGGTGAGCAGGTCGTTGTTGCCCTGAAGAGCGGTCGGCCAGTCCGTGAACCGCTCGCCGCGGTAGCCGGCCTCGTCCGGCCGGTCCCGCTGGATCGCCGTGCCCATCGCGCCGTCGATCACCATGATCCGCTGGCGCAGAGCAGCCGTCAGTTCGTCGGTGCAGTCGGGGCGGATGTTCGGCGCAAAGTTTTGACTCGAACGGCGTTCACGTGCACTCCTTCCGTAGCGGAAGGCGTCCTTGACTCTGCCGAGCGTGGCGGATACCGGCAGGGACCCGGAACCGTTGCAACGCCTCTCGACCAGAAAAGTCTACGTCGTCACCCGACGTCTGGACGCCCAGCTCGACCCGACCCGCTTGGCGATCGCGGTGCCCTTGAGCGCCAGTTCGCGGATCTTGTCGGCAATTCTTGTCGGCATGTCGTAGTTATCAAGGTTAACCAGATTGCAGCCGAACGTATTTCGTCTCGACGCAGTCACACGACAAGAATAGTCGGCATTCAACAAATGTTGACAGCTCCCTGGCAGGTGATGGCGCCCGTTGAAACACTCATCGACATTGCCACCAAGGTCGCGGTTGATGCCCACATCACGACCCTGTTGGCAACCTCGCCGAAGTAACCCTGGCGCGCCGCGAAGAGCACACCGCAGCGCCCACATCAGCGGCCGACCGACACGCCGTAGGCTGACTGGGTGACTTTGCCGGATGGCAGTGGCGGCTCGGGAGACGACAGAGCTGCCCGAGCTGCACAACACCGTCGTGGTCGCGGCATTTGAAGGCTGGAACGACGCCGGCGACGCAGCCAGTGACGCGGTCGAACACCTGGACGCGATCTGGGATGCCGATGCCGATCGTCGAGATCGACGACGAGGCCTACTACGACTACCAGGTCAATCGTCCGGTCATCCGTCAGGTCGACGGCGTCACCCGGGAGCTGGTGTGGCCGGCGATGCGGATCTCGCACTGCCGCCCGCCCGACAGCGACCGCGACATCGTGTTGATGCACGGGGTCGAGCCCAATATGCGCTGGCGCACCTTCTGCGCTGAGCTGCTGGCCATCACCGACAAGCTCAATGTCGACACCGTGGTCATCCTCGGCGCGCTGCTCGCCGACACGCCGCACACCCGGCCGGTGCCGGTCTCCGGGTGCGGCCTACTCCCCCGACTCGGCAAGCTGTTCGGTCTGGAGGAAACCCGCTACGAGGGCCCGACCGGCATCGCCGGGGTATTCCAGTACGCGTGCGTGGCCGCCGGTATCCCCGCGGTGACGTTCTGGGCGGCGGTTCCGCACTACGTCTCGCACCCGCCCAACCCGAAGGCCACCGTAGCGCTGCTGCGGCGCGTCGAGGACGTGCTCGACATCGAGGTGCCGCTGGGCGACCTGCCGGCCCAGGCCGAGGAGTGGGAGCAGGCGATCACCGAGATGACCGCCGACGACGAGGAGCTCGCCGAGTACGTGCAGTCACTCGAGCAGCACGGCGACGCCGAGGTCGACGTCAACGAGGCGCTGGGAAAGATCGACGGTGACGCGCTGGCCGCCGAGTTCGAGCGTTATCTGCGTCGCCGCCGCCCGGGATTCGGACTTTAACCTGGCTGTCGGCCAGCCCGCCCGTGTCGGCGAGCGTCCGCGTTTTGCCAACGACACACCGGCGTGGGCGGCATTTTGCGGACGCTCGCGGCAAGAGTTACTCCACCGCCAGCTACTCCACTGGGCTTTCGCCGCGTTCGTCGGACTCTGAGCCGGCGCGCAGCATGGCGATCACCGGCGAGGGTGGGCCGACCAACGTCGCGGTGATCCGCCGGTTGACAGACGGTAGCCATGCCAGCCGCAGCGCGGTGCGGCGTGTCCACAGCCGAAACGGCGACGAGGGCAGGAATCTGTTGCCTGCTGCCCGGCCCGCTTTCTGCTTCTCCTCGACCTCCGGGCGCCACAGCTGCTCGTAAAAGTCCAGCGCCCGCTCTACCGACGACGTCCGGCGCAGCTGCTCGGCCAGCACATACGCGGCGCCGACGGCCAGTGAGGCACCCTGACCAGCCAGCAGCGAGACCGCCGAGCAGGCGTCGCCGATCAGCACCACCCGGTTCCTACTCCACCGCGGCATGACGATCTGGGCGACCTGGTCGTAGTAGATCTCTTCCGGCGGCGGGCACCGCTGCAGCGCCTCGGGCACCAGCCAGCCCATGTCCGCGTAGCTCGTCCTGGATCGCCGCCCGGGTGTCCTCCGGGAGCTCCCGATCGGTCGTGCGGTGCACCGCGAACACGGCCACCTTGCCGTCGCGCAACGCGTAGAAGTCCGATCTGCCGGTCGATGGTGTCGGTAAGGACGACTCGTCCCCGGCCGCCTCGCGGCGATGGCGGAAGCGTCGAATACGAAAGCGGCGGTGTGGAATCCGAGGTAGCGCAGATACTGCGACTTCGGCGCCGAACACCAGTGCGCGCACGGTCGAGTGGATCCCGTCGGCGCCGACCAGCAGATCGGCCGTCCAGCTTCCCCCGTCGTCCAGCGTCACCGTCACGCCGTCGTCGTGGTCACTGACCGCGGACACCGCCGCGCCGAACCGCAGGCTCGACGTTGTTGGGCAGGTTGTCCCGCAACGACCTTTTCCAGGTCCGGGCGCATCACGCTGCACAGTCGACCGTCCAGCGCCTGGTCGATCTGTCCGTACGGCACCGTCGGCGCGGCGGCGACCCTGTCATCGACCAGGCCGGCTTCGCCGGTCGGTAGGCGGCATCCTGGATCGCGGGCAAGACCCCGATCGCCTCGGCCGCGTCGTAGCCCAGCGCCGGAGAAGTCGACCAGGTAGCCGTGGGCGCTGCGGACCGGATGCGCGTTCGAGCAGTACCACCTCGGCGCCCAGCGCCGACATCCGTTCGGCCATGGCCAGCCCGGCGATTCCCGCGCCGCAAATGACTACTTTCACGGCGTGACCTGTTCCTGCGGAGGGGCTACGACTTCTCCAACTCCTGGGTATATGCGCTGGTGGAGCGGCCGAGCGCGGCGACCTGGGCGTCCATCTTGGGCATCACTTCGGCCGCGGTCTTGAGAACTTGGGCCTCACCGAGCCTGGTCGACAACACCGGCTTGAGCCAGCGCATCGCCGCCACCCAACTGGGGCAGTACACCCGGGTCTTGCGGCCCTCGATGCCCTTGACGAACGCCGCCGCGCATTTGTTGACCGAGGTGGTCCTGTTCAGCGGCGAAGGCAGCTTGGACAGCAGCTCAGTGAATGCCGGCAGGTCGCCTTTGGTGTCGCGGACCAGGGCTGTGTCGATCCAGGACATGTGGGCCGACCCGACGCTGACTCCCAGATGCGCCACCTCCAACCGCAGCGCGTGGGCCAGATGTTCGTTGCCGGCCTTGGACATGTCGTAAGGCACCATCCCCGGAGCGGCCGCGAAGGCGGCCAGCGACGACACGACCAGGACGTAGCCGCGGCGGTCGATGATCGACGGCAGCGTGGCGCGCACGGTGTAGAAGACGCCCATCAAGTTGACGTCGATCACCCGCTTGGCCGCCTCGGGATCGACGGTGAGCACGGAGCCGTAGCTGGCGATGCCGGCGTTGGCCACCACCACGTCGATGCCGCCGAATTTCTGCACCGCCTGGTCGGCGGCGGCCTGCATGGCCGCGAGGTCACGCACGTCGGCGACGACGGTCAGCACCCGGCCGTCACCGCCCAGTTCGGCGGCGATCGAGGCGAGCTCGGCTTCGCCCAGGTCGGTCAACACGAGCTTGGCGCCCTTGTTATGCAACCGACGGGCAACCTCTGCCCCGATACCGCGGCCTGCGCCCGTGATGAAGATGACCTTGTCCTGCACCGATGTCATGTGCGAAACGTACCACCGCAGCCCTACAGGCCGACCCCCAGCAGTGCGTCGACCGCCGTCGCCACCAACGTAGGCGCCGCCTCGTCGTGGCCACCGTATTCCAGCGCATCCGTCGTCCAACCATCAAGTGCGGCAATCGCTTTCGGTGTGTCGAGATCGTCGGCCAGATAGCGGCGGATCCGGGCCAGGACATCGGCGGCGTCCGGGGCGGCAGGCAGCGAGGTCGCGGTACGCCAGCGGTTCAGGCGGGTGTGCGCCTCGTCGAGCACTTGCTGGCTCCAAGAGCGGTCGGCACGGTAATGCCCGGCGAGCAGACCGAGCCGGACCGCAGACGGGTCGACGCCCTGGGCGCGCAGCTGCGAAACCAGAACAAGGTTGCCCCGGCTCTTGGACATCTTGTGCCCGTCCCAGCCGATCATCCCGGCGTGCACGTAGTGGCGGGCGAATCTACGTTCACCGCTGACACATTCGGCGTGTGCGGCGGTGAACTCGTGATGCGGGAAGATCAGGTCGCTGCCGCCGCCTTGAATGTCGAGTTCGCTGCCGATCCGGCTGAGCGCGATGGCGGCGCATTCGACGTGCCAGCCGGGTCGGCCGGGTCCGAACGGAGACGGCCAACTGGGCTCGCCGGGCCGGTTGACGCGCCAGAGCAGCGCGTCAAGTTCGTCGGTCTTGCCCGGCCGGCGCGGATCGCCGCCGCGCTGTTCGAAAAGGTCCAGCATGGTTTGGCGGTCGTAGCCCGATTCGTACCCGAATTGCAGCGTGGCGTCGGCCCGGTAATAGACGTCCTGGTATTCGCCGTCGAGTACGTACGCCGCCCCCGAGGCGACCATCTTTTCCACGAGCTCAACCATCTCGGGGACGGCCTCGGTGGCCCCGACGTACTCGTGCGGCGCCAGCACCCGTAGCGCCGTCATGTCCTTGCGGAACAGCGCGACCTCTTGGTCGGCGAGATCACGCCAATCGACACCGTCGCGAGCCGCCCGCTCGAACAGCGGATCGTCGACATCGGTGACGTTCTGCACGTACTGAACGTCGTGGCCGAGGTCCAGCCACAGGCGGTGGATCAGATCGAACGTCAGGTAGGTGGCGGCGTGGCCGAGATGCGTTGCGTCATACGGCGTGATGCCGCAGACGTACATGGTCGCCTTGCTACCGGGGGTGACGGGGCGGATCTGCCGGTCGGCGGTGTCATACAGCCGCAATTCGGGGCCGCGTCCGGGTAACGCCGGGACCGGCGGAGAAGACCACGACCGCATGCGTCGACTTTAAGCGAGTAGGGCTACGGCGCTTGAAGCCGGTGACGATGCGGCCCGCGCAGCGGGTGTGCGCCTACGGCCTTCGATGTGCGTCCATGCCGGCGATTGGCCCCTTCCGCCGTGAGCGCACACGGGACGCGACAAGCGCACAGGCTGATGACCGCGCACTTCACCACCACGACTGCCGGATGGCGTCCAGCAGGATCGGCGCCAGCTCGGCCCGGCACATCACGAAGTCGGGTAGATATGGGTCCAGCTGGTTGTACATCATGGGCGATCCGTCCAGGCGCGACACGTGCATCCCGGCGGCGGCCACCACTCCGGCCGGCGCGGCCGAATCCCATTCCCACTGTCCACCGGCGTGCACGTAGGCGTCGGCGACCCCGTCGATGATCGCCATGGCCTTGGCGCCTGCCGAGCCGATGCGCACCAGTTCGATGTCCAGAATCTGCCGCATGCGATAAAGGATCGCCGGCGGCCGGGTGGCGCTGACGGCGATTCGGATGACGTCGGGAATACCGACGGGTGCGGCCTGATCCACCAGGGAGGTGACCGTGTCGCTGCGGTACACGATGTTGCCGCGGGCCGGCAGCGACACCGCCGCGTCGGTGATTTGCAGGCGGCCGTTCGAACCTTCGATCGGACGCTGCCACAGCGCGATGTGCACCGCCCAATCGTCACGGCCGGGGGTGGAGAATTCGCGGGTGCCGTCGAGCGGGTCGACGATCCACACCCGATCGGATTTCAAGCGCATCAGATCGTCGTGAGCTTCCTCGCTCAGCACCGCGTCACCGGGCCGCTCCGCCCGCAGTCGGCGCAGGATCAGCGAGTTTGCCCGCCGGTCACCGGCGTCGCCGAGCTCCCAGGGATAGTCGAACCCGATCTCGTCGCGCACCGCGAGCAACAACTCCCCGGCGTCGGCGGCGAGATCGGCGGCCAATGCGGCATCCGTCATGTCACCTGCGGCCGGGTTCACCGCCCCAGTATCGCCGACGCGGTGCACCCGCTCAGAACGCCGGCCAGGGAATGGGGCGGTGGCGGTTGGGTCCCGGCATCACCGGGTCGTTCAGCAGCGCCTGCGTGCGATGGATCAGCGCCGCGATTTCGGCGCTGGTGATGTGCCCCCTGAGTTCGGTGGCCAGCGGACCGCGCAGCGCATCGGCCAGCGCGGCGACCGAATCCATGGTGGAGTCGTCGATCGGCTTGCCGGCCCACCCCCACAGCACGGTGCGCAACTTGTCCTGGACGTGCAGGCTCACCCCGTGGTCGACCCCGTAGACGTTGCCGTCGAGGCCGTAGAGGATGTGGCCGCCCTTGCGGTCGGCGTTGTTGACCAGGATGTCGAACACCGCCATGCGGCGCAGCCGATTGTCGTCGGCGTGCATCAGGACCACCTCGTCGCCGGCGTAGTCGTAGGCGCGCAGCACCGGCAGGTAGCCGGGCTGGGGCTTGCCGGTGGGGAACAGATCGACCAGGTCGGGACCGGGCCGCGGATCGGAGTCGGCGGCATCACCGGGTTGCTGCACCCACAGCTGCAGCATGCCCGGGCCCGCTGGACCATCGCGAATGATGGTGTACGGCACGAGATTCCAGTCCAGCTGCGTCGACACCAGATAGGACGCCAGTTCGCGGCCGGCCAGCGTCCCATCGGGAAAGTCCCACAACGGCTGCTCACCGGAGACCGGCTTGTACACACAGTGCACGCTTTGGGAACCGAGCGATGCCTCACACAGGAAGGTGGCGTTGCTTGCCGAACGGATCCGTCCCAGGACAGTCAGCTCGCCGTCGCGCAGCGCCTCACGTTGGTCATTCCTCGGCGTCATCGCTAGACCCGAAGAGCGCCTCGCGCCGATAGCCGTTGGTGCGTGCGCAGATGTGTCCCTCAGGGTCGAGTGGTTCCTCGCACAACGGGCACGGCGGGCGGCCGGCCGAGATGACGCGGTTGGACCGGGTGGCGAATTGCCGCGCCGACTCCGGGGTCAGGAACACCCGCACCGCGTCGGGCCCCTCGTCGGTGTCGTCGAGCACCACGGAGGCGTCGAACTCCGCGTCGGTGACGGCCAGCAGTTCCACGACCACGGTCTGTGCCTCGGAATCCCAGCCGAGGCCCATCGTCCCGACCCGAAATTCGGCGTCGACCGGCATGATCAGCGGGCTGAGGTCGTCGACCTCGGTGGGCTCCGGGGGTACCGGGGTGCCGAATCGGCGGTTGACTTCGAGCAGCAGCGCGCCGATGCGCTCGGCGAGGACCGCGACCTGCTGCTTCTCCAACACGACCGAGACGACTCGGGCGTCGTGCACCGCTTGGATGTAGAACGTGCGGTTTCCGGGCTGCCCGACGGTCCCGGCCACGAAGCGGTCGGGTGTACGGAATACGTGGATTGCGCGGGCCATGGCATTTCCAAAATACCGTGCAGACCCGGCGCCGTGCGCCTCGTACGCCCGCGCGGACGACGGTTCGGCCGCGAGGGCGCGCAGATGTACACGATTTGCGGCGTGTCGCGGTGCCGGAGCGCACGCTGGCGGCCACTTACCCGGGCCGTTAGTCGGCGGAGCCGCCAACCACAGCGTCGCCGGCGGGCCCCTCGCCGTCGGGGGACTCCCCCGTGGGCTGCTCCTTCGCTTCGTGCTGCTGAGGCGCGGGGGCGGCACGCAGCCCCGCTGAAAGCCGCGCCCCGGTGTGGTTGACATGCAGCACAAACGGCCGCAGCGGGGTGTAACGGATCACGCTCACCGATGCGGGGTCGGCGTTGACGCGCTGGAAGCTGTCCAGGTGCATGCCGTACGCGTCGGCGATCAGCGACTTGATGACGTCGCCGTGGGTGCAGGCCACCCACAGCACATCACCGCCGTACTCCTCACTCAGCCGCCGGTCGTGCTCGCGAACCACCGCCACAGCGCGCGCCTGCACCTGCGCCAGGCCCTCACCGCCGGGAAACACCGCGGCGCTGGGGTGGGCCTGGACCACCCGCCACAGTGGCTCGTTGACCAACTCGCTGAGCTTGCGGCCGGTCCATTCGCCATAGTCGACTTCGGCGAGCGAATCCTCGATCACCGGCTCGATGCACAGCGCCTGCGCCAGCGGTTCGACGGTGCGACGGCAGCGCAACAGCGGCGAGGACACCACCGCCCGGATGGGCAGGTCACCGATCCGATCGATCAGCCCGGCGGCCTGCTCGCGGCCCTTGTCATCGAGGTCGACGCCCTCCGACCGGCCGGCCAACACGCCCGCGGTGTTGGACGTGGACCGGCCGTGACGCAGCAGCAGGACGGTCATGTCGCGGCGACCGTCCCGGTCGCCAGCAGGATCAGGACCACGCTACCCGCGATCACGCGGTATCCGACGAACCAGAACATGTTGTGGCGCACCAGAAAGCGCAGGAACCACGTCACCGCCGCCAAGCCGATGACGAATGCGATCAGGATGGATACCAGCAGTTGCGGGCCGGTGGCGCTCATTCCTTCGGTGACGGGTTTGAAGGCGTCGGGCAGGGAGAACAACCCCGAGGCGAACACCGCTGGGATGGCCAGCAGGAAGCCGAAGCGGGCGGCCAGTTCGCGTTCCAACCCGAGGAACAGCCCGGCGCTGATCGTCGAGCCCGAGCGCGAAACCCCGGGTACCAGCGCCAGGCACTGGGCGGTACCGACGACCGCGGCATCGCGCCAGTTCAAGTGCTCGATGTCGCGGTTGCGACGTCCGACGTACTCGGCGAGCGCGATCACCGCCGAAAACGCCACCATCGCAGTGGCCACCACCCAGAGGTTGCGCACCTCGGAACGGATCACCTCTTTGAAGAGCAGCCCCAGCACACAGATCGGGATGGTGCCGATGATGACGTACCAGCCGAGCCGGTAGTCGGCGTTGCGGTGCGACTTCACGAACAAACCGTTGAACCAGGCGCGCAGGATGCGCGCGATGTCGCGCGCGAAGTAGACCAGAACCGCGGCCTCGGTGCCCAGCTGGCTCACCGCGGTGAACGACGCGCCGGCGTCGGCGCTGAAGAAGACCCGCGACACGATGTTCAGGTGTCCGGAGGAGGAAACCGGCAGAAACTCGGTCAGACCCTGCACCACGGACAACACGATGACTTGCCCCCAGGACATCGGCGCAACCGCAGACACGACGACGACCGTACCCGGTGCGGCGGCCGGACGCGGTTGGGCAGCGCTCGCGCTAACGCGAGACGGGTACCGCGCGAGCCACCGCGTCACGCACAGCAGCGGCTAAGCTGCGCTCATCGGTGAGGTCGATGTCGAGAACGCTGCGAACGGCGCGTGCGACGACATCTTCTGCCTGCGGAACCGGCACTACCAGACGCGGCCGGTAAATTTCGACGACGAGTGACCGGTGTTCGATGTGAAAGGAAAAACTGCGCCCATCTCCGACTTGTCCATAACCACTGGCGAAAATGCCTGGCGTCAAGTCTTCAACAGCAAACTCTTGGCCTGCGGTATGCCGGTCAGCGGTGACGGTCATGCGGTGAGACTACCCTCGACGTGCCGGTTTAAGCGGCAAACAGGGCGATTGAGCGCGATAACGTTCCTTAGAATTTGATGTGCATCGTGAAATACGGGAGACTTGGGTTGCTATCAGCGCGGGGGAATCGCCTTCATCAGCGCTTTAATATTTTTCTGGTTTTGCTGATTTTGGTTGTGCCCGCTTCGGGATGTTCGTCGAACACACTCAATTCCACTCCTCCGACCATTGACGCCGCCCAGCCGGCCGCCTCTCCCCCCGCCCAGAACCCGGCGGGTGTGGTGCAACCGTTGGGTGGCCGCGCACAAGGAGCGTGGTTCGACGCCGGATCCCGGCAGTTGGCGGTCCTGTCCCCCGCCGACGACGCCGCGGCACCTGCCAGCATCGCCGTGCTCGGCGCGCAGGGCGCTCCGCGCATGATCACCCTGCCAGGGCCTGCGGCAGCCCTGACCGGCGACGGGCAGGGCACGGTCTACCTGGCGGCGCGCGACGGCTACGTGACGGTGAATCTGGCCACCGGCCAAAGCGTCATGGCGACGGTCGCGGGCGGTCACGAGTTCACCGCCATCGCGCGTCGCGCCGACGGCAGGTTGGTGCTGGGCAGCGCCGACGGTGCGGTGTACACCCTGGCCGCCGACGGCGCGGTGGCCAACCACAATAAAATCTTCGCGCGCGTGGATGGCCTTGCCGCACAGGGAAACACGATAGTGGTGCTGGATCGCGGCCAGACTTCGGTGACGGCGATCGGCGCAGACGGTCGCGCCGAGCAGTCGCTGCGGGCCGGCGAAGGAGCCACCACGCTGGCCGCCGACCCGCAGGGCCGGGTGCTCGTCGCCGACACTCGCGGCGGCCAGCTGCTGGTCTACGGGGTCGGCCCGCTGATCCTGCGCCAGGCATTCCCGGTACGGCAGGCCCCCTACGGCCTGGCCGGGTCCCGCGAACTGGCCTGGGTGTCCCAGACGGCGGCCAACACCGTCATTGGTTACGATCTGAGCACCGGAATACCCGTGGAAAAGGTGCGTTACCCAACCGTGCAGCAACCGAACTCGCTGGCCTTCGACGAGGCGTCGGACACCTTGTATGTGGTGTCGGGGTCGGGCGCCGGGGTGCAGATCATCGAGCATGCAGGGCGCAGGCCGTGAACCCGGGGCCCACGCCGCGGTGGAGCCGGCTGCCCGCGGGCTGGGACGCCGACATGTCCGACGAGTACGAGTGGGCGCCGTTGCGCCTGCCGCCGGACGTGACCCGGCTCAGTGCGTCCACCCGCCTGTCCATCGAGGCCGAGTACCGCGGCTGGGAGTTGACCAGGGTACGGCTCTATACCGACGGGAGTAGGCGAGTGTTATTGCGGCGCAAAAAGACTCGTGCTTCCGAACAGCCGGATTCGTGACGTTGGCGCGACCACGCACCGCACCGGATGTACGGGCTACTGCGCAGCCTGCTGTTCCAAGTCTCGGCTGAGCGCGTCCATACCCTGGTCTTCGCTGGACTGCGCGGCGCCACCGCGGCGGCGCCGGTGCGTCGGCGGATGGGCCGTTGGCTGGGGCCGACCGACCCGGTGCTGGCCAGCACGGTATTCGGGGTGCAGTTCCCGGGGCCGCTCGGGCTGGCCGCCGGGTTCGACAAGGACGGGACGGGGCTGTCCGTATGGGGTGCAATGGGTTTCGGGTACGCCGAGATCGGCACCGTCACCGCTTACGCCCAGCCGGGGAACCCGGCGCCGCGGTTGTTCCGGCTGCCCGAGGACCGGGCGCTACTCAACCGCATGGGCTTCAACAATCACGGCGCAGGCGCCCTGGCGGCACGGCTCGCGCAACACGTCCCGGACGTCCCGCTCGGCGTCAATATCGGCAAGACCAAGAAGACCCGGACCGAAGAAGCTGTCGATGATTACCGTTGGAGTGCAAGGCTTTTGGCCCCACTGGCGGCGTATCTGGTGGTGAACGTCAGCTCGCCGAACACACCGGGACTGCGCGATCTGCAGGCTGTCGAGTCGCTGGGCCCGATCCTGTCCGCTGTTCTGGCCGAAGCGTCCACCACCCCGGTGCTGGTCAAGATCGCCCCCGATCTGTCCGATTCCGACGTCGACGACATCGCTGACCTGGCCGTCGAGCTGGGTCTGGCCGGCATCGTGGCCACCAATACCACGGTCTCGCGCGACGGGTTGCGCACTCCGGGTGTGGAAGCGCTGGGCGCCGGCGGCATCTCCGGGCCGCCGGTCGCCCGCCGTGCCGTGCAGATTCTGCGCCGGCTCTATGACCGGGTCGGCGATCGACTGGTGCTGATCAGCGTGGGCGGCATCGAGACCGCCGACGACGCGTGGGAGCGCATCACCGCGGGTGCCTCGCTGCTGCAGGGCTACACCGGCTTCATCTACGGCGGTGGCTTGTGGGCCAAGGAGATTCACGACGGCATCGCCTGCCGGTTGCACGACGGCGGGTTCGCATCGCTGAGCGAGGCCGTCGGGTCGGCTGTGACCGACCGAGAAAACCGCCGGGTTAGTCACCCGGCCGGGTTGCGAGACACGGTCAGCTCGTGACGGCCTGATGCGCAGCCAGTGTCGGCGGTCCGCAGCAACCGTCGCCATAGGGCTGATCCCTGCTTCCCGGTTTCGCGTCACCCGGCCGCGAGATATTCAGCGACGAAATCGGCGGTGCGGCGGTGCCATTCGCGCCAATGGCGAACCATGTAATGTCCGGCACCCTCGATGCCGACCCACTGAGCGTCCAGTCCGCGCCGGCTGGCCCGCTCGGTTTGCAGGCAGGGAATCGCGCGGGTCGGTCCGCGGGTCCGCGGTGCCGTGCACGACCAACAGCCGGGTGCCGACCGGGATCAGTTCGCCCTTCTCGCCGGCCCACCACGGCGCCAGCGCCACCACGGCCCCGATGTCACCCTGGGCCGCCAACTGCGCCGCCACCCGTCCACCCATCGAATGTCCAACCAGCACAAGCTTTTCCGGTTCCCACCGGCGTCGGCAGCTGCGCAGCACTTCGCCGGCGTCGCGCACCGGATCCCGCCGCGGGCTGTTCCATCCGCGCAACCGGTATTGCACCCGTCGCACGACGACGTCTGAACCGAGCCGGCGCCGCAGAGCGCGAGCGACGAACACCATCCGGAGGTTGGCCAACTGCCACCATCGCGACGGCCCGTCGCTGCGCACCATGCCGCCCGGTAGCACCAAAGCACGCAGGCGCGCTGATTCGGAGCGACGTGGCCGGTCGCTGTGTACGTCTGCTCGTAGGTCGCGTGGATGACCGCCCGGGCGATCGCGTGCTGGAACAGGTTGAAGCCCAGGTATGCCGGGCTGGCGTCCTCGCTGAGATCGAGTTTGTCGACGTTCAGCGCGTGCACGGCGACGTAGTAGCGGTGCAGGCCGTGGCCGGGAGGCGGCGCGGCGCCGATGTAGCGGCGCATGCCGGCGTCGTTGACCAGCGTCAGCGCGTCGCCAGGCAGGTCGCTGCCGTCGCCCGCACCGGCGGGCAACTCGGTGACGTCTGCGGGCAGGTTGGCCACCGCCCAGTGCCAGAACCCCGATGCCGTCGGGGCATCGGGGTCGTAGACGGTGACCGCGAAGCTGCGAGTCTCGGCAGGGAAGCCCGACCAGCTCAGCTGCGGACTGACGTCCTCGCCCCCGGCACCCATGATCCCGCTGACCTGTGGGTTGGACAGCGGCTGTCCGTCGGTGATCGACTCAGAGGTCAGGGTGAACGACGGCAGCTCGGGCAGCGCGTCGTAGGGGTTGGGCACGGTCATAGTCAGTCCTCTCGTGTCATCAGCTTGAGTGTGGTGTAGAAAGTGCGCCAGCACCTGGGTGCCGAACCTCAGCGCGTCGATGGGTACCCGTTCATCGACGCCATGGAACAGCGACGTGAAGTCCAGTTCCGGCGGCAACCGTAGCGGGCTGAAGCCGAAGCAGCGAATACCCAAGCGCATGAACGCTTTTGCGTCAGTACCGCCGGACAGCATGTAAGGCACCGTCCGGGCGTCCGGGTCCAGGGCCAGCACCGCGGCGTTCATTGCGTCCACCAGATCGCCGTCGAACGTGGTCTCATAGGAGCGCAGGCTCCTGATCCATTCCCGGCTCACCTCCGGCCCGAGCAGCTCGTCCACCTCGGCCTCGAACGCCGCCAGGCGACCGGGTAATACGCGGCAGTCGATCACCGCTTCGGCCGTGGCCGGGACCACATTGGCCTTGTAGCCCGCCTTGAGCATTGTCGGGTTCGCGGTGTCGTGCAGCACGGCCTTCAGCATCCGCGCCATCGGACCCAGTTTGTCGATCATCCCGTCCAGGTCGGGTGAGTCGACGTCGAACGTCAGACCGGTCTCTTCACTGACTGCGGCCAGAAACTGGGCGACGGTGTCGGTGCACACCAGCGGGAACTGATGACGACCGAGCCGGGCCACGGCTTCGGCGACGGCGGTGACCGCGTTGTTGTCGTGCACCATCGACCCGTGCCCGGCCCGTCCGCGCGCGGTCAGCCGCATCCACTGGATGCCCTTTTCGGCGGTCTCGATCAGGTACAGCCGGCGCTCGCCGCCATCGGGGCGCGGCACCGTCAGCGAGAAGCCACCGACTTCACCGATCGCTTCGGTGACGCCGTCGAACAGATCCGGCCGGTTGTCGACCAGCCACTGCGCCCCGTACTTCCCGCCGTGTTCCTCGTCGGCGACGAACGCGAACACCAGGTCCCGCGGCGGCACGATGCCGGCCCGCCGGAAATGCCGGGCCAGCACCAGCGTCATGCCGACCATGTCCTTCATGTCGACCGCGCCGCGGCCCCAGACGTAGCCGTCCTCGATCGCGCCGGAGAACGGGTGCACGCTCCAGTCGGCCGGTTCGGCGGGAACCACGTCGAGGTGTCCGTGGATCATCAAGGCACCCCGGGCACGGTCCGCGCCGGGGAGGCGGGCGAACACGTTGCCCCGGCCGGGCGCCCCGGACTCGACGTATTCGGTCTCGTAACCGACCTCGGCCAGTTGCTCGGCGATCCAGCGCGCGCACTCGGCCTCGCCTTTGGTGGTTTCGAGTTCGCCGGTGTTACTGGTGTCGAACCGGATCAACGTGCTGACGGTCTCGGCCACGTCGTCGCTTGGGTCGACGCTGGGTCGTTCGGGTCAGCCGCCGTCGCACCGGTCACAGTCACCTTTCCTATCACGCGTCGGGATGGTTGCGACCCAAGGCAGCTGGTGCCGTAGCGTCACCGAGCCCGATTGGGCCGGCGCGAACCGATCCGATAGCCTTAGCTGCCAACTCTGTTGGCCTGGTCCGAGTGGCGGAATGGCAGACGCGCTAGCTTGAGGTGCTAGTGCCCTACTAATGGGCGTGGGGGTTCAAGTCCCCCCTCGGACACCGTTGTGACGAGGCGATTCTTGGTTGATGGCCGGGCTCCGGCGTCCGAATCTGCCGTGATGGAGCTCAGTCTGCGCCCAGGGCGAGCTTCGTCGACTACCGACGACTCCATCGCAGTGTCGATGCCGATCCTCGGCACCGAGGCCTCAGGGTCGTAGGCTGGGTGACGCCTGCAGTCGGGAGTGTGACATGACCCCATACAGGGGCTTTCTCCGGCGGATGCCGACCCGCAAGTATCGCGACCGCCGCGAAGCGGGTCGCGTGCTGGCGGCCGAGCTGGCGTCCTACCGCGGCAGACCCGGCCTGCTGGTGCTCGGTCTGGCCCGCGGCGGCGTCCCCGTCGCGTGGGAGGTCGCCACCGCGCTGGGCGCCGATCTGGACGTGTTTCTGGTGCGCAAGCTCGGGGTTCCGCACTGGCCCGAACTGGCGATGGGGGCGTTGGCCAGCGGAGGCCGGGTGGTGATGAACGACGAGCTGGTGTCGAGCCTGCACATCGCTGAGGATCAGGTGCGCTCGGTCATCGAGAGCGAAACGACGGAACTGCGCCGGCGCGAACACGCATACCGCGGCGGGCGACCGGAAGTGGACCCGCGTGGCCGGACGGTGGTGCTGGTCGACGACGGCATAGCCACCGGAGCGAGCATGTTGGCCGCGGTGCGGGCGGTGCGCGCCGCGGGACCGCAGTCGGTGGTGGTCGCGGTACCGGTGGGCCCCCGCTCAGCCTGCCGCCAACTCGCGGCCGAAGCCGATGACGTGGTCTGTGCAACGATGCCGGTCGACTTCGACGCCGTCGGGCAGGTCTACGCCGATTTTCACCAGGTCACGGACGACGAGGTGCGTGCGCTGCTGGCCGCAGGTGCCGGCGACCTACCGCCGCGCTGAGAGGGCGTTACTTCTTCGAACTTTCGTCGACCGCCGGTTCCTCGGCGGGCTCGCCCGGTGAGTCTGCTGAGTCCTGAGCCGTGTCGGCCTCTTCGGGATAGTCGACAGCGTCGAGGGGTTTCGTCGTCGTCCTCGACCTTCTCATCCGCAGCGCCCGCGTCGCGCTGCTGGCGCTCCCGAACCGCGTCGACGATCAGCAGAATGACCCCCAGCACGCTGGCGCCGATACACACCCACGCCACCAGCTCGTTGCTCGTCACCACCGCGAACACCAGGGCGACAAGCCCGATCAGGGCTAGTACGAGCGCAATGATCAGCATTGGTCATCCTCCGGCCGGGCGCGGTGCGACTGCCAAACCTACCAGGGGCGACAGTGCCGGCGGGGCAGCCCCGCGCGTATCCGGCCCCCCGCGGTGAGTTAGTTAGCCTCGATTGAACTGGTCGAACCCGCCCGAATCGGCGCTGGAATCGACCGGAGCCGCCGACCCACGCTGGCCAAGCTCTTCGAGCTGGGATTCCAGGTAGGTCTTGAGCCGGGTCCGGTACTCGCGTTCAAACGTCCGCAGCTGCTCGAGGCGGCCTTCCAGCACGGTGCGTTGCTGGTTGATGGTCCCCATGATCTCGGAATGCTTGCGCTCGGCGTCAGCCTGCAGGGCGTCGGCCTTCTCCTGCGCCTGGCGCAGTTGGGTCTCCGACCGCGACGTGGCGTCGGCGAGCATCGCGTCGGCGCGCTGGCGAGCCTCCGCGACCGTGGTCTCGGCGGTGTGGCGAGCCTCACTGAGAATCTGGTCCGCGTTGGCGCGCGCGTCGGACAGCATCTTGTCCGATTCGGCCTTGGCGGTGCTGGTCAACCGGTCAGCAGTGTCTTGGGCCAGGCTGAGCACCCGGGCGGCCTTCATGGCCTGTTCCTCGTTGCTGCTGGCCGACGGCGCCGCAACCGGAGCCGCCACCGGTGCGGGCTTGACCGGCTCGGGCTCGGGCTCGAACGTCGGGATCGGCTGAGCAACAGTCGGCGCGGCAGCGCCGCCACCTCCACCGGCGGCCAATTCCTGATCCAACTCGGCGATGCGCTGACGCAGGTCGGAGTTCTCCTCGATCAGCCGGGTCAGCTCGTTTTCCACCAGGTCGAGGAAGGCGTCAACCTCATCTTCGTTGTACCCGCGTTTGCCGATGGGCGGCTTACTGAACGCCACATTGTGGACGTCGGCAGGTGTAAGCGGCATTCTTTGTCCCCTCAAGTTCCTGGACGGTCAAGCTTTTCTGGAGAGTCTAAAACGGTGCGGTAGCCGTCTGGCAACTGCCGCCCATCCTGTCACACCAGACTCGGCGGTTGCCGATTGGACTAATAAATAAGAAGCAATGTCAATCTCTAAGGCAAATAAATCACATTTCTCAGATGAGAAAAATCGCGCGCATCCCACTTGTCGCCGAATCGTGGCCGAACCGTCTCCTAGCTACATTCGGTCCGTGGCAGGCGGCCGCTACGCCGCAGCGCTGAAGGCCAACTGCATGCCGATGAATGCCACGAGCAATAGCACGAGGATCGACAGGTCCAAACGGACGGCGCCGATGGTGATCTGTGGGATCAGTCGGCGCAGCAACTTCACCGGCGGATCGGTAATCGACATGATGACCTCCAGGATCACCACGGTGACACCGGAGGGCCGCCAGTCCCGGCTGAACGAGCGGATCCACTCGATGACGACCCGCGCGATGAGCAACAGCCAGAAGGTGAACAGCGCAAACCCAAGGATCTGAAAGAACAGCACCAACGAGAGCCCGACCTTTAACGATGAGGATGAGAGGAATGTCCATCGCCGCCACCGCAGCGGCAACAGCAAGCCTACCGACCCGACCGCGCCGCACACATCTCAAGGGACGGCCAACATGCGCTCAGCCCGGTTCGGCCAACCTGTGACCTACCGGGCTGTGCAGCAGAATTTCGGCTATTGGTAAGCGTAGAAACCAGTTTCGGCGATGCGGCGGCGCTCCTCCGGGGATACGTCGACGTCCGCCGGCGACAGCAGGAACACCTTGGTCGCCACTTTGTCGAACGAGCCGCGCAGCGCGAAGGCCAGGCCGGCGGCGAAGTCGACCAGCCGCTTGGCGTCGGCGTTATCCATCGACACCAGGTCCATGATGACCGGGGTGCCGTCGCGGAACCGCTCGCCGATGGTGCGGGCCTCGCTGTAGTCCTTGGGCCGCAGCGTGGTGATCTTCGACAGCGGATGCCCGTCTTCGAACATCATCGCCATGCGACGCGGGTCCATCGCCAACGCACCGCGCGTGGCGCCGCGGCCCAGCCACGACCCCAGCCGGGGACGCGCCATGTCGGGCCGGTCGAACTCGCGCGGCTGGAAGCGCGCCTCGTCGGGGTAACCGCCGCGGTAGCTGCTCGGCGGCGGGTAGTCGGCGGTCTCGCCGCGGAGCTCGACCCGAGGATCGCGGCGGGGCTCATCGTATTCGCGATCGCGCCCTTCGTAACGGCCGTAATCGTCTTCGAATCGGGGCCGTGAATAACCCCGCGACGGCGTGCGGTCGTCGTAATACTCGTCGTCGTAATCCTCCATCGGAGCCATACCGAAGTAGGCCTTGACCTTGTGCAGAGTGCTCATCGTGCGACCCCTTCTAGCCTGGGATATATGTTGTTTGTGATGAAGGTGTGACTCGAGTGACTATTCACGGTGACCGTAACCGCCGTTGACCCAATAGCGCGGTACCGACACGCACACACGTCGATCCATGTTTGACGGCGATTTCCAGGTCGTTGGACATCCCGGCCGACAACCCCACCGCGTTCGGGAAGGCCTCGCGCACCCGGTGATGCTCGGATTGCAGCCGGTCAAAGGCCTGTTCCGGCTCCCAGTCCAGCGGCGGAACGGCCATCAAACCGACCAATTCCAGGCTCTCGGCACGCTCCACTTCTTCGCAGACGCGGTCCAGCGCGCCGGGCTCCGCGATGTCGACGCCGCCGCGCGACACGTCGCCGTCGAGACTGACCTGAACGTAGACCCGCAGCGGATTGCTGCGGCGATGCTCAGCCAAGGCGCCGGCCACCGCCCGCTCCAGCGCGGTCACCAATTGGAGGCTGCCGATCGAGTGGGCGGTGTTCGCCCAGCGAGCCACCGCACGGGCTTTCTTGCGCTGGATCTGGCCCACCATGTGCCACTGCACGTCCCGCGATCCCCCGTCCGGGGACTCAGCCAACAACCGCGCGACCTCGACCACCTTCGCGGAGGCTTCCTGCTCGCGCGACTCGCCCACGGCCCGGCATCCGAGCCGGGACAGAATCGCGACATCGGTTGCCGGGAAGAACTTGGTGATCGGCAGCAGTTCGATTTCTCCGACGTTGCGGCCGGCTGCCTCCGCGGCCGCCGCGAGCCGCGATCGCACCGATGCCAACGCGAGGGTCAATTCCGATTGGCGCTCACTTTGATTTCCCCGGGCGGGGAGGTCCACCGTCATCGCGGTCATTCCATCCACACCAGGGACGCCAGCCGGCCGGTCGGCGCATCGCGCCGATGACTGAACAGCGCCGGGTCGGCCACGGTGCATCGCGGGTCGACCTCGATGGACGTCACTCCCAATTCACGGAGCTGGCCGGCGATGCCGACGCGAAGATCCAGACCTGCAGTGCCCGCGGCGGTCTTGGTGCGGCTGCCGGGCAACGCGGCTTCGACCTCTGCGGCCATCGCCTCGGGCACCTCATAGTTGCGACCGCTGACCGCGGGGCCCAGCAGCGCCGAGATGTCGCCGGCATCGGCACCCAGTCCCAGCATCGCCTCGACCGCGCGGGCCACCACCCCGTGCTGTGCGCCGACGCGACCGGCGTGCACCGCGCCGACGACACCGGCCCGCGCGTCGGCGAGCAACACCGGCACGCAGTCGGCCGTCACCACGGCCAGGGCCAATCGCGTTGTCGCCGTGACCATTCCGTCGGTATCGTGCAGGGCGGCGCGCTGCGCTCCGTCCACCACCTGGACGTGGGTGCCGTGCACCTGGTTCATCCAGAGCACCCGGTCAGCGGGCAGACCGATGGCGGTGGCCAGCCGCGACCGGTTGGCCCGCACGGCCGCCGGGTCGTCATCGACATGGTCGCCGAGGTTGAAAGTGTCGAACGGCGGTTTCGACACACCGCCCGCCCGGGTGGTGGTCACCCGGCGGATACGAACGCTCACGTCCCCAGTATCTGGATTCCGCTGCCCGTCAGGCTGCAACGACGTCGGGCCACTATGTTTCGAGGCCGGTTTGTCGCACAGTGGCAAGCAAATCGAGACCTCAGCGGCGCATGAAGGGCGGCACATCGACGTCGTCGTCGTCGCCGCCGATGCTCAGGGTCGCACCGTTGGTGTGCAGCGGGACGCTGACGGCGTCGACCGGCTCGAACAGCGTCGAGGTGAGCTTGCCGGCCTTGGCGGTCTCGATACGGTGAGCGCCGCCGGTTTCGTTGCTGACGGCTTTCCGGCCGGGGCCGGCGTCAAAGCCGGCCGCGATCACGGTAACGCGCACCTCGTCGCCGAGCGAGTCGTCGATCACGGTGCCGAAAATGATGTTGGCATCCTGGTGAGCGGCGTCCTGCACCAGCGAGGCGGCTTCGTTGATCTCGAACAGGCCCAGGTCGCTGCCACCGGCGATCGACATCAGCACGCCCTGCGCGCCTTCCATCGAGGCTTCCAGCAGCGGCGAGTTGATGGCGATCTCGGCGGCTTTGAGCGAGCGTCCCTCGCCGCGGGCCGAGCCGATACCCATCAGGGCGGTGCCGGCGCCGGACATGATGCCCTTGACGTCGGCGAAGTCGACGTTGATCAGGCCCGGAGTGGTGATCAGGTCCGTGATGCCCTGGACACCGTTGAGCAGCACCTCGTCGGCGCTGCGGAAGGCGTCCATCAGCGATACCGCAGCGTCGCCCATCTGCAGCAGCCGGTCGTTGGGGATCACGATCAGGGTGTCGCAGCTTTCCCGCAGCGCCGAGATGCCGTTCTCGGCCTGGTTGCTGCGCCGCTTGCCCTCGAAGGAGAACGGCCGGGTGACGACGCCGACGGTCAGCGCGCCGAGTTTGCGGGCGATGCTGGCGACGACGGGCGCCCCGCCGGTACCGGTGCCGCCGCCTTCGCCCGCGGTGACGAACACCATGTCGGCGCCGCGGAGCAGTTCCTCGATCTCCTCCCTGGCGTCCTCGGCGGCCTTCTTTCCGACATCCGGGTCGGCGCCGGCGCCCAGTCCGCGCGTCGAGTCGCGACCGACATCGAGCTTGACGTCGGCGTCGCTCATCAGCAACGCCTGCGCGTCGGTGTTGATCGCTATGAACTCAACGCCTTTGAGGCCCTGCTCGATCATTCGGTTGACGGCGTTGACGCCGCCACCACCGATGCCCACGACCTTGATGACGGCCAGGTAGTTGTGTGGGGGGGTCATCATTCGTCTTCCTCCCTGATGGGCTCAAATTCGCCTCGGTATGCGTGCGGTGTGTCTCCTTGCAAAACTCTCAACCTCAACCATAGAGTTAGAGTTATGTCAAGTAGTTCCGCGTAACCAGAACCGTATGGGTACGACGGGCACTAGCCGTGCAGGCGCGCCGACGCGCGGCACGCATTTTTTTGCGCGCGCCGCGCCCCCGGCACGCCGAGCGTCACGGCTGGCGTGACGCTCGAGCGCGGATTACGGCCGGCGGGCGTCTATTTCACCGTCGGCAGGTCCGGGCTGGACACGTCGTAGGTGCGGCCGGGCTGCGTCAAGAGCGCCGCCAACTTCTCGGCCTTCTCCGCCGCGCGGTCGGTGGTCCCCCAGATCACCACCCGGCCGTCGGTCAACGTGAGGGTGATCGAGGACACCGACGGCGCCGCGATCCGGCCCACCTCGCCGGCGACCTCAGGACGCAGTGTGCTCAAAACCTTCAATGCCGCCAGGGTGGCCGCATCGGTGGGCCCCGGGTTGTCCACGTCGATGTACGGCACGGCCGGCGGCGGCGGGTCGGTCGCGAAATCGACGCCGTCGCGGTCGAAAAGATGCGGTCCGTCCGGAAAATCCTTCACCACCACCGGGACTCGCTCGACGATGGTGATGCGCAGCGCCGACGGGTACTGCCGCTGCACCCGCGCGCTGGCTATCCGCCGGATCGCGGCGACCCGGTCGGCGACCTGGTTGGTGTTGATCTGCAGCAGCGGCGTTCCGATCCGCACCTGCGCCGCGTCGAGCACTTCCTCCCGGGTCACCACGCCCGTGCCGGTGACCACGATGTTGCGCGCCGACATCGCCGGCGTGAAGTAGAGGATCAGCCCGAGCCCGATCCCGATCACTATCAACAGCACCGTCGCCAGCAGCACCTTCAAACCCCGAACCACCCCGCGCGCAACGGGTTTGGGCTCGGGTAAGACCGTCCCCTTGGCGAGCCGCTTGGCCTCGCGGCGCGCCTCCTCGATGGCGGTGGCACGGGCCTGCGCGGCACGGCGCTCGGCGCGTTCCCGCCGGGCACGCCGGCGCGGTCCTTCGAAGTCCTCTTCTACCTGGGCTTCTGGCGCTTCTTGGGTTTCTCGGGCCGGTTCGCGGCCTTCGTCGGTGGAGATCGGCTCGGTGGTGGCTTCGCCGGCATCGGCGGCGTCGGGAGTCTCGCCCGCCAGATCGGTGGGTCGAGCCCCAGGTTCGTCGGGGTCGGGTTCGCTCACTGCGGCACTCCCCGGCCGGGTGCGCTGCGGTTGGCCCGCACCCGCAGCGCGGTGATGATCTCGGCGCCCAGCAACGTCACGTCGCCCGCGCCCATGGTGACGATGACGTCGCCCGGTGCCGCGGCGGCGGCCACCTCTTCGGCCACCGCCGAGAAATTCGGGAGGTAGTGCACGGGAACGCTGACATGTTCGGCGACGGTGGCTCCGCTGATGCCGGCCAGCGGCTGTTCGCGCGCGCCGTAGACGTCGAGCACGAACACCTCGTCGGCGCCGTTTAGTGCATGCCCGAACTCTTGCGCGAAAGCCTTTGTCCGCGAATACAAATGGGGCTGAAAGACAACCAGCGAACGACCGCTGCCGCGCTGCTGGACAACCGAACGGACCGCCGCCAGGGTGGCGCCGATTTCAGTGGGGTGATGCGCATAGTCGTCGAACACCCGCACCGAATTGGCGGTGCCGACCAGTTCGAAGCGCCGCCGCACTCCTTCGAAGGTGGCCAGTCCGTCGAGCACCTCGTCGATGGGCGCGCCGATCTCAGTCGCCGCCAGCAGCGCGGCCAGTGCGTTGAGCGCCATGTGCCGTCCCGGCACCGACAGCCGCATCACCCGCTGTCGTGGCACTGGGTCCAATTCGGGGGCCAGTTGGATGTGGGCGACGGCTTCGGTGCCGTGTTGTTCCCACGCCAACAGTCGGGCCGCCAGCGGCCCGTCCGTCGACCCGTAGCGCAGCACCCGGATGCCCAGTTCCGCCGTGCGCTCGGCCAAGGCCGCCGCGCCCGGGTCGTCGTTGCACACCACCAGCGCGCCGCCGGGCGCGAGCCGCTCGACAAAGGCGTCGAACACCCCGACGTAGGCGTCGGTGCTGCCGTAGAAATCCAGGTGGTCAGATTCGATGTTGGTGACCACCGCGACGTTGGGCGTGTATTCCAGCAGCGTGCCATCGCTCTCGTCGGCTTCGGCGACGAAGTAGTCGCCGCTGCCGTGGTGGGCGTTGGTGCCGGCCTCCCCCAGCTCACCACCGACCGCGAACGACGGATCGCGCCCGCAGCGCTGCAACGCGACGATGAGCATCGACGTCGTCGTCGTCTTGCCATGCGTGCCGGTGACCATCAAGGTGGTGCGTCCGGCCATCAGCTTGGCCAGCACCACCGGTCGCAACACCACCGGAATGCCGCGGCGCCGGGCTTCGACCAGCTCGGGATTGGTTTTGGGGATGGCGGCGTGGGTGGTGATCACCGCGGTGACGCCGCCGGGCAGCAGATCCAGCGACGACGCGTCGTGACCGATGCGGATCAGCGCGCCGCGCGCCCGCAACGCATGTACGCCGCGCGACTCCTTGGCATCCGAGCCCGACACCATGCCGCCGCGGTCCAGCAGGATGCGGGCGATGCCCGACATCCCGGCGCCACCGATGCCGACCATGTGCACGCGCTGCAGCTCCGGCGGCAGTTGATCAGCGGTCACCGGCGTGCTCCTGGCATCCGCCGGGCGACGTCCAGCGCCGCCTGGGCCACCTGCTGGGCGGCGTCGCGGTGCCCGACCCCGGCCGCCGCCGTCGTCATCGCCGCCAGCCGGGACGCATCGGTCAGCAGCCCGGACACTTCGCGCGCCACCAGGCCCGGCGTCAGGGCCGCATCGGCGACGATCATGCCGCCCCCGGCATTGACCACCGGCAGCGCGTTGAGCCGCTGCTCACCGTTGCCAATCGGCAGCGGAACGTAGATGGCGGGCAGGCCCACGGCCGACACCTCGGCCACCGTCATCGCCCCGGACCGGCAGATCACCATGTCGGCGGCGGAGTAGGCCAGATCCATCCGGTCCAGGTAGGGCACTGCGACATACGGCGGGTCGCCGGGATCGGGTGTACGGAGCTCGAGAGTGTTCTTGGGGCCGTGCGCGTGCAGCACCGACACGCCGGCGGCGGCCAGGTCGGCGGCCGCAGCGGAGACAGCCCGGTTCAGCGACACCGCGCCCTGGGAACCGCCGAACACCAGCAGGACGCGGGCATCGTCGGCGAAGCCGAAGTGGGCCCGCGCCTGCGCGCGCAGGGCGGCGCGGTCCAGCGTGGTGATCGCCGCCCGCACCGGCACGCCGACCACCTCGGCGCGCCGCAGCCCCGAACCGGGCACCGCGGAGAGAATCCGGTCGGCGGTCCGGGCGCCCACCCGGTTCGCCAGTCCGGCCCGGGCATTGGCTTCGTGGATGACTACCGGGATGCGGCGCCGTCCGGGCCTCCGGGACTTCCGGGACTTCCAAGGGCAGCCAGATAAGCAGGAAGCGCCACATAACCGCCGAAACCGATCACGACGTCGGCGGCGACGTCGTCGAGCACCGCCCGGGTTTCCCGAACGGCGCGCCACACCCGCGGTGGCAGCCGGGCCAGATCACCGCTGGGTTTGCGCGGCAGCGGCACCGGCGTGATCAGCTCCAGCCGGTAACCCCGCTCGGGTACCAACCGGGTCTCCAAGCCGCGGGCCGTGCCCAGCGCGGTAATCCTGATCCGGGGGTCCAGCGCGGTCAGTGCGTCGGCGACGGCCATCGCGGGCTCCACATGGCCGGCGGTGCCGCCGCCGGCCAGCACGACCGAGAACGCACCACCGGCGGGCAGGGGACTCACCCCTGGCCCGCCGGTCGACTCTGTGACCTTGTCGTTCACCCGTAACGCTGACCTTCCAATGCACCTACGCGCCGTGTTTGGCGCCGGCCCGCGTACTGCTGGCCAGATCTATGATGCCTGTCCCGCCCGTGGCCGCTTCCCGCAGACCGTCGACTCGTGCGGGGCTGTGCCTTCTGCGGCGGCCCGGCGGTCCGTCGAGACGGCACCTGCGGTGCTTTGCGTGCCGACTGCGGAGGCGGACGTTTGCGATCGCGGAACGACTCGAGACGGCTGGGCACGTACGGCTCCGGCAGCGGCAGCCGCAGCAGCCGGTTCACCTTGTCGTCGCGCCCGGCGCGCAGCGCGGCTACCGCCTCGGGTTCGTGCCGGGCCGCGTTGGCCATGATGCCGACCATGAAAAGCGTTGCTGCCGTTGAGGTTCCGCCCGCAGAAATCAGTGGCAGCTGCAGGCCGGTGACGGGTAGCAGACCGATCACATAGCCGATGTTGATGAATGCCTGCCCGAGTACCCACAACGTCGTCGTGGCGGTGAGCAGGCGCAGGAACGGATCGGCAGACCGGCGCGCGATGCGCATGCCCGTATAGGCGAACAATCCGAACAGCCCCAGCAGGCCCACCGCCCCGATAAGCCCCAGCTCCTCGCCGACGATCGCGAAGATGAAGTCGTTGTGGGCGTTGGGCAGATAGTTCCATTTGGCCACGCCCTGTCCCAGACCGTCGCCGAAGATGCCGCCGTGGGCAAGCGCGTACTTGGCCTGTCGCGCCTGGTAACCGGTGTCCATCGGGTCGTCTTCCGGGTCCAGCCAGGACCGCACCCGGTCGGAGCGGTAGCCCGCGGACATCGCCAAGACCGCCCCGGCGGCGAATACCGCGCCGAGCGAGCTGACGAACACCCGCAGCGGCAGCCCGGCGTACCACAGCAGACCCAGCAAAATGATGCCGAGCGACACGGTCTGCCCGAGGTCAGGCTGAGCCACGATCAGCGCCAACGCGACGAGCGCGGCCGGCGCCAAGGGAATGAGCATTTCGCGCAGCGATGCCCGCTCCAAGCGCCGAGCCGCGAGCAGGTGGGCGCCCCAGATGGCGAACGCGATCTTGGCCAGCTCGGAAGGCTGCATGGAAAAGCCCGCGATCACGAACCACTTGCGGGACCCGTTGGCAAGGTTGCCGATGCCCGGAATAAGCACCAGGACCAGCAACATGATGGTGACCGCGTAGCTGGTGAATGCCATGCGCCGGATGAACCGCACCGACATCCGCAAACCGGCGTAGCAGGCAACCAGTCCGACGATCGTCCACAGCACCTGCTTGCCGAAGATGGTCCAGGCCGAGCCGTCGTTGTCGTAGGAATGCACGCCCGACGCCGACAGCACCATGATCAGGCCCAGCGACGTCAGCAGCGCGGTCACCGCGATGATCAGGTGGAACGACGTCATCGGCCGGCCCAGCCAGGCGCCGAATGCGGTGCGCGGCCCGCTCGGCTCGGCCTTGGGCGCGGTGGTCTTCTCCCCGGCGGTAGCAGCCTCAGCCTGGTCGGCTTGGTCCGTCACCTCCGCAGCGTCGGAGGTTTCCCCTCGGTCCCGGCGCTTATCCCCGCGTAACAGCCGGGTCAGTGCGATACCCACACCGCCTACCGGACCGCGGCGCGTACGGCGGCCGCGAAGGCGTCACCACGTGCGGCATAACCAGTGAACTGGTCGAACGATGCGCCGGCCGGCGCGAGCAGTACCGTGTCGCCGGGTTTGGCCAGGTCACGGGCCGCGGCCACCGCCGCAGTCATCACGCGAGCGCCGAGATCCTCGCCGCCGTTATTAACTTGTGTCACATCAGCAACAGAAACCACACCAGTCGCATGCATCTCAACATCCTCGCCTGTAACAACCTGTACGACGGGGACATCGGGCGCGTGTCGTGATAACGCCTCGGCAACCTCGGCGCGATCTCGCCCGATGAGGACCGCTCCCACCAGGTGCGACGCGATTCGGGCCACCTCGGCGTCCAGGGATGCACCCTTGAGCAGGCCGCCCGCCAGCCACACCACCCGGGGATAAGCCAGCACGGACGCCTGTGCGGCGTGCGGATTGGTGGCCTTGGAGTCGTCGACGTAGGTGATGCCGTCCGCGACGGTCACCACCTCGGCGCGGTGACGGCCCAGCCGGAAGGAGGCGATCGCTGCGGCGATCGCTTCGGGGCCCACGTCGACGGCGCGCGCCAGCGCCGCCGCAGCCAGCGTGTTGAGCACTCCGATGGGGCCCGGCACCGGTATCGACGTGACCGGCAGCAGCGGCAGGTCCGCGGCGAACGCACGGTCGACCAGCTGCCCGCCGCGCACCCCCAGCTCCCCTGGCGCGGGTTCGCCGAGCCGGAAGCCCACCCGGACCGAGGCCGGCGCCGTGTCGCGCAGCGCCGCCGCCCGGCTGTCGTCCAGGCCGACGACGGCGACCCGGCCGGTGAGCACCCGGGCCTTGGCGGCGGTGTAGTCGGCCATGGTGTGGTGCCAGTCCAGGTGATCTTCGGCGATGTTGAGCACCACGCCCGCGTCAGGGTGCAGCGACGGCGCCCAGTACAGCTGGAAGCTGGACAGTTCCACGGCGAGCACGTCGGACGGCTGATCCAGGACGTCGAGCACCGGGTCGCCGATGTTGCCGCACAGCCGGCTGCGCAGTCCGCCGGCGATCAGCATGTCGTGCAGCATCGACGTGGTCGTGGTCTTGCCGTTGGTGCCCGTCACCACCAGCCACCGGCGCGGTGGCCCGAAGTGGCCGGCCGCATCCAGCCGCCAGGCCAGCTCCACATCGCCCCAGATGGGCACGCCGGCCGCTGCGGCGGCGGCCAGCACCGGCGTGCTCGGCTGGAATCCGGGACTGGTGACCACCAACGCGTATCGCACGATCTGATCGATGGCCGCCGACGGGTCGGCGGTCGCGACGCCGTCCGCGGCGTGCGGGGCCAGCATGTCCGGGTCGTCGTCGCACAACGTCGGTACGGCCCCGAACCGGGTCAGCGCCGCCAGCACCGCGCGGCCGGTCACCCGGGCACCGGCGATCAGGACCGGCGCACCAGGCGCCAGCGGGTCCAGCACGTCAGGCACCGATCGTGGAGAGGTACTCGCCGTAGAACAGTGCTACGCCCAGACCGCAGGTGATCGCGGTGAGCAGCCAGAACCGGATGATGACCGTGGTCTCCGCCCAGCCGCCCAGCTCGAAATGGTGATGGAAGGGCGCCATGCGGAAGACCCGGCGCCCGGTGGTTCGAAAGGCCAGAATCTGCACGACCACCGAGGTGACTTCGGCGACGAACAATGAGCCCAGTACGACGGCCAGGATCTCGGTGTGGCTGGTCACCGACAGTCCCGCGATGATGCCGCCCAAGGCGAGCGACCCCGTGTCACCCATGAAGATCTTTGCCGGTGCGGCATTCCACCACAAAAAGCCGATACAGGCGCCGGCCGTGGCAGCCGCGACCAGTGCCAGGTCCAGCGGGTCACGGACGTTGTAGCAGCCCCGCAGGTCCTGCGGCAGCACGGTGGCGCATGCGTTGCGGAACTGCCAGAAGGTGATCAGCACGTAGGCACCGGAGACCATCGCCATGGCGCCCGCGGCCAACCCGTCCAGACCGTCAGTGAAGTTGACGGCGTTGGACCAGGCGCTGACCACGATTACGCAGAACAGCACGAACACGACCGGCGTGAAGGCGATGGTGGCGATCTCGCGCACGTAGGACAGGTCCGTGCTGCCCGGAGTCAAGCCGGAGGGGTTGCGAAACTGCATCACCAGCAGCGCGAAGAGCACGGCGGCGGTAATCTGTCCGACCGTCTTGGCCGTCTTGTTCAGTCCCAGGTTGCGCGACCTGCGGATCTTGATCAGGTCGTCGATGAACCCGACCCCGCCTAGGGCGGTAGCCAGGCCCAGCACCAACAGACCCGACGCGGAGATGCCTTCGCCGTCGAACGCCAGCCCGAACAGGTGGGTGCCCAGGTAACCGGCCCAGATGCCGGCCAGGATCGCCACCCCGCCCATCGACGGCGTGCCTCGCTTGGTGTGGTGGCTCGGTGGGCCGTCCTCGCGGATCTGGTGACCGAAACCCTGTCGGGTGAACAGCCGGACCAGCGCCGGCGTGAGCAGGATGGACACGGTCACCGCGATGGCGACGGCGATCAGGATCTGCCTCACGGGCGTACGGCCCCCTTGTGACCGGCACTGTCAGCGACCAGTGCGTCGGCCAGCGCCCCCAGCCCGGCCGAGTTGGACGCTTTGACCAAGACCACGTCCCCGGGTTGCAGCTCGGCGCGCAACAGGGAGAGGGCGGCGTCCGCGTCGTCGACGATGACGGCCCCTCTGTCGCCGTCGGAGCCCCACGAGCCCTCCATCACCGCACCCTGGTGCATGGCGCTCATCGACCTCCCGGTTCCCACGACAACGAGTCGAGACACATCTAATCGCACCGCGAGGCGGCCGATGCGATCGTGCTCGGATATTGCATCCTCGCCGAGCTCGGCCATCTCGCCCAGCACCGCCCAGCTGCGTCGCGGCTGTTCCGCTTTGGGGTCCCCGTGCGCGATCCAGGCCAGCGCCTGCAGACCGGCCCGCATCGAGTCGGGGTTGGCGTTGTAGGCGTCGTCGATGACGGTCACGCCGTCGGCGCGGGTGCTCACGTGCATGCGGTGGCGCGACACCGGACCCGCGGCGCCCAGCGCCGCTGCGACCTGATCGACACCGGCACCACATTCCAGTGCGACCGCAGCCGCACAGAGCGCGTTGCCGACCTGGTGGTCGCCGTAGACGCCCAGGCGAACCTCGGCTTGTTCGGCGCCTGCGTGCAGGGTGAACTGCGGCCTGGCCAATTCGTCGAGCGACACCGGACCGGCCCACACGTCGCCCGCACTGCGACTCACCCGGACCACCCTGGCCGCGGTCACGTCGGCCATGGCGGCCACCATCGGGTCGTCGGCGTTGAGGATGACCACACCGGACGACGAAACCGCTTGCGGCAGTTCGGATTTGGTTTGGGCGATGATCTCCCGCGAGCCGAACTCGCCCAGGTGGGCGGTGCCGACGTTGAGCACCACCCCGATCGAAGGGGTCGCGATGTCGGCCAGCGCAGCGATGTTGCCGGGATGGCGCGCCGACATCTCCAGAATCAGGAAGTCGGTGTCGCGGGTAGCACGCAGCACCGTCCAGGGATGACCCAGTTCGTTGTTGAACGACCCAGGCGGGGCCACCACCTCACCCAGCGGGCGGAGCACCGCGGCCACCAGGTCCTTGGTGGACGTCTTGCCCGACGAGCCGGTGATCCCGATGATCCGCAGCCCACCAGCCGTCAGCTCGACGGCCACCGCCTTGGCCAGCTTGGCCAGCGCGGCCAGTACCGCGGCACCCGACCCGTCGGCGTCGTGCTCGAGTACCCCGGCCCGGTCGTCGACCGCGACCCGCGGCTCGACGACGATCGCGGGCACGCCGACCGGCCGCGCGGCCAGCACCGCCACCGCGCCGGCGGCCACCGCCGATGCGGCATGGTCGTGCCCGTCAGCGCGGGCGCCGGGCAGCGCGAGGAACAATCCGCCCGGACCGACGGCGCGTGAGTCGAACTCCACGGTTCCGGTGACGTGGGTGGCTGCGGCCTGCTGCGGCGTGATGTCGGCCAGAGTGCCGCCGACGATCTCGGCGATCCGGGCCACGGTCAGGTCGATCACGCTCGGCCCTCCAGGGCGTCGAGGGCCTCGGCCAGTTCCACCCGGTCGTCGAACGGGCGCACCTCGTCGGCGCTGCGCTGACCGGTCTCGTGGCCTTTACCGGCGATGAGTACCACGTCGCCCGGCCCGGCCCAGGCGACCGCGTGCCGGATCGCGTCGCGGCGGTCGGCGATCTCGACCAGCTCGGCCTTGGATCCCACTTCGCCTGCGCCGGAGAGGATTTCGCGGCGGATCGCGGCCGGATTCTCACTACGCGGGTTGTCGTCGGTGACGACGACGAGGTCGGCGAGTTCGGCGGCCACCGCACCCATCGGCGCCCGTTTGCCCGGATCGCGGTCGCCGCCGGCGCCGAACACCACCGCCAGGCGGCGGTCCGGTTGCACCAGCGTGGTCAGCACCGCGCGCAACGCACCCGGCTTGTGCGCGTAGTCCACGAGCGCGAGGAAATCCTGGCCGCGGTCGACCTGCTCGAGTCGCCCCGGCACCCGGGTTTGCCGCAGACCGGGCGCCGCCAGCGCCGGGGACACCCCGACGGCGTCCAGAATAGCCAGTGCGACAAGGCAATTGGCGATGTTGTAGTGGCCCGGCAGGTTGATGCCGACCCGGTGCCGCACGCCGGCGGGATCGACGGCGGTGAATTCCTGGCCGGCCGGCCCATGGGGCGTCACGTCGAGTGCGCACCAGCGCGCGGGCGCTCCGGTGACGCTGACGGTGATCGCGTCACCGGCCCGGGCGGCCATGGCACGCCCGGCCTCGTCGTCGATGCACACCACCACCGTGCGGGCGCGCAATGCCGAGGCGGGGTCGAACAACAGCGCCTTGGCCTCGAAGTAGTCCGCCATGGTCGGGTGGAAGTCGAGGTGGTCGCGCGAGAGGTTGGTGAAACCGCCGACGGCGAACTCGGTGCCGTCCACCCGGCCCAGGGTCAGGGCGTGACTGGATACCTCCATTACTACGGTGTCGACGCCGCGTTCGGCCATCGCCGCGAACATCGCCTGCAACGCCGGGGCCTCCGGGGTGGTCAGCGCGCTGGGTATGTCGACACCGTCGATGCGGATGCCGATGGTGCCGACCAGCCCGGCGACCCGGCCGGCCGCCCGCAGACCCGCCTCGACCAGGTACGTCGTGGTGGTCTTGCCCGATGTGCCGGTGATGCCGACGACCGTGACCCGGTCAGATGGGCGGCCGTACACGGTGGCGGCCAGCCCGCCGAGCACGCTGCGCGGTGCCGGATGCACCAAGACGGGTACGGTCGCCGCGAGCGCACCCATTGCGGCGACCCCGTCGGCGTCGGTGAGCACCGCGACCGCGCCGCGCTCGATGGCGTCACCCGCATGCCGGGCGCCGTGTGTGGTCGATCCGGGCAGCGCGGCGAACAGGTCACCGGGCTGGACGTCCTGACCACGCAGCGTCACGCCGGTGACCTGTACCTCCCGGAAGGTGCCGGCCTGCGTCGCTGCGATCTGTGTGGCCAGCACATCGAGCCGCACCCCCGCGACGGTGCGGGGGCGTAACCCGGTGGGCGTCGACTCCGCCACGGGCCCACCTCCGTCCGAGCGCGGATGTTCCAGAGTCGCCATGATCGGCCCTGACACCCTACCTAGAGGCACCCGGTCAGCACGCAAAGCCGCGCCCTGGCAAGCGTTATGCAGCTACGGCGATCCGTTCGTCCCGTTAGCGCCAACGAACAGGCCGCCGCTGCCACCGGTGCCGCCGGTGCCACCGTTGACGCCATTGCCGCCGTTACCGCCGTTGCCGAAGAACGTCGGGACGAAGGCGCCCTGGTTGATCGCCCCGACGTTTCCGCCGTGGCCGCCGTTGGCGGGTCCGGGGCCTACGCCGCCGTTGCCGCCGTTGCCGCCGAGGCCGACGGTGAGCAGACCGCCGGCGTCGCCGCCGGCACCGCCATTGCCGGCGAATCCATTGATGCTGCTGCCGCCCGCGCCGCCGAGACCGCCGACGCCGATGCCGGAGAGCAGCATGCCCTGGCCACCCGCGCCGCCAGCGCCGGCTACCCCGTTGAGACTCAAGCCACCGGCACCGCCCGTACCGCCGACACCCCAACCCGCGACCGCGGCGCCGATGCCGCCCCCGCCGCCCGCACCACCAGCGCCCGCGGCGGCGGCGCCACCGATGTTGCCGGCACCGCCGACACCGACGCCGACGACCGTAGCGCCGGTGCCGCCGAGGCCGGCCGCACCGCCAGCAGCCAAGCCGAAGCCACCCATACCGCCGGCGCCGCCCTGGGCGAAGCCGAACAGCACGCCGGCGACACCGCCGGCACCCCCAGCACCGCCGATGCCAGCGTTATCGATGGCCGCACCGCCCGCTCCACCCGCACCGCCGAGGCCGAACAAGTAACCTCCGCCGGCGCCGCCGGCCCCACCGGCACCGCCTTGTGCCACGCCCGGCCCGCCGACGCCGCCGGCACCGCTCAGACCGAAAAGCAGACCGCTGGCGCCGCCGCCCGCGCCCCCGGCGCCCCCGGCGTCGCCACCATAACCGCCCGCCCCACCGGTGCCGCCGATCGCTGCGAGCCTTCCGCCCGCCCCACCGGCGCCGCCGGCGCCGCCAGTCCCCAGGGCGGAGTCGCCACCAGCACCGCCGTTACCGCCCCAGCCGATGAGGGGGGCGTTGCCGCCGGCCCCACCCGCACCCGCAAGCGCGCCAGGACCGGACACTGCACCTCCGGCACCGCCGATGCCGCCGCTGCCCATCAGAAATCCACCATTGCCGCCGGCGCCGCCGGCCCCACCTAAGAAGCCGTTGCCGCCTGCTCCGCCGTTGCCGATCAATCCGGCGGCACCACCACTGCCGCCGTTCTGCGGGGTCGCCCCGCTGGTGAAGCTGAAGCCATTGCCACCGTTGCCGATCAGAAGTCCGCCCCCACCACCGTTGGGACTGGCGGCCGTCCCATTCGAGCCGTTACCGATAAGCGGACGTCCCAACAATGCCTGAGTGGGCGCATTCACCACAGCCAGGACACTGTCTCCAAAGGCCTGCAACGGCGAAGCACTGGCCGCGTCCGCCGACGCATACGCCCCACCGGCCTTGGTCAACGTTTGCAGAAAACTCTGATGAAACTCCGCGGCCGCGGCACTCAACGACTGGTATTGCAGGCCGTAACTGCTGAACAGTGCGGTGACCGCTTCCGATATCTCGTCGGCACCGGCCGACAGAATCCCGGTAGTGGACGCTGCGGCGGCCGCATTCGCGCTGTTCAGCGACGTGCCGATGCCCGCAACGTGCTGCGCAGCGGTTCCCAGCATTTCCGGAGCGACAATCACAAACGACATCAAACGCCTCCTGCTTGGCCACGGGTGAGCAGGAGACAGTATGCATAACCGTGGGCGGATTTGGGCAGACGTTCGCCGAAGTGCGGTCGGCCCGCCAGCGAATTGTGCGCGCGGCCCGCTACTTACATGGCCTGCAGCGTGAGCAGCGGTCCCGGATCGGGCGACAGCGGGACATTCTCCCGCTGCATCAGCCAGCCCGCGATGTTGTGGAACAGCGGCGCCGCCGAGTGCCCCGGCGTGCCGTCGGCGTTGCGTTGCGGGTTGTCCATCATGATGCCGATGACGTAGCGGGGATCGTCGACCGTGGCCATGCCGGCGAAGGTGATCCAGTAGACGTCGTCGAAGTAGCAGCCACAGCCGGGGTTGATCTGCTGTGCGGTACCCGTCTTGCCGGCCATCTGGTAACCCGGCACCGCGGCCGCCGGACCGGTGCCCTGCTGATAACCCATCGGGTCGTGTTGCACGACCGCGCGCAGCATCTGGCGGACGGTCTGGGCGGTCTGCGGCGACACCACCCGGACGCCGTCCGGACGCGGTTCTTCGGTGCGTGTGCCGTCGGCCGCGACGGTGGCCTTCAGGATCCGCGGCGGGATCCGCACCCCGTCGTTGGCGATGGCCTGATACATGCCCGCCATCTGCAGCAGCGTCATCGAAACACCCTGTCCGATGGGAAGGTTGGAGAAGGTGCTGCCCGACCACTGATCGATCGGCGGCACCAGGCCCGCGCTCTCACCGGGCAGTCCGACGCCGGTACGTTGTCCCAGCCCGAACTTGCGGACCATGTCGTAAAAGCGCTCCGGCCCCACCCGCTGCGCCAGCATCAGGGTGCCGACGTTGGAGGACTTCCCGAAGACGCCGGTGGTCGTGTACGGCATCACGCCGTGGTCCCAGGCGTCGTGCACGGTGACACCGCCCATGGAGATCGCCCCGGGCACCTGCAGCACCTCGTCGGGATTGGTCAGGCCGTACTCGATGACCGAGGACGCGGTGATGATCTTGTTCACCGAACCCGGCTCGAACGGGGAGGACACCGGCAGGTTGCCCAGTTGCCGGTCACCCTGACGCCCGATGTCCTGCGACGGGTCGAAGGTGTTGTCGTTGGCCATGGCCAGCACTTCGCCCGTCTTGGCGTCGAGCACCACCGCTGAGACGGTGTGGGCACCCGACACGTTCTTGGCCTGCTGCACCTGCTGTTGGACGTAGAACTGGATGTCGTCGTCGAGGGTGAGTTGGACGGTGGAACCGTGCACTGCCTTGTGCCGGTTGCGGTAGCTGCCGGGGATGACGACACCGTCTGAGCCGCGGTCGTAGGTGACCGAACCGTCGGTGCCGGCCAGCATGGCGTCCAGGGAGTCCTCGAGGCCCAGCAGCCCGTGGCCGTCCCAGTCGATGCCGCCGACGATGTTGGCCGCCAATGACCCGCCCGGGTACTGGCGCAGGTCCTGGCGTTCCGAACCGACCTCGGGATACTTCTCCGAAATGGCATGAGCGACAGCGGGTTCGACGTTACGAGCCAGGTAGACGAACGACTCGTTGCTCTGCAGCTTCTTGAGCAGTGTCGTGGCGTCCGGTTTGTTGTTCAACTTGCCCGCGACGTCTTTGGCGATGTCCTTGATCCGCTCCTGCGGGTCCGGAGCCTGTGGAGTCTTCTTCCTGGCTTCCTCCAGCTGTTGGCGAACCCGCTTGGGCTGGAAGGTCAATGCGCGCGCCTCGATCGTGAACGCGAGCCGGTCGTTGTGGCGGTCGATGATGGCGCCGCGGATTGCCCTTTCGACGTCGGTGACCTTGAGCTGGCCGGCCGCCTGCGCGTTCAGTTCCGAGGCGTTGGACACCTGCAGGTAGAACAGCTGCGTGATGGCCACCAGCATCAGAACGAAGATGACCGCGTTGCCGGCCCGGTGGCGGAAGACGAACGACGCACCACGGCTGGCCACTTCCACCACCTGCCGGGTGCGCCGCTCTTTCGCCGAGTGTCCCGTCCCCGGTCGAGCGGTGGCGCGGGAGTTCTTGGCTTCCTTGGGTTTCCGTAATCGCTTGGGTTCCCGGACGTCGGTGACGCGCTTGGAACGCCCCCGATCCTCACGCGGCCGACGGGGACCGCGCTCCCGCCTCGGTTCGCCGCGACTCATCTGGGCACCCCCGGAACCGCCGGTGCTGACGGGGGCACGACGGGGACGGACTGTTCGGTGTTAGCCGGCGGCGCCGCCGGTACCGCGGGGGCCAACGGTGAATCGTGGACGGGGTTGGTCACCGCCGCCGGTGGCGGCAGCGGTGGCGGTAGCTGGTCCGGCACCTGACCGGGGTAAGAAGACAACGGCCCGTGGACATCCGGCATCTGACCCGGCACGGTCGGGACCTGGGCCGGCACCGTCGGCACCTGGCCCGGCAGCATCGGCACCTGGCCCGGCACCGTCGGCACCTGGCCCGGCAGCGGAGCCTGCAGTTGGGGATTCAGCGTCGAGGACCCGTCGGGCCCACGCAACAGCACCTGCGGGCCGGACCGCCCCGGTGGCGCCGGGTCACCGGGAGCCGGTAGCACCCGCACCGCCACCTCCGGCGGAGTCACCGCTGGCTTCGGCGGCGCCGGAGGCGCCTCATCGGGCAGCTTGGCGTTCAGCGGTGGCGGTTGAACACCGTCGGCCGGCTTCGGCGTGCCGACCACCACCCAGGTGCCGTCCGGAGCTTGGACCAGGTGGGCGGTGTCTCTGGTGGGGATCATGCCCTGCTTGCGGGCAGCCTCGGCCAGCGCCGGCGCCGACTCCGCCTCCCGCACGTCGCGTTCGAGCGCCTCCTTCTGCTGTTGCAGCATGCGGGTCCGCTGGCGGGCATGGCTGAGCTGGTAGGAGCGCTCGGCGGCATCGGTGGACAACCACAGCGTCAGACCCAGCCCGATGCCGAGGGCACCGATGACCAACACGACGAACGGAACCCGGCTCAACAGGGTGTGCGGCCGCAGGTCGATCTGCGTAAGCCTGGTGGCCAGCCGCTCCGTCAGCTTGGGCCGAATCACTTTGGGCGCTTTGGCCTTTCGCGCCTTGGCCCGCGCCTTCGCCTGACTGGTGTTCTTGGCGCGGGCGGGCCGGTCGGCGGGCCGGGTTATCGGGCTGGTCTGCGGACCCGACCGCGGGACCCGCGCCTCGCGACTGGGTGCCGCCGGCTTTCCGGAGCGCCCCCGGCCGCGCCGTGCCGATGGGTCCGCCGTGCTGGGACGGGCGGCACCGGTACGTCGGCCGCGACGCTCGCTCTCGCGGCGTTTCGTCGCCTCGCGCTTTGTGCTCATGCCTGTGCCTTCCCCCTCGCGTGCTCGATTCGTTGCAGGGCCCGCAATCGAACCGGGGCGCTGCGCGGGTTGCGTTCCACCTCGGCTGCATCTGCTTTTTCTGCTCCGTGCGTCAACGACCGGAACAGCGGCCCGTGGCCGGGAAGTTCGACCGGCAGGCCCGGTGGCGTGCGGGAGGCCGTCGCGTCGGCGAACAACCGCTTGACGATCCGATCCTCCAGGGATTGGTAGGCCATCACCACGATGCGGCCGGCTACGACGAGGGCGTCCAGCGCGGCGGGAACGGCGCTGCCCAGCGACTCCAGCTCGTCGTTGACGGCCACGCGCAACGCCTGGAAGGTCCGCTTGGCCGGGTGCCCGCCGGTGCGCCGGGCCGGAGCCGGAATCGCTTCGTACAGCAGGGCCACCAGCTCGGCCGTCGAGGTGAACGGGCTGCGGCTGCGCCGACGAACGATCTGCGCGGCAATGCGACGGGCGAACCGCTCCTCGCCGTAGCGGTGCAGGATGTCGGCCAGGTCGGCAGCGCTGTAGGTGTTGAGGATGTCGGCCGCCGTCAGCGGTGACGACGGGTCCATCCGCATGTCCAGCGGCGCGTCTTTGGCGTACGCGAAGCCCCGCTCGGCGCGGTCGAGCTGCATCGACGAGACGCCGAGATCGAACAGGATGCCGTCAACCGATTCCACTGTGCCATAACCGGATTCGGTCAGGGCGCCAGCGATGCCGTCATAGCGGGTGTGCACCAGGGTGACCCGCTCACCGAAGGGGGCCAGCCGGTCACGGGCGATGTCCAGGGCGCTCGGGTCGCGGTCGAGTCCGATCAGGCGCAGACCGGGCAGTTCGGTCAGAAACCGCTCCGCATGCCCGCCCGCTCCCAGTGTGGCGTCGACGAGCACGGCATCGGTCCCATCGGGGTGATGGCGGGTCAGCGCCGGGGTAAGCAGGTCGATACAACGTTGGGCCAGCACCGGGACATGCCCGAAATCGCTTGCGCCGGAATCCGGGTCAGGCACCGCGAGACCTCCCCCGCTCCGGCCGCCAGGTCCTCTAGGGCCTACTTGCCGTGGCGCCCGTACACCGAGGCCCCTGTCCGAGACGCACCTGGCGTTGGGGAAGTACGCCAGGGTCGGTTCGGGCAGAGACCACGGTGCACCGGCATGCACCTCAGAAGATGTCGCCGAGTGCTTCATCGCTGGCCGCGGAGAAGTTCTCTTCATGAATTTGCTGATAGTTGTTCCAGGCCTGCGCATCCCAGATCTCGAGGTAATCGACCGCGCCGATCACCACGCAATCCTTGGACAGGCCCGCATAACGGCGATGGTCGGCCGACAGCGTGATTCGGCCCTGTGCGTCGGGATGCTGCTCGTCGGTCCCGGCGGCGAGGTTACGCAGGAACGCGCGCGCCTCCGGGTTGCTCCGAGGCGCCTTGCTCGCCCGGCGCGCCAACTGCTCGAACTCCGACCGCGGGTAGACGGCGAGGCTGTGGTCTTGGCTCTTGGTGACCATCAACCCCCCTGCCAGTGCGTCGCGAAATTTGGCCGGCAGCGTGAGCCGCCCCTTGTCGTCGAGTTTGGGCGTGTAGGTGCCGAGAAACACTGGGGCACCTCCAACTTGCTTCTCACCCAAACACTTCGGCCACCATACCCCACAACCCCCCACTTCGCCCCATAAACACCCGCTCCGCGCGTCCCGGAGTGGCATTTCCCCACACCGACCCCGTCGGGCCGTGGTTTCGGGACGCGCCAGGCGCCGCATGGGTCAGACGAAACTCCATGCCACAAGCCATATTTCGGTCCGCAGGGTTGGGGTGGGGCGCGGTGGGGCGCAATGGACACAAATGCGCTACAAGTGGGGCACGAGATGGCTTCACCCGGCGTGGATGGCGTGTCGAAGCGGCCGAATCTGCGACGGTGGCAACCGCCGCAGTGCACACGAAAAACGGGGCAGCCGTTGAGCTACCCCGTCACGTCCCTATGCGTTGGCCTACTCGTCGAACCGGCGGCGGAACCGGTCTTCCATGCGGCTGGTGAACGAGCCGCCGGAACCCTTGGAGCGCCGCTGCCGCGACGAACCTGCCGTCGGCCCGCCGTGCTCCGGCCTGCCGGACAACCGCCGGCCGGTGACTGCGTACACGACGCCACCGAACATCACGACGAAACCGAGCACGCTGAGAATCGGGAAGGTTCCGATCATGGTGGCCTTGAACGCCACCCCGGAAACCAGCATCCCCAGGCCGACGGCGAACAACGCCGCGCCCTGCAAACGCCGGCGCGCGGTCGGCGCCCGGAAGCCGCCGCCGCGCACACTCGACGCGAACTTGGGATCCTCGGCATAGAGAGCGCTCTCGATCTGATCGAGCATTCGCTGCTCATGATCGGAGAGTGGCATTCGTCCCTCCTTGCCGACACACTGTCACGTAACCACCGGTAGCACGCGCCTGCCCGTTGTTAGGACAGTTAACCCCATGATACGAGGTCTATCTGCGCCGTACCACCGGTTCGCAGGCGATTCTATCCCGGCTACGCCAGTGCGACGTGATCGGCCGCAGCCGTACGGCGGTGCAACCCGTCACCCCGGCCGTCCCGCGCCCAGTCGTAGCTACCGGATCGCCGCGTCCGATACTGGAACCAACCCGGAGCTCATCCGCAGACGATGAAAAGGACACCGCAAGTTGGCGACATTCCTCATCGATTTGCCGGCGAAAGAAATGGAGCGCCGCCTCGGCGACGCCCTGGGCGTCTACGTCGATGCGATGCGTTACCCCAGGGGCACGGAGAACCAGCGGGCCGCCATGTGGCTGGAGCACACCAGGCGCCGGGGCTGGAAGGCCGTCGCTGCCGTCGAGGTCCCCGACGGCGACTCGAGCGCCAACAATCCAGGGGGGCCCTCGGAGTCCGAGCTGCGCACCGCGCCACTCATCGGCATCGCCTACGGCTACCCTGGGGCGCCCGGCCAGTGGTGGCAACAGCAGGTCGTGCTGGGCCTGCAGCGCAGCGGCTTTCCGTCGCAGGCGATCGACCGGCTGATGAACAGCTATTTCGAGTTGACCGAGCTGCACATCCACCCGCGCGCCCAGGGGCGCGGCCTCGGCGAGGCGCTGGCCCGTCGGCTGCTCGCGGGTCGCGACGAGAACAACGTCCTGCTCTCGACCCCGGAGAACAACGGCGAGGCCAACCGCGCCTGGCGACTGTACCGGCGGCTGGGTTTCACCGACGTCATCCGCAGCTACTACTTCGCCGGGGACCCGCGGGCCTTCGCGATTCTGGGCCGCGCGCTGCCCCTGTAACCGGACGGCTCGCCCGGGCGTCGCACCGGGTCTGGCACGATGACCTGGTGCGAGCCAGCTCTCCCCCGCTACCAGCCCGCGGATTTACTGCCCGGCGGCGCCGCCTGCTGGCCATTTTGATGCTGCTGATGCTGGTGCCATTGGCCACCGGATGCCTTCGCGTGCGCGCGTCTCTGACGATCTCTCCCGACGACCAGGTGTCGGGCGAAATCATCGCCGCGGCAAAACCGAAGAACAATAAGGACACCGGGCCGCAGCTCGACACGAACCTCCCGTTCAGCCAGAAAGTCGCCGTCTCCAACTACGACAGCGACGGCTACGTGGGGTCGCAGGCGGTCTTCTCCGACCTGACGTTCGCCGAGTTGCCGCAGCTGGCCCACATGAACCCCGATGCTTCCGGGGTGAACCTGTCGCTCCGCCGCAACGGCAACCTGGTGATCCTGGAAGGTCGCGCCGACCTGACCTCGCTGACCGACCCGGACGCGGACGTCGAACTGACCGTCGCCTTCCCCGGCACGGTCACCTCAACCAACGGCGACCGGATCGAACCCGAAGTGGTGCAGTGGAAGCTGAAACCGGGCGTGGTCAGCACCATGACCGCGCAGGCCCGCTACACCGATCCGAACACCCGGTCGTTCACCGGAGCCGGGATCTGGCTGGGCATCGCTTCGTTCGCGGTTGCCGGAGTGGTGGCGTTGCTGGCCTGGATCAGCCGCGACCGTTCGCCCCGGTTCACCCCGTCTGGAGATCAGACAAGTTCCGGTTAGACCCGGTCAGGCGCCCAGTAGGCGATCATCTCCGCGAAAGTCTCGAAAGCCGGACCGGACACGCCGTATGTCGCCTCCAGGTGAATGCTCAACGGGAAGCCGAGATCGGCCACTCCGTCGACCACCCGCTTGTACAGGTCGACCAGCAGCCGCCGCTTGTGCGCGGGCTCACTACCGGCCAACTTCTTGACGAACTCCTGCTCGTCGGCCACCGCCGCATTGCCCGGGTCCTGAATCAGCCAGCTGATCAGGCCGACGCGGGTCTCCATCTTGGGCACGAAGCCGAACGACAGCAGGATCTCCGGCCGGTGATCGGTCTCGTTGGCGAAGTCGGTCAGGAAACCCACGATCGCATCGGAGTACAGCAACTGGGTCATGCCGTAGGTGGCGCCCTGGTTGCACTTGAAGTTGAGTCGGCCCTGTTCGCCTTCCCGGGTGGGGATGACGATCACCCCGCGGTTGGCCACCGCTTCGCGGTAGATCGACAACGCGTCGGTAGGTGCGACGCCGGAGCCCTCGCCGTCGTTCATGGTGCGCGGCACCCCGACGAACACCACTCCCTCCATGCCGGCGTCGGACAGCTCGGCCAGTCGCACGCCGAGGGACGCTTCGTCCATGAACGCGGTGACCTGGGTGCACAAGCCGCGCATCCCAGGTAACTGCGGCTTGATGATCGACCAGAAGTCCAGGACGTCCAGCTTGGGCTTCATCGGCACCGGGCGATCGTCGTCCTCGGCGATCATGCCGGGGATCATGACGTGCCGGATGCGGCCGTCGAGCCCCGACTCCGCCGAGTACCGCACCACTTTCTGCGCGTCTTCTGCCGCCTTCTCCCGACCCCCGTCCACGTTCGGCGGCACCAACTCCAGCGCGATGGTGTTGAGCGTCACTCGGCTCCTTCTCCCTGTGCTTCCCACTGAGCCATTTGCCGACCATTTCCCCGGCCCCCCGCTGCCGGGCCACCACGACAGCATAGGGGCGGCTGTTTCGGCGACCGAAGCGCTGGGGGTTGCCAGCGGACCACCGGCATCCGGGCGGCATACACTATCGGGCCAGAAGCACGCCGATCAGAAAGGGGCGCCTCCGGTGAGCCTGGAAGCATCGGCAACCGTCGAGGTGGCCAGTGCCATCACCGAACAACTGCGACGGTATCTGCACGATCGGCGCAGCGAATCCGCTTATCTCGGCGCCGACTACAACGCGTTGACCGGCTGGCTCGAAGACTTCGTGCTCAGCGGCGGCAAGCGGATGCGGCCAGTCTTCGCCTACTGGGGTTGGGATGCGGTGAGCACCGAGGCACCCCATCCCGATGCACTGCTGCTGTTCTCCGCGCTGGAGCTGTTGCACGCCTTCGCGCTGATCCACGACGACGTCATCGACGCCTCCGCGACGCGTCGCGGCAGGCCGACCGCTCACATACATTTCGCGGCGCTGCATCGCGAACGCGACTGGCGTGGCGCATCCGAGCAGTTCGGCATATCGGCGGCAATCCTGCTCGGCGACATCGCGCATGCCTGGGCCAACGACATCGTCTCGCGGGCCCACTCTGTGCCGGTCAGCCCGGAGAACGGGTGGAGCGCGTCTGGTCGGACATCCGGACCGAGGTGCTGGGCGGCCAGTTTCTGGACATCGTCGCCGAGGCTTCGACACCGGCCTCGGCCGCCGAGTCGGTCGCATCGGCGATGACCGTCGCCACCTACAAAACCGCGTCCTATACGGTTTCGCGACCCTTGCAACTGGGGGCCGCTGCCGCCGCCGACCGACCCGACGTGATGGCGGCCTTCAAACAATTCGGGACCGACCTCGGGGTGGCGTTCCAGCTTCGTGACGACGTTCTGGGCGTATTCGGCGACCCCGCGGTGACGGGCAAGCCGTCCGGTGACGACCTGCGGTCAGGCAAGCGCACCGTGCTGCTGGCTGAGGCCACCCAGCTCGCCGACGAGTCAGACCCGTTGGCGGCCAACCTGTTGCGCACCGCGGTCGGCACCGAGTTGACCGATGCCCAGGTGCGTGAACTGCGCACGGTGATCGAAGGGCTGGGTGCCCTGGCCGCCGCGGAGAACCGGATCACCGAACTCACCCAACGGGCGCTGGCGACGCTGGCCGCCGCGCCGATCAACGCGACGGCCAAAACGGGACTGTCCGAACTGGCCCGCCTGGCCACCGACCGGACCGCCTGACCCATGACAACCCCGACCTCCACCGCGACCAAACAGCCTTACCGCCAACGCCTTTCCCGGCTGCGTGCGTTCGCCACCGCCCCAGAGGGTGGGCCTGCGCGACTGGGTTTCCTGGGTGCGGTGCTGATCACCACCGGCGGCCTGGGCGCCGGCAGCACCCGCCAGCACGACCCGGTGCTGGAGTCGATTCACCTGTCCTGGTTGCGTTTTGGGCACGGTCTGGTGTTGTCGTCGATCCTGCTGTGGGTGGGCGTCGGTCTGATGCTGATCGCCTGGCTGCGGCTGGGCCGACAGTGTCTCGCCGGTGCGGCCACCGAGTTCACCATGCGGGCCACCACCGCGTTCTGGCTGGCGCCACTGCTGTTGTCGGTGCCGGTGTTCAGTCGCGACACCTACTCATATCTCGCGCAAGGCGCGTTGTTGCGGGACGGCCTGGACCCCTACGCGGTCGGTCCGGTCGGTAATCCGAACTCGCTGCTGGACGACGTCTCCCGATCTGGACGATCACCACCGCGCCCTACGGTCCGGCCTTCATCCTGGTGGCGAAGCTGGTCACGATGATCGTCGGCAACAACGTCGTCGCCGGCACGATGCTGCTGCGACTGTGCATGCTGCCCGGGTTGGCGCTGTTGATCTGGGCCGCGCCGCGACTGGCGCATCACCTGGGCACCGATGGCGCCAAGGCGCTGTGGATCTGCGTGCTGAACCCGCTGGTGCTGATCCACCTGATGGGCGGGGTGCACAACGAGATGCTGATGGTGGGCCTGATGGCCGCCGGCATCGCGCTGACCCTGCAACGCCACCATGTCGCCGGGATCACGTTGCTCACCATCGCGATTGCGGTCAAGGCCACCGCGGGTCTCGCATTACCGTTTCTGTGCTGGGTGTGGATGCGTCATCTGCGTGAGGACCGCGGATGGCGGCCAGTCCAGGCGTTCCTGGCAGCCACGATGTCCTCGGTCGTGATCTGTGTGGCGGGGTTCGCGGTGCTGTCGTTAGTGGCCGGGGTCGGCCTGGGCTGGCTGACCGCGCTGGCGGGTTCGGTGAAGATCATCAACTGGCTGACCATCCCGACGGCGGCGGCGAACCTCATCCACGCCTTCAGCAGCGGCTTTTTCGCAGTGCAGTTCTACACCTTGCTGCGGATCGCCCGGCTCATCGGAATCGTGGTCATCCTGGTGTCGCTGCCGGTGTTGTGGTGGCGCTTCCGCCGCGACGACCGGGACGCGCTGCTCGGCATCTTCGGCGCGATGCTGATCGTGGTGCTGTTCGTCCCCGCTGCGCTGCCGTGGTACTACTCCTGGCCGCTGGCGGTGCTTGCCCCGCTGGCCCAGTCACGTCGCGCGATGGCGGCGATCGCGGGGTTCTCGACGTGGATCATGGTGATCTTCAAGCCCGACGGATCGCACGGCATGTATTCCTGGCTGCATGTCGGTCTGGCGACCGCCTTCGCAGTGCTGGCCTGGTATTCGCTGTACCGCGAGCCGGCGCCGAGTGAGAGACGAGGTAGCGGTACAGTACGCCATAGCCTGGGCGCGCCGTACCACCTCGCGGGCCTGATGCGCATGCAGCGCGTCGACCGGGCGGGCGTTGTTCAACGCATCGCGCGAGCCGTCGCGGGTGACGGTCAGCGACGGGTCCGGGGTGAACAGCCAGCGCACGATCTCGGTGTCGTGGTAACCGCCGTCGTGCAGGATCGTCAACAGGCCCGGCAGGCTCTTGACCACCTCGCCGGTCCGGGTGAAGAACACCTGCGGCACCACCAACCCTTCGGCGCGGCGCACCGCGACCAAGTGGCCTTCCCGCAGCTGCTGTCGGACCTTGCTCACCGGTATGCCGAGCAATTCGGCGACCCGGGACAGGTCATAGGTTGGCTCGTCTGGATCCAGAACATCGTCGCCGGCCGGGATGCTGCCCACCACGTGAGTCTAGAACTTGCCCGGCGGCCGGGTCTGTGCGTTCGGCCCACGTTTCTGCCACCAAATTGCGCCGTCCACCTACGATGGCCTCCGTGGTTGGAGGGGACCCGTTGGACAACACCTTGCTGGATGGCCGGTACCTGGTGCAGGCCAAGATCGGCAGCGGTGGCACCTCAACCGTCTACCGCGGGCTGGACACGCGCCTTGACCGCCCGGTCGCGCTGAAGGTGATGGATTCCCGCTACGCCGCTGATCAGCAGTTCCTGACCCGCTTCCAGCTCGAGGCGCGCACCGTCGCCCGGCTCAAGAATCCGGGCCTGGTCGCGGTCTATGACCAAGGCCAGGACGCCAGGCACCCATTCCTGGTGATGGAGCTCATCGAAGGCGGCACCCTGCGCGAGCTGCTGGCCGAGCGGGGTCCGATGCCTCCGCACGCCGTGGCGGCGGTGCTGCGCCCGGTGCTGGGCGGGCTGGCCGCCGCACACCGGGCCGGGCTGGTGCACCGCGACGTCAAGCCGGAGAACGTGCTGATCTCCGACGACGGCGAAGTCAAGATCGCCGACTTCGGGTTGGTTCGTGCCGTCGCCGCCGCCGGGATCACGTCCAGCAGCGTCATCCTGGGGACCGCGGCATATCTGTCGCCCGAACAGGTCCGCGACGGCAACGCCGGCCCCCGCAGCGACGTCTACTCAACCGGGATTCTCACCTACGAGCTGCTGACCGGGCACACACCGTTCACCGGCGACACCGCGTTGTCGATCGCCTACCAGCGGCTGGATAACGATGTTCCGCCGCCCAGCAGCGTAATCGACGGCGTACCAACACAATTCGATGAATTCGTGGCCTGCGCGACCTCGCGTGATCCGGCCGAACGGTATGCCGACGCGATCGAGATGGCAGCTGATCTGGAATCGGTCGTCGAGGAGCTGGGATTGCCGGACTTCCGGGTTCCGGCACCGCGTAATTCGGCTCAGCACCGGGCGTTGCAGCACAGCCGCATGACCGAGCGCCCGGCCAGCGCGCCAATGGGCACGGGCGCGCCGGTTCCCAACCCGACCCGACAGTTCACCCGCGAACCCGGGGACCCGCACCCACGGCTCCGGCGGAACCGGACGCCCTCGACGAGTTCGACGACGAATACGCTGCCGACTCCGGGGAATTCGCCGGGATCCCGATCGACGAGTTCGTCTGGGCGCGCCAGCACCGCCGGCGCATGGTGCTGATCTGGGTGGCCGTTGTGCTGACGCTGACCGGGCTGGTCGCGACCGCCGCCTGGACGATCGGCGTCCACCTGAGCACTCTGCTTTAGTCGCGCAGCATCTCCGCGACCAGGAAGGCCAACTCCAGCGACTGCTGGGTGTTCAGCCGGGGATCGCACGCCGTCTCGTAGCGACCGGCCAGGTCCGTATCCGAAATGTCTTGCGCGCCACCCAGGCATTCGGTGACGTTCTCGCCGGTGATCTCGACGTGGATGCCGCCCGGGTGGGTTCCCAGGGCGCGGTGCACCTCGAAGAAGCCCTGCACCTCGTCGACAATGCGGTCGAAGTGGCGGGTCTTGTAGCCCGTCGACGACTCGTGGGTGTTGCCGTGCATGGGGTCGCACTGCCAGATCACCTGGTGGCCGGCCGCCTGGACCTTTTCGATGATCGGCGGCAGCACGTCGCGAACCTTGTTGTTGCCCAGCCGGCTCACCAGGGTCAACCGGCCCGGCTTGTTGTGCGGGTCGAGCCGCTCGACGTACTCGACCGCCAGCTCGGGCGTCATGGTCGGACCGATCTTGACCCCGATCGGGTTGGCGATCACCTCGGCGAACGCCACGTGGGCACCGTCGAGCTGGCGGGTCCGCTCGCCGATCCAGACGGTGTGCGCGGACAGGTCGTAGAGCTGCGGCTCCCCGGTCTTCGGCATCGGACAGGCGCAGCATGGCGCGCTCGTAGTCGAGCACCAGAGCCTCGTGGCTGGCGTAGATCTTGGCGGTCTGCAGGTTGCGGTCGGCCACCCCGCAGGCGCTCATGAACCGCAGCGCACGGTCGATCTCGGCGGCCAGCGCCTCGTAACGCGCGCCGGCCGGGGAGGTCCGCACGAACTCGCGGTTCCAGTCGTGCACCAGGTGCAGCGAGGCCAACCCCGACGACGTCAGCGCCCGCACCAGGTTCATCGCCGCGCTGGCGTTGGCGTAAGCCCGCACCAGCCGCGACGGGTCATGCTGGCGTGCCGCGGCGTCCGGGGCGAAGCCGTTGACCATGTCCCCGCGGTAAGACTTCAGGCCCAGTGCGTCGATGTCGGACGACCGCGGCTTGGCGTACTGGCCGGCGATGCGGGCCACCTTCACCACCGGCATGCTGGCGCCGTAGGTCAGCACCACGGCCATCTGCAACAGGGTGCGGATGTTGCCGCGGATGTGGGGTTCGGTGTTGTCGGTGAACGTCTCCGCGCAGTCGCCGCCCTGCAGCAGAAACGCCTCGCCCCTGGCCACCTGCGCGAGCTGTTCCTGCAGCCGGACGATCTCGGAGGGCACGGTCACCGGTGGCACGCTTTCGAGCACCTTGCGCATCGCCGCCGCCTGATCGGCGTCCCAGCAGGGCTGCTGGGCGGCCGGCTTGGCCAGCGCGGCGTCCAACTGCGCCCGCAGGTCGACAGGCAGCGGCGGCAGCGGCGGCAGCTGGTCGATCGGAATGTCGACGGTCCAGTTCATCGGTCCATGGTAACTGTGGCCGTTCAGGGCTGATCAGGGCGAACGCTAGCGACCGCGCCGTCCGGCCGAGGTGATTATCTGGAAGCGGCGCAGCTGATCCCGGGCGTCGACCAGCGCGTCGTGCGCGTCCGGAGACCGGGGTGGCAACCGCGGGGATCCCCGGTCCTCCCACAACTGGCGCAGCTCACGAGTGAATCGAGGGATGGCCCTGGGCAGGCTGGGCATCGTCCCCCATAGCTGACACAGCACCACGTGGTCGTAGGCCCCCAGCCACGCCCACAGCTCGATGGGCTCGGAGCCGTTGACGTCCAGAAACTCCTCCAGGTCGGCGCGGATCTGTCGGCGCGACCGCCACAACTGGGAGGATGGCGACGGCAGTTTCGGCAGCACGTGGGCGCGCACCCAGTTGCCGGCTCGCCCCGGGTCGAACTCGGTGGATACGGCGTAATACTCGCGGCCGTCTTCGGCGACCACCCCTATCGAGATCAGCTCGATGGTCCGGCCGTCCTCGATGAATTCGGTGTCGTAGAAGTACCGCACTGGCGCAGCTTAGTGCCTGCTCAGGTGGGCGAGCAGGGGCGTTACCGCCCGCGCCAGGGGCGTTACCCGCCGATCAGGATGGGCCCGGTGGTGTCGGGCGGTGGCGCCGGGTGCACCTCGAGATCGAGTTGCGCGTCGACGGCGCGCTCGTCAGGCAGTCGCGGAGTTCCGGCGATCGTGCCCTGCAGCCACAGCTTGGCCTGCACCACTGGTCGCCGCCATCTGCGTTCGCGCTGCAGCGCGCGCCGCATCTTCGCCGGCCGGGCCGTGTAGCGCCATCGCGCCCACGGCGCGTGCGGGCGGGACAACCGGATCGCCCCGATGATCAGCAGCACCACGATGAACATGCCCAGTAAACCGGTCCACACCTTGCCCTTGAGCAGCACGATCACCGCCAGCGGCAGCGTCAACACCAACCCCGCGGCCAGGGTGCTTTGCAGCGTCACCCAAGCGCCGTCGTATCGGATGGGCAGCACGAACATCAACGGGTGCAGACCCAGCATCAACAGCCCGGCCACCGCCACCGCGGCGAAGACGGCGTCCACCGAGCTGCGGCCGTCTTCTTCCCAGTACACATCGGACAGGTGCAGGATCAGCGCGTACTCGTCCAGCACCAGCGCCGCGCCCACTCCGAAAAGTATTGCTGCCAACGTCAGTTGGGGTTCCTGGCCGTTGACCGCCAGGGTCACCAGGGTGAGCCCGGACAACATCACCAGCACCACCCCGAACGCCACGTGGTGGATGTGCACCGCACCGACGTGGATGTTGCGCGGATGCCACCACCGCGCCGGCCGGGCCCGGGCGGCCCGATGACGGATGAAGCGCACGCAGGAACGCGTGACGAAGAAGGTCAGGATGAAGGCGACCAGACAGCACAGCAGCGGGAGCCGACCCTGGTCGATGATGTCGTGCTGCAGCCAACGGTGCACTTAAAAAAGCTACGCCCGACCGGCGCGTCACACCCGGAAGCCGCGCTGCGCGGGCAAGTCAAGCCGAAATAACGATTAGGCTGTCTCTGAAAATGAGAAGACATGAGTAAATGGCGGTCGCCCGGAGTGGGCAGTCGACTCGGGCGGGTTTCGCTATGGTGCCTGCTCTGGCTGCTTGCCGCCGTGGCAATGACCTACACGTGCTGGCAGTTGTTCGGCCAGATTCCATACCGCATCGACATCGACGTGTATCAGATGGGCGGTCAAGCCTGGCTGGACGGACGCCCCCTGTACGCCGGCAACGTGATGTTCCACACACCGATCGTGGATCTTCCGTTCACCTATCCCCCGCTGGCCGCCATCGCATTCAGCCCGTTCGCCTGGATGGGAATGCCCGTCGCCAGTGTCGCCATCACCGCGCTGACGTTGGTGATGCTGTTGGTGTCGACGACGATCGTGCTGGCCCGCCTCGACGTGTGGGCCGAGTCGACCCTGCTGCCCGGTCCGGCGTGGCTTCGACGCGTGGGGTTGGCCGTCATCATCGTCGCGCCGGCGTCGATCTGGCTGGAACCGATCACGTCGAACTTCGCCTTCGGCCAGATCAACGCGGTGTTGATGACGTTGGTGATCGCCGACTGCTTCCCCCGTCGCACACCGTGGCCGCGCGGTCTGTTGCTGGGGTTGGGTATTGCGCTCAAGCTCACGCCGGCGGTGTTCCTGCTGTATTTCCTGCTGCGCCGGGACAATCGGGCCGCCCTGACGTCGCTGGCGACCTTCGCGGGCGCGACGCTGGTCGGCTTCGTGCTGGCCTGGCGCGACTCCTGCGAGTACTGGACCCGCACGCTGCACCACACCGACCGCATCGGTGAGGCGGCGTTGAACACCGACCAGAACATCGCGGGATCGCTGGCCCGACTGGGGCTCGATCAACACGAACGTTTTCCGTTGTGGGTGCTCGCGTGCCTGCTGGTGCTGGCCGCGACCATCTGGGCGATGCGCCGGGTACTCAAGGCCGGCGAGCCGACGCTGGCGGTGATCTGCGTCGCACTGTTCGGCTTGGTGGTTTCTCCGGTGTCGTGGTCGCACCACTGGGTGTGGATGCTGCCCACGGTGCTGGTGACCGGGGTCCTGGCCTGGCGGCGCCGCAACGTTGCGCTCGCCGTGGTCACCGTCGCGGGACTGGCATTGATGCACTGGTCGCCGATAGACCTGCTGCCCAAACACCACGAGACGACGGCGGCCGGGTGGCGCCAGCTAGCTGGGGATGTCCTACGTCTGGTGGGCGCTGGCCGTCATCGTCGTCGCCGGCGCCACGGTGACCGCTGCGATCGCACCGACGCGCTCCACAACGCGTGAACGGACGCCGGTCGCGGCTGCTTAGTGCGGCTGGACTAACTAACCGGCCGCGGTCTCGGGGATCCGCGCGGCAACCGACGATTCCGGCTTGGAGCCCTCCCGGTCACCGTCTTCCCCGTCACCGTCCTCGGCGCTGCCGTCCTTGACGCTGGCGGCGTAGATGTCCACGTATTCCTGACCCGACAGGCCCATCAACTCGTACATCACCTCGTCGATGACCGCGCGCTCGATGAAGTGGTTTCCGGCCAGTCCGTCGAACCGGGAGAAGTCCATCGGCGAACCGAAGCGCACGGTCACCCGACCGAACCTCAACATCTTCTTGCCGGGCGGGTTGACGACGTCGGTGCCGATCATCGCGACCGGAATCACCGGCACCCCGCTCTCCAGGGCGAGGCGGGCCAGCCCAGTCTTGCCCTTGTAGAGCCGGCCGTCCGGAGACCGGGTGCCCTCGGGGTACATGCCCAGCAGCCGGCCCTGGCCCAGCAGACGTTGCGCGGCATCCAAGGCATTCTGCGCGGAGTCGGCATTGGTGCGGTCGATGGGCACCTGACCGGAGACGGTGTAGAACCAGCGGTTGATCCAGCCCTTGATGCCGGTGCCGGTGAAGTATTCGGCCTTGGCCAGGAACCAGATTCGGCGACGCACCACCAAGGGCAGATAGAAGCTGTCCGCCACGGCGAGATGGTTGCTGGCGATGATCGCCGGACCTGAACTCGGGATGTGTTCCAGTCCTTCGACTTTCGGGCGACCCAGCAACGTGAACAGTGGACCCATGAAGACGTACTTAAACAGGTAGTACCACATGGCCCTCCCTCTCACACCCGTTGGTGTCTGCGCCAACTGTACCCACCCGCGCTGGCTCCGACCACCTCGCGAGACTTGGCCTATTGCAGGCTTACTCCTGCAGGGTAACCGGGATGGCCTGGTAACCCGTCTTGGCAGCGCCCTTTCCGTTGGTGCTATGGGCTGGCGACTCGGGGGCCGGGCCGGCTTCGGGCTCCTCGCCCTCAGCTGCCGGCGCCCTCGTCCGGTCTGCCGAGCGATCGATGTCGTCGACAATGGACTGGATCACTTCCAGCAGGGCGACACTGTGCTCGGCGATCACCGTCACCAACGGGTGCTGTTCGCCGTTGACGGCTGCGGCCAGCGCGCACACCGGACACCACACCTGCTGGCACTTCCCGGGTGCGCCGCCCGATGCCATCGTGGCCGCCGCCCGCACGGCCGGGTCGATCCCGTCCACGATGGCCTGGGCAAGCCTGCGCAGCTCGGGACCGACATCGGTATGACCCCTGCTCACTTCGGCCATACCTCCGGATCGGGTTGGAAACGAACAGTCAGTTCACTGCCCCGCAGATGCGCGTCCAGCACCGTACACCGTCGCAGTACAGACGCCAACCGAACCCGGCGCCGCACACCGCCCGCACTGATGATCAGGTCGTCATCGGACCGGCCCAGGGCCAGCGATCCCGCGTCCAGCTGAGGCAACGCCAGCCGCATTCGGTACACCGACTCCAGGCCCGTCCCGGATTCCAGGTCGACGACCGGGTGCAGCGGGCCGGGCGGGGCCGCACCGCGGCGACGGCGGGCGCCCTCGAGCAGTCCGCCCAGCGCCTTGGGCCCGATCGGCTCCCCCGCCTGGTGCGGGACCAGCACCAATGCGACGTCGCCGATGGTGCCGTCGAGTTCTTCCAGGACGGCGCGCTGCTCAGCGATGCGTTCGGCATACCAGTAGAACGCCGGGTGGTCGGGCAGGCTGCTGTACTCGTAGGTTTCGTCGCGAACCAGTACCTGGTTGACGAGCAGCTCCTCGACGCGAACCCCCATCAGGGCCAACGACCCCAGCGTGCGAGCCGCCTCGGCGGCGACCACCCGCTCGGGCGTGAGCACCAGATGCGCGCTGACCTGGTCACCGTCGGTCAGCAGCGCGCTGAGCCGATCGACGCCGGCGCTGGTACGTTCCAGCAGCTGTACCAACGCGGCCGAGCGAGGGTCGTCGGCGCCGATGCTGAGCCGGCGGTGTCGCGGCCACGCGCGTTCCACGTAGAGCCCGAACGTGGCCGGCAGCGTCAACATCCGCAGTGCGTCCGCAGTCGAGGCGCAGTCGACCACGATGCGATCCCAGCGACCCGACATCGCGAGCTCGCCGACGGCGTGCAATCCGAGGACCTCCTGGATCCCGGGCAACGCCGAAAGTTCCTCAGGCGCAATGCGACTCAGTTCAGACTCGGGGAATCGCGCGTCCAGCGCACCGACCACGTCGCGCCAGCGGTCCTCGAGCAGAGCCAGGGTGTCCAGGGCCAGGGCGTCGAGAAAGCCGCCGCCGGCCTCCGAATCGTCGGCATGCACCCGGACAGGTTCGCCTTGACCGGTGGGGGGGACCGGGATGCCCAGGACGTCGCCCAGTGAGTGGGCCTGGTCGGTGGATACCACGAGCACGCGCTGTCCCCCGGCCGCATCGCAAACCGCGGTCGCAGACGCCAGGGTGGATTTTCCTACCCCGCCCTTACCGACAAAGAGGCTGATCCGGGCCGGGGTGGGCGCGACGGAATCACTCAGCCCTCGACTCGTTTCTTCAGATCCTTCAATGCGCCGTCGATCAGCCTGCGTTCGGCCTTGCGCTTGAGCATCCCGATCATCGGAACGGCCAGGTCTACCGCCAGCTCATAGGTGACGTCGGTGCCAGAACCCTTGGGCTTCAGCAGGTATGAGCCTTCGAGCGACTTGAGCAGGGAGCTGGATTCCAGCGTCCAACTCAGCGACTGACGGTCGGGCGGCCAGTCGTAATTCATGATCAGGGTGTCTTTGAAGATGGTCGCGTCCATCAACATCCGCGCCTTCTTGGGGTAGCCGTCGTCGGTGGCCTCGAGGACTTCTACTTTCTTGTATTCATTGATCCAGTCCGGGTAGGACTCGATGTCGGCGATCGCCTTCATCACCTCAGCTGGATCTGCGTCGATGTAGATCGTCTGGTTCGTCTTGTCTGCCACTTGGCTGCTTCCCTTTCCCGGTCGACCCCGGTCAGTTACGGGAGTGCCCCAGATCTCCCGGCAGAAACGGTACTCTCCCTCGCCAATCTTGATGCCAATCTTGACCCGGTTAAACTACCGGAGAACTCCCGACGGGACGCGACTGTTCGAGGGTCGTTTTCACTTCGAACGCCATATTCTTGCCCGCCACCCGGCGACGGTGCGTCATTTTGGCCAGGTTCAGCTTGGATGCCGGGACACCGGCCGGTTCGGCGTGCAGGAAGTAGTGAAGTATCACGCCGTCCATCGACGGTTCCAGCCAGACCTCCATCGTGCCCGTCAGTGGCCCGCTGACCGCCCACCGGATACCCTTCTCGGCACGATCCTCGGTGACCTGCAGGTGTAAGTCGGGCCACCACCGGCTCCACTTCGACCGATCTGCGATAGCGGCCCCGACCAGTGCGCCAGCGGCGGCGACGTACGTTTCGTCGGCGATCTGGATGCTGTTCATCGCCCCAGCTTCACATACCCGCCTGGCCGGGAAGGGCGCAGCCCCTTGACCTCCCGGCAATCGCCGCCAGACGCCAACCGGCCATCGCCATGCTGCGCGAATGTCCCCGATAGGCTGGGCACAGCAAGCCGACCGGCAAGAAGCGCCATCCTGGGTTAAGCGAGGTAATGAGAGTGCGTCAGTACAGTGTTCCCGCGCGCTTTTCCGTCTACGATCACGACAACGTCGCGGCCGTGGTGTACGAGCATGAGCGCAACAATCCGGACTACGTGATCTACCGGCGCCGGGTCGACGGGGTCTGGACGGACGTCACCTGCGCCGAGGCGGCTAGCCAAATTCGTTCGGCTGCACTGGGTTTGATTTCTCTCGGGGTGCAGGCCGGCGACCGGGTCTCGATCTTCTCAGCCACCTGCTACGAGTGGGCGATCCTGGATCTGGCGATCCTTTCGGTGGGCGCGGTGACCGTGCCGATCTACGAAACATCGTCGGCCGAGCAGGTGCGCTGGGTATTGCAGGACTCCGGAGCGGTGCTCGCCTTCGCCGAAACCGATGCGCACGCGGCCATCGTCACGGAGCTCACCGGCGACCTGCCCGCCCTGCGCCGAGTGCTGCACATCAACGGTTCCGGCCCCAAGGCGCTTGACCAGTTGGTGGAGGCCGGCGCAGCGGTCGATGCATCCGAGCTGACGGCGCGGCAGGAGGCGCTGCAAGCCGACCACCCGGCGACGCTGATCTACACCTCGGGCACCACGGGGCGACCGAAAGGTTGCCAACTCACCCACTCCAACCTGCTGCACGAGATCCGGGGCACCGGCGAGTGCCTGCCGACGCTGTTGCGCGAGGGTCAGCGGCTGCTGGTCTTCCTGCCGCTGGCCCACGTGCTGGCCCGGGCGCTGACCTTGTCGGCATTCACCAGCAAAGTCACCGTCGGATTCACCAGCGACATCAAAAACCTGCTGCCGTTGCTGGCAGAGTTCAAACCGACTGTGGTGGTGTCGGTCCCGCGAGTATTCGAGAAGGTGTACAACACCGCCGAGCAGAACGCAGCCAACGATGGCAAAGGCCCCGTCTTCAAAGCAGCCGCGCAGACGGCTGTCGATTGGAGCCGCGCCCAAGACGACGGCAGGCCTGGGTTGGTGCTGCGCGCCAAGCACGCGATGTTCGACCGGCTGGTCTATGGCAAGCTGCGCACGGCGCTGGGCGGTGAGTGCCACGCCGCCGTCTCCGGTGGGGCACCGCTGGGCGCACGGCTGGGGCACTTCTACCGCGGCGTGGGTGTGACCATCTACGAGGGTTACGGCCTCACCGAGACCAGTGCGGCCATCACCGTGAACCAGATCAACGGCCTCAAGATCGGGACCGTGGGCAAGCTGGTGCCGGGCAACAGCCTGCGTATCGCCGAGGACAAAGAACTGCTGGTGCGCGGCGGCGTGGTGTTCAGCGGTTACTGGCGCAACGAGCAGGCCACCGAGGAGGCCTTCACCGACGGCTGGTTCCGCACCGGCGATCTCGGCGCTGTCGACGAAGACGGCTTCGTCAGCATCACCGGCCGCAAGAAGGAACTCATCGTCACCGCGGGCGGCAAGAACGTCGCGCCCGCGGTGCTGGAAGATCAATTGCGGGCCCACCCGTTGATCAGCCAGGCGATGGTCGTCGGGGATGCCAAGCCGTTCATCGGCGCGCTGATCACGATCGACCCCGAAGCGTTCGAGGGCTGGAAGCACCACCACCACAAAGCCGCGGCAGCGACCGTGGGCGATCTGGCCACCGATCCGGATCTGGTCGCCGAGGTGGACGCGGCGGTCAAGGAAGCCAACCAACAGGTCTCCCATGCCGAGTCGATCCGCAAGTTCCGCATCCTGCCCGTCGACTTCACCGAGGACACCGGCGAACTGACGCCGACGATGAAGGTCAAGCGCAACGTGGTCGCCGAGAAGTTCGCCTCCGACATCGAGGCGATCTACTCGAAGGACTGACCCGTCGCGCCCAGCGTCACGCCAGAGTGGCCTTCAGCGCCAGCGTCACGCCAGCGTGGACCTCGGCAGGCTTAGGCCGTCAGCAGGCCCGCCAATCGGGCGGCCAGGACGTCCCAGCGCCACTGGGTTCGCACCCATTCCCGGCCGGCGGCGCCCATCGCGGCCGCGCGGTCGCGGTCGGCCAGTAGCTCGACGACGGCGTTGCCGATCTCCTCCACCGAGTTGCCGTCGACCACCAGCCCGGTCTTGTTGTGCTGCACCGCTTCCGGAGCTCCGCCCGAGTCCCCGGCCACCACCGGGATGCCGGCGGCCGAAGCTTCCAGGAAGACGATGCCAAGGCCCTCGACGTCCATTCCGGCGCCGCGGGTGCGGCAGGGCATAGCGAACACGTCGGCCATGGCGTGGTGGGCGGGTAGCTCATCACCGGGGACGCCGCCGGTGAAGGTCACTTGGTCTTCCACCTCGCAGTCGCGCGTCAGCCTGCGCAACGTCTCGAGGTAAGGGCCACCGCCGACGATGACCAGCGCTGCGCCGTCGACGCGCCGGCGAATCGACGGCAGCGCCTTGATCAGCATGTCCTGCCCTTTGCGGGGCACCAGTCGCGATAGACACACGACGGTGGGCCGCTCACCCAATCGGTAGCGTTGACGCAGCTGCGCCCGAGCGGCAGGGTCTGGCCGGAACCGGTCGCTGTCGACGCCGGGCGGCAGGTATTCCAGTGCGGCATTGGGCCCGAACGCCGGCGCGAACCTCGATCGGGTGTAGCGGCTGACGAAGGTCACGACGTCGGTGTGATCACCGATACTCCGTAGCACCGATCGTGCGACCGGAAGCATCGACCAGCCCACTTCATGGCCGTGGGTGCTGGCCAACACTCGGTCAGCGCCGGCCTGCCGGGCACGCGGCGCCAGCAGGGCCAGCGGGGCGGCCGCGCCGAACCAGACGGTGTCGATGTCATTCTCGGCGATAAGCCGGCACATCCGGGCATCGACGGTCGGGACGGGCAGCATCAGCGTGGTGGGGTGGCGTACCACGCGATAGCCCGCCACGTCGGCCGCTTCGTCAAAAGCCTCGGCGCCCTTCCACTTTGGCGCGTACACCGTCAGGCTGTGCGTCCCGGAGTCAACCAGCCGGCCGACGAACTCCCCCAGATAAGACTGGATGCCCCCGCGCCTCGGGGGAAAGTCATTGGTTACCAGCAGGACCCGGCTCACCCCGTGAGGTTAGCGGGCGGCGAGGGTCCGTAAAGTGCGAGTCGGCGCGGCGCGTCGCGCTACATTTGCGGCCGCTCGCGGCAGAGGTCAGCCCGCGCGGCTGGTCATCCACCGCTGCCAGCCCGGCAGCAGACCCGCGACGTCGATGCCGAGCGCCTGGCCGACAGCGCTGGCAATTCGGAGTGTCCGACACCACACGCGTCCACGTAGAGTTCGCGCAGCTTGGCCGGTCCGTATGTGTCGGCGACGAACCTGGTGAACCACCAAGCTCGGTCGTAGGCCAGTGAGCGTTGCGGCCCGGGAGTGTCGAGGTCGTTGTCCGACGGCAGCGACATCGCCGCGGTCACCGCATCGGCGGGCAGCGCCGTCTGCGGCCGGGCGACGAAATCGGCCACCCCTTCGGTGAGCCAGCGCGGCGCGTCCAGGGCGGTGTCCACTCGGGCCGCGTAGTGAAAAAGCTCATGGCTCAGCACTATTCGTAGCGCACCAGCGCTCATGTGGGCCGCGCCGGGAGCCAGCACGATCCGGGCGTCGACCATCGTCCGGGCCACCGGATCGACTCGCTCGGCCACCGTCACCGCCGCGATACCCGCCCATTGCGAGGCCGGACCGCCACCGGCGGCCTGCTGAAACTGCTGGTCCGACCCGGTGGCCACCACCGCGATGTCATGCGTCCAGTCGGCTCCCCAGAACCCGACGACCGCGTCGATGGCGCTGTCGAGGTCAGCAGCGACCCGCGATAACAGCTGGTCAGTCTCCGGGCCGCCCAGGTTGACCAGTCGCACGACACGATCACCGACCAGTGATGTCGTCGTCGCCGGGTCAGAGCGGACAACCACGGAGGGCGATTCGGCGGGCCGCTCGTGCACCGGGAGCACGGCCACCGCGATCAGTTCAGCAACGAATACGCACGCCAGCAGTAGCTGGAACCGACGCCGCGTGAGCGGGACCGTCAGTAGCGGCGGGCGTCGTAGATCGGACCGGACGAGTCCATCGGCACCACCCGAACCGGCTGGCCGTAGGTGGAGGAATGGACCATCATCCCGTCGCCTACGTAGATGCCCGTGTGCGAGGCGTCGGAGTAGAAGGTCAGCACGTCGCCGGGCTGCAGTTCACCCAGTGACACCGGCTGACCACCATGCGCCAGCGCTTGGCTGGAATGCGGCAGTGAGATGCCGGCCTGCTGGAACGCCCACATCACCAGGCCAGAGCAATCGAATCCGCCGGGGGCGGCACCGCCCCACACGTAGGGACTGCCGATCTGGGTCAGCGCAGCCTGAACGACCATCTCACGATCGCCACCGCCACCGCCGCCCGTGAAGGGCACGCTGGACGCCCCGCCCGGCATCGGCGCCTCCCCAGGTGCCGGGGCACCCTCCGGCGGCACCGGCGCGCCCGGCGGCAATGCCTCGGGAGCAGGCGCCGGCGCACCCGGCGCGCGATCCGGGGCCGGTCCGGGATTGGCCAGCGCAGTGCGCTGGTCCGGCGTCAACGCTTGATACTGCGACTTGACGACGGCGATCTGTACCTGCAGCTGACTCTGCTTGTGCTGCAGGTTCGCCCGCACAGCCGCGGCCTGCTCGGCGGCGGCCTTGGCGTCGGCAGCCGACCTGGCGGAAGCCTGCTCAGCCTTAATGGCCTCCTCGCCGGCAGCCTTAAAACTGGCCATCTGCGAGGACATTTGACCCGCCATCACCCGCTGCACCGCCAGCCCGTCGATCAGCAGCTGTGGCGACCCGGCGGTCAGGATGGCGTCCAAACCATCGGTGCGGCCACCCATGTACGTCGCGGCGGCAACCTTGTTGACCGCGCCCTGGAAGTTGGCCAACCGCGCTTTCGCGGCTTCCAGCTTGGCCTGGTCGTCGGTCAGCTTCCGCTCCGCAGCCTGCTGGGCGGCGAGTTTCTCGTTCAGATCGAGCTGAGCGCTGTGCATCGCCTCGGTGGTCTGCTCAGCCTGCCGAGAAAGCTCGTTGAGTTTCGCCATCGCGTCATCGGCAGGGTCGGCCAGCGCGCCGGCGGCCGTGATGCCCGCGAACACGATGAAGCTCGCGAACGAACCGATGGCGAACCGCTTGATAACGCGCGCGATCGAATGCCTACAGTCGAGCCTCAAGATTTGCATCCTTAAACTGCCATCGACGTTTAGATGCGCCGAGCGGGTTTAGGTCTCAAACAGGTTACGAAACGATATCGACGTTTGTCCAAAGCAGGGAGTTAAGAAATTAGGAAGATTTTTGTCATTTCTATGTGAGACGCGGTTTCTTGCCGTCGTCGACCCTACACGACCAGTCAGGCCACTCCTTTAGGCGACACAGCACGGTCACGCCGGATCGGCACCAGGCGCAACCGCGGCGCCAGCCCGGCCTCGGCCAACGTCTCCAGCGCGACTTGTTCGTCGTACGAAAGGGTTTCGGGCACCCCGAGCAGAACGCTCACCACACACTCGCGGCATCCCGGGCCGCGTACCGCGCAATCGTCGCAGTCGATGACCACCGGCTCGCCCGGCCTGGCCGCGGCGCCACCGGTCCTTTCGGTTCCGCTCCTGTACGCCATCTGGGTCGGTCCTCTCCCTAATGCGGTAACTCCCTAAGTCGAACTGCACCGCACGGTAACGGTGGGCACCGACAACAACGCCCGGCGTGGGAATCGATGAGTGTCGGTGCGGATGCCTAACGTCACCGCCATGGGTGCGACCGGTGGGACTCAACTCAGCTTCGCCGGGTTGGACTGCCGGTCCGCCGCCGACGAGCTGTCGCTGCGCGACACCACGTTCGTCGTGGTCGACCTCGAAACCACCGGCGGACGCGCCAAAGGCCAGGAGGGCACCACCCCGGACGCGATCACCGAGATCGGCGCGGTCAAGGTGCGCGGCGGCGCGGTGCTCGGCGAACTCGCCACCTTGGTAGACCCGCAACGCAGCATCCCACCGCAGATCGTGCGGCTGACCGGGATCACCACGGCAATGGTGTGTGACGCCCCGACCATCGAGGCCGTCCTGCCCATGTTCTTCGAGTTCGCCGGGGACTCGGTGCTGGTGGCCCACAACGCCGGCTTCGACATCGGCTTTCTGCGCGCCGCGGCCGAACGGTGCCAGCTGCGCTGGCCGCGACCGCGGGTCTTGTGCACAGTCCGGCTGGCGCGCCGAGTGTTGAGTCGGGAAGAAGCTCCCAGCGTGCGGTTGGCCGAGCTGGCGCGGATATTCGCCGTGGCGACCCAGCCCACCCACCGCGCTCTCGACGACGCCCGCGCCACCGTCGAGGTGTTGCACGCACTCATCGAGCGAGTCGGTAATCAAGGCATCCACACCTACGCCGACTTGCGCTCGTACCTGCCGGACGTCACACCCGCCCAACGCCGCAAGCGGGTGCTGGCCGACGGTCTGCCGCACCGGCCGGGGGTCTATCTGTTCCGCGGCCCGTCCGGCGAGGTGCTCTACGTCGGCACCGCGGTCGACCTGCGGCGACGGGTGAGCCAGTACTTCAACGGCAGCGACCCGCGTGGCCGGATGAAGGAGATGGTCGGCCTGGCGGGCCGTGTCGACCATGTGGAGTGCGCCCACGCGCTGGAAGCGGGCGTGCGTGAGCTTCGGCTGCTGGCCGCCCACGCCCCGCCGTACAACCGCCGCTCCAAGTTCCCGCACCGCTGGTGGTGGGTGGTGCTCACCGATGAGGCGTTCCCCCGGTTCTCGGTGATCCGCAACCCGCGGCACGAGCGCGCCATCGGCCCGTTCCGGTCACGCACCGACGCAGCGGACACCGCGGCGCTGCTCGCGCGCTTCACCGGCGTGCGGACCTGCACCAAACGGCTGGGGCGCTCCGCTCGGCACGGTCCCGTCTGTCCCGAGGTCGAGCTCGCACCCTGCCCCGCCGCCCGCGACGCGACGCCCGAGCAGTACGCCGAAACGACGCGGCGCGCTCAGGCGTTGATCGACGGGTCGGACAACTCCGCGCTGGCTGCGGCCGTCGACCAGGTGGCGGTGCTGGCCGGGCGCCACCACTACGAGAGCGCGGCCCGGCTGCGCGACCACATCGCCACCGCCGTCGAGGCGTTGTGGCGCGGGCAGCGCCTGCGAACCCTGACCGCGCTGCCCGAACTGATCGCCGCGGCGCCCGACGGCCCCAACGGAGAGGGCGGCTACCAGTTCGCCGTCATCCGCTACGGCCAACTCGCGGCTGCGGGCAGTGCCCGGCGCGGAGTGCCCCCGATGCCGGTGGTGGACGCCATCCAGGCCGGCGCCCAGACGATCCTCCCGTCGCCGGCACCGCTGGGCGGCGCGTTGGTCGAGGAAACGGCGCTCATCGCGCGCTGGCTGTCCGCGCCCGGGGTCCGCATCGTCCGGGTGACCGCCGCCGACGAGGCCACGGGTTGGACGACCCCACTGGGCGCGGCGGGTGGGTGGGCGGCGTGGGCGGCCACCGCACGTTCGGCGCGGCTGGCCGGCCGCCAGGCCGACGCCCAGTCAGACCTGCTGGCTGAACCGCACCCATCGCGCGAGCAGGTGTTCGGCCGCGCCGCTGTCGATCGCAGCGCTGGCCCGCCGCAGCCCGTCCTCCCACGCCGGCAGCCATTCAGCGCGGCTGGATAGCCCGGCGTGGGCCACGAGTGCCCCTGCCGCGTTGAGCACCACGGCGTCGCGAACCGGCCCGGGGGCGCCGGCCAGCACGGCGTGCACCTCGGCGGCATTGGCTTGAGCGTCGCCACCGCGCAGCTCGTCGAGCTGAGCCCGCGCGAACCCGAATCCCGCGGGATCGAACTTGAGCTTGTCCACGGTGCCGGCCTGCACCCGCCAGATGGTGCTCGTGGTGGTGGTGGTGAGCTCGTCGAGACCATCGTCGCCGTGCACCACCAGCACACTGGACCGGCGCGCAGCAAACACGCCGGCCATCACCCCGGCGAGGTCCGCGAAGGCGCAGCCGATCAACCCGGCCCGCGGCCTAGCCGGATTCGTCAGTGGCCCAAGGAGGTTGAACACCGTCGGCACTCCGATCTCGCGGCGCACCACGGATGCATGACGGTACGACGGATGAAACTGCGGCGCGAAGCAAAAACCGATTCCCAACTCGGCGACGCTGCGCGCGACCTCTTCGGGCCCTAGATCGATGCGCACCCCGAGCGCCTCGAGCGTGTCGGCGCCGCCCGACAACGAGGACGCCGCCCGGTTGCCGTGTTTGACCACCGGCACACCGGCGGCCGCCACCACGATCGAGGCCATGGTGGACAGGTTGACCGTGTTCACCCCGTCGCCGCCGGTACCGACGACGTCGACCGCGTCCTCGGGGATGGCATCAACCGGCATCGGACGGGCGTGGTCGAGCATCACGCCGGCCAGTTCGCTGACTTCGTCGGACGTCGGACCCTTCATCTTCATCGCCACGGCAAACGCCGCGATCTGGGCCGGCTGCGCGGTGCCGCTCATGATCTGGTCCATCGCCCAGGCGGCCTGACCGCGCAGCAAGTCCTGCCGGTCCGTCAGGCGCCCCAGCACCCGCGGCCAGGACGGCGCGGCGGACGAACCAGCCTCAGAGGACGCAGCCACGCGCCGATGGTCCCACGAGAATCCCCCGCTCCCAACCGCGCGCCCCAGGTCACTCGACAACCCGTCCGACACGAAATCTCAGAAATTTGTGCCCCGGGTAGTCTTCGACAACTACAAAGCGTCATACTTGCGGATGTGACGAGTGCTGTAGGGACCTCGGGTACTGCGATTACGTCGCGAGTGCATTCGCTGAATCGCCCCAACATGGTCAGTGTTGGCACCATAGTGTGGCTTTCGAGCGAGCTCATGTTCTTTGCTGGCCTGTTCGCGTTCTACTTCACGGCGCGAGCGCAGGCCGGCGGGAACTGGCCGCCGCCGCCGACCGAGCTGAATCTGTATCAAGCCGTACCGGTGACGCTGGTGCTGATCGCGTCGTCGTTCACCTGCCAGATGGGCGTGTTCGCGGCCGAACGCGGCGACGTTTTCGGACTGCGCCGCTGGTACGTGATCACCTTCCTGATGGGGTTGTTCTTCGTCCTCGGCCAGGGCTACGAGTACTTCCACCTGGCGACCCACGGGACCACCATCCACGGCAGCGCCTACGGCAGCGTGTTCTATCTGGCCACCGGCTTCCACGGTCTGCACGTCACCGGTGGTCTGATCGCGTTCATCTTCCTGCTGGTGCGCACCACGATGAGCAAGTTCACCCCGGCGCAGGCCACCGCCAGCATCGTCGTCTCGTACTACTGGCACTTCGTCGACATCGTGTGGATTGCGCTGTTCGCCGTGATCTATTTCATCCGTTAAAGACCGCAGCCCCGTACGAAGGAAACGACAGGAGTGCTCAGTTGAAGAGACTGGGGTTCACCCGATCCGGTGGCAGCAAGAGTGGTCGTTCCCGGCGGCGTCTGCACCGTCGGCTGTCCGGCGGACTGTTGCTGCTGATCGCCTTGACCATCGCCGGCGGATTGGCAGCCGTGCTGACGCCGACACCGCAGGTTGCGGTCGCCGACGAGTCGGGCTCGGCGTTGCTGCGGACCGGCAAGCAACTCTTTGACACCTCGTGCGTGTCGTGCCACGGCGCCAACCTGCAGGGTGTGCCCGACCACGGGCCCAGCCTGATCGGCGTCGGCGAGGCGGCCGTCTACTTCCAGGTGTCGACCGGCCGGATGCCCGCCATGCGCGGCGAGGCCCAGGCACCGCGCAAGGCGCCGATCTTCGACGAGGCGCAGATCGACGCGATCGGCGCTTACGTGCAGGCCAATGGTGGCGGCCCCACCGTCGTGCGCAACCCCGACGGCAGTCTTGCGATGCAGTCGCTGCGCGGCACCGACCTGGGCCGCGGCGGCGATCTGTTCCGGCTCAACTGCGCCTCCTGCCACAATTTCACCGGCAAGGGCGGGGCGCTGTCGTCCGGAAAATACGCCCCCGACCTGGGTGAGGCCAACGAGCAGCAGATTCTCACCGCGATGCTGACCGGCCCGCAGAACATGCCGAAGTTCGCCGACCGTCAGCTGTCCTTCGAGTCGAAGAAGGACATCATCGCCTATGTGCGGACCGCCGCCGAGGAACGCTCCCCGGGCGGCTACGGACTGGGTGGATTCGGACCCGCGCCCGAGGGCATGGCGATGTGGATCATCGGCATGGTCGCCGCCATCGGGCTGGCACTGTGGATTGGGGCGCGATCATGAGCGACGAGTCGCATGTGACCGACGGCGCTAAAGCGGAAGTCGGTTCCGACACCGACACCAGCACGCACGCGGGCCAGAAGGAGCCCGACGACGCGGCGCTGGCCGGCATGTCCCGCGAGGAGCTGCTGGAGCTGGGCAGCCGGATCGACGGCGTCCAGATCGTCTACAAGGAGCCGCGCTGGCCCGTCGAGGGCACCAAGGCCGAGAAGCGCGCCGCGCGCGGGGTGGCCAACTGGCTTTTGCTGGGCGGCGTATTCGGGCTGGCTCTGCTGCTGGTCTTCCTGTTCTGGCCGTGGGAATACAAGCCGAACGGCAGCTCGGGCAACTTCCTGTACTCGCTGGCCACCCCGCTGTACGGCTTCACCTTCGGAATGTCCATTCTGTCGATCGCCATCGGCGCGGTGCTGCTGCAGAAACGCTTTATCCCGGAAGAGATCACGATTCAGGACCGCCACGACGGCGCCTCGCGGGAGATCGACCGCAAGACGGTGGTGGCCAACCTGGCCGATGCCTACGAGGGCTCGACGGTCGGCCGCCGCAAGCTGATCGGCGCGTCCCTGGGGATAGGCCTGGGCGCGTTCGGTCTGGGCACCTTGGTCGCGTTTGCCGGTGGCCTGATCAAGAACCCGTGGAAGCCGGTCGTGCCCACCGCTGAGGGCATGAAGGCGGTGCTGTGGACATCGGGTTGGTCTCCGCGCTTCAAGGGCGAGACCATCTACCTGGCCCGGGCCACCGGGGCCCACGACGGACCTCCGTACACCAAGTTGCGCCCCGAGGACTTCGACGCCGGCGGCATGGAGACGGTCTTCCCCTGGCGGGAGTCCGACGGTGACGGCACCACCGTGGAGTCGCACGAGAAGTTGTCGGCGATCTCGCTGGGTATCCGTAACCCGGTGATGCTCATCCGGATCAAGCCCAGCGATGTGGACCGCGTGGTCAAGCGTCAGGGCCAGGAGAGCTTCAACTTCGGCGAGTTCTTCGCCTACACCAAGGTGTGCTCGCACTTGGGTTGCCCCGCATCGCTTTACGAGCAACAGTCCTACCGAATTCTGTGCCCGTGTCACCAGTCGCAGTTCGACGCACTGCATTTCGCCAAGCCGATCTTCGGCCCGGCGGCCCGTGCGTTGGCGCAGCTGCCCATCACAATCGACTCCGACGGGTATTTCGTCGCCAACGGTGACTTCATCGAACCCGTGGGACCGGCATTCTGGGAGCGCACAACAACATGAGTCCGAAACTGAGTCCCCCGAAGATCGGCGATGTCCTGGCCCGCCAGGGCAATGACATCGACTCCCGGTATCACCCGTCAGCGGCGGTACGTCGTCAGCTCAACAAGGTGTTCCCGACGCACTGGTCGTTCCTGCTCGGTGAGATCGCGCTGTACAGCTTCATCGTGCTGCTGATCACCGGCGTGTACCTGACGCTGTTCTTCGACCCGTCGATGGCCGAGGTCACCTACAACGGCGTGTACCAGCCGCTGCGCGGAGTCGAGATGTCGCGGGCCTACGAAACCGCGCTGAACATCTCCTTCGAAGTCCGGGGCGGTCTGTTCGTCCGTCAGATCCACCACTGGGCGGCGCTGATGTTCTCGGCGGCGATCATGGTGCACATGGCGCGCATCTTCTTCACCGGCGCGTTCCGGCGGCCCCGTGAGGCCAACTGGGTCATCGGGTCGCTGCTGCTGATCCTGTCCATGTTCGAGGGCTACTTCGGTTACTCACTGCCCGACGACCTGCTGTCGGGTATCGGCCTGCGCGCGGCGCTCTCCTCGATCACCCTGGGCATGCCGGTGATCGGCACCTGGTTGCACTGGGCGCTGTTCGGTGGTGACTTTCCCGGCACCATCCTCATCCCGCGGCTCTACGCGCTGCACATCCTGCTGCTCCCCGGAATCATGCTGGCGCTGATCGGCGCACACATGGCGTTGGTGTGGTTCCAGAAGCACACCCAGTTCCCCGGACCGGGCCGCACCGAGCACAATGTCGTCGGCGTCCGCGTCATGCCGGCATTCGCGGTCAAGTCCGGCGCCTTCTTCGCCGCGATCGTCGGGGTGCTGGGCCTGATGGGTGGACTGCTGCAGATCAACCCGATCTGGAACCTGGGCCCCTACAAGCCATCTCAGGTGTCGGCGGGCTCGCAGCCGGACTTCTACATGATGTGGACGGAAGGTCTGGCTCGTATCTGGCCGCCGTGGGAGTTCTACTTCTGGCACCACACCATTCCGGCCGTCGTCTGGGTTGCCATCATCATGGGCCTGGTCTTCGTGCTGCTGATCATCTATCCGTTCCTGGAGAAGCGGTTCACCCGCGATTACGCGCACCACAACCTGCTGGTGCGGCCGCGGGACGCACCGGTGCGCACCGCGATCGGCGCGATGGCGATCAGCTTCTACATGGTCCTCACGCTCTGCGCCATGAACGACATCATCGCGTTCAAGTTCCACATCTCGCTGAATGCGACGACGTGGATCGGGCGTATCGGCATGGTGATCCTCCCGCCGCTGGTCTACTTCATCACCTACCGGTGGGCCGTCGGGCTGCAGCGCAGCGACCGTGCGGTGCTTGAGCACGGGGTCGAGACCGGCATCATCAAGCGCCTGCCGCACGGTGCCTACATCGAGCTGCACCAGCCGCTCGGGCCGGTCGACGACCACGGCCACCCGCTTGCGCTGGACTACCAGGGTGCGGCATTGCCCAAGAAGATGAACAAGCTGGGCTCGGCCGGCTCACCGGGTAGCGGCAGCTTCCTGTTCGCGGACCCGGCGTCGGAGGACGCGGCACTGCGCGAGGCGGGCCACGCCGCCGAACATCGCGCCCTCACCGCCCTGCGTTCGCACCAGGACGGCTCCAACGGCTCCTCTAACGGCTCGAACGGTTCGTCCAACGGGCACGGCTAGGAGAGCCCCAGCGAAGCGCTGAGCCGCCGTCCCCGCTCGGGGGCGGCGGCTTTGCTTTGTCGTTCGGAGAGCAGTAAATAGGGGACTTTCAGCGTGCAACTGTGGCACCGACCCCTTGAAACGAAGGGGTGAAAATCCAACCCTCGCTGCACACTGAAGGCCGTGAGCGCACACCGAACACGTGCTCGCAGGCGAGAGCAATTCAAAAAATCAGTGCGCGACCTGGCCGCGGCGCAGCTGCCGCACGTAAAGAATCTCGATCGCCGGCAGCCCCGCTGCGATCACGCCCGCGAAACCGTAACTGACCCATGACCCCGCGTCGTGCCCGGCGGCCATCAGATAAGTCGCCACCGCGACGGCGATCAGCGACGTCCCGATCGCGCTGGTCAGCGCCAGTGCCCCACGCAGCCAGATCCGGTCGACCACCGCTCCGGACCATTCGTCAAGCGCGCCATACGCTTTGACCGGCTCGCGGCGCGCCTGCTCGACCGGGAGGCGAGACCCGGTGCGCCCGGCCTGCCTGGCCGGCCTGGTGGCCCCGCCCTGCAGGGCTCGTGACCGCACCACCGGCTCGGCGTGCGTCATACGGCGGGCCCGCAACAACACCGGGATGGCACCGGCGATGATCAGCGCCGAGACGACGATGACGGCATACAGCACCCAGGTGGTGTGCGGAGTCCTCGCCATCTTGTGAAAGCCCCGACCCAGGTCCGCCAGTGCGACAGTGGCGGCGACGCTGACGCCTACCAGCACCAGCCAGATCGCGGCGCAAGCCCCGATCATGACGCGGTCGATGATGTCCGGGTTGACGACGGGCTCCGACCCACGCCGATATGTTGAATACCTGCCAACCATCAGCAGCTCGTCTGTGGTGAGTCGTTGGTGTTGGAGGACAACACCGTTCCGTCACTGGTGATGATCGAGCAGTTGAGTTTGCTGACCCGGAAGAGGCTGGACGCCTCCACCGAACCCACGTCCGACTGCGAGATGGGTGTGACGGTCATCGACCAGGGAATGTACACGTTGTGCTGCGTCCGCCGGCGACCAGACGCGTCGACATACGTGACCGAGATAATGTCGCCAGGGGCTTTGGTGCCGGTCACCGAGTAGGTGACCTGCCGCGGGCCGGCCGGCGTCGTGGTCGTTGGCGGTGGTGCCGCGGCAGTGGGGCTGGTCGCAGGCGGAGGCGCGGCGGTGGTTGGCGGCGGCGGCGGTGGCGGCGGTGGTCACGGTTACTGTCTGCGTCTCCGTTGCGGTGGGAGTTACGGTCGGTGGCGGTGGCGGCTCAGAGGACGGGGGTGGTGGCGGTGGCGGGGGCGGCGGCTTGGTGGTGGTGATCTGGTCCTGTACCGGCGGCGTCGACGAGGTGGTGGTCGCGGGATTGGCGAGTTGGCTGGTACTGGTGCGCGTCACCAGCAGCGACACCGCAACTACCAGCGAGATCGCCGCCAGGATCGCCGCTACGCCGACAACCCACGGCCAACGCGGAGAGCGGTCGTCGTCCCCGTCGGCCTCGTCGTAGCTGTCGTAGTCGTACAGCGACAGGTCTCCCGGCATGTACGGGCTGCTGAAGAGTTCGGACTCAGGCGCCGAGTAGGCCCGCGAGTAGGCGTCAGTCTCGGCTGCGGGCTCCACCTCGCCGCCGTCGAGCGGCTCCAGCTCGTCGCCCTGGTCGAACTCATCGCTGTCAGATTCCGGTTCGGCGGGCTCGTCGGCAGGGTCGGGTTCCTCAGGATCCCGTCCCGGCGGATTCGGCCCGCTCATGTCTGCCTACCCTGTCCAGCTGCCCCGCCAGCGCGCGGGGCTCCGCGGCTGCATCCGTGCACTCCGTGATAACTCATGGTGCCCCGGAAACCCTACCCAACCGGCCGGGACCGAGGTCCCCAGGCGAACTGCCCACCGGCCAACTGGTGACCAGATTGTGACCTTTTCAGATCCAATCAGTGTTTCTCGGGTCCGACGTAGTACTCGAAGACCAGCCCGGCCACCGAGGCGAGGATGAAAATCACGCCCGCGACGATCAGCCACGGTAGCCACAGACCGATACCGACGGCGGCCACCGATCCGGACAGGGCGATCATGATCGGCCACCAGCTGTGCGGGCTGAAGAATCCCAATTCCCCTGCGCCGTCGCTGATCTCAGCGCCTTCATAGTCCTCGGGACGGGTGTCGAGGCGACGTGCCACGAACCGGAAGAAGGTGGCCACGATCAGCGCCATACCGCCGGTCAGCGCCAGCGCGGTGGCGCCGGCCCACTCGACGCCGCCGGTGGCGAAGATCGCGGTCAGCACCGCGTACAGCACGGTCACCACGACGAAGAACGCGGCGATGAACTCGAACAGCCTGGCTTCGATGTGCATGAGTTGTCCTAACCTCTTGGGCTCGGGGCCAATTCGCCGCGGCGGGTTTCGAACGGGTGGGTGGTGGTTGCCAGTGGTGGCTGGTGGATCGCCTGCAGGGCCTCGGCATTCGTCTTGCCGGCGATGCGCTGTTGCAGGAAGGCCACGAAGTCGTTGGGCTCGACCACCCGCACCTCGAAGTTCATCATCGCGTGGTAGGTGCCGCACAACTCGGCGCAGTGGCCGACGAACGCGCCCGTCCTGGTGATCTCTTCGACCTGGAAGCGGTTTTGCGAGTGGTTCGCCTCGGGGTTGGGTAACACGTCACGCTTGAACAGGAACTCCGGCACCCACCAGTCGTGGACCACATCAGCCGAGGCCAGCTGGAACTCGATGCGCCGGTGCGCGGGCAACACCAGGACCGGGATTTCGGTGCTGGTGCCCAGAATCTCGATCCTGTCGAAGTTCAGGTAGGTCCGGTCCTCGGTGTTGAGACCCTTGACCGGTCCGACGACTTCTTCACCGTGTCGGTCCTTGCCCTCCGGCTTGGAGGTCATCGCCTTCTTCTTGGCCTCGTCGGCACCCTCGTAGTTGAATGTGCCGTCCTTGAACGCGACGCGCTGGTAGCCGAACTTCCAGTTCCACTGGAACGAGGTGATGTCGATCACCACCTCGGGGTCCTTGGCCAGGTGCGTCATCTTCTCCTGCACCACGACCGTGAAGTAGAACAACACCGAGATGATCAGGAACGGCGTAACGGTCAGCACCAACTCCAGCGGCATGTTGTAGCCGAACTGTCGAGGGAATTCCTCGTCACCCTTCTTCTTCCGGTGGAAGGTGCACGCCCAGAAGATGAGGGCCCACACGATGACGCCGACGACCAGCGAGGCGATGACGGCGCCGATCCACAGCTCCCGGTTGAGCTGGCCCTCATGGGTGATGCCGGTCGGCCAGCCGAGCGCCATTGCGTCCTGCCATGAGCATCCGCTCAGGGTGACCGCCAGCACCCCCAGCGTCGCGGCCAGCACCACCGGGCGAAGACGACGGGACAGGCCCCGCCCATTTCCGGAGCGGTGCCGAGACCTGCACTGCGACAAGCTCTGCGAACTATCTTGCCCGCGACGTGTCACGTTGACGCCTCCTGTATCGCAAGCTGGGCCGACTCGCCATCGGCTAACTCGGATGTCGAATACTACGCAGCGTAGACCACGCCGCTCCCCCGGGCGACTGCCTGGTCACCGCGACCCGCCGGGTGCGGCATGCACGGCAACGCCCCACGGTCTCCGAGACTGCGGCATACTGGGGCGCCGTGTGTGGATTGTTGGCCTTCGTCGCCGCTCCCCCGGCCCCGGACGGCCCGGACGGCGCCGACGCTGCCGTAGCGCATGCCGCCGAGGCCGACGACGCGATCGCTCGCGCATCGCACCTGATGCGCCACCGGGGGCCTGACGAACCGGGCACGTGGGCCGACCCGGACGCGGACGGTTCGGTGGTTTTCGGCTTCAACCGCCTCTCCATCATCGACATTGCGCATTCGCATCAACCGCTGCGGTGGGGCCCGCCGGACGCACCCGACCGCTACGTGCTGGTGTTCAACGGCGAGATCTACAACTACCTGGAGCTGCGGGAGGAACTGCGCGCCCAGCACGGTGTCGTTTTCGCCACCGACGGCGACGGGGAAGCCATCGTCGCCGGCTTCCACCACTGGGGCACCGGCGTGCTCAAGCGGCTGCGCGGCATGTTCGCGTTCGCGCTCTGGGACACCGTCACCCGGGAGCTGTTCTGCGCCCGCGACCCGTTCGGCATCAAGCCGCTCTTCATGGCGACCGGCACCGGTGGCACCGCGGTGGCCAGCGAGAAGAAATGCCTGCTCGACCTGGCGGATTTAGTGGGATTCGACGCTGGCGGCTCTGGGATCGACGAACGGGCCGTGCAGCACTACACCGTCCTGCAGTACGTGCCCGAACCCGAAACATTGCACCGCGGCGTGCGTCGGCTCGAATCGGGCTGCTACGCCCGCATCCGGCCGGGTTCAGCCCCGGTGGTCACCCGCTACTTCGTTCCGCGATTCGCCGCGGTGCCCATCACGTCGGACACCGAACAAGCCCGCTATGACGAGATCACCGCGGTCCTGGAGGATTCGGTCGCCAAGCACATGCGCGCCGACGTCACCGTCGGGTCGTTTCTGTCCGGAGGCATCGACTCCACGGCCATCGCGGCCCTGGCGATCCGGCACAACCCGCGGCTGATCACCTTCACCACCGGTTTCGAGCGTGAGGGCTTCTCCGAACTCGACGTCGCGGTGGCATCCGCGGAGGCGATCGGTGCCCGTCACATCGCCAAGGTGGTCAGCGCCGAGGAGTTCGTGGGCGCGCTGCCCGAGATCGTCTGGTACCTCGACGAACCGGTCGCCGACCCGGCATTGGTGCCGCTGTTCTTCGTCGCCCGCGAGGCGCGCAAGCACGTCAAGGTGGTGCTGTCGGGCGAAGGTGCCGACGAACTGTTCGGCGGCTACACGATCTACCGGGAGCCGTTGTCGCTCAAACCGTTCGACTACCTGCCCCGGCCACTGCGACGGTCGATGGGCAAAGTGTCAAAGCCGCTGCCCGAAGGGATGCGCGGCAAAAGCCTGCTGCACCGCGGCTCACTGACGCTCGAAGAGCGCTATTACGGCAACGCCCGCAGTTTCTCCGACGAGCAGTTGCGCAAGGTGCTGCCCCGGTTCCGGGAGGACTGGACCCACACGGACGTGACGGCGCCGGTGTACGCCGAGTCGGCGGGCTGGGACCCGGTGGCACGGATGCAGCACATCGACCTGTTCACCTGGCTGCGCGGCGACATCCTGGTCAAGGCGGACAAGATGACGATGGCCAACTCGCTGGAACTGCGGGTGCCGTTCCTGGATCCCGAGGTGTTCGCCGTCGCCTCACGACTGCCGTATCAGGCCAAGATCACCCGCACCACCACCAAGTACGCGCTACGGCGTGCGCTGGAGCCCATCGTGCCCGCACATGTGCTCAACCGGCCCAAACTCGGGTTCCCGGTTCCGATCCGGCATTGGCTGCGCGCCGGCGAGCTGTTGGAGTGGGCCTACGAGATGGTCGACTCGTCGCAGGCCGGGCACCTGGTCGATCTGGCCGCGGTGCGCCAGATGCTCGACGAACACCGGCTCGGCACCAGCGATCACAGCCGTCGACTGTGGACGATGCTGATCTTCATGCTGTGGCACGCGATCTTCGTCGAGCACAGCGTGGTGCCGCAGATCAGCGAGCCGGTGTACCCGGTCGAGCTGTAGGCGCCGCGCCCCGCACGGCCCCCTCGCGACCTTCTCGCGAGCGGGCGCAAGGTCAGGCGAGTACCGCGGCGATCTCGGCCGCCGCGTCATCGCCGTAGGCACTCGCCAACCGGGCCGACGCGACCGAACGGTCCCACTCCCACTCCTGGGTCCCGGTCGACTCCAGCACCAGCACGGCGACCAACGACCCGAGTTGCGCTGACCGCTCCAAGCTCAGGCCCGCGCTGCGTCCGGTCAGGAAACCGGCCCGGAACGCGTCGCCGACGCCGGTGGGGTCGGTCTGGCTGGTCTCGGGCACCACGCCGACATGCACTTTGGCGCCGTCGCGCTCGAAGATGTCGACTCCGTCAGCGCCGAGCGTGGTGATCCGCAGGTCCACCTGGGCCATCACGTCGGCCTCGGTCCAGCCGGTCTTGGACAGCAGCAGGTCCCACTCGTAGTCGTTGGTGAACAGGATGGCGGCACCGTCGATGAGCTGCTTGATCTCCTCACCCGACAACCGGGCCAGCTGCTGGGAGGGGTCGGCGGCGAAGGGCAGCCCGAGCTTGCGGCACTCCTCGGTGTGCAAGAACATCGCCTCGGGGTCGTTGGCGCCGACGATCACCAACTCCGGCGTGCCGATAGCCGTCACCACGTCCGCGAGCTTGATGTCGCGCGCCTCCGACATGGCGCCCGGGTAGAACGACGCGATCTGCGCCATGTCGACGTCGGTGGTGCAGGTGAAACGTGCCGTGTGCGCCGTCTCCGAGAGCAGGACGTGGTCGCAGTTGACGCCGTGGGCTTTCAGCCAGTCCCGGTAGTCGGCGAAGTCGGCACCTGCGGCACCGATCAGCGCGACGTCACCACCCAGCACACCGATGGCGAACGCCATGTTCCCGGCTACTCCCCCGCGGTGCACTACCAGGTCGTCGACCAGGAAGCTCAGCGATACCTTGTGCAGGTGTTCGGGCAGCAGTTGTTCGGAGAACTTGCCGGGAAAGCGCATCAGATGGTCTGTCGCAATAGAACCGGTCACCGCGATGGTCACTGAAAATCCACCCTTCGTTTGTCAGTCGTCTAGCCTCTCACGGACGTCAGGCGGCGACGAACGCTGCCGACGCCCGCGGCGGCCGGCACCCCTTGCGCTAGCCTGCCTAGAGACTCACTCGGTTGCCGCGGCTGGACACTCGGACGGCAACCCGCTCGTCGCCTCGTCCCCCCAGCGTAGGAGAACACGATGGCCGGTCCGCACCCGCCGAACCCTGCTGCGGGCGGCGATGGACCCCAACAACCGCAGCCATACCCCGAGGCCGGGCCGCGCCCGCCCGAGACGCTGGACTTTCCGCACACCGAACCGGCCTTCGGGCCCGGCAGCGCGGGCGGCCCCCCACGTACCTACCCCGGCCCACCGCCCTACCCCAAGCGACGACCCAAGCGTCTGCTCATCGGCGTGTTGCTGGCCATTGCACTGGTCGCCGCGTTGACCACCGCCATCGTCTACGGGGTGCGCACCAACGGTGCCAACACCGGCAGCGCCGTCTCGGAAACCTCGGCCAAGACCGCGATCCAGAGCTACCTCAACGCCTTGGCGCACAAGGACATCGACAACATCGTCCGCAACACGTTGTGCGGCCTCTACGACGCCGTCAAAGACAAACGCTCCGACCAGGCCCTGGCCAAGCTCAGCAGCGACGCGTTCCGCAAACAGTTCTCCGAGGTCAACTTGACGTCGATCGACAAGATCGTCTACCTGTCGCCGTACCAGGCCCAGGTGCTGTTCAGCATGCAGGTGACGCCCGCGGCCGGCGGGCCGCCGCGAGGTCAGGTGCAGGGCATCGCTCAGCTGTTGTTCCAGCGTGGGCAAATCCTGGTCTGCTCGTACGTGCTGCGCACGGCCGGTCAGTACTGACGCGAAAGACCTACCGGGTCAGTTGAACGAGTCCCCGCACGCGCAGGAACCGCTTGCGTTGGGGTTGTCGATGGTGAAACCCTGCTTCTCGATGGAGTCGACGAAATCGATCGACGCGCCTTCCACGTAGGGGGCGCTCATTCGGTCCACCGTCAGCGTCACTCCGCCGAACTCCACGGTCAGGTCGCCGTCCAGGGTGCGGTCGTCGAAGAACAGGTTGTAGCGCAGCCCTGCACATCCGCCCGGTTGGACGGCGATGCGCAGCGCCAGGTCGTCACGTCCCTCCTGGTCCAGCAGGGACTTCGCCTTCGCAGCAGCGGCCTCGGTCATGATCACGCCGTGGGTCGTTGCGGTCGACTCGTTCTGCACCGTCATTGCTTCTCCTACATGCCTCATTGTTCGGGTGGGCCTGGCCAGCTATAAGTGTTGGGCCTGCTCACGGGAAACCCACTACGTCAACGGTACCCCGGTGGGCCGCTATTCCCGAGTCGCGCCGCTGTCTCGGAGGCCAGGCCCATCAGCTGATTGGCCGCATCGGCCAGTGCCAACCGCACCGAACCTGCGTATTCGCTCATGGCCAGCGCGGACATGATTCCCGACACGCGGGTGGTGGACTTGTCCACTGACACCTGACCGGCCAGCACGATCACCGGGATGCCGAGTGGACGGGCGGCGGCTGCGATCTCGCCGACCACCTTCCCGTGCAGCGACTGCTCGTCGAAATGGCCTTCACCGGTGACGATCATGTCCGCGTCTTCGAGATCATCGGCAAAGTTGGTCAGTTCGGCGAAGATCGCCGCGCCGGATTCACACCGGCCGCCCAGTGCGAGCAACCCGGCTCCGATGCCACCGGCAGCACCCGCGCCGGGCTCCGCACTCACGTCTCGTCCCGCGACGGTATCCAGCACCAGCGCCCATGCCTCGAGGCGGACTTCCAGCTTGGCGACCGTGGCGGTGTCCGCGCCTTTCTGCGGCGCGAACACCCGGGCCGCCCCCCAGGGTCCCAGCAGCGGATACTCCACGTCAGAGGCGGCGATGAGGTCGATCCCGGACAACCACTGCCGGGCCGTGTCCAGGCCGCCGAGCTCGTGGATCATCCCCTGACCCCCGTCGGTACATGCGCTGCCGCCCAACCCGACCACGATCCGCACCGCGCCGGCTTTCAAGGCGGCTGCAATGAGTTGACCGACGCCCTTGCTGTGGGCGGCCATCGCGGTCTCCGGCGTCGGCCGTCCATCCAGCAGCGCCAGACCGCAGGCCTGCGCACATTCCAGGTACGCCGTTCGAGACCGCTCGTCGAAAACCCACCGGGCGTTGACATCGGTGTCCAGCGGCCCCGACACGCGCAGCCGCCGCAATCCAGCGATCCGGTTGGCCAGCACCTCGACGAAGCCGGGGCCGCCGTCGGATTGGGGCGCGACGATGAAGGAGTCACCTGGTCGGGATCGGGTCCAGCCGGTGGCGATGGCGGCGGCGGCCTCCACCGCGGACAGGCTGTCGCCGTAGCAGTCCGGAGCCACCAGCACCCGCATCGCGGGCAGCTGCAGTCTGCCGGGCCCGAAGCCACCGGCAGCACCACCCCCCGCCTGCGCCCCGTTCATTACTGGCCAGCGTAGGTCTACACGCAGTTCGCCGTTGGCAATACAGCCGCAATTAAGCAGGCTCATAAGAGCGAAGTAACCTGACGACTGTGAAGCTGCTGGGCCGCAATAAGGACGACGGAAAAAACGGGGCCGAGGGTGACGACGCGCCGGACGCGCCGGACCAGGATTCCGTGGCGGCCGAGGCGTCGACTCGTGCGCGGACCGGCCCGAAGGGTCGTCCCACACCCAAGCGCAACGAAGCCCGGGGCAAGAAAGGTCCGGTCGCGCCGGCACCGATGACGGCGTCCGAGGCGCGGGCCCGACGCAAGTCGCTGGCCCGTCCGAAGCTCAGCCGCGAGGAACGCCGCGCCGATCGCACCGCCAGCCGGGCCAAGATGTCTGATCGCCGGGAACGGATGATGGCCGGCGAAGAGGGATACCTGCTGCCGCGCGACCAGGGTCCGGTACGCCGTTACGTCCGCGACGTGGTGGACGCCCGACGCAATGTGCTCGGCCTGTTCATGCCGTCGGCCCTGGCGTTGCTGGCCTTCATGTTCGCGTTGCCGCAGCTGCAGTTCTACATGTCCCCGATAATGTTGGGGCTGATGGCGCTGATGACGCTCGACGGGATCATCCTGGGCCGCAAGGTGGGCAAGATGGTCGATGCGAAGTTCCCGAAGAACACCGAAAGTCATTGGAAGCTCGGCATTTACGCCGCGGGGCGTGCCTCGCAGATGCGTCGGATGCGGGCTCCTCGACCCCTGGTCGAACGCGGCGCCCATGTCGAGTGATCAGCTGAAAGCCACCTGATCTGACGTGCGCACGCTGGTACTCGGCGGCATCAGGTCGGGCAAGTCCCGGTGGGCGGAGGACGCAATCACAAACGCACTGGCACCAGATGAACCGGTCCGCTATCTGGCCGCCGGCTCGGTCGACCGGGCCGACCCCGACTGGTTGCAGCGGATCGCCACTCATCGCGAGCGTCGCCCCGGACACTGGACGACGGAGGAAGCCCACGACATCGCCGGCGTTCTCCGGCAGTCCCCGGCGGTCCCGACGCTGATCGACGACCTGGGCACGTGGCTGACCGGCACGCTGGATCGCCACCACGGATGGGACGGCGGCTCGGTAGACGCACCGGTCGAGCAGTTGCTGTGCGCGGTCACCGCCTTCGAGTCGACGCTGGTGCTGGTCAGTCCGGAGGTGGGGTTGACCGTCGTGCCCGCCACCGCATCCGGGCGGCGCTTCGCCGACGAATTGGGCACCCTCAACCAGCGGGTGGCAGCGCTCTGTGACCGGGTGGTGCTGGTGGTGGCCGGACAGGCCCTGACGATCAAGGCGCCGGCATGACCGGGTTCGCCCCGGTGTCGCCGCCCGACCCGAGTGCCGAAGCCGCTGCCCGTGCCCGCCAGGACACCCTGACCAAACCGCGGGGGGCGCTGGGCCGGTTGGAGGACCTGTCGGTTTGGATCGCGGCCTGTCAGGGACAGTGCCCGCCGCGTCAGTTCGACCGGGCGCGGGTGGTTGTCTTCGCCGGTGATCACGGTGTGGCCCGGTCCGGTGTGTCGGCGTACCCGCCCGAGGTGACTGCCCAGATGGTCGTCAACATCGCGGCCGGCGGAGCGGCGATCAACGCTCTGGCTGACGTCGCCGGCGTGACGGTGCGGGTGGTCGACCTGGCGGTGGACTGTGACGAGCAGGCAGGCTCGGCGAGCGACAGGATACGGCGCGGCAGCGGCGACATCGCGGTCGAAGACGCGCTGACGGACGAGGAGACGGCGCGGGCGATCGCGGCCGGTCAACAGATCGCCGACGACGAGGTGGACGCCGGCGCCGATCTGCTCATCGCCGGCGACATGGGGATAGGCAACACCACCCCGGCCGCGGTCCTGGTGGCAGCGCTGACGAACACCGAGCCGGTCGCGGTGATCGGCTTCGGAACCGGGATCGACGATGCAGCCTGGTCACGCAAAACGGCCGCGGTGCGCGATGCGCTGTTCCGTGCGCACCCGATTATCGACAACCCGGTGGCTCTGTTGCGCTGCTGCGGCGGCGCGGACTTCGCGGCGATGGCCGGGTTCTGCGCGCAAGCCGCAATCCGGCGTACACCGGTGCTGCTGGACGGCATGGCGGTGACGGCCGCGGCGCTGGTCGCCGAACGGCTGGCGCCGGGCGCGCGGCAGTGGTGGCAGGCCGGTCACCGGTCCACCGAGCCCGGCCACACGCTGGCGCTGGCTGCCCTCGAGTTGGAGCCGATTGTGGACCTGCGTATGCGGCTGGGCGAGGGCACCGGCGCCGTGGTGGCATTACCGGTGCTTCGTGCCGCGGTGGCCGCGCTGTCCTCGATGTCGACGTTCACCGAGGCCGGGGTGTCGGGCGCCGTCGTCCGGCCTCACCCCTCGACCCCGTGATCCGTTCGCTGGCAACAGCTTTCGCCTTCGCCACGGTGCTGCCGGTCCCTGGCTCGGCGGCCGGTCCGATGGGCCGCGGCGCGCTGACCGCCCTGCCGGTGGTCGGTGCCGCGCTCGGCGCGCTGGCCGCGGCCGTGACGTGGGGCGCCGCGGCGGCGTTCGGCCATTCCAGCGCGCTGCCCGGACTGCTCGCGGTGGCAACACTGCTGCTGGCCACCCGCGGCCTGCACATTGACGGCGTGGCAGATACGGCGGACGGACTGGGCTGTTACGGACCGCCGCAGCGGGCGCTTGCGGTGATGCGCGACGGTTCGTCCGGGCCGTTCGGGGTCGCTGCCGTCGTTCTGGTGATCGCGTTGCAAGGCGCGGCGTTCACGACACTGGGTGCCCCGGCGATAATTCTGGCGGTGTTCGCCGGCCGGATCAGCGCGGTGCTGGCCGGTCGGCGGTCGGTCCCGGCGGCCCAAGGCAGCGCATTGGGCGTCCAGGTCGCGGGTTCCCAACCCACCTGGGTGGTCGCGGCGTGGCTTGCCGTTCTGCTTGCCGGTTCGGTGCCGGCCGGCGCGCGGCCCTGGCAGGGGCCGGTGGCGGTGGTGGTTGCGGTGTGCTGCGGGGCGGGTCTGGTCGCACACTGCGTACGCCGCTTCGGCGGCATCACCGGTGACGTGCTGGGCGGCACCATCGAACTGACCACGACGGTCTGCGCGGTGATGCTGGCGGGCTTAATCGGTTTTGAAGCCCGGCTCTAACCCAGCCGCGACATCCACCCGTGGGTGTCGGCGAACATGCCGCGCTGGATTCCGGTCAGGGTGTCGCGCAACGCCATGGTCACCTCGCCGGACTCGCCGTCGGCGATGGTGAACTCGCCGTCGCCGTATTTCACCCGCGAGACCGGAGTGATAACGGCCGCGGTGCCGCAGGCGAACACCTCGGTGATCTCACCGGAAGCGGCCTTCTTCTCCCACTCGTCGATATCGATCCTGCGTTCCTCGACCGCGAAGCCGGCGTCAAGAGCCAGCTGCAACAACGAGTCTCGGGTGATTCCGGGTAGCAGCGAACCCGACAGCTCGGGCGTGACCAGCCGAGCCGAACCGCCGCTGCCGAGCACGAAGAACAGGTTCATCCCACCCATCTCTTCGACGTAGCGGCGTTCCACGCCGTCCAGCCACACCACCTGATCGCAGCCGTGTTCGGCGGCTTGAGCCTGGGCCAGCAGCGAGGCGGCGTAGTTACCACCGAACTTGGCCGCTCCGGTGCCCCCCGGGCTGGCCCGCACGTACTCGGTCGACACCCAGACGGTGACGGGGCTGATGCCGCCCTTGAAATACGCACCGGCCGGCGAAGCGATCAACAGGTAGCGGTACTCCTTGGCCGGGCGCACGCCCAGGCCGGGCTCGGTGGCGATCATGAACGGCCGCAGATAAAGCGCCTCCTCGCCGCCGGCCTTGGGCACCCACTGGTTGTCGACGGCGATGAGCTGGCGCAACGACTCGAGAAACAGCTCGTCGGGCAACGCCGGCATCGCCAGCCGCCGCGCCGACGAGCGCATTCGGGCGGCGTTGGCGTCCGCCCGGAACGCCACCACGGAGCCGTCGGCCCACCGATAGGCCTTGAGCCCCTCGAACACTTCCTGCGCGTAGTGCAGCACGATGGCCGACGGGTCCAGCTCGATCGGGCCGTACCCGAGAACGCGCGCGTTGTGCCAACCCTGGCCCTCGATGTAGTCGATCGAGACCATGTGGTCGGTGTGGTACTTGCCGAAACCGGGGTCGGCCAGGATCGCTACCCGCTCGGCCTCGGTGGCGGGGTTTTCCGCGCGCGAAACCGTGAATTCGAGAGGGCCGCTGGTCATGGCGCTGATTCTATAACCGTGCGCCACCCGGTTTTTGCCACGCGTATGGGTCGTTAACGCGTTTTCAGCTCCACGAAAGGCGGGCGTACCACTTCGCACTCGACCGCGCGGCCGCGGACATCGACGGTGATTTGCTGGCCGTCCTGCACTCCGGCGTCGGAGTCGATCAGCGCCAGCGCGATGCCCAGCTGCAGGGTCGGCGAAAAGGTGCCCGACGTGGTGGTGCCCACCGGCTTGTCCCCGTCGAGCACGGTCAGCCCCGGCCGCAGCACCCCGCGGCCGGTGGTGCGCAGCCCACGCAACAGGCGTCGCGGGCCGGCCTCCTTCTCGGCCAGCAGCGCGTCACGGCCGAAGAACGCGTCTTTCTTCCAGCCGATCGCCCAGCCGCAGCGGGCCTGCAGCGGCGAGATGTCCAGCGACAGTTCATGCCCGTGCAGCGGATAGCCCATCTCGGTGCGCAGGGTGTCGCGCGCTCCCAGGCCGGCGGGCTGACCACCGGCCTCAGCGACCGCCGCCACCAGCGCGTCGAACACGACTCCCGCCGAATTCCACGGCGGCAGCAGTTCGTAGCCGTGTTCGCCGGTGTAACCGGTGCGGCAAACCCGCACCGGCACACCCGAATACGTCGCATCCGCGTAACCCATGTAGTCCATTTCGGCCGGCAGCCCCAGGGCGGCGAGCACCTCGGTAGAGCGGGGCCCCTGCACGGCGAGCACCGCGTAGTCGCGGTGCAGGTTGGTGATGGTCAGCTCGGCCGGTGCGGCGGCCTGCAGCGCCTCCACCACCGCGGCCGTGTTGGCAGCGTTGGGCACCAGGAATATCTCGTCGTCGTCGACGTAGTAGGCGATCAGATCGTCGATGACGCCACCGGATTCGGTGCAGCACAACGTGTACTGCGCCTTGCCCGGGCCGATGCGGCGCAAGTCATTGGTGAGTGCGGAGTTCACGAACTGCGCCGCACCAGGTCCACGCACCCGCGCCTTGCCCAGGTGGCTCACGTCGAACAACCCCACAGCGTTGCGGGTGGCGTTGTGCTCGCCGACGGTACCGGCGTATGACACCGGCATCAGCCAGCCCCCGAACTCGGCGAAACTCGCACCGAGCTCACGGTGGCGTTCTTCCAACGGTCCCTGTAGGAGATTCGGCGCGTCGCTCACGGCGACCCACCCTAGCCGAGCAATCGCGCTAATGCGGGTCGCTGCTGGCACACTTGGACAGGTGTTCGATTGGGATGCGCTGGAAGCCGCCGGAATCGCTAACCCGCGCGAGCGCGCCGACCTGATCAAGTATCTGGACGAGCTCGGCTTCACCCTTGACCAGATGGTGGAGGCCGAACGGCGCGGCCGGTTGTTCGGGCTGGCCGGCGACGTTTTGCAATGGCCCGGCGCCCCGATCTACACGGTGTCGGCCGCCGCCGAACAACTCGGGTTGTCCGCCGAGCAGGTCGCCCACGCCTGGGGTCTGTTGGGTCTGACCTTCGCCGGTCCCGACGTTCCGGCGCTGAGCCAGGCTGACGTCGACGCCCTGGCGACCTGGGTCGCGCTGAAGGCGGTGGTGGGTAAGGACGGCGCATTGGGTCTGTTGCGGGTCCTCGGTGCCGCGATGGCCCGGCTCGCCGAGGCTGAATCGACGCTGATCCGCGCCGGTACGCCGGACATCCAGATGACCCACACCAACGACGAGTTCGCCACAGCGCAGGCCTACCGCTCGGTCGCCGAGTTCGTCCCCAGGATCGGGGCGCTGATCGACATCGTGCACCGTCACCATCTGACCAGTGCCCGAACCCATTTCGAGGGCGTCATCCGCGACACGTCGTCGAGTGTGGTGTGCGGCATCGGCTTTGCCGACCTGTCGGGTTTCACGGCGCTCACGCAGGCGCTGACCCCCGCCCAGTTGTCGGATTTGCTCAACGGGTTCGCCGGCGCCGTGTCGGACGTGGTCCACGCCGACGGCGGCAGGGTGGTGAAGTTCATCGGTGACGAGGTGATGTGGGTGAGCGCGTCACCCGAACAGTTGGCCAACGCCGCCATCGATCTCGTCGACCACCCCGAGGCGCGCGAGGAGGGACTGCAGGTCCGCGCCGGTCTCGCCTACGGCAGCGCACTGGCCATCAACGGCGACTATTTCGGCAACCCCGTCAACCTGGCCGCGCGTCTGGTGGCAGCCGCGGCGCCCAGGCAGATCCTGATCGATTCGGCGCTGCACGACCAGCTGCCGGAGTGGCCCGCGAAACCGTATGGCCCGTTGGTACTCAAGGGATTTGACGCGCCGGTGCCGGCGTTCGAACTCCGCGCCGTCGGCGGCGAGCACGACGCCGGCCAGGCGGGACAGCGCTGCGGTAACTAGGCCCAATCGTCGCGGACTAGGGTTGTTCGCCGTGACCACCACCTCTTCGGGCTACCAGGCTCCCACTGTCAACGTCGCGACATCCCTACCCAAACGCGGTGTGGGCTCTTCGGTCTTGCTGGTACCGGTCGTCTCGGCCGGCGACAAGGACGAACCGGGTGCCACCGTCGCCGCAGGTGCGGCGCTGCTGCCGGCCGAGGCGGTGGCCGAAATCGAGGCGGGCCTGAAGGCGCTCGGCGCCACCGGCGGTACCGAGCAGGTGCACCGACTGGTGGTGTCGTCGCTGCCGGTGGCCAGCGTGCTGACGATCGGCCTGGGCAAACAGCACGACGAGTGGCCGACTGACCTGGTCCGTCGCGCAGCCGGCGCCGCGGCGCGATCGCTCGGGACCGCCGAGGCCGTGATCACCACGCTGGCCGACCTGCCCGGTGCGGGAAATTGCGAAGCCGCCGTCGAGGGACTGATCCTTGGCAGCTACCGGTTCAGCGCCTTCCGCAGCGCCAAGACCGCTCCCAAAGACGCCGGGTTACGCAAGATCACCGTGCTGTCGTCCGACCGGGACGCCAAGAAGCAGAGCGCGCACGGTGCGGCCGTCGCCACTGCGGTGGCCACCGCCCGTGATTTCGTCAACACCCCGCCCAGCCACTTGTTCCCAGCCGAATTTGCCACGCGGGCAAAGGCTTTGGGAGAGTCTGTGAGCCTTGAGGTGGAGGTGCTCGACGATAAGGCACTGAAGAAGGCGGGCTTCGGCGGCGTAATCGGAGTGGGTCAGGGATCGTCGCGGCTGCCGCGGTTGGTGCGGTTGATTCATCGTGGGTCGCGACTGGCCAAGAATCCGAAGCGGGCGAAGAAGGTTGCACTGGTCGGCAAGGGCGTCACCTTCGACACCGGCGGGATCTCGATCAAGCCGGCCGCGTCGATGCACCACATGACCTCGGACATGGGCGGAGCGGCCGCGGTGATCGCGACGGTGACGCTGGCCGCCCAGTTGCAGCTGCCCATCGATGTGATCGCCACGGTGCCGATGGCCGAGAACATGCCGTCGGGGACGGCGCAACGGCCCGGCGACGTGCTGACCCAGTACGGCGGAATCACCGTCGAGGTGCAGAACACCGACGCTGAAGGGCGGCTCATTCTGGCCGACGCGATCGTGCGGGCGTGCGAGGACAATCCGGATTACCTGATCGAGACGTCCACGCTGACCGGCGCGCAGACGGTGGCGCTGGGTGCTCGCATCCCCGGGGTGATGGGCAGCGACGAGTTCCGCGACCGCGTCGCCGCAATCTCACAGCGGGTGGGCGAGAACGGCTGGCCGATGCCGCTGCCCGACGAACTCAAGGACGACCTGAAATCGACGGTGGCCGACCTGGCCAACATCAGCGGTCAGCGTTTCGCCGGCATGTTGGTGGCCGGGGTGTTCCTGCGGGAGTTCGTCGCCGAGTCGGTGCAGTGGGCGCACATCGATGTCGCCGGCCCGGCCTACAACACCGGCAGCCCGTGGGGCTGCACGCCCAAGGGCGCCACCGGCGTTCCGACCCGCACCATGTTCGCGGTGCTGGAAGACATCGCCGCTAACGGATAGCCGCCCTCTCGGCTGCCGAACTGGGGGCACCTCCCGCTTGCGGGGCACACGCTGGGGTGGCGCTGGCTGCCCACCGCCGCGCTGGCGTGACATTCGGCAGCGGAGACGGCATCACTTCGTCAGCAACGACCGCACGGCTCGATTCGGCTCCGATAACAACCGCATCGACCGCGTCCACTGCTACTTGACCTCGACTGGGCTGGAGGCGTTCGGCCAGGGCCCCGAGGCGCCACAGGCACTCACGATTGCGTGGATAGACTGCCGCCAACGCCACCCGATCAGGCAACAGGCTGGCCGGCCCGGTGACCGGCACCTCGATCATCTCAATCCGGCATCCGTCCGGAATATCGCTGAGTCGCAGCGTGATTCGTGCCGCACCTAACAGCCCGACCCTGGCCTTCAACACCAGTTCCTCACCCGGCGTGCAGCTTTCGACCTCCGTCTGGTCGTCGACCACCACGGGCCACACCCCCACGGAGTGCTTGATGGCGGAGCCCGGCTCCGGCCAGTTCGGGTCGACGGCCCGAGTCCGGCTGTTGCCGACCACCCACTGCGAATACGTCCAGCCGTTGGCCATGACGTCCCACACTGCCTGCCGGGACGCCGACACCTCTCGGATAGTGGTCAATGCCTTTGTCAAAGTCATGACAAGTCCTTCCGCGTTGGAATCACCACCGCGGAGTACCCCAGCCGCCGGAAAGTACCACCGCCGCTCAGCCCGACTGCCGCGAACATGGCCGCTGGCAAACATTGCGGGGTCTAGCCCAGGTTTAGCCCGAAACCGCCGCGGCTACTACAGCACCAGCAAGATCCTCCTCGGAAAGGCCGAATAGTGACTGTACGACGGTTGATCATCGCGGTAAGTGCCGTGCTTCTTGCTGGCCGGTGTGATTGGGCTCTGCTGGTGCCGGTCACAGCTGTCCAACAGCAACGGCGGAACGGTTAGTCTTGCGGCAACGGGTTTGCCACGGATCTATCCGGGGCCCGGGCGGCCAACGACCAGCAACGGCGCGAACATCCCGATCCTCAATCAGATCATCCCGCACACCGACTTCGTGGCTCAATGCGAGTCTTCGGTGTCGAGCCGGCGGATGTGGACGATCCCGCTGACGGTGATCGGCATTGCCGGTGTCGCCGGGGCACTCCTGGTGCGGCGCACCCGAGGCGCGCCGGTCGGTGTCTAGATCACCTTCATGCGCGCGGTGCTGCGCAACGCCTGTGGCAGCACCCGGGACACGCCGTACAGGGCGTAGGCCTCGAGGTGACCGGCCGGATCGGCTTGTTCTTCTTGACCGCGGACACGATGGCGTTGGCGACCTTGTCCGGCCCGTAGCTGCGCAGGTCGAACATCTTGTCCAGCTGGCCGCGCCGGCCGTCGACCGTTTCGTCGTCCTTGCCGGCGGCGTCGAAGCGGGTGGCCGCGATGATGTTCGTGTCGATGACGCCCGGGCAGATCGTGGTCAGACCGACATCGGCAGCGTCGAGTTCGGCCCGTAGACAGTCGGAGAACATGAACGTCGCCGCCTTGGACGTGCAGTACGCGTTGAGCGACTGCAGCGGCGCATAGGCCGCCATCGACGACACGTTGACGATGTGCCCGCCGGTGCCGCGCTCGACCAGGCGCTTGCCGAACGCCCGGCAACCGTTGACCACGCCGCCGAGATTGACGTCCAGCACCCGGTCGAACTGCTCGGCCGGGGTGTCCAAGAATCCGCCGGCCTGGCCGATGCCGGCGTTGTTGACGACGATGTCGGGGAGGCCGTGCTCGGCGCAGACCCGCTCGGCGAACGACTCGACGGCGTCGGCGTCGGAAACGTCGAGCACATACGCGTGGGCGACGCCGCCGCGCGCGGCGATCTGGGCGGCGGTCTCCTTGACGGTGGCCTCGTCGATGTCGCTGATCACCAACTCGGCGCCCGCACGCGAGAACGCGATCGCGGTTTCGCGGCCGATGCCGCTGCCCGCCCCGGTCACCGAGACCAGCGTGTCGCCGAAGTACACCGCGGGGCGGCCGACCTGCGCCCGCAACATCGACCGGCTCGGCTGCTTGCCCTCGGTCAGGTCGGCGAAGTCGTGCACCGCGGCGGCCATCACCTGGGGGTGCGACATCGGCGAGAAATGACCGGCGCGGATGTCCCGCCGCCACAGCCGCGGCACCCAGCGCGCGGTCTCGTCGTACCCGTGCGGCCGCACGTACTGATCTTTGCTGTTGACGATGAGCTGCACCGGCATGTCGATGACATGCACACCCTGGCGGCGGAACTTGCCGGAAAACGAGCGCCAGTAGTTGGCGGGATAAGTCTTCACCGAGGTTGCCGCGTCGCTGGGCAGCTTGTCGGAGTGGTGAATCTGCTCGACGGGGATGTTGTCGACGATGTTGCGCCGCACCGCCGCACGCGACAGCGCCAACCGCAGCAGCAGCGGCGCAACCACCGGAATCGAGAAGAAGGCCATATAGGTCAACCGCAGCGACCTGGCTCACCGCCCGGGCGAGTTTCCGGACCCGCCACGGTTGGCGCAGGGCGCCGAAGATGTAGCTCACCAGCTGATCCTGGGCCGGGCCGGACACCGAGGTGAACGAGGTGACCCGATCCCCGGCGCCGGGCCGGCTCAGGTACTCCCAGACCGCCACCGAACCCCAGTCGTGGGCCAGCACGTGCACCGGCTGTCCCGGGCTCAACTCGCTGATGACCGCGGCGAAGTCGTCGGCCATCCGGGCGGTGCTGTAGGCGGACACCGGTTTGGGCGCCGACGACAGGCCGACACCGCGGTTGTCGAACCGCAGGATCCGGAACCGTTGCGCCAGCAACGGAACCACGCCGTCCCACAACACATGCGAGTCCGGCCAGCCGTGCATCAGCACCACGGTCGGCCCTTCGCGGTTGCCCTCTTCGTAGACCGCGATACGCACGCCGTCCGCGCTGTCGACGAACTGCTGGGGTGCATGTTGTGTTGCCGGCATCAAACCTCCGCCACCTGCGACTTGTCGTCGGGACCAGTGGCCACACCGTAGCAAGAGGACGGTCACGACACGCACCCGAAGTCGCCGCGCCCTGAATGTGGGTCGCCGGTGGCAGAGTGACAGGATAAGTTTTGACCTCGACATGGGTTGCGCACCCGGTGCTGACGGTGTGGTAAGCCAGAGGTCGACCTGCGCCGATCCGACGACCGTCCGAGGAGTCAACAGAGATGGCCTTCTCCGTCCAGATGCCGGCACTTGGTGAGAGCGTCACCGAGGGAACGGTCACCCGCTGGCTCAAGCAGGAAGGCGACACGGTCGAAGTCGACGAGCCACTCGTCGAAGTCTCGACCGACAAGGTTGACACCGAAATCCCGTCGCCGGCCGCGGGCGTGCTCACCAAGATCATCGCGCAGGAAGACGACACCGTCGAGGTCGGCGGCGATCTGGCCCTCATCGGCGACTCCTACGAGGACGGCGGTCGGGACTCGCCCGCCAGCCGGCCCAGGCGGAGGCCGCAGCAGGCGTCCGAGGCCGAAGAGCCGGCGCAAGAGGAATCCGAGCCCGAGCCCGAGGCGGAGCCCGAGCCCGAACCCGAGCCCAAGGCCCAGCGGGCTCGGGTCGGCGGGGCGCAACGCCGGTGCTGATGCCGGAGTTCGGCGAATCGGTGACCGAGGGCACCGTGACGCGCTGGCTGAAGAAGGTCGGCGACTCGGTCCAGGTGGACGAGCCGCTGGTGGAGGTGTCCACCGACAAGGTCGACACCGAGATTCCGTCGCCGGTGGCCGGCGTGCTGGTCAGCATCACCGCCGAAGAGGACGACACCGTCCAGGTCGGCGGTGAGTTGGCCACGGTCGGCGAGTTCCGATCACCGGCGCGGCGCTCGGCTCCCAAGCCCAAGACCCAACCCGTAGCAAAAGGCAGAGCCTGAGCCCGAGCCCGAGCCGGAAAGCCGAACCCGAGCCAGAGCCCGAGCCCGAGGCCAAAAGGACCCGCGCCCGCAGCCCGAGCCCGAGCCGAGCACCGGCCCAAGCAAGCGCCCAGGCCGGAACCAGAGCCCGAGCCGGCAGCCGAGGGCGCGCCCGTATGTGACGCCGCTGGTGCGAAAACTGGCCGCGGAAAACAACGTCGACCTGGCCGCGGTGACCGGTACCGGCGTGGGCGGCCGGATCCGCAAGCAGGACGTGCTGGCCGCCGCCGAAAAGGAAGCCGAGAAGAAGCAGCCGCCGCAGAAGGCCGCCGGCCGCCCAGCCGCCGGCTCCCGCAGCCACGCCCGCAGCCGCGGCCACTGCGGCGCCCGTCATTGGCCCATCTGCGCGGCACCAAGCAGAAAGCCAGCCGGATCCGTCAGATCACGGCCGCCAAGACGCGCGAATCCCTGCAGGCGACCGCGCAGCTCACCCAGACCCACGAGGTCGACATGACCAAGATCGTGGCGCTGCGGGCCCGGGCCAAGACAGCGTTTGCCGAGCGTGAAGGGGTGAACCTGACCTTCCTGCCGTTCATCGCGCGGGCGGCCATCGACGCGCTCAAGATCCACCCGAACATCAACGCCAGCTACAACGAGGAAACCAAGGAGATCACCTACTACGACGCCGAGCACCTCGGGTTCGCCGTCGACACCGAACAGGGCCTGCTCTCCCCCGTCATCCACAACGCCGGCGACTTGTCCCTGGCCGGTCTGGCCCGCGCGATCGCCGACATCGCCACCCGGGCACGGTCGGGCGATCTGAAACCCGACGAGTTGTCTGGTGGCACCTTCACCATCACCAACATCGGCAGCCAGGGCGCGCTGTTCGACACGCCGATCCTGGTTCCGCCGCAGGCCGCCATGTTGGGCACCGGGGCCATCGTCAAACGTCCCCGGGTGATCGTCGATGAATTCGGTAACGAGTCCATCGGCGTCCGCTCGATCAGCTACCTGCCGCTGACCTATGACCACCGACTCATCGACGGCGCGGACGCCGGACGTTTCCTGACCACGATCAAGCACCGACTCGAAGAGGGAGCGTTCGAGGCCGACCTAGGGCTTTAAGGAGGACTCCCGAACCGTGGCCAAAACGGTTATCGCGATAGCGGGTTCGTCTGGCTTGATCGGTTCTGCTCTGACTGCGGCGCTACGCGCGGCCGACTACGACGGTGCTGCGCATCGTGCGCCGCACGCCGGCGAATTCCGAAGAGCTGCATTGGAATCCGGAAAGTGGCGAATTCGATCCCGACGCACTCTCCGATGTCGAGGTCGTGGTCAACTTGTGCGGCGTCAACATCGGCCAGCGCCGATGGTCGGGCGCGTTCAAGCAGAGCCTGCGCGACAGTCGGCATCACGCCGACTGAGGTGCTGGCCGCCGCCGTCGCCGATGCGGGGGTCGGCACGCTGATCAACGCCAGCGCGGTGGGCTACTACGGCGACACCAGAGACCGCGTGGTCGACGAAAGCGATGCTGCCGGGCGGGGTTTCCTGGCTCAGCTGTGTGTGGACTGGGAGGCCGCCACCCTACCGGCGCAGTACGACGGCACCCGGGTGGTGCTGGCCCGCACGGGCGTCGTGCTGGCCCCCGCGGGCGGCGCCCTGCGGATGATGCGGCCGGTGTTCTCGGTGGGTCTGGGCGCGCGACTCGGTAGCGGCCGTCAATACATGTCGTGGATCAGTCTCGAAGACGAGGTGCGGGCGCTGCTCTTCGCGATCTCCCACCCGACGCTGTCCGGACCGGTGAACCTGACCGGGCCCGCGCCGGTGACCAACGCGGAGTTCACCACCGCCTTCGGTCGGGCGGTCAACCGCCCGACTCCGATGGTGGTGCCCGGTTTCGCGGTACGCGCGGCACTCGGAGAATTCGCCGACGAAGGACTGCTCACCGGTCAGCGCGCCATCCCGACGGCGTTGGAGCAAGCCGGTTTCCAATTCCACCACAACACAATTGGCGAGGCACTCGACTACGCCACAGCCCGTCGCGAGCAGGACTGAATACCCTCGCTCAACCCATTTCGCACCGCCGACTCTTGCGGTATCTTCGCTTCGGCGCGTACCAGCCAATACGACAGACAACGGAGAAGCGTGACTGCCTCGGTTTTTCATGACGTGAAAAAGGAGGGGCCGCTCTATGCGCTCTTTCTGAACTGCACCCTGAAGAAGGGGCCGGAGGTCTCCAATACCGAGGCACTGTGCAATCTACTCATCGAACGACTGCGAGCCCACGAACCGGACATCGAAACCGAGATCGTCCGCGTCGTGGATTACAACGTAAAGCCCGGCATCGGAAACGATGAAGGCGACGGCGACGAGTGGCCGGCAATCTTGGAAAAAGTCAAGCGCTGCAACATCATCGTGCCCGCAATGCCGATCTGGATGGGGGTGCGCTCGTCGGTGATGCAGCGAGTGATCGAGCGTCTGGACGGCACCACCAAGACGGTGATGTGCGAGCGCACCGGCCAGTTTCCGCTATACGGAACGGTCGCCGGGTGCGTGGTGACCGGCAATGAGGACGGCAGCCACGACTGCGTCGCCAATACCTTCGCCAACCTGCTGCACTTCGGCGTGACGGTGCCGCCCAACACCGATCTCTACTGGGTCGGCGATGCCGGGCCGGGAGCCAGCTACATCGAGGCAGGCGGCGAACTGTCGCCGTACGTGCGGCGCAACGCCGAACTGACCGCGCTGAACCTGCTCTTTGGCGCGAGGCTGCTGCGAGACAACCCCTACACGGTCAACATCGCCGAGCAGAACGCAAAAATGATGCGGCGCAACGAAATCAAGATGGCTGCGATGAACCTTGCCATCAGCTATATGCGCGAAAACATGCCGGACTGATCGTTCGTCGACTCATCGGCAGAACGATGCAGCCACGCGGTGATGGGCGCATGATTCCGGTTGTCAGCCTGCTGCTTCGGATGCTGCCCGGTGGTCCTGAAGAAAACCCCGTTAGTTGAAGAGAAAGGGCTGGTGAGTCATGGAACTGACTGGGTTGGTAGCGGGTCTCGGAGTCGCCGATGTGGTCGACGCGATGACGATGACGCATGCGCACCGCGCCCATATCATCGAACTCGACAGCCCGGATCCAAGCCGGGTACTCATCGGGCCGGCGGTGACGATTTCCTATCTCCCGGTGCGCAAGGACCTGATGGATCCGGAGAAGCACAGCCTCGGGCCGGCCATCTACCGGGCCGTCGCCAAACATGACCCCGCCGGGGCGGTGCTGGTGATGGCGTCCAACGGCTACCCCCACACATCGCTGGGCGGCGGCACCAAGCTCAGCCGGGTGGAAAACCTCGGTATGGCAGGCATTCTCGCCGATGGCATGCTGCGCGACTACGAAGAGCTGAACACCTATCGGTTCGCCACCTACAGCCGGGGCGAAACGGTGCGCGCCGGCGGCAACGAAGTCCAGCCCTACCTGGCCGACGTTCCGATCGCCGTCGGCGGCGTCACCGTCGTGCCCGGCGATGTCATCTTCGCCAGAGGCTCAACGGCCGTGGTGCTCCCGGGCGGTGAGGCCGAAGCGATCCTGACCAAGGCGCGCAACATCATGCACAAAATGGACGCCGCCAAGGAAAGCCTGAAAAACGAAGACCCCGAGACCGTGCTCCGTCAGGGCAGCGGCGAGCTGTGAGCACACCGGCCGATACCAGCGAGCAGTTGGTCAGCGCGCTGGCTGCCGAAGGCGTCGAATACGTCTTCGGCATCCCCGGCGATGAGAACCTGCACTTCATGGAGGCGCTGCGCAAAGACGGGCGGATCACCTTCATTCTGTTCCGCCACGAGCAGGCCGCGGGCTTCGCGGCGGCAGCGTACGGGCGGCTCACCGGCAAGCTGGCCGTTGCCATGTCGACACTGGGCGCCGGTGCGATGAACCTGACGACACCGGTGGCGCACGCTTATCTGGCGGCCATGCCGATGCTGGTGATCACCGGCCAGAAGGCGGTGCGCGACAACAGGATGGGCCAATATCAGCTGGTCGACGTGGTCGATGTGATGCGCCCGATCACCAAATTCGCCGCGAAGATCCCGTCCGGCCCGATGGCAGGATCGCTGGTGCGGCAGGCGATGATGTCGGCGCTGGGCGGGCGACAGGGTCCGGCGCACCTGGAGCTGCCCGACGATGTGGCCCGAGACACCGAACTCGGCCCGTCCGTTCCGTGCCGGCACAGCGACGTACCCGTCGCGACACAGGAGAGCATTGACGCGGCGGCGGAACTGATTTACCGGGCCGGCCGGCCACTGATCATGGTCGGCGGTGGCACCCGTGCCAACCGACCCGAGGTCGCGGCGGCGGTGCGCGCTCTGATCGACAAGACGCAGATGGATGATGGGCAAGGGCGTCGCCGACGAGGACCACCCGCTCTACGTGGGTTGTTCGATCATGCCCGCCGACTATCCGAACTGCGCCATCCAGGCAGCCGACCTGATCCTCAATGTCGGCCACGACGTCATGGAAAAACCCACCCTTTTCATGCAGGCCGACGGCAGACAAACCGTCATCCACCTCAATCCCTTTGCCGCTCAAGGCGACAACAGCTACTTCCCGCAATCGCAGATCGTCGGCGAGATGGCCGACGCGCTGAACCGGCTCACCGAGAGGCTGAGCCGGAACCCCGCCTGGGACCACGATGGCTTTCGCCGACTCGCCGACGCGACGCGGCACAGCATCGCACGCTCGGCGGCCGACACGTCTTTCCCGGCCAAGCAGGGCCACCTGATCGCGACGCCTGCGCGAGTTCATGGCCGACGACGACATCCTGTCCCTTGACAACGGCATTCACATGATGTGGGCGACAAGGAATTTCAACGCACGCCAGCCCAACACCATGCTGATCGATCACGCGCTGGGATCGATGGGGATCAGTCTGCCGGCCGCGATCGCCGCCAAGCTCGTCCATCCCGACCGCAGGGGTCGTGGTGCTGACGGGCGACGGCGGATTCGCGATGAATATCCAGGATCTCGAGACGGCGGTGCGGCTGGGGCTGGATCTGATCGTGGTGGTGTTCAACGACAAGAGCCTGGGGATGATCGCGATCAAGCAGATCGCCGACGGCTACCAGCGGTACGGCGTCGATTTCGACAATCCCGATTTCGTCGCCCTGGCACACAGCTACGGCGCTACCGGGCATCGCCTCGACGACCCGGCACGGTTTCGCGCCCTGCTCGAGGAGGCCGCCGCGGCGGGTGGAGTGCACATCATCGACGCCCCGGTCGACCCACACGCGAACATGGCGCTGATGCAGGAGATGCGGTCGGTCGACTGCGCCCGGAATGGGGTTTAGCCGCGGCAGCCGTGGAATCGGGTTTCTGCCACGGCCATCGCCCGGTCATCTCCACCGTCAGCGAAAGGCTCAAGAAGGTCCGGATCGCGACCACACCGGCCAATGCGGCGACGTGCTGCGCGTTGGGCGTGACGACGATCGTTTTGACGATGTCGCCGGCCACCAGAAACTCCAGCCCGATCAGGATTGCACGACCGAGGTTGTTGCGTAGGCCGCGATAAGCCTGATCCGCCTGGCGCAGCACGCGGGTGAGAAACAGCGCGCACGCGATGACACCGCCGACCACGATCACCGCCACACCCGCGACATCAATGGCCGTGCCGATGTTGTCCACGAGCTGCAGCAGACTCATGGCAGGCAGATTAACGGCTGCTGGGGCGGTCGGGCCTGCGGTTCGAGTAACGTCGCTGACGTGACGGGTTCAATCCGGTCCAGCCCGGCCCCGGTCGATGTACGTCAGCTCGGGACGATCGACTACCAGGACGCCTGGCAGTTGCAGCGCGAACTTGCCGATGCCCGGGTCGCCGGCGGACACGACACCCTGCTCCTGCTCCAGCATCCCGCCGTCTACACCGCCGGACGACGGACCGAACCGCACGAACGGCCGCTCGACGGCACCCCGGTCGTCGACACCGATCGCGGCGGCAAGATCACCTGGCACGGCCCCGGGCAATTGGTCGGCTATCCGATCATCGGGCTGGCCGAGCCCCTCGACGTGCTGAACTACGTGCGGCGTCTCGAGCAGGCCCTGATCAAAGTGTGCGGCGATCTCGGCCTGCAAACGGGACGGGTGGACGGACGCTCCGGGGTCTGGGTTGCAGGCCGGCCCGCCCGCAAGGTCGCCGCGATCGGGGTGCGAGTTGCGCGCTCGACGACGCTGCACGGTTTCGCGCTCAACTGCGACTGCGACCTGGCGTCGTTCACCACGATCGTGCCGTGTGGCATCAGCGACGCCGGAGTCACGTCGTTGTCCGCCGAACTCGGCCGCCACGTCGCGGTGGACGACGTCAGAGCCGGTGTCGCCGATGCCGTGTGCGCCGCCCTGGACGGGTCGCTGCCGGTACGGGATCAGTTGGCCGGCCGCGTAGCATCGACCATGTGACTGTCGCTCCTCAGGGCCGGAAGCTGCTGCGCCTCGAGGTGCGCAACGCCGAGACTCCGATTGAGCGCAAGCCGCCGTGGATCAAGACGCGGGCCCGGATGGGACCGGAGTACACCGAGCTCAAGAGCCTGGTCCGGCGCGAGGGCCTGCACACCGTCTGCGAAGAGGCCGGCTGCCCCAACATCTTCGAATGCTGGGAGGACCGGGAGGCGACATTCCTGATCGGCGGTGACCAGTGCACCCGTCGGTGCGATTTCTGCCAGATCGACACCGGCAAGCCCACCGAACTGGACCGCGACGAGCCACGCCGAGTGGCCGAGAGCGTGCAGACCATGGGGCTGCGCTACGCCACGGTCACCGGTGTCGCCCGCGATGACCTGCCCGACGGCGGCGCCTGGCTGTACGCCGAAACGGTACGGGCCATCAAGGAGCTCAACCCGTCGACGGGCGTCGAACTGTTGGTTCCGGACTTCAACGGCGAACCCGCCCGGCTCACCGAGGTCTTCGAGTCCCGCCCGGAGGTGTTGGCGCACAACGTCGAAACGGTGCCGCGCATCTTCAAGCGGATCCGCCCCGCTTTCACCTACCAGCGCAGTCTCGATGTGCTCACCGCGGCACGCGACTTCGGCTTGGTCACCAAGAGCAACCTCATTCTCGGCCTGGGTGAAACCCCCGACGAAGTGCGCACCGCGCTGGCCGACCTGCACAACGCGGGCTGCGACATCGTCACCATCACTCAGTATCTGCGGCCGACGGCGCGCCATCATCCGGTCGAACGTTGGGTGACACCGGATGAGTTCGTCGAGTTCGCGCGGTTTGCCGAAGGGTTGGGCTTCGCCGGGGTTTTGGCGGGACCGCTGGTCCGCTCCTCCTACCGGGCCGGCCGGCTCTACGAGCAGGCCCGCGCGGCGCGAACCTCGACGCCTGGATAACCGGCGCGTACGTATCCTTAGTGACTATGGCGAAATCCCGAACTGCTGCTGAAAACAAGGCCGCCAAGGCCGAGGCGGCCGCCGCCCGTAAGGCTGCTTCCAAACAACGCCGAATTCAGCTGTGGCAGGCGTTCAACATGCAGCGCAAGCAGGACAAGCGCCTGCTGCCATACATGATCGGCGCGTTCGTGCTGATCGTGGCCGTCAGCGTGGCGATCGGCGTGTGGGCCGGCGGGCTGACCATGATCATGATGATCCCGGTCGGTCTGCTGCTGGGCGCGCTGGTGGCGTTCATCATCTTCGGCCGACGGGCCCAGCGCAGTGTCTTTCAACAGGCCGAGGGCCAGACGGGCGCCGCCGCGTGGGTGCTGGACAACCTGCGGGGCAAGTGGCGGGTGACCCCCGGGGTGGCCGCGACCGGACACTTTGACGCGGTGCACCGGGTGATTGGCCGGCCCGGCGTCATCCTGGTCGGTGAGGGTTCGGCGGCCCGCGTCAAACCGCTGCTCGCACAGGAGAAGAAGCGCACGGCGCGGGTCGTCGGGGAAGTGCCGATCTACGACATCATCGTGGGCAACGGCGAGGGTGAGGTTGCGTTGGCCAAGTTGGAGCGCCATTTGAACCGCCTTCCGGCCAACATCACCGTCAAGCAGATGGACACGTTGGAGTCCCGACTGGCCGCGCTCGGTTCGCGGGCCGGTGCCGCCATGATGCCTAAAGGGCCGCTGCCCAACTCCGGCAAGATGCGCGGTGTGCAGCGCACGGTACGCCGCAAATAATCGGCGCCGCGTCGCTAACTCTGCCGATAATTCACTGATTTGAATTGAATTCAATCGGTCGACGACCGCCAGTGCACTTCCGTTCGATTCGGGTGCTCTGCGGTTGGTTATCCGTCACCCCCCGCGCAGCCGCGGAGAAATTCCACAACGTGGGCTGATACCCGGCGCCAGCTGCCACGATGCTTGCACCCTTCTCGGTATTGCCGCGTTGTAAAACCAATTTACAAGCCAGCACAGAAATCCGGTTATTCAGCATTCTGTAAAGACGTTTAACATTTACGCACCGGGCAAACTATTTGTTTATAACGTTTTGATAAATTAGCGCGACTCATGCGGTTATACCCGGTACGTTTGCGCCTGATATTTCGGGCAATTCGGAGCGACTCGACGGGAGCCGGGTCTCGACGGTGGGAGGACAGCATGTCGTTTGTGATCGTGTCGACGGAGACCGTGGCGGCGGCGGCTTCGAATCTGGCGAGCATCGGGTCGGCTGTCAGCGCGGCCAACGCCGCCGCGACGACTTCGACGACGGCGCTGTTGGCCGCGGGTGCCGATCAGGTCTCGGCGGCCGTCGCGGCCCTGTTCAACGGGCACGGAGAGATGTATCGCGCCGTCAGCGCCCAGGCGACGGCATTTCACGACCAGTTTGTGCAGACGATGACTGCGAGCGGGATCTCGTACGGTGGCGCGGATGCGGTGAACGCGCAGACGATCGAGCAGAACCTGCTCGGCGCGATCAACGCCCCCACCCGGACGCTGCTGGGAGGCCGCTGATCGGCAACGGCGCCAACGGGTTGCCGGGCACCGGCCAGAACGGCGGCGCCGGTGTGCTGCTGTTCGGTAACGGCGGCAGCGGCGGTCATAGACCAACGCTAGAACGGCCAGTGGCACCGGTGGGCCGCCGGCCTGTTCGGCAACGGTGGCTCTGGCGGTGCTGGCGGCGCCGGCGCGAACGGCGGGCCGGAGGCACCGGCGGCACCGGCGGCTGACTGTACGGCAACGGCGGATACCGGCGGCATCGGCGGGCTGGGCCTCGGCGGGGCTGGCGGGGCCGGGGGCGCCGGCGGCAACGTCACCGGACTCATCGGCACCGGCGGCGCCGGCGGAACCGGAGGGCTCGGCACCGTCGGGGGCGCGGGCGGCGGCGGCGGCAGCGGCGGGCTGCTCTTCGGCGTCGGCGGCAACGGCGGGGCCGGCGGAGTCGGCGCCGGCGGAGTCGGTGGAGCGGGCGGTCACGGCGGCAACGTCTTCGGGCTCATCGGCAACGGCGGGGCGGGCGGCATCGGCGGACAAACCGGCGACGGGACCGTAGCGGCGCCTGCCGGTGGTAACGGCGGCACCGGCGGGTGGCTGTTCGGCAACGGCGGGGCCGGCGGCGCCGGCGGTTACAACATCTTCGGGGGCCCCGGCGGCGCCGGCGGTCAGGGCGGCAGCGTGCTCGGGCTCATCGGCGACGGCGGTGCCGGTGGGGCCGGCGGGTACACCACGACGGGCATTGCCGGGGCTGGGGGCGCCGGCGGAGGCAGCGGGCACCTGCTGGGTAACGGCGGGATCGGCGGCAACGGCGGCATGGCGGTCAACGCCGGAGGCACCGGCGGGGCCGGTGGCGCCGGCGGCACCGCACTCACAGTGATCGGCAACGGCGGAGCCGGCGGTCTCGGCGGCAACGGCGTCGCCGGCAGCGGTGGGGCCGGCGGCAGCGGCGGCAACGGCGGCGTGCTGGTCGGCTTCGGCGGTAACGGCGGAGCGGGCGGCGTGGGCGCCGCCGGGGTCGGTGGAGCCGGCGGTAACGGTGGCAATGCAATCGGGCTGATCGGTGACGGCGGGGCCGGCGGCGCCGGCGGTTACAACATCTTCGGGGGCCCCGGCGGCGCCGGCGGTCAGGGCGGCAGCGTGCTCGGGCTCATCGGCGACGGCGGTGCCGGTGGGGCCGGCGGGTACACCACGACGGGCATTGCCGGGGCTGGGGGCGCCGGCGGAGGCAGCGGGCACCTGCTGGGTAACGGCGGGATCGGCGGCAACGGCGGCATCGCGGTCAACGCCGGAGGCACCGGCGGGGCCGGTGGCGCCGGCGGCACCGCACTCACAGTGATCGGCAACGGCGGAGCCGGCGGTCTCGGCGGCAACGGCGTCGCCGGCAGCGGTGGGGCCGGCGGCAGCGGCGGCAACGGCGGCGTGCTGGTCGGCTTCGGCGGTAACGGCGGAGCGGGCGGCGTGGGCGCCGCCGGGGTCGGTGGAGCCGGCGGTAACGGTGGCAATGCAATCGGGCTGATCGGTGACGGCGGGGCCGGCGGCGTCGGCGGCGTCGGCGGGCAAAGCGCTACCGCGGTCACTCAGGCGGCGGCTGCCGGCGGCAACGGCGGCACCGGCGGCCTGCTGTTCGGCAACGGTGGCGCCGGCGCCGCCGGCGGCTACAACACCGCTGGGGGCGCGGGCGGCGCCGGCGGTCGCGGCGGCGCGGTGTTGGGACTCATCGGCGATGGCGGGGCCGGCGGCGTTGGCGGGGCAACCACGAACGGGACGGGCGGGACCGGCGGGGGCGGCGGGGTCAGCGGGCACCTGTTCGGCAACGGCGGACTGGCCGGCAACGGCGGCACCGCTACCAGCGCCGGGGGCACCGGCGGGACCGGCGGCACCGGCGGCAACTCAGCCGCGCTCGTCGGCAACGGCGGAGCCGGCGGGGTCGGCGGCTATGGCGTATTCGGCAGCGGCGGGGCCGGCGGCACCGGCGGCACCAGCGGTCTGCTGTTCGGCTTCGGCGGCCACGGCGGACTCGGTGGGATCGGCGGGGGCGCCGCCGGAGTCGGCGGGACCGGCGGTGACGGCGGCGGCGCCGTCGGGCTCATCGGCAACGGCGGCAACGGCGGACTCGGCGGGTTCGGCTTCACCGGCGGCGCGCACGGCGGTAACGGCGGCAACGGCGGGGTGCTGTGGGGCAACGGCGGTGACGGCGGCAGCGGCGGCCAACCGGGCGGCGCCGGCGGTAACGGCGGCAACGCCGGGCTGCTGTTCGGCAATGGCGGGGCGGGTGGCGATGGCTACGCCGGCGACGGCGGCGTCATCAAGGGCGGTAACGGCGGTAACGGCGGTCGCGCCGCCACCGGGTTCGGTTTCGGCGGCAACGGCGGCAGCGGCGGCCTCAACGCTGGCGCGGGCGGCGGTACCGGTGGTGCCGGCGGCCAGGGCAGTGCGCTGACGGGCACAGCCGGCAGCACCGGCGCCAACGGGTGAGCTTCAGCGGCGTAACACCGCGGTCCTGGTCAGCCTGTCCTGCAAGCCACGTCCGTCCGAATCGGTGAACAGCGGCGGGATCACCAGGAAGATCAACAACCCGCGCGCCAGGGCGCGGCCGATGCCGATCGGCAACCGGCCGTCCACCGCCGCCACCTGGACACCCAACGCCAGTTGCCCGGGCGTGAAGCCGAAAAATCGCACCGACACCGCGCCGATCACCAGCCACACCACCAGTTGCCCGGTCGACAACAACGCGTCGGAGATTGCGCCGAAAGTCAGGGCCAGCAGCACCAGCCCGGCGGCGATCAACCAGTCGATCAACAACGCCAGCAGGCGGCGCCCCGTCGACGCCACTGAACCCGGACCCGTCCGCGGCAGGCCAAGCGTTTCACCGGGGTAACCGGCAGGTGATTCCTGCGTCATCGACGATGTCCGGTGACCGCGGCCGCCCGCCGGTGGCATCGCCCATTCAACATCCACGGCGGACCAGTTACGATCTTGCGGGCCATGGCCTTCACAATAGGGCCCGGCGGTCACCCGGGTGCTGTTGCGGCCGCTGTGGTACGTAACCTCTGCGCAACACGGGGTTGACTGACGGGCAACAACTGCTCCCTAGCGTCGGCCGCGAATCACCAAGTAAAGGAGCCTTCCGTGACGGATAAGACGCCCGACGACGTCTTCAAACTTGCCAAAGACGAAAACGTCGAGTTTGTCGACGTCCGTTTCTGCGACCTGCCCGGCATCATGCAGCACTTCACCATTCCGATCTCGTTCTTCGACGAGAGCGTCTTCGAGGACGGCCTGGCCTTCGACGGCTCGTCGATTCGTGGTTTCCAGTCGATCCACGAGTCCGACATGTTGCTGCTGCCGGACCCGGACACGGCGGTCATCGACCAGTTCCGCGAGGCCAAGACGCTGAACCTCAACTTCTTCGTGCACGACCCGTTCACCCTCGAGCCCTACTCCCGCGACCCGCGCAACGTCGCCCGCAAGGCCGAGAACTACCTGATCAGCACGGGTATCGCCGACACCGCCTACTTCGGCGCGGAGGCCGAGTTCTACATCTTCGACTCGGTGGCCTTCGACTCGCGCACCAACGGCTCGTTCTATGAGGTCGACGCGATCTCGGGTTGGTGGAACACCGGATCGCCGACCGAGCTCGACGGCAGCCCCAACCGTGGGTACAAGGTTCGCCCCAAGGGCGGCTACTTCCCGGTGGCCCCCGTCGACCACTACGTCGACCTGCGCGACAAGATGCTCACCAACCTGATCAACGCCGGCTTCAGCCTGGAAAAGGGCCACCACGAGGTGGGCACCGGCGGGCAGGCCGAGATCAACTACAAGTTCAACACGCTGCTGCACGCGGCCGACGACATGCAGCTGTACAAGTACATCGTCAAGAACACCGCGTGGGCCAACGGCAAGACCGTGACGTTCATGCCCAAGCCGCTGTTCGGTGACAACGGCTCCGGTATGCACACCCACCAGTCGCTGTGGAAGGACGGCAGCCCGCTGATGTACGACGAGACCGGGTACGCCGGCCTGTCGGACATCGCCCGCCACTACATCGGCGGCCTGCTGCACCATGCGCCGTCGTTGCTGGCGTTCACCAACCCGACGGTGAACTCCTACAAGCGGTTGGTGCCCGGCTACGAGGCCCCGATCAACCTGGTGTACAGCCAGCGCAACCGGTCGGCCTGTGTGCGAATCCCGATCACCGGCAGCAACCCCAAGGCCAAGCGGCTCGAGTTCCGTTGCCCCGACTCGTCGGGTAACCCCTACCTGGCATTCTCGGCCATGCTGATGGCCGGCCTGGATGGCATCAAGAACAAGATCGAGCCGCAGGCGCCGGTGGACAAGGACCTCTACGAGTTGCCGCCGGAGGAGGCCGCGAACATCCCGCAGGCACCGGTGCAGCTGTCGGCGGTGATCGACAAGCTCGAGGAGGACCACGAGTACCTCACCGAGGGCGGCGTTTTCACGCCCGACCTCATCGAGACGTGGATCAACTTCAAGCGGGAGAACGAGATCCTGCCGGTCCAGATCCGGCCGCACCCGTACGAGTTCGCGCTCTACTACGACGTTTAGTCAGTAACCCGCCTGACCTGCAGGACGCGTCATTTCGGGCCTAGGGTCCGCAGCGAGTACGCAGTAGATGCAGCGAATCCACCCGCTCGGCGATCACGGCACCGATCACCGAGCGGGTGGACTCGTGAGTTCCGTCGGCACGAGCCGCTGATCGGCGCGCGGGCATGGGCAGCACCGAGGACGTGTTTCCTGCGCGGTCCGCTAATCGGACCCGGTAATCATCGATGGCAGCCGATCAAAGCAATCTACCGCAGCCCGAGTACGGCCGGCCTGGCGATCGACGGTGACCCTGGCACCGCCTGGTCGACCGACACTTACTTCGACCCGGAACCCTTCCAAAATTCAAGGACGGCGTCGGACTTTTGTTACAGCTGCCCGAGCCTACGACGCTGAGTGCGGTCACCGTCGACCTGAACAGCTCAGGCACCGTGGTACAGATCCGAGCGTCGTCAAGCGCGACGCCCCGAAGCTCAGCGACACCACCGAACTCAGTCCGCCCGCCCCGTTGCGACCCGGTCACAACGTCGTGCCCGTAACGTCCTCCACACCAGCACCTTTCGTCCTGGTTTGGATCAGCACCCTGGGGACCACCGGGGGAAAGAGCCATTCCGATGTTTCCGAGGTCACCCTGCAGACCGCGGTCCAGTTCAGATAACTCCCGGGCTTGACCCCGTTCAGGTATTGCACAGCGGCGACTGACAGGATCGAGGTGCACCCAGACCCTAACGTCAGGAGTCCCATGACCGTCTTCAGCGGTTTGCCCTCCCACGTCCTATTCGTCCACTTCCTCGTCGTGCTGGTCCCGCTGACGGCGGTACTCGAAATCGTCTGCGCCCTGTGGCCGGCCGTTCGGCGCGGGCATATCGTGTGGCTCACGCTGGTTCTGGCCGTGGTGACGCTGGTGTTGACGCCGATCACCGTAGAGGCCGGCGAGTGGCTCTACGACTTGCGTCGTAACCCCGACCCGATCCTGCAGGAGCACGCCGAGCGCGGCGGGTGGATGATCTACTTCTCCGTCGCCTTGCTGGTGGTCGCCATCGCGCTGGCGATTCTGCACGTCGTCGAGCGCCGATCCGAGCAGCGCCGACTGCCCGTGAAAATCGTCGTCGCACTGCTCGCGGTCGTTGTCGGAGTTGCGTCGATGATCCAGATCTACCGCGTCGGTGACGCTGGCGCCCAATCGGTGTGGCGCAACGAGATCGCGCACTTGCGCCAGGTCACGAACAAGAAGTAACAGCACGCAGCAGGGTCGCCGGTCTGCTGCGGCTCCTGAGCCTCAGAATTTGGGCCGGTGCGCGATGATGCCGCGCGACATGCGCACCGGCGTCCCGTCGACCACCTCGACAACCTCCAGCCAGGCGCCCGGGGCCACGAAGTGCCGGCTGATGTCTTCGCGCTTCATCGAGATGATCAGCACACCCGCGTCGGTCACCTCAAAGGCGTCGAGCGCGCCGTAGTCGCGCGCTTCTCCGTTGGCGAAAACCACCGTGAAAGCCATGCTGGGATTATCGCGCGCGGCCTCAGCCGTCGAGCGCGAGGTCCTTGCGGAAGCGCCGCAGTCCGTCGATCTTCTCGGCCACGGTCGCATCCGGCCCGCCGTAAAACATCCACGGCATGGTAATGATGCCGGTGATGCCCGCCTCTTCGGCGCGCTGGTAGTCGGCGACGGTGAACGCGTCGGTCAGCGGGGTCAGGATGGTGAAATCCTGCATGGACAAACCGTTTTCGGCGCGCAGCTCCCGTAACCGATTCACCGCGTCGATCGCGCGTTCGGTCTTGATCAAGTCGCCGATCCAACCGTCGTAGCGGGCCGCGCGGCGCAGCGCGATGTCACTGAGCCCTCCGACGTACACCGGAATCGGTGGCGGAGTCGGCTGCATCTCCAAGCGCGGCGCCTGGTAGAACGTGCCGTCGAATTCCGTCCAGCCCGGTGACCACAGCTCTCGCATCAGGTCGATCATTTCCTCGGTGCGCTTGCCGCGGGCGGCGAACTGCTCCCCCATCAACTCGAACTCCTCGCGGCACCAGCCCACGCCGATCCCGAGCTCGATCCGGCCGGAGGCCAGAAGTGCCGCGGTACCAATGGCTTTGGCCGCTGAGTAGGGGTTGCGCATCGCGGGAATGTAGACCGTGGTGACGAACTTCAGCCGAGTCGTGACCTGGGCGAGCGCACCGACGAGAACCCAGGGATCGGGCCAGTCGGTGAAAGGCTGCCACCGACGTTGTCCGTCTTTGGTGTACGGGTAGGGCGTCTGCAGCGTCTCCAGATTGACGACGTGGTCGGGGATCCCGAGGCCGTCATAGCCGAGTTCGTCTGCCGCCTTGGCGATCTCGATGATATCGGGGGTGTTCAGGAAGGCGCTGCTGACGTAGAACTTCATTGCCCGTCCCGCGCCCAGGCCGGCTCGATGAAAACACCTTCGGATTCGACCGTGATCCCCTGCGCATCCGAGATGAACCCGCGCGCAAACACCTTCACGCCCTCCCGGCGGTCTATCCAGGCTTCGGAGCGCAGCGGTCCCAGTGGAGTGCCGCGCAGGTACTTCACGGTGATCGTTCCGGTGAACCGCGCCTTGGATAGTCCCTCGCTGGCCGCCTCGCCCAGCATGTGGTCGAGCACCAGGGCACTGACACCGCCGTGCACCAGCGTCGGCGGACCCTCGTAGGCACAACCGAGCACGAATTCGGCCCAACAGCGCCCGCCGCCGTCATGGTGTACCACCAGCGGCGGGGCGATCGGATTGCACGCGCCGACAACGGCGTTGCCCAGCGGCAACGGACGGTCGTCGACGCGGTAACTCACCCCCACGGGCCGGGTGCGTTGCCGCAATGATCGGGTCACCATCTCGATCGCGGCGCGCGCCTGCGCAACGACGTCGTCGTCGGCCTCGGTGCGGACGGTGGCATCGACAAGATCCCGAACGGCATCGGCCAGCGGCGCGTACAGGGCGGTCACCCGGTCGGCTTCGGCCGCGCTCAACACCTCGAACAGGGCGCCCAGCGCACCGGCTTCTTGACTCAACTCCCGAACACCTTGCGCACCACAGCTTTTGCCCGCCTTGTCACCCGTAGATAGTTGTCCAGGAATTCCCCGCCGTCGTCGTTGTGCCAGCCCGCCGCGACCGCGACCGCGTTGAGCTGACGCCCGGCCCGGGCAACTGGTCGCTGGGCTTACCGCGGACCAGCACCAGCGCGTTGCGGGCCCGGGTCGCCGTCAGCCACGCCTGCCGCAGCAAATCGACCTCGTCCTGGGCCACCAGACCGTTCTCGGCGATGACATCCAGGGACTGCAGCGTCGAGGTGTTGTGCAGGGCCTGGATCTCGTGGGCATGCCGTAGCTGCAGCAACTGCACGGTCCATTCGATGTCGGCCAGTCCCCCGCGGCCCAGCTTTGTGTGGGTGTTGGGGTCGGCGCCGCGCGGCAGCCGCTCGGACTCGATGCGCGCCTTGATGCGCCGAATCTCCTGCACCGCTTCGGCCGAAACGCCGTCGGGCGGATAGCGCGTCTTGTCGACCATCAGCAGGAAACGCCGACCCAACTCCGGATCACCGGCCACGGCATGCGCGCGCAGCAGCGCCTGGACCTCCCACGGCTGCGCCCATTGCGTGTAGTAGGCCTCGTAGGAGGCCAGCGTGCGGACCAGTGGACCGCTGCGCCCTTCCGGCCGCAGATTGGCGTCAACCTCCAGCGGCGGATCAACACTGGGCTGGCCCAACTCCTTTCGGACCTGCTCTGCGATCGAGTTAGCCCATTTCATTGCCTGAGCATCCTCGGCGCCGTTGGCCGTCTCACAGACGAACATCACGTCGGCATCCGAGCCGTAGCCGAGCTCGGCACCACCGAGGCGGCCCATACCGATCACCGCGATCACCGCCGGGGCGCGGCCATCCTCAGGGAGATTGGCCCGGATCGTCGCATCCAGAGCGGCCTGCAGCACGGCCACCCAGATCGAGGTCAGCGCCGCGCACACGTCGGTCAGTTCGAGCAGGCCGAGCAAGTCCGCGGAACCGATCCGGGCCAACTCGCGCCGGCGCAGGGTGCGCGCCGCGGCGATAGCCCGCGTCGGGTCGGCGTGCCGGCCGGCCGACGCGACGAGCGCGCGAGCGACCGCGGCAGGCTCGGCTTCCAGCAGCTTCGGCCCGGACACACCGTCCCCGTAATTCTGGATCACCTCGGGTGCGCGCATCAGCAGGTCCGGCACGAAGGCGGAGGTGCCCAGCACGTGCATGAGGCGCCTGCCCACCGTGGGTTTGTCGCGCAGCGTCGCCAGGTACCAGGTCTGCGACGCCAGAGCCTCACTGAGTCGCCGATAGGCCAACAGCCCGGAGTCCGGATCGGGGGCGTACGACAGCCAGTCCAGCAGTCGCGGCAGCAACACCGCCTGCACGCGGCCGCGCCGACCACTCTGGTTGACCAGCGTCGACATGTGCTTCAACGCCGTCTGCGGGCCCTCGTAGCCCAGTGCCGCCAGCTGACGTTCCGCGGCTTCCGTGGTCATGCGACCGCCGACAATCTCCAGCCCGGTGGGGCCGACCGATTCCAACAGCGGCTGGTAGAACAGCTTGGCGTGCAGCCGGGAGACCCGGACGTTCTGGTGTTTGAGTTCTTCGCGCAACACGCCGGCCGCGTCGTGGCGGCCGTCGGGACGGATGTGCGCGGCGCGCGCCAGCCAGCGGACGGCCTCTTCGTCGTCGGCCTCGGGCAGCAGGTGAGTGCGCTTGAGCCGCTGCAGCTGCAGTCGGTGCTCGAGCAGGCGCAGGAACTCGTAGGAGGCGATCATGTTCGCCGCATCCTCGCGTCCGATGTACCCCCCCTCGCCCAACGCCCTCAACGCGTCCACTGTCGAGGCGACGTGCAGTGACTCGTCGCTGCGTCCGTGCACCAGCTGCAGCAGCTGCGCGGCGAACTCCACATCGCGCAGGCCACCGCTACCGAGTTTGAGTTCGCGGCCGCGAATGTCTGCGGGCACCAGTTGCTCGACCCGGCGTCGCATGGCCTGCACCTCGGCAACGAAATCCTCGCGCTCGCAAGCGGTCCACACCATCGGCGTCAACGCCTCGAGGTAGCGCTGCCCGAGTTCGGGGTCACCGACCGCCGCGCGAGCCTTCATCAGCGCCTGGAACTCCCACGTTTTCGCCCAACGCTGGTAGTAGGCGATGTGCGATTCCACCGTGCGGACCAGTTCGCCGCTGCGGCCCTCTGGGCGCAGCGCGGCGTCCACCTCGAAAAATGCGGAGGACGCCAGCCGCATCATCTCGCTGGCTACCCGGGTGCTGAGCGAGTCCGCCCGCTCGGCGACGAAGATCACGTCGACGTCGCTGACGTAATTCAGTTCGCGTGCACCGCATTTGCCCATCGCGATCACGGCCAGGCGGGGCGGGGTGCGGTCGCCGCACACCGTGTCCTCGGCCACCCGCAATGCCGCCGCCAGCGCGGCGTCCGCGGTGTCGGCCAGCTGTGCGGCGACGGTGGCGAACGGCAGCACCGGCTCGTCCTCGACCGTCGGAGCCAGATCGAGTGCGGCCAGCACCAGCAGCTGGTCGCGGTAGACCGCGCGCAGCCGGTGCACGATCGTGCCCGGCGCGCCCGAGCATTCCTCGACACACTGCAGTGAACGTCTGGTGCAGCTGCTCGCGGGTCGGCAGTTTGACCTTGCCCCGCAACAGCTTCCAGGAGTCGGGGTTGGCGATCACGTGGTCGCCCAGCGCCAGTGAGGAACCCAGCACGGCGAACAGTCGCCCGCGCAGGCTGCGCTCGGTGAGCAGCGCGGCGTTCAGCTCACCCCACCCGGTGTCGGGATTCTCCGACAGCCGGACCAGTGCCCGCAGTGCGGCGTCGGCGTCCGGGGCGCGCGACAGCGACCAGAGTAGGTCGACGTGCGCCTGGTCGTCGTGTTGATCCCAACCCAGCTGCGCCAGGCGGTCACCCGCGGGCGGATCCATCAAGCCGAGCCGGCCGACGCTGGGCAACTTGGGTCGCTGCGTCGCGGGCTTGGTCACGACATGCGCCGACGACAATGCATAGCGAAGCGACGAGGAGGAGTGGCGCCCACGACATTGACGGTAGCGCAACCGCTCCGGCGTGCTGGCTGCCCGGGCTACAGCGACAGGTAGGAGCGCAGCTCGAACGGCGTGACGTGGCTGCGGTAGTTCTCCCATTCGGTGCGCTTGTTGCGCAGGAAGAAGTCGAAAACGTGCTCTCCCAACGCTTCCGCGACCAGCTCCGAAGACTCCATCACCCGCAGCGCGTTGTCCAGACTCGACGGCAACTCGCGGTAGCCCATTGTGCGGCGTTCCTCGGGTGTCAGGTCCCAGACGTTGTCTTCGGCCTGCGGGCCCAGCACGTAACCCTTCTCCACCCCGCGCAGTCCGGCGGCCAGCAGCACCGCGAACGTCAGGTAGGGGTTGCACGCCGAGTCGGGACTGCGCACCTCGATGCGCCGTGAGGAGGTCTTGTGCGGTGTGTACATCGGCACCCGGACCAGCGCGGAGCGGTTGGCCGCTCCCCACGATGCGGCGGTGGGCGCCTCGCCGCCGTGGACGAGCCGCTTGTAGGAGTTGACCCACTGGTTGGTGACGGCGCTGATCTCCGACGCGTGCTCGAGAATCCCGGCGATGAAGGACTTGCCGACTTCCGACAACTGCAGCGGGTCGTCGTCGCTGTGGAAGGCGTTGACGTCGCCCTCGAACAAGCTCATGTGGGTGTGCATCGCAGAACCTGGGTGCTGGCCGAACGGCTTGGGCATGAACGTCGCCCGCACGCCTTCTTCAGCGCGACCTCTTTCATGATGTACCGGAAGGTCATCACGTTGTCGGCCATCGACAGCGCGTCAGCGAACCGCAGATCGATCTCCTGCTGGCCGGGCGCGCCCTCGTGGTGACTGAACTCCACCGAGATGCCCATGAATTCCAGCGCCTCGATGGCGTGGCGACGGAACTTCGACGCCGACTCGTGCACCGCCTGGTCGAAATAGCCGGCGTTGTCAATCGGAACCGGCTCCGAGCCGTCCTCGGCGCCGGGCTTGAGCAAGAAGAACTCGATTTCGGGATGCACGTAGCAGGAGAACCCGAGGTCGTTGGCCTTCTGCAACTGACGCCGCAGCACGTGCCGCGGGTCCGCCCAGGACGGTGAGCCGTCCGGCATGGTGATGTCGCAGAACATCCGCGCCGAGTGGTGATGGCCGGTCCTGGTGGCCCAGGGCAGCACCTGGAACGTCGACGGATCGGGGTGTGCGACGGTGTCGGATTCCGAGACCCGCGCGAAGCCCTCGATGGACGACCCGTCGAAGCCGATGCCTTCCTCGAATGCACCCTCGAGTTCGGCCGGCGCTATCGCGACCGACTTGAGGAACCCGAGCACATCCGTGAACCACAGCCGGACGAAACGGATGTCGCGCTCTTCCAGGGTGCGGAGGACGAATTCCTTCTGCCGATCCATACCCGCACACTAGGCACGCTCTGTTAAATCAATGTTACCGACGCCACGCCAGACACGTTGCGGATGCTCAGGCCTGACACCGCAGGTTCGGCGGCGGCAGCGTCAGATCCAGGAAGTAGCGCACGATCGCGGTGTCCACACACTGGTTGCCGTCGAACACCACGGTGTGTTGGGTCCCGTCGAACGAGACCAGCGAGCCGCCCAGTTGCCGGGTCAGGTCCACGCCGGCCTGATAGGGAGTGGCCGGGTCATGGGTGGTAGAGACCACGACGACCTTGCCCGGCGGGGCGGGTGCGGCGGCATGTGGTGTTGAGGTCGCCGGCACCGGCCACAGCGCGCAGATGTCGCGCGGGGCCGCGCCGGTGAACTGCCCGTAGCTCAGGAACGGAGCCACCTCCCGGATCCGCTGATCGGCAGAAACCCAGGACGCCGCATCCGTCGGCGTCGGCGCGTCGACACATCGGATCGCGTTGAACGCATCCTGGCCGTTGTCGTAGTGGCCCTGTTTGTCACGACCGTTGTAGTCGTCGGCCAGCAACAGCAGGTCGCCCGCGTCGGTTCCGCGTTGCAGTCCCAGCAGGCCGCTGGTCAGGTACTTCCAGTGCTGCGGGGTGTAAAGCGCGTTGATGGTGCCGGTGGTCGCGTCGGCATAGCTCAGGCCGCGGGGGTCCGACGTCTTGCCCGGTCTGGTCGCCAACGGGTCGATCAGGGTGTGGTAGCGGGTGATCCACTGGGCCGGATCGGTGCCCAGCGGGCAGGCCGTCGATTTGGCGCAGTCGGCGGCATAGTCGGTGAAAGCGGTTTGAAATCCGGCCATCTGGTTGATCGTCTCGTCGATCGGACCGATCGTCGGGTCGATTGCCCCGTCGAGCACCATGGCCCGCACGTGCGGCGCGAACCGCTCGATGTAGGCCGTTCCCAACTCGGTGCCGTAGCTGTATCCGAGGTAGTTGATCTGTTCGTCGCCCAGCGCCTGACGGATCATGTCCATGTCGCGCGCGGCCGACGCGGTGCCGGTGTTGGCCAGAAACGGCAGCCCCATCCGGTCGGCGCAGTGCTGGGCCAACTCGCGGTACACCTGCTCGATATGGGCCACCCCGGTCGGGCTGTAATCGACCATCGGGTCACGTCGGTAGGCGTCGAACTCGGCGTCCGAGCGGCACCGCAACGCCGGCGTCGAATGACCCACTCCCCGAGGGTCGAATCCCACCAGGTCGAAGTGACGGCTGATCTCGCTGTCCTTGAGATCGGGCGCCATCCCGGCCACCATGTCGACGGCTGAGGCCCCGGGCCCGCCCGGGTTCACCAACAGTGAGCCGATCCGCTGGCCCGTCGCCGGAACGCGGATCACCGCCAATTTCGCCTGTGCCCCGGTCGGTTTGTCGTAATCGACGGGTACCGACACCGTCGCGCAGCGGGCGGTGGGGATGTCGGCGGTGTCGCTGACGAAACCGTTGCAGGGGCCCCAGCTCTGCGGCGTCGCGACGGACGCCGCAGGGACCTGGGTCTGCCCGGTGCCGGTATCGGATTCGGGGGTCGCGGCGGCGAGCGGGAGTGCCGCCGACTGCATAAGCACCAGTCCCGACGACAACAGCGCCGAGCTCACCAGTCTCAGGCGCAACATGGCGGAAATCGTCTCATTTTCGAATACCGCAGTTGGACGCGAAATGATCACGCCTTGGTCTCTAATCGATACGGTCGGCGCGTCGCGCCGAGCGTGACGCTCACGACATGACACGCCGAGGCGCCGTCGTGGATTCCACGCTCGGCGCCGAGCCGGTCCTCAGCAGGTTGCGCCGCTGGGCGGCGTGGTCCCGTTGATCAGGTAGGACGTGATGTACTCGTCGACGCAACTGTCGCCCTGGAACACCACTGTGTGCTGGGTTCCGTTGTAGGTCAGTAGCGATCCGTGCAGTTGGTTGGCCAGGTCGACCCCCGCCTGGTACGGCGTGGCCGGGTCGTGGGTGGTCGATACGACGATCATCGGCGCCAGTCCGGGCGCGGAGACAACGTGTGGCCGGCTGGTCGGTGGCACCGGCCAGAACGCGCAGGTGCCCAGTGGCGCGTCGCCGGTGAACTTGCCGTAACTCATGAACGGGGCCAACTCACGGGATCGGCGATCTTCGTCGATGATCTTGGCGCGATCGGTGACCGGCGGCTGGTCGACGCAGTTGATCGCCACCCGGGCGTCGGTGGAGTTGTTGTAGTGGCCCTTGGAGTCGCGACGCATGTACATGTCGGCCAGCGCGAGCATCGTGTCTCCGCGGTGCTCGTCGGCCAGTTCCTTGAGTCCGTCGGTCAGGTGGTGCCACAGGTTCGGCGAGTACAGCGCCATGATGGTGCCGACGATGGCGTCGCTGTAGCTCAGGCCGCGTGGGTCTTTCGTCTTCGCCGGCCTGCTCACCGCCAGGTTGTCCGGGTCGACCAGCGGGTCGACCAGGTTGTGGTAGGCCTCGACGGCTTTATTCGGATCGTTGCCCAGCGGGCAGCTCGAATCTTTGGCGCAGTCGGCGGCATAGTCGTTGAAGGCGTCCTGAAATCCCTTGGCCTGCCGCAGGTCTGCCTCGATCGGATCGGCGTTGGGGTCCACCGCCCCGTCCAGGATCATCGACCGCACGTTCTGTGGGAAGGCCTCGGCGTAGGCCGAGCCGATGCGGGTTCCGTACGAGTAGCCGAGGTAGGTCAGTTTCGCGTCACCCAGGGCCTTGCGAATAGCGTCCAGATCCTTGGCGACGCTGACGGTTCCCACATTGGCCAGGAAGTTCTTGCCCACCTTGTCCACACAGCGCTGCACGAACTGCTTGGTCT
>CAVSDU010000009.1:0-7727 GCA_963726875.1 uncultured Actinomycetota bacterium | reverse complement strand
GGCACTAGCCCACCCCACGCCGTTGGCGAGCGCGCGCGTGTCGACAGCGACACGCCGTGAATGCCGCACATTTGCGGTCTCTCGCCGAGGAAGCAACCCCTTGACGCCGCGTCGAACTATTGTTCGAATGGAGACATGCGCTGGGCAGGTCAAGCGGTCGCCGTCAATGGGACGCCCGTCGACGACGGGGCGTTGCCCGGCCTGCAGCGACTGGGCCTGGTCAAAAGCGTGCGGGTGCCGCAGTTCGAGGGCATGACGTTCCACGAGGTGCTGTGTAAGTCGGCGCTGAACAAGGTGCCCAACGCGGCCGCCCTGCCCTTCCGGTACACGGTCAACGGCTATCGCGGCTGCTCGCACGCCTGCCGCGACTGCTTCGCCCGTCCCACCCACGAATACCTGGACTTCGACTGTCGGCACCGACTTCGACACCCAGATCGTCGTCAAGACCAACGTCGCCGAGGTGCTGCGGCGCGAACTGCGCAGGCCGTCGTGGCGGCGCGAGACCGTCGCACTCGGCACCAACACCGACCCCTACCAGCGCGCCGAGGGTCGTTACGCGCTGATGCCCGGAATCATCACGCGCTCGGCCGAGTCCGGCACACCCATGTCGATCCTCACCAAAGGCACCCTGTTGCGCCGGGACCTGCCGCTGATAACCGAAGCGGCTCAACAGGTTCCGGTGTCGGTGGCAATCTCGCTGGCAGTAGGCGATCCGGAGCTGCACCGGGATGTCGAGCCGGGAACGCCCACGCCGCAAGCCCGGCTGGCGCTCATCACCGCCATCCGCGAAGCCAACCTCGGCTGCCATGTCATGGTCGCGCCGGTGTTGCCGCACCTCACCGATTCGACAGAGCATCTCGACACGTTGCTCGGACAGATCGCCGCCGCGGGCGCCACCAGCGTCACCGTGTTCGGTCTGCACCTGCGCGGCGCCACGCGCGGCTGGTTCATGTCCTGGCTGGCCCGCGTGCACCCCGAGCTGACCAGCCGGTACCGCGACCTCTACCGTCGCGGCGCCTACCTCCCGCAGAGCTACCGCGACATGCTGCGCGAACGCGCCAGACCGCTGATCGCGAAATATCGGCTGGGCAGTGATCCTCGACCGTCCGCACCGCCGGCAACGGCGGCGCCGCACACCCGTGCAACCGACGCTGTTCTAACCCCCGCGCGGTTTGGTCAACGTGAACTGGTCGATCGGCGGTGACCGCGCCGTAGGGTCCCTGCACCGCGTAATACGTCGCCTTGATCGACGTATTGCCGCCCGGCTCACCCGGATCGACGTCGAAAGCCACGAAGCCGTAAGGGTTTTCGCGGTCGCGAAACGCCGACCACGGCGCATCCTCCATCACGTAAATCGGCGCGCTTACGCCCGATCGCGGGATCGAATGCGCCGACACCGGTGATCACCTGGCAGCGCAGTTCGCGGGAAGAACAATCCGTTGCTCGGGTGCGACGTTCCGCCCCCGCCGATGACCAGGTGCACGGTTCCCCTGGTCACATCGATCAGGTCAGTGCGGGTGTCGACGGGTATCGGTGTGCGGGTATCACTGCCCAGCGTTCCGCGCAACGGATGCGACCGCTCGTAGTGGTGTTCGTGTCCGCACAACACCAGATCGACGTTGTATTGGTCGAACAGGGGTAGCCATTCCTGGCGGATCCCGAGGTCGGCTCCGTTGGCCGTGGCAGTGGAGATCGCCGTCTGGTGCATGCAGACCACCACCCAGTCGATGCCCGGGTCCCGCCGCGCAGCGTGCCAGTTCTGCTGCAAGCCAACGCTTTTGCTCGCCGCCCGAGTAGCCGTGCACGTAGAAATTGCCGCCGTCCTGGTAGGCCACGTCGTCGTTGTTCAGGCTGATCACCCGCACCGAGCCGGCGGTGAAGGAGTACCACAGCCCGCGCATTTGCTCGCTGGCCCCGGATCAGGGCACCGCGAAGTATGTCTGGTAGGCGCCGTAACCTATTGGCCCGTTGCCCAATTCGTTCTCGTGATTACCGGCGGCCGGCATCCATGGCCGGTAACGGGCCGAACGGGTGTTGTTGTCGAACCAATCCGACCAGGTGCGGATCCGGTCGTACGCGAGGTTGGCGTAGCACAGATCGCCGTTGACCAGATTGAACAGCGGCGCGATGCGTTCGATCGCGCACCGTGGTATCACCGGCCGCGGGTGATCCGATGTTGTCGCTGACATATCTGCCGTCGGTCAACGTGCTCAGGGTCGGTGTCGACTGGTCGCCGAAGCTGGTGAAGCGCAAGGGTTTTCGCCCGCGCCGGCGCGGTTCGTACGGTGCCCAGCTCCGGGCGTGCGCACCGTCATGCACCGCGGCATAGATGTAGTCGGTGTCCGGGGTCAGACCCGTCAACGCGCGCGTGGTTGACACGAACCTCGGTGTTGGACTTGGCATCCCGGTAGGTTCGGGTTTCGGCCGCCACGGTGCTGCCGAACCCGGACGTCGGCGCGCCCAGCATGACCCGCGGATTGCGGACGGCCTCGGTTGTGTGCCAGGACACCACCGCCTCGGTTCCGGCATCCCGGCCGAATTGCAGATGCAGACCGCCCACCGGTGGCGCGCCGGTGCGGTCCGGCTGATACCAGACCGCCAGGACCATGCGATCGCAGCAGCGCTGCGCCGCCGCCTCCTGCGCCGGCGCCGAGAACACCCGCCACCGCCGCGGTCGTCAGCAGCGTGCGGCGGCGCAGGCCCGGCGGATCGTCCTGTTCCGGATCGTCGCTCATGGGGTGCTTCATACCGGACGTGGGTGAACGTCGGCAGAACCGCCCCGCCGCGGTGTCTGTGGCGGTGCGGCTCCAGCAAGCGCGGCCTGGCCGGTGGTCGGTGGGTGCGCCTCCAGCCACTCGCGGGTCGCGGCATGCGACCGCTCGATCAGTGTCGCCGCGTGCGAGAAGTCGGCTCCGGAAATGGCGACCGGACACAGCGGGCGAATGACGTGCAGGTCGACAGACATTTCGATAGCGGGAGACGTCGTCGGCGAGGCGATGGTTGAAGGCGATGGTCATGGCATGCAGCGCCATGTTGACCGCCGACTTCGGTGTCGCGGGCAGGTCGCAGGAGTAGCCCGTGGGCAACACCCACACCCGGTCGGCGCCCAGCGCAACCGCGTGCGACACCGGTGTGTTGTTCACAACACCTCCGTCCATCAGGTCGCGCCCGTCGATGTTGACCGGCGGAAAGACACCCGGGATGGCGGCGCTGGCGGCGATCGCGTCGACCGCGTTGCCCGAGGACAGCAAGACATCGGTGCCCGAGACGACGTCGGTGGCCACCACGTGCAGTGGTATCGGTGCATCCTCCAGCCGGGTGAACTGCAGTTGCTCGGACAGAATGCGCCGCAGACCGGAATTGGGAACCAGGTGCGTCCGACGCCCGAACATGCCCAGCACACCAGACAGCGGGTGAGTGGGAAAGACCAGTCTGCCGCGTCAGCGATACCCACAGATCGGCCAGGGCACGGATGCCCGCGGCGTCGGCTCGCGAGGCGAGCCAGCCGCCGTTGACCGCGCCGACGGAGGTGCCCACGATCAGGTCCGGGGTGATTCCTTCGTCCGCCAGGGCACGCAGCATCCCCACATGGATCGCTCCCAGGCTGGCACCGCCGGACAACACGAACGCTGTGGGCACGGATAGATGGTAGGCGCGCTCGCCCGAAATTGGCAGGTAACGAATCCGGTAGCGTTTCCGATATGACGAACGTGCAAAAACTGGCAAGCGCGGTCGCCGCGGGCATCCTGGGCGCGGCTTCCGTGGCCGTGACAGCGCCGGCCGTATCGCACGCCGATCCGGCCGGCCACCAGGTGACCTACACGATCACCACCACCGGCAGTCTGACCGGCAACGTCCGTTACATGAACACCGATCCGCCCAGCCAGGGCGCCTTCGACGCCAACTCCTCGCAGTTCCTGACCACCGTGCCGGCCACCTTCGCCGCCGATCAGCCGCTGGTGTACACCGCAACCCTGGCCAACCCGAACCAATGGGCCTTCGTCAGCGCCAGCGGCGGCTGCCACTGGCCGGATTGTGGGTCGGGAAGTACGCCTGAGTTGCGCTGCGAGATCGCCGTGGACGGCCAGGTGGTGGACACGCGAAGCGCCACCACCGGCGTGACCTGCTCGACGCGGCCCTGGTAGTAGACATACCAACGCAGGCGGGGGAATGCGGCCCCGCCGGCGTCAGCGATCTCTATTCGGCGATCTCGCCGGCGACGAAGCTGAACAGCGAGTACGACGTCTCTTCGTCGAAGAACAGAATTTCGTGTGCCATCGGTGCACACACCACCTTTCGCTCAATGTGATTGAGCCTCAATGGTGCAACGCAGGCAGGGGCGTTGGGCAGCCTACGAACGGGCCCAATTGCGGTCCTCCGAACGAAGTACGTGGCTATCCACCGGCTGGATCAGCGTCGCAGGGACGCCGTGAGCCATTCGGAGGAATCCGGGTCATCGGTGTCCAGCGTCATGCCGACTTCGTCGAGCAGTGACCGGAACTCGTCGGCGCTGACCCGGTGAGCTTCAAATGATTGGGTCAGACTCTGGCCGGCGTACTCGAGAGTGAACTCGCCGAGGACCACATCGCCGTCGTTGCGCAGGATGTTCATCGTCTGCTGCATCGCACCGTCAGCGCGTTGGTAGCTGCCGGCAGGCCGTTGGGCAAACCAGGCCGGTGGTCGCCATTGGATGACGGCTTTACCGGCCGGTTTGAGGTGGTGCGCGACCGTGGCCAGCAGACCCCTGCGCGCGTCTACGCCCGGATAGTTGACCAGGCTGCTCGCCAGCAGCACGACGTCGTATCTCTCGGGTAGCCGCAGGTCCTCGATGCGGGCTTGAACAGTCCTGGCGCCACGCACGTGCGCGAGCATGTCGGCCGAGTCGTCCACCGCGGTGACCTGGTAGCCCCGGTCGGCCACCGGATTGGCGATGCGTCCGGCGCCGGATCCCAGGTCCAGCACGGAGCTGCCGGGTTCGGCCAGGGCTGTGATGAGGTCGACTTCGTCGGTCACCGACACGCGGCGATAGATCTCGACCAGGCTGCCGTCTCTGGTTATCGGGCTGTCGGGGGTGTCGTCAGTGTGCATATCGGTTCCGACCCTAGGTGGTTTTGGGTTTGCCGGCGAGCACCCGGGCCAGCGGGGATGATCAACTCCCACCGGCCAGCGGGCAGTTCTCAATCGGCGATCTCGTCGACGATGAACGAGATCAATCCGTAGGTCGCTTCCTCGGCGGCGAACAGGGTTTCGTAAGACACGATCCTTCTCCTCTGATTCGATAACTGGTTTTTATCGTTACACAGTGCCAAGATCTGACAATGTGTAACGCCTAGTCTCGTTACACATCGTCAGGATGTGTATCCCACGACGGGCCCTATCCGTGTCCCCCGATTGGGGGACACGGGCTAAGCGCCAGGATTGGTGATGACGACGACCTCGACGGGCTCCCCGCCGACGGCCCTGACCCGGTGGCCGACGGACGCGTCGAAGTAAGCGCTGTCGCCCGGGGCGAGTGTGATGACTTGCTCGCCGTAGGTGAGTTCGACGGTGCCGGTGTGCACGAATACGAATTCCTGCCCGGTGTGCTCGGGATGCGGATCGTCGGAGGCGGTTTCGGTGGGCCGAACTACGAAGGGCGACATGGATTTGCCCAGCAGCGTCGTGGCCAGTGCACGGTAGCGCCCGCCGACCCGGATCGGCGCGGTCGACGGTGATCTGCTCCTCGGCGGCGCCGTCGGAGAAAAGCCGGCCCACGTCGACGTCAAGTGCCCGCGCCACCTTGAGGGCCACCGCGATCGACGGCGTGCTCTGGCCTCGCTCGATCTTGGACAGGTAACTCTTGGTCAGGCCGGTATGCCCGGCCAGTTGCTCGAGGGTGAGGCCGCGTTGCCTGCGCACGGTACGCAAGAGTGCGGTCATCGGAGCCCCTATGACACAAAGTTTCCTATAGCGCTACTATTGTGTCACACATTCCCGATCGAGGGAGTCTCTGATGGCAACGACCACGCCTTTCCACACCGCAACCCATTCGAAAGCCGAATTGATGCGCCGCGCGCAGGAACGCCTGGACGCCGAGAGCGCCGATTCGGAATTGACCATCCGCCAGAAGATCGCGCTCACCTGCCGCGCCCTGTTCGACGCCGGCCATGACTCCGGCTTGGCCGGCCAGATCACGGCACGCGCCGAGCGGCCCGGGGCCTACTACACCCAATGCCTGGGCCTGGGATTCGACGAGATCACCGAGGACAACCTGCTGCTGGTCGACGAGGATCTCAATGTCCTGGAAGGTGCCGGAATGGCCAACCCGGCCAACCGTTTTCACAGCTGGATCTATCGCGCGCGACCCGACGTCCGTTGCATCGTGCACACCCATCCCTTCCACGTGGCAGCCCTGTCGATGCTCGAAGTGCCATTGGTGGTCTCGCATATGGACACCACGCCGCTGTATGACGACTGCGCCTTCTTGGCCGAGTGGCCCGGTGTGCCGGTCGGTAACGAGGAAGGTGAGATCATCACCGCGGCCCTGGGCGACAAGAAGGCCGCCCTCCTGGCGCACCACGGGCAGGTGGTGGCCGGCGCCAGCGTGGAGGAGGCGTGCTCGCTGGCGGTGCTGATTGAGCGCGCCGCGAAGTTGCAACTTGCCGCGATGGCCGCGGGCACCGTCAAGGAGCTGCCGGAGGAACTGGCCCGGGAGGCCCATGACTGGACGCTGACGCCGTCGCGCAGCCGAGCGAACTTCGCCTACTACGCCCGCCGCGCGCTGGTGCGGCACCCCGACGCGCTTACCAGCTAGAAGTTTTGTCCACCAATCGAATTCGAGGAAACGTGCCCGAAATCCACGGCATCATCGCCTACCCGATCACCCCGTTCACAGCTGATACGGCCGGTATCGACACCGACCGGCTGGCCGCGCTCGTCGACCGTCTGGTCTCCTCCGGCGTCCACGCGATCGCCCCGCTCGGCAGCACCGGCGAACTGGCGTACCTCGACGAATCCGAGTTCGACGCCGTCGTCGACACCACGATGACCGCCGTCAACGGCCGGGTCCCGGTGGTGGTCGGCGTGTCAGATCTGACTACCGCCAACACAATTCGGCGCGCAAAGTATGCGCAACAGGCCGGCGCCGACGCGGTGATGGTTCTGCCTGTCTCCTACTGGAAGCTCACCGATCGTGAGATCGCTCAGCATTACCGCAGCATCGGGGAGTCGATCGAAATCCCCATCATGGCTTACAACAATCCGGCCACCAGTGGTGTGGACATGAGCCCCGAATTGCTGGTCACCATGTTCGACAACATCGACAATGTCACCATGGTCAAGGAGTCCACCGGTGACTTGAACCGGATGCGGCGCATCGCCGAACTCAGCGACGGCCAGTTGCCCTTTTACAACGGCAGCAATCCCTTGGTGCTGGACGCACTGAAGGTCGGGGCGTCCGGATGGTGCACGGCCGCACCGAATCTGCGGCCCCAGCCGTGTATCGACCTCTACAACGCGGTGGGCGCCGACGATCTGGAGAAGGCACAGATTCTCTATGACGACCTCAAACCGTTGTTGCAGTTCATCGTTGCGGGCGGGCTGCCCACCACCGTCAAGGCCGGTTTGGATCTGCTCGGTTTCCCGGTCGGCGACCCGCGGGCGCCGCGGCTGGCGCTCGACGAGCAGGGCCGTGCCGAGTTGCAGGGCCTGCTGGCCGGTTCGTGACCCTCAGCCCAGTACCAGCGGCA
>CAVSDU010000008.1:0-77350 GCA_963726875.1 uncultured Actinomycetota bacterium | reverse complement strand
GCTTCCGGCACGGACCTGACCAGCGGTAACCCGTGATCCTTCACCACGCGAACCAGCGGGCGCAACGCCACGCCGATGACGACGTTGCAGTACAGCCCCGAGGCCTGATGCTGTGGTTCAGGGATAGTAGTTCCTGAAAACCATCGATGCCCAGGAAGTCCAGCTGGCTGAGATCAAGGATCAGCGGAGTCCGCGCCTTGGTGAATCGGCGGATTTCTGCCGCGACGTGTCCGGCATTGGACCATCGACTCCACCGTCGATGCGAACCACGGTTGCCAAGCTGCGGACGTATACGAAAATCTGAGCCCCACCGCAATCGATGACATAGCGGTAGCGGGGGTGGCGTTGGGCTGGTGAATCTACAGCGTGCATTGGCAGGGCCGTCTATTTTTTTGTGCGGGGAAGGCGAAGAAAACTCACCGTTCACAGCGCTCGAAGACTGTCAGCTGCGGACTCAACTGGTTCTAGCCTAGCCGCAATCTAGCGCGTCCGGGCACTTACCGGGCAACCGTCCAGCCAGGTTCGCCTTCCGCTGTCAGCATCGGCGGTACAGCAAGTATCTTAAATAAATTAAACATTCAGTAACTTAACCAATATCAGGGATGGCGGGTATGCTGGGACTGCCGAGCGACGCCGGTAGGCGTCTCATGACGTGACGACACCGATGGTAATGCACAGTTGCGGCCGCACGTGGTAACGCGACACGATGGGATCGACTGAGGGAATGAGACGGCCATGCTCGAAATCGGTTGGCGCATGGTGGGGCAGTTCATCGACGCGGCAGGCTCGGTCGTCGGCTACCGCCACAGCACCGAGGAACCTGCCCACAGCACCGAAAAGCTGACGCGCGATGTGGAGATCCGCCGCTACGGTGATCGGATCGCCGCGGAGACCACCGTCGTTGCCGACGAAGAGTCGGCGCGCAACGTCGGTTTCCGTCGGCTTGCCCGCTATATCTTCGGCGCTAACAACGACCGACGAGAAAGTCGCGATGACGGCGCCGGTGGCACAGGAATCCCGCCGCAAGGGCGAGTGGGTGATCCGGTTCTTCATGCCGGCCGACAAAACACATGGATAACCTTGCCCGAGCCCGACGACGGCGAGGTCAATCTGGTCACCGTGCCGCCCGCGACGATCGCGGTGCGACGCTTCACCGGTATCCCCAGTCGCCGCGCCGTTGCCTCGCAGACCGGCAAATTGATGAACACGTTGGGAGAGTTGGGATTCGAAGCCACGGACTCGCCGGCGGCCTGGTTCTACGATCCGCCATGGACCGTTCCGGCGCTGCGCCGCAACGAAATCGCTGTACCGGTCAAGCCCGGAGCGAGGTCTAGTGTGCTGACTCGTGGTGTCGAAGGTCCGTGATGGCTGAACGGCGCGAAATGGCCTCCCGCAAGCGCCGCCACATCGACGTGTGTCGGGACGGCGACGTGGGCTATCACGGCGTGACGACGGGTCTGGAACGCTATCGCCTGCCCTACAACGCATTGACGCAGACCAACCTGGCCGACATCGACCTCTCCGCCGAATTCCTCGGGGCCCGCTTGCGGGCACCCGTTCTGGTGGGCGCCATGACGGGCGGTGCCGAGTTGTCGGGCACCATCAACCGGAATCTGGCGACCGCCGCTCAACGACTGGGTATCGGGATGATGCTCGGGTCGCAGCGAGTCATGCTCGACAGCGCGCTGGGTGAGCAAGCCGCCCCCAGCTTCACCGTGCGCGACGTGGCACCTGACGTGTTGTTGGTGGGCAATATCGGCCTGTCCCAGTTCACCAAGGACGCGGTGCCGGAAATCGTCAAAGCGCTCGACCGGGTCGGAGCGAATGCCCTTGCGGTGCACACCAATCCATTGCAAGAGGCGATGCAGCACAACGGCGACACCGACTTTGCCGGATCCCTGGACCGGCTGCACGATGTGGCCGCGATGCTGGATTACCCGGTGTTGCTGAAGGAAGTAGGCCACGGGATCGGCGCCACCGCGGTCGCCGAATTGCTGCGGGCTGACCGGTGAGCCGCCGGTGGCGGCCATTGACGTGGCGGGTGCCGGCGGCACGTCGTGGTCGCGCGTTGAGCAGTTGGTCCGCTATGGCGAACTGCGCTATCCGGATCTGGCCGACTGGGGGATACCGACCGCGCAAGCGCTGCTCGAGGTGCGTGCGGCGCTTCCGGATATCCCGCTGGTTGCCTCGGGTGGAATCCGAACCGGTATGGACGCGGCCAAAGCGCTCGCCTTGGGCGCCGACGTGGTGGCGGTTGCCCGCCCACTGCTTTCCGCGGCGATCGAGTCCGCAGATGCTGCAACGGCTTGGCTGCAGCGATTTGTCGACGAGCTTCGCATCTGTCTGCACGGGTGCGGTGCGGCCGATCTGCCGCGCACTGCGCAACCTCGGCGCGGTACCCATCGCCTAGGCGGGCGCATGGCAGTGATTCTGGCTTATGGTTCGCCCGCGCTGGGTCATCTCTACCCGCTGGCTGCCCTGCTGGTGGAGTTGGCTGCGCGCGGTCACCAGGTCCACCTGCGCACGATGGCCAGCGAAGTCGCCACCATGCGTGCGGTCGGTGTGCACACCGAGGCTGTCGACCCGCGGATCGAGGCCATCGTGGGGGAAGATTGGTTGGCGCACAACGCTTTAGGTGTTCTCAAGACGGTCGATCGACGTGCTCTGCCGGCGGGCGGTGATCGAGGTTGACGATCTCCGGCGCGCGATCATGCAGGTACAGCCCGACGCGATCATCGTCGATGCGAACTGTTGGGGCGCGATCTCGGCCGCCGACGTCGGTGATCTGCCCTGGTCGGTGTTTTCGCCGTTCACGCCGTACCTGCATTCGCGCGTGGCGCCGCCGTTCGGCCCCGGCCTACGGCCGCTGCCCGGCCTCGTCGGGCGGAATTCGCGACGCGTCGATGCGGCCGATTCGTCAGATACCTGTTCGATCGCCCGATGTTGCCGAGGATCAACGCCCTTCGCGCCGGTCTGGGCGCCCCGAGATCCATTCCGTGGATGAGCTGATGCGCCGGGCGCCGCTGCTGTTGGCGGTCGGGGGTGAGCCGTTCGAGTATCCGCATCCCGACTGGGGCGATGCGGTGCACTTCATCGGTGCGTGCGTATTTCGAGCAGACGTGCGGCGGCGGTCCCGGACTGGCTGGACGCCATCGACCGGCCCATCGTGCTGGTCAGCACGTCTTCGATTGCCCAAGCCGACGCCAAGCTGGGTCACGTGTCGCCTTGCAAGCGTTGGCCGATGAGCCGGTTCACGTGGTCGCGACCTTCCCGGCCGGCATACCCGCCGGATTGCCGCAGACATCGCAACGCGACGGTGTGCCAGTTCCTTGACCACGGTCCGGTGCTTGATCGGGCGATGTGTGTCGTCACGCACGGGGGAATGGGAACCACCGTGAAGGCCCTCGACCGCGGTGTCCCGGTCTGCGTGGTGCCATTTGCGCGCGATCAAGCCGAAGTCGCGCGCCGCGTGCAGGTGGCCGGCTGCGGGACGCGGCTGCCACCCAAGCGGCTCACCCCGGCACGACTGACGGGCCGCGGTGCTGAAGGCGGCGACGATGGCCGATGGAGCGCGACAGCGTTGCCGCCGGTTTCGCCGCGACCGGGGGTGTGGCGCGAGGTGCGGATCTGATCGAGCAGCGGTCGCTGTCAGCTGCCCCGGCGCGTCGGACCGAGCCGTCCCCTGCCGCCGCCGGGCGGTCGGAGCACCTCGACCGAGTTCCGCTGAAGCGTCAGCACCGGGAGCGGAAAGTTCGTCCTCGAACGTCGACATCGCGGCGATCATGGCCATGAAAACCTGGTGTGCGGCGACGAGGTCTTTGTCGGTCATATCGGCCAGGGCCGCCCTGATATGAGCCCCGAGGGGGCTGAAGAACGTGTGGGCCAATGTCATGCCGCGAGTTTCGTAGCGCAGTAGCCACTTGCGCCGGTCTTCCGGGTCGGGTTCACGTCGAATGTGGCCCGCCTCGATCATCCGGTCGACCAGGTAGGTGATCGCCGGCGGCGAGACGTCCATGCGTTGCCGCAGTTGCGCCAGGGTCAACGGTGCACCTGCAGTTTCGGCCACCATGATGTGCAGCAGGGCGTGGAAATCGCTGTTGCTGACATCGTTGATGCGCGCGTAGTGCCGGCCGACGCGATCGGATCGGGCGGTTATGGCGCGAATGTCGGCCGACAGCTGCTTCTCCAGCTCCGCCCGGCCAGGCGGCGGCTCACTTGCGCGGCGTTTGGTCACCTACCCGCATCCTTCATCAGGTATCCAGAGTACGGCGTGCTCGCTCGACTGTCAGTAAACCGGTGGCGCGCTCGATTGCTTGGTGTCGTCAGCCGTCCCGGCGCCGCAGCGCACTCGGCTTGTGAACGGCGTCTTTCCCGGTCTTGTCGCTGCGTAGCTGGTACTGCGGCTCGTCCTGGGAGGCCCGCACGGTACGCCCGGCCGCCTCGGCATCCGAGGTGATCTTCCGCTCGACCTTGCCTTTGACGGTGTTACCGGCTCTTCCACTCGACGTTGTCGCCCTTGCGCAGATGCTTGTCGGTCAATTGAGTTCGCTTCCCCTGAAGTCGGTTAGCTCTCTCGCGCGGGTACCCCTCGGCCCTGGATCAATAACGCGATCCAGGAAACCGCGGCCGCAACGAAAGCCAACGCTTGAGCGGTATCCGGTCCGGTTCTGCGGACATGACAGCACCGGCGACGTACCGGCCGATGAATCCGGTTTTCGGCAAGGGGCCCATTCCGGCCCGGGCGCGCGCCCAAGCTTCCAGCGAGGTCAACGGGCACGGCAGATCCAGCGCCACAACGCCGATACCCCAGCACACGGTCGGCAGGTGCAGCCAGAATGTGCGCCGCCAGCGCAACGCCAGAAAACCACCGCTCGGCAGATAGGCAAGATAGGCGAAGTGCGCGGCTACCGTGGCGACGACAACGGCGAAATATCTTCTCTTCATCGCTGATTCAGCCTAGAGGACTGAAGGCCGGTGCGATGCTCAGAGGCCGCTGCGCAGTCGATATCGGCGTTCTGCGTAGGCCAGATCGTCGCGCCAGAGCCGGTTGGCGGCGTACCGCATCAGCGGCGTGACCAGCGGCGCCACCGTGAGTGCCGCTTTGAATCCCGGGCGCTGTGAGTGCGCGACGACGGCTTCGATGACGGCGACGCGGGGCTGCCCGTCCGGCCCCGGACCGATTGGGGTGGCGTGGGTTTCGACGACGCTGCCGGCGCCCTCACCTTCAACGATGCGCATCACGATGGTGCGCGCTTCGGGGCAGCTGAATTCCGCGATGGTGGGCACACCGAAGCGCCCGACCCGGAAGGTGACCGAGACAACAAAGCGGTCGTCCTCCTCGGTCGGGGTGGTGAGCACCTCGAGTCGCGTCGAACGAGTACGGGTGGAACCAGCCGCCGTGCCAGGGATCGAGACGGTTGGCGATGATGTCCTCCGGTTCACAGGTACCGACGACGCGGGTGACAGCGGGCAGCGTGGTCGCCGGTGGGTCGATCCGGAATCACCGGCATATCCAGTGGCGTTTCTCCGCCGACAGCGTCCAGCCGAACCCAGGCCAGCACGCCGTCGTCGTAGCTGGGCAACGGAGCCCAACCCAGCTTGCAACCAGTGCCGTCCAGGGCCAGCCCATGCCACCGGCAGAACAACACACCATCGGACACCGTGCCGGTGGCCAAATCTGCGCCCAGGTGCGGGCAACTGCCCGGACCCACCGTCAGATGACCGAGCCGATCACGCCAGGCGACGAGTTCGACACCGGCAACGCGGGCGCCGAGTGGCCGGGTCGGTCCGCACGTCGCGGCTTGCCGCGAACACGTACCAATTTCCGGTGGCCCGGCGCTGTGACCGTGCCAGCGCGGCGTTGATGATTGCCGGCTGCGCCTGACCGTAGGTGGGACGCTGCTGAGTCCATGCCGTGCGTGGAATCACCTGCAGGGGCCAGTCTTTGGGCCACCGATCGCGGAACTGATCGCGGACGCTCATGACCGCCCCCGAATTTGCCGGAGTGCCAGCGATCGCAGCAGCGCCGACCGGCCTCGAGTGGGAACGGTGAACAGGTCATGACCGGACACGCCCCATCGCGAGAGCAGCTGATTGGCGGCGACCCAGCCGGTGGTGGCGGCGCGCTCCATCAATGCCACCGGCAGGTCGACCCGAATCCCGTCGCCGGCCAACACCAACCCGGGTTGCGGCGTCGCGACGGTGGGGCGCCGGGTGTAGGTCCCCGGGGTGAACAACGGGCAGTCGCTTCGGCGCAGCACGCGTTCATGAACCACGTTCGCCGCGGCGGTTTCCGGGTAGAGCTTGTGTAGCTGCCGGATCGCCGCATCGCTAGGTGTCGCGGAATCCATTGCGTAGGAGTGTAATTCGACGACGGAGCCGCCGGTTTCGGCGGGCCCAGGCGGCGGCCTCGGCCTTCGTAGCGCTCCAGCACGCTGATGTTGTCGAGCGGCTGATGGCCCGCGGTACCAAGGAACGAAGCCCGGTCTGACCTGACCGGCCGGTCAAGCCACAGCCGATGAACCACGAAGGGGGCGCGGTGCGCAGCCGTCGTATCTGCGCGCGCCACAGGTCGTTACCGAGGCCGGCCGACGCGGCGAGGATCTGCTGCAGGCCGCTCACGTCGAGCGCCAGCACCACCGCGTCGGCACGCAGCGCATCATCGTCGGTCTGAACGCTGAAACCGGCGTCAGCGGTGTCTACGCGCTGCACCGGGGTGCCGAGCCGGAATCGACGCCGCGTTCACTCAGATACTCCCGCAGCGGATTCCACAGGCTGGCATCGAAATTGGCGTTGGCGACATCGAAGATCAGTCCCTCACTGGACCCCAGGAAGTAGATGTGGAACATCGTCGCCAGTTCACCGGCCGAGAGCTGTGTCGGTTCGGCGAAGAAGCTACGGGAGAACACCTCGAAGGCGAGGTGACGTGCCGACTCGGGGAAATTGATGCTCTTCAAGAAGGTTTCGGCGTCGATGTGGTCCAGCTGGTGATAGATGTCGGGAACCGACACCGCGGCCAGCGGTGCGGCAGCGCGGGCGTCGATGCGCGCCAGATCGGAGAGCCGGAACGTCGGGCTGCGCAACGCGAACACCAGCGCGTTCCAGGGTGGCGTGCGGGGCAGTCCGCGGAAGGTGTCGCGCCGGCCGGCGCCGTCGATCAACGGGTAATCCTTGACCGGTGTCAGCATTCGCAACTGCGGATCAACGCGCCTCAGCAAGGCCCGAAGGTTGTAGTACTGGCGGAAGAAGGCGTGGAATCCCCGGTTCATCGGGAGGTCGGCGCCGTCGTCATGTTCGGTCCAGCCGCCGACCCGACCACCGAGATAGGGCTCCTTCTCCACCACCTCGACGGCGACACCCCGCTCGGCGAGTCCGGTGGCAGCCGCCAGGCCGGCAATCCCGGCCCCGACGACCACCACGCGCGGGCGCGACGACAGTGAGGCGGCGTCGGGCTAATCCGGGCGATGCCGGATGTCTTTGGCGACGGCGGTCGGTCCGGCGTCGGTCACAGCGGCACCTTTCCGATAAAAGTATGGACGATGTTGTGTTCCCAGCCTGGCATGGTTTCGCTGCGGACTGTGGTGAATCCGGCATCGGACATCCGCTGCCGGAACCGCGCCGCCCCGTCGAAGCGTCAGTACACTGCGCCACAAGTGCCGGTACAGGGTGGTGCTTCGGGTTCGCGCACCACCCGGAGGGAATGATGATCCCCCAGCAGACCGCGTGCCAAATCCGAGTGGCGGCACGGGAATCCCGCACGGAGTACTCGTGCACCGCGAGCGTTCCGCCCGGCCGCAGGAGTTCGGAGAAGGCGCGCAGTTGGCTGTCCGGGTCGGCCAGATTGCGCAACAGATAGGCCGCCAGAATGCCGTCGAACGGCCCGGTGATGCCGTGCTCGCGGAGTTCTTCGATGGGGGTGTGGACGAACCGGACCGACGCCGGCCAGGATTTGGCCCGCGCCGCCTCCAGCATGCCGCGCGATGCGTCGACGGCGACGATTTCGGCTTCGGGAGCCGCTGCCAGCAATGCGGCCGTCGACGCTCCGGTGCCGCATCCGGCATCGAGCAACCGGAGGCCGCGCCCGTTCTCCGGCAGGCCCATGCGCTGCACTGAACGCCGCAGGTTGGTGTGATAGCCGGGGTTGGCGCCCACCAGCCGGTCGTAGGCGTCCGCGCCGACGTCGAACGCATCGGGCACGTCGCCGCGTGCAAGACCTGCTTTATCCATGATCACCGCCGTACACGTTGATACTCCCACAGCAGTAGCACCCCGGTGACCAGGGCGAAGCCGAACAAGAAGTCCTCGACGGGAATGTCGAACGGAAATCGCAGGCCGCTGGTCTGCGGCTGGTTGTAGATGACCACCGGGGCGCTGAGCTTGGTCAGCCAGCCGTCGACGGGAACCTGAAATCCCAGCACGATCACCATCGACAACCAATAGGCCGGCCGGCGAAACAAGCCGGTGCGCAACACCGTCAACTCCAGCGCACCCACTGCCAGCACCGACACCACGGCCGGAACGGTGTAGCCCAATCCGGTCATCGGCGCCTGCTCCAGTCGAGAATGGTGCTCACCGCGTTGTAGGTGAGCAACCCGCACACGGGAATCACCACGAAGAACAGCACCTCCTCGATGGGTACGCGAGGTGGCACCTCGATGCCGGTCATGTATTTGCCGTTGTACCACCATATTCCGGCGGCGATGGCGATGGCGTCCCAGACCAGGAATACCGCCGCGAACGGCACCACCGCACGGAACACCCGGCCGGGCTGGCGGTACACCCCCTTGCCGAACAGTTCCAGCGGCAACGTGATCAGCAGGCACAGTCCCAGCACGATCAGGTACTGCCAATGGTCGCTCACGCGGCACCGGGCTTCCGACCTCCGGGCAGGGATCGGCGGATTCGCCAGGACTGGAACAGGGCGCTGCCGGCCACCTGAATTCGGCGCGCCTTGCCGACGGTGGCGCGGTGGCTGAACACGGCGAAGTCGCTGTCCTCGATACGGTCCAGGATCTCCGAGTAGAGCGTCAATGCCGTTGTCACGCAAGGGCGTGAGCGCGGTGCCAGCAGCGGGACCCCCTCGGCGGCGAACCGATAGATCTCCCGGGTGATCTTGTGCTGCTCAGCCAATGCGTCCCGAACCCGGGCATCGGTGCAGCGGTGCATGTGGCACCACAGCAACAACTCGCGGTCCACGCCGTGCGCGGCGAGTTCGTCGGCCGGCAGATAGATCCGGTCGCGCAACAGATCCTCGTCGACGTCCCGCAGGAAGTTCGTCAACTGGAACGCGCGGCCCAGCGCTTCGGCATACGGTGCCGCCTCGTCAGCGTCGGTGACCGTTCCCAGCACCGGAAGCACTTGCAGGCCAATGACTTCCGCTGAACCGCGCATGTAGCGGTTCAGTGCTGCGCGGTCCGGATAGTCGGTGACGGTGAGGTCCATGCGCATCGAGTCGAGGAAATCCACGAACAGCTCTGCCGGAATCCGGTAGCGGGCTACCGTGTGGTCGACCGCGGCCAGCACCGGCTCGTCGCGCTGCTCACCGCCGGCGAAGAAGCGGTCGGACAGCACCTGCAGTCGATCGGCCCGCGCCGCGGCGTCCAGGTTCGGATTGAACTCATCGAGAATGTCGTCGGCGAGACGGGCGAAGGCATACAGCGCGTGTACCGCCGGACGCTGGTCCGGTGCCAGCAATCTGGTCGCCAGAAAGTAGGTGCGGCCGTTGTTGGCGGCGATCTTCCGGCAGCTGCGATATGCCGCACGCAAGACAGGATCGTCGATGCCGGCGGCGTCGAGTTCGGTGCGGATCATGGCAGTGGCGCTTTCAGATCTAGATGAACGGAAGACCGGTCCGGCGCGCCGGTGATGCGGTCAGCCGCCAACCGACCGGAGATCAGGGTGGTCGGCACACCCACGCCGGGCGTGGTCGACGAACCGGCCAGCACCGCGTTGTCGATGCCGCGCACCAGGTTCGCGGGCCGGAACGGGCCGGTCTGGGCGAAGGTATGCGCCAGGGCGAACGGCGTGCCCGCCGCCATACCTGCCCGCGCCCAGTCGGCGGGGGTGTCCACGTGCAGCACCTCGGCATCATCGCGAAGGTTGGGCAACAGTCGTTGCTCCACCTGCTCGAGCATGGTTTGAGCATATGGTGCGGCGGTACTCGCCCAGTCGATGCGGCCCCGGTCCAGGTTCGGCGCCGGTGCGAGCACGTAGAGCAGATCACGTCCCGCCGGCGCCAGACCGGGATCGCTGGCCGTGGGACGGGTCACCAGCAGCGACGGATCCCGCATCAGCTGGCCGTCCCGGATGATGTCGGTGAACGTCTGGTCCCATGCGTCGCCGAAAAGAATCGTGTGATGCGGCGGCGGGGGCTCGACGGCGCGGCACCCCACGTGCATCACCACGGCCGAGGGGGCCGCGCGCAGCGGCAACAGCCGCTTGGGCCGACGGCCCAGCAGTTCGTAGGTCAGGGGCAGTTCGGTGGTCAGCACCACCGCGTCGCAGGCGATCCGGTCGCCCTCGCCGGTGATCACCGCGTTGACCCGGTCGCCGGTGCGCTCCAGCGCGGTGACCGTCGATCCGTAGCGGAACTGCACCCCGGCGTCCTGGGCTGCCGCGGCAAGCGCGTCGGGTAGCGCCCGCACACCGCCACGGGGAAAGAAGACACCCGACACCGTGTCCATGTAGGCGATCACCGCGTACACGGCCAGCGCGTCTTGCGGCGCCACCCCGGCGTAGAGGGCCTGGAAGGTGAACACGCGCCGCAGCCTGGGGTCGCTGATGTAGCGGCTGACCATCGTCTCCCATCGGCGGAACCCGCCGATGCCGGCGAGCCGAGCCAGCTGTGGGGTCAGCATGGACAGCGGGGAATCGAAGTTGGCGGCGATGAAGCCCGCGAACTCTATCCGGTAGAGCCGGTCCAGCCAGTCACGCAGCGCGCGGTAACCGGCGGCTTCCTGGGGGCCGGCGAACTCCCGCACCGACGCAGCCATCCGGTCGGCGTCAGTGTGCACGTCAAGGCCGTCGCCGTCGGCGAACATGGCCCGATAAGCCGGATCCACCGGCAGCAGGTCGACTCGCTGCGACAGGGATTCGCCAACGGCGGCGAAGGCCTCGTCGATGAGGTCGGGCATGGTGAGCACCGTCGGTCCGGTGTCGATCAGGTAGCCGCCGATGTCGCGGCGACCCGCCCGCCCGCCAGGCCACGGCTCACGCTCGATCACTGTGACTTCGCGCCCCCGACCGGCAAGATGCAGCGCCGCCGAAAGTCCGGCAAACCCCGCACCCACCACGACGACCCGATCGGTCCGGCCGCGCACCGTACGCATCAGCGCCTCCCTCGTGCAATCATGCGGCACGCCTTGTGCATACGCCGGCCATACTGGCCAGCGCGCCCTTGATCGGGCCGTCGACTCCGCTGCTGTCCAAGGCTTTGTGAGCGATCTCGACGCGATCGGTGATGAGTTCCTCGATCCGCTGCACTGCTCCGGTCGCGAAAATCAAGGCGCGCCAATGCTCCAGGTCGGCATCGGTGAGGTGGTCGCCGATCGACCAGCTCCGCGAATTGCCGGCGGGTTGAGGTGTCGGCGAGCTCATAAGCCGCGACCATCACGCTGGTGGCCTTGCGTTCGAGCAGATCACCGCCGTTGGGCTTGCCCGTAGTGGTCGGCGATCCGAAGATGCCGAGAATGTCGTCGCGGAGTTGGAAGGCTTCACCGACAGCGCTGCCGTATTCGCCCAGCCGGGCCAGAGTGTGCTCACTGCAGCCGGCCATCGCGGCGCCGATCTCCAAGGGTCGGCGCACCGTGTAATTGCCGGACTTGAGCCGGGCCACGTTGAATACCGCCTCCATCGTGGGCAGTTTGCGAATGTCCAGGGTCAGGTCGGCGAATTGGCCGACCGCCAGCTCGGTGCGCATGGCGTCGTAGCGTGGCCAGGCGCGCTGCAACTGATGCCGGCTCAGGCCACAGTCGCGCAGCATCTGCTCGGCCCAGATCAGGCACAGGTCACCGAGCAGCACCGCGGCCGATTCGCCGAACCGGCGCGAGGAGCCGGACAGTCCGCGCTGGTGATGCCAGCGCTCGAACTGGATGTGTGCGGCCGGTTGCCCGCGCCTCGACGGCGAATCGTCCATCACATCGTCCTGCAGCAGTGCGAAAGCGTGCAGTAATTCTAAGCTGGCGGTCGCTGACAGGGCCGCGTCGCTGGCCGGCGCACCGCACAGCCAGCCGAGGTACATGAAGGTCGACCGCAGGCATTTGCCGCCCCTCACGAACTCGAGGAGAACCTCTCCGGCGGCGTCGACGCCGCAGTCGCCCAAGGTGTCGGTGCAGCGGGCGGAGACGAACGCCTCGACCTCGGCCAACACGGCGCGTCGCAAACTCGTTCGCCAATCGTCGAAATGGTCGGTGGCAGACAGGCCGGCCGCGCCTCTGCGCGCGGCTTCGGCAACAGGCACCCGCGGGAATTCCCGTACATCTCCCACGGCGACTCCCTCGAAATTGCCTGCAGTCGCTGATACCGGACGGCTCAGATTCACGCGTTCGTACCCCTTCGGCGAGAAGCCAAAACCACTGGCTGGTGGCGTTGGCCGGGTCGGACGATTATCTTCATTTATTTAATCGTTAATTTACTGAATGATTCTCCAGTGCGCCAGTCGTGCGGGTCGGCCGCCGACTATTGAGCACACGTAGCAGAGCTCGATTCGGTTCAAGCGGGTTTTCCACCGCGGAGAAGGGGAACCCGCCGCCGGTGCATCTTTCTGATCTCGTCGCCCTGCCGTTCCAGTGGGGGTCCGCCGTCCGCGGCAAGCGGTTCTTTCACCCGCTGGGCGTCGTCGCCGAGGAAGGAGGCACAGGGGGGCCGTGACCGGTGACTAGGCGGATTGCCGTCACGGGCGCCGGCGGCAACGTGGACACGGCCTAGTTCGGGTCCGGGCTGCGTCCAAGCAGGTGCCGCAGCGCGGAGTCGAGATCAGGCTGGCGGAACGGGTGCCCGGCGCGGCCGAGACGGGCCGGGGTGACCCGCTGATTGGCCAGCGCGAGTTCCCGCGCCCCTTGCGCACCCAGCAGTACCCGCGGCCCCAACGCCGGTACCGGCAGGACGGCGGGTCGGTGCAACACATGCGCGAGGGTGCGGGTGTAGTCGGCATTCCGAACAGGCTGTGGCGCAACGGCATTGACCGGTCCGGATAGCTCGGCGTCCCACCAGCCGCGGTGATAGATGTCGATCAGGTCGTCGATCCCGATCCAGGAGAACCACTGTCGGCCATCGCCGAGTCGTCCGCCCAGTCCGGCACTGAACAGCGGCCGCATCAGCCGCAACGTGCCGCCGGCGGGGGACTGGACGATTCCGGTGCGCACCTTCACCACCCGGGCTCCGGACTGCTCGGCGGGGGCGGTGGCGTCCTCCCAGTCGGCCACGACGTCGGCCAGAAACCCGTCACCGCGCTCGCTGTCTTCGGTGAGGGTCTCATCGCCTCGGTCATACCCGTAAAGGCCGATCGCCGAGGCGGAGATCAGCACGGGCGTTCCGGTGCGCGCCACCAGTTCGGCCAGCCGCCGAGTCGGCCCGATTCGGCTGTCCCGGATCGCTTTTCGGTGTTTGTCGGTGAAACGTCCGGCGATCGAGGCGCCGGCGAGGTGAATGACCGCGTCCACGCCGGCCAGGAGGTCGGGATCGGGGTCGTCGGGATTCCACTGTCGCTGATCGGCGCCGTGGGCAGTGCCGCGGACCAGTCGGATGACGCGGTGGCCTCCGGTGCTCAGGAACGCCGTCAGGGCGGTGCCGACCAATCCGGACGAGCCGGTCACGGCGACGGTCGAGGGCGTCAGACCGTGCTGCGTCGCCCGTGTGTGCGCGGCCAGATCATCGGCCAACTGCCGGTGTCGATAGATGAACATCGCCCGCAGCGCGCGCTCCGGTACCGGTGTCTCCACGCGGTCGACGACCCGGGTCTGGTCTGCGCCGACTTCTTCGAAATCATGGATGTGCCGCCAGTGCCCGATGATGCGCGGAGGCAGCGAGGCCAGTCCGTCGCTGCTGAGCACGTCGACGAAACGCCTTGGCGGATCATACGAATCCGCCTGATGCTGGGCGACCCAACGCAGGCCGCCCGGCAAACCAAGAATGGCGCGGCCATCCTTCACCGAGTCGGCCTCGGAGACGAGTCGCATCGGCGACCAGGGCGGCGAAAGCCTGGTGAACGCGCCAGGGCGGGTGTGCCAGTCGAACACCTCGTCGCGCGGTGCGTCGATCACGCTCGAATAGATCAGGCCCATGGGTGTGACGTTACCGACCAATCCAGCGGCGTGCCGGTGCGGCATTCTGTTCTGCATGGGTGTTCGCGACGGAATCGTTTCGCTGTTCGACGCCGTGTTGGACCGGGCGGTGGTTCCTGGCTATAGCCGGATCGGGTATCGGCTTCGGACCTTCGAGTGGCCGGATGATCCGCCGGCGGACGCCCTGCGCGGTCGCACGGCGCTGGTCACCGGCGCCAACCGCGGCATCGGCAAAGCCATCGCCGCTGGATTGGCGGGGCTGGGTGCGACCGTGCTGCTGACGGTGCGCGACGGGGCCAAGGGGGAGCAGGCCCGCGCGGAGATCCTCGCCGAGGACCCCGATGCCGACATCCGCGTCGAGGTGTGCGACATGTCGAACCTGGCCGCCGTGCGCGCCTTCGCCGCGGATCTGGCCGGGCGGATGGCTGGGCTGGACGTGCTGATCCACAACGCGGGGTTGCTGCCCGCCCGAGCGCGCTGAGACCGGCGACGGCCACGAGGTCACGTTGGCGACCCACGTGCTGGGCCCGCTGCTGCTGACCGAGGGCCTACTTCCGTTGCTGCGCGCCTCCAGCGATCCGCGGGTGATCCTGATGTCCTCAGGCGGGATGTACACCCAGAAGTTGCCGGTCGACGACCCCGAATACCGCGACGGGCCGCTACCGCGGCGCCGTTGCCTACGCGCGCAGCAAGCGGATTCAGGTGGCGTTCACGCCGATCCTGGCCCGCCGCTGGGCAGGCATCAGCGTCTACTCGATGCATCCCGGGTGGGCGGACACGCCTGGAGTGGCTTCCTCGCTGCCTGGCTTTCGGCGCCTCACCGGCCCGTTGTTGCGCACCGCCGAGGAGGGCGCCGACACCGCCGTCTGGCTCGCCGCCACCAGACCGGCACCGCCGACGGGCCTGTTCTGGCACGACCGGCGGCCGCGGCCGCAGCACTACCTGCCGTCGACGCGGTACAGCGACGACGATCTGCAGCGCGTGTGGCGCTACTGCACCGACGCGATCGGCCTGGACTAACGGTCCGGCAGGGCGTGTTCGACGACGGGCCGCCGGGGGTGGGGTTGCCGCTCGCGGCGCTTGGCGGCCAGATACACCTGCGCCGTCTCGTGGGCCACGGTCCGCCAGTCGAAGTCGGAGGTCAGTCGCTCCCGGGCGGCGCGGGCCCGGCGCTGCGCGGCTGCCGGGTCGTCGAGCACGGCGCGAACCGCCCCGGTCAGTCCTGCCACGTCGCGGGGCGCGAACGACATCCCGGTGACGCCGTTGATCACCGCCTCGCCCAGACCGCCGGTGTTGGCTGTCACCAGCGGGATACCGGCCGCCGCCGCTTCCAGCGCGGCCAGTCCGAAGGGTTCGTAGTGGCTGGGCAGTACCGCGGCGTCGGCCCGGTGCAGCGCAGCCAGCAGCTCGTCATGATGGAGGTGTCCGACGAACCGGGTTGCCTTGAGCACCTTGTGTTTCCGGGCCTGCTCGACGAGCCAGGCCTGCTGGGTGCCGTCTCCGGCGACGGTGAGGGTGGTCCCTGGGTGGGTGTGCCTGATCCGGGGTAGTGCGGCGATGGCGTCGTGCACACCCTTCTCATATTCCAACCGTCCGACGTAGAGCAATTCGGCTGGACCGGTGCGCGGACGCCGGGCTCCGAACGGCCAGCGTGCCGCGTCGATTCCGTTGCGAATCACCGTGGTCTCGGACAGGCCGGGACCGAACAGCTCGCTGATTTCGTCGCGCATCGACGCCGAACACGTGATGAGCGAGTCGGATTCGCGCACCAGCCACGACTCGACGGCGTGCACCTGACGACTGATGGCTCCGCTGACCCAGCCGGAATGCCGACCTGCCTCCGTCGCGTGAATCGTGGAAACGATTGGCACGTCATAGAATTCAGCGAGCGCAATGGCGGGGTGTGCCACCAGCCAATCGTGTGCGTGCACCACGTCGGGGCGCCAACGCCGCTGGCTTCCAGGGCTTTTGATGGACAGCCCGGCACGGATCATGGCGTGCCCCATGGCCAGTGTCCAGGCCATCATGTCGGTGCTGAACGTGAACTCGTGCGGGTCCTGGGCGGCCGCGACCACCCGGACACCGTCGTCGACGTCATCCGAGGTGGGGTGCGTGCTGGGATCGGTCCCGGTGGGCCGGCGGGACAGGACGACGACTTCGTGGCCGGCCTCGGCGAGCGCGGTCGAGAGGTGGTGGACGTGCCGGCCGAGGCCGCCGATCACCACCGGCGGGTACTCCCACGAGATCATCAGGATCTTCATGCGCGTGCCCCTTTGCGGCGCGAGGGTCCGCAAACTGCCGTCCGCCGCGGCGTGTCGGTGGCAACACGCGCGCGCTCGCGGCGGGCGGCGGCCGTCATTTCGGGAGCCTCCGGGCGTCCAGCGCGCCGAACAGGCCGTCGGCCCGGTTCCAGCCCTGTGCCAGCCGCTGCGCGGAATCCCGGCGGCCCGAGGCCAGCGCCCCCGCGATCTCCCGGGTGGCGTGGGCGTGCAGATGAGCGCGGTAGCGCGCGTAGTCCGCGGCGGAGTCCTTGCTGACCATGAACGGCCAGTCGCTGGAAACAGTCAGCAGCGTCTCGCGCAGGATCTGGTCGGCCACGTGATCGCGGGGGATCGGTCCATCCAGCGACGCCGTCTGGGCCAGCGCCTTGTCCACGGTGGTCAACGCCGTGTCGACCACCTCGGCGTTGAGCTGGACCAGGTCGGCCACCTGCTCGCCGTTCCACACCTGCCAGTCTTTGCCGGAACCCCAAGAGCTGGGCGGCAATTCGACCGCGGAGCCGACGAATCCGGCCGCCATCGCATCGCTGAGCGTCCCCACGCGCACGCCGGCCTCGGGCAACGCGCGCAGCACGCGCGCCAGCCAGGTCGGGCCCTCGTACCACCAGTGGCCGAACAACTCGGTGTCGAATGCGGCGACCACGTGGGCGGGCCGTCCGATCCGCTCGGACTCAGACATCAGCCGGTTGCGGACCACCTCGACGAAGTCGGCGACGTGGACGTCGACCGCACGATCGGCGCGCTCGGCGTCGTAGGGGGCCTTGCCCTCCGATCCCACGTTGCGGCCGGTGACCCGGGCCGGCTTGAGACCGGTCAGGTGGTCGTAGGTGTGGAAGTCGCGGTAGGCGGCGTGTCCGGGGTAGCCCGACTTGGGTGACCACACCCGGTAGCTGACCTGCAGGTCACGTCCGAACGCGACCACGTCGCTGGTGCCGACCGGGCGGCCCAGCGCGGTGTCGCCGTGCAGCGACGGTCCGTCGACCATGAAGTGGCTGACCCCGGCCGCGGCATAGTCGTGCTCCATGCCGGGGGCATACGCGCATTCGGGCGCCCAGATCCCGGTTGGGCCGTGACCGCGGCGCGGCCCAAGCCGCAGCCGCGCGTCGGCCAGGCCCTCCCGCAGCGCGAACTCCCGTAGCCGCGGAACCAGCAGCGGCTGGAACGGATGGGCCAGCGGACCGCCGAGCAATTCCACGGTGCCGGCGTCGATCAGGCCGCGCAGCAGCGGGCTGCCGCCGTGCCGCCACAGCGTCGCGAAGTCCTCCAGCGCCTGATCAGCTTCCGCGCACTCGCGAATGCCGAAGGTGCGCAACGCTTCCGGTGTGCACGACAGATAGCCGGCCGATTTGGATCCAGGCAGCGACCGCACGCTGGCGGCTTCGGCCGCGCGCAGCCGCCAGTTGGCCAGCCAGTGATACATGCCGTCCAGGCAGTACGGGTCGTCGAGCTGGGCGTTGACCACCGGCGTCATGCCGAGGGTGATCAAGCCGCGGCGATCCTCGTCGGCCAGCGAGCGCAGCACCCGAACCAGCGGCAGGTAGGCCGCCGCCCAGGACTGGTACAGCCATTCCTCTCCGACCGGCCAGCGACCGTGATGGGCGAGCCAGGGCAGGTGGGTGTGCAGCACCAGCGTGAACATGCCGGGCACCCGGTCGTGTGACCTGGTCAACGGCGCACCGCGATCGCGACCAGATCCAGGCTGTCATCGATATCGCATACGGCCCGGTCGAGGAGGTCGAAGTCGGCGGTGGTCACCGCCGCGACGTCGGCCACCAACTCGGGTGACCAGGGCGCATCGGCCACCGCACGCTCGATCTGCGCGCCGATGATCGAACCGCCGTGGCGGGCATCCATCTCCAGCAGCCGGGGGCCGTGAAACAACCCGCTCATCGACACGTCGGAAAAACCGCCGTCGACCAGCAGCTCGGTGAGTTCGTCGGCGTTGAGCTCGCGGGTGTGGAACGGGTTGATCGGTGTGTCGCGGCCGGGGGAGAAGGTGATCCGGTTGGGGGTAGACACCATCAGCAGGCCCGCCGGTCGCAGCACCCGAGCGCACTCGCGGATGAACTGGCCCTGGTCCCACAGATGCTCGATGACCTGGAAGTTCACCACGACATCCACCGATGCGTCGGGCAGCGGCAACTCGGTCAGGTTGGCGTGCAGCACCTCCACCCGGGGGTAGCGGTTGCGGACGTGGGCCACGGCGGACTCGTCGTAATCGACCGCGACCACCCGGCGTGCGGTACCGGCGATCAGGTCGGCACCGTAACCCTCGCCGCAGCCGGCCTCCAGCACGTCGCGGCCCGCGCAGCGCGGAGCCAGCCGCTCGTAGACCACCTCGTGGCGGCGGAACCAGTAATTCTCGATGTCGAGGTCGGGGATGGTGCGCTCGCCCGTCAGCGTCAACCGCGTGTCGACCGCCGCGGCATGGTCGATCCGGTCGGGAGTATTGGGGACGATTGCACTCATTGTTAAGGCAGGCTAATGCCTGGTCTCTGATTCGCGAACCGGACGGGGGATCCGAGGGGAAGCCGGAAGCAATCGGCCCGCCCGCCGACGAAGCGGTTCGTGGCGACGAACCGGGGAGGAGGGGGCAAACGCCCCTGTAAGACCCGCTATGGTGTGAGGGCAGACCGCGCAAAGTTACCCACTAGTAACATGGCGTACGCGGTTGCGAAAGGCGTGACCGAAGTCCTGCAGCCGACCGCTGCGGGACTCCTTCGAGGAGGACGAACCACACTCATGACGAACATCGTGGTCCTGATCAAGCAGGTTCCAGACACCTGGTCGGAGCGCAAGCTCTCCGACGGCGACTGGACGCTCGACCGCGAGGCCGCCGACGCGGTCCTGGACGAGATCAACGAGCGCGCCGTGGAAGAAGCGCTGCAGATCCGGGAACGGGAGGGCGGCGAAGGGTCGGTCACCGTGCTGACCGCCGGCCCCGAGCGCGCCAACGAGGCGATCCGCAAGGCCCTGTCCATGGGCGCCGACAAGGCCGTCCACCTCAAGGACGACGGCCTGAGCGGCTCGTGCGTGGTGCAAACCGCATGGGCGCTGGCCCGCGCGCTGGGCACCATCGAAGGCACCGAGCTGGTGATCGCGGGAAACGAGTCGACTGACGGCTCGGGCGGCGCGGTCCCGGCCATCATCGCCGAGTACCTGGGCCTGCCGCAGCTCACCCACGTGCGCAAGCTGTCCGTCGAGGGCGGAAAGATCACTGCCGAGCGGGAAACCGACGACGGCCTGTTCAGCCTCGAGGCGACGCTGCCCGCCGTGGTCAGTGTCAACGAGAAGATCAACGAGCCGCGCTTCCCGTCCTTCAAAGGCATCATGGCCGCCAAGAAGAAGGAAGTCACCGTTCTGACGCTGGGTGAGATCGGGGTCGAGGCCGACGAGGTGGGCCTGGCCAACGCCGGGTCGACGGTGCTTTCGTCGACGCCGAAGCCGCCGAAAACGGCCGGCGAGAAGGTCACTGACGAGGGCGAGGGCGGCAGCCAGATCGTCCAGTACCTGGTTGGCCAAAAAATCATCTGAGCGCAACTCCGACAGACCTAGAGAGCGAATAACCCATGGCTGAAGTTCTGGTGCTCGTTGAGCACGCCGAAGGGGCCCTGAAGAAGGTCACTTCCGAATTGATCACCGCGGCACGTGCCCTTGGCGAGCCGTCCGCCGTCGTCGTCGGTGCGCCCGGTACGGCCGCACCGCTGGTGGACGGGCTCAAAGAGGCGGGCGCCGAGAAGATTTATGTCGCCGAGTCCGACGTGGCGGCGAGCTACCTGATCACCCCGTACGTCGACGTGCTGGCCTCGCTGGCCGAGTCCAACGCGCCCGCAGCGGTGCTGCTGGCCGCCAACGCGGACGGCAAGGAAATTGCGGGCCGGCTGGCCGCCCGCATCGGATCCGGTCTGCTGGTCGACGTGGTCGAGGTGCGGGAAGGCAACAAAGCGCTGCACTCGATCTTCGGTGGCGCGTACACCGTCGAGTCGCAGGTCAACGGTGACACGCCGGTGATCACCGTCCGCGGTGGTGCCATCGACGCCGAGCCCAGTGCGGGCGCCGGCGAGCAGGTCAGCGTCGAGGTGCCGGCCCCCGCCGAGAATGCGACCAAGATCACCAAGCGCGAGCCGGCAGTCGCGGGCGACCGCCCGGAGCTGACCGAAGCCAGCGTCGTGGTGTCCGGCGGTCGTGGGGTGGGCAGCGCGGAGAACTTCAGTGTGGTCGAGGAGTTGGCCGACTCGCTGGGTGCCGCGGTCGGTGCATCGCGTGCCGCCGTCGACTCCGGCTACTACCCGGGGCAGTTCCAGGTGGGGCAGACCGGCAAGACCGTCTCGCCGCAGCTCTACATCGCGCTGGGCATCTCCGGGGCCATCCAGCACCGGGCCGGCATGCAGACCTCGAAGACCATCGTCGCGGTGAACAAGGACGAAGAGGCGCCGATCTTCGAGATCGCCGACTACGGCGTGGTCGGCGACCTGTTCAAGGTCACCCCGCAGGTGACCGAGGGAGTCAAAGCCCGCAAGGGCTGATCCTTCACACGAACGGCCCCGCGGGTTCACCTGCGGGGCCGTCGTCGTCTCATTTCGTCATCTGACGTGCATCGACATGTCAGCGGGCCGATGCCGGTTAGCTGAACGCCTGCGCCACGTTGGTGCCATGAGCATCGCATCTGTTCTCATACCCAGCGACAAACCACGTGGCCCGGCGACACGGTCGTCGTCCGGACCGCACTATTCCCTGTTGCTATCCACCGATCCCAGCCTCATCGAGGCCGCACAGCGCCTGCGTTACGACGTCTTCAGCGGCACGCCCGGCTTCACCCTGCCCACCGCTGTCGACGGCCGGGACGTCGACAGGTTCGACGAGTACTGCGACCACCTACTGGTCCGCGACGACGACACCGGCGAGTTGGTCGGCTGCTACCGCATGCTGCCGCCTTCCGGTGCCATCGCCGCCGGAGGTCTCTACACCGCAACGGAATTCGACGTCCACGCCTTCGACGCGCTGCGGCCGTCGCTGGTGGAGATGGGGCGCGCCGTGGTGCGCGACGGCCACCGCAACGGCGGGGTAGTGCTGCTGATGTGGGCGGGCATTCTGGCCTACCTGGATCGCTGCGACTACGACTACGTGACCGGCTGTGTGTCGGTGCCGATCGAAACCGGCGGCGACGCTGCGGGCAGCCAGATCCGCGGCGTGCGCGACTTCGTGCTGAAGCGGCACCCGGCCCGGTATCGGGTGCGGCCGTATCGGCCGGTGTGCATCGACGGCAAGCTGCTCGATGACATCGCGCCACCCGGTCGGCCTGCCATCCCGCCGCTGATGCGGGGTTACCTGCGGCTCGGTGCACGGGCGTGCGGAGAGCCCGCGCACGACCCGGACTTCGGTGTCGGCGACTTCTGCGTGCTGCTGGGCAAGAGCGACGCCGACACCCGCTATCTCAAGCGCTTGCGGTCGGTGTCGGCCGCCTCCGAAATGGGAGGCGTGGCAGCAGGCGGCGCAGCCCGGTGAACACCCCGCACAACCTGGCCGGGCACTCCTGGCTGCCCCGCGCATCGTGCGACGTGCGGCTGCCTGGACGATGTGGTGGCGTCGTGGATGGTGCGGCTACGAGCCGCGCTGCGCATCACGCTGGCACTGCTGCTGGCACCCGGGTTGCCCGTGCTCGGCATACCGCTGCCTGGTAGCACGCACATCCAACGCGCCTACTGCCGGTTGATGCTGCGCAGTCTGGGCGTGCGAATCTCAGTGTCGGGCAACCCGATTCGGAACCTGCGCGGAGTGCTCGTGGTCAGCAGCCACGTGTCCTGGCTGGATGTCTTCGCGATCGGCGCGGTCCTGCCCGGGTCGTTCGTCGCGCGAGCCGACATGTTCACCGGCCGCGCTACCGGGATAGTGGCGCGGATCCTGAAGATCATCCCGATCGAGCGGAGCAGTCTGCGGCGGTTGCCCGCCGTGGTGGAGGCTATGGCCCGGCGGTTGCGGGCCGGCCAGACGGTCGTCGCTTTCCCAGAAGGCACCACCTGGTGCGGCATGGCTTTCGGGAGCTTCTACCCGGCCATGTTCCAGGCCGCGATCGACGCGGGTCGTCCGGTGCAGCCGTTGCGCCTGACCTATCACCACGTAGACGGGCGCATGTCGACCGCACCGGCCTACGTCGGCCGGGATACCTTGCTGCGGTCGGTCTATCGGGTGGTCTGCGCGCGACGGACCGTTGCCCGGGTCCGTGTCGAGTCGCTCCAACTCCCGGGTGCCGACCGGCGCGCCCTGGCCCGTCGCTGCCAGTCCGCGGTGCGCTCGGGCGTACCCGCAGAGAGTCACGCGCTGGCGGCCTGAGAGCCTTCCCGCGCACCGGAGGACAATGGCGTCAGCCGATCGCGGAGGTAACTATGAGTCGCTGGCCGAAGCCGGACGCTACGGGCCCCGGACAGGAGTCCGTGTGGGACTATCCCCGCCCACCACGGCTGGAAGCCTTCACCGGTTCGATCACCATCGAGTTGGGTGGTGTCGAAATTGCGTCGACAGAGCACGCCTGGCGGGTTCTGGAGACCAGTCACCCGCCGACGTACTACCTGCCTCCGGACGCGTTCACCGAGGGGGTGTTGCGGCCCGCGGCCGGTTCGTCATGGTGCGAATGGAAAGGCCGGGCGAGCTACTTCGACCTGGTGACGGAGACGCGGGAGGCCCCTCGCGCCGCCTGGACCTACGAGCGGCCCACTGCCGGGTTCGCCCCGATCGCGAACGCGATCGCGGTGATGGCCGCCCAGGTGGACCGCTGCACGGTCAACGGTGAAGAGGTGATTCCGCAACCCGGCGGTTTCTACGGGGGATGGATCACCAGCTGGATCGTCGGCCCGTTCAAGGGAATTCCGGGATCGACGGGTTGGTAGCCCACGAATGGGAAACCTAGGTTGATGACGCTCAGTGTGCACCGGGTGATCGCCGCACCGCCGCAGGCGGCATGGGACATTCTGGTCGACCTCGACGCCTGGCCGCGCTGGGGACCTTCGATCAACCACGCCGAACTCGATGATCCGTACCAGCACTTGACTTCTGGTGCGACGGGCGTGGTACAGACGGCGCTGTTGGTGCGGGTGCCGTTCGTCATCACCGAGTTCGACCCCGGCCGATGCTGGGCCTGGAAAGTGGCCGGCATTCCCGCCACCTGGCACCGGGTGGATCCGGAGGACGGCGGCGCACGGATCACCCTCGGCGTGCCCTGGTGGGCGCCCGCCTATCTGGCCGTGTGCGAACTTGCGTTGCGCCGTATGGAGAAGCTGCTGCTGCCGGGGTAGGCGGCGTTACGGCGGGTTATCGGCAAGACGGCGCTGCTGTGCCACCACTTCGCCGAGATCGGTCAGCCGTCGCAGCCCCGCCATCGGCTGAGCCATGCGTCGGTTGCGTCCCAGCTCCTCGGTGTTGCGCGCCAGAAACCACCAGTAGCCGCCGGTGAAAGGGCAGGCATGATCGCCGACCCGCCGGCTGGGCTTATACCGGCATGGGCCGCAGTAGTCGCTCATGCGGTTGATGTAGGCCCCGCCCGCCGCATAGGGCTTGGTCGCCATCAAGCCGCCGTCGGCATGCAATGACATGCCGATCACGTTGGCAACCATCACCCAGTCGTAACCATCGACAAAGCACCGGTGAAACCAGTCGGTGACGGCGGCGGGATCCCAACCCCGTTGCAAAGCAAAGTTGGACAGCACCATCAGCCGCGGGATGTGATGAACCCAGCCGTGATCGCGTACCTGCGTCAGCACGTCCTTGAGGCAGTTCGCCTGCACCGCATCGGCATTCAGCTCGGCGAACCACGCCGGCAAGCCGACGGTGGCATGTAAGGCGTTGCGGTGCCGGTAGTTTCGGCCGAAGTGCCAGTAAACGTGCCAGATGTAGTCGCGCCACCCGATCAGTTGGCGGATATAGCCCTCCACGCTGCTTATCGGTGCTCGGCCGCCGCGATAGGCGTCTTCGGCGGCGTAGGCGCAATCCAGCGGATCCAGCAGGCCCAGGTTCATCGGCGCCGAAAGCAGGCTGTGCGCCATGAACCGGTCGCCGGTGAGCATGGCATCTTCGTGAGGCCCGAAGTGCGGCAGCCGGTCCCGCACAAAAACGGCCAGAGCTTCCTGCGCTTCGGCTGCGGTGACGGCGAACTCGCGCGGCCCGTCGCGTCCGACGAACGACACCGCGCCGTCGCGTTCCCAGCGGTCCAGATCGGCGCGGACCTGTTCGTCGATCTCGTCTTCGTCAGGCTGCCAGGGCTGCGGAACACCCAGTTCGGCCGCGCCTTTGGGAGCGGACTCGCGATTGTCGGCGTCGAAATTCCATCGGCCCTCGACGGGCTGGTCACCGTCCATCAACAGGTCGAATCGACGGCGGGCGGTGCGGTAGAAATTCTCCAGCCGCAGGGTCCGCTGTGATTTCGCCCACTCCTCGAAATCCTCCCGGCTCGTGCAGAATCCCCGAGCCGGCACGACATCGACCGACGGCAGGGACCGCACGAAACGGTCGGCGGCCCACGAGGTGGGCTGGCAGACGCTGACCGGCTGCTTGAGCTGATCGAGCGCCTCGCGGTAGGTGCGCGTCTGCAGAAACACGGCCTGGTCACCGAGCTCGGCGGCCCGGTGGCGCAGTGCCGAGAGCACCAGATGAGCCTTGCGTCGGTGGAACCGGCGACGTCCGAACACGGCCTGCGACTCGATCAGCAGCACCGGTTGAGCCGGATCGTCCAGGAAGTGGGGGCCGAGCTGATCGGCGAAGCACCACCGCCGGACGTCGGCGCTCATGCGGTTTCCGGCGGCGTCGGCGGCGCGATCATTGTCTCCCAGGTCGAGGTACTGAACACTCTGTTCACCAAGTTAACAGCAGCCCGGCTGTGCGGCCGGCTCACGCTGTTCCGGCCTGCATCGACGCTGGAGCGGGCCGGTATCGTGGGGCGGGTCATGGTCTACCTCGATCACGCCGCCACCACCCCGATGCACTCCTGCCGCCATCGAGGCGATGACGGCTGTGCTCGGCACCGTCGGCAACGCCTCGTCGCTGCACACCACCGGCCGCACGGCGCGCCGGCGGATCGAGGAATCCCGTGAGCTGATCGCGGACAAACTCGGCGCGCGTCCATCAGAGGTCATCTTCACTGCGGGCGGCACCGAGAGCGACAACCTGGCCGTCAAGGGGATCTACTGGGCGCGCCGTGACGCAGAGCCGGGCCGTCGGCGCATCGTCACCACCGAGGTGGAGCACCACGCCGTGCTGGACGCGGTGAACTGGCTCGTCGAGCACGAAGGCGCCGAGGTGACCTGGCTGCCCACCGATGCCGACGGCTCGGTGTCGGCCGCCGCCGCTGCGCGAGGCGCTGCGAGAGCCATGACGACGTCGCGCTGGTCTCGGTGATGTGGGCCAACAACGAGGTCGGCACCATCATGCCGATCGCCGAACTAGCCTGCCGTCGCCGCCGAGTTCGGCGTCCCGATGCACAGTGATGCCGTTCAGGCGGTGGGACAGCTGCCGGTCGACTTCGGCGCCAGCGGGCTGTCGGCGATGAGCGTGGCGGCGCACAAGTTCGGCGGTCCGCCGGGGGTGGGTGCGTTGCTGCTGCGCCGCGATGTCACCTGTGTGCCGCTGTTGCACGGCGGCGGCCAGGAGCGCGACATTCGTTCCGGCACTCCGGATGTCGCCGGTGCGGTCGGAATGGCAGCGGCGGCGCGGATCGCCGTGGACGGGCTGGAAGCCAACAGCGCACGGCTGCGGGTGTTGCGGGATCGCCTGGTCGAGGGCGTGCTGGCTGAGATCGACGACGTCCGGCTCAACGGTGCCCGCGACCCGCTGCGGCTTCCGGGCAACGCGCACTTCACTTTCCGCGGCTGCGAAGGCGATGCGTTGTTGATGCTGTTGGACGCCAACGGAATCGAGTGCTCCACCGGATCGGCCTGCACCGCAGGTGTTGCGCAGCCGTCACACGTGCTGATCGCGATGGGCGCCGACTCCGGCCAGCGCCCGCGGATCGCTGCGGCTTTCGTTGGGGCACAACAGTGTTGACGCTGACGTCGATGCGGCGTTGCAGGTGCTGCCCGGGGCGGTGGCGCGCGCACGACGGGCCGCCCTGGCCGCCGCGGGAGTCGTCCCAGTGAAAGTTCTCGCCGCGATGAGCGGTGGCGTCGACTCGTCTGTGGCCGCCGCCCGCATGGTCGATGCCGGGCACGACGTGGTCGGCGTGCACTTGGCGCTGTCGACCGCGCCCGGCACGCTGCGTACCGGCTCGCGTGGCTGCTGCTCCAAGGAAGACGCCTCGATGCGCGCCGTGTCGCCGACGTACTCGGAATCCCTTTCTATGTCTGGGATTTCGCGGAGAAGTTCCAAGCAAGACGTGATCGATGACTTCGTGTCGTCCTACGCGCGCGGGGAAACGCCCAATCCCTGCGTTCGCTGCAATCAGCAGATCAAGTTCTCGGCCCTGTCGGCGAGCGCGCTGGCGTTGGGTTTCGACACAGTGGCCACCGGCCACTACGCCCGGCTGTCCGGCGGACGGCTGCGCCGCGCCGTCGACCGGGACAAGGATCAGTCCTACGTGCTGGCGGTGCTGACCGCCGAGCAGTTGCGCCACGCCGCCTTCCCGATCGGGGACACCCCCAAGCCGCAGATCCGCGCGGAGGCGGCCCGTCGCGGTCTGGCGGTCGCCGAAAAGCCGGACAGCCATGACATCTGCTTCATCCCCTCCGGCAACACCCAGGCATTCCTCGGCGAGCGCATCGGCGTTCGCCGCGGGGCGGTGGTCGATAAGGACGGCGCGGTGCTGGCCGAGCATGACGGCGTCCACGGTTTCACCATCGGCCAGCGCAAAGGCCTGGGCATCGCCGGGCCCGGTCCGGACGGTAGTCCCCGCTATGTGACGGCGATCGACGCCGACACCGCGACCGTGCAGGTGGGGAGCGCGCCGAACTCGACGTCCATGCACTGACCGGACGGGCACCGGTCTTCACCGCCGGAGCCGCGCCGTCGGGTCCGATCGAGTGTGCGGTACAGGTGCGCGCGCACGGCGAAATCGCGAATGCGGTAGCCGAATTGATCGGCGACGAGCTTGTCGTGCAGTTGCGTGCCCCGCTACGCGGCGTGGCGCGGGGTCAGACGCTGGTGCTGTACCGCCCCGACCCTGAAGGTGACGAGGTGATCGGCAGCGCCACCATCGCCGGCACCGGTCGGGCCTAACTTCCCGGAACATTGGCGGCGATGTTCGTCATCACGATCTCCGACACCGATTCCGGAAAGCCGCAGAAGGTGACTTCCAGCAACGCCACCGAGAGCACCCGATAATCGCGACCGCACGACCCCGGGCGCAGGTGCAGCGAGTCAGCGTCGGCGTCCCACGAGTTGACGAACAGCCAGCCCATCGAACTGTCCGCGCAGCGCTTGACGGTGGAAACCAGATCTTCGAAGGCACGCCGGGCGGTACCGGCGTCGTGGTAACTCGCGGCGCCCTCCGAGATCAGCCGGCCGTCGGGCGGGTCCTGGAAAGTCGTCTTGTGGAATGCCTTGACCTCGGGTCCGAATGTCGCCGTTTCGGCGAACACGAACCGGCATTCCGCAGGAGCGGTCGCGGCAAGGTCCTCGATATCGACCGGGTACCCGCCGTCCATCGAGGGAATGATCGTCAGATGTTCGCCCGCACCGGTGATCGACGCGCATCCGCGACTGGTCCAACAGCACCGTGCCCGCGTCGAGCACACCCAGCGGGACTGCACCGAATGCCGGCAACGCTTCGCCGCTCACCACCCGGGTGCACGCCGCTGTCAGCAACATCGCAAAACACGACATCCTGACATGCAGACGGCGACCCGTCGACTCATTCTCGCCATCTGCCGCCCTTCTGGGTCGAACCTACCCGCGTCCGACAACGCTAAACACCCCTGGTCGGTGCTCGCATTTTGTGATGTCGAATACGGTTGCCGGGTGAGTGTTTTCGCGACGGGCCAGCGGCATCGGATCGTGGCCCGGCACCTCGGCGCGGCAGGCCGCCGAAGTCGTCGTCGGCGAATTGGCGGGCGCATTGGCCCATCTCGTCGAGTTGCCGGCCAGGGGAGTGGGCGCCGACATGCTCGGGCGGGCCGCCGCACTGCTGGTCGACGTGGCCCTGGACACCGTGCCGCGTGGCTACCGCATCGTCTCCCGTCCCGGCGCGGTGACGCGCAGGGCCGTCAGCATGCTCGACGAGGACATGGACGCGTTGGAGGAGGCGTGGGAGACCGCGGGGTTGCGTGGCGGCGGCCGGGTGGTCAAGGTGCAGGCCCCCGGACCGGTCAGCCTGGCGGCAGGGCTGGAACTGAGCAATGGCCACCGCGCGATCACCGATGCGGGGGCACTGCGAGACCTGGCCGCGTCGCTGGCCGAAGGTGTCGGCGCCCACCGCGCGGCACTGTCCCGTCGGCTCGACACACCGGTGGTGGTGCAATTCGACGAACCGACGCTGCCGGCCGCGCTGGGCGGTCGGCTCACCGGGGTCACCGCGCTGAGCCCGGTCGCCCGCGCTGGACGAGGCGGTCGCCGAGACGCTGCTCGCGACCTGCGTCGAGGTGGTCGGCGCGGACGTCGCTGCTGCACAGCTGCGCTCCGGATATTCCATGGGACATGTTGCAGCGCAGCGGTATTGATGCGGTATCGATAGATGTCGACACGCTGCGGGCCGCAGATTTGGACGGTATTGCGGCCTTCGTCGAGTCGGGCCGCGCCATTGTGCTGGGTGTGGTCGACAGCAGTGCCCCGGAGCGCCGGCCGGCGGTCGAAGAGGTGGCCACCAGGGTGGTCGCGGTGACCGACCGCCTCGGTTTCGGGCGTTCGCCCCTGCGTGAGCGCGTCGGCGTCACCCCGGCGTGCGGGTTGGCGGGCGCGACGCCGCAGTGGGCCCGCACTGCCATCGGACTGGCCCGCGACGCCGCTGAAGCATTCGCCCGGGACCCCGACGCGATATAGGCCTATACGCAACCTTTTGGTTGCTTTTTCGCGCCGTTCGTGCTGTGGTGATATGCAACCAGGAGGTTGCGCATGAATACCGATCGGATCGAGAAGCAGGTCGTGCTGCGGGCGTCACTGCAGCGGGTGTGGGCAGCAATCAGCGACGCGGAGCAGTTCGGACGCTGGTTCGGCGTCCGCTTCGACGGGCCGTTCGTCGAGGGAGGCAATCACCGCGACGATCACGCCGACCGAGGTCGACGCCGACGTGGCCAAACGCCAGGAGCCCCATGCCGGCGTCCAGAGCCACTGGCAGATCGTCGCGGTGGAGCCACCCCGGCGGTTCGCCTACCGCTGGCATCCGTTCCCGATCGACCCGGACAGTGACCGACAGCGAGCCCACCACGCTGGTGGAGTTCATCCTGGCCGAGGCGAAGCGACGGGGTGCTGCTCACCATCGTCGAATCCGGCTTCGACGCGATCCCGCAGGAGCGCCGCGATTCCTCCTTCGAGGCGAACTCCGAAGGCTGGGCCATCCAGACCGACCTGGTGCGCCGGTATCTGGAACTCGTGTGACCACCGTCAGCGCGCCGCTGTTCGACGCCCTCGGCGATGCCAATCGGCTGCGCATCGTGGTGCGGCTGTGCGAGGTGGGCCCGAGCTCGACAACGCAAGTGACACAAGTCATTCCGGTCACCCGGCAGGCGGCCAGCAAGCATTTGCAGCTGCTGGAGTCGGCGGGGCTGGTGACCAGCAGCCGACGCGGTCGCGAACGCGTCTGGGCGGTGCAGACCGAACCGCTGGCCCGGGCCAGCGACTACCTGGCGCAGTTGTCCCGCCGGTGGGACGCGGCGGTGGACCGGCTGCGCGAATACGTCGAGGACTGAAGCTTGCCAGGGCTGAGGGCATGGTTGGCGCCCGGCCAGCGCCACCGCGTCAATCTCGCGAGGGCTGTCAGCGCGCTTCGATAGCCTGCCAAGGTGACGTCTCCCGAGGTGCTGCACCAGTGGCAGGAGCTGGCCGAGGAGGTACGCGAACACCAGTTCCGCTACTACGTGCGCGACGCGCCGGTCATCACCGACGCGGAATTCGACCAGCTGCTGCGCAGGTTGGAGGCGCTGGAGGCCGAGTACCCCGAGCTGCGCACGCCTGATTCGCCCACCCAGCTGGTCGGGGGGCCGGCTTCGCGACGGACTTCGAGGCAGCCGATCACCTCGAGCGGATGCTCAGCCTCGACAACGCGTTCAGCGCCGAGGAACTGGGCGCCTGGGCGGCCAGGGTCCACGCCGAGGTCGGTGATCGATGCGCATTACCTGTGCGAGCTCAAGATCGACGGCGTCGCGTTGTCGTTGGTGTACCACGACGGCACGGCTGACCCGGGCGGCCACCCGGGGCGACGGCCGCACCGGCGAGGACGTCACCTTGAACGCGCGCACCATCGACGACGTGCCGCTGCGGCTGACCGCCAGCGGCGAATACCCGGTGCCCGAGGTGCTCGAGGTGCGCGGCGAGGTGTTCTTCCGGGTCGCCGATTTCGCGGCGCTCAACGCGAGCCTCGTCGACGAGGGCAAGGCGCCGTTCGCCAATCCGCGCAACAGCGCCGCGGGCTCGCTGCGCCAGAAGGACCCGGCCGTCACCGCCCGCCGCAGGCTGCGGATGATCTGCCACGGGCTGGGGCACACCGAAGGTTTCCGCCCGGTCACCCAGCACGCTGCGTATCTGGCGCTGAAAGACTGGGGACTGCCGGTCTCCGAGCACACGACTCTGGTCAACGGGCTGGCATCCGTCCAGGAACGCATCGAGTACTGGGGCGAGCATCGTCATGAGGTGGACCACGAGATCGACGGCGTGGTCATCAAGGTCGACGAGACGGCATTGCAGCGCCGGCTGGGTTCCACGTCGCGCGCCCCGCGGTGGGCGATCGCCTACAAGTACCCGCCGGAAGAAGCCCAGACGAAGCTGCTCGACATCCGGGTCAACGTCGGCCGCACCGGGCGAGTCACTCCGTTCGCCTTCATGACGCCGGTCACCGTGGCCGGCTCGACGGTAGGACAGGCCACGCTGCACAACGCCTCGGAGGTCAAGCGAAAAGGCGTGCTGATCGGCGACACGGTAGTGATCCGCAAGGCCGGCGACGTGATCCCCGAGGTGCTGGGGCCCGTGGTCGACCTGCGCGACGGCTCCGAACACGAATTCGTCATGCCCACAACATGTCCCGAGTGCGGCACCACACTCGCGCCCGAGAAGGAAGGCGACGCCGACATCCGTTGCCCCAACTCACGGCGCTGCCCGGCGCAGTTGCGTGAGCGGGTATTCCACGTGGCCAGCCGAAACGCCCTGGACATCGAGGTGCTGGGCTACGAGGCCGGTGCCGCGCTGTTGCGGTCCGGGGCGATCGCGGACGAGGGCGACCTGTTCGGTCTCACCGAAGAGGAGCTGCTGCGCACGGAGCTGTTCCGCACCAAGGCCGGCGGCTTGTCGGCGAACGGCAAACGATTGCTGGCCAACCTGGACAAAGCCAAGACCGCTCCGCTGTGGCGGGTGCTGGTGGCGTTGTCGATCCGTCATGTAGGGCCGACGGCGGCGCGGGCGCTGGCCGCTGCCTTCGGCAGCCTCGATGCGATCGCGGAGGCGACGACCGAACAACTGGCCGCCGTCGAAGGGGTGGGAACCACGATCGCGTCCGCGGTCACCGACTGGTTCAGCGTCGACTGGCACCGCGACATCGTCGACAAGTGGCGCGCCACCGGAGTTCGGATGGCCGACGAGCGCGACGACAGCGTGCCCCGCACCCTGGCCGGGCTGACCATCGTGGTGACCGGATCGCTGCCCGGATTTTCCCGCGACGATGCCAAGGAAGCGATCGTCAGCCGCGGCGGCAAAGCCGCCGGTTCGGTGTCGAAGAAGACCTCGTACGTGGTGGTCGGCGACTCGCCGGGCTCGAAATACGACAAAGCCGTCGAGCTCGGCGTGCCGATCCTCGACGAGGACGGGTTCCGGAAACTGCTGGCCGAAGGGCCGCCGGAAACCGAACTGCCCCAGGAGTGACGTTCTGGTCCTATCGTGGGCGCTATGACTCAGACGGCGGACCGCTCCGTGGACGCATCGCCGTGGTCGCCGCGAGAGGCCGAGTTGCTGGCGGTGACGTTGCAGCTGCTGAAGGAACACGGGTACGACGGGTTGACGGTGGACGCCGTGGCCAGCGCCGCCCGGGCCAGCAAGGCCACGGTGTATCGCCGGTGGCCGTCGAAGGCCGAGTTGGTATTGGCGGCATTCATCGAGGGAGTCTGTCAGGTGGCGGTGCCGCCGAATACCGGCACCTTGCGGGGCGATCTGTTGAAACTCGGCGAGACCATCTGTGAGCAGGCGCACCAGCAGGCCAGCACCATCCGCGCGGTGCTGGTCGAAATATCCCGCCACCCCGCCCTCGGCGATGCCATGCAACATCAGTTTCTCGATCAACGAAAAGCCTTGATCCAGTACGTTCTGCAGCAGGCCGTCGATCGGGGAGAGATCGCCCAGGACGCGATCATCGACGAACTGTGGGACCTGTTACCCGGCTACCTCATTCACCGGTCCATCCTGCCGAACCAGCCGCCTGACAGCCGTACCGTGCAAGCCCTGGTGGACGGCTTCATCCTGCCCGGTCTCGGGCGGTTGAGGGGCTGACGGCCAGGCAGTAGAACATCAGCCCCCAACCGCCACAACGGAATTTGATGCAATCCGACCAACAGTGCCGCAATGGCGTTCGCGGAGGAGAGGCCGGTTGGTTTAGAAGACTGCGAACCACATGGCGATGTACTGGCAGATCGCGGCAGCCGCGGTGCACGCGTGAAAGATCTCGTGATAACCGAACGTCGTCGGCCAGGGATCGGGCCAGCGCAACCCGTAGAACACTGCGCCGATGCTGTACAGCAGGCCGCCGACGGCCAGCAGCACCATCGCCGCCACCCCGGCGTTGTGCAGAATCATTCCCATGTACCACACGGCCACCCAGCCCAGGAGCAGATAAAGCGCTACGTTCAACCAGCGCGGGGCCGACGGCCAGAACAAGGTCAGCGCAATGCCGGCCAGCGCGCCGCCCCACACGATCGCCAACACCACATGCCCGGTCGAGCGCGGCATGGCCAGTCTGGCGAATGGCGTGTAGGTGCCGGCGATGAGCACGAAGATCATCGAGTGGTCGAGTCGCCGCATCCACGTCCGTGCGGTGGCCGACTGCCAGCTGACGCGGTGATAGGTGGCGCTGACGGCGAACATCGAAACGATTGCCAGGGCGTACGCCAGCGTGGCGTGTCCGGCCAGCTTGGAAACCAGTGCCCACGACACCACCACCAGGGTCGCACCGGCGAAAAACGCTGCGACGGCACTGTAGAAGTGGATCCAGCCGCGCAATCGTGGCCTGGTCAGCGTATCGAGGGCACCGGGCACACCATCGACGGCGGCGACCGGTTCAACACGCGCACGTCTGGGATGCCGCATCAGTCTGGTGCAAGACTCACTAGTTGCCCCTCTCTCATGACGGATGTCCCTGGTTGATCACGGGAGCGCCAGCGTATGAGGGGTGCGCTGAGAAACCGCTGAGAAGCTCGCTGAGCCGAACCCGGCCCGCGGCACGGCAGAATCGACTGTGTGGTTGTCGACCGTCTGGCCGTCCTGGCGATGCAAGCTGGCTGAACGGTGTGGCCCCCTAACTTGGGCATCTCCGCTCGCTCAGCCGCGGCCTCGGCGTTGGTCGTGTTGTTCGCATTTGCGTTGGCGGGCGCGGGATTGGACGCTTCTTGTACCGGTCGTTGTTGGCGGGCGTCGATGACGCCGCCGCCGGCAGAGTTCGCGCTATCTCGGAGGCGCTGAAGTCCAAGCCGCCCGACGACCTCGATGGCGCCCTGTGGAACACCAACCAGCGCGTGGTCGCAGTCCAACTCATCGACCGCCGACGGCAAGGTGGTGAAGCGCTCAGGGTCCGCGCCGGACACGCCGTTGGTCCCCATCAGCGAGTTTGGTGTCAACTTGCGCCGCATGTCCGACGATGCGTCGCCCAACGACGACATGCGCGTCAGTGGTCAACGGGTCAACACCGCGTCCGGCGATTACACGGTGCTTGTCGGAGGGGGTAGTGAGGCGGTCGAGGTGACTGCACGGACCGTCGCGCTGCTATTGGCTTGTAGCGCACCGATCATGGTCGGGGTGGCTGCTGCTGCAACCTACTGGCTCGTGCGGCGCTCACTGCGTTCGGTTGACGCTATTCGCAGCAGAGTCGCCGAAATCTCCACCTCCGATCTCGCCGAACGGGTGCCGGTACCCCGCAGTCGCGACGAGATCGCCGCCTTGGCGGTCACCATGAACGAAATGCTGTCGCGCATCGAAACCGGTCATTGCGCGCAACAACGGTTCGTGGCCGACGCCTCCCACGAACTACGCAGCCCATTGGCCACCATCATCTCCGGTTTGGAAGCCGCGGAGGTCCACCCCGAACTGCTCGACGCAGAGTTGGCGATCGACACCCTGCTTCCCGAGGCGCAACGGATGCGCACGCTCGTCGAGGACCTGCTGCTGTTGGCCCGCGCGGACGAACACAGTCTGGCGCTGCGCAAAGAGGAGGTGGCCCTCGATGATCTTGCCGAGGTCGAAGCCGCCCGTGCCCGGCGCGAAGCCGGACTGACGGTGGCAACCAATGTGCGTCCAGCGCGTCTGGCCGCGGACCCTGCGGCCATGTCCCGGGTTGTCCGTAATCTTGTGGATAATGCTGTCCGCCATGCCAACTCGCGAGTCGTCATCGACGTCGGCAGCCAGAATGGAACAGTCGTTCTCACCGTCAGCGACGACGGCCCCGGCATCGCCCCAGGCGAACGCAGCCGGGTATTCGAACGCTTCGTCCGTCTGGACTCAGACCGCTCCCGCAGCGGCGGGGGAGCCGGATTGGGCCTGGCGATCGTCGCCGAGGTCATCGCCGCCCACGGTGGCACCGTCAGCATCGACGACCGACCCGGCGGCGGAACCCAGATGATCGTGACGTTGCCTCAGCACACCAACCGGTAGCCGACACCTCGAATGGTCTCAATGGTGTTGGTGCCGAAGGGCACGTCGATCTTGCGGCGTAGATATCCCACGTAAACCTCGACCACATTGTCGGGACCGTCATAGTGTGCGTCCCACACGTTGCTCAATATCTCGGCCTTGGTCACCACCATGTCCTTGTTCCGGATCAGAAATTCCAGCAGCCCGTATTCCCTGGGAGTCAAGGTGATTGGAGTCGAACCACGTTGCACCGAGTGCCGAGCGGGATCCAAGGACAGCGATCCGGCGGTCAGCACCACCGGCCGCTCTGGCGCGCCGCGTCGTAGCAGAGCTCGCAGGCGCGCCACCAGCACCCTGAATGAAAACGGTTTCGTCAGATAGTCGTCCGCGCCGAGATCGAAGGCATCGGTCTGGTCGTACTCCCCGTCCTTGGCGGTCAGCATCAAGACCGGTGTCCAGACGTCCTGCGCCCGCATGCGACGCAGCACCTCGTATCCGCTGTAACCGGGAAGCATGATGTCGAGCACGACCACGTCGAACGGGTTCTCGGTCGCCTGTTGCAAGCCGTCGACGCCCGTGCCGACAGCAACGACGACGAATCCTTCAGCCTTCAGTCCCCTGGACAGAGTCGCCGACAATCGCGGTTCGTCCTCGACGAGCAGGACTCTCATGTCGTTGCGGCATCTTGTTTCTCGGGGTGACGTCCGGGACGTTGCGGCAGGATGATGATCAACGCGACCATTATCGCCGCGATAACCGCCGTGGCCAGCGGGCGGCTCCACTCCAGGCCGCCCTCTTCGACTGGCTTGTCAAGGTAGTCGCCCACGGTCGCACCCAGCGGCCGCGTCAGGATGAATGCCACCCAGAACAAGACGACTCGCGACAGACCGGTCCAGTAATACAGGGCTACCACCACTAAAAGCGCCGCTGCAAATACCAACGCACCGCGTTCGAAACCGAATCCGCGGGTGTCTGCCAGCCAATCGCCCAGCGCGGTGCCCAGCGTCTGGGAAAACGTGATGGTCGCCCAATAGAACGCTTCCACTTTCGGCGTCGAAACGGTGCTCACCGATACCGTGCCCTCCGACCAACGCCAGAGCCCCAGGGTCGCCAACAGACAAGCCAGAAGCACCAGCGATCCGCCCGTGTAGCCGATCCCAAGCGATCGGTCCGCGAAATCCGCCAGAGTCGTGCCGAAGGTCGTTGAGGCCACGATCGCCGCCCAATACAGGCTGGCGTGAAAACTTTTCGCGAAGATCTGCGCGACAACCAGTACCACCAGCGCGGCGCCGAAAAGCGCAACCCCGGCCAGATAGCCCCAATTCAGCGTCATCGTCACGGTGTCGCCGCCCGTTTCACCGAGGGTTGTCGCCAAGATCTTGATGACCCAGAAGCCCAGCGTGACCGCCGGTACCTTGGTCAACGCCTCTTTGCTCACGTCATTCATCAGCTGGTGATCTCCGCTCGTCAAATGGGTTTTTGTGGTTCCGCTTGCCGCACAGAACTGCGGGACCCGGCCACTGCGTGGGTAGTGCCGCGCAATCCGGCCAACATGCTGAAATCGATGCGCTCACCAGCGAATTGGAGCACTTTCCCCCTAATGCGGTATCGGGTCGTCGCCGGTCCGGGTGAAGACCTCGTCATAATGACCGCCCGCACACGCGCTGCCCGTAACAGTCGACAGCCCGCCGCCCGTCAGCTGCACGATAGGGTCCGGGGCCGGGTTGGGCATGGGGAACACGGCGGTCAACCTCGTGTGGCTTGTCCCGCCGGCGGCGCATGGGATGTCCTCCTCCGTGTTTCGCGTCCACGCTTCGTTCTCAAAGATGAACAACTGATCGCGACCACTCCCGTCGGTCTGCAGAAACCGGCTCAGGCATCGGTCCCCGTCGCGGAGGCAGATCGTGTCGACGCTGTAATCCCCTTCCTCTGCCGGCTTGGTTGAGGGGCCGGTGACCGTGACCTTCGAGTGGTATATCCCGTGCAGGTACAGTGCCTGGGACAACTTGCGAGGCGGCAGCTTGGCCGGGTCGGGCACGCTGGCAATGTCGGCGTCGCCGGTGCGCGTGAACGTCGCGGTGCGTTTGATATAACAGCCGATTGAGTCCTCTATCCATTCGCCGGACAGGGCGCCGTTCGGCTGTTCGTGCAGGTAGATCCAGTGCCACTCTCGTTCTGCTTTGCCGTTGCATGATTCCGGCGCGTCGATGATGGTAGTGGCATACCAGCGGTTGCCGATGAGGTCGAAGATCATATTCGGCTCGTCGAAGGCGGTCCCCGACGTTCTCGCTGCGGTGGCTACGCACCCTTTGGTCCCGCACATCGACCGCAGATTCCACACCTCGGTTTCCGCCGGCTCGCCCCCCGGAATCTGCTTACCCGTGACATCGAGTTGCGGGCCGTATTCCACCTTGTAGGTGCCGGTGAACGGGCCGGAGTTGGGTAGCGCGGCGACGGGCGTCGAGCCTTTGTCGGAACCGCTCAATGCAATAGCGACGACGATGCCGATGACCGCGATCACCGCCGCAACGCTCGACGCCAGGATGATATTGCGCTTCCGATTCCGTTGTGGCCCACGGGCTGTCCCGCCACCCGGCGGGGTCCCGCCGCCAGACCAGTGGGGTCCTGTCGGTGGACGGCCGGGCGCGCTGGATTCGCCCGAAGCCCGGTATCCCGGACTCGCGTGCCCCGGGCGTCGCGTGCTGCGTGAGCTGGGTCGGGTCGGTGTGAAATCCCCCACCGGCGCTCGGGGCCGGATAGTAATTCCGCGGCGGATTCTCGGGCTGCGCCACTCGGGTGGGACCGGGCCGCGTCATCGGCCCGGAATCGCCGAGTGCCGCACGCGCCGCGGCCGCCATCTCGAGCGGAGTCGAATACCGTTGGTCGGGATTCTTCGCCATCCCGATCGCGATTACCGCGTCGAGTTGAGCCGGCAATCCGCTCCGCAGAGCTGACGGCCGGGGTGGGGTCATCGCCAGGTGACCTCCGATTTGTTGTTCGATGCTCGTGCCGGGGAACGGCTGGCTGCCCGTCAAGCACTCATGCAACACGCACGCCAGGGCGTACGTGTCACTGCGCGGGTCGTTCTGCCCGGTATTTATCCTTTCCGGCGACATGTAGGCCCAGGTCCCGATCACGTTGCCCGTACCCGTGATCGAACTTTCCCCGGCGACGCGGGCGATGCCGAAATCGATCAGGTAGGCGAAGTCGTTTTCGGCCACCAGAATGTTGGAAGGCTTGACGTCGCGGTGTACCAGCCCGATCCGATGGGCGGCGGTCAGCGCCGCGGCGATCTGCTCGATGATCCCCACCGCAGCACGGGGTTCCAAAGCCCCTTGGGCGATGATGGCCTGTAGGTCGCGACCCTCGATGAGGCGCATGTCGACGTAGAGGCGGCCGTCGATTTCACCGAAGTTGTGGATCGGCACGACGTGCGGCTCGCTCAGGCCCGCCGCGGCCAGGGCCTCCCGACGGAATCGTTGGGTGAACATCGGATCGTTCGCCAGCGCGGCCGGCAGCACTTTCACGGCGACCACGCGGTGGGTTTCGGTGTCGAGTGCGCGCCAAACATCACCCATCCCGCCGCGGCCGATCAGCTCGATCAGCCGATATCGGCCGAACGGCGTTCCTTCTGGTTCCACGACGCCCCCTCAGAAAGCCGCGAGAGCCGATCAGAGCGACTCAGAAAAATGGAATGCAAAAGAACCGTTACGAGTTCCCTAAACTGCTGCAACATCCTAGCCGAGGGATGCTGACCTGAGCACTACCCGAACTGGCCAAACAGCAAACCCCCGCGGGGCAATGATGAGAACCTGTGGACGAGTCTCAGTCTGGCGTAGGAGGGGCAACTGCCCGGGGATGTCTGAAGGTCTTTTGATCAAGACCGGCGTTGGCGCGCCGTGGGGAAGGTAAGCCCTTACCCAGTTAACGACGCGGACGTATCCAGCCATGCGGGGGACGAGCTCGTCCCGGAACTATTGTCGTCGGTGGGGAGGACCGGGAGGCATCGTGGGCGAATTACGGGTGAGCAAGTTGCCGGTCGTCGGCGCGTTGTTCTGGACCATCAAGATCGTGGCAACCACGTTGGGCGAGTCGGCATCCAACTTGGTATCGATGGCGCCGCTGAACCTCGGCTATACCACCGGAACCGTCATCTTCCTCGCGTTGTTCGTGGTCACGCTGGCGGTGCAGTTGAAGACCCGCCGGTTTCATCCGTTCATATTTTGGTCGGTGATCCTCAGCACCAGCATCGTGGGTACGGCGATGTCGGACCTGATGAACCGCACGCTCGGTCTCGGCTACGCGCGCGGCGCTGCCGTCCTGACCACGCTCCTCGTGATCGTCCTGATCGGTTGGCGGGTGAGCGGACAGACCATGAACGTGGAACAAATCGCCACCGTCAAGGGTGAGGTCCTCTACTGGACCGCGACACTGATCTCCAACACGTTGGGAACCTCGAGCGGCGACTTCCTGTCCGACGGCCTGGGCTTCGGTTTTCGCGATAGTGCCCTGGTCTTGTCAGCGGCGATGCTGCTGATCCTTGCCATGCATTACTGGACGCCGATCTCCGGCACCGTGCTTTTTTGGGCGGCCTATGTGCTGACCCGCCCCCTGGGAGCGGTCGTCGAAAACGCAGTGGAAAAACCCGTCGCGATTGGCGGACTCGGCGTGGGAACCACGATCACTACCGCTGCCTTGTTCGCCGTACTGGTCGGACTGGTCGGCTATCAACAATTCACCCACCGTGACCAGACTCGAACCCTCGACACGACGTCCCCGTCGGCGGCCCACGTGCAGTCAGACGTAGAGCCGTAGACGACAACTCGAGCAGACCGAACGTGGCAGGTTGCCTTTCGACGGGGCCTGCACGAGTGCACGCTCGCGTCTATTGTGCAGTACGGTCCAGTACCGTACTGTCATATCCAAGGACCGCGCCAGTGGCCCGGTCGCATCGCCCGATCATCGAAAGGTCAACGGGTGAAAGGGAATTCGAGGAAGTCCCTGTTCAGGAGGGGATGGATGGCGCTGGTCGCGGTGGTCGTGATCGGCACCGCGGGATTCGCCATCTATCGCCTGCACGGAATGTTCGACGCCGCCAAGAGCGCGCCGACCGGGCATGGCATCTCCAACCAGATCGTCCCGTTCAATCCCAAACATGTCGTTCTCGAGGTCTTCGGCGCCCCGGGTGCCACGGCCACCATCAACTACCTGGACGTCAACGCCCAGCCGCAGCAGGTAGTCAATGCCGCCCTGCCGTGGTCGTTCACCATCACCACCACCGAGCCGGCCGTCTTGGGAAATGTTGTGGCGCAAGGTAACGGCAGCACCATCGGCTGCCGGATCACCGTCAACGGCGACGTCAAGGACGAACGAACCATCGACACGCCCTACGCCTACACCTTCTGTTTGGACAAATCCGGATGAGCAATGAGCGGCCGTCGCGTATTCCGCACACCATCCGCCGGCTTTCGGTGCCGATCCTGCTGTTCTGGGTGGTGCTGGCGGGGGTCTCCAACGCCCTGGTGCCGCAACTGGAAGAGGTGGGCAAGACCCACAACGTGGCGCTGATCATGCCCGACGCGCCGTCGCTGCAGGCGACCAAGCGCATCGGTCAGATGTTCCGGGAGTTCGACACCGACGCCACGGCCATGGTTGTGCTGGAAGGCGATCAACCTCTGGGCGCGGACGCCCACCGCTATTACGACACGTTGATCCACAAGCTCGAACAGGACCGCAAGCACGTCGAGCATGTACAGGACTTCTGGGGCGACACGCTGACCGCGGCGGGATCGCAGAGCTCCGACAGCAAGGCGGCCTATGTGCAGCTCAACCTCGCCGGTAACCAAGGGTCGGCGTTGGCCAACGAATCCGTCGGTGCGGTAAGGGAAATCGTCGATCACACGCCGGCGCCTACCGGGGTCAAGGCGTACGTCACCGGTGCGGCCCCGGTGATCGCCGATCAATTCGAGGTGGGGAGTAAGGGGACTGCGAAGGTCACCGGCATCACCGTCGGGGTCATCGCGTTGATGCTGCTCTTCGTCTACCGCTCGTTTTTGACCATGCTGCTGGTGCTGGTGACGGTGCTGATCGAGATGGCCGCCGCCCGCGGCATCGTCGCCTTCCTCGGCAACGCCGGAATCATCGGGTTGTCGACGTATGCGACCAACCTGCTCACCCTGTTGGTCATCGCGGCCGGAACGGACTACGCCATCTTCCTCGTCGGCCGCTACCAAGAGGCACGTACCGCCGGTGAGGACCGAGATACCGCCTACTACACCATGTTTCGCGGTACCGCCCACATCGTTCTGGGCTCGGGCCTGACGGTTGCCGGCGCCGTGTTCTGCCTGAGCTTCACCCGGCTGCCGTATTTCCAGAGTCTGGGTATTCCGGCCGCGTTGGGCATTCTCGTCGCGCTGGTAGCCGCGCTCACCCTGGCGCCGGCCGTACTGACCCTGGGCGCCCTGGTGGGCATCTTCGAACCCAAACGCGCCATGCGAACCCGTGGTTGGCGACGGATCGGCACGGCCATCGTCCGCTGGCCCGGCCCGGTCCTGACCGTCGCGTGCGCGCTCGCCTTCATCGGCCTGCTCACCCTGCCGGGATACAAGACGAGCTACGACACCCGGCCGTACATGCCCGCGAGCGCCCCGGCCAACGTCGGCTACGCGGCTGCCGAGCGGCATTTCTCCCGAGCCCGCCTGGAACCCGAACTGCTGATGCTCGAAACAGATCACGACATGCGCAACCCGGCCGACATGCTGATCCTGGATCGGGTGGCCAAGGCGGTGTTCCACCAGCCCGGCGTCGCGCAGGTGCAGTCCATCACCAGGCCGCTGGGTACGCCGCTCAACCACACCTCACTCGCGTTCCAGATCAGCGCGCAAAGCGCCAACCAGACCGAAAACCTCAGGTATCAAAGGGATCGAGCGGACGACATCCTCAAGCAGGCCGGTGAGCTGTCCAATTCCATCGACATCCTGCGGCGGCAGTACACCCTGCAGCAGGAACTCGCCGCCACGACTCACAGCGAAGCCCAAAGCTTCCGCGACACCATCGCCACCATCAATGATTTGCGGGACAAGATCGCGAACTTCGACGACTTCTTCCGGCCGCTGCGCAGCTACTTCTATTGGGAAAAGCACTGTTTCGACATTCCCGCCTGTTACGCGATCAGGTCGGTGCTCGACGCGCTCGACGGGATCGACCAACTCAGCGCGAGATTCGAAGACCTCACGTCCACGCTGGACAAACTCGACGCGCTGCAGCCCAAACTGGTGGCCCTGATACCGCAACAGATCTCCAGCCAGGAAACCAACCGCGACCTGACGATGGCCAACTACGCCACCCTGTCCGGCATCTACGCTCAGACCGCCGCCGCTATCGAGAACTCAACGGCGCTGGGCCGCGCCTTCGACACCGCCAAGAATGACGACACCTTCTACCTGCCACCGGAAGTCTTCAACAACCCCGACTTCAAACGCGGGCTCAAGCTCTTCCTCTCACCCGACGGCAAGGCCGCCCGGATGATCATCACGCACGAAGGCGACCCGGCCACCCCGGAGGGCATTTCCCACATCGAGCCGATCAGAAAAGCCGCGCACGAAGCCGTCAAGGGCACGCCCATGGCCGAGGCGAAGTTCTATCTCGGCGGCACCGCGGCCACCTACAAGGACATCCAGGACGGCGCCAAGTACGACCTGATGATCGCCGGAATCGCTGCACTGAGCCTGATCCTGTTGATCATGATGATGCTGACCCGCAGTCTGGTGGCCGCGCTGGTCATCGTCGGCACGGTGGCGCTGTCGCTCGGCGCGTCATTCGGTTTGTCAGTGTTGGTGTGGCAGTACATGTTCGGGATCAAGCTGTACTGGGTGGTGCTGGCGCTGGCCGTGATCCTGCTGCTGGCCGTCGGTTCGGACTACAACCTGCTGTTGATCTCCCGCTTCCGTGAAGAGATCGGCGCCGGGCTCAACACCGGAATCATCCGGGCGATGGCCGGATCCGGTTCCGTGGTCACTTCGGCGGGCCTCGTTTTCGCCGTCACCATGTGCGCGTTCCTGTTCAGCGGTTTTCAGGTGCTCGGTCAGATCGGGACGACCATCGGGCTGGGCCTGTTGTTCGACACGCTGATCGTGCGGTCGTTCATGACACCGTCCATTGCGGCGTTGTTGGGGCGCTGGTTCTGGTGGCCGCAACGCGTGCGTCCACGTCCAGCCAGCCAGATGCTGCAGCCCTATGGGTCCCGTCCCGCGGTCCGGCAGCTGCTGTTGTGGGAGGATGATGATCCCGTGGTGAAATCGCAAGCGCGCTAACGTGTTACAGGCCGGTCTGGACGGACCCCGCGGTGAGCAGCTGTTGGGTTGCCGGTGCGGTCAGCGGCCGGCAGAACAGAAATCCTTGGGCCCGCACGCATCCCTCCTTCAGCAGGATTCGGGCCGCGTCTTCAGTTTCGACGCCCTCGGCGACCACATTCAGACCGAGCGCCTCGGCCAGTCCCATGACCGCCCGTACGATGGCCAGATCGTCGGCGCTGACGTCCAGATCATGCACGAACCCGCGGTCGATCTTCAGGGTGCTCACCGGCAAGGTCCTCAGCAGTCCCATTCCGCTGAACCCGGTGCCGAAGTCGTCGATGGCGATATCTATCCCGAGGTCAGTGAGTGCGCTCAGGGTGGCCCGGGTGCTCGCCACATCTCTGATGAGCATGCTTTCGGTGATTTCCAGCCCTAGCGCCATGCCGGTGAGGCCGAACTTGCCGATCGTTCTGCTCACGGTGTTCACCAAATCGTGGGCCACCAACTGGGCCGGGGAGACGTTGACGCGCAGCATGGTGTCCAGACCAACGCCATCGGACCGCCACTGTGACAGATCGGCGCATGCGGCGTTGAGCACCCACTTGCCGAGTTCTCCGGCCAGATTCAGGGATTCGGCGACCGGGATGAACAAGTCGGGCAGCAAGAGCCCTCGGGTGGGGTGCTGCCACCGTGCCAACGCTTCGACCGCCAGGATCTTGCCGGTCAGCATGTCAATTTCCGGTAGGTAGAGGACGGTCAGCGCACCGGTTTCAATGGCGCCCGGAAGGTGAAGCTCGATGTCGGCACGAACCTTGCGCCGATTGATCACGTCGGCGGAGATGACGCCGATTCTTTGTGCATCATTGCCTTTGGTGCACTGCAGCGCATCATCGGCGTGCCGAAGCAGGTCCAGGCTGGAATCCGTACCGGGCGTGCCGGTCGCAACGCCGACGCTCACCGTGCGGTTGAGAACTTCACCTCCGATGGTCACGTGATCCGTCAGCCGCGAACTGAGATTTTCGGCCAGCCGCCTCGCATCGGCGAGGTCCATGGCCGCCGCCGGCACTACGACGAACTCGGCACCACCGGTTCGGGCGATCAGGCCCTGCCCGTTCATCGCTGCGCTGGTTTCGGTGGCGAAATCGCGAATGAACTCGTCACCGGCCTCGTGCCCGAGATAGTCATTGATGGCCTTGAGGCGGTCGAGGTTGAAGACCAACAGCGTCACCGGGCCGGGTCGGTCTGCGGCGAGGCGCTCGTCGAGGTGGTTCACCAAGGCGCGCCGGTTCGGCAGGGCGGTCAGATCGTCGTGGCCGGCTTGGTAGCTCAACAGATCCTCGATGCCGATCCGGGCCTGCACCTGGGCGAACATCGTGGCCACCACGGTCAGCGCGTTGATCTCGTCGTCGCTCCAGTGCCGGTCGCCGAATTTCAGGAAACCGAGCGTTCCGGTGGTGACGTCGCCGGACAGGAGCGGGACCGAGGCCAGGGAGACGGCGGGACTGCCGGCCGCTGCCGCGATGGTGTCCTGGTATTTCGCGTCCTGGGATTCAGGGCGCAAAATAACTGGTTCTTTGGCGTTTTCGGTGAGCGCGAACACCGGGTCGGCATCGGCGAAATAGATGGTGTGCAACGGGTCCGGCTCGGGTATGTCCGGCCGCGGGGGCCATTCGGCCACCAGCACCGTGGCGCGGACGCTGTGGTCGTTGTGTCGCAGAAAACTGAAGTCGACGTCGAGGTAACGCACCAGCTCAGCCAGGACCTCCGTGCTGATCGCCGCGGCGGTCTTGCTGGTGGCGCCCAGCAGCTTGGTGGCCACCGTCGTGATGATGGCGTGCAAACTGGTTGGGGGAGTGTGGCTTTGCATCTGCTGGGTATCGAGCTGGTTTGCTGAAAGCGGTCCGGTGCGGACCCCGGCAACGCGTTCGCACTGGCCGGTGGCATTGCCAATATAACGCGGGGAATTCGCTACGTGGGCTGATTGCGAATCCGCGCGGGGCGTGGGCACCAGCCGGGCCGCGCGGAATTCAGCGCAGCATGGTGGCGACTATCCCGGCCAGGTAGCCGAGGCGGGCCACTTCCGACGGCCGGAATTCCGGACCGGGTCGGCCCAGCACCACCGCGGTGTGCGAGTCGCCCAGCGGGGCCGCGACCATGGTGGTGTCCATATCGCGCCAGGCCTGCGGAACCCATTCGGCGCTGCCGTCCAGCGTCGAGGCGCACTCGATCGGTAACCAGGGCGCCGAATCGGCTCGCGTTTCCGGTGCGCCGGCACTGCCGGCGAGCCGTTGTACCTGGCCCTGCACGTCGCGCAGCACGGTGCACCAGCTCACCCGCAGGATTTTGGGCGCTTGGTCCACCAGCACCTGCAGCCTGGACCCGTTGTCGCCGGCGGCGGAGACGCGGTCGAGCAGTTCCAGTTCGCGGTGTGCCTCGAGCAGCCCGGTGTGCGGACGCACGCTGTCCACTCGGACCCCGGGTAGGGATTCCGCAGCGGTGATCAGCGCGTCCGGCATCGCTCCCGGGGCCAGTTCGATCACCAGGTCGTCGATCGCGTAACCAGAACTGCGCTCCACCACATCCAACGACAGGATGTCGGCCCCCACCGAGCCGAGCACGACCGCGAGCGACCCCAGACTGCCTGGTCGGTCGACCAACTCGATGCGCAACAGATACGAAGGCACGGCCAACACTGTTGCACAGGGACGCGCGGGTGGCATTTCGGCCGGTGCCGGGGCTCCGCTGCGACGAACGCGACGAACGCGTCGGGCCTGCGGCGGGTTAGGCTTTTCGCTCGTGTCCCAGATCTCCCGCGACGAGGTGGCCCACCTGGCCCGGCTGGCCCGTCTCGCATTGACCGAGACCGAGCTGGACAGCTTTGCCGGCCAGCTCGACGCCATCTTGAGCCACGTCAGCCAGATTCAGGCCGTCGACGTGACCGGCGTCGAGGCCACCGACAATCCGCTCAAAGACGTAAACGTCACGCGCCCGGACGAGACGCAGCCCTGCCTGACCCAGCAGCAGGCGCTCGCCGCGGCGCCGGAGACGGTCGACGGCCGGTTCGCCGTCCCGCAGATCCTGGGGGAGAGCCAGTGACGGACATCATCCGGCTCGACGCTGCCACCCTGGCCGCCAAAATCGCCGCCAAAGAGCTGTCGTCGGTCGAAGTCACCCAGGCCTGCCTGGACCAGATCGAGGCGACCGACGACCGTTACGGCGCATTCCTGCATGTGGCCGCCGATCAGGCGCTGGCGGCCGCGGCCGTCGTCGACGAAGCGGTGGCCGCCGGTGAGCAGCTCCCGTCGGCCCTGGCCGGAGTGCCGCTGGCGCTCAAAGACGTGTTCACCACGGCCGACATGCCGACGACCTGCGGCTCCAAGATCCTGGAGGGCTGGCAGTCGCCCTATGACGCCACGGTGACCGGGCGGCTGCGGGCAGCGGGTATTCCGATTCTGGGTAAGACCAATATGGACGAGTTCGCGATGGGCTCGTCGACGGAGAACTCCGCGTTCGGCCCGACCCGCAACCCCTGGGACGTCGGGCGCGTTCCCGGCGGCTCTGGCGGCGGCAGCGCGGCTGCCCTGGCCGCGTTTCAGGCGCCTCTTGCGATCGGGTCCGACACCGGAGGCTCGATCCGGCAGCCGGCCGCGCTGACCGCCACCGTCGGTGTCAAACCCACCTACGGCACCGTCTCCCGTTACGGGCTGATCGCCTGCGCGTCGTCGCTGGACCAGGGCGGACCGTGTGCGCGCACCGTCCTGGACACCGCGCTGCTGCATCAGGTGATCGCCGGCCATGATCCCCGCGACTCCACCTCGATCGACGCGCAGCTGCCCGACGTCGTCGGTGCGGCCAAAGCAGGTGCGGGCGGCGACCTGGCGGGCGTGCGAGTGGGGGTGGTGCGTCAGCTGCACACCGGCGAGGGCTACCAGCCGGGGGTGTTGGCTTCGTTCGAAGCCGCCGTCGAGCAGCTCAAGGCATTGGGCGCGCAGGTCAGCGAGGTCGACTGTCCGCACTTCGACTACTCACTGCCCGCCTACTACCTGATCCTGCCGTCGGAGGTGTCGAGCAACCTGGCCCGGTTCGACGCGATGCGCTACGGCCTGCGGGTCGGCGACGACGGTACCCACAGCGCCGAAGAGGTGATGGCGATGACCCGGGCGGCCGGCTTCGGGCCGGAGGTCAAACGGCGCATCATGATCGGCACCTACGCCTTGTCCGCCGGCTACTACGACGCCTACTACAACCAGGCGCAGAAGGTACGCACCCTGATCGCCCGCGATCTCGACGAGGCTTACAAATCCGTCGACGTGCTGGTGTCCCCCGCGACCCCGACCACCGCATTCCGGTTAGGGGAGAAGGTCGACGATCCGCTGGCCATGTACCTGTTCGACCTGTGCACGCTCCCGCTGAACCTCGCCGGCCATTGCGGCATGTCAGTCCCGGCGGGACTGTCCCCGGACGACGGGTTGCCGGTGGGTCTGCAGATCATGGCCCCCGCGCTGGCCGACGATCGCCTCTATCGGGTGGGTGCCGCCTATGAGGCCGCCCGCGGCGTGTTACCGACGGCGATCTGACCCCCGGCGCGCAGACGCAAAGTCGCACTGCGCGGGCCTCGCGCGTGCGATTTTGCGTCTGCTCGCGCCATCTACCAGGCCTCAGGGCAAGATAAGGGCATGCGGATCGGAGTTCTCACGGGCGGCGGCGACTGTCCAGGCCTCAACGCTGTCATTCGCGCGGTAGTGCGCACCTGCGACGCCCGTTACGGCTCGTCCGTGGTCGGATTCCAGGACGGGTGGCGCGGGTTGCTGGAGAACCGGCGCATGCAACTCGCAAATGACGATCGCAACGACCGGCTGCTGGCCAAGGGCGGAACGATGCTCGGGACCGCCCGCGTCAACCCCGACAAGCTGCGGGCCGGGCTGGATCAGGTCAAGCAGACCCTCGACGACAACGGCATCGACGTCCTCATCCCGATCGGCGGCGAAGGCACGCTGACGGCCGCGCATTGGCTTTCCCAGGAGAACGTCCCGGTGGTCGGGGTGCCGAAGACCATCGACAACGACATCGACTGCACAGACGTGACTTTCGGCCACGACACCGCGTTGACGGTGGCCACCGACGCCATCGACCGCTTACACAGCACCGCAGAGTCGCACCAGCGGGTGATGCTGGTCGAAGTGATGGGCCGCCATGCCGGATGGATCGCGCTCAATGCGGGCCTGGCCTCCGGTGCGCACATGACGCTGATCCCCGAGCAGCCCTTCGACGTCGAGGAAGTGTGTCGGCTGGTCAAACGTCGCTTCCAGCGCGGCGATTCACACTTCATCTGCGTGGTCGCCGAAGGGGCCAAGCCCGTTGCGGGCTCGATCGCGTTGCGCGAAGGCGGGATCGACGAGTTCGGCCACGAGAAGTTCACCGGTGTGGCCGCGCAGCTGGGCGCCGAGGTGGAGAAGCGCATCAATAAGGACGTCCGGGTGACGGTACTGGGCCACGTCCAGCGCGGCGGTTCCCCGACGGCCTACGACCGGGTGCTGGCCACCCGGTTCGGGGTCAACGCCGCCGACGCGGCGCACGCCGGCGAGTATGGCCAGATGGTGTCGCTGCGCGGTCAGGACATCGGCCGGGTGCCGCTGGCCGACGCCGTACGCCAACTCAAGCTGGTGCCGGAGAGCCGCTACGACGACGCCGCCGCGTTCTTCGGCTGATGTTGTTGGTCAACCGGTAGCCCAGGCTTCACCGGTTGGCAGGTTTTTCGTTTCTGAGAATCGGCTATACGTCAAGCATGAACAACCGCGGTCCGTATCGCGGAGTCCTTGATCGGCCCGTTTCACCGGCCCGGACGCAAAGTAGTCCGGATCGACCTGGCGGGTCGAGCGACGAAAGCGGGGCCGCCACGGTTCCCCAGCCGCTCCGCGGACACTTCCGCTTCCAACAACAGCGTCGGCCAGCCCGCTTTGATCCGCCGACTGCGTCCAACCCGGTCGATCAGTGTCGCCCAGCCGGTGCGCCGCGAGCGCATCCCGGGCGGGACGGCGCTGGACGCGATAGAACCCGAGGCGCCGGTCCGTCGCAACTGGCGGGAACTGGTCCATCGCTATGACGGGGCTCGACCTGGGGCCGGGTCACGAAGCCGGCACATGAAAACGCTCTGCGGGAGCAGATCCGCACTCCGGTGGGCGGGGCGTATTCCATTGCTGTTCTCAATCTCAAAGGCGGGGTCGGCAAGACCGCTGTGGTCGAGGCGCTCGGCTCGACATTCGCCAGTCTGCGCTCCGACCGCGTCATCGCCGTCGACATCGACGCCGGTGACCTCGCCGACCGGCACGGTCGTCGGAACAACCTGAGCTTGGCCGACCTGCTCCTGGACGATCACGTCACGCGCTACGACGATGTGCGGGCGCACACCTATATGAACAGTTCGGGGCTGGAGGCGCTGGGCCCTCCCGATTACGCCAGCAGCCACTGGATTCCCACCCGCGAGGATTTCGTCAAGGCGTTCTCGATACTGCGCAACCATTACTCGCTGGTGCTGGTGGACTGCCCCAAGACCCTCAAATCCGGCGTGATGCAAGCGGTGCTGCCGGAGACTCGGGCCCTCGTCGTCGTCACCAGTACGTCTATCGACGCGATCCAGAAGACCCATACCACGCTGGAGTGGTTGCGCCAGAACGGATATCGGCGGCTGCTCGAATCGACGGTGCTCGCCGTGAACCATGTCGAGCGGACCAAGCTCAGCACTCTGGCCGCCAAGGAACTCGAGGACTTGTCGGGGCTGGTGGCGGCCACGGTGGTGCTGCCGTTCGACCGGCACGTGCATCAGGGCAAAGAGATCGGGCTGGATCTGTTGAGCAAGGAGAGCAGGCGCTCCTATCTGGAGATGGCGGCTGCCTTGGCCCGGACCTTCCCCAACCGGCGGCCGACGTCCTGGACCCGCTCCGTGGGTCACCATCGCCCGATGGTGACCCGCTTCGCCCGGCTCCGCCGCGCTCGCGATCAGCGCGACCCTTGATGATGGTGACCCGCTTCGCCCGGCTCCGCCGCGCTCGCGATCAGCGCGACCCTTGATGATGGTGACCCGCTTCGCCCGGCTCCGCCGCGCTCGCGATCAGCGCGACCCTTGATGATGGTGACCCGCTTCGCCCGGCTCCGCCGCGCTCGCGATCAGCGCGACCCTGATGATGGTGACCCGCTTCGCCCGGCTCCGCCGCGCTCGCGATCACCACTAGGATCGACTGCTATGACGGTTGCTGGGGTTGACCTGCTCGAATACGACGAGGTCATGGAACGTTTCGATCCGGTGCTCGGCCTCGAAGTCCATGTTGAGCTGTCCACCGCCACCAAGATGTTCTGCGGCTGCTCCACCACGTTCGGCGCCGAGCCCAACACCCAGGTGTGCCCGGTTTGCCTGGGTTTACCGGGTTCGCTGCCGGTGCTCAACCGGGTCGCGGTCGAGTCGGCGATTCGGATCGGCCTGGCGCTGAACTGCGAGATCGTGGAATGGTGCCGGTTCGCCCGGAAGAACTACTTCTACCCGGACATGCCGAAGAACTATCAGATCTCCCAATACGACGAGCCGATCGCCATCAACGGCTACCTCGAGGCGCCGTTGGAGGACGGCACCACCTGGCGCGTGGAGATCGAGCGCGCCCACATGGAGGAGGACACCGGCAAGCTCACCCACATCGGCAGCGAGACGGGCCGTATCCACGGCGCCACGACGTCGCTGATCGACTACAACCGGGCCGGGGTGCCCCTGATCGAGATCGTCACCAAGCCCATCGTGGGCGCCGGAGAGCGCGCCCCGCAGATCGCCCGGGCCTACGTGACCGCGCTGCGAGACCTGTTGCGCGGGCTCGACGTATCCGACGTCCGGATGGACCAGGGCTCGATGCGCTGCGACGCCAACGTATCGCTCATGCCCAAAGGGACCACCGAGTTCGGCACCCGGACCGAGACCAAGAACGTCAACTCGCTCAAAAGCGTGGAGGTCGCGGTCCGTTACGAAATGCAAAGGCAGGCAGCTGTTTTGCTGGCTGGTGGCCAGATCACGCAGGAGACCAGACACTTCCACGAGGCCGGCTACACCAGCCCGGGCCGGGCCAAGGAGACCGCCCAGGACTACCGGTATTTCCCCGAGCCCGACCTTGAACCCGTCGCGCCAAGCCGCGAGCTGGTCGAGCGGCTGCGCGAGAGCATTCCCGAGCTCCCGTGGTTGAGCCGCAAGCGGATTCAGGACGAATGGGGTTTCTCCGACGAGGTGATGCGCGACCTCGTCAACGCCGGCGCGGTCGAATTGATCGCCGAGACCGTCAAGCACGGAGCGGCCAGCAAAGAGGCGCGTTCCTGGTGGGGGAACTTCCTGCTGCAGAAGGCCAACGAGGCCGGCATCGGACTGGACGAACTGGCCATCACCCCGGCTCAGGTCGCCGACGTGATCGCCCTGGTGGAGCAGGGCAAGCTGTCCAACAAGCTGGCGCGCGAGGTCGTGGAAGGCGTGCTGGCCGGAGAGGGTGAGCCGGAAGCGGTGATGACGGCGCGCGGGTTGGCGCTGGTGCGCGACGATTCGCTCACCCAGGCCGCGGTCGACGAGGCGCTGGCCGCCAATCCTGATGTGGCAGAGAAGATCAGGGCCGGCAAGGTGGCCGCCGCGGGCGCGATCGTGGGTGCGGTGATGAAGGCCACCCGCGGGCAGGCCGACGCGGCGCGGGTACGCGAGCTGGTACTGGCGGCCTGCGGCCAGGCCTAACGCGTGTCGGCGGGTGCGCAGCGGCGGTAGATGGTGATCGGGCCGATCGAGGCCGCTTGTTGGTAGTCGCGCCGAAACTCGGCGACCGCAGTCGTGGCGGTGGCAACGGACTCTCCGGTCGTGACCCAGTAGTCGGGCTTGCCCGACAACCACCGGTCGACGTCGTCGCTGCTGTCCAGCAGAGCGAGGAAGTCGACGACGCCGGCGCGACTCATCCGGGCGGCGGGGGCGAAGTCCGTCGCCGGCACCGCGGGGTGTTCATCTGCAGCATCGCGGTCGATCCACTCGGCGACTTCCGGGTAGTGGGTGCGTATGGCGTCCCACTGCGCGACCTGCGGTTCGGCACGACGCACCGCGTCAGGTCCAAGCCGGACGGCGGAGACCAAGCCGGCTGCAGTCACCACCATTGGAAGTGGCGTGGCGACCCGATCGACTCGACGAGTCGCGGGGCCGGGAGCGGCTTGTGCCCCGGCCATCACCCATAACGTTGATGGACCGCTTTGCCACAATTCGTCGTCCGGCATGCCACACCTAGTTCGAGTATGCGCCTCTCTGGTTCATCATGGTGGCGTGAGCGTCGACTGGCTGGACCGACTGACCAGGATGATGAACGCCGCGATGCTCGTGGTGACCACTGAGGCACAGGGTCATCAGGCGGGTTGCCTCGTCGGCTTCGCCACCCAGGCAAGCATCAACCCGCCGAGGTTTCTGGTCGGGCTGTCCCGCGCCAACCACACTTTCGGCGTCGCGAGCAGATCGAATCACCTTGCGGTGCAAGTACTCTCGCGGCGCGACACCGCCCTGGCCGAATTGTTCGGTGGCGAAACCGAAGACGAGATCGACAAGTTCGATCGCTGCGCGTGGCACAGCGGCCCGGCGGGCATGCCGATACTCGACGATGCGCTGGCTTGGATGGTGGGTGAGACGCTGGATCGGATCGATCTGGGCGATCACGTCGGCTATGTACTGCAGCCCGTCGACGCGTGGTTCGCCGAGGGGAATGGCGAATTGATCCGCTTCGCGGACGTCATGGATATGGATCCTGGTCACGGCGCGTAACGGAATCGGGTAGGACTTCCGTAGGAAAAGGGCCGGAAAGAGTCCCGCAATCGGTCCGGCAGACCCATCATGGTGGAGTGATCGGTGAACCGTTCGACGACCTGATGGCGATGCTGGACTCTCCGGTGTTCGTGGTGACCACCCAGGCCGACGGTATTCCGTCGGGTTGCCTGGTCGCCTTCGGCACTCAAACCAGCGTGCAGCCCCCAAGTTTCATGGTCGGTCTGCCTTCCGGCAGCGGCGCCCACGAGGTGGGCAGCCGGTCCGAGTACGTGGCGGTCCACGTCCTGCCGCGCAGCCAGGACAAGCTGGCCGAACTGTTCGGCAAACAGCCAGACGACGCATTCGCGCACTGCTCCTGGCGCGCCGGTCCCGTGGGGATGCCGATCCTGGACGACGCCGCCGCCTGGTTCGTCGGCAGGACGGTGAGCCGAAGCCCCGTCGCCGACCATGTGGCCTACCTGCTGGAGCCGGTCGCCGCCTGGGCCCCCGAAAACGCCGATGAACTGCTCTACCTCTCCGATCTCGAAGAGGAGTACGACCTCGGGCAGGAAGCGCCGCAGCGGTTGTACACCGGTGAACGGACCCAGGCGAAACCCAAGTACGGCATGAGGTTCACCCTCGACGTGCCCTTTTGAGGTCTGCTCGCCAGGGGAGGAAGGCGTGGGAGGAGGCCCGCTTACATCTTGTCGTCGTTGTTGCGCGGGAAGCCGCCACCCTGCGGGAACAACGGGAACACCACGTCGTCGAGCTTCTCGGCGTCGCCCGCGGTCTTGTTCACCGTCGCACCCCAGACGTTGCCGTCCGGTGACATCCGCAGCGCCCACGCGTGAGCATGGGTGTCCTTGCGCACCACGTCGGGCTCACCGGTGACCGCGCCGGTTTTCGGCGCGAGCCGCACCGCCACCGTCAGCTTGGTGTTGATGAGGTTGACCAGGACCGTGCCGTCCATGGCCGCGCAACCGGCCACGCCGGGCTTATCCGGCCAGGTCCACACCGTGGAGACCTCGGACTTCTTGGTGATGCGCTGCAACCGGTCGGCGCCCGGAGTGCGGTCGGCGACGTACAGCGAGCCGTCGACGGGGTCGATGCACAGGCCCCCACCCGAGCCGATCCCGGACAACGCCGTCGTCGGGGGCGCCTGGCCGAGGGTGGTGGGCTGTTCGATCCGCAGCACCTTGCCGGCCAGCGACTTAGGGTCGGCAGCCAGCGCGGGGTTACCGGCGTCGCCGGTCAGCACCACCAGCGTGGTGGGGGTGGTGAAGATCAATGCGCCGGTATTGCCGGTGGCGCCTTTGGGGATTCCGGTCAGGATGTCTTTGGGGACGTCACCTTCGGCGATGCGGATCACGCGGTTGTCGGTGGGCGTGCTGACGTAGGCGTACATCAGCCGGTCCTGGGAGAAGGTGGGCGACAGCACGATGTCCATCAGGCCGCCGTCTCCCGACGGGTCGACCGGGATGACCATCTTCACCTTGGGTTCGGCGCTGACGGAGATTTCCTTGACGGCGCCGGTGGTGCGCTCGGCGACCAGTGCGGTCTTGCTGTCGACACCCATGATCAGACCGCTGGTGGTTTCCAGGCAGCCCTGCATCACCCCGGGTGCCGGGCAGGCCTTCGGGAAGGGCGTGGGCGGCAACGGCGGCGGCGGGGGAGGCGTTGAGCTGGGCTGAGGCTTGAGTTCCGGATTGGTCGTGAACGGCTGCGACTGGGCGTCGTTGAACCGTGCGCAGCCGCTCGACAACAGCACCGCCGCACACAGCGCAGCCAGCACGCACCGAACCGACCGCCTTATCCGCATGACCGACAGGCTACGGAATCGGCGGACAGGGCCGCCACCTGCCGCCGAGTACGCCGGTCGTTCAACGCCACGCCGGCAGCTCGACGGGCGCTACCAGCCTCGCGGCGGCTACGGCGGCAGTCGGCGGTAGCCGAGATGGGCTTTGTGAGCCCGGGACGCGGGCGAACTGCGGATTTAACAGGCCAAAGCGCCGCTCAAATCCCAGATCTAGCTGCAATTGCCCTTACCCTGACACGAGTGACCAGTTCGAATGAATCCCCGTGGCAGCGGCCGGACGAACTTGCCGGGCCGACCCCAGGACGCCCCGCCTCGGCAAGCCTGGTCGACCCCGAAGACGACTTGACCCCCGCCGGGTACTCCAGCAGCTTCTCCCACACCGGAACCACCACCATCATCCCGCCGTACGAGGCCAACACCGGCAGCTCGTCCTACAACCTGATGGACGCGCAGGAGCCGCTGCCGTATGTGCAACCGCCGCCGACCAGCCGGCAGATACCGGCAGCTACCGCAGCGGTCGACATCGACGAGGAAGACGAGCGGCTGCGCGCCGTCGGGCGGCGCGGCACCCAGAATGCCGGTCTGCTGGTACTGCGGGTGGGACTCGGCGCGGTGCTGATCGCGCACGGGCTGCAGAAGCTGTTCGGCTGGTGGGGCGGGTCCGGCCTGCACGGATTCAAGAACTCGCTGTCCGACGTCGGCTTCCAGCACGCCGACATCCTGGCCTACGTGAGTGCCGGCGGCGAGATCGTCGCAGGCGTGCTGCTGGTGCTGGGGTTGTTCACCCCGATCGCGGCCGCCGGCGCGCTGGCATTTCTGATCAACGGTCTGCTCGCGTCTGCCTCGGCGCGGCCGCGCTCGCACACCTTCGCCTACTTCCTGCCCGACGGGCACGAGTACCAGATCAGCCTGATCGTCATGGCCGTCGCCGTCATCCTGGCCGGTCCCGGCCGTTACGGCCTCGACGCGGGCCGCGGCTGGGCCAGCCGGCCGTTCATCGGGTCTTTTGTGGCGCTGCTGACCGGCATCGCCGCCGGGATCGCGGTATGGGTGCTGCTCAACGGGGTTAATCCGCTGGCCTGAGTCGTCGGGTGGTTTTGCGGACTTTCCGCATCTGCCAGGCGCGAATGACTTAGCCTGAATGTCGTCCGTTGCCTGCCGCGCAGACCGGCGAAGCCCGCTATTCGTCGGTCGACCATGGGGGGATCCTTTGAGCACACCCCGTGATTTCAACCAGCCTCCTTGGCCGCAACGGCCGGACCCGAGGCAACGACCCGGAACTCCTCAGCAGGCCGGTATCCCGTTGAGTCAGCAGCCCACCCAGTGGGCTCAGTTGCCGCCGCAGCCGGGTCCGGCGCCGGCGCAGCGGGTTCAACCACCGGGGCAGTGGGGTCAGCCGCCGGGACAATTCGGTCAGCCCAGTCCGCCGCCTGCACTGCCCAGCAAACCGAAGACTAGCGGCTCCAAGAACAAACCCTTGATCATCTTCGGCGCACTGATCGCAGTGATAATCGTCGGAGCGATCGCGATAGTAGTGATCGCCAAGACCGTGAACCAGGACATCAAGAAAGTCGCCGTCGCTGGTGTGCAAACCGAAGTGCAAGAAATTCTGGGGGACCGGACCACCGGCTACAACTCCGACGACATCAAAGACGTCAAGTGCAACAACGGCCAGGACCCGACGGCGAAGAAGGGACAGAGCTTTTCCTGTGACCTCACCGTTCGAGGCAAACCGCACCAGCTGACGGTGACATTTGTGGACGATGCCGGGACCTACGAGGTCGGGCTACCGCAACTAGCGGGTGGCAAGTGAAACCCACCGGGTTGGTCAAGGCGCTCGTCATCGTCGGGTGCGCGGCGCTGACGTTGACCGGCTGCGCCACGTCGAGCGGCAAGACGAGCATGGTGAACGGACGGGCCGTGTCGGGGCTCTACGATCCGGCCCGGGTGGCCGGGCTGCCCGTGAGCGAGGACCCCAGTGGGCCTCGATCCGATGCGCCCAAGACGACGGGCACCGTGAAAAACACCGACAACAGCGACACCGACCACTTGGTCCTGCTGGCACTCAACGACATCGAAGAATTCTGGAAGCAGAACTGGCCAGACGAGACCAAAAAGCCCTTCAAGGAGGTCAGCGGCTTTTATGTCGTACGATTCCACCGATCCGCGGAGCCCGATCATATGCAAGTCGAAGACCTATAAGAATCTCAATGCCTTCTACAGCTTCAACTGCAACATTGTCGCGTGGGATCGAGGAGAGTTGGTTCCCGCGGCGAAGAAATATTTCGGCGATATGTCTGTCGTTGGGATCCTTGCCCATGAATTCGGGCACTCGCTGCAATTCAATGGGGGATTGGTCAACCCTCGCACCACCCCGACTCTCGTCGAGGAGCAGCAGGCGGATTGTTTCGCCGGCGTCTATCTGCGATGGGTCGCCGAAGGTCACTCGTCACGCTTCACGCTGAGCACAGGTGATGCACTGAGCCACGTGATCGCCGGGATGCTCAAGATATCCGACCCGATCATGTCTGAGACGGAACTGGAGGAATCGGAAGATCAGGCGCACGGCACCGGGTTCGATCGAATCAGTGCGTTCCAGATGGGGTTCAACAGCGGGTCGGGAACCTGCGCCAAAATCGACATGGACGAGATCAAAAAACGGCGCGGAAATGAGCCGTTGGCATTACAAAAGGACTCCTCAGGTGAAACGGATGCGGGCGAAGTTGCCATCGACAACGACAGCATCGGGACGTTGGTCGACATCATGAATGCTGTCTTTTCTCCGAAGTCGCCGCCCACGCTGTCTTTCACCTCCGCCAACTGCCCAGATGCAAAGCCCACCCAGGGCGCTTCCTATTGCCCGGCGACCAATACCGTGATCGCCGATCTGCCCGCCTTGCAGCAGCTCGGCAAGCCCGGTGGCCGGAAAGGAATGACCGACCCACAGATGCTGCAGGGCGACAACACCGCGATGTCCATCGTCGCGTCGAGGTATGTCTTGGCGATTCAGCATGAGCGGGGGTTACCGCTGGACACACCGGCGGCCGCGGTGCGGACGGCGTGCCTGACCGGCGCGGCTCAGCGCAGCATGGCTCAGGCGGTCAGCATCCCCTCCGGAAAACAGCTTGTCCTGACTGCCGGTGATCTTGACAAGGCCGTCATCGGACTCCTGGTGAATGGCGTGGGCGCCAGCGATGTCAACGGTGAGAACATGCCTGCCGGCTACACCCGGGCTATCGCCTTCCGGGCCGGCGTGCTCGACGACGTCGATGAGTGCTTCCAGAGGATCACCTGAGGGTCAGCGGTACGGGGTTGGGCACCCGGCCCGAGCTGGCTTCGGTGAGCTGCGGCAGGGTCGCGAAGGTGACCGCAGGCAAGCGCAGCTCCGAGCCGTTCTTCAGGTGGGCGCGGGCCCAGGAACCGCGGTGGAACCGCAATCCGTCGATGTCCTCCCAGGCCACCGATTCGCTGCCCCACAGCGTGCGCACGGTCACGCCCCGGTCGTCGGCGACCGTGCGAAGCCGGATGATCAAGGCGGACAACAGCACCGGAATCACCAGCACCGGGGCGCTGAGCGGGAAGGCCGTCACCGGGACCAGCAGGCACAGGGTCAAGAAGCCGACGGCGAAATGCGCCATCGGCGATAGCTTGATCACGACGGGCGACTCGGTAACCACCCTCGCATCATTCCACCGTGCGGATTCCGGGCCGATTCCGCGCCGGGTGCGCTGCCGGCTCCGAGTGTGATGCACAGGACTTCGGAGTGCTCACGGTGGCGGCCTTCCGGCGGATTTTCCGTCCAGGATGCACACGCAAAGCCGGCAGTGCACACTCGATCCAGAAACGTGGCCGAGTGCACGGCTGATCGTCGGGCTGCCACGTGCCGGCACCGGATTTGACGGTTGAGCAGTGCGAAGGCTACCGTCGGACGTTATGAAGTCTGGAATGCTCGTAGTACTTAGTCGGCGCGTTGGTGCCTGACTAGCTCTATCGAGCACCAACGCGACCCTCGTACAGCAGCCCAGCTGGCGGGGGTTTTTTCTTGCCCCGAGACGCCACGAGACGAAAAAACCGAAGAGGAAACAGTGAGCGCACCCACCAAGCCACCGGCACCGGCCTCGACGCCTGCATCGCAGGAGGCGGCCGAGCTCGCCTCGGATGCCGGGAAAGCGGCGGCCAAGCCGGCTACCGGCCAACCGAAACGTATTGCGCCGCACCAACTTACCGGTGCGCAAGCGGTAATCCGGTCACTGGAGGCGCTCGACGTCGACGTCATCTTCGGGATCCCGGGCGGCGCGGTGTTGCCGGTGTACGACCCGCTGTTCGACTCGCAGCAGCTGCGCCACGTGCTGGTGCGCCACGAGCAGGGCGCCGGTCACGCCGCCAGCGGCTACGCGCATGCCACCGGCCGGGTCGGGGTGTGCATGGCGACTTCCGGGCCCGGCGCCACCAATCTGGTGACCCCGCTGGCCGACGCGCAGATGGACTCGATCCCGGTGGTGGCCATCACCGGTCAGGTCGGGCGGCAGCTCATCGGGACCGATGCGTTCCAGGAGGCCGACATCTCGGGTATCACGATGCCGATCACCAAGCACAACTTCCTGGTCCGCACCGGTGACGAGATTCCCCGCGTGATCGCCGAGGCCTTCCACATCGCGGCGAGTGGACGTCCTGGGGCTGTTCTCGTTGATATCCCCAAGGACGTTTTGCAGGGCCAGTGCACGTTCAGCTGGCCGCCGCGCATGGAACTGCCCGGCTACAAGCCCAACACCAAGCCGCACAGCCGGCAGATCCGCGAGGCCGCCAAGCTGATCGCGGCCGCGCGCAAGCCGGTGCTGTACGTGGGCGGCGGCATCATCCGCGGCGAGGCGACCGAGGAACTCCTGCAACTGGCCGAGCTGACCGGTATCCCGGTGGTCACCACGCTGATGGCGCGGGGCGCTTTCCCGGACAGTCATCGGCAGAACATGGGCATGCCCGGCATGCACGGCACGGTGGGCGCGGTGGCGGCGCTGCAGCGCAGCGACCTGCTGATCGCGCTGGGCACCCGCTTCGACGACCGGGTGACCGGAAAGCTCGACATCGTTCGCTCCCGAGGCCAAAGTCATCCACGCCGACATCGACCCCGCCGAGATCGGCAAGAACCGGCACGCCGACGTGCCGATCGTCGGCGACGTCAAGAACGTCATCACCGAACTCATCGAGATGCTGCGCCACTACGACACACCCGGAAATATCGAGATGACCGACTGGTGGGCGTATCTCGACGACGTCCGCAAGACGTACCCGCTGAGCTACGACCCGCAGAGTGACGGCAGCCTGGGGCCGGAATTCGTGATCGAGAAACTCGGCCAGATCGCCGGTCCCGGACGCCATCTACGTGGCCGGTGTCGGCCAGCACCAGATGTGGGCGGCGCAATTCATCAAATACGAAAAGCCGCGCACCTGGCTGAATTCCGGCGGGCTGGGCACCATGGGCTTCGCGATCCCGGCGGCCATGGGCGCCAAGATCGCGCTGCCGGACACCGAGGTGTGGGCGATCGACGGCGACGGCTGCTTCCAGATGACCAATCAGGAACTGGCCACCTGCGCCATCGAAGGCATCCCGATCAAGGTGGCGCTGATCAACAACGGAAACCTGGGCATGGTCCGGCAGTGGCAGACCCTCTTCTATGAAGAGCGTTACTCGCAGACCGATCTGGCCACCCACTCGCACCGCATCCCAGATTTCGTGAAGCTGGCCGAGGCGCTGGGCTGCGTCGGAATGCGTTGCGAGCGTGAGGAAGACGTCGAGGACATGATCAACAAGGCGCGGGAGATCAACGACCGCCCGGTGGTGATCGACTTCATCGTCGGCGCCGACGCGCAAGTCTGGCCGATGGTCGCCGCCGGCACCAGCAATGACGAGATCCAGGCATGCGCGCGGCATTCGTCCCCTGTTCGACGACATCACCGAAGGGCACGCCTGATGGTCACCGGTTCGCCTAAGACGCATACGCTTTCGGTCCTGGTCGAAGACAAGCCGGGTGTGCTCGCCCGGGTGGCGGCACTGTTCTCCCGGCGCGGATTCAACATCGAGTCGCTGGCCGTCGGTGCCACCGAGCAGAAGGACATGTCGCGGATGACCATCGTGGTCTCCGCCGAGGAGACACCGCTCGAGCAGATCACCAAGCAGCTCAACAAGCTGATCAACGTGATCAAGATCGTCGAGCAGGACGAGGACAACTCGGTGGATCGCGAGTTGGCGCTGATCAAGGTGCGCGCCGACGCCGGCAGCCGCAGCCAGGTGATCGAAGCGGTGAACCTGTTCCGCGCCAACGTGATTGACGTATCCACGGAGTCGCTGACCGTTGAGGCCACCGGTAACCGCGGCAAACTCGAGGCGCTGTTGCGGGTATTGGAGCCGTTCGGTATCCGCGAAATCGTCCAATCCGGAGTGGTGTCGATGGCCCGCGGCCCGCGCGGCATCGGCTCCGCCAAGTAAGTTTTCAGCTGCCAAAACAAGAAGGAGTAATACCCGTGCCGCAGACGCTAGAGATGTTCTACGACGACGACGCAGACCTGTCGATCATCCAGGGCCGCAAGGTCGGCGTGATCGGTTACGGCAGCCAGGGCCACGCACACTCGCTGAGCCTGCGCGACTCCGGCGTCGAAGTGCAGGTCGGGCTCAAGGAAGGCTCGAAGTCGCGCGCCAAGGTCGAGGAGCAGGGACTCGAGGTCGACACCCCGGCCGAGGTGGCCAAGTGGGCAGACGTGATCATGCTGCTGGCCCCCGACACGGCGCAGGCCGAGATCTTCAGCAACGACATCGAGCCCAACCTGAAGGCCGGCGACGCACTGTTTTTCGGTCACGGCCTCAACATCCACTTCGGCCTGATCAAGCCGCCGGCCGACGTCACCATCGCGATGGTCGCCCCCAAGGGGCCCGGCCACCTGGTGCGCCGTCAGTTCGTCGACGGCAAGGGCGTGCCCGCGCTGATCGCCGTCGAGCAGGACCCGACCGGCAACGGCGAAGCGCTGGCGCTGTCCTACGCCAAGGCCATCGGCGGCACTCGCGCCGGCGTCATCAAGACCACCTTCAAGGACGAGACCGAAACCGACCTCTTCGGTGAGCAGGCCGTATTGTGCGGTGGCACAGAGGAATTGGTGAAAACCGGTTTCGACGTGATGGTCGAGGCGGGCTACCCGCCGGAGATGGCCTACTTCGAGGTGCTGCACGAGCTCAAGCTGATCGTCGACCTGATGTACGAGGGCGGCATCGCCCGGATGAACTACTCGGTGTCCGACACCGCGGAGTTCGGCGGCTACCTGTCGGGCCCGCGCGTCATCGACGCCGGCACCAAGGAGCGGATGCGGGAGATCCTGCGCGACATCCAGAACGGCGACTTCGTCAAGAAGCTGGTGGCCAACGTCGAGGGCGGCAACAAGCAACTCGAGCAGTTGCGCAAGGAGAACGCCGAGCACCCCATCGAGGTCACCGGCAAGAAGCTGCGCGACCTGATGAGCTGGGTCGACCGGCCGATCACCGAGACCGCCTGACGGTCGGCTGTCCGAAACTGATACCGTTGGCACACCGCGCGGCGTCGTCGCGTGACACTCGCGGCTCAGGTGTCGACGCCAGCCGGTCGGCGACCGACACCACCCGGCGGGCCAGGTGGTCGAGGGCGGCACCGGTGGCTCGGTCGGACTCGGGTCGAAATCGTTGATGTTGTCGTGGGTGGCAGACCAGGCTCACCCCATATGGGTTGCCGTCGACGAACTTCAGCGGATCGGTGTATCCGGGCGGCACGATGATGCCGCCGAAATGCATCAGCGTGACGTACAGCGTGAGCAGGGTGGTCTCCTGGCCGCCGTGCAGGGTGTTGCGTGGATGTGAAGCGCCGCGTACACCTTGTCCGCGAGCTTGCCTTGCGGCCCACAGCCCGCCCAGCGAGTCGAGGAAGTCGCGCAACTGCGACGCGACGGAGCCGAAGCGGGTGGGCGAGCCGAAAATCACCGCGTCCGCCCACACGATGTCCTCGCCGGTGGCCGCCGGAAGATCTTTGGTTGCTTCGTAATTCGCCGTCCACGCGGGGTTGTGCGCGAACGACGCCGGGTCGCGGGTTTCGGCGACGTGGCGCACCCGGACTTCGGCGCCCGCAGCCTCGGCCGCCGCAGCGACGCGCTGTCGCCATCGTGGTGCCGTGACCGGTCGCGGAGTAGTAGATGATCGCGAGTTTCGTCATGGCGCCAGCTTAGGCCAAGCAGCATTTCAGCGATACCGAACTCATGACGCAACAGCGTACGGGCGGCGTAGTAACCGGCCATGCCGTGCACCCCGGCGCCGGGCGGGGTGGCCGCCGAGCACAGGTACACCTTGGGAATCGGTGTGCGCCAAGGGTTTAGCCGCGGAGTGGGGCCGGCGATAGCGCGCCACGCCGAATTGGCGCCCACCGCGATGTCCCCGCCGACGTAGTTGGCGTTGTGGTCAGCCATCCGCGCGGCGGGCACGCTACGGACCGCCACCACGATGTCGCGGAAGCCCGGGCGCGAACCGCTCGACGACACGCGGTCACGGCCTCGGCCGCATCGACGCTGCACCCCGACGGCACATGGGCGTAGGTCCAGAACGGACGGCGCCCCTGGCGTCCACCCGGCCGGGATCGGCGACGTGGGGAGAAGCGGCCAAGCACCATCGGCCACTGCGGCATGACGCCCGGCCGCGATGTCTGCCTCGGCTCGCGCCATCTGCTCGCGGGTGCCCCCGAGATGAAGGGTCGGCGCCTGCTTGAGCCGGGGATCCGACCATGGGATGTCGTCGCTGAGCACGAAGTCGACTTTGGCGACACCAGATCCAAATCGATAGCGTGCGCAACGCTTTAGCGTACCGAGGGGGAAGTGCGTCGCCGTACACCCCGAGCAGCGCGGTCGGCGCGGTGTCGAAAACGGCGACTTCGCCGGGCGCCGGCGGCGAGTGACCTCCACGCCGGCCGTCAACTCGCCACCGTGCGCACGCAGGTCGGCGATCAGCGCGTCGGCGATCACCTGGGTGCCGCCCACCGGAATCGGCCAGCCGACCGAATGGGCGAGTGTCGCAAGCATCAGCCCGGCGCCCGCCGAACCAATGACGGCAACGGCGTAATCGCATGGGCGGCAACGCCGGTGAACAATGCACGGGCATCCTCACCGACTCAGCGATCCCCAGGCCGGGGTGCCCTGGGCCAGCATCCGCAGTCCCAGCCGCAACACCGGCAGCAACGAAGTGGGCACCGAACGCTTGTCACCGAGCAGGAATGCCACCACGCGCGTCGGAGTCCTGGCGCCAACGGGCCCGAGCAGGCGCCGCCACGACCGCGCCGTCGTCCAACTCGGCGCAGGTGCGCTCCAGATCGTGGTAGGCGATTGCCGCGGGCCGGTCCGGCAGCGGGTTGGCGTAGGAGATCTCCGGGACGGCCAGCGTCACACCGCGGGCGGGCAGATCGAACTCGGCGAAAAACGGTGACGCCAGCGCCAGCGGGTGCACCGCCGAGCACACGTCGTGTAAGACTCCGGGAAATTCGAAGTCTGCCGCGCTGCGGGCACCGCCGCCAAACTCGGCTGCGCCTCGACTGACCTGCACTTTCAGACCTGCGCGAGCACAGATCACGGCAGCCGAGAGCCCGTTGGGCCCGCTGCCGACGACGGTGACGTCCACCGCTCGATTACAGCCGACCACGCCGGTGGGCCGCGACCCGCTGCGCCCGACTCCGCCGCGCTGGCGGTCGCCGCTACGCTGTCCGCGTGAACTTGCCTGTTGTGTTAATCGCCGACAAACTCGCCCAATCAACCGTCGCCGCCCTGGGAGACCAGGTCGAGGTGCGCTGGGTAGACGGTCCCGACCGGGAGAAGCTGCTGGCCGCGGTGCCCGAGGCCGACGCGCTGCTGGTGCGGTCGGCCACCACGGTCGACGCCGAGGTGCTGGCTGCGGCCCCCAAGCTGAAGATCGTCGCCCGCGCCGGCGTCGGGCTGGACAACGTCGACGTCGACGCCGCCACCGCGCGCGGTGTGCTGGTGGTCAATGCCCCGACGTCGAACATCCACAGCGCCGCCGAGCACGCGTCTGGCCTGCTGCTGGCCGCATCCCGCCAGATCCCGGCCGCCGATGCCACCTTGCGCGCCCACACCTGGAAGCGGTCGTCGTTCTCCGGCACCGAGATCTTCGGCAAGACCGTCGGCGTGGTGGGGCTGGGCCGGATCGGACAGTTGGTCGCCCAGCGGATCGCCGCCTTCGGCGCCCACCTCGTCGCCTACGACCCGTACGTGTCGCACGCCCGCGCCGCCCAGCTCGGCATCGAACTGCTCCCCCTGGACGACCTGCTGGCCCGCGCCGACTTCATCTCGGTGCACCTGCCGAAAACCCCCGAGACGGCAGGCCTGATCGACAAGGAAGCGCTGGCCAAGACCAAGCCCGGCGTCATCATCGTCAATGCCGCGCGCGGTGGCCTGGTGGACGAGGCGGCCCTGGCCGACGCGATCACCAGCGGCCATGTGCGCGGGGCCGGCCTCGACGTGTTCGCCACCGAACCCTGCACCGACAGCCCGCTGTTCGAGTTGCCGCAGGTGGTCGTCACACCGCATCTGGGGGCGTCCACCGCCGAGGCGCAGGACCGGGCCGGCACCGACGTCGCCGAGAGCGTGCGGCTGGCGCTGGCGGGGGAGTTCGTTCCCGACGCGGTCAACGTCGGCGGCGGAGTGGTCAACGAGGAGGTGGCGCCCTGGCTGGACCTGGCGCGCAAGCTCGGGGTGCTGGCCGCCGCGCTGTCCGACGAGCTGCCGGTGTCGTTGTCGGTGCAGGTGCGCGGTGAACTGGCCGCCGAAGAGGTCGAGGTGCTGAAGCTTTCGGCGCTGCGTGGTCTGTTCTCCGCGGTCATCGAGGACGCGGTGACGTTCGTCAACGCGCCGGCGCTGGCCGCCGAACGAGGCGTCACCGCCGAGATCACCAAGGCCTCCGAAAGCCCCAATTATCGCAGCGTCGTCGACGTGCGGGCGGTCGCGTCCGACGGCTCGGTCGTCAACGTCGCCGGCACGCTGTCCGGGCCGCAGCAGGTGCAGAAGATCGTGCAGATCAACGGCCGCCACTTCGACCTGCGCGCCGAGGGCACGAACCTGGTGATCAACTACGCCGATCAGCCCGGAGCGCTGGGCAAGATCGGCACGTTGCTCGGCGCGGCCGGGGTGAACATCCAGGCCGCGCAGCTGTCTGAGGACACCGAGGGCCCAGCGCGCGACGATTCTGCTGCGGCTGGACCAGGATGTGCCCGCCGATGTGCGGTCGGCGATCGCGGCGGTCGGTGGGCGCCAAGAAGCTCGAAGTGGTTGATCTGTCGTGACGAAGCTGCGCGGATCAGTTGCGGCGGCGACGGCATCGGCCCGGAGGTAGTGGCCGAAGCGGTCAAAGTCCTCGACGTGGTTCTGCCGGGCGTGCAGAAGACCGAACTACGACCTGGGCGCCCGACGGTTCCACGCCACCGGCGAGGTTCTGCCGGATTCGGTGGTCGCCGAGTTGCGCGAGCACGACGCCATCCTGCTCGGGGCGATCGGCGACCCGTCGGTCCCCAGCGGCGTGCTGGAGCGAGGTCTGTTGCTGCGCATGCGCTTCGAGCTGGACCATCACATCAATCTGCGGCCCGCCCGGCTGTATCCGGGGGTGAGCAGCCCGCTGGCCGGCAACCCCGACATCGACTTCGTGGTGGTGCGCGAGGGGACCGAGGGGCCCTACACCGGTAACGGCGGCGCGATCCGCGTCGGGACGCCCAACGAGGTGGCCACCGAGGTCAGCGTGAACACCGCGTTCGGGGTGCGCCGGGTGGTGATCGACGCGTTCGAACGGGCGCGCAAGCGTCGCAAACACCTGACCCTGGTGCACAAGAACAACGTGCTGACGTTCGCCGGGGCGCTGTGGTGGCGGACCGTGCAGGAGATCGGCGAGCAGTACCCCGACGTCGAGGTGGCCTATCAGCACGTCGACGCCGCCACGATCTACCTGGTCACCGACCCCGGACGCTTCGACGTGATCGTCACCGACAACCTGTTCGGCGACATCATCACCGACCTGGCCGCGGCGGTGTGCGGCGGTATTGGCTTGGCCGCCAGCGGAAATATCGACGCGACGCGGACCAATCCGTCGATGTTCGAGCCGGTGCACGGCAGCGCGCCCGACATCGCCGGTCAGGGCATCGCCGATCCGACCGCGGCGATCATGTCGGTGGCGTTGCTGCTTGCCCATCTTGGCGAGGACGAGGCGGCTGCCCGGGTGGACCGGGCGGTCGAGGCTTACCTGGCAACTCGCGGGGACGAACGGCCTGCCACCAGCGTTGTCGGCGAACGGATTGCCGCCGGGCTCTAGTCTCCAGGCCGGGCGGCAGCACCCTTGTCGGCACCAACGGCACCGCCAGCAGCGGGAACAAGCCGCACAACGCCCAGGCCAGCGGGTAGGCGGCCGCGGTGATCAACGCACCGAACAGCGGGGGCCCGGCCGCGGCCATCAGCCGCTGCGTGGTGTTCTGGATGCCCAGCGCGCGTCCGCTCCAATACGGCCCGGCGAATTCGGTGATCGCGGTGGCCTCCAGCCCGTTGTCGAGCACCGCGATCACCGAGATCGGTCGATCATGAGCAGCACATCGAATCGCGAACCGACGTCGGTCGCTGAGGGCCAGCAGAAACAAGGTCAGCGCGGCCGCGACGGCGATGATGCGGACCGGCCGCATTCGTGAGCCGACGCGGTCCGACCAGCGGCCGACCAGGATGCGGCCCGCCCGCACCGAGCAGCTGCGAGATGGTCACCAAACCGCCGGCCGCGGCCACCGACCAGTGATGCTCGTTGATCAGCCAGACCAGCATGAATGTCACGGTCACCGTCTGCGGCATCATCAGCAACGCCGATGACGCGTGGATTCGCCACAGCACCGACGAACCGCGATACGGGCTGGCCAGTTCCTCGTCGGTGGCTGTCTCGTCGGGATTTCCGCGGCGGGTCGACGCACGCCGACCAGGCTGACCACCGCGGCGATCGCGCACATCACTGCCGGGAACATCAACCCCGCGTGCGGGCCGCGTTCGGCCAGCTCGGGAATCACCAACGCGCCCAACGCGATTCCCAGCGGTTGTGCGGTCTGGCGGAATCCCATCGCCAGGCCGCGCTGGTGCGGCGGAAACCACCCCGACACCAACCGGCCGCCCGCGCTGTTGCAGCTGGCGGCGGCCATGCCGCCAAGGAACAGGAAGACGCCGATCATCAGCAGCGAATGAACCGAGGCGGCGGCGTAGGCCGCAACCGCGGTGAATGCCGAGCCGACGGTCAACACGATCCGCTCGCCGACGCGGTCCAGGACGTAGCCCCAGGCGACCAGGGTGACGACCATGCCCCAACTGGGCATCGACGCCAACAGACCGGCCTGGGCGAGCGGCGTTCCGCGCGCGGCTTCCAACGCGGGGATCAGGAAGGCGATGCCGTTGATGAAGAGGAAGGAGCTCGTCGTCACGACCAGCGAGACCGCGAGGATCGACCAGCGCGCGATCGCACTGGTCGGATCCCGAGGCATTCGCTCATGCTTGCACAAGGCAGGAGGTACTCGCGGGAGCGAACAGCCGGCTTGCCCGGTCGCTAGTTCGCCGTCGAACCTGAAATTTCGCGGGCCACTGACTCGCACTGCCGAGATTTTTCAGGCTGGACGACGGGTGTCACCGTTCCGGCCGGGCCTCGCGTGCCGGCTCTTCAACGGACCCGGCGGGACGGACCGGTTCTTCTTCCAGCCTGTACAGTTTCAGACCGCTACTCGCGTTTTGTCTGCAGACTTGCAGGCTCGGCGATCAGGCTCCTCATCGGGCCCTGCGGGCCCGCATCGTCGCCCGGCTAGATCTGATTGCTCGGGCCCGCAGCGCCCGGCTGCGCCGGGCTCGCGACCCTCGCTAGGCTCATCCGAATGCGCCTTGGACGAATCGCCAGCCCGGACGGTGTCGCTTTTGTCAGCATCGAAGGAGACCTGGACGACCCTGATGGCATGACGGTCCGCGAAATCGCCGAGCACCCGTTCGGCACGCCGACTTTCACCGGCCGCTCCTGGCCGCTGGCCGACGTCCGGCTGCTGGCCCCGATACTGGCCAGCAAGGTGGTCTGCATCGGTAAGAACTACGCCGACCACATCGCGGAGATGGGCGGCGAAGCGCCGGCCGACCCGGTGATCTTTCTCAAGCCCAACACCGCAATCATCGGCCCGAATGTGCCGATTCGCTTGCCCGCCAACGCATCACCCGTGCACTTCGAGGGCGAGTTGGCGGTGGTGATCGGCCGGGCGTGCAAGGACGTTTCTGCCGGCGAAGGCCGCCGACAACATCCTCGGCTACACCATCGGCAACGACGTGTCGGCCCGCGATCAACAGAAGTCCGACGGCCAGTGGACCCGGGCCAAGGGGCACGACACCTTCTGTCCGGTCGGCCCGTGGATCGTCACCGATCTCGACCCGGCCGATCTTGCGCTGCGCACCGAAGTCAACGGCGAAGTCAAGCAGGACTCGCCGCACCTCGCTGATGATCCACGACGTCGGCGCCATCATCGAGTGGATCTCGGCGGTAATGACCTTGCTGCCAGGCGATCTCATCCTCACCGGAACCCCGGCGGGTGTCGGTCCGATCGAGGACGGCGACACCGTCTCGGTCACCGTCGAGGGCATCGGCACCCTCACCAATCCCGTTGTCCGCAAAGGAAAGTCGTGACTCCAACTAGCACGAGCATGTCCGGGTCCGGTTCTGCCCGTCTCCCACCGGCATACCGCATGTCGGGATGATCCGTACCGCGCTGTTCAACTGGGCCTACGCCCGGCACACGGGCGGCACCTTCGTCTTCCGCATCGAGGACACCGACGCCGAGCGCGACAGTGAGGAAAGCTATCTGGCGCTGCTCGACGCACTGCGCTGGCTCGGACTGGACTGGGATGAGGGGCCCGAAGTGGGCGGCCCGTACGGGCCTTACCGGCAGTCGCAACGCCGCGATCTCTACCGCGACGTCGTGGCCCGGCTGCTCGAGGCGGGGGAGGCCTACTACGCGTTCTCGACGCCGGAGGAGGTCGAGGCCCGGCATGTCGCCGCCGGCCGCAATCCCAAGCTGGGCTACGACAACTTCGACCGTGAGCTCACCGACTCGCAGCGCGCGGCATATCTGGCCGAGGGCCGCAAGCCGGTGGTGCGGCTGCGAATGCCGGACGCAGACCTCGCCTGGGACGACCTGGTGCGCGGAACCACCACCTTCGCGGCGGGCACGGTGCCCGATTTCGCGTTGACGCGCGCCAACGGAGATCCGTTGTACACCTTGGTCAATCCGTGCGACGACGCGCTGATGAAGATCACCCACGTGCTGCGCGGTGAGGACCTGCTGCCGTCGACGCCACGCCAGCTCGCGCTGTATCAGGCGCTGATCCGGATCGGGGTGGCCGAGCGCGTCCCGGAATTCGGCCATCTCCCACCGGTATTGGGGGAGGGGACCAAGAAACTGTCCAAGCGCGACCCGCAGTCGAACCTGTTCGCCGCATCGCGACCGTGGCTTCATTCCCGAAGGCCTGCTGAATTATCTTGCGTTGCTTGGCTGGTCGATCGCCGACGACCACGACCTGTTCAGCCTCGACGAGATGGTCGCCGCCTTCGACGTCGTCGACGTCACCTCCAACCCGGCCCGCTTCGACCAGAAGAAGGCCGACGCCATCAACGCCGAACACATCCGGATGCTCGACTGCCGACGACTTCACCGGCAGGCTGCGCGACTATCTCAACGCACACGGCCATCGACTTGGCTTGGACGACGCGGAGTTCGCCGCGGTCGCCGAGCTGGTGCAGACCCGCATCGTCGTGCTCGGTGACGCGTGGGACCTGCTGAAGTTCTTCAACGACGACGAGTACGCGATCGATCCCAAGGCCGCCGCCAAGGAGCTGGGCCCCGATGCGGGTCCGGTGCTCGACGCCGCCATCGCGGCGCTGGACGGCATTGCGGACTGGACGACGGCGCAGATCGAGAACGCGCTCAAGAGCGCCCTGATCGAGGGCCTGGCGCTCAAACCGCGCAAGGCGTTCGGCCCGATTCGGGTGGCCGCCACCGGGCACCACGATCAGCCCGCCGTTGTTCGAGTCGCTGGAGCTGCTGGGCCGCGATCGCAGCCTGGGCCGGCTGCGGTCGGCGCGGGAGCAGGTCGGGCCGGCGTAGGCGTGCGGAGGGCGCCGGAAGTCTTTGGTAGTCTGCACGGCGGCTTTCAAAGGCTTGACAGCGGCGGGCCCAGCGGGCGCCAGACGCGGGTGTTAACTCGAGGAATGCGGTCCTGACCAGCGGTTTTAGGTCAGCCAATGGGGTATGGTGTAATTGGCAACACAGCTGATTCTGGTTCAGCCATTCTAGGTTCGAGTCCTGGTACCCCAGCAAAGTCCACCTCGCCAAGCAATTATGTGGGTTATCCGGGTTGAGCTATGCTGACTGCTCGGATCGGTTCTGGCCCCGTCGTCTAGCGGCCTAGGACGCCGCCCTCTCACGGCGGTAGCGTGGGTTCGAATCCCATCGGGGCTACAAAACGAGTTCTGCGGTTACTGATCGCTGCCCTTGGCGGCCGGCGCAGTTGTACCCCCCACCGGCATGCGCGGCAGTCCCAGCTTGCGGTGATCCCATGAGCGGGCGCGACGGCTGACGATGCGGACGCCGACGCGCTTGTTCATCATCTGGTCGACCATAGGCTTCACCTCGTCGCTGTAGGGGCCGGTGTAGCGCTCCCACACGCTGACCCCGACCCGGTGCAGCGCGTCGGGATCGTCGACGATCTCGGCGACGCCTTCGAACGGACACCCCGCGCAGGGTGTCATAGGTGTCGCCGTCCTCGAGCAGGAAGCTCACCCGCGGGTCGCGTTTGAGGTTGACCGCCTTCTGCGACTTGGCCTTGGTCTCCAGCCAGATCTCGCCGTCGACCACCGCGTACCACATCGCCGTCAGGTGCGGCTGGCCGTCGGGACCGATGGTGGCCAGCGTGCCGGTCCGGCTGTTGTTGACGAAATCGGTGATCTCGTCCTCGGACATGACGATGCTCGCGCGCTGATTCGTTCCCATGGCGTCAGTTTGTCAGGTGCCCCGGCGTCGACTCTGCACTGGTGGCATCGAGTCTGCGCTCAGGGCGCGTGATTCGCGACCGGTGGCAGCCATAGCTGCAGACTCGGCGGCAGCGCCGGCGGTCTCAGAGCCGGCGCGTGCAGCGCCTCGGCGGCGGCCAGAAGGTCGGCGGCCCAACGCGCGCCCGGGTCGCCGGCCCATCCGATCGATCGGGCCGGATACCGAGATCGCAGCGACCACAACGCCGCGGCCGTCGCGCACCGGCGCCGAAACGCTTGCCACCCCGGTTCGCGCTCGGCGACGCTTTGCGCCCAGCCGCGCCGGCGGACTTCGGCAAGCACCCGGTCGGTGAACATCGCCGTCGGCAGCACGGCCTCTTGGGTGGCGGCGTCGCTGTGGGCCAGCAGCACTTTGGCCCCCGAGCCCGCCGTCATCGGCAGCCGCGCTCCGACCGGGACCGTATCGCGCAGGCCCGCAGGTGGTTCCAGGGCGGCGACGCAGACGCGCGAGGTGCCCTCGCGGCGGTACAACTGCACGCTTTCGCCGGTGGTCTCGCGCAACCGGGGCAGCACCGCCGCGCTCGCGGCCAGCAGCGGATCGTTGACGTGCGCCGCGAGTTCGGTGACCGCGGGCCCGAGCCGCCACCGGCCTTCCTCGTCGCGCCCCAGCAGGCGATGCACCTCCAGCGCGGCCGCCAGCCGGTATGCGGTGGCCCTGGGCAAGCCGGTGCGTTCACACAGTTCGGCCAGCCCACACGGAGATTCCGCGATCGCGTGCAGGACGCCGACCGCTTTGTCGAGGACGCCGATGCCGCTATGCTGTCTCACAAGGAGATACTAGCGTCTCGCATTCTGAGATCACAGCCCAGATGGACCGGCGAGCCGCGAATGAGCGAATCGAGGCAACGGATGTCAGTCGAGACCAGATGCCGCCACGCCCGCGCACGCTGGCCGAGAAGGTTTGGGACGACCACGTTGTGGTGTCCGGCGGCGAGGAGGCGCCGGACCTGATCTACATCGATCTGCATCTGGTGCACGAGGTCACCAGCCCGCAGGCGTTCGACGGCCTGCGGCTGGCCGGCCGGCCGGTGCGGCGACCCGACCTGACGATCGCCACCGAGGACCACAACGTGCCCACCGTCGACATCGACAAGCCGATCGCCGACCCGGTGTCGCGCACCCAGGTGGAGACATTGCGGCACAACTGCGCGGAATTCGGTGTCCGGCTGCATCCGATGGGCGATATCGAGCAGGGCATCGTGCATGTCGTCGGACCGCAATTGGGCCTCACCCAACCGGGAATGACGATCGTCTGCGGTGACAGCCACACCTCCACCCACGGCGCATTCGGCGCGCTGGCGATGGGCATCGGCACCTCGGAGGTCGAGCATGTGCTCGCCACCCAGACGCTGCCGCTGCGGCCGTTCAAGACGATGGCGGTCAATGTCGACGGGCAGTTGCCGCCCGGGGTGACGGCCAAGGACATCATTCTGGCGTTGATCGCCAAGATCGGCACCGGCGGCGGGCAGGGTCACGTCATCGAATACCGGGGCAGCGCCATCGAATCGCTGTCCATGGAAGGCCGGATGACGATCTGCAACATGAGCATCGAAGCCGGCGCCCGGGCCGGCATGGTGGCTCCGGACGACGACCACCTACGAATTCCTACGCGGCCGCCCGCACGCGCCGACCGGCGCCGCACTGGGACGCCGCGCTCGCGTACTGGCAGCAGCTGAGCACCGACGCCGGCGCCGTCTTCGACACCGAGGTGTATCTGGACGCCGCCTCGTTGAGCCCGTTCGTCACCTGGGGAACCAACCCCGGCCAGGGGGTGCCGCTGGCCGCCGCCGTGCCGGATCCCGAGCTGATGACCGACGACGCGCAGCGGCAGGCCGCCGAGAAAGCGTTGGCGTACATGGACCTTCGGCCCGGAATGGCGATGCGCGATATCGCGGTCGACGCCGTGTTCGTCGGGTCGTGCACCAACGGCCGCATCGAAGATCTGCGGGTGGTGGCCGACATTTTGCGTGGCCGCAAGGTGGCTCCGGGTGTGCGGATGCTCGTCGTTCCGGGCTCGATGCGGGTGCGCGCGCAGGCCGAAGCCGAAGGCTCGGTGAGATCTTCACCGCCGCGGGCGCCGAATGGCGGCAGGCGGGATGCTCGATGTGCCTGGGCATGAACCCCGATCAGCTTGCGCCCGGGGAGCGGTGTGCCGCGACGTCCAACCGCAACTTCGAAGGGCGGCAGGGCAAGGGCGGCCGCACGCATCTGGTTTCTCCGGCGGTCGCCGCCGCCACCGCGGTGCGCGGCACGCTTTCCGCGCCGGCGGATTTGAACTGACGACTTGAATTCACGACGAGAATTAGGGGACGAGCATGGAAGCCTTTCACACCCACACCGGTATCGGCGTGCCGCTGCGGCGGTCCAATGTCGACACCGATCAGATCATTCCCGCGGTCTTTCTGAAGCGCGTCACCCGAACCGGTTTCGAGGACGGCTTGTTCGCGAGCTGGCGGTCGGATCCGTCATTCGTGCTCAACCTCAGCCCCTTTGACCGGGGCTCAGTCTTGGTCGCCGGACCCGATTTCGGCACCGGATCGTCGCGCGAGCATGCGGTCTGGGCGCTCATGGACTACGGATTCCGGGTGGTTATCTCGTCTCGCTTCGGTGACATTTTCCGCGGCAACGCGGGCAAGGCGGGGCTGCTGGCGGCCGAAGTCGACCAAGATGGTGTCGAACTTCTCTGGAAGCTCATCGAGCAGAGTCCGGGCTTGGAAATCACTGCCAATCTTCAAGATCGAAATATCACCGCGGGAACAGTGGTGCTGCCGTTCAAGATTGACGACCACACCGCCTGGCGACTGCTCGAAGGACTTGACGATATAGCCCTTACGCTGCGGAAACTCGACGCAGATCGAGGCTTTCGAGGCGGCTTACCCGACTTGGAAACCGCGTACTTTTCCACCTCCTGACGGTCGGACGGCGCGGAATTCCGTCGCAGCCGACGCTGGTCAAGCCGGGCCATTTCCAGCCGCGCCACCGGTCAAGGGCGGCAATCGGATTGCGGAAATGGTGGCCCAGAGCCGATTGAGGCCTGAAATTGCGCGTGGCTCTTGGAAATCTTGCGGGTTGAGGGTTTACCGTGTTCGCTAGTCGGTTCCGAAACGCGGACCACTGGCTTCGGAGGATTTGGATGAACAAAGCAGAGCTCATCGACGTGCTCACAGAGAAATTGAACACGGACCGTCGGCAGGCGACCGCCGCCGTCGAGAATGTCGTCGACACCATTGTGCGTGCGGTGCACAAGGGCGACAGCGTCACCATTACCGGTTTCGGTGTCTTCGAACAGCGTCGCCGCGCGGCCCGCGTCGCGCGCAATCCGCGTACCGGCGAGACGGTGAAGGTGAAGCCGACGTCTGTTCCGGCGTTCCGCCCGGGCGCTCAATTCAAAGCGGTTGTGGCTGGCGCACAGAAGCTCCCGTCAGAAGGCCCCGCTGTGAAGCGTGGTGTGGTGGCGAGCGCGGCCAAGAAGACAGCGGCGAAGAAGGCGCCAGCCAAGAAGGCCGCGACCAAGGCACCGGCCAAGAAGGCGGCGCACCAAGGCTCCGGCCAAGAAGGCCGCGACCAAGGCTCCGGCCAAGAAGGCCGCGACCAAGGCTCCGGCCAAGAAGGCCGCCGACCAAGGCTCCCGCCAAGAAGGCTGCCGCCAAGGTCCGGTGAAGAAGGCCGCGACCAAGGCTCCGGCCAAGAAGGCCGGCGACCAAGGCTCCGGCTAAGAAGGCGGCCACCAAGAAGGCGCTCCGGCCAAGAAGGCTCCGGCCAAGAAGGCTACGAGCCACAAGGCGCGGCCGCAAGTAACGCAATCACACGCAAATACCCTTCGGGTGGCAGCGATGCCCCCGAAGGGTATTCGCGTGTTAGGCCCGCACGTTGGCGGCCAGCGCGCCGCCGATTGGTCCGCGGCCACCAGCCGGCCGCCCGACAGCGACAGCACCCACGTACTGCCTTTGTGGTTGCGGGCCTTGTCGGAGCGTCACCCGTCGCGTCGCACCACCACGCGATCAGGTCCGGAATCACCTTGCCCTGCGTAGCAGATCACCGGTTGCCGCCGTGCGCGGCGATCTTCAGCACCCGGCTGCCGGCCGCGTTTGGGTTCTTGGCGTAGGCCTCCTCGGTGAGGGTGGGCTCGTTCCCGATTCGACGCCGATTTCCGCGGCGAGCGGTTCCATCGTCTGGTGGCAGCGCACCCGGTCGGCGGCGTAACATCGGTGACCCGAACGCCAGCAGCTGCGAGCCAGCGCGTCGGCCTGCGCCCGGCCTTCTTGTCCAACGGACGTTTGGTGTCGTCCCCGGAGTATCGTGCTGCTGCCCGCTTTCCCGTGCCGGACCAACAGCACGGTCCGCGTATTTGCCGGGTGTTCGGCGAAAGGCGCAAAACCTTTCGATCCTGCGCGTACTGAAGCTTCTTCATCGCGTCGGCAACTGGCAGCCAGACCAGCTCGTCGACCTCGTTCCCGGGGGTGAACTCCCCGCCGGTGCTGCGCGCCGCCCAGTAGTACACCTTCTTGACGCCCTGCTCGATCGGGTAACTCACCATGACGAGCCGCCTGCCAAGGACGGCGCGGTGGCCCGTCTCCTCGAACACCTCGCGCGCGGCGGCCGCCGGTGCGGTTTCGCCCGGGTCCACCTTGCCCTTGGGCAGCGACCAGTCGTCGTACCGGGGCCGGTGGATCAACGCGATTTCGACTGCGCTTTGGCCGATTTGGCAGTGGCGGGTCGCCACAACACCGCGCCCGCGGCATAGATGATCCGGCTCCCCGAGCGCCTTCGGGCGGACGAGTTCTGGATC
>CAVSDU010000007.1:0-142369 GCA_963726875.1 uncultured Actinomycetota bacterium | reverse complement strand
GTGATCTGCTGTTGCTGGCCGAGGGCGATCGCGTGCCCGCCGACGCGGTGTTGGTGGACTGCGCGAATTTCTCGGTCGACGAATCGGCGCTGACCGGTGAGTCGGTGCCGGTGCGCAAGGTCGCGATCGACCCTGCTGCGCTGCCGTCGCCAATGGGGCGTGCGGGCGGCGATGCGACGCCGTGGGTGTTCTCGGGCACCTTGGTGGTCAAAGGGCACGGCATGGCCGTCGCCAAGGAAACCGGCGCCGGTACCGAGCTGGGAAAGATCGGCGCGGCACTGCGGACCATCGAGCCACAGCGCACCCCTTTGCAGCGCGAAATCGACCGCTTGGTGCGGGTTCTGGCAGTCTTCGGGATAGCCGCCGCGGTCGTCGTGGTCGTCGTTTACGGGTTGACCCGCGGGAACTGGCTGGCCGGGCTGCTCGCCGGCATTGCGACTGCGATGGCGCTGCTGCCCGAAGAGTTTCCCGTCGTGCTGACCGTGTTCATGGCGCTCGGAGCCTGGCGGATGTCACGTAAGCATGTGCTCACGCGCCGGCCCCCGGTTGTCGAGACGCTCGGATCAGCGACCGTTTTGTGCGTGGACAAGACCGGCACCTTGACGCTGAACCAGATGACGGTGCGACAACTCATCGTCGACGGACAGACGTTCACCTGTGATGAGCACCCGCTACCGGAGGCATTTCACACCATCGCGGAATTCTCCGTCCTCGCGTCCCCGATCGATCCGTTCGATCCGATGGATAAGGCGTTCAAGGAACTCGGCGAGAAGTATCTGTCCAGTACCCCGCACATACACGCCGATTGGGAATTGGTCCGTGAGTATCCGCTGTCCGAAAAACTATTGGCTCTATCGCATGTGTGGCGCTCACCCGACCGGGGCCACTATGTGATTGCCGCCAAAGGCGCCTCCGAAGCGGTCGCCGACCTATGTCACTTCGACGCCGAACAACTGGCATCGATGACCGCGCAAGTGGAAAACATCACCGCCGGCGGCCAGCGGGTACTGGGCGTGGCATGCGCACGATTCGGCGCCGACAGCGCTCTCCCCGCACAACAGCACGATTTCGACTTCGAATATCTAGGGTTGGTCGGCCTGCACGACCCGGTCCGCCCCGGCGTGGCCGACGCCGTCGCCGAATGCCGGCGCGCAGCGATACGAACGATCATGATCACCGGCGACTATCCCGGAACCGCACTGGCCATCGCCCGCGAAATCGGTCTCGATCACACCGCCGGGGCCATCACCGGCGCCGAACTGCAAACGATGCCCGAAGACCAACTTGCCGAGCGCATTCGTTCGACGAGCGTGTTCGCGCGAATGGTGCCCGAGCAGAAGCTTCAGCTAGTCCGGGCGCTGCAGGCCAACGGCGAGGTGGTCGGGATGACCGGCGATGGGGTCAACGACGCTCCCGCACTGCGAGCAGCCGACATCGGCATCGCGATGGGCGCCCACGGCACTGACGTCGCCCGCGAATCGGCTGCGCTGGTGATCACCGACGACGACTTCACCTCGATCGTGGGTGGCGTGCGTCAGGGTCGTGGCATCTTCGACAACCTGCGCAAAGCGATGTCCTACGTCATCGCGGTGCACATGCCCATCGTGGGCATGTCACTCATCCCGGTGTTCGTCGCCGACTGGCCTCTTGTCCTGCTACCAGTTCAGATAGCGTTCCTCGAACTCATCATCGACCCCGCCTGCTCGGTGGTCTTCGAGGCCGAGCAGATCGATCCGAACATCATGGAATCGCCCCCGCGCGGGCTGCACGAGTCGATGTTCGGTGCGCGCGTGCTGGCCATCGCCGCGCTGCAGGGGCTATCGGTACTGGCCGCCACCGTGGCGGTGTACTTGTGGGCCGTGCTCAGCGACCGACCCGATGATGTCGTGCGCTCAGTCACCTTCGCCACGCTCGTCGTGGGCAACCTGGCACTGATCTTGGTGAATCGCTCATGGCGGCTGCCCGTTTGGCGAACCTTCCAGCAGCGCCACAACCCGACGCTGAAATGGATTCTGGGCGGGGGCGCCCTTCTTCTCGTCGCCGTCCTGTCCGTTCCGGGATTGCGCCAGGCCTTCAACTTCGGCGCCATCACACTCGGCCAATGGGGTGTGGCCATCGTCGCCGGGTTCACCGGTGTGGCCTGGTTCGAGGTCTACAAGTCGATCACCGCAAACCGCCGAGCGCGCTCCTCCACCGACGCTGCTGCGATCCCGGCAGCCGGGGGATGACCGGGGTGAGGTCGTCGTGAGCAGCTCGGGAATCTCGGTCGGGCTTCAGCTGGGCACCCAACCACCGCTGAGCGCCACCCGTGCCTTTCTGGTCGGAGCGCGGGCTATGCGACTGGACTCCGTCATGCTCATCGACCACTTCCAGAACGTCTTTCCCAGCGTCATCTGGGATCAGGAGCTGACCTGGCTCGCCGCGCAACGCCGCACGCCACACGAATTCTTCGACTACCAAGTGTTGCTCGGCTACCTCGCGTCGCGTGTCGGGCGAATGCGCCTGGGCGTCGGCGTCACCGAGCCGATCCGGCGCCACCCCATCCTGATTGCCCAGGCCATGATGACGCTGTCGCATCTCACCAAGCGCGCGCCGATCCTCGGTATCGGGGCCGGCGAACGGATGAACATCGACCCCTACGGGTTCGACCCTTCCCGACCGGTCACTCGCCTGGAGGAGGCCCTGCAGATCATCCGGCTGTGCCTGTCGACGCAAGGGCCGATCACCTTCTCCGGCGAGCACTTTCGCCTCGAGCGGGCGACGATGGATCTCAAACCCGCAAGAGACAGGGTGCCAGAGATCTGGATCGCCGGACACGGTCCGCGGATGCTGGCATTGACCGGACGCTACGGCGACGGGTGGTACCCCACGGGGGTGGTGTCGCCGCGCGAATACGCGGACAAGCTGGCAACGGTACGAGCCGCGGCCAGTGATGCGGGGCGAAACCCCGCCTCCATTACCCCTGCGCTGCACCGCTTCATGGTGACCGCAGCCACCGAGCGCGAGGCACGGGCCATGCTCAAGACGAAGGTCATCCGGGCGCTGGGCCTCATGGCCCCCGCCGATCTGTGGCGCCAAGCCGGGGTTGTGCACCCGTTCGGCGAACGCTTCAACGCGCTGGTCGATTTCGTGCCTGACCACTACGACCGCGCGACGATGGACGAGGCCATCGCCGCAGTGCCGGACAACCTGATTGCCGAGGGTCCCCTGCTGTGGGGTACCCCCGACCAGGTGGTGACCAGACTTCGGGCATTCGGCGACGCGGGCCTGCGCCACGTGGTCCTCGCTCCCGTGTCCGGTCTGGTCTCCAAACGTGCTGCGCTCTACGGACTCTGGGCCACTGGGCGGATCGCGCGATCGCTTCGTGAGACCGCATCCGGCAGCGGCTAATTTGGTGATTCCTTATCACCTTCGTAGTGCCGCGAGGCTGCTGCTGCGACTTCGCTAGACGGGCCGGCTGACGGGCTCGAACTCGATAGGCAGACTCAGCGGCCCACTCAAGCTCACCATCGGCTTCCACGGCACGGGTCCGGTGATGCGTGGATCTCGCATCCGACCCGTGAGCACCGTCAGCGCCTCGGCGAGTTCGCGCCTGGCCAGGTTGGCGCCCAGGCAGTAGTGGATACCGCCGCCGAATGTCAGTATCGCCGGAGCTCCCTCGCGGGTGATGTCGACGCGGTCTGGCTCGTCGTATACCGACGGATCCCGGTTGGCCGCAGCGGTATTGACCAGAATCATGGTTCCGGCGGGAAACAGGTAGCCGTCGAGCTCGGCATCCTCGGTCACCAACCGGAGGGTTCCACACGCGATCGGGGAGTGCCGCATCGTCTCCTCGACAGCACGCATCGCCAACTCGGGGCGCTCCGTGAGTAAGTCCCACTGGTCCGGGTGCGCGCAGAGCACATGTACCGACGCGGCCAGTTGATTTCGGGTGGTGTCGGTACCCGCCAACAACAGTCCGCCCGCGAGCATGCGCAATTCGGCGGGGTTGAGCCGGTCGCCGTCGTCCTCGGCGCGGATCAGGTCGGAAAGCAAGTCCTCGGTCAGGCTGTGCCGGCGCCGGATGACCATCTCGTCGACATAGTCGTCGAGCTCTCCCCAGGCGCGCATGACGGCGGGCTCGATTTCGCTGACGCCGGCGATGAAGCTGAAAGCCTTGAAGATTTCGTCGGCCCAGAGTGAAAATCGTTGCCAATCCTCGCGAGGTGCGCCGAGCAGTGCGCAGATGATCGGAACGGGGTAGGGGCGCGCAAGGTCGGTAACCACGTCGCAGCGGCCTGCCTCGGTGACCTGATCGACGAGGTCGTTCATCACCGCGACCATGGTGTCGTGCAGCCGCAGGGTCGCGCGGGGTGTGAATGCCGTCGACGTCAGGCTGCGCAGGCGATGGTGCGCATCGCCTTCCAGGCACAGCAGGCTGTTCATCACCTTGTCCCACAGCGGCCCCGAAGTGATGCCCTGCACAACAAGGTTCAACCCCGGAGGGATCTGGAACCGGCTATCGCGCAGTACGGAACGGACGAGGTGATAGGAAAGCACCTCGGGCCCGAACGGTCCCAGCGCGATGGGCGCTTGCCGCTGGGCGGCCTGGATGCGCGGGTAGACGGCCGCCGGTGTTTCGGTGGGTTCGTAGCTCAGCGTCGGCAGATCGGCATCGAAAACGCTTGGGGGAGCGGTGCCGACGGTCATGACGGTCTCCTCGAGCTCGAATCAGACTGCGATATCTTCTCGCTGGGGGAACGGCCCCAGGCTGGGCCTTCGACGGCGTTGGCGGGCCGCTGCGGAGCGCCGAGCAGATATGCGGGATCGTTGATTACCACCAGATTCAACTGCCATCTGCCCGCCTGATGAAGTGCGGTTCCGCGGCCTATTGCCGCGCGGACAACTAAGACACAATGTATGGCCATATCGGTGGTGGTGTCAAAGGGACTGGACGTCGTGAGGCCCAAATATCCTTGAGGAGCTGGTTGTCGACGAACCAAGGGTCCCGCTTGGACATACGTCCTACGTATTACGTATGGTCAGGAGGCGCGTGCTTCGTCAGGACCGCAAGGCGCGAAGCGTGCGTAACGCGGCGACGAAGTTGACCCCGTAGCCGCATGGGCCGACGATCGAAGGATGCCGAGGCAAAACCCTGCGACTCTCCCGCCGGGACCTCGGTTGCCCGGCTGGGTCATGGCCGCGCTGATGATGGGCCGCGGTCCCGCGATGGTCGCTGCCTGCCACCGTCGCTATGGCAGCGTTTTCACGCTGCGCGTGGCGCTGGTGGGCACCATGGTCTATCTGGCTGATCCGGCCGACATCAAGACAGTGTTCGCGGGCGATCCCAGTGTCTTTCACGCCGGCGAGGCCAACAAGATCCTGGGCGGGCTGCTGGGCGACAGCTCGTTGCTCGTGATCGACGACGAGGTGCACCGGGAGCGACGCCGGCTGATGCTGCCGCCGTTTCACCGCGACGCGGTGGCGCGGCAAGCCGGGCTGATGGCCGAGATCGCGGCGGACAACATTGCCGGCTGGCCGGTAGGCGAACCTTTTGCGTTGGCGCCCAAGATGTCTGAGATCACTCTCGAGGTCATTCTGCGCACGGTGATCGGCGCCGCCGATCCGGACCGGCTCGCCGCGCTGCGCACGATCATGCCGCGGCTGCTCAACCTCGGGCCCTGGGAGAGCATCGCGATCGCCAACCCGAAGCTGCTCCATCGCCGGCCGTGGCGAACACTGCGGCGGCACATCGCCGAAGCCGACCGCCTGCTCTACGCCGAGATCGCGGACCGCCGCGCCGATCCCCGACCTTGCGCAGCGGACCGACACGCTGGCCATGCTGGTGCGGGCCGATAGCGCTCAAGCTGATGATCGCGACCAGGAACTGCGTGACCAGTTGATGACCCTGTTGGTGGCCGGCCATGACACCACCGCGACGGCGCTGTCGTGGGCGCTGGAGCGCCTGACCCGTCACCCTCACATCCTGGCCAAGGCGGTGCAGGCCGCGGAGGCCAGCGCGGCGGGCAACCCGGCCGGCGACGAGTACCTCGACGCGGTGGCCAAGGAGACGCTGCGGATCCGTCCGGTGGTGTTCGACGTGGGCCGGGTTCTGACGCAGCCGATCGACCTGGCCGGCTACCGGTTGCCGGCGGGCGCCATGGTGGTCCCGGCGATGGGATTGGTGCACGCGAGCGCAGCGGTATATCCGGATCCGGACCGGTTCGACCCCGATCGGATGCTTGGCGCCACCCTGAGCCCGAGCACCTGGCTGCCCTTCGGCGGTGGCAACCGTCGCTGCCTGGGCGCCACCTTCGCCATGGTCGAGTTGCGGGTCGTGCTGCGCGAAATCCTGCGCCGTGTCGATCTTGGACACCACCACTGCCGCCGACGAACGGCAGAAGCTCAAGCACGTCATCTTCATTCCGCACCGGGGCGCTCGGGTCAGCGTCCGGGCGCTCAAGCAGGTCGCTTGGAGTTGCGCGACACACTCCACCGCGTCCACCTCGGGGACGGGTCCACGCCCGTGCGATCGGGCGGTGGAACCTCCTGCGGCTCAGGTTAATCCATAATCCGGCAGCTCAAATTCGTCGTCGCGCACCCTGCCGACGAACAGGTTGGCCAGTGGGCCGAAGCTCATCGTGCGCATCGCTATGTTGCGGAACCAGATGCCGAAGCGAGTCCGCGTGGCGAAGTAGGAAATGAACCGCCGGGCGCCGGCCTGTTTGCGGACGACGAATGAATGCAGCCGTGCCTCGTAGGCGTCGAAGGCTTGGCGGTGGTCGGTGCCGGCGCGGGCGAGTTCCCCGGCCAGCACGTAGGCCTCAGCCATCGCCAAACCGGTGCCCTCGCCGCCCAGCAGCGAAATGCACCCTGCCGCATCACCGATCAGCAACACCCGGTCGCGCGACCAGCGGTCCATCCGAATCTGACTGACCACGTCGAAGTACAGATCGTCCACGTCGTCGAGTGCATCGAGCATCTGCGGACACTCCCAGCCGGCATCGCCGAACTCGTTGCGTAACTGTTCTTTCGGTGCCAAGTTGGTGTCTGGGTGTTCGGTGCGGAAGATGAACAAGAACATGGTGCGATCACCGCGTAACGTAAAGCGTCCCACCTGGCGGCCGGGAACGTTATACGTGACGAAGCTGAGCTCGTCGCGCGGCCGGTAGCCGTCGACCACGCAGGCGGCGACCTTGCAGCCGAGATAGTGCTCGAATTCCGCGTCCGGGCCGAATGCCAGACGGCGCACGTTTGAGTGGAGTCCGTCGGCCCCGATGACCAGATCGAAATCCGCGGGGTGCCGCTCTCTCGAAGTGCAGGCGAACACCATCGCTGTGTTGGTCTATCGCGGTGATGCTGTCGGAGTAGATCATTTCGACTTGGCCGTCGATGGTCGCGTACACGGCGGCGGCCAAATCACCCCGTGGCAGGCTGACGAGATCCTCGCCGAGTATGCGGCGAAAGACGCTGACATCCACGTCCGCCTTGGTCTGCCCGCGTGAGCCGACGGAGCGCACATGCTGAACCTCGTATCCCGCGGTGCGGATCGGCTCTTCGATGCCCATGCGTTTGGCCGCCTCGTACCCGACGCCCCAGAAGTCGATCACGTAGCCGCCGGTGCGGAATTTCGGCGCGGTCTCGATGACGGTCGGTGTGTGACCCGTCCGGTGCAACCAGTGCGCGAGTGCCGTGCCGGCAACGCCGGCGCCGCTGATTGCCACCCTCATAACGCGATTCTGCCCCCGCCGCGGCCGCGTGCGGTCCGCGACAACACATTGTCGGCTTTTCGCAACGATAGGTAGGGAAATAGCGCAAGCGGACTAAGGTCGCGGTTGTGGAGTTCGAGCTCGACGATGAGCAGCGGGCGTGGCTGGCCGAGGTGCGGCAGTTCCTCCGCGACAACGTCACCCCCGCGCTGCGTGCCGAGATGGCCGAGCATGACCTCGAGTTCCAGGGTGGCGAGCTGTCGGCATTTCGCCGCAAGATCGGCGAACGGGGCTGGTTCGGACTGAATTGGCCACGCGAGTACGGCGGGCTGGGACTCGACGGCGATGCACCAGCATCTGTTGATGAGCGAATTCGAGTACTGGGGCGTGCCCGGGCCGGACCTCACGGTCACCTCCGTGGCGCCGATGATCATGCGGCACGGCACCGAGCAGAAACAAGAGAGAATTCCTGCCGCCCATCGCCAGGGGTGAAATCATCTGCGCGGTGGGCTATTCCGAGCCGAACGCCGGCACTGACCTGGCCAGCCTGCGCACCCGGGCCGTTCGTGACGGCGACGAATGGGTGATCACCGGCTCCAAGATCTGGAACAGCGGAGCCCAGCGATGCACGCACGAATGGCTCTGTGTGCGAACCGATCCCGATGCGCAGCGGCACCGCGGCATCTCGGTGATCATGGTGCCCATCGACAGTCCCGGCGTCGACGTTCGGCCGCTGTACGCGTGGTCGGGCTACCGCACCAATGAGACGTTCTTCCACGACGTGCGGGTACCGGTCGGCAACCTGATCGGCGAAGTGAACAAGGGCTGGACTTACATCACCGGAGCGCTGGATCTGGAGCGCGGTGCATTGACCAACGCGGGCGATCTGCGGCGGGCGCTGGACGAGTTGGTGACGCTGGCGTCCAGGCCGCTTCGCGACCGCTCGGTGCCGGCGCAGCACCCGGCCTTCCGTCGCCGCCTGGCTCAAGCCGAGGCCGACGTCGAAGTCGCCAAGCTGATGGGATACGAGGCGGCGTCCATGCTCGCCGACGGGCGCATACCCTCCGTCGAAGTGAGTGTGGAGAAGATCTTCACCAGCGAATTGCGGCAGCGCATCGCGGATTTGGCGATGGACCTACTGGGGCCGGACGGGTTGCTGGCACACCGCAGTGCTGCGGCGCCGCTGGGCGGCTTCTTCGAGCGCCTCTACCGGGTATCGCCGCTGATGCGCTTCGGCGGCGGCACTAACGAGGTGTTGCGAGATGTGATCGCCCAGCGCGGCTACGGCATGCCCTCCTACGGCCGGTGATCGGATGCGACTGCTTCCCGATCAGGACGAAAGCGACCTGGCCGCCATGTGCCGCAGCCTGCTGGGACGCGTGGACCGCGCCACACCGTCGTTGTGGAAGGTGCTGAGCGAGGCCGGCGTTCTCGGGCTGGGGATCGCCGAAGAGCACGGCGGCTCGGGTGGCGGTCTGAGCGATCTCGGCGTGTTCTGCGTCGAGGCCGGACGTACGTTGTGCCCCATCATTGTTCACAGCACCCTGCACGCGACGTTAGCCATTGACTGGCTCGGTGGGCCGGGTGCGGGCGCCGCCTGGTTGCCCGGACTGACCTCCGGAACCGTCCGCGCCACAACGGCGTTGTGGAACCCGCGCGATGCGTCCGTGCTGGGTTCATCGGTGCGCGCGGTCGGCGACGGGCACGGCCGGTGGCGGCTTTCCGGCGTGGCGGACTTCGTCGCCGACGCCGACCTGGCCGATCTGATCGTCGTCGCCGCGGAAACCGACTCCGCTACCGGGGTTTTCGTCGATCGATCTGACCGCAGACCGGGATACACGTCGAACCGCTGTCGATGATGGGTGGGCACCGCGCCTTCACGGTCGCGTTCGACGACGTGCTGGTCGACGACGAGTCGCAGATTCTCGGTGTCAGCATCCGCCCGCGGTGAGCTGCGCCGCGTGGCCAATGCCGCGGTGGCGTTGCTGTGCCTGGATCTGGTCGGGGTCGGCGAGGCGGTGCTGCAGCGCACCGTCGACCACACGAAGATGCGTGAGCAATTCGGACGGCCGATCGCATCTTTCCAGGCGGCCCAGCATTTGGTGGCCAACATGCGCATCGCGCTCTCGGCCGCCCGGCTGGCCGCCCATTCGGCGGTGTTCTGGATCGGCCACGGTCGCACCGCCACCCGGGAAACCGCGATCGCCAGGATGCACGCCGCCGCGGTCAAGCAGATCACCCTGGACGCCCATCAGCTGCACGGCGGGATGGGATATGTCGTCGACACCGACCTGCACCTGTTCTCCGAACGCGCCCGGGTGCTGTCGACGTGGGGCGGCGGTGCCGACGTGGCCGCGAAATGGCTTGAAGATGAGATGGATTGGGACGGGGGATGATGGACAGTCTGATTGACCCGGAATCCGCCGCGCGAGTCGGCACCGTGGTCGCCACCGCCACCGGCGAGGTGAACAAGCGGGACTGGCAACGCTGGGCCGCCGCCGTCGGACGACCACAACCCGCTGTGGTTCGACACCGACTACGCCCGGGCGCACGGCTACCGCGACGTCATCTGTCCGCCGCTGTTCCTGCAGTACGCCATCCTCGGCGTGAGCGCGCTGGGTGACCTGCGGCCCGACGGATCGTCCGGCGCGGTGACCGGCAGCCTCGCGTTCCCGCGTGCCCCGCGGCGCATGGCCGGCGGCGAGAGCACCACCTTCCACCGGCCCGGCCTACCACCGCGACGAGGTCGAGATGGTGCGCACCATCGAGTCGATCGTGGAAAAGGAAGGGCGGTCAGGGCGATTCGTGTTGGTGACGTGGCGCGGCGAATACCGCAACCAGCACCGCGAACTGATCGCCGAGGCCACCATGTCGATGATCGCGCAGACCCGCATGACCGAGCAGGTGTACTTCGAGGACGTCGAACCCGGCTACGCGATACCGGCTTTGACCGTCACCGTCGACCGAGACCCAGATGTTCTTCTTCAGCGCCGCGACCTACAACGGACATCGCATCCACTACGACAAGGACTGGGCGCGCGACGTCGAGGGCTACGACAACGTGCTCGTGCAGGGCCCGTTGCAGGCAGCGTTGTTGTCGCGGTCACTCACCGACTGGATCGGCGGCGCGCGGCCGACTGGTGTCGATTCTCGGTGCAGAACCGCGCGATCGCCTATCCCGGTGAGGAACTGACGTTTCGGCGGCATGGTCACCGGCAAGCGGCTCGACGCCGACGGCGTCTGGTGGATCTGGACATCTTCTGCCGGCGCGGCGACGACGTGCTGATGCCGGGCACCGCGACCGTCTCCTTGCCGCGCAGGCGCACCCCGTGACCGGACTGCGCGGCGAGGCGGCCATTGTCGGGATCGCCGAACTGCCCGCGCGCAACGGCGACAGAGCGCGCCGACCGTCGTTCACCCTCGATCAGTACGCGCTGCTGGCCAAGCTGGTGATCGAAGACGCCGGAGTGGAACGCCGCTGTGGTGAACGGCCTGTCGTGCCACGGACATCGCGGAGTCGGACATGTTCGCGCCCGCCACGCTGTCCGAATATCTCGGGCATTCCCATTGATTTCGGCGACCGGGTGGACCTGGGCGGTGCGACCTCGGCCGGCATGGTGTGGCGGGCCGCTGCCGCGGTCGAATTGGGCATCTGTGACGCGGTGCTGGCGGTGGTGCCCGGATCGCGGGAGATCCCGCGCTCGCAGCGGCGGCCCGCGCCGCAGCCTGGGTTGGTACGGGGCGTCGAGCAACAACTACGGGTCGCCGCAGGCGGAGTTCGAGATCCCGTACGGCAACGTCGGCCAGAACGCTCCGTACGCGCAGATCGCGCAACGCTACGCGCGCCGAATACGGCTACGATCCGTCGGCTTTGGCGAAGATCGCGGTGGACCAGCGGACCAACGCCGTGCGCCCACCCGGCGCGGTGTTCCACGGCAAGCCGATCACCGTGGACGACGTGCTGAACAGTCCGATGATCGCCGACCCGATCCACATGCTCGAAACGGTGATGCGGGTCCAGGGCGGCACCGGGGTGCTTGTCGCCAACGCCGACCTGGCCCGGCGCGCCCGCCACCGGCCCGTCTGGATCAAGGGTTTCGGCGAGCACATCCGCGTTCAAAACCCCCACCTACGCCGAGGATCTGCTGCACACGCCGATCGCCCGCGCGGCCGAGCAGGCGTTCGCGATGGCGGGTCTGGATCGCGCCGACGTCGACATCGCATCGATCTACGACTGCTACACCATCACCGTGCTGATGACGCTTGGAAGATGCCGGGTTCTGCGGCAAGGGCACAGGCATGACGTGGTTGACCGAGCATGACCTGACCTACCGCGGCGACTTCCCGCTCAACACCGCCGGCGGTCAGCTGTCCTACGGGCAGGCCGGCATGGCCGGTGGTATGCACCACGTGGTCGACGGGGCGCGCCAGTTCATGGGCCGCTCCGGCGGCGGCGCAGGTGCGCGACTGCGACACCGCGTTCGTGACGGGCACCGGCGGCATCATGAGCGAGCAGGTGGCGCTGGTGTTGGGAGGCGACTGAGATGACCGAACCCCGTCCGCTGCCCGAGCCGACACCGGTGTCGCAGCCGTTCTGGGATGCGTTGCGCGAACACCGCATCCGGATCCAGTACTCGCCGTCGGCGCGGCAGCTACGTCTTCTATCCGCGCACGCTGGCGCCCGGAACCCTTGCCGACGATCTGGAATGGCGCGAAATCGACGGCGCCGGAACGCTGTACACCTACACCGTGGCCCGCCGCCCGACCGGGCCGCCGTGGGCCGAGCAGGTGCCGCAACTGCTCGCGGTCGTCGAATGGGATGTCGGGCCGCGGGTCAGCACCGAACTGGTCGATGTCGAACCCGAACGACATCCGCATCGGCATGCGGGTGTCGCCGGTGTTCCACGATGTTCCCGACCAGCCGGTGACGTTGTTGCACTACACCAAAGAGGCGGATACGTAATGCCTTTCGAAACCGTTCAGCAGCTGCTGCGCTCCCGCATGGACGATGACGCCGTCGCGGTGATGCACGGCGAGCGGAAGTGGACCTGGCGCGAGCACCTCGCTGAGGCGGCGGCGGAGGCCTCGGTCCTGCTCGGCGCTGATGGCGACCGACGGTCCGCTGCATGTCGGTGCTCTGCTGGGTAATTCCCCGGCCATGCTGCGATCGATGGCGGCGGCGGCGCTGGGCGGGTATGTGTTGTGCGGCATCAACACGACGCGGCGCGGGCGAGGGCCTGGCAGCCGACATCCGCAGGGCCGACTGCCAACTGTTGCTCGTCGACTCCGAGCACCGTGGGCTGCTCGACGGTCTGGACCTGCGTGGTGTGACCGTCCTTGACGTCGACGGCGAACGCGTACCGGGATGCGGTGGCGGCCGCGAGACCCTTGGTGCCCCGTTGAGGTCAGCGGTGCCGACCCGTTCGTGATGATCTTCACCTCCGGCACCAGCGGTGATCCGAAGGCGGTGCGGTTCGCGCACGCGATGGCGGTCATGTGCGGTGCCAGCCTGGCGGAGCGGTTCGAACTGTCCTCCGACGACGTGTGCTACCTCGCGATGCCGCTGTTCCACTCCAACGGCGTGGCGGCGGGTTGGGCGGTGGCGATCGCTTGCTGGCGCCACGATGGTGCCGGCCAAGTTTTCGCCGTCACGGTTCCTGGCCGACATCCGTCGCTACGGCGTGACGTACATGAACTACGTCGGCAAGCCGCTGGCGCTGGTGCTGGCCACTCCTGAGCAGCCCGATGATGCCGACAACCCGTTGCGTGCGGCGTTCGGAAACGAGGCCACCGAACACGATCATCGACCGGTTCGCACGACGTTTCGGCTGCCGGGTGGTGGACAGCTTCGGCTCCAGCGAGTTCGCCGTCGTCGTGATGCGCGAGGACGGCACGCCGCCGGGATCGATCGGCAAGGGTTATCCCGGCGTCAGCGTGTACCATCCCGAGACCGTAACCGAATGCGCGCCAGCTGTTTTCGACGAGCACGGCGCGCTCGCCAACTTCGATGAGGCGGTCGGCGAACTGGTGAACACCTATGGCGCCGGGCGGATTCACCGGCTACTACAACGATCCGGACGCCACTGACGAGCGGATGCGTCACGGCATGTACTGGTCGGGCGACCTGGCCTACCGGGATGCCGATGGCTGGATCTACCTGGCCGGGCGGACCGCGGACTGGATGCGGGTGGACGGCGAGAATCTGGCCGCGGGTCCCATCGAGCGGATCCTGCAACGGCTGCCGGAGTCAACCAGGTCGCCGTGTATGCCGTGCCCGACGAGAGTGTCGGCGACCAGGTGATGGCGGCGATCGTGCTGAACACCGGCGCGACGTTGACGCCCGAGCAATTCGGCGATTTCCTTGCCGCTCAACCCGACCTGTCGCCGAAGGCCTGGCCACGGTATGTGCGGATCAACGCCGCGCTGCCGCAAACCGCGACCAACAAGATCCTCAAACGCGAACTCATCAAGGAAGGTGCGAGCGCGGGGACGGTGTGCTGTGGGTGCGCGAAAGCCGGGGGCGCGAGTACGGCGCGCCGAATGTGCATTGAGGGCGAAAAACCGCGAAAAGTGCGCCGTCAGTGCACGTTCGGCGATGGTCCTAGTGCGGACCGGGCACTTCCCGTAGTCGACCGGCCAATGCTTGATGCCGGTGATGAACGGTGACCGCAGTCGCTCGGGATCCCCGGTTGAAACCAGATCGGGCATGGTGTCGGCGATCGCGTTGAACATCAGGTCGATCGTCATGCGCGCCAGGTTGGCGCCGATGCAGTAGTGCGCTCCGGTGCCGCCGAACCCGACGTGCGGGTTGGGGCTGCGCAGGATGTTGAACGTGTAGGGGTCGTCGAAGACGTCCTCGTCGAAGTTGGCCGACCGGTAGAACATCACCAACCGCTGACCCTTCTTGATGGCGACCCCGCCAAGCTCAGTGTCCGCCAACGCAGTTCGCTGAAACGCGGTGATCGGCGTGGCCCAGCGGATGATCTCGTCGGCAGCGGTCGTGGGGCGGTGGGCTTTGAACAGCTCCCACTGGTCCGGGAAGTCGGTGAAGGCCATCATGCCCTGCGTGATCGAATTGCGGGTCGTCTCGTTGCCGGCGATGGCCAGCGTCACCACGAACATCCCGAATTCGGCGTCGGTGAGCCGGTGGCCGTCGGCGTCGGCCCGGATCAGCGTCGTGACGATGTCGTCGCCGGGCTCGGCGGCTCTGCGCTGCGCCAATTGCATGGCGTACCACATCATTTCGGCCGCCGACGTCAGCGAATCGTGGTCGGCGAATTCCGGGTCATCGCTGCCGATCATCTGATTGGACCAGTCGAACAGCTTGTCGCGATCCTCGGCCGGCACCCCCAGCAGCCCGGCGATCGCCTGCAACGGCAGCTGGCAGGCCACCTGCCTGACGAAGTCGCCCGAACCCTCCGCCGCCGCCTGTGCGGCGATCTGACGGGCGCGCTCGGCAAGATCGGCGCGCAATCGTTCAACGGCGCGGGGGGTGAACCCGCGCGCGATGATCTTGCGCAGCCGGCTGTGCTCCGGATCGTCCATCATGATCATCGACGCCCGCCCGAGCTCGATTTGGGCCTGCGCCGCTTCCGGTGGGTAACGCGGCACGACGGACTTCTCGGCGGAGGAGAAGACGTCGCTGCGCAGCGAGACCTCGCGTACGTCGCGGTGCTTACTCACCACCCAGTAGCCGCCGTCGCCGAACCCGCCCTGATCGACGGGCTGCTCATTCCACCAGATCGGTGCCGTGGCGCGCAGCTCCGCCAGCTCTTGCACCGGTAACCGGTGCGCGTAGATGTCAGGGTCGGTGAAGTCGAATCCCGGCGGCAGGTTGGGGGCGACCATCGCATGACTCCTCGGGCAGGGTTAGGGAGATGGTATCGACGCCGTAGGGAGTGAGCGCAAGAGTTTCGCAAGAAATCCGCGAACATCGGGCAAGCGGTACGCGGCACCCTGAGGGACATGAAGATTGCGGCAATAGTGATTGCTGGACTGGCAGCCTTCGCGTTGGTGACAGCAAGTCCCGCACGGGCGGATGCGCAGGCCGACGTGCAGGAGCTGCAGCGGCAGACATCTGAATTGCATGCGAGCTGGGACAGTCTCACCCAGGCGCAGCGAAGTCAGCAGTTGGCGCAGCTACAGCGGCAGGCGGTCATCGTGCAGAACGAGGTGGACAACCTGCCACCCGAGCAACGGCCCGAGATACAGGCAAGGCTCACCCAGGTGACCTTCGAGCTGGCCGATATCCTGCGAAAGGTTTGGCCGGTCCCCTGAGATCAGTTCTGCTGTGGGGTAGGCATTTTGAGACCGGCATCGGTATCGAGGTGGGTTGCCGCGGCAACGATAGCGCGGTCGATCTGACGCAACGGGTCAAGCACTGAGGGGTGTCGTTGCGTATCGGGCCCGGACGCCGCCGGGTTGAAGGTGCTGTCGTGCTGCCGTGCCAGCGCCTCGGCGGCGTCCAGGGCATCGGCCGCGGAGACCACGGAGGCGGCGTCCGCGCCGTCGAGCGTCGCGACCAACGAATCGATGTTGCGCTGTATCTGAGTGCCGGCAGCAGTTACCGCGGTGGCCAATTCAGGGGGGCAGTCCGGATTCCGGTACTGCTCGCTACGTCGGGCCAGGATTCGGGCGTAGCGGTCGCAGGCGCGGAACAGTCTCAGCCTGCGCTGAATGCTGCGCCGGCCCGCCAAACCCGCGACGCCCGCCAACAACGGCTTGGCGGTGGCCCGGACCTGTTGCAGCTTGCGGTCGAGTTGGCGTGCCTGCTCGGTCGGGCTCTCCGCGTAGATCGTGATCGAACATGGTCGCGATGGACGTCTCGGATCAGAGCGGACAACTCCGCCAGAAAATCGCGGGTGTCCTTGCGCAGCACGGTGCCGATGTTGGTGGGCAGCACAAGAATTGCGACGGCGACGCCGATCACCGCGCCGATCGCCGTCTCTTCGATCCGCACCAGCAGCACGCCGAAACTGAACTGGCCGAGCAGCCCATAGAGCAGCGCCAGCATCGTGGTGATCCAGAAGGCCATCAGACTCTGGGTGACCTGCATGAAGTAGAACGCGCAGAACAGACAGGCGAAGATCATCACCAGCGAAGCGGTGCGGTCACCGGATACCAACGTGGCGACCAGGATGCCGCACGGCACACCCAGCACGGTGCCCCACAACCGCTGCCAGCCCTTGGTGAGGGTATCCCCCCAGGTGTTGGTCCCGGCGAACACCACGAACGCCGCGATCACCGCCCAATACCAACGAGCCGGCGACACCAGGTCGCCGGTGACAATCGCCAAGGACGCCGCGACCGAGGCCTGGATGGCTTGCCGGGTCGTCGGGAGCAGCCCCTGCGGGGGCTCTGCCCCGTCAGCGTCGATCTCGTTACCGGGGCCGGCGTCGTCGGGTTCCCGCGCCGTTGCGCCGTCGGCAACGGCATGCTCGATCTGTTCCCGCACTTCCGAAGTCGCTGTCGTAGCGGCGATTATCGCCAGCGCAAGGCGACGCACCGCGGCTTGATGGGGCTCGCCGGGGGGCGCGGGTTGACGATCCAGGACGTCCTGCGCCCGATTCGCGGCACGACGGAGCGCAGCCGGGTCGGGAACCCCTATGGCCCAGGCGAGTTCGTTGAGTGCCGCGACCAGTTCGGCCCGCGTCCCTGCCGGGATCTCCGATGCCTCCGACGCGGCGCGGTTGAGCGGCGATCGCAACCCATTCGACGGCGAGTTCGGCGTCGATACAGCCACGGGCGCCAGGTGATCGCCACCATGCCCGAGCCACAACGCCGCGGGATTGGCCTTGTCCTCGATCTGGTCCTGCGCCATCAGCGCGGTCTCGTTGAGTCGGGCGATCCGGACCCGCAGTCGTCGTCGGCGCCGCTCGTCGAGGCGGCCCATCCGCAGAACGTCGGCGGTGGTATCGACGACGATCGCCATCCGCGCCCGCAATGAGCGAATGGTGGCCTGCAGCACGCGTTCTGGACGATCAGGCATCAGGTAGACGGTCATGACGAACGTGCAGAGGGTGCCCACCAGGACGGCGAGGATCATCCACGGCAACTCGTGCACACCGGCGCGCAGGAAAAGGTTGAAGAAGTAGGCCATGAACGCGACCATGCCGAGCGCGCGCCCGCGGGCCCCGAACCGGCGGATGTAGACCGCGACGAACACGACGATCACGAAGACGACGTCGCTGACCAATTGGTACGGCGAGAGCAGCGCGGCGGCGGTGATGGACAGCGCCGCCGGTACCGGCAGCAGCGCCATCGTGATCCGTTGCTGACGCGGGTCGGGCTCGTTGACCGACCGTGCCGCGATCATCGTGATCACGGCGCCCAGCAGAGCGACGGTCAACGGTTGGTGGGCGGCGCTCGTCAGCGCGTACATCACTAACAGGGAGCAGGCCAACGCAATCGTGGTGCGGGTGGCCAGCCGAAGTCGCAGCAGCCCCGGGTCGGAGCCGATTGTCCAGGTGACGCGCGTTGGGAGGGCTCGCGTCATCCCGCCGGCTGCTGTTCAGGATGCCGGTCGTCGCGCTGGTGCACGCCGTATCGACCGGACACGCGTTACCGCCTTTCTCTTCATCCCTCGGGACGCACCGGCGCGTGGGCACCTGGTTCCGGGGCGATCGGGAGGTGGTGTGCCGGGCGATGCAGGACTGGTCGACGTCGGTACGGGGGTTGTCGACGAACGCTGTCATGATCTGTTGGGCGCAGGCCGACGTCGGGATCACACCGTGGCCCACCCCCGGGAAGCGCAGCGCGACGGAGTTGCTGAGGCCGGGCGTCACCTCCTTCGACCCATTGCGGCGCGGTGCTGGAGTCGAACGAGCCAGACAGGATCAGGGTCGGAACCTTGCTCCGCACCGGGAGGGTGTCGGCGGTGTCCGACCTGCCCAGACCCCAGCGCCGCACTCGCGAAAGATCCAGCTGCCGGTCGGAGTGATCCGCAGCACCGAATCGGGCAGCCCGGGCATCGCCGTCTGCGCCGCGGACAGGGCCTGGTCCGGCGTGGTCCAGTCGCCATTTCCTGGCAGTACGCGCCCAGCGCCAGCCCGGCACCCAGCAGGCCGCGTTGTATCCGGAGCGGGGCACTCGCGGCAATCCCGGCGGCAGCCAGGGTGCCGTCACCGCTGGGCGAGGGCGAAGATCATCCGCGGAATGTCGGCCGCCTTGGTCGGGTCGGCGCTCCAGTCGAGCACCAGGGGCACCACCTTGGACCCGTCGATGGTGACGCTGTGACCGTCGTCGTTCTTGGGACCGATGGTGGTGACCTCGAGCGGCGTCTGGCTCAATGTGTTCACGGTGTCGAGGAAAACCGTCGGCAGGTTCGGGTAGGCGGCGGCGCAGGCCGGTTGGTCGGCGCACGCCACGGAAGATCGCGGCCAGGCCGCTGGCGGGGGCTTCCCACCAGTGGTCGACGATGTTGAAGCTGCGGCGGCACCACCGAGTCCAAGACCATCGATCGGATGCCCTTGGGGTGGTCCGCGCAGGAGTTGCTGCGCCAGATCGGTGCCGTAGGAGACGCCGTAGACGTTCCATTGATCGATGCCCAGTTTCTCCCGCAGATCGGCGATATCGGCGGCGTTCTCCCTGGTGTTGTAGGCCGCGAAATCGACGCCGGTCGGCGACAGCCGCGTTCCGGCAGGCCGCGACCGCAGCGGCGTCGAGGTCTGCGGTCGAGGGGTGCCTGGAACACCAATTGATTGCGCGAGAACGTGAAGTCGTCCATTTCCGGACAGCTCAGGTGCGGGTCGCTGTGCACGGTGCCGCGCTGGTTGACGAAGATGACGTCGCGGTCGGCGTTCATCCCGCCGGCCACGACGCCGGCGCATTGAGCGTGCCTGCGCCGCCGGGACCGCCGGCCAGGAAGACGATGGGGTCGGGCCGAGGCGTGTTGCTGGCCGCCTTGACTCGGGCGACCAGGACCCGGATCGTGCGGCTCTTTGGGATTCGAGGCGGTTCTCCGGCACGGTGAGATATCCGCAGCTGTAGTTCGAACCCAGGTCGGCCTGCGGCACGCCCGGGAAAGTTGGGCTCCGGACAGGGCGCGGCTGCATAGGAGGCCTGCTCGTTGGTCGACCGACTGCACGCGCCGAGTAGACCCATGGCGGCGATCGCCGCCAGCAGACAAGCAGCGCGACGGCCGCACGCGGTAGGCGGCGGGTGTTGGCAAGGAGGTGACTGCTACTGCGCCGGGGTGAACCTGACAGCAGCCAGCTTGAGCCGTTCGATCGCCTCGGCGAACTCCGCGCGCGTCAGGCATCCGGTTGTCGCGGAACTTCAGTCCCATCTGGCGCTGGGCGCGCTTGACGCCATAGGACTGCGCGCAGCGCAGGTAGAGATCGGGGTGAGCAGCGCGATCCTCGACGAGTTCGCCGCGCATCGCGGTCGTCTTCGCCGTCGTAGACGACCTGGGCCGGGCGCCCCGCCGCGGAAGTTGCCTTCCAGGCGGCGCCGGCCAGCGCATAGAGATCACCGTCGATCACGTGGGCGCTCACCGGGATTTGAACTGCCTGCCCGATTTCGCCCGGTGAAATTCAGCACCATCAACTGCTTGCGCAGCGAACCCGCCAGTGGGGTGCGCAACAGGAAGCCCAGGACCGGGTTGACGGCTTTGAGCAAGCGCCGACGGTGGGTGCCCGACGTCTACCGCATACGACTGTTCTGTCATGCGTTTCACCGTAGACAATTGCGGCCTGCTCCGGGAGGTGCCTCGACTTCGCCGAGCGTTGACCGACGGCGAAAATCAGGCCCGGAAGTCACCCTCAGTGCACGCTCGGCGAGGCGAGTTGGAAAGCCGAACCCACAAACAATGCGCCGCGGAGCGTGTGGGCTCCGCGGCGCATTGCGTTCTCGAGTTGCTCAGGGCGTGATCGTGGTCTGGTCGTCGATCACCGCGGTGGCGTCCATCAACGGGCCGGTTTCCGCGTCGAGGGCGTCGGCGTCAAGCTGAAGCACGAAAAGACCATTCGGGCCGGTGATCACCACGGTCTTCTGGGCAACCGTGCGCTTCTTGCCGTTCTTGGTGTAGGACCCGCCGAACTGCCACGCCTGGAAGCCGCCGAGTGTGGATTCTTTTCCGTTCGGGCTGCCGGCTTCGAATTCGGGCAGGTTCTTCAATTCGCCCGGAGCGTATTCGAGGATCTTCTTCGGGTCGGCATTGCCTTCGAGCTTGGAGACGATCGCCACGATCGTGGGTGCATCGTTAGGGTCGGCCGGTGCGTCGAAGACGATGCCGCCATAGGGCGCGCCTTGTCCTTCGGGAACCGAGTGCCAGCCGTTGGGTACCGGCAGGTTGATGGTCGGGGAGCCAGGGTCACCGTGGTGTACCGGCACCTCTTTGATGTTTGCTTCCCGGATGTAGTCGGCGATGGTCTTGTTGGCCTGCGCGCCCGACGTTGCGCTGGTTGTCGCCGAGGAGGTGGCCGTCGACGTCGACGTCGACGTGCTCGTCGACGTCGACGTCTTGACTTCGGTCTTGGTTTCGGAATGGCAGCCAACCAGCGTCAGGCTCAGTGCCACAGTCGCGACTACCGCCGTGAGGTCCTTCATCTATCGCATCTCCAGAAGTTCTGGCACCGGTAACTGTGCCGGTGACGTCGGACTGAGACTAGCCGAATTGCACAATTCGTCGTCAGTATGTCTCAGATACGTAGGGCGCGTCGTTTGACGAAAAGGCCACTGAAACACCGCGCGTGCAGTAAGAGACATCTATGCGGTCCAACGGGGGCCGGAGGGCCCCGAGACTGATCGTCGCCACCGTCGCGGCGCTGGCTCTCTTTGTGCCCTTTTTCCTGCTGTCTCCCACTGCCTACGATGGCGAACCTACAGCGGTGACCAATCCAGTCGAACATGTCGACACCCTTATCGGCACCGGTACCGGCGGGGACATCGTCGGGGAGATCAACAACTTCCCCGGCGCCGCCGTACCTTTCGGCATGGTGCAGTACTCGCCGGACACCGTCGGCAATTACGCCGGTTATGACCACGCCAACGATCGCGCGACCGGGTTCAGCATGACCCACGCCTCGGTCGGCTGCCCGGCCTTCGGTGACATCTCGATGCTGCCGACCACCAGCCCGGTCGGCTCCCGGCCCTGGCGGGCCTGGGATCGAATCGCCCACGACAACACGGAGTCCGGTGTGCCGGGCTACTACACGGTGCGGTTCCCCGATACCGGCGTCAAAGCCGAACTCACCGCGACCACCCGCACCGGGTTTGGCCGGTTCAGCTATCCGCGGGACAGCCAGCCGGCGCTGTTGCACGTGCGCTCGGGTGCATCGCTCGCGGGCAACTCGCGCGCGGCCATTCAGATCGGCGAGGACAACACCACGATCACCGGATGGGCGACCAGCGGCTCGTTCTGCGACAAGCAGAACACCTACACGGTGTACTTCGCGATGGAGTTCAGCCAGCCCTTCATTTCCTACGGCACCTGGGACGGCTACTCGGTGTATGACGCTGCCCGTCAGGCGAATTCGCCGTACAGCGGTGGTTATGTCCGGTTTCCGGCGGGCGCCGTGATCGAGGTGCGGACCGCTGTCTCGTATGTGAGCATCAACGGCGCCCGGGCGAATCTGGCCGCCGAGCGGGGAAGCTTCGACGGCGTTCGCGCGGCTGCGGCGAGCGCCTGGCGCGATGCGCTGTCGCGCATCACCGTGTCGAGCCGCAGCCCCGGCGACGTGAAGACCTTCTATACCTGCATGTACCGCTCACTGCTGCACCCCAACACCTTCAACGATGCGGACGGCAGCTTCATCGGTTTCGACAACGCGATTCACACTGTGGCACAAGGCCGTACGCACTACGCCAATTTCTCCGACTGGGACACCTATCGCAGCCTGGCCGCGCTACAAGGGCTGCTCTTCCCGAAGCAAGCCAGCGACATGGCCCAATCGTTGGTCACTGACGCCGAGCAGAGCGGGGCCCTTCCCCGCTGGGCGCTGGCGAATGCCGCGACAAGCCAGATGACCGGTGACAGCGTGGTCCCGCTGATTGTGAACCTGTACATGTTCGGGGCCAGAGACTTTGACACTGAGACGGCACTGCGTTACATGGTCAGTGGTGCGACTCAGGGCGGTGTCGGTGTCAACGGCTACGTGGAGAGGCCGGGCATCGGCGCCTACCTGCAGCTGGGCTATCTCCCACAGCTCAGCGAATTCGGTCCCGGCGCCTCGATAACTCTGAAGTGGTCGATCGATGACTTCGCCATCGCCCGATTCGCCGCCGCGCTGGGTCACGACCGCGACCGCTGCCGAATTTCAGAACCGGGCGCAGTACTGGCAGAACCTGTTCAATCCGACGACCGGCTACATCTCACCGCGCGGCCCGAGCGGACTCTTTCGCGACGGCCCGGGGTTCATGAGGTCAAGGTCGGAGTTCGGCCAGCCCGGGTTCGACGAGGGCAACGCCGAGCAGTACCTCTGGCTGGTGCCGCAGAACGTCGCCAGCCTGGTTACCGCGCTCGGTGGTCGCAAGGCGGTCGCCGCGCGTCTCGGCCGCTTCACCAAGCGCCTCAACGAAGGCCCCAAAGAGCCGTACCTCTGGGCCGGAAACGAGCTGGGGTTCGGTGTGCCGTGGCTGTACAACTACATCGGTGAGCCGTGGCAGACGCAGCGCACCGTCGACCGGGTCCGCGGGTTGTTCGGCCCGACGCCCGACGGCGTACCGGGCAATGACGATCTCGGCGCGATGTCCAGCTGGTACGTCTGGGCCGCCCTGGGCCTCTACCCGAGTACTCCGGGTACGCCCATCCTCACCGTCAACACACCGCTGTTCGATCGCGCCGTAATCGCGCTGCCGACAGGGCAATCCATTCGGATCACCGCGCCGGGCGCCTCCGGGCTCAACCGCCTGAAATACATCAGAGGCCTGCGCGTCGACGGTAAACCGAGCGATCGGACGTATCTTCCCGAATCGATGATCCGCACCGGTGGCGACGTTGCGTTTTCGCTCGGGGCCCGACCCGACGGCTGGGGCACCAGCGAATCCTCGGCGCCGCCGTCGTTCGGTGCGGGTAGTTCGGCGGTGACGGTCAACGTTGCGCGTCCGCTTGCCACGATTGCGCCTGGGACGACGGGCACGGTAAAGCTCGACGCGCAGCGGATGATCGACGGAGTCGGGGGCTACACGGTCACCGGTACGTCCTACGGGGCGGGAATCACGGTGGCACCGGCCGCCGGACGGTTCGCCGACGATGGGTCGGCGACGGTGGACGTCGCGATCACGGTGGCGCAGTCGGTGCCGGACGGGTATTACCTGGTCTATCTGACCACCACCGCCGCCGGAAGCAGTCGGAACGTCATCGTCACGGTCGGCGTCTCAGGGGCGGAATCAGCCGAATAGTGTTCGCGCTCATACCATGTCGTTCTTGGTGAGCCAACGCATGACCGGCCAGCCCACGAACACCGGCAGCCAGCAGGTGAGCACCCGGTACAGCAGCACCGAGGGCACCCCGATGGCGGCGGGCACTCCGAAGGCGGCGAGCCCACCGATCAGTGCGGCTTCCACCGCGCCGACGCCACCGGGGGTAGGTGCCGCGGAAGCCAGCGTCCCGCCGACCATCGTCACCACGGTGACGGTGACGAACGTCGTCCCGCCCCCGAACGCCTCGACACTGGCCCACAACGCCAAAGCCGCGCCCAGAGTTGTTCCGGCAGCACCTAATACGATCAATCCCAGACGTTTGGGCTCACGGGCCAGATCGGCGAGGTCACGGGTTACCTCCCCGACTTTGGGGCGCAGTTCCGTTGCCAGCCAACGCCGCAGGTTGGGCACCAACAAGAAGGTGCCGATGATGCCCAGCGCCACACCGGCGATCAGGTAGAGCACGGTGGCGTTCGGTACGAAATGGGAGAGGTCGGTCGATGTCCCGGCCACGGCACTGAACAAGATCAGCAACGCCAAGTGCACGATCACCTGAACCGTTTGCTGCAGTGCCACCGCAGCCGTGGCGCGCAGGGCGGTCAGCCCACCCTTCTGCAGGAAGCGGGTGCTCAGCGCCAGGCCACCGACACCGGCCGGCGTGGTCGTCGCCGCAAAAGTGTTGGCTACCTGCATGATCGAGAGCTTCGCAAAGCTCACGGATCCGTCCGCGCAGGCCCACAACGCTCCGGCCGCCCCGACGTAGGTCAGCGCTGACACCGCCAGACCCAGCAGCGCCCACCACCAGTTCGCCGTCCGGAGTTCGTGGAAAGAACGTCGGCACCGTGCTGATGAAGGGGTACGCGACATAGACCAATGCGCCGATCAGCACCAGCTGAATGAACTGGCTACGGCTGAACCGGGTGATGGTCTCGGATTCGATCTGGTCGGCACCGGTTTGGCGCTGTACCTCCGCCCGCGCGCCGGCCATGACGGCCTTGGCGTTGGCCACTGACTCTCGGATCCGCTTGGGCACAGCCGATTTGGTGAGTCGACGCGAGGCGGTCAGGATGGTGTCTTTGCCGAAAGACTCGATCGCCGCGCCAACCGCTGACTCCGCGTCATACAGCGCTGACGTCGTCACCAGGAGTTGGGCGATGTCGGATTGCAGTTGGGCGTCGGTGGCGCCGTACTCGGCGGCGCCGAACCCGCCGAAGAGCACCTTGCCGTCGGCGACCGTGATCTCGTTGCAGCGCAGGTCGCCGTGCGAGATCTGGTGGTCGTTGAGGACTCGCAACGACTTCCAGACGCCGGCGACCGGCGTCTCATTCGCGCATTCGTCGAGCGGCGTTCCCTGAACGGGTTGGTGGGCATACATCGTCCAGCCGCGGTCCAAAGCGGCCAGCGCGATCGCCGAGGTGTTGGCGACACCGGTGTCAGCGATGGCGATGGCCATCAGGGCGCGATGCTCGACGGCGCGGCGCATCGATGTTTGCAGGGGCGCGGTCTCCGAACCGCGCAGCCGCAACTTCCACCAGAGCTGGCGCAGCGCGCCGCCGCTGCGTTGATGGGGCCCGTACAACTCGACCGCCGCTCGCGACCCGGGATCGGTTGATTCAGCTGACAGCACCAGCGGCCCGGGTCCGCCCGGCCGGACCACCAGGAGGCGCGAAACAAGGAATCCGCGCTTGGCCATCGCGCGGACCGCGCCGTCCAGCGGCACTTCGAGCGCGGGAGTGCCCACGACCAGGACCACGAATGCGCCGACGAACCAACCCACCGAGAGGCCAACCACCGCGCGGGCCGGGACTATTGCGCTTATCACGAGATGGATGGGCACGAAGGCCAGAAGCAGCGCCCACCACCAGTGCCGCCAGCGGGCCGGCAGCCAGGGACCGGACACCGTCAATACCGCCGCCAGCATCGCGATCCAACGCGGGTCGTCGAGGAACTGAGCCGGCACCGTGCTGAGTTTCTCGGACAGGTCTAAGTGCCACCGCGGTGCCGCGATGCGGTTGCTGCTGATCGACAACGGAAGAACGGCCATGAACGCGGCGGCCCCGTACGCACCGAGCAGCTTCCACTGTCGGGACAGGATCAAGCCGATCAGGATCACGAATGGCAGCGCCAGAATCGCGATGCCGTACACCAGGTACACCAGATCGGACTGCGTCGGGCTGAGGACTCCGACGATCTCTGATATCGACTTCTCCAATGCCACCCAGCGAGGGCGGGTGATCAGGGAGCTGGTGACCACGGCGATGAGGACGGCGGCGGCCAGTGCGAGCCGGATGATGTCGTTGGTGCGCCGGGTCAGTGGTTGCAGCAAGCTGCCGGACACGGTGATGTCGCGGCCGTCAACTCGCATGTGCAGGGTCCTTCGAGATCCTTGGGGATCCGTCTTCCGGGTGCCGCCGTCGGCTGTTCTACGACAACTTAACGTGCCGATCCGTTCCCATCCTGCTCACGTAGTGTCGGCACTGTTGTGTGTTGGGGAGTAGGAGGACGAAGCGTGGCGCGAACCGAGAACGACACCTGGGAGATCACCGAGAGTGTGGGTGCGACGGCATTAGGTGTGGCCGCGGGCCGCGCAGCGGAGACCGAGAGTGAGAACCCGCTGATCAGCGATCCTTTTGCGCGGATCTTCCTGGACGTCGTCGGCGACGGGATCTGGAACTGGTTCGCCACGCCGGAACTGCCCGAGGAGCTGCTCGAGGCTGAGCCGCAGCTGCCCGAGCAGATGCAGTCGATGGTGAACTACATGGCCTCTCGGACGGCCTTCTTCGACACGTTCTTCCTGGATGCGGCGCGGGCCGGCGTCAGCCAGGCGGTGATCCTGGCGGCCGGCCTGGACGCGCGGGCGTGGCGATTGCCCTGGCCGGACGGCACGACGGTCTACGAACTCGACCAGACCAAGGTGTTGGAGTTCAAAGCGTCGACGCTGACAGACCACGGAGCCCAGCCGGCCTGCCACCGCGTCGCCGTCGCCGTGGACCTGCGCCACGACTGGCCGGCTGCATTGCAACAGGCCGGCTTCGATCCGTCCGCGCCGAGCGCCTGGTCCGTCGAAGGGCTGCTGCCGTATCTGCCGGCCGCCGCCCACGAGTTGCTTTTCGAGCGCATTCAGGGGCTCGCCTCGCCCGGTAGCCGGATCGCGGTGGAGGCGCCGGGACCCGATTGGATGGACGAAGGTGTGCGAGCCCAGCGGCGTGAGCGGATGGACCGGCTTCGCGCGGTGATGGCCAAGGTGGAACCGGAACGCGACATGCCCCGGACCGACGAGCTGTGGTACTTCGAGGAGCGTGAAGACGTGGGCGAGTGGTTGCGCCGGCACGGTTGGGACGCCACGGTGACGCCGTCCCCGCAGCTGATGGCCGGCTATGGGCGCGGTGTCCCCGAGGGAGTGGAGGACACCTCGCCGCGTACCCAGTTCGTGTCGGCGGTGCTGGTTAGTTCCTAGCGTGCGGTGCCCTTCACCAGCCGGCCGTCCTTGATGATCGCGGTGAACGCCTCGTCGGGGCGGGCGATCAGCGAGATGTCGGCGACCGGGTCGCCGTCCACCAGAATGAGGTCGGCCAGGGCGCCCTCGGCCACTACGCCCAGGCGCCCCGGATACGGGTTGCGTAGCCCGGACATGGCGAGCAGTTCGGCATTCCGGATGGTGGCTTGCTGCAACGTTTCGGCGGGCGTGAACCAGCGGGTGAGCTTGGCGAGTTGGGCACCTTGGCGCTTGGCGAGTGCGGCGTCGAACAAGGTGTCGGTGCCGAACGCGATCTTGACGTTGTGTTTGATCGCCAGTTCGTAGGCGGTGTCGGTTCCGGTGACCATCTGCTGGAACTTGGGCACACTGGCGGGCGGCACCGCGACGGCGTCCTGATCATCGAGAAACGGCTGCAGGCACCACCAGACGTCCTTCTCCGCAAGCAGCGCGGCCGTCTCGTCGTCGATGAGATGCCCGTGCTCGACGCAACGGACACCGGCGGCGACGGCCGTGCGAATGGCGCGCGGAGTGTAGGCGTGCACGGTGACGTAGGTGCCCCAGTTGTCGGCGGCCTCGACTGCGGCGCGCATCTCGGTCTCGGTGAACTGGGCGACGTCGAGTGGGTCGTAGGCCGAGGCGACGCCTCCGCCGGCCATCAGCTTCAGTTGCGAGGCGCCGCGGCGCAGCATCTCGCGCGCGCCGCGCAGCACCTCGGCTTCGCCGTCGGCGATGACGGCGGCGCCGATGATCTCGATGTAGCTGAGGTGGCCGCAGATGCCGCGAGGTACCTCATGCGGCATCCGGAAGTCGCCGTGGCCGCCGGTCTGAGAGATGAAGCCACCCGCCGGGAAAATGCGCGGGCCCAGAATCGTGCCGTCGTCGATCGCCTGTTTGATGCCGAACACCGGGCCACCGAGATCGCGGACGGTGGTGAAGCCGCGCAACAAGCGTCTCCTCGGCGCTGACCACAGCCCGGGCGAACACGTAACCGAGTTCACTGACCTGGGCCACCAGCGCTGAGATGGTGGTGAACATCGCGTGCCAGTGCGCGTCGATCAGACCGGGCATCAAGGTCTTGCCCGTGCCGTCGATCTTCGGGCCGGTGTAGTCGGTGCCGGGTGGCGTGATCGACGCGATGAGCCCGTCGCGGATCGTGACGTCATTCGGCCCGGTGACCCGGCCCTCGACGCTGTCGAAGATGTTGACGTTCGAAATGCGGAGCGCGTCGGTAGTCATTCCATCCAGTGTCGTCCAGCGCGAGTCGGGTGGTCGCGCGGGTGGGAATTAGTTCTTGGGGTTTCGGGAAAGCTCTTATCGGTCGGCCGTGATTCGACTCCTGGAGAGAGTTGTCAGACCCCAGCGGGAGACTCGGCCCATCGATGCGGTGTCGGGAATCGCATCATTCGGGAATGGGGCCTGTATGGGAAATAGGGCGAACTTCGTGATCGTGAAAGATCAAGATTGGCAACTCTTCTACTCGCACTGGGCTGGTTGCCGCATGCTCGATGCGTTGATCGGTGGGCCCGAACTTGCGCTGCGGTACACGCAGTCGCTGCGGCGTTGCGCGAAGAACGCGTGGGTTGATCCGCTCTGGGCGGATGGCGGCGCCGTGGTCGATCTCGATCGTCACCGGTTGTTGTTCTTCGGTGACGAGCTTATGGTGGGCCTGGCCGAACGACGGGCCCTGATGAGCGTGCTCGCCAAACTATGGCCCGGCTATGCGATCGGCTGGGCGTATGACGGCACCACTGAACTGGCGGGATATGTCGGAGCTGAGTTGAGACACCAGACGTGGGAACATCACCAAAATCCGCGTCTCGCTGATAACCCAAATCAGTTGTGCCACCTCGTTTCCGTTGTTGATGGCACAGGCATAATCCGGATGTGGCCACTCTGGTGGGGGAATGTCGGGGTGGCGTGGCACGGGCCCGCATTGATTGAGCGGTTACCCGGACGCGGTGTTCGGCGCTTGGCTCTAGGCATGATTCCGGAGGGCGGCCTCCACATCGACATACCTCGAAACACGTTGGGACTCTGGCAAACCGCGGATGTGGCGGGCGTTTTTCATGCACTTCCGAAACTGTGGATCGGGTGGCAGACGGAGTGTTGGGAGGATCGATTCGAGCAGCAACTGCTCAGATGCCGCGGCGCCCTGAGTATGCCTGAGCTAGACCTGGCCGCCGCTGCCGGCAGGGTGCAGGCGCGGATCCGGGACAGGGTGTTCCAAAGCTTCGCCGAAAGTCCAGCAGGGCAGATCAGCAAGATTGCGAAGTGGTTGGCGCCTGTTGGGCCGGGTCTTGTCGTGAGCGATGACGCCCTCGTCGACTGCGGAGTGCGTCCACGCGCGGATGAATGGACGCGCTTCGTGGCTGCGTGCCTTGCCCTGCAAGCAGTCCCAGCGGTGTCGGCCTGATGTGGTGTGACGAGTACCGCATCAGTGCATCATGATGCAGTGATGCTAACCTGGGGCGTGCGTACGACGATCGATCTGCCCGACGAGTTACATAAGCTGGCGCTGGCGATAGCCCGCGACACCCACCGCACGTTGAGCGAGACGGTCGCCGACCTGATGAGGCGTGGCTTGGGCGCCGGAAATTCCGGTGCGATGTCGGTAGATCCGAGGACTGGGTTTCCCATGGTGAGCGTGGGCCGGGTCGTCACTTCCGAGGATGTGCGCTCCCTCGAGGATGAACAGTGACCCTGTTACTCGATGCAAACGTGCTTATTGCGCTCGCCGTCGCCGACCATGTGCATCATGATGTAGCAGCCGATTGGCTGGCGGAATCCGACGTGGCATTCGCCACTTGCCCCGTGACGCAGGGAAGCCTTGTCCGATTTCTCGTTCGGTCGGGGCAATCGGCATCAGCAGCGCTGGGTGTCATCACCGCTATCGGGAAGCTGGACCGCCACGAATTCTGGCCTGACCACATCCCTTTCGCCGATGTGGAGATCGGTGGTGTGGTCGGTCACCGGCAGGTGACCGATGCCTACCTTGCTCAACTCGCGCGAACCAACAAGGGGCAGCTGGCAACCTTCGACAGCGGCTTGGCGCACCTGCATAAGGACGTTGCTGTGCTGCTTCCCCTCGTATCCACCTAGCGGGCGCCACCGGCCAATCGACGCGCCAGCCCACTGGCCCGCACCGCCCGTCGCTCGATCGCGGCGCGCACCGAGGCCTCCGGCCCGATCACCCGCACCTTGCGCTTTGCCCGAGTGACTGCGGTGTAGAACAACTCCCGCGTCAGCAACCGCGAATCTTCCGGCGGCATAAGCACAGTCACCACTTCGGTCTGACTGCCCTGGCTCTTGTGAATCGTCATGGCGTGCATCGTCTCGACGTCGGACAGTCGACTGGTCGCGAACTCGAGGAGCTCGTCGGCGCCGGCGATGACTGCGCGCAGCGCGCCCTGCCGGCCCGCCCCGTCCACGACGGTCACCCCGGTGTCGCCGTTGTAGACGCCTAACCCGTAGTCGTTGTTCGTCACGAGCACCGGTCGTCCGGCATACCACGGCGACCAGATCGGATCGCCCGTTGCCTCGACCAGCCACCGTTCCACCTGGCGGTTCCAGTGCGCGATCCCGTACCGGTCCGCGGCGGTGCGCACACAACAGCCGATGCTCGTCGAGGGTGGCCAGAGCCGCCCGCGCGTCACCGAGCACGGCGGCCTGGCGCAGCGCAAGCGCGTGCGGCACAAGCACATTGCGCAGTTGCTCGGTAGGGTCCTCGGTGTTGATCCACTCAATGTGATCGCCGTCGGCCCGCAGCAGGTCGATCGCCAGATCGGCATCGCCCTCGCGAATCGACGACGCCAACCGGCCGATCGACTCGCCGAACCGATGCGAGGTCTGCAACGCCGCAACCCGCGCATCATCGCGCGCTCCCAGTCCGTCGACCAGATCAGCAAGCACCGCGCCCGCCTCCACCGACGCCAGCTGGTCTGGATCACCGACGAGGAGCAGCCGCGTCTGCGGGCGCACCGACTCCAGCAATCGCGCCATCATCGTCAGCGACACCATCGACGTCTCGTCGACGACGATCACGTCGTGCGGCAATCGATTGCCCCGATGATGGCGAAATCGCGACGACGTATCCGGCCGGCTGCCCAGCAGCCGGTGCAGTGTCGTCGCATGCAGGCCCGAGACCCGTTGCCGATCAACCGGATCCAGCTCGTTCGACCTGGAATTGCACCGCCTCGTGCAGCCGTGGCCGCGGCCTTGCCCGTCGGTGCCGCCAATGCGATGCGCAGCGGCGCCTTACCGTCCAGCTCCGCCTGCTCCGCGAACAGCGCCAGCAGCCGTGCCACCGTGGTGGTCTTGCCCGTCCCCGGACCACCGGTGAGTACCGTCAGTCCTTGTTGCAGCGCAACTGCCGGCGGCCTCGCGTTGTTCCTCGTAGCCCGGGGGAAACAACCGGCCGATATCGGGAACCGCGGACCGGCGCGCGGGTGGACAGCAGGGCCGAGAAGATCGTCGGCGACCTGCTGCTCCTCGCGCCAATACCTGTCCAGATACAGCAGTTTGCCGTCGTACACGCGCAGTACCGGCGGCGATCCGACCAGCGGGCTGGCCAGCACCGCCGCGAACCAGTCCGGCGCCGACGGCCACGGCAGGTCCGGAATGCCGACTTGCGCCTCGACCGACCGCAGGTCCACGCACACCGAACCGCCCCGCAGCGCGCGCACCACCAACGCGACCGCCAGCGCGACCGACGGGTCGGACTCGCCGTGACATCGCCGTAAGCCGCTGCGCGACATGCACATCGGCCGACTCGATCACACCGGCCTCGTTGAATGTCCGCAACAGGCCGGTAGCGCTGACGGCCTGCCGCCAGTCGGCAGGGTCGAGGATCTCGGCGGTCATGCGGCCGCCCTGCGCGCGTCGAGCAGGTCGGACAACTCGGTCACCAATCGCGCCGGCGGCGCCCAGCTGAACACCCCCGCCGGATGGCCGTCCAGCACCGGGGTATCGGACCCACACATCCCGCGCACGAACAGATACAGCACGCCGCCGAGATGTCGCGCCGGATCGTAATTCGGCTGGCGCCATCGCAGAAACCGGTGCAGCACAACGCTGTACAACAACGCCTGCAGCGGATAGTCCGAGTGCAGCATCGCCTCGGCCATCCGCGGCTGCGTGTAGTCGGCGGCGGTCAGCGGTCGGTCCGGCTCGCCGAGCCAGTTGGTCTTGTAGTCAACGACCAGATAGCGCTGCCCCGAGCCGTCGGGAATCCGCAGCACCGCGTCGACCGAACCACTGAGGTACCCACGCAGCGACTGGCCACCGAGCGCGTCGCCGATCAGCCGGTCGGCGTACGGACGCCAGCGGGTCATCGACCGGAAGATGCGACCGCAGCAACAGGCCGACGTCCGCGAGCCGCACATCGGCGTCGGCTGCCGCGAACGTCACCGCCGGCCAACGGGAACTCAAAGTCCAACTCCCGCAATCGATCCGGCAGTCCGATCTGCCGCAGCGTCAACCCGTGCCGCCAGCGGCCCCAGCGGGGTGTCGTGCATCGGGACCATCGCCGTGGCAAGTTGCGGTGCGGGCACATCGACCGGCCACCACGCCGAATGGACATTGATCTGTGCCTCGAGTTCGGCGGCGAGATCGGCCGCGAACGGATCTGTGGTCTCCAAGCACCGCGTGCACCAGCGTGCCGAACTTCGCGCCGGTCGGCAGTTCGGCCATGGGTGACGGCACATCCGACGTGGACGCCGCCCCGGCCAGCGGAATTTCGCCGACTTCGTCGTCGAGTTCGGTGACCTCGGGCTCGCTGCTCACCCCGACGTTCGGCCTGCTCCGCGGACGCGGATCAGACCCGAGTAGGAGGTGCGCCGCCACGCGGTATCGATGGCGCGGTGGAAGTGGCGGGTGCCGAGATCGGACGGCGTCGCTATGGCCGGACATGCTCGGCACTGCCGCGATCACGGACTCTTCCACGACAGGTCCGCCGGCGTCCTGCCACTCCCGAAGCCGCGCCCACGCCTCGTCGTCGGTGATCTTCGCGGGTTCGCAGCGATCGGGCACCTCCGACTCCCCGGGACGTCGGCCCCGCAACAGCCGCGACAGCCCGCCGTTGGGTTCGCCGAACGCCGGTGACCACCAGGCCACCACCTGCGACTGAGCCCGCGTCAACGCGACGTAGGTCAACCGGCTGTCGTCACTGGCGGTCTCCTTCCTGCCCAGTTTCTCGACGGCAGCGAAATCGGGGCTGTCCTTGCCGCCGATATGCAGGCAGCGCATCCCCTCGTCGTGGAACAGCACCAGGTCGCGTTCGCTGACATTGCGGTTGAACGCGAACGGCAGGTACACGACGGGGTACTGCAGGCCCTTGCTCACCCAGACCGTCATGATCTGGACGGCGGCGGCGTCGCTGTCGATCCGCCGGTTGCGTTCGGTGGCGCCGGAACGCTCCTCACGCTGGCCGCGCAGCCAGTCTCGAAGCGCGGGTAGGGAGTAGCGCTCCCGGTGCGCCACCTCCTGGAGTAGCTGCGTCACGTGCGCCAGGTCGGTCATATGCCGCTCACCGCCGTACCACGACAGCACCCGGTCAGCCATGCCGCCCAACTGTGCGGCCTCGAAAATTGCGGCGACACCGCGTTCGCGGGCGTGATCCGCCCACTCCCGCAAGGTGTCGGCGATGTCGATCGGTGAGTGCGTCACCGCCGGCCGCCAGGTCTTGCGCGCTCTTGCCGAAGAACATCGTTGCCGCGGCCGCACGCACGACGCCGGGCCGGTGCGGCTGATCGAACGCTTCCAGCAGCGACAGCCAGTCGTCGGCGGCCTCGGAGCTGAACACGTCGGAGTCGCCGGTATAGACGGCCGGGATACCGGCCTCGGTGAGCGCGCGGTGGCAGGCGCGGGCATCCTTGTGGCTTCTCGACGATGACCGCGACATCGCGGGCCTCCAGCGGCCTACCGTCGAACGTTGCATCGCTCGTCAACAGTGCGCCGATGTCGGCGGCGAGATCGCGGCCGATGTGCTCGCGCAGTTCATCGATGGGTAGATTCTGAGTTCCTTTGCGGCCCAGAGTAGCTCGTCGCACCACCCGAAGCCGGAACGGATCGTTGTGCGGAGCACCGGCGAGGCGATGACCGCGGTGCGACGCCGCGACGTCATGAACGACGATCGCGGGGTCACCGAGTTCGGCCCCGCGCAGCACGGCCTGCAACCGCTCGACGAGCGCGCCGTCGCTGCGCCAATTCGTGGCCAGCGTGCGCTTGTCGCCGGCGGTCCTGGCCGCATCGAGGTAGGTGACGATGTCGCCGCCGCGAAACGCGTAGATGGCCTGCTTCGGATCCCCGATGAGGATGAGCGTGGACCGCCCGCTGAACGCCCGGTCGATCACCTGCCACTGCACCGGATCGGTGTCCTGGAACTCGTCAACCATGACGATGGGCCAGCGCTGATGCATCCGGGCCCGGGCGGGGGAGTCGTCGGTGTCAAGTGCTGCGGCCAACCGGATGAGCAGGTCGTCGTATCCCAAGACGCCCCGGCGCCGTTTGCGTCGTTCGAGTTCGGCGAGAACGTCTTTCGCAAAATCGACGCAGACCGCGGCGCGCGAGCCCGGTTCCGGGTCGCGTGGCCGCAACTGCGTGGACGGGTTGGCGACCACCGCGCGGGCGATACGCAGGCCTTCGCGATAGCTCAGTAAGGGATCGTCGCGGTCCCGCCCGAAATGGGCCAGGTAGAGATCATCGACGATCTCGGTGACCAGGTCGTTGAGGTCCTCGAGCAGGGTGACGCCCGCGTCTGTATCACCAGCCGCACCAAGGGATTTGAGCACCAGTTGGCAGAACTGGTGGGTGGTGGCGATGGTGGCCGCGTCGAAGCCGGCCAGGGCGTCACGCAGTCGCTGCTTCCGCGCGTCGGCGTTCGGCATCCGTGCCGTCGATCAGGTGTTGCACCAACTCGTTGCCCCCGGCGATCGAACGTTCGCCGAAAGCCGCTACCGCGTCCACCATTTGGCAACGGACCCGCTCCCGAAGCTCCTGACTGGCCGCACGGCCGAAGGTGATGAGCAGCATCTCGTCGAGCGCGGCGTGGCCTTCGGCGACGTAGCGGGTCACCAGTGCGGCCAGCGCGAATGTCTTGCCGGTTCCCGCGCTGGCCTCCAGCACTGTGGTGGACCGCTCTGCGGGCAGCGCGCCGAGAAGATCGAATGGTGGAATCATCCGGGCCTTCCTTCGGCGCGCAGCTCCGCCTGCAGCAGGGGCAACCACAGGCGAGCGGCGAAGGCGCCCAGGCGATGTTCCTCCCCCGCGGGTACTTCACCCGGACGTAGGGGTTGCATCAGGTCGGTCAGGCGCGCGTGGCGGCCCCAGGCCCGCACGTGCGCCGGGGCCTGGTCCTCGCCGGGGTAGAGGTCGCTTCGCCATCTGTACGACGCCTGCTTGACCGGGTCGTCGCCGCAGTGCCGGGCTACCGCCCATGCGTAGGACGTTTTGATGGGCAAGGGAATTGGCTCCCGGCGCCCGGCATCGTAGATCGCCACCAGGTCCCGGAGCACGTCGAGCGCAGCCTGGCGTCGGGCGTCCCAGGCTTTCCTCGTCGCGGGGTCGTGCCTCGCTTCGGCCGGCCGATACAGACAGCCGACCAGTCCCGGTCGGGTTGTGGGCGTGCAACGCCAGCAACGGGATCCACGACTCGAGTAGATGCTTGCCGTCGAGTTTGGAATACGTCACCGACACCAGACGATCACCGAACACCTGCGACACCGTGCCGGTCAGCCGCCTGGAGCCAAGGTCGATGTCGACGTCGTATGTCGCGCCGTCGGCTCGGCGGTGTCGCAGCGCCGCCGATCGCGAGCAGCGCCGCCTGATCACGGATCTCGGTTACCTTGCGCCAGCCGAGCTGACCCGGCGGCAAGGTGCCGCGCCGCCACTCCGCCTGCCGCGCGTCGTCCGGAGCCAGCCCACCCAGAATGTCGCTCAGCATCCGGTCGCCGACGGTCCATTCCTCGAGTGCGTTGATGTCGACCGGCATGGCATCCTCGACACCGTCGACGTCCCAGCGGCAACGTGTACTCCAGCGCCCGGAAGAAGCCCTTCACCGGATCTTTGAAGAACGCGACCAGATCGGCGAGGACGACGTCATCTGGCGGCGGCGGCGGCAGTAGACCGCCGATGAAGTTTCGGCTGCTCGGCATCGTTCGCCGGTGGCGGAGCGTGCCGCGCGCAGCACGGTCGGATCGAAGCTGAACGGCATGCCGGGCACCAGCGCTCCGCGTTCCACATTGCGAACATCGAAGGGCTGCAACGGATGTTCGACGACGATGCGAGCACGGACCTGCTCGGTTGTGGTCATGTCCAGGGCGTCGAGCAGCTCCGCCAGCGGCACGGCGGGTGGCCGGCGCTGGCCGGAGTACTCGTTGGCGCCGGTATAGGTGATGACCAGATTGCTGGTGGCGGCGCCGATGGCGTCGAGCAGCAATTGCCGGTCCTCGGACCGGATATCCCGCTCGCCGGTCAGCGGTTGCCGGGCCAGCACGTCGTCACCGTCGACGACGCCGAGCCGCGGGAACACCCCGTCGTCGAGGCCGACCAGGCAGACCACCCGGTGCGGCACCGAACGCATCGGCACCATCGTGCACACCGTCAACGTGCCGGTGCGGAAGTTGGCGCGGGTCGGGCGCCCGGCGAGGTGCCTCTGCAACAGGGCGCGGACGTCGGGCAGCCGCATCAGGGTCTGGTCCCGCGGAACCCGCTGTGCGCAGCACGTCGGCGAATTCGCGTTGCATCTGGTTGGTCTGCCAGGCGTCGTCGTCGCCCGTATGCGGTCAGCAGGCCGATGCCGTCGGCCAGTGCGGTCAGCCACTCCCGTAGTGGCCGCGCTCCGGTCAGCGAGTCGACCACGCGCTGCAGCCGGTCGATGTATTCGGCGAACTGGCCGACCAACTCGACCCGGTTGCTGCCGACGTCATCCAGCGGCAGTGTCGAGTCGATCCAGGCATGCGACGTCTCGGACATCGCAACCCCGGCCAGCACCCGGTCGATGCCGAATCGCCAAGTGTTGTGGACGAAGTCGACCCCGAACGGCATCCGGTGTTCCTGATCGAAGCCCCACCGGATGTTCGACTGCCGCACCCAGCGGGTGATGCCTTCCAGATCGTCGTCGCTGAAGCTGAACCGGGCGCGCACCGGCGCGGCCTGGGCGAGGTTGAGCACCTCACTCGCGGTGACTCGGCCGCCGGCCAAGCGTCAGCAACTGCGACGCCACGCCCAGCAACGGATTCGTCTGCAGCAGTGAGCGATCGGCGAGCCGAACCCGAAGCCGATGCGCGGGATGCGCACCGTTCACCACGTCGCCCAGGCCGAAATCCGCGACGATCAACGGGGCGTAGGTCTCGATGTCGGGGCACATCACCAGGATGTCGCGTGGCTCGAGCGTCGGGTCGTCGGCGAGGAGGCCGAGCAGCACCTCCCGCAGCACGTCGATCTGCCGCGCCGGGCCGTGGCAGCTGTGCACCTGTACCGACCGGTCACCGGCCGTCGAGCACGCGACCTTCCGGCCGGACAGCGTTAGCGGCCAGGTCGGACTGCAGCCAGCCGAGCAGGGTTTCGCGGCGATCGGGCTCGCCGAGCGCCTCGTCGGTCGCGGGATCGGCAGGGAGGCTTCGTTGCAGCTCGCGCAGATCCCGTCCGAGGGTCGCCAGCAGCGGATGCCCGACTTCCCGATGGCTGGTGTCCTCGCGACGCGGCACGGCGCCGCCGCACGCCGTTGAGCGCCCGCCACAAGCTGTCGCTGGGGTGCGGCAGCCACAGATGTAGGTCGTGATGGACGGCGACCGCTTCGAGCAGTTCCACGTCGGTGCGCGCCAGCCGGGTATGACCGAACAGCGACAACCGCGACGGCAGAGTCGGCCGGACCCTCCCGCAACCGGGCAATGGTCTTGCCGTGACGGATGTGCGGGGGATCGGCGGGAATCGTCGCGACCAGCGCGCGCCACAATTCGGGTTGCCAGTGCAGGTCGGCATCGAGGTCGCCCAATTTGCCGTCCAGCCAATCGATGAGAAGTGCAGGACGTTGCCGAGCATAAGAGGCGAACAACCCGGCCAGGCGGCGGGCCACCGAGTACCGTCGGCCCCGGCGCAAATCGGCTTCGTCACCAATGTCGAAGTGTCCCAGATGTTTTGCCAATGTGCGGCACCACGGCTCGTCCAACGAGCAGTCGATCACCTCCAGCAACGGCCAGGTCATGGCTTCCGGAGACCAGGGGTCCTCGTCGAGGGTGCCGGCTATTTCGGCGATCAGCGACGCCGGGCTGCGGAACGACACTCCCGCGCAGACGCCGTCACCGCGATCCGCGTGCGCAGCCCAACCGGTGGGAGAGCCGCTGACTGAGCCAGCGTTCCACCCCGCGCGCCGGCACCAGCACCAGCTCCTCGGCGAACGGGTCGGGCAGCGGCTCGGCCAGCAGGGCACCGAGACCGTCGGCAAGCAGATCGGTCCGTTCGGCACGGTGGAGATGAAGCGCCATCGCGGGCCACCATAGACCGCCCCGCCGACACCGACGGCGCCACGGGTGTACTACGTGCGTGGAAGGGCGTGCGATGGGGCTGCGGGGGCGGGCCGATCGGGCTTGCGGAAGGACGTCATGGAGACCTGGGACGCGATCCGCGCGCGGCGCAATGTGCGGCAATACACGCCGGAGCCGGTCGTCAGACGCTGATCTGGAGCGTATCGCCGAGGCCGGGTGGCGGGCGCCCTCGGCGAAGAACCGCCAGCCGTGGGACTTCATCATCGTCACCGATCGTGCTCAGCTGCAAGAACTCTCGACGGTCTGGATGGGCGCCGGTCACATCGCCGCGGCTGCGGCCGCGATCGTTCTGGTGGTGCCGGTGCCGCCGGACGAGCGCAGAAAGCTGATCGACCAGTACGACGTCGGTCAGGCGACGATGGCGATGATGCTCGCGGCCACCGACCTGGGGATCGGCACCGGCCATTCGTCGGTGGGCGACCAGGACAAGGCGCGCGCCATCCTCGGGGTTCCCGACGACCACCTGGTCGCCTTCATGCTCGGCGTCGGCTATCCCGCCGATCGCCCGCTCGCCGCCGATCCGCAAACCGAATCGGCGGCCGTTCGACGAAGTCGTCCATCGTGGCCGCTGGTGATTCGGTACGCGGCCCCGAATCGGGGCGCCGAATCGCATCCTGCCGGCACTAGCGGACGCCGCCCACTGCCGCGGCTCGCCATGTGCCACGCTTGAACGATGGCCGGCCTGGCGGATGTCCTCGGATGGGCAGGCAAGCAGCTCATGGACCGGGTGCCCAGGGCGGACTTAGACCAGCGCGACCCGGACTTCATCCGAGACCAGCTGCCCGGAACGTGGCTGCTGGCGTCGCTGTACTTCCGGGCTGATGTTCGCGGACTCGACCGCATCCCACCCGACGGGCCGGTGCTGCTGGTCGGCAACCACAGCGGCGGCAACGTACCGCCCGACACGTTCGTCTTCACGCTGGCGTTCTGCTCGTATTTCGGCGTGGAGCGCCCCTTTTATCAACTTGCGCACAGCCTGGTCACGCTCTATCCGCCGCTGCGCTGGCTTCGCAAGTTCGGCACCGTGGCGGCCAGCCCCGAAAATGCCCGGCTGGCATTGGATTCCGGTGCCGCTGTGTTGGTGTATCCGGGTGGCGATTACGAGGTTTATCGTCCCTCGTGGCAGCGGCACGTCGTCGACTTCGGCGGTCGCAAAGGCTTCGTGCGGCTCGCCCGCGAGACTGGCGTGCCGATCGTGCCGGTCGCCAGCGTCGGCGGCCAGGAGACGGCGTTGTTCCTCGGACGCGCCCAGTGGCTGGCCAAACTGCTGATGCTCGACAAGGTGATCCGGCTCAAGAGTGTGCCCATCTCGCTTGCTGTGCCATGGGGGCTGAACGTCAGTGACCTGCTGGGGCATATCCCGCTGCCTGCCAAGATCGTCATCGAGGTGCAGGAGCCGATCGAGGTGCGCCCGGATGTGCCAGACCAGGCGGTGTACGACGATGTGATCGCCAGCCTGCAGGCCGGCGTCAATCGGCTCGCCGCCGAACGTCGATTCCCGGTGATCGGCTGATGCGCGTCGAACGGCGCATCGTCGTCAACGCGGATCACGACACCGTGTGGAAGGTGCTCAGCGACCCGGATCGCTACCCCACCTTCCTGGCTCACCTGGAGCGCTGGGAGACGCTGACCGAAGGCCCCGTGCGGGTGGGCGCCCGCTATACCGTGCTGTGGAAGATCGGCTCGATCCCGGTAGGCGGTGTCGCCGAAGTGGTGGAGTGCGACACCGCGCGCGACCTGGCCTGGATCAACATCACCGGTGTGACTCAGCGAGGCCGATTCCGGTTACGTGATGCGGGGCCGGGTCGAACCACCGTGACGTTCCGCCTGGCCTACAACTCAGAAGGCGGCCTGCTCGGCCTGATTGCCGACCGCGTCGCGTCGCGTTGGGTTGGCCGTTCACTCGCGGAGAGCCTGAAAAACCTTCGGCGCCTTGTCGAGTGACGGAAGACTCCCGTGCTGTCGGGGTGCCGCGGACGACAGCTGTCGCCGCCGGCGTGCATGCTGGTGCCATGAACAGAAACGAGATCACCGAACAGATCGTCGTTGCCCGCTGTCCAAGGGCTGAGTTGGCAGCAACTGGCCGACGCCATCGACAGGCCGCTGCTGTGGACGACGTCGGCGCTGCTGGGTCAGCACCCGATCCCCGCGAATCACGGGAAGGTCCTGGTCGAGATGCTGGGACTGGACGAGTCCGTCGTTGCGGTCCTGGCGGCGCCACCGATGCGTGGCGGGCTGCCCAGCGCGGTGCCGACCGACCCCACCATCTACCGGTTCTACGAAGCACTTCAGGTATACGGCGGGGCCCTGAAAGAAGTGATCCACGAACAGTTCGGCGACGGGATCATGAGCGCGATCAACTTCAGCGTCGACCTGCAGAAGAAGCCGCACGAATCGGGCGACCGGGTCGTGGTGACTTTCGACGGTAAATTCCTTCCCTATCAATGGAATTCGGCACAGGACTGAAGGGACGTTCATGGCGGAGCAGCGTGCCAGGGCCACACGGACCAAACCCGTCGACATGGTCCTCTCGGGCGGCGGTGTCAAGGGCGTCGGATTGGTCGGTGCTGTGGTCGCCGTCATGGAAGCCGGCTACTCGCTCAAACGGGTCTCCGGCGTCTCAGCGGGTTCGCTGGTCGGATCGATCCTGGCCGCCTCGTCCAACGGCGACCAGCTGACCACCGGGCAGATCAAAGAACTCGCGCTTACCCTGCCGTACGAGAAGTTTCGCGATACCGGTCCCGTCGGTCATCTGCCCGTCGTCGGCCCGGCGTGGGGGCTGCTACGCGAAAACGGCATCTACCGAGGCGATTTCGCCCATGAATGGATCCGCAGTGAGCTGAAGAACTTGGGCGTGCAAACCTTCGGTGATCTGGCGCTGAGTGACAGACAAATGCCTGCCGAGCGCCGCTACCGGCTGGTGGTCACCGTCACCGACCTGACGACCGGTCAGCTGGTGCGGCTGCCCTGGGACTACCGGCGGCTGTACGGACTTGATCCCGACGAGCAATCGGTCGCGGATGCGGTTCGCGCCTCGATGTCGATTCCGTTCTTTTTCCGGCCGGTCACACTGACCAGTGCCGCCGGGCGCACATCCACCCTGGTCGACGGCGGCGTCCTGTCGAACTTTCCGATCGACTCCTTCGACCGGCCGGACTGCAAATCCCCGCGCTGGCCCACCTTCGGTATCACGGTGGTACCGGAGTTGCCCGAAAGCAACGACCAGCTGATTCCCGGCGTGGGCGCGTTGCGTCTGCTGGGCCCGCCGTCGGTGCTGCTCGAGCAGCTGATCACCACCATGTTCGTCGGCCACGACCAGACCTACCTCAACCAGCCGTGGGTGAGCGCCCGGGCGATCCGGGTCGACTCAACGGCGGTCAACTTCCTGGATTTCAGCATCTCGCGCAAGGACGCCGAAGCGCTCTACTACAAGGGCTACGAATCGGCCCGGGCGTTTCTGTCGACCTGGAATTGGGTCGACTATCTCGAGCGGTTCCGCCAGTTTCAATGACGTGATGGCGCCAGGGTGTCAAACTTCTAGGTGGAGGAGGCGCCGGTGTGCAGCGGTTGTTCGGGCAGCCGCACCCACCTGACTCCTCAATTCATCAGGACTTGAGGCTGCTAGACGCCGAATTCCTTCTCGATGCCATCAATTCCGGCGCGGATCGCTTTGAGCGCATCGGCGCGGGCCCGCAGTTTCGTCGCGGCGTGCGCCGACTGGTTCAGCCCGGCGAATTCGTGGGCCGCCTCCTCGGCGCGGGCGACCACCCTGTCGGGCAATGCCATCTCGTCGATGAAGCCGGCGGCCAGGGCGGTTTCACCGAAGAATGTCTTGGCCAGTCCGGTGGCTTGCTGGTAGGCCGACCCGGTCAGCCGAAGTTTCAAGACCTCCAGAGCGGCCCACGGAATCACCATTCCGATCGCGACCTCATTGGCCTGAATGTTGCACGCGTGGGCGGCAATTCGGTGGTCGCCGGAGCACAGCAGAAACGAACCCATCGCAATCGCGGGGCCGGTGCATGCGATCACCACCGGCTTCGGGTAGGACAGCAGGCGGTAGGACAGCTCGAACCCGCCGCGCAGCATGTCGATCGCAGGCTGCAGTTCGCCGGAGGTCAGAATTTTCAAATCGAATCCGCCGCTGAACACCCGCTGGTTCCCGGTGATCACCAGCGCACCCGACGTTGTCGGCATCGGCCTGGCCGAGCGCGTCGTTGAGGGCCTGCTGCATGGTCGGCCCGAGCGCGTTGACCTTGCCGTCGTCCATCCGGATGACCCCGATGGTTTCGTCGTGGGTATAGACGACCGGACCGCTCATCGGTTACTCCTTCGCTACGGACAGTCGATTGAATCAGATCGCGGCCCGCAGCTCACACCCGCTGGCTGCGATGCTTTCCCAGTTCGTTCTCGGCGTCGCCCCACCGCAGGCTCACGTCGGTGGGCTCGTCGAGTTGCCTGGTGCGCCACCTGTCCTGGGTTTCCTGCACCGCGCGGTTGATGCGGTCGATCTCGCTGCGGAACACCTCGGGGCGAGTTTCCTTGCTCGCGTAGTGGAAGTACGTCAGCAGGTTGCGCAGCAGCTCCAGCTTCTGCTTCTCCCGCTTCGCCAAGTCGTGCGTCGTCATCAGCTCGATGCGCTGAACGGGTGGCAAGGCGTCCCAGTCCAGCACCACCTTGGTCTCCAGGGGACGCCGGGCGCGCTGCCAGAATTTCCATCCGCGGGGCTGTTCGGGGCGGTCGTAATAGGTCACGGTGCCCTCGAAGCGCGATTCGACGCCGTGCCCGATCTCCGCGCGGTCAAGTGCGGAGTCCCACACCATCCGCCACTCCTGTCCCGGAGCCAGAGTCGGCAATTCCCGGGGCAGTTGCAGTTCGACGACGTCGGCGTAGCCGTCTGAGGCATTCTCGTATTCGGCGACAGTCGGGGGATTGGGAAAGTTGAACCGGATGTCGTAGGCCGCGGTACGACCGAAGTTGCGTACCACCAACTCGATGACATGCCAGTCCGCGACGTGGGGCTCCATCAGCATGGCGACGTGCGGGCGCGTCTTCTCCGCGGCCAGCGCCCGATTCCGCTGCAGCTGGCGGTGCGTGAAGATCAGCGCGACGACGCCGAGTGCGATTGCCGCCCACGCGGCCCACGCCAGCCAGGTACTGGACTCGATGGTTTCGATGCCCCGCCAGCTTTGGGGCCAGCTTCCCGGCCAGCCGCCTCGGACCCACCCCATGGAATCCACCCTCCGCCTAATCCTCGGACCTGGAACGTAGCTGGACTGATCCTAAAGGGGCTTCCTGTGTCTTGCTGACGCGGCTATCGGCCGTGCGCAGTGAAGCCGTCTGCGTTCGCCGCGGCGGTCAGCCGCCCATCATCATTCGCCACTGGTCGAGATTGGCCGGCCGGTACACGTAGTTGGAGCGCTTGACCTCTGACAGCGAGGCGCTCGGGTCGGCGGAGTACCAGTGCCCGGGAAACACCGTCGGATCGCCGGGGAGCGCCGCGAGTTGCCGCAGACTGCGATACATCTCGTCGGAATCGCCGCCCGGGAAGTCGGTGCGTCCGCAGCCGTCCAGGAACAACGTGTCACCCGCGACCAGTCGTCCGTCGAGCAGAAAGCATTGGCTGCCCGGTGTGTGGCCCGGGGTGTGCAGAAGTTCGATCTCGATGTCGCCGATGCTGATCCTGTCCCGGTGCTCATGGGTGGTCAGGTCGCTCATCGGAACCCCGGTGATCCGGGACACCCACAGCGCCTCATGGGTGTTCACATGCACCGGTACGTTCACCCGTTCCAGCAGTTCGGCCAGGCCTTTGAGCTCGAATCCCATCATCGAGCCGCCGATGTGGTCCGGGTGGTGGTGGGTGACCAGCACTCCCGACAAGTGCATGTCGTCGGCCTCGAGCGCATCGACCAGGTCCCCGGCGGCGTAGGCCGGATCGACCACCACGCAGTCCCCGGTTTGACGGTCGCCGATCAGGTACGCGAAGTTGCGCATCTGCGCCGCGATCGGGTCGTTTGCCGCGAAGTCGCGGCCGGAAAGCAACTGCCGGAAATACAACCGGTCCGAATCTGACACGCCACCAGACTATGGGTCGCGGGAAAATCCCGGCTGCCTGGCCTTCATACCCGTGCCTAGCTGCGCAGAAGCGGCTAATATCGGTCCATGTTGAAGAGGGTCGAAATCTTGCTTGACGTCGACCTGGTCGAGGAGATCATTCGCCGCTACCACGTTGCCGATGCGCGAGAGGCGGTCAATCTGGCAATGCGGGCGTTGATCGATGTGGCGGATAACGCCGAGCCCGAGTCCCGGGACGAGGACTACGACGAGTTCAGCGATCTCAGTGCCTGGTCTTTGCACCGCGAACAGCGACACCGCTTGACCGTTAGCCTAGCTGCGGCGCACGTTATTTGGAGACGTTGTGCGCCAGGCTGTACCCTCTTTTTGGCCCGCGGCAGGTCTCGTCGCTACGGGTGAACGGCCCCCTTAGCTCAGTCGGTAGAGCGTTTCCATGGTAAGGAAAAGGTCAACGGTTCGATTCCGTTAGGGGGCTCGGCGGACGCCGAGCAGGTGCGCTGGCCCCAGAGGCGGTGTAGCTCAGTTGGTTAGAGCGAACGACTCATAATCGTTAGGTCGCCGGTTCGAGTCCGGCCATCGCTACAGGACACCACAAGCACGACAACTTAATACTGAGACTTCGAGAGATGTGAGAGAGAACAGTCATGGCTTCCAGTACCGACGTGCGGCCGAAGATCACCTTGGCGTGCGAGGTGTGCAAGCACCGCAACTACATCACCAAGAAGAACCGCCGCAATGACCCGGACCGCCTCGAGCTGAAAAAGTTCTGCCCGAACTGCGGTAAGCACCAGGGGCACCGCGAAACGCGCTGACTGCGCGCACCCCAATTACAGAGAGTCGAGTAGGTAGGTTCGAGAAGAGTGGCCCTGTCCGAAGACATCCTCGGGATGCATTATCGCTATCCCGACCATTACGTAGTGGAACGGGAAAAGATCCGCGAGTACGCGACGGCGGTGCAGAATGACGAGGCGGCTTTTTTCGGTGAGGAAGCGGCGGCCGAATTGGGTTATTCCGGACTGGCAGCCCCGTTGTGTTTCATCTCGGTATTCGGCTACAAGGCGCAGTCGGCATTCTTCAAGAGCGCCAATATCGCGGTTTCCGACCAGCAGATCGTCCAGGTCGACCAGGTGCTTAAGTTCGTGAAGCCGATCGTGGCGGGAGACAAGCTCTACTGTGATGTCTTCGTGGATGCGCTGCGTGAGGCGCACGGCACCCAGATCATCGTGACCAAGAACATCATTACCAACGAAGCCGGCGACACCGTCCAGGAGACCTACACGACCCTGGCGGGCCGTGCGGGCGACGACGGAGAAGAGGGATTTGCTCATGACTCTGCGTGAGTTCAGTTCGGTCAAGGTGGGCGACCAGCTCCCTGAGCGGATCTACGCGCTGACCCGTCAGGATCTGGTCAACTACGCCGGAGTTTCGGGTGACTTGAACCCGATCCACTGGGACGACGAGATCGCCAAGATGGTCGGGCTGGACACCGCGATCGCGCACGGCATGCTGACGATGGGTATCGGCGGCGGCTATGTCACGTCGTGGGTGGGCGACCCCGGTGCCGTCACCGAGTACAACGTGCGGTTCACGGCGGTGGTCCCGGTGCCCAATGATGGCAAGGGCGCCGAGTTGGTGTTCAGCGGCCGGGTGAAGTCCGTTGACCCGGAGACCAAGTCGGTGACCATCGCGCTGACGGCGACGACCGGGGGTAAGAAGATCTTCGGTCGGGCGATCGCCTCGGCGAAGCTGGCTTAGCGGATGGCCCTCAAGACAGACATCCGTGGCATGTCGTGGGAATATCCCGATTACTTCGAGGTGGGCCGGGAACAGGTTCGCGCATTCTCGCGATCGATCAAAAGCAACGATCCGGCCAATTTCGATGAGCAGGCGGCCGCCGAACTCGGCTACGACGACCTCATTGCACCGCTTACCTTCGTGTCGATCTTGGCGAAACTCGTCCAGGACGATTTCTTCCGCAACGTCGACGTGGGCTTGGAGACCATGCAGATTGTCCAGGTCGACCAGAAGTTCGTCTATCACAGACCGATGCTCGTCGGCGACAAGCTCTTCGGCCGCATGGAGATCGAATCGGTGAATGAGCGTTTCGGCGCCGACATCGTCGTCACCAAGAACACCTGCTCCAACCAGAATGGCGACGTGATCCTGGAGGCCTTCACCACCCTGATGGGCCACGAGGGGGACAACTCGATCCAGCTCAAATGGGACAAGGAAACCGGGCAGGTTGTCAGAACCGGGTAATTAGTATCTGACTCTCGCGCCCATGTACACTCGGACCTCGGGGTTTTCCCATTACAAGCGCGCTGTCCGTCGGTACGCGATCACCGAACGGGGGGCGCGCGAGTCATGTACGCCCCGGAAATAGTTCCTCCCAGGGGCGTAGCTCAACTGGCAGAGCAGCGGTCTCCAAAACCGCAGGTTGCAGGTTCAAGTCCTGTCGCCCCTGCTGAGGGTCGTGTCCGGCGACGATGCAGGCCTGGCCTGAGGAGGAGGCGGACCATGTGTCTCGCGTGCCATGGTGGACACTGGGAAGGGTGGCCACTTTGAGCGGTACGGCTCGCGAGATAGCTAGCGAACGAAGGAGCACGCGGTGAGCGACGAAGGCGACGTTGCCGACGACGCCGCAAGCGACGGCGGTGCCCGTGCGCGTGACCAAGGCGGTGACGCGGCCACAGCGTCCGACGGGAAAGCGGTCCCGGGTGCGCGCGGTGGAGGCCGAGGACGGCGACGAGTCGACCGACGTCGAGGTCGCAAAGAAGGATTCGGCCAAGAAGGACGCGTCGAAGTCTTCGAAGGCGAAGTCGACGCAGAAGGACAAGGCGAAGAAGCCGAAGAAAGCCGGTTCGTCCAGCTCGATCAACCCCTTCATGTTCGTCTACACCTACCTCAAGCAGGTTGTAGCCGAGATGCGGAAGGTGATCTGGCCCAACCGCAAGCAGATGCTCACCTACACGTCGGTGGTGCTGGTCTTCCTGGCCTTCATGGTGGCGCTGGTAGGCGGCGCCGACCTGGGTCTGAGCAAGCTCGTGCTGTTGGTGTTCGGCTGAGACTTGAGAGCGATAGAGAGGACTGAGAACCGTGACGACGTTCGACGGTGACACGTCCGCGGGTGAGGCGGTCGATGTGCAAGAGGCTGACGCCCCGGAGGGTGCAGAGGGCACAGCGGCTCCGGCCGAAGATGTCGACCCTGCCGCCGCGCTCAAGGCGGAGCTGCGCAGCAAGCCCGGCGACTGGTACGTCATCCACTCTTACGCGGGATACGAGAACAAGGTGAAGGCCAACCTCGAGACCCGCGTGCAGAACCTTGACGTCGGCGACTACATCTTCCAGGTGGAGGTTCCCACTGAAGAGGTCACCGAGATCAAGAACGGCCAGCGCAAACAGGTCAATCGCAAGGTGCTGCCCGGTTACATCCTGGTGCGCATGGAGCTGACCGACGACTCGTGGGCCGCGGTGCGCAACACCCCGGGCGTGACCGGATTCGTGGGTGCGACCTCGCGCCCGTCGGCGCTTTCGCTCGACGACGTGGTGAAGTTTCTGCTGCCGCCGGGGGCGGCGAAGAAGGCCGCCAAGGGTGCGGCCAGTACGGCCGCCGCGGCAGAGACGGGTGGCTTGGAACGTCCCGTTCTCGAGGTCGACTACGAGGTCGGCGAATCGGTGACGGTCATGGACGGACCGTTCGCGACGTTGCCGGCCACCATCAACGAGGTCAACGCCGAACAGCAGAAGCTCAAGGTGTTGGTGTCGATCTTCGGCCGCGAAACACCGGTGGAGCTGACCTTCAGCCAGGTGTCCAAGATTTAGCCCGCAGGGCACTCGAAAACTTTGCAAAACCAGGAAGGAATGTAGGACAAACTCATGGCCCCGAAGAAGAAGAAAGTCACCGGGCTGATCAAGCTGCAGATCGTGGCCGGGCAGGCCAACCCTGCGCCGCCGGTCGGCCCCGCGCTCGGCCAGCACGGCGTCAACATCATGGAGTTCTGCAAGGCCTACAACGCCGCGACCGAAAGCCAGCGCGGCCAGGTCATCCCGGTGGAGATCACGGTCTACGAGGACCGCAGCTTCACCTTCGCGTTGAAGACGCCGCCCGCCGCCAAGCTGCTGCTCAAGGCCGCCGGTGTGCCCAAGGGCTCGGCCGAACCGCACAAGACGAAGGTCGCCAAGGTTACCTGGGACCAGGTTCGCGAGATCGCCGAGACCAAGAAGACGGACCTCAACGCCAACGACATCGACGCGGCCGCGAAGATCATCGCCGGCACCGCCCGGTCGATGGGCATCACGGTCGAATAGTCCGACAAATCAGGCAGCGTGGGAGGGCCAGCTTCGGCCCGCATGATAACCACGACCCAACATCAGATTGGATTGACAAATGAGCAAGACCAGCAAGGCATACCGCGCCGCCGCCGAGAAGGTGGACCGCAACAACCTCTACACCCCGTTGCAGGCCGCCCGGCTCGCCAAGGAGACATCCTCAACCAAGCAGGACGCGACCGTCGAGGTGGCGATCCGGCTCGGTGTCGACCCGCGCAAGGCCGACCAGATGGTCCGCGGCACGGTCAACCTGCCGCACGGCACGGGTAAGACCGCCCGGGTCGCCGTCTTCGCCGTCGGCGAGAAGGCCGATGCTGCCGTCGCCGCGGGAGCGGATGTCGTCGGCAGTGACGACCTGATCGAGAAAATCCAGGGTGGCTTTCTGGATTTCGACGCCGCCATCGCAACTCCTGACCAGATGGCCAAGGTTGGTCGGATCGCTCGGGTGCTGGGTCCCCGCGGCCTGATGCCGAACCCCAAGACCGGCACCGTCACCCCCGATGTCGCGAAGGCCATCGACGACATCAAGGGCGGCAAGATCAACTTCCGGATCGACAAGCAGGCCAATCTGCACTTCGTGATCGGCAAGGCATCGTTCGACGAGAAGAAGCTCGCGGAGAACTACGGTGCCGCGCTTGACGAGGTGCTGCGGCACAAGCCGTCGTCGTCCAAGGGCCGCTACCTGAAGAAGGTGACGGTATCCACGACGACCGGCCCGGGTATTCCCGTCGACCCGTCGGTCACGCGCAACTTCACCGCCGAATCGGAATAGCCAAGTAACCTCCCGCGCCGACCGTGAGTTTCACGACGCTGAACCGGCGTGTCGCGTGTCAGATTCACGGTGGGCGTGAGGTCGACACCTAGCCGCCGCATTCGGCGATGCGCCGCCGCAGGAATTCGCGGCCTGGCTCAGAACGCATTGGCTTCCAACGCCTTCCGTACCAGATGAGCCGCTTCGGTGGGTCGCCCCGCCCGCCGCAGCAGGTCGGCGCGCACCGACGCGACGAGATTCGACCGCGCCAGCCGGGGTCGTGGGCCACCCTGTCCAGGGCTGCCAGACCCACCTCCGGGCCGTCGCGGAAGCCGACCGCCAGCGCGCGGTTGGCCAGCACCACCGGCGATTCGGTCAATTCCAGCAACCGGTCGTAGGCGGTGCAGATCGTGACCCAGTCGGTCTGTTCCCAGGACGGCGCCGTCGCATGGATGGCGGCGATCACGGCTTGTGGCAGGTACGGACCCGTCGATCCCCGCGCCAGCCGTAACTGGTCCAGCCCGCGGCTGATCCGGGCCGCGGTCCCATCGGCGACGGTCCTGGTCCTCGAGCGGCACCAGTGCCCCGGCGTCGTCCACCCGTGTCGCTCGTCGCGAATCATGCAGCAGCATCAGGGCCGCCAACGCATGCGCCTCCGGCTCGCGGCATTAGCGCGCACAGTTCGCCGGCCAGCCGCACCCCTTCGTCGCACAATTCGTCGCGGATCGCCGAGGGGCCCGCCGTGGACCAGTATCCCTCGGTGAACACCGAGTAGATGCAACTGAGCACGTGCGGTGTGCGCTCGCGCAGTAATTCGGCCGGCGGCACCCGCAGCGGGATGTTCGCGTGCCGAACCTTGTACTTAGCCCGGGTGATTCGTTGGCCGATTGCCGGCTCTGTCTGCAGTAGTGCGCGGGCGATCTCTGCGATCGTCAACCCGGACACCAACCGCAGCGTGAGTGCCAGTTGCGACTGGCGGTCCAGTGCGGGGTGTGCGCAGGTGAACATCATCCGGAGTTCGTCGTCACGAACCGGATGTGGCTCGCTGGATCGGTGCGGGCCCGGATATCGTCCACGGAGGCCGCCAATTCCTTTCCGGGACGGACGGATTCGCGACGCAGCCGGTCGCGGGCACGATTGCGTGCGACCGTCACCAGCCATCCGCCGGGACGTCCGGCATCCCGTCGTGGGGCCAGGTGCGCAGCGCCTCGGCGCACGCCTCCTGGACGGCGTCCTCGGCGACGGTGAGGTCGCCCGACCATCGCGCGATGGCGGCGACGGCGGGTGCCCCATTCCCGCCGGAAGACGCCGTCCAGCTTGGTCATCCGCGGGTCGCTACTGTCCCGACATGCCGGCCAGTCGCCGAACCAGCACGGTAGAAGCGGGGATCATTGACGCGATCTTGACGGCCTCATCGCGGTCGCCGGCGCCAGCACATAGACACCGGTGGCCACTTCCGCTCCTTCCACATACGGGCCATCGGTGACGATGACCTCGCCATCGCGAACCCGCACGGTTGTCGCGGCGGACGGTCGTGCAATGCGGCGCCGCCGACCACGTGATCGCCCGCGGCAGCTGGAAACCCGACTGCAGGGCCGCGACCGCGTCCCACTCCGGTGTATCTGGTGTGTGTGCGGTTCCGGTGGTTCCAGCAATCAGGCGAGCCAGTCATTACCGCCGAGCTTGCGGGACGGTTCGATGGAGTGGACCGCCGGCCACACCTCCACCGCACCGTGCTTGGCGGCCGGTATGTCGCGCGCCAAAGCCAATGCCTCGTCGAGATTTTCGGCTTCGAGCAGGTAATATCCGCCCGCGACTTCGGCGCCCTCGGCAAACGGGCCGTCGGTGATGGCCGGTGATCGGGGCCGCCCGTGATTCGCGCCCCGGTCGCCGCCGGAAGCAGCGCATCACCTGCGCGGATCGCCTCCGCCGCGGCTTGACGTGGAAACTCTGGTAGGCCGCCATTTCGGTGGCGCCCTCCTCGGGCGTGCAGTCGCGCTCCTGGCTGATCAATAAAGCAAAGTACTGCATAGATCGTCACCTCCGGTAGTGAGCGAAGCCCTCTGCTCCACTCTCTACCGTTTCGACGAACGAGCGCAGCCCTGATCCGACATCGGGCGGCGAAAATTAAGCAGTCGCACCCGGCTTGAGATAGGTCACCAGGCTGACGTCGAGAATCTCGTAATCGAAATAGTGCTCGCAGCCGCGCAGGTACTTCATGTACCGCTGGTAGACCTCTTCCGAGGTCACCTCGATAGCTTTCTCCCGGTTGGATTCCAGCGTGTCGCCCCAGATGCGCAGCGTCTTGATGTAGTGCGGCCGCAGCGAAAGAGGTTCGGGGACAATGAAGCCGGCCTTCTCGCCGTGTTCGACCATCATCTCCGTGGACGGCAGCCGGCCGCCCGGGAAGATCTCGGTGATGATGAACTTGATGAAGCGCACCGTCTCGAAGGTGATCTTCTTGCCGCGGGCGGCCATGTTGTAGGGGTGGTAGCTGACGCTGCTTTGCACGGTCATCCGGCCGTCGCTCGGGCATGATGTCGAAACAACGCTTGAAGAAGTCGTCGTAGTTCTCGTGTCCGAAGTGCTCGAAGGCCTCGATAGACACGATCCGGTCGACCGGCTCGTTGAAATCCTCCCAGCCGTGCAGCAGGACCTGGCGTGAGCGGCTGGTGTCGATTGCGTTCAGTACCTGCTCGGACCGGGCGTGCTGGTTCTTGGACAGGGTCAAGCCGATGACGTTGACGTCGTACTTCTCTACCGCGCGCTTCATGGTGGTGCCCCACCCGCAACCGATGTCCAGCAGCGTCATGCCCGGCTTGAGGTCCAACTTGTCCAGGTTCAAGTCGATCTTGGCGATCTGGGCTTCCTCGAGCGAGATGTCGGGTGGCTCGAAATAGGCGCAGCTGTAGGTCCGAGTCGGGTCCTGGAATAGGGCGAAGAAGTCATCAGAGACGTCGTAATGCGCCTGGATGTCTTCGAACTGGGTCTGCTTTGTCATCGCACCGGTCGGTTTCTCGGCCATTGCTGTGGTGTTCTCCTGGATGATGTGGCACTACCTAGTCGCGCGCACGGGTCCTAGATCTTCGACGTGCAACACTACCCGATCTAGTGGTATCGGCCTGCTGGCCCGGGGTGGCGCCAGACGCCCGTCTGCGGCACCGGAAGTCTACTTCTGCAACGTGAAGTGGTGGCAGTCGATGTAGCCGATCCGGAAGCACTCGGCGGTGCCGGTCAGGTACTTCATATACCGCTCGTACACCTCTTCGGACTGGATCTCGATGGCCTCGTCCTTATGCGCCGCGAGGGCTTCGGCCCACAGGTCGAGGGTTCTGGCGAAGTGCAGTTGCAGCGACTCGACATGGCCCACGGTGAACCCGGCCCTCGTCGCGTGCTCATCGACCTTCTCGATCGACGGCAGCCGGCCGCCGGGGAAGATCTCGGTCACGATGAACTTGATGAAGCGGGCCTTCTCGAACGTAATCGGCATGCCGCGATCGGCGATCTGCCCGCCGGTCAAACCGGTTATCGAGTGCAGCAGCATTACCCCGTCGTCGGGCAGCGCGCTGTAGACGAACTTGAAGAAGTCGTCATAGCGCTGGAAGCCGAAGTGCTCCAGCGCCTCAATGGTGATGATCCGGTCCACCGGCTCGCTGAAGTCGCCCCAGTCGCTCAGCAGGACCCGGTGTGAACGGTTCGTGTCGACCTTGTCGAGAAGTTCCTCGCAGTAGCTGTGCTGATTCTTTGACAGGGTCAGTCCGATGACGTTGACGTCGTACTTCTCAAGGGCGCGCTTCATCGTCGAACCCCAGCCGCAGCCCACATCGAGCAGGGTCATCCCAGGCTCGAGCCCCAGCTTGCCCAGCGCCAGGTCGAGCTTGGCGATCTGGGCTTCCTCCAGGGTCATGTCATCGCGTTGGAAGAAGGCGCAACTGTAGGTCCGGGTTGGATCCGTGAACAGCTCGAAGAACTCGTTGGAGATGTCGTAATGCGCCTGGACGTCGTCGTTATTTTCTCGCCTGCTCCTGGCACGCGTTAGGTTGTTACCCATTTGTCCTCCCGATGGGACACGCCAACCCCCCACGAGGTGACCGTCTCCGGCACCTTACACGGCGGTAGGGCACATCGCTCGCATTTGGGGGCGATGATGCCGGTTTTTCTTGAATGCGATCTACCAGGCGTCCACTCTGGTCGCCTTCCGCTACTTTCCAACGTGAACTGGTTGACGTCAATGGAGCCCATCCGGAATGCCTTGGCGCAGCCGGTCAGGTACTTCATGTAGCGCTCGTAGACCTCTTCGGACTGGATCTCGATGGCCTCGTCCCGACGACCCTCCAAAGCCTCGGCCCAGAGGTCGAGGGTCCTGGCGTAGTGCTGCTGCAGCGATTGGCGGCGAGTCAGCGTGAAGCCGGCCCTCGCCGAGTGGTCCGCAACCTTCTCGATCGACGGCAACCGGCCGCCGGGGAAGATCTCGGTCATGATGAATTTGGCGAACCGGGCCATCTCGAAGGTCAATCGGCATGCCGCGCTCGGCGATCTGCGGTCCGGTCAGGCCGGTGATCGTGTGCAGCAGCATCACGCCGTCTTCGGGCAACACCTTGTAGGCCATCGCGAAGAAGTCGTCGTAGCGGTCATGGCCGAAGTGCTCGAAGGCGCCGATCGACACGATGCGGTCGACGGGCTCGTCGAACTCTTCCCAGCCTTGAGCAGCACCCGCCTGCTGCGTGGGCTGTCGAGCGCGTCGAACGATTCCTGGACGTGGGCAGCCTGGTTCTTGGACAAGGTCAGACCGATGACGTTGACGTCGTACTGCTGGATCGCGCGGCGCATGGTGGCGCCCCAGCCGCAGCCGACGTCGAGCAGCGTCATGCCGGGCTGCAGGCCCAGCTTGCCCAGCGCCAGGTCGATCTTGGCGAGCTGGGCCTCTTCCAGTGTCATGTCGTCGCGTTCGAAGTACGCGCAGCTGTAGGTCTGGGTGGGATCCAGGAACAAGCGGAAGAAGTCGTCGGATAAGTCGTAGTGCGACTGCACGTCGGCGAAATGCGGCGTCAGCTTTTTGGCCATGATGTGTAATGCCCTTCTGGGCCTCAAGGCCCATCGGTGCTTGCTTCGAATAGCACCGATGTCCCCCGACTGATGCTTCAGGCATGCTATCCGACGGAGGGCGCGTGACTAAATACGCGAGAGCGTCTTACCCTCAGATCCTTTTTGGGACGCCTTGCGGAGGTGCCGTCTATTTCGTCAGGGTGTATTGGGCGACGTTCGAGAGGCCTTTGCGGAAGAGGTTCGCGCAGCCGGTCAGATAGCGCATAAAACGGTCGTAGACCTCTTCGGACTGGATTTCGATGGCGCGTTCGCGGCTGGCTTCCAGGTTGGCCGCCCACATGTCCAGCGTCCGCGCGTAATGCGGCTGCAGGTATTGGATTTGGTCAACCGAGAAACCGCTGTTCTTGGCATTGTCGATGATGTCGACTTCACCGCACATCGCCGCCGCCGGGGAAGATTTCCGTTGCCAGAAAGCGGAAGAACCGCAAATCGGTCATCGTCACCGTGATGCCGTGATCGCGCCAGTACGTTTGCTCGTGAGTGAAGATGCTGTGCAACAGCATCCGGCCGTCATCGGGAAGGATCGCGTAGGCGCGGTCGAAGAATAGCGGCCACCGCTCCTTTTTGAATGCGTCGAAGGCCTCGAAGCTGACGATGCGGTCGACCTTCTCGTCGAACTCTTCCCAGCCCTGCAGCCGAGCCTCGGCGTGGCGGGTCGTTGGGATGTTGGCGAGCCTCGTCTTGGTGCGCTCGTAGTGATTGCGGCTGAGTGTGATGCCGATGACATTGACGTCATACTTCTCAACCGCGCGCACCACCGCGCCGCCCCAGCCGCAGCCCACGTCGAGCAACGTCATGCCCGGCTCGAGGTTCAGCTTGTCCAGCGCCAGGTCCAATTTGGCGAGTTGCGCTTCTTCCAGCGTCATGTCGTCGCGCTCGAAGTACGCGCAGGTGTAGACCATGTTGGGGTCCAGGAACAACGCGAAGAAATCGTCGGAAATGTCGTAGGTCGCCTGCGACTCTTCGAAATAGGGTCTCAGCTTCGGCATTTCGGAACACCTCCCAGCGCCACACCTTGCATCCCTCACGATGATCTGCGCGATTACCCACTGAGCCGGAGTATCCGAAAGCCGTCGGCTCTTGGCTCAGCCGGCCGCGGCGAAGTTGCTCGTCAACTCGCCGATCGACGCGATCCCACAGCTGCTGGGGCAGATCATGGCCCATTCCGTCGAATAACACCAATCGGGCGCCGTTGATCGCCCGCGCGATCGCACGGCCGCCGACGGGCGCATCAGTTTATCTGCCCGGCCGTGGATCACGACCGTCGGTGCGACTGATGCGCCGGTCGTAGTGCGTCAGGCTGCCGCTGCCCAGGATCGCGCTGAACTGCTGGGCGATGCCCTGCGGGTGGTATTTCGGTCATATGCTTCGGCGGCCTCGGCGCGGAGTCTGCTCTTCGGGAGTCGGGTAGCCGCGGGCTGCCGATGATTCGGCTGACCCGGACCGAGTTGTCGACGATCACCTCGCGCGGCGAATCCGGTGGCGGGCCGTTGATCAGCGACAGCAGTGCCCGCGGCGCCGGCGGCGGCAGGAACGCGGAGTTGTTGCTGGAGAAGATGATTGCCCAGCGATTCGGTGCGCTCGGCGAATCGCGCGGCGAAGACCTGGGCGATCATGCCGCCCATTGATGCCCCGACGACGTGCGCCCGCTCGATGTTGAGGTGATCCAGCAGGGCCGCGGCGTCGTCGGCCATGTCCTCCATTGTGTACGCGGCCTGGCTCGGCAGGCCGAGGAAGGAGCGGACCAGACCGGGTCACCAGCGGCTGTCGGCCGCTGTGCCGCTCGGTCTTGCTCGACAGGCCCACATCGCGGTTGTCGTAGCGGATGACGCGAAAGCCCTGGGTGACCAGGCTGCTCGCAGAACGCGGTGCGCCACAGCAACAATTGGGCGCCCAGACCCATGATCAGCAGCACGGGCGGGTCGTCGATGTCGCCCATGTCCTCGTAGTAGAGCTTCAGATCGCCCTCGTCAATACCGCGGCTGTCCCGGTGCGGATCTTCCACGCTCCCTAGACCTCGACGTCGCTCTGATGCTCGCGGCTGACTTCGACCATGAAGTTGGCGAAGTACCCGGTCAGCTGCGGGTCGGACATCATCTGCCACTTGGGCGCCAGCAGCTTCATGTACCGCTCGACGTAGAGGAACTGCTTGCCGATCAGCACCAGCTCGCGCGGCAGCTTGACGTCGTAGGCGTCGGCCAGGGTCGACAGCTGGCTTGCCGATGTCGGCGTACGACATGTCGCCCAGCGACGTCATGGTCAGCGGGGTGGCGAACGCTCTCCAGGTCCTTGGCGGCCTCGGCCTCGGGCTTCATGGTGCCGACCGCGCCCATCAACACCACGATCTTGCCCGCGGCGGCGTGGTCCTTCTTGACCAGCAGCGCGTACACCAGCTCGCGCAGCAGCCAGCGGGTGCGCGGATCGATGCGGCCCATGATGCCGAAGTCGAAGAACACGATGCGGCCCTCGTCGTCGACATAGCAGGTTGCCCGCGTGCAGGTCGCCGTGGAACAGCCCGTGCCGCAGCCCGCCCTCGAACAGGACTGAACAGCAGCGCCTTGACCAGCTCGGTGCCGTCGAATCCGGCCTTGCGGATAGCGGCGACGTCGTCGATGCGGACGCCGTGCACCCGCTCCATCGTCAGCACCCGCTCGCTGGTGAACTCCCAGTGCACCTGCGGCACCCGGATGTTCTTGCCCAGCGGCGAGCGCGTGCAGATGCGAGACCCAGGCGTCCATCGACTGCGCCTCGAGCCGGAAGTCCAGCTCCTCGGCCAGATTGTCGGAGAAGTCGGCGACCACGTCCTGCGCGGACAGCCGCCGGCCCAGCTTGGCCAGTTCGACGGCCTGGGCGAACCGCTTCAGGATCTGCAGGTCGGCGGCCACCCGGCGCCGGATGCCCGGTCGCTGAATCTTGACGACGACCTCCTCGCCGGTGTTCAGGGTGGCGTAATGCACCTGGGCGATCGACGCCGAGGCGAACGGCTCTTCCTCGAACTTGGCGAACAGGCTCGGACGGGCTCGTCGCCGAGCTCCTCCTTGAGCAGCTTGTGCACCTCGTCGGTGTCGGCCGGCGGCACCCGGTCGAGCAGGCTGCGGAATTCGCGGGACAGCGACTCGCCGAACGCGCCCGGGCTCGAGGCGATGATCTGGCCGAACTTGACGTACGTCGGCCCCAGGTCGGCGAAGGTCTGCGGAATCTCCTTGATGACCTTGTCCTGGAACAGCGGCCCCGGCCCGGCAGCTTGGTGAGCACGCGAGCGCCGGTGCGGGTGAGCTGCCAACCCGTCACGCCGACGCGGGCCGCCTCGACCGGCAATGGCACCCGGTCAAGCTTGGCCACCTCGCGGTGTTTGGTGGAACTCATTCCTGCAGTGTGCCAAACCAGGCGAGTCAATATCACCAATTTCGCGCTGGCGCAGCCCGCCCGTCACACGGCTGTTTGCCGGGGTTTACTTCTCTGCTAACCCGCGAGCAGCCAGAATCGCGTGTCACGCCCCGAGTGCGATTCTGTGTCTGCTCGCCGGCGTCGCTACTTGGGTGCCAGGGCGTCAGCCACGGCTGCGGCTCCCAGTTCTCCAGCGCCGGCGACCAATTCGTACATGGTTGCGCCGTCGATGGTTTCCCGGATGATGTCGGCGTGCCCGGCGTGGCGGGCCAGTTCGTTGATCACGTGCAGGATCACCCAGCGCACCGACCAGGACTCGACGTCCTTGGGAAACCACGGAGCGTCCTGCGGCACCGGCACCGCGGCGTCCAGGTCGGCGGTTTCGACCAGCCGCAGCGATCCCGCGTTCTGCGCGGTGAACGCGTGGAGCACCGGCCAGCGTCTCGTCGGGGCGCATCACGTGCTCGTCCTCGAACGTCCTTGCGGCGATCTCCTCGAACGGGCGGGTCCTTGGGCGGGGCGTCCGGGGCGGCGGCCACCCGCAGCATCCAGCGTGCGCTGCATACCGGTGACGTGCTTGATCAGGCCGCCGATCGACAGCGCGCTGGCCGTCGGGGCCGACGCGCCTGTTCGTCGGTCAGGCCGTAGGACGACGGCGAAGATACGCGCTCTGGTGGTAGGCGAGGTACTCGCGCAGCGCGCTGCGTTCGTCGGTGACGGGCGGGGCGAGGGCGGGCATGGGTCAATCCTTTCGGTTGCAGTAAGGTGTCTGTGAGGTAAAGGTCTCGAGACAAGCTATTTCGGCGCCGTGATGGATGGCCTCCCGGTTGATGTGCAGGATCAGTTCGCTCAGCGCGTACTCGGCGTACTGCCCCTCGGCCGGACCGCACGGCGGTTCAGATCCGCGGCGGACAGCGACCGCACACCGGTGATCCACGTCGCGTACACCTCGTCGAGTTGGCGCAGCGCGGTCGCGGCGTCGGTGGCGTAGGGCCAATTCTGGTAGTCGGCGGGCGGGCCGCCGAAGTGGTGGTGGTTGCGCATGGCGAACACTCCGACGATGACGTGGGCCAGCCGCCAGGCGATCGTGGTGAACGGTGTCGGGCTGGGGCTCGGATACACGAAATCCACCGAAGCGTCCGGATGCACGGTCCAGCAACCAGGCACCGGCTGCCAGAAATATTCGTCATCGGTCAAGCCGTCCAGGCGCGGGCGCAGCTGCGCGTGCCAGTGCCAGTCGAGCTGGTCGGCCAGTTGGGTGGTCAGGTCTGCCATGACTGAAGCCTTCCAGCAATAGCGGACAGATTCGGTCCTAAGGCTGAGGCAGACTTGCTGTCATGTCGGCGACCACGAGTCGTGTGCTGCAACTGCTGGGTTTACTGCAGGCGCGTCGGGTGTGGACCGGCCAGGAACTGGCCCAGCAGCTGTCGGTGACCCCCCGCAGTGTGCGGCGCGACGTCGAGCGCCTGCGCGAGCTGGGTTATCCGGTGGAAGCGAGCAAGGGCTCCGGTGGTGGCTACCAGCTCGGCGCCGGCGCCGCGCTGCCGCCGCTGCTGCTCGATCCGGACGAGGCGGTGGCCATGGCGGTGTGCCTGCGGCTGGCCGCCGGCGGCAGTGTGGCCGGGGTGGGCGAATCCGCGTTGCGGGCGCTCAGCAAGCTCGACCAGGTGCTGCCGGCCCGGTTGCGCTCCCAGGTGACCGCCGTGCACGAATCGACCGTCACGTTGGCGCCGGATTCGGCGGACAACCCGGTGGAACCGGACACGTTGATGACGTTGGCCAGGGCCTCCCGGGATCATGAGCACGTCACAGCTGACTACACCGCCCGTGACGGCACCCCGAGCCGGCGCCGCCTGGAGCCCTACCAGCTGGTGACCACCGGCCGGCGCTGGTACCTGCTGGCCTACGACCGCGACCGGAGCGATTGGCGGACACTGCGACTGGACCGGATGAACGCAGTGCAAGCGGCGGGCAGCACCTTCATGCCGCGGCCGGCGCCGGACGCACGTGAATTCCTTCGGCACTCGATCAGCGCGGCGCCCTACCGTTACGTGGCCCGGGTGCGTTACCAGCTTCCCGCCTCAGTCGTCGCGCGCTACTTCTCGCCGCAATCGATGACTGTCGAACCCGACGGAGACGAGGCCTGCGTGGTGACGGCAGGTGGCGACGAGCCGGAGCGGATGGTGTTGCACTTCGCGATGGTGGGCGCCGAGTTCCAGGTGCTGGAGCCGGCGGAGGTGCAGGCGGCGGCCGGCGCGGTGGGCAAACGTCTTCATCGCGCGGGTGGGGCACCGTAAGGTGCGGTCATGCAGCTGGTCTCGGCGGAGTCGACGGAGCTGTTCGTCGGCCCGCCGGACGCGCCGCTGCAACTGGTCCGTGTCGTGGTCGCCGGATGCGCGGAGCCGACAGCGCTGCGCGTCGACGGTGACGGCCTGCTCGGGCGAGGCGGTCGTCGGCTGCCGGCGCACAGGTGGTCGAGGTTGCCGGTCGCGGTGGACCGCCCGGTCGTCGGGCAGCGACTCGCCGCGCGGGTGCACGCCGGCGGGGCCAGCCTGGCTCTCGAGTTCATTGTGGCCGAACCCGGCTGGACGATGTTCATGATCAGCCACTTCCATTACGACCCGGTCTGGTGGAACACCCAGGCCGCCTACACCAGCGAGTGGCACGAAGACCCGCCCGGGCGGGCCCGGCAGACCAACGGCTTCGAGTTGGTGCACGCGCACCTGGAAATGGCACGCCGCGAGCCGGAGTACAAATTCGTGCTCGCCGAAGTCGATTACCTCAAGCCGTACTGGGACACCCAGCCCGAGGACCGCGCCGACCTGCGCCGGTTCATCGCGCAGGGTCGCGTCGAGATGATGGGCGGCACCTACAACGAGCCCAACACCAACCTCACCAGCCCCGAGACGACGATCCGAAACCTGGTGCACGGCATCGGTTTTCAGCGAGACGTGCTGGGCGCCGACCCGGCCACCGCCTGGCAGCTCGACGTGTTCGGCCATGACCCGCAGTTCCCGGGCATGGCCGCCGACGCCGGGCTGACGTCGAGTTCCTGGGCCCGCGGGCCGCACCACCAGTGGGGTCCGATGGCCTCCGGCTGGTGATGTCGACCGGATGCAGTTCCCCAGCGAGTTCGAGTGGATCTCGCCGTCCGGCCGGGGCCTGCTCACCCACTACATGCCGGCGCACTATTCGGCCGGCTGGTGGATGGACTCCTCGGCCTCGCTGGCCGAAGCCGAGGAGGCCACCTACGCGCTGTTCGACGAACTGAAGAAGGTCGCGCTGACCCGCAACGTGCTGCTGCCGGTCGGCACCGACTACACCCCGCCGAACAAGTGGGTCACCGAGATCCACCGCGACTGGGCATCGCGCTACACCTGGCCGCGGTTCGTCTGCGCGCTGCCGCGGGAGTTCTTCGCGGCGGTGCGCGCCGAACTCGCCGAACGGTGCGTGGCGCCGTCGCCGCAGACCCGCGACATGAACCCGATCTACACCGGCAAGGACGTGTCGTACATCGACACCAAGCAGGCCAACCGGGCCGCCGAGAACGCGGTGCTGGATGCCGAGCGCTTCGCGGTGTTCGCCGGCCTGCTCACCGGCGCGCGAGTACCCGCAGGCCGCGCTGGCCAAGGCGTGGGTGCAGCTGGCCTACGGCGCTCACCACGACGCCATCACCGGCTCGGAATCCGACCAGGTGTACCTCGACCTGCTGACCGGCTGGCGCGACGCGTGGGAGCTCGGCCGCGCCTGCCCGCGACAACGCGCTGCAGCTGCTGTCCCGGGCCGTCGGATGCCGGGTGCGGGTGACTCAGTGGTGGTGTGGAACCCGTTGACGCACGAGCGCACCGATATCGTCACCGCCCGGCTGGACCGGCCGCTGGGCGCGGGCGTGCGGGTGCTCGACGCCGACGGTGCCGAGCTGCCCGCTCATGTCGAGCACGACGGACGGTCGGTCAGCTGGCTGGCCCGCGACGTGCCGTCGCTGGGATGGCGGACCTATCGGCTGGTCCCGGCGGGCCGACGCCGCGGGATGGCAGCCGGTCGCCGGGACGCAGATCGCCAACGAGCACTACCGGCTCACCGTCGACCCGGCACGCGGCGGAGCGGTCGCGTCGCTGGTTCACGACGGCCGGGAGCTGATCGCCGACCGGACGGGTGGGCAACGAGCTGGCCGTCTACGAGGAATACCCGTCGCACCCGACCCAGGGAGAGGGACCCGTGGCATCTGCTTCCCAACGGGCCGGTGGTGTGCTGCTCGGAATCGCCCGCCGCGGTGCAGGCCTACCGCGGCCCGCTGGGTGAACGGCTGGTGGTCCGCGGCCGTATCGGCGACCTGCTGCGCTACACCCAGACCCTGACGCTGTGGCGCGGCGTGGACCGGGTCGACTGCCGCACCACCATCGACGAATTCATCGGGCGAAGACCGGCTGGTGCGGCTGCGCTGGCCGTGTCCGGTACCCGGCGCCATGCCGGTCAGCGAGGTCGGCGACGCCGTCATCGGGCGCGGTTTCGCGTTGCTGCACTGTACCGGTGCATCGGGCCCCGGTCGGTGGACACCGCGCGAACACCCGTGGACGCTGGACAACCCGGCGTACGGCTGGTTCGGGTTGTCCTCGGCGGTGCGGATCCGCGTCGGGCAGCGCCACCCGTGCGATCTCGGTGGCCGAGGTGGTGGCGCCGTCGGAGTCGGCGACGGGACCTCTGGCGCGCGACCTGATGGTCGCGCTGGTCCGCGCCGGCGTCACGGCCACCTGCAGCGGCGCCGATCAAGCCGCGCTACGGCCACCTCGACGTCGACTCCAACCTGCCCGACGCGCGCATCGCGCTGGGCGGGCCCGCCGGTAATGCGTTCACCAAGTCGGTGCTGGCCGAGGCGGACCCGGCCTACACCGCCGAACTGCCCGGCAGCTGGCCCAGACCGGCCGGGCGCGGGTCTGGGTGCCGGCAGCGACGCCGTTGGCGGCCGTATGGGTTCCGGACGCCGACCTGCGAGCGCCGATCGCGCTGCCGGTGCTGATCGTCGACGGCACGGGATCCAGGAACCTGGCCGCCGCGATCGCGGCGGTCGTCAGACGACCTCGACGACGCCGAAATCCTGGTCGACGCAGCAAGTTGCCGCCGGTCTCCGAACCCTTCGAGCCCTGCACCGTCGCCCTGCTCAACCGCGGCGTGCCGAGTTTCGCCGTCGAAACCGACGGCACGCTGCATACCGCGCTGATGCGGTCCTGCACCGGCTGGCCATCCGGAACCTGGATCGACGAGCCGCGCCGCAGGCGCCCGACGGCTCCAACTTCCAGCTACAGCACTGGACGCACGATTTCGACTACGCGCTGGTCTGCGGCGCCGGCGACTGGCGGCAAGCCGGACTCCCGGCCCGCAGCGCGCAGTTCTCCAATCCGCTGCTGGCCGTCGCTCCGCGGAGAGCAACACGGTCTGCTGTCGGCGCTCGGCTCGCTGCTGCATGTCGATCCGGCCGACTCGGTGCAGTTGGGTGCGCTGAAGGCCGCCGGCAACCCGCTGGCCGCCGGCAGCGCAAAACCCGTCACGGCCGGCGAAGTCGCGCTGCGGCTGGTGGAATCGACCGGCGCCGCCGCGCGCGTCGTCGTCGGCTCGGACCTGGGCGAGCTCCGGGTACTTGCGCAGGCGGACCTGCTGGAAAAACCCGAACGCGGCAAACGCCTCAGTCGATCTGCATGGCTATCAGGTGGCCACCATGCTGGCGCGCCTCGACATCGCCCAGCTTCCCGTCGACCCGATCGAGTTAGCCCCGCACGCGAAGCCGCCCAGCCGCTCTACGCACGCTATTGGCTGCACAATCGCGGGCCCGCCCCGCTGGGTGGTCTGCCGGCGGTCGCGCACCTGCATCCCCAGCAGGTGAGTGCCGAAGCGGGTGAGGTGATGTTGCGCCTGACGCGGCCAGCGATTGCACGGATGCCGCACTCGGCGGCGCTGTCGAAGTGGTGTGCCCGGATGGCTGGTCGGTCGCCCCGGTGGAGCTGCCGTTCACGCTGGGTGCCGGAGAGCATCTGGAAACCGACGTCGTGCTGGGGATACCGGCCCATGCGCCGGCCGGGCGATACCCGGTCCGAGCCCAGTTGCGGGTCACCGGCCCAGATCTGCCGGCTGCGTGGCGACAGGTGGTCGAGGATGTGGCCTTCGTGGATATCGGGGCAGACGCCGATGACTTCATCTTTCTCGTTGACGGTCCCGCCGACGTCGAGCTGGCCGCGGGCGCGGCGACACGCTTGTCGGTGACGATCGGCAGCCGCGCCCGCGCTGGTCTGGCGGTCGAAGCGCACCTGATCAGTCCCTGGGGAACGTGGGAGTGGATAGGACCGGCCGTGCTCGGCGCCGACCTGCCGGCGCAGGGCAGCGTTGAACTCGGCTTCGACGTCAGCCCGCCGGCCTGGCTGGACCCGGGGCAGTGGTGGGCGCTGGTCAGGGTGGCCTGCGCGGGCCGACTGATCTATACGCCAGCGGTGAAAGTGACGGTGACATGAGTTCCAAGAAGGAAGGAGGAGGGCTGAGGCTCAGCAGGTAGCAACCGTGGCCGGCGCCCCCGTCGTCGTCGCGGACGTCGACGCACGCGAGGCCCGGCTGCGCAGCGGTCCCCGAGCAAATGCACTGCCGGCACCCGGGACCAGTGAGGGCCGCCAACTGCGGCGCTGGCTCACGCAACTGATTGTCACCGAGCGGGTGGTCGCCGCGGAGGCGGCCGCCCGCGGCCTCGACGGTGCCGGCGCCCCGACCGGCGACGACGTGCTGCCCGACGTGACCGCCCGGCTGGAGATCGGCAGCATCGCCGCGGCGGCCCTGGCCGACCCGCGGGCGCGCGCCCTGTTCGCCGACGTCACCGCCGGTGTCGAGGTCAGCTCCGACGAGGTGGCGGCCTACCACGCCCGCAACCCGCTGCGGTTCGCACAATCCCGTGCCGCAAGCCACGGCTGGCGCGCTCCTGCGGTCGCCGATCCGCCGCTGACAGAGGTGCGATCGGCCATCTCCCAGCATCTGCTGGGAGCCGCCCGCCGCCGTGCGTTCCGCCTCTGGCTCGACGCTCGCCGCGCCGCGCTCGTACAGCTCGCGGCCGGCTACGAACATCCCGGCGACCCACGCCAGCCCGACAACACCCACCGACACTGATGCTCACCCTCTGCCTCGACATCGGCGGCACCAAGATCGCCGCCGGGCTCGCCGACCCCGCCGCCCTCGCCGATCCCACCCGCACGCTGGTGTACACCGCCACCTGTCCCACCCCGTCCGGCGCCGGCGCCGAACAGGTTTGGGATGCGGTCGCCCGATGATCGCCGGCGCGTTGCACTCGGCCGGGGGGACGGTAGCGGCGGTGGGGATCGCCTCGGCCGGGCCCGTCGATCTGGCCACCGGCACCGTCAGCCCGGTCAACATCGGGGCGTGGCGCGGGTTCCCGCTGCGCGACCGGGTGGTGGCCGCGGTGCCGGGCGTACCGGTCCGGCTGGGCGGCGACGGTGTCTGCATGGCACTTGGCGAGCACTGGATCGGCGCCGGCCGCGGTGCGGCTTCCTGCTGGGCATGGTGGTGTCCACCGGCGTCGGCGGCGGCCTGGTACTTGACGGTGTTCCCTACACCGGCCGGACCGGCAACGCCGGTCACGTCGGCCACGTGGTCGTCGAACCGGACGGGCTGCCGTGTGCGTGCGGGGGCCGCGGCTGTGTGGAGACGATCGCGTCGGGTCCGTCGATGACACGCTGGGCGCGGGCCAACGGCTGGTCTGCGCCGCCCGGCGCCGGTGCACGGGAACTGTCCCAGGCGGCGGCGGCCGGAGATGCGGTGGCGTTGCAGGCATTTGCGCGGGGCACCCGCGCGCTGGCCGCGATGATCGCCTCGGTCGGCGCGGTGTGCGATCTGGATCTGGTCGTCATCGGCGGCGGCGTGGCCAAGTCCGGCGGGTTGCTCTTCGACCCCTTGCGTGCAGCGCTGGCGCAGTACACGGGGCTGAATTTCCTGGCCGGTCTGCGAGTGGTGCCGGCCGCCCTCGGCGGCGACGCCGGACTGATCGGCGCAGCCCGACTCGCCGGTCTGTAGGCACCGGGCTGGTTTTGGCCGATCGGGCAGCCCACGCTATTGTGGGGGCCGATCCACCGAAGACCGTCGGTCACCGAGCAATCGGTTGAAGGTCCGGGCACATCCCGGCGGCCCACGCAGGAGGACGAGGCATCATCACCGGCGCGTGCGCCGGTGCATTCCACGCCCCGGCCGCATCCTGCGCCGGGGCGTTCGCGTTCCTCCGGTGCGCAACGACTCTTCGTAGGAGGTATGCATGGCCAGAGCTGACAAGGCCACCGCCGTCGCAGACATCGCAGAGCACTTCAAGGCCTCGACAGCGACGGTGATCACCGAGTACCGCGGTCTGTCGGTGGCCAACCTCGCTGAGCTGCGCCGGTCGCTGGGGTCCTCGACCACCTATGAGGTGGCCAAGAACACCCTCATCAAGCGGGCGGCGTCGGAGGCCGGGATCGAAGGCCTCGACGAGTTATTCGCGGGCCCGACAGCGATCGCGTTCGTCACCGGTGAGCCGGTCGACGCTGCCAAGGCCTTGAAGACCTTTGCCAAGGACCACAAGGCGCTGGTCATCAAGGGCGGCTACATGGACGGCCACCCGCTGACCGTCGCCGAAGTCGAGCGCATCGCGGACCTGGAATCCCGCGAGGTGCTGTTAGCCAAGCTGGCCGGCGCAATGAAGGGCAACCTGGCCAAGGCTGCGGGGCTGTTCAACGCACCCGCGTCGCAGATGGCCCGCCTGCTGGCCGCCCTGCAGGAAAAGAAGGGGTCCGACGCCCCGGCAGCCGCGGCCCCAGAGGCAACCCCCGAAGCCGAATAACCCCGCAAACCCTAGAAACTCACGAAAACTCAGGAGGAAAACACCATGGCAAAGATCTCCGGCGACGACCTGCTCGACGCCTTTAAGGAAATGACTCTGTTGGAGCTCTCCGACTTCGTCAAGAAGTTCGAGGAGACCTTCGAGGTCACCGCGGCCGCTCCGGTCGCCGTCGCCGCGGCAGCCGGTGGCGGTGGCGGCGCTCCGGCCGAGGCCGCCGAGGAGCAGTCGGAATTCGACGTGATCCTCGAGGGCGCCGGTGAGAAGAAGATCGGCGTCATCAAGGTCGTGCGTGAGATCGTCTCCGGCCTGGGCCTCAAGGAGGCCAAGGACCTGGTCGACAGCGCTCCCAAGCCGCTGCTGGAGAAGGTCACCAAGGAGGCCGCCGACGAGGCCAAGGGCAAGCTCGAGGCTGCCGGCGCCACCGTCACCGTCAAGTAGTTATCTGCGCAACGCCCCCGGAGCCCAGTCGGGTTCGCGGGGGCGTTTGCGTGCTCGGGCACTCAGTTGACGGCGGTCAACGCCTGCTGTGACCGCCGCACTCGGTCGGGTGAATCGCCAAGAGCAACAAGCAAATTCGTCGTCATTCCGGCGAGCACCGGTAGTACGGCCGAACCGCCGGCACCGTAGAACCCGGCCAGCTCCAGCATCACGAAGCCGTGGATCAGCGCCCAGAACTGTGCCGCAGTCGCCACCACGGCGGCGTCGTCGTCCGCGGCACACGCAGTGATGCGGCCGGCAAGCATCGACCGGTGCACTGCGCGGACGAGATGCGCGAAACTGGAGTCTTGCTCCTCGATCTCGGCAAGCGTGAGCGTCAGCACATTGCCGGCCGGGGCGTTGATGCCGTGCGCGCTGGTGCTGCCGAACATCAGCCGGTACATGTGCGGCCGTTCGATCGCATAGCGGCGATAGGCGGCCCCGACGGACATCAGGTCGGCCACCGGGTCGTTGGTCTGCGGCACCGTCAGCGCCGCGTCGAATTGCCGTAAACCCTCCTCCGCAACCGCGGCGATGAGTTCGCGCATGCCGCCGAAATGGGTGTACACGGCCATCGTCGAGGTTCCCGCGGCACCGGCCACCTTGCGGGTTTGCAGCGCGTCGGGCCCGTGGTCGTTGAGCAGTCCCACGGCGGCATGCAGCAGCTCGTCGCGAACGCTGCGTTGAGTCGGGGAGGAAGTCATCCTTGCCATCTTCTCACCAGCGGCGTACGGTTCCAATAACGATGAAATAACAATGTTATAGGAGCTCAGACATGACGGTGACGCAAACGGTCGAAACCCGGAATCCGTACCTCGAGGACTTCCTGGCGCCGGTGACGGCCGAAGTCACCGCCACCGACCTGCAGGTCACCGGACAAATCCCCGAGCACCTGGACGGGCGCTATCTGCGCAATGGGCCCAACCCCGCCGCCGAAGTGAATCCCGCGACCTATCACTGGTTCAGCGGCGACGGAATGGTGCACGGGGTGGCGCTGCAGGACGGGCAGGCCCGCTGGTATCGCAACCGCTGGGTGCGCAGCGCATCGGTGGCCGCCAAGCTCGGTGAGCCCGCGCCCGCGCGGTTGGACCCGCGGGCGGGCCTGCTGGCCCTGGGCGCTAACACCAGTGTGTTGGCCCACGCCGGCCGCACCGTGGCGCTGGTCGAGGGCGGCGTCGCCAACTACGAGCTCACCGAGGAACTCGACACCGTCGGGACCTGCGACTTCGACGGGACGCTGTACGGCGGCTACACCGCCCACCCGCACCGCGACCCGCACACCGGCGAACTGCATGCCGTCTCCTACTCATTCGCGCGCGGGCGGACGGTGCAGTACTCCGTGATCGACACCCAGGGACGGGCCCGTCGCACCGTCGACATCCGGGTCGGCGGATCGCCGATGATGCATGACTTCTCCCTGACGGATAAATATGTGGTCATCTACGACCTGCCGGTCACGTTCGACCCGAGGCAGGTGCTGCCGGTGAAGATGCCGCGCTGGATGGGCCTACCGGCGCAACTGGTCATGCAGTCGCTGGTGGGGCGCGTCCGCGTGCCGAGTCCGATCGCCGCCAGGCTGAACAGCAATCCGAAGCCGACCGACCGCATGCCCTACGCGTGGAACTCTTCATATCCCGCCCGAATCGGGGTGATGCCGCGCGAAGGCTCCAACCGTGACGTGCGTTGGTTCGACATCGAACCCTGCTACGTCTATCACCCGCTCAATGCTTTCTCCGAAATGCGAAACGGCACTGAATTCCTGGTGCTCGACGTGGTGAGTTATGCGCGGATGTTCGACCGCGACCGGCGTGGCCCCGGAGATACTCAACCCATGCTGGAGCGTTGGACCATCAACCTGGCCACCGGCTCGGTGTCCACCGAACGTCGCGACGACCGGCCGCAGGAGTTCCCGCGGATCAACGAGGCACTGACGGGCGCCCGGCACCGGTTCGGCTACGCCGTCGGTGTCGACGACGGTTACCTCGCGCAGGAGGCGCCGGGGTCACCCATAGTGACCGCCCTGTACAAGCACGACTACGTGACCGGCTCCAGTGAGATTGCGGCGCTGGATCCAGACCTTGTGATCGGCGAGATGTCATTTGTCCCCAACCCGGCACCGGAGAAGACGCGCGTGGAAGATGACGGCGTCCTCATGGGTTACGGCTACCACCGCGGCCGCGACGAGGGTCAGTTGTTGCTGCTGGACGCCCAGACATTGCAATCGGTCGCCACCGTCCACCTGCCCCAGCGGGTACCGATGGGTTTCCACGGCAACTGGGCTCCGGCGAACTGACAGGGCTGCTCAGCACTATCGGAGATTGTTATCTTTGCAACCCTGATGCCGCGCCTAAGGCGTGCGCTACAGTGACTCAAGCCACACGGGACCTGGTGGCGAATTCGCGCGTTGACGGAAGGATTTCCCATGGGCGTCAGCATCGAGGTCAACGGACTCACGAAGTCCTTCGGATCCTCGAGGATCTGGGAAGACGTCACGCTCGAGATCCCCTCCGGGGAGGTCAGTGTGTTGCTGGGACCGTCCGGTACCGGCAAGTCCGTGTTCCTGAAATCCCTCATCGGTCTGTTGCGGCCGGAGCGCGGCTCGATCTTCATCGACGGCACCGACATCATCGAGTGCTCGGCCAAGGAGCTCTACGAGATCCGGACGCTGTTCGGTGTGCTGTTCCAGGACGGCGCGCTGTTCGGATCGATGAACCTCTACGACAACACCGCGTTCCCGTTGCGTGAGCACACCAAGAAGAAGGAAAAAGAGATCCGCGACATCGTCATGGAGAAGCTGACGATGGTGGGCCTCGGAGGTGACGAGAAGAAGTTCCCCGGCGAGATCTCCGGTGGTATGCGCAAGCGTGCCGGCCTGGCCCGCGCCCTGGTGCTGGACCCGCAGATCATCCTCTGCGACGAGCCCGACTCGGGTCTGGACCCGGTACGTACCGCGTACCTGAGTCAGCTGATCATGGACATCAACGCCCAGATCGATGCCACCATCCTCATCGTCACGCACAACATCAACATCGCCCGTACCGTGCCGGACAACATGGGCATGTTGTTCCGCAAGCACCTGGTCATGTTCGGCCCGCGCGAAGTGCTGCTGACCAGCGACGAGCCGGTGGTGCGGCAATTCCTCAACGGCCGCCGGATCGGGCCGATCGGTATGTCCGAGGAAAAGGACGAGGCCACCATGGCCGAGGAGCAGGCCGCGCTCGACGCCGGCCAGCACGCCGGCGGTGTAGAGGACATCGAGGGTGTGCCGCCGCAGATCCAAGCGTCGCCCGGCATGCCGGAGCGCAAGGCGGTCGCCCGGCGCCAGGCGCGGGTCCGCGCGATGTTGCACACACTGCCCAAGGACGCGCAGGCGGCCATCCTCGACGACCTCGAGGGCACCCACAAGTACCAGGCGCACGAATTCTGATCCCCGCACACCCGGGGGACTGGCCCCGCTGACGAATTGCGCTCGCCGCGATCGCGGTAGCCACACGGAAATTCGGTGCGACCGCCGCACGCCGCACGCCCGCGCCTCGCGCTGTTCAGCAGGTGGGCGGCCATCCCGAATTAACCACAACTTCCCACAACTTGCCGCGCGCACCCCTTGACGACGACGCCTAAACGGGTCAATCTGTTGGGCAGCATGTGTCGTATCTGTCCACGGACAACTCGAGGTCGCCAGCCAGCGCCATCGGTCGCCGTAATTCCGGGGACGGCTTATGACTGCTAGTTGTCGTGGGTATTTGAGGAATGCGCGCGTCTGCGCTACTGTTGGACGTTGCGCTGGCTACTTCCTGCCCACCTCACCCGCCACTTGACACCGTGGTCTTAGCCTGAGCCCCAACCCGTGGCTCAGCTATTTAGTTGCGTTCGTGAGATCCGGACAGTTCGTCCGCCAGCCGAACCGACACAATTATCTGCGGCGAACAGGCATTGGTGGGCACCGGGTCGCACCGGCTTCCGCTCTCGTTGGTCGCACGAGGTGCTGGAAGGACGCATCTTGGCTGATTTCCGCCAGAGCTCAAACAACTCCGTACCTGGGGCGCCGAACCGCGTTTCTTTCGCCAAGCTCCGTGAACCTCTCGAGGTTCCGGGGCTGCTTGACGTTCAGACCGACTCTTTCGAGTGGCTGATCGGCTCGCAGGATTGGCGAGAGCGCGCGTTGGAGCGCGGCGAGGTCAGCCCCAAAGGCGGCCTCGAAGAGGTGCTCGACGAGCTCTCACCGATCGAGGACTTCTCCGGCTCGATGTCGCTGTCGTTCTCCGACCCCCGCTTTGACGAGGTCAAGGCGCCGGTCGACGAGTGCAAAGACAAGGACATGACGTACGCGGCTCCGCTGTTCGTCACGGCTGAGTTCATCAACAACAACACCGGCGAGATCAAGAGCCAGACGGTGTTCATGGGTGACTTCCCGATGATGACCGAGAAGGGCACGTTCATCATCAACGGCACCGAGCGTGTCGTCGTCAGCCAGCTGGTCCGCTCGCCCGGTGTGTACTTCGACGAGACAATCGACAAGTCCACCGAGAAGACGCTGCACAGCGTCAAGGTGATCCCCAGCCGTGGCGCCTGGCTGGAGTTCGACGTCGACAAGCGCGACACCGTCGGCGTGCGTATCGACCGTAAGCGTCGCCAGCCCGTCACCGTGCTGCTCAAGGCCCTCGGTTGGACCAACGAGCAGATCCGCGAGCGGTTCGGCTTCTCCGAGATCATGATGGGGACCCTGGAGAAGGACAACACCGCAGGCACCGACGAGGCGTTGCTGGACATCTACCGCAAGCTGCGTCCGGGCGAACCGCCGACCAAGGAGTCCGCGCAGACCCTGCTGGAGAACCTGTTCTTCAAGGAGAAGCGCTACGACCTGGCCCGCGTGGGCCGCTACAAGGTCAACAAGAAGCTCGGGCTGCACGTCGGTGAGCCGATCACCAGCTCGACGCTGACCGAAGAGGACGTCGTCGCCACCATCGAGTATCTGGTCCGTCTGCACGAGGGTCAGCACATGATGACCGTTCCGGGCGGCGTCGAGGTGCCGGTCGAAACCGACGACATCGACCACTTCGGCAACCGCAGGTTGCGTACCGTCGGCGAGCTGATCCAGAACCAGATCCGGGTCGGTATGTCCCGGATGGAGCGCGTCGTCCGCGAGCGGATGACCACCCAGGACGTCGAGGCGATCACGCCGCAGACTCTGATCAACATCCGGCCGGTGGTCGCCGCGATCAAGGAGTTCTTCGGCACCAGCCAGCTGTCGCAGTTCATGGACCAGAACAACCCGCTTTCCGGTTTGACGCACAAGAGGCGCCTCTCCGCTTTGGGGCCGGGCGGTCTGTCTCGTGAGCGTGCCGGACTGGAAGTCCGTGACGTGCACCCGTCGCACTACGGCCGGATGTGCCCGATCGAGACCCCGGAGGGTCCGAACATCGGTCTGATCGGCTCGCTGTCGGTGTACGCGCGGGTCAACCCGTTCGGCTTCATCGAGACGCCGTACCGGAAGGTTGTGGACGGGGTCGTTTCGGACGAGATTCACTATTTGACCGCCGACGAGGAGGACCGCCACGTGGTGGCGCAGGCCAACTCGCCGATCGACGAGAGCGGCCGGTTCGTCGAGCCCCGCGTTCTGGTTCGCCGGAAGGCGGGCGAGGTGGAGTACGTGCCCTCGTCCGAGGTGGACTACATGGACGTCTCGCCGCGCCAGATGGTGTCGGTGGCCACGGCGATGATTCCGTTCCTCGAGCACGACGACGCCAACCGTGCCCTGATGGGTGCCAACATGCAGCGCCAGGCGGTTCCGCTGGTGCGCAGCGAGGCGCCGCTGGTGGGCACCGGCATGGAGCTGCGTGCGGCCATCGACGCCGGCGACGTCGTCGTGGCCGAAGAGGCCGGCGTCATCGAGGAGGTGTCGGCCGACTACATCACCGTCATGCACGACACCGGCACCCGCCGGACCTACCGGATGCGCAAGTTCGCCCGCTCCAACCACGGCACCTGTGCTAACCAGTCACCGATCGTGGACGCCGGTGACCGGGTGGAAGCCGGCCAGGTGATCGCCGATGGCCCCTGCACCGAGAACGGTGAGATGGCCCTGGGCAAGAACCTGCTGGTGGCGGTCATGCCGTGGGAGGGTCACAACTACGAGGACGCCATCATCCTGTCCAACCGCCTCGTCGAAGAGGACGTGCTGACCTCGATTCACATCGAGGAGCACGAAATCGACGCCCGCGACACCAAGCTGGGCGCTGAGGAGATCACCCGGGACATCCCGAACGTCTCTGACGAGGTGCTGGCGGACCTGGACGAGCGCGGCATCGTGCGCATCGGCGCCGAGGTCCGCGATGGCGACATCCTGGTCGGCAAGGTCACCCCTAAGGGTGAAACCGAGCTGACCCCGGAGGAGCGGCTGCTGCGCGCCATCTTCGGCGAGAAGGCCCGCGAGGTCCGCGACACCTCACTGAAGGTGCCGCACGGTGAGTCCGGCAAGGTCATCGGCATCCGGGTGTTCTCCCGCGAGGACGACGACGAACTGTCCGCCGGCGTCAACGAGCTGGTCCGGGTCTACGTCGCCCAGAAGCGCAAGATCTCCGACGGTGACAAGCTGGCCGGACGGCACGGCAACAAGGGCGTCATCGGCAAGATCCTGCCGGTGGAGGACATGCCGTTCCTGCCGGACGGCACTCCGGTGGACATCATCCTGAACACCCACGGTGTGCCGCGACGGATGAATATCGGCCAGATCCTGGAAACCCACCTCGGATGGGTGGCCAAGGCCGGGTGGAACATCGAGGGCGCTCCCGACTGGGCGGCGAATCTGCCGGAGGACTTGCGGCATGCCACGCCGAACCAGATCGTGTCGACTCCGGTGTTCGACGGCGCCAAGGAAGAGGAGCTGCAGGGCCTGCTGTCCTGCACGCTGCCCAACCGCGACGGTGACGTCCTGGTCAACGGCGACGGCAAGGCCGTGCTGTTCGACGGGCGCAGCGGTGAACCGTTCCCGTACCCGGTGACGGTTGGCTACATGTACATCATGAAGCTGCACCACTTGGTGGACGACAAGATCCACGCCCGCTCCACCGGCCCGTACTCGATGATCACCCAGCAGCCGCTGGGCGGTAAGGCGCAGTTCGGTGGCCAGCGGTTCGGTGAGATGGAGTGCTGGGCCATGCAGGCCTACGGCGCGGCCTACACGCTGCAGGAGCTGTTGACCATCAAGTCCGACGACACCGTCGGTCGGGTCAAGGTCTACGAGGCCATCGTCAAGGGCGAGAACATTCCCGAGCCGGGCATCCCGGAGTCGTTCAAGGTGCTGCTCAAAGAGCTGCAGTCGCTGTGCCTCAATGTCGAGGTGCTGTCGTCCGACGGTGCGGCGATCGAGCTGCGCGAAGGCGAGGACGAAGACCTTGAGCGGGCGGCGGCCAACCTCGGAATCAACTTGTCGCGCAACGAATCCGCGTCCGTCGAGGATCTTGCTTGATCTTTTGGAATCATCTTTTTCTAGTCAATTAAACCCGCAAGGGGAAAGGGAGTTACGTGTTAGACGTCAACTTCTTCGATGAACTCCGAATCGGCCTGGCGACCGCGGAGGACATCCGTCAGTGGTCCTACGGCGAGGTCAAGAAGCCGGAGACCATCAACTACCGCACGCTCAAGCCCGAGAAGGACGGCCTGTTCTGCGAGAAGATCTTCGGGCCGACTCGTGACTGGGAATGCTACTGCGGCAAGTACAAGCGCGTGCGCTTCAAGGGCATCATCTGTGAGCGTTGTGGCGTCGAGGTGACTCGCGCGAAAGTGCGCCGTGAGCGGATGGGTCACATCGAACTGGCCGCCCCGGTAACCCACATCTGGTACTTCAAGGGCGTGCCTTCGCGCCTCGGGTACCTGCTGGACCTGGCCCCCAAGGACCTGGAAAAGATCATCTACTTCGCCGCGTACGTGATCACCGCGGTCGACGACGAGATGCGGCACAACGAGCTTTCCACGCTCGAGGCCGAGATGGTGGTGGAGCGCAAGGCCGTTGAGGATCAGCGCGACGCCGACCTGGAGGCCCGCGCCCAGAAGCTCGAGGCCGACCTGGCCGAGCTGGAGGCCGAGGGCGCGAAGGCCGACGCCAAGCGCAAGGTTCGTGACGGCGGCGAGCGCGAGATGCGTCAGCTGCGCGACCGCGCGCAGCGCGAGCTGGACCGGCTGGAGGACATCTGGAGCACCTTCACCAAGCTGGCCCCCAAGCAGCTGATCGTCGACGAGAACCTGTACCGCGAGCTGCAGGACCGGTACGGCGAGTACTTCACCGGTGCCATGGGCGCGGAGTCGATCCAGAAGTTGATCGAGAACTTCGACATCGACGCCGAGGCCGAGAACCTGCGTGAGGTCATCCGTAGTGGCAAGGGCCAGAAGAAACTTCGTGCTCTCAAGCGCCTGAAGGTGGTCGCCGCTTTCCAGCAGTCGGGCAACTCGCCGATGGGCATGGTCCTGGACGCAGTGCCGGTGATCCCGCCGGAGCTGCGGCCCATGGTGCAGCTCGACGGTGGCCGGTTCGCCACGTCCGACCTCAACGACCTGTACCGCCGCGTGATCAACCGCAACAACCGGCTCAAGAGGCTGATCGACCTCGGCGCGCCCGAGATCATCGTCAACAACGAGAAGCGGATGCTGCAGGAGTCGGTGGACGCGCTGTTCGACAATGGACGGCGCGGCAGGCCTGTCACGGGACCGGGCAACAGGCCGCTGAAGTCGCTGTCCGATCTGCTCAAGGGCAAGCAGGGCCGGTTCCGGCAGAACCTGCTCGGCAAGCGTGTCGACTACTCGGGCCGTTCGGTCATCGTGGTCGGGCCGCAGCTCAAGCTGCACCAGTGCGGTCTGCCCAAGCTGATGGCGCTGGAGCTGTTCAAGCCGTTCGTGATGAAGCGGTTGGTCGACCTCAACCACGCACAGAACATCAAGAGCGCCAAGCGGATGGTGGAGCGTCAGCGCCCGCAGGTGTGGGATGTGCTCGAGGAAGTCATTTCCGAGCACCCAGTGCTATTAAACAGGGCACCGACGCTCCATAGACTGGGCATCCAGGCTTTTGAGCCAATGCTGGTGGAAGGCAAGGCCATTCAGCTGCACCCGCTGGTCTGTGAGGCGTTCAACGCGGACTTCGACGGTGACCAGATGGCCGTGCACCTGCCATTGAGCGCGGAGGCACAGGCCGAGGCGCGCATCCTGATGCTGTCGTCGAACAACATCCTGTCGCCCGCGTCCGGCCGTCCGCTGGCCATGCCGCGACTGGACATGGTGACCGGGCTGTTCTTCCTGACCACCGAGGTTGCCGGCGACAAGGGTGAGTTCCGGCCCGCGGCGACGGACCAGGCGGAGACGGGTGTGTACTCCTCGCCGGCCGAGGCGATCATGGCCGCTGACCGCGGTGTGCTCTCGGTACGGGCGAAGATCAAGGTGCGGCTGACCCAATTGCGTCCGCCGGCCGAGCGGGAGGCCGAACTTTTCGGCACCAACAGCTGGCGGCCGGGCGACGCCTGGGTGGCGGACACCACCCTGGGCCGGGTGCTGTTCAACGAACTGCTGCCGCTGGGCTACCCGTTCGTGAACAAGCAGATGCACAAGAAGGTACAGGCTGCGATCATCAACGACCTGGCCGAGCGCTATCCGATGATCGTGGTCGCGCAGACCGTCGACAAGCTCAAGGACGCCGGCTTCTACTGGGCGACCCGAAGCGGTGTGACGGTCTCGATGGCCGACGTGCTGGTTCCGCCGCGGAAGAAGGAGATTCTCGACGCCTACGAAGAGCGTGCGGAAAAGGTCGAAAAGCAGTTCCAGCGTGGTGCTTTGAACCACGACGAACGCAACGAGGCCCTGGTCGAGATCTGGAAGGAAGCCACCGACGAGGTCGGTCAGGCGCTGCGGGAGCACTACCCGAGCGACAACCCGATCATCACGATCGTGGAGTCGGGTGCCACCGGTAACTTCACCCAGACCCGAACGCTGGCCGGCATGAAGGGTCTGGTGACCAACCCCAAGGGTGAGTTCATCCCGCGCCCGATCAAGTCGTCGTTCCGCGAGGGCCTGACCGTGCTGGAGTACTTCATCAACACCCACGGTGCTCGAAAGGGTCTGGCGGACACCGCATTGCGTACCGCCGACTCCGGCTACCTGACCCGTCGTCTGGTGGACGTCAGCCAGGACGTGATCGTGCGCGAGCACGACTGCCAGACCGAGCGCGGAATCGTCGTCGAACTGGCCGAGCGTCAGCCCTCGCTTGACGGAGGCCACCCTGATCCGTGACCCGTACATCGAGACCTCGGCGTACGCACGGACGCTGGGCGCCGACGCGGTCGACGAGGCCGGCAACGTCGTCGTCGCGCGCGGCGAGGACCTGGGCGATCCGTCGATCGACGCCCTGCTGGCGGCGGGCATCACGCAGATCAAGGTGCGTTCGGTGCTGACCTGCACCACCGGCACCGGCGTCTGCGCCACCTGCTACGGGCGGTCGATGGCCACCGGAAAGCTGGTCGACATCGGCGAGGCCGTCGGCATCGTCGCCGCCCAGTCCATCGGTGAGCCCGGCACACAGCTGACCATGCGTACCTTCCACCAGGGTGGTGTGGGTGAGGACATCACCGGCGGTCTGCCGCGTGTCCAGGAGCTGTTCGAGGCCCGCATACCGCGCGGCAAGGCGCCCATCGCCGACGTCACCGGCCGGGTCCGTCTCGAGGACGGTGAGCGCTTCTACAAGATCACTGTCGTTCCCGACGATGGCGGCGAAGAGGTGGTCTACGACAAGCTGTCCAAGCGTCAGCGCCTGCGGGTGTTCAAGCACGAGGACGGTTCCGAGCGGGTGTTGTCCGACGGCGACCACGTCGAGGTGGGCCAGCAGCTGATGGAAGGCTCGGCCGACCCGCACGAGGTGCTGCGCGTGCAGGGCCCGCGTGAGGTGCAGATCCACCTGGTCCGGGAGACCCAGGAGGTCTACCGGGCTCAGGGTGTGTCGATCCACGACAAGCACATCGAGGTGATCGTGCGCCAGATGCTGCGCCGGGTCACCATCATCGACTCGGGTTCGACGGAGTTCCTGCCCGGTTCGCTGATCGATCGTGCGGAGTTCGAGGCGTCCAACCGCCGGGTGGTGGCCGAGGGCGGCGAGCCCGCCGCCGGCCGTCCGGTGCTGATGGGTATCACGAAGGCGTCGCTGGCCACCGACTCGTGGCTGAGTGCGGCGTCGTTCCAGGAGACCACGCGAGTGTTGACCGATGCGGCGATCAACTGCCGCAGCGACAAGCTGCAGGGTCTGAAGGAGAACGTGATCATCGGTAAGCTGATCCCGGCCGGTACCGGTATCAACCGATACCGCAACATCCAGGTGCAGCCAACCGAGGAGGCCCGGGCAGCGGCGTACACGATCCCGTCCTACGAGGATCAGTACTACAGCCCGGACTTCGGCCAGGCGACCGGTGCCGCGGTTCCGCTGGACGACTACGGCTACTCCGACTACCGCTAGCCAGCGCGAGCAGCAGACACAGAAGCCCCCATTTCCTCTGGAAATGTGGGGCTTTCTGCTGGCTACCTTCGTCACACCCTCTTCGCCATCATCCGGCCCATGGACATCGAAAGTACTCTGCAGGCTAATGGCGGATTCGCGACAACCGGCGAGCTGCTGACCACCATGACTCGCAAACGCCTGGCTGGACTTGTCAAGGCGGGCAAGCTCATTCGGGTCTGCCGCGGCGTCTACGCACTCAGCGAGCCGGACTTGTTCGGGCACGTACGGGACACCGGGTGGGTGCCAAGGCCGCCAGACCGCGAACCGGGAACAGCCCGTCGTCGTCGACGTCGAGGGCGGCGTGATCGCCGCACGTAACGTCAAGGCCGCCCGCGGGTGCCGTGACTAATCGGACGCTGTTCCACCCACGCCTGGCCGTAGACGCTGTATGACGATGGATTGCCCTGAATGTCGATTGCCGCGTCACTTTCGTGTGCTGCTCGTTGGGGAGCCCGCCCGCAACGATGCGGTCGGATTAGTCCATGAACGTATAAGGTCATCTAAGGCCGTATAACAGTTTTTGTTATACGGGCTGATAGCGTTTTAGAAATGGATCCGGTTCGCAATCCGTTTCGACCTGGCGCTGGTCGGCGGCCGCCGGCGTTGGCCGGTCGCGACCCTCTGCTGACAGCATTCGATGTGACGGTGCGCCGGGCGGAGGAACTGGGTGAGGGCGACCGCAGTTGGATCCTGAACGGTCTGCGCGGTGTGGGTAAGACCGTTCTGCTCAACGAATTGCTCCGTAGGGCGGTTGAGCGGGAATGGATCACCGCAAAAGTAGAAGCGGGGATCGGTGAGTCGTTGTCGGTGGCGTTGTCGCGATCTTTGGTCCGGGGGATGCGTACGGCCACCGGCCGCCACCCTGAGCCGCGGCTACGCCGGGTGCTGGGTGTGCTCAAGGCATTCAGCATCAAAGCCGACGCCGCCGGCTCGGTATCGCTGGGTGTGGAGGTCGATCCGATACGCGGCGTGGCCGATTCAGGTCGTTTCGCCGAAGACTTTGCAGCGCTGCTCGAGGTGATGGGGGAGACGGCACGCGACCTGGGCATCGGCGTGCTGATCCTTATCGACGAGTTGCAAGAGGCGACCGCCGCCGAGCTATCGGCCCTCAACGCTGCGATGCACCACCTGGGCCAAGGTGAGATGCCGTTGCCCGTCATGTTGGTCGGGGCCGGCCTGCCGTCATTGCCCGCGCAATTGGCTGACGCCACCAGCTACGCCGAGCGGCTCTATGACTACCAGAGCGTGGGCCTGCTCGACGACTCGGCGGCGTTGGACGCGCTGACAATTCCCACCCATGCACTCAACGTCGATTGGAACGCTGATGGCTTGTCGATGGCCGCTGACGTCGCGAAGGGTTACCCGTACTTTCTACAGGCAATCGGAAAACACGTGTGGGACAACGCAATCGGTTCTCCGATCACATCCGACGACGTGCGCATAGGACTGCGTGATGCCAGCCGCGAGGTTGACGACGGTCTATACCGGTCCCGCTGGGAACGCGCCACCCCGGCGCAACGGGAGCTGCTGCGCGCCCTGGCCGAGCTGGCTGGCAACGGATCGGCGACCGTATCCAGTTTGGCCACACGCATGCGTAGATCCCGTGCCAGTGCCTTATCCGTGGCCCGCAACGAACTGATCAAAAAGGGCCTCGTATACGCACCGGAGCGAGGCATGCTGGCATTTACCGTCCCCGGCATGCACGAGTTTGTCCTGAGGCAGGAGCAATAAGCACGCCTCGCCGATGCTCATTGCATTTAGCCGTAGCGACCCAACCCGGCCGCTCGCCTGAAGTGGTGGACTGGTCTTGTCGGGTGCTCGTCGGGCCATCAGCGCACCGTGAACTCGTGCGTGGTGGCCTGGAACGGCTCGAGCCTGCCATAGGTGTCGCGGGCCATCCCGTGATGGACGACGCGGTAGTGCCCGGGTGCGGCATCACCGGGAATGTCCCACTGGATGCGCACGCGTGAGCCGCTGCGCCCTTCCCGCTGCCATCGGAACGTGGTCGACCAGTCGCCGTCGTCGGCCACGCGCACCCACTCCTCGCCCGCGAGGTGGACCACTTCGAGAAAGGTCCGGTTGCGGTGGACGTCGTTGTTGGGCAGCGCACTGACGAACACGACCTCCACCGACTCGCCCGGATGGTACGTCGCGTCCGGCTCGGCGAGGATCGCACCGAAGGAACCGGTGTCGGCGGGGGCGGAGCGTAGCCAGCTTCGGGGCTTAAGGGGCTGTGGACGGGACGTGGGCGTCACCGGATTGCCATCCCGCATGGCTTCGGCCAGTCCGGCGACGGTCTGCACGAGCGCCGGCAACTCCCATCGGCCGAACAGGGTGCTGCCGCCCTCGTAGCGCTGTTCCAGATACTCCTCCGGCGTGGTCACGTAGTGGATGAAGGCGTTGCAGTAGCCCACGCAGAGCACGTCATCCAGGTCCGCGCCGACGATCGAAGCCACCGCGCGACGTAGTCGCAGACCCGAGACAATGGTCGGTTCGCCGGGAATGCCGATCAGATAAAGCCGCCCGATTCGCACCAGCTGGACGGGAACGATTTCCTGGATGAAGGGCTGCAGCCGGTTCAGCAGGTGGGCCGGGATCACCATGCCCTTGGGCTGCTGAGCCGCCCGCAGTTTCCGGGAGATCCGGTAGATACTGCGGGACACCTTGTCCCAGAAGGGGTTTCGTCCCTGGCGGAAGCCCGGAAAACCCTCCCCCTCGTCGGTCCCCGCGAACATCGCGGCGGCGATCACCGGCCGCCCGGTACGGCGCTCATGGCCGTCGGGGGTGAATTCGCCGCGGACCACGACGGCACTCAGGTCGACGTAGGTGAGTCGGGAGTCGACGTCGGTGCCGATCGGTGTCCCTTTGTTCAGTTGCCCGAACGCGTCCTCGAATTGCGACAACCCGATGCGGCGGGTGTTCTCCAGTTCGTCCTTGGCCCTCGTCGGCCCGTATGCGACGGGCCCGTCCACGTGCGGGCTCATATCGCCCGGGTTGGTCTGGGCGAATGCGGCGATGAAGTCGGGTTGGCCGGCCAGGTAGTCCCCGCCGCAGATGGTGCGCTCCCAGTGATAGGCGGCGAAGCCCTTGTTGTCTCCGGAGATGAGGAGGTTGCGATTGGTCATGCTGGTGCCGTGGGTGGGGAAGAAATGGATTGTGCCCACGGTCTTTTCGCCGCGATCGATTTGCACCAGCGTGGTGTGCGGGTCAATGCGGTCGGGGAAGTACTCCCGGTCGGACGCCGGGTTGCGGTCGAAGGAGGCGGGCGAGCGGTTGATGCTCGCCCCGTGCAACTCACCGTGCGACAGCGCCACCTCTGCGGGTGCCAGATCGTCGTGGGCGTATCGCACCGACTCGACGATGCCGTCGACGATCGCCGCAAAGGTCGCAGGCCGGAACCCGTTCGTCGACAGGTTGTACAGCAGGTGTCCGCAGTAGCCACCGGGACCGGAGTGGGTGTGAGTCGTGGTGATCAGGGTGTTCTGTGCGGTGTAGGTGTTGCCGTACGACGTCGCCAACCGGCGTAGCACCTCGTCGGTGACGTTCTGCGTCGGTAGCGGCAATTCGGCGACCACCAGTAGAACCCGCGCGCCACCCGCGTCGGCGTTCGCGAAGACGAAAGCCCGGGACCGCAGTCGAAGGTGGATACCCGCCGTGCGCTGCTCGATCTTGCCGTAGCCGAGCATGCCGCATTTTGTGGCTTCGCCGGTGATGTCTGAGATGCCACGTCCCACAGAAAGCGTTGGCTCGTACCGTCACGCACAACACCTTATGCGTCCAGCCGCGTGCAAAGGTCTCACTAGACTGGCTAGGTGCTCATCGGTTCGCATGTCCACCAGGATGACCCCCTTGCCGCAGCCCAGGCAGACGGTGCCGACGTGGTGCAGTTCTTCCTCGGCAACCCGCAGAGTTGGAAGAAGCCAAAGCCGCGTCCCGACGCCGAGACGCTGAAAACGTCCAGCGTGCCGCTGTATGTGCACGCCCCGTATCTGATCAATGTCGCGTCGGCCAACAACCGGATCCGAATTCCGTCGCGCAAGATCCTGCAGGACACCTGCGACGCCGCCGCGGAGATCAATGCCACGGCGGTGATTGTGCACGGCGGTCACGCGGACGACAACGACATGGCGGCCGGCTTCGGCCGCTGGGTCAAGGCGCTGGATTACCTGGAAACCGACGTGCAGATCTATCTGGAGAACACGGCGGGCGGCGACCACGCGATGGCCCGTTACTTCGACACCATCGGGAGGCTGTGGGACCACATCGGCGACAAGGGAATTGGCTTCTGCCTGGATACCTGCCACGCGTGGGCGGCCGGTGAGGAGCTGATCGACGCCGTCGCGCGGATCAGGGCCCTGACCGGGCGCATCGACCTGGTGCACTGCAACGACTCCAGGGATGCGGCGGGCTCCGGGGCCGACCGCCATGCGAACTTCGGCACCGGTCAGATCGATCCCGAGTTGCTCGTCGCCGTCGTCAAGGCCGCCGACGCACCGGTAATATGCGAAACCGCCGATGAGGGTCGCAAGGACGACATCGCATTTCTGCGCGACAGGACAAACACTTGAGCGGGACGCCGGGATTGGCATAGGCGCGGGTTCGGGAGTTTTGCCCGCAGCGGTCTAGTCCACGACACGCTGATCTGACCGGTCGGCGGCATCAATATCATCGAAATCCAGTGGCTGGCTGCACAATTCGCGCGCCTCGTCGGTGGATAGCCCGAACATCCGCAGTAGGTCTTGAGTGACCTGGTCGGCGGTCTGCGCCGCGTCGCGGTCAGGTTCGGCTTGCACCAGCTGTCCCAGCCCCAGCAACGCCCCAGCGGCGACGGCCATCGCCAATTTGGGGTCGGCCACCTGAAACCTTCCGGCCGCGGCCGCCGCGGCGATGTCGCGCCTGGCGCGCGGCGCCAGCCCCCGTTCAGCGGTGATCAGTTCCAGCCCGTGATTGAGAACGATACGGCTTTCGGGCCGGCGAAACATGCGGCCGGTCAGCCGGAAACTCAACGCGAAGGCTGCGGCGGGATCGTCGATCGAAGCCGTCAACGCATCCAGCACGCCGCCGTGCGCGTCAAGAGCGTCGTCGATCGCGGCGTCGAACAGCTGGTCCCTGCTTTGGAAGTGGTTGTAGAACGAGCCCACACCAACATCGGCAGCCTGGCAGATGTCCTGGATCGGCACGTGAAGAGTTCCGTCAGCGATGAAGCCCTGCGCGGCCGTGATGAGCGCTGCGCGGGTGCGCTGCTTGCGCCGTTCGATGCGGTTGGGTGGCTTGTCGACGGGCTCCAACGTGTGTGCTTCCAGTCCAGGGGTCTTTTCAACATGAGCCTACCGGGACTTTGAAGATATATTCAGTTACGCTCTTGACTGACATTTCCTCGGGAGTGAAGATATCTTCAAATAGTCGTCACAACGAGGAGGCGAGCGCAGACGGCGCAGGCAGGGATGAACGTCCGGTCGGTCGCGAAACCCGTGATCGGGATGCAATTCGCAACGACCCGGAGCGGCCACCACCGGCATTGCGCGACTGCCCAAAGTTCGCGCGACGCCGATCAACGGCGACGGCGGAACTGCATGAAGGGAACGTCAAATGACGACGATGTCTGGTCTCACTTATACCGAACCGCCACAACGGATTACCGAACGACTGCACGACGGCTTGACTACCGCGGTGCTATCCGCCGAACAACTCGTCAAATCCCTGGACGACATGGCACCGGCCCGACCCGATCACGACGCGGCGGAGCAGCGTTCCAGGCGATGTGACTGTCCTACACAGGTTCGTCGATGCGCCGGGCGACACGAAGCGGTGAGCGGCACTACGTGGCGATCGGCGTCGATCAATGCTCCCCGCCCTCCCGACCACGGTGGCAGCGGTCACCGCCTCAGCACCGCCGTAGGCGCCGACCATCGCGCCGATCGCCGCTGGTCGCCGTGCGCAGAACTATCGGCCAACGATATCGCCCACCTTCGCCAGTGGCCTGCATCTGTTCGACACCGGGCACTTTGGCCGTTCGAAGCCCGCCCGCGGTCGATGTACTGGCGTTACACCTCTTGTGCGGTTGTAGGAGAAATGTAACATTGGTGCCATGCCAGATACGCACGTCGTGACCAACCAGGTTCCTCCACTCGAGAACCACAACCCGGCCTCCTCTCCGGTCCTCATCGAGGCGCTGATCCGGGAGGGTGGACAGTGGGGTCTGGACGAGGTGAACGAGCTCGGGGCCATCTCGGGTAGTCCCGAGGCGCAACGCTGGGGTGAGCTGGCCGACCGCAACCGTCCCGTGCTGCACACCCACGACCGGGTGGGGCATCGCGTCGACGAGGTGGAGTACGACCCCGCCTACCACGAACTGATGCGCATCGCGATCGCGCATGGCCTGCACGGCGCGCCCTGGGCTGACGAACGGCCGGGCTCGCACGTGGTGCGCGCCGCCAAGACGTCGGTCTGGACGGTCGAGGCGGGTCATATCTGCCCGATCTCGATGACCTACGCCGTGGTGCCGGCGCTTCGGTTCAATCCCGAACTGGCTGCGGTGTACGAGCCGCTACTCACCAACCGCGCATACGACCCGGCGCTGAAGCTCGCCGTCACCAAAGCGGGCATCACCGCGGGCATGTCAATGACCGAGAAACAGGGCGGCTCCGACGTGCGCGCCGGCACCACGCAAGCGTCCGCCAACGGGGACGGCACCTACAGCCTGCGGGGCCACAAGTGGTTCACCTCGGCGCCGATGTGTGACATCTTCCTGGTGCTCGCCCAGGCGCCGGGTGGCCTGTCCTGCTTCATGCTGCCGCGCATCCTGCCCGACGGCACCCGCAACCGGATGTTCCTGCAACGGCTCAAGGACAAGCTCGGCAACCACGCCAACGCGTCCAGCGAGGTCGAATACGACGGCGCCACCGCGTGGCTGGTCGGCGAGGAGGGCCGTGGCGTCCCGACCATCATCGAAATGGTCAACCTCACCCGGCTGGACTGCACGCTGGGCAGCGCCACCAGCATGCGCACCGGCCTCACCCGCGCCATCTATCACGCGCAACACCGAAAGGCGTTCGGCGCCTACCTGATTGACCAGCCCTTGATGCGCAACGTGCTGGCCGACCTGGCGGTGGAGGCCGAGGCCGCCACCATGGTGGCGATGCGGATGGCAGGAGCCACCGACAAGGCCGTCCGCGGTGACCAGCGGGAGGCGCTGCTGCGCCGCATCGGGTTGGCGGCCAGCAAGTACTGGGTGTGCAAGCGCTCCACCCCGCATGCGGCAGAAGCGCTGGAATGCCTGGGCGGTAACGGCTACGTCGAAGATTCCGGCATGCCGCGGCTCTACCGGGAAGCGCCGCTGATGGGTATCTGGGAGGGGTCGGGCAACGTCAGCGCACTGGACACGTTGCGCGCCATGGCAACTCGACCGGAGTCGGTCGAGGTGCTGTTCGACGAACTGACCCAGACCGCGGGTCAGGACGCCAGGCAGGACGCGCACGTCGAGCGGCTGCGCCAGCAGCTGGCCGATCTGGAAACCATTCAATACCGGGCCCGCAAGGTGGCCGAGGACATCTGCCTGGCGCTGCAGGGATCGCTGCTGGTGCGGCACGGTCATCCGGCGGTCGCCGAAGCCTTCCTGGCCACCCGGCTGGGCGGGCAGTGGGGTGGCGCTTTCGGCACCATGCCGAGCGGTCTGGACCTGGCCCCGATCATCGAGCGCGCACTGGTCAAGGGCTGAGCGGCGCCAGTGACTCACGCCATCAGGGGAGTCGACTTCGACAACCTGAAAACGATGACCTACGAGGTCACCGACCGGGTTGCGCGCATCACCTTCAACCGGCCGGAGAAGGGCAACGCGATCGTCGCCGACACCCCGCTGGAGCTTTCGGCGTTGGTCGAACGCGCCGACCTTGACCCGAACGTCCACGTCATTCTGGTCTCCGGCCGCGGCGAAGGCTTCTGTGCCGGTTTCGATTTGTCCGCCTATGCCGACCGGACCGGCTCGGCGGGCCAGGAAGGCGGTTACCACGGCACGGTGCTCGACGGGAAGACGCAGGCGATCAACCATCTGCCCAACCAGCCGTGGGACCCGATGATCGATTACCAGATGATGAGCCGGTTCGTGCGCGGCTTCTCCAGCCTGATGCACGCCGACAAGCCGACGGTGGTCAAGATCCACGGCTACTGCGTCGCCGGCGGCACTGACATCGCGCTGCACGCCGATCAGGTGATCGCCGCCGCCGATGCGAAGATCGGCTACCCGCCGACGCGGGTCTGGGGTGTCCCGGCCGCCGGCCTGTGGGCACACCGCCTGGGTGACCAACGTGCCAAACGCCTGCTGTTCACCGGTGACTGCATCACCGGCGCGCAGGCGGCCGAGTGGGGCCTGGCGGTCGAGGCGCCCGATCCCGCGGATCTCGACGAACGCACCGAACGGTTGGTGGCCAGGATCGCCGCCTTGCCGGTCAACCAGTTGATCATGATCAAGCTCGCGCTCAATGCCCCGCTGCTGCAACAGGGCATCGCGACCAGCAGGATGGTCAGCACTGTGTTCGACGGGGTGGCGCGGCACACGCCAGAGGGGCACGCGTTCGTCGCCGACGCGGTCGAGCACGGCTTCCGCGATGCGGTCAAGCACCGAGACGAACCGTTCGGTGACCACGGCCGGCGAGCTTCCCAGGTCTGAGACCATGCCGCAATCGCTGGCCCGCATGACCGCTCGGTCGGTGGTGCTCAGCGTGCTGTTGGGTGCGCACCCCGCCTGGGCCACCGCGAGCGATTTGGTCCGGCTGACAACGGATTTCGGTATCAAGGAGGCAACGTTGCGGGTGGCGCTGACCCGCATGGTCAGTGCCGGTGACCTGATCCGGTCGGCCGACGGCTATCGGCTCTCGGACCGGCTGCTGGCCCGCCAGCGTCGGCAGGACGAGGCGATGCGCCCCCGTACCCGGGCCTGGCGCGGGCACTGGCACCTGGTCATCGTCACCAGTGTCGGCACCGACCCCCGTACCCGCGCCGCGCTACGAAACACCATGTACGACAAGCGGTTCGCTGAATTGCGTGAAGGCGTCTGGATGCGTCCGGACAACCTCGATCTGGAGTTGGTGCCCGACGTCGCGGCGCGGGTGCGGGTACTGCAGGCGCGCGACGACGCTTCGGCGGCGCTGGCCGGACAACTGTGGGACCTCACTGAGTGGGCGGGCGTAGGCCACCGGTTGCTGCGGGAGTTCGGCCAGGCGACGGACATGCCCGGCCGCTTCGTCGTGGCCGCGGCCATGGTGCGCCACCTCGATACCGACCCGATTCTGCCCGACGAACTGCTGCCCCCGGATTGGCCGGGTGCCGCCGTTGCGGGCGGCCTACCACGACTTCGCCACCGAACTGGCGGAACTGCGTGATACGACCCAACTTCAGGAGGCGACATGAGCGATGTGGTGCGGGTGGACCGCGACGGCCCGGTGACCACGGTCTGCATCAACCGGCCCGAGGCGCGCAACGCCGTCAACGGTCCGACCGCCGCCGCGCTGTACACGGCGTTCGAACGGTTCGACCGCGACGACACCGCGTCGGTGGCGGTGCTGTGCGGCGAAGGCGGAACATTCTGCGCGGGAGCCGATTTGAAGGCCTTCGGCACGCCGCAAGCCAACTCGGTACATCGCACCGGCCCCGGCCCGATGGGGCCGTCGCGCATGATGCTGTCCAAACCGGTGATCGCCGCGGTCGACGGCTACGCGGTCGCCGGCGGACTGGAGTTGGCATTGTGGTGCGATCTGCGGGTTGCCGAGGAGGATGCCGTGTTCGGGGTGTTCTGCCGGCGCTGGGGAGTGCCGCTCATCGACGGCGGCACCGTGCGGTTGCCGCGACTGATCGGGCACAGCCGCGCGATGGACATGATCCTCACCGGTCGTGGGGTCAAAGCCGACGAGGCGCTGGCGATCGGCCTGGCCAACCGGGTGGTGCCCAAAGGTCAAGGGCGCCAAGCGGCCCAGGAGTTGGCGGCCGAGCTCGCGGCGCTGCCACAGCAATGTCTGCGGTCGGACCGACTGTCGGCGCTGCACCAGTGGGGCCTGCCGGAGTCCGCGGCGATGGACCTCGAGTTCGCCAGCCTTTCCCGGGTGGCCGCCGAGGCCCTGGAGGGGGCCGGGCGGTTCGCCGGCGGTGCCGGCCGGCACGGCGCCCCGGCGAGTTAACCGCCCTTGGTCACGGTGTTGTTGGGGCCGATCTTGTTGATTTCCGGGTCACCGTCTTTGTAGGTGACGGTGTTGTCCATCCCCAGCACCGTGATGCGGGTGTTGACCTTGTCGATGGTGATCTTGTTCTTGGTGCCGCCGACGCTCACTGTTTCGCAGGTGCCGTTGACGGTCAGCGTGTTATCGGACCCGGTCACATTGAGCGATTTGCCCTCTTCGCACGAGATGGTGGCGGTCTGCCCCATGTATGCGTAGACGACGGTGTTGCCCACCTGGACGGAGGTACTCATGGTGGGGCCGCCGCCTGTGGTGGACGTCGTCTCGGCGGTGCCGCTGCTCGTGGTCGTGGTTGACGACTTGGTCGAGGAGGAGGTGGAGCCTCCCGGCGGACCGGCTGTCGAGCTGCAGCCGGCCAGTCCGACGGCGGCGGCGACGGCCGCGGCTGCCAGGGCCAGTCCGGCCAGTCGGAAGGTCTCGGCAGTTGTGTTGGCGCGCATAGTTTCTCGATTCCTCCCGGGTATAAGAACTGTCACACTTGCCGGCTCAGGGGCCGACTCGCTGGATCCGGTTGACCATCCCCAGCTCGCGGCCGCGATCCCAGATGACGGGATCACCGTTCTTGTAGAGGACGGTGCCGTCATAGCCGTACACGGTGATGTCGTTGACGACCGTGTCGGCGATCACCGTGTTGGACGTCCCCATCATCGTGACCGCCCAGCAGGACCCCTTGGCGGTGACGATGTTGGAGGTCCCGTTGACGATGAGGGTGGAATCGTTGCAGTCGATCGTCGTCTCGACGCCCTGCCCGGTGATATGGGTGTCGCCGTTCTTGGCGTGCGCCACCGGAGCCGGCGCGGCCGGGGTGGCAACGACGGTGGCGGCACAGACAGCCAGCGTCCCCACGGCGGTTGTCCATTTCACTGCGGGCCCCCCTTCGTCGGGCGGGTGGTCTGCTCGATGAGACCACGATTGAGATTACGTGCATTTAACTGCGCGACGACAGCCCTGCGGGCATTTATTCGGAAAGCCGTGGCGCGCGCCACCACCACGGAGCGCCGCACCCGGTGACCGCGGGGGAGTCAACTAGAGTCATTAGTTAGTTCTCACGTCACGCGAGCCAGGCGCGCACGGCCCGCCATCCCGACCGAAGGGTGAATCGCCATGGCCGCTCCGCCGGAACCACCGCCAGGTGGTGGCCGTGCGCGCGCCGGGAGATCGGGAGCCCGCCAGGCGAAGCTGAGCCGTGAGGGCATCGTCGAGGGCGCTCTGACGTTCCTGGACCGCGAGGGCTGGGACTCGTTGACCATCAACGCGCTGGCCACCCAGCTGGGCACGAAGGGGCCGTCGCTGTACAACCACGTGGACAGCCTCGAGGATCTACGCCGCGCGGTGCGCATCCGGGTCATCGACGACATCATCACGATGCTGAACCGGGTAGGGGAGGGTCGTGCCCGCGATGACGCCGTCCTGGTCATGGCCGGCGCCTACCGCAGCTACGCACACCATCACCCCGGGCGGTACTCCGCGTTCACCCGGATGCCGCTGGGCGGCGACGACCCCGAATACACGGCCGTGACCAGGGGGGCGGCCGCACCCGTCATCGCGGTGCTGTCGTCGTACGGCCTCCAGGGCGAGGAGGCTTTCTATGCCGCCCTCGAGTTCTGGTCGGCGATGCACGGGTTTGTGCTGTTGGAGATGACCGGTGTCATGGACGAAATCGACACCGACGCCGTGTTCACCGACATGGTGCTGCGGTTGGCGGCCGGCATGGATCGGCGCACCGTGCCGGCCTCGGACAGGCCCTAGCAGGGAGCTGACCGCCACCTGAGGCGACCGCGTTGACGCGCTTTTGACCTGCCAGACTCCGGCCGGGTATTGTGGGACCTCGTGCCTGGCGGCTAACGGCGCCTGAAGTAGGGGGCGTAAATGCCGGGCCAATTCGCGTGTCCACAATGCGACGGATGATGTGTTCCGGGCAAGCGCATGCGACACGCCCGGCCGCGGGGTGATGAAATCATTCCGTGGTGGGGCATAACTGCAGTACAGAGACTTTGAACAGCGCACTATAAGACAAAGAACAGCAACACAGAAAGCCGGTAGATGCCAACCATTAATCAGCTGGTCCGCAAGGGCCGCCGAGACAAGGTCGCCAAGGTCAAGACCGCGGCCCTGAAGGGCAGCCCGCAGCGCCGTGGCGTGTGCACCCGCGTGTACACCACCACTCCGAAGAAGCCGAACTCGGCGCTTCGGAAGGTCGCCCGTGTGAAGCTGACGAGTCAGGTTGAGGTCACGGCCTACATCCCCGGTGAGGGCCACAATCTGCAGGAGCACTCCATGGTGCTGGTGCGTGGCGGCCGGGTGAAGGACCTACCCGGTGTGCGCTACAAGATCATCCGCGGTTCGCTCGACACCCAGGGTGTGAAGAACCGCAAGCAGGCTCGCAGTCGCTATGGCGCCAAGAAGGAGAAGAGCTAATGCCGCGCAAGGGGCCCGCGCCCAAGCGTCCACTGGTCAACGACCCGGTCTACGGGTCACAGCTGGTCACCCAGTTGGTGAACAAAGTTCTGCTGCAGGGGAAGAAATCGCTGGCTGAGCGCATTGTTTATGGTGCGCTCGAACAGGCCCGGGACAAGACCGGCACCGATCCCGTCATCACCCTCAAGCGCGCTCTCGACAACGTCAAGCCCGCTCTGGAGGTGCGTAGCCGCCGCGTCGGTGGTGCCACCTACCAGGTGCCCGTCGAGGTGCGCCCGGACCGGTCGACCACGCTGGCGCTGCGCTGGCTGGTCAGCTTCTCGCGGCAGCGCCGGGAGAAGACGATGGTCGAGCGCCTGGCCAACGAGATCATGGATGCCAGCAATGGTCTCGGGGCTGCCGTCAAGCGGCGTGAGGACACCCACAAGATGGCCGAGGCAAACCGCGCCTTCGCGCACTATCGCTGGTGACAAGCCCGCCGGTGATTCAGCCGGGGCGGATCCATAAGCGAACTAACTGAGCAACGAAAGAGTGGGAAGACTTCTGTGGCACAGAAGGACGTGCTGACCGACCTTACGAAGGTCCGCAACATCGGCATCATGGCGCACATCGACGCCGGCAAGACCACGACGACTGAGCGCATCCTCTACTACACCGGCATCAGCTACAAGATCGGTGAGGTCCACGACGGCGCAGCCACTATGGACTGGATGGAGCAGGAGCAGGAGCGCGGCATCACCATCACCTCCGCGGCTACCACCTGCTTCTGGAACGACAACCAGATCAACATCATCGACACCCCCGGACACGTCGACTTCACCGTGGAAGTCGAGCGGTCCCTGCGTGTTCTTGATGGCGCCGTCGCCGTGTTCGACGGCAAAGAGGGCGTCGAGCCCCAGTCCGAGCAGGTCTGGCGCCAGGCCGACAAGTACGACGTCCCGCGCATCTGCTTCGTCAACAAGATGGACAAGATCGGCGCCGACTTCTACTTCTCCGTGCGGACCATGGAGGAGCGGTTGGGCGCCAACGTCATTCCGATCCAGCTGCCGGTCGGCTCCGAGGGCGACTTCGAAGGCATCGTCGACCTGGTCGAGATGAAGGCCAAGGTGTGGCGGGGCGAGACCAAGCTCGGCGAGACCTACGAGACCATCGAGATCCCTGCCGAGCTGCAGGAGAAGGCCGACGAGTACCGCACCAAGCTGCTCGAGGCCGTCGCCGAGACCGACGAAGCCTTGCTCGAGAAGTACTTCGGGGGCGAGGAACTCACGGTCGCGGAGATCAAGGGTGCGCTGCGCAAGCTCACCATCAGTTCGTCGGCCTACCTGGTGCTGTGCGGCAGCGCGTTCAAGAACAAGGGCGTGCAGCCGATGCTGGACGCCGTCATCGACTACCTGCCGTCGCCGCTGGACGTGCCGCCGGCTGTCGGCCACCCGCCCGGCAAGGAGGACGAAGAGATCGTCCGCAAGCCGTCGACCGACGAGCCGTTCTCCGCGCTGGCGTTCAAGGTCGCCTCGCATCCGTTCTTCGGCAAGCTGACGTACGTCCGGGTGTACTCGGGCAAGGTCGACTCCGGTAGCCAGGTCATCAATGCGACCAAGGGCAAGAAGGAGCGGCTGGGCAAGTTGTTCCAGATGCACTCCAACAAAGAAAACCCAGTGGACACGGCCAGTGCCGGTCACATCTACGCGGTGATCGGCCTGAAAGACACCACCACCGGTGACACGTTGGCCGACCCGAACAACCAGATCGTGCTCGAGTCGATGACCTTCCCCGATCCGGTGATCGAGGTGGCCATCGAGCCCAAGACCAAGAGCGACCAGGAGAAGCTGAGCCTGTCGATCCAGAAGCTCGCCGAGGAGGACCCCACCTTCAAGGTCCACCAGGACTCCGAAACCGGCCAGACCGTCATCGGTGGCATGGGCGAGTTGCACCTGGACATCCTGGTGGACCGCATGCGCCGCGAGTTCAAGGTGGAAGCCAACGTCGGCAAGCCGCAGGTCGCCTACAAGGAGACCATCAAGCGGACAGTCGAGAAGGTCGAGTTCACCCACAAGAAGCAGACCGGCGGATCGGGTCAGTTCGCGAAGGTGCTGATCAGCATCGAGCCGTTCACCAGCGAAGACGGTGCGACCTACGAGTTCGAGAGCAAAGTCACCGGTGGTCGCATTCCGCGGGAGTACATCCCGTCGGTGGATGCCGGTGCCCAAGACGCCATGCAGTACGGCGTGCTGGCCGGCTACCCACTGGTGAACCTGAAAGTCACGCTGCTCGACGGCGCCTTCCACGAGGTCGACTCGTCCGAGATGGCGTTCAAGATCGCCGGTTCACAGGTGCTGAAGAAGGCTGCGGCGCAAGCGCAGCCGGTGATCCTGGAACCGATCATGGCCGTCGAGGTCACCACACCCGAGGACTACATGGGTGATGTGATCGGCGACCTGAACTCCCGCCGTGGCCAGATCCAGGCTATGGAGGAGCGGGCTGGTGCGCGCGTCGTCAAGGCGCACGTGCCGCTGTCGGAGATGTTCGGCTACGTCGGCGACCTGCGGTCCAAGACTCAAGGCCGGGCGAACTACTCCATGGTGTTCGACTCGTACGCCGAAGTTCCGGCGAACGTGTCGAAGGAGATCATCGCGAAGGCGACTGGCGAGTGAGCCGAGCCCTACGCGTAAGCTGACTCGGTTACCACGGCGGAAAAAACCTAGAAAAATCAACACTGCTTTTTTAAGCACCAACAGTCCAGGAGGACAACAAAGTGGCGAAGGCGAAGTTCCAGCGGACCAAGCCCCACGTCAACATCGGGACCATCGGTCACGTTGACCACGGCAAGACCACCCTGACCGCGGCTATCACCAAGGTCCTGCACGACAAGTACCCCGACCTGAACGAGTCGAAGGCGTTCGACCAGATCGACAATGCGCCTGAGGAGCGGCAGCGCGGTATCACGATCAACATCGCGCACGTGGAGTACCAGACCGAGAAGCGTCACTACGCGCACGTCGACGCCCCGGGCCACGCCGACTACATCAAGAACATGATCACCGGTGCCGCCCAGATGGACGGCGCGATCCTGGTGGTCGCCGCTACCGACGGCCCGATGCCGCAGACGCGCGAGCACGTGCTGCTCGCCCGTCAGGTGGGTGTGCCCTACATCCTGGTCGCACTGAACAAGTCCGACGCCGTCGACGACGAGGAGCTGCTCGAGCTCGTCGAGCTGGAGGTCCGCGAGCTGCTGGCCGCCCAGGACTTCGACGAGGAAGCCCCGGTAGTGCGGGTTTCGGCGCTCAAGGCGCTCGAGGGCGACGCGAAGTGGGTCGAGTCCGTCGAGCAGTTGATGGACGCGGTCGACGAGTCGATTCCGGACCCGGTGCGTGACACCGACAAGCCGTTCCTGATGCCCGTCGAGGACGTCTTCACCATCACCGGCCGTGGCACCGTTGTCACCGGTCGTGTGGAGCGCGGCGTGGTCAACGTGAACGAGGAAGTCGAGATCGTCGGCATCAAGCCGACCAGCATGAAGACCACCGTCACCGGTGTGGAGATGTTCCGCAAGCTGCTCGACCAGGGCCAGGCCGGTGACAATGTCGGTCTGCTGCTGCGTGGTATCAAGCGCGAGGACGTCGAGCGTGGCCAGGTCGTCATCAAGCCCGGCACCACCACCCCGCACACCGAGTTCGAGGGCCAGGTCTACATCCTGTCCAAGGACGAGGGCGGCCGGCACACGCCGTTCTTCAACAACTACCGCCCGCAGTTCTACTTCCGCACCACCGACGTGACCGGGGTGGTGACGCTGCCGGAGGGCACCGAAATGGTGATGCCCGGCGACAACACCAACATCACCGTCAAGCTGATCCAGCCCGTCGCCATGGACGATGGTCTGCGGTTCGCGATCCGCGAAGGTGGCCGCACCGTCGGCGCCGGCCGGGTCGTCAAGATCATCAAGTAGCACTATCGGTTCTGCGCACCGGGCCCGGATTCGCCGTGATCGGCGATCCGGGCCTGGTGTTTTTTGTGATCGGTAACGGCGGGGTGGGCGCTACTCTGACATCACCTTTCGGGCACCTGACCCGAGCAGAGTGAGGAGAAGGCGGATGCTCGCGCGCTATATCAAGATGCAGCTGTTGGTGCTGCTGTGCGGCGGTCTGGTCGGACCGATCTTCCTGGTCGTTTACTTCACCCTCGGTTTCGGTCAGCTGTTGTCCTGGATGTTCTACGTCGGTCTGCTCATCAGCGTGGCCGACGTGCTGGTAGCCATCGCCTTGACGTATTGGAGCGTCAACACGTCCGCCAAGAACGAGGCGCTCGAGCAGACCGGGATGCTCGCGTTGGCCCAGATCACCGGTCTGACCGAGACCGGTACCCGGATCAACGAGCAGCCGGTGGTCAAGGTGCACCTGCACGTCTCCGGACCCGGGATCGCGCCCTTCGACAGTGAGGACCGGGTGATCGCGAGTGTGACGCGGCTGGGCAACCTGACGGCTCGCAAGCTTGTCGTCCTGGTCGACCCCACCACGAACGAATACCGAATCGACTGGGAGCGAAGCGCATTGGTCAACGGCTTGGTCCCCGCCCAGTTCACCGTCGAGGAAGACCACCGGACCTACGACCTCAGCGGGCAGGCCGGGCCGTTGATGGAGATCCTGCAACTGCTCAAGGCCAACAACATCCCGCTCAACCGCATCGTCGACGTGCGGTCCAATCCGGCTCTGCGCCAGCAGCTGCATGCGGTGGTGCGCCGCGCCGGCCAGCAGCAGTCTGGTCAGACTGCCCAACCGCAAACCGCACAGGCCTCGATCGCCGACCGGCTGCAGGAGTTGGACTCGCTGCGCGACAGCGGGGCGGTGAACGACCAGGAATACGCCAGCCGGCGCGCCCAGATCATCTCGGAGATCTGACCTGACCAGTTGCGCTCGCGCGATTCGCCCGAGCGTCACGCCAGCGCAGCGCTCGGCCGCGAATGCCACGCCGGCGGGACGCTCGCGGGTCGTCGGGTGACCTAACTAGAACACGTTTCAGTTTCGCTGCTAGCCTGGCAGGCGTCGAAAGGGGAGCAGTGGCGCAATCACTTCAAGGACGGGTGGCGTTCATTACCGGAGCCGCGCGTGCCCAGGGACGTTCCCATGCGATCCGGCTCGCCCGCGAAGGCGCCGACATCATCGCTTCAGACATCTGCGGGCCGGTGTCGGACAGCCTGACCTACCCGCCGGCCACTCCCGAGGACCTCGCCGTGACCGCCCGCGTGGTCGAGGCACAGGGGCGCAAGGTGCTGGCTCGCCAAGTCGACGTCCGTGACGACGCGGCGCTGCGCCAGTTGGTGGCCGACGGTGTCGAGCAGTTCGGTCGGCTCGACATCGTGGTCGCCAATGCCGGCGTGCTGGGCTGGGGCCGGGTCTGGGAACTCACCGATGAGCAGTGGGACACCGTCATCGGGGTCAACCTGACCGGTACCTGGCGCACCCTGCGGGCCACCATCCCCGCGATGATCGAGGCCGGCAACGGCGGCTCCATCGTGGTCGTCAGCTCCGCGGGCGGGCTGAGGGCGACACCCGGCAACGGCCACTACGCGGCCAGCAAGTTCGGTCTGACCGCGCTGACGAACACGCTGGCGATTGAACTCGGCGAATTCGGTATCCGGGTCAACTCCATCCACCCCTACTCGGTCGACACCCCGATGATCGAGCCGGAGGCAATGATGCAGGTGTTCGCCAAGCATCCCCGTTTTGTGCACGCATTCCCGCCAATGCCTATGCAGTACAAGGGCTTTATGTCACCCGATGAGGTTTCCGACGTCGTCGTCTGGTTGGCCGGCGACGGATCGGGCACCCAGTCGGGCACGCAGATCCCGGTCGACAAGGGCGCGTTGAAGTACTGATTGTCGACCGTGCTATGAACTCCACGTGAGCACACACGGAATCGTGATCGTCGGCGGCGGGCTGGCCGCCGCCCGCACCGCCGAGCAGCTGCGCCGTGCGGAGTACGCCGGGCCCATCACGATCGTCAGCGACGAGGTGCACCTGCCGTACGACCGGCCGCCGCTGTCCAAGGAAGTGCTGCGCAGCGAGATCGACGACACGGCACTCAAACCGCGTGAATGGTATGACGAGAAGAACATCACCCTGCGCCTCGGCGCCGCGGCCACCGGCATCGACACCACCGCCCGGACCGTGACGCTGGCCGACGGAACCTCGCTGGATTACGACGAACTCGTCGTCGCCACCGGCCTGGTGCCGCGGCGTATCCCCAACCTCCCCGATCTGGACGGCATTCGGGTGCTGCGGTCGTTCGACGAGTGCATGGCGTTGCGCACCCACGCGTCGTCGGCCAAGAAGGCGGTGGTGATCGGTGCGGGCTTCATCGGCTGCGAGGTGGCGGCCAGCCTGCGCGGTCTCGGGGTGGACGTGGTCCTGGTGGAACCGCAGCCGACACCCCTGGCGTCGGTGCTCGGTGAGCAGATCGGCGCGCTGGTGACGCGGCTGCATCGCGATGAGGGCGTCGACGTGCGCACCGGCATCGGGGTGGCCGAGGTCCGCGGTGACGGCCACGTCGACTCGGTGGTGCTCACTGACGGCACGGAAGTCGCCGCCGACCTCGTGGTGGTCGGCATCGGGTCACACCCGGCCACCGACTGGCTCGACGGCAGCGGCATCGAGGTCGACGGGGCCGATAAAGGCGTGATCTGCGACGGGGCCGGCCGCACCAGTGCCCCGCACGTCTGGGCGCTCGGTGACGTCGCCTCCTGGCGGGATGCGACGGGACATCAAGTGCGCGTGGAACATTGGAGCAACGTGGCCGATCAGACGCGGGTGGTGGTGCCCGCCATGCTGGGCCGTGACGTGCCGTCTACCGTCGTCGTCCCGTACTTCTGGAGCGACCAGTACGACGTCAAGATCCAGTGCCTGGGCGAGCCGGAAGCCACCGACACCGTGCACCTCGTCGAAGACGACGGCCGCAAGTTCCTGGCCTACTACGAACGCGACGGCGCACTGGTCGGCGTGGTCGGTGGTGGGCTGCCCGGCAAGGTCATGAAGGTGCGAGCCAAAGTCGCCGCCGCGGTGCCCATCTCGGAGATGCTGGAGTCAGCCGGCTAGAACTGTCCCAGATAGAACCGGCTGCCCTGATCGTCGGTGCATTCGGCGGACAGGCCGTAGGGCTGACGGGACGGCTCGTCCAGCACGGTGCCGCCCGCCTCGCGGACCCGGGCGACCGCGGCGTCGATGTCGGCGACCGTCCACATCGGCACCGTGCTGCGGCGCGGGCTCCCGCCGGCGGCACCCGACATCGGGCGAGCATCGCGCACCTGCCACCCGTCGGCGACGCGGCCAGGTTCGAACGTCCAGCCCAGCACCCGGCCGTAGAAGTCGCGGAAGCCGGCGGATTGCGTCGCGTCGTAGGTCACGTAGGCCAACTCACCCGGCCCAGATCCGTTGAGCGGCGGACGTTCCCGGCCGGCCGCCGGTTCGAACACCGCGAAGGCCGCGCCCTGCGGATCGGTGGCGTCCAGGGTGAGGCCGTGCTCGGTGCGACGGGTGTCGCCCGCGGTACCACCGGCCTCGGTGATGGCCGCGCGCGCGGCCGCCAGGTCGGTGACGGCATAGCAGCAGAACAGGGTGGGCACTCCCGGCGCGGCATGAATCCCCGTCGGAAGGTCGGTGTTGGTCACCTGCTGCGACGCGGCATCGAAGGCCCACCCCAGCACGTGCCCGTAGAACGCGGCGGCGCGCTCGGCGTCGGGAACCCACAGCACGATGTAGCCGAGGTCGCCCTGCCTGATCCCGGTGACCGGGGCGCCCGTCGGTCCGCTGAGCATCCAGCGGTGGCCGAACGGGTCGACGATCGTCGCGTTGCGCGAGCCGTGGCCCTCATAGATTTCGCGCTGAACCGTCGCGCCGTGATCGCGTGCCCGCTGCAACGCCGCACCGGTGTCGGCGACGTGCAGCATCAAGCTGACCGACACCGCGCCCGGTGTGGGAGCTTGTAGTCCCAACTCGGGATACTCGTCGGCCAGGTACAGCACGCCATCGCCGATTTCGACCTCGGCGTGCCCAATTCGACCGTCGTCCATGACAATTGGTTCGCCGACGACCACCGCGCCGAATGCCTCGGCGTACCAGTCGATCGCGGCACGCGCGTCCCGCACGGCCAGATAGGGGAGCGCGGCCGGGCGGGGGATAGTGGCAGATTCTTGGGACAGTTCGGAAATTGCGGTAGCCGTGCCACTCATCAGGACTCCTTCGGGTAGTGACAGTGCGGACTCCAGCCGCCTGCGCAACCGCGCGGCGAAGTCCGGATCGGGTTGCACCGGAAGGTCGTCGGTGTGCAGCACGTCGAGCGGATCGAGCTGACTCATGACGTGCCTCCTTCCGGATACTCTTTGCGGAACGCCTTTTTCGCGCGCACCAGTAGCGCCTCGGTGGCGTGTAGGGTGCGCCCGAGCAGTGCGGCGCATTCACTGACGCTGCAGTCGTCCATATAGCGCAGGACGAGCACCGCGCGGTGTGAGTCGCTCAGCCGGGTCAGCACGCTCTCGGCGACCAACCGGTCCAATTCGGCATCCCAGTCCCAGCTACTCACCAAGGCCGGGTCGACCGGCTCGGGCGGATCGGCCACCGGCACCGGGTCAGGCCGGCGCCGATAATGGTCGGCGAGTTTGTGTCGCGCCACTCCCATCAGCCATGGCATCGCAATCGGTGGTGGATTGCTCTTGCGCGTCGCAGCGCGCGCCGTTTGGAGACCTGCCAGGAAGGTCTCCGACGTCAGATCCTCCGCCGTCCCCCGATCGCCGCAGCGGCGAACGAAGTAGCCGTAGACGACGGGCAGCGCTTCGTCGTACAACGCCAGCAGCGCGCGCGACGCGTCGCGCTGGTGGTGCGGTTGGGCGCTCACACCTTTAATGTCGTCGCGGCGGGCCGAACTCCGACGGGGGCATCCGAGAATTCTTGTGGTGGGGTCACTGCCAGTGCACCGGTGCGCCGTGGGCGTGGCATTCGGCCAGCACCCGCTCCTCGCCGCCCGGCCACGTCGTAGCGCGCACCAGGAACTTCAATGTGCCCTCCGGCCCCTCCCGCGCCGGCTCGAGAGTCAGATGCGCCAACGGTTTCCGCGCATCGGCCTGCGCGGCCAGCCCGTCGATCCCGGCGCGCACCATCGCGCGTTCGTCCGCGGAGAGGTACTGCCACGTAATGGAATGCCAGAGCACGGTCAACGCGCCGTCGGCCAGGGTGAGCCCGGTGACCGCGTCGCCGGCCGTTCGGCGCTCCAACTTCGCCGGCACCTCGCGGGCCACCGCAATGGCGCCGCGCACCCGATTCAACCGGGCCTGCTGGTCGGGCCACACGTAGCTCAGCACGGCCAGCTCCCCCTCGGGACCGGTGACGTCGATTGGCGCGATGTCGTATCCGTGCCGCGCGATGATCTGCAGCCTGCCGCCGGGCGGCAGTTGGCCGTGCCAGGCGTCGTCGATCACCACCGGCGAATCGGCCGGCCCCCACTGATTGCCGGCGTACCGGTAGTGGTAGCGGTCGGCCCGCAGGTTCAGCCCCGCGCTGGATCCGATCTCGAAAAGCCGTACCGGAAGCCGAAATTCGCTGTTGATATACAGCAGGCCGCCGATCAGCGCAGCCGACCGGCCCACCTCGTTGGTCTGCGGAGGCTGGCGCAGCGCCGCCCGCAGCACCTCGGGATGCCCGTCGGCGACGAGCAGGATCTCGGGCCAGGCGCTGCCGGCGTCCCAGCTGCCGCCGACACTGGGATACCAGCGGCGCAACTGTGGTGCCCGGCCGTCGAGCACCATCCGGTGCAGCCCGCCGAGCAACCGCAGCGGTACCGCCTGGCCCGCTGACGCGTTCTCATGGCCGGCGAGGATGGTCGCGAAGACTCCGCCGGTTTCGACATCGCCGGCCACCAGTTGGAAGAGGTCGCCGTACATCGCCGATCCGGATCGCGCGCAGAACCGTCCCTGCGACCGCAGGGTGTGCAGCAGATGAGCGGTGTCGCTCACTCGAGTTCGTCCAGGCCCGCGCCGACGACGTCGAACGCATTCCCGAGCGCTTCCGGCAGCGAGACGGATTCGTCGCGCAGCCAGTGCTCGTAGGCGCTCAGTGCGACACCGAGCATGGTCCAGGCGACGGTCTGTGGCCTCAGGTCGGTGGTCTTGCCGCCCAACCTGCGCGCGACGAAGCCGGCAATCACCTCCCGCCAACCCGCGTACATCGTCATCGAATAGGCCTGCAGCTCAGCCGTTTCCAGGATCACCCGCATGCGCTGGCGGTGCCGGGCCGACTCGCACTCGTCGAAGGTGTTGAACGCCAGCAGCGCTCCGCGCAGCGCCTCGCGCAGCGGCACCCGCGGATCGACGTCGTCCAGCAGTTCCTGTAGCTGTTCGAGGTGGGCATCGAAATCGCCCCACGGGATCGCGTTTTTGGACGCGTAGTAGCGGAACAGGGTCCGGCGCGCGATCCCGGCAGCATGGGCGACGTCGTCGACGCTGACCTCAGCAAAGCCCCGCGCGGCGAACAGGTCGATGGCGACGTCGGTGATGTGCAGCGGCGTCGTCGAGCGGCGCCTGCCCAGCCGCGACTCCGGCAGCATCGGACCCCGCCCTTCCATTTCGGCACTCGATGCCATATTCTGGCGTCGATCGTGAGATTGTGACCAGCACCACCCATCATTGTCGAGTCCCTTCGATGAAAGGCAATCGCCATGGACAACGAGAACCAGACTGAGACCGAGCTCGTCACCGAGACGCTGGTCGAAGAGGTTTCCATCGACGGCATGTGCGGGGTTTACTGACGGTGCCCGCGCCCGCGCCGGCCCGCGAGAGCGTGCAGTTCGACCCGGACACCGGCTGGCGACTGCACCCGCAGGTGGCGATCCGGCCGGAACCCTTTGGCGCGCTGCTGTATCACTTCGGCACCCGCAAACTGTCGTTCCTGAAGAACCGCACCATCTTGACCGTGGTGCAGTCGCTGGCCGACCACCCTGATGTCCGGTCCGCATGCAGAGCCGCCGGAGTAGACGACCACGACCAGGGCCCTTACCTGCACGCGCTGGGTGTGCTGGCCCGCTCCAACATGCTGGTACCCCGGGAGGCCCGATGAGCACCGCAGCCAGAGTCCCCGCACTGATCGAGCAGTTCGAGCACGGGCTCGACGCGCCGATCTGCCTGACCTGGGAGCTGACCTACGCCTGCAACCTGGCCTGTGTGCACTGCCTGTCGTCCTCGGGCAAACGCGATCCCGGTGAGCTCTCCACCCGCCAGTGCAAGGACATCATCGACGAACTCGAACGCATGCAGGTGTTCTACGTGAACATCGGCGGTGGCGAACCCACTGTGCGCCCAGACTTCTGGGAGTTGGTGGACTACGCGACCGAACACCATGTCGGGGTGAAGTTCTCCACCAACGGCGTGCGCATCACTCCCGAGGTGGCGGCACGGCTTGCTGCCAGCGACTACGTGGACGTCCAGATATCGCTGGACGGCGCGACCGCCGAGGTCAACGACGCCGTGCGCGGGCCCGGGTCGTTCGACATGGCGGTGCGGGCGCTGGAGAACCTGGCTGCAGCCGGGTTCTCCGACACGAAGATCTCGGTCGTGGTGACCCGGCACAATGTGGATCAGCTCGACGAATTCGCCGCGCTGGCAAGCCGTTACGGCGCCACGCTGCGGATCACCCGGTTGCGGCCGTCGGGGCGCGGTGCCGATGTCTGGGAGGACCTGCACCCCACGCCGGACCAGCAGGTGCAGCTGTATGACTGGCTGGTGGCCAAGGGCGAGCGCGTGCTGACCGGCGACTCCTTCTTCCATCTCGCACCGCTGGGCTCCGCCGGCGCGCTGGCCGGACTGAACATGTGCGGGGCCGGCCGGGTGGTGTGCCTGATCGACCCCGTCGGCGATGTGTATGCCTGTCCGTTCGCCATCCACGACCGCTTCCTGGCCGGAAACGTGTTGTCCGATGGAGGGTTCGACAACGTCTGGAAGAACGCCCCGCTGTTCCGCGAGCTGCGCGAGCCGCAGTCCGCCGGAGCGTGCGGCAGTTGCGGGCACTATGACAGCTGCCGGGGCGGCTGCATGGCGGCGAAATTCTTCACCGGCCTGCCGCTGGACGGTCCGGATCCCGAGTGCGTACAAGGCCACGGTGCGCCGGCGTTGGAATCCGAACGTGAAACGCCGAGGCCGCGCGTCGACCACTCCCGTGGCAAGCGGATCAGCACACCGGTGCCGTTGACCCTGTCCATGAGACCGCCGTCGCGGCTCTGCAATGAAAGTCCCGTATAACCATGGCAGACCAATGGTTTGAAACCGTCGCGATTGCCCAACAACGCGCTAAGCGGCGGCTGCCGAAATCCGTCTATTCGTCGCTTATTTCGGCCAGTGAAAAAGGCGTAACGGTTGCCGATAATGTGGCGGCATTCAGCGAACTCGGATTCGCTCCGCATGTCATCGGTGCCAGCGCAAAACGCGACCTGTCGACCACCGTTATGGGGCAGGATATTTCGATGCCGGTGCTCATCTCACCGACCGGCGTCCAGGCGGTCGATCCGGATGGCGAGGTGGCCGTTGCGCGCGCCGCGGCGGCCCGGGGCACGGCGATGGGCCTGTCCTCGTTCGCCAGCAAGCCGATCGAGGAGGTCATCGCCGCCAACCCCAAGGTCTTCTTCCAGATCTACTGGCTCGGCGGTCGGGATGCGATCGCCGAGCGCGCCGAGCGGGCGCGGGCGGCGGGTGCGGTCGGGCTGATCGTCACCACCGACTGGACGTTCTCGCACGGGCGCGACTGGGGCAGCCCGAAGATCCCTGAAGAGATGAATCTGAAGAACGTCCTGAAGCTGTCGCCGGAGGCGATCACCAAGCCCCGCTGGCTGTGGAAGTTCGGCAAGACGATGCGACCGCCGGACCTGCGAGTGCCCAACCAGGGCCGCCGCGGCGAGCCCGGCCCGCCGTTCTTCGCCGCGTACGGCGAATGGATGGGAACACCCCCGCCGACCTGGGAGGACATCGCCTGGCTGCGGGAACTGTGGGGCGGACCGTTCATGCTCAAGGGCGTGATGCGCGTCGACGACGCCAAAAGGGCGGTGGACGCCGGTGTTTCGGCAATCTCGGTGTCCAATCACGGCGGCAACAACCTGGACGGCACACCCGCGTCGATCCGCGCGCTGCCGGCCGTGGCGGAGGCCGTCGGCGACCAGGTCGAGGTCCTGCTCGACGGTGGCATCCGACGGGGGAGTGACGTCGTCAAGGCCGTGGCGCTCGGAGCGCGAGCGGTGATGATCGGGCGGGCCTACCTGTGGGGACTGGCGGCGGCGGGCCAACCCGGCGTCGAGAACGTGCTCGACATCCTGCGCGGCGGGATCGATTCGGCGCTGATGGGCCTCGGGCATTCGTCCATCCATGACCTCACTGCGGACGACATCTTGATTCCGTCCGGATTCACCCGGGAGTTGGGCGTGCGCTGAGTGCCTGAAAGTTGGCCGAATCACGCATGGACCGGCCGAATTACGAACCCCCGGTTTCAGGCACGCCGCGTTCTACCACAGAGTGGGCGCCTCCGGAATGACCATTTGCCGGAATGTGGTACTGGCGTGGCAGTCGTGGCAAACGAGCAGCGATTTCGTCCCGTCGATCAACAGCACGGAAAAAAAATTCGATAGATAGGGCAACAATCGGTGCACGCCAGGTGAATTGGCCTTACCATCGGCGAGTGCCCGTACTCGGCGAACTGGGGGATTCGACGTCGAGCCAACTCCCGATATCCGCATCGCCGTCAATATTGATTCCGCTAGGGGCTACTGAACAACATGGTCCGCACCTGCCGTTGGATACCGACACCCGGATCGCCATGGCGGTCGCCCGCGCCGTCGGTGGGCGGCTCGACTGGTTGGTGGCACCCGCGATCGCCTATGGCGCGAGTGGCGAGCACCAGAGTTTCGCGGGAACGATCTCTATCGGTACCGATGCCTTGACCATGCTGTTGGTGGAGTACGGCCGGTCGGCCACCTGCTGGGCGCAGCGTCTGGTCTTCGTCAACGGCCACGGCGGCAACGTCGGCGCGTTGAAAGCCGCGATCGGCCGGCTACGCGCCGAAGGCCGCGACGCCGGATGGTGCCCGTGTGCCTGCGCGGGTGGCGATGCGCACGCCGGCCACACCGAAACATCCGTGCTACTCCATCTCTCGCCGGCCGCCGTGCGCGCCGACCGAATGCTCGCCGGCAACGAAGCGCCGCTGCGCGAGTTGCTGCCGTCGATGCAACGCGGCGGGGTTGCGGAAGTCAGTCGTACCGGGGTGCTGGGTGACCCGACCACGGCCACCGCGGCCGAGGGGAGGCGGATCTTCACCGAGATGGTCGATGACTGCGTGCGTCGCATTGACCGGTGGATGCCGGGGTCCGACGGGATGCTGACATGACCCAGCCCGCGACGATGCAGAGCGAAGCGATGAACGGTAGCGGCGCCGAAGGCGGCGACCGGCTGCCAGACGGGTTTGCAGTGCAGGTCGATCGTCGGGTGCGGGTGCTCGGCGACGGTAAGGCCTTGCTCGGTGGCTCGCCGACCCGGCTGCTGCGGTTGGCGCCCGCCGCCCGGGGCATGCTCTGCGACGGCCGCCTGAAGGTTCGCGACGAGGTCAGCGCCCAACTGGCACGCACTCTGCTGGACGCCACGGTTGCCCACCCGCGTCCCGCGACGGGTCCGTCCCACCGAGACGTCACCGTCGTTATACCGGTGCGGGACAACGTAACTGGCGTTCGACGGTTGGTGGCGTCACTGCGTGGGCTGCGGGTGATCGTGGTCGACGACGGGTCCCGGTGCCCGATCGAGTTGGAAGACTTCGCCGGCGTGCACTGCGCCGTCGAAGTGCTGCACCACGTCCACAACAAAGGCCCCGCGGCGGCTCGCAATACCGGACTGGCGGCCTGCACCACGGACTTCGTCGCGTTCCTGGATTCCGACGTGGCGCCACAGCGCGGCTGGCTCGAGGCTCTGCTCGGTCACTTCTGCGATCCGACGGTCGCGCTGGTCGCGCCCCGCATCGTCGGTCTGGGGCAGGACGAGAACGTGATCGCCCGCTACGAAGCGGTGCACTCGTCACTGGATCTGGGCCTGCGGGAAGCGCCGGTGCTGCCGCTCAGCGCGGTGTCCTACGTGCCCAGTGCTGCGATCGTCTGCCGCACCTCGGCAATCCGCGAAGTCGGCGGTTTCGACGAGACGATGCATTCCGGCGAAGACGTCGACCTGTGCTGGCGACTCGTTGAAGCCGGCGCCCGGCTACGGTACGAACCGATTGCGTTGGTCGCGCATGATCATCGGACCGCGTTGCGGGACTGGATCGCGCGCAAAGCGTTCTACGGGGGCTCGGCGGCTCCCTTGTCGGTGCGCCATCCCGACAAGACCGCGCCGGTGGTGATCTCCGGCTGGGCGCTGACGGCCTGGATTCTCATGTCGCTCGGAACCGGCCTGGCCCAACTGGCTTCGATCATCGTCGCCGTGCTGACGGGCCGCCGGATCGCCAAGGTGCTGCGCGGCGCCGAAACCTCCGTCGAGTCAACGCTGTGGGATGTGATCGTGATCGCCACCCGGGGGTTGTGGTCGGCGGCGCTGCAGTTGGCATCGGCAATCTGCCGGCACTACTGGCCGGTGGCACTGCTGGCGGCGATGCTGTCGCGGCACTGCCGGCACGTCGTGCTGATCGCGGCGATCGTCGACGGGGTGGCGGACTGGCTACGTCGCCGGGACGCCGTCGGCGAGGACGCCGAACCGATCGGGCTGCTGACCTTCCTATTGCTCAAGCGCGTCGACGACCTGGCCTACGGCATCGGCCTGTGGTACGGGGTGGTGCGCGAACGCAACCTCGGCGCACTCAAGCCGCAGATTCGGACGTAACGGCCGCCTTGTCCGTAGCCGCCCGGCACAGCGATGTGCTGATCGTCGGTGCCGGAAGTGCCGGTTCGGTTGTTGCCGAACGCCTTTCCGCTGATCCGAGTCGTACCGTGACGGTGCTGGAAGCCGGTCCCGGACTCGCCGATGCTCGCCTCCTGGCGCGGACCCGCAACGGGCTGCAACTACCGATCGGTGCGGGCAGTCCGCTGGCCGAGCGCTACCTGGCGACACTGACCGACCATCCCACCCGGCAGGTGCCGCTGGTACGGGGGACCACCCTCGGCGGATCCGGTGCCGTCAATGGTGGTTACTTCTGCCGAGCGGTGCCCGGCGACTTCGACCGCATGGCGATTCCGGGCTGGGCATGGGTTGACGTGCTCGACCACTTCCGGGCCATCGAGACCGATCTGGACTTCGCCACCCCCGCGCACGGCGGGGCCGGCCCCATCCCGGTGCGTCGCACCACCGACCTGACCGGCGTCACCGAGACTTTCGCCGCCGCCAGCCGGCGCGCGGGATTCGGCTGGGTCGACGACCTCAATGACGTCGGACCTGAGCTGCCCGCAGGGGTCGGCGCGGTGCCGCTCAATATCGTCGGCGGCGTCCGCACCGGCTCCGGGGCCGCCTTTCTATTACCGGCGCTGCAGCGACGCAATCTGAGGCTGCTGGCCCAAACCCGGGCGGTGCGGCTCCGCTTTGCCGGCGCCACCGTGGTGGGCGTGGACGCGGTCGGGTCGGACGGTCCGATGGTCCTCACGGCGGATCGAATCGTATTGTGCTCCGGGGCGATTCGTTCGGCCCACCTGCTGATGCTCTCTGGCGTAGGCGAACAGAAGATGCTGCGCGCCGCTGGTGTGAAAGTTGTTGCGGCGCTTCCGGTTGGGCTGCGATGCAGCGATCATCCGGAATGGGTGATGCCGACCAGCTGGAAGGTGGCAGCAGACCGTCCGGTGTTGGAGGTGGTGCTCAGCACTGCCGATGGCATCGAAATTCGGCCTTATACAGGTGGTTTCGTGGCGATGACCGGCGACGGCGCTGCCGGACATAGTGATTGGCCGCACATCGGTGTGGCGCTCATGCGACCGCGTTCACGCGGACGCATCTCCTTGGTTTCGGCAGATCCCACCACACCTCCACGAATCGAACATCACTACGACAGGGAGCCGGCTGATGTCGCAGCCCTGCGTGCAGGGAGTGAGTTGGCCCGTGAATTGTGCAGTGCCACAACAGGCCCAGCGGTTTGGTCGACGTCACAACACCTGTGTGGCAGTGCCCCGATGGGCATCGAAGGTAACCCGAACGCGGTCGTGGACAACAGATGTCGTGTTCTCGGTATCGAAAACCTCTGGGTGATAGACGGATCCATCCTGCCGGTGGTCCCCAGTCGCGGACCGCACGCCACGATCGTGATGGTAGGGCACCGGGCGGCCGAATTCGTTCAGTGAGCGCCCGACGGCTGGTCGATCAGCGCGACGCCGGTGCCGATTCGCCGGTAGCTTCCATCCGGGCCACCGGAGCCGCAATCGCCGCTGCCGGTACCGCCCGCGCTGCCAGTGGCGCCGGCAACGCCGATACCCTCGCCGTGTCAGTAATAATTTCGGCTGGGTCTGCGGGCCCCGCCGATCGCGGCTGAATCGGTTGACGCACCGACCCCACCGATCCCGCCGCTACGGCCGACCCCACCGATCCGACCGGCACCATCGCCGGTGCCATCGCCGAGCCCACCGGTCCGGCTGCTGCCGAACTGACAGCCACCGTCTGTGCCGCTACTGCGGCTGCGGGCGCCGGATGAACGCCTTCGCTCAAGACCGTGGGTCCGAACGCCTGTTGCGGCATGTCCACTGAGCCGGTCTGGATGTTCGAAACGTTCGCCGCCTCACTGAGGGCATAGGACTGGGAACCGAAATTCATCAGTTGCACGAACTGGTCGTGAAAGGCGGCCGCCTGGGCACTGATCGCCTGGAATGCCTCGGCATGGGCCCCGAACAGCGCCGCGAGCTCCGTTGACACCGCGTCCGCGCCCGCCGGGATGAATGCCCCGGTCGTCGGGACGACAGCCGCGGCGTTGGCATCGCCGAGCGCCGAGCCGATGTTCGCCAAATCCGTTGCTGCCGCAGCCACATACTCCGGCGCAGCGATCACATACGACATGCGGCCCCCCAGCCAAACATGGATCGTGCCCGCGGCCCGTTACGAACCTTCTCCCCTCATCGAATGTAGCCCCGCGAAGCGACGCTCGTGGCGCTTTCGCTCAATGCGAGGTGATTCGTGCGCGGCCGGCCCGGATGTGCCGCGCCAGCCGCAACTGGCGCCCGTCCCGCCCGGGAGCCCAGAACCCGATCAGCACCGCGGCCACCGCGACGATGACGGCCATCGTGATCATCGACGCATGCATGGCGTGCAGGAATGCCGTCTGGCTCAGGGTCGCCAATCGATCACCTTGCGGGCCAAGCCGTTCCGACACTTCGACGGCCTTTGCCAGCGAGTCCGACGCGGGCCCGCGCACCGGCTCGGGGAAACCCGTCAGCCTGGGTAGCAGCTCGTGACTGTAGCGCCCGGCAAGTATCGAACCCGCCACGGCGATCCCCAGCGCCCCGCCCAACTCGCGCGCGGTGTCGTTGACGGCGGAGGCGACGCCCTGCTTCTCGTCCGGAACTGCGGTCATGATCGCTGAGGTCGTGGGCGCCGTGCAGAATCCGATGCCCGTGCTGAGGATCAGCGTGGGCCAGGCCAGGTTCAGGTACGACGAATGCAGGTCGAGGACGAGCATGCACAGGAAGCCCACGGCCATCATCAGGGTGCCCAGGAACAGCACCAGGCGCAGCCCGAGCTTCGGCACATACCACCACGACAGCGCCGAGCAGATGCCCAACGGCACCATGAACGGACCGAAGGCCACGGCGGTCATCAGTGGCGAGTAGCCCATGATCTGCTGGACGTACTGCATGCCGAGATAGAAAAAGCCGAACGTTCCGCCGAACAGCACGACGATGGTCGCTACGCCCGTCGCAAAACTGGGGTCGGCGAACAGGCGCACGTCCAGAAGTGGTTGTTGTTTCCGGTATTCCACCACCCCGAAGACCGCGGCGATGATCGTCCCGAGCACGAGCCCGCCCCAGACCTCGGTGTCGTCCCAGCCCCGCGTCGGTGCCTGCAGGATTGCGAACACTCCGATCGCGACCGCCGCGCCGATCAGCACTGCGCCCAACCAGTCGACGCGGGGCGCGTCGGTGTCGCGGGACGGCGAAATGGTGCATGCCATCGCGAAGATCACCAGAGCACCCGCGCCCAACGACCAGAAGATGGCATGCCAGTCCCAAAAACGAAGCAACAGGCCAGAACCGAGCATGCCGATCACCCCGCCGGACCCCGCGGTGCCGGCCCAGATGCCAACGGCCTTGATCCGCTGCTCTTTTGGATAGGCCACGGTCAGCAGCGACAGCGTCGCGGGCATGACGAACGCGGCGCCGACCCCGGCCAGGGCGCGTCCCGCAATGATCTGCGCCGGGGAATGCAACAGCGCCGGCGCGATGGACGCCAGCGCGAAGATGGTCAGGCCGGCGAGCAGCGCACCCCGGCGGCCGTAGCGGTCACCGACTGCACCGGCGGGCAACAGCAGGCAGGCCAGCGCCACGGTGTAGCCGTCGACGATCCACGTCAGCTGCGTCTGCGTGGCGGAGGTGGCGACCGCGATGTCTCCCAGCGCGGTGTTCAACGCCGTCATCGACGCGACCACCAGCGACACCCCGAGACACGCCACGGTCAGCGTCCACCGCTGCGCCCGTGTGGTGTGGCCTGGCGCCGCCCCGCGCTCATCGGCCTGAACTCGGAGCCGAACTAGGGTTTGGACCATGGTGTGGCGCCCCCTTTCGGTGGCGAAGTAGTGACCGAGACTAATGGTCTCGTAGGTAGACCGCTAATCTCGTTTCCAAACAGGGAGGTGCATCACAATCAGCGACGGGAGTTACCGGGATCCCCGTCCGGCACGCTCGAGGGCTCGTTTGCTGGAAGCCGCCGCCGCACTGCTGAGCAGCGGGGGTCCCAGCGCGGTGACCGTCGACGCGGTCACGCGCGCCGCCAATGTCGCCAGAGCCACCCTCTATCGGCACTTCCCGAGTGGAAACGATTTGCTGGCAGCCACTTTCAACAGCCTCATACCCGCCGCGCCGATGCCGCCGACCGAAGGGTCACTGCGTGACCGGCTGCTGGCGCTGGTACTGGCACAGGCCGAAATCATCGCCGAAGCCCCCGCCGTGCTGACCGCGATGTCTTGGCTGGCGCTGGGCCCCGACCTGCAGGAATTGCCTGAACCCCGGAAATCGCTCGTCGCGGAGAGCGCGATCAGCAGCCTGCGGGAACGCATCGCCCAGCAGTACGCCGCACCCTTCGACGCCCTGTTCGACAGCCCGCAGGCCGCCGAGTTGGGTGAAGTGGACCGCTCGAGTGCGATCGCGCTACTGATCGGCCCGCTGGTCCTGGGCCGCTTGAGCACGCTGCCCGATTTCGACTATCAGGAAACGGCGCGCGCCGCCGTCGACGGCTTCCTTGACGTCCAGTGCCGCCGCGGCAAGGGTCTGAACCCGGATATCGAACCGGCAGGTGCTTGAGTCCGACCCCAGCTCGGCCGCCGGTGCACCGTTGATCCAGTGGAACAGGGGTTGTGCGGCGCCAGGTTGTCCCGGCCTCGGCCCGAACACCGGCATACATACCTCCTCCTGCGGACCCGGCCACCGGATCGCAGCGTGGGCGCGACCAGCGCCGATAGTCATGGCAAGGCACGTCTCGGAGGGCCGGTCGGCCCGACCTCCCGGGATTTGGCCGACGCGGTGATCTGGGGCATACTGTTCAGGTTGCCCTGCGCCAGGTTCATCCCTGGCCGGGCATACGACCAGCGCCCACCATGGGCGCGTCCGGTCCCCACCTTGGAGCGACTATTTCGGTCGCCTACGAGGCTGCGTGCGGGTGACACACCCGAGCGCGGGGAGCGGTTGAACCACGACAGGTAAACAGCGGCGCAGTATCCGGCGCAACGCTAGATCGGCCCCCGTGCGGGCGGTCGATCCGCGCGCCGGGGGGCACCAGGTTCGATGAAGGACTCAAAGTCCGGACACGGGCTCACAGTGTGGGAGAAGAGGTAGGAGAAGCGTGGCGGGACAGAAGATCCGCATCAGGCTCAAGGCCTACGACCATGAGGCTATTGACGCGTCGGCGCGCAAGATCGTCGAGACCGTCGTGCGTACAGGAGCCAGCGTCGTGGGACCGGTGCCGCTGCCGACGGAAAAGAACGTGTACTGCGTCATCCGCTCTCCGCATAAGTACAAGGACTCGCGGGAGCACTTCGAGATGCGTACACACAAGCGGCTGATCGACATCCTCGACCCGACGCCGAAGACCGTTGACGCGTTGATGCGCATCGATCTTCCGGCCAGTGTCGACGTGAACATCCAGTAGGAGCTTGGGCAGCAATGGCGAGAAAAGGCATTCTGGGTACCAAGCTGGGCATGACGCAGGTATTCGACGAGAACAACAGGGTCGTGCCGGTGACTGTCGTCAAGGCCGGGCCGAACGTGGTGACCCGCGTCCGGACCCCGGAGCGTGACGGATACAGCGCCGTGCAACTGGCTTACGGCGAAATCAGCCCACGCAAGGTCAACAAGCCGGTCACCGGCCAGTACGCGGCCGCGGGCGTCAACCCGCGCCGGCACCTGGCCGAGTTGCGGCTGGACGACGCGGACGCGGCGGCCGAATACGAGGTAGGCCAGGAGCTGACGGCGGAGATCTTCGCCGACGGCGCCTACGTCGACGTCACCGGCACCTCCAAGGGCAAGGGCTTCGCCGGCACCATGAAGCGACACGGCTTCCGTGGACAGGGCGCCAGCCACGGCGCCCAGGCGGTACACCGCCGCCCGGGTTCCATCGGCGGATGTGCCACTCCGGCAAGGGTCTTCAAGGGCACCCGGATGGCCGGCCGGATGGGCAGCGACCGGGTGACCGTGCAGAACCTGGTGGTGCACAAGGTCGACGCCGAGAAAGGCGTGCTGTTGATCAAAGGCGCGGTTCCCGGCCGCACCGGCGGACTCGTCGTGGTCCGCAGCGCGATCAAACGAGGTGAGAAGTAATGGCTGGGCTCAAGATTGACGTGAGGACGCCGGCGGGCAAGGTTGACGGCTCGATCGAGCTGCCGGCCGAGTTGTTCGACGCACCGGCCAACATCGCGCTGATGCACCAGGTGGTCACCGCGCAACGCGCGGCGGCACGTCAGGGTACCCACTCGACGAAGACCCGCGGTGACGTCAGTGGCGGTGGTCGTAAACCGTACCGGCAGAAGGGGACCGGTCGCGCCCGGCAGGGATCGACGCGGGCTCCGCAGTTCACCGGTGGTGGTGTGGTGCACGGCCCCAAGCCGCGCGACTACAGCCAGCGCACGCCCAAGAAGATGATCGCGGCCGCATTGCGCGGGGCGCTCTCCGACCGGGCCCGCAACGGACGCATCCACGCGGTCACCGAAATAGTCCCCGGCCAAACTCCTTCGACAAAGAGCGCCAAGGCTTTTCTGGCCACGCTGACCGAACGCAAGCAGGTCCTGGTGGTCGTCGGCCGCAGTGACGAGGCCGGGGTGAAGAGCGTGCGCAACCTGCCTGGTGTGCACATCCTGCCGCCGGACCAGCTCAACACTTACGACGTGCTGCGTGCCGACGACGTGGTGTTCAGCGTCGAGGCCTTGAACGCCTACATCGCATCCAACACAGCCAACACGGCGACTTCCGAGGAGGTTTCGGCCTGATGGCGACCATCGCTGACCCCCGCGACATCATCCTGGCGCCGGTCATCTCCGAGAAGTCCTATGGGCTGCTTGACAACAATGTGTACACCTTCGTGGTGCACCCCGACTCGAACAAGACGCAGATCAAGATCGCCATCGAGAAGATCTTCGCCGTCAAGGTCGCCTCGGTGAACACCGCGAATCGGCAAGGCAAGCGCAAGCGCACCCGGTCCGGTTACGGGACGCGCAAGAGCACCAAGCGTGCCATCGTCACCCTGGCACCGGGCAGCAAGCCAATCGACTTGTTCGGAGCCCCGGCCTAGCGCCGAGCGCGAGAGAAAGACCTGATAAGACATGGCAATTCGCAAGTACAAGCCGACGACCCCGGGTCGTCGTGGCGCCAGCGTGTCGGATTTCTCCGAGATCACCCGCACGACGCCGGAGAAGTCACTGGTGCGCCCGCTGCACAGCAAGGGTGGGCGTAACGCGCACGGCCGGATCACCACCCGCCACCAGGGTGGTGGCCACAAGCGCGCCTACCGGGTGATCGACTTCCGTCGCAACGACAAGGACGGCGTCAACGCCAAGGTTGCACACATCGAGTACGACCCGAACCGCACCGCACGGATTGCGCTCCTCCACTTCCTGGACGGGGAGAAGCGCTACATCATTGCGCCGAACGGTCTGTCGCAGGGCGACGTCGTCGAGTCGGGTGCCAACGCCGACATCAAGCCCGGCAACAACCTGCCGTTGCGCAACATCCCGGCCGGCACCTTGGTGCACGCCGTGGAGCTGCGGCCCGGCGGTGGCGCCAAGTTGGCGCGCTCGGCCGGCTCGAGCATTCAGTTGCTCGGCAAGGAATCCACCTACGCCTCGCTGCGGATGCCCAGCGGTGAAATCCGCCGCGTCGACGTCCGCTGCCGCGCGACGGTCGGTGAGGTGGGCAACGCCGAGCAGGCAAACATCAACTGGGGCAAGGCCGGTCGTATGCGGTGGAAGGGCAAGCGCCCCTCTGTCCGTGGTGTGGTGATGAACCCGGTCGACCACCCGCACGGCGGTGGTGAGGGTAAGACCTCCGGCGGTCGTCACCCGGTCAGCCCGTGGGGTAAGTCCGAGGGCCGGACCCGTAATCCGAACAAAGCAAGCAACAAGCTCATCGTCCGACGCCGTCGCACCGGCAAGAAGCACGGGCGCTAGGGAAGTCGAGGAGTAGTCAACTATGCCACGCAGCCTGAAGAAGGGCCCGTTCGTCGACGACCATCTGCTGAAGAAGGTCGACGTGCAGAACGAGAAGAACACCAAGCAGGTCATCAAGACCTGGTCGCGTCGGTCGACCATCATCCCGGACTTCATCGGCCACACGTTTGCGGTGCACGACGGCCGCAAGCACGTCCCGGTGTTCGTCACGGAATCGATGGTGGGCCACAAGCTGGGGGAGTTCGCGCCAACCCGCACCTTCAAGGGACACATCAAGGACGACCGGAAGAGTAAGCGGCGATGAGTATTACCACTGAATATCCGTCGGCGACCGCCAAGGCGCGGTTCGTGCGGGTGTCGCCCACGAAAGCGCGCCGGGTCATCGACCTGGTGCGCGGCCGGTCGGTGGCTGACGCACTCGACATCCTGCGCTGGGCGCCGCAAGCGGCGAGCGAGCCGGTGGCCAAGGTGATCGCCAGTGCCGCTGCCAACGCCCAGAACAACAACGGGCTGGACCCCACCACTCTGGTGGTGGCCACGGTGTACGCCGATGAGGGCCCGACCGCCAAGCGCATCCGTCCGCGTGCCCAGGGCCGTGCGTTCCGGATCCGGCGCCGCACCAGCCACATCACGGTGATCCTGGAGAGCCGGCCGAGTAAGGACGAGCGCTCCTCGAAGTCGTCGCGGACCCGTCGCGCCGAGGGCAGCAAGGCCGCCGCGAAGGCTGGACCTGCTTCGGGCGCCAAGAAGGCCTCTGCTAGTTCGGGGACCAAAGCACCCGCAAAGAAGGCCCCTGCCAGTTCGGGGACCAAAGCGGCCGCCAAGAAGGCGCCCGCGAAGACTTCTGAGGCTTCTGAACCGAAGGGAGGCTCAGACTAGTGGGCCAGAAGATCAATCCGCACGGCTTCCGGTTGGGCATCACCACCGACTGGAAGTCACGCTGGTACGCCGACAAGCAGTACTCGGAGTATGTCAAGGAGGACGTCGCGATCCGCCGGCTGCTGTCCAGCGGCCTGGAGCGCGCGGGTATCGCTGACGTGGAGATCGAGCGGACCCGGGACCGGGTCCGGGTGGACATCCACACCGCGCGGCCGGGCATCGTCATCGGCCGCCGTGGCACCGAGGCCGACCGCATCCGTGCCGACCTGGAAAAGCTGACCGCTAAGCAGGTTCAGCTCAACATCCTCGAGGTCAAAAACCCTGAGTCGGTAGCGCAATTGGTGGCCCAGGGGGTCGCCGAGCAGCTGAGCAACCGGGTGGCGTTCCGTCGCGCGATGCGTAAGGCCATCCAATCGGCCATGCGTCAGCCCAATGTCAAGGGCATCCGGGTGCAGTGCTCGGGCCGTCTCGGCGGCGCCGAGATGAGCCGGTCGGAGTTCTACCGCGAGGGCCGCGTGCCGCTGCACACCCTGCGGGCAGACATCGACTACGGCCTGTACGAGGCCAAGACGACCTTCGGCCGGATCGGCGTGAAGGTCTGGATTTACAAGGGCGACATCGTCGGCGGCAAACGCGAATTGGCCGCTGCCGCACCGGCCGGCGCCGACCGTCCGCGTCGGGAGCGGCCGTCGGGCACCCGTCCGCGTCGCAGCGGTGCCTCGGGCACCACGGCGACCGGCACCGATGCCGGTCGCGCTGCCGGTAACGAAGAAAGTGCTGCCGCCGCCCCTGCAGACAGTGGGGCCGCAGGGTCCGCTGAAGCGCCGAGCGCAGCGCAGAGCACGGAGAGCTGAATCATGTTGATTCCCCGCAAGGTTAAACACCGCAAGCAGCACCACCCCCGCCAGCGCGGCATCGCCAGTGGCGGCACCGCGGTGAACTTCGGCGACTACGGTATCCAGGCGCTCGAACACGCCTATGTCACCAACCGGCAGATCGAGTCCGCTCGTATCGCCATCAACCGGCACATCAAGCGTGGCGGCAAGGTGTGGATCAACATCTTCCCCGACCGTCCGCTGACCAAGAAGCCCGCCGAGACCCGGATGGGTTCGGGTAAGGGTTCACCGGAGTGGTGGGTGGTCAACGTCAAGCCCGGACGGGTGCTGTTCGAGCTGAGCTACCCGAACGAGCAGATCGCCCGGGCGGCGCTCACCCGAGCGATCCACAAGCTGCCGATCAAGGCACGCATCGTCACCCGAGAGGAGCAGTTCTGATGGCAGTGGGAATATCCCCTGGCGAACTGCGTGAGCTGACCGACGAGGAGTTGCAGGAGCGGGTCCGCGAGTCCAAGGAAGAGCTGTTCAATCTGCGCTTCCAGATTGCGACCGGCCAGCTCAGCAACAACCGCCGGCTCCGCACGGTGCGTCAGGAAATCGCGCGCGTCTACACGGTGCTGCGTGAACGAGAACTGGGTCTGGCTAGCGGGCCCGACGGGTCCGACGGTAAGGAATCGTGATGGCAGAAGCTAAGAAAGCGGCTCCGAAGGCCGCCGCCCCCAAGGACGCCCCCGCAAAAGAGAAGGGCCCCAAGCACACTCCGGCCACTCCCAAGCCGCGCGGTCGTCGTAAGACCCGCATCGGCTACGTGGTGAGCGACAAGATGCAGAAGACCATCGTGGTCGAGCTGGAAGACCGTGTCCGGCACCCGTTGTACGGCAAGATCATCCGGACCACGACGAAGGTCAAGGCCCACGACGAGAACAGCATCGCCGGCATCGGCGACCGCGTCTCGCTGATGGAGACGCGCCCGCTCTCGGCGACCAAGCGTTGGCGTCTCGTCGAGATTCTCGAGAAGGCCAAGTAGCGACCCCGAACAGACGCAAAAGCCCCCCATTTCGTGCCGAAATGGGGGGCTGTTGCGTCTGTTCGTGAGCACATTTCCTGCAACGCTTGTCCACCGATTAGGGGACAACGAATTCCGCCCCATTGGCGCCGATCAGCGGACAGCGCTCGCCGCTGGACGCTGTTAGTTTCGTATCAATTGATAGACACCGCCAGAAAGGGAGAAGTTATGACTTACGAGATGCTGTTCCGCGAGAACGAAATCGCCTACACCGCGCCGATTTACAGCGCCACCGACATCGCCGAATAAGCGGCGGTAGAACTTCGCGCTACTGACCCTGTCGCCGCCGCGCATTTAACCATCCGGTGGCGTCGGGGTCAGTTGTCAGGGCAAGCCCGGGCACCAGAACCGGCCGTCGCCCGCCAACGAAAACTCTCGGGTCTTGATACCGCCGCCGTTCGGGCGGATCGTGAAGATCGATCGTTACGCCACCGAAGTCTGAGATTTCGTCACGGCGGCGCACACTTGAGGATGGATCGCCCGAATGGAACTCACGAAAACCTGCCCGGTGGCTGGTCCACTCGGTGTCGATCTCACTGATCCGGGCAACTTCGCCAACGGGTTCCCGCACGACGTATTCGAAACCCATCGTCACCGAGCGCCGGTGTTCTGGCACGAGCCGACCGGGCACACCCCCGATGGAGAGGGCTTCTGGTCGGTGGCCACGTATGCCGAAACCATTGCCGTGCTGCGTGATGCGGCGACCTTTTCGTCAGAGACCGGCGGCCGGCGGCCGTTCGGCGGCACCTTGCTGCAGGACATGCCGGTGACCGGCCTGATCAACATGATGGACGATCCCCGGCACTCCGATATCCGGCGGCTGGTCAGCTCGGGTCTCGGTCCGCGGATGATCGGCCGGGTCGAGGATGACCTGCGCCGCCGCGCGCGTCGATTGCTCGACCAGATCGAGCCCGGTGTGCCGTTCGACTTCGCGGCCGACATCGCTCCAGAGCTGCCGTTGCAGATGATCTGCATCCTGCTCGGCGTTCCCGAGTCCGACCGACACTGGCTGCTGGCTGAGCTCGAGACCGTGCTGGAATTTCGTGGCTCCCAAAATGACTATGCGTCAAGGATTTACGGGAAGAACGCCGAATCCCGACGGGGCGACTACGGCCGCGAGCTGATTGCCCGCAAGCGTGCCGAACCCGCCGACGACATGTTGTCGATCGTGGCCAACGCGACCGTCGACGGCGTGCCGTTCATGTCGGATGACGAGGTGTACCTGTTCTTCCATCAGCTGTTCAGTGCGGGCAGTGACACCACCCGCAACGTCACCTCCGTGGCCCTGCTCGCCCTTGCCGAACACCCCGACCAATGGCAGCAGTTGCGCCGCGACATGGATCTGTTGCCGACCGCGATCGAGGAGTTCGTGCGGTGGACCACGCCGTCGCCGTCCAAGCGGCGCACGGCTACCTGCGACGTCACCCTGGGCGGCCACTCGATCGAGGCGGGCCAGAAGGTGCTGGTGTGGGAGGGTTCGGCAAACCGCGACGCCAGCGTGTTCGACCGGGCCGACGAGTTCGACATCACCCGAAAGCCGAATCCGCACCTGGGTTTCGGACAAGGTGTGCACTATTGCCTGGGCGCCAACCTGGCCCGGCTGGAGCTGCGGGTTTTCTTCGAGGAATTGCTGCCGCGGTTCGACCACTTGGAGATTCTGGGGCCGCCGCGATGGGCCGGATGCAACCGGCGCAACGGGCTGCGCAGTCTGGTGCTGGAAATGCACTGAGAGATGCGCTGACCGCACCGGCGGGGCCGTTGAAATCTCAGCCGATTACTACCTGGCGCGTGTAATGTCCACCCACGTTCGGGTGGTCTATTTGCGAGATGGGGCAGGCGGCATATGACGGGGCAGTCGGGGTCGACGGAGTCGGGTCAATTTCAGGGCAAGATCGAACTGGACATTCGTGATTCGGAACCGGACTGGGGCCCGTACGCGGCGCCGACCGCTCCGGAGAATGCGCCGAACATCCTGTACCTCGTGTGGGACGACACCGGCATTGCGACCTGGGACTGCTTCGGCGGCCTGGTCGAGATGCCCGCCATGACGCGAATCGCCGAGCGCGGCGTGCGACTGTCGCAGTTCCACACCACGGCACTGTGTTCCCCCACCCGGGCATCGCTGTTGACCGGTCGCAACGCCACCACCGTCGGCATGGCCACCATCGAAGAGTTCACCGACGGCTTCCCCAACTGCAACGGGCGTATCCCGGCCGATACCGCATTGCTCTCCGAGGTCCTCAACGAGCGCGGCTACAACACCTACTGCGTGGGCAAGTGGCACTTGACGCCGCTGGAAGAGTCCAGCATGGCCGCCACCAAACGGCACTGGCCGACCTCGCGTGGCTTCGAGCGCTTCTACGGCTTCATGGGTGGGGAAACCGACCAGTGGTACCCCGACCTGATGTACGACAACCACCCGGTGAACCCGCCTGCCACGCCCGAGGACGGCTACCACCTGTCGAAGGACATCGCCGACCGGACAATCCAATTCATCCGCGATGCCAAGGTGATCGCGCCCGACAAACCGTGGTTCAGCTACGTCTGCCCCGGCGCGGGTCACGCGCCGCATCACGTGTCCAAAGAATGGGCCGACAAGTACGACGGCGTGTTCGACATGGGCTACGAAAAGTACCGCGACATCGTGCTGGAGAAGCAGAAGGCGATGGGGATCGTGCCCCCGGAGACGGAGCTGTCGCCGATCAACCCCTATCTCGACGTCAAAGGACCCAACGGCGAGCCCTGGCCGCTGCAGGACACGGTGCGGCCGTGGGATTCGCTCAACGACGAAGAGAAGACGCTGTTCAGCCGGATGGCCGAGGTGTTCGCCGGCTTCCTGAGTTACACCGATGCCCAGATCGGCCGGATCCTGGACTACCTGGAAGAGTCCGGCCAACTGGACGACACCATCATCGTGGTGATCTCGGACAACGGAGCCAGCGGCGAAGGCGGACCGAACGGCTCGGTCAACGAAGGCAAGTTCTTCAACGGCTACATCGACACCGTCGAGGAGAGCATGAAGCTCTTCGATCAGCTCGGCGGTCCGCAGACCTACAACCACTACCCGATCGGGTGGGCGATGGCCTTCAACACGCCCTACAAGCTGTTCAAGCGCTACGCCTCGCACGAAGGTGGTATCGCCGACACGGCAATAATCTCCTGGCCCAACGGTATTGCCGCGCACGGCGAGGTCCTGGACAACTACGTCAACGTCAGCGACATCACTCCGACCGTCTACGACCTGCTGGGCATGACGGCGCCGGACACCGTCAAGGGCATCCCGCAGAAGCCGCTTGACGGAGTGAGTTTCAAGGCCGCTCTTGAGGATTCGGGCGCCGACACCGGCAAGACGACCCAGTTCTACACCATGCTGGGCACCCGTGGGATCTGGCATGAGGGATGGTTCGCCAACACCGTCCACGCCGCCACTCCCGCAGGTTGGTCACACTTCGACGCCGACCGCTGGGAGCTGTTCCACATCGAGGCCGACCGCAGCCAGTGCCACGACCTGGCCGCCGAGCACCCGGACAAGCTCGAGGAGCTCAAGGCGCTGTGGTTCTCCGAAGCCGAGAAGTACAACGGGCTGCCGCTTTCGGACCTGAACATCATCGAAACGATGATGCGTTCGCGGCCCTATCTGGTGAGTGAGCGGGACAGCTACGTCTACTACCCCGACTGCGCCGACGTCGGCATCGGCGCGGCCGCAGAGATCCGCGGCCGCTCCTTCGCCGTGCTGGCCGACGTGACAGTGGATACCACCGGTGCCGAAGGGGTGCTGTACAAGCAAGGTGGAGCGCACGGCGGGCACGTGCTGTTCATCCAGGACGGCCGCCTGCAATACGTCTACAACTTCCTCGGCGAACGCCAACAACTGATCCAGTCCAACGGTCCGATCCCGCTGGGCCGGCACCTGCTCGGTGTCCGCTACGAACGCACCGGGACGGTGCCGAACAGTCACACGCCGATCGGTAACGCGACGCTGTACTTCGACGAGCACCCCGTCGGCACACTTCCCGACGTGATCACCCACCCCGGCACCTTCGGGCTGGCCGGTGCCGGCATCACGGTGGGACGCAACGGCGGCTCGGCTGTGTCCAGCAAGTACAAAGCGCCGTTCGTGCTCACCGGCGGTACTGTCGCCCAGGTCACCGTCGACCTCTCCGGCCGCGCCCTACGAAGACGTGGAAAAGGAACTCGCGCTTGCCTTTTCGCGCGACTGAGGTGTCCGCGAAACGTGCGGTGTCGCGCGCTGGCTCGGCCTGGTCTGCCTGGTGGGCGCCCTGACCGGTTGCCGGTCGCACACCGGCGGGATCGGCCGCACCTCAACCGCATCCGGATCCCGCCGAACCGGTGCCCGGCATCGCAGCCCACGCACCCCGACCGCATTCCGCCGGGCGCACTGTCGCTGTGTCGTCGCGCCCGGTGGGTGACGGCGACCCGACGCCGGCCGCCGTGTCCGACCCGGCGGCGCCGCGGATCACCATCACCGTGCCGCGAGGCTGGACCTCCACCCCAGGTACCGGGGACACCGCCTTGACGTCGAATGGTCCCGACACCCTGGCCGCGACGGTGACGATCGCCGCGACCGACCTGACGCCCGAGAGCGCCTTCCTGCGCCACACGTCCACGGTCGGCGGCACCATGCCGCGGCTGAAGTTCTCCGTCACCGGTTCACCGTTCTGCGGCTACAGCAGTCAGCAACTCACCGGCACCCTGCAGGGGCCGTCCGGTGGGATCGACTTCGCCGATCGGATCACGCACATCTGGACCAACACCAAGCAGTACCTGGTGACCGTCCACGTGCAAGCGGACGTCGGCACCCCCGGCTTCAAGGAGGCGAGATCCGCGTTGACCCAGGATTTCGCGGTCGTCATACCCTGAAGTCGTGTTGACGGAGCTGGTCGAACTCCCGGGCGGATCCTTCCGCATGGGGTCGACGAGCTTCTATCCCGAAGAAGCGCCCATCCACACCGTGACCGTGGCCGCCTTCGCCGTGGAGCGGCACCCGGTGACCAACGCGCAGTTCGCTGAATTCGTCGACGCCACAGGCTATGTGACGGTGGCCGAGCAGCCACTTGACCCCGCGCTGTATCCAGGCGCCAACCCCGACGACCTGGTTCCGGGGGCAATGGTGTTCCGGCCGACGGCGGGTCCGGTCGATCTGCGCGACTGGCGGCAGTGGTGGGACTGGGCGCCGGACGCCTGCTGGCGCCGGCCGTTCGGGGCCGGCAGCGACGTCACCGAGCTGGCCGACCACCCCGTCGTGCAGGTGGCCTATCCCGATGCCGCGGCCTACGCGCGGTGGGCCGGACGCCGCCTGCCGACCGAGGCCGAGTGGGAGTACGCGGCCCGTGCCGGAGCCACCGGGACGTACTCGTGGGGGGACGAAGAAAAACCCGGCGGCCGGCTGATGGCCAACACTTGGCAGGGCAGGTTCCCATATCGCAACGACGGCGCGCTGGGCTGGATCGGCACCTCGCCGGTGGGGGCATTCCCGGCCAACGGCTTCGGCCTGATCGACATGATCGGCAACGTCTGGGAGTGGACCACGACCGCGTTCAGTGCGCATCACCGAATCACTGAGCCGCCCAAGGCCTGTTGCGCGCCGACCGGCCCCGCCGATCCGACGGTCAGCCAGACCCTCAAGGGTGGATCGCACCTGTGCGCGCCGGAGTACTGCCACCGCTACCGGCCGGCCGCGCGCTCGCCGCAGTCGCAGGACACTGCGACCACCCATATCGGGTTCCGGTGCGTGGTGGATTCTCAGTCCCGCTGAAGAACGAAGTCTCGCAAAAGAAATCCGTGTACGCGTCGATCCGTGCGTTGTTGCCGGTTAGTGTGTGACGAGTTTCACCCCTATCTCGCCCTTGCTGTCACCGAAAGGCCGCGACCGATGAGCCACCAGGCCCCGCCGCCCGCACCCCCGGCACCGCCCGCCCCCTCGACAGCGTCCTCGCCGCCGCCGAAATCTCCGGGGCGGGGAAAGCGCATCCTGATCGACATCGGCGTGATCCTGGCCGTGGTCGTGGTGTACGTGCTCTCGCTGGTCGGTGTGCACCTGCTGGCCTCTTCGGCGGAGAGCCTTCCAGAGCCGGACTTCGGCACCACCGAGGACACCGTGGTGCAGGTGAAGGTCGAGGAGCTGGACACGGTCAACAACCGCCTCAAGGTGAGTGTGCTTGTCATTCCCGAGGATTCGAAGTTCGACAAGAAATTTCACGTGTTGACCCAGGACCTCGCCGTGCGGATGTACCCCGAGAACGACCTGGGTGACCTGCAGTACCCGGTGGGCAAGTCGCCGGCACAACAGAGCACCTATCTCGACGCGGAGGGCGACCCGGCCAACTGGCCTTTCGACTCCTACAGCACCGGCACCATCTCCGCGCAGGTGTTCGGCGGGACCGGAGAGAACCGCTCGGTAGAGGACGCCCGCGTCGAGGTGACCGGATCGGTGGGCGGCTGGGACGTCAGCGTGCGCCGGGTCGGTGAATCCACCCAGAGCTCGCCCCGACCCGACAACGTGATCATCACCCTGCACAGGTCCAAGAGCACGCTGATCTTCGACATCGGCATCGTGCTGGTCCTTATTTCACTGCCCGCTCTGGCGCTGTGGGTGTCCATCCCAATGGCGTTGGGCAAGAAGAAGTTCTTGCCGCCGTTCGTGTCGTGGTTCGCCGCCATGCTGTTCGCGGTGGTCCCGCTGCGCAATATCTTCCCCGGGAAGCCGCCGGAAGGGTCATGGGTCGACCAGGCCATCACGCTGTGGGTGCTGCTCGCACTGATCGTCGCGATGACGCTGTTCATCATGGCCTACCGAAAACAGTCGGACTGAGTTCGGTTCAGCGGTTCATTCCGCCTGCAGCGAGCCGCCCGAAACGTGGTCATCACCTTCAAAAGAGCGAAGGGCCCGCTGTTTGCCATCGTCCCTTCGCCACATCCTTCCGGGCGCTCCGCCGCCCGGCTCGTGGATCGACCAGGCGATTGTGCCGTGGGTGCTGATCGCGCTGGTGACGGCGATGAGTTTGTATATCGTCGCTTGGGTGCGACAGGGGGATTGATCTACCATCTGACTCCGTGTCGCCCGACGCTCCCACACCTGAGCCGGGAGTTCCGGAGCACAAACACATGTCGGTGCGAAAGCATCTGCTGCTCGACTCGTCGATACTCATCGGCTTCGCCGCGTTCTACATCTTCACCCTCCTCAACTATGAGTGGCTGGCTCCGCACGCGCTGCCCAAGGTGGATTTGAGATCCCCCAAGGACAGCGTGGTCAAGGTACACATCGAAAACCTGCGCACCAAAGAGAACCTGCTCGACGTCAAGCTGGTGCTGAAGCCGGACGAGGCGATCGTGGATAAGCGCACCGGTCGGTTGACCGCAGACACGGCGGTGCGCTTCCCCATGCAGGACGACATGGGAGAGGTGCAGTTCCCGATCGGGAAGACCCCGGAACCCACCGAGACCACCATCGAGGCGCGGGGTGAGCCGCGTAACTGGCCGTTGGACACCTACACCACCGACTCCATCCGAGCGGAATGGCTGGTCGGAGCCGGCGACAGCAGCCATTACGAGGCGGCCAAGATCGAGGTGGACGGATCGGCGGACGGCTTCGACATCGACGTCGCCCGGGTCGCCGACAGCCCCAACGACGTCGTCATCACCCTGAAGCGGACCAGGGCGCAGCGGATCTTCGACGTCGGTATCTGTCTGGTGCTCATCACGCTGCCGGCGGTGGCGTTGTTCGTCGCCATCCAGATGGTCACCCGCCGACGGCCGTTCCTGCCGCCGTTCGGCACCTGGTACGCGGCGATGCTGTTCGCCGTGGTGCCGTTGCGCAACTTCCTGCCGGGCTCGCCGCCGACGGGTGCCTGGATTGACCAGGGCCTGGTGATCTGGGTGCTGTTGGGCCTGGCCGCCGCCATGGTGATCTACATCGTGGCGTGGTACCGAGATCGCGCTTGAGGCCGCGCGGGCAAGGAGGACAACTCCTGAAGAGCCCAGTTGCCTCCCGGTGTTAACGCAGGTGAAGCGCACCGTTGATCCTGTACAGCCTGGCCTGGCACCGGCAAGGGGATTAGACACTCGCGGTTCCGGCATCTTCGACCGTGGGAGGCCATTGCGATATCTGGTGGCTGGCGCGCTTGCTTTTGTAGGACGGCCGCCAACGCCAAGAGTCAAGCCGCCGCTCAGTGACCGGGTCCCATCATGCCGCCGGGTCCCATGCGACCGGGCCGCATCGGGCCGCCGGTCCCATGCCGCCGGGCCCCATCCTGCCGCCGGGCCCCATCACGCCGCCCATCATTCCCTGCATCATGGCGGGCATGCCGTCCTGAACGAAGCCGGTGACTTCCCGCGCGTGTGCGCGAATGACGTCGGCGAGGGCAGGGTCGTCAGCGGTCTCCTCAGCGATCACACCCGTAGGGGTGAACGTATACCGGCGGCGATAGCCGGCGGCACGACTGAAGAGGGTCGGAAGGCTCTGGCTCATGCACATGACCTCGATTCCCTGATCGAGGTGTGCGTACATGCTTGAGACATGCGCTTGTAGTTGTGCGGTGATGTCCGGGGACTTCGATTCGGTGGTGGTGCGCACGCCGCCGGGAATCTCCTCAACGACACGGTTGATTTCGCTGTGGCGCATGAACATTTCCATGTACCGGCTCATGTCCATGTGATCCGCGCCCATAAACCCGCCCCCGTCGGTGAGGCGCACAGTTGGTGAGTGCGGCGCAAACACGCTGCGATGCAAAAGCCGCAAACCAAGGGCGCTGCCCGCCCCAAGCGCGCCGAGTGCGGCAAGCGCTGCGCGCCGCGTCAACCTGGCCGTCATGTTCGACGGTGCTCACGCAGCATCGTTGTGCCTCGCCGGTATTCGTCTTCACCTATCTCGCCACGCGCGAAGCGTCCGGCAAGCACGTCCTCGGGCCGCGGCGACCCTGAGTGGGTCGGACCGCCCCCGCCGGCCAGGTAGCGAACTGCAAGCACAACCGCGGTGATGACGGCCACCCAAAACAAAACCAGCAGAACGCACATCACAACCGAGCCGCCCCAACCCCATCCCTCGCCCCACCCGCCGTCGTACATCATCGGCGTATCCCTTCGCGACTTTTCCCGTGCAGAACCTGAGTCATGATTGCCGTTTTGCGCGGCAGCCTGTGACAAGCTGACCAAAGTTGCGGTGGACTTCCTAGGGTCAATAGTCCCTACCCTGGCGGGGTATGTGGGACATCTCCTGGCACACGACATCGCCACCGAGCGCCACCGCAACCAACAGGCCGTCGCGACCGTCCCGCCATCAGACGATGCCGCGCACGTTCTGACGCGCTGACAGAAATTTGGTGCTGCGTTGACTGTCCCCTAGACTCTAGGGGTTGCCTTGGGCAGACCTTGGCTGGCGCATGCCGGCCCCGCGTGCCTTTCGGTGATAAAGACCGCGCTCGTCAGGTTTCGTCCGTTGCGCCCGCCCGGGCTCTGCGGCCTGTCTCTTGCCGCGCACACGTCAACCAGGTCAGGAGATCGAGTGATTCAGCAGGAATCGCGGCTGAAGGTCGCCGACAACACCGGCGCCAAGGAGATCTTGTGCATCCGCGTGCTCGGCGGATCGTCGCGACGCTATGCCGGCATCGGCGACATCATCGTCGCCACTGTCAAGGACGCTATCCCGGGCGGCAACGTCAAACGGGGTGACGTCGTGAAGGCCGTCGTGGTGCGCACCGTCAAGGAGCGCAGGCGTCCGGACGGCAGCTACATCAAGTTCGATGAGAACGCCGCGGTGATCATCAAGCCGGACAACGACCCGCGCGGTACCCGCATCTTCGGACCGGTCGGTCGCGAACTGCGGGAGAAGAAGTTCATGAAGATCATCTCGCTCGCCCCGGAGGTGTTGTAGGTGAAGGTCCACAAAGGCGACACCGTGCTGGTCATCGCCGGCAAAGATAAAGGGGCCAAGGGTAAAGTGATCCAGGCCTACCCGGACCGCAACCGGGTGCTGGTTGAAGGCGTCAACCGGATCAAGAAGCACACCGCGATCTCGACCAACCAGCGCGGCGCCCGCTCGGGTGGCATCGTCACCCAGGAAGCCCCGATCCACGTGTCCAACGTGATGGTTGTCGACTCCGACGGCAAGCCCACCCGCATCGGCTACCGCGTGGACGAGGAGACCGGCAAGCGGGTCCGCATCTCCAAGCGCAACGGCAAGGACATCTGATGACGACTGCAGAAGAAGACCCAGCCGCGTCTAAAAGAGCGTTATCGCAAAGAAATCCGGGATTCGCTCAATAAGCAGTTCGGCTACGGCAACGTCATGCAGATCCCCACGGTGACGAAGGTCGTGGTCAACATGGGCGTCGGCGAGGCCGCTCGGGACGCCAAGTTGATCAACGGCGCCGTCAACGACCTATCGCTGATCACCGGACAGCGGCCGGAGATTCGCAAGGCCCGAAAGTCCATCGCGCAGTTCAAATTGCGCGAAGGCATGCCGATCGGCGCGCGGGTCACGCTGCGTGGCGACCGGATGTGGGAGTTCCTCGACCGGCTCACTTCGATTGCGCTGCCCCGTATCCGTGACTTCCGCGGCCTGTCGCCCAAGCAGTTCGACGGTGTCGGCAACTACACCTTCGGCCTCGCCGAGCAGTCGGTGTTCCACGAGATCGACGTGGACAGGATCGACCGGGTTCGCGGTATGGACATCAGCGTCGTCACTTCGGCGACGACCGACGACGAAGGACGAGCGCTGTTGCGGGCCCTCGGCTTTCCCTTCAAGGAGAACTGAGCAGATGGCGAAGAAGGCACTGGTCAACAAGGCCGCGCGCAAGCCCAAGTTCGCGGTGCGTGGGTACACGCGCTGCAGCAGGTGCGGTCGTCCGCGGGCGGTGTTCCGCAAATTCGGACTGTGCAGGATCTGCCTGCGCGAGATGGCGCATGCGGGTGAGCTGCCCGGCGTGCAGAAGAGCAGCTGGTAACAGGCACAGGACTAAGCACGGTAGGCCCTACCGGGAACCACCGCGAGGAAGGTTGTAGACGCTGTTATGACCGCGATGACGACGATGCTGAGCGCAGCGATACAGAGGAGTGGCGCTCGATGACGATGACGGATCCAATCGCAGACTTCTTGACGCGTCTGCGCAACGCCAACTCGGCGTACCACGACGAAGTGACCTTGCCCCACTCGAAGATCAAGGCCAACATCGCCCAGATCCTCAAGAGCGAGGGCTACATCACCGATTTCCGCACCGAGGATGCTCGGGTCGGCAAGTCGCTGATCGTCCAGCTCAAGTACGGGCCCAGCCGCGAACGCAGCATCGGGGGATTGAAGCGGGTGTCCAAGCCCGGCTTGCGGGTGTACGCGAAGTCCACCAACCTGCCGCGGGTGCTGGGTGGCCTTGGCGTCGCGATCATTTCGACGTCGTCGGGTCTGCTCACCGACCGTCAGGCAGCCAGACAGGGCGTGGGCGGCGAAGTCCTCGCGTACGTCTGGTAGGAGCCTGGAAGAGCATGGTGAGAGGAACTTAGACGATGTCGCGTATTGGTAAGCAGCCGGTTCCGGTTCCCTCCGGAGTCGACGTAACCATCGAGGGCCAGAACGTCTCGGTGAAGGGGCCCAAGGGCACCCTGGAGCTGACGGTCGCCGAGCCGATCACGGTGGCGCGCAACGATGACGGCGCGATCGTGGTCGCCCGTCCGGACGACGAACGGCACAACCGCTCGCTGCACGGGCTGTCCCGCACCCTGGTGGCCAACCTCGTCACGGGCGTGACGGAGGGCTACACCACCAAGATGGAGATCTACGGTGTGGGTTACCGCGTGCAGCTCAAGGGCAGCAACCTGGAGTTCGCCCTCGGCTACAGCCACCCGGTGGTGATCGAGGCTCCTGACGGCATCACGTTCGCCGTACAGGCTCCGACGAAGTTCACGGTATCTGGGATCGACAAGCAGAAGGTCGGCCAAATCTCGGCGAACATCCGCCGTCTGCGCCGCCCCGACCCGTACAAGGGCAAGGGCGTGCGCTACGAGGGTGAGCAGATCCGCCGCAAGGTCGGAAAGACAGGTAAGTAGTCATGGCGCAATCACAGGCTGAAGCGCAAAAGCCAGTGGGGCAGAGCGTATCCGCGACCCGCCGGGTCTCGCGGCTGCGTCGGCACGCACGGCTGCGCAAGAAGATCTCCGGCACCGCGGAGCGTCCCCGGCTGGTAGTCAACCGGTCGTCGCGGCACATTCACGTGCAGTTGGTGAATGACCTGAATGGCACCACCGTGGCCGCCGCTTCGTCGATCGAATCCGACGTGCGTGGTCTGGATGGGGACAAGAAAGCGCGTAGCGTGCGGGTCGGACAGTTGATCGCCGAGCGGGCCAAGGCTGCTGGCGTCGACTCCGTGGTCTTCGACCGCGGCGGCTACACCTACGGTGGACGGATTGCGGCGTTGGCCGATGCTGCCCGCGAGAACGGATTGAGTTTCTGATGAACGGAAGGACCGCATAATGGCGGAACAGCCGGCTGGTGGGCAGGGCCCGGACAGCCGTGACGGCCGCGATGGGCGCGACGGACGGGGCCGCCGTGATGGCGGTGGCCGTGGCGGTCGCGATCGCGACCGGGACGGCGACAAGAGCAATTACCTGGAGCGGGTCGTCGCGATCAACCGTGTCTCCAAGGTGGTAAAGGGTGGTCGGCGCTTCAGCTTCACCGCTCTGGTCATCGTGGGTGACGGCAACGGCATGGTCGGCGTCGGTTACGGCAAGGCCAAAGAGGTTCCGGCTGCGATCGCCAAGGGCGTCGAGGAGGCCCGCAAGGGTTTCTTCCGGGTGCCGTTGATCCGCGGGACCATCACGCACCCGGTACAGGGCGAAGCGGCCGCAGGCGTCGTGCTGTTGCGCCCGGCCAGCCCGGGTACCGGTGTGATCGCCGGTGGTGCGGCGCGTGCGGTGCTGGAATGCGCTGGCGTGCACGACATCCTGGCCAAGTCGCTGGGTAGCGATAACGCGATCAACGTGGTGCACGCCACCGTCACCGCGTTGAAGATGCTGCAGCGGCCCGAGGAGGTGGCCGCTCGGCGCGGTCTGCCCATCGAGGACGTCGCCCCGGCCGGGATGCTCAAGGCACGTCGCGAAAGTGACGCGCTGGCGGCCGCGGCAGCGCGAGAGGGTACAGCCCAATGAGCCAACTGAAGATCACCCAGGTGCGCAGTACCATCGGCACCCGCTGGAAGCAGCGGGAGAGCCTGCGCACCCTGGGTCTGCGCAAGATTCGCCACTCGGTGATCCGCGACGACAACCCCCAGACGCGCGGGTTGATCGCGGTGGTGAGCCACCTGGTTGAGGTGGAGCCCGCAGAAGGGAAGTCAAAGTGACCATCAAGCTGCACGACCTGCGGCCTGCGCCCGGGTCGAAGACCGCGCGCACCCGAGTCGGCCGCGGTGAGGGTTCCAAGGGCAAGACCGCGGGCCGCGGCACTAAGGGTACGAAGGCCCGCAAGAACGTTCCGGCGACCTTTGAGGGTGGGCAGATGCCCATCCACATGCGGCTGCCCAAGCTCAAGGGCTTCCGCAACCGGTTCCGCACCGAGTACCAGGTTGTCAACGTCGGCGATATCAATCGGTTGTTCCCCGAGGGCGGCACGGTCGGTATCGAGGAGTTGGTGGCCAAGGGCGCCGTCCGCAAGAACGTGTTGGTCAAGGTGCTCGGTGACGGCAAGCTGACCGTCAAGGTCGACCTGACCGCGCACAAGTTCAGTGGCAGCGCGCGTGAGAAGATCACCGCGGCCGGCGGTTCGGCCACCGAGCTCTAGGCTTCTGACCGCGAGCAGTTCTCTGACCGCTCGCGCTATTAGCTCAACCGCGGGATTACCTGCGCGGCAAGGCGTTCCATCTGCTCCCGGTCCTCGGCGACGTTCTCGCCGACGGGATTGAACAGGAGCATCTGCGCGCCCGCGTACATCACCTCGCGCAGCCCACGGATGACGTCGGCCGGAGTTCCGGACACCGACACCGACTCGATGCCGGGCATCTCGCCGTAGATGCGCCGCAAGCCGGCGAGCACCCGTTCCCGGGCTCGGTCGGCATCATCGTCGATCATCAGGTAGACCCGTTTGCCGATGGTGAAGTGCGCGGGGTCCTTCTGTTGTTCGGCGAGTTCGCGGCGCACGACCTCGACCGCTTTGGCGAAATCGGCCGTCGACGACGAACCGGCACCCAGGAAGGCGTCACCGTGCCGGACCGCCCGGGCCAGCGCGGCAGGTGCGTTGCCGCCGAACCAGATTGGTGGGTGTGGCCGCTGCACCGGCTTGGGCGCAACGGGCAGGTCGTCGACATCGCGGAACCGACCGTGAAACGTCACCCGCGGTTCGTCGGACCACGCCGCCTTCATCAACTGCAGGCCTTCGGTGAAATAGCTGATATAGGTGTCTTTTTCGACGCCGAAGGCGGCGAACCTGCGACGGGCACCACCCGGCGCGACACCAATGTCGAGCCGGCCGTGGCTAAGACGGTCGACTGCGGTGATCGACGATGCAAGCTGCAATGGGTCGTGCAGCGACGTGACCAGGACGGCAACCCCCAGGCGTAGCCGCTGGGTGCAAGCCGCCGAATATGCCAGCAGTTCCAGCGGTGCCAGCAGGGGCGCGGCACCGATGATCTGTTCGAGCACCCAGCCGCCCTCGAACCCGAGTTGCTCAGCGCGGGCCAGATACGAGCGCAACCCGTCGGCGTCGAAGTCGTCGGGGACGAGTTGAGGGATCGCGATGGAGTACCGCACGGTCTCCACCGTACGGGGCGGGTATGCGCCGATCGGTAGGCTTCAATCATGTTCGCGTTTTTGCCTTCGCTGCCCGGCGTCAACGATGTCCGCGCTCTGGTCAACCGGGTCGACACCGCACGCCACCACGGCGTGCCCAACGGTTGTGTGCTCGAGTTGAATCTCAGCAGCGCGCCTCCGGAGACCACCGGCTTCGACCCGTTCACGATCATCACGGGCGGTGGCCGCCAGATGTCGTTGCGCGAGACGGTCGCCACGATCCACCGCGCCGTCGAGGACCCGCGTGTCGCCGGGCTGATCGCCCGCGTACAGCTGCCGCCTTCTCCGATCGGGGCGGTTCAGGAGCTCCGGGATGCCCTCGCGGCGTTCAGCGCCGTCAAGCCGTCCGTGGCGTGGGCGGAAACCTATCCGGGCACCCTGTCTTACTACCTGGCGTCGGCGTTCCGGGAGATCTGGATGCAGCCGTCCGGCGGTGTCGGGCTGATCGGTTTCGCGGCCAACGCGATGTTCCTGCGCGATGCGCTGGACAAGGCGGGCATCGAGGCTCAGTTCGTCGCGCGGGGCGAATACAAGTCGGCGGCAAACCTTTTCACCGAGGACGGCTTCACCGAAGCGCACCGCGAGGCGGTCACCCGCATGCTGGAAAGCCTGCAGGGACAGGTGTGGCAGGCGGTGGCCGAGTCGCGCCACATCGACGTCGGTGCGCTGGACGAGTTGGCCGACCGCGCTCCGCTGATGCGCGACGAAGCGGTGGCCTCCGGGCTGGTCGACCGGATCGGATTCCGCGACGAGGCGTATGCCCGGATGGCGGAACTGGTTGATACCGAGGGCGGTTCGTCTGACTCCGCGGAGGACGCCGACGAGAAGCCACCGCGGATGTACCTGGCGCGCTACGCCGGTTCGGCCCGGCCGCGACTGGCGCCGCCGGTGCCGTCCATCCCCGGTCGCCGGGCCAAGCCCACCATCGCCGTGGTGACCGTCGAAGGGGCGATCGTCAACGGGCGGGGCGGGCCGCAGGGGATGCCCTTCGGCCCGTCGAACGCCGGCGGTGACACCATCGCGGCGGCGCTGCGGGAAGTGGCGGCCGACGATTCGGTGTCGGCGATCGTGTTGCGGGTCGACACTCCCGGCGGATCGGTGACCGCGTCGGAGACCATTTGGCGCGAGGTGAAGCGAGCCCGCGAACGCGGTAAGCCGGTGGTGGCGTCGATGGGCTCGGTGGCCGCGTCAGGCGGCTACTACGTCTCGATGGCCGCCGACGCGATCGTCGCCAACCCGGGCACGATCACCGGTTCCATCGGAGTCATCACCGGGAAGCTGGTGGTTCGCGACCTCAAGGACCGGTTGGGAGTGGGCTCAGACACGGTGCGCACCAACGCCAACGCCGATGCCTGGTCGATAGACGCGCCATTCACGCCGCAGCAGCAGGCCCGGCAGGAGGCTGACGCCGACCTGTTCTACACGGACTTCGTGCAGCGCGTCGCCGACGGCCGCAACCTGACCACCAAAGACGTGGAAGTCGTTGCGCGCGGCCGGGTTTGGACAGGCGCCGACGCGCTCGAGCGTGGCCTGGTCGATGAACTCGGAGGTTTTCGGACTGCGGTGCGCCGTGCCAAGGTGCTGGCCGGGCTGGATCCGGACGACGAGGTGCGGGTACTGAGCTATCCCGGCTCGTCGCTGCTGGACATGCTGCGACCGCGCGCGTCGTCACAGCCGGGCGCGGCCTCGCTGCCCGAAGCCGTCGGCGCGCTACTCACCCGCTCGGTGGCCGGGATCGTCGACCACCTCGGGCAGACCATGAGCGGTGCCAGTGTGCTGTGGCTGGGTCAGGCGCGCTTCTGAGCGATCGCCGTCAGCCTCCGAGGCGGCCGCTGATGAAGATGATCTCGCCGAGCGGGTCGTCGTCGTCGGGGGCCGGAACCCGCAAGCCGTTGCGCCTGAACAGCTCGGTGCGCGTCACCCCGTCGGCGTCCCAGCCCTTGTCGCGCAGATAGTCGACGACGTGATTGCGGGCACCCGAGTACACCAGCGAGCCCATGTCGATGTCCACGCCGTGGTCGCGGAAGCGGCCGGACATCTCCGAAGCCTTCTCGAGATCGAAATCCACTATGCCGGGCACGAATTCGGTCGCGACGGTGCTGCCTGAGGCGCTGAGCGCGGTGATGTTGTCGAACAGCCGGTCCTGGGCTTCCGGGGGCAGGTAGATCAGTAGGCCTTCGGCCAGCCACGCGGTCGGTTGTGTGGTATCCAGGCCGGCCTGCTTCAGTGCGGTGGGCCAGTCCCCGCGCAGGTCGATCGCCACGGTGCGCCGAGTTGCGGTGGGTTCGGCCCCGATATCGGCCAGCGCGGTTGTCTTGAACTCGATCACCTGGGGTTGGTCGATCTCGTAGACCACCGTCCCGCCCGGCCAGGGCAGCCGGTAGGCGCGCGCGTCCAATCCGGACGCCAGAATCACGGCCTGGCGCACTCCGGAATCGGTGGCGTCGGCGAAGTACTCGTCAAAATATTTGGTGCGCACCCCCATTCCGTCGATCATCGCCTGGACCCGCTCGGGCGTGATGTCCTCGAACGCCGCCGGGTCAAGCTCGCCGTCCATCATCTTGGTGAAGAAGTCCACCCCGACCGCACGCACCAGCGGTTCGGCGAACGGATCCTTGATCAAGCCGTCGGGCGCCTTGGTCACCATCGCGCGCCCGGCCGCGACCATGGTCGCGGTGGCGCCGACGCTGGACGCGAGATCCCAGTTGTCGTCGTGAGCGCGTGGCATGCCTGTCCTATCTGTCGCGGTTAGTGCCGTGCATATAACGTCCCACTGAGGTAAAGCATTTCCACCGCCGGCAGATTCTGGTCGACTAACGGCGCCAGTCCGCTGGCGGCACGGAGTTCCGGCAGTGCGATGGTGTCCATCAGCCAACCACGGTTGGTCAGGCAGGGCGACAGCCTCATTGCGCTTACCGCAGATAGATCAAACTAGCTCATGTCGACGTCGAAGCCGTGGGCGCGCCAGCGCTCGGAGTTGCTCTGCATGCGCTCGCGCAATTGGCCCTCGTCAAGGTGATCGGGACTGCTCATGCTTTCGACGGCCAACCGACTACCCGTCGCACTCAGCCCAGTGATGGTGTCCAGTAACCGATCCTGCGCATCCGGGGGCAGGTAGCCCAGCAATCCCTCGGCGCTTCAGGCGCTGGCCTGGGATCGATCGAACCCGGCCCCGCGCAGGGCGGCCGGCCGATCATCGCGGAGATCGACGGCAACCGTGTGCGGTCCGCGCTGGCTCGGGCACCCAGTTCGGCCAGGGTCCGCGACTTGAACTCGATGACCTGGGCTGGTCCACCTCGTAGACGACTGTCCCGTCCGGCCAGGGCAGCCGGTAAGCGCGCGAATCCAGGCCCGACGCCAGGATCACGGCCTGCCTGATGCCCGCCCGGGCCGCGTCCAGAAAGAACTCGTCGAAGAAGCGAGTGCGGACGGCCATGTTGTCCGCCACGTCCGCCACGCCATCGAACGGGCGCTGCGGGTCGTTGTCGAGATCGGCGACGGTCGTCTCTCCGGTGGCCAGCCGGGTGAGCAGGTCGACGCCGACGGCCCGAACCAGCGGTTCGGCAAAGGGATCGTTGATCAGCGGCTTCCCGGCGCGGGTGGCCATGGCGCGGGCGGCAGCGACCATGGTGGCGGTCACCCGACGCTGGACGCCAGGTCCCAGGTGTCGCCGTCGTGTCGTGAGCCGTTGGACGTCATCTTGGTGCCCCCATCGCAAGTCGTTATCGATACTTAGCCAACATAACAAAACTTTGGGAGGCAAAGCGGTTCCGCGGCGACCAGGTTCACGGCACGCTGAAGGCCATGAGTAACCCGACGTTCTTGGAAGGCAAGCGCGTGCTCATCACGGGGGCTTCATCGGGAATCGGTGCGGTCTTGGCCAGAGGGATGGCAGCCGGGGGCGCGGTGGTAGGGATGGTAGCCCGCCGGGAGGACCGGCTGGCGGACGTCCTGGCTGACTGCCGGACCACCTCACCGGACTCGGTGATGTGGGCCGCCGACCTCGCCGACGGCATCACTGCCAGCAGGCTGGCGCTGCAAGCATGGCACGCCATGGGAGGCATCGACGTGCTGGTCAACAACGCCGCAATCCCCGAAGCGGCGCAACGTGACCGCGCTCAAACCCACTGAGGTGGAGGCCGTGATGCAGGTCAACTTCGTCGCCCCGGTGCGGCTGACGCTGGCCTTGTTGCCGCGGATGCTGGCGCGACGCGCAGGCGCCATCATCAATGTGGCGAGCGTTGCCGGACGACTGGGCATCGCAACCGAATCCGCATACTGTGCCAGCAAGTTCGCCCTATGCGGCTGGAGTGAGGCGATGGCCATCGACCTGGCGGGCAGCGGAGTCTCGGTGAAGTTGATTCAGCCGGGTCCGGTCGACACTGATATCTGGGACCAGCCCGACAACGAGCAACCCGTGTACAGCGGTCCCAAGGTCACGCCCCAAGAGGTGGCCGATGGCATCATCGCGGCGCTGGACAGCGACCGTTTCGAGCACTATCTACCCGACCTCAAGGCGGTGGTTGATGCCAAGAACGCCGACATCGATGCGTTCATCTCCGGCATGGCGCACCAGTGAGGGCACTCGTCTACGGTGTGCAACCCGAACCGCAGGAGGTTCCGGCGAACGAAGGTCCGCTGGTCCAGAACCTGGCCCGCACTCCGACGGCGTTGCGCGAGGTGCCGGATCCGGTTCTGCTGCATGAGGATTGGGTGATCACCCGGCCTCGGTTGACCGGCATCTGCGGATCGGACTCCAAGCAGATTCTGATGGACTTCGGTGCGGACGACGTCAACAACGCCATGGCCGCGTTCTGTTCGTTTCCGCAAGTGATGGGGCACGAGGTGGTGGCTGACGTGGTCGAGTTGGGGCGGAAAGCCGGAGGGGTCGAGATCGGTCAGCGGGTGGTGCTCAACCCGTGGCTCTCGTGCGGGCCGCGTGGCATCGAGTCGCCGTGTCCGGCCTGCGACAGCGGCGATTTCAGCCTGTGCTGGAGCTTCACCGACGGCGACATCAAGCCCGGTATCCACACCGGGGTGTCGGCCGACGTCACCGGCGGATACGCCGAGTTGATGCCCGCCCACGACAGCATGCTGTTTCCGGTTCCCGATTCGGTGCCCGACGAGACGGCGGTGTTCGCCGATCCGTTCTCGGTGTCCCTGCACGCGATCACCCGTCATCCGCCGCCTCGATCGGGCCGGGTTCTGGTGTACGGCGCCGGGTCGCTGGGTTTGTGCGCGGTGGCGGTACTCCGCGCGCTCTACCCGGATGTTGCGGTGGCCGTCGTCGCACGCTTTCCCGCTCAGGCGGAACTGGCCCGACAGTTCGGGGCAGCCAAAGTCGTTGCGCACGAGCCACGTTTGGCGATCCTCGAGGAGTTGGTCGCCTGGGGTGGCGGCCGGCTGCGGCAGCCGCTGATGGGCCTGCCGATGGCCCACCCCGGGGCGGTCGACATCGTGTACGACACCGTGGGCAAGCCGGAGACCTTCGAGGTCGGTGTTCGGGTGCTGACGGCGCGCGGGACGCTGGTGAAGGCCGGGGTTCATGCGCCCGGGCGCTGGGAGTGGAGTCCGTTGTACTTCAAGGAGATCAGCTGGGTCGGGTCCAACGCGTTCGGTATCGAGGAGGTGGAGGGCGTGCGCAAGCACGCCATCGCGCATTACCTCGACCTGGTGGGTGGCGGGCGAATTGATCTGCAGCCCATGCTGACTCATACCTTTGGTCTGCAGGAATGGCGCGACGCCTTTCTGGCGATCGCCGACCAGGGCCGCAGTGGCGCGGTCAAGGTGGCGATCGATCAGCGTTAGCGCAATGTCTCCGATGTCGGTCAATCGGGTTCGTCGTCATCGGGCGCGAGTAGTTTCTCGGGGGGTGGAGGTGTTGATGCGGGGTTGTCCGTAATCCAGGTGGGCGGGGTGGGAGCCATTCGGTGTGGCCTTTGGCGTTTTTGCGGGTGATCCAGCCTTTTTCGGCGAGGCGGTTGTCTGGTCCGCAGGCCAGGGTGAGGTCGTGGATGTCGGTGTAGTGGGTGGTGGTCCAGCCGGAGACGTGGTGGGCCTGGGCGTGGTAGGCGGGGGTGTCGCAGCCGGGGCGGGTGCAGCCATGTTCCTTGGCGAGCAGCATCATTCGCTGCGCCAGCGAGGCGAAGCGTTTCGTGTGGAACAGTGCCAGCGGCTTGGCCTTGTCGAAGATCGCCAAGTAATGATGGGAATCGGCGGCCCAGCGGATCAGCTGTGACATCGGCACCAGGGTGCCGCCGCCGGTGCGGCCCTTGCCGGCCGCAGCTTCCAGATCCTTCAGCGTGGTGGTGACGATGATGGACACCGGAAGGCCGTTGTGGGTGCCCAGGTCCCCGGAGGCGAATAAGGCGCGGATGCCGGCGACCAGGGCGTCGTGGTTGCGTTGGGGTTGGCTGCGGGTGTCGCTGGCGGTCCGGGTCCGGCTCGAACACCGGCGTCTGGTCTTCTGGGTTGCAGGCCCCGGGGGCGGCGAGTTTGGCCACGCCGCTTCGATCAGGGCGCGCAGTTCGGGGGTGATCATCCCGCTGATGCGTGACATGCCGTCGTATTCCTGCTTGCCCGAGATGATGCCGCGTTTGCGGGCGCGTTCTTCGTCGGAGTAGTCGCCGTCGGGATGCAGTAACGCCATGACCTCGCGGGCGTAGGTGGCCACCTGATCGGGGCGGAAGTCGCGGGCTTTGCCGGCCAGATCGGCTTCGGCGGCTTCGCGGGTGCCCGGGTCGACCGCGGCGGGCAGATGAGACATGAAGCTGCGGATCACCTTCACGTGCCCGTCGCCGATCAGGCCGTCGCGTTGGGCGGCGGCGGTCGCGGTCAACGTCGGCGCCAACGGTTCCCCGGTCAACGCGCGCCGCTCCCCGAGGTCGTCGGCTTCGCCGATGCGCCGGTGCGCTTCGGCTTTGGTGATCCGCAACCGGTCAGCCAACGCCCCACCCAGCTTGCCGCCGAACTCCTCCTCGGGTGCGTGGGCGGCCAGGTGGTTGATCAACGCATGCCGGGGCGTGCGCAACCGGCGCTCCACCGCCTCCAAACGCTCCAACGCGCGCATCCACTCCGGAGTGGTGAACACATCAAACGTCAACGCACACAACCGGTCGGTGACAGCATCGAGCGCGTTGAAGACCTCCACGATCTCCTCGCGCGTGCTCGATGCCATACCCCAATTCTACGAAGGACCACCGACAACAACCGGTCGCCAAAGCCCCGACAGGACAACCGCCGCAGCGGATTTCGCTTACAGCGAATCTCCCCAACCCCAGGCAGCTAGGCCGGGCGGATGGCCTGGTAGAAGGTCAGCTGCCCGACCACGCGTTGCGATTGGGTGGCGACTTCCGTGCAGTCGAACCCGGCCCCGCTCAATAGCCGCGGAATCTCGTCTCCGATGTTGTCGGAAAAGTGAGGATTTCGGTTGACCAGTCGCGCCATCAGGCCGCGGTGGGCGTGCGCGCCGCCGGCGATGTCAACGAGGTGCAGCCGGCCACCCGGACGAAGCACGCGGAAGATCTCGGCGGCCACGTCAGCTTTCGCGTCTGCACCGACATGATGCAACATCATCGACGAGAGCACCCGGTCGAATTCGCCGTCGACGTACGGTAACCGCTGGGCGTAGGCCTCGTCGAAGCGAATTCCGCTCAGCTTGACTGCTTTTCGCCGGGCCCGGCAAGTATCAGTGGGTCGGGGTCAGATCCGACCGCGTCGATCGCGGGCCGCGATCGCTTGGCTCCGATGATGACATTACCCGTGCCGCAGCCTATTTCCAGCACACGCTGCCCATCTTCGAGTTCGGCCTGAGCGATGAGCCGCTGGTAGACGCGGTCGAATCCCATGAGACGGGCGATCAGGTCATATGCGGGCAGCAGCGCACGATGTCCGGTTGCCGGGAGATAGTCATGTGGATGATGTTTGGTCATGTATTCCATACTCGGGGATTAATCCGACAGCATGATTGGGTGATCATTGCCCAATTATGGATTATCTTTGGTGATGTGACGCAAGCTACCCGGCTCAGCCGCCACCAGGAAGGCGTGCCCGTCTACCGGTACCGGACCGACCCGGATACGCCCCCCGTCTCGGTCGTTCGCCACGACGAGCTTGCCGAACGTCGTCCGCACATCCACGATTTCCCTGCGCTCTGGTATGTCCCCGCAGCCGGTCTGGTGTACGTGGCAGCCCCAGGCAAGGTGCTTGACCCCGACCGGGTCGTTCCGGCCGGCGACGGGATCGCGGTGTTCTTCGATCCGGTTGCCCTCGGTGAGGACGCGCGATCCCCGTGGCCGGCGTGGCAGACGCACCCCCTCCTCTTCCCGTTCCTGCACGGGCAATCCGGCGGGGTGTTGCACCTGCAAGTGCCCGCCGATCGAAGACCGCTCTGGGATCGGACGATCGGGTCCATCGAAAGCGAACTGATCAGGCGCGAGGCAGAGCTATCGACAGGCTGCACTGGCGCACCTGACCCTGCTGCTGATTGAACTGGCCCGGTTGGCCGGCGACATCGTTGATGATCTGCGCCGCAGCGGTGAACCGCTACTGGCGGACGTGTTTGCGGTGATCGACCGGCGCCACAGCGAGTCGCTGTCGCTGCGCGATGTCGCCGGCGAGGTCGGCATGACGCCCGGGCACCTGACCACGGTGGTCCGCCGGCGTACCGGACGGACGGTGCAGGAGTGGATCATCGAACGGCGCATGGCCGAGGCCCGCGACCTGTTGGCCGAGACCGCCTTGCCGGTCGGTGAGGTCG
>CAVSDU010000006.1:0-155083 GCA_963726875.1 uncultured Actinomycetota bacterium | reverse complement strand
GCTTCGCGCAGTGAGACCAGACTGACCTTGAACTGATCGACGAGCACTTCCTGCCGCGGCAGCAGATCACCATCGGCCAGTTCACCGTCGATGATCTGGCGGCGTAACTCGTCGGCTACGATTTCGGCGATCCTCGGCGCCGAGAGGCGGCGACGGGCGTCGGTTCCAATGCCCAAGGCGGTCATCCGATTCCTCGCAACCTGCAGCAGGAGAGAGCGCACGGTGGCTGGCCGCGAACTCGACTGGCTTAGCTATTTTAGCAGTAATGGTATAAATAGCCGCGTGAGTCACCGGGCCGATCGCCGGCCGACGCCCCTGGAAGAGCTTCGGGTCGTCGAGATCAGCGACCGCTTGGCCGGCAGCTACTGCGGGAAGCTGTTGGTGGACGCCGGCGCGCAGGTCCGCAAAGTGGAGCCGCCACAAGGGGATCCGTTGCGCGGCTATTCGGCGACGTGTTCGCCGGTGCCGAGGGCCCGAATGGTCAGGCCTCGCCGTTGTTCTGCTACCTCAATGCCGGTAAGAGCAGCCTGAGCGTGTCGCCGGAATCGCAGCGATTTCAGGCCGAACTGGCCGGGGCCGACGTGGTGATCGTGGCCGTAGCGCCCTCGCGCGCCTCGGGCCTGGGCATCGATCCGCAACGGTTGCTGGCCGAGTCGCCCCGGGCGGTTGTGGTCACCATCTCCGACTTCGGCTGGACCGGTCCGTTCGCCGACCGCGCCGCGACCGAGTTCACCCTGCAAGCCTGGTCGGGCTGCACCGGCTTTCGCGGCGATCCGGCCGGGCCCCCGATCTCGATCGGCGGTGACCTCGGGGAGTACATGGGCGGTGTCTACGGGGCGTTCGGCGCGCTTGCCGTGCGCCGCCGCGTGCAGCGAGGTGGTCCGGGCGAGCATCTGGACTTGTCCATGCTCGAGGCGATCACCGCGATGCAGAGCAGCGAATGGCTGCATTCCCAACTGCTGCGCGTCCCGCCGGTCCGCCGCACCCTGGAAGTGCCGTCGATCGTGCCGGCCAAAGACGGCTACGTCGGCATCACGATGGTCACCGGGCAGCAGTGGCTGGACTTCGCGGCGATGGTCGAATGCCCACAGTTCGAGGAGATTCCGCAACTACGCTTCCAGATCGGCCGATGGGAGTACCGCGACTTCATCTATGAGTCGATCGGGCCGTGGATGGCCGAGCGGACCGTCGCCGAGATCGTCGAGCTGGGTCAGCTCTTCCGGCTGCCGATCGCGGCCCTGGGCAACGGCGCCACCATCCGCGACATGGAGTACATGGCCGAACGCGGGGTATTCGTCGGCAACCCCGCCGGATTTCACCAGCCCCGCCCGCCGTGGCTGATGACGGAATGCCGGCCCGCGCCGCTGCGCGATGCGCCCGCCCCCGGCACCGCCAATGACGAATCACCTTGGCAAATACGCGAATCCGAGGATCCCACGACGGATGCCGAGCTGCCGCTGCAGGGTGTGCGCATCGTTGACCTGACCGCCTTCTGGGCCGGACCGGCCGCCACCCACCTGCTCGCGGCGTTCGGTGCCGACGTGGTGAAGATTGAGTCGATTCAGCGCCCCGACGGCATCCGTTATTCGGGCGGCATGCGCACTGACGTGGACGACTGGTGGGAATACGGCTGGGTGTTCCATGCGATGAACACCAACAAGCGTTCCGTCACACTGGATTTGGGCAGCGAGGAGGGCCGCGGACTGTTCCGGACCTTGGTCGCCGGAGCCGACGTGGTGATCGAGAACTTCTCGCCACGGGTGATGGACCATTTCGGGCTCACCGCCGACGTGCTGCTGAAGATCAACCCCAACCTGGTCGTCACCAGGATGCCGGCCTTCGGACTGGCCGGACCATGGCGCGAGCGGGTCGGATTCGCCCCGACCATGGAGCAGATCGGCGGGCTGACCTGGGTCACCGGATTGCCCGAAACGCCGCCGGTGACCCCGCGTGGGGCCTGTGACCCGCTGGCCGGCGTGCACGCGGCGTTCGCGGTACTGGCCGCGCTGCATTTCGCCGAGCGCACCGGAACCGGCCAGCAGGTGGAGTTGCCGATGCTGGAGACCGTGCTGAACACCACCGCGATACAGCCGATCGAGGCCGAGGTGTTCGGTAAGACGTTGAGCCGGCGGGGAAATCGTGGTCAAGGCGGGGCCCTGCAGAACATTTACCGCTGCGCGGGGTCCGACGACTGGATAGCGGTCAGCGTGTGTGATGACCGTCAGTGGGCGTCGCTGGTGGAACTGATGGGTAGACCCCGCTGGACTGATGACGGACTGTCGACCGTGGCCGGGCGGCGCGAGCGGGCCGACGAGATCGACCTCGGGTTGCAGGACTGGTTCGCCGGACAGTCGCTCGATTCGACGGTGGAACTGCTGGCGGCGGCCGGTGTTCCGGTTGCACCCGTCGGTTCCCCGTCGTTGGTCACCGAGAACGCCCAATTGCGCGCACGAGGTTTTTTCGAGTCGCTGGACCACCCGCGGACCGGTCCCGGCCTGTATCCCACGCCGCCGTTCGCGCTGCTGGCCGGGCAGCGGCAATGGCTTTTGCGCCCGCCACCGACTTTGGGCGAGCACAATGAAGACGTATTGCGCGATCAGTGTGGGCTGACTGAGCAGGAACTCGCGCACCTTGCCGCCAGCGGGGTGATCGGGACCCGACCAGTGGGGCTCTGAGAAGGAAGGGGCATCCGATGCGGGTGATCGTCGACCCGGACATGTGCGAGGCCAACGGTTTCTGTGAATCCATCGCCGCGGACATCTTTGAGCTGGGGGATGAGGACGTGGTGCAGATCGCCGACGGCCCGGTACCGGCGGACCGCGAGATCGACGTCCGTGCGGCAGTGGAACAGTGCCCGCGGGCCGCCCTGCGTATCACCGAGTGACGGCGATCCCCAGCAGGCGTGAATCCAGCTATGGTTCGTCAGCCTCGGGCGCCAGGGGTTTTTCGGGGTGGGCACCGACAAGTCGTCGGCCCGCAAGCGCCTGAATCGTCACCGGCCCAGAAGAATTCGCTCTCGGTGAACGCAGCGGTCTAGGCCGATTCGGGTGGAAACACACAGGTGCCGGCTCAGCCTGCCGGAGCCGCGTTGACGTTCAATGTCTAAGATAGTAAAAATAGACATGGTCGTCGAACCGCGGTGAAGCGTGGGCGGCCCCATCGCCGCGCAGCCGCGTGGGAAACGGAGAACTCGTGACGGAAACTTTCACAGACCTGGATCCGGCATCGGCCGGAGATCCTTCGGAACAGGAGTTCGGGCCGTCCGGGATCGCGCTGTCCACCTACCGCTTCCCGACGGGCTGGTTCATCGTCGGCTTCGCCTCCGACCTTGCTGCCGGCGAGGTCAAAAGGGTGCACTACTTCGGTGAAGAGCTGGTGCTGTTCCGCACCAAATCCGGCTAAAAGGGAAAGTGCACGTACTGGACGCGTACTGTCAGCACCTCGGCGCCAACATGGGCGTCGGGGGCACGGTGGAGGGCGAACACCTCGTCTGTCCGTGGCACGGCTGGCAGTGGCGCGGCGACGGCACCAATGCGCTGATCCCGTACAGCAAGATCGGGTGCAAGAACAACGTTCGCATCCGTACTTACCCGGCCACCGAGTGGTACGGCTTCATCCTGGTCTGGCACGAGCGGCACGGCCGTGCGCCGTACTGGCAGCCGCCGGTGCTACCGGAACTGGAGACCGACGAGTACTACCCGCTGCACCCGCACACCCGGATGGTCAACCGGGTCAAGGTGCACGCGCAGATGATTATCGAAAACGCGGCGGACCCGTACCACGTCCAGTACGTGCACAAGGCGGCCAACCCCGCCAACACCGCCTCGTTCGAGGTGTCCGGCTATCACCTGCACGCCACCGTCAACGCCCACTTCGGCGGCGGCCGGGCCAAAACCTGGTTGACGCCGAACGGTCCGGTGGACGCCAAGATCATCTACGACAACTACTCGCTGGGACTGGGCGTCGTCCGGTTCCCGAGCGACCTGGTGGCCACCTGCCAGGTCACCGGGCAGACCCCCGTCGACGAGGACTACACCGACTACTTCTATACCCAGGCCTCCATCCGCGAGCCCGGAGACAGCGGCGATGCGCCGACCGGTCGCGCGGCCAAGTTCCTGGCACTGCAGCAAGAAGTCATCAAGCAGGACTTCTTCACCTGGGAGAACATGAAATACCTGGAGAAGCCGAACCTGGCGCCGGAAGAGGCGCACGACTACGCCGCACTGCGGCGCTGGGCACACCGCTTCTACCCGGGTAAACAGCCGTCGCCCGACGACTTCGGCTACACCGCCGACGGCGAGCCGGACCCGGCGGCTGCCGAAGCCTGATGGGACCCCCGGGGCCCGCCGATTTCGGGGTCGACAGCTTCACCGTGCCGGCGGTACTGGATCGCCGCGCCGAGCAGTACCCGGACCGGGTGATGATGTCGGTAGCCGGGATTGACATCACCTTCGAACAGATGCGGCAACGCTCCTGCGCAGCGGCGAATCTGTTGTTAGAGAACGGCATTGGTCCGGGTGACTGCGTTGCTCTGTTCACCGCCACCTGCCCGGAATGGATCTACTTCTGGCTCGGGGCGGCCCGGATCGGTGCGGTGAGCGCCGCGGTGAACGCAGCCAACAAGGGCGACTTCCTGCTGCACAACATCGCGCTGGCGCGGGCCGGGCTGGTTGTCACTGATGCTGAGCGCCGGAATCGTGTCGATGAGATCGCCGACGTGAGAACCATTGTGGTGCAGGATGATTCGGTTGTCGAGGCGCTGAGTCGAGACGTCACAGTGCCAGCGGTTGGCGGGGCCGAAACAGGGGCGCTGTTCTTCACCTCGGGCACCACCGGACCGTCGAAAGCGGTCGCCACATCCTGGCACTACCTTTTCACCGTCGCGGCTACCGCGGTGGCCGCCTGGGAGTTCGCGGCGGGGGAGGTGCTGTGGACCGCGATGCCGCTGTTCCACCTCAGCGCGGCGCCCAGCGTGCTGGCGCCGATGCTGGTCGGCGGAACAACGGTGCTGGCCGGTGCTTTTCACCCCGACGAGGTATGGGACGACGTGCGGGCGCACGGCGCCGTCGGCTTCGTGGGCGCGGGTGCGATGGTGTCGATGCTGCAGAACCTGCCGGCGGATCCGCGTGACGCACAACTACCGTTGCGGTTCATCTCGGCCGCCCCCATCGACGCAGACCTCCTACCGGCTGATCGAAAAGCGTTACGACTGCGCCGTTGTCACCATGTACGGCATGACGGAAGCTTTTCCGCTGGCGGTCAACGGCGTCGCCTACGACGGCGTTCCCGGCACCTCGGGCCGGATCAACCCGAACTTCGAGGTGCGCATCGTGGACACCGCCGGCGCCGAGTCACCGGCCGGATCGGTCGGTGAGATCACCTGTCGCCCCAGGTTCGACCACGTGATGAGTCACGGTTACGTGCGTGCGGGTGACGGCCCGGGCCGGCAGGTGGACCCGCATCCGGAGTGGTTCCACACCGGGGACCTGGGCAAGCTGGACAGCGATCGGAAACCTGACGTACGTGGACCGGGTCAAGGACTCGCTGCGCCGGCGCGGTGAGAATGTCTCGTCGGTGGAAGTGGAGGCGGTGGTGATGACTCATCCGGCGGTGGCCGAAGCCGCCGCGGTCGCCGTGCCCAGTGACCTCGGTGAAGACGACATCCTGTTGGTCGTGACGTTACGACCAGGCGCCGCAATGGATTGCGCGGAACTGCTCGATTTCTGCGCCGCCCGGATGCCCTACTTCTGTGTGCCCCGATACGTCGAAACGGTCGATGAACTTCCCAAGAACGTTATCGGGCGGATACGCAAAGACTTGTTGCGAACCCGGGGGTTGGCGACGGGCGCATGGGATCGTGAACGCCACGGATATGCAGTGAGTCGCTAGTGTCAGGGAAGTTTCGGCAGCTTGGAGAGCAACGATGACGATGACCTATCAGGAACAGCAGATGCTGCAGGCCGCGACCGGTCGCGCGAGCATCCTGGATCTGACCGCGCGACACAACCGGGCGTACTCCGACGGTGACCGTGACGCCTGGATTGGCACCTTCCGCCATTCCGGTGCTCGCTACATCCGTAGCGGTGAGTCGTTCACCGACCTGTGGTCGGCCTTCGATGGTGGCGACGGGCAGCGGCTGGTCAGCGTTGATCATGAAATCCACGTCGACGGCGTGCAAGCGACACAACGCTGTGTGGCAATACTTTTCGCCGCCATGCACAACGACACCACCCTGCAGGCCACCGGCACCTACCGTGATCAGCTGGTCTACGAGCGCGGCGGCTGGTATTTCACGTCCCGTGAGCTCGTCTGGGATTCGGTGCCGAGCCGCCACCTCGTCATGTGAGTGCTGCCGTGGAGCTGAGTTACCAGCTGGTCTTCGGCACCTACGAAGACGCCTTGGCGATGGTTGGCGCGGCGGGTGAACCCCGCACTGCGGCAACGCCGATCAGCGGTGCGCGTATCCAGTTGTTCGCCGCGATGGTCCGCGACGACAACCGTTCGTATTGGGATTCCGAGTTCGCCCGCGAGCGATGGGGCGGCCTGCTGGCACCGCCGGCGTTGTTGATGGGCTGGCTGATTCCGCCACCCTGGCAGCCCTTCCAGAAAGAAGGAGCGGGCCGGCCGACCGCTTCCCTTGCCCTGCGGGTTCCCTTGCCAGGCACCACATTCATCAACGCCGCCAACGACGTTGAGTTTCTGCACCCGATCCTGGAAGGCGATCGGCTCACCGCCGTGGAGGAGTTGGTGTCGGTGTCGCCGGAGAAACGGACCCGGCTCGGCGTGGGCCATTTCGTCGAAACGCTGGAGACCTATCGCCGCCAGGACGGCGCCGTCGTCGCCACCTCCCGCAACACCCTGTTCCGCTTCACCCCCGAGCCTGCCCGTGAGTGAACTGGACTGGAACGCGATCAGCATTCCCACCGACCTACCCGACGCCGTCGACGACATCACCTACCAGCGCGTGATCGAGAACGCCGGGGCCACCTGGGACTACTTCCCCGGCCACTTCGACCCGGCCTACGCCCAACGCCAAGGCAACCCGACCATTTTCGTCAACACCATGCACCTGGCCGGTTTCGCCGACCGGATCGCCACCGACTGGGCCGGCCCGAGCAGTCGCGTGGTGCGACGCTCGATGCGACTGGCGGGCTCGATCTACGCCGGCGACACCATGATCGGTCGCGGGCGGGCGGTGGCCAAACGCTGCGACACCACGGTGAACCCCCCGCGCTACCTCGTCGACCTGCAGATCGAGGTGCGCAACCAGCATGATGTGCTCTGCTGCCCGGTGGAGATCACTCTGCAGCTCCCCCAACCGCTTTGAGCGGCGGCAACTTTCCGTTGCATGCCACCGACTGCAACTCCACGTATTCGTCCAGGCCCTCCGGCCCGAACTCGCGGCCGATGCCCGAGTGCTTGAAGCCGCCGAACGGGGTACTGATGTCGAGCATGTACATGTTGATGCCGTAGGTGCCGGTCCGCACCCGCGCCGACGATGTCCAGGCCGTGCCCCGTGTCGGCGGTCCACACCGAGCCGGCCAGACCGTACTCGCTGTCGTTGGCGATCCGGATGGCGTCGTCCTCGTCGGTGTACCTCAGCACGGTCAGGACGGGGCCGAATATCTCCTCGCGGGCGATCCGCATGTCGTTGGTGGCCTCAGTGAACAGTGTCGGGCGCACGTACCAGCCGCGCGGCGCCGGAGCGTCCTCACCGCCGACCACCAGGCGTGCGCCCTGCTGTTGCCCGGAGCGGATATAGTCCTGCACCCGCCGCTGTTGGCGTTGCGCGACAAGGGGTCCGATGTCGGTCTTGTCATCGGTGGGATCGCCGACATTGAGGCTTGACATCATGTCGGCCAGTGCGTCGACGAGTTCGTCATGACGGTGTCGGCTGACCAGGATGCGGGTCTGCGCGACACAGGCCTGGCCGTTGTTCATCAGCCCGGCCGTTTTCAATCCGGCCACCGTTTTGCCGATGTCGGCGTCGTCGAGGACGATGGCCGCCGACTTGCCGCCGAGCTCCAGACTCACCCGCTTCAACTGCTCGCCGCACAGCGCCGCGATACGCCGCCCGGTGGCGCTGGATCCGGTGAATGCGACCTTGTCCACGCCAGGATGGCGGACCAGTGCTTCGCCCACATCGGGGCCGCCGGTGACAACGGACACGACGCCTTCCGGCAGCTCGAGCTGCTCGATCATCTCGGCCAACCATAAAGCGTCCAAAGGGGTTTCGGGAGCCGGCTTGATGATCACGGTGCAGCCGGCGATGAGAGCGGGGATCAGTTTCGGCATGATCAGGCATTGCGGCACGTTCCACGGCACGATCGCCCCGACCACACCGACCGGCGCCCGGCGCAGGTGTGCCTCGCCCAGCACGCCCTTACGGCGCTCCACCCAGGGGAAGTCGCGGGCCGACGCGAGTGCCAGATGGATCATCGAGGCTGCCCCGGCCGCTTGACCAAGCCGGCTGAAACTGCGTGGCGACCCCATCTGCGCGGTGATCAGGTCGGCCATCTCATCGATATGCCGCCCGTAAATCGTGGCCAGCTCCTCGATCTTGCGCATCCGCTCCTGCGGTTGTAACCGCGGCCACGGGCCGTGGTCGAATGCCTGACGGGCGGCTGTGACGGCGGCGTCGACATCGTCGGGACACCCGGCGGGGACGTCGGCGATCGGCTCCTGGGTATGCGGGGAGATGACCGAGAGACGCTCCGCGGTGGCGGGTTTGCGCCACCGGCCGCCGATGAACAGTTCGTCATAGGAACGGAGATTCGCCGTCATCGGGCAACCACCTCAGGCAGGCGACGGTAATTTCGCTATTGATGCTAACATAGCAAAAAAGCGGGATTTCCCCTCAAGGCGAGGCGTGACGTGACCAGCGACTGGCGTAGCTACCCGTTCGAATTGGTGCCCGGCGACAGCCAGCTGGATTTTCCCGCGGCGGAAGGTCAACACCCCGACCAGGAGTCCGACACCTGGTTCATCGCCGGCGAGACTCGCGTCGCTCGATCGGTCGTTTGCCTTCCTGACCATCTTCAACAGGAACCGGCCGGGCGGCAGCATCGTCGCCGATTTCTACACGCTGGCGTTGTTTGATCTCGACACCGGCGAGTACGGCACTTACACCGATTACGACATGCCGCCGGCCAGTGCGGAACCGGGCGCCAAGCCGAAATTGTCCAGCGTGGTCGGGCATCTCGACGTGGCATATGACACCGGTACCGGCACCGCCCGGTGGACCGCCCTGCGTGACGCGGACGGCGCATTGCGGCCCTACACCTATGAGGTCAGCCTGGTGGGCACCGATCAGGCCGGCCAGGCCATGCAGCTGGACCTGACCGTCACGCCGACCCGGGCCCCGACACCGTTGGGGGCCTCGACCTATAACGGCAAGATCGCCTGCTTCGGCCAGGACGACACCTACTCGTACTTCCAGACGGGCATGGCCATGACCGGCACCCTGCGCTGGGGCGAGGCGCACGAGCAGGTCCACGGTACGGCCGGGCACGTCGACCGCCAGTGGTTCCCGAAGTATCCGGGCGGCGGAACCGGCGAGCCCCCGCGCACCAGATCGCACGAATGGCGCACCATCAATTTCGACAACGGCGTGGACATGAGCATCTGGCGGCAGTTCCTGCGCACCGAAGGCAATGCGCTGCAACCCTTTACCGGTATCACGACGAGCTATCCCGACTCGCGGCCGCCGCAGTGCGCCGAGGACTTCGAAGTCACGATCACCAGCTACGTCCGCTGGCCGGATGCGATCCGAACCCTTATCCGGCCGCCGGCAAAGGCCAGGTATATGCCGGATCGACATCGGATCATCTGTGCGGCAATAGAATTGGATATCGTCGGGGAACCGCTGGTGGCTGCCCCGGCGCACGGGCTGCCGATCGAATACATGGAAGGGCCGTACCGTTATCGCGGAACGCTGGCGGGTGAGCCGGTGACCGGCTTCGCGTTCAACGAGCGTTCGCTGGCGATGTACCGCGACTGGGAGCTGGTGGACGTACTGGCCGCCGCCGATCCCGCCGACCCGCAACTGCAGGGGGCGGTGGATCAATTGACGTCGTTGCTGGCGTCCGGCCGCCGTGACGAGGCCCTGGCGCTGGTGGCCACATTGCGCACCGGCCGGCAGCAACCGATCGCAACCATTCTCGACGATCTCAGCACGGCGTTGTCAGGAAACTGAGGCCGCCGCGTCGAGCGCGCGTTCCCAGGCGGTATGGCGGTGCTGCAGCCCAGGTTCATTGCGCCCGAAGGTAAGTCGTTGGCGAGCACCGGATTCCAGATTGGCTTGCAGTCCCTCCACCAGCCGGTAGTCTTCGTCGCGCACGGTGGCGTGGGCGTACTCGAAGACGGCTTGAGCGCCCGCGGCCATGGATTCGTCGGACATGTCCAGCGGGGTCGAGTTCTGGTGAACGGTGATGGATCGGCCCGGCCGGTCGCCGGGGTAGACGCGGAACAACTCGCCGTTGGCAATCGTCACCGAGATCACGATGTTGGGGAACAGCGCGTAGATGACGACCAGGTTGTTCAACGGAACCCACTGGTCCTCGGACGTTTCATCGAGATCCAGGATGGTGTTGAGCGGGAAGATCAACCGGTGATGCGGTCCATAGGCGTCGAATACCGTGCAGTTGCTGCGGGCGATGGTCGCGAACGTCTGCTCGTGCACGGTCGCGAAGTGATAGTTCTCGGCGAAGGTGTCGATGGCCAGCTTCCAGTTGATGGGGGAGTCGAGCACTTTCTCGCCCAGTGGTGACCATCGGCCGATGCCCCACGAGTCGAGTTCCTCGGCCAGCGGCCCCAGGTGCGCGGCCACATCCAAATTTGCCGCGCTTTTCGAGGGATCCAAGCCAACCCAAAGGAATCCGGCGAACTCGGTGGCGGGAAGCTCGGTCAACCCGTCGGACTTCGGCGTCACATCGGGGAAGCCTTCGCGGCCCGGCACCGCGAACAGGCGGCCGGTGTTGTCGTAGGTCCAGGCGTGGTACGGGCAGGTGAACCGCTTGGCCACGCCACATCCCGATGCCACCTGCGCCTGCCGGTGCAGACAGACATTGTCGAAGGCTTTTACCGAGCCATCGGCAGTCCTGGTCAGCAGGATGGATCGGCCCATCACCGTCTTCGTGCAGTACGCACCCGGCCGGGGCAGTTCGGAAACGTAGCCGACAAGTTGTGGGCTGGCCATCACCATGGCGCGGTCGCGCTCGTGCCGTTCGGTCGAGGTGTACTCGCGCGCCTCGATCAGGTGCTGGGCAGGCGCGAGGTCAGTTGTCTTGTCGCGCGCCAGTTTCAGGGCACGGCGGGTGAGGTCGATGAGCTGGTCGTGTTGCATCCCGAACCCCCGGTGTAGCGGTTGCCTTCGCGTTAACTTTACTAACTTTATATTGACAAGGAAATTGACCCTCACTGAGACCCGACGTACCGGAGCAGCGCGGGATGCCTTTCGACGAGGGCGCGCAGCCGGTCGATGTTGCGACAAAGTGATGCACATGTGACTGTTGAGGTCCCCGGGTCAGATGAGGTTTTTGCGTACCCTGTGGCATGTGTCGGTGTCGCGACGTGACGTGCTCAAACTCGCTGCCGCTACCCCGGGCCTGCTGGGCCTCGGTGTCGCGGCGGCGTCATTTGGTGCCGCGCCGGCGTTGGCTTCGCTCGGCACCTTGCTGGACTATGCGGCCGGCGTCATCCCGGCCAGCCGATCAGGGCCGCGGGCGCCGTCGGGGCGATCCGGTATGTATCGGACCGCCGGCCGGGCGGCAATTGGATGCTGGGAAAGCCGATTCAACTCGCTGAGGCCCGCGACCTGCACGGAGGTGGCCTCAAGATCGTCTCCTGCTACCAGTTCGGCAAAGGCAGACACCTCCGACTGGCTGGGTGGCGGCGCAGCCGGCATGCAGCACGCCAAGCGCGGCGCGGAATTGCACGCCGCCGCCGGAGGTCCCGCCGGTGCCCCGATCTACGCGTCGATCGATGACGACCCGTCGCTCGAGCAATACAAAAACCAGATCGTTCCGTATCTGCGGTCGTGGGAGTCGGTGATCGGGCACCAGCGCACGGGCGTATACGCCAACTCGAAAACGATTGACTGGGCGGTGCACGACGGTTTGGGTGCCTATTTCTGGCAGCACAACTGGGGCTCGCCCAAGGGGTACACCCACCCTGCGGCGCATCTGCATCAGGTCGAGATCGACAAACGCACGGTAGGCGGCGTCGGCGTCGACATCAACGAAATTCTCAAGCCGCAGTTCGGCCAGTGGGCCTGATGCTGCGGTTCCTAAACTGTGACAACCTTCCAGCAAACACTCGTTCGCTCAGTAGCGGACCGTCGGCTAACCGCGGTGAATATCCGCGAGTGCTCGGCGCGCCACACGAAGGGCGGCCGACCCAACGAGAATTTTTTGACATAACGATTTGGTAACAATGCTGCTTTGAACAGCACTGTTATAGCTACTCGACCGTAACCACCTGCATGCAGGACGTTTGTTCGAGGCCCGCACTGGCGGTTTGAGCCGGTGTTACCCGCGACACGGTTACCCGCGCGTAGAACTCGGCAGTAACCTTCCGACGCCAAGAATTTATACAGATCCTTATGACACTCTTATGGGTCCGAGCAGGTTGATGGCGCCGGCCCAGTCGAGGGATCAGGCGCCGACAAAGCACCGGTCAGACGACTATCGGCTGCGATTCGGTGTGGAATCGCCCGGAATTCGACGGGGCCCTTCAGCAGGGGACAGCGCGGATCCGGCCGATCGAACCGAAACGTGACAGACGCAGACACGCGAACACAGACGCATACAGGGAGATTTGAAAGTGACGATCCACGAGCACGACAGGCTCTCAGCGGACCGCGACGCCAGTGGACCGCACGGTACCCACTGCGCTGGTCGATCGTCTGACGGCGGTGAACCGTACGCGGTGGCGTTCGGCGGCCAGGGCGGCGCCTGGTTGGAGACGCTGGAGGAACTGGTATCCGGGGCCGGCATCGAATCCGAACTCGCGGAGCTGGTCGGCGAGGTGGCGCTGCTGCTCGAGCCGGTCGCCAAAGAACTGGTCGTGGTGCGTCCGATCGGCTTCGAGCCGCTGCAGTGGGTACGTGCGCTGGCGGCCGAGGACACGGTTCCGTCGGACAAGCACCTGACGTCGGCAGCGGTGTCGATACCAGGCGTGCTGCTCACCCAGATCGCGGCTATCCGCGCACTGGCTCGTCAGGGTATGGACCTGATCGAGACTCCGCCGGTAGCCCTGGCCGGACACTCGGCGGGCGTGCTGGCCGTCGAAGCGCTCAAGGCCGGCGGCGCCCGCGACGTTGAGTTGTTGGCGCTGGGCCAGTTGATCGGGGCCGCCGGAACCCTGGTGGCCCGCCGGCGCGGCATATCTGTTCTCGGCGACCGTCCGCCGATGGTGTCGGTCACCAATGCCGACCCGGAGCGCATCAGCCAGTTGCTCGACGAGTTCGCCCAGGACGTCCGCACGGTGCTCCCGCCGGTGTTGTCCATCCGCAACGGCCGGCGTTCGGTGGTCATCACCGGAACCCCCGAGCAACTGTCTCGCTTCGAGCTGTACTGCCAGCAGATCTCGGAGAAGGAAGAAGCCGAGCGCAAGAACAAGGTGCGCGGTGGCGACGTCTTCGCGCCGGTCTTCGATCCGGTCAAGGTCGAGGTCGGCTTCCACACTCCGCGGCTGTCCGACGGCATCGACATCGTCGGCCGTTGGGCGGAGAAGGTGGGCCTGGATGTCGCGCTCGCCCGCGAGCTGGCCGACGCCATCCTGGTCCGCAAGGTCGACTGGGTCGACGAGATCACCCGGGTGCAACGACGCCGGCGCGCGCTGGATTCTCGACCTGGGTCCCGGGTGACATCCTCACCCGGCTGACCGCGCCGGTGATCCGCGGTCTGGGCATCGGCATCGTGCCCGCGGCCACCCGCGGCGGCCAGCGCAACCTGTTCACCGTCGGCGCCACACCGGAGGTGGCCCGCGCCTGGTCGAGCTACGCGCCGACCGTCGTCGCGCCTGCCCGACGGCAGGGTCAAGCTGTCTACCAAGTTCACCCGGCTCACCGGCCGGTCGCCGATCCTGCTGGCCGGCATGACGCCCGACCACGGTCGACGCCAAGATCGTCGCCGCGGCGGCCAACGCCGGGCACTGGGCCGAGCTCGCCGGCGGCGGCCAGGTCACCGAAGAGATCTTCGCCGACCGCGTCGCGGAGCTGTCCGGGCTGCTCGAGCCCGGCCGCACCTATCAGTTCAATGCGCTGTTCCTGGACCCCTACCTGTGGAAGCTGCAGTTGGGCGGCAAGCGACTGGTGCAGAAGGCCCGCCAGTCCGGCGCCGCCATCGACGGCGTCGTGGTCAGCGCCGGCATTCCCGAACTCGAGGAAGCCGTCGAGCTGATCGAGGAACTCAACGACATCGGCATCAGCCATGTCGTCTTCAAACCGGGAACCATCGAGCAGATCCGCTCAGTGATCCGCATCGCCACCGAAGTGCCCACCCGGCCGGTGATCATGCACGTCGAGGGGGGCCGCGCCGGTGGCCACCACTCCTGGGAGGACCTGGACGACCTGCTGCTGGCGACGTACTCGGAGCTGCGTTCGCGCGCCAACATCACCGTCTGCGTCGGCGGCGGCATCGGCACCCCGGAGCGGGCCGCGGAATACCTGTCCGGTCGCTGGGCGCAGGACTACGGCTTCCCGTTGATGCCGATCGACGGCATCCTGGTCGGCACCGCTGCGATGGCGACGCTGGAGTCCACCACATCGCCCTCGGTCAAGAAGATGCTGGTCGAAACCGGTGGCACTGATCAGTGGATCAGCGCCGGAAAAGCCCAGGGCGGCATGGCTTCCAGCCGCAGCCAGCTCGGCGCCGACATCCACGAGATCGACAACAGCGCCTCGCGCTGCGGGCAGCTGCTCGACGAGGTGGCCGGCGATGCGGACGCGGTTGCGGAGCGTCGCGACGAGATCATCGCCGCGATGGCCAAGACCGCCAAGCCATACTTCGGCGACGTCGCGGAGATGACCTACCTGCAATGGCTGCGGCGCTACGTCGAACTGGCCATCGGAGAAGGCAATTCGACCGCCGACACCGCCGCGCCGGGCAGCCCCTGGCTGGCCGACACCTGGCGCGACCGGTTCGAAGAGATGCTGAAGCGCGCCGAAGCCCGCTTGCACCCACAGGATTTCGGCCCGATCGAGTCGCTTCTTTGGCGACGGCGAGCTGCTGGAGCACCCCGAGCAGGCCATCGCCACCCTTGTTGCGCACTACCCGGACGCGGAGACCGTACAACTGCATCCCGCAGATGTGCCGTTCTTCGTCACGTTGTGCAAGACCCTGGGCAAGCCGGTGAACTTCGTGCCGGTCATCGACAAGGACGTCCGGCGCTGGTGGCGCAGCGACTCGCTGTGGCAGGCGCACGACGCCCGCTACGACCGCCGACCAGGTGTGCATCATCCCCGGCCCCGCGGCGGTCGCCGGTATCACGCGGATGGACGAACCCGTCGGCGAACTGCTGGACCGCTTCGAGCAGGCCGCGATAAATGAAGTGCTCGAGGCGCTGGCATAGGCGCCGAACCACAGGATGTCACCTCGCGCCGCTCGGTCCGCGCCGACATCCGCGGACCGTTGGCCGTGGTGCTCGATGCGCCCGACGTCGCTGTGGGCGGGCCGCACCACCATCAACCCGGTGCACCGGATCGCCGAGCCCGGCGACTGGCAGGTACACGAAAACCGCACTGCCACACACACATCCACCGGTGCCAGGCTGCAGGTTGAGCCCGACGGCGCGAGTGTCACCCTCAGCGTGCCGGTGTCGGGCACCTGGATCGACATTCGATTCACCCTGCCCGCCAACACCGTCGACGGCGGCATCCCGGTGGTGTCCACCGAAGACGCCACCGCCGCAATGCGCTCCGTGCTGGCCATCGCGGCCGGTGCCGACGGACCGGAGTCGCTGCCCGAGGTGCCGACGGCACGGCCACCGTGACGGTGGACTGGGACCCCGAACGGGTCGCCGATCACACCGGTGTGACGGCCACCTTCGGCGAGCCACTGGCGCCCAGCCTCACCACCGTGCCCGACGCGCTCGTCGGACATTGCTGGCCCGCGGTTTTCGCAGCCATCGGCGCGGCGGTGACCGACGCCGGTGTACCCGTGGTGGAAGGCCTGCTCAGCCTGGTGCACCTGGACCACGCCGTCCGTTGGCCGAGCCAGCTGCCCAACGTCCCGGCCCAATTGACCATTGCCGCAACGGCTTTGGAGGCCACGGACACCGACATGGGCCGTGTCGTGCCGGTCACGGTCACCGTCACCGGAAGCGACGGCGTCGTCGTCGCCACCCTCGAGGAGCGGTTCGCGATCCTCGGCCGCACCGGCCCCGCCGAACTCACCGACCCCGCCCGCGCCGGCGGCGCGGTCTCCGAGAACGCCACCGATACCCCGCGCCGCCGCCGCCGCGACGTGACGATCGGGGCCCCGGTCGACATGCGCCCGTTCGCCGAGGTGTCCGGGGACCACAACCCCATCCACACCGACAAGGCCGCCGCTCTGCTGGCGGGTCTGGAGTCGCCGATCGTGCACGGCATGTGGCTGTCTGCCGCCGCGCAGCACGCGGTGACCGCCACCGACGGGCAGGCCCGGCCGCCGGCCGGCTGATCGGCTGGACCGCCCGGTTCATGGGCATGGTGCGCCCCGGCGACGAGGTGGACTTCCGGGTTGACCGTGTCGGGATCGACCAGGGTGCAGAGGTTTTGGAGGTTGCCGCCCGCATCGGATCAGATCTGGTGATGTCGGCGACCGCACGGCTGGCCGCGCCGAAGACGGTCTACGCGTTCCCCGGCCAGGGCATCCAGCACAAGGGCATGGGCATGGATGTCCGGGCCCGGTCCAAGGCTGCCCGCAAGGTGTGGGACGAGGCCGACCGGTTCACCCGTGGCACGCTGGGTTTCTCGGTGCTGCACGTGGTTCGCGACAACCCGACCAGCATCATCGCCAGCGGTGTGCACTACCACCACCCGGACGGTGTGCTGTTCCTGACGCAGTTCACGCAGGTGGCGATGGCCACGGTGGCGGCCGCGCAGGTCGCCGAGATGCGTGAGCAGGGTGCCTTCGTGGAAGCCGCGATCACGTGCGGCCACTCGGTCGGTGAGTACACCGCGCTGGCCTGCGTCAGCGGCGTATTCGCACTGGATGCGTTGCTGGAGGCCGTGTTCCACCGCGGTTCCAAGATGCACGACATCGTCCCGCGCGACGAGTTGGGCCGCTCCAACTACCGCTTGGCGGCTATCCGGCCCGTCCCAGATCGACCTGCCCGACGACGAGGTCAACCAGTTTGTCGCGGACATCGCCGAGAGTACCGGTGAGTTCCTGGAGATCGTCAACTTCAACCTGCGCGGCTCGCAGTACGCGATCGCCGGCACCGTGCGCGGTCTGGAGGCGCTCGAGGCAGAGGTGGAGCGGCGTCGCGAAATCACCGGCGGCAAGCGCTCGTTCATCCTCGTACCGGGCATCGACGTGCCGTTCCACTCGCGGGTGCTGCGGGTGGGGGTGCGCCGAATTCCGGCGGTCGCTCGAGCGCCTGATGCCCCGCGACCAGGATCCCGAGGTGATCATCGGGCGCTACATCCCGAACCTGGTGCCCCGGCCGTTCACGCTGGATCGCGACTTCATCCAGGAGATCCGGGATCTGGTGCCCGCCGAGCCGCTCGACGAGATCCTGGCCGACTACGACACCTGGCGTAACGAGCGGCCGCGCGACCTGGCCGCAAGGTGTTGATCGAGCTGCTGGCATGGCAGTTCGCCAGCCCGGTGCGCTGGATCGAGACCCAGGACCTGCTGTTCATCGAGGAGGCCGCAGGTGGACTGGGTGTGGAGCGGTTCGTCGAGATCGGCGTGAAGACCGCGCCGACCGTCGCGGGACTGGCCACCAACACCCTCAAGCTGCCCGAATATGCCCACAGCACAGTGGAAGTGCTCAACGCCGAGCGCGACGCCGCGGTCCTGTTCGCCACCGACAGCGACCCGGAGCCGGAGGACGAGGTGGATTCGGCGAGCCCCGCCGAGACGCCGACCGCGGCGCGCCGTGGCGGCCGCCCCGGCGCCGGCGCCGGCCGCGCCTTCGGGTGGCCCACGCCCCGACGACATCGCGCTTCGACGCCGCTGACGCCACCCTGGCGCTGATCGCGATCTCGGCCAAGATGCGCCTCGACCAGATCGAGCCGCTGGACTCCATCGAGTCCATCACCGACGGCGCGTCGTCGCGGCGCAACCAGCTGCTGGTCGACCTCGGCTCCGAGCTGAACCTCGGTGCCATCGACGGCGCCGCCGAGGCCGACCTGGCCGGGCTGCGGGCGCAGGTCACCAAGCTGGCCCGCACCTACAAGCCTTTCGGCCCAGTGCTTTCCGACGCGATCAACGACCAGCTGCGCACGGTTCTCGGACCCTCCGGCAAGCGGCCCGCGGCCATCGCCGAACGGGTGACGAAGACCTGGGAGCTGGGCGAGGGCTGGGCCAAGCACGTCACCGTCGAGGTGGCGCTGGGCACCCGCGAGGGCACCAGCGTCCGTGGCGGTGCCATGGGCCACCTGCACGAGGGCGCACTGGCCGACGCCGGCGTCGGTTGACAAGGTCATCGACGGCGCGGTGGCCGCGGTGGCCGCGCGGCTGGGATCGCGGTGTCGCTACCGTCCGCGGGTGGTGGCGGCGGCGCGACCGTCGACGCGGCCGCGCTGAGCGAGTTCACCGACCAGATCACCGGTCGCGACGGCGTGCTGGCCTCGGCGGCCCGGCTGGTGCTGGGTCAGCTGGGTCTGGACGACCCGGTCACCGCATCGCCGACGGCCACTGACGCCGAGCTCATCGACCTGGTCACCGCCGAATTGGGCGCGGACTGGCCACGTTTGGTGGCGCCGACGTTCGACGGCAAGAAGGCCGTCGTGTTCGACGACCGCTGGGCCAGCGCCCGTGAGGACCTGGTCAAGCTGTGGCTCACCGACGAGGGCGACATCGATGCCGACTGGCTGCGGCTGTCCGAACGCTTCGAGGGCGCCGGGCATGTCGTCGCCACCCAGGCCACCTGGTGGCAGGGCAAGTCGCTGGCCGCGGGCAAGCAGATCCACGCCTCGCTGTACGGCCGGATCGCCGCCGGCGCCGAAAACCCCGACCCCGGCCCCTACAGCAACGAAATCGCGGTCGTGACAGGCGCTTCCAAGGGCTCGATCGCCGCATCGGTGGCGGCCCGGCTGCTCGACGGCGGTGGCACCGTCATCGCGACCACCTCCAAGCTCAACGACGAACGGCTGGCGTTCTACCGCACGCTCTACCGCGACAACGCCCGCTACGGCGCCGCGCTGTGGGTGGTGTCGGCCAACATGGCGTCCTACTCCGACATCGACGCGCTGGTCGAGTGGATCGGTAACGAGCAGAGCGAAAGCCTTGGGCCGCAGTCGATTCACATCAAGGACGCGCAGACCCCGACGCTGCTGTTCCCGTTCGCGGCACCGCGGGTCGTCGGCGACCTGTCCGAGGTCGGTGCGCGCGCCGAGATGGAGATGAAGGTGCTGCTGTGGGCCGTGCAACGGCTCATCAGCGGTCTGTCGAAGATCGGCGCCGAGCGTGACATCGCCTCGCGGCTGCACGTGGTGCTGCCGGGCTCGCCCAACCGCGGAATGTTCGGCGGGGATGGCGCCTACGGCGAAGCCAAGTCGGCGCTGGACGCCGTGGTGAGCCGCTGGCACGCCGAGACGTCGTGGGCGGAACGGGTCAGCCTGGCGCACGCGCTGATCGGCTGGACCCGCGGCACCGGGCTGATGGGTCACAACGACGCCATCGTCACCGCCGTCGAGGAGGCCGGTGTCACCACCTACTCGACCGAGGAGATGGCCGGGCTGCTCCTCGGCCTGTGCGATGTGGAATCCAAAGTCGCCGCAGCCAGTTCGCCGATCAAGGCGGACCTCACCGGGGGCCTGGCCGAGGCCAACCTCGACATGGCCGAACTCGCGGCGAAGGCCCGCGAGGAGATGACCGCCGAAGCCGGTCCACCCGACGAGGACGCCGCGGCCGAGGGCACCATCGCGGCGCTGCCGTCGCCGCCGCGCGGATACACCCCGGCACCGCCGCCGGACTGGGCTGACCTCGACGTCGACCCGGCCGACCTGGTGGTGATCGTCGGCGGCGCCGAACTAGGTCCGTACGGATCGTCGCGCACCCGCTTCGAGATGGAGGTCGAGAACGAACTGTCGGCCGCCGGGGTTCTCGAACTGGCCTGGACCACCGGGCTGATCCGCTGGGAAGACGACCCCCAACCGGGTTGGTACGACACACAATCCGGCGACCTGGTCGACGAGTCCGAGCTGGTCGAGCGCTACCACGACACCGTGGTGGAACGCTGCGGCATCCGCGAGTTCGTCGACGACGGCGCGATCGACCCCGATCACGCCTCGCCGCTGCTGGTGTCGGTGTTCCTGGACAAGGACTTCACCTTCGTGGTGTCGTCGGAAGCCGAAGCCCGGTCCTTCGCCGAGTTCGATCCCGAGCACACGGTGGTGCGTCCGGTGCCCGACTCGGGCGACTGGCAGGTCACCCGCAAGGCCGGCACCGAAGTCCGGGTGCCGCGCAAGACCAAGTTGTCGCGCACCGTCGGGGCGCAGATCCCGACCGGATTCGACCCGACGGTCTGGGGCATCAGCCCGGACATGGCCACCTCGATCGACCGGGTGGCGCTGTGGAACATCGTGACGACCGTGGATGCCTTCCTGTCGGCAGGGTTCAGCCCGGCCGAAGTGATGCGCTACGTGCACCCGAGCCTGGTGGCCAGCACCCAGGGCACCGGCATGGGCGGCATGACGTCGATGCAGACCATGTACCACGGAAACCTGCTCGGCCGTAACAAGCCGAACGACATCCTGCAGGAAGTGCTGCCGAATGTTGTTGCCGCGCATGTGGTTCAGTCCTATGTCGGTAGTTATGGGCCGATGATCCACCCGGTCGCCGCCTGCGCGACCGCGGCGGTGTCGGTCGAGGAGGGGGTCGACAAGATCCGGCTCGGCAAGGCCGAGTTGGTGGTGGCCGGGGGTCTGGACGACCTCACGCTGGAGGCCATCATCGGCTTCGGCGACATGGCCGCTACCGCCGACACGTCGATGATGCGCGGCCGCGGTATCGAGGACTCGAAGTTCTCCCGGCCCAACGACCGACGCCGGCTGGGCTTCGTCGAGGCCCAGGGCGGTGGCACCATCCTGTTGGCACGTGGTGATCTGGCGCTCACGATGGGGCTGCCGGTTTTCGCAGTGGTGGCCTATGCGCAGTCCTTCGGCGACGGGGTGCACACCTCGATCCCGGCGCCGGGCCTGGGTGCGCTGGGCGCGGGCCGCGGCGGAAAGGACTCGGCGCTGGCACGTGCGCTGGCCAAGCTGGGCGTGACCGCCGATGACATCGCGGTGATCTCCAAGCACGACACGTCGACGCTGGCGAATGACCCCAACGAGACCGAGTTGCACGAGCGGCTCGCCGACTCGATGGGTCGCTCGGCTGGCGCCCCGCTGTTCGTGGTGTCGCAGAAGAGCCTGACCGGTCACGCCAAGGGCGGTGCCGCGGTCTTCCAGATGATGGGGCTGTGCCAGATGCTGCGCGACGGGGTGATTCCGCCCAACCGCAGCCTGGACTGCGTCGACGACGAGCTGGCCGGTTCGTCGCACTTCGTCTGGCTGCGCGACACGCTGCGTCTCGGCGACAAGTTCCCGCTCAAGGCCGGGATGCTGACCAGCCTCGGGTTCGGCCACGTGTCGGGTCTGGTCGCGCTGGTGCACCCGCAGGCGTTCATCGCCTCGCTGGAGCCCGCGCAGCGCGCGGACTACCAGCGGCGTGCCGACGCCCGACTGCTGGCCGGTCAGCGCCGGCTGGCGTCGGCCATCGCCGGCGGCGAGCCGATGTACCAGCGGCCGCCGGACCGCCGCTTCGACCACGACGCGCCGGAGAAGCGGCAGGAGGCGTCGATGCTGCTGAATCCGGCCGCGAGGTTGGGCGACGGTGACGTGTACCAGGTCCCTGCGGGATGAGTCGGCCCATCCGATAACCTGGCGACCCATGGGGATCGTCGGAATCGGGATTGACCTGGTCTCCATTCCGGATTTCGCGGAGCAGGTCGACCAGCCGGGAACAGTGTTCGCGGAGACCTTCACTCCGGGTGAGCGCCGCGACGCCTCCGACAAGAGTTCGTCGGCGGCGCGTCACCTGGCGGCCCGCTGGGCGGCCAAGGAGGCGGTGATCAAGGCCTGGTCCGGGTCGCGGTTCGCCCAGCGGCCGGTGTTGCCGGAGGACATTCACCGCGATATCGAGGTGGTCACCGACATGTGGGGCCGACCGCGGGTGCGGTTGAGCGGCGAGATCGCGAAGCATCTGGCCGACGTGACCATCCACGTGTCGCTGACCCATGAAGCCGACACCGCGGCCGCGGTCGCGATCCTGGAAACCGCGTAAGCCGTTCGATCGCCCATGCTGTGCGGCGCGGTTGTGCGGCGCGGGTTGTGCAGCGCGGGTCCAACGCGTGGTTCTGCGTAGCTAACGCTGTCAGCTTTGCTGGCGAAACCATAAGCGCGTGTCGAATACCCGATCCGGGTCAGGCGCGGAATCCGGCCGCCGCCGATCTTCGTCAGTCTATTGCGCACCTGTAGAATTAGAGCTACCCTGCTGCAGATCGCAACTTACTCTGAAGTAGGTTACCCACTGGTTCTATGAGGAATGTGTCGGAGGTCATGAACGTGCCGATTCCGGTCCGGGGATCGCCGCCGATTGTTGGGACGGCCGCCCGAGGCTGTTTGTCGGGTAGGGCCATGCGGAGTGTGACGCAACCGATCGCCGCGGCCCGCCCGACGGTGCCGTCGCGGACCCATTGCTGGACCGAGGGCTGACGTCTCGCGACGATGCATAGCGCGAGTGACTAATTCTGCTGGGGGACTGCCTAGCTGATTTCGGCCGGAGCGCGGATTGGCCGTCCGCTTCCGTGAACCTAAATCTAATTGATTTAGGGCAATGAATTCTGTCCAAAAGACATTCTTGACGCTCACGTAAAATATCCTGTCAATTTGCTGAGCGGGGTGGCAACTGTGCAATTGAGGTCTAAATTTAGATCGGCTAAAGGCATGCAGGTCACAGCGTTCTTTGAGGCGATGGAGGATGTGTCGTTTGTAATCGCGGTACCGACCTTGTAAAGCGGTCGCCAACGAGCTAGCCGGTATTCGTTCGGCGTTAGGTGAGGCGACCACGTCCGTTAGCTAGCGGTAAATTAGATGTTCATCCGTTAAACGAACAACCATGGAGGTATGGGTGTCATTCGTCAATGTGTTGCCGGAGTATGTGGAGAGTGCAGCTCAAGCGTTATCGGGGTTGCACTCCACAGTTAGCCAGGCCGCCGCGGCCGCCGCGGCTCCGACGACGGGAATTGCTGTCGCCGGTGCTGATGAGGTGTCGGCGGCGATCGCGGGGCTGTTCGGTGAATTCGGTCAGGAGTTCCAAGGACTGGCCGGACAGGCGAGTGCGTTTCACAGCGAGTTTGTCTCCCTGCTGAGCGCTGGCGCGGGCGCGTACCTGAGTGCTGACGTCGCCAACGCGCAACAGGCGCTGGCCAGCGCCGCCGCAACCGGTGGGGGATCCGGGCTGGCCGAGGGTTTGCAATCCTTCGGCGCCACTGTCGCCGGTCCGTATCAGCGGTTGTTCGCCAATACCGAGGGCAACATCCAAAGCCTGCGGCAGACCATGGCCGCCAACCCGGCTCCGCTGCTGAATCAGGTTCTGGTCAATCAGGCCGGCTATGCCACCGCGATCCCGAATAGCATGCAGTATTTCCCTGCCAATATGCTGGCGGCGACGGCCGTACAGAATCCGCCGAATGTGGGGGCACTCCTGCAGGGATTCGTCAACAACCAGATCGGTTACCTCAACACAATGGGTTCGTCGTTGAATGCCGCCGGCAGTGACTTCGTCACTGGCATTGGCGCAGTTGCCGACGGCCTTCCAATCCGCTTCCCAGCAGGCGTTGGCCGGCAATTTCAGTGCAGCATTGAGTGATGTCAGCTCGGGCCTCGGGAACCTGTTCATCACGGGCTTTGCTAGCGGCAGTTCGGCGACTGGCGGCTTCACCTTTACGCCGACCGGACCATTGGGAGATCTGCTGCCGATCCTGGGTATACCGGCGAGATGGCACAGAACTTCACCAATCTTTTGCCGGCGGGCTCGATCGTGTCTCACGTCTCGCAGAACTTCACCAACCTGATCTCCACTTCGCTGGACACGGGTCTGTCGTCAGGGCCCACACAATTCGTTTTCAACCCGGATACGGGAGCCCTTAGTGTCGTTGTCAACACCACGACGGGATTGCCGTTGACGTTGCTCCTGGAGGCCGCAGGTGCGCCGTTGAGCACAGCGAGCTCCCTAAATACGGTTGCGACGACGTTCGCCACCAATGTGCAGACCGGTAACGTGGCGGGGGCACTTGCCACGGTGCTCGATTCCCCGGCCATCGTCGCCAATGGCTTCCTCAACGGCCAGACGACGCTTCCCCTTCAAATCCAGGTATTGGATCCAACCGGTGAGCAGAACCTCACCATCGACCTCAGTCTTCCGATGAACGGGATCCTGGCTGCCCCGACCGCCTACTCCGGCACGGTAACTGCGTGGGGAAGCTATGGGGGCACCGACTTCTCCAGCACATTCCCCGCCCAGTTCGGGGGCACCCCGGTCGGCGGCATCATTCCGGGTCTGCTGACGTATCTGCCCGCAGATCTCGCGGCGGCAATCGGTGGGCCGGCCGCTCCGACGGTGGTGTTGTCGACGTCCTAAAACTTCGTATCCGGCGATCGGAGGCCCTCGCACTCGTGGTGTTCCCGCGATGCGAGGGCCTTCGCCGTTCGAGCGATCCGCGTATCTGGAGTTCTGGTGCGCGAGCGCGCGCACAATGCCACTGGCCACGGCGTGTCACTGGCACAACGTGCACCCTCGCGGTCAGGAAGTGCCGTCGGTGCGTGAAACGGCGAGACTCCGGGCGTAGCCGGCGCCCATGCTCAGCAGCACCAGGCCCACGACGATGAACGCCGCCACTCGGAAGATGCCGTCCAGGGTGGCGAGGTCGAACAGGAACAGCTTGGTGGTCGCGGCGCCGGTGAGCGCCAGGCCGGCCGTGATGGACTCCGTGCGACTTTCCCCGCCGCCGAGTCGCAGCGCGTACACGAAAAGCGCTGCCGCCATGCCGATCCAGCAGATGGTGGCAGCCATGTGGCCCGCCAGGAATCCACCTCCGGTTCCGCCGACCATGACACCGGCCGTCACCGTGAAGGCGGTGACGGCGTAGACGATCAGTGCGGCCGACCCGGCAATCAGCAGCCCGGAAGCCTCAGAATTCAGGTACGCCCGGGTCAGCACGACGGCCAGTGCAATGACCAGCAGGCTGGCGGCCAAGGTGGACACCCCGACCGAAGTCGGCATCGCCGTGGCCCGCACCAGCGCGTGCAGCGGCGCGTAGCTGTAGAACAGACCGGTGCCGATCACGCCGAATCCCATTGCAATCCAACGTGCTACGGCGTCCTGGCGGCCGACGATGGCGATGACGATGGCCAGCGCCAGCAACACCGGCCCTTCGACGTAGCCGCTGAAAGCGACGGTGAGGGCAACCAGCGCCGAGATCGCCGACCACACCGACCAGATCTGAGTGACGATCGGGGGATGGTTGCCGATAAGCGCGGCGGCAAACATGCCTGCCGCCAACGCTGCGGCCAGGACGGCCGCCAGCACCCGATCGACTGCGACCGCACTAGCCAGCAGCGGAACTGTACCGATCGCCGTCAGCACCGCCAGCGCCGTCGCGTTCGTGGTGGCGGGCAGCAGGATCAGGCCGCCGGCGACGGCCAGCACCGCGGCCACCGCGCAAGCGCCGCCGAGTAGCCACGTGTTGTCGTGGCGACCTGCCGTGACCAGCGCCATCAGCAGCGGCAGTGTGGTCGCCGCGACCCGGGCGGCATGCATCCACGCCCAGTCCTTGCCCAACTGCACCGGCAGTGCGGCGGCCGAGAGCGCCAGCATGAAGCTGACCAGCAACAGGTCCACGCCGTGGGTCAGCACGGGGGCCAAACCGATCAACGGCACCAGCACCAGCAGAGCCAGGTGCTCGGAGTCCCAGCGCCGGGCCAGCGCCAAACCAGCACCACCCACCGCAGCGGCCAGCACCAGTCCCACCGGCGCCGCCACCCACTTATAGATGGTCACGACGGCGATGACGTCGAGGTATGCGGCGGCAATACCCGTGGCGGCCAGTGCGATTGCACCGACGCGCCCGCCGGGCCGCCCGCGTAGCCGAGTCGCCACAGCGACCAGTGCGCCTGCCAAGGCCGTGCCCCCGGCTACCCGGATCTCCGGTCGAAGCAGCCCCGCCTGCGCGGCCAACACGAGCAACAACACGACGCCGATCAGTGTCACGGCCACGCCGGCGACGGCGAGCAGCTTGCCGATCCAACCTGATTCGGAGGGCTGGTCGGAAGCGGTGTCGGGCGCTCCGGGGGAGGGGGTGGTGTGGGTCGGGGCGCGTATTGGCGCGGCGGGCGGGGGGCGGGCGGCGCGGCCGACGCCGGCTGCCAGTACTGCCAGTAGTTCTGCCAATACGGCGCTGCCTGCTGGGCCGGCGGAACGGGTGGCGCGTCAGGTGGTGCGGCGACGGGTGGTGGCACAAAGACGGGCGCCGGCCGGGGAGCGGGCGCCGGGGCGCTGGTGGCAAACAATCGGTCCAATTGGGTGAGTTCGCCCGAGACTCGGGACATCTGACGGGCCAGGGCGTCGAACTCGTGCGAAAGCCGGCTGATCACAGCCTGATGCGATTCGGTCATGGTGACCCACCCTGCCGGGGAGGCGGAGCAATCGGATGAGTAGGACTACCCAAATGCCGCTATTGGTCGAGTCCGTGCTCGATGGCGTAGCGCGTCAGCTCCACCCGGTTGGCGACCTGCAGCTTGCGAAATGTTGCCTGCACATGGTTTTCCACCGTCCGGTGGCTTAACGACAGGCGCTCAGCAATTTGCTTGGCGGACAATCCTTTTGCGACAAATCGCAATACTTCGGTCTCGCGTTCGGTGAGGCTCGGCGTGGCCGGGCCGGAGCCCCGGTTCGCCGCGATGCGCCGGTATTCGCCGAGCACCAGCCCGGCCAGACTCGGCGTGAACACGGCGCGCCCGGCAGCGGTGGCCCGTACCGCGTCGGCCAACTCGCCCTTGGATGCGCTCTTGACCAGGTATCCGGTCGCCCCGGCCTTGACCGCCTCCAGCACGTCGTCGCGTTCGTCGGACGCCGAGAGCACCAGCACTTTGGTGGATGGCGAAACCTCGAGCACTTCGGTCGTCGCCGCAACGCCGTCACCGTCGGCCAAGCGCATGTCCATCACCACCACGTCCGGTTTGACCACTGCTGCCCGCCGCCGTGCCGCAGCCACCCCGTCGGCGGTGGCGACCACGTTGAACCCGTCGTCGGCGAGGTCGCGGGCCACCGCGTCCCGCCAGATCGGGTGGTCGTCCACGACCATCACCGTGGGTTCGGCTTGCTCAGTCATGTTTCCCCCGGCGCGGCACAGTGAGCTCCCATTCCGTTCCCTCTCCCAGATCGGTGTGCAGCTCAGCGCTGCCGCCCAACGACATCAACCGTCCCACAATCGACTTGGAGATGCCGACGTGCCCTTGGTCGACCGCTTCCTCGCAGTCGGCCGGGGGCGATTCCCACCCCGTCGTCGCGGATGCTCACCGTGACCGCATCGCCCAGGTCTTCCAGCAGAACGAAGGCGCGCGCGCCTGATCCCGCGTGGGCTCGCACGTTGTCCAGGGCATTGCCGACCGCGGCGTCCAGTTCGGTGGCGACGCCGCTCTCCAATGGCACCGGAGTTCCCGGCAGACTCATCGATACGCGGTCGGCCTCCCTGCGGCGCAGCAACGCGCGCACGTCGATCGTGGCTTCTGTGTCGCTTTCCATGTCGGTGGACGTCACCCAACTACGCAGCGCCCGTTCCTGTTCGCTGGCCAGCTTAGCGAGTTCGGATGTGGCGCCGCCGATTTCGTTGCCTCGCTTGGCGACCAGCGCGAGTACCTGGATGACACCGTCGTGGACCTGGCGGGATAGCCGCTCGCGCTCTTCCAGCGCCGCCGACAGGCGGGCGGCGCGCTGCAGTTCATCGTGGGCACGACGCGCGGTCCGGGCGGCGATGCCTACCACCAACCCGACCGCCAGCTCGACGACCACGGTGGCGCTGCGCCCCAGATTGATGCTGACGTAGCCCTTGACGGCCTCGTTGGTGGCCGTCACCGCCAAACCCGTCAGCATGCCGCCGGCCGGACCGAACTGCAGGGCCGCCGAAATCGTCGCGTTGCTGGCCCACAACGTTGTCGGCCATGTCTGGTTGTCGTGGGCCCACTGTCCCGAGGCAACCAGTTCCGTGGACGCCATGAGAGCGACGACGACGACAGCTTCCGCGATCACCCAGGCCGATCGTCGACCGAACCCCCGTAGGTAGGCGATTGAGCAGGCCGCGCTCCAGCCGATCAACACCGCGAACAGCAGCCAGGCCAGCGCGGGGTGGCGCAGATCAGAATTGATTGCTATCTGGAAGCCCAGCGCATACACGCAGCTCAGCAGCCGGAACAGCTGGGCTGCCCGCCACAGCGGTGTCGTCGGGTCAGGACCGTTGGTCGCCATTACCGGCTCAGCATAGCTACTTCGACCTGAAAAAGTCGGGGCGTGTCGAGCCTTTCGAGGGTGGCTGAACTGGGATGATGGCCTCGAACCCTTGGTGAGAAGGATTCGAGGCCATCATGTTTCGTACTGTAAACGATCAGCCGACGTTGTGGGATTCGATCCTGCCACCGGAGTTGTTGGTGTTGCCCGTCGAGTTGGGTCGGGTGGATGGACTGCTGGATGATCCGGTGTTCTTCGCACCGTTCGCGGCGTACTTTGATGCTCGGATCGGCCGGCCGTCGATCCCGATGGAGACCTATCTGCGGATGATGTTTCTGAAGTTCCGCTACCGGCTGGGCTACGAGTCGTTGTGTCGGGAGGTGTCCGATTCGATTTCCTGGCAGCGGTTTTGCCGGATTCCATTCGGGACCCGGGTGCCGCACCCGACCACGTTGATGAAGATCACCACCCGCTGCGGCGACGACGCAGTCACCGGGCTCAACGAAGCGCTGCTGGCCAAGGCGGCCGCGGCCAAGCTGCTGCGCACCGACAAGGTCCGCGCCGACACCACCGTCATTGCGGCCGCGGTGTCCTATCCGACCGATTCAGGTCTGCTGGCCAAGGCGATCGGTTCGATGGCCCGCAGCGTGGCGCGGATCAAAGCCGCCGGAGGCGCGACCCGCACTCGGTCGCGGGATCGGCGGCGCTCGGCTGGGCGGCGGGCCCGCTCCATTGCCGCCAAGCTGAAACTACGCGGCGAGCAGCAACGCGATCAAGCCCAAGCCGCGGTGCGCCGGATCACCGGTGAACTGGCCGGGATCACCGAAGCGGCCATGCGCGAAGCCACCGCGGTGATCCGCAACGCCCGACGCGCGCTGCGCGGCGCCAGCGGGCACCGCAAAGGCCGGCTACACCGGGCGATCGACAACTCTGGACACCCTCGTGGGATACGCCGAACGCATTGTGGCCCAAACCCGTAGCCGGCTGGCCGGGGTGATGCCCGAGTCAGCCAGCCGGGTGGTCAGCCTGCACGACGTCGATGCCCGCCCGATCCGCAAAGGACGCCTGGGCAAGCCCGTCGAGTTCGGCTACAAAGCCCAGATCGTCGACAACGCCGACGGGGTCATCCTCGACCACAACGTCGAGGTCGGGAACCCGCACGACGCCCCTCAGCTGGCCCCGGCGATCGCACGCATCACCACCCGCACCGGACACACTCCACGCGCCGTCACCGCCGACCGCGGCTACGGCCAGGCATCAGTGGAACGCGACCTCCACGACCTCGGCGTACGCAGCGTGGCCATCCCACGCATGAGTAAACCGACCGCCGCGCGCCGCGAATTCGAACACCGACGCGCCTTCCGCGACAAGGTCAAATGGCGGACCGGATCCGAAGGACGGATCAACCACATCAAACGAAGCTACGGCTGGAACCGCACCGAACTCACCGGCATCAACGGAGCCCGAACCTGGTGCGGACACGGCGTCTTCGCCCACAACCTCGTCAAGATCGGCACCCTCGCCGCATGAAACGCCACCCCGGCGACCGAGCCGCAGCTCACCGCCTCCCCCACGGACCGTCATCTCGACGACAAAGGGTTTTTCAGGTCGAAGTAGCTAAGGTGTAGCCCATCGGCATCAGCACGCTCTTCTGCTGGGTGAAGTGCTCGACACCCTCGGGCCCGTTCTCCCGGCCGATGCCGGAGTTCTTGTAGCCACCGAACGGACAGCACGGGTCGAAGGCGTACCAGTTGATCGCGTAGGTCCCGGTGCGGATCTTCTCCGAGATCTCAATTCCCTTGGGCACATTGGTTGTCCACACGCTGCCGGCCAACCCGTACACGGAGTCGTTGGCGATCTTGATCGCGTCCTCTTCGGTGTCATAGGGGATGATGCTCAGCACCGGGCCGAAGATCTCCTCCTGCGCGATCGTCATCTTGTTGTCGACGTCGGCGAACACGGTCGGCTGCACGAAGAACCCGTTGTCCAGCCCTTCGGGACGGCCGCCACCGCACACCACCCGGGCGCCTTCCTCGATGCCCTTGGCGATGTAGCCCTCGACCCGGGCGCGCTGCTTCTCCGAGATCAGCGAACCGATCTGCGCGGTCGGGTCCGACGGCGGCCCCACCGGCAGCGCCTGCACGAAAGCGCTCACCGCGTCCACGATTTCGTCGTACCGCGAGCGCGGCGCCAGGATGCGCGTCTGCCCTACACAGGCCTGCCCGGTGTTCATGATCCCGGAGAACACCATCATCGGGACCGCGGAAGCCAGGTCGACATCCTCGAGCACGATCGCGGCCGATTTCCCGCCCAACTCCAACGTGCACGGCTTGAGCAGGTCCGCGGCGCGCTTGCCGATCTCCTTGCCGACCGCCGAGCTGCCGGTGAAGGTGAACAGGTCGACGTCGGGGTTGGACGTCAGTGCCTGTCCGGTCTCGATGCCGCCGGGCACCACCGACAGCACGCCCTCGGGCAGCCCGGCCTCGGCAAACACCTCAGCCAAAGCGTTTGCGGTCAGCGGGGTTTCGGCGGCCGGCTTGAGCACCACCGTGCAGCCCGCCAGCAGCGCGGGGCCGAGCTTGTTGATCGCGAGGAACAGCGGCACATTCCACGCCACGATCGCGCCCACCACACCGATCGGTTCACGGTGGACGATGGTCTGGCCGTAGGAGCCGTTGCGGATCTCCCGCCACTTGATCTGGTCGACGGCCGGGCCGGCGAAGAAGTTCATCGCTCCCATCGAACCCATCCAATGCATGGTTTCGATGGTCATCGGCGGCTGGCCGGTCTCGTCGGCGAGCAGCTTGGCGAACAGTTCCTTGCGCTCTTCGAGTAGTTGCAGCGCCTTGGCGATGACGGCCGCGCGCTCCTTGGGCGGCGTCGTGGGCCAGGGGCCGCTGTCGAATGCGGCGCGGGCCGCGGCGACTGCGGCGTCGACGTCGGCCGCGGTCGCCAGCGGCACCTTGCCGACGTACTCGCCGGTGGCGGGGCAGTGCACCTCGATCACCTCAGAGGTCGCCGGCTCCGTCCACTTGCCGCCGATGAATAGCTTGTCGTACTCCGTTGTAACGCCGGTCTCGGTTGTAACGTCGGTCATAGTCGCCACCCTACCCAAGCCGGAACAAAACGAGAACATGTTCCTTATCGCGGCGACAGGACCAACACCAGATTGCTCACGGTGAACTCGCGCAGCACCGGCACCGAGGTCAGCCACCAGGCCCATCGTGGGTGGTAGCGAGGAAAAGTCGCAACGGCGGCGCCGGTGGCCCGGGCCCAGTTCAAGCCGTCGGCGGCGGACACCGCAAACAACGACGACCCGTAGTTGTTCTTGGCCGGACGCCCGTGTCTGCGCGCGTACAGCGCGGCCGCCCGTGCGCCGCCGAGGTAGTGCGTCAGGCCCATCTCGTGCCCGCCGAACGGGCCCAGCCAGACGGTGTAGGACAGCACCACCAGGCCACCCGGCTTGGTGACCCGCAACATCTCGTTGCCCAGCTGCCAGGGCCGCGGCACGTGCTCGGCGACGTTGGACGACAGGCAGATGTCGACCGAGTCCTCGGCGAAAGGCAGCGCCATGCCGGAGGCCCGGACGAAGGTGCCCGGCTGGCGAGGGACGACGGGTCCGGCCGCGAGCATCGCTGTATGCGTCTCGAAAGGGTCCGGCTCGACGCCGATGTAGCGCACCCCGGCATCGCCGAACGCCGACGCAAAGTACCCGGGTCCACCGCCCACGTCGAGCAGGGTGCGACCGGCCAGGGAACTGCCGCGCAGGGACAGCCACAGATCGCCCACCATCGTCGCGGTGTCGGCGCCCAGCGCGCCGTAGAAGCGCGCCGGGTCGGGTTGTTCGTAGCGGAACTCCGACAGCAGCCGCACCGACCGGCGCAGCGTTGCCCGTCGCGCGAAGAGGTCGGTCGACCGTGGAGGACGGGGCACGCGGCACACCCTACGGCCGTTAGGCTGGTCACCAATGTCTGACCTGCGCTCCGTCCTGCTGCTGTGCTGGCGTGATACCGGGCACCCCCAGGGCGGTGGCAGCGAGACCTATCTGCAGCGCATCGGCGCACAACTGGCCGCCGCGGGCGTCGACGTCACCTTGCGCACCGCCCGCTACCCGGGCGCACCCCGACACGAAGTCGTCGACGACGTGCGCATCAGCCGCGCCGGCGGGCGCTACACGGTCTACATCTGGGCATTGCTGGCCATGGCGCTGGCCAGAATCGGCCTGGGTCCGCTGCGTCGTGTGAAACCCGACGTGGTCGTCGACACCCAGAACGGCCTGCCGTTCCTGGCCCGGCTGATCTGCGGCCGGCGGGCGGTGGTGCTGGTGCATCACTGCCACCGTGAGCAGTGGCCGGTCGCGGGCCCGGTGCTCTCCCGGGTGGGCTGGTACGTCGAGTCAACGCTGTCGCCCCGGCTGCACCGCCGCAACCAGTACGTGACGGTCTCGCTGCCGTCAGCGCGGGATCTGGTTGCGCTCGGCGTGGACAACGAGCGGATCGCGGTGGTGCGCAACGGTCTTGACGAGGCGCCGCCGCAGACGTTGTCCGGCCCGCGGTCGGGCGTCCCGAGGGTGGTTGTGCTGTCCCGGCTGGTGCCGCACAAGCAGATCGAGGACGCGTTGGACGCGGTCGCTGAATTGCGGCCCCGCATCCCGGGTCTGCACCTCGATGTCGTCGGTGGCGGTTGGTGGCGCGAGCGGCTGGTCGAGCACGTGCATCGACTCGGCATCTCCGACGCTGTCACCTTCCACGGCCATGTCGACGACGTGACCAAACATCATGTGCTGCAGAGCGTCCTGGGTGCAGTTGCTGCCGTCACGCAAGGAGGGCTGGGGTCTGGCGGTCGTCGAGGCCGGCCAGCACGGCGTGCCGACCATCGGCTACCGATCCTCCGGAGGTCTGTCCGACTCGATCATCGACGGGGTGACCGGCATCCTGGTCGACCACCGCGCCGAGCTGGTGGACCGCCTCGAACAGCTGCTGTTCGACGAAGTGCTCCGCGACCAGTTGGGGACCAAGGCGCAGGCGCGCAGTGTCGAGTTCTCCTGGCAGCAGAGCGCCGAGGCGATGCGCACGGTGCTGGAGGCGGTGCAAGCGGCACGGCCGGTCAGTGGCGTGGTCTGATTCAGGGGGATCAGGGGACCTAGGCACTCACAGCACTCACAGCGGCGGTCTCCACGACGCGTGGCGCTGATCGCTCAACCAGCGACGGCATGCCGGCCGTGCGGCCACTGCGCGAGGTCATCGCCGCGATGGTTGCGCAGAGTGTCGCCGGAACCAGCAGCGCATAACCTTCCAGCCACGTCCCCATCAGGAGGCCGGCGGCACCGCCGGCCAGGAAGAGGATGAGGGTCAGCGAAAGGACTGCCGCCTTCCACTTCTCGATTCCTTCCCGGCGGGCGCGGCCGAGCATCAACCCGAGATCGGTCACCGTGCCGGTGAAGTGGGTGGTGCGGATCGCCATCCCGCGAAAGCTCGACGTCAGTCCGTTCTGTAGTCCGAGTGCCGCGGCGGCGAGCAACGCCTGCACCGCGGTCTGCTCGACCCCAAGCGCCTCGATACCCGCTCTGACCTGAGTTTCTTCTACGCCAAGCGCGGCAAGTACCAGCAGGGTCGCCTCGGTGGCCAGCACGGCGGCGTGGCGTGGACCGGGCAGATGCTGGCTGTTGCCGAGGATGGCCCCGGCGGTGATCGCGCCGCCCCAGAACCCCATCAGGATCGCCGCCAGAATGTGACCTTCGTACAGCAGCGGGTTGGCCGTGTTCATGCCGAGCTGGGTCGTCACTGCGGTGAGGTTGCCGACCGGGAAAGCAAGGAGCAGCAGGGCCACCGCATTGACGAAACCGGCGATGAAGGCCAGCGCACCGCTGTAGCCGAGCAACACTCCTTTGAATCCCGTGCTCGGCGAGCGAGTGGTGCGGTCGAGTGGCATCAGGCTCCCTTTACGGCATGGCGGTGGTCGTCGCTTCGTTAAGAAGGCTATATAGCGAAATCTGCTTCATCAATAAGTTTTCGTATGAATTCGGCAAGAACCACCGGCCCGGGACCGAAACGCACTGGTGCCGAGACTCATTGGTGATCTGGCTCACCTGGTTTCCCGCGTCGCGCTCCTGTCCTCTGCAGCGCCATTCCTGCCGCGCCGACCACCAGCAAAGCCAGCCACGCGAGATGCGCCAGCAGCACAGTCCAGCGGCGGGAGGCCGGTGCACCGGCGGTATTGCCACCGATCCGGAACAGGGCGATCTCGTCATCCCGGTAGGCCGGTGTCAGACCGGCGACAGTGCGTGCACTGGCGCCCATATCGCCGGGGCTGCCCGACTCGACCACCAGCCACGCCACCCCCGCCTTCGGGAGGGCATCAGCCAGGGTCGACGGCTCCGGGCCGGACAGCAGCAACTGCTGCACGGCCCGGGCACGGTCGCCCTCTCCGGGCACGGTCATTCCCGAGATCACCAGGTCACCGGTGGTCAAGACGTCGGCACGGACCCAGCGGGGCAGCGGATCGAGCACCGGCGCGGCGCCGGACCAGGAGAAGCGCCGCATCGTCCCCGCGGGCAGGACGGCCACCGTGCCGGGCTCGCGGTTGATGCGGTGCCGCCACCGCCGCCCACCCGGTTGGATAGCGCACCGGCGCGACCTTGCCCCACACCCCCCAGGCCAGGTCTGGCAGCACCAACATCAGCGCCAGGCAGCAGACCCCCGCCGTGACCGGGGACGGCAGCCAGCGGCGCAGCGTCACTACCGCACCCGCGCCGGCCACTGCGTAGCCGGGCACCGCCAGGGCCACCCACTTCTGGCCGTCGCGCAACACCCCCAGGCCGGGCACGGCGTCGACCACCGCACGCAAGAGGTGCAGTCCCGGGCCGCTGGCCAGCACAGCCGGCAACACCACAGCCGCCGCCGCCAGCGCCAGCAGCGGCACCGCGGCCCGCCGCCGGGTGACTATCGGCAATCCCGCCACCACCAGACCCAGCAGCACGAAGGCCGGTGCCAGCGCGAAAAGCGTTGTCCGCGAGACAGGTACCGCCTCGCCGTTCCAGATCCCGCCCAGACTGGCCAAGGTGAACAGGGTCCCCAGACCGGGCTCGGCGCGCGGGGCGAAGGCGTCCACACCGGCACCGTTGCCGACACTCAACGAAGAACCGAGCAGCCCCAATGCCGAAGCCGACAGCCACGGCAGCGCGCCCACCACGGCAAAGCCGAACGCCGCCGACGCACACAGCCACCGAGACCGTCCCGCACCCGGAGCGGCCACGCACACCAACGCCACCGTCGCGGCGAGGATCAAGCCGGTCGGCGTCAGCCCGGCCAGCGCGATCCAGAAAGCCAACCCGAAAAACCCGCCCCCAGCACGCAAATCCAGCATCGCCGTCGCAACCCAGGGCAGACAGCCGTAGCCGACGAGCAGGCTCCAATGACCCTGCAATAGCCGCTCCGCGACATAGGGATTCCAGATCGCCAGGGTGATCGCGACGAACTCGCCGCCGGCCGACGCCTCGGGCAGCACGGCCGAAACCAACCGCGCCGCACCCCAACCCGCCAGCCACAACCCCAGGACCAGCAGAGCTTTCACCACGATGCCGCCGTCGAGCACCTGTGACGCCAACGCCACCGCAAAGTCCTGCGGCGTCGCGCGCGGCGCCGCCGCCAACCCGAGCGCGGTATCAGACAGATACGACCGTGGCGTGGACACCGCGTCGCGCAACAGCAGATAGCCGGGCGCCAGGAGCGGCGCGACTACCAGCAGCGCCAGCGCCAAGGCGTACGCCGGCCGGGCCATCCAGGCCCGCAAGTGCCGGCGTGATTGCCCGACTGCTCCTCGGGGCATTCTGGCCCGCATCGTCGCCGGGCTAAATCCGTTCGGTCGGGCCGGTTTCGGTGGACCCGGATTCCGGCGGATCTTTGGGCGGATCCGGCTCGGGTGGACTCGGATCGTCCTCGTGCAGATCCGGTCGCTGGGCGGGTATCTTCTCGGTCTCCGCTTCGGCCCCCGGAGTCGGTGGCTCGAGCCCGGCGCGACGCAGGAAGTCGGTGTCGTCGCGATCCAGGCTGGGATCGGTCAACGCGCTCTCGGTGCGCAGACTGAACGAGGCGAGCACCCCGCCGCCGATCAGCGCGATCACGCCGATTGCGGTGAACGTGATCGGCAGCACCCGCGACCACAGCGCCACCCGGTCGCGCTCGTCGCGGGCGGAGTTGACCTGGGACTCCACCGTCTCCTGGGTCGAGGTGAGCTTGTAGTCGACCAGTGTCACCTCGGGCTTGAGCGCGTCGCGGGCGTAGTAGTGGTGGGCCTGCTCGGTTTCCTTGACGATCGTGCCGGACACCGGGTCAACCCAGAGGGTGCGCTTTGCGGTGTAGTAGCGGGTCATGGTGATCTGCTCGTTCGGCTCCCCGGGCACGCCCCACATCGCCGCGCTCGTGGTGATCTTCCCGTCCTCGTTGCCGCCGTACAGCGACGGGTAGGCGATCGGGGCAACCAGCTTGCCCTCGCTGTTGACGCCGACGTTCTGAGTGAACCGGTAGGTGGAAAGCCCGTTGACGTCCTCTTCGCCCTCATAGTTGGCGTCGAACGGCTTCTGTGCGATCGGGTCGAAATAGGGGTAGGTCTTGCGCTCGGTGTTGAAGGGGAAGCGGTACGCCAGACCTTCGTGGCGCAACGGCATAGCGGTCGGCGGGTTCTCGTCGCCGACGCCGCGAGGCTTCTGGACGTAGCCGCCGGGGTGCGAATCGTCCGAAACCGCCAGCGCGGTCTTGCGGTTGACGGTGACGGTGTCGACGATGGCCAGCATCAACCCGCTGTCCTTCTGCTTGTCGCTGCGCCGCACTGAGGATCCGACCTGCAGGGTGACCACGTCGGCGTTGGCAGGCGCCTCGACACTGATCTGCTGCTGGGACACCAACGGAACGTTCTGGTTGACGACGACCCGGTCGGTGGACAGAGAGGCCGCGTCGAGCGCAGTTCCGCTGCCCTCACTGATCAGCGTCGCGTCCAGGTTGAGCGGGATCTTGGCGATCCTGCTGGTGGTATAGGTCGACAACAACAACGCGGCGATCAGCAGTGCGGCTCCGAGACCGATAGTTCCGCATGCGGCGATGCGCAACATGACTGCTCGGTTCACGTTGCTGTGACCTCCTTCTGGTCCATGAGTTCGTCCGGGACACACCGGTCGCGACCCGCTTTGACCTGACCAAGCAGCGAGGCAAACCCGTTCGACCCTAACAGCAGAACGGATTGCCCCTAAGAAGGAACCTGGGCCCCATATACGAACCTAGGCCCCAATGTACGGACCTGGCCCGGCCCGAGGTGTACCCGCTGCCGCCTGCAACGCGCACAGGCAGACTGGGATCGTGACTGACGGCGAGCAGGTGGGTGGCACCCGCAGCTTCCTGCCTGCCGTTGAGGGCATGCGCGCCTGCGCGGCCATCGGCGTGGTCGTCACCCACGTCGCGTTTCAGACGGGGCACTCCAGCGGTGTCGACGGCCGCCTGTTCGGCCGCTTCGACCTGGCCGTCGCGGTGTTCTTCGCGCTGTCGGGCTTCCTGTTGTGGCGCGGACATGCAGCGGCGGAACGCGACCTCAAGCCCCGCCCGCGCACCGGTCACTACCTGCGCTCCCGGGTGGTCCGCATCATGCCGGCCTATCTGGTGGCGGTGGTGGTGATCCTGACCCTGTTGCCCGACTCCAACCACGCCAGCCTGACGGTCTGGCTGGCCAACCTGACGCTTACCCAGATCTATGTGCCGCTGACCCTGACCGGCGGCCTCACCCAGATGTGGAGCCTGTCTGTCGAGGTGACCTTCTACCTGGCGCTGCCGATCCTCGCGTTGCTGGCCCGCCGGATTCCGGTCGCCGCGCGGCTGCCCGTGATCGCCACCGTGGGGGTGCTCAGCTGGGCCTGGGGCTGGTTGCCGCTGGCGGTGTTGGGCGGCGGGCCCGGGGCTAACCCGCTGAACTGGCCGCCGGCCTACTTCTCCTGGTTCGCGGCGGGAATGGTGCTGGCCGAGTTGGTGCACAGCCCCCTCGGGTGGGTGCACCGGCTAGCCTCCAAAAAAGTGGGCCGCGTCGTGATGGCGGCGATCGCAGTGGCGGCCTACCTGGTGGCGGCCTCGCCGCTGGCGGGGCCGGCCGGCCTGGTGCCGAGCAGCGCCGCGCAGTTCTCGGTGAAGGCGGCGATGGGTTCGGTGGTGGCGTTCGCGCTGGTGGCGCCGCTGGTGCTGGACCGGCCGGGCACCCCGCACCGGCTGCTTGGCAGCACCTTCATGGTGACCCTGGGCCGCTGGTCCTATGGCCTGTTCATCTGGCATCTGGCCGCACTCGACATGGTGTTCCCGGTGCTCGGCATCTTCGCCTTCAACGGCCACATGCCGACGGTGCTGGCGCTGACGCTGTTCTTCGGGATTGCGATCGCCGCGGTGAGCTACGCCCTGGTCGAGTCGCCCTGCCGGGAGGCGTTGCGCCGTTGGGAGAAACGGGAGAAGCGCACCGACGGCTCGGACGCCGGCACCGACGCCGAGGCAGACGCGATAGCGCCGTGAACGCTCAGCGCTTCCGCTCAGGGCTCACCGTGCTCCTCTGCTACCTGCTCGGGGCCGTCGTGCTGACCATCGGCGCGTGGAGCGATCCGACGTCCGGCTGGGCCGGCGGCTGCTGCGATCAGGAGCAGACGATCTGGTATCTCGGCTGGACGCCCCACGCGCTGGCACACGGCCTCAATCCGTTCTTCACGACCCAGATCGGCGCACCCGCCGGGGTGAACCTGATGTGGAACACCCCGATGACACTGCTCGGGCTCATTGGCTGGCTCCCGGCGGAGATCGGCGGCCCGGTCTTCGGATTCAACGTCCTGATGGTCGGAGGCATCGCCGTAAGCGGATTCACCGCGTGGCTGGCGACCCGCCGCTGGACCGGCGACGGCCTCGGGCCGGCCGTCGGCGGCGCCGTCTACGCCTTCTCGCCATTCGTCGCCTCCCATGCGGCCCTACACCTGAACCTCGCCACGGCCTGGGTCCCGCCGCTGTTCCTGATCGTCATCGACGAGCTGCTGGTGACCCGCCGGCGGCCGCCGTGGCAGGCCGGGGTGGCCCTCGGAACCCTGAGCGCCGCACAGCTGCTGATTTCCGCGGAGATGCTCGCCACCAGCGTCGTGGCCGCCGCCGTGCTGGTCTGCGTCATGGCGGTCGCGCGCCGCGACGGGGTGCGGGCGCGGTGCCGGGAGGCAGGGGCCCGGTTGGTGCCCGCACTCGCCGTCGCCACGACCACGTTCCTGCTGCTCTCGGCGTGGCCCCTGGTCACCCAGTTCTTCGGGCGCCAGCGGATCAACGCGCGGGTGCAGGATCCCAGGACATTCTCGACTGACCTGCTGAACCTGGTCGTTCCGACGCCCTACCAGTTGATCGCCCCGAAAGCGGCCACGCAGATGTCCCGCGAGTTCAGCGGGATGTACCACGAGGCGACGGCCTACCTGGGCCCTCCACTGCTGGTCCTCCTTGTAATCGTGGCCATTCGGCGATGGGACGACATTCGGATCCGGGTCGCGAGCGTCACCGGAGCGCTCCTTCTCGTCCTATCCCTCGGACCATGGCTGCACATCGGCAAGGATGCTCTGCACCTCCCGCTGCCGTGGCTGGCCGTGGCGGAGTTGCCACTTCTCAAGCACGTACTGCCCGGTCGCTTCACGCTGTTCTGCTGGCTGGCGGTCGCAGTGATCATCGCAATCACCATCGCGCGGGCGACCCGGCTCGCCCCGCGACCGGCGGCGCGGTGGCTGCTCGCGGTCGGCGCGGGGCTCGTCCTGATTCTTCCCGCTCCGCTGGACCGGATGTCGGTCTCCACGCCCGCCTACTTCCGGGCCTGGGCGAGCCAGCACATCGGGCCCGACGAGACCGTCCTGGTCGCCCCGTATTTCCTCGACGGCGCAGGCCGGGCCGAACCGATGCTGTGGGCCGCGGAGGCCGGGTACGGGCTCCGGATGCCCGAGGCCTATGCGTATATGCCTCAGCCGAACGGCGGGACGAGGCCGGGACCGCCGGCAACGCTGCTCTCCTCGATCATGCTGGCGATCCAGGACGGTGAAGCCTCAGGGGCGGCTCGCGGTGAGGTTCGGGACCAGGTCGCCGCCAATCTGCGGGATGCACGCGTGCGCCACGTGATCGTGGGGCCGATGCAACGGTGGGAGGCGATGCTCGCGTTCTTCAGCGATCTCTTCGGCCGGTCGCCCGAGCGGGTCGGCGGCATCGCGATCTGGCGGGACGTTGACGTTCGGGGCGTCGTGGCGTCGCCACCGTAACAGGCCGTTGAGACACGAGGCAGCATGTTGATCTTCTCCCGCAGGCGCGGCAAGCGGATGGATCGATTCGGCGCTGCTGCTCGACGTGGAAACGGTTAGCGGCGTGATCGTAGGGCGCGTTGCGCGTGTGGCCATAACGGGAGCCCGGCGAAGAACGTGGCTCCTGCCGCAATGACGCCGACCGCAGCATCCACGCTTTTGCGGCCATCGGAAGCCCAGTACACATCGTCCAAGTCCAGCAACAGCGCCAGTTCGTCGACGACGAGGGCAGTCGCCGACCCGTACGCGATCGCGACGACAGGATGACGCCGTTGCTTCCCGACCCGCGCAATCCCACTGCTCCCACTGCGGCGAGCAGCGCGATGCCGATGTTGTAATGATGGAAGTGTCGGCCACCGAGACTGATGCCACCACCCGTCGGACCGTGCCCACCACGAATCCAATGGGTGAGGATCCTGAGGCCAGCGAACACGATGGTAAAGGCCCCCCACGACATGAGCGCAGATTGCTCGGCCGGATCGAGCCGTGTACCCCACTCGTGGCGCAATCGGGACCATCGTCCTGCGTCCCGGGAAACCTCACCGACCAGGGAGGTGGCGGCCCCGGCGGGTGCGGGGGTGCCCTCGCGTGCAGACGAACCCGACCTCGGATCGGACACTTATCTCACCTCTTAGCGAAGACGACGGTGAAACTGTAGTCGCGTCGGTGTGGCTGCGTAAGCCAGCTGAGCCGCTGGAGAATCGCCGGCCCACGCAGCCACCGGGCGATCGCCTGCGGCACCGCGCTACTCCCCAGAAACGTCGACCACCAGCGCGGTGACGTTGTCCGGAGCCCCGGCGCCCCGCGCCGCCGCGATCAGGGCGGCGCACACTGCGCCGGGATCGTCGTGCTTGCCGAGGATCCGCGTCAACGTCCCCAGATCGACGACGCCGTGCAAACCATCGCTGCACAACAGGATCCGGTCACCGTCGGACAGGTCCTGTGCGCCGGAGTCGGCCCGCGCGGGCGGCTTCATCCCCATGTACCGCGTCACCACGTTGCGCACCCGCAGGTTTCCGGCATCCTCGGCCTGCACCTGCTGCGCGTCGACCAGGGACTGCACCAGGGTGTGGTCGCGGGTGAGTTGGGTCAGCTGCCCCTCGCGGTACAGGTAGGCGCGGCTGTCGCCCAGATGGGCAACCAGGGCGCGAGAGCCGACGACGACCAGGGCCACCAGGGTGCTGTTGGCGCCCGCGAACCGGGCGTCGGTTTGTGCTTTGGCGTGCAGGTCGTCGGAGAGTTCGGAGATGGCCCGGCCCAGTCGCTCGGGCGCATCCGGGGCCTCACGCTGGTCGGGCGGGAGGTTATGAGCGACGTAGCGGGGCAGGATGTCGACCATGGTCTGGGCGGCCAGGGCACCGTCGCGGCTGCCGCCCACCCCGTCGGCCACCATGAACAGGCGCTGGTCGGCGTCCGCGCCCCAGCGGTCCTGGTTGTCGGATCGTTCGCAGCCGACGTCGCTCAGTGCCGAATACCGGCTGGCATCCATCACGGCCCCCCAACCTGTAATCGCGCGATGACGGCGTCGCGTACCGCCGTGCGACGCGCCTTGCCGGCGTCGTCGCGCAATGGCGCGTCGACGAATTCAACGATACTGGGCACCTTGTAGGCCGCCAGTCGTTCGCCCACGAACCGCTGCACCGCCGCGGCGTCCAGGGCAGACCCGTTCATAGTGTGCACGAGCGCGTACGGCACCTGACCCAGATCACCGTCGGGAACTCCAACGGCCAAGCAGGACAACACTTCCGGATGCGCGGACAGCGCGTTCTCGATCTCGGCCGGGTAGACGTTGCGGCCGCCGACGGTGAACATGTCCACCCGGCGGTCCGACAGGTACAGGAATCCGTCGGCGTCGAAATAACCCAGATCGCCCAGCGAATCCCAGCCGTCGCGCGACTTCGCGGTGGTGCCGATGTAGCGATACGTCGGCGCGCTACCGGGGTTGGGGCGCATGTAGATCTCACCGACCACGCCCGGCGGGCATTCGTTGCCGTCGTCGTCGAGCACCTTCATCTCCCCGCTCACCACCTGCCCGACCGAACCTGGGTGGGTCAGCCACTGGTCGCCGGAGATGAAGGTCAGCGCCTGCAATTCGGTGCCGCCGTAGAGTTCCCAGATCTTGTCGGGCCCGAGCAGGTCGATCCAGGCCTGCTTGACTGTCGGTGGGCACGGGGCGGCGAGGTGCCACAACCGCCGCAGCGAGGACAGGTCATACGATCCGGGGTCGGCGTGGTAGACCGGCAGCAGTCGCTGCATGATCGTCGGCACCGTCACCAGGAAGCTGACGCGGTACCGTCCGATCGCCCGCAGGAATTCGTGCGGGTCGAACCGGCTCATCAACACCAGGTGCTGGCGCATGATCAACGCGATCAGGGCGGTGGTGAAGCCGGTGTTGTGAGTCAGCGGGACGGGCACCAACGTGGTGTCGCCCTCCTGCATGCCCAACGGATAACCGATCGCCGGCGGGACCCGGCTGTCACCGCCGGCCTCGATGAGTTTGGGGCGCCCGGTGCTGCCGCCGGAAGCCATCGACTTCCAGCACGGTGACACGGCGTCGGGTAACGCGGCATCGGAGGTTTCCGGTACGAAACCCGATGGGACACTGGGGGTTCCGGGATGGTCCCGGCCCACCAGCAAGGCCGGTCGGCGCAGCCCCAGCAGGCCCTCGAACTCTGCCTCCGGCAGCCGCGGCGACAACGGCTGCGGCACCGCCCCCAGCTTCCAGCACGCCACCGCGGCCTGTATCCATTCCACGGAATTGGGCAGCACGATCGTCACATAGTCGCCGATCCCCACGCCGCGCTCCGCGTACGCCCGGGCCAGCCGGTTGGTGGACAGGTCGAGTTCGGCGCGCGTGAGGGTATGTCCGTCGCAGCTGACGGCCGGCTCGTCAGGGGCGAGCGCGGCCAGCTGCGAAATCTGGGTTCCGATCGACGGGACCGTCACTGATAGGCACCCTGCCGATCGAAGATTTTGCGCGGGTTCTCCACCAGCATGGTGTGGATCTGCTCGTCGGTGACGCCGCGTTGCTTGAGTGCCGGGATCACGTCGTTGTGGATGTGCAGGTAGTGCCAGTTGGGCGCCATCTGCGGCACCAGAGCTTCGGGCAGCGCGTCGAAGTAACAGTTGGCGTCGTGGGAGAGCACCATCTTGTCGGCGTGGCCGCGCTCGCACATGGTGGCCACGATGTTCACCCGCTCCTCGAAGGGCAGGATGACGTCGATGCCGAACCGGTCCATGCCGAGGAAAGAGCCGGCCGAGATGAGCTCCTCGAGGTAGCCGACGTCGGTGCTGTCGCCGGAATGGCCGATGATCACCCGGCTCAGGTCCACACCTTCCTCTTCGAAGATGCGCTGCTGCTCCAGCCCGCGCCGCAACCCGGCGTGAGTGTGGGTGGAGATCGGCACCCCGGTGCGCTTGTGGGCCTGGGCCACGGCCCGCAGCACCCGCTCGACGCCCGGGGTGATGCCGGGTTCGTCGGTGGCGCATTTGAGGATGCCCGCCTTGATGCCGGTATCGGCGATGCCCTGCTCGATGTCGCGGACGAACATGTCGGTCATGATCTCCGGGCCGTCGAGCATGCCGCCCGGGCCCTCGTAGTGAAAGCGGAACGGTATGTCGTTGTAGGTGTAAAGACCGGTCGCCACAACGATATTCAGGTCGGTGGCCGCCGCCACCCGGGCGATACGAGGGATGTAGCGGCCCAGTCCGATCACGGTCAGGTCGACGATGGTGTCCACGCCGCGGGACTTCAGTTCGTTGAGGCGGGTGATGGCGTCGGCCACCCGTTTCTCCTCGTCACCCCAGGCTTCGGGATAGTTCAGGGCGATCTCGGTAGTCATGATGAACACGTGCTCGTGCATGAGCGTGACGCCGAGATCTGCGGTATCGATGGTTCCCCGGGCGGTATTTAGTTCTGACACGTCCTTGATGCTAGGTCGCTGTGGCGGCTTACCAACAGGGTCTTTTATTCCGACTTCACAGGTATTGCAGTACGGTCTACCCGTCCTGAATCCGAAATCGCCTTGGAGCCACCCTCATGCTGCTCAATCCCAACAAACTGCAACGCAAGTACCCGGACGCCCGGTCCGGGGAGATCATGCAGGCCACGGTGGACTTCTTCGAGAACCGCGGCAAGGCGAAGCTCAAACACGACGCCCACGAGCGCACCTGGTACACCGACTTCCTGAACCACATCGCGGAGAACCGCATCTTCGCGTCGCTGCTGACACCGGCCGAGTACGGCGCTCGGACCCAGCCGCACCTGCCGTTGGGACACCTACCGGATCAGCGAGTTCGCCGAGATCATCGGCTTCTACGGGCTGAGCTACTGGTACCCGTTCCAGGTGACCGCCCTGGGCCTGGGTCCGATCTGGATGAGCGACAACGAGGACGCCAAGCGTAAGGCCGCCGCCCAGCTGGAACAGGGTGAGGTGTTCGCCTTCGGCCTGTCCGAGAAGACCCACGGCGCCGACGTGTATCAGACCGACATGATCCTCACCCCGCTCTGACCGCACGGCTGGACCGCCAGCGGCGAGAAGTACTACATCGGCAACGCCAACGTCGCCCGCATGGTCTCCACGTTCGGCAAGATCGCGGGCTCCGAGGGCGGCTCCGATGAGTACGTCTTCTTCGCCGCCGACTCCCAGGACGACCGGTACGACTGCAAGAAGAACGTGGTGAATTCGCAGAACTACGTGGCGAATTACGCGCTGAACGAATACCCCGTCACCGAGGCCGACCTGCTGCACCGCGGCATGGGCGCCTTCCACGCCGCGTTGAACACCGTCAACGTCTGCAAGTACAACCTTGGCTGGGGCTCCGTAGGTATGTGCACCCATGCCTTCTACGAGGCCATCACCCACGCGGCCAACCGGCATCTTTACGGCACCGTCGTCACCGACTTCAGCCACGTGCGCCGACTGCTCACCGACGCCTACGCGCGCCTGGTCGCGATGCGACTGGTGTGCACCCGGGCGTCGGACTACATGCGCAGCGCGTCGGCCGACGACCGCCGCTACCTGCTGTACAGCCCGCTGACCAAGGCCAAGGTCACCAGCGAGGGCGAGCGCGTCATCACCGCGCTGTTCGATGTCATCGCGGCCAAGGGCGTCGAGAAGGACATGTTCTTCGAGACCGTCGCCCAGGAGATCGGCATGCTGCCCCGGCTGGAGGGCACCGTCCACATCAACATCGGGCTGCTGGCCAAGTTCATGCCCAACTTCCTGTTCGCCCCCGACGCCACGCTGCCGTTGATCGGCCGGCGCGACGACGACGCCGACGACACCTTCCTGTTCAACCAGGGACCCACCGGCGGCCTGGGCAAGGTGCGCTTCCACGACTGGCGGCCTCCGTTCGACAGCTATGCGCACCTGTCTAATGTCGCGTTGCTGCGCGAGCAGATCGACGTGCTGGCCGAGATGCTGGCGTCCGCCACGCCGGATGCCGCGCAGCAGAAAGACATCGACTTCGCCTTCGGTGTGGGTCAGATCTTCGCGTTGGTGCCCTACGCGCAGCTGATCCTGGAGGAGGCTGCGCTCGCCGGCGTGGACGAGGCGCTGCTCGACGAGATCTTCGGGCTGCTGGTCCGCGACTTCAACAGTTACGCCGTCGAACTCAACGACAAAGCCGCGACCACCGACGAGCAGGCCCGTTTCGCGCTGCGGATGATCCGCCGCCCGGCCAACGACGCGGCGCGCTACGAGACGGTCTGGAAGGAATACGTGCTGCCCCTCAACGGCGCGTACGAGATGCGTCCTTGAGTCTTCGGTAGGGCGGTGGCTGACCTTGACTGTGAGGTGGCTCACAGTAGAATGACCAGTGGTCATCGACGACGAGGGAGGCTTGATGCCGACGGTTACCTGGGCGCGTGTCGACCCGGCTCGGCGGGCCGCCGTCATCGAAGCCGCCGAGGCCGAGTTCGGCGCGCATGGGTTCTCCAACGGCAGCCTCAACGTCATCGCCCGGCGCGCCGGCGTCGCCAAGGGCAGCCTGTTCCAGTATTTCGCGGACAAGCGTGACCTTTACGCCTACATCGCCGACGTCGGCAGCCAACGGGTGCGGGCCTACGTAGAAGGGACCATTCGCGAGCTCGATCCGAGCCGGCCCTTCTTCGAGTTCCTCACCGACCTGCTCGACGCCTGGGTTGCCTACTACGCCGAGCATCCCCGCGAACGTGCGCTGCACGCCGCGGCGACATTGGAAGTAGACACCGACGCCCGCATCAGCGTGCGCAATGTCATCCACCGGCACTACCTGGAGGTGCTGCGTCCACTGGTGAGCGAGGCGCACCGGCGGGGCGATCTGCGGGCCGACTCGGATACCGACGTCTTGTTGTCGTTGCTGCTGATGATCTTCCCGCACCTGGCGCTGGCGCCGTACATGCGCGGTCTCGACCCGATCCTCGGTCTCGACGAGCCGACGCCGGAGCAGCCGGCGCTCGCTGTGCGCAGGCTCGTTGCGGTGCTGTCGGACGCGTTCGCCGCGCCGAAGCCGGCCATCAGCCCGTCCCGATCAAAGGAGATCACATGACCCGCACCCACACCGGCTCCATGGTTGCCGGCGGCCTCAACTGGGACAGCCTGCCGTTGAAGCTCTTCGCCGGCGGCAATGCCAAGTTCTGGAACCCGGCTGATATCGACTTCTCGAAGGACCGGGAGGACTGGGAGAAGCTGTCGGATGCCGAGCGCGATTACGCCATCCGGCTGTGCGCGCAGTTCATCGCCGGGGAGGAAGCGGTGACGGAAGACATCCAGCCGTTCATGGCCGCAATGCGCGCCGAGGGACGGCTGGGCGACGAGATGTACCTGACGCAGTTCGCGTTCGAGGAGGCCAAGCACGTCCAGGTGTTCCGGCTCTGGCTCGACGCGGTGGGTGTGACGGGTGACCTGCACGGTTACCTCGATCCGCTGCCCACCTACCGCGAGATCTTCTATGACGAGTTGCCGGACTGCCTCAACGCCTTGACCGGGGATCCGTCGCCGGCGGCGCAGGTGCGGGCATCGGTGACCTACAACCACATCGTCGAAGGCATGCTGGCGCTCACCGGCTACTACGCCTGGAACAAGATCTGCGTCGAGCGCGGCATTCTGCCCGGCATGCAGGAGCTGGTGCGGCGCATCGGCGACGACGAACGGCGCCACATGGCCTGGGGCACCTTCACCTGTCGGCGTCACGTCGCTGCCGACGACGCCAATTGGACCGTCTTCGAGAACCGCATGAACGCGCTCATCCCGATGGCGCTGCGCCTCACCGAAGAAGGCTTCGAACTTTATGGTGAGCACCCGCCGTTCGGACTGCACGCCGATGAAATGTTGCAGTACTCCACCGACAAGGGCATGCGGCGGTTCGGCACGATCAGCAGCGCCCGCGGCCGCCCGGTCGGCGAGATCGACCTCGACTACTCGCCGGTGCAGCTCGAGGACGACTTCGCCGACGAAGACGAGCGCGCGATGGCCGCGGTCTAGCCGGCTCTACTCCACCCTCTTGCCCCCGGCGGTTTCGCCGGTGTCGCTCTTGGCGACCCACACTGTTTTGGCGTTGCAGAACTCGCGGATCCCCAGACCTGCCAACTCGCGGCCGTAGCCGGACCGCTTGACGCCGCCGAACGGCAGCTCCGGGTAGGACACCGTCATCCCGTTGATGAAGACGGCGCCGGCGACGATCTCGTCGATGAAGAGTTGCTGCTCGGCCTCGTCCTGGGTCCAGGCATTCGATCCCAGCCCGAAGGTGGTGGCGTTTGCGATCTCGATCGCCTCGTCGATGTCAGCGGTGCGGTATACCGACGCGACGGGGCCGAAGACCTCCTCGGTGTACAGCGCCATGTCTTTGGTGATGTCGCTGATGACCGTCGGCGGGTAGAACCAGCCCGGCCGGTCGAGACGCTTACCGCCGCAACGGATCACCGCGCCTGCCGCGGCTGCGTCCTCAACCTGCTGGGCGATCTCGTCGCGGCCCGACTCGGTGGCCAGTGGTCCGACGTCGGTGTCAGGGTCGGTTGGGTCGCCGACTTTCAGCGCTTCCATCCGGGCGACGAACTTGTCGAGGAATTCGTCATAGATGTCGGTGTGGACGATGAAGCGCTTGGCGGCGATGCAGGACTGCCCGTTGTTCTGCACCCGGCCGGTAACCGCCGTCTTGACCGCCTCGTCGACGTCTGCCGACGGCATCACGATGAACGGGTCGCTGCCACCGAGTTCCAACACGGTCGGCTTGATCTCGTCCCCGGCAATGGCGCCCACCGACTGCCCGGCCGGTTCGCTGCCGGTGAGCGTGGCCGCGGCAACGCGCGGATCGCGCAGGATTCGCTCGACGGCACCGGACGAGACGAGCAGTGTCTGGAAGCATCCGTCCGGGAATCCGCCGCGGGCAATCACATCGGCGAGGTACAGCGCGCATTGCGGCACATTCGATGCGTGCTTGAGTAAGCCGACGTTGCCGGCCATCAGCGCCGGCGCCGCGAACCGCACGGCCTGCCACAACGGGAAGTTCCACGGCATCACCGCAAGCACCACGCCCAGCGGCTGGTAGCGGGTGAACGCGCGGGATGCGTTGACCGTGCCGGCGTCGGCCGGCTCGTCGGCAAGCAATGCTTCAGCGTGGTCGGCATAGTAGCGAAAGCCTTTGGCGCACTTGAGTACTTCGGCCTTGGCGCTGGCCAGCGTCTTGCCCATCTCCAGAGTCATGATGGCCGCGGTGTCGTCTGCCTCGGCCTCGAGCAGGTCGGCGGTGGCGTTTGCCCACTCGGCACGCTGGGCATAGGTGGTGTTGCGGCGGTAGTCCTGGAAGCGCGCGTAGGCGCGTGCTATCGCTGCCTCGACTTCGTCGTCGGTTGCGGGGGTGAAGGTTTTGACTGTCTCGCCGGTGGCCGGGTTGATAGTGGCGATGGGCACGTCGGCCCTCCTGTCGGGGTTGTCGTGAACCGTCCGACAACTAGCCTGCCACTATCTAAGAAACAGAGAGGTGGCGGATGTCCACAGCGGCTGAGTTGATCGTCAAGTGCCTGGAAAACGAGGGCGTATCCGTCGTATTCGGTATACCGGGCGAGGAGAACATCCGGTTCATCAAGGCGCTGGCGGCCTCCGACATCCGCTACGTCCTCACCCGGCACGAACAGGGCGCGGCCTTCATGGCCGAGATGTACGGCCGGGTCACCGGACGCGCCGGCGTGGTCTCTGCGACGTTGGGCCCGGGTGCCATCAACATGCAACTCGGCGTCGCCGACGCCACCACCAACAGCACCCCGTTGGTTGCCATCTCGGCGCAGGTGGGCCACGACCGCGAGTACAAGGAGTCCCACCAGTACGTCGACCTGGTGTCGATGTTCGCCCCCATCACCCGCTGGTCGGCCGGTATCCCCACCGCCTATGCCATACCGGAGATGGTTCGCAAGGCATTCAAGGTCGCCGAGACCGAGCGACCGGCGGCGGTGTATCTCGCCGTCCCCGAACACCTCGACGCTGATGATGCCGACTACGAGTTGGCACCGTTGCCGCGCAATGTGGTCCGGGCTGACGCGCCGGCAGCCCGCCAGGTGGCGCGCGCGGTCGACATCCTGCGCACCGCGCAGCGGCCGGTGGTGCTCGCCGGGCACGGCGCCGCTCGCGGCAACGCGACCGAGGCGCTGGTCCGGTTCTCCGAGGAACTCGGCATCACGGTCGCCAACAGCTTCCACGGCAAAGGTGTCATGCCGGACGATCATCCGAACAGCATCGGGACGCTGGGATTCATGAGGCACGACTACGTCAACTTCGGGTTTGACAACGCCGATGTCGTCATCACGGTCGGCTACGAGTTGCAGGAGTTCGATCCGGTTCGGATCAACCCGCAGGCCGACAAGAAGATCATTCATATTCACCGTTTCCCGGCCGAGGTGGACGCGCACTACTCGGTTGACGTCGGCATCATCGGCGACATCAGCGACTCGCTGAACGAGCTGACCGATGCGCTGGACGGGCACCGCTTCGACGGCGTCGAGGTGCCGGGGTCTGGCCTGCTGGACGAAGAATTTGCTCGGGGACAACAGGATTCGCGGTTTCCGCTGGCGCCGCAGCGGTTGGTCGCCGACACCCGGGAGGCGCTGGGACGCAACGACGTGGTGCTGGTCGACACCGGCGCTACCAAGATGTGGATGGCCCGGCTCTATCCGACTTATGAGCGCAACACCTGCTTGATCTCAAACGGCCTGTCCACCATGGGTTTTGCGTTGCCTGGAGCATTGGGGGTGAAGCTGGCTCAGCCGGACTCGAAGGTCCTGGCGGTGGTGGGCGACGGTGCCTTCCTGATGAACTCCCAGGAAATCGAGACCGCGGTGCGGGAGAAAATCCCGTTGGTCGTGTTGATCTGGGAAGATGGCGGTTACGGCCTTATCGAGTGGAAGATGGACCTCGAACTCGGCGAGCACCACTATGTGTCGTTCGGCAACCCCGACGTGGTCAAGTACGCGGAAAGCTTTGGAGCCAAGGGATATCGGATCAACAGCGCCGACGAACTGTTGCCGACGTTGCGGGCGGCCCTGGACGACGACGGCGTGTCACTTATCGCGTGCCCGGTCGATTACTCGGAGAACCTGCGGCTCACCGACCGGCTGGGGGAGTTGGACGAGACGCTGTAGCTGGGCGTATCAGCGCTGTGCCGCGAGCGTGCACAGAGGTACGGCGACACGCCGGGTGGGGTGGCAGTCTGCGCACGCTCGGCGCCGCGCTCCGCTGTGAGCGAAATATTCTGCGCTGCTTGGCCCGTCGGGGCTTTGGCGACCGGTTGTTGTCGGTGGTCCTTCGTAGAATTCAGGCATGGCATCGAGCACGCGCGAGGAGATCGTCGAGGTCTTCAACGCACTCGATGCCGACGTGGATCGCCTGTGCGATTTGTCTTTTGATGTGTTCACCACGCCGGAGTTGATGCGCGCGTTGGAGCGGTTGGAGACGGTGACCCGTCGGTTGCGCACGCCCCAGCATGCGTTGATCAACCAACTTGGCGCCCACGCACGCGAAGAAGAACTCGGCGGCAAACTGCCCGCGGCGTTGGCTGACCGGTTGCGGATCACCAAAGCCGAAGCGCACCGGCGCATCGGCGAAGCCGACGACCTCGGCGAGCGGCGCGCGCTCACCGGGGAGCCGTTGGCGCCGACGTTGACCGCGACCGCCGCCGCCCAACGCGACGGCCTGATCGGCGACGGGCACGTGAAGGTGATCCGTGAGCTTCTTTGTCCCATCTGCCCGCCGCGGTGGACCCGGGCACCCGCGAGGCCGCCGAGGCCGATCTGGCCGGCAAAGCCCGCGACTTTCGCCCCGACCAGGTGGCCACCTACGCCCGCGAGGTCATGGCCCTACTGCATCCCGATGGCGACTACTCCGACGAAGAACGCGCCCGCAAACGCGGCATCATCTTGGGCAAGCAGGAATACGACGGCATGTCACGCATCAGCGGCATGATCACCCCCGAACTGCGCGCCCTGATCGAAGCGGCGTGGGCCAAACTCGCCGCCCCCGGGGCCTGCAACCCAGAAGACCAGACGCCGGTGTTCGAGCCGGACCCGGCCCGCCACGACACCCGCAGCCAACCCCAACGCAACCACGACGCCCTGGTCGCCGGCATCCGCGCCCTATTCGCCTCCGGGGACCTGGGCACCCACAACGGCCTGCCGGTGTCCATCATCGTCACCACCACGCTGAAGGATTTGGAGGCTGCGGCCGGCAAGGCCCGCACCGGCGGCGGCACCCTGGTGCCGATGTCCCAGCTGATCCGCTGGGCCGCCGATTCCCACCATTACCTGGCGATCTTCGACAAGGCCAAGCCGCTGGCACTGTTCCACACCAAACGCTTCGCCTCGCTGGCGCAGCGAATGATGCTGCTCGCCAAGGAACATGGCTGCACCCGCCCCGGCTGCGACACCCCCGCCTACCACGCCCAGGCCCACCACGTCTCGGGCTGGACCACCACCCACTACACCGACATCCACGACCTCACCCTGGCCTGCGGCCCCGACAACCGCCTCGCCGAAAAAGGCTGGAGCACCCGCAAAAACGCCAAAGGCGACACCGAATGGCTACCACCCGCCCACCTGGATTACGGGCAACCGCGAATCAACACCTTTCATCACCCGGAAAAGCTACTCGCCCCTGATGATGACGACGAGCCTTAGGTTTCATCGAAAGCTGAGCCGCGCGTGTGGGCTGCGGGTAACCTCGCAACCGCCCGCCCCTTAAACCCTCCCGCGAGGAGGTGCCCGTGTCGTATGTCGTTGCGGCGCCTGATTTCCTGCTGACCGCTGCCGGAGATCTGGCCGCGATGGGGTCTGCGGTCAATGCAGCCAGCGCTGCGGCTGCGCACTCCACCACGTCAGTGCTGGCCGCCGCCGAAGACGAGGTGTCGGCAGCCTTAGCAGCGTTGTTCGGCGCCTACGGCCGCGAATATCAGGCGGCTACCGCGCAAGCGGCGCAGTTTCACGAGCGGTTCATGCTCGGTTTGGCGGCAAGCGCGAACGCATATGTGACAACCGAGATCGCCAACGCCCAGCACGGTTTGGCGAGTAGCGGCACTCCCGTTGCGAACGCAGCGGCAGGAACCAGGATCACCGTCCCAGGCGCAGGGCCTCTCTACTATCCGAACTTCCTCACTCGACTTCCCTACCTGGCGCAGTTGCTCTATGCGGGCACCGTCCCGGGCCCAAGTTCGGTGTCGATCCTGCAAGGGTACGACCTGATCAACCACGCCATCGGGCAGAACTGGTTTGCCGGCAGCCTCGCTCAGGTCGTCAACTACCCGGCCAGTCTGGGTATTTTGAGCGGCAGCCTGGCAGCTCCCAGCGTCAACGACGCCGTCGCCTTCGGGCAGCGGGCGCTCAACGACCAGATCATGAACGCGGTCGTCAACGGCAGTGGTTCGCCGGTGAATATCGCCGCACTGTCGGAGGGAACCATCGTCGCCAACCGCGAGTTGGCGTACCTGGCAAGCAACCCGACCGCCGCCCCGCCGCCCAACGCCTTAAGGTTCGCCCTCTTCGGCAGCCCGGAACTCGGCTTGGCGCAGACCTACCTGCCCAACGGGACGACCTTGCCGTTGGTCGACTACACGGTGCAGGGTCTAACGAACACCCAATACGACGTCAGCGTGGTGTTCGCACAATACGACGCCTGGGCCAATCCGCCGGATCGGCCCTGGAACATCCCCGCAGTCGTGAACTCGCTGTTCGGGACGGCCTACTACCACAACACGTCATCATTGGCGTCGATGTCAGACGCGGTCGCGTTGTCCAGCGTCGCCACCCCGCTGGGCGGCACCATCACCACGTACATGATCCCGTCGCCGACGCTTCCGATGTTGTTGCCACTCGAGCAACTCGGTCTCCCACAACCGATTGTGAACAACCTCAACGCATTCCTGCAGCCGATCGTCAACAGCGGCTATTCGTCCCTGGCGCCCAACGCCGGCCCGTACTTCTCGCACGGATCACTGGTCTTGGGCTTCTAAGCACCTCGATCAGGCAACGACATCGCCGGCACATAACTCCCGATCAACGTTCGATGCCACCAGGCGTGGTCGCGGCGCAGTTCGGCCGCTGTGGTGAATCGGTACTTATATAGTTGGGCACGCACGTAGCGCGGCGGCGAATCCGGGAAAGGATTGCGTCGCAACAGCTTCAACGTCGCCGGATCGTTGCGCAGCAACCGGTGCAGGAACGGCGTCATCCAGGCCAGCGCGTAGCCCGGTGAGATGGCGGCGAACCACATCAACCAGTCCAGCCGCAGATGGTAGGGCGCGAACTGGCGCGGCAGCCGCCGCAACCCCGTGGGCTTGCCCTTGAATTCGTACTCCTGCCAGGTCGTCTGGTCGCCCACCGACGCATCGGCGGTGCCCTCGATCACCACCTCCTGCCGGATGCGACTGATGCTGCCGAAGGCGCCATAAGTGTTACAGAGATGGAAGGCGTTGAAGGACATGTTCATTCGTTGCCCGGGTGAGAGCATGTTGCGCGTCGGCCAGTAGCTCAGCACCACCATCATCGCCGCAACAGCGATCACCGGCACGACGAACCACAGCGGGGGATTCGGCAAAGCTCCGAGAAGCGGGAACACCCAGCAGCCTCGCCATCGAAGTCCTGGTCGATTGCGCTGAACGCCAGGAAGATCGTCAGCCAATTGAGCCAGGCGAAATTGCCCGAGGCCACCAGCCACAGCTGGGTGATGACGATGATCGCAGCCGCGATACTGGCGACCGGCTGTGGCGCGAACAGCCCGAACGGCACCACCAGCTGTGCAAAGTGGTTGCCCGCCACTTCAATCCGGTGCAGCGGCCGGGGCAGGTGGTGGAAGAACCAGCTCAATGGACCCGGCATCGGCTGAGTCTCGTGGTGGTAGTACAGGCAGGTGAGATCGCGCCAGCACTTGTCGCCGCGCATCTTGATCAACCCCGCGCCGAATTCGACGCGGAACAGCAGCCAGCGCACCAACCACAACGTCAACACCGGCGGCGCCACGTGCCCATTGCCCAGAAAGATCATCAGGAAGCCGGTCTCCAGCAGCAAGGACTCCCAACCGAACCCGTACCACGTCTGTCCCACGTTGACGATCGACAGGTACAGCACCCACAGCGTCAGCCACATCGATATCGCCGCCCACAACGGCACCAGGTCCAGACCGGCGACCATCGCCGCCGACAACGCCGCACCGAACCAGGAGACGCCGGCGAACAATCGGTCGGAGTAGCGGAGGTGAAAGATGGTCGGGGTCCGCCAGAACGACCGCCTGGCCAGATATCCGGGCACCGGCAACATCCCGCGTTCCCCGATGAGCGGGCGGAATTGCCGCGCCGCCGCAACAAATGCAACGAGATAAATCGCCGCTGTGCCGCGCTCGAGCACCAATGCGCCGAGCCGGTATTCGGGTGCCGAAAACCAGTCCATGGCCCCAACTCCTCGGATTGCATTCTGCAAGCCGAATACCCGCACAACCGTCGCGTCTCCGATTGCCGGCGCCCGATACACTGTAGGGTCCTCGGCGTCGTGTCCTGTCCGCTCTCCCAGCACCGGAAAGTTGAGCAGAGAATTGCACAAAGCCGAATTCTTAAACCGCGCTTTCGGGCGTCGCCGGATGCTGGCCCTGGGGGCGGGCATTGGATTGGGGGCGGTGGCCGGCGCCATGCCGCGCGCCGCTGCGGCGCCGGAGGTGCCGCCCGAGAGCTACGACGCCATGTTATTGATGTGCATCGATCCCCGTTTTGTGCACCCCACCAATGAATACATGCTGGGGCGTGGCCTGGTCAATCGTTACAGCCAGTTCGCTCTGGCCGGCGCCGGCGCGGGAGCCGTTTCCCAGCACTGGGAGGCTTGGCATAACACGTTCTGGGACAACCTCGCTGCATCAATCGAACTGCATTCAATCAACGGCGTGATTGTGGTCAACCATCGTGATTGTGGCGCAGTGCAAATTGCCTACGGCCCTGACGCGATATCAACCCCGGAACGTGAGACGGCAACCCACGAACGCATTCTCGGCACCTTCCGCGAGGAGGCGCTGCGCCGCCACCCGGGAATCGACGTCGAGACTTGGCTGATGGCGCTGGACGGCTCAGTGGAACAGATCGGGCCCCGCAGCATCTCAGTCTGATCCGGCGTTGCGATGGCGCAGACCCGGTGTCACCGCCGCCCACACAGCGACCGCGGCAAGTGAAATCAGGGCCAGCAGTTGGACACTCGCGGAATGGCCCGCATAGCCATCGACAGAGCGCCACGGATGACGTGACAACACCGCCCCGGCCAGCATCACGCCACCGGCGCTGAGTCCGGCGGTGAGCCCGTCACGCCACCGGTCCTGCACCAAGTGCCGCAAGGCCAGCAGAGCCCCGACCACCAGAACACCCGCGGCACCGGCAATCAGAGCCCCCACCCCCAGCACGGCCACCGCAACCCAGGGCCCGGTAGCCCACGGAACCGCGGGCGGCCCATCATCGGGACCGCTCCTGCGCCGCCAGAACGCGAGCACCGCCAGCAGTGGCAGCAAGCTCAACCCCACACCCAGACCCGCCCGGTACACCGCATTGGAGGCGAAGGTCAGCGTGATGGTGCCCGCATCCCCGGCGGGAACCACCCAGCCCTGCTGCCAGCCGTTTACCGCCACCGGTGTCAGGCGAGCGCCGCTGCTGGTGCGGGCCACCCACCCGGGGTTGATGCTCTCCGGTATCACCAGCACCCGGGCACTGCCCGACGCCGACGCACGCACCTCACGCCGGGCCGGCCCCCAATCCCCACGACAGCGGAAGTGATTGGAACACTCGGTGATTCAGGAATCGCCGACAACTGCGCACCGTCCACCACGAAAGCCGCCCCCGGACTTATCAACAACTCCTGCTGGCCGGCCGGCAGCGCGATCGGGCCAGGTTCGCAGGGCTGCGCCGCGACCGGGTCGCCGTCCAGCAGCGCGCCGGCCGTGGTCCGGATCGAGGTATGCAGGAACCGGCCCGCCACCGCGATCACCGGGCCGTGCTCACAGTCGACGACGATCTCCCGGGTGCGGGCCACCCCGCCACCCCGGGCGGCCGCGATCGGGTTGCCGTCGGCGCCCAGCGCCACCACCTCGGCAAGCCCGGGCGGCTTGAGCTGGTCGAAGCCCAGCGCGTTGCGATCGATGATGTCCTGCCAGTCGAGCAGGCTCACCGTGACGGTGTCGGTCACGCGCGGATGCAGTGTCAGCGTCTGCACGTCGCGGCCAGGGTCCACGGCCTGCACCTGCGGTCCGTCGCCCAGGTCGACAGCCACCATCGTCGGATGGGCGGGCAGCGTCGTTCGGCTGGGCGCCAACCGCAGCCCGGTCACCTCAGTGGCCCGCGGCAGCCGCAGGGTCAGCGTCGGCGGCGTCTTGTACTGCACCACGCGCTGCGGCGCGGTCCACGCCGTGGCCGGATCGCCATCGGTGGCCGCATACGCCGAGCCGAGGACCTCGACCAGGTCAGAATCGCCATAAGCGCGCGTGGTGTCCGGCTCGGCGATCAGGTCGGCCAGCTTGGGGCCCTGCCGTGGGCGCACCCATACCGTCGGGGTCACCGAAACCGGGCTCGGCACCGTCAGAGTGCGACTCAGATTGACCGGCTCCTCAGGGGCCAGGGCCATCGACGCCGCACACCGAACGTTGTCCGGTCCCGGCGCACAACCTGGCCGGCCCAGCAGTTCGGCGCCCAGGTCCCAACTCGCGATCATCGCGTCCGCCGGCGGCCCGGGCACCAACACGGTGTGCCGCAACTGCACCGGATGGGCGAAACCCGACGCGTCGTACTGGGTGACCGTCAGGTCGGTGATGCCGAATTGCACCCCGGCCGATCCGTCGTCGGTGCCGGCCGCCGTGACCCGCACCCACGGCGTCTCGCCGACCGGCAGCGCGGCGCTCAACGGTTTTCCGGACTCGTCGAACCGCAACGTGGTGCTGCCGTTCGCGGTCTCGACCAGGATGCGGCGGACCTGCGCGCCGACGGCCGACGCGCTGGGTGTCAGGGTGAGGACGGCGTTGGTCACCGGATGGTCGAAGTCCACCTGTAGCCACTGCCCGACGGCGGACTGCAGGGCGTTGGAGACCCAGGCGGTCGCCGGGTCGCCGTCGACGGCGGCGGCGGGCGAGGTCGCCGCCGCGACATCGGGCAAGGCAGTGGCGTCCGACGACGAACTCGACACCGTGATGCGGCCGCCGGTCCAGCTCCCGTAGACGGTGTCGGCGCCGGGGGCGGGGTAGTCGGGCACCCGGTTGTAGGTGTGCCGGGCGTCCCCGGGGGCCCGGATCGCCGACGAGTGCAGGTCGACGCGGCCGTAGTCGGTTTCCCGGGCCAGCGGGGTGTCGGTGACGGTCACCACCGGCGTGGGCAAGCGGGCGACCTGAGCATCCGAGGTCATCAGCACCGGGCCCAGCGCCGGCTGGCCCAGCAGCCGTCGCCGTTCGTCAAGACGCAACAGCACCTCAGGTCCACCATCGACTCGCGGCAGCCGCCCGGCGTCGGCGAAGTAGGGCGCGCCGGGATTGCCACCCGAACCGACCCGGTAAATCTGCACCGCCGGATACCGTGGCCGCAGTCCGCTGTCGTTGACGAAGCCGGCCAGCAGTCCGGGGCCCACCGGCGCACCGAACTCGGCCACCTTGGTCAGCCCAGGCGAGCCGGCAATGGCCCGGTGCACCAGGATCGGCCGCGCCGACCGCGACGATTCCGGATCCAGATCGTTGCGCACCACCACATACGAAATACCTTGTCGGGTAAGCGAATCGGCCAGTCCAACCGAAGGCCGTCCCGCCGCGAAAAGACGTTGCACCGAATCCAGCGCTCGGATGGTCTGCGGTGGTGTCAGCGGAATCGAGTCGCGCACCCCCCACGCACTGCTGCCCAGCACCTGCAGCGGCTCGTCGTGACTGGTACCCCACACCTGAGTGGCGAATGGCGCGCCCGGTACCACCAGTACCCGCCCGTCCTGGTGAGCGGTGAGCCAGTCGGCCGCCTCGTGCCAGTAGTCGGGAATCGCGGTGAACGTGCCGGGCGGGGCCAGGCGTGCGGACCAGGCCAGCGACGTGCTCACCATCAGCCCGGTGAGCGCGACGATCCCGACCGCCACCCGACGGTCCCGCTCCGGATGGGCGAAAGCATTCAGCCACAACGCTTTCGGTGCGCTGCCCGGTAACGGAATCCGGCCCAGCAGGTGCGCGAAGCCGAGCGCCAGCGGGATCCGGACGACCGGCCCCAGCTTGTGCACGTTGCGCAACGGAGTGCCGCCGTCGTCCAGGAACGCCTGCACCTGATGGGCCACCGGTGATCCCAGCCCGCCGCTGTAGCCGACGGCCAGCAGCACCACCCCGACCAGCAGCATGGTCACCAGCCGGCCCCGGGCCGGCATTGCGGTACTGGCCAGACCGGCCAGCCCGGCTCCGGTGACCAGGCAGGTGCCCAGAATCGCCACCGGCCCGGTCACCAGGGGGGCTCCCGCGGTTGCGGTGGGTGCCACGAACGGCGTCCAGCTGTCGGTGCCGCGCAACAACTCCACCAACGACGACCACTGGGTGGTCACCCCCGAGGATTCGATGAAGTCCAGAAACGGTGGGCTGACGCCGCGCAACTGGCTCAGCGCCACCACCCACCACAGCACCGCCGGCACCAGCGCCACCAGCAACCAGCCGACGTAGCGCAACCATCGTCGATTCGGCCGGTGAGCGCCCAGCCAGATCGCCGCGGGCAGGCAGCCGGCCAGCGTCGCGATCGCGTTGACCGCGCCCATCAGCGCCACCGCCAGGCCGGCCTGGCCGGCCAGCACCCGCGCCGACCGCGCCGAGCCCCCCCGCTCGGCCTTTTTCCCCAGAGCGAGAATGGTCGGCAGCAGTACCCAGGGCGCGAGCATCATCGGCAGCGTTTCCGACGAAATCGATCCCAGCGTGGTCAGCACCCGCGGCGACAGCGCGAACGCGACCGCGCCGAGCATCCGGGACGTCGGGCTGCCGATGCCCAGCGCCTCAGCGACCCGCAGCATTCCCCAGCAGCCGACCGTCAGCAGCAGCGCCCACCACAGCCGCTGGGTGACCCAACCGGGCACGCCGAGCGCATGGCCGATCAAGAAGAAAGTGCCGTGCGGAAACAGGTAGCCGTAGGCCTGGTTCTGCGATTGGCCGAACGGCAGGTCGCTGCTCCACAAGTTGGTGGCGCGGGCCAGGAAGCGCAGTGGGTTGGCGGTGAGGTCGAGTTTGGTGTCGGGGGAGACCTGGCCAGGTGACTGGAGGAAGGACAGGACCAGCGAGAGGGCCCCGACCAACAGCAGCCAGCGACGCGATAGGGCCGCAGCTCGAGCCTCGCCTTCGGCTGGCTAGCTACGGTTGCCGTACTCGACCCGGTTGAGCACCGATGACGACGGATCGCCCCCGGGCAGTGGCGGCTTCGTGTCCTGCTGAACCATCAAGGTGACCCCGAAGATCGCGGCTGCGCCGAGTAACAGGCCGACTACCACACTCGCAGCGGCGGGCGCGACGATCCGGTTCATAGTCAGCCAACCTAGCAGAACGACGCTCGAGGCTTGCGTGAGCGTTGGTCGGGGGAGGGGGAGCCAACTCTGGCAGAACTTGCCCGCTCGAACCGCGGTTGGACGACCCCGACGGCGCGCGTGACAGCATGTCCGGATGGCTTTTCCGCGCACCCTGGCCGTCCTTGCCGCCGCATCGGTGCTGATAGCCGCCTGTCACGGCGGTACCAAGCCCGGGAAGTCGTCAGCCACGAGCAGCCCGAGCTCCTCGAGCACCAGTTCCACCCCGGCGGCGGCTCCGGGCCCACGGGTGTGCGCTGACCCGCCCGATGTCCCCGGCAAGATGCCCAGTCTGCGCGACAAGTTGGCCCAGCTGCTGATGGTCGGGGTGCGCGACGCCGCCGACGCCAAGGCCGTGGTCACCGATTTCCACGTCGGCGGCATCCTCATCGGCAGCGACACCGACCTGTCCATGCTGCCCGGACCGCTGGGCGAGATCGCCAACGCCGCCGGTCCGCTGCCGCTTGCGGTCGGCGTGGACGAAGAGGGCGGCCGGGTGTCGCGATTGCGGACCCTGCTGGACGGCAGGGGCCCGACAGCCAAGGAAATGGCCCAGACGATGACGCCCCAGCAGGTCCACGACCTGGCGCTGACCCGGGGCCGCAAGATGAAGGACCTGGGCATCACCGTCGACTTCGCCCCGGTGGTCGACGTCACCGACGAACCGCGACGACAGTGTGATCGGCGACCGCTCGTTCGGCTCGGATCCGGCGAAGGTCACCGAGTACGCCGGGGCCTACGCGCAGGGCCTGCGCGACGCGAAGCTGCTGCCGGTGCTCAAGCACTTCCCCGGGCACGGCCATGGTTCCGGCGATTCGCACAAGGGCGGGGTCACCACGCCCCCGCTGTCCGACCTGATCGCCAACGATTTGGTGCCCTACCGGACCCTGCTCAACGCCATCCCGGTCGCGGTGATGATCGGTCACTTGCAGGTTCAAGGGTTGACCGGCAGCGACCCGGCCAGCCTGAGCAAGGACGCGGTGACCTGCTGCGTACCGGCACCGGCTATGGCGGGCCGCCCTTCAACGGCCCGGTGTTCAGCGACGACCTGTCCAGCATGGCCGCCATCTCCGACCGGTTCGGGGTGACCGAGGCCGTGCTGAAAACTTTGCAGGCCGGTACCGACATCGCGCTGTGGGTCACCACCAAGGAGGTACCCGCCGTACTGGACCGGCTCGAGCAGGCGGTCAATGCCGGCGACCTGTCGGTGCAGCAGGTGGATGCGTCGCTGGTCCGGGTTGCGGCGATGAAGGGTGTCACTGCGACGTGTGGCCGCTAGCGGAAGTGCTTACCCTTGATGCGGATAGATAGGGGATAGCGTGGCAGGTGGTGGGCGGTGGTACCAAGCGGTTACCGCGTGCTGTCCGCGAGCAGCAGATGCTCGATGCCGCTGTGCAGATGTTCTCGGTCAACGGCTACCACGAGACCTCGATGGACACGATCGCCGCCGCGGCCGAGATCTCCAAGCCGATGCTCTACCTGTACTACGGCTCCAAGGAAGACCTGTTCGGCGCCTGCCTGAACCGGGAGATGAGCCGATTCATCGACGTCGTGCGCGCCGACATCGACTTCGCGCAGAGTCCAAAAGACTTGCTGCGCAACACTATTGTCGCATTCCTGCGTTACATCGATGAGAACCGGGCGTCCTGGATCGTGATGTATACCCAGGCCACCAGCTCGCAGGCGTTCGCACATACGGTCCGCGAGGGCCGCGAGCAGATCATCGAACTGGTGGCCGGGTTGGTCCGGGCCGGCACCCGCAGCCCGCGGTCGGACGCCGAGATCGAAATCATGGCGGTGGCTTTGGTGGGCGCCGGTGAGGCGGTGGCCAGCCGGCTGTCCACCGGTGACATCGAGGTCGACGCCGCCGCCGAGATGATGATCGACCTGTTCTGGGCTGGCCTGCGGGGGGCGCCACCCGACCGGGATGTCGGTCCCAATGCCGCGACGGGCTAGGAAACCGACGCCCGGTCGACCGGGAAGTCGAAGTATGTGTCCGGGTAGGGCTCCGGTTGGTAGGTGAAGTGCCACCATTCGTTGACGTAGTTGACGAAGCCCTGCTCCTGCAGAACGTCTTTGAGCAGTAGCCGATTCGCCAGTTGCTCACCCTGGATGTGCGGGTCCAGCGTATGGGCCAGCGGATCGAAACAGTCGAAGCCTGACCCCATGTCTATCGAGTCGTCGGGAAACCGGGCCGACGCCGGTGCCGTGCAATCCACGAGCGGCTGGCCCGGTGAGTACGGCGCGGTGGGCGCGGCCGGCAGCCGGACCACGGAGAGATCGACGGTGCTGCCTCGACTGTGCCCCGAGTGATCGTCGATGTATCCGTCGCGGAACAGCACCGCCTTGTCGACGCGTGGATAGAACTCGGCTTTCATCCGGTGGTCGACCACATCGCGTGCCCACCTGACGAAGTCGTCGACCGCACGTTGCGGGCGGTAGCAGTCGTACACCTTCAGCGCGTAGCCGCGCTCCAACAACTGCTGTTGGGCACGCCTCAACCCTTCCGCTGCAACACGAGTGAGGATGCACAGCGGCGCGCGGTAGCCGTCGACGGGGTCGCCGGTGAAGTTGTGCGCGGTGAAATAGCGGATGTCCGCCTCGATGGTCGGGTCGATGTCTTGTAGGACGACGAAGTCGGTCGGCGCAACGGGTTCGGCCCGGGCAACAGGCGCGGCGCAACCGACGGCGAGCAGCGCAACGATGCCGGCCAGTGACCGGACCCGGGCAAACATGGGTCATCATTGACCGCCGGCAACTCGGTGCGCAACCTGACCGAAAGCTCGTCACGGCGCACGCCTCACCCAGCCTGCATTTTTCACAGGCCGCTACTCGCGATTCGTCTGCAGATTTACCGGGTGGGCGAGCGGGCGCAAGTCGTGATCGAGCGCCACACCGAGAAACTGAAACGCAACCGCTTCGGTGTCCGTATTGTCGGCAGGCGTGTCCCGAAAGTCCGGCCCGGACCACTTCTGTGCCTTCTTCTGTGCGGTCGTCATCGTCGGACTACTCGCCGGACTCGCCGGATTGGCGACCACGGTGGTGCTGCGGTCGGTCGAACATCTCACGTATCACTACACTTTCGGCTCGCTGCTCGACGGGATCACCGACAGCAGTCCGGTCCGACGGGCACTGGGGCCCATGGTCGGCGCGGCGTTGGCCGGCCTGGGCTGGTGGATTTTGCGGCGCCGCGCCGAGGTGCCGCCGCTGGCGGACACGGTCGCCCGGCACGAGCGGGTACCGCGACTGACGTGGAGCATCGATGCGGTGCTGCAGGTGGTCTTGGTCGGCTCCGGCGCATCGCTGGGGCGAGAAGGTGCACCGCGCCAATTCGCGGCTGTACTAGGTGATTTCGGCACTAGCCTGGCTGAAGCGGCTGTCCGCGGGTGATAGGGAGATCCTGCTGGCCTGCGCCGCCGGGGCCGGGCTCGGCGCGGTCTATGCCGTGCCGCTGGCCGGTGCGCTCTTCACGTTGCGGATCCTGCTGAGTACCTGGCGGTTGCGCGCGACGGGTGCGGCGCTGATCACGTCGAGTCTGGCCGTTGCGGTCGGGTCGGCCATCACCCACGACCATCCCGAATTGAATTGGCCCAGTGCGGAATCAGCGTATCTGCTGAGCGCGCATGGACTGGCGTTGGCGCCGGTGGCTTTCGCGGTGGGTTGGGTTTCAACAAGATCATCGCCGCGGCACGCCCGGCCAACTCATCCGATCCTGGATGCTGATTCCCGCTCTGGCCGCCGCCGGGCTGCTGACCGGTGTCTGTTCGCACTGGTGGCCCGAACTGCCCGGCAACGGCAAGAGCGTGCTCACCGTCAGTCTCGCCTCGGGTATGACCCTGGCGTCGGCGGCCGTCATCCTGGCCCTCAAGCCGGTGCTGACGGCGTTGTTCCTGCGCGCCGGAGGAGCCGGCGGCCTGCTCACGCCGTCGTTGGCCACCGGCGCGGCCGCCGGGACGCTGCTGGTGCTGACGCTCAATCAGGTGGCCGGAACGCACCTGCACGGGCCGGTGATTTCGCTGGGAGCCGCGGCCGGGGTGTTGGCGGTGACCCAGGGCTCACCGATCTGGGCCGCGATCTTCGTCTGGGAGTTGACGCATCCGCCGATCTGGATGGTGTTGGTGTTCGCGGTCACCGCGGTCGGGGCGCACACGCTCGACCGAATCGTGCTCGGCCGTCAACACCGGCGCATGGACCACCGGGCCGGGTGAGCGCTAGAGCGGCTGCACCGTCCCGGTCAGGTGCGGGTAGCCCTTGGAGATGTTGCGCAGGGACAGCTCCCAGCCATCTTGCCCATCAAAGTTGCGTTCGTCGATGTACAGACCGGCGGTGGCCGGCAGCAGCACCGGCTTGCCGAACCGCACCGAATACCGCACCGCGTCCGGGAAACGCGCCTCGATGTTAGCTAAAACAGCTGCGGCACTGAACATTCCGTGCGCGATGACGGTGGGGAAACCGAACAGCTTGGCAGCCACCGAACTGGTGTGGATCGGATTGTGGTCACCGCCCACTGCGGCGTAGCGACGGATCTGCGCGGGGGTGATCCGCAGAAGCGCCGAGGGTGGCGGCAGCTTGGGCTGCTTCTGCGGCGGCGGCTTGGGCTCATCGGACAGGCTGGTCCGTTGCTGGTGCAGGAAGGTCGTCACTTGGTGCCACGCCAGTTCGTTGCCGACGCTGACGTCGGTCACCAGGTCGACGAGCAGGCCCTTGCGGTGCTCCCGCAGATTCTCCGCGTGCACCCGTACGCCCACCGTGTCGGTCACCGCGATAGGCCGGTACTGCGTGATCTGGTTTTCGGTGTGCACCGAACCCAGTGCGGAGAAAGGGAAGTCGAAGCCGGTCACCAACGACATCACCGACGGGAAGCTCAACGCGAACGGGTAGGTCAGCGGCACATTGTTGCCGTAGCGCAGCCCGGTGACCGCCGCGTAGGCGGCCACATTCGCGGAGTCGATGGGCAGTTCGTCGACCGTGACGGTGCGGTTGGACAGTTGGTCGGACCGGGACACCACGGGCAGTGCCCCGGCCACTGCCCGCAGCATGTTGCGAAGGCCACTGGGTTGGTTCACCGTCAGGCCCCGATCATCGCCTGGCCGCAAACCCGGATCACGTTGCCGGTCACCGCATTCGACGCCGGGCTGGCGAAGTAGGCGATGGTCTCGGCGACGTCGACGGGCTGGCCGCCCTGCAGCAGCGAGTTCATCCGGCGCGCCACCTCGCGGGTGGCCAGCGGGATTGCGGCGGTCATCTTGGTTTCGATGAAGCCCGGTGCCACCGCGTTGATCGTGATGCCCTTCTCGGCCAGTTCGCGGCGCCAGCGCCTGGGTGATGCCGATCATGCCGGCCTTGGTGGTGCCGTAGTTGGTCTGCCCGCGGTTGCCCGCGATGCCGGCGATGGACGAGAGCCCGATCACCCGGCCGCCCTCGCCGAGGATGCCGTTGGCCACCAGCCCTTCGGTAAGACGCAGCGGGGCAAGCAGATTGACGGCGATGACGGCGTCCCAGCGGGCATCGTCCATGTTGGCCAGCAGCTTGTCCCGGGTGATGCCGGCGTTGTTGACCAGAATGTCGGCCTTGCCCGCGTGGTGGTCGCGCAGGTGCTCGGCGATCTTTTCCACGGCATCGTCGGCGGTGACATCCAGCCACAGCGGTGTGCCGCCCACCTTGCTGGCGGTCTCGGCCAACGCCTCGGCGGCGGACTCCACATCGATCGCTACCACCTGAGCGCCGTCCCGGGCGAACACCTCGGCGATGGTGGCGCCGATGCCGCGGGCGGCGCCGGTCACGATGGCCACCTTGCCGTCCAGTGGACGATCCCAGTCGGCCGGCGGCGTGGAGTCGGCTGCGCCGACGTAGAACACCTGACCGTCGACGTAGGCGGACTTGGCCGACAGGATGAAACGCATCGTGGATTCCAGGCCGGTTGCGGCCGGCTTGGCGTCCGGCGCCAGGTACACCAGCGCCGACGTGCCGCCCCGGCGCAGTTCCTTGCCGACCGAGCGGGTGAAACCCTCCAGCGCGCGCTGCGCGATCCGCTCGTGGGGGTTCTCGATCGCCTCCGGCGTGGTGCCCACCACGACGACCCGCGCGCAGGGTCCCAAATTTCGCACAACGGGCGTGAAGAAGTCGTGCAGGGCCTTCAGGCCCGTCGGGTCGGTGATGCCGGTGGCGTCGAACACCAGGCCGCCGAACGAGTCGGCCCAGCGACCGCCCAGGTTGTTGCCTACCAGGTCGTAGTCCTTGTCGAGCGCCGCGCGCAGCGGTTCGACGACCCGGCCCTCACCGCCGATCAGCAGCGAGCCGGCCAACGGCGGTTCGCCCGCTCGATACCGGCGCAGCGTCTCGGGTTGCGGAACGCCAAGCTGCTTGGCCAGGAACGATCCGGGGCCGGAGTTGACAACCTGGGAGAACAGATCGGGCGAGGCCTTGGGTGCCACTGAGCATGCCTTCCGTGTCAGGGAGCGAACTTACTTAAGAGTAAGAACAGTGGGTAGTATTGCCTGCGAAGGGCTAATACCCCAAAAATAACCCACCGACTACCGGCGATCGACGGAGAATACAGTGGCCCCTGCCAGTGATCAGACCAACGAGACAAAGCGGCGCGTCGCGGTACTCGGCGGCAACCGCATCCCCTTCGGTCGATCAGACCGGGCTTACGCCGAAGCGTCTAACCAGGACATGTTCACCGCTGCGCTGGGCGGGCTGGTCGACCGGTTCAACTTGCGCGGCGAGCGGCTGGGAGCGGTGATCGGCGGCGCGGTGCTCAAGCACAGCCGTGATTTCAATCTCATGCGCGAATGCGTGCTGGGTTCGGAATTGTCGGCGCACACACCGGCCTTCGATGTGCAGCAGGCCTGCGGCACCGGCCTGCAAGCGGCCATCGCCGCGGCCGACGGCATTGCCGCCGGTCGCTACGAGGTGGCCGCCGCCGGTGGGGTTGACACCACCTCCGACGCACCGATCGCGCTGGGCGAGGACCTGCGCCGCACCTTGCTGAAGGTGCGCCGCGCCAAGTCCAATGTGCAGCGGTTGAAGCTGTTGGGCACGTTGCCGGCCAACCTCGGTATCGCGATACCGGCCAACAGCGAACCGCGCACCGGCCTGTCGATGGGCGAGCACGCCGCCATCACGGCCAAGCAGATGGGCGTCAAGCGCGTCGACCAGGATGAGCTGGCCGTGGCGAGCCATCGCAACATGGCCGCCGCCTACGACCGCGGCTTCTTCGACGACCTGGTCACGCCCTTCCTGGGGCTCTACCGCGACGACAATCTGCGACCGGATGCCAGCGTGGAGAAGCTGGCCAGCCTGCGCCCGGTCTTCGGGGTGAAGGCGGGCGACGCGACCATGACCGCGGGCAACTCGACTCCGCTCACCGACGGCGCCTCGGTGGCCCTGCTGGCCAGCGAGCAGTGGGCTGCCGATCACTCGTTGTCTCCGCTTGCCTACTTCGTCGACGCCGAGACGGCGGCCGTCGACTATGTCAACGGGTATGACGGGCTGTTGATGGCGCCCACCTACGCGGTGCCCCGGTTGCTGGCGAGAAACGGACTGGCACTGCAAGATTTTGATTTCTACGAGATCCACGAGGCGTTCGCGTCCGTCGTGTTGGCGCACTTGCAGGCGTGGGAGTCGGAGGAGTACTGCAAGGAGCGGCTGGGGCTGGACGCCGCGCTGGGATCCATCGACCGGTCCAAGCTCAACGTCAACGGGTCGTCGCTGGCGGCGGGGCACCCCTTTGCCGCCACCGGCGGACGGATCTTGGCGCAGGCGGCCAAGCAACTGGCGGAGAAGAAGGCCGAGACCAAGGGCCCGGTGCGCGCGCTGATCTCGATTTGCGCCGCCGGCGGCCTGGGCGTGGCCGCGATCCTCGAGGCGTAAAGGCGTGGCGGAAATCACCGTGCAGTTTTTCGAATCGGGGGGATTAGGCGCGCGCACATTTGGGTAATCGCTCGATCGGATAGCCCCGTGTTGTGGTCTGACCCCCCGACCCCGACGGCAACGCGGGGCAATCCCTGGATCGATTGCCGGTCAGCGCAGACGGGCGAGCGAGAAGGGCCGCCGCTGGTGTGAGGGGATCCAGCGGCGGTCTTTTTTGCTTTCCCGTCGCCGTTGACGACAAGCGAAGATCCCCCGTCTCGATGAGACGGGGGATCTTCGCGTCAGCGCTCAGAAAGCGGCCTCAGAAAGCAGCCTCGTCGAGCTCCATGATCTCGTTGTCCAGGGTCTCGATCACCTCGCGGGTGCTGGTCAGCAGCGGCAGGAAGCTCTTCGAGAAGAACGACGCCACCGCGAGCTTGCCCTCGTAGAAGGACCGCTCGGCGCCGGTGGCACCGGCGTCCAGGGCCTCGATCGCCACGGCAGCCTGACGTTGCAGCAACCAGCCGATGACCAGGTCGCCGACGCTCATCAGGAACCGCACCGAACCCAGACCCACCTTGTAGAGGCTGGTGACGTCCTCCTGCGCGGCCATCAGGTAGCCGGTCAGCGAGGCGGCCATCGCCTGGACGTCGGTGAGCGCCTTGGCGAGTAGTGCCCGCTCGGTCTTGAGCCGTCCGTTGCCGGACTCGCTGTCGACGAACTTCTGGATCTCACCCGACACGTGCGCCAACGCCACACCCTTGTCGCGGACGATCTTGCGGAAGAAGAAGTCCTGCGCCTGGATGGCGGTGGTGCCTTCGTACAGCGAGTCGATCTTGGCGTCCCGGATGTACTGCTCAACCGGGTAGTCCTGAAGGAAGCCGGATCCACCGAAGGTCTGCAGGCTCTCGGTGAGCTTGGCGTAAGCCTGCTCGGAGCCGACACCCTTGACGATCGGCAGCAGCAGGTCGTTGATCTTCGCGGCCAACTCGGGGGTCACCCCGTGCAGTGCCTCGGCGACCGCCGCGTCCTGGAAGGTGGCGGTGAAGAGGTACAGCGCCCGCAGGCCTTCGGCGTAGGCCTTCTGGGTCATCAGCGACCGGCGCACGTCGGGGTGGTGCGTGATGGTCACCCGCGGAGCCGTCTTGTCGGTCATCTGAGTCAGGTCGGCACCCTGGACGCGGGACTTGGCGTACTCCAGCGCGTTCAGGTAGCCGGTGGACAGCGTGGCGATCGCCTTGGTGCCCACCATCATGCGGGCCTGCTCGATGACCTCGAACATCTGCGCGATGCCGTCGTGCACCTCGCCGACCAGCCAGCCGATGGCCGGCTTGTCGTGCTGGCCGAGGGACAGCTCACAAGTGGCCGAGACCTTCAGGCCCATCTTGTGCTCGACGTTGGTGACGTACACGCCGTTGCGCTCACCCGGCTCGCCGGTCTCGGGGTCGAACAGGAACTTGGGCACGAAAAACAGCGACAACCCCTTGGTGCCGGGACCGGCGCCCTCCGGGCGGGCCAGCACCAGGTGGAAGATGTTCTCGAACAGGTCGCCGGAGTCACCCGAGGTGATGAAGCGCTTGACCCCGTCGATGTGCCAGGTGCCGTCCTCTTGCTGGACGGCCTTGGTGCGGCCGGCGCCCACGTCTGAGCCGGCGTCCGGTTCGGTGAGCACCATGGTCGAGCCCCAGCGGCGCTCGGCGGCCAGCACGGCCCACTTCTTCTGCTCCTCGGTGCCGAGGTGGTAGAGAATCTGGGCGAATCCGGCGCCACCGGCGTACATCCATACTGCCGGGTTCGAACCGAGAATGTGTTCGTTGATCGCCCACATCAGTGCCTTCGGCATCGGCATGCCGCCAAGCGCCTCATCGAGGCCGGCCTTGTCCCAACCCGCGTCGATCACGGCGTTGACGGACTTTTTGAACGACTCCGGCAGCGTCACCGAGAAAGTCTTCGGGTCGAAGACCGGCGGGTTGCGGTCGCCTTCGATGAACGAGTCGGCGACGGGTCCTTCGGCCAGTCGGGCGACCTCCGCGAGAATCTCGCGGCCGGTGTCGGCGTCCAGGTCGCTGAATTCGCCTTGGCCTAACGCCTTGTCGACACCCAGCACCTCGAACAGGTTGAATTCCTGGTCACGAACGTTGCTCTTGTAGTGGCTCACTACGGTCCTCCTCGTTGAGAATGCCACCTGTGGTTGGGTACTAGGGCTAAGTTACCCACCAGTAACAGAGTAAAAGTATCGCGGCTGTGTTGTTCAACGCAAGTCAATGTGAGGAACATTTCACGGTCTAACTAACCAACCGGTTGGGATAACGCTGATTTCAGCGCTGGCACACGCGCTCACCTGCGGCAATGATGGACGGGATGACGAGTGTGGGGAGCGTCACGGCAGTTTCCGATAGTGGATCTGGACGCGGATTCTGGCCAACTGCGGACCCGCCTTCGCGAGGCGGCCCACGAGGTGGGCTTCTTCTACCTGGTCGGCCACGGGGTGCCCGCGGCGTTGGTGGCCAGGGTGCTTGATGCGGCCCGGCGACTGTTCGCGCTGCCCCAGGCGGACAAGGACGCGATCGCGATGGTGCCCGTCTGACCCGATTCACTCGGTTTACGGCCGCAATGCCTGGAAAAGCAGGGTGCGCGCCCACCCGGATGTGGCTGCCTCGTCTGGATACGCGCCGGGTAGGCTCGAAAGCGAGAATCCCGTTCTCGGTTCGAGGAGCGAATGAAGTCCGGTGAACTCGAATAACAAGTTGACCCCACTATCACTGCGTGAGGCCTTCGGCCATTTCCCCACCGGGGTCGTCGCCATCGCGGCCCACGTCGACGGGAAACGGGAGGGCCTGGCGGCCAGTACGTTCGTGCCGGTGTCCCTGGAACCGCCGCTGGTGTCGTTCTGCGTGCAGAACACGTCCACGACCTGGCCCAAGCTCAAAGGCGCGCCGATGTTGGGCATCAGCGTGCTCGGTGAAGCTCACGATGCGGCCGCCCGCACCCTGGCCGCCAAGACGGGGGACCGGTTCGCGGGGTTGGAGACCGAAGCTCGCGACTCCGGAGCCGTATTCATCAAAGGCACCGCGTTGTGGCTGGAAAGTGCGATCGAGCAACTCATTCCAGCCGGCGACCACACCATCGTGGTGCTGCGGGTCAGTGAGGTCACGGTGGACGCCGAGGTTGCCCCGATCGTGTTCCACCGCAGCGTTTTTCGCCGCCTCGGCGTCTAGCGGCTAGGGCCGTTCGCTCAGTTCTTTACGGTAGGCGTCGATCCGCTGATCGATCTCGCCCGCGTCGTCGTGCCGTCCCTCTTTACGCGCCAGCTCGGCGCGCACGGACAACTCCCGAATCGCCGTTCGAATCTCGTTGTTGCTGGTCGTTCCTCGCATGTCACCTGGATACCCGGTGCAGCAAGCGGTTAACGCCTGAACAGCTTGTTGCCCAACCACACGACCGGGTCGTACTTGCGGTCAGCGACCCGCTCTTTCATCGGGATCAGTGCGTTGTCGGTGATCTTGATGTGCTCGGGGCAGACCTCGGTGCAGCACTTGGTGATGTTGCAGTAGCCCAGCCCGTGCTCTTCCTGCGCCTGTTTTTGTCGGTCCACCGTGTCCAGCGGGTGCATGTCCAGCTCGGCAATCCGCATCAGGAAGCGCGGCCCGGCGAAGGCCTCTTTGTTCTCGTCGTGGTCGCGGATGACGTGGCAGACGTTCTGGCACAGGAAGCATTCGATGCACTTGCGGAACTCCTGCGAGCGCTGCACGTCGACCTGGGCCATCCGGTACTCGCCGGGCTGCAGATCCTTGGGCGGCGTGAAAGACGGGATCTCGCGCGCCTTTTCGTAGTTGAACGACACGTCGGTCACCAGGTCGCGGATCACCGGGAACGTCCGGATCGGGGTCACGGTGACGACCTCGTTCTCCTCGAACGTCGACATCCTGGTCATGCACATCAGCCGCGGCTTGCCGTTGACCTCCGCCGAGCACGATCCGCACTTGCCGGCCTTGCAGTTCCAGCGCACCGCCAGATCGGGCGTCTGCGTCTGCTGCAGGCGGTGGATGACGTCGAGCACCACCTCGCCCTCGTTCACCTCCACGGTGAATTCTTCGAGCGCGCCACCGCTTTCGTCGCCGCGCCAGACCCGCATGCTCGCGTTGTACGCCATTACGCTCTCCGTTCCGGGTGCTCGGCCAGCTCTTCGTTGGTGTAGTACTTCTCCAGTTCGGAGATCTTGAAGAGCTCCAGCAAGTCGGACCGCATCGGGATCTGTTCTTCGCGGGTGATGGTGATGTGGTCGCCGGTGGCCTCGGCCTCATCCTGCGAGGCCTCTTTGCACACCAGCAAGGTGTTGCGCCAGCCGGAATCCATGCTCGGGTGGTCGTCGCGGGTGTGCCCGCCACGGCTTTCGGTGCGCTCCAGCGCCGCCTTGGCCACGCATTCGCTGACCATCAACATGTTGCGCAGGTCGATCGCCAGGTTCCAGCCGGGGTTGTACACCCGTTGGCCTTCGACCTGTACGTTCTGGTACCGCGCCCAGAGCTCCTTCAACAGCTTCAGCGCCCGGGTGATCTCTTCCTCTTTGCGGATGATGCCGACCAGGTCGTTCATCACGTGCTGCAGATCCATCTGCAGTGCGTACGGATTCTCCGGTGCCGAACCATCGGTCGGTCCCGAGAACGGATTGAGGGCGAACTTCGCGGCGTCCTCGACGGCCTCATCCGAGACCGCCGGACGGCTGCTCAGGGTCCGCACGTAGTCGGCGGCGCCCAGACCCGCGCGCCGGCCGAAGACCAGCAGGTCGGACAGCGAGTTGCCACCAAGCCGGTTCGAGCCGTGCATCCCGCCGGAGCATTCACCCGCGGCGAACAGTCCGGGAACCTTGGCCGCGCCCGTGTCGGCATCGACCTCGACACCGCCCATCACGTAGTGACAGGTGGGCCCGACCTCCATCGGCTCCTTGGTGATGTCGACCTCGGCCAGCTCCATGAACTGGTGGTACATCGACGGCAACCGGCGCTTGATCTCCGCCGGGGTCAGCCGGGACGCGATGTCGAGGTACACCCCGCCGTGCGGGGTGCCGCGGCCGGCCTTGACCTCCGAGTTGATCGCCCGGGCCACCTCGTCGCGGGGCAGCAGGTCGGGGGTGCGCCGGGCCGAGTCGTTGTCCTTGAGCCACTGATCGGCCTCTTGCTCGTCCTCGGCGTACTGGCCTTTGAACACCGGCGGGATGTAGCCGAACATGAAGCGAGAGTTCTCGGAATTTTTCAATACGCCGCCGTCACCACGGACACCTTCGGTGACCAGGATGCCCTTCACGCTGGGCGGCCACACCATGCCCGTCGGGTGGAACTGGACGAACTCCATGTTGATCAACGTCGCACCGGCGCGCAGCGCCAGAGCGTGCCCGTCGCCGGTGTACTCCCAGGAGTTGGAGGTGACCTTGAACGACTTGCCGATGCCCCCGGTAGCGAGCACGATCGCGGGCGCCTCGAACAGCACGAAGTTGCCGCTCTCGCGCCAGTAACCGAACGCCCCGGCAATTCGCCCCTCGTTTTCGGGACCGTCTTTGAGTAGCTCGGTGATGGTGCATTCGGCGAACACCCTGATCCGGGCCTCGTAGTCACCGAACTCGGCGAAGTCCTCCTGCTGCAGCGAGACGATCTTCTGCTGCATGGTGCGGATCAGCTCCAGGCCGGTGCGGTCACCGACGTGCGCCAGGCGCGGGTAGGTGTGTCCACCGAAGTTGCGCTGGCTGATGCGGCCGTCTTTGGTGCGGTCGAACAGCGCGCCGTAGGTCTCCAGCTCCCAAACGCGGTCCGGTGCCTCCTTGGCGTGCAACTCGGCCATCCGCCAGTTGTTGAGGAATTTCCCGCCCCGCATGGTGTCGCCAAAGTGGGTCTGCCAGTTGTCTTTCGGGTTGGCATTGCCCATGGATGCCGCGCAGCCGCCCTCGGCCATAACTGTATGTGCTTTGCCGAACAGGGATTTGGACACCACGGCGACCTTCAGACCGCGCTCGCGCGCTTCGATGACCGCACGTAACCCTGCGCCGCCGGCACCGATCACGACTACGTCGTAGGTGTGCCGTTCGACCTCAACCATGAAACCTCACTCAGCTTTTAGATTTTCGTTCGCAATTCGGCCGACGGGCTGTCAGTGGCCGATGAATCGCAAGTCGGAGATGGTGTTGCTGGACACCAGCAGGATGTAGAAGTCGGTGAGCATCAGCGTGCCGAGCGTGATCCACGCGAACATCTTGTGCCGCTCGTTGATCTTGCTGACCTGGGTCCAGATCCAGTACCGCACAGGGTGTTTGGAGAAGTGCTTGAGCCGGCCACCGGTGACGTGCCGGCAGGAGTGGCAGGACAGCGTGTAGATCCACAGCATGATGACGTTGCCGAGCAGGACGAGGTTGCCCAGGCCGAAGCCGAATCCGCCCGGACCGTCCTCGGAGTGGAAGGCGACGATGGCGTCCCAGGTGTTGATCACCGAGATGATGCCGGCGATGTAGAAGAAATACCGGTGGGTGTTCTGGATGATCAGCGGGAACTTGGTCTCGCCGGTGTAGTGGACGCGGGGCTCGGCGACCGCGCAGGCGGTGGGCGACTGCCACACCGTGCGGTAGTAAGCGCCACGGTAGTAGTAGCAGGTCAACCGGAACAGCAGCAGGAACGGCAGCGTCAACGCCGCGTACGGCAACCACCACACGTTCGGCAGGATCTGCGGCCAGAACTCGCTGGCCTCACCGCAAGCCTTGCTGACGCACGGGGAGTAGAACGGCGTCAGATAGTGGTACTTCGGGACGAAGAAGTATTCCTGCTGAAACGCGCGCGCTGTCGCGTAGATGACGAATGCGGCGAAGCCGAGGTTGATCCTCAGCGGCTGCAGCCACCATCTATCGCTGCGAAGAGTTTTACGCCCGATCTGGGCGCGGGTAGCTGAAAAGACGCCGGACTCAGAACGGCTCGCCGTTGGTGCGCTCATCTATGTGTTGTTCCTCTTCGAACGGGCTGTAGCTCGAAGGGTACACAGAATGAACGCCTGCTCCTGAGTCCGGGCTTCTCAGGCGGGCGTCTGTCAATACCTGCTGTGACCTCCGACACCCTCGTCGTCGACATCGCGCCAGAAATCGGTGTCGTACTGGGTGTCCGGGATAGCGATCTTCTCGCTCGATTGGTAAACGGTGGCCCGGGTCAGGTCCAATTCAGCGACATCGCTGTCGAGTAGTTCGATGTCACTGAGGATTCGGTCGGCGTCGATGACGATGCGACGCGTCGCCGGATTGTCTCCGTATCGCGACTTCAGCGAGGTCACGCACCGCCGCAAGCCCCGCATCAGCTCGTGCAGCTCGGTGAGTTCAGTGGCGGTGGACAATCGATGCTCCCTGGGCCGAAGGTGTTACGGATCACAATACGTCAGTCGATACTATCCGCTGTCGGAGCCGGACGCCGGACAACTTGTGTCCCGCCACCAGAAAGCGACTTCCGCCATGCCACTGCAACCAGCCGAACGCGCCCAGGCATTGCTGCAGCTCCATCGACCGGGAAATCCGGTGGTGCTGCCCACGGTGTGGGACGCCTGGTCGGCGAAGTTGGCCGCGGACGCCGGATTTGCGGCGCTGACGGTGGGTAGCCATCCGCTGGCGGATTCGATCGGCAAACCCGACAGCGAGGGCATGTCGTTCGACGATGTGCTGGCCCGGGTCGCGCAGATCACCGCGGCGGTCGACCTACCGGTCTCGGTCGACATCGAGTCGGGCTATGGGCTGCCGGCGCCGCGCCTTATCGAGGGCCTGCTGGGGGTCGGCGCCGTCGGACTCAACATCGAAGACACCGTGCACTCCGAAGGCGGCCGGCTGCGGTCCTCCGCTGAGCACGCGGAGTTGGTGGGCGCATTGCGGGCGGCCGCCGATGCCGCCGGGGTGCACGTGGTGATCAACGCCCGCACCGATGTCTTCCTGCGTCCGCAGGCCGGCCCCGCGGACCTCGTCGACGTGGCCGTCGCACGGCTCACCGAAGCGGCCGAAGCCGGCGCCGACGTGCTGTACCCGGTGGCGCGACATAACCCGGAAATATTGCGGCGCTTGGCAACTGAGTTGCCGTTGCCCGTCAATGCGATCGCGCATGCCGGACCAGGACGACCCGGCCTCGTTCGGCCCGCTCGGTGTCGCCCGGATCAGCTTCGGACCGTTCTTCCAGTACGCGCTGTCGGCCCGGGCCAACGAGTTGCTCGCCCGCTGGCGGTAACACGCCGACCTCCGGCGGAGCCGTTCGGCCCTCACGCCGGATCGGCGGCACCTCCCAGTGCTACTTCCTTATTGAGATGCGTTGCGGCTGAGCGCCCGTGTAAGCGCCTACGACCCGTACGGTCAACACACCCGCGTCGTACGAGGCCGAGATGGCCTCGCCGGTGACGTGCGCCGGGAGCTGGAACGACCGGCGGAATGACCCGTACCGGATCTCCCGCAGGGTGCGCCCGTGCTGCTCTTCGGCGTGCTCGTCGCGGTGTTCGCCGTGGATGACCAGTCGGCCCTTGTCGACCTCGACGTTGACGTCTTTCTCGACGTCCACACCCGGTAGCTCTATCCGGACCACCGCGTCGTCGCCGTCCTTGAGTATCTCGGCCGCGGGGTTAAAACCGCTGGTCGAGGGCTCGGATGAGGACCGGGCCCAATCGGTGGATGCCGGCCCGAAAAAGTCCCGCAGCCACCGGTCGGTGTCCCACGCCGGACGCGACCACAAGGCGAGATTGCTCATGGGTGACTCCTTAATCTTCGTTGTGAGTTAGCTGTGTCCGACGCTCTGGTGGTCGGCTACCCGGTTAAACATGAGTCTCATGCACTAAAGTTCCACCTGGGCGTTCGCTGGGAGCGAACATCGTCACACAGGCGATTGTCAGTTGTGAGGACGGCGTGATGCATGCGTCACATTTCGCGTCATTCCCGGCAACATCGGGTTCGTAGGCTCGTGACATGTCCTCTGCCGGAAGTACTCCCGCGCGCGCCGCTGTGCGGCGTGTTGTCGTGGTCGGCCACGGCATGGTTGGCCATCGGTTCGTCGAGGCGCTGCGCGCCCGCGACGGTGTCGGTGGGAAAGGCGGCTCGTGGCGAATCACCGTGCTGGCCGAGGAGTCCGACGCCGCGTACGACCGCGTCGGCCTCACCTCCTATACCGAAAGCTGGGACCGCAGCCTGCTGGCTCTGCCCGGTAACGACTACGCCGGCGACGCGCAGGTGCAACTGCTGCTGAACACCCGCGTCGCCGAAATCGACCGTGCGGCAAAGACTGTGGTCACCGCCGACGGCGAGACCCACGGCTACGATGCCCTGGTACTGGCCACCGGGTCCTACGCCTTCGTGCCACCGGTCGCCGGCCACGACCTGCCGTCTTGCCACGTCTACCGAACCCTCGACGACCTCGACGCCATCCGCGCCGGCGCACAGCGTGCGGTCGAGTCGGGTCGCGCCGAGGCCGGCGTGGTGATCGGTGGCGGCCTGCTGGGGCTGGAGGCCGCCAACGCGTTGCGCCAGTTCGGATTACCAACGCACGTCGTCGAGATGATGCCCCGCCTGATGGCTCAGCAGATCGACGAGGCGGGCGGTGCGCTGCTGGCCCGGATGATCGGCGACCTCGGGATCGACATCCACGTCGGAACCGGCACCGAATCGATTGAGTCCGTTGTGCATTCGGATGGCTCAGCGTCGATGAAGGTGACGCTCTCCGACGGCGGGGTGATCGACGCCGGCCTGGTGATCTTCGCCGCCGGCATCCGTCCGCGCGACGAGTTGGCCCGGGCGGCCGGACTGGAAATCGCCCCGCGGGGCGGTGTCCTCACCGACTTGGCCTGCCGCACAAGCGATCCTGACATCTATGCGGTCGGCGAGGTCGCCGCCATCGACGGCCGGTGCTATGGCCTGGTCGGACCGGGTTACACCAGCGCCGAAGTGGTGGCCGACCGGCTGGTGGACGGCGCCGCGGAATTCCCCGAGGCCGATCTGTCCACCAAGCTGAAGCTACTCGGGGTCGACGTCGCCAGCTTCGGCGACGCGATGGGCAGCACCGAGAACTGCCTCGAGGTCGCCATCAACGACGCAGTGAACCGCACTTACGCCAAGCTGGTGCTCTCCGACGACGCCAGGACGCTGCTCGGCGGTGTGCTGGTAGGAGACGCGTCGGCGTACGGGGTATTGCGGCCCATGGTCGGCAGTGAATTGCCCGGTGACCCTTTAGCGCTCATCGCACCTGCCGGATCGGCTGGTGCCGCCGGTGCGCTGGGCATTGGGGCACTGCCTGATTCGGCCCAGATCTGCTCCTGCAACAACGTCACCAAGGGCGACCTGAAGTGCGCCATCAGCGACGGCTGCGCCGATGTCCCGGCGCTGAAGGCATGCACCGCGGCCGGCACGTCGTGCGGTTCCTGCGTGCCGTTGCTCAAGCAACTGCTGGAAGCCGAGGGTGTGGAGCAGTCGAAGGCGCTCTGCGAACACTTCGGGCAGTCGCGGGCGGAGCTGTTCCAACTCATCTCGGCTACCGAGATCCGCACCTTCTCCGGCCTACTGGAGCGCTTCGGCCGTGGAAAAGGTTGCGACATCTGCAAACCCGTCGTCGCCTCCATCCTGGCGTCCACCGGGTCGGACCACATTCTGGAAGGCGAGCAGGCCTCGCTGCAGGATTCCAACGACCACTTCCTGGCCAACATCCAGAAGAACGGCAGCTACTCGGTGGTGCCGCGGGTTCCGGGCGGTGACATCAAGCCTGAGCACCTCATCCTGATCGGCCAGATCGCCCAGGATTTCGGCCTCTACACCAAAATCACCGGCGGCCAGCGAATCGACATGTTCGGTGCCCGGGTCGACCAGTTGCCGGCGATCTGGAAGCGGCTGGTGGATGCCGGCATGGAGTCCGGCCACGCCTACGGCAAGGCGCTGCGCACCGTGAAGAGCTGCGTCGGCAGCGATTGGTGCCGCTACGGCCAGCAGGATTCGGTGCAGCTGGCCATCGATCTCGAACTGCGCTACCGCGGCCTGCGGGCACCCCACAAGATCAAGCTGGGCGTCTCGGGCTGCGCACGGGAGTGCGCCGAGGCGCGCGGCAAGGACGTCGGCGTGATCGCCACCGAGAAGGGCTGGAACCTATACGTCGGCGGCAACGGCGGCATGACTCCCAAGCACGCACAGCTGCTGGCAGGCGACCTGGACACCGACACTTTGGTCCGCTATATCGACCGGTTCCTCATGTACTACATCCGCACGGCCGATCGGTTGCAGCGCACCGCGCCGTGGGTGGAATCACTCGGCCTGGACCATGTGCGTGAGGTGGTCTGCGACGACTCGCTGGGTCTGGCCGAGGAATTCGAGGCCGCCATCGAGCGGCACGTCGCGAACTACCGGTGCGAATGGAAGGGCGTGCTGGAGGACCCGGACAAGCTCTCCAGGTTCGTCTCCTTTGTCAACGCCCCCGACGCCGTCGATCCGACGGTGACGTTCACCGAGCGTTCCGGGCGCAAAGTACCTGTGCCCATTGGCATTCCGCGAGTCCGCAGCTAGGCCGCGCTGAGCTACCAGGGAGGAATCATGACAATTATCAACGACATTCAGGTGTGGACCACCGCCTGCGTGTACGACCACCTTATTCCGGGGCGCGGCGTCGGGGTGCTGCTCGACGACGGCTCGCAGGCGGCATTGTTCCGTCTCGACGACGGCACGGTGCGCGCGATCGGCAACGTCGACCCGTTCTCCGGTGCGGCGGTGCTGTCTCGCGGCATCGTCGGCGATCGCGCCGGCCGCGCCACCGTTCAATCGCCGATCCTCAAGCAGGCTTTCGCACTCGACGACGGTTACTGCCTGGACGACCCGCAAGTCTCAGTGCCGACATACCCGGTGCGTGTTACCGCCGACGGCCGCATTCAGGTCGGGCGGTTCGCTGCCCGAATGGCTGCCTAGTCGATCTTCCCGACGAGATAGCGCTGCATCGTCGGACCGATGGCGTCCACCAGCTGCTCCACTGTCATCGAATGTAGCGGTTCGGAGCGCACCCCGTAGCGCATGATGCCCAGCCCCACGAGCTGGGAGGCGCACAGCGACGCCCGGACGGCGATCTTGTCGGCGCCCAACATCTTGAGCAGCGGGTTGAACACCGGACCGATCAGCATGGACTGGACGACTTCTGCGGTCTTGGAGAGACCCGTGGAAGCGATCGCACTCGCGGCAAAAGGTCCGCCGCCGGCGGCATCCCACGTGGTGATCAGCATGTAGAGCGTGCGACGACCGACCTGATTGACGCTGCCGGTGAAGATCCGGTCGATGAACTCCGGTGTCCGGAAAGGCAAACGGAGCATTTTTGCCACATCGTCGAGGAGTCCTCGCGAGGGCTCTTCGTTACGGGCCATGAAGCCAGGATTACCTGGATATCACCAAAGATCAAGCCGCGCCGGTGTCGGCGTGCCTTGTCGGCGTAGCCCTTTGATGCCCTTTGATCGTCGCGCCGGAGGTGACGGCGGCATCGCGGAACCGCTCGGCCACCAGCCGGGCCAGCCCGGGATGGGTGCCCAGCGGCCGTGTCACGAGGTCGGCGCCGCAACCGTCCAGTCGCTCCTGGAACAGGCCGTCGGCCAACAGGTAGGAGGCCACCACGACGCGGCGCGCGTTCCGGCGTCGGGCGTCGGCGACGGCGTTGTGAATCGTCGGGCTGCCGGTGGCCGCGAAACCCAGTTCCACCGTTGACCCGGTCATTCTCGAGAGCAATCTCGCGGCGTGATCCAGATCGGCGCGGGCGCGGCGATCTGAGGTGCCCGCCGCCGCGAGAATCACCGAATCGTCGGGCTGCCAGCCGGTTTCCACCAAGTTCTGGTAAATCAGTCGGGCGATCTCCGGTCGCGGCCCGAGCGCCGGCGTGACGATGACATTCGGATGCCCGCTGGCCTCGATGTGCGCCGGCAGATCGGCGCGGACGTGGTAGCCGCGAGAGAGGAACGCCGGCAACACGATTGCGGGATTCCGGCCCGCAGGCAGGTTTGAGAGCACCTCGCTGGGTGTGGGCCCCAGCACGTCGACGAACGCCACCAGAATGGGGCAGTCGAGCAGTTCACCAACCCGCGCGGCGAGGTCGCCGATCATGGCGACACCGGCCGATCGGCGGGTGCCGTGCGCGGTCAGGACCAGACTCATGCGGCGTCGTGCTCGCCGTCGAGTGCCAACCGGTATCCCCGCTTGACCACGGTCGCCACGATGTTCTTGTCGCCCAGAGCCGTTCTCAGCCGGAGCACGGCCGTGTCCACCGCGTGCGTGTCGTCACCGTTGCCGGGCAGTACCCGCAGCAGCTCAGCGCGTCCGACCACATCCCCCGGCCGGTGTGCCAGGGCGCGCAGTATCGCCATACCCGAGCCCGACACCGTCTTCACCGACCCGTCGACGAGCACGCACGTCCCTCTGATGTCCACCAGGTGGCCGGCGGCCTGCACGCTGCACGAGCCCAGCAGCGGCAACTCCTCGGCAATATGACGGGCCAAGGCGCCCAACCGCATTCGCTCCGGGGACGACGTCGGCACACCGTGCCGGATCAACGGCCGTGACGTCACCGGGCCGACACACATGGCATGCACGCTGCTGCGAAATGCCGCCAGCACCTGGTCCTCGATGTCCAGATCGCGGCTGCGCTCCAGGACCGCCACCGCCGCCGGGGCGGAGGTAAAGCTCACCGCGTCGAACTGGCGCCGGGCAATGCCGGTGACCAGCTGGTCGAACTCACCGCCCAATGGCACTGGATTCCAGCGGTATACCCGGATCGGGACTACCTCCGCGCCGGCGGCTCGCAAACCACCGAGGAACTCCGGGAACGGGTCCCAGCCGTCGGCCGCGCCGTGCAGCTGAACGGCGATGCGCTTACCGTCGACTCCGGAATCGAGGAGGTATTCCAAGACCTCGTGCGAAGATTCGGACTCCGGGGACCACTCCTCGCGCAATCCGGCCGCCCGCAATGCACCGGTTGCCTTGGGCCCGCGCGAAATAACCCGCGTCGACGACAGGGAATCGATCAGTTCGGTTGCCAGGCCCCACCCTTCGGCCGCGGCTACCCAGCCGCGAAAGCCGATGCCGGTGTGGGCCACCAGAATGTCCGGTGAGTTGCCGATCAACGCCTCGGTGTTGCTGTGCAGTTCGTCGTCATCGGGCAGCGCGATCATGCTGATCGCGGGGGCGGCGAAGACCTCGCCCCCATGACGACTCAGCAGTGCACACAGCTCCTCCGAGCGACGGGCTGAGGTGACTGCGATCCGGTAGCCAGTGAGTGGCGCAGACGTTGGCTGGGCCATATGTCCTTTGTATGCCAACAACGTTTCCGAGGCGTTACCTGGCAATTGCTGCAGCATTGCCCTCATCTGCGTTCTTCCTCACACGCGTGCCCGGACGGCGGACGTACATCACCCAGGTCAGCCACGCGGCAACGATGTAGGACGCCAAAAAGATCCAGTAAGCCGAGGTCTCCGTGCCGCTGTGCAGATAGGACTCGCGCAGTGCCAGGTTGATCCCCACACCACCCAGTGCGCCCACCGCCGCGCAGAATCCGATCAGCGAACCTGACATGGCACGCGCCCAGTGCCGGCGTTCGGCCTCGCCGACATCCAGGGAACGGCTGCGTGCTTCGAAGATGGAGGGGATCAGTTTGAACACCGACCCGTTGCCCATGCCGGCAAGGATGAACAACGCCATGAAGCAGACCACGTAGCCGCTCAGCGTGAAACCACCGGTGCCGGGCGCTATGTCGTCATGGGTGCTGATGCCGACCAGCAGACCTGCGGCCAGGATCATGCCGCCGAGAACGGCCAGGGTGACCCGACTTCCGCCGATGCGATCCGACAAGCGTCCACCGTAGATCCGTGCCAGCGAGCCCAACAGCGGTCCGACGAAGGCGATCTGCGCGGCATGCAGCGAAGCGTGCTTGACGGTTTCGCCGTGTTCTTCGAAGTTGACCTGTAGCACCTGGCCGAAGGCGAATGCGAACCCGATCCAGGACCCGAAGGTGCAGATGTAGAGCAATGAGATCACCCAGGTATGCCGGACGAACAGGACCGAGCGCAACGTGTTGAGCCGGATGCCGTGCTCGAGATTGTCCATGAACAGTGCCGCGACGATACCGGCAATCGACAGCAGCACAAGGTAAATGGCGCATACCCAGTACGGGGCCTGGTGGCCGGCGGTGGCCAGTGCCAACAGGCCGACGAGTTGAATCACCGCGACTCCGAGGTTTCCCACCCCGGCGTTGACGGCCAGCGCCGCGCCCTTGAGCCGCTCCGGGTAGAAGGCGTTGACGTTGGCCAACGATGCCGCGTAGTTTCCGCCACCCAGCCCGGTCATGGCCGCGCACAACACATATGGCCACAGCGGCAGGCCGGGATTGGCCAACAGCACGATGGTCAAAGCGGTAGGGATCAGCAACACGAATGCCGAGCCGGTCGTCCAGTTGCGGCCGCCCAGCTTGGCGATACCCAACGTGTAGGGGATGCGTGCACAGCCGCCGATCAAGGTGGCAACGGCGCCCAACAAGAGCTTGTCGCCGGCCGAGAAGCCGTACACCGATGCGGGCATGAACAGTGTCATCACCGACCACAGCGACCAGATCGAGAAGGCGACGTGGTCGCCGGCCACCGTGCAGAGCAAATTGCGCCGGGCGATCTTGTTGTTTCCGGCTTCCCACGCCGTGGTGTCTTCGGGATCCCAGTCCGTGATGCGATGGTTGCGGCCCATCCGGTGCTTTACCTTTCCGGCACCGCGACGGCACCATGAAGTGAAGAGGCTTGCGCCAAGGTCGGTTTCGATGTTCACATCGGGTCCCGAAGGCAGTCAACTCAAAAAGGCTGTCATCGACTGAAAGTTGCGTCCCAGTTGTCTGGCAGGTCCCTGCAAACCTCGAATCTCGGTCAATTCGAGTGAGATTCGTTACAATCCGACGCTCGAGTGTGAATCCCGCGACGCTCCATCGGCGAGTTGTGTCGTGAGATTCGCACTCGGCCGTGCCGCTCTCCTCTGGGGAATGATTGACCGCAGATCCGCACAGCCGGGATCAACGCGCGGACCTGACGTCAACCTGATTCGTTACACGTAAGCCAGGCCGGCGGGTGCCGCTGTACCCGCCGCCGGAAGCGGCCTGCGCACGTAGATCAACCAGGTCAGCACCGAGGCGGCGATGTAGAAACCCACGAAGACCCAGAAGGCTGACGTGGCAGTCCCACTGCTCAGGTACGACTGGCGCAAGGCCAGATTGACGCCGACCCCGCCCAGCGCGCCGACCGCGCCGGCGAAGCCGATCAGGGCACCGGACATGGAACGTGACCACTGCCTGCGTTCGCCCTCGCTCAACGGAAGTGTGTGGCTGCGCGCCTCGAAGATCGACGGAATCATCTTGTAGACAGAGCCATTGCCGATTCCGGACAGGATGAACAGCGCCACGAATCCCACGACGTAACCGATCATCAGCGAGGCCGGCGCGGGACCGGTGTGATGATCACCGAAAGTGCTTACGGTGACCAGTATTCCAGCCGCGAGGATCATTGCGCAGAGCGCGCCCAAGGTAACCCGTCCGCCGCCGATGCGGTCCGCCAGCCGACCCCCGTACACCCGTGACAGCGAGCCCAATAGTGGCCCCAGGAAGCCGATCTGGGCCGCGTGCAGGGCGGCGTGAGCCGTGCTTTGCCCACCGGCGATGAAGTTGATCTGCAGCACCTGGCCGAACGCGAAGGAGAATCCGATGAACGAACCGAAGGTGCCGATGTAGAGCGTCGCGATCACCCAGGTGTGCGGCTCGGTCAGCACCTTGCGCATGGTGTTCATCTCGATGCGGTACTGCCGGAGGTTGTCCATGTACAACGCCGCACCAAGGCCGGCCACGGCCAGCAGCACCAGGTACACCGCGCACACCCAGTAGGGCCGGCGGTCGCCGACGGTCGCGATCACCAGCAGGCCGACCAGCTGGATCATCGGTACGCCGAGGTTGCCGCCGCCGGCGTTGAGTGCCAGCGCCCAGCCCTTGAGTCGTTGCGGATAGAACGCGTTGATGTTCGTCATGGAGGAGGCGAAGTTGCCGCCGCCGAGTCCGGCCAGCGCGGCGCACACCAGGAACGGCCATAGCGGCAAACCCGGATTGGCCAGCAGGACAATGGTTCCGACGGTGGGAATCAGCAGCACCACCGCAGAGAAGATGGTCCAGTTGCGGCCGCCGAACTTCGCGGTGGCAAAGGTGTACGGGAAGCGCAGGCAGCCGCCGACCAGCGTCGCCGTGGCGCCCAGCAGGAACTTGTCTCCGGCGGAGAATCCGTACACCGACGCCGGCATGAACAGCACCATCACCGACCAGATCGACCAGATGGAGAATCCGACGTGTTCGGCGGCTACCGACCAGATCAGGTTGCGCCGGGCGATGTCCTTGTTGCCCGCCTCCCACGCGACCACATCTTCGGGATCCCATTCGGAGATAACGTGCGAACGGCGGGCGAACATGAAGACTCCTAACGTCATCGACCTTGCCGATCACGCTAGAAATCCATTGTTGCCCGGGCGCTTCTGCCAGTGACCCGGGTGTGTGAATTTCCGATCACCCCACCGCCACCCGGAGTGTGAGACTTACCAGACGTCGCCGTCGCGCCAATCGCACACCAGCTCCGCGGAGGTGTCCAGAGTCACGCTCACCGGCAGGACGAATATCGAGCCATCGTCGTCGGGGGTCCGGGTCAGGCCGGTGGGGGCCAGCACCGATGTCGGGCCGAGCCAGGGCAGCCAGCCGCGGGCCGCATACAACCCCCGGGCCTGCACCGAGGAGCTGAGCGCCCCGAGTTGATAGGCGCCGCGCATCACCTGCTCGACACCGTCCAGTAGCGCGCGAACCAGTCCCTGCCCGCGCCAATCTTCGCGTACTGCAACACCTTCCACGTATCCGCAACGCAGCGCGCTGCCCCGGTAGATCAGTCGTCGCTGCACCACCGCGGCGTGCGCGATGATCGCGCCATGGTGCCAGACCAGCGCGTGCATCCCGCCCAGGGTGTGTTCCCAGTCGGTGTCGGTGAAGTCACCGGCGAACGCCGTGGTGACCATCTGGTAGATGCTCTGGCGCGTGTGGCTGTCCAGATCGGCGGTGTGAACCAGGCGTGCGGTGTGCACGATCCCTGTTCTACCAGGCCGTGCTCATGCGGGCCTATCTGGCCACGCGGGGCCGCGCCCAATGCAGTCGCACATGTTGTCCGGGCCGCACCTGGGCAGCCTTGTCGATGTCCTCGTCGATCACCACGCCGACCACCGGGTAGCCGCCGGTGACCGGGTGATCGGGTCCCAGGATCACCGGTAGCCCGTTGGGCGGCACCTGGATCGCGCCGCGCGTCGCACCCTCACTGGGCAGCTGCCGGTCCGGGTCGCGGTGCTGCAGGGGACGCCCGACCAGGCGCATCCCTACCCGGTCGCTGCGGTCGGAGGCCACCCAGTCGGTATGGACCAGGGTGTCGGGGTTCACGAACCAGTCGTCGCGCGGCCCGGGTATCGCCAGCAGCTCGACCGCGTCCGAGGTGATGGCAGCCACCGGGGCCTGGTCGAGCTCGGGGTAATCGTCGGTGTGTTCGCCGACCGGCAGTACGTCGCCGGCCTGCAGCGGTAACGGGCCGATCGCCGCCATCACGTCGTAGCTGCGCGAACCCAGCACCGGCGTGACGCAGATGCCGCCGCGCACGGCGAGATACGTCCGCAGCCCGGCCCGAGGCGTGCCGAGCGATATCACCTGCCCGTCGCGTACGTGGTGAATGCTGTTGGTGCCGAACATGATTCCGTTGACCGTCGGGTCGGTGTCGGCGCCTGTCACCGCGATATCGAGGTCGCCGCCACGGACCCGCGCGGTCAAACCCCCGAATGTCACTTCCACGGTCGCCCAGTCGTCGGGATTGGCGACCAGCCGGTTGGCAAGGGTGTGCGACCGACGGTCGGCGGCCCCGGACGGGCCGATGCCGAGGTGTGCGAGCCCGGCGCGGCCGAGGTCCTGAACGACCGCCAACGGGCCGGTGCGCAGGATTTCCAAAGTGGTCATCGCAGATCCTCCGAGCTAGTGAGGCCTGAACCGGACCCACCGGCCCTGCGTGAGCAGCGCCGGGTCGGGTCGATCGATGTCCCACAACACCGCGTCGGTATGGCCGATGATCTGCCACCCGCCCGGTGACTGCCGCGGATAGACCGCGCTGAATTCGCCGGCCAGGCCCACTGCGCCGGCCGGCACCGAGGTCCGCGGTTCGGACCGCCGCGGCACGCGAAGCCGCTCGTCGCCGCCGATCAGATAGGCAAAACCCGGCGCGAACCCGCCGAAGCCCACCCGCCACCGGGTGCTGGTGTGGGCGTCGATGACCTGCGCGGGGCTCAGGCCGGTGTGGCTCGGCGACGTGGTCCAGATCAGGACCGTTGTAGATGACGTCGATCACGATGTCGTCAGCAGGATCGCTGCGATCGAAGTTCCCAAACGCACCGACTACCTGCAACCGTCTGATGCGCTGCCGGGTGACGCCCTGAAAGCGCGGTCCGTCAAGCTTCACCAGGACGGTGACCGAGGCCGGGACGATGTCCACAACCCCGGGTAACCGCGCCGCCCGCAGCGACTCGGTCCATGCCAGAACCTCGTCGGTGCTGTCACACTGCAGGATCAACGCCTGGTCGCCGTAGTCGACCACGGTGGTTGCCACGTCGAGGCCCCCCGGGAAATCGGTGATCTCCGTCACACTCATCATTCGACGGTAGCTCCGGAATCACGCCGCATGCGAGAGATTTCGAGCACTGCCAGAGGTGCCTTAGCAAATGCTCAGAGCGGCGTCAGCCCAGGATCTTGGCCAACTGCGGGGGCAGTTGATCGGCGACCATGGGATAGCTCAGCGGCGACGCGAAGGCGATCGCTCCGGCCAGGTCCTTCGAGGTGAAGATATGGCGCTTCTGCGCGGTCGCCTGCGCCGCCGCCACCTCAGGGTCGGCCAGCAGCGCCTGTTCCTCCTCGGGGCTCTCCGTCGTCCAGATCACCACATCCGCGGAATCCAGCACGTCTTTGATGCGATCGCGGGGGATCACCGCGCGGTGATCGCTGGCGTAGGGCTTGATGCTGTCGGCGACGACCAGACCCATCTGGTTCAGGAAATCGGTGCGCCATCCCGCGACGGTCGCAACGATCGTGCCCTGCCATGTGCGGCCCTGCATCAGCAGCGCCTTTCTGCCCTTCCAGGACGGATTCTTCTGTCCGACATCGGTGAACTTGCTGTCGACGGCGTTGACCAACGATTTCATCTGGTCGGCCTGGAACACCGCCTGGCCGATCGCGGTGGCCTGGTCTTTCCACGGCTCGAAGAACGCGTCGCCCTCGGACTGCGCGATGGTCGGTGCGATCGCGGACAGCTTCTGGTACGTGTCGGCGTCCAGGCCGGCGTTGGTCGCCACGATCAGGTCCGGCTTGAGGCCGGCGATCTGATCCACCTGTATTCCGTTGTCCAGGCTCAGCACAACCGGTTGCGCCGCACCGAGTTTCGGCTGCGCCCAGGGCCACACCGCGAAGGGCTGGTCGCCGAACCAGTTGGTCACCGCGATCGGCACGACGCCCACCGCCAGCAGGTCGTCCTGCTCCGTGTAGCCGGCGCTCACCACCCGCTTGGGCGGTTGTTTGACGACGGTCTGACCGAAAAGGTGGGTCACCGTCACCGCGCCGGCGCCGGCCGTTCCCGGCGCCGGATTGGATTTGGAGCACGCTGCGAGCAGCCCAGCGGCCCCGGCGACCTGCAGGAATCCTCGCCGAGTCCATCCCTGTTGCACAGCGTGAGGGTATCGCGTGTCTTACCGGACCGTCAGTCACGTGGCCGAGGTTTCGGCGTGTAACCGACCCAAGGGGAGTAATCGGCGATCAATTCCTCCTGCGGCGGCCGATCGTCGGCAGGCACATGCTGCAGGTTGATCCGGATGCGATACCAGATCGAACTGGGCCCGCGCATGCCGTCGACGAGCACGTCGACCGGCTGCAGCAGAGCGGCCGCGGTGGGATAGCGCTCCCGCCAGGCGTCCAGCGCGGCCATCGCCTCGTCCTTGGTCTTGGTGCGGGCGACCTCGATCAGCGGCATGCCCGACGCCGCCTGCCGTCAGCAGCTTTTTTGGCGCCTCGCGGCGCCCTCTCCGGGGGGCCCAGTTCGTCGGCCAGTGCCAGTAACTCGTCCAGGCTGCCGGCCGCGTCGTCCATGCCCGCCCACGGGTCGCCCAGCTCAGCGAACCGGCCGGGGACGGTGCTGATGGTGAACTCCTCCGGGCGGCTGTCGGCGACCTCGTCCCACCGCAGCGGTGTGGACACCCGGGCGTCCGGGGTGGCGCGCACCGAGTACGCGGAGGCCACCGTGCGGTCCTTGGCGTTCTGGTTGAAGTCGACGAACACGCCCTCGCGTTCTTCCTTCCACCACCGGCTGGTCGCCAGGTCGGGAGCGCGCCGTTCGACCTCGCGGGCGATGGTCTGCGCGGCCAGCCGCACTTTGGCGAACGGCCAGTGCGGGGCGATCCGGGCATAGACGTGGAAGCCCCGCGACCCCGACGTCTTCGGCCAGGCGGTCAGGCCGTAATCCTCCAGCACCTCGCGGGCCACCAAGGCCACGTCGACGATGCGCTGCCAGTCGACGCCGGGCATCGGGTCCAGATCGACCCGCAGCTCGTCGGGGTGCTCGAGGTCGTCGGCGCGCACCGGATGCGGATTCAGATCGACGCAACCCATGTTGACCACCCAGGCCAGGCCCGCGGCGTCGTGGATGACGGCCTCATCGGCCGAGGTGCCCGACGCGTAACGCAATGTGGCGACGTCCACCCAGTCCGGCCGGTTGGCCGGTGCCCGCTTCTGGAACACCGCCTCCTCGGTGATGCCCTTGACGAACCGCTTCAACATCATCGGCCGGTCGGCCACCCCGCGTAGCGCGCCGTCGGCCACCGACAGGTAGTAGTGGATCAAGTCGAGCTTGGTGGCGCCGAGATCAGGAAAAACGACCTTGTCGGGATGGGTGATGGTGACCTCGCGGCCGGTCACTTCGAGCGACACGGGTTTGGTCATAGGCATCGATGGTAATTCGGGGGAAACCTACCGGTAGCTTTGCGACCTCCGTCACATATGGTGAGGATTATGCCTAACCTCAGCGACCTGCCCGGGCAGATCCCTGCCAAGATCCAGCAGTACGTCGAACGCGGCGCAGCCGAACTGCACTATGTGCGCAAGATCTTCGAAGCGGGCGCGTTCAAGATCGAGTCGCCGCTCAAAACCGCGGCGATGGCAGCCGATATCGCCAAGTGGGGCGAATTCGGCATGCTGCCCTCGCTGAACGCCCGACGCCATCCTGACGCGCGGGCCGTCATCGACGAAGAGGGCGAAGTCACCTACAAGGAGCTCGACGAGGCCGCCCATGCCGTGGCCAACGGCCTGATCGAGATGGGCGTCAAGGGCGGAGACGGCGTCGCCATCCTGGCCCGCAACACCCGGTGGTTCGTCATCGCCAACTACGGCGCCGCGCGGGCCGGTGCCCGCATCATCCTGCTCAACAGCGAATTCTCCGGTCCGCAGGTCAAAGAGGTCTCCGAGCGCGAAGGCGCCAAGGTGATCATCTACGACGACGAGTACACCAAGACGGTCAGCAAGGCCGAGCCGGAGCTGGGCAAGCTGCGGGCGATGGGCACCAATCCGGACAGTGGCGAGGACTCGGGCAGCGACGACGAGACGCTGGCCGACCTGATCAAGCGCAGCAGCAAAGAGCCTGCGCCGAAGGCCAGCAAGCACGCGTCGATCATCATCCTGACCAGCGGAACCACCGGAACCCCGAAGGGGGCGAACCGCAGCACCCCGCCGACGCTCGCGCCGGTCGGCGGCATCCTGTCGCACGTCCCGTTCAAGGCCAACGAGATCACTTCGCTGCCCGCGCCCATGTTCCACGCGCTGGGGTACCTGCACGCCACCATCGCCATGTTCCTGGGCTCGACGCTGGTGCTGCGCCGCAAGTTCAAGCCGCCGCTGGTGCTGGAGGACCTGGAGAAGCACAAGGCGACCGCCATGGTCGTGGTGCCGGTGATGTTGTCGCGCCTGCTGGACGCGATCGAGAAGATGGACAAGAAGCCCGATCTGTCGCACTTGAAGATCATCTTCGTGTCCGGCTCACAATTGGGTGCCGAGCTGGCGACGCGCGCGCTCAAAGACTTCGGCCCCGTCATCTACAACATGTACGGCTCCACCGAGATCGCGTTCGCCACCATCGCCGGACCCAAGGACCTGGAGAAGAACGCCGCGACAGTCGGCCCGGTGGTCAAGGGCGTCAAGGTCAAGATCCTCGACGACAACGGCAAGGAGAAGCCGCAGGGCGAGGTCGGACGGATCTTCGTCGGCAATGCCTTCCCGTTCCAGGGGTACACCGGCGGCGGTACAAGCAGATCATCGACGGCTTGATGTCCTCGGGTGACGTCGGCTATTTCGACGAGGACGGCCTGTTGTATGTCAGCGGCCGCGACGACGAGATGATCGTGTCCGGGGGCGAGAACGTGTTCCCGGCCGAGGTCGAGGACCTGATCAGCGGGCACGAACAGGTGGTGGAGGCCACCGCGATCGGTGTCGAGGACAAGGAGTGGGGCCACCGGCTGCGCGCTTTCGTGGTGATGAAAGAGGGTGCCGACCTCGACGAAGACACCGTCAAGCACTACGTGCGTGACCACCTCGCGAGGTACAAGGTGCCGCGCGAGGTCATCTTCCTCGACGAGTTGCCACGCAACCCCACCGGCAAGATCCTCAAGCGCGAACTGCGCGAGTTGGACGTCGACGACAAGGACACGGCGAAAGACAAGGCGAAGGACATCGCGAAGGACGCCGGCAAAAAGGGCGAGGGCAAAGACCAGGCCGAGGACAAGAGCGGCGAGGCCCAGTCCGAGAGAAGTCCGACGAGAAGTCCGACGAGAAAGCCGAGTGAAGCTACGGCTTCTCACGTGAACCTACGGCGGGAAATCGAAGAAATCCCGCCGTAGGCGCACCGGGACTCCGTCAATCAAGCTCGACGAAACTTGTGGTGGCGAAGCCTACGGGTCGCGGGGTAGTCCCAGCAGCCGCTCGGCGATGATGTTGAGCTGCACCTCCGAGGTGCCGCCGTAGATGGTGGTGGCCCGGCTGGACAGCAGGTACTCGCCCCACTTTCCCTGCAAGGTGTCGGGGTCGCCGATCACGGCGTCCGTGCCAAAGGACGACACCGCGAACTCGGCGTAGCCCTGACCGGTGCGCATCGACAGCAGTTTGGAGATCGCTGCCGACGGCATCGCGTCGCCGCCGGCCAGGGTCAGCAGCGTGGAACGCAGGTTCAGCACCTTGGCGGCGTGACCCTCAGCGATCAACTGGCCGGCGCGGTGCCGGGCGACCTGATCGAAATGGCCGTCCCGGACGAAGTCGACGAACTGCGGCAGCGTGGCCAGGAAGTTCAGGTCGCTGCCGCCTATCGAAACCCGTTCGGCGGTAAGGGTATTGCGGCTCACCTCCCAGCCGCGGTTGACCTCGCCCAGCACGTACTCATCCGGCACGAACACGTCGTCGATATAGACGGTGTTGAAGAATTCCTGCCCGGTGAGCTCCTTGAGCGGCTTGACCGTCACACCCTCGCTCTTCATGTCGAGCAGGAAGTAGGTGATGCCATTGTGTTTCGGCGCGTTCGGGTCCGTCCTGGCCAGCAGCGCACCCCACTGCGAGTACTGCGCGGCCGTGGTCCAGATCTTCTGGCCGGTGATGCGCCACCCGCCGTCCACCTTGGTCGCTTTGGTGGACAGGCCGGCCAGGTCGGATCCGGCTCCGGGCTCGGAAAAGAGTTGGCACCAAACCATTTCGCCGCGGAAGGTCGGCGGCAGGAAGCGCTGTTTCTGCTCCTCGGTGCCGAACGCGACGATGGACGGGATGATCCACGCGGCGATGCCTACCTGCGGCCGCTTGACCCGCCCGCCGGCGAACTCCTGGGCGATGATGACCTGCTCGACGGGGCTCGATGCCCGGCCCCACGGCTGGGGTAGATAGGGAAGCACCCACCCGGCCTCAGCGATCGCGACCCGGCGTGACTCACGGTCCATTTCCTTGAGGGCGGCCACCTCGGCCCTGATCTCGGCCCGTAGCTTCTCGGTGTCGGGATCCAGATCGATGTCCACCGCGCGCATGCCGGTGGTGGTGGCGGTGTGCACCACCCGTTGCGGGTATTCCGAGCTGCGGCCGAAGCAGGCGGCCAGCATCAGCGCCCGGCGGTAGTACACGTTGGTGTCGTGCTCCCAGGTGAAGCCGATGCCGCCGTGCACCTGAATGCAGTCCTGGGTGCACCGTTGGGCCGCGGCCGGCGCCAGCGTCGCGGCCACCGCCGCGGCGAACGCCACGTGAGCGTCCTCGCCCGTCTCATCCAGCGCGCGCGCGGCGTCCCACACCGCGGCGGTGGCCCGCTCGGTGTCGGCGATCATCTCGGCGCACTTGTGCTTGATGGCCTGGAACTGGCCGATCGGCCGGCCGAACTGTTCGCGGATCTTGGCATAGGCCGACGCGGCGTCGGTGGCCCAGCGCGCCACCCCCACCGACTCGGCCGACAGCAGCGTGGTCATCAGCGCGTGGGCTTTGGTCATGCTCAGGTTGTCCAGCACCACATCGTCGCCCACCTCGACGGCGTTGGCGCAGATGTCGGCGATGGGCCGCAGCGGGTCGACACTTCGCACCGGCGTGATTTCGAGTTGCTCGGAGCGCAGCACCACCCACTCTTCCCCGCTGTCGATGGCCACCGGCAGCACCAGGATGGAGGCCTGCGCGGCCGCGGGCACCGCGCGCACTTCGCCGCGGATTACCAGCACGTCACCCTGCCGGGTGGCGGTGAGGCCCGAGTCCAGCGCGTAGGCGCCGATGGCCGCCCCCGACGCCAGCTCGGCGAGCACCTTGGCGTCCGGGTCGTGCGCGGCGATCAACGCGCTCGCGATCGCCGACGGCACGAACGGCCCGGGCACCGCGCCGCGACCGAATTCGGCCAGCACGATGGCGAGCTCGAGAATGCCGAAGCCCTGGCCGCCGACGGATTCGGCCAGGTGCACGCCCTGCAGTCCCTGTTCGGAGGCCGCCTGCCAGTACGGCGGTGGATTCACGAGATCTTCCGAAGGCGTCTCGAGCGCAGCGTGCAGGACTTCGGACGGCGCTACCCGCGCCACCAGGGACCGCACTGAATCGGCCAGGTCTTGATGTTCAGGGGTGATCGCGATCGGCATTGGTCGCCTTCCCATGGATTCGGGGTCCGTTTCGGCCGAGCACCTTCCAAGCTAACAACCAGTGGGTTGGCTGACGACAGCGGTTACGGTCAGGGCCACCGTTGCGCGATCCACGCGGCGATGGTGTCGGCCTGCGCGTCGCGCGCGCCGGGGGTGGTGAAGTAATGATCGGTGTCGATCGCGGCCTGTGATTTGTCGGTGCCCGCCAGTGCCTCGTAGATGCGTTGGGCGTCCGACGGGAAGACGCCGGTGTCGGCTTCGGCGTTGATCACCAATGCGGGGCAGGTGATGCGGTTCAGGTGCGGCTCGGCGCGGGTCTGCGCCACGCGCAGGCTCCACATGCCCAGCCAGTTGCGCAGTGTGCAGGCCGCGGCGATCCCGTGCGCGGAGCGGTTCGCCTTCACCGGAGTTCCCGCGTAACACGAATTGGGTTGGCGTTTGGTGGGCTCAATGGTGGGGTCGACCATTCGGGGGTCGGCCCAGGTGCGCATCACGGTGAACGGCCGATCGGAAAAGCCGGCGGCTCGAACACGTTTGACTTCGGCCTCCGCCCAATCGGTGATGGCGTGGTTGCGTGCCACCTGTGCCGCCCGGTAGCGCCGCACGAACTCCGGCGGATACGGCGGACCGTTGTTCTCGTTGAACAGATCCATTTCGGGATCGGTTGCGACGGGGTCGTTTTCGTCGACGACAGCGCCGTCCATCCAGGCGGTGAGCACGTCGGGTCGCCCGGGATGGGCGGCGGTGGCGACGTAACCGTCAGCGACCGGCAACTCGGTGACCCCCTCGGCGGGCCGCATGCCTTCCAGTGGCGTCACGTTCGGTTCCACCGCCTGAGACTGGTAGGCCGACATCAACGAACCACCGCCTGAATTACCCAGCAGTACAACCGTTTCCACGCCGGCGACCTCGCGCAGCCAACGCACCCCCACGCCGATGTCGACCGAGCGCGTGATCGAGCAGAAAGCTGCTTTCGAAGCCGCGAAATCGGGTGTTCCAGCCCAGGAATCCGACGCCGCGGGCGGCGAGGTAGTCAGCGATGTAGTGCTCGGAGAAGTCGATCTGGTAGTGCGTGGCGATCATCGCGACCTTTGGCCGGTGGCCCGCCGCGTGGTGATACAGACCCTGGCAGGGGTGCCCGCCGGCGCCGGCCCGCCCGGCGGTGCGCGACGGCAGTCCGATGAATTCGCGGATGATCTCGGTCAAGAGCGATGCTCCTCGCTATAGATGGCGCGGTAGTAGATGTTGGCCAGCGTCCGGACACAGGCCTCGTCGTCGACCTCCCGAGAACGCCGGGTGAGCTGGACGTAGCAGAACTGGTTGAACATGGCGACTATCGCCTCGGCGACCAATTGCGGGTCGTCGTCGGGGCAGTAGCCCTGTTCCTGAGCGCGCCTGACCGAGTCGGCGATGAAAGAGATTGGGATTGAACACATCTCGGCCCAGTGCTGAGCGAAGTCCGCGCTGACCATAGCCAATTGCGACACGCTGATCATCTCCGCGAGACGATGCCGGTAGGTGTGCCAGTGCGCGGCGGCGGCCTGGTGCGCGCGGTCCCGCTCGGACAGGCCGTGCTCGGTCACCGAGAGTGCGCGCTGGCCGGCCTCGTCGCGAAAGCGCAGGGCCCACTCGCGCACCATCGCCTCTTTGGAGTCGTAATAGTTGTAGAACGACCCCGCCGAGCGGCCTGCTTCCGCAGCGATGTCGGCGATGGTCGTCGCCAGAATGCCCTTGCGCGCGATCACCGTTCGGGCGGCGGCGTCAATCGCGGCTTGGGTGCGGCGGCCGCGGTGCGTCGGAAACTCGGCCGGACGCCGCCGCGTCTCGTCGGGGGGCCCGGCTGCTGCCGTGCTTGACACCTGCACCCTTCCTGAACGAACCTGAATCTGATGTTAGATTCAGGTTTGGATCTTAGGTAGGAGGTGCGAACATGATCAAGCCGCACAACACCAACACCGAGTTCGAACTCGGCGGAATCAACCACGTCGCGCTGGTGTGCTCGGACATGGAGCGCACCGTGGACTTCTACAGCAACATCCTCGGCATGCCGCTGATCAAGTCGCTCGACCTACCTGGTGGTGCGGGGCAGCATTTTTTCTTCGACGCCGGCAACGGCGACTGCGTCGCATTCTTCTGGTTCGCCGAGGCGGCCGACCGGGTGCCGGGGCTCTCGTCACCGGGTGCCCTGCCCGGCCTCGGGGATATCACCAGCGCGGTGAGCACGATGAACCACCTGGCCTTTCACGTGCCGGCCGACAAATTCGACGCCTACCGCCAACGCCTGAAGGACAAGGGCGTGCGGGTGGGCCCGGTGCTCAACCATGACGAGAGCCCGATGCAGGTGTCCGCCACGGTGCATCCCGGGGTGTACGTGCGCTCCTTCTACTTCCAGGATCCGGACGGCATCATGCTGGAATTCGCTTGCTGGGTAAGGGAATTCACCGAAGCTGACACCCCGCGGTGCCCAGGACCGCCGCCGACCGCCGACCCCCGGTGGCGGCGGCCCGTTAACCTTAGTCGTGACCGAGACCATCCTGACCGATGACCAGATCGCCGCGCTGACCCCGCAGCAACGACGGGACTTGATTACCAGACTCGAAAAGCCGCTGGAAGAGCTCGAGGACCCTGACGTCCTCGCCCGGATGCGGCGTATCCGGCTCGGTCTGATCGTCGGCGGCCTGATCGCGATGATCCCCTGGATCGGCTATCTGTCGGTCACCCTGCCGCAGAAATACGTGGCCCATAACTGGCCCGCCACCTGGATCGGCTTTGACATCCTGTTGCTCGGGTTCATGGCGGCTACCGCCTTGCTCGGATACCTGCGCCGACAGTTGATCGTGCTCACCGCATTCACCACCGGTGTGCTGCTGATCTGCGACGGGTGGTTCGACATGATGACCGCGAAACCCGAAGACGCCGCCCTGTCGGTGGTCACCGCGATTCTGATTCAGGTGCCGATGGCTTTCCTGCTGATCACCGGCGCATTGCGGGTCATGCGTCTGACGTGGCTGCGTCTGTGGCTGCATCCCGAGATGCGCGTGTGGCAGGTGCCGTTGATGCCTTAGCCGGGCGATACAGGCTGGGCTCGGTCAACTCGACCAGCAGCGATGCCAGGTGGTCGGCGAGGTCGTCGGATGTCATCCGTATGTCACCGGTGAGCCACGCGCTCAGGGTCTGCCCCACGCCGCCGACGGCGAAGTGCGCGGCCGCCTTGACGTATTCGTTTGCCGGTGCGCGCATCGTGTCGATGGCGTGCTGCCCGGACAGCAGCGCGAACAGCGCGCTCGACTCCGCGCGCTTGCGCATCACCACGGCGTTTGCCAGTTGCGTGCTGAACAACAGACGCCCGATGCGGGCGTCACCGGCAATCGTCCGCACCACGTTGGCCATGCTGGCCCGGGGCTGCTCGTCCGGGGGCACTGCGGCGACCGCGGCCTGCGTGGTGGCGGCCAGTTCGGCGATCACCCAGTCGTAGACGCGCCCGACGAATTCGTCCTTGTCGCTGAAGCTCTCGTAGAAATACCGGGCCGACAGGCCGGAGCGTCGGCAGACACTGCGGACCGTGAGCTCCGGCAGATCGTCGGCGCCGAGCAGATCCAGGCCCGCTGCCAGCAGCTGGTTGCGGCGGGCGGCGAGCCGCTCGGCCGCCTCGACGCCGCGGTACGGGCGCGCGGTCTGGGAAGTCATGGAGCCCATCTTGACACCGGCGGCCGGCACCGGCCAGTATCAGGAAACACGCGTTGTCAAATTAGATCGCCCGGGAGTCGACGATGACTATTGAGCAGACGGTGCGCCGGCGCATTCCCCATGTCGAGCGACCGCTTTCCGACCCACCGCGGTCGGGGGCAAGGAACCGGCGGCGCATCGCCGGCGACTACGGCTTGATGGGCGTGGCGCTGCTGGCCGGCCCGGCCAACGTGATCATGGAACTCGCACGTCCCGGCGTCGGCCACGGCGTAGCGGAGAGCCGCGTCGAGAGCGGGCGCATCGACCGTCACCCCATCAAGCGGGCTCGCACTACCTTCACCTACATCGCGGTGGCCAACGCCGGCACCGATACCCAGAAGGCGGCGTTCCGTCGTGCCGTGAACCGCGCCCACGCGCAGGTCTACTCGACGCCCGACAGCCCGGTGGCCTACAACGCGTTCGATCCCGAACTGCAGTTGTGGGTGGCGGCGTGCATCTACAAGGGCGGCATCGACATCTACCGCACTTTCGTCGGCGAGCTCCCCGACGAGGAAGCCGACCGCCTGTACCGGGAAGGCATGTCGATCGGCACCACGTTGCAGGTGCCACCGCAGATGTGGCCGGCGGATCGGGCGGCTTTCGACAAGTACTGGCAGGAGTCGCTGGACAAGGTGCACATTGACGACACCGTCCGGGAATTCCTGTATCCCATTGCCGTGTCCCGGATTCGGGGTGTCCGATTGCCGGCCTGGCTACGCACTCGGTCGGAGAGTTTCAATCTACTGATCACCACCGGATTTCTGCCGCAGCGGTTCCGCGATGAAATGCGGCTGCCGTGGGACGACACCATGCAGCGCCGTTTCGACAGGCTGATGGCGGTGATCGGAACCGTGAACAGCTTGCTGCCGAAGGTGGTTCGACAGTTCCCGTTCAACCTGACGCTGTGGGATCTCGATCGACGGATCAGGACGGGTCGGCCCCTGGTGTAGGCGGCCATTCGTCGGCCCATATTGAAAACGATTGTCAAAATCAGTAACCTCCAAAGCCAGATCTCGGCGGCGGAGGGGTGTTCGGTGTGGCCACGTTATGGATGGCGTCGCCGCCAGAGGTGCATTCCACGCTGCTCAGCAGCGGCCCGGGGCCGGGTTCCCTGCTGGCGGCCGCAGCGGCGTGGTCGGCCCTGGGCGTTGAGTACACCGAGGTGGCCGACGAACTGATGGCCCTGCTGGGCGCGGTGCAGGGCGGGGCATGGGAGGGGCCCAGTGCCGAGCAATATGTGAGTGCGCATGCGCCGTACCTGGCATGGCTGAGGCAGGCCAGCGTCATCAGTGCGGACGCGGCCGCCCAGCATGAAACCGCGGCCGCCGCCTACCTCACCGCGCTGGCCGCCATGCCAACCCTGGTGGAGCTGGCCGCAAACCATGCCATCCACGGCGTGCTGGTGGCGACGAACTTCTTCGGCCTCAACACCATCCCGATCGCAATCAACGAGGCCGACTACACGCGGATGTGGATTCAGTCGGCCACCACGATGGCGACCTACGACGCGGTGTCGAGCGCCGCGGCGGCGTCGACCCCTCCGACCGCACCCGCTCCGGAGATTGTGCACGAAGCGCCGAGGACGGCCACGAGGACCACGATCACGGGGACCCCACCCCACTGGACTACTTCGTCGCCGACCTGTTGCGCGCGGTGACCGGTGGCCAGATCGACTGGGATCCCCTCGAGGGCACCCTGAACGGCGTCCACATGCACGACATCACCGATGCCACGCAGCCCATCTGGTGGGTAGCGCGTTCGCTGGAGTTCGGCCAACAGTTCGAAACGTTTGTCCAGCAACTGTTCACGAATCCGGCGGGGGCACTCCAATACGTGGTCCAGCTGGCCGAGTTCGACTGGCCCACCCACCTGGCCCAGCTGGTTCCGCTGCTTCAATCCCCGCAGCTGTTGTCCTTCGCGATCGGTGGCGTCGTCGCCAACCTGGGCGCGGTGAGCGGCTTGGCCGGGCTGGCGGGACTCGGGGGCATAACGCCGGCGACGGTCGCCGCGGTCGTGCCACCGGTCGCCGCCGCAACACCCGTGATCCCCGTCGCCGGGTCCGCTCCCAGCGTGGTGGCCTCGGCCGCGCCCGCTGCCCCCGCGCCGACGGCGGCGACCGCGACCGGCACGGTCACCAGCGTCGGGACGGCACCGCCGGCCGGTGGCCCCGCTGCCGGCTTGGGCTTTCCGTTCCTGGTGGGTGGTGGGCCGGGCATCGGGTTCGGTTCCGGGATGAGCGCGCGCGCCAGCGCTGCCAGGAAGGCATCTGAGCCTGACCTGGCTGCTGTGGCGGCTGCGGCAGCGGCGCGTGAGCAGGCGCGCGAGCGCCGCCGCCGCCGTGCGGCGGTCCGCGAGCGCGGTGACGAGTTCGCCGACATGAACGTGGATGAACTGGACAGACCCGGACTGGGCCATGCCGGAAGACCCGGCGTCCGCGGTATCAGCGGCCGGTGCCGGGAGGTTCGGGTTCACCGGCACCGTGCGGAAAGAATCCGTCGGCGATGCGGCGGGACTGACCACGCTGGCCGAGGACGAATTCGGCGGCGGCCCGACGGCGCCGATGCTGCCGGGCAGCTGGGATCCCGGGCGGGCCTGAGGGGGCCGCGTAGGGTCGGTTGAGTGCGAAGCGAACGCGACAGCTGGGACATCACAACGAGTGTCGGATCGACGGCGCTGTTCGTCGCGACGGCGCGGGCGTTAGAGGCCAGGAAACCCGACCCGCTGGTCGTCGACCCCTATGCGGAACTGTTCTGCCGGGCCGCCGGCGGTTCCTGGGCCGACGTACTCGACGGCAATGCGCCCGACCACGAGCTGCTCAGCGATGACTTCGGCCGGCATTTCGTCAACTTCCAGGCCGCGCGCACCAAATACTTCGACGCCTACTTCCAGCGTGCCGCGGCGGCCGGAGCGCGCCAGGTGGTGATCCTGGCGGCCGGGCTGGATTCGAGGGCCTACCGGTTGCCGTGGCCGGACGGAACCACCGTCTACGAGCTGGATCAGCCGCAAGTCCTCGAGTTCAAGCGGGCGGTGCTCGCCGAGCACGGCGTCCAACCGCGTGCCCAGCGTCGTGAGATCGCCGTCGACCTTCGCGACGATTGGTCAAAGGCACTGCAGGACAATGGCTTTGATCCCACCCTGTTTTCCGCTTGGATCGCCGAGGGGCTGCTGATCTATCTGCCGGCCGCCGCGCAGGAGCAGTTGTTCACCGGGATCGACGCGCTGGCCAGCCTCGGCAGCCACGTCGCCATCGAGGACGGAACTCCGCTGCCACCGGACGAATTCGAGGCCAAGGTCGAGGAAGAACGCGCCGCCGCAGAGGAACGTCCGTTCTTCCAGTTGGTCTACAACGAACGCTGTGCCCCGGCCGCCGAGTGGTTCGGTGAGCATGGGTGGACGGCGATCGGCACGCCGTTGAACGACTACCTGCGGGAGGTCGGTCGGCCGATACCCGACGCCGACTCCGAGGCAGCGCCGATGTTCGCCCGCAACACGCTGGTGAGCGCCGCCAAGCCGTAGCCGGCCATGCCGCATCCTGTGAGTCGCAAGAGAACTTGATATACGTCGGGAACTTTTCCTGATAGGCGTGCGACCACTTCTGTGTGCCGGTTGTGCCCTGGATGGCCGTCCCGCCCGAGATTCATTCGGCCCAGCTCAGCAGTGGCCCTGGACCTACGGGCTGGCTGGCGGCGGCGCAAGCGTGGCAGTCGCTGAGTGTCGACTATGCCTCGGCCGCCGACGAACTCGTCGATCTGCTTGGAGCGGTGCAGGCCGGGGCGTGGGAGGGGCCGACGGCCGCGCGATATGTGGCCGCTCATCTGCCCTATCTGCAGTGGCTGATGCGGACCAGTGCCAATAGTGCTGACGCCGCCGCACAGCAGGAATCCGCCGCGGCCGCCTACACGGTCGCACTCGCCGCCATGCCGACCCTGGCCGAACTCGCCGCGCAACCACGTAGTCCACTCCGCGCTGGTCGCTACAAACTTCTTCGGGATCAATACCATTCCTATCGCGGTCAATGAGGCCGACTATGTGCGGATGTGGATTCAGGCCGCCAACACAATGACCGCTTACCAGGCGGTCACCGACGCAGCGGTGGCGTCGGCGCCACCGGCCGACGCGGCGCCCCCGATCGTGGTAGGCCAGGAGGACGGTGACGAAGGCGCCAATTCCGGCGACATCATCGACAACGATGGCGGCGACCCCACCCAGGCCAGCTGGCGGGGTGAACCGGGTCACCGAGGTCACCCAGACGGTGGCCCGGGATTCCTGAGGACTTCCCGGAGATCCTCGGCGGCGATCTCGCAACTGCAGAACGACCTTCCGCTGCTGGTGGCCGACGAATTTACGCACGTGGGCGAAGTGATCAGCACCTTTCCTCAATTGCAGGCGCTCGTCCCGCTCGCGCTCACAGCCCCGCTCGCCAACGTCGGGTTCGCCGGCGCGGCGGGGCTGGCCGGACTGGCCGGGATCCAGCCCGCCGCGGTTGCGCCGACGGTGCCCGCGCCCGCAGTGGCGCCGGCCAACCTGCCCGCCGTCGCGGGCTCTCCCGTCGTGACCACCGCAGCCCCCGCCCCGAGCCTGACGCCGGCCCCTTCGTCGGCCGTGTCTGCAGCCGCGACCCCGGCGTCGGCGGCCGCGCCACCGGCACCTCCCTGCCCGGGACCGGCCGGCTATCCCTACCTGGTCGGTGGCCCCAGCGCCGGATTCGGATCCACGATGAGTACCAGCGCCCGACGCAAGGCGGTAGAGCCGGATCAGGTCGCTGCGCCGGGCAGCGGCCGCGGCATCAGCACGCGGGAAGGAGCGGACGCGCCGGCGGCGTCAGGCGACGTTGGCCACCGCGGCTACCGCCATGAGTTCCTGGGCTCGGAAGCTGAGCCGGCGGTATCGGGTGCGGGACCGCTGGGCTTCGCCGGGACGCTTGCCCGGGGCACTGTCGCCGGCGCAGCGGGCCTGGCGCAGCTGGCGGACGGCGGGTTCGGCGGCGCACCGGTGGCGCCGATGCTGCCGCGAACCTGGGCGCCGGATCCGGAGCCACCCGACCCCGGTATTGTTAATGAAAACCATATTCAGTAAGCTTCGTTGGCCTGGCGGCGCACCATCTTCAGCAGTGCAAAATGCGCAGGTCAACAGCCTTGGGATGGGAGGTCGAGTGGTAAATCACGCGGAATGGGCCGCCTCGACAGTTAGCTTAGGGAATGCTAACTTCGTGTGGCTAACCTCAGGCGGAATTTGCCAATGGCGACCTTGACTTCAGGAGACGGCGCGGGCGTGGAACGCGGTGACGGCAATTTTGCGGGCATGTTGGCGGCTCAACCCCGTGCATCCCGGACAGACGCCAGGGTAGATGGCAGGGTGGATGGGGATGTCGTCAGCAGATTTGCCACCTGCTGCCGCGCCCTCGGCATCGCGGTCTACGAGCGGCAACGCCCGGCAGACCTGGGCGCGGCGCGCTCGGGCTTCGCCGCGCTGACCCGCATCGCGCACGAGCAGTGCGACGCATGGACCGGCCTGGCCGCTGCCGGCGACACCTCCCAGCACGTGCTGGAGCAGGTGTCGCGCACCGCCGCTACGGCCGGGGTATTGCAGCGGCAGGTGGAACTGGTGCCGGGGGCGCTCGGATTCCGCTATGACACCGGCCTCGATCTGCAATTCCGCGCCACCACGCCGACGACTTCCACCTCGCCTACGCCGCCGCGCTGGCGTCGGAGCGCCAGTTCGCGGTGGCCGACCAGATTGTCAGCCGGATCAGTGAGCGCCGCCCCAAGTCGCGCGAGGCGCGCTGGATCTCCGTCGTCATCAACTACCGCGCCGAGCGCTGGTCGGACGTCGTCAAGCTGCTCACCCCCATCGTCAACGACGCCGACCTCGACGAGGCCTTCGCCCACGCGGTGAAGATCGCCCTGGGCACCGCGCTGGCCCGACTGGGCATGTTCGCCCCGGCGTTGTCCTATCTGGAGGAGCCCGAGGGCCCCATCGCCGTCGCCGCGGTCGACGGTGCGTTGGCCAAGGCCCTCGCACTGCGCGCGCACGTCGACGAGGAAGCGGCCAGCGAGGTACTGCACGAGCTCTATGCGGCCAATCCGGAGAACGAAGAGATCGAACAGGCGCTGTCCGACCCGAGTTTCGGGATGGTCACCACCACCGCGGCGCGCATCGAGGCGCGCATCGACCCGTGGGACCACGAAACCGAGCCCAGCGACGCCGATTTCGTCGACCCGGGCGCCCGCGAGCGCAAGGCCACGCTGCTGGCCGAGGCCGAGGTGCAACTCAACGAGTTCATCGGTCTGGACGAAGTCAAGAACCAGGTGTCGCGGCTGAAGAGTTCGGTGGCCATGGCGGTGCTGCGCCAGCAGCGTGGCCTGACCGTCGCTCAGCGCACCCACCACCTGGTGTTCGCCGGCCCACCCGGGACGGGCAAGACCACCATTGCCCGTGTCGTGGCGAAAATCTATTGCGGCCTCGGTCTTTTGAAGCGGGAGAACATTCGCGAGGTGCATCGCGCGGACCTCATCGGCCAGCACATCGGTGAGACCGAGGCCAAGACCAATGCGATCATCGACAGCGCCCTGGACGGCGTGCTGTTCCTCGACGAGGCTTACGCGCTGGTGGCCACCGGAGCCAAGAACGACTTCGGGCTGGTGGCCATCGACACGCTGCTGGCGCGCATGGAGAACGACCGCGACCGGCTGGTGGTCATCATCGCCGGGTATCGCGCTGACCTGGACAAGTTTCTGGACACCAACGAGGGGCTGCGGTCCCGGTTCACCCGCAGCATCGACTTCCCGTCCTACCAGCCCGCCGAGCTGACCGAGATCGCCAATTTGATGGCGCAGCAACGGGACAGCGTCTTCGAGCGGGCGGCGCTCGACGACATGCAGCGACTGTTCACCCACCTGGCCGAGACGTCGTCGCCCGACAGCAACGGCATCGCACGGCGCAACCTCGACATCGCCGGCAACGGGCGGTTCGTTCGAAACGTCGTCGAACGGTCCGAGGAGGAGCGCGAGTTCCGGCTCGACCATTCCGAACAGGCCGGTACTGGTGAATTCACCGATGAGGAATTGATGACGATTACCGCCCAAGATGTCGGGAACACCGTCGCGCCGCTGCTGCGCGGCCTGGGTCTGTCGGTGCCGGCATGAGCAAGAGCGAGTATGAAGACGAGCGGGACGAGGCACGACGTTCCTTCGCTTCCCGTACCCCGGTCAACGAGAACCCCGATCAGGTGGAGTACCGCCGTGGTTTCGTCACCCGACATCAGGTGACCGGGTGGCGGTTCGTGATGCGCCGCATCGCCTCCGGAATTGCGTTGCACGACACCAGGATGCTGGTCGAACCGCTGCGTACCCAGTCGCGCGCGGTGCTGATGGGCGTACTGCTGCTGGTCACCGGACTGCTTGGCTGCTTTGTGTTTTCGTTGATCCGGCCCAACGGACAGGTGGGCAACAACACGGTGCTGGCCGACCGGTCCACCGCCGCACTGTACGTGCGCGTAGCAGACCAGTTGCACCCGGTGCTGAACCTCACCTCGGCCCGACTGATCGCCGGCCAGCCGGTCAATCCCACCACAGTGAAAAGCACTGAACTGGACCGGTTTCCGCGCGGCAACCTGATCGGCATTCCGGGCGCCCCGGAGCGCATGGTGCAGAACACCTCTCACGATGCCGACTGGACGGTGTGCGACGGGGTCAGCGGGCAGCCCGGGCGCGGCGCCCACAGCACGGGCGTGACGGTCATCGCCGGACGGCCCTACAGCTGACGGCGCCCGCGCCGCGGCGCTCAGTTCCAGCCAGGTTGTCCTGGTCGACGCCGCCGCTTCGGGAGGAAACAGCACCTGGGTGTTGTGGGAGGGCAAGCGCAGCCGGATCGACCTGGCCGACCACGCCGTCACCAACGCCCTGGGGCTCGGTGCCGAAGTGCCGGCGCCGCGGCCCGTCGCGGCGGGTCTGTTCAACGCGATCCCGGAATCGCCGCCGTTGGCCGCGCCGGCCATTTCCGACGCGGGCGCCCCGGCCGGCTTTGCCGTGCCCGCGCCGATCGGCGGGGTGGTGGTGTCGTATGCGTTGGATAGGGATGCGTCCGGAGGCTCGCTTTACTACGCGGTGCTGCCGGATGGTCTGCAACCCATCTCGCCCGTGCTGGCCGCGATCCTGCGCAACACGAATTCCTATGGGCTGCAGCAGCCGCCGCGGCTGGGAGCCGATGACATCGCGAAGCTGCCGGTGTCGCGGATGCTGGACACCAGTCGCTATCCGGCTCAGCCGGTGACCCTGGTCAACCCGGCCAGCAATCCGATCACGTGTGCCTTCTGGAGCAAGCCCGCCGGAGCCGCCACCAGCTCGCTGAGCCTGCTTTCGGGATCGGCATTGCCGGTGCAGGACGGCCTGCGTCCCGTCGAATTGGTGGGCGGTGGAGCCAAAGTCGCGCTTGCCCCCGGCTCCGGATACTTCACCCAGACCGTGGGCGGTGGCGCGGCAGCACCGGCCACCGGGTCGTTGTTCTGGGTCTCCGACACCGGGGTGCGCTACGGCATCGACAACGAGTCCGACGGCCGGTCCGAGGGCCGATCCGGACCTAACAGACCGAGCAAAGCGGTTGAGGCCCTTGGCCTCACGTCACCACCGCTCGGCATCCCGTGGTCCATCCTGTCCTTGTTCGCACCCGGTCCGACACTGTCGCGCGCCGATGCGCTGTTAGCGCATGACGGCCTGCCGCCCGACAGCCGGCCGGGCCACCCGGTAACCGCCGAAGGGGAGCCCCGATGAGCCGACTGATCTTCGAGGCCCGTCGGCGCCTGACGCCGCCGAGCGCCCGTAAGGGCACCATCACCATCGAGGCACCCCCGGAATTGCCGAGGGCGATTCCGCCGTCGCTGTTCCGGCGCGCGATGCCGTACCTGATCGGGATCCTGATCGTCGGCATGATCGTGGCGCTGTTCGCCACCGGCATGAAGGTGATCTCCCCGCAGACGTTGTTCTTCCCGTTCGTGTTGCTGTTGGCCGCGACCGCGCTCTACCGGGGTAACGACAGCAAGATGCGCACCGAGGAGGTCGACGCCGAACGGGCCGACTACCTGCGCTACCTGTCGGTGGTCCGGGACAACATCCGGGCGCAGGCGGCCGAGCAGCGCGCGGCGGCGCAGTGGTCGCATCCGGAGCCGGAGACTCTGGCCGCGGTGCCCGGGTCCCGTCGCCAGTGGGAGCGCGACCCGCACGACCCCGACTTCCTGGTGCTGCGGGCCGGCCGCCACTCGGCGCCATTGGCCACCGCGCTGCGGGTCAACGACACCGCCGACGAGATCGATCTGGAACCGGTGTGCCACAGCGCATTACGGAGCCTGCTGGACACCCAGCGCACGGTTCGCGACGTACCGACGGGCATCGACCTGAGCAAGGTCTCCCGGATCACGGTGCTGGGGGATGCCGCCGAGGCCCGGGCGGCCGTGCGGGCCTGGATAGCTCAGGCGGTGACCTGGCACGACCCCACGGTGCTCGGCGTGGCACTGGCCGCCCGTGACCTGGAGGGCGACGACTGGTCGTGGCTGAAGTGGTTGCCGCATGTGGACATTCCGGGTCAGGTCGACGGTGTCGGCCCGGCCCGCTACCTGACCGACGACGCCGACCAGCTGGCGGATCTGCTCGGGCCGGCGCTGGACGACCGCCCGGCGTTCACCGGCCGGCCGGTAGATGCGTTGCGGCACTTGCTGATCGTGGTGGACGATCCTGACTATGACCTGAACGCCTCGACGCTTGCGTTGGGGCGCGCGGGCGTCACCGTCGTCTACTTCTCGGCTGCGGCACCGCACCGCGAGCAGTACTCCGACCCGGAGAAGCCGATCCTGCGGGTCGCAGGCGGCGCCATCGAACGGTGGCAGACCGGCGGCTGGCAGCCGTACCTCGACGCCGCCGACGAATTCGGCCCGCACGAGGCCGCCCACCTGGCGCGTCGCCTGTCGCGCTGGGACTCCAACCCGACCCACACCGGGCTGCGCTCGGCGGCCACCCGCGGTGCCAACTTCACCACGCTGCTCGGCATCTCGGATGCGTCCCGGCTGGATGTGCCCGCGCTGTGGGCGCCTCGGCACCGGGACGACGAGTTGCGCGTCCCGATCGGCGTCACCGCCACGGGTGAGCCGTTGATGTTCGACCTGAAGGACGAGGCCGAGGGCGGGATGGGTCCGCACGGCCTGATGATCGGCATGACGGGTTCCGGCAAGTCGCAGACCCTGATGTCGATTCTGTTGTCGCTGTTGACCACTCACTCCGCAGACCGGCTGATCGTCATCTACGCCGACTTCAAGGGTGAGGCCGGGGCCGACAGCTTCCGCAACTTCCCGCAGGTCGTCGCGGTGATATCGAACATGGCCGAGAAGAAGTCGCTGGCCGACCGGTTCGCCGACACGCTGCGCGGCGAGGTGGCCCGGCGCGAGATGCTGCTGCGCGAGGCCGGCCGCAAGGTGCAGGGCAGCGCGTTCAATTCGGTGACGGAGTATGAGAACGCTTGTGAAGGGGCGGGCGCGGGGCTCGATTTGCCCCCCATCCCAACGCTTTTCGTGGTAGCCGACGAGTTCACCCTGATGCTCGCCGACCATCCGGAATACGCCGAGCTGTTCGACTACGTGGCCCGCAAAGGCCGCTCGTTCCGCATCCACATCCTGTTCGCCTCCCAGACGCTGGATGTCGGCAAGATCAAGGACATCGACAAGAACACCTCGTACCGGATCGGTCTGAAGGTGGCCAGCCCGAGCGTGTCGCGCCAGATCATCGGTGTGGAGGACGCCTACCACATCGAATCGGGCAAGGAGCACAAGGGCATCGGGTTCCTGGTGCCGGCACCGGGCGCGGCCCCGATCAAGTTCCGGTCCGCCTACGTCGACGGCATCTACGAACCACCGCAGACGACGAAAACTTTGGTGGTGCACTCAGTTCCGGAGCCGAAGCTGTTCTCCGCCGGAGCGGTGGAGCCGGATCCGGGGACCGTGATCTCCGGTGTCGACGAGGACGAGCCCACCGGACCGCCCCGCAAGCTGATCGCGACTATCGGGCAGCAACTGGCCGGCTACGGGCCGCGGGCGCCACAGCTGTGGCTGCCGCCGCTGGACGAGCCGATCCCGCTGACAGCGGCGCTGGCGAGGGCCGGTGTGCCGGCCCGGCAATGGCGCTGGCCGCTCGGCGAGGTCGACAAGCCGTTCGAGATGCGCCGCGACCCGTTGGTGTTCGACGCGACGTCCTCGGCCGGCAACATGGTGATTCACGGCGGCCCGAAGTCTGGGAAGTCGACTGCGCTGCAGACATTCATCCTGTCGGCCGCCAGCCTGCACTCGCCGCGCGACGTCACGTTCTACTGCCTGGACTACGGCGGTGGGCAGTTACGCGCGCTGGAGGGGCTGGCGCACGTGGGCACCGTGGCCTCGGCACTGGAGCCCGAACGCATCCGCCGCACGTTCGGCGACCTGGAGCTGCTGCTGCTGTCCCGCCAGCGGCGGGAGGCTTTCCGGGACCGGCAGGCGAATGGGCACGTTCGGGGCTCGTCGGCCACCGACTACTCGGTGTCCGATGGCTTCGGTGAGGTCTTCCTGGTCATCGACAACCTGTACGCCTTCGGTCGCGACAATGTCGACCAGTTCAACACCCGAAACCCGTTGTTGGCGAAGGTGACTGAGCTCGTCAACGTGGGTCTGGCCTACGGCGTCCACGTGGTCATCACCACGCCGAGCTGGCTGGAGGTGCCGCTGGCGATGCGCGACGGCCTGGGCCTGCGCCTCGAGCTCAAGTTGCACGACGCCCGCGACAGTAACGTGCGCGTGGTGGGTGCGCTGCACCGTCCGGCCGACGCCATCCCGCACGACCAGCCGGGTCGCGGGTTGACCATGGCCGCCCAGCACTTCCTGTTCGCCGAGCCGGAACTGGACCAGATACCCGCGATCAACGCGCGGTACCCGGGCCAGACGGCGCCGCCGGTGCGGTTGCTGCCTTCCAACCTGGCGCCGGAAGCGGTCGGCGCGCTGTACCGGGGCCCGGAACAGATCGTGATCGGCCAGCGCGAAGAAGACCTCGCGCCGGTGGTGCACGACTTCGCCGAGAATCCGCTGCTGATGGTGTTCGGCGACAGCAAGTCGGGCAAGACCACCTTGCTGCGCCACATCATCCGCACCGTCCGGGAAAATTCGACCGCCGACACGGTGGCCTTCACCGTGCTGGACCGCCGCCTGCACCTGGTCGACGAGCCGTTGTTCCCGGACAACGAGTACACCGCCAACATCGACCGGATCACGCCGGCGATGATCGGACTGGCCAACATCATCGAGTCACGCCGGCCGCCGGCGGGCTTGTCCCCGGCCGAACTGTCGCGCTGGACCTATCAGGGCCACACGCACTACCTGATCATCGACGACGTCGACCAGGTCCCGGATTCGGCGGCGACCAGCGGGCCCTACGCCGGGCACGTCCCTGGAGCCGCTGATCGGCCTGCTCGGTCAGGCCAGCGATCTGGGGTTGCGGGTGATCGTCACCGGCCGCGCGTCGGGATCGGCGCACGGCGTTGATGACCAACCCGTTGCTGCGCAGATTCAACGACCTGCAGGCGACCACGTTGATGTTGGCCGGCAACCCGCAGGACAGCGGCAAGATCCGCGGCCAGCGATTCAGCCGGCTGCCGGCCGGCCGCGGATATTGCTGTCGCGACAGCGACACCCCGACATATCTGCAGTTGGTCAATCCGATGGTCGGTGCGGCCGCGCTATTTGGTGATACGCAACAGGAGGGAAGTCAGTCATGACGTTGCGAGTGGTTCCGGAGGGACTGGCCGCGCCAGCGCCGCGGTCGAGGCGCTGACGGCGAGACTGGCTGCCGCGCATGCCAGTGCGGCGCCGTTGATCACCGCGGTGGTTCCGCCGGCGGCCGACCCGGTGTCGCTGCAGACCGCCGCCGGGTTCAGCGCGCAGGGCCAGGAGCACACGGCTGTCGCGGCCCAAGGTGTCGAGGAATTGGGCCGTGCCGGTGTGGGCGTCGGCGAGGCCGGTGCCGGCTACCTCGCCGGTGACGCGGCGGCCGCGACCTACGGGATGGCGGGCGGCTGATGAGCTTCCCCCTCGGGGGCCCGCTGGGCCCTATCTGGATTGCTTCGGCCGGAGATGCATTCAGCGTTACGTCGTGGTCCAAGCGGCGACAAGTTGCAACGGTACATAGATGCCGATGATACCCACTCACCCCAGAGGGAGGAAGGCCGGGAGCCGGAAGTCAGCGAGATGACTTACCGAGCAGAAGGAATGATCTGATTCAAACCTAGGAAGGAAAAACTATGAGTTTGTTGGACGCCCATATTCCGCAGTTGGTGTCCTCGCAGTCGGCGTTCGGCGCCAAGGCGGGATTGATGCGGCACACGATCGGTCAGGCCGAGCAGGCGGCGATGTCGGCGCAGGCGTTCCATCAGGGTGAGTCCTCGGCGGCGTTTCAGGCTGCCCACGCCCGGTTCGTGGAGGTAGCGGCCCGGGTCAACACCCTGCTGGACATCGCACAGGCCAACCTCGGTGATGCTGCCGGCACGTACGTGGCTGCCGATGCCGCGGCCGCCTCGTCCTACACCGGCTTCTGAGCCCAGCTTCTAGAAAGGACTAGTCATGTCGCAGATCATGTACAACTACCCGGCCATGCTCGCCCACGCCGGGGACATGTCAGGCTACGCGGGCACCTTGCAGGGCCTGGGTGCCGACATCTCGGCCGAGCAGGCCGCGCTGCAGAACGCGTGGCAGGGTGACACCGGGGTGACGTACCAGGCGTGGCAGGTGCAGTGGAACCAGGCCATGGAGGACCTGGTACGTGCCTACCAGGCGATGGCCAGCACCCACGAGGCCAACACCATGTCGATGATGGCCCGGGACGCGGCCGAAGCCGCCAAGTGGGGCGGCTAGCCCCGCATAGATGGACGCTTCGCCCAATGCCGTTGAGCTGACGGTCGATCAGGCGTGGTTCATCGCGGAAACTGTTGGGGCGGGCAACTTTCCATGGGTGCTCGCCATCACCATGCCGTATCGCGATGCCGCGCAACGCACTGCGTTCTTCGACCGTCAGCAGGACGAGCTGACCCGGATGGGAGTGATGGCACCGGACGGTGTCATCGATCCGTCGATCGCCGACTGGATCAAAGTGGTGTGTTTCCCGGACCGGTGGCTCGACCTGCGTTACCTGGGGCCCGGCTCGGCCGCCGGCGCCGACGAGATGCTGCGTGGCATCGTCGCGCAGCGTGCCGGCGCCACCGTGGTCGCGCTTCGCAGCGCACAGCTGGTCACCTTCACCGTGATGGACATCGACGACCCGCGAGCGCTGGTTCCCGTCCTGGGAGTCGGATTGCTGCAACGGCCGCCGGCCCGGTTCGAGGAGTTCAGCATGCCGACCCGGGTGGGGGCCCGGGCCGACGAGCGGCTGCGGTCCGGTGCGCCCCTCGCGGAAGTCCTTGACTACCTGGGGATTCCGGCCTCGGCGCGCGCGGTGGTGGAGTCCGTCTTCACCGGTCCGCGCAGTTATGTCGAGATCGTCGCCGGCTGCAACCGCGATGGCCGGCACGCCACCACCGAGGTCGGGCTCAGCATCATCGACACCGCCGCCGGGCGGGTGCTGGTCAGTCCCTCCCGGGCCTTCGACGGCGAATGGGTTTCGACGTTCAGTCCCGGCACACCGTTCGCGACCGCCGTCGCGATCGAACAACTCACGTCCTTTTGCCGGACGGGGAATGGTTCCCCGGCCACCGGTTATCGCGCGACTTCTCCACCCAGACAACGGCATAAGTAGCAAGCAGAAAGAGAGCACGATGTTTCAGCAACGGCCCCAGCAGCTTCTGGTGGGTTCAGTGACGTCCGGTACCGTCATGCCGATCGTCCGCGTCGCCATACTCGCGGACAGCCGGTTGACGGAGATGGCATTGCCCGCAGAGTTGCCGCTGCGCGAAATCCTGCCTGCGGTACAGCGTTTGGTGGTTCCCGCGGCGCAGAACGGGGAAAGCGCCGAAGGCAGTGCGCCGGCTCCCTACCTGAGCCTGGCGCCCATCGGTGGAGCACCGTTCAGTCTGGACGCCAGCCTTGACACCGTCGGAGTGGTCGACGGGGATTTGCTTGCCCTGCAACCGGTGCCGAAGGGCCCCGCCGCGCCGGGCATTGTCGAGGACATCGCCGACGCCGCCATGATCTTCTCGGAGTCGCGGCGTAACCCTTGGGGCACAAAGCATATCCAGCGTGGCGCGTTGGCCGCGGTGATCGGCGTGGTGCTGGTGGCCACCGGCTTGTCGGTCGCCCACCGCGTCGCCACCGGCGCCCTGGTCGGTTTGGTGGCGGTCAGCGTCATCGCGGCCGTCGTCGCGATCACCGGGTTGCTGAGCACCGGTCGGTCTCCGCGCACCGGGATTGCGTTGTCGATCACCGCCCTGGTGCCGATCGCGGCGGCTCTGGCGCTGGCGGTGCCGGGCAAGTTCGGCGCCGCACAGGTGTTGCTGGCCGCGGCCGGGGTCGCTGCGTGGTCACTGATCTCCCTGATCGTCCCCAGCACGGAACGCGAGCGTGCCGTCGGCTTTTTCACCGCCTCGGCGATGGTCGGGCTCACCGTCGCGCTGGCGGCCGGGGCCGAATTGCTCTGGCGGCTGCCGATACTGACCCTCGGCTGTGGGCTGATCGTCGCCGCGCTGTTGATCACCATCCAGGCGGCTCAGCTCTCGGCGCTGTGGGCGCGCTTCCCGCTGCCGGTCATTCCGGCGCCCGGGGATCCCACACCGTCCGCGCCGTCGTTGCGGCTGCTGGAGGACCTGCCGCGCCGGGTGCGGATCAGCGACGCCCACCAGAACGGATTCATCGCCGCCGCCGTGCTGCTCAGCGTGCTGGGATCGGTGGCCATCGCGTTGCGGCCCGAGACGTTGAGCATTGCGGGCTGGTATGTGGTGGTGGCGACGTCGCTGGCGGCCACGCTGCGGGCGCGGGTATGGAATTCGGCCGCGTGCAAGGCGTGGCTGCTGGCCCAGCCGTTCCTGGTGGCCGGTGTGCTGTTGGTCTTCTATGCCGCAAGCGGACGTTTCGCCGGTGCCTTCGGCGCGGTGCTGGTGCTGGCGTGCTCGTGCTGGCCTGGATCGTGGTGGCGCTGAACTCGTCCATCGCTTCGCCGGACAGCTACTCACTGCCCCTGCGCCGGTTGCTGGGCTTTGTCAGCGCCGGCCTGGACGCCTCGCTGATCCCGGTGATGGCCTTCCTGGTCGGTCTGTTCGCCTGGGTGCTCAATCGATGAGACGTGCCGCTGGACTGGTTGCTGCACAGCGGTTGTGGCGCTCATGCAGGCTCCGGTGATGGTGACGGCGCCGCCGGCGCTGGCAATCAGCCCGCCGGTGGTGGACGCTGCGGCGCAACCGCCGAGCGGGACGCCGGGGCCCGTGCAGGCAATGGAGCAGCGCGGCCCGTGCAGCGTCTCCGGCGTCATCCCGGGCAGCGATCCGGGCACCCCGACCCCCAGCCAGTCCATGCTGAATCTCCCTGCGGCGTGGCAGTTTTCCCGCGGCGAAGGCCAGTTGGTGGCCATCATCGACACCGGGGTGCGGCCGGGCCCGCGGCTGAACAACGTTGACGCCGGCGGTGACTTCGTGGAGTCCACCGACGGGTTGACCGACTGCGACGGACACGGCACCCTGGTCGCCGGAATCGTCGCCGGCCAGCCCGGAGACGACGGCTTCTCCGGCGTGGCGCCCGCGGCCCGGCTGCTGTCGCTTCGGGTGACCTCGGCCAAATACTCGCCGCGCACCCCGGGCGGCGACCCGACGCTGGCGCGGGCGGCCATCGACATCGAGGCGCTGGCCAGGGCCATCGTGCACGCGGCCGATCGCGGCGCCCGGGTGATCAACATCTCCGCGATCACCTGCCTGCCCGCCGACCGCACCGTTGATCAGGCGGCGCTGGGAGCGGCGATCAAATACGCGGCGGTGGACAAGGACGTGGTGATCGTTGCCGCCGCCGGCAACAGCGGCCCGACCGGATCGGTGGCCGGCGGCACGTCGTGTGACTCCAACCCGCTCACCGACCTGAGCCGACCCAGCGACCCGCGCAACTGGGCCGGCGTCACGTCGGTCTCGGTCCCGTCCTGGTGGCAGCCCTACGTGCTGTCGGCGGCCTCCGTCTCCTCGGACGGCCGGGCCTCGAAGTTCACCATGGCCGGTCCGTGGGTGGGCATCGCGGCGCCCGGGGAGAACATCGCGTCGGTCAGCAACGCCGACGGCGGCGGCCTGGCCAACGGCCTGCCCGACGACCACCAGCAGCTGATCCCGCTCAGCGGCACCAGCTACGCGGCCGGCTACGTCTCCGGCGTCGCGGCGTTGGTTCGCGCGAAGTACCCGGATCTACCGGCCACCGAGGTGGTGCGCCGCCTCACCGCGACCGCACAGAACGGTCCGCGGGATCCGTCCAACGTCGTCGGGGCCGGAACCTTGGATGCGGTCGCGGCATTGACCTGGCAACTACCCTCGGCACCCGGCGCGACACCGGCTCCGGGATCGGCGAAGCCGGTCACCGTCCCGCCGCCACCGGCGCCCGAGGACACCGCCCCGCGCAACGTCGCACTCGCCGGAGCCGGCGTGCTGACGTTGCTCGTCATCATCACCGCAGCGACGGTGGCGGTAGTGCGCCGCCGGAAGGAGCCCACCCCGTGAGCCACTCGATGCTCGGTTCAATGCTCGGTTCAATGCTCGGTTCAATTCCAAGACCGGGGTCCGCGCGAATCACCCTGGCGCTGCTGGCCGTGGTGCCCGCCGCAATGGCCTATTCGGGGGCCTATTCCGGGGCCTACCCCTGGCAGTCCACCCGCGCCTACTGGTTGCTCGGCATCGCCGCCCTGGCGGTGATCCTGCTGTTCGGGTGGTGGCGCGGGCTGCACTTCACCACGATCCTGCGCCGGCGGCTGGCAATCATCCGTCGGGTCTCAAACCGAGTGAGCCGCCCGGCCGAGCCCGATCCGAACACTCGCACCACCGCGCTGCTGCGGCTGGGGCCGGCGTCGTCGGGCACCGGCGCACTCCCGTTGCCGTTGATCGCCCGCTACCTGAACTGCTACGGCATCCGCGCCGACAGCATCCGAATCACCAGTCTCAGCACCGCATCCGGTGCCACCGACACCTGGATCGGGTTGACGGTGTCTGCCGTGGACAACCTGGCCGCGCTACAAGCCCGCTCGGCGCGGATCCCACTGCACGAGACGGCCGAGGTCGCCGCACGCCGGCTCGCCGATCACCTCCGGGAAGTCGGCTTCGAAGCCAACACCGTTGCCTCCGAAGATGTTCCGGAGGTGCTGGCGTTCGAATCCGGCACGACCGCCCGCGAGACGTGGCGCGCGGTGCAACAGGGTAGATCGGATTATGTTGCGGCATACCGGATCAGCCCCGATTCAGGGTTACCCGAAACCCTCGCCGCGGTGCGGGCGCAGCAGGCGCGGGAGATCTGGACGGCGCTCGAGATCGCGGACTCGGGAGCGCACCACACGGTTGCCGCGGCCTGCGCGTTGCGCACCGATGCCGCGCCGGGCAGCGCCGCGCCGGTGGCCGGCCTGACTCTGGATCGCGGAAACCAGCGGCCGGCGCTGCAGGCATTGGACCCGCTGTCCACCCGACGACTCGACGGGCACGCCGAAGCGCCTGCCGACCTGCTCGAGCGGCTGGACTGGCCGACTGCGCAAGGCCGGCCCGCGGTGCTCAGTCGTACATGAACTGACGCAGGAACGGCGTCATCCGGCGTAGGTAGTCCAACTGGCTCACGTGCAACACGTGGCTGCCGGGGAACCAATGCAGCGCACACCGGTCCCAGTGCTTCCACAGCGCCACCGCGTGCTCCGGTGGCGCCATTCGGTCGCCCAGCCCGGTGATGATCATCCGGCGGTCCTTCGACAGCAGCGGCTGGTAGTTCAGCGGACCGTGATAGGCCAGCCCGGCCTGCAGTTCCTCGTTGCTGATGCTGGTCAGCCACCTACCGAATTTGATGAACGTGCTCGCGGGGAACCACTCGTCGAACAGGTCGCCGGGCGTGATGACCGGACAGTTGGGGATGACGGCCTCGAGCCGGTCGTCGACGGAGGCGATCAGCGCCGAGGTGTAACCACCCAGCGAAAGTCCGGTCAGCGCAATCCGTTCCACACCGGTGCTCTGCAGATAATCCACCACCGACCGAAAGTCGTGCACGGCCTGCGCCATCGCCTCGGCAAAGCCGCTCAGCCCGCCGGCGAAGTACCCGAAGCCGCTGAACGGCGAGTGTTTTTCGGCTCGTTTGCCGTGAAACGGCAACGTGTACAACAGCACGTCGTAACCGGACCGGAAATACCAGGGCAGGGAGAAGAACAGGCCGTTGAACAGATAAGAGGACCCCATGAAGCCGTGGATCACGCACAGGGTGGGCCGCGGCCCGTCGTCATGGCGCCAATGTTGGGCTCGCACCACGTTGTTGGCCGACAGCGCACTCCACCGCTTGCGCATGGCGGGGTTGATCGCCCGGAAGCTGCTGGGGAACGAGATGTTGTCGATGGTGGCCAGCGCAACCCGCTGGGCGAGCGGACTGGCATGGCGGGCAACGTTTTCGGGCGGCTCCAGCGGAGCCGGGAATGACTTGCGCGGATCACGCTCGGCGCCGAGTTCGGCATAGAACTTCAGCTTGTCGCGCTCGCTGCCGGAGTCGCCGCGGCGCAGATTGCTGCTGACGACCACCGGTGCCACCGTCGTGGCCAGCAGGGCCGAGCCGTGGTGCGCAATGCGACATCGCTGATGGCCGAGGCGTCCACCACCAGGCGTTGCCGGGCCGACAGGGCAGAGCGGGTGGGCAGTCCCTCGACACCGACGTCGCCGCCGTACGTCGAGGACGGGTACCGGAGGACTGATCGGATCAGCGTCACCAACCAGGTCCGAAATGTCAGACATCTCACCGATCGTAACCCGCCGATCGGGAGGAATGCCGGGCGTTTCGACAGGCTCGGCCTCAGCGGCCGATTTCTACCCTCAATGCGCGCATTCTGGGAGAGTCCGGTAATACGGTTTGTTGGTGACACCACACGGACCCGACCATTGCAGGTGTTGATCAGGAGGACCGATATGTGGGATCCCGACGTCTACCTGGCTTTTGCGGATCATCGCAGCCGTCCGTTCTACGACTTGCTGTCGCGGGTGGGTGCCGACCGGGCGCGCCGCGTGGTGGACCTGGGTTGCGGCCCCGGCCACCTGACGCGGTACCTGGCCAAGCGCTGGCCGAGCGGTGATCGAGGCCATCGACAGCTCACCGGAGATGGTGGCGGCGGCCCGCGAACGCGGGATTGACGCCGTCACCGGAGACTTGCGCAATTGGAAGCCGCAACCGGATACCGACATCGTGGTCAGCAACGCGGCCTTGCACTGGGTGCCCGAGCACTCCGACCTGCTGCTCAAGTGGGTCGGCCAGCTGCCCGGCGGATCGTGGATCGCCGTGCAGATCCCCGGTAACTTCGACACTCCGTCGCACGCCGCCGTCCGCGCGTTGGCGCGTCGGGAGCCCTACGCAAAGATCATGCGCGACATACCGTTTCGCGTGGGGGCTGTGGTGCACCCGCCCGTCCATTACGCGGACCTGTTGATGGACGCCGGCTGCCGGGTCGACGCGTGGGAGACCACCTACCTGCACCAGCTGACCGGCGAGCACCCGGTGCTGGAATGGATTACCGGCACCGCCCTGGTGCCGGTGCGCGAGCGCCTCGACGACGACGGGTTCGACCAGTTTCGGCAGGAGCTGATCCCGCTGCTGGACGACGCCTACCCGGCGCGGGCCGACGGCACGACCATCTTCCCGTTCCGCCGGCTGTTCATCGTGGCGCAGGTCGACGGCCGCCGCTCAACTGGTTAACCCTCGCGGCTCGATCTCTTCTTCGATACCGCGGTCCACGGCGATTGCCGAGCGGCTGGTCGGTGTCGCGCGATGGATCTGCAGATAGGTTTCGGTGTAGCGCACCGAGATGCGGGTGCCGGCGAATTCCGAGGGGATCACGTCGCCGGTGCGCTGACGCCAATCATGCAAGCGCACGGCAAGATCCGCCGCGATCGGCATCGGATGTCCCCGATGGATCGCCGCCGGAGGTGAGCAGATTCGTGGTCTCGGTGGGGTCCGCGCGCAGATCGTAGAGTTCGCGCGGCGGGCGGGGTGCCGTGACGAAGGGTGCCACCGCCAGTCCGGACGGGCTCTCCTCGATGTCCCACGGCAGGTCCAGCAGCGGCCGGGGCACGTAGTTCTCGATGTAGCTGTAGTCCTTCGTCCGGATCGCCCGGATCGGGTCGAACGAGTCGTGGTAGGTCTTCGTGGTGTACACGTGGTCGCGCACCGGCGCGATCGTCTCCGGTGCGAACAGCGCATCCGCGTGCGAGACGCCCTCGACGTCGGCGGGCACCTCCATGCCCAACAGGCCCAGCAGCGTGGGCAGCAAATCGACGCCGCTGAACAACTCGTCGTAGACGCGCGGCGCCAGCGCCCGGCCGGTGGGCGGCCGGATCATCAACGCGATGCCGGTACCGGCGTCGTACAACGTGGACTTCGCCCGGGGGAACGCCGGGCCGTGGTCGGTGAAGAACACCACCCAGGTGCTGGCATCCAATCCAGTCTCGGACAGCGTGTCCAGTATTCGGCCCACCGCCGCGTCCGCGGTGCTGATGGACCCGTAGAAGTCGGCGAGGTCGCCGCGTACCTCAGGGGTGTCGGGCAGGAAGTCCGGCACCTCGACGCCGGCGCTGTCGGCCGGTTCGTAACGGTCGTGCGGATAGGGCCGGTGGGTTTCGAAGAATCCGGCTGTCAGCAGGAACGGTTGACCGGCCAGGTCGGCGGGGCTGTCCTGCAGCCATTCCCGGACCCTCTCCACCACGTACTCGCAGTAGGAGTTCGACACGTCGAACTCGTCGAACCCCAGCCGCTTGGGATACGACGTCTCGTGCTGCATACCGAAAAGAGCCGAATACCAACCTGATTCACAAAGCAGCTGGGGCAGCGTGCGCACGTCGGAGCGGTATTCCCAACCGTGGTGGGCCAAGCCGAGCAGGCCGGTGCTCTGCGGGTAGCGGCCGGTGAACAGCGAGCCGCGCGACGGCGAGCACAGCGGCGCGGTGGCATGGGCCCGGGTGAACAGGATGCCCTCGCCGGCGAGGCGGTCCAGTCGCGGGCTCGACACATCCGGGTGGCCGTAGACACCGAGGTAACGCCCGAGGTCATGCCAGTGCACGAGCAGGACATTCTGGGCAGCTGCTCCCGAGTAACTCCACCGTCAGTCACTACCGTCCTTTCGGTTCCAGGAGTTCCTGCCCCATTGATTCTCCGAGACGAACTCCGGCAACGGTCGCGCCGACGGTCCAACCGTCCAGCTCCAGTGCGGGCCGGTCCGGAAACTCGGGCACCGGCCCCAGACACAGGATCGCCACCGGCTCGGCATCGGCGGGCATCCCCAGCAAGGCCGCCAACCGGTGCGGATCGAACAGCGACACCCAGCCCACGCCCAGGCCCTCGCAGCGCGCCGCCAGCCACAGGTTCTGGATCGCGCACGACACCGACGCGAGATCCATCTGCGGGAGCGTGCGCCGGCCGAAGATGTGCGCGTCCCGGTCGTCGCACAGCGCCACGACCAGCAGCTCTGCGCACTCGAGAACGCCCTCCACCTTCAGTGCCAGAAATTCGGCCTCCCGCGGGCCCAGGGCCGCCGCGGTCAGCGCGCGTTCGGCATCGACGAGTACGTGAATGCGCCCCGAAGTTCCTGGTCGGTGATCCGGATGAAGCGCCACGGCTGCATCAGACCCACACTGGGCGCGGCGTGCGCGGCTTGCAGCAGGCGTGCCAGGACCTCCTGGGGCACCTGCCCGCCCGGGACGAAGCGGCGCATGTCCCGCCGTTCGGAGATCACGCGGTACACGGCGCGGCGCTCCTGCGCGGTGTACGCGTAATCGGTCATCCGGTCATCGTAGAAACGTGACGGTGCACTGGCCCGATCAACGACGGACTGTAGGTGACGCCCACGGCGCGGAAAACGTACTCGGGTGGCACATCGAACGGCCAGCGATCGCAGCGGCAGGCGGGCCAGCACATCGTCGTCGATGGTGTCCTTGAAGTGCAGCGAGAGATGACCGTGGAACCTCTCGTCCACGCTGCCGTGTCCAGGTCGACCTGCAATCCCGTCGCGGAGATCTCCGCGGTGGCCGCGCCGCCCTGCGCCTCGTCCCAGCGCACGTCCACGACCCGCCCGGCGAGCTTGGGCACCACCGACAGCGTCGCCAGCACCCGCTCTTCGGTGAACGCCAGCGAACCCACGTAGCTGGCGATGCTGCCCTGAGACCGCAGACCCGGGATGGAGCCGCTGAACCGCCGGGTGACCGCGACGAACTCGGCGAGGTGAATCAGGCCTTCGGCCTCGATCTGATCGTGCAGATCTGCGGGCAATTTCCCGACGCCGAACAACCTACGAAGAATCACCGCCATGACGCCAGTATGAGGTGGTTTGGCGTTCGGTGCACCGAGGCTGGTATCGATGTAGCCGATGAGCAGCCCACGGATCGCCCCCGACTTTCGTGGTCTGCGCTGGCTGGCGCTGGCAGCCGTGGGCCTACGCCGTGCTGTGGGTGGGGCACCGGCAGCACTGGGGCTGGCTGCACACCTTGACTGGTCGCTGCTGAACCCGGCGCACGACATCGGGATCAAGCACGCCGGGTGGGTGCGATTCTGGGTCGTCGTGTCGTTCGTGCTGGGCCCGGTTCCGCTGCGGTTGTTGGGCTTGGTGGCGGCGGTGTTCGCGCTGGTGCGACGAAGGTACGAATGGCGACTGCTGTTGTTGGCCTGTGCGCCGCTCAACGGGTTCGTGACGCTGGTGGCCAAGAATCTGGCCGGCCGCCCGCGCCCGGCCACCGCACTGGTGTCGCGACGGCGACGTCATTTCCGTCCGGGCATGCACTCGAGGCGATGGCCAGTCTGCTCGCGCTGCTGGCCCTGTTGTTGCCGGTGATGAACAGCCGGCGGGCGCGGGTCGTCGCGATCGGCGCTGGCCGGCCGGGCGTGTTCATGGTCGGGGTGGCCCGGGTGGCGCTGAACGTGCACCACCCGTCAGACGTGATCGCCGGCTGGGCGCTGGGATACGTGTATTTCATGGTGTGTCTCTGGGTTTTTGTCTTCGGCCCGATGTCACAACTCCGTGACCCAACCGGTCTCAACCTTTACTTGACCCTCGGCTAGGCGGGTCTGACGATTGAACGATGCGCCGACTGCGAGCTCAACTTTGTGCTGCCGTGTGCGCCGCCGGTAATGGTCGCTGGCTGTGGCAGGACTGTTCGCCCCGGTTGCCGGGGCCGCCGGCAATCCGTGGTTCGCGAACTCGGTCGGCAGTGCGACACAAGTGGTTTCGGTGGTCTCGACCGGCGGGTCGAACGCGAAGATGGACATCTATCAGCGCACCGCGGCCGGCTGGCAACCGCTGAAGACCGGGATCCCCACCCACGTCGGCTCGGCGGGCATGGCCCCGCAGGCCAAGAGCGGGTATCCGGCCACTCCGATGGGCGTCTACAGCCTGGACTCGGCGTTCGGCACCGCGCCGAATCCCGGTGGGGGACTGCCGTACACCCAGGTCGGACCCAACCACTGGTGGAGCGGCGACGACCATAGCCCCACCTTCAACACCATGCAGGTGTGCCAGAAAGCCCAGTGCCCGTTCAATACGGCCGACAGCGAGAACCTGCAGATCCCGCAGTACAAGCATGCGGTGGTGATGGGTGTCAACAAGAACAAGACGTCCCGGAGGCGGTGCCGCGTTCTTCTTTCACACCACCGACGGCGGACGCCACCGAGGGCTGCGTGGCTATCGACGACGCCACGTTGGTGTCAGATCATCAAGTGGCTGCAGCCCGGCGCGGTGATCGCGATCGCCAAGTAGGCCGGTCGCTTTCAGGTCAGTCTTTGACGTCTGCCCGGGCGCGGCCGGCTTGACGTTGAATTTGAGGTTCGCCACCGACATCGTCGCCTCATAGGTGCGGTCGTAGCCGGTTGCGCTGATCCGCCAGCCGTCGGGGGTGCGTCGGTACTGGTCGCGGTAGAAGGCGGCACCGATCAGCATGAAGTCGAACTCGGCCACGATGACCCGGTCCTGCAGATACCAAATGCCCGAAGCGGTGTCGCCCGTGACAGAGATCTCCGGATGCGTCACCCGGTGCTCGGTGACCACCCCGGGCCCCATCGCGGAGCTCAGATACTCCACCAGGTCCTTGCGATTGGTGAAGTGCAGTTCCTTGCCCAGTGACGAGCCATAGGCGCCGACGATGTCCTCGGTCATCGTGTCGGCGAAGTCGTCCCAGTGCTTGGTGTCCATCGCCCGCAGGTACCGGTATTTGACCTGTTTGATCGCTTCGACATCTGCCAGGGGGGAATCGGAGAGGCTCACCGGGTCATTGCAGCACATCGGGTATGCCGCGCCTCGGGAGGGCCGGAGCAAAAGGCGCCCCGAGGCGATTTGACGTACCTTGTCAAGGGTGCCGAACATACCTTTTCGGTGACGACACGGCATCGACCGGATACCAATGAAGTTGCTGCCGAACCACATTCGGCGCCCCCGTGGCTAAGGTTAACGCTGGCCATCGACCCCTTTCGATGAAAGCATGGCTATATGTACGACCCGCTGGGGTTGTCGATCGGGACCACGAACCTGGTCGCGGCGCGTAATGGAAGTCCTCCGGTTTCCGTCGCGCTGTGCTCACCCTTTATCCGCACTGCGCCCCGAAACTCGGTGTGTTCGGCGAGAATTCGAGCCGACCCAGGCACTCTGATGAGTGGCTTCGTGGAACGCATCGGCGACTCCGTGGCGCTGATCTCCCCGGACGGATCCGCGCATGACCCCGACCTGCTGACGGTCGAGGCCCTGGACGCGATGGTGGTTGCCGCCGGCGCCGATGCGAGTTCCTCGGAGATCACGATTGCCGTTCCCGCGCACTGGAAACCGGGAGCCGTGCAGGCGCTGCGTAATGCATTGCGTACGCATGTCGGGTTCGTCCGCAGCGGGATGGCGCCGCGACTGGTGCCGGATGCGATCGCGGCGTTGACGGCGGTGAATGCGGAATTGGGCGTCCCCACCGGAGGTGTGGTGGGGCTGCTGGATTTCGGTGGCTCCGGCACCTACGTCACCCTGCTGGAGACCAAGGACGAGTTCGAACCCGTCAGCGCCACAATGCGTTACGAGGACTTCTCGGGTAACCAGATCGACCAGGCTTGTTGCTGCACGTCATCGAAGAACTCGGCCACGAGGACATCGATCCGGCCAGCACCGCCGCCGTCGGTCAACTCGGCATTCTGCGAGAGCAGTGCCGGGAGGCCAAGGAGCGGCTGTCCACCGACGCCGTCACCGAACTGGCGGTTGAGCTCTCGGGTACCAGCACCGGTATCGAGCTCACCCGGGAGAAGTTCGAAGACCTGATCGCCGACCGCCTGACCGGTCTCATCTACGCCTTCGACGACATGCTGGCGCGCAACAACTCGAGCTTCGCCGACCTTGCAGCGGTGGTGACTGTCGGCGGCGGTGCCAGCATTCCGCTTGTCAGCCAACGTCTTTCGTTCCACACCCGGTTGCCGGTGTTGACTGCGTCGGATCCGGTGAGCGCCGCCGCAAAGGGCGCCCTGCTGCTGGCGACGCGAAATGAGCTGATGGACCTGCGGACCCGGACCTCCATCGGGCTGATGGCAGGAGTCTCCCGAGCGTCCGGCACCGGGGTGATCGACCTGCCGGCGGGCGACGTGATGGTGATCGACCAGGATGCACTGACCGATCGCGAGTTGGCCTGGTCGCAGACCGAGTTCCCCGAGGTGCCGACCCGGTTCCAGGGCGACTCCTACAACGAAGACGGTCCCTGCTTCTCGATGCGGCTCAACATCATCGACCCGCCCAAAGCGCCGTCCTGGCGGCGCATTCGGCTGTCGCAGATGCTGATCGGACTGTGCGCCGCGGTGGCGATGACCGCGATCGGCGGGGTGGCAATCACGCTGACCGCCGTCGAGCAACGCCACACCCACCGTCCGGCCCCGATCGTGCCCAGCGTGCACGCGCCGCCGGTGTCACCCAGCGTCAAGCTGCCCAATCCGATTCCGACCAGTCCGATGGCACCCAGCCCCCTGCCGCCGCCGCCCAGCGACGCGGCGGTCCCCAGCGCGGCGGCACCCACCAGCGTCGAACCGCCACCGCCACCGCCCCCACCGCCGCCGTCCCCGGTGCTGACGACGACCAAACCGCCGCCGGTCACCACCACGCGCCCCCCGGCCGCCACCACCGCCGCCGACCTCCGCGCCGCCTCCCGCCACCGAGGCGCCCAGTGCGGCGGAGTCGCCCAGTGCGGCAGAGTCGCCCAGTGCGGCGGAGCCGCCGGCCACGTCGGAACCACCGCCGGTGAAGATGACGACCCAGTGGCTGCACGTTCCGCTGATCCCACTCCCGATACCGATCCAGGTGCCGGCGAACCAGGTCCCGGCGAACCAGGTGCCGGCCAACCAGGTGCCGCAGAATGCCAACCCGCAGAACCCCTTTTCCAGCCCGGGTGGCCCCTGGCCGGCGTATTCTGATTTGAGCTTCTCAGGAATTGTTCCCTACCTCGATGTGCGCGAGTAGGGTTTGAGCTGGCAAACTGCATACTGGCCAGCTAATCGATGAGGTCGCACCAGCAGTGGGGCGGATATTTTTGTCGATGGCGGTCAGCGCGGTGCGCCGGTCCGCCCAGACCCCGTAGCTAGCTCGCTACATGGCTTGGAGGGGTTATGGACATCGTGCTTGGGGTATCGATGGAGCCCTCGGCAGTCCGCATGGTGCTGATCGAAGGGTCAAATGCCGACGGCGTCGACAGTCGAGGAAGAAACATCGAGGCCGCCCCGCCACTAGACGAGGCGGTGACGCGGCGACTCGTGCACCGCTCGGTGATCGCCGCGTTGATCGGCACCCGGGAGGGCGCGGTCGAGGGCGGTTACCAACTGACATCCACCGGGGTGACGTGGACGGACCCCGCCGAGGTTGCCGCCCTGCGCCTGGAACTCGCCGCCCGCGATGTCGGAAGTGTCATGCTGGTCTCGCCGCTGCTCGCCGCCGCCGCGCTGGCACAGACGGTGGGCTCCGCCCTCGACTACGAGCACATCGCGATGTTGTTCGTCGAGGCCGACAGCGCGACGCTGGCCGTCGTCGATGTCGCCGACGGCTCGATCGTCGATCTGCATCGGCAGTCCCTGCCCGCGCTCGAAGTGCTCAGCGCGCGCAAAGCGCCTTGGCGGCCGAGCTGGCGCCGATGGTCGCCGGTCTGGATGCACCGGGGTCGCGGGCCGATGGCGTGTTCCTCATCGGCTGTGGGGTCGACATCGTCCCGATCAAGCCGGTGCTGGAGGCGGCGACATCGCTTGTGGTGAGCGCTCCGGAGGAGCCGGATATGGCGCTGGCCCGAGGGGCGGCGCTGGCGTCGGCGAATGCGCCGCTGTTCGCGTCGTCGACGTCGGCGCTGGCCTACGCGCTGGATCCGGGCACCGGTGAGGTGAGCCCCCGCGCGCTCACTCCCGAGCTACCTCGACGTCTGCGCCATGCAGACCTGGGCGAGAGCGCGCTGGCGTACAGCGCGCTAGCCGACGAGCGGCCACGAAGACGAACCCGACGCCGAGACCCGGCGCAGGCCTCTGTGCTGGCCGGTGGCGCTCATCGCGGGTCGCCGCGGTTGTGGTCGGGATGCTGGTGGTTTCGCTGACATCTGATGTCCGGCCGACGGCCGCTGCGCAGCCCAGCCCGCGCGAGAGCATCCTGACACCGGCGAGTCCAGGCGCCGGGCCAGTTGCCGGCTTGCCTCCTGATTCCCTTACGGGACGGAGCAGGTGCTGTTGCCGGCCCCCAGCTCTGCGCCGGCGCGCGCTCCCGGTGGAAGTGGCCGCCCCGCCAGCGCCGCCGCCGGTGGTGCAGCAGCCGGCGGCGAAGCCGTCGCCGCCGCAGAACATGGCGCCCGCGCCACAGCCCCGTCGGGCGCCGACCATGCAGGCGCCGCGCCGACCCCCGTGCAGGCCGCGCCATCGGCCGCCCCGCGCGCCGGCCGCGGTGCCCGCACCTCCTCCGGCAGCTCCGGCGGTGCCCACACAGCCGCCGCTGACGATGTACCTGCACCTGCCGTTCGTCTCCATTCCGATCCCGATCAACCCGCCCCCGCCACCCGCTCCGCCGGCGCCGGCGGAGCCAGCGCCGTAGCGCGTGGCGGATCGGGTCGACTGAGCGCACACTGTGCAGTATCGGTTTGATTGCTAGGAGGTCGCGTGGGCGACAATTTTGGTTCTGGGGGCGCATTCGGATTTGACCCCGACGACTTCGATCGGGTGATCAGGGAGGGGAGCGAAGGACTGCGCGACGTGTTCGAGCGGATCAGCCGGTTTGTCGGGTCCCACCGGCGCTCGGACAGGCTGGTCGACGATCTTCGAGGATCTGTCACATCGGCGCGCCGCCCCGCAGCCGGAAACCGCCGGCGAGGCCGGCGACGGCGTGTGGGCCATCTACACCGTGGACGCCGACGGCGGCGCCCGCGTCGAACAGGTGTATGCGTCGAACTCGACGCCCTGCGGGCGAACAAGAACAACACCGACCCGAAGCGCAAAGTCCGCTTCCTGCCGTACGGCATTGCGGTCAGCGTCCTCGACGATCCGTCGGACGAGCCCACATAATCGCTGTCGCGGCGCGCATGGCCCAACGGGTCATCGACCTCGCTGACGGCGACTCCACCATGGTCACGGGCGCTGCGGGCCCGAGCCCACGGCGATGAGTCCAGCTATCAGCAGTTCCTGCAGCGCTTTCGGGACAAGGCGCAAGAGGCCGACTTCGAGGGATATCTGGCGCAGGCCGAAGCGATGGCCTGGGGCCGCAGCGGTCAGCCCTGCTGGATGGTGTTCCCATCGCCGGATTGGGTTACCTTCGGCGAGCCCGAGTGATAGGTGATTTGTTGTTGAGGCCGGAGGCGTCGATGGTGTCGGCGGCGTCGACGGTGACTTTGTTCTGCATGCCGGAGACGGTGAGGCTCGCGCAGTGGCCGGTGATGACCACCTTGTTGGACACCCCGCTGACGCTGACGACGCTGTCGTTGCACGTGATCGTCTTGTTCTCGTTGATACCGGTGACAGTGAGCGTCCCGCCGGCCGGTGGAGTAGGCGATGTAGATGGTCCCGCTGACGGTGTTGCGGTCTTGCTGCCCGAGGGGCCCGGGCTTCGCGGGGTAGTCCTGGGCGAACTGTTAATCGAGGAGGTGCTTTCGGATGGGGGGCAGGGCGGCGACAAAGCTATGGGAGACTGCGGTTTGCGGCGTAGGCGGCGATGCCCCCTACCACGGCCAGGATGCCAACGATGAAGACCGCGGCCAAGATCCAGAACACGCGATTGCCCGAGGACGACCGCGGCGTTGCCCCGGGGAACGGGCTTGTAGCCCCCGGCGTAGCCCCCGCCGTAGTCAAACGAGGGCGGCACCCCGGGAGTGGCGGTGGCGGTGGCACTGGGCCGGTGGCGGTGGCGGTGGCGGATAGCCCTGGTATTCCGAGCCGCCCGGCGGCTGCGAACCTCCCAGTTCGGATGCGCGTGCCGTGTCAGCCAACGGTTGCTCCAGCTGCCTGATTCGGGCTTCGGGGTCATCCTCGGGTTCATGGACAGATGCTCCCACACTGGAATCGTGCCGAATAGGCCGTCTTCCTTAGGTAGTTTCGGCACCGTGCCGGACTTGCCGAACCGCCAGATCTGTGTTGCGTCGCCGCCCTACCGGGCTGGTCCAGCCCGGTGACACCGAGCTGGTCACCACGCCGGCGCCGGAGCCCGCTGAAGGTGAGGCGCTGGTCCGCACCACCTACGTGGGCATCGACGCCGCCGCCCGGACCTGGCTCGACGACCAGCCGAGCTACCTTCCGCCGGTGCAGCTGGGAGAGGTCATCCGGGCGGCCGGCATCGGCGAGGTCGTGGAGTCGCGCTGTGACGCCTATGCCGTCGGCGACATCGTCACCACGCTGACCGGCTTCCAGGAGTACGTGATCATCCGCGACGACGTGTTCAGCACACCCATCCCGGGCGAAGACGACCAGCTGGCGATCATGTCGGTGTACGGCCCGACCGGTGCCACCGCCTATTTCGGGATGACCGATATCGGCCGTCCGCAGCCCGGGGAGACGGTGGTGGTCTCGGCGGCGGCGGGCGCCACCGGATCGGTGGCCGGGCAGATCGCCAAGATCGCCGGCGCCCGGGTGGTGGGCGTCGCGGGCGGACCCGAGAAGTGCCGGGCGGTGGTCGAGGACTTCGGGTTCGACGCGTGCATCGACTACAAGAACGACGACCTGGCGGCGGCGCTGAAAGAGCATTGCCCTCGCCGGGTCGACGTCTACTTCGACAATGTCGGCGGACCGATCCTGACGCGGTGCTGGGCCGGCTGGCTTCCAAGGCGCGCGTCGTGCTCTGCGGCGTCATCTCCAGCTACCTGACCGGCGAGCACCCGGGGCCGGCCAACTACGTGAACCTGCTGTCCAAAACCGCCTCATGCAGGGATTCAATGCGCTCGACCAGTGGGGCCGCTTCGACGAGGCCTTCGCCAACCTGCGCCAGTGGGAGGCCGAAGGTCGGCTCGGCACCGGCAGACCATCTTCCAGGGCATCGAGTCGTGCGTCGACGCCCTCAACGGGCTGTTCACCGGGGCCAACATCGGCAAGACGCTGGTCAAGCTGAGCGACCCGAGCTGAGACTCGCACCCGTTGGTATCAGCGTGAATTGGCTTGCGACGGGGGGCTGCTATTGTCCCTTGCCATGTCACAGATGAACCGTCGCAGCATGATCATGATGGCGGGATTCAGCGCGCTGGCGGCCGCGACTGCGGCCCCGGTAGCCGAGGCCCGCCCGTCGTCCCAGGCGCCCGCGCCTGCCGCACCGGCAGCGGGGCCAACCGCCGGCTTCATCTGGCATGACGAGTTTGACGGCCCGGCCGGTTCGGCTCCGGACCCGTCTAAGTGGGCCGTGTCCAACTTCCGCACGCCGATCAGGAACCCGGTCGACTTTGACCAGCCGCAGTTCTGGGGGCAGTACCGCGACAGTCGGCAGAACGTCTTTCTGGACGGCAACTCCAACCTGGTGCTGCGGGCCACCCGCGACGGTGCCGGCTACTTCGGCGGCCTGGTCCATGGCTTGTGGCGAGGCGGCGTCGGCACCACCTGGGAGGCCCGGATCAAGATGAACTGCCTCGAGCCGGGCATGTGGCCCGCGTGGTGGCTATCCAACGACGACCCCGGCCGCAGCGGCGAAATCGACCTGATCGAGTGGTACGGCAACGGAACCTGGCCGTCAGGAACCACGGTCCACGCCAACCCGGACGGCACGGCGTTCGAGACGCAGCCGATCGGTGTGGACGGCGGCTGGCACAACTGGCGCGTCCGCTGGGACGCCACCGGCATGTACTTCTGGCTCGACTACGCCGACGGCGTGGCGCCGTATTTTTCGGTTCTGGCGACGGGCATCGAGAATCTCGACGAACCGATCCGCGAATGGCCGTTCAACGACCCCGATTACACGGTTTTCCCGGTGCTGAACCTGGCGGTGGGCGGTTCCGGTGGCGGCGACCCGGCGGCCGGCCACTACCCGCAGGACATGCTCATCGACTGGGTGCGGGTCTTCTGACGTCAGTTGGAAAGGTGCAGATACCAGAGCCCGTCGTCGCCCTGACGGCAATCCCAATGGGTGTATGCGCCGTCGTTGTGCGTGATCTCGACGTGCGGGCCATCGGCCTGACAGGCGGCTAACGTCGCGTAACTGCCCTCGACCTGGACTTCGTCGGCGTTGGCCACGCCTATCGCGGTGGTCAGCAATGCGGCGCCGACCGCCAGTATCCCGGCGGCGACCATGGTCCTCATCTCCAACCTCCTTTGGACTGCGTTGCTTTACGAATTGCCCGGCCAACAGCGTGCGAAAACCTGAGCCTGCGAGGTTGCGGCGCATATCACCGCGTTGCAAGATGCGCGTCAGCCCCGGCGCATGGTTCTATAGGACCGTTTATGAAAGCTGCGCTGGGGGATGACGCAGATCAGGATTCGCGGCTCTGAGTGGGCACTGAAGAACGGTGGTATCTGAATGGATCGTCGCAGCATGTTGTTGACGACAGGCATCGGTATGCTCGCCGCCGCCGCCGCGATCCCTATCCCCGAGGCGCGGGCCCACCCGGCACCGCCTCAGGCCCCGTCGGCCGGTGGGGCGGGGCCCTACATCTTCCAGGACGAATTCGACGGCCCAGCGGGCTCCGGGCCTGATCCCGCCAAGTGGACCGTGCAGACCTGGCAGGACGACGTCTTTCCGCCGGTCGACGGGATCTACCGGGACGATCGCCGCAACGTCTTCCAGGACGGCAATTCCAATCTCGTCCTGAGGGCAACCCGGGAATTGGACGGGTACTACACCGGCAAACTGCGCGGCAACTGGCGGGGCATGATCAACACCACCTGGGAAGCGCGGATCAAGTTGGATTGCTTGACCCCCGGCTTGTGGCCCGCGTACTGGACGGTCAACGAGGATCCGCTGCCCGACGGCGAGGTCGACATCTTCGAGTGGTACGGCAACGGCAACTGGGCCCCCGGGACGACGGTGCACGCGGCGTCCAACGGCAAGACCTGGGAAGGGAAGTCGATCCCCGGCTTGGTCGACGGTGGTTGGCACACCTGGCAAATGCGCTGGGACGAAAGCGGTTTCAAATTCTCGCGAGATGGGGCGACAGTACTTCAGCGTGCCGCCGAAGCCCATCCACGTGGCCGGCGGTGAGCCCGACGACTTCCGCTGGCCGTTCAACAATCCCGGCTATTGGATGACCCCCATGTTCACGCTTGCGGTCGGTGGAGTCGGCGCCGGCGACCCCGCTGCCGGCTCGTTCCCGGCGTCGATGTTGATCGACTACATCCGCGTCTGGTAACGGGTTACCGCTTGGCCTGGATGACCTGAACCAGGTTGAACTGCCAGCGCTCGACCAGTCGGAACCCCAGGTCGTGCGGAACCGCGAACGCGGGAGTGTCTCCGTAGCGTGAGCCGGGCGGCAGCGCCGAACCTTGCTCGTGCGGCGGCATCGACTTGTCGGCTTCGGTGATGATCCATACCACCTTGCAGCGGCTCAGCGGCCCGGAAACCACCTCGGGTATGAGGTTGGTGTCGAAGACGTCGTTGCGCTCGGTTGCCCGCTGCCACAACGTGAGGTCGTCGAGCTTTCGATAGGCGTCCGGGCGGGCCGCCAGCAATGGACGCATCGGTGCGGGCATGAAGGTGACGGTGTCGTTCACGAGTAGACAGTCACCGGGTGCTGCCTTCGCGGTGATCAAATCGGCGACCTGACTGTAGTCCATTCCGTATTTGGCATACGGATTACGTTGGGTACGAAAGTAATTCGGAGCAGCGGCCATTGTGAGAACGATGAGCACGGCGGTTGCCGTCCACGGCTTGACGGCCACTGCAGCGATGCAGACGCCCAGAACCAGCGCGAGCGCCGGTGCGGTGAAGGTCAGATAGCGGGGTGTGTAGATCGGATGGACCAACGACCACAGGACGATCAGCGCGGTCGGTAACACAAGCCAGGTGATCGCGATGGTCAGCAGTTGCCGGTCCCCTTGTGGCGGCGCCGCAGACGTGCACCGCCACCGCGCGATTGCGGCCACCACGACAACTGCCGACACAACCGCGAAGAGCGGGCTCCGCTCGAAATATTGCTGGATCGCCACGTCTTCGATGGTCCGGTGCCCGATCGGGGCGACCCAACTGATCTGGTGCGCTTGCCCGACGACCGTGGTCAAGAACGGCGCCAGGGCACCGACCGTGACAACCGAGGTAATGGTGAACGCTGCCAGCACGTTTCGCCGGCGCGCAAAGACGCAGATGAACGTGGCGTGCGCCGGCAGCAACAGGATCAGGTACACGTCAAGCGTGATCGACAGGGCCAGGGCGAGCCCGTAAGACAGCCAGGCCCATGCGCCGGGGCGGCGCGCGGCGTAGACGAGCAGCACGGTCAGCCACACCGCGGCCATCATCGACAGGGCGTACGGACGGGCTTCGATGCCGGCCCATGTGGTCCGAGGCAAGATCGCGCACACGATTCCGGCGGTCACCCCGACAATGCGCGACGACAACTGCCGGCCCAGCACCACCAGTCCGGCCGCGGTGCCGCCGACAGCCAGGCCGCTCGGCACCCGGGACCAGAACTCGGTGGGCGGGAAGACGTGGAACCAGCCGTGCATGAGCAGGTAGTACAGGCCGTGGACCGCATCTACACTGCCCAGCATGTGCCACAACTGGCGCAGCGAACGACTGTAGGAAGCCGAAACGGTTGCCGCCTCGTCGTACCAGAAAGAGGGCCGACCGGCGCCGTAAAGGCTCACTACGGCCGCGAACGCGCCGACGAGGAGGGGGTCGAGTGCACCGCGACGCCGTGCCACACCGGTCATGTTGCCAGAAGCGGCACGGGGGCCTCCGAATTGGCGATCAGCGATCCGTCATTCGAACGTATGATCGATCAATGGGGCGGCTCGCGTCGATCGGGTACAACGGGCAACCGCTCCGCGGACCCTTTCGGCCGGTGCGTCCGCCCGTCCCGGTGCTGGTGGACCTTACGGTGCTGTTCCCGCGCGAGCCGCACCGCTCGGGCCGGTACCACCCCAATGGTCTGCAGTTGCACAAGGTGGTCGAGGGCGCGCTGAGCTGCTGGGGCCTGTGCGAACAGGGCGACTGGTGGGGGCTGGTGACCTACCCGGTGGAGTTCGGTGCCAGGCAGAAGGCGGTGACACACTGGGTGCCGGCCTGGACGCTGCGCCGAAAAGGCGAGCGGCCGTGAGGTTCTGCGAGTGCCCCCCGTTAGGGTGGACGGAATGAACGAACGGCCTTGGCGACCGCTGCGGAGCGTCAAACAGATCACCCGGGGTTTGGGCGCTCTGGATCGCGAAGTGTTCGAGGCGGTCGCTGAGAGCCCGACCCCGCTGCTCGACAAGGCGATGCCGCCGTTGACCCGGGCCGCCGATCATTCCAAGCTGTGGTTCGCCATCGCAGCGGTGTTGCTCGCGTCAGGAAAGAATTCCGCGCAGCGCGGCGCCACCCGCGGCCTGGTGTCGCTGGGTGTCACCAGCTTGGTGACGAATCAGGTCGCAAAGCGCGTCCGCCGGCGGCCGCGTCCGGTCTACGATTCGGTGCCGCTGGTCCGGCGCGTCCGGCGACGTCCGACCTCCAACTCGCTGCCCTCCGGGCACTCCGCCAGCGCCGCCGCGTTCGCCGTCGGGGTGGGGCTGGAGAATCCGACGGTGGGCTTCGGGCTGGCGTTGCTGGCGGGCCTGGTCGGGTTGTCCCGGGTGGCAGTCGGTGCGCACTACCCCGGCGATGTCGCCATCGGGTTCGGTATCGGCTCCGGCATCGCCGTTGCGGGCAGCCGACTGGTCCCGCCGATCGTCGAAACCGCTTTGCCGAAAACCGAACCGCTCAGAGCTGATGTTCCGGAACGGCCGGACGGTTCCGGCGTGGTGGTGGTCGTCAACCCGGCCTCGGCCAGCGGCACCGGGGCCCGCGTCGCCGAGGAGGTCCGGGCCCAGTTGCCCGCGGCGGAGATCGTCGAACTCGGTTCCGATGACGACCCGGTGCACGTGCTGCGGGACGCCGCCGCACGCGCCGAGGTGCTCGCGGTCGGCGGGGGCGACGGCACCGTGGCGGCGGCCGCGGCAGTCGCGGCCGACGCGGAAGTGCCGCTGGCCGTCTTTCCCGGCGGAACCTTCAACCATTTCGCCAAGGACATCGGTTGCGACTCCATGGCCAAGACCATCGACGCGATCCGGCGGGGCAGCGTGGCGTATGTCGACCTGATGTGCTTGAACGAGAGCCAGATGGTGGTCAACACGGCCAGCATCGGTGCCTACCCCGCGTTCGTCCAGGAGCGGGAGAAGCTGGAAAAGCGCATCGGCAAGCCGCTGGCCGGCATGTACGCGATGCTGCACACGCTGCGCAACGGCACGCCTGTGCGCATCAGCTACGACAACAAGACGCTGCAGACGTCACTGTTATTCGTCGGCAATTCCTTATATCTGCCAACAGGATTCGCGCCGTCCCGCCGCACCCGGATGGACGACGGCCTGATCGATGTGCGCATCCTGGAAACCGGTCGCCGGCTGGCCAGGACCAGGATTCTGACCGCGCTGGTGCTGGGACGGCTGGAGCGCAGCCCGCTCTACCACGAGATGCAGGTGCCGGAGTTCACCTTCACCGCGGTCGATGGACCCACCGTCGTCGCACATGACGGCGAGATCGGCGAAGAGTACGACAAAGCCACGTTCACCTCGAAGTATCGTGCCCTGCCGGTGTACCGGCCGCTTCCGCTGATTCGGTGAGATTTCGCAGCTGCGCATAGCGTTCCGGCACGCCCGGCGCGGCATCGGCCGCATACTCGCGGGTCGCCGGCGGTGGCCAGGCGGGCGGGTGCGGTGATCCGCTGCATGCCCACGCCGCTTGCCGCGCCGCGCCCAGTGCGACGTATTCGGCGGGCGTCGGGACCAGCACGGGCATTCCGAATATGGTCGGCGCAATCTCGCACACCGCGCGGGACTGCGCACCGCCACCGATCAGCAGCATGCGGCGCACGCTGACGCCGTGCGTGGTGAGTTGGGCGAGGCCGTCGGCCAGTGCGCACAACATGCCTTCCACCGCCGCCCTGGCCAGGTTGGCCGCCGTCGAGTTCGATACCCGAAGACCATGCAGCGCACCAGTAGCGTTGGGCCGGTTGGGTGTTCGCTCACCTTCCAGATAGGGCACGAGCACCAGGCCGGCGCTGCCCGGTGGCGCCGACAGCGCCAGCCCGGACAGCTCGTCGTGGTCGACCCGCAGCATCGTCGCGGCCGCATCGAGCACCCGCGCGGCGTTCAGCGTGCACACCAGGGGAAGGTAGCGCCCGGTGCCGTCGGCGAAGCCGGCCACGAATCCCTGGTCGTCGCGCACCGGGTCGGCGGTCACCGCGCACACCACACCCGAGGTCCCGATCGAGACGATCACGTCGCCCTCGTCGGCGCCCAGGCCCAGCGCGGCGGCCGCGTTGTCACCGAGGCCAGGCCCGAACAGTGTTGTGCCGCTGAGCTGCTCAGACGGGCCGAGCACGCGCGGCAGTGCCGGGCTGCGGCCGCGCAGCGCCAGCTCGAGGAGGTCGACGCGGTACCGGTTGGTCTCGGCGTCGAAGTAGCCGGTGCCACTGGCATCGCTTCGGTCGGTGGTCAGTGCCGCGATTGCGGAATCCCCGCGCAGCCTCCAGGTCAGCCAGTCATGTGGCAGGCACACGGCCGCCGTGCGATCGGCATGCCGGGGTTCGTGGTCGGCGAGCCAGCGCAGCTTCGCGGCGGTGACCGCGGCCAGGGGCACCAGTCCGACGGCCTGCGCCCACGCCTGCGGTCCGCCGAGTTCGTCCACCAGGGCGCGTGCCGCGCCGGCCGAGCGCACGTCATTCCACAGCAGCGCGGGACGCACCACTGCGCCGGCGGAGTCGAGGCACACCATGCCGTGCTGCTGCGCACCGATTGCCACGGCGTCGACGTCGTCGAACCCACCTGCCGCCGCGATCGCCCGCCGGGCAGCGGATTCCCATGCGGCGGGGTCGATTTCAGTGCCATCGGGGTGTGCGGCGCGACCCTGGCGGACCACCGCACCGGTGTCGGCGTCGCACACCAGGACCTTGCAGGACTGAGTTGAGGAGTCGATACCGGCGACCAGGCTCACGACCGCAGCAGCTTCTCTACCGTCGCGCGTGCGCCGTAGCTGTGCAGGGAGCCCAGTGTCCACACGTAGGGCTCCACGAAGCGGGGCTCCTCGATCAGGTTGCCGAAGACGGAGCGGTTGGCCAGAAACGCCAGTGCGTCCGAGCGCTGCGAACGGGCGATCGGAATCAGAGTGTCGGCCATCGGGTCCACCACTGCGATCGGCCTGCCGTCTTCGTCGACGCCCTCGGCGTACCGGGCCCAACTGGCGACGATGGCCGCCGACAGGCGGACCGGGCCACCCGAGCGCAGGTTGTCACGCACCACCGGCAGCAGCCACTTGGGAATGCGGTCCGATGATTCGGCGCACAGCCGGGCCACCGTGTCGCGGATGTGGGCGTTGCCGAACCGGGGCAGTAGTTGATTCTTGAACTCCGGTAGCACCTCGAGCGGCGCGAGTGTCGGCATCGCCTCGGAATCCAGATAGCGCGTGATGAATTCGGCGAACAGGGGGTCTTGCGCGGCGTCGTGCACCATGCGGTATCCGGCCAGGTAGGCGAAATAGCACAGACCCTGGTGACTGGCGTTGAGCAGCCGCAGCTTCATCGCTTCGTACGGCGACACGTCATCGGCGAACGTGACACCTGCCCGGTCCAGCGGCGGGCGCCCGTCGGCGAAATCGTCCTCGAGCGCCCACATGACGAACGGTTCCGCGGTCACTGGCCAGGCGTCGTCGACACCGAATTCCGCTGTCAGCCTTTCGATCACGTCGGGGGTGGTGGCCGGCGTGATCCTGTCCACCATCGAGTTCGGAAACTTGGTGTTCTCGTCCATCCATTGTGCGAGTGCGGGATTGGACCTTCCAGCGTAAGAGGTGAATGCCTGCCGTGCCATGTTGCCGTTTCCGGAGATGTTGTCACAGGACACGATCGTCGGGGACTTCAATCCGCGGCTGCGGCGCCGGTTCAGCGCCTCGGTGACCAGTGCGAAGACGGCGCTGAATGGTTCGTTGTAACCACCCTCGGTGATGGTCAGCGAGATGATGCGGACGGCGGGATCGGCGAGCAGCTCGATCACCGACTCCGGATCGTCTGGCGCATAACGGAAGTCGACAATGGAGCCGATGACCCGCGGTTCCCGGGTGCCGTCGGGGTGCGCCAGGGTCAGCGTGTACAGGTGGTCCTGGCGGCGTAGCGCGTCGCGCATCCGCCGATCGCGGGGCAGCACGCCGACCCCGCAGATTCCCCAGTTGCCGGCGAGTCCCTGGCCCAGCAGCCGGTCGACGTACATGGCCTGGTGTGCGCGGTGGAAGCCGCCGACGCCGAAATGCACGATGCCGATTGTGATTCGGCTGCGATCGTAGTTGGGTGTCGGTATTCGGAGTCTGTGCAGGTTCCGTGCGTTGAGTTTCATCCCGGCAACTCGCTGCCGTGGCGGCGGTAGCAGGCACCGGCATCTGTCTCGACTTCCAGGACGCCTTGAACGACGTATTCCAGCTGGTGCAGATCGTGGGCATGCCGCGCGGTCGTCAGCCGCTGTCCTTCGTAGACGAACGCGCCGGCCGTCGATGCGCCACCCTGGCGCATGTCGAGCAGGGTAGGTGTGTCCGCGCAAGACAAGACTGTGGCCGTCTGTGCAGAGAAAGTCATGACCCCCCGATGGTACGACTGAGTGTCATGTCAGCGCAGGCGTTTACCCCCGCGGCGGGTAACCCGAAGTACACCAAGTATTACGACATTGTCATCGCGCTGTTGACGCGCGAAGACCGTTGGCGCTCGGCCGTCATCGCGCAGCTCGAATTGAAGCCGGGCGACACCGTTGTCGATATCGGCTGTGGTACAGCATCATTGGCCATTCGGATGAAGCAACACCAGCCCGGTGCGCGGGTGATCCGGGTGGATCCTGACCCGCAGGTGCTGGCCATAGCACGCGCCAAGGTGCGTCGAGCCGGGGTGGAGGTCGAGTTCGTGCAGGGCATGGGGGACAGGGTGATCAGAACCGTTTCGGGGTCCATTTCCATTTATCGGGCAACGCGACCGGTTCCAGCGGACCGGGCAAACCGATAGTGTCAGACGATGTACCTTGTGCGGCCGGCAAAGGCGCTGGCGATCCTGTGTTCGGCGGTCATCCTCGTGGCCGGCTGCAACTCTAAGCCAGCGACGTCGAGTTCGGACGCGCCGCCGGGGTCGGGGTCGGGGTCGCCCGGCTCCTCGCGTGCCAACGCGCCGGTGCCGGCCGGGGCGCTGTTCACCACCGCCGTGCCGTGGAACGTCGACGTTTCCAGCGCCGCAAAGGCAGGTCGGTCCGATGCGATCATTCGCGCGCTCAGCGACCTGGGTGGCTGGGGCACCGGCGCCTTCCAGGCCGACTTCTCCATCCCGGTCTTCTTCGCCGACGGCAACTCACGGAAGACGAAGGTGGTCGGCATCGAGGACTATTGCGGCGGCGGACCGGACTGCGACTCGGTTCCCGCCCAGATGCCGTTGCCGGCCAACGCATACATCGAGGGCTCGTCCAACCTCAAGTGCGACACCACCGGGGCTACCGAAGGCCAGGAAGACTGTCACCTGCTGGTCGTCGACCGCGGCCAACACAAGCTTTACGAGATCTATCACGGCAGTCAGTCCGGTGAAGACATCACGGCGCAAGCCTTTTTCATCTGGGACCTCGCCAAAGCGTATCCCGAGACGTTGCGTGGCGACCAGTGCACCAGCGCCGATGCGGCCGGCTTCCCTATCGCCGCGATGACACCCACAGCCGATGAAGTCGCTTCGGGCGCAATCAATCACGCCATACGCTTCATCCTCCCGAACGACCGGATGAAGGAAGGCGTCTACGTGCGTCCGGCAACCCACGCGGGTGGTCCGGCCAGTACTGATCCCAATGCTCCGCCCTACGGCGTGCGGTTCCGGCTGCGATCCGACTTCGACGATTCGCATTTCACGAAGTCCGAGAAGGTGGTCATCGCGGCCCTGAAGAAGTACGGAATGCTATTGGCAGATGGCGGCCAGGTGCCGCTCACTTTCGCCGACGACCGGACCAGCACCAAGAAATGGTCCGAATTGGGCGTCACGGCGCAGTCATTCGGCGACATTGCGGTCGACCAGTTCGAGGTCGTCGATCTCGGCGACGAGGTCAAGCTGACCTATGAGTGCGTGCGCAACAAATAACGCGCCCGACGACAGGGTTCAGCATTTGGCGAGGGTGAACTGGGCGACGTCGGTGTAGCCCTCACGGAACAGGTCGGCGCAACCGGTCAGGTACTTCATGTAGCGGTCGTAAACCTCTTGCGACTGAACGGCGATGGCCTCGTCGCGGTGGGACTCCAGCGCGCCGGCCCACGTGTCGAGGGTGCGTGCATAGTGCAGGCGCAGTTGCTGGACTCGCTGGACCGAGAAGCCGGCGCGCTCCGCGTGCTCCTTGACGGCTTTGGCGGGAGGGAGGTCTCCGCCCGGGAAGATCTCGTCCATGATGAACTTCATGAACCGCAGCTTGGTCATGGTGATGGGCAGCCCGCGTTCAGCGAATTCCTCCTCGCTGGGCTGGATGATGGTGTGCAACAGCATCACGCCGTCCGCGGGAAGCGCCTCGTAGGCCATCGTGAAGAAGTCGGCGTAACGGTCGCGTCCGAAGTGCTCGAAGGCTCCGATGGAAACGATGCGGTCCACCTTGTCGTCGAACTGCTCCCAGCCCTGCAGTAGTACCCGCTTGCTGCGCGGGCTGGGATGCTCGTCGAGCCGTCGTTGGGTATGCGCTTGCTGGTTGCGGCTCAGCGTCAGGCCGATCACGTTCACGTCGTAACGCTCGAGGGCTCGGACGATCGTGGTACCCCAGCCGCATCCGACGTCAAGCAGCGTCATGCCAGGTTGTAGCCCGAGCTTGCCGAGCGAGAGGTCTACCTTGGCGATCTGCGCCTCTTCGAGTGACATGTCCTCACGCTCGAAGTACGCGCAACTGTAGGTCCGTGTCGGGTCCAGGAAGATCTTGAAGAACTCGTCAGAGAGATCGTAATGCGCTTGCACATCATCGAAATGTGGCTTCAAGCTGCCGGATTTATTCTGTTCCTCGGGCATGGCAGCAACTTTAGACGCGCCTCCTGGTAGCGGCGTACGGGCGGCCCGGGTGCGGCTGCGGCGGTACGTGGTGGTGCACGGTGACGCGCGGCCCGCGCTGGGAGCCCGGTGCGGTCGCCACGTGTAGCCGGAGGATCCGGCCGCCGATCTGGATGTGCGCGCCGGGCCGCCAGGTTGCCGGCTCCCACGGAGTGATCCGGGTCCAGCCGTGTTCTGCCGGTTCGCGCACGTAGACGCCGTTGGTGGAGTCACGGTCGACGACGACCACCTCCCCGTTGACGATGCGGACTTCGACGTGGGCCCGGGACATCAGACCCGCGCGGTCGTCGATGCTCACCGGGCGAAGTCCCCACTGCGCGGCATCCGACCCGTGCGGGTCCCGCCCGATGACGCAGTCGCGGTCGATCTCGAAGCGAGAGTTGTCTTCGAAGACGACCCAGTGCTTGGGCTGCGGTGACGTCACGGCCGGCGCGCACCTGCGCGGGGCCTGGGTCACCACACGACGGCGCCGTCGCCGGGCACGGTGCCGTCGGTGAGCCGGTACACGCCGGTCGCCACGGCGCCGGCGCGCGGCCGCTGACCCAGTTCGTCGACGGTGATGACCGCCGCCACCGCCGGAACCGGCACGGACTGGTGCACCAAGCGGCCGCGGCCGTGCAGGAGGGTCCGTCCGGCACCGTCATCGAGTGCGACGGTGACACTGCCGCACAACAGAATTTCCAGGCCCGCCGGCGTGGGCATGACGATGCCGACATCGACCAGAGTGTGCGTCCAGGGTTGACGTGAGAGCTTGGCGAAGGCGCTGACCAGTTTCTGCGGGTCGGTTCGCCGGACCATCTCGGACAGGGCCGCCAACTGTTGTGTGGCGACGGAGTGTTCGGAAAGTGCCGTCCGCTCGCGGTGGGCCACCACGATGACGGTGCCGTTGACGTTGGCCACCAGGTGCGCACCGGGGATGACCTCGACCTCGGTCGAAGGGCCGGCCGCGACGTGTTCCTCAGCTGCTTGCAGCGCGGCCGCAACCGCCACGTCCTCGAGCGGCGGTGCAACCGGCGTCGCCTCGGCCGGCAGCTGCTCGGTGGCTTCAGAGCAGCTCTCAGACGGGGCTTCGCTGATGCCGATGCGGGAGTGCAACCACCTCAGCGGCCGGGGCGCCCACCAGTTGAGGTCGCCGGCAACCCGCAGAAACGCCGGCACGACGACGCCGCGAATGATCGTCGCGTCGATGACGACGGCCAGCGCCGTGCCGATGCCGAACATCTTCATGAACGACAGCCCGTTGGCGAATGAGATCAACGTGATCGTCAACAGCAGTGCGGCGCTGGTCACGATCCGTCCCACCCGGCCCAGCCCGATGACGGTGGACGCGTCGTTCGACAAGCCGGAGTCGCGGGCTTCCTTGATCCGGCTGAGCAGGAAGATCTCGTAGTCGACGGACAGGCTGAACGCGATGGCGCAGAGCAGGACGACCATGGACGGGTTCAGCGGCGCGGGAGTGAATCCCAGCACCCCTGCCAGGTGTCCTTCCTGGAAGATCCAGACCAGGACACCCAGCACCGCGCTCAGCACCAGCAGATTCAGCAGCAGCGCCTTCACCGGCACCACGACGCTGCCGGTGAACAGGAACAGCAGGATGAACGTGGCAATCGCGATCAGGGAAATGGCCAACGGAAGCCGGTCGGCGATCGCGGCGCGGCTGTCGATCAGCGTGGCGGTCGGACCGCCCACTTCCACCTGGTGGCCGCTGATCTTTGCCCGGATGTCGCGCACCAGATGTTGAGCTTGGTCCGAGTCGGCCTGCACCGACAAGTAGGCGAACGCGTAGCTGGCCCCGGACGCCGCACCGGCGGGCGCCGGTCCGACCGGCTGGCCGTGTTCGTAGCGGCCGATGGGGCCGTTGACCAGGACAACACCGTCCATGCGCGATATGTCGGCGGCGAGATTGGCGAGCGCTCCGGCGTCATTGCGGGTGACCAGGGTGATCGCCTGGGAGGGGTCGAGCTGGAAGTCGTGCTGCAACGACTCGGCCACCAGACGCGCGCTGGAGTCCGTCGGCAGCGCGCGTTCGTCGGGTGTGGCGTACTGGGCATGCAGAAATGGAATCCCCAATCCCAACAGCACCGCCACGACCGGTACTGCGTACAGCAGCGGCCGGCGGGTGACCACCTCGGCGAAACGCCGCCAGAACAGGGAATCCGCCGAAAGCGGCACCTTCCGGCGGATGACTGCAAGTGAGTCGACGCGCTTGCCCAGTAGCGCCAGCAGCGCGGGCAGCACCACGATCGCGCTGAATGCCGACAGCAGGACGGTGGCGGTGGCGGCCAGGCCGACCGACCGCAGGAAGTAGGTGGGGAACACCAGGAGGCTGGTCATCGCCAGAGTGACCGTTGCCGCGCTGAACAGGATGGTTCGGCCGGCGGTGGTGACGGTGGCGATGATGGCCTGGTGGTGGCCTTTCCCGTTGGCGCATTCCTCGCGGAACCGGGACACCATCAGCAAGCCGAAGTCGATCGACAACCCGAGGCCGAATGCGGTCGTGACCGTGAGGGCATGCACGGATACATCGGTGATCGTCGTCATGAGCAGCAACACCGACAGGGTGGAGACGATCGAGACGACGCCGACCACCACGGGCAGCGCCGCGGCGATGAGGCCTCCGAACACCAGGACGAGCACGGCGAGCGAGATGGGCACCGCGATGCTTTCGCTCATCTTGAGATCGTGTTTGACCTTGTCCCGGATCTCCTGCTGCACGCCCAGGGAGCCGCCCGCCCGCACGGTGATGTTCGGGTCCTTGGGCAAGCTAGCGATGATTCGCTTGGCCGTGTCGGCCGCCTCGTCCGCGGTTCCGCCGACGTGGACGAGGATGAGACCGGAACGGCCGTCCTTGCTGCGCAGATCGCCGGCGCCCTCGTCGCCGAAGGCCCTGGTGACCTTTGCCTTCGGCTCGCCCGCGATCAGTCGAAGCACCCGATCCCGCATTGGCGCGACATCGGGCGCCTCGACTGTGCCCTCGCGGGGGAGTAGCTGGATCACCAGATTCGAGGTCGTCCCGAAATGCTGGTCCAGGAACTCCTCAGCCTGTGACGACTCCGCGGCCGGGTCGGTGTTTCCGCCCGTCCCCAGCTTGTCGGACACCGAGCCGCCGAGCACGACGCTGATGCCGAGCAAGACTAGGACCGCCGCCAGCACCGCCTTGGGGCGCCGCACGGTGAAGGTCGCCAACTGCCTCAACATGTCGATCGCCTTTCCCCCGAACCGTGGTGATGTCAGGAGTCTGTCGCGCGGGCCTTGGCGCTTTCTAAAGGATCAGTGCTTCCGGCAGTCTCCACATTTGTCCCGCGTGCTTTGCCGGCTCGAAGAACGAGCTGATGGTGTGGTCTTCGGCAACGCTGAGGCCGCGGGCGACAATGGACGTACCACGCGCCCGAGCCCTTCGAGCTTCTCGTGCTCGAACGTGGTTGGTCTGCGGCGCGTTACGGGAAGTTCGTCGCCGGCGCGCGCTCACCGACGCCCTGCTCAGGCAGCGACCGGAACCAGGTCCGGGCGCACCGAACTCGTCGCCGCGCTCTGCGGAGTGAACCGGATGAACAAGCGCGCCACGAACGGTGCCGCAACCAACATCAGCACCACCCGAATGACTTGGGCCGCCATCACAAACGTCACGTTGGAGCCCGACCCTGCGGCGGTGCCAAGCACCGCGTAGACACCGCCGGGGCTAGTCGCCAGGTATCCGTCCAGCATGCTCAGTCCGGCGGTCTTGGCCAGTACCACGCCCAGACCGGCCGCGGCGATGTTCAGCACCATGATCAAAGCAAACGCGCCGGGCAGGATCCGGCGAATCGCCCGAAGCGACTCACGGTCCAACGCCAGTACCGACTGCAAGACGATCAGCACAATTCCGGCCTGGAACAGCAGCATCGGAACCGCGAGCCCGTTGGCCAGGCCGGCGAATTCCAGCCCCACGGTGATCACCATCGGGCCGATCAGCCCGCCCCCCGGCAGCCGCATCCGACGTCCGGCCACGGCACCCACCAGCACGATGGCTGCGATCAGGGGAAGCGTGAAATACCAAGGAAGCGATGACTTTTCGCTGACCTGCGCGCTATGGGCCGGAGTGCTGTGATAGAAGGCCGTGGCGACGACGGGCATGGCGGCCGTGATCAGCGCAACGCGCAGGTATTGGACGGCCGCGACGACACGATCGTCACCGCCGAGTTCGCGCGCGATGGCGACCAATCCGGCCGAGCCACCCGCCACCAGCGCGAGCCCACCGGTCAACGGGGTGATGTCACGGTGCAGACCGAGCAGCGCACCGCCGGCGACGCTGAGAACGAGGGTGCTGACGGCGACCGCGACCACGATCGGCCAGTGCGAGCCCAGCGCGGCGAACGAGATGTCGCGCACCATCAGCCCGGTGTAGACGCCGAGTACGCCCTGTGCGGCCAGGCCGACTCCCGGCATTGCTTTGGGCGCATACCGCGCCAACGACCAGGCGACGGCCCCGCAGGCAACGGCCACGATGAGAAGGTCGATTGGGTTCATGGTGGGAAGGATTCAACAGACGTCTTGACGGATTCTTGATGCCCAGGCCACTCGCTGGCGTGGCGCGCGAGGTGATGAGTTTGCGTGCTCAGTCCTCGTCGAGGTATGCGTCGGCCCAGGCGCCGATGATTCGGGCGGCCCGATGAGCCTGGCCCCGAGCGGTGAGCAGGTGATCGGAGCCTTCGAGCGAGACAAAGCTGCGGGGGTGGCGGGCCAGGCGGAAGATCTCGGTCGCGTTCTGGATGCCGACCGTGTTGTCGGTGGGCGAGTGCAGAATCAGCAGCGGTAACCGCAAACCCTTGATTTTGTCGTGCAGATGGGCGGAGCGGACATCCTCGACGAATGCGCGCTTCAAGGTCAGCCTGCGCCCGCCGACCATCCACTCGGCACTGCCCTCGGACAGACAGCGGTCAACGACTGCGTCGTAATGCTTTTCGACGTGGCTGGGGTCGATCGGCGCCGCCACCGTGACGACCGACCGCACGCCTGGTGACTGACGGGCCGCCGCGAGTGCGGCCGCGCCGCCCCATGAGTGACCGACCAGGATGTCGGCCGGGGTGCCACGGTCGGCCATGAACTCGCATGCCTTGATGATGTCGTTGACCTTGACCGTGAACGACCCGTCACCCCAGTCGCCTTCCGACCCACTGAGACCCAGCGCGTCGAAGCGCAGCATGCCGATCCCGTCGGCGGCCAGCTGCTTGCAGATACGGGCGGCGGCCGGCGACTCTTTGCCGAGGGTGAAGCCGTGCGCGAACACCCCCCAGCCGCGCACCGCACCTTCCGGCACGTCGATGATCCCCGCCAGGTTCGGCCCCGTCGAACTTTGGAAGGTGACACGTTCGCCCATGGTGAAGATCTAACACGCCTTCAGCGGTGCGCTGCTGCGCCAGCGTGACGCTCGGCGAAGGGTCCTGCTTTCTGGCGTGCCACCGCGGAGCCGACGCATCGTCCGCCAAATCCGTAATATCGCGTCATGAGGCTTGTTGCGATAACGCCGGGCGCGCATTTCGCCCTCGGTCTGGCGATGGCCGCACTGCTGGGTGCGGCATTGGTTATTGGTCCGGCGGCGTTGCTGCCCAAGGCATCGGCTGCCTGTCCCGGTGTCGAAGTGGTTTTCGCTCGGGGTCGAGAGGAACCACCCGGCGTGGGCGCCGTCGGCGATGCACTCGTCAATTCGTTGCGGGGCAAGACGCGTATGTCGGTCGGCGTATACGGGGTCAACTACCCCGCCAACATCACCACCGGCACTGGCGCCAACGATATGAGCGCCCACGTTCAGTCGATGGCCAGAGATTGCCCCAACACGCGCATGGTGCTCGGCGGCTATTCGCTGGGCGCCGAGGTGGCCGACCTGGTGACCGGGGGCCGTCCGGTATTCGGGTTCACCAACCTGCTGCCGCCGGGTGTCGACCAGCACGTCGCAGCGGTCGCGTTGTTCGGTAATGGCACCCGTGGAGTCGCCCCGGCCTTCGCCGGCAAGACGATCGACCAATGCGCAGCCGGGGACCCGATCTGTGGCAGAGGCACGAATTGGCCGTCGCATCTGCAGCCGTCGTATATCGACTCCGGCTTGGTGGATCAGGCGGCCGGCTTTGTCGCCGGCAAGCTTTAGCGCGATCCGGGTGAGCGGATGCGAGAAGACCCTCTCGACCCGTCCGGATTTGATGTGCGCGGCCATCGCGACGCCTGCCATGAAAGCGAAGATCGGCCAGAGCCGTGCGAGCGCCAGGGCCCAGTGCTCTTGGACAAGGTTGAGCGCGAAGAAAATCACGTTGGCGGTTTGGACGTTCGCGAATACGCCGCCGAATTCCAAGTAGGTGTGGGCGTCCAAGAACCCGTTCGCGAGGGTGAGGAGGACGGCGGGACGCAGCGTGGTCTTCGTCTGCCGCACGCGTTCCCCCTTGGCTCGGCGAGTGTCATGCGGAGCGCAATCACCGGTATTCGGAGTATCAATTAATGCCGGTGCGCTAAGGCGACCGCAAGTCCGCCGACACTCGACCAGTGCCTCAGTCCGCTGCGCGGTCCAGAAGTCCTGTGCGACAGGCGCTTTCCAGCGCACTGACAATATTGCGGATTAGCCGTGGCGGCTGTGACGCGCCTACACCCCCGGCGGGTTCTCACCAGGGACTAGGGTCGGCACGTGCGCAGGACCATCGACTGGGACGGCGACGCAGTCACGATCATCGACCAGACCGCGCTGCCGTCGGACTACCGCGTTATCCGTCTGCGCACCGTGGACGAGCTGGTCGACGCGATCCGCCGCCTGGCCGTCCGCGGCGCCCCGGCACTCGGGGCGGCGGGTGCACTCGGCGTGGTGCTCGCGACACGCGAGGGAGGCGACCTCCGCGCATCGGCCGAACGAGTCGCGAAGGCACGACCGACCGCTGTCAACCTCAGCTGGGGAGTTGCGCGCGCACTCGACAAGCTCGACGAGGGCGCCGAAGCCGTGCTCGCCGAAGCGCTGGCAATCCTCGACGAGGACGAACGCCTCAACTGCGCCGCGTCTGCCCACGCTGCCGAGATCGTGCTCGAACTATGTGATCGCCGGCCACTGCAGCTGCTCACCCACTGCAACGCCGGTCACCTCGCCACCGTGGCCTGGGGTAGTGCGCTGGGCGTTGTCTGGCACCTTCATGGGCGCGGGTTGGTCGGATCGGTGCTGGTCGACGAGACACGGCCGCTGTTGCAGGGTGCTCGGCTCACGGCGTGGGAGTTGGCGCAGGCGGGCGTGCCCTATCGGGTGCAGCCGGATAGCGCTGCGGCGGCGGCGATGGCACGCGGGCTCGTCGACTGCGTACTCGTCGGCGCCGACCGAATCGCGGTCAACGGAGACGTCGCCAACAAAATCGGCACGTACGGCCTGGCCATCGCAGCGCGCCACCACAACGTGCCGCTCGTCGTGGTCGCGCCGTCGTCCTCGGTCGACTGGTCGCTGGCCACCGGCGCCGAGATCGCCATCGAGGAACGCGCACCCGACGAAGTCAGGACGCTCACCGGCACCACGATCACCCCACCGGACGCGGACGTGTTCAACCCCGCCTTCGATGTGACCCCAGTCGAGCTGATCACCGCCATCGTCACCGAGCACGGTCGGTACCAGCCGCCCGAGACTTGCGAAACATAGTCAGCCGCTGCACTGCCACTCGAGCGCGCAGATCGGCCACGAAACTGAGGGCAGTCAGCCACTAAACAAAACGTGCTCGACTGGTCATGATGATTCACATGGCTGATGAACACCTCCCCGATGTGGATGCCGTCGTCGTGGGCGCCGGCTTCGCCGGCCTGTATTCCGCGTACCGTCTTCGACTCGCGGGTCATTCGATGCGCATATTCGAGGCGGGCGACGGCATCGGCGGCACCTGGTACTGGAACCGCTACCCCGGCGCACGGGTCGACATCCCCAGCGTCGACTACATGTTCAGCTTCGATTCGGACTGGGCGCGGGACTGGCAGTGGTCAGAGAAGTACGCCACCCAGCCCGAGATCCTGCGGTATCTGAATCACGTTGCCGACAAACACGATCTGCGTCGCGACATCCAGTTCGGCACCCGGGTCACGCATGCGCATTGGGACGACAAGTCGTCTGGCTACCGCGTGCGCACCGATCGGGGCGACGAGATCACCTGCCGCTACCTGGTGATGGCGACGGGCTGTCTGTCGGTACCCAAGGATCTCGACATCGACGGCGTCGAGAACTTCGCCGGCGAGGTGTATTTCACCAGTCGCTGGCCCCACGAGCCCGTCGACTTCTCCGGCAAGCGGGTCGGGGTCGTCGGCACCGGGTCGTCGGGAATCCAATCCATTCCGCTGATCGCCGCGCAGGCCGAGCAATTGGTGGTCTTCCAACGCACGCCGTGCTTTTCGATTCCCGCCCAGAACGGTCCGATTTCGCCGGACAAGCTTGCCCAACTGGTCGACGATTCGGCCTACCGCCAGGCGGCGAGATACTCCTTCGGTGGGGTGCCGGTTGAGCGCACGATCACCCCGTCGTTCTCGGTGTCTGCCGATGAACGTCAGCAGCGATACGAACGCGCCTGGCAGCGCGGCGAACTGCTGGAGGTGCTCAACCTCTATACCGACACGATGAGTAATCCGTTGGCAAATAAGGACTTTGCCGAATTCATTCACCACAAGATTCGCGGTATCGTGCGCGATCCGCAGACGGCGGACGCGCTTTGTCCCAACAACTTATCCGGTCGGCGCGAAGCGACTCTGCCTGGACACCAACTACTACGCCACGTTCAACCTTCCCCATGTGCGGTTGGTGAATCTGCAAGACCAGCCATTGTCATGCATTACCGAGACCGGAATCGACACGGCCGGTGAATCTTTCGAGTTCGACGCGATGGTGTTCGCCACCGGCTTCGACGCGATCACGGGCGCCGTTGCGGCAATCGACATCGTCGGCCGCGACGGACTCGCGCTGAAGGACAAGTGGCTGCACGGTCCGTCCACCTACCTCGGTCTGATGACCGAGGGGTTTCCCAACCTCTTTCTTATCGCGGGTCCCCACAGCCCCTCGGTGCTCTCGAACATGGCGGTGTCTATCGAGCAACACGTCGATTTCGTCGCCGACGCTTTGACTTATCTGCGCGCCCATGGCTTCGACCAGATCGAACCCACCAAGCTCGCCGAGGCCGGCTGGATGCAGCACGTGGACGACGCCGCATCGATAACCCTTTTCCCACAAGCGAATTCGTGGTACGTGGGCGCCAACATACCGGGCAAGCCCCGTACCTTCATGGCCTACGCCGCCGGTGTCGACTTCTACCGGGTGGCGTGTGACGAGGTGGTGGCCCGCGACTACCTGGGGTTCGAGTTGTCCGGGCCTGACGGTTCACAATGCAACGACGGCGTGGTGCGCCGGCTGCAACCCGACGTCCAGATGGTCCTCGAGCAGATGGCTCTGCTGGAGCTGCCGCCGTTTGAGTCGATGCCGGTCGAGCAGGCGCGCGCGCTCATGAACGAGATGAACCTGGCACGCCCGCCGGGCCCAGACGTCGGCGAAGTCGTCGACGGAACCCTGCCCGGTGCCGCGGGACCCCTGGCGCTACCGCCTGTATCGACCGGCGGGCGGGGGCCCGCACCCGGTTGTCGTGTACTTCCATGGCGGCGGTTGGGTTTTCGGCGATCACACCTCGGACGATCCGTTGTGCCGGGATCTATGCGTGCGCAGCGACGCCGCTCATCGTGTCGGTGGACTACCGGCACGCTCCCGAGCATCGATTTCCGGCCGCGCTCGACGACGGCTGGGCGGCAGTGCAGTGGATCGCCGAGCACGCCGAAGAACTCGGCGGCATCCCCGGGCGCCTCGCGGTGTGCGGCTGGAGCGCCGGCGCAGGCATCGCCACCGTGGTCTGCCAACTGGCCAGGGACACCGGTTGGCCGACGATTGTCGGCCAGGCGTTGATCACGCCGGTCGTGGATTCCGATCTGACTCGCGGCTCCTACCTCGAGAATGCCGATGGCTACGTCCTCACTGCCCCGTTGATGCGGTGGTTCTTCGACCACTACGCCGATCCGGACGTACGGGATGATCCGAGGATCGCTCCACTGCGTGCCTCGGATCTGTCGGGCCTGCCACCGGCGATCGTGGTCACGGCAGAGTTCGACCCGCTGCGCGATGAAGGCGACGCGTACGCCGAGGCGCTCGCGAAGGCAGGGGTGGCCACCCGGCATGTGCGGGCCCGCGGACACACGCACCTGTCGCTGACCATGGTCGACGTGGTCGTCTCCGGGGCCCCGATACGGGCGCAGATCGCCGACGCGCTGTGCGGGTTCTTCGCGGCCAACGCCGCTAAGTCCGCGTAGGCCAGCGCAGATTGCCGCGGTAAACCCCATGCGCGCGGCGGCATACCGTTCGACGCGCCCCCGGGCCGCCAAAACTGCAACTAGAGCAACAAATCAGCTCAGCGGCCAGCCGGTCGATCAGCGGTAATTGCTCACCGTTCTGGTCGGCTACGGCAACCCGTCAATCCCGTCTACGCCCAGCAGCCCGCCGGCGCCGCCGGTGCCGCGGTTGCCCGTGGTTGGGCCGGCCCCGCCGTTGCCACCGTTGCCGCCGGTGCCGATCAGCACGGCCTTGCCACCGACCCCACCGGCCCCTCCGGTCCCAGCGACTACGGTGCCGCCGGCACCGCCGCCGCCGCCGATTCCCAGCAACTGGCCTCCGGTACCGCCGGCCCCGCCGGCACCTCCATTGCCGGAGAAACCGGCCCCGCCGGCCCCGCCGGCCCCGCCGCAGCCGAGCAGGAGGGCGTTGCCGCCGGTCCCGCCGGCGCCGCCGCCGGTGTTGCCGGACCCGCCGAACCCGCCGGCCCCGGCGCTGGAGAACAGCAGCCCAGCGTTGCCGCCGCCGCCACCGGCCCCACCGGTCTTGCCGACATTCGATGCGCCCCCGCCGGTCCCGCCGGCCCCGCCGCTGCCGAACAGCGCCCCGGCTTGGCCACCGGCCCCGCCGACACCCCCAGTACCGCCCTGGCCGACCCCACCGGTCCCGCCTGCGCCGCCGGGGCCGCCGAGTAGCCCGGCGTTGCCGCCGGCCCCGCCAGCGCCACCGTCGGTGAGGCCGAACCCGCCGGCCCCGCCGTCACCGCCGCCTGCGCCGACCAGCCCGCCGAGCAGCCCACCGGTCCCGCCGTTCCCGCCGGCCCCGCCGGGACCGCCGAGGCTGGCTCCGCCCGGCCCGCCGTGTCCGCCGGCGCCCAAGAGCCCGCCGGCCCCACCGGCCCCACCGGCCCCACCGGGGCCCAAGCTGAATCCGCCGGCCCCGCCGACACCGCCGTTGCCCGCCAGCCACCCGCCGGTCCCGCCGATACCGCCGGCACCGCCGTCGGCAACCAATGCTCTCGCTCCAGCCCCGCCGGACCCGCCGGTGCCCAACAGCCCGGCCGCCCCGCCGGCCCCGCCGGGCCCGCCCGTGGCGACCGCGCCAGACCCGCCGGCGCCGCCGTCGCCGAGCAACCAACCGCCGGGGGTGCCGTTGGCCCCGCTGCCGGCGGCCCCGGGCGTGCCGTTGCCGATCAGCGGGCGCCCGGTCAGCACCTGGCTGGGCGTGTTGATCGCGCTGAGCGCCTGTTGCTGCAGGGTGTGCAGGGGCGAGGTGCTGGCCGGGGCGTTGAATCCGTCTAGCCCCAGCAGCAGCCCGCTCGTCCCGCCGGCGCCGGTGCCTCCCACCGTCGGACCGGTCCCGCCGATGCCGGCATTGCCGCCGTTGCCGATCAGCACCCCATTGCCTCCGTTACCGCCGGCACCACCAGTCGTTGTGAGGCTTTGTCCGCCGGAGCCGCCGGCCCCGCCGCTACCGAACAGCAGACCAGCCGTGCCACCGGTGCCGCCTTTACCCGCGATGGCGTTGCCGAATCCGCCGGCGCCGCCGGTCCCACCGAAGCCCAGCCAGCCGGCGTTGCCGCCCGCCCCACCGCTTCCGCCGGCAATGCTAAAGCTGGCTCCGCCGGCCCCGCCTGCCCCGCCGTTGGAGAACAGCAGCCCGGCGTTGCCGCCGTGCCCTCCGGCCCCGCCCGCGCCGGTGTCGCCGGTTCCGCCGGCTCCGCCCGTGCCGCCGGCGCCGAACAGCCCGCCGGCGTTACCGCCGGCACCACCGTCGCCGCCGGCCACGAAGCCGAACCCGCCGGTTCCGCCGCCGCCGCCCGGGCCGCCGACTAGGCTGCCGGCCCCGCCAGCACCGCCGGCACCCCCGTTGGATGCAGCCCCGCCGGTCCCGCCGACCCCGCCGTTGCCGCCACCGGCGCCGACCAGCCCGGCCAGCGGGCCAGCGGCCCCGCCGGCCCCGCCGGCCCCGCCGTTGCCGGTAGCGGAGCTCCCGCCAGGCCCGCCAAGGCCGCCGGCACCCAACAGCCCGCCGGTTCCGCCGATACCGCCAGCCCCGCCGACCCCGCCGGCGGCGGTACTGGCTCCGCCGGCCCCGCCGACACCGGCGTTGCCCGACAGCCACCCGCCGGCCCCGCCGGCCCCGCCGGCCCCGCCGTTACCCGTTGCTGAGCCCCCGCCGGCACCACCGGCACCGCCGGAACCCAACATCCCAGCAGCCCCGCCGTTACCGCCCTTGAGGCCCGGCGCGCCCGACCCGCCGGCGCCGCCGTCACCGAGCAACCACCCACCCGGCGCCCCGTTGACCCCGGTACCCGCTTCCCCGTTGACGCCGTTACCGATCAGCGGGCGCCCGGTCAGTAACTGGACCGGCGCGTTGATCGCGCTAAGTAGGGCCTGCAATGGATTGGCCGTGGCCGCAGCGTTGACGGCCTCGGCGCTGGTATAGGCCCCCGCACCGGCGGTCAACGCCTGCACAAACTGGGCCTGAAACGCCGCCGCCTGCGCGCTCGCAGCCTGATACGCCTGGCCATGCTCGGAAAGCAACGCCGCGATCGCCGCCGACACCTCATCCTGCGCCGCGGCCATGATCGACGACGTCTCACCCGCTGCGGCCCAATTGGCCGCATTTAGCGCCGAACCCACACCAGCCAAATCGTTTGCCGCTGTCCCGAGGACCTCCGGCACCACGTCCAATAACGTCATGTCACACCTCCCGATAGGCAGGACAATCCGGGCTTGCGCCCCCATCGCCGTCGATGTATTCGGCAAAGTGAGCGTACGCGCGGCGTTGTACGACGTCCTAGGGTTCCTGCGAGATTTCCACCAGTCGTTTAGTGGCTGAGGGCTGGCCGACAACCGCCAGATACTCAGCGTGACTCGTGACATAATTTTGCAGGCACCAGCGGCAGCTTTAGCCGCAAAGGCGCGCCGGTTCAGACGGTGGGCTAGCGACGCCGCGACGGCGCGGCCAGATCGGGTGACTCAGCGCCATGAAGATCCGATCGGGGGCC
>CAVSDU010000005.1:0-107262 GCA_963726875.1 uncultured Actinomycetota bacterium | reverse complement strand
TCTAATATCGCTACCAGCTTGGGCCAGGGGAGTGTTGCGCCGCGACGTCCAACCGCAATTTCGAAGGGCGGCAGGGCAAGGGCGGTCGCACGCACCTGGTTTCGCCGGCGGTCGCTGCAGCTACCGCGGTGCGCGGCAAGCTTTCCGCGCCGGCGGATTTGAACTAGCCAGACTTGAATTCACGTCGAAAATTAGGGGAAGAGCATGGAAGCCTTTGACACCCACACCGGTATCGGTGTGCCGCTGCGGCGGTCCAATGTCGACACCGATCAGATCATTCCCGCGGTCTACCTCAAGCGCGTCACCCGAACCGGTTTCGAGGACGGGTTGTTCGCGAGCTGGCGTTCGGATCCGTCATTCGTGCTCAATCTCAGCCCCTTTGACCGTGGCTCAGTCTTGGTTGCCGGACCGGATTTCGGCACGGGATCATCGCGCGAGCACGCGGTCGGGCGCTGATGGACTACGGATTCCGGGTGGTTATCTCGTCTCGGTTCGGCGACATTTTTCGCGGCAACGCCGGGCAAGGCGGGCCTGTTGGCGGCCGAAGTCGACCAAGATGGCGTCGAACTTCTCTGGAAGCTCATCGAGCAGAGTCCAGGGCTGGAAATCACTGTCAAACTTCAAGATCGAAATATCACTGCGGGAACAGCGGTGCTGCCGTTCAGGATTGACGATCACACCGCCTTCAGACTGCTTCATGGACTGGACGATATAGCCCTTACGCTGCAGAAACTCGACACAATCGAAGCTTTCGAGGCGGCCCGTCCGACATGGAAACCGCGCACTGTGCCGACCTCCTGAAGTGTCGGGCGGCGCCGAATTCGTGCGCCAATCTGGCGCCATTTCAAGCCGTCGCCACCGACTAAGGGCGGCAATCGGATTGCGGAAATGGTGCCCACAGACGCCGATTGAGGCCTGAAATTGCGCGTGGCTCTTGGCAATTTGCCAGTTGAGGGTTTACCGTAGTGCACTAGTCGGTTCCAAAAGAGGACCACTGGCTTCGGAGGGTTGGATGAATAAAGCAGAGCTCATAGATGTGCTCACACAGAAATTGGGCTCAGACCGTCGGCAAGCGACCGCCGCAGTCGAGAATGTCGTCGACACGATTGTGCGCGCGGTCCACAAGGGCGACAGCGTCACCATTACCGGTTTCGGTGTCTTCGAACAGCGCCGCCGCGCGGCTCGGGTAGCCCGCAATCCGCGTACCGGTGAGACGGTGAAAGTGAAGCCGACGTCTGTTCCGGCGTTCCGTCCAGGAGCTCAATTCAAAGCGGTTGTGGCTGGCGCACAAAAGCTCCCGTCCGAAGGCCCCGCGGTGAAGCGCGGTGTGGTTGCCAGTGCGGCAAAGAGGACGGCGGCCAAGAAGGCTCGCCGGCCAAGAAGGCTGCGACCAAGGCTCCGGCCAAGAAGGCTGCCACCAAGGCTCCCGGCCAAGAAGGCCGTGACCAAGGCTCCGGCCAAGAAGGCCGCGACCAAGGCTCCGGCCAAGAAGGCCGCCACCAAGGCTCCGGCCAAGAAGGCTGCGACCAAGGCTCCGGCCAAGAAGGCCGCGACCAAGGCTCCGGCCAAGAAGGCCGTGACCAAGGCTCCGGCCAAGAAGGCTGCCACCAAGGCTCCGGCCAAGAAGGCTCCGGCCAAGAAGGCTACGAGCACACGGCGCGGCCGCAAGTAGTTCCATCCACGCAAATACCCTCCGGCGGGCAGCGATGCCTTCGGAGGGTATTCGCTTGTCAGGCCCGTACGTTCGCGGCCAGCGCGCCGCCTATGTGGTCGGCGGCGATAAGCCGGCCGGCCGTCAGCGACAACACCCAGGTGCTGCCTTTGAGATTGCGCGACTTGTCTGCGCGCACTCCGTCGCGTTCGCACCACCATGCGACCAGGTCCGGAATCACCTTGCCCTGCGTACAGATCACGGGTGTGCCGGACCGTTCGGCGATTTGCAGTACCCGCTGCCGACCGCGCTTAGGGCTCCTGGCGTACGCCTCCTCGGTCAAGGTGGGCTCGTTGTGGATGTCGACTCCCAACTCCGCGGCCAGCGGTTCCACCGTCTGATGGCACCGCACCCGGTCGGCCGCGTACACCTCGGTCGGCGCCGAACGCCAGCAACTGACCCACCAGTGCCTCGGCCTGGGCGCGGCCCTTCTTATCCAACGGCCGCTTGCTGTCGTCGCCGCGATAGCGTGACTTGCTGCCCGCGGTGCCGTGTCGCACCACAAGTACCGTCTTGGTGTCCGGAGGCTGTTTAACGAACCGCCGCAGCACCTTTCGGTCCTGGGCGTAGTCGAGCTTCTTCATGGCGTCGGCCACCGGCAGCCAGATCAGCTCGTCGACCTCATGTCCGGGGGCGAATTGGCCGCCGGTGCTGCGTGCTGCCCAGTAGTGCACCCGCTTGACGCCTTGGTCGATCGGGTAGGTGATGGTGGTGAGGCACCTGCCGAGATTACTGTGGTGACCGGTCTCCTCGAGCACCTCACGGACGGCGGCGACCGGTGTGGTTTCGCCCGGGTCGACTTTGCCTTTGGGCAGCGACCAGTCGTCGTACCGAGGTCGGTGAATCACGGCGATCTCGACCGATTTGGTCTCTGATTTGGACCCGGTGCCCTTACCAGCCCGCCACAACACCGCGCCGGCCGCGTACACGACCCGGTCCCCGGGGCGTTGACGGTCCGACGAGTTCTGGATCGACACCTTCACTCCTGCAGGTCAATTCGGCCAGGGGGCTCGTGCGGGTGGATGTGGCCCCTCAGGGACGCCAGGGATTTACGGGCTGCGGTGCCGCTCCATGAGTGAAGCCTGGTGGTCACGCACGCTCTCGCCTTCCTGCGGCGATGCCGTCCACTGGCCGTCCGACCCGAGTTCCCAGCATCGAGTGGAGGGGTCCAGCGCGGACTCGAACAGATCGCCCAGTTGTGCGGTCAAGCGTGGATCCTTGACCTGAGCCATGACCTCGACGCGCCGGTCCAGGTTGCGGTGCATCATGTCGGCGCTGCCGATCCAGAATTCGTCGATGGCGTTGAAATGCAGGATCCGCGAATGTTCCAGGAAACGGCCGAGAATCGAGCGGACAGAGATGTTTTCGGAGATGCCTTCGGTGCCCGGGCGCAGCGCGCAGATACCGCGCACCACCACCTCCACCCGCACGCCGGCCTGCGACGCGCGATAGAGCGCGTCGATAACCTGTTCGTCGACGAGGGCGTTCATCTTCAGCCGGATGCGCGCGTCATTGCCGCGGCGTGCGCTTCGACCTCGCGTTCGACGCGCTCGATGATGCCGGTGCGGATACCGTGCGGGGCCACTAACAGGTTGCGGTAGGTCAGCTTTCGTGAGTAGCCGGTCAGCGTGTTGAACAGGTCGGTCAGGTCGGCGCCGATGTTGGGGTCGGCGGTCAGCAGCCCCACGTCTTCGTACAGTCGTGCCGTCTTTCCGTTGTAGTTGCCGGTTCCGACGTGGCAGTACCGCCGGATGATGGGGCCCTCGCGACGCACCACCAGACAGGTCTTGCAGTGTGTCTTGAGCCCGACGAACCCGTAGACGACGTGCACGCCCGCCTGCTCAAGGGTTCGTGCCCAACGGATGTTGGCCTGCTCGTCGAAACGCGCCTTGATCTCAACCATTGCCACAACTTGTTTTCCGGCCTCGGCGGCGTCGATCAGCGCCCGCACGATCGGGGAGTCCCCGGAGGTGCGGTACAGCGTCTGCTTGATCGCGAGCACATTCGGGTCGGCAGCGGCCTGCTCGACGAACCGCTGCACGCTCGTCGAGAACGAGTCATACGGGTGGTGCACCAGTACGTCGCCTTCGCGCAGGGTGGCGAAGATGCTCTTGGGTGTCTCCCGCTCGGCGAACGCCGGGTGGGTGGCCGGGACGAAAGCCCGATCCTTCAGCGCCGGTCGGTCTATGCCGTAGATCTGCCACAATGACGACAAATCCAGCAGCCCAGGCACTTCGATGACATCGCCGGGATGCACGTCAAGCTCGCGCAGCAATAGCTCCAGCATGCTCTCGGTCATGTCGTCGGATGCTTCGAGTCGCACCGGGGAACCGAACCGGCGGCGGGCCAATTCCCGCTCCAGCGCCTGCAACAGGTCCTCGTCGCGATCCTCTTCCACCTCGAAATCGGCGTTGCGGGTGATCCGAAACGCATGGTGCTCCACAATTTCCATGCCCGGAAAGAGCACCGGGAGGAAGGCCGCGATCAACTCTTCCATCGGCAGGAATCGGACGATCGCCTGGTCTTCGCTGCCGGCAGCGCCGTCGTCGTCCTTGGCGTCGAGTTCGACGAACCGGTCGACGTTGTCGGGCACCTTGACCCGCGCGAAATGCTGGGTGCCGTCTTCGGGTTGCTTGACGGTGATGGCCAGGTTCAGGCTCAGCCCGCTCACGAAAGGGAAGGGGTGGGCGGGGTCCACCGCAAGTGGCGTGAGGACGGGGAAGACCTGTTCGTGGAAATAGGTCGACAGGCGCTCTTGCTCAGCCTCGTCCAGATCGGCCCACGTGACGATGTGGATACCTTCCTCTTCGAGCGCGGGGAGTACCGAATCGAGGAACACGCGTGCCTGCCGGAGGGCGATCTGCTGGGTCTGCTCGCCGATGCGGCGCAGTTGTTCGCGTGGCGTCAACCCGTCCGCGGAGCGGACCGACAGCCCCATCTCGTCGCGGCGTTTGAGGCCGGCGACCCGAACCATGTAGAACTCGTCGAGATTGGAGGCGAAGATCGCCAGAAACTTGGCGCGCTCCAGCAGAGGCATCGAATTGTCGTCGGCCAGTGCGAGCACGCGAGCGTTGAAATCGAGCCAGCTCAGTTCCCGGTTGAGGTAGCGCTCTTCCGGCAGCGTGTCCCTGATCGCGGCGGAGGTCGCGGCTGGTGGTGCCGCGGGAGCCGAGTCACCCGGGTGCCAAGGGTGTTCGTCGGGACGTGCCTCTGCCTCTGGGGTGGCTTCGATGTCGGTCACCTTGCGATCATTGCCTATCACCTGGTGATGCTGCCAGCAGTCGGCGGAGATCCATATGCCGTTGGGGTGCCATTCACCGAACGGTTCGGGTTTACCTCACGGAGCGATGCGCAATGGCGCGTGCGGTCGCCGGACCCACCCCGAGTTGGCGGGCGGCGGCCAGGTCCGCCGGCGTGTCCACATCGCAGCGCAGGCCCGGCCAGGCGCCGGTCAGTTCGATAGCGCCCGAACGACTGTGCCGCGCTGCGGAATCCGGCCCGAATCGCGGGTCGAGCTCGGTTCCGAACGCGCACAGCACCGCGGTGCCCGTGCCCAGCCTGTCCGCGACGAAGCTGCGCGGGTACTGACGCGCTGCCGAGATCGCCTCGGCTAGTTCCTGCGTTTGCAACGCAGGCAAATCACCTTGCAGGACAACGGTATTGGAGATCGAACCGGCCTCCGAAGAGGCGACAGCGCGCGCAGCGGAGGTGATGGCGCTGTTCAGCGGGTCGGGATCGCCCGGCGGCGTCGGGTCGGCCAGCACCTGGGCGCCGAGGTCGGTGGCCGCGGCCGCCGCCGCTTCGTCGGGGGTGATGACAGTGATCGAGCGCAACGAACTCACCCGGGTTGCCGCGCTCAATGTGTCGACCAGCATGGCCAAAACCACGCTCTCTCGCGTCGGCGCCGAAAAGATAGGGGCCAGTCTGGTCTTGGCGGCCGCCAAGCGCTTGACGGCGATGATCAGTCCGACATCCCCGTGTGCGCCGCCCATGTGAACATCCTGCCAGCGTCTCCTGCGGCGGACACGCTGGACGTGACGGCGGCCGGTCGCTCGGACTAGTGTTTAGCGGCTGCCGTCGCCTCGAGGACGGCACCGGGAGACACGGTAGGGGTGGTGGATGACCGGCACGGGAACCGTCGCGGTAATGGGCGCGGGCGCATGGGGCACGGTGCTGGCCAAGGTGCTCGCCGACGCCGGGGGCGAGGTCACGTTATGGGCGCGGCGCGCAGACGTCGCCAACAAGATCAACTCCACCAGGTACAACCCCGACTACCTTCCCGGCACGTTGCTGCCCGCCGGCATCCGCGCCACCAACGACGCGGAGGAGGCGCTGTCCGGCGCGACGACGGTGCTGCTGGGTGTGCCGGCCCAGACGATGCGCGCCAATCTCGAGCATTGGAACGGCATGTGGGCCGACGGGGCGACGCTGGTCAGCCTGGCCAAGGGCATCGAGCTCGGCACGCTGATGCGAATGAGCCAGGTGATCGTGTCGGTCACCGGGGTGGACACCGCGCAGGTCGCGGTGATCTCTGGACCGAACCTTGCCAGCGAGATCGCCGAGAGTCAGCCGGCCGCGACGGTCGTCGCGTGCAACGACTCGGGACGCGCCGTGGCGCTGCAACGGTTTTTGAACAGTGGCTACTTCCGTCCGTATACCAACTCCGATGTGGTGGGGACTGAGATCGGAGGGGCGTGCAAGAACGTCATCGCGCTGGCGTGTGGGATGGCGGTCGGAGTCGGCCTGGGCGAGAACACCGCGGCGGCCATCATCACTCGCGGGTTGGCGGAGATCATGCGGCTCGGGCTGGCACTGGGTGCCAAGGGGACGACGTTGGCGGGCCTGGCCGGGGTGGGTGACCTGGTGGCTACCTGCACCTCTCCCTACTCGCGCAACCGCTCGTTGGGCGAGCGGCTGGGCCGCGGTGACACCATGCACACGGCTTTGCACGGCAAGGACGGCCACGTGGTCGAGGGTGTGACTTCTTGTGAGTCGGTGCTGGCCCTGGCGTCCAGCTACGACGTCGAAATGCCGCTCACCGACGCCGTGCACCGGGTCTGTCACAAGGGGCTGTCGGTCAACGAGGCGATTGCGTTGCTGCTTGGCCGCAGCACCAAGCCCGAGTAGGCCTTCGCTGGGACCCAAGACCGCGAAAAACCCCAGCTCGGAGCGGCAACGACGACCTCTGCGCCCCCGACCCGGTAGCCTCTCCAGGTTGTGACTGCCAGCAGCCGTGTTCGCGTCGCCGTCGTTTTCGGTGGGCGCAGCAATGAGCACGCCATCTCGTGCGTGTCAGCGGGCAGCATCCTGCGCAACCTGGACCCGCAGCGGTTCGACGTCGTCGCGATCGGCATCACGCCCGAGGGCTCGTGGGTGCTCACCGACGGTGACCCTGCTGCGCTGGCCATCACCAACCGTCGATTGCCGGGAGTCAGCGCCGATTCGGGGACCGAGTTGGCATTGCCGGCCAGCCCACAGCGCGGCGGGCAGCTGATCTCGCTAGCGCCCGGCGCCTCTGAGATCTTGGACTCGGTCGACGTGGTGTTCCCGGTGTTGCACGGACCCTACGGCGAGGACGGCACCATTCAGGGGCTCCTCGAACTCGCCGGCGTCCCGTATGTCGGTGCCGGTGTGCTGGCCAGTGCCGCCGGCATGGACAAGGAGTTCACCAAAAAGCTCCTCGTCGCCGAGGGACTCCCGGTCGGGGCGTACACGGTGTTAAGACCCTCGCAACTAACACTGCATCCCGAGGAACGCGAACGGTTGGGCTTGCCGGTGTTCGTCAAACCCGCCCGGGGCGGGTCGTCGATCGGCGTCAGCCGGGTGGCGAGCTGGGATGACCTGCCCGCCGCGCTCGCCGCGGCCCGTCGCCACGACCCGAAGGTCATCGTCGAAGCGGCCGTCCACGGCCGTGAGCTGGAATGCGGTGTCCTCGAAATGCCGGACGGCGCAATCGAAGCCAGCACGCTGGGCGAGATCCGGGTGGCCGGGGTGCGCGGACGCGAAGACTCCTTCTACGACTTCGAGACCAAATACCTGGACGACGCAGCCGAATTGGACGTGCCCGCCAAGGTCGACGACGACATCGCGGACACGGTGCGGCAGTTGGCGATCAGGGCATTCGAGGCCATCGACTGCCAGGGCCTGGCCCGGGTGGACTTCTTCCTCACCGACGGGGGCCCGGTCATCAACGAAATCAACACGATGCCCGGATTCACCACCATCTCGATGTACCCGCGGATGTGGGCGGCCAGCGGTGTGGACTACCCGACCTTGCTGGCCACCATGGTGGATACCGCCATGGCCCGCGGCGTGGGCCTGCGGTGAGCCGCTGCTAGCGCGCCGACTACCGAGCGGGCGCCGGGTCGATCGGCACCGCGGCGACGGTGCGGTCGATGATGCTCGAGAGTTCCTGTATCGGAACAGGTCCCGAACCCGCGGGCAGCGTGAGCGCCACGTACACCGGACGATCAACGGTGTACCAGGTGGATTTCGCGGCGTCCGTCGACCCTTGCTCGTCCACCCGGAACCACTGAACCTTGTCGACGACCTGGATCGGCGATCCCACCACGAAATCGTCCGGGCGCTGCAGCCCGCAGCGCATGATCACCGGCTCGCTGGCGGTCCCGGACCGCCACACGCTCGCGCTTTCCGGCGCCGGCGGCGCAATCTCGGCGCGCTGGAAATCCCCGAGCTGCTTGGTAGTGCCGCCATCAGCGCCTGGCAGGCGGGGCTGGCGGCTTGCGGCGCGGGCACGCCGGGAATCGTCACCGGTTGTTGCGGTGTCTGGCGGGTGGCCGCGAGCACCAGGATCACCCCGATGGTCACCACGGCCAGCAAGAGCGCGGCGATCATGACGGCGCGCGGCGGGCCGCCGGGCTCGGCGTCGCCTGTCACCTGGCTATCTCCTCTGCGGTCGGGCGCATTGTCACGACTACACTGACGCGGTCCGCCCGAACGGGCAGGAACCCAACTTACCGCAGGTCGGACGGCCGTTCGGGGGGCCTCACACCGCCCGGGCGCGCAGAGATGAGGTGACGTGCGCGACGATGCATCGGGGGAGTCCCCGACACTGCAGCAGATCGGTGAGTTCGCGGCGATCGAGCGGTTGGTGCGGGATCGCCGGCAACCCGCCGCCGTCACGCTCGGTCCCGGAGACGACGGTGCGGTGGTGTCGGTCGGCGATGGTCGCACGGTGGTGTCGATCGACATGTTGGTGCAGGATCGGCACTTTCGGCTCGACTGGTCAACCCCCCACGACGTCGGGCGTAAGGCGATCGCCCAGAACGCCGCCGACATCGAAGCGATGGGTGCGCGGCCCACTGCCTTCGTCGTCGGCTTCGGGGCACCCGGCGCTACCCCGGCCGACCAGGTGAGCGCGCTGGCCGACGGCATGTGGGAGGAGGCGGAGCGGGTCGGCGCGGGGATCGCCGGCGGTGATTTGGTCAGCTGTCCGCAATGGGTGGTGTCGGTGACGGTGCTCGGAGATCTCGAGGGCCGGGCGCCGGTGTTGCGGTCCGGGGCGCGGGCGGGTTCGGTGCTCGCCGTCGCCGGTGAACTGGGCCGTTCCGCCGCCGGATATGAGTTGTGGCGCAACGGGATTGAAGATTTCTACGGCCTGCGCCACCGGCACCTGGTGCCGGCCCCGCCGTATGGGGAGGGGGCGGTGGCCGCCGCCGCCGGCGCCGCGGCGATGATCGACGTCTCCGACGGACTGGTGGCCGATCTGCGGCACGTCGCCAAAGCGTCCGGAGTGGGCATCGACCTGTCCACCGCGGCGCTGGCCGTCGACCGCGACGCGGTGGCGCAGGCTGCCGCCGCCGTCGGTGCCGACGCGTGGGCGTGGGTGCTCGGCGGCGGCGAAGATCACGCCCTGGTGGCGTGTTTCGCCGATGCGGTGCCGGCCGGGTGGCGGGTGATCGGGCGGGTGGTCGACGGGCCGGCGCGGGTGCTGGTCGACGGCAAGGATTGGGAGGGATACGCGGGGTGGCAGTCTTTCGGTGGTTAGGGTAGCGACGATGACCGTCTACGCGATCGCCCAGCTCAGCTTCACCAATCGAGCGGCCTACGACCGGTATCAGGCGCGTTTCCTGGAAGTCTTCCGTCGTCACTCCGGAAAAGTGCTCGCCGCCGACGAGTCACCGGAGGTGGTGGAGGGACACTGGGACCGCGAAAAGGTGGTGCTGATGTCGTTTCCCGACGACGCGGCCTTTCGCAGCTGGGCGCAGTCGCCGGAATATCAGGAGATCTCGAAGGACCGCCACGCCGGCGCCGACACGGTGGTGCTGTTGGTGAAGGGACTGCAATGACGGCGCGCCCGTTGAGCGAACTGGTCGAACAGGGCTGGGCGACGGCGTTGCAGCCGATGGCCGATCAGGTGGGTCAGATGGGACAGTTCCTGCGTGACGAAATCGCGGCGGGCCGTCGCTACCTTCCGGCAGGTCCGAACGTGTTGCGCGCCTTCACTTTCCCATTCGACAACGTTCGGGTGCTGATCGTCGGACAGGACCCCTATCCGACACCCGGCCACGCCGTGGGCCTGAGCTTCTCGGTGGCACCCGAGGTGCGACCGTTGCCTCGCAGCCTGTCCAACATCTTCGACGAGTACGCCGCCGACCTCGGCTTTCCGCAGCCGTCGTGCGGCGACCTGACGCCGTGGGCACAGCGCGGGGTGATGCTGCTGAACAGAGTGCTCACCGTGCGTCCCAACAACCCGGCATCGCATCGCGGGAAGGGATGGGAAGCGGTCACGGAGTGCGCGATTCGCGCGCTGGTGGGGCGCGAGCAACCGATGGTGGCGATCCTGTGGGGGCGCGACGCGTCAACTCTCAAACCGATGCTGGCGGCCGGCCATTGTGTCGCCATCGAATCGCCACACCCCTCGCCGTTGTCGGCGTCGCGCGGGTTCTTCGGGTCGCGGCCGTTCAGTCGCGCAAATGAACTACTTGCCGGGATGGGTGCCGATCCGATCGATTGGCGGCTGCCATGACTGAGATGACAGCACTGCGTGCGCAGCGTCGTGGTGGGCCCGAGGTGCTGACCGTCGATTCGGCCCCGGCGCCGATTCCGGCGGCCGGCGAGGTGCTGGTAGCAGTGCACGCCGCGGCCATCACGTTCGACGAGTTGACGTGGGAGGAGACGTGGACGCGTGACGGTGTCGATCGGACGCCGACGATCGTGTCGCACGAGGTGTCCGGCGTTGTCGCCGACACTGCGCCGGACGTCACGGACTTCGGGCCCGGCGACGAGGTGTACGGACTGGTCGATTTCGACCGCGACGGCGCCGCAGCAGAATTCGTCGCGATGCCGGCTGCGCACCTTGCCGCCAAACCTTTGACTGTGTCCCACCCGGTCGCGGCGGCACTGCCGTTGGCCGGCTTGACCGCGCTACAGGCCCTGGTCGACCATGCCGCGGTGCGGCCCGGTGAGGCGGTGCTGGTGCACGGCGGGGCCGGTGGAGTCGGTGCCCTGACGGTCCAAATCGCGGCGCAGTTGGGTGCCGAGGTCACCGCCACGGTGCGCAGCGACACCGGGGACCTGGTCCGCGGACTCGGCGCCCGACATGTGATCGACACGCGCACAGCGGAATTCGATGAGACGGGTGCGCGCTACGACGTCGTCGTCGACACCGTCGGCGGCCAGACCCTGGACCGGTCCTTCGGCGTGCTGCGCCGGGGTGGACGGCTGGTGACCCTGAGCGCGCCACCGCCACCCGGGAAGGCCGACGAATACGGTGTCACGGCAACGTTTTTCATCGTCACAGCAAATCGGGGCCAGCTCGGTGAACTCGCTGCGCTTGTCGACAGTGGTCGGCTGCACGTCGAGATCGCCCGAACCTTTCCGCTCGCGCAGGGCCGGGAAGCGTTCGAAAGCGGTCGGCGCCCGGGCCGCCGGGCCGGAAAGACCGTCATCGTCGTCCGCGACTGAAGATCCTGTCAGGATTAGGGCGTGTACGACCTCGACGAGACGATTCGGCGGCGCCGATCCAGCCGCATGTTTCTGCCCGACCCGGTCCCGCGACACCTGGTCGAAGAATCACTGGAGCTGGCGATGTGTGCGCCGTCCAATTCGAACGTGCAACCGTGGCAGGTCGTCATCACCAGCGGCGCCGCCCGGGCCCGACTGGTGGCCGCCCTGTTGGACAAGGCCCGTTCCGAACCACCGAGGGTCCCGCAACTGCCGCCCGCCTTCGCCCACCTGCGGCGTGAGCTCGGAGCGAAAGTCTACGGCTCGATGGGCATCGCCCGCGACGACTCGGCCGCGCGTCAGGAAGCCGTGCTGCGCAACTGGGAGTTCTTCCGCGCCCCGCTGGGCGCAGTCGTGTTCATGCACCAGGACCTCGACCATGTCGACAGCATGGCTGTCGGGATGTTTGTGCAGAACCTGCTGCTGGCCTTGACCGCTCGCGGACTCGGCACCTGCGTGCAGGTCTCTATCGCCGGCTACCCCGACATCGTTCGCGAACAACTGGGCATCGCCGCGGACATGCGCATCCTGTGCGGCCTCGCGGTGGGCTATCCCGACCCGGACTTCCCGGCCAACTCACTGCGCATCGGTCGCGACAGCGTGGACCAGCACGTGGTGTTCCTCGACGAATGAGCTACCTGGACGAATGAGCTACGCGCCCGGGAAATTAACGTCTTTCGTCACAGCCTTCCACTCCTCGATCGACGCCGACATTGCGGCGATCTTGTCCCGCATCGCTTTCAGCACGTCACGGCCCAGCAGTAACCGCAGTGGGGGATCCTCGAGTCCGGTCACCATGAGTACCGCCTCCGCAACCTTGCGCGGGTCACCCGGCAGGTGATCGGCGAACTGCTTGATCAGGTCCTTGCGCGCGGCCACGTCGGCGTAATCGGCGATCGGGCGGCCGGTTTCCTTCATCGACCTGGTCGCCCAATCGGTGCGAAACGCGCCGGGCTCGACGGCGGTCACCTTGATCCCCAGCGGCCGGACCTCGGTGGCGAGGGCTTCGGTCACCGCCTCCAGCGCGAACTTGGTGGACGAGTAATAGGCGTTGGGCGGGTTGGCCACCAGACCGGTCATCGACGAGATGTTGACGATGTGGCCGGCGCCGCGGGCGCGCATCGCCGGCAACACCGCCTTGATCATGTCGACCGCGCCGAAGTAGTTGACATCGAACAGTTTTCGGACTTCGGCGTCCTCGCCTTCCTCCACCGCCGACAGGTAGCCGTGGCCGGCATTGTTGACCAGCACGTCGATCCCGCCGAAGGTCTGCTCGGCCGCGGCGACCGCGGCAGCGATCTGGCCGGCATCCGTGACGTCGAGTGCCACAGCCATTGCGCGATCACCGAATTGGTCGACGAAGTCCTGCACCGCTTCGGCCCGTCGCGCGGTCACCACCACGCTGTGGCCGGCTTCCAAAGCGCCACGGGCGATCTCACGGCCGAACCCCGTGGAGCAACCCGTCACCAACCAGCGCGCCATCTCAGGCCGTCCCTTCCGGCAGGCGCCGGAGGTAGGCCGTTCGCCGGTCGGCCAACTCCGCCGCCCGCTGCTCGCCGCTCACCCGCGGCAGGTCGGGCACCTCGGCGTCGAGCCGGTCCAGCTTGACCACCCGCCCGTGCGCCCCGAGGCCCGCCCGGGGCCCCGTCTCGCCGAATTCCGCCATCCGCAGCGTCAGGATGGCTTCGCGCAGACCGTCGGAGTCGATCCAATTCGCCACCCCGGGATCTTCTGGCGAGATCACGTAGGTGTAGGTCCCGTCCGCGTTGGCCACCGACTGCGCCTTGTTGAGACTGCCGGTGCGGTCGATGATGTCGAGTGTGGTGCCCCAGATATTGCTCAGCGGCACCGTGAAGTATTCGGCGCCGCCATCGTTGAGGTCCACCACGAACGCCTCGTCCGGAGCGAGATCGAAGCGGCCCATGACGTAGAACTGGTTGCGCATCGCGCCGTCCTTGTCCGCGGACCAGGCCAGGTCGAACTGATTGGCCGGCATCTTGTAGACGCCGTGGCTGAGCTTTCCGGTGAAGTTCGCGAAGTACGCCATCATCGCCGCCGTCGCCTCGGCCTGCTCATCGTGCGTGCGGGCCGGGGTCTGGGGCGGGCCGCCAAGCCGTTGTATCTCAAAGGAATTGGGTTCATCGCGACTCCAGTCGAGCAGTACGTCGCGGATGTAGAACTCATGCGCCTGCGGGGTGCTCCGCACGTGGTTGGGCCGACCGCCGGGCGGGTCGGCGTCGACGGTGATGGTGAAGCTGCCGTCGGAGTCGACCTGCATGGTGCGCCCGTTGAGCACGTCGACGGTGCCCATGTGCGCATCCCACAGCGTGAAGTAGTTCTCGGTCATCCGGTGCGGGCCGACCCGGCCGTGGATCTCGTAGCGTTCGTCGCCGGAGATCGGTATCACCCGGTACACGCTGTCGGGATTGTCGATGCCCCATCGGGATCCGGGAATGCGCCGGCCGTCCACCGGGTGTGCCAACCGGGTGATGCAGCTGACTTTGGGCCGCAGCTTGTCCTGGTTGGACGACCACACCGCCGCCGAGAACATCACTTCGGCGTAGGCGTCGTCGAACCGCTCGCGCATCGCGTCGGATGCCTTGGCGCGGCCCAACCATGTCTGCGCGACGTCGTGGTAGGCGGCTTTGACGGTGGGGTGCTCGATCAGCTCGAGAGCGGCCAGCTCCTGTTCGTGCTGGGATGCGGTGGCGACCGGGTGGTCGATCATGCGTGGCTCCTGTCTCGAAAACGTTTGTTATACAACGTGAATCGCTCGTCAACCTGTTCGGGAAGCAGGCCGTAATCGGCCAGCCGGTAGGGCGGTCGCGCGGCTTCGCGGGGGCGTACCCGCAGCCAGTGCCGCATCGCGTCCTGCGCCTGATCGGTCAGTGGCACATTGATGGCGTCGTAAACGCGGGCCACCTGGCCGATCGGATCGGCAACCGCGTCGTCGAAGTGAATATCGGTGACGCGCCCCGCGGCCCAGCTGTCCCGGGTCGCCATCGCCCGGTCGTTGGTCCACCCCATGCGTTGCAGCCATTGGGCGCCCACCCGGTGCAGGTCCACGGTGTCCGAGTGCATGGCGTGCAACGTCGCGTTCAAGCTGGCCCCCGAGGCGATCGTGGTCCGCGGGTCGCGATGCAGGTGAACGATGTGCAGGTCGGGAAACCTGGCTCGCAAGACGTCCAGGTAGCCCAGGTGCGCCGGCGACTTGAGCACCCAGCGCTGGCCCCGCACACCGCGCCGGCGCTTCTGCCACTGCAGGAACTGCAACATGCGGTGCAGGTAGTCATAGGCCGGCGTGAAGTCCTGCTCGTCGAGCCAGGAACGGTAGTGCGGCAGGTGTGCGCCCGACTCGGGGACGTGCGACAAGAACGCGTCGGCCAAGAAGACGATCTCCTCCTCGGCTTCCCGCGCGTACATCGGATGAATGGCGAACAGATCTGGTGCGAGTTCGCGCGATTTCGCTTCGCGCACTTCGCTGATCGCAATGCGGGGGTCGTCACCGGTGAATCCGTGGTCGATTTTGGGCGCGACCTCGACCACCTCCCAGCCGTAGGCGCAGAGGAAACGCGGGTCGGCGGCCAGCAGCCGCTGCACCAGAGTGGTTCCGCTACGCATCATCCCGACGACCACGATCGGCGTAGCGACCTGCTCATCGAGGATTTCCGGGTGGCGCCGGATCCACTCTTGGGCGCGCAACCGCATCCGCAGGCTGTGCACCATCCCGGACCGCAGGATGTGTGTGCCAATGGGATTGAGGTCGGCGCGCGCATAATCGGCCAGCAGCACCCGCAGCGGGCGTTCGAATTCGCCCGGGCCCCAATCGGTCAGCGACTCCCTGCGTTGCGCCTCAGCCATCACCGCCGCAACGTCGAACGGCGTTACCACTAGAACTTCAAGTGTTGGCTGACGTCGCCAACCTGGTCGACGAACATCGTGCGGCTGTCGAACCACCACACACCGTCGAGTCGGTGGAAGGTGTCCTTGTAGTGGCCGGTCACGATGACCTGCAGCGGCAGTTCGGGGGTGGCCTGCGTGACGCAGTAATACGACGTGCTGTGTGCGGTTCCGGCCGCATCGTCGATGTGCAGTTGCACATTGGTGGTGTTGTGTTTGGTCTTGGGGGTGCCGTCCTCGTAGATGCGAGTGGCCATCTCATACATCTGGCGCACCCGGGCGGGCCCGGCGAACACCGTCTCCGGCGGACCGTCCTCCACTCCGCAGATGCGGCCGTGCTCGAACAGCCGGGCAACCCCGTCCAGGTCGCCGCCGTCCAGGAGTTGCGCGTAGGTGTAGATCAGGTTGGTGATTGCTATCGCGCTGTCACTCATGTCGACCCGCCTCGGATGAACGCCATTGTTTCCGCCAGACCACGTCGTGACGTTACTTGGAGACCGAGTCGGCTCGACAGCCTGACCGGTGGGAGTTCACCGAGCCTGCACTTTCGCAGGCGCGTCCGCGCACTTTCGCTGCAGATTTACAGGCTGGGTGAGATCGAAGTGCCGCTGCGCGGATTCAGTTTCCCAGGCTGGATCAGCCGCGGGTGACCTTGCCGGCCTTGATGCAGGACGTGCACACGCTGAGACGCTGCTTGTTGCCGCCGGGACGGGTCACGGCGTGCACGGTCTGAACGTTGGGGTTCCACCGGCGGCTGGTGCGGCGGTGGGAGTGCGACACCGACTTACCGAAGCCGGGGCCTTTCCCGCAGATATCGCACACAGCGGCCATGGTTCAAACTCCTCAAGTCTGTTGCTGGGGTCCGGCGACTCCGTTAAAGGGTCGGCCGAACTGAGCCGGAATAGCCCAGGATAGCCCAGGGGAGTCCCAGGATACCGACTGTGGTCGGCAACCACCAAAACGGCCACGGCACCTGTCGCCCCGGCTGATTAGGCTCTTGCACGGCTACGCTGGCGCGCACCGGGGGCGTGCAATAAGTGCAATGAGGAGGTGGGGTCGGGTTGGTCATGTCAGATCGTCTGTTGGACGGCTTGGCCCTGCGGGACTGGGCGCACACGCGTCGTCAGCGACCTGATCACCCACATCGACGAGATCAACCGGCTCAATGTCTTCCCGGTCGCCGATTCCGACACCGGCGCAAACATGCTGTTCACGATGCGTTCGGCGCTGGCTCACGTCGACACGGACGCCGACGCCGCCGGTGGGGATGTCGCCCGCGTGGCGGCCGCGCTGTCGGCGGGTGCCGTGACCGGAGCGCGCGGGAATTCCGGGGTGATCCTGTCCCAGATTCTGCTCGGTATCGCCGAGGTGACCGCGGACGCGGCCGGCGAGTCCGGCGGCGTCCTGCCCGCCATCGACGCGGCGACTCTCGGTGCGGCGCTGTGGCGCGGCGTCGAGTTGGTCGTGGCGTCGATGGGCGACGAGGTGCCGGGCACGATCATCTCCGTGCTGCGGGCGGCCGCCGTTGCCGTCGAGCAGTCCGCCGCGGCCGGTGACACGCTTCCGCGTGCCGTCATCGACGCGGGCGACGCGGCGGTGGTTGCGCTGGAGAAGACCACCGAGCAGCTCGATGTGCTCGCAGACGCGGGTGTGGTGGACGCCGGGGGGCGCGGTCTGCTGGTCATGCTGGACTCACTGCGTTCGACCCTCACCGGCAGCGCGCCCGCGCGCTCGATCTACGAGCCGTCGCCTCAGTCGCGACCGGCCCTGACATCCGGGGAAGCCGCCGGCCGCCCGGCACCGCAATTCGAGGTGATGTACCTGCTGGCCGGTTGCGACGCGGCGGCGGCGGACACGCTTCGCGACCGGCTTGGCGAACTGGGTGATTCGGTGGCGATCGCGGCAGCTCCGTCGGAAAGCTACTCAGTGCACGTCCACACCGACGACGCCGGCGCTGCCATTGAGGCGGGCATCGCGGCGGGACTATTGAGCCGCATCGTGGTTTCGGCGCTCAGTTCGGGCGCCACCGGACTACCCCCGGGCAGCTGGACCCGCGACCGCGCGGTGCTGGCCGTTGTCGACGGCGACGGCGCCGAGGAGTTGTTCGCCGGCGAGGGCGCCTGCGTGTTGCGCCCGGATGCGGGCACCGACATCAGCGCCCACCAGTTGGTTCGCGCCGTGGTGGACACCGGCGCCGCCCAGGTGATGGTGCTGCCCAACGGGTATGTAGCCGCCGAGGAGCTGGTGGCGGGTTGCACCGCCGCGAACGGCTGGGGCGTCGACGTGGTTCCGGTACCGACCGGATCGATGGTGCAGGGGTTGGCTGCCCTGGCCGTCCATGACCCGGGCCGCCAGGCCGTCGACGACGGCTACTCCATGGCGCGCGCCGCCGGAGTCGCTCGGCACGGATCGGTGCGCATCGCCACCGAGAACGCGTTGACCTGGGCCGGCACCTGTAAGCCGGGCGACGGCCTGGGCATAGCCGGCGATGAGGTGCTGATCGTGGCCGAGGACGTCGCGGCGGCGGCGATCGGCCTGCTGGATCTGCTGTTGGCGTCGGGCGGTGACCTGGTGACGGTGCTGACCGGCTCCGAACTTGCCGACCCCGATATCGAGGCGGTGGAGAGCGTCCTGGAGCGGCACATCCACGACCACCATCCGGGTAGCGAACTGGTGGTCTACCGCACCGGGCATCGTGGCGACCTGCTGCTGATCGGGGTCGAGTAGTGGTCGGGCTGGGTGACCGCCTCGATCTGGTCATCGGGGCGAAATCCGCCGACCCCCTGGACGAGGTGTTCGGCATCAAGACCGTCGGCGACCTGCTGCGGCATTACCCGCGAACCTACGTCGCGCGCACCGCGACGCGCGGCGTCGAGGACGAGCGGCCCGAGGAAGGTGAGCACATCACCCTCATCGACGTCATCACAGAAACGTCTTTCGGCTGGATGAAGAAGAAGTCGCCGAAGCAGAAGGCCCGGAAATTTCTGCGGATCACCCTCGGCTCCGGCCGCGGCAAGGTGACGGCGACTTTCTTCAATGCGGAATACCTGATGAAGGACCTCACGAAGAAGACAAAAGTGATGCTTTCCGGGGAGGTCGGCTACTTCAACGGAGTCATGCAGCTCACCCACCCGGCATTCCTCGTCCTGGACTCCGCCGACGGAAAGAACACCGGCAGCGGGGCGCTGCGAAGCATCGCTGACGCCTCGCAGAAGTCCCGCGGCGAAGTGGCGATAGACGAGTTCGAGCGCCGCTACTACCCGATCTATCCGGCCAGCGCGAAGCTCCAGACCTGGGACATCTACTCGTGTGTGCGCCAGGTGCTCGAGGTCCTCGACCCGGTGGATGATCCATTGCCCGCCGCCCTGCGCGCCAAGCAAGGCCTGATTTCCGAAGACGAAGCGCTGCGCGCCATTCACCTCACCGATGACGAATCCCTGCGCGATCAGGCCCGGCGGCGGCTGACCTTCGATGAGGCCGTCGGCCTGCAGTGGGCGCTGGTCGGCCGACGGCACGGCGAGCTGTCCGAATCAGGCCCGGCGGCGCCGCCGCGGCCCGACGGTCTGGCCGCCGAGCTGATGCACCGGCTGCCTTTCGAGCTGACCGCAGGCCAGCGTGAAGTGCTCGCCGTGTTGTCCGACGACCTGGCGGCGACCCGCCCGATGAACCGTCTGTTGCAGGGCGAGGTCGGGTCGGGCAAAACAATCCTCGCGGTGCTGGCGATGATGCAGATGGTCGATGCGGGATATCAGTGTGCGCTGCTGGCGCCGACGGAAGTGCTTGCGGCGCAACATCTCTTGTCGATCACCGACGTGTTGGGACCGTTGGCGATGGCAGGTCAGCTGGGCGGGGAGGACGACGGCAGCGACCCGGGTGGCGCTGCTCACCGGGTCGATGACGGCCGGGCAGAAGAAGAAGGTCCGCGCCGAGATCGCCGGTGGTGAGGCGGGCATCGTCATCGGCACCCACGCGCTGTTGCAGGAGACGGTGGAGTTCCACAAGCTCGGCATGGTGGTGGTCGACGAGCAACACCGGTTCGGGGTCGAGCAGCGAGATCAGTTGCGCGCCAAGGCTCCGGCCGGAATCACTCCGCATCTGCTGGTGATGACCGCCACGCCGATACCACGCACGGTCGCACTCACCGTGTACGGCGACCTGGAGACCTCCACCCTGCGCGAGCTGCCCCGGGGGCGTCAGCCGATCACCAGCAACGTGATCTTCGTGAATGACAAGCCGGCCTGGCTCGACCGTGCCTGGGCCCGCATCCGGGAGGAAGTCGCGGCCGGTCGCCAGGCTTACGTGGTGACGCCCCGGATCGACGAGAGCGAGGCCGACGCAAAAGAAGACGGCCCGAAACCTTCGGCGACCGCCGAGGGGACGTTCGCCCGGCTACGGGCCAAAGAGCTGGCAGACCTGCGCCTGGGTCTCATGCACGGGCGGTTGTCCGCCGATGAAAAGGAAGCTGCGATGGCAGCTTTCCGGGCGGGCCAGATCGATGTGCTGGTGTGCACCACGGTCATCGAGGTCGGCGTTGACGTCCCGAACGCGACCGTGATGCTGGTGCTGGACGCCGACCGGTTCGGGATCAGCCAGTTGCATCAGTTGCGGGGCCGCATCGGTCGTGGCCGGCATCCGAGCCTGTGCCTGTTGGCCACCTGGAACTCGGAGGGGTCGCAGTCCGGTCAGCGGTTGAAGGCGGTCGCCGCAACGATGGACGGGTTCGCGCTCGCCGATCTGGACCTCAAGGAGCGCAAGGAAGGAGACGTGCTGGGCCGCAACCAGTCCGGCCGGGCGATCACGCTTCGCCTGCTGTCGTTGGCCGACCACCTGGAGTTCATCGAGGTCGCGCGCGAATACTGTTTGGCCGCCTACGATGAGAACCCCGCCAACCCGGATTTGGCTTTGATGGCAGCACCATTCACCGATACCGACCGCATCGAATACCTGGACAAGTCGTGAAACCCCGGATGTTGTGGTGGCTGGCCGCCGTCGCGGCGCTCGCCCTGGTCGTTGCCTACCAGACGGTGGGATCGTCTACCGCCCGGCATGCCCACGAGTTCGCGGCTCGCGCAGACGTTCCCACGGTACAGCCGGGCGTGGACGTGCTCGCCGGCATCGCACTCGTCCCGCTGCGCCTGCACCGCTATGACTATCGCCGCTCGGCGTTCGGCGATGCGTGGACCGACGACAACGACGCGCCGGGCGGCCACAACGGCTGCGATACCCGTGACGACATCCTCAACCGTGACTTGGTCGACAAGACGTATGTGTCGATCAAGCGTTGCCCCGATGCTGTTGCCACCGGGACGCTGCATGATCCCTACACCAACGACACGATCGCGTTCCTGCGCGGCGCGCATACCGGTGAGGCTGTTCAAATCGACCATATAGTGCCGTTGTCGTACAGCTGGGACCAAGGGGCATGGAATTGGGCTCCCGAAATGCGCGTCCGGTTCGCCAATGATCCTGCCAACTTGCTTGCCGTGCAGGGCCAGGCGAATCAAGACAAGGGCGATAAGCAGCCGGCATTGTGGATGCCGCCTAACGCGGCGTTTCACTGTCAGTACGCCATCCAATTTATTGCGGTGCTGCGCGGCTACGGACTTCCGATCGATGGTCCATCGGTCCCGGTGTTGCAACGAGCTGCCGATACCTGCCCCAAGGGTTGATCTCCTATGGAAGGCCCCGGACGCGGCGAGATCAGGCCGATAGGGGTCGTCTCAACAGGTCCGGGGGCAGGTGTCGGGTAGGTCGAACGTGATGGGCAGCGTGATGGGTCCGCCCAACGCGTTGACTGGTTTCCATGGCGCCGGGCCGGTGCGGCGGGCGTTAGGCATGCGCCGTGTCATGACCTTCAAAGCCTCGGCCAACTCGAGTCGGGCGAGATTGGCGCCGAGGCAGTAGTGCATGCCGCCGCCGAACGTTTGGATCGGCGGGGCGCCCAAGCGGCTGATGTCGAGACGGTCGGGGTCGTCGCAGACGGCGGGATCTCGGTTGGCCGAGCCGGTGTTGACGACGACGATGGTGCCGGCGGGGATCTTGACGCCGGCGAGTTCGACATCCTCGATGGCAGCGCGCAAGGTGACAAACGTGATCGGTGAATGGCGGATGAGCTCGTGGACGGCATTGACTGCCAGCTCCGGATGCTGGCCCAGGAGTGCCCACTGATCGGGATGGTCGCACAGCACGTGCACCGCCGCGCCCAACTGAAGGCGGGTGGTGTCGGTGCCCGCCAACAATAGGGCGGCGACGAGCATGCGCAGTTCGTCGCCATTGAGGCGGTCGCCATCGTCCTCGGCGCGGATCAGCTCCGAGATCAGGTCGTCGGTCAACGCGTGGCGTCGGCGCGCGACCATGTCGTCGATGTAGGCGTCGAGAGCATCCCAAGCGGCCAGGATCCTCGGTGTTTCGCTCGCAGCGTTCCAGCCGAAGGCCTCCAAGATGTCGTCGGTCCAGCTCGAGAACAGTTCCCAGTCTTCGGGTGGTGCGCCGAGCAGCGCGCAGATGACCGGGATCGGGTATTGGCGGGCGATATCGGTGACCACGTCGCAACGTCCGCGGGCGCTGACGTTGTCCACCAGTCCGGTGATGATGTCGACGATCGTCGTGCGCAGTCGTGCGGTTGCCTTCGGCGTGAACGCTTTGCTGACCAGCCGCCGCAGCCGATGGTGTGCTTCGCCGTCGAGGCTGATGATGTTGGCGGCGACGCGGTCCCATAACGGGCCAGACGTAATGCCCTGGGCGGCAAGAAACATCCCTTGCGGAACCCGGAACCGTGGGTCGCGGAGCACGGTGTGCACGAGATCGTAGGTCAGCAGCTCGGGCCCGTAGGGCCCGATGGCGATCGGTGCCTGCCGTCGGGCCTCACTGATGATGGCGTGGGCATCGTCGGGATGTTGCGCCTGTTCGTAGCTGATTGGCGGTAGCCCCGCTTCGAAAACGTTCGGGCCGCTCGGTCGTGCGTTGACGGTTACGGGCATGGTGGTCCTCCTCGGTCGTGTCTTCGACTGTGGCGTTTTCTGAATCGCGAGACCATCGGGCAGAACTCGTACATGAACGTGGCCGGTCATATGTGCACGCCAGGGCCGATCTTTTGCCGAGTTTGGCTCCCGGTTTGGCGTGGTTTTTCGCCGGATCGACCGTCCCGCGGCGCCGGGATACGGGATTTCCCCGATGTTTAGCCGCTCCCCGCGCCCGGATGCTGGCTAGCATGACCGAAACTGATCCACGCGCGGACATGCCGCCGGCGAATTGGAGTGAGTTTGGCGTGGGCGAGCTGCCAACCGGAACGGTGACCCTGCTGCTCGCCGATGTCGAGGGCTCGACGCGGCTGTGGGAGACCCAACCCGACGCGATGACCACAGCGGTCGCGCGCTTGGACCGCACGCTCACGGACCTGGTCGGCGTCCATGGCGGGGTGCGGCCGGTTGAGCAGGGTGAGGGCGACAGCTTTGTGGTCGCGTTCTCCCGAGCTCGCGAGGCGGTCGCGTGCGCCCTGGCGTTGCAGCGTGCGCCGCTGGCCCCGATCCGGTTACGCATCGGCATGCACACCGGGGAAGTGCTCTTGCGCGACGAGGGCAACTACATCGGCCCGACCATCAACCGGGCAGGGCGGATCCGCGATCTCGCCCACGGTGGACAGACGGTCCTCTCGGGAACCACTGAAGAATTGGTCTTCGACGCGCTGCCGGCGGACGCCTGGCTGACTGATCTCGGCAGGCACGAACTGCGGGGCGTTGCCCGTCCGGAACGGGTGGCGCAGCTGTGCCACCCAGACATCCACAACGAGTTTCCGCCACTTCGGACGACCGAAACCCGTTGCCGCCGAGCGTTTGCCGGTGCAGCTCACCAGTTTCATCGGCCGCGACGCGGAGATCAGCGACGTGCGGCAGATTCTCGCCGCGAACCGGCTGGTCACTTTGACCGGGCCCGGCGGCATGGGAAAGACCCGCCTGGCCATCCAGGTCGCAGGGCAGATTGCCACCGAGTTCCGCGACGGAGCGTGGTATGTCGACCTGGCGCCGATCACCGATCCCGACCTGGTACCCGTCGCGATGAGGGGCGCCCTCGGCCAGGCGGATCAGCCGGGGCGGTCCACCACCGAGACCCTCGTGCGGGCCGTGGGTGACCGTCGCATGTTGGTATTGGTGGACAACTGTGAGCACCTCCTGGACTCGGTTGCCTCGCTGACCAGCTCCCTGCTGCGCGGCTGCCCGAGTTTGACGCTGCTGGCGACGAGTCGCGAGCCGATCGGGGTGGCCGGCGAAGTGACGTGGCAGGTGCGGTCCCTTTCACTGGACGACGAGGCCATCGAGTTGTTCGTCGACCGGGCTCGCCGGGTGCGATCAGGTTTCACGGTCACCGACGACGACGTCGACGCTGTGCGGGAGATCTGCCTTCGCCTCGACGGCATGCCGCTGGCCATCGAGCTCGCCGCCGCACGGGTGCGGGCGCTGTCGCTCGAGGAGATCGTCGGCAGCTTGCACGACCGCTTCCGCTTGCTGACCGGTGGCGGGCGCACGGCAGTGCGGCGCCAGCAAACGCTGCGCGCCTCGGTCGACTGGTCGCACGCGTTGTTGACCGGACCCGAGCAGATCTTGTTCCGGCGGCTCGCGGTATTCCTGGGCGGATTTGACCTCGGCGCCGCCCGCGCCGTCGCAGGCGGCGCGGAGGTCGAGAGCTACCAGGTCATCGACCAGCTCACCCTGCTCGTGGATAAATCGCTGGTGGTGGCCGATAACACGGGCGGCCGAATGCGGTACCGGCTACTTGAAACCGTCCGCCAGTACGCGCTGGAAAAGCTCGGCGAATCCGGTGAAGCCGATGCCGTGCGGACCCGCCACCGCGATTACTACACCGCGATGGCGGCCCTGCTCGACGCGCCTGGCGGCCAGCGGCCACCAGCGGCGGGTCAAGCAAACCGAAGCCGAGCTCGACAACCTGCGCGCGGCGTTCGCCTGGAGCCGGGACAACTTTGACCTCGAACGGGCGCTGCAAATCGCGTCGTCCCTGCAGCCGCTGTGGCTCACGCGCGGACGCCTGCGCGAAGGGCTCAGTTGGATCGATGCGGCATTGGCCGACCTAGACACCGCCGACTGTAAGGTTTCGCCGCCCGTGCTGGCACGGGCATTGGCCGACGCGGCCCTGATCGACGGCTGGGTGGGCGTGCCGGAGCGGAAGGAGCAAGCCGAAGAGGCCCTGGCCATCGCTCGCCAACTCGACGACCCCGCCCTGTTGGTCCGCGCCCTCACCGCCTGCTGCGGTACCGCGGCTTTCAACGCTGATCAATCGGCAACCTACTTCGCCGAAGCGATCGAATCGGCACGTGCCCTAGGCGACAAGTGGAGACTGAGCCAGTTACTGGGCTTCCAGGCCTACGCGGCCATGGTCGACCGGCGACCTGATAGCGGCGCTCGCGGCCGGCGAAGAAGGGCGCGACCTTGCCGACGCCATCGGAGACCAGTTCTCGCCCGGGCAGTGCCGCGTATGGGGTATCGCCGGAGCGGCGGGCGACACTGGGCGACCTCCCGGGCGCCGAAGCAGAATTTCGAGCGTTGATCGCCGACGCCGACGCGGCCGGCGACCCGTTATGCAGGTTTAACGGCCTGATAGCGCACGAGCTTTAACCTGGGCTGGAGGGCAAGACGACCGCGGCGCGAGCCACCGCTGAAGCCGCCATCGATGCTGCCGCCGGACTCGGCGTGCCTCTCGAGGGACTCGGCTATCCACGCTGGGCTGCTGCACACCTGGCCGCGGGCGAGATTGCCGCTGCGAAGGACGCTTTCACGCAGGCTTGGAGCCGCATACCGGATGTCGATTTTTCGATAACGAATATCCGATGGAGAGCCGAAACCGAGCTTGCGGCAGGCGATGTCGGCCGCGGCCCGACGTTGGGCCGATCAAGCCGTGTCGGCGAACGCGGGATTCTTGCGGACGATGTCACTGTTCACCCGGGCCCGGGTGGCGCTTGCCGAAGGCGACGCAGAAGCGGCCGAGCGTGACGCGCACGAAGCGCTTGCCTGTGCGGATGCCATCCAGGCACAGGTGGGGGTGCCCGACGTATTCGATTGTCTTGCTTACCTTGCGGCGCAAGCCGAGAGTTATCCGGAGGCCGCCCGGCTCGTCGGCGCGGCGGAGGCCGTCCGGCAACGCACCGGCGAGGTACCCTACGAGATCTACCGTGCCGACTACGAGGCTTTGGTCGCTGTGCTCCGAGATGCTTTGGGCCAGAACGGCTTCGACGCCGCTCGTGCCGAGGGTGCCGGGCTGTCCACCGAGGAGGCGATCGCGTACGCGAGGCGGGGCCGCGGTGAACGTAAACGCCCGTCCACCGGCTGGGCCTCGCTCACCCCGGCAGAACTGGACGTCGTCCGGCTCGTCAGTGCGGGTTTGGGCAATAAGGACATCGCCACAAGGCTTTTCATCTCGCCACGCACAGTCGAGACTCATCTCACCCATGTCTACACCAAGCTTGGTCTTACTTCCCGCGTCCAGCTCGCGCAGGAGGCATTCCGCCGTGCCTAGAGGTCAGGCCCATTGCGGGCGGAGGCCTTTGGCGTCGCTCGGCAGCCACCTGCCCCACCGGATGACTGTGAACCTCACGACGCGACTCGCCGACGAGGCGTCGCGAGATTCACTCCCGGCGGGAACGGCGGGAACGGCGGGAACGGCGGGAGCGGTTCAGGGAAGGGTTCAGGTGCCTTCGTAGGTTTCCGGATCCGGACGAAGCCGGGTGCCGTCGTTGAGCCCGTTCAGTGCGTTCATGTGCTCGGCGGCCAGTTCGAAGTCGAACACGTCCAAGTTGCCGGCGATGTGTTCGGCATTGGCCGACCGGAAAACGACTGAGTTGCCCAGTTGCACGTTCCACCGCAACAGCACCTGCGACGCCGTCTTGCCGTACTCGCCCGCGATCGAGGTGACGGTCGCGTTGTCCGCCAACTTGCCGAGGGCCAGGGGAGTGTAGGACTGCGTGACGATCTGGTGCTCTGCGTTCGCTTTGCGCACTTCGTCCTGATTGAGCAGCGGGTGCAGTTCAATCTGGTTGATCGTCGGCGTGACAAACGTCAGGTCGATCACCATCGACAGATACTCCGCGGTGAAGTTGGACACACCGATGGAACGGGCATGTCCCTCACCGCGGCACTGGATCAGTCCGCCCCACGAGTGCACGTATTGCCCCTGCGACGGGGCCGGCCAGTGAATCAGGTACATGTCGACGTACTCAAGGCCGAGCCGTTCCAGGCTGGCCTGGCAGGCGTCCTGTGAGCTGGTGAAGCCGTGATTCTCGGTGGCCAGCTTGGTGGTCACGAAAATTTCCGCGCGCGGGATGCCGGAGGCTGCAATCGCGCGGCCCACGGCGGCCTCGTTACCGTAAGCGGCCGCGGTATCGATCAGTCGGCAGCCCATCTCCAGTGCAGCTGACACCGCCCGTTCGGTCTCGTCGTCCGAGAGGTCCGCGGTGCCGAGACCGAGCACTGGAATCGTGTTCTCGTCGTTGAGGGTTATTGAGGGAACGGCCGCGGCGCCCGACTCGCCAGTCACGTAATCTTCACCTGCCTGTCTGAAGTGAATGTTCTCTGATCAGGTCCAAACCGGGTCCCCATAGTCCAGGGTTGACCGACTCGGGGACCACGATATTACCGAGTTGAATATGCCACCTAATCAACCCTCGGCGAGTGTCAGGCCACAAAACTTCTGTGACGGGGAAGCGCTCTGGCAACCCGGGTCTGAATTCGCCAATGTGGTCACGACGTACAGTTGGTCGCGGGGTACGCCGGAATCGGTTACCGCGCGGCGGTCACCGCCCGACCTCGGAAACTGGATTGCCGTCGTTCAGCGTGACGAAAGTTCTTGTAGGGAGCGGCCCATGACCAAAAGTCTGCCAGACACGCAGGACCTCCACCTCGGAGCAACGCGTGCAACGACCGGGTGGATGACGCGCGTCCAGAACACTGTGACCACCGTTGGCGTCAAAGTCATTCCCTGGATCCCGTCGGCCGCCAAACGGCTGTTGACGCGGGGCCGTTCGGTCATCATCGACGGCAACACTCTCGATCCGACGCTGCAGCTGATGCTGACGGGGCTACGAGCCGCCGGAATTGACGGTCTGGTCACCGACGACGATGCCGCCGCCTCCCGGGCCATGATGCGTCTGAACATGGAGTCGATGCCCGGTCCGCAGATTCACGTCGAGGTAAGCGAACTCTCGTTGCCCGGCGAAGCCGGTGCGATCCGCGCGCGCCATTACCGCCCGCCAGTCGAGGGGCCGGCTCCGTTGCTGGTCTTCTATCACGGCGGCGGCTGGACGATCGGCGACCTGGACACCCACGACGCGCTGTGCCGGTTGACCTGCCGCGACGCGGCTACGCACGTGCTGTCGATCGATTACCGGCTGGCGCCCGAGCATGCGGCGCCCGCGGCGGTGGAGGATGCCTATGCCGCCTACCAATGGGCCTGCGAGCACGCCGAGGAACTCGGTGCCGCCCCCGGACGGGTCGCCGTCGGTGGCGACAGCGCGGGCGGCAACCTGGCAGCCGTGGTCAGTCAGATGGCACGTGACAACGGGGGACCCGCCCCGGTGTTGCAGTGGCTGATCTACCCGCGGACCGACTTCACCGCGCGCACCCGGTCGCTGGGCCTGTTCGCGCGTGGCTTCCTGTTGACCAAACGCGACATCGACTGGTTCACGGCGCAGTACCTCAGAAAGTCCGGGATCGACGCCAGCGATCCGCAGGTGTCGCCGGCGCTGGCCGCATCACTGTCCGGGCTGGCGCCCGCGCTGATCGCGGTCGCCGGATTCGACCCGTTACGCGACGAGGGCGAGGACTACGCCACGGCGCTGCGGGCCGCCGGTACCGACGTGGACCTGCGCTATCTGGGGTCGTTGACGCACGGGTTCGCCAATCTTTTTCCGCTGGGGGGCGGCAGCGCCGCGGGGACGACCGAGCTGATTTCGGCGTTGCGGGCGCACCTGAGCCGGTGCTGACCGGCCTCACCAGCGCCGTCGGTAGTCTAGAGGCGCCCGACCGCAGGTGAAGTCAACGAAACGTGAGGATTCCGTGGCCGACAAACCCAAGCGCCCCGCTCGACTCGACCTGAAGTCCGGCGACGGCAAGTCCGGCCGGCTCATCCAGATCGGCGGCACCGCGGTGGTGGTGATCTTCGCCGTCGTCCTGGTCTTCTACATCGTGACGTCCAACCACAAGAAGACCCCGGCCGGCGGGGAAGGCGCGGTCCGTGTGACGTCGAGCAAGCTGGTCACCGATAACGGCAAGCCCAAAGCCGTGGTGGCCTTCTACGAGGACTTCCTGTGTCCGGCGTGCGGCAACTTCGAACGTGGGTTCGGATCCACTGTCTCCAAGCTCATCGACATCGGAGCCATCGCCGCCGACTACTCCATGGTGACGATCCTCGACAGCCCGCGGACCCAGAACTATTCGTCGCGTGCGGCCGCGGCGGCCTACTGCGTCGCCGACGAATCCCTCTCATCGTTCCGCCGGTTCCATGCGGCGCTGTACAGCCCGGACATCCAGCCCGCCGAGACCGGCACGAAATTCCCGGACAACGCTCGACTGATCGAGATCGCCCGTGAGGCGGGTGCGGCCGGCCAGGTGCCGGACTGCATCAACAGCGGTAAGTACATCTCGAAGGTCACCGGCCTGGCGGCTGCCAGCAACATCCGCGCCACCCCGACCATCCGGATCAACGGCGACGAGTACGACCCGTCGACGCCCGAAGCGCTGGTCGCCAAGATCAGGGAGATCGTCGGCAATATTCCGGGCATGGACGAGGCTTCGGCCGCGTCGAAGACCTGACCGCGTGTCACTCGACGTTGCTGCCGAGGAGTCCGGCGACCTGAAACCGACGGGCGTGTGGGTGCCCGTGCTGAGCGCCTGGTGGGTGTTGATCGGCGGTGTGATCGGCCTGCTTGCCTCGATCACGCTGACCGTGGAAAAGATCGAGCTGCTGCGCAACGCCTCGTACGTGCCGTCGTGCAACATCAACCCGATCGTGTCGTGCGGCTCGGTGATGGTGACCTCGCAGGCGTCGCTGCTCGGCTTCCCCAATCCGCTGGTCGGCATTGCCGGTTTCACCGTGGCGGTGGTCACCGGAGTGTTGGCGGTGGCGAAAGTGCCTCTGCCCCGGTGGTATTGGGCCGGCATGGCAATCGGCCTGCTGATCGGCGCGGGGTTCGTGCACTGGCTGATCTTTCAGAGCCTGTACCGCATCGGGGCGCTGTGCCCGTACTGCATGGTGGTCTGGGCTGTCACCATCACGCTGCTGGTGGTGGTGGCATCCATCCTGTTGCGTCCGGCACTGGAGGACCGCGCCGCGTTGCGGTTCCTGTTCGGGTGGCGATGGTCGATTGTCACGTTCTGGTTTACCGCGGTTTTCCTCTTGATCCTGGTCCGCTTCTGGAACTATTGGTCGACACTCATCTGAGTTAGGGGTCAAGGGTGATCTCCAAAGTGCTGGTGGCCAATCGCGGCGAGATCGCGATCCGGGCGTTCCGAGCCGCCTACGAATTGGGCGTCGGCACGGTCGCCGTCTATTCCTACGAGGACCGCAACTCGTTGCACCGGTTGAAGGCTGACGAGTCGTATCAGATCGGTGAAGTCGGGCACCCGGTGCGCGCGTACCTGTCTGTCGACGAGATCGTCGACACGGCCCGCCGCTGCGGGGCGGACGCCGTCTATCCGGGTTACGGATTCCTTTCGGAGAACCCGGATCTGGCCGCGGCGTGTGCGGCCGCTGGTATCGCCTTCGTCGGCCCGGGTGCCGAAGTGCTTGAGCTGACCGGCAATAAGTCTCGCGCGATCGCTGCAGCCCGGGAAGCGGGGCTGCCGGTGCTGAAGTCCTCAACACCGTCGTCGTCGGTGGACGAACTGGTGTTGGCCGCGCAGGGAATGCGATTCCCGTTGTTCGTCAAGGCCGTTGCCGGTGGCGGCGGCCGCGGGATGCGCCGCGTCACCGACAGCGCCGCGTTGCCCGAGGCGATCGAGGCCGCGAGCCGGGAGGCCGAGTCGGCGTTCGGGGATCCGGCGGTGTACCTGGAACAAGCCGTGCTGCGCCCGCGCCACATCGAGGTGCAGATCCTGGCCGACACGCACGGCAACGTGATCCACCTCTATGAGCGCGACTGCAGCGTGCAGCGCCGCCATCAGAAGGTCATCGAATTGGCGCCGGCGCCGAACCTGTCCGCCGGAGCTACGGGAGAAGATGTGCGGGGACGCCGTTGCCTTCGCCCGCCGCATCGGATACAGCTGCGCCGGCACGGTCGAGTTCCTGCTCGACGAGAGCGGCGACTACGTCTTCATCGAGATGAATCCGCGGATTCAGGTGGAACACACCGTCACTGAGGAGATCACCGACGTCGACCTGGTCTCCAGCCAGCTGCGCATCGCCGCCGGCGAGACGCTCGAGGACCTCGGCCTGACGCAGGATGACGTGCGGCCGCACGGCGCCGCGTTGCAGTGCCGCATCACCACGGAAGACCCGGCCAACGGTTTCCGCCCCGACACCGGACGGATCAGCGCACTGCGCACGCCGGGTGGTGCCGGCATCCGGCTGGACGGCAGCACCAACCTGGGCGCCGAGATCAGCGCGCACTTCGACTCCATGTTGGTCAAGCTGACCTGCCGGGGCCGGGATTTCCAGACCGCGGTCAACCGGGCGCGCCGCGCCATGGCGGAGTTCCGGATTCGCGGGGTATCGACGAATATTCCCTTCCTGCAAGCGGTTCTGGACGACCCGGACTTCCAGGCCGGCCGCGTCACCACCTCCTTCATCGACGACCGCCCGCATCTGCTGACCGCGCGCACCTCGGCGGACCGCGGCACCAAGATCCTCAACTACCTGGCCGATGTCACCGTCAACAAGCCGCACGGCACCCGGCCGTCAAAGGTGTACCCGCAGGACAAGCTGCCCCACATCGACCGGGAGGCGCCGCCGCCGGCCGGTTCCAAGCAACGGCTGGCCGAGCTCGGCCCGGAGGGTTTCGCGCGCTGGCTGCGGGAGTCGCCGGCCGTCGGCGTGACCGACACGACCTTCCGCGACGCGCATCAGTCGCTGCTGGCGACCCGGGTGCGCACCAGCGGATTGCTGATGGTGGCGCCGTATCTCGCGCGGACCACGCCGCAGCTGCTGTCGGTGGAGTGCTGGGGCGGTGCGACGTACGACGTGGCGCTGCGTTTCCTCAAAGAAGACCCGTGGGAGCGGCTGGCCGCCCTGCGCGAGTCGATCCCCAACATCTGCCTGCAGATGCTGTTGCGGGGCCGAAACACCGTGGGATACACGCCGTATCCGGAGATCGTCACGTCGGCGTTCATCGAGGAGGCGACGGCTACCGGTATCGACATCTTCCGGATCTTCGACGCGCTCAACAATCTCGACTCGATGCGCCCGGCCATCGACGCGGTGCGCGAAACCGGTTCTGCGATAGCCGAAGTCGCGATGTGCTATACCGGCGATCTCTCCGATCCGGGGGAGCGGCTGTACACCCTCGACTACTACCTGCGGTTGGCCGAAGGCATCGTGAAGGCCGGTGCGCACGTACTGGCCATCAAAGACATGGCCGGGTTGTTACGGGCGCCCGCCGCCCACACGCTGGTCAGCGCACTGCGCAGTCGTTTCGATCTGCCCGTGCACGTGCACACCCACGACACGCCGGGAGGCCAGCTGGGCAGTTATGTGGCGGCCTGGCAGGCGGGGGCTGACGCGGTCGACGGAGCGGCGGCGCCGATGGCGGGCACCACCAGCCAGCCCGCGTTGAGTTCGATCGTGGCTGCGGCCGCGCACACCGACTATGACACCGGCTTGTCGTTGGCGGCGGTCTGCGCGCTGGAGCCGTATTGGGAGGGGCTGCGAAAGGTATACGCGCCCTTCGAGTCTGGGCTCCCCGGTCCGACCGGACGGGTCTACCACCACGAGATTCCGGGCGGCCAGTTGTCGAACCTGCGCCAGCAGGCGATCGCGTTGGGGCTCGGTGACCGATTCGAGGAGATCGAAGAGGCGTACGCGGGGGCCGACCGGGTGCTGGGACGGCTGATCAAGGTGACCCCGTCGTCGAAGGTGGTCGGCGATCTGGCGTTGGCACTGGTCGGTTCCGGGCTCAGCGCCGACGAATTCGCCTCGGATCCAGCGCGTTTCGACATCCCCGACTCGGTTCTGGGTTTCCTGCGCGGTGAGCTGGGCGATCCGCCCGGCGGGTGGCCGGAGCCGCTGCGCGAGGCGGCGCTGGCCGGTCGTGCGCCGGCCAAGCCGGCCCCGGTCTGACCACCGACGACGAGAACGCGCTGTCGGCACCCGGACCGAAACGTCAGGCAACGTTGAACCGGCTGCTATTCCCCGGCCCGACAAAGGAATTCGAGGATCACCGGGACATCTACGGCGACACCTCGCAGTTGTCGGCCAACCAGTTCTTCTACGGCCTGCGCCAAGGCGAAGAGCACCGGGTGAAACTGGAGCGCGGCGTGGAACTGTTGATCGGGCTGGAGGCGATCTCCGAACCCGACGAGCGCGGTATGCGTACCGTCATGTGCATCATCAACGGCCAACTTCGGCCGGTGCTGGTGCGCGACCGCAGCATCGCCAGCGCGGTGCCGGCCGCCGAGAAAGCCGACCGCGGCAACCCGAATCATGTTGCGGCCCCGTTCGCCGGCGTGGTCACCGTGAGCGTGGCCGACGGCGAACGGGTGAGCGCCGGGCAGACCATTGCCACCATCGAGGCGATGAAGATGGAAGCCCCGATCACCGCGCCCAGCGAGGGCACCGTGGAGCGCGTCGCCGTGTCGAGCACCGCCCAGGTGGAAGGCGGGGACCTGCTGGTGGTGCTGAACTGACCGCGCAATCATCGGTGGCGCTCGCCGGGGGCGGCGGCTCACGGTTCCGCCGCGGGGGACCAGGCCGACCACCGATCGGGTGCGCGAGTCGCTGTTCAACATCTTGACGGCGCGACTGGACCTGACCGGCTCGGCGGTACTCGATCTCTATGCGGGTTCCGGTGCGCTGGGGTTGGAGGCGCTGTCGCGCGGAGCCGCGTCGGCGCTGTTCGTCGAGTCCGACCAGCGCACCGCCGCGGTTCTGGCGCGCAACATCACCGCTGTGGGTCTGCCCGGCGCGACGGTCCGGCGCGGCGCGGTGGCCGCCGTCCTGGCGGCCGGGGCGTCGTCACCGGTTGATCTGGTGCTCGCGGACCCGCCTTATGACACCGAAACCGGCGACCTCAATGCCGTTCTGGCTGCGTTGGTTGCGCACGGCTGGGTGCGGGAGGGGTCGGTCGCGGTGGTGGAGCGCGGTGTTGCGAGCGCGCCGTTGACCTGGCCGGAGGGCTGGTCGGCGTGGCCCGAGCGGGTTTACGGCGACACTCGTTTGGAGCTGGCCGAACGTGAATGAGCCGCCTGCTAGCGTCATCCCCTATGGGCGCCGCTCCTCGTCATCGATTCAGTCGCTGCGCGCCATATCGTCGCCGGCGCGTCTCATGAGCGGCGCGGTATGCCCCGGTTCCTTCGATCCGGTCACGTTGGGCCATATCGACGTCTTCGAACGCGCCGCGGCCCAGTTCGACGAGGTGGTGGTCGCGATCCTGTTCAACCCGGCCAAGAAGGGCATGTTCGAGCTGGACGAGCGGATCGCGATGATCGAGGAGTCGACGACTCACCTGCCCAACCTGCGGGTGGAATCCGGCCAAGGCCTGGTGGTCGACTTCGTTCGCTCCCAGGGAATGACCGCGATCGTGAAGGGTCTGCGCACCGGCACCGATTTCGAATACGAGCTGCAGATGGCGCAGATGAACAAGCACGTGGCCGGAGTCGATACGTTCTTCGTGGCGACCGCCCCGCGTTATTCTTTCGTCTCGTCGTCGCTGGCGAAAGAAGTCGCGATGCTGGGCGGTGACGTGACCGAGCTGCTGCCCGAACCCGTCAACCGCCGCCTGCGCGAACGGATCGCCCGCCGCAACGGTTAGCCGCCGGACTGCCAATAGTTCTCGGTACGGATCCTGGTTTCGCCGGACCAGCGATAAGCGGTCAACTTTCCGCCCTTCGCCACGCTGAAGTCCACACATGCGCAGTGGTCAGTCCAGTCGCGCGATGGGTTGCGGGGAGCCCCTCGCGCCAGTAGTGGCCGAAGAACACCGGCACAGTATCGGTGTAGGCGTATGAGCGGTCCTCGGACTGACCTCGATGGCGGGCAACGGGGGATATGGAGCGCCATCCTAGAGTCGTGAAACTGATCTGCCATTTCGGCGATTTGGCGCAGTGTGCGGGCGCTGTCGTTCCACCAGCGGATTCTGGCCGAGCCGCGTAGGTGATTGTCCTTATCTTTGAACGGCGGTAGCTCATGAGCCGCCAGGCTGATTTCGGGGCCTTTGAGCAGCACTTCGACGGCTTCGTAGAGCTCGTGGCCCTTGGTGGAGGCGTCGACGAACTCGTCCAGCGTGTTGAATCGATTCGAACCTAACTGACGTTCAACACTATTTCATCGAATCGTCGTGCCAGCATGCATGCACCACGCGAAGGTCATCAAGGTCCAGCCAAAGCGGGAGCGTCTTGAACCACTCCACGTAGTGGGCGCGCTGGTCGTGGGTGAGCTGATCGAGGAACTGATGATGCTGTCGGTTGTTCTTATCGCTGTGTGCCCGCAGATGACGCCCGCTGCCCGCCGGATACTCGGTCGCGTAGCCGATTGCATTGAATTCGTGGTTGCCCATGACGATTTGGGCGCTGCCACCGTCGACCATGCTCTTGACGATCTCGAGGGCACGCAGTTGCTCACTGCCGCGGTCCACCAGATCGCCGACGAAGATTGCGCGCCGCTCCGGATGCCGAAGGGTGCCGGCCCGATGCTGATAGCCGAGTTCAGCCAGCAGGGTCTGCAGGGCGGAAGCGCAACCATGGATGTCACCGATGATGTCGTAACCCTGCACGACCCGATCTTCGCATTCGGGCTTCGCGCGGTATAGGGGCGCGGTATAGCGCACCGGTAACCGATTGAGTTACGGTCCTGCGCAGAGTTGCTTGACGGGATCGAGGACTGCCATGTCGGGAACCGTGCTGATTACCGGTGCTTTCGGTCTGGTTGGAACTGAGACGGTCAGACGATTCGCGGCCGACGGGTGGCGGGTGATCGCGACGGCGCATCGCAAAGCCTACGAAGTATTGCCACCACTGGTAGAAACCCGATGGACCGACCTGACCGACGCCGCTCAGGTGCGGTCTTTGGTCGCGGAGGCGTCGCCGGACGTGATCGTTCACCTGGCGGCCGTGATCCCGCCGTTGGTGTACCGCGACGCAGCATTTTCCCGCAAGCTGAATGTCGGCGCCACCGCTTCGTTGGTCTGCGCCGCCGAGGATCAACCGAAGCCGCCACGCTTCCTGCATGCGTCCAGCACCGCGATATACGGCTCGCGGAACCCCTATCGGCACCCCGAGTTGGTGGGGTTGGACACGCCGTTTCGGCCATGCGAGCTGTACGGGGGACACAAGCTCGAAGCCGAGGAACTCGTGCGATCGTCGCATCTGGACTGGGTGGTGTTGCGGCTGGGCGGCGTGCTGAGCATCGACCCGCATGCCATGCCCTTCATCGCGCGACATCGTGTACTTCGGCAATGCGCTGCCCTCGGACGGCCGTGTCCATGCCGTCGACACCCGCGATGTGGCAGCGGCTTTCGCGGCGGCCAGCGCATCGCGACGTTGTCGGCGAAATCTTTCTGATCGGTGGCGACGAATCGCACCTACTACGACAAGGGGAGATACCGTCCGCCATGGCGGCCGCGCAGGGCATGGTCGGGTTGACGCCGAAGGGGCGGCCGGGCAACCCGAACAGTGACGACGGGTGGTATCCCAATGCCGACTGGATGGATGTGGCCGGGGCGCAGCGGGTGTTGCAATTCCAGCACCATTCGTGGCCCGACATGCTGGCCGAGATGCGCGCGCAGGCCGGCTGGAAACGTTATCCGAGACGCGTGATCGTCCCGTTCGTGCGCCAGTTCCTCAAAGGGCAAGCGGCTTACCGTAACTCGCCGGGGCAGTATGCCGATGTATGGGCAGCCCTGGGCGCACGATTCGGCAACACGGCGGTGGACATCGCCAGGGCATAGATCAGAAGACGATGGTCTGATTGTCGTGCACGATGACACGGTCCTGGCAATGCCAGAGCACCGCGCGCGACAGTACCGCGCGTTCTACATCAGCGCCGACGCGCACCAGATCCTCGACGGTGTCGGTGTGGCTGACCCGTACCACGTCTTGCTCGATGATCGGCCCCTCATCGAGGATTTCGGTGACGTAGTGCGCGGTGGCGCCGACGAGTTTGACGCCCCGCTCCCGAGCCCGCTTGTACGGTGCCGCACCGATGAACGCCGGCAGGAACGAGTGATGGATGTTGATCAGCGGACACCCGACGGCTGTCAGAAACTCCGGTGTCAGAATCTGCATGTAGCGGGCCAGCACCACCAGATCCACGTTGCCGCTGAGTAATTGGAGTTGCCGTTGCTCGGCCTCGGCGCGCGTGTCACGGGTTGCGGGAATATGGACGAACGGCACGCCGAAGGGACGAACCCGCTCAGCCAGGTCGGGGTGGTTGGCGATCACCATGGCGATGGACATCTGCAGTTCGCCACGTCGGTTGCGCCACAACAGGTCTAGCAGGCAGTGGTCATCCTTGGACGCCATGATGGCTACCCGTTTGGGCCGGGCGGCCTCGGTGAACCGGTAGTCGATCCCGAACTTGCCGGCCACGGTATCGGCGAACTCGCGCTCCAATCCGTCGATCGCCGCGGTCAGCCCGGGCAGATGAAAAATGGCCCGCTGCAGGAAGGTTCCGCCTTCGGGCGCCGTGGAATGCTGGTCCAGCGAGATGATGTTGGCACCGGCCTGGGTGAGAAAGGTGCTTACCGCAGCAATGATTCCCGGCCGATCGTGGCAGCGCAGCAACAACCGTCCGATGTCGGCGGCCGGTGGCGGACCGGACGGCCGCTGCGAAAAGTTGCCAGGCTCTTTCGGTGTTGACAACCGGGTCCCTTTCGCCGCGAAATCTCCGCAGGCCACGATACCGCCGCGGTTGGCGTTGTGGCAGCTATGGTTCGTCGTCGTCGTCAGGTGCGAGCAGTTTCTCGGGGTGGTGGAAGGTGTTGATGCGCGGTTGACCGTAGTCGAGATGGGCCGGTGGGAGCCATTCGGTGTGGCCTTTGGCGTTTTTGCGGGTGATCCAGCCTTTTTCGGCGAGGCGATTGTCTGGTCCGCAGGCCAGGGTGAGGTCGTGGATGTCGGTGTAGTGCGTGTTCGTCCAGCCCGAGACGTGGTGGGCCTGGGCGTGGTAGGCGGGGGTGTCGCAGCCGGGGCGGGTGCAGCCATGTTCCTTGGCGAGCAGCATCATTCGCTGCGCCAGCGAGGCGAAGCGTTTCGTGTGGAACAGTGCCAGCGGCTTGGCCTTGTCGAAGATCGCCAGGTAATGATGGGAGTCGGCGGCCCAGCGGATCAGCTGGGACATCGGCACCAGGGTGCCGCCGCCGGTGCGGGCCTTGCCGGCCGCAGCCTCCAGATCCTTCAGCGTGGTGGTGACGATGATGGACACCGGCAGGCCGTTGTGGGTGCCCAGGTCCCCGGAGGCGAATAAGGCGCGGATGCCGGCGACCAGGGCGTCGTGGTTGCGTTGGGGTTGGCTGCGGGTGTCGCGGCGGGCGGTGCGCTCATCGGGTGTGCCGTCGACGACGGGCGTCTCGTCCTCGGGGTTGCACGCACCCGGGGCGGCGAGTTTGGCCCACGCCGCTTCGATCAGGGCGCGCAGTTCGGGGGTGATCATGCCGCTGATGCGTGACATGCCGTCGTATTCCTGCTTGCCCAAGATGATGCCGCGTTTGCGGGCGCGTTCTTCGTCGGAGTAGTCGCCGTCGGGGTGCAACAGGGCCATGACTTCGCGGGCGTAGGTGGCCACCTGGTCGGGGCGAAAGTCGCGGGCTTTGCCGGCCAGATCGGCTTCGGCGGCTTCGCGGGTGCCCGGGTCGACCGCGGCGGGCAGATGGGACATGAAGCTGCGGATCACCTTGACGTGGCTGTCGCCGATCAGGCCGTCGCGTTGGGCGGCGGCGGTCGCGGTCAATGTCGGCGCCAGCGGTTCCCCGGTGAGCGCGCGCCGCTCGCCGAGGTCGTCGGCTTCGGCGATGCGCCGGTGCGCTTCGGCTTTGGTGATCCGCAACCGGTCAGCCAACGCCCCACCCAGCTTGCCGCCTAACTCCTCCTCGGGTGCGTGGGCGGCCAGGTGGTTGATCAGCGCGTGCTGGGGCGTGCGCAACCGACGCTCCACCGCCTCCAAGCGCTCCAACGCGCGCATCCACTCCGGCGTGGTGAACACCTCAAACGTCAACGCACACAACCGGTCGGTGACAGCATCGAGCGCGTTGAAGACCTCCACGATCTCCTCGCGCGTGCTCGATGCCATGCCTTAATTCTACGAAGGGGCACCGACAAGAACTGGTCATCGAAAGGCGTGGAAGCCATGCAAGACAGAACATTTCGCTCACGGCGAACGTGCGGTGCCGAGCGTGCACAAATTGCCACACCGCCAGCGTGTCGCCGCAGATTTTGTGCGCGCTCGCGGCAACAGCGCGCCGACATCAGTCAGTGGCACGCCGCCCCATGCCCACCGTGCTCATGTTCGGCATCCGGCGAGCCGCCCATCATGCGCAGCATGGGCATCCCGCCTGAGGTGAAGAACCGTGCGACGAGCACCGCGGCAATCACCAGGAAGATGATGTTCAGCCAGGTGGTGTAGTTCCAGGTGATCCCGGACGACATGACCATGGCGTTGCGCTGACTCGGAATGAGACCCGCTGTGCCGAAGAGTAATTCGACCAGGTACCCGGCCACGACCATCGCGGCGTAGAACGTGGCGAGCAGCGTCAGCATCATCCTGGTGCCGTAGTACTTGCGGTAGATGTTCAGGATCGGCAGGATCAGCAGGTCGGCGAAAATGAACGCGATCACCCCGCCGAAGCTGATGCCTCCGTTCCACAACACCGCGGCGAGCGGCACGTTGCCGATCGAGCAGACGAACGACACGATCGCCACGAACGGCCCGACAATTGGTCCCCACACCACCGACCAGGTCGGGTGGTTGGTCAAAAAGAATTCCTGCCAAAAGGTTTCAGGGACCCAGGCCGCGATCGCGCCCGCGATGAACAGACCGATGACGAGGTCGCGCAGGATTGCCAGCCACTCCATCACGAACACGTGCGACACCGATGTGAGGCCCGGCCCGGAGAACAGTCGCCGCCAGAATGAACCCTCGCCCTGGATCGACATATCCATTGCGGCATGGCCTTCCATGGAGCCGGCCACGCCTTTTTCGGCCTGCTCGCGGGCGGCGTCGATCAACCGCTGCCGGACGAACAATCGGAACAGCAAGGCCAGGACGATGATCATCAACGGTCCGCCGACGAACTCAGCGGCAGTGAACTGCCAACCCATCAACAAGGCCAGGATGATGCCCAACTCCACGACGAGATTGGTCGAGCCGATCTCGAAGGCCATGGCGGCGGTGAAATTGGCGCCCTTGCGGAACAGCGACCTGGCCAGGGCCACCGCGGCGTACGAGCACGAGGACGACGCCGCGCCGAGTCCGGCCGCGACGGCCAGGGTCCGCGGCCGGTCGTCGCCCAGCAGTCCCACGATCGTCGAGCGACGCACGACCGCCTGCACTACCGCGGACAGGGCGAAGCCCAGGATCAGCGCCCACAGAATCTCCCACGTCATCGAGCCGGTCAGTGCCAAAGCATGTCCGAGGGCACCTAGCACTTTGTCTGCCATGGAGATCTCCGATCGCTCGTGTCAGTATCGGAACATATACCCCATGGGGGTATATGTCAACACCGCGCCGCACGGTGAAAACACCTGATCAGCGCCGCTCAGGCAGCATAACGGCCGACGGAATGCCAGCTTCCGCATTCCGGGTCGGCTCAGGGCCACTAAGCTTGGCGGTTCGTGCGCCGAGAGCGAGGCTCCGCACCCCTGTTCAGCTGAGACGAGGAAACGATGGAATCCACCACCCGGTTGCCTGCGGCGACGGCTGCTCTGCTGGCGCTCACCGCCTCGCTATTCCTCTGGCTGGCCGGATGCGCTTCTGCCCCAAAGGAATCCGAGGGACCTCCGGCTACCGGGACAACGACTGATTCGCCTCTGATGGCCGACGTCCGGCAGTCCGTGGACGCCACCAAGGCATTGACCAGCGCGCATCTCTCCGTCCGGACCAACGGTCAGGTCGACAGCATGCTCGGCATCACCAACGCCGACGTCGACGTCCGGGCCAACCCGCTCGCAGCGAAGGGTTCGTGCACCTACAACGGCCAGGCTGACGTCCCGTTCCGGATCAAGGACGACACCATCTCGGTGAAATTGTTCGACGACTGGACCAACCTCGGCTCCGTGTCCGACCTGTCGGCCACCCGATTGCTCGATCCCGCCAACGGTGTGGCGAAGTTGCTCAACGGTGTCAACAACCTGCAGTCGCAGGGCACCGAGGTGATCGACGGCGTCAACACCAACAAGATCAGCGGAACCCTGCCGGCCGAGACGGTCAAGATCATCGATCCAGGTGCCAGGCAGTCGAGGCCGGCAACCGTGTGGATCGCACAGGACGGTTCGCACCGCCTGGTGCGGGCCAGCGTCGACCTGGGCTCCGGGTCGGTTCAGGTCACGTTGTCGAAGTGGAACGAACCGGTGAACCTGGACTGAAACGCGCAGCGGCGGGCAGGCACACATGTGCCATCGCCGTCAGCGAGATAAGTCCTACCAGGACAACAGTGCCCATCTGGGCCAGAGCGACAGACGAACCGAACAGCATCAAGCCGGCGCCGAAAATCCCGCCCGCCGCTGCGAGCGGCGCGACGGCGCGTCGTACCGGTAGCAGCGCGGCGATCAGATAAGGCACGCCGCAGGCCGCAAGAACGGCGAATGACGCCGCGGCCGCCGACGAGTCCACCGAACCGTGCCGCAGGTGCTGCCACACCACGACGGCGACGCCCAAGCCGGCGAGCCAGGAACCCAGCAGCCCCAGCCCGACCGACACAGCGCCGAGTGCGCCGCGCCACATGCCGACCAGGGCCGCGACCGCAAGCACCGTGACCGCCAGCAGGATCGCGTCGTGATTGAGCGCAGCCCGGACGGTCGCGGCCAGGTGTGCGCCCCCGCTCACTGTTACCTGGCTGTCGACCAGGCTGCCGTACTTGGTCGTGTTGCCGACGGCGGTGTCGATCTGCTCTGAGCGGGATGCCGCAGCCAGGTCCACGCGGGTCTGGTCGGAATACACCAACAACCGGGCGGCGGTTCCGTCGGCGGAAAACATCGTCTGACGTACGTGTTGGTACGACGGGTCGGCCAGCGCTTTACGTGGCAGGTAGAACCCACCCTCGCCGGTGTCGGCGAAGTCGATGCTGAGGTTCTTCAGGAACGCCGACAGTTGGACGACCTGCGGGATGGTGCTCTCGATGGTCGTCTGCAGGCTGGGCACGAACGAGCGCATTTGATCGAGCGCCGACCGCATCTGGGCCACCGCGCGCGGCGTCCCGGCCAGGGCGCTGGTAGTGCGGGCCGAACCGGCCGCCAGTCGGGTCGCGCCGTCGGAAAGCACGGTGACGTCGGCGATCACCCGGTCGAAGGGGTCGATCGCTTTCCGCGCGGCCGAGCACAGCACATCGGCGGCGCAATCCTGGACGCCGCCCATCCAGCCGCGCACCGGGTCCAGGTATCCGGACACCTCAGCGGCGGTGTCCTTGATGTTGCGGGTACCGGACACCACCGAGTTGATGGCCTGTTGTAGCTGGGCGAGCCCGCCGACGCCTGCGCTCACGCTCGATTCGAGTTCGTTGACCGAGCCGGACACCTGGTCCAGCACCGAACCCAATGTCTTGATCGCGGTCACCTGCGGCACGAACGTGGCCGCCTGACGATCGAGTTGATCGCTGAGCCTGCCCGCGGCCGAACTCAGCGAGGCGTCCGTCCACGGAACCCCGCCCGGCCAGGCCGCCGACTGCACCTTGCGGACGCCGGGAATCTCCATCAGGCGGCGGCTGACCGCATCTAGGGCGATGAGCCCGGCCGGGTCGCGCAGGTCGTGGGTGGATTTGACCATGACGACATCGGGCAGGCGGTTGCTCGGGATGAAATGCGTGCTGCCGATCCGGGCCGGGGCGTCGCCGATGCCCCAGTGCATTCCGAGGACGGGCAGCGCGCAGATGCCCGCGACCAGCGCGACGACGACGGCAGGACTGCGGACCGTACGTCGCACCGACTGCGGGAGTTCCCACGAACCGCCGGGCCGCCCCGCGGCCTCGACCCTCCCGAACAACGCCGGCAGCAAGGTCAACGAAGCACCAAGTGCGACAACGACACCCAGCGCGGCCAGGCCGACGGCGTGTACCCCCGGCGTGCGGGCGAGCAGCAATGGGGCGGTGAGCGCCACGACACCTGCGCCGGGCAGAGTCAACGCGGGGCAGCATCGCGCGGTAGCCGCGCCGCTCCTGCGCAGTGAGCAGCAGTGCTGACGCGGCGATCACCCCGATCATCAGCACCGCCGCCAAAGTCCAGGAGAACAGCCCGAACAGCGCCGCCAGCGGCCAGGCCACCGCGAGGGACAGCCCGGCGGTCAACGCCAGGATTCCGACCGACGACAGTCCCAGTCGCAGCAGGAACAGGGCGGCGATCACTGCCGCCGCGGCCACGATCACGGCCGCCTGCCAGGGCGCCAACCGCAGGGGAGTGTCGCGCACGGCGGCCGGGGCGGTGATGCGGGCGCGCAGTCCAGCGCTCGGCGGTAGTTTGCGCACCACCGATCGCGCCGCATCGAGCGATTCAGCGGCCTTGGCGGTGCCGGCCTCGCCGCGCAGCCAGACCACCGCGGTGCCGGATCGTCCGTCGGGGCTGGTCCCCAACGGGGCCATCAGCGGGTCCGACCACCAGTCCAGGACGGATCCCACGTGTGCGGTGTCGGCGCGCAGTGCACGGACGGCGTCGTCGTAGTACGGCCGGTCGGCGTCGCCCAGCGGGTCGCGGCCGTCCAGCACCAGGTAGGCGATCGCGTCGGTGCCGGTGCCCGGAAACGCTTGGGCGATGCGGTTGTTCGCGGCGCCGGTGTCCTGCGGCAGCAACGTCGACCCGGTATCGCGCGGCTGCGACGGTGTCAGTGCGAGGAGCGCGTTGGCGGCCACCGCCAACGCAATCCAGGCCGTGACGACGAGAAGCTTGGCAAGCCGGGACACGATGTGGCTAAGCGTCCAATCGGGCGAATTGATCCTGCCGATACTGTTCCACGCAGGCTGCTCGCCGGACCTTGCCGCTGGTGGTGATCGGAATCGAGCCAGGTGATACCAGAACCAGATCTGCTGCGCTCAGACCGTGCGAATTCGACAAGGCCGAGTTGACTTCACGCTTGAGGACGCCAGCCTCTCCACGTCCTCGTGCGAGCCGTCGCGTTTTCTTGAGTTCGATGATGGCGACCAGCTTTTCGGTGCTGCGGTCGCTCGGGAACTGCAATCGCCGCGCACCGCCCATGGGTGATCTGCTGGATCGTCGCCTCGATGTCGTCGGGAGAGTGGTTGCGCCCGTACACGATCAGCAGGTCCTTGATGCGGGCGATGATGAACATCTTGCCGTCCGAGAAGAACCCGGAGTCTCCGGTTCTCAGCCAGGGACCTTCGGGTGTGCCATCAGCAGGGGTGAGGAGCTTTGCGCCGAAAGTGATCTCACTCTCCTCAGGTCTCTGCCAATAGCCGGTAGCGACGTTGTCGCCGTGCACCCAGATCTCACCGACGGTCCCTTCCGGACACTCGGTACAGGTCTCCGGATCGACGATCCGCACGGTCGGTCCTTGCGGGATGAGGTAGCTGACCAGTGGCGTACCGCTGCCGGCTCGGGCACCGGACCGCTTGGCCGGTGGCCAGTTTCGCCGAGTCGAATTCGACGAGTTCCGGAGGGCTGGCTCGGGTTACCGGTCGCCACGTACACCGTCGATTCCGCGAGCCCGTACGAGGGCGGATCACCTTGTGGTCGAGATTGAAGCGGCAAAACGGTCGGCGAAGCGTTTGAGCGCAGCCGGCTGTACCCGTTCGCTGCCGCTGAGGATGGTGTGCACATCGCCGAGATCGTGCCCGGCCATGTCGTCGTCCGAAATTTTGCGTGCCGCCAGTTCATAGGCGAAATTCGGTGCTGCCGAAAACGATCGCGAATTGTCGGCCAGCATGTGCATCCACCGCGCCGGCCGCTGCAGGAACGCCACCGGACTGGTGACCACCGCGGAGAATCCCGCCAGAATCGGCGTACAGATTGCCCCGACCAAACCCATGTCGTGGTAGAAGGGCAGCCACGACACAATGGTGACGTCTGCTGGTGGAACCCCCCCGTCGTCCGCGGCAAAATAGCCGGCCATCAGCTGTTCGAAATTTATCCGGAGATTGTCGTGGGTAATGACGACGCCGGCCGGCTCGCGGGTCGATCCGGAGGTGTATTGCAGATATGCGGTCGGCTGGAAGGCTTTCGTCTCCGGTGCCAGATCTGGTACGGGCATCCAGATCCAGCAGATCAACCTCGACGACCGAGGGGGCGAATGCACCGGGCTGGGCCGCGTACACGCCGGGCGACGTCGCCTATCACTGCCGATGTCGTGAGCACAGCGGTGGGCGAAGAATCGCGCAGCACCGAATCGACCCGTTCGTCGCTGGCGCCGCCCTGTGGTACCGAGAGTGGAACCGCGATGAGCCCGGCCTGGATCGCGCCGAGGAAAGGAGACGATGTAGTCGAGTCCCTGTGGAGCCAGGATCACCGCGCGATCGCCCGGCGACGCGCAATTACTCAGCTCTTTTGCCACGTTGCTCGATCGCCGATACAGCTGTGACCACGTCAGGGTGTGCGGGACGCCGTTCCAGTCCTTGTCGTAATCGATGTACGTGAACGCCGGGTCGTTCGGCTGGATACGGGCCCACGTGCGCAGCACATTGGGGAGGGAACGCGCATTCATGGGCATGACGTTACCGGCGTCGCTGGGTGCGCAGACACAGAACCGTAATGGTGGGCGGTTCTGCCGAGGCCGGGCGGAGTTGCATCGTCGCTGGTCGCGCGGCCGAACCCTGGTGAGGAGCTGAGAATTAGCTTCGTTTCGGCACCCGACACCCGCCGGGGCGTCTAAGCTCGGCGTTCAAGACGGTGTCGAGGTCCCGTCAGCCCGGCTTTGGGGGTTTGCCAGACCGGTGCTGCACTAATCCGTTGCCCCGTACCCCTACCCGGTGCTGCGTCGGGCCGCGCCGGTTGAGCTGAGACGAGGTTGGTAGACCGATGCAAACACGTGTCACCCCCATCGCGGTGATCGGAATGGGATGTCGGCTGCCCGGTGGAATCGACTCGCCCGACAAACTCTGGGAGTCCGTGTTACGCGGCGACGATCTGGTCACCGAAATCCCGCCGGACCGCTGGGACGCCGACGCCTATTACGACCCCGAACCGGGTGTCCCCGGTCGAACGGTGTCGCGGTGGGGTGGCTTCGTCGACGACGTGGCCGGCTTCGATGCCGATTTCTTCGGGATCAACGAGCGGGAGGCCATCGCGATCGATCCGCAGCACCGGTTCTTGCTGGAGGCCGCGTGGGAGGCGATCGAGCAGGCCGGTCTGGATCCGGCGTCGTTGGCCGGGTCCTCGACGGCGGTCTTCACCGGGCTGACGCACGAGGACTACCTGCTTCTCACCAAGGGTGCCGGCAGCGTGACCAGCCCATACACGGTTACCGGCGTGAACAACAGCGTGGCATCCGGGCGGATCTCCCACGCGCTGGGCCTGCACGGTCCGGCGATGACGTTCGATACCGCGTGCTCGTCGGGTCTGATGGCCGTGCACCTGGCCTGCCGCAGCCTGCACGAAGGTGAGAGCGACCTCGCGTTGGCCGGCGGATGCGCCTTGCTGCTGGAGCCGGAGGGAAGCGTGGCGACGTCCGGACAGGGCATGCTTTCGCCGACCGGTCGTTGCCACAGTTTCGACGCCGCGGCGGACGGATTCGTGCGCTCCGAGGGCTGCGCGGTGGTGCTGCTCAAGCGCCTGCCGGACGCGCTGGCCGACGGTGACCGGATCCTCGCGGTGATTCGGGGCACCGCCGCCAATCAGGACGGCCGGTCCGAGACGATCATGATGCCCTCGGAGGACGCGCAGGTCGCCGTCTACCGTGCGGCGCTGGCGGCGGCGGGCGTGCAAGCCGACAGCGTCGGCGCGGTGGAGACGCACGGCACCGGCACCCCGGTCGGCGACCCGATCGAGTACCGCAGCCTGACCCGGGTCTACGGCAGCGATGGTCACCGCTGTGCGCTGGGATCGGTGAAGAGCAACATGGGCCACAGCGAATCTGCGGCGGGCGCGGTCGGCCTGATCAAGGCGATTCTGTCGCTGCGGCACGGGGTGGTCCCCAAGATTCTGCACTTCACCGAGCTGCCGGAAGAACTCGTCGGATTCGACTCCGGAATCATTGTGCCGCAAGAGATTACGCCATGGCCCGATAACACGTCCCAGCAGCCCAGGCGGATGGGCGTGTCGTCGTTCGGGATGTCGGGCACCAACGTGCACGCCATCCTCGAGGAGGCCCCCGCGCCGGCGCCCGGGCCGGCCCCGCAGAGTGCGGCGGGCCCGTTGGTTTTCGCGTTGTCGTCGTCCTCGGCCGACGGGCTGCGGCAGACCGCGCGCCGGCTCGCCGAGTGGGTGGACGAACACCAGGACTCCGTGACGCCAGCCGATCTCGGCTACACGCTGGCGCGCCGGCGCGCGCACCGTCCGGTGCGCACCATGGTGGTGGCCGACGGTCTGGCAGAGCTTGCCGAGGGGTTGCGCGAGGTGGCCGACGGGGACGCCCCGTACGAGGCCGCGCTGGTGACACACGCCGGCCGGGGACCGGTATGGGTGTTCTCCGGTCAGGGCTCGCAATGGGCGGCGATGGGCGCCGACCTACTCGCGGGCGAACCGGTGTTCGCCGCCACCATCGCCGAACTGGAGCCGCTGATCGCCGCCGAATCCGGATTCTCGGTGACCGAGGCGATGACGGCGCCGCAGACCGTGACCGGCATTGACAAGGTGCAGCCGACCATTTTCGCCATTCAGGTCGCGCTCGCGGCCACCATGGAGCAGACCTACGGCGTGCGGCCGGGTGCGGTCGTCGGGCACTCGATGGGCGAAACCGCTGCCGCCGTCGTCGCCGGCGCGCTGTCAGCCGAAGACGGGGCGCGGGTCATCTGCCGCCGCTCGAAGTTGATGGCCGGAATCGCGGGTTCGGGTGCCATGGCGTCGGTGGAATTGCCTGCCAAGCAAGTGATTTCGGAACTGATGGCCCGCGGTATCAGTGATGTCGCGGTGGCGGTGATGGCCTCGCCGCAGTCCACGGTGATCGGCGGCGCGGGCGAGCAGGTGCGCGAACTCGTCGCGCGCTGGGAGCAGCGCGATGTGATGGCGCGCGAGGTGGCCGTCGACGTGGCATCCCACTCGCCTCAGGTCGACCCGATACTCGACGACCTGGAAGCGGCGCTGGCTGATCTCGAGCCGATGGCGCCCAAGATTCCGTACTACTCGGCGACCCTGTTCGACCCCCGCGAGCGGCCCGTGTGCGACGCCGGCTACTGGGTGGACAACCTGCGCAACACCGTGCAATTCGCGGCGGCAATCCAGGCTGCGCTGGACGACGGCTTCCGCATCTTCGCCGAGCTGTCCCCGCATCCGCTGCTGACCCATGCCGTCGACCAGAACGCCCGCAGCCTCGATATGACGGTCAGGTCGCTGGCCGCCATCCGACGTGATCAGCCACTGCCGCACGGACTGCGCGGGTTCCTGACGGATCTGCACGGCGTGGGCGCCGCGATCGACTTCTCGGTGCTGTACCCCGCCGGTCAGCTGGTGGATGCGCCGCTGCCGGCGTGGAGCCACCGGCACCTGTTCATCGACGCCGAGGCAACGGACGGCAAGGTGCAGGGGGCCTGCACCGTCACCGTGCACCCACTGCTCGGCTCGCATGTGCGGCTGGTCGAAGAGCCGGAGCGGCACGTATGGCAGACCGATGTCGGCACCGCGACACTGCCATGGCTCGACGACCACCGGGTGCACAATGTCGCCGCCCTTCCCGGTGCCGCGTACTGCGAGATGGCGTTGGCGGCCGCGACGGAAATCTTCGGCGAAGCCCCCGCAACTTGTTGGGAAGCCCGCGACATCGCCTTCGAGCAGATGTTGTTGCTGGACGACAAGACTCCGATCGATGCCGTCGCGTCCGTACAAGCGCCCGGAGTCGTCGAATTCGTGGTGGAATCCGTGGTGGACGGTGAAAGCACGCGCCATGCCACCGCCTGGTTGCGCACCGTCGAGGACGAGTCCGCACCGCCCGCGTACGACGTCGCGGCCCTGCTGGCCGCGCATCCGCACAGCGTGAAGGGCTCCGAACTACGCCAGTCGCTCGTCGAACGCGGCGTCCAGCACGGACCTGCGTTCAGCGGCCTGGCCGCCGCGCACACCGCGGAGTCCGGCGGCAACACCGTGCTGGCCGAGGTGGCGCTGCCCGCCTCGATCCGTTTCCAGCACGCCGCCTACCACGTGCACCCGGCGTTGCTCGATGCCTGCTTCCAGTCCGTCGCCGCCGGGCGTCGACGAACGGCCAACGGTGGCGGTTTGCTGTTGCCCTTGGGTGTGAGCCGGCTGCGCGTGTACGGACCGCTGCGCAACGCCCACTATTGCTACGGGCGGGTGACGCGCGCCGACGCGACGGGCGGTGAGGCCGATCTCGACGTGCTCGACGAGCACGGCAACGTCCTGCTGGCGGTGCGCGGGCTGCGGATGGGCACCGGGACCACCGAGAGCGGCGAGCGCGACCGGATCCTCAACGAGCGGCTGCTGAGCTGCGAATGGCAACAGCGAACGCTGCCCGACGTCGATGCCGACGAGGTCGGATCGTGGCTGCTGATCGACACCTCCGACGCCCTGGAAAGCCCGCAGTTGCTGGTCACCACACTGACCGACGCGCTGAAATCCCAAGGCGCAGAATGCTTCAACCTGCCGCTGCCACTCGACTCCGCACTGGAATCCGCGGCCAACCTGGAAGGGCTGCGTGCTCAGCTGCACGGCCGGTCCTTCCATGGTGTGGTAATCCTTTGTGGCCCAATCGGAAATGCGCCGGCTGACGGCGGACTGCTGCAGGGGCGCGAGCAGGTGCGTCACCTGGTACGCATCGTCCGCGAGCTGCCCGAGCTGAAGGGGGAGCTGCCCCGGCTGTTCGTCGTGACCCGACAGGCCCAATGGGTTCGCGCCGGGGACGAGCTCAACCTGGAGCAGGCCGGGCTGCGTGGTCTGCTGCGGGTGATCGGCAGCGAACACCAGCTGTTGCGCACCACGCAGATTGACGTGGACGAGCACACCCTGGGCGAGCAGGTGGCCCAGCAACTGCTGAGTGGATCGCCGGAGGACGAGACCGCGTGGCGCAACGGCGACTGGTACACGGCGCGCCTGTGCCCGGCTCCGCTGGCGCACGAGGACCGCAAAACCGCCGTCATCGACCACGAGACCGACGGCATGCGCTTGCAGGTCCGCGCGCCGGGTGATCTGCAATCGCTGGAACTTGCTGCGTGCGACCGTGTTCCGCCCGGGCCCGGGCAGATCGAGGTCGCGGTCGCCATGTCCACCATCAACTTCGCCGATGTGCTCATCGCCTTCGGCAAGTTCCCCGTCGTCGACGACCGCGAACCGCAGCCCGGTATGGACTTCGTGGGTGTGGTCACCGCCGTGGGGGAGGGTGTCGCTCGACCACCGGGTCGGTGACCGCGTGGCCGGCTTCTCCGAAGGCGGCTGCTGGCGCACGTACCTGACGTGCAATGCGAACCTCGCGATCACACTTCCGTCGGGGCTGAGCGACGAGCAGGCGATCGCGTCCGCGACCGCGAACGCCACCGCCTGGTACGGGCTGCACGACCTGGCGGGTATCAAGGCCGGCGACAAGGTGCTGATCCACTCCGCGACCGGTGGCGTGGGGCAGGCGGCTATCGCCATCGCGCGCCACGCCGGGGCGGAGATCTTCGCGACTGCCGGCAATGATGCCAAGCGGCAGATGTTGCGCGACATGGGTATTGAGCATGTCTACGACTCGCGCAGTGTGGAGTTCGCCGAGCAGATCCGGCGCGACACCGACGGCTACGGCGTGGACATCGTGCTGAACTCACTGACCGGCGCGGCACAGCGGGCCGGACTGGAGCTGTTGGCCTTCGGCGGGCGGTTCGTCGAGATCGGCAAGGCCGACGTGTACGGCAACACCCGGCTGGGGCTCTACCCGTTCCGCCGCGGCCTGACGTTCTACTACCTGGACCTGGCGCTGATGTCGGTGCTGCAGCCCGAACGGGTCCGCGAGTTGCTCGAAACGGTATTCCGGCTCACCGCGGACGGTGTGCTGGTCGCACCGCAGACCACGCACTACCCGTTGGCTGAGGCCGCGAACGCGGTGCGGGCGATGAGCAACGCCGAGCACACCGGCAAGCTGCTGCTGGACATGCCCCGCACCGGGCGCACCAGCGTGGTGGTGCCGCCGGAGCAGGCTCCGGTGTTCCGCCGCGACGGCGCCTACATCATCACCGGTGGCGTGGGCGGCCTCGGTCTGTTCTTCGCGTCGAAGTTGGCAGAACGGGAAGCGGGTTGCGGCCGGCTGGTGCTGACCGCGCGATCGCAGCCGAACCCCAAGGCGCGCCAGATGATCGAGCGGCTGCGCAAGGCGGGGACCGACGTCGTGGTGGAACTGGGCAACATCGCCGAAGGCGACACCGCCAAGCGCCTGGTGCAGGCGGCGACCGCCACCGGGCTTCCGTTGCGCGGCGTGCTGCACTCGGCGGCGGTGGTGGAAGACGCGACGCTGACCAACATCACCGACGAGATCATCGATAGAGACTGGGCGCCAAAGGTTTTCGGAACCTGGAGTCTGCACGAAGCGACCCTCGGGCAGCCGCTGGACTGGTTCTGCCTGTTCTCCTCGGGCGCCGCGTTGCTGGGCTCGCCCGGCCAGGGTGCTTATGCCGCGGCCAACAGCTGGTTGGACGCGTTCTCGCACTGGCGCCACGCGCAGGGCCTGCCGGTCACCACGATCGCCTGGGGCGCCTGGGCAGAGGTCGGCCGCGCCACCTTCCTGGCCGAAGGCGGCCAGCTGATGATCATGCCCGACGAAGGCGCGTACGCGTTTGAGCGGCTGCTGCGGTATGGCCGCGCCTACACCGGTTACATTCCGATCATCGGCGCTCCCTGGCTGGACGACGTGGTCCGGCGCAGCCCGTTCGGTGAGATGTTCAAGTCCAGTGGGCAGAGCACAAGGGGCCCAAGCAAGTTCCGCACCGAGCTGATGGCGCTACCGCGTGCGGAGTGGGCCGCGCGGCTGCGGCGTCTGATCACCGAGCAGGTGGGTGTGATCCTGCGCCGCGCCGTGGACGCCGACCGCCCCTTCGTCGAGTACGGCATGGACTCGCTCGGCATGCTCGAGATGCGTACCCACATCGAGACCGAGACCGGAATCCGGTTGAGCCCGAAGGTGATCGCCACCCACAACACGGGGCGGGCGTTGGCCGATCACCTGGCGGAGACGCTGGCTGAAGAGGAGCCCGCCACTTAGTGCTGGCGATTCAGGCCGGCGCGGGTTCGAACACGAACACCTGGCGTGAGCCGCTGCGCCTGAGGTAGGTGTCATGCGCCGGCCACATCTCGATGAGCCTCGGCATGTTGCGGCCGACCTCGTCTTCAGTGGCTTGCCGGCCGAGATACGTTGCGGCGGAGCCGCCGATCTCGACACGCACCTTCGGGTCGGCCAGCAGGTTCTTCGGCCAACTGGATGCTGTCTCCAAGCCGAAGTTTTCGCATGCGGCAACCAGGTTCTTGCCGTCGCGGACATAGTGCAGCGGAACCGTTCGCTCCTTGGCGCTCCTGACGCCCGCGCGTCGTGAGCAGCATGGTCGGCAGCTGGGGGCCACTTATCGACAGCCGGCCCCGGCTCGCGCGGATCAAAGCCCGGTCTATCGGCGTGCCAATGTGTTTCATGAACACCGCGAACCAGCGGTAGTGGCCAATCCGTTGCGTCACCCGGAGATACAGCTGGTAAATCTCGTTCATCGTCGGAAGCCGCCTTTCATGCCGGTAAGAAGTAGGACTGCAACTTGAGGGCCAGCCACGGCCGCCGCCCGCCCACGATGCGCAGTCCGCGACGGGTCGCGGTGAACGGCCCGATGCGTTGGTAGAGCAGTTGGGCGAGCGTCGAGGCCGGCGTGCGTAGCACCGCGTCCGGGCGATCGTCGAGTCGACGCTCGCGTAATTCGGCTGTGCCGTGGTGGATATGCATCAGATACGGCCGCGCCCCGCGCACTTGCAGCGCCACAGAGACATCGGTGCTCAGAGGTACTTCGGACCGCAGAAAAATGGGGGCAATCTGCATCAGCCCGCGCGCGATGAGCAGCATGTCACGTTCATCGAGATCCCAGGGCGCCTTGACCGCCCGCGCGATGTCCTCCCCGTGCAACAGCAGCTCGCCCAGCCAATTCGTCTGCGCCGTAAAGCCGCCGATGAACCCGCCACCGTGAAATGGAATTGTGGGGCAGTCATCGGTGAGCGTGTCAAAGTAGCCGTCGATGTCCGCGGCGAGCGCCCGGAGTTGATCGGCCAGGTCGGGCACCGGTCCCAGTGCCGCTTCAAGCTCGGCCTGGTTGAGTGCGGCCACCCCGTCGGGGGTGTCGGCGGGACGGTACATCCGTCCCTGCGCGACTTCGTGGTAGCGGTTGGCGATGGTCAGCACGTGAGCCGCCACCTGCTGCACGGTCCAGCGCGAGCCAGGTGGTCGCGCCTGCGGGTCGGCGACCCGGACCAGCTGATCAAAACGATTGCGGGCCAGATCAATTCGGTCCCGGAGTTCGTCTCGTGTGGTATCGGTGAGTGCGACGTAACCGGTGTCATTCATTGTCAACCGCCCATCTACTCCAATGTGGAGTGAAGATTACTCCATAGTGGAGTATTGTCAAGGAATGACCTCGCGCCCGACCGCTACGTCGTTTGCGTTGCTCGGCCTGCTCGGTGTGCAACCGTGGACGGCCTATGAACTTGTGGCCCAGGCACGGCGAAGCCTCCATTTCTTCTGGCCGCGGTCGGAGGCACACATGTACGCGGAGCTCAAACGCCTCGTTGAGCGTGGGCACGCGAACGCCGAGTTGGTGGAGGGCAAACGCCGGCAACGCACGCTCTACACCATCACCCCGGCAGGGCGCGCGGCGTTGCAGGACTGGCTTGGCACCGAGCCGTCCCCGCCCGCCATAGAGGTCGAAGCCTTGCTGCGCCTGTTGCTGGCCGATCAGGGTAACTTGCATGACCTGACTGCCACACTTGCGGCGACCGCGCGTCAGGCACGTGAATTGCGTGACAGCTCAGTAGCGCTCGGTGAGGAACTGCTCGGCGCCGGCGGCCCGTTCCCGCAGCGGCTGCACCTCACCGAGCGTGTGGTGGCCCTTTACGGTGAGTTTCTGCTGTTACTGATTCAGTGGTGCGATGAGACGTCAGATGAAGTCGCGAAATGGTCAGACACCCGCGACCTTGGTCTGACTCCGCAGGGACGTGACCGATTGACGCAACTCGTCGATCGCGCTCGGGAGATTCCCTGAGCAGGCTATATGCTCGCCCTACGCTCGGCTCACGCTCGGCCCTACTCGACGGCCCAGCCGTAGTCCGACGGGATGGTGCACAACAGCTCGCGGATCGCTTCCAGGGAGTTCTCGCGCTGGGGTGAGTGTCCGTGGTTCTCGATCACCAGATTCTCGCCGGAGATCCCGCAGCCGTAGAAATCCAGCGGGATGGTGATAGAGCAATAGAACTGTCCCCGAAAGGTTTCCAGTTCAATGCCGGCCGGCATCCGAATACCGGACAGCGCGCTGACATCGGTGCAGAAGACCAGCGGCGGCAACCCGTTCGGCGTTCCCTCGAATGCCACGCCGAAGTTGAGCCCGGACTGCTGGATGACACCGTCGGCGATGTCGGAGCGGAAGGTGGCGCCGATATCGGTTGCCAGGTCGACGATGTCGGTGTCCGGTCCGATCTCGGCAAGGTAGGTGGCCACCCCCACCAGGTTGGTGGCCTCGGTCGGGGCCACCGGCGGGCTGAGGAAATACCGCAGGTCGACGGGATAGACGTAGGGGATGGGGACGTGCGGGGTTTCCCGCAGCCGCCACTCGGTCATCAGGATGGCCGCGGCCACCACGGTGTTGACGCTGACCCGGTTCTCCCGGCCGAACTCCAGCAGGTCGGCCGTCTCCTGCTCGGTGAGCCGGACCCGGGTGACCGGAACGGGTTGGGGGCGTCCAGGAGTCGCGACGAGGGTCGGCTTCACCGAGGGCGGCAGGTCGTAGGCGAACATCACCGGCAGGAAACGCTCGACGCCGGTCATGCCGAGTCTCTTGACACCCCGTTGTTCCAGCACGACCTCCAGCGCCGCGGGCGCGGGCTGCGGGTTCACCGGGCCTGGGTCGCCCGTCGTCACCACATCGGTGTAGCGGGAGAACAATTCGTCGAGAAGTCCGGCGCCGTGATGGCCGTCGGCGATGCTGTGATGGAAGAAGATCGTCAGATCGGAAGAATCGTCGTACAGCGTCAACTGCAGATTGAACAGGCACTCGCCCTGATCGAGCTTGATGTCGTCCGGTTGGGTCCCTTCTCGCAACCCTTCTCGCACCCAGATCCCGGAGTGCAGCATGTCGTCGGCAACCAGATTCCAACTGCCGTCGGAGCTTTGCTCGAGGTGGCTGGTCAGGATCGGGTGGGCGTCGACGAGGGCGTCGAAGGCCTCCGAGAGCGCATCGGCGTCGACCCTGCCACGCAACTGCACCGTGACGGCGGTGAACACCTCGTACTGCGCGAAAACTTCTTCACTATGTGACAGCTTTCGGATCACTGACCCGGCAAACACGTGATGACTCCTGATCTTTGACCGGCCGGCTCAGTGTGTGCTGGCCCGTTTGTATCCGATGGCCATGGGGACGACGCACGCACCGGCAATGCCTGCGCTCCACAGCAGTGTCGCGATCATCGGTGCCAAGACGGGGCCACCCGCCGAGAGCCCGCGCATCGCGGCAACCGCATAGCTCACCGGCTGATGGGCCACGATCGGCTGAATCCAGTGCGGATACTGGTTCAGCGGCAGCAGGCCGGTAGAGAAGAAGATCAACAGCAACTGCCACAGCTCAACTGCCTCAACCACCAGCGTTTTCGAGGTGAACAGCGCGACGGTGGTGGTGAGAGCGGCAAATGCCATGCCGACAATCACCGGGACGCCGAGCCACATCAGGGTCGCTAGCGCCCCGCCGCGGAACCGGAAACCCAACAGCACCCCGGTGCCCAGCATCACGCCGGTGGTGACCAGAATCCTGATCGCCTCGGCGATGATTCGCGACAGCGGCCCCGACGCCCGATGCACCGGCATCACCCACAATCGGGTCAGCAGCCCGCTCTGCTGCTCGCGCATCAGGTCGATCGCGACGAACGCCGAGCCACTGACCGCACCGCCCAACGCAAGTAGCGGCACAATGCTGTACAGCGCGCTCTCGTGGGTCATGGCGTAGATCAGATTGCCGAGCACGACGTACAGCACCAGCATGAAAACGACCGGCAACACCAGCGCCTCCATGACGGTGATCAGGTCACGCGCCCACCGGGCCAGTATCCGTTGGGTCTGTACCACGGTCTGCGGAATCAGCAGGCGCACCGACCGCTCCGGGTGCCGCGTGTGTTCGGCGGGAAACCCGGCAGGCTCTCGAGATGTCCGAGACGGTGTAGTGGTCGCCGTCATGGGCGTCGGGACAAGACGACGACGGACATGGGCACCAATAAAACCGCGAAACCCACCAGCCACAACATCGGCGGCAGCATGACCGACCACGTCACTGGTACCGGGGATCTGGTGGTGTCCCCGGCCAGTGCGCGCAGTCCCACCGCCCACTGGGAGATCGGCTGGTTGCGGACGACCGGCTGGATCCAGTGCGGAAACATCTTCAGCGGTTGCAGACCGACGGACAGCAGCCCGAAGATCAAGATGGGCATGGTCAGCAACGGCAGCATCGCGTCCGGATTCCGGGTGGCGGTACCGATCAGGTCGGCGCCGAAGGACAGCAGCACCCCGATCACGATCGCCAGCACACAGAAGCCCGCGATGTAGAGCGCCCCACGATGGAACCGGAACCCGATCACGTGAGCGGCGATCAGCGAGACGGTCAAACCGACGCAGCATCGGTACGTGCTGGCCGATACCCGGGCCAGCACCGGCGTCAACGGTGCGATCGGCATCGACCGGAACCTTCGGTTGACGCCGTGCAGAGAATCGGTCGCGGCCCGGAACGCCGACGAGATGGCCGCGAATGCGATGGCCTGCAACGTGATCAGCGGCGTGATGTATTGCCCCAGGTTGCTGGCGATGCCGCTGCTGGGTCCGCCCACGTAGTGGTTCCACGGGATGGAGAACGGGATGTAGAAGCCCACCGCGAACGACAGCGAGGCGCCGATCGCGGTGATCAGTTCGCCGTTGCGCAGCGTCGGTGCGATGAAGCGGACGGTCAGCACCCACCACTGCGCAAGCATCGACGGCGTCGGCCGTTCGACGGTCTGGCTCGCCGGAGCCAGGGCGGGGGCGCTCACCGCACCGCCTCCGGCGTGAGGTGACTCAGCCCGCGGGACTCGCTGGGATCGGCTGTCATGGAAAGGAATACGTCGTCGAGCGACGGCCGGCGCAGCGCGATGTCGGCCGGCTCGATGTGGGCCGCGTTGAGCAGGCGCACGGCTTCGATGAGCGTGCTGGTGCCGTCCGGCGCGGGCATCGTGATCCGGTCGGATTCGGGAGTCAGTATGGCCCTTTGATGTTCGGACAGCAGCGGGCCGAGCGCGGTGACGATCGCGGGCAGCTCGTTGACGTCGCGGGGCACGATTTCACAGAAGGTGCCGCCGGCGCGGTGCTTGAGCTCGTTGGCGGTGCCTTCGGCGATGATCGAGCCGTGATCGATCAGGATGATGCGGTCGCTGAGCGCGTCCGCCTCCTCCAGGTATTGCGTGGTCAGCAGCGTGGCGATGCCCAGCTTCTTGAAATTGCCCACCAGGTCCCAAATAGCTTGTCTACTACGGGGATCCAGCCCGGTGGTGGGTTCGTCCAGGAACGCGACCAGGGGCTGGACCACCAGTCCGCAGGCGATATCGATGCGGCGACGCATCCCGCCCGAGTAGGTGCTGACGCGCCGTTTGGCGGCGGCCACCAGGTCGAACTGTTCGAGAAGTTCGGCCGCACGACTGCGCGCGGCGGACTTGCTCAGCCCGTAGAGACGGCCGAACATCACCAGATTCTGTTCGCCGGAGAGCATGTCGTCCAGGGCCACCTGCTGCCCGGTGAGCATGATGGAGCGGCGCACACCAGCCGGGTCGGAAACGACGTCGTGGCCGGCGACGGATGCTGAGCCGCAACTCGGGCGGGTCAGCGTCGACAGGATGTCCACCATGGTCGTCTTGCCCGCCCCGTTGGGGCCGAGCAGACCGATCACTTCGCCGCGGCCGACCTCGAAACTGACGTCGTGGAGGGCCACGACCTGTCCGGACCGGGTGCCGAACGTCTTGCCGACCCCGTTGACGACCACTGCTGCGGCTGATTCATTGCTGGGCATGGACGTCCCCTCAGTCAAGGCTCGACAGGTCGACCAGGGCACCCGCTTCGGCCACGCCGACCAGCTCGCTCTCCACCTGCTCGGCGGCGGCAAGGCCCTCCTGACCCTCCTGGATCAGTTCGCTCAGCGCTTGCGGGAAGGTGCGCGCCAGGGCTTCCACCGTCTCTGCCGGGATCCGCCGAGTGTCGTACCACCAATCGAGATGTGTTGAGCCGGCGAACCGGTAGACGCGCACCTCGAGGGCGTGGCCCAGCCCGGGGATGGTTTCGCGCACCGGCAGGGTGACGTCGGTTTCGAACTGCACCGGCGCGTCGACGGGCGGAAGCTCGGGAATGGCACCCGCATACCGGAAGTGGATGTCGGGTGTGCGCTGTGCACCGAAGACACGTCCGGTCGGTGCGTAGACGTACCGCAGCAGCCCGTAGCCAATTCCGTAGTGCGGGACGGATTTCAGGGTGTTGTGCACGGCGTCCAGCTGTTCGATCACGGCCGCGCCCTCGCCGGTCGCACAGGCCAGCGGAACCGGGTAGTACGTCGTGCACCAGCCGACGGTTCGGCGCAGGTCGACGTCCGGCCGCAGCACCGAGCGCCCCTCGCCTTCGAGTTCGACGGCGACCACACCGTCACCGACCGTCTGGGCGATGGTGCGGCCGAGCGCGGCGAGCAGGATCTCCTGGATCGAGCGACGGAACCTGCGCCGGGCGTCGTCGAGTTCCGAAGTCTGCTCGACGTTGAGCGTGCAGGACAGCTTGGTCAGGTCGTCGGCGGCGGGCGGCTGGGCTGTCTCGGTGTCGGCCAGCCAGCGGGTTACCTTGGCCGCGTTGTCGATCCAGAAGGATCGGGTGTCCAGCGCCGCCGGATGCGTCGCCAGCGCGGCCGTCCGCTGCGACCATTCCCGCCAGCCGGTGGCGGCGGGTTCCAGCGTGATCTCGCCGCCCGCCAGATGCTGTCCGAAAGCGATGACGATGTCGCTGCCCAGGATCTGGTGTGAGGCGGTGTCGGCCACCATCGCGTGGATGCCGAGCCCCAGGTAGTTCGGACCACCGGACGCGCTGGTGATGTGCACGGCGGTCAACGGTGCGGTCGAATCGCCCTGCTCGGCGATCACTTCGGCCAGGATGTTCGACACCGCGGCCCGCTCCTGCGCGCTTTCGGCGGCAACGTCGTCGGGCAGCGAGCGGGTGCACAGCGTGGTGAACTCTGCCGGCGGGGCAACATGCTGCTCCCACACACCGGCGTTGTCGGCAAGTTGCAGGCGTAACGCGTCGTGGTGGTTGGTCACCGCGGTCAACACCGTCCGGATGTTCGCCGCGCTCACTTTTGGATCCAGTCGCAGGATCAGCGGTACCCGCCAACGTCCGGCATCGCGCAATCCCTGTTCGAGGAAGTACGTGGTGTTCGGCAGGATCGCCGGATTCGCTTCGGGCTGCGGTGGTTTGGCCAACCCGCTGGCCGCGAATTTGGCATCGACGGCGGCGGTGAGCGATGCCAGGGTCGGATGCTCGTAGAGATCCTGCGGGGTAATGCTCAGACCTTCGTTGGAGGCGGTCATCGCGATGCTGATCGCCATCAGCGAATCGCCGCCGAGGTCAAAGAAACTGGCGTTCGGGTCGATGGAGCTGACCCCGAGGCACTGCTCCCAGACGCGTTGCAGCGTGATGCCGGTCTGTGACGGCCCGGACGCGTCTGCGCCGGGGGTGGCGTCGGTGTGGGCACTTACCGCCGAGCCGTTGACGGCCCCGTTGGTTGCGGGTTGCCAGACGGTGGGTTTGGGATCGATCCAATGCCGTTGCCGCTCAAACGGATAGCCGGGTAGCGAGACGATGTGCGGGGTGGCCGGGTGCCGGGCTGCCCAGTCGACGTCGACACCGGCCGACCACAGTTCGCCGAGTGCGCGCAGGAAGGTATCCCGGTCGTCGGCCTGCTGAATGGGATGCCGCATGAGCCGAACGGAGCGGTTGCCGCTCGACCACTTGGGATGCCGGATCGCCGAACCGGTGAGGCTGCCCCCGGGGCCGACCTCGACCAGGATCCGATGGGGATCGGACAGCACCGCGTCGAGTTCGTCGGCGAACCTGATGGTGGAGCTGATCTGGCGGGTCCAGGTGTCCGGATCGGTGGCCTGCTCGTCGGTCAGCCAGGTCCCGGTGAGGTTGCTCAGCAGTCGGGTGTCCGGGGCTTTCAGCTGCTGGCGGGACAGGAATTCGCTGAACTCGGGCAGCATGCCGTCGATCTGGCTGGTGTGGAAGGCGTGGGTGGCGCGCACCCGTCGCACCGGAATGCCGTGCTCGCCGAGGCGTTGGGTGAAGGCGCGGATCGCGTCCTTGGGGCCGGCGACCACGCAGTTGCCGGGGTCGTTGACCGCGGACACCTCGGCCCCCGGTACCAGGTGCTGCGCAACGTCGGCGGGGCTGAGCGCAACCGCGACCATGGCGCCGGGTGGAGACTCGTGCATCAGCCGGGCACGTAGCGACACCGTCTTGACGGCGGTCTGCAGGTCGAAGACTCCGGCCAGGGTGGCCGCGATGTATTCGCCAGTGCTGTAACCGATGTAGGAGCCGGCGCGCACGCCGTAGCTGTCGACCAGCTTGGCCAGCGCGTATTCCACGGTGAACAGCGCGGGCTGGGAGCGGTCGATGCGCTCCAGATCGGCGGCGGTTCCGCTGAATATCGCCTGGTGCAGGTCCAGGCCCATTTCCGCCTGGAAGGCGGTGGCGCACGCGTCGAAGTGCTCGGCGAAGACGGGCTCGGTGTCGTACAGCCCCTTGGCCATCCCGGGATGCTGGGCGCCCTGGCCGGGGAACAGGAAGACAACCTGGTCTTCGGTCGCGGTGGTGTTGTCTGCCGGGGATTCGCCGACGAAGACGTTGTCGTGTTCGGCGGCGCGCAACAGTGTGATCGCCTGTGCCCGGTCGGCCGCGACGGCGGCCATGGTGACATGCTGCCTGCGGCGTCCGGCCAGCGTGTGGGCGACGTCGGCCAGGTCCGGGGCGTTCGGGCGTTCCAGCGCGGTGGCCAGGGCCGCGCGCGCCTCGCCGAGGGCGGCCGTGGTTCGCGCCGACAGCAGCAGCACCTGCGGTCCGGCCGGCTCGGCGGCGGGCACCGGTACTGCCGGGGCTTCCTCGACCACCAGGTGCGCGTTGGTGCCGCCGATGCCGAACGAGCTGACCCCGGCGCGTCGCACCCCGTCGGATTCCCAGGCGCCGTACCGGCTTTGCACCGTGAACGGCGTCTCGTCGAGATGCAGTTCCGGGTTGGGACTGGTGTAGTGCAGCGTGGCGGGAATCGCCTTGTTCTCCAGGCACAGGATGGTCTTGATGAGCGCCGCGATTCCGGCGGCGACCTCGAGGTGACCGATGTTGGACTTGACCGAGCCGATCACACACGGCGCCGACCGGGCTTCCTCGGACGCTTCGAATGCCGTTCGCAGCCCTTGGATTTCGATGGGGTCACCCAACGGAGTTCCGGTGCCGTGGGTCTCGACGTAGCTGATGGTCGAGGCGTCGACGTCGGACACGGCGTGGGCCTCGGCGATGCAGTCGGCTTGAGCCGAGGCGCTGGGCGCCGCGAAGCCCATTTTCGCGGATCCGTCGTTGTTGATCGCCGATCCGCGGATGACGGCGTGGATCCGGTCCCCGTTGTCCAGGGCGGCCTGCAACGGCTTGAGGACCACCAGTCCGACACCGCTGCCGAAGACGGTGCCGTCGGCGCGGACGTCGAACGGCCGGCAGTGGCCCACCGCCGAGAGCATCTGGCCCGGCGAATGCCAGTACCCGACATGGTGTGGGACGCAGAGGGATACGCCACCGGCCAGCGCCATGTCACATTCGCCGGACAACAGGCTCATACAGGCCAGATGGACCGCAACCAGGGACGACGAGCACGCCGTCTGCACCGCCAGGCTCGGGCCCCGCAGGTTGAACTGGTGCGAGATCCGGGTGGCCAGGAAATCCTTGTCGTTCTGCAGGAACATGCTGAGCTGGTCCCAGTTCAGGCCCTCGGCCAGCACGGCATTCGGATCCTGGTGCGACAGCAGGTTGTGCAGCAGATAGCCACTGGGAGAGCTGGTTCCGTACACGCCGATCGAGCCCTCGTACCGGGCCGGATCGACGCCGGCGTCTTCGAGCGCATGCCAGGCGCACTGCAGAAACAACCGGTGTTGCGGATCCAGCGAGCGGGCGACCAGCGGCGGGAACCCGAAGAAGTCGGCGTCGAACTCGTCGACCCCGTCGACGATCGGTGCGCGCCGCACGTAGGACGGATTCGCCAGTGCCTTGTCGCTGATCCCGGCGTCCCGGAGTTGCTGCTCGGAGAGGGTGACGATGGATTCCTTGCCGCGCCGGAGGTTGTCCCAGAACGCCGACACGTTGTTGGCGCCCGGGAATTTGCCGGCCATGCCGACCACCGCGATCGCGTTGTCGGGGATGCTCACTGGGTTCCTCCATGTATTTCAGATCTACCCGGTCTGGTTCGAGGCCGATTTGCGGCTGTCTGTCGCGCGGCCGCGCGTTGCTGAGCGCGGTCGCGGACGGTGGTACTCGTGTCGGTCGTCGGTTCGGGGCCCGATAGGCCGAGTTGGCGCATCAGATCGGCGGTCAGGTCGTGCAGCGTCGCACCCTGCAGCAACAACGCCACCGGCGGCTCCGCGCCGAAGTCGGCGCGGGCGGTGTTGCGGATTCGCACGGCCATCAGCGAATCCATGCCGAGGTCGAGCAACGGCAGGCCGGGGTCGACGGCGGATTTGTCCGCATAACCCATCACCGCTGCGATCCGGGATCGGAGTAGGTCCGTCATGACGCGTGCCGCCTCGGCCGGCTCCAGGTCGCGCAGCGAGTCGGGACCGGCCCAATCGTCACCGCCGCCGGCGGCTTCCAGTTCCCGCACCACAGCGGAGAAGAAGTCGTGGTTGCGGATCTCGGGGAAGGCGATCAGTGCCCGGTCCGGACGCAGTCGCGCGACGCCGGTGTGGCTGCGGTCGCCGGCCAACAGCGATTCCATGGCCGCGAGCCCCTCGGCCGGGGTGATGGGATCCAGCACGCTGCTGGCCAGCGTGCGGGCCATGCCGACGTCCGACCACGGACCCCAGTTGATCACCGCGGCGGGCAGTCCGGCCGCCTTGCGCGCGGCGACCAGGGCGTCGAGCCACGCGTTCGCGCAGGCGTAGGCGCCCTGCCCGGGTGCGCCGAGCAGCGAGGCGGTGGAGGAGAAGCCGACCCACCAGTCCAGCTCGCGGCCGGCGCTGGCTTCGTGCAACCGTTGCGCGCCAATGGCTTTGGGTGCCCAAACCCGGTCGAGGCTGTCTTTGGTCATGGAGTACAGCAGGGCATCGTCGATGACGGCGGCCGAGTGCAGGATGCCGCTCAGCACCCGATTGCCGTCCTCGGCAGCCGCGACAAGTTGCTCCGCCACGCCGGGAGCCGCGACATCACCGCGGACGACCGCGATTTCGGCGCGGCTCTCCAGTTCGGCCAGAATCCTGCATTGTTCCTCGCCGGGTTCGCTGCGGCCGTTGAGGACCACCCGGCCCGCGCCGCGGTCCACCAGCCAGCGGGCAACCACCAGACCCAGGCCGCCGAGGCCGCCGGTGATGATGTAGCTGGCGCCCGGCGCGCACGACCGGATTGCTCTGCGCGGCACCGAGTGTGGCACGGGTGAGCTGTTCGACGTAGCGGTGCTCGCCGCGGTGCGCGATGACGGTGGTCACGAGTTCGGCATCGGGCGCGGCGAGTTCCGCGGTCAAGACGCTGACGCTGCCGTCCAGATCCACTTTGGAGTCCAGATCGATCAGCGTGGCGCGCAGTTCGGGGTGCTCGTACGCCAACACCCGGATCAGGCCTTTGCACGCCCCGATCGCGGGTTGCCCGGCTTCTTGTGTAACGACCAGACCGCCCCGGCTGACCAGCCATAGTCGCGGGGGTTCGCCGTGCCAGCCGCCGACGATCGCGCGGACCACGGTACTGATCGACCACACCAGATCGCGTGCCTGGGTCACTTCGGAGGCATCCCCGACGAACACGATCACGCCGGCGGGCGGGTGTGCGGGATCACCCGCGGCTTCGGCGAATGCGGCCAGCATCGCGGGTTCGTCGTCCAGAGCGGCGGTGAGCACCCGATGATGTTCGGATCGCCAGCCGGCGGCGAACTCCTCGGCCGAGGCTTTGGTTGCGTTGGTGGCCAGGACCAGCCAACTGCCCGGCGCCGACGGGGCGGCTTCGGCGGGAAGCGGCTGATTCACCCATGTCGCTTCGAAGATCTTCTGCCCCAACGGCAGAGGCACGCTGCGCCGCTCCACCGACCGCAGGAAGATGTCGTTGATCTCCGCGGTCACGTTGCCGGCCGCGTCCATCAGCACGATCCGGCCGAGCTTGCCGGTCCCGCCCGCGTCGAGGCTGGTGAGGGTGGCGCGGCACCGGGCATAGCGGCCGGGGTCGCCGTATAACCGCAGGCTCTCGAAAGAGACCGGCAAGTAACTGGATGTGCCAGCGGACCCATCTGTCGGGCATCGCGGCCGCCAGGCTCTGCAGCGCGGCGTCCAGCAGGGCGGGATGGATCCGGTAGCCGGGGTGCCTGGGCGCCTCGTCGGGCAGGGTGATCTCGGTTTCCACTGAACCGTCCGACAGCCGGTCGATACGGGTCAAGCCGGCGAAGGCCGGACCGTAGTGCAGGCCGGTCTGACGCAACAGCGCGTAGAAATCAGCCGGCGAGACCGAGGTCTGGGATTGTCCGGTGGCAGGCTCCGATCCGGGGCCGGCCTGCGTCGCTTCTACCTTGGCCAGGGCGTGCCGGGTCCAGTCGCCGCCCCCGGCGCGCGAATGGATCTCGATACGAATCTTGCTGTCGCCGTTGCGGATCAACTGCGTGGTCAGCTGGGTGTGCTTGTCCAGGGTGAGCATCTGCTCGACCTCGAGTTGATTGATCGACAAGCTTTCGACGGGTAGCCCCAGTCCTTCGCTGGCCGCCGCCAGGGCGATTTCGGCGTAGCCCGCGGCCGGCATGATGGACTGCCCGAACACCCGGTGGTCGGCGAGCCAGGGCGAGACGTCGGTGCCGACGTCGGCCTGCCACACGTGGTCGCGGCTGGACGGCACCTCCACGTGCACACCCAGCAGCGGGTGGTTCATCACCAGGTCCGCCATCGAGGAACGATCCTGTACCCAGAACTGCTCGTGCTGCCACGCCGTGGTGGGGATATCGGCCAGTCGGCCACCGGCGGTCGTCGGAGGGTGCTTGGCGACCTGGGCGAGATGGGTGCGGAAGGTGACGGTGTCGTCGGTGTCGCGCTGCAGCGTGCCGACGGTCTGGTAACCGGGACCGTCGAGGGTTTCGGTGATGGCGTGGGTCAGCAGCGGGTGGGCGCTGACCTCGATGAACGTGTGGTGCTGGTCAGCCGCCGCCGTTACCGCCTGCTGGAACCGCACCGGGTTGCGCATGTTGGTCGCCCAGTGCTCGGCATCGAAAAGCGGTGTGGTGTCCGCGCTTTCGTACGTGGTGGAGATGATCGGGATGGCCGGCGTGCGGGGCGTGAGATCGGCGAGTTCGGCACGCATGGCCGGCTGCAGCGCGTCCATCGCCGGATTGTGCGGGGCCACTTCGATATTGACCCGGCTGGCGAACCGATCCTGGGCGCGCGCCTTGTCGATCAACTCGTCGATCTGCTCGGCCGGTCCGGAGATGACGGTTTGGCGGGGTGAGTTGTAGATGCCCAGCGTCACCTGCGGGTGATCGGCGATCAGCGCCCCGGTGGCCTCGGCGTCGAGTTCCAGCAGCGCCATCCCACCCTGCCCGGACAACGGCGCCATCAACCGGGCCCGGGTGGCTGTCACCCGCAATCCCTGCGCGGGCGTGAGCGCCCCGGCGACCACCGCGGCGGCCACCTCGCCCATGGAATGGCCGATCACCAGGTCGGGCTCCACCCCATGGGAACGCCACAATGCGGTGAGCGCCAACTGCATGCCGATCAGACCCAACTGGATCTGCTCGATACCCACCAATTCTTTGCCGCCGGCCAGCACGTCGTACAGCGAGAAACCGGCCTGGGCAACGAAATCGGCCTCGAGATCGGCGACCGCCTGGGCGAACGCGGGCTCGTCGGACAGCAACCGGCGACCCATGCCCGCCCACTGTGAGCCGCGCCCCGAGTAGACGAACACGGTGCCCGCACCGGCCGATCCCGCCCGGGGGCCGACCACACCGGGTGCCGGCTTGCCGGCGGCAAGGGCGCGCAGCCCGGTGACCGCCTGAGCGCGGTCGCGGGCCACCACGGTGCCGAATCGGGCGTGCCGGGCCCGGTGGTGGTTGAGCGTATGCGCGACGTCGGCCAACGGCGTTTCGGTGCCGGGACCGTCCAGCCACTCCGCCAGCACGCCTGCCGCGGCGGCCACCCGCTGCGGCGTCTTGCCGGACACCACCAGCGTCGACACCGCCGGTGCGGTATCCGATTGCGAATCAGCCACATTCGGTGCCTGCTCGATCACCACATGCGAGTTGGTGCCGCTGAGCCCGAACGACGACACCGCCGCGCGGCGCGGACCCGGGCCGACCGGCCACGGTGTGCCCTCCGTGGGCACGAAAAGCCGGGTCGACGACGCATCGATGGCCGGGTTCCACCGGGTGAAGTGCAGGTTGCGCGGAATGTAGCCGTGTTCCACGGCCAGAATCGCCTTGATCAATCCGGCGACACCGGCCGCCGCTTCGAGGTGACCGAGGTTGGTCTTCACCGCTCCGAGCGCGCACCGCCCCTCGCCCTGACCCTTGACAGGCCGTAGGTGGCCGACAACGACTCGAACTCGATCGGGTCACCCAGAATGGTTCCGGTGCCGTGCGCTTCGACGTAGTGCACACTTTCCGCGGTCACGTCGGCCTGCCGCAGCGCGGTGGTGATGACGTCACGCTGGGCCACCGCGTTCGGGGCGGTCATGCCGTTGGACCGGCCGTCCTGGTTGATCGCCGATCCGCGGATCAGCGCCAGTATCCGGTCACCGTCGCGGGTGGCGTCGGACAACCGCTTGAGCACCACCACGCCGCAGCCTTCGCCGCGGGTGAAGCCATCGGCCATGGCGTCGAAGGCTTTTGAGCGACCGGTCGGCGACAGGGCTGACCACTTCGAGACCGCGATCGCGGCGAACGGCGACAGCGCCAACTGCACCCCGCCCGCCAGTGCCACGTCACTTTCCCGCAGCCGCAACGATCTGACAGGCCAGGTGCACCGCCACCAGCGACGACGAGCAGGCGGTGTCCACCGCCACCGCGGGGCCACGCAGGCCCAGCAGATAGGCGATCCGGCCCACCGCAGCCGCGTGCGGGGTGCCGGTAGACAGGTAGGCGTCGATCTCGGCGCGACGCTCGATGTTGACGATGGTGTAGTCCCACGTCGAAAGCCCGATAATGGCGGCGGTTCGGCTGCCGCTCAACGAATCCGGTGCCAGGCCGGCGTGTTCCAGCGACTCCCAGGCCACCTCCAGCAGCACCCGGTGCTGCGGATCCATCGCGGCGGCCTCGCGCGGGGTGATGCCGAAGAAGTCGGCGTCGAACCCGGCGACGTCGTCGATGAAACCGCCCCACTTAGTGGTCATCTTGCCCGGCGTTTCCGGGTCGGGGTCGTAGAACGCGTCGCCGTCCCACCGGTCGGCGGGCACCTCGCGGATGGTGTCCCGACCGTCGAGCAGCAGTTGCCAGAAGTCTTGCGGACCGTTCACATTCCCGGGCAGCCGGCAGCCCATCCCGATCACCGCGATCGGCTCGGCGACGTCGGTGGGGAATGCCGTGCCCGCGCGCACCAGTTCGCGCGCGAGGACTTCGCGGGCCTTCGGTGACATTTGGGCGGCGCGTTGCGCCAGACTCGTCATTACTCCGCGCCCTCCGTCGCTGCTTCCAGTTCACTGGCCGCAACCAGGTCAGACAGCAAATCCATTTCCTCGTCCGACAATTCGTCGTCCGGTTCGGTCTCGGCGTCCGCGACCTGGAAGGCCTCCGACCCGTAACCCAGCCGCTCGCACAGCGCGCCGGACAGGTCGGTGATGGTCGGGTAGGCCCAGACCAGGGCCACCGGCAGGGTGGTGCCCAGGCTCGCTCTCGAGCCTGTTGCGCAGTTCCAGGGCCATCAGGGAGTCCAGGCCCAGCGACTCCATCGGTAGGTCGTGGTCGATCGGGTCGGTCGAGCGCAGCACCGCCCTGATCTCGTCGGCGATGGCTGTCGCGAGCCGCGCCGGGCGCTCGGCGGGATCGAGAGCGTCCAGTTCCGCGCGGATCCGGCCACCGCCGGTGCGGTGTTCGACGGTGATCGACTCCTGCAGCGTGGCGAACAACGACGATCCCGCTGCGGCCGGGAAGGACTGGAACCACTGCCGCGCGTCGAGTGCGAACACGCCGGTGCGGGCCCGGTCGGCGGACAGCACCAACGCCATCGCCGCCAGCCCCTGCGCCGGGGTGATCATCGAGACGCCGAGGTCCGCGAAGAACTGAGCGCGGCCCACCTCGGCCCAAGGGCCCCAGTTGATTCCGGCCGCGGGCAGTCCCAAGGACCGCCGGTAGGCGACCAGTCCGTCGATCCAGGAGTTCGCCGAGGCGTACGAGCCCTGGCCGGGCGCGCCGACCAGCGAGGAGACCGACGAGAACGACACCCACCAATCCAGGTCCAGATCCTTGGTCGCCTCGTGCAGCCACCAGCCACCCGCCACCTTCGGCGCGAATACCCGCGCGGACGCCGACTCCGAGATGTTGAGCACGATCTCGTCGGCCAGCACCATCGCACTGTGCACCACGCCGGCCAACCGGAAGCCGGCGTCGTCGACAGCGGCCACCAGGCGCCGCGAGGTGTCCGGGTCGGCGAGGTCGCCGGTGATCACCTCGACGCGGCCGCCCGCATCGTTGATGTCGTCGATTACGGCTTGCACCTCGGGGCCGGGCGCCGAACGTCCGTTCAGCACAACCAGTCCCGCGCCCTGCTCGGCCAGCCATCGTGCGGTGACGAAGCCGAGACCGCCCAGGCCGCCGACGACCAGATATCCGCCGTCCGGTCGGACCAGCGGCTGGGTCGGGCGTGGTGCGAGTGCCGTGATGCTGCCGGTCCGCGGAATGGAAATGACGACGCGGCCGGCGTGGCCGACCCGATGCCAGCAGTCGCAATGCCTCGGCCGCGTGATCGACGCTGAACTCGGTGACCGGCAGCGGCGCCAACCGGCCCGCGACGGCGTGCTGCAGGATCTCTTCGAGGTATGCGCGGTAGCGCTTGGGCTGCAGACGCAGGTTCAAGTCGATGTCGACGACCGAGAACGACGCGCTGCGGGCCAGCGCGGCCAGCCCGATCGAGCGTCGCGTCGGTCTTCTTGCCCAGTTCGACGAACCGGCCGCCCGGTGCCAGCAACTGCATGCCCGGCCTTCGCCGGAAGCGAATTGAGGACGACATCCACGCCGTAACCCTCGGTGGTTCGAGGATTTCGTCGGCGAAGTCAGGCTGCGCGAGTCGCCGACGTACTCGACACCCAGCCGGCAGCGTTCGCGTTCGACTCCGATCCGCGGTGGTGTAGACCGGCCCCCATCATCCTCGCGATGGCCACCGCCGCCAGGCCGACACCGTCACCGGTGGCGGTGGATCAGCACCTTCTCGCCGGGCGCCACCTGCCCGACCGTGCACAGCGAATGCCATGCCGTCAGATACGCCACCCCGAAGGCCGCCGCCTGGGCATCCGACAGGGCATCGGGGACCGGGACGACGAGGTCGGCGAGCGTGGTCAGGTGCGAGCCGAACGCGCCGGGGCCGAAAGCTATGACGCGCTGCCGTTTCGACGGTTGACTCGGGCCGACCGCGGTCACGATGCCGACGCACTCGCCGCCGATCACCGGCGGTGCCGTCAAATCCGGGTACCGCCCATCGCCTTGAGACGTCGCTGAAGTTCAGGCGGCGGCGAGGACGCGGACCTCGACCTGGTTCTCGGCCTGGCTCGGTGCGCTTGGCCGCGCGCACCTGCAGGGTCCAGCCGCCGCCGAGCGTGAATGCGTCGCCGGCGTCGATATCCACCGTGATGCACGCGGTTCTCGACGGCAGCTCGCCGGCGGCCATCGGCGCCGGCACCAGCCGGCTCACATACCGCTGCCCGGCACGCAGCGCCACCTCGTCCTGGCCGTGCGCCGCAGCAGTTCGGCGACCAGACCAGGGAGCGGCTCGGTGCCGTCGGGGTCGAGGTCGACCATCGTCGTCCTCAGCTCCGGGTGCTCGAAAGTCAGCACCCGCGCAATGCCGCGAAGCTGCGTCTGCGCCAGCGTGACCGACTCGGTCGGATTCCAGTTGCTGGGCACCGCGGGTGACGATCCACAGCCGCGGGACTGTTGCGGGCGCCGACCTGCGACACCGTCCTGACGATGTCGGCGATCAGCAGTGTGCGGGCTGCGCGCCAGGTCGAGTTGCGCCTGATCGGCCGGGCCTCGTCCACCGCGCGGGGCGGGCACACGACGGCGATCCCGTCCCACGCGATGTCGCGCTGACTGATCGCCGCCCGCATGCGGTGTCGTCGCCGGAAACCAACTCGCACTGCGGCCGATCCGTTGGGCAAGCTCGGACCGCAGGGCAGCCGTCAGCGGATCGTCATCGGAGCGCCAACCAGCAAGAGCGCCGCGGGTGCGCCGGCCTGCTCGTCGCGCGCCGCGGGCTCCCACTCCAGGGAGAACAGGCGATTGCTGAGTTCCCTTGCGCCGCCGGGTGACCGCAGCACCGCCATCTCGACCTCGTCGATCTCCAGCAGCGGCCGGCCGTCGGCGTCGGTCAGCAGCACCCGGCCGACCAGGCGGTCCGGGTTGTCGGTGGGGTCGAGCGAGGCGATCGCGCGTGGCGCCGTTGACCACATCGCCGTACACCCGGACGCCGGCCAGACGCACCGGAAGCACCATGGCCGGCTGGCCGTCCCGGCGGCCAGTTCGGTGGCCGGCCCGGTCGCGCCGAGCGCCTGCATTGCGATGTCCACCATGACGGGATGCAGCACGAACTTCGGGCCCCGGCCTTTGCGGGCGCCGGCAGCTGCACCTCGGCGTGGGCCGCGCCGGACGGCAATACCGTCAGCCCGACGATGCCCTGGAACGCCGGTCCGTGCTGCTGGCCGGCGGCACGCAGCCGCTGGTACAGGTCCTCGGGATCGAGTTCAGTGGCACCCCGTCGGCGTCGGATCCGGTGGCTCCGGCTGCGGCCGGCGGCGCGGCGTACCAGCGTGGCGGTGGCGTGCTTGGTCCAGCCGGAAGTGGCGCTGCGCGTGCGGATTTCGATGCGGCAGGACTGTTCGTCGCCGGTGAGCGTGGTGGCGATCAGCGTGCCGTCGGTGACGTGCATCAGCTGGTCCAGCGCTGAGCTCGCGGATCGATCCAGGCTGACCGGCGTCGCCCGAATGTGTCTGTCGCTGCCGCCAGCGCGATCTCGGCGTAGGCCGCCCCGGGCAGCACGCACGACGTCGTCCACACAGTGGTCGCCGAGCCAGAGCAGGTCTGGGCTGATGGTGCACTCCCACACCCGGGTCCCGTTGGTGGGATCGTTGACGCCGACGCCCAGCAGGGGATGGGTGTGCGCGCCGTGCGGTGTGGTCGGCCGTGGCGGTGATCCAGTGGTGGGTGTGCTGCCACGGGGTGGTGGGCAGCAGCGGATGTGGTTCGGGGGGGTGCGGGGTGTCGGGCGGGCGGGTGGTGTGGGTGGCGTTGAGGTTGGTGTGGAAGGTGACGGTGTCGTCGGTGTCGCGCTGCAGGGTGCCGAGCACGTGCGTGCTGCGTTTCGCCCAGGGTGTCGGTGATGGCGTAGGTGAGCAGCGGGTGCGGGCTGACTTCGACGAAGGTGTGGTGCTCTGCGCCGCCGCGCTGACGGCCTGGTGGAAGCGCACCGGGTTGCGTAGGTTGGCCGCCCAGTAGTCGGCATCCAAGCGATGCCGGCGTCGGTCCATCGAGCGCTGTGGTGATCATCGGGATGGCCGGCGGCTTGGGCGCCAGATCGGCCAGCGCGGAACGCAACTCGGGCAGGATGGGGTCGATGATGGGGTGGTGCGAGGCGACGTCGACGTCGATGCGCCGCGCCAGCAGGTCCCTGGCCGCGACCGCCGCGATCACCGCGTCCACCTGATCCGGCGGCCCGGCGATCACCGACTGGCGCGGTGAGGCGTGCACCGCGAGAGTCAACCCTGCGGATAGTCGGCGATCAGCGCGCTGCGGTGCCGTCGGCGTCGAGCTCCAACAGCGCCATGGCGCCCTGCCCGGCCAGCCGCGCCATCAGCCGCGAGCGGGTGGCGATCACCTTCAGGCCGTCGGCGGGGGTGAGCGCGCCGGCCACCACGGCCGCGGTCACCTCGCCCATCGAGTGGCCGATCACCGCATCGGGCTCCACCCCGTAGATGCCGCCACAGCGCGGTCAGCGCGAGCTGAACACCGACCAGCACCGGCTGGATATGCTCGATGCCCACCACTTCGCTGCTGTCGGCGAGCGTCCGCTGCAGCGAAAAACCGGTCTGGGCAACGAAATCCGGCTCCAGCTCGGCGACCGCCGCGGCGAACGCGGGCTCATCGGCCAGCAGTTGGCGGCCCATCCCGGCCCACTGCGAACCCTGACCGGAGTAGACGAACACCGTGCCCGGCCCGACCGAACCGTCTTGAGCAGACCGGCCATGCCGGGCTGCCCAGCCATGCGCGCAACCCGGCCACCGCCTGCGCACGATCGCGCGCCACCACGGTGGCGAACTTGACCTGCCGGGCGCGGTGGTGGTTGAGGGTGTGCGCGACATCGGCCAGCGGGATCGTGCGCGCCCGCGCCGTCCACCAGTCCGCCAGCGCCGCCGCGGTGGCCGCGACCCGCTGCGGCGTCTTCCCCGAGACCACCAACGTGGACACCGCCGGTTGCGGACCAGGTTGCGGCACAACCGAATCCGGTGCCTGCTCGACCACCACATGCGCATTCGTCCCGCTGACGCCGAACGACGACACCCCGGCGCGGCGAGGTCGATCGGTGGCCGGCCACTCCATGCCGGCGGCGGCGATGGTCAGCCGCGATACGCCTTCGCTGACGTGCGGGGTCAACTGCCGGAAGTTCAGGTGTCGCGGGATGTGCCGGTGGCCCACGGCCAGCACGGTTTTGATGAATCCGGCGATGCCGGCCGCGGCCTCCAGGTGGCCCAGGTTGGTCTTCACCGAGCCCAGCACCAGCGGCTGCCGGCCGTCACGGTCGCTGAAAACCTTGCTCAGCGAGTCGAGTTCGATCGGATCGCCCAGCGGGGTGCCGGTGCCGTGCGCCTCGACGTAGTCGATGTCGGCGGGCGCCAACTTGGCCGACGTCAGCGCCTGGCGCAGCAACGCCTGCTGCGCGGGGCCGTTGGGTACCGTCACGCCGCTGCTGGCGCCGTCCTGGTTGACCGCCGAACCGCGCACCACGGCCAGCACCCGGTTGCCGTCGCGCTGCGCATCGGCCAACCGCTTGAGCACCACCACCCCGGCGCCTTCGCTGCGCACGTATCCGTCGGCGGTCGGCGTCGAAGGTCTTGCACTGGCCTTCCGGCGACAACATCCCCCACCGCGAGCACGCGATGCTCGGTCCCGGGACTCAGCAGCAGGTTGGTGCCACCGACCAGCGCCATGTCGCTCTCCCGGGACCGCAGGCTCTGGCGATGCCAGGTGAATCGCCACCAACGACGACGAGCAGGCGGTGTCGATGACCACCGCCGGGCCCTGCGCACCGAGGAAGTACGCCAGCCGACCGGCGGCGAAGTTCAGCGCGTTGCCGGTGGGGATGTAGGCGTCGAGATCCTCCGGCCGCAACTGGCCGGCCAGCGTGACCATGTAGTCGTAGGAGGTGACGCCGACGAACACCGAAGTCTGGGTGCCCCGAATGGTTTGCGGCGCAATGCCGGCGTTCTCCAATGCCTCCCAGGCGACTTCGAGCAACAACCGCTGCTGCGGATCCATCGCCGCCGCTTCGCGCGGGGAGATGGCGAAGAACTCGGCATCGAATTCGTCGGGCTGCCAGCCGGTGAGGAAGCCGCCCTCGCGATTGCAGATGGTGCCGGGCACGGTGTGGTCGTCGGTGTAGAGGGCGTCGGCGTCCCAGCGCTCGTCGGGCACCCGGATGATGCCGCTTCGGCCATCGCGCAGCAGGTCCCAGAACTCGTCGGGGTTGGTCGACCCCGCCGGGGAACCGGCAGCCGATGCCGATGACGGCGATCGGTTCGGTGCTGGCCTTCTCGGCGATCTCCAGGCGCGCGGTGAGGTCGTCGATCTTGCGCAGCGCGTCGGTGATGATCGCGCGGCGGTCCGGTATCGCGTTGCAGTCTACTAGTCACTGCGGTCAGCCCAGCCTCTCCGAAAGTTGTTGCAGCAACTCGTCTTCGCTGAGGTCGTCGTAGCGTCGTCGGTGGCGCTCGTCGGCGCAACCGCCATTCCAGGAATTCGGGAAGGATCGTCGCCAGGTAGTCGGTGAGGCCGTCGACGGTCGGGTAGTCGAATACGACCGCGGCCGTCAGGAATTCGCCGAGGCTGTCGGACAACGCCGCGCTGCAGCGTCACGCTCATCAGCGAGTCCATGCCGAGCTGGAAGAACCCGATCGACGGGTCCAGGATCTCGGAGGGCGGCAAGCCCATCACCTCCGACGCCAGCGCACCGACGTGGTCGAGCATCATGTCGCGGCGCCGGTCGCGCGTGCGCACTCGCGCAGCGCTCTGCGGAACTCGCTTTCCGGCAGCGTCGACAGTCTGCCTGCGCGGGCAGCAAGTCGTCGACGATGCGCAGTGACCCGCGGGTGCGATATGCCGCGGCCAGCAGCGGCCAGTCGGCGGCCACGACCGCGTACCGCGCCGGGCGTCGGGGCCCATCGCCAGCGGCAGCGCGCGGATGGCCACCTCGTCGTCCATCGGCTGCAGCCCGGATTCGGACGCTGACCTGCCTGGCGTCGTGCTGCGTGTCCGCCAGCGACTTCCACAGCCCCCAGTTGACGACGGTGGCGGGCAGCCCCAGGGTGCGCCGTGCGTAGGCGAAGGTGTCGAGGAAGGTGCTGGTCGCGGTGTAGTGGGCCAGCCATCGCGAGCCGAGCAGGCCCGAGATCGAGGAGAACAACACGAAGTGCCGCACGGGCGTTCCGTCAGGTGCCGCAGCGACAGGGGGTGCAGCAGCGACGCGGCGTCCAGTTTGGGACGGAACATTGCGGCGACGTCGTCGTCGGTCATGTCGCGCAGCGTCACCGGGCCGCCGGCGAACGCCGCCAGGTAGATCCCCTCGAGCGGCGGCAGGTCGGTGCCGAATCGGTCGAACAGCGCGGTCATCGCAGTCAGCGTCGGTGGCGTCGGCGGCCACTTCGACGAGCGTCGGTTCCAGCCGTGCCTCAGTTCGTCGGCCAGCTCGCCTGTAGCCGGGCGCCGGGGTTGCGCGAGACCGCCACGATGGTTTTGGCACCCATGTCGGCGAGCTGCTGGATCAGGTGCGGACCGATGTTACCGGTCGCGCCGATGACGAGGTGGCTGGTGTCGGCACGCATGGTTCGGCGGCGGAGCGGCGGTCTGCAGCGCACCAGTGCAGCCGGGGCACATGGCGGACCCCGCCCGGTAGCACACCTGGTCCTCCCCGTCGCGGTTCGGCTGCCGCGAGCACGTGCTGGCGGCCAGCACGGCGGGCATCGCGTCGTCGAGATCGATTATGCCGCCCCAGATTTCGGGATGCTCCAGGGCGAGCGTGCGGCCCAGACCCCACAGCACCGCATGGGCGGGGTTGGCCCGCTCGCCTTCCGCGACCGGCTGGGCGTTGCGGGTCACGATGAACAGCTTCGGCGGCGAAGGTCGCGACCATCGCGGCGGCGAGCCCGCGGGTGGCGTTGAATAGCCGGTAGGCCGCGGGATGTCGAGAGGTTCGTCGGCTACCGGCGGTGCGTAGACCACGTTGTCGACGCCGCGCAGCGCGTCGAGCAGCGGGGCGATCGGCATCCACGACAGTGTCGGCACCTGGGACGCCCGCGGCACTGATCATGGCGGCGGCCAGTGCCGAGCTCCGCTGCCACCAGCCAGGTGGCGCCGCCGGGTCTCGGTCTGCCGGGTGCCGGGCCGATCCAGCCAGTCCAGCTGGTAGACGCCAGTCGTCGACGGGCTCGTCGGTGCCCGTGCGTGCGCAATCCGCTTGCGGGCTGTGGCCGTCGGCAGCGCGGGCGTGCGTGTCGACCCAGTACTGGGTGTGCTGCCAGGGGGTGGTGGGATCACCGCTGCGGTTCGGGCGGATGCCGGTGGGTGCGGGGTGTCGGTGCCTGCACGGCGTGTGAGGTTGGTGCGGAATGTGACGGTGTCGTGGGTGTCGCGGTGCAGGGTGCCGATGCTGTGATGATCGCGGCGTCCGGCTCAGGGTGTCGGAGACGGCCTGGGTGAGCACCGGGTGGGGGCTGATCTCAATGAAGGTGTGTGTGGTCGCGCGCCCGCGGCTGCGCGATCGGCCTGATGGAAGCGGACCGGGTTGCGCATGTTGGCGACCCAGTGCTCGGCATCGAACACCGTTGCGGCGTCCGGGCTTTCGTCGGTGGTCGAGATGATCGGGATGGTCGGGGTTCGCGGCGCCAGTTCGGCCAGTGCCGCGCGCATCGCGGGCAGCAGTGCATCCATCGCCGGATTGTGCGGCGCCACTTCGATATTTACCCGGCGGGCGAAGCGGTTCTGCGCCCGGACCGCGGTGACGAGCTCGTCGATCGCTCGGTGGGCCCGGCGATCACGGTCTGGCGCGGCGAGGTGTAGATGCCCAGCGTCACCTGCGGGTAATCGGCGATCAGCGCCTCGGTCGCGTCGGCGTCGAGCTCCAGCATGGCCATGGCGCCCTGCCCGGACAGCGGCGCCATCAGCCGTGACCGGGTGGCGATCACCCGCAGCCCCTCGGCGGGCGTGAGCGCGCCGGCCACCACCGCGGCGGCCACCTCGCCCATCGAGTGCCCGATCACCGCGTCGGGCTGCCACGCCGTAGGAGCGCCACAGTTGCGGTCAGCGCCAGTTGCATGCCGATCAGGCCCAGTTGGATCTGCTCGATGCCGTCGACCGGTTCCTTGCCGCCGGCCAGCACGTCGTGCAGCGAGAAGCCCGCCTGTTCGACGAACACCGGCTCCAGCTCGGCCACCGCGGCGGCGAAAGCCGGCTCGTCGGCCAGCAATCGGCGGCCCATGCCGGCCCACTGCGAACCGCGCCCGGAGTAGACGAACACCGTGCCCGGACCCGGGCGCACCGTCATGCGGAGCCCACCACGCCCGGGGCGTGCTGCCCGGCGGCCAGGGCGCGCAGACCCGGCCACGCCCTGGCCGCGGTCGCGGGCCACCACGGTGGCGAACTTGTCTGTGCCGGGTGCGGTGGTGGTTGAGCGTGTGGGCGACGTCGGCCAACGGCATCTGCGGCGCCCGCGCCCTCCATCCAGTCGGCCAGTACCGCGGCCATCGCGGCCACCCGCTGCGGCGTCTTGCCCGACACCACCAGCGTCGACACACCGGTGTCGGATGTCGGTCGGTCGCCGGCGCCGGATCGGGGCCCTGCTCGACCACGACGTGCGCGTTGGTCCCGCCCAACCCGAACGAGGACACCGCCGCCCGGCGCGGGCCCGCGGTCGGTCGGCCACGGCGATGTTCTCGGTCGGGCACGAAAAACCGGGTCGCCGCCGCGTCGATGGCCGGATTCCATTGCGAGAAGTGCAGATTCGGCGGAATCTGGCCGCGTTGCACGGCCAGCGTCGCCTTGATGAAGCCCGGCGATCCCGGCGGCGGCCTCGAGATGACCGAGGTTGGTCTTCGACGGCCCCAGCGCGCACGGGCCGTCGCCGCCGGCCGTACGTGTGCGGCCAGCGCCTCGAATTCGATCGGGTCACCGAGCATGGTTCCGGTGCCGTGGGCTTCGACGTAGTTCACGCTCTCCGGCGCCGACGTCGCCGGAGCGCAGCGCGTCGGTGATCACTTCGCGCTGGGCGGCGGTGTTCGGCGCGGTGACGCCGTTGGAGCGGCCGTCCTGGTTGACCGCCGAGCCGCGCACCACCGCCAGCACCCGGTCCCCGTCGCGCACCGCGTCGGTCGACCGCTTGAGCACCACCACCCCGGCACCCTCGCCGCGCACGAACCCGTCGGCGGCCGCGTCGAAGGTCCCGCACCGGCCCTGCGGGGACAGCAAGCCCCATGCCGAAATGGCGATCTGGGTTTCCGGGCGCAGCATGACGTTGACGCCGCCGGCCAACGCCAGATCGCTCTCCCGCAGCCGCAGGCTCTGACACGCCAGGTGCACCGCCACCAGCGAGGACGAGCACGCGGTGTCCACCGCCACCGCAGGACCGCGCAGCCCCAAGCAGATATGAGATGCGGCCCGCGGTGATGCTGTGCGGCGTTGCCGGTTCCGGTGTACGCGTCCACGCTCTCCGGGGTTGCGCGGCCAGCATGGACTGGTACTCGTTGAAGTAGACGCCCATCATGACGCCGGTGCGGCTGCCGGCCAGCGAATCCGGCGGGATGCCGGCATGCTCGAGCGCTTCCCAGGCGACCTCGAGCAGCATCCGCTGCTGTGGGTCCATCGCCGCGGCCTCGCGCGGAGTGATGCCGAAGAACTCGGCGTCGAAACCGGCGATGTCGGAGACGAAACCGCCCCACTTCGTCGTCATCCGGCCCGGCGTCAGCGGATCGGGGTCGTAGAACGCCTCGGCGTCCCACCGGTCCGCGGGAACCCGCGAGATCGCGTCGCGCCCGTCGACCAGCAGGTCCCAGAAGCTCTCCGGCCCGATCGACATCCCCGGGGAACCGGCACCCGATCCCCACCACCGCCACCGGCTCGGCCACCGCGATGCGCGACGTCTTGTCGAACTCCTTGGCGAGGGCCGCGCGCTGCTGCGCGCTCATGCCGGATATCCGGCTGAAAGCCTTCGCATCACGCAGGCCTCGTCGGCCTCAGGCGCCTCGACTCGATGCGGTCGAAGAGGCTGTCCAGCACACTGCCGGCCGAGGCGGACAGCTCGGCCATCTCGTCTTCGGCTGAATCCTGCTCGGGCGCAACGCGTTTGGCCAGATAGGCCGCCAGTGCCGCCACGGTCGGGTGGTTGAACAGCATGGTCGCCGACAGTTCTATGCCCGACGAACTGCTCGGCCTCGCGCTCGAATCGCCATCGCCATCAGGGAATTGAGCCCCAGCTCGGCGAACGGGCGGTCGCTGTCCAGATTCGGTTTCCGGCAACCGCAGTTCGCGCGCGATGATGCTGCGCAGCGCCGGTCTCAAACTCCTCGCGTATCTCCGCCGCCGACAGCTGCCGACCAGTCCCGCACCGGGATGAGGTAGCCGTCTTCGACGGCCGATCCACCTGTGGTCGAGGGCACCGGCAGCACCACCGCCTGCGCCACGTCGTAGCCGTCGAGCGTGCTCCCACGCGGTGAACGCCTCGTCCGGCGTGATGTCGCGCGACCCCAGGCGCGGCCAGCTCGTCGCTGACGAGCTGGGCGTCCGCGGCGAAGCCGAGCCCGCGCCAGGCCACCCAGTCCAAACTCATGGTGTGACAGCCCTGTTGATGGCGCGCCCGCGCCAACGCGTCCAGGTAGGAGTTGGCGGCGGCGTAGGAGCCCTGGCCCGGGATGCCGAATATCGCTGCGGCCGAGGAGGTCAGGAAGAAGAAGTCGACGCTGCCGGGTGGGAACGCCTCGTGCAGCACCTGGCTGCCGCCGATCTTGGACCACACCACCTCGCGCACGGCGTCGTCGGTCATGGTGGTCACCAGTTGGTCGTTGGTGACGCCGGCCGCGTGGATGATCCCGCGGATCGGTGGGGCACCGTCGCGTCCCGCCGTTCCAGCAGGGCGTGCAGGTCGTCGCGGCGTCCGATGTCGACGGCGACGGCTTCGACCGCGACGCCACGCATTTCCAGGGCGCGGATCGCGTCGATCTTGTGCCGCAGTCCCGCGTCCAGGCTGTCGAGTTCCCAGTCCCGTCTCGGCGGCATCGGGGTACGGCCGGTCAGCACCAGCCGCCGGGCGCCGCGGTCGGCCAGCCAGCCGGCCATCAGCAAGCCGAGCTCGCCCATGCCACCGGTGATCAGGTAGGCCGCCTCCGGTCTGCACTGCACCGGCTTGCGCACCCGCTCGCCGCGCAGCGCCGTCAGCGCCGGCGCGAGCACGACACCCTCACGCAGCACCAGGATCGACTTGCTCGGGTGCTGGATGCAGTTCGGCGAGCGAGCGCGGATTCGTCGAGCACCCCTGAGTCGGCGAGATCGACCAGCCCGCCCCACAACTCGGGGTGCTCGGCGGCGATCACGCCGGCCAGACCCCACAAGAAACTCTGGCGCACCGCCGGCGGGGTCGCGGATTCGTGCACGCCGCGGGTGACGATCCACAGTGTGGCCGAGTCGGTCCGCTGCGCCAGCGTCCGGACGGCAGCGCTGACTTCCGCGCACACCCGGACGGCGAAGTCGACGTCGGTCTCAGTGGCGTCGGCCGGCCGGGACTCCGCGACATACAGCACGTACCGTGCGTCCGATACGGTGCCTGGCCCGAAGCCGTACTGCCCGAGGCGGTCCCGCAGTGCGGAGGCGTCTTCGCCGAGAACCGCGAGGGTTCCCGGACCCAGCGCCTCGCTCCGATCAACGCGCGGCTGCCAGTCCAGGGTGTGCACGAATGTCCGCGGGTCCGAATGTTCGTGCGAGCCGGCTGACGGTGTGGCGCCGATGTCAAGCACCCGGTAGCGAAGCGATTGCATCGATAGGCACGGGGCGCCGCCGCGCGCCGCGGCGGTGACGTCGAGGGTGATGCCCTCGGAGTCGCGGCCGGTATGGGTGAGCTGCACCGCGCCGCGAGGTTCGGTGATGGTGTCGCGCAGCCACACCTGCTCGATGCCGGCCGGAACGTAGAGGCGTGCATCGTCGACGTCGGACAGCGCGCCGAGAATGACGGCGGCGTCCAGCAGCGGTCCGGCGGATCCGTCGGGTAGCGCGTCCGGCAGGTCGATCGCGGCGTGCACGCCGGTCGGGGTGGGTTCCCAGGAATCCAGGGCCCACTTGAACGGCAGGCCCTCGACCCCGCGCAGTGCGAGTTGTTCGGTGATGTCGGGGATGTCGTCGTCGAGGCGGGCGTGGGTCTGCTGGGGGGCTTCCAGCGCTGGCTCCACCGGTGCCGACGAAAGTCGTGCGGTCACATGCCGTGTCCAGCGGTCCGACGCGGTGTCGGCCGGGCGCGAGGCCAGGCTGATCGACTGGTCGTCGGCCACCACCTGGATCAGCCGTGGCTGATCGGCGAAGACGGGTTGGTCGAATCGCACTGCGGACAGCGCCGAGTAGCCCAATTCGTCTGCAGCGCAAAGAAGTGTGTGCAGCACGACAGAGGCCGGCACCACCTCGACACCGTGGAACCGGTGCCGGCCGCGGTACGGCTTGGCGTCGGGGGCCAGCCGGGCCTGCCAGAGGTGCGACGGCAGATCGCCGGACACGGCGGTGACTCTGCTGTGCGGGCCGAGCAGCGTGCCCGGCCGACGGAGCCGCAATCACGGAGTTGGCAGCACGTTTGGGGTCGATCCAGTGGCGGGTGTGGTGCCACGGTGTGGCTGGGGATCGGGGGTGCGGTTCGGGCGGGTGCGGAGTGTGCGGTGGGTGGGTGGTGTGGACCGTGTTGAGGTTGGTGCGGAAGGTGATGGTGTCGTCGCTGTCGCGTTGCAGCGTCCCGATGCTGGTGTACTTGCTGCCGTGCTGGGCGCTGTGCAGGGTCTCGATGACGGCCTGGGTGAGCAGTGGGTGCGCGCTGATCTCGATGAAGGTGTGGTGCTCGGTTCGCCGGCCGCGGTGATGGCCTGCTGGAAATGCACCGGGTTGCGCATGTTGGTGGCCCAGTGCTCGGCGTCGAATAGCCGCTGCGGTGTCCGCAGGCTTTCGTAGGTGGTGGAGATGATCGGAATGGTCGGTGTCCGCGGCGCCAGATCGGCCAGCTCGGCACGCATCGCCGGCTGCAGGGCGTCCATGGCCGGATTGTGCGGGGCCACTTCGATATTGACCCGGCTGGCGAACCGGTCCCGGGCGCGCACCCGGGTGATCAGCTCGTCGATCTGCTCGGTGGGCCCGGAGATCACGGTCTGGCGCGGTGAGTTGTAAATCCCCAGCGTCACCTGCGGGTGATCGGCGATCAGCGCCTCGGTGGCCTCGGCGTCGAGTTCCAGCAGCGCCATGCCGCCCTGCCCGGACAGCGGCGCCATCAGCCGGGAGCGGGTCGCGGTCACCCGCAACCCCTCGGCCGGGGTCAGCGCCCCGGCGACCACGGCGGCGGCCACCTCGCCCATCGAGTGCCCGATCACCAGGTCGGGCTCCACCCCGTAGGAGCGCCACAGCTCGGTCAGCGCCAGCTGCATGCCGATCAGGCCCAGCTGGATCTGCTCGATACCCACCAGTTCCTTGCCATCGGCCAGCACGTCGTGCAGCGAGAAGCCGGCCTGCTCGACGAACACCGGCTCCAATTCGGCCACCGCGGCGGCGAAAGCCGGTTCGTCGGCCAGTAATCGGCGGCCCATGCCGGCCCACTGCGATCCGCGCCCGGAGTAGACGAACACCGTGCCCGGACCGGGCGAGCCGTCCTGGGGGCCGACCACACCGGGCACGTGCTGGCCGGCGGCCAGTGCGCGCAACCCGGCCACCGCCTGGGCGCGGTCACGGGCCACCACGGTGCCGAACTTGGCTTGACGCGACCGGTGATGATTGACCGTGTGGGCGACGTCGGCCAACGGCACCTCGGCGCCGGCACCCTCCATCCAATCGGCCAAGCACCGCCGCCGTCGCGGCCACCCGCTGCGGCGTCTTACCCGCCACCACCAGCGTCGAGACCGCCGGCTCCAGGTCCGGCTCCGGGCCGGCAACGGCGACCTCCTGGCCCTGCTCGATCACCACGTGCGCGTTGGTCCCACCGAAGCCGAACGACGACACACCGGCCCGGCGCGGATGTCCCGTCTCGGGCCAATCAATCTGTGTGTCAACCACTTTCATCCGCAAATCGGCGAACGGAATATGCGGATTGGGGCTTTCGAAGCGCTGGTTCGGCGGGATCTGGCCGCGCTGCACCGCAAGTACGGCCTTGATGAAGCCGGCGATCCCGGCCGCTGCCTCGGTGTGTCCCAGGTTTGTCTTGACGGCACCGAGGAGCAGCGGAGCGTCCTGCGGGGCGTCCCCGACCCAGCACCGTGCCCAGAGCGCGGGCCTCGATCGGATCGCCCAGCAGGGTTCCGGTGCCGTGCGCCTCGACGTAGTCGACATCGGTGGGCTGCATGCCCGCATTCGCGTACGCGGCACGCAGCACCGCCATCTGGGCGGCCGGGTTGGGCGCCATCAGCCCGTTGGACCGGCCGTCCTGGTTGATCGCCGAGCCGCAGATGACCGCAAGCACCCGGTCGCCGTCGCGCTGCGCGTCCGTCAACCGCTTGAGCACCACCACCCCGGCGCCCTCGCCGCGGACGAACCCGTCGGCGGCAGCGTCGAACGCGCGGCAGTGACCCGTCGGCGACAACGCGCCCACCTGGTCGAAACCGCGAAATACCGCCGGGGACAACAACAAATTCACACCGGCCGCGATCGCCAGCTGGGAGTCCTGGGTACGAAGGCTCTGGCAGGCCAGGTGGATCGCCACCAGCGACGACGAGCACGCGGTGTCCACCGCCACCGAGGGACCGCGCAGGTCAAGGAAATATGACAGGCGGTTGGCGATGATGCTCATCGCGCCACCGGTGTTGCTCCAACCATCGATCTGCTGAAGGTCGGTGGAGGCGATGGCCCCGTATTCGCTCAGGCACGACCCGGCGAAAACGCCGGTCTGCGAACGGCGCAGCGAGCTGGGCGGAATTCCGGCATGCTCCAAGGCTTCCCATGCCACTTCGAGCAGCAGCCGCTGCTGCGGGTCCATCTTGTCGGCTTCGCTGGGCGAGATCTCGAAGAACTCCGCGTCGAAGGCGTCGATGTCGGGTAGGAAGGAACCCCACCGCGTGGTCCGGGCGAGGACTGCCTTGACTTCCGCGGAGCCGTCGTCGAAGAGCTCCCACCGCTCGTCGGGGACCTTCCCGATCGAGGATCGGCGTTCACACGACGAACTCCCACAACGCTTCTGGCCCGGATATTCCGCCGGGGAAGCGGCACCCCATGCCGATCACCGCGATCGGCTCGTCGAGGGAGTTGCGGCCCGGACGTTTGAGCGCTGCCGCCGCTTCGGGGTCCGGTTCGGGGGCGGTGAGGTAGGCGGCCAGGTCGTTGATCGTCGGATGCTCCCAGAAGTCGATGGGGGAGACTGTCCTGCCCAACAATTCGGTCAGTTCACCCGACAGCACAACAGCGTCGCGGGAGCTCACACCGAGATCGGCAAGGGACAGATCGGGATCGACCTCGTCGGGCGTACATCCGATGTTGGTGACCAGGTAGTCGACAAACCAGTGGCGCAGATCGGCCTCGCCGCTGATGCTCGACGTCATACGGTCACGTCCAGCCGCTTGAAGCCGTCGCTTCGGTACCGCTCGACGCAGGCGGAACGCCGGATCTTGCCGCTGGTGGTGATGGGAATGGAGCCTGGAGACACCAGGACCAGGTCGGCAACCCGCAGGCTGTGCGACCGGGAAATCGCCGAGGTGACCTCACGCTTGACCGAGCGAAGCTTGAGCATGGCGTCTTCGGCCGAAGCGCCGCGTCGTTTCAGTTCGATGATGGCCACCAACTGCTCGGTGATGTCATCGGGCACCGAAATCGCGGCGACCCTGCCACCGGTGATCTCCTGGATCGTCGCCTCGATGTCGTCGGGGTAGTGGTTGCGGCCGTCGACGATGAGCAGGTCTTTGATGCGGCCCATGATGAACAGCTCACCCTCGGACAGGACGCCCAGATCGCCGGTGCGCAGCCACGGTCCTTCCGGGGTACCCGGTGCGGGGTCGACGATCTGGGCATTGAAGATGCGGTTGGTCTGCTCTGGTTTGCTGCCAATAGCCCAGGGCCACGTGGTCGCCGTGCACCCAGATCTCGCCGACGTCGCCGGACATGTTCTCAACCATGGTGTCCGGGTTGACGATCCGCACCGCAGAGGGGTCGGGGCAGCCGTAGCTGATGAGTTCGGTGCCGACCGTACCTTCGGAGCCACAGCGTTTGGCCTGACCGGCGGACAGGTGTTCGTAGTCGAACCGCACCGTCCTGGGCGCGGTTCCAGGTTCAGGGGCCGCCACGTACAGCGTGGCTTCGGCGAGGCCGTAGGAGGGCCGTACCGCCGTGGGGCTGAGGTTGTATTTGGCGAAATGCTCGGTGAACCGCTTCACGGTCGCGACGTGGATTCGTTCACTGCCGCTGACGATGCCGGCGCACCTCGCCGAGGTCGAGTCCGGCCATGTCGTCGTCGGACGTTCTGCGCACGGCCAATTCGAAGGCGAAATTCGGCGCCGCGGAAAAGCACGACCGGGTTGGTGGCAAGCAGTTGCATCCAGCACGCCGGGCGGCGCAAAAACGCCATTGGGCTCAACAACACCGCACTTCGTTCGGCGACCATCGGCGCGCAAATTCCGAGAATCAGACCCATGTCGTGAAATAGCGGCAACCACGACACCACGGTTCCATTCGGGAATCTTTGCGAGGTCGCCGAAATAGCCATACAGGCTTTGCGTCACATTCGCGATGACATTCTTGTGCGACACAATGACGCCGGCCGGCGTGCGGGTGGATCCCGATGTGTATTGGAGATAGGCCGCCCCACTGGAAAGCCGCGGTACCCCCGCCGACTCGCGTGGCGAGTCCAGGTCGAGGAGATCGACTTCGATGACGAACGGAGCGGCCTGGCCGTTTTGCGCAGTTGCATATTTCGCGACATCACTCACTACGGCATGACGTCGTGAGAATGGCGACCGGCTTGGAGTCCCGCAACACCGCGGAAACGCGGTCGTCGTGAATGCCGTACTGCGGGGTTGACAGCGGCACGGCGATAAAGCCGGCCTGCAGCGCGCCGAGGAAGGCGATGACGTATTCCAGACCCTGCGGCGCCAGAATCGCCACTCGGTCGCCGGGCGCCCCGCACAGCTTGAGTTCTTCGGCGATTACGCAGGCTCGGCCGTACACCTGCGACCAGGTCAGCGTTTCGGCAAATCCGTTCGGATCCAGTCCGTAATCGATGAACGTGTACGCCGCGGTATCGGACTGTTGATCGGCCCGCTGCTTCAGCAAAGCGGGAAGGGACCCGTCAGTCACCGGCATCGCTTTACACTCCCATTCAACGTTTGCCCTTGCTCGCTGTTGCCGACTCGCCGTAACCCGCGCGGGTCCGCATAGCGGTGCGACCAGTGCCGAAAGATGGCACGCTCGAGATGCTCAGTCCGTGTCGACGTGTGCGTACGTCCCCACTGAAGCACCACTGTGTGCCGGCTGATGATCGCCCCTGGACTAATCTCGCTCCCCGAACAACTAGTCGCGTGTTCAACGGTAATCATCTCTCGGTACGGGTGGGGGCATAATCGGAAAATCCACACGGTTCCCACAGCGAGCGCCGAGGTCGTTCCTCGGTGGCGCAGGTGGCTGGTCTGCGCTGAATGTTATTCACTCCTGCCAGGCGTTGTTATTGGTGTGACCTGTGATACATCGGGTGGCGGATGTTGGTGTCGTGAGAACTGAGCCTGAAGTTCCCGAACCGGCCACTGCCCGTTTTCTGGGACCGGCGTCCCGTTGTGACGAGCGTAACACCTCGGGGGACAGGTGGCCGGACGACTTCGGCCGGATCCGCACCCGTCACCCGTCGGCGCGCCAGGCCGGGGGGCCGTGCGCATCGGCGGGCATCGAGGCGCTGCGGGGGCGGGCGAACTTTGCCGACCGGGGTAACCGCCGTGACCACCCGGGCGGCTGCGTCGGCGGCCGACGGGCGCGCCGGCTGAGTTCAGTCAGCCCACTCCAGGGTCCTGGTCTCGATGTCGTTGACCAGTTCCGGCAAATTGTTGTTGAGGTAGAAGTGGTCGCCGGCAAACACCCGGAGCACGAATTCAGATGTCGTTCGATCCCCCCACGGTGCCATGTCGTCCCGGGTCGCTATCCAGTCCTTATCGCCGATGAAGGCGTAGATGGGACACGCCAGCTTCGTCTCCGGCGGGCTGTCGTAACCGGCGATGGCGCGCGCCGCGCGTAACGTGGGCAGCACGCCGACCAAAAATTCTTCGTCGTTGAAGAACTCTGGATTCATGCCTGTCATCTGGGCGACCAGATTCAACATTTCGTTATCGGACATGCCTTTAATCTGCTTGTACCGGATATGGCCAGGAGCCGAACAGGCCGACACAAAAAACGCGAGCACGTTATATCCCGCCGACTGAAAACGCAATGCGACTTCGAATGCCAGCATGCCGCCCATGCTGTGCCCGAAGAATGCGACCGGGATATCGGGACGCGCCGCCGGCTTCATCATCGCGAAAATTTCGTCAGCGAGGGCAGGAATACTGGAGAGCGGTGGCAGGCCGGCTCCGTCGCGTTGGCCGGGATACTGCACGGCGATCCGTGTGACATTGACGGAAAACTCGCGGGAAAACGGGACGTAATCTTTTGCGGTCCCTCCGGCGTGCGGGAAGATATACAGCGTGGGTTTATCAGAATTTCCGTCTTTGTTGCTGTTTGTCGAAATCCCATGCACCGGGTCAGCATAGCGTGGCTGCGGAAACAGGCTGATCGACGCCCTTATCGGCGAAGCGATGCTGAAGACCGGTGCCTCGCGTGGTGTCCGGGCGGGCCGGCCGGGTGGTGGTAGTCAACGCGCTGCCGGGAGTGGGTCTGCGGCGATATCCTGGTGGGCGAACCACGTGGGTACGGATCGTCTGCGGGCCTTCGAGACTGTGAACAGGACAAGCGCCCGAAAATTGGGCCCGACACACCGGTGCCATCACCGCTGTCACAGACGTAACACCAGGCACACTGGTAACAACGAGATTTTTGCCAGACGCCCAGGAGGGTATTGCCGTGTACCGAGTCTTTGAAGCGCTGGATGAATTGAGCGCCATTGTCGAAGAAGCCCGTGGCGTGCCGATGACGGCGGGCTGCGTCGTACCCCGCGGCGATGTGCTGGAACTGATCGACGACATCAAGGACGCGATTCCCGGCGAGCTCGACGATGCCCAGGACGTGCTCGACGCGCGCGATTCCATGTTGCACGACGCGAAGTCGCACGCCGACTCGATGGTGTCCTCGGCGACCACTGAATCCGAGTCGATGGTCAACCACGCCCGCGCCGAGGCGGACCGGCTGCTGTCCGACGCCAAGGCGCAAGCTGACCGGATGGTCAGCGAGGCGCGCCAGCACAGCGAGCGGATGGTCGGCGAGGCGCGTGAAGAGGCCATGCGTATCGCGGCCTCGGCGAAGCGCGAGTACGAAGCCAGCGTCAGCCGCGCCAAGACCGAATGCGACCGGCTGATCGAGAACGGCAACATCTCCTACGAGAAGGCCGTGCAGGAAGGCATCAAGGAACAGCAGCGGTTGGTGTCGCAGAACGAAGTGGTCCAGGCCGCCCATGCGGAATCCACTCGACTTATCGACACTGCGCACGCCGAAGCCGACCGGTTGCGTGGCGAATGCGATATCTACGTCGACAACAAGCTTGCTGAGTTCGAAGAATTCCTCAACGGCACGCTGCGCTCGGTCGGTCGGGGCCGTCACCAACTTCGCACCGCAGCCGGCACGCACGACTACGTGACCCGGTAGCTCGGCGCCCGGCCGAGGACGCCATACCGGCCTGGACCGGCGTCATCAGCAGTGGACCTGTGCGCTGCGCGCCGTAGGATTCCCGTATGGCAAGGCAGCACGGCCAAACGGCGCAGCGGCACGCCATCACGCCGTTGACCATCGATATCGCCCGGCTGGGAAGACGTCCGGGATCCATGTTCGAAATTCATGACACCGTGGACAGTCCGGTGCGCATCGGCGTGGAACTCGTCGCGATCCAGCCCGGCGCGCCGTTGGACCTCGATCTGCGAGTGGAATCAGTGTCGGAAGGCGTGCTGGTGACGGGCACGCTGGACGCTCCTACGGCCGGCGAGTGCTCCCGCTGCCTGTCGCCGATCCAGGGGCGGGTGCAGGTCGGGCTGACCGAACTGTTCGCCTACCCCGACAGCGCGACCGAGGCCACCACCGAGGAAGACGAGGTGGGCCACGTCGTCGACCAGATGATCAACCTCGAGCAGCCGATCATCGATGCCGTCGGCCTGGAGCTGCCTTTTTCGCCGGTGTGTTCGCCGGATTGCCCGGGGCTGTGTCCGCAGTGCGGGGTTTCGCTGGCTGCGGAGCCTGGCCACCAGCATGAACAGATCGACCCCAGGTGGGCCAAGCTGGCCCAATTGTTGCCCGATCAGGACGACCCGGACACCGAACAGCGAGGTGAGCGGTGATCCAGTCGCGACAGAGACTGCTTGATGCGCTCGGTGTCGATCTGCCCGACGAACTGCTCTCGCTGGCGCTGACACACCGCAGCTACGCCTACGAGAACGGCGGGTTGCCCACCAACGAGCGGTTGGAGTTCCTCGGCGATGCGGTGCTGGGATTGACCGTCACCGACGAGCTGTACCACCGCCACCCCGACCGTTCCGAAGGTGACCTGGCCAAATTGCGGGCCAGTGTCGTGAACACACACGCGCTCGCCGATGTTGCGCGCACCCTGACCGACGAGGGGTTGGGCGCCCACGTGCTGCTGGGCCGCGGCGAAGCCAACACCGGTGGCGCCGACAAGTCCAGCATCCTGGCGGACGGCATGGAATCGCTGCTGGGAGCGATCTATCTGCAGCACGGTATCGAGGTGGCGCGCGAGACGATCCTGCGGTTGTTCGGCCCCCTGCTGGACACTGCGCCGACTCTGGGCGCCGGCCTGGACTGGAAGACCAGCCTGCAGGAGCTGACGGCTGCGCGTGCGTTGGGTCCGCCGTCGTACCTGGTGAGCTCCACCGGCCCGGACCATGACAAGGAGTTCACCGCGGTGGTTGTGGTGATGGAGACCGAATACGGGTCGGGTGTGGGGCGCTCCAAGAAGGAGGCCGAGCAGAAGGCGGCCTCGTCGGCGTACAAAGCGCTCGAGGCCGTGGGAGCGCTCGACACCGCGGGGAAATCGTCCGCGTAGTTTCCCGGCGATGACCCGTCCCCGCAAGCGGGAGGTACCCCCAGCGCCCGGCTCCGCCGCGCTTGCGATCGCCACGGCCGCGCCTGCGATCATCACTGGATGCCCGAACTACCTGAAGTCGAGGTGGTGCGGCGCGGGCTGCAGACCCATGTGGTGGGCAAGACGATCACCGGGGTCCGGGTTCACCATCCCCGCGCTGTGCGCCGGCACGAGGCCGGTCCCGCGGACCTCACCGCGCGCCTGCTCAACGCCCGCATCACGGGAACCGATCGGCGTGGCAAATATCTGTGGCTGACCCTGGACAACCCGGACGGGGAAGATGCCGAGCCGGACACCGCGCTCGTCGTGCACCTGGGCATGAGCGGCCAGATGTTGCTGGGCGTGGTGCCGCGGTCCGACCACGTCCGGATTTCCGCGTTGCTCGACGATGGGACGGTGCTGAGTTTCGCCGATCAGCGGACCTTCGGCGGGTGGATGCTGGCGGACCTGGTGACCGTGGACGGCAGCGTGGTTCCCGAACCCGTCGCGCACCTGGCCCGCGATCCGCTGGATCCCCGGTTCGACGCCCAAGCGGTGGTTGACGTGTTGCGGCGCAAGCACTCCGAGATCAAGCGGCAACTACTGGATCAGCAGGTGGTGTCGGGGATCGGCAACATCTACGCCGATGAGGCGCTGTGGCGGGCCAAGGTGAACGGCGCGCGGATCGCCGAGACGCTGACCCGACGGCAGCTGCTGCCGTCCTGGACGCCGCCGCCGAGGTGATGCGCGAGGCGCTGGCCAAGGGCGGCACGTCGTTCGATTCGCTGTATGTCAACGTCAACGGTGAATCCGGTTACTTCGACCGTTCGCTGGACGCCTATGGCCGGGAAGGCGAGCCATGCCGTCGTTGCGGAGCGGTGATGCGCCGGGAGAAGTTCATGAACCGCTCGTCGTTCTACTGCCCGCGGTGCCAGCCCAGGCCGCGGCGGTAACAGCCGACGCCTCGCGGCGCGAGGGCCCGCGTTTGTACGGGGACACGCCGCGAAGGCTGGCATTTTGCGGACGCTCGCGGACCGCCGGCACAAGGCACGCAGTAGAAAGGGAGCCATGACGGAACTGTGGGTGGAGCGCACCGGCACGCGCAGGTATACCGGGCACAGCTCGCGGGGAGCACAGGTACTGGTCGGCAGCGAGGACGTCGACGGTGTTTTCACTCCCGGTGAGTTGCTGAAGATCGCACTCGCCGCCTGTAGTGGGATGTCCAGCGACCAGCCACTGGCCCGCCGCCTCGGGGACGACTACCGCGCGGTGGTCCGGGTGTCCGGCGCCGCGGACCGGGACAACGAGATCTACCCCCTCCTTGAGGAGAAGCTCGAGCTGGACTTGTCCGGCTTGACCCAGCAGGAGAAGGAGCGCCTGGTGGTGGTCGTCAACCGGGCCATCGACGCGGTCTGCACCGTCGGTCGCACGCTGAAGGCCGGTACCAGCGTCACCTTCGAGGTGGTCGATGTCGAATCCTGAGGTGCGACTGACGGCCTGGGTGCACGGCCACGTCCAAGGGGTGGGCTTTCGCTGGTGGACCCGCTGTCGGGCATTGGAGCAGGGCCTCACGGGTTATGCGGCCAATCAGGCTGACGGCCGGGTGCTGGTGGTCGCCAACGGGCCCCGCGAGGGCGGCGAACGGCTCCTCGAACTACTGCAGGGCGGCAGCGCCCCGGGCCGCGTGGACAAGGTCGTCGCTGACTGGTCGCAGCCCACGGAGCAGTTCAGCGGTTTCGTCGAGCGGTAGCGCCGGGGTTCCGCGCCGGGACACATCGAGGCAGTCCAGAGTGAGACTGAAGTGGCAGTTGTGACCACTGCGACGCCAGTCGTCAATCCCGGCGAAAACTATGACCGAAATTGCCGTCCGGGCGGTCGCGTGCGGCGAGGGGCCGCACAGTCCGAGCGGTAATCTGGCCCCTCGTGTACCTCAAGAGTCTGACGCTGAAGGGCTTCAAGTCCTTCGCCGCGCCAACGACTCTGCGTTTCGAGCCGGGCATCACCGCCGTCGTGGGGCCCAACGGATCGGGCAAGTCCAACGTGGTCGACGCGCTGGCCTGGGTGATGGGGGAGCAGGGGGCCAAGACGCTGCGCGGCGGGAAGATGGAAGACGTCATCTTCGCCGGCACCTCCTCGCGCGCGCCGCTGGGCCGCGCTGAGGTCACCGTCACCATCGACAACTCCGACAATGCGCTGCCGATTGATTACTCGGAGGTCTCGATCACCCGCCGGATGTTCCGCGACGGCGCCAGCGAATACGAAATCAACGGCAGCAGTTGCCGTTTGATGGATGTGCAGGAGCTGTTGAGCGACTCCGGCATCGGCCGGGAAATGCACGTGATCGTCGGGCAGGGCAAGCTCGACGAAATCCTGCAGTCGCGCCCTGAGGACCGTCGTGCGTTCATCGAAGAGGCCGCGGGCGTGCTCAAGCACCGCAAGCGCAAAGAAAAGGCGCTGCGCAAACTCGACGCGATGGCGGCGAACCTGGCGCGCCTGTCCGATCTGACCACCGAACTGCGCCGCCAACTCAAACCGCTGGGCCGACAGGCCGAAGTGGCTCGTCGAGCCCAGACCATCCAGGCCGATCTGCGTGACGCCCGGCTGCGCCTGGTCGCCGACGACCTGGTCAACCGGCGCACCGAGCGGCAGGCGATCTTCGACACCGAGACCACCATGCGGCGCGAGCACGACGAAGCCGCCGCCCGTCTGTCGGTGGCATCCGAGGAGCTGGCCGCGCACGAGGAATCGCTGACCGAGCTGTCACAACGCGCCGAGGCCATACAGCAGACCTGGTTTCGGCTGTCAGCCCTGGCTGAACGCGTCGGCGCGACCGTACGCATCGCCAGCGAACGCGCCCACCACCTCGATATCGAGCCTTCGCGGACCAGCGACACCGACCCTGATGCGCTGGAAGCCGAGGCTGAGCAGGTCGCGCTCTTCGAGGAGCAGCTGCTGGCGGAACTGGCGGAGGCCCGCACCCGGCTGGATGCCGCGCGAGCCGAGCTGGCCGAGCGGGAGCGTCGTGCCATCGAAGCCGACAAGGCGCATATGGCGGCGGTCCGCGCGGAAGCGGACCGGCGGGAAGGCCTGGCACGGCTGGCCGGGCAGGTGGAGACGATGAGGGCGCGCGTCGAATCCATCGACGACAGCGTCGCGCGGTTGTCCGAGCGGATCGAACATGCCGCCGCCCGGGTGCAGCAGACCCGTGCCGAATTCGAAGGGGTGCAGAGCCGGGTCGGTGAACTGGACCAGGGTGAGGTCGGTCTCGACGATCACCATGAGCGAACGATGGCCGCGTCGCGGCTGACCGACGAACGGGTCACCGAATTGCAGGCCGCTGAACGGGCCGCCGAACGCCAAGTGGCATCGTTGCGAGCCCGAATCGACGCGCTGTCGGTGAGTCTGGAACGCAAAGACGGCACCGCGTGGCTGGCCCGAAATCACAGTGCTGCAGGGCTTTTCGGTTCGGTCGCGGACCTGGTCAAGGTGCGTTCGGGTTACGAGGCGGCGCTGGCCGCGGTGCTGGGCTCGGCGGCCGACGGGCTGGCTGTCGACGGTTTGGGCGCCGCACGTACCGCGGTCGCCGCACTGAAACAGGCCGACGGCGGCCGCGCGGCACTGGTGCTCGGCGACTGGCCGGCCCCGCCACACCCGACGATCGACCTGCCCGGCGGGGCCGTGTGGGCGCTGGACCTGATCGAGGCGCCGCCGCGGTTGCGCGGCGCGATGATGGCCATGCTGTCGAGTGTCGCGGTGGTCGACGATCTGGGCGCAGCGCTGGATGTGGTCGCCAACCATCCCCAGCTGCGGGCGGTGACACTCGACGGCGATCTGGTGGGTGCCGGCTGGGTGAGCGGTGGATCTGACCGCAAGGTGTCCACCTTGGAGATCGCCTCGGAGATCGAGAAGGCGCGCAACGAGCTGGCCGCCGCAGAGTCGCAGGTGGCGCAGCTCAGCGCGGCGCTGTCCGGCGCGCTGACCGAGCAGTCCGCCCGTCATGACGCTGCCGAGCAGGCCTTGGCCGCACTCAACGAATCCGACACCGCCATCTCGGCGATGTATGAACAGCTCGGCCGGCTAGGGCAGGAGGCCAGAACGGCCGAGGACGAGTGGAACCGGCTGCTGGCCCAACGTGAGGAGCTGGAAGCGGGCCGGGGCCGAACTCTCGACGAGGTCGTCGAACTCGAGACCCGGCTGCGCAACGCGCAGGACACCGAGCACGTGCAGGCGGCCGATCCCGGCCCAGGAGAAGCTCGGCAGGAGATCGCGGCTGCCGCGGACGCGGCACGCAGCTTCGAAGTCGAGGCCCGGCTGACCGTGCGCACCGCCGAAGAGCGTGCCAACGCGGTGCGGGGGCGGGCCGATTCACTGCGCCGCGCGGCGGCGGCCGAACGCGAGGCGCGGATCCGGGCCGAACAAGCGGCGGCCGCCCGGCTGCGCGCCGCGGCGGTGGCTGCGGCGGTGGCCGAGTCGGGGCGCCTGCTGGCGTGGCGGCTCAACCGGGTGGTGGATGCGGCCTCGCTGCTGCGCGACGAGCTGGCCGCCGAGCGGCAGCAGCGCTCGGCATCGATGGCCGCTGTGCGCGAAGAGACGAACCTGCTGAGCGCACGGGTAGCGGCCCTCACCGACTCGCTGCACCGCGATGAGGTGGCCAACGCGCAGGCGGCGCTGCGGATCGAGCAACTCGAGCAGACGGTGCTGGAGCAGTTCGGGATGGCGCCGGCCGACCTGATCGCCGAGTACGGCCCCGACATCCCGCTGCCGCCGACCGATCTGGAGATGGCCGAGTTCGAACAGGCCCGCGAGCGGGGTGAGCAGGTGGTCGCCCCGGCCCCGATGCCGTTCGACCGCACCACCCAGGAGCGCCGGGCCAAACGCGCCGAGCGTGAGCTCAACGAGCTGGGCCGGGTCAACCCGCTGGCCCTCGAGGAATTCGCTGCGCTGGAGGAGCGGTACAACTTCCTGTCCACCCAACTCGAAGACGTCAAGGGCGCCCGCAAGGATCTGCTCGACGTCGTCGCCGATGTCGATGCCCGGATCCTGCAGGTGTTCAGCGAAGCATTCGTGGATGTCGAACGCGAATTCCAGACGGTGTTCAGCCGCGCTGTTCCCCGGCGGGGAAGGCCGGCTGCGGCTGACCCAGCCCGACGACATGCTCACCACCGGCATCGAGGTCGAGGCCCGTCCGCCCGGCAAGAAAGTCACCCGGCTGTCTTTGCTGTCCGGCGGCGAGAAGGCCCTGACCGCGGTGGCGATGCTGGTGGCGATCTTCCGGGCCCGCCCGTCGCCGTTCTACATCATGGACGAGGTGGAGGCCGCGCTCGACGACACCAACCTGCGACGGCTGATCAGCCTGTTCGAGATGCTGCGGGACCGTTCGCAGCTGATCATCATCACCCACCAGAAGCCCACCATGGAGGTGGCAGACGCGCTGTACGGCGTGACGATGCAGGGCGACGGGATCACCGCCGTCATCTCGCAACGGATCCGCGGTCAGCAGGTGGACCAGCTGGTGGCCAACAGCTCGTAGGTTGCCCGTAGCGTTGGGCTAGCAGTCCAACACCACGTAACGCCCCTGAACGCCTCCGAACCCCTGGGAAGGATTCATCAGCGTGTCGCAAGGTCTTTGGATCGCCATCGCGGTCGTCGCCGCACTGGTCATCATCGCCGCGCTGGTCCTGGGCCTGGTGCGCTACCGCCAGCGCCGGATCAGTCTGGCACCCGGCCCCGCCCGAGGCGATCGACCGCTCCGGCGGGTACACCGCGTCGTCCGGAATCACGTTCAGCCAGACTACGACCCTCGAGGACCAGGCGCGGCCGTCGACACCACCGGACTGCCCGCCGTCGGCGACGACGCGACCATCCCGCGCGACGCGCCCAAGCGTCCCATCTCCGATGTTCACCTTCCCGAACCCGAGGCCGAAGCCGAGCCCGCACTCGAACCCGAGCCCGAACTCGAACCCGAGCCGGAACCGGCACCCGAACCCGAGCCCGAAGCGCCACAGATCGAGGCAATCGAGCCGACGGAAGGCCGGCTGGAGAGCCTGCGGGGGCGCCTGGCCCGGTCACAGAACGCGCTCGGCCGCAGCATGCTGGGCCTGATCGGCGGCGGCGACCTGGACGAGGACTCCTGGCAGGACGTCGAGGACACCCTGCTGGTCGCGGATCTGGGCCCGGTGGTGACCGAAGCGGTGGTGTCGCAGCTGCGCAGCCGGCTGGCCAGCAGCAACGTCCGTACCGAAGCCGACGCCCGGGCGGTGCTGCGCGACGTCCTGATCAACGAACTGCATCCGGAGATGGACCGCTCGATCCGCGCACTGCCGCACGCCGACCATCCCGTCGGTGCTGCTCGTCGTCGGCGTCAACGGCACCGGAAAGACCACCACCGTCGGCAAGCTGGCGCGGGTCCTGGTGGCCGACGGACGGCGCGTGGTCCTCGGCGCGGCCGATACGTTCCGGGCGGCGGCGGCCGACCAACTGCAGACCTGGGCCTCCCGGGTCGGCGCGGAGGTGGTGCGCGGCGCCGAAGGCGCCGACCCGGCCTCGGTCGCGTTCGACGCCGTCGACAAAGGCATCGCAGGCCGGCGCCGACGTCGTGCTCATCGATACCGCCGGCCGGCTGCACACCAAAGTTGGACTGATGGACGAACTGGGCAAGGTCAAACGCATAGTGACCCGCCGTGCGGCTGTCGATGAAGTGCTGCTGGTTCTCGATGCCACCATCGGGCAGAACGGCCTGGCGCAGGCCAAGGTATTCGCCGACGTCGTCGACATCACCGGCGCGGTGCTGACCAAGCTGGACGGAACGGCCAAGGGCGGCATCGTTTTCCGCGTCCAGCAGGAACTCGGGGTGCCGGTGAAGCTGGTCGGGCTCGGCGAAGGCCCCGACGATCTGGCGCCGTTCGAGCCGGCTGCCTTCGTCGACGCCCTGCTCGGCTGAAAGCTCTTACACAGCAACTTTTACGTTAATCCTGACGAAACACGGCGGCCCCATTGCCGCAACAACTTATGCGCATGGTTCTCGTCAGGTCATCAGTCATCATTCTGGGGCCCTCCCAACGCTGACTGGAGGTGATAGCGAGTGAGTTTCCCGATGATGGGCCAGCCCAATACCGGCGATACCGCCTGGATGTTGGCGAGTTCCGCACTGGTGCTGCTGATGACGCCGGGCCTGGCGTTCTTCTACGGCGGCATGGTGCGCGCCAAGAGCGTGCTCAACATGATCATGATGAGCATCAGCGCGATGGGCGTGGTGACGGTGCTGTGGGTGCTCTACGGCTACTCGATGGCATTCGGCACCGACACCGGCAACGTTATCGGCAACCCGACCGAATACTGGGGCCTGAAGGGTCTCATCGGTGGCAATTCGGTCGCGGCCGATGCGAGCCAAGGGCGTCGCGGCGACAGATATCCCGCTGGCAGGCACCTTGCCCGCCACCGTATTCGTGGCGTTCCAGCTGATGTTCGCGATCATCACGGTCGCCCTGATCTCGGGTGCGGTCGCCGACCGGCTCAAGTTCAGTGCCTGGCTGGTGTTCTCCGGTCTGTGGGCGACGTTCGTGTACTTCCCGGTCGCGCACTGGGTCTTCGCGTTTGACGGGTTCGCGGCCGAGAAGGGCGGCTGGATCGCCAACAAGCTGCACGCGATCGACTTCGCCGGTGGAACCGCGGTGCACATCAACTCCGGTGTGGCCGGCCTGATGCTGGCGATCGTGCTGGGCAAGCGCAAGGGCTGGCCCACGACGCTGTTCCGCCCGCACAACCTGCCGTTCGTGATGCTCGGCGCCGGCTTGCTGTGGTTCGGCTGGTACGGGTTCAACGCCGGTTCGGCGACCAGCTCCAACGGCGCCGCCGGGTCGACGTTCATGGCCACCACGATCGCCACGGCCACGGCTATGCTCGGCTGGCTGCTCACCGAGCGCATCCGCGACGGCAAGGCCACCACCCTGGGTGCCGCATCGGGCATCGTCGCCGGACTGGTCGCCATCACACCGTCCTGCTCGTCGGTCAACGTCGTGGGCGCCTTGGTGATCGGCGTGGTTGCCGGTGTGCTGTGCGCGCTGGCGGTCGGGCTGAAATTCAAGCTCGGCTTCGACGACTCGCTCGACGTGGTCGGGGTGCACCTGGTCGGTGGTCTGGCGGGCACGCTGCTGGTGGGCCTGCTCGCCGCACCGGAGAGCGTCGGCGATCAACGGCGTGGCGGGCGTGTCCAAGGGATTGTTCTACGGCGGCGGTTTCGACCAGCTGGAACGGCAAGCGGTCGGCGCGTCTGCCGTCTCTCGTCTACTCCGGCGTCGTCACCCTTATCCTGGCGCTTATCCTGAAGTACACCATTGGGCTGCGTCTGGGGGCTGAGCAGGAGGCGGCTGGCATCGATGAGTCGGAGCACGCCGAGAGCGGCTATGATTTCGCGGTCGCCAGCGGTTCGGTTCTTCCCCGCGCCAGCCTGCCGGACACCCCGAACGGCCTGGAGGAGCGAGTGGCCGAGAAAGTTGAGGCGGAATAGAAATGAAGCTGATCACCGCGATCGTTAAGCCGTTCACCCTCGACGACGTCAAGACCAGCCTGGAAGACGCAGGCGTCCTGGGGATGACGGTCAGCGAAATCCAGGGCTACGGGCGGCAGAAGGGCCACACCGAGGTCTACCGGGGTGCTGAATACTCGGTCGACTTCGTGCCCAAGGTCCGGATCGAGGTCGTTGTCGACGACTCCATCGTCGACAAGGTCGTGGACAGCATCGTCCGGGCGGCACGCACCGGCAAGATCGGTGACGGCAAGGTGTGGGTCAGCCCCGTGGACACCATCGTGCGGGTGCGCACCGGTGAACGCGGATCTGACGCGTTTGATAGCCCCACGTTGCCGAACCAGCCGGACGGGCCGGCCGGGTGTGAAACCGGCACGGACCCTCCTGAACCGTCGGAAATCCGGAAGCAGCGCAAGCAGGAAGCGCCGCTGCGGCAGTCGATTTGGCTGCCGCGCGGCGCGCACTGTTGTCTGACGGGCTTCAGCGGAATGAATCCTGCCGAGATGCGGCAGGCGGTGCTGGATCTCCACGAATCCTGGCTGACCGCCAAGGCGGCCGAGATCGGCATCACCGACGACAGTGGCTTCGCGATCGTGGCAGTCGGCGGCCTGGGTCGGCGTGAGTTGCTGCCGTATTCCGACCTGGACCTGGTGCTGTTGCACGACGGCAAGCCGTGCTGAAACGTGCTGGGGCCGATCGCCGACAAGCTGTGGTATCCGTTGTGGGACGCCAACATTCGGCTCGATCACAGCGTGCGGACGGTCAGCGAGGCGTTGGCCACCGCCAACGCCGATCTGACGGCCGCCCTGGGCATGTTGGAAGCGCGCCACATCGCCGGTGACGAAGCGCCTGTCGGCCGAATTGATCGACGGGGTACGACGGCAGTGGCGTAGCGGAATCCGTTCCCGCATGGACGAGCTCGTGGAAATGACGCACGCCCGCTGGCTGCGGCTGGGCCGGATCGCGCACCGCGCGGAGCCCGACCTCAAATCGGGTCGCGGCGGCCTTCGCGACGTCCAGTTGCTCAATGCGCTGGCGTTGGCTCAACTCATCGACCGCCACGGCATGGCCCGTGCGGACACTGCCGGCCGGTTCGCTGGACGATGCGTATCTGACGTTGCTCGATGTGCGCACCGAACTGCACGGGTGTCGGGCCGCGGACGCGACCAATTGCTGGCGCAATTCGCCGATGAGATCAGCGCCGCCCTGGGAGTCGGTGACCGATTCGACTTGGCGCGCATGCTGTCCAGTGCCGGCCGCACCATCAGCTACCATGCCGTAACCGGGCTGCGCACCGCCGCCAACGCGTTGCCGCGGCGCGGCATCTCCGCCTTGGTGCGGCGGCCCAAGCGGCGACCACTGGACGAGGGCGTCGTCGAGTATGCCGGCGAAATCGTGCTCGCCCGCGAAGCCCACCCCGAACACGATCCCGGGCCTGGTGCTGCGGGTAGCCGCCGCATCGGCCGACACCGGCGTGCCCATCGGCGCCGCCACACTGAGTCGGCTGGCCGACAGCGCCCCCGAGTTGCCGACTCCGTGGCCGCGCGAGGCATTGGACGACCTGCTGGTCGTGCTTCTGGCCGGCCCCACCGCGGTGCAGACGATCGAGGCGCTCGACCGCACCGGGCTATGGGGCCAGCTGTTGCCGGAATGGGACGCGATCCGCGACCTTCCGCCGCGCGACGTCTCCCACAAATGGACCGTGGACCGTCATGTCGTCGAGACCGCCGTTAATGCGGCGCCGCTGACCACCCAGCGTGGCCCGACCGGACCTGCTTGCGCTCGGCGCGCTGCTGCACGACATCGGCAAGGGCAGCGGGGTGGACCACTGCGTGCTCGGGGCCGAATCTGGTGGTCCCGATCGGCGCAGCGGCTGGGGTTGTCGCCGCCGGACATCGACACGCTCTCCAAGATGGTCCGTCACCACCTGCTGCTGCCCATCACGGCCACCCGAAGCGACCTGAACGACCCCAAGACCATCGAGGCCGTGTCGGAGGCTCTGGGTGGGGACCCGCAACTGCTTGAACTGATGCACGCGCTGTCGGAGGCGGACTCGAAGGCCACCGGACCCGGCGTGTGGAGCGACTGGAAGGCATCCCTGGTCGCAGGACCTGGTGCGTCGCTGCCGGATGGAGATGGCAGGTGAGGCCCTGCCGCAGGCCGAACCGACTGCGCCCCACTATCTTTCGCTGGCAGCCCGCCAAGGCGTGCATGTGGAGATCAAGCCGGGTGCCAGCGAGCGCATTCACGCGGTGATGGTTGCGCCGGACGAGCGGGGCTTGGTATCGAAGGCCGCCGCCGTGCTGGCGCTGAACTCGCTGCGAGTCCATTCAGCGTCGGTGAATATCCACGAGGGCGTCGCGATCACCGAATTCGTGGTGTCACCACTGTTCGGTTCGCCGCCCGCAGCGGACCTGCTGCGTCAGCAGTTCGTCGGCGCCCTGCATGGCGACATCGACGTCCTCGGCACGCTGGAGAAGCGTGACAGCGAGGCCGCCAGCTCGGCGTCCGCCCGGGCCGGAGAGGTGCAGGTGGGGGTGCCCGTCACGCGTTCGACCGCCCCGCCCCGCATCCTGTGGCTCGACACCGGACACGCCAGGCCAGCTGATCCTCGAAGTGCGCGCCATGGACCGGACGGGCCTGCTCGCACTGCTGACCCGGGCGCTGGAGCGCGCCGAAGCAGACATCGTCTGGGCGAAGGTCAACACGTTCGGATCGACGGCCGCCGATGTGTTCTGTGTGACCGTGCCGCCGGAGACATCACGACGCGCGTGCCGCGGTGGAGAAACACCTGCTAGCCGTGCTGGGAGCCCCCGCGCGTCGTACTGGTCGACGAGCCCGTCGGCGATTAGTCCGCTCCGGCCTGCGCTCACTGCTCCGAGTTGAGCTGCCGTACGGCGTCGATGCGTGCCTTGAGCTGGTCGCGGGTCGCTGCGGCGATCGGCGGGCCGCCGCAGCGGCGGCGGAGTTCGTTGTGGATCCAGCCGTGCGGTTTGCCGGTGCGGTGGTGGGCGATCGACACCAGCGTGTTGAGTTCGCGGCGCAGCTCGCGGAGTTGGCCGTGCGTCGTGATCGCGCGTCGGCGCACGACGGTCCTCGACCGGCGGCGGCACGCTTCTGCAGCTGCTCGTCCTGGCGCCGGTGCAGCAGGGCGCGCATCTGCTCGGCGTCGAGCAGCCCGGGGATGCCGAGGTAGTCGGCCTCCTCGTCGCTTCCGGCAGGGGTGGCGGTGCCGAACGAGGACCCGTCGAAGATGACCTGATCCAGTTCGGCGTCGGCGCCCAGTGAGGTGAAGCCCTTGTCCGCTTCGTCTGGTTCGGTTTGCGTCCTGGTGGCCGGATCACCGTCGAGGGGATCGCCGTCGGATTCGCGGTGCGGTTTGCCCAGCACGTGGTTGCGCTGGGCCTCCAACTCGCTGGCCAGCTGCAGCAGGTTAGGCACCGACGGCAGGAAGATGCTCGCGGTTTCGCCCGGCCGACGCGATCGCACGAACCGGCCGATGGCCTGTGCGAAGAACAGCGGCGTCGAGGCGCTGGTGGCATAGATCCCGACCGACAGCCGGGGCACGTCGACGCCTTCGGAGACCATGCGCACCGCGACCAGCCACGCGGCTGGTGCTCGCGGCGAATTCGGAGATGCGCGCCGACGATCCCGGGTCGTCGGAGAGCACGACCGTCGGCGCTTCGCGCGGTCAGCTTCGTCAGCAGGCCGGCGTAGGCGCGGGCTGCGGTCCGGTCGGAGGCGATGATCATGCCGCCGGCGTCGGGCACATGCGTAGCGCAGCTGGCGCAGCCGCTGATCGGCGGCGGCGATCACCGCGGGCATCCATTCGCCGGCGGGGTCCAGCGCGGTGCGCCACGCCCGTGCGGTCTGCTCGGCAGACAACGGCTCACCCAGTCGCGCCTCGTGCTCTTCGCCGGCGCTGTCGCGCCAGCGCGCCTGCCCCGAGTAGGCCAGGAACACCACCGGCCGCACCACGCCGTCGGCCAGGGCTTCGGCATAGCCGTAGGTGTGGTCGGCCTGCGAACGCATCAGCGCCGTCGGCGTCGGGCTCGTAGCTGACGAACGGGATGGGGCTGTCGTCGCTGCGAAACGGCGTGCCGGTCAGGGCAAGTCGGCGGGTGGCGTCGCTGAATGCCTCCCGGATGGCGTCGCCCCAGGTCTTGGCGTCACCGCCGTGGTGGATCTCGTCGAAGACGACCAGCGTCTTGCGCTGCTCGGTGCGCACCCGGTGCAGCGTCGGGATGCGCGGCCACCTGGGCGTAGGTGACGACTACGCCGTGGTACTCCGGCGAGGTCTGGGGGTTGGAGTTGGAGAACCTCGGGTCCAGCGAGAGTACCCTGCCGCCCCGCGGCCTGCGCCCACTGGATCTTGAGGTGCTCGGTGGGCACGACGACGGTGATCTGCTCGACGGCGCGATGGCCGAGCAGTTCGGCCGCGATCCGCAGGGCGAACGCCGTCTTGCCGGATCCGGGAGTGGCGACGGCCAGGAAATCGCGCGGCTCGGCGCCCAGGTACTTCACCAGCGCGCGACGCTGCCAGCCGCGCAACGTGCGAGTGTCGTGTCGCGCCGGTGCAGGGCTGACCGGCTGCATCGACACAGTTCCCCCCCGGTAGAAATTTAGAAGCTCAGCCGCGCGCGGCGGGCTCGGCGCCGACCCCGGCGACGTAGTGGCTGTGAAATCTAGCATGGCAACGCTTTTCGGCGCTGCAGCGACGTGGCTGAGCCGTCAGATTGGCTGGTCGCGGGTCTGCAGCCAGTTTGGATCCGGGTGGCGACGTCGGGCCATCCGGGTTCGAGCATCATGTTGTGGCCCGCAGCGCTTTGGCGGCGGGGCTGGCGCCGTGTCCGCGCAGGCTCAGTGCGACGGCGCGATATCCGGCGTCGGCGAAGTAGTTCAGGAAATTGCTCCAGCACCAGGCGCCGTGCCAGCCGCCGTGGACGAAGAGCAAGGGTGTGGGGTGCGCCGGGGTGGACGAGCCCTTCTCGATCACTTCGAGCATCTATTGCGCCCCTACCGCCTGACCGGTGGGCGCAGCACTCGGGTTCGACGCTGTTGCCGCGCCCAGCCCGAGCAGCATGGCCAGTATCACCGGAAACTCCAGGTACGCGTGGTAGCTGGCGAACGCGGAGTACACCGCCTTGCCCGAGGCGTAGTCGGTGGCGAATACCACCACCAGGGCCAGTCCGACGCCGGCTCCCAGCAGCCACGCGCGCGGCCCGGTCAGCCACGGGGCGCGTGTCTCGAACGCTCGTGCCGCATCGGGTGCGTAGCGGGGGAAGAAAACCACCCAGACGAAGTAGTGCATCGTCTGTAAGAAGGCGAATACGACGAGCAGTCTCAGTCCGACGTCGGTCAGCACGGCCGCCGGCGGGGCGCTGGCCGCCACGATCGTCCGCGGATCGCCGGCGAACCCGGTCAGCGAAGAACTCGCCCCGCCGAGGTGACGGTCGACCACACCGGTCAGCAAGATTGCCGGGACCACCAGAACCCACCCGATCTGCACGGATCGAAACCAGCGCCGTACCGCCGGAGTCGGTAACCGAGCCGCCCACTCCCACAGGAAGAACAGCGGCACGACATTGTGTAAATGCGTCAATACGACGAAGTGGTAGGCGGGCCAGCTCAACGAGGCGGCTGTGGCGATCGACAGGACGACTGCCGCCCCAATCAGCGACGGTCCACGCAGCCCGGCCACGCAAGCCGCGGCCAGCACTGCGTAACCGACGACGATCTCCGCCAGTCGCGCCGGTTCACCGACAACCATGCCGGCCAGTCGGCACAACACGATCACGGTGATCAACCCGAGCAGCCAGAACAGCAGCCGCCCAGACAGCACCGGGGCGAAAGTCCACTGACGTAGCGCAATTCCAGGACATTGTGCAAGACCCCGAAGGCCATAAGCCCCAGCACGGTAGTTGCCAGTGGGGCCCGCACCGCCACGGCCAGAGCCACTGCGGCGGCACCGACGAACAGCCAGATCACCCGTAAAGTCATCGCGTGTCCCAACTGACCGCTTTCGGTGTCACGCTCGCGGTCGAAATGCTGTGGTACGTCGGCGGTCTGACAGGCATTGTCGGGCTGCGGTGGTGGTCAGCGCTCACGCTGGCGGTCGCCGTCAATGCCGTCACCCATCCACTGGTGTGGTGGGCACTCGCACCGACCCGACGCTCCCATAGCTGCCGGCAACCGAGGTCGCCGTCACGCTCGCCGAAGCGGCGACGCTGGCGGTCGCGGTGCGGCGCGACATTGCAGCGCTGGCACTGCTGAGCTTGGGCGCTAATGCCTCGTCTGCCTGCGCTCACCCGGCCTGGTCCTCAACCGGTAGGCGGGCCTGGCGGGGGCGGCGGCCATTGCTGCCGGTGGCCCGGGCCTGGGCCATTGCGGATTTTGCGGCCATTGTGGCGGTGGCGGTTTCCGTCGCCGCGAGCGGCGCACCCACACGATGGCCACCACGACGGCCGCGAGGACGACGAGCACGAACAACACGACGACGAGCCCTATTGGTGCCCCCCGCGCAGGCGCCAGGTCCGCGAGCAAGGTGACCACTCCGTCGAACCTAGCCTGACCGAATCCTCGAACCGCCAGGAGTTTCGGCACTTCAACCCTGCCCGCCGGGTATCTCACCGTGGGGTCATGGTGGTGGTGACTTCCTGCGAGATTATTTCGCCCGTACCGGTGCGCAGGTGGCGAGTGTGGTGTTCTCAGCGTCCAACGGCCACTTGCGCCAGCAGCAATCAGTCAGCTACGCATCTTTCAGGATTGTGCGCGCAGTGATACCCCGTCGGGCAGCCGTAGCAGGTTGGCTTCGGCGGGTTCGGCACGCCCGGCGTGGTTGTCTGATCTTGGTTTCTTGAAGGTATCGGATCCAGTGGGAGCGGGGTAGAAGGGGCCGGCTGTCAGAACGTCGGCGGGTGCGGATGCGCATCCCGTGTCGGCGCCAGCCGGTGCCGGTATCGCGATGGCAAACGCAGCCGCCGGGATGGCCGCTATGGCGAAACAATTGCCCTGAGCATGGTGACTCCTAATACTGCTGGCCGAACGGCTATCGAGAGGTCCAGCTTCCAGGCACCGCCGTGAACCGCAGTAGGGCATTTGGCCCGGATCATTGAGGTCTTAGTACCCGGACCATCCCGGCCGGTCCTGGACCTGGCAGCCGCATCGCGCGAACAACCCACGCCGACTAGGGACTTCGGTCGCCGAACCCGCCGGCGCGGATTCCAGTGGCGGCCGGGGTTGCGCTGAGATCGAACCCACGCACATCTGCGCTCGGCGTGTCCATCTACCTCGCTGTCAAAGTCGCGGATGGTGGAGACCTGGAGCGCCCGTCTGCGTTGCGCGGGCGATCACCGTTAGGCTGGCGGTCGTGTTTGAATCGCTGTCCGATCGCTTGACCGGCGCCCGCAGGGGCTGCGCGGCAAGGGCCGCCTGACCGACGCCGATATCGAGGCCACCACCCGCGAAATCCGGCTCGCGCTGCTGGAAGCCGACGTCCATCCCCAGCGTGGTGAAGGGCGTTCATCGCAGCGGATCAGGAACGTGCCCGAGGTCACGGACGGTCTCCGGCGGCCTGAACCCGGCCCAGCAGGTCGTCAAGATCGTCAACGAGGAACTTGTCGGCGATCCTCGGCGGCCAGGCCCCGACGACTCGCAGTTCGCGAAGAACCGCCGACGGCGATCATGCTCGCCGGCTTCAGGGTTCCGGCAAGACGACACTCGCCGGCAAGCTCGGGACTTCCTGGCCCAAGACCGACGGACACGCCCCGGTACTGGTGGCGGCCGACCTCCAGCGCCCGACGCCGTCGACCAGCTCCAGGTCGTCGGCGAGCAGGCCGGCGTGCCCGTGTTCGCCGCCGAGCCCGGCGCCTCCGTCGGTCCGGTGACCAGGTCGCCGCGAGGCGCTGAAGTTCGCCGAGACTCAAGCCAGTACGACGTCGTCATCGTCGACACGGCCGGCCGACTGCAGCATCGACGCCGAGCTGATGCAGCAGGCCGGCGGCTCCGCAAGGCCGTCGACCCTGACGAGTTCTGTTCGTCCTCGACGCGATGATCGGCCAGGATGCGGTGCAACGCCAAGGCATTCCGGACGGAGTCGGGCTTCACCGGCGTCGTTCTCACCAAGCTCGACGGTGACGCCCGCGGTGGCGCGGCGCTTCCGTCCGCGAAGTCACCGGCGGGCCCATCCTTTTCGCCTCGACGGGTGAGAAGTTCGACGACTTCGAGTCTTCCACCCCGACCGCATGGCCGCATCCTCGGCATGGGCGACGTGCTGACCCTGATCGAGCAGGCCGAGCAGGTCTACGACGACCAGCAGGCCGAGCTGCCGCCGCACAAGATCGGCGCGGGCGAGTTGAACGTGGAGGATTTCCTCGACCAGCTCATGGCCGTACGCAAGATGGGCCCGATCA
>CAVSDU010000004.1:0-783350 GCA_963726875.1 uncultured Actinomycetota bacterium | reverse complement strand
GTCGAGTTCGCGCCCGGAAGCTGGCCGAGGCCAAGTGCTTCAACGTCTAAGAGCGCCCCAAACCCTTCAGGTAGGCGGCAGCCGCGGCGCGCGACTCGGGATCCCGCAGCGCGGTGACCAGCGAGTCGGCGTCGTTCCAGGCACGCATGGTGCCGACCATCGATTCCGTCACCGCATTGGTGTGACGTTTGGTGGCGGTCAGGGTCAACGCCGACTTAACGGCCAGCTGCCCGACCAGCTCATCGACCGCCGCGGTGAGGTCGGAGGCGGGAACGACCCGGTTCAGAAAGCCCGCCGCAAGGGCTTCGGCGGCGTCAAAGGGGCGACAGGTCATTACCAGTTCCTTGGTCCTGGCCGGACCGATCTCCCGCACCAGCCGGGGGATTCCTCCCCAGGCAAGTGGGATGCCCAGGTCGACTTCCGGGATCGAGAACCGGGTGTCGTCTGCGGCGATGCGCAAGTCGCAGGCTGAGGCCAGCACGACCCCACCCCCGACGCAATGGCCGTGGATCCGAGCGATAGTTACCGCCCTCATCGCCTCGATGGCCTCAGCCATCCGCCGCCCGGCATCGGCCGCGTCGCGTGCCACCACCGCGGATGAGCCGGCTGTTCCGGGGTCGCTTTCGCCGCCCGCCGCTGCGAACGACGCGAGATCCGCACCTGCGCTGAAGGCCCGGCCGTTGCCGGCCACCACCACCACCTTCACGCTCGGCAGCGTGTCGAGATGGCGTGCGGCTGTTACCAATTCGTTCAACGTGGTAGTACTGAGCGGGTTCAACTTGGCTGGCCGGTTCAGCGTGATATCGCCCCGGGGGCCGTCGACCTTGACCTCGATCTCGGAGAACACCATGCCTCACCGTACGTCGCGGCCAGGTAGGCAGCGGATCCGCGGGAGCGTAGCCCCGCTGGGTGTGATTGACCGCTCCGTCTCGGTCCGTTGCGCCGCCTGCATCGTCGCCGGGTGAAACCGAGGTGACTTTGCCCGCCGGCGCGTGGAACAATCGCTGGCCGTGAAGACCTTCGAGGAGCTGTTCGCCGAACTCGGCGAACGTGCCCGCACCCGCCCGGCCGGCAGTGCCACGGTGGCCGCGCTGGACGCCGGGGTGCACACGCTGGGCAAGAAGATCCTGGAAGAGGCCGGCGAGGTGTGGCTGGCCGCTGAACACGAACCCGACGAGGCGCTGGCCGGGGAGATCAGCCAATTGCTGTATTGGACGCAGGTGCTGATGATCTCCCGCGGTCTGTCCCTCGACGACATCTATCGGAAGCTGTGAGCATGTTGCGAGTCGCGGTGCCCAACAAGGGGGCGCTGAGCGAGCCGGCCACCGAGATCCTCTCGGAAGCCGGTTACCGCCGACGCACCGATCCCAAAGACCTCACCGTCATCGACCCGGTCAACAACGTCGAGTTCTTCTTCCTGCGCCCCAAAGACATCGCGATCTATGTCGGTTCCGGAGAACTCGACCTCGGGATCACCGGGCGGGATCTGGCACTGGATTCCGATGCGCCGGTGCGCGAACGGCTGGCGTTGGGTTTCGGGTCCTCCAAGTTCCGTTATGCCGGTCCGGCCGGACGGGATTGGACGGTGGCCGAGCTGGCCGGTAAGCGGGTCGCCACCGCGTATCCGAATCTGGTGCGAAAAGATCTGGCGGCCAGAGGAATTGACGCGACGGTGATCAGACTTGACGGCGCGGTGGAAATTTCAGTGCAACTCGGGGTCGCCGACGCCATCGCCGACGTGGTGGGTTCGGGCCGCACCCTGAGTCTGCACGACCTGGTGGCGTTCGGTGAGCCGCTGTGTGATTCAGAGGCCGTGCTGATTGAACGTGCGCAGGACCAATCCAGCGCCGCCCGTGACCAACTGGTGACCCGGGTTCAGGGCGTGGTTTTCGGCCAGCAGTACCTGATGCTCGACTACGACTGTCCGCGTTCGGCGTTGGACCAGGCCACGTCGATCACGCCGGGACTCGAGTCACCGACCATCGCTCCGCTCGCCGATCCGGACTGGGTCGCGGTCCGGGCGCTGGTGCCGCGCCGCGGTGTCAACGGCATCATGGACGAGCTCGCCGCCATCGGAGCCAAAGCGATCCTGGCATCCGACATAAGGTTCTGCCGGTTCTGACCTGTGCCTGGGCCGTAGCTGTGTTAGCGTCCCGCTGGGACACCTGTGATCTGTACGGGCTTTCCCGCTATCGTCGCCAGGCTGTACGTCTGTCCCAGGAGGGATCGCTGTGACGCAGGTTCTCGTACTTCTTCTAGCGCTGTTGATCGGTGTCGTCGCGGGGTTGCGGTCGCTGACGGCTCCCGCCGCGGTCGCTTGGGCGGTCTTCCTGGGTTGGCTCAATATGCATGGAACCTGGGCGTCCTGGGTCGGAAATCTGGTCACGGTGGTGATCCTGAGTCTCCTTGCGGTGGCCGAACTGGTGAACGACAAGCTGCCCAAGACGCCGCCGCGCACCGCGCCGCCGGTGTTTGCCGTCCGCCTCATCATGGGCGGGTTCGCCGGTGCGGTCATCGGTACCGCCTGGGGCTTCAAGTTCGGTGCTCTGGGTGCCGGCGTCGTCGGCGCCGTACTGGGCACGCTTGGGGGTTACCAGGCGCGCCGCGCGCTGGTCGCCAAGAACGGCGGTCATGACCTGCCGATCGCGCTGCTCGAAGACGCCGTCGCCGTGCTCGGTGCGTTCGCCATCGTCGCCGCGGCAGCCGCTCTGTGACGGAGACACAGCGATTCGACGCCATCGTCGTCGGAGCCGGCCAGGCTGGACCGCCGCTCGCGGGCCGGCTCAGCGCCGCAGGCCAGCGGGTTGCAGTCATCGAGCGCCAACACGTCGGCGGAACCTGCGTGAATTACGGATGTATCCCTACCAAGACTTTGGTGGCCAGTGCCCACGCCGCGCACCTGGCCCGTCGGGGCGCGGACTACGGCGTCGGGACCGGACCGATCACCGTCGACATGGCGAAAGTCAAGGCCCGCAAAGACGACATCATGCTCAAGGACCGCAACGGCGTCCAAGCCTGGTTGGACGGCATGGACGGCACCACCTTTTTTCGCGGGCACGCCCGCTTCGAGGACCCGCACACCATCAGGGTCGGTGACGAGCTTCTCAGGGGCGACCGCATCTTCCTCAACGTCGGGGGCCGAGCGGTGATACCCGAGATCCCTGGCCTCTCCGACGTCGAGTACCTGACCAATGTGTCCATCATGGAACTCGATACGGTGCCCGAGCATCTCGTCATCGTGGGCGGCAGTTACATCGCACTCGAGTTCGCGCAGATGTACCGCCGGTTCGGCGCCCGCGTCACCGTCGTCGAGCGCGGCTCGCGGCTGGCCTCGCGTGAAGACGAAGACGTCTCGGCCACCATCCGGCAGATCCTGGAAGGCGAGGGCATAGACGTCGTCGTCGGCGCCGACGATGTGCGGATCGCCAAGCGAGACAAGGGTTTTGAGCTCACTCCGCGTTCCGGCGCCGATCCAGTCGAGGGCAGCCACCTGCTGCTGGCGGTGGGGCGTCTGCCCAACACCGACGACTTGGGCCTGGAGGCCGCCGGCGTGCAGACCGACGCGCGTGGCTACATCACGGTCGACGACCAGCTCAAGACCAGTGTCGAGCACATCTGGGCGCTGGGTGACTGCAACGGCAAAGGCGCTTTCACGCACACCTCGTACAACGATTTCGAGATCGTCGCGGCCAACCTGCTCGACGGTGATTCCTACGAGACTCCGCGTCTCGTGAGCGATCGCATCACCACCTACGCGCTCTACATCGACCCGCCGCTGGGGCGGGCCGGCATGACCGTCGACCAGGCCCGCTCCGCCGGCCGCAAGGTGCTGGTAGGTAAGCGGCCGATGACCCGAGTCGGACGAGCGGTCGAAAAGGGTGAAACGCAAGGGTTTATGAAAGTCGTCGTGGACGCCGAGACCGACGAGATCCTGGGCGCGGCCATTTTCGGTGTGGGTGGCGACGAGGCCGTGCACTGCGTGCTGGACGTCATGTCAGCCAAAGCGCCCTACACGACGTTGTCGCGCACCATGCACATCCATCCGACCGTCAGTGAGTTGATTCCCACGGTGCTGCAGGAGATGTCGCCGCTCGACTGAGCCGGGCGCACCGCCGCAGCGTCGAAAACGATTGGTAAGTAACACGTCGTTTGACGGATATCGCTTCGTGAAAACGAAGTGCATTGCCCGGCAATCGAATTAGGCAGCGCAGAGAGGTTTTCGGCTGGCCCGCGGGTGGAATCCCTGGTTGAACACCGAGAAACGGTTACGGCCAGCCGCCGCAAGGAGATGTTTGATGAGTCAACCAAACCCGGCAAACCAGGCACGAAAAGGCCTGGTGGACACGGTCAAAGGCAAGGCAAAAGAATTTTTCGGGGCGATCACGAACAACGATTCGCTGACGGCCGAGGGTCAACTCGAGCAGACGCAGGCCAAGGAACGTAGGGAAGCCAACACCGTTCAGGCCGTCGCCGACGCCGAGGCCGAACAGGCTCGAACCGGGGAGGCCGAAGCCAAGGTCGGTGCTGCCCAACAGCGCATCGAGGCGAATGTGCAGACCGCAGCGGCCAAGAACACAATCGCCGCCCAGGAAGCCGAGCAGAAGCGGGCCGCCGAGCAGGCCGCCGCGCAGTCCGCCGCTGCGCAGCAGACGCAAGCGGAGCTGGAGGTTCAACGCCAAGCCCAGCAGGCAAAGGCCGAAGGTGTGGCAGAGATGCAAGATGCGGCCGACGATGTCGTCGAAGCGGCTGCCGAGCATCAAAGCGACGTCCAGGTGGCGTCCAACGAGAAGTCCGAGGCGGAGCGCCTCCGACGCCATGCCGAGAACGTGTCCGACAACGCCGGTATGTCTTGAGTGCCGGCCGCAATCGAGGAGTGAACTCATGACGATTTCTGACGTGCCGTTCGCGGTACTGCGGTTCCAATACCAGGTGGCCAGGTTTCCGCTGCAGGTAGTCGAGGATCGCTTCGTCAACCGCATCCGAACGGAAGCACCTGCGCGCCTTTTCTATGAGCGCGCCCTGGGCGTGCTCGACACCACCATCGGCAATGCGCTCCGCGATACCGAACTGGTCAAGCGTGGCGCCGCACTCCTTGAGCGCACCGATGCGCTGGAGCGTGCCGCGACGCTCGACGCGCAGGCAACGGCCCGGAAGGAGCAGGCGGACGCCAGACTCGACGGGGCCCGTGAGCAGGCAGTCGAGGACCGGAGAGAAGCGCGTGCCGCCACCGTGCAGCAGATCGACGAGGCCCGCACCGCCGCCGACGAACGCAAGCGTGCAGCGACGGAGTCGGCCCGTAAGCGCAGCGAATCAGCCAAGAAGCGGGCTGACGCGGTCGCTGCCAACCGCAAGCAGGCCGCCGAATCGGCCAGAGACCGGGTGACGGAAAGAACGAAGGCCGTCGAAAAGGTCGCGGCCCGAGCCGCCGAATCGAAGTTGGAGGACGCAAGCGCGAAGCGCAGCGAAGCCGCGAGCAAGCGCATCCAGGCGAACGAGATCGAGGACTTGGCGAACGCCGAGAAGCGGAAGCGGCAGGCCGAGTCCTGAGACCGGACCGTCAAGCAGCCGGCTCGGTCGGCCGCGAGACCGGCCAGCCCGGATAGGGCGGGGGTGTCCCGCCGAAAGCCGGGCAGTGCCCTTGGTGCGGACACCAGTCGCACAGCCGCGACGGGCTGGGCCGAAAATCGCCGGTCTGGCCCGCGGATTGAATGGCACGCCAGATGGCCATGAGCGTCTTCTCGAAGCGCAACAGCTCGTCGCGATCCGGCGTGTAGTCCAGCACCTGGCCGTCGGCCAGGTAGATCAACCGCAGCCGAGCGGGCAGCACGCCACGCGAACGAAGCAGCGCCACCGCGTAGAACTTCATCTGAAACATCGCCTTGAATTCGGCCAGAGCCCGCGCCGCCGGCGGCGATTTACCCGTCTTGTAGTCCACGACGCGCAGTTCGCCGGTGAGTGCGACGTCGATCCGGTCGATGTAGCCCCGCAGCAACGTGCCGTCGGCGAGTTCCACCTCCACCCGCTGCTCGCAGCATTGCGGCTCGAACCGGGTCGGGTCCTCCAGCCGGTAGTAACCCGACAGCAGGGCACGCGCTTCGCTGAGCAACTCGGTGCGCAGTTCGGGATCCAGATCGTCGGCCAGTGCAGGCTCACCGGCGATCACCCGGTCCCACGCGGCGTCGAGCAGCGAATAGGCGGTGTCCGGGCCTCGTTGCGCTGCCGGCAGGGCATACAGCTGCTCGAGGGCGGCGTGCACCACCGAGCCGCGTAGCTGCGCCGTCGACGGCGCCTCGGGCAACCGGTCGATCGCCCGGAACCGGTACAGCAGCGGGCACTGCTTGAAGTCGGCCGCCCGCGACGGCGACAGCGCCGGCCGGGGCCGCGCCTCCATCTGGTCCGTCATATTCGCAGCCTAGGACGGGGCTACGACAAATCATGGACAACCCCGAGCAGCAGCTGCGGCGAGTCGGCTGGCACGCTGTACGCCGTGCCAGCAACCGGTCCGTTCACCGTCGGCGAGCGTGTCCAGCTCACCGACGCCAAGGGCCGCCATTACACGATCACCCTGACTCCGGGCGCCGAGTTTCACACCCATCGCGGCCGGATCGCACATGACGCCCTGATCGGGCTGGAGCAGGGCAGTGTCGTCAAATCCAGCAACGCCGCCCTCTTCCTGGTGCTGCGTCCGCTGTTGGTCGACTACGTCATGTCGATGCCCCGCGGGCCCCAGGTGATCTACCCCAAGGACGCCGCGCAGATCGTCCACGAGGGAGACATCTTCCCCGGTGCCCGGGTGTTGGAGGCCGGCGCCGGATCCGGCGCGCTGACTCTCTCGCTGCTGCGGGCGGTCGGACCGCAGGGTCAGGTGATCTCGTATGAACAGCGCGCCGACCATGCCGAACACGCCCGTCGCAACGTCTCGAATTTCTTTGGCCAAGCCCCGGCGAACTGGCAACTGATCATCAGCGACGTCGCCGATTCCGAACTGCCCGACGGCTGGTTCGACCGGGCCGTGCTGGACATGCTGGCGCCGTGGGAGGTGCTGGACGCGGTGTCGCGGTTGGTGGTCGCGGGCGGCGTGCTGCTGATCTACGTCGCAACCGTCACCCAGCTCTCGAAGGTGGTCGAAGCGGTGCGGGCCCAGCAGTGCTGGACCGAGCCTCGGTCCTGGGAGACGATGCAGCGCGGCTGGAACGTCGTCGGGCTGGCGGTGCGGCCGCAGCATTCGATGCGGGGGCATACCGCGTTCCTGGTGGCTACGCGCCGGCTTGCCCCTGGTGCGGTAGCCCCGGCGCCGTTGGGCCGCAAACGCGTGGGGCGCGACGGCTAATCTTCACTCCTGTTCAGCCCGCGCCGAACGGACAGCAACTCGAACTCCGGATGCGCCGCGACCAGGCGCTCGGCCGCGTCGAGCACGTCCACGGCGTGGGCGCGGTCGCGCGACACCATGGCCACCCCGATACCGGCCCGTCGGTGCAGATCGTGCGAATCGGTCTCGGCAGCCGACACGCTGAACTTGCGCTGCAACTCGGCGACGACGGGCCGGATCACCGATCGCTTCTGTTTGAGCGAGCGCACGTCGCCCAGCAGCACGTCGAACTCGAGCCAACCGATCCACATGGGTCAGGGCGTCGGAGACGGCGTTGCGGTGGGCCCGGCTTCGGGGCTGGGGGCCGGCGCGGAACTCGGGGGCGGGGCCGGCGCAGGGGCCGGGGCCGTCGAACTCCTGGAATTCTGCAAGGCAAGCAGCATCTCCGCGGTCTTGCGGGACAGCTGCCAACCTCCCTGACTCGACGTGAACTCCATCGGGAAGGTGAATTCCCGGCGGTCCGGATTAGCTGTCGTGATGACGACGGTGGCCATCACGCAAGACGGGTCCGTGGCCGACCACGCGACGTTGTTCGCGGTGAAAGTCATCGGCAGGTAGCCGCCGTCGCGCGCCGCATTGGTGAACCTGTCCAGCGCCGCGGCCGCCTCCGGCGTCGAGCCTTGCACGAGGTTCAGTTTGTTGCTGCCTGGCACGGCAGGGTCGGCCAGGCGGGACAACACGTCGGTGAGTGCTTCAGGCGGGGGCAGGGGAGCGCTCGGCGGAGCCGCGGAGGTTATCGAGGTGGCCGGCGGCACCGACGTCTGAGCCGAGTCCAACTGCCGAGCAGTGTTGTGCGAACAACCCGTCACCAGCACCACCGCCGCTGCGACGGCGGTGCCCAGTGTTACGCAGACGTTGCCGGACATCCGGGTCAGCCTCAATCGCAGGCAACGAAGCAGACTGCGCCGCAAGTCACACCGGGGTGCGCGATAGGGGTGACCGTGGCGGCCAGAACGCCTGTGGCTAGGGATTTCACGGTCACGGAAGTCCTTTCGCTCGGCCGGAGTAGAAGCCGAGATTACCAGCGTGACCCAACTTGTAACTTTTAAACGGCATTTGACTGCGCACATCAATCGCGGATGGCCGGTAGCGTTGGAGTATCCGCCACGCCTATTCCTGGTGCGGGAAAGGAGCGCAACATGGGTGACTCAGAGCGTTCTGAAGCATTCAAGAACCCCCGCGATATCCCCCTGTCCAGCGACGATGCTGCCGAACTCGAGCAGCTGCGGCGGGAAGCTGCGGCTTTGCGCGAGCAACTCGACAACGCGGTTGCCCACCAGAGCCCGGCGCGTGCCGCGCGCGACGTGCATCAGCTCGAAGCCCGAATCGACTCGCTTGCAGCCCGCAATTCCAAATTAATGGAAACTCTTAAAGAGGCCCGCCAGCAACTGTTGGCGCTGCGGGAGGAAGTCGACCGGCTGGGACAACCGCCGAGCGGCTACGGCGTCCTGCTGGGCACTCACGACGACGAGACCGTCGACGTGTTCACCTCAGGTCGCAAGATGCGCCTGACGTGCTCACCCAACATCGACACCTCCGTCTTGAGGAAGGGCCAGACGGTCCGGCTCAACGAGGCGCTGACGGTCGTCGAAGCCGGGACATACGAATCGGTCGGCGAGATTTCAACGCTGCGCGAGGTGCTGGGCGACGGCCACCGGGCCCTGGTGGTCGGCCATGCCGACGAGGAGCGCATCGTGTGGCTGGCCGAGCCGTTGGTCGCCGAGGATCTGCCAGAAGGCCACGCCGACGCCCTCAACGACGACACCCGGCCGCGCAGGCTGCGCCCGGGCGACTCGCTGCTGGTCGACACCAAAGCCGGGTACGCCTTCGAGCGCATTCCGAAGGCTGAGGTCGAAGACCTGGTGCTGGAAGAGGTCCCCGACGTCAGTTACGAGGACATCGGCGGCCTGACGCGTCAGATCGAACAGATCCGCGACGCCGTCGAACTGCCGTTCCTGCACAAGGAGCTCTACCGCGAGTACGCACTGCGGCCACCCAAAGGGGTGCTGCTCTACGGCCCGCCCGGGTGCGGTAAGACGCTCATCGCCAAAGCCGTCGCGAACTCGCTGGCCAAGAAGATGGCCGACCTGCGCGGTGACGATGCGCGCGAGGCGAAGTCGTACTTTCTCAACATCAAGGGACCCGAGCTGCTCAACAAGTTCGTCGGCGAGACCGAGCGGCACATCCGGTTGATCTTTCAGCGTGCCCGGGAGAAGGCATCGGAAGGCACTCCGGTGATCGTGTTCTTCGACGAGATGGACTCGATTTTCCGCACCCGCGGTACCGGCGTCTCGTCCGATGTCGAGACCACCGTGGTGCCGCAGTTGCTGTCCGAGATCGACGGCGTGGAAGGCCTCGAGAACGTCATCGTGATCGGTGCCTCGAACCGTGAGGACATGATCGACCCGGCCATCCTGCGGCCCGGCCGCCTCGACGTGAAGATCAAGATCGAGCGACCGGATGCCGAAGCGGCACAGGACATTTTCTCCAAGTACCTGGTCGAAACGCTGCCGGTGCACGCCGACGACCTCGCCGAGTTCAGCGGTGACCGTAGCGCTTGCATCAGGGCGATGATCGAGAAGGTCGTCGAGCGGATGTACGCCGAGATCGACGACAACCGGTTCCTGGAGGTCACCTACGCCAACGGTGACAAGGAAGTCATGTACTTCAAGGACTTCAACTCCGGGGCGATGATCCAGAACGTGGTCGACCGCGCGAAGAAGAACGCGATCAAGTCGGTGTTGGAGACGGGCCAGCCGGGTCTGCGCATTCAGCATCTGCTCGACTCGATCGTCGACGAGTTCGCCGAGAACGAGGACCTGCCCAACACCACCAATCCCGATGACTGGGCGCGGATTTCGGGCAAGAAGGGCGAGCGGATCGTGTATATCCGCACCTTGGTCACCGGCAAGAGTTCGAGTGCCAGCCGGGCTATTGATACCGAGTCGAACCTGGGTCAGTACCTGTAACGGCTTGTCGTAAGTCCTGACCGCTTCGTCGCCGAGGCCGCGGCCGACACGGAGTTGGATGGCGAACCGCTAGCTCACCAGCGAATAGGAATTGGTCAGGTCGTCCTGCAGCACCTGGGCGGCCTGGGTAGTGGTGTCCACCCGCAGCGTGTCGGTCAGCACCCGCGAATGGTAGGTCCAGCCCGACGGCAGCTTGAGCCGATCACCGAGCTTGGGCAGATCGGCACGCGACAGCGTGGGGTCAACGACCTGGCTCCAGGTCTGCATGACCCATTGCCGGCCGTGCGGGTCCTGAAGTTCGTAGACCTCTTGGCCCGCGTCGAAGACGAAAACCGTGTGGCGGTGCACTTGATTGACGGTGTAAGGCGTCGGGTTCATCGACGACAGCAACACCGTGGCCTGCAGCAACATGTCGATGCCGCCGAAGTTCTTGATGATCTGCGGGCCCTGCGGGGCCTTTTCGATGCTGTTCATCAGCCAGTAGCGCGGACCGTTGAGCAGTGCCGTGGCAGCACCGTGCTCGGTCGCGATGGCGTGAGCGTCCAGCGCCGACCACAGGTCGGCCGGGCAGTCGTTGAGCGGGAAGCTGTTGTAGACGGTGGCTTGCGGACCTGCCTCGCCGGGCGTTACGAGAAGCACTTCCCCGTAACGTTTTCCGGAAAGGTCGCCCGATTCTTGGTGGGCTGGTGATTGCGATGGAGGGGCCGACACCAGGGTGAACCTAATCACCCGGGTCAGCGGCGTCAACACTGGTCACCGGCGCGTTCACCACCCGATTGCGGTAACGGTTGCGGGCGGTCAGTGTGGCGTGCAGATCATCGATCAGCGGAGCGACGAAATTCGAGCGGTAATCGTCGTCACCGGCCGAGCGGGCGCTGATGTACATGAAGGTCAGTGCGCCCAGGAACAGGCACAGGTGAATCAGCGAATCAGGTACCGGAACGGTCAGGCCCAGCACGGTCGAACTGTTGGAGGTGGTGCGGGCCCACTCCTTGAGGAGCGCGGGCGTGAGCACGATCAGGCCGAGGGCCAGGTAGATGCCGGCCGTCAGCGCCGCGACCACCGCGATCTGTGCCAGCTGCGACGCAGCCAGCACGAAGATCACGTTGATGCGCTCGCCCCTGCTCAGCGCAGGACTGCCCGGCGGATCAGGCATCGTCTCGAAAGGTGTGCCGGCCAGGCGTTCAGAATCCTTGGGCACCGCTGCCGGCGATCGCAGCATCGGTCTGACCCGCTCTGCGGTCGCCGAGACCACGAAGGCCGCGGCGATGCAGACGAGAAAGAACATCGCGAGGGCCAGGCGGTCACCGCTGATCATCGCCGACATGAGCCAGACGTTCCCGTTGAAGAACACCAGCGTGGTCAGTAGAACCACCGGCAGGGCCCGAACCGCGAGACCGCCGATCGTGGTGAGGTGCGAGAGCGTCATGCGCGTCGCCCACCCGACAACCGATCCGACCCCACAGCCGGTCAAGAACATGAAAACCACCGCGGTAACGACCGCGTTGGGGAGGTGGGACGGATCGGTTTCGACGACGATGACGATCCCCACGACGGTCATCGCCGCCGTCGCCGCGAACGCGCGATAGCGGCGATCGGAAATGCGCGACACCAACCACCCGACTACGGCCATCGCCACAGGCGCGAGTCCGATCAGTGCGAGCAGCGACCATTCCCTGGCTGACGGTGTCCCGTCGATGACCACGTCCTTACCTTCGGTGAGGAACAGGACCGGCAAGGTCCAGCAGTGCAGCGTCGCATAGGCCGCCAACATGGGAGCCGACCGCGACCACAGCCGTCGCCACCTACCCCGCGTCGTCAGCACCGAGGGCAGACCGCGCTCCAGAAACCAGCTCTCAGCCTCGTCGGTAACCGACCCGCGGCGTGCCAGCGAGCGGAGAGAAGGGCTCATGGCGGCTCACACTAATGCCGGCCGACCGCACGCGTTGGGCTTAGTTGAGTGCGCTGCTGATGAGCTTTTCGGTTTCGTTCCCCTCGATCGTGCCGTCGGACCGTTTGTGCACATAGTCAAAGATCGCGGATTGCTCGACGACCACGGTCTGGCCGGCATCGAGAGTCGGGATGTTGAACGGCTTGTTGGCAAGTGACCCGGTGATCTCGTTACCGTTCCACCGCACCACGTCTACCCATATCCACTCCTGGGTCCCGTCCGGACCGTCAAAGGGCGCTTTGACCTGTAGATACTCGCCAGGTGGCAGCCCCTCGTTGAACAGGGTCCTCAATGCTGGCAGCTTCGCCGTGGCCCGCAGGCTGGCTGCCTCCAATGCGTTGGTTTGTGTGGTCGGGACGATCCCGGTCGTCGAGTTGAAGGCTGCGGCCAGAATCGCGTGTCGGCGGGCGTGAACATCGCGTCCCGGACCGCGGTCGAACGTGATTTCCAGCAGCCGGTTTTCGGGGTCTCCGTCGTCGTGCGCGCCAATCTTCACTGTCAGCTGGGCCGCCCCGCTGGCATGGGGCCTGATGCGAGCGTGGTCGAGGTCGAATTCTCCGGGCCGCTCGATGGCGGGCCGTTCAGCGATCGCCTGACAGAAGACATTGACAAGAAGACCGACATCGCTGCAGGCCGATCGCGGGACCTGGTTTACCACGACGTCGGGGAGCCCGACTTTGCCCATTCCCAGCGTGACGAGACGCATTTGGCCGCCGGTCTCATAGGCGTGAAGGATCGTATGGTCGTTGATATCCGGGATGGTGTCGGTCCACCGATCGACTCGGAGTTCGTTCCAAGCCGCCGGGGTGAACATTTGCCGCGTCGCGTTATCCCAGATCAGGCCGCCGGTCGCGGCCGCGAGGTCACCGGTCAGCTGCAACGCGGCGCGCATGCGGCCCCATGCCTGCTCGTTGGGATAGACGAAGTTGAGAATCATCGCGGCGTGGGTGGTCTGTAAAGCGGCTGCCTGTTGGGGACTCAGTCCGAGGCTGAAGAGCCGAACGAATTCCGGATCTGGGGGAGGGCAGTCGTTGCTCGGATCCACTGTCACCCAGGCGTTGACGGTGGGCTCTGTTTCATCTCCGTTGATGGCGTCGGCCAGACGAAATTCATTGAACTTGCCCGCCAGCAGTCCGTCCAGCGACTCGAACGGATCGGCCCACGGCATCGGCAGGTAATAGATCGCAAACGCGTAGGCGATCGGACCGTCTTGAAGCGTCCCGGCGGGAATCAAGTCATCGGAGGCATGCGAGGGCGGAATCGAGTGGGAATTCATAGCCGATCTTCCTTGGAGTTTGCTGAATGGGAACAACAAACTTCATTGGAAACAGCCACGGCCACAGCTTCTTTGACGTCAACGTAGATGTTTCGGTGTAAGGGTGCAATGTCAGACAGCGACCGTACCAATCTCCGCTGTCAGGTGCCAATCGAGCGCCTATTGCCAACGTGCACAGTGGAGTTCGCCGTAATGCACGTAACGGTCGCGGCGGCATTGTGCATTTAATGGTGTTGGCAAATATTCGAGTCATCCTTAGGCGTGGCCTTTTTCGTGAAACTTCGATACACACGGTTTACGTGGTACGCCCACCCGGCGCTGTCCTCGGGGCTTGGCGGTCCTTCTGACCACGCCGACAGTCGACCCGGAGAAGTCGATTCCACGCCCGGTTGAGTCAATGGCCGGGCTTTGCCGGGCCCACCTCCTCCGCGGCCCCTGGCGCGGCCGCATCGTCGGCGGCCCCGACCCGACTGCCCACCTCCTCCGCGGCCCCTGGCGCGGCCGCATCGTCGGCGGCCCCGACCCGACTGCCCACCTCCTCCGCGGCCCCTGGCGCGGCCGCATCGTCGGCGGCCTAGGCTTCATGGCATGCAACGGATTATCGGGACGGAGGTCGAGTACGGCATCTCCTCACCGTCGGACCCGACCGCCAACCCGATCCTCACTTCCACCCAGGCGGTCCTGGCCTACGCCGCCGCCGCCGGCATTCAGCGCGCCAAGCGAACCCGCTGGGACTACGAGGTCGAGTCGCCGCTGCGCGATGCCCGCGGCTTCGATCTGAGCCGCTCGGCCGGCCCGCCACCGGTCGTTGACGCCGACGAGGTCGGCGCAGCCAACATGATCTTGACCAACGGCGCGCGCCTCTACGTCGACCACGCGCACCCCGAGTACTCCGCGCCCGAATGCACCGACCCGATGGACGCGGTGATCTGGGACAAGGCCGGCGAGCGCGTGATGGAGGCTGCCGCCCGGCACGTCGCCAGCGTGCCCGGGGCCGCAAAGCTTCAGCTCTACAAGAACAACGTCGACGGCAAGGGCGCGTCCTACGGGTCGCACGAAAACTACCTGATGTCGCGCCAGACACCGTTCTCGGCCATCATCGCCGGGCTCACGCCGTTCCTGGTGTCGCGGCAGGTGGTGACAGGTTCCGGCCGGGTCGGCATCGGCGCCTCCGGTGACGAGGCCGGCTTCCAGCTGTCGCAGCGCTCCGACTACATCGAGGTCGAGGTCGGGCTGGAGACCACGCTCAAGCGCGGCATCATCAACACGCGCGACGAACCGCACGCCGACGCAGACAGGTACCGCCGACTGCACGTCATCATCGGCGACGCCAACCTGGCCGAGACATCGACCTATCTCAAGCTGGGCACCACGGCGCTGGTCCTCGACCTGATCGAAGAAGGCATCGACCTGACCGACCTGGTGCTGGCCCGCCCGGTGCATGCGGTCCACGCGATCAGCCGCGACCCTTCCCTGCGCCAAACCGTGGCATTGGCCGACGGCCGGGAACTGACCGGCCTTGCGCTGCAACGGATCTACCTGGATCGAGTTGCCAAGCTGGTCGACAGCCGCGACCCGGATCCGCGCGCATCCCATGTGGTGGAAACCTGGGCCGAATTGCTCGACCTGCTTGAACGTGACCCGATGGAGTGTGCTGAGCTGCTGGACTGGCCGGCCAAGTTGCGGTTGCTCGAAGGGTTCCGGCAGCGGGAAAACCTGAACTGGTCGGCTCCCCGCCTGCACCTGGTGGATTTGCAGTACTCCGATGTCCGGCTGGACAAAGGCCTGTACAACCGGCTGGTGGCGCGCGGATCGATGAAGCGCCTGGTCACCGAACCGGAGGTGCTGGCAGCGGTGGACAATCCGCCGACGGACACTCGCGCTTACTTCCGTGGTGAATGCCTGCGCCGGTTCGGGGCTGACATCGCCGCAGCGAGCTGGGACTCGGTGATTTTCGATCTGGGTGGCGACTCGCTGGTGCGGATCCCGACGCTCGAGCCGCTTCGGGGCAGTAAGGCCCATGTCGGCGCCCTGCTCGATTCGGTGCACAGTGCCGTCGAACTGGTGGAGCAACTGACCAGCTGAGCCCTGAAACGTCGATGCTGACCGGTAGGGTAGAGAAAAGCCAACGGGCGAATGGACATGCGCCCGTTGACGCAGGACGAAGCAGGAGGCGGCGATGGCGCAGGAGCAGACCAAACGCGGCGGTGGTGGCGGCGATGACGACGACACCACCGGCGCGGCAGTCGCGGGCCAGGAGCGTCGGGAAAAGCTGACCGAGGAGACCGACGATCTGCTCGACGAGATTGACGACGTCCTCGAAGAGAACGCCGAGGACTTTGTGCGCGCTTATGTGCAAAAGGGCGGACAGTGACCTGGCCGTTGCCCGATCGTCTGTCCACCAATTCAGCATCACCCGGATTCCCGGCAGTAGGCCTGTCGTCCTTTGCGGAGTTCCTCCGGCACCAGGCGCCGGAGTTGCTTCCCGCGAGCATCAGCGGCGGAGTCATGGGTGACCAGTTGCCGCACGGCACCACCATCGTGGCCCTCAAATATCCCGGCGGCGTCCTGATCGCCGGTGACCGGCGCTCGACGCAGGGCAACATGATCGCCGGGCGCGATGTCCGCAAGGTCTACATCACCGACGACTACACCGCCACCGGTATCGCCGGCACCGCGGCCATCGCCGTCGAGTTCGCCCGCCTGTACGCCGTCGAACTCGAGCACTACGAGAAGCTCGAAGGTATACAGCTGACATTCGCCGGCAAGGTCAACCGGCTCGCGATTATGGTGCGCAGCAACCTGCCCGCAGCGATGCAGGGTCTGGTGGCCCTGCCGCTGCTGGTGGGTTACGACATCTATGCGTCCGACCCGGAGAGTGCGGGCCGCATCGTCTCTTTTGATGCCGCCGGTGGCTGGAACATCGAGGAAGAGGGCTACCAGTCGGTGGGCTCCGGGTCGATCTTCGCCAAGTCGTCGATAAAGAAGCTCTACTCCCAAGTCACCGATGCGGATTCGGCATTGCGAGTCGCCGTGGAGGCGCTGTACGACGCCGCCGACGATGACTCGGCCACCGGGGGTCCGGACCTGGTTCGTGGTATCTATCCGACCGCGGTCACCATCGACGCAGACGGGGCGATGGAGATACCGGAGCGGCGTATTGCCGAATTGGCCCGCGGGGTCATCGAAAGTCGCTCGCGCGCTGATACTTTCGGCCCTGACGGCGGTGAGAAGTGAGCTTCCCGTATTTCATCTCGCCCGAGCAGGCGATGCGCGAGCGCAGCGAGCTCGCGCGCAAAGGCATTGCCCGGGGCAAAAGCGTGGTGGCGCTGGTATACGCCGGTGGTGTGCTGTTCGTCGCGGAGAACCCGTCGCGGTCGCTGCAGAAGATCAGCGAACTCTACGACCGGGTGGGATTCGCCGCGGCCGGCAAGTTCAACGAGTTCGACAATCTGCGCCGCGGCGGAATTCAATTCGCCGACACCCGGGGCTACGCCTACGACCGGCGCGACGTCACGGGCCGTCAGCTGGCCTATGTCTACGCGCAGACGCTGGGCAGCATCTTCACCGAGCAAGCCAAGCCCTACGAGGTCGAGTTGTGCGTGGCCGAAGTCGCGCATTACGGCGAGACGAAAGCGCCCGAGCTCTACCGGATCACCTACGACGGGTCGATCGCCGACGAGCCGCATTTCGTGGTGATGGGCGGTACCACCGAGCCGATCATCAACGCGCTCAAGGAGTCCTACACCGAGAACGCCGACCTGGCTGATGCGCTGAAGGTCGCGGTCAACGCGTTGCGGGCCAACAGCACCGAGAGCGCAACCAACGGCCAGCCCAGCCTCGGCGTGGCCAGCCTGGAAGTCGCGATCCTGGACGCCAACCGGCCGCGGCGCGCATTCCGCCGGATCAACCGCGTCATGCTGGAATCGCTGCTGCAGGAGACGGATTCCGGTGAGGCCGAGGCCGAAGCTTCGGAGGGTGCGGAAGAGCCGGAAAGCCCCGAGAAACCCGCAGACTCTGAGGGCGATTCGTCGGCATAGCTTCGGCCACTTCGGTATTCGCCGGTGCGATCACAGGGTGATCAGCGGATATCTAGTGTGCGCTGATGGCCAGCAGGGCTATGTCGTCTTCCGGCGCCAGTTTCGGGATCAGGGTGGCGAGTTCGTCGATCAGACCTGCGGCATCCCGCCCGGCCCGCTCGGCGGCGAAGGCGGCCAGGCTGTCCTCGTTGAATGGGTTTGCACCGCGACGAGCTTCGACGATGCCGTCGGTGTAGAACAGCAGAGTCTGACCCGGGCGCAGGATCACGTCGCACTTGTGGAACTTTGCATCGGCTCGTAACCCGACGAGTGTGCCTTCGTCAGAGCGGACCATCGCTGCCGTTCCGCTCGTGGGGTCCAGCAACAAAGCCGGCTGGTGACCGCCGGTAGCGATGGTGACGACGAAGCCTTCTTCGTCAGGCCGCCGCTGCAGGGTTCCGAACAGGACAGTGCAGAAGCGCCGTGAATCCAGTTCGCGTAGCAACACCGAGTTCAGTTCTGCAAGCCCCTGTCTCGGGTCACGGTAATGCAGCGCGGCAGATCGCAGCGTATAGCGGATCAGCGATGTCACCACGGCGGCATCGGCGCCATGGCCTTCGACATCACCGATGAAGAATGCCCACCGTTCGTCACCGAGGGCGAACACGTCATAGAAATCCCCGCCGATCCGGCGTGGGGAGGCCGGGTGATAGTGGGCAGCCAGCGACGCACCCTTTACGGTCGGCAACGTCGTGGGAAGCAAGGTTTGCTGCAGAACTGCCGCGTACTCCTCTGTCAGGTCGCGGTCGTACTCCGCGATGTTGCGATCGCGAATTGCAACGTCGCGGTCTTGCTGCGCATCGTCGCGCTCGCGCTGCGCCTCATTGCGGTCGCGGCGAGCTGTGTCACGAGCCTGCTGGGCGTGGTAGCGCTCGAAACGGGCGTCGTCGCGGGCGTACTCGGCGGCATTGCGCAGACCGCGCTCCACCCCCAGGGCGTTCAGGGAGGCCAGTCGTAAGTCAAGCTGCCCCATCACGATCGCCGCCAGGTCCTGCAGAACCGAAAGTTGTACGTCCGACACGGTGCGCACCCGCGTGTCCATGACGGCAACCGTCCCCAGGCTGTGCCCATCGGAAGTCACGATGGGGGCGCACGCGTAGAACCGAATCTTGTGCGCGCGCACAAATCGGTTGTCGGCGGTACGGGGGTCGCTGAGCGCGTCCTGCACAACGTACGGGGTGTCACCCATGACTGCTGACGCACACAAGCCGTCGTCCCGTGCGATGTGCTCCATGGACGGCAGGCCTTGTACGGCCAGGAAGCAAATGTCATCCGCGCCGACCATCGACACCGTCGCGATCGGCATGTTGAGGGTCCGGGCGGCCAACCCGGCGATCCGGCTCACTACGCGGTCCGGTGGCATCTCGTGGACGCGATAACGCGCAAGCGCTTGCACGCGAACTGAGTCTGCGTCATTGCCCGGAGGCAGATTCTCTGAAATGTCTCGTCACATTCCATGCCGGAGGATTTTTCTGACACCCCGAGGGCCCGGAGGGGCAAACGCAATCATATCCAATCCTGAGCTGGCGGGCAGCGGTCAACGGCAGCCCCGCACACTCGCGGAGCGACCCGATCGAACATCCGCGGGCGTGGCTTGCGCACCGCCGCAATTCGACAGCAAGTACCCTCGATTACGTGCAGCGACGAATTATGGGCATCGAGACTGAGTTCGGTGTCACCTGCACCTTTCACGGTCATCGTCGACTGTCTCCGGACGAGGTGGCCCGCTACCTTTTCCGGCGGGTGGTGTCGTGGGGTCGCAGCTCAAATGTTTTCCTGCGGAATGGCGCACGCTTGTATCTCGACGTCGGCAGCCACCCGGAGTACGCGACCGCAGAATGCGACAGTCTGATCCAACTGGTGACCCATGACCGGGCCGGCGAATGGGTGCTCGAAGACCTGCTCATCGACGCCGAGCAGCGGCTTGCCGACGAGGGCATCGGCGGCGATATCTATCTGTTCAAGAACAACACCGACTCAGCGGGCAACTCCTATGGCTGTCACGAGAACTACCTGATCGTGCGGGCCGGCGAGTTCTCCCGGATCTCGGATGTGCTGCTGCCGTTTTTGGTTACCCGTCAGCTCATCTGCGGCGCCGGCAAGGTGCTGCAGACTCCCAAGGCCGCCACCTTCTGCTTGTCGCAGCGCGCCGAACACATCTGGGAGGGCGTATCGAGCGCCACTACCCGCAGCCGGCCCATCATCAACACCCGCGACGAGCCGCACGCCGACGCCGAGAAGTACCGTCGGCTGCACGTCATCGTGGGCGACTCCAACATGTGCGAAGCCACCACCATGCTCAAAGTGGGCACCGCATCGCTGGTCCTGGAAATGATCGAAGCCGGGGTGGCGTTCCGCGACTTCTCCCTCGACAACCCCATCCGCGCCATCCGCGAAGTCAGCCACGACACCACCGGTCGCAGGCCCGTCCGGCTGGCAGGAGGGCGTCAGGCCAGCGCGCTCGACATCCAGCGCGAGTACTACAGCCGTGCCGTCGAGCATCTGCAGACCCGTGAACCCAACGCGCAGATCGAACAGGTCGTCGACCTGTGGGGCCGCCAACTCGACGCCGTGGAGAGCCAGGATTTCGCGAAGGTGGATACCGAGATCGACTGGGTGATCAAGCGCAAGCTGTTCCAGCGCTACCAGGACCGCTACAACATGGAGATGTCCGACGCCAAGATCGCCCAGCTGGACCTGGCCTATCACGACATCAAGCGCGGCCGCGGCGTCTTCGATCTGCTGCAGCGCAAGGGCCTGGCGGCTCGAGTGACCACCGACGAGGAGATTGCCGACGCGGTCGACCGCCCGCCGCAGACCACCCGCGCCAGGCTGCGCGGCGAGTTCATCAGCGCCGCGCAGGCCGCCGGCCGCGACTTCACCGTCGACTGGGTGCACCTGAAGCTCAACGACCAGGCGCAGCGAACAGTCCTGTGCAAAGACCCGTTCCGGGCGGTCGACGAGCGGGTCAAGCGGCTGATCGCGAGCATGTAGCCCTTAATCTGAACCAGATGCCCATCAACAAAGTCGAGCGGCTGGTCAACTTGGTGATCGCCCTGCTGTCCACCCGTGGCTACATCACCGCCGAAAAGATCAGGTCCAACGTCGCGGGATATGGCGACAGCCCGTCCGCCGAGGCGTTCTCCCGGATGTTCGAACGCGACAAGAACGAGTTGCGTGACCTCGGCATCCCGCTGGAAGTCGGCAAGGTGTCCAACCTGAACCCCACCGAGGGCTACCGCATCAACCGCGACGCTTATGCGCTGCCCCCCGTCGACCTCACGCGGGAAGAGGCGGCCGCGGTGGCGGTCGCCACCCAATTGTGGAAGTCACCCGAGTTGATCACCGCCACCCAGGGCGCGCTGCTCAAACTGCGCGCGGCCGGCGTGGACGTCGATCCGGACGCCCCGGTATCCATCGCGTCCCCGGCCGGCGTACCGGGGCTGCGGGCGTCCGAAGAGGTTCTCGGAATCCTGTTGTCTGCCATCAATTCTGGACAGGCGGTACAGTTCCCACACCGATCATCGCGCTCCGCGCCCTACACCACGCGCACCCTCGAACCGTGGGGCGTGATCACCGACAAGGGCCGCTGGTATCTCGTGGGTCATGACCGCGACCGGGACGCCACCCGCACCTTCCGGCTCTCGCGCATCGGCGCCGACGTCACTCCCATCGGGGAACCCGGCACGGTCACCGTGCCTGACGACGTCGACCTGCAGCAGATCGTCGCCGACGCGGTCGCCGAGGGGCCGACCGGAGCGCTGGCCACAGTGTGGGTTGCCGACGGGCGCGCCACGGCGCTACGGCGCGCCGGAAGATCCGTCGGGCCCAGGCAACTGGCCGGCCGCGATGGCGAAGTGCTGGAGCTGGACATCGGTTTCAACGACCGGCTGGCACGCGAGATCGCCGCCTATGGTGCCGATGCGATCGTGCTGGAGCCGGCGTCGCTGCGCGAGGATGTGTTGACCAGGCTGCGCGGAGCGGCCGAGGAGCGGCGCCCATGACCCGCGCCGGCGACGATGCAGAGCGAAGCGATGAGGAGGAGCGGCGCCCATGACGCCCGTTTCCGACCGCCTGGTGCGGCTGCTCAACATGGTGCCGTATCTGCAGGCCAACCCGCGCATCACCAAAGCCGCGGCAGCCGCTGAACTCGGCGTCTCCGAAGAACAGCTGCAGAAAGACCTCGAACAGCTGTGGCTGTGCGGCCTACCCGGTTACGACCCCGGTGACCTCATCGACTTCGAATTCTCCGGTGACACGGTCAAGGTGACCTTCTCCGCAGGCATCGACCGACCGCTCAAGTTGACGTCGCCCGAGGCCACCGGACTGCTGGTAGCACTGCGGGCCCTCGCCGACATTCCCGGCGTGGTCGATCCGGAAGCGGCGCGCAGCGCGATCGCCAAGATCGCAGCCGCGGCCGGCGCCGCCGGCCACGACGACACCGTGGCCGCCGTCGACGAACCAGCACCCCTGGAAAGTCGCGCTGCGGCCACCGTGCGTGCCGCTGTTCGTGACAAGCGTGCATTGAGAATCGACTACTACGCCGCCTCGCACGACTCGCTCACCACCCGCGTCGTCGACCCCATCCGCGTACTGCTGGTCGGCGATCATAGCTACCTGGAGGCCTGGTCACGAGAGGCCGACGGGGTTCGGCTGTTCCGCTTCGACCGCATCGTCGACGCCACCGAATTGGGCGAGCCGGCCGCGCCCCCGGAACCGGCATTGCAGTCACCGCCCGATACGTCTTTGTTCGACGGTGACCCGGCCCTGCCGTCGGCGACGTTGCGGCTGGCGCCGTCGGCGTCGTGGATGTTCGAGTACTACCCGCTGCGCGACCCTCAGGAACTGCCCGACGGCTCCTGCGATGTGACCATGACCTACGCCTCCGAGGACTGGATGACCCGACTGGTTCTGGGTTTCGGATCGGCTGTGCAGGTACTGGCTCCGGAGTCGCTCGCCCAGCGGGTGCGTGCGGCCGCAGCGGCAGGCGTTGAGGCGTATCAGGCGCTTCAAAGTAGTTCTGAGCAGGCGTGACGGCGTAGCACGAGCGGCGCGCGGCGCTGGAACCGTTCGCTTGTCCCGGAGAGACCCCCGCGCTGCGGTAGCATCGGGGGAACGTCTGGAGGTAATCAAAGTGGGCAGTCTTCAACCGTGGCACTGGCTGATCCTCGCTGTCGTGGTGATCGTCTTGTTCGGTGCCAAGCGGCTTCCCGACGCGGCGCGCTCGCTGGGCAAGTCGCTGCGCATCTTCAAGTCCGAGGTCCGTGAGCTGCAGAGCGAGAACAAAACCGACTCGTCGATCGAGACCCCTGCTGCGGCTCCCACCCCGGTGCAGTCGCAGCGTGTCGAGCCGCCGGCCCCCGCCGAGCAGAGCCACACCGAGGCGCGGCCGGCCTAGTCCGTCCTCACTCTGACCGAATGTCGTGAAAGGTCCCAGGGTTTCAGCGCGCGCTTTTGCTCCTCTCAAACGCCTCAACCCGCGTAATCGGCGTAGCCGGGTCAACCCAGACGGGACGATGTCGCTGGTCGACCATCTGACCGAGCTGCGTACCCGGTTGCTGATCTCGATGGCCGCAATCGTGGTCACCACGGCGTTCGGTTTTGTCTGGTATTCGCACCCGGTCTTCAGGTTGGAAAGCCTCGGCGAGTGGCTGCGGCAGCCCTACTGCGCGTTGCCGCAATCTTCCCGGGCGAGTATCAGCGCAGATGGGCAGTGTCGGCTACTGGCCACCGCGCCGTTCGACCAGTTCATGCTGCGGCTCAAGGTCGGGATGACGGCGGGGATCGTGTTGGCCTGCCCGGTGTGGTTTTACGAGTTGTGGGCGTTCATCACGCCCGGCCTTTACAAGAAGGAGCGCCGTTTCGCGGTGGCGTTCGTGATTCCGGCGGTCGTGCTGTTCGTCGCCGGAGCCGCCCTCGCGTACCTGGTGCTGTCCAAGGCGCTGGGCTTCTTGCTGACCGTCGGCAGCGACGTGCAGGTGACCGCGCTGTCGGGCGACCGGTACTTCGGATTCCTGATCAATCTGCTGGTGGTGTTCGGGGCCAGCTTCGAATTCCCGTTGCTGATCGTGATGCTCAACATCGCCGGCATGCTGCCCTACGAGCGGCTCAAGGCCTGGCGTCGGGGGCTGATCTTCGCGATGTTCTTGTTCGCCGCGGTGTTCACCCCGGGCTCGGATCCGTTCTCCATGACTGCGCTCGGTTTGGCGCTGACCGTGCTGCTCGAATTCGCGATCCAGATAGCCCGGCTGCACGACAAGCGGAAAGCCAAGCGGGAAGCCGCCGCGATACCCGATGACGAAGCATCGGTCATCGAACCACCCTCGCCGATACCGGCGCCGTCGGTGATCGGCGGCACTCATGACGACGTCACCTGAAATCGGCCTGCCCGAGCTGGCCCGCTTCGCCGCGGAACTGCCCTTTCCGCTGGATGACTTCCAGCGGCGGGCTTGCGCCGCGCTGGAAGGCGGTCACGGGGTACTGGTCTGCGCTCCGACGGGCGCGGGCAAGACGGTGGTCGGCGAGTTCGCCGTGCACCTGGCGCTGGCGGGCGGTGGCAAGTGCTTCTACACCACCCCACTCAAAGCGCTGAGCAACCAGAAGCACACCGACCTGACGGTGCGCTACGGCAAGGACAAGATCGGGCTGCTCACCGGCGACCTGTCCGTCAACGGCGACGCCCCGGTGGTGGTCATGACCACCGAGGTGCTGCGCAACATGCTCTACGCGGATTCGACTGCACTGCAAGGGCTTTCGCATGTGGTGATGGATGAGGTGCATTTCCTGGCCGACCGGATGCGCGGTCCGGTGTGGGAGGAAGTCATCCTGCATCTGCCCGATGAGGTGCGGCTGGTCAGCCTGTCGGCGACCGTGAGCAACGCCGAGGAGTTCGGCGGCTGGATCCAGACCGTGCGCGGCGACACCACGGTGGTCGTCGACGAGCACCGTCCGGTGCCGTTGTGGCAACACGTCCTGGTGGGCAAGCGACTGTTCGACCTGTTCGACTACCGCGTGGAGGGCTCCGGCCAGGACAAGCCGCACGTCAACCCCGAGCTACTGCGTCACATCGCGCACCGCCGCGAAACCGACCGGATGTCGGACTGGCAGCCGCGCCGGCGCAACCCCGGGCGGCCCGCCCGGCCGCGCTTCTACCGGCCGCCCGCCAGGCCGGACGTCATCGCATCCCTGGACTCCGCCGGGCTGCTACCGGCCATCACGTTCGTGTTCTCCCGGGCCGGCTGTGATGCCGCCGTGCAGCAGTGCCTACGGTCGCCGCTGCAGCTGACCACCGAGCAGGAACGCGCGCAGATCGCCGAGGTCATCGAGCACCGCTGTGGCGACTTGGCCGACGCCGATCTGGCCGTGCTGGGCTACTACGAGTGGCGCGAGGGGCTGCTGCGCGGGCTGGCCGCCCACCACGCCGGAATGTTGCCGGCCTTTCGCCACACCGTCGAGGAACTCTTCACCGCCGGCCTGATCCGCGCCGTGTTCGCCACCGAAACGTTGGCACTGGGCATCAACATGCCGGCCCGCACCGTCGTGCTGGAGAAGCTGGTGAAGTTCAACGGCGAGCAGCACGTGCCGCTGACCCCGGGGGAGTACACCCAGCTGACCGGCCGCGCCGGGAGGCGCGGGATCGACATCGAGGGCCACGCGGTCGTGCTGTGGACCCCGGATGTCGAGCCGTCCGAGGTGGCAGGCCTGGCATCGACCCGCACGTTCCCGCTGCGCAGCTCGTTTACCCCGTCGTACAACATGACGATCAATCTGGTGCGCCACCTGGGTCCCGAACAGGCGCATCGGCTGCTGGAGCAATCGTTCGCCCAGTATCAGGCGGACCGGTCCGTCGTCGGTTTGGTGCGCGGCATCGAGCGCGGCAAGGCGATGCTCGACGAGATCGCGGCCGAGCTGGGCGGGCACGAGGCCCCGGTACTCGAATACGCCCGCATGCGTGCACAGATCAGCGAGCTGGAACGATCCCAGGCCCGGGCATCGAGGCTGCATCGACGACAGGCCGCCGGCGATGCGCTCGCCGCACTGAAGCGCGGCGACATCATCAACATCAACCACGGCCGACGCGGTGGGCTCGCCGTCGTCCTGGAATCCGCGCGGGACAGCGACGACCCCCGGCCCCTGGTGCTTACGGAACATCGTTGGGCGGGCCGGATCTCGTCGGCCGACTATTCAGGTGCGACGCCGCCGGTCGGGTCGATGACGTTGCCCAAGCGGGTCGAACACCGCCAGCCGCGCGTGCGACGCGATCTGGCGTCCGCTCTGCGCTCTGCCGTCGAGGGTCTGGCGATCCCGGCGACCCGCCGGGACAAGGAGAACACGCACTACGACCCGGAGCTGACGTCGTTGCGCGAGCAGTTGCGTCGGCACCCTTCCCACCATGCGCCCGGTCTGGAGGAGCAGGTCCGCCAGGCCGAGCGCTACCTGCGCATCGAACGCGACAATGCACAGCTGCAGCGCAAAGTGGCGGCCGCCACCAACTCCCTGGCGCGCACCTTCGACCGGATCGTCGGCCTGCTCACCGAGCGTGAGTTCATCCGCGGACCCTCGACGGATCCGCATGTCACCGACGACGGTCGCTTGCTGGCGCGCATCTACAGCGAGAGCGACCTGCTGGTGGCCGAGTGCCTGCGCACCGGCGCGTGGGCCGGGTTGAAGCCGGCTGAGTTGGCGGCGGTGGTGTCGGCCGTGCTTTACGAGGCGCGCGGCAGTGACGGCCCGGGTGCCCCCTTCGGCACGGATGTCCCGACGCCGCGGCTGCGACAGGCTCTAGGGCAGACCGCCCGGCTGTCCACGGCGTTGCGCGCCGACGAACAGACACACCGCATCTCCCAGAGCCGCGAACCCGATGACGGCTTTGTCCAGGTGATCTACCGTTGGGCACGCACCGGCGACCTGGCGGCAGCCCTGGCGGCGGCCGACGCCCCTTTGTCAGCAGGGGATTTCGTGCGCTGGTGCCGCCAAGTGCTCGACCTGTTGGACCAGGTTCGCAACGCGGCGCCCGACCCTGATGTGCGCTCGACAGCCAAGCGCGCTATCAATGACATTCGGCGCGGCGTCGTCGCAGTTGACGCCGGGTAGGCTGGGCCGGAGCTACGGTTACATCCGGAATGCGTACAGGACCACCGGGGGCCGACGGTGGCCAGGACAATATCAGACTGAGGAGCAATGATGAGTGGACCGCAGGGGCCAAACCAGTCATGGCAGCCGCCAGGGGGTTCCTCGGACCCGACCGTGGCGGGCTCGCCATGGCAACAGCAACCGGGTGGTCAGGACGCGACATGGCAGGCGCAGTCGTACCCGGCCGCCGAGTATCCGGGCTACCAGCAGCCGGCTGAGCCCGCATATCCGCAGCAGTACCCGCAGCAGTCACCGGGTTACGGCTCCGACTTCAGTTCGCAAGCCACTCAGTACGGCGCCACCCCGCAGTACGGGCAGCCGCCGCAGTACGGTCAACAGCCGCCAGTACGGTCAGCCGCCCCAATACGGCCAGCCGCCCCAATACGGCCAGCCGGGCCAGCCGGGCCAGTATCCGCAGGAGGTCAACGCTTACGGCCAAACGGTGCAGAGGTCGAAGCGTTCCAAAGCCTTCATCGGCGCCGTGGCCGGCGGGATCGCGCTGCTTTTCGTCGATCGTCATCCTGGTGCTCGGTTTCGTGGTCCCCGGCTTCTTCGTCACCACCAAGCTGAACGTCAACAAGGCCAATACCGATGTGCAGTCGATTCTGACCGACGAGACCAACGGCTACGGCGCAAAGAACGTCAAAGACGTCAAGTGCAACGGCGGTTCAGACCCGGTGGTGAAGAAGGGCGGCACCTTCGACTGCACCGTCAGCATCGACGGCGCGAACAAACGCGTCACCGTGACGTTCCAGGACGACAAGGGCACTTACGAGGTCGGCCGGCCCCAGTAGTTACAGCGCGTCGAGCGCTTTCTGCAGGCGCGAGATCGAGGATCCGACGCCGTACCGGGTGGCCAGTTCGGCGGTGCGTTTGGGGTTGGCCGCGTGCAGCGGCAGCTCGTCGGTGGGCGTGGAGAGCGTGACGGGCGCGTCGGTGGCCACGCGGACCACCGTTCCGGCTGCCTCGATGTAGTCCGTCGCGGACTTCAGTTTGGTGCGTATTCCCTTGGCCATCTTCGACTTTGGATCTTCGGCGGCTGCCACGATCTGCTTCAGCGAGCCGTGCTGGGCGAGCAGCGTGGCTGCCGTCTTTTCCCCGACCCCCGGCACGCCCGGCAGCCCATCGGACGGATCGCCGCGCAGCAGCGCCAGTTCGGCGTAGGCCGGGCCGGCCCTCTCGACCGGTACCCCGTACTGTTCGGCGACCTGGGCAGGCCCGAACAAGGTGGCTTTGGACAATCCGCGGCCCAGGTAGAGCACCCGGACGGGGACGGGTTCGTCGGCGACCACCTGCAGCAGATCGCGGTCCCCGCTGACGACCACCACCGGGTCGGTGCGTTCTTGTGCGGCCAGGGTTCCCAGCACGTCGTCTGCCTCGAAACCGGGTGCACCGGCCGTCGGGATGCCGAAGGCGTCCAGTAACTCCATGATCATGTCAACCTGCGGGGTGAGCTCGTCGGGCACTTCCTCCACGTCAGGCTCACCCGCCGGTTCTTCCTGTCCGCTACTCGGTGCGCCTTGTACGACGGGATGAGGTCGACCCGGAACTGTGGGCGCCAATCCAGGTCCAGGCACACCGCCAGCCTGCTGGGCTTGTGCTGCGTGATCACCACCGCCATCGAGTCAATGAACCCGCGCACGGCGTTCACCGGCCTGCCGTCGGGGGCCTTGATCGATGACGGCACTCCGAAGTAGGAGCGAAACCACATGCTGGCGCCGTCCAGCAGCAACAGGGGAGCGGGCATGCCGATAATCCTGCCAGGCCGTCCGGTTAGCCTGGCTGCCATGGACGCTGACCGATTCGAGGCCGCGGTGTATGCCCGACGGCTGGGCGCTGCCGCCGAGTTGGCTTCTCGGGCCGGCCTGTCGGGTCTGGTGATTACGCCCGGCTACGACTTGCGCTATCTGCTCGGCTCACGCGCGGAGACGTTCGAGCGCCTCACCGCGCTGGTGGTGCCGGCTGTTGGCGAACCGACGGTGGTGCTGCCCCGGCTGGAGCTGGCCACACTCAAGGACTCCGCGGCCCTCGAATTAGGTCTGGGCGTGCGGGACTGGGTCGACGGCGAAGACCCGTATGCGTTGGTGGGCGCCGCCTTGGGTGGTGGGCCCGCCGCCGTGGCGGTCACCGATTCGATGCCGGCCCTGCACCTGTTGCCGTTGGCTGCGGAGCTGGGCGTGCTGCCGGTGCTGGCGACCGACGTGCTGCGCGAGCTGCGGATGGTCAAGGAGTCCGCCGAGATCGACGCGTTGCGCGCTGCCGGCGCGGCCATCGATCGGGTGCACGCGCGGGTGCCGTCGTTCCTGGTGCCGGGCCGGACTGAAGCCGACGTGGCGGCGGATATCTCCAAAGCAATTGTGGCCGAAGGGCATTCGGAGGTGGCATTTGTGATCGTCGGGTCGGGTCCGCACGGCGCCGACCCGCACCATGGATATTCGGACCGCGCGCTGGCCGAGGGCGACATCGTCGTCGTCGACATCGGCGGTTTGTACGCGCCCGGGTACCACTCGGATTCAACCCGCACGTACAGCATCGGAGAGCCGAATTCAGAGGTGGCGCAGCAGTATTCGGTGTTGCAGCGGGCGCAGCGTGCGGCGTTCGAGGTGGTCCGCCCAGGCGTGACGGCTGAGCAGGTGGACGCTGCCGCTCGCGATGTGTTGGCCTCGGCCGGCCTGGCGGAGTATTTCGTGCATCGCACCGGGCACGGTATCGGTTTGTGCGTGCACGAGGAGCCCTACATCGTTGCCGGTAACGATCTGCCGCTGACCGCGGGCATGGCGTTTTCGATCGAGCCGGGCATTTACTTTCCAGGGCGGTGGGGTGCTCGCATCGAGGACATCGTGGTGGTGACTGCGGAGGGTGCGATGTCGGTCAACAACCAGCCGCATGAGCTCGTCGTGGTGCCGGTTTCCTGACTATTGTTTGAGCGCGCTCCCGGTAGCGCATGCCCTTTCAATTGTCGGTGGCAGGCGCTCTCGCTGCCAGAAACCATGCGAGGTGGTAGTTGACTTGGCTCACGATTTGGGGTTCGCGGTAGTTGCAGCGGGGTTGACGTCTTATTTTGCGGTTTGGGCTGGGGGAATTTGTGCACTGAATTCGGGGGCCGGGGTTGCCCTGGTGGTCAGTGTGCGCATCGTGAAGACCGCCTTGGGCGCGACCGCGGTGTAGATCATGTGGTTTTCGGGACGCGGATCGCTGAGGTCGAGCACGGTGGTCGCGGCGAAAGTGTAGGTGGCCAAGCTGGTTGTGCCGCTTGGCATTGATGACGCTGACGCCTTGGCGCGGATTGGGCGGCCAAGAGTTGTCGTACCCGGCTGCGATGATGGGGTTATGTCTTTGACCGCATCCCCTGACGCGGAGGTGAGTCCTGCTGAGCGTCTTGAGGTGCTGTTTGAGGAGTTGGCGGAGTTGGCCGGTCAGCGCAACGCGATTGATGGGCGCATCGTGGAGATCGTCGCGGAGATGGATCGCGACGAGTTGTGCGGGATGACGGGGGCGCGGTCGGTGGCGGCGTTGGTGGCCTGGAAGCTCGGCGCGTCCTCGGCGAACGCCCACACGATCACCACCGTCGCGCGCCGGCTGGAGGCGTTTCCGCGCTGCGCCCAGGGTATGCGGGAGGGTCGACTGTCGCTGGATCAGGTCGGGGTCATCGCGGCGCGGGCCGGTGAGGGCTCTGATGAGCATTACGCGCAGCTGGCCGCGGGTGGCCACGGTCAACCAGCTGCGCACCGCGGTCAAGCTCGAACCGCGACCCGAACCCGATCCTGCGCCGCCACCGCAACCCTCGATCACCAAGACCTGCGATGAGCAGTTCACCCAGTTGGCGGATCAAGCTTCCGCACCTGGAGGCGGCGACGTTCGAGGCGGCGCTGGCCTCGCATCGTGAGGCGCTGATCACCGCGTGGAAGCACGATCGCGCCAAGAGCGAGCCCGCACTCCGAGAGCGCGCCGCCGATGCCGGGTAACCTCGAGGCGTTTCTGCGTCTGGTCGAGACCGGCTGGGATGTCGAGGCCACCCGCCGCCCGCACGGGCAGCACACCACCGTGGTGGTGCACCTCGATGTCGAGCAGCGCGCCGCCGCGCTGCATCTGGGTCCGCTGCTCACCGAGGCCGAACGCCAATACCTGAGCTGTGATGCCACCTGTGAAGTGTGGTTCGAACGTAACGGTGAGGTCATCGGCGCCGGGCGCACCACCCGCACGATCAGCCGGCGGCTGCGCCGCGCACTCGAGCACCGTCACCCCACGCTGCGCGGTTCCCGGCTGTGGTGCGACCCGCGGTCTGCACGCCCACCACGTCCGGCACTGGGAAGACGGCGGGCCGACCGAGTTGGCCAACCTGGTGTTGGTCTGCCCTTACCACCACCGGCTGCACCACCGGGGCCTGATCACCATCACCGGACGACGCCGTCGATCTCACCGTCACCGACAGCTCCGGTCGACCGCTGAGCGCAGGATCACTCGCACGCCCACCCACCCACCCCCCACCCGACGTCCCGCCGTGCCCCGGACCCACCGGCGAGCGCGCCGACTGGTGGTGGTATGAACCCTTCCAACCCCAGCCACCACCAACCACCAACTAGGCTGACCAGCAGCATCGTATCGATGCTGAAACGGGTTGGGGCGTAGAAGAATTTCGTTGCGCGCTACCCGTCGCCACCGGATCTCGTTAATCAAGGCCGACAACCAAACCCCCAACTCCGCCGGCCCGCTACCCGACGATCTCCGCCACGCCCTCATCAAGAACCCCACTGACGCGCGCACTAATTTGAGCCAAGGCGGGAACGGTCTGCCAGCTGACCAAAGGCATGGGTTTTCGATCGAGCCGGGCATTTACTTTCCAGGGCGGTGGGGTGCGCGCATCGAGGACATCGTGGTGGTGACTGCGGACGGTGCGATGTCGGTCAACAACCAGTCGCATGAGCTCGTCGTGGTGCCGGTTTCCTGACTATTGATCTGGGCGCGCCCCCGGTAGCGCATGCCTTTCAATTGTCGGTGGCAGGCGCTCTCGCTGCCAGAAACCATGCGAGGTGGTAGTTGGCGGTTGACTTGTCGCCGGCGACGAGAGCGTCGATAGCAGCCAGCAACTGCCAGTTGCCTACGTCGTGGGCGTCGACCCCGTCGGGATAGCTGTCCAGGACCTGCTTCCCGGTTTTCGCGAGATGCTCTTGCAGGAGGTCGATCTCGGACTCCAGTACGCCGGTGCCGGCGGAAGCTGCTTTCGCCAGAGTGTGAGCCAGCCGAGGTAGGCCGTCGCGCCACTGGGCGGCCTGGCTGAGCTCCCAGCCGAGGTCGCTGACGTCCGGAGCGGATCGGGGCCGCGGCGATGTCGGGGTTGGCTCGTCGTCGTCGGGCAGATGGTGAACCGGGGTGTAGCTCGCGGTGACGGTGGCGCCGCCGAGCAGCGATTCCAGATTGCCGCGACGCCGTGCGGGCGGTAGCAGGGTCACCGCGGACGGCAGGTCGATGCCCGGCGGGATCCAGCCGCTGGCCAGATCGGTCACCAGCAGGGTCGTGTTGTCGGCGTGGTCTCCGGCAGCCCAGGCCAGACGGGGTTGCTGACGGGCGACGGCGGTGACCAAGCGCTGCAATCGTTTTCGCGCGGTGGCGTCGGCCGAGGCCGTCCCGATCGCCGCCCCGGTTGCCGTGGCGGCGACGGCTTGGGCTCCGAGTGTGGACGGTGGTGGCTGGGGGAGTCGACGGGGTGGTGTGGCGCACGAGTGCCGGCTGGTTTGCGGCGGACTGGCCGGCAGAGGGTGTCACCGGCGCGGAGCTTGGTGTGGCGGATGCCGGTAGAGATGTGCTCGGCGGTGCCTGCGGGGCGATCGTTGTTGAGACCGCGGGTCGCAGGTCGGAGCCGTAAGTTGGTAGCGGGCCCACGGCTTGCGGCGTGACGGGTGGCGAAATCGGCGGCGGTGCAGCAACTATCGGTGCGGCCGGCGGCGCGTCAACGACCGGTGCGTGGTGGACTGGCGGCGGTGAATCAACCACCGGCACATGCATCTGCGGGTTGGCGGCCGCGGCCGGGATCGTCGGCGCGGCGTGGGAAACCTGCGGCTCGGTCGATGTCATTGGGGCCGACGGCACCGCGTGCGCGGCTGTGGAGAACGGCGCGCCTGATTCCATGCCTTTGTTGAAGCTTTGGGCTAGTTCGGTGGGGGAGATGGGTGCGGTTGGCGGCCCTGCAACCGCTGACGGGGCTGTTAGCGGGCTGCTCAGTGGCGGTGCGGGGGCCATCGGCGTCGGTGCTGAAGTGGGTGAAGTTATCGCCGGGAGTGCCACATGTGTTGGGCCCGGTGCACCAAAGGTGGAGGGAAGAACCGGGCGCGTCACTACGGGATCAGGTGCGCTAGCAAGATTGCCAGTGAGGCTAGCCGTTCGATTTGGAGCTAACGATGCATTGGGTAACCGCGCATGGGGAGCAGCGGCTGTCTCTAGATTGCCTGTGAGGCTGGATGTTTCGGCCACGCCCGGATTCGCGTTCGGCCCGTGTGGAGAATCGCCGGGTGTCATCCCGAGATTGCCGGTGAGGTTTCCGGTTGAACCGGGGTGAGTTATCACATCTCGTGCCTGGTCCTCAATTGCTTGGTCATCAGGCTGCACTGAGAGATGGCGCGGGTCGATTCCCAAAGCTTGCGCGAACTGGAGGGCGGACTGGCCGGTCGCCTCCTGGTAGAGAACACGCTGTACTGCGTCAAGAATATTACTTGCGCAATTTGCCGCTTTTAGGTTCGCCTGACGCTGATATTCGGCGACCTTAGCAACAATTTTTCCAAGCTTAATCACTGCTTCATCGCGGGAATTCTCAATATTTTCAATCTCTGAATTTCCTTGAACGGCTAACTCATAAAGTCCTTGCTGGAGATCGGAAGCACTTGCGTACGCTGCAGCATACGAGGCCGCTTTTACAGCGTTCTTTTGAGCTAATTGCCGAGAATGCTCTTCGCCGCGAAAAAATGCATCCCGCAAGTCGACCGCTGTGAGACCTTCCTGTTCTGATAGCGATGTGCATCTTGCATTTCTAAGTGCGTCTGACAAATCCTGATAGCTGGACCGGATTGTTTCACGACGAACTCTGCTGGCTTTAATTATGGCTAAGGCATTGTCATCTGGCCATACTTGCTCAACGAGAAGTCGCGACCATTTTCCTGCGGGAATACTCGTCACGTGCAAGTCCGTTCGAGCACTGAAGTTGCGTCATCGGCGGCCTGCAATGAAGATTTTGGTTCTTGGTCGGCATTGGTAAGGCCATCTAGATAACCTATTGTCAGCTCTTGGTATGCACTCGCCAGTTTTTGAATTGCCAGCGTAAGTTCGTATGGGGTTGCCGGGGCTTCCGACAATTTCGTGGACAGATATCGGCTACCGGCGTCTAGTACCTGCCTGCCGCTTGTCGCTACAGCAAGGAGGGCGGTCGTATCGCTTCCGCCATTGCGTTCGGCGCTTAGCAGCAGCGCATGATGCACCTTCGCATAAGCAGCGCACACCTTCGACTTCGCTTCCGCGACCTGCTGGCTTGAGTACGTCGGCGCCGCCGGAGGCTCATTCTTCGGCAGTGGCCGAAACCAAGCGCCGATCGCGATGCCGATCGCGACCAATGCAATTCCAAGCGACACCGGCGCGAGCCACCGCGACGGTCGACTTGCTGCGGGCGGCCACGGCTGGTGGTGGAGGCTGCGGGGGAGGCACATTCGACACGCGTGGATCGTATCGTTCCTACGAGAATCCGCCAGTCAGACTTTGCCGGTCGGCGGCGAAATAGCGACTTGAACAGCACATTGCCACGCAAAAAGCTATAAACTAGGTTTGCTCGCCCAGATCAATCAGCGACCATCGTCATCGCGCTTGACGTCCGGCAGCGCAATGCGCCGAGTCGCAACCGGTTTGCCGTCAACATGTTTGGTCACTGCGGGCAGGGGCGGCGGCGCAGTGATCCGTCCTTGCACCGGCGCGCCGTTCTTCACTGTCGGCCCCACGATGCGCTTGGTGTCGGGCTTCGTCTCACCGGTCGCACCACCTGCCCCCTGCATGCCTCCGGGCGGCATCATCGGCATCGCGCCCATCGCGCCGCGCTGGGCCGGCGCCGGCTCGGGTGCGGCGGCCGGCGGCGATGTCACGGCCTGCGACGACGCGGGTACGGTGCCGGCTGAGGGAGTAGGCGGTGGTCCCAGCATCGCGGTCGGAGTGGTTCCCTCGATGCCTCCGCCGCCACTGCCGCCACCGCCGCTGGCTGCGGAAATCTCACCCTCTCGGCCGCCCAGGCCGCCCTCGGTCCCGACCAGCTCCTCGGGTGCCACTTCCGCGGCGCCCGCGCCCTGCTGCATCATGCCCATCCCGGCCTGCATAGCCTGTTGACCGGCCTGAGCAAGCTGCTGGGGGATCTGGCTCAGCGGTTGAAGCACACCGCCAAGGACGCCGGCGATTCCCCCCGCGATGCCGGAGGCCATTTGTGGCATCTGCTGCAGCATCTGGCTCATCTCGCCTGAACCACCGACACCCGCAAGTTGCGCGGCAGCCTGCTCCTCGTTGGCGGGAAACTTGGCCAGTGCATCGGAGGTCTTGGCCTCACGCTCGTCATGCCCGGCCAGAGCTTCACCGTAGTCGCCGGGGTCGCCCGCGTTTGCGGCGGCGCCCAGCGCTTTCAGCAGTTGGCTGATACTCGAAGCTCCGGTCGCCAACTGGTCGGGGGTGATCATCGGCGGTGGTGGGATCCCCAACAGCTGTGAGAGCTGACCGAGGATGATCCGCAGCTGGTCGTCGTCTCCGCTCATCGCGTCCTTCCGATGCCTGACTCTGCGGAACCTGCTGCCGAAGACAAGTCGAACCGTCTTCGACAGGCGTGATGCTATCGCCGATCGGCCGTCGACGTTATTCAGGTTCAGCGCAGCCGAGCGGCGTCATTTCTTCAACGGGTTGGCGTCGTGGATGACCGCGTTGTAACGGTTGATCATGTACATGTCGGGAATGATGGGCCGACCGGAGTCATTGCCATATATCTGCGTGAACAAGTTGATCAATCCTCGGCTCAGAGCTTCGTCGTAGGCGCCGGATTCCACATGAATTCCCCTGCCTAGCAGTTCATCTGGGCTGCCGACCCGGCCATCGATCAGATACTGCTGTGGAATGCCGTCGACGGGTTGGCCGGACGCGAGTACAGCGTTGAGGATCTCGCGGTCGGCACGGCCGATGGACATGGTGGGCAGCAGGTGATCCGTCGGCAGCGGCGCGCCGACAGGTGCTGAGCCCACAACGTCACCCTCCATGACCTGGCTCAGGATTCCGATGGCAGGCCCCAGGTATGCGCCAGTCGCGGGAACTAGGCCTGCCGTCGCGCCCATCGCCCTCATGCCCAGTTCGTACGCCGTCTTCTTGTTGTCGTATTCGGCGCGCTGGGCCGCATCCTCGGTCATGTGGTGATTCTCGACGTCGGCTTGGACCGCATTGTGGATTCCTGAGTTGACCAGCCCTCGCAAAGTCATGGCGTTGTGCAGATCGGCGTTATAGCTCGCCAAGTTGGGGGCATGGCTGGCGAGTGCCTGTGCGTAGGTGCCTTCAGCGATAACCGCCTGGCGGTCGGCGAGACCGTTGAAGTCGTCCGAAGCTGTTTTGTCGGTACTCAGTACCGAGAAGATCCCCTTGGCAACAGGCATCCTGCCGCTGTCACCGTCCTCGCCGTACGAATCAGCGGGGAAGCCGAACTCCGGTAAAGCGCCGGGCGTTCCAGCAATGTTGCTGATGTACGGCGCGAGTCCGTGTGCGATGCCCTGGACCAGGTTCGGATTCACCTCGCCGAGCGTTCTATTGCCGGGCAGGTGCAACAATTCGTGTTCGTTAGTCCCGACATAGGACCCATAGGCCGACGCCGCGTCACCGGCCAGTCTGGCCTCCGGACCATGGGCGGCGCCTTGCGTCCAGTCGAACAGCGACGCAGCGCCCCTGCCTTGATCCAGCCAGGAATGGTGAGTGATGTTACGCAAGAACGTGTCTTGCCCGGGACCGGTCAAGATGTCGTGAACCACTTGGTGATCGGGCGATACGGCCGTAAAGATCTCTGCGACAAGCGGATCGAAAGCCAATTCACGCAGGCGAACCTGGGCAGGGCTCGCAGATTCGCCGAACGTCGCGTCCATCATCGCCGACGCTCTGGCCACCATCCGTCGATCCAGGTCGGTATTCGTGTGGAAGGACGGTTTTCCATGTTTGACCATGTCGGCGACGACCTTCACCGGATCTCCGGCGGCAAGCATCCGTCCCACCGCGAGGTCGTAATACTGCGACCAGGGTGTCTGCAAGGCCTGCTTGACGGAGTCCGGCAGCTGCGCCTCACCTCCCTTCACCACGTCGGTCCCTTGCAAGGCACCAGGTTTCAGCTCGGTCCGAGGGAACGCAAGCGCAGGGTTGCTCATCACCTGCCACGAGTTGGCGATCATCTCGCGCTGGTCACCGAGGCGTTGCTCGGCAGTCCACAGCGCCTCGATAGACATCCCGTGCTGTTGCGCCTGCAACTGACTCAGCACTGATGCCTGCTCCGACGTCAGCGGCACCTGCCCTGCAAGCTGTTCTGCGGTGATCGAATCCAGCACGCCGTTGACACGCGACGCAGCCGCCTGATCACCGGCAAGTGCCGCGTGAACGTCTCTTTCGGCGTGCGCAGTGGACTCGGGTTCACGCCCGAGCACCGCCATCGCCGGCGCGCCGTCGTAGCCATCCTGTGTTCGCATCCGAGTCAGCAACCGACACAATAGGTCTGAGTACATCTCTCGAATGTGCTCAACCTGGTGCAGGGCTGCAGCGGTTTCGTCGACGGCTTGACGCTCGAGGTCACCGATGATGTCGGCGAGGGCCATTTCCTGTGCCATGGGTAGATGGTGTGAGTTCGAAAGCGCGTGGGCTTCCCCAAGTTCGTGGTCGACGGCCTCCAGCCGGCCCTCCAGCACCCGGATCTGGCCCGCGGATGCTCGCTGTGCCTCCGCCAAGATCGCCGCAACGCGTGCCAGGTCGACGGCGATCATCGGTAACTGCGCGGCCTGCACGCCGAGCGAACCCGTCGCGCGCTGCACCTCGGCCGCGTCGTTGATCGGATTCTCGCCGTTCTCACGGTTCCAAGCCGCCTCGAACCGACCACGTGCTTCACTGAACGACGACTCGGCCTCGCTCGTTAGCTGTCCTGCATCGTGAAAAGCATTGGCCAGAAACGAGATCTGCGCGGGGCGGCCGCGCTGAAGGCTGCCGTTGATTGCCCACGGGTCACCGCCGGCCTGGGCGATCAAGTGCGCCACGCTTAGGTAGCGGAGTCGCACCACACCGCCCGGACGCTCGCGGCGTTGTTCTGGTCCATGTCGGTGAACTCCGTAGCGGCCACGAACGCACCATGGCCGACGGCCCCAAGGATGTCCCTGTGTCCTAACAGGAGTCGCAGGTGGCGAGCATGGATCGCCCCCGTCGTTACCTGGAACGCCTCAGCGGCGGCGAAGTCGCCGAACATCTGTGGCACCAACTCTCCTCGCGAAAGATGTTCCGCCGCTTGATGTGCGTGGTCACCCGCCTGCCGAGATGCCCTACCACCCGAGTGCAGCAGCGCAGAGTCGACGAACACCATCGCCCCTTCCCGGTCGTCGGATCGTGGCGAGGCTAACCCGACGCAGATCGGCTCGCAATTCACTTCGGGACTCGATCGCCCACTAGTTGTCGCTAAGAGGCGGGCAACAGGGTGCCGTCCGGTCCAGAGGCGGAGGCAAAAGAGACCTATGCGACGAAAGAAACCAAAGTTAACAGAGTGATCTCAACACTCCCACAGTTCGACAACATTTCTCGTGCCAACCACCCAGGCGTGTCAATCTTGCGCGCATGTCAAGCGCCTCATGCGCCCGATGGTTGAAATCCGCCGTCGTGATTTGTGCGTTCATGCTGGCCCTGGCGTCGGCGCCGCCAGGAACCGCCGATGTCAACGACGTACCGACTCCACCTTCCCCGACGGCGCCCTGTAATGCCATCAGCCCGTTCGCATTTCCCTGTGTGGGAACGGGCAAGTTCGCCGACGCGGTCGCCGCGGAATGCCGTCGCGTCGGGGTCACCGACAACCTCTGCCTGGTTCCGCTCGCGTCGAAGGTGACCCAGGCGGCCACTGTTGCCTACCTGCAGTCGTGGGTACATCGCACGGCGCAGTTCCAGTACGCACTCGGAGATCCGGTTCCCTTCCGGGATACGCAGTGGATCGGCACCCATAATTCGTTCAACAGTCTCGCCAGCCAGTTCACCCCGTCGCATGCGGACTCCAACCAGCAGCTGTCGATGCCTCAGCAGCTGGACATCGACGCCCGCAGCATCGAGCTGGACCTGCATTACATCCCGCAGATCGGCCAACTCGGTAATCGCGCCGTCACGGTGTGCCATGGGCGTCCGCCCAGTCAGGCGAACCTGGGTTGCACCACTGAACCGGTATTCACCAAAGTGCTTCCGGCCATTACGGATTGGTTGAACGCGAACCCGAACGAGGTTGTCCTGATCATCGTCGAGGACCAATTGAAGGACGCGACGGCCTACGCGTCGGCGCTGGACACTCTGGAGCGCCAGTTGCGCCGTCCCAATGGTGCCAGCCTGATTTATCATCCCACTCCCGCCGAGATCACCTCTAACGGTTGTGCAGACTTCCCGCGGAACATTTCGCGCGATGACGTTCGCACCGCCGGCGCACAGGTCGTCCTCGTCAGTGACTGCGTGCCGAACTGGGGGACCGCCGTCTTCAACTGGGAAGGCCAAGAAGTACAAAGCGGCTCGACCTTCGACTACCAGCCCTTCCCGAAGTGTGATGCCACCTACGGTCCCGCTGTCTACGCCTCGAACATTGTGCGCTACTACGAGGACTCCACCTTCATCTCGGCACTCATCAACCCGAGTCGACCACCCACCAACCCGGCGGCTCTCACACCCCCGAAAGCGCAGTCGATGACGAACTGCGGCGTCAACCTGTTCGGCTTCGACCAGCTCCTACCCGAAGACGGGCGCATCCAGGGGACGCTGTGGAGTTGGGCGCCGGGCGAACCGCGCGCCAGCGTCGGCACCTGCACCCTGCAGGGCGCGGACGGCCGTTGGGTGGCGGCGCCCTGTGGGGCAACGCATCCTGCGGGTTGCCAGAACGCGTCCGGCACCTGGTTCGTGACGGCGCCCGTGACGTTCGCGACGGCCCCGGCGGCCTGCACGGCGGCAGGTTTCAGCTTCGGACTTCCGCGCACGGGGGTTCAGAATTCCCGCCTGCATGCCGTTGCCGGACCGGCCGGCGGCGCCTGGGTGAACTACACCATCACGCCGTGAGCCGGTGCCGAAAACTATTCGCCGCGGTCCAACAAATCTGACGAGCCCAAAACCCGCTCTACCTGGACCTCGATGACCACTCGTCGAGGGTTGGCCCGCGGCGTCCGATAGCGCTGGGCGTAACGCAGCTCAGCATCGCGAACGGCGTCGATCTCCTTGTTCACCACGGCCCGCCCTTCCAGCGAAAGCCACCGCGCCCCATCGACCTGGCTCAGCACAGCCACGCCGCCGCGCTCGGCGTTGAGGGCCTTTTGGGAACCACCGGTGGTGATCACCCGGGCGATGTGAGTCTTGGGGTCGAAGGTGAATCCCACCGCCACCACGTGCGGTGAATTGTCGCCTCGAAGCGTGGTCAACATGGCCAGATGGCGTTCGGAAAGGAACGCCAGCGCATCGTCGGTGAGACGGGTCGTGGTCTTGGCCATCGCCCTTCACGCTAGCGCAGGCCATAATCACAGCCGTGGACGACACCCGCGATGGTGCGCTGGTAATTTTCGGTGGCCGCAGCGAGATCGGTATCGAACTCGCCCGGCGCCTGGCGCCAGGAGCGACCGTGGTGCTGGCGGCGCGCAACGCCGACCAACTCGAGGACCAGATAAGCACCCTGCTCGACGCGGGTGCCAAAGCCGTGCACACCCGAGAATTCGATGCCGACGACGTGGCCTCGCACGGCCCACTGGTCGATGCGCTCATCGCCGAACACGGTCCCATCGGCACCGCGGTCCTGGCGTTCGGGATCCTCGGCGACCAGAGCCGCGCCGAACACGATGCAGCGCATGCCGTCGCCATCGTGCATACCGATTACGTGGCCCAGGTCAGTCTGCTCACTCATCTGGCGTCGGCCATGCGCACGGCTCAACATGGATCGCTGGTGGTGTTCTCCTCGGTGGCCGGAGTGCGGGTGCGCCGCGCCAATTACGTCTACGGTTCGGCCAAGGCCGGTTTGGACGGCTTCGCCAACGGATTGGCCGACGCGCTGCACGGCACCGGGGTTCAGTTGTTGATCGCGCGACCGGGTTTCGTCATCGGCCGGATGACCGAAGGCATGACTCCCGCGCCCCTGTCCAGCACCCCCGAACAGGTCGCCGCGGCCACCGCGCGAGCGCTGGCCAAAGGCCGACGCAGTGTCTGGATACCCTGGGCGCTGCGCCCGATGTTCTTCACGCTGCGACTGCTGCCGCAGCCCGTATGGCGCAGGATGCCACGATGATCATCGTGGTCGGCATCGGCGCCGACGGCACCCCCGGCTTGTCGGATGCTTCGAAATCCGAATTGCAAAGGGCGACAACAATTTACGGTTCCAAAAGACAGTTGGATCTGGTCGACGACACCATCGCGGCCCCGCGACGGGAATGGCCGTCCCCGATGCTGCCCGCTTTGGAGGCACTGCCGGCCGAGGGCCCGGACATCCACGTCGTCGCCAGCGGCGACCCGCTGTTGCATGGCATCGGCGGCACCCTGATCCGCCTCTTCGGCGCGGACAAGGTCCGGGTTTTGCCGCACGTATCGTCGGTAACCCTGGCCTGTGCCCGGATGGGCTGGAATGTCCACGAGACCGAGGTGATCAGTCTGGTCACCGCTGACCCACACACCGCGATCCGCCGCGGTGGGCAGGCGATCGTGCTCGCGCGCAATCGGAGTACTCCCAACACGCTCGCCGCGGCGCTGGACGCCTACGGACGCGGTGACTCGGATTTCACCGTCCTCGAACTGCTCGGCGGACCGGAGGAGCGCCGCCGCGAAGGCACCGCCCGGCAATGGGCGCACACCGCACCCACGGACGTCGACGACCTCAACGTGATCGCGATCCGCTACCTGCCCGAAGCCCGCACGGCATCGCTGCCCGACGACGCGTTCATGCACGACGGGCAGATCACCAAACACGGAATCCGGGCGGTGACGCTTGCGGTCCTGAACCCCCGGCCGGGCCAGCGATTGTGGGATGTCGGCGCCGGCTCGGGCAGCATCGCCGTCGAGTGGTGCCGCAGTGCGCCGGGTTGCACCGCGGTGGCCTTCGAACTCGACGAACGGCGCCGGCTCAACATCGGATTCAACGCCGCGGCCAGCGGCGTGAGTATCGAGGTGCGCGGCGCCGCGCCCGACCAGTTCGCCGGGGCGCCGCACCCGTCGGCAATCTTCGTCGGCGGCGGTCTGACCCGCCCAGGCCTGCTCGACGCCTGCCTGGACCACCTGCCCGCAGGCGGGCACCTGGTCGCGAACGCGGTCACTCTGGAGTCTGAAGCCGTTCTCGCGCAGGAATATTCACGACGCGGAGGTGAACTCCGGCGTTTCCAGCATTACCAGGGTGAACCGCTGGGCGGCTTCACCGGCTGGCGTCCGCAATACCCCGTGACGCAGTGGTCGGTGACCAAGCAGTGACGGTCTATTTCATCGGCGCCGGCCCGGGCGCCGCCGATCTGATCACCGTGCGCGGCCAACGACTTCTCGAACGGTGCCCGGTATGCCTCTACGCGGGCTCCATCATGCCCAAAGATCTTCTCGCGCAATGCCCGGCCGATGCCAAGATCGTCGACACCGGCCCTCTGACACTGGACCAGATCATCACCGAGCTTGCCGAGGCCGATGCCGCCGGCAACGATGTGGCGCGGTTGCACTCGGGTGACCCGTCGCTTTACAGCGCGCTCGCCGAGCAGTGCCGCCGACTCGACGCACTCGGCATCGACTACGAGATCGTGCCCGGGGTGCCGGCTTTCGCTGCCGCCGCGGCCGCGCTCAAACGTGAGCTCACGGTGCCGGGAGTCGCGCAGACCGTCACCCTGACCAGGGTGTCGACCCTGTCCACCCCCATGCCGGCGGGTGAAGACCTAACCGCCCTCGCCCGGTCCGGAGCCACGCTGGTCCTGCACCTGGCCGCAGCGCAGATCGACGCCATCGTTCCGCAGCTGCTCGCCGGCGGCTACCCAACCGAAACACCAACGGCGGTGGTGGCTTTCGCGAGCTGGCCACAACAGACCGTGCTGCGTGGCACCTTGGCCGACATCGCCGAGCAGATGCACGCAGCCGGCATCACCAAGACAGCGGTCATCGTCGTCGGCGACGTGCTGGGGGCCGAAGGCTTCACCGACAGTTACTTGTATTCGGTGGCGCGGCGTAGCGAAGGCCCACACTGATGCGGGTGTTGCTGCTCGGTGGTACCGCCGAGGGGCGGGCACTGGCGAAAGTCCTGCACCCACAGGTCGATATCGTCAGCTCGCTGGCCGGTCGGGTGCCCGATCCCGCACTGCCGGTGGGGCCGGTGCGCATCGGGGGATTCGGTGGCGTCGACGGATTGCGCAGGTGGCTGCGCGACGAAGGTATCGGCGCCGTTGTCGATGCCACCCATCCGTTCGCGGCCACCATGACCGCCCACGCCGCGCAGGTGTGCGGCGAGCTGCGCGTTCCGCATCTGGTGCTGGCCCGCCCGCCGTGGGATCCCGGTTCGGCCACTGTCGTCACATCAGACATCGCGGCGGCGAAAGAAGTTGCCGAGCAACAGTATTCGCGAGTATTCCTGACAACCGGGCGGTCCGGCGTCGCGGTCTTCGCCGACAGCGATGCCTGGTTCCTGATCCGTGCCGTCACTGCGCCCGCGGACGCCGCCATGCCGCGTCATCATCAACTACTGCTGTCGCGCGGGCCGTATCACTACGACGACGAGCTGAAGCTTCTCGCCGAGCACCGCATCGACGTGCTGGTGACCAAGAACAGCGGCGGCGAGATGACCCGCGGCAAAGTGGATGCGGCTGCGGCACTTGAGGTTCCCGTGGTGATGGTGGCGCGCCCGCCGCTGCCGGAGGGGGCCCGCACGGTCGGCACCGTCGCGGCGGCCGCGCGCTGGGTGGCGGAACTGCGCTAACCGGTCAGGTCGTCGCGTTCGGCGTCGGCGAGTAGTGCATCGCGGGCGCGGGCGACGCGGGATCTAATGGTGCCCACCGGGCATCCGCACACCGCCGCAGTGTCGGCGTAGGACAGTCCGAATACCTGAGTGAGCAACAGCGCCTCCCGCTGGTCGGGGACGAGTTGACCGATCATGGTGGTCACTTCGACGAGGTCTTCGAATCCACGGCAGTGGCGGTTGCTGTCGGGCAGGTGTTCGGGGTCGGCGCCGTCGGCGGTTTTCGGGCGCGACCGGGCACGACGGAAGTGGTCGGCGACGACGCGGCGCGCGATGGCCAGCAACCAGGTCCGGGCGCTGGATCGTCCGGCGAAGCGGGAGATGGCGCCGATGGCGCGCAGGTAGGTTTCCTGGGTCAGGTCGTCCGCGCTGGCGGCGTCCGACAGGTAGGCGACGAACCGCCACACGTCCTGCCGGGTGGCCTTGATGAATGCATCGAGGGCCCGCGTGTTTCCGGTGGCGGCCGCCAGGGCGAGGGAGGTAACGGCCTCGTCGTCGCTTGACGCGGTCATGGGGGTCAACCTTAGCCGGGAGCTTGCCCGGTTACTACGACGGGTTGTCGTAGTAACCCATGTGATACTGCGGCATGCCTTTCAGGGAGATCACGGGACTAGGTCGGCGCGAGTTCCTGGCCGTAGCCGCGCTGCTCCCGCTGGCGGGGTGTGCGCAACCACTCGCGTCGGCAGCGCCGGACCTGTCCGGGCAGTTCGACCAACTCGAGCAGCGATACCGGGGCCGCGTGGGCGTCTATGTGCCTGCCAACGGGACGACCGAAGCGATTGCCTACCGCGCCGACGAACGGTTCGCGTTCTGTTCCACGTTCAAGGCGCCGTTGGTGGCGGCGGTGTTGCACCAGTACCCGCTCGCCCATCTCGACACGATGGTCACCTTCACCGAAGCCGACATCGGCTCGATCTCACCGGTGACCGAGCAGCATGTCGGGACCGGAATGACCGTCGGGCAACTGTGCGACGCCGCCATCCGGTACAGCGACGGCACCGCGGCCAACCTGTTATTAACCGAGGTCGGCGGACCCGCCGGGTTCACCGGCTACCTGCGCAGCCTGGGGGACAACGCGAGTCGGCTGGACCAGGCCGAGCCAGAGCTCAACCGGGACGCACCGAATGACGAGCGGGATACGACGACGCCGCACGCGATCGCTCTTGTCTTGCAACAGCTCGTCCTCGGCGACGCGTTGCCGACGGACAAGCGGGCGATGCTCACCGACTGGATGGCCCGCAACACCACCGGCGGTAACCGGATCCGCGCCGCGTGTCCCGCGGACTGGAAGGTGATCGACAAGACCGGTTCGGGCGACTACGGACGAGCCAACGACGTCGCCGTTGTATGGTCGCCGGCCGGTGTGCCCCACGTCGTCGCGATCTACACCGACATCGCCGGCGGTGGATATGACGCCCAACCCAACGAGGCTTTCGTCGCCGATGCCGCGCGCATCGTGGCGTCGGCGCTCAATCAGCCCGGGTAGCGCCGCGGCGTGAACACCCGGTCACCGGAATCGCTTGCCTGCCATTGTGTTTGCGACGAACCGATGATCAGCAGGCAGCGCATGTCAACATCGGCGGGGTTCAGGTCGGCCAGTCGCACCACGCGCACCTCCTCGTCGGGACCCGACACGTTGCGGCCGATCACCACCGGCGTGCCCGGTTCGCGATGGGCCAGCAACAGGTCCCGCATGGCGCCCACCTGCCAGGTCCGCGACTTCGACGCCGGGTTGTAAATGGCCAGCACCAGATCGGCGGCGGCAGCAGCGGCCAGGCGCGCGGCGATGACGTCCCACGGCTTGAGCCGGTCCGACAACGAGATCACCGCATAGTCATGCCCCAGCGGAGCGCCCACCCTGCTGGCCACCGCTTGGGCCGCCGTCATCGCCGGAATCACCCGGACCTGCACGTCCGGCCACTGCTTGGCCTCCTCCAGCACCGCGGTGGCCATCGCGAAAACGCCGGGGTCACCTGACGACACCACCGCCACCGCGTGGCCCTGCTCGGCCAGCGAGCAGGCCAGTCGGGCTCGGGCGGGTTCGTCGGTGTTGTCGCTGGCATGGCGGCGCTGTCCGTCGCGCACCGGGACTCTGTTCAGATATCCCGCGTAGCCGATCAGGTCAGTCGCACCGGCCAGTTCGCGTCGGCTCTGCGGTGTCATCCACTCGGTGCCGCCGGGTCCCAATCCCACCACAGCGACCGTGCCGGCGATCCCCGGCCGGCGCCTGCCGCCCGGCAGCATGGCCAACGAAAAGTACGGCACGCTGCCCTCATCGACGTCAGCGGCGGGCAGTACGCGTTGTCCCGGGGTGCTCGCCCGTTCCACATAGAACGTGTCATCGAGTTGTCCGGAGGCCGAAAGCGCTTCGCGCACATTGTGATACGAGCGACCGAGTTTGAGTATCACCGCGGCGTCGGCATCGGCGAGCCGGCGGGTCAATTCGGCTGCCGGCAGCGTGCCCGGCAGCACCGAGAGCACCTCGTCGCCGGCCACCAGGGGAGTGGCGACGGCAGCGGAGGCGGCGCTCACCGATGTCACGCCCGGCACGATCACGGCGTTGAACCGCTTCGTCAGGCGGGTGTGCAGATGCATGTAGGAGCTGTAGAACAGCGGGTCACCCTCGGCCAGCAGCGCCACGTTGCGCCCGGCGGTCAGGTGTGCGGCGATCCGCTCGGTAGCTGCGACGTAAAAGTCTTCCAGCGCACCCGTATAACCCCCCGGATGGTCGGTCGTCTCGGTAGTCACCGGATACACCAGGTGTTCCTCGATCTGACCGGGTCGTAGATACGGCTCGGCGATGCCGCGCGCGATGCTGCGACCGTGGCGGGCGCTGTGGTAGGCCACCACGTCGGCCTCGCCGATCAGCCGGGCCGCCTTGACGGTCACCAACTCCGGATCGCCGGGGCCCAGCCCGACCCCCCACAGCGTGCCCGTCATTCGTGTTCGGTCGCTATCGCGTTGACTGCCGCGGCGGCCATGGCGCTGCCACCGCGCCGGCCCTGTACCAGCAGATAGGCCATGCCGCGCGGGCGTTCGATGAGCTCCTGCTTGGACTGGGCGGAGCCGACGAAACCGACCGGTCCACCGAGCACCGCCGCAGGCGGCCGAACGCCGTCGTCGACCAGCTCGAGCAGGCGGAACAGTGCGGTCGGGGCATTGCCGATCGCGACGACGGCACCCTCCAACTGGTCGGCCCACAACTCCACGGCGGCGGCCGAACGGGTGGTGCCCTGGTCGGCGGCCAACGCGGCGGCGCGCGGATCGGCCACCAACGACACGACCTCGTTGCCGGCCGGCAGTCGCGCTTTGGTGATCCCGGCGGCCACCATCGACGAGTCGCACAGCACCGGCGCGCCCCCGCGCAGCGCGGCTCGGGCCCGGGTGACGACGTCGTCGGTGAAGGCGACATGGTCGGCGACGTCAACCTGCCCGCACGTGTGGATCAGGCGGACCACCACGCGTTCGACGTCGGCGGGAAAGCGGGTGAGGTCGGCTTCGGCGCGGATGGTCGCGAACGACTGCCGGTAAATCTCCGCAGCATCGCGGATGTAGTCGAGCACCCGCTCACCTTAAGACCTCAGCACCCGGTACCCCGTGCCGGTGGCGACCAACACCTGACCGTCCACCGGGCTGCCGCACGCCCGTTCGCAGCCGACGAAATGCCGGTGCACCGGGTAGCTGCCGTCCAGTGCTTCCGCGGCATCGGCGCGCACGTCGGCGACGGAGTGTGCGCAGCCGGGGCTGCCGGTGCACGCGCTGACGGCCAGCCACGGGGAGTTGTCGTCGAATATCAGACCCAGCGGCGCCAGCACGCCAATCGCTACATCCGCCCGCTCTTGACTGAGATCGCATACCAGCACCGACCGCCACGGCGTGATCACCAGGGGAGCCTCGATGGCGGCCAGAAATTCGGCGACGCGGGAAGGCAGTATCCCGAGCGGTACGGCGGCCCCCAGGGCGACCCGGCCGTCGTCCTGCGGTATCCACCCCACCGGCGCCCGACCGGGCGGGGGCGCGGTGGCACCCGAGTCGGCGCCGGGCAGCAAATCGTCGAGTTCATCGAGTTCGGTTATCCGCCAAGCCTTCCCGCGGATCTCGAGGAACCTCAGCGCGACGTCGATGAGGGCCTGGCAGACGTCGCTAACCGGCACACCGGTGTCACGACCGGCCAGCAGCAGTCTGGGGCCTTCGGCAAACACGTGCACCCCCACATCGGCGCGCAGACCCGAGACGTCGCCGCGGCCGTCGTCGAGGCTGAACCAGAACCGCCCGCCCAGGGCGGCCAGCCTGGGTTCGGCGCAGATCGCCGCGTCCAGTTCGCCGACCCAGGGGTGTACATCCGCGTTGCCTCCCCCGCGGCCGGACAGCGGCGACGCCACGATGTTGCGTACGCGTTCGTGGGTGGCCGAAGGCAGCAGCCCGGCATCAGCGATGGCCTCGCCGACTTTGACGACGTCGGTGACCGCCCGCAACTGCACGTTGCCGCGGCCGGTCAGCTCCAAAGTCGATGACCCGAATTCGTCCGAGATAACTGCCAGCGCCGCCAACTGAGCTGCGGTGAGCATGCCGCCCGGCAACCGAACCCGTACCAGCGCTCCATCTGCGGCTTGATGCACCTGCAACGCGCCCGGGCAGGCGTCGGAGTCGCGGATTCTGGCCACCCGTCCACGGTACGGCCCGGCGGGTTTGGCTGAGGGTCTGGCGGGCACACCGGTGTCTGTGCGCACGGTGGAATACGCCCCGGGACGTTGGGCCGATGTCTTCGGCGATGCCGCGCAACCCACCATCCTGCTGTGGCACGGCATGCAGAGTGACGCGCGCAAGGCCGTCCGGCCCCTCGCCGGGCTGCTCGCCGGGCATGGTGCCGCCGTGGTGGTGCCGGATTGGAACTCCCACGCCGAGGACGGTGGCCGCGGCGACCTACTGCGATCCGTCGCCTTCACCCGCGAACAGGCAACCGACGGAATCGTGCTCGTCGGGTGGTCGTTAGGTGGTGCCGCCGCGGCCGGCCTGACTCTGGACGCGCGGCGCCACAATGTGGTGATCTCGCATACGGTCTGCCTTGCCGGTGCCTTCATGGCCAATGACCCGATCTCCGGACGAGCCGTGACCGAGCTCCTGTCCGCTGACCAGGTCGGCTCGCCGTTCACCTTGCTGCACGGTCTTGCCGACGACGTCGTACCGGTAAGTGCCACCAGAGATTTCGCCGCGGCGCTGGAACACGCCGGCTGGCCGGTGGACGTGGTGACTCTGGCGGCCGATCACGGGTCGATCGCCGGCGCCGAGTATGACGCGGCCGCCGATCGATACGTCCCGGGCGAAAGTGACGAGGCGCTACTCGTGGCCCGGGAGGTCGCGGAGCGGATCGCAGTGCTCGCCCGCGGAAATTAAGTAGTCGACTACTCTAAGCGCCCGCCCGGCGCCGCAGCACACTTCGTGGCAGTCCATCGAATAAGGAGTGTGCAATGGTGCGACGCGGTGGTCATGCGGTGGTGTTGGGTGCCAGTATCGGCGGCCTGTTGGCGGCCCGGGTATTGGCCGACTTCTACGACATGGTGACGGTCGTCGAACGTGACGTCCTGCCCGACGATCCGGTCAACCGGCGCGGTGTCCCGCAGGGACGGCTGATCCACGCCTGCCTGGCGCGGCTCATCCAGGTGCTCGACGAACTCTTCCCGGGTATCCGCGACGACCTGCTCGCCCAGGGCGCCACCAGCTGGGAAGACGGGGATTTCGCCAAGCTGGACTGGTCGTTCGGCGGGCATACGTTGGTGCGCTCGGGCAGGGCAGCGGACGCGCCGCGGATCCTGTCGCCGAGCCGACCGGTGCTGGAATACAATGTGCGCCAACGGGTTCGGATGATTTCCAATTTGACGTTCCACGAGAATCACGACGTTATCGGCCTGGTGGCGACCCCGGATCACCGGCGTGTCATCGGGGTCCGGGCGGTGGATCGCGGGACCGACCGCGAGACGACGCTGTCCGCCGACCTTGTCATCGACGCGACCGGACGCGGATCACGGACGCCGGTCTTCCTGGAGCAACTCGGCTACGGACGCCCGCCCGAAGACGAGGTGAAGGTGCAACTCGCCTATGCGTGTCAACTGGTCCGGATACCGGCCGGGGTCATCAAGGAGCACATGATCGCCCACTTTCCGCGGGCGGGACGGCCGAGGATGTTCGCGATGATCGGCTACGAGAACAACTCCTGGATGATCGGTGCCGGCACCATGGCGGGAGTCGAACCGCCCCGGGATCGCGATGAGATCGTCGCGTACGCGGCAGAGATGGCGCCTGGCGTCGCCGAAGCGATACGCGCGGCCGAACCGATCGGAGATGTTGTCCACCATCGGGTGCCGTCCAACCGCTGGCGGCGCTACGACAAGTTGCGCCGGATACCCGACGGTTTGCTGGTCGTCGGTGATGCGGTGTGCAGCTTCAACCCGATCTATGGGCAGGGCATGACGGTCGCGGCCATCGAAGCCGTGGTGCTGCGGGATTGCCTGCGGCGCGGCGATCACGGCCTGGCTCGCCGGTTCACCGGCATGGTCGCCAAGAAGGTCCGGGTGGCCTGGCAGACCGCCGTTGCCTCAGACCTGGCCCTTCCGGAGGTGCCGGGACCGCGACCACTGTGGATCCGGATCAACAATGCATGCCTGGAGCCGGTGCTGAGGGCATCAGAGTCCGATCCCGTTGTCGCGGCACAGTTCATGCGGATCACCGCGATGATCGACCCACCAATGCGATTGCTGCGGCCCTCCATGCTGCTGCGGGTCGCGCGGGCACAACACCGCCGGACGGGCATGCAATCCGTCCACGAGGGGTCCGGCGGAGTTGTGGTCACCCGCGAATCTCTGGGTACGCCGGCCCGATCGGCGTAACGTGCACGTCAGCCGAAAGACCGGGAGGTTGTCATGACGCAGCAACGTGCACTGCGGGTCGCGATTATCGGCGCCGGGATGTCCGGCATCTGCATGGCAGCGAAACTGCAGGACGCGGGCATCGACTCGTTCACCATTTTCGAGAAGGCCGACGATGTCGGTGGCACGTGGCGCGACAACACGTATCCCGGCCTCAGCTGCGACGTCCCCTCGCGCTTCTACTCCTATTCGTTCCGGCCGAATCCCAAGTGGTCGCGCTTCTTCTCGCCGGGACCCGAGATTCACGCCTACTTCCAGCAGGTAGCCGACGAACGTGGCATTCGTCCGCACATCCGGTTCGGCGCCAACATCACCAGGGCCGAATACGACGACGGGAAGTGGCGGCTCACCACCCCCGAAGGTGAGCAAACGTTCGATGTCCTGGTCACCGCTACCGGGTTTTTGCGGATCCCCCGCTACCCGGACATCCCCGGTCGCGATACTTTCGCCGGGCCCGCGTTCCATTCGTCACGCTGGGACCACTCGGTGTCGTTGCCGGATAAGCGGATCGGCTTGATCGGCACCGGTTCGACCGGTGTGCAGATCACCGCGGAACTCGGCGGCAAGGTGCGCGGGCTGAAAATTTTCCAGCGCACCGCGCAATGGGTTTACCCTCTGCCTAACATCCGGTACTCAGCCCTGACCCAGGCGGCGCTGTCCAGGTGGCCGCGACTGAACGCCTGGCCCTACCGCTTCTGGGGCAAGTCGATGCAGATCCTCCTGGCCCGTGCCCCGATCCGACCGGGTTGGCAGCGGCGTCTGGTCCAAGCTGAGTGCCGATGGAACCTGCGGCTTTCGGTGCGTGATCCGGAGTTACGCGCGAAGCTCACTCCCGTCGACCAGGCAATGTGTAAGCGGCTGGTGATGTCCGGTCACTTCTACCGCTCGGTTCAGCAACCGGGCGTCGAAGTGATCACCGAGGGAATCGATCACATCGAGCCGCGGGGGGTAGTCACCTCCGACGGCGCCCTGCACGAACTGGACCTCCTGGTGTTCGCCACCGGGTTCGACGCCCGGGCCTTTGTGCGCCCGATGGAGATCATCGGCGAAGGTGGCCTCTCACTGGACGAGGCCTGGGCGGACGGGCCGATGGCCTACCGTTCTGTTGCGGTGCCGGGGTTCCCGAATTTGTTCATGATGGTGGGACCACATTCCCCGGTCGGCACCCAGTCACTGGTCCCGATCGCCGAGGACCAGGCCAACTACGTGATGTGGTGGATCGACCAGCTGCGCGCCGGCCGGGTGCTTGCCGCCGCGCCGACCGAAGCCGCCACCAAGCAATACAACGAGGACATGAAAGCCGCTATGCCACAGACGATTTGGGTCAGCGGCTGCAACAGCTGGTACCTGGGTAAAGACGGCTTGCCGGAACTGTTCCCGTGGACGCCGGAGACCCACCGTGAGCTGCTGCGTCAACCTGAGCTTTCCGACTTCGACGTCCGCACCGGCTGAAGCGGCGGCGCCGTGCCGGGCTCTGGCGACCGGGGTGCGTTCGGAGCCAGCCCGATGGCGGTGTGGGCGATCAAGCACGTGGTGGCACCGGTGCACCGCTGGGCCTACCGGCGAACCGGCGGACGGATGTTCGGGTTCGGCCTCAACCGCAACATTCTGTTGTTGACCACCACGGGCCGCAAGACGGGCAGATCCCACACCACTCCGGCTTTCTTCGTTCGTGATTCCGATCGGCTCGTGGTCTGCAACGTCCGGCCTGGTTCGGAGCGCACAAACCCATGGGTCCTCAATCTGCGGGCCAATCCATCGGCCACCGTCCAAATCGGCGCCGACATTCAAGCATCCGAGCACGCGAATTACACGGCTCCGAACTGGATCGCTACTGGCCGCAACTGGTTGCACTGTGGCCCGCCTACCGTGAGCATTACCAGCGAAGCGGTCAGCGGGCACTGTTCATCCTCCAACCTGCCGGCGAGGCGGAGTCAGGGAATGCGCCGTAGGGGTTCCGGCTCAGTCGTCGATGTGCACAGGCGGGTCAGCGAAGGCGAGATCCCCAGGGTGCTGGTCGGGACCCATGACATCGCAGCGCCTGTCGGGCGCCAGGAAGGAACTGGCGCCGCGCGGCACCAAGCTGATAAATCCCACGCAACGTTGCCAGGTGCCGTCAGGCTGGACGGGTCCATCGCATTTGCTGATGATGCCGGGCCCGCCGTACTGGCAGCCGGCGTTGGCCGGCGGCGCTGCGGCGATCAGCCCTCCGGCCATCAGCACGGCAGCCAGTCCTCCGACGATGCAGTGCTTCACGGTTGTCTCCCCTCACATCGCCGCTGGCGCGTTGCCGAGTACTCGTGTCGGCAAACACCGTCGACAGCACCCAGTAATTGATGACGCTACCGCTTGTGTACCGGGTAAGGCCAAGTACACGGGTCCAATGCACCTCACGATTGACAGCGTCAGCCGCCGGCCGGCTAGACGCGGCGCGGAACGCTGCCCAATTCGCGTAGCCAGCCCTTGCGCGCGGCGTCGTGCCATTTCAACGCTGCCGGGACGGCGCGCCAACCCTGTTTGATAGTCATGCGCACCGCGCGGTAACTGGTCTCGTCGACGCCCGACCAGCCAATCCCGAAGCGCTCTCGCACAATTGGGGGCAGACCACCGAAAATCACCAACCGCATGGGCGTGGCCAGCGCGGTACGGACGGGCATGGTGGGCAGCAGAGCGTCCATGATCGGTTTCAGCATGGGCGTGCTCGGATAGTCCGGCGACGCGCTCATGTCGGGGATCGCCGTGCGCTGGATGAACTCGATCAGAAAATCCGACGCCGCGTTCGGCTGCAGCACTTCGGTGCAGTAGCGCTCGTATTCACGGTTGAACTCGGCCAACGTCGGCGGCAGTACCGAGTCCGACATGCCGTACCGCCGATACCATTCGCAGCCCTCGAGGTAGAGCTGCTCGCGCTCGCGATCGGTGAGCCGGTGCACATCCCAGTGCTCGGCGAGTCGGTGCACCATCACCTGGAACGTGGCGTGTGCCCACCAGTACGTCTCGGGATTGAGGGCGTGATAACGCTGCCCGTCGGGCATTTGTCCCTTGATGTCGCGGTGGAAATCGCGCACCTGGAGCCCGGTCTTGTCGGCCTCAGCTCCGTTGTAGATGGTGCCGAGAATGCCGGGCAACGAACGGAATACCCGATCGACGGGATCGTCGAAGAAGTTCGAATGGTCGATAAGCCCTTGGCCGATAGCGGGATTCATCGTCTGCATCAGACCCGCTGTACCGCCTTCGAAGGCGATCCGCATGTCGCCCGCCCAGCGCCACAGCAATGACTGCGGGCCCAGGTCGATGCGCGTGCTCGCCGCCTCCGGATTCACGAGATACCGGTCCGCCGCGTGTACACGTCGTGCTTCTCGCGTTGCAGGTCGCTGGTGAAAACGCGCCCGGTACCCAGTGCGCGGCCAAGCGCCTCAGCGAGTCCGAGCGGCATGAGGCGCTGGGCCCACAGCGTCATCCCCAGCGAACGGGGAATGGCCACATGCGGTTCCGGCTTCGCTATCACGCCGACGACCGCGCGTGCGACATCTTCGGGCTCCGCGTTCTTGAAGCCCTTCGCGTGCCCGGCACCGGCGACCATGTCGGTGTTCGTCAGCGTCGGCATGATCACCGAGAAGTGCATGCCGCTGCCCCGGTTCTCCAGGCGCACTGCGTCGGTGTACCCGAGCACGGCATGCTTTGTGGCGCAATACGTTGCGATGCCCTGGGTGGGTAGCACGCTGCCCAGTGACCCGATGTTGATGACGTGACCGCGGCGTCGGGGCAGCATCCGTTGCGCGGCCAACTTGGTGCCGAGGATGACGCCGTGGACATTCACGTCAAACAGGCGACGGGTGGCATCGTCGTCCTCCTCGACCGCGTTGCCCACTGCGATCAGGCCGGCGTTGTTCACCACCACGTCGAGGGGTCCCAGCTGGTTCTCAACGGTGTCGAGGAACTCGGTGAACGACGGGCGACTCGTTACGTCTAATCCCAGGGCAAGCGCCAGCCCCAACTGATCACCCGCTTGTTTGGCGGCGGATTCGTCAATATCGCCGATGGCGACGTTGGCGCCCAAACCGTGAAGCGCCGTGGCGATGGCGAGGCCGATTCCGCGAGCGCCGCCGGTGACGGCAACGACCTTTCCGGCAGGAGACTTAGTCGACATCGCTCCACGGTACGGCGTCGTGACCGTCCTTGGATACACGGATCCGTCCCGGGTATCGCCAGCACCGCGCCGCCGGCCGATGGCACCCGGTGCAGTCATCTCCGGTTCGTTTGCAAGACAGTGCTTTTGCGGTCTTCAAGGTAACCCGAGTGAGGAACCGAGTAGAGTAATTCCGGTGGCTGTCGCCTCGTCGAATGAGCGGATGCTCGCCGGAGTTGCCGCCGCGTCCGTCGCGCTGGGGACGGCCCAGTTGGTCGGCATCCCGTTCGGTTCGCGGGCCGATGCGCGTACTGCCGTCGGCTCAGTGGTTGTCGACCTGACACCGGGACCCGTCAAAGAGTGGGCGATCCAGACGTTCGGCACTCTGGACAAGCCTTTCCTGGCCGTCGTCGTGCTCGTGGTGATCGCGACGATCGCGGCGATCGCCGGGACCCTGGAGACTCGGCGCCGCCCGTTCGGCAGTGCCGCGATCGCCGCGGCGGGCGTCCTCGGTTGCATCGCCCTGCTGTCGCGGCCGGGTACCACGGCACTGGACACCCTCCCCACCGTCGTGGGTGCCGCGTGCGGCGTGGCGGCCCTGCGCGTGCTCACCCGTCGATCCGGGTCCGGGCGGGAAGACGCCGAGAAAGCCGGCATCGACCAGCCGGACGCCGGCAGGCGCCGACTGGTTGCCGGGTTACTCGGGTTTGGAGTCGTCGGTGGCGTGGTGGGTGCGGCCATCACGCGCTTGGTGCATTCGGTGGCAGCTGACCGCACCAGCTTCACACTTCCCCGACCGCGCACGTCGGTGCCTCCGATACCGGCTGATGTGCAACCGAAAGGCGTTGCGCTACCGAGCTTTATCACCCCCAGCACCGAATTTTACCGAGTGGACACCGCGCTGAGTGTTCCCCAACTCAGCCACCGCGACTGGCGGCTGCGCATCCATGGCATGGTGGACCACGAAGTGACTTACAGCGTCGATGACCTCGCCCGCTTCGACGTCGTGGAAACGGTGACGACGCTGACCTGCGTCTCCAATCCGGTTGGTGGCAAGCTGATTTCGACCGGTGTGTGGACCGGCTACCGGGTGGCGGATCTGCTGGCGGCGGCCGGTGTGCACCCGGACGCGGACATGGTGCTTTCGACGTCGATCGACGGGTTCACCGCCGGCACGCCGGTGCAGGCGCTCACCGATGGCCGTGACGCGCTGCTGGCGGTCGGGCTCAACCGTCAGCCACTGCCGATCGAGCATGGCTACCCGGCCCGGCTGGTAGTGCCCGGGCTCTACGGGTATGTGTCGGCCACCAAGTGGGTCGTCGACTTGGAGCTGACTCGCTTCGACAAGGCGAAGGCATACTGGACGCGGCATGGCTGGGCGCCGCGTGCACCCATCAAGACCGAGTCGCGGATCGACGTGCCGAGAAATGGTCAGAAGGTGCCGATAGGGCCGGTGGTGTTCGGCGGGGTCGCCTGGGCACAGAACCGGGGTGTGCGGTCGGTGGAGGTCCGCATCGGCGACGGTGGTTGGGAGCCCGCCGAGGTGGGCGCGAGTTTCTCCAACGAGACGTGGCGGCTGTGGAGCTTCCCTTGGCAGGCGAAGAACGCAGGGAAACAAACCATCACCGTGCGTGCCATCGACAACACCGGAGCCGTCCAAACGCCGGATCAGGCAAGCCCCATCCCCGACGGCGCCACCGGGTGGCACACGGTGGACTTCACCGTGACGGGCGCGTGAAACGCTACTTCGACGAGAGTTTCCGCCAACTGAATACCGCAATGGCGACGCCGATCAGTGCCGTGATCGGGCCGATGACAGACCAGGTCGTGGTGTTGCTCATCGGGCTACCACCAAGCACTCCGAATCCCTGCAGCGCCCAGATCAAACCGAACAGCGCGACGATCAACCCGACCGCAAAGGTAACGACGAAACCCCTGCTCATATGGAACGCTAGCCTTTCGTGCCGATACGATCCCCGGGTAGTGGGCTGCGTTTGTGCACACAGCCAATCCGACGGCGGCCGGTCTGGTGCTGACTGTTTAACACCACAGTTGCACCAGCGGCCGTCTAACAGCGGAATATCGGACGCAACCGGCCCAGATCCGTCGCTGTTTACAGCCTAGGCATTTCACGGCGCGGATAGAAGACCTCGCCGGTCAGCGCCGGCACCCGCGGTTCGGCGGTTCCATGGTGCTACGTGTACGAATGGAGGGTGGCCGAGCCGACTGTGTTGCTGCTGTCGACGTCCGATACGGACCTGATCAGCGCCCGTTCCAGCGGCAAGAACTACCGGTGGGCCAACCCGGCGCGGCTGTCGGAGGTCGAACTGCCCGAACTGCTGGCCTCGCTGTCGCAGGATGTCTCGATCGTGGTAATCCGGATCCTCGGGGGGTACCGCGCCTGGGAAGACGGCATCGATACGGTGCTGGCCAGCGGCGTGCCGACCGTGCTGGTCAGCGGGGAGCAAGCTGCCGACGCCGACCTGACCGGTCGCTCCACGGTCGCGGCGGGTATCGCGGTGCAGACGCACATCTACCTGGCGCACGGCGGCGTCGACAACATTCGCCAGTTGCACGCCTTCTTGTCTGACACCGTGCTGATGACCGGGTTTGGGTTCATGCCCCCGGTGGCGACCCCGACCTGGGGTGTGCTGGAGCGTCCGCAGGCCCAGACGACGGGTCCCACGATCGCGGTGCTGTACTACCGCGCCCAGCAGTTAGCCGGCAACACCGCCTACGTCGAGGCACTGTGCCGGGCGATCGAAGTCGCGGGCGGGCGGGCGCTGCCGGTCTACTGCGCGTCGCTGCGCACCGCCGAACCCGAGTTGCTGGACACGCTCGGTGCGGCCGACGCCATGGTGGTCACCGTGCTGGCCGCCGGGGGAGTCAAGCCGGCCACCGCATCGGCAGGCGGAGACGACGACAGTTGGAACGTGGAGCATCTGGCCGCGCTGGACATCCCGATCCTGCAAGGGCTCTGCCTGACCAGCTCTCGGGCGCAGTGGAGCGACAACGACGACGGATTGAGCCCGCTCGACGTCGCCACCCAGGTCGCGGTGCCCGAGTTCGACGGCCGCATCATCACAGTTCCGTTCTCGTTCAAGGAGATTGACGACGACGGGTTGATCTCGTACGTCGCCGACCCGGAGCGCTGCGATCGAGTCGCGGGCCTGGCGGTCCGGCATGCGTTGTTGCGCCGCATCGCCCCCGCCGACAAGCGGGTGGCCCTGGTGTTCTCGGCCTACCCCACCAAGCACGCCCGCATCGGCAACGCCGTGGGCCTGGACACCCCGGCCAGCGCGGTCGCTTTGTTGCGGGCCATGCGCGAGGCCGGTTACCAGGTGGGCGACCTGCCCGGCGTCGAATCCGGTGACGGCGACGCGCTGATCCACGCCCTGATCGAACGCGGCGGACAAGACCCCGACTGGCTCACCGAGGCGCAACTGGCCGGCAACCCGATCCGGGTGTCCGCCGCAGATTACCGCAAATGGTTCGCCACCCTGCCCGCCGAACTGACCGATGCGGTAACCCGGCACTGGGGACCGCCACCCGGGGATCTGTTCGTCGACCGCAGCACCGATTCCGATGGCGAAATCGTCATCGCCGCAATCCAATCCGACAATCTGGTGCTGATGGTGCAGCCGCCGCGCGGTTTTGGCGAGAACCCTGTCGCCATCTACCATGACCCCGACCTGCCGCCCAGCCACCACTATCTGGCCGCCTACCACTGGCTTTCCGCGATGGCCCGGCCGGCTTCGGGTCCCACGCCATCGTGCACCTGGGCAAGCACGGCAACCTCGAATGGTTGCCGGGCAAGACCCTGGGCATGTCGGCCGCCTGCGGATCCGACGCCGCGCTGGGCAACCTGCCGCTGATCTACCCGTTCCTCGTCAACGATCCCGGTGAGGGCACCCAGGCCAAGCGGCGCGCACACGCGGTGCTCGTCGACCATCTCATCCCGCCGATGGCCCGCGCCGAAACCTACGGCGACATTGCGCGTCTGGAGCAACTGCTCGACGAGCACGCCAACGTCGCCGCACTGGACCCCGCCAAGCTGCCCGCCATCCGCCAACAGATCTGGACGTTGATCCGGGCCGCGAAGATGGACCACGATCTGGGGCTCACCGAACGGCCGGAAGAAGACACTTTCGACGACATGCTGCTGCACGTCGACGGTTGGCTGTGCGAGATCAAAGACGTGCAGATCCGCGACGGTTTGCACATTCTGGGCCAAAAGCCAACGGGGGAGAGCGAACTCGATCTGGTGCTGGCGATCCTGCGAGCCCGCCAGTTGTTCGGCGGCAAGCATGCGCTGCCCGGCCTGCGGCAGGCGCTGGGCCTGGCCGAGGACGGCACCGACGAACGGGTATCCGTTGATCAGGCCGAGGCGGCGGCCCGCGGGTTGGTCGCGGCGATGCAGAAAGAGGGCTGGGACACCGAGGCCGCCGATCGGCTCACCGACGACGCCGACGTCGCGGCCGTGCTGCGTTTCGCGGCCACCGAGGTGGTACCCCGCCTGGCCGGCACCGCATCCGAGATCGATCAGGTGTTGCGGGCGCTGGACGGCCGGTTCATCCCGTCCGGGCCATCCGGGTCACCGTTGCGCGGCCTGGTCAACGTGTTGCCCACCGGGCGCAACTTCTACTCCGTCGACCCCAAGGCGGTGCCCTCGCGGCTTGCCTGGGAAGCCGGTGTGGCGCTTGCGGATTCGTTACTGCAGCGCTACCGCGCCGATCATGGCCAGTGGCCGCAGTCGGTCGGGCTGTCGGTGTGGGGGACCTCGGCGATGCGCACTTCCGGCGACGACATCGCCGAAGTGCTGGCGCTGCTGGGTGTTCGGCCGGTCTGGGACGACGCGTCCCGACGCGTTGTCGACTTGGCGGCGATCCCGTTGTCCGAGCTGGACCGGCCCCGCATCGACGTCACCGTGCGGATTTCCGGGTTCTTCCGGGACGCTTTCCCGCACGTCGTCACCATGCTCGACGACGCGGTCCAGTTGGTCGTGGCGCTCGACGAGTCCGACCAGGACAACTACGTGCGCGCCCACGCGCAGGCTGATTTCGCCCAGCATGGCGACGAACGACGTTCCACCACAAGAATTTTCGGATCGAAACCGGGCACCTACGGAGCCGGGCTGCTGCAGCTGATCGACAGCCGCAATTGGCGCGACGACGCCGACCTGGCGCAGGTCTACACGGCCTGGGGCGGATTCGCTTATGGCCGCAACCTGGACGGCCGCGAAGCCGTCGACGACATGAACCGGCAATACCGGCGAATTGCCGTGGCCGCCAAGAACACCGACACGCGCGAACACGACATCGCCGACTCCGACGACTATTTCCAGTACCACGGCGGCATGGTGGCCACCGTGCGGGCGCTGACCGGCCAGGCGCCGGCGGCCTACATCGGCGACAACACCCGGCCCGACGCCATCCGCACCCGAACCCTGTCGGAGGAGACCGCCCGGGTATTCCGCGCCCGCGTGGTCAATCCCCGCTGGATGTCCGCGATGCGCCGGCACGGCTACAAAGGCGCGTTCGAAATGGCTGCGACCGTCGATTATTTGTTCGGCTATGACGCCACTGCCGGGGTGATGGCCGACTGGATGTACGAGCAACTCAGTGAGCGCTACGTGTTGGATCCGGAAAACCGCAAATTCATGAACGAGTCCAATCCGTGGGCGTTGCACGGCATGGCGGAGCGACTGCTGGAGGCGGCCGGCCGCGGCATGTGGGCCGAGCCGCAACCCGACACGCTCGATGGACTACGCCAGGCCCTGCTGGAAACCGAAGGCGACCTGGAGGGCTGATTTCCCCCGCGAGCAGACACAAAATCACCTGAAAACGCCTCTCTTGCAGTGTGCTTTTGCGTCTCAGTGTCATTGTGACTTTGCCGCGTTGCGGTGGTTGGGTCTAGATCACCTGGTGTTTGGCTCCCTTTGCGTCTGTCGCCCTTGGGGGTTGGCTTGGAGCAGTAGTGCCGGCATCGGGTGTGAAGGACCGGCCGGTGTGACTTGATAGCGTGGCACCGCCCCGACTGAGAAGTGTCCGCCGACCGGCCCAACTGTCACCTCCGATAGATGGGAGGCAACCTCCATGGTTGTCATTGGAAGCGATGTACACAAGTCCACGCACACGTTCGTTGTTGTCGACGAGGTCGGACGCCAGCTCGCAACGAAGACCGTCAATGCCACCCGTGTCGGGCATGCCGAGGCCATCATGTGGGCCCGGGAACGGTTTGGAACGCAGGTGACGTGGGGTATCGAGGACTGCCAAAACATGTCGGCGCTGCTGGAACGTGACCTGCTGGGTGCTGACCAGAAGGTGGTGCGGGTACCAACCAAATTGATGGACCGCGAACGCAAAGCCACTCATACCCTTGGTAAGTCCGATCCGATCGACGCGCTGGCGGTCGCCCGGGCTGTGCTGCGCGAGCCTGGTCTGCCTGTGGCCACTCATGACGAGGTGTCGCGTGAGTTGAAGCTGTTGACTGATCGCCGCGATACCCTTGTGGTGCAACGGACGTCGGCGATCAACCGGTTGCGGTGGCTGGTCCACGAACTCGATCCCCAACGCGCTCCCGGATTACGCAAACTCGATGCAGCCAAGCATCAGAAGGCACTGCAGGCCTGGTTGGACACCGTCACCGGCATGCCCGCTGAGATTGCGGGCATGGAGCTTGCCGACGTCATCCGACTCACCGCTGAAATCACTGCGTTGACTGTCCGCATCGGTGAGCGGGTCCGCCAGGTCGCACTCCCGCGCGAAGAAACTTGTTGCAGCCTTGAGTATTTCGATCGTCGACTCAAGCTCACGGTTCTTGCGGCGTAGCTCACGCAACTCGCGGGCGGTCTCGGTCGGCACGCCCGCCGCCTCACCGGCATCCACCTCGGACTGACGCACCCACTTACGCAGCGTCTCCGCACTCATCCCCAACCGCGCCGAGATAGCCCGCATCGCCGCCCACTCCGTGTCGTAGTCGTCGCGATGCTCACGGACCAACCGGACCGCCTTGACCTTGGTGTTCTCGTCGTACTTGCTCGGCATCGTGCCATCCTTCCCTCCAAAGGAAGTGCGCACGAAACCCGGGACGGTTCAGGGTGATCACGGTGACGATATTGTCCTGTTGGTTCGGTGAATGGGGGTCGTTGTGAGCTGGCTGCAGATCCAGCCGTTCCTGGTGGCGCTGGCCATCGGACTGCTTCTCGGCTTGGAGCGCGAACGCAGCCACAACCGTAAGCTCCCCGCTGGATCGCGCTCGTTCGCCCTGCTGGCGCTGGTGGGGGCCGTCGCCGCAAGCTTGGACAAGTGGGCCGTTGTGGTTGGTCTTGTCGGTGTCGGGTCGCTGTTGGCGCTCGCCTACTTTCGCACCAGCGAAGAAGACCCTGGAACCACCACGGAGATCGCCGCGCTCGTCGCCTACCTGCTCGGTGCGCTCGCCTACACCCGCCCAGCGGTAGCCGTGGCCCTCGCCGTGGTCGTCGCTGGCCTGCTGGTGTCGAAGACTCGGATCCATCGCTTCGCCCGCGAGATCGTCGGCGAAGTCGAAGTAGAGGACGCTGTCAAGTTCTTAGCCGTGGCCTTTGTGATCCTGCCATTGCTACCCGATCAGGGGCTCGGACCCTACGGCGTGCTCAATCCTTCGAAGGTGTGGCTCCTGGTTGTGTTGCTCACCGGCATCGGCTGGGTTGGGTACATCGGCGTACGGGCGCTCGGCCCCGAGCGCGGCCTGCTCGTCACCGGCCTGGCGGGCGGGTTCGTCTCGGCAAGCGCAACGACGGCGTCGATGGGCAGGCTCAGCCGGACGGCCACAAGCTTGCGGGCGCCGCTCGCCAGCGCGCTCCTTGCCAGCCTCGCCACCTTCGTGCAGCTGATTATTGTGATCGGCCTTGTCGACGTCGAGGTGCTGCGCCACCTGTGGCCTCCAGTGGCCGCCGGGACGATCGTGCTCGTGGCGATCGCCGCCGTCGTCTACCGGGGCGCCACCCAGTCACATCACAAGAACGCCGCGGAGGGCGGGGACCTCGAGGCGATGCCGCCAAGTCGGCCTTTTGCCTTAAGGCCCGCCGTTGTCCTGGCCGCAGTGCTGACCCTCGCCCTGCTAGTCGGCCGGTGGGGCGCTGACGTGCTGGGCCCCAAAGGGGCAGTACTTGCGGCGTTCGCCGCGGGTCTCGCCGACGCCCACGCCGGCGCGGTTGCCGCCGCCAGCCTCGCCGCCAAGGGCGACATCACCGTTGACACCGCGCTCGTTGCGGTCGCTGCCGCACTCGGCTCCAATCTGCTCGTCAAGATTGTCCTGGCCTTCACCGCCGGCGGTCGCCGCTTCGGACTCGGATTCCTCGCCGGCATGGCCATACCCGCCACGGTGTTCAGCATCACCCTAATCGTGACCGTGTGACCACGGTCTGAGCCGGGGTCACACCACGTGGGCAGCGCGGAATATCTGAAGTGGTTGGCGGCCAACGATTATCCCCTCAGCAGTCTGGAAGAGGTCATCACCGGGGCCAAGACTTCCGAGGACGCCTACACCAGTATCTGGCCGAAGCGGCCAAGGGTTGACGCCAGCTGGTGCCCCCCTTAAGGCCCGCGAGCCTTAACAGGGGCATCTTCCCGCGTGTTCGCAGTCGACTCACGGTACCTGTCCGCCCGCCACCGTTGGCTCCCTGTTCAGCTGTGGCGTGCGGTCACGATACGGTCAGCGCCTTTTCGAACGCCTGCGCATGAGCCTTCTCGTCCCCGGCAATCTCTCGGAACAGGCTGGCGGCCTGCGGATTTCCCGCCTGATCGGCTTGCCGGGCGTAGTCGGGATACATGACTTCGGCTTCGTGCTGTTCACCGGTGATCGCGTCTTTGAGGTTGGCATTGGTGTCGGCCTGCACCAGCCCGGCCAGCCCCGCCACCGCGGCGAAGTGCTCGTTCAACTCAACATCAGCGGTGTTGGTGAACAGTTGCGCGACAGCGCTGTTGCCGCTCCTGCGGGCCTCATCCGCGTACCGCATGTACTTGGCGTAGGCGAACGCCTCACCCTGCATCGCCGCGCGCAAATTCGTCAGCGTCGTGCCCGACGACCGCGCGGGACCCACCGCAATCGGCGCCGGAGTGGGCGTCGAACCCACCGGCGACGGGACAGTTGCGCCCGGACTGGTGACCGCGGTCAACGCTGTCGTGAAGCCCTTCAGGTGGGTCGCCTCATCGGCGGCGATCTCGGTGAACAAAGCCGCCGCGGCCGGGTCGTCGTCGGCTGTGGCTTGCGTTGCGAAACCCGGGTACATGGTGTCGACCTCGTTGGTCTCGCCGCTAATCGCATCACGCAGGTTCGCGGCGACATCACCGCCCAAGCCGATCAGATCAGCTTCTCGCGCAAAATGATCCGACAGCTCGGTCTGGGAGGCGATGGTGAACTCCTGCGCCGCCTGGGCTCGCCCGGCCTGCTGCGCCTGGGTGGCATAGGCCAGATACTTCGCGCGTGCCAACGCCTCACCATGCATCGCCGACAACGCATTGGCACGCGTGGAATCGGTGAGCTGGGAGCTGGCCTGCGGGGCTGTGTGGCTCGAACACGCCGCGATTGGCGCGAGCAACGCAGCGGCACACGCCGCCGCGAACAATGGCTCTCCATATCGCATCACAATTCCTCCTAAACAGTCACAGTCCGAACGGGATTCGAAACGGCGAAATACCGCGCCGACGCCCCCGTGACGGATCGGATCATCAGCGCCCCTCTTGCTCGGATGGGCCAGGCGTCACACCAGCTTCCTCTATGAGCGGTCTAGCCACCAAGAGGCTAAAGGCCTTCCAAGTACTGGCCGACGTTCCCTGCGTACGTCAGCGCGGTGTCGCTTCGACGATGCCGGGAGGCGTGGCGGGTCAGCCTGGTGAAGGACCTGGTCCGTGACAACGTCGCACGCGATCAACAGGCCTGCGCTGCAGGATCGGTCGCGGCGGCGTGCGTGGATGGCGAAGGACCAGCGCAACGCTGCACGGCGACCTTGTCCTCCACTGGCTGGGCTGGTCGCTGGCCGAGTCTGGGGTGATGGGCAGACCATGTGTCTTCCGACCTCGCTGCTGTCGCGGGAGGGGGAGGCAGAGGCAGCGGCAGCGTCGGGACATCCGGCAGTGCGACTGGCAGTGGGTGGGACGAATTTACGCCCCGGGCCGGCCGCGGTTGAGGCGCTGAAGGATGTGGACCTCGAAATTTGGCCCGGCGAGTTCGTCGTCCTGCTGGGTCCGTCCGGCTCCGGCAAGACCACGTTGCTCAACCTGGACGGCGGCATCGAAGAGCCGACCGGCGGGCGGATCGAGGTGGCCGGCACCGACATCGCATCACTGCAGGGCAAGGAGCGGACCGCCTACCGACGGGATCGGGTCGGGTTCGTGTTCCCGGTTATTTCAACCTGGTGCCCACCCTGACCGCACTGGAAACGTCGAGATCATCGCCGAACTCACCGGCAAGGGCTCCGCTCGGCGCAGTCGCGAGGCGCTGGCGCGGGTGGGTCTGTCCGATATCGCCGACCGATTCCCCGGTCAACTGTCCGGCGTTCAGCAGCAACGGGTGGCAATCGCGCGTGCCTCGTCAGGGAGCCGCCACTGCTGCTGTGCCACGAGTCGACCGGCGGCCTGGACCTGGCTACGGCGAACGGCCGGTAGATGGCGTCCAGCCGCGGCCACACCCCCTGCGCCTCACCAGGTTCCAGTACCCGGGCGCGGCAGGCGATCCGGCGGCCACCGACCTGGACACCGACCTGCGGGTCGGCGATCAGGTTCAGGTACCAGGCGGGTGGGGCATTGCGGCCGGCGAACGACGCGGCCGCACAGTACCTCCGATCAGCTCCGTCGCCGCGGTGCACGCAGTACACCGGCGTGGACCGCGCCTCGCCGCCACGGCGGTTCGTAGTGGTCACCACCAGAACATCCCCGGCCAAGAACCGGGCCCCGCTGAAGCGACGCCGCAGCCACAGGTGCAGCCGACTGCCCAGCCGTACCGCTCGCGGGTGCGGCCCTCCGGTGGTCACCGCGCTGGCGACCCGCTTGGTCAGCCCGCGCTCCTGCTTGGCCGTGCCACCCACTGCCATCACGTCCTCCTGACCGACACCACACGCGCCATGACCGGCACACACCCAGAATGCGTCCGGCAGCCCCCACCGCGGTGGACTCCGGCCGAATTCCGTCTGGTGGCGTGGTGTTCTTGTGGCTCTCGGTTTTCTAGCCGGTATCCTCGCGAGAGCCGCTGGGAGGCGATCGGATCTGACCACCCCACTGGCCGCGGGTGTGTTCCCACAGCAGTGCGCAAGCTATGAGCACACCGGCCCAGGCGGCTCCTAGGATCCAGCCCGCGATCACGTCGCTGAGGTAGTGGACCCCCAGGTACATCCGGGTGAATCCGACGCCGCCGATGATCACGGGTACTGCGGTCCATACGGCCACGCGGGTGTTCCAGGATCGGACGATCCAGTGGCTGATCATCCAGCCCGTTACCAGCGCCACGGCGGTGATGCCGGTGGCGTGCCCAGACGGAAACGAGTACCCGTCGGCGGTGATGGCCGCATAGGGCATCGCGGGGCGGTGCCTGCCGACCAGGAGCTTCACTACCGCGACGGCAACACCGAGCCCGCTCACGGCCAACACGCCGAGTAGGACCGGCAGTCGCGAGCGGGTTCGCCAGGCCGTACCTGCGCACACGACTGCTGTCGCGATAATCACTCCCGCGGGGCTACCCAACTGGGTCAGCGCGCGCATCGCCACCGTAAGTGCCGGCTCGCGGTGGGCTGCCAGCCACCCCGACAGCGGCCGGTCGACGAGCGTGATCCCGTCCCCCTCCATCACGCTGTCGAGAAGTTCGGCGAATGCGACCGCGAGCCCGCACAGCGCGATCAGTCCCCCGACCAGGGTGAGCAGCGTGGCCTGACCGACACCAAATCGACGCTCGGGAAACCACGGCGGTAAGCGTTTGCCGATATGGACGCGAGCCCAACACACCACGGCCCGCCGCGCCGAAGTGATGACCCTCCGCACGCGATGCTCGTTGTAGGCCAGCCACAGCGCGGTCACGGTCACCGCCGCGACCGTCGCTACTAGGGCCGCGCTTACCGGTCCCACCGATTAATCCTGTGAGCGATCGATCCGATGCAACGGTGCGGGGCCTGTCGTGGCCGATCAAGGGCACACCACAGTCGATCCTGCCGGAGCAAACCCCCGGACCGAGCCCGCTGCCGCGGACGCGTGCCGGTCGCGGATTCGGTCACGGCCCTACGGGTCGCGGCGGTCGCGGCGGATCTTGTCGGCTGGGCGCGTGCTGGTGCTCGGCGGTATCGGGCCGCTCGGTGTCGGCGAGGGTGAAGTAGTTCTCTTCCTCTTGCAGGAAGTGCAGGCGCAGCAACGCATAAAGCCCGTAGAGGCAAGCGCGCAGATCGTCGATCTGGTCGGGCTGCACGCCGCCGGCGCTCTGAGCCAGTGCCAGGTGGTTGCCGACCCGATCGGTCAGCCGTTTGATCTCGGCGTGGGTTCTGCTCATCGTGGCCGTGGCTTCAGCGCTACCCAACGGCGTCGCCAGCGCCGGGTAGAGCTCGGTCTGTTCGGCGTCCTCGTGTGGCAACAGTCGCTCGGTGAGGAAGCTCTGGGCACGGTCCAATGCGTCCATTGCAGGTTTGCCGGACCCGGTGGCAAGTTGGTCGGCGGCATCACGCAGCAGCGTCAGCGCGTCGCGTAGCTCGTCGTGTTCGCCGGCGAAGCGGCGCAGCATTTCTTCGGTGTCCTGCGGCAACTCGACCCCGACGGCTGGGTTGCCGCGCAGCGCGCGCAGGGCGTTGAGGATCACCGCGACGTCGATGCCTTCCTGCAGCAACGCCCCCGCCGCGGGCGGCAGCCAGCCGAGGGCGGCAACACCCATCGCCAGCAGGGACAACCCCATGCCGAGCACCGCGCTTTGCACCGCGATGCGCCTTGACCAGCGCGCGACATCCATCGCGTCGGCAAGCCGGTCCAACCGGTCGGTCGTCAAGACGATGTCGGCGGCCTCCGAGGACGCGGTGGCACCGCGGGCACCCATCGCGACACCGACGGTGGCCGCGGCCAGCGCAGGGGCGTCGTTGACACCGTCGCCCACCATCACCGTCACGGCACGTTCCCGTTCGGCCCGCACGGCGGCGACCTTGTCCGCCGGGCTCTGGTCGGCGTACACCTCGTCCAAGCCGAGCACCGTGGCCACTTCCCGCGCCGGTTCCGGGCGGTCCCCGGTGAGCATGACCAATCGGTTGAAACCGGCTGCGCGCAGCCGTCGTACAGTTCGGGGAGCAGTGCGGCGCAACGGGTCTCGTAACAGCACCGCGCCAATCACCTCATCGTCGGCATTGACCCAGGCGATCGCGGCGGTATCCAGACTCGCCCGGTTGACCGCCGCGCGGGCCCACCCCGCGTCGACCGCTGCGCCAGTGAGCTTGCCCACCGCAACCCTGCGGCCGTCCACCGTGGCGGTCACGCCCTGGCCAGGCTGCTCGACCACATCGGCGGGCAACGACAACGACAGCTTTCGAGCAAGGGCCTCGGTGACGATCGCCTCGGCCAGCACGTGCGGGGACATCTGGTCCACTGACGCGGCCAGTCGCAGGATCTCGGTGCTGTCGCGACCAGGTGCAGCCAGGACGTCGACGACGACCGGGCGACCGGCCGTGAGGGTACCGGTCTTGTCCATCACCAACGTCGTCGCATGCCCGAGGTTCTCCAGCGCGCCGCCGCTGCGGATCACCACACCCTGCCGAGAGGCCCGCGACAAACCGGAGACGATCGCCACCGGCGCCGCGAGCAACAGCGGACACGGCGTCGCCACGACCAGCACCGCCACCGCCCGCACCGCCGACCCACTGGCCAACCAGGCCACGCCGGCCACCACGAGCGCCACCGGCACAAACCACGCCGCGTACCGGTCGGCCAACCGAACAATGGGCGCGCTTTCGGCGCCCGCCTGCTGCGCCAACCGCACGATCCCGGCGTAGGTGCTCTGCTCGGCGGTGGCCGTCGCACGGAGCTCGAACGCGGTGGCGGCGTTGACCACACCGCTGCGCACCGGCTCACCGACCGCCCGTTCGACCTGCAGCGGTTCACCGGTGAGCACCGACTCATCGAGCACCGCCACCGTGCCCTCGATCCGCCCATCCACCGGCACCACCTCGCCGGGACCCACCACCAGCAGATCCCCGACCGCGACCTCACCCAACGGGACCACCTTCACCGCGTCACCGACACGGCGCCGCGCGAAACGAGGGGCACGCTCCAGCAGCGCCCGCAAATCATGCGAGGCACGCCGCTGCGCCGCCGCATCCAGGGCCCGCCCGGTGGACAGCATCACCGCGATCAACGCACCGGCCACATACTCACCCACCAACAGCGTGCCCACCAGCGACAACACCGCGAGCAGATCCACCCCCGCCCGGCCCCGGCGCAGCGCGGTGATCACCCACACCACGGCGGGCACCACTGCGGCCAGCGTGCCCGCGACCCAACACCCGTCGGCCACCGCACGCCACCCGATAAGCCACGCGACCCCGCCAAGCACCAGCGCCGCCACCGTGACCACCACCAAGGCCGGCTCGACCAGCGACCGCAACCGCGGCCACCACGGCCGGGCGGGCGACTCCGAACCGGTCACCGCACGCTCCTTTCGTCGACGCCACACCAACGGCGGTGTGCCGCGCATTGTCGATGGTCGCTTAGTTCTTCTGCGCTGGTTCGCACCGTTGCCCTCACGCCGGCTTCCCGAGTGTTGGCTGCCGTTGCCATCCCGCCAGGTGCTCAGCCAGGATCTTGTCTTCCAACGTCTGCAACGCCGGCCAGTCCACAGCGGGCATCGCCTCTGCACCCACGTCACACCACGCATACATGGCCACCAGCTGCACGTCGTGACGCTTCCTCCAACGCGATCGCCGTTGCCGACTCCGATGCCGTCGAGCCGTCACGTGCACGACCGTGAGTGCACCGTCGCACATCACGGCGTCGGCCCACCAATCCGCCGCCTTCCAGAACGGCGATCCGTCCACGCCGACAACGATTCCCGGACGTGAGACGACAGCCGACATTTCACGTCCTCCCGAGAATTCATCGCCTGGCGGGCCAGCACAGGTACTCCGCCCATGACGTTAGGAGTCCGGCGGTGCATTGTCAGGAGCCATTGGTCACCGACCAACTCGCCACAGGACCCAAATCGCGGCCACCGCCAAGGCATCTGAGACTGTCCCGGCGTTGGAGCCCGCATCCACCGAAATCTCGCCGCCCCTTCACACCTGCCGTCGACAGATCCTCGAAGAGGGCCGCGAGCGCTCGCGAACCGTGCCGGCCTCGGTGGCATCGTGGCCGTCACCGGCTGCCGCGTATGCCGCCTACGACCGCTCCTCACCTAAGAGGGGACTTTGTCCTCTAGGGTCCGGTTGGAAGCGGTGATGCAGTCAACTGATGCTGATGCCAGGCGCGGGCAAAGTCAGAGTCAGACGGGAGAAATGTTATCCGGCCTGGCATTTCGACGTTTACACCGGGCCGGTGTTCGACCGGATGACAGGAGAAAAGACGGAGTTTGTCTGCCGCGCAGGCGAAGTAACACCGGAGCCTGTGCAGACAGCATCGACGGTCCGTGTTGGTCGCCGTTGTGGATAGCCAGGAAAATGGGTGCATGCGCTGTGTCGTGCGCGATCGTTCATCGTTGTCGCGCTCGGGATCGAACATCTGGCCACCCTTTATCGGACGGCCGCTCAGCGCGTCGTCACCCGCCTGCTGTTGGCAATCCTCGCGGTCAGTGGGCTCGGCTGCCCTTCTAGATCCTGGGTTGGTATTCCTCAGCGGATCCAACTGGTCGTGATCGCCGCCGGGACTTTCGGTGCCGCGGTCCGCGCGCTACACATGCATCACCCCGTCAGCAGGTTCCTCGACGCACGAAGTAGGAGTGTCCCTTGTCTTTCCTCGACGCAGTCAATCCCCATTCCGAACGCCACACCGCGGGCCGGGCGGGGTGGCTGCGCGCCGCTGTTCTCGGCGCCAACGACGGACTGGTCTCGACTGCGAGTTTGATGGTCGGTGTCGCGGCCAGCAGCGCGGCCATCGGCACCGTCCTGACCGCCGGTTTGGCCGGGCTCGCGGCAGGATCGATGGCAATGGCGGCAGGCGAATACGTCTCGGTCAGTTCGCAGGTTGATGTGGAGAACGCCGACCGCGCCAAGGAAACGCGCGAACTAGCCGAGAATCCGCAAGCCGAACTGAACGAGTTGGTCGAGATATACAAATCCCGAGGAGTGCCCAGCGAACTGGCCGAACAAGTCGCGGCGGCCTTGCATGAATCCGATTCATTGGAGGCCCACCTACGCGACGAACTCGGTCACGCCGAGACCACCACCGCGCGCCCGTTGCAGGCCTCCGCCGCCTCAGCAGTCAGCTTCCTGGTTGGCGGCCTGATTCCGTTCCTCGGGCTGCTCGGCCCAACTGCGACCACCCGCATCTGGTTCATGGTGGCAGTCACCTTCGCTGGGCTGGCGCTTGCCGGCGTCCTTGGCGCCAGGGCCGCCGGCACCACCGCGACTCGCCCGGCCCTGCGCGTCCTGATCGGCGGCGGGTTGGCAATGGCGGTCACCGCCGCCGTCGGCCAAATCGCGCACGTATCAGGCATCTAAACAACGCCGGCGGCAAGTAGCCGCATGCCGCGGTGTGTCTGAGTGTGGCTCTGATGTGCCCTGGGTTCGGTGGTGTCGCCATACTTGGTTTCACGCCACGGGCTGGGCGGATTGATGTAGCAGTTCGAACTCTGTCGGAGTGCGCATCCGAGGGCGCAATGGCGGCGTCGGCGCTGTGGATCGCCGGAGAGTCTCTGGCGACAATCGCCGACACCATTGCCGACCTTCGGGAAAACCGGCCTCTTCGGGCAGCAGTGAAGAAATCCAGCCGGGTCTCCGACGTGGCCGAGTACGTGGCGCGCATTGGGTACCCCGGAAGTTGGACCTGGACCGCCGCTCATACCCTCGCACGCGAGGTGCACGGGCTCAGCAGCCCTACGTCGATCTCCGCAGCACTCGAGAAAGGGGTACCCAACGAGACAGCACCCCCCGCATCGTGTCGACCGTTTGCCCGTCGCTTTTTTTACGTACAGCCCCAAAAATTCCGGGTTCCCGGGCTCGCGGCGTCGCGGCGCGTACGAGTCTGGGGCTCCGCGGAGTCTGGGGCGCAGATATGTGCCCTGACCAGCACAAACGTTGTGTCATTCTTTGTACCAGGGCCAAGCCAACACACCGGGCCTTGGACTGATTTACTTACCAAATTTTTCCAACACCAAATACCGTTGAAACGCAACGGTTTCCTAGTAAACAATGCGGCGAACGCTTCTGTTGGGCAACGGTTTTCAGCAAATTCGGCGCGGAATGAGGAGCTGATCTGATGGCCGGTAAAGGCGTGAAACTCGAGACTGCTTACATTGAGCTTCAACTCGACGGCTCAGCTCACGAAGGGCAACTCAAGGATTCCCTCGACTAGGCCGGTAAGCCTGCCCGGGAGTCTGGCCGGCAAGATCGGCAAGGAGATGTCGGGCGGGCTGAAGGAGTCCGTTAAAGACATCGAGGGGCATCTGCGGGATTCGTGGAATAAAGGTCATGTCGGACGACAGCCTTCCTAGATCGGCGGGAGAATATTCGTCGCGCGTCAAGTTGTTGCCCTAGCCAGCGCGGCCCGCAGGTGATCACATTGGCTGGCGAAGAATGTCAACGACACCGGCGCGTCCGGCACGATCAAATCAAACGAGTGGAAGGCGCCGGCCGCAATCTCGACGTGGCACGGCGTGCCCGCCTCATTCAGGCGCCTGCCGTACTCGACGGCCTCGTCATGCAGCAAGTCCAAGGAGCCGGTGCCGATCCAGGCCGGCGCCAGCCCGGCGAGGTCGGTGCGCCGCGCCGGCGCCGCGACCGCCGGGTCCGCGTCACCCAGATACCACCGCCAGGCTTGGCGGGTGTCACCCTCCGACCACACCAGGCGACGGCGACCCGTGGCTTGACTGCCGGTGCGATCGTCGAGGTTCGGTTGGCAGCAATTGAAAGGCCAGCTGGATCTCGCCGCGATCGCGGACCAGAAACGCCAGTGCCGCGGCCAGTCCACCGCCGGAGCTGAGACCGCCGATTGCGACAGTGGACGGAACGACCTTTGCGCTGCTTCTGGCGGGCACCCGATGCGGCGCTAACGCAGGGAATAGCCCCCCTAGCGTCTCGTGCCATTCGACGGTCCGGTCGGTGCCGTGTCAACGTCCAAACCGTCAGTCGCACTGCTCTTCTCGTTGAAGCATCCCCCCGCGGCGGTCGCCGCGCCAATAAGGCTGAAGCGCCTGCGGCGCTGCTGAAATGGTGCTGGGTTGGGCCCTCGAGAGGCCCAAGCGAGGCCCGAGCACACATTTTGCCTTCTGGCTTTCGATTATGGCCGGCGGCCCACTGCGCGCAAGGCCACGGGCCTCCGCTTCGCTACGGGCACAAGGCTCGCAACGTGTCCGGCCACGCTCGCGAGCTCGCGCCGAACCCGTTGCGCCCGGACCTTGCACTTCGCTGGGCCCTGTGCCGGCCCGAATCATCAGTGCCAGAAGGCAAAAAGAACAGGCGCCCGTAGGGACGCCTCCCTCTCTGAAAGGTACCGACATGACCGACACCCATGCCGCCGGCATCGAGCAGCCCGCTCTGGGCACCATCGAGCACGTCGATCCCCACGCGTTGATTCTCGAGGACAACGTGCGTGACGACGCTGCCCTCGACGCTCAGTTCCTGGCCAGCATCACAGAGCACGGCGTGCTGATCCCTATCGCCGCGATCCGTCGCAGTGATGGCCAACTGTTGGTGCGCGCCGGACAGCGCCGCACCCTCGCCGCCCGCGAGGCCGGTTTGTCCACCGTGCCGGTCTATGTGCGCAGCGCCGCCGACACCGACCTTACGGCGCAACGGGTCGAACGGGTTGCCGAGCAGATCGTGGAGAACGACCAGCGGCGTCAGCTCACCGATGCTCAGCGGGCGCGTGGGATCCAGCAGATGATCGACGCCGGGGTATCGATCACCCGAGTGGCCCGAAAGCTCTCGGTGCCCAAAGACACCGTGAAGGCGGCGGCAGCGGTGGTGAAATCCGACGCCGCGATGCAGGGGCTCGCCGATGGTCAGCTCAGTCTCGAAGAGGCTGCGGCCCTTACCGAGTTCGAGGACATGCCCGGCGCGATCAGCCGCCTCACGCAGGCTGCGGGCAGTCGGCGGTTTGCAAACCCAAGAGCCAATGAGCCACCAGCACAACGAGAAACGTCACGTGGCGAGATTCGCGCCGACAACGCCTATGGGAGCGGGCACCCGCCGGCATCGGAACCCAGCATGTAGAACATAGCTGTAGTACATTGAGCGTGTGACCGAAGTATCCATACGAACGCTCAACCAAGAGACGTCCAAAGTGCTGGCCCGCGTCAAGCGCGGCGAGAAGATCACCGTTACTGAGCGCGGTGAGGTTATCGCCCAAATCATCCCAGCTTCCGCCGGCCCTCTCGACGCGCTGATCAGTACCGGCAGGGTGCAACCTGCGACACTATCTGGCCCGGCGCCTCGACCCGCGATTCCCATGCGTGGCGGTCTCGACGCCGGCACGCTGCTGCAGCGCATGCGCGCCGCGGAACGGTACTAGCCCGTGATCTACCTGGATACCTCGGCGCTGGTCAAGCTTATTCGGGTCGAAGCCGAGTCCGACGCTCTCGGTGACTGGCTCGATGAACGCACCGAAATACGTTGGATCACCTCCGCTTTGGCCGACGTTGAGCTACCCAGAGCCATCAGAGCAGTCGCCCCGGAAGGATTGCCTGCCGTGCCCTCCGTGCTGGCCAGGCTGGACCGGTTCGAAATCGACCCGGTGATTCGCGCCACCGCAGCGGCCTACCCCGACCCCGCACTGCGCTCACTCGACGCGATACACCTGGCCACTGCTCAAACCGCCGCATCCACTGCACCATTGACCGCGCTGGTTACCTACGACAGTCGCCTGAGCGAGGCCGCCGACGCCCTGGGCATCACTACCGCTGCACCCGGAACCTAAGAGCCAATGATCAACCAGCACAACGAGAAACGTCACGGGTAGAAACTCGATGACAAAGCGACTGATTTGGACGATGACCTCCTGGCCGGCGCACAAAAGGAGCTCAAGACGACTGGCGTAAAGAACGTATTCTATTGCGGCGTAAAGGAACCGGGCGGTGATCCGCGGATGCGGTCGTGTGCCGAACCGACGCCTGCGGCTGCCCGATGTTCGTCGCCCCGGGCGATCCCGCCCTCGGGTGGCCGACATCGGCGACCGCGCACGATACGGACTGCCCCAACCCGGACTACGAGGCACCGGGCTCGCTGTGTAGAGGAAGGTACAGAGGGTGTTCCACGTCGACCAGCAGCGCCGAATCGAGGCCGCCGAGCGCGATTCGGCATATACGGCGAAGGCCGCACGCAGATTGTCTTTGTTCAGCTCGGTCGTGCGAAGGTCCAAGACACACAAGGTCAAGATGTAATTCTTCTCGTGCGAACAACATCAATGCAGCGACTACTTGGACGAAAACCGCTCTGACTCGTGGCCGCGCCTATTGCGAAGGGCTCCTCCACGAGGCATATCTAGGCCAGCACCGCATGGTCGTCTGCACTTTCTCCCATCCCGCCGCGCGTGGCGAGAAGCGATGGGGAGACTGCTTGGACGCTCCTTACCTGACGAAGACCGTCGTCCCGACTTTGCGCGACGCATTACGCCGGTCATAAGACAACAACCGCCGAGCGTCCGCGCCACCGTGCCGAGGCGCAAACAGGTATACAAGATCATCTACCCCAACGGGATGATTTACGTGGCGCGGATGAACGGGTGCGTCGACAGTCCCGACAACGTCGGAGCGGTTAATTACCCGCTTTCCGCGTCGCACCCGCGCGATGCGGTGGCAGACCGCAGTGGGCCTTGCGACTCAAGTGGATACCTGCTGCCGCTGCTGATGACCAAAGTCGGGGGCCAAAGACCCTAGCCTGCAGCCGAGCGCCGCAGGCAAGATCAGGTGGCGGGCACCACTTCCGAATTAGGGGCCACATCATGCGAGATCTGTCCAAGCCGACCGCCAGCTTGCTTCGCATTCGGGTGCATAGCCTCGGTAAACACCACCATGCCCGGTGATGTCGAAACGGTCAGCTTCGCTTCTGACGGCGTGGATCTATACGGGCGGCTGCGGCACGTCGGCGACCAGGCACCGACAGTCATTCTGCTCGTCGGCCTCGGCTTTCACACCTTCGAATACGAGCCGTTGGCCATCCAACTCGCAGCCCAGGGCCTCAATTCGCTGAGCTTCGATTTCCGCGGACATGGCCGCAGCGGCGGACACCGAGGACGCTGGACGCTCGATGAACTCGCCGCCGACACCCGACACGCGATCGACTTCGCGCGCCAACGCGACGGCGGCCCGATAGCCCTGTTCGGCAACAGCCTCGGCGCGATGATCGCGATCCTGACCGGGGCCGGTGACGAGCGCGTCGTCGGCGTCGCCGCCTCGAACACTCCCGCACACGCCGCCACCTGGGCGCTCACCACACCGCGATCGGCGCTGTTTTCCATGCTCAAGCTGATCGCGTCAGTCGCCCCGATCCGCATCAGCGTCAACCCGTTTCTGGCCTACAAGCAGTTGATCGACGATCCTTCGTGGGTTTCGACGTTCAAGCACGATCCGCTGCTCGCCGACGCCAGAAGGCTCTCCGTGCCCACTCTGCGTGCCCTGCTGGAAACCTGGGACGGGCCGCAAGCCGTCCGGCAACTGCATAAACCGCTGTTCGTCATCCAGGGACGAAACGACCATCTGCAGCCGCCCAGGGAATCGGAGCTCGTCTTCGAGGCCGCCAACAACCCAAAGCAGTACCAATTGGTGGACACCGGTCATCTGCCACAGCTGGAGGCCCCCGCAATGCTGGCCGGCCTACTGAGCGAGTGGTTGTCCCAGATAAGCGGGTCACCACGACCGTCTGCGTCGCGTAGCGCTTCTTCGGCGCGATCCAGTCGCGAGCCGGGCGCGTCGTGAGATCGACGGGTCGGCGCCGTGCGGTGGCGCTGTCGAGGCGCCTGGCTGATGAGCGCGGCGGCCAGGTGGTGTTGCTGTCGCACTGCCTGCTCAACGAGAACACCCGCTACCTGGGCGGTGCTGGCCGGGCTGGCTGTGTGCGCGAGATCGTCGATGCCTGCGCGGCTGAAGGTCTGGGCATGGTGCAAATGCCGTGTCCGGAGGAGGCGGCCTGGGGTGGTGTGCTCAAGCGCCGCTTGCTGTTTGCCTACGGGTCGAGCCGGTGGCTGCCCCGCCCGCTGCGCGCGGTGATGCTGCGCGCGGTGCTGACCTACACCGGGCTGGTGTACCGGCGACTGGCCCGCCAAACCGCGCGCCGCGTCGTCGATTACCGCGACAGCGGACTGGACGTGGCAGCCATTGTGGGCGTCGACGGTTCTCCATCCTGCGGCCTGACCCGCACCATGGACATGCCCGTCGCGCTGGATCGGCTGTGCGAGGTCGACCGCGACACGATCACCGTCGCCGAGATGAACAAGATCGTCCGCGACGCCGGGGCTGCTGGCCGCGGCCTCTACACCGAGGCTGTCCAACACCAGTTGCAGCAGCGCGGCCTCGATGTCACCTACCTCGCCCATGACCTGCTTGCGGAGCTGGACGGCCAACCCTCTACAGCCGTTACCGGCCTCGTTAATCACCGCCCAGACCGTGGTTAGAAAGCAAGGTCTCTCGTGACGGAGAAAGCGCCCCAGCTCGACAACCCGGCAGCAGCCGGTCCATCGCCGCGACGGCACCTGGCGGCGACGAGATTGCTCGACTACGGTCACCGGCGGATCGCGGGTCTTATCGCCGACCGCGGGTGGGCCGCGATGTCGGAGTCGGACCGCATCGCCGCGGCGTATGCCTTCGTACGCGACGAGATCCCATTCGGCTACAACGCCTCAGACGACCTGCCGGCGTCAAGACTGCTCGCCGACGGCTATGGGCAGTGCAATACCAAGGCGACGCTGCTCATGGCGCTGCTGCGCGCGGTTGGCATTCCGTGCCGTGCCCACTTCTTCACGATCCACAAGGCATTGCAGCTGGGCGCCGTTCCGGCGATATTTCATTGGATGGCCCCGGACGAGATCATCCATAGCTGGGTGGAGGTCTGGCACGGCGGCCGGTGGCTTGAGCTTGAGGGCTTCATCCTCGACCGGCCCTACCTCGCCCGTGTGCAGGCACGGTTTGCCGGTCACCACGGTCCGTTCTGTGGCTATGGGATCGCAACACCGGACCTCGCGGATCCCCCGATCGAGTGGACCGGTGGCAACACCTATATCCAGCGCGACGGCATCGCGCGCGACCTCGGCGTCTTCGACGCCCCGGACGATTTCTACCGCACGCACGATGGCAACTTTCGTGGAGCGCGACGGCTCCTTTACCGCTGGATCATCCGCCACGCCATCAACCGCCATGTGCGCGGCATCCGGAACTCGGCGGTGGTGCGCGGCGGCCAAACGGGACAAGTAAAGGAAGTAAGCTAAAACCAAGCGTGACGTCGCCTTGAGTAGATCGACGCCGCACGATAGCGAACGGCAACTGCCACAAGAAGATTCACCTGGCCTGGCATGAGGAAGGGTTGCGGGCCCCACAGCGGCGCGCCCGCAGACGTCCACGAGGACGGACACTCCTACAGCGATACCCGAAACCGTTGTGAGCGGCCGACTTCAGTGTAACACTGCCACCGACGGACCCCCGGCGCTGGCCAGAATCGCACGTGCCACCGGAGCAACCTTTTCTTAGGGACAATCGGCCCTAGCCGCCCGGTAATTGGCGCGCCGATGATCGCATTGGCGCGGAGAAACATCCGATGTGAGGAATCTATGGCACAAGGTGGCGGAAGCCCGGCCGGTCGCAGAGAGACCGTCGGTGCGTGGTGGCCAGTGAGCGCCGCCTGGAAGCGCATCGTTGCGGCTGTCGGTGGTGGACTTCAACTGCTATGGCGCATCCGACTCGGATGGCTCACGGGCCATGCGCTTTTGGTGTTGACCCATGTCGGGCGCCGCACCGGCAAGCAGTACCGCACGGTGCTGTACGTCCAACGTCATGATCGTCGCTCGCGTCAGGCGACGGTGATCTCGGTTTGGGGCGACAGCGCTGGCCGTGGCCGGTCACCGAGGGGCAGCTGCGCAACCTGTGTGGTGGACTGCGAGCGGTGGCATTCGCGTCACCCAGCACAGCGTTGCATCCGCGCCCGGAGGGAGATGACGATGGCTTTCCCCGAGTGCAGGATCGGAGCTATTAGGTTCGGTGAGAGCACGTCCCGTATCTGTGGGGAATCAGGCGGGAGTGCAACCAGGAGGTTTACATGCTCGGCGACGTTGTGCAACTCGCTGACAATCTTTGGTTCATCCATGGTGAGATGCCCAAAGACGCCAGCAAGGAACCTGATTGGTGCAATGTGGTTATCTACAGATCCGCGAACCGACTGTACTTGATTGACAGCGGCGGCGGATCTGCCATCAGGTCGAGTATCCAAGGGATCCTCAGCGAAGTCGGCGAAGTCGAGTCGTTTACTCTGATCAACAGCCACGGCCATCTTGACCATATCTGCAACAATGACGTCGTTTCCTCGGCGAGCGCGGACCGGAAACGGCATTTGTTGCGCCGGGAGGCAATTGAGTTCGTCAAGTCAGACTTCTCCGCCTACATGGCGGACCAGTTCGATTACCTCGACACCTACTTCGATCCCTTCTCGGGTTATCAGAAGAATCGGTGTCTTTATCGTGCTGCAGGATTGCTGCGTGACGGGCTGGGCAACTTCGTGGGTCGTAAGCGAGTTCTGAAGTGGCTCTTCAACATTCAGTTCAACAAGTTCAAGCCGGTGAACGACTCGCGCGAGACTATGGAGCCGCTGCAAGCGTTGCCCAGCGAGCAGCTGCGTTTCGTTGAAGTGTGCTGGACCGGCTGGACCCTCGGCGAGGACGACCTCTACGTGTTTGAAGCGGCAGGCCACGCCGCGGGCGACGTGCTCGTCTACATCCCTGAGCATCGGATGTTGTGCATGGGCGATGTGACTTTCCCGCTGTTCCCCACGTTTCCTGACGGCGACCGGGAGCGGATCCTCGAATGTCCCCACAAGAGCTTGGCAATGGTCCGAAACGGTAGCGTTCGGCTGCTAGCGGACGGACATGGAGACCGCTGTTACTGCGGCCAGGCCGAAGTCGAAGGCGTGCTGGATCTGGTGATCGGCGACCACCAGGCATATGTGCAGATTCTCCGCAAGATCTTCGAATCCGCCGATGGTCTAACCCCAGCAGACGCCTACCGGGCCTTCAAGTCATTCAGCGACCGTCCTGTCGTGAGTCGCTATCTCGCACTTGAGTGCCCGCATTCCCCGCCGAGTCTGCAGAACGTGATGGTGACAACACTGCTACAGCTGGGCTTCGACGCCCGCGGTCCCCGTCGACATAAACGCTTCTACCGGCCGGAGAACCGGCACGCATTTCGGACAGCTGTCGCGCCGGAGCACGCCGACTACCGGCTGCGAGACGACGCCTCGCCGGACCCAGGTGACCCGCAGAAAGAGAGAGTGACGCCGCCATGAAAAGCGCCGGAATATCCGTGGGGCTTCAGATCGGCACGCAGCCACCCTTGAGCGCCACTCGAACTTTCGTTCTCGCTGCGCGGGCGATGCGGCTGGACTCGGTGATGCTCATCGACCACTTCCAGAACGTCTTTCCCAGCGTCATCTGGGATAAGGAGCTGACCTGGCTCGCCGCGCAACGCCCCAGCCCGCACGAGTTCTTCGACTACCAGGTTCTGCTGGGCTACCTCGCGTCGCGGGTGGGGCGGATGCGCCTCGGGGTCGGCGTAACCGAGCCGATCCGGCGCCATCCCGTCTTGATCGCACAGGCGATGATGACACTGTCTCATCTCACCAAGCGCGCGCCCATCCTCGGCATCGGCGCCGGCGAGCGGATGAATATCGACCCGTACGGTCTGGACTTCTCCGAGCCGGTCACCCGGCTGGAGGAGGCCCTGCAAGTCATCCGTCTTTGTCTGTCGGCGCGAGGGCCGATCACCTTCTCCGGCAAGCACTACCAGCTCGACCAGGCAACGATGGATCTCAAAGCCCCGAACGGCAGGGTGCCCGAGATCTGGATCGCCGGGCACGGCCCTCGCATGCTGCGGCTGACCGGACGCTACGGCGACGGGTGGTACCCCACCACGGTCGTCTCGCCGCAGGAGTATGCCGCCAAGCTGGCGACGGTACGGGCCGCGGCCGCCGAGGCGGGGCGAAACCCGGCCTCGATCACGCCGGCACTGCATCGCTTCATGGTTATCGGCGCCTCCGAGCAGGAGGCACGGGCCATGCTCGAGACCAAGGCCATAAGATTGCTGGGGCTCGGGGCTCCCGCCGATCTGTGGCGGCAGGCCGGGGCCGTGCACCCTCTTGGGGAGCACTTCAATGCGCTCGTCGACTTCGTGCCGGACCGCCACGACCGCCGGATGATCGAGGAGGCCATTGCCGCCGTGCCGGATGCCGTGATGACTGAGGGGCCCCTGCTGTGGGGCACTCCAGAACAGGTGGTGGCCAAGCTTCAGGCCTTCGGCGACGCGGGCCTGCGCCACGTGGTCCTCGCTCCCGTGTCAGGTCTGGTCTCCAAACATGCCGCCCTCTACGGACTCTGGGCCACTGGGCGGATCGCGCGGTCACTTCGTGAGATCGCATCCCGCAGCAGCTAGGTTGAAGACCAGCGGTGAGGTCCAGACCCTAGGCGCGGTTCGGCCGTCCCGGCGACGAGGTGCTCGTATTCGGTGATGAGCACGGAGCCGGCCTTAAACGTGGTGTCGGCCCGGGACCCGTCCGAAAGCAGAACGATCATCGCCCACTGGCGGTGCACCGCCATGCCCAGGTGGATGCTGGGCGGTCATCAGGTGCCTGAGGTGCGGGACTGGCCGGTGTACGCCGAGCGGATGGTGACGTCGTTCGTGGTGACCTCCGACGACGTGATCAGGCCGGCCTGACCGCGAGCCTCCACAATCGCGGCCGGCGCCGCGCGGCACTGTGCTTGTGCTGTTGGTCTCTTAGGGCGTGGGCGGCGGCGTACGGTCCTCCACCGGAGGTGCCGAGCACGGCGAACCGGTCCAATCGGAGCGAATCGGCAAGGGCGCGAACGTCATCGGGCCAGTCGAGCAGCGCGCGACCCGGTTGCGGGTCGGAGAAGCCGACGCCTGGACGGTCAACGGTGATGCGTCGCACCTGCGCCTCGGCGAGTTTGGTGTGGTCGATCGCGTCACCCAGGCTCGAACTGGGTAAACCACGGAACTCCAGCACGGGTCGGCCTGTGCGGTCTCCCCACTCCATATAGGAAAGCCTGCGGCCGTCCGCGAGTCTCACGTAGCCCCGCCTCGCATCCGGGTTGCGTGCGCCGTCGTCGAGGCTGGCTGCGCTCATCGGGAGGGCTCCCGTATCAGCTTCGCGGCGCGCGGCGGGATCACGTACTACTGTCCAGGCTTGGCTGTTGGGCGTCAAGGCGCGTGATGAGCTCGGTGATCCGACCGAGGACAAGAGGCAGACATTCGTTGAACAGAAGGTGGTGATCAGTGTCGAACACGACAAGCTCTTTGGCAGGGGCGGTGATGCGGCTGAAGACCTTCTGTGTGTAGTCGAAGCTGAACAAGGGGTCTCCCCGGCCGGCGACGACCACAATGGGACATGTGATCGTGCCATCGCGGACGGCGCTCATGTCGGCGGTGAACAAGTCGGCCAGAAATGCAAGTGGGTAGGTGCGCAGGCTCAGCGGGTCCATCAAGAACTGCTCGGCGGTCCACGGCTCACGGCATACCCGAGCCATGTCGAGGTAGACGCTGAACCGGACCGGCAGACGGGGCAAAAGCATGGCCAACACCCGTAAGCCTCGCACGAACGGGCGGTACGCACCCTGTAGGAAAATCGGAAACCGCGACACCGTTATGGAAGCGGGGAGTTCGGGATCGAGGATGTTGTGAGCCACCACGCCGGCGAGCTCGCGGTCGCGCGTAGCGACGATCATCGCCAGCACACCGCCTTGACTGGAGCCCACGACAACGGGGCAACGCCCGAATCTCACCCGCGCCCATGCTGTTGCGTCCAGCGCATTGGCGACCAGACTCTCCAAACGCAGGAGCCGCCCAACGCGCGGGCTCTTGCCATGCCCCTCGAGGTGAACCCCAACGACGGTAATGCCCTGGACGGCAAGCGCGTCGCAGAATTCCTCGTAGAACAGCGGGTGGGTCATGGTTCCGGGCAGGAACACCACGACCGGGGCGCCCGACTGGCCGTGCCATACCGACAGCACTATCAGCACGCCTGCGGAGGTGATTGTCACCTCCTCGTACCGCTCCGGGTGCTCAACGTCATTGCGCAGCCGCTGATCTCTGTCGCGCATGCCAATCACCTCCGCCGTGGCTCTCCCACATAGGGCACCTCGGTTGTGTCCCGCCGACCTCCGCCACAGGCACATCGGCAACCCCACCATCCGCTTACGCGCGCTACCAGCGCCAGGGTCACAAGTCCCAGACGCGGTGGCCATTGATCACAGTTGTCCCGAAATTGTCGCCGCTACAGGAGCACTTGGTTTCCGATGTCCTGGGGAATTGTGAACCTACGACGGCATCAAGCCGACAGGAGGGTGTCGGCATCCACCTCGACACGGACGTGGATGCCCAGCTTCGATGCGATCTCCACGAGAGCGTCGAGCGAGAATTTCGAGATCTTTCCTCGGTAGAGGTCGGACACGCGGGGCTGTGTCAGGCCAAGGTTCTGCGCTGCGATGGACTGCGACCAGCCGGCAACCTCGATCCGATCCCGGATAGCGCGAATGAGCGCCGCACGCAGCTTGAGGTTCTCGGCTTCCTGGCGACTGTCGGCGATGTCATCCCACACGCTCATGGTGTGCTCCTCTTCCGCTGTTCGTGCATGCGTTTAGCTTCTTTGTACCAACGCTCTCCGGTGTCGATATCCGGCAGACGCGGAGGCACTGCACTACCGTCACAAGAGTTCCCTGGCAACAGTCGGGTGACTCAAGAAACCGAGTCCCCGGACACGCCGGGAGGAGTCACTCGGTGACGCGAGCGACGGTACCTCCTGGCATGATGACCTCCCAGAGTCGATGTTGGATGATCCCAGACCGTGACCATTCAACTCCGGCGCGACAGAAGCAAAGTAGGGAAGATGTACTCCACGCCGGAGGACTTTAGCCACTCGTTCCAACATCCACCAGGGATTAGCGTGCGGCCGATGGACATGCCGATAGAGACAATTAACCTACGTGACGCTGACCATCGCTGCCCGATCTGTGGGGGCGAAACGGAGCTGGTTTCGCTGGGTTTAACGCATTGGGACGGTGAGAAGCATCAGGTGGAGGTTACGTCCAAGCGGCGGCGGTGTGCTGTCCTGGATTGCCACGGGCACAGCGGCCTAGACGAGCCTGCCGACGGTTAGTCGTTGTCTGAATTTTGGCCCGCCACACACCTGACATATGACACGAAGGTGGTCGGCGGGTAACGCCGCCGACGGGCTAACGCTTCGACAAACGCCACCGGAGTACAGCGAATGAGTCGCGAGCCGTCGACGGCGTAAGGCCGTTAGGCGAACAAATCGGTGACCATTGCCACCTGATCTTTTGCGAAGGTCGTCCTACGGTCAGGCGTGAAGCTGCCAATACGACAGAAACAGGGGAACGAAATGTCCGGCTCCAAAACCCATCGCGGCATTTTGGTCGGCGTCGACCGATCAGCGTCGTCGATGGCGGCGGTCAACTGGGCGGCTCGCGATGCTGCGATGCGCAATGTTCCGCTAACACTCATGCACGTCGTCGCACCGGTCGTGTCGGCGGTTGCGCCGTGGCCGGAGATTCCGATTCCTCAAGACTATTTCGAGCGGCTGGACGACAAAGCGAGGCGAATTCTCGAAGACGCGCGCAGGGCGGTCGCCGACCGCACCGCCGACCATGGCCCGCCGTTCGTGCACAGCGTGGTGCTACATGGCCCGACCGTTTCCACGCTCGTCAATCAGTCCAAGATTGCGGACATGATGGTCGTGGGATGCCGGGGCGAAGGCGCGTTTAGCCGGGTCCCGTTCGGCTCGGTCAGCACGGGCCTTGTGAACTATGCGCATTGCCCGGTCGCGGTCGTCCATGATGAGGCCCCTCCGCCCGCGCAGGGACCGGTGCTGGTGGGAATCGACGGTTCGCCCGCATCGGAACTGGCGACGGAGATCGCCTTTGACGAGGCCTTCCGCCGGGGTGTGGACTTGGTGGCACTGCATGCGTGGTCGGATGTCAGCATGCCGGAAGTGCCAGGTCTGGATCTCGCGACGATGGAAGTGCAGGCACAAGAGGCGCTGGCCGAGTGGCTCGCCGGATGGCAGGAGCGCTACCCCGATGTCACGGTGCAACGTGTGGTGGTGTGCGATCAGCCGGCTCGTCAACTTGTCGAGCACTCGGAGTCCGCACAACTCGTCGTCGTCGGCAGTAACGGTCGCGGCGGATTCGCCGGCATGCTGCTGGGCTCGGTGAGCACGGCCGTCGCGCATGCGGCGCGGACGGTGGTGATCGTCGCCCGCGAGTCATAGCGGCGGATGCGGGCATCACGCTGACCCGAGCTGGGGCGGATGTGCTGACGGCTGCGCACTCCTATGAGGGGTGGGCACGTCACAGGTGGGTCTGCTGCACGAATTGGTGACATCTGAGTTGGCTTGCCCGTGATGGGCGGGCTGGAAGGATGTTCTTGTGCAGGAGGATCCAGAGTTCGGGTATCGGTACCTGGCCGAGGAGGCCCTTGACGCCGGTGAGGCGATGGCCGAGCGTACCGCCTGGCGGATCTGCACCGAGAACAAGTGGTGGAGCGTCTTCGGCAAGAAGCGCGGCAAGAACGGCAAGACCGGGCCACCGGTTCACGACGATCTCGTCGAGCGAGACTTCACCGCGGATGGGCCGAATCAGTTGTGGCTCAGCGATATTACCGAGCATCGCACTAGCGAGGGCAAGCTCTACCTCTGTGCGATCAAGGACGTGTTCTCCAACCGCATCGTGGGCTACTCGATCGATTCCCGGATGAAGTCCTGGTTGGCGACGACGGCGCTCAGTAGTGCGGTAGCACGACGCGGCGAGGTGGCCGGTTGCATTCTGCACAGCGATTATGCCGAGGTTTGCGTTAAGCCGAGGATTTGCGGGGATGGCCTGTGCTGGTGGGGGTTGTTGGTGGATTCCTCGGCTTAACGTTTCGGGTGGTGGTTACGTCCGTCGTATCTCTACGTCTGTGGAAGGAGACGGTTATGGATACGACGGTTGGTGGGATCGGTGCGGTGGTTGTGGCGGAGTTGCGGGCGGCTGGCTATATGGAATCGACGGTCGGTCAGTACGCGAAGACGATTAAGGCACTGACTGAGTTTGCTTCGGGGCGTGAGTATTCCGCCGGTTTGGGTGCAGAGTTCGCCTCGATGACGACCAGTGCGCGTACTGGTCGGTTCAGCCCGGCGCGTCGGTTCGATTACCGGCGTCTTGTTACGGTGTTCGACTCGTATGTGCAGACCGGGCGGGTAGACCTGTCGGTTCGTGGCCGCGGCGGTGGAGGTCCACGGCCCGAGGGCAGCGACTTCGTTGGACTGGACGCCGCTTGGGATGCCGAGATGGGTCGGCGCGGTCTGGCGTCGGCCACCTGCGAGGCCTATGGAAGGGTGGCGCGTGGCTACCTAGTGTTCCTGGAAGCGCGCGGGATCACGGTGCTGGATGGCGCGGATGGCGCCAGTGTCCTGGGATTTTTGGAGTCGCTACTGGACCGGTGGGCCAGGTCGTCGCTGTTTTGGGTGGTGACGAACTTTCGTCCGTTCCTCAAGTTCACCGGCCGCACCGATCTGGTCAATGCGCTGAATCTGGCTGGCATCAAACGCTTTCACGCGATCGTCCCAGTCCTCGGCGAGGGCGACGAGGAACGGGTTGTTCGGGCCTGTGCCTCGGGGGTGGTCAGCGCGCGTGACGCGGCGATCACTTTGCTCGCATTATCGACGGGATTGCGGGCCTGTGACATCGTGGCGCTGCGGCTCGGTGACGTCGACTGGCGTGGGCGCACGATCGGCCTCGTGCAGCAGAAGACGGGTAACCCGCTGACGCTGCCATTGCCGGCGTTGCTGCTGGGCAAGCTGGCAGGACGGTTCACATCGCCGATGAACAAGCCCGCCAATCACCCCCACAAACCGCCGAGGCTTGACATAGGAGCTATCGCTCGCGGGGCAAGCGCTAGACAAAATCAGAGCCGCCGTCCACATTCACCGTCGCGCCGGTGACATAGCCGTTGCGCCGAGATGCCAGATACGCGGTGATCGAGGCGATCTCTTCGGGCAGTCCCGCGCGACCGAGGTCGCAGGGGTGGTGAAAATTGTTGTCGATCCAGGTCATCACGTCCCACGGGTTAGTGGCATCCAGACCGTCGGCGGCGAAAACCTCCTTGAGGTTCTCGGTGAAGCTGGCCGTGACGATGGTTCCCGGGCAGACGCAGTTGACCAGAATGCCGTCCTTGGCAAGGCTTTTGGACAAGTTCTTGGTGATACTGGCCAAAGCCGCCTTCGATGCCGTGTAAGCGACCAGGCGCGGGCTCTGCCGCTGAATCGAGTGCGCTGCCAAGGTGACGACACGGGCCCAGTCCGCAGACCGCAGCAGCGGCAGCGCAGCGCGGATCGACCGCACCGCCGACATCGTCCCGAGCGAGAAGGCCGCGTCCCAATCCGCGTCGTCCATCTGCTCGAAATAGCCGTCACCCGGTCCGATGGTGTGCACCACGCAGTTCAGTCGTCCCCATCGCTCGGCGACGGCGGCAAAGCCCGCGGCGATCGAGTCGGCGTCTGCCATGTCCACACTGAGCCCCACCGCATCCGGCGCGCCCGCTGAGCGCAGCGACGCCACGGCAGCATCCAGCGCCTGCTGCCCCCGGGCCATCACGGCCACGCTGGCTCCTTCGGCCGCCAGAGTCTCGGCGATGGCCAGTCCCATCCCTTTGCTACCGCCGGTGACCACCGCGGTCGAGTCCGCATACCCCAGGTCCATCAAAGCCTCCTTCGTTCAAGGTCCACACCCAACCCGCCCAAACAGAACCGCACAATGCGCTCGCGGACGTCGGCCCGTGTGCAGTCTCCGACTGTCCAGTGCCGGTCGATACCCGCCCACACCACGCCGTGGATGAACTGCGCGCAGGACACCGGATCGACGCTGCGAAATACCCCACCCCGCAACCCGCGCTCAATGACCTCACGCAGCGGCAGCAGCATCTCGGCATATGCGGATTGAATGAGGTGCGGGGAGGCCGATGTCTGTGATTGGGCCTCCAGCGACAGGCGCCGTAGGTCAGCGCGGACGGTGTCGTCGAACGCCAGGTCGAGTCGGCCGTCGATCCACGCCACCACCGCCTCGATTTCGGTTGCAGCGGCATCCATCCGACGACGCAGCCGGCGCGTCTCGGCCCGCGCAGATTCCAAGAACACCGCGGCCACCAGCTCGTCCTTGGAGTTGAAATGCCGATAGAACGCGCGAGTGCTCAATCCGGCTCGTTGCAACACCGCGGCAATGCTGAGCCCCCCAACCCCGTCCTCGCGCAACGCCGTTGACGCGGCAACCAGGATCTCGCGACGCACCCCCGGATCCGGGGCCAGCTTGTCCCGCCGCCGTGTGCGCGGCGCGGTCGTCTGTTCAGGCTGTCGCATCGTAGGTGGCGAGATAGTCCGCGAACCGCTCCCGAACTCCTTGGGGGGTCAGGCCGTAATCGCTCAGGTCATAGTCGTGCGGGCCGCGCGAGCCGGGCTGGTGTCGCTCGGCCCACCGCTGCACCGACGCCAGCGAGGCATCGGTAAACGTCAAACCGATTGATTCGTAACTGCTTTGCAGGGTGGTCACGGGGTCCGTCTGGAGGTCGGCGAACGACACGTCAGCGAACCGTCCATCGCCCACCCGCCGCCGGAAATCCATCGCACGCCGGATGGCTTCGGCCCAGCTGTCGACCTGCTCGGCACCGAGTTCGTGAGCATCGTCGCGGTCGCTGCTCCAGCTGCGCACGTAATGGATCAGACTGCAGACCGAACCCATCACCTTGGCCGGATCACGATGGCTCCAGAGGAATTTGGCGTGTGGATATGCCTCGACCAGCGCATCCAGCGCAAACATATGCACGGGGGTCTTGAGGTGCCACAGGTCCGGTGGGCAATGCCATTGCAGCAGCTTGAGCACCCGGCGGTGGAAGGTGTACGTCTCGCGCATATCGCAGTCCATCAGCCAGGCCAGATACGCCGGTGCGCGCACGGCGCCGTCGAAGTGGAAGGTCCGAAAACTCATGCCCATCAGGTCCTGGCACTCGGTGGGCGCCGTCGCTTCGGAGTTGTAGAGCGTCTTCATCAACGGGAACATGTCGTCGAGCATCTTCAAGCCCGCCTCGGCCTGCGCGATGCGCGGATCATCCTGCTGGGTGGCGGATTCCGGCGGCGGGGTAGGGGCCTGCGATTCCCACATCCGCAACGAGCGGAATTGCGGATCGGCCGCCACGAGTTGGCTCAACGCGGTGGTGCCGGTGCGGGGTAATCCGATCACGAAGACGGGCCCGCCGATCACCTGGTCGTCGATTTCGGGGTGCCGCGCGTAGGTGTCCTCGATCTTGAGGCGCTGGATCAGCGCGTTGCTGACGGTGGCGTGCTGGATGACGCGACCCATTTCGTTGAGGTCGGCCTCGGTGTTCAAGGCGTCGACGATGCGTTCGAGTCCCTCCCGGTAGTAGGACGATCCGAAATCGTCGAGACCTGTTGCTGCGCAGGCGCCTTCCTCTAATTCGTCCGCGTCGAAGGTCACCGTCCGAACCTCTCTCGAACCGCGCTGCGCCGCGCCGACAGCACGGCTGCGCGCTGCTCGCTGGTCACCTTCGCGGTGCCGGCCGGCAATGCCGTCAGCACGTCACCGACCGGTACGACGCGCGTCGTCGGCGTCGGCGCCGTCTTGGTGCGCACGCAACGCAGAATGATCGGGCCGTTGCTGTGCCCCGCCGTGTCCAGCCAGTTGGCTACCCCCGGGTCCTCCGCGCACAGCACCACGCGGACTCGGCCGTCGGAGTCCACCGCCACCTGGTGGGCGTTCAGGCTGGACTGGTGACGGCCGTAGTGAATGGTCTCCCACCAGGGGTTGCCGATCGAGAAGCTCCAGTAAATGCCTTCGGGCGGTTCGACTTCCACGATCAGCGCCTCGCCGGGCCCGAGCTCCCACCGGCCGATCACCGGCCTGTTCTCCGCGGCTGCACCCATGTCACTGCGGTCGATAGCCGGAAGAAACCCATTGGCCGGCGCCGCCGCGCCGAACTGCAGAAAGAACGCCAGGTTCTCACCGACGAAGTCGCCGAGCGCCAGCACCTGCCGGGCAAGCGCGGCACCGGCATCGACCGGACCGCCGCCCGCGGCCACCGACTCACCGAGTCGCTCGATCCGCAGCGACGACGCGACCTCGGTATCCCAGTCGTAGAAGAAATGCCGCACCGTGAACGTGGGATGGTCGCCCTCGATACGCAGCCAGTTTCCGGGCCGCTGATCAGTCGACAGGACCACCTCGAAGTTTCCGTCGGCGTCCACGTCGAGCTCGTCGACCAGCGCATTCGCCGTCGCTGCAATGCCATTCATGGTCTGCAGACCCACGTAGCGTGCGGTGCCGCGGTTACCGAACACCCGGTAACTCTCCCCGCCCCGCAGCACCGCCCGGGTGTAGATGCAGTCCGGGCACTCCATGCCCCAGGTCACCGCGTCATCGGTGCTGGTGCGTTGCACTCGCAAAACGGGATCCGGGTCGAATCGCAACACCTCGTCGATGCCGGCGGCGAGCAGGACGAGCAGATGCCGCATGCCGGCGGCGAAGTCGGCGCGATTTCGGTTGGCCGGGTCGGATTCCACGGCGGCCGCGGCGGAGCCAAGGCGGTCCAACAGATGCGACCACGCCTGCCCGAGGGCGGGGGTCTCACCGCTTTCCGATAGCGCCGCCTCGGCGATGGAGAACGGCAACCAGGCCACCCGGGGATCCCCTTAACTGAAAATTCGATTTTCATTTAACTTACCGGTGACTATCGCAGCCGTTCAACGGCAATGTCAACGCTCGGCCGCCGCGAGCAGTCGCAAATCGCACTCGTGATGGCTTCGGGGCGCGATTCTGTGTCTGCTCGGCGGGTAGGTTGACCGGGTAGGTTGACACCGTGACACCCACCTTCGCCGATCTGGCCAAAGCGCAATACATCCTGCTCACCACCTTCACCAAAGACGGCCGGCCCAAGCCGGTCCCGGTCTGGGCCGCAGCCGACGGCGACCGCCTCCTGGTCATCACCGAGGGAAAGTCGTGGAAGGTCAAGCGGATCCGCAACACGCCGCACGTGACACTGGCCATCTGCGACATGCGCGGTCGCCCGAAAAGCGAGGCCCTTGACGGCACTGCGGCCATCCTCGACAAATCACAGACCGCGGCCGTCTACGACGCGATCGGCAAGCGCTACGGCATCATCGGCAAGGTCTTCAACCTGTTCAGCAAGCTGCGCGGCGGCATGGAGAACAACGTCGGACTCGAGCTGCGAGTGGCATAACCAGCCGTGAGCACCGATCCTGATCCCGATCCCGGACCGCGATTTCGACCCGACCGAGGTCGCGGTCAGCTGGCAAGTTCTGACCAACGAGGGGCATCGGGTGGTCTTCGCGACCGAGAGCGGCAAACCCGGTGTGGCCGACGACATCATGGTCACCGGCCGCGGCCTGGATCCCTGGTCCCAGCTGCCCCTGGTGGGTGCTTTGTCGGTGGTCGGACGCATGTTGCGGGCCAACAGGGACGGTCGCCGCGCCTACGAGAAGATGTTGAGCTCCAACGAATTCCAGCACCCGGTCAGCTGGGCGCAAGCCACCCTGGACGGTATCGACGCGCTCTTGTTGCCGGGCGGCCATCGCGCCCGCGGCATGCGCAGCTACATCGACAGCGAGACGCTGCAGCGGCTCGTCGTCGACGCGTTCGCGCGACGGGTGATCGTGGCCGCGATCTGCCACGGTGTGCTGCTGGCGGCCCGCAGTGTCGATCCTGGCACCGGCCGTTCGGTGCTCTACGGGCGCAAGACCACGGCGTTGACGTGGGCGCTGGAGCGCACCGCCTGGCAGCTCACCCGGCGCACCCGGTTCTGGGATGGCGACTACTACCGCACCTACACCGAAGAGCCGGGCCAGAGCCGCGGATACATGTCGGTGCAGGCCGAGGTCACCCGCGCACTGGCGATGCCGGCAGATTTTCGCGACGTCGAACGCGGTTCACCGCGCTGGTGGCTGAAGAGATCCGGAATGGTGCGCGATACCGCAACCGATTCGACGCCGGCATTCGTCGTCGACGACGGCAACTATCTGTCGGCGCGCTGGCCCGGCGACACGCACACCTTCGCGCGGACCCTGTCGGGGAAGCTGACGGCGGCGACTCAACCCGTTGCGGCGCCGTAGCGCTGCCACCATTGGTACAGCCCACCGAGGTCCGGGCCGCCGTTGACCGTGGCCAACAGCAGCTGAGCATCGCGGGTCCACGCGATATCGGCCTGATCCTCGACGGTGCCGCACACGATCTTGCCTCCCGGGCTGGCCAGACTGAGGCCCGTAATTCCAGGTGCCCGGCGAGGCGTTTCCCCCGGGGCAGGACGACACCGACATGCTCTCGGCGCTCGCGTAGAAGTCGGCAGTCAGCGCGTCCACATTGTCGTAGAGCGTGAAGCGCGCGTAGTCCGGCGTGTCGGTATGCAAGTCATCCGTGCAGTCCAGGCTCGCGAGCGCGTGACGGAAAGGCGTTGGCGGCACGGGTGCATGAGGCGGCGGTGTACCCGGGCGGCAGCAGCGCGATGATCTGTTGCTCGGCAGCAGTGAACTCTTCGGCACCGGCCTGGCCGGGTGCGACGCAGCGCAAGGGCCAGCAGAGCAGCCGAGCAGGCACCGGCCCGCCGAGCGCCCGTCCTCGTCATCGCAGATGCTCGCCGAAGAACGCGAACACCCGGCTCCAGGCGTCTTCGGTGGCGGCGTCGTCGTAGCCGAATCCGGTGACACGCAACAGCGGCTGGGCAGGAAGTTGGTTGGCGAAGCTGTGCCCGGCGCCGGGGTAGGACTTGATGTCGGCGGTGATGTTGTTGGCCGCGGTCACTTCGCGTAGTCGCTTGGCCGCGCCGATACCCAGTGGGTCGCGGCTGCCGAAGCTGGCCACGATCGGGCACGCACCGTCCAACGTCTCACTGAGCTTGCGCGGCAGCGGGGTGCCGTAGAACGGCGCAGAGGCGCCAAACCCTTTGGGCGACAGCACCAGTGCGAACTGACCGCCCATGCAGAAGCCAGCGATCCCGACCCGTCCGGAGCATTCGGGCATGGACAGCAGATGCTCCCGCGCCGCCATGACGTCATCGATGGCGGGGCCGTGCTTGGTCAGCACGTCGCGCATCACCCGGGTGATGCATCGGGCCCGGCCGCCCCGCGCGTACAGGTTCGGCGTGAGCGCCACGTAACCCGCTCGAGCCACCCGCTCGGAGACCGCCTCGTTGTCCGGTGCATAGCCGATCGCATCGTGGACTATCACCACACCAGGCCACGGGCCCTGTCCGGAGGGAATATTCAACAGCGCATCGATCGGTCCGGCGGGTGTGTTGAGCTCAATCGTCGTCATAGCGTCATCTAACTGCAGCCGCGGCGCGACCGTTCGCGGAACTCCGGCAAGCGGCGCAGACGTTGGCGTCACATGGTTGGACGGCTGTTTCTCATCTACGCCGTCGTCGAGCTCATGGTGACTATCGGGCTGGCGGCGGCAATCGGCGTCGGCTGGACCGTAGTGGTGCTGCTGGGCACCCTCGTTCTCGGACTGGGCCTGGGGGCTCCCATGGGTGGGCTGCAGCTCACCCGTCAGTTCATGCAGCTGCGATCCGGTGTGCAGGAACCGCGCAGCGCGCTCAGCGACGGCGCGCTGACCGCGCTGGCCACCGGACTGGTCGTCGTTCCCGGTTTGGCCACCACCGTGCTGGGGCTGTTGCTGCTGGTGCCGCCGATCCGGGCGGCCGCACGTCCGGCCCTCACCGCCGTCGCGGTGCGTGGATTCCTTCGGCGCGTTCCGCTGACTTCTACGGAAGCGTCCGGCCTGGCCGACGCTTTTAACCGCCGCACACCCGGGGACCGCCAGGACTACATCGACGGCGAAGTGATCGACGTCATCGACGGCGAACCGCCGACCCTGACCCGAGCTCCGGGCGCGGACCAGCCGCCCGCGTAGCGGTCCACGCTTCCCACCCGCCATTTAGGGTTTTGCCGTGACATCTACCACGCTGCTCGTGAACGGCCGGGTGCACAGTCCCAGTCATCCCGACGCCACCGCCATGGCGGTGCGCGGTGAGGTCATTGCCTGGCTGGGCAGCGATGAGGTGGCGCGTAGCCAATTCCCCGGTGCCGACGTGCAGGATCTTGATGGCGCCTTCGTGGCGCCCGGATTCGTCGACAGCCACCTTCATGTGAGCGCAACCGGTTTGGCCATCAGCGGGCTGAATTTGCGTGCGGCCGGTTCCCGGGCGCAATTGCTGCAGATGGTCGCCGACTACGCGGCGGCCCACCCGGGCCGGCCGGTCTGGGGCCACGGTTGGGACGAGTCGGCGTGGCCCGAGAAAGCCCCGCCCAGCACCGACGACCTGGACCGGGTGCTGGGCGACCGGCCCGCCTATCTGACCCGCGTCGACGTGCACTCCGCGCTGGCGTCCTCGGGCTTGCGGAGGCTGGTCCCCGGCCTTTCCGCGGCGGCGGGCTTCGCCGCGGGCCAACCGCTGACCGGCGATGCGCATCACCAGGTGCGGGCGGTTGCCCGCGGTCTGCTGACCGACGATCAACTCGCCGAAGCCCGCGTCGCCGCGCTACAGGCATTGGCCGCGTCGGGCGTTGTCGCGGTCCACGAGTGCGCCGGACCGCAGATCGGCGGGCTCGACGACTGGCTGGCGCTACGCAGTCTCGACCACGGCGTCGAGGTGATCGGGTACTGGGGAGAGCCGGTGACCACCGCTGCGCGGGCCCGCACCCTGATCGCCGAGACCGGCGCCCGCGGACTGGCCGGCGATCTGTTCATCGATGGCGCGCTGGGCTCGCGGACCGCCTGGTTGCACGAGCCGTATGCCGATGCACCCGGCTGTACCGGCACCCGCCATCTCGACCCGCAGGCCATCGAAGCTCACGTCCGCGCGTGCAGCGAGGCCGAGGTGACCGCCGGCTTCCACGTCATCGGCGATGCGGCGGTCTCGGCGGTCGTGGACGCGTTCGAACGTGTCGTGGACGACCTCGGGGTAGCTGCCGTCGCTCGCTGCGGGCACCGGCTGGAGCACCTGGAAATGGTCACCGCCGAACAGGCCGCCAAGCTGGGAGCATGGGGCGTCATCGCCAGTGTGCAGCCCAATTTCGACGCGCTGTGGGGCGGCCGCGACGGCATGTACGCGCAGCGACTTGGTCCCGACCGAGGTGGCCGGCTCAACCCGCTGGCGCTGTTAGCATCGCAAGGCGTGCCCCTCGCCTTCGGTTCTGACGCGCCCGTCACCGGCTTCCAGCCATGGGCGAGTGTGCGCGCCGCGATCCACCACCGCACGCCCGGAAGCGGGGTGTCGGCGCGGGCGGCGTTCGCTGCCGCAACCCGCGGCGGCTGGCGGGCCAGTGGCGTTCGCGACGGCATAGCCGGCACCCTGGTCCCCGGCGCGCCCGCCTCCTATGCGGTATGGGAGGCCGGCGTGCTCGACGTCAGCGCACCTCGCGACGCTGTCCAACGGTGGTCTACCGACCCGCGTTCCCGGGTTCCCGCGCTACCACGGCTGGACCAGAACGACGCGTTGCCGCAGTGCCGCCAAACCGTGCACCGGGGTGCCGTCATCCATGGTTAGCGACGGCGACTCTGAAGATCTCGGGCCCGACGAGCCCAAGCCGGATCCTGAGCAAACACCGAGTCGATTCGCTGGATATAGATCCCTGAAGAAGTTGCCGCCAGGCCCGGGCCGGCGTCAAGGCCTGGCTGGGTCGCATGGCCCGCCGCGGCGTCGCGCGGACGCCGGCCGCCTGGGCCCGGCTGCGGCCCCGGCTGGTGCGACTGGCCGTCGTGCTGAGCGGCGGCCTGCTGCTGTACGCCAGCTTCTCGTCGCTGAACTGGTGGTGGGCCGCCGTCATCGCGTTCGCGCTCTTGACCTGGGTGCTGAGACATCCCGCCACCACGCCGGCCGGCGGGCTGGGCTACGGCTTCCTGTTCGGCCTGGCGTTCTACGTGCCGTTGTTGCCGTGGATCAGCACGCTGGTGGGCGACATGCCGTGGTTGGTGCTGGCGACGGTGTGCGCCTGCTTTCCGGCCCTGTTCGGGCTGTGTGCGGTAGTGGTGCGGCGACTGCCCGGATGGCCGATCTGGTTCGCGGTGCTCTGGGGCGCCCAGGAGTGGCTCAAATCGACCTTTCCGTTCGGCGGATTTCCGTGGGGATCGGTTGCCTTCGGTCAATCCGACGGCCCGCTGCTGCCGTTGGTGCAACTCGGCGGTGTTCCGCTGCTGTCGTCCTCGGTCGTGCTGGTGGGTGCCAGCGTGACGGCGATCGCCCTGGAGATCGAGAAGTGGTTGCGCACCGGCGGCAAAACCGGGCCGACCGGCGACGAGACCAAACCGCCGGCCGTCGTGTTGCCGGGCATCAGCATCTGCCTGGTTTTATTGGCCGCCATCCTGGTCTGGCCGCAGGTGCGGCATGCCGGCGCCGGTTCGGGTGGTGAACCGACCGTCACCGTCGCCGTCGTACAGGGCAACGTGCCCCGTCTTGGCCTCGAGTTCAACGCACAGCGCCGCGCGGTGCTGGACAACCACGTCAGCCAGACACTGAGGCTGGCCGAGGACGTGCGCGCCGGTCTGGCACCGCAACCCCGTTTCGTCATCTGGCCGGAGAACTCATCAGACATCGATCCGTTCGCCAACGCGGACGCCGGCCAGGAGATCTCGAAGGCCGCCGACGCGATCGGGGCGCCGATCCTGATCGGCACGCTGCTCGCGAGGCAGGGCGGGGACAACCCCGAATACACCAACACGATGATCGTCTGGAACCCCGGCACCGGGCCCGCCGACCGGCACGACAAGGCGATCGTGCAACCGTTCGGTGAGTATCTGCCCATGCGGTGGCTTTTCCGGCATCTCTCCGGGTACGCCGACCGCGCCGGCTACTTCGTCCCGGTTCCCGGTAGCGGGGTGGTGCACATCGCCGGCGTGCCGGTCGGAGTCGCCACCTGCTGGGAAGTGGTATTCGATCGCGCGCCGCGCAACTCCGTGCTCAACGGCGCGCAGGTGCTGACTGTGCCCAGCAACAACGCCACCTTCACCAAGGCCATGAGTGAGCAACAGCTGGCCTTCGCCAAGGTCCGCGCCGTCGAGCACGACCGCTACGTTCTGGTGTCCGGCACCACCGGGATCAGCGCCGTGATCGCGCCAGACGGCGCTGAGGTGAAGCGCACCGACTTCTTCGTGCCGGATTACATCGACACCCAGGTACGTCTCAAGACCAAGCTGACGCCGGCGACGCGCTGGGCTCCGATCCTGCAGTGGGTCCTGGTCGGGGCAGCTGGCGCGGTGGTTGTCTTCGCGATACGGCACAATAGTTCTTTCTTCGGCTGGTTCCCACGTCCGAGGCGCCCTCGGTTGCGAAGGCAGTCGGGGCCAGCGGATGAACCTGACGATTCCGATACGCCGTCAGCTGAACCGGACGACGTGGAAGCTGCGAACGAATCAGCGACGGCAGACGTTGAGACTGCTAACGGACGCCCCGACCGATGAGGGCGACCGGACGTATATCGGGCGAAAAGAAGGAGCTACATGACCACCGGCCAGCCTGCGCCCGAGGTTGCGGGCAACAGTCCCAGCCAGCGCGTCCTGGTGATCATCCCCACCTATAACGAGCGGGAGAACCTGCCGCTGATTCATCGGCGCGTGACGGACGCCTGCCCCGACGTCCACGTGCTCATCGTCGACGACAACAGTCCCGACGGCACCGGCCAGATCGCGGACGAGCTGGCCGCGGCCGATCCCAATCGCGTCCACGTGCTGCACCGAACCGTCAAGAACGGCTTGGGCGCGGCGTATCTGGAGGGCTTCGCCTGGGGACTGAGCCGGGGGTACTCGGTCCTGGTCGAAATGGACGCCGACGGCAGCCATGCGCCCGAGCAGCTCTACCGGTTGTTGGAGGCTGTCGACGCCGGGGCGGACCTGGCGATCGGCTCGCGCTACGTGCACGGCGGCACCGTGCGGAACTGGCCGTGGCGCCGCTGGGCCTTGTCATGGACTGCCAACACTTACTCGCGGCTGGCTCTGGGCGTCGGGGTCCACGACATCACCGCAGGTTACCGCGCCTATCGCCGCGAGGTGCTCGAGGCGATCGACCTGGCCAGCGTCGACTCCAAGGGGTACTGCTTCCAGATCGAAATGACCTGGCGCACCGTGAACACAGGATTCGTGGTCGTCGAGGTGCCGATCACCTTCACCGAGCGCGAGATCGGTGTGTCGAAAATGAGCGGCTCCAACATCCGCGAGGCGCTGGTCAAGGTCGCCCAGTGGGGCGTCGAGGGCAGGCGCGACCGGACCCGGTCCAGTCGCGCTCACACGTAATTAGCGAGCTCGGGCAGGACCGCTAGCTGCGGCGGCGTGACCGGATCAGTTCCAGGCGCTCCTTGAGCAGCTCTTCCAGCTCCTCGACCGAGCGGCGCTCCAGCAGCATGTCCCAGTGCGTACGCGGCGGCTTGACCTTCTTCGGCTCGGGCAGGTCACCCTCGATCAGGGTGCCTTCCATGCCGTTGCGGCACAGCCAACTGCCGGGGATCTCGGCGTCATCAGCGAACGGGACCTCAAACTCCTCGCCGTTCTCGGTGCGGTACCGGGCAATCTGGCGCGGTGCGAGGTCGTGGTTGCGGTCGGTCTCATAGCTCACGGCTCCGAGGCGACTGCCTCGTAGGACACGATCAGCCATTGGTGCTGCTCCTTTGGGTCCGGCGAGCTTCTGCTGCTCCCGTAATCTCGATCTGTCTAAGTAAACGTTAAGACCGTCTGCACAAGTTCCCGGTTCGGAATGTCCCTGCGCGGTGCGCGACGCGATTCTCCATGATACCGGGATCGCAGCCGGTATCGGACTAAAGTCGTCAGGCGTGAGTCGTCGCGTTCGGCCTCAGCCGTGCCGGTGGTGTGGCCGTGATGTGACCGATGTCGGAATGGGCCGCCGTCGCCAGTACTGCCGGCAGTCGTGTCGGCAGCGGGCCTACGAACAGCGGGCAATGATTTCCCGCGGCGAAGTCTCTGCCCTTCCGCGCCGATGCGGTGGTGTTGTCAGCCGAGGAGGCCGCCGATCTCTCGGATCGCGTCTACCAGGTCAGATGTGCCGCCGAGGACGTCGTCACCGCACTGGATGAAGGCGCGGCGGCGATCGAACTCCGCGAATTGTGCGACGAGTTGCTGCGCGCGGCCAGGGCCGCGGACGGCTGGCGTCGCGTCGGAGTCTGAGCCGCGATGCGGAACGCGCGTCCCGCCAGGACCGGTACAGTCGCGCCATAGACGGCGGGCCGGGTGTACAAGGGAGTGCAGCGGGCTCACGGTACGCGGGGGGCCCGGCCGTCCCTCATCTAGCTGGGAGTATCTGACGTTTTTGAAATCCTGCCGGAGTTGGCGATACTCACGAGCGAGATTCTTGGGTCGGAATGCTGCGCCAAGCGGCCGCTTCGCGCAGCAGCTTCTATGACTCGGTGAGAGCCGCATCCAGCGGGTCAGAGACGACCAAATTTAGGCGAGGGGTTAGTAATGAGTGATCAGCTCCAGCATGCGACTGAAGCATTGCGGAAAGCGCTGGTCCAGGTTGAACGCCTGAAGAAGACCAACCGCGCGCTGCTGGAGCGGGCCAGCGAACCGATCGCCATCGTCGGGATGTCGTGCCGCTTCCCGGGTGGCGTCGACTCCCCGGACAGCCTGTGGCAGATGGTCGCCGACGGGCGCGACGTGATCGCGGAGTTCCCCACCGATCGCGGCTGGGACGTCGGCGAACTATTCGACCCCGACCCGGACGCGCGCGCACAAGACCTACGCCAACACCGGCGGCTTCGTGGACGGCGTCGCAGACTTCGACGCCGCCTTCTTCGGCATCGCGCCCAGCGAAGCCCTGGCGATGGATCCCCAGCACCGGATGCTGCTGGAGCTGTCGTGGGAGGCGCTGGAAAGGGCCGGAATCGATCCCGGCGGGTTGCGGGGGAGCGCCACCGGTGTGTTTGCCGGGATCATCGCCCAGGGCTACGGAATGTTTGCTGAGGAGATCGAGGGCTACCGCCTTACCGGTATGACGTCGAGCGTCGCCTCCGGTCGGGTGGCCTACGTGCTGGGTCTGGAAGGGCCGGCGGTGTCGGTGGATACGGCGTGCTCGTCGTCGCTGGTTGCGCTGCACATGGCGGTGCAGTCGCTGCGGTCGGGAGAGTGTGACCTGGCGCTGGCCGGTGGTGCGACCGTCAACGCCACCCCGACGGTGTTCGTCGAGTTCAGCCGGCATCGGGGTCTGGCTCCGGACGGCCGGTGCAAGGCCTATGCGGGCGCCGCCGACGGAGTGGGCTGGTCTGAGGGCGGCGCCGTCGTGGTGGTGGAACGACTTTCGGACGCGCAGCGGTTGGGGCACCCGGTGCTGGCGGTGGTGCGGGGCACGGCGGTGAACCAGGACGGCGCCTCCAACGGCTTGACCGCGCCCAACGGTCCCTCCCAGCAACGGGTGGTGCGCGCGGCGCTGGCCAACGCCGGGCTGTCGGCGACCGACGTCGACGTGGTCGAGGGCCACGGCACCGGCACGACCCTGGGTGACCCGATCGAAGCCCAGGCGTTGTTGGCCACCTACGGGCAGGGACGGACGGAGGCCGGCAGACAACCGCTCTGGCTCGGGTCGATCAAGTCGAACATGGGCCACACGCAGGCGGCGGCCGGTGTCGCCGGCGTGATCAAGATGGTCCAGGCCATGCGCCACGAAGAGTTGCCGGCGACGTTGCACGTGGATGTGCCGTCCCCGCACGTGGATTGGTCGGCGGGGTCGGTGGAGTTGTTGGCCCAGGCACGGCCCTGGAAGGCCGAGAACAGGGCCCGCCGTGCGGCGGTGTCGTCGTTCGGCATCAGCGGCACCAACGCGCACGTGATCATCGAGTCGGCGCCGGCCGACCAGCCCCGCGAGGCGGGCCCGCGGCGCCCGGCAGTGCCGTGGGCGATCTCGGCCAAATCAGCCCCGGCTTTGACGGCGCAGGCCGCGCGACTGGCCGAATACCTCGGCGCGCGTGAAGATTTGGACGTCGCCGATGTGGCCTGGTCGTTGGCCGGCCGCACCTCGTTCGAGCATCGGGCCGTCATCGTCGGGGGTGACCGCGACAGACTGCTGGCCGGATTGGCTGACCTGGCGAACGACGAGTCGGGCGAGTTCGTCCGCGGCGTTGCCCAGCCCACCGGCAAGACCGTCTTCGTCTTTCCCGGCCAGGGCTCTCAGTGGGTCGGGATGGCCGTCGAATTGCTGGACACGGCACCGGTATTCGCGCAGCAGATCGAGGCATGCGCAGAGGCCTTCGCAGAATTCGTCGACTGGTCGCTGATCGATGTGCTTCGGGGTGCGCCCGGTGCTCCGGGGCTGGATCGCGTCGACGTCGTGCAACCGGTGCTGTTCGCGGTGATGGTGTCGCTGGCCGGGTTATGGCGGTCGATCGGGGTGCGTCCGGACGCCGTGATCGGTCACTCCCAGGGTGAGATCGCGGCCGCGTACGTCGCCGGTGCGCTGTCGTTGCGCGACGCCGCCAAGGTGGTCACGCTGCGGAGCAGGCTGCTGACCGGGCTGGCCGGGCCGGGCGGAATGCTGTCGATCGCCTGCGGTGCCGAGCGGGCGCGAGAGTTGTTGGCGCCCTTCGGTGATCGGCTCGACATTGCAGCCGTCAACGGCCCTTCGGCGGTCGTGGTGTCCGGCGAAGTGAGCGCGCTCGACGAGCTCAGCGCGGTCTGCGTCGAGCAGGAGCTTCGCGTACGCCGGATCGACGTCGACTATGCGTCGCACTCGGTCGAGGTCGAGGCGATTCGTGGCGAGCTCACCGAGGTGCTGGCCGGAATCGAGCCGTCGTCGTCGCGGATCGCCTTCTTCTCCACTGTCACCGGAAATCGTTTGGACACCGCGGGATTGGATGCCGAGTACTGGTACCGCAACATTCGCCAGACCGTCCAACTCGACCAGGCGGTCCGCAGTGCGTGCGAGCACGGATACCGGGTGTTCATCGAATCCAGTCCGCACCCGGCATTGATCGCCGGCATCGAGGGCACCGTCAACGACTGCCTCAGCGGCGACAGCGAACCCGTCGTGGTGCCCACGCTGGGTCGCGACGACGGTGGACTGCAGCGGTTCCTGTCCTCGGCCGCCACCGCTTTCGTCGCCGGGGTGGCGGTGAACTGGCGTGGTCTGCTGGACGGCGCCGGGTTTGTCGAGTTGCCGACATATGCCTTCGACAAGCGCCGGTTCTGGCTTTCCGGCGACGGCATGGGTGCCGACGCTTCCGGTCTGGGACTGGCCGCCAGCGAGCATCCGCTGCTGCGCGCGGTGGTGGAGTTACCCGACTCCGGCGGTGTGGTCCTGACCGGCCGGCTGTCCCCGAGTACGCAAGGGTGGTTGGCCGATCATGCCGTCTCGGGCATGGCAGTGTTCCCCGGCACCGGATTCGTGGAATTGGCGATCCGCGCCGGTGACGAAGTCGGGTGTTCGGTCGTTCGACGAGTTGACCCTGCGCTCACCTTTGGTGATCCCGGCTTCGGGATCCGTTGCCGTACAGGTGATTGTCGGTGCCGCCGCCGAAGAGACCGGGCAGCGTGGTGTCTCCATCTACTCCCACGCCGACGTCGATGGCGGATCGGTGTGGGTGTGTCACGCCGAGGGAACGTTGCGTTCCGGAAGCGTCGAACCCGGCGCCGATCTGTCGGTGTGGCCGCCCAAGGGCGCTGTCGCCATCGATGTGACCGGCGGCTACGAGCGCCTGGCCGAGCACGGTTACGGGTACGGTCCGGCGTTCCGCGGGTTGACCGCGTTGTGGTCGCGGGGCGAGGAGCTGTTCGCCGAGGTGACGCTGCCGGAGCCGGCTGGCGGCTCGGCCGCATATGGAGTGCACCCGGCGCTGCTCGATGCCGCCCTGCACGCCGCGGTAATGGCCAATCCGGCAGCCGAACTCGTGCTGCCGTTCTCCTGGCAAGGTGTGACGCTGCATGCCGCGGGTGCTTCGGCGGTGCGGGCGCGAATCGCACCCGCGGGCAACTCCGCGGTATCCGTCGAACTGGCCGATGGCCTGGGATTGCCCGTGCTCTCGGTCGCCGCCATGGTGGCCCGCCCGGTGAACGAAAAGCGACTACGGGCGGCGCTTTCCGGCTCGGGCCCCGACCGGCTGTTCGAACTCGTCTGGACACCGGCAACGTCCACCGGCGCTGCGGCCACGGCGTCCTATGAGATCTTCAATTCCGTTGTCACTGAGGAAGATCCGGTGACGGCAAGTTACGAGCGTACGCACCGCGCGTTGGCCGCCGTGCAGTCATGGCTGACCGAGCACGAGACGGGTGTGCTCGTGGTGGCGACCCGGGGCGCCATGGCGCTGCCGGGTGAGGACGTCACCGATCTGGCCGGCGCGGCGGTCTGGGGCCTGGTGCGCTCGGCGCAAACCGAGAATCCGGGCCGTCTGCTGCTGATCGATGCCGATGTGCCACTGGATGATTCGGCGCTGACCGCCGCCCTGGCGGTCGGGGAGCCGCAGCTGCTGCTGCGGGCCGAACAGATCTATACGCCGCGGGTGCGTGGCAGCCGCGCGGTCGACCACATCCTGGAACCGCCCGGCGACGGGCCGTGGCGGCTGGGTCTGAGCAGCGCAGGCACCTTTGAGAACCTGCGCCTGGAGCCGGTGCCCAACGCCCAAGCGCCACTGGAGCCCGGCTACGTCCGCGTGGCCCTGCACGCCATCGCGGCCAACTTCCGCGACATCATGATCACGCTGGGCATGTTCACGCACGAAGCACTGCTGGGCGGTGAGGGCGCAGGAGTGGTCGTCGAGGTCGGCCCTGGCGTCACCGAATTCGCGGTCGGCGATTCGGTGTACGGCTTCTTCCCGGATACCAGCGGCACCCTGGTTCCCGGCGATGTCCGGTTGCTGCTTCCGATGCCGTCGGACTGGTCCTACGCCGAAGCGGCGGCCATCTCCGCGGTTTTCACCACCGCGTGGTTCGCGTTCATCGACCTGGCAGCGGCCAAGCCGGGGCAGCGGGTACTGATTCACGCCGCCGCCGGTGGTGTGGGGATGGCGGCCACCCAGCTGGCCCGGCACCTGGGATTGGAGGTGTTCGGCACCGCCAGCAAGGGTAAGTGGGACACCCTGCGCGCCATGGGGTTTGACGATGACCACATCTCCGACTCGCGCAGCCTGGACTTCGAGGAGAAGTTCCGGACCATCACCGGTGGGGCCGGCATGGATATCGTGCTCGACTCGCTGGCGGGCGAATTCGTCGATGCTTCACTGCGTTTGGTTGCCCCCGGCGGGGTCTTCCTGGAGATGGGCAAGACCGACATCCGCGATCCGGGGGTTATCGCGCAGGAATACCCGGGTGTGCGTTACCGCGCATTCGACCTGTTCGAACCGGGTCGTCCGCGCATGCACCAGTACATGCTGGATCTCGCCGAACTCTTCGACGCAGGCGTGCTGCGCCCATTGCCGGTGACGACGTTCGACATTCGGCGCGCACCGGCGGCGCTGCGCTACCTCAGCCAGGCCCGCCACATCGGCAAGGTCGTTATGACTGTGCCGTTTACGCCGGGCAACGGCTTAGGCCGGGGCACGGTCTTGATCACCGGCGGCACCGGCATGGCGGGTTCGGCGTTGGCGCGACATGCCGTCACCCAACACGGCGTTCGGCACCTGGTGCTGCTCAGCCGCCGCGGACCGGATGCACCCGGCGCCGCGGACCTGGTGACCGAACTCGAGGCTACCGGCGCACAGGTGCAGGTGGTGGCGTGTGACGCCTCCGACCGTCCGGCGCTGGCCAAGGTGATTGCCGACATTCCAGTGCAACGGCCGCTTTCGGCGGTGATCCATGCCGCCGGCGTACTCGACGACACCGTGGTGACGTCATTGACACCCGATCGGGTGGACTCGGTGTTGCGGGCCAAGGTGGACGCGGCGTGGAACCTGCACGAGCTGACCCGCGACCTGAATGTGTCGGCCTTCGTGATGTTTTCGTCGATGGCCGGGCTGGTCGGTTCGTCGGGGCAGGCGAACTATTCGGCGGCCAACTGCTTCCTCGACGGTCTGGCCGCCCATCGCCGGGCACACGGGTTGCCGGCCATGTCGCTGGGTTGGGGGTTGTGGGATCAGGCCAGCGCCATGACCGGTGGGCTGGACGACGCCGACCGGGCCCGGTTGGGCCGTGAAGGTGTCCTGGCGTTGTCGTCGCAGGAGGCGCTGGAACTGTTCGACACCGCGCTGATCGTCGACGAGCCGTTCCTGGCGCCCGCCCGCATCGACCTGTCCGCGTTGCGGGCCCACGCGGTAGCGGTCCCACCGATGTTCCGCGATCTCGTCAACGCACCGACACGGCGCCAGGTCGACGATTCGCTGGCCGCGGCGAAGTCGAAATCGGCGCTCGCACACCGGTTGCACGGGATGGCAGAAGCCGAGCAACACGCCTTGCTGCTCGGCCTGGTGCGTTCCCACATCGCCACCGTGCTGGGGAACGTCACGCCCGAAGCCATCGACCCCGATAAAGCGTTCCAGGACTTGGGCTTTGACTCGCTGACCGCGGTCGAAATGCGTAACCGGCTGAAATCAGCCACCGGCCTCTCGCTTTCACCCACCCTGATCTTCGACTACCCGACCCCGAGCGGCCTGGCCACCTACATTCGTACCGAACTTGCCGGCCTGCCCCAGGAGATCACGCACGCCCCGGCCGTGCGCGCGACCGGTGAAGACCAGATTGCGATCGTCGGCATGTCGTGCCGCTACCCCGGCGGGGTGGATTCGCCCGAAGACCTGTGGGACATGCTGATTCAGGGCCGCGACGTGCTGTCGGAGTTCCCGGCCGACCGGGGCTGGGACCTGGCCGGGCTGTACAACCAGGATCCCGACGTGACCGGCACCTGCTACACCCGTACCGGCGGCTTTGTGGACGGCGTCGCCGACTTCGACCCCGCCTTCTTCGGGATCGCGCCCAGCGAAGCGCTGGCGATGGACCCGCAGCAACGCATGTACCTCGAGCTGTCCTGGGAAGCCTTGGAAAGAGCGGGCATTGAGCCGGGCTCGCTGCGGGGCAGCGCGACCGGTGTCTTCGCCGGCGTCATGACCCAGGGCTACGGATTCTCTGCCACCGACGCGGTGGAAGGCTTCCGGTTGACCGGTCAGTCGTGCAGCGTCACCTCGGGCCGGGTGGCATATGTGCTGGGGCTGGAGGGCCCGGCTGTGTCGGTGGATACCGCGTGTTCGTCCTCGCTGGTGGCGTTGCACATGGCGGTGCAGTCGCTGCGGTCGGGGGAGTGCGACCTGGCGCTGGCCGGCGGTGTCACCGTCAACGCGACGCCCGACATCTTCATCGAGTTCAGTCGGATGCGGGGCTTGTCGGCCGACGGGCGGTGCAAGGCTTTCGCCGGCGCCGCCGACGGCACCGGATTCTCCGAGGGCGGCGGAATGCTGGTGGTGGAACGGCTTTCGGACGCGCAGCGGCTGGGTCACCCGGTGCTGGCGTTGGTGCGAGGTTCTGCGATCAACCAGGACGGCGCCTCCAACGGGTTGACGGCGCCCAACGGTCCCTCCCAACAACGGGTGGTACGCGCCGCGCTGGCAAATGCGGGCCTCTCGGCGACCGACGTGGATGCCGTCGAGGGCCACGGCACCGGCACGATGCTGGGTGATCCGATTGAGGCGCAGGCGTTGCTGGCCACCTACGGGCAAGGCCGCAGCCGAGCCCCTGTGGCTCGGGTCGATCAAGTCGAACATGGGTCACACGCAGGCCGCCGCGGGTGTCGCCGGTGTGATCAAAATGGTGCAGGCAATGCGCCACCAAATGTTGCCGGCCACCCTGCATGTGGACGCACCGAGCCCGCACGTGGACTGGTCGACGGGATCGGTTGCGCTGCTGACCGAGCCGCAGTCGTGGCCGGCCGGGTCGGCACGGGCCCGCCGGGCGGGGGTGTCGTCGTTCGGGATCAGTGGCACCAACGCGCATGTGATCATCGAAGCCGGGCCCGCCGCACCGGCTGCCGAAACTGCACGGCCCACACCCGCCGTGCTGCCGTGGGTGATCTCCGCCAAGTCTGCCCCGGCATTGCGTGCGCAGGCGGCCCGGCTCGCCGAATACCTGGGCCGGCATGACGAACTCGCTACCGTCGACGTGGCCTGGACACTGGCCGGCCGATCGCCGTTCGAGCACCGCGCCGTCGTCGTCGGCAGCGACCGGGACCAGTTGCTGAGCGGATTGTCCGAAGTGGCCGACGACGCTCTCGGTGCGGTCGTCCGCGGTGTCGCCCAGCCCGGCGGCAAAACCGTTTTCGTCTTTCCCGGACAAGGCTCGCAACTGCTGGGCATGGGCATGGGATTGCACGCGACGTACCCGGTGTTCGCCGAGGCGTTCAACACCGTTGTCGGCGAACTCGACCGCCACCTGTTGCGGCCGCTGCGCGAGGTGATGTGGGGTCACGACGAAAGCGTGCTCAACACAACGGAATTCGCTCAGCCGGCGCTGTTCGCAGTGGAAGTTGCGTTGTTCCGGCTGTTGGAATCCTGGGGTATGCGGCCCGATTTCGTGATGGGTCACTCCGTTGGTGAGCTGTCCGCGGCGCATGTTGCCGGCGTGCTGTCGCTGGAAAACGCCGCAGTTCTGGTCGCCGCCCGCGGCCGGTTCATGCAGCGGCTGGAGTCCGGTGGCGCGATGGTCGCTGTGCAGGCCACCGAGGAGGAGGTGCGGCCGCTACTGACCCCTGAGGTCAGCATCGCCGCGGTCAACGGTCCGGCATCGCTGGTCATTTCGGGAGCGCAGCAGGCGGTACTCGAGGTTTCGGAACAACTGCGGGCCGAGGGCCGCCGGGTCCACCAACTCGCCGTTTCACATGCCTTCCATTCCCCGCTGATGGATCCGATGATCGACGAGTTCGGGGCTGTCGCGGCCGGACTGCCGATCGGACAAGCCACCATTCCGGTCATCTCCAACCTGACCGGGCAGCTGGCCGGGGACGACTTCGCGTCCGCCGCGTATTGGAAACGCCATGTCCGGGAAGCGGTGCGCTTCGCCGACAGCATCCGTTACGCACACTCGGCCGGCGCGACCCGGTTCCTCGAAGTCGGCCCGAGCGGGGGCTTGACCGCCTCGATCGAAGAGTCGCTGCCGGATGCCGTGGTCACCACCGGCTCCGCGCTGCGCAAGGACCGGCCTGAGCCGACGACGCTGACCAACGCGGTGGCTCAGGCTTTCGTCGCCGGTGCGCCGGTGGACTGGCGGGCTGTGCTGGGGCCGGCGAACTTCGTCGAATTGCCGACGTATGCCTTTGAGCGACGCAGGTTCTGGGTGTCCAACGGCAGCACCGCCGTCGATGCCGAGGGTCTGGGCCAGGCGGCCGGTGAGCACGCCCTGCTGGGCGCGGTCATCGATCTACCGTCCTCGGGCGGTGTGGTGTTGACCGGCCGGTTGTCGGCCGCGACGCACGGCTGGTTGAGAGACCACGCGGTGGGCGGCGTGGCGATCTTCCCGGGCGCCGGCTTTGTGGAGCTGGCCATCCGCGCCGGGGACGAAGTCGGCTGCACGACGGTTGACGAACTCACACTGGCGGCTCCGCTGATCCTGCCCGAATCCGGTTCGGTCGCCGTGCAAGTCGTCGTCGATGCCGCCGACGAGTCCGGTTCGCATGCCGTATCCGTATTTTCGCGGGCCGAAAGTGGCTGGCTGTTGCACGCCGAGGGGTCGGTGAGTTCCGCAGCGGCGCAACCCGTAACGGATCTGTCGACCTGGCCGCCGGCGGGCGCCAGCCCGGTGGACGTGACCGGCACCTACGAGCGGTTGGCCGAGCGCGGGTACGGCTACGGTCCCGCCTTCCAGGGACTGACCGCGATGTGGCGTCGCGGCGACGACCTGTACGCCGAGGTGACGCTGCCCGATACGGCGGGTTTGTCGCCCGCGGGATTCGGCATGCACCCGGTGGTGCTGGATGCGGCGTTGCACGCGATCATCGTGGGCGCCAACGGCGATCGGGAAAGCGCAGACGGTGTGCTGGTGCCCTTCGCCTGGCAGGGCGTGTGTTTGCACGCGGCGGGTGCGTCGGCGGTGCGGGCCCGCATCACGCCGACCGGACCGTCGTCGGTGTCGGTGGAGTTGACGGACGCACTGGGGTTGCCGGTCTTGTCGGTGGCCTCGATGGTGGCCCGTCCGGTGACCGAGCAGCAATTGAAGGCCGCCCTGTCGGGATCGGCCGGCGACCGGCTCTTCGAGGTGGTCTGGTCACCCGCTCCATCGGTGTCCAGCGCGGGTACCCCGCCTCATCAGGTCTTCGAGTCCGAACCCGTAGCGGGCGACACCCTGGCCGGGGTGTACACCGCGACCCATCGCGCACTGGGCGCCGTGCAGACCTGGCTGGCTGAGCACGACGCGGGGGTGCTGGTCGTATCGACGCGGGGCGCGATGACGCTGCCGGGTGAGAGCATCACCGATCTGGCCGGCGCTGCGGTTTGGGGTCTGGTGCGCTCGGCTCAGACCGAACACCCTGGCCGAATCATCTTGGTGGACACCGATGTTCCCCTCGCCGATGAAGAGGCAGCGGCCGTTCTGGCGGTCGGCGAACCACAGGTGTTGTTACGCAACGGCACTACGTACATCGCGCGGGTGCACGGCAGCCGCGCGGTGCGCGGATTGTTGACGCCCCCGGGTGACGTTCCGTGGCGACTGGGCATGAGCAGCGCGGGTACGTTCGAAAACCTGCGCATGGAGTCCATACCCGACGCGGACGCGCCGTTGGCGTCGCGGCAGGTACGCATCGCAACCAGCGCCATGGCCGCCAACTTCCGCGACGTCATGATCGCCTTGGGGCTCTACCCCGACGAAGCCGCGGCCATGGGCGTCGAAGCATCGGGAACGGTGATCGAAACCGCGGCCGATGCAGGTCGTTTCGCGGTGGGCGACCGGGTGACCGGGCTGTTCCCGGAAGGTACCGGGGCCGTCGCCACCACCGACGAGCGGTTGCTGATCAAAATCCCGGCCGGGTGGTCGGATGTCGACGCCGCCACGGCGCCAGTCGTTTTCGCCACCGCCTACTACGCGCTGAAAGTGCTGTCGGACGTGCGGCCCGGACAGCGGTTGCTGGTGCACGCGGCCGCGGGCGGCGTGGGCATGGCAGCCGTGCAGCTGGCCCGGCACTGGGGTGTGGAGGTTTTTGCCACCGCCAGCAAGGGCAAGTGGGACACGCTGCGGGCCATGGGCTTCGATGACGCCCACATCGGTGACTCTCGCAGCCTGGAATTCGAGGACGGCTTCCGCGCCGCCACGGGTGGGCGCGGCGTGGACGTGGTGTTGGACTCGCTGGCCGGCGATTTCGTCGACGCCTCGCTGCGGCTGGTCGCCCCTGGCGGGGTATTCCTCGAGATGGGCAAGACCGACATCCGCGACGCCGCCGAGGTCGCCGAACACCATGCGGGCGTGCGTTACCGCGCTTTCGACCTGTTCGAAGCCGGGCCCGATCACCTTCAGCGGATGCTCGCCGCGCTGGCCGATCTGTTCGACGCCGGCGTGCTGCAACCGTTGCCGGCGACAGTGTTCGACGTGCGTCGGGCCCCGGCCGCGCTGCGCTACCTCAGCCAGGCGCGCCACGTCGGCAAGGTCGTGATGAACATGAGGTCCGATCTGGGCGGCGGCACCGTCCTGATCACCGGCGGCACCGGCATGGCGGGTTCGGCACTGGCCCGGCATCTGGTGCACCGGCACCAAGCACGTCACCTGGTTCTGGTGAGTCGTCGCGGCCCGGATGCCCCCGGCGCCGACGAGTTGGCCGCGGAGTTGGCGGCCTCCGGTGCAGACGTGCGGGTGGTTGCCTGTGACGCGTCGGATCGGGCAGCGCTGGCCGGGGTGATCGCCGATATCCCGGTGCAGCATCCACTGTCGGCGGTGATCCACGCGGCGGGAACGCTGGACGACGCGGTGGTGACGTCGTTGACCCCGGAACGGGTTGACTCGGCGCTGCGGGCCAAGGTGGATGCGGCGTGGAATCTGCACGAGTTGACCCGCGACCTGAAACTGTCGGCGTTCGTGATGTTTTCGTCGATCGCCGGGCTGGCCGGCGCGTCGGGTCAGGCCAACTACGCGGCGGGTAACTCCTTCCTGGACGCGCTCGCGGTGCACCGGAAGCAGCAAGGACTGCCGGCCGTCTCGCTCGGGTGGGGTCTGTGGGATCAGGCCAGCAGCATGACCGGCGCGCTGGGTGCGGCCGATCTCGCGCGATTCGCCCGCGACGGGATCGTGGCGATGGACTCTGGGGAAGCGCTCGAATTGCTCGACACCGCCCTGATTGTCGACGAGCCGTTCCTGCTGCCCGCCCACATCGACCTGGTGGCGCTGCGCGCGAAGTTCGACGCCGGAACGTTGCCGCCGATGTTCGTCGACCTCATCAACGCGCCGGCGCGACGTCAGGTCGACGACTCGCTGGCCGCCGCGAAGTCCAAGTCGGCGCTGCTGCAGCGGCTGGAAGGGCTGGACGAGGAGGAGCAGCACGTCGTACTGCTGGATCTGGTGCGCTCGCACATCGCCACCGTGCTGGGCAACACCACACCCGAGGCCATCGATCCCGACCGGGCGTTCCAGGAACTCGGGCTTCGACTCCCTCACCGCGGTCGAGATGCGCAACAGGCTCAAAGCGGCTACCGGACTGGGGCTTTCGCCGACGCTGATCTTCGATTACCCGAACTCGGCGGCGCTGGCCGGCTACTTCCACCAGGAGCTGCTCGGCGCGGAGCACAAGGACGCGCAGCCCACGGTGGCGCCCGGCGAAGAGGAGTTGCGGCGCGTCGTGGCCTCCATCCCGGTGAAGCGGCTGCGGCAGGCCGGCGTGCTGGAGCTGCTGCTGGCGCTGGCCAACGAGAAGGACGGTGACCGGAACGGCGCCCCGGGAGGACCGCAGGACGAGTCGAACGGCAAGAACCTCGCGGACATGGACCTCGACGACCTGGTCAACGCGGCCTTCATGGACGACGACGAGTAGGTGGGTCGCACGCAGTGAGAATCGCCGTCACCGGCGCCAGCGGCGTGCTCGGGCGCGGCCTGGTTGCCAGACTCCTCAGCCAGGGCCACGACGTCACCGGTATCGCCCGTCGTCGGCCCGAAAGCTGGCCTAGCGCGGCCCGTTTCGTCGCCGCCGACATCCGGGACGCGGATGCGGTGCGCGGCGCCGTCAGCGGCGCGGACGTCGTCGCACACTGCGTCGCCGCGCGGGATTCAGACGATATCCAGGGAACCGCCAACGTCCTCGCGGGCATGGTCGAAACCGGTAGCGAAAGAATCGTTTTCACTTCCTGCGCGCAGGTGTACGGCGCAGGACCGCAGCCCGTCACCGAGGACGATCCGGTAGCTCCGACGACTTCCGAGGGCCTGCACACGGCACGCGTCGAACGGATGCTGGCGGAATCCGGTTTCGAGTGGGTAGCGATACGCTTCCCGCTCATCGTGGGGCGCAGTGTCGACAACCGGTTGCGTGCACTGGCGGCGCTGCCGGTACTAGCTCACCGAATCCGCCGAACGCCGCATTCAGGTCGTGCACACCGACGACGCCCTTCGTCTCCTCACCCAAGCCGTCCTGCAGACCGAAATCATCAGTGGCGCAGTGAATCTCGCTGCACCGGGCACGCCTTCAATGCGGCAGCTCGCGGCGGCGCTGCGGCGCCCGATCGCATCGGTCGGTCCCAAGCTCGCCGCCGTGGGTCGCCGGTCGATCCTGCCGAGCGTTCCGTTGATGGACACCACCCGGCTACGCGACGAGTGGCATTTCGAACCCGCCTGGACCGCCGAGGAATGCCTGGAGGACTTCGCGCTGGCGGTGCGTGGCCGAGTCGCGCTGGGCAACCGCGTGCTGGCACTGCCCTGGCGGCTGGCTCCCGTCCAGGACCTGCCCGCGGTCGACACACCGGCCGACGACGGGGTCGAGCCCGAATTGGCCGGCCCGGCAGCGGATAACGGAGAATTCGACACTCCGATCGATCCGCGTTTCCCGACATTTCTGGCCACCAACTTGTCCGAGGCGTTGCCCGGCCCGTTTTCGCCGTCGTCGGCGTCGGTGACCGTGCGGGGGCTGCGGGCGGGCGGCGTCGGCATTGCCGAGAGGTTGCGACCCGGCGGGGTGGTGCAGAAAGAAATCGCGATGCGCACCGTCGCGGTGTTCGCCCATCGGCTCTACGGAGCCATCACATCAGCGCATTTCATGGCCGAAACGGTGCCGTTCGCCAAGCCGGCGACCATCGTCAGCAACAGCGGATTCTTCGGTCCCAGCATGGCGTCGCTGCCGATCTTCGGTGAAGAGCGGCCGCCATCGGAAACCAATCCCGTGCGCCGGCGGCTGCGCACCATCCGGAACATCGGCGTGTTCGGCGTCAACCTGGTCGGGCTGAGCGCCGGCTCGCCCCTCGACACCGACGACTACCGCAGCGATATCGAGCGTCTGGAGCAACTCGTCGGCGACGACGTCACCCGGCTCGATGACCGCCGGCTGTTGAGCTTGATCCTGCTGGCGCGCGATCACGTGGTACACGGTTGGTTGCTGGCGTCCGGATCGTTCATGTTGTGCGCCGCGTTCAACGTCTTGTTGCGCGGACTGTGCGGGCGGGAGACCGCGCCGTCGGCCGGGCCGGACTTGGTGAGCGCCCGATCGGTGGAAGCCGTGCAGCGGCTGGTGCAGGCGGCCCGCCGTGACCCGACCGTGCTGCGGGTGCTTGCCGAACCCGGTGAACGCCTGGGCAAGCTGGCTGTGGAGGCCCCGGCATTCCACTCCGCGGTGCACGACGAGCTGGCGCTGATGGGACACCGCGGTCCGGCCGAAGTCGAGATGCTGTCGACCAGCTACGCCGATGATCCCGAGTTGCTGGTCCGGATGGTGACCAAAGCCTTGAGTGCGCCGCCGGCACCCGAACCGTGGCATGCGCCGATTCCGTTGCGGGCCAAGCCCGTTGCGTTGCTGGCTGCGCGGCAGCTGCGCGACCGCGAAGTGCGGCGCGACCGGATGGTGCGCGCCATCTGGGTGCTGCGCGGACTGCTGCGCGAGTACGGACGCCGGCTGACCGAATCCGGCGTGTTCCAGGCCGCTGACGACGTGTTCTACCTGCTGGTCGACGAACTCGATGCGTTGCCCGCCAACGTGTCCGAGCTGGTGGCAGCGCGCCGCGCCGAGCAGCGCCGGCTGGTGGCCGTCGTCCCGCCCACCGTGTTCAGCGGCCACTGGGAGCCCACCACGGCGTCGGCGGCGGTCCTGGCCGGCGGGGACACCCTGCGTGGCGTAGGCGTTTGCGGCGGGCGGGTGCGTGGCCGGGTGCGGATCGTGCGGCCCGAGACCATCGACGACCTGCAGCCCGGGGAAATCCTGGTTGCCGAGGTCACCGACGTCGGATACACGGCCGCGTTCTGCTACGCCGCCGCGGTGGTCACCGAACTCGGCGGACCGATGTCCCATGCGGCCGTGGTGGCTCGCGAGTTCGGCTTCCCCTGTGTGGTCGATGTCCAAGGGGCCACCCGGTCGCTACCGCAAGGAGCGCTGATCGAAGTCGACGGCACCACCGGCGAAATACGCGTGCTGGAGCCCTGACCGCGTTACCCTGTGCTTCACATCCGGTGGGCCGGAGGAGGTGCGCAATGTCGTCTGTGTTCGCAATGCCGGAGATAATGACTTCTGCGGCAACAGAGTTGACGACCATCGGATCAGCGGTCAACGCAGCCAATGCAATTGCCGCAACCCCCACCGTAAAGATTCTCGCGGCCGGCGCCGATGAAGTGTCCGCGGCCGTCGCCGCACTCTTCGGACGGCATGCGCTCGGCTACCAGACATTGGGTGCGCAGGCGGACGCGTTCCATACCCAGTTCGTGCAAGCCCTCACCGCGAGCGCGGCATCCTATGCCGGCACCGAGGCCGCCGCGGCGGCTGCGCTGGGCCCCTTCAACGATTTGCTCAACCTGATCAACCTGCCCACTCAGCTGCTGTTGGGACGCCCGCTGATCGGCAACGGCGCGGACGGCGCCGCGGGAACCGGTGCCGACGGCGGGGGCGGTGGTCTGTTGTTCGGCAACGGCGGGTCGGGCGGTTCCGGTGGCGGGATCCATCCCGCGGGCGGAAGAGGCGGCGCCGCAGGGCTATTCGGCAATGGCGGGACCGGCGGCCAGGGCGCCAACGGCGCCAATGGCGGCGTCGGCGGGACCGGCGGGAACGGCGGCTGGCTCTTCGGTAACGGCGGGGCAGGGGGTGCCGGAGGTGACGCGCCGACCGGCATCGGCGGGCTCGGCGGTGCGGGCGGTCAGGCCATTCTGGTGGGTGCGGGCGGCATCGGCGGAGCCGGCGGTTTGGGCGCCAACGGCGGCGGTAACGGCGGAGCCGGTGGTTGGGGCGGGCTGTTGGCCGGCAACGGAGGTGCCGGCGGTGCCGGTGGCGTGGCCACCACTACCGGCAACGGCGGGGTCGGCGGCGGCGGTGGCAACGCCTGGCTGATCGGCGACGGCGGGGCCGGTGGGCAGGGGGCGGTCGTCACGGCGCCGGCCGCGACCGGCGCGCACGGCGGCTTCGGCGGTGGCGGCGGCGACGGTGGCCTGCTGTTCGGCAACGGCGGCAACGGGGGCGGCGGTGGAGCCAGCGCGGCCGGGGGCGCCGGCGGGACAGGCGGGTTCGGCGGCAACGCCGGGCTGATCGGAGCCGGTGGCGCGGGCGGTGTGGGTGGCTTGGGTGGCGGTCACTTCAGCGAAACCGGCGGGGCCGGTGGCAACGGCGGCGCCGGCGGGCTGCTGTTCGGCAACGGCGGTGCCGGCGGGGGAGGCGGGGATGCGCTGGCCCAGGTCGCGGGTGCCGGCGGTGACGGCGGTCTGGGCGGGAATGGTGGCGCCGCCCGGCTGTTCGGCGATGGCGGGGCCGGTGGGGCGGGCGGGGCCGGAGGGCGGGCGGACGGCGCCGGCGACGCGGGGGGAGCCGGAGCCCGGGGTGGTCGTGGCGGGTCCGGTGGCTGGTTGTTCGGAAACGGCGCGGCGGGCGGGCGCGGTGGCGCAGGTGGATCGGCAGCGACCGGTCCCGGTGGAGCGGGCGGGGCCGGCGGTGACGGCGGGTCCACCACCTTGATCGGCGACGGCGGCGATGGTGGAGCGGGCGGGACGGGCGGGCCGGGCACGCCCGGCGGTCCCACTGGAACCGCCGGCAACGGCGGTGTCGGCGGGTTGCTGTTCGGCAGCAACGGCACCTCCGGCTGAGCCGAAAACCTCAGAGCGGCCAGCTGTTCGGTTCGGGCGCGTACTGGAAAGCTGGTGCCGGGGGTAGTGGCTGGCGCGCATCGTTCGAAATGGCATCGAGGATGAGGGCGACGTAACGTCGCCAGCCGTCGCTGGCCGGATCCATCGTGGACAGCACGCTGTAGAGCATCGCGATTAGTCGCGGTAGATCCTCGGCGACCAGGTCCGCACGGACCCGTCCGGACTGTTGGCCGCGGTGGACAAGGTCCCGAAGCGCGTCGTCCAGCGTGTCGGAGACATCGGGAGTCAACGATCCCGCACGATGTGCGGCGGTCAACAAGTTTCGTTCCCTGGCGCCGAGTTGTATGGACGCGTGGATCAGTTCGGTGATGCCATACAGCGGGTCTTGGCTGCGACGGGCCGCCGCGATCGCCGGTGTCAAATTCTCGGCGATGCTGTGATCCAATGCAGCCCTGACCAATTCACCCTTGGTGGGAAACCGGCGGTACAGCGTGCGCTCCCCGACGTTGGCCCGACGTGCGACGGCCTCCACCGGGGCATCCGGCCCGACCTCACTGTAGACCTCTCGCGCGGCGCGCAGAATCCGTTCAATGTTGCGTGCGGCATCCGCCCGCAATCGCGGTCGATCCGTAGTGGCAGTCACTGACCCAGCGTAACTGACAGTTGACTGCCAGTAAGTTGCAGTCTTAGGCTCAACAACTGGCAGCCATCTGACACTTATGGGGAAAGACCGGTGATGTCAACAACTTCCGTTTTTCGCTCCGAGCCAGACCTTCCGACCATCCCGGTCCCGCGCGCCGCGCACTGCCCGCTGGCGCCCCCGGCCGAATTCGTCAGTTGGCGGCAGGACGCCGGATTACGGCGAGTGATGTACCACGGCCGGCCTGCCTGGATGGTGAGTCGCTACCAGGACATCCGGGCGGCGCTGGTCGATCCGCGACTGTCCGCGGACACCATCCCCAACTCCCTGACGCCGCAAAACACGAAGAACGCACCGATAATGTTCGCCCGCGTTGACGATCCCGAGCATCATCGGTTGCGGCGCATGGTTACCGGCAACTTCACCTACCGTCGTACTGAATCGATGCGGCCCCAGATACAGGAATTGGTGGATCACTATCTCGGTGAAATGATCTGCAAGGGGACGCCCGCCGACATCGTCCGCGACTTCGCTCTGCCGGTGCCGTCATTGGTGATTGCGCTGTTGCTGGGGGTGCCACCGGAAGACCTCGAGCTCTTTCAACGCCACACCTCGGCGGGATTGGACAGCAAGGCAACCGAAGAGGAGCGAGCCCAGGGCTTCGGGGTGATGTATGCCTATATCCAGGATCTGGTCGATCGAAAGGAGCGCGAACCCGGCGACGATCTGATCAGTCGGCTCGTGCTCGACCATGTGGTGCCAGGCCAGCTCAACCGCGAGACGGCGGTGATGACGAGCGTGATCATGATGCTTGCGGGTCACGAGACCACCGCCAACATGATCTCTCTCGGAACAGTTGCGCTGCTGCAGCATCCCGAAATCTTTCAGCGTCTCGGCGAAACCGACGATCGTGCGTTGATCGGCAACATCGTCGAAGAGCTGATGCGCTACCTCAGCATCGTGCACAGCCAGGTGGACCGGGTGGCGACCGAAGATTTCGTGCTGGGCGGGCAACTGATCCATGCCGGGGACTTTGTCGTGATGAATCTGCCGGCCGGCAACTGGGACACCGAGTTCATCGACCATCCCGAAATCTTGGATGCCGATCGAAACACCCGTGGCCATCTGGGCTTTGGCTACGGGGTGCATCAGTGCATCGGGGCGAACCTGGCGCGCGTCGAGATGCAGGTCGCTTTCGCCACGCTTGCGCGCCGGCTGCCCGGCCTGAGGCTGGCGGCACCGCCGGAGCAGCTGCGCTTCAAGGAAGCCGACATCTACGGCATGAAGGAGCTGCCGGTGTGTTGGTGACTTGCTGGCGACTACGGGCAGTTGAACGCGATGCCGACGCCGTCGGGCGGTGGCACCGACCGAAGGCAACCGTACGGTTGAATGCCGGCGGCGGCGAACCGGGCCGCCGATTGGTGCGCATAGTTCACACACACCATGCCGCCCTGGTCGGTGCGGCAGCGGAAGTCGCCGAACGACAACGAGTCTCCGTCGGCGAGTTCGGCTCCGGTGCCGGCGAGGAACGGTCCCGGATCGGCGCGAGCGGACCCGACCTGCAGGTTGGTGCCGTCGAAGTCGACCCAACCACCCTTCCACTCGCCGTAGGCGGTGTCCGGTCGCGGCGGGGGATTGGTCAGCGCGACCAGACACGACAGCAGGCCGGCGGTGTGCTTGGAGTCGGTCGTGCATTTCGCTTTGCCGCCCGCAGCGCTGAACGCGACGTTCGCATCGAGTTGATAGTGGGCCGGGTCAGCGGGATGAGCTGCTTCTATCCAAGCGATCACGGCCGCGATGGGCGCCCCGGCGGCCGGCGCACCCGAGGCCTGGGCTGGCTTGCCGGACGAGGCCGGTGGCGCCGTCAGGGTGGAAGTGGGATGGGACTGCCCCGAGTTCGCCGCCACCGGGTTGCGAGCATCCGGCAATCAGTAACGGGATGGCGACCAGCGCGGCGATCCGCATTCCGTCAGGCTAGCCGCCGCCCACCGGATTTGGGCGCTGCGCACGCCGTCTCGTCGGTGCGTCGGTTAACGTCGAAGTATGCATGAGCGCATCGTCCGCGCCCGCACCACCGCCGGTACCGTCGAAGGCTTCACCCGCGACGGGGTCAATCGCTGGCGTTCGATCCCGTATGCCAGGCCGCCGGTAGGCCCGCTGCGCTACCGCGCGCCGCAGCCCGTGCAGCCCTGGTCAGGCGTGCGGCACTGCCACGGATTCGCCAACTGCGCGCCCCAGCAGCGCCGCTACACCATGCTCGGAGTCGGGCGGTACCAGCCGATGAGCGAGGACTGTCTGACCCTCAACGTCGTCACACCGAAAGCCGGCGCCCCCGAACCCCTGCCGGTCATGGTCTTCATCCACGGTGGTGGCTACATCCTGGGCAGTTCGGCCACCCCGCTCTACGACGGCGCCGCACTGGCCCGCCGGGGCTGCGTGTACGTGTCGGTCAACTACCGGTTGGGCGCGCTCGGATGCCTGGATCTGTCGTCGTTGTCGACCCAGGACGTCACCATCGACAGCAACCTGTACCTGCGTGACCTGGTCATGGCGCTGCGCTGGGTCAAGGACAACATCGCCAACTTCGGTGGTGACCCCGACAACGTCACCATCTTCGGCGAAAGCGCCGGGGCGCACATCACCGCCACGCTGCTGGCCGTTCCCGACGCGGCGGGTCTGTTCCACCGGGCGATCTCGGAGAGCCCGGCGGCCGGCATGACGCGATCGGCCGAGTTGGCCGCCGAATTCGCGATGCGGTTCGCCGAACTGCTCGGCGCGCGCAGCAAGGATGCGGCCAACGCGGTCATGCGGGCATCCGCAGCCCAGCTGATCGAGACCCAGCACCGGCTGATCGACCAGGGCATGCAGAAACGGCTGGGCGCCTTCCCGATCGGCCCGGTCTTCGGTGACGAGGTGGTGCCGATCGATCCCGTCGAGGCCATGCGTTCCGGCCAGGCGCACCAGGTACCGCTCATCGTCGGAACCAACGCCGAAGAAGGGCGTTTGTTCACCCGCTTCCTCGGCATGCTGCCGACCAACAAAACGATGGTCGAAGAGCTGCTCGCCGAAGTGGAACCCGCTGCGCGCGAACGTATTACCGCGGCCTACCCGAAATACCCCAAGCCGGAGGCATGCATCCAGTTGGGTGGTGATTTCGCGTTCAGCACGGCAGCCTGGCAGATCGCCGAGGCGCACACCCACCACGCGCCGACCTACCTGTACCGCTACGACTATGCCCCGCGCACCCTGCAGTGGTCGGGCTTCGGGGCCACCCACGCCACCGAGTTGTTCGCGGTCTTCGACATCTATCGCACCCGGTTCGGGGCGCTGCTCACCGCTGCGGCCGACCGGGGTCCCGCCCTGCGGGTCAGCAACGACGTGCAACGACGCTGGCGGTCGTTCAGTCGTTCCGGCGTACCGGGCGATGACTGGCCGGTGTACACCCACGACGACCGTGCGGTGATGGTGTTCGATCGCAAGTCGCGCATCGAGTTCGACCCGCACCAGCATCGCCGGTTGGCCTGGGACGGTTTCACCCTTGCGCGCTGACCTGGCACGCTGACCCCATGGTTTCCAACACCGACCAAGCCATTGAGCGGCCCAGCGACCTCACCCCCGAGTGGCTCACCGCTACCGTCCGCGGCGGGACCGTCTCCGAATTCACCGCCGAGCGCATCGGCACCGGCCAGATGAGCGAGTGCTACCGCATCGGGCTGAAATACACCGATTCCGAAGCGAAGTCTCGCCCGTCATCGGTGGTGCTGAAGGTCGCCGCGACCGATCCGGTGAGTCGGCAGACCGGGCTGGCGCTAGGCCTCTACGAGCGCGAAGTTCGCTTCTACCACGACATCGCACCGCGCCTGGGCGGGGCGATCGCACCGTGCTACCACGCCGCGATCAACATCTCCAACGGCGTGTTCGATCTGCTGCTCGACGACGCCGGACCCGCCACGGTGGGTGACGAAATAGCCGGCGCCACAACCGAACAGGCGTTTCTGAGTGTCACCGAGCTGGGTCGGCTGCACGGCCCCCTGCTGGGTGACGCCGCGTTGGCCGACGCGGCGTGGCTGAACCGGGACTCCCCGCTCAATCAAGCGATGATCACCCCGCTGTATGCGGGGTTCGTGGATCGGTACGCCGACCAGATCAGCCCGGCGCACCGCACGGTGTGCGAGCGTCTGATGGGCGCGTTCGACGGCTACCTGGCGCAGGAAGCCGCCCGCGGCGGAATCCAGGGATTGGTACACGGGGATTACCGCCTGGACAACCTGTTGTTCGGGACCGCCGGTGCCAACCGCGCACTCACCGTGGTGGACTGGCAAACGGTTTCCTGGGGTCCGGCGTTCATCGATCTGGCCTACTTCCTGGGCTGCGCGCTTCCGGCGCCAGATCGTCGTGAACAGTACGACGGGTTGCTGCAGGCCTACCATCAGGCGCTCGGGGCGCAGGCTCCGGTCAGCCTGGCCGAGGTGCGCGACGGGGTACGGCACCAGAGCTTCTTCGGGGTGATGATGGCGATCGTCTCGTCGATGCTGGTCGAGCGCACCGAGCGGGGCGACCGGTTGTTCATGACAATGCTCGAGCGGCATTGCCAGCACGTGCTGGACATCGACGCGTTGGCGATCCTGCCCGACGCCGCCGCGCCGGAGCCGTTGCTGCCGTCACCGGAGGACGAACGTGCCCACCCACCCACCGATGAACCATTGTGGAGCGAAAGCTGGTACGCCGACTTCGTCGACGCCGCAGAAGGATTGGGCGGCTGGTTCCGTATCGGGTTGATACCGAACCAGCAGATCGCATGGATCCACGCGCTGGTATGCGGGCCCGATCAGGCCACCGTCGCGGTCGACTGCCAGGTACCGCTGCCGGCCGATCCGTGGACGGTACGCACCGACGCTGTCGAACTTGCTCACTCCAGTGACGCCGCATTGCAGACCTACCACCTGGACATCAAGGCCAAAGCCCAGTCCTACCAGGACCCTTCGGCACTGCTGCGCGGCGAGCCGGGCGAGCCGGTCGACCTTGCGATGAACCTGGTGTGGACCACCGACGGCATCCCGTATCAGTACCGGCTGACCACGCGGTATGAGATCCCGTGTACGGTCTCAGGTACCGTCACTGTCAAACATGCTCGCTACCAAGTTGATTCGGTGCCCGGGCAACGCGATCACTCGTGGGGGGTGCGCGACTGGTGGTCCATGGACTGGATGTGGACCGCGCTGCATCTCGAGGACGGCACTCACCTGCACGGAGTGCGGATCCAGATTCCGAACACCCCGGCGTTCAGCATCGGCTACGCACAGGACAGCACTGGCAACATCACGGATCTGACCGCGGTATCCATCCGGGAAGCCTTCGGCCCCAACGGTTTACCCGAGAACCAAATGTTGGAGCTCGCCCCCGGCGAGATCGCCGCCAACGTCGAGATCCGTGCGCACGCGCCGGTCCGGTTGACCGGCATCGACGGGCGGGTAAGCCATTTCCCCCGCGCCTGGGTCGACGTCACCACCACCGATGGCCGCAGCGGTGTGGGCTGGATGGAGTGGAACCGCAGTCAGGCCGAACAAGCTCAGTGACGCAGTCCCGGATCAGTCGTGGTGATCGGTGTGTCCGGATCGGGCAAGTCAACCGTCGGCGCCGCATTGGCGCGGCGGCTGGAAGTGCCCTTCGAGGATGCCGACCATCTGCACCCGCCTGCCAACATCGCCAAGATGGCGGCCGGTGAACCGCTGACCGACGACGACCGCTACCCCTGGCTCGACCAGGTGGGCGAGTGGCTGGCAGCACACCGTGCAGGTGTGATGAGTTGTTCGGCCCTCAAACGCGCATACCGAGACCGGCTTCGCCGGTATTGCCCGTCAGCGCAGTTCTTGCTCCTACGTGGCCGACCCGAACTCATTGCCCAGCGCCTTGCCACGAGGCCCGGTCACTTCATGCCCGCGAGCTTGCTCCGATCGCAGCTCGACACGCTGGAACCGCTCGGCGCCGACGAGTCCGGCGTCGTCGTCGACATCGACGACCGCGATGTGAACGCGATCGTCGACGCCTACCTGGCTAGCGCCGGCTAGTGCCCCCAGCGCTTGCGACGGCTGCTGATTTCGTCGTCGAGGCGGTCACGCGCTGTCTCGGCCAGCTCGTTGCCGCGGGTCACCGCCGTGTCGGCGAGCCGGGCGCCCCGCTGACGTGCGGTTTCGGCGAGTTCCACACCGCGCTCGCGGGCGGCGTCAGCCAACTTCTCGCCACGCTTGCGGGCGGCTTCTGCGTAGGGGGCGCTCCGGTCGACCGCCTCGTGGGCCAGTTTCTCACCGCGCTTGCGGGCCTTCTTGGCGTACGGCTTGCTTTTCTCGGCGGCGGTACTGGCCAGTTCGCGACTGCGCTCAAGGGCGGCTTCGGCGTAGGGGGCGCTGCGCTCGGCCGCAGTGTTCGCCAGTTCGCGGCCGCGTTCGAGGGCGGCTTCGGCGTAAGGAGCGCTCTTCTCAGCGGCGGTGCTGGCCAGTTCGCGGCCCCGTTCGGCGCCGGCCTGCAGGCCGTGCGCGATCTTCTCGCCCAACTCGGAGTCCAGCACGTCATGGGAGGAACCCGGCAGCGCTCCGGACACCTTGTCGGACAGCCGCTCGGCGGCGCGGCGCCCGCGCCAACCCAGCGACGGCTTACCCGCGGTGTCAGCCGACGCGATGAGCAACCCACCCAGCAAGCTCACGTCGGCCAGGAACGCGCGCCGCTTCTCCGCCTTGCGCTCCGGGTCGGCTTCATTCCAAAACATGTGCGTCCCAAGGTTGCCCGGGATCACCGTCAGGGCCAGCGCGGCCGAGGCCACCCGGGGCAACTTGCCGGCGGCCAGCAGCACACCACCGCCGATCTGGACGGCGGCGTTGATCTGAGCGAACGTCTCGGCGTCCGCGGGAATGTTGCTGCTCACTGAGTCCGGCAGCGACTGCAAGCCGCTCACCGTCGGCTGTGCTGCTTGAGCTGCGGGTTTCGGGTTGAGCAGGGCGTCCACTCCCTGGCCGATAAAGACAGCTGACAACATGGGTCGGGCGATTCTGCGGATCAACATGGCCGCTGTGTTCCCCGGCCGGCCAGCACACAAACCCGCCGGATCCTCGGTAATTCGGGGATATGGTGTACGGCGTGCGAGCGTTGATCATCGTCGACGTGCAGAAGGATTTCTGCGAGGGCGGTGCACTGCCCGTGTCCGGGGCGCACGCCCTGGCCCGCAAGATCAACGACTATCTCGCGGGTGATCCCGGTTACCACCACATCGTGGCCACCAAGGACTTCCACATCGATCCCGGCAACCACTTCGCCGACGACCCCGACCACTACTTGTCGTGGCCGCCGCATTGCCGGGCGGGCAGCACCGGGGCGGAGTTCGCGCCCGGCCTCGATACCGCGCCCATCGAGGCGGTCTTCCGCAAAGGCGCCTACGCCGCGGCCTACAGCGGCTTCGAGGGCGTCGACGAGAACGGCAAGTCGCTGCTGGACTGGCTGCGGCAGCGCCAGGTAGACGAGGTCGACGTGGTCGGTGTGGCCACCGATTATTGTGTGCGCCATACCGCGCACGACGCGGCCCGGGCCGGCCTGGTCACCCGGGTGTTGCTCGACCTGACGGCGGGTCTGTCCGCGGAGTCGACCGCCCAGGCACTGCACGAGATGCGAACCGCCAGTATCGAGTTGATCGGAAAGCACCCATGACGACATCGCGCGGAGACGACCTGCTGGCCGCGGTGGAGCGCTCACCGCTCGCGGTTTCGGCGCACGACCGCGACGGGTGGGTCCAGGTATTCACCGACGACGGTCGCGTCGAAGATCCGGTGGGATCGAGCCCGCACATCGGGCACGACCAGATCTACCGCTTCTACGACACTTTCATCGGTCCGCGCGGCATCACATTCCACCGCGACGTCGATATCGTGTCCGGTCCCACCGTGCTTCGCGATCTCGAACTCGAAGTGGCGATGGGCACGGCGGTGACGATGTTCATACCGGCCTTTCTGCGCTATGACCTGCGAGAGGTCAACGGCGAGTGGAAGGTTGCGCACCTGCGCGCCTACTGGGAGTTGCCGGCCATGATGTTGCAGTTCCTGAAAACCGGATCACGGGCGTTGACGCCGGGTCTGCAACTCGGCAAGGGACTGTTAGGCAACCAGGGTCCGCGTGGTGCCGCCGGCTTCATGACCGGGTTCCGCCGGGTGGGCGCGCGGCACAAGCGGTTGGTCGAAGGCTTCCTGCGCGCGGTCGCCCAGGGCGACGAGTCGGCCGCCCGAGAGAAGCTGTCACCCACTGCGGCAATAACTTTGGGTGACAGCGACCCACTTGACGTCGCCGAACTCGGCGAGCAACTGCGCGGTGCCAAATGGGCCAAAGTGATCGGCGCGGGACCCACCGTCGTGGTGTCGGTGGCCTCCGATCGCGGCCGTGGCATCGTGTTCGCCGATGTGGCCTGGCGCGGTGCCCGGATCAACGCCGTCCGCTATTTTCCCGCCTGATCAATGCGTCGCCGACAGCGCCGGCGATAGTAGCGACAGCAGCAGGTAGCCGCCGGGGAAGGCGATGTTGGAGAAGACGCGTGCCCGCTACGTGCATCAGGACCGCACCCACGAAGTAGAGCACCAGCCTCATGGTGTCGCTGTGCATGGTCAGCGTATGGCGCAGCGTCCCGTTCGCTACGGTGGTCTTGCTGGCCGCGATGCAGGGCATTCCCGAAACGGTGTACGAGGCAGCCAGAATCGATGGTGCGGGCGAGATTCGGGCTGGTCTTCGTTGCATGGTGCGCGCTGTTTCCCATCCTGTGGGCGGTTTCGGGATCGCTGAAGAAGCAGGGGGAGATCAGCGAACCGCGGCTGTTACCGTCCAGTCCGCGGTGGTCCAACTACACCGTGTTGTACGCCGGATGCGTCACCGCGGGCGAGGTGGTGTTCGGCTCGCTGGCCGGATATGCGTTCGCGCGGTTGGAGTTTCGTGGCCGCGACACGTTGTTCCTGTTGTATCTGGGCACCTTGATGGTGCCGTTGACGGTGACGGTGATCCCGCAGTTCATCGTGATGCGGACAGTGGGATGGGTCGACACGCCCTGGGCTATGATCGTGCCGGGTTTGTTCGGCAGCGCGTTCGGCACCTACCTGATGCGGCAGTTCTTCCGCACTCTGCCGACCGATCTCGAGGAGGCGGCGATTCTCGACGGATGCTCGCCGTGGCAGATCTACTGGCGCATTCTGCTGCCCCACGCCAGGCCCGCGGTGCTGGTGCTGGCGGTGCTGACCTGGGTCAGCGTGTGGAACGACTTTCTCTGGCCGCTGTTGATGATCCAGCGCAACAGCCTGGCGACCCTGACCCTCGGCCTGGTCCGGTTGCGCGGCGAATACGCCGCCCGCTGGCCCGTGCTGATGGCGACCTCGATTCTGATCCTGCTGCCGTTGGTCATCATCTACGCCTTCGCCCAGCGGTCGTTCGTCCGCGGCATCGCCGTGACGGGGATGGGTGGATAGCGCCGTGGCTTCGGTGAGTTTCGAGCGGGCGACACGGCGCTATCCAGGCAGCGACCGGGCCGCCCTGGAATCCCTGGATCTCGTGGTCGGCGACGGCGAGTTCATGGTCCTGGTAGGACCGTCCGGATGCGGCAAGACGACGTCGCTGCGAATGCTGGCGGGATTGGAAACCCTGGATTCCGGACGCATCCGGATTGGTGACCGCGATGTGACCAACCTCGATCCCAAGGATCGGGACGTCGCGATGGTCTTTCAGAACTACGCCCTCTACCCGCACATGACGGTGGCGCAGAACATGGGCTTTGCGCTGAAGGTGGCCAAGACCCCGAAAACCGAGATCCGTGAACGGGTGTTGGCCGCGGCGCACATGCTAGATCTGGAGCAGTATCTGAAGCGCAAGCCCAAAGATCTTTCCGGTGGGCAACGGCAACGGGTGGCTATGGGACGGGCAATCGTGCGTCGCCCGCAGGTCTTCCTGATGGACGAACCCCTGTCGAACCTGGATGCCAAACTACGGGTGCAAACTCGCAACCAGATCGCCGCCCTGCAGCGCCAACTCGGCACCACCACGGTGTACGTCACTCACGATCAGATCGAGGCCATGACCATGGGTGACCGCGTCGCGGTGTTGCGCGACGGGGTGCTGCAACAATGCGCCGCGCCTCGTGAGCTCTACCGCAACCCCGGCAACGTGTTCGTCGCGGGATTTATCGGGTCACCGGCGATGAATCTGTTCACCGTCCCGGTCGTCGACTCCGCTGTGTCGCTGGGCGATTGGGTGATTCCGGTGCCGCGCCAGACCGCCGGTACCGCGTCGGAGATCGTCGTCGGGGTCCGCCCCGAACACTTCGAACTGGGCAGCGTCGGCGTCGAGATGGAGGTCGACGTGGTCGAAGAGTTAGGCGCCGACGCCTACCTGTACGGCCGAATCACCGGGGCCGACACGGTGATCAGCAAGCCCGTCATCGCTCGCACCGACGGTCAAGACCCGCCCGGGAAAGGCAGCCGGGTGCACCTGCATCCGCAGCCCGGGCAGCTGCATTTTTTCAGTACCGACGGACATCGAATCCGGTGAAGCCGGCGGCGTGCCGCACCGGTGATCTCCGCGCCGGCTTCCTAGTATGGCCGGGTGGTTGATCGCTATGGAACCGATGTGCTGGCCGGCGGCGGACGGCGCAAGCCGCGTTCGGTAGAGCACCCGGTCGAGCTGGGGATGGTCGTCGAGGACGCGCAGACGGGTTATGTGGGCGCGGTTGTCCGCGTCGAATACGGCCGCGTCGACCTCGAAGACCGGCACGGTAAGACCCGGGGTTTTCCGTTGGGCCCCGGCTACCTGCTCGACGGTCAACCGGTGATTCTCACGCCACCGCGCCGGTCGGCGCCCGCTGCTGCGGCACGCACGGCGTCCGGATCGGTCGCCGTGCCGGGTGCTCGGGCCCGGGTGGCCCGCGCCGGGCGGATCTACGTGGAAGGCCGCCATGACGCGGAGCTGATCGCGCAAGTGTGGGGCGAGGACCTGAAGATCGAGGGCGTCGTGGTCGAGCACCTCGGCGGTGTCGACGATCTCGTCGGCATCGTCAGGGAATTCCGGCCCGGGCCGGGATGCCGACTCGGTGTGCTGGTCGATCACCTGGTCCCGGGATCGAAAGAGTCGCGTATCGCCGATGCGGTGCGAAAGGGTCCCGGGGGAGCGGACACCTTGGTCGTCGGGCACCCCTACGTGGATATCTGGCAAGCCGTCAAGCCGCAGCGGCTGGGACTGAAAGCCTGGCCGACGGTGCCGCGTCACACCGAATGGAAGCACGGCATCTGCCAGGTGCTCGGCTGGCCGCACGCCAACCAGACCGACATCGCTGCAGCGTGGCGGCGCATCCGCTCGACGGTCCGCGACTGGAACGACCTGGAACCGGCGCTGATCGGGCGGGTGGAGGAGCTCATAGATTTCGTGACGCAACCTGCGGGTTAGGGACTGTGACTCAGCTCAGCGTCACGTTTGTCGTCGTGCCCGGCAGTGGTGTGCTTGGCCCGATCGGCGGTTCGGCAAAGGCGACCCGTGAGCGGCGTTGTCCACAGTTGGCGATTTGTCCACAGGTCGGGTTTTGCGAGCTGCACGACGCGGGAGCCACCACTATTATTCGAAAGTATGTTCGATAGTTTTGCGGCGGTGGATGACGGCTCTCTGGTGGCTGTCATCGACTCCTCTACTCGCGAGGAGGCGGTAGCCGCCGCCCGGCGCTTCGCCGCGATCGCCGAACTGGTGGCCCGCCACGCCCAAGGGCCTACCGATAGCGGGCGCTGGTCGTGTGACAACTGGGACGCCATGGCCGCCCAGGTCGGCGCCGCGCTGAACGTCAGCCGCAACCTGGCTTCGCACTACATGTATCAGGCGATGGCGCTGCGCCAGCGCCTGCCCGCCGTCGCGGGCTTATTCGCCCAGGGCCGGCTGAGTTTGCGGCTGGTCACCGACATCATCTGGCACACCGACCTGATCACCGACCCCGCCGTCCAACGCGTGGTGGACGCCCTGCTAGCCAACGACGCCCTGCGCTACGGGCCGCTGTCCCAGCCGAAAACCGCCCGCGCGATCGACGCCATCATCGAGCGCTATGACCCCGCCGCCGTCCGGCGCGCCCGCAGCAGCGCCCGCTCCCGGGACGTGGTCATCACCCCCGCCAACGACGGCTCAGGCACCGCCTACCTGTCGGGCACGCTATTGGGCACCGACGCCGCCGTGCTGGATCGCCGCCTCAGCGCGATGGCCCACCAGGTCTGCCAGGATGATCCGCGCACCCTGCCCCAGCGCCGCGCCGACGCCCTGGGCGCCCTGGCCGCCGGCGGAGACCGCCTGGCCTGCCAATGCCCGGACGCCGACTGCCCCGCCCGGGTCCCCGACGCCCGCGCCAGCGCCATAGTGATCCACGTGGTCGCCGAACCCGCCACCATCACCGCCCCGCCCGATCCGTGCCTTGACGGCGACGAGCCGCAGCGAGTCGACGCGAACGACCCGTTACGTCCGCTGCCAGACCCCGAACCGCCGGCGATCTGGATGCCGAGCGGCCAGATCGTGGGGGGACCGGCGGTGCCCTCCGCCCACTTAGGCGCGCTGATCGCTGCCGGCGCGCACGTCGCCCCGATCGATTACTGCCCCGGGAACGCCACGTCTGCCCCGGGCTACCGGCCGCCGGCCGCGATGGCCCGCTTCATCCGCGCCCGAGACATGACCTGCCGCTTTCCCGGCTGTGACTGCCCCGCCGTTGCCTGCGACATCGATCACGCCATCGCCTACCCCTACGGGCCCACCCACCCGGCCAACCTGCGCTGCCTATGCCGAAAACACCACCTGCTCAAAACCTTCTGGGGCGGGCTACGCGGCTGGCGCGACCGCCAACACCCCGACGGCACCATCGTCTGGACCGCACCCACCGGGCACACCTACACGACCCGCCCCGGCAGCCGACTGCTCTTTCCCGCCCTGTGCCACCCCACCGCGCCGACGCCTGCTACCGCTACACCACCCCCGGACGGGCCACGCGGCTTGATGATGCCCACCCGCCGACGCACCCGCGCCCAAGACCGCGCCGCCCGCATCGACGCCGAACGCGCCCACAACATGACAGAACTCACCACCAAGCAACCCACCCGCGTCAGCGCTCAACCCGTCCTCCGACCTCAACACCACCCGGAACACGACGAACCCCCACCATTCTGACGAAAACTTCGAATTCCATTGTCCAAGAACATGATCACGATCGATTCGAGCCGCCGCGCGCGCCCATGCGCGGCTGACTCACCCGCGGAACCTAGAGTCTTTAGACCCCTACACCGAAGGCGCGAGGCCTCGTAGGATGAAGGCTGCAACGGCAAGGAGCATGGAATGTCAGCGGAAACAACGAAATACGGAATCTTGGTGGCTGTCGACGGGTCGGAGGAATCTGACGCGGCGATTATCTGGGCAACCCGCGAGGCCGCCGTGCACCGGGTGCCACTCACCCTGCTGCATGCGGTCGCTCCCATCGTCGTCGGATGGCCGGTCGGGCAACTGTACAAGGAAATGCCCGACTGGCAGAAAGACATCGCGGACAGCGTCATTACATACGCCCGCAAGACGGCACTGGAAGGCGTCGACGGATCCGAACCCCCTGAGGTGCGTGCCGAAATCGTCTATGCCAATGCGGTATCCACCCTCATCGAAGCGTCTAAGCAGGCCCAGTTGGTGGTAGTCGGGAGCCAGGGGATCGGCGCTTTGGGTCGCTTGCTGTTGGGCTCGGTCAGCTCTGCGCTCGTCCAACACGCCCATTGCCCGGTGGCCGTCATTCGTTCGGGAGAGGACGCCGTTCCAGACGCCGAGGGTGTGGTGCTGGTAGGCATCGACGGGTCACCGGCGTCGGAAGCCGCGACGGCCTTGGCGTTCGACGAGGCCTCCCGCCGAGGCGTTGACTTGGTTGCCTTGCACGCGTGGAGTGACGTCGGGGTGTTTCCGGTTCTCGGGATGGATTGGCAGGACCGGGAAAGTCAGGGAGAAGAGGTGCTCGCTGAACGCCTGGCTGGTTGGCAGGAGCAATACCCGGACGTCCATGTGCAGCGATCGCTGGTGTGTGACACGCCCGCGAAATGGCTGCTCGAGGCGTCGGAGCGGGCACAGCTGGTGGTCGTCGGAAGTCGCGGCCGCGGGGGATTTCCCGGCATGCTGCTGGGTTCGGTCAGCTCCGCGGTGGTCCACTCGGCCAAAGTTCCAGTGATAGTGGTCCGTTCGTAGCCGACCGGCAAAAGGTCTTTGGTCCCTGCCGGAAGTGGCTTTCGACCGACGCTACTGGCCGCGAGCACTTTATAGCGTGGATATATGACCTATGTGATCGGCAAGGAATGCTTGGACGTGGCTGAAAAGTCTTGCGTTCAGGAATGCCCCGTTGACTGCATCTATGAGGGCGCCCGAACGATGTACATCAACCCCGAAGAGTGCGTTGACTGTGGCGCGTGCAAACCGGCATGTCGCGTTGACGCCATTCACTGGGAAGGCGACCTCCCCGACGACGAGCTGAAATTCCTCGACGACAACGCCGCCTTCTTCCAGCAGGTTCTCCCGGGACGGGACGCGCCGCTGGGAACTCCAGGCAGCGCGAGCGCCCTCGGGCGAATCGGGGTCGACACCCCGATGATCGCAGCGATGCCGGCCAACTGCTCCTAACCGGAGGTACAACGAAATGACTGCAGCTGCAACAGGACCCGACAAGAGACTTGGCGTCCTCGTCGGTGTGGACGGCTCACCCGCCTCCAACGCTGCCGTCGTCTGGGCGGCCCGGGACGCCGAAATGAGAAACCTCCCCCTGACCGTCGTGCATGTGGTGAACACCGACGTGGCGACGTGGCCGCCGATGCCGTACCCGGAGACCTGGGCGGTGTCGCAGGAAGACGAAGGGCGCAAGGTCGTTGCCCAGGCGGTCAAGATCGCTGAAGAGGCGGTGTTGACCGACCGCAAGCTGACCATCGAGACCGAGCTGGTGCACTCCACCCCGGTGTCAGCGATGATTGAAATGTCCAAGGACGCAGCGATTGTGGTAGTAGGCTCCTCCGGTCAGGGAGCGGTGGCGCGGTTGTTGCTCGGTTCGGTCAGTGCCAGCGTGGTACGGCATGCCAGTTGTCCGGTAGCGATCATCCACGACGAGGATCCGTTGATACCCCATCCGCTACGTGCCCCCGTGCTATTGGGCATCGACGGATCGCCGGCTTCCGAGGCGGCAACCGCGGTGGCCTTCGACGAGGCATCGCGCCGGGGTGTCGAGCTGATCGCGCTGCACGCGTGGAGTGACCTGGAAGTGGTTGAGCTACCCGGATTAGACTGGGAGAAGGTGAAGGCGGACGCCGAGATCACCCTTGCCGAGCGCCTGGCTGGTTGGCAGGAAACCTACCCCGACGTCAAGGTGTGCCGGGTGGTGGTGTGTGATCGCCCGGCGCGCCAGCTCGTCGCACGCTCGGAGTCGGCGCAGCTGGTCGTGGTAGGCAGTCACGGCCGGGGTGCCCTCTCGGGCATGCTTCTCGGGTCAGTCAGCAACGCGATCGTGCACTCGGCCCGAATGCCGGTGATCGTCGCGCGCACTTGACGGGTTGAAAAGCCGCCGCTGGGGAAACCCAACGCCCATGGCTGAATACAGAGTTATCGACCCGCGGGGCGAAGTCGTTGACACCAAAGAGTTGGGTTGGCGTATGGAGGTGACGGCCGACGGGGAGTGGTCGTTTTTCGACGACACCGAAGGTACGTCGAGCTAGGGTCCGCTCACGCGGGTATGCGCGGTCAGCAGTAACTGGTCGAACTCCAGCTGCGCGGCAACAGCTTGCCGGGCACTGCGGAAATCCTCGGCTATCTGCTCGGCCAGCGCGCGAAGCTTGACGTTGGATTCTTGGGACAGCCATTTCAACAGGCTGAAGGCTGCGTCTCCGTCGATGCCATAAACCAGCATGAGCATGCCTTTGGCCTGTTCGATGCCGGCCCGGTTCTCGGCGATCTCCGCCAGCCTTTCGGTGACGAGGTCTTGATCGGGTCCGGTTGAAACGTCGACGTAGAAGCCGTGCGTCCCGATCACGGCACCGTGATCGTCGACGAGGCGGTCGGCGACCACCACCACATGGTGCACCCGACCGCCGGTGTCGATGATCCGGTGGCGAGTGCTGAACGCCTTGTGGGTGTGCAGGATGTCGTCGATGGTTGCGGCTACCTGACCGCGGTCATCGGGATGCTTGTGAGAGAGCACCAGCTCGGTGGTCGGCGTGATGCTCCCGGGCTCATACCCGTGCATCTGGTGGACCTGCGCCGACCACTCCCAACGTTGGTCGGCGAAGTAGAACCGAAACCAGCCCACCCGCTGCGGCGACCCACCGGCCAAGGCTTGTTCGACCGCGGCCGACTGGCCGTCGAGATCCCAGTTCATCGCGAGATCGCCTCCTCGGGGTTGAGCGCGCGTCGCCTCAAGCGGTGTCAGGCAGCGGCCGTGGCACGTCAAACACCGCCGCAACCGCCGCCTGCGCACCGCCGCTCATGCGTTGATGGCTTCGCGACTTTCACTACGGCTCTCACTACGGCCCTCACTACGGCCGACCGAAATCTTGCGGGGCTTGGCTCTCTCGGCCACTGGGACACGCAATCGCAAGACGCCCTCGTCATACGAGGCGGCGATTCGTTCGGTGTCGAGATTCTCGCCGAGCACCAACTGGCGGCTGAACACCCCGCGCGGCCTTTCCGAGGCCAGCATCTCTCGGTTGGGGTCGACCCCCGGCCGTTCGGCGCGCACTGTGACCACGTTGCGTTCGATGTCGATGTCCAGCGAATCGGCGTCGATACCGGGCAGATCGAATTCGACGACGAATTCTTCTCCTTCGCGCCAGGCGTCCATCGGCATGACCGCTGGACGTGCGGCTGTCCCGAGCACTTGCTGGGCGAAGCGGTCCAGTTCGCGGAACGGGTCGGTACGCATCAGCATGGCAGTCACCTCTTTACTCCTATCTGTGGTTCGAAGGCAGAGTTTCTATGTCAGACGACACAGATTTTTTATAACACTGTCGACACTTCGGTGCAAGTGTGGTAGATAGGTTTTCTAGTAATAGTCGAGGAGATGCCCGATGATCGATCGTTCAGGCGATGCAGACCCGCCGGCGTCTGACCACGCTGTGTATGGGATCTCGGTAGCCGCTGAACTTTCCGGCGTGGCCGTGCAATCGCTCCGACTCTATGAACGGTATGGACTGCTCGCACCGGCTCGCAGCGACGGTGGAACGCGGCGGTACAGCGCCGATGACTTGGCCCGACTGCGGCGCATCAGCGCGCTGGTCGATGCCGGGGTCAATCTCGCCGGCATCGCCCGCATCCTCAGTCTCGAGGACGACAATGCCGAACTGTCGGCCGCGAACAGCGACCTTCGATCGGCCAACCGAAACTTGCGTGGCGCTGTCAAAAAGTCGGCGCCAGTGAACAATTCAAAGCCTTCGGCGCGCAAAACACCTTTCCGCAAGGTCTAGTCGGTCAGGCGACCACGCGGAAGCGCCGCGCGGTGGGATCGGCGGGGTGATCGGTGCCCCTCCCTTGGCGGTGGCCAGGCGGCGTGAATCCGTACCGGTCGCGCTGGTGGTAGTCGAGCAGGGCATCCAGCAGTGGGGCCTGAGACCGGTCCATGACCCGCGGGTACCCGGTTTACTGGGCCATATGCCGGGTATGAATCTGCCATGAGCGATCAGTCGCAAGTTGCGCTGCGCGCAGTCGGCTTGGTGTGCAGCCTCAAACCCAGTCCGGCGGGACACCCGTCCAGCGTGACGCAACGGGTGTTGGAGGTTACCCGTCGTACCAAAACGTAAATCCATCTGCCACAACGCTGTTCGCGGATGCCCGCCCGACATGCCCGGAAGGAGCCTGATGACTGAAACCACCACTGAAATGACCCGCGCCGGCGTGGCGGATCGGGCACGGCAGGAAGCTGATGAATACCGTGCCGACAATCGGCGGCCGTTGGGCGGCTACCTGGTGGTGCTGCTTGTGTATTCCACGCTGGTGCTCGCGACGACGCTGGTGGCGGTAGCCACCGGCCGCCGACTAGCGGTACGTTGGCACGTGCAGGACCTGATCACCGTGACGCTCGGCACCCATAAGCTGTCCCGAACCTTGACCAAGGACGCGGTGACCAGTCCGCTACGCGCGCCCTTCACCCGGTATGCAGGTACCGGTGGACCCGCCGAGGTGCATGAGGAGACTCGCAACGAAAGCCAGTTCCGGCACAGCATGGGCGAATTGATGACCTGCCCCTTCTGTCTCGATATGTGGGTGGCAACCGCGTTTGTGATCGGCCTGGTCTTCGCACCCAGATTCACCCGCCTCGTCGCCGGCACGTTCACGGCGCTGGCCGGGGCAGACTTCCTCCAGCTCGGCTACGCAATAGCCCAGCAGTGGGCCGAGAATCCCAGACGTTCCTGAATCCGGAGGTGATGTCATGCCGAAGACGGCCAAGAGCGGTGCCGCGAAAAAAGACGAATTACCAAGTACGCTAAGGCGTTCCACCGCGAAGGCGCAACGGACTTTCGCCAAAGCGCACGATGCGGCTGCCGAGCAGTACGGCAGCGAGGAACGTGCTCATCGAGTCGCCTACGCCGCGGTCAAGCACAGTTACGAAAAGGTTGGCGACCACTGGGAAGCCAAAGACGAGAAGGGCCCCTCGGATTCGCACGCCGAACGTGGTGGCCTGAACAACCCGCTCCCAACGGCGGAGGGTGTCGACGCCAACGCCAGCAAGAAACACCTGCTGGAGGTCGCGCGCCGCTTGGAGGTGCGTGGCCGGTCGACAATGACGAAATCCGAACTGGTGGAAGCGATCAAGAAATACAATCGCCGTGCCCAAAGGCGTTGAGGAACCCGGTGCGCAGCGCTACACCCCAGGTCATCCTCTGTCTCGGCGCCACCGCCGCGCAATCATTGCTGGGCAGTTGCATTTCGCGTTACCGCCCACCGCGGAGAGCGGCTCCAGCTGCCCGCCGCTCTCGCAGCAGAGCCGGATCCGGTGCTGATGGCAACGAGTTCACCCGTCGTCGCTGCTGCGGGATCGAAGCGAACGGCGAAAAGAAAATTACGACTCGTTTGTCGAAGACCTGCGCACAGCACGCGCCGGCATACCGGCCATGTTTCGGGAAAATCAGCCTGGGTAGTCGAGGCTTATGAGTGTGCGCAGCGAAGAAACCACACAGGTAGCCCCGGATACAGGGGCCCCGACGGCTGAGACCGGGCGCGGCCGCCGTGGAGTGGTGAATTGGATTCTGGCCGCGCTGACGGTGCCCGCAGCCGCGTTGATCATGATTTTCGCGGTCGGCGCGGCAATGAGCATGGCCGCGTGTAGCACTGGGCAGTGTCCTGACCTGGGGCCGGGCGGGGTGGTTTACGGTGTGCTCTGCTACGGCGCCCCGGTGATCGCCGGCTTGACGATTGTCGCCTCATTCTTCACCGCGCTGCGGCGCCGGGGCTGGATCGTTCCGGTGGTCGCGCTGGCTCTGCTGGCGGCCGACTTCGCAGCTATCGCGATTCTGTTCTGACGTTGACTACCAACGGACTTGAGGCCGCGGTGTTATTCGACATCGACGGCACATTGGTTGACTCCAATTATCTGCACATCGATGCCTGGCAGCGCGCGTTCGCCGAAGTGGGCATCGATGTGGAGACGTGGCGTATCCACCGGTCCATCGGCATGGACGGTTCGACGTTGGTCAAGTCGCTGTCCGACAATGCGCCGGAGGAAACCCAGAAGCAGCTCAAAGAGTTGCACTCCCGCTACTACCGGGAAGTCGCGCCGTTGTTGCGTCCGCTGCCGGGGGCTCGCGCATTGCTACGGCGGGTGGCGGATCTGGGCCTCAAGGTCGTGCTGGCCACCTCGGCGCCCGACGACGAACTGGAGCTGCTGCGTAAGGTGCTCGATTCTGACGAGCTGGTCGCCGCGGTCACCTCGTCAGCCGATGTGGACACCGCAAAGCCCGAGCCCGACATCATCAAGGTCGCGCTGGAACGAGCGGGAGTGACCGCAGAGCATGCTGTCTTCGTCGGCGACGCGATCTGGGATGCCGAAGCGTGCTCTCGCGCGAAGTTGCCCTGTATCGGGGTGCTCAGCGGGGGAGTGTCCGCCTCGGAGTTGCACGACGCCGGTGCTGCACAGGTTTTCGAGAATGCCGACACGCTGTTGAGCAACATCGAGCAGACCCGGATCGGGGCGCTGGCGGCCGAATAGTCCAGCAGACCAGGATCGGGGCGCTGGCGCGAATAGTCCACTGCAAGCGAATGGGCCCAGTCCGTTGCCGGACTGGGCCCATTCTCGCGTCAAGCTACTGGTTGGCTTTCTGACGCTGCTCGGCTGCGTCGGCGCCGCCGCGAGCGGCTTCCGCTTCAGCCTCTTTCTTGGCAGCGTCACGCTGAGCGTCGGCCTTGTCCTGCTGAGCCTGACCCTCGCGCTTCACGTCGTCACGGCCCGTCACTGCGCCGATAACTTCCTTCGCCTTGCCCTTAACACCCTCGACGACGCCTTCGACGCCCTCTTGGGGGCCACTCTTGTCCGACATGAATTCCTCCTGCATAACTTGCTCAACTTGCATGGCGACCTCGCGCTACGCTCGATTGCGCTCAGCCAACAGGGGTTCGGCCACGTTCACGTGGCTTCTCAATCCCCCCGCAGGAACAGGGTTTCCGAACCTCGGGAGCCTCAAACCTGTGGGCTGGGTCACCTGGGAACGGGTTGGGATCCCCTCTTCACGCCGTGTTTCAGCTGAGAAATCGCGGGTATCTCGGTGGGCTGAAGCGCGGAAGGAGAGACAGATGTTCGTCGGCCAAACCATTGCGAAGATCGTGAGTTTCGCGCGGGCCGGCTACCCGAAGGGTGTGCCGGCTACCGACACATTTCCGGTATTGGCAGTGTTGCCGCCGACGCGGCCACCCGCGCTACGTCGCGACCGGCACGCATAACCGTCCGATCCGGACGGATGAGCGCGGCTGAGGCCCGCCCACGCCGCAGCCACGCATCGAGTTGGCCGCCAGGCTCTGCCGGGATGATCGCCACGTTGCGCCGGCGCAGCCTCGACTCAGCGTTCGCCTCCAACGGAAACCGGGTAACCAGAGCGAAGCCGGGCCCCGCGGCGTTGTCGAGGCGTGTCCCGTTGGTCAGCAACGGGTTTGGGCAGAGAGTGCCAGCGAGCTGCCGGGCCCCACGGGACTTGTGGACCAGTGCAGAGCGGCGTAGCGCCGGCGTGGCGGAGTCGACGATCTTGTTGCGCAGCCCGGGAATCACTCCAAGACGCGGCAGTACGGCGCGGCGGGTCAGGTCACCCAACCGGCCGCCGCCGGTCATCGACCAGCCGACGCTGAGCGCCAGGCGGATCAGCTGGCGGGAGTGCCGTTTACGCTCCTGCTGATAGCTGTCCAGGGTGTGGGTGGACAGCGTCCCGTGCCGCACCGCGGCGATCTTCCAGCTGAGGTTCATCGCATCGCGCAAACCAGCGCCCATGCCCTGCCCGATGAACGGCGGAGTGAGGTGCGCGGCGTCACCGAGGATGAAGATGTTGCCGCGCCGCCATCGATCGGCTATCTGGGCCCGGAATGTGTACTCGGCGACCCGCAACAAGTTCAATTCGCTGTCGGGGACATGCCGGGTCCACCGAGCGATGAGCGGGCGAAGCGCACCCAGCGTGTCGAAGTCGGCGGCGCTTTCGCCCTCCAGCAAGCGAAACTCCCAGCGGTAGCGGGATTCTCCGATGCGCATGTAGGTGCCGGCGCGTGCGGGGTCGCATATCTGATAGACGCCGTCCCACTGCCTGAGGTCAGCCTCGGTGGCGACATCAACGACCAGCCACCGCTGCTCAAAGTTCAAATCCCGCATAGTGGAACCGATTTGGGTTCGCACCACGCTGTTGGCGCCGTCGCAGCCCAACAGGTAGTCGGCATCGACCTGGTGAACCGTACCGTCGGTCCGGTCGGTGAAAGTGATGCGTGCGCCTTCGCCGTGCGCGGAAATTGCTGTGACATCCGCATTTCCGCGTAGCTCGGCGTCGGGATAGCGCTTGAGGTTGGCTCGCAGCAGCTCCTCCAGCTCTGGCTGGTCGAACATGTTCGCCTGCGGATAGCCGTGCGGGCTGTGGGCGGGATTGCGCTGGAATTCGGCGAGCACCGTGAATGTGTCGTCCAGCAGCCGCAGTCCGAGCGTGGGCCGCGAGATAGACGCGAATTCGTCGGCGATGCCCAAGCGCGCGATCACACGGTAGATCTCGTCGTCGAGGTGCACCGCCCGCGGCTGCGGGTACACCCCGGGCCAGCGCTCCAGAATCAGACTCTTCACTCCGTACTGCGCCAGCAGCGTGGCGGCGGTGATGCCGGTCGGTCCGGCCCCCACGATCACGACCGGGACGCGCCGAATCACCTTGGCGCTCATGCGTATCGCACGGGATTGCGCTGGGTTCCCAGATCGATGGCCCCGTCATCGGTGGCTACCGATGCTTCGACGATGTCACCGTCCTGCAGATACTTCGGATTGCTGGATTGGCGCTTGAAGAAGGCTTTCCATTTGACGGCCGGTGGCAACAGGTTCCCGATGATTTCCACCGGCTTTGACGGGGCGCTCAGCGCCGTGCCGACCGGTGTTCCGGTGAGTATCAGGTCACCCGGGGCCAACTCCTGGAACTGGGTGAGCGACTGCAGTGCCTGGAGCGGCCGGTACAGCATGTCGCCCTCGACGAGCGCGTTCTGACGCTCCTCACCGTTGACCCGCAGTCGCAGTCGCAGGTCGCTGAAGCGCCTCAGCTCATCGGCGTTGACCAGCACCAACCTCGGGCCGGCCGGCGTGAACGTCGGATAGGACTTGGCTTCGTAGAACTGGGTCTGCGGCAGCTGGATGTCGCGCGCCGACACGTCATTGGTGACGACCAGACCGGCGATGAAGTCGGCAAGATTGGCGTCGGAAATGCTGGTGCCGACCGCGATCGGGCGCCCGATCACCAGCCCGATCTCCACCTCATAGTCGAGCAACTGGACATGCGTGGGCTTGACGATGTCGGCGAACGGCCCACAGATCGAGGCGGATGCCTTGCGGAAGAAGGTCAGCGGAATCGACGCCGGGTCCATGCCCGCGTCCTTGACGTGCGATTCGAAGTTGGTCATCTGGGCGACTACCCGGCACGGCCTGGTCACCGGCGAGATGAGATCCAGCGTCTCGACGGGGACGGTATCGGTGGTTTCGACTGCGGCTTCGATTGCGGCGCGATCGGACAGCAGTTGCCCGGTGCTGGTCGCCGTGGTGTCGATCCTGGCGGCGCCGGCGGCAGTCTCGACCCACCAGCCGTCCCTGGTGTGTAGCACGGAAATGGTCATGCGGTAGGCACTTTCAGTAGGCCGATCAGGCGGTTGAAGTCGAACTCATTGCTTTGACGGAGCGCGCCGATCATGGAAACCACTTCGTGGCGAGCTGATTTCGCGTCGGTGCCCAGAAAGTCCCGGCTCGCGGGAGGTCCCCACTGGGCCAGGCCCGAAGCGGTCAACGGTGCCCAGCCCGGTTCCAGGGTGTTGTCGAACATGTCTCCGTCGGTGAAGTGTTCGACGAGAAAACCGTCCGGATCGCGCCAGTAATCGAAGATCTGACTGCCCTGGATGTGTCTGCCGATTCCCCACGACCGGACATAGCCCCGCTCTCTGAGGTATTCGCCGCCGGCGGCCAGCGCATCCAGATCACTGACCTGGTAAGCCGAATGCAGGTAACGGTTGGCCGGACCCAGCGCCAACGCCAGCGTGTGGTGATCGGCCGGCGTCGACCCGCGATCGCACCGGATGAAGCTCATGGTCGGTCCGCGCTCACGCTGCCCGGGGAAGTACTGGAAGTCGCTGACGATCATCCCGAGGTTGTGCAGGTACCAGTTCAGCGACTCGAGATACTTCGTCGACTGCAGCACCAGATGGCCCAGCCGTTGTACCCGTGCCGGTACCCGGGGTGGGCGCTGAGTGGCGTTGGTACGCAACGTTTTCGGCCCGAAGTTGAAGACCGGCGGCTGTTGGCCGGGTAACTCCGGCAGTTCGTGCAGGCCGGCGACCACCCGCACCGGAGTACCGGTGGGGTCCCGCAGATCGACCGCCATGCCACCGATGGCTTCCGGCAGCGGACGGGCGGCGGCGCCGGACTTGTCGGCCAGTCGCAACACGTCCACCTCGTCGCAGGCGCGAAATGCCACACCGGTGAATCGTGACCGTTGGCCGCGCCGCACGATCACACACGGCGCTCCTGCGTCGGTGCCGCGCAAGGCAATCTCGTCGGGTCCGCGATGCGCGGTCTGGAAGCCGAATGCTCGCGCAAATGCCTCACAACGGGTGAGGTCGGGCTTCTCGAATTCCAACCAGGCGAGGTCGGCGACCTTGATCACCGGATTCCGGGATCGGCCGGCATGATCGCCGGGCCGGGCGCCGTGCTCGCTGTGCAAGCCGTGGTGCGCATCCGTCGGGGATTCGATCACATCCATCACCGTCTCTCATCAGTACTGACGAAATCGTCACATACCTCGGGACCGCCCGTCAAGAGTTCTGACGAATTCCTCAAATCTGAGGCATACTGCTGTAGTGACGACGTCAGTTGACGGCTCCAGCCGCCTGGAGCGGCGCAAACAACGCACCCGATCGGCTTTGGTCAAAGCGGCGCAGCGATTGATCGCCGAGGGCAAGGTCAATGTTCCCGTCCTGGAGATCACCCAGGCCGCAGACGTGGGAATGGGATCGTTCTACAACCACTTCGAGAGCAAGGAGGAGCTGTTCGAGGCCGCGGTGGCCGATGTGCTGGACGCGCACGGAGCACTGCTGGACCGGCTGACCGCAGCGATCGAGGATCCCGCTGAGACGTTCGCGACCAGCTTCCGGCTCACCGGCCGGCTCTTCCGTCAGCGGCCGCAGGAGAGCGAGATCCTGCTGGCCAACGGTCCCGCAATACTGTGGTCGGATCGCGGCCTGGCGCCTCGGGCGCTGCGGGACATCAAGGCCGCCGCGCAGGCCGGGCGGTTCCACACCGACGACCCGGAATTCTCGCTTGCCATGGCCGGCGGTGCGCTGCTGGGCCTCGGCGCACTGTTGCGCAACGACCCTGAGCGGGATGGGGCGTTGGCCGCCGACTTGGCAACGGAAAGCGTGCTGCGGTTGTTCGGGCTTACCGCCGAAGACGCGCACGCCATCTGTCAACGGCCGCTGCCGGATTTCGCCGCAGGCTAGCTGTCGGGCAGTACCCGCTGGCGATGGCGGGTGTCAGTCGTCCATAAGGTGCTGCAACCCGGGCACTGCAGGTGGAGCCGAGTCGCGCGGTTGCTGAGCAGAAACTGCCAATGCGCGCCGCAGTTGCGGTGGCTGCGACATTCGCCGCATGCGTTGCCCCAGTTGCAATTCGGGCACGGCAACCAGGCGCGCCGAGCGGGATCGGCATGCGGGTCGATAGGCATCGGGGTCACGGTGCGCGGCCTCCTAAGGTCAAAAGTTAGGGTAGCCTACCCAATATAGCGTCGCAAGTTGATGGGCACCGTGGCATAGTCAAGGCCCCCGGATGAGCGCGTCGAAAGGGTCGGGCATGCCCACGATCACCACCAGCGATGGCGTCGAGATCTTCTTCAAAGACTGGGGGTCGGGCCAGCCGATCGTGTTCAGTCACGGCTGGCCGCTGTCGTCCGATGACTGGGACGCGCAGCTGCTGTTCTTCCTCGGGCCACGGCTACCGGGTGATCGCCCACGATCGGCGCGGGCATGGGCGCTCGGCCGAAGTAGCCGACGGGCACGACATGGACCACTATGCCGACGACCTGGCCGCGGTGGTGGAGCACCTGGATCTGCACGACGCCGTGCACATCGGGCACTCGACCGGAGGCGGCGAGGTGGTGCGCTATCTGGCCCGCCATGGCGAAAGCCGTGCCGCGAAAGCCGTTCTCATCAGCGCGGTTCCGCCGCTGATGGTCAAGACCGAGGCCAATCCGCTCGGCCTTCCCAAGGACGTGTTCGATGACCTGCAGGCGCAGTTGGCGGCCAACCGCTCCGAGTTCTACCGGGCGTTGCCGTCGGGACCCTTCTACGGTTTCAATCGGCCCGGCATCCAATCTTCGGAAGCGAGCATCGCCAATTGGTGGCGCCAGGGGATGACGGGTGGGGCCAAGGCGCACTATGACGGGATCGTTGCCTTCTCCCAGACGGACTTCACCGAGGACCTCAAGAAGATCACCGTGCCAGTCCTGGTGATGCACAGCGAAGACGACCAGATTGTGCCGTATCAGGCGGCCGGCCCGCTGTCGGCCAAGTTGTTGCGCAACGGAATTCTGAAAACCTACGAGGATTTCCCGCACGGGATGATCACCACGCACGCCGACACGATCAACGCGGACGTGCTGGGGTTTCTACGGAATTAGAGGTCAGCGGGCCTTGTCCAGCGACGCCCTGGGACGAGGCATAGGTCACCCAGGTGATGGTCTGCTGGCCCTAACGGCGACCAGTACCGCTCCCGCACCGAACACGAGCGCACGAACCCAGGGGAACCGCCCGTCGGGGGCGAAGCCGTCGGCCGAAAAGCACGCCAGGGCGTAGGCCGTCATCGCCGCGCCTGCCAGCAGCATCGGTTCGGCCCAGCGTTCGCTGATCGGCACGGTGGGCATGGGCAGGGCAGCCCCGAAAAATCTTCGCCCCCAGAACAACAGCGCTATCTCGGCGGCGGTGACAACGATCAGGATGACAATCCACTCGAGCCGGAAGAGCCACCAGTCCGCGGTTCCTTCTGCGGGCTGCGGAAACAGCCCGGTCGGGTAGCCGACAACGGCCACGAGCACGACGGGCACCATGTGCCACAGGTACAGCGCCATCACATTGTTGTTGACAAGCGACACCACCCGCTGCAGTCGCGCGGGTCGGAGCGCTCGGTTGAGGGCTGGAACCAACGCCGTACCAATGCCTATCTGCGCGCAACCGAAGGCGAGCAACGCCACCGTTGGTGGCGTCGTGTTCTGCACCTGCTGGCCGGGCACGCCGATCATGCTGACCGGGTAATGCCCCCATCCGACCAATAGCGCCAGCACAGTCCCCGAGCACGCGGCCAGCAAGACTGGGCGCAGTCCGGCCAACTGGCCTGCATGCCAGGCGATTCCGAGTTGATAGAACGCACCCCAGCAAAACAGGTAGTTCAGTAGCCCGATGTGCGGCACGTGGTACACCACAACGGCGACGTCGACGACCACCGCCCCGACGGCCAGTGCCACCGGCGCCCAAAGGCCCCAATGACGTTGCGCAACAAGCGCAATGGGTGTTAACGACACCACCACCACATAGACCGCCAGAAACCACAATTGCATTGCCACGGCCCAACCCGCGTACTGCACTACCGAGTCGGGCATGCCGGTGACCTTGAGCACGGCCACCACAGCCAAAATCACTCCGACGTATGCCGCCGTCGGACCCAGGACTCGCGCCAACCGGTGCCGCAGCCAGTTCTGGCGCGAGAAGCCGTCCGTGCCGCGCCGGTGCGCCCAGGACACCGCGGTCGCGTAGCCGGCCACCATGAAGAACGTCGGAACCGCCTGGAAGCCCCACGTCAACCATTGCGTCCAGGGCTGATCGACGAGCGGGTTCTGGCGGCCGAACCGGCCGTCGTGGTAGGTCAACGACGACGCCAACCAATGCCCGAGCACGATCAGGATCACCCCTGATGCCCGCAGGAAATCCACCGCGACGTTACGCGCCGGCCGAGCGGCATCCCGATGGTCCATCAGCGCGAGGGTACTCGCGACTTGCACAATGGTTTCATGAGACAAGCGCGGCTCGGCAACCTGGAAGTAGGACGGCTCGGCCTGGGCGCCATGGGGATGTCCGTGGCTTACGCCGGCGCCGGCAGTGACGACGCCGAGTCGATCCGCACCGTTCACCGCGCCCTCGACCTCGGCGTGACGTTGATCGACACCGCCGAGGTGTACGGGCCCTACGTCAACGAAGAGCTGCTCGCGCACGCGTTGCGCGGTCGCCGGGATCGGGTCGTGCTGGCGAGCAAGTTCGGCATGATCTCCCATACCGGCCGCAATGGCCTCGACAGCAGTCCCGCCAATATCCGTATCGCTCTTGACGGTTCACTCCAGCGGCTCGAGACCGACCACATCGACCTCTACTTTCAACACCGCCTCGACCGCGACACGCCCATCGAGGACACGGTCGGGGCACTCTCGGAGTTGGTCCACGCCGGCAAAATCCGGCACATCGGTCTTTCCGAGGTAGGCGCGCGGACCGTCCGACGAGCCCACGCCGTGCACCCGATCACCGCCGTGCAATCCGAATACTCGCTGTGGACGCGCGATTCCGAAGAAGCGGTGCTACCGGTACTACGCGAACTGGGCATCGGGTTCGTCGCCTACTCGCCGCTGGGCCGGGGCTTTCTCACCGGGGCGATACGGTCCACCGAAGGCATTCCCGACACCGACTACCGCATGACGAATCCCCGCTTCGCCGCCGAGAACTTCCCGCACAACCTGCGCAGCGCCGATGAGCTACGTGGCATCGCGGGCGAGGTCGGCGCCACGCCGGCGCAGGTTGCCTTGGCCTGGTTGTTGGCGAAAGGACCCGACATCGTTCCGATACCCGGGACCAAGCACGTTGCGCGCCTTGAGGAGAACGTCGGCGCCGACAGCGTTCAACTGTCCGCCGAGCAGGTCGCCAGACTCGACGGCCTCACGCCGGCGGCAGGCGAGCACCACAGTGCGGCGCAGCTGAAATGGATTGACCGCGACTAGATCTTGCGGACCAGGGCCGCCGCGCGCACGTCCTCTCCGACCGTGAAATCGATGCGTAGCGCATCGCCGCTGAGTTCGGAACGGATGGTCAACGGTTCGCCGTATTTGATAGGGCTGCGGTATTCCAGTACAGCTCGGTACGGGTTGTTCTCCAGTTCGGGGAATTGCGCCAGAATTTCGTGCACACCATGCCAGTAGATGGTGTTGTTGACATGCTCGAAAAGGTCGATATCGGTGCGGCGCAGTGGAAATGGCGTATCGGTACCGGCTTGCACGTGTTCGGTGACCCACGGCCGCCACTTGAGCCGGTGGTTGTCGGTGGTGCTGCCGAAACGTTCGACGCAGTAGTCGGTGAGCCGGGAGGGCGTCAAGGTGTCCTTGTTCATGCAGATCCAGAAGCCTTGAGTCTCGATGCGTCCACCCCGGTCGCCCTCGAGTTGCACCCGCATGTCGCACCACCTACTGGACAGCGCCCGCGCACCAGCGGCGAAAGGTTATTTCACTGGGGATTTCAATCGGTTCCAGCACGTCGATCACGGTGCGCAAGACAATCCAGTGCGGATGAACCTCGGCCAACCCCGCATCGGCTAAATGCTCGGCTCCCACCTCCTGGATGTAGCGGGCGACACCGTCCAGCCGCAGTCTGCGGTGCTCGTCGATATCCGATGTGGCCAGCCGCCAACCGGTTTGGTAGACATAGCCCTCGTCAGGAACAGCGACGAGCGGTGCATCGACCTCGGGGTTGTGGGGCACGGTTTCTCCTTCTAAGCGTCACTGAGCAGCTTTTCCAGCTGCTCGCTGGCCGTGTCCAGCTTCTTCTGGAACATCGACACCACCCGGTCGCGCACCCGCGGCTTGTGCGATAGCGACGGCAGCAACTCGGCGAGCAGATTCAACCGCGCCGAACCAAGCCAATCGGTCAGGTCCGGATCGTCGAGCCACCGCGCAAAATTCCGCAGGTCCGAGTGGGTCAAGCGCAGCCAGTCGACATCGCGATCCGGGTGCGGAATCGGTTTGCAGAGTTCATTTTTCACCACATCCCCGTCGTAGGCGAACTCGACGTGCGCGATGAACGCGGCGCTGAACACCTGCTGACAGCCGCGCACCGCCTGCAGGGTCAGCCGGCCGCCGTCGAAGACCGGCGTCGCGGGGCGTTCGGGCGCCCCGTCGGCGGTGCAGTCGATGTACAGGGCCGACGGCGAGGAGGTGACGGACCCCTCGTCCAGCACGATGGCGGTGGGCTCGATGCGCTGAACATGACCCATCCTGACCACGTCTTCGATGCGGCGCAGTTGCTCGAACTCGGGTTGCGACACCGTCGCGCATCGGTACATCCGCGGACGGACCGAGCGGTCGAGACGAAGCAACGTGCCGGCCGCTTCCAGCCGGTCGAACAGGTCCTCGATCGATGTGGCGGCCTCGATCGCCTCGAGGGTGGCGCCGTAGTTGTCGCGGAACCGCTTGATGAACGACGGACCCGGCTGCAGCGTTGCCCGGTCCATCAGCCAGGAATCGCGCGGCTTGATCCAGGTCAGCCGGTCGGCGTCGACGCCGTGTCGCAGCAACCACAGGCACACATCCATGCCGGTCTTACCGGCGCCGACGATCACGTACCGGTCTCGCGCGCCGAACTTCGGCAATTCGTTCGGGGGAACGCAGTCGACGCCCGGTGCGACGGCGTAGGGCGCCGGTCGCATGGACGGCACGATGGCACGCAGATAGGTGGCGTCGACGATGCGCTGCCGGACGTTGACGACGTACTCGGCGCCGGCCAGGGTGCGGAACCGGCCGTCTCCGAGGTACTCCGACATCGGGAAGTACTCGACGCGTTCCGTGGGCAGGAACTGCTGCTGCATGACCGCGTCGAAATAGGCACACACCTCGCCGACGGGGGCCAGTTCGTTCAGCCCCTGATTCCAACCCACGATGTCAATGGTGTTGTTACCCAGAGGCCTCGAATTGACGCCGTAGTACGCCGACGGTTGGTGCAGCCGCACGAACGGATACGCGGTGGTCCAGTGTCCACCCGGCTGATGTGCCCGGTCGACGATAACGACGCGCGCCTCGGATTCGGTGATGACCGTATCGGTGAACGCCATCCCCATGGCGCCCGCGCCAATGACGAGATAGTCGGTGTCCAAACTGTGGACACTCATCGGGCGTGCTCTTTCATGCGCCCACGATAGTGCCTGGCAAAGGCTGAGTATTCAGCCACCCAGCCGGTAAGTTTGCTGAGATGGGAGCCGATCTCACCGTGTCGATCGCCGATGGCGTCGCGCTGCTGACCCTCAACCGGCCGGAGCGGCGCAATGCTTACACCGCGCAGATGGGCACGTTGCTCAACCGGGCTTACCGGGAGTGTGACGACGACGATCAGGTACGGGCGATCGTGCTCACCGGGGCTGGCACCGCTTTCTGCGCAGGAGCCGACTTCGCCGCGCAGGCAAGCCCTTTCGATGCGCCGTCTGGCGAGGCCTTCACCGCTTCACCGACCGATCCCGCGGCGTTCGAACTGCGCACCCCGGTGATCGCGGCGGTCAACGGCCATGCCATCGGGATCGGACTGACCATCGCGCTGCAGGCCGACATCCGGATCATGGCCGAGGATGCCAAATATGCTGTGGCGCAGGTCCGAAGGGGCGTCATCCCGGACTGCATGTCGCATTGGACGTTGCCGCATCTGGTGGGCGGAGCCGTTGCGGCGGAATTGCTGCTGACGGGCCGTACTTTTGACGGGTCCGAGGCCGTCACCCTGGGAATTGCCTCCCGTACGTTGCCCGGACCGCAGGTGCTTGACCATGCGATGAGGATCGCGCGCGACATTGCCGTCAACGTAGCGCCGATGTCGGCGGCACTGAGCAAACGACTGCTCTGGGACACCATGAGCAAGGGCTACACGCCACGCCAGGTCGCCGACCTGGAAACGCGGCTGCATCACCGGGTGATGGGCAGCGCGGATGCACGCGAAGGTGTCGAGGCGTTTCTGCAACGCCGCCCGCCACGCTGGACTGGGTCAGTGGCAGCGGAGTGGGAACCGCTGCCCGAGATAGGGTCGACCAAATGACCAGCTGGAGAAGCCGGGCCATGCCCGCACTGCTTCGCCTGACGGGTAGGCATCGACCGTACGCCAGCGCGGAAACCGCCCTGGCGCACCTGGAACGGCGCGCTGCGCACCCACAACCATTCGGGCCGCCGCCGCGGTTGCGGCCCAGGGTGGACATCACCTTGCATCATCGTTCGAGCTGGCCGATCTATACGTTGACACCGCCCGCCTCAACGCCCGAACTCACCGTGATTTATCTGCATGGTGGTGCCTGGGTTAATGAAATCACCAGTCAGCATTGGCAATTGGTGGCGCAGATCGCGCACCAGGCACGCGCTACGGTGATCGTTCCGATTTATCCGCTGCTGCCGTCCGCCAGCGCCGCCGACGTCGTACCCCAGATCGTCGAGATGGCGGCTCGGCACGCCGATGTGTGTCTGGCGGGTGACTCCGCCGGCGGTCAGATCGCGTTGTCGGCGGCGCTGTCGCTGCGCGACGAGCATGGCGTGGCGCTCCCCGGGACGGTGCTGATCTCGCCTGTACTGGACCTGTCGCTGCGCAACCCGGCCATCGCATCGGTCGAGTCGACGGACCCGTGGTTAGGGCGCGACGCGCTGCAGGTCTTCGCTGACCGCTGGCGGGGGGACCTACCGGTCGACGATCCGCGGGTCAGCCCACTTGCCGCCGACCTGACCGGCCTGGGCCCGTTGACCGTATTCAGCGGCACCCGGGACATTTTGAATCCCGACGCGCGATTGCTGGCCGAAAAGGCCGCGGCCGCGGGCGTGGACATCGATTATCACGAGGCGCCGGGACTGCTGCATGTGTATCCGCTGACTCCCACCCCGGAAGGCCGTGCCGCGCGGCGGATTATCGTCGAGCGGATCGGCGGCGCAACCGAATCGACGAGGAGGTAGTCGGCACATGAGCAGCCCCGACCGTCAGCAGGCCATGGTGATGAACGGACCCGGCATAGCACCGGTGGCCGTGGAACGACCCGTTGACGAACCCGGACCGGGACAGGTGTTGGTCAAGGTCAACGCCTCGAGCCTGAACTTCCACGACAACGTCAACCTGATGGGCCTGCTACCCGGGCCCTGGCCACGGGTGCCGATGAGCGACGGAGCGGGCGAGGTGGTCGCCGTCGGCCCGGACGTGCAGGATTTGCGCGTCGGGCAGCGCGTGATGGGCGCTTTCAACCCGGGCTGGCAGGACGGCCCGCCGACGCCGGAAGGCAAGCGCGACCTGCCGGGCGACACCTGCGACGGATGGCTGCAGCAATACCGCGTCGCCGATGCCACCGGTCTGGTCCGCACACCCGAGCACCTCAGCGACGTCGAGGCCGCCACGATTCCGTGCGCCGCAGTGACGGCATGGGCCGCCCTGAAGGAGGCCGATATCGGTCCAGGCGACGTGGTGGTGACGCAGGGCACCGGTGGGGTTTCGCTCTTCGCCGTGCAACTGGCCCAGGCGCTGGGCGCCACCACCATCCTGACGTCATCCTCGGACGACAAGCTCAAAGTCGGATCTGACTTGGGCGCAACGCATCTCATCAACTACCGCACCACCCCGGGATGGGACGCGGAGGTGAAGCGGCTCACCGGCGGGCGCGGCGCCCACCTGGTCGTCGAACTGGGTGGACCCGCCACGTTGGCGCAGTCGCTGCATTCGACGCGGATGGGCGGCACGATCGCGGTGATCGGCGTGCTCAGCGGATTCGACATGACGCCCATCGCGGTCGCCGAGGTGATGCTGAACAACCTGCGCATCATCGGGATCACCGTCGGCAGTGTGCGCGCTCACCGGGAAGTGTGCGAGGTGATCGCGACCTCCGGAATCAAACCCCACATCAGCCACGTCTTCGGCTGGGAAGACCTCGACGAGGCCCTGCGGGTGATGCGGGCCGGCGAACATGTCGGCAAGATCGCACTCACCATCCCGTGACCTCCGAGCAGCGGTACTTCGACCTCGGCAGCTACCACCGCCGGATCGAAACCATTGCCCCGCGAGCACAGATCTGGTTCGACCGCGGCCTGGTGTGGGCATATGCGTTCAACCACGAAGAGGCGGTCCGCTGCTTCGAGCGCGCCCTCGATCATGACCCCGATCTGGCCATCGCGCGGTGGGGAATCGCCTACTCGGTTGGGCCCAACTACAACAAGGCATGGGAGGCGTTCGACCCCATCGACCTGGCGTCCTCGCTGTCACGCGCCCGTGCCGAACTCGCCGTCGGCCGGCCAAAGCCGGGCCAGCGCCGTCGAGCAAGGCCTGATCGCCGCTCTGCAAGCCCGCTTTCCCTCCGACGACCTGGATGCCGGGCGATTTGCCTACGCCGACGCGATGACGGCACTGGCCGTGGCCCATCCCGACGATGTCGACGTACAAGCCCTGGCCGCCGACGCGCTGATCAACGTCACGGCATGGGCCCTGTGGGACACCGCCACCGGCGAGCCCGCCGAGGGCTCGCGGGTACTGGAAGCCCGGCGGATCCTCGAGGATGCGCTGGCCCGGCCGCAGGGTCGTACCCACCCGGGAATCCTGCACCTGTACCTGCACACCATGGAGATGTCCGCGGCTCCGGAGGCAGCCCTACCGGTGGCGGACCTGCTGCGCGGCTTGGTGCCCGACGCAGGACACCTGCAACACATGCCGAGCCACATCGACGTGCTGTGCGGCGACTACCGCAGCTCGGTCGAGGCCAATCGCGCTGCGGTACAAGCGGATCGACGCTTCGTCGAGCGCGAGGGCCCGCTGAACTTCTACTCGCTCTATCGTGCGCATGATCTGCACTTCATCGTGTACTCGGCGATGTTTCAAGGACAATCGCAGATCGCCTTCCTGGCCGCCGACGAGCTGGCCGGTCAGCTGACGCCCGAGTTGCTGACCATTGAGTCCCCGCCGATGGCCGACTGGCTGGAGGCGTTCGTACCGTTGCGAACCCACGTGCTGGTGCGATTCGGCCGGTGGGACGAACTGATCGCGCAACCACTGCCAGCCGACCGCGACCTGTACTGCACCACCGCGACGACCCTGCACTACGCGCGCGGCGTCGCCTTCGCGGCAACCGGGCAACTGTCCCGGGCGCACGCCGAGCGCGCCGCGTTCGCCGATGCCTACGCGCGAATCCCGGAATCCCGCTATCTGTTCAACAACACCAGCCGCGACATCCTCAAGGTGGCCGCCGCCATGCTCGACGGTGAAATCGCTTACCGTGAAGGGCTTTTCGACGAGGCCTTCGGGCACCTGCGGCGCGCGGTCGAACTCGACGACGCGCTGCCCTACGACGAGCCGTGGGGCTGGATGCAACCCACCCGGCACGCCTACGGAGCGCTTCTGCTCGAACAGGGCCACGTCGAAGAGGCGGCCGCCGTGTACGCCGCCGACCTGGGCCTGGACCCCACGTTGGCGCGCTGTTGTCAGCACCCGGGCAACGTGTGGAGCCTGCACGGCTATCACGAGTGTCTGCAGCGGCTCGGGCGTACCGCTGAGGCGGTGATCATCGGCCAGCAGCTTGCGCTGGCGGCTGCGCGTGCCGACGTGCCGATCCGTGCGTCCTGCGCCTGCCGACTGGACGTTTAGAGTCATGACATGACCGAGGAGTCGGCGCGCAGCTTGGTTTCACTTCCGGAAGGGGCCGCAGCGCCTCGATCCGCGGGCGGCGGGCGCCTGCTGATCACCGGCGTCGACGCCGCCGGGCGGTCGTGCGCGGTGCAGGACGGCCCGGTCACGCTGGATGGCTTCCCGGGTTTTGAGGGGATCCTGTTCTCGGTGCTCTATGCCACCCCGTCGGCTCCCGCGATTTCCCACGGGGGACGCGGTGCCGACACCCTGGACTTGGGGGTTCCGCCGGGCACGATCAACTGGAAGATGATCGATTACGGTCCGGGCGTGGCGTTTTCGATGCACCACACCGACACCGTGGATCTCGATCTCGTGCTGTCCGGTTCGGTGGAATTGATCCTGGACGACGGGGCGCACCCGCTGGACGCCGGCGACACCGCGGTGGTCACCGGCGTCGATCACGCCTGGCGCACCGGACCGGATGGGTGTCGGCTCTCGGTGATGTCGGTCGGGGTCTCACCGGAGAGCAGCTCGACCGCCACATAGCTGGAACTCATCGCCGGAGTCTGGGACAGCGGATCAACGGGTTCGCCGTTGATCAGTAGGTTGCGGTTCACCCCGAAGGACTGTGGCGCCGCTGCACCCTGCGGGTCGAAGACCCGCGACCCCCAGCCGTGATTCATGACGACCAGCCCGCGGCGGGGCCGGTCGCTCAGCGATGCCCGCACCTGGACCGCGCCGGCGGGGGAGTGCACCCGCACCAGGTCGCCGTCGCCGATGCCGAGATCGGCCGCGTCGGAGGGGTGGATGAGCACGACGCTGCCTTTGCCGCCGGGGTGCAGGTCGGGCAACTCGTTGAGAAACGAGTTCATCGAATGGCGGTGGCGGCGGTTGCCGAGTTGGAACGGGTAGCCGGCAGGTGCCTCGGGCGGCGGTGCGGCGAGCAATTCGCGGGCGCGGGCGACCAGGGCGGCGGGCGCGATATGCACCCGCTTGTCGGGGGTGCGCAGCGCGGCGGCGAAGTGGCCGTATTCCCGCGGGCCGAGCACCATACCGTGCTCATTGGCTACCACATCGCGCCATTTCAGCTTGCGGCCGTTGACTTTTCGTGACATGGCGATGATCAGCCGGTTGATCCAGCGCGGCGAGAAGGCCAGTGCAGGGCGGTGGGTGATTCCGGCCAGCCGTCGGCTGGCCTTGATGAACGCATTGAGGCCCTTGACGCCGAAGAGCGGGACGTCCATGGCCAGTGTCAGGTCGACGAAAATCCGCCAGCCCTCGCGCGCCGCCGGGGGCGGCTCGACCGCGCGCACCCCGTATTGCAGATACGGTTCGTCGTGCAGATTGCTGGTCAGCGCGAGCAGGTCATCGCGTTCGAGCCAGTGCACCGCGGGCAGCAGCCAGTGCGCATGGCGGTGGCTCTCACGCTGGACCATGTCGATGGCCACCAGCAGGTCGAGCTGTGCCAGGGCGTGGTCCAGGGCAGCCCCGTCGGGACCCGAGATCACGGGGTTGCCGGCATTGATCACCAGGGCACGGATCTGTCCGGGGCCGGGGGTGGTGATCTGGGCGGGCAGTTCACTCAACGCGTGGGCGCCGGCCACCATCGGACGGCCGGTCAGCCGGCTGCGGTGATCGGATGGCTTAATGGCGGCGGCCAGCTTCAACGCGTCGAGATAGCCGGGTTCGAAGCGCCGACCGCCGGGGCGGTCCATGCGGCCCGTGATGACGTTGAGCACCTGGCCGAGCCATTCACCCACGGTGCCGGACAGGTGCAGTGAGACGCCGGTTCGTGTCACCACCATGGCGCCTCGCGCGGTCGCGAATTCACTTGCGACGGATTCGATTTGCCGGCGCGGCACATCGCACCGGTCGGCCAGGTCGTCCAGTTCGGCTTCGGCGACCAGCGCCCGCAGGGCCGGCATGCCGGTGGTCAGTTGCGCACAGTCGGTTCGGTGTTCGAGGCGTTCGTCGAGAATGACCTTGACCATCGCCAGCAGCAGTGCCCAGTCTTGCCCCGGACGCACCGCGATGTGGACGTCGGCTTTGTCGGCGGATTCGGTACGCAGCGGATCAACGACGACGATCTTGGCGCCCTGTCGTTGCCGGGCCAGCGCACGCTGCCAACCGCCGGGTGCGCTTTCCAGCCAGTTCCAGGCGCTGACCGCGGGATTGGCGCCGACCAGGACAAAGTAATCGCAATCATTGATGTCGGAGACGGGCACCATGATCGACGACCCGTACATCGCCTCCGCCACGACGTGTACCGCGTTCTGGTCGACGGAGCCCACTGCGTAACGGTTCTGGGTGCCCACCGCGTCCAGCCAACCGTTCATGAACATCAGATTCGACGACGAGTATCCGGCCGGGTTGCCGTAATAGGCGCCGATAGCATCGGGGCCGTCGGCGTCGATCAACGCCGTCATCCGCGCGGCGATATCCGAAATGGCTTCGTCCCAAGTCGATTCCACATACCGATCACCCTCCCGCCGCAGGGGAGTGAGGATCCGGCGCGGATGCTCGACGAGTTGGGCAGCGTTGCGGCCCTTCGCGCAGAAGTCCTGCCAGCTGTGCGGGTTCTGCTTGTCTGCTGAGATCTTGCGCACCCGGTTGTCCTCGACGGTGACCTCGATGCCGCACGAGGCCAGGCAGTAGCGGCAGAAGGTGAATACCGTCCGCGCGTCCCCCGAGGGTTGTCCCATGGTCCCTTGTATAGCACTATCGACGTTACAATCAGGCCCGAAACTGTATCGCGATGCCGATGGGGGCGATCATGGCCGATTCACCGTCGAAGATGATCGACGCGCGTATCGCGGAACTCGGGGACTGGCGTGGCGAGACGCTCGCGCACCTCCGGAAGCTGATCAAGCAAGCCGACCCGGACGTCGTCGAAGAGTGGAAATGGCGGGGTGTCCCGGTGTGGTACCACGACGGAATGATCTGCACCGGCGAGACCTACAAGGACGTGGTGAAGGTGACCTTCGCCAAGGGCGCCGCGCTGCAGGACCCGGCCGGCCTGTTCAATGCCAGTTTGGACGGAAACACCCGTCGCGCAATCGATTTCCGCGAGGGCGACAAGATCGACGATTTAGCGCTGAAGGCGCTCGTCCAAGATGCCGTGAAGCAGAACGTGTCAAAGAAGGCCGGAAAATGAGTGGCCAACCGCGAGACATCCGCGAGTTGCTCGGCGATGCCGATGCCTACCGGGATGAGTTGCACCGCCGTTGGACGGGCCTGCTCAGTTACCGCTACATCGGGCGCAACCACTCGTCAATGAACCTCGGCGAGGTTGACAACACCGTCACCATCCGCCGCGACATGCGCAACGAGGCCGGCGGAATCATGGTTGCGCCACTTGCCATCTCATCGCCGGAGGGCTGTCAGACCGACATGGTGGCGGTGCCTAACCCGGTCATCGCCTCGGTGCAGATCATCGACCCCGGCTACGACGTCACCCGGATCGAGATCGTAGATTCCGGGATCGTCCACCAGGGTCGCACGATGGGCTACGGGCGGTGCAAGATCGTCGATGCCGACAATCCGGATCGGGTGATCGCCTTCAACGAGGGGCAGGGCGCGATCATCGGCATCCCGCCGGAAGGTCTTGACCGGATGGATGTTTCGGGCACAGAGCTGGTAATCCAGGATTCGCCCGATCTGCCGCCGTTGTGGGCCGCCTTCGGGGCGGCCAAGCGCGATGACGGGCACTGGGTGCTGCCCGCGCTGAGCGCCGAATACGCCTCACCCGACGCGGCCCTACACATCGGGCCGCAACACGTCGTGCTGGAGACCGCGGCGACCGATCTTGCCGCCCAGGTCGCCGGGACGCGCCGGCTGCAGGTCATCAGCTGGCATGTGATGTTCATGGCACGCGGCAAGGTGGGCCCCTTCCGGGTGGAGGGCTCGGCTCATGTCGGGGGCGCGGGACGGGTCGGGGTGCGCATGTTGTTGCACGACGAGGGCAATGCCGACAAGGCGGTCACGTCAGCCGCGGCCGTCTTCGACGTCGTGAGCTAAGCGCTGTCGCGTTAGGCGAACCCGTCGAGCGTGAATCGCACGACGCGCCGACGAAGTGTCGCGGTATTTACACTCGGCGTGCGGACCGTCAGACCGAGGTCAGCGATTCCTTCTTGGCTGCATCCTGGCTCGGTGTGGGCCAGGGGGAGGGGACCGGGCGCTGACGGACGCGTTGCGGCCACCAGAACCACTTACCCAGCAGGGCGGCGATCGAGGGCGTCATCAGTGATCGGACGATCAGGGTGTCGAACAGCAAACCCAGACCGATGGTGGTACCCACCTGTCCGATCACGATGAGCTCGCTGACCGCCATCGTCATCATCGTGAAGGCGAACACCAGTCCCGCCGAGGTGACCACCGACCCGGTGCCGCCCATGGCCCGGATGATGCCGGTGTTCAGGCCGGCGTGGATCTCCTCCTTGAACCGGGACACCAGCAGCAGGTTGTAGTCGGCACCGACCGCCAGCAGGATGATGACCGACATCGCCAGCACCATCCAGTGCAGTTCGATGCCTATCAGGTGTTGCCAGATGAGCACCGAGAGCCCGAAAGACGCGCCTAGAGAAAGCAATACGGTGCCCACGATGACCGCCGAGGCCACCACGCTTCGGGTGAGGATCAGCATGATGATGAAAATCAGGCACATGCGAGGCGATTCCGGCGATCAGCAGGTCGTAGTTGCTGCCGTCCTGCATGTCCTTGAAGGTGGCCGCGGTGCCGCCGAGGAGGATCTTGGAGCCCTCCATGGGCGTGCCCTTGAGCGATTCGTAGGTGGCCTTCTTGATCGCGTCGATATGCGAAATGCCTTCTGCGGACATCGGATCGCCGTCATGGCTGATGATGAAGCGCACGGCGTGGCCGTCGGGGGAGATGAAGTTCTTCATACCCTTCTTGAACTCGGGGTTGTCGAACGTCTCGGGCGGCAGGTAGAACGAGTCGTCGTTCCTGGACGCGTCGAAAGCCCGACCCATGGCGGAGGAGTCGCGCTGCGCACGCTGCTGCTGTTCCAGCAGACCCTTCTGGGTCGAATACATGGTCAGCATCATGGTTTTCATGTTCTTCATGTTCTGGATCATCTCGGGCATCAGCGCAACCATCTTCGGCATCAGCGTGTCGAGGTGATCCATCACGGGCAGCAGGCTCTGGATGTCGTCGGTCATCGTGTCGATGCCGTCGAGGGCGTCAAACACCGACCGCAACGAAAAGCACACCGGAATGTCGTAGCAGTGCTTCTCCCAGTAGAAGTAGGAGCGGATCGGCCGGAAGAAGTCTTCGAAATCGGCCATGTGGTCCCGCAATTCGGCGACATCGATCGTCATGGCGTGCATCTTGCCGACCATCACATGCATGTCGTTGGCCATCTGCTGGGTGATGCTCTGCATCTGCTCCATGCTGTTGATGGTCGTCTGCATCTCGTCGGACTGGTGCAGCATGTCGGCGATCTGATCTTCCTGGTACTTCTGCGTCATCTGCTGGGTGACGCCCTGCATGCTGATCTGGAAAGGGATCGACGTGTGCTCGATCGGCTTGCCCTCGGGCCGGGTGATGGCCTGCACCCGACTGATCCCGGGCACCCGGAAGATGGCCTTGGCGATCTTGTCGATGACCAGGAAGTCGGCGGAATTCCGCAGATCGTGGTCACTTTCGATCATCAGCAGTTCGGGGTTCATCCGCGCTTTGGAGAAGTGCCGGTCGGCGGCCGCGTAGCCGGAGTTGGCCGGCAGATCGGCGGGCAGATAGTTGCGGTCGTTGTAGTTGGTCCGGTACCCGGGCAGCGTGAGCAGGCCGACGAGTGCGATCCCGATCGTCATGACCAGGATCGGGCCGGGCCAGCGGACGACGGCGGCACCGACCTTGCGCCAGCCGCGAATTCGCTGCGCCCGCTTAGGCTCGAGTATCTGGCGGAAGCGGGAGGCCACCGAAATGACCGCGGGGCCAAGCGTCAAGGCCGCGAGCACCACCACGACCATGCCGATGGCCAACGGGACGCCCAGCGTCTGGAAGTAGGGCAGGTTGGTGAAGTGCAGGCAGAATGTTGCGCCGGCGATGGTCATTCCGGACCCGAGCACGACGTGTGCGGTGCCGTGGAACATGGTGTAGTAGGCGTCTTCTCGCGATTCGCCGACGGCTCTGGCTTCCTGATATCGGCCGATCAGGAAGATCGCGTAGTCGGTTGCGGCCGCAATGGCCAACGTGACCAACAGATTCGTGGCGAACGTGGAGAGTCCGATGATCTGGTGGTAGCCGAGGAAGGCGACGAAGCCACGGGCAGCGGCCAGCTCGAACACCACCATGCCCAGCGTGAGCAGCACCGTGACGATCGACCGGTAGACCATCAGCAGCATCGCGATGATCACCACGAAGGTGGCGGCCGTGATCAGTTGCAGGCTGCGGTCACCGGCCAGGTGCTGGTCGGCTTCCAGGGCCGAGGGTCCGGTGACGTAGGCCTTGACCCCGTTGGGAGGCGTGGTGCCTTTCACGATGTTCTGGACGGCCTCGACCGAGTCGTTGGCCTTTGTCTCGCCCATGTTTCCGACGAGATAGACCTGCACGTAGGCGGCCTTGCCGTCGTTGCTCTGCGCGCCGGCCCCGGTCAGTGGGTCGCTCCAGAAGTCCTGAACGTGCTCAACGTGCTGCTTGTCGGACTCGAGCTTCCTGACGATCTGGTCGTAGTAGGCGTGCGCGTCGGCGCCGAGCGGGTTCTGGCCCTCCAGCACGATCATCACCGAGCTGTTGGACGTGTACTCCTTGAACACCTCGCCGACGCGCTTGGTCGCGATCACCGATTGCGCGTCGTCGGGGCTCATCGAGACCGAGCGCATCTTGCCGACCTCGTCGAGCTGCGGGACCACGGTGTTGAGCACCGCGATCAGCGCGATCCAGCCGATGATGACGGGGATCGCGAATTTGCGCAGGAAACGCGGGATGGCAGCGCGCGCTGCGTGTTTGGGTATGGGGGCGGTGTCGGCGTTGTCTGGCCGGGTGTCTTCGAGGGTCGTGCTCATGCCGATTTCACCAGGCAGGAGGTCAGGGCGTGCACGCCGTTGGAAATTTTCTCGTCCTTAATTTCGTCGTCGACGGTGATGCGGCAGCCGAGGTAGTCGCCGTCGCTCTGCGCTGAGATGTTGGGGAACACTGACGGGGCGGTGGTGCTCAGGACCAAGGTCCACGGCAGCGGCGCGTCGTCGAGGCGCCGGGGCTCCGCACTGAGATCCAGGTAGTTCACGTTGGCGTGGGCAGCCGAGCCGAAGATCTCGTACTTGACCACCTTCGGCTTGAACGGCTTTGAGTCGTCCACCTTCGGGCTGGTCAACGTCTCCGCATTCTCCGCGGTGAAGAACGACTTGACCCGGTGCACGGTGAATCCGCCGATCGCCACCACGGCCACGATCAGCAGCGGCAACCAGGCGTTACGCACCATCTTTGCCATCTGCACCTACGCGATCCCTTCCCGGCTAAGCCGTCCGGTTCCCCTCTGCCGCTTCGGGTTGCATTGCGCTGCAAGATGTTCGGACGCCGATTGGCTAGCCGTTACCCACTGCAGCCCAAAAAGGCCCGACGTGAAACGGGCGGGAGTCTCGTTTAACCGAGGCGAAGTCGAGTTCCGCCGCCGGACCATGGATACATACTCTGCAATTTTTGCAGATCATGCAAGTTTATGTGTTTTCGGTCACGCCCGTCACTTGGTGAAAATGCTGTTGACCAGCGCGGCAGCCCGCTCGACGTAGGGCATCGGCGTGTCGTCGGCGTCCTCGGGTTCGCCACTGGACCAGCGCTCGATGCCCGAACGCACGGCCGTCAACGCCAACGCTGAGATCAGCGACGGTATTTCGTCGTCGGCCGGCATCCCTTGGCGTTTGGCGACGATGTCGGTCAATTGCGTCTGGAAGCGCTCCAGCTCGGCCAAGAACGCAGCCAGCACCGCAGGGGTGGTTTGGGCCAGGTCAAGCATGCACACGGCCTGCTCCCGCTGCGGGGGCAGGTCGCGCAGATGGTGTGCGGCCAGCGTGATCAGTTCCGCCAGCACCACCGAATACGGCGCGGGCCCGGCGGCGACGAACTCCTCGGCCAGTTCGGCCGGCAGGTCCGACGGGCCGTACGCGATGGCCGCTTCTTTGTTCGGGAAGTAATTGAAGAACGTGCGGGTCGAAATACCTGCCTGGACACAGATTTCCTCGATGGTCACCTTGTCCCAACCCCGTGCTTGGGCCAGGCGCACGGCGGCTCCGCGGATGTCCGCGCTGGTCTGGCGGCGGCGACGCTCGCGCAGACCCAGGTGATTCGCCATACCCACATATTTGCACAAACTGCACACTTTGCACGCAATTCGAGGCGGACGCCCGCTGAGGTCAGCGTTTGCCCCAGTCCCACGGCGGGGTCGTCAGCAAACTCTGCCCGGTGATCCGGGTCTCGCCGAAATCCTTGTACAGCTCGATCTCGACCGTGTCCGCGAGATTGAGATGCTCGCGCAGCGGACCGGAATGGGTGACCACCACCACCTGGGTGTGCTCGGCCGCGACGCGGATCAGTGCGGCCAGCGGGCCGACGAGGCTCGGGTGCAACGAGGTCTCCGGTTCGTTGAGCACCATCAGCGACGGGCGTTGCGGGCTGAGTAATGCAGCCGCCCACAACAGGAATCGCAGTGTGCCGTCAGATAATTCGGCCGCGCGCAGGGGCCGCAGCATGCCGCGCTGCTGCAGTTGGAGATCGAACAGGCCATTGGTGACGTCGACGGCGAGGGTGGCGCCGTCGAAAGCGTCGGCGACGATCCGGGTCAAGTCGTCGAATCCTGCTTCGATGATCGTCTGGATCGCCGCGGCCAGGTCCCTGCCGTCGTCGGAGAGCACCGGAGTGCGGGTGCCGACTTGTGGTAGCCGGGCGGGGGCGGCGGCATCGACCCGGAAGCCGTCGTAGAACCGCCACCCGCGCAGCCGTTCCCGCACCGCCGCGAGCTCCGGAAGTGCTTGCGGGTGAGCGTATTCGGTGAGCACGCTGCGGTAGGGCGGCAGCGTCCGGCACAGCTCGTCGAATCCGGAATCGCGCGCTGACTTCCGCGTAGTCACGGGTTCGGCGCACCAGTGTGGTGGCGCGCCGCAGTACCGGGCCGACGAACAACGCCTCTCGTTTGATCTCCGGATCGCGCGAGAATGCCGAACGATAGCCCGCCATCTGCGGTATCCCGAGATCGACAAGATAGCCGAAATCGTCTGCGGCGAAACCGAGTTCGAGCGACAGCGGCCGGGTGCGGGCGGTGCCCTGGGCCTTGCCCTCCCGTCGCGCCCCGCCGAGTTGTTCCGGCCCGGCCCACAGCACCGATTCCAAGCCGCCCTCGCGTGCCAGCGAGCCGATGACTTCGCCGCGTCCGCAATCGGCCAGCAGGCGCAACGCGCGATACACCGACGATTTGCCGGTGCCGTTGGCTCCGGTCACGACCGACAGCCGGCCCAGCGGCAGCACGATGTCGCGCAGCGAGCGGTAGCCGCGCACGGCGATCGTCTGCAACATGCCGCCGACTCTATCGGCGGGTGGTGACAAGGCCCCCGAACTTGTCGCCTGCCAACAGATCCGCGTGGCTAAGCGCGCGCCCTACGTCCCCTGGTGATCAAAGATCGTGGTCCCGACCCCGCCAGGGCTGTAGCTGATGTAGATGGGTTGCTCCGAGAATGGCTTGAACCCGGTATTCATCAGTCCCGACGAAATGACCGTCGGCTGATAGTCGTTGGTGTTGTACGAGTACAGCAAATGAGTTTTTTGTGCGTCGTCGTAGACACTGATTGTCGTGTTTGCTGGCAGGCTTCCGGAACCGCCTATCACCGACGAGGGCATGGTTCCGTACACGCCACCGGAATCGATAATCGAAGGGACGGATTGCACAGCGCCACTGCCGACCTGTACGTAGAGATTACTGATCGGCGCTCCGGCAATCGGAATATTGTTGGCGGGCGTGGGAAGAAGCGTGCTGGGACCGAACTGTAACTGCTGAGCGGGCATGTTGATGAGGACACCCTGGTTCAAGTCGCCCGGCAAATACTGCGTCGGAATGCTGGGACCCGGGCCCACGGCGTTCGGTCCGAGACCCAAAACGCCGTCTACCCCTGCGGACGCGAAGTAGGCGTCGAAGGGGGTGGTGAACGGGTTCTTCAAGAACTCGGTGAAGTATGCGTTGATTGCGAATGGAGTCGTAGGAAGCGACAAGAGGACCACGTTAACGCTGGTGGGGGGGTAACTATGCCATTCCCGAAATCTACCGTCGTGGGATAGGTCGCATAGAGATAGGTCAGCCCGCCGCTGTAAGCGCTGATGTTGAATCCGGTCGGGAGCCCCATCTTAAGTACTCCCAGCGGGCCGCCGACGTCGTTCATCCCGACGACGAGGCCTTTGGATCCGGTGTCGACCAGAATGGGCGTATTCCCTGCGCCGTTGACCGAGATATTCACGACCGGTTCGGTACCGACAACGGTCGGCATCGGGATGGTTCGGCCATCCAGTCCTGGGCCACTGAACCCGGGACTGCCCAACAGCAGGCCAGCGGTGCCGCCGGCGCCGCCGTTAGCGTTGGGCCCGCCGGCTCCGCCGAAGCCGCCGTTGCCGATCAGACCGGCCGGGCCGCCAGCCCCGCCACCTGTCGGCGAGGAATATCCGTTGCCGCCGTTCCCGTACAACAACCCGCCAGCTCCACCGTTGGGGTTCGCGGCCGTGCCCGGGGCTCCGTCGCCGATGAGCGGCCGGCCTAACAGAAGTTGGGTGGGCGCATTGATCACACCGAAAACAGGGTCCAGCACGGACGCGGCGGTGGCCTCGGCGGACGCGTAGGACCCAGACGCCGAGCCCAGTGACTGCACAAACTGCTGGTGGAACGCGCTGACCTGCGCATTGACCGCTTGATATTCATTGCCGAAGCCGCCAAATAGCGCCGCGATCGCGGTCGAGACCTCGTCAGCGGCGGCAGCGGCAACTCCGGTGGTCGGGAGGGCGGCGGCAGCGTTAGCCGCGGCGAGCGCCGAACCGATGTGCTCGAGATCCGCCGCAGCCGACGTGACCCAATCAGGAGCCACAGCTAGAAACGACACGTCGCCCCCTTCGCGTCAATTACCGGTGTGCGCGTCAAGCGTATCCAGTTCCCGTCCTGGCATCTGGGCTTTGGGCACAACGGTTGGTTCTCACATCGCATACTCGCACGAACTGCACGTGGCGGCAGCGCGTCCGCCGCTAAAGCGCCGCGAGGATCGCCTCTACGCGGTCGCGCGCGTCGCCGAAGAGCATCGCGCTGTTCTCCCGGAAGAACAGCGGGTTCTGCACGCCGGCGTAGCCCGAGGCCATCGATCGCTTGAAGATGATGACGTTGTCGGCCTCCCACACGCGTGAGAACGGGCATGCCGGCGATGGGGCTGGTCGGGTCTTCGTCCGCGGCCGGGTTGACGGTGTCGTTGGCGCCGATGACGAGGACGACGTCGGTGTCGGCGAAGTCGTCGTTGATCTCGTCCATCTCCAGGACGATGTCGTAGGGCACCTTCGCCTCGGCGAGGAGCACGTTCATGTGGCCGGGCAGGCGGCCCGCGACGGGGTGGATGCCGAACCGCACGTTGACCCCGCGAGCACGCAGTTTGCGGGTCAGCTCGGCGACCCCGTTCTGCGCCTGCGCGACGGCCATCCCGTAGCCCGGCGTGATGATCACGGACTTCGGCCGAGAGGAGCAATTCGGCGCGCCTCTCGGCGGTGACCTCGCGATGCTCGCCGTAGTCCTTGTCCTCCGCTGGGCCCGCCTCGATGCCGAAACCGCCGGCGATCACCGAGATGAACGACCGGTTCATCGCCTTGCACATGATGTAGGACAGGTAGGCACCGGAGGAGCCGACGAGCGCGCCGGTGATGATGAGCAGGTCGTTCTCGAGCAGGAAGCCGGACGCGGCCGCCGCCCATCCCGAGTAGCTGTTGAGCATCGACACCACGACCGGCATGTCGCCGCCGCCGATGGAGGCGACGAGGTGCCAGCCCAGCAGCAGCGCGAGCACGGTCACGGCGACGAGCAGCCAGATCGTCGGGTTGATCACGAACCAGACGGTGAGGGCGACGAACACGACGAGCGCGCCGACGTTGAGGACGTTCTTGCCCGGCAGCATCAGCGGCTTCGACTTGATCCGCGCCGACAGCTTGAGGTACGCGACGATCGAGCCGGTGAATGTGACCGCACCGATGAACACGCCGATGAAGACCTCGGCGTGGTGGATCCCGCCCAGGCCTTCCGCGCGGCAGTGTCGCCGCCTCGGCGCGACCCGGCACCGCCCTCGACGAGCAGGTAGCCGTTCCAGCCGACGAGCACGGCGGCCAGACCGACGAACGAGTGCAGCATCGCGATGAGTTCGGGCATGCCGGTCATCTCGACCACGCGGGCGCGCCACAGGCCGATCGCGGCGCCGACCACCATGGCGACCGGCCAGCAGCGCCACACCGAGCGACTCGATGTCTCGGTTGATCGCCAGCGCGATGGTCGCGGACAGTGCCACGGCCATGCCGGCGATGCCGAAGGTGTTCCCGGCCCGGGATGTCTCGTGCTTGGACAGCCCGGCCAGCGCCAGGATGAACAGCAGCGCAGCGACGAGGTAGGCCGCCTGCGCGGCGGATTCGAGCGTGAACAGGGATGATCCTCCGATGGGGTCCAGCTCCTGGAGAACATGGCGAGCATGCGGCGGGTCACGGCGAATCCGCCGAAGATGTTGATGCTGGCGAGCAGGATGGCGACGAACGACAGCATGGTGATCGCCGTGTCGCCGTGGCCGATCTGCAGGAGCGCGCCCGACGACGATGATTCCGGAGATCGCGTTGGTCACCGACATCAGCGGCGTGTGCAGCGCGTGGTGCACGTTGCCGATCACGTAGTAGCCGATGACGATCGCGAGCGCGAACACCGTGAGGTGCACGCGCAGCGCCGCCGGTGCCGCGGCCACGAGCAGCGAGCAGCACCGCGGCGGCGCCGACCGTCGCGAATCGTCAGCCGGCGCGGTGAGCTCGGCTGCTTGGCGTGCGCCTTGGCCGGCGGTGCGACGACGGCCGCGACGGCCGGCGCCGCCGACACCTGCACCGCGGGCGGCGGCCAGGTGACCTCGCCGTCGCGGGCGACGGTCATGCCGCGCTGCACCACGTCGTCCAAGTCGAGGACGAGTTGGCCGTCCTTGCCCGGGGTCATCAGCTTCATCAGGTTGACCAGGTTGGTGCCGTACAGCTGCGAGGCCTGGGCGGCCAGCCGGCCCGCGAGGTCGGTGTAGCCGATGATCGTCACGCCGTTGGCGGTGACGACGACCTCGCCCGCGACGGTGCCCTCGACGTTGCCGCCGTTGGCCGCGGCCATGTCGACGATCACGCTGCCCGGCTTCATGCTCGGCGACCATCTCCGCGGTGATCAGCCGCGGCGCCGGACGCCCGGGGATCAGCGCAGTGGTGATGATGATGTCGACGTCCGGCACTGCTCGGCGTACAGCTGCGCCGCGCGCGCGTTGTAGTCGTCGGACATCTCCTTGGCGTAGCCGGTCGCCGGAGACCTCGACTTCGCGGCTCGTCGACCGCCAGGTACTCGCCGCCAAGCGATTTGACCTGGTCGGCGACCTCGGGCCGCGGGTCGGTGGCGCGCACGATCGCGCCCATGCTGCCGGCCGCGCCGATCGCGGCGAGGCCTGCCACGCCCGCGCCGACGACGAGCACCTTGGCCGGCGGGACCTTGCCCGCGGCCGTGACCTGACCGGTGAAGAATCGGCCGAAGACGTTCGCCGCCTCGATCACCGCGCGGTAGCCGGCGATGTTGGCCATCGACGACAGCACGTCGAGGGACTGCGCCCGCGAGATGCGCGGCACCGCGTCCATCGCCAGCGCGGTGATCCGGCGGCGGGCAAGTTCGTCGACCAGGTTCGGGGTTCAGCGCCGGGCGGATGAGGCACACCAGCGTCGCGCCCTCGCGCAGGGCGTCGAGCTGCTCGGTCGACGGCGCGTTGACCTCGAACACGATGTCGGCGGTCCACGCCTGCTCGACGACCCGATCGTCGGCGCCGGCCTCGACGTAAGCCTCGTCGGAGAAGCCCGCGGCCGCCCCGGCACCCGGACTCGACGACGACCGCGTACCCGAGCTTGATGCAGCTGCCCGACGGTCGCGGCGTGGCGGCAACACGCGTCTCACCAGGGAGAGACTCACGTGGTATTCCGATGATCACTTGCTTCGGTCCGTTCGGTTGGTTGAGCGCCAAGGGGGTGCGCGTCTGCGTTCACAAATCGCCGCAAAGCCTACGGCACCGGTAGCCAAACCTAAGAAAACGGCTAGGGCGACGGGACCCTCACGTCCCGTTTGACGTGCCTGGCGCCGAGCGCCGGTTAGCCTTGAGTAACCGGATACCGATATCGGAGAGAAGGCGTGTGTCTGCGATACCCGTCATCGCGCTCACCGGTCACCTCGGCGCCGGCAAGACGACCCTGCTCAATCATCTGCTGCGTAGTCCCGGTACGCGAATTGGCGTGGTGGTCAACGATTTCGGAGAACTCAACGTCGACGCTGGTCTGGTGGTCGGCCAGATCGACGAACCTGCGTCGATCGCCGGAGGATGTATCTGCTGCCTGCCCGACGACGGTGGGTTGGACGACGCACTCGCCAAGCTCGCAGACCCCGCGCGCCGCCTTGACGCCATCATCGTCGAGGCCAGTGGCCTGGCCGATCCGGTGTCGATCGCGCGGATGATCGGGTTCAGCACGTTATCCGGGGTGCGAAGCGGCGGTCTTGTCGATGTTGTCGACGCTGTCAACCACTTTGACACCGTCGATCGCAGCGAACTGCCTCCTGCGCGCTACGGCGCGGCGTCGCTGATCGTTGTCAACAAGCTCGACCAGGTGCCCGACGACCAGCGGCCGGTTGTGCTGGAACGCGTCAAACAGCGAGTGGCGCAACGTAACCCACGAGTCCACGTGGTGGGCACCACCGGCGGCCGGGTTGACCCGGCACTGCTGTTCGACCCGTTGGAGACGCCCGACGAAGCTGGGCAACTGTCGTTTCGGGAGTTGTTGCTCGAGGCCGATCACACCCACGACCACGTCCACGCCGATGCCGTCACTGTCACCGGTACCGGCTGCGTCGACCCCGATGCGGTGTTCGACCTGCTGGAACACCCGCCCTCCGGGGTATTCCGGCTCAAAGGCGTGGTGGCGGTACGCCACGGCCGGTCGATCCGGACTTATGTCGTCAACCTGGTGGGTAGCGCGGTCCACATTGCGAAGTCACCGCCGCGGGCGGTGGGGAACTGTCTGGTGGCGATTGGGATGCATCTCGACGTCGCGGCCGTGCGTGGGCAACTGGCCCGGGTGTTGCAGCCGGTGAGCGGGCCGGCGTCCGCATCGGCGCTCCGGCGCCTGCAGCGCTACCGGCGGCTCAGCTGCTGAACCTCGCCGGACAGCGATCGGGCAAGATACGTCCCGATGTCATCCTCGCTCGGCGACGTGCTCGCCACCCTGGAGCTCGCCAGGGTCGACCAGTGGCTCTTCGCCGGCAAGCAGTTGCCGGCCCCGGCCCACCACATCCTGGGTGGACACATCTCGGCTCAGGCGTTGTTGGCGGCGAGTCACACCGCGCCGGGCCGCGCGCCGCACAGCGTGCACACCTACTTTCTCCGGTCCGGGGACGCCCGCCGGCTGGTGGACTTCGAGGTGGTGAATCTTCAAGAGGGAAGGATGTTTTCGGCGCGCCGGGTCACCGCCCGGCAAGACGACAGGATCCTGCTGGAAGCGATGTCGTCGTTCAAGGTCGCCGATCCCGCATCCGCTGCGGTTGTCTACCAGCCGCCGATCCCACCGGCACCCGGACCGGAGATGTTGCCGCGGGTGGCGCCGCACCTCGCCGAGTCGGACGCGAGCACACAGGGACGGTGGGCAAGCCTGCGCTGGTTCGAGCGCCGCGTCATCGACAGCGAGAGTGCGCCTCCGGCACGGTCGGCGATGTGGTGGCGACCGGACGGCGAGGTTCCCGACGATCCGGTGCTGACCGCGAGCCTGGTGGCCTACCTGTCGGCGGTGACGTTGACCGAGCCGGCGTTCGCTGCGCACGGGGGAGTCGGCGAATCATCGCAGCGTGACCATTCGGTGTGGTTCCACTCGCCGGCCGTGTTGTCGGATTGGCTTCTGTTCGAACGGTCTTCACCCAGTAGCGCCGACTCGCTCGCGCTGGCGAATGGAACCATGTTCAACCGCAACGGCGAATTAGTGTGCACGGTGCGGCAAGAGATGTACTTTCCGGGCCAGCGAGTTTAAGAAGGCAGAATCCGCACATCCGCGGGTAAGTTCCGCACACTACTCATGAACCGATCGAACTCGTCTTTCCTGAGCGCCTCGCCGGAGAGAACGAGGTCGACCTTCGGCAAGTTCCCGGCCGCACTCACTCGCACGTCCTGCACACGGCGGAAGGCTTCGGCGAGCGCAACAACTGTGTTGGTGGTCTCTGTGACATCAACGGAGCCCTGTCGAGATGCCATGACTCCTCGCCCTTCGATTTGCGAGCCGGTAAGCAGGGCAGGCCATTGCAGAATCGAGGCCCCTGCTGCAAGAAACTCTTCGCACCACATATCTCCCACATGGCCCGACCAACTCGGGAGCACGATCGAAGTGGGGGCGGGCGAGTTGTTCAGTGCGGCTTGGACCAAGGGCCCAAGGACATCGCCGAATGCCGCGGCGTACTGCGATTCGAGATCCGCATCCTCGGCAGGCAGCATCCATGGCTCCAACACACTCGCCAGGTCCACATCCCCGCCGCGTACGTAAGCCGCAAGGTATTGCCCGACAGCGAGCGGGGCCACCGGTCGGCTTATGACACCGGCACGCTCCAGGGCCGTCGCGCCCTGATCCGTATTCCGTCGTGCTTCCACCTCGCGCAGGTCGAGTTCGCACGATGCCACCCGTCGATAGTCGGAAGCCACCTGTTCCAAGAAAAGCTGCGACGTCGTCGCCGGGTTGGCTCGCTCTTGAGTCAAGGTGCCTGATGGCAGAAGCGGCCGAGAGAAACGATCAACCCGGTCCAGCTGACCATCCCACGCGAGGGACGCGGCTGAAACGACACGAACCATTTCCGACTCTCGTGGGTCACTCGTCGAAGGCGGATGCTCCACAGTCCCGGCGCGCAATCTACGCACCTCGTCCTCAAGTGTCCGCGGCTTACGCTCCGGCGTCATCAGATGCCCAGGATAGTTGCTACCGCGGCAGCCAGGTCGGCCAAACCCGCTCTCAGGAAGTCGAGTTGATCCTGATCGGTTTGATCTGCCTTGTTACTCAACGCGTCTGATGCAACGCGCAGGACAAGGACGCGCTCACACAAGCCCAACGAGCGCATCGCGGAAGCGATACCGAAGGATTCCATGTCGACCAGTACAGGCTTGGTCGCCATTCGCGAGTAGAGGGCAAGTGCCAGAGAATATGGCCAGTCTTCCTTGGCATAGATCTCGGCGCCGGATGGCGAATGGATCGGCGCCGGCGCAACACCCGGCGAAACCTTGATCACCTTGTCGGTTGCGAGAACGTGGGCGTCGGGAATGTCCAGCCCCCACACGGAACCCGGAGCGCCTGCCGACCCTGCTCGCAGCTCAATCGCCTCGAGCGGAGCCTGCTCGTCAGGCTGTGTGCGGACGATCCATTTGTTCTGTAGCTTGACGACCTCGCCGTCGGCCGAAGCGGCGACCACTCCCAACGACAGGTATGACACCCTTTCGGCCCGAAACACCTGGCCAATCAGCTTGGAGTCGAGTGTTCCGCAGCAGCCATAGAAGACGTAATAATCGGCCCGGTTCTCCCGGGTCGACCTGCTGAGAGCGGCCGCCGCAACGACATTCCCCTGAGCGCTCAGTGCGTGGTGCTCCAGCCTGGCCGTCCGGCCGTCAGACAGGCGGCCCTCCAGAGCCTCTTCGCCCGATTTTGTCGGCGCCCAGACCGTTGTCCCGAAAACCGGTAGGTCGACACAAAGGCGTGCCAGCAACTCCGTCACGGCCGTCGCTTCGTTATTGGTGAACGTGAATATCGCCACCGTCACATCCGCCACGGCGTCATCGTAAACCCGCGCAAGCGGGTACCAGACCACGACATTTTGATGGGAGCGATGTCATCGTTCAAGGTCGCCGATCCTGCATCCGCTCGGGTTGTCGACCAGCCGCCGATCCCGCAGGCGCCTGCCGGACTGGCGCTGTCGTCTTCACATGTCGGTCTGGGCGCGCAAGCGGGATGCCTTGGTAATCTGATTCAGTCAGTCCCGCTCTGTAATCGGCTTTTCGGATGATTCGAATGAGTCAGCCCCGTTGGCCTGCCAGAGCGGTCCGTTGGAAGCCCAGTCGCTGTCAGCCTGGCAGGCGGCGGTTGTCTACCGGATCAGCTGGAGATGACAGCAGCAATTCACCACCAATTTGAGATCGTGTTGGCGGGCGGAGGAAAGCGGACGGCTAAATCGACTCGCGGAGTCGACCAACGGCCGCGGGCGGTCGCGCGCACCGGAAACAGGGAAGGGCGATGATCAAATCCGTACTCGTCGTAGGCGGCGGCAGCGCCGGCCTGCTGACTGCGCTGGCGCTCAAACAAGAGATTCCTCAGCTCCAAGTCCGCGTCGTGCGCAGCAAGGACATCGGCGTGATCGGCGTCGGCGAAAGCACCACGCCGCAGCTCGCGAACCTGCTCTTCGACTACCTGAAGCTGCCGCAGAAGCAGTTCTATTCAACCGTTCGGCCGACCTGGAAGATGGGCATCCACTTCCTCTGGGGGCCACGCAAGTCATTCGACTACGCGTTCCAATTTCAGCTCGACGCGTTCTACAGCGACCTCAATCGCTATAACGGCTTCTACTGCGGCGACGATTTCGACAGCGTCAACATAAACGCCGCGCTGATGGCTCAGGGCAAGGCGTTCGAGAAACATCCGAGCGGCGAGGGGCCGTTGATCACCGGCGACGCGGCAATGCACCTGTTCAATCCCGCGCTGGTCGAGGCGCTGGAGACCGGCGTCAGTCGCGCGCGGCATCGAGATCATCGATGCCCGCATCACCGGCGTGCCCGTCGATGAGCAGGGCGTGCAGTCCATCATCCTTGACGACGGCCGCACGTTCTCGGCCGACTTGTACGTCGACGCGACCGGCTTTCGCTCCGAGTTGCTCGGCCGCGCGCTGGGGACGCCGTTCGTCCCGTACGACCGCTCGCTCTTCTGCGACCGCGCCATCGTGGGCAGCTGGGACCGGACCGACGAGTTCATCTACCCCTACACCGTCGCCGAGACGATGGAGGCCGGCTGGTGCTGGCAGATCGACCACGAGCACGCGATCAATCGCGGCTACGTCTATTCGTCACGCTTCCTCAGCGACGACCAGGCGCGCGACGAGTTCGTGAAGAAGAACCCGAAGGCCAAGACGTGGGATCACGTCGTGAAGTTCCGCTCGGGGCGCTACGAGAAGGGCTGGGTCAAGAACGTCTTTGCGATCGGCAACGCGTGCGGCTTCGTCGAGCCGCTCGAGGCGACGGCGCTCATGGTCGCGTCGTCGCAGATCAAGTCGATGGTCGAGATGCTCGTGCAGTCGCAGCTCGACCCGACGCCGAGCATCAAGGCGCTTTACAACACGCTGTTCGTCGACTGGTGGGACGGCATCAAGGACTTCCTGTCGATCCACTACCGGTTCAACACGCGCATCGAGAACGAGTTCTGGACCACGTGCAGCAACGAGGTGGACGTGACACCGGTGCAGCCGCTGCTGGACTTCTATCGCGAGAACGGGCCGACGGGTTTCTGTCGGCATTATCTGACGAGCGCGATCGGGCAGGGCAATCAGTTCGGGCTTGAAGGATTTCTGGTGATGCTGGTGGGGCAGAAGGTGCCGTATCGCGATGCGCATCCGCCGAGCCAGGCGGAGTTGGCGATCTTCCATCGTCACTGTGCGGAGAACCGCGCCCGCGCGATGAGCGGGCTGACGGTGGCGGAGGCGCTGCAATACGTCCATCGGCCGGACTGGCGGTGGAATTCCGATTCGCAGTGAGGCGTGCTGCAGACCTTGGACGAGTGGCGTGCCGTCGTTGAGCGTCATTGTCTGTTCGAGTGGCCGCGGGCCGCGCGTCGTCGATGTGGAGGTCATGGGAGTCATCCGCGCCCAGTATCTGCTGGGCCGTCTCGACGACACTGCCGTAGCGCGCGAATCACCCTGGGGCACACAGTAATTCGTCACCGTGACGAATTACCTGCCGATCCGGAATTCGGCGCATCAGCTTTTACGTCTTTTGCGCTGGGGGATTAGCGTGTAGGCAGGTAGTGGTCAATATGCCTACCGTCGTCGTCCAAAAGGAGGGCAACCGTGTTGGCCATCCCAATGAGGACTGCATCCAGCGCGGTGCTTGCCGCGTGTGCGGTGTCGTTCGCGCCGATCGCTCATAGTCAGGGCGGTTATGTACCCGTGCCGAGTTCGCCCTGCAATCTGCCGGTTTCGAGTGGTTTGATCATCTGGCAACACGCACCCGGCATGCAGGACAGTTCCGTCTTCGCCAACGAGGCGGACCTGTACAACTGCCGACCAACGCTCGACACGTGGCGAGCCAACCAACCAACCGGCCCCGGGTACTGTTCCAAGATCGCGTGGTCTGCCGACAATCCCGGCTACATACCTTCTGTCGCGCCGGCGGCTCCGTTGAAGAAGGTCATTGACCAAGTGGGCGACTGCTAGATCCCGACCGATCGGCACCGATTCAGGCCAGCGTGGGGTGCCGGCAACAGCTGACACGGCTAGCCAGAGCAGTCAACTGCGACCTCAAGGGCTGCGCAAATGGCGCGCATCCGGATGTCGGCGAGCCGACCCAGCCTGCTGGCTAATACGGCGACCGAGACACTTTCGACCGCGTCCAGGTTCACCGCCGAACGGCGGGGGATCGGGTCGGAATTGGGTTCAAGAATAACCTCGCTGGCAATTCCGCGGATGGTCGTCGTACAAGGTGCGACGAGTGCCCGTCGAAGCCGAGGGATCGCCGCGTCACGAGACAGCACAACGACTGGGCGACTGCCGATCTCAGCCATCTCGCACCACCAGACCTCTCCGCGTGCCGGAAGTGCTGTCACGAGGCGCCAGTCGCCCGCCGCCACGACGCCAGGTCGCCCCACTCGTCGGGTTCATCGGCCGGGTGCTCGTCGTAGGCGGCGTAACTTGCATCTAGCTCGGCCGATCGATATCGAGCGAGCAATGCCGCCAACGCCTCGTCAATGAGGGCCGCGTCGGTGATACCTGACCGCACGCTGCGCGCGCCGGCCAACAGCTCGGGGTCCACAGTCGTGCTCAGCCGTATGCGGTTCATGCCATCATTATGGCATAGGGATCTTGAATGCGAGGTCGTATGAAAAGTGCTGCAGCGCAGGATGATTCGTCACAGTGACGTATTGATGCCACAAACTTGGGCCGCGGGGCCGGATCGGGTGGTCGGCCCCGGTGGGCACTATGTGCTGCGCGCGACCGCACAACCCGAATCATTACTCGCGCTGTGTGCGCAGCGGGGGCGGCGCCCAAGCCGGCTCGGTGCCGGAGAACCCAAACGTCCTGGTCAGTTGGGCGCCACGGGTGCTTCCGGGATAACCCCAGATCCCCGGTTTGCCGATAAGCGACATTATGTCAAGTAACAGTCGCCATTTTCAGCTGATGAATCATGCCCCCGCCCGAGTCGGCAGCAGCACTGTGTCCTTAGGGGCCGTGGCGCCATAGTTGCTGCCACTCCTTGCGCTGGATTCATTTCGAATTGAGGATGTACGAGCGGGCAGCCGGCTCGATATCACAGGTCGAGCACGAAGCGCAGCGCTTGGTCAATGGCCTGCATCTGATCTGGGCCGATTATTGTCCGCCGAGATGACAGTCGTTCGACGGAGACCACTCGCAGTTGGTCGCAGCGAGCGTATGAGACGTGGTCGAGTCCGCTGCTCTCTGGCTCCATCTCGACATGGCTTCGCAGTCCGTAGCCAGTGGTCGTGATCGGGACGACGACCACCAGCCCGCCCGGTCCGTTGTTGAGAATGTCGACGGACACCACTACCGCTGGACGTCGAAAAGCTGGCTCGTGGCCGACTGGCTGGCCGAGATCGACGTAGTAGACCTCCCCTCGCCAGATCAAGCCAGCGCGTCCCACTCGTGACGCTCGGCCAGGTACTGCTCCCACAGTTCGGGGTTACCACGCAAGCGCTGGTAATCCCCGTTGAGTCCCCGGAGGAACTCCTGCCGTTCCAAGGCGTCGATGGCCGCGTGCACGACGTCGACGACGGCGATTTGACGAGCCTTGGCCAGCGATTGGAGCCGCTCGGAATCTGGCCGGCGGACTCGGACGGTTGTGGTTTCTGCTGCCATGGAGCCAGTGTAGACGAAATGTAGACATCGGGTCGATTGTGGATCTTCGATTAGCCAGCAAACAGATGACCCCCTCCGGATTTGGGCTGGACCGGCTTGTTGGCCTACTACGTTGGACTGGATGACGCCCCAGTTCCTGGACCGACGCGCAGTCGAGATCGGACTTGGACGTTCACCAATACGACCAGATCGAATACGGCGGGTTACCAGTAGCAGGCGCGCCGCTGACGTCAGACGAATCAGTCCCACCTCCGTCGTGCAGGCTTAGTCCATCCTTTGCCTCAAGGACGTCTCGCACCGGCTAGACGCGAATGAGAGCCAAGCCGGCGACTCCATCAATGGAGTCAAAGTCCGCGTCTTGCGTGATCACCGGCAGGTCGCGCGACGCCGCGATCGCTGCAATCCACAGGTCATTGATGCGGATTCGGCGGCCGGTCTCTGCCAGGTGAATTCGAAGTCTGGCCCACATGCGCGCTGCGCCGTCATCGACCGGCAGGGCGACTATCCCCGCAACCGTGTCCAGTGTTGCCAGTCGCTGCGCCCGGACGTCCGCCGAGGCCGCCACGAGCACGCCGAGGTTGAGCTCGGCCACCGTAATCACGGTGGTTGCCACTCGGTCAGGAATCCGGGATGCATCAAGTGGGCGCCCGCTCTCCCGTGCGATGAAGACCGACGTATCAAGCACGCCTTCAGAAGTCATGGCAGCGGACCTAGGTCGTCGGTGGTGTCGCCCGCCAGCTCGGCGAGTTGCCGGCGCAAAGCAGCATCCGCCTGTGTCCGGTCAAGCCGCTGGAGGAACTCTTCTCGGCTCAGCCATCTGCGTCGGGCCGGCTGCAGTGCGCTCAGCCGTGCGACCGCCTTGCCGTTAACCGTCACCGTGATTTCTTCGCCAGCCTGAACGCGCCTTAACACCGCTGCGGTGTCGTTGCGCAATTCGCGTGAGGCCACTTCGGACATGCTACGAGTGTAGCACCAGCGTAGCCTTCGAGTCGGCTGATGCGACATGGGGTATGAGGATGATGTGGAACTGGCGGGGTCGGACGCAGTGGCGATTGGGTGCGGCGTTGGTTGCGGTGACGCGGCCTCCCCTACTGGCGAACTGAGCACCTGGGAGAGGTTGTCTGCAGTAACGAGGCTTAAGGAAGTCGGCCTTAACCTTCCAATGAAAATTTGAGTTGCTGGCCATACAGGCTGACCGATTCGGCAGTCAACATTTCTTCATGTGTGCAGTCGATCGAGTGCTGGTGTAAGGTCGCCGGCAACGTACGGCCGCCACTCTTCCAGAGGAGACGAATTGCGATCGCCCTCGTCCCGCACAGCAGAAAATATCACTGCATCACCATCAAAAACACCGGGTTCGTGAGCCAACTGCAACGCCTTGTTGCTATCGAGGTTTTGAACAATCCAATCAAGAAGCTGCTTTTGTTGAGGAAATTCTTCGGCTGCTCGTTCGCGAATTAGTTCTTCTATCTGCTCATTGGTGAGCGACCCATCCTGTTCTGGAATATCTATGCGGTAGAACCGCAAGACTTCTTCCAGTGTCTGCTGATCGACTACCGCATTGCTTGGCGCGGTGACGCCGCTGTCGATACTGGGTTGAGCGTCGAGAAGGATAAGGTTTGCCACTGCGCATCCGCGTCGCTGGAGTTCGATGGCGAGTTCATGAGCGACGACGCCTCCGAAAGACCAGCCGAGAAGGTGGTACGGCCCCGTCGGCTAAACCCCTTGAATCCTGTCGGCGTAGTTTTTCGCCATATCGCGAATCGACTGAGGTTCAGCTTCTTCGCCCAGCAGTGTTTGTTGAATTCCAATGATCGGGCAGTCCAAGTAGACACCAAGACGCTGATACGGCCAGCTCATTCCACCGCCGGGATGAATGCAGAACAGCGCAACACCGGTCCCCTCCTTGAGGACCTCGATCGGGACCACTTCCACCTCGCTGGCAGCTGTGCCCAACTGCTGGCTCAAGCTTGCGACGGACGGCGCGTGGAACAAGGTGCGCACCGCAAGGTGGGTATCCAGGCGGGTGTTGATCGCGGCGATCACCCGCATGGCCGACAGCGAGTCCCCGCCCAGATCGAAAAACGAGTCATCGACCCCGACCAGCTCGAGCCCGAGGACTTCGGCGTAGATGCCGGCCAGGATCTCTTCGACGTGGGTTGGCCGGGGCGCGGTAACGATCGCCTTCCTGGTACTCCGGTGCCGGCAAGGCCCGTTTGTCGAGTTTGCCGTTGGGTGTCAGCGGCAGCGACGGCAACACCACGACCGCGGTCGGAATCATGTATCCGGGCAGCCGCTCGGCCAGTGCGGTGCGTATCTCCGCCGGGTCCGCAGTCCCGGTCACGTAGCCCACCAGGCGCTTGTCGCCGGGGCGGTCCTCGCGGGCGATCGCCACCGCCTGCTCCACCCCATCCGACGCGGCTAATGCGGCTTGCACGTCACCGAGCTCGATGCGATAGCCGCGGATCTTGACCTGCTCATCGGCGCGCCCAAGATACTGCAGCTGCCCGTCAGCGCCCCAACGCACCAGATCCCCGGTGCGATACATGCGCGCCCCAGACCCGGCGAACGGACAGGCCACAAACCGCGACCCGGTCAAACCCGCCCGCCGCCAATACCCAACGCCCACACCGGCGCCGGCCACGTACAACTCACCGACCACACCGAGCCGGCACCGGCCGCAACCACCCGTCGAGTACGAACAACGCCGCCCCCGACAACGGCGAACCGATCGGCGGCGCGCCGAACCTGGTGTCAGCGCCGCTGATCGAGGCATCCACCGTGGTCTCGGTGGTTCCGTAGGCGTTGATCATCACCCGCCCCGGCGCCCAGCGATCCACCAGCTCGGCCGGGCAGGCCTCACCGGCCAGGACCAACGCCGTCGAATCCAAGCCCTCTGGTGATAGCAAATCCGCCGCAGACGGGGTTTGCCTCAGGACGCTGACTCGTTCGGCGACGAGCAGGGCGTGGAGGTCTTCGGGTGAACCCGCCACCGACTCGGGCACCACCACCAGGCGACCGCCGTGCAGCAACGCACCCCAGATCTCCGACACCGACACGTCGAAGGCCAACGAATGCCACTGCGACCACACGCCCGTCGGCGGCAGATGTGCCTGCAGCGAGTCGACCAGTTGGATGACGTTGTGGTGGGTGACGGCCACCCCCTTGGGGACACCAGTGGTACCTGAGGTGTAGATGAGGTAGGCGATATCCTCGGGGGCCGGCGCCGGCAAGCCTGTGCACGGATAGGTCTGGATGCGGGGATCCTCGACATCGATGACCGGCAGCTCGCACCCGTCCAGCCGGTCGGCCAGCCCGGTGGTGGTGATCGCGGCGATCGGCGCGGCGTCGGCAACCATGAACCCGATCCGGGCCGCCGGCAGCGCAGGGTCGATCGGCAGATACGCCGCCCCGGTTTTGAGCACCGCCATAATCGCCACGATCGCCTCCGCCGAGCGCGAAAGCAGCAGCGCCACATACTGTCCCGGGCCCACACCCTGGCCGGCCAACAGGTGCGCCAACCGGTTAGCGGCCTCCTCCAGCTCCGGTAAGTCATTGAGCGGCCCCCGCACGTCACCGCCGCCGCCTCGGGGGTGCGCGCCACCTGCGCGGCGAACAACACCGGTACCGACACAGGGGCCGAGGCTGGGGCCGGGGTCAATACCGCCCGGTTGCCGACCTCAGCAAGCCGAGCATGCTCAGGCTCATCGAGCACATCGATCGATGAGAACCGCCGGGTGGGCTCGGCGGTCATCGCCACCAACACCCGACGCAACCACTCGATCAGCGTTTGGATGCTGTCCGCGTCGAACACGTCGGTGCGAAACTCCACCGTCCCGCCGATCCCGGCGGGCTCGCCGGCCTCGGTCCAGCGTTCGGCCAGGGTAAACGTCAGGTCCATGCGGGCGGCGTGGGTGTCCGCCGGCAGTGGGGTGGCCTGCAGATCACCCAGATGCCTGCCCGGCGGCGGAGTTGTCCTGCCCGGCGAAGTTCTGCCAGGCCAACATCACCTGGACCAGCGGGTGATGGGTCAGGCTTCGGGTCGGGTTGAGCCGCTCCACCAGCACCTCGAAGGGCACGTCTTGGTGCTCGTAGGCGGCCAGGCTGCGCTGTTGCACCTGGGCCAGCAGCTCGGTGACAGTGGGATCCCCGGCCACATCGACCCGCAACACCAAGGTGTTGACGAAACTCCCCACCAGCTCATCCAGCGCGGGGTCGCGGCGCCCGGCGATCGGGAACCCCACCGCCACATCGCTGCTGGCGCTGACCTTGGCCAGCAGCACCGCCAGGGCGGCCTGGATCACCATGAAACTGGTCGCGTTGTGCTCGCCGGCCACCCGGGCAACCCCCTGCTGCAGCTGCGCCGGCCAGTCCACGGCCGCACTCGCCGCCGCGGTAATCAGCGACCGGCGGATAGGGCCGATCGGTGGGCAGCACCAACCGCTCGGGCATCCCGGCCAGAGCATCCTGCCAGTAGGTCAGCTGGGCGGTGATGCGGCTGTGCGGATCCTGCAGTTCACCAAGCTGGGCGCGCTGCCACAGCGTGTAATCGACATACTGCACCGCCAGATCGGCGCCCAATCGGGGGCCCGCCCCGCACACCGGCTGGCATAGGCCACCCCCAGATCACGCGTCAGCGGGGTGATCGACCAGCCGTCGGCGGCGATATGGTGCACCACGATCACCAGCACGTGTTCGTCGCCGCCGATACGGAAAAGCCTTGCCCGGAAAGGGATCTCGGTCCCCAGGTCAAACGCGTAGCTTGCTGCTGCGTTAACGGCCTCACCTAGCCGGCTTGCCGACCAGCCGGTCGCGTCAACGATCTCCCACCCGAAGTCGGCCCGCTCGGTCGGCACCACCAGCTGCCGGGGTATCCCCTCAACCGCAGGGAACAGCGTGCGCAGACTCTCATGGCGGCCCACCACGTCGGCCAGCGCCGCACCCAACGCCTCGGTATCAAGGCGCCCGCCCAACCGCAGCCCCGCCGCCATGTTGTAGATCGGGGAGGGCCCCTGCAACTGGTCCAGGAACCACAACCGGCTCTGGGCATACGACAACGGAATTACCGCGGGCCGCTGCGAAGCCACCAGCGGCTCAAGCCGGGCCACATCCCCACCGACACGGGATGCCAACTGGGCAACCGTGGGCGCCTCGAACAAGGCGCGCACCGCAAGGCCGGCGTCCAGGCTCTTGTTGATCGCGGCGACCAGGCGCATCGCCAGCAGTGAATCCCCACCCAGATCGAAGAACGAGTCGTCGACGCCGACGCGCACGACGCCGAGCACCCGGGCTGTAGATGCCTGCCAGGATCTCTTCGGTGAGCGTGGCCGGGGCGCGATAACGATCCCCATCCTGGTACTCCGGTGCCGGCAGGGCGCGCCTGTCGAGTTTGCCGTTGACCGTCAGTGGCAGGGCCTCCAACACCACCACCGCGGCCGGGATCGTGTAGGCCGGTAGCCGCTCGGCCAGCGCGTGGCGCACCCCGGCCGGGTCCGCTGTCCCGGTGATGTAACCCACCAGGCGCTTGTCGCCGGGACGGTCCTCGCGGGCGATCACCACCGCCTGCTCTACCCCGTCCAACCCGGCCAGTGCTGCGCGCAACTCACCCAGTTCGATGCGATACCCGCGGATCTTGACCTGCTCATCGGCGCGGCCCACATACTGCAGCTGCCCGTCGGCACCCCAATAGACCAGGTCCCCCGTGCGATACATGCGTTGTCCCGCGCCACCGAATGGGCAGGCCACGAATCGTGTCGCGGTCAGACCGGGCCGCCGCCAATACCCAACACCCACAGCGGCGCCGGCCACATACAATTCACCGACCACGCCGGCCGGCACCGGACGCAACCACTGATCGAGCACAAACAATGCCGCCCCTGCCACCGGCGCACCTATCGGCGGCGCCCCCGACCCCGCTCCCCGCTGTTAAAGGCGCACTGAAGGCCACCCACATCGTCGTCTCGGTCGGGCCGTATTCATTGATCATCAATCGCCCGGGCGCCCAGCGATCCACCAACTCGGCCGGGCAGGCCTCACCGCCCACCAGCAAGGCCACCGATTCCAAGCCGGCGGGAGACAGCATCGCCGCTGCCGAAGGGGTCTGGCTCAAGACACTGACCTTTTCGGAGACCAGTAGTGCGTGAAGGTCTTCCGGTGAGCCCGCCACCGACTCGGGCACCACCACCAGCCGCGCGCCGTGCAAAAGCGCGCCGAAGATCTCAAAGCCGGAGATGTCGAAGCTGTAGGAGTGCCACTGCGACCACACCTGCCCCGGCGCCGCCAAAGCGGATCCAATGATTCGATCAGCTCGGTGACGTTCTGGTGGGTGATGGCCACCCCCTTGGGGACACCGGTGGTACCCGAGGTGTAGATGATGTAGGCAAGATCCTCGGGGGCCGGCGCCGGCAAACCCGTGCACGGATAGGTCTGGATGCGGGGATCCTCGACGTCGATGACCGGCAGCTCGCACCCATCCAGCCGGTCGGCCAGCCCGGTGGTGGTGATTGCGGCGATCGGCCCGGCGTCGGCAACCATGAAGTCGATCCGCGTCGCCGGCAACGTCGGGTCGATAGGCAGATAGGCCGCCCCAGTCTTCAGTACCGCCAACATCGCCACGACCGCCTCGGCCGAACGCGAAAACAGCAGCGCCACACACTGTCCCGGGCCTACACCCTGGCCGGCCAACAGGTGCGCCAGCCGGTTGGCGGCCTCCTCGAGTTCCCGGTAGGTCATCGAGCGGCCTTCGAAGGTCACCGCCGGCGCCTCTGGTGTGCGCGCCACCTGCGCGGCGAACGACGCCGGAACCGACACCGGGGCCGAGGCTGGGGCCGGGGCAGTTAATACCGCCCGGTTGCCGATCTCGTCGAGGCGGGTGTGCTCACCGGCATCGAGCAGATCCAGCGTTGACAGCTGACGGGTGGGGTCGGCGGTGAGCGCCACCAGCACCCGGCCCAACCGCTCGACCAGCGCCTCGATGCTGTCCGCGTCGAATACATCGGTGCGATACTCCACCGCCCCGCCGATCCCGGCCGGCTCTCCGTCCTCGCTCCAACCTTCGCCGAGGGTGAACATCAGATCCATGCGGGCGGTGTGGGTTTCCACCGGCAGCGGCGTGACCTGCAGATCCCCCAAGGTCGGCCCGGCGGCGGGGTCGGCCCTGTCCGCGTCCTGCCCAGCGAAGTTCTGCCAGGCCAACATCACTTGGATCAGCGGGTGATGGGTCAGGCTTCGGGTCGGGTTCAGCCGTTCCACCAGCAGCTCGAACGGCACGTCTTGGTGCTCGTAGGCGGCCAGGCTGCGCTGCTGCACCTGGGCCAGCACGTCGGCGACAGTGGGATCGGCGGCCAGGTCGACCCGCAACACCAAGGTGTTGACGAAACAACCCACCAGCTCATCGAGCGCGGGGTCGCGGCGCCCGGCGATCGGGAACCCGATCGCGACCTCGCTGCTGGCGCTGACCTTGGCCAGCAGCACCGCCAGGGCGGCCTGGACCACCATGAAGCTGGTCGCGTTGTGCTCGCGGGCCACCCGGGCAACCTGCTGCTGCAGCTCCGCCGGCCACTCCACGGTCACCCTGGCGCCGCGGTAATCGGCGACCGGCGGATAGGGCCGATCGGTGGGCAGCTACCAATCGCTCGGGCATCCCGGCCAGAGCGTCCTGCCAGTAGGTCAGCTGGGCGGCGATGCGGCTATGGCTGTCGTCGAGATCACCGAACTGGGCGCGCTGCCACAGCGTGTAATCGACATACTGCACCGCCAACGGCGCCCAGTCGGGGGCCCGCCCCGCAGAGCGGCTGGCATAGGCCACCCCCAGATCACGCACCAGCGGGGTGATCGACCAGCCGTCGGCGGCGATATGGTGCGCCGCGGCCACCAGCACATGTTCGTCGTCGGTAATGCGGAAAAGCCTTGCGCGCAAAGGGATCTCGGTACCCAGGTGGAACGTGTGACCCGCTGCCGCGCCGATGGCCTCACCCAGCCGGCTTGCCGGCCAGTCGGTGGCGTCAACGATCTGCCAACCGAAGTCCCAGCCCATGTCGGCCCGCTCGGGCGGTGCCACCAACTGCTGGGGGATCCCCTCGACCGCGGTAAACAGCGTGCGCAGGCTTTCGTGACGGCCCACCACGTCGGCCAGCGCCGCACCCAACGCCTCGGCATCAAGGCGCCCGCCCAACCGCAGCGCCACCGCCATGTTGTACATCGGGGAGGGCCCCTGCAACTGGTCGATAAACCACAGCCGTTGCTGGGCATACGACAACGGGATCCGCTCCGGGCGCTCCATCACCCGCACCGGCGGGAGGGCAGGTCCGCCACGATGCCGGTTCAGATAGTCGGCGAGGCCCTCGACCTTGGACGCGTCGAACAGGTACCGCACCGGTACTTCCCTGCCCAACGCCAACTGCAGCCGCGCGCTCACCCGGGTGGCGATCAGCGAATCCCCACCGAGGGCGAAGAAATCGTCGTCAAGCCCGACTCGATTCACGCCCAACACCTCGGCGAACACCTCGGCGATGACCTTTTCGGTCTGGGTCCGCGGCGCCCGGAAGGACGTGGCGGCAAACACCGGCGCCGGCAGCGCCTTTCGGTCGATCTTGCCCGAGGCGGTCAACGGCAACTCGTCGAGCACCATGATCTGCGCCGGCACCATGTAGTCCGGCAACCGCGCGCTCACCTGCTGACGCACCGCGCTGATCTTGGTGTTGGTGTGGGGGTCATTGGCATGGGTGCTGCGTTGGCGGGCCTCTGCCGGGGGTAGGTAGATGTCGGCCAACGCTTGGGTTTGCTGGTCGGCTTGCTGGCCGGCGGGAGTGATGAAGACGGCATCGAGGGTGCCTGGTTGGGCGCCCCACGTGACGGCGACGCGGTATCCGGTGGCTTCGCCGAGACGGTGCAGCTCTTCCGAAGTGGCGGTCGCGGGGGTCGTGCCGAGGGACTGCGTGGCGCCGGCTTGGGCGCGTGCGTCGTCTAGCGGTAGCCCGGCGGCGAGGCCTTCTTCGATGCGGACGTCGCGGATCAGTCCGGCGCGCGGGATCTCGGTGACGCGCACAGCGGTGGGACGTTGGGATGTCAACCGGGTGCGCAGTCCGCCCAGTCCTGCGCATTGGGTCCACGCCCAGCTGGGTGCGTCGGCCAGTGACCGTACCGGCGCGGGGGCTTTGTGGATGGTCACGTCGTAGCGGTATTGGTTGAGTTCGTTGTCGGCCAATCCGCGTTTGACTTCGATGTCGAGTCCGGCCACCGACGCATGCCCGGCCGCCCAAGTGGTGAAAAACTCTGGGCTGAGCAGTAATTCGGGTTCGCTGAGCAGAGCGCGCTGGACGCGTTGGCGGATCTCGTCGGCATCGGCGCCGGGCGCGCGGGCAATCGCGACTGCGGTTTGGAACACACCCTGCAGGCTGTTGTTGCGAACGTCGCCGATAAACAGCGACCCGCCGGGGGCCAGCAGATCCATGGCGTTGTCGATGACCTCGGCGAGATATCCCGCGTGCGGGAAGTACTGGACGATCGAGTTGAGAATGACGGTGTCGAAGCTGCCCCGCGGGAGCTTCTCGGTGACGTGGGCGGGTTGGGCCAGCAACTCGACCCGATCACGCCACGGGATCTCCAACTGCTCCAGCGAGCGGGCCAGGGTGTCGATGACCACCGCCGACATGTCGGTGGCGACATAGCGTTCAGACCGCGGGGCGATCTGTGACAGCAGCAGCCCCGAGCCCGCACCGATCTCCAACACCCGCCGCGGTTGCAGGGCCAGGATCCGGTCCACCGTGGCCGCGCGCCACTCCCGCATCTCCTCGAGCGGAATCGGTTCACCGGTGTAGCTGCTGTTCCAGCCCCGGAAGTCCGTGCCGAATTCTGTTGCCCCGGCCGCGTCGCCGTATGGGTCGCCGTACAGGTCGTCGTATACGTGCTGCCACTCTTCGATGATTTCGGCGTCGTGATCGCCGCTGCTGGCGTGCTCCAAGACGACGTAGGCGACCAGGTGGGAGCCGGTGTGGCCGTGGTGCACGGTGGCGACGGCCTGGGTGACCTGCGGGCAGTCCAGCAGGCTGTTCTCGATTTCGCCGAGTTCGATGCGGTAGCCGCGGATTTTGACCTGTTCATCGGCGCGCCCGGTGTAGCGCAGTTGCCCGTCGGCGTCCCATGACACCAGATCCCCGGTGCGATACATGCGTGCGCCCGGCGCCCCGAACGGGCACGGCACGAACCGCGTTGCCGTCAGCCCGGCCCGGCCCACATAGCCGACGCCCACCCCGGCGCCGGCGACATACAACTCCCCGACCACCCCGGCCGGCACCGGACGCAACCACCCATCCAGCACAAAAAACCCGAGATGGGCCAACGGCACCCCGATCGGACTGCCATGGCCCTCGAGTCACCGGCGGTGATCTCCCGGAACGACGCGTGCACCGTCGTCTCGGTGATGCCATACATGTTGATCAGCCGCGGTGATCGCGGATGGTCATGCAGCCACGCCCGAAGACGCTGCGGCTCCAGGGCTTCACCGCCGAACACGACAACCTCGAGCCGCAGCTGGCGGCCCTGCTCGCGGCGCAGCCCGTCCACGGTCTGCAAGGCATAAAACGCCGACGGCGTGCGACTTAAAACCGAGACCTGCTCAGCAACCAGCAAATCGTGGAAGTCATCGGGTGAACGCGCCACCGACTCCGAGACCACCACCAGGCGCCCACCGCGCAGCAGCGCACCCCAGATCTCCCACACCGAGAAGTCGAACGCCAGCGAGTGACACTGCGACCACACCCCCGCCGCCGGCATCTCAGCATCCAGTGACTCCAGCATCTGGGTGACATTGCGGTGCGCGATCGCCACCCCCTTGGGCACCCCGGTGGTCCCCGAGGTGTAGATCAGGTACGCGATATCCTCAGGCGGCCCGGCGCCGGCAACGCTGTCGCGGGCTGGCCGGCCACCGCGGGATCGTTCACATCGATCACCAGCAGCCCATACCCGTGCAGGCGGGCAGCCAGATCCGCGGTCGTCACCGCCGTCACCGGCGCGGCATCGCCGAGCATGAACCCGATCCGCTCCGCGGGCACCACCGGATCGATCGGCAGATACGCCGCCCCCGTCTTGAGCACCGCCAAAATCGCCGCGACCGCCTCCGCCGAACGCGAAAACAGCAGCGCCACACACTGTCCGGGACCCACACCCTGGCCCGCCAACAGATGCGCCAACCGGTTAGCCGCTTCATCAAGCTCCCGGTAGGTCACCGAGAGCCCCTCAAAACTGACCGCCACCGCCTCCGGCGTCCGCGCCACCTGCGCAGCGAACAACACCGGAATCGACACCGGCGCCGGCCCCGGCGCCGACCCCTGCCCAATCAAGACCGCCCGATTACCCACCTCATCCAGACGGGCACGCTCACCGGCATCCAACAAATCCAACGACGACAACCGCCGCCCCGGATCAGCGGTCATCGCCACCAACACCCGCTCCAACCGGTCAACCAACGCCTGCAACACTGGCCGCGTCGAACACATCGGTGCGGAATTCCACGCTCCCGCCGAGCCCGGCGGGCTCACCGGCCTCGGTCCATAGTTGGCCCAGGTGGAACACCAGGTCCATGCGAGCGGTCTGGGTGTTCGCCGACAGCGCGGTGACCTGCAGATCACCCAGGGCCGACTCGGCGGCAGGGTCATCGCTGTATCCGGGGAAGTTCTGCCAGGCCAACATCACCTGGATCAGCGGGTGATGGGTCAGGCTCCGGGCGGGGTTGAGCCGTTCCACCAGCAGCTCGAAGGGCACGTCTTGGTGCTCGTAGGCGGCCAGGCTGCGCTGCTGCACCTGGTCCAGCAGCTCGGAGACGGTGGGATCCCCAGCCAGATCGACCCGCAACACCAAGGTGTTGACGAAGAACCCCACCAGCTCGTCGAGGGCGGGGTCGCCCCGCCCGGCGATCGGGAACCCCACCGCCACATCAGCACTGGCGCTGACCTTGCCCAACAGCACCGCCAGGGCGGCCTGGATCACCATGAAAGTGGTCGCGTTGTCTGCCCGGGCCAGCAGACGGACCTGCTGCTGCAGCTCGGCCGGCCAGTTGATCGCCACACTGGCGCCGCGGTAGTCGGCGACCGGCGGATAGGGCCGATCGGTGGGGAGATCAAGGCGCTCGGGCATTCCGGCCAGGGCTTCCTGCCAGTAGCCCAACTGCGCGGTGATGGGGCTGTGGGGATCGTCGAGATCACCCAGGTGCGCCCGTTGCCACAGCGTGTAATCGACATACTGCACTGCCAACGGCGCCCACTGCGGGGCCCTGCCCTGCCGCCGTGCCTGATACGCCTCGCCCACATCGCGGACCATCGGAGCCCGTGACCACCCATCAAAAGCGATGTGGTGCACGACAATCCCCACCACATGCTCCTCGGGCCCCACCGCATAAATCTGCGCACGGACCGGGATCTCCGCCGACAAATCAAACTCGATGCCGCGCCAGCGCCATCAACTCGCCGGGCAGGTCCTGCTCCGACACCGACACCACCGCCGCGCCCCCGCGCCGCCACATCCCCGCCTGGGCCGGCAACACCTTCTGGAACGGCACACCGTCGATGTCGGGGAATATGGTGCGCAGCGATTCGTGGCGGGCGATGGCATCGTCGAGGGCCGCACCCAGCGCCTCGACATCCAGGTCCCTGCTGATCCGAAATGCGGTCGGCATGTTGTAGGTCGCCGCCCCACCCTCGAACCGGTTGAGGAACCACAACCTGGATTGGGCGAACGACAGCGGAATCACCGCGGGACGCTCACCAGCCACCAACGGCTTTCGCCCACCCCCATCCCCACCGATGCGTGGCGCCAGCTGGGCGATCGTGGGCGCGTCGAACAAGGTGCGCACCGAAAGGTCGGCGTCCAGTGCCGGTGTTGATCGCGGCGATCACCCGCATCGCGGACAGCGAGTCCCCGCCCAGTTCGAAGAATGAGTCGTCGACCCCTACGACCTGCGGGGGCTCGATCTCGAGCACCTGGGCGTAGATGCCGACCAAGATCTCCTCGACCGCGCCCGTCGGAGCGCGGTAATGATCGGCGTCCTGGTATTCGGGTGCCGGCAGGGCGCGGGTGTCGAGTTTGCCGTTGACCGTCATCGGCAGCGCCGACAGCACCACCACCGCCGGCACCATGTAGGCGGGTAGCCGCTCAGCCAGCTGGGCGCGTATCTCGGCCGGGTCGGCGGTCCCGGTGACATAGCCCACCAGGCGCTTGTCGCCGGGACGGTTCTCGCGGGCGATCACCACCGCCTGCGTCGACCCCGTCCAGTCCGGCCAGTGCTGCGCGCACCTCGCCGAGTTCGATGCGGTAGCCGCGGATTTTGACCTGTTCATCGGCGCGCCCGGTGTAGCGCAGTTGCCCGTCGGCGTCCCATGACACCAGATCCCCGGTGCGATACATCCGTTGCGCCCGGCGCCCCGAACGGGCACGGCACGAACCGTGTTGCCGTCAGCCCGGCCCGGCCCACATAGCCGACGCCCACCCCGGCGCCGGCGACATACAACTCCCCCACCACCCCGGCCGGCACCGGACGCAACCACCCATCCAGCACAAAAAACCCGAGATGGGCCAACGGCACCCCGATCGGACTGCCGTGGCCCGTCGAGATCACCGGCCGTGATCTCCCGGAACGACGCGTGCACCGTCGTCTCGGTGATGCCATACATGTTGATCAGCCGCGGTGATCGCGGATGGTCATGCAGCCACGCCCGAAGACGCTGCGGCTCCAGGGCTTCACCGCCGAACACGACAACCTCGAGCCGCAGCTGGCGGCCCTGCTCGCGGCGCAGCCCGTCCACGGTCTGCAAGGCATAAAACGCCGACGGCGTCCGACTTAAAACCGAGACCTGCTCAGCAACCAGCAAATCGTGGAAGTCATCGGGTGAACGCGCCACCGACTCCGAGACCACCACCAGGCGCCCACCGCGCAGCAGCGCACCCCAGATCTCCCACACCGAGAAGTCGAACGCCAGCGAGTGACACTGCGACCACACCCCCGCCGCCGGCATCTCAGCATCCAGTGACTCCAGCATCTGGGTGACATTGCGGTGCGCGATCGCCACCCCCTTGGGCACCCCGGTGGTCCCCGAGGTGTAGATCAGGTACGCGATATCCTCCGGCCCCGGCGCCGGCCGACGCCGACAACGCCGTCGCGGGCTGACCGGCCACCGCGGGATCATTCACATCGATCACCAGCAGCCCATACCCGTGCAGGCGGGCAGCCAGATCCGCGGTCGTCACCGCCGTCACCGGCGCGGCGTCGCCGAGCATGAACCCGATCCGCTCCGCGGGCACCACCGGATCGATCGGCAGATACGCCGCCCCGGTCTTGAGCACCGCCAAAATCGCCGCGACCGCCTCCGCCGAACGCGAAAACAGCAGCGCCACACACTGTCCGGGACCCACACCCTGGCCCACCAACAGATGCGCCAGCCGGTTAGCCGCTTCATCGAGCTCCCGGTAGGTCACCGAGAGCCCCTCAAAACTGACCGCCACCGCCTCCGGCGTCCGCGCCACCTGCGCAGCGAACAACACCGGAATCGACACCGGCGCCGGCCCCGGCGCCGACCCCTGCCCAATCAAGACCGCCCGATTACCCACCTCATCCAGACGGGCACGCTCACCGGCATCCAACAAATCCAACGACGACAACCGCCGCCCCGGATCAGCGGTCATCGCCACCAACACCCGCTCCAACCGGTCAACCAACGCCGCAACACTGGCCGCGTCGAACACATCGGTGTCGTATTCGACGCGGATCCCCAGTTCGTGGCCGGGCAGCGCTTGGAACGTCAGCGGGTAGTGGTTGGATTCGCGGCCGGTGACGTCGGTGACGGTCACTTCGTGGTCACCGGACAGCGCGGCGGTGTCGATCGGGTAGTTCTGGTACACGAACAGGGTGTCGAACAGTTTGTCCTGGCCGGTGATCCGGTGGATCTCGTTGAGTGCCAGGTGCTGATGCTCGAGGGTGTCGTTGTATCTGCTTTGCAGCTGGTCGAGTAGCTGCGTGGTGGTGGTGGCCGGCGTGAAGTTCGCCCGCACCGGCACTGTGTTGATGAAGAGGCCCACCATCGATTCGGCGCCGGCCAGCTCGGTCGGCCTGCCCGAGACCGGGGTGCCGAAGACGACGTCGTGCTGGCCGGTCAGCCAGCACAGCAGCTGCGCGTAGGCGCCCTGCAGCACGGTGTTGACGGTGGTATGACACGTGCGGGCCAGCTCGCCGACGGCCCGGGTGAGTCGCGTCGGACAACTGGAACGAGTCCACGCCGCGGCGCCCCAGCCCCAGCGGACCGGTGGGGCCACCAGGGTGGGGGTTTCGAAACTGGCCAGCACCTGCGCCCAGGCCGTTCGGGCGGCATCGAGGTCACGATCGGCCAGCCAGGTCACAAAGCTGCGGTACGAACCGGCCGCACCCAGCCGCTGCCCGTAATAGCCGGCGAAGATTTCGCGCAGCAGGATCGGCAGCGACCAGCCGTCCACCACGATGTGGTGACTGGTCAGCACACACCGGTGTCGGTCTGCTGCAGTGCGGATCAACACCACCCGGAAAGCCGGCTGGTCGGCCAGTTCGCAGACCGCGGCGCGTTCGGCGGCACACTCCCGCCGAATCTGGTCATCGACATCGACGTCGCGCGCCTCCGTCCAGCTCGACATAGCGCCACCCCGGCACCGGGTCGGCCGGGATGATCTGCACCGGCTCGTCGAACCGGTCGGTGAATCGGGCCACCAAATGCGGATGCCGGATAGCCAGCGCGTGCACCGCATCGCGCAGCCGGTCGGTATCAAGCGGGCCGGTCACCGTGATACCCAGCTGCACCACATACATCTCGTCGTCGATGCCGTGTGCGGCGCCGGCGTGGAAGAGCAGGCCCTGCTGCAGCGGGGTCAACGGCAAGATGTCGGCGATTCGGTGTTGCCGGGCGAGCTCGTCGATCTGCTGCTGGCTCAATCGGGCCGGCACGATGTCCGAGGGCGTCAGCCCGCCCCCGCCGCGCCGCACGTGCGCGCAGATGCCGGTCAGGGCCTCGAACCACAGCTCGGCTCAGCCTGCTTACCGCCGCGTGGTCCAGCACCGAGGTCGCCCACGTCCAGGCGGCGTGCAGCTGCGGGCCCGCGCCAATGTCAGTGCTGACGGCGTTGAGCTCCACGGTGTGCGCCAGCGGCATCGGCACCGCCGCCGCGGCGCCGGTGAGCGGCGAGCCGTCCTCGCTGATCCGCCACAGATCCGCCGACGGCTCACCCGCCCCGCCCAGCCGTCCCAGGTAGTTGAACCCAATCACCGGGTCATGCCCGCCCAGCTCGACGTCGCTGTTCAAATAGCGCAGCACACCGTAGGTCAACGGGTCCGGCAGGGCCCGCAGCTGCTCTTTGGCGTCCTTGATCCGCGCCCCCAGCCCCACCTCACCGGCGATCACCTGCGCCCAGGACAGCCCGCCCACCGTCCGCCCAAATTTCAAAGACACCGGGTACTTGGTCGTGAACCAGCCCACGGTGCGCGTCAAGTCCACTTCGGCCCGGAATCCCTGGAGGCCCAGCTCCTCGACGCGGCCGTGACCCTCCACCCCGATGCCGATCGGCGCGCCGCCATCGCTGCCGGTGCCTAGGAACCCGAAGTACTCAGCCCACGCCAGCCCGAATGCGATCAACAAGATCTCGTGGATCCCGGCGTGAAACGCCGCCGGCACTTCACCGAGCAGCATCCGGGTGGTCTCGACGTCCAGCGACTCCGACAGGCGCCCGGCGCTCACATAGGTGTCCACCGCCGGTTGCGCCGCGGGCAGCGCGACCGGGGTGGCTGCCACCTCCCGCCACGCGTCGGCCTGCCCGACGACTTCTGGGCGACGCGCGTATTCGGCCAGCAGCGCCGCCCACCGCGCAAAAGACGTGCCGCCCGTCGGCAATGCCACGGGCTGCCCGTTGTGGTGTTGGACCCACGCGATGTTGAGGTCTTCCAACAGGATTCGCCACGACACCCCGTCGACGGCCAGGTGGTGAACGATCATCACCAGCTGGCCCGCCGGGGGCACCCACAGTGCGCTGAGCATGACGCCGGCGGTCGGGTTCAACCGCGACCGCGCCGCCACCAACGCCTCATGGGACAACACGTCCACCGACTGCAGGCACCTGCTGGCATCGACCGAACCCGGTTCGGGCGCCTCGAGCGACCAAGACTCGGCGCCCTCGGCGCCTTCGGTGCTAAGGCCGTCCACGCGCAGCCGAAGCATCGCGTGCCGATCCAGCAGCGCCTGCAGCACGGCCACCACATCGGCCTCGGTCACGCCCGCGGGAGCCTGCGCCACCAACGTCTGGTTGAACTGCTCGACCGGGCCGCCGGTCCATTCCCAGCCGAGCAGCCAGCGCATGATCGGGGTGGCCAGCACCGGCCCGGCGCCCTCATCCATCGGGCCACCGTCACCATCGGCCACCGCGGCAACCCGGGCCAGCCGGGCCACGGTTTGCTCCACGAAAATGTCGCGCGGCTTGAAGATGACGCCGGTGGCCCGGGCCCGGGCCACCACCTGCATCGACAGGATGCTGTCGCCACCCAGCTCGAAGAACGAGTCGTCGACCCCGACCCGGTCCAGCCCGAGGACCTGGGCGAAGATGCCGGCCAGGATCTCCTCGATCGCGGTGCCCGGGGCCCGGTACCGATCGGCGTCGACGTATTCCGGTGCCGGCAGGGCTCGGGTGTCGAGCTTGCCGTTGACTGTCAACGGCAACGCATCGATCACCACCACCGCGGCCGGGACCATGTAGGCGGGGAGCCGCTCGGCCAGCGCGGCCCGCGCGGCTGCGGGGTCTGGGGGGTGTGCGGTGCCGGTGACATAGCCGACCAGGCGCTTGTCGCCGGGGCGGTCCTCGCGGACGATCACCACCGCCTGGTTGATCCCGTCCAGCCCGGCCAGCGCCGCTTGGACTTCGCCGAGTTCGATGCGGTACCCGCGGATCTTGACCTGCTCGTCGGCGCGGCCCAGGTAACGCAGCTGCCCGTCGGGGCCCCAGCACACCAGGTCGCCGGTGCGATACATGCGTTGTCCAGGTTGGCCCGCGCCAACGAACGGGCACGCCACAAACCGCGACGCCGTCAGCCCCGACCGGCGCACGTACCCTGCCGCCACCCCACGACCGGCCACGTACAGCTCGCCGACCACACCGGCCGGCACCGGCCGCAGCCACTGATCCAGCACGAAGAGCGCCGCGCCCGGCACCGGCAAGCCGATCGGCGGCGCAGCCGACCCCGCGGTGAGGGGCGCGCTGATCGTCGCGTACACCGTGGTCTCGGTCGGGCCGTAGGCGTTGATCATCACCCGCCCGGGCGCCCAGCGATCCACCACTTCGACCGGGCAGGCCTCAGCGGCGATCACCAACGTCGCCGATTCCAGACCCTCAGACGACAACACCCCTACCGCCGAAGGGGTTTGATTCAGCACGGTGATCTGTTCGGCGACCAGCAAGGCGTGGAAGTCTTCGGGCGAGCGCGTCACCGACTCGGGCACCACGACCAGCCGCCCACCGTGTAGCAGCGCACCCCAGATCTCCCACACCGAGTAGTCGAAGGCATAGGAGTGGCACTGCGCCCACACCTGTTCCGGCTCCAGCCGAAGGCCGACCTCGAGTGAGTCGAACAGCCGGGTGACGTTGTGGTGGGTGACGGCCACGCCTTTGGGGACACCGGTGGTTCCCGAGGTGTAGATGATGTGGGCAATATCGTCGGGTGCCGGCGCCGGCAGGCCTATGGAGGGATAGTTCCGGATTCGCGGGTCCTCGACATCGATGACCTGCAGATTGCACCCGTCCAGCCGGTCGGCCAGCCCGGTGGTGGTGAGAGCGGCGATCGGCGCGGCGTCAGCAACCATGAACCCGATCCGGGCCGCCGGCAGCGCAGGGTCGATCGGCAGATACGCCGCCCCGGTCTTGAGCACCGCCAACATCGCCACGATCGCCTCAGCCGAGCGCGAAAGCAGCAGCGCCACACAGCGTCCCGGGCTCACACCCTGGCCGAGCAGCAGGTGCGCCAACCGGTTCGCGGCTTCCTCCAGCTTCCAGGTAAGTCATTGAGCGGCCTTCGAAGGTCACCGCCATCGCCTCGGGCGTGCGCGCGACCTGGGCGGCCCATAGCGCCACAATGGACTCCGGTGCGGAGGCTGGGCTGGGTCAACACCGCCCGGTTGCCCCAGCCATCCAGCCGGGCCTGCTCGCCGGCATCGAGCACGTCGATCGACGACAGCCGTTGTGTGGGGTCGGCCGTCAGTGCCGCCAACAGCCGCTGCCAACGGCGCGATCAGCGCCTCGATACTGTCGGCGTCGAATACATCGGTGCGGAACTCCACCGCCCCACCAAGCCCGGCGGGCTCCCCGGCCGCGCTCCATCGCTCCCCCAGCGAAAACGCCAGGTCCATGCGCGCGGTTTGGGTATGCAGCGGCAGCGGCGCGACCTCCAGGTCGCCCAGCGCCGACCCGGCGGCGGGGTTGTCCTGCCCCGCGAAGTTCTGCCAGCCCAACAACACCTGCACCAGTGGGTGATGAGCCAGGCTGCGGGTGGGGTTGAGCCGCTCCACCAGCACCTCGAAGGGCACATCTTGGTGCTCGAAGGCGGCCAGGCTGCGGCCCCGCACCTGGGCCAGCAACTCGGCGACGGTGGGATCACCGGCCAGATCGACCCGCAACACCAAGGTGTTGACGAAAAACCCGACCAGCTCATCGAGTGCGGGATCGCTGCGCCCTGCGATCGCAAACCCCACCGCCACATCGGCACTGGCGCTGACCTTGGCCAGCAGCACCGCGAGGGCGGCCTGAACCACCATGAAACTGGTCGCGTTGTGCTCCTGGGCTACCCGGCGAACCTGTTGTTGCAGTTCGGCGGGCCAGTCGATCTCCACCTGGGCGCCGCGGTGATCTGCGACCGGCGGGTAGGGCCGATCGGTGGGCAACTGCAGCCGCTCGGGTAGCCCGGAAAGCGCCTGCTCCCAGTAGCGTCAGCTGGGCCGCGATGCGGCTGTCTGGATCCTGCAGTTCACCCAGCTGGGCGCGCTGCCACAGCGTGTAATCGACGTACTGCACCGCCAACGGCGCCCAGTCGGGGGCCCGCCCCGCACACCGGCCCGCGTAGGCCGCCCCCAGATCACGCACCAGCGGGCCGATCGACCAGCCGTCGGCGGCGATATGGTGCACCACCACAACCAGCACATGCTCGTCCTCGTTGAGGTGGAAAAGCGTTGCGCGCAAAGGGATCTCGTTAGCAAGATCGAAGCTGTAGCGCGCCGCCGCGCCGATGGCCTCATCCAGCCGGCTGGTCGGCCACCCGCCGGCGTCAACGACATCCCAGCCGGCTACTGCACTTTCGAAGGCCCGCTCGGGCGGCAGCACCAGTTGCTGCGGGATCCCGTCGGGCGCCGCGAACAGTGTGCGCAGGCTTTCGTGCCGTTCGACCACGTCGGCCAGCGCCGCACCGAACGCGTCGACATCCAGGCGCCCGCCCAACCGCAACGCGGTGGCCATGTTGTAGACCGGTGAGGGCCCCTGCAACTGGTCCAGGAACCACAACCGGTTCTGGGCAAACGACAACGGGACCACCGCGGGCCGTTCACCGGCGACCAACGGCGCAAGCCGCCCCGTATCGGCGCCGATACGGGGCGCCAACTGGGCAACCGTGGGCGCCTCGAACACGGCGCGCACCGAAAGATCGACGTCCAGGCCAGCGTTGATCGCGGCGATCACCCGCATGGCCGACAGCGAATCCCCGCCCAGTTCGAAGAACGATGCGTCGACCCCGACCCGCTCCACACCGAGCACCCGGGCGTAGATGCCGGCCAGGATCTCCTCGACCGCGCCCGTCGGGGCGCGGTACTGATCGGCGTCCTGGTATTCGGGTGCCGGCAGGGCGCGCCTGTCGAGTTTGCCGTTGGGCGTCATCGGCAGTGCATCGATTGCCACTACCGCCGCCGGAACCATGTAGGCCGGGAGCCGCTCCGCCAACTGGGTGCGTAGCTCGGCCGTGTCTGCCGTGCCGGTGATATAGCCGACGAGGCGCTTGTCGCCGGGGCGGTCCTCGCGGGCGATCACTACCGCCTGGTTGACCCCGTCCAGCCCGGCCAGCGCCGCTTGGACTTCGCCGAGTTCGATGCGATAGCCGCGGATCTTGACCTGCTCGTCGGCGCGGCCCAGGTATTGCAGCTGCCCGTCGGGGCGCCAGCGCACCAGGTCCCCGGTGCGATACATGCGCGCACCCGCTCCACCGAGCGGGGACGCCACAAACCGCGACGCCGTCAACCCGGACCGCCGCCAATACCCAACGCCCACGCCGGCGCCGGCCACATACAACTCACCGACCACACCGACCGGCACCGGACGCAACCAGCCGTCGAGCACGAATAACGCCGCCCCCGACACCGGCGCACCGATCGGCGGCGCACCCGACCCCGCGGTTAAAGGCGCGCTGATCGAGACGTCGATCGTGGTCTCGGTGGGGCCGTAGGCGTTGATCATCACCCGCCCGGGTGCCCACCGGTCCACCAGCTCGGCAGCGCAGGTCTCGCCGCCCACCACCAGTACCGCCGAATCCAATTCCTCGGGCGACAGCACCCCGAGCGCAGACGGGGTCTGGCTGAGCACATTGACCTGCTCGGCGACCACCAGTGCGTTGAAGTCTTCCGCCGAGCGGACCGCGGACTCGGGCACCACCACCAGCCGGCCACCGTGGAACAGCGCACCCCAGATTTCGCGGACCGAGGCGTCAAAGGCGTAGGGATGCCACTGCGTGGACACCTTGACCGGTCCCGGCGTTGTCAGGGCGGCATCCAGTGATGCGAGCAGTTGGGTGACGTTGTGGTGGGTGATCGCCACGCCCTTGGGGACACCGGTGGTGCCCGAGGTGTAGATGAAGTAGGCGATATCGTCCGGGTACGGCGCCGGAAGTCGTCGGGATGCTGGGTTGGGCGTTGATGCGGGGATCGTTCACATCGATGACCGGCAGGTCATGCTCGTCGAGCCGGCTGGCCAGATCGGCGGTCGTGATCGCGGCGATCGGCGCGGCGTCGGTGAGCATGAATGCGATCCGGTCCGCCGGTACCGCCGGGTCGATCGGCAGATACGCGGCACCGGTCTTGAGCACCCCGAGGATCGCCACGATCGCCTCGGCCGAGCGGTCGAACAGCAGCGCCACACTCTGTCCCGGGCCGACACCGTGGCCGGTCAGCAGATGGGCCAACCGGTTGGCGGCCTGATCCAGTTCCCGGTAGGTCATTCGCCGGCCCTCGAAGCTGACCGCTTCCGCCTCCGGGGTGCGGGCCACCTGTGCGCCGAACAACTCCAGAATCGACACCGGGGCCGAGACCGGGGCCGAAGCGTTAATGCCGCCCGGTTACCTGAGCTCCGTCCAGGCGGGCGTGCTCGTCGACGTCCAGCAGATCCAGCGACGACAACGGCCGTTGCGGGTCTGTAGTCATCGCCAGCAGCACCAGCTGCAGCCGCTGATCAGCGCCTCGATGCTGGCCGCGTCGAACAGGTCGGTGTCGTATTCCACGCGCAGGCCCAGCTCGGCCCCCGGCTGGGCGACCACCGTCAGCGGGTAGTGGGTGTATTCGCGGCTATTGAACCCGGTGATGGCGATCTCGTCGGCGAAGACCAACGCGCCGGTGTCGACCGGATAGTTCTGGTATACGAACAGCGTGTCGAAGAGCTGGTCGTGGCCGGCGGCGCGGTGGATCTCGCTGAGCGCGAGGTGTTGGTGCTCGAGGGTGTCGGTGTAGGCGCCGTGCAGTTGGTCGATCAGCTGCGTGGTGGTGGTTGCCGGCGTGATGTTCGCCCGCACCGGCACCGTGTTTATCAACAGGCCAACCATCGATTCCATGCCGACTTCCTCGGCCGGTCGCCCCGAGACGGTGGTCCCGAAGACGACGTCATGCCGGCCGGTCAGCGAGCACAACAGCTGCGCGAAGGCTCCCTGCAGCACAGTGTTGACGGTGGCGCGATGCGAGCGGGCCAGCTCGCCGACGGCCTGGGTTATCGCGTCGGGTACCTGGAAGGAGGAAACGCCTGGGCGTGCCCCGACCCAACCCGTGCGGCGAGCCGATCAGGGTTGGGGTGTCGAAACCGGCGAGCACCTCACGCCACGCCGCCTCGGCGGCGGCACGGTCGCGATCGGCCAGCCAGCTGACAAACCTCCGATACGGCACCGCCGCGGGCAGGCGCAGCCCCTGATAACCGGCGAGGATCTCACTGATCAGGATCGGCAGCGACCAGCCATCCATGACGATGTGATGGTTGGTCAGCACCAACCGGTGCCGGTCTGGTGCGGTGCGGATCAACGCCACCCGGAAAGCCGGCTCGTCGGCGAGCTCGCACACCGCGGCGCGTTCTTCGGCGCACAGCAGCCGGATGTACTCGTCGCCGCCGACATCGAGCGCGTCGTCGGCACCCGTTTCGACATAGCGCCACGCTGGCGCGGCATCGGTCGGGATGACCTGCACCGGCTCGTCGAACTGTCGGTGGAAACGGGCCGCCAGATGCGGATGACGGTCCACGACCGCGTGCACCGCGTCGCACAGCCGCTGCCGATCGAGGGCACCGCTCAAGCCGATGTCCAGCTGCACCACATAGGCATCGTCGCTGGCCTGCGCCGTACTGGCATGGAAGAGCAGGCCCTGCTGAAGGGGGGTCAACGGCAGAATATCGGCGACCTCGTAATGCTGGCGCAGCTCGTCGATCTGCTGCTGGCTCAGCTTTGCCGGCGCGATGTCCGACGGCGTGAATCCGCCCCCACCGCGGCGGACGTGCGCGCAGATGCCGGCCAGGGCCTCGAACCACAGCTCGCCGAGGCGGCCGACCTGCTCGCGTTCCAGCACCGAGGTCGCCCACATCCAGTCGGCACGCAGCTGCGGTCCGGCATCGGTGTCGATGGTCCCGGCGTTGAGCGAAACGGTGTGGCTCAGCGGCATGGGCACCGCCGCCACGGCGGCGGAAATCACCGCGGCTTCTTGAGCGGGACGCCACAGATCGCCCGGAAGCTCGTCGCCTGCCGCGCCTCCCGTGCGCCCGAAGTAGTTGAATCCGATGACGGGGTCAGAGCCGGCCTGAAGATCGACCTCGGTGTTCAGGTAGCGCAGCAGGCCGTAGGTCAGCGGGTCGGGCAGGTGCGCGCAGCTGCTCTTTGACGGCCTTGATCACCGCGCCCAGTGCCGGCTCGCCGGCGATCACCTGCGCCCAGGACAGTCCGGCGCCGGGCCCCCCGAAGGTCAGGGCCACCGGGTATTTGGTGGTGAACCAGCCCACGGTGCGCGACAGGTCCAGGTGGGCAGCTCCACCCAGATCTTCGATGCGGCCGTGGCCCTCCACGTCGATGCCGATCGACCCGCCCCCGGTGCCTGTGAACCCTGAAAACTCAGCCCACGCCAGCCCATACGCGATCAGCAAGATGTCCTGGATGCCGGCATGAAACGCCGCGGGCACCTCAGCGAGCAGTGTCTGGGTGGTTTCGACGTCCAGCGACACCGCCAACTGCCCCGCACTGGCAAGCGTGTCCAAGGCCGGTTGTACCGCCGGCAGCACCGCCGGGGTCGCTGCCACCTGGCGCCACGTGTCGGCCTGCTCGACGACCTCGGGGCGCCGCGCATGCTCGGCCAGCAGCGACGCCCACCGCGCAAACGACGTGCCCCCCGCCGGCAGGGCTACGGGTTGCCCGTTGTGATGTTGGGCCCAGGCGATGTTGAGGTCTTCCAACAGAATTCGCCACGACACCGCGTCGATTGCCAGGTGGTGAATGATCAGCACCAGCTGGCCCGCCGAGGTCACCCACAGTGCGCTGAGCATCACCCCGGCCGCCGGGTCCAGCCGCGACCGCGCCGCCACCAGCGCCTCGTCGGACAAGATGTCGACGGTGTGCAGGCATTCGCCGGCGTCGACGGTGCCGGCCTCGGGCACCGTCAGTGCCCAGCCGCCGGCGCCGGTCTCGGCTTGTGTCTGGTCCTGTTCGACGCGCACCCGCAGCATCGCGTGCCGATCCAGCAGCGCCTGCAGCACCGCCACCACATCGGCCGCGGTCACGCCGGCGGGAGCCTGCACCACGAGCGCCTGGTTGAACTCCTTCGTCGGACCGCCGGTCTTCTCCACGTCGCGCAGCCAGCGGATGATCGGGGTCGCCGGCAAGGGTCCGATGCCCTCGTCGATGGGGCCATCCTCGCCATCGGTCACCTTGGCAACCCGGGCCAGCCGGGCCACGGTCTGCTCGACGAAGATGTCGCGCGGCCGGCATGTCAGACCTGCGGCGCGGGCCCGCGCTACCACCTGCATCGACAGGATGCTGTCGCCCCCCAGGTCGAAGAAGGAGTCGTCGACCCCGACCCGGTCGACCCCCAACACCTGTGCGTAGATGCCGGCCAGCATCGCCTCGATCGCGCTATCCGGGGCGCGGTATTGATCGGCGGCCGGGTATTCCGGTGCCGGCAGGGCGCGGACGTCGAGTTTGTCGTTAGTTGTCAGCGGCAACGCATCCAGGACGACTACCGCGGCCGGGACCATGTAGGTCGGCAGTCGCTCGGCCAACTGCGCGCGGATCTCGACCGGGTCCGCGGTGCCGGTCACATAGCCAACCAGGCGTTTGTCGCCTGGGCGGTCCTCGCGGGCGATGACCACCGCCTGCTCGACATCTACGATTCCCGCCAGCGCTGCTTCGACCTCGCCGAGCTCGATTCGATAGCCGCGAATCTTGACCTGCTCATCGGCGCGCCCCACATAGTGCAGCTGCCCACCGGCATCCCACCGCACCAGGTCTCCGGTGCGATACATGCGCTGTCCCGGCGCGCCGAACGGGCACGCCACAAAGCGCGACGCCGTCAGGTCGGCCCGGCCCACATACCCGACGCCGACCCCGGCACCGGCCACATACAACTCCCCGATCACACCCGTCGGCACTGAGCGCAGCCACTGATCCAGCACGAACAACGCCGCCCCAGGCACCGGCGAGCCGATCGGCGGCACCCCCGATCCCGCTGTGAGAGGCGCACTGATCGCCACGCACATCGTGGTCTCGGTCGGGCCGTAGGCGTTGATCATGGTGCGCCCCGGCGCCCAGCGCTCCACCACCTTGGCGGGGCACGCCTCGGCCCCGACCACCAGGGCCGCCGACTCCAACCCCTGTGGGGTCAGCGCGGCCACCGCCGACGGTGTCTGGGTCAATACCGACACGTGCTCGGCGGCCAGCAGCGCGTGGAAGTCCTGCGGGGAAGCACTGATGTGCTCGGGCACCACCACCAGCCGGCCCCCGTGCAACAGTGCACCGAAGATCTCCCACACCGAGAAGTCGAAGGCCAGCGAGTGACACAGGGACCAAACGCCCGCGTGCGGCAGGCCCGCGTCCAGGGTCGCGATCAGCTGGGTCACGTTGTGATGGGTGATCGCGACCCCCTTGGGGAGGCCGGTCGTTCCCGAGGTGTAGATCACATACGCGATGTCGCCGAACGCCGGGCCCGGCAGGTCGGTGCTGGGGAAGCTTCCGACCTGGGGGTCGTCGATGTCGATGACCCCCACACCGCAGTCATCGAGCCGGTCGGCCAGCCCGCTGGTGGTCAGCGCGGCCACCGGCGCGGCGTCGGCGATCACGAACCCGATGCGTTCTCGCGGATGCATCGGATCGATCGGCAGATATGCCGCCCCAGACTTCAGCACCGCCAGCACGGCGATGATCGCACCTGCCGACCGCTCCAAGAGCAACGCCACGCACTGCCCGGGGCCGGCGCCGTGACCAACCAGCATGTGCGCCAACCGGTTAGACGCCTCATCCAGCTCCCGGTAGGTCGTAGAGCGGCCGTCGAACCGTACCGCCACCGCCGCCGGGGCGTGCGCCACCTGCGCGGCGAACACCTCCGCAATCGACATCGGGGCCGAGGCCGGGGCCGAAGCGGTTAATACCGCGCGGTTACCGAGCCCATCCAGCCGGGCCTGCTCGCCGGTGCCTAGCACATCGATGAACGACAGCCGCCGGGCCGGGTCGGCAGTGATTGCTGCCAACACCCGCTCGAATCGCTCGATCAGCGTCGCGATGCTGGCCGCGTCGAACACGTCGGTGCGAAATTCCACCGCTCCGCCGATCCCGGCGGGCTCGCCGGCCTCGGTGAAGCGTTCGGCCAGTGAGAACGTCAGATCCATCCGGGCGGTGTGGGTATCCGCCGGTATCGGGGTGGCCTGCAGATCACCCATAGCCAGCGTCGCGGGCTGGTTGTTCTGCCAGGAGAACGCCACCTGAAACAGGGGGTGATGGGTCAGGCTGCGGGTGGGGTTGAGTTGCTCCACGAGAACTTCGAAAGGCAGGTCTTGGTGCTCGTAGGCGGCGAGGCCGCGCTGGCGCACCTGGCCCAACAGTTCGGCGACGGTGGGATCCCCAACCATCTCGACTCGCAACACCAGCGTGTTGACGAAAAACCCGACCAGCTCATCGAGCGCGGGATCGACGCGGCCCGCGATCGGAAATCCCACCGCCACGTCGCTGCTGGCGCTGAGCTTCGACAGCAGCACTGCCAGCGCAGCCTGGATCACCATGAAACTGGTCACGTTGTGCTCGCGGGCCAGGGAACGCACCTGTTGCTGCAGCTCGGCGCCCCAGTCGACCGCCACCTGCGCGCCACGATGATCGACGACGAGCGGGTAGGGCCGATCGGTGGGAAGCTGCAGCCGCTCAGGCAGCCCGGCCAGGGCCTCCTGCCAGTAGGCCAGCTGCGCAGCAATGCGGCTGTCAGGATCCTGCAATTCACCGAGCTGGGCGCGCTGCCACAGCGTGTAGTCGACGTACTGCACCGCCGGTGGCGCCCAGTCGGGGGGTTGCCCGGCGCACCGGCTGGCGTAGGCCACTGCCAGGTCTGCCATCAGCGGGGTGATCGATGCGCCGTCGGCGGCGATGTGATGGACCACGGCGGCCAGCACGTGTTCGTCCTCGGCGAGGCGGAAAAGTGTTGCCCGGAAGGGGATCTCGGTGTCCAGGGCGAACGCGTGGCGCACCGCGTCGCCCACGGCCTCATTGAGCTGATCTTCCGACCAGCCGGTCGCGTCGACAACATCCCACCCGGAGTCCCACCGGATGTCCGCCTGCTCGACGGGAATGACCACCTGCTGCGGTATCCCGTCGGACGCAACGAACAGCGTGCGCAAGCTCTCCTGGCGGCCGACCACATCGGCTAAGGCCGCACCGAACGCGTCGACATCGAGGTGCCCGTCCAACCGCAACGCGGTGGCCAGGTTGTACATCGGTGAGGGCCCGTGCAACTGGTCGATGAACCACAACCGGTTCTGGGCATAGGACAGCGGCACGACTGCGGGCCGCTCGACTCGCACCAGCCGCGAGCGCCGACTCGGGCCCCCATCTCCGATGCGAGACGCCAACTCGGCGACCGTGGGCGCCTCGAACACTGTGTGTACCGCAAGGCTGGCATCCAGGCCGGTGTTGACCGCGGCGATCAGGCGCATTGCTGAGAGGGAGTCTCCGCCGAGGTCGAAGAAGGAGTCGTCGGCCCCGACGCGGTCGACCCCGAGGACGTCGGCGTAGATGCCGGTCAGGATTTCCTCGACGGCGCTGGCCGGGGCACGGTAACGATCGACGTCCTGATATTCGGGCGCCGGTAGGGCGCGGGTGTCGAGTTTGCCGTTGGGCGTCATCGGCAGTGCATCGATTGCCACTACCGCGGCCGGGACCATGTAGGCGGGCAGGCGCTCGGCGAGCTGGGTGCGTATCTCGGCGGTGTCTGTCGCGCCGGTGATGTAGCCGACCAGGCGTTTGTCGCCGGGGCGGTCCTCGCGGGCGATCACGACGGCCTGTTTGACGCCGTCGATCCCGGTCAGTGCGGCTTGGACTTCGCCGAGTTCGATGCGGTAGCCGCGGATCTTGACTTGGTCGTCGGAGCGGCCCAGGTAGCGCAGTTGCCCGTCGGGGCCCCAGGACACCAGGTCCCCGGTGCGATACATCCGCTGCCCGGGTGGTCCGAATGGGCATGCCATGAACCGCGAGGCGGTCAGGCCGGCCCGGCGCAGGTAGCCGACTCCGACGCCGGCGCCGGCCACATAGAGCTCACCGACCACCCCGGCCGGCACCGGACGCAGCCAGGGGTCCAACACAAACGCCGCGGCCCGTGTCACCGGCGACCCGATCGGCGGCGCCCCTGATCCCGCCGCCAGCGGGGCACTCTTCAGCATCCACATGGTGGTCTCGGTGGGCCCGTAGACATTGACCATCACCCGACCCGGTGCCCAGCGATCGACCACCTCGGGAGGGCAGGCCTCGGCACCGATCACCAAGGTCGCCGACTGCAGTCCCTGCGGCGACAACGCCGCCACCGCCGACGGAGTCTGGGTCAACACCGTGACCTTCTCGGCGACCAGCAGGGCGTGGAACTCTTCGGGTGAGCGGGCCACCACCTCGGGCACGATGACGAGTCGCCCGCCGTGCAGCAGGGCACCCCAGATCTCCCACACCGAGAAGTCAAAGGCCAGTGAGTGGAACTGCGACCACACCTGTTGCGGTGTCAGCGGCACGCCGGCCTCGAGCGCGTCGAACAACTGGGCGACATTGTTGTGGGTCACCGTGACACCCTTGGGCACCCCCGTGGTACCCGAGGTGTAGATGACATGCGCGACGTCATCGGGGCTCGGCGCCGGCAATGCCGTACTGGGTTGGTTGTGAACTGCCGGATCCGCAAGATCAATCACCGGCAGATCGCACCCGTCCAGCCGCGAGCGCAGGCCCGCAGTGGTGATCGCGGCGATCGGCGTGGCGTCGGAGATCATGAACTCGATCCGGGCCGCCGGCGCCGCGGGATCGATCGGCAGATACGCCGCCCCGGTCTTGAGCACCGCCAAAATCGCCACGATCGCGTCCGGCGAGCGCGGAAGCAGAAGCGCCACATACTGTCCCGGGCCGGCGCCCTGGTTCGCCAGCAGGTGCGCCAACCGATTGGCGGCCTGGTCGAGTTCCCGATAAGTCATGCGGCGGTCCCCGAAGCTGAGCGCCACCGCTTCCGGAGTGCGGGACACCTGTTCGGCGAACGCCGCCGGAATCGACACGGAGGCCGAGGCCGGGGCCGGGGCAGTTAATACCGCGCGGTTGCCCAGCTCATCCAGCCGGGCGCGCTCATCGGTATCAAGCAGATCCAGCGACGACAACGGCCGCTCCGGGTCGGTGGTCATCGCCACCAACACCCGCTGCAACCCATCGATCAGCGCGGTGATGTTGTCCGTGGCGAAGACGTCGGTGTCGTATTCGACGCGCAGGCCCAGTTCGGCGCCCGGCTGAGCTTGCACCGTCAGCGGATAGTGGTTGTACTCGCGGCTAGTGACCTCGCTGATGGACAGTTCGTGGTCACCCGACACCGCGGCGGCGTCGATCGGGTAGTTCTCGAACACGAACAGCGTGTCGAACAGTTTGTCCTGACCAGTGATGCGGTGGATCTCGCTCAGTGCCAGGTGCTGGTGCTCGAGGGTGTCGTTGTGGGCGCGTTGCAGCTGGTCGATCAGATCTGCGGCAGTGGTTGCCGGCGTGACCTGCGCCCGCACCGGCACCGTATTGATGAACAGGCCCACCATCGAGTCCGCGCCGAGCAGCTCGGCCGGCCTGCCGGAAACCACGGCGCCGAAGACCACATCATGCTGCCCGGTCAGCCACATCAGCAGCTGCGCGTAGGCGCCCTGCAGCACGGTGCTGACGGTGGCGCGGCGCGAGCGGGCCAGTTCGGTGAGCGCCCGCGTGAGCTCCTCGGGTACCTGAAACGACTCCACGACTCGGCGCCCCAGCGCCAACCGTTGCGGCGGGCCGACCAAGGTTGGGGTGCCAAAACCCGCGAGCACCTCACGCCACGCCGCGTGCGCCGCCACGCGATCCCGGCCGGTCAGCCAGGTGACAAAGTTGCGGAACGGCGCAGGGGCTGGCAGCCAGTGTCCGTAGTAGCTGGCGAATATCTCGCCGAGCAGGATCGGCAGCGACCAGCCGTCCATGACGATGTGGTGATTGGTCAACACCAACCGGTACCGGTCTGCTTGACCAGACTGACCGGTGCGGATCAATGCCACCCGAAAGGGCGCCTGGTCGGCCAGCTCGCACACCGCGGCGCGTTCCCGGCGCACAGCTGCTGGATCTGCTCATCGACGTCATCGACGCCGTCGATGTCACAGGGGCCGCCCAGCTCGACATACCGCCACCCGGGCGCGGGATCAGCCGGAATGAGCTGCACCGGCTCCTTGAACTGTTGATTGAAGCGGGCAGCCAGATGCGGATGACGGTTGATGACCGTGTGCACCGCATCGCGTAGCCGTTCGGGGTGGAGCGGGCCGGACACGGTGATTTCCAGCTGCACCGCATATATGTCGTCGCCGGCCTGCGCGGCGCTCGCGTGGAATAGCAGCCCCTGCTGGAGAGGGGTCAGCGGCAATACGTCAGCGATCCGCATATTGCCGCTGAAGCTCGTCGATCTGTTGTTGGCTGAGAGAGACGGCGACATCGGAGGGCGTCAACCCGCCTCCACCGCCTTGCACATGCGCGCAGATGCCGGTCAGGGCCTCGAACCACAGCCGGCTCAGCCGGCTGACGTGCGCGTGATTCAGTGCCGAGGTCGCCCACGTCCAGTTCGCGTGCAGGTGCATGCCGGTGTCGGCGTCGACGGTGACGGCATTCAGTTCCACGGTGTGCGCCAGCGGCATCGGTACCGCCGCCGCGGCGCCGCTGATCGACGCGCCGTCTTGGCTGATGAGCCATAACTCGTCCGACACGGCGACCGCCGCACCACCCACCCGCCCGAGATAGTTGAATCCGATCACTGGTTCAGACACGGCCAGGTCGACCTCGGGATTCAAATACCGCAGCAGACCGTAGGTCAGCGGATCGCCAAGGTTCAGAAGTTGTTCTTTGGCGGTCTTGATCACCGTCCCCAGCGCCGCGTCACCGCCTATCACCTGCGCCCAGGACAGCCCAGCACCGGGCCCCCCAAAGGCCAGAGACACCGGGTATTTGGTGGTGAACCAGCCGACCGTACGCGAGAGGTCGAGGTCGGCAGCTCCACCCAGATCTTCGATGCGGCCGTGGCCCTCCACGTCGATGCCGATCGGAGCGGCGCCGTGGCCGCCTGAGGAAGCTAAGAACTCAGCCACCGCCAAGGCGAAGGCGATCAACAGGATGTCCTGGATGCCGGCGTGGAACGCCGCGGGCACCTCGCCGAGAAGAGTCTGGGTGGTCGCCGCATCCAGCGACACCGACAACTGCCCGGCCGTGGCGTAGGTGTCCACCGCCGGTTGCACGGCGGGGAGCGCGGCCGGGGTGGCCGCCACCTGCCGCCAGGCCTCGGCCTGCTCGACGACTTCTGGGCGACGCGCATATTCGTTCAGCAGTGACGCCCACCGGGCAAACGACGTGCCCCCAGCCGGTAATGCCACGGGTTGTCCGTTGTGGTGTTGGGCCCACGCGATGTTGAGGTCTTCCAACAGAATTCGCCAGGACACGCCGTCGATTGCCAGGTGGTGGACGATCACCACCAGCTGGCGCGCCGACGCCACCCACAGTGCGCTGAGCATCACCCCGGCGGCCGGGTCCAGCCGCGACCGCGCCGCCACCAGCGCCTCGTCGGAGAACACGTCCACTGTGTGCAGGCATTCACCGGCGACGACGGCGCCGGCCTCGGGCACCGTCAACGACCAGCCCTCGGCGCCTTGAGCGCCTAGGCCGTCCGCGCGCAGCCGCAGCATGGCGTGCCGGTCCAGCAGCGCCTGCAGCACGACCACCACGTCGGCTTCGGTCACCCCCGCGGGAGCCTGCACCACCACGGTCTGGTTGAACTCGTCGACCGGGCCGCCGGCCCTTTCCACTCCGTGCAGCCAGGCGATGATCGGAGTGGCCGGCACCGGCCCGATGCCCTCATCGACCACGCCTGACGCGACGTCGGCCACCGTGGCAACCCGGGCCAGCCGGGCGACGGTCTGCTCGACGAAGATGTCGCGCGGCTTACAGATAACGCCGGCGGCGCGCGCCCGTGTCACCACCTGCATCGACAAAATGCTGTCCCCACCCAAATCGAAGAATGAGTCGTCAACCCCGACGCGCTCCACCCCCAAGACCTCGGCGTAGATATCGGCCAAGATCTCCTCCATCGCACTGCCTGCAGCGCGATGCTCACGAGGAGTGTATTCGGGTGCCGGCAGGGCGCGGGTGTCGAGCTTGCCGTTGACCGTCAGCGGCAGCGCGTCGATGGCGACCATCGCTGCCGGGACCATGTAGGCCGGCAACCGCTCGGCCAACTTGGTACGGATTGCGGTCGGGTCTGCGGTGCCGGTGATGTAGCCGACTAGGCGTTTGTCGCCGGGGCGGTCTTCGCGGGCGATGACCGCTGCCTGCTCGACGCCGTCGATCCCGGCCAGTGCGGCCTGGATTTCGCCGAGTTCGATGCGGTAGCCGCGGATCTTGACCTGCTCATCGGCGCGCCCGAGATACTGCAGTTGGCCGTCGGCATCCCACCGCACCAGGTCCCCGGTGCGATACATGCGTTGTCCAGGTTGTCCCTCGCTACCGAACGGGCACGCCACAAACCGGGAGGCGCTCAACTCGGCGCGGCCCAGATATCCCACGCCTACACCGGCGCCGGCCACGTACAACTCCCCGGCCACACCGGCGGGCACCGGCTGCAACCACTCGTCGAGCACGAACAGCGCCGCCCCCGAGACCGGCGACCCGATCGGGACACCCGATCCCGGCGTGAGGGGTGCACTGATCGCCACGCACATCGTGGTCTCGGTCGGGCCGTAGGCGTTGATCATCACCCGCCCGGGCGCCCACTGCTCGACCACCTCGCCAGGGCAGGCCTCCCCGACTACCACCAGCGCCGCCGACTCCAAACCCTCAGACGGCAAAACCCTTACCGCTGAAGGAGTCTGGGTCAGCACGTCAACTCGCTCGCGCACCAGCAGCGCGTGGAAATCCTCCAGTGAACCCGCCACCTCCTCAGGCACCACCACCACGCGCCCGCCGCGCAACAGCGGACCGAAGATCTCCCACACCGAGACGTCGAAGGCCAACGAATGACACAGCGGCCACACCCCCGCCGTCGGCAGCCCCGCATCCAAGGACCCCAACAGCTGAGTCATGTTGTGGTGGGTGATCGCCACGCCCTTAGGCACCCCGGTGGTCCCCGAGGTGTAGATCACGTAGGCGATGTCATCGGGTTCGGGGGTCGGCAACACGACGTGCGCGACAGGTGCCTCGACGATCACCGACATCGATCACCGGCAGATCGAAGTCGTCGAGCCGCGACCGCAACTCGGCGGTGGTGATCGCCGCGACCGGCGCGGCGTCGGCCAGCATGAACTCCATCCGCGCCGCAGGCAGCGACGCGTCGATCGGCAGATACCCCGCCCCGGTCTTGAGCACCGCCAAGATCGACACGACCGCCTCCGCCGAACGCGAAAACAGCAGCGCCGCAAGCCGTCCCGGGCCCACACCCTGTCCGGCCAGCAGCTGCGCCAACCGGTTCGACGCCTCGTCAAGCTCCTGGTAGGTCCACGAACGATTACCGCACACCAACGCCACGGCATCCGGGGTCTCGCCCACCCGTGCGGCGAACAGCACCGGCACCGACACCGGGGCGAAGGCCGCGGCAGGACCGTTTAATACCGCCCGGTTCCCGATCTCGTCCAGGCGGGTGCGCTCGGCGGCATCGAGCATACCGATCGACGACAACCGTGCCTTGGGTCATCGGTGATGGCCGCCAGCACCCGCTCCAGTCGCTCGATCAGCGTCACAATGCTGTCCGCGTCGAACACGTCGGTGCGGAACTCGACCGCCCCGTCGATCCCGGCGGGCTCACCGGCCTCGGTGAAGCGCTCGGCGAACGCAAATGTCAGATCCATGCGGGCCGTGCCGGTGTCCACCGGCATCGCAGTGACTTCCAGGTCACCCAAAGCCAGCTTCGCGGGCGGGTTGTTCTGCCAGGCCAACGCCACCTGGAACAGCGGGTGGTGGGTCATGCTTCGGGTGGGGTTGAGCCGCTCCACCAGGACCTCGAAGGGCACGTCTTGGTGCTCGTAGGCATCCAGACCGAGCCGGCGCACCTGTCGGAGCAGCTCGGCAACGGTGGGATCGCCGGCCAGGTCGACACGCAGCACCAGGGTGTTGACGAAGAACCCCACCAGGTCATCGAGCGCGGGATCGCTTCGCCCGGCGACCGCGAATCCCAACGCCACATCGGTACTGGCGCTGATCTTCGACAGCAGCACCGCCAGGGCGGCCTGCACGACCATGAAGCTGGTCGCGTTGTGCTCGCGAGCCACCCGCGCGATCTGTTGCTGCAGCTGCGCGGGCCATGCCACCGCCGCAGTAGCGCCACGCTGATCAGCCACCGCGCGGATAGGGCCGGTCGGTAGGTAACTCGAGCCACTCCGGCAGCCCAGCAAGAGCCTGCTCCCAGTAGTCAAGTTGTGCGGCGATCGGGCCGTCGCTATCGGTCAGATCACCCAGCAGCGTGCGCTGCCACAGTGTGTAGTCGGCGTACTGCACCGATGGCGGCGCCCAGTCGGGGGGTTGCCCGGCGCACCGGCTGGTGTAGGCCACTGCCAGGTCTGCCATCAGCGGGGTGATCGATGCGCCGTCGGCGGCGATGTGATGTACCACGGCGACCAGCACGTGCTCGTCCTCGGCGAGGCGGAAAAGTGTTGCCCGGAAAGGGATCTCGATGGCCAGGTCGAACGTGTAGCGCACCGCCTCACCCACCGCCTCAGTCAGCTGCGTATCCGACCAGCCGGTGGCGTCGACAACCTTCCACCCGAAGTCCCACCGGCGCGCCCGGCGGCAATAACAGCTGCTGGGGTATTCCTTCGGGCGCCACGAACACCGTGCGCAGGCTCTCCTGGCGACCCACAACGTCGGACAGCGCCGCGACCAGCGCGCCGACATCGAGGCGACCAGCCATCCGCAACGCCGCCACCATGTTGTAGACCGGAGAGGGTCCCTGCCATTGATCCAGCAGCCACAACCGTTGCTGCGCGTACGACAACGGCACCACCGCGGGCCGCGCCACCGCCCGCAACGGCTCCAGCCGACTCGCATCCTCACGGATCAGGGGCGCCAACTGGGCGACCGTGGGCGCGTCGAAAACGGCACGCACGGCAAGGCCGGCATCTAACGAGGTGTTGATTGCGGTGGTCAGGCGCATTGCTGAGAGGGAGTCTCCGCCGAGGTCGAAGAAGGAGTCGTCGACCCCGACGCGGTCGACGGCGAGGACGTCGGTGTAGATGCCGGTCAGGATTTCCTCGACGGCGGTGGCGGGGGCGCGGTAGTCACCGACGTCGGTGTATTCCGGTGCCGGTAGGGCGCGGGTGTCGAGTTTGCCGTTGGGCGTCATCGGCAGTGCATCGATGGCCACGACCGCGGCCGGGACCATGTAGGCGGGCAGCCGCTCGGCGAGCTGGGTGCGTATCTCGGCGGTGTTTGTCGCGCCGGTGATGTAGCCGACCAGGCGTTTGTCGCCGGGGCGGTCCTCGCGGGCGATCACGACGGCCTGTTTGACGCCGTCGATCCCGGTCAGTGCGGATTGGACTTCGCCGAGTTCGATGCGGTAGCCGCGGATCTTGACTTGGTCGTCGGAGCGGCCCAGGTAGCGCAGTTGCCCGTCGGGGCCCCAGGACACCAGGTCCCCGGTGCGATACATCCGCTGCCCGGGTGGTCCGAATGGGCATGCCATGAACCGCGAGGCGGTCAGGCCGGCCCGGCGCAGGTAGCCGACTCCGACGCCGGCGCCGGCCACATACAGCTCACCGACCACCCCGGCCGGCACCGGACGCAGCCAGGAGTCCAACACAAACGCCGCAGCCCGCGTCACCGGCGACCCGATCGGCGGCGCCCCTGATCCCGCCGCCAGCGGGGCACTCTTCAACATCCACATGGTGGTCTCGGTGGGCCCGTAGACATTGACCATCACCCGACCCGGCGCCCACCGATCCACCACCTCGATCGGACAGGCCTCGGCACCGATGACCAGCGTCGCCGACTCCAGTCCCTGCGGCGACAACGCCGCCACCGCCGACGGAGTCTGGGTCAACACCGTGACCTTCTCGGCAACCAGCAGGGCGTGGAACTCTTCGGGTGAGCGGGCCACCACCTCGGGCACGATGACCAGCCGCCCGCCGTGCAGCAGGGCGCCCCAGATCTCCCACACCGAGAAGTCAAAGGCCAGCGAGTGGAACTGCGACCACACCTGTTGCGGTGTCAGCGGCACGCCGGCCTCGAGCGCGTCGAACAACTGGGCGACATTGCTGTGGGTCACCGTGACACCCTTGGGCACCCCCGTGGTACCCGAGGTGTAGATGACATGCGCGACGTCATCGGGGCTCGGCGCCGGCAATGCCGTACTGGGTTGGTTGTGGACTGCCGGATCCGCAAGATCAATCACCGGCAGATCGCACCCGTCCAGCCGCGAGCGCAGGCCCGCAGTGGTGATCGCGGCGATCGGCGTGGCGTCGGAGATCATGAACTCGATCCGGGCCGCCGGCGCCGCGGGATCGATCGGCAGATACGCCGCCCCGGTCTTGAGCACCGCCAAAATCGCCGCGATCGCCTCGGCCGAGCGGTTCGACAACAACGCGACACATTCCCCCGGCCCCACCCCGTGGCCGGCCAGCAGATGCGCCAACCGGTTCGACGCCTCGTCCAGCTCCCGGTAGGTCCACGAACGATCACCGCACACGAGCGCCACGGCATCCGGAGCGTCGGCCACCCGTGCGGCGAACAACACCGGCAACGACACGGGCTCGAGGCCGCGGCCGGGGCAGTTAATACCGCGCGATTGCCGAGCTCATCCAGCCGGACACGCTCCCCTTCATCAAGCAGATCCAGCGACGACAGCCGCCGGGTCGGGTCGGCAGTCATCGACTCCAACACTCGCTCGAATCGCCGGATCAGCGCCGCGATGCTGTCCGGGTCGAACAAGTCGGTGTCGTATTGGACGCGCAGGCCGAGTTCGGGGCCCGGCTGGGCTTGCACCGTGAGCGGGTAGTGGGTGGATTCGTGGCCGGTGAATTCGCTGATGGACAGTTCGTGGTCATCGGACAGCGCGGCGGCGTCGATCGGATAGTTCTCGAACACGAACAGCGTGTCGAACAGTTTGTCCTGACCAGTGATGCGGTGGATCTCGCTCAGTGCCAGGTGCTGATGCTCGAGGGTGTCGTTGTAGACGCGTTGCAACTGGGCGAGCAGGTCCGCGGCAGTGGTCGCCGGCGTGACCTGCGCCCGCACCGGCACCGTGTTGATGAACAGGCCCACCATCGAGTCCGCGCCGACGAGGTCCGCCGGCCTACCCGAGACCGCGGTGCCAAAGGCCACATCGTGCTGCCCGGTAAGCCACATCAGCAGCTGCGCGAAGGCCCCTTGTAGCACGGTGTTGACGGTGGTGTGCTGCGCGCGCGCCAGCTCGTTGACGGCGCGCGTCGTCTGCTCGAGCACCCGAAACGACGCGACACTGCGAGCACCCCGTGTCCACTCATGCTGCGGACCGACCAGGGTTGGCGTGTCGAAACCGGCCAGCGCCTCGCGCCACGCTCCGTGGGCCGCGTCGAGGTCGCGATCGGCCAACCAGCTGACAAACCTTCGGAATGGGACCGCGGAGGGTAGCCGCTGCCCGTGATAGCTGGCGAATATCTCCCCGAGCAGGATCGGCAGCGACCAGCCGTCCATGACAATGTGGTGATTGGTCAGCACCAACCGGTACCGGTTCGTCGCGAGGCGGATCAAAGCCGCCCGAAAGGCCGGCTGGTCGGCCAGCTCACACACCGCGGCGCGTTCCTCGGCGCACAAGCGCTGAATCTGCCCCTCGACATCGACCCCGCCGCCGCCCAGCTCTACATAACGCCAACCCGGCGCTGGGTCAGCCGGGACGAGCTGCACCGGCTCATCGAGCTGTCGATCGAACCGGGCCGCCAAATGGGGATGGCGGTTGATGACGGCGTGCACCGCGTCCCGCAGCCGCTGCTGATCAAGCGCACCGCTCATCTCGATATCGAGCTGCACCGCATAAACATCATCGCTGGCCTGTGCGGTGCTGGCGTGGAAGAGCAGCCCCTGCTGCAGCGGGGTCAACGGCAAGATGTCTGCAATTTCATAGTGCTGGTGCAGATCGTCGATCTGCTGCTGGCTCAGCCGGGCCGGCGCGATATCCGACGGCGTCAACCCGCCCCCACCGCGCCGCACGTGCGCACAGATGCCGGCCAACGCCTCAAACCACAGCCGGCTCAGCCGGTTGACCTCGTCGCCGTCGGTTGCTGAGGACGCCCAGGTCCAAGTGGCATGTAGATAGGGGCCGACTTCGCCGTCCACTGTGCCCGCATCAAGCTCCACCGTGTGCGCCAATGGCATCGGCACTGCCGCCGCGGCGCCGGTGAGCGACACGCCGTCCGGGCCGATCCGCCACACGTCGTCGGAAGCCGTGAATTGCCCTGCGCCTAGCCGTCCCAGGTAATTGAATCCGATTACTGGTTCAGACACGGCCAGGTCGACCTCGGGATTCAGGTAGCGCAGCAGACCGTAGGTCAGCGGATCCGGGAGGGCGCGGAGCTGTTCTTTTGCGGCCTTGATCACCGCCCCCAGCGCCGCCTCCCCCGCAGCAACCTGCGCCCAGCGCAGCCCAGCACCGGGCCCCCCAAAGGCCAGAGACACCGGGTATTTGGTGGTGAACCAGCCCACCGTGCGGGACAGGTCGAGGTTGGCGCTCCCCAGCTCTTCGGCGCGGCCGTGGCCCTCCACGTCGATGCCGATCGGCGCGGCGCCATGCCCAGGAAATCCAAGAATTCCGCCACCGCCAAGGCGAAGGCGATCAACAGGATGTCCTGGATGCCGGCATGGAACGCCGCGGGCACCTCACCCAGCAGTATCCGGGTGGTCTCGACATCCAGCGACGCCGACAACTGCCCGGCCGTGGCGTAGGTGTCCACCGCCGGTTGCACGGCGGGCAGCGCGGGCGGCGTCGCGGCCACCTGCCGCCACGCCTCGGCCTGCTCGATGACTTCGGGGCGACGCGCGTACTCAGCCAGGAACGACGCCCACCGGGCGAACGACGTCCCGCCCGCCGGCAGGGCTACGGATTGTCCATTGTGGTGTTGGGCCCACGCGATGTTGAGGTCTTCCAACAGAATTCGCCACGATACCGCGTCGACCGCCAGGTGGTGAATGAGCACCGCCAACTGACCCGTGGCGGCCACCCACAGTGCACTGAGCATCACCCCGGCCGCCGGGTCCAGCTGCGACCGCGCTTCCAACAGCGCCTCGTCGGACAGCATGTCCACCGATTGCAGGCATTTACGGGCATCCACCGAACCGGGCTCCGGCACCTCGAGCGACCAACCGTCTGCACGCGTTGTCGGCGCGCAGCCGCAGCATGGCGTGCCGGTCCAGCAGCGCCTGCAGCACGACCACTACGTCGGCTTCGGTCACCCCCGCGGGAGCCTGCACCACCACGGTCTGGTTGAACTCGTCGACCGGGCCGCCGGCCCTTTCCACTCCGTGCAGCCAGGAGATGATCGGAGTGGGCACCACGCTGCCGATGCCCTCTTCGACCGGGCCGGTATGGCCGTCGGCAACTGTGGTGACCTGTGCCAGCCGGGCTACGGTCTGCTCGACGAAGATGTCCCGCGGCCGGCAGCTCACACCGGCAGCGCGAGCGCGGGCCACGACCTGCATCGACAAAATGCTGTCGCCGCCGAGGTCGAAGAACGACTCATCGACGCCGACCCGATCGAGGCCGAGTACCTGGGCGTAGATGTCGGCGAGAACTTCTTCGACGGCATTGGCGGGACAACGGTATCGATCAATGTCGCGGTACTCCGGTGCCGGCAGGGCGCGGGTGTCGAGCTTGCCGTTGACCGTCAGCGGCAGCGCATCGATCGCGACCATCGCTGCCGGGACCATGTAGGCCGGCAACCGCTCGGCCAACTTGGTACGGATTGCGGTCGGGTCTGCGGTGCCGGTGATGTAGCCGACTAGGCGTTTGTCGCCGGGGCGGTCTTCGCGGGCGATGACCGCTGCCTGTTCGACGCCGTCGATCCCGGCCAGTGCGGCCTGGATTTCGCCGAGTTCGATGCGGTAGCCGCGGATCTTGACCTGCTCATCGGCGCGCCCGAGATACTGCAGTTGGCCGTCGGGACGCCAGCACACCAGGTCCCCGGTGCGATACATGCGTTGTCCAGGTTGTCCCTCGCTACCGAACGGGCACGCCACAAACCGGGAGGCGCTCAACTCGGCGCGGCCCAGATATCCCACGCCTACACCGGCGCCGGCTACGTACAACTCTCCGGCCACCCCGGCGGGCACCGGCTGCAACCACGCGTCGAGCACGAACAGCGCCGCCCCCGAGACCGGCGACCCGATCGGGACACCCGATCCCGGCGTGAGGGGCGCACTGATCGCCACGCACATCGTGGTCTCGGTGGGGCCGTAGGCGTTGATCATCACCCGCCCGGGCGCCCACTGCTCGACCACCTCGCCAGGGCAGGCCTCCCCGACTACCACCAGCGCCGCCGACTCCAAACCCTCAGACGGCAAAACCCTTACCGCTGAAGGAGTCTGGGTCAGCACGTCAACTCGCTCGCGCACCAGCAGCGCGTGGAAATCCTCCAGTGAACCCGCCACCTCCTCAGGCACCACCACCACGCGCCCGCCGCGCAACAGCGGACCGAAGATCTCCCACACCGAGACGTCGAAGGCCAACGAATGACACAGCGGCCACACCCCCGCCGTCGGCAGCCCCGCATCCAAGGGCCCCAACAGCTGAGTCATGTTGTGGTGGGTGATCGCCACGCCCTTAGGCACCCCGGTGGTCCCCGAGGTGTAGATCACGTAGGCGATGTCATCGGGTTCGGGGGTCGGCAACACGACGTGCGCGACAGCTGCCTCGAGATCACCGACATCGATCACCGGCAGATCGAAGTCGTCGAGCCGCGACCGCAACTCGGCGGTGGTGATCGCCGCGACCGGCGCGGCGTCGGCCAGCATGAACTCCATCCGCGCCGCAGGCAGCGACGCGTCGATCGGCAGATACCCCGCCCCGGTCTTGAGCACCGCCAAGATCGACACGACCGCCTCCGCCGAACGCGAAAACAGCAGCGCCGCAAGCCGTCCCGGGCCCACACCCTGTCCGGCCAGCAGCTGCGCCAACCGGTTCGACGCCTCGTCAAGCTCCTGGTAGGTCCACGAACGATTACCGCACACCAACGCCACGGCATCCGGGGTCTCGCCCACCCGTGCGGCGAACAGCACCGGCACCGACACCGGGGCGAAGGCCGCGGCAGGACCGTTTAATACCGCCCGGTTCCCGATCTCGTCCAGACGGACGCGCTCACCTTCAGCTAGTACATCCAGCGAGGACAGCCGCCGGGTCGGGTCGGCAGTCATCGCCACCAACACGCGCTCGAATCGCTCGATCAAGGCCTCGATGCTGTCCGCGTCGAACACATCGGTGCGGAACTCCACTGTTCCGCCGATCCCGGCGGGTTCACCGGCCTTGGTGGAACGTTCGGCCAGCGAGAAGGTCAGATCCATCCGGGCGGTGCCGGATGTCACCGGCAGCGACGTAATCTGCAGATCCTCCAGCGACAGCTCCGCCGCGGGATCGCGGTTTGCGGCGAATTGCCAGCTTCCCACCACCTGGATCAGGGGGTGGTGAGACATCGACCTGGCTGGGTTGAGCCGCTCCACCAGTACTTCGAAAGGCACGTCTTGGTGCTCGTACGCGGCGAGGCTGCGCTGGCGCACCTGTCGGAGCAGCTCGGCAACGGTGGGATCGCCAGCTACCTCGACACGCAGCACCAGGGTGTTGACGAAAAAGCCGACCAGGTCGTCGAGGGCGGGGTCGCGCCGCCCGGCGATCGGGAACCCGATAGCCACCTCGGGGCTGGCGCTGAGTTTCGACAGCAGCACCGCCAGCGCGGCTTGGACCAGCATGAAGCTGGTCACGTTGTGCTCGCGTGCCACTCGCGTAATCTGCTGCTGCAACTCCGCCGGCCAGTCCACGACGACGCTGGCACCACGCTGATCAGCCACCGGCGGATATGGCCGGTCGGTAGGCAGCTGCAGCCGCTCGGGAAGGCCGGCCAGCGCGTGCTGCCAGTAGTCCAGCTGTGCGGCGATCGGGCTGTCGCTGTCGGCGAGGTCACCCAACAGGGTGCGCTGCCACAGCGTGTAATCGACGTACTGCACCGGCAAGGGTGCCCATTCAGGCGCGAAGCCCGCGCACCGGTTGGCAAACGCCACTTCTAGATTCGCCAGCAGCGGGGCTATCGACAAGCCGTCGGCGGCGATATGGTGCAGCACCGCAACCAGCACATGCTCGTCCTTGGCGACGCGGAAAAGTGTTGTCCGCAAAGGGATTTCGCCGCTCAGGTCAAACGGTTGGGCCGCCACCGCGCCGATCGCCTCATCCAGCTGACCCGACGACCAGCCCGCGGTATCCACCACATCCCAGCCGAAGTCGGCCAGCTCGGGTGGCACCACCACCTGCTGCGGGATCCCCTCGGGCGCCACGAACAGCGTGCGCAGGCTCTCATGGCGACTGACCACATCGGCCAGCGCCGCACCCAACGCGTCGACATCCAGGTGCCCGCTCAACCGCAACGCCGTCGCCATGTTGTAGACCGAGGAGGGCCCCTGGAGCTGGTCGATAAACCACAGCCGCTGCTGGGCAAACGACAGCGGCACCACGGCGGGCCGCTCCATCGCCACCAACGGCACGAGCCGACACGAACCCTCACCGATGCGTGAAGCCAGTTGGGCAACGGTAGGGGCGTCGAACACGGTGGGTACCGAGATGTCAGCGGCCAGCGTGGTGTTGATCGCCGCGGCCGCGCGCATCGCCAGCAGCGAATCCCCGCCCAAATCAAAGAACGAGTCGTCGAGGCCGACCCGGTCGAGGCCGAGCACTTCGGCGTAGATACCGGCGACGATCTCCTCGACCACACTGCCGGGTGCCCGGTAACTATCGACGTCTTGGGACTCCGGCGCCGGCAGGGCGCCCCGGTCGAGTTTGCCGTTCATCGTCAGCGGCAGCGCCGCCAACACCACCACCGCGGCCGGGACCAGGTAGGCCGGCAGGCGCTCGGCGAGTTGGGCGCGGAGCTCGGCCGGCTCGGCGGTGCCGGTGACGTAGCTGACGAGGCGCTTGTCGCCGGGGCGGTCCTCGCGGACGATCGCCACCGCCTGCCTGACCCCATTCAGCCGGCTCAGGGCCGCTTCGATCTCGCCGAGTTCGATGCGGTAGCCGCGGATCTTGACCTGCGCGTCGCTGCGCCCCAGGTGCCGCAGCTGCCCGTCGGCACCCCAGCACACCAGGTCTCCGGTGCGATACATGCGTTGGCCGGGTTGTCCGTTGCTACCCGCGCCAACGAACGGGCACGCCACAAACCGCGACGCCGTCAACCCACTGCGCCGCACGTATCCCACGCCCACACCGGCACCGGCCACGTACAACTCGCCGACCACCCCGGCCGGTACCGGGCGCAACCACTGATCCAGCACGAACAGCGCCGACCCCGACACCGGGGTGCCGATGGGCACCACGTCCGGTGACCCGATCGACCCCGGCTGCAGAGGCGCACTGATCGCCACACACATCGTGGTCTCGGTCGGGCCGTAGGCGTTGAGCATCACTCGCCCCGGCGCCCACTGCTGCACCACCTCGGGAGGGCACGCCTCGCCGACTACTACCAGCGCTGCCGACTCCAGACCCTCGGACGGGAGCATGGCCACCGCAGACGGCGTCTGAGTCAACACGCTGACCTGCTCGGCAACCAGCACCTCGCGGAGGTCTTCGGGTGAGGCCGTCACCTCTTCCGGCACCACCACCACCCGGCCACCGCGGAGCAGCGCACCGAAGATCTCCCACACCGACACGTCGAAGGCCAACGAATGGCACAGCGGCCACGTCCCTGCGGGCACGGGATCCAGCGACTCCACCAGCTGGGTCACATTGCGGTGGGTGACCGCCACGCCCTTGGGCGCACCGGTGGTGCCCGACGTGTAGATCAGGTAGGCGATGTCATCCGGCGCCGGCACCGGCAGCGCGGTGCCGGGCTGAGCATCGACAGCGGGATCTTCGACGTCGATCACCAGCAGGTCACGCCCGTCCAGCCGGTTGGCCAGATCGGCCGTGGTGATCGCGGCGATCGGCGCGGCGTCAGCCAGTATGAACTCCATCCGGGCCGCAGGCACCGCCAGATCCATCGGCAGATATGCCGCTCCGGTCTTAAGCACCGCCAAGATGGCCGCGATCGCTTCTGCCGAACGCGAAACCATCAGCGCCACACAGTGCCCCGCACCCACACCCGCGCCGGCCAGCAGGTGGGCCAACCGGTTCGACGCCTCGTCCAGCTGGCGGTAGGTGATCGAGTGGCCCTCGCAGGTGACCGCCACTGAGTCGGGGGTGCCCGCCGCCTGTGCGGCGAACAACGCTGGAATCGACACCGGCCGACCTGCCGGCTGGCTCAACACCGCGCGGTTGCCGAGCCGGTCCAGGCGGGCATGCTCGCCCTCGCCGAGCACATCGACCGACGACAACGACCGCTCGGGATCGGCGAATATCGCCCTGAACACCCGCTCCAGCAGCTTTGTCAGTTCAGGGACATCGCAATTCGGAAAGTAGCGTTGATCACCCACGGTGCTGAGAAAAAGCCGGTCGTCGTCTCTGAACAAGACCAGCCCATACTCGACCGGGCCGGCGTGGGTCAGGGTTCCCGTTGTCGCATTATCGCCGAAATGTCCCTTAAGCGAAATCGGAATGAAATTGACAACTGCCCGATTCGACGCCTGCCCAGATCCGCGAAGACCCGTCCGGGATTCAATCGTGTGCACCGGGAAGCGCTGGTGCTCTAGCGCTTCTCGCATTCGCGTGTCGACAAGTCGGCAAAATCCCACGATCGTCGAGTCGGGCGAAGCGTCTAGCACCAGAGGCACGAACCCGGAGATCATTCCGGGCACCCACTGGGCCTCCGGACGCACGCGCCTGCTTACCGGGAAATCCAGCACCAAGTCCGGACTCTCAGCGTCAAACGCGCGCACCAGCAGCGCGCACGCTGCGGTGATCACCGACGATCGCCGTATCCCCAACGCCTGCGACAACTCGTGGATCCCAACCACAACGGAAGGGGCCAACTGAACCGGTGTAGGTGCCTCGTCATCAGGCTCGCCTAGCGCCAGCCGGTTGCGGGGTTCGCTTTCCGGCGGAAGATTCCCAGACCAGTACGCCTCGTCAGCGAGGTAATCCGCGGATGTTTCGTACTCTGATTCAGATTCGATCAGATCTTTCAGCGTTCCGAAATGAGAAGTCGGAATCGCCATACCCGAAACCAGTGCAGAATAGACGTCCGCGATTCGGTGAATGACAAGAGCGAGTCCGATCCCATCTACCACTATGTGGTGGCAGCACGCGAATAAATGAAATTCATCCACCCGCGTCTGAAATAACGCAAATCTAAACAGCGGGCCATCAAGCGACATCGGCTCGAGTTGGATTGACGATGCCAGCCTGTGGGCGTCCCGTGCGGGATCGGGTGAGCCGGTGAGGTCGTAGCGAGGTACCGCGACATTCGGGTAATCGAGCGGCGTTTGCAGAACCTGGTCATCCACCTCGAAAAAGGCGGCCCTGAGCGGCTCGGCGTCGCGTACCGCCTGAACGATCGCGCGCTCAACCAGGTCAGGGTCTAACGCACCCTCGATGCGCAGCAACTCACCCAGCTGCCACTTCACACCGAAGCTACCGGTGCCCTGCGCCAGCCAGATATCTCGCTGTCCCCGCGTCAGCGGATACATCCGCTCAACCAATGTCTCCCCCGAAACCATATTTACTTCAGTTACGTACCTTAACGGGCAGACACGCAGCGCGTTCGGCTTCGCGAGAAATCACACACAACGTAGAGGAACGGTGGCAAAGCCAATCCGCGGACTTGTGTTCGCTTATTGACCAAGGCGAAACTGCCGTTATCGGCTCTTGTCTGTCGATTATCTCGGCCACCGGGTCGGGGGTAGCAAACAGCAGAGCAATCTCTTGAGGAGGCTGGTAAGGCCGGTCCGGGTTTGGCGCATGCCTAATGAGAACTATCATTGCTCTCCCGGTCCCGCGGTCCCGCGCCCGCACCCATCGCGGATTCCCCCGGTCGATCCCCCCCAAACGTGACTACCCTCTAGAACGTGGGGTCCGCGGCGCGCACGGCTGCCAACCCCGCCATCCGTGTCGACGGTTTGACCAAACGTTTCGGCACTGTGGTGGCCGTCGAGGATCTGAGCATGACCGTCGCGCCCGGCGAGGTGTTCGGCTTCCTGGGCCCGAACGGTGCCGGCAAGTCGACGACCATCCGCCTGCTACTGGGATTGATCCGCCCGACCGCAGGCAGTGCCGAGATATTCGGTTGCGCGGCGGACGACGTCCGTCGGGCCCATCGCTACATCGCTTACGTGCCAGCGGATGTTGCGCTGTGGCCGGGATTGACGGGCGCCGAAATCCTCGAGCTTCTCGGCAGTGTGGGCCCCGGTGTCGACGCGGCCTACCGCGACGAGCTGGTCGACCGTTTCGATCTCGAACTCGACAAGCGGGCCAGGACCTATTCGACCGGCAACCGGCAGAAGGTCGCCCTTGTCGCTGCATTCGCGACGCGGGCTCCGCTTCTCGTGCTCGACGAGCCGACCAGCGGCCTGGACCCATTGATGGAACGAGAATTCCGCGCTTGCGTCGCAGAAGCACGCGAGCGGGGCCAGACGGTGTTTCTCAGCTCGCATCAACTGGCCGAGGTGGAAGCCGTATGCGACCGGGTTGCGATCCTCCGTGCCGGGCGACTTGCCGAAATCGACAGCATCGCTGACTTGCGCCGGTTGCGCCGGACCGTCGTGGAGGTGTCCTATCGCGGCCATCAACCTTCCCTCGACGCAATTGAAGGCGTATCCGATGTCGAGCTCGTCAGCGGTGAACGGTTGCGGTTCAACCTGACTGGATCGCCGGCGGCCGCTCTTGAAGCACTTGCCAGAGCCGACATCACCGCGCTCGCGATGCACGAACCGACGCTCGAGGAGATTTTTCTCGACTACTACGGAGATGCTGCGCAATGACAGCCGCCGTGCTGCCCGGTTCGCGGTCCGCTGCCGGGACTCCACGCGCACCGGGCCGGGCTGTGAGCCGGTTGGCCGTGCGCCAGATTCGCCTTGGTGCCGTGATGGTCGCCTTGACCTGCGGGGGTATGTCCGCGTTGGCGGCCAGCCAATACAAGCCGATCAGCGACCTCCTCGATAAGCCGGCTCTACACGCGCTCACGGAGAATCCCGCAATCAGGATCTTGTCGGGTCCACCAGTCGCTCTCGACGATCCAGGCGGCTTCACCGTGTGGCGCACGGGCCCGTCCCTCACCTTGCTTGCCAGCTTATGGATCATGCTGGCCGCCCTACGCATCACCCGCGGTGAGGAGGATTGCCGGCGGTGGGACCTGCTCCTGTCGGGGCTTCTGCGTATTGCCGACGTAGTCGTCCGCTGCCTGGCCGTCCTCGTGGGATCGGCGGCGCTGATCGGCGGGGCCGTTGCGGCGGGCCTGTTGGCGTCCGGTACCGAACCGGCCGGGGCGGTGCTGCACGGAGCGGGAATCGGTTGCGTTGCTTTGACTTTCGCCATGACAGCGGTGCTTGCCGCGCAAGTCATGCCGACCCGACTGGGGGCCACCGGACTGACGATCTCGGCGCTGGGCGTAAGCCTGCTGCTGCGCATGATCGCCGATAGCTCGCACCAACTGGCATGGTTGGCGTGGGCGACGCCGTTCGGTTTGACGGCCCGCGCGGCGCCATATGCCGACAACCGTATCTTTCCGCTGATCGTGCTGGGCTCGTTTCCGATCGTGCTGGCCGGTGCTGCCCTCGTGGCGGCACGCCACCGCGATTTGGGCGACGGGATCGTGGCGGTGCGGGGTAGCAGTCCGCCACGAACTCGCTTCCTGAAGTCCATAGGCGCGTTCGCCCTTCGCCGGGCGGGGCGGATCACGCTCTGGTGGGCGATCGGTATCGGCACCTACTTTTTTCTGGTCGGCACCACGCTCGCATGGCTTCTCGAGCTCTTCGAAACCAACCAGCGGTTCGCGGAACTGGCCGCTGCCGCGGGGCTGGGCGGCCATAACCTGGTTGATGTCATCGCCGCGGCTCTGTTCAGCATGCTCGCCGTACCCACCGGCCTCTACGCCGTAATGCGCCTCGCAGCGATGGTCGCCGACGAGAGAGCCGGTCGATCGACCTTGCTTTTCGCGCAGCCAATTTCGCGTATACGACTGATGTCCACCGAGATGGCGGTCACGGCCGGCGGGGTCGTCGCACTGCATTGTGTGGCCGCCGTCGCCGTTTGGGGCGGCGGCGAGATCACCGGTGCTTCACTGCAGTTGGGCGATTCGCTGGCCGGCGCGCTGAATTTCGTTCCAGCGGCATTGCTCGCGGCCGGAGCCGCCGCGGTGGGCGTCGGGTGGCTGCCATCCGTCGCCATTGCGATCGGTGCACTACCGGTTGTGAGCGGATTCCTGGTGAACATGGTGCTACAGGCCGCGAAAGCTCCTGCCTGGGTTGTCAATCTATCGCCGTGGTCGCACCTCGCCGCCGTACCCGACGCACCGCCCAATTGGGCAGGCATCACCACCTTCCTGATTTTCGCCGCGATCCTGACCGGGCTCGGACTGTATGGATACGGCCGGCGCGATCTGGCCTCGTGACCGAGGACCTGACCGAGATATAGTCGGCGAGCGAGCCCACTGGGTCTCATGCCGGTTGATCGGAAGACCCGGTCAAGAGTCCGGATGCCGGTCACCCGGGTAATGCTGGGCGTGCTCCGGGCCCACGGGCCGGCCATGTGAGCGCTTAGCATTTGCATTGCACACATGCGTATTGCCCGCGAGGGAGGCGGAGTGAGCGAACTCGAGAACCTTGATTTCTTCACAGACAAGTCGCTCGTCGACGATCCCTACGAATACTACGAGGCGATTCGTCGTTGCCCGGTAAGGCGTGACCCAGCGCATGGCGTGGTCCTGGTGTCCGGGTACGACGAAGCCGTCGCCGTACAACGAGACACCGACCAGACATTGTCGGTGTGCAACATCGTCAGCGGACCATGGTCAGGCATTCCGAGCGACACGGGCAGCGACGACATCTCGGATCTGATCGATCAGCACCGCCACCGGGTCACGTTCGGCGACTACTTCATCACGTTCGATCCTCCGAACCACACCGCGCACCGCTCGCTGTTGAGCCGGCTGTTCACGCCCAAGCAGCTCAAGAACAACGAAGACTTTCTGCGGCGCCTTGCCGATGAGCAACTCAATTCCTTCATCGCGCACGGCAAGTGCGAGATCGTCGTCGACTACAACTTTCCGTTCACGCTCGACGCGATTACCGACCTGCTGGGCGTACCGGAGGCCGACCGTCAGCGATTCCGCCGCGCCGCGGTAGCCAGCCGGCTCAAAGGCGAGCGCAGTGGCTTCGTCGGCGTGAAAGAGGAGTGGTTCGTCGAGTACGTCGAGGATCGACGGCGCGAGCCGCGCAATGACGTCCTCACCGAACTTGCGCTCGCGAAGTTTCCCGACGGCACCACACCCGCCGCGATCGATGTCGCGCGAGTTGCCACGTTCATGTTCGCCGCCGGGCATGGCACCACGATCGACCTGCTGAGTCTCGCGATGCTGATGCTGGCGGAGCGACCGGACCTGCAAGAGCAATTACGCGCGGACAACTCGAAGATCCCCGCTTTCATCGAGGAGATGCTGCGCTTCGAGAGCCCGATCAAATCGAATTTCCGCATGGCGCGGCGCACCACCAAGATCGGCGATGTCGACGTGCCGGCCGGTACCAGCGTGCTGGTGATGAACGGTGCGGCAAACCGCGATCCACAACGGTTTGAGGAGCCGGACGAATTCCGGCTTGATCGCCCAAACATACTGCAGCACATCGCATTCGGCCGCGGTATCCACACTTGTCCGGGTGCCCCGATTGCACGGGCCGAAGTACGGCTGAGCTTGGAACGAATCCTTGACCGGATGGTCGACATCAGGCTTTCCGAAGCCAAGCACGGTCCGGCAGATAATCGACGGCTCCAGTGGGACCGGACCTTCCTGTTCAGGCGCCTCAAGGAACTGCACCTCGAGTTCACTCCGGTTCAGTGAGCCGTTCCGCCGCAAGACCGCGATGCGCGTGTGCCGGTCGGGTTTATCTGCCCGGCTTTCCGGCTAACAACCACTCAAGTTTGCCGTAGGGTAGCCCGCTAGCCGCAACGCCGACTCGCAAAGACGCCGAGTTGGCCATACGTCAGTACACGCACAACGCGCGAAACGAGCCCGATGCCCGTCGAACCAACCACGCCAGACCACGCCGTCACCACCAGCCGGTTCACCGCCGCGGTTATCGCGATCGGCGGCACGCAGCTGATGGCCACGATGGACGGCATGATCGCGGTCGTCGCGCTGCCTAGGATCCAAAACGAGCTGGCCCTGTCTGATGCCGGCCGGAGCTGGGTGATCACCGCCTACGTGCTGACCTTTGGCGGGCTGATTCTGCTGGGCGGCCGCCTCGGTGACGCCATCGGGCTCAAGCGCACCTTCATCATCGGGGTGGCGCTCTTCACCATCGTCTCGGGAATTTGCGGCATCGCCTGGAGCGGGGGCGTCCTCGTATTGGCGCGGCTGCTGCAGGGCGTCGCCGCCGCAATCATCGCACCGACGGGTATGGCACTGGTGGCGACCACGTTTGAGAAAGGTCCTTCACGCAACGCAGCCATGGGCGTGTTGGGCGCGATCGCCGGTCTGAGCTCAGTACTGGGTTTGGTGGTGGGCGGCGCACTGACCGACGTGTCGTGGCGGCTGGTGTTTTTGATGAACGTGCCGGTGGGGGTGCTGGTGCTCTTTCTCTCCCGCAACGCGCTCCGGGAAACCAAGAAGGAGCGAATGAAGCTCGACGCCGCCGGTGCCGGGTTGGCCACATTGGGTTGTACCGCGGTGGTTTTCGGCTTTGCGACGGGGCCGGAGAAGGGCTGGCTGTCGCCCACCACGATCACCGCGGGTGTTTTGGCTCTGGGCGCTCTCGTGGCGTTCGTCATGGTAGAGCGCGCGGCGGAGAACCCCGTCGTTCCGTTCAGCTTGTTCTTCGATCGCAACCGGCTGGCCACGTTCGCGGTCATCTTTTTGGCCGGTGGGGTGCTGTTCACTCTGACCCTGCTGATCACCCTGTACGTGCAGGACATCATGGGCTACAGCGCCCTGCGCGCGGGCGTCGGCTTCATCCCGTTCGCCCTCGCCGTAGTCGTCGGGTCGGGTGTCTCGTCGCGTCTGGTGACGCGATTCCCGCCGCGGGTGGTGGTGATCGTGGGCGCAGTGCTGATGCTGGGTGGCGTGCTGGGGGCCTCGACGTTCACCCGCGGCATTGCGTACTTCCCCAACTTCGTGCTGCCGCTTGTCGTAGCCGGCATCGGTGTCGGCGTGGCGAACGTCCCGCTCGCCCTATCGCTGATCGCCAGTGTCGGTTTCGACCGGATCGGGCCTACCTCGGCGATTGCAGTGATGGTGCGGAGCCTCGGCGGCCCGGTGATGCTGGCTGTCATCCAGACCATCATCACCTCCCGCACGCTAGGGCTGGGCGGCACTACCGGACCGGTGAAGGTCATGAACGCCGCCCAGTTGCATGCACTGGATCAGGGCTACACCTACGGTCTGCGCTGGCTGGCTGGTGCCGTCGTCTTGGTCGGCGGCGCTGCGCTGCTAATCGGTTACACCGCGCAACAGGTGGGGCAGGCGCAGGAAGTCAAGAGAGCTTTCGATGCGGGCGGTCCGCAGCCCTAGTCAAACCCGCGTCTCACCTTGGCTACGTCTCGGAACGCTGGCCCTCTGCCAGCCTGTCGCGCAGACTTTTCGGCCGTATATCCGGCCAGTTCTGTTCGATGTATTCCAGACACGCGGCCCGGTCTGCCTCGCCGTAAGCGACCCGCCAGCCGGCGGGGACATCGGCGAAGGTCGGCCAAAGGCTGTGTTGCTCCTCGTCGTTGACCAAGACGAAGAAGCTCCCATTGTCGTCGTCAAACGGATTGATGCTCACCGGTTCCCCCGACTGTGTAACCGACACGAATGTGTACGAACCTAACGGATCCGCCCGGGTTTCGGCCAATTCCGATGTGTGACCCCTATATTTACTTGTCAGACCCGTCGGCACTGCCTGAGATGCTCCTGAAATTATGGTGACCGGTTGCTGCTGGCCTGCGGCGGTTGCGGCATTCGGTGTACCGTCGTCATGCGCGGTCGTGTGTAGTTGCTTGTTCGAGCGGATCACAAGACGGTTGTGAAAGCTAGGTGGGGACCTTGGGGGTGTGGTGGTCGAACGTAGCGTTCGCGACGTCGCGGAAGCCCCTTCCGACGTCGCCATCGCGGATGGCCCAGACCCCCACCGACGGTCTGGACGCCGATTCAAGTTTCCGCGGCCTGGTGCCGAATCCCGAATGCGCCGACCCGAACCCCGAACCCGCCGCGGATCTCGAACATTTTTCACAGTCCTGAAGAAGCTGTGGATTCCGCTGGTCCTACTGGTGGTGATGGTCGCAGGGGGCTTCACCGTGTCGCGCCTGCACGGCGTCTTCGGATCTGAGAAGCGCATCTCGTATGCCGACACCAGGAAAGACGACGACAGACCTGTCCAATCCGAAGCACCTGACGTACCAGGTCTTCGGGCCACCCGGGACGGTGGCAGACATCAGCTATTTCGACGTCAACGGTGAGCCGCAGTTCATTCACGGAGCAAGCCTGCCGTGGTCGCAGGAGTTCGAGATCACCGCGGCGGCGGGCCTCGGGAATGTCGCCGCCCAGGGCGATAGCGACAGTATCGGCTGCCGCATCGTGGTGGACGGCGTGGTCAAGGCCGAAAAGATCACCGACGAGGTGCACGCCTTCACGTTCTGCCAGCTGAAGGCCGCATGAGCGACACACAGGTGGCCGACGAACGTGCGACGCCGCCATTCTTAGCGCGATCGATCCGCCGGTTTTCGGTGCTGATCATCTTGGCCTGGTTGGCGATCGTCGTCGTCGTGAGTACCGGAGTCCCCTCTCTCGAGCGGGTCGAGAAAGAGCATTCAGTATCGCTGAGTGCGCCAGATGCGCCGTCGTTCCAGGCGATGGCGCGTGTCAATCACGACTTCCAGGAATCTGCTTCCGGCAGTTTGGCGATGATCGTCCTGGAAGGTCAGCAATCTCTCGGCGGCGATGCGCACAAGTACTACGACCGCCTGATCCGCCAGTTGAACGACGATCCGAAGCACGTCCTGCACGTCCAGAATTTCTGGGGCGATCCACTCACGGCGGGCGCCGCGCAAAGCGTCGACGGCAAGGCCGTATTCGTGCAGCTGAATCTGGCCGGTAAACCGGGCGAAACCTCGGGAAATGATTCGGTGGCGGCGGTCCGGCGCGTCGTGGAGCGGACGCCGCCGCCTCCTGGGATCAAGGTCCATGTCACCGGCCCCGCGGCCATCGTTGCAGATATGGGCAAGAGTGGCGACAGTTCGATCGTCACGATGACGGTGCTGAGCCTCGCAGTGATCTGCACACTGTTGCTTTTTGTCTTCCGTTCGATCATCACGGTGATTCTGTTGCTCTTCACGGTGCAGATCGAACTGCAGGTAGCTCGGGGAATTGTCGCGTTCCTCGGCGAGCATCAGGTTTTCGGTCTCACTACCTTCGCCGTCAATCTGCTGGTCTCCATTGGGATCGCAGCCGGAATGGACTACGGGATATTCTTTATCGGGCGGTATCAAGAGGCGCGACAGGCCGGCGAAGATCGGGAATCGGCTTTTTTCACCACATACCGAGGGGTCGCACCTGTTGTCTTGGCTTCCGGTTTGACGATTGCCGGAGCGGTTTTCTGCCTGAGCTTTACCCGGCTACCCATATTCGGAGCGCTTGCCGGCCCGTGCGCGGTGGGCATATTGGTCGCGGTCGCGGTCGCGCTGACGTTGGTTCCGGCAGTCCTTACTGTCGGAAGCCGTTTCGGCCTGTTCGACCCCAAGCGAAGAATCAAGGTTCGTGGATGGCGGCGAGTGGGAACGGCGATCGTTCGGTGGCCGGCACCCATTCTCGTCGCAACATTGGCAGTCGCGCTCATCGGGCTCCTGACGTTGCCGGGATACAGTCCCAGTTACAACGACCGGCAGTATCTCCCGTCGAATATTCCCGCCAATGAAGGGTATGCGGCCGCGGCGCGGCATTTTCCCGAGTCGCGAATGTCGACACCCGAGATTCTGCTGGTCGAGTCGGATCACGATTTGCGCAATTCGGCGGATTTCCTGGTGTTGAACAAGCTGGCCAAAGCCGTCCTCGCGGTTCCGGGAGTTTCCCTGGTGCAGGCGGTAACCCGGCCTCAGGGAACCCCGATCGACCACGCGACGATTCCGTATATGCTCAGCATGCAAGCGGCTGGCCTGCAACAATCCCTGCAATTCCAGAAAGAGCGCATGAAGGACATGCGCAGGGCTGCCGACGAGCTGACGGCGACGATCGCCACCATGGAGCATATGTACGACCTGCTACAACAGCTCACCGGCACGACTCACCACATGGTCGGCAAAACGCATGAAATGCAGGCGATCACGGACGAGTTGCGAGATCACATTGCGGACTTCGAGGACTTCTTTAGACCGATCCGCAGTTACTTCTACTGGGAAAAGCACTGCTTCGACATTCCGATCTGCTGGTCGCTCAGATCGGTATTCGATTCACTCGACGGTGCTGACCAGGTCAGCGAGAAGCTGAGCGATTTGGTGGCGGATTTAGATCACATAGACGTGCTCCTGCCTGCGCTGCTAGTCCAGTTCCCGCCGATGATCCAAACCATGAAGACCATGCGGACCATCACGCTGACCATGTACAGCACCATGTCCGGAACCGTTGGTGCGATGGACCAGAATGGCGGTAACGCGACAGCGATGGGGAGGGCTTTCGATGCCGCCAAAAATGACGATTCGTTTTACTTTCCTCCAGAAGTCTTCAACAACCAAGACTTCAAACGAGTCCTGAATGTATTCCTGTCACCGGACGGGAAGGCCGTCCGTATGCTTATTTCGCAAAAGAATGATCCCGCGTCGCCGGAAGGGATCGCACGTATCGAACCAATCAGAACTGCGGCCGAAGAGGCTCTTAAGGGAACTCCGTTAGAAAACTCGAAGATCTACCTCACCGGGAATGCAGCCATAGTGAAAGACCTGGTGGACGGCTCCAAATACGATCTGATGATTGCGGCAGTAGCTGCGCTTTGTCTCATCTTCATGATCATGCTGGTCATCACCCGAAGTTTTATTGCCGCTCTGGTCATCGTAGGTACCGTATTCCTGTCACTAGGCGCGTCTTTCGGGCTTTCTGTGCTCGTCTGGCAGAATATGCTCGGCATACAGATCCATTGGATGGTGCTTGTAATGTCGGTGATCATCCTGCTCGCGGTGGGGTCTGATTATAATTTGCTGCTGGTCTCCCGGATGAAAGAGGAAATAGGAGCCGGGATAAACACTGGCATCATTCGTGCGATGGGGGGCACCGGCAAGGTGGTGACGATCGCCGGCCTGGTGTTCGCATTCACCATGATGTCCATGGTGGTCAGCGATTTGCGCAGCATCGGTCAGTTGGGCACCACGATTGGACTGGGGCTGTTATTTGACACGTTGGTCGTACGCGCGTTCATGACGCCGTCCATCGCGGCGCTGCTGGGACGTTGGTTCTGGTGGCCGCAGCAGGTTCGCCCGCGCCCCGCCAGTTCGTTACTTCGGCCGTCCGGACCCCGTCCGCTGGTACGTGCCCTATTGCTGAAATAGCGACTGGTATGTGGGGATTTTTAGTTAATGACGGCGCCGGTGATCACGGGGACCACAGTGGCCCGCGGCGATAGCAGCGGCTGTCGCACCGTGGTGGTCGGTGTGGTCAGCGCCGAGATGATTCGGTGGGAAGTGAACGCCGGTACCTTCTGCCCGTTGACCGCCGCATGAGCAGCGAACACCCCTTCGCAGCGCGGACGATTCGCTGGCTTTCGCCGTTCATCATCGTGGCGTGGGCCGCGGTGGCTCTAGTGGTGACCCTGGCAGTTCCATCGCTCGAGCAGGTGGGCCAAGAACATTCCGTGCAACTGAGTCCCACGGACGCGCCGGCGCTGCAGGCCATGGTGCCGCATGGGCAAGGTTTTCAAAGAGTCTGATTCAGACAGTGTCGCGATGATCGTATTGGAGGGACGACAACGGCTTGGGGACGATGCCCAAACGTACTATGCCGGATTGGTTCGTCAGTTGAGGGACGACCCGAAGCATGTCCAGTATGTGCACGATTTGTGGGGAGATCGACTCACAGCGGAGGGCGCTCAAAGCGCCGATGGCAAGGCCGCATATGCGCAATTGAGTTTGGCCGGGAACCAAGGTACGACCCTGGGGCAGGAATCCGTGGCGGCGGTCCGGGATATCGTGCAGCGGTTCAAGCCGCCTCCCGGTGTCGCGGTCTACGTCACCGGCCCGGCGGTACTCGTCGCGGACATGCAGCACAGTGGTGAAAGATCGATTCTGAAGATGACCGCGATAAGCGTCGCGTTGATCTTCGCGATACTGCTCCTTGTATACCGTTCGGTCAGCACTGTGGTTCTCTGCTGGTCATGGTGGGGGTCGAATTAGCGGCGGCCCGGGAATTGGTGGCACTTCTCGGCGATCACAATATTCTCGCGCTTTCGACGTTTGCCATAAATCTGTTGGTGGCGCTCGGGATCGCGGTCGGAACCGACTACGGCATATTCTTCATCGGTCGCTATCAAGAAGCGCGGCAGGCCGGCGAGGACGCGGAAACGGCCTATTACACCACCTATCGCGGGGTCGCTCCCGTTGTCTTGGGTTCCGGTTTGACGATTGCCGGGGCTGTCTTGTGCCTGAGTGTCACCCGGATTCCCATCTTCCAGACCATAGGTTTCCCCTGCGCGGTGGGCATGTTCGTCGCGGTCGCTGTCGCGCTCACGCTGGTTCCGGCGGTTCTGGCCGTCGGGAGTCGATTCGCGCTATTCGACCCTAAACGCAGGATCGGGGTCCGTCGGTGGCGCCGCGTGGGCACGGCGATTGTCCGCTGGCCCGCGCCCATTCTCATCACAACGGCAGCAATCGCGCTGATCGGTCTACTGACACTTCCAGGCTATAAAACCAGCTACAACGACCGGCTCTATATACCCAAAGACCTGCCAGCCAATCTGGGCTATACGGCCGCCGACCGTCATTTCGCCCAAGCGCGATTGATGCCCGAAGTTCTGACGGTCGAATCCAATCACGATATGCGCAATCCGGCAGATTTTCTTGTGCTGCATAAATTAGCCCATGGAATCTTCCGGGTTCCTGGCGTCTCTCGAGTGCAGGGTATCACCCGGCCCGAGGGAACACCGATTGAACACACTTCCATACCTTTCCTGATCAGTCTGCAGGGCGCCAGCATGAAACAGAATCTGCAGTTCATGAAAGGCGCTGCGACGGATCTGCTCAAGCAGGCCGATGTGATGACCGAACAAATCACGCTCATGAAACGCATGTACGAACTGCAAGAGCAAATCACCGCCACTACGCACCACTCAATCGACGAGACAAAAGAAATGATGCTGCTTGTCGATGAATTGCGCAATCACATTGCTGATTTTGAAGATTTCTGGAGACCAGTACGAAGCTACTTCTACTGGGAAAAGCACTGCTACGACATCCCGATATGCTGGTCGCTGCGGCAGATCTTTGAGAGCCTCGACGGTGTCGACGCGGAAAGCGAAAAACTCCACGATGTAATCAAGGATCTGAACATCGTGGACGCACTGATGCCGCAGCTTCTTGAGCAGTTCCCGCCGATCATCGCCACGTTGGAGTCCATGCGGACGATGACGCTGACGATGCACAGCACTATGTCCGGGCTCTTCAGTGAGACGGACGAGACGGGCCAGACCACCACCGCCATGGGGCAGGCGTTCGACGCGGCTAGGGACGACGATTCCTTCTATCTGCCTCCGGAGGTTTTCAATAACCCGGAATTCCAGCGTGCAATGGATTCCTTCCTCTCCCCAGACGGGAAAGCGGCCCGATTTATCATTTCGCAGAAGGGCGATCCCGCGACTGACGAGGGCATCGCGCGCGTCGATCAAATGAAGCAGGCGGCTGAGGAGGCACTCAAGACGACACCTCTGGAGGACGCCAAGGTCTATATCGCCGGCACGGCGTCGACCTTCAAGGACTTCCGAGACGGCTCCAAATATGATCTTCGTATCGCGTTGGTTGGTGCACTCTGCCTCATCTTTGCGATCATGCTCATCATCACTCGAAGCTTTGTGGCTGCATTGGTGATCGTGGGTACGGTGGCACTTTCGTTGGGTGCATCATTTGGGCTGTCGGTGCTGATCTGGCAATATGTTCTGGGCATCAAATTGCACTGGATGGTACTGCCGCTATCGGTGATCATTCTTTTGGCTGTCGGATCCGACTACAATTTGCTGCTGGTTTCCCGGATCAAGGAGGAGATCGCCGCCGGCATAAACACCGGTATTGTCCGCGCAATGGGTGGCACTGGAAAAGTCGTGACAACCGCCGGCCTGGTGTTTGCTTTCACGATGGCCGCAATGGTGGCCAGCGATTTGCGAATTATCGGTCAGGTCGGTATCACCATCGGCCTGGGCCTCTTGTTCGACACCCTTATTGTGCGCTCGTTCATGACACCGTCTGTCGCGGCGTTGCTGGGACGTTGGTTCTGGTGGCCGCAAATAGTGCGTCCACGTCCTGCCAGTCAAATGCTTCGGTCTTCCGGTCCGCGCCCGCTGGTACGGTCCTTGCTGCTGAGGGAGGAGGACCGCGAGGACGATGCGGTCACAACCGAGTTGCCTAGGCGGTCCGTCTAGGTTGGCCCTGGGCGGCAAAGCCGACTTCGGGTCGGGCGGCTGGAATTTGCGCATCGCACACGCCCACCTGATTCACCGCTTGGGTCTACAACTTCGGTCTAGGAATCAAGTTCAGCGGTGACGTCCACCGGCAGGCGGACGGTACGGCCGGTCCGATGGGCCGTCGCATTCCTAGAGAAGGCTCGTTTGAGCCCGGCGAGGTGACGTCCCGACTGCGGTGTAAATCGGTAAGCGCATGGTTCCGCTTCGGTAAGTGATGTTACGCGGTGGCGCTGAGAGGGCACTTTCTTCATTCCGACACCCCCGACAACCCCCTTGCTAAGGGGACCCGAGTCAGCGAGCAAGCCGGGCGGCCACCACCGGCTGCCCTGGACCACTCAGCTCACCAACGGCGCATGCCCGACCGGTGATCGCCATCAGCATGGCCTCCGCCGGTCCTGAAACCTCTGGCCCTGAGCCGTGGCTCCAGTCCAGATCGGAAGTGGTGAGGTGTACACCGCGAGCGATGCGCCACGCCGGCAATTCCACGCTGCGCACACTGGAGTCCAGGACCGGGCGCAGCCGTTCAGCCGGAATCTCCCGTGGCAGACCGAGCGGTCTGCGGATGTCTTGATGATGGATGGTGACATCAAGCAGGGCGAGCCGTCCTCCGAAGGCTGCGGCCAGTCCCTGTGGCCGCAGGTGAGCACGCAGCCTTTCGAGGAGCTGGTCGGTACTCAGCAGCGCAAGTTCGTCGACGCCGGCTTGGTTGATGTGGACGATCCGACCGCGAATGGCACGGCGAAGCATCCCAAGTGGACTCACGCCGTCGAAGCTCATCACGTGAGCGACCACGTCACGGACACGCCAGCCCTCGCACAGCGAACGGCCTTCCCATTGCTCGGGCGTCAACGTCGCCAGAAGATCCGCGAGGTCGGTTCGCTCGGCCGTTGCCATCTCGAGAGCGTTCACGGCATCCCTTCTCAGCTGGAACTGCTGGAAGGAAGCCTGCCGCAAACTCAAGATCTCTGTCCAGCGAGGAATGCACGAGGGCGACCAGACGCCTCTCACTGTATCGACGTCGACAAGACGATCGCTGACCGGGTCGGTTATGTGAGTGAGTCGTCGTGCGCCGCGGTCAGGCACACCGACGTTGCCGATGTTGACGACGCCGGTATCCTGGCTGGTTCCCGTTACTGAGTCACCGGAGGAATTCTCGGACACCTCGGCCTCGAGCTCGGCCTGCATCAGCAGATGGGCGCCCTTTGGCGGCCACCTCCTCCAAGATCTCGGGTAGCTGGCGATCGGAGGCGACAGTTCGTCGGTTTTGGTGCGGACGCGATCGGTCGGGGATACTCGTGCAGGCACGGGCGTAGCTCCTGCTCTTCAACTGACTTCGGCGACCGCCCGGCGATCTGATTTATCTGCACCGCAACGGAGATGCCGGTGAGGCTTCGCACGTTGCTATCTACATCGACGACGAGCACATCCTCGACAGCCGAGTGAACGCCCAGAACCGGATCGGGTCCAAGTCCGCGATCGGGTGGGCTGGTACCGGGATGCCGTCCTCGGAGCCTGGCGGCCGATCGGCTGACGCCATCAGGCGGCGTCGGTCCAGGTGCCGCTAGGTGCAGGGATATTGCCCATTGAGCACACAATTCGACGGTGGCGAGTAGGTACCGCTCAGCACGCCTCTCATACCACCCGTGGCTGAACCACCGGGTGCAATGATGCGATTCCAATTCGCGGGGGTGAGAACATAGTGCGTGCCAGATTGTGCAACGGTGCTATTCCAGGTGTGCAAGACGGATTCGCCCACCGGCAAGTCGAATTCAAGCTTCCAATCGGTAAGCGGCACCATGCTCGAGTTGGTGATGGTGAAGCTGGCGATGAAACCGGTCTGCCACGTCGATGTCACCCTCAATGTCGCCGTGGCCGCAGCCGCATGAGCTACGGGGGTGATGGCGAGTCCGGGGATGGCAACCATCAATGCCAACACGCTTACGTGAAGCGCTGTGCGCCAGCGCTTCACACGATTGCCCAGTCCGGCCATAGCAGAACACTAAAGCCGAACAGGCGATGTCGGCCCTCGCATCGCAGGTACGCTGCAGTACCTTTGCTTAACCGAAACCGTCATGAAATCTTGGCCTAATCATCTATCGGCCCTGTCGAACGCGAACTTGCGGACAAGGGAAAGCCAGAACGCCAGCCTCATCGGGCGCGGAGTCTTTCAGCCGCCAGCAAACGAGCGGTCTCTCGCACCACCCCTACGGCGCGGCCGGCCCGTATCGCGACATCGACCGCACTCCTCCCGTTAGCGCCGCTCACGGTTCCACGGCGACCTCGTGAGCAGGAAAGCGGCGGAATCGAATATGGCGGATTACCAGTAGAGTACGCTGTTATTACGTTGCACTCCAACATTTTTCGGTCGTGCCGTCCTCGGCATCGGCCCGCGGCCAGTGTCAGAGCTCCATGACTATTCGCAGCGCCGCGTCGACGCGGCGCGCTGTGTGAGCTCCAGCGCGGCCGCGACGATGGGCTTGGCCCAAGCCGGTGTCGAGGTCAAATCGGACGGCCCGACGATGCGGCCGCGCTCCATGTGCAACACCAAGACCGGCTGCGGTGCCTGCCCGGTCGCGGGGTCGGCGGTCGCAGAGTTGTCATACACCCGTAGCTCGGTCAGCACAGGTAGCAATGTCACGAGATTGATCAGGCTGTGGCGGTAACGACGGCGGATGTCGGCTTCGGGAATGTCATGCCCGCCGGCGCGGACCCGTTGTCGCACCCGCTCGATGTGGGTCTCGGCGCTGTCCAGCCCAACGTAGAAGACGTGGACCTCGATGCCACGCTTGGCGGCCTCGGCCAGCAGTCCCGGCATCGTGCTGCCGCCGAGTGTGGTCTCGAAGGTGAAATCGAGGCCTTGATCAATCGCCCGTTCCAGCAGCTTTCGGCCCTGTTCCCATGCCGCCGCGTTAGCCTCGGTCTGGCCCAGTCCGGGGTTGGCCGCCATGATCTCCCGCGCGGCCTCGTCGGGGTTGTAGTACTCACCGCCCTTCTCGCGGATCGTCGCGCCGACGATGCTGCTCTTGCCGGCGCCGTTGACGCCGGCCAACACGTGTATCTGCGCCGGCCTCGTTGTTTTGCGAACCATGGGCCGCGCTGGATCACCGCGGCTGCGCGGTGCGCGCCGCCTTCACCGCAGCGGCGCCCAGTTCCTCCGGTGTGGCGTCGAATGCCGCAGCGACTCCGGCTTTGGCTTCCGGTGTCTGCATGGTGGCCAACAGCTTGTCGAAGCGCTCACCGAGGTCGTCGAGTGCAGGTGTGGCCGATGCGGTCAGAGCCTCGAATTCGGCATACGACAGCAGCACCGCCCTGGGGGTGTCGTGCTTAGTGATCACCACCGCCCCGCTGACTGCGGCCTGCTCAAAGACCGTGCCGAACTCGTTTTTGAGGCGGCTGGCGGTCACCATGGGTACATCGACCAGCTTGCCGTCGCGGTTGCGGAACGGGACCGTGGACATGGTGCTCCCCTCGTTCGTTATCTGCACGTCCGCCATTTTAGCCGTTTTGTCTATTTTGTGCGAATAGGACATTCTTCTGCCAACGCAGTGGAGCGGCCCCCGCACTCCGGTGGCGACGGATTTCGTAGGATTCGCAGGTAACCGACAACCCTGCTGAGGACTGAGTTGCTACGGAGCCAGTGCTGGTTATTCGCGATCGGTTCGACTTTGTTCGCGATCGGTACGGCTCCGGGATTCGCCATGGTCGGCGGTGCGGGCGCCACGAACCTGCTGTGCTTCATCGGCTCCTGGCTCTTTACCAGCGCGGCGCTCATCCAGCTGCTGCTCAGCCGGCCGTCGATGAGTCGGTCGTGGGCAACGCCGTCGATACGAGCTGAATGGCTATCGGCGGCAACGCAGTTCGTGGGCACGCTGCGCTTCAATGTCAGCACGGGTGCGGCGTTGTGGGCGCATCGAATGCCTGCCCGCCGGGGCTTGGTGTGGTGGCCGGATGCGACGGGTTCGGTTGCATTCCTGGTCAGCGGAGCACTGGGGGTTGCGGCAGTAACCCTCACGATTGGGTTCGTTGAACTGAAATCCCGCGATTGGCTGGCGGCGTGGACCAACATGATCGGCTCGATCGCGTTCGCCGCCTCGGCATTTGGCGCCTTCATCACAAGAACAGGTGTCACTGAAGATGCTCTGCTGGCCAACATGGGCACCTTTGTCGGGGCGCTGTGCTTCCTGATCGCCGCTCTCCTCACGCTGCCCAAACGCATCTCCCCGCGACCGCTCCCAGCCTGAGCTTCAGGACGTCAACCGGAACTGCGCTGCCAGGAGTTCGATGCGTTCGTCGTCGTGCTGTGGACGCAACCGTCCGCCGCGATTGAGCATGATCATTCCGTGCAGCGTTGCCCAAAGCACCTCGGTGAGGGTATCCACGTCTCGCTCACCTGAGACCGCTGCGATTCCGGCCCGCAATTCGCCGAAGGCTTCCACCAGCGAGGGCGGCGTGTCCTCTGCGGCGAAAACCAATCTGGTAGCGCGGATGAACATCGCGTCGTACAGCGCCGGGTTGTCACGTGCGAACGACAGGTAGGCGTGTGCCATCGGTATCAAGGGGTCCTCGGTAGTCCCGGCGCTGGTGCGCGCCGCCCGCAGCGCATCCGCGAGTTCGCCGAATCCGTCGATGGCAAGTGCCTCAGCGATGGCATCCATGCTGGAAAAGTGCTTATAGAGCACCGGCTGGCTGTATTCGATCTCGGTCGACAGGCGACGCGTAGTGACTGCGTCCCAGCCTTCGGACTCCGCCAACCTGCGCGCAGTCTCGAGGATCAACCGGTGGCGCGCGGCACGTTCCCTGGCGCGTCGTTCCTCAACAGCCATACTCAATATTAGCATTGACAGATTATCTAGCCGTGCTATTGACACCGCGAAGATGAAGGGTTAGCGTTGCTAACACCTACCTGCCGGGTCGATTGGAGGGCGACATGGCCGAGGCGGCCAGATTTTTCATCGTCATCGCGCTGTTAGGCACCGCGGTGATCTACGGCACCGATGTGTTTTGTGCTCTGGTGCAGCGACCCGCCGTGGCCGCTATAGATGATCGTGCACTCGTCGCAGTAATGGGCAATGTGCATCGTTACGGGGACCGACGACTGCCGCTCCCCGGAGTGGTCGGGATCGCGGCCGCCTTGGTAAGCGCCGTACTGGCCGCCAGCGCGAGCCGATGGTCCGAGGCCATCGCGGCCTCCACCGCGGTCGCACTTCTGCTTATGTGGCTTGCCCTCTACGTGCGGATAAGCGCGCCGATAAATCGGCAACTCAGCGCGGCCGCCAGCGCCGGTGATACGCCTGAGAACGCGCGAGCGCTCCAACAGGAGTGGGACCGAATCATCAATGCGCGAGCCATGATTCAAGGCGTGGCGGTCGCCGCGCTAGGTGCGGCGCTGATGATTTGACCCCCGCCCGTCACAAACTCGTCAGTCAGCAAGGGAATTGGAATGAAACTGAACAACTACGCCCGACGTCTCATGCGTGCTGCGCCGCTGCTCAACGTGCCGGTCTCGGCGCTGGCGTCCTCTCGGCTCTTCGGCGGAATTGTCGGCCGCAATGTGGCCATCATCAGCTACACAGGACGACGGTCCGGGCGCATGATCAGCACCCCTGTGGCGTACCGCCGCAAGGGCGACGAACTGCAGATCGCCGCCAACATGCCCGAGGCCAAGAGTTGGTGGCGAAATTTCGTCGGCGACGGCGCGCCGCTGTCCGTGCGGATGAACGGAATCGAACATGTCGGGCATGCCGTGGCGCAGCCTGACACAAGCGGACGCGTGACGGTCCGAGTCCGCCTCAGTACATCGTGACCGACGCTAACGTGTAGCAACTGCTACATCAGTTTCCCGCTTGCGACAATGATCGATATGGCCGAACAAAGCCTCTGGATGCAAAAGGTCGCTGCGGATCCCGGGCACTCGCACTGGTATGTCGAACGCTTTCGTTCCATGGCGCGCGCCGGTGACGACGTGGTCGGTGAAGCCCGCATGGTGGATGCGATGGTGCCTCGCGGCGCCCGGATTCTCGACGCCGGCTGCGGTCCGGGCCGGATAGCCGGGTACCTGGCGTCGGTCGGCCATCACGTCGTGGGTGTCGACGTCGACCCGGTTCTCATCGAAGCGGCCGAGCAGGACCATCCCGGCCGCGCTGGCTGGTAGCCGATCTCGCGGAGCTCGACTTGCGCGCACGTGGCATCACCGAGCCATTCGACGTAATCGTGTCGGCCGGCAACGTCATCGACATTTCTCGCCCCGAATACCCGCGTCCGCGTGCTGGCCGGACTTCGTGCCCACCTGGTCGCCGGCGGCCGAGCGGTGATCGGCTTCGGCGCCGGTCGCAACTACGAGTTCGGCGCGTTCCTCGAGGACGCAGCCGAGGCCGGGTTCACACCGGACCTCCTGGCTTTCCACCTGGGACCTGCGACCGTTCGGTGACGACTCGGACTTCCTCGTCGCGATCCTTCGGTGAACCGTCGCCAAGCGCTGTGCGATGCATCTGTAGCGTGACAGCGGTGAATCTTCCTCGGGTGTCTCCGACCCTCACGCTCGTCGCCTGTGCCGCTTCATTTCTGATGCTCACCGCATGCGGCTCCCCGACGAACACGTCGTCTTCATCAACGAGCGCGCCGGCAATCCCCGACCCGTACACGCGGCCCTCCGTCGCCGCTACGGCAACGGACGTCGGCGCCTGCCCGACCGTCGCACCGCAGAACGGCGGCACGCCCGAGTGGACGCTGGCCGGGACCACCGGCAGCGTCGCGGTGACCGGATCCACCGATACGACCGCTCCACGTGTGACCGTGACGGCACCGTTCAGCGTGGCGCAGACCCAGGTGCACACCCTGCGCGCCGGAGACGGGCCGGTGGTCGTCGAGCACGGCCAAGGTTTCCGTCTGCTACATGGGCGTCAACGGACGTGACGGGTCGGTGTTCGACACCAGCTACGAGCGGGGTGCCCCCGTTGACTTCCCGCTTACCGGAGTCGTGCCGGGCTTCCAGAAGGCCATCGCGGGACAAAAGGTCGGGTCCACGGTCGCCGTCGCGATGACGTCCGCGGATGGCTACCCCGAGGGACAGCCCAGCGCTGGGATCCGGCCGGGCGACACGCTCATCTTCGCCATCAAGATCCTCAGCGCCTCAAGCTGAATTAGGCGGGCAGATCCACCCGCAGCGCCAGGTGCTCGTCCAGGATCCGGCGCAGCGCGGCGTCCATCGGATCAGCGGATGCGAGGTCGCGCTCAAACCGGTTGTCCACCAAAACTGTTGCGTCGTCCGGCAATTCGGCAGTGTCGACTTGGTCGACGAACGAATCGAACAACCCGTGCGGCGTTGCCAGGTAATACAGCGCCCGCCGCGACTCGGTCATCTGAGCGGCATACATCAGTCCGTGTTGGGTGGTTACGAACATTTCCGAGGTAATCCTGGCATCAGGGGTCTCCGCCCTCCCCCACGCGATTGCGGCGCACCGGCTCTGCGCCAATCTGTCCGGGACGTCGTCAGTCAGCGCCAGCAATCTCCCGACGAGGACTCGACCCTTTCGCGGATATGCGTCGATGGCGGGGATGAAATACCGGCGGAAGATCTCGCCGAAAAAATCTGATAGTTGCTCGCTCATCGCGGCTCCCAGGGTCAACGGACATCTCAATTGTGCGCCGTATTGCCCACTGTTAACAGGGTTTGCCGGAGTTGGTTCGCGAGTTAGGCGCAGGGCGCGTCGCCCGGTGTGTAGTACGGGACGCCCTCACGGGTGTAACACGGCGGCCGACCCTGGAGACGTTGTCGTGCCTCATCGAGTGCGTCGGCCGCAGCGATGCTGCCCACCGGGCAGTCGGCGGGGTTGACATACGAGCCGCCCTCGACGGGGCAGACGTTCGCATTGGCCGACGGCGCGACAGCCATCTGCAACGCGGCAGCGGTGGCCGTGGCCAGCAATGCAACCGTGAGCTTGTTCACGGCGGTAACTCTATCGCCCAGGAGCTCGCCAGCACTCAGATTTGATCGACCGCATCCCGCACCCGTCCCCGCGCTCGATCCAGCCGGACAGCCGCCTCAGCGGCGTCGACACCTGCCAGGAGCGCGACGATCGCGGTTTTGGCGTGACCGCCCGCGGCGGCCAGTGCGGCCACCGCGGCGATCTCGTCGACCCCGGCCGCGTCGCGGACCATCCGAACCGCGCGGCGTCGCACCTTCTCGTTGGTGACCCGGACGTCGACCATCCGCGGTCCGTATGCCTTACCGAGTGCGATCATCACGCTTGTCGACAGCGCGTTCAGCACCACCTTCTGGGCGGTTCCGGCCGTCAGCCGGGTGGAGCCGGCCAGCACCTCAGCACCGGTGAGCAATTCGATCAGCAGGTCGGCAGACGCTTCGCTGCCCGGGTTGTTGACGATGGCGACGGTCAACGCTCCAATCGACCGCGCGTGATCGAGCGCCCTCAGCACATACGGAGTGCGGCCCGACGCCGTGATCCCGACGAGCGCATCGGCGGCGGTCAGATCGGCGAGATCGGCCGGGTCGAACGCGTCCTCTGCGCCTTCGATCGCGTCGGTCAACGCCGTTGGCCCGCCCGCAATCACGCCGCGCACCAGGTCGGTACCGAACGTCGGTCCACATTCGGCTGCATCCAGAACGCCGAGCGCGCCCGGGCGTCCCGGCGCCGGCGTAGATCAGGCGGCCGCCTTTCTCCAGCCGCGCGGTGATCGCCTCGGCCGCCGCTGCGATCTGCGGGACCGCGTCGGCGACCGCGCTGTGCGCGTCACCCTCGGCGTCGACGAGCAGCGCGACGACCTCGCCGATGGGCCGCGTGTCGAGGTCGTCCAGACCGGGTCGTGCGGCCTCGGTGCTGAGGGTGTCGAGCGGGTGCCGGGCAGTGGCCGCCTGCAGGCGGATCAGGTGCGGTTCGTGGATCCTGGTCAGCCGCAGTGCGCCATCGAGGGAATCCCCGGCGGCGGGACGGAAGTCGAGTCCTTCCCGCAACGCCTCGAATCCCGCCAGTCCACCGACCATCGCTATCGGACCATCCCCAACGGCGCGCGCTGTTGCGGCGAGCGCCTCGGCCGCAGCGCGGACAATCGCCCGTGCGGTGGCGTCTCCCCTCGCGGCGAGGACATCGGGCGCGAAAGACCCCAGCGTGGCGGCATCGGTGAACTGTGCCGGCCAGGTCCGCGGTGCACCGAAACGCGCGCGGGCAGCGTCGAGCAGGGTGGTGGCCGGCCCGCGGCCGTCGCTGGCGCGCAGCGCGGCCCGCAGGCCGGCGGCACCGATCCACGCGCCACCGCCCTCGTCGCCCAACCATGGACCCCAGCCGTCAGCGGTGCGCAGCGTGCCGTCGACTCCGATGGCCAGCGCCACGACGCCGGTACCTACGACCAGGACGACGCCCGGCTTTCCGTCCAGCGCACCGGCATGCGCGATCACGGCGTCGCTGGTGACCGTGACGCGATTCGCCGGCATCGAGGCCAGCAGCGCAGTACCCAGTGCGCGCGCCGACTCCGGCGCCGCCAGCGCCCCCGCGGCGCCCACGATCACCTCGTCGACCGGTGCGAGTTCGCGTGCGACGGTCAGGATCGCCGACTCGGCAGCCCGCACACCTGCGGGCGCCGCGAGCCCCGGTGCACCCGTCCCGACGGCCCGGCGGCCGTGCGCGGCGGCGCGGCAGCATGTCTTGCCGAGGTCGACGGCGAGGATCGCCGCACCATTCGGTTCATGGGTCACTCACTTGCCACCTCTCCTGAGCCGACCCTCGCCAGCCGAGCCGGTTCCTGTGGCGATCCGCCATTGGGGAATTCTCGGCAATTATCCCTATATCAACTTTCAATGAATTGAGCGAAATTCGCGTTACGCTCCACCACGTCATGATCACCAGAGATCAGGAGTCCCAGTATGAAAAACGACGCGGAGGAACTTGCGGAGGAACTGGAGCGCGACGTCCGGCGAGATGTCGGTCGGCTACGCGAGTTCAGTGCGTTCGAGAAGTTCTCAGAAGCTGATCTGGAGCGCCTCGTGCGGTCTGCGCATCACACGTCGCATTCTGTGCCATGGCCCCTGATTCGTGAGCAGACGCCGTCGGACGCCTGCTTCATCCTGCTCGGCGGTGAGGCCGGTGTGTACGTCGGTCAGGACCGCGTTGCCGTGGTGGGTCCGGGTGAGGTCATTGGCGAATCCGCGCTTCGCCGTGGGCAATTGCGGTCTGCGACCGTCACTACGATCGGGCCGGCCGAGGTGCTGCGCATCGAGCGCGACGACCTTGCGCGTCTGCTCAAAGAGATGCCCGCGCTGCGGGAGACCATGGACGCGACGGCCGCCCGGCACGTGGCTGCTGCCCCGCCGCCCAAGCCGAAGCCGACGCACTCGAAATTGAACGTCTCCGTTCCGGCCGGCCTGCTCGAGCGGTTCGAGCAGGCCGCCGAAGCCGCCGGCGTAGGGCTCCCGGCCGCGACGGAGGACGCGCTCGCCCAATGGGTCGAACGGAACAGCACGGCCGGATAGAACGAGAAAGGCGCCGTCGCGATCTACGCCGCCGGCGCGGGGACTCGGCTGCGCTGGCTGCTCGGCCTGGCGGCCGACTGAACGACGGCATCGCGTTCACCGGGTGACGCGGTATCGCTTCAGCCGTGACGTCGTTCCAGATACCAACTCGACCCGGCTCTTTGGCACCTCAAGATGGGTAGCCAGTAATCGAGTGACCGCGTCGTTGGCCTTGCCGTCAACCGCTTGCTCTCGGACATAGATAGTCAGCTCCCCGTCAGGGGCGACTTCGACAAGGGGACCCTTGCGACTGCCGGGCTTGACCTTGACGACGACGAACTCGGTCATCCGCCTAAGGCTACGGACTCGGCGAGGTTCAGCTGCAGGGCAAGCAATCCTGAGAAGAACCTTAACGTACCTGAGAAAAACCTTATGGCTACGTGAGCAAATCGTATGTATCGGTAAATCGAATACTAAAAAGCATGTAAATCGTTTCGACATCCGATAGATTCGCGCATCACAAGCAAAGCGGCCTTGCAGACCGGCCGCAGTGGCGAGAAAGGCACAGGTAAATGAACTTTTCGGCGTTGCCCCCCGAGATCAACTCATTGCGGATGTTCAGTGGCGCCGGGGCAGCGCCGATGCTGGAGGCCGGTGCCGCATGGAGCACGCTGGCATCAGAGCTCGACTCCGCGGCGGAGTCGTTTTCTTCGCTGACCTCGGCTTTGGCTGCGGATGCCTGGCAGGGGCCGGCTTCTCAGGCGATGATGGCTGCCGCTACGCCATACGCGGATTGGTTGAGTGCCGCATCAGCCCAGGCGTCCGGGGCCGCGTCCCAAGCACAGGCGGTCGCCGGCGCTTTCGAGGCGGCACTGGCGGCGACGGTGCATCCGGCGGCGGTGACGGCCAACCGTTCAGGCTTGGTGAACCTGGTGCTGTCCAACCTGTTCGGACAGAACGCGCCGGCGATTGCGGCCGTCGAGGGCATCTACGAGGAGATGTGGGCTCAGGACGTCGCGGCGATGGTCGGTTACCACGCGGGCGCGTCGGCGGCGGTGGCACAACTGGTGTCGCCGGCGCAGGCGCTGTTGCCGAGCTTCGGCTACGGCAATGTCGGGCAGGGCAATATCGGTTTCTTCAACGAGGGCACGCTGAACTTCGGGATCGGCAATGTGAGCCCGAACTTCACTCCGACCGATCCGATCACCAAGTTCGGTGGGTTCGGGATCGGCAACAACGGCGTGGAGAACGTCGGGATTCTGGAACACCGGTCTGCAGAATGTCGGTGCCTTGAACCCGGGCATCGCTCAATCTGGGCATCGGCAACGCTGGGACCGGCAACTCCGGTTTGCCGTTGAGCATTCTGCAGACCCTCGGGGTGGGTAACGCCGGCAATTTCAACCAGGGGCTGTTCAACACCGGCAACTACAACCTGGGCATCGGCCTGACCGGTGACCATCTGGTGGGCATCGGCCCGCTGCACGTCAATGACAGTGTGTTGCCCGCGGCGGCTGCGGCGGCGTTGCCGAACTTCGGCTACGGCAATGTCGGGCAGGGCAATATCGGGATCATCAACGACGGCACCCTGAACGTCGGGTTCGGCAACGTCAGCCCGCACTTCGCCCCGACCGACCCGATCAGCACCTTCGGTGGGGTCGGGATCGCCAACGACGGGATCGACAACGTGGGGCTGAGCAACACCGGTGCCCAAAACGTCGGCGCGTGGAACACCGGGTCGCTGAACCTGGGGCTGGTCAACCACGGCATCGGTAATGCCGGTCTGCCGCTGGGCCCGTTGCAGCTGTTGGGCATCGGCAACGAGGGCAACTACAACCAGGGGCTGTTGAACACCGGCAACTACAACCTGGGCATCGGCCTGACCGGTGACCATCTGGTGGGCATCGGCCCGCTGCACGTCAATGACAGTGTGTTGCCCGCGGCGGCTGCGGCGGCGTTGCCGAACTTCGGCTACGGCAATGTCGGGCAGGGCAATATCGGGATCATCAACGACGGCACCCTGAACGTCGGGTTCGGCAACGTCAGCCCGCACTTCGCCCCGACCGACCCGATCAGCACCTTCGGTGGGGTCGGGATCGCCAACGACGGGATCGACAACGTGGGGCTGAGCAACACCGGTGCCCAAAACGTCGGCGCGTGGAACACCGGGTCGCTGAACCTGGGGCTGGTCAACCACGGCATCGGCAATGCCGGTCTGCCGCTGGGCCCGTTGCAACTGTTGGGCATCGGCAACGAGGGCAACTACAACCAGGGGCTGTTGAACACCGGCAACTACAACATCGGCATCGGACTCAACGGCGATCACCTGATCGGCATCGGCCCGCTGCACATCAACCGTTAGGCGCAGCTTCCAGCTCGGAGATGAGATCAGCCAGGGCAAGGATCCGCTGGGCGTCGCGCACGTGCAGGTTTTCGATCATGCGACCGTCAACCGTTATGACGCTGCGCCCAGCGGCCTGCGCCTCCTCATACGCCGAGACGACATTGCGGGCGTGCGCCAACTCCTTCTCCGACGGGCCGAACGCGTCATTGGCCGGGGCGACCTGCGACGGATGGATCAGCGTCTTGCCGTCGAAGCCCATCTCGCGTCCCTGCCGAGCTTCTGCCGCGAAGCCGTCTCGGTCGGTGATGTCGTTGAACACCCCGTCCAGGACGGCTTTTCCGGCCGCTCGGGCACCCAGTACCGCCAGTGACAACGCCGGCAGAATGGGACCGCGTCCTGGTACGTGCAGGCCGTGCAACTCGTTCACCAGATCGTTGGTGCCGACCACCAGACCGGCCAGGCGCTCGGTCGCCGAGGCGATCTCCGCCACGCGCAGGAACGCCCGGGGTGTTTCGATCATCACCCACAGCTGCATCGATTCCGGCGCCCCCAGGGCGCCCAGCGCGCCGATCAAATCCTGAACCTGTTGAGCTGTTTCAATTTTCGGAACCAACACCCCGTCCGCGGTCGAACGCGCCACGGCGGCCAGGTCGTCGTCGTGCCAGTCGGTGTCCAAGGCGTTGATCCGCACCACCACTTCGCGGGGTTGGTAGTCCCCGGACAAAACGGCCTTACACACCGTCGTCCTCGACTCGGCCTTGGCGTCGGGACCGACGGCGTCCTCGAGGTCGAAGATCAACACATCCGCCGGGAGCGTTCTCCCCTTCTCCAGTGCCCTGCTTTTATTGCCGGGCAGGTACAGCGCGGATCGACGTGGGCGCAATGTCGGTGCCATGGTGGCGTCCATCATTTCATCCGGCATTACGGGTGGACTGCCAGGTCCGCACGCCGCAGTTAGTCTGACCAAGTAGATGTACGGCCAGCCTGGACGGGAGCAGCGGATGTCATCGTTTGGTTCGGCGCGCGCCGATGGGGACAGTTGGGACCTCGCCTCCAGCGTCGGGGCGACCGCAACCATGGTGGCGGCAGCCCGGGCGTTGGCCTCCCGGGAACCGGATCCGCTTCTGGACGATCGATTCGCTGAACCGTTGGTACGCGCAGTCGGGCATCCCTTCTTCACCCGCATGCTGGATGGCGAAATACCGCTTGAAGACGCAGAAATGCCGATGACCTTCCAGCAGCGCCGCGAGCAGATGACCGTGCGCACCAGATTTTTCGACGACTTCTTCAGCGCCGCAACCAGGGACGGCATACGCCAAGCCGTGATCCTGGCCGCCGGACTCGACGCCAGGGCCTACCGCTTGTCGTGGCCGGAGGGCACGGTGGTGTTCGAGGTCGATCAGCCCGAAGTCATTACCTTCAAGAGCCTGACGCTGGCCCAGATTGGCGCCGAACCTGCCGCCGAACGTCGCCCCGTTGGCATCGACCTCCGTGAGGACTGGCCTAAGGCTTTGTGCGACAACATGTTCGACACAGGCGAGCCGACCGCTTGGATCGCCGAAGGCCTGCTCCCCTATCTTCCGCCGGAAGCTCAGGACCGGCTGTTGGATAACATCACCGCACTCAGTGCGCGGGGCAGTCGGCTGGCAACGGAGAACATCAGCGACATGAGCGTCTTCACCGACGAACGTGCCCGGAACATGCGCGACAGCTGGCGCAAGCACGGACTGGATATCGACGTCGCCGAACTGGTGTGGCTCGGTGAACGCCGGCAAGCCGGTGAGCACCTGTCTGCCAGCGGCTGGACCGTCACCCCCTACCCAACCGAGCAGCTATACGCCCAGCACGGCTTCGCGCTGCCCGACAACGAGATTCTCGCGGAATTTCGCGACACCGTCAGCTACATCACAGCCGAATTGAGCTGACGACGGACGTCCCGGTGTTGGGTTCTCGCCAGAAGTGGGCATCCCCTCCAACGATCATTCGATAGACCAGGAGGCCGGAGCATGAGCACTGTCCCGTCAATCACGCTCAACGACGGGAACTCGATCCCGCAGTTGGGGTTCGGCGTCTTTCAGATAGAGCCAGATCAGACGGCCGCGGCCGTGCGTGCCGCGCTTGAGGTCGGCTATCGACACATTGACACCGCCGAGATGTACGGCAATGAGAAGGAGGTCGGCCAGGGTATTCGCGATGCCGGGCTGGACCGCAGCGAGGTGTTCATCACCAGCAAACTCAACAACGGTTCTCACCTGCCCGATGACGCGCGCAGGGCGTTCGATGCGACGCTGTCGGCGCTCGGATCAGACTACGTAGACCTCTTTCTCATCCACTGGCCATTGCCGACGCTGTATGACGGCGACTTCCTCTCCACCTGGAAATCGCTCGAGGAATTCGCCGGCGATGGACGCGCCCGCAGCATCGGCGTTTCGAATTTCCAACCGGGCCATCTGGATCGGCTGGCCGACGGCGCGCAGACCGTGCCCGCCGTCAACCAGATCGAGGTGCACCCGTACTGCACCAACGACGAGGTGCGGGCTTACGGCAAAGCCCACGGCATCGCCACCGAGGCATGGTCGCCGATCGCGCAGGGCAAAGTCCTTGATGACGAGCTCATCACGGGCATCGCGAAGGCGTTAGGCAAGACGCCGGCACAGGTGGTGCTGCGCTGGCACATTCAACGGGGCGACATCGTATTTCCGAAGTCGGTCTCCGCCGAGCGGGTGAAGTCGAACTTCGAGATCTTCGACTTTGAGCTCTCCGATCAGCACGTTGCATCGATCAGTGCGCTGGATCGAGGCGAGAACGGCCGCACCGGGCCTCATCCGGACAAGTTCGATTACATCCCCGACTGAAATCGGCCCCACACACACCGACCCGGGCGGCTACTGCTCCGTTCTGCGTTCGCGCCACTCCCGCTCGAACGGCAATCGCCAGGCATTCGGCGCAATCAACTGGTGGACGGCGTTGGGCCCCCAGGTGCCGGGTTGGTACAGCTTGGCCGCCGGCGGGTCGTCGAGCAGATCTTGCGACCGCTCCCACAGCGATTCGATGCCGTCGGCGGTCGTGAACAGCGTGTGGTCGCCGCGCATCGCGTCCAGAATCAACCGTTCATAGGCCTCCAAAACATCCGCAGCGCTGTCGATCTCCTGAGTGGAGAATTGCATGGACAGCTTGTCGAGCTTCATTCCCGGGCCCGGCCGCTTTCCGTAGAAGGACAGCGAGACTTTCGAGTTGTCGGCAAGGTCGAACGTGAGGTGATCAGGACCCTGCGTTCCGACTCCGGATCCGGGCGGGAACATGGTTCGTGGCGCCTCTTTGAAAGCGATCGAAATAATGCGGATGCCCTCGGCCATCTTCTTGCCGGTGCGCAGATAGATCGGCACCCCGGCCCAGCGCCAGTTGTCGACGCCGACCTTGAGCGCAATGAAAGTTTCGGTGTCGGAATCCTTTGACACACCGTCTTCTTGGCGGTATCCGTTGTACTGCCCGCGGACCACATTCGACGTCTTGATCGGCAGCATGGAGCGAAAGACTTTGTTCTTTTCTTCACTGATCGCACGTGGTTCCAGCGCCGTCGGCGGTTCCATCACGACGAACGCCATCACCTGGAGCAGATGGGTGACAACCATGTCCCGGTAGGCACCGGTGTTTTCATAGAAGTTCGCCCGCTGGTCCAAGCCCAGGGTTTCGGGGATGTCGATCTGAATGTGGTCGATGAAGTTGCGGTTCCAGATCGGCTCGAACAGCCCGTTGGCGAAGCGAAACGCCAAGATATTCTGGGCTGCCTCTTTGCCCAGGAAATGGTCGATGCGGAAAATCTGGGATTCATCGAAGGTTTCGTGCACAAAGTCGTTGAGTGCCACTGCGCTGTCGAAGTCGGTGCCGAACGGTTTCTCCATCACCACTCGCGAGCGATCAACGAGATCGGCTTCGCGCAGCATGTTGATGACGTCGCGCGCCGCCTTGGGAGGGACCGACAAGTAATGGAGTCGTCGCACGTTGTCGCCAAGACCGTCCTCGGCTTTCGCCACGGCATCGGCGAGTGCTTCGGCTCCGGCATCCTGAGGGACATAGGTGAGAATTTTTGCGAATTCTTCCCATTGTTCCGGCGTGAGTTTGTGGGCGCCGAAGTCCTCGATTGCGTTTTTGGCGAGCTCCCGGAATTCGTCGTCGGACAGATCTTCGAGTGAGGTCGCGATGATCTGAATATTGGGTGCGAGTTCAGACTGGTCCAGGTGCGCGAGCCCGGGGATCAGTTTGCGTTTAGCCAGATCCCCTGTCGCGCCGAACAACACGATGACGTGAGGATCCAGCGGGGCATTGTCGTGGTGGTGCGGTCGCGCCTCCGGCGCCGGGTACGAGATGGTCTGCGGTTTTTTGGTGGCCACTCTCGCGATACTTCCATCGTGCGCCGCGATCCGCACCTAGTGGTCCGCTTTGCCATAAGCAATGCGGTTCTACCGGTTACCTCGGCACGGCGTAGCAACCCGAAGGGGTTGTGCGACAACCCCTTCCCTGCGGAAACTACTTTCGATGCGGCGCCATCAGGAGCGTTCGTGCACTGCGTCAATTGCCCGATAGATCCGCTGTTCGCTGACCGGACGGCGGGTGCCGAGTTGCTGTGCCCACAGGCTCACTCGCAGTTCCTCGATTTGGCGACCGATGTCGCGGACGTCGGCCGCTGTCGCGCGGGTAGCGGGCAACGTGTGCAGCAGCTCATCGAACGCGTCCTGCACACCGTGCACCCGCCGCATCCGCTCCCGGTCTGCCTCGATCGCCTGCGGCAGCCTCTCGAGTCGACGCTTGATCGCCGTCAGGTAGCGGGCGAGGTCGTCAAGATGCGCGGCCCCGGTGGCTGTGACAAACCCGGGTGGCAACAGCCGCTCGAGCTGCGCGCGCACGTCGGAAATCGCCTCAGCCTGCGCGGGCGGCGGCTGAGTGGGCAACAAAAGTTGCACTTCTTGTGCCGCTGACCAGACTTTCGCAGTGCGGCCCACGATGTCGACGGTCGTCGGCACCAGGGCCGCCGCCACCCGATCCCGCAGCGCGGTGAACGCATCGCGTGTCCACACCGGCTGCGGCGTGAGCGCATCTACCGCCGCATCGGCGCAGTCGTCGAGCAGCGCGGACAACGAACCGTCCGGGTTCGTGCCGAGCAACAGGCGAGTCCGTGCATCAAACTGGCGCTCAACGGTTTTGACAGGCGACGGCACACTGAGCCGCACCAACCGGCGCAGGCCGGGGCCCATCGCGCTCCCCTGCTCGACGGGGGTGCTGAACACGCGCAGGTCGACGGCGGTGCCCGCGTCGACGAAGGCAGGAAAGCCTCGTACGGATCGTCCGTCAACAGCGCGCTCGACGATGCGCGGCAATTCCGCCAGCTCCTCGGGCCATGAACGCAATCCACTTCTTTCCAGCTCACCGGCGACCGCGTGAGCGACAGCTTGACGCGCCGGTGCCGCAAGCCGCTCCTGCAGCACGTGCAGATCCTTTCCGCGTCCCACCTCGGTGCCGTCCGCGGACTCGACGGCAAACGTCACTCGCAGATGCGCCGGCAGCTTCTCCAGGTCGAAGGCGTCGACGGGCACCACAACACCTGTGCGCCGGCGCAATTCACGCTGCAACGCCGTCAGCAGCGGCTCACCGGCCGGGTTGATGCCGGCCAGCACCGCGCGGGCGGTGTCGGGAGCAGGAACAAAGTTGCGCCGCAGGTCTTTTGGCAGCGAGCGGATGAGGGCGGTCACCAGTTCCTCGCGCAGTGCAGGTACCTGCCAGGCGAATTCGTCTCCCCCCAGGCGGGCCAACACATCGATCGGGACGTGCACCGTGACGCCGTCGTCGGTAGCGCCCGGTTCGAACCGGTACGTCAAGGCCAGCGCGGCATCGCCGGTCCGCCAAATGTCCGGGCGATCTTCGTTCGCGGCAGTCTCGTCGGTGCGCAACAGGTCATCACGAGAGAAAGTCAGCAGGTCCGGGGTCCGGTGCCGCTGCTTCTTCCACCAGCCGTCGAAGTGCCGCGCGGACACGACATCAGCGGGTATACGAGAGTCGTACAACGCGTAAACGTCGTCGTCACCAACGATCAAGTCACGGCGGCGCGCCCGCTCCTCCAGCTCTTCGAGTTCCGCGCGTAGTTGCGCGTTGTCGCGGAAGAAGTGGTGACGAGTGTGCCAGTCGCCTTCCACAAGTGCGTGCCGGATGAACAACTCCCGCGCCACCGCCGGTTCGACCCCCGCGTATCCGACCCTGCGGCGCGCAACCAACGGCAGGCCGTACAGCGTCACCCGCTCGTAGGCCAGCACTTCGCCACGCTGTGCGTCCCAATGAGGTTCGCTGTAGGTGCGCTGCACAAGCTCACCCGCGACCCGCTCGACCACCTCCGGCTGGATGCGCGCGGCCGTCCGGCCATACAGCCGGCTCGTTTCGACCAACTCGGCCGCGACGACCCATTGCGGCGGGCGCTTGGTGAGCACCGAGCCCGGCGCCAGCACGAACCGCGCATTGCGCGCGCCCAAGTACTCGCGCGTGTCCTCGCGACGCATGCCCACATGCGACAGCAACCCGGCGAGTAGCGCCGCGTGAATCTGGGACGGGTCGGCCGGCTCGTCGGACTCCCTTGTGTCTTCGACGATGCCCAAGTCGCGGGCAATGCTGCGCAGTTGCCCGACCAGGTCCTGCCACTCGCGGATGCGCAGATAGTGCAAGAACTCCCTTCGGCACATCCGCCGAAAAGCACTGCCAGACAATTCTTTCCGCTGGCTCGCGCAGATAGTCCCAGAGGTTGAGGTAGGCAATGAAGTCGGAGTGTTCATCGGCGAACCGGGCGTGGCTCTGGCGCGCCGCCTCCTCGCGGTCAATGGGCCGTTCCCGTGGGTCCGGAATGGTCAGTGCCGCAGCGAGCACCAGGATTTCGCGCACGCATCCTTCGGTGTCGGCCTGCAGAATCATCCGGCCCAGCCGGGGGTCGACGGGCAGCCGCGCGAGTCGACGGCCGAGGTCGGTGATCATGCCCTGCTGGTCGAACGCACCGAGTTCCTGCAGCAGCTGCACGCCGTCGCGGATGCTGCGGCGGTCCGGTGGATCCAGGAAAGGGAAGTTCTCGATGTCTCCGAGTTGCAGTGCCGCCATCTGCAAGATCACCGAGGCGAGGTTGGTCCGCAGTATCTCCGGTTCGGTGTAGCGCGGGCGGGCTTCGAAGTCCTCCTCGGAGTAGAGGCGGATGCACACCCCCGGTGCCACCCGACCACACCGGCCCGCCCGCTGTGCGGCCGATGCCTGCGAGACCGGTTCGATGGGCAGTCGCTGTACCTTCAGTCGGCGGCTGTACCGGGAGATGCGGGCGTTGCCCGGGTCGACGACGTAGCGGATTCCGGGCACGGTCAGTGACGTTTCGGCGACGTTGGTCGCCAGCACCACACGGCGCCCGGTGTGGGGCGCGAACACCCGCTGTTGCTCGGCTGTGGGCAACCGCGCGTAAAGCGGAAGCACCTCGGTATGTTTCAGTCCCGCCAAAGCTTCTGCGGTATCCCGGATTTCGCGCTCGCCGGACAGGAACACCAGGACGTCCCCCGGTGGTTCTGCTGCGAGTTCGTCGATTGCGTCGGTGATCGCCTCGATCTCATCGCGTGTTTCGGTGCGGACGATTTCGTGGTCGGGGTCGTCGGGATCGCTGGAATCGTCCGGGGCGCCGGGCCGCACGGGCACCTCCCGCGGCCGGTAGCGGATCTGCACCGGATAGGTCCGTCCGGATACCTCAACAATGGGCGATCCGGCGAAATGCGCTGCGAAGCGCTGCGGTTCGATGGTCGCCGATGTGACGATCACCTTCAGCTCCGGACGGCGGGGCAGCAACTCGCGCAGGTATCCCAGCAGAAAGTCGATGTTGAGACTGCGTTCGTGGGCTTCATCGAGGATGAGCGTGTCGTATTGCAGCAGGCGGCGGTCGCGCTGGATCTCGGCGAGCAGGATGCCGTCGGTCATCAGTTTGATCAGGGTGCGGTCGCTGACTTGGTCGGTGAACCGGACCGTGTAGCCGACTATGTCGCCGAGCGGGCTGTGCAGCTCGTCGGCGATGCGTTGCGCGACAGTCCGGGCGGCCAGCCGACGGGGCTGCGTGTGCCCGATGGTGCCGCGCACGCCCCGCCCGATGTCGAGGCAGATCTTGGGCAGCTGGGTCGTCTTGCCGGAGCCGGTTTCTCCGGCGACGATCACCACTTGATGCGTGAGTATCGCAGCGGTGATGTCCTGGCGCCGATCGGCGATCGGGAGGTCGGGATAGCCGATCGTCGGCACGGCGGCCTGGCGGGCCGCCACCAGTGATTCCGCGGCCGCGACCTGCTTGGCGAATTGTTGGAGCTTTTCAGGCTTTGCGCCGCGCAGGTTCTGCAGGCGCCTGCGTAAGCGGGTGGCGTCGCGGATCGTCAGCTCGTCGAGGCGTGTGCGCAACTCCCTGACGGTCGGATCGGCCACTCGGGCCAGAGTAATGCGCGCCCGGACCGGGTTACGTTGGTCTCATGGCTGCGAAAATTGCGACAGCGGACGTCGTCGGCTTTTCCGAGTTGCTGGATTTCATTCGGCCCCGACACCGGATGGTATTGACAACCTTTCGTGCCGACGGCTCGCTGCAGAGTTCGCCGGTAACCGGTGGAGTTGATGCGGAGGGCAGGATAGTCATCGCGAGCTATCCCCAACGCGCCAAGAGCGTCAACATCAAAAAGACGGGCCGAGCGAGTGTGGTCGTCCTATCTGACGAATTCAACGGCGCCTACGTACAGCTCGATGGCGACGCGGAAGTGATCGACATGCCCGATGCGGTTGAACCCCTCGTCGACTACTACCGCGCTATCGCCGGCGAGCACCCGGACTGGGACGACTATCGGCGCGCGATGCGCGACCAGAACAAATGCCTGCTGCGGGTTACTGCGCGCCGGTGGGGGCCGGTGGCGACGGGCGGTTTCCCGCCGCAATAGTGCGGCCGCGCCGGCTATCCCGCTGGCGGTATCACCGGCGGCCGGCACACGTTGGCTGCAGGGTCCCACCACCAACCGTTGTCGCAAGCGAGTGGTTGCGGCCCCACGCCCAAGGGGCGACATACGTTGGCCGTCGGATCCCACCATTGGCCCGCCTCACAGTCGAGCGGCTGCGGCCCAACGCCCAAGGGGCGGCAGACTTTGCCCGTGGGATCCCACCACTCGCCGTCGGCGCACTGTGCCGAACTGACCGCGGGTGTCGCGATCGTGACGACCGCCATCGGTGCCAGCACCATGGCGGCGACGGATATCAGCCGACAGATGATCGTCCACATTGCACACCTCGAATCGTGCGAGCAAATTCACTGGCCGTCTTCCCCTTGCCGGGGATATTCCAAACTCAGTAACTGAAGGAAACCGAGGTATGTGAGCCGCCGGCCAGGCCGTGGCCGCCGGTATGCCAGGATCTGGGGCATGACTGCACGCAGCCTTGCACGAATCTTCGGTGTCTTCGTCGTGACGACGTGGGCTCTGCTGAGCGTGCCCATCGCCCGTCCGGCCTCCGCCTCGGCCGATCCGTGCGCCGACGTCTCCATCGTCTTCGCCCGCGGCACCCATCAAGAGCCGGGGCTGGGCAACGTGGGCCAGGCGTTCGTCGACTCGCTCACCTCGCAGCTGGCCGGGCGCTCCGTCGAGGTCTACGCGGTCAACTACCCCGCCAACGACGACTACCACAACAGCGCGCCCAGCGGGGCCGACGACGCGAGTGCCCACGTCCAGGGCACCGTCGCCAGTTGCCCCAGCACCAAGATCGTCATGGGCGGATACTCGCAGGGCGCCACCGTGATCAATCTGGCCAGCACCCAGATGCCGGCCCCGGTTGCCGATCACGTCGCCGCGGTTGCCTATTTCGGCGAGCCGTCCAGCGGATTCTCCAGTGCACTGTGGGGCGGCGGCCCGCTGCCGACGATCAACCCGCTCTACAGCGGAAAGCTCATCAGCCTGTGCGCTGCCGACGACCCGATCTGCACCGGCGGTGGCAACATCATGGCTCACGTCGCCTACATCGAGAACGGGATGACGACCCAGGCTGCGACCTTCGCGGCCAACCGAATCAAGTAGCTTCGCTGACCGAGCGCCCGAGGTAGGCCATCAGCCGGGCGGTCGGTGTCGAATTTCGCGGCACCGGCTGTGCCGGTCCGAAGGCGCCGGGCCGTCGTAGCCGGTCGTCTGGCAGCGATTCCACCAGCTGACGGCACAGTCCTAGCAGCCGGTCTGGCAACTCGACCGCGCGGCCGAGCGAGCGGTGCACGTCCCAGCTGTGCATGGCGAGGTCGGCAACCGGAAAGGCCATCGCCTGATGCAGGGGCACCTCGCCCGCGGGCGACACTCGCGGTGCGGCGAAGTCGGCACCCGGTAGCGCCTCTTGCAGTCGCGTGGCCAGTTCGCGAAGCCGGGCCGCCGGGTCGTCGCACACCCAATCCGACGGCTCCGACGGGCCGGTCCAGATCTCCCCGTCCTCGAGCAGCGTGACGATTTTGGCCGCACTCCCGGTGGCATGCCCGACCAGGTCGCGCAGGCTCCATCCGTCGAGGTTGGACGGCTGCTCCCAACTTTTCGCGGGAATCTGGTCCGCAGCGTTGCGGAACAAGGCGAGGGCGTCGGTGGCCATCGTGCCCATCGACGTGGCCGGTTGGTTCATCAGCCCATCGTAGGAATCTGCGCCGGAGACGATTTCGGCGGTTGCCCCATCTAATGCGGAAGCAGGCGTTGCTTCTGCTCGGTGAATTCCGCTTCAGTGAGGATGCCCGCATCGCGCAGCGAGGCCAGCTCACGCAGTTCGGCGGCGATGCTGGTGATCGGGCCGCCGGGCAGCACCGGCGGCGGAGTAGCAGGCTGTTCCGTCACCTCGGTTGCACCAGGAGCATCAGCGCTCCGCTTGGCCACGCCGACCCGCTCCCTGGTGCGCGCGCCGCCGGAACCGCCTGTACCGGCGGTGCCGGCCATGGCCCGCCCGGCCATGCCCGCCAGCGCCATCTGGCTGAACACCGCTCCGGCGCCGTCCGCGGAAGCCTCTGCTGCGACGCTGGCGGCGGGCGACGTCAGCGCCGCCAAGCGCAGGGCCGGAGCGGCAGTAGTCCATCCCTGCGGTACCGACAGTGCGCCGACGGCTCTCGCCTCGCCCAGGCCCGCCGACACCGGCGAGCCGAGGTTGGTGATCACCGGGAATTCAGTCGGCGGCACGGGTGCCGATCCCGGCCAGGTCTGGATCCCCGCCCAGCCACTGACGATGTCGTCGGTGTGGATACCCACGTAATAGCCGCTGACGTCGTAGGGAAGGGCGGTTGTCCCAAGAAGTCCGTCCGCGGTCCCGCTGACGAGACCCGCGGCGAAGTCGAGGAGTGTCACGATGTCGAACGGCGAAACAGCTGCGGCCGGAGCGGGGCTGGCTAGACCGGCCAGCGTGGTAGGCACTGCGGCCAGTGCTTGCTGGACCGATGAGACGAGGCTCTGCACCTCCCCCGCGGCAGTGCCGGTGGCCTGGCTGACCGCGGCCGCTTGTGCCGGCAGGCCAGTGGAATCGGTGGTGGGGGCGGGCTCGGCGAACGGTGTCAGTGTGGTCGCCGTCGCCGATGCAGCCGCGTAGCTCTGCATGGCCGCGGTGTCCTGGGCCCACATGTCTGCGTACTGGGCTTCGGTGAGTGCAATCAACGGAGTGTTCTGGCCGAAGATGTTCGTCGCAACCAACGTCATCAGCAGGCTGCGATTGGCCGCGACCACCGGCGGCGGCACCGTCTCGGCAAACGCGGCCTCGTACGCGATGACCGCAGCTTTGGCCTGGTCAGCGGTGTGCTCTGTCTGAAGGGCGGTGACCCCCAACCATGCGACGTAGGGGGTGGCCGCGGCCGACATGGCGGCCGCAGCGGGACCTATCCACGGTCCTGCCGTCAGCGTCGCTATCACCGACTGGTACGAACTGGCCGTTGCGTACAGGTCGGCGGACAGTGCGTCCCACGCCGCGGCGGCGGCCAGCATCGGTCCTGCGCCGGGGCCCGCATACATCAGCGCCGAGTTGATCTCCGGCGGCAACAACGCGAAGTCCATCACGCCTCCTCCGATCGGTGTGGTCGGCTGGCAGCCACGCTCCGGTGACGCTCTCGCGGGCTCGGCACGAGTCCCCCCTGCCGAAGCCGTGAGCGGTACGCTACTTGGTAGCGTTACGCCAGAACAACAACTCGTTGTCTGCTGTTCGCACAGCCTTTACCAATAAAGCACATATGCGACCCGCGGCTGAAATGCTGCTATCCCACCGGGTGCCCGGCAGAAGGCTTTCGAGCTAATGCTCGAATTCCAGGTAATGCCGGATTTCCTCGGCCGCGGCCTCCAAGTTCCGGGAGACCAGACCGCGGCCGAGCCACTCGCTGATCCGGGCGATGCCAAACCCGGTCGTCGAAAAAGTCAAGGTCAGGGTGAGCCGGCTGCCGTCGCCTTCGGGTTCGACGAGCGCCGCGAACGAGTGTCGCGTTCCCTGCACCGCGCGCCATTTCAGCAGGCTGCCCCTCGGAGGTGTGATCAGGACGCGGCCACCGAGCTGAATGGTGCCACTGTCCATATAGACGTCCCACAGTTCGCCGTCGTCTCGGGACTTGACGAATCGGCACCGGCTGAAGGTCGACACCTGCGGAAACAGAGCATGCGGGTCGGTGATGAAGCCGCCGCTCGTCTCGAGCGGGCAGTCGATATGGCGGGAAACGGTAACGGTCTGGGTCATTTCACCGGATCATCGGGACGACGGTCTTGCTGGCCAGCTTCGACAGCCCGACCTGCATGACGCTGGTGACATAGGCCGACGCGCGGTCCCAGTCCGGATCGTCGCCGAATCTGGCTTGTACGTCGATCGGCTCGAGTACCTGCATGCGGATCTTCGCCGGCAGCGGAAACTGTGGCAGCGGGAGCGGTGACAGGCCCCACGGGATGCTGAGGGTCATCGGCATACTCTTCACCCGCGCCAGTTTGTCCAGCCGCAGTAATTGCGCGGTGCGGCGGCCGTCGTTGAGCACGATCAAGGTGTCATGGCCGCCCGTTGCCACCACCGGCACGATCTTCACGTTGCACTTGTGGGCCAGCCGCAGAAAGCCTTTGCGGCCCGAGAAGATGATCTTGTTGCGGTCGCGCCACGGCCGCAGGGCCTCCACATCGCCGCCCGGGTATACGAGCGCTGAGCCACCGCTTTCGAAAACGCGCTCGGCGAAGGAGTTGGCGGCCGGGACCACGCCGAGCTTGCGGGTCAGTCTGCCGATTACCGGCGCGGCCGTAACAGTGTCGTGCGCCAGCGCGTAGAGCGGACGACCCTCGACGGTGAAGTAGGTGTTGTAGGCGAGCAGGAAGACGAACGTGTCCGGGGTGGCGCCCCCACCGCTGTGATTGCCCACGAACAGCACCGGTTCGTCCGGTACGTTCTCAAAGCCGTTTACCTCGGCTCGGAACCACACGGTCGAGGCCAACCAGAGCGGAGGCAGCACGGCGCGAATGAACTCCGGATCGCGATGGCGAAGTTCTTTGGGAAGTCGTGGCCGGGTCATCTCGATGAGACTAAACCGATCTGGCGCGTTTTAACCGCAGTTGACCGCGAGCCGAAGCCTGCCCAGGATTCCCCGGCTGAGGAATCAGGCCCCGCGGGTTCGCGCTCGTGGCGGTGGTTGTCGTAGCTTGAGACGGGATTGTCGTAGCGTCGACCGGTTCAGAACCGCAGCCGGGGTGATGAGGCTCGGGTTGGGGTTGTCAGGGCGCGGGTGTGGCGTCGTAGGCAACTCCCCGATCGGTTCGGGTTTCGATGCGTGCAGTCGCAGCGGGTCGCGGTGATCAGTGGAGGTGCGTTTGCGTCGATTAGCTGAGCGAACTATAATCTGGACACATGTCCAGTTTGCTGTCGCGTCGTTCGCGGGTGCGTTGACAGCGATGAGATTGGCGCCTCTCCGCGGTCGATCGCTGGCGGCGAAGGGTTGAGTATGCGAATTGCTCTGCTGTCCTACCGGAGTAAGGACCACTGCGGCGGACAGGGTGTCTATGTGCGGCATCTCAGCCGCGGTCTGGTCGACCTCGGACACGAGGTCGAAGTGTTCTCCGGCCAGCCGTATCCGGAACTGCTCGATCCCCGGGTCCGGCTGACCAAGGTTCCCAGCCTTGACCTTTATCGCGAGCCGGACCCCTTCCGGGTGCCCCGGCCGGGCGAGATTCGTGATTCCATCGACCTGCTCGAACTGGCCACCATGTGGACCGCCGGCTTTCCCGAGCCACGAACTTTCACGCTGCGGGCGGCGCGGCTACTGGCCGACCGGGCGAGCGAATTCGACGTCGTGCACGACAACCAGAGCCTGGGAACCGGGCTGCTCACCATCGCCGACGCGGGGATGCCGGTGGTCGCTACCGTGCACCACCCCATCACGCGTGACCGATCACTCGATCTTGCGGCCGCGCGGTGGTGGCGAAAGCCGTTGGTACACCGCTGGTATGGGTTTTCGAGCATGCAAAAGCAGGTGGCGCGCCAGATTCCCGATCTGCTGACCGTCTCGTCGTCATCGGCAGCGGACATCGTCACCGACTTCGGCGTGTCGCCCGGTCAATTGCATGTAGTGCCGTTGGGGGTGAACACCGAACTGTTCAAGCCGGGTTCGTTGCCACGCCGACCGGGCCGGGTGATGGCGATCGCCAGCGCGGACACTCCGCTCAAGGGTGTGAGTACCCTGCTGCACGCGGTCGCCAGGCTACGGACCAGCCGGGACCTCGAGTTGCGGTTGGTCGCCAAAGTGGAAACCAACGGTCCCACCCACAAGCTCATCGCCGAGCTGGGCATCTCCGACATCGTCCACATCGCCAGCGGGCTACCCGATGCCGAGCTCGCCGCTTTGTTCGCCTCGGCCGAGGTTGCCTGTATTCCCTCGCTCTACGAAGGCTTTTCGTTGCCGGCGGTGGAGGCCATGGCGAGTGGGACACCCATCGTCGCCAGTCGTGTAGGTGCGCTGCCCGAAGTCCTTGGAACAGATGGTGCTTGCGCCGACTTGGTGGCGCCCGCCGACGTCGACGCCTTGACCCGGGCGCTCGGAAAGCTCCTGGATTCTCCGGAGCGCCGGCGCAGCCTGGGTGCGGCGGGACGGGAGCGGGCGGTCAACGTGTTCAGCTGGGACGCGGTGGCCGCTCAAACCGTGCGGGTCTACCAGCGGGCGATTGGACGCCGAGCCGCCGAGGGCGAGCCGCGATGCTGACGGTTGATTTCGAGCGGCTCGGAATCGGACCTGCGATGAAGGTCATCGACGTTGGTTGTGGCGCCGGCCGGCATGCCTTCGAGGCGTACCGGCGCGGCGCGGACGTGGTCGCCTTCGACCAAGATGCAGCTGAATTACGTTCGGTGGACGCCTTGTTGCGCGCGATGGCCGAGACCGGAGAGGCCCCGCAAGCCGCCTCGGCGAAGGTGGTTCGTGGCGACGCGCTCAACCTGCCCTACGCCGACGAGACGTTCGACTGCGTGATCGCGTCGGAGATCTTGGAGCACGTACCCGAAGACGATGCCGCCATTGCTGAGCTGATCCGGGTGCTCAAAGTCGGTGGCACCCTGGCGGTCAGCGTGCCGCGGTGGCTTCCTGAGCGGGTGTGCTGGTTGCTGTCAGAGGAGTACCACAGTAACGAGGGCGGCCATGTGCGGATTTACCGGGCCAGTGCGCTACGCGACAAAATCGCCGGCCGCGGAATGGAGTTGACGCACACCCATCACGCGCACGCCCTGCACTCTCCGTTCTGGTGGCTCAAATGCGCCGTGGGGCCCTCGAACAACGACCATCCGGCCGTGAGCGCCTACCACAAGCTGCTGGTGTGGGACCTGATGCAGCGGCCCAAGATCACCCAGCTGACCGAGGCTGTGCTGAATCCACTCGTGGGCAAGAGCGTTGCCATGTACTTCACCAAGCCCCGGTCGGTGGAAAGCCCTTCTGCGCAGGGGTATTCAGTTGTATCGGGATAACAGCCCGCCGGGCGTCACCGGTGTCCTGACCCCCCGGCAATGCAAGCAGACTGCGGTTTCCATCGCGGCCGCGCAGGAGCCGTCGGGGGCCATCCCGTGGTTCGCGGGCGGTCACACCGATCCTTGGGATCACGTGGAGAGCGCCATGGCCCTCACCGCGGCGGGTCTGCTGGAACCGGCGCGCGCTGCGTTCGACTGGTGCCGTCGTATGCAGCGCCCGGACGGCTCCTGGCCGATCCAGATCCGGGGCGGCATTGTCGAAGATGCCAACAGCGACAGCAACTTCTGCGCCTATATCGCCACTGGCGTGTGGCACCACATGTTGGTGACCGGCGACGAGTCTTTTGCCGCCGTGATGTGGCCGGTGGTGCAGAAGGCGATCGACTTCGTCATCGACTTGCAGGTCGGTTACGGTGAAATATGTTGGGCCCGAAGTGAAGCCGGGCCGCTTCCGGAGGCGCTGCTGACCGGCTGCGCCAGCATATTCCACAGCATCCGGTGCGCGCTGGCCCTCGCCGCACTGATCGGGGAACCGCAGCCGGAATGGGAACTGGCGCTGGGCCGGTTGGGTCACGCGATCGTCGCCCACCCCGAAGCGTTCACCGAAAAAGACCGCTACTCGATGGATTGGTACTACCCGATCCTCGGCAGTGCGTTGCGGGGTCCGGCGGCCGCGGCGCGAATCCGGCAGCGCTGGGACGATTTCGTGGTGGGCGATCTAGGCATTCGCTGTGTCGTCGACCGGCCCTGGGTCACCGGCGCGGAAACATGCGAACTGGTCATGGCCCTGGATGCCATCGGGCACCGGTCAGCAGCGCACCGGCAATTCGGCGCGATGCAGCACCTGCGCGAAGGCGACGGGTCCTATTGGACGGGTTTGGTGTTCGCCGACGGGAAGCGCTGGCCAGAGGAGCGCACCACGTGGACGGGTGCGGCGATGATCCTGGCTGCCGATGCACTGTCGGGCACGACACCGGGCAGTGGGATCTTCCGGGGGCACGCGCTGCCGGTGGGACTGCAGACCGATTTCGACTGCGAATGCGTTACGGCCGGGCCCGGCCGGTAGCCTCGACCGGATCCCCGGCCTGACCGCCGGTGCGTTCCAGCACTCGCAGCGACCCCGTTCCCCCGACCTCCCGGAACTGACCGGAAGCTATTGCGCGACAATAAATCTGGTACGGGGCGCGACCCCCATCGTTGGGGTCGGGAAACACGTCGTGAATGACAAGTCCGCCGCCGGCGGCCACCCACTTCGCCCATCCCTCGAAGTCCCGCGCAGCGGCAGCCTCGGTGTGGCCGCCGTCGATGAACAGGAATTGCAGCGGCGAGCGCCATCCCTGGGCGACGATCGGCGATTTGCCCACGATGGCCACGACGTGGTCATCGAGGCCAGCGGCGTCCAGGGTTCGGCGGAACGTCGGCAACGTATCGAAAAGCCCGGTCACCTCGTCGACCAGTGAGGTGTCGTGGAATTCCCAGCCGGCCTGGTGCTCTTCAGATCCGTGATGATGGTCGATCGTGTAGAGCACGCTCCCGCTCTGCTGGGCCGCCGCCCCGAGCAGCAGGGCGGATTTGCCGCAATACGTGCCGATCTCCACGCCGATGCCGCCGTCGAGATAGCGCAGCGCGGCGTCGTACAACGCCTGCCCTTCATCGCTGGGCATGAAGCCCCGCACCTGCTCGGCAAGCGCGAATAAACGCTTGGTGGAGCCGGTGTCGTCATCGCTCATCAACTGAACTTATCGGGCGCGGCGGTCGCGCTGACAGCCTGGTGGGTGTCCTTGCTGGACCGTTGCCAGGGCAGGTCCTTCTGGACAGCCGTCCGGCTGCCCGGAAGGGCGTGATGGTCAGCCGTGCGGGGCCTCGGAGATCTTGCTGTCCGGCTTGCCCAGTGTCTGGCAGTACGTCTGCGCTGAGAGCCGGGTCGCGTTGATCTCCAGCGAGCTCGGCTCAGCGCCGTTCTTGTCCTTGAGCATCTTGCTGACCTCTTCGCTCTGCTTCTTCTCGTCCTGGGTGGTGAAGTCTTTGCACTTGGTGTCGCCACCGGTGTTGATGACTTTCGAAGCCGAACATCCACTGAACATCAGCGCGGCGATGACAATCACGGCAGGTGCGAGGGGTTTCATCACTGGCCCTTTCTGAAGTCGGAGTCGTAGCTGTCTGTACACCGCAGCGCGCATTCCCAAACGCGTGGGAATTGCACACCGCGAACCAGCGACGCTTATTTTTCCAGAGTGAACTGATTAACGTCGATGTGGCCGCTGCGGAAACGTTCAGCGCAGCCGGTCAGGTATTTCATATACCGGTCGTAGACCTCTTGGGACTGAATTGCGATGGCCTCGTCGCGGCGTGCCGTCAGCGCTGCTGCCCATTGGTCGAGGGTCGTGGCGTAGTGCTGCTGAAGCGACTGGCGCCTGGTCAGGCTGAAACCCGCCTTTGCCGAGAGGTCGGCGACTATATCGGTATCCGGTAGCCGGCCACCCGGAAAGATCTCGGTGACAATGAATTTGACGAACCGGATGTGGTTCATGGAGATAGGCAGACCGCTCTCGCTGAGTTGGTCGCGGGTCAACCCGGTGATCGTGTGCAGCAGCATCACACCGTCCGCCGGCAGGAGCTTGTAAGCCAGCGAGAAGAAATCCTCATAGCGATCGTGGCCGAAGTGCTCGAACGCGCCGATCGACACAATGCGGTCGACGGGCTCGGTGAATTGTTCCCAGCCTTGCAGCAGCACTCGACGGCTGCGGGGGGTGTCCATTTCGTCGAACGTCTTCTGCACCTGCGCGGCCTGGTTCCTGGACAGGGTCAGGCCGATGACGTTGACGTCATACCTCTCGATTGCGCGGCGCATGGTGGCGCCCCAGCCGCATCCCACGTCCAGCAGCGTCATTCCGGGCTGCAGGCCGAGCTTGCCCAGCGACAAATCGATCTTGGCGATCTGGGCCTCTTCCAGCGTCATGTCATCGCGCTCGAAATACGCGCAGCTGTAGGTCTGAGTCGGATCGAGAAATAGCCGGAAGAAGTCATCGGACAGGTCGTAATGTGCCTGCACATCGTCAAAGTGCGGCTTCAATTCCTGAGACAAGCGGGTCATGCCTTTCGTGGCGCCTGAAGCTCCGACCGGAGTCCGGCATGGCCTACGCCGGCTGGTAACTAGTTCCCCGCGAGTCCCAGCCGAAAACACTGTCTACGTCACACCGACTCCGACGATGAGTTTCGTGATTTCGGCGGGTCATACCACAGACCGGACACGTCAGAAGAGAAGGTGATCCCATGTATGAGGCCAAGCCGCCAATCGTCGATCAGCGGAGCTGGCGCGCGGAGGTCGACGAGTTGAGCAAACGCGAGAAGGCCGCGACCCGGGAACTGGATGCGATCGCCGCACAGCGTCGCCGGCTGCCGATGGTGCAGTTGCCCGACTACACCCTGACCGGCGCCGACGGCCCGATTCGCCTGGCCGACGTGTTCGACGGCCGCTCGCAGCTCATCGTCTACCACCACATGTGGTCGCCGGGTGCCGAATGGCAGTGCAGCGGGTGCACGGGGTTCACCTCGCAGTTCACCCGGCTGGAGTTTCTCGACAACTACGACGCGCGGTTCGTCATCGTCACCAACGGGCCGATCGACGAGGCGCTCGCGTACCGGCGCAAGGTCGGCAATCAGATGCAGTGGTACTCATCATCGGACAGCTCGTTCGGCACCGACATGGACGCGCCTCCCGGCGGCGGGTTCGCAGTCAACGTGTTCCTGCGCGAGGGTGACACCGTCTACCGCACCTGGCACACTAACGGCCGCGGAACCGAGCAGCTCAGCCACTCGTTCGCGCTGATCGACATTCTGCCCTGGGGGCGGCAAGAGGAATGGCTCGATTCGCCGCCCGGGTGGCCGTCGAGGCCCACCTACTCCGGGTGGTCCGCCTCGCCCGACATCGCCCGCGCCTACGGACCGAAGGACAACGAATGAGCGAATTCTTCGCGGTCACCCGAACCATCCCGGCTTCGCCGACCGCAATCTTCGCGGTGCTGGCCGATCCGGTCCGTCACCGCGATACCGACCCGACCGACTGGGTGCGCGACGCGGTGGATAGCGAACCGATCACCGGTACCGGCCAGCTGTTCGCGATGAACATGTACCTCGAAGCCGCCGGCGGTGACTATGTCACGCACAACCTGGTCACCGAGTTCGAGAAGGACCATGTCATCGCGTGGATGCCCGGCCGGCTCGACGATGCGGGCAATCATGCTGCCGGTGGCTGGTTCTGGCGTTACGAGCTCGCCGCGAACGGCGACCAGACAGACGTCACCCTGACCTACGACTGGACAGCCACGCCGCAGGAGTTCCGGGACCAGATCGGTGGGATGCCGCCCTTTCCAGAGGACTACCTCAGCGCGTCGGTGGCCGCCCTGGGGCGCTCGGTGGCGGATTGAGGCCGATGCGTTGTGCGAGTTCGGCGAAAGCCTCCCGGACCGCGCCGGGTTGCTCTATCCAGGGAAAGTGGCCGGCCGCGGGTATGACACGCCAGATCACGTTCTCGGTGTGAAAGCGCTCGGGCTGCCACAGCGATTGCGTGACGACCCGGTCTGCTGAGCCGCTCACGATCAGGGTTGGCAATGTAGTTGGCCACCAAGCCATTTGGTAGTCACGGTCGAAATGACGGGCCGACCACTGCATGGCAGTCAGGTTGTAGGGCATTCGCGCCAGCATTTCCGCCCCGGCGGCGAGACTGAAGGGCAGGAAGTTCCACGGCGCAGAGTGCACCGCAACTTCGCGCAGGGTCTCGTTGGTGGGGTCCGAGTCGTAACGAGCCGTGACCCGTTCGGCGCCCGGTAGCGGATGGTTGGTGGTCATCTCCTCATAGACCGGGATCCACGATCCGTCAGGGGCCGTGCTGATCAGCACCAGGCCGTGGAGCACCCCGGCCAACGCGGGGGTCGCCAGCAGGTACTCGCCCCCCGTCGAATGTCCGACATAGACCGGGCGGTCGACGGCCTGAGCCGCCTCGAGCAACACCTGGGGCCACCCGCTGTATGGATCCGCCGGCGCGCCAGGAGCGTCCGTGTTGGATCCGTCCCCTGGTAGGTCGACCAGCCAGGAGCATCCCGACACCGCGACCGCGTCGACGAGCTCCTGTAGGCACTCCGAGCCGATTCCCGGGCCGCCCGGGAGGAAGAGCCAGTTCACATCACCGTCGCGCCGCCGGTGTAGACGCAGCCGCACACCCGACGGCGTCCAATGGACATGCTGGGTAGCCATGGACCTCCGGCGTGGTCGTGGTGTGTGGTGGGCGGCGGGTCGGCCGCGGGCTTAAAAGTACCCGCGGCGGCACTGCATTCGCTTCGGGCAAAGTCTTGACTGACTCCAGATAAGTGCGGAGTATGGGCATGTGTCCTCGGATCACGCCGAGCAGTTGCGAATGGCCGATTTGCGGGTAACGCGGCCGCGAATTGCAGTGATGGAGGCTGTGCATGCTCATCCACACGCTGACACCGACACGATCTTCTCCGCGGTGCGGCTCGGGCTGCCCGATGTGTCCCGACAAGCCGTGTACGACGTGCTCAACGCACTGACCTCGGCCGGCCTGATGCGCCGTATCCAGCCCTCCGGTTTGGTCGCACGCTATGAATCGCGCGTCGGCGACAACCATCACCACGTGGTATGCCGCTCCTGCGGGGTCATTGCCGATGTCGATTGTGCCGTCGGAGATACGCCGTGTCTGACGCCTTCGGATGACGACAACATCTTGGATGGCTTCGTTCTCGATGAGGCCGAAGTCATCTATTGGGGCGTCTGCCCCGACTGCTCGAGTACTGATTCCTGATCACAACCGTGATCACAGCCCGTTTCAGATAACCCCGGAAGGAATGCTGTGTCATCCGATACATCCGATAGCCGCCCTCCTCACGCCAACGACTCGGCCAGCACGAGCGAGAGCGAGAATCCGGCCATCCCGTCGCCCACCCCGAAGTCAGACGCGCCACGAACCAATCAGGACTGGTGGCCCAACCAGGTCGACGTGTCGAAGCTGCACCCGCATTCGCCGCAGGCCAACCCGCTGGGCGATGATTTCGACTACGCCGCGGAGTTCGCCAAGCTCGACGCCGAGGCGCTCAAGGCTGACCTGGTCTCGGTGATGAGAACTTCCCAGGACTGGTGGCCGGCCGACTACGGCCACTACGGGGGCTTCTTCATCCGGATGAGTTGGCATGCGGCCGGGACCTACCGCATCTATGACGGGCGCGGCGGCGCCGGCCAAGGCCTGCAGCGGTTCGCCCCGCTCAACAGCTGGCCGGACAACGCCAGCCTGGACAAGGCGCGCAGGTTGCTGTGGCCCGTGAAGAAGAAGCACGGGAACAAGATCTCCTGGGCGGACCTGATTGTCTTGGCGGGGAATGTGGCCCTGGAAGACATGGGGTTCCAGACCTTCGGCTTCGCGTTCGGCCGCACCGACGTCTGGGAGCCGGAAGAAACCCTCTTCGGCGAGGAAGACGAATGGCTGGGCACCAACAAGCGCTACTCCGGCGAGCGAGAACTCGCGCAGCCGTACGGTGCAACCACCATGGGGCTGATCTACGTCAATCCCGAGGGACCGGAGGGCAAGCCGGACCCCGTGGCCGCGGCGCGCGACATCCGGGAGACGTTCGGCCGCATGGCCATGAATGACGAGGAGACGGCTGCACTCATCGTCGGTGGCCACAGCTTCGGCAAGACGCACGGCGCCAGCGCGGACCCGGTCGGCCCCGAGCCGGAAGGCGCCCCGATCGAGCAGCAGGGGTTGGGCTGGAAGAGCACCTACGGCACCGGTAGCGGCAAAGACGCCATCACCAGTGGCCTGGAAGTGGTGTGGACGCCGACTCCGACGAAGTGGGACAACACCTTCCTGGAGACCCTCTACGGCTACGAGTGGGAGCTGACCAAGAGTCCCGGCGATGCGTGGCAGTTCACCGCCAAGGACGGCGCCGGCGCGGGCACCATTCCCGATCCGTTCGGCGGGCCGGGTCGCAACCCGACCATGCTGGTCACCGACGTGTCGCTGCGCGAGGACCCGATCTACCGGCAGATCACGCAGCGCTGGTTGGAACACCCCGAGGAACTGTCCGAGGCGTTCGCCAAGGCCTGGTACAAGCTGTTGCACCGTGACATGGGGCCCATCAGCCGCTACCTCGGGCCGTGGATCCCCGAGCCGCAGCTCTGGCAGGACCCGGTGCCGGCCGTCGACCACGAACTGGTCGACGAAAGCGACATCGCCTCGCTGAAGGCCAAGGTGCTCGAGTCGGGCCTGTCGGTTCCGCAGTTGGTCAAGACGGCCTGGTCGGCGGCGGCGAGTTACCGCAACACCGACAAGCGCGGCGGCGCCAACGGGGCGCGCCTACGCCTGGAACCGCAGAAGAGCTGGGAGGTCAATGAGCCCTCCGAGCTGGACAAGGTGCTGCCGGTTCTCACCCAGATCCAGCAGGACTTCAACGGCTCGGCCTCCGGTGGCAAGAAGGTCTCGCTGGCTGACCTGATCGTGCTGGCCGGCTCAGCCGCAGTGGAGAAGGCGGCCAAGGACGCGGGTTATGAGATCTCGGTGCACTTCGCGCCCGGCCGTACCGACGCCACGCAGGAAAACACCGACGTGGAGTCCTTCGCGTTGCTGGAACCACGCGCTGACGGCTTCCGCAACTACTTCCGTTCCGGGGAGAAGGCTCCACTCGAGCAGCTGCTGTTGGACCGGGCCTACATGTTGGGTGTGTCCGGGCCGGAGCTGACGGTCCTCGTCGGTGGTCTGCGTGCCATCGGTGCCAACCACGGCGGCAGCAAGCACGGAGTGTTCACCGACAAGACGGGCGTATTGACGAACGACTTCTTCGTCAACCTGCTCGACATGGGCACCGAGTGGAAGGCGTCGAAGACCGGGGAGAACGTCTACGAGGGCCACGACCGGGCAACCGGCCAGCTCAAGTGGACCGCGACCGCGAATGACCTTGTGTTCGGCTCGAATTCGGTGTTGCGTGCCCTCGCCGAGGTGTACGCGCAGGACGACAACAAGGGGAAGTTCGTCGAGGACTTCGTCGCAGCCTGGGTCAAGGTGATGAACAACGATCGGTACGACCTGAAGTAGTCCGCTTCAGCCATCGGGCGCCCCGCGAGCCACGCTCGCGGGGCGTTCGTCATTCAGGGGGCCGCGGTGACGACGATGGAGTCTCCGCCGGTCTTCCACGCCGTCGTGAAGGTGGTGATCGCAACCCGTTCGTCAGCATGGTCAGCACCCGGGTCATTGAGGTGAACGCGTTCGGTGTCGGTATCGATACCGGTGACCACCAGGAAGTGATCGGCCGCGGTGCGCTGATCGCTGGTGTTCCAGATGACGGCGGAATTGACCCACGCGATGATCTTTCGGTCGTCGGTGAGGTACCGCTCGAGCGCAGGTAGCCCAGTCTGGTCCGGATGCGTCGTGGCGTCGGTCATCACCGACTTGATGCCGTAATGCTCGAGTAGCACCACCTCGTCGGCCATTTCGATGCCGCCCGTGCCGTTAGCGTGGCTCGGGTCGTTCACCGGCGCATAGATCGGACCTGGGTTGGTTCCCGACGGCGTACTCACAGCCAACGCGATCACCTGCTGTTCGGTCGGCGCGTGCCCGGTGATCTCCCCCACCACATCGGCCACCGAAATCAGCCCGCAGTTGTCCTCGAGAGACTGCTGTTGCCAGTATTTGGCGGCTGCAGCTGGGTTGCCGTACCGACCGGTCGGCCCGGCGCTGGTCGGTCGCATCGTCGATGTGCTGGTGATTGCGGCGCTGCTGGTCAGCTGCGACTGCGGCGATGCCTTGGTCGACGGAGCTGCCGGGCTACACGCCGAAAGCGCAATTACCCCGGCCAAGCTGATCAGCGGGGTTATCGGGCGAGATCCCATTGCCCGTAATCGGCGGCAAGGACGTCGTCGATGTCGATCTGGACCCCGGCCAGCAGTGGACCGTCGACCACTCCCTGGTAAAGAACCGCGCCCGATGCGCGCTCGCCGTTCGACCAGGCCCTCGTCTGCCATGCCCACCGGTAACCTGAAGTGGTCGAGTGCCCAATGACGTTGTCGTTGATGGCCCAGTTGCACGCCCGGGAATGCCCGTAGATGCCGGTACGGCCCACGCCGAGCACCGAGTTGATTCCCCGAAACCATGGGACGGCGAGGCCGTTCCACGTTTCTTGGTCGATGTTGTCGTCCACGCTGAAGAAAATCGGCGCCGAGGCCCCGCCTCCGGCCGCGCCGTGCAGCGCCAGCGCTGCCTGCGCGTCCGCCACCCCGCCGTCGTACCCCCGGGTGAAATCCGAAGGTGCGGAGCCGCCCGGCTTGCCGTATTGAAAGTTGCTGACGATGTGCAGACCCGCTGCGCGAAGCGCGTCGGCGTACTGGCGGGTGATCGGCTTTGCCTCAAAGTTCATTCCGGGCCGCGACTCGGACACGTAGTTCACCACGCCGTCATAGCCGGCCGCCTTGATCTCCTCCGGCGGGATTCTGTGCAGGGCGAAATCGATCAATTGACTGTTGCCGGCTGAGGCTTTGGGCGCCTCGGCCGTGGCCGCGAGCGCACCGAGCAATACCGGCGTGAGGGCGTAGCCGAACATCGCACGTCGTGAGATGGAACGTCGGTCTGGGGATGGAGCCGAATCGTGCACCGCGCGATGGTAGCAACCGCACCTTTGCGATCGTCGAGAATTCAATCCGATCGCAGTTGGCGCGGCCGTTGCCGGCCTGGGCGCATGGCCCCGCAGTCGGGGCGGGGCCCACGTAATCACATAGCGCGATCGCCGGTCAGAACCACGGCAACGCGAACTGCACTGCCTCATCGAAAGCGGCCACACTGTTCATCGGGAAAATTGAATAAGGAAAACCACTGTGCACCAACGCAATTACGAAGTATCCGAAAAAAATCCGTTATCGACGTCCCGTCATCGGCCACCATGTGAGCATCGCCACCGCGACGCGACACCCCAGTGTCCTCGAAGTCCGGTGAAACAAAGTTGTTAAGCGGCACACGGCCGCACCATGACTGGCTACGATCATGTGCTGTGCGCCAACTAGTTGCCCGGAAATTGGTTGAATTCGGTCTAGCGGCAATCGCGACTGCTGCCGCGCTGCTTTTCGCCGCTGTGATGCTGCCGGCCGGCACTCCCGGCGCGGCTGTACAGGCGGTCGCCGCCAACTGTCCGCAGGTGGAGGTCGTTTTCGCCCGCGGCCGATTCGAATCAGCGGGGCCCGGCATCCTGGGCAACGCGTTCATCAACTCGCTCAGTTCCAAAATGGGCGGACGGAGCATGGGTACCTACGCCGTGAAGTATCCCGCCGACTCGGAGATCGACATCGGTGCCAACGACATGAGCCGGCACATCCAGTACATGGTCAACAACTGCCCCAACACCCGTCTGGTGCTCGGCGGCTACTCGCTCGGTGCGGCGGTCACCGATGTCGTCCTCGCGGTGCCCATGTCGGCGTTCGGATTCGACAGCCCGCTTCCCGAGGGCACCGATCAGCACGTCGCCGCGGTCGCGCTCTTCGGTAACGGAAGCCAGTGGGTCGGCCCCATCACGAACTTCAGCCCGATCTACAACGACCGGACCATCGAGCTCTGTCACGGCGCCGACCCCATCTGCAACCCGGCCGATCCCAACACGTGGAAAGAGAACTGGCCACAGCATTTGGCCAATGCTTACGTCCAGGCCGGCATGGCAGACCAGGCCGCAGACTTCGTCGCGGGCAGGCTGTAGCCAGAAGCGCTACCTGCTTCTGGAGAACCGCCGCGCGGGACGGCCCCAGAGGCCAGCAACCGCAGGAATCCCACGCGGGGCAGCCAGGATCCGCTGCATCCTACGGGCGATCACCAGCACGACCAGGCTGGCTGTGAGTCTTCCCAGTGCCAGCCGCGAAGTCCGCTTCTTCCAGGTTGACGGTCTGCAGCCGGATCGCCGCCCGAAGTGATAGCCGGTGCACAGGGCCGTTATCAACGCCAGGCCAACCAGCACCGTCATGTAGTAGAGCCTGCGTCGTCGCCGTCGCGGTTGGATCACGTGAAAGCTACGCCTCGGCCAATAAATCACGGCGTGGTCGAGGAGGCCCGGTCGCCGCGCGCGGGGGACGCCGGTAAAAATCACCTTGAGAATTAAGGTGGAACGCGGACAACACCGGCGTGACATTGCAGAGCGTCAAGAAATATTTCACAGTGAGTTTAATTGTCGGACGTCGATATTCATCAGATTAGCCAGCGCATTAGTATTTAGCGAAGCTTGGTAGTTGTGCTTAATCGGCCGGCTCGGTGGCCGGCCCCAGCGGGCGTCGTCATGCCCGAAAAATTCCCGTCGCCCCCACGGTTGAAGGCGCGGTCGGTGCCGCGGCGGTAGGGCGAAGCGCCCCAGACGGCGCCGCCACCCTTCGTATACGACGCGAAAAATGCTACTCGGATAAGCATTTTCGAAAGCATGACTGGCAATGCATCGGTGCGACGGAGGGCCGATACTTCGCCCAAGTGCAGCTGCCGTGGCCGGCGTTTCGTGAGCGCGGCGATTATGCCGCCGCTAACTGCACAGATGCTGCGCAGATTCTATGAAGATCATGTGACTAAAAATCAAGGTGAATGTTGGCTAAACGCCAAGATCAGGGTCCATTCGGCGGGGTTAGCCGTATTGAACCGGCCGCAGCAAGGTCAATACCGTACGAGGTAACGGCAACACATTGACGCGTGAGAACCGACCCCACACCGCTTGTTCGGAGGAAACTATGTCTTTCGTACGCACTTATCCAGAGCACCTGGCAGCCGCGGCCAGCAACCTGCAGTCGCTCGGCGCGGCTTTGAACGTGGGCAATGCGGCGGCCGCCGCCCCGACCACGGGCGTCGTCCCCGCGGCAGCCGATGAGGTGTCGATACTGACCGCGGCGCAGTTCGCCACCCACGCCGCGCGGTTCCAGGAATTGCAGGCGCGGGCCGCCCAGATTCAGGCGGCGTTGGCCGCGACGCTCGGAACGAGCGCGGGTTCGTACGAAGCGACTGAAGCGGCTAACGCGGCGTCTGTCTGAGCGGTTACAAGAGACTAGGGAAAAGCAAGCAATGGTGGACTACGGCCTGTTGCCGCCCGAGATCAACTCCGGGCTCATATACGCCGGCCCGGGGGCAGGTTCGTTGCTGGCCGCTGCGTCGGCATGGAGTGGCCTGGCAGCCGACCTGCAAGCCGCTGCGTCGGGCCATCGATCGGTGATCACCGCGTTGACCAGTGGTCCGTGGCTGGGGCCGGCAGCGGCATCGTTGACTTCCAGCGTCAGTCCGTTCCTCAACTGGCTGGACTCCAGTGCCGAACAGGCCGCCCAGGCAGCGAGCCAGGCGACCGCAGCGGTGAACGCCTACGAAACGGCGTTTGCGGCCAGCGTTCCGCCGCCTTTGATCGCGGCCAATCGTGCCCTGTTGCAGGAGTTGGTTGCGAGCAACCTGCTCGGCCAGAACAGTTCGGCGATCTCCACCCTCGAGGCCCACTACGCAGAATTCTGGGCGCAAGACTCGGGGGCGATGTACAGCTATGCGGGCAGTGCGGCAGCGGCGACAAAGCTGGCCGAGTTGCCGGCGCCTGCCGAGGTTGTGGACCCCTCCGGAGTGGCCGACCAGGCCCTTGCCGTCTTCAAGGCCCAGTACAACACCGGCTACAACAACGTCATGAACGTGGCGTCGCAGGTAAACCCCAGGGTTTCCGAGGTGCTGAAGGCGATGTCTTCGCCGATCAGCGCCACGGCGATAGACAAATTCCTGGTTGACTACACGCCGTTGGACGATGTGGTGGCCCTGTACGGCAAGTACCTCTCGCCGTACGTCAACTCCCTTGCGGCGATGATTCAGTCGACGCAGTCGTTCGGCCAGGTCAGTAACGGTCTAACCGCCATGGCCAACTTCGCCAAGCCGGCGGCTTCAGCGGCAAAGGCGGCCGAAGGCGCAGCGTCGGCCGCAGGCGCCGGCGCGGCCAGCGCCGGGCAGGCCGCGGCGGGGGCTGCCGGCCTCGGTGGCGTGGCAGGGGCTCTGGGTAAGGCGATTCCGATCGGGGGGTTGTCGGCGCCGGCGAACTGGGTGCCGTGGCATGCCACCACCAATCCGGGGATTGCCAGCGCGATTCCGGCCGCCTTCGACACCGGATCAGAGGGCGCCAACAGCTTTCCGATGGCCCCGCCGTTCGGGCAGTTCGTCAACGGGGGTTACGGCCGCAATCAGCCGACCTACGGGTTCAGGCCCTCTGTCATGGCGAAGCCTCCGGCCGCCGGTTAACGGTCGCCGCACACAGCAATGGTGGATTACGGGGTGTTGCCGCCCGAGATCAACTCGGGTCGCATATATGCCGGTCCGGGGGCGGGCCCGATGCTGGCCGCTGCGGCGGCGTGGAGTGGATTGGCCGCTGACCTGCAAGCCGCAGCGTCGGGCCATCGATTGGCGATTTCTGAGCTGACCAGCGGTCCATGGCTGGGGCCAGCGTCGGCGTCGATGCTTGCGGCGGCGACTCCATTTGTCGTCTTTCTGGACAGCAGTGCTGCGGAGGCCGAGCAGGCGGCAAGTCAGGCCTTCGCGGCTGCGGCGGCTTACGAAGCCGCGTTCGCGGCCTCGATCCCGCCGCCCGTGATCGCGGCCAACCGCGCTTTGTTGGCAGCGTTGGTCGCCACCAACTTTGTCGGGCAGAACACCCCGGCGATCGCGGCAACCGAGGCGCTGTACGCCGAGTTCTGGGCCCAGGATGCCGCCGCGATGTACAACTACGCGGGCAGTTCGGCGGCGGCGGCCCAGTTTGCGGAGTTGCCGGAGCCGGCCGATGTGGGTCAGTACAACAACGTTTCCACCAACATCATGAACCTGGCCGGGCAGGCGAACCCCAGGGTGGCGGACGTGCTCAAGACGCTGTCGACGCCGATAAACGGCACCGCGATCGACCAGTGGCTGGTCGCGAACACGCCGCTGGACGACGTCGTTTCGCTCTACAGCAAGTACCTCTCGCCCTATGTCTCGGCCATCACAGCGGTGTTCCAGTCGGGGCAGGCTTTCGGGCAGGCCGGCAGCGGTTCGATCGCTATCACGAACTTGATGAATAGTCTGGCCCCCGCGGCCAAGGCGGTCGAAGGTGCGGCTCAGGCCGCGGGCGCCGCCGGGGCCAACCTCGGGACGAAGGTCGGCAGCGTGACAGCGGGTCTGGGCAGGGCGGTTCCGCTCAGCGGATTGTCGGTACCGGCAAGCTGGACTTCCTCGGTGAGTGCGGCAACAGGTTCGGGAGCCACGGCAGTCAGCAACGCCACCGCGATCCCGGCCGCTCTCGAGACCACATCGGCAGGCGCGGTCGGCAACACTCCGGTGGCCCCGCCGTTCGGGCAGTTCTTCAATGCCGGCAACGGCCGTAAAACGCCCGCATACGGGCACCGATTGACCTTCATGACCCGCCCACCGGCGGCCGGGTAGGGGCTCGCGAATTTCCACCGGTTCCGCCGTGGCTGCTAGGGTGCGTTGCTAATGCCCGAAATGGATCGCCGCCGCATGCTTGTGATGACGGGCCTGATCACCGGTGCGGCCGCACTCGGTGCGGCCCCCGTTCCGAAGGCCCACGCGGCCCCCTCCCCTCGCCCGCCTGCGCCGGCGGCGCCCAGCGGTGCAGCGGGTCCGTACATCTTCCACGACGAGTTCGACGGGCCGGCCGGCTCAGCCCCCGACCCGGCGAAATGGACGGTGTCCAAAGCACGCGAGACGATCAAGGACCCGACGTACTGGGAACTCCCCGAGCACGTGGGCCAATACCGCGACGACCGGCAGAACGTATTCATCGACGGGAATTCCAACCTCGTCATCCGCGCCGCCAAAGACGGCCCCACTTACTACGGCGGCAAGGTCTTCAGTCCGTGGCAAGGCGGCATCGGCCATATCTGGGAAGCTCGCATCAAATTCGACTGTCTGACGCCGGGCGCTTGGCCCGCGTTTTGGTTGTCCAGTGACGCACAGGGCGAAATCGACATCGTCGAGTGGTACGGCAACGGCAAGTGGCCCTCGGCAACCACGGTCCACGCGAAAGCCAACGGCTCGGAGTGGCAGACCCACAACCTCGCCCTGGACAGCGCGTGGCACACCTGGCGGGTCCAGTGGGATGACGCCGGTATGCGCTTCTGGCAGGACTACACCGACGGCGCGCAACCGTATTTCACCGTGGCGGCCAACTCGCTGGCGGACTGGCCGTTCAACAACCCCGGCTACCAGGTGTTTCCGATTCTGAACCTCGCGGTCGCGGGTTCCGGCGGCGGAGACCCCGGATCGGGCAGCTATCCCGCCCAGATGCTCGTCGACTACGTCCGGGTCTGGTAGCTACTACAGTTCGGGCATGAACGCCGCCCCAGGGCCGCTGATCACGCGTTACGCGCAGCGTTTCTGCCGCGTGCATGCCGACGGGCACTCGGTGTCCTCGCCGCTGGGCGCCTGGCTGTTGCTGGCACTGGCCGCGCCACTGGCCCAGGGCTCGGTCCGCAATGACCTCGAGGACATTCTCGGCGTCGATGTCAGGCGTGCGCGACGGGCACTCGACGAGTTGCTCAGCGATCCGCCCGAGGTCGTTCGCAGCGCGCTGGCCGTGTGGGGCGTGCCGAATTGGCCCGGGGGCCTTCCCGCCGCTGTGGAAACGGGACCGGTGCCCACCCAGGCGCAGGCCGACGCGTGGGCACGCGATCACACCGATGGAATGATCGACCGCTTCCCGGTCGACCTGTCGGACATGACGGCGGTGCTGGCCAGCGCCCTGGCCACCCGTATCGCCTGGTTGCGGCCCTACGACGTCACCGGTGCCGCCGAGTTGAGGTCGCCCTGGAGTACCCGCGTCGCCGAGGTACTCAGCGGCGCGGACGGGTACCTCACCGACGTCGCGGGGTTGGGTACGGTTGCCGTGCACACCGCCGTCGGCAGCGATTCCCTGCAGGTGACGTCCGTGATTGCACGCGACGATGCCCCATCGGAGGCGGTCCTTGCGGCCGCCCACGACATCGCGTGGCGACAGGCCACCGGATCGACCGTGCGGCGGCGAAAACTCTCCGACCTTCCGCTGGGCGACGGTGAGCTCTGGACGATCACCGAGGACCGCCGACCCGGTGGGGATCAGGTGCGGGTGCTGTTGCCGGCGTGGAAAGCGATGTCGAACCATGAGCTGACGGCCGATCCCGGTCTGGGGTTCGGCGCGGTAGGACGGGCGCTGGCAGCGGCCCTGCCGGAGGACGCGGCCGGGCCCGGCGTGCAGGCCCGCCAGTCCGCGGTCGCCCGCTACAACCGGTGGGGTTTCGAGGCGGCGGCGGTGACCGCCGTCGCGTTGCGCAGCGCGATGATGTCGTCGGGCCTGTCACGCACCGCAACTCTGCGTTTCGGCCATCCGTATGCCGTGGTCGCTATCGTCGGCAGGCGGCCCGCCCGCGCCCGGCGCGATCCGTGGACCGGTGTACCCGCGTTCGCCGCCTGGGTCGGTGAACCCGCCGACGTCGACGCCAGTCCTCCGGGTTGACCCGCCGCTATTCAGGTTTCTGCCGCCACTCGTTGATTTTGCGTCCCAGGGAATCCGCCGCGCTGGTCGCAGCCCGGCCGACCCCGTCGACAATCCCGCCCAGGCCGTCGCGAATTCCCTTGATCAGCGGGTCGTCGGACTGATCGAAACCGTCCTTGTAATGCCGGGCGGCTTCGCCGATGTCATCCGTGAACGAGACGCCGTCGTCGTCGGCCCGTCGCGGGTAGTCCCCGGACAACACTTTGGCGTAGCCGCCGGTGTCCACCCACTGGGTCAAGGCGGCGGCCCGTAACACTGAGAACGGGTGCGTCTGCAACTCCAGATTGAGCAGCTTGAGCACGCCGTCACGCATGTCCCCCGACTTTTCGTACTCTCGGGCCTGGGCGAGGAATGCCTGCGAGTCGAGCTTGTCCAATCGGCTTCCGCCCGCGAGCTTCATCTCCACACGTATCGCGGTGTCCAGATCCTGGCAGCACAACAACCCGGCGCGATCCCCGGACAGCTCTGACTTGCGCTGCCATTCCAGCAGCGCTGCCACGATGGCGCGCAATGCCCAGCCACCGATCGGGATGAAACCGAACGACCCCGCCAGCCGCATCAGGTGCATCATCATCGTGCGGTAGACCGCGTGCCCGCCCACCGCGTGGCCGAGTTCGTGCCCGACCACGAAGCGCATCTCGTCATGGGTCATCAGGTCATACAGACCAGAGGTGATGACGATGAACGGCTGGTCCATTCCGATCGTGTAGGCATTGGCGATCGGCGATTGCGTCACGAAGAGTTCTGGTTTTTCCGGCGCGTCCAAGACGTCCACGCACTCCTGAAGCAGTGCGTCGAGGTCGGCGAACTGTCGTGGGCCCACCCGCGCGCCACTGGCCAGGTACAACAGCCGGTGTTGGCGTTCGCGCAGCATCCCCGACAGCAGCTTCAAAATCTGGTCGAAGCCCTTGAGGCGGCGCAGCGCTGACAGGGCGGTTCGATCGGCGGGATGTTCCCAGGCGCGCGAACTGATCTCCGGAAAAACGGCCCGCGTCGCGGCAGGTGTCTGAGACATGTCGGTCCCCTCATTGTTCGTATCAGGATAAGGGGATAGCGCTCAGAAAAATTCGCAGCAAAGCATCCGCACGCATTGACGGCGCGTGCGGATGATTATCGATCGGGTCAGTAGCTGAAAAGATTGATTATCGTGCGAGAACGTTAAGCAGGAGCGTCAGCGGTGGAGTACCGGCCGAAGCCGCGGTGACCCGCGGGCACCGAATCGCCCGCTGCGGCGGCGCGCTGCCTGCCGATATACGCGGGGTGCCGGCGCATCGCCTCTTGGAGCTGACGTTCTCGTCGGTGTGCTGCCATCCAGACCGGATGGGATTGGAGATAAATTACCTTCGCCTCTGATTCATTCGCCACGATTGTCAACTCCTCTCCGCCTTACTGCGCAAAAGCTACAACCGTGTGGTTTGTAGCTCTGTTCCTCAGGATGCCCAGCAAAGCTGTGACCTAACCGTGTCCCAACATGAGAATTTGCCGTGAATTTGAAACCGGACGATGACCTGCGTCACATATGGCGGGCCCGGGGTCACGGACCCAGCAGCGCGACCGCGCTCCAGGGTCTGCGTCCGGGGCGCCGGGGATCAGGCTGCGGTAGCCAGGCGGCGGCGCGCATCTACATCGGCAAGCGGCGGAAACGGCGGGCGGCGGCAAATAGTGATTCGGCGTCCACGACGCGCCAGCCGAGGTCCTCGAAATACGCCAACCCGTTCTCCGGTGCGAATTTGAACGGCGCATTCTGCAACACCGACTCCTGACAGGGCAGGTTCGCCCATATCGCACCGATCCGGGTCGGGTACGGTTCGCTCATGGTTGACCGAAACCGCCGCTTTCTGCTGCATGAACGCCCCACCGGACGCATCGGGCCCACCACCTTCGAACTCAGTGAGGAATCGATCCCTGAGATCGGCGACGGTGAGGCATTGGTCCGCGTCGACTGGATCTCGCTGGACCCGACCAACCGCATGTGGATCACCGATGTGCCGACGTACCTCCCCCCCGTCGGGATCGGCGAAGTCATGCGCGCGGGCGGTATCGGCGAGGTGGTGGCGTCGAAGAATCCGAACTACCCGGTTGGTCAGATCGTGCAGGGCCTGGTCGGTTGGCAGGAGTACGTGGTGGCGTCCGACCAGATGATGCTGATGCCGGTCGACGTCGCCGACGGCGTCTCGCCGAGCGCCTACATGGGCGCGCTCGGCATGACCGGGCTGACCGCCTGGATCGGCATTCGGGAGATCGGAAAGCCCAAGCCGGGCGAGACGGTTGTGGTGTCGGCCGCGGCAGGCGCGGTCGGTTCGGTGGCCGGCCAGCTGGCCAAGGCCGACGGCGCGCGCGTCGTCGGGATCGCCGGCGGCCCCGAGAAGTGTGCGCTGCTGACCGAGCAACTCGGCTTTGACGCCGCCGTCGACCACAAGGCCGACGACTGGTACGCCCAATTGGTCGCGGCCACACCGAACGGCATCGACGTCGACTTCGAGAACGTCGGCGGCGCCATCATGGACGCGATCTTTGCCCGTCTGAACATCAATGCGCGGGTTGCGCTGTGCGGCCTGATCTCGGGCTACAACGACGCCGACCCGCCGCCCGGGCCGCGGGCTTTCGGCAACCTGCTCATTCAGCGCGCCACGGTGCAGGGGTTCATCGTGCTGGACCACTTCGGCCGCGCTCCCGAGGCGATCAGCGAGATCGCCGGATTGATCGGCGAGGGCAAGCTCACGCCGCTGGAAACCGTGGTCGAAGGTTTCGAGCAACTGCCGACGGCCATCAACATGTTGTTCGACGGCAAGAACGTCGGCAAGCTGATGGTGAAAATCACCTAACCGCGGTTCCCAGCCGGGTGGCTCAGGTAACTCTCGATGAATTCGTGCAGCGCCGGCGCCAGATCGGACACGGTCGAGCCGTGCAGCTTGGCGAGCAGGATCAACCCCTGGTAATGCGCGAATAGGGCACGGGCCAGTCGGTCGGGGTCGACGTTGTCACGCAGCGTCCCGTCGGCGGCGGCATCTCGGCAGATCGTCGCCAGGTGACCCTCGAGTGCGGCCAGCCGATTGGCCAGGTGGCTACGGACGGCTTCATCAGTGGTCGACAGTTCCGCGGCCAGGTTGCCGAACGGACAGCCGACGAACCGTCCGAACTGGCTGCGCAGCCCGGATTGGATACCGGCGATGGCGTCGGGGATAGCGGACAGCCGCTCGGCCGGGCTGGTCTCCGGTGTGCTCGCCAAGCGCGCCTGAAACACCGCCAGGTGCAGGTCGACAACCGCCTTCGCCAGATCGGCTTTCGATGGGAAGTAGTGGTAGAAGCTGCCTTTGCGGACGTCGGCCACAGCGCAGAGTTCCTCGACGCCCACGTCGTGGTAGCTGCGTTCGAGGAACAGCCGTGCCGCGGTCGACACAATGCGATCCCGGGCGTCGGACGTGCGAGGCATGGTGGAATCCTAGGTGATAGTTGACTGGTCGGTCAACATTCCGTTAGGTTGTGGTCCGGCCCACGAACGAATGGAGATCCCGGCAATGAGTTCGACCACTCCGGAAGTTTTTCGCACACCCGATGCTCGTTTCGCGAACTTGCCGGGGTACGGCTTCGCGCCGAATTACCTCGAGGTCGACGGGTTGCGCATGCACTATCTCGACGAGGGGCCGCGCGAAGGCGCGCCGGTCGTGTGTTTCCACGGCGAACCCAGTTGGGCCTACCTGTACCGCAAGATGCTGCCACCACTAGTGGCGGCCGGACATCGGGTGATCGTGCCCGACCTGATCGGCTTCGGCCGCTCCGATAAGCCAACCGACCGACGGTGGTACACCTTCGACCGGCACAGCGAATTGATCGCCGAGGTCCTGGGCGCTCTCGATCTGCACAACGCAACCGTCGTCGTCCAAGACTGGGGCGGTCCGATCGGTCTGCGATGGGCAACGGAGAACGCCGACCGGGTCAGCGCCCTGATGATCATGAACACCGGACTGTTCACCGGCCATGTGTCCAAGGGCTTCATGGCGTGGCGCAACTTCGCCGAGAAGAACCCGGATCTGCCGGTCGGGTTCGTCATACAGAGCGCCACCACGACCCAACTGTCCGAGGATGTCGTCGCCGCTTATGACGCGCCGTTCCCCACCACCGAGTCGAAGGCCGGGGCGGCCCAATTCCCCCTGCTCGTTCCGATTACCGGGGACGCGCCGGGCGCTGCGCGGATGCAGGCGATCAGCGATGAGCTCTCCCGCTGGAATAAGCCTGCGCTGGTTGCCTTTTCGGACTCCGACCCAATTTTCCCCTATCCAAAGGCCGGACAGCTGTTCTGCGATCTGATCCCGACCGCGGGCGAGCAGGTGCGCATCGAGGGCGCGGCGCACTTCCTGCAGGAGGACCGCGGTGAGCAAGTAGCGGGCGTGCTGCTCTCCCGGCTCGCCGTGAACAACGCGTAGGGCCTAGAGCGTCGCGAGGAAATAGGTTGCTGCCGAGGCGAGTTGGATAGTGCGCAGGTATCGGACTCGACTGTCGCGCAACCGATGAGTCTGCATCCCGCAGGCCGATTGTGGGAATTGTCGGACAAATCGATTAGCGTGCCATCATGTTTCGCATGACCGTCCAGGACGTGTTCGCGATCAAAGGGCGTGGCACCGTAGCGACCGGCCGGGTCGAGTACGGGCAGTTGAGCGTCGGCGATCAGGTGCGGATCAACGATGGGCCGCCGGTGCGGGTTGACGCGATCGAGGCCTTCCGCAAGAAGCTGGACACCGCTGGGACGGGCGACAATATCGGGATCTTGTTTCGCAAGCTCGCAAAGAGTGATGTGGCCGCCGGCGACGTGCTCACTTCGGGCGGCGTCTATCTGGCTTAGCGCGAAAGCCCAACTGCTTGACCAGTATTCCGCACAAGTCGACGGTTGGCCGTTGGCCGATATGCGTGCATTCGACGATTCCCCGCGAAAACACCGGCAGCGCAGGGACGCTGCCTCTAAGGTCGTCGCTATGGTGCATCCCGATGTCGGCTGACGAGCAGGACGCAGCCGCCGTCGGCCGCTTGCATCGCAGTCTGTCCAACCGCCAGATCCAACTGATCGCAATCGGCGGCGCGATCGGGACCGGCCTGTTCATGGGGTCGGGACGCACGATCACCCAAGCCGGCCCGGCGGTCGTCGTAATCTACGCGGTCATCGGGTTCTTCGTGTTTTTCGTGCTGCGCGCGATGGGCGAATTGCTGCTGTCGAACCTGAACTACAAGTCGTTCGTCGATTTCGCAGCCGATTTGCTGGGCCCCGCCGCGGGCTTCTTCATCGGGTGGTCCTACTGGTTCGCCTGGGTTGTCACCGGTATCGCCGAGGTAGTGGCAATCGTCGGCTATTCCAAGTTCTGGTGGCCCGACCTTCCAGCATGGGTTCCGGCGTTGGTGACGGTCGTGCTGGTGTTGGCCTTCAATCTGTTCAGCGTGCGCAATTTCGGGGAGATCGAGTTCTGGTTCTCGTTGATCAAGATCGCCGCGATCCTGGGGCTGATCGTGGTCGGCGTCGTCCTGGTGGCCACCGGCTTCGTCTCGCCCCACGGCGACCACGCGACGCTGGGGAACCTGTGGCAGGACGGCGGGTTCTTCGCGACAGGGTTCATGGGTGTCGTCGGTGGTTTTCAGATCGCTTTCTTCGCCTTTGTGGGCGTGGAGCTCGTCGGTACCGCGGCGGCGGAGACCGCCGATCCGCACCGGACCCTCCCGCGGGCAATCAACGCCGTCCCGATGCGGGTGGCGATCTTCTACATCGCTGCGCTGCTGGCGATACTGGCCGTGGTGCCCTGGCGGCGTTTCGCCAGCGGCGAATCCCCGTTCGTGACCATGTTCGCCCTGGCGGGACTCGGTGCTGCCGCGTCACTGGTGAACTTCGTGGTGATCACCTCTGCGGCCTCGTCGACGAATTCGGGGGTCTTCTCCACGGGTCGGATGCTTTTCGGTCTGGCCGACGAGGGCAGCGCCCCGTCGGTGTTTCGCCGACTCAACCGCGGCGGTGTGCCGGCATCCGCTGTGCTGTTGACCGCTCCCCTGCTGTTGATTTCGGTTCCGCTGTTGTATGCGGGCGGTTCCGTGATCGGCGTCTTCACGGTCATCACCACCGTCGCTTCACTGTTGTTCATGTTCGTGTGGGCGATGATCGTGGTCAGTTACCTGGTCTACCGTCGTCGGCATCCTCGGCGGCACGCGGATTCGCGTTACCGAATGCCCGGTGGCGTGGTGATGTGCTGGGCGATCCTCGTCTTCTTCGTATTTGTAATCTGGACGCTGTCAACCGAATCCGAAACCGCCGTGGCGCTGGCCTGGTTCCCGTCGTGGTTTCTGCTGCTGACGGCCGGTTGGTTGGTGGTACGGCACCGGCCCGGCCGCGCCGAGCAATACCGGATGTTTCAGGCTGAGATGAACTACCCGCAGATAGGGGTGCCCGAGCATGGCTGATCGACCCGATGTGTCTGGAAATGCCGAGATTATCGACGAGTTTCGTGCCAACGGCGGAAAGGTCGGTGGCGCGTTCGAAGGAGCCACCCTGTTGTTGCTGCACAGCACCGGCGCCAAGTCCGGCAAGGAGCGCGTCAACCCGGTGATGACGTTCGACATCGACGGCAAACTGCTGATCGTCGGCTCGTACGCCGGCGCCGACGTCGACCCCGCATGGTTACACAACCTGCGGGCCAACCCGCTCGCGCACATCGAAATCGCTACCGACGCGTATGACGTGCGCGCCCGCGAGCTGCCGAATGACGAGCGCGACGCCGTGTATCCGCGAATTGTCGAGCAGGCGCCGGGGTTTGGCGGTTACCAGTCCAAGACCGACCGGGTCATCCCGGTAATCGAGCTGCAGCGCATCTGACGTTTTTGGGATCGGTAGCCGTGCGGCACCTCTGTACTTGGCGCAACGACAACGCCACCAAGGCGGCGCGCCACGAAAGGAAGACCGCACATGAACATTGTCCCCGCCGGCATCGAGGCACAGATCAACCGTGTCGACCGGCAGCGCAGCCTGTGGATCGGGATCAGCCTGGCGGTCCTGGCTGCCGGTTCCTTCGTCCGGCTGATCTGGATGCTGTACATCTCAATGGCTTTCGGCGTGTTCGCCGGGCCGATGACCTTTCACGTCGCCTTCTCGCTTGTGGTCGGCGCTGCTGCTGCCGTCGGTGCGATCGGCTTCCTGACCCGCTACCACAAAGGCACCGAAGCTGAACGACTCTGACCGGCTGAGGCGATCGGATGGTCCCGAGAAATCGGGACCATTCGTCGTTTCGGGAGGGCGCTAGGCTCCCGGAATGGGTATCAGCCCCCTCGCTGTACCGCTCCGGCTCGTCTCGGCGGCGCTCGTCGTGGCGTCGGCAATCGGTGTAGGTGGTTGCGCCAGTTCGCGGCAATCACCCCACAGCGCGTCTACTACCGCCAATACTGTTGCGCCACAATCTGAATCCTGCAACACCCTGCACCTGCCCGATGAACCCAAGCTGGCGGATCAGCACGTGCGCTGCGCCTTATCGATCAACAATCTGACCCTAGACGTTTCCAGTGATCCCGCCTGGTCGTTCAGCCTGCAGAACCGCACCACGCCCATCCAGCAGTTCCGGGAACCCACCGACGACGTCGGTGAAACCGGGGTTGCGCCGCTGCTGCAGGACATCGACGACAGCGGTACGCCGGTGTTGTTGGTCGTCACCGGCCGCGGCGGAACCGGCGGTGAGCCGATGGCGGTGTGGCGGTTGACCGGATCGCCGGACCGGTTCGTGCGCGCTGGCGAGTTGTTCGGCTTCCGCCGCTTCTACCGGACCACCGAGGGGTTCTTCGGCAACTACGCGCATTCCAGCGCGGCGTCGGGAACCGTGACGTTGTATCGGTGGGTCGACGACAAACTGGTCACTGTCGCGGTGCTCGACACCCAAGCGGCCGAGGCTGTTCCGGCCACGGGGCCGGGCGGCGAGTCGCGTGACTGGGTGCGCACCGGCGACCTGCTGTGCGCGCTGACCGAGGATGACTACCCGCCCGGGGCCAAGGCGCAACGGACCGCGGCGCTCCAAGCCGCCGGGATAGACCCTGCGACAGCCCAGCAACGATTGTGCACGCAGCCGTGGGTTGCTTCGATCTACCGATGAGGTAGGAGGACTACACGCTGACCAGTTCGGGGTGGAACTTGGCCGCCATCCGGCGCAACCCGTCCTGCCAGTCCACCGTGCTGCCGGCGCCGATGAGTTCGTGAAGCCGGCTCACATCGACAGGATTGCCGCGCAGCGCTTGGGCGCTCACGTCGAACACCGGCTCGCGGCCGATCAGCGTACCGAGGTACGCGCACCATTCCTGGATGCTGACGATCTGATCGCCGGCCCAATTGACCGTCGCCGCCGGAACCGAGGCCACCTCAAGCAATTTGGGGATGGTGGCGATGATGTCATCCTGGTGAATCGGGTTGTAGCGAGCCGCTTCCCCGGGCGGCACCGGGATCGGAATACCGTTCAAGATCATCTCCATGTGGTAGAACATCCACCCCCCGTTGTCGCCGTAGGGAACGTTCAGCCGGGCGATCGTGGTGGGTAGCCCGAGTACGCGCGACATCGAGCGGGCGACGGCCTCTCCCGCGATCTTGGAGATCGAGTAGGTGGGGAACAGCGGCTTGTGGTTGTCCCCCAATGCGGCACTCTCAGTGCGCACGTCGTCGTCCGGCGGATCGTAAACCGCCGCCGATGAGCAGTGCAGAAAGGCGTGCGCGCCGCGACAGTGCGCCATCAAAAGGCCCACCGCGTCCGCGTTGGTTGCCAGATCCTTGTCCCACTTACCGCTCTTGGCGACCGCAAGGTTGAGGACATAGTCGAAGTCGGCCGGCAAGCCGGTGAAATCGCCGGCGGCCAGGTTGACCGTCTCGCAGCGCACCCCCGCTTGCTCGAGGGTGGTACGCGCTGCGGCGTCGGTGAATCGGGCGACGCCCCAGACTTCGTTGTCAGCCGCCAGGGCGAGGGCAACCGGGGTGGCAACCTGTCCGGTCACTCCGGTGATCAGGATCTTCGAGTCGCGCATGCGCCGATGGTAACGGTGTCCTGCCGTCGCAGCGGCCGGCGCATGAGCCCAACGGTTTTGCTCATTCTGCTCACCCTGCGTGGTAGTGTCCCTGCATGCCGACCAGGGGTCGCATCGACTTGCGGCTCGCCAGCCGGGTGCTGTTGCTGCAACTGGTCCTGGTCACCCTGACGTTGATCGTGGCTTTCGGACTGTTCGCCGAGTTCAACCGCCAACGCCTGGACCTGCAATACGGCGTGCACGCAATGGATATCGCCCGCGTCGTCGCCTCGTCCCCGACTGTGCTGAACAACATCGGGCGCTATGAAGACATCCCCTTGACCCCAACCGTGACCGCGCCTCCCGCCCTGATCAATGAACTGGCGACCGGCCCGCTGCAGTCCGTGGCCTTACGGGTGGAGCAGCGCACTCATGTCTTGTTCGTCGTCATCACCAACACGCAGGGCATCAGGCTCGCGCATCCCCACCGCGACGAGTTGGGGCTGCGGGTCAGCACCGATCCCTCGAAAGCCCTCAATGGCCAGGAAGAGGTGGTCCATCAGTCCGGCACCCTGGGGCGGTCGATCGTCGCCAAGGTGCCGGTGGTGGAACCAGGGACAAACCGGGTGCTGGGCATGGTCAGCGTCGGCATCTCCACCAAGGAGTTCGACGAACAGTTCTCCAAGAATTTGCGGGTGCTGGCTCCTTTGGGCGGCGCAGCGCTGTTGATCGGCGTGGTGGGCTCGGTGGCGCTGGCGCGGCGGTGGCGAGGGTTGACGCTCGGTCTGCGGCCGGCCGAGATGGCCGAACTGGTCCGCACTCAGGCGGCGGTGCTGCACGGCATCGGCGAGGGTGTGCTGGCGGCCGACGAGACCGGCAGCATCACCTTCGTCAACGACGAAGCATGCCGGTTATTGGAAATCGGCACCGAGCTGGGCGGGCGCATCGACGAAATCGGTTTGACACCACGTGTTCTCGATGTGTTCCAGGCGGCCGACTCGGCGCCGACACTGGCCACCGTCGGCCAGCGCATCGTCGTGGTCTCGGCCCGCAAGGTGCAGCGGGATGGTCGGCCACTGGGCACCGTGCTGGTGGTGCGCGACCGCACCGACGTCGAGTCGCTGACCCGGCAGCTCGATGCCGTGCAGGTGATGAGCACGGCCTTGCGCGCCCAGCGCCACGAATTCGCCAACCGGCTACACCTGCTGAACGGTCTGTTGCACACGCGCTCAGGTCGAGGAGGGGCTGGCGTACCTGGAAGAGTTGCTCGGATCCGGCCCGCTCGGTACGGCGATACCGGGCATCGATTCCATTCGCGACAACCACCTGCAGGCATTCCTGGGGGCTAAGGCCGCCGCCGCCCGGGAAGCCGGTGTGACGCTCAAGATCGGTGAAAACACCTGGGTGTCAGGCAGACTCGAACTCCCCGTAGACGTCACCACCGTGGTGGGCAATCTGATCGACAATGCGATCGACGCCGCCCGAACCAGTGATAATCCCGCCAAAGAGGTGGAAATCGAACTCCTGCAGGAGGGTTCGACGCTCCATGTCACGGTGGCCGACAGCGGTGACGGCGTCGCGCCCGACTTCGTCGAGCAACTGTTCACCGAGGGCACATCGACCAAGCCCGACTCCGGGATACCCGGTGGGCGCGGCATCGGACTCGCCTTGTCACGCCAGATCAGCCGATCTCTCGGCGGTGACCTTCGGCTGTCGAGCCCGGGCAATCCCGGCGCACGGGAGGGACTGGCGGGTGCGGAGTTCATCGCCCGCCTGCCCGGTGTGATGACTGAGGAGGAGCAATGGGCGGAGCAGACCTGACCGTGCTGGTCGTCGACGACGACTTCCGCGTTGCCAACATGCACGCCGGAATCGTCGACGCGATGCCGGGTTTCACGCTGGCCGCCACTGCCAATACCCTTGCCGCCGCGCGCCGGGCCGCCCCGGTCGACCTGGCGCTGGTCGATGTTTACCTACCCGACGGCTCGGGCATCGACTTCGTCCGCGAATTACGTGGTGACAGCATGATTCTGACGGCGGCGACGGAAGCCGACACCATCCGTGCCGCGATGGCGGCGGGTGCGGTGAGCTATTTGGTCAAGCCGTTTGCCACTACCGAACTGGCCGCACGGCTGTCCGGCTATGCGCGCTACCGCAAGATCCTGTCCGGCGCCAACCTCAGCGCCGCCGACGTGGACTCAGCGCTGGATGCGCTGCGCCCCAGAGTCATTCCGGTTCAGTCCCCCACCTCCGTGGCCTCGCCGACCAAAAAGCTTGTGCTGCAGGCCTTGCACGCATCAGCCGCTCCGATGTCCGCGGCCGAGGTGGCCGCGGCGATCGGGATTTCGCGAGCGACGGCGCAACGGTACCTTGCGTCGCTGGCGACGACTGGGGAGGTCAGCGTGGGGTTGCGGTACGGGACGACGGGTCGGCCCGAGCAGGAGTTCGCCGCCACCAACCCCGCAGAGCGGTCGCGGCGCTGAACCGCGGACACCGGTTAGTCCGGCCGATCGACCCAGGCGCACTGCCCGTGGCTCCGGTGGCCTGTTCACCCAGAAACAGGGCCTGGTCGGCCAGATCAACGACGTTGTCGACGCCATCGTGAAATGGCGACCGGCCATTCGTTGGTGCTGTCATATGCGCCCATTGTGCGGCTTCACTTTGAGGTGACGGCGAGTTACTCGCTGGCCCAGGGATTCGACATCGGGAAAGCGTTGAAAACCACGGAATCAGCGGCTGAGCGGTCGACATCCGTGTAGGTTTGCGCGATCTGCGTGAACGCCGCGCCGGTCCGCATCAGTTCTTCCTGGGCGGCTCTGTGCAAGTCCAGCATCGAGGCGGCCTCTTCGTGAAAAGCCGTTACGGCCTGCATCGACACTTCATCGACGCCGGCGGGCGTCAGCCCGGTGATCGATATTTGTGCGTGGTCGCCGGCCTGCAGGCTGCTGATGCCGATCTGGACTACCTGTCCGCCGATGTCGCCCACGACCGGGTCAAATGTCATTGGTTGCATTGGTGTACTCCTCGTTTGTGCACTGCCGAATCGGCGGACACTGCTTCTCGCGAATTTCTCCGGTTATTCGGGGTGGTCTTCGCGTGACAAACTGCGTTATTTGTTGAGATTGAACCTAGGGCGCGGTGGCGGATGTGTCGCGCTTGTGGGCGTTAACAGGAGTAAGCGACGATTCCGTAGTTTTGCGCATTGTGCTCATCGTCGGTGCGGGTGCGACAGAAAGTGCTTCGAGACCCCCCTCGGGGACCTTAGAATTGAGGTGTTGTCCAACGCGGTTGGACCGGCGCGTTTGCCGAGACAGTCGCGCACGAACACACAGGAGCAGCAGGCAGATGGCAATGGATTCCATGTCCCACGATCCGGCCGCCGGCGACATCGGTTCGCAGCTGGTCGACATCGGTAGCCAGGGCGTCAACGCGGGCTCGACGGCGGCCATGTCGGTGTTGAGTGGGTTGATACCTGCCGGCGGTGAAGAGGTCTCGATGCAGGCGGTGATGGCGTTCGCGCAAGAGGCCGCCACCATGCTCGCCTCCAACACCGCGGCTCAAGAAGAGTTGATGCGGGCCGGCACGGCGCTGACGGACATCGCCCGCATGTATGGCGAGTCCGATGACGCGGCGGCCGGCGCGTTGGCGTTCAGCTCCTCCGCGATGTCCCGGTTCGGCTCGGCGGCAGGGTCGAGCGGTGGCGGCGGGCTGGGCGCCGCGGCCTTGCAGAATGAACTCGGCGCGGCGGCCCGCAGTCCGCTGGTAGCCGGTTTGAGTGAGGCGCCGTCATCTTCGATGACATCGGCGGCCGCCAACGCCGGCTCTTCAGCGATGAGCGGTGCGGCCCCGCTGGGCAGCGGCATGAGCGGCGCCGGGACGTCCGGCGGCGCCTCGAAGGCAGGTCTGGCGTCGGCCACCGCGCCCGCTGACGACCAGGAAGAGCGTCAGCGCGACGGCGAGGACGAGCAGGCCGGCGAGCGGCTGCTCTGACACGGCGCGTCACGCACTGGCGAATGTAGTCCTACGCTAACGCGTGACACTCGACGTGAAGGAGCGCTGTTGTGACCGACGAGCCTGACATGGCCACTGTCCTGCGGCAGATGAAGGTCCCCGAGCGGATGAAGGGCAGTCAGGCGCTACGGGACTTTCTGCTCATCTATGTCGACGACGAGGAGTCGATCGCCGCCAACCCGGAACGACTCAAGCAGTTGAACGGGTTGATGATCCTGTCGCAGCTGGAGATCATCAACGCCCTGGGAGCGCTGGAAGAGAACGCCCAGAACTACGGCAGGAGCTCACGTAGACGGCGGTGGTTCTGAGGCTTCCTCGTAACCGGAGTCGTACCGAGAGTCGTACCGTGAGGTGTGCGCTGGATCGTCGACGGGATGAATGTGATCGGGAGTCGCCCGGACGGCTGGTGGAAGGATCGCCAGCGCGCCATGGTCGTGCTGGCCGACAGGCTTGACGAATGGGCTCACGCTCATCAGGCGGCCGTCACGGTGGTGTTCGAGCGTCCGCCGTCAACGCCGATCCGCTCGTCGGCGATCGAGGTGACGTATGCGCCGAAGGCGGCGGCAAACTCCGCCGACGATGAGATCGTCCGGTTGGTGCAAGCCGACCATGAACCCGGTGAAATTCGGGTCGTGACATCAGATAAGGCGCTGACCGAGCGCGTCCAGCGCCTCGGGGCCTCGGTTGTCCGCGCCGAAGGTTTTCGCGACCTGATCGACCCCCGCGACACCAAACCCGGAGGGCGCCATGCCGATTGATCAGACACCGACGCCCGGCGACAATCGGCTCTGCGCGCTTGCGGGCATCGACATCCCGATCATCCAGGCGCCGATGACCTACATCGCCGGCGCGCAACTGGCGGCGGCCGTGTCCAATGCCGGCGCGCTCGGCATCATCGAAACCACGTCGGAGCAGGGCCGCGCCGACGTGCATCGCGTACACGAACTCACCGACCGGCCCGTCGGCGCCAACATCGCGCTGCTGTTCAACCGTGACCCGGCGGTCGTAGATCTGTTGGTTGCCAACAATATCCGTTTCGCAACCACGTCGGCAGGTGACCCGTCGCTGTTCACCGCCCGACTGCACGATGCCGGTATCACCGTGTTCCATGTGGTCGGCACCCTGGCGGCGGCGCGGAAGGCCGTCCATGCCGGCGTGGACGGCCTGGTGGTGGAAGGCGTTGAGGGAGGCGGGTTCAAGAACCGTTTCGGAGCCTCGACGATGGTGCTGCTGCCGCTGGTGGCAGCGCACGTCGACGTACCGATCGTGGCGGCGGGTGGCATCTGTGATGCCCGATCCATGGCTGCTGCGCTGGTGCTGGGCGCCGACGGCGTGCAGATGGGCACCCGACTGCTCGCCTCGGCGGACTCGCCGGTGCACGGCAACCTCAAGCAGGCGGTGGTCAGCGCCGACGAGACGTCCACGGTGCTACTCCCCCTGGACGGCAGGCGAATGATGCGCGTGATCCGGACGCCCGCCGCTGAGAAGCTTGATGCCGCGGCGTCTTTCGAGGAGGGCGGTGCCGCGTTGCAGCGGGTGCAGCGGCTTTACTTCGACGGCGACATGGACGCCAGTGTCGCCAATACCGGTCAGGTCGCGGGCCGTATCGACGATCTTCCGCCGGCCGCCGACATCATCGCGGGGATGTGGACGGGGTGCCGGCAGGTATTGGCCGCCACCGCCGATCGACTGGCTAGCTCGGCCGGGACCTGACGTCGAACAGCACCGTCTCACCGTCGACCTTGGTGATCTTCATGTGCGCGGTGTAGGGCTTGCCTTCGGGCCCGGTGAAGTGACAGTCGAACTGGACGCCGACTTTGGCTTCCACTCCGGACGGGCAACTCACGTCCGCTGGGCGGAAACCCGTTTGCTTCGAGACGACCTCGACGACAGACTGTGCGGCCCCTTCGGGCTTGACCGTCGGCTTGCCGCTGCACGCGGGCGAGGACACTGCCATCAAGCCAATGACCACACCCGCGGCCACGCGGGTACCGGTGCTTGTCATGCGGTGAGCGTAATGGAGCCACGGTGAAATCACGACGCATGCCGCATTCTCCTCACGGGAAGTAAGCGCAAGGCGCACAACCTCTTCGAGATTGGTCAATCGGGTTCGTCGTCGTCTTCGGGTGCGAGCAGTTTCTCGGGGTGATGGAAGGTGTTGATGCGGGGTTGTCCGTGATCCAGGTGGGCGGGTGGTAGCCATTCGGTTTGGCCTTTGGCGTTTTTGCGGGTGATCCAGCCTTTTTCGGCGAGGCGGTTGTCGGGGCCGCAGGCCAGGGTGAGGTCGTGGATGTCGGTGTAGTGGGTGGTGGTCCAGCCCGAGACGTGGTGGGCCTGGGCGTGGTAGGCGGGGGTGTCGCAGCCGGGGCGGGTGCAGCCATGTTCCTTGGCGAGCAGCATCAGTCGCTGCGCCAGCGAGGCGAAGCGTTTCGTGTGGAACAGTGCCAGCGGCTTGGCCTTGTCGAAGATCGCCAGGTAATGATGGGAGTCGGCGGCCCAGCGGATCAGCTGGGACATCGGCACCAGGGTGCCGCCGCCGGTGCGGGCCTTGCCGGCCGCAGCCTCCAAATCCTGCAGCGTCGTGGTGACGATGATCGACACCGGCAGGCCGTTGTGGGTGCCCAGGTCCCCGGAGGCGAATAAGGCGCGGATGCCGGCGACCAGGGCGTCGTGGTTGCGTTGGGGTTGGCTGCGGGTGTCGTGGCGGTCCGGGTCCGGCTCGAACGACCGGCGTCTGGTCTTCTGGGTTGCAGGCTCCGGGGGCGGCGAGTTTGGCCCACGCCGCTTCGATCAGGGCGCGCAGTTCGGGGGTGATCATGCCGCTGATGCGTGACATGCCGTCGTATTCCTGCTTGCCCAGGATGATGCCGCGTTTGCGGGCGCGTTCTTCCTCGGAGTAGTCGCCGTCGGGATGCAGTAACGCCATGACCTCGCGGGCGTATGTGGCCACCTGGTCGGGGCGAAAGTCGCGGGCTTTGCCGGCCAGATCGGCTTCGGCGGCTTCGCGGGTGCCCAGGTCGACCGCGGCGGGCAGATGGGACATGAAGTTGCGGATCACCTTGACGTGGCCGTCGCCGATCAGGCCGTCGCGTTGGGCGGCGGCGGTCGCGGTCAATGTCGGCGCCAGCGGTTCCCCGGTGAGCGCGCGCCGCTCGCCGAGGTCGTCGGCTTCGGCGATGCGCCGGTGCGCTTCGGCTTTGGTGATCCGCAACCGGTCAGCCAACGCCCCACCCAGCTTGCCGCCCAACTCCTCTTCGGGTGCGTGGGCGGCCAGGTGGTTGATCAACGCATGCTGCGGCGTGCGCAACCGACGGGCCACCGTCTCCAACCGCTCCAAGGCGCGCATCCACTCCGGCGTGGTGAACACCTCAAACGTCAACGCACACAACCGGTCGGTGACAGCATCGAGCGCGTTGAAGACCTCCACGATCTCCTCGCGCGTGCTCGATGCCATGCCTGAATTCTACGAAGGAGCACCGACAAGAACTGGTCACCGAAAGGCGTGGAAGCCATGCAAGACAGAACATTTCGCTCACGGCGAACAGAACTCACAGGCTACTCCGGCGGTATGCCGGGCGGCGGGTTCACGCCGCGCAGGATCCACGGAAACCAGTCGAGCGCGTATTCGATTTCGTCGCTGGCGTCGTAGTCGGGACTGTGATCGAGTGGGACATTCTCCTGCAACGCCACCACGGACGGCGGTTTGGTCGGTGTGGCGGGCGGGCGATCGGATTGACCGTACACGGCCACCACGACGGTGCGATCCGGGCTGTTCTCCGACCACACCCCGATCTGACTGTTGGCGCAGTTGGACATGATCGCGAAATATGCTGGGTTGTAATACCACTGGTTGATCAGCTCGATTCCGCTGATCGCCATGGCGGGGTTGATCGCCACGGTTTCGGCTACCTTTCCGTGAAAGCCGGCAGCATTCGCCCGGTCTTGCGGCATGGACCCGTCAGAACCGATGTCCTCGTTGAGGTTTCGGTTGTTCAACACATCGACCGTGTGCCATTGGGCGGCCAGCTGCAACTGTGGGTTTATCTTGACATCGTTGGTGCAGCCGGCCTGATGCTGAACGGTGAACACATTGGCGACCACGCTGTCGTTGAGTCGCTTGTTGTCGGCCTGCGCCGCGGGCGCGCCGAACACGGCGCCGGCGGCCAACGCGAGCGAACCGGCCAGGGTCAGTGCCTGATGCTCCATGTCGTCCCTTCCGTCTAGGCCCGGTAGCCGGCCGCAGATTGACGCAGCTGCCAGATCAGTGCCGGGCAGAGTTCATTGACCGCCTGGCTGAGCAGATACGACGCCTGGTATTCGTCGGCGGTGTTGAAGTCGGCCTTGATGTCACCCATCACCTGTGCGTAGGTGCGGCCCTGAGCTACTTTGTCGCAGAGGTCATGTCCATAGCCCAAGGCGGCATCCGCGTTGGCGAAGTTGTAGCCGGGACGCACCGTCACGTTGACCAGATACGCCGTGACATCGGCGCGCGCCCCCGCCGGCACGGTGCCGACCAGCAGCGTAGACGTGAAAACCACCGCCGCAAGACACTTTTGGAAGGGGTGAGGTATGAGGCGTTGCCGCGGCACGAGCGTGACCTCTCAGACCGGGTCGAACTGCGAGATCAGCCAACGCCCGTCGACCTTGTCCAGGGCGACCCGAACGTTGGAGGCGGTGCTGGTCGGTGCGTCCTGGCCGACGGTGATGGTCTGGTTCACGAACAGTAGAACGACGGCGTGATCGGCGGACGCCGATATCGACGCCGCACCCGGGACGGTGGCCACGGCAGAGATCTGCTTCTGCTTGGCGCCCGGAATCACCACGTCGTGGGTCAGCTGCGTGTAAGCGTTCAGGAACGTGCCGGTCAGCCGGCCCTGCGCGGCCTCGAGATCCTTCTGCACCGTGTCGGGCCGGTAGGACAACAGTGCAATGGTGCCTTCGGTAGCGGCCTGCACCGATTCCGTGCGAGCAACTGGTGCATCCCGTACGGAACTGTCCCGCCACTTCAGATAGCCGGTGCCGCATGCCAATAGAAGTGCCAGCCCGGGCAGCAGCCCGTAGGCGATCACCCGCGCCCAGCTGACCCGGCGTGGTGATTTCTCGGTTTGCGTTGACTCCGCGATTGTTTCGCTCATTGCACGAATCCCACCTTGGAAACCTTCACCTTATCGCCCTCTCGCGCGACGGTGATGCGCATTCGCCACACTCGCGGGACCGGATCGGTTTCGCCGGCGTTCGAGGTCTGCACGGACACTGCCACCAACGCCTGGGCAGTGTCACCGGTCAGCGACTCCAGCCCGGCCTCGGTAATCGTGCCCACGGTGGTGGCCTTGGCTTGTTGCAGCACTTCGACGAAAGGCTGCGACCGCTTGGCGAAGTCGTTGTAGAACTCGCCGGTGGCGCTGTCCAGAATGCGGCGCACGTCAGCGTCGGCATGCCGCCAGTCGATGGTCGTCAGGTTCAACGCGCCCTGCCTGGCCACTTGCAGAAATGCGCTACGCGCAGCCTGCGTCTGCTGGGCCTGGTGGACGCGAAATCCGTACCAGCACAGCATCGTCGTCAACGAGATCACGACCACCAGGCCGAAAACGATCGCGCGCCGCGGCGCGGAAAGCGCCTTCTTCGGTTTCGTGGGCTCCGGCGAGGGCTCGTTATCCGTTTCCGCCACTTCGGATTCGGTGTCAGTCTCCTCGAGGTCGGCCGCGGCGAGGTCGTCGCCGTCGTCATCCAGGACCAGTTCGGTGATTACCGACATTGCGTCCCTCCATCCTCAGTTCAGCTGCCCGGCGGCAGCAGCATCGATTGCCATGTCTTGTCTTTCGGCGCGGTGAGTGCCAGATCGGATTGGGTGTACTGGTGCCCGTCGGCACCGGTGTAGGTACCGGTGGCCGGGTCGTATTCGGCAACCGCGATAGGCGGTGGCGGTGGCGGACCCGGTCCAGGCGAGGGCCCGGCCGCCGGCGATCCGGGCGGCAGCTGCGGAATGCCCTGTCCGGACAGCGTGGCGTTGGGGTCGCCTTTCCAGTTCCAGCCGTCGTTGAGCGGCACGTACTGTTCGTTGCTCTCGCACAGCTTCACCGTGGGAGCGCGCTTGCCCGGCACGGTTTCACACGGGATGTTGCGGGCACCCCGCACGTTCAGCGGCGAGTCCTGCGGCACCCTGCAGTACAGATCGCCGGCCGGTCGGTCCGGGTAATCCTCGTTGGAGGCGACACGCTCCTGCTGGGCCGGCAGGAAGCCCGTGGTGCACGGCGGCGGCAGATTCAGGTTGAGGTTGAAGCTCAGGTACTGACCCCGGTATGCCTGCTTGGTGTTGAGATTGGCCAGGATGCCGGCCTGCTCGGCGGCAATGGCCATGGGGAACACCACCAGCAGCTGTTCGATGTCGTTCTGATAGGTGAGCGCAACCTGGCCGACGCTGACCAGGTTGGCCAGCAGGATGGGCACGGTGGGTTGCACCCGCTCCATCAGTTGACGCACCTCCCCCAACGCCGGGCCGCCGCGATCGATCACACCGGCGACCGCGGCGTCGTGCGTCTGCAATTCGGTGGTGACGGTGGCCAGGTGTGCGGCCCACCCGGCAATGGCATCGGAGGTGTGGGTCTGCGAATCGAGCACCGGCTGGGCGTGGTCGATCAGCGCCACCAGCGGGTCGAGGTTCTTCCGCGCATCGATGGCCAGGGTCGACGATCCCGTGATCAAGCGGGACAGCTCTGGACCGAGCCCGCCCACCGCGGTATAGGACTCGTCGACGACGGTCTTCAGGTTCTCGCGCGGAATGGCCGCCAGGGCGGTGTTGGCGGCGCTGAGCAGGTCGTTGATGTCGGGTGGCACCGACGTATCGGCCAGTGCGATGACGTCGCCGTCCTTCAGCGGCGCCGATGTCGCGTTGCGGGGCAACAACTGCACGTAGGTTTCGCCGATCGCCGTCTGACTGTGCACCTCGGCCTTGAGGTCTGAGGGGATGTCGATGCCCGATTTGAGAGACATCGTCGCCAGCACCCCGGTGTCGGTGAGCCGCACCGATTCCACCCGGCCGACCTCGAAGCCGCGGTAGGTGACGTTTGCGGTGCCGTACAGCCCGCCGCTTTCCGGAAGTTGCATGGTCACCGTGTAGCGGCCGACGCCGAACAGCATGGCCGGAAGTTTGACGAAGTGCAGAAACGTGATGGTCACCACGCCGACGGCAATCACGGTGAAGACGCTGAGCTGGACGATGATTCGTCGCGGTAGATGCAACATCTAGGGCCCCTGATCCCAGTGGTAGGCGGTGGTCAGCGGATTGCCAGGGGTGCCCCGGTAGCCCGCGGTACACGGGCTGGGGAATTGGCCGATGGTGCGCCCCCACTGCAGTTCGAGCTGGGTCAGATGGCATTCCCACCGGGTGCCGGTGAACAGGCCCTGGTCGATGCGGCTGAGCGTGAGGTCGACTATCGCGGTGAGGTTGGCGAAGTCGCCGCGCTGGAAATTCTGGAACGTCTCGTTCGGAAACGGGAAGGTGGCCAGCAGCGACAGCGATCGGGTCAGGGCCGGACCGGCATTGGCCAGCGACTCCAACACGGGGCCGATCTGCCGCAGTTCGCTGACCAGGTTCGCTTTGGTCTTGTTGACCGAATCGACGGTCAGGGCGCTGAATTTGCTCAATTGATCGGCCGCTTCGACGAGCTTGGCCCGCTCATCGTTGAGCACGCCGAGCGCGTCGGGAATGGTGGCCAGCGCCCGATCCAGGACCGGTTGCTGGGCGGCGAACTTGCCGACCAGTCGGTTCAGGCTGTCGGTGGCCGCGATGATGTCACCCGACTGGTCGTTGAGGTTCGCAGCGAATGTGTCGAGCTGCCCGATCAGGCTGCGCAGATCTTGCTCGCGACCGCGAAACGCGGTGCTCAACGCCTCGGTGATGTCCTGAATCTGGCCCAGCCCACCGCCGTTGAGCACCAACGACAACGCGGCCAGCGTCTGCTCAGTACTCGGGTAGGCACTGCCGTGCGATAGTGGAATGACTGAGCCGTCGCGCAGCTTGCCTTGCGGCGCTTCGCCTTTCGGCGCCGCGAGCTCGATGTGGTAGGAGCCCAGCAGGCTGGTTGTACCGATCTTCGCAGTGGTGTTGGCGGGCAGGTTGACGTCGCCGTTGAGCTGCATGGTGACCAATGCGTGCCAGCCCTGGCGCTCGATCTTCGTGACGTGACCGACCGTCACATCGGCGAGGCGCACCCGCGAATTCGGCTGAATGTTATTGACTTCCGGCATTTGTACCTGGATTGCAAAAGACCCCGGGCCGTTGCCCTCGGTGCCGGGTAGCGGCAGCGAATTCAGCCCGCGCCAGCCGCAGCCCGATATCCCGGCCACGATCATCACCAGGATCGTCATCAGGCTCGCGGTGGGACGGCGGATCTTCACGAGCCACCCCCCGCCGGCAGCATCATGCCGCGCAGGCCGGCCGTCGGGTCGGTGGGCACCGTCGGTGCGCTCGGTACCGCCGGTTCGGTGGGCGCCGGGGGCGGCGTATTCGATGCCGGCGGAACGTAATCGGGCCGCATCCAGTCCTCGCTGAAGGTGACCTCGTTGGGCCTGGCCTGCGCCCCCACGAAGAGGTTCTCCCCGATCGGCGGGAAGTTGTACTGGCGGTTCTTCACGATCGGCGCCATGTACTGCACGCAGAGTTTGGCCGCTTGCTCGCCGCCCAGCCGCGAGGCGGCCTGAATTGCGCCGCACAAGAAGCTGATTGGGTTGGCCATGTTGGTGCCCGCCAGCGCGCCGGTCAGCGCGCCGTTGGCCGGTTCGAAGATGTTGTTGAAATTCTGCAGAACGGTCGGGCTGATGTGCAGGGTCTGCTTGAGGTCGTCCAGGCTGGCGACCAGCGTGTTGGTGATCGAGGTGAGCTTGTCCGATGTCGTGCCGATCGCCTCGCGGTTTTCCGCGGCGAAACTCTGCACGTCCGCCACGACCGCGTTGAGGTCCTCGGCGGCCGCAGCGACCTTGTTCGGGTTGTCGGCCAGCACCGAGGTCACCGCGGCCAGGTTGTGGTTGAGCTGCTCGAGCAGATCCGCGCTGTCATGCAGCGCTGTCACCAAGGTGGACAGATTCCGTACGGTGGCGAAGATGTCTTTGCTGTGGTCGCCGAGCGCGGACACCGTCTGCGACAGCTTGATAATGGTGTCGCGGATGGCGGGGCCCTGGCCGCGCAGGTTGTCGGCGGCGGTATTGATCAGTGCGCCCAGCGTGCTGACGCCGCCAGGTTGGGTGGGCTTCAGCAACTCGGTGAGCCGCTGAACCTGGGTTCGCAGGTCGTCCCACTCGACCGGCACCACGGTGCGGTCCTGCGGGATGACCGCGCCGTCGCCCATGGTGGGCCCGCCGGTATACGGCGGTGTGAGCTGGATGGCCCGGCCGGTGACCAGTTGGGGCGACAAGATCGCGGCCTTGGCATCGGCAGGCACTTTGTACTTGCGGTCGAACCAGAACGAAATCTTGGATCGCAGTGGTTGCGGCTCGATCTTGACGATCTTGCCCACCGGCACACCCCGGATTCGCACGTCGTCGCCGGCGAACACGCCGTTGCTGTTGTCGAAGTAGGCGACCACGACAGTCTGGGTGGTATCCCCGGTAGCTCGCATCGCCACGATCACGCCCGCGACGAGCACCAGGGCGAGAGCGGTCGCCAACACGGAGCGTGCGCGTCGCAGCCTCGCCGTCACGGTTGTCCTCCGGGCTGCTGCGCGGGGGGCCCCGGCGGTGGACCGCCCGGTGGCGGAGCCGGCGGCTCCGGCCGGTACGGATACCGCGGATCGCCGGGGTTGCCGGTGATCGCGTCGGGCAGATTCAGCCGCGGCTCGCCGCCCTGGCCGGTCCGTGGGTAAGGCACCGGCAGCGCCGGAGTCCCCGGTTGCCCGGTCGGCGGGTCGGTCAGCTGAGACGGGAGCAGCGTGGCCGGGTCCAGCCCCAGGTCGGAGAACGCCGCACTGATGAACGGCTGCACGAACTGCCCCGGCAGCAGGTTCACCACATAGGCCTTGAAGAACGGGCCGGACGACAGTGACTCACCCAGCGACATGACGTAGGTGTTCACCAGCGGGAGGGCCTGCTTGATGCGTTCCTTGCGGTTTTCCACGATCGCCAGCACCCCGTTGAGCTTGTCCAGCGTGGGTCGCAGTTGCTCGCGGTTCTCGGCGATGAAGCCCGCTAATTGCCGCGAAACCCCGGAGATGTTGGTCCAGATCTGATCCAGGGCGGCGCTCTGGGTCCGTAGCTGCGCCAGTAGCGCATTGGTGTCGCGGACCAGTTCGACGATCTGGTCGGTGCGCTTGGACAGCACGCCGGTGGCTTTGGCGGCGTTGTCGAGCAGGCTGCGCAGGTGCGCGTCGCGCTCGTCAAGCGTTTGCGCCAGCCGGGCCACCCCTTTGATCGCAACTCGGAAATCGGCCGGTGTGTCGGCAAAGGTCTGCGCCAGCGTGCCCAGCGAGTCGGAGAGCCCGGTGGTGTTCAATCCGCTGATCGTGCTGGCCAGCTCGCCAAGTGCGTCGGGCAGTTGGTAGGGCGAGGTGGTCCGCTCCATCGGGATGGGGCCTTTGAGCTGTCCGTCGCCGCGCGGGGTCACGTCGAGGAACTTGCTGCCCAACAGGCCTTTGGTCTTGATCGCCACCTCGGTGCGCTCGCCGAGCCGAACGGGGCTGTCCACGTTGAACGTGACCAGCACGCCAGGGCCGTCCAGTTCGATGCTGGACACTTTTCCCACCGGATATCCGGAGACCTCCACGGTGTTGTCGGTGCGCAACCCGCCCGCGTCGGCGAAATACGCGGCGACCGTCCTGCCCTGATTGAAGAACGGCAGCTGCCGGTATTGCAGGGCGGCCAGCACGAGTCCGGCAACCGCCACGATGCCCACGGTGCCGGTGACCAGCAGGTTGCGTTCGGCGAATGACTTCATTTCGGCGCGCACCGTCCCGTGGGCTGACCGGCCACCTTGATGTACACCGGCTGGCCCCCCTTGCCGTTGACCTTCAACACGACGTCGCACAGGTAGAAGGCGAAGAAGTCGCCGTACATGCCCTGGCGGACCAGCGCCTGGTAGCGGTCCGGCAGGGTGTTGAGCAGGTTGTCGAGGTAGTCGTGGTCGTCCAGCGCGATACCGGCGACCCGGTCGGTTTCGCGCACCACCTTGGTGAACGGCGCTCGGGCCTGCGACAGCAGGTCGGCGATCGAACCGGCGGCGGCGTTGGTGTAGGCCACCGCGTTGGAGATGTCGGTCTTGCGTTCGGCGAGTCCGTGCACCAACTGCGACAGCGATGTCACCGCCTTGTCCAGCTGGTCGCTCTGGCCGCCGAGTGAACCCAGCACGACGTTGAGATTGTCGACCACCTGCCCGATCAGCTGATCCCGGTCGGCCAACGTATTGCTCACTGCCGCAGCCTGTTCCAGAAATGATGCGATGGTGGCTCCCTGTCCCTGAAACGCGTGCAGCAACTGCTCGCTCAGCGCGTTGACCTGGTCGGGATTCAGGGCGCGAAACAACGGCTTGAAGCCGCCGATCAGGGCGTCCAGGTCCAGTGCAGGCTTGGTGCGGGACAGCGGAATCGTCTGTCCGGGACTGAGAATCTTCAGCCCGCCGGCCCCTCCTCCAGTGCCAGGTAGCGGTCGCCGAACAGGTTGTCGTATCGGATGACGGCCTGGGTGCCCTCGGTGAGGGTGACGGAATTCTCGGCGGTGAACTCAACCCGGACGGTGGCGTCGGGGTTGATGGAGATCTTGTTGACCTTCCCGACCTCAACGCCGGCGATGCGAACCAGCTTGCCCTCCCGCAGGTTTGACACGTTGGTGAACTCGGCGAAGTAGGTGTTGCCGTCGCCGAACCGCACCTCGCCGAACACCGCAAACAGCAAGAAGGCGGTCAGCAGGCACACCGTCAGGAAGATGCCGAAGCGCGTCACCACGCCTCGCAGGTTCTCCCTCATAGCTGCTTCTCCTGGTTGTCCTGAACGGCGGTCGCGGCGTGGCGATCGCAAGCGCGGCGTAGCCGGGCGCAGCGGGTCGCCACCATCAAGGTCACGGCGGTGGCGGACCCGTGTCCATCGGGGGCACTCCCGGCCACAGCGGGACTCCGCCCGGCCCGTAGAGGGCCGCTCCGTAAGGCGGGCCCGCGGGGTTGGGCCCGATGGCCGGGCCGGGGATGCATGCACGTATTGACGGCGGTTTGGGCTGCGCGCGGGTCACCGGGAAGTAGTCAGCCCAGCAGGGGTGGCCGATCCCGGGGTTGGGCCGGATGTCGATCCCGGTGCCCCATCCGGTGTTGGTGACGAGTTCGCGCACCGGGAAGTTCTTGGTGGCATCCGGCAGTGACCCACAGCCCGGCTGACCGCCGGGACCGCCCTTGGCCGCGACCAGCGGCAGATTGTCGGGGCTGACGTAGGGGTCGTTGCCCAACAACAACCCGACGTCGAGTTGCAACGTCCGGCCATCGGCACCACCCCAGGCCGCATAGCCGCCGTTGTCCAGATACCACTTGGTGCCCTGCAGGAAACAGGTGTACTCGGGGTTGTACCGCAGCAGCAGGTTGGTGGTCGGTTCGAGGGTGTTGACCGACGCGACGAGATTGTCCCTGCTTTGGCCGAGCAGGTTCACCCCGGTATTCGATACGCCAATCACGTTGAGCAGCAAGGCATCCAGCTGTGCCGAATGATTCACCACGGTGGCGCCGGTGGTGCTGGCCGCGTTCAGGATGGTCACGATGTCCTGGGCGGCCGCGTCGTAGGTGTCGTTGAAGTTCTTGAATGATCGCCAGTTCCGCGCGCATGGTTTCGCTGCGCGCGTTGAGTGCCTGCAGCACCTCGTTGAGGTCGGTGGTGGCTTCGCCGATCCGCTGACCCTGTCCCCGTACGGCGTCAGCCATGGCGGTCAGGACCGCGTTCAGCTTCAGCGGATCGATCATGCCGAGCAGGTCCACGACGTTTTGGAAGACGGTGTTGATCTCCGTGCTGACGTTCTTCGAGCGCAGCACAGCGCCGGCAGAAAGCCTTGCACGGCTTGGGTTTTGTGGAATCACCAGTTCGACGAACTTTGCGCCGAACGCGGTGGTGGCACTGATCTGCGCCTCGATGTTGGCGGGGATGTACCGGATCTGGTCGGGCTCGATCTCCAGTCTGAGGCTGGCCCCGTTCTTCGCGTCTATGCGGCTGACCCGGCCGACCTGTACACCGCGCATCATGACCTTGGCGTCGGTGTCCATCACCAGCCCGGATCGGTCGGAGACCAGCGTCACCGGCACGTAGGACCGGAAGGTGCCGTCGAAGGACGCCGCCGTCACCAGTACCACCGCGCCGATCACCGCGAACAGGATCAGCGTCCACCACGCGTCGTGTAGTCGGTGTCTGCCTGGCCCGTGACTCATCGCGCTAACTCGCCAGGTGAAAGTTGGGCGACTGGCCGTAGATGGCCAACGTCATAATGACAATTGCGATCGATGCCACGACCATCGAGGCGCGTACGGCCCGGCCGACGGCCTCGCCCACTCCGGCCGGCCCACCGTGGGCGTTGAACCCGTAATAGGTACACACCAGCATGATCATCAGTGCGACCACGACGACTTCGAACGACGACCAGAGCACGTCGGTGGGGCGCAGGAACGTGTTGAAGTAGTGGTCGTACACGCCGGAGCCCTGCCCGTAGACCAACGTAGTGCCCAGGCGGGCAGCCAGATAGGCCGTCAAGAGTCCGGTGCAGAACAGCGGGATGGCCACCACCACACCGGCCACCACTCGGGTGCTCGCCAGGTAGCTGACACTGCGGATGCCGATCACCTCGAGCGCGTCGATCTCCTCATTGATCCGCATCGCGCCCAGCTGCGCGGTGGCCCCGGCACCCACCGTGGCCGCCAACGCGACCATCACGGTTCCCGGCTGGATTTCCCGGGTGTTGAAGAAGGCACTGGCAAAGCCGGTCAGCGCCTCCACGCCCACGGAGGCGAACTGGTTGTAACCCTGCACCGCCACGATTGCGCCGGTGGTCATCGCCAGGAATCCGACGATGACGACGGTTCCGCCGATCACGGCAAGCGTCCCCACCCCCAGCCCCATCTGCGCAATCACCCGCAGCAGCTCGCCCCGGTAGTTGATGACCGCGTCCGGAATGCCGGCCAGCGTGCTGATGTAGAACCGCATCTGGGATCCCAGCCGATTCCATTCGCCGGCAAAGGATTTCGTCATACGCTGCACCCGCGTGGGGCCGCTCGGGACACTTACCGCCATGGCTTCACCTCACGACACCATGAACGGCATGCCGACTGCGGTGACGATGATGTTGATGACGAACAGCACGATGAAGGCGAACACCACCGTTTCGTTGACGGCGCGGCCGACACCAGCCGGGCCACCGCCGACGGACATGCCCTTGTAGCAGGCGATCAGGCCGGCCATCAGTCCGAACAACGTCGCCTTGATCAACGAAATGATGACGTCGACGGTGTGGGTGAGCGTGGTCAGGCCGGCCACCCACGCGCCGGCCGAGACGTGCATGAGAAACACCGAGCAGAAGAACGCGCCGATGAGACCTGTTGCCATCACTATCGAACTCAGGGCCAGTGACACGGTGGTGGCCGCGAGCACCCGCGGAACCGCAAGCGCCTGAATGGGGTTGATGCCCATCACCCGCAGCGCGTCGAGTTCCTCGCGGATGGTCCGCGCCCCCAGGTCGGCGCACATTGCCGTGGCTCCCGCGCCCGCCACCACCAAAACCGTTACTATCGGCGCACTTTGGTCGACGGTGAAGATCGCGCAACCGGTGCCGGAAAAATCCGCGGCACCGATGTCGGTCAGCAGCACATTGAAGAGGAACCCCGAGATCACCGCCCACGGGATCGTCATCAACAGGCCCGGCAGCGTCGAGACCCGCGCCACGAACCAGCACTGGCAGAGGTATTCACGCCACGCGAACGGCGGCCTGAACATGGCCACGAAGGTATCCAGTGTCATCGCGAAGAAGTCGCCCATCGCGCGGACCGGTTTCGAGGCTCGATCAAGCACCATCACCATGTCGCAGCACTCCATCTGACGCCAGCGCCGTGTCGTCGCGTGCAGTAGCTCACGCTGGCCCCCGGACAGGTCGAAGTGGATGGGTGACATCCGCGAGGGTACGCGGCGCGGCGCCATGATGTCCATAGCCGATACGCAAATCTACACGTGTCGTATCTGTAAATATCGAAGCACAGTGCCACTTATGTGTGATGATGTATTTTGGCAGTACCGGTAGATCGGCACGGCGTTGTTCGTGCTGTGGGATGCTCGGCGGCCGGGTCACGCAGGACCTGACTGGGCCGCGCCGAGGCTGCGTCCAGTCATTCCGGCACCAGTCGCAGCGCCCCCGAAGGACACAATGTGACGGCGTTGCGCACACCGCGCAACTGGTCCGCGAGCACCTCGTCGGAGGCCACCACGACGACGCCGTCGGGGTCCTGTCGAACACCTCGTGGGCCGTTATCACGCAGCTGCCGGCGGACATGCAGACCTCGCGGACGACCGTTACTCTCATGCGCTGAACGCGTCCACGGCGAGGGCGGAGTTCGCGAAGTCGCGAAAGTGCAGGTGGCCAGGTCGTCGCCCTGCGCGATGAACTTCCATGGCGCCATCTCGATGATCTCGATCGCCTGGCCAACCTTGTCGAGGAACGTGACGGCTTCCTCGATGCCCCGGTAATCGCCCGCGTACGGGATCTTCTCGGTGCCGTAATAGGTGACGCGCACGTCGGAATCCAGATGTGCGAGCACTGTTTGCAGGTCACCCGTCGACACCGCGCGACAGATCGCCTCGGTGGCTGCGATATTGCGCACCTCGTTCATGAAAGATGAAGGGGCAGGCGGATATACGCGTGTGTCAGCAGGCTGGCGGTCTGCTTGGTGCCCGGGTCGTCGGTCAGCGCGATCCGCTGGTAGCGGTTCAAGACTGCATTGAGCACCGCCAGGACCTCCAAGCGCGCCAACGACGCGCCGAGGCAGAAGTGCACGCCATGGCCGAGGGAGAGTTGTTGGCGAATGTTGGGACGGTCGATATCGAGCCGTCCGGGGTCCGGGAACACTTCGGGATCGCGATTGGCCGAGCCGAAGAACAGCGCCAGCCATTCCCCCCGGCGAATCAGCTTGCCCCCGACCTCGACGTCGCGGGTCGCAATGCGGAATAGCCGCTGGGGCGGCCCGTCGAGCCGAAGTTCCTTCTTCCACAAAAAGGTTCAGTAGTGTTCGGTCGGCGGTTGACGCGGAACACCCCGGCGCCGGGGTCATCGACGACCGCATCGGCGAGGACGGACGCCACGTCGGTGAGGCGCCATGGCCGCGGGTGTTGTATCGCAACACCTGGAAGTGTCGTTCGAGGGTGCCGATCTGGGCGTCCCACATGCAGTGGATGCGTGTCCGGGGAATCTGCGCCCTGCGCCCACGAGCTTCATCGGACGCGACTCGGCAGCATGAGTCAAGGATGCTCGGAAGCGCCGCTATGACTCGCGGGCGACGATCACCACCGTCCGCGCCGCATGCGCGACGGCCGTGCTCACCGAGCCTTGCAGCATGCCGGCGAATCCGCCGCGACCGTTACTGCCGACGACGACGAGTTGTGCGGACTCCGAGTGCTCGACAAGTTGACGAGCCGGCTGATCGCACACCACCACACGTTGCACCGTGACATCGGGGTAGCGCTCCTGCCATCCGGCGAGCCACTCGGCCAACGCCTCTTGTGCCTGCACCTCAATCGCCGCGAGATCCAGACCTGGCACTTCCGGCATGCTGACATCCGACCACGCATGCAGTGCCACCAAGTCCACACCCCGGCGGAAGGCCTCGTCAAAGGCGATGTTCGTCGCCAGTTCCGATGCGGGCGAACCGTCGATTCCCACCAGCACCGGTGCCTGCGCGGGCGGCGGGGCCTCATCACGGACGACCGCGACCGGGCAATGCGCATAGTTCACAAGGCCGGTGCTGACCGAGCCGAACGGGACCCGGCTAAATGCGCCTTCACCCCGGCATCCCACGACCATCATGTCCGCAATCTTGGACTGATTGACGAGCGTGGAGACGGTAGGGCCATGTAGCACCACGCTGTGCACGAACGGCGGGCCATGGTCGGCGGTGCTGTCGGCGACCGCCCTGCGCGCGTCTTCGAGAATTCGCCTCGCTCTGTCGTCCTGCCGCTCGAAATAGTCTTTAGGTATCGGAATCTCCGGCCACGGCGCAACCGCCGGCACGACCGGTGCGATGACGTGCATGAGTGTTAGCGGAACATTGCGCATCGCAGCATCGCGAGCCGCCCAGTTGACCGCCGCCATCGACAACGCTGATCGGTCGACGCCGACCAAAATGCCACGATTAGTTTCGGAGCCGGACATTTCGTTCCCCTGTTTCTGTCGTATTGGCAGCTTCACGCCTGACCGTAGGACGACCTTCGCAGAAGATCAGGTGGCAATGGTCACCGATTTGTTCGCCTAACGGCCTTACGCCGTCGACGGCTCGCGACTCATTCGCTGAACTCTGGTGGCGTTTGTCGTAGCGTTAGCCCGTCGGCGCCGACCGCCAACCACCTTCGTGTCGTATGTCAGGTGTGTGGCGGGCCGAATTCAGACGACGGCTAACCGTCGGCAGGCTCGTGTCGGTGTGTATCGAGACTTCTTTCACCGGATGCCCGCTACACGCCAGCCCCGATGATCGACTTCATCGACGGCGACGAACAGAGCGACTTCGTGCGGCCGGAAGAGGTCTGCGGCCTTGACAATGCGCGACAGGATCAACGTTCCTGGAATTAGTGGGAGGGGCACCACCGCATCATGAAATGGGCCAGGAATAGGCCCCTCTGACGTGTGCCGGGCCGTGGCAGTGCCGCCTCTTCTCGGGCCGGATCGTGGTTCCAATGCTCCATCGACACGCCGTCCCCCTCAATGCGGGCCTGCCCGCGCGAGTTCGCACAGACGGTCGAACAGTATGTCGCGTCCCGTCCCGACCTGTTCTCCGACTGAATTCTCGTGCGAGGCCAGCTACTCCTCATCGTCGATGACGTGAACGGCGGCCTCCTCGGCGGAGGCTGCGCCTCCGTCGATACCGACGTCATCAGCCACCAGGTCTGCGTCTACGTCTTCGCCAAACCCCTGGTCCGGCGCGACAAGTCGACCTGCTCGCGCGCGTCCCACCTCATTTCGCTGCGGAAATTCGGTCTCACGTTCGGCTTCGTCGGATCGTTGCTGCTCGTCCTTATCGAACGGGTCATATAGCCGCATGGCCGGATCTGGCTCTTCCTCGGCAAGCAGCTGGTCCAAGCTTTCGGGCGTCGAGCCGAAGGAGCCCCGTCCATACGGCCGCTCGGCCGGCGAATATCCCTCGTCGAGTACGTCGTCGACGCCGCGGTCGACGAGGGTGTCCTCTGGCTGAAGTTGGTTGTCTTCATCCACGCTGTATTCGCTCGCCGACGCTTCAATAGCGCCATCCGGAGTACTCATTACTCAACAATGTCACTACACCCGGGAGCGCCGTAGTGGAAGTCAGAGATCGCACCCTTAGCGAAGCAAGCGCGGGCCGCGATCGCGGTCGAGCCCAGTTCGTGGGAACTGACTACGCCCTGGGCGGAACCGGCAGTGCCCCCGTGCAACAGCACACGTTCGTGCAGGATTCCGATCGTCGCCACGTCGGCCAGGGCCTCGACTCGCCCGATCTGCGCGACGTCAGAGAACGTATCGCTGGCGAGTGTTGCTGCTCACGAATCTTCTCAGGGATCGAGTCCAGTCTGAATACATGTACCGCGAGCTCGCCCGCGGCGGCGTCGTCAAGCGAGGAGTACTTCCTCAGAGTCTCTTGGACGAGTTTTAGGCGCTTTTCATAAGGCGAGCGGAATGTTGATCCAGATTTCACGGTTTCTTTCCTATTCAGTCGAGTGTGTCGCTCAAGGAAAGGCGCTCGACGTTGCCAACTTTACCCGTGGATGGGCTGCCGCCGCTGATCGTCTTCGCCCAGCTCAGGCTCATCGCGCACGAAACGAATCCTGCCCAACCACGTTCTGCTTCAGGGCGAATCCGACGCTGCGCTGCGCCACGATATGCCAACGACAGCTCCGCCACACGCTTCGTGCCGCCGCGCTCATTGAAGCCGCCGACACTCGACCGACCCCCGCTCCACCTGGATCAACGAGCCGGGGTAATGGCAAGGACCTTTGGCACTTGTGAGCGTGATGCCCGCAGTCGCATGGTGAAACAAGTAGTCGAGATTGCGCGGGTATCCCCGCGTCGAGTCGGTTGTCCTGCGGTGATGGTGCAGAACCGGATTGACCGCGAATTTCACCCTGGAGGAGAAGACATGAGCGTCGTCGCCGTCGTCATTGCGGTGGTCATCCTGGCGCTGATTATGGTGGCGCTGTCGATTCGGGTGGTGACCCAGTATGAGAAGGGGGTGTGGTTCAGGCTCGGGCGGGTCATTGGTGTCAGGGAACCCGGCCTGAGGTTCATCATCCCGGTCATCGACCGGTTGTGGAAGGTGTCGCTGCGCATCGTCACGATGCCGATCCAGTCGCAGGGGATCATCACCCGCGACAATGTCAGTGTCGACATTGCCGCTGTCGCGTATTTCCGGGTCGTGGATGCGGTGAAGTCGGTGGTCGTCATCGAGAATGTGTACGCCGCGATCGGTCAGATCGCCCAAACCACGCTGCGCGAGGTCGTCGGCCGGCACACCCTCGATGAGGCGTTGGCGGAGACCAAGGTCATCAACGCCAACATTCGGGAGATCCTGGATGTGACCACCCTGGAGTGGGGTGTCGAGGTGACTTTGGTCGAGTTGAAGGACATCCAGCTGCCCGACAGCATGAAGCGGGCGATGGCCCGCCAAGCCGAGGCTGAGCGGGAGAAGCGCGCGAAGATTATTGCCGCCGAAGGTGAATCGATGGCTGCTGCCGCACTCGGTGATGCCTCGGACACCATGATGGCCCACCCCTTGGCCCTGCAGCTGCGCAATCTGCAGACTTTGGTCGAGTTGGGAGTGGACAAGAACACCACGGTGGTTTTCCCGGCGCCGTTGATGAGCGCGATCGGTGATGTCGGAAGCTTCTTCGCCCGCGAGACCGCCGCTGCGTCGACCATGCTGGAGCCGCCGATCGTGGCCCCAATAGCCAACGGAGAGACCGCGCCCGGTGCAAGCGCCAAAAAGCCTGCTGTTTGACAGCGGATGTCCCGGAACCCCCCCGGTCGTTTCTTCCCCGTTGGCTGACGGCGGACTCAGCGCGTGGTGCGGACGGAATTGTTGATTTCCACGACGTTCGGCCCGACAGCAGCCTTTTCGGCGACCGTCTGAAAAACGGTGGAGCTGGCCTTGGCACCGCCAACATGGCCCGCTGGCGAAACCCCCACATCGGGTCGCCGATGCGTGCCCCCAGGATTGGAAAGTTGGCTTGGGGGTATCTACACCACCATCGGGCAGCCCGGACGCTCGATCGAGTTGTTCCGCGAGATGCTTGCAAGCGACGAGGACCCGTACGCCCTCACGGCATCCGGTCTGGTCTTCTCGCCGATGCGGTCCGTTTTCCGCGGTGCGTCGATCCCAACGAGTTCGACAGCACCACGACGGGGTCATCGCGGCGCCCGCTGTCGATTGCATGTACGTCGACGGCGCCCATCCTATGTCCATGAACGATATGCATAACTCAGGCCAATCGATCAAGTAAATACCGATGTAATGGCGCATTTCGGCAAAATGATGTATTTTATCAGTTCGATGGTGTCGATCGCGCTTGTAGTGGCGCGCCATGGTGTCCCACACAGGTTGTCGCATGACCACATCGAATCAGTGCTACCTGAGGAGGAGTAATTCGGATGACCGACACCAAGGAAGCCAGCGAGAAAGTCGTCCGCGATTTCCTCGGGTCCTGGGAGGGCCGCGGCCTCGAGAGCATCTGCAGCGGCTTCGCCGACGACGCGGTCTACCACAACGTGCCGGTCGCGCCGATCGAGGGCATTGCCGGGATTCGCGGGATCTTCGAGGCATTCCTGGACGCCTTCTCCGATGCCAAGCTCGACATCGTCACGCTGGCCGCCGAGCCCGGTCGGGTGCTCGTCGAGCGGGTCGACTACTTCACCATGAACGACGGCCGCAAAGTGGTGTTACCGGTGACCGGTGTGTTCGAGGTGAAGAATGGCAAGATCACGCGCTTCAGCGACTACTTTGACCTCGCGGACTTCGAGAGTCAAAGCGGTATGAAGCTGTAGGGGATGTTTCTGGCAGGATTTGTAATTCCGTTGCGCACGAAGGGGGGTCGAGTTGGCCGAGACCGCGGTCCAACCCATTAAGCGCCGGCCGAAAGATCGAAAGCAGCAGATTCTCGAGCAGGCCGTCGGGCTCTTCATCGAGCGCGGCTTCCATTCGGTCAAGCTGGAGGACATCGCCGAGGCGGCCGGCGTCACCGCGCGTGCGTTGTATCGCCACTACGACAACAAGCAGGCGTTGCTCGCCGAAGTAATCAGAACCGGGCAGGATCGAGTACCAGAGCGCGCGTCGTCTCACTGATGGGCAGGCGGAGCCGACCACCCGGCCACTGCACGTCGAACTGCCCAACCTCATCGCGGCGGCCGTCGAATCTCGCTCCCTGATGGTGTTGTGGCAGCGCGAGGCCCGCTACCTCAACGACGACGACCGTGCGGAGGTCCGGCGCCGCATCAACGCGATCGTCGCCGGCATGCGGGACAACGTCCTGCTGGAGGTACCCGGTCTCAGCCCCGCAGCATGCGGAGTTGCGGGCGTGGGCGGTGTCCAGCACGCTGACCGGCCTGGGCGGGCACAATCTCACCCTGCCGGCCGACGAACTCGAAAGGTGCCTGTCCCAAGCATCTATGGCCGCAGCACGCACCCCGCCGGTCGGCGAGTTGCGGCCACTCGACTCGGCCGGCCGCAACGACGACGGCGTGCTGTTCTCGCGTTACGAAACCCTGCTGGCGACCGGCGCGCGGCTGTTCCGTGCCCAGGGCTATCCGGCCGTCAGCACCAGTGAAATCGGCAAGGGCGCGGGTATCGCGGGTCCCGGGCTGTACCGCTCCTTCTCGTCCAAGCAGGCAATCCTGGACGCACTTCTCCGCCGCCTCGATGAATGGCGCAGCCTGGAATGCGTCCGGGCAATACGTGCGAATTCCGAAGCGGCGCAACGTTTGCGTGGTCTTGTCGAGGGGCATGTCCGGATCAGCCTGGATGCGCCCGACCTGGTGGCGGTGTGCGTTACCGAGCTGTCGCTACGCCTCTGCCGAAGTTCGCGACGGCTATCTGCAGGAACAAGGCCGACCGCGAATCGGTTTGGACCGACCTGATCATCAAGCTGGTCCCGAAGACGACGGTCATTGAAGCGCGACTGCTGATCGCCGCGGCGGTCACCTTCATCGAAGATGTCGCTCGCACCTGGCACCTCACGCGCTACGCCGGCGTCGCCGACGAAATCACCGCGCTTGCTTTGTCGATTTTGACCAGCCGATCCTCCGATTACGGCGAACCCAGACAATCACCACAGCGCGGCAATGGTTCCGCCGTCGGCGATCTGGGTGGTTCCGGTGATCATCGATGCGTCGTCGGACAGCAGGAACGCCACGATGCTGGCCATCTCCTCGGGCGCTGCCATGCGGCCCTGCAGCCGAGCGATGAGTGCCAGCGCGCCGCCCTCGCCGAGGGCTTCGTCGAACATCGTCATCGCGGTCTGTTGCATCGGGGTGTCGACGAATGCCGGCAGCACTGCGTTGGCGCGGATGTTGGACGAACGTAATTCCGCGGCGGTGATGCGGCTCAGGTGGCTGATGGCGGCCTTGGACATGCCGTAGGCCGCGGAGCCGCCCACCGCGATATGGCCGGCCAGCGACGACATGTTGACGATCGCTCCCCCGCCCCGCTCGATCATCTTCGGTGCGGCGTGTTTGGTGCACAACCAGGCGCCGCGCAGGTTGATCGCAATCACCCGGTCGAAATCCTCGACGGTGGTGTCGATGAGCGACGCGAAATGCACGATACCGGCATTGGCGACCAGCTTGTCGACCCCGCCGAACGCTGCGACACACGCCGCGACCATCCCGATGACCTGCTCTTCGTCACTGACATCGACCTGGTGGCCGACCGCCATGGCGCCGACCTTCGCCGCAGCTGCGTCGGCGGCAGCGCCGTCGATGTCCGCGCACAGCACGTTGCAGCCCTCGGCGGCCAGTCGTTCCGCGACCGCGAGACCGATGCCCGCCGCCTGCTCCGGTAACGATCGCGGCTTTGCCGGCCAGGTCTGGATAACTCACCGATCTCCTCACGAATATCGTTGCAGCACTTGGTGCTGAGCTGACTCAGCCCGCGGCCGCCCAGGCGGTTTCTGGTTGCGGGGACGCAATCCCGTGCTGCCGGATGGCTCCGAACAACACCAGGCCGAATCCTGGCATGTCGTCGGACAGCCTGTATGGCGTACACGCCGAGATCCCGCAGCATCCACGCCACCGTCTCCGACGTGAGATCCCCGGCGTGGAGCCCCGGTCGAACAAGCCGCAGGCACGCGGCGTCCCGGACGGCCGTAGGTACAGGATCATTCCGCTGCCCTGGGCCGACATCCGGGACAAAGCACCTTGAAGTTCGCCGCCGCACCGGCACGCCGCGGACCCGAACACGTCGCCGGTCAGGCACTCGACGTGAACGTGTAGCGGAACGGGCACCCCGGCGTCCGCGGCCCCGACGATGACGGCCAGGTGCTCGCCGCCGCCATGGGTGTTGCGGAAGCCGATGACTCGGGAATTCCCGGCCCAGGTGGGCAGCACCGTTTCTGTCAGCCGGACCACCTGGGGTTCGGTCCGGCGCCGAAATGCCACCAGCTCCGCGATCGACACCACGGGAAGCCGGTGTTCGACGGCGAATTCGACCAATTCGGCACCGCGCGCCATCAGGACGGGATTGCGGCGGGACACGATCTCGCACAGCGCGGCGGCCGGCCGACGTCCGGCGAAGTAGGCCAGGTCGACCGCTGCCTCGGCCGGTCCCGGCCGTCCCAACACCCCGTCGGCCCCGGCCTGCACCGGCACCACGTGACCGGGCCGCAGGAAATCCGAGGCCTGGGAATCGGCCGATCCCAGTGCCGCGATGGTGTAGGCGCGATCTTTCGCCGAGATCCCGGTACCGACCCCGCGCGCGTCGACCGACACACAGTAGGTGGTGTCGCGATGGCACATCGGCGGCAGATTCAATCGCTCACACTCGGCGCCGGGCAATGCGACGCGCACATAACCCGACGTGTGGCGGATGGTGAAGCTCAGCAACTGCGAACTCGCGGCGTCGGCAGCGAAGACCAGGAAGCCGTCGGCGTCACCCTCGGCGTCGTTCTTGAGCAGGACCGCGCGTCCGGCTGCGACCGCGGTGATCGCGCGACGCACCCGCAGATCGGTTGTTTTCATCAGTACTCCGGCGGGGTGTGTGCGGCCAATCGGCGAAACCGGCTGCCGTGAAAGACTAGTGGGGGTGTTTCGGGATCGGCTTCCAGGGAACAGATTTCCAGCAGTGCGATGAGGTGATCACCCGCCGGGATCTCCTCGCGCAGGCGGCAGTCCAACCGTGCGCCGGCGCCGTCGACGACTACCCCGCCGCTGGCCAGCTCGGTCCATGACACCCCGGAGAATCGGTCACCGGCTTTGCGCGACAAGCTGATACACGCTTGGTCATGTCTCTCGGCAAGCACGCTGACGCCGAGGTATGGACGCTCACGCAACCGCGGCCAGGTTGTCGAGGAGTTCTGTATACAGACCGATACCAGCGGCGGATCTAGGGAAACGGAGGTAAACGAGCTGGCCGCCATGCCGACCGGAACACCGTCGAGTGTCGCGCAGACCGCGACGACCCCGGATGGAAAGCAACCGAATACCCGGCGCAACATGGGTTCGTCGAGTCGCTGCGCCATCACCTGGACCATGATCAGCGCAGCCCGCCAAGGAAGTCGAGCAGCAGCCGGTTGGTCTCCTCAGGTGCTTCCTGCTGAATCCAATGCCCGACGTCGGCAACCATGTGGGTGCCGCGGTAGTCCGACATGACCTCGTCGGCGCGCTCGACGGCCTCGGCTCCCCACGTGGTGCCGACGTCGTATTGGCCGCCGATGAACAGCGCCGGTGGGGTGAGCGGTTTGCCTTCCTGGTCGGCCAGGTCGTGCCAGTCGTTGTCGATGTTGTGGTAGAAGCTCAACGGGCCGCCGAATCCGGAGCGTTCGAATTCTCCTGCGTAGAAATCGACATCGGCGTCGGTGAACCAGGACGGCATCGTCTCGGGATAGACGAAGGCGTCCTTGAGCTTGGCGCCCTCGGCCATACACAGCGGGCCCGCGCGGATGACGTCGATCGGGTCCATCGCGGTCAGGTCGACGCCCGCGTCCACTGCCGCCTTGGTCGCGGCGATCATCCCCTCACCGGAGACCGTGTAGGTGAGCCCGAGCAGCCAGCTGCGTACGTCCTCTTCGATCTCGGCGATGATGCCGTCCTGCGCGGAGAAGTAGTCCTGATACCAGACGCGGCCCGCACCGGCCAGTTCCAGGTGGTAGTCGTTGGGGCGATGTTCGCCGAAAGGGCTTCCCGGCAGCCCGATTACGCCGCGTCCGGCGAACGGAACGCTGATCCCGACCACGCCGGCGCAGCGGTCCGGGTGCAGCCAGGCGAAGGTCCAGGCGACCGGTGCACCCCAGTCGTGGCCGATGACGAAGGCCTTGTCCGCGCCGTAGGCGTCGACGACCCCGACGATGTCGCCGACCAATTCCTTGATGCGGTAGGCGGAATTCACGCGGTACTTCGACGAACGTCCGTAGCCGCGCTGGTCGATGGCCACCACCCGGTAGCCCGCTTCGGCGAGCGCGGGAATCTGATGGCGCCACGAGTACCACGACTCCGGAAAGCCGTGGATCAGCACCACCAGCGGTCCTTCGCGCCGTCCTCCACGGCATGGATGCGGGTGCCCCGGCAGTTCAACATCCGATGAACCTGCGACATCTCCGCCTCTCTCTCTCAGTTTCCGGTGCCGGCCACCGAAGCACCTGCGCCCACGAGTTGATCCACGGGCTCGGTTGGTATCGTCCGATTCTCGTAGTTGCGGGCGATCAGCGTTTTCTCGCCCGACAGCCGGGTTCGCGCCCACTTGCCGATGACGCGGCCGGCGATGCCGGGCTTCATCAGTGCCAGCGGCGGCTTGACCAGATGGACGACGGCCAGGAACTCGCGGTAGGCGTCGAGGTCGTCGTGCACCAACTCCAGCAGGCGGTCCATGTACCAGGTGAGGACACCGAAGTAGAACGGGCGCTTCTTGTCCACATCCTTGATCCAGTCGAAGCGCAGGTTCTGCTCGCGGATCACGAACCAGGCCGTGTCGGCCATCTTGGCGATCGTCCGGTAGTACCGGCGCGGCAGATCCCGGTGGCCCGGGCCGTATTTGGCCAGCAGCAGCTGCATCTCCCGAACTTCCTTGAGCGCCAGACTCATACCCAGCCCGGAGACCGGGTCGGCGCTGGTGTAGGCGTCACCGACGGCCACCAGCGCGCGAGGCAGATTGTGCTTCTTCTCGTAGTGCAGCCGCAGCATGTTCGGGATAGCGGAAGTTGTAGATCGGCGAGGCCGGTTCCAGACCGTCGATGTTCTCCCCGATCACCGGCGACGGCATCAGGTTGGCGAACTCGCGGAACTCCTTGGCCGTGCGCGGCGGCGAGTAGCAGTTGTAGGCCACCAGCGAAGTGGACAGCACGGTGCGCGAGCTGTCGGTGTAGTACTGCGCGGCGTAGGTGTCCTCGAACGGACGGTACGCGTAGCAGATCACCATCACCTTGTCCTGCCATTGCCGCTCCGGCGGAACCCGGTGGTGCATCGTGGAGTAGAAGCAGTTGATGATGTCCTGCTCAACTTCGGGTGCGCCGATACCGATGCGGTCCAGGAACTCCGGCACGCGGGTGTTCTTGCCCGAGGCGTCCACGACGAACTCGGCCGGTATCACCTCGGGCTCGCTACCGTCACCGCCGACGGCGACGCCGATGACGGCTGTTGTTCGTCGCGGTCGAACACCAGGTCGGTGACCTCCGACTCGTAGCGGAATTCGATCCGTGGCTCGTCGTCCAGTCGGCGCCGCACGCACCATTCCATCAGTGGCCTTCCGGCGCAGACGATCTCGATGTCACTGGTGCCGGGCTTCTTCCAGGAGCCGCCCAGCCGAATCCGGTACTGGGCCGCCATGTCGACCTTGAACGCGCCCTCGCGCACCATGTCGTCCACGATGCCGGGGAAGAACCGCTCCAGCTCGATCTGCCCCGCGGTGAGCAGGTGATGCAGATGCCAGCCCTGCGCGGCGCCGGGCCTGCCCTCACGACGGCGGTGCGGATCGTCCTTCTCCAGCACGATGACGCGTTCGAAGGTCTCGCTGCACACCTTGGCTGCGGCGATGCCGGCGATGCTGCCGCCGATGACCACGGCGGTACCGCGACCGCGGCGGCGCACGTCGGCGATATCCACGCTCGCGTAGTCGAGACGCGCCGGGACCACGCCGCCGCGCCGCACCGCTGGCCACGAACTTCTCGTAGTACAGCCCGACCCGATGAAAGCTGTTGTTTTCCAGCCAGGTTCGGGTGGCCTCGACCATCGCTGCCGGACCGCACAGGTAGACGTCGGCGTCGCCGCCGGCCAGCATCCGCTCGTCCAGCAGGTCGGTGACCAGTCCGGTGCGCCCATCCCAGTCGGCATCCGGGCGGGCCACGATGACGTGCACTTCCAGGCCGGCGACCCGGTCGCGCAACGCGGTGAGTTCGTCGAGCTTGCACAGGTCCTCGGCGGTGGTCACCCCGTAGAGCAGGTAGACCGGCTGCCCGGCGTCAGCAGCCGAGGCTGTCGGCCATCGCCAGGATCGCCGACAGGCCGGTGCCGCCGGCCACCAGGATGATTGGCCGCACGATCGGGCGCAGGTAGAAGCTGCCCTTGCTGCACCGCAATGGCAATTCGGTCGCCGGGCTTCGCGCGGTCACGCAGGTAGTTCGACATCACTCCGTCTGGCAGCAACCGGATGATGAACTCCAGTTCGTCGCGGCCGTCAGCGGGATGGGCGTAGGAGTAGTTGCGCCAGGTTTCCGTGCCGGGCACCTGCAACTGGGCGAACTGCCCAGCCTGGTATTTCAGCGGCGCCATCGCCCGAAACATCAACCCGCAGAATGGCGGTGCTCGCCGACACCAGGTCGACGCCGGTCACCACACCCTCGCCGGCGACCAGCAGTGCCGCGTTGTCGTCGGCCGGATACTGCAATTCGATCCGACAGTCCGACTCGGCGAAGGTCTGGCAGGTGAGAATCTTTCGTGCCGCCCGCTCCACGTCGGACAGGCCTTCGGTGCGCCCCATCTCGTACTGACCCGGGGGCAGGTGGCCACGCAGGTGCCGCAGATTCCGCTTTGGCATTCGTTGACGATGGCGACGCCGTGTTCCTCGGCGGCATCCAGCATCGGACTGGTCCTGCCGCACCGGCATCGTCTTGTGTGTTCCGTCCGAATAGTTGACGGTGACCTGACGACCGACATCTCGATGCCCCTTTCTCGCCGCTTCGGGCCGTCAGACGATCAAGGCGACCGGTTCGTTGGGTTATTGGGCTTCGCGGCGATGACGGGCGTTGAGTCTGGGCATGACTTCCTCGGCCAGCAGGCGCATCGACTCTTTCCACGGGCCCGGGTTGTCGCCGATAGTCGAATCCGAGCACCAGCAGGTGGCCGAATCCGCCGACCTGGTCGTAGGTGGCCTCGAGTTTGTCCACGACCGTTTCCACCGAGCCGACCACGAAGGTGTTCTCGGCGAGGTATTCCGGTGTCACGTCGTCGTCGGGCACCGACGGGTTGTGCTTGTAGAACTTGGTCATGCCGAACATGCGGAACGTCGGCAGCACGTACTCGCGGATGGCGCGGCCCATCGCGCCGTCGACGGCGTAGCGGAACGCCTGTTCATCGGTTTCGGCCACCAGCACCTCGCGCACCAGTCGCCAGTCGCGGCGATCCGGCGTGCGGCCGCTGCGTTCGGCCCCTTCCAGCACCGCATCCCAGTGCGTGGCGACGTATTCCGCGTTCAGGTCCAGACTCATTGGTAGATAACCGCGTTCGCCGGCCAGCTTGAGCGTCTCTGAGCCGGCGCTGAACCCGGTGACACCGATCGGCGGGTGCGGCTTCTGGAACGGCTTGATGTGACGCTTCATCAGGCCCTCGAACATCGGCGCAATTCCGTTGGCGTTCCAGTACTTTCCGCGATGCTCCCAGGGCTCGTCCTCGGTCCAGATGCGCAACATGATCTCGAGCGCTTCACGGGTCATCTCCCGGTGCTCGCCGTTCTTGCCGTCGACATCGTAGAGCGCCCAGTCGCCGGGGATGCCGCTGGCGCCGACGCCGAGCATGAAGCGGCCTTGCGCGAGATGGTCGAAATAGGCTACGCGGTGCGCTAATTCGACCGGGTGGTGATACGGCAGCAGGTGCGCGCCGGGCGCGAGCTTGATGTTCTTGGTGCGTAGCAGCGCCTGCGCCAGCAGCAGGTCGGGCGCGCAGATCGGCTCCCACGGCACGGTGAAGTGCTCCCCGACCCAGGCCTCCACGTAACCCAGCTGGTCGGCCAACTCGATGATGTCGAGGTCCCACTGGGTCGCGTCGTACAGAGTGCGCTCCGGTGGATGGGCCGGCATGAGGAATATTCCGATCTCCATCTGTAACCCTTCTTGGTCGTGTCCCGGCCGGGCGTCCGGCGCGCTGTGATGTCGTCTTCACTTGGTATATCACAGTACTACCAAGATACTTGGCTGCGCACAAGTGCCTATTTGCTTGGCATTTTGTGTGGATGCGATCAGTAATGGCCGCGTACTGGCTATGGACATACTGCGGGATCGCCGCGTAACCTCGCACACGTCACCCGTTCAGCGCGCAGTGAGCAGCAAGGAGCCGCCATGAACGTCACCGGAGTCGGTCCGGTCGATCACCGGGCCAACGGACAGCGTTCGGTGTCGGATTTCGAGTTCATCCGGTACGAGACCATCGACGACGGTCGGATCGCGGCGATCACCCTCGACCGCCCGAAGCAGCGCAACGCGCAGAACCGCGGGATGCTGGTCGAGCTGGGTGCCGCCTTCGAACTCGCCGAAACCGACGACACGGTGCGGGTGGTGATCCTGCGGGCTGCGGGTCCCGCGTTCTCCGCGGGCCACGACCTGGGCTCCTCCGACGACGTGCGGGAGCGCGCACCCGGGCCCGGACCAGCACCCCACCTACCAGTGCAACGGCGGAACCTTCGGCGGGGTGGAGTCGCGCAACCGGCAGGAGTGGCACTACTACTTCGAGAACACCAAGAGATGGCGGAACCTGCGCAAGATCACCATCGCCCAGGTGCACGGCACGGTGCTGTCGGCCGGTCTGATGCTGGCGTGGTGCTGCGATCTGATCGTCGCCAGTGAGGACACCGTGTTCGCCGACGTCGTCGGGCACCCGGCTCGGCATGTGCGGGGTCGAGTACTTCGGCCACCCGTGGGAGTTCGGGCCGCGCAAGGCCAAGGAACTGCTGCTCACCGGCGACTCGATCGGTGCCGACGAAGCCCACGCGCTCGGGATGGTGAGCAAGGTCTTCCCCGCCGACGAATTGGCGAGCAGCACAATCGAATTCGCTCGCCGGATCGCGAAAGTGCCGACCATGGCGGCGCTGCTGATCAAGGAGTCGGTGAACCAGACCGTCGACGCCATGGGCTTCGCCACCGCACTGGACGGGTGCTTCAAGATCCACCAGCTCAACCACGCCCACTGGGGTGAAGTCACCGGCGGCAAGCTGTCCTACGGCACGGTCGAGTACGGACTCGACGACTGGCGCGCCGCGCCGGAGATCCTGCCCGCGACCAAGCGGCGGCCCTGAGGCCGGGACCGGCGGTGGATGTCGCCTACCCACCCGAGGCGGAAGCGTTTCGCGACCGGATCCGCGCTGTTTCTCCCGAGCACCTGCCCGACGGCTGGTCCGGGCCCGGGGCGCTGCCACCGGACGAGCGGGAAGAGTTCGCCCGGCAGTGGCGGCGAGTCGCTGGCCGCCAGCGGACTGGTCGCGGTGTCCTGGCCGAAAGAGTACGGCGGCGGTGGCCTGTCCCCTATCGAGCAAGTGGTGCTGGCCGAGGAATTCGCCCGCGCCGGCGCACCCGAGCGTGACGAGAACGACCTGCTCGGCATCGATCTGTTGGGCAACACCCTGATCGCCCTGGGATCCCCGGAACAGAAGGCCCATTTCCTGCCGCGCATCCTGTCGCGGCGAAGACCGTTGGTGCCAGGGCTTCTCCGAGCCCGATGCCGGTCGGACCTGGCGGCCGTGCGGACCAGGGCGGTGCTCGACGGCGACGAGTGGGTGATCAACGGCCAGAAGATCTGGACCTCGGCCGGGCCGACCGCGAACTGGATTTTCCTGCTGGCACGCACCGACCCGAGCGTCCCCAAACATCAAGGGCCTGTCGTTGCTGCTGGTGCCCATGGACCAGCCCGGGCGTCGTGGTCCGGCCCATCGTCAATGCGGCCGGACACTCGTCGTTCAGTGAGGTCTTCCTCACCGATGCCCGCACCGCCGCGCCAACGTCGTCGGCGGGCTCGGCAACGGATGGCCCACCGCGATGACCCTGCTCGGTTTCGAACGTGGATCGCAGATCATCACGGGCGGCAATCGAATTCGGCCGCGACCTGGAGCGGCTATGCGAACTCGCCGCCGACCGCGGCGTGCACACCGAACCGCGCATCCGGGATGAGTTGGCGTGGTGCTATTCCCGCGTCCAGATCATGCGGTATCGGGGCTATCGGGGCCTCACCCTGTCGCTGAACGGCGCAGCGGCCCGGCGCCGAGGCCGCGATCAGCAAGGTGATCTGGAGCGAGTACTTCCGCCGCTACACCGAACTTGCCGTCGAGATCCTGGGACTCGACGCGCTCGGCCCGGAGGGCGCCGGGAACGGCGGAGCCCGGCTGGTGCCCGAGGCCGGCACGCCCAACACCGCGTCCTGCTGGATGGATGAGCTGCTCTACGCCCGGGCCGCGACGATCTACGCGGGCAGCTCGCAGATCCAGCGCAACGTCATCGGCGAGCAACTGCTCGGTCTGCCCAAGGAACCACGCCGGGACGCCCGGGCCGACGCGAAGAACTGATATGGACTTTCGTTACAGCACCGAACAAGACGACTTCCGCGCATCACTGCGCAGCTTTCTTCGCGACCAGGCGCCACCGTCGCGGATGCGTGAGGTGGCCGCGGCCGACGGCCACGACAGGCGGGTGTGGAAGCGGTTGTGTGGCGAGTTCGAGCTGCCCGCGCTGCACACGCCGTCGGAATACGGTGGGGTGGGTGCCACCTTGGTCGAGACGGCGATCGCGTTCGGCGAGCTCGGCAGGACGCTGACACCAGTTCCTTTCGCGGCGACGATGTTCGCGATCGAGGCCGTGCTCCGGATGGGCGATGAAGAACAGCGAAAAACGCTGCTGGCCGGCCTGCTCACCGGCGAACAAGTCGGAACGCTGGCGGCCGGCGGGCACGATATCGCCGACCCCGCCCTGGCAACCGTACGAGCCGAACGTGGCGGCGGCGTGACCAGGCTGACCGGCGAGTGCAGCCCCGTGCTGCACGGCCACGTCGCTGACCTGATCGTCGTTCCGGCGCTGGTGGACGACCGGGTTGTGCTGCACGTCGTGTTGGCTGACACGCCGGGGGTGACGGTCGACGCGACTGCCCTCGTTCGACATCACCCGTCCGGTGGCCAGGGTGCGACTCGACCGGGTTCCGGCCGAAGCCCTGACCGCCGGTTCCGCCCGAAGATCTCGACCGGGTGCTGGACGTGGCCCGGGTGCTGTTGGCCGCCGAGATGCTGGGCGGCGCCGAGGCATGTCTTGACCTGGCGGTCGAATACGCCTGGAACCGAAGGCAATTCGACCGGCCGATCGGCTCCTTCCAGGCGGTCAAGCATGCGTGTGCCGACATGATGATCGAGATCGATGCGACCCGGGCCGCGGTGATGTTTGCCGCGCTCAGCGCGGCCGACGGGCGCGAGCTGCATATCACCGCGCCATTGGCCAAGGCGCAGGCCGCCGACACCTTCGTGCTGTGCGCCGGATCGGCTATCCAGATCCATGGTGGAATCGCCTTCACCTGGGAGCACAACATGCATCTGTACTTCCGCCGCGCCAAGACCACCGCGGTGATTTTCGGCAGCAGCACGCAGCATCGGGCACTGCTCGCCGATCGTGCCGGCATCTGATCGGCGATGAGTTCTTCGGCCCCCACCGGCATAACGCCGAGTGACATCCTGGCTCGACACGCCTGCGTCCGGCCCGCCGACGTCGCTTTTGTCGACTGGATCGGCCCGTCCCGGTGACCGCGCCGCGCCGCGAGGACGGTGACTCATACGAGGCGGGTCGGGTCGACACTCCCCTGCTGGACGAAACGGTCGGGATGAACTTCGAGCGCGCCGCGCTGGCGTACCCCGATGTCGAAGCGCTGGTCGACGTGGCCGGCGGCCGGCGGTGGACCTATGCCGAATTGAACACTGAGATCGATTGTCTGGCAGCCGCTTTGATCGGCAGCGGTATCCAGCGCGGGGACCGGGTGGGCGTCTGGTCGCCCAACTGCCCGGAATGGACGATCGTTCAATTCGCCACGGCCAAGATCGGCGCCATTCTGGTGGCGATCAATCCGGCGTACCGCAGCCACGAGTTATCCCATGTGTTGCGACACTCGGGCACCCGGCTGCTGTTCTCGGTGACCACCTTCAAGAGCTCCGACTATCGGCGCATGGTCGACGAAGTACGGTCCGAGGCAACGGATTTGCGGCAGGTCGTGTTCCTGGGTACCGCTGACTGGCAGCGACTGCGGCAACGTGCCGCTCGGGTCTCCGGCGAGCAGCTACGCGCCAGGGCGGCCGCACTGCGGCCGTCGGATCCGATCAACATCCAATACACCTCGGGCACAACGGGTTCGCCCAAGGGAGCCACCCTCTCACACCGCAACATCCTCAACAACGGATTCTTCGTCACCGAACTCATCGGCCTGCGGTCCGGGGACCGGCTGTGCATCCCGGTGCCGTTCTACCACTGCTTCGGCATGGTGATGGGCAATCTGGGCTGCACCACCCACGGCGCCACCATGGTGATTCCGGCACCGGGTTTCGATCCGGCCGCGACGTTGGCGGCCGTCGAAATGGAGCGTTGCACCGCTGTCTATGGCGTGCCGACGATGTTCATCGCCATGCTCGTGCATCCCGATTTGGCTGAGCGGGACGTGTCGTCGCTGCGGACCGGGATCATGGCGGGCGCCTCGTGCCCGGTGGAGGTCATGAAGCGCTGCGTCGAGGAGCTGCACATGTCGCGAGGTGTCGATCGCCTATGGCATGACCGAAACCTCGCCGGTGTCCTGTCAGACGCTGATCGACGACGACCTGGAGCGCCGCACCGCGACGGTGGGGCGGGCGCATCCGCACGTCGAGGTGAAGGTCGTCGACCCGGAGACCGGCCAGACCGTGCCGCGCGGTCAATCCGGCGAGCTGTGCACCCGCGCCTACTCGGTGATGCTGGGCTACTGGCGCGAGGATGAACGGACCCGCGAGGTGATCGACGACGACGGGTGGATGCACACCGGCGACCTGGCGGTCATGCGTGACGACGGCTACTGCGTGGTGATCGGGCGGATCAAGGACATGATCATCCGCGGTGGCGAGAATCTGTCTCCGCGCGAGATCGAGGACTTCCTGCACACCCACCCGGACATCGACGACGTGCACGTGGTCGGCGTTCCCGACGACAAGTACGGCGAGGAGGTCTGTGCGTGGATCAAGATGCGGCCGGGGCGGACGACGCTGAGCACGGACGGGGTGCGTGAGTTCTGCGCGGGTCGAATCTGCGCACTACAAAATCCCCCGCTATGTCCAGATCGTCGACGAATTTCCCGATGACAGCCACGGGTAAGGTCCGAAAAATCGACATTCGCGCCGAAAGCGGACGTTTATTCGGGTCTCTGTAGAAATAGTTGACAATCGCCACTCGAAGCCGTTGTCGGCCTGAAAGACGCTGGTTGAAAAGGACTTTCGAGCAGACGTGTGCTTACCTGCACTTGACCGCGAGTTTTCGGAATAAATTGCACGTCAGCTTTTCTGGATTTTCTATATCAACTATTCCCAACAGCTCGCGGCCGCGATAATGTCTGCGGATCAGTCGTTCGGCGGCTAGACGGGAGCAGGCGATGAGCGACAGGAGCAGGGTGCGGGCGGTGCGCGCGGTGCTGGGACTCTGATGACAGTCATGGCAGCATTCATGCTGGCGGGCTGCCCGGTGCGGGGCCCATCCGCCTCTTGCGCCACGCGCCGCAGATGCGGTGGCCGTGCCCGTCATCGTCCCGGGGCGGTAGCTACCCCAGCGCGGCCATCGCCGCGTCGTAGTCGGGTTCCTGCGCGATCTCGGGCACCAGCTCCGTGTGCGCGACATTGCCGTCGGCGCCGATCACGACGACCGCACGAGCCAACAGGCCGGCCATCGGACCGTCAGCCATCGTGACGCCGTAGTCCGCACCGAAGCTGTCGCGGAACGCCGACGCCACGCTGACGTTCTCGATGCCTTCTGCGCCGCAGAACCGCTTCTGCGCGAACGGCAGATCATTGGACACGCACACCACTGACGCACCGCTTCCGGCGACGCGTTCGCTGAAGGTCCGCACACTGGCTGCACACACGGGGGTGTCGATGGACGGAAAGATGTTCAGCAGCACCGCCTTACCGCGCAACTGGTCGCTGCTGAACGGGCCCAGATCGCCGCCGGTCATGGTGAAGGCAGGGGCCGGAGATCCAACGGCCGGAAGCTCGCCGACGGTGTTGATCGCATTTCCGCGCAAAGTTATCTGTGCCATAGCCACAGTCTGCCAAGGCGGTCGAAGTCGCCTGCGGTCAGGTCCGATGTCCTAATTCGTGGGGTACCTGGCGTAGACGACATGGCCTGGCGTGGCCAACACTGTCGGTATGGCTCGCAAAGTGGTCATCGCCGGCTTTCCCGGGGTCCAGGCACTCGACCTGGTAGGACCCTACGAAGTCTTCACCGGTGCTGCACTGCTGACCGGGGGCGGCTACGAGGTGATCGTGGTCGCCCGCGGCGGGCAACCCGTCACCACCGCGACCGGTCTGGGTTTCACCGCCGCACCGCTGCCCGATCCGAGCGAACGCGTCGACACCGTTGTTCTGCCAGGAGGATTCGGTGTCGACGCCGCGCGGTCGGACGTCGAGTTCCTGGATTGGATCAAGGCGATCGCCGGAACGGCCCGCCGCGTCGTCACCGTCTGCACCGGTGCGTTTCTGGCTGCCGAGGCGGGGTTACTGGACGGGCACCGGGCCACCACGCACTGGGCCTTCGCCGAGCAACTGGCCGATGAGTTCCCCGAGGTCGAGGTCGATCCGGACCCGATTTTCATTCGCAGCTCCGACCAGGTCTGGACAGCCGCCGGCGTGGCATCCGGAATCGATCTCGCGCTGTCGCTGGTCGAGGACGACCATGGCACCGAGGTGGCGCAAACGGTCGCCCGATGGCTGGTGCTCTATCTGCGTCGCCCGGGCGGACAGACCCAGTTCGCCGCCCCCGTGTGGATGCCGCGCGCGAAAAGACCGTCGATCCGCGATGTGCAGGAAGCGATCGAGGCCGAACCCGGCGGCGCGCACAGCATCGACGAACTGGCGCGGCGTGCCGCGATGAGTCCGCGACATTTCACCCGGATCTTCACCGAGGAGGTCGGCGAGGCGCCCGGCCAGTACGTCGAGCGCGTACGCACCGAAGCCGCACGCCGCCAACTGGAAGAGACCGACGACACCGTGGTGGCCATCGCCTCCCGCTGCGGCTTCGGCACCGCGGAAACCATGCGGCGCAACTTCATTCGCCGGGTGGGCATCCCACCCGACCAGTACCGCAAGGCATTCGCCTAGAAAGGAAGACCGCTATGACGCAGATCGCATTCGTGGCCTACCCGGGTTTCACCGCGTTGGACATGATCGGCCCCTACGAGGTGCTGCGCCAGTTGCCGGACGCCGACGTACGCTTCGTCTGGCATGAAGTCGGACCGATCACCGCCGACTCCGGGGTGCTCATCCTGGGAGCCACCCATTCACTGGCCGAAACCCCTTCCCCCGACGTGATTCTCGTGCCTGGCGGACCGGCGACTCCGGTGCATGCACGCGACGAGAAGCTGCTCGACTGGCTGCGGCAGGCCCATCAGAGTGCCACCTGGACCGCCTCGGTGTGTTCCGGCTCGGTGATTCTGGCGGCCGCCGGCCTGCTGCGGGACAAGCGCGCCACCTCGCACTGGATTGCCCTTCCGGCGCTGAAAGCATTCGGCGTCACTCCGGTCGGCGACCAGCGGATCGTGCACGAGGACAACATCATCACCAGCGCCGGGGTCTCCGCCGGACTCGACCTGGCGTTGTGGTTGGCCGCGCAGCTCGGTGGTGAAGGCCGCGCGAAAGCGATCCAACTGGCCATCGAGTACGACCCGCAGCCCCCGTTCGACTCGGGTCACATGTCGAAGGCGTCGGCGACGACGAAAGCCGCCGCTACCGCACTGCTGTCCAAGGACAGCCTCAAGCCGGCCAATGTGAAGGCCACCACGCTGCTGGCCTGGCAGCAGGCGCTGTCGGCGGCGCGCTCCCGTCGGCGCAAGCGGCAGCCGCTGAACTCGCCGGTTTAGCTCTTGGGTCCGGGGATCTTGTCGGTGGCGAGCTTGCCGCCGGCCTGCATCCACGCTCCGACCACGCGCGGCGCGTCGCGGTTGGGGTTATAGATGTCCTCTTCGCTGGAGAACAGACCGTCACCGGCGTAGGTCAGCCGAGTCCAGTTGGGGAACCAGAACGGCTCCCCGTCGGGATCGGTCGGGTGTTCGAGCAGGTTCTTGATCATGATGACGACGGCGTCGTTGTCTTCGTCATAAGCGGTCCAGTCAGACGGGAACCGCATGTGCGGGAACGGCGCCATGACGTCGACGATCCACTGCCGCACCTCCTCGCGGCCGTGAAAAACTCCGTAGTGGTGCTCGGTGTAAACGACGTCCTCGGTGAACAGGTCGGCGAAGGGGCGCCAGTCGCCCGAAGCGCTACATCCCTCGACGACGGTGGTGTAGTGCCGGACGGCCTCTTCGATCTCTGCTTTGGCGAACTTGCCCATACCGGACACACTAGAGGTATGAGCGTGTTGGATCTGTTCGACTTGCGCGGCAAAAAGGCACTGGTGACCGGGGCATCCAGCGGCATCGGCAAGAAGGTGGCCCTGGCCTACGTCGAGGCCGGTGCCGAAATAGCCATTGCGGCAAGGAATTTCGATGCACTGGAGGCGCTCGCCGCGGAGATCGCAGCGGCCGGCGGCAAGGCCGTGCCCATAGCGTGTGACGTGACCCGGCAAGACCAGGTGACCGCCATGGTCGACCGGATGACCGCGGAGTTGGGCGGAATCGACGTCGCGGTGTGCAACGCGGGCATCGTCTCGGTGACCCCGATGTTGGACATGTCGCTGGAAGAGTTCGAGCGCATTCAGAACACCAACGTGACCGGCGTCTTCCTCACCGCGCAGGCAGCCGCCAGGGCGATGGTCGCACAGGGCCGGGGCGGATCCATCATCACCACCGCGTCAATGTCCGGACATATCATCAACATCCCGCAGGAGGTGGGTCACTACTGCACGTCCAAGGCGGCGGTGATTCACCTGACCAAGGCGATGGCGGTGGAGTTTGCGCCGCACAACATCCGGGTCAACAGCATCAGCCCCGGCTACATCATGACCGAACTCGTCGAACCCCTCGCCGAATACCACCGGCTGTGGGAGCCGAAGATTCCGATGGGCCGCATCGGGCGCCCGGAAGAGCTCAACGGCCTGTACCTGTACCTGGCCAGTGCGGCTTCCAGCTACATGACCGGTTCGGACCTGGTGATCGACGGCGGATACTGCCTGCCCTGAGTGAGTCAGCCGCGAGGTAGCCGGCCGCGAAAGTGAATTCTACGACGCCACCGCGGCGTGCCGTGTCGTCGATTTCACACTCGGCCCGAGCCTACTGAACCAGGCAGGGCCTACCGAAATAGGTTTGCATACCGGCGGAATACAGTGCGCGCAGCCGGTTTCCGGCAGGCTGTATCCCCGCCGCGTCCACCAGTTCGTCATGCAGTTCCGAGATTTCGGCTGCCTGCAAGGACCATTCATCGTGTTCGTTCGGGACCCACCAGGTGCGGCCCGCCTTACGGGTGTGTGCACCCCACCGGGCGGTGAGCCAAACTTCCAGCGGTGTCGGCTCGACGACTTCACCGACGGTGACCGTCATCAGGCTGCGCAATCCGCGCTCGGGCCAGCGCCGCACACTGTGGTAGGTGATCTGGCGCCCGGACCGTGTCATCCGCATCTTCGCCCAGGTGTACGGGACACCGAGCCCGATCCTTGTGACGGGTACGACGGCCAGCCGGGCCGTTTCCAGGGACCGGAACAACACGCCGTGGCGGCCGGCGTCGTCGACCGAGTAGAGCCGGACATTCGTCTCCAGGAAGCGGCCGAAATACGGAAGCGGCACTGCGGTACCGACTTTGGTGTAGGACATCGCGAACGGAATAAGCCCCACATAGCTGGTTCCGTAGGTGGTTCCGTCGGCGAAGACATCGGGACGGGTGCCGGGCGGGTACAGGTGCGCGATACTCTCCGGCACCACCGGCCAATGCACGAAGGTCAGGTCACTCCAGTGCTGGTCGAAGGTGACTGGACGCGGCAGTGGCGGCGGCGTCACCGGGTACCCGGCCAGGGCCGGGTCCTTCTCGGCCCCGGTACCCGGCAGGTCAGGTATGACGGTCACCGCACCATGGTGACACGCCGGCTCGACTGGCTGTGTGCGGCATTGCAGCGCAGGACATTACGCGCCATCGACAATCCACTGCCGTGCTTGGTCCTGCTGGTCGGCGGGAAAGTGGCGAATCTTGGCTGACACGAAGTGTGAGGCCAGATGCTCGGCCAGATCTCCAAGGTGCGAGTCGGTCACCACCGCGACCTTCTTGATGTGCTTCTGATGATCTCGAACGAAGCGGAAGTGAGTGACCATGGCCCCGAAACTGTCCCATCCCGGAAATGTCGGAGCGCTGATGATCAGGCCATTGAGGTCTCCGTTCGCCTCGATCTGGGGATCGATGACCTTTGCGAGTTGAACGAAATCGTCCTTGGCGAGCGCAGACTCCGGTCGCACCAGCAGGACGGAATGGGCCGTGTCAAGTTCGTGGTCGATCATGGTGCGCTCCTCGATGTTGGGTTGTCGCCATGGTCCCGCCCTTGACACTGGCGGATAAGAGGCCAAAGTCATCCATATGTGGGCGGGTATTCGTTTGTCGCGGGATTGGCGACACCAGCTTGGGGTGCTGGCGCTGGCCGGGTTCATGCTCGCGCCGGGCGGACAGGCTGCCGCCGATTCGGCATGCGCCAACGGGCAGCCCGACGCTCGGCCGGTAGGTAAGGGCCAGCAGGTGCTGGTGGATTACTTCGCGGCGGTGAACAGCAAGGATTACCTCACGGCGTGGGGGTATCTGGGTCGGCAAGTGCGTGCCGTGTATGGCGCGACGGCACCGGAGCTGGACGCGGACGGCCTCGCCGGCTTCTCCTCGACCATGCGTCAGCATGTGAAGTGCGTACGCGTCACCGCGGTCGCCAGCGCCACGACGAACGACCCGGATGTCTCTGCGTCGCTCGGAATCCAGTGGTATCAGGTGACATTCGATGCCGAATATGTCACCCGGTTCGAGGCCGGCGCCGGCACTCTGCCGTCGTTCTACAAGACTCAAGCCGATCCCCATGCGGGAGCTGGGCCGCCGCCACTCATCATCAACCAGGCGACGAGCCCCTGACCTCGACGGCTCACCGTCATACACCTGCGTCAGACGACCGTTGGCCCCACGTCAGGGGGCGTTAGTCCCTAGCCCACAGGCTCTGTGGCCTGTGAAATGGCCCTAGACGAACTGAAGGGATCACGCATGACCACTACCGAGACCTCCCCCTCGCAGGTAGGTATGCCGCGCATCGGGGACCCGGCGCCGGAATTCACCGCCGTAACCACCCAAGGGTCGATCAACTTCCCGGCCGACTACGCCGGCAAGTGGGTCATCTTCTTCTCCCATCCAGCTGACTTCACGCCGGTATGCACCAGCGAATTCATCACCTTCGCCTCGATGCAACAGCAGTTCGCGGCCTACAACACCGAGCTGGTGGGATTGTCGGTGGACGGGCTCTACAGCCACATCGCCTGGTTACGAACGATCAAGGAAAAGATCACCTTCCGCGGTATGCACGACGTGGAGGTCACCTTCCCACTCATCGAGGACGTCTCGATGGAGGTCGCAAAGAAGTACGGGATGATCATGCCGGGTGAGGACTCCACCAAGGCGGTGCGCGCGGTCTTCGTCATCGACCCCGAAGGCAAGATTCGCGCCGTCATCTACTATCCGCTGAGCCTGGGTCGCAACTTCGACGAGCTGCTGCGCGTGATCAAGGCGTTGCAGACGGCCGATCACTTTCATGTCGCGACGCCGGCCGACTGGCGTCCTGGCGACCGGGTGATTGTGCCGCCCGCAGGTTCGTGCGGCACCGCCGCGGAGCGCATGGAGGGCCGGGCCGAGGGCATCGAGTGCGAAGACTGGTTCTTCTGCACCAAAGAGATCAGCGCCGACGACGTCGAATCCGCGATCCGGGTCGGCGGGCGTACGGGAGTGCGCTGATTCGGGCTGGTCTACAGAATCCCGAAGCCGCGCAGCGCTTTCAGGCCGAACCAGACCCCGAAAACCAGTCCGACGACGACCACGATAGGGCGGTTCTTGTCCTGCAGCCAGCGCAGCACACGGTCCAGCACGGCGCGTGACCGATCTCCGAATACTGCGGCCGCGCCGATGATGATCAGGTTCACGCTGGCGGCAAGCAGTACGAAGGCGACGTAAGACGCCATATTGGCGGCCCGCCCCAGCCCCGCATTGCCGATCACGCCGATCGCCGCCAAGGTAAAGACCCATGCCTTCACCGACACCGTGATGACACCCGCACCGATGAAGAAGGCCTTGGTGGGCGTCGCCGACATCAGCGTTGCCATCCATTTCGGTGGTGGCGCATTGGGATCGTCGTCGCTGAGCAGTTCTCGGGCTGCGGTGACCAGAAAGAGCAGGGCGACAATCAGTAGAACGGTCGACACGACCCAGTGATATGAGTGTTTCGAGTCGCCGCTCCGGGCTCCCCAATGCAGGATGGTGCCGAAGATGAGCCCCTGAAACAGCCGCGTGCCGACATGACCGGAGATCCAGGCGGTGGCGGCCCGAAGGTGCGAGGGCGTGCCCAGCAACATGATCGTGATCATGATTTCAATCGGTTCCAGTGCGCTACCCAGAATCAGCGGGACAAGGCTGCTCCACACGGTTATTGCGAACCCATCGCCGAACGCATCTCCGCCTCGGCTAACGCCGCCGCCAGGTCGGCGGGCTGAGGGTCAACGGTGGCCTCGATTCGGTCGATACGGCCGGTGAACCGAAAACCCTGCCCGTACGGCGCCACTGGCGAACCGGTATCGATTCCGACGTCCAGCGTCTCGCCGCTCATCGAGAAGCGGAACGGGACGGTGCGCTCGATGCGGCCACTTGCCACGGTGTGATCGTCGATCAGCAGCGAAACCGTTGCCCCCTTGCCCAGTCCCCCGCCGTCGTAGTCGAACGAAACGCCCACGGTGGCAGGGCCTTCCGGTAGTGGGTCGATAGCAGTCACCGTGCTGAGCTCATGCCCGAGATAGTTGTAGGTGAACATCGGAACGCCGTACTGCAGATACAGGCTCCAGCCGGCCATGGCCCCACCGACGCAGATGACCACTCCCTGTGCCCCGCCCGCCGGGATCACCAAGTGTGCCCGCAGTCGAAACGAGGTGCTGGTGTAGGTCAGCGTCGCCGTCTCGGGGATGCGCACGTGACTCGGGTAATACGTGGCAGAAGTGCGGTCGCCCAGCAGGTTCGGCCGGTTGACCGGCAACGCTCGGGCCAATGTGGCGTCGCTGAGCGGGTACACGTCGTACTTGCGGGCCTCGGCGTCGAAGACCGCCTGCAATTCCGCCAGTTTCGCCGGGTACCGCTCGGCAAGATCGACACCCTGGCTGAAGTCGTCGGCGAGGTGGTAGAGCTCCCAGCGTTCGGTGTCGCCGAATGGATGACTGGCGGTGCGCACCCAAGGCAGCCGACCATGAAAACACGACGCGATCCAGCCCTCGTGGTATATCGCGCGATTGCCGAATATTTCGAAATACTGTGTGGTTCTGCGGCTTTGAGCATCGGGGTGATCGAACGAGTAGTGCATGCTGACCCCTTCGACCGGCTTCTGTTCGACACCGTTGACGCGCGCCGGCATCTCGATGCCGGCAGCCTCCAAGATCGTCGGCATGACGTCGATGACGTGGTGGAACTGGCCGCGCTGTTCCCCGGCCGCCGCGATCCCGCGCGGCCACGAGATGGCAAACCCGTTGCGGGTGCCGCCGAAGTGGGAGGCCACCTGCTTCATCCACTGGAACGGAGCATCGAGCGCCCAGGCCCAACCCACGTTGTAGTGGTTCTCGCACCGCGCCGTCCCGAAGTCATCGAGATGAGCAAGCAGCCATTCGGGATCCTCGGGCAGACCGTTCTGGAACGAGGGCGAACTCCAGGCGCCGTGTATCGTCCCTTCCGCCGATGCGCCGTTGTCACCGCAGATATAGATGAACAGCGTGTTGTCCCACTGCCCCAAATCGTCGATGGCGTCGATGACCCGGCCGATCTGCGCATCGGTGTGGGCCAGGAAGCCGGCGTAGACCTCCATCAGACGCCGGGCTACCGGCTTGTAGCGGTCGTCGTAGTCCGCCCATGCCGGTATCTGTTCCGGTCTCGGCGTCAGCCGGGTGCCGGCCGGAATGATGCCCAGCTCGATCTGTCGCTCATAGATGCTCTCGCGCAACGCATCCCAACCGTCGTCGAACTGGCCGGCGAACCTGTCCGACCATTCCGGCCACACCTGGTGGGGACTGTGCGTGGCTCCCGGAGCGAAGTAGAGGAAGAACGGTTTACCGGGAGCCGAGGTCTGTTGCAGCTGAATCCAGTCGATCGCGCGGTCGGCGAGATCTTCGGTGAGGTGGTAGTCGTCGCGGCCGCGATAGGGCTCGACGGGTGTGGTCTGGTCGAACAGTGCCGGTTCGTACTGCGAGGCATCGCCGCCCAGGAAGCCGTAGAAGCGTTCGAAGCCCAGCCCGGTGGGCCAGCGGTCGTATGGTCCGGTGGGGCCCAGCTCCCAGGTCGGGGTGAAGTGTGCCTTGCCGAACAACGCGGTGTTGTAGCCGTTCATTCGCAGGATCTCCGCGATGGTGGCGGTGCTTTGCGGTAGCACGCTGTCGTAACCCGGGAAACCGTAAGCGATTTCGCAGATGGTGCCCATGTGCGCGCTGTGATGGTTGCGTCCGGTCAGCAACGCGGCGCGGGTCGGCGAGCACAGCGCCGTGGTGTGAAACTGGTTGTAGCGCAAGCCGGTTCGGGAAACACGGTCGAGGGCAGGCGTCGGGACCGGCCCGCCGAACGTGGCTGCCGCCCCGAACCCGACATCGTCGAGCAGGACTACGACGACGTTGGGAGCGCCTTCGGGTGGGTAGGTGATGGCCGGTTTGACCGGGGTGGAATCGGCTACCGACGGATTGATCACGCCGGCAAATGGTTCGGTTGTCCGCGGCAGGTCGACCACTGTGCCTCCTTGTTACCTCCTCGTTTTGGAGGCGTGCAGCGATCTTCCTATGCCGGCGGCTTGTGCGGGCCGAATTGGCCGTCGAGGTATTCGGCGCGGCACGCCACCCGCGCCAGCTTGCCGCTGGTGGTGCGCGGAATGGCACCGGCCGGCAGGAAACGCACGTCGGCGACGGGCAGCCCGTGTCGGGCGAGCACTGCCCCGCGGATGGCGTCGATCGCGGGCTGCGGGTCGGCGCGGCTGGTACCGGCGGCGCGCTCAGCGATGACGACCAGACCGTCGGGCCCTGCGAATGCTGTCACGTATCCGCGGCGGACCAGCGGCGACGCCTCAGCGACGGTGGCCTCGATGTCCTGCGGATAGTGGTTCTTTCCGTCGATGGTCACCAGGTCGGCGATCCGGCCGGTGACATAAAGCTCGCCGTCGAGGTAAACGGCCAGGTCGCGGGTTCGCAGCCAGTTGCCGTCGATGATGGCGCCGGCGGCGTGGCTGCCTTCGTCGAGGGTCGCGCTTAACTTGGCGCCGAACGTCAGCTGCGTCTCCTCCGGTCGGCCCCAGTAGCCGCGTCCCACGTTGTTGCCCTGCAACCAGGGTTCGCCGATGTGACCGTCGGGCAATTCGGCACCGCTCTCGGGGTCCACGATCACCGCCCACAAGCTGCGGGCCACCTGACCGCACGAGACCTGCGCGACGGCATTGGGCGCATCGGCCGCAACGGGAACTGCGCGACCGGCGCCCAGTTGTTCGCGGTCGAGGTAGATGACCGACGTCTCGGCGGCATGGTCGATGGTGGCGATCATCAGCGTCGCCTCGGCGATACCGTAGGACGGCTTGAATGCCGTGCGCGGTAGTGCGTAGGGCGCGAAAGCTTTATTGAAGTTCGTCACCGCATCGATGCTGACCGGCTCGGAACCGATGATGAGGACGACATTGGAGAGGTCAATGTCGTCGCCGGCCGCGGGTAGTCCGCGCTGTGCCGCCCACTCGTAGGCGAAGTTCGGTGCGGCGGTGACCACTTGGCCGATTCGCGAACTCTCCGACAATGCCTGGATCCAGCGCAGCGGGCGACGCACGAACGCCGTCGGCGACATCAGGGTGGTGTGACCGCCGTACACCGCTGGGAAGCCGATCATCGAAAGGCCCATGTCGTGGTAGAGCGGCAACCAGCTGACGCCGTGAGTATTCCGGTTCAGCAGATCGATCGACAGGATCATCTGCGTCAGGTTGGTGGCGACCGCCCGGTGACTGATCTCCACACCGATGGGGGGCCGGGTTGCACCGGAGGTGTACTGCAGGTAGGCAACGGCGTCCATGTCCAGCTGCACGGGCGTGAACAGGTGTTGCGCCTCGTCGGGAATCTGGTCGATCACCAGGACGTGCGGTTTGTGTAGTTGCGGGAGCTGTTCCAGGAACTCCGCCAGGAACTCTTCGATGGCGTCCTTGGCAGCCGCCGTGGTGAGGATGACCGTAGGTTGCGAGTCACGCAGCGCCGTTTCGAGACGCTCGGCGTGGCCGGGCAGTTCGGGTGCGAACAACGGGACGGCAATGGTGCCGGCCTTGATCGCCGCGTAATAGCCGACGACCCAGTCGATGCTCTGGGGCGCCAGGATCGCAACCCGGTCGCCGGGGCCTGCGAGTTGCTGCACGTGCGCGGCGACGGCGCGCAAGCGGATCCCGAATTGGGCCCAGGTGACCTCGTCGGCATGTCCTTCGTCCGAGCCGCCGTAGTTCAGAAAGCGGAAAGCGATGGTGTCACCGAGATGCCTGATGTTGCGGTCGATCAACGAGATCAGCGTGGTGTCCGGCGGCAACTCGATGTTGCCGTCAGCGTCCAGGCAATCCTCGATCTGCAGCAGCCCATCACTGACCGCAGGCTCCGACCCGACACCGCCATCCATGCGCGCATTGTATAAACCGCCGGTCGTCCCTCCGGACAAGCACGAGTGTGGTTCTGGCCACCTTCGGGCGGGGTCCAGCGACAGAACTCCGCCTTGCCGGATGGCCGGGAAATGTTTCGTAATGGTGCGTTTTCATTCTCCAAAGCGAAATCGCTTGGAATATTTCGGTTTTACACCTGACCGGCGGGTCTGAGAAGTGGTAATTTTAGCCCTCCCATCCATGTGGAAGATGCCACGCGGAAGGAGATGCCCGTGAGTACCGCATCGGAGCGCGCCGCACAGCTCGCGCTGGTTTCTCGGCTCAAAACGATCTATCCCGAGGTTTCGGAATGGCCGGCGCCGGACGAGATCACCCACGATCACTGGTTGGCGTACATGAAGACCAGCCACGACGTCGGCGGCGAGCTTGACTGTCCGCACTTGTACGAGAACAAGGAGGAGGAGCAGTGGGAGCTGATGACCTATGTGCTCTGCGAAGTTCTCGGCTGGCGCGGCATCTGGGTATCTGAGGAGCGGCGCCGGCTGGGCAACGTTGATGTGGGGCGCGCGATCTACCTGGGTCTGCCCTACTACAGCCGATGGCTGTGGTCGGTCGGGCGCTTGCTTATGGAAAAGAAGCACATCAGCTGGGGCGAGCTGACGGCTCGGTTGGCGGAGGTGCAGGAGCGGTATGCCGGTGGGTTGCAGGGTCGGCGGCCGGAGGCGCAGCCGAAGTTTGAAGGGGATGGCTCGAACGTCGAACGCAACAAACATCACCTCGCCGCCGTCGGCATCGGCGATCCGCAGCGCTTCGCCGGCGAGGCCGGCAAGGCGAAGTTCGACGTCGGGGACCGGGTCAGGGTGCGGGAGTTGCCGGCGATGTTCTACACCCGCACGCCGGAGTACGTGCGCGGCGCGGAAGGGACTATCGCTGAGGTCACCTACGAGAGCCCGGCTCCCGAGGACGAGGCCTGGGACCGCGAGGATGCCAAGCCCGAATGGTTCTACATCGTGCGGTTCAACCAGTCACAGTTGTGGGACAACTACACGGGGCCGCAGACCGACACTCTGCAGACCGAGATCCCAGAGCGCTGGCTGGAAGCCGTGGGTTGAGAGGAACGCGATCCATCATGCCTGATCACGACCACGACCACGACCACGACCACGAGCGGACGGTAAAGCCGATGGTCGATGAGATCACCGACTTCGAAGTTCTGGAGATCGCGCTGCGCGAATTGTGTATCGAGAAGGGCTTGTTCACCGCGCAGGAACATCGCGTCTTCACCGAGTACGCCGAGCACATCGGATCCACACCCGCCGCCCGGCTGGTGGCCAGAGCGTGGCTGGACCCCGCTTTCAAGGAGCTAGCGGTGACCGACGCGGTCGCCGCGGCCAAGGAAGTCGGTGTCGACTGGCTGGACCCAACCGGATTCGGTACCCCCAGTGACTTTGTGGCGTTCAAGATCCTTGCGGACACGCCCAAGGTGCACCACGTGATCGTCTGCGCGCTGTGCTCCTGCTACCCGCGCCCGATCCTGGGCAACTCCCCCGAGTGGTACCGGACTCCCAACTACCGTCGTCGTGTCGTGCGCTGGCCCCGGCAGGTGCTTTCCGAGTTCGGTCTCACGCTGCCCGACGACGTCGAGGTGCGCGTGGAGGACTCGAACCAGAAGCACCGCTTCATGGTCATGCCGATGCGCCCGGAGGGCACCGACGGCTGGTCCGAGGACCAGCTCGCCGAGATCGTTACCCGCGACTGCCTCATCGGCGTCGCGCTACCCAAGGCGGGGGTGACCACCACTGTCACGCCGCTGGTCCGTCCGGCCATCCGCCCAGTCGAGTCCTGACTCCATGGCAGACGAAAATCTCTATACCACAGGTGATTTCGTCGTGCTCAACGACATCGTGGAGCATGACCAGACCTGGCCTGTGATGGCAGCGAAGTACGGTGTCGAAAACCCGCTGCCGCCATGGAAAACCAGCTTGGACGGCCTGTGCGACGTGCTCGACCGGACGTGTTGCCCAGACGGACGGTCGCCGTTGACGTTCCAAGAACGCCGTGATGAGGAAGACGTACTTTCGGCGACCCGTTACGCCGGCTTGCCCTACCCGGAGAACCAGCTTGTCGCCCTGGCCTACTCGCTGCTGGCCCGCGGCATCATCAGTGAAGTCGAGTTGCGCCGGCGGCTCAACACGGTTCGGGCCCGACTGGAGGCTTAGGAACGTTTCCATCCGTGGGGTGGTCCCCATCGCCCCGCATCTGATCTGAGTTGCCGCCTTCCAGCGCGAGGGTGCGCAAAATGCCAGCGCTACCGGCGTAGTAACTGAGGTATGGAGCGTGTTGTTGACGAAATGAGCGACGTCCCCCTGCTGTCGTTGACGGGCTTGGTGTCCCACAACAGCGAGGAGGACGTCGTGGTTCAGGGTAGTGCTTTAGGGCGCGGGGACAAGCGGCGCAATAACCGGATATCTCAATTGCGCGGGCTAGTGCCCCTCGACCATGCGATCGTCGGGATCGATCTGGCCGACGAGAAACAGGCCGTGGTGGTCTGCGATCACGATTCACAGGTGCTGGCGCGACAGCGGTTGAAGGCCAAAACATGGCAGTTGGCTCCGGTGTTGCAATGGGCACGAGGGATCGCGCGCAGGCATGGTTTTACTGATGTGACGGTGGGGTGCGAACCGACCGGGCATCGCTGGCGGGTGCTGGATCAACTCGCCGCGCAAGAGGACCTGACGTTGGTGTGCGTCCAGCCTCTTCTGGTGGGCCGGGCTCGAGAGCGTGAGGACTACACCCGCGACAAGACCGATGACAAAGATGCCGTCCTGATCGCGCGACTGGTGGCGCAGCTGCATTGTTATGTTCCCGAGCGCGCTGATGTCACCTGGGCGCGGTTACGTCAGCTGGGGGCGCGCCGTAACGAATTGATCACTGCCACAACGCGATACCGCCAGCAAATAAATGACCTGTTCGACTGCGCCTGGCCGGCGGTGTTGGATGCGGCCAAACAACCCTTTCATTCACCGACCTGGTGTGCAGCTGTAGCAATCGTGTTAAAACGGTGCGCCGGTGACCCCGCACGTTTGATCCGTGGTGGTCGTGAACGGTTTCACGCCGCGGTGCGCCGCGAACTGCCCCTCTGGGGTGGGCAACGGCTGTGGCGACCCATCGCTGATGCGATTTACACCGCGTTGAGCCATCCCGCTGGTGTCCGTATTCAGCGCGTGGGCGCGCTGGAACGTGCCCGGTGGGTGCTTGCCGATTGGCGCCGTACCAAGGCACAGCTCAACGAGGTAGAGGCGTGCATGGTCGGCGTACTCAGCGAGGTCGGCCTGGCCGACCTCATGGCCAGCATTCCGGGCGTGTCTGCGGTGGGCGCCGCGGCAATTTTGGCTGAAACCGGCGATCCCACCCGGTTCAGCAGCCCGCGGGCGCTGGTCAAGCATGCCGGACTATGCCCCCGGGAGAACGCCAGTGGCACCACCACTGGACGATCACGCATCTCTGGTCGTGGCCGTCCCGGATTACGGCTGGCGGCATGGCGTGCGGTCTGGGGTGCACTACTGAACAACCCCGTCATGGCCGCACGCTACCGCCACCTGACCACGCGAGAAACCAACCGACTCAACGACGGCCAAGCCCGCGCCGCCCTCGCGGCGGCACTGCTGCGCTGGATACACGTCATCACCACCCGCCGCATCGCCTGGGATCCCGCCCAGGCCGGCAATCCGGACCTGCTCACACCCGCCGCATAACCACCACGCCAGGTTGGGACCAAGCTCCACACGGCGTAGAGGACCACCTCGTACGACACCCCGAGCAGGCCCCACCGTCCTCACCAAACTCGGTTGAACGCTGTCGGGACCCCGAAGCCCGCTTGATGAGCTACGTAGAGACGAGGACGGCCACGGCCCCCCAACCCTTGACAAAATCTGTCTTACGTTGGTGTCGGCATACATTTGCGCACCTTCGGCGGCCAGGGAGCCGAGAGGCGCCGCGCTACTCGCCGGCGGCCGACTCGTGCTCGCTTGACTCCTGGTACGGCGCACCGAAATGCGGCACCTCCAGCGGGCCGTCCTTTTTCGCTGCATTGACGGCGCTGGTCAGCAGCGGGGCCAATCCCGCGAACGAGCCGACGTCGAACAGCAGTAGCGTCAACAGGCGGTTGTGTACGTAGCCGAACGAGCTGCCGGACTCCGGATCCGCCCAGCCGACCGTTCCGCCCAGCCCGATGTGCCCATAACCCTCCAAAAACCCTGGCACCGGCGATGATTGGTAACCCTGGTGGTAAGTGAAGGGCAAACCCAGATTCAGATCCGGCCACAGTTCGGCTTTGCCTTTCATGCCGGCCACCGCCTCCGACGACAGCAGCTGCGTGTCGTCGATGACACCGTTGTTCGCCAGCACGGCATAGGTCTTGGCCAGCGCCCGCGCCGTCACCACGCCGTTGACCGCCGGGAGTTCACCGTCCAGGAACGGCATGTCGTCCTGCAGCATCGACATGATGCCTGGGAAGTAGATCGAGCCGAGCAGCCCGGAGAACGACAGCCCGGCCACCTTCGGTGCGATGAAGTCCAGCAGCGGCGTAGGGATCTTCGCTTGTGGCAACAGCGTCTGCGCCGCCGTGGTCGGGGAATCGGCGGGTGGTCGGCCCAGGTGCAGTCCGTCGGTGTTCAGCGGGCGGGCGAGCTCTTCGCGGAACAATTCGCGCATGCCTTTACCTGTGACGGCGCGGGCCAGCCCGGAGAGCAGCCATCCGTAGGTGATCGCGTGGTAAGCCGTCTTGCCGTGAGCACGGTCGACCGGGGCAGCGGCCAGCCGCTGCTCCATCTGGTGGTGATCCATGATGGTGTGTTTGTCCACGCCCTTGAGGTGGGACAAGCCGGCGCGATGCCGCAGCACGTCGCTGACCGTGATCTCGGACTTGCCGTTGGCGCCGAACTCCGGCCAGTACTCGGCGACCGGGGTGTCGTAGGCCAGCAGCCCGCGGTCGACAAGTAAGTGAATGACGGTGGCCGCCAACCCTTTTGTAGCGGAGAACACCATGGCGCCGGTGTCTTCGGTCCAGGGCACTTCGCCCTTGCGGTCGGAATAGCCGGTCCAGACGTCGACGACCGGTTTACCGTCGATGTACACCGAAAGACCGCCGCCCCCGAACAGCTTCCCGGGGTAGAGCCCGGCGAACGCGCGAATGACATTCAGGAAGTGCGAATCGCAGGCCCCCTGCACGCCGGACGGGAGGCCATTGTCGGTGGTGAGGACGGTCGGTTTCGCCATACCGTGCATGATTGCAGCCTTGGTGGCACCCGGCGCACGGGAATGACAATTTTTGTCTCGCGTCGCTACATCCAAGACCCGCCCCACGCGCCATCGTGATCCAGCATGCCGCTGGCGAGGGAGGAGATGTTCGCGCTGTCACCCGCCAGAAAATCGATTGCACGCCATGGGCCCGATTTGTTAGGAATGCAGCCATGGACGGGAGCAACGACATCTCAGCGTGAGCCTTGGCTCGCATTCCGTTGCCGAATTCCTTCCGCCATATGAGGACTTGCCCATGTCCGATGCATCCGTGTCGTGTTCGAATCTGTCGTTCTCCTGGCCGGACGGCACCCGTGTCTTCGAGGATCTCTCGTTCGTCTTCGATGCCGGTCGCACCGGTGTCGTCGCACCCAACGGTGCGGGAAAGACCACGCTGCTCGAGTTGATCGCAGGCCGCTATCGCCCGGACGGTGGTGGCGTGTCGGTGCAGGGTGTGCTCGGCTACCTTCCCCAGCAGCTGCCCTACTCCCCGGATGTCACGGTGGCAGAAGTTCTCGGTGTCGCTCCCGCGCTGGCTGCGTTGGCGGCGCTGGAGGCCGGCGACGTTCGTGACGAAGTCTTCGCCGCCATCGGCGACGACTGGAACGTGGCCGAACGGGTGTCCGCCGAGCTGGATCGCCTCGGGCTGGGGCACATTGCGCTGGACCGACGGCTGGACAGTGTTTCCGGTGGGGAGATCGTGGCGCTGGGCTTGGCGGCCCAGCTGTTGCAGCGGCCCGACGTGCTGCTGCTGGATGAACCCACCAATAACCTGGACGCCGACAGTCGCCGCCGGCTCTATGACGTGCTCGACGACTACCTGGGTTGTTTGGTCGTGGCGAGCCACGACCGGCTGCTGCTGGAGCGAATGGACCGCATCGCGGAGCTGTCCGCGCACGAAATCCGTTGCTACGGAGGAAGTTACTCGTTCTACCAGCAGGCCCTGCGGCGCGAGCAGGACGTCGCCGAACAGCAGCTGCGCAGCGCCGAAGTGGACCTCAAGCGCCAGCAGCGAGATCGGCAGAAAGCCCGCGAACGTGCCGCACGACGCACCGGTACCGCGGTGCGCAACCGGCAGAACCTGGGGCTGCCCAAAGCGTTGCTGGACAAGCGCGAGAGCAGCGCCCAGGAATCCGCCGGGAAGTCTGATCAAATGCACGCGGCGCGTGTTGAGGTGGCCGGCGTCCGCGTCGATCAGGCCGGCCGCGCACTGCGTGAGCAGCCGCGGATTGTGGTCGATCTGCCGGATACCAGGGTGCCGGCCGGTCGGACCATCTTCACCGGAGCCGGCATCCAGCTTCACCGGGCCGGTGCACCGCTGTTCGCCGGCCACGGCATCGACCTCACCATCCGGGGTCCGGAACGCATCGCATTGACCGGACCCAACGGCGCCGGCAAGTCCACCCTGATGCGCGCGATCAGCGGCCAGATCCCGGCGGAGGGCGCTTATCGCGCACGCGGACGAATCGCCTACCTGTCGCAACGGCTTGACTTGCTCGACCCGCAACTGTCGGTGGCCGACAACCTCGCCGGGTTCGCGCCCCACCTGCCGCAGGCCGACCGGATGACGCGGCTGGCGCGCTTTTTGTTCCCCGGGGCGCGCGCTCACCAAGCGGTGTCGACACTGTCCGGCGGCGAACGGTTGCGAGCCACCCTGGCCTGTCTGCTCAGTGCCGAACCGGCGCCGCAGCTGCTGTTGCTGGACGAGCCCACCAACAACCTCGACCTGCCCAGCACCGCCCAGTTGCAGAGCGCGTTGGCCGCCTATCAGGGAGCCTTCGTCGTCGTCAGCCACGACCAGCAGTTCCTGGACGAGCTGAACCTCGATCGCTGGCTGCGACTGTCCGAAGGACGGTTAACTGTCGGAGCGCAGCAACCGTCCGACCAGTGATCGGTTCGGGTCGGCTTCGCGCTCGGCGAGCATCAACTCGATGCCGTGCTCGACGGCCGCGGCGGTGCGCTCACGCACCTTGCGTGCGGCGCTGTCGTTGGCTTCCTGGCCGTTGAATTCTGTGGTGTCGATCGGCTCGCCGAACCAGTAGTACTGGCGCTCGGGCCTGGGCACCGGGGTCAACCCGACACCGCGTACCAGCGGTGGGGCGTCGGGCGTGCCGAGTATCTTCTCAGCCAGGAATTTCATCGGCGCCAGCAACGGGGACTCGTTGTCCAGAACAATGTCGATACCGTGTTCGGCGCCCACCGAAGCAAACGGGACGATCGGGTATTCGTATTGAATTGCCAAGCGCGCGAAGCCGAGCCGGTTCTTCCATACCAATTTGTATTGCTCGTTCTTGCGCTTGTTGACCTCGCGGCCGCCACCGGGGAACACCATCACCAGTTCGCCGCGCCGCATCAACTCGGCTGCGTTGTCGCGGGTGCCGTCCACGACGCCCATGCGGGTCAGCGCATCGCCCCAGCCGGGAACCTTGAAGTGCGCATGGTCGCCCAGGGATCGGACCATCCTCCCCCGCTCCCACAGTTCGGCGGCCAGCAACGGAGCGTCGACCATGCCGAGCGTGTTGTGGTTGCCCACCAGTAGCGCGCGCTCGGTGGGAACGTTGTCGATGCCGTAGACCTTGGGCTTGATCAGCTCTTCGCAGCGGCTTGATCAGGTTCAGCGCCGCTGCGACATCAGCCTTGGTGGGTGTGGGTGGAACGGATACGCTGTCGGCGTTTGGCACACGGAGAGTATGCCTCTGCCGGCGGCTGCGCGGAATCATTTTCGCCGGTCAGATCCCCGGCGGGGTCGAAGTATTCCGGCCCGGTAGGGTACCCGGCAGCACAGTCTCGGGCAGTCGTCACGGTGGGAGTCACGCATGTCGGGTCGCAAGTTCACGTTCGAGGTCAACAAGACCACCAGCGCGCCCGCCGCGACAGTCTTCCGGCTGGTGGCCGATGGTGGTAACTGGTCGTCCTGGGCGAAGCCGATCGTCGTCTCGTCGAGTTGGGTGCGCCAGGGTGACCCGGCCCCCGGCGGAGTCGGTGCGGTCCGCAAGCTGGGAATGTGGCCGGTCTTCGTGCAGGAAGAGACGGTCGAATACGAACAGGATCGCCGGCACGCCTACAAGCTGGTCGGCTCGCCACAGCCCGCCGATGACTACCACGCCGAGGTGGTCCTCACCCCGACCGCGTCGGGGGGAACCGACATTCGCTGGAGCGGATCGTTCACCGAGAAGGCTCGCGGCACCGGCCCGGTCGTCCGGGCAGCGATGGGCGGTGCGGTCAAGTTCTTCGCCGGCAAGCTGGTGACCGCTGCCGAACGCGAGGCAGGGACTGCCCGATAGCGTTCTCGCGCAACGCGTTTGGCGTCCGATCGGTCCGCCGGTCGGCTACGGGATGTTCGCCTGAGCCTGCAACTCCCGTTGCAGCGCTTGGTCATCGCCGTCATCAGTAGCCAGGCCACCGCGACCGCCCAGGTTCGGTGGGGTCAGTGATAGTGCGACGGTCACATCCGTCAGGCGTACTGAGCCGGGATCGGACTTGCGGGCGCAACGGTGTGGCCGAATGCGAATAAGGCACCAGCGGCGAACGCGGCGAAAGTTATCTGCAATGCTCGCCCGTCCTGGTAGTTCTTTGTAACGCTGCACGTGGCCGAAGCGATCAAACTATTGGAACCGCACAGAAGCCGGCATTTTCGCGTTGCTGCCCGAGAGGCGAATGAGGAAGGGCGTGGTGGTTGGTTTGCCTGACCGGGCAATTGCCCATGATGCGGTTGTGCACTTCGGTCGCTTTGAAGAGGTGAACGAATGAAGAGATTCGCTGCTCTCGGCATAGTGGCCACCGCGTGCCTGGGTCTGAGTGTTCCCGTGGCGCAGGCGGACGTAGGCGGAAACCTGCCCGCCCCCGGGTTGTGCGACTACCCCGGGGTGGGGGGATCGGGCATGGAGATGGGGGCCTACCACTACTGGTGCGACTTCCCGGTGGAGGAGAACGGCAGCCGCTGGCACTGCGAGTACGGCGGCGGTGCCGTGCAGGGTATCGGCGGCGTCAACATCTTCATGTTCAGCGCCCAGGTCATCACTCCGCTGGGGGGGCTGGAGGGTTCGTGTTCGTTCCGCTGCCCCGACGGCTCGCTGTCGGCCGCGCCCAACCCGCCGGGCGCGTGGAAGAGCGGGCTCACGCCGAAAAAATGTATTCCGATCGATGTTGCGCCTGCGTCTGAACCGAATGCCGGGCTGCCGGATTGGCCCGGGCACCTTCCCGGTGTGACGAATCCGGTCACCCCCAACCCCTTGGCCACGGAAAACCCTTAGGGCCTTCGACCAGGGGCATTCACGCCAGTTTTTCACTTTCGTACTTCTTCGTCATGTGCTCGATGGCCTGCAGTTGGGTCGCAGCCAAGTCGTCCCGCATCTGGCTGGCGCGCGTCGCGGCGTCCACAGTCGGCTGCGCCTGCCCTTGGAAGTGCGGCATCACTTCGGCGGCGAACAGTTCGGCGGACCGTCTGGTCGCGGCCGGATTGGCCCACTCGTGGCCCATCTGCAGCATGCAGCCGAAACCGCCTGACTGATCCCACAACCGCTGCACCTGTTCGCGGGCGCGCTCAGGCGTGCCGATGACTCCGGCGCCGTTGTCGTTGATCATGTCGATCATCTCGTCGAGCCGGTCCCCCGGCATCGTCATCTGCGGGAAGGCGGCGACCTTCTGGAAATACCGGAACCAGGGCTCGATCCCGAATTTCACGTCGGCGCGGGCCTGCTCGTCGGTCTCGGCGATGTGCATGGGTCCGACCAGGCTCCAGTTGCTGCGATCGACCCGGGTGCCGAAGGCTTTGGCCCGCTCCTCGACGATGCCCCAGTGGTAGGCCAGCGCATCGAAGCCCTCGATCGTCAGCGTCGCGCCGATGGAGAGCAGGCCGATGCCGTGCTTGCCGGCCAGTCGCGCACCGGTCGGTGACGCGACGGCCGCAACCGCCAGCGGAATGCCTCCGTCGGAATACGGCGCGAGCTGCAATTTCGCGTCATAGAGCTGGTGGGTGGCGGTCTTGGCGGAGACCGTCTCCCCGGCCAACAAGCGGACGACGATGTCCAGGTTGGTTTCGAGCAACTCGCGCGTGTCGGTGGGAGTGAGCCCGATCATCGATGAGTCGGTGGGCAGCGAGCCCGGCCCGACCCCACCGATGATGCGGCCGTGCGTGAGGTGATCGAGCAACATCAGCCGGTCGGCGACCCATAGCGGGTTATGGTAGGACAGCGAAACCACGCCGGTGCCGAACCGAATTCGCTTGGCGCGCTGGGCCGCCGCACCGATGAACACCTCCGGTGAACTGATGATCTCGCTGCCCGCCGAGTGATGCTCGCCAATCCACGCCTCGTCGAAACCAAGAGCGTCGAGATGCTCGACGAACTCGAGGTCACGTTGCAGGGCGAGCGTCGGGTTGGTGCCGGCGCGGTGAAACGGGGCGATGAAATATCCGAACCTGAGCTTCGCCATTGGGGCTCCCTTGCGATCAGCGCTGTCCGAACCCTAGCTCGACGACGATGCGCGCCGGAACGGCGGGCTGAGGAGTCGGGCGGTGTGTGGGGCCGCCGAATAACAAACGAGGACCGGGTTGGCCCCGGTCCTCGTCTGGAAACGTTCAGTTATGGCGTGACATCACGGAATGCTGCCGCAGACGTTGCCGACGCATCCGCTTCCACCACCCGGTCCGCCGCCGCCACCGCCGACGCCGGGAATGGTGCCGCCTCCGCCGCCGGGTCCGCCGCCGCCGGTCGGGCCGCCCGGACGCTGCCGCCTCCGCCGCCGGTCCGCCGCCGCCGGTGGGCCCGCCCGGAACGCTGCCGCCTCCGCCATTTGGCCCGCCGGTGCCACTCGGTCCGGGTGCGCCACCGGGTTGGGTTTCCGAGGGGGCCGCACCGCTGGACGGGACAGCGCTCGAGACTGTCGTCTGCGTTGTCGTCGGGGTAGTGCTGCTGCTCGGTCCCTTTTTGTCTCCGCCGCCGCAGGCGACGGCCATGACAAGCATGGCGCCACCGCCGAATAATGCGAAGGCCGTCCTGGCTTCAGATCTCATCAGACTCCCAATCTCCAATCTGCCCCTCAGGTGTGCTGGGGTCACATACCCCCTAACTTGCGGGTGGAAACTGGTCCGCAATCGAGGATGGGACATCTCTCGTGCGCTGGCATCTGACACTCCTTCGCATGTGGAGCTGGTGGAAGCGGTGACCGAGGTGTGGATGGTGCTGAGCCGGTGCGCAGAACGCACCAACCGGATCGGCCTCGGGCCGGGGGTCCTCGTCCCCAGCCTCTGGCATCCGATATTCAACGCCGCCGCGATCCCGAGCTCGTGCATCAGGCTCCCGGCCGGGTGGCGGTCGGAGTCGACACCGGCTGCGGAGCGGCGCGGCCCATCGATGTGCCGATCCTGATCGGCGTCGACGGCCCGAAAGGTTTGGCCGTAGCCGTGGGTGACGGAGTGTTCTGTGCCGGTCGAGACCTACTCCGCCGCGATGCGGCGCCTGGGGATCCACGAGGGTCATGCGATGCGGCCGAACATGATCGACGCGCGGTTCTTGGACGAGTTTCTGAGGTTAGCCAACCAGATGGCGTTAACCGGCACGGCGCAACAAGTTTCGGCGAAGGTCGCGAGTTGGGCCGAGTTGGAAGTCACCGAACTGGGGTACCAGCCGGTCGGCCCCGACATCGCCCGGGAACTGCGCGCCTTCGCCGGGGCGGCAAGGGTTTTCGGCTTAGGTGCCACCCTGCATGGGGACCGTGGTCGGCTGCCACACAAAAGTGCCCAACACTATTGAATTTATGTTCAGTACGCCACGCCGAATGTTATGTTGCTGACGGGCGGAGTGGACGCGATTGGCGAACAAGATCAATTCCTTGCCGCCACAAGCTCGCCCTATCCTTCGCCCAATTCCGTTGGTGGCTAGGCGACTCCGTACATTCGGGACCATCGTCAGGTTTACATCCGAGCCGCAACAGCTGCTCCGCATATCCGTTGTAAAGGAATTCAACAATTTCGGTCGATTATGATCACGTTTCAATAACGCTTAGATAACGTTTAGATAAATCTAGCCGTGAACCCCATGGCCAGTCGCGTAGCTTGGCCGCTACGTCAACTTGCCGATGGCCGTGGAGTCGGTCCTATGTCGGTCTTCGGAGTTGTTTCACAGATGGTGCCCCAGGAAGGGTTGCGACGATGAATTTTTCGGTCTTCCCGCCGGAGATCAACTCGGCTCTGATCTATGCCGGCGCGGGTTCGGAGCCGATGTTGGCGGCTGCAGCGGCCTGGGAGGGCTTGGCAACTGAATTGGCTTCGGCGGCAGAGTCTTTCGGAGCGGTGACTTCCGGGCTGGTAAATGGGGCGTGGCAGGGTCCGGCGGCGGCGGCCATGGCGGGGGCGGCGGCGCCGTATGCGGGGTGGTTGGGTGCGGCGGCATCGCAGGCCGGGCAGTCGGCAACGCAGGCCGGTGCGATGGCGGCTGAGTTTGACGCCGTTCGCTTGGCGATGGTGCATCCCGAGTTGGTAGCGGCTAATCGCAATCAGTTTGTGTCACTGGTGATGTCGAACATCTTCGGACAGAACGCTCCGGCGATTGCGGGTGCCGAGGCGCTCTATGAGGAGATGTGGGCGCTGGATGTGTCGGCGATGGCGGCCTACCATGCCGGGGCTTCGGCTGTGGTGTCAGCGCTAGAGCCATTTGCCCAGCCGCTGCAGAGCCTTGCTGGTCTCCCGGCCCAAATCGCCGGAGCGGTCTCGGGCGTACCGGCTGCGGCCGCGACGCCAGCGGTCACGCCCGACAGATTGCTTGCCGTCAGCTTGGGACTGGGCAACATCGGTGGCGGAAACGTCGGCAACGGCAATTCCGGCTACTACAACATCGGCGGCGGCAACCTCGGGAATTCGAACTTCGGGTGGGGCAACTCCGGCGCTTCGAACCTCGGTTTCGCCAACCTGGGCGCCGGCAACTTCGGCTTGGGCAACCTCGGCAGCAACAACTTCGGCTTCGGCAACGCCGGTATCGGCAATTTCGGGTTCGGTAACAGCGGTAATGGCAACATCGGCATCGGCCTGACCGGCACCGGTCAGACCGGTATCGGTGGGCTGAACTCTGGCACCGGAAACGTGGGCCTGTTCAACTCGGGTAGCGGAAATATCGGCTTCTTCAATTCGGGCAACGGAAACTTCGGCATCGGGAACTCGGGGAGTTTCAACACCGGGTTGTGGAGCTCAGGGTCAGGCAACAGCGGCTTCCTCAATGCCGGTTCATTCAACACCGGCATCTTCAATGTGGGTGACGCAAACACCGGCAATCTCAACGTCGGCAGCTTCAACATGGGCAACTTCAACGCTGGCGCTTCGAACACCGGTGGTTTTAACACCGGCGGAGCCAATACCGGGTTCCTTAACCCGGGCAATATCAACACCGGCCTCTTCAACGGCGGCGATATGAATAACGGTCTGTTCAACACGGGCCAGGCGAACAACGGCGTCTTCTACCGCGGTGTGAACCAGGGTAGCCTGCACATCGCGATCACCTCGCCCGATTTGACGCTGCCGCCGCTTGAAATTCCCAGCATAGCGATTCCGGCCTTCGACCTGCCCGCGCTGAGCATTCCCCCAGTAACAGTGCCGTCGTTCACGATTCCGGCGGGGACGGCGTTGGGTGCGTTCAATCTGCCGACGCTGAGCGTTCCGCCGATTAACGTGCCGTCGATCACGATTCCGGCGGGGACGGCGTTGGGTGCGTTCAATCTGCCGACGCTGAGCGTTCCGCCGATTAACGTGCCGTCGATCACGATTCCGGCGGGGACGGCGTTGGGTGCGTTCAATCTGCCGACGCTGAGCGTTCCGCCGATTAACCTGCCGTCGATCACGATTCCGGCGGGGACGGCGTTGGGTGCGTTCAATCTGCCGACGCTGAGCGTTCCGTCGATTAACGTGCCGTCGATCACGATTCCGGCGGGCACGGCGTTGGGTGCGTTCAATCTGCCGACGCTGAGCGTTCCGGCATTAACGTGCCGTCGATCACGATTCCGGCGGGCACGGCGTTGGGTGCGTTCAATCTGCCGACGCTGAGGTTCCGCCGATTAACGTGCCGTCGATCACTATTCCGGCGGGCACGGCGTTGGGTGCGTTCAACCTGCCGACGCTGAGCGTTCCGCCGATTAACGTGCCGTCGATCACGATTCCGGCGGGGACGGCGTTGGGTGCTTTCAATCTGCCGACATTGAATATCCCATCGTTGGCGGTGCCGTCGATCTCCATTCCGGCCGGAACCCATCTCGGGGCGTTCAACCTGCCGGCAATAGATACTCCCCCGATATCGATCAGTGGCATAACAACTGCTCCGTTTACAACGCCGAGAATCGTTGGAACTCTTAGCACCGGCACTATTTCTCTGCCGTCGGCGAAGATCGACAATATTGTCGTCTTTATTCCTAACAACATCACTTTCTTGCAAACCGGCGTGGCAGGCGTATACCCCCAGATCGGTGGGGGCACCACGAATGGCGGTAGCAATTCTGGTTCGGGCGGGCCGCCCGCTTACATCAGCATTGGCGGCGGCTACATCAATGGCTTCGCGGTTCCATACGGAATCGAACCTATCAACATCCCGGGGATCAACCTGCCGACTATCAACGTTCCGGGCATCCACATCAACCCGATTGCCCTCAGCGGGTTCGACCTGCCAGCTATCACGACGCCGGCGATCACCACGCCGCCGTTGACGATCGATCCGATCGGTGTGAGCAACTTTGCGCTGCCGGATATCAAGACGCCGGCGTTCAGTACGCCGCCGTTGACGATCGATCCGATCGGTGTGAGCAACTTTATGTTGCCGGATATCAAGACGCCGGCGTTCAGTACGCCGCCGTTGACGATCGATCCGATCGGTGTGAGCAACTTTGCGTTGCCGGATATCAAGACGCCGGCGTTCAGTACGCCGCCGTTGACGATCGATCCGATCGGTGTGAGCAACTTTGCGTTGCCGGATATCAAGACGCCGGCGTTCAGTACGCCGCCGTTGACGATCGATCCGATCGGTGTGAGCAACTTTGCGTTGCCGGATATCAAGACGCCGGCGTTCAGTACGCCGCCGTTGACGATCGATCCGATCGGTGTGAGCAACTTTGCGTTGCCGGATATCAAGACGCCGGCGTTCAGTACGCCGCCGTTGACGATCGATCCGATCGGTGTGAGCAACTTTGCGCTGCCGGATATCAAGACGCCGGCGTTCAGTACGCCGCCGTTGACGATCAATCCGATCGGTGTGAGCAACTTTACGTTGCCCGACATCACCACCGTGGCGTTTACCACCCCGCCTCTGAATATTCCCCCGATCGGTGTGGCGGCATTCAACACACCACCAATCACCGTCCCGAGCATTCACCTGCCGAGTACGTTGATCACGCAGTTCAACATTCCTCCGGCACCGGGCTACCTCAACTCGACCATCGGGCCGTCGTCGGGCTTCTTCAACTCCGGCGCCGGTGGCAACTCCGGGTTCGGCAACAACGGCGTCGGCCTGTCGGGTTGGTACAACTCCAACGGTCCAGGCCTGTTGGGTGGCTCGGGCTTCCAGAACTATGGCGGCCTGATCTCGGGCTTCAACAACCTCGGCAGCGGGGTCTCAGGCTTCGCGAACACCGGTACCCTGGACCTCGCCCTGGGCGGCTTCGTCTCGGGCATCGCCAACGTCGGCAACAACCTGTCGGGCCTGTTCTTCAAGGGCACCACGTAAACCCTTCCCCAACAACGCAATTCGCGCCTGTCCTGACGGCAGGCGCGAATTGCGTTACATGGAGCCAGTCCTCGGGTCAGTCCTCCTTGAGGACCAACTTCCGCAGCGCCACCTGATCCGGGTTCAGCAGCTCCTCGATGCGCGGCTTGTTCACGTCGGCGACGATGATCTCCCCGACCTCCTGGTAGACCTCGCTGAAGATGCCGTGCGACTTCATCTTCTCGGTCTGGTACTGGTTGTCCTCGGTCGGCGTGACGTAGTACACCGCGTCAGCCTTGAACCGGTGCACCAGCCAGAGGTGGATCAAGGTCATCAGCCGCTTCTGCCGCAGCTTTTCGGCGAACGTGTTCTGGTCGCGCACCTGCAGGATGCTGCGGCCATGCCGGTCCTTGATCGGGTCGACGACGACGTTGGCCAATTGCTCGTCACCCTCGCCGTAGATGCCGAGTTCCAGCACGTCCGAGCCGGCGCGGCGGGGCCGCAACGTGACCCGCAATTTCTCGCCCAGCTGGTAGTGCTCGCTCCACAGCGCCAGCCACTCCTCCAGCAGCTTTTTGGGCACCTCGGTCTGCACCAGATGCTGGTGCTGGGTGGAGCCCTTGCCCATGGATTTTGTGGTCGCCGTGCGACCGGACGACGCGGCCAGTGCCGCGTCACTGCGAGGTCCACCGACCAGGGTCTGCGGGGTGCGGTAGGGCGATTCGACCAGACGCATCTTGCGCTGCAAACGAGCCAGCGCCAGCATGCCGTCCTGCCTGAGGTTGGTCGCGAACTCCTCGGCGGCGACACCGTCGATCTGGTGCCCGCCGTAGGTGATGAAGTTGAAGACGAAGCCCATCTTGCCGAGTTCGATTGGGAACTGCCGCATCTCGTCGTCGGTCATCCCGGTGGTGTCCCAGTTGAACGACGGCGAGAGGTTGTAGGCGAGCATCTGATCGGGGAACACGGCATGGATCGCGTCGGCGAACTGGCGCGCGTCAGCAAGGTCGGCGGTCTTGGTCTCCATCCAGAGGATGTCGGCAAAGGGCGCGGCGGCCAGTGATTTAGCGATCGCATAGGGAATGCCGCCGCGGATCTGGTAGTAGCCCTCCGGTGTCTTGGCGAGTTCGCAATCCCAGCTCGCGTCGGCACCCAGTTCTTTGGCCTTTGCGCGCGCAGCGTAGAAGGATGCGGTGGATGCGAACGCCCGCCACTCCGCGGGGCTCATCCCGGACGGTTCGCCCTCGCTCTCCCCGAATTCGAGTTTCTCGGCCACGGCCTGGGCGTAGGTCATCACACCGGCGGCGTCCTCCCAGGCGGCGACGAACCGCGACTCGACCTCGTCGTACACGTCGTCGATCGACAGTTCCCCGTTGTCACGCCACTTGCTGATGGCGTCGGCGACGAGGTCCAGAATGCCCTGGCGTTCCAGCCACGCGGTGGCAGCCGCGTATTCGCCGTCGCTGAGCGCGTACAGCAGGTGGCCGTTGATCTCCTCGACGCCCGGGTCATAGAAGCGCCGCATCATGGCCAGGAAACAGCTCTTGTAGGAGGGGATCTTAGGTTGGTGGCGCCCAGCAGGAACGGCTGGTCACGCTCGTCGCCACGGCTGTCGATCAGGTTCGCGGCCTCGGCGTCGGTGCGGGCCACGATGATGCCGGGCACCCGCATGACGTCGAGTTGGAAGCGAGCGGCATTGAGTCGCTTGATCTGCTCATCCGACGGCACCAGAACCTTGCCGCCCTGGTGGCCACACTTCTTGGTGCCCGGGCGCTGGTCCTCGATGTGGTATCCCGGCACGCCGACCTCAACGAAACGGCGAATCAGGTTGCGCACGTGCGGATCACCGCCGTGACCCGTGTCGGCATCGGCGATGATGAACGGCCGGAAGTCATGCCGGGTGGCCGATGCCCGCTGCCGCTCGCTCATGTTGAGCCGCTGGTACTCCTGATTGCGGTCAGCGGTGAGCAGGGCGCGCACCAGCACCGCGGCGTCGTCGGGCACCTGGCTGAGCGGATAGCTCGCAAGGTCGGGCCCCGGGTCCTCGGTGGTGGATCCCTTGGCGGAGGTCGCCCAGCCGCCGAGATAGATCCCCTCGATCCCCATCCGCTTCATGCTCACGGCCTGGCCCGGCGAGTAGGGGCCGAAGGTGGTGATGCTCTTCTGTTCGGCATACAGCTCGCGGAGGCGCTCGTAGAACGCGCCGGCCGCTTCGCGTGCCACCGTGTAGTCGGTGGGGATCGTGCCGCGCTGCTCGACCACCTGTCGAGCGGTATAGAGGCGGGTGATGCCGTTGAACCGCGAACTCTCGAAGTACCGCTGGGTGGCGGCTACATCTTGCTCGAACGGCGATTGGACCGCATTGTCCGTTTCAGCGATGGCCATGGCCTTCCGCTCCTCCTAAGCCCCGGTTCCCCTGACGCAGTGAGTGTATGCCCCGGAGGCGTGAGCTAAATCACCGGCCGAGGCCCGGACAACGCGTCCCGGCTACTAGATCGGTTCAGCGCGGCGTGCTAATGAGCCGGCGCCTCCCGGCGTGGGTGGCGCGTTCGGCGCCCGAAGGTTGTCCCTACCGCTCTGAACGGGCTAAAGTGCCTCTCGCGCAAAATGTTTCGTGTTCCATGCCGTGGTGCGTAGCGGCTGAAGGGGAAACCCTCGCCGGGACGGCCGGACCGGCGTACCGTCACACTCGTGACTACAGAATTGCGCTTTGACCGGTGGTATCGCCCGTTAGCGGTGGCTGTCGGACTCGGCCCCAAGAACAGTGAGTTGCGGGTCGAGGGCGGCAAGCTCCACGTCAAGATGGGATGGGCATTCACTGCCGACATCCCCCTGGCGTCGATCAAGAGTGCCGAGGCGACCAACGAGCGGGTTTTCACCGCCGGAGTGCACGTCATGGGCTCCCGATGGCTGGTCAACGGGTCGCGCAAGGGTCTGGTTCAGCTGACGATCGATCCCCCGGTGCCGGCGCATGTCTGGTGGAAGTCGATCACCTTGAAAGTATTGGTGCTCAGCGTCACCGACCCCGATGCGCTCATCGCCGCGTGCACCGCGGCCGCACGTTAACTCACGCTCTCCAGGAGTTCGTTCGCAACCAATCCTGTTGGCGACGGACGAACTCGGCGTCGACCACGCTTCCATGCCCCGGTACGAATACGGCATCGGATCCGCCGATCGCCAGCAACCGGCCCAGGGTGTCCGGCCAGGCCGCCACATCGGAATCGGCGTCGATCGCCGGGTCAGCGGACTCCTCGACCAGGTCGCCGGTGAACACCACGGTCGGATCACCCGAATGGCGGGCGGGAACCACCACGACCAAGTCGGAGCCGGTGTGGCCCGCGCCGAGGTGCGCGATCGTGACCATGCAGTCACCGAGATCGACAACCGCGTCGGAGATTCCGTGCGGTGGCACCCGCAGGGCTGCGATCGCGCGATCGACCGCACCTGCATCCGCGCCGTAGGCCAACGCGTCGGCGCGCAGCTGATCGGCGGCCGACGACAGATAGTCGACAACCCCGGGCGCACAAAATATCTGGGCTCCGGTGAACACAGAAGAACCCAGAACGTGGTCAAAGTGCTTGTGTGTCAGCACGATATGAGTCACCGGTCGGTCGGCAAGCTGACGTACGTCGGCCTGCACGGCCCGGGCCTCCTCGAGCGTGGTGCCGGTGTCGACGAGCAGCGTCGCGGCGCGCCCGCAGACCAGGCCGATCGTGACGTCACAGAACGGCAGCCGACAGCGATACACGCTGTCGCCGAGTTGTTCCCAGTTGTGGTGCATCAGGCCGGTCGCAGGACAGCCGAGCCGTACCACTGGCAGACGAACAACGCCAGTTCGACATCGGCCCGATCGTCGATCGGCCGGCCGCGGCGCGCGACCGCGCGCTCCACCCGATTCCGCAGGGCGTTGAAGCTGACGTTGAGTTCCCGTGCCGCGGCCTCGTGTGTCGAGCCGCGGTGCAGGAAGACCCGCAGTGTCTCCCGCAGGACCGCGTCGTCTTCGGTGTCGGACGCCAGGTCCCCGAGGACATCGGCCACCCAACCACTGATCTCGCCGATGTCGGCACCCAGCAATGCCGCGGCCATCACCGCCGGATCGGTTGCCGCGACAAGCACCCGTTTGGACGCCCGGGGTTGCCGGTCCCCGGCCGGCGCCGCCGCCCGCGCACGTTGCGCCTGACGGTGCGAGCGCCGGAACCCCTGAACGCCGGAACCCAACGCGCCCATGGCGATATGCAACGATTCCGGATGGGCGCCGGTGTATTCGCGAACTTGGGCGGTGAGCTCACCGGGCGCGGATCCGAAGGGCAACCAGACCCAGGCGATGGTCCGGTCGACGGCAACGAAAAATGGGCTCGCTGAGGTGTTTACCGCGGCAGCCAACCCGCGGGTGAACCGCTGAAGCTGGGCCGGCTCGTCGTCCGCCGCGTGCCAGACGATGAGTGCCAGGTGCTGCGCGTGCAAGGGGTAATCAATTGCGGCAGAGACGGTGTCGATGTCGACAGAAGTGTCATCGCTGAGCAGGTCGCGTACCCGCATCGCCCGGATGCTGTTCTGACTTTCCAGCCATTGCACGTGTTCGCGTTCGTACGCCGTGACCAACTGCTGGGACACCCGGTCGACGTACTTGAAGACGACGGTGGTGATCGCCTCGATCACCGCGACCCGCGTGGTGGGTTCTATGTGGAGAGCGCGTAGTTCGGCGAACACCAGCTCGGTCATCTGACGTTGCCCGAGTCGGTAGGCGCGCACCAGGGTATTGAGCGGAACATCGCGCTGGGCGAGCCGGCGGGCGTATTCCACGGCCACCCAGGGGACAGTGGTTCTGTCGACCGTGACGTCGTGGAGCAGCGCCTGAACGATCGTCTCGAGGTTGGCCTGGACGCTCGCCGCGAGCATCTCGGCCGTGCGGTCGTCGCCGCACAGTTCCGGGATTTCGTCAGTGAGCGTCGTGTAGATCCTCGAGCCGATCTCATCGATCTGTTGCTCCAGCCGAGAGGCGATCTTGACGACGCAGCCGTGTACGTCGTCGGCTGCCTCGTGCGGGTCGTCGGTCACGTGTGGAACGTTAGATGGCGGTCGCGAGGGTAGCCACCGGACCCACGAGCAGCGTCGGGAAAAGTTGACATGTCGGGATTCCCCGACATATTCTTCCCGGGTGGCCAACCCCGACCGCATCTGTGACCGCCTCTTCACGGCGTTGGCAAACCCGGTGCGGCGCAAGCTTCTTGAGATCCTGAGCTGCCAGTCATTATCCGCCGGGGAACTCAGCGAACGCTTCGACCTCAGCCGGCCCGCCGTCGCTGAACACCTGAAGGTGTTACGCGACGCGGGGCTGGTCGCCGACGAGGCGCAGGGTCGCCGCCGCATCTACCGGTTGACCGCGGAACCGTTGGCCGAACTCGGTGACTGGTTGCATCCCTTCGAAAAGTTCTGGCGGGCACGGCTCGCCGCGCTCGCTGAGAAGACGGACAGCGAGTAGCCCATCCGGGGGTTGGAAAACCCACCACGAGAGGAACACAATGCGCGCAGTCGTCATTACCAAGCATGGCGACCCATCGGTCCTGCAGGTACAGCAGCGGCCGGATCCGCCCCCGCCGGGACCGGGTCAACTGCGGGTCGACGTTGCGGCCGCCGGGGTCAACTTCGCCGACCACCTCGCCCGCGTGGGCCTTTATCCTGACGCGCCCAAGCTCCCCGCGGTCGTCGGCTACGAGGTGTCGGGCACGGTGAGCGCCGTCGGCGACGGTGTCGATCCCGGCCGCGTCGGCGAAAGAGTTTTGGCGGGAACACGATTCGGCGGCTATGCGGAAATCGTCAATGTCGCCGCGGCCGACTCGGTGGCGCTGCCCGATGCGGTGAGCTTCGAGCAGGGCGCCGCGGTACCGGTCAATTATGCGACCGCGTGGGCAGGCCTGCACGGTTACGGGTCGCTGCGCGCCGGCGAGCGGGTGCTCATCCATGCCGCCGCCGGTGGTGTCGGCATCGCGGCCATTCAGTTTGCCAAGGCCGCCGGCGCCGTCATTCACGGCACCGCATCGCCGGGCAAGCACCAGAAGCTGGCAGAACTCGGGGTGGATCGCGCGATCGACTATCGCAAAGACGGTTGGTGGAAGGGCCTGGAACCGTACGACATCGTCCTGGATGCGCTGGGTGGCACCTCGCTGCGCCGGTCCTATCACCTGCTGCGCCCGGGCGGACGGCTTGTCGGCTACGGGATTTCGAATATGCAGGAGGGTGAGAAGCGCTCGCTGCGCAAGGTGGCGCCGCAGGCGCTGGCCATGCTGCGTGGGTTCAACCTCATGGACCAGTTGTCCGAGTCCAAGACCGTCATCGGGCTCAACATGCTCAAGTTGTGGGACGACCGGGGCACCCTCGAGCCCTGGATCACACCACTGAGCCAAGCGCTGCGGGACGGCACGTTGTCACCGATCGTGCACGCGGCGGTGCCGTTCGCCGAGGCGCCGGAAGCGCATCGGATCCTGGCGGCCCGGGAGAATATCGGCAAGGTGGTGCTGGTTCCGTAACACCACATGGTTTCAGCCGGCGCCGGCGTGGTTATGGTTGCGGAATGGCTGTCACCGAGTCCCGTGAGGTCGTCATCGAGGCGACGCCTGACGAGATCATGGATGTGTTGTTCGATATCGAAACGCTGCCGGACTGGTCGTCGGTTCACAAAACGGTTGAAGTCCTCGAGCGAGATGACCAGGGTCACCCCCTCAAGTCACGGCAGGTCGTCAAACTCGTCGGGTTCACCGAAGAGCAGGTGTTGGCCTACACCGTTCACGACGACGGGGTGAGCTGGACCTTGGTCGAAGCCAAGCAGCAGAAGGCTCAGGACGGGCGCTACACCCTGACCCCCGACGGCGACTCGACCCGCGTGCGCTTCGACCTGACAGTCGACCTGAGTGCGCCGGTGCCCGGATTCTTTGTCAGGCAGGGCGCCAAAGCACTGATGGACACGGCTACCAAAGGCCTGCGCAAGCGCGTTCTCAAGGTGAAAAAGGGCGGCTAATTCGCTTGTCGGGCGGCTGACGACGCGTCCTCGAGTGCTTGATATGCGGCGTTATATCCCGGTGTGAAGGTGATGCCGGGTCCACCGTGGCATCCTGCGCCGCCGAGGTAGAGCCCGGTGATCGGCAGCGGGAGATCCAGAAACCCCTTCGGCCCGGGACGGTTGGGCCCCATCAGGTCCGGGTGCAGCAGCCCGTGGCAGAAGTCCCCCGCCGGGGCCGCGAACATGGTGTTCATGTGATACGGCGCGAACGTGATGTGGCGGATCACGATATCCCTGAAATTCGGGGCGAATCTGCTGATCTTGTCGATCACCCGTTGCGCCATCTCATTTTTGAGATGCCCGTGCTGGTCGCGGGCGGCCTCCACCGGGAAGGCGTACGCGTAGGCGCTGGCGGCGTGCTTGCCGGGCGGCGCAAGGCCCGGGTCGTGCACCGACGGGATCTGCAGGCCCATCGACGGGTTGTCCGGGACGATACCGCGACGACAGTTCTCCCAGTGCCGCTGCTGCTCTTCGGGCGAGCCGAAGATGCCGACCGACATCTGCATGCCCTCTTCGTTCAACAACTCATAGGGCGGTGCGAACTCTGGTAGTCCATCGAGGGCGAAGTGCATCTGGATGAAGGAGGCGCGGTGATCTCGGCCCGACACGCGCGAAATAAGCTCGGCAGGAACATGTTCGGGATCGATCAGCCCGGTCAGGGTGAGATCGGGCGCCAAGTTCGACACCACGACGGGCGCAGTGATCGTCGACCCGTCCCGCAGCCGAACACCTGTCACCGCGCCATGGTCGACGAGTATCTGCTCGACCTTGGCACGGAACCGTATTTCGCCGCCGTGGGAGAGGAAAAGCTCCCGTAGATGTTCGGTGAGCGCGCCGATGCCGCCCTGGAGTTTGGTCATCATCGAGGTGCTGTTGTCGGGCACCGCCAGGGCAAACGCCAGGCAGGTCGCGCTACCCGGCGTATAGGGGCCCCGGTAGGTGGAGTTGACGGCCAGGAACGCCAGCATGCCGCGCATCACCGCGTGCTTGTCCTTGTCCGGCAAGTAGCGGTCGATGACGTCCATCGCCGAGCCGAACAGCATCTCGTGAATCGCCCGCCGCTCCTCCTGGTTGGCCGCGCAGGCGTACATCTCGTCGAGAGTCTTGGGTGGTTTCCGAACATCGAAGCGGCCCAGCGCTTTTGCCGGGCCCTGGCTCCACCCGATGAGCTCGGCCATTCCGGTGACCGCTTCGTAGCCGTGCTTCTCCCCCAGGTGCGTCATCAATTTCATCGGGTCGCGGTAGAAGACCATCGGATCTTCCCCGTGTTCGCCGATGTTGGTGGACATCACCTCGGGTTCCACGGTGGGCAGCGCGTCCAGGCCAAGATCCTTGGTGATCTGGCTCGCCGTCGGAAACTGCACCGAACCCGCGATCTCATACCGGAAGCCGTCGATCAACTCGACGGTTGCCGCCATTCCCCCGGCGTAGGTATTGGCTTCCAGGCAGACGGTGCGCAGGCCCGCCCGCTGCAGAATCGCTGCGGCGGTAAGTCCGTTGTGCCCGGCTCCCACCACGATGGCGTCGTAATCCGTCACCGCCCTGACCTCCTCGCTGAGACGCGTATGGCAAGAATATGTCAGTACTGACATAATCGGAAGATGTCAGCACTGACTAGTTCTGGTCGGTTACCATCCGGTGTGGACATGAGCGCACCGATTAACGGTCACCAGATTCGTCGGCGGTCGACGCACGAGGCGCTTCGGCGGGCGGCGCTGAAAAGCTTTGCCCGCAAGGGATTTGCGAATGTCACCGTGACGGAGTTGGCGCGCGAGGCAGGCGTCACCGAGCGCACTTTCTTCCGGCATTTCCCGACCAAAGAGGCGGTGTTGTTCCAGGACTACGAGTCGCAGCTGGAATGGCTGGCCGAGGCGCTGGCGCAACGGCCGGCTTCGGAGTCGCTGTTCGACGCCGTGCTGGCCAGTGTCGCCGCGTTCCCGCACGACCTGGAAGTGGTCCGCCAGGCTGCGACCGCCCGCACTCAGTTGATCAGTGCCGAGCGCATCGCCGGGCATCTGCGGGTGGTGCAAGCGTCATTCGCCGCCGTCCTCACCGATTTCGTCCGGGGCCGGCACCCCGAGGTGCCCGATATCGAACTGGTTGCCGAAGTGGCGGGTGCGACGCTGGCGGCGGCTCTTGTTGTGGCAGTCGAGAATTGGGGCCGCAATGGCTGCATGGGCGATCTCGGCGTGCTGGTGGCCAGCAGCCTGGACCTGGTTCGGTCCGGCTTGGCGCCGCTGGCCTGAATGTGCAGCCACGGCGCTGCGCGTGCACTCGGCCGCGCGCCACATCAGTCATGCCTGAGAAGCATAGATGTTTCGCAACAAGCATTTCACGACCGGATTGGCCGGGGCCTACCTTGGCGTTGACCTAGGCGACGAGAACGGAGGACACCATGCCACTGCTGTATATCGACCTCATCGAGGGCCGCACACCATCGGAGGTGCGGGCGCTGCTGGACGGCATTCACCACGCAGTCGTCGAAGCTTTCGGGGTGCCCCGGCGCGACCGCTATCAGGTGGTGCGCACCCATCCGGCGCACGAAATTGTGGCGCTGGATACCGATCTCGGCATCGACCGCACCCCGTCGCTGGTGATAGTGCACATGGTGAGCCGGCGCCGTCCGCGGGAACTCAAGCAGAAGTTCTATGAGCTTCTGGCGTCCGAACCTGCCGAGCGATGCGGGCTCGACCCCGCCGACTTGATCGTGTCGGTCACTGAAAACCAAGACAAGGACTGGTCTTTCGGCCACGGACGGGCGCAGTTTCTCACCGGAGAACTCGCAACGGAGGCACAACCATGACGCTGAAAACCCGTCTCACCGATTTCCTTGCCATCGAACACCCGATCCTGCTGGCGCCGATGGCCATGGTGTCGGGCGGCCGGTTGGCCGCGGCGGTCACCACCGCGGGCGGCCTGGGCCTCGTCGGCGGCGGGTATGGCGACGCGGCATGGTTGCAAGCACAAGTCGCCGAGGCCGAGGGTGTTCGCGTCGGATACGGCTTCATCACCTGGAGCCTGGCGCGCACACCCGAGTTGCTGGACACCGTCCTGGCGCAGCAACCGCCGACGATCATGCTGTCTTTCGGCGACCTCGAGCCCTTCGCGGGCCGCATCCGGCGGGCCGGCGTTCCGTTGACCGCCCAGGTGCAGAACCTCGAGCAGGCGCGCCGGGCGCTGGACGCCGGCGCGGACATCATCGTCGCCCAGGGCGGCGAAGCCGGCGGGCACGGCATGAGCGTCCGCTCGACCTTCACGCTGGTGCCCGAGGTCGTCGACCTGGTTGCCGAACGCGCCGCCGCAACGTTGGTGGTGGCTGCCGGAGGCGTTGCCGACGGTCGCGGCCTGGCCGCGGCCCTGGCGCTCGGCGCCGACGGCGTGCTGGTGGGTAGCAGGTTCTGGGCAGCCACCGAGGCGCTGGTCTCGCCGCAGGCCCAGCAACGGGCCATCGCCGCAGGCGGTGACGACACGATCCGCACGCGGGTCTTTGACATTGTGCGGCAACGAGATTGGCCTGACGGCTACGATCTGCGGTTGGTGAGCAATGCGCTGATCCAGCGCTGGCACGGCAGCGAGGACGAACTGCTGGCACAGCTGCCTGAGACGGTCACTGCCTATCGGGAAGGTGTGGCCGCCGAGGACTTCGACGTGGACACCGTGCTGGTCGGTGAGGCCGTCGGGCTCATCCACGACGTTCCGCCCGCCGCCGACATCGTGACCGCAATGGTCCGCGACGCGGCCCGAATCCTGGGGCGGGCCAACGGTTAGGAACTGTCGGCGATCAGCTCCGCCAGCCGGCGGCGGTCGACCTTGCCGGTCGCGTTGTAGGGGATGTCGTCGACGATTGCCACCCGTTCCGGCAGCTTGAAGTAGGCGATCATGTCCCGGCAGTGCGCCCGCAACTCCTCGAGCGTCACCGGCGCCCGGGTCACGATCGCGGCCCCGACCCGCTGGCCCAGTTCGTCGTCGGCCACGCCGGCAACCGCGACGTCGTTGACCGCCGGATGGGAACGCAACGCCTCCTCCACCTCGATGGGGCCGAACTTCTCACCGCCGCGGTTGATGGTGTCGCGCAATCTGCCGGTCGGAAAGATGTAGCCGTCGGCATCCACGCGGCCCAGATCGCCGGTCTGTAACCATCCCGCGACGGTGTTGACCGGCGAGTTCACCCACAACTCCCCGACCGCCCCGGGCTCGACGTCGGCGCCGGTAGCCGGATCGACCACACGCACCTCGACCCCCGGCAGCGGCCGGCCGACCGACCCCGCCCGGGCCGGGTCGTGATGATCCTCCGGCGTCAGGTTGGCGTAGGTACCCAGCGTCTCCGTTTGGCCGAACACATTGGTAAACGCCACCTGTGGAAGCGCGGCGATCGCCTTGCGCATCAACGCGGTGGGTGCGGCCGCGGCCCCGTAAGTGATACCGGCCAGCGACGACAGATCGGTGTCGGCGAAGTCGGGATGCTGCAGAATCCGGTGCAGCATCGTCGGCACCAGAAACATGCCCGTCACCCGATGCTGCGACACCAGGCGCAACCACTCCCCGGCGTCGAACCGCTTCTGCACCACCAAGGTGTTGCCCGAGTACAGGCTGGCGAGTAGTCCGAGAGATCCGCCCACATGAAAGTACGGCACACACATCATCACCGGAGTGGGTGGCCTGTCCGGCGAGAAGGGCTGTGACGTCCTGCTCAGGCGCGCCGCCAGCCGGCGACTGCCGATTTCGACCGTCTTCGGCAATCCCGTTGTGCCACTGGTGAACAGGACCATCGCCGTGCGATCCTCTTCGTCGGCCCCGGCAGCGTCCGACGGCCCGGGCACGTCCGGACCGATGAGCTCGGCGGCCGTCAGCGCCGTCGCGATCGCCGGGAGCCGGTCCACGAAGGCATCCCCCGCTACCGCTACCGTGCAGCAACCGGCGTTCTCGAGCAGGGCCCGCAACTCCGCAGGAGTCAACGCGGGATTCATCAGGGCCGCGGCCGCACCGATGCGCGCCGCGCCGAGCAGCGACGCGATGGACAACAGGCTCGCCGCGTCGACGACGGCGACCCGGTCACCGGCCCTGACCCCGCCGGCGACCAGCCCGGCGGCGCACCGCCGCACGGCCACACCGAGCGTCCCGTAGCTGATTTGCTGACCGTCGATGATCAGTGCTGTTCGCTGCGGATCGGCGGCCGCGGCGGCATCGATGATCGTCCCGAGATTCATGAATCCTTAGTACAGGGGCGACCAGATGGACGTGCGCAGCAGTCGGCTGGTCCACTGGTCGCGCAGGTCCAGTGCGTCATGCAGCCACGTCCCCGGTGTGCGGTACTCAGCCGGTATATGGGTTCGGAGCAGGTCGAGCAGCGCTTCAGGCCGGCTGATCCGTTGCATCAGAATGACTTCACGGCGCAGGTGGCTGCCGAGCGCCGGCTGGAATGAGGCGTCCATCTTCAGCATGGACGACGGCTGCTCGAGGCTGCGCGCGTACACCTCGCCGCACCGGACGATGTACTCCTCGAACTTGTCCTCATAGGGCCACATGGTGTCTTCCATGTAGAGGCTCATGTCGTGTTCGCGCCCGTCGACCGGCACCTCATCGAATGCCACCTCCTGCATCGGCGACCATGGCAGAGGCACCATCAGCTTGGCATCGACGCCGTGGCGCAGTTCGTCGGTGTGATACATCCAGTCCCGCAGATCCCCCTGCTGGACCCGCTTCGTCAACCGCTCCCAGGCCGCTCCGTCGCGCACCGCCGTCACCGTGATCACGGTGTAGGCCGGCCCGCTGCCTTGGGCCTGGTTGGTGTACCAGAGCAGGCGGGCCTCCTCGCCGGCGCCCAGCATGGGCATCCAGCCGTCGCGAAATGCGGCCTCGAATTCGTCCTCGGCGCGGCCCCGCACCGTGTGGACTTCGTGCATGAAAAGCAACGCCAGTACCTCCCATGCGCGGCGCTCACTCACTTACTGGCAGGACGTTAATGGCAGAGGTTCGTCCTGTCCATGTCGGTCTACGCGAGCGTCAATTTACGTCGCCGGGAGTGCGGTGTTGGGGTCGGTCGGGCATGCCGCGGTATTTTCGGACGGACGGCCCAGCTGGTGGTGACCCGCCGCGCGCGATCCGAAAGGGACGGGATGGATATTGCTTCGGTCGACGAATTGCTCACCACTACCCGATCGGTACGCAAACGCCTCGACCTGACCCGGCCGGTGAGTCGCGACGTGATCATGGAATGCATACGCCTGGCGATGCAGGCGCCCACCGCCAGCAATGCCCAGGACTGGCGCTGGGTGGTGGTCAGCGATCCCGACAAGCGTGCCGCGATCGCCGAAATCTATCGCAGTATCGGTGCCGAGCATCTGGTCCGTGCGGAAGCCAACGCGGCAGATCCGCAAACCCGGCGCGTATACCGCAGCGCGCTGAGCCTGACCGACACCTTGGCGCAGGTGCCGGTGCATGTCATCCCATGCCTGCTGCAGCCCATCGACGAGAGCAATCGGTTGGTCGCTGCGTCGGCCTGGGCGTCCATCATCCCCGCTGGCTGGAGCTTCCTGCTGGCCCTGAGGTCGCGCGGTCTGGGATCGGTGTGGACGACGATGCACCTGGCCAAGGAACATGAGGTCGCCGAATTGCTCGGGATCCCCGACACAGTGACTCAGGCCGCTCTGTTCCCGGTGGCCTACACCATCGGGACCGAATTCCGGCCTGCGGCACGGCCCCCCGCGGAAGCGATCACCTTCTGGAACCAATGGGGCGAAGGCTGATGCAGTCCTATACCGTGCGCTTCCACGTCGACGCCCCGCCGGCAAAGGTGTGGCGGGTGCTGCATCCTCCGGTGCCGCCCAATTCGCCGCGGCCGCGGGTGCTGACATGGCCGACCGGCAGCATGGAAATCCTCAATGAGGGAGACGAGGCGGGTGAAGGGCTGGTCCGCACCTGCGTCTTTCCGGTGCCGAAATACCTGCTGTCCGGCGGGAAGGGGCGGTCCTGGGAAACGGTTACCGAGGCTGAGATCAACAAGTTGTCGCGTTACATCGCCATCGGCAAGCCACTGTGGTCGCGGGCAGAGGGCTACCACCAACTCGACGAGCAGCCCGACGGCACCACAGTCCTGACTTTCCACGAGACCTACCACGCGTACAACCCGGTGCTACGTCTGCTGCTGGAGCGTCCGGTGCACGCACGGATTTCGCGCGACAACCTTGACACGTACCAGCATGCGCTGACTTATGCCGGTCCGGTGCGGCGCCTGAGCTGATCCGGTTCGAAATGAGCTGCGCAGCCCGCTACCCTGTTTAGTTATGGGCTCTAAGCAAAAGGCGGTACGCGTCGGTGCTGCAGCGCTGATGGTCGCCGGCTGGTTCGGGTCGATAGGTATCGCCGCCGCCGATCCCGACCCGACGCCTTCCCCGGCTCCGGCCCCGACCCCGGCCCCGTCGGGGGCTCCGGCGCCGGCGGGAGCACCCAAGACGACCATCGACCACGACGGCATCTACACCGTGGGCACTGACATCATGCCGGGCACCTACAGCACTGCCGGGCCAGTGGGTACCGGCACCTGCTACTGGAAGCGCACGGGCAACCCCGATGGCGCGCTCATCGACAACGCGATGACCAAGAAGCCTCAGGTAGTGCAGATCGAGCCGACGGACAAGACGTTCAAGACGAATGGTTGCCAGCCGTGGCAGCCCACCAGCGACGCTCCGCCGCCCAACGTTTCCGGTCCACAGCTGCAAGCCGGCCTCGGGATTCTCAACGGACTACTCGCTCCACACGGCCCCTGAGCGGGTATCAGGCGGGCGGCGCGAGAGCAGCCTCGACAGTGGTGTACATCGGCAGCAGGCGGCGCAATCCGCACGCGGCGATGGTGCGGGCAACGATGGGCTGCTTGCTGACCAGGCGCAGATTGACGCCGCGACGCCGGCAGCGCACCGATTCCTGAGCGAGCACCGCGTAGGCGCAGGATCCCAGGAAATCCAGCTCGCGGATATCGATGACGAACGGACCCGGCGCAATCGCGATCGCGGCGCTCCTGCTCACCAGGCGCTGCCAGATCACCTCGTTGCTGGCGTCGATGTCGCCGCCGACGTGAACGACCACCGCTGACCCGGTGCACTCGGTGAGCGCCCGCAAACCGCTGTTCGGGTCGCTCAGTTGCGAACTCGGCCGCGTGGTCGAAGGACCGGGCGATGATCCGACCGCGACAGTGTTCATCTTCGGCAGTATCCCGTCGTCGTGTGGATCTCGTGTGGATGGGGACGCCCTCGTGACAGGGCGGCGTTGTTCGTGTTCGTGCCGAGAGACAGCGTAAATGCTCGGCGGCGTTGGCATGCGGTCTTCGTAAGCACGGTCTTAATCAGCATATGTGTAACAGGGCCTGACAACATAGGGTGTCCACGCGAAATTTCGTTGTTATTCCGACTTGACTATTGCTGGCGCCGGCTGGCGCGGCGGGTCAGCAGCGACAGCATCCAGCTAACGATCGACAATAGGATCGCCGCCCAGATTGCGGTCCACCAGAAGTGATCGATCTGCAGCCCCCAGTGGGTGGTGTCCTTGGTGATCTGCGCCGTGATCCACAACATGAATGCATTGATGACGATGTGAAAGAGGCCGAGGGTCAGGATGTACATCGGGATCGACAGGATTTGCACGATCGGTTTGACGATGGCGTTGACCAGCCCGAAGAGCACCGCGACGACGAAGATGATGCCGATCCGCTGCAGCGTGGTGTTGCCGCCGACAAAGGTCAGGCCGGGCACGAAAAGGGTGACGACCCATAGCGCGAGTCCGGTCAATGCCGCGCGCACCAGAAAAGGCACCATGCGCCGATCCTGCCACCGAATGCCGCGTCGGGACGCTTAATTCAGCCCATAGAAGCGCTGCGCGTTGAGTGCGCCGATCTTTTCGCGTGACTGCTCGCTGATATCGGGTCGGTGTCGTAAATGCTTGGTGCTTTCCGGCCACTCCCCGTCCCAGTGCGGGTAGTCGCTGGCGAACATGATGAAGTCGTCGCCGAGCACGTCGATCACACCGGGCAGGATCGGCTCCTCCGGTTCGCACGTCACCCATATGTTGCCGGCCCGCAGGTAGTCGTGCGGATCACGGCGCCAGCCGCCCTCGATCCAGTCGCCGCGCTTCTCGTAGTGCTCGTGCAGGCGATCGATGAAGAACGGAACCCAACCTGCCCCCGCTTCCAGAAACGCGACCCGGAGTTCGGGATGGCGTTCGAAGACACCGCCCGACACCAGGGCCGTCATCGCCGTCATCTGGTCGAACGGGAAGCTGATGCAGTGCACCTGGATGTAGTTGGTGAAGCGGTCGACCCCGATCTTGGGCAGATGGATGCCGGGCGCGCCGTGGATGCCCAGCGGCATGTTGAGTTCCACGGCGGCGGCATAGAAGGGGTCGAGGTCGGGGTGATCGAGATTGCGGTTCTTCAGCGCCGGCGGAACAAGGGTCGCGACCAACCCCAGCTCCTTGGCCTCGGCCATGATGTCGATAGCCACCTGACCGTGTTCGATCGGCGTCACGGCAACCCCGTGTAGCCGGCCATGGGTAGGCGCGCAGAAATCCGCGATCCAGTGGTTGTAGAGACGCGCGAAACCGGCGGCGAAGTCGGGGTCCTCGAGGCTCGGCACGCAGAGCCCGAGGCTCGGATAGAGCACCATCGTGTCCAGATGATCGCGATCGGCGTCGGCGAGCACTCCCTCTGCCGTCGAGCAGTTGATGCCGGGTGCCTTGGTGAGGCCGTGCTCGGGCGGACATCCGGCGCCCGGGCCTTCGTCCTCGGGGTAGTGGCGGCCTTCGATCGTCAGCCGCGGCCGCCGATCGTTGCTCAGCTGCACTCGATCGGGCCAGCGCTTGAGAGCTTCGAAGGCGAGCGTCGAGTTCTCGGCCACGTGTCCATCTGCGTCGATGATCCGCATACAACCGGAACATACCCGGCGGTGCGCCAGACTCGCCGTATCGCCCCGGGTAGGCCACGATGCTCACGTGACTAGACAGCGGTTGACTGCCGACCAACGCAACTCCTTCCTGGCGGCGTTCCTGGGCTGGACGATGGACGCCTTCGACTTCTTCATCGTGGTGCTGGTCTACGCCGACATCGCCGAGACGTTCCACCGCTCCAAGACCGAGGTCGCGTTCGTCACCACGGCCACCCTCGTGATGCGACCCGTCGGGGCGCTGCTGTTCGGGCTGTGGGCCGACCGGGTCGGACGGCGGCTCCCGCTGCTGGTCGACGTGCTGTTCTACTCGGTGGTGGGGTTCCTGTGCGCGTTCGCGCCGAACTTCACGGTGCTGGTGATCCTGCGATTGCTCTACGGCATCGGCATGGGCGGCGAGTGGGGGTTGGGCGCGGCGCTGGCCATGGAGAAGGTCCCCACCGAGCGGCGCGGCTTCTTCTCCGGTCTGCTGCAGGAGGGCTATTCGTTCGGTTACCTGCTGGCCAGTGTGGCCTCGTTGGTGGTGATGAACGGGCTGGGCTTGTCCTGGCGCTGGCTGTTCGCGCTGAGCATCGTCCCGGCGCTGATCAGCCTGATCATCCGCTATCGGGTGGAGGAATCCGAGGTATGGGAGGCCGCGCAGGATCAAATGCGGTTGACCAAGACGAGGGTCCGGGACGTGCTGCGCGAGGCCAAGGTCATCCGCCGGTTCTTCTACCTGGTGTTGCTGATGACCGCCTTCAACTGGATGAGTCACGGCACCCAGGACGTCTACCCCACGTTCTTGAAGGCGACCACCGACCACGGCGCGGGGCTGTCCAGCGCAACCGCGCGGTGGGTCGTGATCGTCTACAACGTCGGCGCCATCATCGGCGGACTCGCATTCGGCACCCTGTCCCAGCGATTCGGCCGCCGCTACACCATCGTGTTCTGCGCCCTGTTGGCGCTGCCGATCGTGCCGATCTTCGCCTATTCGCCGCACCGCGGCGATGCTGTGCGTGGGTTCGTTTCTGATGCAGTTGTTTGTGCAGGGCGCCTGGGGGGTGATCCCTGCCCATCTCACCGAGATGTCCCCGGACGCCATCCGCGGCTTGTATCCCGGCGTGACGTATCAGCTCGGCAACCTGCTGGCGGCGTTCAACCTGCCGATCCAGGAGCACCTGGCCGAAACGCACGGCTACCCGTTCGCGTTGGCGGCGACGATCGTCCCGGTGTTGGTGATGGTGGCGTTGTTGACTCTGATCGGCAAGGACGCCACCGGGCATCCAGTTCGGCACCTCCGAAAGTGCCTTCCTGCCCGAGCAGGCTAAGTGAGTGGGCGTCGGCCCACGATCAGGATTCGCATTCAAGCGGATGACTCCAGCGCAGTCGGTGGAAGCGTGCGAATCCACGGTCCGCGCTGAGCCAAGTCGCGTTGTTCTCCAGCGCGTAGGCGGCTAGGTAAGCATCGGCAATATCATTGCCGCGCGCGCCGATGTCGCCGGCGAGCTGCCGGAACAAGCCACAGTGACGTTCCCCGGCCTGTAGGTGCATCGCCGCAGGGGCGGCAAGTAACGCGTCGACCGCTTGCCACGCTTCATCCGAACTCGTCGGTTCGGAAAAGATCCTGCGGTTGGATACAACCCTCACGAAGCCACTGAGCGTGAGGTCGGGAAGACCCAGGGGAGGTCGTCGTTGGCCAGCCGCTGAAGCAGCCGTCGATATTCCGAGTGTTCCGGCAGGTCCTCTCGGTGGGCATATACAAGAACGTTGACGTCAACGCAGCGCATCGACTGCGGCGCCTTCACCCATTGCCTCGGCGACAGCGGAGTTCGACGAGAGGTCCACCCCGGCCTTGAGCCCTCCCCGGCCGAACGTCCGGACCACGTACGGATCCTCAGTACGCCGCTCAGCTGAATTGAGACCACGGCGCACCGCGTCCTCAAGCACCGACGCCACGGTGCGCCCGGAACGGGCAGCCTGCGCTTTTACCTGGCGGTAGAGCTCATCATCGATTCTGATCGTGGTGCGCATGTGTCATCTTGGCATCTCGCGTAGGCATAAAGATGCTTACCGGGAGGTGCTCGCCGGGTGGCCTAACCGGATTCCCGGCCGCCCAGGGTGCGCAGCAGCATGTGCATTGCCACCGTGGTGGAGCGTTCCCGGACGTCGGAGCGGTTCCCCGGCAGCCGCAAGGTGCGGGTGACCGACGGGCCGTCAGCTTCGCGCCACGGTGAAACAGACTGTGCCGACCGGCTTTTCCTCGGTTCCCCCGCCGGGGCCGGCGATTCCGGTGATGGCGACCGCGGTGTCGGCGTCGAACCGCTTCAGTGCGCCGGCGGCCATCGCCTCGGCCACCGGCTCGGAGACCGCGCCGTGCGCTGTCTATCAGGCCGGCGTCGACTCCGAGCAGTTCCACCTTCGCCTCGTTGGAGTACGCCACCACCCCGCCTGTCACGTAGTCCGACGATCCCGGCCGGTCGGTCAGCCGCGCCGCCAGCAGCCCGGCGGTGCAGGATTCCGCCGTCGCGATCCGGCGGCCCGCCAGTAGTCGCGCGACCAGATCGTCGACCTGCGAACCGTCCTCGGAGAACACCTGGTCGCCGTGCCGGTCGCGCAGCAACTGCGTCAGCTGCGCGTATGTTTCTGCGGCGTCGGGCTCGTAGCGCGTCACGATCTCCAGCTCGCCGCGGCGCAGGCAGGTGGTGATCTCCAGCGCGCGAAGCCGGGGATGGCCGTCTCGGCGTCGCGCAAGGTCTCGGCCAGCCCCGACTCGGGCAGCCCGAACATGCGCACCATGTCCTGCCGGTAGACGGTGCGGCCGGCGATCGCGTCCTGCACCCCGGAGGTGTCAATTGCCTTGCGCCACATGGGTTGAAGCTCGCGCGGCGGCCCTGGCAGCACCAGCACCGCCGGCTTGCCGGCCACCACCACACCGGGCGCGGTGCCCACCGGGTCGAGGACCTGCGCGCCGACCGGAATCATCGCCTGCTTGCGGTTGGCCGCCCGCACCGACTCGAACTTCCCCGGTTCCATCAGCGCGGCAAACGCGGGGTTGCGCGCCATCAGGGACTTCAGGATCTCGGCGATCCGGCTCTCCAGCGCTTCGTCCAGCACCAGTTCGCGACCGCAGAAGCGGGCCACCACCTCGACGGTCATGTCGTCGGCCGTCGGCCCCAGGCCGCCGCTGGTGATGATCAGGTCCACGCCCTGGTCGGCCATGAAACGCAGCTGCGCCTCGATGTCGGCGGGGCGGTCACCACAGATGGTGATATGTGCCAGTTCGACGCCCAATTCCAGCAGCCGGTCGGCCAGCCAGGGACCGTTGCGATCCTGGACTCGCCCGGTCAGAACCTCGGTGCCGGTGACCACGATGCCCGCGCGTGCGCTCACTGTGACGAGCCTACGCATGGGCCGTCACGGTCGAATAGGACCGTCAGACGATCGTTCCGTTACTGCCGGTGGAGCCTTTGGAACCGAATAACCCGCCGGCGCCGCCGACGCCGCCGAAGCCAGCCTTCGCGTTGCCCGTAACGCCTGCGTGGGCATTGCCGCCATTGCCGCCGTTGCCGCCATTCGTACTCACGGCCGAGCTGTCGCCGCCGACGCCGCCATTGCCGCCGATACCCAATCCGGTTCCGTTGGTGGATCCCAAACCGCCCTTGCCGCCGATTCCACCGTTGCTGCCGTCGCCGCCGTCACCCCCGACGCCCCCGGTGGCCGTACCACCAGAGGTGGCATTGGAAACGAACCCGCCACCGCCAGCTCCACCGGTGCCGCTGGTGATGCCGTTACCGCCCACGCCGCCTTTGCCGCCGGTAGCGGATCCCAGTCCTAGGTTTGTTGCATCACCGCCCGCGCCGCCGATGCCAGCCCCGGAGCCGGGGGAACCGCCGCCTGTTCCCCCGGTGCCGCCCGTGGCGGTACCGGTCGAGGTGGCGTTGCTGACCTGTGCGCCGCCGCCGCTGCCGCCGGCCCCGGAGTTGACCGCGGAGCCACCGGAGCCGCCGGTACCGCCGATGCCGTTGGTGGCGTTGCCGCCGGTTCCGCCGGTGCCGCCGGTAGCTGAAGTGGAGCCGCTGAGGCTGTTGGTTTGTGCGTTGCCCCCGTCGCCGCCACGGCCCTGGGAGGCGCCGTTGCTAGCAACCGGCGCCGCCGGCTCCGCCGGCTCCGCCCTTGGCGGTAGCGGACGAGGTGGTGTTGGAAATGGTCGCATCGCCGCCTCGACCGCCGGATCCGCCTGAGCCACTCGCGCCGGTGCTGGTGCCGCCCGCGCCGCCGGTGCCGGGGTTGACACTTCCGAGGCCGGTAGTGTTCGCCGACCCGCCGGACCCGCCGTTCCCGCCGGTCGTCGCACCGGTGCCGCCTGCGCCGCCGTTGCCGCCGGTGGCGGCGGCCGTACAGGTGCTGTTGGAAATGGTCGCATTGCCGGCGCTGCCGCCGGAACCACCAGCTCCGCCGGTGCCGACGCCGCCCGCGCCACCGGCACCCGAGGTGACGGTGCCTGCTCCGACGGTAGAGGCACTGCCGCCGGCACCGCCGCTTCCGCCGACGGTGCCGCTGCCGCCTAGTCCGCCTTTGCCGCCGGTGGCGGCGCCGGAAGACGAGGTGTTGGTGATCTGCGCGCTGCCGCCGCTTCCGCCGGCTCCGCCGGTGCCGGTTGCTCCGGGTGTGCCGTCGGCGCCGGCGCCGCCAGTGGCGTTGCCCGTTCCGCTGTTGGCCGCAAATCCCCCGTTTCCGCCGGCGCCGCCATTGAGACCGGTACCGCCGGACCCGCCGACGCCGCCGAATGCGCCGCCCGCCCCAAATTGGCTTGCAGAACCACCGCTACCGCCGGTACCGCCGGTGGCGGTGCCGCCAACTCCGCCGGTGCCGCCGACGGCCGCGGTCGCAGCGTTGCTGCTGGCGGAACCCCCGTCGCCGCCGCGGCCCTGAGCGGCGCCATTGCTGGCGCCGTTGCCGCCATTTCCGCCAGTTCCGCCCGTGAGTGAAGCTGCCGGTCAAGTGCAAGATTTATGCATTTTTGACCCAAATACCGCGCGTTCGAGCACCAGCTTCAGATTGATATGCCGGGGCAGGACTACAAGTTTCGCTGTCTCGGATGGGTCGATGAAGATGTGGTCGGCGCCGTGGGCCTAGACCCGCAACTGGACGAAAAGTTGCTCGGTCAGTTCTGCTGATGAACTAGCCCAAGCGCGTGGTGCACGCCCTGCGTGCCCGCTGTGACAAGTCGCGGCAGCGGCCGGTAGGCGGCTATCTCATATTCAGCGGGGCCGCATCAAGGGAGCGGGCAGACCGCGGTTCGGCGACCCGGCTCGAAAATTGCGGTCGGTCTCAGCCATCGACACCGGCGGTGCCAGGATTACCGGGCGCGCCGCTGACGCCGCCGCTGCCGCCGACAGTGAAGTTACCGGCGATGCCGCCGGCGCCGCCGTTGCCGTTGCTGCTGCCGGTGCCCCCGGGACCCCCGTCGCCGCCGTCACCGCCGTTACCGCCGTTACCGCCATGACTGACGTGGGACGAAGTAGAGGAGCCGCCATTGCCGGCCTTGCCGGCGTCGCCCCCGGCACCGCCGTCGCCGCCGAAACTGCCTTTACCGTCACCCGCACCGCCGGTGCCGCCGTTGCCGCCGGCGCCGCCACGTCCGGCGCTGCCGCCGTTGCCGCCGTTGCCGCCGTCGGCGCCGTACTTGCCGCTGCCGCCGTCGCCGCCGTCGCCGCCCTTTGTCAGGACGGCGCCGCCGTCACCGCCGTTGCCGCCGCCGCCGCCGTCGCCGCCGGTGCCGGTCACGGAGTTGCCGCCAAACCCGCCGACGCCGCCGGCGCCGCCGGTACCGCCGTTGCCGCCGCCGCCGCCGTTGGTCGCCGGAAAGTCGGGTTCGTCGGGGCCCGTAGTGCCGTCGCCGCCGCCGCCGGCTACACCGCCACGTCCGGCGAGACCGCCGTTGCCGCCGGTGCCTGTGTTGGCATCGCCGCCGGTGCCGCCGTAGCCGCCCATGCCGCCGTTACCACCTTTGCCGCCGCTGCCGCTGAAGTCGAAGCCGACATCGGCGATCCCTCCCTTGCCGCCGTCGCCGCCGCGCCCGGCCAGGCCGGCGCTGCTGCCGTTGCCGCCGTTGCCCGAGCCCAGGGCCTGGCCGCCGTGGCCGCCGAAGCCACCGCCCCCGCCGACACCGCCAGCGCCGCCGTTGCCGCCGTTTTGGCCATGGCCATCGGCGTTACCGCCGTTGCCGCCCAAGCCGCCGATACTGCCGTCCCCGCCCGGGCCGCCGTTGCCGCCGTTGCCCGTTCCTACGGCCGCGCCGCCGGTGCCGCCGGTGCCGCCGTCCCCGCCGCTGCCCCCTGTGCCGCCCGGGCCGGCGGCGCCGCCGACGTGGGCGTTCGCGACGCCGGTGCCGCCGAAGCCGGCCGTCCCGGCGGAACCGCCCTTACCGCCGTCACCGCCGTTACCGTCGGTACCAGCGTGGCCCGACCCTGCCAGGGCTATGCCATGAGCGCCGCCCACTCCGCCGGTTCCGCCGGTGCCGCCGCCCCCGGCGTTGCCGCCGTTTCCGCCGATCCCGTCAGGGTTGGAGGGACTCACCACGCCGGTGCCGCCGTCGACGCCGTTGCCGCCGTCGCCGCCGACCCCGCCGTTGCCGCCTTTGCCGCCGTCGCCGCCGCTACCGAAGTTGATGCCGCCAGTGCCGCCGATGCCGCCATTGCCGCCGGTGCCGCCGATGCCGCCGGTGGCTCCGCTGTCACTCGGGCCGGTACCGCTGAGGCCGGCTGTGCCGGGCCCGCCGGTGCCGCCGTTGCCGCCGGTTCCTCCGCTGCCCGCGGACCCGCCGTCGCCGCCTTTGCCGCCGTCGCCGCCGACCGCGCCTGCTGCGGTGGCGTTGAAGCCGTCGCCGCCTCTGCCGCCGTTACCGAACGGGCCGACGGTGATGCCGTCGTTGCCATGTGCGCCAGGTACTCCGCCGCCGGCTGCTGCGGTGCCGGCCTTGCCGCCCTCGCCGCCGGTGCCGGCGGTGCCGCCGGGGTCACCCCCGCGGCCGCCGGTGCCGCCGGTGGGGTGGCCGGCGTCGCCGGGCGCGCCGGTGCCGCCGTTGCCGCCGTTGCCGGCTACACCGCCGTTGCCGCCGTCGCCGCCGGAGCCGTTAAAACCCACGGAGCCATGCAGGATATTGCGGGGGTTGCCGCCGTTGCCGCCGTCGCCGCCGGTGCCGCCGAAGCCAGCGCCTCCGCCTTTGCCTCCGTTGCCGCCGGTGGTGCCCCCGGTGGCCTTGCTGGCGTCGTAGCCGGCGCCGCCGGTGCCACCCGTGCCGCCGTCGCCGCCGTCGCCGCCGTCGCCGGCTTTGCCGCCGTTGCCGGATATCGAGCCGCCCATGCCGCCGTCGCCGCCGCGGCCGCCGTTGCCGCCGGTGTGGCCGGTTTCGCCGTCACCGCCGGTGCGTTGACCGCTGGTGCCGGCGGTGCCGGTCGCGCCCTTGTCGCCGGGGGCGCCGTTGCCGCCGTTGCCGCCGGGCCCGCCGGTGCCGATGGCCCCGGCGTTGCCGCCTGTACCGCCGTCGCCGCCGTCGGTGCCTGGAACAGGGCTGGCGAATGCGTCGTAGCCGTCGCCGCCTCTGCCGCCGTTGCCGCCGAGGAGGGTGGGTTCGCCGCCGGGATTGCCGGGCGAAGCGGGGAACAAGGGACCCTTGCCGCCGGAGCCGCCGGCCCCGGGGTCGCCGGGGTCACCGCCGTCTCCACCGGTGCCCCCCTTGGGGTGGAGGGCGTCGCCGGGCGCGCCGTTGCCGCCGAACCCGCCGGCACCCTGGTTGCCGCCATTGCCACCGGGGCCGCCTTGGCCGGTGGAGCCGTTGTGGCCGCCGGGGCCGCCGAGGCCGCCCTTGCCGCCGTCGCCGCCGTCGCCCCCGGTGCCGCCCTTGCCGCCCTGGCCGCCGTGGCCGCCGTCGCCGCCGTTGAAGACAGGGTTGGTGGCGGTGTAGCCGTCGCCGCCGGGACCGCCCTCGCCCCCGGTGCCCCCGGTGCCGCCTTTGCCGCCGTCGCCGCCGTTACCGACGGGGTTGTTGGCCGCGCCGCCGTCGCCGCCCTGACCGCCATGACCACCGTCCTGGCCGACGTCGCCGGTGCCGCCGTTGGGGGACGAGACAATGCCGTCGTGGCCGGGGTTGCCGAGTGCGCTTTCGGGACTGGCGTTACCGCCGTCACCGCCTTTACCGCCGTCACCGGATATCGTGCCGCCTGGGCCACCGTCCCCCCCGGGGCCGCCGTCCACGCCGAACCCGACGCCGTTACCGCCTGGGCCGCCAACACCGCCGTTGCCGGTGGGACCGCCGGGACCGCCGTTGCCGCCCACGCCGCCGGACTCGCCGGCAGCGTGTGCGTCGCCGCCGCGGCCACCGGTGCCACCGGTGCCGCCGTCGGCGGCCGCACCGCCATCCCCGGCGTCACCGCCTTCGCCCGATGCGAAACCGCCGTCGCCGCCGCGGCCGCCGTTGCCTCCTTTAGCGGTGCCGTCCTTGGCGTCCCCGCCGACTCCGCCGTGCCCGCCATTGCCGTACGACCCGCCGGCCCCGCCGGCCCCGCCGTTACCGCCGTCGGTGCCGGGGAGGGCGGTCTGATCGGTGGCGGCGTCGTAGCCGGCCCCGCCAGCCCCGCCATCGCCGCCGCCGGTGACGGTACCGGCCGCGCCTTGCGCGCCCGAGGTTGCGCCGGGACCGCCCGCCGCGCCGCCGGCGCCGCCAGCACCCACGCCACCCGGGTTGCCGCCGGTTCCGCCCATACCGCCATCGGCGGTGGCCGTACCCGCCGCACCAGTGCCACCGGTGCCCCCCGCACCGGCGACGCCGCCGGTACCGCCGGCACCACCGTTACCGTTTGCGCCCGCCTGGCCGAACAAGAATGAGCCCTTGCCGCCGGCGCCGCCCACACCGCCGGTGCCGCCGGTGCCGCCGGTGTTGCCGTCGCCGCCGTTGCCGCCGAGGCCGTTATTGGTATTGATGTCACCCAGCGCGCCGTTGCCGCCGGTCGCGCCGGTGCCGCCGGTGCCGCCGACCCCGCCGACCCCGCCGGGTCCGCCATTGCCGTAGAACAGCCCACCAGTGCCGCCGGCCCCGCCCATACCGCCGATGCCGCCGTTACCGGCCGGACCACCGACCGCCCCGGTACCGCCCGTGGCGCCCGTGGTCCCCGTGGTCCCTATCCCGCCCGCCCCGCCGGCACCACCGTTGCCGAAGAAACCGGCGTCACCGCCACGGCCGCCGGCCAACCCCGGCGCACCAGAGCCGCCAGCGCCGCCGTTGCCCCACAGAATCCCGCCGGCCCCGCCGTTGGCGCCGGTCCCCGGCGCCCCGCTGGTGCCATCGCCGATCAGCGGGCGCCCCAAAAGCAGATTGGTAGGGGCGTTGATCACACCCAGGATGTCGTCTGCGAGGGTCTGCAACGGCGAGGCATTCGCGGCCTCGGCGGCCGCATATGCGCCGCCCGCCCCGTTCAACGCCTGCACGAATTGGGCATGAAAGGCTGCCGCCTGAGCGTTGAGCGCCTGATATTCCTTGGCATGGCTGGAAAACAGCGACGCGATGGCCGCCGAAACCTCGTCACCGGCGGCCGCGATTACGGCAGTGGTCGGGGCGGCGGCCGCCGCACTGGCTGCGCGCAGCGACGATCCGATGTCCGTCACATTGGCCGCTGCCGTCGCCAGCATGTCCGTTGACGCGATGACGTACGACATCACTGCCTCCTTGGCGGGCCCGATCGACCGTCGGAGATATGAGTTTGGCCATAAGTATGGTGAGTTCGTTCCACAATTTTCGAGTTTTGGCTACAATTCCGTGCCCACTCCCCCTTCCATCAGAACTTCGGGTCCGGTGATCCCGATGCCCGCGCGTCACCGCCGTGGGCCCACGCATGAATTAGCCTGAGCCGGTGGTGCAGGCTCCGCGTACCCGCTACGCCAAGTGCGGCGACATCGACATTGCGTACCAGGTGCTCGGCGAGGGCCCGGAGGATCTGCTGGTGTTGCCGGGGCCGTTCGTTCCGATCGACTCGATCGACGACGAGCCGGCGCTGTACCGCTTCCACCGTCGCTTGGCTTCGTTCGCCCGGGTGATCAGGTTCGATCTGCGCGGCGTCGGCCTGTCCTCGCGGACGCCGGGCACGGACCTGCTGGGGCCGAAGTATTGGGCCGAGGACGCGATCGCGGTGATGGATGCGGTCGGGTGCGAGCAGGCGACGATCTTTGCGCCTAACTTTCACGCGATGAGCGGGCTGGTGTTAGCGGCGGATTACCCCGAGCGGGTGCGCAACCTGGTGGTGGTCAGTGGCACGGCTCGCGCGCTGTGGGCGCCCGACTACCCCGTGGGCGCTCGGCCGAAGCTGCTCGATCCATATCTGACGGTCGCGCTCGAGCACGACGCCGTCGAGCAGGGGTTCGATGTACTCGGCATCGTCGCGCCGTCGGTCGCCGGCGATGACGTGTTTCGCTCCTGGTGGGATCTGGCCGGCAACAGGGCCGGACCGCCCAGCATGGCCCGAGCGGTGGCAACGGCGTTGGCGGAGGCCGACGTTCGCGACACTCTCCCCGCATCAGCGCCCCGACGCTGGTCCTGCACCGCCTCGGAGCGATCTTCATCCCGGTCGGGCAGGGCCGTTACCTCGCCGAGCACATCGCGGGGTCGCGCTTCGTCGAGCTGCCGGGTGCCGATGTCCTGTACTGGGTGGGCGACGCCGCGTCGATGCTCGACGAGATCGAGGAGTTCGTCACCGGCGTGCGCGGCGGCGGTGAAGCCGAGCGGGTGCTCACCACGATCATGTTCACCGACATCGTCGGCTCGACACAGCGCGCGGCCGAACTCGGCGACCATCGCTGGCGCGACCTGCTCGACAACCACGATCACCTTGTCCGCCACGAAATCCAGCGATTCGGCGGTCGCGAGGTCAACACCGCCGGCGACGGATTCGTGGTGACGTTCCCCAGCCCGAGTGCGGCGATCGCCTGCGCGGACGGCATCGTGGACGCGATGCGGGCGCTCGGCATCGAGGTTCGGGTCGGCATCCATGCCGGTGAGGCCGAAGTGCGCGGCACTGACGTCGCCGGTATGGCCGTGCACATCGCTGCCCGGGTCTCGGCGCTGGCCGGGGCCAGTGAGGTGCTGGTGTCCTCGACCGTGCGCGACATCGTCACCGGCTCGCGGCACCGGTTCGCCGAGCGTGGTGAACACGCGCTCAAAGGCGTGCCGGGTCAGTGGCGGTTATATGCGCTGGTGCGCGAGTCGGCGACAGTCAGCCCTTAACGGTTAGCCGGGCTCTCCAGGTCGGCCGGGCTCTCCCGGTTGGCCCGGCTGTCCGGGTTGGCCGGGTTGACCGGGTTGTCCGGGCGCGCCACCCTGCCCCGGCTGACCACCCGCGCCGGGTGCGCCACCTGGGCCCCCGTCGCCACCTGGGCCCCCGGACCCACCGTCGCCGCCTCGGCCACCGTCGCCACCGCGGCCCCCGGCACCGCCGCGACCGCCGGCACCTCCGGCGCCACCTGCCCCACCGTGGCCGCCGGAACCGCCTGGACCGTTCGTGGTCATGCGGTTAGTACCAGTGCTGGAGCCGGGTAACGAGCCATCGGTCTGCCTCCTTGTGAGCTGCGAACTGTTCCAGGTCGCATTCGCCACCTTAGGCGGTGCGGTGTGCCGAAGCACGAAGTCGTCAGAATGCCTACTTGGTTCGTTGTGAGGCATGACGCTTCGCAACGCCCGCCCGACGACGATGACAATGCCTGGGCGACCGGCGTCAAAGAACCCCGCAGAGCGCTGATGCCCCGCGTTCAGCGATGGCCGATGCCCGCCACATCCGCGGGCCACGTGCCCACATCACGCGGGCGTGGACGCCCCACAACTTGGTGGTCTCGCGCGATGAGGCGAGATCATGTGCGCGCGGTCTTGCGGACCGGTCTCGCAACCGCAACCGGTCAAGGACCGCGGTAACCGGCCCGTCGCCGACGGTCTCAGAGGCCGGCTTGGCCGTCGGCGCCGTCGGCGCCGTCGCCGCCGTCGCCGCCGACCGTGCCCATCTCAGCCGTGCGTGCCGGGCGTGCCGGGTGTGCCGTTGGGGCCGCTGGGACCGCCGCTGCCGCCCGCGCCGCCGACGGTGAGGTTGCCAACGGCGCCGCCGGCGCCGCCGGCGCCGTTGGTACTGCCGGTGCCGCCGGGCCCGCCGTCGCCGCCGTCGCCGCCGTCGCCGCCGCCGCCGCCTTGAGTGGGCAGCACGATCGGTGGATGACCTACACCTGTAGAGGTGCCGCCGTTGGCGGCCGTGCCGGCGTCGCCCCCGTGACCGCCGTCGCCGCCGTAGTTGCCTTTGCCGTTGCCAGCACCGCCGGTGCCGCCGTTACCGCCGACGCCGCCGCCGCCGCCGGTGCCGCCGCTGCCGCCCCACCCGCCGTCGCCGCCCTGCGGGCCGGTGCCGCCGTCGGCACCGTCGCCGCCCTTGATCAGGAAGGCGCCGCCGTCGCCGCCGTTGCCGGCGCCGCCGCCGTCGCCGCCGGTGCCGGTCGTGGAGTTGCCGCCGAACCCGCCGTTGCCGCCGGTCCCGCCGGTGCCGGCGTCGCCGCCGTCGCCGCCGGAAGAGGCTTGGCCGACGCCGGTGTTGGTGCCCACCGCGCCGTTGCCGCCGCCGCCGGCGGTCCCGCCATTTCCACCGAAACCGCCGTTGCCGCCGGTACCTGTGTTGGCCTGGCCGCCGGAGCCGCCGTAGCCGCCGGGGCCGCCTTTACCGCCGTTGCCGCCGCTGCCGCTGAGTCTCCCGCGGCAGCGGCGACGCCGCCATTTCCGCCGAAACCGCCATTCTCGCCCTTGACGGCCTGGCCGCCGTCGCCGCCCTTGCCTGTGCCCAGGGCCTCGCCGCCCGTGCCGCCGAAGCCGCCGTCCCCGCCGACACCGCCCTGGCCGCCTTTGCCGCCGATTTGCCCCGCTGCCGGTGCCGTCGCCGCCGTTGCCGCCGAGACCGCCTTTGGTGGCGTCCCCGCCCCAGCCGCCGGTGCCGCCGTTGCCTGTTCCCAGCGCCTCGCCGCCGGTACCGCCGGTGCCGCCGTTGCCGCCGGTGCCCCCTTCGCCGCCGGTGCCGGCGGCGAAGGAGTTGGAGGCGACGCCGTCGCCGCCGTTGCCGGCCGTCCCGGCGTGACCGCCGGTACCGCCGGTACCGCCGTTGCCGTCCAGCCCCGGGCGTGCCGTGCGATGACGTGCCGGCGACGCCGCCCATACCGCCGGTGCCACCGGTGCCGCCGTCGCCGGCGTTGCCGCCGTTGCCGCCGTTGCCGTTGTTGATGCCGGCCACGCCGGTCGCGCCGTTGACGCCGTTACCGCCGACCCCGCCGATTCCGCCGGTGCCGCCGCTACCGGCCGTTGCCGCCGTTACCGGCATCGGCGCCGCCGGTGCCGCCGGCGCCGCCGGAGCCGCCGTAGCCGGCGATGCCACCGGCGGTGCCGCTGTCACCCGCGCTGACACCGTTGGCGCCGGCCACGCCGCGGCCCGCCGGTGCCGCCGTTGCCGCCGTTGCCGCCGCTGCCCCACAATCCGCCGTCGCCGCCTTTGCCGCCGTTGCCGCCGACCGCGCCCGGTGTGGTGGCGCTCGAAGCCGTCGCCGCCTTGCCGCCGTTGCCGAACGGGCCGACGGTCGTGCCTGGGTTGCCAGGTGAGCCGTCGGTTCCGGGAGGTGCGGCGAAGTGCTGCCGGCTGCGCCGCGGATGCCGCCGGGGCCGGTGTCGCCGGGGTCACCGCCGTTGCCGCCCTTGCCGCCGTTGGGCGTGGCTGGCGTCGCCGGGCGCGCCGGCGCCGCCGTTGCCGCCGTTGCCGGCTACACCGCCGTCGCCGCCGTTGCCGCCGTTGCCGTTGGTCCCGGGACGCCGCCGGAGACGTTGCCGGGGAGGCCGGCGTTGCCGCCGTCGCCGCCGGTGCCGCCGAAGCCACCGGACCCGCCGTTGCCGCCGGTGCCGCCGTTGGCGCCCCCGATGGCGCCGACGCTGGCGTCGTAGCCGAGGCCGCCGGTGCCGCCGGTGCCGCCGGTGCCGCCGTTGCCGGCGCTGCCGCCGTCGCCGCCGTTACCTGATGTCGAGCCGCCCGTGCCGCCGTCGCCGCCACGGCCGCCTTTACCGCCGAGCTGGCCGATGTCGCCGTCGCCCCCGGTGGGGGTACCGACCGAGCCGGCGGTGCCGAACGCGCCCCTTGAGCCGGCTGCGCCGCTGCCGCCATTGCCGCCGGGCCCGCCGTTACCGACGAACCCGCCGTTGCCGCCTTTACCGCCGTTGCCGCCGTCCGCGCCGGGGATGAGGCTGGCGCTGGCGTCATAGCCGTCGCCGCCCCTGCCGCCGTTGCCGCCGAAGGGGAGATCGTGGCCGACTGGGCCGTTGGCGCCCGGGCTGCCGCCGGCGCCGGGTACGGCGCCAGCCGCACCGCCGTCGCCGCCGTCGCCTTGCGCACCGGGATTACCGCCGTGGCCGCCGTTGCCGCCGTTGGGGGTGATGTAGGTGCCCGGCGCGCCGTTGCCGCCGTCGCCGCCGATGCCGGCGGTGCCGCCGGGGCCGCCGTTGCCGCCGTTGCCGTTGACCCCCGCGTGGCCGAGATCGACCGCTGCGCCGACGTTGCCGCCGGGGCCGCCTGGGCCGCCGGGGCCGCCTTCGCCGCCCTTGCCGCCGATGCCGCCGCTCGCGCCCGGGGTGGTGGCGTCGCCGCCGTAACCGCCGTCACCGCCGTTGCCGCCCTGACCGCCGGTGCCGCCGGGGCCGCCGTTACCGCTGTGACCGCTGAGCTCACCGGCGGCGCCGCCGTTGCCGCCGTGACCGCCGGCCCCACCGGTCAAGCCGATGGCGCCGTCGCCGCCGTTGGGCATGGCGGCCGTGCCGTTGCTACCGAGCGCGCCGATGTCGCCTTGGGCGCCGTCACCGCCTTTGCCGCCGGTACCGCCATTGCCGGTCGGGCCGCCGTCGCCGCCATCACCGCCGTTACCGCCGGCCTCGCCCGGCGCGGTGGCGTTCGCGCCGTCACCACCGTCGCCGCCGGTGCCGCCGTCGGCGCCGTGGCCGCCGCCCCCGCCGTCACCGCCTTTGCCTGACGCCATACCGCCGATGCCGCCGTCGCCGCCCCGACCCCCGGCGCCGGTGCCGTCCTTGGCGTCGCCGCCGAGCCCACCCTTACCGCCGTCGCCGTAGAGGCCACCGGCCCCGCCGGGTCCGCCGTTACCGCCGTCCGTGCCAGGGGCGGCGCCAGGGTCTGTGGCGGCGTCGTAGCCGGCCCCGCCGGTGCCGCCGGTGCCGCCGCTGGTCATTGCGGCGCCGGCAGCGCCGTGCGCGCCGGCGGTGGCGCCGGGACCGCCGGCCGCGCCACCGATACCTCCGCCGCCCGCGATACCCGGGTTGCCGCCGGTGCCGCCCATGCCGCCGTCGGTGGTGGCGGTACCCGCCGCACCAAGGCCGCCGACACCGCCGGTGCCGGCAGTGCCGCCGATCCCGCCGGTACCGCCGTTGCCGTTGGCGCCTGCCTGGCCGAACAAGAACGAGCCCTTGCCGCCGGGCCCGCCCGCACCGCCGGTGCCGCCGATGCCTCCGTCACTGCCATTGCCGGCGTTGCCGCCGGTGCCGTTGTTCGCACCGACCACACCGAGCGCACCGGTGCCGCCGGTTCCCCCGGTCCCGCCGACCCCGCCGACCCCGCCTTGTCCGCCGGCCCCGCCATTGCCGAACAGCAGCCCGCCGGTGCCGCCCGCGCCGCCCATCCCTCCGGTGCCGCCGTTGCCGGCCAGGCCGCCGATTGCCCCCGCAGCGCCCGTCGTGCCCGTGCCCCCGGCCGTACCAACCCCGCCAGCCCCGCCCGCCCCGCCGTTGCCCCAGAACCCGGCATCGCCGCCGCGGCCGCCGGCCAGCCCGGGCGCACCGGAGCCGCCGTGCCGCCGTTGCCCCACAAGATCCCGCCGGCCCCGCCGTTGGCGCCGGTTCCCGGCGCCCCGCTAGTGCCGTCGCCGATCAGCGGGCGGCCCAACAGCAGGTTGGTAGGCGCATTGATCACGGCCAGCACGTCGTCAACAATGGTCTGCAACGGGTTGGCACTAGCCGCCTCTGCGGCTGTATACGCCGCTCCGGCCCCACTCAAAGCCTGCGCAAACTCGGCATGAAACGCCGCCGCCTGGGCACTGATCGCCTGGTATTGCCGGGCGTGGTCGGAGAACAGCGCCGCGATGGCCGCCGAGACTTCATCACCCGCGGCGACCAGCACCGTGGTGGTCGAACCCGCAGCCGCCATACCGGCCGCGCTCAATGACGAACCGATGCCCGCCACATCCGCTGCCGCCGCCGAAAGCATCTCCGGTGTCGTGATTACAAAGGACATCGCTGCCTCCCACCCCGGCCAACCCGAAATTGGCCCGTCGGTGATGCACCTAGCGTATGCACACCTCGCTCAAATAATTGAGTAAATTCGCAAACATTTACGGCCGCAGTTACGCCTCATTACGTGCGCAAACTCGTCGCCGCGAACAGGCGGCCACGAGGGTGCAGCCCGGATCGTCCCCGAGATCGGTAAGCCAGCGTGCAGCTTGGCATTCGGTCGGGGATGCGCCGAACGGTTGCTAATCGATCGCAGGCTTGGACAGGTACCGCTCGACGGACAGCACCTTCTGCGTCATCGCGTCCGTCACGCCGGTGCGCATGTCCACCTTGATCACCGTGCTGACCCGCGGTGCCCGCGCGGCCACCGCCTCCACCGCCCGCTGCACCACAGCCATCACTTCGGCCCAGCTGTTGCCTTCGATCACGGTGAACATCGAATCCGTCTTGTTGGGCAACCCCGACTCACGCACCACCCGGACCGCCTCGGCGACGATCTCGCCGACGCCCTCGCCCACGCCAAGCGGGGTGACCGAAAACGCGACCAGCACAGACACCCGACGAGCGTACCCACTGCGGCATGGCAGCATCGTGGCCCATGCGGGTTCTGGTGCAACGGGTCTCCTCGGCTGCGGTGGTGGTGGACGGCCAAGTGGTCGGCGCCATCCAGGGCCCGGCCAGGGCCTGCTCGCATTCGTCGGTGTCACGCACGACGACGGCCCGGACCAGGCGCGTCGCCTGGCCGAAAAACTCTGGAAGCTAAGGATTCTCGACGACGAAAAATCCGCCTCCGATGTCGACGCGCCGATCCTGGTGGTCAGCCAGTTCACGCTCTACGCCAACACCGCGAAGGGCCGGCGCCCGTCCTGGAACGACGCCGCGCCGGGTGCGGTCGCAGAGCCGCTGGTGGCCAGCTTCGCCGAAGCGCTGCGCGCGCTGGGTGCACACGTCGAGACGGGGACCTTCGGCGCGCACATGCAGGTCGAGCTGACCAACGACGGTCCAGTGACCGTTCTGCTCGAACTCTGACGGTACGTTCACCTATATGACCACACCTGGATTCGGCTCCCTCCGGTCCGACGACGACCAGTGGGACATCGTCAGCGGCGTCGGCTACACCGCCCTGCTCGTTGCGGGCTGGCGCGCGGTGCACGCCCTGAGTGAACGTCCGCTGGTGCGCGACGAATACGCGCAGCACTTCATCACCGCCACCGCGGACCCCTATCTCACCGGGTTGCTCAAAAACCCCGGCACCTCAGAAGACGAAACCACTTTCCCGCGCCTGTACGGCGTGCAAACCCGATTCTTCGATGACTTCTTCACCAACGCCGGCGAAACGGGCATTCAGCAGGCGGTGATCGTCGCGGCCGGCCTGGACTCCCGGGCGTATCGCCTCGACTGGCCCCCGCAGACAACGGTTTTCGAAGTCGACCTGCCGAAGGTGCTGGCATTCAAGTCACGGGTGCTCGACGAGTTGGGCGCCCAGCCCAAAGCGAGTCGTATCGAGGTCGCAGCTGATCTGCGAACCGACTGGACCGCTCAGCTCACAAAGGCAGGCTTTGACCCGCTGACCCCTAGCGCCTGGTCGGTGGAGGGCCTGTTGCCCTACCTCACCGGCGACGCCCAGGAAGCCCTGTTCACCCGGATCGACGAAAACAGCGCGTCAGGAAGTCGGCTTGCCCTGGGCGCCTTGGGCTCTCGCCTGGACCACGAACAGCTCGCTGAACTCGAACAAGCCCACCCCGGCGTCGACATGTCCGGCGATGTCGACTTCTCCGCGTTGACGTACGACAACCCCGCGAATCCGGCGCAGTGGCTCAGGGAGCATGGGTGGTCCGTCGAGCCCGTCCGAAACACGCTGAATCTGCAGGCCGGCTACGGACGGACCCCGCCCGCCGTCGACGTGAAGATCGACAGCTTCATGCGCTCGCAGTACGTCACCGCCACCCGTTGACCGTTCAGGACGCGGCCCGGGCGACGTGCCGCCGGTAGTAGCGGCGGCCGTGCACGCGTTGGTAGTGCCACACGGCTGACGGCAACGCTCCCCGTGGATGCAGCCAAAACCGATCAGGCACAGGCGAACTCGGGATGCAACGGCCCACCGCAACGTCCGCGACAACGACGCCCTCACCCTCGGCGCGCGAGGCCAGGACGGTCCCGTCGGCGGCGACGATCATAGTGCCGCCCTCGAACCGGCCCGCGTACCCCAACGGCAGCCACGGCATCCGGCACCGCAATCCGCCCGCGTGTGCCGCATGTAGGACCGGAGCCCCGACGTAGCCCGCGAAGGACGCCGCCGCCTGCCAGGCCGTCGACGCATTCCGCTCTTCCAACCGGCGAAATCCCGCCCGCGGCCACCAGTCCGGGATCGACCACCAGCCCGAACCTGTCATCGCCAGGTCGATCCGACCACGCAGGCGACGCACCGTCCGGGTGCGCATCAACTCCCAGCACACCGCCGCGCCCACCGTCAGGTTGCCAACCTCGATCACTCCGTCGTCGTGGCCGCCGACGTAGAAAGCGTTCTCCCACATGGTCGGCAGGTCCTTGTCGTGCCGGCCGGCAACGCCGTCTGCAGTCACCAGAAGATAAGCGTTGCGGACGTTTCCGTCGCTGTCCCGGATCAGCAATGAGCCACCGATCATCACGTGGTGCCGTCGCGCCAGAGCCACCAGCAGTTCGGTGGCCTTGCCGTCGACAGGCAGCGCCGCATCGGCCAGTTCGGGCCAGAACCCGACGCCGGTGGTGAAGAACTCCGGCAACGCGATGGTCTGCGCACCCATCGCAACGGCGTCCTCAACCAGACGTTCAACGGTGACCAAATTGGCGTCGACGTCAGCCGGCACCGCCTCGAGTTGGATTGCGGCACAGCGCATAGAGGCCATGCTGCCACACGCGGCTAAGGCGTCAACAGTATCTTGACGTCATCCCCGGAACGCGCCGCGGCGGTCGCGTAGCCTTTGGCCGCCTCGTCGAGCGGCAGCGTCGTGGTGAAAATCCCGTCGACATCCAGGCGCCCCGACTGCAGCAACGGAATCAACTCCGGCCAGGTGCGCTGCACCGGTGCGGTGGTCCAGCGCACCGTGATGCTGCGGATCAGGCACGCCAGCGCCGGGAAGGGAAATGGCTGCAGATCGTGCACGCCGACCACCGAGACGGTGCCGCCCGGCCGCACCGCGTAGAGCGCGTCCGTCAGGGACGCGTCGGTCGCGACGGCGTCGATCACCGCGTCCGCGCCGCGCCCGCCGGTGGCGGCCAGGATCGACTCCACAGTCGACGACGTCACCGGGGTGGCACCCCAGGCGGCGGCGCGCTGCAGCCGGCCCTCGACGCGATCGACCGCGAAAACCGTTGCGGCGCCTTGGGCGAACGCACTGCGCAGCGCGCACAGGCCGACCGCCCCCAGCCCGATCACCGCCACCGTGCCGCCCAACGGAATGTCGGCGCGCTGTGCCGCCGCCCAGCCGGTGGCCAAGTTGTCGGTGAGCAGTAATGCCTGTTCGGTGCTGATGCCCTCAGGGATTTTGCGCACCTGGAAGTCGGCGGCGTGCACGGCGAGCAGATCGGTCTGAGCGCCGGGAAGCGCGCCGCCGCCGAAGATCTGCAGGCCGGAGTGGCACATCACCGGGTCGTTGGTGGCACATCCCGGGCAGCGACCGCACCCGGCCACCGAGGACACCAGCACTTCGTCGCCGACTTTGACGCTGCGTACGTCGGGACCGGCTTCGACGACGGTGCCGATGGCTTCGTGGCCCAGTGGCACCGGTGCGGCCAGCGGATAGTCGCCCTCGTAGAAGTGCAGATCGGATCCGCAGATGCCGGCGGCGCTCACCGCGACGATCACGCCGTCCGGCCCGGTCAGCGCGGGGTCGGGGCGGGTCTCCACCCGGATGCTGGCGGGCCCGTCGATGACTACCGTGCGCATAGGCTCACTTCTCCTGTCGCAGAATGAAATCGGACCAATCCGGTTCGCGCACCGCGGCCCAGTATTCGTTGAGGCGCCACGGGCTGACGGTGTGGATCTCCCCGTCGGCATTCTTGAAGTAGGAATGCTTGACGGCGGGGTGCGACCACACCATCTGCTTGATCTCGGCCTGAGTGCGCTGATGCCACCGCTCGGCCGCCTCGGCGGTGGGCTCCAGCGTCACGATGTGTTGCTCGGCCATGTACTGCAGACACAGGTTGACATAGCGCATCTGCAATTCCGACTGGAAAATCAGGCTGCCACCGTGCGCCAGGTGCGTGCCCGGCCCGTAGACCAGGAAGAGATTGGGAAAACCCGGCACGGTGATGCCCAGGTGCGCATAGGGCCGGGTCCCCCATAACCCGTGCAGATCAATTCCGTTGCGGCCGATGATTTTCAGCGGCCACAGCACGTCGGTATGACGGAAGCCGGTGGCGTAGACGATCACATCGACGTCGTGTGTCACACCGTCTTCGGTGACGATGCCGCCGGGCGCGATCCGCGTGATCGGTGTCCGCACCAACTCCACGTTGTCGCGCTGCAGCGTCCGCAGCCAACTTCCGTTGTCCTGCAACGTGCGCTTGCCGGTGGCCGGGTAGTCCGGCATCACCTTGGCCGATAACTCGGAGCCTTCCGGGACCTGGCTGGTGATCCACTGGCTGAACATCATGCGGGCGGCGGCGTTGATGTCGCTGACCGCGTAATCCTGATCGGCGTAGTTCGGGTCGCGGCGTGCCGCGTCCAGGCCCTTGTCGGCACCCGGCCACAACAGTAGGAACCGGTACCACCGCCCGTAGTACGGCAGGTGCCGCATCGCCCAGCGCACGCCGTCGCCGACCTCGTCGTGGTACATCGGGTTGGGAAACATCCATTGCGCGGTGCGCTGGAAGACCGTCAGCTGCTCGACATCCTCGGCGATCGCCGGAGCAATCTGAAATCCGCTGGCACCGGCGCCGACGAGGGCGACCCGTTTGCCGGTCAGGTCCACCGAGTGATCCCAGGCCGCAGAGTGAAACGATGGGCCCGTGAAGGTGTCGGCCCCCTCGAATTCGGGGATGTGTGGCCGATTCAGCTGACCGACCGCCGTGATGACCGCGCGTGCCCGAACGCTGCTGTCGCCGTCGGCACCTCGTAACGACACGTTCCAGACGCCTGCGGCGTCGTCCCATTCGGCGCCGAGAACCTCGGTGCCGAAACGCACCTGCGAGTCCAGATCGTGCTTGGCCATCACCGCGGTGAAGTAGCTCTGCAGCTCGGGTTGTTCGGCGAAGAAGTGCGTCCAGTCGTTGTTGGGTTCGAAGCTGTAGCAATAGAAATGGTTCGCCACGTCCACCCGGGCACCGGGATAGCTGTTCTCCCACCAGGTTCCGCCGGGGCCGGCGTTCTTCTCGATGATGGTGAACGGGATGTTGGCCTGTTTGAGCCGGATTCCGGCCAGAATGCCGGATTCGCCGCACCCGATGACCACGACGGGGAAGTCGGCCATGCTTTCGACCGGTAGCGCCTCGGGACGACGCGGGTCGACGCCCTCGAGGTCCATCTCCTCCCGCGCCAGGGGCAGATAGTCGTCGGGAACGTGTTCGCAGGCTGCCCAGTCCATCATCTCCCGGATGAGTTCGTCGGCTCAGCGGCGCCGGTTCCGGACAGCCGCGGTCGCGGTAGTCGGTGAGCACCGTCAGCGCCTCGGCCCGTGCCCGGGCTTTGTCCTCCTCGGACATGAATCCCTGTACCTCGTTGAGGAACAGGCCCATCTGCTTGAAGTCACGGATGAAGCGCGGATCGCCGGTGATGTGCACCAGCGACAGCAGCAATGTCGGGATGCTGACGTCGGCGAGCGCGGCGGCGATCTCTGGTGTGGACGTGGTGAAGGGTTCCCCGGCGTACCGGCTGCGCATCGGGTGCGATCCTTTCGGTGAATGCAATTACGCTACGCTTCGTTTCGTAATTGGCAGCCCTACGGTACTCGCGGTGTCACGCCGCGATCAAGAGTTGTTTACGGTCGCCGCCGAGCACTTTCGAGAACCTGTTCCAATCCCCCGCCGGGCGACTGGCCACATTGCGAAAGAATCGGACGGTTAGCCTCGGACGCGACGACCGGAGGTGGGTACGCGATGGCACCACTCCTGACGGCCTGTGGTGGGTTCCTGCTCGCCGTGCTGTGGATGGACCTCATATTCGACGTCCAGGTGTTCGGGCACCGGGATGCCGGCGCGGAATTACCCGAGGCTGCGTTGGCGTCGATCGCGGGCTACTACCACCGCGCCACCACCACGTCCCGGCCGATGAGCCGGCTGATTGCACTGGTCATGGTGATTCTGTTGAGCGCGTTCGGGTTTCAGGTGGCCCACGGTCACGACCCCATATGGCTGTTGGTGACATCGGCCGGCGCGGCGGGCATTCCGGTGGCCCTGGCTCTGGCGCACACCGTCCCCAGCGCGGTTCGGCTCGGCAGCCGTGCCGACTCTCTGGCCGAGCAGAGTCGCCTCGCGCGTGCGGTGTGCCGCGATCACCTCATCTGCTTCGCCTGCATGCTCGGCTTCCTGGCGTTGTGGGTGGCCTACGGCCTGATGATCTGAAGGGGCCTAGTCACGGCGCACCGGACCTGGCTGGCCTCGTCGGCAAGACTGGTATTAAACTAGAACACGTTTCAATTTTTTGCATCGGTCCGCGCCCCCAGGAGTAGGCATGCATACCGCCCTTTGCGATCAACTCGGTATCGAGTTCCCGATCTTTGCTTTCACCCACTGTCGCGATGTCGTCGTCGCTGTCAGCAAAGCCGGCGGGTTCGGCGTGCTGGGCGCCGTCGGCTTCACCCCCGAGCAGCTCGAGATCGAGCTGAACTGGATCGACGAGAACATCGGGGACCACCCCTACGGCGTCGACATCGTCATTCCCAACAAATACGAGGGCATGGACTCGCACCTGTCGGGCGAGGAGCTGGCCGACACCCTGCGCAAGATGGTCCCGCAGGAGCACCTGGACTTCGGCAAGAAAATCCTGGCCGATCACGGTGTGCCGGTCGAGGACAGCGACGGGGACAGCCTGCAGCTGCTGGGCTGGACCGAGGCTACCGCCACCCCGCAGGTCGAGGTTGCGCTCAAACACCCGAAGGTGACGATGATCGCCAATGCGCTGGGCACTCCCCCGGCGGACATGATCAAGCACATTCACGCCGAGGGTCGCAAGGTGGCGGCGCTGTGCGGTTCGCCGTCGCAGGCCCGCAAGCACGCCGACGCGGGCGTCGACATCATCATCGCCCAGGGCGGTGAGGCCGGTGGCCACTGCGGTGAGGTCGGCTCAATTGTGTTGTGGCCCCAGGTCGTCAAGGAGGTGGCACCGGTGCCCGTCCTGGCCGCGGGAGGCATCGGCAGCGGCCAGCAGATTGCGGCGGCACTGGCGTTGGGCGCGCAAGGGGCCTGGACCGGTTCGCAGTGGCTGATGGTCGAGGAATCGTCGAACACCCCCATCCAGCAGGCGGCCTACGCCAAAGCGAGCAGCCGTGACACCGTGCGCAGCCGGTCGTTCACCGGCAAGCCGGCCCGGATGCTGCGCAACGACTGGACCGAGGCGTGGGAGCAGCCGGACAACCCGAAACCGCTCGGAATGCCGTTGCAGTACATGGTTTCCGGGATGGCGGTACGGGCCACCAACAGGTATCCCAACGAGTCCGTCGACGTGGCTTTCAACCCGGTCGGCCAGGTTGTCGGTCAGTTCCAGAAGGTGGAAAAGACCTCGGCCGTCATCGAGCGCTGGGTGCAGGAATACCTCGAGGCAACCACCCGACTCGACGAGCTCAACGCCGCTGCCGCCATCTGACGCTCTGCAGACCTGCGCGCTCAGTCCAGGTCGTCGTCATCCTTACCGGTGAAGACCTCTTTCACTCGGTCGACCGCGTGCGTACCGATCTCGATGGAGTTCTGGACGATGCCGCTGGCGCCGCCGGCGATGTCGCCGCGGATGATGTCGCTGGCGTGCTCGACGATGTCCGACGCTTTCTCGACGGCGTTGGTGGCGATGTCGCGGACGGCGTCTACGGCATCTTTGGGGTCGAACGCCATGGTGAATCTCCTCTTCGTTGGCTGCTGTTAGATATGACAGTTGGATATGACTCTAGGTGCCGACGTCAGTAGTCGACGAGGGTGCGCCAGTAGTCCTCGGGTATCTCGCAGCCGGACCGCAAGATTCGCGCGAGCCCCGCGGCCATCGCGATTCCGAGCAGGCCGAGCCATAAGCCGGTCAGCCCGATGACCCACCACAGCGCTGTCGTCACCGCCGGCCACGGCGACAGTACGGCCAACACCGGGGCGAAGAAAAATCCGGTGCCGATGTACCAGGCAGAGCCGGCACGGTCGGACGCCAGGACAAACCGCAACCACCGCGGAACCGGGGCGGTCTTTACGGACATCGGGGATCCCGCCTCAGTTACGGCTCAGGCGGGAAGAACCCAGCCCCGGTGAACCACCCCTCCTGCCAGCCCTGCGCACCCAGGCACAGCATCGGCAGTCCGGCCGGCGACTGGGCCGCAACGTTAGGAGCCGGACACGGCGCACCGATCTGCTGGACTCCGCGTAGCGGATAGGAAATGACCCAGTACCCGGTGGTGGCCGCCGGGAACTGGTTGGGCGGCGGGAAGTGGCAGGCCTCAGCCTGGCCGCTGGGGCCGCGTCCGAAGATGAAGCGTTCGTAGTTGTCGCACGGCGCACCCAGCGATGCGTCGTAGTTCATCCCCGGTACGTCGCCCTCCCAACGACCGTTGTCGGCACTGGCGACCGGCGCTACCCCGACCATCGAACCCGTGATCGCAGCGGCGGCGAGTAATTCGCGAATCATGTCTTCCGCTCGTCCTTTCCTGGCACCGGTGCCTCGTTCCTCAAGAGCATATCGTTTGCTGCAGTCGCCACAAGGCCGTATCAGAAACCGCATCGGACAGCGCCGCACAGCACCCGGCCGCCGATCTCGTCGACGGGCACGTCTATTTGCCGAAGCATGCGGCTGGGCAACGCATGCCACGCAGTCCGAGCCGCCTCCTCGTCCTCGCCCGGGCCGCCCGGGGCCTGGACGACTCCGCCGAGACTCATGAAATCGCTGACCACGATGCGCATGGATAGGGCCCTTCGGCGATCGGGGGCGTGGAGCACACCCCCCAAATTTCATCGCGACTGAACACGTTCCAGTTCAGCTTTGGCGTCTTTTGTTCTCAGGCTTCCCAACTGTGGTGTAGCAAGGAATTATTGGCACCGGACGACCACGCAAACATGGTTACGAGGAGTAGGCAATTGTCAACGACGCCCGCCGAACCGCAAGCAAAGCCGAACCTGCCGCCCGGGTTCGATTTCACCGACCCGGACATCCACGCCGAGCGTTTGCCGGTGGAGGAACTGGCCGAGCTACGGCGAACAGCACCGATCTGGTGGAACGAGCAGCCTTACGGGGCGGGCGGTTTCGATGACGGCGGCTTCTGGGTGGTGACCAAGCACAAGGACGTCAAGGAGATCTCCCGGCGCAGCGATGTGTTCTCCAGCCTGGCGAAGACCGCGCTGCCCCGCTACAAGGACGGTACCGTCGGCGAGCAGATCGAACGGGGCAAGTTCGTGCTGCTCAACCAGGACGCCCCACAGCACACCCACCTGCGCAAGATCATCTCCCGCGGCTTCACCCCGCGCGCCGTCGAGCGCCTGCGCGACGATCTCAACGAACGTGCCCGCCGCATTGTGGAAGTAGCGGCTTCGCAGGGTTCCGGCGACTTCGTCGAGCAGGTGTCCTGCGAGTTGCCGCTGCAGGCCATCGCGGGGCTGATGGGTGTCCCCCAAGAAGAGCGGATGAAACTGTTCCACTGGTCCAATCAGATGGTGGGTGACCAGGATCCCGAGTTCGCCAGCAACGATGCCATCACCGCCTCGGTGGAACTGATCATGTACGCCATGCAGATGGCCGCCGACCGGGCCCAGAACCCCGGCGAAGACATCGTCACCAAACTGGTCCAAGCCGACGTCGACGGCCACAAACTCAGCGACGACGAGTTCGGCTTCTTCGTCATCCTGCTGGCGGTGGCCGGCAACGAGACCACCCGCAACTCCATCACCCAGGGCATGATGGCCTTCACCGACTTCCCGGACCAATGGGAGCTCTACAAGCGGGAGCGTCCCGTCACCACGGCCGACGAGATCGTCCGGTGGGCCACGCCGGTCACCTCCTTCCAGCGCACCGCGCTGGAGGACTACGAATTGTCCGGTGTTCAGATCAAGAAGGGCCAGCGAGTGGTAATGGTGTACCGCTCAGCCAATTTCGACGAGGACGTGTTCGACGACCCGTTCAGCTTCAACATCAAGCGCGACCCCAACCCGCACGTGGGATTCGGTGGCACCGGCGCGCACTACTGCATCGGTGCCAACCTGGCCCGCATGACGATCGACCTGATGTTCAACGCGATCGCCGACGCGATGCCCAACCTGGAATCGGTCGGCAAACCCGAGCGGTTGCGATCGGGCTGGCTCAACGGAATCAAACACTGGCAGGTCGACTACCACACCAACGGAACAGCTTCCGGCCAGCAATGCCCGGTGACGCACTGAACGAACAGAGAAACACATGCCGACGCATAAAGCTGTCCACGTCCAGTCCGCGGGTGCACCTTTGGAGCTCACCGAAGTCGAAACGGCCCCGCCCCGTCGCGGTGAGGTGCGCATAGCGGTCACCGCATGCGGAATCTGCGGCACCGACGCGCACTTCGTCAACGGCGGTTTCCCCGACATGACCTGGCCGTTGACGCCGGGACACGAAATCGCGGGAACCATCGCCGAACTCGGCGAAGGTGTCGAAGAGTTCGAGGTGGGTGATCGCGTCGCGGTCGGCTGGTTCGGTGGCAACTGCAACCACTGCGATCCGTGCCGCAAGGGCGTTTTCATCCACTGCGCCAACGGAAAGGTGCCGAGCTGGCAGTATCCGGGTGGTTACGCGGAATCGGTGACGGTGCCGGTGACCGCGCTGGCACGAATTCCGTCCGGGCTCAGCGATGTTGAAGCCGCCCCGATGGGCTGTGCCGGCGTCACCACGTACAACGCGCTGCGGCATACCAGGGCGCTGCCCGGTGACCGGGTCGCGATCCTCGGCGTCGGCGGGCTGGGCCATCTGGGCGTGCAGTGGGCCCGGGCCATGGGTTTCGAAACCGTCGCGATTGCGCGCGGCACCGGGAAGGCCGATGACGCCAAGAAACTGGGTGCCCATCACTTCATAGACTCCACCAGTGTGAACGTCGCCGAAGCCCTGCGAACCCTGGGCGGCGCTGCTGTTGTGCTTGCCACAGCGGGAAATTCGCAGGCCATGGCCGATACGGTCGGTGGTCTCCTGCCTCAGGGTGAACTGGTCACCATCGGGGTGACACCGGAGCCGCTCCCGATCAGTCCGGTTCAATTGATAACGCCGGGGCTCAGCGTGATCGGTCATCCCTCGGGAACAGCGAAAGACGTAGAGGAGACAATGCATTTCGCGCTGCTGTCAGGTGTGCGCGCCTGGATTGAGGAGCTGCCGCTGTCGCAGGCCGCTGACGGCTACGCGGCGTTGGAGCAGGGCCGGGCCCACTACCGCACCGTTCTGACGATCTGACCTGTGGCTGCCGACCACGATGCCGTGTGGACCTTCGATGCTGCCGACGGCGAGTTGACCGTGCACACCGGGGTTGCCGGCCGCGCGGCGCGGATGGGCCACCGGCTCACCATCGCGATGACCCGATGGCAAGCAAGCGTGAATTGGGTTGGCGGCCAGCCTGATACGGCAGCGCTGGTGGTCGAGGTGGATTCCTTCGAGGTGTTACGCGGCGAAGGCGGCGTCAAGGGCCTGTCCGGGCCGGAGAAGACGCTGGTGCGCTCGAATGCGCTGAAGTCGTTGTCCGCGAATCGTTTTCCCGAGATCCGCTTCAACGCTGACACCATCGACAAGACCGAGAACGGCTACCGGCTGAACGGTATGCTGCAGATCCGGGGCAAGGAGCGCGAACACGTCGTCGAGCTGTGCACCGAGGAACTCGCCGATTCGTGGCGCCTGTCGCTGCAGTCCACGGTTCGCCAGTCCGACTTCGGCGTCAAGCCCTACTCACTGCTGATGGGATCGCTGCAGGTGGCCGACGAGGTGACGGTGTCTTTCGCCGCTACCCGGCGAAAGGCCTGACCGGCTATTCCGGTGGGCGCCCGGGTTCCGCGAAGGTGCCGGGGATGTGTTCGAGCACCCGACTGAGCCGCAACGCGCCGTTGGGCGGCTCCGATTCGGGCATGTCGCCCGTGGGCTGGCCGCCCGGCGCGGGTTCCTCGACCTGCTCACCGGCAGTGAGCCGAACCGGCTCCTGCTGTACCGGAGGAGCGACGGGGACCGCCTGCGCGGGCGCCGGAACGGGTGACGGCGCCACCGCCTCGGCCATCGGCGGTATGGAACTGTGCACCGGCTGGGACGGAGCGGAATCCTTACCCGGAGCGAGTTGCAGGCCTACGGCCAGCGAGACCGACGCCACGAAGGTCACCGCAGCGGCTGCCAATGTGGTAGCCGCCCCGGCGTACTGACGGGAGCGCGCGGGGGCGACGGCGACGGGCGCGGCGGTGCCTGCCACGAGTTCGGCGTCGGTGAATTCCGTGCTTTGTGCGGCTGCCAGCGCGGCGCCGCGTGCGACGGTCACCTGCGCCATGGTCTGGGCGAAGACCGGGACGGGCAGAGCGGTTTCCAACTCCCAGGAGAAGTCGCTGACATCGTCCTGGGAACCGACCACCACCACGCCACCCGGGCGCCAGGTGCTGCGGTCGAACATTCCGGTGAGCCAGGACGTCAACCCGTCGTAGCCGCCGCGGACGTGCTTGACGGCGGTCTCGGTCTCACCGTCGTGAGTGTCCACCATGACCACGGTCGCCCATTCGCGCTCGAGGATGCACACAGCGGTCTGCTCGTAACCGATCACCGGCGCAATGGCCTGCGCCAGTGTTTCGACGGCATCGAGCTGGCGGACCGGCACGACGTTGTCGAACCCGGCATCGGTGAGTGCCTCCAGTAGGAGTGCGGCCTGGGCGGAGGCCTCGTCACTCCAGGTCACCCCGACGACACGCAACCGGTGATCGTCGGCGTCGGCCACCTCCCGGGCCCGCAATACTTCGGCAGTCACCTCCTGCGCGGTGCTCACGGCACGCACGCCGTGGCTGTTCTGCAGGCCGTCCTGCAACTGCACTTCACGGTGGTCAAGGATGGCGCCGTCGGCGCCATGCCCTTCAGCAAGGACCCACCCGACGGTGGTCGGCGTCACCGATAGCCCAAGTACCGTATCCAAATTTCGCACCTCAATCGTTCCCGGGACGGCCGTGTGCTCAGCCAAGCCACAGGCACCAAGAAGCGAGGTGCTGTGGCGCGGGAGTGCCGGACTTGCCCGGGATAGCGTGTCTGCAGTCGGCTTGCTCCGAGCGAGCCTACGCGCTCGCCGCGAGTTCGTCTTGGTCGGTGTTCAACTTGCCGGGAAACCCGCAGGTGACTGTCACACAGCGTTCAGCTGCGCGCTTGACCACCCGAAAAAGGGCCCGACGGGGAGCGGTAAACCCACCACACGTTGCTCCCCGCGATTCATGTCGCGCCGGTTCCGGAGGAGTCCGAGTCCTTGCGTGCTTGCGACTCCGCCCGATTGCAAGTGCGTAACGCCTGCATAACGCCGCGGCGTGTGTCGCGTTCGCGCGTGTCGGCCGCGGGCTATAACGAATGCGGTGATCCGGCGAGGGTTCCAGTAACACAGTTGCTGTATCCGCGGTGGTAACCGATATGGAACTGAAATGTGATTGCGTCCGAATCGACATTCGGCCCATTCACGCGGTAAGTTCTGCCGGGAACAAAAGACATAAGGACAAGGGGCACAGGTATGACAGACGTGAGCGGGAAGATACGGGCCTGGGGTCGCCGACTCTTGGTCGGTGCGGCTGCGGCCGCAACCCTGCCGGGCCTGATCGGACTCGCCGGCGGTGCGCCGACCGCGGGAGCGTTCTCCCGGCCAGGTCTGCCGGTCGAGTACCTGCAGGTGCCGTCGGCGGGGATGGGACGCAGCATCAAGGTGCAGTTCCAGAGCGGCGGCGACAACTCGCCGGCGTTGTACCTGCTCGACGGTTTGCGGGCCCAGGACGACTACAACGGCTGGGACATCAACACCCCGGCGTTCGAGTGGTACTACCAGTCGGGCATCTCCGTGGTCATGCCGGTCGGTGGCCAGTCCAGCTTCTACAGCGACTGGTACAGCCCGGCCTGCGGTAAGGCCGGCTGCTCCACCTACAAGTGGGAGACCTTCCTGACCAGCGAGCTGCCCTCCTACCTGCAGAGCCAACGGAGCGTCAAGCCCACGGGCAGCGCCGCGGTGGGTCTGTCGATGGCCGGCTCGTCAGCGATGATCCTGGCGGCCTACCACCCTGCCCAGTTCATCTACGCCGGCTCGCTGTCGGCCCTGCTGGACCCGTCCAGCGGCATGGGCCCTCGCTGCTCGGTCTTTCGATGGGTGACGCCGGCGGCTACAAGGCCGCCGACATGTGGGGTCCCTCGAGCGACCCGGCGTGGCAGCGCAACGACCCGACCGTCCAGATCCCGACGCTGGTCGCCAACAACACCCGCCTGTGGGTCTACTGCGGTAACGGCAAGCCCTCGGAACTGGGTGGCGCCAACCTGCCGGCCGAGTTCCTGGAGAACTTCGTCCGCAGCAGCAACATCAAGTTCGAGGACGCCTACAACGCCGCCGGTGGCCACAACGCGGTGTTCAACTTCCAGAACGACGGCACGCACAGCTGGGAGTACTGGGGCCAGCAGCTCAACGCGATGAAGGGTGACCTGCAGGGCGCCCTGGGCGCTCGCTGAGGCTGAACCCGCACGACGACTGCTACTACTGCGCTTGACGGCAACCGCCGTCAAGCGCAGTAGTGCATTGTGGGGGGCTTATCCGCGTGGGGCTAACCGCCGACCTCACCGGTGATGTCGACCCACCCAGTGGTGTCGGTGCGGTGATCGCTCGTGTTGCCGCATTGGCCGTACACCCGGGCCACGCCCAGATTCGCGTCGTCGTCGTCGCGGTAAATGAGCGCGGTGACCGCGTTCCTGGACAACGACTTGCTGTACGGGTGGCCGCCGGGTGGCAGGCCTTCCACCCAGCCGTCGGCGACCAGCGCCTTGGCGACGGCCGGCAGGTAGGCATCTGCGCGGGTATCGGCGGGGATCGTGAAGGTCAGGTATACCGCTCCCTGGTACGGCGGGTTGTCGCGGTCCCGGCACGACATCAACAGATAGCCGGCCGTCGTCGTGTGCAGGCGCGCGGCCGAGACGACATTCTTGGCCGCGCCGACGGCCTGGACTCGGCTCTGCTCGTCGGATGCCGGCGGGCCCGGGCGGTTGAGGGCGTCGGCGGGCGTGGCATGCAGTTGGTCCACGGCCAGGAATGCGCCGCCCAGCAGTAGCGAAATTCCGAGCGTGGCGGCGAGCAGGGACCGGGCCTGTGTCGAGCGCAACCAGTCTGCACGCATGCCACCATTGTTGGTCAATACATGGTCAGTCGCCGAAGGAGGGTCAGGGATGCTGCAAGTCGCGGCCGGCCGGTCCTGTTGTGCCGTCCTGATCATCGCGGCCGCTGTGTTCGTTGGAGGCGCCGCGCCGCAGGCCCGGGCCGAGGGCGCCGGGCCGCTCACCGCGCTGGTGGACGCGCTCGCCCAGCGGCTGCTGATTGCCGAGCCGGTGGCCGCCTACAAATGGAGCGCACACGCCGTGATCGAGGATCCGGTTCGCGTCGAGCAGGAACTCGCGACATTGCGCGAGGACGCCGTGTCGGCACACGTCGACCCGGATTACGTCGTCCGTGTCTTCAGCGACCAGGTCGATGCCACCGAAGCCATCGAGTACCGCCGGTTCGCGGACTGGAAGCTCGACCCCGCCGCAGTGCCGCCGGCGCCGGCGGATCTGTCCGCGTCACGGGCCGCCATCGACGCCTTGAACACTAAGATTTTGTCTCACATATCGCTTAACTGGAATTTGCTGAACTCCCCCGCATGCGCCGGTCTGCTGCACCACGCCCGCAGCGACGTGATAAGCCGGCGCGACCTGGACAACCTGTACCAACGTGCGCTTACGGCAGCGACCACCTCCTACTGCCAGGCTCGTCCGCCCGCCTGAAACACCCGCTGGAACGGCGTTTGCGCCAATCTCAACGCGGTAGACAACTGATCTCATAATATTTTCTAGCGGGTAACGCTTAGAACACGCTCGGCGAAATGCCGGGCATGACGAACTTCACAAAGCCCCTCATCAAGTCCGCCATCATCGCAGGATTCATCGCCACCGGCATGTCGTTCTCCACCGGCATCGCCGAGGCCGACAGCATGAACTGGGAAGCCGTCGCACAGTGCGAGTCCGGCGGCAACTGGGCCGCCAACACCGGTAACGGCGCCTACGGCGGTCTGCAGTTCAAGCAAGCCACCTGGGAGGAGTACGGCGGCGTCGGAAGCCCGGCGAAGGCCTCCAAGCAGCAACAAATCCAGGTCGCGAACCGAGTCCTGGCCGGTCAGGGACCGGGTGCCTGGCCGAAGTGCGCCAGCACCGGCGGCACGGGGCCGGGGATCGCGCAACTGCCCAAGTCCGGTCAGACGCTGACCCAGACCATCAGCCAGATCATCGGGATGTTTACGCCCAGACAGTGAATATCGGCGGGGCGCCGCGTTTCGTTACAGGTGCCGTGATTGGATCCTCCTATGGAGGGTTCAGCAACAGTTCATATGGCGGCGCCGGCGGACAAGATCTGGGAATTAATTGCCGATATTCGAAATACCGGACGCTTCTCGCCGGAAACGTTCGAGGCCGAGTGGCTGGGTGAGGCGACGGGCCCCGAGCTCGGAGCGCGTTTCCGCGGCCATGTGCGGCGCAACGAGATCGGGCCGGTCTACTGGACTACCTGCGAGGTGACAGCCTGCGAACCCGGTCGCGAGTTCGGGTTTGCTGTGCTGCTCGGCGACCGGGTGGTGAACAACTGGCACTACCGACTGGTTCCGGCTGGGCCAGACGGGCAAGCCACCGACGTGACCGAATCGTTTCGGCTCGCTCCGTCACTGTTCCAACAGTGTCTACCTGGTGTTGGGAGGCTTCTTACGTAAACGCCGCAACATCCGAGACATGACGAAGACGCTGCAGCGCATCAAAGATGTGGTCGAAGCAGGCTGAGGGGCTGGGCGGAGATCAGATCGATGAAGACGATTTTCATCACCGGTGCCGGCAGCGGGATGGGCCGAGAAGGCGTAAAGCTGTTCCACGGCAAGGGTTGGCGCGTCGGGGCCGTAGACCGCAATGACGATGGCTTGGCTGCGCTCAGCGTGGAGTTGGGTGCCGGGCTGTGGACCCGCGTGGTCGACGTGACGGACAAAGCCGCACTGGATGCGGCGTTGGCCGACTTCTGTGTCGGCAACGCTGGCGGCGGGCTGGACATGATGTGGAACAACGCCGGCATCGGTGAGGGCGGTTGGTTCGAGGACGTGCCGTATGAAGCCGCCATGCGGGTGGTCGACGTCAACTTCAAGGCCGTGCTGACGGGCGCCTATGGGGCACTCCCCTACCTGAAGAAGGCGCCGGGCAGCCTGATGTTTTCGACGTCGTCGTCCTCGGGCACCTACGGCATGCCGCGCATCGCTGTCTACTCGGCGACCAAGCACGCGGTCAAAGGGCTGACCGAGGCACTGAGCGTGGAGTGGCAGCGGCACGGCGTGCGGGTCGCCGACGTGCTGCCCGGCCTGATCGACACCGCCATCCTCACCTCGACACCCCAGCACTCCGGGGGGTCTGAAGCCCAGATCTCTCGGGACGAGCTGCGCGCGGCGGCGCCCAGGAGAGGGATGTTCCGCCTGATGCCGGCCTCCAGCGTGGCCGAGGTGGCGTGGCAGGCCTACCAGCACCCGACGCGGCTGCACTGGTATGTGCCCGGCAGCATTCGCTGGATCGACCGGCTCAAGGGCATCAGCCCGGAGTTCGTTCGAAATCGCATCGTCAAAGCACTGCCCAGGCTGGACCCGAAACAGCCATAATGTGTGCGAGCCGTGGGCGCTCGACCGCGCCGCGCATGACCCGATACCGGAGGTGGCTGGTGCAGAACCGGATGCTCGCAGCGGCAGGAATCGCACTGGCACTTGCCGTCTCCGTGTCCGGATGCGGGGGGACGCAGATACTGCCCCGGAAAGCCGCGCATCTGACCATTGACGGCACCGCGCACACGACGCGTCCCCCGGCATGCAGCCAGATTCAGGCCTACCGGACCATCGACATCCGCGACCGGGACGGCCAGGTCCAGGCGGTGGTAATGATCAGCGGAGACCGGGTGATGCCGCAGTTCGTGAAGATCCGCAATATCGACGGGTTCACCGGAAGCTACTACGAGGGCGGGGTGGGCGACGCGCACGTCGACGTCAACAAGAACGCCTACACCATCACGGGCAGCGCATCCGGCATCAACAGCAACAACCCGAACAAAGTCGTGACGACGGACTTCAAGATCAGCGCCGAGTGCTGAACGCCTACCTTGGCTGGCAGACCGCTCGAGCGATGGAGTAACGGTGAAGGAAAGACTGCACTGGTTCGCGATGCACGGCGTGATCCGCGGGATAGCCAAAGTCGCGGTCCGGCGGGGTGACCTGCAAGCCCGGTTGATCGCCGATCCGGCTGTCGCGGACGACCCGGTGCCCTTCTATGACGAGGTACGACGCCGCGGTGCGTTGGTGCGCAACCGGGCGAACTTGATGACGGTCGACCACCGCCTCGCCCACGAGCTGCTGCGGTCGGATGACTTCCACGTCGTCTCGTTTGGGGACAGTCTGCCAAAACCGTTGCGCTGGTTGGAACTTCGTACCCGCGACAACCGGCTGCATCCGATGCGGCCACCGTCGCTGCTGGCGGTCGAACCGCCCGATCACACGCGCTACCGCAAGACCGTCTCGGCGGTGTTCACCGCGCGAGCGGTGGCCGCGCTACGCGACCGGGTCCAGCAGACAGCGGACGAACTACTCGATCAGCTCGTGGACCGGCCCGGCGGGGTGGACATCGTCGGGCGGTATTGCTCCCAGCTACCGATCACTGTCATCAGCGAAATCCTCGGTGTGCCGGAGTACGACCGCCGACGCGTCCTGGAGTTCGGCGAGTTGGCCGCGCCGAGTCTGGACGTCGGATTGCCCTGGCAGCAGTACGTCCGCGTACAGCGGGGCGTCGCAGGCTTCAACGCGTGGCTGGTGCAGCATCTGGGTCAACTGCAGCGCACTCCGGGTGACGACCTGATGAGTCAACTGATCCAGACCGCGCAAAGCGGTAACGAGGAAAGCTATCTCGACGACACCGAGTTGCAGGCGGTCGCCGGCCTGGTGCTGGTCGCGGGCTTCGAAACCACAGTCAACTTGCTGGGCAACGGAATTCGGATGCTGCTCGACCATCCCGACCAATTGGAGAAGCTGCGTGAGCGGCCGGAGTTGTGGCCCAACGCCGTGGAGGAGATTCTGCGGCTCGACTCGCCGGTGCAACTGACGGCGCGGGTGGCCAGCCGCGACGTCGAGGTGGCGGGGATGCCGATCTATCGGGATGAGGTGGTGGTGATTTACCTGGCCGCCGCCAACCGTGACCCGTCGGTGTTCGCCGACCCACACCGTTTCGATATCGAAAGGCCCAATGCCGGAAGGCATCTCGCGTTCTCGACGGGACGCCACTTCTGCCTGGGCGCCGCGCTGGCCCGAGCCGAGGGCGAAGTCGGACTGCGCACGTTCTTCGACCGCTTCCCCGACGTGCAGGCCGCGGGTGCCGGGAGTCGGCGCAGCACGCGGGTACTGCGCGGCTGGTCGACGCTGCCGGTGCAACTCGGTCCGGCCCGGTCGATGGTCACGCGCTAGGTGCGTGCCGTAAAGCTTTCCGTGGACTAACTCAGACCTCGATCCGCGAACCCATGATCACGGTGCGGTCCGGCGGCAACCCGAAATACTCGGCGGCGTCGGCCGTGGTGTACGAGGTCGCGATGAACAGGCGCTTGCGCCATGACGCCATGGTGGGGGCCGGGCCTTTGACCAGTTCGAGCTTGGACAGGAAGTAGGAAGCCTCGTCGACGGCGACCGGGCCTTCCGTCTGGCTCGGATCAAGCAGGCGCAGGGCGTCGCGGACATTCGGTGTTTCCATATAGCCGAAGTGGGCGGTCACGTGGAAGATTCCATCTCTGGCATACCCCAGAGCGTCGACATCGGTCCGCTCGTCATCCGGCACCCGCGGTACCGGCAACGTGTCGATCGCCATGATGACCACGTGCTCGTGTAGAACGCGGTTGTGCTCGACGTTGGCCCGCATCGCCAGCGGCGTGGTTTCCTTTCCACGGTTGAGAAATACCGCCGTTCCAGGCACCCGGGTGAACGGCTGCTGGGAATCGGCGAGACTGTCCACGAAATCGCGCAGCGGACCCTCGGCCTGTTCCCTTGCGCGGGTTACGATCTCACGGCCGCGCTGCCAGGTGGTCATGACAGTGAACGCGATCAACGCGATCAACAGCGGCAGCCACGCCCCATGAATCAGCTTGGTGAGGTTGGCCGCCAGGAACATCAGGTCGATCGCCAACAGGACGCCGCCGCCAATTGCGACCAACCACAATGGCGTTGACCATCTGGTGCGGGCGAAGTAGAGAAACAGCAACGTGGTGATCGTGATGGTGCCGGTGACCGCCATACCGAAGGCAAACGCCAGCGCCGCCGAACTGCGGAACGCGAATACCAGGGTGAGCACGGACACCATTAGCAGCCCGTTGATCCACGGAACATAAATCTGGCCGATTGTCGACTCCGACGTGTGGGCGATCCGTAATCTCGGCAGATAGCCGAGCTGAGCGGCCTGCGACGCTACGGAGAATGCGCCGGTGATCACGGCCTGTGACGCGATCACCGTTGCGGCGGTAGCGAGTAACACCATCGGCAGTCGCGCCCAGTCTGGAACGAGCAGAAAGAAAGGCGCGCTGGCTGCCCTGGGGTCGCTGAGCAGCAGCGCCCCTTGGCCGAGGTAGCTCAGGGCGCACCCAGGCAGCACCAGCAACAGCCACCCCGATGTGATCGCCCGCCGACCGAAGTGACCCATATCGGCGTAGAGCGCTTCGGCGCCGGTGATCGACAACACGACTGCGGCGAGCGAGAAGAAGGCGAAGTGAAAATGCCCAACCATGAACTGCACCGCATAAACCGGCGAGAGCGCCTTGAGGATCTGCGGATTGTCGGCAATGTGAAGCACGCCGAAGCCGCCTATCGCGGAGAACCAGGCGATCATCACCGGCCCGAATAGCCGCCCGACGGCCCCTGTGCCATGGCGCTGCACCGAGAACAGCACCACGATGATCACCGCGGTAATTGGCACGATCCACGAACCAAAATGTGGCTCAATAACTTTGATGCCCTCGACGGCAGAAAGAACCGAGATCGCCGGGGTGATCATGCTGTCCCCGAAGAACAGCGCGGCACCGAAGAGGCCAAGCGCGGAAAGCGCCTTGACCGCGTGGTGGCGCTTGTCCCCACGCCCCAACAACGTGATGAGCGCCATGATGCCGCCCTCGCCGTGATTGTCGGCGCGCATCACGAGTGTCACGTAGGTGAATGTCACGACGATCATCACGGACCAAAAGATCAACGAGACGACGCCGTACACATTGTCTGTGCTGATGGGCACCGGGTGCGGATCGTCAGGGTTGAAGACCGTCTGAATGGTGTAGATCGGGCTGGTCCCGATGTCGCCGAACACGACACCGAGTGCGCCTACCACGGTACCTATCGCTCTGACGGCGCCCGGCTTAGTGCCGCTGGCAGCTTCGGAATCTGTGTGCACGGCAAGGGTCCTCGTCTGCGGTCGCGGTCTGGCGGATCGATCCTACTGGCGCCTACCAAGTGCTGTTGCTCTGTCTCAGTCAAATCCGCGCTGTCAACTCAGATACCGGGCGAACCAGTCCAGCATTCGTCGCCAGGCATCCGCAGCGGCACCGGCGTTGTAACGCGGGCCGGTGTCGTTGAAGAATGCGTGGTCGGCATCCGGTTCGACAATTAACTCGTGAACCAATCCGGCGTGTGCCAGCGCCGCCTCGGCCGCCGGCTGCGATCCGGTCACCCGATTGTCGAGGGCCCCGTAGATCCCCAGCACTGCGGCCTTGGCCTCACCGAAGTCCGGGTTGTCGGGTAACGGCCCGTAGAACGGCACCGCGGCCGACACCGCCAGCGCGCCGGCCGCCAGCAACTGCCAGACCAGTCCACCGCCGAAACAGAAGCCGACCACGCCAATCTTCTGGGTGGGAGCCCACTTTCGCAGTTGCCCGACACCCGAATTGAGGTCGTGGACGAACTGTTCGGGCGCGATGCCGGCCAGAGCGACGGTGGCTTGCGCGGGATCACCGAACGCGCCCGTCCCGCCTTTCTCCGATAGCAAGTCGATAGCCAGCGCCGTGTATCCGACGCCGGCCAGGCGACCGGCCACCGACCGGACCCAATCGGTCAGTCCCTTGTTCTCATGGATGACCAGCACCGCACCCTTCGGATCGACCGCCCGCGCCCACGCGCCTTGGAGTTGGCCCTGGGGCCCGGGCCAGGTCACCGGCGAAGTGGCCAGCGCGCCGACCACTCCGGGCGGTTGCGACACCGGGCTGCCCGTGGACGAGCTTGCCGCGGGTGTCGTCGAACCCTGGTGCCGCGCGCAGGCCGCGATGAGTGCACCCGCCGCGCTGGCGCTCATGCCGAGCAGTCCCAGCCGGCGCAGCGCTTCGCGCCTGGTCAGCAGACCGTCGATATGGTCGGTGGCGATTTCCTCGGCGATGTAGCGCGGCAGCCCGATCACGATCCCTCCTTGAGGCGAGTATGCGCCGCGCGGCTGTGGTTGACACCTGTGCGACGGCCGAGTTTATTGACGGGTATGACAGAAGTGATCACAGCTGAAAATGTCGTGACCGGAATGTGGCAAGCGCTTTCGCGGCGGGACTGGGATGCGGTGCTGATGTTGCTGTCCGACGACTGCCTCTATGTCGACATGCCGGTCCCGGCGGTGTCGGCTCGTGGTCCTCAGAACATCGTGACCCGGCTCAAGATCGGCCTTGCCGAGCTGGCGGGGTACGAGAATCACGACGGTGTGCTGTTGTCCAACGGCCCCGACGTCATGTATGAGCACTCGGAGACCTGGACCTTCCGGACCGGTGAGCGAGGTGTGCTGAGGTTCGTCTCGGTACACAAGGTTGTCGACGGGAAAATCACTGTCTGGAAAGACTATTGGGACTTCAACAGCCTGGTGGCGTTTGCGCCGCCGCAGCATTTCGAGAACCTGGCGGGCGGGGACACGTCCTGGATCTTCGACGCCAGCGCGTTGGTGTAGACACGGTCGGCGATGCCGCACGCGGCGTACGAGCCAATGCGCGCAGCGCATCTCGCGGCGGTGCAGGCCGCCCTGGAAGACCATGTCGCACGCCTGAACTGGTCGCGCCCGCAGATCATGCGGTACCAGAACCACCGGCTGCGGGCGTTGCTGACCTACGCCAACGAGCGGTCGCCGTTCCATGCGCGGCGGTTGGCGGCACTTGATCCGTCGCGGGCCACCGTCGCCGACCTGGCGTCGCTTCCGATGATGACCAAGCAGGACGCCCAGCAGAACTGGGACAGCATCGTCACCGCACCAGGGCTGGATAGGGCCGGCGCGGAACGGATTCTTGCTGAGCAGCAATGGTTTTCCTATGTCGACGAGCATCAGATTTTCAGCTCCGGCGGATCCAGCGGGGTGCGCGGGGTCTACGTCTGGGATTGGGATTTCTACATCTCAGCCGCCTGTCTGGCCTGGCGGGCCCAGGCCCGCGAAGAACAACGCGCGCAACGGGTTGCGACCCGGTTGGCCGTGTTGTCGGCCGGCGTTCCCCCGCATGCCAGCACCCCGCTGTTCGATGTGCCGACCGCCCCGGGCATGCAGACCGTCGTGATCGCCGCCGGCGCGCCGTTCGACGAGGTGCTGGCGGCGGTCGCAGCGGCGCAACCCACGCATCTGGTGGGTTATCCGACGGTGATCGGGCGGCTGGCCCGTGCGTCCATTGCCGGTGACCTGCACATCGCGCCGGTGCGGGTGAGCACCAACTCCGAGCCGCTGCTCGGCGAAGACCGTCAGGCGATCATCCGGGCCTGGCGCGCGGTGATCCACAACCTCTGGGGCTCAACCGAAATCGGGGTGCAGGCGGTCGGCTGCGGCCGCGGTGACGGGTTACATGTGTGCGAGGACGAAGTTGTTCTCGAGCGGGTGGACGCCGACGGCGTGCCGGTAGGTCCCGACGAGCCCGCGGTGCGAACACTGGCCACCGGGCTGGCCAACCGGACCTTCCCGTTCATCCGCTACGACCTCGGCGATCAGGTAGTTCCGCTGCCGGGCGACTGTCCTTGCGGCAGTGTGTTTGCCCGATCGCCGATATCGGCGGTCGCCGCGACGACGACTTCCAGTACGGAGAAGTCACGGTGCCCCCGATCGCCTTTCGCCACGTCCTCGGAACCGACCCCCACATCTCGGAATACCAGGTCACCCAAACCGCTTCCGGCGCCGACATCGTCGCGGTCGGTGCACCCGACACCGAAACCCTCACCGCCGCGTTGGTTGCCGCGCTGCGCCGCTACGGGTTGGCGCAACCGATGATCCGAATCCGGTTGACCGACAACCTGGACCGTCACCAGGCGAGTGGCAAGTTGCGCAGGTTCATCCCGCTGCGGTGATCGGACCACGAGGGTCACCGCTGGCGAGCCGGTAAATGCGCGCGGCGTTGTGGTGGGCGATCAGGTCGACCACCCGGATGGCGTCGGCCTCGCTCCAGTCGCCGGCGTCGACGAACCCGTGCAGCACGCGATCGATTCCGTTGCGCCACAATGCGGCTCCGAGGAAATGCAGTTCCGACGGCCCGAATCCGTCCGAGGAGTACAGGATCTTACGGAACGGCGCGAGTTCGAGGAGGCGGGCGATGAACGCCGGTGCCCGGGCGCCGAGATGGTTCACTGCCAGCCCGCCGTCGACGTACACGTTGTTGAAGGCTTGGGCCAGGTAGCCGGCTTCGCGTTCGTAAGGATAGCTGTGCAGCAACACGATCGGGGTGTCCCCCGAGTTGCGCAGAAAGTCGAGCAGGTGCAGCGGATTGGTCTTGTGCAGATCACAATCCCGGTCGCCGAAACCGACGTGGAACTGTAGTGGTTTGCCCAGCCGCAGCGCCTGATACAACCCGAAACGCAACAGCACCCGATCACGCAACCGGACACCGCCCTGGTCGAGCCAGCGCAGCGCGGCGGCCCTGACTTCGGTCGCGGACGGTTCGCTCAGGTCGCCTTCGAACCCACCCCGGTAGGCCAGGATCGACTTGGTGCCTACGGCGCCGGCGGCGCGGCGGTTCAGAATCTCTTCGAACGTCGAGGCGTAATCACCACCGGCCTGCGCGGCTTCCTCGGCCACCTGCTCGAGACGCACCACTTCGTATGCGCGGCGCCCGGACAGTTCGCTGAGTTCGGCGACATCGGTGACACCTTCGGCGAAACCGGTGTCGACCAGCCAGTTGCTCACGCCGGCGGCCGGCAGGAACCGCCGCGCCAGGTCGGTCTCGCTGAACTGACAGCGGCGCTTCCAATAGGCTTGCGGATCAACGTGTCTGGGTAGGCCGAGGACGGCTGCGCAGTGGTTGCGTATCGCGAAGCCGAGTTGGGTATCGAATCCCGAGTCGAAGTTGGCAAGTGGCTGCGTATTGGCCTCATTGAGCGCGTTCTCGAAACGGCGGGGGTCCCCGGCGGTCAGCCAGCAGCCGTGCACGTGCTGATCGATCAGCGCCACTTGCCGAATATGCTGCGTCAGCGCGGAATCTGTGGGAGAACTCATAGGCTCCAGGCCATCCGGAACTTGTCTGCGAGTGCTGCGGGTTCGAGCTCGGCGTAGCGCTCGTGCTCCATTCGCCGCACCGCGGTCACCATGTCGACCACCGGATCGCCCAGTAGTTTCCGCACGAGTGCCGAATTATCAAGTGCTGCAATCGCTTCCATCTGGTTGTCGGGCAGCAGCCGGATTCCGGCGCGGGCCCGGTCCGCTTCGGACAGCTGCGCCGGGTCCACCGTCGTTTCCGGCGGCAACGGCGCTTGGCCGGTGATGCCGTCAAGCGCGAGCCCGAGAATCGCGGCAGTCGCCAGGTAGGGGTTGGCCGAGGGATCGACGATCTTCACTTCGACGTTTGCGCCGTGGGGATTTCCTGGTCCACCCTCGACGAATCGCACCGCGGCTTCCCGGTTTTCGATGCCCCAGCAGGCGTAGGCACCGGCCCAGTTGCCAGGCCGCATCCGTAGACCGGACACGATCGATCCGCACAGAATTCCCTGCGCCTGCGGTACCCCGCGTAACACCCCGGCCACCGCTGCCTGTCCCGCCGCTGTCATGCCGCCGGGGCCGTTGCCGCCGGAAAACAGCGGACCCTCCGGCATCACCAGCGAAAAATGTTGGTGGGCACCGGAGCCCACGCTACCGGCGAACGGCGCGGGTGACAGGCTGATCCGCATACCGTGGCGGCGGGCGGCACGGCCGATGATGATCCGCATCAGCACCAGCTGGTCAGCCGCGGCCACCGGCGGCTGCGGCGCCAGCGAGAGCTCGAACTGATTAGGCCCGTACTCGGGATGGAACTGCTCGATCGCCACCCCCGCCGACGTCGCGCCGGCGATGACATCCCGGACGAACGCCTCGTGTTCGAGAACGCCGGCGAGGCCGTATTGCGCCCACAGCGTCGCGGGCAGTGGGCCGCCGTCGGGATGCACCAGCAAGAACTCGATTTCGTGGCCGACCGCGGCCTTGATGCCGGCTTCGGCGAGCGCGGCCTCGAGCCGGCCGAGTGTCCCCCGGCTGCATACCGGAACGGGGGCACCGTCCTGTTCGAAGAATCCGGCGGGCGCCCACGCCAACCCGTCGCCGATCATGCGCAACGCAGACAGGTCGATGCGCAGTCGTTGATCGCCCACCACGCCGACGTCGTCGGTGAATGCGATGCCGGTTTGGTCGATGGCGAAGGCGTGCCACGACGGGCTGGCACCCAGGCCTGGATCGGCGAACGTGTTGGTACGACGGATCGGCACGGTCTTGGCATGGGTGAGCCCGGCGGGGTTCACCACGGTGCCGATGACGGTGTCGACGCCCTCGGCCTCCAGTTGGGCGATAGCCGCGGCGGCGAACGGGGTGGCGGTCATGGCAGCCATTCTGCGGCCCAGGCCGATGCCCGCGTCGTGATCAGGCTCGACTGGGCAAGGTCAACTTGCACGCCTGGCCGATGTCCAGGGTTCGCAACACCCGGCCCATCCCCACCCACAGCGCGCAGGAGATCGCCAGGTCGGCAAGCAACTCATCGGAGAAGTGGGCGCCGGCCCGGTTCCAGAAGTCCTCGTCGTCGCGCAGCGCGGCGTGGTCGGTGGAGAAGCGGTGCGCGAACTCGGCCGCCAACCGCTCCTGCTCGCTGTAGCCCGGCCAGGTCCGCCACTCGGTCGCGTGGTGGTAGAGCTCCTCGTCCACACCGGCGGCCGGCCCGTCGGCGTCGCGCGTGTTCGCGCACACGATGCATTCGTTGTTGTCGGCAATCACCGCGCGGGCAATCTCACGGGTACGCAGCGGCAGCCGGTTGCTGGTGTAGACCGCTCGGCTGAATTTGGCCATGGCACCGCCGAGTTCAGGGGATTTCAGGACCCAGCCGGCGACGTCGTCGTCAGCGAAACTTCCGATTCGGCTCATGGCGAGATGGTACGCCGGGGCGATTCGCGCTTGAACTGAACACCACGTAGGGCCTACCTTGGTGCAAATGAAAATCATGTTCAAAACATGGCATTCTCATAGAAGACCTGGTGGGACGACATCATGACGGGATTCAGCGGCTGGATGGCTTCGCCGCCGGAGGTTCATTCCGCGCTGCTGAGCAGCGGCCCGGGGCCCGGTCCGTTGCTGGCGGCCGCCTCGGCGTGGTCATCGCTCAGCGCCGAATACGCAACCGTGGCAGACGAACTCGTCGCGGTGCTGGCTGCGGTGCAGGGGGCGGCCTGGGCGGGCCCCAGCGCGCAGCAGTACCTGGCCGCCCACCTGCCTTACCTCGACTGGCTGATGCAGGCCAGCCAGGCCAGCGCCGGCAACGCCGCGCGCGAAGAAGCCGTCGCCGGCGCCTACCTGACGGCGCTGGCCGCGATGCCGACGATGGCCGAACTGGCCGCCAACCACGCCGTGCACGGGGCATTGCAGGCGACCAACTTCTTCGGCATCAACACCATCCCGATTGCGCTCAACGAGGCCGACTACGTCCGCATGTGGACTCAGGCCGCGACCACCATGAGCGGCTACCAAGCCGTCTCGGGCAGCATCCTCGCCGCCACGCCCCAAGCCGCGCCGGCGCCCCAAATCCTGAAATCCGACGCTCCGGTCGGTACCGCGTCGAGTACCAACCCGTTGCAGGGAATCCTGCAGCGGATCGAGCAGTTCCTGCAGAACCTGGCACAGGGCTACCAGAACTTCATGAGCGATCCGCAGCTCAACCCCTTCACGGACTTCGAGAACTTGATGAACAACCCGCAGCTTGACGCGATCCTGCAGCAGCTCGGCATCGGGAACGGCACGGTTGCTCACGACCCGCTGGTCGACAATGCGCTGGATGACTTCATCGCCAATATTCTGCGCAACTTCGGCTACAACTGGAATCCCCTCGGGGGCACCCTCAACGGGCTCGAATACGACTCCTACACGGACCCGACCGTAGCAGCCTTCTGGGTGGCCCGGACCCTGGAACTGGGCGAGGACATTCAACAGTTCTTCGTCTACCTGCAAACGAACCCGGTGCTGGCCGTCCAGTACCTGGTCAGTCTGGAGTTGTTCGACTGGCCGACCCACCTGGCCGAGGTCTTCACCTTGACCAGCCAGCCGGCTGCACTGGCGGCCGCGCTCCCCGTTGCCGCCGCCCCGCTGGCCTCCGTGGGCGGCCTTGCCGGGCTGGCCGGGCTGGCCGCCCTGCCGCAACCTTTCGCCGCGCCGGCGTTGGCGCCGGTGGCTGTGCCACCTGCCCTGCCGGCAGTTGGGCTGTCGTCAATGACCGCGCCGGCCGCGGCACCCGCCTCGGCGCCCGCGCCTGCACCCAACCCCACGGCGGGCCCGCCGCCCCCCTCCCCCTCGCCACCGGCACCACCAGCCGCGGGTGGGACGGGTTTTGCCTTCCCTTATGCCGCAGCACCTCCCGGCATCGGGTTCGGTTCCGGGGTCAGCGCCCGGGCGAGTTCCGGCGCGAAAAGGCAGGCAGCGGAACCTGATACCGCTGCTGCCGCGGCGGCGGCATCGGCTCGCGAGCAGGCTCGGGCGCGACGCCGTCGAGCCGCCAAAGGTCGCGGGTTCGGTGATGAGTATCTGGACATGAATGTCGGTGTCGATCCCGCAATGGGAGGGGCCGCCGTCGACTCGGGCCTCCGAGCGCGGTGCTCAGGCGATGGGTTTCGCGGGCACCCTGGCTGACGAAACTGCCAGCCGCGCCGTCGGATTGACCACGCTGACAGGTGACGAGTTCAGCTTCGGGCCGAAGATACCGCTGTTGCCCGGTAGCTGGGACCCCGACCGCGTCAACGACTCGCAATAGCGTCCGTTGCTGCGTCCTCATTCCAATCCCGTTGCGCGATAACGCGATACGCGACCCGGCCGAGAGCGGCCTCGACTTGCTTGCGGTCGGGGCGGCCGGCGAATCCGGCCGACCGGGACAGCTTGTCGATGATCCAGGCCAGCAGCAGTGAATACACATACTGCACCTGCTCGACGCCCGCGGGCGTGAGCCACAGCCGGTCGCCGTCGCGCTGCACGTAACCGGTGGCGACCAGCCGGTTGAAGGTGGGTTCCAGGACCTCGAAAGGTATCTGCAGGTTGTCGCCGATATCGGTGAGCCGCGCGGTGCCGAAGAACTGCACGTAGCGGTTGACGCGCAGCAGCGCCCACAGCGCAGCGACGTCCAGTCGACAGTCCGGCCGCATGGCGATACTTCGCAATCGGACCCCCGGCTCGCCGCGCAGCATGCGCGCAATCGCGTTCTCCAGCAAGCGTTCCGGCGTATCGGTGGTCGGCATGCCGAACCCGTCACCGACGTCGACAGCGCTGTTGTGAATGTCGCGCAACGGCACCTCGCGCAGGAACAGAGCCAGGATGAATCCGGCCGCCGCGACCGGCGCCGCACACAGGAAAACCTGGGACAACGACTCGGCGTAGGCATGCACGATCGGCGCGGCCACGGCTGCCGGTTGCCGATGCAGCGCCGCCGGCGAGCTCACCGCATCCCGGGGTGCGCCGGTAGTCGCCAAGGCCGCGGCCAGTCTCGAGTTGAGGAAGTTCACGAATAGCGATCCGAAGATGGCCGCCCCGAATGAGCTGCCGATGGTGCGGAAGAAGCTCACCCCGGAGGTTGCCACACCGAGGTCCTCGAAATTCGAGGTGTTCTGCACGATGAGCACCAGCACCTGCATCGACAATCCGATCCCGGCTCCCAGGATGCACAGGTAAACCGATTGCAGCAACGCCGAGGTCGACCCGTCCATGGTGGACATCAACACGAAAGCGATCGTCATCAGCGCGGTGCCGACGACCGGGAAGATCTTGTAGCGCCCGGTGCGACCGACCACGGTGCCGCTGCCGGTCGAGGTGATCAACATGCCGACCACCATCGGCAGCGTGCGCAGACCCGAGGTGGTGGCCGAGACACCGTTGACGTACTGCATGAAGGTCGGCAGGAACGTCATCGCGCCCAGCATCGCGAAGCCGACGACGAACGACAGCGCACAGCACACGGTGAACACCGGACTGCCGAACAACCGGATCGGCAGAATCGGTGCGGTCGCATGGTTTTCCACCCACACGAACACGCCCAGCGTGACGCCGGCGCCGGCGAACAACCCGATGATCATCGGCGATCCCCAGGGGTAGACGGTGCCGCCCCAGCTGGTGGCCAAGGTCAGGCCGGCTGCGCTCAGGCCGATGAAGGCGATCCCGGCGTAATCCACCACGGGTTTGGTGGTCGCGGTCAGCGCCGGAATGGCAGCGGCCGCGACGCAGATCACCACCAGCGAGACCGGCAGGTTGATCCAGAATGCCCACCGCCAGGTCAGGTAGTCGGTGAAGTAGCCCCCGAGCAGCGGGCCGACGACCGTGGTGACGCCGAATACCGCGCCCAGAATTCCTTGATACCGGCCCCGTTCGCGCAGGGGCACCACCTCGCCGATCAGCGCGCTGGCGGTGACGGTGATGGCGCCGCCGCCGATTCCCTGCAAGGCCCGCGAGCCCACCAGCATGGTCATGGACTGCGCCAGCCCACACAGCACCGATCCCGCGACGAAAAACAGCACGGCGACTTGGAAAACCCGTTTGCGGCCGTACTGATCACCGAGTTTGCCGACGAGCGCGGTGACGATCGTCGAGGCCAACAGGTAACTGGTGACCACCCACGATTGACGACCGGCATCGCCCAGATCAGCGACGATGGTCGGCAGCGCGGTGGCGACGATGGTCTGGTCGAGGGCCGCCAGCAGCATTCCGAGCACGATTGCGGCGAAGATGAAGTTGCGTCGCTGGGGAGTGATCTGAGTGCTGTCAGGCGCGAAATCAGCGACCGCCGCGGGGGCGGCGACCGTCGCTCGCGGGCTTGTCATAGCGGCCTTCCAGTCGGGGTCCGGTACTAGCGGGGTACCCGAAAGGCGCGCCGGTGTCAGCTCGGCGGGCGCGAGACGCACTGGGCGGAGTAGAGCTCCTCGCCGAGCTTGTCCATCAGTTCCAGTTGCGTCTCGAGGTAATCGACGTGCGATTCCTCGTCAGCCACAATCCCTTCGAACAGAGTCGCGCTGGTGCTGTCCTGCTTTTCGCGGCACATGATGATGCCCGGCTTGAGTCGGTTGAGTACTTCGTACTCAATCGCCAAGTCGGCCTCGAATTGCTCGCGCAGTGTCTGACCGATGCGCAGCGAGAAGATGCGCTGGTAGTTCGGCAGTCCGTCGAGCAACAGGATGCGGTCGGTGATCGCCTCGGCATGGCGCATCTCGTCGAACGATTCGGCGCGGGTGTGCGACGCAAGTTCGGTGAACCCCCAATTTTCTTGCATCTTCGAGTGCAGAAAATACTGGTTGATAGCGGTCAGTTCGCTGGTCAACTGCTCGTTGAGAAGACGTAGAACGTCTGGATCGCCTTGCATGATCACTCCCTACGGTGTGAAGGCTGTCAGTCGATCCGCAGACGGGCTGGGCTGTAGCTCGCGCTGCGGGTGTGGCGGCACGGTTGAGTGCCGTTTTCAATCTAGTGCAGCGAACGCGAGTGAGCCCACGCTTAATTGCGCCGTCGGCGCGTCATGCCGAGGCGTAATCGAAATCACCATATTCTAACTTAGGTTAGACTCTACTAACCGACTTAGGTTAGACTCCGCTAATATGACGACACAGCACGCGGCCCCTGAATATCCGGGTGGTGTTTGCTGATGTACGTGTGCCTGTGTGTCGGCGCCACCAACCAGACGGTGTGCGATGCCGTGGCGCGGGGCGCGTCCACCTCGAAGGAAGTCGCGGCCCTGTGCGGGGCCGGGGGCGATTGTGGGCGCTGCCGCCACACGCTGCGGGCAATCATCTCCGCCGCCCGCGTCGATCAGGTTCAACTCCAGCCGGCGCCCGGCTAGCGACGGCGGTTTCCGAAATCCGCCAGCGCCGCGGCGTTGGCCTGGGCTCCCATCAGCTCGGCAAAGTGCGCGTTTTCCCGCGCCGTCGCGGCCGCGATCTCCGGGCGGATCGGTTCGACCATCGTGTGCTTGACGGCCATCAGACTCGAAATCGGGCGGGCGGCAAGGATATCGGCGTGCCGGCGGGCCTCGGGCAATAGCTCGTCGGGCTCACAGACCCGCCACACCAGTCCCATTCGCAACGCCTCTTCGGCGTCGATCCACTCCGAGGACATCAACAGCCAGGCTGCGTTCTGCCGACCCACCAGCTGCGGCAACAGATACGAGGACGCCGCTTCGGGCGCCACACCCAGGCTGGTGAACGGGCACTTCAGCCGGGCGGTGGTCGACATGAAGGCCAGATCGGCGTAGCCCAGGATGGTGGTCCCGATGCCCAGACCGACGCCGTTGACGGCGCAGATCAGGGGCTTGGGGAAGGCGGTGAGTGCCTCGACCAGGCCGCGGAAACCGTATTTGCCCGGTGTGAAGTCCGGGTCTGTGATCATCGCCTGCATATCGGCCAGGTCGGTACCGGCGCTGAAGGCACGGCCTGCGCCGGTCAGCAGGACGACGGCGACCTCGGGATCCTCGGCGGCATCCAGCAGTGCCTGCGTGGTGGCGTCGTAGAGCGCTTCGTTGAATGCGTTGAGCGCCTCGGGCCGATTCAAGGTGAGAGTGCGGACCCGGTTCCCGTCTTCGATCAGCAGCGTCACGCTGGGAGCTTAACCGTTGCTGTACACGCGGGTCGGCTCGATCAGCACCACCGCGCGCCGCTCCTTGGCCATCACCCGGTCGTATTCGTCCCAGTTGTCGTGGGTGCCACCCGCTGCGGTGAAGACGTCGCGCAGCAGCAACCGCAACTGGTCCGGGTCGGCCAGCCAGGCCTGCGCGTCGTCGGGACCGGCCAACTCCGCGCGACCTTCGACAGTGGCCCATTGCCAGCCGTTGCGGAACGTGACGGCCAATTGCGGCCGGGCCCGCAGATTGGCGAGTTTCACCTTGCCGTAGGTGGTGAAGCCGAGCACGGGCTCTCCCCCGGCCGGGTGCGGCAACAGGCCGACGTTCACCAGGGACGCCTGCACGGTGCCGTCGGCGCGGACCGTGGAGATCACCGCTAGCCCACTTTCGGCCGCCGCCAGCGCCACCGCATCGTCGAGTGTCGTCATCTGCGCTTCCTCACTCCTCCCGGAAGGGTGTTCTGATCACGTACCGACTGGTCGGTACGGTGTCGATGTTCTCGTTGGCACCGAATGCGGAAGTGCTGGACACCATCCGGCCCACCCGGTGCTGCAGGTCAGCGTCGTCGGCGGCGCCGAAGAACGCTTTCAGGTCGCTGACCGCCTCCAATGGGAACAACTCTTCGACGATGGCCGAGATTCCCGGAGCGTCCGGGGTCAGCGCGCGCACCACCCAGTTCTGGGTGTAGCCGAAGGTGGACTGCGTCTCGATGGCCACCCGGGTGTGGTCGAGCTGCCATCGATTCAGCCAGGTCGCCTGATCCAGGTCCTCCGGTCGGCGCAGCAGGGCGATATTGGCCAAACCCGGTGTGCGATCGCCTGATTCGAGCGCAGGTCCGGGCATCGGGACCGACTCGGTGACCAGGTAGGCGGCGAGTTGGTCGCATTCGGCGGCCAACAGGCGCAGTGCCGCGACCATCTGTTCGCCGTAGCACTGCTGGGTCCACACGCTCACCACCGCGGCGACCGGCGGGTCCAGGGTCGTCAGCGTCATCAACGAGTCGCGCACCGCGCTGTCCCGGACGTTGATCGTCAGCCCGGCCAGGCCCAGCCCCGACAACTCGGTGGCCACCGGCCCTCGCTGCCGGGCACACCAGTCGTCGTCGGATTCGGCCCGACGCAGCACCACGATCACTTTCTCCATGGGCCGAACTTAACCCCCTCGGCGATCAGTTCTGCGATGATCCCGGCCAGTCGCCGGTAGGACTCGTCGCGGCCGGACGAAGAACGAAATACCAGACCTATGCTTCGGTGCGGGCGCGGGGCGGCGAACCGGGCGAGACCGACGCGGCTGCGCGCGGTTTCGACCGCGACGGCGCTCTCCGGGATCAAGGTCACGCCCAATCCCCCGGCCACGCACTGCACCGCGGTCGCCAGGGAAGCCGCCCGGGTGTCGGCCGGCTCGGCGCGCACCCCGGCCTCCCGGCACGCGTCCAGTGCCTGATCGCGCAGGCAGTGGCCCTCATCCAGCAAGAGCAGGGGCAACTCCGCCAGCACCGCAGCCGATACCCGCTGCTTTCCCGACAGCGAATGCCCGGGCGGCAGTGCCAGCACGAAATCTTCCTCGTACATCGCAATGGCGGTGAGACCCCCGGAATCGGCGGGCAGCGCGATCAGGGCCGCGTCCAGTGCGCCGTCGCGCAGCAGGCCCAGTAAGCGCTCGGTCTTGTCCTCGACGACCCGCATCGTCAGGGCGGGCAGCCGGCGGGGCAGCCCGGACAGGACGGCCGGCAGCACGTAGGGCGCCACGGTGGGGATCAATCCCAACCGGATCGTGCCCGCCAGCGGATCGCAGGCTCCGGCGGCGGCGCTGGTGAAGGCCTCCGCCGCCTCGACCACGGCGCGAGCCAGCGGCAGCAGCTGTTCGCCCTCGGCCGTCATACGGACTCGGCGGGTGGAACGCTCGACGAGGTTGGTGCCCAGCCCGGCTTCCAGCGTCGCCAGAGCCTGCGATAACGTCGATTGGCTGAGGCCGAGATTCGTTGCGGCGCTGCCGAAATGCTGTTTCTGCGCGACCGCGACGAAGGCCCGCAAGCCGGCCAGGGTAGGTTGGAAACTCTTATCGGGCATACCTATCAGTGTAGTGCGACAAATCACCTTTACTTCACAGTCGGTTCGCGGCACCATGGTGGCAGACCCGTCTAATCTTGAATGAATCCAGATAAGGAGCGATATGTCTCTGTTGACGATTGGCGAGCAGTTCCCGGCCTACCAGCTGACCGCACTGATCGGCGGCGACCTGTCCAAGGTCGACGCGCAGCAACCCGGCGACTACTTCACCACCATCTCCAGCGACGACCACCCCGGTAAGTGGCGGGTGGTGTTCTTCTGGCCGAAGGACTTCACCTTCGTGTGCCCCACCGAGATCGCTGCCTTCGGCAAGCTGAACGACGAGTTCGAGGACCGCGACGCGCAGGTGCTGGGAGTCTCGATCGACAGCGAGTTCGTCCACTTCCAGTGGCGGGCACAGCACGAAGACCTCAAGAAACTGCCCTTCCCCATGTTGTCCGACATCAAGCGGGAACTGTCGCTGGCCACCGGGGTGCTCAACGCTGACGGGGTCGCCGACCGCGTCACCTTCATCGTTGATCCGAACAACGAAATCCAATTCGTCTCTGCCACAGCCGGTTCCGTGGGGCGTAACGTCGACGAGGTGCTGCGGGTGCTGGACGCACTGCAATCCGACGAGTTGTGCGCCTGCAACTGGCGCAAGGGCGACCCGACGATCGACGCCGGCGAACTGCTCAAGGCCTCGGCCTGAGCGCGCGCGGCTGACCGGCTGGAGGAAAGATGAGCGTCGAAAACCTCAAGGCAGCACTGCCCGATTACGCCAAGGATCTCAAGCTCAACCTGGGCTCGATCACCCGTACTACCGTGCTGAACGAAGAGCAGTTGTGGGGCACCCTGCTGGCCTCCGCCGCGGCAACCCGCAACGCTCAGGTGCTCGGCGAGATCGGCGCCGAAGCAGCCGACATCCTCTCGGAGCAGGCCTACGACGCAGCGCTGGGCGCGGCGTCGATCATGGGTATGAACAACGTGTTCTACCGTGGCCGCGGCTTCCTGGAAGGCGCCTACGACGACCTGCGTGCCGGATTGCGGATGAACATCATCGCCAATCCCGGCGTGGACAAGGCGAACTTCGAGCTGTGGAGCTTCGCCGTGTCCTCGATCAACGGGTGCGGTCACTGCGTGGCGGCCCACGAGCACACACTGCGTGAGGCAGGAGTGAGTCGAGAGGCCATTCTGGAGGCGCTGAAGGTCGCGGCTATCGTTTCCGGTGTGGCACAGGCAATCAGCGCGGCCCAGACACTGGCGGCGGTCGGCTGATCACGCCCGTGAGCGGACCCTCCTGGATCGAGCACTCGATCTGGTGGCAGGTCTATCCCCTGGGCTTCGTCGGGGCCTTCCCGTCGGAAAGCCCGCCGGGCCCGGGGGAACACCGGTTGCGGCCGACTCGTCGAGTGGTTCGACCACGCCATCGCCCTGGGCGCATCCGGCGTCGCACTGGGACCGATCTTCGCCTCCCGCACACACGGTTACGACACCACCGATCACTTCCGCATCGATCCGCGCCTCGGTGACGACGCCGACTTCGACTACCTGGTCGAACAGGCGCGCCATCGGGGCCTGCGCGTGCTGCTGGACGGCGTCTTCAATCACGTAGGCGTGGAATTCCCCCGCTACGGTGACCCCGAATCGGCACACTGGTTTCACCGGCGACACCTTCGAGGGCCACTCGGAGCTGATCGCTCTCAACCACGGCGACCCCGCGGTAGCCGACTATGTCGTCGAGGTGATGGCGCACTGGTTGGACCGCGGAGCCGACGGTTGGCGCTTGGATGCTGCTTATGCCGTGCCACAACGATTCTGGGCTGAGGTACTGCCCAGGGTCCGCGAGCACCATCCCGACGCCTGGTTCGTCGGAGAACTGATCCACGGCGACTACGCGGCGGTCGTCGATGGCGCGCGGTTCGACTCGGCGACCCAGTATGAGCTGTGGAAGGCGATCTGGAGCAGCCTCAACGACGGCAATTTCTTCGAGCTGGACTGGGCGCTGCAGCGGCACAACGCCTTTCTCGAAACCTTTGTGCCGCAGACGTTCATCGGCAATCACGACGTCACCAGGATCGCCAGCCGCCTGGAGAACCCCGCGCATCCGGCCCACGCGCTGGTGGTCCTGCTGACGATCGGTGGGGTGCCCAGCATCTACGCCGGTGATGAGTTCGGGTTTCGCGGCGTCAAGGAAGAACGCTACGGCGGCGACGACGCGGTACGTCCCGAGTTCCCTCTCCCCCCATGCAGTTGGATGAATCCGCGGCTGACGTCTGGGCGCTGTACCAGTACCTCATCGGTCTGCGTCGCCGCCATCCGTGGCTGCATACCGCGACCACCAGCGCCGTGCGGCTGGAGAACAAGCACTATGTCTACGAGTCCCGCAGCGGCCAGGACGCGCTGCTGGTCGCGCTCAACATCGACGACGAGCCGCTGCGGCTGTCGCTGCCGAAATTGGGGACCCCCCGCGCCCGGCTCATCGCCGGCTCGACGGCGCCGCCCGAAGAGGTCGTCGACACCGTACTCATCGAACCGCACGGCTGGCGGATTCTGCGTCCCTAGCTCAGCCGCGCCACCGTCAGCGGGTCCTGCTCGCCGCCGTAATACTTGTCGAGTAACGCGAGGAAGTCCGCATTGTCGTCGGTGGCGTGGGCGAACAGCGTCGCCGACGAACGTAGCTTGAGGTCGTCGGGCGAGCCGAAGATCTGTTCGGCCGTGCGGCCCTGAATCTCGTTGACCAGGGCGACGCACTCACGCAGTCGAGGCCCCAGCACCGCGTGGTCCAGGTAAGCGCGGGCTTCCTCCAGCGAAGCGATGCCGTAGTGGACGGCGGTCGGGCTGCTGCCCAGCCCGCGCAGTTGCGGAAACACGAACCACATCCAGTGGCTGCGTTTGCGGCCGGCCCGCAGTTCGTCGAGCACGGTGTCGTACACCCGGGTCTGCGCGTCCACGAAGCGCGTCAAATCAAACATCTCTCCACGGTCGCACACTGGTTAGATGAACTGATGGCGGTCAAGCGGCAGGTGCCTAAAATTCGAGACCTGGCTCCGCTGTTGCAGTTCAAGCGACCGCAGTTCGACCGCACCACGCGGCGTCTGGACGCCGCGCTGACCATTGAGGATCTGCGGCGCATCGCCAGACGGCGCACCCCGAAGGCAGCGTTCGACTACACCGACGGCGCCGCCGAGGACGAGCTGTCTATCGCGCGGGCTCGACAAGCGTTCCGCGACATAGAATTTCACCCGACTATCCTGCGTGACGTCACCAACGTGACAGCTGGGTGGGACGTGCTGGGCCGGCCGGTGGCCTTCCCGTTCGGGATCGCACCGACCGGATTCACCCGCTTGATGCACACCGAGGGCGAGATCGCCGGTGCGCGGGCTGCGGCGTCGGCCGGCATTCCGTTCTCGCTGTCCACTCTGGGCACCACCGCGATCGAAGACCTGGTGGCCGCTGCCCCTCAGGGCCGCAAGTGGTTTCAGCTTTACATGTGGCGCGATCGCGAGCGGTCGATGGAGTTGGTGCAGCGGGCCGCTGACGCGGGTTTCGACACCATGCTGGTGACGGTGGACGTTCCGGTCGCCGGAGCGCGGCTACGTGATGTGCGCAACGGGATGTCGATCCCGCCGGCGCTGACGTTGCGCACCGTGCTCGACGCGGTGCCACACCCGCACTGGTGGTTCGACCTGCTGACCACCGAACCGCTGTCTTTCGCCTCGCTGGATCGGTGGTCGGGCACCGTGGGCGAGTACCTGAACACCATGTTCGATCCCAGTGTCACCTTCGAGGATCTGGCCTGGATCAAGTCTAGGTGGCCGGGAAAGCTTGTCGTCAAAGGCATTCAGACGTTGGACGACGCCCGCGCCGTCGTCGACCGGGGCGTGGACGGGATCGTGTTGTCCAATCACGGTGGCCGCCAACTGGATCGGGCGCCGGTGCCGTTCCATCTGCTGCCCATCGTGGCCCGCGAGTTGGGCGCGGGCACCGAGATCCTGGTGGATACCGGCATCATGTCCGGCGCCGACATCGTTGCGGCGATCGCCCTCGGGGCGCGCTGCACGCTGGTCGGGCGGGCTTACCTCTACGGGTTGATGGCCGGTGGTGAGGCGGGTGTCCGGCGTGCGGTCGCGATCCTGCAGAGCGGAGTGCTGCGGACCATGGCGTTGCTGGGCGTGACCTGTCTTGATGAGCTGTCGCCTAAGCACGTGACGCAGTTGCGCCGGCTGAGGCCCGTGCCGGTTCCAGACTGGCCTCTACCGTGACACGAGTTCGATGCGGTATCGACCATGCCGGTGGTAATCCGCAAGCTGGTGTGAGCCGTTGAGGCCGCGCTGAAGCTCACTGGTCGGGCCGGGGCCTTCCCCGGGAACGGGTTCCTGGCATTCGCAGGTGAGACCGCCGAACGGGTTGGGCTCGGGCGGTAGCGGCTCGGCACCGGCCCGCCCCGCGCCCAGCACAAGGGCGGCGAAAACCGTCGCCGTGCCAAACACTTTTGCAATCATTGTCAGCGTCTCCAATGCAACCGGCCAGGTTACATTCCGCCCGAGATCGTCACGCCTGTCAAAGGTTCAGGGGCGGCTTATGTGGAATTCATATATTCCGGCGGGTCCAACGGGGCTGTGGACCCTGAGTTGGTCGGTCACTGTGACGTTCCGCCCAAGCTGGTGCGTGCCCGATGATTCGCAAGACCGGTCGAGAGTCCTCGCTGAAGTTCATCGGTGGGGGCCGGGCGTCCCGCCGAGTCTGGCGCCGAGCAGTCGCAGGCGAGGTTGGCGAACGGGTTCGGGACTGGGTCGGACGGAACCGGGCTGGCGCTGGCCGCCGTTCCCATTCCCGTTCCCATCGTCAGCGAGCCGAGAATAAGGGCCGCGCCGACTATTCTCGTGATCATTTCGAGGGTCCTTCCGCTTACGCGCCAACTGCACGGCTGGACGCTTAGCGGACATCCTACGTTCATTTGCTGTTCATGTGTGATTCTCTGTTAGTTCGCTTAGTGACGTGTCGTGGACCGGTGCGGCAACCGCGCCGAAAGTCCAGGCCCTTCACTGGGCGTGACGCTCGTATCACTCTGGGCAGGGGAACAAACCGCATCGGGCAAAGGTTGAGCCCAACAGGCTTAACCTTTTGGAGGATTTGATGGCTGAAGCCACATCGGTTCCGGTGCTGTTCGTTACCGACACCATCGTGTTGCCCGGGATGGTGGTGCCGATCGCACTGGACGACGCCGCGCGAGCGGCAATCGACGCTGCCCGGGCCAGTGATTCAGGACAATTGCTGATCGCCCCCCGGCTGGACGACCGGTATCCGTCGCACGGGGTGATCGCGAAGATTTTGCAGGTCGGACGTATGCCTGGAGGCGGTAGCGCCGCTGTCGTGCGCGGTGAAACCCGCGCGCAGATCGGCGCGGGAGCCTCCGGTCCCGGTGCCGCGCTGTGGGTCGAGGTGATCGAGGTCACCGAGCAGGAGGTGACCGACGAGATCAAGGCGCTGGCAGCGGAGTACAAGAAGGTGTTGCTGGCCGTCCTGCAACGGCGCGAGGCCTGGCAGATCGTCGACTACGTCAACAGCCTGACCGACCCGTCGGCGTTGGCGGACACGTCCGGGTACGCGTCGTACCTGAGCGATGTGCAGAAGCGGCAGCTGCTGGAGACCGTGGATGTTGCCGAGCGGTTGCGCGTGCTGATCGACTGGACCGGCGAGCATCTGGCCGAGACCGAGGTGAACGACAAGATCGCCGAGGATGTCCGGGAAGGCATGGAGAAGACGCAGAAGGAGTTCCTGCTGCGCCAACAGCTGGCCGCAATCCGCAAGGAGCTGGGCGAAGGCGAACCGGATGGATCCGATGATTACCGGGCCCGGGTCGAGGCGGCCGAGTTGCCCGAAAAGGTGCGCGAGGCCGCGCTGCGTGAGGTCGGCAAGCTCGAGCGGGCCAGCGACCAGAGCCCGGAAAGCGGATGGATCCGCACCTGGCTGGACACCGTGCTCGACCTGCCCTGGAATGTCCGGACCGAGGACTCGACGGACCTGAGCGGCGCGCGGGCCATTCTGGACGCCGATCACCACGGGCTCGACGACGTCAAGGACCGCATCGTCGAATACCTGGCGGTACGGACCCGCCGCGCACAGCGTGGTCTGCAATTGGTCGGCGGCCGCGGGTCCGGTGCGGTGATGGTGCTGGCCGGTCCCCCCGGCGTCGGCAAGACCTCGCTGGGTGAGAGCGTGGCTCGGGCCCTGGGCCGCAAATTCGTCCGCGTCGCCCTCGGTGGGGTACGCGACGAGGCCGAGATCCGCGGGCACCGGCGCACCTACGTCGGCGCGCTGCCGGGCCGTATCGTCCGGGCCATCGGCGAAGCGGGTTCGATGAATCCCGTTGTGCTGCTGGACGAGATCGACAAGGTCGGCTCCGACTACCGGGGTGACCCGAGTGCGGCACTGCTCGAGGTGCTCGACCCGGCGCAGAACCACACCTTCCGCGACCATTACCTGGATCTGGACCTGGACCTGTCCGACGTAGTGTTCCTGGCTACCGCCAACGTGATTGAGAACATCCCGTCGGCGCTGCTGGACCGCATGGAGTTGGTGCAGATCGACGGCTACACCGAGGACGACAAGGTCGCCATCGCGCGCGACTACCTGCTGCCCCGGCAGCGGGAGCGGGCCGCGCTGACCGACGACGAGGTCACGGTCACCGACGCCGCGCTGCGCAAGATAGCGGCCGACTACACCCGCGAGCCCGGGGTTCGGCAGTTCGAACGGCTGCTGGCCAAGGCGTTGCGCAAGGTGACCACCAAGCTCGCTCCCAAATCGGACGGGGCCAACGACCCGGTCACTGTCGACGAGCCCGATCTGGTTGGCTACCTGGGCCGCCCGCGTTTCACGCCGGAATCGGCCGAGCGCACGGCGGTACCCGGGGTGGCCACCGGCCTGGCCGTCACCGGCTTGGGCGGCGACGTGCTCTACATCGAAGCCGGAGCCACCGACGGTGAACCTGGGTTGCAGCTGACCGGTCAGTTGGGCGAGGTCATGAAGGAGTCGGCGCAGATCGCGCTGTCCTACGTGCGCTCGCACGCCGACGAGTTGGGTGTGGACCCCAAGGTGCTGGACCGCCGCATCCACGTGCACGTGCCGGCCGGGGCGGTGCCCAAAGACGGTCCGTCCGCCGGGGTGACCATGGTGACCGCGCTGGTCTCGATGGCCACCGGACGCCAGGTCCGCTCGGATGTCGGCATGACCGGTGAGGTCACGCTGAACGGCCGGGTGCTGCCCATCGGTGGTGTCAAGCAGAAGCTGCTTGCTGCTCAACGTGCCGGGCTGTCAACGGTTTTCATCCCGGCACGCAACGAGCCCGATCTGGATGACGTGCCCGCCGAAGTGCTCGCCGCGCTGACCGTCAAACCCATGACCGATGTCGCCGAGATCGTCGCACAGGCGCTGGAGCCGATGGCCCGGACCGCAACGGTCGCGGCCTGAAACCGCCCGGGCGGCGGATGGGCTGCCCGGCGAAGGCTGTTAGTCGCATGTCGAGTTCCTGTGAGGTTGCTGGAAAAAATCTGGGCGAAGACGTTTTCGCCTCTCCGGGCAGGGGTAACTCAGGGAGAGGGGTCCTCCCCTATCCCTGCCGCCCGGTCGAGGGGCCAGGGAACAACTGAACAACACGTCAATGCTGTTGCGCTGCCCGCGTGGCAGACAAATGCTGGACAAGGAGTTCACATGAAGCTCAACAAGATCGCGGCCACCACAGCGATGGCCGGTGCTCTCGGGTCGGCCGCACTCGGAATCGGTGCCGGTTTCGCCCAAGCCGATCCATCAGGCCCGGGTGGTCCGGGCCCGAACGTGCCTGGCCCGAACGTGCCGGGTCCGAATGTGCCGGGCCGAGGAGCCGGGGCACGGTTACGTGCCGGGGGTGCCGATTTGTAGCGGCGGACCGGGCGCCAACTGCAACGGGCCGGGCAGCCCGCTGCCGCCCGGACAAAACGGATTCCCGCCGCCGGGGCACTACAACGATCCTGGTCGCTACGGGCTTCCCGCCGTGTGGGCACCGGACCCGGCTGATGGGCCGCAGCTTCCAGTCGTATTCAATCCGGCTGTTAACCAGTGGGGCGTCTTCGTCAATGGTCAGTTCGTCGCCTACGCGGGGACCTAGCAAGAACCACGAGACAGCCGCCTCCGAGAGGGGGCGGCTGTTCTCGTTTGTACGTGACCCCCTAGTTTCCTGGCGTGCGCCTCGGCGTTCAATGGACCTGTGAATGTGAAACGGGAAGTGGTCCACCGCGTGCAACGGCTGCTGGTCAATCCGCTGGGCCGCAAACTGCCGGTGACCATGCTCGAAACGACGGGCCGCAAGTCCGGGCAGCCGCGCCGCACCGCCGTCGGCGGCCGCGTGGTGGACAACCAATTCTGGATGGTCTCCGAGCATGGCGACCATTCGGATTACGTCTACAACATCAAAGCCAACCCCGCTGTCCGGTTGCGGATCGGTGGCCAATGGCGCACCGGAACCGCCCACCTGCTGCCCGACGACGACCCGTGGCAGCGGATGCGCAGTCTGCCGCGACTCAACAACGTCGGGGTGCGGACAATGGGCACCGATTTGCTCACTATTCGGGTGGATCTGGACTGACAGTCCGTGGCCTACGACACCGAACTGGCCAACCGGATTCGTGAGCTGTTGGCACCGGAACCCGTCGACGAAATGCAGATGTTCGGTGGGCTGGCATTTTTGATCGGTGGGCACCTGGCGGTGGCCGTTTCCAGTCAGGGCGGTCTGCTGGTCCGGGTGCCCCGGGACGACACCGACAAGCTGCTCGGGCACCCACACGTCAGCCCTATGGTGATGGCCGGGCGGGAGACCCGCGGCTGGCTGCGCGTTGCCCCCGAAGGCGTGAAAACCAAACGCCAACTTCAGAGTTGGGTTACCCGGGGGGCAAACCATGCACGCAGCCTGCCGCCCAAGTGACAGCATGCGTTTGCGTTGTGGCGTTGCGGGTACGCCGCCGATATGGATGCTTCAGAGCAGCGGGTACGGCGGCTGCTCAAGGTGGCCGGGACCACCTATGCCGAGCAGGCCGGCATCCGGCTTGACGACAAGCCGATGCCGCTGTTCCAGCTGCTGGTGCTGTGCATGCTCGCCAGCAAACCGATCGACGCCGCGATCGCAATGCGCGCCGCGAAGGAACTCTTCAAATCAGGCCTGCGCACACCGAAGGCCGTACTGGCCGCCGACCGGCGCACCATGATCGAGTCGTTCGGCCGGGCCCACTACGTCCGGTATGACGAGAGCTCGGCTACCCGCCTCGCCGAGATGGCTGAGCACGTGCGCGACGAGTTTGACGGCGACTTGCGCGAAGTAGCGCGGCGCAGTGGTCGAAAGGTGTCGCAGGCGACCCGAATCCTGAAGGAATTCAAGGGCATTGGCGACACCGGCGCCGACATCTTCCTCCGTGAGGTGCAAGACGTCTGGCCCTGGGTGCGCCCACACTTCGACGACCGGGCCATCGCTGCCGCCAAGGCGCTGAAGCTCCCCACCGACCCGGCCAGGCTTTCGGCCTTCGCACCGCGCACCAACGCGCGACTGGCGGCGGCGCTGGTGCGCGCCTCGCTCGACGACGACGTGCGCCTGCAGGTAACCGGTTGACGGGTCGATGACCGTGCGGATCGGCACTTCCGGGTGGTCATATGACCACTGGGCGGATGTGCTCTACCCGGTGGGCCTGCCATCCGCGCGGCGGTTGCGCCGTTACGCCGAGGTTTTCAACACCGTCGAACTGAACGCCAGCTTCTATCGCTGGCCCAAGGATTCGACGTTCGCCGGGTGGCGTGATCAGCTGCCGGACGGGTTCGCCATGTCGGTGAAGGCACATCGGGGTCTCACCCACTACCGCCGGCTTGCCTCGCCCGAACCGTGGATCGAGCGGTTCGAACGCTGCTGGCAGGTGCTGGGTGACCGGCACGGTGTGTTGCTGGTGCAGTTGCATCCGGAACAACAGCGTGACGACGCCCGACTCGATTCGTTCCTGCGCAGTGTGCCGCCGTTCATCCGAACCGCGGTGGAGCTGAGGCACCCGTCGTGGAACGATCCCGCGGTATTCGCGCTGCTGGAGCGCCACCGCGCCGCCTACGTCGTGATGAGCGGCGCGGGACTGGCGTGTATCCCCCGCGCCACGACCGACCTGGTGTATGTCCGGATGCACGGCCCTGGCCAGGACGCCATGTACGCGGTTCCTACCCTGCGACGAGCTGCGCACCTGGGCGGACCGCATCGTCGGGTGGGCCGGCGAAGGCCGCGATGTGTGGATGTACTTCAACAACGACCTGGGCGGGCACGCTGTGCGTAATGCCGTGACGTTGCGGGAACTTCTAATGCAGGCAAGTGAGGAGCGATCATGACCAGCTCGACAACATTCGTCATCGCCGGTGGTGGGCTGGCCGGGGCCAAAGCGGTAGAAGCATTGCGCGACAGCGATTTCGACGGGCAGATCGTGCTCTTCGCTGACGAAGAATACCTGCCCTACGAGCGTCCGCCGTTGTCCAAAGACTATCTGGCAGGTAAGAAGTCGCTGGCCGACTTCACCGTGCATAACGCGGACTGGTACGCCGAACGTCACGTTGACCTGCGGCTGAACACCCGGGTGGACTCGCTGGATCCCGCCGCGCACACTGTCGGCTTCGACGACAGTGCGACGCTGCCGTACGACAAGCTGCTGCTGGCGACTGGATCGGCTTCGCGGCGGCCCCCCATACCGGGATCCGATGCCGACGGGGTCCACTATCTGCGCAACTATCGTGACGCCGTCGCGCTGAATTCCGTTCTGACTGAGGGCTCTTCGCTCGCGGTGGTGGGCGCCGGCTGGATCGGCCTGGAGGTGGCGGCCGGCGCGCGTCAGCGCGGCGTCGACGTCACCGTGGTCGAATCCGCGAAACAACCCCTGCTGGCCGCGCTCGGCGAGGAGGTCGGCGAAGTGTTCGCCGGCCTGCACCGCGACCACGGGGTGGACTTGCGGCTGGAAGCGCAAGTCGAGACAGATCACCACCGACGGCGGCCAGGCCACCGGGCTCAGCACTGCACGACGGGTCGACCGTCGCCGCCGATGCCGTGCTCATCGCGGTCGGCGCGAAACCCAACGTCGAACTGGCCGAACAGGCCGGGCTGGCGATGGCCGACGGCGGTGTGCGGGTCGATGCTTCGCTGCGCACCAGCGATCCAGATATCTACGCCGTCGGTGACATCGCCGCCGCCGAACATCCGCTGTTCGGCATCCGGATCCGCACCGAGCACTGGGCGAATGCGCTCAAGCAACCCGCTGTGGCGGTGGCCGGAATGCTCGGTACGCCAGGCGAATACGCCGAACTGCCCTACTTCTTCACCGACCAGTACGACCTGGGCATGGAGTACGCCGGGCATGCTCCCGGCTTCGACCGGGTGGTGTTCCGCGGCGACGTTGCCGGCCGTGAGTTCGTCGCTTTCTGGCTCGATGGTGACAACCGGGTTCTGGCCGGGATGAACGTCAACATCTGGGATGTGCTCGACGATGTCAAAGGTCTGATCCGGTCGAGGACCCCGGTCGACGCCGACCGCCTGGCCGATCCTGCAGTCGCCGCTGGCGGGCCTGAGTGACCGCTAGCCGCCATTCCGCGGGATTCCAGGTGTGGTCGATGATGTCGGGTGGGCGCTGAGCCTGCAAGCGTTCCCGCTCGGTGCGGCGGCGTTTGATCCGCAGCCGGGCGTCGGCCGGCATGGTGATGAGCTCATTGCAAGTCAGGTAGTACACGTCATCGACGGTGTCGATCAGATCCGCCGCGACCCGACGAGATCCCAGCTCGCGCAATGTCATCCGAAGTTCATGCGTAAAACGGATGGTGGTGTCATGAGCCAGCTCCCGGGAACTGCGGGCACTGGCGGCCAGCCGCTGGGACAACTTCGGAGGAGGCGCCGGCGCGGTGGGTGCCGCAGCGGCTTCGGCGGCAACCGTCAGCAGTGTCGCCGGATCGTCGCCGAACGTCGGGTTGGCCAACTCCGCTTCCCCGCAGCCACGGTGCCCGAGTTGGGTGACGGCTGCATCGAGGGCGGCAGCGGCGGTCGGGGACAAGCGCCCGGATACTGGCGACGTTGCCTTCGCGGGCCAGCGCGCACAAAGGTGCATCAGCGCGCAACATTGCTGCCAGCGAAGCGGTCTCCGCCGCGATACGACCGCTTTCCATGATCACCCCGACCCCGGACACGCTGGATCCCGCGCGGGTGTGCTCCAGCGTCGCCGCGGTGACGCCCGTGTCGATCACCCACAGCGCCGGTGAGGATCCAGCCTTGGTGAATCCGGTCCCGCAACAACCGAATCCGAACTTCCAGGCTGGCGTCCGGTAGCGAGGCCAGCTGCTCGGCATCGATGTGCTCCTGCCGTCGCGGCCGCCATATAGGCCTGCGTGTCAGTCCGGAGATGACGCAACAGTGCCAGCGACCGCGCCGTCACGACCGCCTTGGCGACCGACCCGAGCGGTCCGCCCGCCAATTGAGGTCGACCCAACGGCAGCAGGTCCGTCACCTGTGGCTGCTCGCCCAGCGCGTGCTGGGTGACGGCCTGCTCGTCCCAGCCCGGCAGCTGGGCGGCGGCGACGATATTGGCCGACACCCCGACGTACGGGCGATGACCGAACACCGCGATAGCCCGGCTTCCCCATTCATCGGCAACCACGTCGCCAAGCGCCAGCACCCGACCCATCGCCCGGCCGGCCGCGCGCAGTCCGCTCAATTGGACGTCCAGCGTCATCGGGGTCAGCGGTCCGGGCAGCGCTTCAGCGAGGCTGGTCGCGCTGAACACCGGGAACCGCGGGTCGATCCGGTCGTCGAACTCACCTTCCAGCCCCTCCGGCGCCGCGCTGCTCAACGAGGCGCCGTCGGGGGGCTCCAACCGCGGGACAGCTTCCACCGGCAGCGCCAGTTGGCCCGACCCGATGGTCGCGCCCGCTGGGATCGAGCTCTGCGGCCCGACGAGTCCCCGCCCTGTGTCGACAATCGCGTCAGTCGCCTGCCACCCGTACTGGAAGTTCCAATCCTCTTGCGCCGCAGCGATATCCATTGCGGGAATCAACTGCGACCAGCCGCGGACCCGGTGTCGGCCGCAAGCGCGGGTCAACCGATCGCAGGAGCCGCCATGCGGTGACCACGTTGGTGGTGTCCGGGGTGGCCAGGTCTACGACACCGTTGCGGTCGGTGCTCAGCGCCAGAACCAGGAAGCGGGCCAGGTCGTCGAGGTGCAGCACCCGCATCGGCCGAGCCGAGACCTTGCTGCGCATCAGGGTGGCCACCGTCCGGCACACCATCCAGTCGAGCTGGCGGCCGACGGGCGGCGCGATCCGGATGACCAAGCTCGGCGCCCAACCGGCGGACACCAAGGTCTCAGCTTGCTGATACAGCTCCGGTGGCCCTGCTGCCTGGGATACGAACAGCAGCCGAGCACCGGCGCGAGCGGCCGCGTTGGCCACATGCGCAAGGCCGTTGATGCCGGCGCCGCCGGGCGCGCTGGTGTCGATCGGGGCGAGATGGATCACTGCATCGGCTTCGGCGGCTAATTCCAGCAACACGGGGTCACTCAGCGACGCGCAAACAAAATCCACGTTCGGATCCAGGTAGTCGTGCGGGTGCGACGCTATGCCGCTGACGGTATGTCCGGCCGCGATCAGCTGGTGCGCGACCAGCCGCCCGACTGTCCCTGCGGCGTCGGTAACCAGGACGTGCACCCTGCCTCACCTTCCCCAACGTCTACACACGACAATAGGCACGTCGGCCCTACTTGCGCGACTATTGAGTCTTGACCGTAACCCACGTGGCCCATGAACGGTGTTTGCGCCTGCGGTGATCTGCACCGTCGGTTACTGCAACGTCGCGCTGCCGTCAGTAGCGACGGCAACCTTGGTGCCCGGCGATGTCGTCACGCACCGTGCTCCGCCGCGGCAGACGGGATCGGTGATCACCGCCAAGGTACGCGCGCCCGTCGGGCGTGCGCACGGCCAGGAAGGCCTTCTCCGGTCGTCCGTCGCGGGTGAACGGCGTCGTCCACGACTCGACGGTTCCGATCCCTTCCCACTCCACCAGGCCCGTCGCGGGTGGGCTCGCGATCTACCACCGCTTGCACATCTTCCCAACGGAAAGCGGAAGCCAAACCAAACGCGGAGGCGGCGGTTCGGTGCTGTACACGCCGAAGCTGTGCTTGGTCAGGTAGCCGCCGTTCGCAGTGATCAGGCCCCGCCGGCCGGGATTGGCCACCAGCAGTTCGGCCATCGTGGCGATGGAATGCGTGACGTAGTTGCTCCACGGGCCGCCGGCGAAGGTCAGCCCGCCGGTGACGGTCAGCGGGCGCGCGGGATCGTCGACGGCTAGGCCGAGTTCGGTTGCGGCGACCTGTACGGCGGACGGGAAGCACGAGTACAGGTCGACGTAGTCGACGTCGTCGATCCCCAGCCCGGCCAGTTCCAGCACCCGCGCACCGGCGATCCGGATAGCGGCGAGACGGTGCAGCTCGGCTCGCTCGGCGATTGCGGAGGTGTCGTGCGCATCGGTGCCCGCCTACGGGTAAACCCAGTGTTCGGCGGGGACCTGCAGGCGTGTCGCCTGCTCGACCGACGTCAAGATGAGCGCGGCGCCCTGGTCAACCATGTTGTTGGAGTTCATCAGCTTGGTGTAGGGCCAGCTGATCATCCGGTTCTGCGGGCCGGGCTGCGAAGATCTCCTCGGCGGTGACCGGCTGACGGATCCAGGCGTGCGGATTCCCGACTGCGACGGCATTGAAGCGCGCCCACAGCTCGCCGACCCGCTTACCGTGGTCCTGCGACGGATTCGCCGTTAGCGATTCGCAGCGCCTGCTCGAACATCGGGTAGACGTAGGCCGGCCGGTCCAGCTTGATCCTGATCTCGGCGTCACCGGACATCGGCACGTCATCGCCGGCGACTTCGGGCATCGGAACCGATTCGTCCTGCTCGGTCCACACCAGCCTGCTGCCCTGCTTCCGCAACCCGGTCCGGGTGCGCCAGGTTTCGGCGCCGGAAATCAGCACGACGCCGGCGCGGCCCCGCTGGATGTCCAGGCAGGCCTGGTTGACCAGCGACTGCGGCGTGTTGCCGCCGACGCTGCTGTAGCCGGCCGTGAACTTGCCCGGCGCCGAGACGTTCGCCGAGCAGCTGCCCGGGATTTCGGTAGTGCGCCGACAGCATGTGCACCACGCGGATGGAGTCCGACGGCCTCGAGCACCTGGGAATCCGGCGGCGTGCCGGGCCGCGGCGACCATCAGGTCGACCGGTTCGATGGACGGCGTTTCGGGGTCGATTTCGTCGCGATGGTTGACCTGGCCGTAGCCGATCAACACCGGTGTCCTGGGGTCGACGGGCATGGCGTCGAACCTATCGCGGCGAGCGATGCGGGCGGCTTCGGGGCGTCGAGCGTCACGCCAGCGTGGCGATCAGCGCCGAGCGTCACGCCAGCGTGACGGTCGACGCCGGAGGCGGCGCAAGGCTAGGCCGGGCCCGTCCGGTAGATCGACTTCAGCGTCCGGTAGGCCTCCAGGCCCTCCGGGCCCAGCTCGCGGCCCAGCCCGCTGGCCTTGACCCCGCCGAACGGGGCGCGCATGTCGAGCTGCATAGTCGTTGACCCCGATGGTGCCGGTGTGCACGGCCCGCGCGACGTCGGTCGCGCGGTCGACGTCGGTCGACCAGACGGTGCCGGCCAGGCCGAACTCGCTGTCGTTGGCCAGCGCGATCGCCTCGTCATCGCTGTCGTACCGGCTGATGGTCAGCACCGGGCCGAAGATCTCCTCGCGCGCCAGCCGGTCGGAGTTGTCGACGTCGGCGAACACTGTCGGCGACACGAACCAGCCCCGCGGCTGCTCCTTGGGAATCGACCCGCCGGCGACCAACCTGGCGCCACTGTCCTTGCCGACGTCGATGTAGCTCAGTACCCGCTCGCGTTGCCGCGAGCTGACCATGGGGCCGATCTCGGTGGCCGGGTCCAGTGGGTCTCCGACCGTCATGCTCGTCGGCCAGCGCCGCGACCGCGTCGACGATCTCGTCGTAGCGCGATTTCGGCGCCAGGATGCGTGAGCTGAGGTGGCAGGTCTGCCCGTTGTTGACGAAGGAGGCGTTGCGCAGCCCGCGCATCGTCGCGTCCAGGTCGGCGTCGTCGAGGATGATCGCCGCGGACTTGCCGCCGAGTTCCAGGGTGACCGGCCGCATCAGCCGCCCGCAGATCTCGGCGACCAGCCGGCCGGTGGCCGTCGAGCCGGTGAACGCGACCTTGTCGACGCCGGGATGCGCCACCAGGCATGCGCCGACGGCCGGGCCGCCCGACACCACGTTCAGCACACCGGGCGGCAGCCCGGCCTCCACCGCGGCTTCAGCGAAAACCAGTGCGTCCAAAGCGGTTTCGGGTGATGCCTTGAGCACCACCGTGCAGCCCGCGGCCAGGGCGGGCGCGACCTTCATCGCGGCCAGCGCCTGCGGATAGTTCCACGGCATGATCGCGGCGACCACCCCGACGGCCTCGCGGCGCACGATCGTGTGCCCGGTCATGCCCGGCCGGATCTCCTCGACCGGAATTTCGGTGACCAGTTGGGCGTAATACCGCAACAGCAGCGGCGGGAACGCGCCGTTGGCGCCGCGGGACAGCGTGATCGGCATGCCGTTCTCCCGGGTCACCAGCTCGCTGGTGGCTTGGCGCGCGCCTTCAGCGCATCGGCCATCGCGATCAGGATTCCGGCGCGATGCTCCGGTGAACTGGCCCGCCAGTCGGGCAGCGGCCCGGCGCGCGGCGGCGACCGCGGCGTCGATGTCGGATTCGCTGACGCAGGCGCCGTCACCGAGCGGTTCGCCGGTCGCGGCCTCCACCACCGGCTCGATGTTGTCTGCGGTCCGGAACTGGCCATCTACGAAAAACTGCGCGAAAAACTGTGCGGGCGAAGATGTCACTGGCGTGCCTCCGGTGTACCTCGCGGTGCGAACAGTACGCCTTCGTCGATCAACCGCTCGATCGTCGTCAGGGCTCATACCGAGCAGCTGCTCGCAGATTTCCCGGGTGTCCTGGCCCGGCTGCGGCGCCGGACGTTGCGGGGCCGGCGGGATATGGCGAAACGGCGCCGGACCGGTTTCGGCGGGCAGCGCGCGTGCGATCAGCGGATGTGTCATGTCGCTGAACACATTTTCGCTCGACCAGCTGCGGATCCTCGAGAATGTCGGGCGGCCGGTTCATCGGGCCGGCCGGCCACACCGGCGATCCTGCAACGCCTGGGCCGCCTCCGGTGGGGTGCTTCGGCGAACCTGGTCCACCGCGTTCCAGCGCGACCACCAGTTCGGCGGGATCGGTCTTCGGAGCACCCAAAAGTGGATGCCAGCACAACGCCATTCATCGTCGGAGCCGATCGAGACGACGCACCATTCGTCGTCGCCGGCACACGGGCATACGGCGTGCACGCTGGTGTCGGTGCGGACCTCGGCGCCCGCGGCCAGCGCGGCCTCGGTGACGAACAACGTGTCGAGTTGGTTGACCACCACCTCGGCCTGTGAAATGTGCACGTGGGCGCCCGCACCGTCGCGGTCGCGGCGGATCAGCGCGGCCAGCGCCAGGATGGCCGCGATGCGCCCGACGACGTGGTCGGGGAAGATCGTCGTCGCGTCGTAGAACGCATGCCGCGCGCCATCGGCAGGGGCGTCGTCGGACGTCCACACCCGGGTGGCGCCCGTCGTCGCCCGCACCAGGGGCCCGTAACCCAGTCGGGTGCTCCACGGTCCCGTGTTTCCGAACGCGCTGCTGCCCGCGAGCACGACCCGCGGGTTGAGCGCGTGCAGCGTGTCGTAGGTCAAACCCAAGGGAGGCAAGGGTTCCCGGTTTGAAGTTGGCGAAGACCGCGTCGGCTTCGGCGACCAGACGGCCGAAGATCTCCTTGCCTTTCGGGCTGCGCAGGTCGATGCCCAGGGCGCGGTGATTGCGGTGGGTCCAGGCGAACGATTCGCTCATCGCGTCGCCGGCCCTGGCCTGCCGCAGACCGTCCGGGTAGTCGGCACTTTCAACCTTGATGACGTCGGCGCCCAGGTCACCGAACAGCCGGCCCAGTTCGCCGCCCGCGACGATGATCCCGAGGTCCAGGATTCGCAGTCCTTGCAACGGATATCCGCCGACGTCGCCCGACGGCGACGGTACCGGCGCGGGATCGGCCGGCCAGCGCGGTTCGTCGTGCCCGACGGCAGGCGCCGGTGTCCGGAAGCCGCAATGCCGGCCGTCGACGACGAAATAGCCGGTGGGCACCTGGGTGTGCACGCCGGGGGCCAGTTCCGCGTCGGTGATCGCCCCCACCTCATGGAAATGCTCGGACGCCAGGATGCGCGCGGGGGTGAGCACCGCGGCGATGGGCACCCCGTGTGCCTGCCCGGCAGCCACCAGTTCCTTCATGGTCTGTTCCGGCGAACATCGCCTCGACCAGCATGCTGATCTGCGGCCACGCCGCAAACCGCGCGCCGATCGCTTCGTACTTGGGGTCCTGGAAATCCTCCGGCTCCCCCAGCCAGCGGCGCAGCCCGCGCCACTGGCGCGGCGCCATCACGCACAGCCGGACGTAGCCGTCCTGGCACGGATAGATCGGGTACGCGTCCTGGTTCTTGGGGCGACCCCGCCACCGGCTACCGCTGCGGACGCCGGCGGCGGCCTGCCCGTGCGCGCCGAACGCTGGATCCAGCGCCATGACCACCGCGTCGAACCGGGAGAAATCGATGTAATCGCCTGTGCCGCAACGTAATCGATTGTAGTAAGCGGCCAGTGCCGCCCAGCGCGGCCTGCGCCGCCGCAGTCGCCGACGCGATACCGGTCGGCGGCAGCACCGGAGTGCCGACGGTAGGACCGGCTGCGGGATAGCGATCCCGACATCGCATACAGCACCGCATCGGTGGCCCGCCAGGATGAACGCGGGCCCGTCGCGCCGAAATCGCTGATCGACAGCACCACCAGCTGCGGATAGCGGTCGGCCAGCTCAGCACCCGGACGCGCCGTAGCCGGCGGCCTGGCCGGTGTCGACGAGGATGTCGGCGGCGGCGGCCAGTTCGTGCAATCGCCGGCGGTCACCCTCGTCGTGCGGGTCCAGCACCGTGCTGCGCTTGTTGGCGTTGTGCACGGCGAAGGGGATGCTGGCTCCCGCCAGCGTCGGCAGGGTGGTGCGAGCCGCGCTGCCGCCGGGCGGCTCCACCTTCAGAACGTCTGCCCCCAGGTCGGCGAGCAGGCGGGTGACCCCGTCGGCGTCACCGACCGACAAGTCCACGACACGGACCGCATCGAGGAGCTGTTCCGGCATGGCAACACCGTAGTCAACTCAGCGTCCGGCGGTACCGGACCTCCTCCACAGGCTCGTTGCCGTAAATTCTGTGGCGCCGCGCTCCGTCGGGACCCCAACCATCGCGCTCATAGAACCGTCGCGCCCGGTCGTTTTCGCGCAGTACCCACAGCGCGGCGCCGGCAAAGCCACGGGCACGCAACCGTTCCCGGGCGGCGCCGATCAGCAAACGGCCGATTCCGGTGTTCAGATGGCGCGGGTCAACATAGATCGCCATCAGCTCACCAAGATCCGCAAGATCGTCATCCCGGCATAGACCCGTACTGGCAAAGCCGCAAACGGAGGCGTCGGCAACGGCTACCAAGGTGGACGGCACGCGCAGCCCCATCCGTCCGAAGTCGTATCTGTGCACCCAGTCCTGCGGGGTGAGGCTGTCCAGGTAATCCTGGGCGATCAGGCCCCGGTATGCCGACCGCCAGGACCGCACGTGCACCCGCGCCACCTGATAGGCGTCGGCCGGGACGGCGTCGCGCACCTCGGTCATCGTTGCAGTATCCGGCGGCCTAAGTTGTCTGTCATGACAGATTCGGGATCGGTCGGGTTGAAGGTGCGCGGCAAGGTTGTAGTGATCACCGGCGGCGCGCGGGGCATCGGGCTGGCGACGGCGACCGCACTGCACAAGCTCGGCGCCAAAGTCGCGATCGGCGATATCGACGAGGCGACGGTCAAGGAGTCGGGCGCCGACCTCGGTCTCGAGGTGTACGGCAAACTCGATGTCACCGACGCGAATTCGTTCGCCGACTTTCTGGATCAGGTCGAACGTCAGCTCGGACCGATCGACGTGCTGGTCAACAATGCCGGCATCATGCCGGTGGGCCGGATCATCGACGAGCCCGACGCTGTCACCCGGCGCATTCTCGACATCAACGTCTACGGCGTGATCCTGGGCAGCAAACTGGCGGCCCAGCGCATGGTTCCCCGCGGACAAGGCCATGTCATCAACATCGCCTCACTTGCCGGGGAAATGCATATCGTCGGGCTGGCCACCTACGTCGCCAGCAAACACGCGGTGCTCGGGTTCACCGACTCGGCCAGGCTGGAGTACCGCTCGGCGGGCGTGCATTTCTCGTCGGTACTGCCGACGTTCGTCAACACCGAACTCGTTGCGGGTACCTCCGGGATGAAGGGCTTCAGGAACGCCGAACCGACCGAGATCGCGGACGCAATCGTCTCGCTGGTGGCCCAGCCCAAGCCGCGGCTGCGGATCACGAAGATTGCCGGTGCGATGGTCACGTCGCAGAAATTCTGGCCGCGCCGCGTCGCTGAGGGGTTGAACCGTCTGATCGGCGGCGACCACGTCTTCACCGATCAGATCGACGTCGAAAAGCGTCGCGCCTACGAGGCCCGCGCCCGCGGCGAGGAGTAGCGCGGTAATTCGGCGTTCATCGAGGGCGCGGACAATCGGCTCAATGAGCCCCGAGACCGAGACTGCGCCCGCGAAACTCCCTGACGACGAACTGGACCTCATCAACGCCTACTGGCGAGCCGCCAACTACCTTTCGGTCGGACAGATCTACCTGCTGGACAATCCCCTGCTGGCCGAACCCCTGGCCGCCGAACACGTCAAACCGCGGCTGCTCGGCCACTGGGGCACCACGCCGGGGCTCAACCTCATCTACGCCCACCTGAACCGCATCATCCGAAACCGGGACGCCAACGTCATCTACATCACCGGTCCCGGCCATGGCGGGCCCGGCCTGGTGGCCAACGCCTACCTCGAAGGCACCTACAGCGAGGTGTACACCGGCATCGAGGAGAACACCGACGGACTGCGCAAGCTCTTCCGGCAGTTCTCTTTCCCCGGCGGCATCCCCAGCCATGTGGCTGCGCAGACGCCGGGATCCATCCACGAAGGCGGCGAACTCGGATACGCGTTGGTACATGCGTTACGGTGCGGCCTTCGACAACCCCGATCTGGTGGTCGCCTGCGTAGTGGGCGACGGTGAGGCGGAGACCGGGCCGCTGGCCGCCAGCTGGCATTCGAACAAGTTCGTCAATCCCGCCGTCGACGGCGCGGTGTTGCCGATCCTGCACCTCAACGGGTACAAGATCGCCAACCCGACGGTTTTGGCGCGCATCCCGGAGGCGGAGCTGGAATCGCTGATGTGCGGGTACGGCTACCGGCCGATCACGGTGGCCGGGGACGACCCGCGCAGCGTGCACCAGCAGCTGGCCGCCGCCCTGGACGATGCATTCGATGACATTGCGGCGATTCAGCACGCCGCCCGCTCCGGCGAGCAGCCGAGCGGCCGGTGTGGCCGATGATCGTGCTGCGCACGCCCAAAGGCTGGACCGGTCCCAAGGTGGTCGACGGCGTGCACGTGGAGGGCACCTGGCGCTCACACCAGGTGCCGCTGGCCGCCACGCACGAGAATCCCGAGCATCGCGCGCAGCTCGAAGAATGGCTGCGCAGTTACCGTCCCGAAGAGCTGTTCGACGGCGGCGGTAGGTTGCGCTCTGATTTGAAGCTGTTGCACCGCAAGGTAATCGACGGATGAGCGCCAACCCGCACGCCAACGGCGGCGTGCTGCTGCACGACCTGGACCTGCCGGACTTCCGCGACTACGCGGTGCCGGTGGAACGGCCCGCGGCGACGACGCACGAGGCCACCCGGGTGCTGGGCACGTTCCTGCGTGACGTCATCACGCCGAAACCCCGATCGGTTCCGGCTGATGGGGCCCGACGAACCGCCTCCAACCGCCTGGATGCGGTCTTCGAGCCCGACCAACCGGGTGTGGGTTTCAGAGACGGAGCCCGACGACGACCACCTCGCCCCCGACGGCCGGGTGATGGAGGTGTTGTCCGAGCATCTGTGCCAGGGCTGGCTGGAGGGCTACCTGCTGACCGGCCGGCATGGCCGTTCAACTGCTACGAGGCGTTCGTGCACATCGTCGACTCGATGTTCAACCAGCACGCCAAGTGGCTCTCCACCAGCCGCGAGCTGCCTTGGCGGCGGCCGATCGCGTCGTTCAACTACCTGCTGAGCTCCCATGTGTGGCGTCAGGACCACAACGGCGCATCGCATCAGGATCCCGGCTTCATCGACCTGGTGGCTAACAAGCGCGCTGAAGTGGTACGGGTCTATCTGCCGCCGGACGGCAACACGCTGCTCTCGGTGGCCGATCATTGCCTGCGTAGTCGGAACTACATCAACGTCATCGTGGCCGGCAAGCAACCGGCGTTGTCTTACCTGTCGATGGACGAAGCGATCCTGCACTGCACGCGGGGCCTGGGAATCTGGCCGTGGGCAAGCACCGCCACCGGTGAACCCGACGTGGTGCTGGGTTGCGCCGGAGACGTTCCGACGCTGGAGGCCTTGGCGGCCGCTGACATCCTGCGTAGGGAATTGCCCGACCTGGCCGTGCGGGTGGTCAATGTGGTCGACCTGATGCGTTTGCAGCCGGCCTCAGAACACCCGCATGGATTGCCAGACAACGAATACGACGCATTGTTCACCCGCGACAAGCCGGTCATCTTCGCCTATCACGGTTATCCATGGCTGATCCACCGCCTGACCTACCGCCGCGCCGGTCACCATCACATGCATGTGCGCGGCTTCAAGGAGCGTGGCACCACCACAACGCCATTCGACATGGTGATGCTCAACGACCTGGACCGCTTCCACCTGGTCATAGACGTGATCGACCGGGTGGACGGCCTGGCCAGCAGCGCGGCCGGACTGCGCCAGCGGATGGTCGATGCGCGCCTGTCAGCCCGCAGCTACACCCGCGAGTACGGCGAGGACGACCCACGGATCTCTGGGTGGACCTGGCCCTCTTAGAAAGGCGGCGGGTCCTCGTCGTCGGGTGGGGCGGGGCCGTCGTGCCAGGTGTATGCGGGTTGGCGGGGTTGGCGGGGTTGGCGGGCTTGGTGGTTGGCGCGGCGTTCGGCGGCCACGCGGTGGGCGCGGTCTTGAGTGCGGGTGCGGCGGCGCTTGGGCATCATGGCGGTGCGGGGTGCGCAGTAGTCCGGTCGGGGGTTGGGCTTCGGGGGCGGGCATGCCGCCTACGGCGTGGCACAGGCTGGGGAACAACAGGGCGGAGCCGGGGGTGGTGACGTGGGTGTCGCCGGCCGGCGACGTCAGGATCAGGGTGCCATCGGCGAGTTGCTGTTCGGTCCAGCCCCAGAACGTTTTCAGCAAATGATGGCAGCGACTTGCTATAGAACGCTTTAACCACGTCAATTCCGAAGGGTCCGCGCGGCCCCGAGCTACTTAGAGGGGCGGCAGATCAGCGAGAACCACCGCCAAACGCGGATCGGACACTTCAATCCTTCCGAAGAAAGCTAGGAGCAACTCGTCGGGTTCCGCGTCGATCGGCTCGTCACCGGCAGGAAGGGGTGCCGAGGATACGACGAATTCGACAGTGTCGTCTTTCCCGAGACACACCCGATGTCGGATAGAGGTCTTGCTCTCAACCAGCCGATTGATCGACCCAGCAGGGCCACGAATCGCGATGGATGCCTCCGCGGCCGGTATCCCCCACTCGTTTCCGGTTGCATTGGCGATGTCGTAGCCGTGGACGAGCAGCTCGCACAAGATCCATCGAGCCCCATCACCGGCAGAGATCGTTGATCCACCGTGGAAGGGATACAGACGGTCGAAGTCGACTTTGGAGTAGACGTGGTCGATCACCGTACGCAGATTTCCCTCGAGCCGGTCGGCGATATCGCTGATATCTCGGTCGGTGTACTCCGATAGGCAGGTCGCATTCAGCTCGGCAACCCCCTCGTTTGTCGCGGCGCGTCGCCGATCGCCAAGCAGCCTGCCGAGCACGGTTACAACGTGCGCCGCAGTCTCCACGGCCGTCCAGGCGAGCCCAGGTACCGGTCGCGCGGCGCGATCCGGATCGAGCCCCCGAACCATCGAGACGAACCGCTCTCCAATGTCATCTAGCGCCGCGAGGATGTCGGTTTTGGTTGCCTCTTCCACCCGCTGAGCGTACGGCGGCCGGGCCGAAAGATGTGCTGATGTCGAGCACGCTGCGCGACCTGCTGATCGGTTCGGCAATCGAGTTCGAAGACCGCGGCGTGCACGAGTTCAAGGGCGTGCTCGGCGAATGACGGTTCTTCGCCGGTCGTGTAGCTCTTGTGCACCAGCTGGTAGCGGATACGCGAAGTACACTTCAGCCAGAGACGCCAACCAGTCGTGCTAAGGGGTGTCCGCGATTTTCTGCACCCGCCGGGCTTCGGCGTGGGACCATTTGCTGAAGGACAAGACGGCCCCGAGAAACGTATCGCCGACCCGAGAGCAATTTGTCGATACATTCTTCGCGGGGATCTTCGGGCGGCGACTCGTCCCTCATCGAGGAGTGTGAATCTGTCCGGGCTGACGCTGCTGCAGGTGTGGTAGAAGAAACAGATGACCACGCAGCTTCCTCCTGCAGGGTGGTATCCCGATCCCGCGGGTGGCGGTCGTCTGTGTTATTTCGACGGCAGCACATGGACCGATCAATACTCGAAGGCGTCGCGCCGACGGATTTTTGGCCGGACGACACCGAGCCGCGCACAGGTAAGGGCGCGCCTAGTCCTTGGCATCATTTTGGTCGTCCTCGGCCTCCCGTTCACGATCCTCGGCGCGGTCGGGCTGGCCAGCCCGCACTACGGCCAACCGGGAACAGTGGAATGCAACGGTCACCCCATGCGGCGTGACGAAATCTGTCGATACGACGGAGGCGGTCGTGGCAGCTCGCACTACGTCTCCAACTACGACCAAAAGCTCGCTCACCAGATATCACAGGCCAAGCGCTGGCCGCCACTCGTCCTCGGCATGGGACTGTTCTTCCTATTACTCGGCGGCGTTGGCCTAGTGCAGTTTTATAGGCGTCGGCGGGGTTCACCGGGCTGAGCGCCGCAGCGCCAGCACCAGCGTGGCGTGATGGCGTTGTAGGTCGGGTTTTTGAAAGTCCGCCGCGGATGTTCTAGGTGGTCGAGGCACTGGCGAACGTATAGCGCAGCACGCATGCGTTGAGTGGCCTTCGCTGGTGCTGTGTGCGGCAATAACATTTGAGGTTGCCCGCATGGGTGGGCCCGCCCTGCGCGTAGGGGATGGTGTGGTCCAGATCGCAGCGGGTGGCCGGCACGTCGCAGCCCGGCCAGCGGCAGGTCAGATCCCGGGCCCGCACGAAAGCGGCCAGCGCTGTGGAGGGGATGTGCTGGGGTTCGGGCGGGCCGTAGCCGGGATGGATCAGCGGCACGAGTTTGGCGGTCAGGGCCAGCTCGGCCAGTAGGTCGGGGGTGATGAGGTCCTCGGCGCCGAGCAGACACCCCGGGGTGTCCCCGTGACCGTTGAGCGTGGCCGCTTCGGCGATCACATGAATGCGCACCGGGGAGGAGGGCTTGCGCCCGGCGGCGGTGCAGTCGGTGCGCCCGCACTCACAGCCCAGCCGGGTCGCGTCGGCGGCCAGCGCCCCCAGCGCATCGGCGCGGCGCTGATCACGGGTGCGCGGATCATGCGGGCACACCGTGGCCGCCAGCGCCGAGAGCCGTTGGTCTAGGGCCGTGGCGTCGGTGATGCGCACCCGGCCCTCGATCGTGCACAACCCGTCCAGTTCCTGGCCGATGTAGACCTCCCGCTCGGGCTGCATCTTCTTGCGCCGGCGCACCGCATCGGCATCAGCGCGGGCCACGATCGCATCCACCTTCTGCGACAACCGCCACCGGCTCATCGAGGGCCACCGGGTCACCCGGGCCGCGACCACCGCATCAACCCGCCCCAGCACCTGCGGATCCTCGATCAGATCGGTGCGGAACACAATCGTGGAGAACGCGTCGAAATCGATGTCCCCGGCACAAAACACCGCGCCCACCTTCGGCAGGCGCTCGCGCATCGCCCGGGCATAGCGCAGCTTGGTCTCTGCGCGGCCCTGGCTGATCTTCAACCCCGCCGCCACCTCACCAGCCACAGCCGCCATCGTGTCGATGGCCCAATCCTCGGTCTCCCCACCCCGGGCCAGCCGGTAGGCGAACAACTGCCCGATCGCCACCAATTCAGCGGCGGCGGCCTGGTTCTGCACCCGCGCCGCCCCACAGATCCGCGCCATCCAGCCGGCCGACTCCTCGGTCTTCCCACGCAGACGCCTCCCGGCGCGCGAACACCTCCCCCATGCAGGCATCAAAACGCGCCAGCTGCTCCGGGGAGGGAAGCGTGCCAGACGGCCGTATCGAACATACTTTCGATAGTACCCGGACCCCGCCACCGACCGTTGACTCGTCACAAATGCGCGCGTACGCCCAAAGGATGGGGTTGACGTTGGCAGAGCGCAGAGCAATCACCGAGACGGTCGCGACCCCGCTACCAGCTGGCGAGTAAGCGCGCGCATCGTGACGTGAGGCAACAGGCCGACATCAATGCGCAATGCCGCCAGCGGCACCAACGTCTTGCCGCCGCCCAGCCCCCGTTACCCTGACCCGATGCCGAAAGTGTTGTCGGTCAACGTGGCTCAGGCCCGGACGAACCCCGACCCGCGCGCGCAATCGAAGGTGACCGGCATCTACAAGGTCCCCACCGACGAGGCGGTCATGGTGCGCGCGCCTGGTCAACAAGGCAGCGGCCTGGCCGGCGACGCCATCGGAAACCCGAAGTTCCACGGCGGCGACGACCAGGCTGTCTACATTTATGCACGAGAAGATCTCGACGACTGGGAAACCCGACTGCAGCGGACGCTGACCGACGGAATGTTCGGCGAAAACCTGACCACCGAGGGCGTCGACGTCACCGAGACCCGAATCGGGGAACGATGGCGCATCGGCACCGACGGCCTGGTCCTGGAGGTCTCTGCGCCCCGGACGCCGTGCCGCACCTTCTCGGCAATGCTTGAGCTGCGGCACTGGATCAAGACGTTCACCGAGGCCGGCATCCCCGGCGCCTACCTGCGGGTGATCTCGCCGGGGACCGTCCGCGCCGGCGACGACATCACCGTCGAGTACCGCCCTGACCATGACGTGACGATCGGGCTCGTCTTCCAGGCCCGCATGTCCGAACCCGCGCTGTTTCCCCGGCTCGCAGTGGCCGACGCGCTGTCCGCGGAGATCAAAGTCCGAGGTCGAGCGGCGGACTCGCAGGTAGACTCGCGGCAATGCCTGAACAAACCCCCGCCCTCCCGCAGCATGACCGCTTTCGGCTCCATGCCGACATTGCTGTGGTCGTGGCCGTCCTGGTGCTGACCAACCTGGTTGCGCACTTCACCACGGCGTGGGCGGGCATCGCGACGGTCCCGGTGGCTGCCGTCGGGCTGGTAGTCCTGGTTCGCTGGCGCGGGCTGGAGTGGGCCGAACTCGGCCTCGGCCGCGAGCACTGGAAATCCGGTCTGGGCTACGCCCTGGCGGCTGTGGCGCTGGTGGTGTCGGTGATCGCCGTCGGCGTGCTGCTGCCGGTCACCCGCCCGATGTTTCTGAACAACCACTACGCGACGCATCTCTGGCGCGCTGGTCGCCTCGATGGTCATCATTCCGCTGCAGACCGTTATCCCTGAGGAACTGGTTTTCCGCGGTGTGCTGCACGGCGCGCTGCACCGGGCCTGGGGTTTCCGCGGGGTCGCCCTGGCCGGGTCGCTGCTGTTCGGTCTCTGGCATATCGCGACCTCGCTGGGCCTGACGAGCAACAACGTCGGCTTCACCCGGCTGTTCGGCGGCGGAGTCTTCGGCATGCTGGCCGGCGTGACGATGGCCGTGCTGGCCACCGGTGCCGCCGGGTTCGTGTTCAGTTGGTTGCGCCGACGCAGCGGCAGCCTGATCGCGCCGATCGCGCTGCACTGGTCGCTGAACGGTGTGGGCGCCTTGGCCGCTGCCCTGGTCTGGCACCTGTCCAACTGAACTACACCAACAACACCGCGGCGCCCGCGATCTCGCCGGAGCTCAGATCGCTCAATGCGCGATCAGCCTCGGCCAGTGGGTATTCCGGCGTGGTGACTTCGATGCGGTGGCGGCCGGCGAAGTTCAGGAAGGCGCGGGCATCGGCCCTGGTGTTGGACGTCACAGACCGGATCTGGCGCTCCTGAAAAAGGTGCCGCTGGTAGTTGAGCGACGGAATGTCGCTCAGGTGAATCCCCGCCACCGCCAGCGTGCCGCCCCGGTCGAGAGCCGCCAACGCCGGTAGCACCAGATCACCGACGGGAGCGAACAGAATCGCCGCGTCCAGCGGTACCGGCGGCGGATCGGCGGCGCCCTGCGCGGAAGACGCTCCCAATTCCAGCGCCAGCGCACGCGCCCGGGCGCCACGCGTCATCACGTGCACCTCCGCGCCCTGGGCCAAGGCGACCTGCGCGGTGATGTGGGCGCTGCCGCCGAAACCGTACAGGCCCAACCGGCCGCCCGCGGGCAGCTCGGCCCGCAACAGGGATCGGTAACCGATGATCCCGGCGCACAGCAATGGCGCAAGCTCGCTGTCGCTGTATCCACTCGGCAGCGGGTGCGCGAAAGCCGCAGGGACGGTGGCGAATTCGGCGTAGCCGCCGTCGGCGTCCCAGCCGGTGTAGCGGGACTCCGGACACAGGTTTTCGTCGCCCCGACGGCAGTACTTGCACACCCCACAGGTGTGGCGCAGCCAGGCGATTCCCACCCGGTCCCCGACGCGGAACTCATCGCCCGCATCAGCACCGACCTCGACGACCTCCCCCACCACCTCATGGCCGGGTGTCACCCGGTCCCGGTGGACAGGAAGGTCGCCTTCGGTCACGTGCAGGTCGGTCCGGCACACTCCGCAGGCCGACACAGCAACCAGCAGTTCGGACGGGCCGGGCCGCGGGACCTCGGTGGTGACGCGTTGCAGCGGCTTACTCTGCATCGGCCCCGGTTGCCGCACCTGCCACGCGGTCATGGTGGTAGTTAGGGCGGCCATTACTCCATCATGCCGCTACGGGCCCGGTCTCCTACAGAGTCCGGGTGCGTGACGTGGCGAACTTGTAGATCAGCAGCAGGAGCACCGCACCGACCAGTGCCCCGAGGAACGAGTGGTTGATGGGCGGAGTGATGGTGAATTTGTGCGGCGGGAAGACGACGCTGCCCAGGGTGCCGCCGACGTAGGCGCCGACGATGCCGAGCAAGGCCGTGGCAATCCAGCCCATCGGCTGCCTGCCCGGCACGACGAGTCGCGCAATCAGTCCGACGATCAGTCCAAGAACGATCATTCCGATGATGTGCAGGACCATGACCAGCTCCTTCGGGTACTAACTTGTCGAGGGGGACCTCGGAGTAATACCCGGTGCGGGTGCCGTCAACCGCGCCAGATCCGCGAACTGCTACCGTGCGGCGCACCAGACTGACGATCCAGAGCAGGATTACGGCGCCCAGCAGAGAAACGAAGAACGTGAACCATTTACGCCCGTGTTCGACGTCAACGTGCAGCCAGGTCAGGAGCATCCCGCCGATGAATCCGCCAATGACGCCGATCACGATATTCAGCAGAATGCCGGCACCGCCGCCTTTGACGACCTTGCCCGCAATCCAGCCGGCAAAGCCGCCGATGATGATGTAAGCGAGCCAACTCACCGCAGTTGGTGGTGCGAAGGCCAAGTATTGGTTAGCTGCCGTGACATCCATCGAAGGACTCCTTCAAGCTGGAAAGCCCAGTTCGTTTACTGGACCGTGCTTTCGGTATACGCCATCCCGGTAACAACTGGAGGGTCAATTCGGCGAAGCTCAAACAACCGCCGGCCAAGGGCCGGTTAAGCCGGTTGGCTGCTGCGCGGTTGTGTCGATGCGGCAGTCCCCGCAGCCGGCGCCTGGGCGGGTGCCGGTGTCGGCGCCGGTGCGCCGGGTTCGGCCGGAGCCGCCGGGGCTGGGGCCGGAGCACCCGGAACCGCTTCCGGAGCCGGGGATGCCGGAGCCGCGGGAGCATTCCAAGGGCGGATCGACTCGGCGAGCGCCTTGGCCGCATTCTTGTCCACCGGGTTGTTGGACGTGCCCAGCCACACCACGAACCAGCGCTGCGGAGGTCCAGTCGTGGGCGTCGCCCCCGCGGGGGTGCCGACCACACCCGTCCAGATCTGGCCGTTCGGCTTGCTGGCGTCGCTGAACTTCACCTCGTAGTAGGACGCGCTGCCCGAAACGCCGTTGGCGTTGAGCGGGACGGTCTCCTGGTTGACCCGCGTGCCGGGGTAGGGCATGAAGAACTCGCCCATGTCCGATCCCAGCCGGACCGCGGCCTTCGGGTTGGTGGCCTCAGCGCTGGCGTAGAGCTTCTGGTCCAGCCGGCCCAGCACGATGCGCGTGTCGTTGGCCACCGGCTGTGGCTGTCCGGGCATCGGAGCATCGCCGGCCGCCTTGCTCAGCAGCGCCGAGCCGTAGTCCAGGTGCGACGCGTCGGACTCCACCCAGCCGGGCGGGACGACAAAGCTGAATCCGCCGACGGCGTTGGTCACCCGCCCGAGGTCGGGATCAGGCGGGGGCGGTGCGTTCGGGTCGGCCGGCGGCGGCACCACGTTGGGGTCGCCCGGCTGGGCGGTCGGAGTGGGGCTGGCCCCGGGCGCGGGAGCGGGCGACGGGCTGGGGCTTGCCCCGGGAGCCGGTGCCGGTGACGCCGGAGCGGGCGACGCAGGCGGCGCGACGGTCGGGGTCGGTGAGGGCGCCGGCTCGGGGTCGGCGCCGGCAGTTGCCGGCAACGCAATGGTGACGAAGGTCGCCGCGGCGATGGCCAGCGACGCCAACAGTCCCTTGCGGCGTGACGGGTTCGGGTCCACCTGATACATGGCGACGAACCTACCGTGTTACCGCCGCGAAGCAAGGAAGGCGCTGCTGGTGTCTCCGATAAGGTCAGGGCCCCAATGCCCGTGCGGGCGCCGGATGCAACGAAACTTCGGCGGCTTTGACGCTGAACCACACCCGATCGCCCGGTGTCAGCTGCAGCTCTGCCGCGGCGTCCAGGGTGATGCTGGCAGCTAGCCCGGGTGTTCCGTCGCTTTGGTCCGCCCCGCGCACCAGCATCGACGGACCCTCGATATCCAGCGCCGCCACCGTCACCTCGAGGGTATTGCGGGGACTGCCGTGCGGCGCGTCCGAGTAGACCGCCACACTCGCCGGCGCGAACACCGCAACCGCCTCCTGGCCGGCCGCGAGCTGAACATCCGCCGTTCCGTGCCAGCGCCGGCCCGACCGGCTGTGCAGGGCGCCATCGGCTCCGATGGTGCCGCTGACCAGATTGACGCCGGCGATCCGGGCTCCGAAATGACTCCGGGGTGCGGCCAGTACCTCGGCGGCCTGCCCGATCTCGGCGATCTTCCCGGACTCGAGCACCAGTACCCGATCGGCCAGGGCCAACACGTCCAGCAGGTCATGAGTGACCAGGACGACCGCGCAGCCGCTGCGCCTGACCACGCCGCGCAGCACCGCGCGAATCGCCGCCGCCGCCGCGACATCGAGCCCGGTCAGCGGTTCATCGAGCAGCAATAGCTCCGGTTCGGCGGCCAACGCACGCGCTATGGCGACACGCTGGGCCTGGCCGCCGGAAAGCTGACGCGGCCTGCGGTCGGCCAACTCCTCAGCATCGACTTCCCGCAGCCAGCGCAGCGCTGTGTCCCGGACCTGGCCGGACCGGAACATGCCGCGTCCGCTGCGCGGCCCGAAGGCCACGTTGGCAGCCACGCTCAGGTGCGGAAACAGCAACGGGTCTTGCAGCAGCAGCCCCACCCGTCGGTCGTGGGTGGCAACCTGAACCCCGGCCGCGGTATCGGTCAACACGCGGTTTCCCAGCCGCACCACACCGCGAGTCCGGCCGAAGCAGCCCGGCGACGACATGCAGAGCCGTCGACTTGCCCGCGCCATTGGGGCCGAGCACGGCCAACACCTCGCCGGCGGCCACCGAGAACTCCACGTCCAAATCCCGATCGGTGACCACCGCGCGCAGCTGCAGATCGCTCATCGCCGGCTACCTTGCGTCGGTCCCGGTGAGTCGGCGCGCACCCAGAGCCAGCACCACCACCGCCGCCACCGCCACCAGCAGAAGCGACAGTGCCACAGCCGCATCCGGGTCACCGACCCGCTGCAGATAGATCTCCAGCGGCAGCGTGCGGGTCACGCCCTGCAGCGAACCGGCAAACGTCAGCGTCGCGCCGAACTCCCCCAGCGACCGTGCGAACGCCAACACCGCTCCGGAGACCAGGCCCGGCAGCAGCAGCGGCAGGGTGACCCGCCACCAGATGGTGGTGGGCCGCGCGCCGAGCGTCGCTGCCACCACTTCGTAGTCGGCTCCGGCGGTGCGCGCCGCGCCTTCCAGCGATATCACCAGAAACGGCAGCGAGACGAATGTTTGCGCCAGCACGACAGCGGTGGTGCTGAACGCGATGCTGATGCCCGCTGCCTCGAGGTAGTGCCCGATGAGGCCGAGCCGACCGAATGCGTAGAGCAGCGCGATGCCGCCGACCACCGGGGGTAGCACCAGGGGCAGCAGAATCACCGGCCGCAGCGCCCGCACCAGCCGCAGCCGGCTGCGGGCCAGGACCAGCGCCATCGGAACCCCCAGCAGCACGCACAGCAGGGTGCTGGCAGCGGCGGTTCTCAGGCTCAGCAGCAGCGCCGTCGTCGAGGAATCACTGCTGACCAGCGAACAGAAATGCGGCCAGTCGACTTTGATCGCGATGGCCAACAGCGGGAGTCCGACAAAAAGCGTCCCTACCGCCGCCGGTAAGTAGACCCAGCGAGGTAGATGAGATGGGGTGGACATCGGAGCTCAGGGCCTGGCGAAGCCGGCCCGGTCCAGGATCTCGCGTCCGGCCGCACCCGTCACCGCCGCCTGGAATTTCTGGGCCAGCGCGGCATGCGGCGCCTTCTTGAGCACCGCGATCGGGTAGACGTTCATCGCCTGCGCGGATTCCGGAAACCTGACCGTCGCCACCTTGCTTCCGGCATTGGACGCGTCGGTGACGTAGACCAGCGCGGCATCGGCCTGCCCGGTGGTCACTTTGTTGAGCGCATCGCTGACGCTCGGTTCCTCGCTGACCGGGTGCAACTGCACTCCGGTGGCGTCCTCAACGCGGTGGGTCGCCGAGCCGCACGGCACCGGCCGCTGGCAGACCACCACGCTCAACCCCGGTCGGGCGAGATCGGCGAAGGATCCGATGTTCTCGGGATTGCCCGGCGCGGTGACGATGACCAGGGTGTTGGCGGCGAAGTTAACCGCGTCACCGGCCAACAGGCCCGCTTTGGCAACTCTGTCCATTTGTGCGGTATCCGCAGTAGCGAAGACGTCGCCGCTGGCGCCCTGGATCAACTGCGTCGCCAATTCCGAGGATCCCGCGAAGTCGAACGTGACGGTGACACCCGGGTTGTCCGACTTGAACTGCTCGCCGATCGTGGTGAAGACCTGTTTCAGCGAAGCGGCGGCGAACACCACAATGGACCGGGAATCCTGGCCCGGCGGGGAGCCCGAAGTACACGCCGTCAGGCTGCCGACCAGCAACATCGTCACAAAGCCGGCCAGCACCCGTATGCGACACATCGGTCAAACCTAGCGTCGGGACCGTACGGCCGAATAGTTATGCAAATGCTCAGCGCGTCGTCGCGGCGCGTGGTTTCGTCTGATAGCTACTGTCCAGTAACATGGACCGCGATGACGCCATAGCACGAGGAGGTCGTGGCAGTGGAGGTTGTGGTCACCGGTGGAGACACCGATCTAGGACGTGCAGTAGCCGAGAGTTTTCGTGACGACGGGCACAAGGTCACCCTGGTGGGTGCACGCGGTGGCGACCTCGAGGTGGTCGCCAAAGAGCTCGACGTCGACGCAATCGTCTGCGACACCACCGACCCGGCCAGCCTCAAAGAGGCACGGGCGCTTTTCCCTCACCACCTGGACACCATCGTCAACATCCCCGCTCCCACCTGGGACGCCGGCGACCCACGCACCTACTCGCTGTCCGACACGGCCACCGCATGGCGCCGGACGCTGGACGCGACTCTTCTTTCTGCGGTTCTGACGGTGCAGTGCGTGGGTGATCACCTGCGCTCCGGCGGCCACATCATCACCGTGTTGACCGAGAACCCGCCGGCCGGCAGCGTCGATGCCTCGATCAAGGCCGCCGTGTCCAGCTGGGTCAGCGGGCAGGCCGAGGTTTACGGCACCCGCGGCATCACCGTCAACGCCGTCGCGACCGGTCGCAGCGTCCAGGCCGGCTACGAAGGCCTTTCGCGCACACCGGCACCCGTCGCGGCGGAGATCGCACGGCTGTCTCTGTTCCTGACCACTCCCGCGGCCCGCCACATCACCGGGCAGACGCTGCACGTCAGCCACGGCGCGCTCGCTCAGTTCGCCTGAAAGGGGTTCCCGGCCGGAAGCTACGGTGTACACCGTGGCGATACGGCTTGGATTCCAGATTCCCAATTTCTCCTACGGGACCGGGGTGGAAAACCTGTTCCCCACCGTCATCGCGCAAGCGCGGGAAGCCGAAGCTGCCGGCTACGACTCGCTTTTCGTGATGGATCACTTCTACCAACTGCCCATGCTGGGCACCCCGGATCAGCCGATGCTGGAGGCCTATACGGCGCTGGGCGCGCTGGCCACCGCAACTGAGCGACTACAACTGGGCACGCTGGTGACCGGCAACACCTACCGCAACCCGGCCCTGTTGGCCAAGGTGATCACCACGCTGGACGTGGTCAGCGGTGGCCGCGCCGTGCTGGGCATCGGGGCCGGCTGGTTCGAGCTGGAACACCGGCAATTGGGTTTCGAGTTCGGGACCTTCACCGACCGGTTCAACCGGCTCGAGGAGGCGCTGCAGATCATCGACCCGATGATCAAGGGCGAGCGACCGACGTTCTCCGGTCAGTGGTACACCACGGAGTCGGCGATGGCCGAACCGCGTTACCGCGACCGAATTCCGGTGCTGATCGGGGGCAGCGGCGAGAAGAAGACCTTCGGCATCGCCGCCCGCTACGCCGACCACTTGAACATCGTCGCCGCGTTCGCCGAACTGCCCCGCAAGATGGACGCGGTGAAGGCCCGCTGTGAGGAAGTGGGCCGAGACCCCGCCACGCTGGAGACCAGCATGATGCTGACGGCGATGGTCGACGAGAACGCCAGACCCGAGCAACTTCCGGAGAACCTGACCGCGCGCATGGCGATCGGGAGCCCCGCACAGATCGCCGATCAGGTTCAGGCCAAAGTCCTGGCCGCCGGCCTGGACGGCGCGATCATCAACGTCCCGGGCGGTCACGTCCCGGGTGTCATCACCAGCGTCGCTGAGGCCCTGCGCCCACTGCTCGGCGGGTAGCGAAAGTCCGGCCCCAGAACGCAATTCGCTGAGTGTGGCTAATTACACAGGCTCGCGGCTGGGTTTGCGCGGGTGGGTTGACTAGGCTTTGGGTAATAGCTAACTAGCAGTCGCTCGTCAAGGAGACCCGGTCAGGAGCAGCGAAACATGAGTCCCCAGCAAGAACCCACAGCTGAACCACGTCAGCGGCATCGTGTCGTGATCATTGGATCGGGGTTCGGCGGACTCACTGCGGCAAAGAAGCTCAAGCGCGCAGACGTCGACATCAAGTTGATCGCCCGCACCACTCACCACCTGTTCCAGCCTTTGCTGTATCAGGTGGCCACCGGGATCATCTCCGAAGGCGAGATCGCGCCGACCACCCGCGTCATCCTGCGCAAGCAGCGCAACGTGCAGGTGTTGCTGGGCAATGTCACGCACATCGATCTGGCCCGTAAGGTCGTCATCTCTGAGTTGCTCGGCCACAGCTACGAAACCCCGTACGACAGCCTGATCGTCGCCGCCGGCGCCGGCCAGTCGTACTTCGGCAACGACCAGTTCGCCGAGTTCGCGCCCGGCATGAAGACCATCGATGACGCCCTGGAGTTGCGGGGCCGGATCCTGAGCGCTTTCGAGCAGGCCGAACGGTCCAGTGACCCGGAACGCCGCGCCAAGCTGCTCACGTTCACCGTCGTGGGCGCCGGTCCGACCGGTGTCGAAATGGCCGGGCAGATCGCCGAATTGGCCGAGCACACCCTGAAAGGCGCCTTCCGGCATATTGATTCGACCAGGGCGCGGGTGATCCTGCTCGACGCCGCGCCGGCCGTGTTGCCGCCGTTCGGCGAAAAGCTGGGTGAGCGGGCGGCCGCGCGGCTGGAGAAGCTCGGCGTGGAGATCCAGTTGGGCGCGATGGTCACCGACGTGGACCGCAACGGCATCACGGTCAAGGACGCCGACGGCACCGAGCGGCGCATCGAGTCGGCCTGCAAGGTGTGGTCCGCCGGCGTGTCCGCGAGCCGGCTGGGCCGCGACCTCGCCGAGCAGTCCGACGCCGAACTCGACCGGGCCGGCCGAGTCCAGGTGCTGCCTGACCTGTCTATCCCCGGCCATCCCAACGTCTTCGTCGTCGGCGACATGGCCGCAGTCGAGGGCGTCCCCGGCGTGGCGCAGGGCGCCATTCAGGGCGGCAAGTACGTCGCCAACAACATCAAAGCCGAACTCGCCGGCGCCGACCCGGCCGAGCGGGAGCCTTTCGAGTACTTCGACAAGGGCTCGATGGCCACCGTGTCCCGGTTCTCTGCGGTCGCCAAGATCGGTCCGCTGGAGTTCAGCGGGTTCATCGCGTGGCTGATGTGGCTGGTCTTGCACCTGGTCTACCTGGTCGGTTTCAAGACGAAGGTGGCCACGCTGCTGTCGTGGACAGTGACCTTCCTCAGCACACGGCGGGGCCAGCTGACCATCACCGACCAGCAGGCGTTTGCGCGAACACGGCTCGAACAGCTCGCTGAGGCGGCCGCCGAGGCGCGCAGTTCCGGGGCGGTCACCCGAAAAGCCAGCTAGCCGGTCAACCGGTCGGCCTGCCAGGTGGTCAGCGTGCCGCCGCCGGCCAACGCCAACACGGTCGAGCCTGCCTCGGCAGCGGAGTCGGTTGTGGGATAGCGCAATTCGCTGATCATGGCGCGCGGCGCCGACAACTCGTCGTCAGCCACCGATCCGGCGCCCAGTTCCACCCGGTGGCGCAGCATCGGATGAGCGTGCCGGTCGGCCCGTATCGACCCCGACCAGAAGCCTTGATCCTCGTTGCATCGGCCGACCTGCACGCGCTCCCGCAGCCGGACCCGGCCGTCGTCGTGCACGAGCAGGGTCACCGCCGACACATGCCGGGCCGCGGCCGCCACGATTGTCGGCTGCAGATCGACATCGAGGTCCCCGGTGACGTCGATTTCCCAACGGGCGTATGAGAGGTCGGTCTCCGTGCCGGGCAACGCCACCGTGGCGGCGGCGCTGCGCAACCGGAGTCGGGCGCCGTCTTCGACGATCACCCGAATGTCGATGGTGTCACCGCCCAGCGGGATCGCTGCGGTCGATACCAGATGCACAGTGTCGGGATGGGTGCACCTGGCCTGGATCCCACCGCGCCATTCGATGCGCGGCAGTCGATCTCGTGAAGCGACCAGGAGCACCCGGGATTCCATCAGCGGGCGGCGGCCAGTTGGTCGCGGACCCACGTCAGCACCTGGCCCGCAGCCGGGTCTTGGGTCAGAGACTGCAGTATCGTGGGGCGGCCGTCGCGCACGGCGTCAGCATCCCGAGCCATCACCTGAAGGTCGGCGCCGACCAGCGGCGCAAGATCAGTTTTGTTGACTACCAACAGATCCGAGTAGGTGACGCCGGGGCCTCCCTTGCGTGGCACCTTGTCACCCCCGGCCACGTCGATGACGAAGATCTGCACGTCGACCAGTCCCGAGGAGAAGGTGGCCGTGAGGTTGTCGCCGCCGGACTCGACCAGGATCAGGTCCAGCGGTTCGTGGGCCACCAGCAGGTCGTCGATCGCGTCCAGGTTGGCGGTGATGTCGTCACGGATCGCGGTGTGCGGGCAGCCTCCGGTCTGCACCGCCGCGATCCGGTCGTCCGGTAGCACGGCGTGCCGGCGCAGGAAGTCCGCATCCTCGGTGGTGTAGATGTCGTTGGTCAGCACCGCCACCGAGAGTTCGTCGCGCAGTTGCCGGCAGAGCGCCGCCACGAGTGCCGTCTTGCCCGAGCCGACCGGGCCGCCGATACCGATGCGCAGCGGCTCACCCGGCTGCCGGACCCGTCTGGGGCGGTCGATGTGTGGGTGTGGGTGTGTGTGGGAATGCGTTGTCATGGTTGACCTTTCAGGAGGTGAACAGGGGGCGCTCGCGTTGCGCGTGCTGTTGTGCCAGCGTGTCCAGCAGTGGGTCGGAGAGCTCGGCCAGTCCCAGCATCGCCTGGGCGGCGGTGTGCTCGCACAGATCAGACAACCGGATTGTCAGCGCGGCCACTTCGGCGGGATCGAGGGCAAGCAGTCGCTGTGCGGCGGTCGCCGAGCCGGTCATCGTGGTGTAGGTGATGTGCAGCGCGTTGTGTTCGGCCGGCACACCGGCGAGCGCGCCGACGCGCCCGGCGGCCACCGCGAGATGTGGCTGCCGGCCCAGCGCGTCCCAGCCGGGGTCCGGCCAGACCAGTCGCGCCAGCCGCGCCAGCCCGCGGCCCTGCTTGCGGGAGGCGTCCCGGGCCGCGGGAGCCGGTGTGCGAGCATCGGTTTCACGGTCGGCGTCCTCGAGTGACAGGTCACCGCGTTGCACCGCCACCGCAATGGACGCGGTGACCAAACCGTGGGTTCGGATTCGCCGGGTGAGGAAAGCGTGCAGGGTGGCCAGATTATTCACCAGGCCGCTGCTGACCGCCTCTTCCAGCCCGCCGGAGTGTACGTGCGCGCCGGTGGGCAGCCGGGAATCGGCGAGTGCGAGGAGCGTCGCGAGTGAGGCCATCAGAAAAGGAAATAACGTTGCGCCATTGGAAGTTCGGTGGCCGGCTGGGGTTGCCACACCTGACCGTCGATGCGGACGGTGAAGGTATCGGGATCGACCTCGATGCTCGGCATCGCATCGTTGAGCGGCAGGTCGGCCTTGCCGACGGCACGCACATCGGCCACGGGGACCAGTGGCCGGTTGATCGCGAGCCGGTCGGCCAGCCCGGTGTCGATGGCCTCGGGCGCGACGAAGTGCACGGAGGACGCTGCGGCGGCTAGCGGGGCGGCGCCGAACATCGGCCGCGGCAACACCGGCTGCGGGGTCGGGATCGACGCGTTCGCGTCACCCATTGCCGCCCAGGCGATTACCCCGCCCTTAACCACGGCGTGCGGGCGCACTCCGAAGAACGCCGGCTCCCACAGCACCAGATCGGCTAACTTGCCGACTTCCACCGAGCCGACGAGTTGATCCATGCCGTGCGCGACGGCTGGGCAGATGGTGTACTTGGCGACGTAGCGCCGCGCCCGCATGTTGTCGGCGGCACCGTCACCGGGCAATGCGCCGCGGCGGCGCTTCATCACATGCGCGGTCTGCCACGTCCGCAGGACCACCTCGCCGATGCGGCCCATCGCCTGGGAATCACTGCCGATCATCGAGATTGCGCCCAGATCGTGCAGGAGATCCTCAGCCGCCATCGTCGACGGCCGAATCCGGCTCTCGGCGAAGGCAAGATCTTCCGGCACCGCGGGATTCAGGTGATGGCAAACCATCAGCATGTCGAGGTGCTCGTCGAGCGTGTTGACGGTGTGCGGCCGGGTCGGGTTGGTGGAGCTGGGCAGCACATTCGGGTGCGCCGCAACCGTCATGATGTCTGGGGCGTGCCCCCCGCCGGCGCCCTCGGTGTGGTAGGTGTGGATCGACCGGCCGGCTATTGCCGCCAGCGTGTTTTCGACGAACCCCATCTCGTTGAGGGTGTCGGTGTGCAGCGCAACTTGTACTCCCGCGGCGTCGGCGACGGTCAGGCACGTGTCGATGGCCGCAGGTGTGGAGCCCCAGTCCTCGTGCAGTTTGAAACCCGATGCGCCCCCGCGTAATTGCTCCCACAGGCCCTCGGGGTTGACGGTATTTCCCTTGCCCAGCAGGGCAAAGTTCACCGGCCAGCCGTCCAGCGCCTCGAGCATCCTGGCCAGATGCCAGGACCCGGGAGTGACGGTGGTGGCCTTGCTGCCCTCGGCGGGCCCGGTACCGCCGCCGATGATCGTGGTGATGCCGGAGCCCAGTGCCTCAGCCATCAGTTGCGGGCAGATCAGGTGTACGTGGCAGTCGATCCCGCCCGCGGTGACGATTCGCCCATTGCCGCCGATGATTTCGGTGGACGGACCTACCACCAGGTCCCGGTGGACGCCGTCCATGATGTCGGGATTTCCGGCCTTTCCGATCCCGACGATGCGCCCGTCGCGAATCCCTATGTCGGCCTTGATGATTCCCCAGTAGTCGATGATCACCGCGCCGGTGATCACGGTGTCGGGTGCGCCCTGGGCCCGGGTGGCGCGGCCCTGCCCCATCGACTCGCGCAACACTTTGCCCCCGCCGAACACGGCCTCGTCGCCCGCGAGTCCCGGTCCCCCGCTGCGGTCTTCGGTGATTTCCACCAACAGGTCGGTGTCGGCCAGCCTGATCCGGTCGCCGGTCGTGGGTCCGAACAGCTGGGCGTAGCGCTCCCGCGACAGCCGCGTCATGCCGGGTCCAGCCGGCCCGGAGGATTCAGCGTCAGCCCGTGCACCTCGCGCCGGCCGCCCAGTGGCACCAACGTGACGCGCTGCGGCACTCCGGGTTCGAACCGCACAGCGGTCGCCGCCGGGACATCGAGCCGGTAGCCGAAAGCCGCCGTGCGATCGAATGACAACGCCGCGTTGGCCTGCGGCAGGTGGACGTGACTACCGACCTGCACCGGACGATCACCGGTGTTGACGATCTCGACGTGGATACGCTGGGCGCCCGCATTGATTTCGATATCGCCGCTGGCGTAGCGGAATTCGCCGGGAATCATGTGATCGGGTGGTGGACCGTGACCAGCTTGGTGCCGTCCGGAAATGTCGCCTCCACCTGCACGTCGTCAATCATCTCGGGCACTCCCTCCATCACGTCGTCGCGGCGGAGCACATCACATCCGCTGGCCATCAGTTCGGCCACGGTGCGGCCGTCGCGCGCTCCTTCCAGGATGTGGTCGGTGATCACCGCAACTGCCTCAGGGTGATTCAGCCGCAGCCCTCGGGCCCGGCGCCGACGGGCCAGTTCGGCGGCGTAGGACAACAGCAGTCGCTCCTGCTCGTGCGGCGTCAGACGCATGTCCTCGGATCCTGCCACGCTCGGGTCGGTGTCGGCATCCCGGTCCGACGCAATGCCACGGAAGCGTCAAGGAAATTCACAGCGATCTCCAACCTGACTCAGGCCGATCGCGCTTGCGGTCACGGCGGTGGTGGGTACTTTGAATGAAGGCGTGCCACCGGGGCCCGCCCGGACGAGTTCGCCGTACCCGGACAGCGACAAGACGGTGAGTACTGGATGCCTGGCGCGCCGGCTCACCGATTCAAACCTGGTAATTTTCCTCCGCTTAAATGCCGGTAACCAGGGCATCCTTCGCCGTGAATCGACGAGAGGAAGCAGTGATGTTCAATCCGTTCGCTGGACAGGCCGACATCCCCAACCGTGAAGGCCAGTGGGCTCAGCAGGCCGAAGCCGAGCTCTCCACGCGCCGTCACCGCGAAGAGATCGACCGCTGCATCAGCCATGGGCTGGAAGCGGCCCCCACGATCAATGACCGCACGCTGTCGACCTTCGCGCGCGGCGAGCTGCCGCACTTCGCCGGCGAGCGCGGGACATTCTTGAAGGCGCCGTTCCTCGAGGATGTGAACGACGTGGGCGACGCCGAGGTGGCCGTCTTCGGGGCGCCACTGGACGCGGGAACCACCTACCGCCCGGGCACCCGTTTCGGGCCGATGGGAATCCGCCGCTCCACCAACCTGTTCGGCACGTATTGCTATGAGCTGGGCGTCGACCTGCGGGAACAGCTCAACATCGTGGATATCGGCGACGTGGTCACGATGCCCGCAAACATCGAGAAGTCGTTCGACCAGATCAGCCAGGCCATGGCTCACGTGGTCTCCAAGGGCGTGTTCCCGGTGGTGCTCGGTGGTGACCACTCGATCGGATTCCCGACCGTCCGGGGTCTGGCCCCCTACCTGGACGGCAACGTCGGCATCATCCACTTCGACCGCCACGTCGACACCCAGGAAACCGATCTCGACGAGCGCATGCACACCACTCCGTGGTTTCACGCCACCAACATCAAGAACGCCCCGGCCACCAACCTGGTGCAGATCGGCATCGGCGGATGGCAGGCGCCGCGCGCCGGCGTTCAGGTCGGCCGCCAGCGCGGTAGCACCGTCATCACGGTCGGTGACGTCGAGCGTGTCGGGATCGAAAAGGTCGCCGAAATCGCGCTGGAAACGGCGTGGAAGGATGCCAAGGCGGTATACCTGTCGTTCGACATCGATGTCATCGACGCCGGATTCGTGCCCGGTACCGGCTGGCCCGAGCCAGGTGGTCTGCTGCCGCGCGAAGCGCTGAACCTGATCCGGATGATCTCCGAACCCGGGCTGAACGGCATCGAGGTGGTGGAGTGCTCGCCGCCGTACGACTGGGCGGAGCAGACCGCCCTGCTGAGCAGCCGGGTCATCCTGGACAGCCTGGCCGTCATGGTGCGGGCTGGAAAGCTTGGCAAAAAGCCGGCTGCGCTCAAGCGGCACGCTTGGGGACCGTTCAACGACTGACCCGAGACTGACCCGAAGACGTCAATCGCGACCCGGCGCCGACCTCCGGTGCGCAGTGAAGCTTGCCTGGCGGCAGTTGGCAAACTGCATAACAACGTGCTGGCGTAGTCCGGCTGGGCCGCATATCGGCAGTCGTGCGGCCGGGCGCGGCTCACGGTTCCTCCCCCCGCCCGCGGACAGCGCCGGACCGGTGCCACTCCGCGGGACTGGCTTTGTGACCAGAATTATCCACTAAAGCAGGGCATTCGGGCGAGTCGCGATTCCGTTCATCAACGAGTGGGCGCCATCCGCAACTGGACCGGTGTCCGCTACCGCCTTGCCGCGAACCGGGCGGGCGAAGGTAAGGTACAGCAAACGAAATGAGCCATTAACAGCAAATTTCCAGCTGTTAACCAGCGCTGTTTCAGCCGGCCGACCGACTATGAATGCGGTCCGGCGATTCGCATGCCGTCTCGTTCGATAGGGACGCTCTCGGCAGCACCATGTTCGCGCAAACCGGGCCGCTTGTTAGGGGGCTTTAGCGGTGGATTTTGCGATGTTGCCGCCGGAGATCAACTCCGGGCGGATGTACGCGGGCGCTGGGTCGGGGCCGTTGGTCGCGGCCGCAGCCGCCTGGGAGACGTTGGCCGCCGAATTGGACTCGACGGCGGCCTCCTACCGCGCGGTGATAGCCGGGCTCACCGGCGGGCCGTGGGTGGGCCCGTCATCGACCTCCATGACGGCCGCCGCGGTCCCCTATGCGTCCTGGATGAGAACTACCGCCGCACAAGCCGGGCAGACTGCCAACCAGTTGAAGTCGGCGGTCGCGGCCTATGAGGCCGCGTTCGCCGCCACCGTGCCTCCGGCGGAGATCGAGGTGAACCGGGCGCTGCTGACGGCATTGGTGGCCACCAACATCCTGGGCCAGAACACGGCGGCGATCGCGGCCACCGAGGCACAGTACGCCCAGATGTGGGCCCAGGACGCCGCGGCGATGCTCGGCTATGCCGGCGCCTCGGCGGCCGCAACCACTCTGACGCCGTTCAGCGCGCCGCCGCAGAGCACCAACCCGTCCGGGACGGCCACGCAGGCGGCGGCGGTCGGTCAAGCCGCCGCCACCTCGAGCGGCTCGGCGCAGTCGACGCTGGCCCAAATGGCGGCGGTGCCCAATCTGCTACAGGGGCTGGCAGCGCCCGGATCGTTCGACCCGCTCGCCCTGCTGCACAACTTCGCGACGAGCCCGCTGGGCATGGCCATCAACAGGTTCGGCAGCGACGTCGGAAACGTGGCCACGGAATTCAGCGGATTCGCGTTTGTGGCTTCGGGCATCACACCATTCTTTGTCTCGTTGTACCCACTTGCCTTGCCGCCGTCGGCCGCGGCGGCAGCCTCTGATGTGTCTGGTGGCGCGACCGGATCGGCGCTGGTGGGGTCCGGCTCGCAAGAAAGTCCGGTGTCGGCGGCCGCTGGCGAAGCGGCGACGGTTGGGAAGCTCTCGGTGCCGCAGAGCTGGGTGAATTCCCCGAATATCCGGCTCGCCGCCACCGCCCTACCGGCGGCAGGTGCAGCAGGCTCGCCGCAGGCTGAGGAGGCCGCACCCGGCACCGGCTTCGGCATTCCGCCGATAGGCAGTGTGGTCAACGCCCCACGTGGCGGCTCCGAGGCCGCCTCCCGCTCGGCAGCGCGCAGCAAGATGCTCCCGCCGTGGGTCGCAGAAACCGGCCGGCCGGTCCCGGCCGGGTCGATGCCGGAACGTCCGCAACATGTGGCCAGCGCTCTCAGCGAACGCGAACGCGACGAGATCGCTCAATTGCGCAAGGAGCTCGGGGAATTGGCGACGGAGCGTGACGCGGCGGCCCGGTTGATCAAGGAAGCGATGCTGTGATTCCGGTCTTGGATTTTGCGGCGCTGGCACCGGAGATCAATTCCGGTCGGATGTATGCCGGCGCCGGTTCGGGGCCGCTCGTGACCGCGGCAGCGGCCTGGTCGTCGTTGGCGGCGGAGTTGAAGGCGACCGCAGCTTCCTATTCCGCGGTGGTCGCCGAGTTGACCGGCGGGCCGTGGGTGGGTCCGTCATCGACGGCGATGGCCGCCGCAGCGGCTCCCTATGTGTCCTGGATCGGTACCACCGCTGCGCAGGCTGAACAGACCGCCGGCCAGTTGGGCGCGGCGGTGGCGGCCTATGAGGCCGCGTTCGCCGCCACCGTGCCTCCGGCGGAGATCGAGGTGAACCGGGCGCTGCTGACGGCATTGGCGGCCACCAACATCTTGGGCCAGAACACAGCGGCGATCGCGGCCACCGAGGCACAGTACGCCCAGATGTGGGCCCAGGACGCCGCGGCGATGCTCGGCTATGCCGGCGCCTCGGCGGCCGCAACCACCCTGACGCCGTTCAGCGCGCCGCCGCAGAACACCAACCCGTCCGGAACGGCCACGCAAGCCGCGGTGGTCAGTCAGGCCGCTGCGGCCGCCCCGACCCAGTCGACGGCTGCCCAATTGGCCGCAGTCCCCGATCTGCTGAACCAACTCTCCACCGGCACATTTCCCGGATCCAATGTGCTGCTCGATTTCTTCAACAGCTATCCGGTCCAGGCATTTGAACAGGCCAGCGAGGACACCCTGGGCTTGGGAATCCTGTCCTACGGACTGAACTTCGCCATTTCCGGAGTCTTATTGACGGTAGCGCCGATGATTGCCGTGGCCTTCAATCCGTTGGCCGCTTCGCTCAGCGCGCCGGCGACCGCGGCGGTGTCGGACGTGTCGGGAAACGGCTCTGGCGCGCCGACAGGCATCGTCGGCACCGGGACGTCCGCCGGCCTCGGCGAGGCATCGACCATTGGCAAGACCGTTGGCAAGTTGTCGGTGCCGCCGGCGTGGGGTACGACGCCGGCCGCCCGCCTTGCCGCGACGGCACTGCCCGCTGCCGGCCTGGACGGGTCGCCCCAGGCGGGCGCCGTTGCGGCAGCCGGCTACTACGGCGGCGTGCCTCCGTTCGGCGGTCCGGTGGCCAGCGTGGTCAACGCGCCACGGGGCGAACAGGTGCGATCCAGATCGCGCCAGAAGGTCATACCGGCGATCGCTCGCGAGCCGGATTTCCACGAAGACCGGCCTGACGGCGGCGCGCTGAGCGAGCGGGATGAGCTCAACCAGCTGCGGAGAGCCGTGGCGGACGTGGCCCGCCAGCGCGACGTGCTCAAGCGCACCGCGGCGACCCTGATCCAGGAGGCCACGCACAAGTAACGGCCCCCAGATGTCGCAATGGCGACAACAGCGTAAGGTTGAAAAATCTCGATGATTGGAGGTCCATCTCGTGGTGTTTGCTGGTACGGGGAAACCCGCGGAGAGTGAAGTGGCGGTCGACCCGCCGCCGGTCGTCGCGCACAACGGCAGGGAATACCAGGCCGAGGACGCGGACCAGGCCCAGCTCAAGGCGCTCGGGTTTTCCTCGGAGTTCCGGCGGGACATGAGCCCGTGGGCCAACTTCTCCCTCGGCTTCACCTACCTGTCGCCCGTCGTCGGCATCTACACGGTGTTCGCGTTCGCGTTGGCCACCGCCGGGCCGGCGATGATCTGGAGCCTGCTCATCGTCGGCGCGGGTCAGATGCTCGTCGCGCTGGTCTTCAGCGAAGTGGTCGCGCAGTTCCCGGTGGCCGGCGGCGTGTACCCGTGGTCGCGCCGGTTGTGGGGCCGCAAGTGGGCGTGGATGACCGGTTGGGTGTACATGTTCTGCCTGCTGGCGCTCATCGCGGACGCGGCGTTCGGCGCGGGTCCGTACCTGGCCGCCATGGTCGGCTTCCAGCCGACCGCGCAGGCCAAGATCTATTGCGCACTCGCGGTTCTGGCGGTCGCCACGCTGATCAACCTGACCGGCACCAAGATCCTGGGCTACTTCGCGATCTTCGGCTTCACCGCGGAACTGATCGGCGCTCTGGTGGTCGGCATCTGGTTGCTGGTCACCCACCGCCACCACGGGCTCGACGTGCTGTTCCACAGCTTCGGCGCTCAGGGTGAGCACAGCTTCCTGTACGCCTTCCTCGCCGCCAGCCTCATCGGTCTCTACCAGTTTTTCGGGTTCGAGGCGTGTGGCGACGTCGCCGAGGAGGTCCGCAACCCGGGAATCCAGATCCCCAAGGCGATGCGCCGCACCATCTACATCGGCGGTGCGGCCTCGACGTTCGTCTGCCTGAGCCTGGTGCTGTCCGTCACGGATTTCGGCGCGGTGATCCGGGGTGAGGACACCAACCCGATCTCGACCGTCCTGAGCTCGGCGTTCGGCGACATCGGGTCCAGGGTCGTGCTCGGCATCGTGCTCATCTCGTTTGTGTCCTGCGCCCTGAGCCTGCAGGCCGCCGCCAGCCGGCTGATCTTCTCCTACGGGCGCGACGATATGATCCTGGGTTCTCGGCTGCTGGCGCGCTTCGACCACAAGCGACACGTGCCGCCGTACTCGCTGCTGGCCGCGGTCATCATCCCGGCGGTGCTGATCATCGGGACCATCGTCTCCGAGCACCCGCTCAACAAACTGGTCAGCTTCGGCACCGTGGGGGTGTACCTCGGTTTTCAAATGGTGGTGCTGGCCGCCCTGCGGGCACGGGCCAAGGGCTGGAAGCCTTCGGGCAAGTACCGGCTGGGCCGGTGGGGATTGCCGATCAACATCGGGGCGTTGGGCTACGGCATTGCGGCCATTGTCAACATCTGCTGGCCACGCTCGCCCGGCGCGCCCTGGTATGACAACTACGTCGTGCTGCTGATGGCGGGACTGGTGATCGGCTTCGGCCTGCTCTATATGGTCACCACCCGGGCGCACACCAAGAGCGACGCCCCGCACGCCGATGCCATCCCGGCACAGTGAGCGCTGCTAAGCCTCGAGGTTTTGCAGCCGCACCTGGCCCCGCGCCACCACCCGGTCGTCGTCGTCGGTGATGGTGACCAGCCACAGCTGCTGACGGCGGCCGCGGTGCACCGGCTCGGCCTTGCCGTATACCGTGCCCGACTTGATCGCGCGCAGAAAGTCGGTGTTGTTGTTGACCCCGACCACATTTCCACCACCGTTGGAGGCGAGCCACGTGTAAGCCGCCACGCTGGCCATGCTCTCGATGATCGAGCAGTAGACACCGCCGTGCACCAGGCCCATCGGCTGCAGCAACTTCGGCTTGACCTCGAGTTGCGCGCGGGCGCCGTCGGGGGTCAGTTCGGTGAACTGCAGACCGAGCTCACTGTCGAACGGTGCAACGAATTCCGGGTCAGGCGCTGACGACACGTTCTGTGTCTACACCATGAGCAGAAGCGTCCGTGGAAACAGGCGAGCCCCGTACGCAGGGCACGGGGCTCGCCGATCGAGTAGGCGCGGGGTCGCTGCAGCCCTCAGGACACTCCGCAAGCCATCTTCGCTCGACCGGGTTTAGCATAGGCAAGGCTGCCCTAATTCCGCAAGCACCGGTTGGGTGAAGTCGCGAGTGTGTCCGGCCAGTCCCCGGATCGCGATTACTCGGGCGAGACAACTGCCCTGGGTACGACACTCGGTAGTAAGCCGGGGTAAGCTGGTTGCAACGCTCAGGAGATGAATTATGGCCAAGCTGACGCGGCTGGGGGATCTGGAACGCGCGGTGATGGATCACTTATGGTCCATGCCGGAGGCTCAGACTGTTCGCCAAGTCCACGAAGCGTTGTCGGCGCGACGCGACCTTGCCTATACGACCGTCATGACCGTGCTGCAACGGTTGGCGAAGAAAAACTTGGTCTCCCAGCTCAGGGACGACAGGGCGCACCGCTACGCGCCAGTGCACGGCCGCGACGAACTGGTGGCCGGGCTGATGGTCGACGCACTGGCCCAGGCCGAGGACTCCGGCAGTCGCCAGGCGGCGCTGGTGCACTTCGTCGAGCGGGTCGGCGCGGACGAGGCCGACGCACTGCGCCGCGCGCTCGCCGAATTAGAAGCAAACCAGCGCAATTCGCCATCTGCTGGACCTCCAGCCGACGACTGAGGGAGACTAACAGCGTGTCCGCGCTGGCCTTCACCATCCTTGCGGTGCTGCTGGCTGGCCCCGCACCGGCCGCACTGGCACGCGCCAGGTGGCCGTTGCGCGCTCCTCGGGCCGCAATGGTGCTCTGGCAGGCGGTTGCCGTGGCTGCGGTCCTGTCTTCGTTCAGCGCGGGTATCGCCATCGCCAGCCGACTGCTCATGCCCGGCCCGGACGGGCGCCCCACGGCCGACATCGTCGATGCCGAGAGTCGTCTGGGCTGGCCCCTGTGGGCGGCTTACGTCACCGTCTTCGCATTGACCGTTCTGATCGGGGCGCGGCTGATGGCGGCCGTGGTGCGGGTGGCCATCGCGACCCGTCGGCGCCGCGCGCACCACCGCATGGTCGTCGACCTGGTCGGGGTCGGACACGATTCTGCACTGGCCCAACCCTGCACCACGACCCGCGACCTGAGGGTGTTGGACGTCGAGCAACCCTTCGCCTACTGTCTGCCCGGAGTGCGCAGCCGGGTCGTGGTCAGCGAAGGGGCCCTCAGCACACTCGCCGATGAAGAAGTCGCCGCCATCCTGTCCCACGAGCGGGCTCATCTGCGGGCCCGCCACGATCTGGTGCTGGAAGCGTTCACGGCCGTCCATGCGGCGTTTCCGCGGCTGGTCCGCAGCGCGAACGCGCTGGGCGCGGTGCAGCTTCTGGTGGAGCTGCTGGCCGATGACGCCGCGGTGCGCACCGCCGGACGCACTCCCCTGGCCCGGGCCCTGGTGGCCTGTGCCTCCGGCCGTGCGCCGTCGGGTGCACTGGCCGCGGGAGGGCCGAGCACCGTGTTGCGGGTACGACGGCTGTCGGGCCGGGGCAACAGCCCGCTGCTTTCGGCGGGCGCCTATCTGACCGCTGCGGCCGTGCTGGTGGTGCCCACCATCGCGCTGGCCGTACCGTGGCTCACGGAGCTGCACCGGTTGGTCACCGCCTGATCCAAGCCGAGCACCGTGGCGCACCCGCACGGCCGTTGTGCCACAGTGTTTGTCGAAAGCATGAAAGTTACGAACGGGTGTTCCCGAACACTGAGAGGCAGGACATGAGTTCGTCGGATTCGAAGACTGCGACCGCCCAGATCGGGGTGACCGGGCTGGCCGTGATGGGCTCGAACCTGGCCCGGAACTTCGCCCGACACGGGTACACCGTGGCGCTGCACAACCGGTCAGTGGCCAAAACGGACGCGTTGCTGGCAGAGCACGGCTCCGACGGCAACTTCGTGCGCAGTGAGACGATCCCGGAATTCCTTGCGGCACTGGAAAAGCCGCGCCGGGTCATCATCATGGTCAAGGCCGGCGACCCCACCGACGCCGTCATCAACGAGCTCGCCGACGCCATGGAGGAAGGCGACATCATCATCGACGGCGGCAACGCGCTGTACACCGACACCATCCGCAGGGAGAAGGCGATACGCGAGCGCGGGCTGCACTTCGTCGGCGCCGGCATCTCCGGTGGCGAGGAAGGCGCCCTCAATGGGCCGTCGATCATGCCGGGCGGGCCCGCCGAGTCCTACGAATCGCTGGGCCCGCTGCTCGAAGAGATCTCCGCGCACGTCGACGGCGTGCCATGCTGCACGCACATCGGACCCGACGGTGCCGGGCACTTCGTCAAGATGGTGCACAACGGCATCGAGTACTCCGACATGCAGTTGATCGGCGAGGCCTACCAGCTGCTGCGCGACGCGCTGGGCAAGACCGCGGGTGAGATCGCCGAGGTGTTCGACGAATGGAACAAAGGCGACCTGGACAGCTTCCTGGTCGAGATCACCGCGCAGGTGCTGCGACAGACCGACGCCAAGACCGGCAAGCCGCTCGTCGACGTCATCGTCGACGAGGCCGAGCAGAAGGGCACCGGCCGTTGGACGGTGAAGTCGGCCCTGGATCTCGGCGTACCGGTCACCGGCATCGCCGAGGCCGTGTTCGCACGGGCGCTTTCGGGCTCAGTGGCCCAACGCAAGGCGACGACGGGATTGGCGTCGGGCGAGTTGGGTGGAAAGCCCGGCGATGCAGCTCAATTCACTGAAGACGTCCGGCAGGCTCTGTACGCGTCGAAGATCATCGCCTACGCCCAGGGCTTCAACCAGATCCAGGCCGGCAGCGCCGAATACGACTGGGGCGTCACGCCCGGCGACCTCGCGACCATCTGGCGCGGCGGGTGCATCATCCGGGCCAAGTTCCTCAACCGGATCAAAGAGGCGTTCGACGATGATCCTGATCTGCCGACGCTCATCGTCGCGCCCTATTTCCGCAGCGCGATCGAAGCGGCGATCGACAGTTGGCGTCGGGTGGTGGTGACGGCCACGCAGTTGGGTATCCCGATTCCGGGGTTCTCCTCGGCGCTGTCCTACTACGACGGGCTGCGTACCGAACGGCTTCCGGCAGCGCTCACCCAGGGCCTGCGCGATTTCTTCGGCGCGCACACCTACGGGCGCACCGACGAGGACCCGGGCAAGAAGTTCCACACCCTGTGGAGCGGAGACCGAAGCGAAGTTCCGGCCTGACAATAAATGTGAGCGTTGCACGATGAAGTTTCTGGACGGGCACCGCCCGGCGTTCGACCTGACCTACAACGACGTGTTCATCGTGCCGAACCAGTCCGATGTCGCGTCGAGGTTCGACGTCGACCTGTCTACCGTCGACGGCTCCGGGACCACGATCCCGGTCGTCGTCGCCAACATGACCGCGGTGGCCGGAAAGCGAATGGCCGAGACGGTCGCCCGCCGCGGTGGCATCGTGATCGTCCCGCAGGACCTGCCCATTCCTGCCGTGCAGCAGACGGTGGAGTTCGTCAAGAGCCGTGACCTGGTGCTGGACACCCCGGTGACACTGGCGCCCGATGATGCGGTGTCGGACGCGATCGCGCTGATCCACAAGCGCGCGCACGGTGTCGCCGTGGTGGTCTTCGAGGGGCGCCCGATCGGGCTGGTGCGGGAATCGTCGTGCGTGGGCGTGGACCGATTCAGCCGGGTGCGCGACATCGCCGCCGCGGATTTCGTTACCGCTCCGGCGGGCACCGATCCGCGCAAGGTCTTCGACCTGCTCGAACACGCGCCGATCGACGTGGCGGTACTGACCCACACCGACGGTACCCTGGCCGGGGTGCTGACTCGCACCGCCGCCGTCCGCACCGGTATCTACAGCCCGGCCCTCGACAGCGCGGGCCGATTGCGGGTCGGCGCGGCCGTCGGCATCAACGGCGACGCAGCGTCCAAGGCCCAGGCGCTGGCCGAGGCCGGGGTCGACGTGCTGGTCATCGACACCGCACACGGACACCAGGTCAAGACGCTGGAGGCGATCAAGATGGTGGCCTCACTGGATCTCGGCTTACCGTTGGTGGCCGGAAATGTGGTGTCCGCGCAGGGAACTCGGGATCTGATCGAGGCCGGCGCCGGCATCGTCAAGGTGGGGGTCGGGCCCGGCGCGATGTGCACCACCCGGATGATGACCGGCGTGGGCCGTCCGCAGTTCTCGGCGGTGGTCGAATGTGCCGCCGCGGCGCGGGAATCGGGCGGTCATGTGTGGGCGGACGGCGGAATCCGCCACCCGCGCGACGTGGCCCTGGCGCTGGCCGCCGGTGCGTCGAACGTGATGATCGGGTCCTGGTTCGCCGGCACCTACGAGTCACCGGGTGACCTGATGCGTGACCGCGACAACCAGCCGTACAAAGAGAGCTATGGCATGGCATCCAAGCGAGCGGTGGTGGCCCGCTCCGGCGCGGAAAGCCTGTTCGACCGGGCCCGCAAGGCGCTGTTCGAGGAAGGGATCTCGACATCGCGGATGGGGCTGGACCCAGACCGCGGCGGCGTCGAGGACCTGATCGATCACATCACCTCCGGCGTGCGCAGCACCTGCACCTATGTGGGTGCCGCCAACCTGGAAGAGTTGCACGAGCGGGCGGTGGTCGGCGTGCAGTCGGCCGCCGGCTTCGCCGAAGGGCATCCCTTGCCCACCGGCTGGTGACTGCCTCATGAATCACTCCGGCACCGTGCTCAGCGTGCTGGCCATACTGGCGCTGACCTTCGGCACCGCGATCTTCGTCGCGTCCGAGTTCTCCCTGACCGCCCTGGACCGCAGCACCGTGGAGGCCAACGCGCGCGGCGGGGGCGCGCGAGACCGCTTCATCCGACGGGCCCATCGCCGGCTGTCGTTCCACCTCTCGGGCGCGCAGTTGGGTATCTCGATCACCACGCTGGCCACCGGCTACCTGACCGAGCCGTTAGTGGCGGCGTTGCCCCATCCGTGGTTGGACGCGATCGGTGTTTCGGACAAGTTGGCCGACACCATCACCACCGTTTTGGCGCTGGTGGTGGTGACGTCTGTGTCCATGGTGTTTGGCGAGCTGGTGCCCAAGTACCTGGGTGTCGCGCGGCCGCTGCGAACCGCCCGTGCGGTCGTGGTGCCGCAGTGGTTGTTCTCGGTGCTGTTCACCCCGGCGATTCGGATGACCAACGGGGCGGCGAACTGGATCGTGCGCCGGCTCGGCATCGAACCGGCGGAAGAACTGCGGTCGGCGCGCACACCCCAGGAACTGGTGTCGCTGGTGCGCACCTCGGCGCGCCGCGGCTCGCTGGACGACGTCACGGCGTCGCTGATGCACCGCTCACTGCAGTTCGGCACGCGTACCGCCGAGGAGTTGATGACACCCCGGTCCAAGATCGTCGCTCTGCAGACCGACGACACCGTCGCCGATCTGGTGGACGCGGTCGCCGCGAGCGGATTCTCGCGTTTTCCGGTCGTGCAGGGTGACCTGGACGAGACCGTCGGCATCGCGCACGTCAAGCAGGCCTTCGGAGTGCCGGCGGCCGATCGGGCCCACACCCTGTTGCGGACGGTAGCCAAACCGGTCGCGGTGGTGCCTTCCACGCTGGACGGTGACGCCGTCATGGCTCAGATCCGCGCGAACGCCTTGCAGACCGCGATGGTGGTGGACGAATACGGCGGCACCGCCGGCATGGTCACCGTCGAAGACCTGATCGAGGAGATCGTCGGCGATGTCCGCGACGAGCACGACGATGCGACGCCGGATGTGGTGGTCCACGGCACCGGCTGGCGGGTGTCGGGTCTGCTGCGCATCGACGAGGTGCAGACGGCTATCGGTTACCGGGCGCCGGAAGGGCCGTACGAGACGATCGGTGGCCTGGTGCTGCGGGAACTCGGGCACATCCCGGTGGCCGGTGAGACGGTCGAGCTCCCCGCCCTCAACCGGGACGGCCTGCCCGACGAGACGCTGCGCTGGCAGGCCAAGGTGGTGCAGTTGGACGGGCGCCGGCTGGACCTGCTGGAGCTGAAGGAACTGCCCCGCTTGGACCGGGGTGAGCGATGAACTCCATTGTGGCGGTGCTGCTGGCGATCCTGTTGATCGCGCTCAACGCCTTCTTCGTCGGCGCGGAGTTCGCCATGATCTCGGCTCGTCGCGACCGACTGGAAGCACTGGCCGAGCAGGGCAGGGCCAGCGCCGTCACCGTCATCCGCGCCGGTGAACAGCTGCCGGCGATGCTCGCCGGCGCCCAGCTGGGTGTCACGGTGGCATCGCTGCTGCTGGGCCGGATCGCCGAACCGGCGGTCGCCTCGATGCTGCGGTCATCGTTCGAGCTGACCGGCATGAATCCCGCGCTGATGCACACGTTGGCGTTCGTCATCGCGTTGGGCCTGGTGGTGACGCTGCACGTGCTGCTGGGCGAGATGGTGCCCAAGAACATCGCACTCGCCGGGCCCGAGCGCACCGCGATGTTGCTGGTCCCGGCATATCTGCCCTATGTGCGCGCCGCGCGCCCGGTCATCGCCTTCTACAACAAGTGCGCGAACGCGATACTGCGGCTGGTCGGCGTGCAGCCCAAGGACGAACTCGACATCACGGTGTCCACCGCGGAGCTGTCAGACTTGATCGCCGAATCGCTGTCGGAAGGTCTGCTCGATCAGGAGGAGCACGTCCGGTTGACCCGCGCGCTGCGGGTGCGTACCCGGGTGGTCGGAGACGTCGCGGTTCCGCTGGCGAAGATCCACGCGGTATCGGTGGCCTCGGCGGGCTCCGGGCCCACGATCGGTGCGGTCGAGCAGGCCCTGGCCCAGACTGGCTACTCCCGTTTCCCGGTGGTGGACCGGGACGGCAACTTCATCGGCTACCTGCACATCAAGGATGTGCTGGCGCTGGGTGACGATCCGCACACGGTCATCGATCGGGCGCTGGTGCGTCCGCTACCGACGATTCCGCAGGCGTTGGGGTTGCCCGATGCACTGTCGCGGATGCGGCGCAGCAACAGTCATCTCGCACTGGTCACAGCCGACGACGGCAAGGTGGTCGCACTGGTGGCGCTGGAGGATTTGGTGGAGGACCTGGTGGGCAGCATGCGCGACCGTGCGCCCCGCGAGTGACCCACAAGCCCGTATGATCTGAGCGGCCGCGGGTACCAGACAAGTGCTGACGGGAACGAAATCCCATGTGTCCGTGTTGCCAGAAAGCGATTCACAGAGCCCGCCGCGTTGCTGCGGGCGAAGCTGTCAGCGCGCCGTGACCTGGCATTGAGGGGCGGCCGGGCTAGGGTCGTCGGGCTACCGATCGGTAGTCTGACGGTAGCTAGTCGGCGGGTCTCGAAATGGTTCGGCGAGGCTGGTGTGGGGCCAGTAAGGCCATTACGGAGGAGAACAATGACTGATCGGGTGACCGAAGGCAACTTGCGCGTGGCTCGGGTGCTCTACGACTTCGTGAACAACGAGGCCCTGCCCGGCACCGGTATCGACCCGGACAGCTTCTGGGCGGGTGTCGACAAAGTCGTCACCGACCTCACCCCGCGCAACCAGGAACTGCTGGCGACTCGCGACGAGCTACAGGCCCAGATCGACAAGTGGCACCGGCAGCGGGTTATCGCCCCGCTCGACCAGGAGGCCTACCGCCAATTCCTCACCGAAATCGGCTACCTGCAGCCCGAACCGGACGACTTCACCATCACCACCTCCGGCGTGGACGACGAGATCACCACCACGGCCGGGCCGCAGCTGGTGGTGCCGGTGCTCAATGCGCGGTTCGCGCTGAACGCCGCGAACGCGCGGTGGGGCTCGCTGTATGACGCCCTGTACGGCACCGACGTCATCTCCGAAGACGGCGGCGCCGAGAAGGGCTCGGGCTACAACAAGGTGCGCGGCGACAAAGTCATCGCCTACGCCCGCGAATTCCTGGACGGCGCGGTGCCGTTGGCGTCGGGCTCCTGGGCCGACGCGACGGACCTGAGCATCGACGACGGCCGGCTGCAGATTGCGCTCGGGTCCGACTCGACCGGTCTGGCCAGCCCGGAGAAGTTCCTCGGGTACTCCGGCGAGCTGGGCTCCCCCAGCTGGTCGGTACTGCTGGTCAACAACGGTCTGCACATCGAAATCCTGATCGACCCGCAGTCGCCTGTCGGCGCCACCGACCGGGCCGGGATCAAGGATGTGATTCTCGAGTCCGCGATCACCACGATCATGGACTTCGAGGACTCGGTGACCGCGGTGGACGCCGACGACAAGGTGCTCGGCTACCGCAACTGGCTCGGCCTCAACAGGGGTGACCTGACCGAAGAGGTCAGCAAGGGCGACAAGACGTTCACCCGCGTGCTCAACCCGGACCGCACCTACTCCACCCCGGACGGCGGGGAGTTGACGCTGCCGGGCCGCAGCCTGCTGTTCGTCCGCAACGTGGGCCACCTGATGACGAACGACGCCATCGTCGACGCCGATGGTAAAGAGGTGCCCGAGGGCATCCAGGACGCGCTGTTCACCGGGCTGATCGCCATCCACGGGTTGCGCACTGGCGACCAGAACGGTCCGCTGCAGAACAGCCGCACCGGATCGGTGTACATCGTGAAGCCCAAGATGCACGGTCCCGACGAGGTCGCATTCACCTGCGAGCTGTTCAGCCGCGTCGAGGACGTCCTCGGGTTGCCGCAGGCCACCCTCAAGGTCGGCATCATGGACGAAGAGCGGCGTACGACGCTCAATTTGAAGGCGTGCATCAAAGCCGCCGCCGATCGTGTGGTGTTCATCAACACCGGGTTCCTGGACCGCACCGGCGACGAGATTCACACCTCGATGGAAGCCGGCCCGATGATCCGCAAGGGCGCGATGAAGAACAGCACCTGGATCAAGGCCTACGAGGACGCCAACGTCGACACCGGTCTTGCCGCCGGCTTCAAGGGCAAGGCTCAGATCGGCAAGGGCATGTGGGCGATGACCGAGTTGATGGCCGACATGGTCGAGCAGAAGATCGGCCAGCCCAAGGCCGGCGCCACCACCGCGTGGGTGCCGTCGCCGACGGCGGCGACCCTGCACGCGATGCACTACCACCAGGTGGACGTCGGTGCCGTGCAGGACGAACTCGAGGGCAAGAAACGGACCACCCTCGACGAGTTGCTGACCATTCCGCTGGCCAAGGAACTGGCCTGGGCGCCGGAGGAGATCCGCGAAGAGGTCGACAACAACTGTCAGTCCATCCTGGGCTACGTGGTGCGCTGGGTCGAAGCGGGCGTCGGGTGTTCGAAGGTGCCCGACATCCACAACGTCGCGCTCATGGAGGACCGCGCCACCCTGCGCATCTCCAGTCAGCTGCTGGCCAACTGGTTGCGCCACGGCGTGATCACCAGCGAGGACGTCCGGGCCAGCCTGGAACGGATGGCGCCGCTGGTGGACAAGCAGAACGAGGGTGACCGAACCTACCGGCCGATGGCGCCCAATTTCGACGACAGCATCGCCTTCCTGGCCGCGCAGGAGCTGATCCTGTCCGGCGGCCAACAGCCCAACGGCTACACCGAGCCGATCCTGCATCGCCGCCGTCGGGAGTTCAAGGCGCAGGCCCGGTGACGATGCGGGCCGCTGGCGGCCCGAGGAGAAGGCGGGCCAATCGGACAGCGCTGGTGCATGATCTGCCCGTGACGGGCGGCTACCTGCACACGATCAAAGGGAGAGGACGCAGACACCGGCATGGGTAGGCACAGCAAGCCCGACCCCGGGGATTCCCTGCCCGATCGCGATCCCGAGCCGTTCGACGAGTCGTCGGCGGCTGAGCCGCCCGCCGCTGACTCCTGGGGCGACCGTCGGTTCGGCGACGACTACGCGGAGCCGGCTGCCGACGACTACCCCGACTTCGGGTTGCGCCCAACCGAACCGCCGGCCGAAGAGCCGCCGGCCGCAACTCCCTCGCCGCCGCTTTTTCGGGCCAGCCACCGCGGGCTGCGCGAGTGGCAGGGCGGTCACCGCAGCACCGGTGGCCGACGCGGTGTCAGCATCGGGGTGATCGTCGCACTGGTCACCGTCGTCGTGGTGGTCGCCGGCGTGATCCTGTGGCAGTTCTTCGGGGACGCGTTGTCGCACCGTTCGCACACGGCCGCCGCGAACTGCGTGGGGGGCAAGGACTCCGTCGCTGTGCTCGCCGACCCCTCGATCGTCGACCAGGTGAAAGAGCTTGCCGACAGCTACAACAAACAAGCGGGCCCCATCGGTGACCGCTGCGTCGAGGTAACGGTCAAATCGGCCACCTCCGACGCCGTCATCAGCGGCTTCATCGGCAAGTGGCCGGCTGATCTGGGCAGCCAACCGGGCCTGTGGATTCCGGGAAGTTCGATCTCCGCGGCCCGCCTGACCGGTGCAGCCGGCCAGAAGATCATCGGCGACAGCCGGTCGCTGGTGACCTCGCCGGTGTTGCTGGCCATCCGGCCGGAGTTCAGCCAGCTCCTGTCCAAACAGAATTGGGCGGCACTGCCCGGCCTGCAGTCGAACCCGACCTCGATGGCGAACTGGGGATCGCTGCGGCTGGCCCTGCCGGTCACCGGCAACGGCGACGCGTCATTCCTGGCCGGTGAGGCCATCGCCGCGGCGTCTGCACCCGCCGGTGCGCCGCCGACGTCCGGTAGCGCCGCGGTGCGCACCCTGGTCGGCGGGCAACCCAAACTGCCCGACAACTCCCTGAACGAGGCGATGAACGCACTGCTCAAGCCGGGCTCCAAGGCCGAGGAGGTGGCGGCCGCGCCGGTGCATGCCGTGATCACCACCGAGCAGCAACTGTTCGTGCGCGGCCAGTCGATCACGGATGCCAAGAGCAAGTTGGGATCCTGGACTCCGCCCGGGCCGGTCGCGGTGGCCGACTACCCGACCGTGCTGCTCAGCGGCTCCTGGCTGAAGCAGGAGCAGACCACCGCCGCCAGCGCCTTCGCCCGGTATATGCACACCCCCGAGCAACTCGCGAGGCTGGCCAAAGCGGGATTCCGGGTCAACGGTGTCAAGCCGCCGACCAGTCCGGTGACCAGTTTCGCGGCTTTGCCGTCCACCCTGTCGGTCGGAGACGACGCCATGCGCGCCACCCTGGCCGACACCATGGCCACGCCGTCGACCGGGGTCGCCGCGACGATCATGCTCGACCAGTCGTTGCCCACCGACGACGGCGGCGGCAAGACCCGGCTGGCCAACGTGATCGCGGCGCTCGGCAACCGGATCAAGGCGTTACCGCCCACTGCCGTCATTGGACTGTGGACGTTCGACGGCCACGAAGGTCGAGCCGAGGTGCCGGCCGGACCGTTGGCCGACCAGGTCAACGGTCAGCCCCGCTCCACGGCGTTGACCGCGGCACTGGACAAACAGTTTTCATCGGGCGGCGGGGCGGTGTCATTCACCACGCTGCGCATGATCTACCAGGAAATGCAGGCCAATTACCGTGTCGGACAAGCGAATTCGATACTGGTGATCACCGCGGGGCCGCACACCGACCAGAGTCTGGACGGCAACGGACTGCAGGATTTCATCAAGAACAGCGCCGATCCGGCCAAACCTGTCGCGGTCAACGTCATCGACTTCGGCGGGGATCCGGACCGGGCCACCTGGGAAGCGGTCGCCCGGCTCAGCGGCGGCAGCTATCAGAACCTGCCGACATCTGCCGGGCCCGATCTGGGCACCGCGGTCAACAATTTCTTGAGCTAGGCAACCCAAATGCGATTCACCCCGGATCCCCAGCTGTACCCCTTCGAGTCGCGCTGGTTCGACAGCTCGCGGGGCCGCATCCACTACATCGACGAGGGAGACGGGCCGCCCATCCTGTTCTGCCACGGCAATCCGACGTGGAGCTTCTTGTACCGCAACATCATCGTGGCATTGCGGGACCGGTTCCGCTGCATCGCTCCGGATTACCTGGGTTTCGGCCTGTCGGAGCGACCGGCGGGATTCGGGTACAAGATCGACGAACACGCCCGCGTCGTCGGCGAGTTCGTCGACCACCTTGGTCTCGACGGGTACCTGACCATGGGACAGGACTGGGGCGGTCCGGTCAGCATGGCCGTTGCGGTCGAGCGTGCCGACCGGGTGCGCGGAGTCGTGTTGGGCAATACCTGGTTCTGGCCGACGGACGTATTGACCACCAAGATCTTCAGCCGGGTGATGTCCAGTCCGCCAATGCAATACGCGATCCTGCAGCGCAATTTCTTTGTGAAGCAGCTGATTCCGGCCGGGACGGCGCGCCGGCTCAGCCCGGCCGTGATGGAGCACTATCGGGCGGTGCAGCCCGACGCCGAAGCGCGCCGGGGCATCGCCGAAATGCCGAAGCAGATATTGGCCGCCCATCCCCTACTGGAGCGACTCGATCGGGAAGTGCCGGCCAAGCTCGGAGCCAAACCGGCCCTCTTCGTCTGGGGCATGAAGGATTTCGCCTTCCGGCCCGGACCGTCGCTGCCGCACATGCGTGCGGCGTTCCCCGATCATGTGTTGGTCGAGTTGCCTAACGCCAAGCACTTCATCCAGGAGGATGCTCCCGACGAAATAGCCGCGGCGATCCTGGACCGCTTCGGCTAGGAGCCGGCTTACGCGAACGCCTCGACAGGCGGGCACGAGCAGACCAGGTTGCGGTCGCCGTAGGCGCCGTCGATGCGACGCACCGGCGGCCACACCTTGGGCCGGTAGGCCTTGCCCAACGGATAGGCGGCTTCCTCCCGCGTGTACGGATGGTTCCACTCGGATGCCACCAGGCACTCGGCCGTGTGCGGCGCGCCGCGCAACGGGTTGTCGTCTACCGGCCACTGCCCGGACCCGACGCGGTCGATCTCGCCGCGAATCCCGATCATGGCCTCGCAGAACGCGTCCACCTCGGCCAGGCTCTCGCTCTCGGTGGGCTCCACCATGAGCGTGCCGGCCACCGGGAAGCTCATGGTGGGGGCGTGAAAGCCGTAGTCCGCCAAGCGCTTCGCGACATCGTCGACCGTGACGCCGGTCGCCTTGGTGATACCGCGCAGATCCAGGATGCACTCGTGGGCCACCATGCCGTTCTCGCCGGTGTAGAGCACCGGGAAGTACTCGTCGAGGCGCCGTGCGATGTAGTTGGCCGACGCGATCGCGGTCAGCGAGGCCGCCCGCAGACCGTCTCCGCCCATCATCCTGATGTAGGCCCAGCTGATCGGCAGAATAGACGCCGACCCGTAGGGAGCGGCGGACACCGGGTGACCGTGCGGAAGCTCGGGCGCGTGCGGGTGGCCGGGCAGAAACTCCGCCAGGTGCGAGCGCACCGCCACCGGCCCGACGCCGGGGCCACCGCCGCCGTGCGGGATGCAGAACGTCTTGTGCAGGTTCAGGTGGCTGACGTCGCCACCGAACTTGCCCGGCCGGGCCAGGCCGACCAATGCGTTGAGGTTGGCCCCGTCGACGTAGACCTGGCCGCCGGCGTCGTGCACGGCGGCGCAGATGTCGGCGATGTCGTGCTCGTAGACGCCGTGAGTGGACGGGTAGGTGATCATCAGCGCCGACAACCGGTCGGCGTGTTCACTGACCTTGGCACGCAGATCGTCGAGGTCGACGTCGCCGTTCTCATGACAGCCCACCACGACCACCCGCATCCCGGCCAAGGCCGCCGACGCGGCGTTGGTGCCGTGTGCGCTGGACGGGATCAGACAGATGTCACGGTGCGGCTCGCCGCGGCTGGCGTGGTAGTCGTGGATCGCCAACAGGCCCGCGTACTCGCCCTGTGAACCCGCGTTGGGTTGCAGCGAGACGGCGTCGTAGCCGGTGATGGCGACCAGCCAGTTTTCCAGGTCGGCGATCAACCGGCGCAGGCCTGGAGTGTCGGACGCTGGGGCGAACGGGTGCTGGCGTCCGAACTCCGGCCAGGTGATCGACTCCATCTCGGCGGCCGCATTCAGCTTCATAGTGCACGAACCGAGGGGAATCATGCTGCGGTCCAAGGCAATATCCTTGTCCGCCAGGGTGCGCAGGTAACGCATCATCGAGGTTTCGGTGCGGTACCGGTGAAACGCCGGATGGGTCAGGAATTCCGATGTGCGCGTTGCGATATCGCTGGACGCGGACCTGGAGTTGGACTCAGTGGCCGATACGCCGAACGCGTCCAGCACCGCCGCGACGTGACCGTCGGTGGTGGCTTCGTCGCACGCCACCGACACGTGATCGGCATCGACGCGCCACACATTGATTCCGTTGGCTTTCGCCGCGGCCACCACCTGGTCCGCGCGGCCGGGAACGTGCGCCAGCACGGTGTCGAAGTAGGTGTCGTGCACGAGCGCCTCGCCCAGTGCACCGGCGATGGTCTCGGCCTGGGAATGCACCCGGCGCGCGATGGCGGTCAGGCCTTCGGGGCCGTGATAGCTGGCGTACATGGCGGCCATCACCGCCAGCAGCACCTGTGCGGTGCAGATGTTGCTGGTGGCCTTGTCGCGGCGAATGTGTTGTTCGCGGGTCTGCAGCGCCAGTCGGTAGGCATCCGCGCCATCTGAGTCTCGGGATACCCCGACCAGCCGCCCCGGGAGCTGACGCGCGTGCTTGGTGTGCACCGCCAGGTACCCGGCGTGGGGGCCGCCGAATCCCATTGGGACGCCGAACCGTTGGGTGCTGCCGAACGCGACGTCGGCGCCGATCTCACCGGGCGGGGTCAGCAACGTCAGCGCGAGCAGGTCGGCCCCGATGGCCACCAACGCGCCGCGGTCGTGCGCGTCGCGCACCAGCGCGCTCCAGTCCGTGATTCGGCCGCTGGCCCCGGGCAACTGCGCGATGACGCCGAAAAAATCTCCGTCGGGGAGACCGTCACGCAGGTCGGCGGTGACGATCTCGATGCCCAGCGGCTTGGCCCGGGTGGCCAGGATCGCGGCGGTCTGAGCGAACACGTCGACATCAACCGCCAGCCGGTTCGCCGGACCCCGGAAGGCGCGGTGCATCAGCGTCATGGCCTCGGCGGCCGCGGTGCCCTCGTCGAGCATCGAGGCGTTGGCGATCTCGAGGCCGGTGAGGTCGGTAACCATGGTCTGGAAATTCAGCAGCGCTTCCAGCCGGCCCTGGCTGATCTCTGGCTGGTACGGCGTGTAAGCGGTGTACCAGGCCGGGTTCTCCATGATGTTGCGCAGCAGCACCGGCGGCGTCAGCGTGTCGTAGTAGCCCTGCCCGATCATCGACACCGCGACGGTGTTGCTGTCCGCCAGAGCCCGCAGCTCGGCCAGCGCTTCGGCCTCGCTCGCGGCCGGCGGCAGCGCGTCCAGCCCGGGGGCCAGCAGATCCGGCCCGGTGCCGGTCAGCTTGTCGAGGATGCCGCTCGGGACCGCTTTGGTGGCCAGATCGTCGAGCGAGTCGACGCCGATGACGTCCAGCATGGTCGCGACGGCGGAGCTGTCCAACCCGATGTGCCGGTCTGCGAACGTGAAATGGTCGGACACGCTGAATCTCCTGACGTAGGGCACCACTGAAGACGGGGCCCTCTCCCTCTGTCTTCACCCGTGCGCCGGGCGCCTGAGAGATTCGGCGCGGATGGCGCCTTTCCCCATCGGCGGGCAAGGACCGCTAAAGGTCGTCACCGCTTTCCAGAGGCATCGTTATCTCGGGCGGTCCGGGTGCCTGAGAGGTTGACGGAGAGGTATTGCTCCTTCGGCGTCTGTAGCTGGCGGCCACAGAACTCTCCCGCGCGAGGGCGATGCGGCTACCAGTTTACGCCGCCGGGTGGCTAACCGATCTTGCGGTCGCGGTGCTTGCGGCGGGAGGCCAGCTCGTCCTCCGGCGCTGCGATCGACTCGCCGCCGTCGGCCCGCTCACCGGGGAAGTCGGCGATGACGCCGGTCAGCTCACGCATCGCCCCGGAAACGGCGATGCCGAACACGCCCTGGCCGCCTTGCAGCAGGTCGACGACCTCTTCGGCCGAGGTGCATTCGTACACGCTGGTGCCGTCGGAGAACAGGGTGATGTTGGCCAGGTCCTGCACGCCGCGCTGGCGCAGGTGGTCGACCGCAACCCGGATGTTGTGGAGCGAGATCCCGGTGTCCAGCAGCCGCTTGACGATCTTGAGGACCAGGATGTCCTTGAACGAGTAGAGGCGCTGACTGCCCGATCCGGCCGCGCTACGGATGGAGGGCACCACCAACGAGGTGCGGGCCCAGTAGTCGAGTTGGCGGTAGGTGATCCCGGCGATCTGACACGCGCTCGGCCCGCGGTAGCCCACCAGCTCGTCCGGCACGGAATCATCGGGGAACAAGCCCGGCTGCACTGGTTCGGCGCCGGTGTTCTTGCTCTTCGGCGCGGTGGCCGGGTGGTCAGCAAGATCCAGCTGTCCTTGACGTGGCTGCTCGCTCACGGTGCTTCCTCTCGCCGATCGCGCTGTTGTCAGTAGCTGCGGCATTGGCTGCCCCAACAGCCACGTTATCTCAGCTGCGAGTGTTAGAGAGCATACGCTGTTCGGTGGCTGCCGTGCTGTGGGTCGATCATCAACTCGTCATCAAAGTATGGCTGGCGCCTGGATTAGTGGGTGATATCTGCCAGGCGTGTCGAGAATCCGTTATGTGATCTGAGACGCATCCGTGACCTGGATTGGGTACGCACGGTCGATGTGCATGCCGGACGCCGGTCAGGTCGCTTTGAAATCGTCCGGTGAGACGCTGTCGAGAAACTCCTTGAACTTCTCCACCTCGTCTTCGCGGACGGCACCGCCGGACTCTTCGTCGCCCTCGTCGGGAATCAGCAGACCGGCCTGGGCGAGCACGGCCTCCTCGACGTAGATCGGCACACCCACCCGCAGGGCAATCGCTACCGAATCCGACGGCCGGGCGGACACCTTGATGTCGCGGTCGAAGATCAGGTCGGCGTAGAACGTGCCCTCCTGCAAGTCGACGATGCGCACCTCTTTGAGCGAATGCCCAAGCGCTGCAATGAGATCCCTGATCAGGTCATGGGTCAGCGGCCGGGGCGGCTCCACGCCCTGCTGCTCCAGAGCGATGGCCGCAGCCTCCGACTGGCCGATCCAGATCGGCAGGTATCGGTCACCGTTTGCCTCGCGCAGCAACAGCACCGGCTGGTTCTGGGGCTGCTCGACGCGAATGCCGACAACACGAACTTCACCCATCTGCGTCTGCCCTCCGCACGCGCTGCCTGACTCAATTCGCCGAATACCAGCTGTCGAAGGAAGTCTAGTCCTCAGCGGTGCAGAACGTCGCGAACGGCGGACTTGATCAATGAGGTGTGCAACGTGATTGCGAGTGCGGCGACCTCTCGGGCCAAGTCGTCGGCACGGTCACGCGCGCCGGCCTTGTCGGCCTTGACCAGAGGCCCGGCGATCTGGGCGATCAGGTCCGACTGCCGATCGGCCGCAGAACGGAACGCCCGCAGATGCCTGGGCTCGACGCCGTAATCGGCCAGCGCCCTCGCGCACTGAAGAATCACCACGGCGTGTTCGTCGAAGAAACCGGCCGGCCCGGTGGTGATCACGCCGGCCTTCAGCAGGGCGGTCAGCAGCTCGTCGTCGACTCCGGAACGTTCCAGCAGGTCTTCGCGACTGAGCCGGATGCGAGTCGGTGCCACACCGCCGGTATCAGAGCCGGCTTCGGATCCGGCGCCGTCGGCCACCGACACCAATCGCGGTACCCCGTAGGGAGATCCGATTGCCGGCAGTTCACCGTCCGGCAGCGCGTCCAGCTGAGCCCTGATCACCTTCAGGGGCAGGTAATGATCCCGCTGGGCGGTGAGGATGAAGCGCAGTCGTGCACAGTCGTACGCGGTGAACCTCCGATAACCCGACGCCGCACGTTGCGGCGTCACCAGCCCTTCGGCCTCCAAGAAACGAATCTTGGAGATTGTGACGTCGGGAAAGTCCGGTCGCAGCAGGTCCAGGACCGCCCCGATCGACATCCCAGCGAGCGCAGGGCTATCGGGTGCGGTCACTGGCCCCCGGAACCCCCGTCGTCGTCACCTTTGGGGCCGGTCAGGAATACCAGACGGAATTTGCCGATCTGGACCTCGTCGCCATTGGCCAGTACCGCGGAATCCACCGGCTCGCGATTGACGTAGGTGCCGTTCAGGCTGCCGACGTCGACGACGTTGAACTCGCCGCCCTCCAAACGGAATTCGGCGTGCCGGCGGCTCACCGTCACGTCGTCCAGGAAGATGTCGCTGTCGGGATGCCGGCCGGCGGACGTGATGGCCTGGTCCAGCAGGAAGCGGGAACCGGCGTTGGGTCCGCGTTTGACGACCAGCAACGCCGAGCCCGCCGGGAGTCCCTCCACCCCGGACACCGAACTCTCGCTACCCGACGGGGCGGGCGCGTCCAGTTCGTTGAGGAAGTCGGCACGGAAGACCGAGGTCGTCTCCACCGTGACTTCGTCGCTCTGGTCGTTATCCATGTCCGTCACCCGCTGCTCCTCACTGGCCGCTGTGGCGTTGTCTGACCGGGCCGTTCGGCCGGCCGCCCACTCGGATCTACCGCCTGTACTGCGCTGCTGCCCACTGCTTGAAATAACTGATGTCTTGACCGTACCGCGCACGGGTTGGCAGTGTGCCAACCACTGCAGGATCCTAAGCCCGACATCCCGGCTTCTCCTAGATCTCTACCGAATCCCCCGAGCGGTCCCGCATCCTGCCACACAACGCTTTCGGGACCTTAGCAACTGTCATTCGGTCAGCGTGCCGCGGTACGCCTCAGCGTCGAGCAGTCCCGCGATCGCCGCATCGAGCTCGGCGACATCGGCGCTGCCGACCTGGAGTTCCAGCAACCAGCCTTCGCCGTAGGGATCGGAGTTCAACAGCTGCGGAGTGCTTTCCAGATCGCCGTTGACCGCGGAGACCTTGCCCGATACCGGAGCGTAGAGGTCCGACACGGATTTCGTCGATTCCACCTCGCCGAAGGAATCGCCGGCACTGAGGTCGGCGCCCACTTCGGGCAACTGAACGAAGACGACGTCACCCAGTGCCGACTGAGCGAAGTCGGTGATCCCGACCCGGATGGTGTCTTCTGCGCTGCGGCGAACCCACTCGTGTTCGGTCGTGTAGTGCAGATCGGACGGGATATCGGTCACGTTGATCCTGTTCTGGTCGGGGTGGTTCACTTGCCGGGCTGAGCGTATTGGTGCGGTTTTGGTTGCCGCAAGGTGGTCACTTCGACGCGGTCTGCCTGCTGCACCGACATCCGTCCGCCCACTCTTTTGACGCTGTCCTCAGCCCCGCCCGGGATGTTCATGGCCGCGGCCAGCGTGGGCGGATCACCAATTGCCAGAATCGAATACGGCGGAGAGAACGCCTTGCTGTCGATGGTAAGGGCACCCGCCGAACCGGCGACCCAGGTGTCGACCCCGACCCGCACGGACTGGCGTGTGTCGTTGATCTCGATTGCCTCCGCGCCGGCCGCGCGCAATTCGTTGATCACGTCGAGCATCACCTCCGGCGCCACCCCGGGCCCGGGATCTTCGATCTTCATGGTGACACCGGGCCCGGTTGCCCCTACCGCACCGGCCAGGATCGACAACGCGGCCAACCGCGCCTGGGCGCTTTCGATCGCGGCCTGATCGGTGTTGCCCGAGGCCTGCAACGCGTTGAGGGTGTTCTGCAGATCGGCCACCTCGGTACTCAGCGTCGCCTCACGCTGTCGCAACGAATCCAGCAGCACCAACAGGTCTGCGGGACGCGCGGTTTCCAGGGAATCGCCGGACTCGTTCTGACGCACCTGGGTAACGATCGCGACACCCAACACCAGGCACAGCAATACCGCCAGAGTTCCGAACGCCAGTCGGGACCTGCCGCCGGTCAAGTGCCCGCAGGCCGGTCCGGCGCACCGGCCCGATCTCGGGACGCGGACGGTCTGACGGCAGTTCGTGACGTCCGCGCTGCACCGGCTTCTCGTCGGGGCCGGGTTCGGGGGGTTCCGGGGAGTCCTGGCTCACCTGCACCTCATTCCGTCACGCTCCGAACAGCCGGCGCCGCAACGCGGCGGCGTTGCCGAAGATCCGGATTCCCAGCACCACGATGATCGCTGTCGACAGCTGGGTCCCGACGCCCAGTTGGTCGCCGACGTAGACGATCAGTGCGGCGACCAAAACGTTGAATACGAATGAGACCACGAAGACCTTGGGGTCGAAAATCCGTTCCAGGTAGGCGCGCAGCCCGCCGAACACCGCGTCCAGTGCGGCCACCACCGCGATGGGCAGATACGGCTGGATGACCTCGGGCACGCTGGGATGGAACACCAACCCCAGCACGATGCCGATGGCGAGTGCGGCGATACCGATCATGGGCGGACCCTCCCGCCTGGTCACTTGGGCCCAATCTCTTTGGCGAACTTGATGTCCCGGACCGCTCCGGCGGGCAAAGCCAGACTGTCGCCGATGCTCACGTTGACGCCTACTCCGTAGGAGGCCTCCAGCAGCCGAAGCCGATGTAACCCGGGACTGCGATCGAAGGCGTCTCGCATCGCCTTCGGCGGTCCGACCGCCAGGATGGTGTACGGACTGGTGGTCGGGTTGTTGTCGACCAGGATCGCGCCGCCGGCCTGCCGGATGGTCACGTTGGGCCCGATCCTGGCGCCGTCGATCGAGACGGCCTCGGCGCCACTGGCCCACAGCGAGTTCACGACGAGTTGCAGGTCACGGTCGAGGATGATCTGCTGACTGCCGCTGACCCGTTGCTTGGACGCGTCGGAGAGGTTGGGGCTGGCACCGGGGTCGGTCACGGTCACCGTCAGGCCAGGGCCGATCACCGGCGTGCTGGCCGCCGCCAGGCTGAGTGCGTCCAGACTGTTGAGCAGCCGTTGGCCCTCGGCATCGTCTGTCAGCGCGAGTCGCTGCACCTGATCGACCTTCACCGACAATGCGCTGCGCTGCTGGGCCAGCCGGGTGGCCGAAGCCTGCGTCAGACGCACGTTGGTGGCCAGCAGTTGTTGCGCGGACCGCACCCCGGGAGCGACCGAACGCGCCTGGGCGACCGCGGCCGCGAACACGGTCGCGACCAGGGTCGCTGCCAGCGCCTGCCACAGCCATCCGAACGCGCGCTCACGTCCGCGCTCGGGTTCGGCACGGCGCTCCCGTTTGGCGGCCGCCGCCGCGTAGCCGGGGTCGAGATGTTCGGACAGCAGCGCGCGCAACAGCGAGGGCACCGGAATCCGTTGGGGCCGAGCCGCGTCGTGAGTGCTGTAGCCGGCGTTGGGGTCATAGCCGCCGAGCAGCCGATCGGGGTCAGCCATGTCTTGTCGTGGACCTTCGTTGCATTCGGCGCATCACCAGGACCAACTGCACGATGTACAGCACGAACGCCCACAGGTACATGTACAGGCCCCAGATCAGGAAGGCCCAGCCGCAGGCCAGCACGATGCGGCTCCAGAGCGCGTCCCACTGTCCCAGCAGCACCAGCGGGAAACCGGACATCAGCGCGAAGGTCGCGGCCTTGCCCATGTAAGAGACCGGCAGTGCTGAGAGCCCGCGGCTCCACAGCAGCGGCAGGGTTCCGGCCAGCGCCGCGTCACGGACCAGCAGCGTCAGCACGAACCACCACGGGGCGATGCCGCTGATCGCCAGCACGATCGGCACGGCCACCATGTAGAGCCGGTCGACGGCCGGATCCAGCAGCATGCCCAGGCGCGACGCTGGTTCAGCAGGCGGGCGATCTTGCCGTCTGCCCAGTCCGAAACCCCGCTGAACATCAGGATCGCCACTGCCCAGCTGAGGGCGTGTGTGACCAGCATCAGGTAGACGAAGACCGGTATGAGCCCCAGGCGGACGACGCTCAGCACATTGGGCACCGTCAGTACCCGGTCTGCGCGAGCACTGGCTCCATATGCCGTGACATTAGCCCGGTGACGATGCGGTCCGCACGGCGGACCGAGGAGGAGGCGGGCAATCTGGCCAGCCCGGTGACGATGCGGTCCGCCGGCGGACCGAGGCGGACCTAGCGGAAGACGCCGGGCAGGCTCAGGGTGGACAATGTGTCGTCGGACAACGGGTTGTCGTTGACCATGTAGGTCCATGTCGAGGTCGGGCGGGCCAGCTTGGACAGATCCAGGCCCGGCTCGTCCTCGAGAATGTTCGCCGTCTCGAACGTCTGCTGAGCGGCCTCGATGGCGTCGGCGGCCAGCGATGCGAACGCGTCCACAGCCATCCGGTGGAACTCGTCGAGGGGGTTCTGCCGTCCCAGCGCACGCAGGTGGATGCTCTCCCGGATGTCGGCCAGGTAGGCCAGGTGATCGGCCCAGCCGCGGTCGAGGTGGTACAGCATGATCAGCCGGCAGATCTTCTCCAGGCGTTCCTCGGAGATCTCCTCGAGCAGCTCCTTGTACCGCTTGGGCGACAGTTCCTCGAACTCGTCCCGCGCAGTCGGCGTGCGCAGCAAGGTGTTTCGCCGATCGACGATGATGGCGCGCTGCTGGGCGATGAGCTGGTTGTAGCGCCAGGTGTTCGCGTGCACATCGAGCAGCCGGCCCTCGGCGACCCGCTGCGCATGGTCGAGCAGCCCGCTGGCCTTGGGGCTGAGGATGCGGCCGTCCTCGTCGGTCTCGGTGGGCAGTTTGTTGACGTCCAGGTTGGCCGCCACGACATCGTCTTCCCAGCTCGAGAAGAACACCGAAGACCCCGGGTCCCCCTGACGTCCCGCCCGGCCGCGCAGCTGATTGTCCAGCCGCTCGGTGTGGTGCCGGCCGGTGCCGACGACGTGCAGGCCGCCCAGTTCGGCGACGCGCTCGTGGTCGGACTCGTCGGACCCGCCGAGCCGGATGTCGGTGCCGCGCCCGGCCATCTGGGTCGAGACGGTGACCGGCCGAGCTTGCCCGCCTCGGCGATCACCTGGGCCTCTTCCGCGTCGTTCTTGGCGTTGAGTACCACCGCGGGAACGCCGCGCCGGCTCAGCCGCTCGTACAGGTCCTCGGATTCGGCGACGTCGCGGGTCCCGACGAGTACCGGCTGCCCGGTGTCGTGCACCTCCGTGATGTGCTCGATGATCGCGTCGTTCTTGGCGGCGGCGGTGATGTAGACCCGGTCCGACTCGTCCTCGCGGATGTTGGGCGTGTTCGGCGGTATCGGCGAGACACCCAGCTTGTAGAACTGACGCAGCTGCTCGCCGGCGGCCAGCGCGGTGCCGGTCATGCCGCACACGGTGGTGTAGCGGTTGATCAGCGCCTGCACCGTGATGGTGTCGAGTACCTCGCCGGTCTCGGTGGTCTCGATGCCCTCCTTGGCCTCGACGGCGGCCTGCAGGCCGTCCGGCCAGCGCTGAAGTTGGGCGATGCGGCCGCGCGAGGCGTTGATCAGGTGCACCGCGTCGTCCCGCACGATGTAGTGGACGTCGCGCTGCAACAGCACATGCGCGTGCAGCGCGACGTTGACCTCGGTGAGCGTGGAGCCGACGTGTTCCTCGGAGTACAGATCGATGCCGCCGAGCGCCTTTTCCAGCTTGCGGGCGCCGAGTTCGGTCAGGTGGACGTTGCGGCTGTCGGCGTCGGTGGCGTAGTAGTCGTCGGCGTTCCTGTGGTTGACGAGCTGGCCGACCAGCTTGATGATCTCCAGCCGCGGCGTCTCCCGGTGGGTGGTGCCGGCGAGTACCAGCGGCACCAGGGCCTCGTCGACCAGCACCGAGTCGGCCTCGTCGATCAACGCCACGTCGGGGTTGGGCGACACCAGGTCGTCGACGTCGGTGACCAGCTGGTCGCGCAGCACGTCGAAGCCGATCTCGTTGACCGAGGCGTAGGTGACGTCGCAGTCGTAGGCCGCCTTGCGCGTCCGCGCTCGTCGACTCGGCGGTGATCCAGCCGACGGTCAATCCCATCGCCTCGATCAGCGGCCCCATCCACTCCGCGTCGCGGCGGGCCAGGTAGTCGTTGATGGTCACCACGTGCACGTGCCGGCCGGCCAGCGCGTAGCCCGCGGCCGCGATGGCCCCGGCCAGCGTCTTACCTTCGCCGGTTGCCATCTCGATCACGTCGCCGGCCAGCATCCGCAGCGCCCCGAGCAACTGCACGTCGAACGGACGCAGCCCGGTCGCGCGCTCGGCCGCTTCCCGCGCGATCGCGAGGAACTGGGGAATGTCGGCAGAGTCCGCCAGATCGTCCAGGTTGAGCAGGCCGGCCGCCTTGCGCAGCTTCTCGTCGCTGAGATCGGCGGCTTCCTTGTCGTACTCCTCGGAATCGGTCACCACGGTCATCGAGCGGCTGCGATTCTTTTCCGTGGTGGCGCCGAGCAGGCGCCAGAAGCGGCTGCTCAGCCGTCCGGGCTGGGAGCGGGTGGTCTTTGGCACAGCCCAACGGTACGCGAATTGCGGTCAGGTCCAGTCAGGCCAGGTTCGAACGGCGCGGGTAGGCGACGCTCGGGTCGGTCAGGACGTTGACGACGGCAGGCAGCCCGCTGGCGAAGGCACGTTCGAGCGCCGGCCGAAGCTCCGCGGGCGCCGACACCAGTTCGCCGTGGGCACCCAGGGCGCGCGCCACCTCGTCGTAGCGGGTGCCCGGACGCAACTCGGCCACCACTGAGTAGCCGTACAACGCCTCCATCGGGTGCTTCTCCAGACCCCAGATGCCGTTGTTGCCCACCACCGACACCACCGGCACGTTGTGCCGGACCAGGGTGTCCCATTCCATGCCGCTGAATCCGAACGCGCCGTCACCTTGCAGCAGGACGACCTGACGTTCGGGCCGCGCCAGTTTGGCCGCCAGCGCATACCCGGGCCCGGAACCGAGGCAGCCGAAGGGCCCGCTGTCCAACCAGCAACCGGGTTGATAGCTGTCGATGACCCGGCCGGCGTAGGACCCGAAGTCACCGGCATCGATGACGACGACGGCGTCCCGGTCGAGCAGCGGGGCCAGCTCGGCGTACACCCGCATGGGGTGCAGCGGGATGCGGTCCTCGGCGAGTTCGGCCTGCTCCAGATCGCGTGTGGCGGTCTCGACCGTCCGCAGCCCGTCGGTCCAATCCTGGTGTTCGGAGGTGCCCGACCCGGTCAGCGCGGACAGGATCTCCGTCAGGTCGCCGTAGAGCTCGGCGGCAACCGGACGCGGATGGGCGCGCTCCGGGCGGGCGCGGTCCACCACGATGAGCTGCGTGTCCGCTCCGAACACCGCGCCGAAGCCCAGCCGGAAATCCATCGGCACCCCGACGATCAGCGCGACGTCGGCTCCGCCCAACGCCTTCGAGCGGGCCCGCGAGAACGCCAGCGGGTGGTCGGCGGGCACCACGCCGCGGGCCATCCCGTTCATCAGCACCGGGATCCGCAGCTGCTCGGCGAGGCGCAGCAGGGCGGCCTCTCCGTGCCCCCACCAGACATTGGTGCCGGCCATGATCACCGGCCGCTGGGCCCTGGACAACAGGTCGACGGCTCGATCCAGCGCGTCGGCGTCGACGGCGGGCGGCGGCGGCAGGTCGCTCAGTGCGCCGGGACGGCCGCCGTCTTCGGACATGGAAAACACGTGATCCATCGGGAAATCGACGAATCCCACCCCTGACGGCGCGCCCACCGACGCCTGCAGCGCCTGGTCCACAAGCAGGCCGGCGTCCTGTGCCGACTGCGCGGTGGCGGCAAAGCGAGTCAGCGGCGCCACGAACGGAACATGGTCGATCTCCTGCAGCGAGCCCATGCCCCAGCGCCCCGCCGGCGCGCGGCCGCCGAGCACCACCAGCGGCGACTGGTTCTGTTGTGCGGCCGCCATCGCGCTCATCCCGTTGGTGATGCCCGGCCCGGCGGTCAGTGCGGCAACACCAGGCACCCGGGTCACCTTCGACCAACCCTCGGCGGCGAACGTCGCGGTCTGCTCGTGACGGGTGTCGATCAGCCGGACGCCCTCCTCGCGGCAGCCGTCGTAGATGGAGAACAAGTGGCCGCCCGACAGCGTGAAAACGTGTCGATGCCGCTCGCCCTGAGCCGGCGCGCGATGAGTCGGCCGGCATGGATGGTCTGGGCGGGGGCGGCTTCGGTGGTCATATCGCAGCCTATCCACCCGCTTCGGGTACCTTCGCCGGAGGATTATCTGTTGCGCAGGCCGCTCGACTGTGAAGGAGACAAGGCCGTGGGTCCGAAGCCGTTTACGCCGTCGATCGATTGGTCTCATGCGCTGGTGGATTCGTTGCGATGGTCCGTCATCGCGTGGTCGATCAGCGCTGTCTGTGTCCTCCTTCGCGCTGGTTCTATTCCGCTACCTGACCCCATGGGGCCGCCAGTTCTGGAGGATCACCGGTGGATATTTCACCGGCCTGAAGAGCATCCGCGTGTGGTTGATGTTTGGTGTGCTGCTGTTTTCTGTCGTGCTCGCGGTGCGGCTGAATGTGTTGTTCAGCTATCAGGGCAATGACATGTACACCGCCTTGCAGAAGGCGTTCCAAGGCGCTGCCGGTGATAACGATGTTGTCAAAAACTCTGGTGTGCACGGCTTTTGGATGTCAATCGGGATTTTCAGCGTCATGGCCGTGATCCATGTGGCGCGGGTGATGGCCGATATCTATCTGACCCAGCGGTTCATCGTGGCCTGGCGGGTGTGGCTGACCGACCACCTCACCGGGGACTGGCTCGACGGCCGGGCCTACTACCGGGACCTGTTCATCGACGAAACGATCGACAACCCCGACCAGCGCATCCAGCAGGACATCGACATCTTCACCGCCGGAACGGGTAACGGTCCGAATCAGCCGGGCAGCGGGACCGGCAACATTCTGCTGTTCGGTGCCGTGCAATCGGTGATTTCGGTGGTTTCCTTCACCGCGATTTTGTGGAATCTGTCTGGCCCGCTTACCTTCTTCGGCGTTTCGTTTCCGCCGCGTGATGTTCTGGACCGTTCTGGTCTACGTGCTGGTCGCCACGGTCATCTCGTTCTGATCGGGCGTCCGCTGATCCGGCTGAGCTTCCGTAACGAAAGCTCAATGCCGCTTTCCGCTACGCGCTGGTGCGGTTGCGCGATGCCGCCGAGGCCGTCGGCTTCTACCGCGGCGAGCGGGCCGAACGCACCCAGCTGCGCAAGCGTTTTGCGCCCGATCATCGACAACTACCTCAAGTACGTCAACCGCAGCGTTGCCTTCTACGGCTGGAACCTGACGGTGAGCCAGGCGATCGTGCCGTTGCCGTGGGTGATCCAGGCGCCGCGATTGTTCGCCGGGCAGATCGATTTCGGTGACGTCAGCCAGTCGTCGTCGTCGTTCGGCAATATCTCATGACTCGTTGTCGTTCTTCCGCAATGCCTACGACTCTTTTGCGTCCTACCGGGCCTCCATCATCCGGCTGCACGGGCTGGTCGAAGCCAACGAGCAAGGCCGCGCGCTGCCGTCGGTGCTGGCCCTGCCGAGCACCGACGGTTCGGTACAGATCGACAACGTCGAGGTTCGCAGGCCGAATGGCGACCGGTTGATCGACCCGCTCGACGTGCGGCTGGACACCCGGCCACTCGCTGGTGATCACCGGGCGCTCCGGGTCGGGTAAGACCACCCTGCTGCGCAGTCTGGCCGAATTGTGGCCGTACGCCACCGGAACTCTGCGCCGCCCCGGCGGCGACAACGACACGATGTTCCTCTCCCAGTTGCCCTACGTGCCGCTGGGTGATCTGCGGTCAGTGGTGTCCTACCCGCTCTCGACGGAGGATGTCTCCGACGCCGAGCTGCACGAAGTTCTGACCAAAGTTGCTCTGGCCCCGCTGATTACCCGGCTCGATGAGGATCAGGACTGGGCCAAGGTGCTGTCGCCGGGTGAGCAACAACGTGTCGCGTTCGCCCGGATTCTGCTCACCAGGCCCAAGGCGGTCTTCCTCGACGAGTCCACCTCGGCGCTGGACCCGGGCTTGGAGTACGCGCTGTACCAGCTCGTGCGCACCGAGCTGCCGGACACCATCGTGGTCAGCGTCAGCCACCGCCCCACCGTCGAGCAACACCACGAGCGACACCTGGAACTGCTCGGCGAAGGCTCAGTGGCGGCTGGGGCCGGTGGAAAAGCGAACCGGCGCCGGTCTAGCGCGCCTACGCGCCCCCGGCCCGGCGGGCCGCGTGCGCTCCGGCGCGGCGGCCGAAGAACGACCCTCCCCCAACTGCGTCCCGCTGGCGTAGCCTTTGCCGTCCTGGGCGATGTTGGAGGCGCAAGCCCCGGCGGCGTACAGTCCGCGGATCACGCTGCCGTCGGCTCGCTGCACTTCGCCGTCGACGTGCGGCCAGACCGCCGATGGTGAATCCGGAGTACATCGCCCGACCCAGCGACAGGTCGAACACCGCCCACGGGCCTTTGTCTTGTGGCGCAAGGTATTCCGGTTGCTTGTGGAAGTCCGGGTCCTCGCCCTTGGCGGCGAACTCGTTGTAGCGCTCGCAGCGTTTCAGCGAGGTTGCCCGCCGGGATGCCCAGCGCGGTCTCCATCTCGGCGATGGTCTCCTAGCCGTCGAGAAACGTGATCAGCGGCATCTCGGGCATCTTCATGTGCGCCTCGTCGACGATCAGGATACGCGCGTCTGCTCCGGCTGGTCCATGCACGAACGCCGACGTGCGCGAATGGTAGGAGTCCTCGGTGACGAACCGTTTGCCGCATTGTTGACGATGACGCCGGTCAGCAGGATCTACGGCGGATAGGCCGGCGCGGTGATGAACAGCTCGTCCATGTTCTTGGTCGCGCCGCCGGCGGACACGCCCAGCCGGATACCCAGCCCGTCGTCGTGGGGATTGCCCAGGATGTACGGCGCCACCAGGCCGTGATGTTTGGTGCGCCGCGGCTGACCCAGTGCCGGTGTATGTTCGGCGACCATCTCGGGGTTCATCACGAAGCCGCCGGCGGCGATGACCACCGCCTTGGCCCGGACCGCTCCGGTTTCGGTGAAGCGCTTCCAGCGCACGCCGACCACCGCGCCGTCGTCGTCGACGACGAGGTTGGTGACCCCTGTCTCGTAGCGGACTTGCACGCCGAGTTCGTCGGCGCGTTTGAGCAGCAGGTCGATCACCATGGCGGCGCCGCCCAGCTCGCCGGGCACCGGCACCGAGTGTCCGCGCGGCGCGGGCTTGGCCTGCTCGCAGAACGGCCACACCTTCTCGTTGCCGGTGTAGCTCAGTCCCTCGGTGCCCGGCGGCACCACCACTTTGCCCGGGTAGTAGCTGCGCTCGAACTGAAACCCAAGGTCCTCGAGCCAGTTGAAATGCTCGACGCTGCCGTCGCAGTAGGCGCGGATCTTGTCGAGTTCGGGTTCGCGCGATACCGCGACCAGGTATTTGTACATCTCCTCGGGCGAGTCGGAATGACCGGTCGCCTGCTGGACGGCGGTGCCGCCGCCGAGGTAGAAGTGCCCGCCGGCCATCGAGGTGGTGCCACCGGCCGCGGCGGCTCGTTCGAGCACCAGGACCCGGGCGCCCGCCGCGGCCGCGCTGACCGCTGCGCAGCCGCCGCCGATGCCGAAGCCGATCACCAGCACGTCGACGTCGTCCGACCAGGCGTCACCGTGTCCGCGTTGACCGTCGTGGGGATGTCGGTGCTCATCGCTGCTCCTGTTTTATGTAGTCGTAGAAGGCTTTGATCTCAGGCGAGAGGTACGCGATCTCCACGAACGGGACCCCCGCCTGTGGCGCGCTGACGTAAGCGAAATGGATTCCGCCGGGCATCACGCCCTGTTGCACCACCTCGGCGCCGTGGTCGGCCGCGTCAGCCAAGGCGGCTTCGAAGGCCTCGAGCGATTCGGCCTCCATGCAGATGTGGTGCAAGCCGGGGCCGTGGTCGCGCAGAAATTCACTATAGATGTTCTCCCCGCGGACCGGTGCGATCAGCTCCAGCTGCATGTCCCCGAGATAGCTCAACGAGATGCTTGCGACGAAGTCTGCCGGCTCGCCGCGATAGCGGCACGCGTCCGGCGCGAAGTGCACGTCGGGTATGCGTACCCACTTGCGGGCCCCTAAAAGCCCGGTGAGAGCGGTTTCTGTGGCGTCCAGATCCAGCGTCACCCAGGCGATCTGAATCGGTGACTGCGACAAGAAAGTTCATCGTCTCGCAGACTATCGCAGCTTGCGATCGGCAGAAAGGACCCGAAAAACTTTGCCGTTGCTGCTACCGGCGGAGCCCGACGACCAGGGTGAACATGTTCTAATTCTGCTCGCCGAAGAGGCCGAGCAGCAGGCGCATCTGGGTGTCGAACACGCTTTTCGGGTCGGTGACGGTATCGGCGCCGTACTGACCGAAGACTTCCATGCTGATCGCGCCCAGCACGCCGGCCCAGAGCAGGAAGCATCTGGCCATCACGCGATCGTCGCCGGGAAAACCGAACTCGTGCCGAATGCGTCCGAAGTCCGACGACATCGGTTGTGGCGCAGCATCACTGGTCAACATGATGTCGCCAGTGGTGACTCCCGCCGCGATCGCGTCGAACAGTTCCGCGACCACGCGGGTGCCGACTCCACGGTGCGCTCCGGCGGCGCGTGATATCCGGGCACCGGGCTGCCGTAGAGCAACGCCCACCGCGCCGGGTGCGCGACCGCCCACGCGCGCACTGCGTGCGTAATGGCCAGCACGTCGTCGCTCCACGAGTCGCTCGCGGTGCTGTCGCGCGCTTGTCGCACGGTGTCGGCCAGGTCGGAATAGGCATCGATCGAGCAAGAGGGTCAACAGCTCGTCCCGGTTGGCGACGTAGCGGTAGATAGCCGAGGAAACCATGCCCAGTTCCCGCGCGATTGCGCGCAGCGACAGCCCTGCCGCGCCGTGCTCCACCAGATGGCGACGCCCGAGTTCGACGATCTTCGCCTCGATCTGCTCCCGCGACTCCTGGCGTTTGCCCACGCGGCCAAGTCTGGCATGAGCGAGATCACCGCTCTTGCTTTTCGGTCACGGCTGTGCGACGGTACTTGCAAGCGAGAGCACTGCTCTCGAATTGCTCTCGGGAGGTCGACATGTCCACGCAATACCAAGAACCCAATCGGGTCGCCCAATCTCGCAAACACCGTGATTCGGTGGCTCGCTGAGTGTGGCATCAGCGTCGCCGGCACCCGTGCGCTGCGGGTGCGGGGACGCAAAACCGGTCAGCCGCGCAGCGTGGTGGTCAACCTGCTGACGGTCGACGGCGCGGATTACCTCGTCTCGCCGCGCGGCAACACGCAATGGGCGCGCAATGTGCGGGCGGCGGGCGTGTCGAGACCGGGCCACGCTGGCGCCGGCGACGCGCCACCGTCAGCGAGGTCGCCGACGACGACAAGCCCGAGATTCTGCAGACGCTATCTGGACAGGTGGTACTGGCAGGTCAAGGGCTACGTAGGTGGCGTGACGCCGGAATCAAGCAACGAGGAGCTGCGCGCCGCCGCCGCCCGGATACCGGTGTTCGCGCTGGCGAACTAGGGGTTGAAGCCGCGTGTCCTCGCGGACCTGTTGGCTGACCGACTGCCAGGACACCGCCGCGGGCAGGGTTCCCCAGAGGCTGTTGAAGATCCCGACGATCTGGCCGGACCCGTCTCCGGGCAGGTAGATCGGTCCGCCCGAGTCGCCCTGCTGGGTCTGGACGCCGTTGGTCATGGTGAACCAGCCGTTGTTGACGCTTTCCACCGTCCCGCAGGTCTCACCGGTGATGATGCCGAAATGGCAGACCGCCTGGCCGGGACGCCACCGTCCCCGGCCCGGACCGCAACTGTCGTCCGCCCGGTAAAACGTTGCTCACCGTCACGTTGTCGGCCAGGGCGATCGCTTCGTAGTCGGCGATCATCTGGTCGGTGGCCACCGTCGAACCCGTCGGGGTGTTGTCGCGGAAGGTCGTCATGTGGCCGATGACGTTGTTGGCCTGGTCGGTCACGGCGCCTCCGCCCCGGCAGTGGCCGGCGGTGTAGGCCATGTGCATCCGGACGTCGACGAATCCCAGCGTGCAGACTCGATTTTCCTGGTGGATCTCCATGCCTGGATAGACCACCGTGGGATCCGCGCTGGCGGTCGCCGGCGCGAGCCCGGACACCGACGCCACGAGGATCAGGGATGCGGTTACTGAACGCAACAGCGGGCGGCGCACCATCGGACTCCGATCCGTCTCGGGCCGACGTGGCGCCGACCTCCCCTATCGAGGTTACGGATTGATAACCCCGTAGAGGTTTTCGCGGTGCGGGGCCGTTGCGTTACCGAGACGCCGCAAGCGGGGCCACTGCCTCGTCTTGATCGGTCTTGCGCGGTGTCCACCCGGGCGGGCCGAACACGTACCCCAACCGGTCGCGCAGCCGGGTCGCCGACCGGACGTCGCGGGCGATCGCCACGTACTCGTAGGTCTGCAGTTTCCAGATGTTGAACGTGTCGACCTGCTTGGTCAGGCCGTAGTGCGGGCGAAACAGCTCCTTCTGAAAGCTGCCGAACATGCGGTCGAAGACGATGAAGATGCCGCCGTAGTTCTTGTCCAGGTACAGCTGGTCCATTCCGTGGTGCACCCGGTGGTGCGACGGAGTGTTGAAGATGAACTCGTACCAGCGCGGCAGCTTGTCGATGCGCTCGGTGTGCACCCAGAACTGGTAGATCAGGTTCAGCGACCAGCTGAAGAAGATCAGCCACGGCGGGAGCCCCAACAGCGGCAGCGGCAGCCACATCAGGATCTCGCCGCTGTTGTTCCACTTCTGGCGCAGCGCGGTGGCGAGGTTGTAGTACTGGCTTGAGTGATGCGCCTGGTGGGTAGCCCAGATGAGCCGGATGCGGTGGGCGCTGCGGTGGTAGGCGTAGTACAGCAGGTCTACGCCCACGATCGCGACGACCCAGGTGTACCACTTGGTCGCAGGGAGGTGCCACGGAGCGACGTAAGCATAGATTGCGGCATACCCGAACAGCGCCAAGGTCTTCCAGGCGGCAGTCGTGGCTATCGACACCAGACCCATCGAGATGCTCGCCATGGAATCCCGGGTGAGGTAGGCGCCGGACGACGGCCGGTCCTTCGGCGGGTTCTTTGCAGCAGCGGCGTCAAGCTTCTCCAGCTTGCGGGCCGCCGTCCACTCCAGGGTCAACAGCAAGAGGAAGAAGGGTATGGCAAACAGCACCGGATCCCGCAGCTGCGCGGGTAGCCCCGAAAAACCCGCAAAGAAGCCCGTCATAGCACTCACAGAAGACAGATTACTGATACCGCGGTCGGCTCGCGCGCAGTTGTGCCCTGGTTGGCACCAGTGAGAACCATGGTGCGCCCGGTGCGCAAACCGCACGTGACTCAGCGCCTGCTCCGCGCGTCAGGCGTCCGCAATCGGATGTTCCCGCCGGCGAAGTTGGCGACCTGGGCCGCCAACCCCCGACTGCCCTACAGCGGGCGACCGTCCAAGTTGGTGCTGAACAAGGTCGATGTGGTTCGTGACGATCTCAACGGTCGTCCCGTCTACCAGGTCAGCCCTCGTCACGTCGGCTCCCGCGCACACAACGGCCACCTGATCTATCTGCACGGCGGCGCTTACGTGCTGGATCTGCTGCCGCATTTCCACTGGCCGGCCATCGCGCGGCTGGCCACCTTGCTGCAGCGCACGATCACGGTGCCGATCTACCCGATCGCCCCAGAACACAACTACCGGCAGGTGTTCCCCTTCCTGCTGCAGCTCTACCGCCGGATCCTGGACACCCGGGATCCGAATTCGATTGCCTTCATGGGAGATTCGGCTGGTGGCGGGATGGCCTTCGCCCTGTGCCATGCCGTGCGCGACGCCGGCTTGCCGCAGCCGACCGACGCCTTGCTGCTGTCCCCATGGATGCACCTCGGGCTGCCGGACCCCGATGTGCCGAGCGTCGCCAAGATCGACCCCTTCCTCAACCTGGACGATCTGCGTGCCGCCGGTATCCGCTACGCGGGTGGGGATCCGCTCGACACTCCCCTGCTCAGCCCGAGCGTGGGACCGCTGGACGGCCTGCCGAGACTGACGGTATTCACCGGAACCCATGATGTACTCAATCCCGACGCGCGCGCCTTCCGCAGGCGCGCGACGGCCGAAGGCCTCGACATCGGCTGGTACGAACTCGAAGGAGGCATGCACACGTGGATGCTCCTTCCCGGACACAAGGCCAGAGTGACGCTGGGCCAGATCCGCGACGTGCTGTCGGATTGACCCGAGTCCTGCTGATCGGCTCCGGCTTTGCGGGGCTGTGGGCCGCGTTGGGTGCGGCGCGACGCCTCGACGAGCTCGCTGTCCCGGCGGGGACGGTCGACGTCACGGTGTTGAGCGCCCAGCCGTTCCACGACATCCGGGTGCGCAACTACGAGGACGACCTGAGCGCGTGTCGCATCCCGCTGGCCGAGCTGCTCGACCCCGTCGGCGTCGGGCATGTCACCGCCGAAGTAACGCGCATCGACTCCGACGCCCGCACTGTCACCACGTCGACCGGCGCGACCTACGGCTACGACCGCCTGGTCCTCGCGACGGGTAGCCGGGTGAACAAGCCCGACCTTCCGGGGTTGCGCGAGTTCGGTTTCGACGTCGACACCTACGACGGCGCCATGCGCCTGCGCCACCACCTGCAGTCCCTGGCCGGCGGGTCGCCGGTGGCCACCGTGGTGGTGGTCGGGGCCGGGCTGACCGGGATCGAAACCGCCTGCGAGCTGCCGCACCGGTTGCGTGAGTTGGGTATGACACCCCGGGTGGTGCTGGTGGACCACAACCGTCTGGTCGGCTCCGACATGGGCGCCTCGGCGCGACCGGTGATCGAGAAAGCGTTGTCGGACAACGGTGTTGAGGTCCGCACCGGCGTCGGTGTGACCGCCGTGGGCCCGGCCGGTGTGACACTGACCTCGGGTGAGCAGGTGGACACCGCCACCGTGGTGTGGTGTGCCGGGATGCGGGCCAGTGCGCTGACCGAACAGTTGCCGGTCGTCCGTGACCGGTTAGGGCGCGTTGCGGTCGATGACTATCTGCGGGTGATCGGGGTGCCGGCGGTGTTCGCCGCCGGCGATGTGGCCGCGGCCCGGATGGATGACGAGCACGGGTCGGTGATGTCGTGTCAGCATGGTCGACCGATGGGCCGGTACGCGGGCTACAACGTCATCGGCGACCTGTTCGGCGAGCCATTGCTGGCGCTTCGGATCCCTTGGTATGTCACGGTTCTCGATCTCGGACCGGCGGGTGCGGTGTACACCGAGGGCTGGGATCGGATCGTGGTGGCACAAGGCGAGCAGGCCAAGACCACCAAGCAGACCATCAACACCAAGCGGATTTATCCGCCCCTGACCGCCAGTCGCGCAGACCTGCTGGCCGCCGCCGCACCCGAGCTGCAGGCCCGACCCTGATCAGTCGGGCTGGCCGGCGGGCAGTATCGGGCTGCTCTGGTCGCCGGCGTACCAGTGCACCGCGTAAATGCCGGGCTGCAGCGACAATTCGGCGACCAGCCGCTCCAGCTTGGCCGCGGAATGACCGCCCAGCAGCACGTGCGCGGTCAATGCGACGTTGTCCTCGGCTTGCCCGGTGTGGATGCCGCGCAGGATGATGTCGTTGTTGCCGGTGTGCTGCACGATCTGGGCGCGCGCATACTTCGCTGACTTGGGGCGACAGACGCACCTGGAGCTGGTAGGGCTCGAGTCCCTCGTCCTCGTCGCCGGAGTTGTCGTGGTCGATGAGCCGGCCCAGCGGGGCGTCCCAGCAGATGGATCGCGACGACCGTGCCGGTGGCGATCAGGGCGAAGACCAGGTGACCGGAGGCGGCCAGCACACCCACGGCGGCCGAGCACCACAGGGTGGCGGCGGTGTTGAGTCCGCGGACATTGGCTCCCTCGCGCAGGATCACCCCGCCGCCGAGGAATCCGATGCCCGACACCACGTAAGACGCGACCCGGGTGGGGCTGCTGTCCTCGGTGGCGGCGGCGTACAGCACGAACAGCGTGGCGCCGGTCGCCACGAGTGCGTTGGTGCGCAGACCGGCCATCCGGGCCCGCCACTGCCGCTCCAGCCCGATCAGCGCGCCGCACCCCACCCCGACGGCCAGGCGGAGCGCGAAGTCGGCAATGCTCAGCGTGTGCACCGCGCCACCCCCCTGTCGGAACCGATGCAGCAGCCAATCAGAGACGGGTTAACACGAGGTGGCGGCCAGGCAAACCGGGTTCCCGCTAGAAATAGCCGCCCTCTGATTGGCCCAGATGCTCGGGACAATATGTGTTCGATGCGATGGCCGTGAACAGGGCCGCGCCGTCCAGGGTCAGCCCGGGGTTCTGCTTCCGTACGTCGGTCAGAACTTGTAGACCGGTTTCACCGTTGCGCATCAACCCGCACACGGCTTGGGCGGACGCGATGGCCTGAGGTGGATTGGGAACCGTGATGCCGGCGTTGTTGAGGGCAGCAAGAAACGCGGCGTCTTGATTCGCCGGGTCTCCGGGGTCGCCCTGCGCGGGAACCGCGAAAGCGAGCATCGCGGCGGCGGCGAGGACCGCTGACAGGAGTCTCAACAACCACCTCACTGCGCGTCGGGCAGCATGATCTTGGGCTTGTCGCCATTGGAGACGTGTACGGCATGGATGCCAGGCTTTTTCGACAGCCGTTCGAGGAGACCGTCGAGTCCGGCCTTGTCGACGTTCCAATGTTGCACCGCCTCAGGCTCCTGCTGCAGCTTTGCGATGACGCTGTCCAGCTTGACCGGTTCGACCGGGCCATTCCGACCATTGGCGCGCGCTCGAGCACCGCTGCCGCTGTAGACCTGGGCGCCGACGCTGCCCGCGGCGCCACCGGTCAAGCTCCCGAGAGCCATCTGGTTGACGAGGTCGGCCGGAATCTCTGCCGCGGGCGCTGCGGCGACGCTGGTGGCCGGCAACACGTTGGAGACCATCCGGATGGCCGGGGTGGCCGAGGCCCAGCTGGGCGGCACCGACAACTTCCCCACCACATTGGCCTCGCCCACGCTTGCCGATGTCGCGCTGGTCAGACCCGCGGTCGGGGCCATCCCCAGCCCCGCCCCCAGGGCCGACTTCGGGATGTCTTCGAGCGGGGGTTTCCAGAACACCTTGAACTCGGTCATGCCCAAGTTGGGCCCGCTCATAGCGTCGTTGGCCACCGTGCTGAACCGGCCTATGTCGGCGATGATTCCGAAGGTGTTCTCCCAGGTAGAGGCCGCCAACGGGGTCCCGGTGAGGGCATTGAGAAGCTGGCCCATGGTTTGAATGTAGGTGGTGCCGGCACCGCCGAGAGCCTGCAGAACCTGCAGGACGATGTCGAACGGGAAGATCGGTGCCGCTGTCGGCGCCGCCGTCGCGGCCGCGGTGCCGGCGGCCAGGCCGCTGGCCTGTCCGACCGCTGCCTGTTGGCTGGTGAGTCCCGCAGCATTGGTGACCTGCGGTGGCTCGGTGTACGGCGTCAGCCTGGCAGCGGCCGCCGATGAACTGGCATACCCGAACATCGCCGAAGTGTCCTGGGCCCACATTTGCCCGTACTGCGCCTCGAGGGCAGCGATCGCACCGGTGTTCTGCCCGAAAATGTTCGTTGCCACCAGTAACGCCAACTGGCTGCGGTTGACCGCGATCTCCGTCGGCGGCACCACTGCGGCGAAAGCCGCCTCGTAGGCGCTCACCGCCGCCTTCGCCTGGTCGGCCGCCGCCTTGGCCTGCGCCGAGGTAGCCGACATCCACGCCACGTAGGGCGCCGCCGCCGCCGCCATGGCCGCTGCCGACGGACCGGTCCACGACTCGTTGGCCAGACCGTCGACGATCACCGCGTACGACGCGGCCGTGGATTGCAACTCGGTTGCCAACGACTCCCAGGCCGTAGCCGCGGCAAGCATCGAGCCCGCCCCTGGGCCGGTGTACATCTGGCTGGAGATGATCTCCGGCGGGCGTACCGCGAAACTCATAGCCCCGGCCTTTCTGCTGCGGACGTCATCGATCAGTCCGCCGGTATCACGATGATCGTCGCCGTGGCAGCGACATCGTCTGCTGCCGCCGCACCGCCCGTGGCACCTGCGGCGCCGTTACCGACCGTCCGCACAGTGGCGCCGGCCAGCGCGCGTCCGGCGAGGCTCGCCATGGCCATCTCGCCGAACAAGCCGCCCTCGGCGGCTGCGGGTGCAGCCGCCGCCAGAGCAGCGGGGCTGGCGCCGGGCAGTACGGACGCCATCGTCCTCATAACGGGAGCGGCCGTCACCCAGCCTTGGGGTACCGAAAGCGATCCGACCAGGGTGGAATGCCCCATCGACCCTGCCAAGCCACTCCCGGGCGCCACCGATGCCACGTACCCCCCGCGTAGCGGCGACAGGCCGGCGAGCGGCTTTCCGCCGGTGCTCAGCAGCGAGGCGACCCCCGGCGCGTTCTGCGACAAGCCGAGGATCTGCAGGGCGAACAGCCACCAACCACCGCCCAGGACAATCCCCGCAATGGGGCTGTAAGCGCCGGAGATGGCAGCGAAGAAGGGCCGCACAGCTACGACGAATGGGTTGATCGCCTCGATCAGCGATCCCACCGGTGTCGACGCCGCCGGCGCGGCAGCCGCCGGACCCACAGTCTGCAGCGCATTGGGGACGACGTTCATCAGCTGGGCCAACTGTGACTGGATCTCCGAGGCGCCGACAGCATCGGCGACTGCCGCGGACTGCCTGGCCATGCCCGCCGGATCGGTGGTCTCCGGCGGCTCGGTGAATGGCGTCAGTCTCAGTTGCGGCGGCTGAAGATCCGGCATACGCGTACATTGCGGCGGCGTCCTGGGCCCACATCTCCGCGTACAACGCTTCGGTGGCAGCGATCGCGGAGGTGTTCTGGCCGAGCAGATTGGTGGCGATCAGCGCCATCAGCAGGCTGCGGTTGGCCTCGATGACCGGCGGCGGCACCGTCGCCGCGAATGCTGCCTCGTAAGCGCCCGCAGCGAGCTTTAGCCTGCGCTGCCGCCTGCTCCGCCTGGGTACCGGTCGCGGTCAGCCATGCCACGAACGGCGCGGCCGCGGCCAACATCGACACGGCGGCCGGGCCGTGCCAAGCTCCGACGGTCACACCCTCGATCGTCGAGGCGTAGGCCGCCGCGGTGGCATGCAACTCGGCAGCCAGAGCATCCCATGCCGCCGTGGCAGCCAGCATCGGACCAGATCCCGCCCCTGTATACATCCGGCCGGAGTTGATTTCCGGCGGCAACGCCCCGAAGTCCATCTATTCCCTCCGGTCCCCATTGTGGGCGCCATGGTAATCGCCGGTGCCGCGTTCTGCGGGCAGGTCCGGCCGATCTCATATGAACTCCACCAGATGCCCCAATGACACTCCGCGCGATTGCACGTTTTTACAATTGGGGGCGCCGAGGTTGCCGCGTCGGAGGACGTGGTCGCGCAGCTAGGGGCGCTGGGAACCGAGCGGCTGAACAGCCACTTTCAGCAGCACGGAATAACCGGTTATTGCAACAGTGAAGGGGCGGGAAAGCGTCAACTCTTCGAGAGCTGTTGCGGGCAGTAATACTTCGACGAGATCACCGCGAACTCAGCAGCGGCGTCCAGATTGAAAGCCGGATTGTGGGTCTGCACGTCGTGGACGAGCTCCAAACCCGACTCGCCATTGTTCAAACATGTGCACACGGCTTGAGCGGAGCCGACGGCTTGGGCCGGCGAGTTATAGCCGATATCGGCCGAGTGCAGAGCCGCGAGGAACGCTGCGTCGTCCCCTGCGCCCTGGTCTGGATCGGCGTTCGCCGGGGCGGCGAAGCCGATCGTGGTACACACTCCGATGATCAGCGCGAGAAGCAGCCTCATGTCGATACCTTTCTTGCCCTTTGAGACGTTCTTTTTTGCCTCGCCCGCTAGCCCAACTGCGCATCCGACGGCACCACCGAGGGCTTGTCGCCCTTCGACAGGTGCACAGCGTGGATCCCGGGTTTCTTGGCCAGTTGTTCCAGCAGGCTGTCAAGACCTTCCTGATCGACCGTGTGGTGCTGGACGCTGTCCGGCCGTTCCGATATCTGGGCGACCATGCGCTTGAGCATCTCCGGCGACTTGAGATCTTTGAGGTCCTTGACCGGCGTGAGGCGGCTCCGCGTACCCGCTCGTGCCAGCGGTCCGGGCGCCCCGGCCCCCAGGGCGGCCCCGGTCATACCCGCCAGCGACATCGAGCTGAGCAGGCCGCCCTGGCCTAGTTCGGCGGCTGGCACGGCTTCGGGGCCGGCCGCCGACAAAGCGGCGGCGACCGTCCGGATGGCGGGCGTGTTCGCGGCCCAACTCGGCGGAACCGTCAAGGCTCCCACCAGGGTGCCGCGTCCGAAGTTCGCGCTCGGCTCTGCTGCCGTGGCACCAGTCAGCCAACCCCGCCCCCAGTGAGGCGCCGCGAGCCCCCCGCCGAGCGCGTCTTTCGGGAGCTCGGCCAACCCCGCCGCCGAGTGCGGACCGAACTTGAGGAACTGCGATACGGGAAGGTTGATCAGCAGTCCGATGTCGTTGAACTGGGTGGTAAAGCCCAGCGGCACTTTGAGGGCCGTGTACAGCGACGTGTACGTCGACGCCCCGGCCGACCCGAACAGTCCGTTCAGCAGTCCGTTGATAGTGGCGGTGTAGTCGGTGCTCAGGTTCGTGAGCGCCTGCAACAACTCTGAGACAGGGTCACCCGCACCCAGAATCGACTGCGCGACACTACCGCTCGATGTGCCGGCCGATTGGGCGGCAGCGACGGCCTGGTTGACGAGTCCGCCCGCATTGACAATCTGCGGGGGCTCGGTAAACGGCGTGATCTGGGTCGCGGCAGCCGACGAACCGGCGTAGGTGTCCATGGCGAGCGTATCCTGAGCCCACATTTCGCCGTACTGCGCCTCGGTCGCAGCAATCGCCGCGGTGTTCTGCCCAAAGAGGTTGGTAGCCATCAGCGAAGCCAATTGGGTGCGGTTGGCCGCGATCTCCTCCGGCGGCACATGCGCAGCGAACGCTGTCTCATACGCGGCTGCCGCCGCGGTCCCCTGGGTCGCCGCTTGCCCGGCCTGTGCGGCGGTAGCGTTGAGCCAGGTCACATATGGCATTGCCGCTGCCGCCATGGCCGTCGCCGAGGGGCCGACCCATGGTCCGCTGGTCAGGCTGGAAATCACCGCCATATATGACGCTGCGGTGGACTGCAGTTCGGCGGCAAGTGCGTTCCAGGCCGCGGCGGCCGCCAGCATGGGTCCCGCGCCCGGACCGCTGTACATCCGGCCTGAGTTGATCTCCGGCGGAAATGCTGCGTAGAACATGTCGGTCTACCCCCTGCTCCGAGAACACGTTTGGATCGTTTGTGCCGGAATCTGATTCGTCCCTACCGGAACCATGGCGGTCATTCCTCCAGCGCCGGCAGGACGAAGATCATGGCCGCGGCGGGATCGGCTTCCGCCACCACGCCACCCAGTGATGCCGCCGCCGCGCCGCCGCTTCCCGAGGTTGCCGTGGTGGCCGCCAGAGCGCGTCCCGCCAGGCTTGATAGCGCCATCTGCCCGAAGACGCTGGATTCACCGGTCAGCGCGGCCGCGGGAGCCGCCGCCAAATTGGCGGACAGCGTCGCTGCGACCGTCCTGATGGCCGGAGCTGCGGTGGTCCACCCCTGCGGCACCGACAAGCTCCCCACCAGGGCCGCGCGTCCCATCGCCCCTGAGGCCGCCCCGCCAACCGATCCCACGCTGGACAGGTGCGGCGTAATCGACTGCGCGATCGGGGCCAGTGCCCCGGTGATCGGCTGTGGGGACGCGAAGAAGGATGCCACCCCCTGGCCGTTCTGGCCGTAGGAGTAGACCTGCCCGAAGGACAGGAACGGACCACCGGGGATGGAACTCAGACCCTGCAGGGAGTACGGTCCGGTGAGGGTCCCCATGATGGTGTTCCAGTTCGCCAGATTCGACGAAAGCCAAGGTGGCAGCGACGCTGAGGCGATTTGCGGCAAGGCGAGTCCCTGCAGTAGCGACGTGGAACCCGTCGACGGCGCCGCCGCGACGGTAGTCCCGAGACTTTGCAACGCGGTCGGTACGGAAGTGACCAGGTGGGACAGCTGAGTCGCCACATCCGATCCGGTCGAGGCGCCGGTGGCCTGCGATACCGCCGCCGCCTGCAGGGGCGCCGCCGCGGTGTTGGTGGTTTGTGGCGGCTCAGTGAACGGCGTCAATTGTGTTGCAGCCGAGGAAGATCCGGCGTACCCGTACATCGCGACGGCATCTTGAGCCCACATCTCCAGATACTGCGCCTCGGTAGCGGCGATGGCCGGCGTGTTCTGGCCGAGAATATTCGTGGCGATCAAAGACAGCAGCAGCGCCCGGTTGGCGGCGATTACCGGCGGCGGAACCGTTGCCGCAAAAGCGGTTTCGTACGCGCTCACGGCGATGTTGGCTTGCGCCGCCGCTTGATCGGCCAGGGCGGCGGTGGCGGAGATCCATGACACGTAGGGCCCGACCGCGGCGGCCATGGCGATCGCGGTCGGACCCTGCCAGGTTCCAACGGTGAGGTTCTCGATCGCGGCCGCGTAAGAGGCTGCGGTGGAATGCAATTCGGCTCCCAGTGCATCCCAGGCGGCCGCTGCGGCCAGCATCGGCCCAGCTCCCGGCCCGGTATACATGCGACCGGAGTTGATCTCAGGTGGCAGCGCCCCGTAATCCATAGGTGTTACCTCTTATCCCCTCGATGGCCGCCCGGATATTTGACGACAGGCGACCATCACGCCCTGACTGAAACGGTTTTGCAAGCGTGTTATGCCCCCCCGTTATCAGACCCTCCTGTCCGATTGAACATAATGGTTATTCAGATTTATTTTCCAGGCGTTCCCGGCATGTAATCGAAAAGTAAACAAGAGCTCTCTCCAGTTGGTGACCGTGTGTGACAAAGTCCGTCCAGCTATAACACAAAAAAAGTAAACATGCAGCTCATAGTATCTCGTAATAAAGAAGCAGCAACGCTCTAAAGTTTGCTAATAGCAGTTAACGGTCGGTATTTTCCAATGCAGCGATCTGCATATCCGATTGCCCGACAGCTCTATACCAGAAACTCCGGAGCTGGTGCTGTATGTGTGACGCGAATATCTCGCGATCAAGTCGTGCGTGTCATCCCCAACCATTTTCGTTTGCGACGCAGAGCGTCGGCCGGCCGCATCGTGGTGCGCGTGCGATCGACCGAGCCCGCCCCGTCCTTCGGACTCACGTCGTGAAGGACGGCGTTGCCTGATGCACAAGCCACCGTCATCACCTGTTCTCCTAACATTAGGAATAACCTAGGTAAGACGTTAGGGAACGTTAGGTGAAAACACCTGTAACGGGACTGCCCCTTTCCTGACGGTTTCCTGAAAGGACTGCGGTCGCAGGTCAATCCGGCCGCCGCGGAGTCGATGCCCCGAGCGGGCAGAGGGATCGGGGTTCCTATCCGGCGGCGGGTGGTCGTGCGACGACGATCGGGCGGAAACCGTACTGGGGGACGGCCCGGCCGTAGGGTTGCCCGGCGACGCTGCCCAGCGGGACGCCGGGCATTCCGGGTGCTCCCGCCGGCGGCGGGGCGACCATAGGGGTACCACCCAACGCGGAGTGCAGCGGACCTGTCAGCGGGGTGGCCGCCGTCCAGGCCGGTGGCACCGACAGCTTGCCGACGGCACCCGCGTTGCCCACACCGGCAGACACGATGCCGGACAGGCCGCCGGTGGGCCCCAGGGAGCCGGAGACCGCGTTACCCGCCGCGCTCACCGCGCCCTCCGCGGCATCGGCCGCGGCGCCGCCGCTCAGCATGCCCAGGAAGGGGCCGAACGTGCTGCCGGGCACCATCAACCCACTTGACGCAACCGTGTTCCATACATTGGCGTTTGGTCCCCAATCGGCCCAGAAGCTCTGTCCCACCGGCCCATTGGCTCCGGCGAGTCCCTGCAGTGCGCTCGGCACCGCCGAAATCAGTTGCGAGAGCGCGCTCTGCTGACCCGAGGTACCGGACGCCTGGCCGACCGCCACCGCCTGTGCGGCCAGGCCGCTGGGGTTGGTGGCCTCCTGCGGTCTCGACGAATGGGCTCAACTCAGCGGCCGCGGCCGATGAGCCGGCGTAGCCGTACATGGCCGCCGCATCCTGGGCCCACATCTGGAAGTACTGCGCCTCGGTCGCCGCGATCGCGGGAGTGTTCTGCCCCAGGACATTGGTGGCGACCAGCGCCGCCAATTGGGCTCGGTTGGCCGCGATGAGCGGCGGCGGCACCGTCGCGGCAAACGCCGCTTCGAACGCGCCCGCGGCGGCCTCGGCTTGCGCGGCGGTCTGCTCGGCCTGCGCGGCGGTCGCACTCATCCATGCCACGTGCGGCATGGCCGCCGCGGCCATGGACGCCGCCGCGGGGCCAAACCACTCCTCGCAGGTCAACGCCGAGAGCACCGCGTCGTACGAGAAGGCGGTGGCCCGTAACTCCGCAGCCAACCCGTTCCAGGCCGATGCTGCGGCCAGCATCGGTCCGGATCCCGCCCCGGTGTACATCCGCGCGGAGTTGATTTCGGGCGGCAACGCTGCAAAGTCCAGTACGGCAGTCATCGGTCGCCTCCTTAACTGGCTCGGTTTTCCGGCAGGACGGATCCGATTTCGGACAGCACTCATCGCAATTTATGTAGCGCTATATTGCGCGCACGAATTACACGCAGCCGCGAACCCAATGCGCGCAGGCGATTATCGGAAATTCCGACTCAAATTGTGAAAATAGTGCCCGGGTCGGATCGAAACGAAATGGTCGTCGATCTCGGATAGGGACTGTCGTCGGGACTCACTCCGCTCTCACCTCCTCAGGGCCGGGGCACACGGGGGTGCCGGGCGCATGCCACGGAGATGAGACCAGCGGGAAAACCGCTGGGCCAGCACCCCTCTCGACAGAGCTTTGGCACCACACGGCGTATCCGGCCGGAGCCGGAAGCCACTTGGGCTCAACCCTTAAGCCGGGAAGAGCTGTCCTGACCCTGGGCGTCTTTCGACGTTCGAGGTCAGTGGCCTGTGTCCGTGCAGACGCCTCACCTAGCGAGGTGCATGCAAAGTTATCGTGGCACTCGAAACGATGAGAGTCAACTCACCGGTCTACATTTCCGGATTTCGTGACAATTCGGGCGCCGAATTATTGTTCGACACGATGACAATTAATGCGTTCCGCGCGCGTGGGGCTAGCCCGCGGCCACCGGCCGCGGCATGATCGTCAGCTTGAACCCGTACCGAGGGCCATTGCCCCAGCTGCGTGCGTAGGCGCCTGGCGCGGGCATGCCGGGCACTCCGGGTGTTCCGGCCGCGGCAGGGACCGCCACGGTGCTCGTCGAACCGCCGGCGGGAATTGCGATGGCGCCGTGGCCGGCCACCTCGGCGGCCGCAGTCCAACTCGGCGGCACCGACAGCCGTCCGACGAACGCTGCTTGGTCGGCGCCGGCGCTCACGCCTCCGGCGCCTGACTGAGCCCCAGTCAGGCCGGCCTCGGCAGACGCGGCAACGGGCGCGGCATCGGACGCCCCTTCGGCCACAACCTCAACGTCGGCCAGCGCGTCCGTCACGGCGGGGGTGATCACGATGGGCGACACATACTGGGCTGACACGAACCCGTTCACCAGGGTGGAGTTCAGAAAGATGCCATAGGGGTTGCCGTCGTTGCCATCCAGGAAATTGAGGATGTCGGCGAGCAACCCGGTCTGTGGGATGTTGTCAAAGGGTGACGCCGCCGCCGGGGATGCCAGTTGCTGCAAACTCGCCGGCACGGCGGACATCAGTTGGGGCAGTTCCGACTGTGTCGCGCTGCCCGTCGCGGAACCGGTGGCTTGGGTGACCGCTGCCGCCTGGCCCGCAGGACCGGCCGGATTGGTGGTCTGGTCGGGTTCGCGGAACGGCATCAGCGTCGCGGCCTCCGCGGCACTGGCGGCATATACGTACATCGCGGTCGCGTCCTGGGCCCACATCTCAGCGTATTCGGCCTCGGTCGCCGCGATCGCGGGCGTGTTGAGGCCCAGGAAGTTGGTGGCCACCAGCATCAGCAGTCGTGCCCGGTTGGCGGCAACGACAGCTGGAGGCACGGTCATCGCGAACGCCGCGTCGAATGCCGCCGCGGCGGCTGCGGCCTGACCGGCGGTCTGCTCGGCCTGCAGGCCCGTCGCGTTCATCCATGTCACATACGGAACGACGGCAGCCGTCATGGCCGCCGACGCCGGCCCGAGCCAGCCGTCGCTGACCAATGTCGATATCACCGACTCGTATCCCGTTGCGGTCAAACGTAATTCGGCGGCGATACCGTCCCAGGCCGTCATGGCGGCAAGCAGCGGCGCTGAGCCAGGCCCGGAATACATTCGCAGCGAGTTGATCTCAGGCGGGAGTGCTCCGAAATCCAATATCAGCACCTCCTTTCACCAACCGTGGTCGCGTTGTCGGCGTCGGTAGCCGCATACAAGCGGAACCGATCACCCGCGGTGGTCTCCCTCCTGTCATCCAGCGGCCGGCGGGCGCCCCATGATCGTCGGCCGGAATCCGTAGCGCGGCGGATTGCCGAAGCTGTGGCCGTACATGCCGGGAGCAGGCATGCCAGGGATGCCGGGCATACCAGCCGCAGCCTGCGGAGTAATGGCGGTACTGGTCCAGCCGCCGCCCGGGTCCGCAGTACCCGCGTGATTCACCACTGACGTCGCCGCCGTCCAGCTCTGCGGCACCGACATCCGTCCCACCAGTGCCGCTTGATTCGTCCCAGCGGTAACCCCGCCGCCCGTGGTGAACGAGGCCTCGGCCACATCCATCAACGGCGGGAGGTTGGTGGGGTTGGCCGGTGACCCCGCCGGTATCCAGCCAGCGTTTCCCTCGCCGGAGCCCATCGGGGGTATCGCCGACTGCTGTGCCCCGAGGGCCACCGCGTTGATGTCCGCCAACCCCGCAAAGACCGCGGGCGCTGCGAGGACCGGGCTGATATATCCGGCTGACACGAAGCCGTTCACCAGGCTGGAGTTCAGGAAGATCCCGTACGGGTTTCCGTCGTTGCCGTCCAGGAAGTTCAGCAGGTCGGCGAGCAATCCGGAGCCCGGAATGGCGTCGAGCCCCGCCGCAGGTGCGGAAAGACCTTGCAGGGTCGACGGCACCGACGACATCAGTTGCGAGAGCCCTGATTGAGTCACGGTGCCCACCGCGGTGCCGGCCGCCTGGGTGACCGCGGTCGCCTGGCCGACCTGTCCGGCCGGATCGGTGACCTGTGGCGGCGCGATGAACGGCGTCAGCGTCGACGCCGCCGCCGAATTAGTGGCATAGCCGTACATCGCCGCCGCATCCTGGGCCCACATCTCGCCATAGGCGGCTTCATTCGACGCGATCGCTGCCGTGTTCTGACCGATCAGATTGGTTGCCACCAGCAGTTGCAATTCGGCCCGGTTGGCGGTGACGACCGGTGGGGGCACCGTCATGGCGTATGCCGCTTCGTAGGCTCCGGCCGCGGCTGCCGCCTGCGTGGCAGCCTGTTCGGCCTTCACCCCGGTCAGGGTCATCCAGGTGAGATACGGCGTGATTGCAGCCAGCATGGCTTCCGACGCCGGCCCCAGCCAACCTTCGTCGGTCAGTATCGAGAGCACTGTGTCGTACCCGGCGGCCGTCGACTGCAGTTCGGTGGCCAGTCGCTCCCAGGCCGCTACGGCGGCCAGCATCGGTGCCGACCCGGGCCCGGAGTACATGCGTAGCGAGTTGATTTCCGGTGGTAATGCGCCAAAATCCATTGCAACCACCTCCTCAGCCGATCACGGTGACGAGGTAGATAGCGGAATATGTTGCAGCGCAAGCGATTCTAGACAAAGACATCGGACTTCTCCTAGTGGGGACAGTCCGACCCAGCTACGGGACTTGGCCGCTGAGGTGGTGTCGGGGTGCTGCCGATAACGCGGGCGACATGGTAAGTGAAGCCGTGGGCACCGTGCGTCCGGATATATGCGCCACCCGATTCCGACGGCGGGAAAGCGCCGTGACCGGATCGGGAGAAATGGTCATCGAGTTGGTACAGACGTTGTCGGTTGGATCAGTGCGGCCCCACCTCCCGTCACCGTCGGGGCACACGGGAGCGCCACCGTGTGCGGGCGCCTACCCCTCTCGTCCTAGCTCGAGTTGCACACAGCGTATCCGGCCAAAGCTTCAGCGGCGGGGCAATAGGCACAACCCATTCGGCGTGCCGCGCCGACAGAACCGCGGTTCAGCAGTCGCAGGCCGCCGTTGCGCTACTTGCTCTTCTTCTCCTCCGCCACCGCAGCGCGGAGGCCTTCGGCGAGGTCCTCACGCGTCAGCTCGCGGAACCGGCGCATCTGAGCTTCGCTGAACTCGGTGAGGTCACTGTTGAGTACCGCATCGAGGTCTTCGTCGTCGAGGCGGAAACTGCGGTGGTCGCGCGCCTTCTCCACCACGTTGCGGACGAAGCCGGCGTTACCGAGCATGTCGATGCCGCGGATCAGGTCGCCCTCCTCGGAGAACGTCTCATCGTTGTAGAACTTGGTGTAGGACGGCAGCAACACCGAGGCTTCGTCCTCGGTGATGACGTCTTCGTTCTCCCGGCCCATCAGCACGGTCAGCGCGACCAGTTCGTCCGGCGTATAGCTGAAAAACTCGATGACGGTCGAAAAGCGCCGCCGCAGACCCTGATTCACCTCAAGCATCTTTTCCATGGCCTTGGCATATCCGGCGCCGAACACCACCAGCTCGTCGCGGTGGTTCTCCATGTACAGCAACAGGGTGTTGATGATCGCGTTGCCGTACGGGTCGCCCTGGGAGTAACCCTTCTCGTGCAGGGTGTGCATCTCATCGAAGAAGACCGCGCCACCCAACGCGCCTTCGAGCATCTCTTCGGCGTTCTTCTCGGCATCGGCCATGTAGCGGCCCAACAGCTTGGTGCGACTGGTCTCCACGACCAGCGGCTTGCGCAGCACGGTCAGTCCGCACAGCTGCTTGGTGAACGCGCGTGCGACCGATGTCTTGCCCGTACCGGGCGGCCCCAGCAACAAGGTGTGGCGCGAAGTCACCGGAACGGGAAGCCCCATCTTGGCGCGCGCCAGGTTCACCTTGGTGGTCGACTTGATGAGCTTGATTTCGCGTTTGGCCTGCTCCATGCCGAGCATTGCGTTGAGTTCGGCGTCGCCTTGGGCGAGGTACTTCGCGGCGTCCTCGGCATGGCGGGCGGCCTCGGCCTGAGCGCGCGACGGTGCGCTGTCCGGATCCCACGGATCCGTGCGCGCCTCGATCGTTTCCGGGTCGGTCAAGACCAGCCGGAAATTCGGGTTGTCCAGGGCTTCGCGGGCCGGGGTGAACTTCGCGTCGCGCGAATACACGCGGCGCAACAATTCGACGGCTTCTTCCTCGCGCCCCACGTGCCGCAGACACATGCCCTGGGTGTACAGGGCGATGTTGGCCGCGCCCGGAACCCGGTCGCCCTCGATGGCGTCCTGCCCGCGCCGGAAGGCTTCCTCGAACACCCCGAGCGACGCCAGCGCGGTGGTGGCCATCGCCGCCCCCGCCGCCTTCAATTCGGGGTGCCGCCACGGCGTGGCTTCCGGGAACTGCGCCAGTACGTCCGGCCACCGTTTGGTGCGGAAGTAAAGAACCCCGCGCACGTAGGTCACCAGCTCGGTGTCGAAGGGATGCCGCGGGTCGGTCGAGTCGAGTAGCTCAGCCGCTTCCCGGTAGCGCTTGTTCTCGGCGAGCACCGCGGCATACGCACAGGCCAGCGAGTCGACACTGGTAACTGCCAGGCGCAGAAACAAACCGTCGGACACCTCGGGACGGAACTGCAGGTCGGTGACGCCGAGCCGGCGGGTTTCCCATCCGAAGGTCCTTACCGCCGCCCATGCGCCGGCGAGCACCTCGATGCTCTGGTCACCAGCGAGTATCCGCGCCAGCCAGGCGTCGCACATTCCTGGATCGCGCGTGCTGGCGGTGGTGAACATCTGCGCCGCGACCTGCGGGTTATGACTCGGTTGCAGTCCATTTACCGAGATTCCAGATGCCAGCAAACCGGCAACCATAGCGTTTCTGGCATCTTCGGCATTTGACTGCGCGCGGGTCATTGCGGTGCAGAGCTGGTGGCGTGCTCCGGTTCGTGACCTACTGGCAACTCCAGCTCGTCGTGATCGCGTAGGTCGCGGCTCGGCACGACCAGAGGGGGACGGGACGAAGGTGCCGGCAGGCTGGCACGGACCGCGGCCAGCTGGCGTCCGGTCAGGCGGTTGAGCCCCGCCGTGAGGTCCCTGGGTAGCCGGCCTTCGCTGTGGTAGCGCACGAACGCCGACAACTGAGGCCGCCGCGCCCGCGTGGTCAGCCGCATGGTGAGCACGGTTGCGCCCACCTCGGGGGCCTCCGACAGCCACAGATTTTCCAGCGTCTGGGAGTCGATATCGGACGGTGTCACCCAGAAACTGGTCACAAAGCCGTTGAAGTGCTTCAGGTGTCGCCATCCGGGCCGGCTCCACGTCGGCTCCAGGTCGGCCAGCACCGCGGAGTCGACCTCGGCCAGCTCATCGGCGGTCAGTGGACGGGCCGAACATGTTTGCCCATCCAGGTCCTGAACCAGCCGCTCGGTGGCGGCCACCAACGTCGATGCCAACGAGTCACGGCACACCACGGCAGCCACATTGCGTTGCGGGTTCATCCGCAGCACCAACCAGGTGCGGCGGCGGTCGGCACCGGGCCGATCGCCCGCGCCTTCGTTCGCCTCCCAGCCTTCCGGCTGCCACTCCTCCAGCGAGGCCGAGGCCTTGGCGGCTGCGGCACCACCACGTACCTGCACGGACACGATGTCAATGCCGTCAAGATGGATGTCGAACTGGCGCAACCCATCTGCGACCGCGGCCACCGGCAGGAACGGCGCCGATCCCGCCGATGCGGCGCGGTGGCGATGCCGGCCCGATGGGTCGCCGTCGCCCCCGTCGACCTCGACGACGGCGACCAGTTGGCCGCGATACTCGCGCACCCCCACCGTGTCGCGGCCGAATCGGCGCTTGAGGTCGGTGGCCGGCGTGCACCCGGCACCCAGTGCGGTACCGGGGTCGGCGGACCAATCCCACAGCCAGGCAGCCATACCCGAGGCCACCGTGATGCCGTGATATCTGACGATCGACAGCAGCGTCACAACGGCCGCGACGCCGACGCCGACCCACCACGCCACCCGGTTCTCGCCCTGCCACGAATCCGGGGCGTGGCTGGCGAGCACCAGGATGAGCACGTCAACCAGGAACACCGTAGTCAGACGCGGCCAGGACAACGACAACCCCAACTTGCGCTGTGCCTTCATCGTTGTTTCCGCGATCGTCGCATCAATGACGCTGTACCGAACACTGCTCCGCCTATCAGTAATGCCGCAGCCAAGCCCCCGGTGGCCACCCACACCGGCGCCATGTTGCGCGGGGCGGGCGCCTTCGGCAGCGACAGCGGCGCCGAAAGTTGTTTGGGTGCCTGGGGCGGCCCTTGCGGGACATCCCATGTCAATGCTGCGACCGGGTCGACCACACCGTAACCGACCTGATTGTCGACGCCACGCGCGGGCGGCCTGGCCGTGCGGATCAACCGCTGCATGATCTGGTACGAGGAGAGTTCAGGGAACTTGGCACGCACCAGTGCGGCCACCCCCGAGACGATCGCGGTGGCGAAGCTGGTGCCGGCTGGAACCAGCAACGTGTTGTCCGGCCCGTCGATCGCGTTGATCAGGCCGTCGTCGCGGGGCGAGAGCCCCATGACATCGGTCCCAGGTGCGGCAATAGACACCCACGGCCCGGCAATGCTCATCTGCGACAGCGGCTGGCCGCTGGTGTCGACGGCGCCGACGGTGAGCACGTAATCGCTGAACCACGATGGCGTCACCACCGTGGTCACGGCGTTCCAGGCGCGGGGATCGCTGGGCGACAGCGGGTCGAAGTTGGTGTTCTGCTTGCAGTCCTTCTTGCTGCTGTCGCCGGCCGCGGCCACGATCAGCGCGTTCTTGTCGACCGCGGCATAGTGCACCGCGGCACCCAGAGTCCGCTGGTCGACCACGTTGCGGGCACTCATACAGGTCACATCGGAGATGTTGATCACCGAGGCTCCCATGTTGGCAGCATGCACGATTGCGCGAGCCATCGTCTCGACGCTGTCGATCTTGGCCACCGTCTGCGGGTCCTCGTCCCCGGTGTAAGCGTCCTTGAGGCCGAACGCCTGGCTGGACTGCCGGATGGAGATCACCTCGACCTCCGGTGCGATCCCGCTGAACGCGTCCGGCGGCGGCGCCGCATTCGGCGGCGGTGCCGGTGCCGGTGGCGGGGTCGTCGAAGACGAGGTGGCGGACGTTGTCGATGTGGGCGTCGTCGATGTGGGCGCTGTTGTGGTGGTGGTCGTCGACGGTGCGAGCGGGTGCGGGTTGCGCGGGTAATCGACGGGAAGTGCCTTCCCGCCGCCCGAGTAACCGGGGATCGTCACCGTCCCGCCGCCCCGGTTACCCGAGGGAGCCTGACCTGGACCTGGACCTGGACCTGTACCTGGACCGGGAGCCGGGCCGGGCCCGGCCCCCTCCGAGGGCGACGGCGGCGGCGCCGGAATCATGGTGATCGTCGGACCCGGTACCGGAGAGAGGGTCACCGTCTGCGGCGGCGGTGGCTTTTCGGTGGTGGGAATGGTCACCGGCCGGCGCGGCGACGCCGGCGGAGGCGATGACCCGTTGGCCGGCGCCCCGGCGATCATCGAAGCAACCATGGTGCCGTGGGCGTCACAGTCAGACAGCCCGTCACCGCCGGCCATGACGTAGTCGCCACCCGGAATCAGCCGCGGCAACCTCGGGTGCGGAGTCACACCGGTGTCGATGACGGCGACCTTGATGCCTTCGCCGCGGCCGAACTGCCACGCCTCATTGAGGTTCAGCATGTCCATGTACTTCGGCGGCACCTTGAAGTCGGTGCCGGGAAGCACCCCGACCTCCGTGCAGTAGGAGTTCTGCTTCATGGGCGCGACCGGCCCGGGCGGGCTGTCAGGCGGAAGCGCCCCCGGATCAATCGTCGGAGGCGCAATCGCATAAGCAGGTGGCATCCCGGCAAGCGCGCCGGAGGTGAGCAGCATCGCGGCGACGGTCGCGCTGAGCGCGCGACCGCGCCGCGAGCGACTGCTACCGGTATCGAATCGCTGCATAGACATTCATCAACCACAATGCCAGCGGGAAGATCGGCATGAGGCAGAGGTACTCGAGCCATTCCACGAACTTGCGGAACAGCGGGCTGTAGATGGTGTTGGGCACGACCGCCGCAGCCGTCAGGCCAGCGGCCGGCAGCGCCACCAGGATGGCGGCGGCAATCGACACCGACAGCGGCGACGCCAGCACCAGGGCATAGCGCACCAGCACCGCCGCGATGATGATCACGCCGGTCGCTGCCAGGGTGATGGCTTGCCAGCGGTCCACGTAGGAGCGACCGCGCAGCAGCAGGAACCCGGCGGTGAAGCCCGCGAGAAGCAGCGGCAACCAACGCTCGTGAGTGTGCGGATTGGATAAGGCGGTCAGGCATACGACCACCAACACGCCGAGCCCCACCAGCAGACCACTCAGGAAGGACCGCGCCCGCTCGGCCTGCAACAGCACGTCGCGGACCGATGCCGGCCCCTCCAGGGTCGGCGGGCCACCTTCGGCGCGCACCACGGTCGTCGGCAGGTCGGGCCGGGCCTCGAACACCCACCGGCTGGTCGCGGACGGGAACACCGGCAGCCGGATGCCCGCCAGCCGCCGGGACAGCGCGGGGGCGGCGTGGTAGAGGATCACGCTGGCCAGCAGTAGGCAGGCGAGCAAGGTCACCGCACTGGTGGCCGCCACCATCCTGGACAGGCTGGCGATCGTCGCCAGCGCGCCGACCGTCACGATCGCGGTGTAGATCGACAGCCTGCGACCGGTGAACCGCAGCGCCAACGCCGCCGCCACCGTCAGCACGCCGAAGCCCAACACGGCTTGCGGGGCGCCGACCGGGCCGGGTGGTGCAGCGGCGGCCGCCACCGTGACCGGAACCAGGCCGCTCATCAGCATGATGTCGGCGACCCGCCGGTCCGCATCCGTCTTGGCGCGCATCAACAGCATCATCGATACCGTCAACACCAGGGCGCCGACGATCGCCGTGAAGATCGTCGTCAGCCACGTGTTGTGGTGCCACCGCCACCAGCCCAGCACACCGGAAGCCAGAATCACGCCGGTCGCGACCATCGTCGCGCCGACCTGAACGGCGACGACCGGGTCGATCGAGGCGAACCGCTTGCTGAGGTTGGCCGAAACGGCGGTCGAGATGTGCTCGATGACCTGCGACCGGTGCTCGGTATCGGAGACGAACCGGATCCACAGCCGGTCTCCGTCATACACGTCCTGCTCGGTGAGCGACTGGGTGGCGCGCAACGGCGTACCGTCCACCAGGCACAACGCCCACCGGCCGCGCCCGCTGGGCTCCAACGGGTCTCCCCCAGTTCCCGGAGCCGGCTGTTGACCACCTTCAACAACGGGTCGGTCATCACCGAAACCGGGGCGTTGGCGTCCAACAGAACGCCGATCTGGACACCCTCGCCGGCCATGATTCCGACGACCACAGCCCTGGGCGACGAAATGCCCTCAATGTCAGTCTGTGGCGCATCAGCTACTGCGGTCATCGTCCTGCACCCCCTGCCCTAGCGAATGTGTTACTCGTGGACCGCGTGGCGGGCGGTGCCGGTGCACTGACCGGGACGCGACTCGCAGCCTGGGTAGCGCTGCGGCTGGACTGGCTCCGAATTCATTTGCCTCGCCTCGCGGTTATTCGTTGTGGTTGACGTATGCTTTTAGTTTTGCAGCCCGTTCTAGAGCAGTATGCCGTGTTGGCATCTCGCTCGCATTTTATGTTCAAAAATGTTGTTGCACTGCGCGTTTCGTAACGGCGGTGTTAAACCCTGCTGTGTGATTTCCACTCGCCGTACGGCAAAGTGTCCAAAACCGTCTTCACTCCGACTTGCACCAGTTGCGGGGTGGCGGGGCAAATAGCCAGCCACGCCTCGCCCGAACCGGCCGTGCGGGCCTGTTGGTAGAGCGCGATGCGTCCGCCGGACCCGTCTTTCAGGGACAGGACGGAGGAGCTGGGGCCCTTGGCGTCGTCTCGATATTGGCGCGCGTACACCGCGACCTCAGCCGCGGGGTCGGACAATGCCTGACCCAGCGCGGCCACCGTGGAGGCGCTGATGCCCATACGCCGCAGATCGCCGCCGGAAAAGACGTTGAAGCCCGATTCCTGCCACGACTTCGTGGCCTCGAGCATCTCCTCCAGGGGCACGTTGACGGCGTTGATCGCCGCCGGGTCGGCGTGGTGAATCGATTCGAGGCCGTCGATCACCAACGCGGCGATCGAGGCGCTGTCCGAGACGACGACATCGTCGACGGTGATGTCGTTGCCGACCCGCACCGCGGAAACCCAGTGATTGCCGCGGCGGGCCAACACCACCCGAAACTCGTTGTCGGGGATGTCGCGCGAACCTGGGGGTTGGTTCTCGTCGTCGACCACCCCGTAGAGCAGCTTGCCGCGTGACAGCAGTGCGACGACCTCGAGGTCCGGCGCGGCGAGCACCTTCATCCGTGCAGCCACCTGCTCGTTGACCGCGTCGCCGACAACGATGCCCTGCTCGCGCATGACCGCCATCCCCGGATGCTCGTTGAGCCAGTCGTTGTTGTCGGTGGATACGTACGGCCGGCACCTCAGCTCCGGTGCAACGTGCCGGATATCCAGCAGCGCCTGAAGCATCCAGAAGCCGTCAACGTTGACGGTGATGTCGGTGCGGGTGCTTTGTTGATCCATCCCTACCTCAATGGTCCTTATCGTTCGGACTTCCAGTTAACTGCAGGACACGGCAGCACACCAGTGGTTGGTGTGCTGCCGCGCCTGAAGTTCGATTTTAGGCCCAGCTAGAGCCGACGGCGCTGTCGGTCTGCGCCATGTTGCTGCCGGCGCTCTGGACCTTTTGGCCGTGAGCGTTGGCCTGCTCGTAGATCACCTGGAAGTTGCGGCCCAACTGGGCGATGAACTCCTGGCAGGCCACCGAACCGGCGCCGCCCCAGAAGTCGCCGGCAGCCAGCACATCGCGAACGATGGACTGGTGCTCGGCCTCCAGGTAGGCGGCCTGGGCGCGGATCAGCGCGCCGTGGGCGTCGACGTCGCCGAACTGGTAATTGATAGTCATATGGTGTTCTCCTACGTGGAAGGTACCACCTTTCTAGCTGCTGAGGATCTGCTGGGAGGCCTGCTCTTGCTGCTCGTAGTTGTTCGCGTCGCGGATCAGTCCGTCGCGAACGCCGTGCAGCATGTTCACGATGTTGCGGAAGGCCGTGTTCATCTGGCCCATGGTGTCCAGCGAGGTGGCCGAGGCCAGACCGCTCCAGCCGGCGCCGGAGATGTTCTGCGAGGACGCGTACATGCGACGGGCCTCGTCCTCAACGGTCTGGGCGTGCGTCTCGAAGCGGCCGGCCATGGCCCGCATCCCGTGCGGGTCAGTCATGAAACGTGAAGTCACCTGATTCTCCTTAACTAGTTACTGCTCACATCAGCTTGTTAAGACACGATGGCCGATCGGCTACACGCGGACGTATCCGCCGACCGGTAGTACTGTGATTTCCCCTTTCGGTCAGCCGGCGGCCACCGGGTGCTCCACGGTCGGAAAGGTGTCGAACCCAAACACCGGCGTTCGGGTTGACGGCGAATGCGCGTGATCCGTAAAGCTGCGGCCCCGACCGGCCGCCAACCCCGAAATCACCGCCTGGTGAGACGTCGCAGTGGAACTCACGTCCGTAGCTGATCCGTCCCAAATCTAAGGTGCCAAGCCGCTCAGTGGGCGGCCGCTGCGTTGGCGGCCTCGGTGGCCGCGTAGGAACCCGAGCTGGTCGACAACGTGTTGACGAACATCTCGTGAATCGCGGCGGCTTGAGCGCTGACAGCCTGGTACATCTGAGCGTGTGCGGCGAACTGAGCCGCGGTCAGCGCCGAAACCTCATCGGCTGCGGCAGGAACCACTCCCGTGGTCGGTGCCGCGGCGGCGGCGTTCTGTGCGCTCATTGTGGTGCCGATACCCTGCAGGTTTCCGGCCGCAGCCGCCAAAGCCTCGGGTTGTGTGGTTACGAACGACATGCTGTTTCCTCCCTAAATTCATCCCAGCAACCGCTCCCTGCACGAGAGTAGATGACTGTGTGGCGCCAGGTCGCCTTCGATGCCGCCTGGTCGGCATTTGTTCACTAGACGGCAATACGAGTTGACCTCCGGTAACGACACAGTAACAGCGCCTGACCTGCTTCGGAGGGTACTCGAGACAGTCCACCGGCAACCTCCCAGGTTCAATCTTGCATAACCCGCTGACCTGTGCATTTCCCCCCAAAGCGCGGGCGCAAAAATCTGTGGGTGTGGAAGGCCCAGCTAGCCGCGTTGGGGTCAGTGCCGGCGCGCTACCTCCACATACGTGGCGGTTCTCGGCGCCGCTGAGGCAGGTGTTGCGAGCCCAGCGGGATCCTATGAGGAGGGCAGTTCCGTCTCGTGTCGCGGACAGTATGCGTCGCTACTCGCGCCGACGAAGAAGCCGGAGTGGCAGGTCGGCAGCTGCGCCCAATTCATCGACTGGGGCACCGTCCGCGAATGTGAGTTTGGCGGGAAGACACTCAAGGCGAACGGTTCGACGGCCCAGGTTCGAGCAGGCTTGTTCGGGCCAGACGGTGGACTACACGGCCAACGGGTCCGGTGCTGGGATTCGCGAATTCACCTACAGCCAAACCGATTTCGGCGGTTCGGACTCACCGCTGAACCCGAGCGAATACAGCGCTGCCCACCAACGGTGCGGGTCGCCCGCGTGGAACCTGCCGGTGGTGTTCGGGCCAATTGCCATCACCTACAACGTCAACGGACTTACTTCGTTGACCCTCGATGCCCCGATCGCGGCCAAGATCTTCAACGGCAACATCAACGCCATCACGTGACCTCCGAGCGGTGGCGAACGGGCCGGGTCGGGTAGAAGAGTCTTATGGAGGTTCCGCCCACCGGTTCGTTCGAACCATCCCAGCTGCGCGACGCGATGGCGCGGCGGTTGTACCGCCGAGCAATTGCCGTGGGCCAGATCACGGTACCGGCCGTTCCGGCAATGCTCGATGAGTACATCAAGATGTGTAACCACATCTTTGCGAGTGCGGGTGCACAACAGACGGCCGAGGAATCGGCCCAACTCAAGACGATGCTGGAATCGGAGTTGGCCCGGGCCTACAGCGCCTCGCAACGTTCGAGCATCGTCATCTCTTACCACGCCCCGTTCGGCATTGGCTTGAACTATCGCGTCAAAGCCGAATGGGTGACCGTCGCGGGTGACTACGACACCTGGGTCGGCACCCGCGAAGGGCCGCTGTTCGGGACTGAAGCGGATGCGAGAGTCTTGGCGCTGGCCGGGGACGCACCCGCCCCCAGGGCCTACCGTGTGCTCGATCTCGGTGCCGGAACGGGACGCAACGCCCTGGCCCTGGCCCGACGCGGACATCCGGTGGACGCGGTGGAGGTGACTCCGAAGTTCGCCGAGATAATTCGCTCCGAAGCCGAACGGGAATCGCTTGATGTGCACGTCATCGAGGGCGACGCCTTCGACACCATGGAAGGTGTGCGGTTCGACTACCAGCTGATCGTGGCCTCCGAAGTAGTGCCGGAGTTCCGGACCACGCAGGAGCTGCGCGGCGTGCTCGAACTTGCCGCTGACTGCCTGGATCCCGGCGGACACCTGGTGTTCAACACATTCTTGCCACGTCCGGGCTACCTCCCCGACGACGCCGCGCTGCAGCTCGGACAGCAGTGCAACACAATGATTTTCACCCGCGATGATGTGACGAGTGCGGCGTCGCAGCTGCCTCTTGAGCTCGTGGCCGACGACCCCGCAATCGACTACGAGCAAACCCATCTGCCGCAGGGGTCCTGGCCGCCCACGGCCTGGTTCGCCGGCTGGGCCAACGGTCTCGATCTGTTCGACGTCGAGCCCGAGGAATCCCCGATCGAGTTGCGCTGGCTCGTATTCCGGAAGACGCCTTAAGGGCCGCCGGACACCACCAGACGGTGCTCGGCAGCCCAGAAGGGAATATGGTCTTAGTTTTTCGCTTCCTCAGGCTCGTACTGGGGGCAGTAGATCTCGATGGCGGCGCCCACGAAGAAACCGGAGTGATAGGCCGGCATCGAGCTGCTGTTCAGCACGTCGTTCGCCACCTGCGTAGGCGTCATGCCCTGATCGAGTTTCTGGCAGACCGTATGACCAGCCTCGACCGCGTGTGCAGTAGACATGTGGTCGCTGATGCCCTCGTTCTGCAGCAGTTGGATGAACTTGTTGTCCATGGTGTCGGCATGTGCGGTGGCTGCGACCGCCACGGCTCCTGGCAGGCCAAGCAACGCGACTGCAACAACCAACGATACGAGCGATCATCTCGGCTCCCTTCGTGAGGCGAACTTTTTGCGTGGTCAGCCGACGGGCAGCTGACGCGGCATGACTGTGGGTTTGAATCCGTAGCGGGGACCCGCGCCAGCCCCCCGCGCGCCACCCCCTCCGACGACGGGCAGGCCGCTCATCACGTTCGACCCCGCGGGGGCGCTTGCGGGTGCGGTTATCGGCTCGCTGACCATCTGCACAGCTGGGCGCACGGTCGGCGCTGCCGATGCCCCAGGCCACGAGGCCGGAACCGCGAGGTGTCCAATGTGGGCTCCGTTGCCCAAACCGGCCGCCACCTGGCCGCCGGCGGCACCGATCGCCCCGCTTATAGGCGGCGTCGGGACAGCCGCCGCGGCCGCCGGTGCCGCACCGCCTAGCATCCCCGTGCTCTTGGCTATCTGGATACCGAAGTTGCCCATACCGATGCTGAAATATGGCAGACCCTCGGTGTTGTACCACAAGGCCGAGTAGCTGTTATAGCCAGTTACCAACGTCCCGATGTTGTTGGGCAGCGTGTTCTGCCCGCTTATCAAGAACCAGAGTTCGGTGAGCCATGGATTGCTCTGCCCGAACTGCGACACCAGCTGCGACGTCCCGGCGGGCGTGGAGAGCAGTCCGAGCTGGCTGGTGATCTGGTTGAGGAAATCCTGAATCGAGGCGGCCGGGCTGGCCTGGGCCGCGGCGACTGCGGCGGCCTGGGTGGTCGAAGCGGCCGGGTTGGTTATCGCAGGAGCTTCGGTGAACGCCGTGACCTTCGTAGCCGCCGCAGAAGACCCGGCATAGCTGTACATGGCCGAGGCGTCTTGGGCCCACATTTCTGCGTATTGGGCTTCCAACTGCGCGATCACGCCGTTGTTCAGGCCAAACAGGTTGGTCTGCAGTGCCTGCGCCAGCCCGGCACGGTTGGCCGCGATCAATGGCGGGGGCACCACCGAGGCGAACGCACTCTCAAAAGCCGCCGCGGCCGACTGGGCCTGGCTGGCGGCATGCTCGGCCTGGCCGGCCGTACTCGTCATCCAGGTCACATACGTTTCGACGGCCTGCATCATCGCCCCTGAAGCCGGCCCCAGCCACTCTTCGCTGCCCAGCTGGGTGAGCACTGTGACATAGCCCTGTGCTGCCGACGCGAGTTCGGCGGCCAGCGTGTTCCAGGCCGAGGCCGCGGCCACCATCGATGATGATCCCGGGCCGGAGTACATCATCGTCGAGGTGACCTCGGGCGGTAACGAACCAAAATCGATCGACATGTCTTACCCCTCTTCCTTAGCGGGCCGCGGCCGCGTTGGCCGCCTCAGCCGCCGCATACGACCCCGAGCTGATGCCCAAGGTGTTGACGAACATTTCGTGAATTGCCGCAGCCTGAGTACTGACGGCCTGGTAAACCTGGGCATGCGCGGCGAACTGCGCCGCGGTCAGCGCTGACACCTCATCGGCAGCCGCCGGCACCACCCCGGTCGTCGGGGCCGCAGCCGCAGCATTCTGAGCGCTCAACGCCGAGCCAATACCCTGCAAACTGCCCGCCGCCGCGGCCAATGCCTCTGGCTGCGTAGTCACAAACGACATGGTGATCTCTCCTCCTCAATAACCTTCGGGCGCAGAGGCCTTCGGGATTTGGCTGCGGATAACGTTAATTTCGATCGCGCGTCGCAGCGCCCCATCGCTGCGATTAATCTTTACCGGACAACTACTGTTCATTTGTTGGCCACTTTCACTTCCCAGCTACGGTGGTCGGTCTCGATCATTGCTGCGGACATGGCCTTATCCTGCGGACGGTGGGCGGGCGAGCACGTTGTAGCGGAATCCATAGCGGACACCCATGTTGCCCGCGCGTTGAGCGCCGCGCGCTCCGACCGGGGCTCCGCGCAGGGCGGCGTTCAATCCGACCGACGCAGGGTTCGCTTCGCCCGGCGAGCCGCTGACGAAGTTGGCGCTCACCAACTTTGTGGCGGCCTGTTCCGCAGCGCCGGTCGAGCTTGCCCAACTCGGCGGTACCGACAGCTTCCCGATTTTGATGGCCGACGCCGAGTGCCAGGAATAACCGCCGGCGCCTAGGCCGGCAAATTGCGGCGTCGGGAACCACGAGCCACCCCCGCCGGCCGTCGTGCCTAGGCCGGGCGTCAGCGTCTGGTCGATGTTATAGCCCTGGTAACCCGTACCGTACGCGTTGTAGATCTGCAGGAGGTTGTGGAACCACGTGTAGTAGGTAGCTTGCGTTATCCCGGAGGTGTTCCAGGCGGTAGGTATCTGATTCCACGGCCACGGCAAGGCCGACGGGTTAGTAGTTAACTCTGTCAAGAATTGCTGCAGCGACTGGGACACGCTCGCGGCCGATACCCATTGGGGCGTCGTTGCCGCTGCGGTCTGCGCGGAATTGCCGGCCGGCGTGGCGGTGGCTTGGGCCACCGCCAGGGCCTGGTCGGTCGCCCCCGGGGGTGGTGGTCTTTGGCGGTGACGTGAACGGCGTCAACTGTGACGCGCTCACTGAAGAGCCCGCATAGCCGTACATGGCCGCAGCATCTTGGGCCCACATCTCCATGTATTGGGCTTCGGTGGCTGCGATCGCCGGGGTGTTCTGCCCGAAGAAATTGGTCGCGATCAGCGTCATCAACAAGACGCGGTTGGCCGCGACAGCTGGCGGAGGCACCGTCATCGCAAACGCGGTCTCAAAGGCTCCCGCGGCCGCGCGGGCCTGGCTTGCGGCCTCCTCCGTCTGGGCGACCGCCGCGCTGAGCCAGCTAACGTATGGCCCGACGGCGGATATCATCGACTGCGAGGCCGGACCAAGCCACGGCGCGCTCGTCAGCTCCGTAATCACCGAACTGTATCCCGATACAGCCGAACTTAATTCGGCTGCTAGCTCATCCCAGGCTGACGCAGCGGCCAGCATCGGCCCTGATCCTGGGCCGGTATAGATACGGCCCGAATTTATCTCAGGCGGCAACGCCCCGAAGTCAAACACCACCCCTCCTCAACCGGCCACAATCTGGCGGTTCGGTTGTCACGGTCGCGCTCTTGCAGCCACGCTGCTGCGAATACAAATACGTGTGTGTCCCGAGGTTGTCCTCGGCAACCGGATCATTTCCGGGCATTCCTGGTGGAGCTGATACCAGGGATCAGACGCGGCTATTACTATCTGCCCGTCATCCCCCTGCGTTCATCCCGAGCGACTTTCGGTCGTGACCGAACCGCCGCTCATATGAAACTCTAAGGGGCGACCACGGCCTTCGGCGCCGACGATGCCAACTATTCATTCCGCGGAAAGGTTCGTTAAGCCGCCGTTAAAGCTAGTTACCAGACGGGTCGTCGCCACCTGCACGAACGGCCAGACCGTCGCCTGGGCGCCGGCGGCGCACCGGGACACGGTGGTGCTGTCTGGTCCGCTCAGTCCTCGTCGAGAATGAGTGCCATCTCCGGGCACGACGCGACACCGTCCCGGGTCAACTGTTCGTCCTCAGGACGCACCTGGCGCTCTTCGAGGCTGGAGTAGCCCGACTCGTCGATCGGGAACAGGTCTGGATCGACCGCGTGGCACTGTGCGTGCCCGACGCATTTCGACTGTTCGAGACGAACCTTCATGGGTGTCCTCTCTCGAGCACTCCAGGCCAGATCGGGCGGGCAGATCGATACGTAGACTAACCTCCGCCACCGGATATGCCCCGCAGCAGTCGGATTGAAGGGTGCGCAGCGGGCATGCCATATTTGGGCCACCACAGCACGGCTCGGCCGACACTCGAGCGCATCGCCACTGAGATGATCGGTGCCCTCGCCGGCCAGGGCGAGTTCGAGGTGATGGCAGATTTCGCGCGGCTGTACCCGCTCAGCGACGCATGCTCTACCGACGATTTGGTTATGGACGGAAAAGTGCACCGGCACTGGGGATTCCGCGGCGGACCACACCGATGCTTCGGCTCTTATCTGGCGCGGATCGAACTGACGGTGATCGTCGGAGAATGGCTCAAGCAGATCCCCAACTTCGAACTGCCGCGAGGTTACGCGCCCGAAATCACTTTCCCGTCAAAGTCTTTCGCGCTCAAGTCACTGCCGCTGCGCTGGGGCTGACTCGCGTCAGGCCCCAGCGCACTACTTGCGCACGTCGGTGGCAGCAACCTGCACGAACACGCCGGTGTCCTCGGCCATCAGCAGGCCTCGACCACGGGGCAGCGGACCGCCCTTCATCTTGCCGCGGATGAAGCCCTCGTCCGGGTCGGCGTCCATGACCAGCAACGGCGCGTTGGCTTGGTGCAGAGCGCGCAGCATCGGGTCGCTGCCCGCCGACGACCAGCCACCGAAGGTGCGCGTGACGATCACGTGCAGCCCGACGTCGGCGGCCCGGGTCACGAACGGAACCACCTTGTGCAGCGGCGAGTCGAAGCCCGGCGGCAGCTGTTGGATGTCGTCCACGATCAGGAAGATCTCCGGACCGCTCCACCACGACCGCGACAACAGCTCCTCGGCGGACAGGCCGGGCGGGGGCTCGCGTCCCGCCAGGGCCGCCGACAGCTCACCCGTCATCGCGACCACGCCATCGAGGTTGTACGCGAACTTCTCCACGTAGTCCGAGCCCAGCGCGGTGAGCAGCTGACGGCGCGGGTCGATCAGCCAGACCTGCGCCGTCGGCCGTCCGGGCGGAGGGGGCGGCGCAGTGCTGGAACCCGGTGCGTACAGCCGTCCGATCTCGGACATGATCGTGGCCAACGTCGTGGTGCGCCCACATTCGCGGCGGCCGGTGACCATCAGGTGAGAGTTCTCGGCGAAGTTGAGGTATACCGGCTGCAGATCCAATTCCGATATCGCCCAAGCGATTCCGCCGGCGCCGACGCCCTGACGGGCGTCGCGCGCCGCCAGCTCGCGTACCTGCTCCACACCGAACCGCGCCGGCAGACGACGCACCGGCGGCGCTGCAGCGGTGGTGAGCCGGCTGACCGCCGCGACAATGCTGTCGCTCTCGAAGACATTATTCGGTGTGCTGGCGAGCGCCGGCCGGGCCACCAGGGTGTGCAGGCCGGCCTGCGGGTCGCTGTCCAACCGCACGTAGTTGACCGCAACCATGCCGCGCCCCGGCTTCACCGGAACGTCCTTGGCGAAACGGGAGCGCACCAGTTTGGCGTCTTCCACTGCCGCCAGACGCAACTCGACGCGGGAACCGAATCCGCTTCGCACCGGCGGCCGCAGCTCCGATTCGCGGTCGGCCGTGACGATCACGTGCACGCCGAAGGAGGGACCCTGGTTGATGATCAGGTTGACCTGGTCGATCAACACCTCGTTTTCCTCGGCCAGCGCCCGGTAGTTGTCGATGACGAGGAATACGTCGCCGAACCCGTCGTTGGGAACCGGGCCGGCTTCCCCACCGAACTTGCGCCGGCGGAACATCTCCATCGACGCGATGCCGTACTCGAGGAAGCTGCGCTTGCGCTCGCGCACCAGCGCCAGCAGTTCGGCCACCGTACGGCGCACACCGTAGGGATCGGTGGGACCGGCCACCTCACCCACGTGCGGCAACTGCGCCACCGTGGTCAGCGCGGTGCTGCTGTAGGCCAAGCAGTAGAACTGAACCTGTTCGGGAGTGTGGGTCAGCGCCGCGGCGCAGATCAGCGTCTGCAACGCGGTGGTCTTGCCGGAGCCGCCCGCGCCCAGGATCAGCACGTTGGCACCGGGGCCGGAGGTATCCACCGTCCACGGCGGCTGGTCGTGCTTGAACGGACGGTCGATGATCCCGAGCGGGAACACGAGATTGCGGGCCGTTCCGTAGTCCTTGTTCCAGGGCCGGCCGAGCAAACGGTTGACCAGCTCGTCGATCGCGACCGGCTCGGTCAGCGGCGGCTGCCACAACCGGTACGGCTGGAAGTTGATCTTGCGCAGCTGGTCGATGATCACGGTGCCGACCTTCGGCGTCCGGATCGCTTCTTCTTCTTCTTCTCCTCGTCTTCGCCGCGGCCGTCGAGCACCTCGCCATTGCTGTAGCTGGCCACCGGCTCGATGCTGGGGCCGCCGACGCTGACTTCCATCGGCGTGAAGGAGTTGGTGAACAGTTGTGGCCGAACGTAATCGATGTTGTGCACCAGCACCGGCGCTTCCTCACCATCGACGGTGGAGATGCGCAGGTAGTCGCGCCAGAGGAACTCGGCCTGGAACCGGATGATGTCCTCGAGGCTCTTCCGGAAGTAGCCGAGACCGGCCTGGGCCGGCAGGTTCACCGCATTGGGCACACCGGCCGCCTGCGCGGCCCCCGCGGTCCGTGCCTTGAGGACCAGGCGGTAACCCATGTTCTCCATGAGTTTTTCGGCGCGGCTCTCAATGGTCTGTGAGGCCATCATCAGGTGGATCCAGTAGGCACGACCCTGGCGGCCGATCGAGTCGAGGACGTCGACCGCGGTCGGCATGATCCGGAACCACTCGTAGAACTCGTCGATGACCACGACGAGCATCGGCAGCGGCGCCATGTCCTGGCCGCGGGCCCGCATCCTGAGCCGCACCGAGTTGTATTCCTTGGCGTCGTCGACACCGGCGCTGTCGCAGATCGCCTTGCGGCGTGCGATCTCACCCCACAGTGCGTCCAGGAAACGCTCCATCAGCGCCTGGTCTTCTTCGAGGTCGGTGATGATGCGCGAGACGTGCGGCACCCCGGCGAACGGCTTGACCGCCGACCCACCCTTGAGGTCGGCCAACACGAATTGCAGCTCTTCCGGCGGATGGCCGAGCATCAGCGACTCGATCACGGTGCGCACCAGCGTCGACTTACCCGAACCGGTGGTACCGGACATGACGCCGTGCGGGCCGTCCCCGCCTTCGTCCAGCGACTTCATATCCAGGAACAACAGCTCGCCGTTGTCGGAGCGGTTACCGAACGGGACACGCAGCCGGGAGCGTCCCATCGTGTCGGTGCGGCTACCCCACAGGTCTTCGAAGTCGATCGCGGACGGATCGCTGATCCCGTAGTAGGAGAGGATGTCGCGCGCGCCGATGTGGGCGACCCGCTGGCCGATCTCCTCGTAAGCCTCGGCCAGGCGCCACTGGGCAAGCTTCTGGGAGAACTCTTCGGCTTCGGCGGTGCTCATCTGGTCGGTCAGGGCGAAGAACCACGCCTTGTCGTCGATCACCATCCAGGTGTCGCGGTCGCGCGGCAGCGCCTCGATCACGCCGATGTTGTCGAACGCCAGCTTGCGTTCGGGCACATCGGTCCACATCGCCGAGCCGGTCAGGTCGAAGAACGTCACACCGTCAACGCCCTCGGCACTGATCACGTACTCCCATTGCGGGTCGTCGACGTCGGCGATGATGACGTGGTGCGGTGTCGGGGTCTGCGCTGACGAGCTTGCGTGCCGCGGCGTGAAGGACCCGCGGCCCGCGAAGAGTTCGGCCTGCTCTGCGGCGAACTCGCGCACCGAGCTGTAAACCATCCGGGCACTGCCCGCGGCGTCGGTGCGCCGTGCGTCACCGAAGTGCGGCAGCCATTTCACCCAGTCCCATTCGTCCAGGTCGGAACTGACGACGATCAGCCGGACGTGGTCGGGGCCGTGGGAGAAGGCCAGCTGACAGATGATCGACCGCATCAGGCCCAGTACCTGTGGGCGATCGCCGACGAGTGCGTACCAGGGCTCCACCAGCACGGAGATCATCTTGGGCAGGTTGTAGACGACACTCTGGTAACGGCCGAATTCCTGCAGCGCCTTACCGGTCACCGGCTCCAGCTCGATGTCGGTGGGCATGTTCTGCGGCTCACCCCAGGTCACCTCGGGGCGGGTCATGCCGACACCGACGCGGACGACCCCGAAGTTGAGGTCTTTGCCGTCGGGCTTGCGTTCCCACATCCGCTGCGAACCCACCGCGGCCGCCAGCGTGTTGGGCGCCGGGTGGAACCACCGGTAGTTGGCGTCCATGCTGTCGGCGGACTCCTGCGCGGTCTCCCGCAGCATGTCCAGCATCAGCATGAACTGGGCGCGCATCGCGTCCAGTTTCGGGCGGCTCATCTGCTGCTGACCGCCGCCGACGCCGCGGAACATCATCAGCATCATGCCGCCGACCATGAAGATCGGGAAGATCGACCCGACACCGCCGAACACGTGCGAACCGCTGGCGAAGGTCATCGCGACCATGCCGCCCAACAGGCCGATCACCACGACACCGACCACAATCAGCCACCAGGGCTTGCCCTCCGGCGGCGGAATGCTCAACGGCGTCGGCAGGACGATATTCTCCGGCTTGATTACCGGGGGCTTCTCCGGTGTAGGCCGCGCAAATCCACGTTTCACTTCGGTACCACCAACTCTGCAGGGGTCATGTCCATCGGTAGCGTGTCGTGCTCCACCAGGGCGTCGGCGCGAGACAAGGTCGGCCCCTGCGGCAGCAGCCGAAGCGCCACCCACGGCGCCATGCTGGGCTGCAGCGTCAGACCGAGCGCGTCGCGGGCTTCCTTCGTGTCATCCACCCCGAACCGCGCGCCCGCGTTGGTCAGCCACCACAGTGACTCCGTTGTCTGGGCGCCCGGGTTGTTGCCCGTGACGGCGACGAAGTTCGCGTAGTTCGGGCCGTAGTAGACCTGGTCGGCCTCGCGGCCGGTCAGGTCAGACTTCACCAGGCTGACCACGTTCTTCATTTCGCTGGATTTGATCGGAATGGTCGGCCCGGAGACCACCTGGATGCGGGCCCGGTTCTCGCCGGCGGTTCGTTCCCACCACCAGCAGGTGGACGGGTTCTCCCGGATGTCCAGCACGTTCAACGGGTCGTTCGGGTACGCCGACAGGTCGAGCCGGTTGACCACCGGCATCCTGGCGAGCGCGGACGGTTCCACCGTCACCGGTTTGGTGTTGCCCGGGCGTCCCGCGTTCTGCAGGATCTGGGCCACCAACGGCGGCAGGGTCTGCACCCCGTCCTCGAGCACCAGCGAATACTGTTGCGGCCCACTGATTTGCGGCGTGACCAGAATCGTCCCGACCGGACCGGGCGCGCCGGCGAAGGTTGCCGGGGCACCCGCTTTGGGCACCTCGGGAACCAACAGCTCGGGTCCGACCGGCAGGGCGTCGTACAGCGCGTGGCTCATCGGGCGCGCCTGACTGACCTGCTCCGGTGTCAGGCCCAGGGGCAACAACACCGCACGGTCGGTACCGTCGATCTTCGACCGGCGGCCCTCGCGGATCACCCAGGTGTTCCCGCCGTAGCTCAGCACCACGGCGTCTGACCCGTTGAGGACCCGGCGGTGGCCGCTCATGTCCGGGGTGCCGTCGATGACGGTCACGGTGACGCCGCCCGGCGACGGCATGCCCGAGGGACCTGACGTGCCGCCCACCGTGTCGCACACCAGCCACGACGATGCAGCGGGACTCTTCGGCGCGAACTCCGTCGGGGCCCCGGGGATGCCGACCAGCGGCCCGTGCGGCATGTTGGCGATCTGGCTGCCCTTGACCAGGTGCGGGTTGTCAGCACGGCCGGTGATCAACCGCGCCGAGGCCAGGTTCAGCGCCGGGTAGAGCCGGTCCCCCACCTTGACGTACAGCGCACCCGAATCGCGGTCGGCGATGATCGGCGATTCGTTGATCTGGCCGGCCGGGCTCAGGAACGAGTACAGCAGCGCGCCCAGGCAGATCACCAGGGACGCGGACACCGACGCAACGACCGCCAATGTCTGACGACGGCCGGGCTCGATCTCCATGCGGACCCGCCAGCGGGTCAATGCCATCGCGGTCCGGCGGGCCAGGAACTGATAACCGGTTACCTGGGTCCGCGTCGACAACCCGAGGCCGTATCCCGACCCCCGCTGTCCGCGGCTATGTTCAGCCACGCTTGATCACCTTTCGGTCATAACGCCTGGTTATGTAACGCCCGCTGATTGGTAAGCGCCAATTCACATCGATAACCGTAAGGCACCTGCGCAGACCTTGCCAGGCGGCTGCAGCCGCCCGGATCCGCGCGTTCGATCCCCCATGGAGTCGTTGTGACTTCACTGCGCATGTTAGCTGCGAATCCCCAACTCGGCGCGCTAAGTCGCTCACTGTTCACGTCAGCGGCGCTGAGCTGCGGCAAACGTCGGCACCCTGAACTGCCAAGGCCCAATGGCACCCGCTTTCCCGCGCATCCGGGAGCGGGACGTCAAGATGTTCGGCATGACTGAGCTCGCGCCGTCGCTTGTCGAACTCGCCCGCCGGTACGGCATCGCCACCAGTTACCAGGACTGGAGCCGACAGCAGGTGTCCGTCTCCGAGGCCACGCTGGTGGCGGTTCTCGGCGCCCTCGGTGTTTCCGCGAGCACCGAGCAGGACCGCAACGCGGCCCTGACCGCGCACCTGCACTCGTACTGGGCCCGATCGCTACCGCCCACCATCGTCGGGCGGGCCGGCGCCCCACTGAGGTTCTGGGTGCACGTGACGCACGGCGCTCCGGCCGAAGTGTGGCTGCAGCTCGAGGACGGGACGGAACGCGGCGGCCCGGAAAGCGATCCGGAAAGCGGCCCGGAGAGCGGCATCGTGCAGGTCGACAACTTCACCCCGCCGTTCGATCTGGACGGACGCCAGGTCGGCGAGGCCAGCTTCCTCCTGCCTGGCGACCTGCCGCTGGGCTACCACCGCGTGCATCTGCGATCCGGCGACTATCGAACCAGCACCGCCCTCATCGTCACGCCGGACTGGCTCGGCCTGCCGGAGAAGCTGGGTGCCCGCCGCGCCTGGGGGTTGGCCACCCAGCTCTACAGCGTGCGCTCGCGGCAGTCCTGGGGCATCGGCGACCTCAGCGACCTGGGCGACCTCGCCCTGTGGTCGGCTTGGGCGCACGGCGCCGATTACCTGCTGGTCAACCCTCTGCACGCCGCGTATCTCCCGGGGCCCTCCGGGCGCGGTGGGCGGATAGAACCGTCACCGTACCTGCCGACCTCGCGGCGATTCGTCAACCCGCTCTACCTCCGGGTGGAAGCGATTCCGGAGTATGCCGACCTGCCCAAACGTGGTCGGGTGCGGGATTTGCGCGCCCGTGTACAGCGACGGGCCGCGCGGTCGGACACCATCGACCGCGACAGCGCCTGGGCCGCCAAATGCGCGGCTCTCACGCTGATCCACGCCGTGCCGAGATCAGCGGGGCGTGAGCTGGCCTACGCCGCATTCCGCGCCCGGGAGGGCCGAGCCCTGGACGACTTCGCCACCTGGTGCGCCTTGGCCGACAAGCACGGCGCCGACTGGTATCAGTGGCCGAAATCGGTGCGACATCCCGGCGCCCCGGGTGTGGCCGCTTTCGCCGCCAAGAACGCGGCCGCCGTCGACTTCCATCGCTGGCTGCAGTGGCAGCTGGATGAACAGCTCGCCGCGGCGCAGTCGCAGGCCACCCGGGCCGGCATGGCGCTGGGCATCATGCATGACCTGGCTGTCGGCGTGCATCCCACGGGTGCCGACGCGTGGGCGCTGCAGGACGCACTGGCGCTGGGGGTGACCGCGGGCGCGCCTCCGGACGAGTTCAACCAGCTGGGCCAGGACTGGTCGCAGCCTCCGTGGCGGCCCGACCGGCTCGACGAGCTGGAGTACCGCCCGTTTCGCGCACTGATCCGGGCAGTGCTACGGCACGCCGGCGGAGTCCGGATCGACCACATCATCGGACTGTTCCGGTTGTGGTGGATTCCCGAGGGCAAGACGCCGACGGAAGGCACCTACGTCCGTTACGACCACGAGGCGATGATCGGGATCGTCGCGTTGGAAGCGCAGCGGGCGGGAGCGGTCGTGGTCGGCGAGGATTTGGGCACCGTCGAGCCGTGGGTGCGGGACTACTTACTGTTGCGTGGCCTGCTGGGCACCTCGATCCTGTGGTTCGAGCAGGATGACGCCACCGGTGCGCCGCTTCCCGCTGAACGCTGGCGGGAGTACTGCCTGTCCTCGGTCAGCACTCACGACCTGCCGCCGACCGCTGGTTACCTGGCCGGCGACCATGTCCAGTTGCGGGAATCGCTGGGCCTGTTGACTCGGCCGGTCGAAGTCGAGCGGGAATGGGCTGCCCGCGAACGGACGGCCTGGCTGGGCGAGTTGCGCCGGGTAGGACTGCTCGACGACGGTGAAGACAGCCCCGAGGAGCTGATCCTTGCCCTCTACCGGTACCTCGGCCGGACGCCGTCCCGATTGCTGGGCGTGGCGTTGACCGACGCCGTCGGCGACCGGCGCACCCAGAACCAGCCGGGCACCACCGACGAGTATCCGAACTGGCGGGTCCCGCTGACGGGTCACGACGGCCGGCCGCTGCTGCTGGAAGCGGTGTTTACCGATCCCCGCGCCGCCGCGCTTCTCGACGCGGTGCGCGCCGCGACCACCCCGGAGGCGAGGTGAAAGCCACCTTGACCGATCGGGCTGCTCTGAGCGATCTGGTACACCGGTATGCCGCTCTCGTCGACGACCGTCAATTCGATTCGGTGGCAACACTTTTCACTGACGACGCCGAGCTGGTGGTGGCTGATCCGCCGGCCGTGCTGGAGCCGGTCCATGCACACCGCGGCCGCGACGCCATCGCTGCGGCGGTGGCTGCGGTAGGCCGGCTCGCCCGCACCGAGCACGCGATCGTCGGCGAAGTGTACGACGGGGACCGGCGACCGGATGTCGCCCGCGGGCGCATCACCGGTATCGCCCACCACTGGAGTCATCGCTCGGGCGAGCAGGGCGGGACCGAAATCGTCGATTTCGTCTGGCATCTGCGTTACGACGACGAGTACCGGTTGACCGGTGCGGGCTGGCGGATCAGCCGGCGGGCGCTGACCGTCAACGCCATCGAGAGCCGGCCGGTTCGCCGGCTGCGGCCGTCCGAGTAGCTCGAAAACCCGTTTGCCCAGAGGGCATTTCGGGTAGGCCTTGGAAAGGCTCGATTCGGCCGTTCGGGGCCGGCCGCCTGCGATTGACTGCAGAGGGAGACGCTGATGGCCGAGATCGCGCATGTGCCCCGCGCCGCGGGCGAATTGGAAGACTTCGAGCACGCTGCGGAGCGGACGCCGGTACTGGTGGTGATAGCCGGGGCCATGCTCGCGTTCGTTGTCTCGGTGGCGGCGTTCGCATTTGGTCAGGTGGGCGTGGGTATTTCCGTGGCCAGCGGCGGAATGCTGGTTTTCGGTGCCGGGCTGTCCTGGCTGGGGATGGAACGCAGGCGCGTGCGCGAGGCCGAACGCGAAGTGCTCCTACACGATTCGCGGAGCTGAGCCTCAGCGCAGCGCGGCCAGGTTCTCGACGGATTTCTTCACGTCGGAGCGCAGGACCCGGGCCACCAGGCGTCCCACCGGTCCGCTGAGTACCCCGCCCGAAACGTCGGCGCTGAGCTGAAAGTCCGAGCCCTGATCTCTCGGCGTGACGGACATCGCCACCGTGATCCGCACCCCGCCGCGACCACGGCCTTGCAGCTCAATCGATTTCGGCTCGTCGTAGTGGGTCACTTCCCAGTAGATGACGTTGCGGAAACCCTTGACCTTGATCAGCGAGGCAACGCAGGTGCCTTCGTCGATCGTGGACGGAATCTCGCCGCGCCAGCCGCCGAAAATTGTCATCCACTCGTCGAATCGCTCCAGGTCCGAAGCCAGCTTCCAAGCACCCTCCGGCTCCACGTCCGAGGTGGTCGAAACGTCTACCTTTGCCAACGAATCCGCTCCTCTACGCTCCGGGGTCAGTGCGGTTACATACCCCGGCGTCAGGGGCCGATAAACCCGTCGCGGCCTTCGAACACGGCAGCTCGCCATTGTTTCTAATTTATACAGTCAACATAGTGTAAATTTGCTGAACGTGAGTAAATCCATTGACACGGGTTCGGAGTCCCGCACGGGAGCGACAGCGCATGCCCTCGGAACGGCCTTGAAGGCAGGTCAATCCGCTGGGTCCGATCGACAGCTGGGGGTGGATTACGCAAGCGAGGTGCACTCGGCCGAAGACGTCGTCGACGTCGAGTCGTATGGCGGTGGATTCGATCTCACCCGACGTGCCACCGCCCCGCGCCTGCGCGTCGGTCGGGACAAGTGGTTCAACCTGCTCTGGCTGATCCCGATCGGCTTCGTCTTGATGCTGGCTGGTGTGGCCATCGGCAAGGGCCTCCATCACATGCCGGCGGTGCAGTCGTTCATCGAGCGCTATCCCGGTACTGATGAGCATTCCGGTGCCGTCATCGGACGCCCCGCATGGATCGGGTGGACTCACTTCTTCAATCTCTTCATGATGATGTTCATCATCCGTTCGGGAATTCAGATCCTGTGCGATCACCCACGGCTCTACTTCAGCCGCAACGCCACGCCCGGCAAGGATGAGTGGCTGCGAGTGGGACCGCCGGTCCCAGACGATCCACTGTGGACCGCCAACGCCGATACCGTCGCTCTCCCACCACAATTCGGTCTGCCCGGGTTCCGCCACTCCATCGGGCTGGCCCGTTGGTGGCACCTCGGTATCGACGTGTTGTGGTTGGTCAACGGCGCGGTCTTCTACGTGCTGCTGTTTGTTACCGGACAGTGGCGGCACCTGGTGCCGACCAATTGGGATGTGTTCCCCAACGCCGCATCGGTCGCGATTCAGTACGCGTCACTGCAATGGCCCACCGACAACGGCTGGGTCGCCTACAACGGGCTGCAGTTGCTCACCTATTTCACCACCGTGTTCATCGCCGCCCCGGCCGCCGTCATCACCGGACTCGGCATGTCACCGGCACTGTCGCAACGGGTGCACTGGCTCAGCAAGCGATTGAGCATCCAGCATGCCCGTTCGCTGCATTTCCTGGTGCTGGTGTACTTCCTGTTCTTCATCCTCACCCATGTCACGATGGTTTTCGCCACCGACGCCCTGCGCAACCTCAACCACATGTTCGCAGCGCGCGACGACAACGGTTGGGTGGGCTTTGCCGTCTTCTGCGTCGCAATGGTGGTTGTGGCGATCGCCTGGGTTGCCGCAACTCCGTTCACCATTCGCCATCCTCGCGTAGTGCAGCGGGTCGGCTACGCACTCGTCGGTCCCTTTCAACGCGCTCTAGAGCACCTCAATCCCAAGCCCGGCGCCTTCACCGAAAAGGACATCTCCCCGTATCACTGGCGCAACGGGGTCCTTGCCCGACACCGTCGAGTACAAGGAGTTGGCAGAAAACGACTTCGCCGATTGGCGGTTGCGGGTCTACGGCCTCGTCGAGAACCCGACGGCGTTTTCACTCGACGACCTGCACGCACTGCCCTACCACGACCAGATCACCCAACACTTCTGCATCCAGGCCTGGTCGGGGTGGCGAGTGGGGTGGCGCGTCGATGCAAACCATCATGGACATCGTCAAACCGCGACCCGAAGCTAAATGGGTGGTCTTCTATTCGATGGGCCTCGGTGCAACCGGGGGCCTCTACTACAACGCGCATCCGATCGAGCAGATGACGCACCACATGAGCATGCTTGCTTACCACATGAACGGAGAGCCGCTCCCCTATCTGCACGGCAGACCGCTGCGACTGCGCAACGAATTGCAGCACGGATTCAAGCAGGTCAAATGGATCAAAGGCATCGAGTTCGTCGCGCACTACTCGGAAATCGGGAGTGGTTACGGCGGCTACAGCGAAGACCACAAGTACTTCGGCCGGCACCAGACGATCTAGGGCCGGCGTCGGTCAGGGGCCTGCTAAGTCCCCCAGGCGGCGGCCACCTGAGTAGCGACATCGATGACCTGCGCGGCTTGCGACTGTGGTGAGTCGATTTCTTCAGCGACGTACTGGGCGATGAATCGCCGGATCTCGCCGTCAACACCGGCGAGGATGCGTAACACCTCGCCGCGGATCGACTTGGACGAGACATTGACAGTGATATCCGAAGGCCGCGGTTTGGAGACATCGACGATGCAGCAGCAGCGGCTCGGCGGCGCGTGCAGTAGCGCGCAACGCGATGTCTCCGGCGACGACAAACCGCTGTTTGTCGAGCCGTAGGTCGAGAAGGAGGTCGATCGACAGCGGAATGTGGATGACGAATGTGATGAGGTCACCGAGCTTTCGAGTCACCCGGGGGTCTTTGATCTTGACATTCGCGCTGACCTTGGCGATCCCGCCGGGGCCCTGAGCGATCGGTTCCATTGCGAACTCGCTGCCCGCGATATCGGCGAATGCGGCGGCGACACGGTCCGGGGTGACGGCAACCTCGAAAAATCTGCGGCCGAAGTCTTCGTAGGTGACGTAGTCGTGATTTTGCATAGGCTTATACCGTCTCATGTCACCTGGCGTAACAGCCGCTGATCCACTCGCGTCGGCGGAATTTTGAGGTCAGATGCGGCCTGGCGAACCCCGCTCGGTATCGCGCCAGTGTGATCCGCGCCACGGCCGGTGAGTTGTGAACAACGCCACAAGCGGGCGCTTCGATTCGGTGTGTCGGGCGGCGGCCTGCCAGGCTTGGAGTAACTGGAGGTGTTTGGAGTCTCATGCGCGCCCACGAATTTCCTGAGCAGCGCTCGGCCGTACCGCGGATCGAGGGGCTGTTGACCTGGCTTGGCGGCGGATACTGCGCGCGAACTCGGTGAACGTCACGAGCGGTCCACGCACGCCGTCGCCGGCGCGGTTGTGCTGCTCGGAGCCGCGTTGGCCTGGCTCGTCGCGAGCCTGGCCGTGAGCGAGTTGGCGATGCTCGGCCCTTCTGGGCAGATCGTTGCGCTTGACCCTCGTGTTCGGCTGCTGGTCGGGGCGGTGACCCGTGGCATCGCCAGTGGCCCCGCGCGGGGTTGGCCCGGCATTGCGGGACGCGCGGCGGTCGCCGTCGCCGTCGGTGTCGTCGTCGGCGAGCTCGCTGCGCTCGTCGCTTTCTCCGGCTCGATCGACCACCGTCTCGACGAACGGGCCCTCCGCAACGCCGACTCGGCGCCGGCCGTCGCGCAGGCGTCGGCCTCCCTGGAACAGTCGCGTGCTGCGCGCGTGTCGCTGGACAACAGCGTCGGGCAGGCTCGCGGGCACCTGGACAACGCTCTGGTCGTCGCCCGCTGCGAATACAACCCCACGCCGGCCTGCCCGCAGACCCGGATCACCGGCGTTCCCGGTCGAGGGCCCGAAACACGAACGGCGAACGAGCTTCTCGCCGATGCGCAGCGTGAGCTGGACAACGCGTTGGCGGCTCGCGACCGCCAGGCACCCGACCTGGACGCCAAGGTCGACGCATGACGAGCAGGCCCTCACCAGGCACGCCACGCCGTGGTCGCCGATGCGGGTCGTGGCCTGGGCGCGCGGTGGGTCGCCATGAACGATCTGACACTCGCCAGCGCAGGCGCGTTGGTGCTGCGGATGCTGATGGTCGCGTTCTTCGCGCTTGCTGTACCTGCTGCCGCTGATTCTGCAGCTGTGGCGCGGTGAGACAACCCACGATCGCCACGCCGGCCGCGTCGCGCGAGAGCGTGAACGCGCTGAGCTGGAGGCCGACACCGCGATCGCGATCAAGCGGGCCGAGGTTCGCCGCGCCGCCGAAATCATGTGGGCCGAGCATCAACTCACCCAGACGCGCCTTGCCATCGAGGCCCAGGCCGAAATCGACCGCGAGCAACAACGCCGTCGAGTCGTCGAAGCGCTCGACGCGTCCAGTGCGCGCTTCGTCGGAAGCGTACCTTCGAGCCAGTGGAGGAAGACATGTATCTGCCGATCGCCGCCGAAGCTGAGGCCGCCAGCCGGGCAGTAGCCCAATTGCCTGCCGCGAACACAGGCATGCCCGCGCCGACGTCCCGGATAACCTGCCGGCGCAGACCGAACCCGGCCGGCGCCGTGAGCCAAGCACCACGAGGAGGAGCGCGGCGACCCCGCTGATCCCGTCGATTCCGGACGCCACCAAGGCTGCGGCTCGGTGGATTCGTCCGTTGGTGCCGCCGTTCGTCGCGCGGGTCATCGACAACACCACTCAGCCGCTGCGCACCGCGCGTCAGGTGTTCGAAGAGGTCGAGGAGATCGCGTTCTCGCTCAAGCGCACCCGCAAGGTGACGGTCAATTCCGAGAGCTCCGATACGCAGCGACCGCAGCCACCGCTGATCGCCCGCTCCCGAACCGCCGGCCCGGCGTCCAACCGGTCCACATCGTCGCGTGGCGAGGCCGACGCCGGGACCCGACAGCGGAAACTACGGTCAGCTCGGTACAAACGAGGAGCACCTCCATTGGGGCAGGTGCCTCCGAGAGACCTCGCGGGCCTGTCGGTTGGGTCGACAGGGCGCGACAGTCAGCGCGAGTTGGTCGAGCGGGACGGACCGCATGAACTGCGTTCACCCGAAGGTCCGCGCCAACTCCCGCCCGCTAAATAGCCCGTGCTGTTAAGCGGTCCAGCATAATCCGTCGTCGCGGCGTATTATCCGCCGTCGGGACGGAGCGGTAGAATCAGTTGAGGTCGGACCGCCTTACTGGGTAATTGCATACGGATTGGGAACAGGACGATCTGTGGATCTCATGATGGCAGGAACTGCGGGGCAGTATCTCGCGGCACACCGGAACATGATCGCGATGCCGGCGGCCATATGAAGGTCAGTCTGTTCCTCGCGGACGCGGCACAGGCCGATGCCCAATCGGGGAAGGTCCATGCTCTCGGACTGGGCTGGCGGCAATGCCAAACACCGACGCCCCCTTTCGCTTTGGTGTTGTTTCTTGACATCGACTGGGACGAGACCAACAAACAGCACAAGCTGACATGCCAATTGCTGACACCGATGGCGATCCGGTGATGGTGCCGGGGCCACAGGGGCCGCAGCGGATCCTCTTCGAAGCTGCCGCCGAGGCGGGCCGCCTGCCTGGGGCGATCCACGGCACTGCGGTTCGAATGCCGCTCACCCTCAACATTCCGGCCGGAATCCCGCTGGAACCAGGAATCTATGAGTGGCGGGTCGAGGTGGAAGGTTACGAGCAAGCCACGGCGGTTGAGGCATTCGTCGTGACCCCGGGTGGCATCGCGCCGACGCCGCCCAGCGTGTATCAGTTGCGCGTCAAGTTGAGTTGACCGCCAGTTCGAGATGTTCCAGGCGGCGCACCAGAATGCTCGGCAACCACTGGCCGACATCGGCCGGCTCGATCACCGGCGGTCCGGTCCAGCAACAGCCGCAGGACGATGCTGAGCCTCCAAGCGTGCGAGCGCGGCGCCGACGCAGAAGTGCACTCCCTTTGCCGAAGCTGATGTGCCCTTTGGACTCCCGAGCGGTCGAGTCGGAATTCGCCGGGCGTCTTCGAAGTGGGCCGGATCCCGGTTGGCCGCGCCCCACAGCAACATCAGATGCGAGTCGGCGGGCAAGTCGACGCCGGCCAGACTGGTGTTGGTGCGCACATGCCGGTAGTGGCCGCGGAACGGCGGCTCGTAGCGCAGTGTCTCCTCGATGAATGGCTCCGAGCAGCTCGGGGTTTTCACGCAGTCGGCGCTGAATGTCGGGACGGTCCGCCATGATCCAGGCCGCGCTGCCCAGCAACGACGCCGTGGACTCCCCTCCCGCAGCGAACAGGGTGACCATCATGACCTGGGCGGTGATGGTGTCCGATCTCGCCCGAGGCGCAGGCTGTCGGAAGCTCACCGAGCAGATTTTCCTGCGGATCGGCCACCGCTCGGCGAAAGCATTCGGTGATATAGCCGCTGAGTTCCAACAGGCGACGCCGGCGGCGGTGAGCTGCTCTTGATCGACCAATCCTTCGAGCAGCTGAGTGGCCGCGTAACCCCATTGCACCAGCTGGGCGATGTCTGCGTCGGGCATGCCGATCAGCTCAGCCACCACCATCATGGGCAGGCGGTTGGCCATGGCGCCCATCCATTCGATGCGTCCGTCGCGCAGGCCCTCGACCCAAAGTCGGTCCGCGGCGCTTACGGTGAACTGCTCGATGGCGCGAATCCGCTTGGCCGCCAGGTGCCGGACCAGCAGTTTGCGGTGCACCGCGTGGGCCGGATCGTCAGCGGTCGCCAATACGTGGGTGGGTCCGCCGAGGGGGTCCATCTGTGAACGGCTTGACGGCGCCCTCCGGCCGTATAGGTCATCGTCGCGGTCAGGTTCGAGGAAAACTCCTCGGTCCGGCCGATGGCCTCATTGACCGCGTCCCAACCGCACACGGCATAGAACTCCGAGTCACCAATGCGATGAACCGGACCCGCGCCGCGCATCCGCTCGTAGAGCGGGTACGGATCCTGCATCGACGCTGCAGCGAAGAACTCGATGGAATCGGGAACGACGGTCACTCTCTCAGCCTGATCGGCCGATATCGGCACGTCAACGGCATCTCGCCGAAGTTGAAATCCGCCGATCGGCCGGGCCGGCCAGCGGTCGTCTCACCGCGGCGCCCGGACCTGCGACTACGATGAGAAGAAATGTCCTCTTCCGTCTCATACTGAGAAATAGTCCTGTCATGTTCTCGCCACTTCGAGGACGGCTGACCAGTGCCTCGTCGACGATTGGCTGGTCGGGGGCGACCGCCGCACGTCGCCGCCGAACGCATCTATGCCGCCGCCACCGACCTGATCGCCCGCAACGGGCTTGACGCGTTCGATATCGACCGGTTGGCCGCGCAGCGTGCACTGTTCGCGGGCGACGATCTACCGATACGCCGGAGGCAAGGCCGAGATCCGTGACGCCGTCCTCGCGCGTGCCGCAGCCGGCATCATCGACGCCGTCCGTTCAGCTGTCGCAGACATGACCGGGCCGGAGCGGGTCGTCACCGCGATCACGTTGGCACTCAAGCAAATCCGATCGGATCCGCTGAGCCAACTGATGATCAGCTCGGTCCGAGGCATCGACACGATGACCGGGCTCACCGCATCGCCGTTGCTCGCCGACTTTGCCTCCGAACTCGCCGGGCTCACCGACACTGACCCGCAGGCGGCGCAATGGGTGGTTCGCGTGGTGCTGTCGCTGGTGTACTGGCCCGCCGAGAATGACCCACACCGAACGCCAGTTGGTGCAACGGTTCGTCGCACCGGCATTTGGCGAAAGCCGGCTGAGCCGCTTATTCGTCGCCGAAACTCTCGTACAGCTCTGGCAGGAACCCGGCCAGGTGATTCATCTCCTGCGCGCAGTGCACCAGCAGATTGCGAGCGCTGGTTTCGGCGTTGCCCAGTACCCGCGAGGCGATCGGACGCACCGCCTTGGACGCCACCCCGGGAGCGTTGCGCACGGCGATGTGCGGTCCGCCCATCCAGAACCGTGAGCGCATCTCGGATCCGCCTTGCGTCGAGCGGATGTGGTGGATGAACCAGCCGACGTCCACCGGGGCGTCACCGGAGCCCAACCGCGCACAGACCGCCACCGCATCGTCGCTGTCGGCAGGCAGGCCCATGGCCTCGCCGGCGCGACGAATTGTATTGCGCCACTGAGCATCGTCGAGCCGATGTACTCGTTGATCAACGACCAGCGGCCGATGTAGCGTTGCGCGCCCTGACGGCCGGCGTCGTCTGACCATCCTTCCACGCGGCGGACAGGTGCGCTCGCGGGTGCCACAGCTTGTACCGGCGGGTGTCGCATCCGTGCCAACCGAACCACCACGACCACATCGCGGGAGTGACCCCGGGCATGTCGGTGCGTACCGATACCTGATAGCTGCCGTCTTCGAGAACCCCGTAAGCCGTTCTCGGTCTGCTGGTATCCCTCGTCGGCGACGCTCGGCCGCATCGTCAAATGCCAGCAGAGCCATGCCCCCTTGCGGCCCGTGCTGCAGTGCCTCGACGACATGCTCTGGCAGCGGAGCCATTTCGGGCTTGAAGAACTTGCCGAATGGGGTGTTCGCGTCGTCGTTGCGGTAGCCGAGGTAGAGGTCACCGGTCATCAGATTCGTCCCATCCAACTGTTGAACAGACCGTCGGGGTCATAGGCGGCCCGAGCCTTGTCGAGCCGCACCATCGCCTCGTCGCTGGCGAACCGCGCGGGACGCTGGCCCAGGTTCTCGTCGGCCAGTTGAATGCCGGTGGCCAGGTGCGACATCGCCGCCATGTTGGATCGCGCCCAGTCAGCGTACTTCGCATCGTCGGCCGGATCCTTCCAGGAGCCGTAGAGCGCCAGGTAGACCTCGTCTTCGATGCTGTAGGCCATGTCCTGACGGGTCGGCGACGGCCCCCAGTTCAGCCACAGGAAGTGCGACGGAGTGGTCGGGAGTCGTGTCCATGATGTTGCGGATGCCCGGCAGCAGCTCCTCGGCCGACGCCGACGTCCACATGTTGTCCGCCGTATAGCGATGAGTCCTCCAGGTAGTGTGCTCATCACGGCGTGTACCAGGTGGGCAAATCGGTTGGCATGTAGGGGATTTTTGACGAGCGCCCTGTCAACGACCGGACACGTGCCGAACACCGCCAAGGCTTCCTTCGGCTTCCTTCTCGGAGTCGGCGAACGCCGGCGATGCGAATGACGATGGCCGGAATGTCGAGACCCATGCTCGGCGACGCTGGCCGTCGCGACGATCTGCATCTCGACGCGACGGTCCACGTCGGCGCTGACGTTACGGGCCCACGTGTACATCTCGTCGGCGACTTCGATCGGGTAGACGTACACGCTGGTGCCACAGACCGCCGGGCCGCGGGTACAGCTTCAGGTAGAACGAGGTGACGACGCCGAAAAAGCCCGGCCCGGCCCCGCGTGCGGCCCAGTAGAGTTCGGGATGATTGTCTGCGTCGCAGTGGATCTGCTCGCCGTCGGCGGTGATGACGTCCAGTGCCGATGACGCTCTCGCAGGCCGGCCCGTAAATCGCTGCTGTTCCAGCCGTACCCGCCCTGCAGGAGGTAGCCGCCCAGGCATACACCTTTGCAGTGGCCGCCCGGGAAGAACAGATTCTGCGCCTGCAGGTCGGCCATCAGCAGGCTGCCGCCCTTGCCCGGGACCCGCGACCGCGACGTCCTGTTTCGGCATCGATGGCTGCGTGGTCAAGGCGGCTGACGTCGAGCAGCACGGCGCCGTCGCGGAGATGGCTGGCCGCGAAGCTGTGCCCGCCTGACTGATGCTGACCTTGTGGCCGTTGGCCTTGGCGTAGGCGAGACCGGCTTCGATGTCGTCGAGCGTCGGCGGCCTGCACGATCACTTCGGGATAGCGGTCGGGCACGCGCTGATGCCAGACGCTGCCACGCCGGGCGGCTTCGTACCCGTCATCGCCACGGAAGAAGTGCCGCCCGGCAGGTAGCGCGCTCATCTGGAACTCCTTTGATCCCTATTTCGGTTCTTCACATTCCGCTATGCGGCACACTATAGTGGAAGTGTGCCGGGCAAACGGAACGGACTTCGACGACGAATCGTGACGAGGGAATCCAGGTGCTGCGGCGTGCCGCGGCCGCGCTTGGACGAGATCGCCGCCGAGCCGGGACATCTGCGTCTTGTCGACCTCGGCGAGCGACTGGGGTTGGCCAAGTCGACTGTCCGGCGGCTGCTGGTCGGTCTGGTCGAAGTCGGCTTGGTCAGTGTCGATTCGAATGGCCGCTTCTCCCTTGGCGATCGGTTGCTCGGATTCGGCAGCGCCACCGGTGCGCACATCGCTGCGATATTCCGGCCGACCATTGAGCGGGTGGCCGCGGCCACCGACGGGGAAACCGTTGACCTGTCGGTGCTGCGTGGCCAGCGAATGTGGTTCGTCGACCAGATCGAGTCATCGCACCGGTTGCGTGCGGTTTCGGCGGTCGGGGTCCGCTTTCCGCTGGCCGGGACCGCCAACGGCAAAGCGGCACTTGCCGCACTTGATGATGCCGACGCGCAGGCCGCCTTATCCCGGATGCCCCAGGAGGTAGCCGATGCACTGCGCCGCGAGATCGCCGAAATTCGTTCCACCGGAATCGCTTTCGATCGCGACGAGCACACGCCCGGAATTTCGGCGGCCGCCATCGGGCGACGATCGGTGGGCGACAACGTGATCGCGATCTCGGTGCCCACCCCGACCGAGCGATTCGCGGAAAAGCAGGAGCAGATCATCGCCGCACTGCGCACCGCCGCCGAATCGCCGGCGTGGACACGTTAGCGGATACCTGAGGTCCGCGGGGCCGCGATACTTCCCTTTACCGCGGCCGCGCGGTGTTCGGCGGTGCCCGTCAGCAGGAGGATGCGGCGGAATCGGCGAAGAGTTCGCCCCATTCATGCCGTGCCGCAGACTGCGCTTCGACGAAACTCGGCGTCTCCTCCCCTTCCCCGGCCAAATGCACCAGCGCCCAAGCCATCGCGTACACCGGAACCCGGTGACGTTGGGCGGCGCCGTGCAACTCGTCGAAGGCCATGCCCGACCGACAGCGGCGCAGACCGATGAGAATGCCCCGCGCGGTGTCGAGAAGGCGACCTGAGTTCGAATCAGATGGAATCTGGGTGGGAGCCCAGCTTGCCGTCATAACCTTCCTACCTCCTACCGATGCATCCACCAGCGAAACTCTTGCAGGTGAAGCCATCCCGCCGGAGGTGCGCCACAATCGGCGCACCGTGCAATGATTTGCGGGTCTGCGCGATTGCGCCAGAGTGCCGCCCATTTCGATATGTAGCTGTAAGGGTGCTGATACCGATCAGTCGGCAAGCGCCAGCACTTCGTCGAAGCCGGCCACCAGGGCTTCATGGAAGACGTCGTAGTCGGGGATCGCCGCGGTGTCCACGTCGATGCCCAGGAAACAAGTATCAACGTAGGACAGCAGCGTGACGTTGACTGATGAGCCGATTGTCGGACCGAAAGCGTACTGACCGCGCACGGCAGCACCGCCCAGAAACACCGGTACGGGGATGCCTGGCACATCGCTGGTCAGGAAATCGACGTGGCGCAGCACCGAGCCGATGTACCAGCGCGGCATCAGGTTGAGCACACCTGCGATCAACTGTGTATAGGGCAGTGACCTTTCGTGACGAACCGCACTGACGCGATCGTGTATCGCCTTGATCCGGCGTGCCGGATCGGGCTCGCCCACGGGCACGTCGAAGCGCATCAGCGTGATCCGGTTTCCCCCCGCTTCATCGGTCTCGGTCCGTAGGCTGATCGGCATCGTCAAGTGCAGGTCACCAACGGGGACGCCGTGTTTCTCGTGGTAGCGGCGCAATCCACCGGCCACCCCGGCGATAAACGCATCGTTCAATGCGCCACCACACCGGTGTCCCGCGTCTCGCAGTTCGGCGCGCGGAACATCGTGCACGCCGAGGCGACGGATCAGCCCGCGCTCCCTGATCAACGCCGAGCCGGTATGGCTCAGCGGTCGAACAGTCCGATAGACCGATGCTGCGTGGGCCGCTGCCGAACGGACTGTCGCAACGGGCCGCCGAACACCGTCGTACATCAGTCGCGGTGCCCGCCTGACCGTGTCCGCGACCGCATCACCGAGCAGTGCAATGTTGTGACGCCAGGTGTAGCGGTAACCGTCGAGCCGCGATGGCCTGGGCACCTCCTGCTGGGGCGGCAGCGGCTCATGCTGGTAGAACTCTTCGGAAAGGTCGAACAGTTTCCTCGCGATCTGAATGCCACCCACGCCATCCGTCAGGGCGTGGTGGAATTTGCAGATCACCGCCGCGCCACCGTCGGCGAGGCCCTCGATCAGCGTCGTTTCCCATAGCGCCCGGGCCCGATCAAAATCCTGCATCTCGGCCACTCTGGCCATCTCGAGCACCTCATCGAGAGTGCCGGATCCGGAGACGGCCGTTCGGCGCATGTGGTAGTCGAGGTCGAAGTCAGCGTCGTACTCCCACCGGGGCGGGGCCGGCGGCGGAGATGTCACCACGCGTTGGCGGAACATCGGCAGCTCCCGGCTGATCAGGTCGAAACGTTCGCGTACCTCACCCCAGTCCGGCGTCCGGTCCAGCAGAACAACGGTCACCACGGTCGATCGCAGCCGCGGATCGCTTTCCATCGCCCACGTGAAGGCGTCGGTGTTGCGCATGAAATCAGTCATCAGAACTCCCGGTCGAAAGCAAACATACGGCCAATGGCGCCTGACGTCAGCAACATATTGGCAGCCAATGACTTTGGTCCCCACAGATGAGGCCGTTCGTCAACTCCGTCGCTTCAGCTACCGAGCACCCGCCGGGTGTAGTCGTTGCGGAAAACGCGGTTGGGGTCGAGGCGGTCGCGGACCGCGATGAAGCGATCCCAGTCCGGGTAGCGCTCACGCAATGTGGCGGCGGTCTGGTAGTGCCGCTTGCCCCAGTGCGGGCGACCATCGTAGGAGTCCATGATCTCTTCGACGGCGCGGAAATAGGTTTCGAATTCCATGCCGCTGAACTGGTGCACCGCGATGTAGCAGGTGTCGCGGCCGTTCGCGGTCGACAGGAACGCGTCGTCGGGCGCACTGAAACGCACTTCGAGGGGGTACATGATCGGCAGGTTGCGCCGGCGCACGAGGTCGATGACGCGCTGGACCGCAACTTGCGCATGCTCACGGGGAATCGCGTACTCCATCTCGGTGAACTTCACGTTGCGCGCGCTGGCGTACACCTTCCATCCGTGGTCCTGGACGCTGGAGGGCGACATCAGGCTTGTCAGCAGCCGGTTCAGGCGAGGTGCCGCGCTCGGGAATTGCCGTCCGGCGCGGCAGATCACATTCAGGCCGGTGTTCTCGAATCCCTCGCCGAGCCTCTTCTTCCACGCCGGCCCGGGCCGGGGTGCTTCGTTGCTGCGCCGGGTGGTGCGCGTCAGCGCGGTGTCTCCGTAGGGGAAGACGAAGAACTCGAAGTGATCGTTGCCGTCGACATCGGCGTCGAGTCGCTCGAGTGTCGTGGTCAGCGGGCGCAACTCGTCCTCGCGGTGCAAGGTGAACAGTGGCACCACCTTGAGGGTGACCTGCGATATCACGCCCAGCGCGCCGAGCGACACCCGCGCCGCCAGATAGTCGTCTCCGTCGGAGACCTCCAGCACCTCGCCGGTGGCGGTGACCACGCGGCGCCGAAACAATCTGTGCCGAAACGTTTTTGAAGCGCGCTCCGGTGCCGTGCGTCGCGGTTGCCGTCGCTCCGGTGATCGACTGCTTGTCGATGTCGCCCTGGTTCTCGATGCCGAACCCGTGTGCGGCCAGCTCGGCGAAGAGCGGATGCAGCCTGGCGCCGCCCTGGACGGTCGCCAACCCGTTCGCCTTGTCGACGTTGATCACCCGCTGCAGATTGGTCATGTCGATCATGACGCCGTCCGTGCAGGCGCAGTCGGTGAACGAGTGGCCGCTTCCCACCGCACGGACTTGCTGACGTCTGCCGGCCGCCCGCACGACGATGTCCGTCAGCTCGGCTTCCGAAGCGGGTCGTTCGATCGCAGCCGGCGCGCAGATCTGGTCACCGGCCCAGTTCTTCCAGATATTCATCGCGCCAGCTCCCGTGCTACGGACAGCTTGGTGTGCAACCGCGGGTAACCGATTTCCGTCGGCCCTGCGCTGATCGCGGTCATGGCACCTCCTGTGTGCGCATCAGAGGAATGTGCAGCCCTCGCCCCGGTATGTCGGGACCGTGTCGACGATGTCAGCGCCGCGAACCAGATGAAGCCGGTCGAACCGCTCGCACAGTTCGCCCGCCTTGGTGTGGCGGAAGTACACCTTGTCGCCGATTCGCAGGGTGCGGGCCGCGTCGCCGGTCAGTGGTGTCTGGACCTCGCCGGTACCCTCCATCGGATTAAGCGCAAGTCCCGGCGGCAGGTAGGGAGTCGGCATCCGGTCCTTGGCGCCGACCCCGCTGGCCAGGTAGCCACCGCCCGAGCGCGGTCACCGTCTGTTCATCCGGCCGACGCGACACCGGCAGCGCGAACATCGCCGCGGGCTGCAAGCGTGAACGACGAATAGGAATCGAACAGCGTCGGCGCATAAAAGCCGGATCCCGCGGTCGCCTCGGTCATCAGCGGTTCCTGGGCAACCAGCTGCAGGTCGCCGGTGCCGCCGGCGTTGACGATCTCGAGGTCGGCTACCTCCCGCACGAGTTCCACGGCGCGGGCGCGGCGCTCCCGCAACTCTGCGATCGACCGGCGCTGCATCCACCCGACGAGAGTGTTCTGCACGCGCTTGCCGGCGACCTGATCGCCGAACCCGGCGATGTGGCCCTCATAGGACATCAGCGCGACCAGCTTCAGGTTCGGCCGACGGGCAATCTCCACCGCGAGAGCACGGGCCTGTTCCGGCGTGTGCAACGGCGAGCGCTTGGGGCCGATCCTGACGCGTCCGCCGGCCGCGCCAGTACCCGGCGTCCAGATCCAGGCACAGCCGGACGGGCTGGTCGGTCGCCCTCTGGATCAGGTCGAGATGCTCGACACTGTCGACCATCACGATCGGCGCACCGCTCGGGGTCCGCGGCGGTGATCTCGCCCAGTTCACCCAGTGCCGCGCGGTCGGTGCTCGGGTAGGCGAGCAACAGATTCTCGAAACCCGTGGCCGGCCAGCCACAGCGTCTCGGGCAGAGTGAACGTCATCAGCCCGTCGAAACGCTCATTGGAGTCGAGGATCTCGCGCTGTATCGGCCTGCAACGCAACGACTTTGACGCCACCCGGATCGGCTTGTCGCCCGCGCGCGCGAGCATCTGACCGGCGTTGCCCCACAAGGCGTCGAGGTCTATGAAGGCGAACGGCGCATCGAGGTCGGCGAACGCCTCCTCGTAGCGCTGCAGCCGGCCCTGGACATCCAGCCTGACCTGCCAATCCGAACGTTGCTCGTGACCGGCCATCTTCACGCCGTCACCTTACTGAACATTCGCCCGACTTCACAGCTGCTTGCCGTGCAACCGAGTCCGCAGTCTGGGCAGACCGAACCTGTTGACGTCAGCCTGGGTCCGGTAGCCCCGTTCTGACCGAAGAGCAGTCCGCGCGAACCACCGGGACCACCGGGTGCGCCGCCGCTGCCGGCCCCGCCGTTTTACCGCCGTTACCGATCAGGATCGCGCTGCCGCCGGGACCACCGCCGGCCCTTACCGCCGGGCGCGCCATTGCCACCTGCGCCCCGCCGTTGCCCGAACAGTACCGCCCGTGCCGCCGCCGCCGGCACCGCCGGTGCCGAATACCACTTGACGCCGGCAGTCCCGCCCGCGCCGCCGCTGCCGAACAGGTAAGCGCCGTTACCGCCGACGCCGCCGTTGGCGACACTGCCCGTGCCGCCCGCGCCACCGTTGCCGCCGTCGCCTCCGTTGCCGAACACCCAACCGCCGTTGCCGCCGTCGCCGCCGGCCGCGAACAGCGCGCCGCCGACGCTGGTGGCCCCGCCGTTGCCGCCGTTGCCGCCCGTACCGAACAGCAGCCGCCCCGGCGCCGTTGCCGCCCTGGCCGCCGACCGGCCGCGCCACCACCAGCAGTCGCTGGTGCGCCGGCGGTACCGATACCGCCGCCGTTGCCGCCGAGCCGCCGATACCGAACAGTCTGGAGTCCCCGCCGGTGCCGCCGAAACCACCTGCCCGACGTAGCCCGGGTAGAGACCACCAGCGCCGCCGTCGCCGCCGAGTCCGCCGCTGCCGCCGGCCCGCCGTTGCCGTAGATCAGACCCTCCGGGACTGCCCTCGCCTCCGAGGCCACCGACGCCACCGTTGCCGCCGTCCGCCGTGCCCTGCCCGCCGTTTCCGCCCGGTCCGCCGTTTCCGCCGGCCGCGCCGTTGCCGAACAACCCGATGGGGCCGCCGTTTCCGCCGGATCCGCCGTGGCCACCGGAATTGCTGAAGCAGTACCCCGTCACCGGCTCCGCCGGCCCCGCCCGTGCCGCCACACCGGGAGCGCCGTACAACAAGCCGCTCTGGCCGCCGTTGACCACCCTGTCCGCCGTAGCCGCCGCACACTGCTTCGGTCAGCGCATCGCTAAGCCCGCCCGACCCGCCTGCGCCGCCGGCACCGCCGTACCCGAACAGTGCCGCGCCGTTGCCACCGGCCCCTCCGGTCCCGCCGACGCCGCCGGCGGAGGCGATGGTTTGCCCGGGGCCAGTCAGCGGCGCCACTCCACCGCCCCCGCCGGCACCACCGGCGCCGCCGAATCCGTACAGCAGCCCGGCGCCGCCACCGTTGCCACCCGCGCCGCCGCTGGTGCCCACGATGCTGCCGGTGACCGGGCCGCCGCCGTTGCCGCCGGCCCCGCCGACACCGCCGTTGCCCCAGAGCAATCCGCCGTTGCCCCCGGCGCCGCCGTTGGCACCGTTGACGGCCGCGTGGTCGAGTTCCCCGCAGCCCCGCCGTTGCCGCCGTTGCCCCACAGTCCGGCGCTGCCGCCGTTGCCGCCGCCCTGGTTGTCTACCGCCGGAGCCCGCCGTTGCCGCCGTTGCCGTACAGGATCCCGCCGTTACCGCCGCTTGTCCCGGTCCCCGTCTGCACCGTCGGCGCCGTTGCCGATCAGCGGTCGCCCGAGCAGTAGCTGGGTGGGCGCATTGATCAGGTTGAGCAAGTCCTGCTGCACGGATTGCGCCGCCAGCAGCGTTGAGCGCGGCCTCGGCCAGCGGCGTAGCGTGCCCGCACCCGAGTAGAGGGCCTGCACGAACTGCTGATGAAACGCCGCGGCCTGGGCGCTCAGTGACTGGTATGCCTGAGCATGCGCGCCGAACAGCGCCGCGATGGCGGCCGATATCTCGTCGGCACCGGCCGCGACAGTGCCGTCGTCGGGTAACCGCGCGGCCGCGTTGGCCGCGCCGATGCCGAACCGACGTTCGCCAGATCCGTTGCCGCCGAAGCCAGATACTCCGGCGCCGCGATGAGATACGACATGATGCCTCCGCCCACCTCATCGAACTTCGGCAAAGAGTATCGCGATCACATCGTCCGACAGCGCATTTCCGTTGGTCCAGCGCGGCAAACTCGTGCCGTGCGATCAGAGGATGGCTTTGGCGTCCTTTGCCTGTGCGATCTCGTCCCAGTCCACATCGAGTTCGAGCAGGATCTCCTCGGTGTGCTGGCCGTGTTCGGGCGCGCGGTTGGGACCGGGCGGGGTTTCGTTGAATTGCACGGGCGCAGCGACGATTCGGTATTTCTCGCCATGGTCGTCGACGTTGGTGACCACGTACCCGTTGGGTTCCACCTGTGGGTCGTTGAGGGTTTCGCGCGGTGTCGCCAGGGCGCCCCATACGCCGGGTTCGTCCTGAGCACCTTCCGCCAGTGCGCGAGGTCATGGCCGGCAAACGCATTCGGCGAAGATGGCGGTCGCCTCGGCGGCGTTGGCGATCAGGTTGGCTCGACGGCACGAATCGCTCGTCGGTGGCCAGCTCCGCCAGACCCATCCGCCGGCAGAAGCCGGCCCAGAATTTGTCGGGCTGCAGGAACACCAGCTGAATCCACCTGTCGTCCTTGGTTTTGTACCGGGCCACCAGTGGGTTGATCGCCAATCCGGGTGGCGCCCCGGGGATTCCGTCGATGTCGAACAAATCCGCGACGAAATCGACGGTGCGATCGCCCACATCGCCTGGGCCAGCAGCGAGGAGTCGACGATGCTCGGCTCGCCGGTACGCTCGCGGTGGAACAAGCGGCGCACACCCCGCCGGCCAATGTCGCCCCGCCCTGCAGGTCACCGAATGCAGGTCCCTGAACCGCCGGGTTCTCGGTGCCGAACGGAGTGAGCGTGTACGCCACCCCGCCGCGCGCCAGATACGTGGCGGCATCGAAGCCGCCGCTGTCGCGATCCGGACCGCGGACCCCCAGCCCGGTGCCCCTGGCGATGATGATGTTCGGGATTGAACGAGCGGATGTCCTCGACGGTCAACCGGGCCCGCTCGAGCGCGCCGGGCAGCCAATTGGTCAAGAACACATCCGCGGAAGCCAGCAGCCGGCCGAACAACTCCCGGCCGGTTTCGGTCTTGATGTCGATGGCGATGCTGCGCTTGCCGCGGTTGCCCAGCTCGAGGATGAAGTCGACATCAGCGCGGGCCGCCTGGCGGGTGAAACCGCCAACGACCAACGCCCGCCCGGGATCACCGGATGTAACGCCTTCCACCTTGATGACGTCGGCGCCCCAATCCGATAGGGCGGCACCGGCCGACGGAACGTACGTCCACGACGCCAGCTCGACAACCCGGACACCGCTGAGCATGCCTGCCATCGTGAACCCCCTCGGTTCCCGCTTCATTCCTTGCTATTTTAGATATTCTAGCTACTGTAAGGCATATTGGTAGCCCGGCTGCAGCCATGCCCACTCGGGCAGGCTTCTCGTGGAAGAGATGCGATGGAAGCCGACTACTGGTCAGATCCCCGAACCCTTCCCATGACGAAGGACGTTGGGCCGCAGCGCCGATCGTGCACGCAGGCACCGGGCTAAGGGGCGGAAGTGGGCAGGGTAACCGGCAAAGTAGCGGTCATCAGCGGTGCCGCGCGGGGCCAGGGTCGGTCCCACGCGCGGATGCTGGCGGCAGAGGGCGCCGACATCATCGCCGTCGACCTGTGCGAAGACATCGAGACCAACGAGTACCCCCTGGCTCGGCCCGAGGACCTCGAAGAGACCGCGCGCCTGGTCGAGAAGGAAGGGCAGCGGGTCTACTCGGCGATCGCCGACGTCCGCGACCGCGCCGCCCTGGTCCGCCGCCATCGACGACGGCGTCGCCGAGTTCGGCCACCTCGACATCGTGGTCGCGAACGCCGGCATCTGCCCGCTGACCGCGGGCCTGCCGCCGCAGGCTTTCGCCGACGCCGTGGATGTGGACCTGGGCGGCGTGCTCAACCTGGTGCACGCCAGCCTCAAACATCTGCATGCCGGCGCGTCGATCATCGTGATCGGATCCAACGCGGCATTCATGTCGTCGATGAACACCACCGGCATCGACGGCGGCCCCGGCGGCGCTGGCTATGCTTTCGCGAAAATCGCTGCGGCGCATTATGTTAACGACTTTGCGCTGGCGCTGGCACCGTTCTCCATCCGGATGAACGCGGTGCACCCGACGAACGTCAACACCGACATGCTGCACAGCGCGCCGATGTACCGGGCGTTCCGGCCCGACCTGGCAGAACCCGACCCGCGAAGACGCCGAACCGGTCTTCCCGGTGGTTCAGGCGATGCCGGTCCCCTACGTCGAACCCGAAGACATCAGCGAGGCCGTGCTGTTCCTGGCCTCCGACGCGGCCCGCTACATCACCGGCCAGCAGCTGCGCGTCGATGCCGGCGGCTTCCTCAAGGTCAAACCCTGGTCGGGCTGCGTAACCAGACTGTCTTGACAACGGAGAGCTGAGCGACGGCAATCAGGTGCAACGAGCGTCGTCTCTACGAGCTGATGGTGCTGATGAAGGCGGCCGACGACCGGCTCTCCAAGGGCATCGGCACCGGCGAGTTCATGTGCGTGTACTGGCCGTCGCGCGGCCAGGAAGCCATCGCCGCGGCGATGGGTGTGACGCTGCGGCCCGACGACCAGTTGGTGACGACCTACCGCGGGCTGCACGATCTCATCGGCAAAGGCGTTCCGCTCGAAGAGATCTACGGCGAGATGATGGGCCGCACCGTGGGCGCGGGCCGCGGCAAGGGCGGCACCATGCACATCGCCAACCCCGACAAGGGCGTGATGCTCTCGACCGGGATCGTCGGAGCCGGGCCCGCCGGTGGCCGTCGGGCTGGCCATGGCCGGCAAACGCAAAGGCCTGGACCGGGTCACGGTGGTCAGCTTCGGCGACGGCGCCACCAACACCGGCTCGTTCCACGAGGCCGCCAACATGGCCGCGCTTGTGGGATCTGCCGTTGGTCTTCGTGTGCCAGAACAATCTTTACGCCGAGATGACGCCGACGTCGGACACGATGAAGATCGAGCACGTCGCCGACCGCGCCGCCGGTTACGGCATGCCGGGCGTTCGCGTCGACGGCAACGATCCGCTCGCGGTCCAATCGGCCCTCGACGAGGCGCTGGACCGGGCGCGCAGTGGTGGCGGCCCCACCTTCATCGAGTGCGTGACGTTCCGGTTCCGCGGCCACTACTTCGGTGACCGGATGCCCTACATCCCCAAGGATCAGCTGGCCGACGCAATGGCGGCCGACCCGGTGCCGCGGTTCCGCGAGCCACCTCGCCGAGGCCGGCATCTGCAGCCGCGGACGAGCTCGACCGCATCGACGCCGAGGCGCTAGCGAGCGTCGAGACGGCGCTGAGCACGGTGATCAGCGCCGATCCGCCGTCGATCGACGAACTCGACCGCGACGTGTACGCAACCCCGATCAAGTTCCCCGGTGTGAGGAATCCGCACATGGACGAAAAAGAGATGACCATGCGCGAGGCGCTGAACCTCGCGCTGGACCAGGCGCTGCAGGCCGACGACCGGGTGTTCCTGCTGGGTGAGGACATCGCCGACCCCGGCGCGTCCGGCCCGACCGCAGGGTTGTCGACGAAGTACGGCCACGACCGGGTGCTGGACACACCGATCTCGGAAGCCGCGATCGTCGGCGCGGCGATCGGCGCCGCGATCGACGGCCTGCTGCCGGTGGCCGAGATCATGATCATGGACTTCATCGGCATCGCCGCCGACCAGTTGATCAACAACGCCGCCAAACTGCGGTTCATGACCGCGGGACGGACGACCGCGCCGATCACCGTCCGCACCCAGGTGTACGCGGGCCTGGCCACCGGCGCGACGCACTCGCAGATCGCTCGAGGCGTGGTTCATGCACATCCCCGGGATGAAGGTCATCGTGCCGTCCACCCCGCGGGACGGCAAAGGCCTACTGACCTCCGCGATCTTCGATGAGGACCCGTGCCTGTTCGTCGAGACGATCCGGCTGCAGAGCAAGAAAGGCCCCGTCCCGATCGATCCGGGCTTCTCAATTCCCCTGGGCCAGGCCGACATCAAGCGGCCCGGCACCGATGTCAGCCTGATCAGCTACGGACGCAGCGTGCACGACGCGCTCGCCGCGGCGGCCACCCTTGCAGGAGCAGGGTGTCAGCGCCGAGGTCGTCGATCTGCGCACCCTGCGTGCCCGCTCGACGTCGAGACCATCGTCGAATCCGCCCGCCGCACCCGGCGAGCCGTGATCGTGCACGACGCGGTCCAATTCGCCGGGCCGGGAGCCGAGATCGCCGCGATCCTGCGAGCCGAACTGTTCGGCGAGCTGGCCGCACCCATCGAACGGGTGGGCGCCAGGTTCGTCCCCAACCCGGCCGCGGCGGCGCTCGAGGCGCAGGTCTACCCGTCGCCGGCGCGGATCGTGGCGGCCGCGCAGCGCACTCTGGAGAAAGCGAAAGCGCATGGCTGACTTCGTCATTCGCATTCCCCGGGTCTCGGTGGCCGTGTCCGAAGCCGAGCTCACCGAGCTGCTCGTCGACGGCGGCCAGCATGTCGAGGAGGGCACTCCGATCTACGTGATCGCCACCGAGAAGGTGGAACAGGAAATCGAAGCCGGGGCATCGGGCACCGTGCAATGGACCGGCCAGATCGGAACGACCTACGACATCGGCGCCGAAATCGGCGTCATCACCTCATAACGAAAGGTATTGAAACGCCATGGATCTCAACGAGACCCGCGAAAGAATCATCTACGAAAAAGAAGGCCCGATCGCCCGCGTCACGCTGAACTGGCCCGAGAAGGCCAACGCGCAGGACCAGAAGCTGGCCGAAGAGGTCGACGCCGCGCTGCTGGACGCCGACCGCGACTACGACATCAAGGTGCTGATTCTCAAGGCCAACGGCAAGGGCTTCTGCTCGGGACACGCCATCGGCAACAACGCCGTCGACTACCCGGCGTTCGTCGAGGCCGCGAAGGTGATGGGCACGCCGTGGAAGCCGCAGACCGATCTGTTCGTCAAGCCGATCCTGAATCTGTGGGAGTTCTCCAAGCCGACCATCGCGCAGGTGCACGGGTACTGCGTGGGCGGGGGTACGCACTACGGGCTGACCACCGACATCGTGATCGCCGCCGAGGACGCCTACTTCTCCTACCCGCCGCTGCAGGGATTCGGCATGCCATCGGGCGAATGCTCGATCGAGCCGTGGGTCTTCATGAACTGGCGGCGCGCAGCGTATTACCTGTACCTCGCCGAGGTCATCGACGCCAAGAAGGCGCTGGAGGTCGGTCTGGTCAACGAGGTCGTCCCGCGTGAGCAACTCGACGACCGTGTCGACGCCATCGCCCGTCACATCGCCCAGGCCCCGCTGACGACGCTGTTGGCGACCAAGGCCAACCTCAAGCGGGCCTGGGAGCTGATGGGCATGCGGGTGCACTGGCAGAGCTCCAATGACCTTGTCGCGCTCGCCTCGGTCAGCAAGGACGTGCAGGAGCTGATTCAGACGGTGTTCAAGGACAAGGTGCTGCCGTCCGAGCAGGCCCGGCGCCAGGCTGCGGCGGCCGCATCGACCGACGGCGCCAGCCACGCTAGGTCCGCCGGTGAACATCGCCGACCACGCGGGAACCGCCGCACAGTCGCCGGCACTGATCATCTGACGGCGGCGTGATCTCGTTCGGCGAGTTGTACGACCAGCAGCCAACGGGTCGCCGCGGCGCTGCACGAAGCCGGTCTGCGCCGCGGCGACGGGGTGGCCCTGGTGCTGCCGAACCGGCCGGAGTTCTTCGAAATCACCTGGGGCTGCCAGCTTTCCGGCCTCTACTACACCGCCGTCAACACCCACTTCACGCCTGACGAGGTCGCGCTACGTCATCGACGACTCCGACGCGAAGGCGGTATTCGTCGACGCCTCGATGGCCGAACTTGCGGCGCATATCCGCGACGTCAACAGGCGGCGTCGACGTCCACATGGCTGTCGGTGGCGCAGCTGCCCGGCTGGCACTCGTACGAGGACGCGCCGGCTGCGGCGGGCGACGCACCGCCGATGCCGACGGGTCGGAGATGCTCTACTCGTCGGGCACCACCGGGAGGCCCAAGGCGGTCCGCCGCCCGCTGCCGGTCGACGGCAACGGGTCCTGGGCGCAGGCGGTGCTGGAGATGGCGCTGATCGCACAAGTACGGGATGAAGCCCGCCAGCGTGTACCTCTCCCCCGCGCCGCTGTACCACGCGGCCGGCGTCAACTACACCATGGCGGTCAACCGTGTCGGGGCCGCGTCGATCATCATGGGCAAAGTTCGATGCCGAGACCGTACTGCGGCTGATCGAGACCCACCGCGTCACCCACGCCCAGTTCGTGCCGACGATGTTCGTGCGGATGCTCAAGCTGCCCGAAGCGGTCCGCAGCAAATACGACGTCTCCAGCCTGCGGTGCGTGATCCACGCGGCCGCGCCCTGCCCGGTTGACGTCAAGCACCAGATGATGGACTGGTTCGGGCCCATCATTCACGAGTATTACGGCGGCACAGAGGGATTCGCGGGTACGACGATCGGGCCACAGGAGTGGCTGGCCCACCCGGGTTCGGTGGGCATGCCCGATGACCCCGGTGCACGTCGTCGGCGAGGACGGCGCCGAGCTGCCCGTCGGCCAGATCCGGCGAGCTCTACTTCGAAGGCGGCCCGGACTTCGAGTACTTCAAAGACCCCGCCAAGACCGCCTCGGTGTCCAACGAACGCGGCTGGCGCATCCCTGGGCGACATGGGCTACGTCGACGAGGACGGATACCTCTACCTGACCGACCGCTCGACGTTCATGATCGTCTCCGGCGGGGTGAACATCTACCCGCAGGAGGCGGAGAACCTGCTGGTCATGCACCCCAAACTCGTTGACGCGGCGGTATTCGGGGTGCCGAACGACGAGTTCGGCGAAGAGGTCAAGGCCGTCGTGCAACCGGTCGACGGGATCGCGCCGGGCCAGAGCTGGAGGCTGAGCTCATCGAGTACTGCCGAGCCCACCTGGCCACCTACAAGTGCCCGCGCACAATCGAATTCGACGCTGAGCTGCCCCGCGACCCGAACGGAAAGCTCTACAAGAGACGCATCCGCGACAAGCTACTGGCAGGGACGGATGTCGCGGATCGTATGACGACGCAGTGAACGCAACGGAGTAACAGCCATGGACGTGAACTGGGCGCCGCTGCCGGTGCCGTGGGCGGTCGCAGACCGCCTGACCGGATTCCCAAGCAGCGGTACTACGACCCGGAGTTCTACGAGCTGGAGAACGAGCTGTTCTGGCCGCGCGTGTGGCAGATGGCGTGCCGGCTCGAGGAGATCCCCAAGCCCGGCGACTTCGTCGAATACGAGATCCTCGACCAGTCCGTCATCGTCGTGCGCCTTGACGCCGAGAACGTGCGGGCCTACCACAACGCGTGCCGCCATCGCGGGGTGAAGCTGGTGGAGGGCAACGGGAATCCCGGCGTACCTTCGTGTGCCCGTTCCACGGCTGGTGCTGGGGAATCGACGGACGCAACACCTTCGTGCTGCGCGCCCGAAGCGTTCGACGAGCACAACCTGAGCGCCGACGACCTTGGCCTGGTGCCGGTGCGATGCGAGCTGTGGGGCGGCTGCGCGTGGATCAACCTCGACGACGGCGCGCCGCCGTTGCGCGACTGCTTTGAGCCGTTCGCCACGATCTACGACGCCTGGAAGGTGGAGTCGCTGCGCACCGAGTGGTGGCAAGTCGTGTCGGCTGCCGGTGAATTGGAAGCTCGCGACCGCGGCCTTCATGGAGGGCTATCACGTCCCCCAGACCCACCCGCAGTTGCTGCCGTCGTCGCAGCCCGCCACCTCGCAACACCGCCGGGTCTGGTGCAGACCAGTCTGTACTTCATGCGCACACTCGGCGCAGGGCATGGCCGGCATGACCCACGAGAACGACATCCGCATCGCCGAAGGGCTGCAGAACATCGAGCTGCCAAGCGATCCGGCCGAGGCGATGGCGGTCTGGCGCAGCACCCTCAACGACGCTGTCGTCGCCTGGCACCGGGCCCGCGGTTGCGACATGCCCGATCTCAACGACCTGGCAGCGCCGCGGCATCGTCGATGCCATCGGTTTCTGCTTCCCGCACTACTTCCTGCTGCCGCAGTACAGCAGCGCCTCGTCATACCGGATCCGTCCGCTCGGTCCCGAAGAGACGCTGTTCGAGATCTGGTCACTCACCCGCATCCCGCCGGACCAGGTCACCGGCAAGCCGACCCCACCGGAGCCCATGGCACCCGACGACCCGCGCTGGCCGCCGATCCCCGCTCAGGACTTCTCCAACCTGCCCAAGCAGCAAAAAGGGCTGCACTCCACGCGGATTTGAGTACATGCGCCTGTCCAGCCAGATTGAAGGACTGATCTCGAACTTCGAGCGGGTCATCGACGGCTTCCTGGCCGGCCTGCCGTACGAGGCGCTGGTGCCGGCAATCCAGAAGACCAACACCACCATCGACGTCCCGATCGTCGATCTCGGTTTCACCGGTAATTCAGCAGGAGGGGCGCCACGATGAGCACTCAGTGGGATCGCAGCGTCGACCTGGTTATCGCGGGCAGCGGCGGTGGCGGCATGGTCGCCGGGCCTGGCCGCGCTCGACGCCGGCCTGCGAGCCGCTGATCGTCGAAAAGCAGCCCCTGGTCGGCGGTTCGACGGGACTCTCCGGCGGCATCGTCTGGCTGCCCAACAATCCGTTGATGCGGGCCGAGGGCATCGCGGACTCACACCAGGACGGCCTGGCCTACCTGGCCGACGTCGTCGGCGACATCGGTGCGGCCTCCTCGCCCGCGCGCCGGGAGATGTTCCTGACTGCCGGCTACGAGATGATCAATTTCCTGCTCCGCAAAGGCGTTCGGATGATCCGCTGCGCCGGCTGGAGCGACTACTACCCGAACCACAAGGGCGGCAACGCAGTCCGGCCGCGCGGTCGAAGGAATCCCGTTCGACGCCGCCGAACTGGGCGCCTGGCAGCGACAAGGTGCAGCCGTCGCTGGCGAAGAACTACGGATACGTCGTGCTGACCAACGAGTTGCGCTCGGTTCAGTACTTCAATCGCTCGCCGCGCGCATTCGCGGTCGCCACCAAGGTGTTCGCGCGCACCAGCGGCGGCCCGGCTCGCCCGGCGGCAGATCCTCACCAACGGCGCGTCCTTGATCGGCCAGATGCTGAAGGTGCTGATCGACCTCAGCGACGGCCAGCCACCGCTGTGGATCAACGCCGCCATGGAGGATCTCATCGTCGAAGACGGCCGGGTCGTCGGCGTGCCCGTATCGTCCGTGACGGCGCGGCGGAGAACGTCGAGGCACGCAAAGGAGTTCTGTTGGCAGCCGGGGGCTTCGGCCACAATCGCCGAGATGCGTCGCCAGTACAGCGGCGATCAGCCCAACGAGGGAAGTGGTCGATCGCCAACGCCGGCGACACCGGCGAAGTACTGCAGACCGCGATGCGCCTGGGGGCCAAAACCGATCTGCTCGACGAAGCCTGGTGGCTGCCTTCGGTTTTCATCGCCAACGGCGGCGCCGCCGCCGCTTCGCTGGGGTCGGGACGGCAGCGCCCGGGAGCCATCTACGTCGACTCCGGCCGGCCGCCGGTTCTGCAACGAGTCGAACTCCTACGTGGAAGTCGGCAAGGCGATGTACGCCAACAAGGCGGTGCCGTGCTGGATGATCTTCGACGACGGCTACGTGCGCAGCTACGTCGCCGGTACCAACCCGCTGTCAAGAATCGCGAGCACCTGCCCCCGGAGCTGATCGAGAGCGGCGCGGTCAAGCGGGCCGAGACCGCTCGCCGACCTCGCCCGCCAGATCGACCTGCCCGCCGAGCGAGTTGGTCACGAACCATCGAGCGGTTCAACAAGTTCGCGGCCAAGGGACTCGACCCCGACTTCGGTCGAGGACAGTCGGCGTACAACGACTGCCTCGGTGATCCCGGGTACCGGCCCAACGCCGCGGTCGGCCCACTCGACCGCGCGCCCTACTACGCGACCCGGGTCTTGCCGGCCGACGTCGGGACGTGCGGCGGCGTGATCACCAACGAGCACGCGCAGGTCCTCGACGAGCAGGACCGGGTGATCGACGGGCCTCTACGCGACCGGCAACACCACCGCCACGGTCATGGGCCGAACCTATCCCGGGCGCCGGTGCGAGCATCGCGAGCTCCATGGTGTTCGGCTACGTCGCCGCCCGGCACGCCGCCGGCCGCAAGGTCGCCGGCGAGATGAGCCGCTAGCCTGCCGGTCGCCGCCGAGCGTGATGCCAGCTCACATTGCGTGTCGAACGTGAGCTGGCTCACGCTGGCGACGCGTCTGCTTCGTCGCGACTCGACGAAATCACGGGGCTTCATGCCCGATTGCATGAGTTCGGCCCGGCGTGCCTGGACGTCGGACGCCGCGCCGACCATGTTCGTCAGGATGTGGCTGACCTGCAGGTGCACCCGCATACCCATCAACTCCCAGGCGCGCTTGACGTTGTTCTTCACCGCCATCAGCGTGGTCAGCGGGATCTGGGCGATCTTGCGCGCCATCTCCTCGACGGTGTCCTCGAGGTCCTCGCGCGGCACCACCTTGTTGAGCAGACCCCAGTCGAGTGCTTGCTGGGCGGACAGCGTCGGCGCCAACAACAGCCAGTCCATGGTGCGATGCCAGTTCATCATCAGCCACGGCTCGATCATGGTGTGCCCGCCCGGCTCACCGAGGCTTTGCGCAAGCGGCATCTGGAAATACGCGTCCTCGGAGGCGACGCAGAAGTCGGTCAGCAGTCCGAGGTAAATGCCGCCGCCCATGCAATAGCCATGGATCTGGGAAATCGTCGGTTTCGGAAACTCCCACAGATACAGCGTCGGCCACAAGAACAGATCGGCGGTGCCCTTGTAGAGCTCCTCGAACGTGTTACCGAAATCGGGATAGGGATTTTCGTCCGGGCCCCAGCGGGCCACGTGCCCGCCGCAGAAGCCCTTGCCGTTGGCCTTGAGGATGACGACCTTGATCTCGCTGTCGCGGTCGGCCTCGCGCAGACACTTGTCGACTTCGGTAACCAGCACTGCATCCTTGGTGTTGGCCTTGTCGACCCGGTTGAGGATGATGCGCGCGATCGGTGGCTCGCGCTCGTAGATGACCGCTTCCAGGACGCGCCGCTCCATGGCTCTGACACTACCGGACGGGATTTCGCCTGTGCCACCACGGATCTTGTTCGCTGCCCATCAGGCACGCGCCACCAACCACGCGTATCCGTCGCCCTCCCCGGCCGCCACCGGGTCGAGTTCCCCGAATGCCGAAAGCAGTTCGCCCCGAGCGGCCCGGAACGGCCCCGGTTCGGCGCCGACCTCGCTGAGGGTGGCAGATCGCCAGGAGCCCGCCAGGCGCCAGGCGCTCGATCATGGCCTGATCGAGGCGACGGTCGCGGAACTTGTTGCACAGCAACATGTTGACCGGCGGTCCCGCCGGCAGACCCTCGTCGAGGTCGACGACGTCAAATCGGCAGCGGTCCCGAAACCCGGTGCGCCGAGCCAGATCTCGCGCCTGGTCGATGGCCACTTCCGAAATGTCAACCCCCCACACATCCAGGCCGCGGCTGGCCAGCCACACCGCGCCGATTCCCTGGCCGCAGGCGACCTCGAGCGCCTGCCCCGCGGTGGGAATCAGATCGGTATGCGGTTGCAGAAAACTCGGCGCTGCCACGGCACCGGCCTGCACCGGCCCCGAGTGCGCGTAGCGCTCGTCCCAGCGGCGCCGATCCTGCTCGGTCACAGCGCCAAGGTTACTGCCGCATAGTGCTCGGTGACGGCAACCGCTACCCGGCACAGTTCTAGACAGTTGTCTGTATTTCGCCCCCCGCGCAGAGGCCAATATCACCGTCAAGGGAATTCCAAGCCCAGATCAGCCTGGGCGAAGGGATGCTTGTCGCCGCTTCGCTGCCTTCCTACACTGGACGGGTGTCTAGAGAAGTGGCTTCTCCAACGACCGGCGCGACCGCCCCGCGCCGGTCGGATCGGCGTCCGGGACAGACGATCCGCAAAGTCCTCGACGCCGGGTTGGAGGAACTGCGCGAGTCGTCCTACGCCAACCTGACGATGCGTGCGGTGGCGCAACGCGCCGGGGTGTCACCGGCCAGTGCCTACACCTACTTCTCGTCGAAAAGCGCCCTGGTGGCGGCGGTCTACCTACGGTTTCTCCGTGAACTACCCCTGCACACCGACGTGAACGACACCACCAAGACCCGGGTCAGCGCGACCATGCGGGACATGGCCCTGGTGGTCGCCGACGAGCCGGAACTCACCGCCGGATGCGGAACCGCTCTGATGGCCGACGATCCCGCGGTCATCCCGTTGCGGGTGGAGATCGCCGAGGAGGTATCCCGGCGGATCGGCGCCGCGCTCGGCCCCGGCTGGCCGCGGCCGGTCAAGTCCACCCTGCAGATGACGTTCGCGGGCGCCCTGATGACCGCCCGCTTCCTCACCTACCAGGAGATCGCGGGCCAGCTCGACGAGGCGGTCAACCTCATACTGGGCGCATCTGTCGCCTGAAATGCCTTGAGCCCGAAGCGGCTACACCGGAGTCAGCGGCAACGACTTCCGTGGCTGGAAGACAAAGCTCGAACCGCCACTGAATTTGGCTACCGCAACCTCGGAGAATTCCTTTGTCGCGGTGTCGGTTTCGGTGACCACCGCCGTCCACTCGGTGGGAGTACCGCTCACTTCGACATGCAGGTGCGGGTCCACCGCGGACGCAATCGCTTGCAAGGGTGCCACCACGTCGGGCGACACCAATGCCGGCCATGCGTCGTCCTCGTGGGCCGGCGACAGGTGCAGGTGTACGCGGTCCCGCTCGAAGTCGGCTACCACGTAGACGGCCGGATTGAACAAAGGATGCAGCTCCATCACGCGCACCGCCCCCTCGACTCCCCCCGGCAGGTCCAATGCGCGGTGGAGACGTTCGGCCGCCAGCCCTGCCAGTCCGATGAGTTGCTTGGTGGCGATCGACCGAGCCAGGGCGGCATCGTCACCGGCGCGTTTGCTCACCGCAAGGGCAAAGGACAGGTAGAGCAGATGCATTTGCAGGCATACTTCGTCGGCAAGGCGGACCAGCGCCGAGTGGGAGAACGCTCCGAAATCGAAGTCGGACTGCAGCGGGCCGGAGTAGTCGGCCTGGCCCGGCTCGGTGTCGTCAATCGGGTCAAGTTCGGTGGTCGCGGCTCTGGTGCGCCCGATGATCTCCAGTTCCGGGATGAAGCCCACTTCGGGATGGGAGTCGTCGATGATCACGGTCCACGCGCAGTGCGGGTTCCGGCCGGCAGGTACCCGCGGCGGCCGGTGGATCGGCCGAACCTGAGCCCTGCGGTTGGTGGCCAGCGCGGTGGCATCGAACGTCGGGTCCTCGATGTCATGGCACATTCCGCGTACGTAGTCTTCGCCCATCGGCTCGACATCCAGCAGCGCGCCGCAGTGATCGAGGTGAAACTCACCGTGCCAACGGTCGTGCACCGTGTAACGGAAGTCCATGAATTGCGGCGGAGCCCCGATGTCGAGCTGCAGGCCCTTGAAAATGGTGATGACGTCGTCGCCCTCGAAGCGCAGTGCGCGCTGCATCCGCTTGGTGTACAGCGGGCTGGCGCCGGCCCACTCCTCGATCGCGATCTGCAACATCGCCTCGCGACCGAATTGCTGTATGCACCAAGCCATTCCGGATCGATCGATCATCTGGCCGATCAACAGCAGCTCCGGCACCAGGGTGCTGAGCTGCTCACGGGTGAGGGCAGCGTACCTGCTAGTCAACAGCGGTCCTCCGTCTGCATCCTGCCCGGTCTGCGGTGCCGACCCGGTGCCAGGCCGACCATTCAGCGCGGGCCGGCATGGTCAAGGTCCGACCGACAAAGTCTGGGCTGCACAAGCCGTCAATTATGGACAGGTGTCTGATTATTCTTGCGACTCTAGCCGACGGTTCCGGAATTCGGCAAGAACGCGGCGGCTCAGGAAAGAAGCCGAGGTGGACGTGCTCGCACACGCCGTCAGCGTCGGCTGCGACACGCTGTCGACCCGCCGCACCGTTACTCTTCTGGACAGGTGTCTGGCCGGGTGGGGTCGCCGATCATGCTTAGGTCGACGAGGAGGCGATAGTGCGCATGCTGGATGCCGCAGACCAGATCATCGGCGACCGCGATGCGCTCCGCGGTGGCTTCCTGGATCAAATGGCTATGCGCTCAGTCGCCGGCAGCGGCGAGCACGTCGACGATCCTCGGCGGCATCCGAGGCGTCAGACGTGTCCGGCTGCTTCCTGGACGAGTTGCACGCGTGATGCGATGCCGAGTTTCGTGTAGATGTGGGTGAGGTGCGCCTGCACGGTGCGCGGCGAGACGAATAGCCGCGTCGCAATCTCCTTGTTCGCCAGTCCTTCGCAGACCAGTCGTGCGACATCCCGCTCGGCCGGTGTGAGCGACCCCCAGCCGCTTGCGGGCCGTTTGCGTTGACCGCGACCGCGCTGCGCATAGGCGATCGCTTCCTCAATGGACAGTGCTGCACCCTCGGCCCAGGCGGCGTCAAAAGCATCCTCTTCCATTGCGTTTCGGAGCTCACGTCACCGATTCCTGGTAGGCGGCTTCGTGAATCTTGAAGCGCACCAAACCCATGTGTTGTCGCAGTGCGTCTGCCGCGCCGAATAGCCGCGCGGCCTCCGGATGGTTGCCGCTCCCGGTGGCCAAGCCGGCGAGGCATTCGAGAATCGTCCGGAACGCTGAGGTAACCGCCACTGGCGGCAGCACAACTCAGCGCGTCATGGGCGTCGCGTTCACCGTCCTCCGGCGCACCTGCCGCGATAGCGACGCGGGCACGGGCAATGAGCGCCGCCACCCGGTGCCAACCCGCGGCCACCGACACCGCCCTGTCGGCCCATTGCCGAGCGCTGACGAGATCACCGCGCGTCAAAGCGACTTCGACGGAATTGAAGACACGTTGCGCGTCGGCCATCTCGGGTTGGGACACGCGTATGCCAAGCCAGGCCGTTTCGCTGGCCTCGTGCGCTGTCGCAATATCACCCGCCGCCAGGCTTGCTTGCGATAACTGAGCTTGGGCCATCCCGCCGAACATCTCACCGAGGTCGGCGGCGGCCTCGACGGCGTCGCGAGCTGTGGCAAGTGCGGCTGCTACCTCACCGTGGTATGCGAGCGCTATGCCCAAGCCCATCAGGGTCATCGCCTTGTGAACTTCGTCGTGGGCCTCGTCGCATTCGCCCGCCACCTCGTCGAATTGGGATATTGCGGCAACGAGATTGCCCTGCAAAAGATGTGCCCACCCGAGCCCGGTCCGGGACAGTCGGGAGTTCGCCCGGTCACCGATCGCGTCGGCAAGATCGCGTCCCTCCTTGCCCGCCGCGCCCGCGGATATCGGATCACCGGTGGCCATCCCGGTATTGGCCTGCCAGGCAAGTATCTGGCTCAGCACCCACTTGTCGTCCAGGGTCCTGGCCACCTCGATCGCCTCCGAGTAGAAGGTCGCTGCCGCCTCGACGTCGTAGCGGGCACCGGCGATGTAACCGCATGCGGTGAGCGTCCGGGCGAGCAGCGCCGGGTCGTCGAGTTCGCGGGCGATCTCGACCGCACGTCGTGCGCGCTCCAACTGCTCGTTGCCGACATATATGTTGAGGACGGCCTCGTCGGCAAGAGCACGCGCGCGCACCGCCGGTGCGACCGCCGCGTCTTCGCTCTCCGCAGGTATGACGTCGAACCAGGCGAGGCCCTCCAGAATCCGGCCCCTCGTCAGCCAGACCGGCTGCAGCGATGACGCCAACTTCAAAGCCCGCTCCGTGTCATGGTTTTCCAGGTCCCAGCCGAGCGCATTGCGCAGATTGTCCATTTCGGTTTCAGGCCTGCTCGAGCCGCTGCTCGTAATCGGTACGTGCCGGTGCGTCCAGCAGCGCCGCAATCGATGCGTAATGCTCACAATGGCGTGACCGCACGATATCGGCCTCGCCAGACTCCCCGAGTTTCTCCAGCGCGTACTGGCGCACCGTTTCGAGCAGCCGGTAACGCGTGCGACCGCTACCCTCGTCCGCGACTACGAGCGATTTGTCGACGAGCAGGGTGAGCTGATCCAGCACCTGATACCGCTCGATGTCGACCTCGCCGCACACGGATTGCGCTGCGTGCAAGTCGAATCCGCCGTTGAATACGGACAGGCGACGAAACAGGATGCGCTCGGTCTCGGTGAGCAGCGCATGCGACCAGTCGACCGATGCGCGCAGCGTCTGCTGCCGGCGGACCGCGGTCCGAGAGCCGCCCGTCAGCAATCGGAAACGGTCGTGCAGGCTGTCGACGATCTCGGTCAAGGACAGCGCGCGCACCCGCGCCGCCGCGAGTTCGATCGCCAACGGCATGCCGTCGAGTCGTCGGCAGATCTCGGTCACCGCCGCACCGTTGTCGGCGGTGATTGCGAAGTCGGGCCGCGCCAGACGGGCCCGTTCGGCGAACAGTTCGACGGCATCGTCGGCGAGCGACAGCGACGGCACCTGCCATGTCACCTCGCCGGTGATATTGACCGGTTCACGACTGGTAGCCAGGACCGTCATCCGCGGAGCCGAAACCAGCAGGGCGGCAAGCACTGTGGCGCAGGCGTCAAGCAGGTGTTCGCAGTTATCCAGCACTATCAGCAGCTGCCGGTCCCGCGTGAACCGCTGCAGGGTGTCCATTGTCGAACGGCCGGGCTGGTCGGGCAGACCCAACGCACGGGCCACGGTCACCGGCACCACCTCCGCGGCGGTGATCGGGGCCAGGTCGACGTACCACACACCCCCGCTGAACTGGTCCGCCAACGCGGCGGCGACTTGTACTGCCAGGCGTGTCTTGCCCACTCCGCCGGCACCGGTCAACGTGACCAGCCGGCTGCCGGCCAGCCGGGCCCGCAGGCTGTCGATTTCCGCTTGACGCCCAACAAAACTCGTGAGCTGAACTGGAAGATTATTCGTGGCATCGCTGCTCTGGGCACGCAGCGGCGGGAATTCATTGCGCAAGCCGGGGTGGCAGAGCTGCACCACCCGCTGCGGCCGAGCGAGATCGCGCAGCGGGTGGGTGCCGAGATCGGTCAGCCAGGTGTCTGCTGGCAGGGATTCGGCAACCAGGTCATCGGTCGTCCCCGAGAGCACCGTCTGGCCGCCATGTGCCAGGTCGCGCAGTCGGGCCGTGCGATTGATCGTCGGACCGACGTAATTTCCCTCGTCGCGCAGTCGCACCTCTCCGGTGTGAATCCCGATGCGCAATCGGATCGGCGCCAGTGGCGCGCGTTGCAGATCCAGGGCGCAGCCGACTGCATCCGATGCCCGGCCAAACGCGATGACGAAACTATCGCCCTCGCCCTGTTCGACCGGGCGAACACCCTCGTGTCTGGCGACCGCCGTCGTGACCGTCTGATCCAGGCGGGCCACCGCGGCGGCCATGTCGTCGGGTTGCGTTTCCCACAGCCGCGTCGACCCTTCGACGTCGGCAAGCAGCAGCGTCACAGTTCCCGTCGGCAGCCCAGTCACGCCAATGTCGCTCCACTCAGTTGTGCTCATGCTAGCCAGCATGCGGTGACGGGGATCGCAAAACATCAGCGAAATGGCCAATGGTTCTTCTCGCCCTATGCGTATGCACGCGTCGACGGCAGCGACGTCGCCCAGCGTGCGCTGGCGGTGAGGATCCGAGCTGGATTTCGCCCTAGGAACACGTTGGGCGATACGAAGCTCACCGCGGTGGTAATCCCTCGGCGCGGGCATCAACTGAAGCACCCGGCGGTTGATCCGCTCCTTGCTTTCGGCAATCCTCATCGGGATCATCTCGTGATGAGCCGAAGGAGGTCTCAGGTGACCGGTGTGGGACAGATCGCGATGAACAGTGCGCCGGTCTTGGGCGGGCTGATGCTCGCCCTGACGGCGGGGCAGTTGAGAGGACCCGACTATCGGGCACTGATCAACCAGGACATGGATCTGCTCGATCGGCTTCCACCCGAGGCCATCGAAAGACGCGCCAAGCTGCAGCGCAGCATCGACATTCGGATCGACGATCTGATCGATGCGTCCGCCAAGACCCAGGCGCTGCGCAAGGCCGCAACGTCGTACCGAGGGAACTGGCGCGACATCGTGCTGTTCGTCTGTGCGATGTTGTTCGCGGTCGTCTGGTGGAACGTCAACCACAGCCGGGCCAACTGGCTACCGACGTTTGTGGTCCTGATTCTGCTGTCGGTCATGACTGCTTTCTACGCGGGGCGGGGCATGTTCCGTGCCGGCGCTTCGCTGGTGCGGCGACGGACACCCGCCGCCGGCGGAGACTAGCGTCGTCTGCCGACCCGAGGCCGAGCGGTAGGTTGGTGGCTCGCCGGCCGAGTCACCGAATCCGGGCTGCTGGACCGCTGCGCTGGCGTACGATCGCGACGTTCACCGCCCGCCAAGGAAAGCTGCTGGCATGCGAATCGTCGTGGATCTGAACAAGTGCCAGGGTTACGCGCAGTGCGTCCCGCTGGCACCCGACGTCCTGAGATTGCATCGGCGACGAGGCGCTGTCCTACGACCCCAACCCCGACGACTCCCAACGGCAGCGAGTATTGCGCGCTGCCGCGTCATGTCCGGTGCAGGCAATCCTCGTCGAGACATACACCCCAGAGGGCGCAGGCGTGAAGAACCCGCTCGTCGCAGAGCTGGTGGCGAACTTCCGGGCCGAGGCCCGCATCGTCATCGTGGGCGCCTCACTGGCCGGCCTGCGGGCGGCGGAAGCGTTGCGCGAGCGTGGTTTCCGAGGACACCTGACCTCGATCGGCGACGAGCCGCACGAGCCGTACGACCGGCCGCCGCTGTCCAAGCAGGTCCTCAAAGGATGGGTTCCCGCCGATCACACCAAGCTGCCGCGGTTGCGTGCGGTCGACGCCGACTGGCGACTGGGCGTGCCGGCGATGGGCTTGGACCGGGTCAATCGCCGGGTGTTGCTGGCTGACGGGGACACGGTCGACTACGACCGGCTGCTGATCGCCACCGGGAGTCCGGCCCAGGCCGTGGCCGGATGCCGCAGAGCGCGCGCTGGACGGCGTGTTCACCGTGCGCACCTGTGAAGACGCGGCGCGGCTGCAGGCGGCTTTGCGCCGGAGCCCGCGGCGGGTGCTGATCGTCGGCTCGGGTTTCATCGGCTCCGAGATCGCCTCGGTCTGCCGCGAGTTGGGATTGCCGGTCACGGTCGCCGAACGTGCCGGCGGACCGCTGGTCGGCGCACTGGGCGGGGTCATCGGCGACATCGCGGCGGACATGCAGCGCGACGCCGGTGTCGATCTGCGCACCGGCGTCGCCGTGCAGGCGCTGCTAGGCGACGACGACCGGTCACGTGCGGCAGGCCCAGTTGTCCGACGGAAGCACGCTCGACGTCGACGTCGTGGTGGCTTCGTTGGGGTCTATCCGCAACGTCGAGTGGCTGGAAGGTGCCGGCCTGGCCAGCGGATTCTGGGGCGTGGGCTGCGACGCGGGCTGCCGCGCGTTCGACATCAACGGGGTGGTGACCGACAACATCTTCGTCGCCGGTGACATCGCCCGGATGCCGCATGTGCTCTACGAGTACCAGTTCATCTCGATGGAGCACTGGGACAACGCGGTTTCGGCGCACAAGTGGCCGCCAACAACATGATCAGCCTGGAAACCGACCGTCGCCCGCACCTTCCGGTGCCGTCCTTCTGGTCGGGCCAGTTCGGGGTGAATATCAAGGGCGCCGGGGTGTGTTCGTTCGGCGACGAGATCGTGTTCACCCAGGGTCTCCAGGACAGCGTCGCTTCGCCGCCGCATACGGAAGACGGGGCCGCATCGTCGGCGCCGTCACGTTCGACCATGGCAAGTGGCTTCCGTACTACACCTCGTTGATCGAGCGATCGGCACCGTTCCCGCCGCCCCCGCCGGGCTATGACCGGCCACCCGACATGACGCCGATACCCGCGCGTTTTCCCGATCCGCGGGTGCCGACCGGCATTCCGGATGTCGTGCTGACCGGACACGATCCCACTTCCCGCGGAGCCGAGTTCCGCCCCCGCCTGTAAAGCCCCTAGGGGCAAAGCCTCCGAGGAGTTGCCATGACCGCACGAACCGCCTGGGCCGCGGCGATGAAGTATGAGAACCGCGCCAACCCGTACCCGTTCTTCGACGAGTTGCGCAAGACGCCGGTCGTCCAGGTCGCCGATAACCTCTATGTGGTCACCGGCTACCGGGAACTGCTGGCGTTGGCCCACGATCCGCGGATCAGCTCGGACGCCAGGCGAACCCCGCTACGCGCCGGCCAGGATCCCGAGGCTCGAGGAACTCGCAGCAGTATGGCCACCAGCAGAGCATCATCGTCTCCGATCCACCCGATCATGACCGCGCCCGCCGGCAGGTGATGCGACACTTCGGTCCCCCGCATTCGCCCGGGGTGATCCCCGCCACCGAGCCGAGCATCGTGCGCGCTGTGCAACGATCTGCTCGACGGGTTGAAAGCCAAGGGCGGCAAGCGGTTCGACGTGGTCAACGACTACGCATATCCGGTGCCGGTCATGGTGATCTGCCGAATCCTGGGTGTACCGCTGCAGGATGAACCCACCTTTCATGCGTGGATTTACGACATGCTGGCCGGGCTGGACCTCGGCCCGGACGCGGCGACCGAGGAAGGCAAGGTGCGCGTTGAGAAGGGGCGTGCCAGTGGCGAGGCGTTACGGCATTATCTCGCCGATTTGATCGACGTTTTCCTGCACCATCCGGCCGACTGTCTGCTGTCGAATCTGGTCAACGACAACGATGGTCCCGACGGTGCGATGTCGCCGCAGGAGGCGTTGTCCAACGCCTCACTGCTGTTGATCGCGGGCCACGATTCAACCGTGAACACCATCTCGAATTGCGTGCTGACCCTGCTGCGCAACCCCGGGTCGTTCGACCTGCTGCGGCAACGACCCGAGCTCATTCCCCGGGCGATCGAAGAAGTGCAGCGCCTGCAGTCTGCGGTGCAGTTCTTCCCCAGCCGCAGCGCCACCGATGACATCGAGATCGCCGGCACCGTGATTCCGAAGGGGCGGCGGTTCACCTCATGTACAGCGCCGCCAACCGCGACCCGGCGCGCTTCACCGATCCCGACACATTCGACCCGCAGCGCTCCGACAACGAGCACTTCGGCTGGGGCAGCGGCATCCACACCTGCATGGGTGGGCCGTTGGCGCGGTTGGAGGTGAATCTGGCTCTGGAAACCTTCCTGCGCCGGGTCGACAATCCCCGCCTGGTGGTCGATCCGCCTCCCTATCGGCGCAGCCAGGTGTTTCGTGGTCCGTTGCACCTACTGGTCGACGTCGACGGAATCCGCGACTGAAGGCAACGCTGCGCCTAGGCCCCGTCGCGCCAGACGATCATTTCGGCCAGAGTGGTTAAATCATAACCCTTTTCGGTCGGCTTGAGCTCGGCGGTGAACAGCGTCGCGCCTTCTTTGTAGTACAGATCGGCCTCACTGGGACCCCGCCACATCACCGCTCGCTCAATCGATGAATTATCGCGTTGCGCCGCTTCGACGTACGACTTGAGCAACTCGTCCTGGCGGCGGAATTCATCGATGGGCTCGACAGCTGTGCCAGATGTCGGCGAAGCCGGCAATCAGCGGCAGGGTCTTCTTGTCGCCGGATCCGTCGAGGAGAATCGGGATTTCACGGAGCGGCGGTGGAACGAGACGCGCCAGGCGATATTCGATCCGCGCCAGCCCTTCGACCAAACCCCGGAACCGGTCCCCCGCACTCGGGTAGGCGTATCCGTATGCGGCGTAGTCTTTTTCGTACCAGCCGGCGCCGAGTCCGAGGATGAGCCGGCCGCCACTGATGTGATCCACCGTGCGCGCCATGTCGGCCAGCAGGTCCGGGTTGCGGTATCCCATCCCGGTGACCAGCAGCCCGATTTCGGCGCGGGTGGTCGAACTCCCCCAGGCCGCCAACGCCGTCCATCCTTCGAAGTTCGTGACATCGTGGTTCGTGATCGTCGTGCCGCTCAGACGGCGACTCCGGCGCTCGGACGTCGACGATCGGCTTGTGGAAGTGGTCGTACCCGAAGATCACATCGGCTCCCATGGCCTCGGCGTCGCGCACCGCCCGCCGCCACGCGGCGTAGCTGGGCGTGCCGCCCGGCCACAACTGTGCCCCCACCCGAATGCGACGCGGTGAAATCATTGAAACCTCTTGTGGTCGTGACCAATTGGGATATAACAGACGCTGCCGTCGATCGTTGGTTCCGCTGCGCCGGCCCCGTTGCCGGAGCGATTTGTGGATAGGTATGCGCTGAACCTAACCCCTGGTAGCGGCGATTTATTTCTAGAAGCTATACAACTTGGAGATGCCGTCTATCGGAATGCGTGATGGAAGGCAGCGGCAACCGACCGCGCCCGCCAAGTTGTCTAACTTACGTATTTTTGTAAGACAAGGATTGCCCGCCGCTCGGCGCGGTGTCAGGCTGAACTACATGACAGAAGCGGAATCGTTCGTCGACCAGGCCATGGTGGGCCTTGCCGAGCCCCAGCCCATGTATAAAGCACTGCGCGAGTCGGCCCCGGTGTTCCGGTCGCCGCAGGCGGTGGTGCTCAGCCGGCTTTCGGACATCGAGATGGCCCTCAAGCGGACGGATCTGTTCTCGTCGAACATGGACGCGGTCGATCTGGGCAATCTGCGGCCGTTGATCCCGCTACAGGTCGATCCGCCCGAGCATGCAAAGTACCGGCGAATCCTGGATCCGCTGTTCACACCGCGCGAGATGGCCCGGCGGGAACCGCAGGTCACCGCGCTGGTCAACGAGATGATCGACCGCTTCGCCGATAAGGGCGCCTGCGACTTCCACGAAGAGTTCGCGGTACCCCTGCCCTGCACCGTTTTCCTACAGTTGCTGGGCCTGCCGCTGGAGGATCTCGACAAGTTCCTGGAGTGGAAGGACGGCGTGATCCGGCCCGAGGGCTCGGACGGCTACGACGGCCGGCACGACGCTTCGGCGCACGTGGCGCAACAAATCTACGAATACTTCGAACGTGCCATCGACGACCACATCGCCAACCCACGCGACGACGTGCTGTCGGCGATGATCGCGACGCATTTCAAGGAGGACGGCGGCGCGGCACTGTCGCGCGAGGAGTTGCTCGACATCTGTTTTCTGTTCCTGATTGCCGGGCTGGACACGGTGACCGACTCGCTGGACTGCTTCTTCGTGTACCTGGCCCGGCATCCGGAGCATCGTCACCAGCTGGTCGAGCAGCCCGACATCCTGCCGCACGCCATCGAGGAATTGTTGCGTTGGGAGACGCCGGTACCCGGCGTCGCCAGGGTTGCCATGCAGGACGTCGAGGTCGGCGGCTGCCCGATCAGCAAGGGCGAGCGGGTCAGTCCGTTGCTCGGCGCGGCCAACACCGACCCGGCCGAGTTCGCAGACCCGGAGCGGGTGGACTTCAGCCGCAGCCCGAACCGGCACCGGGCGTTCGGAGGGGGCCCGCACCGCTGCCTCGGATCCCATCTGGCGCGCATGGAACTTCGGGTGGCGTTGCGCGAGTTCCACCGGCGCATCCCCGATTACGAGATTCCGCCCGGCACCGAGCTGAAGTACACCGCGGCCCTGCGCTCGGTCGAGGCGCTGCCGCTGACGTTCCCGGTGCCGGCGCGATGACACATGTCTCGATTGACTCCGACCGCTGCGTGGGGCATGGACGGTGCTATTCACTGGCGCCCGAGATCTACGATTCCGACGACGTCGGCCATTCCATCGTGCTTGTCCAGGACGTCACCGGAGACCTGGAGCACCAAGCGCTGGTCGGTGCGCAGAACTGCCCGGAAGAGGCGATCACGCTGACTTCGTGAGCTCGGGCGGAGTGGTAGGTACGCTGACGCAAACCACAGAAAGGGACGACCCGCACATGGAGCCAGGCTCGCTTGATCCGGTAGCCAGCGAACGGTTATCGCACGCTGGAAAGTCGTTCACGTCCGACCTGTCGATCAACGAGTTCGCACTGTTGCACGGGGCCGGGTTCGAGCCGATCGAGCTGGTCATGGGTATCTCCGTCTATCACGTGGGGTATCAGTTCACCAATATCAGGCAGCAACAGGAACTGGGCGTCCTCACCGAGGCGACCTACCGGGCGCGCTGGAACGCCATGGCGCGCATGCAGGCCGAAGCCGATTCACTCCACGCGGACGGGATCGTCGGGGTCCGGCTCACCTGGCGTCAATCACGGCGAGGGCGGTGAACACCTCGAGTTCATGGCGGTCGGCACCGCGGTGCGATTCACGGAGAAACCGGGCGCGTTTCGGCGTCCCAACGGACAGGCCTTCTCCAGCCATCTCTCCGGCCAGGACATGGTGACGTTGCTGCGATCCGGCTTCGCGCCGGTGGCCTTCGTGATGGGCAACTGCGTGTTCCACATCGCCGTGCAGGGGTTCATGCAAACGCTGAAGCAGATGGGCCGCAACATGGAGATGCCGCAGTGGACGCAGGGCAACTATCAAGCACGCGAGCTTGCGATGTCGCGCATGCAGACCGAGGCGGAGCGCGACGGCGCCACCGGCGTGGTGGGCGTGCACTTCGCCATCTCCAACTACGCGTGGGGACACCACACGGTGGAGTTCTACACCGCGGGTACCGCCGTACGGCGCACCGGAAGCGGGGAGACCATCAAGCCCACGTTCGTCCTGCCCATGGATAACTGATGTACCGAGTTCGACGCCGAGCGGGTCAGCCGCACATCGCCGGTGCGCTCGCCGGTCCCGGCGGAGTCGCCTGGTGGTGAAGGTATTCGCCGGGCTGCCCGGGGTGATTCACACGCCGGCCCGCCGCGGGTTCTTCTCCTCAGACCCCGAGCGCGTGCAGATCGGCGACTGGCGCTATGAGATCGCGCGCGATGGCCGGCTGCTCGCCGGGCACGTGGTGAACGGCATCGTCATCGCCGAAGACATCCTGCAGGCCGACGCGGTCGGGCCGCACATCGCCCGCTCGCTGCAGCAGATCGTCGCCAGGTACGGCGCCACGGTCATCCCGAACATCAACGCTGCGGTCGACGTGCTGGGCACCAGCACCGGCTATCCGTCTGAGATATCCTGCACTGCAACGTCATTCGTCGTCGTACCCGAGGTGCGACGATGGCGGACACCCGCAGACGCCTAATCACTGCAGACCAGCAACTCCTTGAGCGCATCGGGAAATGCGTCGGCCATACCCCACAGTTCCGGCACCAGGTCGGGGCAGGAGATGATGCCGACACCCAGCGAACCGTTGAGGGACATGACGGTGATGTTCAGTCCCGCGCCACCGAGCAGCGGGCCGAGGGGATACATCGATTCGATGCTGCAACCAAGGAAATACAGCTGGTCCCGCGGTCCGGGCACGTTGGACAGGATCATGTTGTAGATGGGGCTGGTGCCCATCGGAATTCGAGGCAGGATCCGCATTGCCGCGCCGAACATCGTCTGGCCACCGAACTCGGTCCAGTCGTGCAGCAGGGTAGGCCCCATCGCCGCGGTGTGGTCTTTGGCGGCGTTATTCCGCGCGGCGATGGCGCGGATACGTTCCGCGGGATCGCGAATTTGGCTTTCCATTCGGCAGAACATCATCGTCGTCTGGTTGCGACCGGGTCGCTCTGATTTGTCACGCACCGACACCGGCACAGTGGCCACCAGAGGAACATCGGGCAGTTCGTCGCGCTCGAGCAGGAACCTTCGCAAAACCCCTGCGCATAACGCGACCACGACGTCGTTGACCGTTACACCGAATCGGTCTTTGACCCTCTTGACGTCACGCATGTCGAGCTGGGTGTAGGCAACGTTGCGGTGGTGGTCAACGGCCCGTTGAACGCGGTGGGTGGCGCCCTGAACGGCGCGGCCATCGTGCGGCCGTCACGCGCCCGCATCATCGTCCGCGCGACGGTCAATATCGTGGCCGGTATCACCGTGGCCAGCCGCAGCGGTCGCTTTGCGACGTTGAACAATCCACTCGCCGCGATTTGCAGCGCACTGCCCGGTCCCGCACCCCGGACCGGTCGAGGTGGCGAAGCATCGGGTGCCAGGCTGCACAGTTGAGCCAACAAGTTTGCCCCGGCGACCCCGTCGACCACGGCATGGTGCACCTTGAGCAGCACCGTCAGTCCGTTGGTGCTGGCACTGCCCTCGATCACCCACATCTCCCACAGCGGGCGGTCCCGGTCCAGTGCCAACCCCGCGATGTGTCCGCAGATTCGGACAGTTCGCGACGGCCCCCCGGTTCCGGCACAGCGGCCCGATGCAGGTGGCGTCGCAATGGAAGCGCTCGTCGTCCACCCACACCGGATGGTCCAAATTCAGCTGGGTATCGGCGAGTTTCATTCGGAACTCCGGCATCGCCTTCACGCGCTTCGCCAACGAAGCACGCAGCCGGGCGTACGTATAACCACCCGGCATCGAGGACGTATCGAGCTCCAGCACGCAGCACACGTTCAACGGCTGCGTCGGTGTCTCCATGTAGAGGAAAAAAGCATCAAGTCCGCTTAGTCGTTCCATAACCGCCTGCCCGACTAGTGACGTGCACAAATTTTGGGCGAAACCCCCCCGGCTGCCTCGCGAGCCTCCCCATTGAGCCCCGGCACCGAGGTATCGCACCGCGTACCCGCTGAAACGGCCGGCTAAACCACTCCCCCGTTTACCTGGAGATCCTGTGCACTTCGGCAAGATCGCCACACCACCGGGTGAGCACCTCGGCCAGTTCGGCGCAGGCGAGACCAACCGCTCGATTGCGACGTTGATGTTCCTCAGCCCGCGCACCGTCGACTACCACCTCCGCAAGATCTTCATGAAGCTCGGCCTGTCGTCACGAGCCGAACTGATCCGAATGTCGTTGAGCCACGGATGGTAGACAACTGGCATGACTGTTGGCGCTGCCGCGATCACGATCTTTCATCCACCTGGGGATCCGGATCGGTTCGCCGGCTGGCTCGAGGGATACCTCGCCACGGCCCGGCAGACACCGGGATATGTCACTGCGCGTCAATCGGTGCACGGCGGCGGCCAGTTGGACTGGGCCGTCGAGGTGTCCTTTGACAACTCCGAGCTACTCGACGCGTGGCTCGACAGCGCGCAGCGCCGCGCCGTCCTCGCCGAGGGCGCGGCACAAGGATTCGGGCGATCTGCCTCCGATCTGATCCTGGCCCCAGGCGAACTGCCACCGGCCAACGCCGGGGTGTTCCTGCACAGCGTCGCTGCGGGCAAAGACGCTGAATTCGTTGGCGCACAACGTGATTTGATGATGGTTAGTTCTACCTTCGCGGGATATGAAGGGACGGCACTGTTTCCGGCCGATCGCAGCGGGCAGTGGATGTCAGTGCTGCGTTTCCGTACCGCCGGGCAACTCGCTGCCTGGATCCGGTCAACGGGAGCGCCGGCAAGCCCTGCCCCGCCTACGCGATGAGTTGACGCACGATTTCGCCGAACTGCCACGCAGCGCGCCGTTCGGTTCGACGGTCCGAGTTGCCGACGGTCAGGCCAAGATCACACCGGCCTGGAAATCTGCGCTGCTCGTGGTGCTCTGCCTGTACCCCACGGTGATCCTGCTGTCCAAGTCGCTGTCCCCGGCGTTGAGCCGAATCGGAATCGGCCAGGCGGCAGCCATTTTCGTCGGCAACGTCATCAGCGTCGCTCTGCTGCAATGGGTTCTCGTCCCGGCGGCGTCGCGGCCGTTCCGGCGCTGGCTCGACCCGATCGACGGCGCGTCGACCCGTATCAGCCTGGCTGGGGCGGCGGTGGTGGTGGTCGGTTACGGGATACTGTTGCTGGTGTTCACCCTCATCGGATAGTCAACCGCCGATCATGGTGTGTAACCCCTCGATCGACCACCGCACTGCATCCGGCAAGCAGATCCCGGCGACTCATGTCGTCGCGGTCGCCGGCTCGAGTTCCTCCTCGTCGCTGGGCCGACTGCCGCGGCCACCACAGCCAGCGGTCCAGCACGACCATCATGGCCGGCAGCACAAAAGCGCGTACCACCAGTGCGTTGAGTATCAAACCGAGTCCGACGGTGACGCCGATCTGCTCCAAACTCAGCACGGTGCTGATACCGAGCGCGAGCATCGTCAGCCCGACCACGACGCCACCGGCGGTGACGACCAAGCCGGTCGCGGCGGAGGCTCGAATGATGCTGGTGCGCAGGCCTGCGGACAGTTCCTCGCGGATGCGCAACGCGAAGAGGAGGTTGCCGCCGGAGGCTATGCCGACCATTGACACAAACGCGATGGGCGGCACCGACCAATGCAGGTCGTGGTGCAGCAGACGGTGAAAGAGCAGCACGCTGGCGCCGAGTGCGCAGACGTAGGAGGCCAGGATCGTCGCAAGCACGACGAATCCCGCGATCGGGCTTCGCAGCAGCAGGGCGGCGATGAACAGGATGACACCAAGGGTGATCACCACCATCAGGATCAGGTCACCGCTCACGATGTCCTGCAGGTCACGGGTGGCCGGTCCGACACCGGTGAGTTCGACGGCGGTCGGTTTCAGGGAGCTGCCTTTGGCGGCGTCGTTGACCGCGGCCACGATCGCACGAGCGCGTGACGCGCCGTCGTCACCCCATTCGAACCCGTTGCCGTAAACGAACAACCGGGTGGCATGTCCGTTGGGCGAGAAGAACTGCTCCAGCGTGGGACGCATGCTGGGGTCGGTCAGAATGCGTCGGGAAGAGTAAAGACTGGCGCCGGGTCTGAATTCGGAGGCGGCCAGGTTGTGCAGATAATCCGGAAGCGCTCCGGGCGCGACCGGATGGGCGTTGCTCAACAGTTCTCTGAGCTGCGCCGCCAGACCCCGCACCTGCGCCATCTCCGTGCTGACAGTGGCCAATATCGAGGGCCGGCCGGAACCGCCCGTATCCGCAGCCGCATCCACGGTCGCCTTCGCCAGCTGATCGACTGCTTGGACCAGCTTGTTGGACCCGTCGACGACTGCGGTGGCCCACTGCACCGCCTCCTGCGCAGAGGCACAGACCGGAGTGGTCCGACAGTCCCTGATCGCTCCGGCGAAACTGCGCAGCGGATCGAAGATCTCGGCGACGTCGGCGGCACGGGCCCGGATTTTGTCCGTTGCCTGCTGCGTCAGTCGCACCGCCAGACTCACGCCACCGATGGCGTAGGCACCCGCTTGCATGCCCGACTGAATTAGATCGAGGCCGGAACCCAGCTCACGCACCGCGGCGTCTAGGTCGGCGAACGTCGTCTCCTTGGCGGTAAGCGCATCAGAGAATTGGTCGAGCCGATCGCCGATATTTCCACCGGTGACTGACAGGGCGGCCTGCTTGGAGACCATCCCGGCGGGGTGGCTGGCCGATTGCACCATGCGCACGCCCGTGATCCCCATGATCGCACCGGTGACCCGCCCGATGGCGGTCAGGCTGGCGGGGTCGCGGAGGTCGTGGTCCGTCTCGATCGTGACGACGTCGGGCTGCAGTTGGTTGGCGGCGAAGTGCTGATTGACTGCCCGGTACCCGCGGTTGGCCTCGGTATCGGGCGAGGTCGACGCGGTTTCATCCCAACCGATCGGCACTCCCGGAAGACCGAGCAGCATGATGAGCACGAATACACTACTGGCCACCAGGATTGGCGCCGGCCAGCGCGCGACATGGGTGCCGATGCGGCGCCAGCGCCGGCGCAGGCGTTTGCGTTGCGGCGGTTTGACCAGGTCAGCGCGACTGGCGAGCGCGATCAGGGCCGGCGTCAACGTCAGGCTGGCGAGGCCGACAACAAGCACACCGATCGCGCAGAGGACTCCCGTAGTCGCGAACATACTGATCCGCGCAAGACTCAGCCACCCGACGGCGGCCAGGGGCGCGACGACGATGAGTGTGGAGGCCACGATCGCCGGCGCCACGCTGCGGTAGGCGACCGCCAACGCCTCGACCGGACCGGAACCCCGTCTGCGCTGTTCGTGGTAGCGGCCGATCAGAAAAATTGCGAAGCCGGTCCCGGCTCCTACCGCCACTGCGACACTGATGGACAGCGAGAAGAGCGAAACGCTGATCACTTCGCGCGAGGCCAGGTCAGAGACGATCGGCTTGGCGACGGTCAAACCCAACATGACCGAGACCAACGGCAGCATGGCCGTGATGAGGGATCGATACAGGACCACCAGGAAGATCAGCAGTACGCCCAATGTCACTGCTGTGATCACCTGGGTCTGCCGGTCGATAGCCGCGAACTCGTCCATGATGGTGGCGCCAGGACCGGTGATGTAGACCTGCAGACCGTCGGGAGGGTGCAGGGCTGCCACGGTGGCGCGCGCCGCAACGATCGAGTCGACCGCTTCCGTCGAGCCCGTCATGCCGTCGAGCCGCAGCGTGGCCGTAACGACGCGGTGGTCCCGACTGAGCGCCACATCTGCCGCCGCCGGAATCCGCCACCAGTCCGTCACCTCGTAGACGTGCTGGGAATCAGCGCGCAGCGCCACGACCAACTGGTCGTAAAAGGCTCGGTCCTGCTCGTTGAGCTGTCTGTCGCGTGCGAGCACCAGGTAGCCGACATTGTCGGTCGGCTTTTGCGAGAAGGCCGCCGCCGACCGTTGCACCGCAAGATAAGTCGGGGTGCTGGCCGGCAGGAATGGCTGGTCGAGGTCCGCCACGACCCGCTCAAGCGGCGGAGCAAGGCTGTTGCCGGCTACGGCGGCAAGCGCCCAGACACCGACGATCAACAACGCGAAGCGGTAGATGAGGCGGGCAATCAACGCGTAAGCCTCAGCTGCGCCACGCGTCTGGTACCGCGCGGTAGCCCATTCCGTTCACCTGACGTATCCACCTCTTCGACTGGCATCGTGATGTGACCCCCGACCGAGTCGGCTCATTCAACCACTCCGGCCACCAGACCGACAGTGATTTGGCGGCGTGCCGTCGTCGCCGCGCCATGATCGTCAAACGTCGCTCACCTGCATTCCGACTCGATAAGGTCGCTCGTCGGGGGCGTTCTACGGTTCCTCTGGCGACGCATACTGGCATTAGACCGTATCGGTTCCCGCATCCCGCAGCCCATCCAAGTCTGGCTGCTCGAGCTCTTCTGGGTAATGCCATTGACGTTCTTCATCGGAAAACTGATCGATATCCACGGTGTGTTCGGCGTGCCCGGTACCGGTGAGCGGCTCGACGGGCTGATCATGCTTGCCGGTATGGCGATGGCGCGCATCGTGTCCTGGTATGTCTTGCGAGTGGGCCGCCGCGAACTCGACGGCCAGTGCGCGGACTGCCAGGCCTGGATCAAAAGAATGAAAGGAGCGGGAGGTGGATATTCACGGGCATTGCGACCCTGGTTTCGACCGCGTCCGAGCGGCTCTGGCCGACAACATCGACAGCGGTGAGGAGGTGGGCGCCTGCATCACGGTCGACGTCGACGGTGACCGGCTGGTCGACATGTGGGGTGGCTTCACCGACCGGGCACGCAGCAGGGAGTGGACCCAGGACACCATCGTCAACGTGTGGTCATCCACCAAGACGGTCACCAGCCTGGCCGGCCTGATGCTCGTCGACCGCGGTCTGGTCGAACTGACCGCCCCGGTGGCCCGGTATTGGCCCGAATTCGGGGCAAACGACAAGCAAGACATCGAGTTTCGTCATGTCCTGTCCCACACATCCGGCGTGTCCGGCTGGGACCTGCCGTTCACTACCGAGGACATGTACGACTGGGACCGGGCCACGGCCGCCCTGGCCGCACAGGCGCCCTGGTGGGAACCCGGAACCGCGTCCGGATACCACGCACACAACCAGGGCCATCTGATCGGCGAAATACTACGGCGCGTCACCGGGCGCTCGCTGAGAGATTTCGTTCGCGAGGAAATCGCAGCCCCGTTGCGCGCCGACTTCCAGATCGGCGCCAGTCCCGCTGACTACCCCCGCATCGCGGAGATCATCGGACCCCCGCCCCTCGAGCTACCGCTGGATCTGCTGCCCGCAGACAGCCCGATGCGCCGAACTTTCAGCGGGCCGCCACCCAATGCCGACGCTGCGAACACCCCAGAGTGGCGCGCGGCGGATCTGGGCGCCTTGAACGGTCACGGCAACTCGCGCTCGTTGGCGACGATACTGTCGGTAATCTCGTTGGGCGGCAGAGCTTCTGGAGTTCAGCTGATCAAGCCGGAGACTGTCGAGCTGATCTTCGAGGAGCAGGCCAACGGCGTCGACCTCGTGTTGCCGGCGCCGATCCGGTGGGGCACCGGCTACGCGCTGGCCAAAAATGACGCCCTCCCCTTCGTTCCGGACGAGAAGATCTGCTTTTGGGGCGGCTGGGGCGGATCGATGGTGTTGATGTGTCCCGATCGCCGCACCACCATCACCTACGTTATGAACAAGATGGGTCCCGGCATTCTCGGTTCCGACCGGATGGCGACCTACGGAACATTGATTTTTGACGCTCTCCCAACCGGCTGACTCCTGCTCGACACGGGTGTTTCGCTCCGGTCAGGTGTCGTACCGTTCTCACAGGTCCTGGGCAGGCCATCGGGTAATGCCATCGAAGGGGGCTGGAAAGATGGGTAGGCGACTCGTTGTTGTTGCGGCATGCGCCACGCTGCTGGTGACGGCCGGGTGCGGCGGATCGAAGGGTCAACATGCCGGCGCCAATTCGCGGCCGGACGAGCGCCCGCCGGGGACATCGCACACCGACCCGACGAACGAGCCTGCGGCGGCGGGAAAAATGACCTTCCGCTACGAGGAAGCCACCACTGCGGAGGCGCAGGGCGGTCGCCAGTTGATGGCCGACGCAAAGGTTTTGGAGAGCGTCGCCGCACATGTCAACGACACGCTGAACTTGCCGCACGAGGTGGGAGCCGTCGGCAAACAGTGCGGTGAGGCCAACGACTACTGGGATCCCAACCTCAACGAGATCCAACTGTGTTATGAGGACATTCAGCAGAGCCAGCAGCGGTTCGCCACCGCCGGAGACCCGAATCCGGTGCAAGCCGCGGTCGATGCGACGATCTCCGGGTTCTATCACGAACTCGGTCACGCGACGCTCAACGTCTACGAACTCGCCTTCACCGGACGCGAGGAGGACGTGGCCGACCAACTGTCCGCGTTCATGCTGCTGGCCCCCGGAGCCGACGGAAAGGCCTACCCCAACGGCGTCCGTATCGCCACCGATACCGCCCAGGACTGGAAGTTGAGTGCCAAAGAGGCCGGTGACGCGAACGAGCTTCCGTTCTGGGACGGGCATTCGATGGACATCACCCGGATGTACAACTGGGAGTGCTGGATCTACGGGTCCGATACGACGGCCAACGCCAGCATCGTCACATCCGGCGACCTGCCCGAAGACCGTGCCGGTAATTGCGAAGAAGAATTCCAGAACATGTCCAAGGCATGGCAGCAGATGCTGGGGCCGCACTTGAAGAAACCCAGCTGAACCCGAGGTTCACGCAGTATTCAGGCGGGCGTGGGCCCGCGCTCGTTGACCGCACATCAGAGACCGTTTCTCTCACGGTATGCGGGTGGTTCAGGTCGCCAACTTCTACGGGCCCCGGTCCGGCGGGCTGCGCACGGCGGTTGACCGATTGGGCGCCGAGTACTGCGCCTCGGGACACGAGGTCTTCCTGGTAGTCCCGGGTTCCTACGCGCAACGCAGCCGCCTGGATACCGGTGTCGTGCGAATCACCGTGCCGGCCAGGCTGCTTCCGTTCACCGGCGGTTACCGGGCGATCATGCCCGCACCGGTGCGGGCACTGTTGGCGGCACTACGTCCGGACGCGCTGGAGGTTTCCGACCGGCTCACCCTGCGCTCGCTGGGCCGGTGGGGCCGCGAGCACGGCGCCACCACCGTGATGATCTCCCATGAGCGTTTGGATCGTCTTGCAGGCCAGGTGCTTCCGCGCCGAACCGCGCAGAAGTTCGCTGACTTCGCCAACCGGCGCACCGCCGCCGACTACGACACCGTGGTGTGCACCACCGAGTTCGCCCGCGAAGAATTCGACCGCATCGGGGCAACCAATACCGTGACCGTTCCACTGGGTGTCGACCTGCGAACCTTTCACCCCCGGCGGCACAGCGCCCAGCTTCGGCGCCGTTTCGCCACCCCGACCCAGATCCTGCTGGTGCACTGCGGGCGTCTGTCCGTCGAAAAGCGCGCTGACCGCAGCATCGACGCGCTCGCTGCGCTGCGCGACGACGGCGTCGACGCCCGGCTCATCGTCGTCGGCGAAGGCCCCTTACGGGCCCGGCTGCAGCGTCAGGCCGCCCACCTGCCAATCGAATTCACCGGGTTCGTCGCCGATCGGCGGGTGGTTGCCGCGTTGCTGGCCACCGCCGATGTGGCGTTGGCACCCGGACCGCACGAGACATTCGGGCTGGCCGCCCTGGAATCGCTGGCATGCGGCACTCCTGCGGTGGTGTCGCGCACCTCAGCCCTGACGGAGATCGTCACCGCGGACAGCGGGGTGCTGGCCGACAATAATCCGACGGCCATCGCGCACGCGGTCAGTGACCTCGTCGGTCGGCCGGAGCGCCACCGCCGCGGCTGCGCACGGCACCGGGCCGAGATGTTCACCTGGCAGCGATCGGCGGCGGGCATGCTGACGACCTTTAGGTAGGCGTGAACTGGCTCAAGTCGTAGATACCGAGACTTCTTTCGATATCGGCGACTTTATCGACCATCCCTTCGAAACCGGCCTGGCCGAACCGCCGGTGCTCCTCGTCTTCGAACATCTCAGCGAGGTCGCGAAATTCTTTGGCCGGCAACACGCCTCGCAGTGCCGGAAATACGACGGTGTCCTCACGTGCCTCGTGCGGCTCGTACATTCGGATGAATGCCGACATGTCTTGACCCAGCGCCGTCCGTGCAGCCCCGTCGGGGACGCCGGTGGTAGCGGTGAGCACCCGATCGGTGATCGTGCGACCGCGCTGGTGCTGGGTGCGCAAAACGGAGGTGATCTCGGTGAGCTTGCCCGCCTGCTCCAATTTCGGGAAGACGTATTGCTCTTCGAGGTGCTCGTGATAGTCCTCGATGAAGCTGCGAACAACCGCCGCGCTCGCGTTCAATTCTTGAACGGGAACCTGATCGCCGGCCTGCAGGCGCCGAATCCCCTCGCGATAGATCAGCAGGATCCGCTTGAGCACCCCATGCTCGCGCATCAAGTCCTCCGGTGGCGTAACCGGAACTTCCTCTGCCGGGCTCGATCCGGTCTGGCCCGCCTTCGGCTGTGAGTTGCCGCATGCCGACAGGGCGATCCCACCGACCGCCGACACCGAGATGCCGAGGAGGTGCCGCCGCCCCATGGCGGGCAGTTGCTCGGTCATGGTCACGCCTTTCATCAGACGGTGCCTGCCAAGTCGGCAGATCGACAACCGGCCATGATATCGTCCACCGACATCGTGGACCGATACCAAATGCGGCGCTCATGCGGCAGGCGCCGTGAAGGACTTTGTGCCTCACCAGGTTTGGTAGGCCGCCCGCACCAGGATGTGGTTGACCGCATCAGGGCTGCTGGCGTCCCGAACGGCTCAAGCGCCACTCCGGCGGGAAGTTGAGGTCGTTGTCCTTCACCACGTTGTTGAGCCCTTTGCCGAAGGTGCCTTCGGTGAGATCGACTTCGTTGTCCTGGTCGCTGGCGATCATCGGCAGCATCCCCTCTACCATCCCGGTGAGCAGACTGCCGAAGTATTCGCCCTTGTGCTGCTTGTAGAGCTCCAGAAAGGTTTTCTGCACCGCGACGGTGTCGGTCGGCCGGCATCGCGCACAGGCCAGCGCGTACTTCGCCGTCTCTTCTTCGAGTTTGTCGCGCGGCACCACGCTGTTGATGAAGCCGCATTCGTACATCTCCTTCGCACTGAAAGGCCGCCCGGTGAACAGCATTTCGGAGAATTTTCGAAGGCCCATGGTCTCGGCCCACCACCACAGGCGTGGTCCCCAGCCCACGTAGCGGAACGCCGGGTGTCCGAAAAGCGCGTCGTCTGACGAGATCACCAGGTCGGCGTCGCCGGCTTGATAGAAGTGCCAGCCGTAGCAGTAGCCCTTCGCCTCGATGATGCTGATCTTCCGGAGTTCTTGCAGCGGGCGGTTTCCGGCGCGGGCCTTGGCATAGAAGTCGGTGACCGTGGACAGATATCGGTAGGAACCTCCCGGCGGATACTTGACGTCGTCGTCGTTGATCGCAAGCTCGTGCAGCAGCGGCATACCTGGGTTCTCCAGCATCCCGCGTTGTTCGGGTAGGTCGCCACCGCTACCGAAATCCTCGCCCTCGCCCCGGATCACCACGACCTTCACGTCGTCGTCCACATTGCACTTGTGGATCAGGTCGGCGTAGTTCTGTCGCATTCCCAACGTGGTGGAGTTCTGTGCGTCGGGACGGTCGAACGTGATGTAGGCGATCCGGTTCTGGACGTCCTTCTCGAACTTGATGTACTGCTCGGCTTCCTTTTTCATCTCTTCGTAGTCGTATTCGGGCATGTGACTCTCTCTCTACTTGAGCAAGCTGCCCGCGGCTACGGGAAGCGAGTAATGAGATTCAATTTCGGCAGCCGGCCATCACGGGCTCGAGTTGCCGGAGCCGCTCAGTTGACCCTTGTTCGGACTCTTCAATATGCCGCTGGCGATCGCCGCCAAGATTCTGTCGAGTTGTTCTGGGCTGTCAATGATTCGGTCGCCATGGGCGAACCGCAACAGCAGGCCGTTGATGAACGTCAGGGTGATGTTGCTGAGGTCCTCGACTACGGCGGATTCCAGCTCGGCACCGCGCGGCATCAGCTGGACCAGGATTTCGCGGTGCAACTTGGCGAATGCATCCGCGCCGTGCGCCAGGGTCGCAGCCAGGGCAGGGTCACGGGCGGCCTGCATCGTCAGCTCGTACCTGGCCCTGGTTCGGGATAGTTCGGGCTCGCAACCGGATTGGATCACCACTTGGGACAACAGCGATGGCGAACGACGGCCCTTGCCTCCACCGGCTGGACCGGCGTTGTCGGCGACCGACTGTAGGTTCGCCAGATCCAGCTCCGCCAGCCGCTCGGCCACGGCAAGCAGAAGTGCCGATCGGGTCCGGAAATAGAACGAAGTCGTCCCGTCGGGAACGCCGGACTTCCGGTCTACCTTGAGATGGCTCAAACCCTTGGCCCCGTCGTCAGCCAGCAGCTGAATGGCCGCGTCGCACAGGTCACGACGGCGCTCGGCCGGGTTGGGTTTTCGTCGTTTGTCCATCGTCAATCCGTGTCGGGTTTGGGCGCAGACGTTACTCTATATGTGTAGTGTCGGCAAAGGGTCACGACCGCGGAGTCGGGATTGCGCGACAGAAATTCAGCAACGGCTGCTTCGGTTAGCCGTAAACCTGTGCGTAGAGCGCTTCAATCTCAGCCGGCTCGGGAATCACCGGATTGTTCGCCGGTGAACCGGATGCCACCGCTTGTTCGGCCATCAACGGGATGAGCGATTGCCACGCGGCACCGTCGATGCCGTAAGACCTCGGCGTGGGCACCTCAAGTTCAGCGCACAATTCGATGAGTGCGTCGACGAGCGCCCGTGCGGCGATCTGGTCGCTCGTCGCGGCGTCGGCAACCCCGTAGGCCCGGGCGCAGTCGGCGTAACGTCCCGGTGCGCCGACGACAGAGAACGCGGTGACCGCGGGAAACAGCATGGCGTTGGACAGTCCGTGCGCCACGTGGAAATGCGCCCCGATCGGTCGGCTCATCCCGTGCACCAGCGCAACGCTGGAATTGGAGAACGCCATCCCGGCCTGGGTGGCGGCCGCCATCATTGCCGCCCGGGCCGGGGCGTCCGAGCCGTCGCGGTATACCCGCTTCAAATGCGTTGCGATCAACCGGATTGCGGACAGCGCCAAACCGTCGCTGATCGGGTTGGCCCGGCGGCTGACATAGGCCTCGACCGCGTGGGTCAAGGCGTCGACACCGGTATCCGCGGTCAAGCGGGGCGGCATCGTCAGCGTGAGCTCGAAATCGACGATCGCAGCTATCGGCAGGAACGACAGCCCGGGGCACAACATCTTTTCGTTGGTGTCGCTGTCGCTGATCACCGTGAACTGTGTTGCCTCCGAACCGCTTCCCGCCGTTGTGGGTATCGCGATGATCGGCAGAGCCGGGCCCGCGTAGTTGCTTGGTGCTTTGAATCTACGCATCGGCCCTGGCTGTAACGCGAGCACGCCCAAGGCTTTGGCGGTATCCATCGGGCTGCCTCCGCCGAACCCGACGATGCAATCGGCCCGGTGCTCGAGCAGCGCCTCGACACCGTGCTCGAGCGATGCGGTGGTGGGGTCGGCGACAGTGCGGTCGAACAGCGCCGCCGCCTTCCCGGCCGCACGCAGTTGGTCCATCACCTTCTCCGCGGCACCGCTCGCGGTGAGGTAAGGGTCAGTGACAACAAACGGTCGGTGCAAATTCAAAGTGTCGACCACAGCGCCCAATTCGACGAGCGCGCCGCCGCCAATCCGAATATGCCGAGGAAATGCGGCGGACGTCGGCATCAATCACTTCCCTACGCGTCTGGGCCGCCCCTCGCGGCCGTAGCAGAAACACTACGGGGAGCGATGGGGACGGCCCAGGGACGCGCGAGATCAGGTGCAGGGAATGCCGTGCGGCCCGCCGATCCAATGACCGGGCGGCGATTGCCACGGGCAATATTGCTTGATCTGCCCGGGTGCCGGGCGCCAGTTGTTGTCGTCAACCCGGGGTACCGGTGGTACCGGAGGACCCGGAATGTGGGGCCCTGGCTTCGCCTGCGCGGCGCCTGCACCTATTCCAAGCGCGCCCGCACCGAGGGCGCTGGCCATGAGGGCCGTTCCAACGAGCTTCTTAATATTCATAAGGTTGCCTCCTCGTCTCAGCCCGGTCTTTCCTGATCCGTCCCAGACGGATGGCGCCACTTCGGCACTTGACACGGCAGGCTGAGGTATCAGCATTAATTGAGATACCCGATCTAAATGAATTTCAATCGCCGCTCCGTTGTAGCCTGCACACGACATGGACCAACTCGGCATCGGCTATCTCAGCGCTTTCGGGCTTCCACCCGTGGAATTCGTCGACGTCGCTGCCGCTCTCGAGTGCCGTTTCATCTCGATGTTTCTCCGGGGACTCCCGTTGGCGCCGTTGGGCTATCCCCCGTTTTCGCTGAAGAAAGATCGTGCCCTGCGCAGCGATCTAACTGCGGCGCTGAGGCATCGTGGCGTCACCATCACACTCGGGGACGGCTTCTTGGTGGTGCCCGGTGGTGACATGCGCGGGTGGGAGGCAGATCTCGACATCGTGGCTGAACTTGCGATTCCGCGGATCAACGTCGTCAGCCTTGATCCCGACCGCGACCGCACCTTCGACCAGTTCGCGGTACTGGCTCAACTTGCCGCACAGCGCGGCATCGCCACGGTGGTGGAACCCGTACCGGGCCTCACCATCGGCGACCTCCGCACTGCGCTGGCCGCGGTGCAGCACGTCGGCCGGCCCGATTTCCAGCTCTTGATCGACACCATGCATGTGTCGCGCTCCGGGTCCACCCCCGCCGACCTGGCGGCCATCGAGCCCAAGCACATCGGCTACGCCCAACTCAACGACACGACGCGACAGCCGGGGAACGCTGACTATATGGAGGAAGCCATGTATGAGCGCCTGGCCCCCGACGACGGTGATTTACCGCTACGCGAGATCATCCGGGCGCTGCCGCCCGACCTGGTGATCGAACTCGAGGTGCCGCAGCGATCGCTGGCTCTGGCCGGCGTCAGTCCGATCGATCGTCTACGACCTTGTGTCGACGCGGCAAGACGGGTGCTGTCGGACGCCGCCACCGGGTGAATGTCAGCTCGGCTCGCGCAGCGGCAGACCTGCGGCGCGGTAGATCCCGTCGATGACGGTCATGTTCTCGACGGCGTCTTGCGGGGTCGTCTTGACCGGTTCGCCACGCAGTACCGCGTCAACGAACGCGTCAAGTTGGTACGCATAGGAGGCGCGGCGCCCGAAGTGCTCCCCTCTCCTGCCGTTGGCCGATCTGACCGTCATCCGGTGAAACATCTGTGGCACAACAGGATTGAGCACCCGCACCTCGCCGTCACTGCCGATCACGGTGGCGCTCATCCGCAACAGGTCCTTCGACCACATCGAGGTACGGATCTGCCCGGTATGCCCACCGGAGAAACGCAACTCGGCGGTCATGGCGCGGTCAACCCGGGGCTCACGCAGTTTGGCTCGCGCCGAAACCACTTCCGGAGTGGAACCACCGAACGTGCGCACCATGTGCACGGCGTAGCAACCGGCGTCCATGGTCGCCCCGCCGGCCAGCGAGTAGTCGTAGCGGATGTCGGAGAACTTCGGCAACGGGAAGCACATGGCCGCCTCGACGCGTTGCAGCCCGCCCAGTTCGCCCGAGGCGATGATCTGCTCGATGCGCAACGCCAGCGGGTGGTAGCGGTAGTGGAAAGCCTCCATCACGACCCGATCTGATTGCGTTGCCAGGTCAGCGATTCCGCGTGCTTCCTCAGCATTGGCGGTGAACGGCTTCTCACACAGCACGTGCTTTCCTGCGGCCAGCGCGGCGCGCGTCCACCGGCCGTGCAAGCCATTCGGCAACGGGTTGTAGACGGCGTCGATCTCGGGGTCGGCGATCAGATCCTGGTAGCTGTGGTGTACGCGAGCGATCCCGTGTTGAGCCGCAAACGCCTGTCCGCGAGACACATCGCGGGCCGCGACCGCGGCGACGACAACCTCACCGTTCTTCTTGGCCGGGTTGATCAGCGCCAACGGTGCGATGCGCGCGGCACCCAGAATGCCGATGCGCAACAGCGGCCGTTCGTCAGACACCGCTCGACGTTAACACCGGTCGCGACGCGCGAACTCAGGCGCGTGCTCGGGTAACACGCCGACTCCGATGAAGTACGCAGGCACCAATGAGAGCCACGGCAAACGTCCGAGCACCCGCAGCAGGGCCGCCGGCGGAGCGGGGTCTTCGCCGCGCAGCAGCGGCCCGAGCAGCCCCCTGTGCAGCATCCGTTGCACGAATTGCGTTACTGCGGTGGGAAATACGCGGCGGCGGCGGACGGCTGCCAGGTCACGGTCGGTAACGTGATGGCGCCGTAGGGGTTCGGCCAATATGGTCGCCGCCGCGACCGCATCTTGGACCGCCAGGTTGATGCCGACGCCCCCCATCGGCGACATCGCATGCGCCGCGTCGCCGATGCAGAGCAGCCCCTCGCAGTGCCAACGACGCAACCGATTCACCTTGACGTCGAGGTGCTTGACGTCGTCCATGGACGCTAACGCCCCGACCGATCCGGCGGCCTCTGGCACCAGTGCTGCGACGTCGCGACGGAATGCTTCGACGCCGTGTGCGCGCAATTGCGCGTCGGTGCCTTTCCGCCCGATGTAGGCGATCTGGAAATAACCTTTGCGCGGGATCACGGCCAGCGCCTTGCCCGGACCCGTGCGAGGCAGGAAGGAGAACTCCGTATCGTCTTCGCGCGGCAGCTTGAACCACCAGACGTCGAACTTCACCGGATAGTCGCGGGTTTGCAGGCCGGCCTCCTGCCTGGCGATCGACCACCGGCCGTCGCAGGCGACGGTGAGTTCGGCACGCAGTTCGCCGGGGCCGTCGGCGCCTTGGTAGCGAACCCCGGTGATCCGATTGCCTTCCCTGAGCAGGCCGGTGACCTCCGTGTTCATCCGCAGGGTGAAGGTCGGCTCGGCATTGGCAGCCTCGGCCAGCAGGTTGAGCAGATCCCACTGCGGCACCATGGCGATGAACGGATGGGGTTGACGCAGTCGCTCGAAATCGATGTAGGTTACCGAGCGCCCGTTCGATTCGAATGCCGCTTTGCGCACCTCGTTGAAGGGCAACTGTGCGAATCGCTCCCACAGACCCAACTCGTCGAGTAGCCGCATGGTCGAGCAATGCACGGTGTCGCCACGAAAATCGCGCAGGAAGTCACCGTGCTTCTCCAGCAGTGTGACGTCCACACCGGCGCGCGCCAGTAAGAGCCCCAGGACCATGCCGGCCGGGCCGCCCCCGATGATTGCGCACGTCGTCTTGTCACCCATTTGCGCTCAAGCATAGGGTCCGGCGCGCGACCACGGATCAGGCGACGGTGCCGGGATATCGGCGCCGATCAATGACCTAACCTAGCGAGTGCAATGTTTTCGGTGACGGCAGCCTCCGCGCTGCACAAGCGGCAGGTGATCTCGTGATGATGTCCGGACGAGTTGCTCCGACTCGGCCCGCCCACGGCAATCAAGTCCGGGCCGAGCGCACGCGCGCCCTGGTGATCGATGTGACCGTGCAGATCGTGCGCAGCGAAGGCATCGCCGCGGCCAGCGGTCGGCACATCGCCGACAACGCGGGCGTCACCTGGGGCGTGATCCAATACCATTTCGGTGACCGTGACGGCCTGCTGATGGCGGTGGTGGACCAGGGGTTCGACGAACTGCTGGAAGCATTGCAGTCACTTCCGCCGGCGACGCAGGACACCACAACGCGGGAGCGGGTCGAGGCGGCCGTGACGGCGGCCTGGCAGGCGATGTCGAGCCCCACCGCACGCGCTGCGACCGAAATTCTGATCGGCACCCGCGCGACCCGCGGAGCGTCCACGACCGAGCACATCAGACGGCTCGGCAAGACCTTCAACACGCTGATTGCCAGCATCGACCGCGATCTGGGTCCGACGCAGAACGCGGCCATCGGCGGAGCTGCTGCTGACCACGTTGCGCGGGATGATCGCGAACCAGCTGGTGATGCACCGGCCGGTTGACACCACCAGGGAACGCCGGCTGCTCGTCGATATCGTGAGCAGCTACCTCGACCAGCACCAACCAAGGGAATCGAATTCGTGACCGAGACGATTCAAGCGCTGCTGCAGCAGCGGCTGTCGGATTCCGGGATCGCCGTGAAATATGGTGACCTGCAATGGACTTGGCGCCAGTACCTGGCGCAGGCAGCGGCGCAGGCGGCGGTTCTGCTGGCAGCCGCCGACCAGGACCGCCCGATGCACATCGGCGCGCTGCTGGGCAACACTCCCGACATGCTGACGCAGATGGCGGCGGCCGGACTGGGCGGATATGTCCTGTGCGGACTGAACACCACCCGGCGAGGCGACGCGCTGGCCGCCGACATCCGGCGCGCGGACTGCCAGATCATCGTGACCGACGCCGAACACCGCGCGCTGCTGGACGGGTTGGACCTGTCCGGCACTCAGATCTTCGACACCTCGACCTCGCAATGGGCGGACCTGGTCGCGGGTGCCGGTCCCCTGGTTCCCCATCAGCAGGTCGAGATGATGGACCCGTTCATGATGATCTTCACGTCCGGCACGAGTGGAAACCCCAAGGCGGTGCCGGTGTCACATCTGATGCCGACGTTCGCCGGGATCAACCTCGCCGAACGGTTCGCCTTGACCGAGCGGGACACCTGCTACGTGTCAATGCCGCTGTTTCACTCCAACGCGGTGGTCGCCGGTTGGGCACCAGCAGTGGTCTCCGGGGCATCGATAGTGCCGGCGAAGTTCTCGGCGAGCAATTTCCTCTCCGATGTCCGCCGGTACGACGTCACTTACATGAACTATGTCGGCAAACCGCTCGCCTACATCCTGGCCACTCCTGAACGCCACGACGACGCGGACAACCCGTTGCGGGTGGCGTTCGGCAACGAAGCCAACGAGAAAGACATCGAGGAGTTCGCGCGCCGCTTCGGCGTGCAGGTCGAGGACGGCTTCGGCTCCACCGAGAACGCCGTCATGGTGATCCGCGAACCCGGCACCCCGCGCGGCTCGATCGGCAAGGGCGTCCCCGGGGTCGCCGTCTACAACAGTGAGGCCGTCACCGAGTGCCAGGTTGCCCAGTTCGACGACCACGGTGCGCTCACCAATGCCGACGACGCCGTGGGTGAGTTGGTGAACACCACGGGCTCGGGTCTGTTCACCGGTTACTACAACGATCCCGAGGCGAATGCCGAACGCATGCGGCACGGCATGTACTGGTCGGGAGACCTCGCCTACAAGGATGCGCAGGGCTGGATCTATCTGGCCGGGCGTACCGCCGATTGGATGCGGGTGGACGGCGAGAACCTTGCGGCGGCGCCGATCGAGCGAATTCTGCTGCGGCACAAGGCGATCAACCGCGTTGCCGTATACGCCGTTGCCGACGAACGGGTGGGCGACCAGGTCATGGCGGCTGTCGTGCTGCACGAGGGACACCCATTCGACCCTGAATCGTTCGAAGCCTTCCTCGATGCACAACCCGACCTGTCCCCCAAAGCGCGACCACGATACGTCCGCATCGCCGCGGACCTGCCCAGCACCGCCACCCACAAAGTGCTCAAGCGCCAGTTGATCGCCGAGGGCACTGCCGTCGGCGCGGGCGAGAGACTGTGGGTGCGCGAAGAGCGCGGCACCAGCTATCAGACCGATGCCCGCGTTGGCTCTTGGCGGCCCAATGCCGGACGATGACCGGATGACCGACTCCAGCCCGACCCGGGTGGCCGTCTACTTCGATTTCGACAACATCGTCATCTCGCGCTTCGACCAGGTGCATGGCCGCGGCACGTTCCAGCGGGACAAGGCCAAGGGGCTGGACAAGGAACGACTGCGAGTGGCGACCGTCGACCTGGGCGCCATCATGGACTTCGCCTCCTCGTTCGGCACCCTGGTACTGACCCGCGCGTACGCCGACTGGTCCGCCGACGTGAACGCCGGCTACCACCGTCAACTCGTCAGCCGCGCGGTCGACCTGGTGCAACTGTTCCCGGCGGCCGCATACGGCAAGAACGGAGCCGACATCCGGCTGGCCGTCGACGCGGTCGAAGACATGTTCCGGCTGCCCGATCTCACGCATGTGGTGATCGTCGGCGGCGACTCGGACTACATCGCGCTCGCGCAGCGCTGCAAACGTCTCGGCCGCTACGTCGTCGGTATCGGCGTGGCAGGCGCGAGCAGCCAGTCGCTGGCCGCCGCCTGCGATGAATTCGTCACCTACGACGCCCTGCCCGGGATATCCACCACGGTCGCAGTGCCGCAACCCAAGCGACGCGGACGCCACGCGACCGGCGCCGAGGCCGACGAGGAACCGGCGCCGCCCGACCCGCAGGCCGCCGCCACCGGCCTGCTCGAACGGGCACTTCGAATCGGCCAGGAGAAGGACGACGCGGACTGGCAACACAACTCCATGGTCAAGGCCCAGATGAAGCGGATGGACCCCTCATTCAGCGAGAAGTCGCTGGGCTTCAAGTCCTTCAGCGACTTTTTGCGCTCCCGCGGCGAGGTCGTCGACCTCGACGAAAGCACCACCACGCGAATGGTGCGCCTGAAAAACGACACCGCCTAACGGTCGATCTCACCGAGGATGCCGCGCTCGATGCTGGTCAGGGTGTTGTCGGGCAGCACGATGAGACCGTCGAGTTCGGTACGCGCCAATTGATATGCGTGCTGGCGTTCCTGGGTCGTCGCGGCGGTGTCTGCGGCGATCCGCAGCAGGCTTTGTGCACGCGCCAGCCGCTGCCTTTCCTCCTTTGAGAAGTCGCTGCTGCGCCTGCGCATCGCCTCGGCTTCCGCGGCGTCGAACGCGGTCACATAGTCCTCGACCGCATCGAGGTACTCGCGTGCAGCGTCGCGATCGTCGAAGAGATCCTCCGCGCGAAGCGGCCTGTGCAGGTCTGCCCGCAGTTTGGCGCGGTGGAAGCGGGTCGTCAGCGGGTCGCGCATATCGGTCATGACCGGGAATTCCAACAGCCGGGTCGCGTCGAGTTCGTACTCCAACCAGCGTGCATCGGTCTTCTCGTGCGCGATCAAGGGCGCGCCTGATCGCCTGCCAGTGCGCCGCCTGGTTGCCGGCCGAGGATGGGCGCGCCGTTGCACCGGCGTCCTCGTCCGGCACGAGGTGTCGGCTCGCGTTCCAGCGCGGTTCCCCGGCTCATGAGCCGAGATCGCCCTGATACCGGCCGCTAGCAGACCGATCAGCGGCAAAGCCAGAGCAGCAACTCGACCAAGCGAAACAGCACGCCCACGGACGCCAGGATGCCACATCGGGCCGCTGACGGGTTGTGCGGCGAAGTCAGCTGAGCAACGGATTTCTTGTTCACCGTTTGTCGGTTTGGCCGGCGGCGATCTGGTCAGCCGCCTTTGCCGCGACGCCGCCGGCCAGGCGGGAGGCCACTTCCGGGGCATTCGCCGCAAATCGCGCCAGTGCCCGCTGTCGCAGCGGCGCTACGGTGACCTCGCCGCGGTTGCGTTCGATCGCGCTCACCACCGCGGCGCCGACCTGCTCCGGTGTCCCGGTGCCGATCAGCGGCGGCGCGGAAGCTCCCTGAGTCGGCGAACATCCCCGCGCCGCGATCGCCCCGGGCTGACGACGGAGACGCCCACCCCGGCGGGCCGCAGGTCGTCGCGCAAACACAGGGCGAAACCGCGCAGGCCGAACTTCGTCGCGGCATAAAGCGAAGCGCGGGCCGTCGCAGTCTTACCGGAGATCGATGAGATGTAGACGAAATGCCCCGATCCCCGCGCGGTGAATGCCGGGATGAGTTCGCGGGTCATCTGCACCGGCGCCTCGAGATTCACCCGCAGCGCCCGCTCGACCTGCTCGGCGGTGAAGCTGTCGAGTCTGCCCGACGCCGGCAGATGCCGCGTTGGCGACCAGCACGTCGATCGGGCCCGCCTCGGTCAGCAGCGCCTGGGCGGCGCCGGGCGCCGCGAGATCGCTGACGATCGTGCGGTGCCCACCGGACGGGACCCCGACAGCGAGGCCGCCAACTCGTCGAGCTCCTGGGGTTTGCGCGAACTCACGATCAGCCGGGCACCGCGATCGGCGAGCGCCTTGGCGATCGCTCTTCCCAATCCGCCGGTTGCTCCGGTGAGCAGAACAGTCTTGCCGGTTAGCTTCATGGGGACGACGGTAGTCGAGTGGGTGCGTCATGACGCGGCCGCGATATCCGGCAGCCCGTGTTTGCGCGTTGTGTGCCGGGCCATACAAATCGATGGCGTATGGATGGTGATGCGACGGTGTCCGCGGATGCCGAGGTGTGCCACCATGAAGCGGCGTAGCCCGGCGCCGTCTACCAGTCAGGAGATTCAATGCCGAACCGATTGACCGACAAAGTCGCCCTCATCAGTGGCGGGGCCCGCGGCATGGGTGCATCCCACGTTCGGGCACTGGTCGCCGAAGGAGCCAAGGTGGTGTTCGGCGACATCCTCGATGACGAAGGCAAGGCCGTTGCGGCCGAAGTCGGTGGCGCCGCCCGCTACCTGCATCTCGATGTCACTCACCCCGACCAGTGGGACGCCGCGGTCGAGACCACCCTGGCCGAGTTCGGCCGCCTCGACATCCTGGTGAACAACGCGGGCATCATCAATGTCGGGATTCTCGAGGAGTACGAGCTTTCCGAATGGCAGCGGATCCTGGACATCAACCTCACCGGTGTCTTCCTGGGCATCCGATCGGTCGTCAAACCCATGAAGGCCGCGGGCCGGGGATCGATCATCAACATCTCCTCCATTGAGGGGCTGGCGGGCACGATTGCCTGCCACGGTTACACCGCAACGAAATTCGCGGTCCGGGGACTGACCAAGTCGGCCGCGCTGGAGCTGGGCCCCAGCGGGATCCGGGTGAACTCCATCCACCCGGGTCTCATCAGGACGCCCATGACCGAATGGGTGCCCGAGGACATCTTCCAAACCGCATTGGGCCGGATCGCCGAACCGCAGGAAGTCTCGAACCTGGTGATCTACCTCGCCAGCGACGAATCCAGCTACTCAACCGGTTCCGAATTCGTGGTCGACGGTGGCTGCGTGGCCGGTCTCGGCCACAAAGACTTCTCCACGGTCGACACCGCCGCGCAACCCGAATGGGTCAGCTGAGCGCGGCCCGCAGGGCAGGATACTGGTTACCCATCGTCGCTGACCATACATTCGCAGATTTTCGTCGGCTTTTCAGACGGGTCAGCCACCGATAACCAAGGCCACCAGAATTAGGGACTGAAGTCACTAGAGGCGGCGGGCGGGCCTTGAGGAACATGATGGCGTGACTGCCTCTTCCTCTGTTGGGACCTTACCGATTTCCGCTGTGACCGGTGACCCGGTGGCGCGCGTCGACCTCGATGCGACCGTCGCCGATACCGCCCGGGCGATGGTGGCCAAGAATGTCGGAGCGCTGGTCATCGGCAACGACAGTCCGCCCGCCGCGCTGGTGAGCGAACGTGACATCGTCCGCGCGGTGGCCGCCGGGATGGACCCGGATACGGTCCCGGCCGTCGAAGTGGCCAGCACCAAGCTGGTGTGGTGCGATGCCGACAGCACCATCGACGAAGTCGCGACACAGATGATGGACCGCTATATCCGTCACGTCCTGGTCGAACGGGACGGCGTGCTGGTGGGCATCGTCTCGGCCCGCGACGTGCTCGGCGTCTACTGCTCGGACGCCGACTTGGACTTCGGTTAGAAAGCGTCCGGATCCCGCTGCACCGCAGCGGGCACCGGGTGCCGATAGAGCCGAGATGCGTTCTCCCAGGTGATCTTTCGGATCACGTCGTCCGGCAGAGCACCGATTTCCTGGTGGATGGTCTGCTGCGTGTGCGGCCACGTCGAATCACAGTGCGGATAGTCGGCTTCCAGCATGATGTTGTCAACGCCGATGCGGTCGTATTGCACGAACGAGGACGGGTCCTCCACCGCGCAGAACCAGAAGTTGCGCTTGAAAACCTCGGCAGGCGTCAGTGTCTCACCCAGGGCCGCCAGGTGCCGTACATCTCGTGGTAGCTCAGCATGTGGTCCAGGCGGTCGAACAAGCCCGGCCACCCAGCCGATTCCGCCCTCGGACAGGCAGATCTTGAGGTCGGGAAACCGGCCGGGAAGCCGGGAGAACAGCCAGTCGACGGCCGCGAAATCGCGTAGGCGAAGAAGAGCACACCCTGCACATCGGGCGGTGCGTCGGCGGTGGTCGACGGCGACGAGCCCGACGAACCGATGTGAAGGTTGACCACCGTCCCGGTCTCGGCGCATGCCGGCATAATCGGCTCCCAGTGGCCGGAGTGGATGCTCGGAAGGCCAAGCTTGCCGGGTCCTCGCTGAAAGTCATCGGCTTGGAATCCGCGCTCGGCGTTCTCTAGACCATCGTACGCGCCCAGCTCGGGATCCAGCAGCCAGGGCATCTGGCAGGGAATGATCCGATCGGGATACGGCGCCCGCCCATGCTTCGAGATGCCATTCGTTCCACGCGCGGACCGAAGCCATCGCGAGCTCGGGGTCCTTGGTCACCTGCTGAAGCCGCTGGCCGGCGAATCCCGGCAGGAACGACGGGAAGTTCAGCGACGCGTAGATGCCGTTGAGATCCATGTCATTGACCCGCGCGTCGATGTCCCATGCTCCCCTGCGCATTTCGTCGAATCGGACCGGCTCGAAGCCGCACTCCGACACCGGCCGCCCGACCACCGCGTTGAATCCGACGTTCGGCAGCTCCTGACCGTCGTAGACCCAGGTCTGGCCGCCTTCGTGCGTGTCCACCACCGTCGGCGCCCGGTCAGCGAACTTCCTCGGGATCCGCCCGGTGAAGGTATCGGGAGGTTCGACGATGTGGTCGTCCGCCGAGATCACGGTGTAGCGGCGGGTCGCTCTGGGTGGTTCGGGCAGGAACGTCACCGTCCGCTGCTCACCGGTCTTGGCGGTGGTGAAGTTCATGTCGGCGGCCAACTCGTCGATCGATTTCATGGTCGGTGAGCTCCCTTCAACGCAGAACGTCGGGCTCGGCTTTGATCGTCATCCGCGCCGCCCCGGCCCAGTAGACGTCGGCGCCGCGCTCGATCATCGACGTCCGCATGCCCATCATGTCCGCCCACTTCATCCGGGACGGTTCAGCGCCGGTCAGCATCACGTCGTAGGCCAGCCGGCACACCCGGTCGATGGATGCCGCCCGGTATACGGCCTCGGCCAGATTGCGGCCGGTGACGATGACCCCGTGGTTGGCCAGCACCGTCAGGTTGGCGTGCCGATGTGGGCTACCAGATCAGCTGCGCGAGAAGGGGTGTCGATCTCGCCGTCGTATTCCTCGACGAGACACATATCGTCCAGGAACAGCGATCCGGTCTGATGCACCAACTCGGGCAGCCGGCCGAGCGCGGCCAGCACGCAGACGTAGTACGGGTGATTGTGGATGACCACCCGGGCGTCGTCGCGGACGCGGTGCAGTTCGGTGTGGATGTGGATGGCCGGCGTGACGTCCCAGCGACCGCGCACCACGCGGGCGTCAGCGTCCACCTCGCAGATGTCCGACGCGGTGAGTTCCTGCCACCACAGCCCCCACGGGTTGACCAACATGTCACTCTGGCCGTCGCGCTGCCAGGTGATGTGGCCGGCCATGTTCTCGGCGAAACCGATCGAGGCCAGATGGCGGAACGCCACGGCAAGCGCCTGCTCGTCGGACAGGTCCACCCCGATCGGCGGGATCACCGACGGCGCCCACACCTGCAGCCCGCCTCGCCGTACCTCAGGAGCGTTCATTATCCGGCCTCCATCCTGGCTCGAAGATTCTCGCGGAGTTCACCTTTGGCCACCTTGCCGCCCGACGAGCGGGGCAGCTCGTCGACCACGATGAGCCGCTCGGGCAGCAATTCCTTGGAAACCCCCAGCCCCAGTAGATGATTGACCAGCTCCGGCAGGTCAATGCTCCGGGAGTCGACGAGTTCGGCGTAGAGACAAACCTTTTCACCGAACACCGGATCGGGCATCGCAACTGCGGCGGCTACCGCCAGTGCCGGATGCGACATGGCGGCGTCTTCGACCTGGGCGGCGCTGATGTTCTTGCCGCCCCGCACGATGAAGTCGGAAGTGCGGCCGGTCACGCTGAGGTAGCCGTCGGAATCGATCTCGCAGATGTCGCCCATCCGCATCCACCCGTCGTGGGTGAACAGCTTGTCGTGGTCGGTCCCGCCGAGATAACCGAGGCTGGTCGCCGGCCCCCGGCAGGCGGGTTGGCCGCGCCCGGTCCGCGTGACGTCGCGGTCGCCGTCATAGAGGCGGACCTTCATCTCCGGGACGATCCGGCCACCGGTACGGAGGCGGCGCTCCCGGGGGTCGTCCAGGGTGGTGCCGCTGAGCAGTCCGGTTTCGTTCGAACCGTAGAACTGCAGGATGGTGGCCCCGGTGAGTGCCTCGAAATCCATGGCCGGTCGGTACGGCAGCGCCTCGCCACCCGCGAACACCACCCGAAGCGAGCTCAGGTCACTCTTGCGGGCCATCGGGTCAGCCATCAGCATCGTCAGTTGCGTACTGACACAACACAATACGGTGACCTCATGCCGAGCTATCGCCTCGCAGGCCGCGCTGGTGGAGAACCGCTGCAGCAGCACCGAGCGGGCACCAAGGTAGATCGGGGTGGTGTGGCTGGTCCAGATTCCGAAGCCGAACGGCATCGGGATGACCGGCAGAAAAATGTCGTCGGACGTCAACATCCCGTTGGCTACCGCCTGCTGGTGGAAGTAATGCCAACGGTTCTGGGTGTGCACGACGCACTTGGGCAGCCCCGTGGTCCCGGATGTGGAGTTGATCAGGAAGACATCGTCGGGGGCGAGTTGCGACTCGACTGCTCAGTGTCGCCGGTGGCGAGCCGACGTCAAGCCGCAACGCTGGGCCGGTTCCGCTGAGCTGGTGCACCGAAATCTGCAGCGCGGCAGCCACCTCCGTCGCGGCGGCGCTGCGTGGCTGATCGCTGATCAGAACTTTCGGTTCGGTGGTCCGCAATAGGTGGGCGACCTCGCGCGTCCCGGCGCGGGCGCCGACGCCGACGACCACGGCGCCGCAGCGCTCGACGGCGACGAACAACACATGGATGGCGGCCGAATCGCCATGCCAAACCGCGATCCGGTCACCCCGGATGACCCCGCAACCCGCCAGCTGCTGCGCCAGCGCGGTCGCCGCGGCGTCGAATTCACCCCACGTCAGAACGGCGCCGGGATGGTCGACGTAGGCCACCCTGTCGGGCGATAGTTCGGCGTTGCGGCGAACGGCGTCGGACAGCGTCGAGTCAGACCACCAGCCCGCCGCACGGAAGCGCATCGCGTCCTCGGCTGCGAATGCCGGTGATCGCACGATGCTGTGCGCGCCGGCGGTCATCCCCAAATGATAGGAAAGCGCTGCGTGACCCAGATCACGAGTCAGTGCGAACCGTCGAGCGTCCACCGCCATCATGCCGCTGACCTGGACTCCAAGGATTTATAAAGAACGTTCCAAGGACTGCTGCGGAGACTGACGTCGCCCAGAAACCAACCGGGCACAGTCTGATGTCAGGAGACCAGGGACCGTCATGGCCATCGTCGATTCGCCGACCCACCACCACCCGCACCCGCCGACCGGCTTCCGCGAGCAACCCAGGCGCCACCCGTGGGAGATCGGACTGCTCGTCCTGGTCATCGCGTCCAGCGTGGTGCTGTATCTGATCGCGTGCGCGGTGGTGCTGTCCGGCAAGGCCAGCCTGCTGTGGCTGTCGGTGCTCGCCACGCCGCTCGTCCTGTTCCTGGCCCGCGGGCTGAACTACGGCCGGCAGCGCACGAACGGCGTCAAGATGTCTCCCACCCAGTTCCCCGAGGGCTATTGGCTGGTCGTCGAGGCTGCGCAGCGTTTCGGCCTCGCCGAGGTGCCGGACGCGTACGTCGTGCTGGGCAATGGCCAGATCAACGCCTTCGCCAGCGGTCACGGCTTTCGCCGCTACGTGGTGGTCTACAGCGACCTCTTCGAGATCGGCGGCCAGGCGCGCGACCCCGAGGCGCTGGCCTTCGTCATCGGTCACGAGGTCGGCCACATCGCGGCCGGGCACGCGTCCTACTGGCGTCAGCTGAGCGAGCTGGCCATGAAGCTACCGTTCCTCGGGCAGGCGTTGTCGCGGTCGATGGAGTACACAGCCGACAACTACGGCTATGCGTTTCGCCCGGAAGGCGCCCGCCGTGCCATCGGCGTTCTGAGCGCCGGTAAGTACCTGTTGCGCTGGGTGGACTTCGACGGCATGGCCGATCGGGCCGGCGCGGAGACCGGCTTCTTCGTCTGGCTGGCCAACATGATGGCTTCGCACCCGGTGAACACGTGGCGCGCGTCGGCGCTGCGCAATCGCGCGGTCGCGGGCGCGCTGTTCTTCCGGCCCCAGGCAACCGGCCCCGGTCATCGCGCCGCAGTGGCCCGGCAACGCCCCCTGGCCCCGGTAGGCGCGCACGGCGATGAAAACAAAAGTCGTCGTGCTGCTGACGGGTTGGGCCGTCGCGGTGGTCCTGCTGCTGCACTATGTGGTGTTGAGCCGGGCCGGGCTTCCGGTGGGCTGGATGCTCTACCTCGGACTGCCGGTCACCGCGGCGGGGGTCCTGTTCGCGCTCCTCTTGGCGAATGTGGGGGCGGGATGGGAGACCAAGACCGCGGACCGTCGGCTGTCCACCAAGTCGCGCATCATCGGGTCACGATCCACCAAGTAGTCGGATCACCCGCTCTTGAGGCGGATCTTCCAGCGCACGAAGCCGAGGTAGAAGATGCTGAGCACTACCAGCATCGCCATGTCGAACGTCCACGCTCCGGCCGTGTGCTTCCAGTGGGAGTCCTTCGGGACCTGCGGAACGGGACACAGCGTTCTCAGGTCGATCGTGGACGCGGAGGTCGCGAAGCCCCATCGCGCCGGGGTGACCCAGGACATCTGGTCGAGCCCCAGGCGGCCGGTGACCGGAATCATGCCGCCGGAGAACACCAGCTGCGACATGACTGCCACCACGAGAAGCGGCATGATCTGCTCGCTGGTCTTGGCGAGCGACGACAACACCAGCCCGAGCATGGCCGAGGCGACGGTCGTCGCCGCGATGTCGGCGTACAGCTCCAGTGCGGGACTTCCCAGCACGACGGCGGCTGCCTTGGGGCCGGGCTTGCCGAGCAGCGCGATCACGGTCACGATCAACGACTGAACGAGCGCGAGAACGGTGTAAACGCATACCTTGGCCAGCAGGTACGCGGTGGTTGACAGGCCGACCGCTTGTTCCCGCAGGAAGATGGCCCGCTCACCGATGAGGTCCCGGATGGTCAGCGCCGTCCCCATGAAGACCGCGCCGACATTGAGCAGCACCAGGATCTGTGCCGGTTCAGTGGGCGCGTCACTTGTCAAAGGCGGGGCGTTGAAACCGACGTCGCCGGGCACCGACATCGATAGCGAACCCATGATGAACGGCAATATCGCCAGGAAGATGAAGTAGCCCCGGTCGGAAATGATCAACCGCAACTGCCGTCGGGCGATCGTGGAGAACTGCCGGACCAGGCTGGTATGCGCCGCCTCGCCCAACTCGGCGGGTTTCTCCGTCGGTGGTACCGGCGGAGCTGGCCCGGTCTGCGCCAGGTAACGGGCCTTCGCGCCGTCCGGGTCTTCGGCGACCGAGCTGAAGATGTCGGCCCAGTTGGTCGTCCCCATCGACGCGCCGATCTGGTTGGGCGGTCCGCAGAAGGCCGTCTTGCCCCCGGGGGCCAGCAGCAGCACCTGGTCACACACGTCCAGGTAAGTCAGCGAGTGGGTGACCACCAGCACCACACGACCGGCGTCGGCCAGTTGCCGGAGCATGGTCATGACCTGGCGGTCCAGCGCCGGGTCCAAACCGGATGTGGGTTCGTCCAGGATCAGCAGCGAGGGGCCGGTGAGCAGCTCGAGCGCGACCGAGGCGCGCTTGCGCTGACCGCCCGACAGCTTGTCGACCCGCGTCTCGAGGTGTTTGGTCATCTCGAGTTCCTCGAGAACCCGGGCCACCACCTGCTCGCGGTCTTCTTTGGTGGTGTCGGGCGGCAACCGCAGTTCGGCGGCGTACATCAGGGCCTGCTTCACCGTCAGCTGCCCGTGCACCACGTCGTCCTGGGGCACCATGCCGATCCTGCTGCGCAGCGAGGCGTACTCGGAGTGCACGTTGTGCCCCTCGAACGACACCGTGCCGCTCGTCGGGTGGGTGTAGCCGGCGACCAGCTTGGCGAAGGTGGACTTGCCGGCACCCGACGGACCGATGACGGCGGTGAGCATGCCCGGACGCGCGGTCAACGAAATGTTGTCCAGCAGGGTCTTGTTGCCCTCGATCGTCCACGTCACCCCGCGGACGTCGAGACCGCCGGTGCGGGTCTCCAGCAGGCTCTCTTCGCGGCGGGAAAGGTTGCCGTTGGCGAAAACGAGGTCGATGTTGCCGATGGTGACCACGTCACCGTCGCGCAAGATCGCCGACTCGACCCGGGTGCCGTTGACGAAGGTGCCGTTGATGCTCCGGTTGTCCCGGATCTCGGTGCCGCCGGGAGACGGGATCAGGGTGGCGTGATGGCGCGACGCCAGCACCTCGGGAATGACGATGTCGTTGTCGTCGGCCCGGCCGATCCTGATCGCGCCGGGCGGCGCGTCGCCCACCTTGCCTGGCCGCAGGATCTTCATCATGGAAGTTCTGCTGCCGGCCTCGGCGGTGCGCCCGATCACCGGAGGTGGCTGTTGCTGTGCTGAGGAGCGGTAGATCTGCGGGGCCGGCTGCGGATGCATCGGCTGGGGCCCCGACGGGTAACGCGGCAGCGGGCCCGACGGCTGACCCGGCCCGCCGCCGGGCGGCGCCGCGGGCATGCGAGCGGTCGACGGGTGCTGCGGCGGCGCCGAACCCCAGTTTGCCCCGGTCTGCGGCTGGCCACCTTGGGCCGGGATCGGTCCGCTGGGCCTGGACGGAATCGCCATGGCTGTCGTCGCCGGTGGACGTCCGACCGAACCCTGGTTGCGCCGACCGAGCCCGAAGTCCAGCGCCGGTCCGTCCGGGTTGCCGATATTGACGCGCTGACCGTCCTGGATGTCGACGACCGGCACCCGGTGATTGTTGACGTACAACCCGTTGAGGCTGCCGTTGTCGATGGCGACCCATCGACCCTGGTCAAAGCGCAGCAGTAGGTGTACGCGGGATATCAGGGGATGTGCGACGCGAACGTCTGCGCGCAGGTCTCGTCCAATAACGACGTCGTTGCCTGCTGCGAAGGTGCGCTCGGCTCCGTCATACCGCACGGTCAGCACAGGCGGGGCGGTAGTTTGGGTCATCGCGTTCAACTGTATCGGCATGAACGCCCACTAAAGAAGCAGGACGTCAAATCTGAGTTACCGTCCGTGCCCTCGAGACGGACGCGCTCCCACCCTGAGGCGGCAGAAACCGCTGGGACCACTGACATTTCGCTGCGGCGCGCCTATCGTGTCAAGCCACTGGTAATTCGGGCCCCAGGAGAGCCATGACGACGCTGTCGGACGATCTGCGCACGCTGAGCTACGAAGCGTTCGTTTACTTTTATCCGCTGGTCACCATGGACATCACCCGGCTGCAGGCGTTCAATTCCGCACCCGGCTCACGACCCGGTTTCGGCCCACCGAACCAGTTCTCCCACCTGCGGGAGTTCCCGACCGCGGATTTTCGTTCGGTGGTGCGGCCGAACTTCGACACGCTCTACTCGGTGGCGTGGCTTGATCTGAGCAACGGCCCGGTCCGTCTTCATGCCGACGACACCGACGATCGCTACTACATGCTGCCGATGATCGACATGTGGACCGACGTGTTCGCCAACCCCGGCAAACGGACCACCGGCACGGGGCCGCTGGATCTGGTGATCACGGGTCCGGGTTACACCGGGGAACTGCCCGCCGGGGCGACGGTCGTTGCCGCGCCCACTCCGTATGTCTGGTTGATCGGGCGGACCCAGACCAATGGGCCGGACGACTACCCGGCGGTCCACACGGTGCAGGATGGATTCCACATCACGGAACTCGGACCGAAGGCTGAAGTCGAACGCCGATCCGACCTACGACGTGACCACCGAACCGCTCAAGGTGGTCAACGGCATGACCGCCATCGACTTCTTCTCGTATGCCGCAGACCTGCTGCGGGTGAATCCGCCCCACGCAACCGACTTCTCCATCCTCGCCCGCCTGGCTCTGCTCGGCTTCGAACGAGGCCGGCCGTTCGACGCGGACCGGTTCACCCCGGAGCAGGTAGCTCAGATCGAGCAGGGCAGACAGGATGCCCTCGCCGACATGCTCGCGGCCGGCCCGAAGCTGGCGACCAGCGTCAACGGCTGGATCAGCCTCAGCGAAGGCATGGGTGTCTACGGCAACAACTACTTCCGCCGCGCGGTGGTGAGCCTGATCGGTCTGGGTGCCAACCCTCCCGAAGACGCGGTGTATCCCCTACTGGCGTCGGATGCCGAGGGGAACCCGGTCACCGGCGACCACGACTACCTCATTCATTTCGACGCGGACAAGTTGCCGCCCGTGGATGCGTTCTGGTCGATCACCATGTACGACGCGGAAGGCTTCCAAGTGGGCAATGAGTTGAACCGGTTCGCGATCGGCGACCGTGATCGCCTGCAATACAACGACGACGGGTCGCTCGATATCCATATCCAGCACGAAAACCCCGGCCCGCAGCGCGTGAACAACTGGCTACCCGCTCCCCGCGGTCCGGTCGGAGTGACCATGCGGTTGTATGCACCCCGCCCCGAGATCATCACCGGCGGCTGGTCTGCACCGCCCGTTCGCCGGGTCTGACGCGCAGGCGGCGAATATGATGGAGCGCTCACCGGAAGGAGATTCCATGGGTTCCTGGAAGCGGCGCGGAGCTGCGATCGCCATTGCGGCGCTGGCACTCACCGCTGCGCCTGAGGTGTTCGACGTCGTGCAGCCGGCCGGGAAGGCGATGGCCGATGTGTGCGTCAACGCCGGACGGCGCGTTTCGGTCAGCGGGTGCACCAATATCGCCGACGCCGTCGCCCCCTACGCCCCGCCGCCGACGGACTACGCGCCGTTGCCGGAGGACTACCCACCGCCGCCGGCCCCGAACGTGAACGTGTGTGCGAACGTAGGCCGGCGCGTCACCGTAAGCGGGTGCGTGTAGACGCTTGTTCTAGGGGCGGCCGTTGCCCCGGCGGATTTCCTGCAGGCACTGCAGCCTGGTTTGCCCGGTCTGCTCCATGCAGACGCGAACCGGTGTCTCCTGCTCGGTGGGCGGCGGCGATTCATTCGGTTCGGGGGTGGAGCTCACGGTCGGGCTGGCTGCGGTTCCCTCGGTCAGCGACCAGATGTTGGTGTTGGTGCCCTGGATCGTCGAGCAGTAAGCGGTCGCGCCGGTCTTCGTGGTCCCGAGGCTGCCGAGCGGAAAACAGGTGGCTCCGATAGCGACGACCGGGATCTCCGGGGCCGGCGTGGGCGTTGGTGCGACCCCCGCGCCACTGGTCGGGGCGGACGGCGACGTCGTTGCCGGCGTCTGCGGAGCGGGCGTTGCGCGCTCTTCCTCATCGGCTCGCAGGTACTCCTGAAGTGCGAACACGAGTGCGATGACCAGCAGAACGCCCAGCAACGCCGGAACGATGACGCCCGGCCGCATCAGCGAGCGTCTCGGCTTGGACGCGGCCACGGAGGGCAGCGACAGGCTGGTGTCGTCAGGATCCCCGGTACCACCCAGGTTGTGGCCGAGGGCGCGCGCAAAATCGATGCAGCGCAGGTAGCGATCCTTCGGATCCTTGGCCAGCGCCTTGGCAAAGACCGGGTCCAGATTCGACAGTTCAGGGCTGCGCTCGCCGATGGCCGGGGGCGACGCGCTGAGATGCTGACTGATCACCACCGCGGGGTTCGAGTGCTGAAACGGGGGCGCGCCGGTGAGCAACTGGAAAGCCGATGCGGCGAGCGCGTATTGGTCGGCCCGTCCATCGAGGTCGTTGCCCATCAGCTGTTCGGGTGCCGCGTAGGCCACCGTGCCCACCGTCATGTTGGTTGCGGTCAATCCCGTCGATTCCCCTACCAGACCGGCAATCCCGAAGTCAGCCAACAGAATTCGTCGATCCGGTGAATCCGGTTGGGCGATCAGGATGTTCGCGGGCTTGACGTCGCGGTGCAGCAGCTTGTTCAAGTGGGCATAGTCGAGGGCCTCGGCGACCGCGGTGATGATTTCGACGACTTCGGGACCGGGCATCCCGTTGGGGTACCGCTCCTCCAACAGCTCCCCCGCGTCGGTCCCGTCGACGTAGTCCATGTCGATCCACAACTGGCCTTCGGACTCGCCGCGGTCGTGCACCGCGACGATGTGCGGGTGCCACAGTGTGGCGGCGGTGTCGGCTTCGCGGAGAAACCGCTCCCGGTATTCAATGTCGGCCGATACCTCCGCCTTGAGGACCTTCAGCGCGTCCTGGCGGGGCAGTCGCGGGTGCTTGGCCAGATAGACCTCGCCCATCCCGCCGGATCCCAGTCGCTTGATGATGGTGTATCCGGCAAACGTCGATCCTTCGGCGAGCGCCATGGCCGCATAGTAGCCCGCGGGACGGTTCCGGAAACCGAGGATGGGCCTGTGCACCGGCGCGGTCGGCGTTTTTCTCGGCGTTTTCTCGGCGCTTTCTCGGCGTTTTCGAAGGCTCGCACCGGGTAATCCGCCGTCCATGTCCGAACGCGACAACATCTTCCCCGACGACGTGCCCTGGGCCGATGCTGCTGAACAGCTGCGGTCGACAGCCGATTCGCCCGAGGAGGAAGAATACGCAGGGCAGCCGGGCGAGTTACCGCTCGAAGCGAGCGCCGCGGACTGGCAGGAACAGCAGCAAACGGTCGTGATCGATGACGAGTTGGAGGGATCCGAATAGGTTGCGGCGGCGAGAATTCAAGCCGACCGTCAGCTAATCTTCGGGCTTTCCACACGGGCTGGGCTGATGTCCCCGGCCTCCGCGGGCAGGTGTCCACGCCACTCGGCCAAGGGGTACGGACTGTAAATGGCCCGTCAAACTCTCGTAAATACCGCTGCGCGCGCGTCGCGAACAAGCCGGGAAACAGCATAGATTCGAGGAGGCCGGTCGATCAGAGGGGCGCCCTAGCCAGTCCCACCGTGAGGAGGCGTCATGCCGACAGCCGAGACGCGACTCCGCCAGCAGTTGCGCAACTACGCCGTCGAGTTGCGTCAAGTGGCCTACACCCTGCCCAACGGAGTGGGCGAGCACGATCTACTTCGGTTATCCGAACAGATGCGTGCAGCGGCCGACCAGGTAATCAGCAAAGGGGCCTAGCAACCCTGGGTGAGTGCCACACCTCACCGACTTCGAAATCACTTGACGGTCACCGGGATTCCGTTGAGAACACCGTTGCCGGACGGCTCATCGATCAACGTCGGTAGTGACAAGACATTGGCGCTGGCCCCCTGGTCGCCCGTTTACTCTATTACGCTACGCCCGGTAGCGGAAGTATCGATCGGGCGACACGAAATGCCGGTGGGGCGATGGAGCCGTTCAGCGGCACCGCCCACACGCGGAGACGTGAAGTTGGTATCGGCACCTCGACATGTGGTCAAATATCCTCCCTGCCAGGCGATCTGAGTGCCAACAGGCCGACGAAGCCGGTAGTCCGAAGGCGCTTCAGATCTTCTCACCGGCAGTCTGTTCAGCTGGGTCACTTGTGTTACGGTTACTCACGGGTGTAGCAAATTACACCTACACGAAAAGAAGGAAGTTTGTATGACACAGGGCACTGTGAAATGGTTCAATGCGGAGAAGGGCTTCGGCTTTATCGCTCTTGACGGCGACGAAAAAGATGTTTTCGTCCACTATTCTGAGATCCAGGGGGGCGGCTTCCGCACCCTTGAGGAGAATCAACGAGTCCAGTTCGAAATCACCCAGGGAAATAAGGGTCCGCAGGCGGTCGGGGTAACCGCTATCTAGAGGTAAACCACGAAACCCCCTGGGGCTCAACGGGAATCGGCTTACTTGTCGATATATCCGGTTCCTTGAGCAGCCCCAGGGGGTTCGGTTTCACCGCATAATCGTGCCGTCCCCACACCCGAGCAGGGGCAGGCACGTCGATGTCTGAACCGAAACCCCTTCCGCGCACGTGATCCCGCGTACGCGCGAGCGGATCGGCGAAGCGGTCCTCGCGAGGGCGGGGCGCCAATCCATCATGCAGTACGGTGGATTTTGTCGAGCGATTTTCTGTCAGTGACTGCACTCGGCGGAATAGGAAAGAAATCATGCTCTCTGAGTCAACACTTCGCTCGCCCTACGAAATCCGCTTAGAACTCGTCGAGGAAACGTTGAAAACGAATTCCTCGCTTGACGAGGCCGCCGCCCGCGAGCTGGCGGTTCACGTGCTTCATGCACTGAACTCGATCCCCGAGACGGTTCGCTGATTTTCGCTGACGGGGTGGTCGTTTCTGCTGGTGAGACCAGTCGACCGAGACTCCGGCGCCGCCGGCAACCAGCTGCCGTGAAAAATGGAGTGACCGGCGGCTAGCCTGGCGTCCTAACGGGTGTATCGTCGTGGTGCTGGGAATTCAGCTAGTCGGGGATGAGTTCAGCTGTCCGCCGCTGAGCACAAGGAGCATCGGCTCCTAACCCTCACATATCGGTGATCGAATTCGCGTCAGGTCACCATGACGACTTCACTTGCGTTCTGTGCGAACACCCTCGTTTGCCCGATAGACGTGCCCCGGCCCGAATGCCTTCACGCACGGCCCTCGAGTGGGACACGCCTCAGGATCATCGCTAACGCGCCGATCGTTGCTGTCTGCATCTCGATTGGAAGGAATTTCCATGTCTGTTGCTAAAGCGATGAAGCAACGCGTGACAACGGCACCGAACTACTCTCCGATGCCCGTCACGGTATATCGGCCGATCACCCGGCAAGCGCTGAAGCTGACCGGGGCAGAAATCACGCTGGTCGCCATCGCGACCAATGACGACGTATCCGCATCGGCGTCGGCCAACATGATGATCATGGAAACCGCCGGTGCTGCAATGACTTCCACACCCGTCCATGCCATCCCTGTCGCCGGAAGCTCGATCGGGCGGGCCTTCGTGGAGCGGACCCCCCAACGACTCAACAACTTTGACGTCGCCATCGACGACGTCAAACGTGCCGGCCCGGCGCTGGTGCTACCCCTCAGCACCGCCGATGCCCGGCCTGGTGTGTTGGTCGCGCTGCGGCGTGCCGGCGCCCGTACCTTCAGCGACGAGCAGCTTGCGATGATGGCCGCATTCACCGACCAGGCGGCGCTCGCCTGGCAGCCGGGGTCCGCACAGCACCGCCTGCGTGAACTCGCCATTACCGCTGAGCGCGACAGGATCGCTCGCGACCTGAACGACCACGTGATCCAGCGGATCTTCGCGGTCGAACTGGCTCTGCAAGGGATCATTCCGCGGACGCGATCATCTGATGTGCAGCAGCGACTGTCCGGCACCATTGATGATCTTCAAGACGCCATTCGGGAAATCCGCATGGCAATTTTCGACCTGCACGACGCGCCTTCGGGCATCACGCTTCGACAGCGGCTCGACGAGGCGGTCGCGCAGTTCTGCGGATCCGCACTGCGTACCACGCTTCAGTTCGTAGGCCCCTTGTCGCTCGTCGATGCTGCACTCGCCGATCATGCCGAAGCCGTTGTCCGCGAGGCGGTCGGCAACGCTATTCGGCATGCGGGCGCGACCACACTTGAGGTGACTGTCACGGTTGGGGACGACGTGTGCATCGAGGTGATAGACAACGGTCGAGGCGTCCCGGCCGACATCACCGGCAGTGGCTTGAACAGCTTGCAACACCGCGCGCAGCAGGCCGGTGGCGTGTTCACCGTCGCGGACGATCCCGGCGGAGGCACGGTGCTGCGCTGGACAGCACCGCTGGCCTGATCATCACTCACCGTCTGCACGGTGGTTGTGAGAACGACTCGGCCCGAGGGGGTTTCGCGGATCTCGGCAGCCGAGACGCCACCGATCGCATGCGAGCGGCTCAGAGAGTGGACGCCACCAGGCCGGTCAGGTCGACGAGACGGTGGGAGTATCCCCATTCGTTGTCGTACCAGCCGACGATCTTCACCAGGTCGCCGGTGACTTTGGTGAGTCCGGAGTCGAAGATGCAGGACGACGGGTCGGTCACGATGTCGGAGGAGACGATGGGGTCCTCGGTGTAGGTGAGAAATCCCTTCAGCTCACCGTCGGCGGCCGCGGCAAATGCCGCGTTGACGGCGTCGGCGGTGGCCGGCTCGCGAACGATGACGGTGAGATCGGTGGCGGAACCGGTGGGCACCGGCACCCGCAGCGCGTACCCGTCGAGGCGGCCCTCGAGTTGGGGCAGCACCACGCTGATCGCGCGGGCGGCCCCGGTGGAGGTGGGCACCACGTTGATGGCCGCGGCGCGGGCCCGGCGCAAGTCGCGGTGCGGACCGTCCTGCAGATTCTGGTCCGGGGTGTACGCGTGGATCGTGGTCATCAGCCCCCGCTCGATCCCGAACACCTCGTCGAGCACCATGGCCATCGGCGCCAGGCAATTCGTAGTGCACGACGCGTTGGACACGATGCTCTGCGTGCCGTCGTAGTCGCGGTGGTTGACACCCATGACGACGGTGAGGTCCGCACCCTTCGACGTCGCGGACACCACCACCTTCTTCGCTCCACCATGGAGGTGACCGCGGGCCTGCTCCGCGGCGGTGAACCGACCGGTCGACTCGATCACGACATCCACACCGAAATCCCCCCACGGCAGCGCCGCAGGCCCGTCGGCGATGGACCAGGCCTTGATCCGCTGCTGACCCACCACGAGGTCGTCGCCGTCGACCGACACGTCGTGCGGTAAGCGTCCGAGGACAGAGTCGTACTTGAGTAAATGCGCCAGAGTCTTATTGTCCGTGAGGTCGTTCACCGCGACGATCTCAATGTCGGTGGTGCCCGCTGCACGTTGTACATCCACCGCACGGAAGAAGTTTCGGCCGACCCGGCCAAATCCGTTCACACCCACCCGGATAGCCATAGTGATCTCCCAATTCTGTGGGTCTGGGCGCAGCATCGGTTGCCAGCCACTTTCGAGTCTGACCGCGCGGGGGGCCTGACAGCAGAGGACAAAGTCCTCGTATCCCCGGAAGTTCAGGATCGGCATCCCGAGCTGGGCGCTGGATCGGGTGGGCGGGACGGGTGAGCTACGTCATGTTGACCGCTGCCGTTCATCCAATGTTCTCGGGGATCGGGACCAATGCCTCTTGGGCCCGGTGTCGTGATCTCCGTAGCGTCGGGGTCGACAAGGACTGGACGCCATCGGAGTCGGCGCAGCCTCCTACTGGCAAGGTCACCACGCGCACCACCGTCGCGACCGCCCGGGAGTCTCACAGTTTTTCGCCCCACGATGGCTACCGTCGCCGGATGTCCGCGCTATCGAATACTTTGGAGCGCCAGTGCAGAATACGACAGTTCGAAGTCGAACCAGCGAGCCGGCAACTGAGCCAGTTGCGCGACGATGTGGACGACCTCTTGGCGCGATTGGCCGCAGCTGAGTCACTGTGGTCCCGGTGGCTCACCGGTGTGGCGGCCCAGAATCGCTCGAGTGCTCGAAACATGTTGCACTATTGGGCAATTCGGCAATGTGATCTGCGTGACCTGCAGGCCCGGCTCGCTGCCTACGGGCTGTCCTCATTGGGTCGCAGCGAGCCCCATGTCGAGGCCACCCTGCTCCTGGTGAGGTCGGCGATCTGTGCCATGCTCGGTGACACCTGGCAACAGCCTGCGCTGACCGCCGCCAGCGTCGATGACGGCCCCGAAATGCTCCGCCACCGAACGCAGCAGCTGCTGGGCCCCGAGCCTGTCGACCGCGCAACCCGCATCATGGTCACGCTGCCCTTTTCGGCTGCAACCGACCGCGACTTGGTTCGCCAGTTGGTGGAACGCGGCGTGAACATCGCACGCATCAACTGTGCGCACGACGATGCCGAGGCATGGCGCTCCATGGCACAGCACGTCAAGCTAGCGGCCGAAGCGACCGGCCGAACCTGCTTGATTGCTATGGACCTTGGGGGACCAAAGCTGCGGACTGGACCGCTTGAACCCGGGCCGCGCGTCGTGAAACTCCAGCCACCAGGAACGCGCTTGGGCAGGTAAACGCCCCGGCGCGGGCATGGCTCACTGCGGCGGAAGACCCGATCGACCCGCCCGAAGCCGGCATGGTTTCGCTGCCGGTGTCCGGGCGATGGCTCAGCCGCCGCCACGACGACGACGTCCTGCACCTGCACGACACCCGCGGCTCGAAACGCAGGCTGGTGCTGAAAGCCGTTGGTCAGAAACCAGGCGCCCCTGGCGGATTCGTCGCGACTGCCGACAAGACCACCTACCTCGCCACCGGGACGGTGCTGCACGTCCACGGCATCAAGGATTCGACACACCTCGGAGAACTTCCGCAAACCGAACAGAGCCTTGTCCTGCATCGCGGAGACATCCTCGAGCTGACCAGTGATTGTTCGCCGGCGCCGCTGGCCGCCGAGAGTGTTCCGCGCATTGGTTGCACGCTGCCTGAGATCTTCGATCATGCACACATTGGGGAGAAGGTGCACCTTGATGACGGCCGGATCAGCGGCGAGATAGTCAGCGTAGGTCCTGGCGTGCTGAGGTTGCGGATCGACCACGCCGCAGACGCGGGGTCCCGCCTCCGCGCCGGCAAGGGAGTCAATGTGCCCGACGCCAACCTCCCGATCCCCGCCCTGACCGAGAAGGACCTGTCTGACCTGTCAACGGTGGTCGAGCTGGCCGATCTGGTCGAGATGTCTTTCGTGCGAGACCCTTCCGATGTCGAGCAGTTGCTCGACGCGTTGAGCCGCCTCGGCGGCGACTCATTGGGAATCGTGCTGAAAATTGAGACCCGGCAAGCATTCGAACATCTTCCGCAACTGCTGCTTACGGCGATGCGGCATCCGCGCGTCGGTGTGATGATCGCGCGGGGGGACCTTGCCGTCGAGTGCGGATACGAACGCCTGGCCGAGTTGCAGGAAGAGATTCTGTGGCTGTGCGAGGCGGCGCACCTGCCCGTGATCTGGGCCACCCAAATACTCGAACAGCTCACCAAGACAGGGAATCCCTCGCGCGCAGAGATCAGCGACGCGGCAATGAGCGAACGGGCCGAATGCGCGATGCTCAACAAGGGGCCGTATATCAACGACGCCGTCGTCGTCCTCGACAGCATCCTTCGGCGAATGACGGATCACCACTACAAGAAGAACGCACTGCTGGGGTCCCTGCACTCCTGGCACCCCGGCTCGCACCTGACCAGCCGTGAAGAACGTCTGCAGTGCCCACCCCCGAAACGCTCTGTGGTTCTTCGACACCGACTGTCAGTGCCAGTGGTCAGTCGATGTCGTCAGGCATGAGTGGGTGCCGGTGGAAGCAGTGCTACTCCGTGGTAGCGATGCGGGTCGGGCAGCCTCCGACGGAGCACCATGTGCACGAGCACAAGGACCGACATCACCGCGGCGTAGATGCACCACGAGTGACGCGAACACATGAAGTACAGCACAGCGACCACGACCGAGGCCCACCAGGTTGAGCAACCCGAAGGCCACAATGGAGGGGTAACCCGACGTCAGTGCCGGCCCGATGACGGCCACGACGTAGAGCACCGCCCACACGATTCGTGCTGAACACCGGTCTGGTAGGCCAGACAGTGCGGGTGCGGGGTTGCCCCGATCGGATCGGTGAAAACAACGAGCGCGAGGTACATCGAGACGACGGCGCCCAGCACCACGAACGGCGCCACCCGCAGCCGGGCACCCTGCGGTTCGAGCAGCAACACAGTGAGCGGGAAGTAGCGTCGGCAGCAACGGTAGCGCGATGAAGAGGTAGGCGAATACCGCCAAGTGGGCCGCCGCCGGCAGAGATGTCGCCGTCCTGACGCGCCCAGATTTGAGCCTCGGTGAGCTGGTGCACGGCGAATACCGTCGGCAATAACGCGAACAGCAACTCGCGCCGATGTTTCATCTCACGCCGCGAAAGCACCGCGACGGGGTAGCAGCGCGATACCGGCCGACAGGTCAGCCGTGAGGGAGAAACACATGACAGTGCGCTAGTCGACTCGAAGACGCGCGCTGCTTCGATCAGCGGACGTCTCAGAACCAGCGCGTTTCCGACGTCGACCCATCGTCGCCGCGCCGGCCGGCGAGGCCGAAGGGCCTAGCACCCAACTCGGTACCGGTGGACATCGCGTCGCCGACGACGAGAAAAAAGATCTCTGAGCCGACTGAAAAGCGCGAGCGAACTCTCGCCCGGCGCCGCGCTACTCATTGCCGCCGGCGCGGGAGTCACCGCCGGTGCAGCTGCTTAGACGGGGGGGGGGGGAGGGGGCGCGGGCAGAGAAAAGGAGGGAAAACGGCCGGTATCGAGAATCCGGCGGCCTGATTGTGTTGAACCACGCGGCCAGACATCACGACGTGCCGCTGCGTTCGGCGCCGACGAACGACCCTCGGGCGCGGGGCTTCCGTCCCTACCGCCGACGTCCGTCAACTGGTCGGATTCAGTTATCGCTCAAAACAATCCAAGAGAGCAAAACCATGGCAATGCAGGCCCCCAGGATGCCGGGCACCACAATCGTGTGCATCCATCCGGCGTGAGAAGGCCCGAACCACCCGAATCTATCGCTCCAAGGACATCGCTATGACTCTGCCCGTCACCGTAGACCCCCGCTATCACGAAGCCGTGATCTTCAATCTCGACACTGTGTTGACCGACACTGATGGTGGCCCCGCGTTCGAGTCGACGATCAAGCTAGTCCGAAAGTTGCTCGACGCCGGGGTCGCCACCGCGGTCTACTCGTTGCGAGCAGACGGGCAACAGCTCCTGAAGGCCGCTGGGGTCGATGACTTTTTCGGTGTCTGCGTCGATGGCGTGCCGACCGCAGTCCTCGCAGACGCCACTCGCCGACTCGGTGTGCGCGCGGAACGGTCCGTCGTCGTCGACGACGCCTGGGCCGGGGTCGCGGCGGCCCACGACGGCGGTTTCGCACTCGTCATCGGTGTCGACCGCGCCGGGTATGCCGACCGACTGCTGAGCTGCGGCGCCGACGTCGTGGTTGCCGGACCCGGAGGATGTCACTGTCCGCACGGGTGACAGGCAGATGTCGAAGCTCCCCGATGCGGTGAAGTCATACGGTCAGATGATCGGTGTTCTGGGCGCCCGAGACCCGGTGTTGTTTTTCGACTACGACGGAACCTTGTCCCCTATCGTGGCCGATCCCAGCGCCGCCGCCCTGGTCGACGGAGCGGCTGAGGCGCTGGAAACTTTGGCGTCGCAATGCCCCGTCGCAATACTGAGCGGCCGCGACCTCGCCGACATCCGCACCCGGGTACCGATACCGGGTATCTGGTACGCAGGTAGCCACGGCTTTGAGCTAACGGGACCGGACGGCACCTATCACCGCAACGAAGAGGCCGCAGCCGCCGTCGGTGTCCTCGAGCAGGCGGCGGCCGAGTTGAGCGAGAGTCTGGCGGAGATACCCGGAGTACGGGTGGAACACAAGCGCTTCGCCGTCGCGGTTCACTACCGCGAGGTCGCACCGGAGCACATCGGCGAGATCGTCTCCGCCACCCACAAATTCGGACACCAAGACGGCCTCAGGGTGACCAACGGCCGGAAGATAGTCGAGCTTCGCCCGGACGTCGACTGGGACAAAGGGACCACGCTGGCCTGGATCCGTGGTCGCATCGACCCTACGGGTTCCCTGCTGCCCATCTACGTCGGCGACGACCTCACCGACGAAGACGCTTTCGACGCAGTACAGTTCGGCGGCATCGGGATTGTGGTGCGGCACGACGAGGATGGCGACCGCAAGACAACCGCCCGTTTCAGTCTGCAGAGCCCCGATCAGGTGCGGGAATTCGTCCGACGCGGGTCGAATTGGCTGACGAACAAACACCAGACCTCGGCCAAGGCTTGGGATTTCACCTATGAGGGGTATGACCCGCAGAGCGAGAAGCTTCGTGAGTCGTTGTGCACGTTGGGAAACGGCTACTTCGCCACCCGGGGTGCCGCGCCCGAATCGAAGGCCGGCCAGGTTCACTACCCGGGCACCTATGCCGCCGGAATCTACAACCGTCTCGTCGACGACGTATCGGGTACCGCCGTCGACAACGAAAGTCTGGTCAACCTGCCTAACTGGCTTGCCCTGACCTTCCGGGTCGACGGCGGCAGCTGGTTCGACATCGACGCAGTCAAAGTGCTGTCCTACCGACAGACCCTCGACCTCCGCGGCGCGGTACTGACCAGGGAGGTGCGCTTCTGTGACGACGCCGGACGCACCACTTCGCTTACACAGCAACGATTCGTCGCGATGCACATGCCCCACGTCGCAGCCCTTCAGACGACGATCGTCGCCGAGGATTGGTCAGGGACACTCGAGATTCGCTCTACGCTCGACGGCAACGTCACGAACTCGCTCGTCGAGCGTTACCGGGACTTGGCCGACAATCATCTGGAGTTGATCGAAAAGCGGGAGATCTCCGACAACTCCGTGCTGCTGACAGTTCAGACGAATCAATCGCGCGTTCCCATTGCCATGGCGGCGCGAAGCATCGTGTGGCGGGACGGGACTCCCGTCCCGGCTACCTATCGCTTGGTCGACGAGGCAGCCGAAATCGGTCACGATATCGCCGTCGAAGTGTCAGTCGGTGACGCGTTGACGGTGGAGAAGATCGTGACCTTGTTCACCGGGCGCGACGTCGCGATGTCCGAACCCGCAGTCGATGCCCAGCGCTGGCTGAGCCGACTCGGCCGGTTCGCCGAGTTGCGCGACGGACACCTGAAAGAATGGGTACATCTGTGGGAGCGCCTGTCCATCGAGTTCGTTGACTTCACAGACGAATTGCGCATCCTGCGACTGCATCTTCTGCATCTGCTGCAGACGGTTTCACTGAACAGTTCCGACCTCGATGTCGGGGTACCGGCTCGCGGACTGCACGGCGAGGCATATCGCGGGCACATCTTCTGGGACGAGCTGTTCATCTTCCCGGTACTCAACTTGCGGCTGCCGATGATCACCCGGTCGCTGCTGGGATACCGCTACCGGCGCCTGCCCGAGGCGCGTCATGCCGCCAAGGCGGCGGGCTACTCCGGTGCGATGTTCCCGTGGCAATCCGGCAGCGATGGACGCGAGGAAAGCCAACGGCTTCATCTCAATCCGCGCAGCGGCCGGTGGAACCCCGACTCGAGCGCTCGCGCGCATCACATCGGCATCGCCGTCGCCTACAGCGCGTGGAAGTTTTATCAGGTCACCGGGGATCTCGCCTACCTGATCGACTACGGCGCGGAGATGCTGGCCGAGATCGCCCGCTTCTGGGTAAGTAAAGCCACCTACGATGAAGAACGCGACCGCTACAGCATCCGAGGCGTGATCGGGCCGGATGAATTCCACTCGGGCTACCCCGACGCGCCTTACGACGGCATCGACAACAACGCCTACACCAACGTGATGGCGGTCTGGGTGATCATGCGGGCCTTCGACGCACTGAAACTGCTACCGCTGCCGAACCGACTCGACCTACTGGAGACACTCGGACTGCAGCAACGACGAACTGGCGCACTGGGATGAGGTGAGCCGACGGATGTTCGTTCCATTTCACGACGGCGTCATCAGCCAGTTCGAGGGATATGGCGAGTTGGAGGAACTGGACTGGGACCGTTACCGGCGGCAGTACGGCAACATCCAACGCCTGGACCGCATCCTGGAGGCCGAGAGCGACGACGTGAACCGCTACAAGGCTTCCAAGCAGGCCGACGCGCTGATGCTGCTCTACCTGATGTCGGTTCCGGAATTGTGTGACCTGCTCGACCGGCTCGGCTACCGCTTCAAGCCTGACAAGGTCCCAGGAATGGTGGACTACTACCTGGCCCGCACGTCGCACGGGTCGACGCTCAGCGGCGTGGTTCATACCTGGGTACTCGCCCGGGCCAACCGCGATCGTGCATTGGAATTCTTCCAGCAGGCGCTGAAATCCGACGTCTCCGACATCCAGGGTGGCACCACGTCCGAAGGCGTACACCTCGCGGCCATGGTCGGCAGCGTCGACCTCATGCAGCGGTGCTTCACCGGGATGGAGACCCGGTCCGACCGCATCATCCTCGCGCCGCACTGGCCGGAAACACTTGGCGTGCTGGCCTTCCCGATCCACTACCGCGGTCTGCACCTGCACCTGCGGGTCAGCGGAAAGGGCGTGATCATCAGCGTGGATCCACGCGATGCCGCCGGGGTCGAAGTGGAATGCCATGGTCGAGTCGTCCAGCTGATGCCCGGGACCACGGTCCGATTCCCCGGCTGACCGTGGCCGGTGCGTGTTGCCTCGTGTCGCCAGACCGGCCGAGGTACGATCGCAATTCGTGCAACACCGAGCGCTCCGTGGTTATGACGCCAGTGGTCATGCTGCCCGGCCCTGGTGAAAGGCCACGTCGACGGTGATCGTTCCTGCGGCTGAAAACAACGCCTGGCTGACCCGCAATGTGTGGGTGTTATCGGCTGTTTCGTTCCTCCAAGATGCCGCCAGCGAACTGCTGTACCCGCTGTTGCCGATCTACCTCACCGCAGTTCTCGGTGCGCCGCCGGCCGTGGTAGGAGCCGTTGAAGGTGCAGCCGAGGGAGCGGCGTCGCTGACTAAACTGACGGCTGGACCACTCGGGGACAGGTTTGCGCGGCGTCGGTTGATCGCGGCGGGGTACGGCATGGCCGCGCTCGGCAAGGTGATCGTTGCGGTCGCCGGTGCATGGCCCGGCGTTCTGACCGGGCGCGTGGTCGATCGGGTTGGCAAGGGTGTCCGGGGCGCGCCGCGCGATGCACTGCTCGTGGACGGAATCGACGAGGCCAGCCGCGGTCGCGTGTTCGGGTTTCACCGCACAATGGACACACTCGGCGCCGTTGTCGGACCGTTGATCGGCCTTGCCGGATACGAGTTGCTGGACCATAAGATTCAGCCGTTGCTTTACATCGCTATCGTTCCTGCGGTACTGAGTGTGGCCCTGGTCGCGTTGGTGCGGGAGCGTCGACGGCCGGTTCAACGTGCGCACCGACCACCTGTAACGGCGATGCTGCGTGAACTGCCGAGCCGGTACTGGCGGGTGGTCATGCTCCTGACGGCTTTCGGCGTCGCAAACTTCCCTGATGCCCTAATCCTGTTGCGCCTCAAAGAAATCGGATTCTCAGTGGCCGAAGTGATACTGGCCTATGTGGGATACAACATGGTATATGCCTTGAGCAGCTACCCGGCCGGAGCACTCGCTGACCGCATCCCGAGGCCAGCGGTATTCGGGATAGGCATGGTCTTTTTCGCGGTCGGCTACATCGGGCTCGGACTCACCACCGACAAAGTTATGGCGTGGCTCATCCTGGGGCTGTATGGACTGTTCACCGCATGCACCGACGGAGTCGGAAAGGCATGGATCTCCGGACTCGTTCCCGCCGAGCTGCAGTCGAGCGCGCAAGGCATATTTCAAGGCGCGACGGGCTTTGCGGTTCTGTCGGCAGGTCTGTGGGCCGGTCTGCTGTGGGGGGCAAATGGCCAACTCCCGCTACTGATCTCAGGAATCGCCGGCGGCTTCTTTGCAGCACTTCTGCTCATTCTCTCGATCGGTGCGTGGCTGCGCACCAAATCCAGTGCTGCATCGGACCATTGACTGCAGAAGCAAAGAATGGACTGGACGTCCCGCCGCCCACTTCCGAAGACTGGGGCCTTCCGCGTAGCTATTTCTTCGCCGCGGTCTTCTTGGCCGGAGGGCGACATGCGGTCATTGTGGGCGTGTGTTGGGAGCTGCGACGACGACGTCCATGACAAGTCCCAAACGATGCACGCGTGAGTGATGCTCGACCTCCCAGCCGTGTTCCAGCAGAGAACTCACGTTGATGGGACGACACCCGCCCACAACCTGCGGCGCAACGCGCCAGAGTCCGGTCCAGGCTCGGCAGAGAGCCCGTTCGAGCAACCGCTCTCCGTCAGCGAGGCTGGCCAGGCAGAGCCGGCCATTGGGCTTCAGGATGCGCCGCAGATCGTCCAGCACGGCCCGTGCGTAAGCTTCATCGAGCAGGTCGAACACGAAGGTGGACAGCACACGGTCGGCGAAATCGTCATCGGCGGGCAGCGGCAGTGAGCCATCGACGAGCACCACCGTGGCCCGCCCGGCCCACGCGGCCAGCCGGCTGGTGGCCAAGTTGATCATCACCGGGCTGATATCGACGCCGAGGTAGTTGACACTGGGAGGCAGCGCCCCCAGCAGGTTCGCAGCCAAACGTCCAGTGCCGCAGCCGAACTCGAAGATCGTCTGGTCCCCGGCGAGGTCCGCACTGGCTACGAGCCTGTTTATCGTCGCGTCCTCATAGAAGGCCTGCCAGTCCTGGACACGTCCGATCCGGTCGTAGACCGAACGGGCCTGGTTCAGCGTAAGCGCCACGGGTCGTCCTCCTGATCGCCAGAGCACCGGTCAATGTCGGGTGAGTCAGTACCCGTCCGTGGTTTGTCGGTACGACCCAGTCGACCTGGATGCATGCGGGTCTACGTTACGACGACTGTGCGGCCGCGGGGTCCTCGTTGCCCACCAACTCCTTCCTTGCCTCTGCCAGCTCCGCTTTGGCGGCAACGTCGACCTGCGGATACTGCGGGTTGAGATCCCGCAGCGTCTCCAACAGCACCGCGGAAGTCGACACGTGGCTAAACCATTTGTGGTCTGCGGGAATCACATGCCAGGGTGCCCAGACTGTGCTGGTGTGGCTGAGCATGTCTTGAAAGGCCCGCTGGTAGTCGTCCCAGAACGCGCGCTCGCGTAGGTCCGCGACCGAGAACTTCCAGTTCTTCTCGGGTTCGTCGATGCGCTCAAGGAACCGGCGCGCCTGTTCGCCCCTGGAGACGTTGAGAAACAGCTTGACTATGACGGTCCCGTTATCGGTGAGGTAGCGTTCCCAGTCGTTGATGTCGCGATACCGCCGCTGCCAGATTTCCTCAGCGTCGAGCACTGCGGTCCGTGGCCATAACGTCTCAGGGTGCACACGGGTGATCAATACGTTCTCGTAGTGGGACCGGTTGAACACCGCGATGCGGCCCAGTTCCGGCAGCGACGTTTGGTGGCGCCAGAGGTAGTCATGTGCCTGCTCGGTCGCCGATGGCGTCTTGAAGCTGTACACGTCGACACCCTCGGGGTTGAGGCCGCTCATGACGTGCTTGATCGTGCCGTCCTTACCGGCCGCGTCGATCGCCTGAAGGATGATCAGCAGCGAGCGGTCGGCCTGGGCGAAGAAGCGGTCCTGCAAATCCAGCAGCGCCGCCTTCGCGTCAGCCAACACCGCGGCGGCGTGGTCTTTTCGAAGCTTTTTGTCGTAACGGCCGGGATCGAAGTCCTTGGCCAGGTCCACCTTGGACCCCGGCTTTACCCGGGTAGCCTTTGCCAGCCTCTTCCATTGCGCCGGCATCTTCGCCTCCTGGTCATGTCGTATGTCCGTTGCTCAGGGCGGCCGCGCGCACGTGAGAACGAACAGTATCAGCGTCGCAGATGATGGCCGGCGTATGCCACCCACTTCGGCGGGGTGCCCTCCACCACGAGCGGTTTCACATCCGAGAGTGCCAGTGGCCGTTTCGGCAACGGGTTGTCGTACAGGTCGATCTGGCCGACCGACAGGTAGTTCGCCGCCCGACCAGTAAGCGTCCATCTTGTGCAGCTGTTCTGGTTCGAGGGTCCGGGTGCGCGTCACGGAGTGTCCCTTGCTCGAAACGTCGTTAGTGCTTTGTCGATTGGGTTGGTGGCTGGTCTGTGTCATGGCGCGGAGTCCGAGAGCAGCCGAATGAGCTGGCGCTCGTCCAGTGCGGTCCAGGAGCCGCGGACGGCGGGCCGCTGGTCGGGATCGTCCTCGGGGCCAAGGACCGCAGCGGCTCGGGTCGCGCGCTGATCCGGTGCGGCAACCGGCGTGGTCACCTGGGGGGATCGCACGACACGGTAGATCAACCAGTAGCCCCACCCGATCCAAGACATGAAAATCAGGGCGGCGATCACGACGGGCTCCCCAAGGCGGAGGTTCCGTTGGCCATCGCTGCCGGGACGTGAATCGGTGGCTGTGGCTCCGGCGGGGCTGCTGCGCCGCTCTCCCGGGCCAGGAAGGTTCCGAGTTCGGCGATCGTCGACATCAACGGCGCCGGGAACACGACGGTGGTGTTCTTGTCGACGCCGAGCTCGACCAGGGTCTGCAGGTTGCGTAACTGCAGCGCCAGCGGATGGGCCATCATGGTGTCCGAGGCGTCGCCCAGGGCGGCGGCGGCCAGCGATTCACCCTCGGCGGCAATGATTTTCGCGCGCTTCTCCCGCTCCGCCTCCGCTTGGCGGGCCATCGCCCGCTTCATGCTGTCGGGCAGTTGGATGTCTTTGAGTTCGACCAGGGTGACCTGCACACCCCATTCGACGGTGGTGACGTCGAGGATGTCCTGGATGTCGAGGTTGATCTTGTCGGTCTCCGAGAGCGTCTCGTCCAGGGTGTGCTGGCCGACCACCTTACGCAGTGTCGTTTGGGCGATCTGATCGATCGCGGAGTAGACGTTCTCGATCGCCACCACCGACTTCACCGCATCGACGACCTTGAAGTAGGCCACCGCGGAGACGTCGACACTGACGTTGTCGCGGGTGATGATCCCCTGAGACTGAATCGGCATCGTCACGATCCGCAGCGAAATCCTGTGCAGCACATCGATGAACGGAATGATCAGCCGCAACCCGGGTTGGCGTTCTCCGATCACCCGGCCCAGCCGGAACAGCACGCCGTTCTCGTATTGTTTGACGATCCGCATCGCCATCGCCATCACCAGCAGTGCCAGGACGACCAGTACTACGACTAAGACGCCCAACGCTTTCATAGCCGCGCACCTGTCGGTGCGCCGGGCTGGGGGATGCCCGCGGTCACGTCATGCGCAACCGTCGTTGGTCGGGGGCGTGGCAAGGGGGCCGATCTAGTGGAAAAACTCTGTGGAGCAGTCATGGTGATCCTGATGTGCAGACGATCACGGCATGTAGGGGCCTCGAAGCCAACGCTCCCAAGTTCTGCAGCGGACAGCTGAACTCATCCCGAACCAGCTGAAATTCTCAGCAATTTTCAGGCTACACCCGCGCCCGCTAACCCGCCGGATCCCGTTCGGGGCGGGACCTTTGCAAGCCTTGCCGGCATTGCCGGCGGTCGACGGATTCAGGCGCGAGGTCGCGTCCTCGGGCCCCCGCTACCGGCACGCCGTCCAGAACTGCTAAGGGTGTAGCGTCAACGACGTTGGGAAGCACAACCAGTCCGGGATGAGGGTGGCTGTCCGCCGCCGTCCTCAGAGAGCAGTCGCTCGTGCCGAACGCTCGAGTGACAACTGCACACCCGGGGATCACCATGACCGTTCCGCCCGCTCCGGGGACAGCGAAACCGGCTCCTGCACAGTACTTTCCGATCGGTAATGTCGGTCGCACAACCGCACGGCAGTACACCGTCCCGCAACCTGTGGACCAAAAGCCATGACCACTGACACACCGCATGCCAAGCCGTCGGCCGCTGCGGGCACACCCAAACAGGGTTCCGATCTGAAGTCCCTGCCGATGGCCGAGGTGGAAAAAGAGTTGGGCTACTCACCGGGCGGGCTCAGTCAGTCCGAGGCCGCGAAGCGGTTGGCGCAGTACGGGCCGAACGAGATCGCGGAACACAAGACCAACCCGCTGCTGAAGTTCCTCAGCTACTTTTGGGGCCCGATCCCGTGGATGATCGAGGTCGCCGTCGTCTTGTCCGGCGCGGTCGGGCACTGGCCGGATTTCTTCATCATCCTGCTGCTGCTGCTGGCCAACGGGGTGGTCGGCTACACCGAGGAACGGCAGGCGGGCAACGCGATTGAGGCCCTCAAGGCCAAGCTGGCGATCAACGCCCGCGTGGAACGCGACGGTGCATGGATCACCGCGCCGGCGCGGGAGTTGGTGCCCGGGGATGTGATCCGGCTGCGCCTGGGTGACATTGTGCCCGCTGATGCCCGGCTGCTGGACGGCGACGAGATCGAGGTCGATCAGTCCGCGCTGACCGGGGAGTCGCTGCCCGCGACCTGCACAACCGGTGACGCCGTGTTCTCCGGGTCGATCATCAGGCAGGGTGAGATCGGTGCGCTGGTGTATGCCACCGGCACCGGCACTTACTTCGGCAAGACTGCTGAGCTGGTGGCCGACGCGCACACCGTCAGCCATTTCCAGCGCGCCGTGCTCAAGATCGGCAACTACCTGATCATCCTCGCGGTCGCGCTCGTCACGATCATCGTCGTCACGGCGATCCTGCGCGGCGACGCGATCCTGACTACGCTGCAGTTTGCCCTGGTCCTGACCGTCGCCGCGATCCCGGTGGCGATGCCGACCGTGTTGTCGGTGACGATGGCCGTCGGCGCACGGCTGCTCGCCAAGAAGCAGGCCATCGTGAGCCGGCTGGTGGCCATCGAGGAACTGGCCGGGGTGGACGTGCTGTGCGCGGACAAGACCGGCACCCTGACCCAGAACTCGCTCACGTTGGGCACACCTTTCGCCGTCGACAGCCTCACCCCCGCGACGGTCATCCTCGACGGAGCGTTGGCCTCCCGCGCGGACAACGACGACCCGATCGACCGCGCGGTGCTCGGCGGCCTCGAGGACACCAACGTCCTGCAGGCTTACACCGTCACCCACTTCAAACCCTTCGACCCGGTGCACAAACGGACCGAGGCCACCGTCACCGGCGCCGACGGAACCGCCTTCACCGTCACCAAGGGCGCCCCGCAGGTCATCCTGGCGTTGGCCGCGAACGCACCACAAAACAAGCCGCCGCTGACGGCACAGTAAACGATTTCGCCGCCCGAGGCTTCCGATCCCTGGGCGTCGCACGCCGTGACGGCGACGACGACTGGCAATTCGTGGGCATACTGCCACTATTCGACCCGCCCCGCGACGACGCCGCAGCAACCATCGCCACCGCCGCGGCGATGGGCGTCACCATCAAAATGGTGACCGGGGACGCGCTGGCCATCGCCAAGGAAACCGCCACCAAGGTCGGTTTAGGCACCGACATTCTCGACGCCGCAGCCTTGGGCGAGGTGAAGAAGGAGCGAATCGCTGGCGGTAGCCGAATCCATCGAGGCCGCCGACGGTTTCGCCCAGGTATTCCCCGAGCACAAATACCACATCATCGACGTACTGCAGAAGCGCGGCCACATCGTCGGAATGACGGGCGACGGAGTCAACGACGCCCCAGCACTGAAAAAAGCGGACTGCGGCATCGCCGTATCCGGAGCCACCGACGCCGCCCGCGCGGCCGCTGACATCGTGCTGCTGACCCCGGGCCTCTCGGTGATCATCGAGGCGATCAAGCAGAGCCGCAAGATCTTTCAGCGAATGAACAGCTACGCGATATACCGCATCGCCGAAACGCTGCGGGTGCTGTTATTCATGACCGTCGCCATCCTGGTCTTCAACTTCTACCCGCTCACCGCGATCATGATCGTGATGCTCGCGCTCCTGAACGACGGGGCAATACTGTCCATCGCCTACGACAATGTGCACTACAAGAACGAGCCAGAAGCGTGGAACATGCGCTTAGTGCTCGGTATCTCCACGGTCCTGGGCGTGATCGGACCGATCGCCGCGTTCGGCCTGTTCTATCTTGGCGACCGGGTCTTCGACCTCGGCCACCCGCACGTCCAGACGCTGATGTACCTGATGCTGTCCGTCGCCGGACACCTCACCATCTTCTTGACCCGGACCCGCGGCCCCTTCTGGTCGATCCGCCCCGCCCGCATCCTGATGGTGGCCGTCCTTGGCACCCAGACCATCGCGACCCTCATCGCGGTGTACGGGCTATTCATGACCCCGTTGGGCTGGGGGTGGGCCGCCGCAGTGTGGATCTACGCCTTCGCCTGGTTCCTTATCAGCGACCGCATCAAACTGTTCGCCTACCGCGTCCTCGACCCGACAAAGAAGGTAATGGAGAGTCGGGCGCTGAGGCACCTGGATTCTGACGCCGCTTGAGGTCGCGCAGCAGAGGTACAAGGTCCTCGCTTTGCTGCCCGCCCTTCTCCCAGTTCATGATCCGGAGTCTCGTACTCAACACAGGTCCGGCCGAAGGGGTGGGCGATCCTGCCGCCGGGGTGGGCTGGTGCGCAATGCGTCTGGGCTGCTGAAGCCAACCTCCCGTTGGGCCGTTACGCATTCGAGTGACCTTCGGCCCTGGCACGGTGCGTGCCGCTGTGGGATGTTGGCATTTGTGGCGCTATCGCAGGTAAACGCGGCCACCAGAGTGTTCGACTGATGAGGCGTGAATCGTTGCGTCCCTTCGCCACACACCGAGCAAACCGATCGTTGCCCGCGCAGTCGGCAGCGCTACCGGAGGACAGGTCATGAGCACAGCCAAGTACGTTCGCTTTTTTGAGGAATTCGGCATCGAGGACGTGCCGCTGGTCGGAGGGAAGAACGCCTCGCTGGGCGAGATGTTCCAGAAGCTGTCCAGCCAGGGCGTCCGCATCCCGCACGGATTCGCCATCACCGCCCAGGCCTATCGCCACATGTTGGACGAGGCCGGCGCGTGGGACCGCCTGCATGCCGAGCTCGACGAGGTCGACCCCGCCGACGTCGCCGCGCTGGCGCGTAAAGGCAAGCGCGCCCGTGAGATCGTCTACGGCGCCGGGCTGCCCGACGATCTGGCCGCCGAGATTCTGGATGCGTACCGCAAGCTTCAGCAGGAGTACGGCGAGGAGGTAAGTCTCGCTGTGCGGAGCTCGGCGACCGCCGAAGACCTGCCGACGGCGAGCTTCGCCGGCCAACAGGATTCGTATCTCAACATCAAAGGCGACGAGAGTCTGCTCGACACGTGCCGCCGTTGTTTCGCCAGCCTGTTCACCGATCGCGCCATTCATTACCGAATCGACCAGGGCTTCGACCACTTCAAGGTCTCGCTGTCGATCGGCGTGATGAAGATGGTCCGCTCCGATATCTCTTCGTCGGGTGTGATGTTCTCCATCGACACCGAGTCGGGCTTTCGCGACGCAGTCTTCGTCACGGGCGCCTACGGCCTTGGCGAGAATGTGGTTCAGGGCGCCGTCGACCCGGACGAGTTCTACGTCCACAAGCCGACCTATCTCGCCGGCCACCGCACCGTGTTGCGCCGCCTCATCGGCGACAAGGCAGTGAAGATGATCCTCGTCGAGGGCGAGACGAAGAACACGACACGAAACATCCCCACGCCGAAGGCCGACCGTGCTCGGTTCTGCCTGACCGATGAGGACGTCCTGGAGCTGGCCGGCTACGCGTGCACCATCGAGGCGCACTACGGGCGGCCGATGGACATGGAGTGGGCCAAGGACGGTCTGGACGGAAAGCTTTACATCGTCCAGGCTCGCCCCGAGACGGTGGCCTCCCAGCACAGCGCGACGGCGCTGGAGTCCTATGTGCTCGAGGGCAGGGGCGAGATACTCGCCGAGGGCCGGTCGGTCGGCGAACGGATCGCCTCGGGTGCGGTGAAACGGATCGAGAACCTCACCCAGCTGGACGAATTCAAGCCCGGCCAGGTACTGGTCGCAGACACCACGACACCCGACTGGGAGCCGGTCATGAAGACCGCCGCGGCGATCGTCACGAACCGCGGCGGTCGCACCTGCCACGCGTCGATCATCGCCCGCGAACTCGGCATCCCCGCCGTGGTCGGCACCGGCGACGCGACCACCTGCGTGCCCGATGGCGAAGTCGTGACGGTGTCGTGTGCCGAGGGCGACTCGGGCCGCGTGTACCGGGGCGAAGTGGGCTTCCATGTGGACCGCACCGAGGTGGCGGATCTGGCGCGGCCGCGAACCCAGATCATGCTCAACCTCGGGAACCCCGACCTCGCCTTCAAGACGTCGTTCCTGCCGAACGACGGCGTGGGACTCGCTCGGATGGAGTTCATCATCAGCGAGTACATCCGGGTGCACCCGCTGGCCCTGCTGCACCCCGAGAAGGTCGACGACCCCGAGGCGCGTCGGACGATCGATCGGCTCACGCAGGCCTATCCCGACGGGAGCGCCTTCTTCGTGGAACGCCTTTCCGAAGGGATCGGCACCATCGCCGCCGCCTTCTGGCCCAAGCCCGTCGTGGTGCGGATGTCGGACTTCAAGACCAACGAGTACGCCAGCCTGGTCGGCGGAGCCGCCTTCGAGCCATCGGAGAGCAACCCGATGATCGGCTTCCGCGGTGCCTCGCGCTACGCGCATCCCGCCTACGCCGAGGGTTTCGCGCTCGAGTGCCGCGCGATGCGACGGGTGCGCGATGAGATGGGCCTGACGAACGTGATTCTGATGCTCCCCTTCGTGCGTCGACTCGCCGAGGCGGACCTCGTCCTGCAGACCATGGCCGACCTCGGTCTGCGCCGGGGCGAGAACGGGCTCAAGGTTTACGCGATGTGCGAGATCCCGAACAACGTGATCCTGATCGATGAATTCGCCAAGCGATTCGACGGTTTCTCCATCGGCTCCAACGACCTGACTCAGCTCACCCTCGGCGTCGATCGTGACAGCGAGATCGTGGCCTTCGACTACGACGAACGCGACGAGGGCGTCAAGGAGATGATTCGCCTGGCCGTCGAGGGCTGCCGTCGCAACGGGATTCACTCGGGCCTGTGCGGACAAGCGCCTTCGGACTACCCGGACATGGCCGAGTTCCTGGTCCGGCTCGGCATCGACTCGATGAGCCTGAACCCCGACACGGTGATCAAGACCACCCGCCAAGTCCTCCAGGTGGAAGAACAGCTCGTGCCGGCTCAATGAGCAGCGACGCGTTCCATCGGCCCGCAGCCGGACCTTCGAACGATCTCACGCCGCTTCCGGACTTGTTGCATGGTCGGTCCCGGGCCGGGCCGGTGCGCGAGCGCCGGCCCGTCTACGTCGATTTGCTGCCGCCCTGCAATGCCGGTTGCCCCGCCGGAGAGAACATCCAAGCCTGGCTTGCCCATGCCACCGCCGGTCGGCACGAACAGGCCTGGCGTCAGCTCGTCACCGACAACCCATTCGCCGCAATCCACGGACGGGTGTGCTACCACCCGTGTGAAACCGTTTGCAACCGTGCCAATCTCGACAGCTCCGTGTCGATCCATTCGGTGGAGCGGTTTCTCGGTGACCTTGCTTACGAGCGCGGCTGGATGTTCGAACCACCATCCACCCGCAGCGGTAAGCGAGTCCTGGTCATCGGCGCGGGGCCGAGCGGACTGTCCGCCGCCTACCATTTGGCACGGCTGGGGCACGAGGTCGAGATCCGCGACGCAGGCGCCGTGCCCGGCGGCATGATGCGGTACGGCATCCCGAACTACCGGCTCCCCCGCGACGTGCTCGATGTGGAGCTGAACCGGATCGCGGCCATGGGCGTGCAGTTGACCTGCGACCATCGGGTCGATGACCTCGCGGCCGAGCGGGACGAGGGCGGCTTCGACGCGGTGTTCGTCGCGGTCGGTGCGCACCTGGCCAAACGCGTCGACATCCCCGCCCGTGACGCCGGCACGATGATTGACGCGGTGTCCTTTCTGCGCAGTGTCGCCTCCGGCGAAACTCCGACGATCGGGCGCCATGTGGCCGTCTATGGCGGCGGCAACACCGCGATGGACGCCGCCCGCGTGGCCCGCCGCCTCGGCGCCGAGGACACCGTCATCGTGTACCGGCGCACTCGCGAACAGATGCCCGCCCACCAGGAGGAAGCGCAGGATGCCGAACGTGAAGGCGTGCGCATCAATTGGCTGCGCACGATCAGCGCCTTCGACGGTCCCGAATTGCAGGTCGAGGTCATGGAACTCGACGACTCCGGTCACCCACGCCCGACCGGACGCTTTGAGACGCTGGCCGCGGACACCGTGATCATGGCGCTCGGCCAGGAAACGGAGTCGGCGTTCATGCGAACACTCCCCGGCGTCGAGTTCGAGCGCGACGGCAGCGTGCGTGTCTCGGAATCACTGATGACCGGCTGTCCGGGCGTATTCGCCGGCGGCGACATGGTGCCCAGTGAGCGCACCGTTACCGTCGGCGTCGGGCATGGGAAGAAGGCCGCGCACCACATCGACGCGTGGCTGGGCAGCACGGCGGGCGGACGCCCTGCGAAGCATCCGACGGCGACGTTCGACTCGCTGCATCTGTGGTTCTTCGGTGATGCCGCGCGACGTCGGCAGCCCGAACTCGACACGTAAAAGCGCGTCGAGAGTTTCGAGGAGGTCGTCGGCGGGTTGTCCGCGCAGGAGGCGACCTACGAGGCGGGGCGTTGCCTCTCGTGCGGCAACTGCTTCGAATGCGACGGCTGCCTCGGCGCGTGCCCGGAGGACGCGGTGATCAAACTCGGTGTGGGGCACCGGTACAAGTTCGACTACGACAAGTGCACAGGCTGTGCCGTCTGCTTCGATCAGTGCCCGGTACACGCCATCGACATGTTCCCGGAGCCGAAATGACACGTGCCACGGTCGACGGCAACGAGGCTGCCGTTTCGGTCGCCTACCGGCTCAACGAGGTGTGCTGCATCTACCCGATCACACCGTCCTCGCCGATGGCCGAGTTGGCCGACGAATGGTCCAGCGCGGGGCGGCCCAATGTGTGGGGCAGTGTCCCGACGGTGGTCGAAATGCAAAGCGAGGGTGGAGCGGCCGGGGCTCTGCACGGCGCGCTGCAGAGCGGCGCGCTGACCACGACCTTCACCTCGTCGCAGGGTCTGCTGCTGATGATCCCGAACATGTACAAGATCGCCGGCGAACTGACGTCGGCCGTCATTAACGTGGCGGCCAGATCGCTTGCAGCGCAGGGATTGTCGATCTTCGGAGACCATTCCGACGTGATGGCCGTACGGCAAACGGGATTCGCACTCCTCGGGGCGGCCTCCGTGCAGGAGGCACACGACCTGGCACTCGTTGCACAGGCGGCCACGCTGACGACCCGGGTGCCGTTCGTGCACTTCTTCGACGGATTCCGAACCTCGCACGAACTCAACACGATTGAGACGCTGTCGGATGACGACCTGCGGGCGCTGGTGCCCGAGGAGTTGGTCTGGGCGCATCGCGGACGAGCGCTGTCTCCCGAGCGCCCGTTCATTCGCGGCACCGCGCAGAACCCGGACGTCTACTTCCAGGCTCGTGAAACGGTGAACCCGTTCTACGCAAGGGTTCCCGGTGTGGTCGAGGACCTGATGGCCCGCCTGGGCGAGCGCACCGGCCGCAAGATGCACATTGTCGACTACACCGGGCACCCGGAGGCGGAGCGCGTGCTGGTGGTGATGGGCTCGGGCGCCCAGACCGTCGTGCAAACCGTCGCCGCTCTCACCGAGCGTGGTGAGCGGGTGGGCGTGGTGCAGGTGCGGCTGTACCGCCCGTTTCCCACCAGAGCGCTCCTCGAAGCGCTGCCGGCGACGGTGCGCACGGTCGGCGTTCTGGACCGCACCAAGGAGCCCGGGTCGATCGGCGAGCCGTTGTATCTGGACGTTGTTGCGGCGCTCGCCGAGGCGCATGCCGACGGGGAGCGGGCCGTTATGCCTCGCGTTACCGGTGGACGCTACGGACTGTCCTCGAAGGAGTTCACGCCCGCGATGGTTGCCGGCGTGTTCGCCGAACTCGCTCGCGAGCATCCGCGGCGGCGATTCACCATCGGTATCGACGACGACGTCTCCGGTACCAGCGTCGAGTACGACCCGTCGTTCGACATCGAGTCGCCCGATACAGTCCGGGCGATCTTCTTCGGGCTGGGTTCGGACGGAACGGTCAGCGCGAACAAGAACACGATCAAGATCCTCGGGTCGGAAGAGGGCATGCACGCCCAGGGATACTTCGTCTACGACTCGAAGAAATCGGGTTCGCAGACCGAGTCGCATCTACGCTTCGGGCCGGACCCCATCCGGGCCCCCTACCTGGTGAGTCGCGCCAATGTCATTGGCTGCCACCAGTTCCGGTTTCTCGACAAGGTCGACGTGCTCGGCCGGGCCGCGTCCGGGGCCACGCTGCTGCTGAACTGTCGGCATCAGCCGGAGAAGGTCTGGGACGCGCTGCCCCGGCGGTCCAGGAACAGATCCTGGACAAGCGGATCACGCTGTACATCGTCGACGCCGGCCGGATCGCGCGCGAGGTCGGGCTTGCCGGGCGGATCAACATCGTGCTGCAGACGTGCTTCTTCGCGATCTCGGACGTGCTGCCCCGCGAGCAGGCCATCGCCCGGATCAAGGAATCGGTGGAAAAGATGTACGGCGACCGCGGCGCCGACGTGCTGCGGCGCGAACTGGCCGCGGTCGACGCCGCGCTGGACGGGTTGCACCGCGTCGAGCTGCCGGGCCTGGCCACCTCCGTGCGCGCGCCAGTACCGACGGTGCCCGCGGATGCGCCGGAGTTCGTGCGCACCGTGACCGCGGAGATGATGGCCGGGCGCGGAGACGCCTTGCCGGTCAGCGCACTTCCGGTGGACGGCACCTACCCCAGTGGCACGACCGCGTATGAGAAACGCAACATCTCCGAACTGGTGGCGGTCTGGGATGCCGGGAGCTGTATTCAGTGCGGCAACTGCAGCTTCGTCTGCCCGCACAGCGTGATCCGGTCGAAGTACTACGACCAGTCCCGACTGGCGGGCGCGCCGGAGAAGTTCGACTCGGCGCCGCTGGACGCCGTCGGGCTGCCGAACGCCCGGTACTCGCTGCAGGTGTACGTCGAGGACTGCACCGGGTGCGGCCTGTGTGTCGAGGCCTGCCCGGTCGTCATTCCCGGCACCACCGTGACCAAGGCGATCAATCTCGCTCCCGGCGAGCCGCGGTTGGCCACCGAGCGCGACAACATCACCTTTTTCGAGACCCTGCCGGTCAGTGACCGGTCCCAGGTGGACTTCGGCACCGTGCGCGGCTCGCAGTTCCTGGAGCCGCTGTTCGAGTTCTCCGGCGCGTGTGCGGGGTGCGGCGAGACGCCGTACCTCAAGCTGCTCTCGCAGCTCTTCGGAGACCGGCTGATGGTCGCCAACGCGACCGGCTGCTCGTCGATCTACGGCGGCAACCTGCCCACGACGCCGTGGACCACCAACGCCGACGGGCGGGGTCCGGCGTGGTCCAACTCGCTGTTCGAGGACAACGCGGAGTTCGGGCTCGGCTTCCGGTTGGCCGCCGACGCGCACGCGCAGCTGGCCCGGCGGCGCCTGGCCGAGTTGCGCGACGTACTCGGCGCCGAACTCGTCGACGCCATTCTGGCGGCGCCGCAGCTGCGGGAGTCGGAGTTGCACGCTCAGCGGCAGCGGTTGGCCGAGCTCCAGCGCCGCCTCGACAGCCTTGATCCCGCCACTGACCGGTGATCTGCGCAGTGTGGTGGACCACCTGGTCCGGCGCAGCGTCTGGATCGTCGGCGGTGACGGTTGGGCGTACGACATCGGGTCCGGCGGGCTCGACCACGTCCTGGCCAGCGGGCGCAACGTCAACGTGCTGGTGCTCGACACCGAGGTCTACTCGAACACCGGCGGTCAGATGTCGAAGGCGACCCCACTGGGCGCGGTGGCCAAGTTCGCCGCCGCCGGCAAGACGGTGCCGTTGAAGGATCTGGCTCTCCAAGCGATCTCCTATGGAAACGTCTACGTCGCCAAGGTCGCGATGGGCGCCGACCCGCAACAGACTTTGCAGGCATTCCGCGAGGCGGAGGCGTACGACGGCCCTTCGCTGGTAATCGCCTACAGCCAGTGCATTGCGCACGGCATCGAAATGCGTCAGGGGATGGATCAGCAGTACCGCGCGGTGGCCAGCGGGCACTGGCCGCTGATCCGCTATGACCCGGTGCTGCGGGCGGCCGGCGAGAACCCGTTCCTGCTCGATTCGCACCGGCCGCGGATCTCACTCGCCGACTACCGCAACCGGGAACTGCGGTACCGCTCACTGGCCAACGCCGATCCGGCCGAGTACGACCGGCTGCTCGGCCTCGCCGAACAAGCCAACGCCCAGCGCTGGAATATGTACCAGGAGATGGCTTCCCGCGGTCCCGAACACTTCCATGCCGACGCCCGCAGGGAACGCTGATGGAACTGTCGACTCGCTATTTGGGCCTCACATTGCGCAACCCGCTGGTCGCGGCGGCGTCCCCGCTGTCGCAGACCGTCGACGGCGTCCGGCGCCTCGCCGACGCCGGCGTCGGCGCGGTAGTGCTCTATTCGCTGTTCGAAGAGCAACTGCGCCGCGAGGCTGAGCAGAACGCGCGTCTGGCCGAGGCAGGCACCGAGAGCTTCGCCGAGTCGTTGTCATACTTCCCGCACGCCGCCGACGAGGATCACGGCCCGCGCCGCTACTTGAGCCTGCTCGAACGCGCGGCGGGGGCGGTCTCAGTTCCGGTGATCGGCAGCCTCAACGGCAGTCACGCCCGGCAGTTGGGCCCGCTACGCCCGGTCAATGCAGGAATGCGGTGCGGCCGCAATCGAATTGAACATCTACTATCTGCCCGGCGACCCGCACATCTGCGGCCGCGATGTCGAACAGCGCCACCTCGACATCCTGGCGCGGGTCAAGGACGCGGTGACCGTACCGGTGGCCGTCAAACTCAGCCCGTACTTCAGCGCGACGGGCGAGATGGCGCGGCGCCTGGACGAGGCCGGTGCGGACGGGCTTGTCCTGTTCAACCGATTCCTGCAGCCCGATATCGACCCCGAGACCCTCGCCGTGGTGCGTGCGGTGTCGTTGTCCACCGCGGCGGAGATTCGGTTGCCGCTGACGTGGATTGCGTTACTGCGCGGACGGGTCGGCGCTTCGCTGGCCGCGACGACCGGCGTCGAGAGCGCCGCGGAGCTGATCAAGTACCTGCTGGCCGGCGCGGATGTGGTGATGACCGCGTCAGCGCTGCTGCGCCACGGCCCGGAACATGCCGCCGTATTACTCGACGGTTTGGGTGAATGGATGCGACGCAAGGGATACAGCACCGTCGAGGAACTGCGCGGGCTGCTGGCCACACCCATCGGCGCCGACGAGACCACACGCGAACGCTGGGACTACGTCAGCGCACTGCGGCAAGCCAACAGCACCGACTATGGTCCCTGGTGATTCGTTGCGAGGGTTGCGGTCATGCCGGGAAGCAGCAGATCAAGGAATCGGTCCAGTTCGGCGCCGCCATCGTAGGAGGCTAGGACGGGTGCCAGCGCACGTAGTTGCGGGAATTCGTTGATCGCGAGTCGGTGCAGACCGAGCCGGAGTACGTCGTCGGTTTCCTCCGGCCGCTCGATAACCTCTTGCAACTCATTGAGGATGTGGCCATACAGGTAGCCGAACAGTACCCGGTAGATGTGCAGGGCATCCTCGCCGGTGAAGCCGGCAGATGTGAGCAGCGCGAGGACGTCCTCTAGTGGCCGCAGCATTCCCGGCGGCCGCTGACCGAGTGGAGTGACCAAGGGTCGAGTTACCAGCAGCGGCACCACGTTGGGATGTGCCAGGGCCAATTGGCGGAAGTCACGTGCGACGGCACGTAATTGGCCGGCCCAGTCCGGGTCGGTACTGTCCACGGACAGCTTTGCGAGCACGATCTCGGCGACACCGTCGAGCACTGCAGCTTTATTGGGGACGTGCCGGTAGAGCATCACCGGATCTCGGCCCACCGCCTGACTGAGGCGACGCATCGACAATCCGTCCACACCGTCGCGGTCCACGATCCTCAGCGCGGCCTGCAGGATCGTGGACCGGTTGAGCTGACCGTTGTCTCGGCCGGCGGCCAACGGGCCCTCGTCGTCAGCGCCCGCGTCAGGCCCGATCGACTTCTCGCCATTCCCTCGGTGCTCCCCTTCTAGCTCATCAACGTAGCCGCCTAGCGATACGAATTCAACATCGCATGTCATACGCCATTAACTAACGTTGAATGTTAACACCGTTGACAGCATTATAGAAGGGGCGTGTAATGGACTGATAGCACCGAAATTGGAGACCTTGACATGATTGTCATCATCGGATTAGTTGTTCTACTCTTCGCCGTGATCGTCGGGGTGCTCGGCGTGCTCAACAATGCGGGAGCCGCTCACCCGTTGAACGAGAATTTCTCGGTGTTTGGCTATCACGTCACCGGGTCGACCGGCACCCTTTTTCTCTTTGGGATAGTGATCGGCGCGCTGGCGATGCTGGGTATGAGCGTATTGCTGGCCGGTGCGCAGCGTACCGCGGGCCGCGGGCGCGACGCCCGCCGCGAACTCAAGAGATCCCAGCGCGAAGTGGAGTTTGTGAACCGAGACCGCGACTTCCAGAACCGGTCCGCCGGCGCAGCCACCGGCTCAACGGTGAAGTCGGAATTATCCACGACCCGACCGAGGAGGATGAGGGGTCACCTCCTCGGTCGCCGGTCGTGGGATCGACAACCGGCAGCACCGCGCGCCGGCGGCGGACGCTGATGGGCAGCCGCAACCGAAATATCTGCAACAGAGAAATCAGGTAAACGTCATGATTGTTTTGGGAATCGTCCTTATCGTCCTTGGACTCCTGCTCCCTAGTGTCGCCCCTACCTTCGCCTTCGCCCATATTGTTCTGGTCCTCGGGGTCATCCTCCTCGTCGTCGGCCTGATATGATGGCGCTGGGTCGTATGGGACGCCCCGTTGGCGGCCGTCGTCACTATTACTGACCGGCACGATTACTGACCAGCACCCGCTTACTGACCGGCGCGCAGACACGGTCGGCTCGATCGCCTGCAATCGGGCAGCTCGCTTTACAGATATGTGCTCGCTTTACAGATATGTGACAGAGTCGCGATGGTCGGTGAAGCGCGCGCTCCGGTCCGAATACCTCATCAACTGGCGCGGACTACCCCAGCAGCTGATACCGAAACCCGATGAGACCAACCTCCCACCCGCCGCATCCGCTGCCAAACCACGAGGTAAATTGGGCTTTGGTTGATAGTCCAGCCGGCCCGGAACACCCTGTCCCTCCGGCGACAGTGTGAGAGTCATCGCTCGCAACCTGGCACCTCGGTGATCTTCAGGGTAGGAAGTTCACGATGCGTACCTCGAATCGGACTGTCACCCGGCAGACCCCGACGCGTCACGGGCCACCACCGGAACAACATCGGCGGAACCGGTGCACAATCGGAAGCACCTGAACTCAGGCGACAGCATTCTCCTCGCCACACCGAGGCCGCCATGCGGTGACCGTGGATATCGCCGACGCGCGCATTACCCACATGATACCGCGCCGGCACAGCGGCTCTCTGCGCTGCAAACGTTCTTGGCCGCAACCCGGCCTTTCCGTTATGGCGACGATCGCTGGTTGCGGCGCCTGACCTCCACCGGCCCGATTGACGCCGCCTTTCCGCTCCCCCGGCGTCCTCATCCTATCCGAGGAGCTGATGACGCACTGATGGCCATCACAGACGTAGCCGAATACGCCCACTTGAGCGCCACAGAACTCGAGGCACTCGCCGTCGATTTGGACGCGATCCGTCGTGACATCGAGGATTCCCGTGGCGCGAGCGACAGGGCGTATATCCAGCGCGCGATTGCCTTTCAACGCTGCCTCGACCTGGCCGCCCGCCTGGTGATCGGGGGCAGCCGCAGCAGGACCGGCTGGGCGGTCGGGACGCTGGCCCTGGCCGTGGCGAAGAGCATCGAGAACATGGAACTGGCCCACAATATCGGCCACGGCCAGTGGGATTGGATGAACGATCCCGAAATCCACTCCACCACATGGGAGTGGGACATGGTTGGTCCGTCTGCACAGTGGCGTTACTCCCACAACTACCGACATCACGTCTTCACCAACGTCGTCGGTGTCGACGACGACCTCGGGTACGGCGTGCTGCGGGTCACCCGTGACCAGGAGTGGAAGCCCAGCAATCTGCTCCAGCCGCTGCGACATCTGTTGTTGGCGGCTACTTTTGAATGGGGTATCGCGCTGCACGATCTGTACTCCGAACAAGACCGCTGCGAAACCGAGGCCGAAAAGTCCGCTCAAACCCGAGGTCTGCGCCGCAAAATCGCGCGCCAGGCAGGCAAAGATTACCTGCTCCTGCCCGCGCTCGGCGGACGGCGCTGGCGGCGAATCCTGTCCGCCAATGCAGTCGCCAATCTGCTGCGAAATCTTTGGGCGTATGCCGTTATCTGTTGCGGCCACTTCGCTGACGGAGCCGAGAAATTCACTCCCGATGCGCTCAATGGTGAGACCAAGCCGCAGTGGTATCTGCGACAAATGTTGGGAAGCGCCAACTTTCGTGCCGGTCGGGTAATGGCGTTTATGAGCGGAAACCTCTGCTACCAGATCGAACACCACCTCTACCCGGACCTGCCCAGTAATCGCTACGCGCAAATCGCCGAGCGGGTACAGGCGGTCTGCGCCAGCTACGACCTGCCCGTACACCACTGGCTCGCTCGCCCGCCAATACCTACTCACCCTGCGCACGATCGCCAAACTTGCCCTGCCAGATCGATTCCTGCGCGCCACGTCCGATGACGCCCCGGAAACCGCCTCCGAAAACAGGTTTGGCAATCTCATGCCGCGGCCCGGTGCCGACCCCGACTCAACCGAAGGTCAGGTACGGACTGGCCACCGCGATCCGCAATCGCAAGAACGGACTCGCTCAACGACGCAGAAAAAGTCAGCCGCGCCGAGTCGCCGCGAGTCGTTGGCAAGGGGCCGACTCGACCAGCTGAGGTGGGTGTTGGTCGCGTCGCTACTCCCCCCTGTCGATTGCCCCGCCTTCGGAGTCCAACTCGACTGTGCTGCGTCCTTTGCCTTACGCCCGGCGTCGCGGCGTACTCCCGCTGCGCGGCGTATCCCCGCACGGATCACTTCGCGGCAGGTCAAGGACGGTCGGTAACTGCCGGTGTCGATGTGCCCATGGCTGCATGGTTGTCGATAACTCGCGGTTCGATGCGATGCGTCATGATCGTCTTCCTTCTGCCCGCCGAACGAGCCGCTGATTTGTTGTGCGCCTTATCAATGCGTGCTATGGAACGGCGAAGTGGCCTAATGGCGGATCGTCGAGCTGCTGCGCCGGCACTGCTCATGGGGTCGCCCACTGACTTCTGATGTTCAAGTTGCCGGATCAACTCCCGCTTCGCATCGCTCAAAGCGTGGGAAATGTCCGGGTTCTCAGCGACCGCTACCAGCGGTGGATGGCCGGGTAGGCTCGTGCGCAAAGTGACACGCTGCTCCTTGCCGCCGCGGTCCTGCAACGAGACTTCCACATCGATGTCCCGCGCATCCCATCGTCCCAACAAGTGCGGACCGAGCGTCGACAGCGTCTCCAATATTTGCGGGCGCTCGTTTGCCTTGAACCCAGCGCCGACGTGAAGCACGTTCTCTCCGAAAGTATCTCGTTGTTCGTCGGCAGATTTCACCATCGTCGTTCTCCTTAAACTGAAGGGTGGGCGCAAGAGGCACTCGGGTCTTCCCCGTACATGTCACAGTCGGATGGTGGCGGTATCCGATTGCCCGGGAACAGACGGAAACTGCTGGTCCGTCGGGATTTCCAGATGAACTCCGGCGATCGGCGATTTCCGGTATGTCTCCAGTAAACGCGGTGCAGGCCAGCATGTCAACATTGTTGACCAACGGCGTTTGCGGGTACCAGCTCGCAAATGTCTTCTGCGCGGCCCAGAACCGCAAGGAGTTCGGGTAGTGGCACGGTGGCGATACCGATGGCGGCGTCCGCGATGCCGTACGGCAGCACCAGGGTGTCGGCGTGGACCAGCGCGCCGCAGCTGTAAACAACATTGGGTACGTAGCCGTCCCGCTCATCATGAGCGGGGCTCAGTAGCGGTTCCGCGAGATGACCAAGAATCCTTGTCGGATCGTCGAGATCGAGCAGAATCGCCCCGATGCAATAGGTGCGCATCGGGCCGACGCCGTGGGTGAGCACCAGCCACCCGGCGTCGGTTTCGATGGGCGGACCGCAGTTCCCGAGTTGTAACGCCTCCCAGGCTCGGGTCGGGCTCTGGCAGGGAAGCGCACCCGCCCATACGGACAGATGATCGGAGTAGGCGACCGTATTCGACTCGCGATCTGATCTCGACATCGCGGCGAAGCGACCGCGGATTCGGCGAGGAAACAGCGCCAGACCCTTGTTGGCTGCGGCGGGTCCGACGATCGGCGCAGAGGTGAACGACTGGAAATCCGTGGTCGTGAGGAGTTGCTGGCTGATCTGGGACCCGCTGTAGGCCGTGTAGGTGGCATAGAAAGTGACGGAGCCGTCGTCGTCGACAAACCGGACGAACCGTGCATCCTCCATGCCGGCTCTGTTCTGCGCTCATCGAGGGCCACAGGACACGCTCGGAAAGTTTTCCAGGGCTTGGGAATTCGATCTTGTACGTGCGTTCCGCGATGGTGCGGAACGAGGAAATTGTCTTCTCGGCGTGTCCGCGGGTGCTCAGGTGAGTCTCGAGCTGGGCGAGTTGTTGATCGAGAGCAGCTCGGGTGAAGCTCTTGCCGAGCCGGTCAAGTACGTAGTCGGCGACCTCCCCCGCGTGCTCGAGCCGGGCGAGTTCACTGCGGAAAACAGCTGCGTCGAGCAGAGCAGGCTCCGCCGCCCCGACTGTGGCGAAGGGAGCCTGGATCGTCGATCGGATGCACGGCCGGCTGCGTCGATGACGCCGGTCCGAAACCCGATGGATGAACAGTGCCCCTCGCCGATGCCCCGGACACTCATCACGAATCGCAGGCTGCCTGCCGCGATTCCAGCCTGATCGGGATGTGCCACGATACTGGGGTTGCATAACGCAGCGCCTTCGATGGCGTATTCGCTGGTGAATGCCGCGCCCAGCAATAACTTTCGCGCCTCGGAGAGTTCCACGCCGGGATCCAGCCGATCGGCGAGTTCGTCGGCGTGTCGACGGAACGTGTCAGCAAGATCGCGGTGACGCCCGTCGAACCGGATCGACAACATCATCCAGCGACGACCGCACCTGTCCTTCGTCCAGGGCCAGGATCCGCGCCAGCACCGCTGCCGCTCGGGACTCCTGGTGCTCGAACCCCTCCTGGCCTGGCACGAAGAGTCGGGTGATGACCCGCGACGGGTTGGCCGCGAGGCGCTGGGGGCTGCGCGTGACGAGCTCCGGGCCGCACGGAAGTCATTGCCGCACAGTCGAAAGCGCTGAGCGTGCTGCATCGTCGAGAGCACCGCCAGAGTCGACTCCGCGCCCTGGTTGCGGTTCACCCCATCGGCACGCAGGCCGTCGAATCCGCCGCCGGTCTCCGGGTCCCACATGAGCTGTCGCGCGTCGTTGACGCCCGTGAACCAGGCCCCAGCGGCCGCCATGACCCCGTCGGGCCAGATCGAAGCGGAGTCAATGGCGGCGGCACGCGCGCACGCGTCGGCGAGGGTGGACACCTCGATCGGCTGCTGATCGAACCCGGGCCGAAGATCGTCCGGGCCTCTGCCCGCCGCGGGGGTGGGCGAGAGGTGACCACCCTGCCGTCTCGTGTTCGACCAGCCAACCCAGCAGATCCAAACCCTGTTGCCGCAGTGCTCGAATCGCCCAGCGCAACGCCCGCGGCGATCATCGCCTCGGGGAGAACCGCATTCGCGTAGGTAAGTCGCGGCTCAGGCCATGGCCAGGTCGCGTCGCCGTTTGGTTTGGCGACAGTCTTGGCATAGTCGGTGAGGAGTTCGCGCGCGGCCCGGTGCCCGGGATCGACGGAGAGGAGTTCCGCGGCGCCCAAGCGCCGCGAACGCCATCGCCCGAGGCCACGGTGATCGCACCTTTGCGGCGCGTTCGAACTGAATGACGGCCAACCGACGAATCAGATGCACGTCACTATGCGCGGCGGCGGTTCCCAGGCCCCAGATGCAGCGCCCCCAGCAGTCCTCCCGGGCGGGCTCATCCTCCCAACGGCCCTTGCGGTCCATCCGGTTTCGGCAGGGGCCGGCGTAGGACTGTGCGTCGTTCAGGAACTGCACGGCCACGCGCGCAAGGCCGTTGACCTCCCCACCAGAGTTGGGTTCCCGGGAACTGACGACGAGAACCCGGGCCATGTCGTCGGTGCAGTAGCCGTGTTCGGGCCGGGGTTCGGCAAAACAGGCATGCTCGAACGTGCCGCGACGGTCGGTCAAACGCAACAGGTGGTCGAATCTCGGCTCCGGCACGGTGGCGGTCATACCAGCGCCGGATGTTTACCGAGAAGGTGGTGCGCGAGATCCAGATAAGCAGTCGCCACAATCGGCCACGCCATCCGTGGGGCCAATCGCAAGGCCTCGGCGGCCATCTCCGCGGCCAGCTGCGGCTCGGTCAGGAGCCGGAACAGAGCTGACGCCAGCGCATCCGGGTCGTCGTGGCCGACGACCATGCCCGCTCCGCTGGCCAGCAGTTCGACCGCGTGAGGAAAGGCGGTGGCGACGACCGGACGACCACTCGCGATGGCATCGACCAATACGCCGGAAGTGACCTGTTCGGTGGAGTCGTAGGGCAGCACAACCACGGCGGAGGACTGGATAAGCTCCGTCAACGAGGACACATCACGGTAGCTGGCGTCGAACGACACCGAGTCAGATAGACCGCCGAGCCGCGCCTGTTCGGCGCGCGCGTTCCGGTAGGCCTCGCCATCGGCTGCCAGAACCTTTGGATGTGTCCGTCCGGCAATCAGGTAACGCGGCCGGACCGGAAGGTCCCGTAACGAACCCATCGCCTCGATGACCCGCTCGATGCCCTTTCCCGGGCCGAGCAGCCCCCACGTCAACAACGTCGGCCTGTCCGACCGCGCCCGCGGGGCGACCTTCATCGGAACGGCCGCGCCATGCGCAATCGTGGTGACTTTGCGGGGATCGACGTCAAAGACGAAGCACATGCGTTGTCTCGCCGCCTCCGACATGACAACCACCTGCGCCGCCATCGCCGCGATCGACTCAAGCACCCAACGCTGATTCGGTGTCGGGTCTTTGAGGACCGTGTGAGCGACGACGATCACCGGGACGTGCAGCGCGCCGATGATGTCCACCACCTCGTCTCCGTCGGCACCGCCGTAGATGCCGTACTCATGCTGCACGACAGCGATGTCACTCCCATTCAGCAATTGGGAGGCGGCAGCCACCGAGGTGGCGGAGCCGTTGACCAGCTCGCCGATTACCCGAGCGTCAGAAGATCGGGAGCCGTCCGCCACCCGCACGACGGTGACGTCACTTCCATTCGCGCACAAACCTTCCGATAAGGCAGCGCTGAACGTCGCCAAACCGCACGGCGTCGGAGGATAGGTACTGAGAATGCTGAAACTTGGTGTGCCGCAAGTGCCGTGCGCCACATGAGGAACGTTAGAGATTTCGGTCGGACAAAATGGTCAAGGTGATCCCTGCGGCAGGTTATCACCGGCGTGTCCGGCGTGAGCGGATGCTCTGCGAGGTCAGCGGCGGGCGGCTGACTTCATCCCGGACTGGCTGGGTGCCCAACCCCTAACGACGTTACACCCGATCAGCGGCTTCCGCAGATTCAGCTAGGCCAGGAAGCACAGTCGCTCTGCCTGCTCAGGCGCTTGACTGACGAGAGCCTAGCTTACCTGGTTGACGACCAATGTCCCGAAAACGCTTGTGGTGAAACCTCTTTCGATAGGAGCAGGCCGTTCGTTACGGTACGGCTCGGCTTTCCGGCTCGGCGCGGCCGCGGACGCGGGCGCGGCGCACGGCTTCATCGACAATGTGTTGGGCCACATCAGCCAACTTCCGGTGCTCAGATTGGCTTATCGCCCGCAACTGAGTGAACGCGTCCTCGGCACTGCGCCCGGTACGTCCGCGGATGATGCCGATCGCTTGATCGATCACTGGACGGGTGGACAGTGCCGCCTGCAACTGGACAGAGAGAGCAAGCGCGTCCGAGAGGATCTGCGCGTTGTACACGGCGACAGCCGCCGGTTTGGCGAACAACTCCCCGAATTCGGCGGCGTGCTCATCGAAAACGTCTTTGCCGTAGGCATATACATTGATCGCCCCGACCACCCGATCAGGCAACAATAGCGGCACCGACAGCGCACTGTGCACCCCTAACCTGCCCACCCGCGGACCGAAGCGCGGCCACATCTTCTCCCCACCCAACGAACCGGAGCGCACCGTGCGACGTTCCAGCGCCGCCGTGATACAGGGCCCCTCGTTGAGGGTCACGTACTGGATTTCGTCGATCTCGGCGACAAAGGGCGCGCTGGCCGCCAACGCCGCGACCATGTTGTCCACTCGGTCGACATTCAGCAATGTTACCCCGGCACCGTCGGCCCCCGGTATCGCGCGTACAGCGAACGCCGCCACCTCCGCCAGCAACTCGGGCAAGCGGCGATGATCGGTGACCAGACCCGCGAGATTGCCGATCGCTGCCCGCAAATCGGCGTAATCCGAATCGAGCTGCCGCGACCCCAGCGGCGGTCCGTCAGAGTTCTCGGTGAAATCCACCATTGCCGGTACCTGCTTCATAACCCTGCTGGAGCCCGACATTATCGGTGACCAGCTCTACTACCCGGACGCACCCGCCGCGGGCTGACTCCCATCCTAGAGCGAAATTGGCCGGCCAGCCCAAACGCGAAATTGGCTGCCGCTTCTGCTATTGGGCGTACCGGGCCGTTCACCTGTGCGGAACCCACCAACCGGTGTAGTGTCATAGCCGCTGAGAATCTCAGCTGGTCGGGACAGATTTCAGCCGTACGCTGCTGAATCCCGAGGGTTTGGCTCCACACCTGACACACCGGTGATCGTCCGCATGACTGGATCACTATGATCGACAAACCTTTACGCCCTTCAGGTCTATCCCGCCACATCATTTTCGCCATGCCGCATAGGAAGCGGGACGCAGGTCAGATTGGCGCGATTAAACACTCACTGGACGAAGTCGTCGGTGGCAATCATCAGCGCCCATGGCGACGTCGACATGTACGAACGCATGCGACCTCACCGAGTACGTACTCGCCGACCTGGCGCATTGCCGCGCGCTGATCCTTGATATGACCCGCCTGGAATTCTTTGCTGCCGCAGGCTTTCCCGCGCTGCACAGAATCTCGGTAAGCTGCGCGCACGCTGGAACAGGCTGGGCGTTGCTACCTGGTGCCCCGGTGTCCCGGCTGCTAGGAATCTGCGACCCGGACGGCTGGCTGCCAGTCGTCGACACCGTTGGTGCAGCACTGGCAATCCTCCTCGGTCGGCGTCCGATGCACGACCACCGGTAACCGTGCCGGAGCGTCGGTGTGAGATGTGGTACCGGTGATATGGGGCAGCGGCCTGATAGCCGCTCCCGCGAACCGGATGATCGCGACCCTGCACAATGGTGTCGAGGTACCGCGGTTCGGTGGCTTTCAGACACGGCCCCCGGTCGTTCTTGTACCGCCGATGATGCTGTCGGCCAACGTCTTTGACATCACCAGTAACCAAGGGACGGTCGGGGTGCTGCACGATCTCGGCGCGGACCCGTGGGTGGTCGACTTCGACTCGCCCGGGCAATTCAGATTCGATCACCAGGACGCGGACCGCTGATCACCCAGGTTCTCCCGAGATGGCCGACTCGCCGAAATCTGTTGGCACGGGCTACATTTCATGGAATCTACTCCGCGTGCGGAGTTCTACGCCGCGCGCGCACCAACCCACGACGGTGGGCTGCCAGGCCGAGAATATTCCAGTAACAGCCCGGGCGCGGCACGGCATGCGGTATCCTTCGAACCGGTTGATTCACCAGCCTCCCGGAGATGTCCGGCGGCGACTGTCAGAGGTCCCTGCCGCACCGTCTCCGCCCCCCGGTTAGCCGACAACACCGGTTTGTGCCGTCGCACTGGCTAGGACCGGCAACGACGGGTCCCGTGCTTAGAGCGTCAGGGTGATCGCCGCACTTGTCGGCGATATCGGCGCGCTTACGCGCCGCAGTGCACGCGAATGTGTACCGTCAACCCGTCTGAACTATTCGACGCGTCGCTTCAGCCGAAACGACGGCCCATTTCGGGTGTGCGCGAAAGGGACGCGCTCTGCTGTGGTCATCGCCAGCCGCACTCCTTGGCAGGTGTTCTGGGTTACGCACCGGCGCGAATTATGCTGGTGCAAAAGCACTTTCGCGACGAAGGTCGCAGTCCAACACCGAAGTATCCAACACTTCACACTTACCTACGCTGCCGCCGTCGAGCTCGCCGCCGCACGGCCGGAGAACGATCGGGGCGCAGTCGCGCCGAAGCCAAAGGAACGACCATGAGCAGATTCACCGAAACGATGTATGGGACCGCCCAGTCCAGTACGAAGGGCATGGTCACCGGGGAGCCGACCTGCCCGGTCCGGCATACCTGGGGCGAGGTGCACGAGCGGGCCCGCCGGATCGCGGGTGGCTTGGCCACGGCCGGCGTCGGCCACGGTGACGCCGTCGCGGTGCTGGCCGGCGCCCCGGTCGAGATTGCCCCGACCGCGCAGGGCATTTGGATGCGCGGCGCCTGCCTGACCATGCTGCACCAGCCCACTCCGCGCACCGACCTGCGGCGCTGGGCCGCCGAAACCACCGCCGTCATCAAAATGATCGGCGCCAATGCGGTTGTCCTCTCCGACCCATTCATGGCCGCGGGCCCATTGCTGTCCGAGCTGGGTCTGCGGGTGCTGCCAATCGGGCAGCTACTCGACGGCCGACCGATTGATCCGGTCGAGACCGACGATGAAGACCTCGCGCTGTTGCAACTGACGTCAGGGTCCACCGGCTCGCCCAAGGCCGTTCGGATCAGCCACCGCAACTTCGTGTCCAACGCGGCGGCCATGTTCAACGGCGCGCGGGTCGACGTCGACAACGATGTAATCGTGTGCTGGTTGCCACTGTTCCACGACATGGGCATGACCGGCTTCCTCACGGTGCCGATGTTTTTCGGTGCCGAACTGGTCAAGGTCACGCCAATGGACTTCCTGAACGACACGCTGCTGTGGGCCAAGCTCATCGACAAGTACCAGGGCACGATGACGGCGGCACCGAACTTCGCCTACAAGCTGTTCGCCAGACGCCTGCGCAGGCAGGCCACACCGGGCCAGTTCGATCTGTCCACGCTGCGGTGGGCGCTCTCGGGTGCCGAACAGGTCGAACCCGCCGATGTCGAAGAGCTATGCGACGCCGGCAAGCCGTTCGGGTTGCGGCCAGAAGCTATCCTGCCGGCGTATGGGATGGCCGAGACGACTGTGGCGACATCGTTCACCGAGTGCGGCGCCGGCCTGGTCGTCGACGAGGTGGACGCCGACCTGCTCGCCGTGCTGAACCGGGCAGTCCCGGCCACCAGGGGCAAAATTCGTCGGTTTGCCACCCTTGGGCGTCTGCTCGAGGGGCTGGAGGCGCGCGTCGTCGACGAAGATGGCAACATCCTGGCCGCCCGCGGCGTCGGCGTCATCGAAATCCGCGGCGAATCGGTGACCCAGGGCTACACCACGATGGCCGGTTTCGTCGCGGCCCAAGACGACCAGGGCTGGTACGACACCGGCGACCTGGGGTATCTCACCGAAATCGGACACGTCGTGATCTGTGGCCGAGTCAAGGACGTGATCATCATGGCCGGCCGAAACATCTATCCCACTGACATTGAACGTGCCGCCGCGCGTGTCTCCGGAGTTCGGCCCGGATGTGCGGTGGCGGTGCGGCTGAATGCCGGACACTCTCGGGAGACGTTTGCTATAGCTGTGGAGTCCAACAGCTGGCAGGATCCGGCGGAAGTACGCCGCATCGAGCAGCAGGTGGCCCACGAGGTCATAGCCGAGGTCGACGTCCGGCCGCGCAACGTGGTTGTGCTCGAGCCCGGAATGATCCCGAAGACTCCCTCGGGCAAGCTCCGGCGTGCCAATGCGTTGGCGCTCATCGACTGAGCTTAGGGATGTCCGCAGAGTAGATTTGTCGCTGAACTAATGTGCACGGAAGGAGGGATTTTTGGCCGACTTCGACGCCCAGCCCGGTCGCGACGCACCACCGCAGCCGAAACTCTCCCCTGCCCAAAGCAAAGCAGACGAGGCCGAACTGTATGCCGGTCTACGTGGAGTGGCCGGGATTGTCGCCAGTGCACGCGGAGTGATCGAACTTCTCGGGGACGTCGCGGAGTTCGCCGCCCAGGCGATTCCAGGCACCGACGGCGTCGGTGTCGCATTGGTCGACCAGCGCCACGCGTTATCCAGCATCCAGACCTGGGCGGCCACCGAGATGTTGGTCCACGACATCGACACCGTTCAATACGGTGAGCTGAACGAGGGGCCGTGCATTACCTGCATGCAGTCGCGGCGGCCCGTAGTGAGTGGATCACTGGGTAGCGACAGCCGTTGGCCGCACTTCGGTGGCCGGGTAGCCCGGATGGGGGTGCACTCCGCGCTGGCGCTGCCGTTGATCGTCGGCGACCAGGTGATCGGCTCGATCAATGCCTATGCCAGGCGCCGCGATGCTTTCGGAGCGCACGCCGTGCAATTGGGCTCGCAGTTCGCCATACCCGCCGCCGTGTCGGTGCACAACGCCCAGTTGCTGGCCAGCGCGCACGAACGCACGATGCGGTTACAGCGCGCGTTGGACAGCCGATCGGTGATCGATCAGGCGATCGGAATCATTCGCAGCCGGTCGGGCGCCGGCGCGGATGAGGCGTTCGACCGACTCACCCAATTGAGCCAAACCCAGAACGTCAAGCTGCACATCGTCGCCGAAAGGCTGGTCGAAGAGGCCGCGCGGCGCGCCCGGGCACGGCGCGACTGAACCCGTTATTGCTTTGTCGCGGAGATGATTTCGGTAAACTCCGCGATCAGCAGCATTCGGGAATCCCGATCGGTTATCAACCTGCGCGCGACGCTGGTCAGGTGTTCGCCGCTGGCCCGCGCGTAGGTCCGCATCAGCTGAAACGACTCCTCCACCGATACGTCCAGCATCTCCCGGAGTAAGCCTTTGGCCTGCTCGACGACGACGCGGTTGGTCAGCGCCGAGCGTAGCTGCGGTATCACGGTCAAGGGGGTGGGTGGATGTTCTTGGAGTATGGCGACACACGCGATGTGTGTCAGGGTCTGGCCGACGAGCAGGTCGGCCTCGGTGAGCTTGCCGGGGCGAGTACCGAACAAGTTGAGCGCGCCCAGAATGGTTCCAGCCGCACGCATCGGGACCGCGTGCACCGAGGCGAAGCCAACCTCGATCGCGGCGGGAACGAATCGCGGCCACCGGTCGCGTTCCTTTTGAAGGTCGGCTACCGACACTCGTTGACCGGTGGCGTAGCAATCCAGGCATGGGCCATCTTCAGCCAGTAGCTGGAAAAGTTCGATTTCACGGGCCTGCTCAGAGGTGGCTGCGAGCAGGCGGAGCTGATGCAGTGGGTCAGCGAGCAGGATGCCCGCCGCCGTCGATGTCGAGCAGCGCGGCACACTGTTCTGTGAGGTCGGTCAACAGATCGACGACGTCGAAGTCATCGAGCAAACTGTCGACGAGCGAGACGACGGCATCCAGCACACCTGTTTCCCGGGATTTATCAGTCACGTTTGCCTTCTTCCTGAAATCTTCCCGACCCGCACTCCCGCATCAGTCGGCCTCGAGCTTCAATCGGCGGTCGAGGATGTCCCGAGCGACGTCGGTGGCACTGCGGCCGGTGGCGTAAGCGTGGGCGCGCAGCCGGACCAGAGCCTCGGCGGGCTCGATCTCCAGCTGGGCGACGAGCATCCCGGTCGCCTGGCTCACCTCCGCGCGGCTCAGGTTGTTCAATTCGGCCCACGCGTTGCTGTTCGGGGTCGGCCACGCCGGCCTGCATGTCACCGTCCAGGAGATCTAGAGCGGGGACGCCGGCGAGCTCGGCGGCGGCGGTTGCGCCGGACAAGTCGTCGCTCCACAGTTGTCCTGGCCGCATGCGGAAAAGGTCGAGAGCGCCGATATATTCGCCTGCCACGACGACGGGTAGCGCGTAGACGCCTCTGATCTGGTGGGCCAGCATGGCAGGCCCGTATGCAGGCCAGCGAGACTCCTCAGGATCGGCGAGGTCGACGACCAGAACCGGCGAACGCCGTGCCACCGATTCCAGGCACGGCCCCTCGCCGAGGGTGAACTGCAGTTCGTCGTAGATGCGAGCGCGCCGACCACTGGATCCGAGTGTTCCGCTACTAGCACCGTCGAAGACGAGTGAAATCGCCGCTGCATCAATGTCGAGAAGAAGTACGCAGGCCTCACACAGCCGGTCGGCGGCGTCTACTCCGTGCCGGCCGTCGACGGCCGCGAGCAATTCCTCGTAGATCGCCACATCTAGCCGAGCGGAGCTCGTGGCGAAAACGTCATGCCTCCACCCTGTCACTAGTTGGGGGATTTGACGAGCGCAACATCGCTACCGCGGCGGGCGACGCGCCAATACTGCCGTCAGGCATAGCCCAATACCGCATTCTCCGCTCGGATTCTCACAGTGAGCACCAGGGCGTTGGCAATGCTGAATGCGATCATGGTCAACCACGCCGTGTGCACCAGCGGCAGCGCGGCCACTTCCGCCGCGACCGCGGTGTAGTTGGGATGGCGAAGCCAGCGGTACGGTCCGCGGGTGACCAGTGCGGCCCCCGGGATCACGATAAGCCTTGGGTTCCAGCGTTTGCCGAGCACGGAGACGCACCGCCAGCGAACAATGGTGCTGAGTAACACGATCGCAACCATCGGCCAGCCCAGCCAAGGGATGAACGGCCGGTGCATGGCCCAGACTTCGGTAATGCAGGCGATCAGGAGGAGCGCGTGCATGCTGACCATCACCGGATAGTGACCCTGGCCGAACTCTTTGCCTCCGTGATCAATTGACCATGCGGCGTTGCGTCGGGCAACGACCAGTTCGACGATGCGTTCCATACCGATGGCAACGACGAAACAGTAGTAATACATCGCCCTCACCAGCTCAGCAGCAGCAGTTCGAAGCTGAAACCCGGACCCATCGCCAGCATCACTCCGAAGGAGCCCTCGGCCGGGGGCTGGGCTACCGTACGACGCAGCACGTCCAGGACGGAGGCAGAGGAGATGTTGCCGTTCTCCCGCATCGAGTTTCGGCTGTGCTGAAGCGCTTGTGCCGGTAGGCCTATCGCGTTCTCGATCGAGTCGAGCACCTTGGGTCCACCGGGATGGCAGATCCACGCCGAAATGTCGGCGACCGACAAGCCGTGGTCGGCGAGGAATCCCTCGACCTCGCCACGCAGATGTTCGTCGGCCATTTTCGGGACGTCTCGGGACAACACCAGGGAGAAGCCGCTGGAGCTGATATTCCAGCCCATGACGTCGACGGTGTCCGGGACCACCCGACTGCGCGTTGCGAGGATTCGCGGACCGCGATATGCACTCGGGCCCGCTGGAATTCGGTCGGCACCGGTGGCAACCACCGCAGCAGCACCGTCTCCGAAGAGGCACACACCGATCAGAGCCGGGACCGAGGTGTCGTCGTGCTGCAGCGTCAGCGAGCACAACTCCACCGACAGCAGCACCGCCACTTCTCCGGGAAAGCCGCGCAGGTAATCGTGGACGCGCGCCATTCCGGCAGCACCCGCCACGCACCCGAGGCCGAAAAGCGGAACACGCTTGACGTTGGGCCGCAGTCCGATTCGGGCGATCAGGCGTGCATCGAGGGTGGGCACCGCCACGCCGGTGCTGGAGACCGTGATGATCGTGTCCACCTCGTGCGGTTCGATGTGCGCTGCGGCAAGCGCCGAAAGTATGGCCCGCTCACCGAGGTCGGCAGCGACCTGAATATAAGCGTCGTTGGCTTCGGTGAAGCCGGTCAGCTTCGGGTAACGCGACAGTGGCAGTGCGAAGCTGCGCGCCTCGACGCCGGCGGTGTGAGCAAAGCGCATCACATCCGGCCCGGTGACTTGGGTGAGCTCACGTGCCACTTCGTCCTGGGTATGCCGGTGGGGTGGCAGCGCTACCGCGGTGCCGGCGATGTGCGGGGCGCCACGGCCATGACGAGCGGCTTGGTGGGCTGAGGCGGAATACGTTGTTAAGGTCATGCCTAAGCCCACGACCGGCAGTGGTCATCAGGTTCACCGAGTTACGGTGACCTCGAACACATTTCGGGAATTTCGACAATCCACAACAAACTGCCAGATTAATGCGAGGGCATTCACAGCTGCCGAGGTGTAGGTTGGTCAGCCCGAAAACGGCTGTGTCGCCGCGCGAGAAAGCCAATTGGCGTCGGATTCCAAGTTGAATCATGTTACCCACCATATTTTACGTCTTCTCGGCTGCGCGGCGTACCCGCGATTCGTAGCCGGAGCGCGCATCGGTGTCCAGTGTCTGCAGGACACGCTTGCGGGTGAGGCGGCCACGCAAGGCGGCGACCAGCCGGTCCGGAACGGTGGCGGCAGCGGTCTCGTAGACGCGCATCCATCCCGGCACCGCGACGACAGCGCGTCGGTGGCTGCACGCTCGGACCACCGCATGCGCAATGTCGTCAGCGTCGACGGTGGGCAGTACGCCACCGAGCTTGACCCCAGAGGTCAACTCGGTGCGCACGGCGCAGGGCAGTACGACCGAGACCGTGACTCCGGACCCGGCGAGTTCGTCGCGCAGGGCTTCGCTGAAACCGACGACTGCGTGCTTGCTTGCGCAATAGGTGGCCAGTCCGGCGGCAGGCACCTTGCCCAGATATGAACTGACATTGACTACGTGGCCGGTACCACGGGCGAGCATGCCGGGCAACGCGAGTTTTGTGCCGATCAACACGCCCCTGGTGTTGACATCGAGGATCGCGTCGGTGATCGCGTCGTCCTCTACTACGAAGCGGCCCGCCGGCATGATGCCCGCGTTGTTCACCAACACCGTGAGAGGGGCCCCGTCCGCATCGACGGCATCGAGAAACGCGGCGAACGATTGCCGGGAGCGCACGTCCAGACCCAGACCGCGCCCGCCGACCTCGGCGGCCGCCGCGACCGCCAGGTCAGCGTCAAGATCACCGATGAAGACGCGGGATCCTTTGTCCGCAAAGGCTTTAGCGGTAGCCAGTCCGATACCGCGGGCGCCGCCGGTGATCGCCACGGTAGCACCGCCGAGCTGAATTGACGCCACGTTGCCACCGGTTCCGGTCGGCCCGCACCGTCATGCTACTTGCGTCGAGTCCGCGCCCCGAATGTGAATGCTCACGACGCCCTCGACACGCTGATACAGGCCTGTCACTGGGTGTCGCGAACTCAGGCGTGCCGATTCGGCGGTTTAAACCGGCGGCGTCAGGTAATCCTCATCACAGTAGGGCAGTCCGCGCCGGGACAGGGTGATACTATTTTCGAGTGAACGTCTGTTTATTTCGCTCTGCCGGTCCAGCGTCCAGCCATAAATACCTTGCTGAACACAGATTTTCCGCATACCACGTCTAGATTCAGTGAACAACTGTGTACTATTAGATCCATGGCGGAACGCGGCGCTCAGCCCCAAGTCTCTCGTGGTCGTAGGTGTTTCCTGCGAGCAGTGCGGCAATTGTTCAAGCCGTTGCAGCCCGACGACTACATCGAGATGATCAACCCGCTCTGGACCACCAAGGAGCTGCGCGGGAAGGTCGAGCGGGTCGAGCCGCAGGGTTCGGAAGCGGCAAGTGTCCTGATTCGGCCGGGCTACGAATGGCCGGGCCACAAGCCTGGCCAGTACGTACGGCTCGGCTTGGTCATCGATGGCGTCTACCACTGGCGCGCGTATTCGCTGACCTCGGATCCGGAGCCCGCCGACGGCCTGATCAGCGTGACGCCCAAAAAAGTAGACAGCGGCGTGGTCTCGCCCTACCTGGTGGAAAGAATCCAGCCCGGGGAGTTGGTCCGGCTCGGCGAGATAGAGGGCGTGTTCACCTTGCCCGACCCACTGCCCGCGAAGATGCTGTTCATCAGCGCCGGCAGCGGCATTACACCGATCATGAGCATGCTGCGCAGCCTCGACCGTCGCAATGAAATGAGTGACGTGCTGGTGATCCACTCGGCCCGCACCCGCGAGCAAGTCATGTTTTTGTCGGTCCTCGAAGATATCGACAGCCGACACGACGGAATGCGACTGGACCTGCGCCTCACCTCGGACCGCGGCCGGCTCAAGCCGGGCGACTTGGACGAGGTGTGCCCGGACTGGCGCGATCGTGAGGCGTTCTGTTCGGGCCCGGAGGAAATGCTCGATGCGCTGATCGAGCATTGGGAAAACAACGGTGATCCGGATCGCCTGCACTACGAACGGTTTCAGCCCAAGATCGGGGGTGACGCCGAGGCGGGCGAGGGCGGCGAAGTTTCCTTCCTCAAGAGCGATAAGAGCGCCGAATGTGATGGTGGCACATCCATTTTGGAGGCCGGCGAGAACGCCGGGCTGGAGCTCGCATTCGGATGCCGAATCGGCATCTGCCACACCTGCGTAGGCACGCTCAAATCGGGCAAGTTGCGTGACCTGCGCTCTGGTGACGTCACCGAACCCACCGGACAGGACGTCAGGATCTGCATCAACGCCGCCGAAGGCGACGTCGAACTCGAACTTTGATCGGAAGGAACCGCAGTGACTTCTACTCTGCAACGCCCGGAAAGCCCGTTCGCCCACTTGGGAGAACAAGAACGGGAAAAGATCGGCAAAGAACTCGACGCCATTCACGATGAGGTGTTCGCGGATCTCGGCGAGCGTGACCGCCACTACATCAAAACGGTGATTTCCGTGCAGCGCCAGATCGTGGTGGTCGGGCGGGTGCTCCTACTGGCCTCACGATCGAGGACTTCGTGGATCCTCGGCACTGCGTGCCTTGGCATGGCCAAGATCTTGGAGAACATGGAGATCGGCCACAACGTGATGCACGGGCAATGGGATTGGATGAACGACCCCGATATCCACTCCTCCGTATGGGACTGGGATACCGCTTCGACGGCGGAGTCGTGGAGGCATTCGCACAATTTCATCCACCACACCTATACCAACATCCGGGGTAAGGATAAGGATCTCGGCTACGAGATCATGCGCATCGACCCGAACCAGAAATGGCGCCCGGCCTATCTAGGGCAATTCTTTTACAATGCACTGCTCACCGTGTTGTTCGAGTGGGGCGTGGCGGTGCACGACATGGACATCGACGCCATTCGGGCCGGGGAAAAGCCGTGGTCGGAAGTGCGGAAAGATCTCAAAGGCATTGGCGTCAAGGCGCGCTCGCAGATCATCAAGGACTACATCGGGTGGCCGGTGATCAGCGCCGGGGCATTTGCATTGGTACAACTCGCGTCCGGTGGCCGGCTTGATCAGCCGGCGGAATCCCGCCTCGGCCGGCGGCTTCGGAAGATATCGGGCAAAGGTCGATTGGGCGCCACGGCAAACCTTTTCGACAAGGTGCTGCCCGGTGCCGAAAGCACATACCTGCGGACCCTGGCCGCTGACGCCCTGGCTAATGTCATTCGCAACGTGTGGGCGCACGCCATCATCTTCTGCGGCCACTTTCCCGACCAGACCTACACGTTCAGCCAGGAAGAGGTCGAGGACGAGACGCGCGGGGAATGGTACCTGCGCCAGTTGGTCGGCGCGGCCAATATCGAGGGCAGCCCGCTGTTCCACGTGATCAGCGGCAACCTCGGCTACCAAGTGGAGCACCACTTGTATCCGGACATGCCGGCCAGTCGGTACTCCGAGATCGCGCCGAAGATCAAGGACATCTGCGAGCGTTATGAGCTGCCGTACAACACTGGGCGGTTCTCCAAGCAGTGGTTCATGGTGCACCGCACCATCTTCCGGTTGGCCTTCCCTGGCGGGAAGCCCCGGCCGAAGCCCGGCCCTTACCGCAGCGAGGAGCGGTCCGCCCCCGACCAGAAATCCAGTGAGGCCAGCCGCTACCGCGAGCGGGTCCCCGCCGAGCACCCCGACGCCGGGCCCGAGCATGAGTCAAGCGGCGTCGAGGTGCAGCCGCCGCCGCGCGGCAAGGACTGAGCGCCCGCGGAAGACTCAGCCGAACAGCGTCGGGTCGGCGTCGAACACCGATATCGGCTGCAGTATCACGCCGTTGTCCTCGACGTAGCGATCCCACAGCGCGATAAGTTCGGCAAGCTTGTCGGGATGCGCGGCCGCCAGATCGTGGATCTCGCCGGGATCGGCGGACAGGTCGTAGAGTTGCCAGTCCCCCGTGCCGTACGGCGCGGGCAGGTACAAGGCCTTCCAGTCGCCCTGCCGAATGGCGCGGCGGCCGAACAACTCCCATCCGGTGCCGGTATCGGCGTCGTGCACACCGTCCGCGGCCCCGGACAGATACGGCACCAGTGAGCGGCCCCGCATCGGCTCGATCTTCCGGCCGCGGTAGGTGGTGCCCGGGTGCTCGACGCCGGCGAGTTCCAGCACGGTAGGTGCGATGTCCATCGCGGTCGCGAAGGCAGTTCCGATGTCCTGTTGGCGCTCGAACCCGGGCCAGGTCACGAAGCCGACCACCCGGATCCCGCCCTCGGTGGTGAAGGCTTTGTGCAGACGCGACGGCGCGGTGGCGGCCTGCGCCCAGCGTGGGCCGTACCAGATGTAGGAGGTGGGGCGGCCGAGGTTGTCCAGACTGTTGTCGCAGTATTTTTCGATCTGTGCGGCGATCTGCGGGCCGCGCAGCGGCATCGCCTCGACGATCGCACCCTCAGCACCGTTGTCCGACAGGAAGATCACCACCGTGTCGTCCAGCTCGCCGGTCTCGGTCAGGTAGTCGATCACCCGGCCGATGTTCCAGTCCATCCGGTCCACCATCCCGGCATAGACCTCCATGCTGCGCGCCGAACGCGCACGCTCGTCGTCGGTCATGTCGGCCCACTCGGGGGCGCCGTCGGCCACCACGGGATGTGCCTCGACATCGGAGGGGCACAGGCCCAGCCGCTTCAGCGCCGCCAGCCGCGCCTCGCGCAACGCGTCCGGCCCGGCGTCGTAGCGACCGCGATAGTTCGCGATGGATTCGTCGGGTGCCTGCAGCGGCCAGTGCGGCGCCTGGAAAGGCAGATAGGCGAAGAACGGTCGCTCGTCATCGGGTGACCGTTCGCGCAGATAGCGCAGCAGGGTGTCGGTGTAGTAGTCCGACGAGTAGAAGTCGTCGCCGACCGTGACGAATTGGTCGTCCTCGGTGTAAAGCGTTGGCACAGACAAGAATCCGCCGCCTCCGCCGCCGTAGTGGCTGGCGCCGGCCGGCAGCAGTGCGAACGAGCGGTCGAAACCGCGCGCCCATGGCGATGTCTCGATGGTGGCGCCCAGATGCCATTTGCCCGACATCAACGTCAGATAACCGGCGTCGCGCAGCAACTCCGGCAACGCCACCACCCGGTCGTTCAGATAACCCTCGTAACCGGGTGCGCCGGCGAATCCCGGGACGGCGACCTCCAGCATGGTGCCGATGCCGGCGACGTGGTGGTCCGTACCGGTCAGCAGCATCGCGCGGGTGGGCGAGCAGGCCGGGGCCGAGTGGAAGTCGGTGAACCGGATCCCCTGATGGGCCAGACGGTCCAGATTGGGGGTCTCGATCTCACCGCCGAAGGCGCCGATATCGGAGAAGCCGAGATCGTCGGCCACAATCAACAGAAAGTTGGGTCGCGTCACCTGGAGCATCCTGTCAGCTTCGGCAGAAGATAGGAGCATGGCGCACGCAAATGGGTTGCTGACCGGTCGTGTCGCGGTGGTCACCGGCGGAGCCGGCGGTATCGGCGCGGCAACCTCGCGGCTCTTCGCCGAGCATGGGGCCCGGGTGGTCATCGCCGATATCGACGGCGAGAGCGCCTACCGGACCGCCGAGGAGATCACGGCGTGCGGCGGGGCGGCGCAGGCGGTGGTGACCGATGTGCGCGAGGCCGATCAGGTCGCCGCGCTGGCGGCCACGGTGCGCGACGGTTACGGCGGGATCGACGTGCTGGTGAACAACGTCGGGCACTGGGTGCGGCACCCGGGCAGTTTCGCCGGTACCGACCCTGACCTGTGGGATGAGCTGTACCGGGTGAATCTGCACCATGTCTTCCTCGTCACCCGGGCTTTCCTGCCGATGATGATCGATCGGCGTGCCGGCGCGATCGTCAACGTCTCATCCGTGGAGGGGCTGCGCGGCTACCCCGAGGATCCGGTCTACGCGGCGTTCAAAGCGGCCGTCATCCAGTTCACCCGCAGCCTGGCGGTGCAGGTCGGCCGTGACGGTGTGCGAGTCAACGCGATCGGCCCCGACGTCACCGAATCCCTGCAGGTGCCCTACTCCCGCTGGCTCTCCCCCGACGAGCAGAGCCAGTGGCCGCAGTGGGTTCCCGTCGGAAGGATGGGACTGCCCGAGGACCAGGCCCGGGTGATCCTCTTCCTGGCGTCGGACCTGTCGGCGTTCGTCACCGGCCACACGATTCCGACCGACGGCGGGACCGGCGCGGCAGGCGGATGGTTCCGCTCGTCGCGCCGTGCCGGCCGGGAATGGACGAATCGTCCTGTCGACCCGTGACCGCTCCTACCCCAGCCTCAACCATGTCGTGTGCATCAACATCACGTCGTATGCCGACCACAGCGACAGGTTGAAGTACACGTCCTTCCCCGTCGACCAAGGGTGCATCATCGGCGCGTAGACGCCGCCGGGCATCTGGAAATTCGACACCAGCAGGTGCTCCGGGCTGTAAGGGCCTTGCGGCGTCGGCGCCGTCCTTGCCACGACGTCGTTGGCGCCGTTGGTGTACATCACCAGGTACTGCTTGAGATAGGTGTTGTACTGGGCCGACATCTCGGCCACCGGGCCCGGGATGACCGGAGTGGCCGCCGACGGCTTGTTCGGAACCCACGAGTTCGAATCAGCGTTCCAGTACTCGTATTTGGTGAGGTCCGGGATGAAGCGCTGAGGCACGCGCGACAGGTGCGCCGACCCGCCGCGCCCATTCGGTGTGCCAAAGGAGTACAGATAGCCGTCGTTCCCCTTGACGTAGGCCCCCATCTGGAAGTTCTCGTTGCCCTCGACGTAAGGGACCCGCGCGGCGTCCGGCCCGTTGGCGCGGATGGTGCCGGGGTACACCGCCCAGGTCTGGCCGTTGTCGGTGGACATCGCGATGCCCGAATAGTTCGTCCACCACTCTCCGTCGCGACCCCAGTCCTTGATGGACATGAAGTTGATGTATTGAGTCTTGCCGACGGAGATGGCGGCGGTCGGAATGATTCCGGTCTCTTCCTGCGCGTACTTGATGCTGTTGATGACCTGCCGCGAGAAACCAGGTTGCTGTGTCGGCGAACCGGCGTACCTGTTGGAAGGATCGCCCGCGTCCACATGCAGTCCGTGGGACAGATCATGGTCGCTGCTGCGGAACAGCACGTTATACCGCCACTGGTCGCCCTTGACGGCGCAGTAGCCGAAGGTGTCGCCGAAGGCCATCAGCACCTGATGATTGGCGGGATCACCGTTGTCCCAGAGGATCCCGAGATCGGTCCCGGAGATGCCGAAGCGCTGGAGGGTCTTGTTCGGGCCGTCCGGTCCGGTCACCCACTCGACCAGGGAGGTGTTGGAGCCCCCGAGTGCGCCTTCGGAGTCCGGCGCACCGGCCGGCGGTGCCGGCGCCGGCGCCGGGTTCGGCGGCGGGACGGCGGCTCCCTCGGGAGCCAATTGAGCGGCCGGCGGCTGGGCGCCCGCCGCGGGCGGAGCGGGAACAGGTGGCGCGGGGTTGGCACCCGGGACCAGCGCCTGCTGTTGGAGTGGCGCGGAGTAGCGCTGGCCCGGTTGCAGCACGCGCTGCAACGGACCCAGTCTGGGTAACGGCGCGTGGTCATTGGCACCACGGGGCCGTTTGTTCATCGGGCCGAGCACCTTGCCCCCCGGATTGGTCACCACTGCGTTCGCCGGGGGCGGGACGTTTGCTTCGGGCGCGCTGCACGGCAACGCATGCGCCTCCGGAGCGAGGCCGATCGGAAGGACGAGTCCGATAGCAGCCGCCGCTGCCAGCGATACCGAAACGAAGCGAGGAATCGCCGACATGCCACACCTTTCCAAAGACAGGACGCCAATTGACGTCCGCATGGGTTGATGTGACGATAGTGAGCGATGAGGCCCTTGTGATCCGTGAGCAGTCAATAGGTATGCGTCCGTGACCGTGTCGCAACCCGTTCGCCGGTGACCTGACAGCCCCGAGCCGGATCCACGATCGGCGGCCCGCGAAACAACTTTCGACCGAGGCTGTTTCAGCCGGCTGCCGGCTGCCGAAGACTGAGAGCGATCTCATGCTTAACCCGGCCGGTCAGCGGATATACAGAGCGCGACCGCCGGTGTTCACAGTTCGGTCAGTCCGTCAATGTCAGGAGGCACGGTGGTTATCAATGTCAGCGCGGAGCAGACCGCGACGCCGGGGGTCGCAGCCGGGCCGGGCCAACCAGAAGACCGGCCGGAGGTATGGCCGGGCAAGGCCTACCCGCTGGGCGCGAGCTATGACGGGTCCGGCACGAACTTCGCCGTCTTCAGCGAGGTGGCTGAGCGGGTCGAGTTGTGCCTGTTCGACGATGACGGCTCGGAGACCAGGATTGCGCTGCCGGAAGTGGACGGATTCGTCTGGCATGCGTTCCTGCCCAGCGTCCAGCCGGGTCAGCGATACGGGTTCCGGGTGCACGGCCCCTACGATCCCGCCAACGGCAACCGGTGCAATCCGAACAAGCTGCTGGTGGACCCGTACTCGAAAGCGATCGACGGGACATTCCAGTGGGACCAGTCGTTGTTCAGCTACAACTTCGGCGATCCCGACAGCCGCAACGACGACGACTCCGCGGCCAACATGCCCAAGTCAGTGGTGATCAATCCCTACTTCGACTGGGGCGTGGACCGCCCGCCGGGCCACGAATACGCCGACACCGTCATCTACGAAGCCCATGTCAAGGGATTGACCCAGACGCACCCCGCCATCCCGGAACGCAGCCGCGGCACCTACTCGGCCATCGCGCACCCGGCGATCATCGAGCACCTCACCGGCCTCGGCGTGAACGCGATCGAGCTGATGCCTGTGCACCATTTCGCCAACGACTCGACGCTGATCGAGAAGGGACTCTCGAATTACTGGGGCTACAACACAATTGGGTTCTTTGCCCCCGACTTCAAATACGCTGTCGCTGACAATCCTGGCAGCCAGGTCCAGGAATTCAAGACCATGGTGCGGACCCTGCACGAGGCCAACATCGAAGTCATCCTGGACGTCGTCTACAACCACACCGCCGAGGGCAACCACATGGGCCCCACGCTGTCGATGCGTGGCATCGACAACGCCGCCTATTACCGATTGGTCGACGACGACAAGCGTTACTACATGGACTACACCGGCACCGGCAACAGCCTCAACGTCGGTCACCCGCACACCTTGCAGTTGATCATGGATTCGCTGCGCTACTGGGTCACCGAGATGCATGTCGACGGATTCCGCTTCGACCTGGCTTCGACCTTGGCGCGCGAGTTCTTCGATGTCGACCGGTTGTCGGCGTTTTTCGAGCTGGTGCAACAGGATCCGATCGTCAGCCAGGTCAAGCTGATCGCCGAACCGTGGGACGTCGGACCCGGCGGGTATCAGGTGGGCAACTTCCCGCCGCAGTGGACCGAGTGGAACGGCAAGTACCGTGACTCCATCCGCGACTTCTGGCGGGGCGAGGACGCCATCCTCAGCGAGTTCGCCTCCCGCATCACCGGATCGGCCGATCTGTACGAGCACACCGCGCGCCGGCCGGTGGCCTCCATCAACTTCGTCACCGCGCATGACGGTTTCACGCTGCGAGACCTGGTGTCGTACAACGAGAAACACAACGAAGCCAACAAGGAAGACAACAACGACGGGGAGTCACACAACCGATCCTGGAACTGTGGTGTTGAAGGCCCGACCGACGACCCGGAGATCAATGCGCTGCGGGCCCGGCAGCAGCGCAACTTTCTGATGACAACCATTCTGTCGCAGGGTGTTCCGATGATCTGCCACGGCGACGAACTCGGCCGCACCCAGAACGGCAACAACAACGGCTTCTGCCAGGATTCCGAACTCACCTGGATCGACTGGGACAACGCCGACAATGATCTGATCGAGTTCACCGGTTCGGTGGCCGCCATCCGGGCCGCGCATCCGGTGTTCCGCAGGCGGCGTTTCTTCACCGGAGCGCCAGTGCGCCACCGCGGTTCCGAAGGCATACCAGACATCTCGTGGTTCCGGCCCGACGGTTCTGAGATGAGCGACGACGACTGGGACTCGGGGTTCGGCAAGTCCATTGCGGTCTACCTCAACGGCCTGGGCATTCCGGGCATGGACTCGCGCGGGCAACGCATCACCGATGATTCCTTCGTGTTGTGCTTCAACGCCCACCACGAGCCGATCGAATTCGTTCTTCCCCCTGACGAATTCGGGCCGGGCTGGCTTGCCGTGCTGGACACCGCCACCGACACCGGGCACGTCGAAAACGGCGACGCACTGCCGCCCGAGGGCAAGATCACGGTCGACGGCCGCGCGGTGGTGCTGTTGCAGCAGACCCAGCGCGAAGAATAAGCGCCGCTGCGGCAACGGACCCGAAGCCAACTGGAAAGTGGCGCAGGTGAATTCATCCACCCAGCTCGCCGGCAAGGTCGACAAACAGTAGGTACCGCTACCCGAACAAGGGCCGGATGTCCACGTGGAAGCTGCCCGGGCCCGCGATCGCCGACAGGCCGTCCCCTGCGGCGACCGCGAGGTTGATGATGCCGTTGAACGCCTTGGCTCCGGCGCCGTTGGCGGTGACGATGGCGAAGTTACCGCCCGCCAGTCCCCCGGACTGGTCGCCGGCCAGCGCGAAATTGCTGCCGCCGGCGGTCACCGCGATGTTCAGGACGCCCGCGCCGCCGGCCCAGACGTCGTGGTTGCCGTCGCCTACGACGGTGGCGATGTTGGCGAAGTTGACCGGGCCGTGGCCGCTGGCCTCGACGAGGTTGTTACCCGCGCCAACCACGGTTGACACGATGCCGAAGTTGGCCGGTTGATGACCCCGGGCCGTGATGCCGGTGTTGCCGTCGCCGACGGCGGTGGCGACGCCACCGACGCTCAGCCCGGCAACGCTGGCCGCGACCGTGTTGTTGTTTCCGACCGCGGTTGCGGCGATGGCGATGTTGCCACCCACGCCGCCCGCGGTGGCGAATACCTCGGTGTTTCCGTCCCCGATAGCCGTGCCGAGGGTGGCGATGTTGGCGCCGACGCCGGAGGCGGTGGCTGAGACAGCATTGCCTGCACCGGCCGCGGTAGCCAGCGTCGCGTAGTTCTGCACACCGGTTGCCGACGCGGTGGCCGTGTTGCCACCACCGACGAAGGCGGTGGCGACCGTCGCGATATTGCCGGCACCGTTGGCGGTGGCGGAGACCGCGTTGCCGTCGGTGATGGCGGTGCCCAGGGTGGCGATATTGCCCCCGATGCCGACCGCCCTCGCGACGGCCGCGGTGTTGTTGTCACCGAACACCGTGGCCAATGTGGCGATATTGCCTCCGACGCCGCCGGCTTCGACCACCCCGCCGGTGTTGCCGTCGCCGTACACCGTGCCCAGAGTGGCGATGTTCTCCAGGCCGAATGCGCTGACCTTCATCGAGTTGCCGTCACCGATCACCGTCGAGACGACCGGCACGTTACCCACCCCGGTCACGTCGACGGTGGCCGTGTTCTGGTCGCCGATGGCGGTGGCGATCGAGACGATGTTGCCCGAACCGGTCGCACTGGCCGAGACCGCCGCGTTGTTGTCACCGATCACGGTGCCCAGCGTGACGATGTTGCCGCCGACACCGATCGCGTGCGCGCCCGTAGTCGCGTTGCCGCTGCCGAACACGGTGGCCAGGGTGGCGATGTTGCCGCCGGCGCCGCCGGCCTCGGCCGCCACCGCGGTGTTGCCGTCACCGTAGGAAGTGGCCACCGTGGCGATGTTGTCCAGCCCGAAGGCGGTGGCGGACAGACCGCTGTTGTCACCGATGCCGGTGGCGATGGTCGCGATGTTGCCCAGGCCCGTCGCACTGACTTTGGCGGTGCTGTTGTTACCGAACACGCTGGCCAGCGTGGCGATGTTGCTGCCTCCGCCACCGGCCTCAGCGGAGACCTGGGTGTTGCCGTCGCCGATCGCGGTGGCGAAGGTCGCGATGTTGGCGCCCACGCCCGGCGCGCCGGCGATGACACCGTTGTTGTCACCGATGGCGGTGGCGACGGTGGCGATGTTCTCGACGCCGAAGGCCTCGACCTTGGCGGTGTTGTTGTCGCCGATCAGGGTGGCGATGTTGGCGGTGTTGCCCAGGCCGGTCGAAACGACCGAGGCCGAGTTGCCGTCCCCGATCACGGTGGCCAGCGTCGCGGTGTTGCCGCCACCGCCGCCGGCCGAGGCGGAGACCTGTGTGTTGCCCTCACCGATCGCGGTGGCGAAGGTGGCGACGTTCAGACCGACACCCGGCGCGCTGGCTGCGACGTTGTTGTTGTTCCCGTACGAAGTGGCCACGGTGGCAATGTTTTCCACGCCCAGGGCACTGGCCGACGAGGTGTTGTTGTTACTGAACAGCACGGTGGACAGGGTGGCGGTGTTGCCCGCGCCCAGCGCACTGGCCTGTGCCGTGTTGTTGTCGCCGAACACGGTGGCCAGTGTGGCGATGTTGCCGCCCGCGATGCCGGCGTCGGCGTCGACTTTGGAGTTGCCCTCGCCGATCGCCGTGGCAATGGTGGCGGTGTTTCCGCCGACGCCCTTGGCTTCGGCGGAGACGTTGTTGTCGTGCCCATAGGACGTGGCCAGGGTAGCTACGTTTCCGACGCCGATCGTTTCGGCCGCCGAGTTGTTGTTGTTGCTGAACAACACCGTTGACACGCTGGCGATGTTGCCTGCGCCGAACGCGCTGGCTTTGGCCGTGTTGTTGTCGCCCAACGACGTAGCGACCGTCGCGATGTTGCCGCCGGCACCACCGGCGTCCGCGCTGACCTGGGTGTTGCCGCTGCCGAACGCGGTGGCGATCTGGGCGGTGTTGGCGCCCACGCCCACGGCGCTGGCTCCCACACCGTTGTTGTTGCCGCCGGAGGTCGCCACGGTGGCGATATTGCCGGCCCCGATCACCTTGGAGTTGACGGTGCTGCCATTGCCCAGCGACGTGGCGACGTTGGCGATGTTGCCCGCGCCGAGGGCGCTGGCCGCGACGGTGGGATTGTTGGCGCCGAACGCGGTGGCCACCGTGGCGATGTTCTCCGAACCGCTCGCGTCCGCCGAGACCGTGGTGTTGCCGCTGCCGCCGACGGTCGCGACCGTGGCAATGTTGTCGAGGCCGAACGAGCTGGCTTTGACGCCGTTGTTGTCACCGAACAAGGCGCTGGCCACGGTGCCGAGGTGACCCCCGCCGGTCGCGTTGGCGCTGATCGTGTTGTTGTTGCCGATGATGGAGGCGGCGACCGTACCGAGGTTGCCGCCGACTCCCGTCGCCGTTGCCGCCACCGCGTTGCTGTTGCCCAGCGCGGCCGCCACCACCCCTTCGTTGCCACCCGCGCCACCGGCAGCGGCAAGCACATTGACGTTGCTGCTGCCCGCGACTGCCGCCACCACCGCGTTGTTCTCGACGCCGAACGCGTCGGCCGAGACCGTGCTGTTGTTGCTGCCGAACACCGCCGAGACGATGCCGGTGTTCTCCACGCCCGTCACCTTGGCCGCCACGCCGGAGTTGTTGTTGCCGAAGGCGGCGGCCACGGTGGCGTTGTTCTGCACCCCTTCGGCGGTGGCTGAGACACTGTTGTCGTTGCCGAAGGCGGCCGCGACCGTACCGATGTTGCCAACGCCGACGGCGTTGGCGACGACGGTGTTGTTGTTTCCGAACGCCAGGGCGCCGGTGCCGATGTTCACTGCGCCCGTAGCGTTCGCGATCGAGTTGCTGCCGATGACGCCGGCGATGTTGAGCACGCCGCCGGTCGCCGAGGCGCTGCTGCCGCCACCGAACGCGAACGCGATATCGGCCAGATCGGCGCTCGCCGAACTATTGGCGCCGCTGGCAATCGCCAACCCGCCGAAGGTGGTGTTGGCGTTGGCGGTGCCGGTCTGCAGCAGTTGCAGGCCGAAGATCGAGATGCTGAAATCCAGTCCCGCGCCCGGCAGGGCCAGTGCCTGCTGCCACGGTGCCAGCGCCTCGGCCACCGCGGACGCCCCGGCGTGATAGCCCGCCATCACGGACACATCCGTGGCCCACAACTGTTCGTATATAGCCTCGGTGGCCGCAATCGCGGGCGCATTCTGCCCAAACAGATTCGAAATCACCAGCGCCACAAAATCATTACGGTTCGCCGCGATCAGCGCGGGATGCACGATGGCGGCCTGCGCGGCTTCGAAGACCGCGGCCGCGGCAGCAGCTTGCCCCGCCGTGCCCGCGGCCTGGGCCGCCGCCGCGTTCAGGTAACTGCCATAGGGAGCGGCCGCGGCGGCCATGGCCGCCGACGCCGCGCCCTGCCACGCTCCGCCCACCAGCCCGGAGGTCACCGCACTGAACGACGATGCCGCGGACTGCAACTCGCTGGCCAGACCTTCCCAGGCCGTGGCCGCCTCCAACATCGGCCCCGACCCGGCACCGGAATACAGCAGGAGCGAATTGATCTCGGGGGGCAGCACAGAAAAGTTCATCGAACCTGTCCATTCTCAGCTTCTGGGCTCAACCGGTCGACCGCCGCTCCCGAGTCCGTTGCCCGGCGCGCTACCCACATTCATGCGCATCCCGCTAGCGAGATTGAGTAACGACTGGTCAGAACTAAGCAGCTTGGCAGCAAGAACATATCTGGCAACTGAGGATCATGTTTCAGCTTTCGGCAAATGAGTCACGGGGGCCCGACCCGAAGGATCTGAGCAACTCCACCCGCGCCGTCCCGCTACCCTGACGCAGGCCGTCGGCCGCGCCGGTAGAACGTGTTACAGTTTGCCGACCGTGGCCGAGAGCCCGGCGCAACCGGGCAATGCGCTTAAGGAGACCCGGATGACATGTGCTCGCCGAAAAGCGCAGTGGCAGAAATGAACTCGGTGCCATGACAGCAGTGGTGAGCAAGGCGCGCTCACTGACACTCGTCACCGTCGCGTATGTGATCGCAATCGGGGTGGCTGCCGGCTGGTTGGTCTGGGGCCCCGCGACCGGACGTCTGTGGCTGGATACCTTCATCGCCGACGTGCTGGCCACCCTGGTGGTGTTCGTCTTCAGCCGCCTCTATCGCAATTCCAGCTTCTACGACGCGTACTGGAGCGTCATCCCGCCGCTGCTGATGTTGTATTGGTGGAGTCAGGCCGGCCCGGGAGTCGACCAACTGCGGTGTTGGCTGGTGGCAGTGCTGATCGTGGTATGGGCGGTGCGATTGACCGCAAACTGGGTCTACGGATTTCCCGGCCTGCATCACGAGGACTGGCGCTACCCGATGTTCAAGGAGCGCGCCGGACGTGGGGAATTCGCCGTCGACCTGGTCGCCATCCACCTCATCCCCACGCTGCAGGTGTTCGCCGGCATGCTGCCGGTATACGTCTGTGTGACCCACCCCGGCGCAGGCATCCGGTGGCTGACGCTCGTCGCCTTCGCGGTCGGGTTGGCGGCGGTCACCCTCGAACTCGTGGCCGACGTGCAAATGCACCGCTTCGTCCGAGACGCCCGCGCCGGTGCGGCGATGGACCGTGGGTTGTGGAGTTGGTCGCGGCACCCGAACTACTTCGGCGAGTTCGGTTTCTGGTTCTCCCTCGCGCTGTTCGGCGTGGCGGCTTCACCGTCGGATGCGTGGTGGTTGTTCGTCGGCGCGGTGGCGATGCTGGCCATGTTCCTCGGCGCCAGCATTCCGATGATGGAGACGCGCAGCTTGCAGCGCCGCCCGGAATATCAGCGCGTCATCGACCGGGTGTCGCGCTTCGTGCCCCGACCGCCGCGGAAAGTGTCGGCGTGATCCGCAAACGGGTGGTGATCGCGGGTCTGGGCGACGTCGGCGTGCTGACCGCGATCCACCTGGCCCCGCACTTCGAGGTGGTCGGAATCTCGGCCAAACCCGGGTTGGTCAGTGGCCAGGAACTCGGTGTCCGGCTCGCCCGACCGGACGATTGGGCACGGGATTACTGGATCCCGTTCGACAGATTCCGCAAGTTGGACCGGGTACGGACGGTGCAGGCCGCGTTGACGGGAGTTGACCTCGACGGGCGAACGGTCTTCGGTCGCCGTGAGGACGGCACGACAATCGCCGAGGAGTACGACGCTCTGGTCATCTCCACCGGTGTCAGCAACGGCTTTTGGCGCCAGCCGTCCCTGCAGTCATCGGCCGAAATCGGCGCCGGCCTCTACGCGGCGCACGAGCAGCTCGCAACGGCCAAATCGGTGATCGTCATCGGCGGCGGCGCGGCCGCGGTCAGCAGCGCCGTCAACATGGCCACCACGTGGCCGGGCAAGCAGATCGACCTGTACTTCCCCGGGGAACGCCCGCTGCGTGAGTACCATCCGCGGATCTGGAAACGCGTCGCGAATCGGTTGTCCGAACTCGGTGTGCGCCTACACCCAGGCCATCGGGCCACGATCACCGACGGCTTCACCGGCGATGAGATCACCAGCGAACCGGTGCGCTGGAGCACCGGACAGACGCCGGCAGTGGCTGATGCCGTGCTGTGGGCGATCGGGCGGGTGCAGCCCAACACCGACTGGCTGCCACCGGAACTGCTTGACGAGAGCGGTTTTGTCCGCGTGACGGACCAGCTTCAGGTGCCCGGCCATCGCGATGTGTTCGCGGTCGGGGACGTGGCGGCGACCGATTCGCTGCGCAGCTCCGCGCGCAATCGTGGTGATGCGCTGGTAGCGCGCAACATTCGCGCCGCGTTCGCCGAACGCCCGTTGCGTACCTTCAAGGCACCGGGGCGCCGATGGGGTTCGTTGGTCGGTATTCAGCGCGACGGGTTGGAGGTGTTCTTCCCCACCGGTCACGCCTTCCGATTTCCGCTCTGGTCGGTCGAGCGCGTGGTGATGCCGTTGATCGTGCGCTGGGGGATGTACCGCGGCGTTCGCGAGAACCGCCCCTTCGGGTGAACCGCCGCAACCATGGAGATCTGGGAACTGGTTGCGCGCGAACAGATTCGCGACACGCTGGCACGGTACAACTGGTCGGGTGACGCCGGCCGGGTCGACGACCTTGTCGCGACGTTCTGCGTGGACGGTGTGCTGGAGATACGTGGCCTGCGGTCGCTGCACGGCAGGACCGAGATCGCCGGTTTCCTCAGCCGTGTCACCGGTAACGTGGCCGCCAGCGCCGGCGCGGACAGCAAGCCTGTCGTCCGCCACATTGTGGCCAATGTGCTCGTCGCCGACCTCACTCCGGATCGGGCGCACGTCTGGTCGTATTTCACCGTGGTCACCCACATCGGGCTCGACCATTTCGGTCGCTACCGGGACGTCCTGGTTCCCGCCGAGGGCACGTGGCTGATCAAGCAGCGGACGGTGTCGACTGACTGGGCAGCTCCGAACTCTCAGCTGGCACGCAGCTAACCACCCGCGCGGCGGCCACCGCAGCCAGAAAGCCGCCAAGCGCCGCCCAACCGTCGACACCCGCGAGACCGTTCTTGGCCATCAGAACCAGCGCGACCCCGGCGACGCAGATCAGCACACCGGCGACCACGGACCACCCGCCTGCGGACCGGACCGGCGCATCCCACCAGGGCAGCCGCCGATGCTCGAGCGGTGAGAGCAGCCGGAACATCACCGCCATCACGGCGGCGAACACCACGGCCCGCAGTGCGAGCAGGGCCCAGAACCCCGGGGCGTGCACGTCATAGGCGTCCAGACCCGCGGCGTTCAGACCGAAAGTCGCGATGGCGATCGCCGGAATGTGCCAGAGGTACAGGGTCATCGCTCCCCCGTTGCCGACCGCGACGGCGCGCCAGACCTGCGGACGCTGCGCCCAGCGCCGGATCGGCCCCGCGGCGGCGACGAACGCACACGACATCCAGGTGCAGTGCAGCGCCAGCAACAGCGTCGGCGGCGACACGTTCGACACCCGTTCCGCCCCGGTCACCACCAGCGAGACCTCATACGTCCCGGCGAGTGCCAGCGCCACCTGCGCGGCGAACGCCGACACGGCGGCAACCACTGCCGCGCGCACAGTGATCAACCGGCGGGAATAGGCAACGCCGATCACCACCGGAATCAGCCACACAATCAGGAAGTTCGCGACACCGGATTCGGGTGTTCCTACCGCGAAACGGATCCCGTCGACCGCGGCCGCAGCGCCGAGCAGACCGACGACCGTCAGGGCGACCGCACGTCCGGTCCGCATCCGGGTCAAGGCCGGGACAAAGGCCAGCACCACCAGGTAGACGCCGAGAAACCACAGCAGCGCCACGCATTCGCGCCCGAGCCCGTCGGCGGATTCCGCCCCGAGTGTCACCCGCGCCACCGCCAGACCCGCCGTCCACGCCGCCAGGTACCAGAACACCGGGCGGCACAGGCGCTGCGCCCGGGTCAACAGCCACGAACCCCAGGCGGTGTCGGAGTGCCAACCGTACGCACCCGCGGCGCCGCCGGCGAGGAAGAACAGCGGCATCACCTGAACCACCCAGGTCACCGGCGCGATCGCGGGAATTTCTCCGAGCAGGTTGCCGATCCGGACGCCGCTGGAGTCGATGGTGGCAAGCAGCAGCGCGCAGTGCCCGAACATCACCACGACCAGCGCAGTCAGTCGTGCGACGTCGACGGCACGGTCGCGTGCGCGGTCGGTGGAAACCCCAGACGGATGGGGCAGGAGGGTAGCGAGAGGCATTCGTCCAGCATGCCCAGCCGGCCGGACTGCGGGATGAGTAGTACTACGCGTCCGGGTCACCGTCCGAAGCCGGCATCGCGCAATGCCTGTGCCATCGAGTTCCCGGCCGAGTCGGCGGCCCTGCCACCGGAATTTCTCGGATGCTGCGAATTGCGTTGCTGGACTGAGCCTTTGGTATCACGACCGGCCTTGGACGCCGGCGGGCGGTCCGGACGTTTGGCGCGCTGCGACTGGTCGCCCAAGCGCAGGCTCAGCCCGATGCGCTGGCGTTCGACGTCGACCTCCATGACCTTCACCCGCACCACCTGACCAGACCGGACAACCTCGTGCGGATCCGAAACGTAGCGCTCGGCCATCGCCGAGATGTGCACCAGGCCGTCCTGGTGCACCCCCACATCCACGAAGGCCCCGAACGCGGCCACGTTGGTGACCACGCCTTCCAGGACCATGCCCGGCTTGAGGTCGGCGACCTTTTCTACGCCGGCCGCGAACGTTGCGGAGGTGAAGGCCGGCCGTGGATCGCGGCCCGGCTTTTCCAGTTCGGCGAGGATGTCGGTCACGGTGGGGATACCGAACCTGTCGTCGGCGAAGTCGGCGGGGCGAAGCTTCCGCAACGCACGTTCGTCGCCGATGATCTCGGCCAGCGTGACACCCGAACGGTCCAGGATCCGCCTGACCACCGGATAGGCCTCCGGGTGGACACCCGACGCATCGAGCGGGTCATCACCGCCACGGATGCGCAGGAAGCCCGCGCACTGTTCAAATGCTTTGGGGCCCAGGCGAGGAACGTCCAGCAGCGCGCGACGGTTGGCGAACGGACCGGTGTTGTCCCGGTGGGCGACGATGGCCTCGGCCAGGGATTGGGAGATGCCGGATACTCGTGCCAGCAAGGGCACCGAGGCGGTGTTCAGGTCCACGCCCACCGCGTTGACCGCGTCCTCGACCACCGCGTCCAGACTGCGGGCGAGAATCCCAGGTGTCACGTCATGTTGGTACTGGCCGACGCCGATGGATTTCGGCTCGATCTTCACCAGTTCGGCGAGCGGATCCTGCAGGCGCCGGGCAATCGACACCGCACCGCGCAGGGTCACATCGAGATCGGGCAGTTCGTGCGCCGCGTAGGCCGAAGCGGAATACACCGATGCGCCGGCTTCGCTCACCATCGCTTTCGCCGGGGCCTGGACCGAGACCGCCCGGATGTCGGCGATCAATTCGCTTGCCAGCGCATCGGTCTCACGCGAGGCCGTGCCGTTCCCTACCGCGATCAACTCGCACGCCGTGGCGGGCGACCAGCGCGGCGAGGGTCGCCTTGGCGACATTCCATTGCCGCTGCGGTTGGTGCGGGTAGATGGCGCACGTGTCGAGCACCTTGCCGGTGCCGTCGACCACGGCCACCTTCACGCCGGTGCGGAAGCCGGGATCGAGACCCAGCGTGGTACGGGCCCCGGCCGGCGCGGCGAGCAGCAGATCCTTGAGGTTTCTGGCGAACACCGCCACCGCGTCCTCTTCGGCTCGCTGCCGCAACCGCATGCGGGCATCGACCGTCGCGGAGAACATCAACCTGGCCCGCCACGCCAGGCTCACGGTCGTGGCTAACCACCGCTGAGCCGGGTGCGTCTTAGCCTCCGCTGACAGGTCGACATCGAGGGTGCGCGCGATCATGGCCTCGTAGACCTCGTCGGGCCCGCCGTCGAAGTTGAACGCCAGGGCCTTCTCCTTCTCCCCGCGCAGCACCGCCAGCACCCGGTGCGATGGCATGGTCTCCACCGACTCGGAGAAGTCGAAGTAGTCGCGGAACTTCTGCGCTTCAGCACTTTTCGCAGCTTCCTCCGACCACGGCGTGGTCCGCAGCGCAGCCCGCCCCCAGAACGTCTCACGAATCGCGCCGACCAGTTCTGCGTCCTCGGCCGCCCGTTCGATGAGGATGTGCCGCGCCCCCTCCAACGCGGCCGCGGCATCAGCGACGTCAGGGAAATCGGCACCGACGAAGTCCGCCGCGGCGGCGTCGGGGACCAGCGTCGGGTGGGCGATCAACCGGTCGGCCAGGGGCTCCAAGCCCGCTTCGCGGGCAATCTGCGCCTTGGTCCGCCGCTTGGGCTTGTACGGCAGGTAGATGTCTTCAACCCGGGCTTTGGTGTCCGCGGCCAGCAGCGCAGCCTTCAGCCCGTCGGTCAGCTTGCCCTGTTCCGCGATCGACGACAGCACGGCGGCGCGGCGTTCGTCGAGTTCCCGCAGGTACCGCAGCCGCTCTTCGAGGGTGCGGAGCTGCCCGTCGTCGAGGCTGCCGGTGACCTCTTTGCGGTAGCGGGCGATGAACGGCACGGTGGCGCCCTCGTCGAGCAGCTTGACCGCGGCGATCACCTGGGGCAGTGCTATCGCCAGTTCCTCAGCGAGACGGGCGTTTACGGATTTCATGGTGGCTGTCGGAGTCACGCCGAGGACCCTACCGAACGCCCCCGACACCGCCCGTCAAGCCTGCCCGGCGCGCCCGCGCACGGTCCGGTCCAGGATGCCCAGCGTCGCGCGGAGCGCGCCTTCGGAGATGACCGGGAAGATCCCCGCATCGCGCCACTGCTGGTCGATGTTCGACCAGTCGTAGAACGAAGTGACCACAGTGGCCGCACCGTCTTCAGTTGGGCGCAGGCGATAGCCGTAGACGTGGCCGATCTGCGGGCGGATCTGTCCGAGGATCGTCCAGGCGATCACCCGATCCTGCTCGAACTCGGTGATCTGCACCGTGACGTCGTACTTCCCCAGTTGCGGGAAGTCGTTCAGCGACTCGCGGTCCATGTGGACCACGAAACTGTCGCCGACAGCCGTGACCGGGTCGCCTTCGGCGTCCTGCAGCATCCCCGAGGAGTCGATCGCGACGTGCCCGTGCGGGTCGCAGAGCAGCGCGAAGATCTCCGCCGCGGGAGCCGTGATGGTGCGTTCGGTTTCGATGCGGTCAGTTGTCACGGGAGATCAGCCAATCAGTTTCGTCAGCCAGTTCGGATTCTGCAGGTCCACGCCGCTGCTGCCGTCCCACACGAAGGGTGTGCCATTGGCGTTGAACCCGGCCAACGACGCGCTGGCATTGTTGGCCTTGGTTTGGGCGGTGCCGAGGTCGGCGCCCGACTTGATGCAGTTGGTCGCGGTGCTGTTGGCTCCGACGGTTTGCGCCAGGTGCGCCAGTTCGGCATCGGTGCGGTCGGCGGGAGCGCTCTCCTGCGGCTGAAAGTCACTGCCGAACAGGGCGGAATAGAAGCCGGCGTAGACCTTCGGGTCATTCTGCGCTGCAACACAATACGATGCCGCGACGGCGCGGGTCGAGTAATTCTTGGTGTGCGACTGTTCGTCGAGGAAGTTGAGCAGGTGGTAGCGCACCGCGAGCTTCTTGTTGTTCACCGCGGTATCGATGTCGCTGGCGTAGGACCTGATGAAGGCACCGCACGGCGGGCAGATCGGTTCGTTGAAGACGTCGATCGTTGCGACGGCCGCGGAGCTGCCGACGAATACGCCGTCGTTGAGCACGTTGAGTTGCACCGCATCCGCGGCCGGCGGCGGCGTCGGCGATTTGGGCGGCGAGGCTGACGTGCTTCGGCTGGGAAAATCCGATGATCAGCCCGCCTGCGACCGCCACGATCACCGCGATCGCAAGCCCCGCCCACAACCACGGCTTGCGCAGCAGACCGCTCGGACGCGGCGGCGGTTGCCCCCACGGCGGTGCCCCGGTGGTGCCGGCTGGCGTGGCTCCCCAGCCGTCGCGTGCCGGCCCATTGTGCCGGCGGCGGGCCGCCGTGGGCCGCGGCCGCGGGCCGCGTTCCCGGCACCGGCGCCTGCCAGGGCGCCCCTTGAGCCATCGCGGGTGGCGGCGCCGACGGGAAACTTGCGGGCGTCTGACCGGCGAATGGGGGTGGCAGTTTCCCGGCCTGGCTGCGTTCCAAGATGTCGGCGGCGCGGTCCTGGTCGGGTGTGGCCAGCGCCGCATAAGCGGCCGCCGACAAGTCGCTGCAGGTGGGATGGCGATCGGCCGGATCCTTGGCCATGCCGCGGGCGATCACCTCATCAAAGGCGGCCGGGACTCCCGGCCGCGACGCGCTCGGTCGGGGCACCGGCTGGGTCAGGTGTGCACCCATCACGCTGAGCTGGTCACCCCGGTACGGCGGGGTCCCGACCAGGCACTCGTGCAGCACGCAGGCCAATGCGTAGATGTCGGCCCGGTAGGTCACTTCGGCCTCGCCGAAGCGCTCCGGCGCCATGTAGTACAGGGTGCCCACCGTGCTGCCGATCTGAGTGAGCTTCTCGTCCGTGCCGGCGCTGGCGATGCCGAAATCGACCAGGTATGCAAAGTCGTCGGCACTGACCAGGATGTTCTCCGGCTTGACGTCGCGATGCGTTACCCCGGCGGCGTGCGCCGCGTCCAGCGCCGCGCCGATCTGCCGAATGATCGCCACCGCGCGCGGCGGGGTGAGTGGCCCGTAGCGCTTCAAGATGGCGGCCAGATCTTTGCCGTCGATCAGGCGCATGTCCACATACAGCTGACCGTCGATCTCGCCGTAATCGTGGATCGGCACGACATGTGGTTCCTGCAACCGTCCGGCGGTGCGAGCCTCGCGTTGCATCCGGCTGCGGAAAATCGGGTCCTGCGACAGCGACTGCGACATCAGCTTCAGGGCAACGACCCGCTCACGCACCGTGTCCTCGGCCTCGTAGACATCGCCCATGCCGCCGCGCCCCACCAGGCGCCGCAGTCGGTACTGGCCGAACTGCGTCCCCACCCGCGAACTTTCGGAGGTGTCACCCATCGCCGACTCCTCACCCGCCTTTCGCGCAGCTAATCGATCCGAGGCGCCTTCGCGCCCCCGACCATTGCCTGCGCCGGACACGAGTACGCGGTGGCGTGCCAGGCATAAGGCTAATGGCTCCAGCAACCACGAGGCGCGCTTTGCCGGCGTGCCTGCCGGCACCACTCACATAGTTGCTGTGAACCGAAGAAAGCGCACCCTAATTTACGTTAGGTGATCCATTACTAACTTCGCTCACTCCGGTAGCGAACACGATGGAGGAAATGCCGATGACCGTATGGATGGCGGTGCCCCCGAGTGTCCCGATGACGCCCACCATTTAGAACACCGATGACGTGAGTCGCCGGACGTGAGGGCCGGGAATCACCAGGTCCGCTGTTGCGGCCGGCCCTCACGCCCGACGAGGTCTTTGGGGAGTCCGCTCAGAGGATGTAGAGCATCTCCTGGTACGTGGGCAGCGGCCAAAGGTCATCGGCCACAATACCTTCCAGCGCGTCAGCCGCGGCCCGTACCGCCTCCATCGCCGGCAGCAGTTCCCTCTGGGCGTGCGTCGCCTCGTCCAGCGCCGAGATCGCCGAGTGATCCGACAACGCTGACTTCAACGTCGCCAGTGCGGCAGTCAAGTCGGCGAGCGGAGCGGAAACCAGTTCCAGCGCAACAGTGCTCGGTTCGACGCCGGCGGCCTTCAGGGTGGCGACGTTTTGGGCGAGCTCGGTCTGGTAGCGAACGGCCGCCGGCAGGATGACCGTCGTGCCCATTTCCAGCGCCAGCTTCGCCTCGACCGCGATGGTCAGCACGTACTGCTCCAAGCGCACCTCGTAGCGGCTGTGCAGCTCGCGCTCGCTGAAGACACCGTATTTCTCGAAGACTGCCACCGCGTCTGGTTTGATCAGCTCCGGGATGGCGTCCAACGTGGTCTTGAGGTTGGGCAGTCCCCGCTCGGCGGCTTCGGTCTGCCAGTTCTCCGAATACCCATCGCCGTTGAACACCACCGCACCGTGTTCGGTGATGACATCGGTGAGCAACTTCTGCACCGCGGCATCGAAGTCCTCACCGTTGTCGACGGCCTGCTCGAGAATCGTTGCCAGGTAGTCGAACGAGTCGGCCATGATCGTGTTCAGGACGATCATCGGCACCGCGACCGTCTGACCCGACCCCGGGGCACGGAATTCGAATCGGTTGCCGGTGAACGCGAACGGACTGGTGCGGTTACGGTCACCCGGATCGGTCGGCAGCGGCGGCAGCGTGTCGACACCGATGATCATGGTGCCCTTGCCTTTTGACGATGTTGCCGCGCCCTTGGCAATCTGCTCGAACACGTCGGCGAGCTGTTCGCCGAGGAAGATCGAGATGATCGCAGGCGGCGCCTCGTTCGCACCCAAACGGTGGTCATTGGTGGCGGATGCAACCGAAACACGAAGCAGTCCAGCGAACTTGTGTACGGCGCGGATCACCGCAGCGCAGAACACCAGGAATTGAGCGTTCTCGTGCGGGGTGTCGCCCGGGACAAGCAACGAGCCCAGCTGAGCGTTGCCGACCGAGAAATTGACGTGCTTGCCCGAGCCGTTGACGCCGGCGAACGGCTTCTCGTGGAACAAGCACTCCATGCCGTGCTTTTTGGCGATCGTCTTGAACACCGTCATCAGCAGCTGCTGGTGGTCGGCGGCGATGTTGCCGTGTTCGAACATCGGCGCCACCTCGAATTGCCCGGGGGCCACCTCGTTGTGCCGCGTCTTGGCCGGAATGCCGAGTTTGAACAATTCCCGTTCGGTGTCCATCATGAAGCCGAGGACCCGCTCCGGCACCGCACCGAAGTAGTGGTCGTCGAACTCCTGGCCCTTGGGCGGCTTGGCGCCGAACACCGTTCGGCCGGCATTGATCAGGTCGGGCCGGGCCAGGAAGAAATGGCGATCGACCAGGAAGTACTCCTGTTCGGGGCCGCAGAATGACACGACCTTCTCGGGCTCGGAGTGTCCGAACAGCTTCAGGATGCGCTCCGCGTGCACGCCCATCACCTGTTGGCTGCGCAGCAGCGGGGTCTTGTAGTCCAGCGCCTCACCGGTCATCGAGACGAACACCGTGGGGATGCACAGCGTGTTGCCGTTCGGATTCTCCAGAATGTAGGCCGGGCTGGTGACGTCCCAACCGGTGTAGCCGCGCGCCTCGAAGGTGCTGCGCAGTCCGCCGGACGGGAAGCTGGAGGCATCGGGTTCGCCCTGGATGAGCGTCTTGCCGGCGAACTCGGCGAGTGTCTCCCCGTCGGACACGGGCTCGAGGAAACTGTCGTGCTTCTCGGCCGTCAGCCCGGTCATCGGGTAGAACACGTGCGCATAGTGGGTGGCGCCTTTTTCCAGCGCCCAGTCCTTCATCGCCACCGCGACCGTGTCGGCGACGGCGGGGTCTAACTTGGCGCCCTTCTCGATAGTCGCCACGATCGACTTGAAGACCGTCTTCGGCAACCGCGCCTGCATCTCGGCCTTGGTGAAGACGTTGGAGCCGAAGATCTCGCCCGGGGCCTCACCCGGTACAAAACTGATCGCCGGGGGTACATATGCCTCGACATTGTTGATCGCCTGCAGGCGGACCGCGTTTCCGCTCAATTGAGTTCCTATCACTATCGTGCTTTGAGGGGGTCCGTGGCTCCATGCTTGACGGACGCTAGACCGCCTCACCGTAGGTAGGTTCGATGGCGATCTTGTTACGCCGGCGTCAACGGTGGCGCAGCAATGGTTTCGAACGTGAGACGTGATGAACCGGGGGACCTTGAAATGCAGCAGCTGAGCTGGAGCGACGACATGATGCTGCGGGCCGAAGGCCCGGCGACGCCCTTACAGATTCAGATGCTGCTGATCTACGACCCGTCCACGGCCCCGGGCGGCAAGGTGACTTTCAAAGGCATCCTGGAGGAACTCGACGCCAGGCTGCACCTCGCGGACGTTTTCCGCCGCCGTCTGACCGAGCTTCCGGGCGGCCTGCACATGCCGTACTGGGTTGAGGACCCGAACTTCGATCTCGAGTACCACGTCCGCCATATCGGGCTGCCCCAACCCGGCGACTGGCGGCAGCTGTGCATCCAGGTCGCACGCCTGCACGCCCGGCAGATCGATCTGCGCCGTCCGCCGTGGGAGATCACCGTCATCGAGGGACTGAACGCCGTGCCCGGTGTGCCCAAGGGCTCCTTCGCGATGGCGTTGAAACTGCACCACTGCGCGGTTGACGGGATGGCGAGCGTCCAGATGATCGCGGCGTTGCACGACATGGCCGCCGACAGCCCGCGCCCGCCGGGCCCGGACCGGCCATGGCATCCGGCCGCCCTGCCCTCGACGTCGGACTTACTCTCACGCACCGCAATCAATGCGGCGCTGTACCCGGCGCGGGCCGGCAAAGTAGTGCTGTCGAGTGCGCCGCAGCTGGTCCGCGGCCTGGTGGGTCTGCCGGGCAAGCTGGTCGGTGGGCTGGTGAGCAGTGTCGCCGAGGGCAACCGCCCCTCGTTTCCGCCCAAGACCCGCTTCAACCAGACCGTGTCGCCGCATCGTGTTTTCGAGGCCCGGTTCCACGACCTCGCCGATTTCAAGAGGATCAAAGCCCGCGTACCGGGGGCGACCGTCAACGATGTGGCGCTCGCCTACGTCGGTGGCGCCCTGCGCGAGTACCTGGACGGGCACGGCGAGCTTCCCGATGAGTCGCTCGTCGCGGCGTGCCCGATTTCGCTGCGCGAAGCCGGCGATACCAGCAGCAAAGGAAACATGCTGGCCGGCCGGCTGCAGACGCTGGCAACGGACGTCGCTGATCCGCTCGAAAGACTGACCGCCATCGCCGGGTCGACGGCACAGAGCCGTTCGGAAGCCGAGCAGTCGACCAGGACGCAGATGCTGGAACTGGTGGCGACATTGCCGACAGCGCTGCTCGGGGTCACCGCCAAGGCCGCCAGCGTGCTCCCCTTCTCCGGGCCGACCGTCGCCAACACGACCGTCACCAATGTGCCGGGCCCGACCGAACCGATCTTCTTCCGCGGTGCCCGGCTCCTGCGCGCCGCCGGCCTCGGGCCGCTGATCGGCGGCCTGAACCTCTGCCACGTCGTGGCGAGCTACAACGGAACACTGTCGATCAGCGCTACCGCCGATCGCGACGCCCTGCCCGATCCTGCCCGCTACGCGCAATGCATGGACAACGCCTTTCAGGAACTGCTTGCCGCGGCGGGCTGAGCCGGCAGCGGCCGAAAGGCCCTGCCCCGGCGGCCGCGGGATAGCGTGACCGTGTGACGACCGGCGGCCAGTCTTCAGAGAAATTGCGACGCAGCCTGGGTGTCGGCGACGCGGTGGTGATCGGCCTGAGCTCCATGATCGGAGCCGGGATCTTTGCAGCGCTGGCGCCCGCCGCGCGGGCGGCCGGGTCCGGTCTGTTGATCGGCCTGGCCGCTGCCGGCGTGCTCGCGTACTGCAACGCGACGTCGTCGGCGCGGTTGGCCGCGCTGTATCCCGCATCCGGAGGCACCTATGTCTACGGGCGCGAGCGGCTGGGTGAGTTCTGGGGATTTCTCGCGGGGTGGGGATTCGTCGTCGGCAAGACCGCCTCCTGCGCCGCGATGGCCCTGACCGTCGGGACGTACGCATGGCCTGCCCACGCTCACCCGGTTGCGGTGATGTCGGTGCTGGGCCTGACCGTCGTCAACTACCTCGGCGTGCAGAAGTCGACGTGGCTGGCGCGGAGCATCGTCGCGACGGTCCTACTTGTGCTGGCAGCTGTGGTGATAGCCGCTTTCGGGTTCGGCGCGCATGATCTGGTCGCGAATCTCACGACGTTCCATGGCATCTCGATCGGTGGGGTACTGCAATCGGCGGGCTTGCTGTTCTTCGCGTTCGCCGGCTATGCCCGCATCGCCACCCTGGGTGAGGAAGTTCGCGACCCGGCCCGCACCATCCCGCGGGCGATTCTGATCGCGCTGGGGGTCACGCTGGCGGTGTACGCCACCGTCGCGGTTGCCGTGCTGACAGTGCTGGGACCGCAGCGGGTCGCCTCGACGGCCCGGCCCCTGGTGGAGGCGGTGCGCGTCACGGGTGCCGACTGGTTGGTGCCGATCGTCGCCATCGGTGCGGTGCTGGCTGCGCTGGGTTCCTTGCTTTCACTGTTGCTGGGGGTGTCGCGGACCACGTTGGCGATGGCGCGCGACCGCCATCTTCCTCGTCAGCTCGACGCGGTGCATCCACGGTTCGCAGTGCCGCATCGTGCCGAGGTTGCGGTCGGAGTGGTGGCCGCGGCGTTGGCGGCCGCGGTCGATTTGCGCGGCGCGATCGGATTCTCCTCGTTCGGGGTGCTGGTCTACTACGCGATCGCGAACGCGTCCGCCTTCACGCTGCGGCCTGAAGAAGGTTCGCTGCCCAAAATCATTCCGGTATTCGGCGCTCTCGGCTGCGTCGTGGTGGCATTCGCCCTGCCGCTGACGTCGGTGATCGCGGGGGCCGCGTTCCTCTCCTTGGGCGCGACGGTGTTCTGGGTGCGGCGCTCGGTGCGACGGGATTGGTGAGGCTTCACTTGCTGGCGCGCCTCGCGTCGGTGCGGTTGGCTTTACCCCGTGGTTGACGATCAGCGGAGACAACGAAGACATCATCCGTCCGAGCCGCACCGGGAGGGCGCGTCCGGCAGGCTGAACTGGCTGCGGGCGGCGGTGCTCGGCGCCAACGACGGCGTGGTCTCCGTGGCCGGCCTCGTCGTCGGCGTTGCCGGAGCCACCGCCGCCCGCGGCCCCATCTTCACCGCCGGACTGGCCGGCCTGGTCGCCGGCGCCGTGTCGATGGCGCTGGGCGAGTACGTCTCGGTATCCAGTCAGCGCGACAGTGAACGGGCGCAACTCACCAAAGAGCGTCACGAACTGCGTGATACTCCCGAGACCGAACTGGCCGAGCTCACCGCCATCTATGAGGCCAAGGGCCTCACGCCCGTGACCGCCGCGCGGGTCGCGAGGGAACTGACCGCCCATGACGCGTTCGCCGCGCATGCCGAGGCCGAATTGCAGATCAACCCCGCGGAATTGACCAATCCGTGGCATGCCGCTGCAGCGTCGGCCGGCTCTTTCGTCGCCGGCGCGCTGCTTCCGCTGGTCGCGATTCTCCTGCCCCCCGCCGCCTGGCGGGTGCCCGTGACGTTTCTTGCGGTGCTGATCACCCTGGGTGTGGCGGGTGCGCTCAGCGCCCGGATCGGCGGTAGCAGTGCGCGCCGCGCCGTGCTGCGCGTCACCATAGGCGGCGCCGCGGGACTGTTTTTCACCTACGGGGTGGGCCACCTGTTCGGTACCGCCGTCACCTGAGGGGACACACGGCTTTGGTCCCCGTCAGGAGAGGACCTTTGGCAGGCGCGATGGTCCGCCATCATTCAATAATCTGATGGCTATGACGTATCAAAGCCAAGACCACGTTGGCGCCACCATCTTGTCGGCCCACGAATGCTGGCAGCTGCTGGCAAGTATGACGCTGGGCCGATTGGTGACCGTCGTCGACGGGCGCCCCGAGATCTTCCCGGTGAACTACGTCGTGCAACGGAAGACCATTCTGTTCCAGACCGCGGGAGGCACCAAGTTGGTCAGCACCGCGATCAACAACAACGTGGTGTTCGAAGTGGACGACCACAACGTCGCCGAAGGCTGGAGCGTGATCCTCAAGGGCACCGCACGTTCGGTCCGCAGCGACGAAGACATCGCCGAGGCCGAACGTGCCCATCTGCACCCGTGGACGGACTCAGAGAAATCGCACTACGTGCGGGTCATTCCGGAGTCGGTGACGGGCCGGCGGTTCCAGTTCAGCCCGCGAGGGCAACAGCGGATCGGGGCGACCACCGAAACCCGGTGACCGGCCTCTCAGTCGCCGGTACGGGTGAAGTTCACCTCGACGTCGGTGCTGGGGCAGGCACCCGTGAGTTCCTCGTGGCCACGACCGCTCAGCGCCGTGATCGGGTCCTGTAGCGGCTGCGGAAGGGCAAACGGCACAACGATTCTCACATGCGTCATGCCGCCCTTATAACACCTTCCGTCGAATTCCCGGTCGTAATTCCAGGTTCCGTCGGCGTAGAGCAGCACCATCGCGGTGGCCGGCGCGGTATGAAGCAGGCTCACGCACCGAGCGCCCGTGCGGAGGCAGTCGGTCCGGACGGCATAATCGCGTTGGTCCTTGAAACCATTTGGCTGAATGGACAATTGGTGGTAGCGGCCATGCAGCGCCGCCGCCGGCGACGTCACCCGCGGCGGTAGGGCGGCCGGATCAGGCAGGCTGTTGACGTCGGCATCTCCGGTGCGGGTGAAGGCCACCGTTCGTTTGTTCGCGCAACCCTTGGCCATCGTCTGGGTGGCTTCACCGGCGAACGTGCCGTCCGGCCGCGCCTGCAGCGTAAACGTCTCCCAGACCTCACCTTCGACGTTGCCACAGGTACTCGAGCCGAGTGTGACCGCGACCCAGCTTCCATCGACCTGGTCCAACACGATCTCCGGCGCCTGCATGGTGTCACCGCCGAGCCGCGACGCGGTTGCCACGCACCCGGCTGATCCACACACCGAACGCACGGCCCACGTTTCGGTGGTCGGTGTCATCGCCACCGGAGCGGGCTCGCCATCGACGCCGGTCACCACGCCGAACTCGACCTGATAGGAGCCGGTGAAGGGGCCCGTATTGGGCTGCGGGGGTAGTGGTGGTGGGCCGGGAGTCGGCAACCGAAGTCTTGGCGGCCGCGCTCGAGCGGTAGTGAGAGATCAGTTTCTCCCCCGCGATGACGCCGCCGGCGACGAGCAGTGCGATGCAGGACAGAGCGGCGACCAGGACCCGGGTGCGTCTGCTGCGGCCGTGCGGGGCTCGTGGAAGCGCGGGCAGCGTGGCGCTGAGCGAGGGCTGCGTCGGGTACTGGAGGGCAGCACCGCCCGGAATCTCGCCGGCGTAGGCGAAACTCGGCGCCGACTGCCGTGTCAGGTGGTCGGCGAACTCCTGACAGCTGCGGAATCGATGAGCCGGCTCCTTTGCCATCGCGGTGGCGAATACCCAATCAAGGCCGGCCAGCTCGGGACGCGATGCCGCTAACGAGGGAGGCGGAGCACTGACATGCTGACTGATCACCACCGCGGAATTGGAGTCGTCGAAGGGCGGTGCGCCGGTCAGCAGATGAAATGCGGTGCAGGCCAACGCATACTGATCGGCGCGCCCATCGACCGGATCACCGCGAAGTTGCTCGGGGGCGGAATAGTTCACCGTTCCTACCGTCATGTCGGTGGCGGTGAGCCCCACCACGTCATCGATGCGCCGCGCGATGCCGAAATCGGCCAGGAAAATACCCCGAGGCTGTTGGCCGTCATTTTCCAGCAGGATGTTGGCCGGTTTGACATCGCGGTGTAGCAGGCCTCGATGGTGGGCGTAGTCCAGCGCCGAGGCGACCGCGGTGATGATCGCCACCACCTCATCGAACGGCATTCCGCCGCAGAACTTCTCGCGCAGCAACCGGGCCGCATCGGTACCCTCCACATAGTCCATGGAGAGCCAGAACTGGCCATCCTGCTCGCCACGGTCGTGGATCCGGACGATGTGTGGATGCGACAGATCCGCAGCCAACTCGGCTTCCCGCTCGAACCGCGCGCGATACACCGGGTCGACGTTCAACTGCGCCGGCAATACCTTGAGCGCATTCTCTCGCGGCAATCGCGGGTGCGCCGCCAGGTAAACGGTGCCCATGCCGCCGGCGCCCAGCACCCGAATGATCCGGAATCCGGCGAATATCTGTCCGGTCGTCAACGTCAGCGGGTGAGTGGTGTCCACGATGTCATTCCTTCTGCGTTGCGGTGTCGCCCTTCCGGGGCCGCCCGATATGGCCGACACACATACGGTGCCGCGCAACGCTTGCCGCATCTTCTCGCAATTCTTGCGAAATTCTTGCGGCGGTCCAGCCTCAACGGCTTCGGCTTGGTGCCTCGCTCAGCCCGAACCGCTCGTGCAGGCGGACCAGCGGTCTCGGTGCCCACCAGTTGAGCCTGCCGAGCACATGCATGAACGCCGGCACCAGCAACATGCGGACCAGTGTGGCGTCGGCAACCACTGCCACCGTCAATCCGAATCCGAACAGTCGCATGAACGACACCTGCGCGGCCATCAACGCCGAAAACGAGATCGCCATGATGAGCGCCGCGGCGGTGATCACCCGCGCCGTGTGCGCCAGCCCGAGCGCGACGCTCTCATCGTTGGCGCCCGGACCTTGATCGGAAGCCAGCCAGTACTCCCGGATTCGCGAGATCAGGAATACCTCGTAGTCCATGGACAAGCCAAAGGCGATGCAGAACAACAGAACCGGCAGCTGAACACCCAGGCTGCCGGTGGCCGCCGTACCCAGCCCACCCAGGTGGCCCTCCTGGAAAACCCACACCAGCGCACCGAATGCGGCGGTCAGCGACAACGTGTTCATCACCAGGGCTTTGACGGGCAACACCGCACTGCCGGTCAACAGGAATATCAGTGCCAGGGTGATCACTGCGATGAGCGTGAGTACCGCCGGTAGGCGGGATGCGATCGCGTGCACACTATCTCGATTGCTCTGCGCCACACCGGTCAACCACACGGGTCTGTTCTTCGGAGCCGGGACCGCGTGCAGTCGGTCCAGCTGAGTGGTCGAGGCATTGGTGTACAGCGGCGCGGTGGTACCGACGGTCAGGAAGGCGCTGCCGTCCCTGATTCCATAGGGCGCTGAGGGTGGACCGAACCGTTGGCCGTCGACGAATGTGCCACCCAGCCAGGCCACCCACTTCACCGCCGGCACCCGCGAGAGCGCGGCGGCATACGAATCGAGTTCAACGGCGCTCAGATTGGATGCGTCCGGAAGCACGACGGTGATGTCGGGCACTCCCCGGTTGGGGAAGTCACTGCGTAGCAGATCGCCCACTTGGCGTGCCGAGGCTGAGGTGGGCAGGATCCGGTCGTCCGCGAAGCCCCAGCGCGCACGCTGGAACGGTGAGCCCAACAGCAACAGGAGCGCGATGATCGCGACACCGATCGGCAGCGCGTGGCGCATCACCGTTTTCGTCCGGTCATACCAGGACCACTGCAGTGACGCACTCGGACCTGCTGAGCCCCACAAGATCCGGCGCAGCAACGGGCGCACATCCCAGGAATCCAGACGGCGGTCCAGCAGCACGATCGCCGCCGGCGTCACGGTGATCGCTGCCGCCGCCGCGAACGCCACCACCGCTGTTCCGGCATAGGCAAACGATTTCAGGAAGTACGGCGGGAAGAGCACCATCGTCGACATGGACAGCGCAACCGTCATTGCCGAGAACACCACGGTGCGGCCGGCGGTGGCCATCGTGTGAACCAGCGCCGCTTCCCGAGTCTGTCCGTCCGCCAGCTCATCTCGGAATCGGCTGAGGATCAGCAGGGTGTAGTCCACCGCCAGCGCCATGCCCATCGCGACCGAAAGGTTCAGCGCGAAGATCGACACGTTGGTGAACAACGCGATGGTGCGCAGCGAGGCCAGTGAACCCAAGATCGCGAACACGCCGACCGCCACCGGCAGTGCCGCCGCGACCAAACCGCCGAACACCCAGACCAGCACCACGAAGCTGAGCGGCAATGCCACCGACTCCATGAGCAACAAATCTTTTTGAGTCTGCGCGTTCACCTGCCAATAGACGGTCGCGTCGCCGCCGGCACGCACGGTGACCCCGTCACGGTCGTGCACGAGCTCGTCGGACAGTCGCATGGCATTCTGCTGGGCCTTGCTCTCACCGCCGGTGATGGCGGCCACGATCAGACCGGTTTTCCCATCCTTTCCGAAGAACGCCGGCGCCGCTTCCGGCGGCGCGGTCCACCCCGACTGCACCTCGCGAACGTCCGGCGAATCCTTCAGCCGCCGAACAAGATCGGTACCGACCGCTTTGGCCCGGGGTCCGTTCGCACCATCCGGGGAGGTTACTGCGATCACCATGGTCATATCGCCCTGGTCGAATTTCTGCGAGAGCAACGCGGTGGCTTTCGACGATTCGGAGCCGGGATCGAGCCCCCCGCCCCCCGAAAGTTGCTTGATCACCGGGACACCGAAGATGGCGGCGCCGATCATGACCAGCACTGCCACGGCGATGACCCGGCGTGGGAAGACAATGGCAAGGCGACTGATCCAGTGCAGCAAGGCGATTCCTCCCCTAGTGCCGCACGAGTTCGTGTTCGATCAATTCGCGGTAAATCGGCGTGCGCATCAGCTCGGTATGGGTTCCGGTGGCTTGGATGCGGCCCCGTTGCAGAACGAGGATCTGGCCGGCGTTGGTGACGGTGGAGAGCCGGTGAGCAACCACCAGCAGGCTGCGCTGCCCGCGGGCATCCAGCAGATTGGCCATGACGTCGTACTCATTGGCTCGGTCGAGATGCGAGGTTGGTTCGTCCATCAGGATGAGCTGCGACCGCGACAGAAACGCCCTGGCCAGGGCCAGTCGCTGGCGTTGGCCACCGGACAGGCTGCGACCACGCTCCTGCACGGGGCTATCGAGTTGGTATGGTAGACGGGCGATTTCGTCGGCGATGTTCGCTTGTCGGAGGACACGCCATAAGTCGTCGTCGCTGGCGTCGGGATCGGCGATGAGCAGGTTGTCACGGATGGTGCCGTGCAGCACCGGCGCGTCCTGCTCCAGGAGCCCGAGCCGACCGCGCAGGTCCCGCAGGGGCATGGCGCGGATGTCTTGGCCTTCCCAACGAACCGTCCCGGCGTCCGGGTCGTGAAAGCGGCACAGCAGCGCGAGAACGGTCGATTTTCCAGCGCCGGACGGCCCGATCAGGGCGGTGATCTGATTTCGGCAGAGCGTGAAGGAAACGTCGTCGAGCACAGCGTCCCCCGAACCGTACGAGAACGACACGTGGTCGAATTCGACCAGCGGCGCGGATTTGCCCTCCGGTCGCGGCGTTGACGGCGTGGTGGCGCCCTTCGGCAGTGGTGGCGGATCGCCTTCGGGCAGCTCGCGCATGGTGGCGACGAGATGTTGATAAGCCCCCGCGGCGGTACGGAACGTGGCGAGTGCGGCAAAACCGGCCGTGATAGGGAAAACCGCGTACATGGCGAAGGCAAACAGACTGACGAAATGGCCTACCGATAAGCCGCCGTCAGCCACCCGGCGCCCGTCGATGACCATGATGGTCAGAAATGAGACGGTGACACCCAGCCGGATAGCCAGAATGTTGACGGCGGTCGACGACGCAACCCGAACGCCCGACCGGTAGGCGGCCTCGGCGCTGACGCCGATGAACGTCACTTCCCGGTCTTCGGCGCCGAACAACTTCACCGTGCGGGCCGCGCCCAGCACTCGGTCCAGCCCCGCCGTGTAGTCACTCAGCGCCACTTGGCGATTCAGTGAATGCCGTTGGATCCGGGACAAGAACGGGCTTCCGGCACCGAACGCGACTGCCATGACCGCTACCACCACGCACAAGGTGACCGCGTCAATCGACAACATGAACGCACTCGCACCGAGCAGCGTCAGCGTTCCGAAGGCGATATCGCCTACCGCGCGTGGCATGTCACGCAACTGACTGGCGTCGCTCGTTCCGCGGGTCAGGAGGTCACCGGTGCGGCCCCGGTCCAGGAGGCCGATCGGTAGACGCACCACGTGATCGGTGAAATCGGCGCGCAACCGCAACACCATTTTTTCGCCGGTCCGGTCCAACTGGAAGTGCCCCAGGCCCTCCAGCGCAAGCTGACACACCAGGACCGCGAGCACCACCAGTACCGCACCCAGATTCAGCGCGCCTGCGGTCGCCCGATCGACGAGCCGGCCGACCAGCAGCGGTTGCCAGAGGATGAGGACCGTCGCGGCGCCGAGCAGTGACACGCTCATCGTCATCGAGACCCAGTGTGGACGAAGCAAAGTCAGCATGGCGGTGTTCCTTGACCGAACAGTCCGAGCAACCGGAGGTCGGTGGCGTATTTGACGATGATCGGCGCGGAGATGTGCGGGATGTCCGGGTTGTTCTTATCGGGACCGATCTTGGCTTCCTGCACCGCAGCGCGGAATCGATCTGTCGGCGCGTACGACCCGTGGGTCGGCTGAAGCGGCTGCACATCTACGGAATTGCGGTTCAGCAACATCGGCAGCACGGAATACCCGCGCAGCCTCTCCGGCAGCGCGCGCAGGGCTGTCTCGAATTGCCGCACCCACTCACCGAAGTCGGCGATGCGCCGTAGCGGGTAACCGGCCTCGACCAGCCAATCGACGTACTCGTCGAGTCCGATGCCGTCATCGTGCGGGTTCATGACGTGGTAGGTCTGGAAACCGGTGACTGAGGAGCCGACGACTTGGGCGCCGAGCGTCATGATCGCCTCGGCGACGAAACTGACGGGCAGTCCGTCGAAATGCGCGCGTTGCCGGTTGCCGTCGGGGCCGGTCTGGTAGAACGATGCCGGCGCGATGCCGGTGGACACCAGGCTCAACACCATCCGGCTGAAGGTGTCCGACAGGTTGAGTTGGCCGGCAAATGTGGTGTCGGCCAGGATCATGCCGCAGCGGAAAACGGTGACCGGGAGCCCGCACAAGTCGTTGGCCTCACGCAACAACACCTCGCCGGCCCACTTGCTGTTGCCATACCCGTTTGCCGGGTCGGCGGCGATGCCGCGGCTGGGGCTGACCACTCGGATATCGGCGTCCTCGGTGAATTTCGACGGTTCGACTTGTCGTCCGACGTCGGCCGAGGACACGAAGGAATAGGCCTTGAGCTTCGTTGTGACCGCGAGCCTGATCAGTTCGGCGGTACCCACCACGTTGGGCCCGAACAGCTCGCGGTAGGACAAGGCAGCGTTGACCACCGCCGCCGAATCCACAATCAGGTCAACGGTATCGGCGAGCCGCCGCCACGTGTGCGGCTGCAGCCCCAGGTCGATCTGGGCCTTGTCACCGGCTATCACCTCCAGACGATCGGCGGCCAGTTCCTGATAAAGCCGCAACAGTTGCGGGTCGCCGCTGTCGAAGGTCTCGTCCAGGCGCCGCCGCGCCTCCTGGTCGGATTGCGCCCGCACCAGGCAGATCAGTTTGCCGTCGATGAGTTCCAGTTGCTGCAGCCACTCCAGGAGCAGGTAGCGCCCGACAAAACCGGTCGCCCCGGTCAGTAGCACGGCCCGCACCTCGGCGCTCGGGCCTGGCAGACTCGGAGCAACATCCAGCGTCACCGCGTCGATGAACTTGTCCAGCGTCAAATGGCGTGCGTATACCTCGCTGTGGGCGTGCCCGTGCACGGCGGCGTAGCGCGGATCGCCGGCCGCTTCGCTGCCCACCAACCGGCTCAACCCTTTTACCGTGGGTGTGTCGAACAGGCTGCGCACGGTGAGCTGGACGTTCAGGGCGTTGTTGATCGCGGCGATCACCCGCATTGCCGAGATGCTGTCGCCCCCCAGGTCGAAGAACGATTCCTCGACGCCGACCCTTTGCAGGCCGAGAACTTCCGCGTAGCCGGCCGCAATGACTTCTTCGACCGGGGTGGCAGGGGCGCGGTACTGCGCGGCGTCGCGGTAGTCGGGTGCGGGCAGGGCGCGAGTATCGAGTTTACCGTTGACCGTCAACGGGATTGCATCGATGGCGACCGCCGCGGCGGGTACCAGGTACGACGGCAGCCGGCCGGCCAACTCCGCACGCGCCTGCGCCGGGTCCGCTGTCCCCGTGAGGTAAGCCACCAAGCGCGTGTCCCCGGGGCGGTCTTCGCGGGCAATCACCACCGCTTGATCGACCCCGTCGATGGCGGCGAGCGCCGCGTGCACCTCGCCGAGTTCGACGCGGTAGCCGCGGATCTTGACCTGCTCGTCGGCGCGCCCGACGTACCGCAACTGCCCGTCGGCGCCCCAATAGGCAAGGTCCCCGCTGCGGTACATCCGTGTTCCCGGGCCGCCGAAGGGGCACGCCACAAACCGCGAAGCCGTCCATGCCGTTCGGCGCCAATATCCGACGCCGACACCATGTCCCGCGATATACAGCTCCCCCACCACTCCGGCGGGGACCGGGCGCAACCGCTCGTCCAGCACGAACAACGCCGCTCCCGACACCGGTGATCCGATCGGCGGCACGCCGCCTGTCAGCGGTCCACTTCTCGCGGCGTCGACCGTCGTCTCGGTCGGGCCGTAGGCGTTGATCATCAACCGGCCATCGGCGGCCCATTGGTCCGCCACCGCGGCCGGGCAGGCTTCGCCACCGACCACCAGCGCCAGGGATTCCAGACCTTGCGGCGAAAGTACCTGAGCCGCAGATGGACTCAGGTCGAGCACACTGACGTGTTCGGAGACCAGCAGGTCGTGGAGGTCGGTGGGTGAGGCCATCACGTCCTCGGGTACCACCACCAGCCGGGCGCCGCGCAACAGCGCACCCCAGATCTCCCACACCGAAACGTCGAAGGCATACGAATGGCACTGGGCCCAGACCCCGCCGGGCGGCAGCGAGTCATCCAGCGACGCCACCAGTTGTGTGACGTTGTGATGAGTGATGGCAACGCCTTTGGGCACGCCGGTGGTACCGGAGGTGTAGATGACGTACGCGATGTCCTGCGCCGACGGTGCCGGCAGGGCTGTTGCGGGATGGGCCGCGACGTCGGGGTCATCGATATCGACAACCGTCAGATCGTATGCGTCCAGTCGGTCGGCCAGTCCCGCTGCGGATACGGCGGCGACGGGGGCGGCCTCCTCGAGCATGAACCCGACCCGCGAGGCTGGCAACGCCGGATCGATCGGCAGATACGCGGCGCCGGTTTTGAGCACCGCCGCTATCGCCACGATCGCTTCGCTGCACCGGCCGAACAGCAGTGCCACGCAGGTGCCCGGCGCCGCGCCCTGTTGGACCAGTGCATGCGCCAACCGGTTTGACGCCTCATCGAACTGCCGGTACGTCACCGATCGCCCGTTACAGGTCAGTGCCTCGGCATCTGGGGTGCACGCGACCTGGGCGGCCAGGGCAACCGGGATCGATGTGTTCGCGGGTGCAGGTTGGGTCAACGCCCTGCGGTTGCCCCACTCGTTGAGTCGGGTGCGTTCGGCGGGATCGAGCAGATGTACCGACGACACCGGCGCGTTCGGGTCGGCCGTCATGGCCTGCAGAACGCGCTGCAGTCGCTCGACGAGGGTTTCGATGGTGGCCGCGTCGAAGACGTCGGTGCGGAATTCCACTGACCCGCCGATGCCGGCGGGTTCACCGGTATCGGTGAAGCGCTCGGCGAGCGAAAACGCCAGATCCATTCGGGCCGTGTGGGTATCGACGGGCAGGGGATCGACTTGCAGATCGCCCAGAGTGGAGCGCGGGAGGACGTTGTTCTGCCAGGCCAACAGCACCTGGATCAGTGGGTGGTGGGACAGTGATCGGGTGGGGTTGACCCGCTCGACAAGGAGCTCGAAAGGCACGTCCTGGTGTTCGTAGGCGGCCAGACTGCGCTCGCGCACCTGGTTCAGCAGCTCGCCAACCGTCGGGTCCCGATCCAGGTCGACGCGCAGCACCAGGGTGTTGACGAAGCATCCCACCAGATCATCCAGTGCTGGATCACTGCGACCGGCGATCGGAAACCCAACCGCGACATCACAACTCGAGCTGAGCTTGGCCAGCAGCACCGCCAGGGCCGCCTGCACCACCATGAACCCGGTGGCATGGTGCGCGCGGGCCAGATCGCGCACCTGTCGCTGCACCTGCGCCGGCCAGTCCACCACCACACTGGCACCGCGATAGTCAGCGACCGTTGGGTAAGGGCGATCGGTAGGCAGCTGCACCCGTTCGGGCAGACCGGCCAGCGTGTCTTCCCAGAATCCCAGCTGTTCGGCCAGCCGACTGGACGGATCCGCCGGGTCACCGAGGCTCTGCCGTTGCCACAGCGTGTAATCGGCATACTGCACCGGCAGCGCCGCCCATTGCGGTGAGCTGTCCCGCGCGGCGGTCCGCGTAGGCCACCCCCAGGTCGCGCGCCAACGGAGCCACCGACCAGCCGTCCCCGGCGATATGGTGCACCACGATCGTGAGCACGTGCTCGTCCGCCGCGGCCGCGAAAAGCTGTGCACGCAGCGGAATCTCGCTTGTCAGGTCAAAAGCGTGACGTCCCGTCGCTGCGATGGCCTCGGTGAGCCGTACGGCCGGCCATGCCGTCGCATCCACGGTGCACCAGCCCACCTCGGCGTGTTCGACCGGTACGACCACCTGGTGGGGTATCCCGTCAGACATCGCGAATACCGTGCGCAGGCTCTCGTGACGGGCGACCACGTCAACCAACGCGGCACCAAGCGCGATCACGTCAAGTCGCCCGCGCAGCCGCAACGCCACCGCCATGTTGTATACCGCTGAGAGGCCATGAAATTGGTGCAGAAACCACAGGCGGCTCTGCGCGAACGACAACGGAATCGCCGCGGGCCGTTGATGGCGGCCAACGGCACCGGGTCCCGCCCAGCCCTGCCGAACCGATACGGGCTCGCCAGCGCGCCACCGTCGGCGCAGCAAAAACAGCTCGCACCGGAGCCGAGAATCAAGGGCGGTGTTGATGGCGGCGACCACACGCATCGCCGACAACGAATCCCCGCCCAGCTCGAAAAACGACTCATCAACACCGACGCGCTCACAACCCGATATCCGGGCAACAATACCGGCGACGATCTCCTGAAGCGGCGTTGGCGGGAGCGCGAGATTGCCACCACGGTGTATCCGGTTCGGCAAGGCGCGAAATCCAGTTTGCCGTTGACCGTCATCGGCATCGCATCGACCACCATGAGCGCGGCCGGAATCATATACGCCGGCAGCCGTGACGGCCAGCGCATGCCGCGCCGCGGCCGCATCGTACCACACCGCACCGGTCAAATATCCCACGAGCCGCTTGTCACCGGGATTGTCTTCGCGGACGATCACGACCGCCTGGTCCACCCCGCTACAGCCCGGCCAGTGCCGAGCGCACCTCACCCAATTCGATGCGGTACCCGCGGATCTTGACCTGTTGGTCCGCCCGCCCCAGATACCGCAGCTGCCCGTCAGCGCCCCAGCACACCAGGTCCCCAGTGCGATACATGCGTGTTCCCGGCGTCCCGCGCCGAACGGGCATGCCAGAAACGCGACGCCGTCAGTCCCGGACGACGTCCAATACCCGACCCCGAGCCCCGTCTCCGGCGACGTACAGCTCACCCACCACGCCCGGCGGCACCGGCCGCAACCACCCGTCCAGCACGAACAGGCCGCTGCCGGTCAGCGGCAAACCGATCGGCCCACAGCCGGACCTTCGAGTGTCAGCGAGATCCCCTGATCGCGGCGTACACCGTGGTCTCGGTGGGGCCGTAAGGTTGATCACCGCGGTAGACCCGGGGCGCCCAGCCGATCCACCAGACTTGGCCGGTTCAGGCCTCACCACCGGCCACCACCGTATGGAACGCTGATCGAAGTCTCGACTCGGCCTGAGCGCCGTCGGCGTTGAAGCGCTTAAAACGCAGAGGGGGTTTGGCTCAACACGCCGACCTGTTCGGCAACCAATAAGGCATGGAGGTCCTTCGGCGAGCGGGCCACCGATTCGGGCACCACCACCAGCCGCCCCCGGACAACAGCGCACCGAAGATCTCCGACGCCGAGACGTCGAAGGCCAGGGAATGACACTGCGCCATACTCCCGGGGCGCGGCAGGGTCGCCACCAACGACTCAGGATGCGGGTCACGTTGTGGTGGGTATGGCCACCCCTTTAGGAACTCCGGTAGTACCAGAGGTGTAGATGAGGTAGGCGATGTCATCGGGGTCGGCATGGCACCACGCCTTGGTATTCGTCAAGGCCGGAGTCGTTGATATCGATCACCACACCGGCGAGCCCGTCGAGCTGGTCAGCCAACCACGGCGTGGTCACCGCGGCCAAGGGGCGGCGTCTTCGAGCATGAACGTGATCCTCGCCGCCGGCAGACGCCGGATCAATCGGCAGATAGGCCGCCCCTGTCTTTAGCACCGCCAGAATCGCCGCTATCGCCTGTGCTGACCTCGAAAAAAGAAGAGCCACAACTGTTCCAGGGCCGACACCGTGCCCGGCCAAGAGCTGCGCAACCCGATTCGCGGTGTCATCCAGTTCGCCATAGGTCATTGGGTGCCTTCGCCGCACACCGCTACCGCCTCGGGGGTACGCGCAACCTGAGCAGCCCATAACACCGGAATCGAGACCGTCACGGAATCCGGTTGCGCCAATACCGCTCGGTTACCCCACTGCGCGAGCCGGGCATGCTCACTGTCCTTCGAGCACGTCTACCGAGAACAACCTTCGCGCCGGGTCGGCGGTCATCGCCGCCAACACTCGCTCGAACCGCCGATCAGTGTATTGACGTCCTCGGTTTCGAACACATCGGCATCGAATTCCACGCGGAGGCCCAATTCGGGGCCCGGCAGGACCCGAATTGTCAACGGGTAGTGGGTGAAGTCGCGGCTGGCGCTCTCCGTAACGCCCAACTCGTGGGCACCGAGCAGCACGCCAGTGTCGATCGGGTAGTTCTCGTACACGAAAAGCGTGTCGAACAGCAGATTCTGGCCAGTGAGGCGGTGAATTTCACTGAGCGCCAGGTGCTGATGCTCAAGGGTGTCGTTGTAGGCGCCCTGCAACCGGTCGAGCAGGTCCGCGGTGGTGGTGGCCGCGGTGATGGTGGCGCGCACCGGCACTGTGTTGATCAACAGTCCCACCATCGTTTCCGCACCCGGCACCTCGGACGGCCGACCGGAGACCGCGGTCCCGAAGACGACGTCGTGGCGGCCGGTCAGCCACATCAGCAGCTGCGCCCACGCCCCCTGCAGCACGATGTTGACGGTGGTATGGCGGGAGCGCGCCAATTCGCCGACTGCCGCCGTGATTTCGGCAGGCAACGCAAACGTGACAACGCCTCGCCGCCCCGATCGCAGCTCGTCTCGGGGACCGACCAGTGTCGGGACGTCGAAGCCGTCCAGCAGCTCACGCCAGACCGCCCTGGCAGCCGCGAGGTCTCGATCAGCCAGCCAGGTCACGAACCGGCGGTATGCCACGGGAGCGGCCATCGGCTGCCCGTGATAGCTGGCGAAGATCTCCCGCAGCAGGATCGGTAGCGACCAGCCGTCGACCACGATGTGGTGATTCGTGAGGACAAACCGGTGCTGGTCCTGCCCAGTGTGGATCAACGCCGCCCGGAAGACCGGCGGATTGCTCAGGTCGCACACCGCGGCGCGTTCGGCGGCACACATCCGCTCGACCTGCTCAACGGTCTCTAGCTCCAGGTACTGCCAGGGCACTTCCGGATCGGCCGGGATGATCTGCACCGGCTCGTCGGATTGTTGGCTGAACACGGCCGCCAGGTGCGGATGCCGGGCAACCACGGTCTGCACCGCATCGCGCAGGCGCTCGGGATCAAGGGCCCCGGTCACGGTGAAATTCAGTTGCACCGCATACACGTCGTCGGCCGCCGTACCGGCGTGAAAGAGCAGGCCCTGCTGCAGCGGGGTCAGCGGCAACACATCAGCGATGCGGTATTGCCGCTCCAGCTCGTTGATCTGCTGCTGGCTCAATCGGGCGGGGGCGATATCCGACGGCGTCAGGCCGCCCCCACCGCCTCGCACGTGCGCGCATACGCCGGCCAGGGCGTCGAACCACAGTTGGCTCAGCTGACTGATCTGCGCCTCATTCAGTGCCGACGGCGCCCACGTCCAATTGGCCTGCAGGTGCGGCCCGTCCCCGGCGTCGAGGGTGCCGGCGTTGACCTCCGCCGTGTGCATCAACGGCATCGAGACAGCGCCGGTGGATCCGTCGGACGACAACCCGCCCGGCACCGGCCGCCACCCGTCACCGACCGTCTGGACCGTCGAATTGCCCAGCCGGCCAAGGTAATTGAATCCGATCGACGGGTCCGGGCCGGACAGTTCGACATCGGCATTCAGGTAACGCAGCACGCCGAAGGTCAGGGGATGCGGTAGGGCGCGCAGCTGTTCCTTGGCGTCCTTGATCACCGCCCCCAGCGCCGCGTCACCGGCGACCACCTGCACCCAGTCCAGTTTGCCCAACGCCATTGCGACCGGGTACTTGGTGGTGAACCACCCCACAGTCCGGGACAGGTCGATATCCGCCGCGACTTCCTCGTGGCGTCCGTGGCCCTCGACGTCAATCCCGATGGCGCCGCCGATGGATCCGGTGAAATTCGCCCAAGCCAGCCCGAAGGCGATCAACAGGATGTCTTGCACGCCAGCATGAAACGCCGCCGGCACCGGACCCAGCAGCATGCGGGTGGTCTCGGCATCCAGCGACAACGACAGGTGACCGGCGGTGGCCAGGGTGTCCACGTCGGGGCGGACCGCCGGCAACACGGCGGGGGTCGCGAGCACCCGCCGCCACGTGGCCGCCTGGTCGACCACGACCGCTCGGCGCGCATACTCGTCCAGCAGCGACGCCCACCGCCGAAACGACGTGCCCCCCTCCGGCAACGCCACCGGCTGCCCGTGGTTGTGCTGGGCCCATGCGATGACGAAGTCGCTGAGCAGAATTCGCCACGATACGCCGTCCACGGCCAGGTGGTGAATCAGCAGCACCAGCTGCCGGGCATCAGCCACCCACAGTGCGCTGAGCATCACCCCTGCGGCCGGCCGCAACCGCGACCGGGCCGCCGGCAGCGCCTCATCGGACCACACGTCCACCACGTGCAGGCAACTCGCTGCATCCACCGAACCCGGATCGGGCACCGTGAGCGACCATTGCCCCGAACCGTGTTCCTCGACTCGTAGCCGCAGCATGGGGTGCCCGTCCAGCAAGGCCTGCAGCACCACGACGACATCGGCCTCGGCGACACCGGCGGGAGCCTGCAGCACCATCGTCTGACTGAACTGGTCGATGCAGCCGTCGAGGCTTCGCCACCACCACATGATCGGGGTGGCCGGAACCGGCCCGATGCCGTCGTCGGCCACGCCGCCCGCACCGTCGGTGACCGTAGCGACTCTGGCCACTCCGGCAACGGTCTGTTCCACGAAAATATCGCGGGGCTTGCAGACCACCCCGGCCGCGCGCGCCCGCGCGACCACCTGCATCGACAAGATGCTGTCGCCGCCCAGCTCGAAGAACGCTTCGTCCACCCCGACCCGCTCCAGCCCCAACACCTGGGCATAGATACCGGCCAGGATCTCCTCGACCGCGCCGGCCGGGGCCCGGTAGCGTTGCGCGTCGTGATATTCCGGTGCCGGCAAGGACTTTCGGTCCAGCTTGCCCGAGGTCGTCAGCGGGAATTCGTCGAGCAGCACGACCTGCGCCGGCACCATGTAGCCGGGCAGCCGCGCGCTCAACTGCTGGCGCACCGCGTTGATCGTGCTGTTGGTGTGCGGGTCGTTGGCGTGGGCGGTGCGCCGTGGGGGTCCGTCGGCGGGCAGGTATACGTCGGTCAGCGGTGCTGTGTCGGTCAGGAAAACGGCGTCCACGGTGCCGGGTTGTGCGCCCCAGGTGACCGCTACGTGGTATCCGGCGGTTGCGGCGAGGCGATGCAGTTGTTCGGGGGTAACGCTTTCCGCACGGCGCTCGGCCGCCGTGTCGGCCGGCGGCAGCGCCGCGACGAGGGCCTGCTCGGTCTGGACGTCGGTGATCAGTCCGGTACGGGGGATGTCGGTGATGCGCACTGCGGCAGGACGATCGGACATCAACCGGGCCCGCAACGCCGCACGGTCGCGCCACGCCCAGGTGGGTGTGGTGGCCAGTGACCGTACCGGTGTCGGAGTCTTGTGGACGACGATGTCGTAGCGGTACCGGGTGAGTTCGTTGTCGGCCGACCCGCGTTTCAGTTGGATGTCGAGCCCGGCTACCGACGGGTGGCCGGCTGCCCAAGTGGTGAAAAACTCTGGGGACAGCAGTAATTCGGATTCGCTGACAATGGCGCGGCGGACCCGCCTGCGGATCTCGGCGGTATCGGAGGTGGGATCTGCAAGCGCAACCGACGTGTGGAACGCGCCCTGCAGGCTGTGGTTGCGGACGTCGCCGATGAACAGTGCGCCGCCTGAGGCCAGCAGGTCCACCGCGTTGTCGATGACGTCGGTGAGATATTCCGCGTTCGGGAAATACTGGATGATCGAGTTGAGGATGATGGTGTCAAAGTGGTTGTGCGGCAGTCCCGCTGTCACGTGGGCGGGTTGGGCGAGCAGCCGGACGCGGTCACGCCACGGGATCTGTTCCAGCGCGCGGGCGAGGTTGCCGACGGCGATCTCCGACATGTCGGTGGCGACATACTCTTCGCAGTGCGGGCCGACCTGGGACAGCACCAGCCCCGAGCCGACGCCGATCTCCAGCACGCGCCGCGGCTGCAGGGCCAGGACCCGATCCACCGTGGCCGAACGCCATTCCTGCATCTGCTCGACGGGGATGGGGGCACCGGTGTAGCTGCTGTTCCAGCCGCGAAAATCCATGCCGAATTCCGGCGCGGCGATTCGACCGCCGGCCGGGGCGCCGTACAGGTCGTCGTAGAGGTGTTGCCACTGTTCGACGATGTCGGCGTCTCGCTCGGCGTCCCGCTGCGCTGCGGTGTGGTGCGCCAGGGTGATGTAGGCGACGAGGTGGGCGCCTCCGGTGCCGTTGTGCTGCACGGTTGCAACGGCTTGGTCGACCTGGGGGCAGTCCAGCAGCGCGTTCTGTATCTCGCCGAGTTCGATGCGATACCCGCGGATCTTGACCTGTTCGTCGGCGCGCCCCATATAACGCAGCTGACCGTCACCGCCCCACGACACCAGGTCCCCGGTGCGGTACATGCGTGCCCCGGGCCGACCGAACGGACACGCCACGAACCGCGACGCCGTCAGCGGCGCCCTACGCCAATATCCCACTCCCACAGCGCTACCGGCCACATACAACTCCCCCACCGCCCCCGGCGGCACCGGACGCAACCAGCCGTCCAGCACGAAGAAGCCGAGATGACTCAACGGCACACCGATGGGGCTGGCCGTACCGTCGGCATCGCCGGCGGCGAGCTGCCGTAGCGAGGCGTGCACCGTCGTCTCGGTGGTGCCGTACAGGTTCAGCTAGGCGCGGTAAGCCCGGGTGATTCTTCAGCCACGCCCGAAGGCGTTGGGGTTCCAGCGCTTCCCCGGCGAACAACACAGTGTCGAGTCGCAGCCGCTGCCCGAGTGGGCGCGATAATCCGTCAGCCGTTTGCAGCGCATAGAACGCCGACGGCGTCTGGCTCAGCACAGTGACCTGTTCAGCGACCAGCAGGGCGTGAAATTCTTCAGGCGCACGGGTCACCGACTCGGGCACCACCACCAGGCGCCCACCGGATAACAAGGCACCGAAGATCTCGCACACCGACACATCGAAGGCCAGTGAATGCCACTGCGACCAGACCCGTCCCCGCCGGTTGCAGGTCGGCGCCGAGTGAGCCGAGCAGCTGTGTGACGTTGCGATGGGTGACGGCAACACCTTTCGGGACACCGGTGGTGCCCGAGGTGTAGATGAGGTAGGCGATGTCATCGGGGCCCGGCCCAGGTGACACGGTGTCCGGTTGGGCGACGGGCGCCGCACAGTTGTCAACATCAATGACCGGCAGGTCCTGCCCGTCGATCCGGTCGGCCAGCGCCGCGGTGGTCAACGCGGCGACCGGGGCGGCGTCTCCGAGCATGAACGCAATCCGGGCCACCGGCAGCGCCGGGTCGATCGGCAGATAGGCCGCCCCCGTCTTCAGCACTCCCAGAATCGCCGAAATTGCCTGGTCCGAACGTGGAAACAGCAGCGCCACAAACGTTCCCGGACCTGCGCCGTAGCCGGCCAGCAGGTGTGCGACCCGGTTCGCAGTGTCGTCGACCTCCCGATAGGTCCTCGAGTCACCCTGGAAACGCAGCGCTACCGCCTCGGGTGTGCGCGCGACCTGAGCGGCCCACAGCACCGGAATCGACGCCGCCGCGGGCGCTGGACGACTCAACACCGCCCGGTTACCCCACTCCGCGAGCCGAGCGTGCTCACCGTCATCAAGCACATCCACCGACGACAACCGCCGGCCCGGGTCGGCTGTCATCGCCACCAGCACCCGCTCGAACCGCCCGATCAGCGCGTCAACGGCGGCGGCGTCGAACACGTCGGTGTCGAATTCGACGCGCAGTCCCAGTTCGGGGCCGGGCAGGGCCTGGATTGTCAGCGGATAGTGGTTGTAGTCGTGCCTGGACATCTCCGAGATGGTCAACCCTTCAGCGTCTGACAGCGCTGCGGTATCGATGGGAAAGTTCTGGTAGACGAACAAGCTGTCGAAGAGTATGTCGCGGCCGGTGATTCGGTGGATCTCACTGAGCGCCAGATGCTGATGCTCGAGGGTGTCGTTGTGGGCACCGTGTAGCTGAGCAAGCAGGTCCGAGGTAGTGGTCTCCGCCGTGATGATCGCGCGCACCGGCACCGTGTTGATGAACAAACCCACCATCGAGTCGGCCCCGACCACCTCGGCCGGCCGACCCGAGACGGTGGTGCCGAAGACGACATCACGGTGACCGGTCAGACCCATCAACAGCTGCGAAAACGCGCCCTGCAGAACGATATTGACGGTGGTGTGACACACGCGCGCCAGCTCGTGCAGGGCCCTGTGGTGGCGGCGGGCACCCGGAACAAGGTAGCGCGTCGCGGTCCGGGCCCGGACCGGCCCGGTAGGCCCACCAGCGTGGGGGTGTCAAAGCCGGTCAACACCTGGCGCCAGGCTGCCTGGGCGGCCGCACGGTCCCGGTCGGCCAGCCAGGTCACGAACCGCCGATACGCCCCGGCCGCAGGCAACCGCTGACCGTGATAACTGGCGAAGATCTCCCGCAGCAGGATCGGCATCGACCAGCCATCGACGACGATGTGGTGATTGGTCAGCACAAACCGGTGCCGGTGTTCGCCGGTCCGGATCAATACCGCCCGGAAGGCCGGCGGATCGGCCAGGTCGCACACCGCGGCCCGCTCGGCGGCACACACCTGCTCGATCTGCTCATCGGACTCGAGCTCCAGGTACTGCCACGGCAGAGCGGGATCGGCGGGGACGATCTGCACCGGCTCGTCCTCGTGAAAGCGGGCCGCCAGCTGTGGGTGCCGGGTGACCACGGTCTGTACCGCATCGCGCAGCCGTTCGGGGTCGAGCGCGCCGACCACCGCGAAATCCAGCTGCACCGCGTATACATCGCCTCCGGCGGTGCCGGCGTGAAACAGCAGCCCCTGCTGCACCGGGGTCAGCGGCAGCACGTCCGCGATGGCGTACTGCTGCCTGCAGTTCGTCGATCTGCTGCTGACTCAACCGGGCAGGCGTGATATCCGACGGGGTCAGCCCGCCCCCACCGCCGCGCACATGCGTGCAGATGCCGGCCAGAGCTTCAAACCACAAGCGACTCAGCCGTTTTACCTGGGCCTCATCGAGGGCCGAGGGCGCCCACATCCAGTCCGCATGCAGTTGCGGACCGGCGTCGGTGTCGACGGTGAGGGCATTGACCTCGACGGTGTGCATCAGCGCCATGGGCAGCCCCGCGTTGCTGTCGGCGAGGCGGGGACCCAGGGACCAGCCGCGGCCGGCGGACGTCGCCGCGGCGCCCAGGCGGCCGAGGTAGTTGAAACCGATTGCCGGCTCGGGTCCGGTCAGCATCGACATCGGTGTTGAGGTAGCGCAGCAGACCGTACGTCAGCGGATGCGGCGCGCTGCGCAGCTGTTCTTTGACGTCTTTGATCACCGCCCCCAGCGGCGCGTCGCCGGCCACCACCTGGGCCCAGTCCGGCCCGCCCACCGCCAGGACCACGGGGTATCTGGTGGTGAACCAGCCCACCGTGCGCGACAAATCCATCGCGGGTGCGATGTCGTCGTGGCGTCCGTGTCCCTCGACGTCGACGACGATCGGCGCGCCCGCGACTCTGGTGGATCGGGCAAACTCCGCCCAGGCCAACCCGAATGCGATCAACAGAATGTCTTGCACCCCAGCGTGAAACGCCGCCGGCACCGCACCGAGCAACATCCGGGTGGCCTCGGTGTCCAACGACGCCGACAAGTGCCCGGCGGTGGCCAACGTGTCCCCGTCGGGGCGCACCGCTGGCAGCGCGGCGGGAACTGCCAGCACCTGCCGCCACGCATCGGCTGTGTCAACCACCGACGGAACGTGGGCGCGCTCGTACAGCAGCGCCGCCCACCGCCGAAACGACGTGCCCGTCGGGGGCAGCGCCACGTCACGCCCGTCGAGCCGCTGAGCCCACGCCGTGTTGAGGTCTTCCAGCAGGATCCGCCATGACACGCCGTCGACGGCCAGGTGATGAATGACCAATGCCAACTGGCCGGCCTGGGCTGACCACAGTCCGGACAGCATCCGGCCGGCCATCGGATTCAACCGGGACCTGGCTTCCACCAACGTCTTCGGCGTCAGTTCAGCCACCCGCTGCAGACAGCTGCCGGCATCCACCGCTCCCGGTTCGGGCACCCACCAGCCGTCACCCTGGCCCCTGAGCCGCAGCATCGGGTGCCGGTCGATCAGGGCCTGCAGTACCGTCACGACGTCGGCTTCGGTGACGCCGACCGGTGCCTGAAACACCATCGTCTGGTTGAACTGATCCACCGCGCCGCTGTGGCTGCCCAGCCAGCGCATGATCGGTGTGGGCACCAATTCTCCGATGCCCTCGTCGATGACGTCAGCACCACTCTCGGCGAGACCGGCGACCCGGGCCACACCGGCGACCGTCTGCTCGACAAAAATATCCCGCGGCCTGCACATCACGCCGGCTGCGCGGGCCCGCGACACGACCTGCATCGCCAGGATGCTGTCACCGCCCAGATCGAAGAACGGTTCGTCGACTCCGACCCGGTCCAGCCCGAGGACCTCGGCGTAGATGACGGCCAGGATCTCCTCGATGGCGCCGTCGGGCGCCCGGTAGCGGTCAACGTCCTGATATTCCGGCGCGGGCAGCGCGCGGAAGTCGAGTTTGCCGTTCACCGTGAGCGGCAACGCATTCAGCGGCACCAGGGCAGCCGGCATCATGTACGACGGCAACCGCTGAGCCAGCGTGACACGCACGCGCGCCAGGTCGGGTGATCCGGTGAGGTAACCCACCAGGCGCCTGTCGCCGGGACGGTCCTCACGTGCGACCACCACCGCCTGTTCGACGCCGTCGATCGCGACAAGCTCCGCCTGTACCTCGCCCAGCTCGATGCGGTATCCGCGGATCTTGACCTGCTCGTCGGCGCGGCCGAGGTAATCGAGCTGTCCATCGCCGCGCCAACGCACGAGATCGCCGGTGCGATACATGCGTGATCCGGGTATACCGAACGGGCACGCGACGAACCGGGTCGCGGTCAAGCCGGTCCGAAGCCAGTACCCGACCCCCACTCCCCGCCCCGCCACGTAGAGCTCGCCGACCACCCCGGCCGGCACCGGACGCAACCATGGGTCCAGCACGAACAGCGCCGAGCCCGACACCGGGGACCCGATCGGCGGTGGCCCCGAATCCGGTTGCAACGGTGGACTCATCGCCGCATACACCGTGGTCTCCGTGGGGCCGTAGGCATTGATGACCACCCGTCCGGGCGCCCACCGACTTACCAGCTCGGGCGGGCAGGCCTCACCGCCCACCACCAACGCGGTCGATTCGAGTCCCTCAACCGGCAACATGCCGACCGCGGAGGGCGTTTGCGTGAGCACATCGATGTGCTCGGCGGTCAGCAGGTCGTGGAAGTCGTCGGGCGAGGCCGCCACGTCCTCCGGCACGATCACCAACCGCCCGCCGCGCAACAGCGCGCCCCAGATCTCCCACACCGAGACGTCGAACGAGTACGAGTGCCACTGGGTTGCCGAGAATGTAATCGTCGCGCCGGCATTCTGTTTGCGGGGACCGAAGAATCCGGTGACCTGTAACAGCTGGGTGACGTTGTGGTGAGTGATGGCAACGCCTTTCGGCATGCCCGTGGTGCCCGAGGTGTAGATCAGGTAGGCGAGATGGTCGGGAGCCGGCATCGGTCGCGCCGTGACCGGACAAGCCTGGACGTCCGGGGCGGCAACATCGATGACGGGCACGCCGTGCACCTCGAGCCGGTCGACCAGCTCCGCGGTGGTGACCGCGGCGACCGGCGCGGCGTCGGCCAGCATGAAACCGATCCGCGCCTGCGGCAGTGCCGGGTCGATCGGCAGGTAGGCGGCGCCGGCTTTGAGCACTGCCAGCATCGCAACGATCGCTTCCGCGGAACGCGAAAACACCAGTGCCACAATTGCCCCGGCATGAGCGCCGCGCGCAGACAGATGGTGCGCCAACTGGTTTGATGCCAGGTCGAGTTCGCGGTAGGTCCACGCGCGCTGCCCACACGTCAACGCCACTGAAGCCGGGGTTCGCGCCACCTGCGCCGCCCACGCCTCCGGAATCGACACGGCCGGGGGTGCGGGCTGGGTCAGCACCGCGCGGTTTCCCCAGCGGCTCAGCCGGGCCTGCTCACCGGATGCAACGAGATCTAGCGATGACAACGGCTGTTTCGGGTGGTTCGTGACGGCAACCAACACCGTCTGCAACCATCCGGCCAGTGCGACGATGGTGTCCGTATCGAACACGTCGGTGCGGAAGCGGACGGTCCCACCGATCCCGGTGAGCTCACCGGCGCCGGTACAGACGCTCGGCCAGAGAAAACATCAAATCCATTCGGGCCGTGTGGGTTTCGACGGCGATCGGAGAGACCTGGAGATCACTCAGGCCGAGGTGGGGGGCGATGTTGTTCTGCCAGGCCAGCATCACCTGGATCAGCGGGTGATGCGTCAGTGAGCGGGGCGGATTGAGGCGGTCGACCAGCACCTCGAACGGCACGTCCTGGTGTTCGTAGGCGGCCAGGCTGCGCTCTCGCACCTGGGCGAGCAGGTCAGCGAAGGTGGGATTCCCGCCGAGGTCGACCCGCAACACCAAGGTGTTGACGAAAAATCCCACCACCGCGTCCAGAGCCGGATCACCGCGACCGGCGATCGGAAACCCCACCGCCACATCGCGACTGCCACTGAGTTTCGACAGCAGCACGGCCAGCGCGGCCTGAACCACCATGAAACTGGTCGCGCCACAAGCCCCCGCAACTTCGCGCACCCGCCGCGCCAGCGCGGCCGGCCATTCGAGCACAACCTGGTCGCCGCGGTGCTCGGCCACCAGCGGGTAAGGCCGGTCGGTGGGCAACTCCACGCGCGGCGGCAGCCCGGCCAGCGCCTGTTCCCAGTAGCGCACCTGACCCGCCATCGGACTGTCCGCATCGGCCAGGTCGCCGAGGATCTCGCGCTGCCAGAGCGTGTAATCGGCGTACTGCAAAGGCAATTGAACCCAGTCCGGAGCGTGCCCGGCGCACCGGGCGGCATAGGCCACACCCAGGTCGGCCGCCAGCACGCCGACCGACCAGCCGTCACCGGCGATGTGGTGTACCACCACCACCAGGATGTTGTCCTGGTCGGCAACATTGAAAAGAACAGCGCGCAAAGGGAGTTCGACCGCCAGGTCGAAGTTGTGGCGCGCCGTGGCAGCTATCGCCTCGGTCAGCCGGTCCGCCGACCAGCTGGTTGCATCTACCACGTGCCAGCCGAAGTCGGCCCGCTCGAGCGCAATGACCGTCTGCCGGGGCACGCCCTCGACCGAGGAGAACACCGTACGCAGGCTTTCGTGACGGCCAATCACGTCGGTCAGCGCCGCACCCAACGCCTCGACATCCAGCCGCCCGCGCAACCGCAACGCGACCGGGATGTTGTAAATCGCAGAAGGTCCTTGGAATTGATCGATGACCCACAGCCGGTTCTGCGCAAACGACAACGGAATTTCGGCGGGCCGCGGGAGCGCCGCCAGCGGCATCAACCGGCCGCCACCCACACCGATACGGGGCGCCAGCTGGGTGATCGCCGGCGCATCGAAGAGGGTGCGGACCGCAAGACCGGCATTGAGGGCACCATTGATCGCGGCGACCACCCGCATGGCCAACAGCGAGTCGCCACCGAGGTCGAAGAACGACTCGTCGACACCGACCCGCTCGACACCGAGCACATGAGCGTAGATGCCGGACAGGATCTCTTCGATCGGCGTGGCCGGGGCGCGGTAGTGATCGGCATCGACTTGATACGGCGCCGGCAAGGCCTCGATGTCGAGTTTGCCGTTGATTGTCAATGGCAGCGCGTCCAGAGCGATCACCGCGGCAGGCACCATGTAGGACGGCAGCCGCTCCGCCAATGTCGCGCGTATCCCCCGCGGGTCCGCGGCCCCGGCGGCCGACTCAGTGACGTAAGCCACCAGACGTTTGTCACCGGGCCGGTCTTCGCGGACCACTACCACCGCCTGGTCCACCGCATCCAGTCCGGCCAGCGCTGCCTGAACTTCAGCCGGCTCGATGCGGTACCCGCGGACTTTGACCTGCTCGTCCGCGCGGCTCACGTACTGCAGTTGCCCGTCGGCGCGCCAGAACACCAGATCGCCCGTGCTGTACATGCGTGACCCGGGTCCCCCGAACGGGCAGGCCACGAATCGCGAGGCCGTCAGACCTGCGCGGCGCACATACCCGTATCCCACTGCGGCGCCGGCGACATAGAGCTGCCCCGTCACGCCGGGCGCCACCGGGCGCAACCACTCATTGAGCACGAACAACGCCGCCCCGGGCACCGGGGACCCGATTGGCGGCACTCCCGAACCCGCCGTCAGCGGCGCGCTCAACGCGACATAGATGGTGGTCTCGGTCGGGCCGTACGCGTTGATCATCAACCGCCCCGGCGCCCACCGGTCCACCACCTCGGCCGGGCAGGGCTCACCGCCCATCAGCAACGCGGTCGATTCCAATCCCTCGGAAGCGAACATTCCTATCGCAGAGGGTGTTTGAGTGAGCACGTTGACGTGTTGGGCCAGCAGCAGGCGATGAAAGTCGGTCGGCGAGCAGGCGACGTCTTCGGGCACGATGACCAGTCGGCCGCCGCGCAGCAAGGCACCCCAGATCTCCCACACCGAGAAGTCGAATGCGTACGAATGCCATTGCGACCACACCTGTTGCGACCGCGCAGGGAGGCCGGCGTCCATGGACATGATCAACTGGGTCAGGTTGTGGTGGCTGATGGCCACACCTTTGGGCACACCGGTGGTGCCGGATGTGTAGATGATGTAGGCGATATCGTCGGGGTCCGCCCCCGACCAGGCCGTGCACGGATGCGCCTGCAGATCAACAGAATCCAGGTCACCGACATCGATCAGGGGCAGGCCGTGCCTGCTCAGCCCGGGGGCGAGTCCGGCGTGGGTGATGACTGCGAGAGGCGCGGCATCGTCGACCATGAAATCCAGCCGCGAGCCGGGTAGCCCCGGGTCCAGAGGCAGGTAGGCCGCACCAGTCTTGAGCACCGCCAGGATGGCGATCACGGCCTGCGCCGAACGTTCCACCAGCAGGGCCACCACCGAGCCTGGGCCCACCTCGTAACCGGATAGCAAGTGCGCCAACCGGTTCGATGTCTCGTCGAGTTGCTGGTAGGTCCACGATCGGTCCCGGAAGGTCAGCGCGACCGCCATGGGTGTACGGGCCGCCTGCGCGGCCCACGCCGCTGAAATCGACATCGCGGCGGGCGCCGCCCGGGTCAGCGTCGCGTGGTTGCCCCACCTGGCCAGTCGCGCGTGCTCCCCGTCATCCAGCAGGTCCAGCGTCGACAACCGTCGGCCCGGATGGGTGGTGACCGCGGCCAGCACCGTTGCCAGTCGCGCGATCAGCGCCTTGATACTGGTCGCGTCGAACACATCGGTGCGAAACTCGACCCGCCCGCCGATGCCGGCGAGTTCCCCGCCATCGGTGACGCGTTCGATCAAGAAGAACGCCAGATCCATGCGGGCGGTGTGGGTGTCGACCGGTATGGGTGTGATCTGTAGGTCACCGGCAACCAGGCCGACCGTGGGGTCGTTGTTCTGCCAATTCAACATCACCTGGATCAGGGGGTGATGGGTCCGCGATCGAGGAGGGTTGAGGCGATCGACCAGCACTTCGAAGGGCACGTCCTGGTGCTCGTAGGCGGCCAGGCTGCGCTGGCGCACCTGGGCGAGCAAATCGGTGAAACTCGGGTCGCCGTCGAGGTTCACCCTCAGCACCAGCGTGTTGACGAAGAAACCCACCAGCGCGTCGAGTGCGGGGTCTCCGCGACCGGCAATCGGGAATCCCACTGCCACATCGGAACTGGAGCCCAGCCGGGACAGCAGCACGGCGAGGGCTGCTTGCACGACCATGAAGCTGGTTGCGTTGTGCTCGCGGGCAAGATCGCGAATTCGCTTCTGTAACAAAGCCGGCCAGTACACACCGACCTGGTCGCCGCGGTGATCAGCCACGGGCGGATATGGACGGTCGGTGGGCAGTTCCAGACGCTGCGGCATCCCGGCCAAGGCGTCTTCCCAGAAGGCCACCTGAGCCGCGAGCGGGCTCTCACGATCGGTCAGGTCCCCGAGATTGTCCCGCTGCCACAGGGTGTAATCGATGTACTGCACCGGCAATTCAGCCCAGTCGGGGATCTGCCCGGTGCACCGGCTGATGTAGGCCGCGATCAGGTCGCTCGCCAGCACGCTGATCGACCAGCCGTCCCCGGCGATGTGGTGCACGACAACCACCAGCACATGGTCCTGCTCACCGACTCTGAAAAGTCGTGCCCATAAAGGGATTTGAGTGGCGAGATCAAATCCGTGGCGCGCCGTTTCCTCGATGGCCTCATGTAGCCGGTCTGCCGGCCACCCTGTCGCATCTACCACCTGCCAACCGAAGTCGGCACGTGCGGCGGGTAGCACGACCTGCCGGGGTATTCCGTCGACCGCCGAGAACACCGTGCGAAGGGCTTCGTGGCGGCGCACCACATCGGTCACACCGACGCCCAACGCCTGCTCATCAAGCTGCCCTCGCAGTCGCAGCGCCACCGCCCGGTTGTACACGGGTGAGGAACCCTGCAACTGGTCGATAAACCACAACCGGCTCTGCGCATAGGACAGCGGCACCACGGCGGGCCGCGGGACAGCCCGCAGTGGCTTGAGCCGCCCCGAATCACCCGCGATGCGCGATGCCAGCTGAGCGATCGTCGGCGCGTCGAACAGGGTACCCACCCGCAGATCGGCGTTCAGGGCGGCGTTGATGGCGACGATCACCCGCATCGCCGACAGCGAATCCCCGCCGAGGTCGAAAAACGACTCGTCCACCGCAACGCGCTCCACACCCAGCACGTGGGCGTAGATGTCGGTCAGAAGCTGTTCGACGGAGGTTTGATCGCGATCGCGGTGCTGCTGTTCCGGCGTCGGCTGGGCACCGGTATTGAGTTCGCCCTCAAGTGTTGTCATGGTGCCGCCAGACCCCAGACGGCTTGCGCGTCAGCGGCCAGTGTCCTGCGCCAACCTCTCGCGCATGCTCTTCGGTCGTATGTCGGTCCAGTTCGCCTCGATGTAGTCCAGGCACGCGGCACGGTCCGCCAGGCCGTACACCACGCGCCAGCCGGCGGCCACGTCGGCGAATTCCGGCCAAAGGCTGTGCTGCTCCTCGTCGTTGACGAGTACGTAGAAGCGACCATTGTCATCGTCGAATGGGTTGGTACTCACTCGTACTCCTAACGGCCGGGCGGGAATGGGTCAAGGGCAAGACCAGCGAGCGCTGGACCGTTGCGCAAGTCACGGACCGGCGTCGTCAACATAGCACCAGCAACGTCTAATTCGGGGCTATACAAAGCTTCATGTGTAGTCCGGGCCAGTCCGGCTTCCGACCCGGCAAACCGTCGTGACGAGGTGGTCGCGGTGACCATATGTCTTCTTCTCCAATCAGTCAGGTGCGGGGCCGCCGGCAAAGTGGCTCCGATCCATTACGCATCCACCGTGCCGCTACCGATCCCAAGATCAGCGCGCAACCGACGAACATCACATACGGTGCGCCACAACGCTTGCCACAACTTCGCGAAGTTCTTGCGGAATTCTTGCGAATGCCGCCGCAAACTAGAGGCGCCCCGCCGCGACCCAGCCGGTCAGAGGTAGCGTTCGAGCCGTGCAGGTCGACGCGATGACAATTCCGCAGCCGTTAGCGCAGATCGGCGACACCGCCAGACGCACCCAGGCAACCGGGTTCTCCGGTCTTCTCTTCACCGAAACCGGGCGCACCGCCTATCTCAACGCCGCGGTGGCCTCCCAGGCCGCCCCCGGTCTGGAGCTGTCAACCGGGGTTGCCGTCGCGTTCCCGCGCAGTCCATTCGTCACGGCGGCGACAGCCTGGGAACTGCAAGAGGCGACGAACGGCAAGTTCCGACTCGGCCTCGGCACCCAGGTCCGCACCCATGTGGTGCGGCGCTACGGAATGCCCTTCGAACGTCCCGGTCCGCGCCTGCGCGACTATGTGCGCGCCGTCAAGGCATGCTTCACCGCCTTCCGAACCGGAAAACTTGATCACCACGGCGACTTCTACGATCTCGATTTCATCACCCCGCAGTGGAGCGCCGGACCCATCGACGCGGCGGATCCCAAGGTCGACGTCGCAGCGGTCAATCCCTGGATGTTGCGCATGGCGGGAGAAGTTGCCGACGGTGTTCATGTCCATCCGCTCGGTGAACCCGGGTATCTCGAGCGCCACGTCGCACCGAACGTGGCCGCCGGGGCGGCGAAGTCCGGTCGCCGCGCGTCGGATATCGCGGTGATCGTGCCGGTCATGACGATCGTCGGCGACACCGACGAAGAGCGCGACAACGAGCGTGAACTCGTGCGAGCCAGTCTCAGCTTCTACGCCAGTACGCCCAACTACGCCTTCATTCTGGACGAAGCCGGATTCGAGGGCACCACGGCCCGGATCCGGGAGAAGCAGAAAGCCGGGGACTTCACAGGGATGGCGGCCCAGATCACCGACGATCACATCTCGGTCTTTGCCACCGAGTCGACCTGGGACGGCTTGGCGGACGCGCTCGCCGACAAGTACGAAGGAATTGCCACCCGCATCGTTCTCTACAACGCACTCAGCGATCCTGCCCGGTTCGCGCGATACGGAGAAGTCGCGCAACGTCTTTCGAGCAGCCAGGCTTGACGGCCAGGCGCCTGATCACTAACGCCGAAAGGTCGCGCCGTCCAGACCGATAGGCTGAGGTCACAGACACCCTGTGTTCTTCGAGAGGTAGCGATATGCCTGCACCGTCAGCCGAGGTCTTCGACCGCTTGCGTCAGCTTGCCGCGATCAAGGACGTCACGGAACGTCCGATCAAGACAATCGACGAAGTCTTCACCGGTAAACCACTGACCACCATCCCGGTCGGCACGGCCGACGACGTCGCTGCCGCGTTCGCCCAGGCCCGAGCCGCGCAGGCCGAGTGGGCGAAGCGTCCGGTCGCCGAGCGGATCGAGGTCATCCGCCGGTATCGCGACCTGGTGGTCGAGAACCGCGAGTTCTTGATGGACCTGCTGCAGGCGGAAGCCGGCAAGGCCCGGTGGGCGGCGCAGGAGGAAATCGTCGATCTGATGGCGAATGCGAACTATTACGTGCGCGTCACCGCCAAGCTGCTCAAGCCGCAGAAGGTGCAGTCGCTGCTGCCCGCGATCGGCAAGACCACGGTCGCCTATCAGCCCAAGGGCGTGGTCGGGGTGATCTCACCGTGGAACTACCCGATGACGCTCACGGCGTCGGACTCGGTGCCTGCGCTTCTGGCCGGCAATGCGGTGGTAATCAAGCCGGACAGCCAGACACCCTATTGCGCGCTGGCCTGTGCCGAGCTGTTGTACCGGGCCGGCCTGCCGCGCGCCCTGTATGCCGTCGTGCCCGGTCCCGGCTCGGTGGTCGGAACCGCGATCACCGAGAATTGCGACTACCTGATGTTCACCGGCTCCTCCCAGACCGGTAGCCACCTCGCCGAGCAGGCAGGTCGCCGGCTGATCGGTTTCTCCGCCGAACTCGGCGGCAAGAACGCCATGATCGTCACCCGGGGCGCAAACCTGGACAAAGCCGCCAAGGCGGCCACCCGCGCGTGTTTCTCCAACGCGGGCCAACTGTGCATCTCCATCGAACGGATCTACGTCGAAAAGGACATCGCCGACGAGTTCACCCGCAAGTTCGGCGAAGCAGTGCGCAACATGAAACTCGGCACCGCCTACGATTTCTCCGTCGACATGGGCAGCCTGATCTCCGAAGGCCAACTCAAGACCGTGTCAGGTCACGTGGACGACGCAACCGCCAAGGGCGCCAAGGTGATCGCGGGCGGCAAGCCCCGGCCCGATGTCGGTCCCCTGTTCTATGAGCCGACCGTGCTCACCGACGTCACGCCAGAAATGGAATGCGCGGCCAACGAGACATTCGGGCCGCTGGTCTCGATCTACCCGGTGGCCGACGTCGATGAGGCCGTGGAGAAGGCCAACGACACCGAGTACGGCCTGAACGCGAGTGTGTGGGCCCGCACACCCGCCGAGGGCCAGCAGATCGCCGCCCGGTTGCGTTCGGGGACGGTGAACGTGGACGAGGGTTATGCATTTGCCTGGGGCAGCCTCAGCGCACCGATGGGCGGAATGGGCCAGTCGGGCGTGGGCCGCCGGCACGGCCCAGAAGGCCTGTTGAAGTACACCGAATCGCAGACGATCGCGACCGCGCGGGTGTTCAATCTCGATCCGCCCTTTGGCCTTTCGTCGACCCTCTGGCAAAAGTCGCTGTTGCCTATCGTGCGCACCGTGATGAAGCTGCCGGGGCGGAACTGACCGCCAGCGTTCCGGAATCCAAAGGAAAACCGCCGACAACCTGGCGAAGAGTGCCACATAGGCCCCATACGACACTAGAGTGCTGTGGGTGGGCAAAGATGCCGAAGCGAAAGGCTGGGGCCGCTGGTTGGCAATCGCGGCCTCGCTGCTGCTCGCCGGCGGGATGATCTACGCCCAAGACACCAAGCAGAACACGCCCTGTTGCGCGGACAGCCCTTCGGCAGCAGCGCCGCCTCCGACGAGCCCCACGGCTACGCCGTCGGGCCCCGCACCACAAACCGCCAGTGCGGCGGAAGCCGCCATGCTGGCCGGAAGCGCGCCTGCGATGGCGCAGGACTTTCAGATCGCGCTGCCTGCCGGCATCGCCCCGGAGCAGGGGCTGCAGATCAAGACGATCTGGGCGGCCCGCGTCATCGAACTGCTGTTTCCCGAGATCAAGACCATCGGCGGGTTCCGGCAGGATGCCTTGCGGTGGCACCCCAGCGGCCTGGCGATCGACGTCATGATCCCCAACCACGAAAGCCCCGACGGCATCGCGCTCGGCAACCAGATCGCCGGGTTGGCCCTGGCCAACGCCAAACGCTGGGGAATCGACCACGTGATCTGGCGGCAGAAGATCTACCTCGGCCCCGCCTCGGGGAGCTGGACCGCCGACCTGGGCAACGAAACCGCCAATCACTACGACCACGTTCACATCGCCACCAATGGCGGTGGCTACCCGACCGGGCGCGAAACGTACTTCATCGGATCGATGAACCCGGCTCCGCCGACCTGATCAAACCCGTTATCTCACAGCCTTGTTCGACCCCACGAGGCCGTCAACCGGCTCCCGCGTCTGGTGTTGTCGTTGAAATCCCATCACGTCGAAACTGGTGCGCCAGGGCATGCCGGCACACCGCCTGGCGCTGCATCTACTACCGCGCGTAGTATTTGATGATCCCGCTGACCACAAGGGGGTGCCTGTGAGGTCGAGCTTCGCCCAGACCGGCATCGAACTTGTCAGGGGCGTGAAGTACGTGGCGCTCGGCGACTCAGCCGCGGCCGCGCCCCCGGTACCCGACGCGGCTGATCCACCGGGGTGCTTCAAATCGACCAACGACTATCCCGCGGTATTGGCGCCCCGCATTGGCGCTCCCGATGACAGGTATGTCGAGGGATTCGAGCTGTCGCATCTTGCTGCGTCCCTGCACCCCAACGCTTTAGGAGCCGGAGCGGTGGGTAACGCGCTGGCCGGACAATTGAAGCTCAGCGACGGGCCGGTGGCGCCGGCGCGCTCCAACTAGCCAGGGTGACGCCGCCGGGGAACGTCACCGGTGGTGCCGCCGGACTGAATCCGGAAACGGTTGTGCCATCTGGAAAAAGGCGCCGACCGCCGCCTTGGACGTAGGGGTAGATGAAGAGTCGGTACTCATCGACCAATCCGGCGGCGATCAGGGTGTAACACAGCGTGATGCTGCCGGTGGCCACGATGTCGCCGCCCGGCGCCGCCTTGAGCGCCGCGATTTGCTCCACCGGATCACCGGACAAGATGATCGAGTTGCTCCACTGTGGGTCGGTCATCGTCGAGGACACGACGTACTTGGCGACGCTGTTGATGTAGTCGGCGACGCCGGTGGGGTCGTTGGACTGCTTCGGCCAGTAACTACGAAAATCCTGAAACGTCTGTCTGCCCAGCAAGAGGGCATCGGCAGTTTCATCCTGACGACGCAGCTCGGCCGTCAATTCGTCGTCGTGTGCCTCCGGGTTAAACCAGTCGCCCATCATCTCGACCGAGCCGTCGAGAGTGATGTTTTGAGTGATGATCAGTGAGCGCATACCAATACTGACTCGACGAGCGTGCCGCACTCATCGCCGGCGGGTCCGCCCGCAGGATGTCCTTCCTCGTCGAGTCCGGTCACCCTGAAGGCGTTATGACAGGTTGATTGACTGCTCGACCTCGACGGTCCGACCTAACAGGTCCTGTTCCAGGAATCGGCGAAAGATGGGCGCCAGGTGCCTGGCAACCATCTCGTGGCGGTCGCCGAGCCGGTCTCCGACCTGGAAGACCTCGTTGATGATGGCGCGCCGCGGGACTTCGGCGCGTACCTCGTTGCCGAACTCCCGGTACACGGTTTCCCGGATCGACTGTTCGATGCCGTTGCGGCTGTCGAAGCCGGACAGCACGACGCCACACCACTTGAGTGGATGCGTGCGTTGAATGCGCTCCACCCTGTTGCGTGCCTCGATGGCCTTGCGTACCGCGTCACCGGTCGGCGCGATCGGCGCGTACGCCACATCGGCCAGGTGCATGGCGAGCGCTTCCAGCGAGCCCGTGCGTCCCCCGGTGTCGATCAGGACCAGCTCGTAACGGTCGAAGACGCCGGCCGCGGTGAAGATGCCTCGCAACAGCCCGGTGTCAGACACCCCCACCCCGGCGACCCGGGTCAACGATGCGCCGGCCGGTAACAATTCGACGTGGGGCCACTTCGTGTCGATGATCTCTTCATCGAGCCGCTTCGCGGCGGTGCCCGGATCACCCCAGAAGTTGATGCCGGCATCCTCCAGAACCGAGCCCAGGCCGGTCGAATGCTGTGACACCCCGAAGTGGTTGGACAGGTTCCGCTCCGGGTCCGCGTCGACCAGCAACGTCGAGATTCCCTGCCGCGAGGCCTCCCCCGCCAGCATCATCTGCCACAACGTCTTGGCGGTTCCGCCCTTGCCCGACAGAACCACGGCCGACACGGCTGCCAACTACCTCGCCTCACCTTCCGGTATCTCTTGCTAGCAACGAACTGCCCACCCATGCTGGTCGCGGTGCGCCCGCAGGCCAGGCAACCAGACTCACCTTGCGGTCCGTCGCCGGCGTTCAGCAAGCATAGCCACGTCCGGACGCATAGGGGCTCTGCCATCGCCCTCGCAGAACCGAACGGCGCCCGAACTCGGCCCGCGCGTAGACGCCCTACTACGGCCGGCCTTCATCGCCATCAACAGGGGGCCATCCCCGACCGGACGCGAAACCCACTTCGTCCAGCCGACGACTCGCAGCCGAACTGTTGCTCGCCCGCCTTATCATTCAATACGACTGGCCGCGAGATCGATTCGCTGGGTGCGACGCCATCTCTGTGACGACGGAACGGCCTTGCCCCCGAGGAGATTCCTGCGCCGCCGCCAACAACAGATCGACCGAGTCCGCGATACCGGCCGCAATATCGTTGACCGCAGGCACGTTGTCGGGGCACGCACACACGCTCACATCCAGCTCGTCACCACGAGCGCTGAATGCGATGTTGAGCCCGCTGGACTCCGCCAATGGCGCCAAGGTGTACATGCCGACGACCTTTGTGCCGGCACAGTAGGCCAGCGTCGGCTCAACGGCGATGTAGGAGACACTGCCGTGACTGGTTGGCCCGAGCTGACGCTGCAGGCCTGAATAGACGTAGAGCTGCATCGCGAGCTGACTCATGTTCGGCGGAACGAGCGACGCCATCGTTGCGAAATCAGCTGCCGGGTAATCATATTCGGCGGTACGGCGTCGGACGTCGTTCAGTCTCTCGGTGGCGGTATGGAGGTTGGCAAGGACCTGCACCGGGTCGTCCAGATGTACCGGAATGCGAAGCCGCCCAGCAGCCAACGCCGGCCCGATTCGGGCGGGATCCGTCGCCGGTAACTCGAAGGGAATGCGCATCGACAGCGGATCTTCGGGCACCTTGTCGTGCCGCTGCAACCAGGCGCGCAGTGAAAGTGTGCACGCGGCCAGCACGACGTTGGTGACGCTGCCACCGAACGCAGTGCTCACCGCCCTCGCGTCAACCAATGAGAGCGAAGCGAAAGCGACGGTGCGCCTCTTCGTCAACGGCGCGTTGAACAATGTCTGCGGCGGAGGCCGGCCGATCGACGACTGCAACCGGCGTCGCCGGGCGCCTCTTGGTACGGGACAGCCGACCACGCATGGCCTGCAATGCGCCAGACACCGTCTCGGCGATCAGCCACATGCCCGTGACCTGGTTCTCGAATACCTCGGCCATCGCGTCAAGAACTAGCTCACCGACGGTCGGCGCAGGGCCCAGGCCCGGCTCGATCGGCAGATCATTGGCGGCACCGACGCGTGGCCCGCGGCTCAGCAGCCTGGGCCACAAGGACGCTAGCCCGGCGAACCCGTCATTCAAGGCAGGCGACATCTTCACCACCAACGCCCACCGGCCATCCGCCAGACCATCGACAGTCCACGCCTCCCACAACCGCTCGCGGCTAGTCTGTCGACCGCTGGTCAAGTCCACGACAAGATCTGCGAATTCGGGCCGCCCGCCGGGAGGGCGAACCGTTGCGCAATGAATTTGCGGGAACAGGGTCATAGTCGGCGATCTCTGCCCACACCGGGTGTCCGATACCCAGCGGTTTGGTCACCAGACGGCCCCGGAAGCGGGCCAGTTGCGGCAGCGACACGGCAACCAGTTGGTGTAACCGCCGGTGGCTGAGCTGATCCGATGCCTCGAGAATGATCACCGCAACGCTGTGCGCAGGTGTGCTCGAGCGCTGGGTCTGCAGCGACAGCGCATCGGCCCCCGACAATCGCGTAACCACTGTCCCCCTACACCTTTCAACGAAACCACCAGGACCCGAGATCTATTGAGTTATCCCTCGCACGACCACGCGACGAGGACGATCACCCTCGCGACCGTCGCTGACGAGTCGTCTACTTCGTTTGCGACACTTCCCCCGTCGATTTGACAGCGGCATCTCGGATTTCGACCAAGGCGTGGGCAGCTCTCGCGTCATCCGGACGCTCCCGTCTTGACCATCAGGCCACATGATTCACACCGTCGACGTTGCGACCCAGAATGGCCGCACCCGGGAAACCGACGACGCCAATAACGTTACCCCAGTCGGGGTGTGAAACCGGGACGCCGGCATCCGGTGTCGGTCGTTGACGGGGTGTTCACGGACCCATTGACCGGGGTCACCTACTGCCGCGGCAACGCCCGTCGCCTGGCGAACCCGCAACTATTGGCGGATCATCGCGTCATGAGACGAGAAGTGGGCACCCTGATGGACGTGGAAATCACCGCCCCCACAACGCTGGAGTTCCAGATCGCCGTTGCCCCGCATCCGCACACTGAGGTCTTCGAGTCACTGCGTTTCGTCCTGAACGGCCAACCCATTCAACCCATGGAGGTCAGCGGTGTGCACGGTAACCGCATCCACAAATTCGATGCGGCGGCGGGCACTCTGCGAGTCGACTACGCGGCCACGATCGTCGGCCAGACCGATTCGGCGCCGGTGACCGAATACGACCTGTCGATGTATTTGCGGCCGAGCCGCTACGCCGAGTCCGACAAGTTCTTCGGTTTCGCCGCAACCGAATTCGGCACCTACGGTGATTCGGCGACGCTGTTGGAGAATGTCAGCTCATGGGTGGGCACTCGGCTGAACTACGTACCCGGATCCAGCGATCCGATCGACGGGGCGGTGGACACATTGCTCGCCGGCGCAGGTGTGTGCCGCGACTTTGCGCACCTGGTGGTGGCGCTGCTGCGTGCCGTCAAGGTTCCGGCACGTCTGGTTTCCGTATACGCGCCAGGCCTGTCGCCGATGGACTTTCACGCGGTGGCCGAGGCCTTTGTCGAGGGGCAGTGGCGGGTTGTGGATGCGACACTGCTGGCGCCACGGCAGACCCTGGTGCGCATCGCCACCGGGCGTGACGCGGCGGACACCGCGTTTCTCGACAATCACAAAGGCGCGATCACGCTGAACCAGTTGACCGTCACGGCGGTCGTTGACGGCGATCTGCCTGCCGACTCGATCGACCAACTGGCTTCCATCCGTTGACGGTTCTCGACCAACCCCGAGTACTGTAGGAACCATCGGCGATAACTCGCGCATGACTAATCAAGTTCTGTCGTTGCCGATTCGAAGGATTTGGCCGGTCTCGCGGTCAAGACGGGAGCGTCGCTATGACGCTTGAAAGCAACCAGATGGAAGCCCGCAGCCGGCATACCCCACCGGAGCACACGCCGCGCTTGCGACTCAAGCCCAAGGCACCCGTGAGCGGGTATGTCGATGGTGCCTGGCAACCGCACAGTGACAACCTCACAGCAGAGCTACCAGATCTGCTGTCGGTGCTGTCGGTTCGACTCGGGCCGGTTGCCCGCGTGGTCTACAACGTCAACGAATGGGCAACGGCGCCAGCAAAATTCGTGACCGGCGGGCGCACGGTACGACTCGACGGATATAGTCGTCAGCCCGTCCACACCCTCGAGGTCCTCGGACTCAATCGCAACAAAATCGTGCTCCTGGTGGTTTCTCCGAATGCTGACGAAGACGAAGCACACGCCATCATGATGGCGGCGGCCGGCCCAAACGACGGGTCGACCGTCGATATCCTGCTGCAGAGCACTCCGAAGTAAGCACAGACAGCCGGCACTGCGAGAGCAGGCGCGGCGAACTATCCGCCCGGTACTGCCGGAGAATCATCTCTCCGAGAGCGGCTCACCTCGAACATCTTGTCGCCCCGGGCCGCTCGGACAATGCACTCGGCGGTCTCGAACGCCCGGGAGTCACGATGCGCCGCATGGACGGGCATGCCGGCAGCCCGTCGTAGCAGCATGACGGCAAGGGCAGCGGCAGTTCGATGCGGAACGATCAGAATCTTCGTCCGCGCATCGCGGCCGTCCACCGTCATGACGTGCGGGTGTGCACCCTGAAACCAGTGCCAATTGAGATCCGGCTGACTTTGCAACGAAGACCAGTTGACGCTGATGTCGGTGACCCGGCCCAAAGGGACGTCGAGCACAGCGACCAACTCAGGCAGTTCTCGCGCAATCACCCCCGTGCGGGGCCACCACGCTCCGTCAATCTTGTCCCCGAGCCGGGCTGCCAGCGTGAGTCGCACCGGGCTCGCGTGCAGGCAGGAGGCCGGCCGCGGCACGGTAGTCGTGCCCTTACACCATTGCTCCTTCGTGTCCACGATGACCGTCGATATCGGATTCTGTTGCAATGCAGTGACACCGGGCAACGAATCCGCGCGCTTCATGGGACACACCTTCCCGGTACGGAACGACCGACCCGCACGCCGGACCGACGGAGAAATTTGCATTACCCGTGACGACGATGGGAGAAAAAACGATCGGGTCACCGCAGAAACGAAACAACTCGCCTCTGAGGTTACGCCACTATGTGTCAGCGGCAACAGAAATCGGGACCCCAGTGCCGCAAACCCGAATAATGACAACCCGGTTCGGTAGACCCGGCTGACGACCCAGGCATGCTGGCAGTCCGGGACCGACTCGGGTAGGTTGAGAGGTACCGACGATCCTCGCACGCGACATTCAGCATCACGTCATCGCCGGTTGGGATTCACTTCGGTCGCGCCGCGGCCGAGACAGGAGCGTCGCAATGACGCTGTCACACAATGATTTTCAGGTGCCTGACGATCCCCCGCCCGGTGCGTCGCAGTAGCAGCGCCGGAACTGTCGGATCCGGCGGCGCTCCAACTAATTTCACTCCGTCGCCGCTCATGGCGCCGCCACGAGGCGCCCTCGCGACGAAACTCGCAGACATTATCATTATTATTTCGAAGGCTATTGTATGGAAATTCACGACAAAGAATTCGCTTCTTTTGTAAAGTTCAGCCCGCGCGACATTCTACCGCACCCGGATATCTCTCAGCGCATGCTCCGGCGCCTCACTCCAGTTCGGTGCATCAAATGTCGGAGCCACGCACCTTCTCGCAGCGATTCCTCCATCGTCTCACCAAACTAGGCTATGCTCCTAATATCGCAGGTTTGTCTGGTATTGCACCCGTAACGGGCCGCGGCCGTCTGCGATAGCAGAATAAAAAGACGGGACTGGTCAACGGTGGCACATTTTTCTCATTCTCCTTCGGTTGCTAACCGACTAGCGCTGTGCGAGCGCGACCAGACGCCCAGTTCCGTCGATGGCGCCTGGTGGCCGAAAAGCCCGAATCTGGGCCTCGAGTTGCCTGACCTGGTCGCGGTTTTCGGTTTATGGATAGGCGCGGTACGCCGAGTTATCTACGATCCGAGGGCATGGTTGCCCGCCCCGACACGAATTGTTCAGCACGGCGAAATGGTTTCGCTCAATCCCTACCGCCTGGTCTTCGGTGAGACCTTGTATCTCAAGGGTACGCATTCGCGCGATGCCGTGCTGTTCGTGCTACCTTCTTCGAGTTCGAGCGAGGAAGCGCGGCAAATCCTGGACGCGGTGTCCGACTCGGCCCTTCCGATGAACGCCAAAACCTTGCGGCAGCTCGCCCGCCAATGTGCCGCCGGCGTTGGCTATCCGGCCGACGGGCAGCAAGGTTCTTCGCTAACACACTGTGCGACAACGGGTTAGCTTGAGTTATTGGGGCATTCTACAGCCCTGAGTCGGGGCGGTCATCCGTCTAGGACGCAGCAGGCGACGACGCCCGCGAAGGCGTACACTCAGGAAACCGGGACCGACATAGGCCCCCACAATCAAAGGGTCGCGATGTCTGACAAATCTCCCCGGCAAACCATGACCAAAAAATCCGGTAAATCTCTGAAAGAGAAACGCGCCGACAAGCGTTCCAAGGGCAGTCAGGTGTCCCAGACGGAGGATTTGCTGCACACAAAGAAGCGCTGAACCCACGCGTAACCGGAGAATTCCGGTGGTCGCGCTACACCTTTAAGCGTCGTTAATTGTGTTATGGTGGTTGTTGTGGGTATACAGGCTGTACCCACTTTAACAAGAGAGAAGTTAGTATGACACAGGGAACTGTAAAATGGTTCAACGGCGATAAGGGCTTCGGCTTTATCGCCCCTGATGGCGGCGCAAAGGATTTGTTCGTGCACCATTCTGAGATCCAAGGAAATGGTGTTCGCTCGCTGGACGAGAATCAGCGGGTAGAATTTGAAGTAAACCAGGGACCTAAAGGGCCCCAGGCGGTGCGGGTAAGCGCTATATAGCGCGTTAGCGCAGAATGCCCTTGGGTCCGATTCATCGACCCAAGGGCTTAACCATGGGAACACCAGGGAAGGGATCGGCTACCGCGCAAGCGGCTACGAATATTCAGCCCGCCGTCATCCGCTGACGAGGCGAAGGACATTCCATAGCCCCAGTGCGACAAGCGCCGCGCCCAACATCCGTAACACCCGTTGCACTCCCGGTCCCTCCATTCGCGTGCTGTGGCGCCGCAGAAACGGGACCAGGAGCACGTATCCGATCGTGACACCGGCCGCTGCCGCACCAGGGAACACGACTCGATCCAGCATCGAGGGTTGCAGTCCGGCCACCGACACCGCGACTGCGATGATCGCCGACCACGAGAGCAGATACTGCGGATTGAGCACCCCGACAACGAATCCCGCGGCGAAGCCCCACCTGTTTCGCCGCGGCCCGACACTCCACCGCTCGGGGGTGGCGCCATCGGTGCTCGCGGGCACCGGCGCAGCACCGACCGCGAGCAGCCACAGACCGACCGCCAGGAATAACATGACGCCCAACAATTGAACGCCGGTCCGTACCGCCGGAAAGCGATCGAGCAGGGCGACCGTGCCGAACGTGGCCATCGTGCAGTAGACCAATTCCGCGGGCACGCGTCCGAGCCCGAAGCGCAGCGCCCCTGATGGGTCACCGGCCAGTGTCCGGTGCACGACGAGAACGGTCACCGGACCCAATGGCATGACGGCGCTGAGGAATCCGAGGAGACCGCCACCCGCCATCACCGCAATCGTGTTACCGAGCACGATCCGCGCTCACCCGGTCATCGGCGGTACCGCTGCGCCAGAGTCTCTGCCTGACGGTCAGCGAGCGCCATCGCGGTGAGCATCGGGTTGGCCGCTGGGCTGGACGGGAAAAGCCCGGTGTCACAGACGTATACGTCGTCAAGTCCGTGCACCGCGCCAGTGGAGTCAGTCACATGTCGCCGCGGGTCTGCCCCCATCGCCGTCGACCCGAACACATGGTTTGCCACCACGCGAAAGTCCCTGGGAGACAGACGCGTTCCGCGGATCGCATCGGCTGCCCGGTACGCGTCGTAGCTCGGCGCCAGACCGCGTATCCCCGGCACGACGCTGCGCGCACCCGCAGCAACGAACATCTCGGCGAGACGCGCGCAACCTTCCTGAATCCGGGCGACATCGCCCGCGCCCACGTCGTAGCGCAGACTCGACAAGCCGCCCGGTCTGGCCCGCACCCGCCCGACCGAATCGTGGCCGTTCACCCACACCGTCCAGGTAGCCACATGCCCGTAGTCGGCCAGTGATCGCACGAAGTCCTCGCCGGTGCCGGGATGCAGCATGCCGAGTATGGAGGGGGTGGCCCAGATCGACTCCAGCTTGATGCCCTCATCGAGGAATCCGGTGACGTGGTAGCCCTGGGTCGCGCCCTGCCACGGAGACACCTCGTCGTCGAACAGCCCCATCACGATCACCCCCGGGTGCATGCGGACGTTGCGCCCCACCGGATCCGCGGCGTGCCCGCTGCGCTGCAGAAGCTGCGGTGACGCGAACGCGCCGGCGGCCAGCACGGTGCATTTCGCGGCGACCCGCACCCGATGTGTGCGCCGGCCTGTCACCGGATCGATCACTGCACCACGCACCCCGCGCACTCGATTGCCCTGCCGGAGCAGACGATCGACATGGACCGAGGTGTAAACGCGACCGCCGGCGTCCAGCAGCTCAGGAATGCCGCGACGGTCCATTGACTGCTTGGCTCCAGACGGGCATCCAATGATGCATTTGCCCGAACCGCTGCAGTTGTGCTCGTTGCGCCGCAGCGGTTCGACTTGATATCCGAGCGCTTGCGCACCGATGCGGAACAGATCGTTACGTCGGCCCTGCACGTCCGCGGGAACGGGCCGCACGCCCAGGAATCGCTCGACGGCGTCGTAGTGACGGGCCATCTCACCTGACGTCAACCCGTCAACCCCGTGTTCTTCCGCCCATCGGCGCAGCGCGAAGTCCGGCGCCCGCATGCAGATACCCGAATTGAACACCGAACCGCCGCCCAGACAGCGCGCCTGCAGGGTGGGCACCACAACATTGCCCAGGGTGGTGCGCTGACCGCCGTCCCAGAACCAGCGCGCGAACGTCTCGCCCGCCTCGACGCCCCGGTCGCGCTGCCGCATGGCCGCACCGGCCTCGAGGACCACGACGTCGAGTCCCTCGGTCGCCAACCGATGCGCGAGCACGGTGCCCGCCGGTCCGGAACCGACCACGCAAACGTCGCAGTCAAGCGACAGGGCGCGGTGGTAGTCCGAATGTTCTTGTACGCGCCCCGTTCCGCTCGTCTTCGGCCCGCTGGACGGCGCCGGCTTGCGTACCTCGAGCCTGGTCCGCGCCTCATGCAACACATGCCGAGTGACCCCGGCTGCCATCGCGACGACCGGGCCGGACGCTGGTCGGCGATAGTCGGCAAGCACCTCCTCGAACGCCTCCAGGAACCGGCGCACATCGTCGTCCTCAAGGATCAGCGGCGGCAGCAGCTTGATCATGTTGAGGTTGAAACCCGGTATCTGTACCAGGATTCCGCGCCGATGCAGGTCTATGTGCACCGCGGCTGCGAACGCCCCCGGATCCCCCGCGCCCATCAACGTCTGCTGCACACGCAGCGCGAGATTCGCTGAGGACTTGAACACCACGCCGATGATCAGGCCTTGGCCCGTGATCCGGTCGATCACGTCGTACCGGTCGGCGAGGTCCTGCAGGCCGCTGCGGATCTGATCCGACAGGATGCGGGCCCGGCTGGGCGCGTCGAGGGTTTCGAGCACGTCGAGGGTTGCGAGGCCGGCGGCCATCGCGAGGTTGTTCTCGGCGAACGTCGAGATGTAGATCGGCCCGGACTTGAAGGCCGCAAAGACGCGGTCGTAGATGTCCTGGGTCAGCAACACGGCACTCACCGGCGCCTGGCCGCCGGACAGCGCCTTGCTGACTGTGAGCATGTCCGGTTGAACGCCGGCTCCGTGGCAGCCGAACCAGTGGCCGAGACGCCCGAGGCCCGTCTGCACCTCGTCCATGACCAACACCGTGCCGTATCGCGCACAGAGCTGCTGGGCCTCCCGCAGATATTCCGGCGACACGACTTCACACGTCATGCCCTGGACGGCTTCGACGACGAAAGCCGCCACATCCCCGTAGGCCAACTCGCGGCGCAGAGTGTCAATATCGTTGCGCGGCACCGGCGTACACGTCGGCATCAGCGGATCGGCGGTGATCTTCATCTCGTCGAAACCGCACAGCGAGATCGCGGCGTAAGTGCGGCCGTGAAATGCGCCGTCCAGGTACAGGTAGCGACGGCGACCGGTGGCCTGACGGGTGAATCGCACGCAGATTTCGGTCGCTTCGGTGCCCGAATTGGCGAACACCACCTTCTGGAACTGGGGGCCGGCCAGCGAGATCAACCGCTCTGCCAACAGGCCTCCCAGCACCGACGCGTTGGCGACAGACAGATTGGGCAGATCCATGTCCAAGACGTCGCGCAACGCCGCGCGGAGCTGAGGATGATTGCGGCCGATGAAATGCACGCCCCCGCCACTCAACAGATCGAGAAAACGACGGCCGTCGTCGGTCCAGAGGTAGGCACCGGTCGCCCGCGTGAAAACCGCGTCCATACCCGCGATTTCGAACATCCGCATCAGCTTGGGATGCACATGGCGCTTGGCCAGGTGGGTGCTGGAGTGCAGGTGCTCCTCGACGAACTCGTGGAACGTCATGTTCGATGATCCATCGAGTAGCCATACTCTTCGAACACCGCTTTCCAGTGCACTCGTACCAAGTCAGCCAGCTCATCGTCGATGCTCAGCTTGTTGGTCTGGTAGTCGCGCAGGCTGTCCAGGTAGCCGCCGATCGTGGCGTCGTAGCGATCCCCCTGCGGAATCCCGAATTGACGGTAGACGCTGTCGAGTACCTCGCGCGGGCGCGCCACCAGATCGGGATAGGCGATCTCGATGAAGTTCTCGGGCGGGATGAGCGCGCGGTCGGCGAAGAACTGCTCGAAGAGTCGCTGCCCGACCACCGCCACTTGCGTCGCGAGGCCTTCAACGAACGCAGTTTGGGGCACCTGCAGGAAATTCTCCCAATCGGTCTGCTCGCGCATGTGGATCGTGGAGGCGGCGACGGTAAACGGGTTGCGGTGAATGTGAACGAATTTGGCATCGGGAAACACGTCGAGCACCATGCGGATCCGGGCCATGTGCGCGCAGCTCTTGATGACCGGCCGCCGTCCCCCGGAGTGCAGACGAATCTTGCCGACGAACCAGCGCAACGCCGCCTTCCACTCGTCGCGCTCGTGCTCACGGGCCTGGAGGAAGTCGAAGTAACGTTCGTAGCGAGGCAGCAGGTCGGGCAGCATGAACGCCAGGTACGGCGACAGCCCTGTTAACTTGGCCAGTGCGATCTCGTCTTCGGCCGCCTCGTGCCAGCCTTGCGCGACGTTGTCGTAACCGCGGGTGTCGGACAACATGCCCGCGGTCAGCGGGGGGATCGTACGGCTGGTGAGCATGAATGCGGTGGGGAAAACCACTTGGTAGACGGTGGGATACGTGTTGTCGGGATCGCGTCCGAGCAGATTGTGAAGATGAGTCGTGCCGCTGCGCCAATGCCCGAGAATGAAGATCGGGGGTGGGTCGCTGGGAGTCGAGGCAATGCGCCGGTCGTAGCGTCGGCGCTCCACCGCGCCCACTGCGGTGGCGCCGACGCTCCACCCGGTGATCCACGCAACGCGGTGCAGATAGCGGGCACTCACCCGGAACCGCGCACCCGCGAGCAGCCGGAACCATAGGCGAAGCTCGATCCCGGTGATGAGCTGATCGGTATTGAAGAGGCGCTCGAGTCGCCTGACCCGTGCGCCGCGACGAAGGCGCGGCGATTTCCGCCGGCGCCGCAACGGAGACGGTGGCCGCGCGTCAGGTGCGGGCAGCCCGACCCGGCGCTGGACCTCGGGATCAGCGAGGTAGGCCAGAGTGAAAAGCCAGCGCAATGCCGAGAACGACGCGCGCTGGAGATACAGGTCAGCCTGCTCCCAGGCCTGCAGCCGGGCGACCCGCTCGTCGACAGGAGCAACTGAGAACAAAGCACCGTGACTTGAAATCGCCGTTCCCACTTCGAATATCAGCAACAGCGAGCGCATCTGGACGCGCTGCGGAAGCGGGAGTCTGGCCAGCAGCGTGTCGACGTAGGACACGACTCCGGCAGCATTGCCGTCCAGCCCGATCGGCCCACGCGCAGGGAAGAACGCCTCCGCGATGGCTGCGACGACGGCGCTCTCTCGGCGTGTCAGCACTTCCAAAGAGGCCCCCCTAATTGCTGCATAGGCAACTGTATCCCCGATTGCACAGGCCTGAGCGGGAACGGGTTCGCACCTGAAGGTTGCCATCAGCAGCTGCCGGCTACCGGCTTGCAGGCAGGGAGTCGCCGATGGTTCGCCGGTAGACGACCGCCAGGGCGCCGTGCTCGGGCGCGAAGATCACACCGCGGTCGCGCGGCCTTTCACCGGGGGCGCTGGTCGGCACCAGCCGGAATTCTTGAAGCAGCGTGCGCATTGTCACCACCATCGTCATATTCGCAAAGGCGGCGCCGATACAACGCTGAAATCCGCCGCCGAAGGGAATCCAGCCGGCAGGTTTGGAACCGGCGCCGATGAATCGGTCGGGATTGAAGGACTCCGCGTCGGGGAAGCACCCTCGCGACGAATGTGCCAGGGGGACATTGATCATCAAGGTGGCGCCCTCTGGGATAACCCACTCCCCCAACCGAATTCGCGTCACGGTCCGTCGCAACACGATGTCGGAGACCGGCCGTGCACGTTGCACTTCCCAGATGGTGGCCTGCAGCAGTTCCGACCCGCCCGAGTCGACTTCGGCGGTCAACCGCGACAGCAACTCCGGGTGTCGGCGCAGCCGCTCCACCGCCCAGGCCAGAGTCGCAGCGGTCGTCTCGTATCCAGCGGTCAGCAGGCTGAGCAATTCGTCGGCGATATGCGCATCGGACATCGGTTCGCCGGTGTCGCAGCGCGCCTGAAGCAGCATGGCCAGCGCGTCACTGCGCTCTGCCAGCGCAGGATCCGCGCGCGCCTCGGCCAGCATCGAATAGACAGCATCGTCAAATCTGCGGCGGCTTCGCAGCAGGCGCGCGCCCGGACTCCATGCACCGAAGTCCTTCCGGACGAATGGCGGTAGTAGGCCGATGCGGGCGCCGAGCGCCACCGCAGGGGGCATCAGCGCACACAGTTCATCCAGCGGAGTGCCCTCGGCCCCGACCACGACGCGCAGCAGCCCGCGCAGTGAGATTCTCGTCATCGCGGGCAGCGTTTCAAATTCGCGGCCCGGAACCCAGTTCGCAGATTCGCGCAGCACTTCTTCGATGATGATGTGCCGGTACTTGGCCACGTGCTGGGAATGGAACGGCGGGGCCAGCAATCTTCGCCGTTTGAGGTGTTGATCGCCGGAAAGGTTGAACATCGATCCTGGGCCGAAGATCTTGCCGAGGTTGAGCGCTGACCGGCCCAACAACTCCCGGCTCGTGCCGAACAGATCCTTGATCTGCGCCGGGTCACCTATCACCACCGTGCGCCCGAAGCCGGGTAGGTCAAGCGTGAACACATTGCCGTGCCGCCGGGCCAGCGTGGCCACCATTGTGCGCCGGGCCACCAAGAAGGCGAGGCCCTGTACCGCCTTCGGCACCCGCAGTTGCGGCGGTAGCCGTATTGCTTCCGTTGACGCTGTCGCCATGTTTGCCCACCTCGAAACCGGCTCTCGGCAAACATAACCCAAACCGGTAGCCGGCACTTCACGAATGAATTTAACTGGACGTGTGGTTGAGCGGTTGCGAGCCGAACTGTGCCGAGCCGTCGATGACGGCGGACCGCACGCGCACCATGCCCAGATCGCTTTGGGCGACGGACCGATCAGACTACGGCTGAAATCTGCGATCCTTGCCCTGGCCGAACAGCGCGGCCCGGGCAGCAGCACGTGCCCATCGGATGCGGCCCGGGCCATCGGCGGCGAGAACTGGCGCGAGTTGATGGACGAAGCCCGCGGCATCGCTCGGGAACTGGCCAAATCCGGCAGCGTTCAGATCACGCAGCGTGGCAACGTCGTTGATCCCGACACCGCGTGGCGGGGACCCATCCGCATCAGATCTGCCGGGCGTTAAGCACTCGCGGCGGCGGACGTACGCTGGCTGACATGGCCATCGAATCGACAATGCTCGCCCTTGGCACGTCCGCGCCGCACTTCACCCTGCCCGAGCCCGCGGCCGGCGCCAACGTCAGTCTCGACGACCTGACGGGTCCGGCGCTGGTCGTCACCTTCATCTGTAACCACTGCCCCTATGTCCAGCACGTCGCTGCCGGACTTGCCGAATTGGGCCGGGACCTGACCGAACAGGGGGTGCCGATGGTCGCCATTTCCAGCAATGACGTCAGCACCTACCCGCAGGACGGTCCCGAGCAGATGGTCGCCGAGGCGCAGCGCCATGGCTGGACGTTCCCGTACCTCTACGACGAGACCCAGGACGTCGCGCGCGCGTTCTCCGCGGCCTGCACGCCCGACACGTTCGTATTCGACGGTGACCGCCGGCTGGTCTATCGGGGCCAGCTCGATGATTCCCGGCCCAAGAACGAACTGCCCGTGACGGCTGCTGACGTGCGGGCTGCGGTTCAGGCGGTCCTTGCCGGCCGGCCGGTCGACTCGAACCAGCGGCCGTCAATCGGTTGCGGCATCAAGTGGCGTTGAGACCCGTCCTCAGGACTGGTGTGCCACGATCACCGGCGCCCGCACCGCGTGCACAACACCGTTGCTGACTGAACCCAGCAGGAGACCGGTCAAGCCGCCTCGGCCGTGACTGCCGACGACGACAAGCTGTGCGGCTGCGGACTCTTCGATCAGGGCGCGACCGGGATGATCAAGGACGATCACTCGGTTCACCTTGACGTCGGGATACCGTTCTTGCCAGCCGGCAAGATATTCGGCCAGGTTCCGCTCGGCTTCGGCTCGCCATTCCAGCCACGGGAGCTGGTACACCGCCATGTCGCTCCACGCGTGCAGAGCGGTGAGTTCGACGCCTCGACGCGATGCTTCGTCGAAGGCGAGGGCCAACGCGAGCTCAGACGTCGGCGAACAATCGATGCCCACCAGCACCGGGGCGCTCTTGGAATGCGGCGTCGACGAAGCTTCGTCGCGGATAACGGCGACCGGGCACTTCGCGCCGTGCACTACGCCCGAACTCACCGACCCCAGCAGCACCCGCTCGACCGCACTGCGCCCGGTGGAGCCCACCACGACCATCTCGGCATCACCCGACATGTCGACCAGTGTCGGCACCGGGGCCGACGCCTTCACTTCGCTCGTGATGGAAATTGTCCGGTCCGCCGAAAGGGCTTCCTCGGCGATCTTGACGGCGTGCTCGAGAACCTGGTGGCCATCGTCCTTCTGCCACAACGCAACTCCCGACGGCATCGGGGGCTGCGGGTATGTCGGCACCACGGGGTTGAACATGTGGACCAGGGTCAGTGGGACGTTCCGCATCGCCGCCTCATGCGCCGCCCAGAAGACAGCGGCATTCGATGCGTCTGATCCGTCGACTCCAACGACGACGCCATAACGTGTCACGGTGGTAGACATGGTGTCCTCCTTCGATGCCTAACCATGACGCTATTGCTCCGGAAGTGTTTGGTCACGGGCCTTAAGTCCTTGACCCGCACAGTCGTGAGACCTTCGTTGGGGTGCGACAAGCCGGCTCGCGGGACCAATGCCGCGACACCAGGGGCCAAACGACCCTGCCGGCACGCCCGCAGCGCCGAATAGCGTCTGCGCTATGGACCACGCAGAATCCCCGACGTGGATAGTGGTGGGAATTGACGGGTCAGACGCAGCGATCAATGCTGCGCGATGGGCTGTTGCCGAAGCCGCTGGCCGCGACATCCCGCTGCGTCTGGTTTATGCCATTGCACCACCGCACGCAGACGCACCGCCAGGTGATGTCGACCTCGATATCGAATACGGTGAGACGGCGCTGCGCGCTGCCTGCGCCGCCGTGCACGCGGTGGGACAGCGGGTGAAGATCGAAACCGACCTGGTGGTCGGGTTGCCAAGCAGCGTCCTGATCGACCAATCCCGCGGCGCGGCAATGGTTTGCGTGGGTTCGGTGGGCATCGGACGCCTCGCTCGCCGGGTGCTGGGTTCGACCGCCGAAGACGTTGCGCACCGGGCCCAGTGCCCTGCGGCCGTCATCCGCACCAATCGCGGCGCCGAGGCGCCCGATTCCGGGCCGATCGCCGTGGTCGTCGACGACTCAGCGGACAACGATCTGGTACTCGAGCACGGCTTCCGGGAGGCAGAACTGCGGGCCGCACCGATTCTGGCGCTGGGCGTGTGGCGCTGGGGCTTCGGCGAAATCCCTTACTCCCAGCTGGACCACCGGCTTGGCCGGTGGGTGACGCAATACCCCAGCGTGCATGTCCGCCCGGCCGCCGCCAGAGAGGGCGCCGCCGAATTCCTCCGCGACACAGAAGAACTCGTGCAACTTGTGGTGGTCGGTCCCGCCGACGCGGGCAAAGTCGCCAGGATGGTCGGTCCCATCGATCCCCATTTCGGGCACACCGGGCGCTCGGTGCTGGTGGTGCGCTGATTCTCCGTCGAATCAGGCGTCGGGCAGCGGCACAGTCCAATAGACCCGGGTACCGTCACCCGGCGAAGTCGCTATCTCGCATGTGCCGCCGAGTTGTTCGGCGCGATGCTCCAGGTTTGCCAAGCCACTGCGCCGGCGGTTGTCGACCGGTACGCCATGGCCGTTGTCGCTGATCGTCAAGGTGAACATGTCGGCGGCGCTGACCTCGATGGTCAGCCTCGAAGCACCGGAATGTCGGATCACGTTGCTGATCGCTTCGGTGGCTACCGCTTCGGCGTGTTCGGCAAGCTCACCGTCGACAGCGCTCATCGGTCCGTCCATACGGACGGTGGTGAAGATGTCGCGGTTGTCGGTGAGGTCCGCGACGATTCGCTGCAGACGGTGCCGAAAACCGCTGTCGGAGCCGACGGGCAGCTTCAGCTGGAAAATCGTGGTGCGAATCTCCTCGATGATGGTCTGCAGATCATCGAGCGTGCGGTTGAGCCGGTCGGCGACCTCGGGTGAGCGAGCTCTGGCAAGGGTGCCCTGCAAATTCATTCCGGCGGCGAAAAGCCGCTGGATCACGTGATCGTGCAGGTCGTGTGCGATCCGTTCCCGCTCCGCCAAAATTGTCAGCTGCCGTGCATTCTCTCGACCTGACGCCAGCATCAGCGCTATTGCGGCGTGGGTGGCGAACTGGCCGACCAGGTCGAGATCGCTGTTGTCGAATGGCTGCTGGTAGGCATCGCGGGCGAGGGCGAGGACCCCCGCCGTCTCATCGTGCGCCCGCAACGGCATGACAATCGCAGAGCGCTGTCCGACGTCGGTGAAGGCCTGGATCGGATAGCTCAAAGATTCGGTGATCAGCGGTTCGCCGGAGCGAAAGACGGTGCCACTGGTCGAGCCTTCCACCGGAACCCGCTGGCCGATCACCTCGTCGGCGTGCTTCCCGACAGCGGCGGACACCACCAGCGTGTCGGCTTCGTCCAGCGGCAGATCGGAGTCGATCGGGACCAGCACGATCGCCTGCTCGGATTCGGTCAGCGCGCATGCGCGTTCGGCGATCAGCTGCAGTGGGTGCCGAGGCGCTTTGTCGCCGGCCAGCAGCGCGGTGGTGATCTCGCGACTCGCCTCCATCCACTTCACGGAGGTGCGTTCGCGCTCGAAGACTCGCGCATTGTCGATGGCGACCGCTGCGGCGAACGCCAACGCGCGTGCCGCGAATTCGTCTGCTTCGGAGAACACTCGAGCCGGCTCGTCGTGGGTCAGGTAGAGGCTGCCGAATACCGTCCCGCGGATCATGATCGGCACCCCGAGAAAGGCGCGCATCGGAGGGTGGTGCTCGGGAAAGCCGACGGCGGCCGGATGCCGGGTCAGGTCCCCCAGTCGAAGCGCCGGGGTCTCGACGAGAGAGACCCCCAGAACTCCTTTGCCCACCGGTAGATGCCCGATGCTGTTGGCCTTTTCGTCGTCAATTCCCGCGTGGACGAACCTGAGCAGGGTTCCTTCGGGATCACGGACCGCGAGCGCCCCGTACGGAGCTGACGTCAGTTCCCGGGCGGCATGGATGATCCGGCCCAACGTGGCGTCGAGGTCGAGATCTGAACCGATTTCGACGATCACGCGTAGCAGTTGCTCCATTTGATCGCGCGCGGCCAGCAATTCGTCGAGTTGCTGATGCATCCTGGTCACTAATCCAGGCTGACCGAGCCCAGCAAAAGCTGACCCGTGCTCGTCATTGCCCACCCGAGATGTACCTCCACGACGCCTTTCGGCTTCCGACGCTGTACGGCGCGTCCGGCGCCGCTGACCAGCTTAATCACATCGGCGTCAGACGGCCACAATTGAACGGCGCCATAGACAACGACCTCCACAGCTCAACTGATCCTGTCAGCCTGTCAGACGCAACTCGACGAGTTCGTCCGCAATACGCAACCGGGGGTCGGAAAACGAAGAATCACCACCCATTGGGCGGGGTTCTGGGACCCGAGTCTGTACCCAACTTGGAAGCGAACACCGCTGCCTGGGTGCGCCGCTCCATGCCGAGTTTGGCGAGCAATCGCGATACGTAATTCTTCACGGTCTTCTCCGCGAGGAACATCCGGTCGGCGATCTGCCTGTTGGTCAGACCCTCACCAAGCAGTCCCAGCAGCGTTCGTTCCTGCTCGGTCAGTGCTGCAAGGGGATCCTTCTTCTCCCCACCGCCGCGGAGCTTGGCCATCAGAGCCGCCGCTGCCCGGTTATCGAGCAGCGATTTGCCCGCACCGACTTCCTTGATCGCCCGGGCGAGCTCCAACCCCTTGATGTCCTTGACGACGTAGCCGCTCGCACCGGCCAGAATCGCCTCCAGCATCGCTTCGTCGGAGGTGAACGAGGTCAGCATCAGACATCGCAGCTCTGGAACGGCAGACAGCAGGTCGCGGCACAGTTCAATGCCGTTGCCATCCGGAAGTCGCACATCAAGGACGGCGACGTCGGGTTGGAGCGCCGGAATTCTCGCCATGGCTTCGGACACGGATCCCGCTTCGCCGATGACTTCGAGCTCAGCGTCGCTGGCAAGCAGCTCGATCAGTCCGCGTCGCACGACTTCATGGTCATCGACCAAGAAAACCTTCACCATTGCGAATCCTCCCAGCCGGCCATGCGAAGTCATGCTGAAGCAGCAGGTCAACTTCTTCTGATCATGGCTTGCGCAAGCCCAGTCTAAATCCAATACGCTGCCTGCGGGTTTTCCGGCGCGTGCGCTGCTGCCGGCAGTCTGGATAGACCTGTCGAAGTGGGTTAGTGAGAAGGTGGCCGCTGACCCGGCACTTCCCCAAAGCCTGGGCGGGAAGTGTTACCGATATGAACCATCACACGGTCAAGAACACGGTCGTAGGCATCGCCGTCTTCGACCAGACAGTCAAGGCCGCGGCGATGCAGAAATCCCTCGAGACGCCGGTCCAGCGTCCAATCGATATACGTGCTGTCGGCGTACGCCGACAGCACAAATTCGCGCGCGAGTTCATCAACTGTGGACTCAGGCAAACGCGCCGGATCTCCAGTTCTGGCAGCCATTTCCACTCCCTCGAAGGCCCGATACTTCTAGACAGCAACCGGCAACGCCCATCATCGCGATGATCACGGCGCCCGGATAGGGTCCGAAGTCACCTCGTCGTGCCGCTAATTCACAGATTCGGACGATCGACGATCAGCAGGGAGCAATCCGCGTGATGCAGCACCGCATTACCCGCTGGCCCCAGGAGTTGCGTCACCACGTCGTGGTTGCGGTAGCCGACGACCACCATCTGCACCTTCCGCCCATGGCCGGCTACATACTCGACGAGACTGCCCTTCGATACCGTCGCCGCCAGGTCCACGTCGGGATAGTGTCGCCGCCACCGGTCCAACCGGCGGTCCGGGTAGTCGCATCCGGCCTGTTGCCGATAGCTGACCGCGCGAAGGGGTAGGTCGCGGAGCCGGGCTTCCTCCATGGCAGTCCTCATCACAGCGTCGGAATCGGCAGACGCCTGCGGGTCCACGGCGATCCAGTGCTCATCACGTGCGGCCCTGTCACCGTGGCGGCGGACCACCGCTACCGGGCAATGCGCCGACAGCGCCACCGCGGCAGCGGTGGAGCCGGCCCGCTCAGCACGGAAGTGGTGTAGTCCCACGGCCCCGACGCACACCATGGCGGCCGACGCCGAAGCCCGGGTCAACGCGACGGTCGGCAACTCCTGAGCAATCTCGATTTCGATCCTGACCGGCTTCTCGCCCGCCTCGGCGGTCATACTCGCGTAGCGAACGGCGTTCTCTGCGATGGCCAGTTTGCGAGCCGCCCGGTCCGCAGGAATCTGCGGATCGTCGTCCGGTTCGATCGCATAGAGCAGACGCAACGGGATATCCCGAGCGACTGCTTCATCGACCGCCCACAGCGCGGCATCGATTGCCGCCCTTGAGCCGTCGATTCCTACGACGATGGACGGGTGGCCGGCTGGCGCATACATGGAGTTAATCGCGGACCACGAGCACCGAGCACCGGGGATGTGCGAACAGTGCGTGTCCGGAGGGCCCGACGAGTTGCGCGAGCTGATCGGCTTCGCCGCTGCCGATAACGGCGAGCTGCACCCGCTCGTCGTTGGCGCTCAAGAACTTTGCAATCGCGGACTTTGTCGTGACCGGGTAGACGCGCACCTCGGGATGACCCTGCTGCCAATCGTGCACCCGTCGTTCGAAGTCACCATCGGTGTGCTCGGTGAGTTCCTCCGGGCGGCCGCCGAGCGCAAGCAGCGGCGCGTTGCGCAGCTTCGCCTCCCAGGCCGCATATTCAACGACGGCGTCGTTGTCCCGGGTCATTCTGACGATGATCCAATTTATCGGTGGCGGCTCCACGTCGGTCCGCAGGACTGCGACCGGGCAATGCGCGTTTTCGGCGAGGTCGACTGCCGTCGAACCGAGCAGCGCCCGCGCGTAGCGCCCGATGCCCACCGAACCGACGCAGATCATCTCGGCATCGCGTGACGCCTCCAGCAGAACCGTGGCCGCAGGACCTCGTTGGATCTCGGTCGTGATGTCGACGGGCTTCCCGGTGGCCTCGATCGCCAATTGTGCTGTTTTGAGCGAGGTTTCAGCGTGCCCGAGGTCGCGGGCATAGTCGTCCGCGGATGGGTGGGTCTGGTTGATCACGGTGACGAGGTGCAGCGGCCGGCCGCGGCCGACCGCCTCATCGACGCTCCACAGGGCGGCCGCGGTCGCTGCTTGCGAACCGTCGATTCCTACGATGATCGGCTTCATCTGATATCTCCCTGGACTTGACCAGTGTTGGAATAGGTTTCGGGACTGGCGATCCGGTACACGTCGATCAACCGGGCGACGTCGCCTGAGGTGACGATGCCGACCACTTTGCCTCCCTCCATCACGAGGGCACGGCTGCGGGGACCCACTGGTGTCATCTTCTGCAGCAACACATTCAGCGGCTCACCGGGTGTGGCGGTCGGCACGTTCTGCAGCGGCAGGGCAATCTCGCGCACCGTCGTCGTCGCGCGCCGGGCGGGCGCGACATCGCGTAACTGCCGCAGGGTGACCAGGCCTACGGGCGATCCATTCCGATCGGTGATCGGGTAGGCGGAGTGACGATCCCCGAGCACATAACACTGAATGAAATCCTCGACGGAGATCCAGTCGGGCGCGGTATGCGGTTCCGGTGTCATTGCGTCGGCCACATACATCCCGCCGAACATCTGTTGGGTTGTCGCCTGCACTTCCTCCTCGCGTGCGGCGGCGAAGATGAACCAGCCGATGAACGCCAACCAGACGCCGCTGATGAGGCCGCCCACCACAAACTCGGCCAAGCCGAGGGTGATCAGGACGATGGCCACGATGCGCCCCGCACGCGCTGCTCCGACGGCAGCGCGCACCCTGTCACCGTGGCGCTGCCACAGGAAGGCGCGCACCACGCGGCCGCCGTCCAGCGGCGCCCCCGGCAGCAGATTGAACAGGCCCAGTAGCAAGTTGATCGCGGACAGCCACCAAGCGACGCTCACCGCAATCACCGAAATCTGCATCGACTCCAGCGCAATTGCCAGTCCTGCGAAGGCCACGGACAGCGCCAAACTCGTAGCGGGACCGGCGACCGCGATCCGGAACGCCGCCTTGGGAGTCGGCGCTTCGCCCTGCAACGTCGTCACACCGCCGAACAGCCACAACGTCACGCTGCCTGTCGTCACCCCCACCCGGCGTGCAACGACCGCGTGTGCCAGTTCATGGGCGAGCAGGGAACCCAACAGCACCAGCGCGCCGCATGCGCCGGCCGCCCAGTAAGCCGCCCGCGGATAGCCCGCTACATCGCGAGGCAAGGTGGTTGCCAGGCTCCAGGTGAACAACCACAGGATCACGATGACGCTCCAATGGGCGTTCACCCGGAACCCTGCGATCCGTCCGAGTGGGATGGTGTCACGCACCGTAGGACCTCCAAAGAATAATGTTGGGACTCAGCCCGTTTCGGAGGCCGAACTAGCCTCACTGACGGGTGTTGAGGTAGCGCGTTCGGCGCGGTGCTTTGTTCCGAGCAACCATCCCCGGGCGCCCAGCGCAATCACAGGCCTGGCCAGTTCCATCGCGAAGATTTCACCAGGGTGACGTAACGCAATCCTGGCTCGCGCGAGCAGCCGGACCCGGTCCTCCCAGTGCGGCTGCACGTGGAACGACAACACCGCATTCCAACTCGGGTGCGACTGTTTGGCTTGGAACACGACGTACTGCTCGGGCATGACTTCTTCGACTACCAGGGTCACGCCGCTGGGTAGGCCCATCCAGCCTGCGGGGGTTACCTGAAGCTCGTCGCCCACGGCAAGCTGACGTCCCGCTGGTTGCGCTCGACCGGCGTCATCACGGAAGCCGAACGGATTCTTCTGCAGTTGCGGCCAGACCGCCGATGCCGGTGCATCGATGTAGACCGCCTCTGTCACCTGGATTACGGGATCGCCCACCAATGCGTCGCCAGGCAACCGCATCTGGGTTTCTGCCTTGGTGGTGCCCCAGTTGCGGTAATAACGCCGCGCACAATAGAGCGCGCCAAGCAACGCGGTCGCCTCCGCGATGCGCCTGATCTTGGTCATGGTGTCAGTTTGCGCCGCATGGCAGGGCGTCGACGAGGGTCCTTGGTCCTCGTTCGATGGCGCCTAAATGCTCCCGGTTCGGCGAGCCCCGCGGCTTGGGAAGTCCGGCACCACCGTTTGGGACCAACGGCACTACCGAGCGTCATTTGCAGGACGGATAGTGATGCCGATGAGCGGACGTGGAGGTGCGCAGAGATGGATCATCTGTCAACCGTGGAAGCGAGTTTCCTCGCAGCAGAGGATGCCGACCGGCACCTGAGTATGGCGATTGGGGGGTTGGCCGTCGTCGACGGACCCAGCCCGGAGCGCGACGAACTCATCGCCGCGCTGTCGGACCGTTTGGGCAGCGTGCCTCGGTTGACACAGGTGGTGCACCAGCATCCCCTACAGGTGGCTGCACCGGAATTGGTTGTCGACGACAACTTCGACATCACCCATCACGTGCGCTGGGCGGTTGTGCCGCAGCCCGGGGACGAGGCGGCTTTGTTTCGCACGGTTGCCGATCTCATGGCGCGCCGACTCGATCGCGACCACCCGTTGTGGGAATGCTGGATTCTCGAGGGCCTACCGGAAAGGCGGTGGGCGGCGCTGCTGAAGATTCACCATTGCCTGGCCGACGAGACCGCCGCCATACGGATATTGACGACTATCTCCGACTCGGGCCCCGGTGCCCTACGGGAGACCCACGTCGCCGAACAGGCATCGCCGTCCAAATCCTCCGGACTCATGGTCAACCCGCTGACTTGGGCCAAAGGCATCTGGCGGGCGTCCCTGGTCGGCACCGGCATGGCCGGTCAAACAGCAAGAGACGCTACTGAATTCGTTGCCGGGCTGCTCAACCCAGCCGTAGGTTCGCAGCGGCACGCGCCGGTAGCCGACACACGTGGTTACAGTGCGGTGCGGGTGCCACTCAAAGACGTCGACACGGTATGCGAGGTCTTCGGCGTCACCCGCAACGACGTGGCACTTGCCGCCATCTCCGATAGCTTTCGCGCTGTGCTGCTACGCGGGCGCCAGCAGCCCCGGCGCAATGCGCTGCGCACAATGGTCCCGGTATCCGTAGGTTCACCGGAACCCATGGACCGCATGGATATCGGTGCTTCGGCGATGCTCCCCTACCTGCCGATCGAGCAGAAAGACCCAGTGAAGCGTCTGCGCCTTGTCCACAGCCGGCAAAGTCAACACCCCGGCGACGGGGAGCGAGCAGCCCCGAGTTCGGACGCGCTGGCCGATCGCCTGCCATTCATGCTGAGCGCGTGGAGTGTTCGGCTGCTGTCGCGACTGCCACAACGCAACATTGTCACGCTTGCCGCACAAGTTCCGGGTCCCCGTCAGCGCTTGCAGGTGCTGGGACGGCCGGTTGAGATGCTGTTGCCGATACCTCCCACCGCGGCGCACCTGGGTACCGTCGTCAGCACGCTGAGCTATGTGGACGAACTGGTGTTGGGCATCACCGCCGACAACAACGGGACCCCCGATGCCGACGACATTGCGGGTGGCATCGAACTCGGGGTCGCACGCCTGCTCGCCCGCGCCTTGTCTCGGCGGCGCTCGCGGGCGAAACGTGTTCGGCGGCCGACCCGGTCGGGCACCGGGCAGTCGGGCGGGCGGCCGTGACGTTCTTCAAGGTGGTCGCGCTGGATTTGGATGGCACCCTGACAGCGGCGGGACACTTGGCGCCAGAAGCACTGGCGGCAATCGACGAGGCTCGACGGAATGGGCTGGCCATCGTGCTCGTCTCCGGTCGCATCCGCGCAGAGCTGCGAGCCGAGTTTCCCCAAATAGGCGACTATGTGGACGCGATGGTGCTGGAGAACGGTGCGGTGACCGTCCTCGACGGGCACAGCCACGCAATGACTTCGGCGGTGGACGGCGGTCTCATACAAGCGCTCACCGACCGAGGCATTCCCTACCGCCACGGCGATGTGATCCTTGCAATCGACGGTAAGCACACCCCCACGGTGGTCGACCTGATTGGTGAGCTGGGGCTGGACTACCAGATCGTCCGCAACCGGTCCGCGCTCATGGTGCTGCCGGCGGGCATCACCAAAGCCACCGGACTTGCCGCCATCCTGGCAGCGATGAACCTCTCTGCACACAACACCGTGGCGGTCGGGGACGCCGAAAACGACTTGGCACTTTTCAGCATCGCCGAGATCGGCGTGGCCGTCAGCAATGCGGTTTCCTCGGTGCGGCGACGCGCCGACCTCACTCTCGACAAACCCAACGGAACCGGCGTAGCCGGACTTCTGGCCGGCCCCTATCTCAGTGGGGCCCAACGCTGGTGCCCACCTCGGCGATGGGTCGAGATCGGCACCTTCGATGACGCAACGCCGACGCGGATTCCGGGGAGCCAGGGGCGCGTGGTGATCACCGGGCCCGCTGCATCCGGAAAGAGCCACCTGGTCGGGTTGCTGGCCGAGCGGTGGATCCTGGCCAATTACTGTGTGCTGCTGCTCGACCCCGAAGGCGACCACGTACATCTGCAGCAACTGAGTCAGGTCCAAGTGGTCGACGCCGGTCAGCACCTTCCGGAGCCGGCTGATCTGGTGAGTACCCTACGCCCACATTCCAGCATCGTGGTGGATTTGTCCGGACTTACCGAGGCGACCAAGAGTGACTACCTGCACCGGTTGCGGCTGACGGCCGAGGCGTACCGCGAGCAGCACGGATTCCCCCACTGGGTGATCTACGACGAGGCTCACCTGCTCGGCGCGGAGGAACATGCGCATTGGACCCGGCGCGGTGGCTACTTGTTGTCGTCCTTCGCCCCGGCAGCACTGCCCGCCAAGGAGATTGACAACAGCGACGTCGTGCTGACCCTCGTGTCGCCCGAAAGCCCGGCAGACATTGATTCCGGGCGGCGGGCCGCCATCCAATTCGGCTCGGCACCGGCTCGTCTGTTCACCATCGCGGATCGTCGGACCACTCACGTGCGGCATGGCCATAAGTACGCCGATGTCCGCCTGCCCCGGGAACGGCAGTTCTACTTTCACGGCACCTCGGGTATGCCGGTCGCTCCGGCCGCTACGTTGAACGACTTCTGCACCGCGATAGCACATCTCGATCAACGAGCGCTCGAATACCACCTCGGACGGGGTGACTTCTCCCGCTGGCTCGATGGCACGATCACCGACAAGGACCTGGCCGGACAGGTGGCGGCCTGGGAGGACGAGCTGGAGGCACACCGCGCGGCCGACCTGGAACGAATCCGCTACAAACTGATCCAGGCAGTCGAGGAACGGTATCTGCCGGCGCCAGACGTGCACTGAGGACTTCCGCCCCTAGCGCCGAAACGTGTTGAGCGATCAGATGGTGTCTATCGGGATCGCGCATCCCGTCTTCAGACAGAGGTACAGCCATGAAGTCTTCACCACACACCACGACCGAGACGCGCGCGTTTGCCCGCGTGATCGGGCCCTTCGTCGTCATCATCACCGCCACGGCGATCGCGCGTGCCGGGTCCTTGAGAACCCTGCTGGCAGATTTCCGCGCGAGCTCGGTATGGCCCTGGGTCACGGGCATATTCGTCTTGCTGATCGGGTTGGTCGTCGTCGCTCTACACCAGCATTGGCGAGGCGCGCCGGCGATCATCGTGTCGGTCCTCGGGTGGCTGACAGCGCTGAAAGGATTCCTTCTGATGGCCTTGCCCCAGAGTTACATGGGTTTTGCCTACTCCGCGGTCGACGCAATCATGTGGTGGCGCGTGGGCTTTGTCGCCGTCGCACTGATCGGGCTGTACCTGACCTTCGTCGGATGGATGCCCGCGGCGGGCAAGCCGGCAGTGCAACCCGCACGCCCACCCGCCGGAGGAACGCCGCGCTGCCTGAAAACACTCAGCGCGGGCACCCGCCCACGGCGGCTTCGAGTTCGGCCAAACACGCCTCGGTCAGCGGGACGAATGTCTCGATATCGGGCACCACGTCAGCGCCTGCGACGAAGCCGAATCCGACCCGGTCGGCGTACGAGCACGTCGTCACGTTGACCGCCTGGCCGTCATAAACAGTCGATACCGGATAGATCTCGTCGACGTGAGCGCCGTTCCAGTACATTTCGGATCGTGGGCCGGGAACGTGCGAAATCGGCAAGTTGTATCCGGCGCGGACCTTCGGTATCAGCGGCAGCAGCGGGGGAAGCACCGTCGCGGCGATGCTTCCGGCACTTGTCAGCAGCGATGCCGCCGATCCCCGTTTGGCCACCCAGCGTTTTCCTGCCGCCATGGACCGGTGAATCAGCTCCAGGCGAGCGATCGGATCATCCAGGTTGGTGCCCAGCGGACACAGCCAGAGACCAAACATGTTGCCGGAAGCCTCCTTTGAGGCAAGGCTGTCGCGGCTACGTACGGTGATAGGACACACGGCCACCAATGACCGATCAGGCAATTCCCCTCGATCGCGCAGCCATTGCCGCGCAACGCCGGCCACTACCGCAGTTATCACGTCGTTGGCGCTGACCCCGGCCGCCCGCTGTATGGCCTGGATTCGATCCTTCGGCCAGCTACCCCCACCAACTGCACGCGCAATTCCCGGACGCCCGTTGAACCGGGTATAGGGCGCGCCGAAAGGCAGTGCGGTCAACTCCCCTACCAGACTGTCGAGCACGGTCGACAGCTCGCCCGCGACAACGCGCTCGAATAAGCCCAAAGCCGGACGCAGCCGTCCGACAACCGACCGTAGTGGTGCCAGAAGACGAGATACCCATCCGCTCGATGCGCCCGGCCGGGTCGATGCCGCACCGCGGTCGGCATAGAAAGGCGGCATCGAGCGTTCGTCTGGGTCAGCGCTCAAAGCGTCGGCGATCATCCGGAGACCGGCCACGCCGTCGATCACGGTGTGATGCACCTTGACGTAGAACGCGAAGCGGCCTTCCTCGAGCCCGTCGATCAGATACGACATCCACATTGGACGCGACCGGTCGAGACGCTCCGCATGCAGCTCGCTGATCAACGGCCACAACCCGGCACTGCCCGAAGACAGCGTCCGGCGCTGGCAATGTTGGCTCAGGTCAACGGTATCCAGCTCACGCCATACCCAGATGCCGCCAGTGTCCGCACCGCGATGCGGATACCTGCGAAGCCGTCTATCGACCAGTTCGCCTCCCGCGAGCGCTGATGAATAGAAGCGGTCGGCGTAGTTCTGACCTGCATCTGCCGGGGGCGACAAGACCAGCACCGCGCCGACGTGCATGGGGCTGGAGAGCAGTTCCGCGGTGATCATCGCGGCGTCAAGCGGATTGAGCAGGTTCATCTCGCCTCTGCTGTCTAGGCGGGACGGGCACGCAGCGTCGGAGGTCCGTCCAGCAGGCCCGATTGTTGCAGCGCCTCCCACACGAACCGCTGCACCGGTTGGGAACGGAAGAATCCAGTGTGACCGCCGGGGTACCAGACGATTTCGGGCTTACCCCAGTGCTTCCAGAGCCGATTCACCTGCTCGCGCGGATGCACGAGGCGGTCGGCGACGCCGGCATAGATGAAACGGCCCTGCATCGGCACGCGCGGTGTCAGTGACAACGGTGACACCATCTCACCGATCGGTTTCGCCAGTCTCATCGTATGGCGGCGGGGGTCGTCTTGACTGAGGCCCGAGTGCCGCCCCAGCACATCGACCAGGTCAGCCACCGGAACGCCGAGAATCGCGCACGTGAGGTCGTCTTCGAGGCTGGCGACCAACGATGCGATGTAACCACCGAGAGACAGACTGTTCAAACCGATCCGGGACTCGGGCTCCTGCAATCGGATCCACGACAACAGGCGTCGGATATCCCAGACCGCCTGAGCCGTCGCATGAACGTCGTCCAGCACATCCTCGCCCGGAAACACGGCGCCCTTCGGCAGACCGCGCGCCCGCGGTCCGTGCATGGGCAGAACGGGCATCACAACATTCAGGCCAAGCTCGTCGTGCAGCTTCCAGGCCCGAAACAACGCTAAATCCATTGCGGCGCGGCCCATCTCAGTCCCATGCACACACACCAGCCAGGGCCGCGGTTGCGCGTGACGGAGCAGAAGTGCGTACTCACGGTCGTTTGCGGTATAGCTCTGCCACCGCTGCACACCGGGTTCCCCCGGGTGCGGCGTGTACCCGCTGCTGAAGAACATGCGATAGAACGTACGCCTGCGGCCCTTCACCTTTCGGACAGTGACATCCGAGGGCGCCGGCGGCTTGACGAAGAAACCTTCGGGCTTGTCGAACCATCCCCGGTCGCCGTAGAACTCGAGTCCAGCCAGTACCTCGCGCGTGATGCGGTCGAACACATCAGGCCGACTGACCGGACGACGTGCTTTCAGGCCCACCAAGACGACTTCGTCGCGGAAAGCCTGCGCCGCCAGCGCCATGGTCGGCCGGGCGATCGGGAGCTCATCGGGCGTTTGGCCGAGGTAGTCGCGCCATGACTCGGCCAAGTACTGACCGGTGTGCATGAATGGCATAGCAGCCCCGGCCAAACCACTCACGGCAGATGCGCTCCAAAGGGAAGCTCCCGGACGCTGGCTGTCGCTACTGGTGGGCATCGTCATGGCGGCACGCTAACACCCCGCCAAACCGGTGCGTAGGGACCTATGACCCAGCCGAGGGAGCGAAAGTCCTTGACTGACAATGCACATTTTCAGCGCCAGAGTAAGGACAGATGACCAGGCGGGAAGGGACTTAAGTCACTCGCGCGGCAAGTATCCGCGCCGTAACGTCGAAAGCCGGCATTCGGCTCGGAAAGCACGGATCAGAGTTATGAACACACCGCTCGCCTCAATGGAGAGGCCGGACCTCAGCAAGATCGAGCATCGTGCCGCCTCGGTGGCGCACCTGTTCCGCAACCGCGTCGCCGCGACACCACATGCGGAAGCTTTTCGCTACCCGCGTGACGACGAGTGGGAGAGCGTGACCTGGCAGCAAGTCGGCGACCGCGTACAGAACATCGCGGCCGGGCTGATCGCGCTGGGAATCGCCCCGGAAGATCGTGTCGCGCTGGCGTCCTCGACGCGCTACGAGTGGGTGCTTGTCGACTTCGCCGTGATGTGTGCGGGGGCCGCTACCACCACCGTGTATCCGACGACGAACGCCACCGATGTGGCATACATCGTTGCCAATTCGGGAAGCCGCGTGGTGGTGGCCGAAAACCAGGCCCAGGTCGACAAGCTGCTCGAGCATCGCAGTGCGCTACCCGCCGTGGCCAAGGTCGTGATCATCGATGGTGAGGGCGACGGCGACTGGGTCGTCACCCTTGACGAACTCGAGCAACAGGGCCGGCAATTGCTCGTCGACTCCCCCGATGCCGTCGATGAGCGGATCGCGGCGATCGGTCCGGACCGGCTCGCCAGCCTCATCTACACCTCCGGCACCACCGGACGGCCGAAGGGCGTGCGACTCACTCACGAAGCCTGGACGTACACCGCTGCGGCCATTGACGCGCTCAATGTGCTTGGCCCCGAAGACCTTAACTTCCTGTGGCTGCCGTTGGCGCACTCGTTCGGCAAGGTCATGCTGGCCCTGCCGCTGCAGATCGGCTTCCCCACCGCCATCGACGGCCGAGTCGAGCGGATCGTCGACAATCTCGCGGCGGTGCGCCCCACTGTGATGGGTGCGGCACCGCGCATTTTCGAGAAGGCGCATGCCCGCATTATGGGCATGGTCGCCGAGCAGGGCGGGCTCAAGAAGAAGATCTTCGACTGGGCGATCGCGGTCGGCCTCACGGTGTCGGAGGCCCGGCAAGTAGGGCGGAAGCCTTCCAGGACTTCATCGCTGGCCTACCGGTTGGCAGACCGACTGGTGTTCTCCACCATCCGGGAGCGGTTTGGCGGGCGGGTGCGCTTCTTCGTCTCCGCCGCGGCCAAATTGGATCGAGACGTCGCGCAGTGGTTCGACGCGGTCGGCATCGTGGTGCTCGAGGGCTACGGGCTGACCGAGACGGCAGCGGCCTCATTTATCAACCGTCCCAACGCTTATCGCCTCGGAACGGTCGGCTGGCCCTTCCCGGCCACCGAAGTGAAGATCGCCGACGACGGCGAGATCCTGCTCCGCGGGCCCGGTGTGATGACGTCCTACCACGATCTGCCGGACGCGACCGCCGAGGCACTCGACGAGGATGGCTGGTTCCGCACCGGCGACATCGGCGAGATCGACTCCGACGGCTTCCTGCGCATCACCGACCGCAAGAAGGACATGTTCAAGACCTCGCAAGGCAAGTATGTGGCACCGTCGGCCATCGAAGTGAGATTCAAGGGTCTCTGCCCGTACGCCGGTGAACTCATCGTCATCGGGGAGGCCAAACCGTACTGCGTCGCACTGGTCACCCTCGACAGTGAGGCGATCACCGACTGGGCCGCCAAGCACGGTCTGTCCGGCAAGTCTTTCGGAGAAATCGCCCGCGATGAGACGACCCGCGATCTGATTGCGGGCTACATCGACGCGCTGAACTCGGACTTGAATCGCTGGGAGCAGATCAAGAAGTTCGCCATCCTCGACCGCGAACTGTCGATCGAAGCCGGCGACCTGACGCCGAGCATGAAACTTCGCCGCAAAGTGGTCGTCGACAGGTTCACAGACCGCATCTCGGAGCTTTATGAGGCGGTGTCGGCATCGACGGTCGGTGCATAACCTCGGCAGGGACTTAAGACCCCTATCGGAGGGCTTACGACTCTGCCACCGCCGGTTCGCCTTTCATACCGTTGGCGGGCGACCACAAGCTCAGCCGCACTAGTAGTAGAAGGGGATCTCATGCGATCAGAACACCTCAGGTGGCTGACGAAATCAGCAGGCCCGTTTGCGTCGGTGTATTTCGACGACTCCCACGACGCCGCCGATGCGGCCGGTCAACTCGACGCGAAATGGCGGGACATCCAGACGCATCTCGAGCACCTGGGCGCCGGAGCGGACATTCTTGACAGGCTCAGGGAAGCGGTCTTGCACCATCAGCCGGCCGTGGGAAGACGCGGCCGCGCGGTGATCGTCACCGCTGATCAGGTGCTGGTCAACGAGCAGCTGATCAGCCCACCCCCGGCCCAGATCGTTCGTCTTTCGGACTATCCGTACGTGCTGCCGTTGCTCGAACTCGGGATGCGGCGACCGACGTACGTGTTCGCCGCCGTTGACCACACCGGCGCCGATGTGACCCTGTATCGGGAAGGCGGGACTCATTCAACCATCGTTGAGGGCGCAGGCTACCCGGTGCACAAGCCGGCTACCGCAGGCTGGAACGGCTACGGCGACAGGCAGCACACGACCGAGGAAGCCATCCGGATGAACTGCCGCGCGATCGCCGACCACCTGACTCACCTGATGGACGACGCGGACCCCGAGGTGGTGTTCCTGAGCGGCGAGGTCCGTTCCCGTGCCGGTGTGATTGCCGAACTACCGAAGCGGGTGACGCAGCGGGTGTCGCAATTGCACGCCGAAGGGCACCGAGGCGACGTCAATTACGCGGAGATTTACCGGCTGACCGCCCCGGAGTTCGCTCGCCGCCACGACTTGGAAATGACCGACACCGCTGATCGGCTTGACGCCGAAATCGGCCGCGGCTCAGGGTTGGCGGCCGACGGGCTGGCCGCCGTCTGTGCGGCGCTGCGCGACGGCGATGTCGAAACGCTGATCGTTGGCGAGATGGGTGACGCCACCGTCGTCACCGGGGCGGCGCTGACCACGGTGGCGCCTGACGCCGACGTCCTCTCGGACTTCGGAGAACCGGTCGCACGGATCGCGAGGGCCGACGAGGCGCTGCCCTTCACCGCGATCGCGGTGGGGGCCAACCTGGTTCGGGCAGACCACCGACTGACACCTACCGACGGTGTCGCCGCACTACTGCGTTACGTTGCGACCGACCGGCTTGCCAGTCGATAACCGGCCTTCACTCGCGACAGTGAAATTCACGACGCCGCCACGGCGTGTTCCGTCGTGAAATTCCCGCTCGGCCGCCGGGCGATTGGGGAACTTCGTCGCTCGGTGAAGTGACTTGTGGCCATACCGTCGACCCGGAACACAATTCACACTTGACTCATGACGCAGTTCAACGAGCCACCATTGCGTGACGAGGAAATTCTGGTGCCTGTCGGGCGGGTTTCGGTGGCGGGTCATCTGACGATCCCCCAGCACCCGACGGGTGTCGTGGTGTTCGCACACGGCAGCGGAAGCAGCAGGCACAGCCCGCGTAATCAATATGTCGCCCGAGTTCTCAACGAGGCGGGTTTCGCCACTGTGCTTTTCGACCTGCTGACCACGGACGAGGAACGTAACCGCGCCAACGTCTTCGACATCCCCTTGCTCGCTTCCCGACTGGTCGACATCACCGGCTGGCTCGCCGGTCAACCCGACACCGCAGCACTGCCCGTCGGCTACTTCGGGGCCAGCACCGGTGCGGGGGCAGCGTTGGCCGCCGCCGCCCATCCCGGGGTCAAGGTGGCGGCCGTCGTGTCCCGGGGCGGCCGGCCTGACCTTGCGGGCACGTCATTGCGCAATGTGCAGGCACCGACGCTGTTGATTGTCGGTGGACGCGACGAGATGGTGCTGAATCTCAACCGCCAGGCTCGGGCGGCGGTCCCCGCCGAGTGCAAGATCGCCATCGTCCCCGGCGCTACCCACCTGTTCGAGGAACCCGGCGCCCTCGAGCAGGTCGCGATGCTGGCACGCGGCTGGTTCGTCAGCCACCTCAATCCCGCCGACGGTTAAACCGAAATACCTGTCGCGCGGATGATTTCGGCCGCTGCCAGGGCGACCACCCGCGGCACCGCCCGCTCGACCTGCGGAGTCAGACCGATGCCGTGTCCGGTGTCACCGATGTCGACGGCGTAAATCTGTAGCGCGTCAGGTACTCGTCCCAATGCTTGACCGAGCTCATGGGTGCGGCCAATGTCGATACTGTGCGAGCTCAGTCGTTCCGCGACGATAGCCAAGTCGTCGACGCTGCAACAACGGACGCGACCCGCAGTCGAGGGGGTCGCGGTCGCGGCGTCAATGATGATGGCCAGCCGGGCGTCCGACCACACGTCGAGCAGCGTCAGCGGATCCACGATGCCGGTCGCCACCTCAACACCGGGCAGAGCCAGTTCGTCGAGTGCCGCGGCGGCGGTGATGCCCACTGCGTCGTCGCGCCGGAATCGATTTCCAAGGCCGATCACGACGACTCTGCCGATCACGTGCGATGGACCGTCAGCGTCAAAAAGTGGGTCGAGCACGAGATACACGGGTCGTAGTTGCGGATCACCCTCTCACACAGCGCGGTCAGCGCGGCGTCTTCGAGGTCCAGGTGGTCGGAGACCACACGGCTGAGGTCCGCTTCGATGGCGGCCTGGTTCTGCGAGGTGGGCGGGATGATCGTCGCCGCCGATACCCGCCCGTCCTCGCTGATGCGGTACCGGTGATAGAGCAGGCCGCGGGGAGCTTCGCTGACCCCATGCCCGACACCGGCGCGGGCCGGAACATCGACAAACGGCCGGGGCGGACGCTGGTACTCCTCGATGAGCCGCAGCGCCTCGTCAATCGCGTAGACCACCTCGACGGCCCGGACGATGATGCTGCGAAAGGGATTTCGGCACTGCTCCGACAGGCCGGCCCGCTGGGCGGCCTGCGCAGCAACCGGTGAGAGCGCCGAGGAGTTCAGCGAATACCGTGCCAGCGGTCCGGTGAGATAGCGACCGCCATCCAGCGTCGCGTGCAGCGCCGTGGAGTGCGGCACCTGCGACTCGACGACGTGTTGCATGAAATCCGCTACCGGAAAAGGCCGGCCGGGACTACGGGCGATCGTGCCGTTCTCGATTGCGTACTGACCAGGCGCGGTAAGTGCCAACATCTCGTGGTCCAGTTCCAGATCGGGGAACTCGAAACCGGATACCCATTCGACAGTGGCCAGGGCTTGATCCAGCGCCCTGCGCAATTCTTCTGCGATGGGTTCGAGTTCGGAACGGGTTGGCACCGAATAGAACCCGCCCAGGCGCAGGTTGATCGGATGTATCGCCCTGCCGCCGACGAACTCCATCAGCCGGTTGCCCGCCTTTTTCAGTTCCAGCCCGCGTTCAACGCTTTCGCGGTGGTCCCGGGCCATGGTGACGATGTCGGGATAGCCCAGAAAGTCCGGCGCGTGCAACAGGTAGATGTGCAGGACGTGGCTGTGAATCCATTCGCCGCAGTACAGTAGCCGCCGCAATGCGATGAGCTCGTCGTCTATCTGAACGCCGCAGGCATCTTCGATCGCATTGCAGGCGCTGAGCTGGTAGGCCACCGGACAGATGCCGCAGATCCGCGCGGTCAAGTCGGGCGGCTCGCTGTGCGCTCGTCCCCGCAGAAAAGCTTCGAAGAAACGTGGCGGCTCGTAGATGTTGAGCTCAACGCTCTCCAGCACACCGTCCTTGAGCGTAACGTTCAGCGCCCCTTCGCCTTCCACGCGCGTCAGCGTTCCAACGCGCAGGGTGCGGTCCGACGAGGTCACTGCTTGCTCCGTTCCGCGGCGAATCGTGCGACATTGAAAGTCGAGAACACCCGGTCCACATCGGTGTCCGACATTCCGTCGCGGCGCAGCAGTGGAATCAGTGTTGCGGTTTGCGGCGCGGCTGCGGGACCGAAACAGCCGTAGCAGCCCCGATGATGACGGGGACACAGCGCCCCGCACCCGGCGTGGGTGACCGGGCCCAGGCAGGGGATGCCGTCGGCCACCACAATGCAGGTCACACCGCGCATCTTGCATTCCGTGCACACCGTTTTCGCCGGCAACCGGGGCTTGCGTCCGATCAACAGAGCCGCCAGGGTGTCGAGGAGCTGACCTCGGTCAATGGGGCAGCCTTGCAGCTGGTAGTCGACCTTGACATGGGCGGACGCGGGGGTGGAAGTCGCCAGTGTGTCAATGTATTCCGGTTTCGCATACACGACCGACGCGAACTCCGCCACGTCGGCGAAGTTGCGCAGCGCCTGCACCCCCCCGGATGTCGCGCACGCACCGATGGTGACCAATAACTTTGACTGCTCCCGAATCTCACGAATGCGGTGTTCGTCGTGCGGGGTAGTGATCGAGCCCTCGACCAGTGACACGTCGTAAGGCCCGTCCGTTGTCGCGCTGGATGCCTCGGCGAAGTTGGCGATCTCGACTTGCTCTGCCAGCGTCAGCAGTTCATCCTCGCAATCCAGCAGAGTCAGCTGGCAGCCATCGCAGGACGCGAATTTCCACACCGCCAATTTGAGTGGGCTCATCTAAAGCTCCTTCACCTGCATCAGCGGCCCGGCCACGTCGTAGCCAACGACGGGCCCGTCGCGGCACAGCAGTAACGGACCGAGCTGACAGTGACCGCACCACCCGAGTCCGCATTGCATATTGCGTTCCAGAGAAATTCGAATATTTTGGGCAGCAACACCTTTGGCTATCAGCTCCGCCGCACCGAAGCGCATCATGGGCTCAGGCCCGCACAGAGAAGGCACTGGTGCGATCGGCGTCCAGCGTCAGCCGACGCAGGGGTTCGGTGACCAGTCCGATATCTCCTGTCCAATCTCGGGCCGGCGCGTCGACGATGAGGTGCAATTCGATCCGCGGATCATCGGCCCACGTTCTCAGCTGTTCGGCGAACACGAAATCGGCCCGGGAGCGGGCGCCGACGACCAACATCACCTTGCCGTAGCGGTCGCGGTGAGCCAACGCACCGAGGATCGCCGGACGCAGCGGGCACAGCCCTACCCCGCCGGCAACCATGACCAGGTCGCGACCCTCGGCCTCGGCGAGTCCCCAACTGGTACCGAACGGACCCCGCACCCCGACGACGGTGCCCGGTTGGGCGTCGTGCAGGGCGCGACTGACCGCACCGACAGCGCGCACGGTGTGCGTGATAGATCCGTCCTCGACGGTCGGGTCGCCGCTGATCGAGATTGCGGCTTCACCGACGCCGAAGGCGTAAAGCATCATGAACTCTCCGGGCTCCGGCGAGCGCACCGCCCGGTCTACCGGCACCAGGCACAAGGTCGCCGAATCCGGGCTCTCCACAACGCGACTGCGCACCCGGTACGGCAACGGGTCCATGGCCGAGGTCAGCGGCGTCGTCGTCCACTCACTCATCGCCGGCCATCTTGTTCATCTCGGCGGTGATGTCGATTCCGGTGGGGCACCAGGCGATGCACCGTCCGCAGCCGACGCAGCCCGACATACCGAACTGGTCGTGCCAGGTGCCCAATTTGTGCGTCAACCAGTGCCGGTAGCGCGAGGCGCCTGATTGACGGACGCTGCCTCCGCCGTGAATGAACGTGAAATCGAACTCGAAGCATGACGCCCACTGCCGCCACCGCTCGGCGTGGTCGCCGGTGAGGTCGCTGACGTCTTCGGTGCTGGTACAGAAGCAGGTGGGACACACCATCGTGCAGTTACCGCAGGTCAGGCAGCGGCTGGCCACCTCATCCCACTGCGGCGACTCACGCGCGTCGAGCAGCAGGTTGCGCAGGTCACCCTCGGGCATCTTTCGGCTCATCCGCTGTGCGGCGTTGGCGACATCCGCACGAGCGCAACTGCTTTCGTCGTCAGTTGCCGCGCGGTGTGGCACCGCCGCCAACACCTCGGCGCCCCGCGGGGTACCCACCTCGACGACATAGGAAGGCTCGCCGGCGTCGTCGGCACGTTCGGTGAGCGCGAGGTCGTATCCCGGCCCCGCCGCCGGTCCGGTGCCCATCGACACGCAGAAGCACGTTCCACCGGGTTCGGTGCAATTCACCGCGACCACAAAGATCTGTCGTCGCCGGTTGACGAACGAGTTGTCCGGATATTCGCCGCGGCCCAGTACCCGGTCGAGAGTCGCTATGGCGGCGAGGTCGCAGCCTCGCACTCCCAGGAACGCGTAGCGGGGCGCCTCTTCGGGTTCGCTGACGACGCTGCCGTCGCGGGCACCCGCCCACATCCGCTGCCGGGGCGGGTGCAGAAACTGTTTCCACGACTGCGGCCCGGCCGAATGCGCGAATGCGGCGTCGTCGTCGCGTTGGCGCACTCGGTAGTGCCCTGGACCGACGTCAACCCCCCAGCCTCGCGGCAGCTCGGCCGCCGACTGCAATTCGGCCAGCACGATTGCATTGTCGCGCAGCGTGGGACCGACGACGCGATACCCGTGCTCGATCAGCACTTCGACAAGGCTGCGCAGTCCAGCCGTGTCCAAAAGTCCAGCGCCGACGTCTCCCCCGTCTCCAGTTCATCGACCCATCATCCGTCTGCTCCGGCGGGGACTGTCAACCACCGGCAACAGCGACTCGACTGCATCTACCGGACCTCGCTGACTTCCGCCTCAGCCAGCCAGTCCATCGAGTCGTCGAGCGCACGTCGCGGCGTTGCCGGTAAGGGGTCGGCGTTGATGGGGGCCCAGCCCACCCGGAGCAGCATCTGGGGATAGCTGTTGTTGCCGAAGACATCGGCGCGGACCGCCGTCCGGGTCTCGTCGATCTCCAGCGGTTCGGTAACCGGGCAGCTCGCCAACCCCATCGCCGTCGCCGTGAGCAGCACGACGCTGGTGGCCTCGCCGGCGCGCAGCTGCGCGAGACGGTCGTCGCTGCGGGTGCCAAGTGCCAGGACCACGCCATTGTCGTCTTCGGCTGAGACGTCGGGGGTCATCGCCAGCGCAGCGCCCGCGAATCGACGGCTGGGTATCGCCGCGGCAGGGTCCGGTTCCGGCGCATTGCGCGCCGGAACACCCGCCGCAGACGCATGCCGACCACTCCACGCCGTAAGTTCCGCGAGGTAGTCAGGGTCGGCCGCGTGCTGTGACACCGACTGCAGAATCACGGCGTTCAACATGTCCATCGATGCGACTCGGTGCAACGCAACGCCCACGCGAGCCGCACGCGCGGACATCAACGCAATATCACCGACCGGGACCGGCCAGAAGCTGTAGTGTCGCCGGTCCGTTCGCCGCCGCGGCATCGCGGCGGCAAGCATGATGTCGAGTTGATCGGGCAACTGGGGAATCAACTCTATGGCGGCTAAGTGACTGGGATCGGCCGGGTTGGGCAGCCGCGACACCTTGGCCTGCCAGCCGACGGCGGCCAGGGCGATTACGCAATGATTCAGCGCGGCACCACAACTGAGCATCAGGTCACGGCCGTGCGGATCGGTGTGGGGCAGTTGCCGGCTCGTGTCGGAATAGAGATGAAGGCTCGAGATGCCCACCCGCCACCGCCACGGTTGGGTGTTGTGTATTGACGGCGCCCGAGACGCCAGCGTGAGAACTGTCCGGATCGTGCCGTCGTCCGGGAAACGTGCGCTCATCCCGTGCGCTCCTTTCCACCTAGGTCCTGGTTCAACCAAAGCGTGATGGCGCCGCCAATACGAGAGCACGGCGTCCCCTATTTGACGGGACTTTGTGCCATTCCCTGAGTCGCTTGCGTTGCTTTGCCGGCTTAAGCGGCGGCGGCAAGCGTGACTTCGACGGAGAGGTGCTCGCCGACGGCGTATACCGCCGGCCAGTCGCCGGCCTGCGCCGCACGCGCCAGATCGTCCACCAGAGGGCTTTCGACGCCCAATTCCGCCAGCCACGCTGAAACCGTCGGCGCGATCTGGTGACCCGGCACGTCGGCCGTGCGCCCGTCGTGCAATCGGTCGGTGACGTGATACATGCTGAAGGCCGATATCGCCGGCCGATTCAACCAGCCCGACGTCAAGTGCTCAGTAGCCGTCGTCCAGAAACTCGTCGTCGTCCAGAACATCGTCATCGTGGTCTCCTCGATCGGCCTTGAGTCAATCTGACCAGGAGCGCAAAGTAGCCAATAGGGCCCAACGGAACCTGCCCGCAGTGCTTCGGTCGTCGTCTGGGCGTGCCGAAGTGCCCTGCCCGGAGGCCCTTGGTCACGGCTAACCGGAGGCCCAATGGCCCTCAGCAAGGCGTGGGACTAGTACATCGCAGGGTCGATTCGCTCAGCGGAATCTGATGCGCTGCAGTCGATGTCACTTGAGGGACGGTTCGCACGGCTGGCCGGGAGGGATCTCCGCGCGGCCCGCTCACTGTCTCCGCGATGTACGACGCAATCCTGGCCGAGGAAGACCGCTACAGCGGCTTGTCTGGCTCCTGAGGCTGAGGTGTTTTTGCCACAGCGTGCCTGCGCGCCGCCACCCGACCCGCGATCGACGTGCCCGCAATCGTTATCAGAGCACCGAGAATCAACGCAGCGGCCTCACCTGCCGCGAACAGGTTTCGCTCCGTACCGATCGCCGCCGCGGCGACCGGTACACCGAGTTGCGCAGCCGATAGCACCGCAAGTGTCAGCGACTCGCCCAACAATCGTGCGGCGCAATGCGCCAGCACGGCACCCACCCCGAGGCCGATTCCGAGCGCTACGAACTTCGGGTCTGCAACAAGATCCCGCACTTGCAGCGAGGCACCCAGCCATACAAAGAACAGCGGGCTGAAGAACCCCTCGGTGATCCCGAACAATTGTCGCGCCAACCGCCGTGGTTCGCCGACGGCTGCGACCGCCAGACCTAACGCAAAGCCCGCCAACATGACCGAGACACCGGCGGCGGCCGCAACGGCGGCCAGCGCGAAGAGCAATAAGAGGCTGGTCCGCAATTCCAATGCGAGCCGGTCTTTTTTGGAGTGGGCGTGTAGACGTTGCAGCAGCCCTCGTCGGTCGAATTCGCGGAGCACCACGAAGATCACTGCCGCGCAGCCTGCGATCGAGAGGCGCACTCAGCGCCGCCATCAGTGCCCGATCCGGCTCAATGACTAACGGCAACAGGAGAATGCACGCACAATCGGCAACCGCGATCTGCGCGGTCACCGGAAGCACAGCGGAACCCTGCAATCGCAGTGACTGGATGACGGGCAATGTCAGCGCCGCTGACGACGAGGCCATCAGCACCGCATAGAGCGCCGCATGGCCATTGTGGAACTCGAAGGCGAGGCCCAGCGCGAGAGCGGCCGCAACTACACCCACCAACCCCGCGCGCGCACCGGCCAGCGGCAGCGCTGAACGCAACTGCAGTCCGCGGACCGGAATCTGGGTCCCTACGACGAACATCACCAGCACAAAGCCGATGTTGGCGAGAAACTGCAGGGTGACGTTGTCGACCTCGATGACTCTAAAACCGGAGTCGCCTGCGACGAGACCCGTGAACAACTCGCCGATTACCACCGGGATCCGCAGCCGGGGCAGGGCCGCCAGCAACGGACCGGCGAAACCGATGGCGGCCACCAACGCCAGCGTTGCGAAGCCGAACCCTTGCACGTCATCTGCCTTTCAGCGCGCCCCAGGTCACGATGCTAATTCGCATCGCGCCTCAGTCGGCATGCTTTCGACCGGTCACGTGAGTTAAACCGTGGTCAGGTGAGTGGGTCTATCCCCGGCGCCCTGGCGCGCTACCGCACACCGTTGCGCAACCCGCTGACCGCTTTCTTGTTAGCGGGCACATTTCCTGCGGCGTCCTTAATTCGCCCGGCTGCCGGACGAAAGCCCGCAAATGCGAATCGGCGGTGAAACCATCAGTACGATCATTCGATGATGAAAATGTTGTTCGCGGCGCTGGTGGCGGTCGGTTCTATTGCGCTCGCACCCGCGCCGGCCGCGCACGCCGATGTGTGCGGCGATGTTGGTGGCCGGCACGTCTCGGTGGGCGGATGCACCGACCCGGCAGCGACGGTGGCGACGGCCGGCGACGTTGAGGCTGCCAGCCAGGCCGCCAACGGCCAGCCGCCGTGCTACACCGTCGAGGGTGTGCCGTACTACACGCCTAACGGCGACCCCTGCTAACCGGCGCGCGGAACGCATCGCGCACAGCAGAGGAGGGCTGGGCGGCCACGTCGCGGACTGTCCAAGCCGGATCTGAGCCGGCAGGTGTCCGCTCGCGTGGCGATCAACGTGATGCGGCGAGCAATGTCCCTATCCTGCGGAACGGGTGTTGCACTCGTTGAAGAAGTCCGCCCACGACACCACGTCGGGGTGCTGCTTGAGCAGTGCCCTCCGCCGTCGCTCGGTCAGGCCGCCCCAGACGCCGTACTCGACCTTGTTGTCGAGCGCGTCCGCCCCACATTCCCGCTTCACGGGACAGTTCCGGCAAATGGTCGCCGCCTTACGTTGTGCCGCGCCCCGCACAAAGAGTTCGTCGGGATCTGTGTCCCGACACAATGCGTTCCTGACCCACGTGCGATCTTGGGAGGTCACTGCGCGAGCATTGGTGTTGGCAGCCACCAAGCCCAATTGCCGCGGAGTTGAGTGCGTTTCTGACAACACCTTGTTCCCTTCCTACTGGCCGCAATGCATCCGGAACGCTGATCTCGATAATTCCTGTCGAGATCCGAGGGATTTTTTTCAGAACCGCCGGCTGCGCTAATCGCAAACTAAGGCCGGGCGGTCGCGCGCACATCGTGACGGGCTGCCAATGTTGCATAGCCTTGTTGTGCGGGCGCCACAAAACGGTGCCGTAACCTCCGACTGACCGCTTCTCGATCACGTTCTGATCTATCGCGATCAGCGCCGCAATCGTTAACACGAAACATTGGTTGGCACTAAAAAGTGGGTAACCCAGTCATCCCGCGAAAGCGCGCGCATCCCGCACGGAAGTCGCAGTGGCGGTCCGACACCGATATCGCCCGGTCGGCCCGCGGTTTGAGAAGGTTGTCGCTCGGGTACGGCGAGTAAGTGCGGTGTTCCCGCCGGCATGGGTGACCGCTCGAAGGAAATTGATTCAACGAAGGAGCACATTGTGAGGTTCACAATGACCACTCTCAAGGCGGCCATCGGTGCCGCGGGAATTGCGGCGAGTGTTTTCGGCGCAGGAATTGCCTCTGCGGCCCCGCCAAGCATCGAGGGATTCGGAACGAGTCAACAGCTGATCGACGGGCCGATGATCACTACCTACACGGTCAGCAACCTGCAGCAGAGCAGCATCGCGGTTCCGGGCTACACGCCCAAAGGAACGATTTACCAGGCGAATATCACTGCCAGGTCCGACGGCGGCGTCGTCACCCCGATGGTGAAAAACTTCAGCGCTCGCGGGCCGAACGGTCAGACGTACAAGCTGATCGACAAGGCCCAGGTGCCTAATGGCCTCAACCCGGCGCCCATCCCTCAGGGCAGCGAATCGACGGGCACGCTGTACTTCGATGTGACCGGCGCAGCGCCTAACGGCGTCGTCTATAACGACGGACTGCAGGACATCCTGATCTGGACTTCGAATGTGCCCGGGGCCTCGGCGCCGGGTGAACTGCCGAACTCGAGTCCGGTTCCGGGTGCGCCTCCCGCCCCGGCGACCTGAATACCGCCCACAAAATACTCTGGCTAGCTGTCGCTGACGAGGTTGGCGAGGAAGCCAGGCAACCGGCCGGCGCCAAAGTCATAGAACCGTGCCCATAGCGGCTCGATTGAAATACGCACCATCTGCTTGTATGTCGACCGCACGTTGTGTTCGAACTCGGCAAGTTGGGGTTCGTCCATCGAGCTGCTGGCGGCCGCGAGGTATTCGTCGGTGACGCCGTCGACGATTTCGAGAGTGGCGAGGATACTCACACAGGGACAAGAATCCAACCGCCGGTCTTGTGGCAAACGGCGTAGCATCAGCTCACTCGGGATGACTCAGATTGTCCCTTATGGAGTCGAGGCCCTTGAACATGACCACTACGCGAACCGCTCCCTCCGTCGAAACGCCTCCGGTCGATGACCGCCGCAATCACGAAGTCGACGCCATCGTCGATAGGGCGGCCGAGGCGGCCCGCGAATTCCGCAAGCTTGACCAGCAGCAGGTCGACGCGATCGTCGAGGCGATGGTGCGCGCCGGGGTCCGCGCGGCAGCGGAACTGGCGAGTGTGGCCATCGAAGAGACGGGCTTCGGCGTTTTCGAGGACAAGGTCGTCAAGAACTATGTGGCCACCGAGTTCCTCCACGACTATCTGCGCGGCAAGAAATCGGTGGGAGTCATCGACGAGGACGTCGAGCACAACATCGTCCATGTGGCCGAGCCGATCGGGGTCGTGCTGGCCATCACCCCGGTGACCAACCCCACCTCCACGGTGCTGTTCAAGGCGATAGTGGCCGCCAAAACCCGCAACGCCATTCTTTTCCGACCGTCACCGTATGCGGTTCGCTCGTGCGAACGCAGCCTCGAGATCCTCTGCACCGCGGCCGAAGCTGCCGGGATGCCACCGGGGGCGCTGCAGGTCATCCCCGACGCCGCCCACGAGGTGACGCACTACCTGTTCAAACACCCCAAAGTGGACTTCATCTGGGTGACCGGTGGGCCGAAGATCGTCGCGCTGGCGAATTCGGCTGGAAAGCCGGGGCTCAGTGTCGGTCCCGGCAACGCGCCGATCTACATTCACAAGACCGCGGACCTCAAGGGCGCGGTCGTCGACATCCTCATCTCGAAAACCTTTGACTCGTCCGTCATCTGCCCGGCCGAGCAAACCTGCGTCATCGACGGCGAGGTATACGACGAGGTAATCGCCGAGTTCGAGCGGATGGGCGCCCAGCTGCTCACTCCCGACGAGGCAAAATCAGTGGCGGAGTTCGCATTTGGCTGCGGTGACAAGATCGCGCACGAGGCGGTCGGGCAGAAGGCGTCGGAACTGGCCGCCCGGGCCGGCTTCAGCGTGTCGCCGACCGTGAAGGTGCTGCTGGCGCCGCTGCCGGCCGACCTGGACGAACTCGCCTCGCACCCGCTGGTGCAGGAGAAGCTGATGCCCGTGCTCGGGGTGGTGCGCGCGCACGGCTCCCAGCACGCCATCGACGTCGCCGTCCTGGTCACCGAACACGGAGGATTGGGCCACACCTCGGCGATCTACGCCAACGACGAGGACGTCATCGAGGCATACAGCTTGGCGGTTCGCACCGGCCGCATCCTGGTGAACGCACCCACCGCGGTCGGAGCTCTCGGCGGGGTCTACAACGATCTGACCCCCACGTTCTCGTTGGGTTGCGGCACATGGGGCGGGTCGAGCACCACCGAAAACGTCAACTACCGGCAGCTGCTGAATATCAAGACCGTCTCGCGGCGCCGCACCCCGCCGCAGTGGTTCCGCGTGCCGGCCAACACCTACTTCAACGAAGGTGCACTCGACAACCTGCGTGAGCTCGACTGCGAAATCGTCGTAGTGATCACCGATGCACTGACCGAAGGGCGCGGCGTGGTCGACCTGCTGCGCGGCAAGTTGCGCACCAAGCACGTGCAGGTGTTCAGCGAAGTGACACCAGAGCCCGACGAGACGACTATCCGCCGCGGTGTCGCGCTGCTACAGCGGGTCCAGCCCGATTTGTTGATCGCCATCGGCGGCGGCTCGGTGCTTGACGCCGGCAAGGCGATCAGGCTGTTCTACGAACACCCGGAGAAAAGCCTCGACGAGTTGACGATGCCGTTCCTCGACCCCCGCAAGCGGGTGGCCGACTATCCGACCGACCGTCACCGCGTCCAATTGGTCGCTGTCCCAACGACATCGGGCACCGGGTCGGAAGTTTCTCCGGCAGCGGTGCTGACGGTGCGCGGGAAGAAGGAGACGCTCGTCGACTACAGCCTGGTGCCCGACCTCGCGATCGTCGACCCGGTCCTGACCTCATCGATGCCACCGAAACTGACGGCCGACACCGGTGTCGACGCGCTGACGCACGCCCTGGAAGCGATCGTTTCGATCTTCGCCTCGCCTTACACAGATGCGTTGTGCGCCCAGGCGGTACGGCTGATCTTCGACGCTCTGCCCAGAGCGTACGAAAATCCCGACGATCTATCCGCGCGAACGGGCATGTCCAACGCGGCAACCCTTGCCGGGCTTGCATTCTCGAATGCATTCGTCGGCACGAATCATGCGCTCGCCCATGCCGTCGGCGCGAAATTCAAGATCGCGCATGGCCGGGCGAACGGAATTTTCCTGCCGCATGTGTTGCGCTACAACGCAAGTCTGCCAAGCAAGTTCATGCCTGCGCCCGGATATTCGGCCTACATCGCGCCAGCCAAATACGCGCAGATCGGCCAGCTGGTCTTTGGTGGCCATGAGCCCGACGAGGCCCGCCGTCGGTTGTTCCAAGGCGTTGATGATCTGCTCGACCGACTGGACATGCCACGTTCGCTCAAGGAGTTCGGCGTCGCCGAGGAGGAATTCCTGGCGGCGCTGCCGGCGTTGGCGATGACGGCGTTCGAGGATCTCAGCAACCGCACCAACCCGCGGATGCCCCTGGTCAGCGAGATCACCGCGTTGCTTCGGCTGGGCTACTACGGCGATACCGGCCTCGGGCAGTCGCCCAGCCGCGGAGACAGCGAGGGTCACGGCGACTCCCCTTAGGGCGCAGTCCGTCGTGCGTCGGTCGCGCCAGGCTACCCGCGTCGCCCATGCGCGGGTAACTGAGCTATGGCCGGTTCCGCTTGAGCTGAATACCGAAGCCGCCTAGCGTTTCCGTGAGCCCCGCCCGGTAACGAAACTTATTCGGTTTCGACTTGCACGTCGGTCAGCCGCAGTGATACCAGGGTTGGGAAGGGCAGCGAGCGATTGCCGGGACCGATCGGGTAGACGCACCGGCGAGTTGGGAACACAAGCCCGCCGGCGTGCACAGGGTCGGTGCAATACTGAGCGGCCCGCGCCCAGCGGCCAATCACCTCGGCCACGTAGTCGTGACGGCGCAGGTGACCACCGGCATCGAAGTAGAAGGTCTGGCGGGATGAGTGCGTGTCGACCTCGGGCGGGAAGTGCGCGTTTAGCCGCCGCCATGTCTCTCCTCCCTGCTGCCAAGCCTCTCCTTCGCTGACGTCGACGTCGTCGCGCGTCAGGAGGTAAGGCACCGTGAGGTAGTTCCGCATGGCGTAGCCGGCGAAGTAAACGGAGTCCAATGGGTCCCAGCGGATGTTCCGGCGCAGGCCCGAGCGGCCGAAGAACGCGGATCGTGCGTTCGCGCGTGAGCTGATGACCTGGCCATCGTGACTCTCGATCCGCGCCGACCCGCCCTCGAAGACCCCGCGCTGCCCGCTACTCGGGAAAGGGTCCAAGACCGTCCGGGGCTCGTGGACATGAACGGTGACGCGGTAGTCCGCGAACCGGTTGCCCGGGACCCGCGTCCGGATCAGCAGCCCGCCCGAGCGCACGCGCGCATGAATTACTTTGGCGGCCTGCCATCGCACCAGCCCCCCGTGGGCATCCATTACCTCGTCCAGCAGGGCACTCATGATGCTGATCAAACACCATCATCAACCCACGCCCGCGCCCGCCACCAACCCGCAAATCCATTTCCAGTGAATTTCCCCGCCCCACAATGAGTTCAGCGCTTTTGCGAGACATCTATTTCTGCAGACGAACAATTGAGACAGCGCAGTGCCCCTGGGACCGTGGAGATCCATTTCGTCGTGTCGAACGACAGCCAGGTAGAAGCGTTTTACCGAACAGTAGGTGGAAATCGCTGAGTTGGTTCGACCCGGATGACGGTGTTCCCGTCACTTAACTTGGCCTGGTACATCGCCGCGTCGGCCCGGGCCGTGATCGAGGAAACGGGCTCGCCGGGAACGGCAATAGTGGCACCGATGCTCAAGGTCGCGCGGATCGTGTTCCCGGATTCGTGTATCGGTTCGGCGGCGCGACAGCGAATCTTCTCGCCGATGTGGGCGACATCGTCGATGCTGCAGAGACCGGGCAGCACGACGAGTATCTCGTCACCTCCCGTCCGTCCAACCGTGTCTCCTTGACGGACAGAACCTCGGATTCGGGCCGCCAAAGTTGTGAGCACGGCGTCGCCGATGCCGTGTCCCCAGGTGTCGTTGATGTTCTTGAAGTGGTCGACGTCGCAGAACAGGATGCCGAGGTGCGTTCCAAAAGCTGGCGGGTGCTCCAACGCGGACTCAAGGCGGCCAATCGCCTCGGCACGGTTCACTAACCCGGTGAGAGTGTCGAACCGGGCCAACCGTTCGAGTTGCTGCTCTGCCTCGACCCGATCATCGACGATACGCAGGGCCGCGATCAGCCCATCGGTGTCCCCCTCAGCATCCACGTAGAGTTTTCCGTGGCCTTCGACCCAGTGGTCACCGCCGTCGACGGAGCGGACCCGGAAGCGTTGCTCGACCGATTCGCCGGTGGCGATCCTCTGCAGCGCGATCGCGAGTGTGTCCAGGTCGTCGGGGTGGATACGGCGGCGGAGGCCTGAGCCGATCCACCGCTGAGGTGGCCCCCCCAACGCGGCCTCCACCGACGGCGAGACCCACACGGCCTGGCTGCCGCGAAGGTGAACGATGATGTCGACAGCGTTATCGGCGAGGATGCGGTAGCGCATCTCAGCGTCAGCGCGGTCCCTGCTCAGTTGCTCCTTCTCGATCAGCAGACTCTGCTCTTGGTGGCGCAAGCGGAACCCGACCAACAGCACTACGACCGTGCACACCATCACCGAGAGGGCAAAGGCTGCATTCTCGTTCTGGCCCATGGCCAGGAACGTCAGCCGCGACAACGCCACGAGGATCAGAAAGCCGACGGCGAGGCCGTACAAACGCACCAGTGCCCCCCGGTCGGGGCGGGCGAGCAGCCAGGCGAGCGGAGGCCGGTCAGGGCGCGCCACCGACGTCGCCACGACGAGCAGCAGCACAGCCAAGGCGGTCGAGGTCGCCATGCCGGTTGACGGCGCCACCTCCACCAGCGCCATAGCATCGAACAAGTAGGCCACGACTGAGACAAACGAGATGACCGCGCCACCCACGACGCACAGCGGCCAGACCACGCCGGTCCAGCGGCGATCCAATCGAGTCAGCGCAACGGCGCCAGCCACGAGCAGTACCGACGCCGCCGTCAGCGGGCTCGGACGCCCAGGCCAGGACGATTGCACCGTGCGCACTGCTTCCCCGAACCACACCTGGTCCAAACCAAAAGATCGAGCGGTCACATACTCCGTCGAGGACAACGACGGCAAAGACACCCACCACCGCCGCCACGCCACGCCCGACCCATACACGACCACGCGACGGCTGCCCCGATTGCACCAGGATCGCCGCCGCCAGCGCGGCCAACCACAAAGCAGTCCACGGCGTCATCTGCGGCCAGGCCCGATAGACCCGCGTCAACCCCTCGACACCAGTCGCCCAGCCCACCCAGTCCAAGGCAGCGACGACAAGCACTACCACAGCCAGCGGTGCGGCCCCATCGAACCAGCGCCGCTTCCAATGCCACGCCAATGCCGGGCCCGTCCATCGGCTGCCCCCTCACCCGAGCACCACCGGCGATCGCATCGAACCATAGCCTGGCGTTGCTTGGCTTGCGCCCGGAATGTTCGTGCGCTCACAGACCTGGCACGCCCTGACTTGCGCGGCGAGCGCCGTCATTTTCTGCCGTCGAGGTCCGCTCACGCTGAGATTCGCTGTTACCAGGCGGGTGCAGGATCGAGTATCGCGACATGGTCGCCTTGCCACTGATACCGCACGGTGGTGATCGGTCCAGGGCACGCGGTACAGACATTTCTGCCGTCTTTGTAGTTGAGAGCGACGGTGGCATCAGTTGCCTGAGCCGCATTCAGCGACATGAAGGGCGATCCACAATACGGCGACGAACACCGCCAAAAAATGATCGCACGACGACTACCTCCCATTGAGACGTGAGGGTGAAAGCCTTCATCGAGCCTATGAACACTCCGACGGACACATGAGAGTCCAAAGACCTTTGCTCTGCGGCTGGGTAGGCGGAGCCTCATTCCTAAGCAACAGCGAGCACGGTTGATCTGGGCAGCGGGCGATGCAAGACGGAGGGCCCGGTCATGGCGATCCAAGACGGAGGGGCCGGTCATGGCGATCCAAGACAAACCGTCGTTTCGCCCGCGGCTCAGCCGGCGGTGATGCGGTCGATGTGAGCAAGAAAATGCGTCAGCACCGCTTCGGGCGCCTCGAGTTGCGGCCAGTGTCCGATGTCGTCGGCGAGCATCACCACATCGGCTTCAGGAATTATCTCGGCGTAGCGGCGAGCCATGTGTGCGCCGGAATTCGGGTCGATCGGCCCGTCGATCAACCGCATCGGAACCGCGGTCTGGCGCATTGCGCGCACCCAGCGGTTTCGGTGGGTGTAGCGGTCATTGATGAAGCGGCCGACCTTGTGCAAGACCCGTCGGCCGTCGTTGTAGTCCAGAATCTCGTTGAACACGTCCATCATGTGTCGCGTCGGCTTGGTATTCGGTCCGAACATCTCGCGCAGCGTCGGTTCCAGGACACGACGGGACAGAGGACTGTCCTGCACATGACTGAGGATGTCGCCCAATGGGGTGCGAGACATCAGCTTCTGCGCCGCCCGTGGCGTATAGGACTCAATGAACATGCCTCCGTTGAGCCACGTGATCGAGGTGATGTCCAGGGCGCCGTAGGACTGCTCACCGAACTCGTGGCGCGCCAGCAATTCCTGGCCTACGGAATCTCCTATGTCGTGAGCCAGGATGTGCACGGTGTTGATGCCCAGGTGCGCAAGCAGTGCTTCGTGCATGTCGGCGTGGTCGGGCACGGAGTACTCGTAGGTCACGGGTTTGTCGGAGAAGCCCATGCCCATCATGTCGGGTGCGATGACCGTGAACCGTCGCACCAGCGTCGGCCAAATCGGCGCCCAGTCATAGGAATTGAACGGATAACCGTGGATCAGCAGCAGTGGTGGTCCGCTGCCCTCCATGCGGTAGAAGATGTTGAAGCCGAGGTAGTCGAAGCACTCTCCGGAGTCCAGCCAGCGTTTCAGATCAGCGTCCATGACGGTAATCATCCTTGCGGTCCGGCAGGGTTACTAGCCGCACCCCTGCCGTGGTCGACTCGATGTATGGCGCCATCTGGGACGGCGACGGCGACGGCGGCGGCATCGGAGGCGGAGGCGCTGCTCCCGGACCTGACACGGGCTCATCCCGCCCGCCGGATGCCACCACGCCCGGAACCTGCGACGATGTATTCACACTGCCGGGCCTACCGGTTGCCCTCCGGGAATCGTCCACGCCACCGCGGTGCAGGCCGGAACTTTCCCTCTAGAACAGCGACAATCGCCTAATGCCCACCGAACCCCCAGATCGACCACCGCACCGCGCCGAAACCGCCTCGGGCGCACGTCACGCCCGAGGACTTGGAGAGGTTCGGCGACGAGGAGCAGGTGCGCGCGGCGTGGGACGAGAGCCGGCTCCGCGACGAGCGACCGCCGCATCACCCCTAGCCCGCCGCGCCGCCGATCCCACCGCCGGCGCCGCGCTTCTGCGAGCCATCGGACCTTCATCACCGGCCGCGATAGTCGTTCTAGCTGCGAAAACTGTGGTCGGGCTGACACGATTCGAACCTGCCATCACTTGCCCCCAAGGAAGTCGGGGTAGCACGTTTTCCCAGTTCGCCGCCGATTTTCGCTGCCAGGGTGTGGTGTGTGATGTTCACTGACGTGCAGTCGTTCGGCATCGCGCGTGACGTGTGGTCCCTGGGCGGTCCCAAGCTGGCCGCAACCCTTACTAGCTGTGTACGGACATTAACCGTACAATCACGTGATCGACAGCTGCAAATAGAGATGAAGGAGGTATCGCTGTGGCAGTCAAAACGAAGCGCATCGAGCTTCGCGCGGAGCAGGAGACATTGGACCGCATCCAGCGGGCCGCCGACCTTGTCCATGAGCAGACATCGGAGTTCGTGCGGAAAGCGGCGATGCAACGGGCCGAAGACATCCTGCGTCAGGAGCTGGTAACGGTAATGGAGCCCGAACAGTTCGACAAACTGATGTCCTCGCTCGATGCTGCTGACGACGCGCCGCGACTGGCGGCAGCCGCGCGCAAATCGGCGGTCTTCACACGGCGCTGATCAATGTTCGAGTCCGCGCGACTCACTGACGCCCACACCCTGGAAGGATTCGACTGCGGTAAGGAGTTGCTGAACACCTGGCTCATCGCCCATGCCCGTCGCGCGGACAGCAGCGGAGTTGTACACGTCTACGTGTGGACTCCGCTCGGCGAGCAAAGTCCGCGCCTATTTCGCGATCTGCCCCACCGAAGTAGTACGCAACGACGATGGCGTCTCGGGATCCATGGCCGGCGGCTACTCCCGCATACCCGGATACTTGGTTGGACCTGGCGATCGACACGTCGCTGCGGGGTCAGGGATACGGCGAGCAGCTGCTCCTCGACGCGCTAGGCAAAGCCGTCGCGGCATCGGAAATCGGCGGCGGCCGACTCATCGTCGTTGATGCCATCGACGACGAGGCACAAGCCTTCTACGAGCACTACCACTTCGTTCCCGTCAGGAACCGCGAGCGTCGTCTGGTCATGAAGATGTCCACAGCGGCGAAAGCACTCGGGGAGCGCCGGCGGGAGTGAACCCTTTCGCCGAAGAGCTTGCTGCACAAAGGAGTCGAAATCGAAATGCTGACAGGACTCCCGACGCGTCGGGTTAGGCGTCAATACGTTGCCCGTGGTTCCAGTTCGACCGTGCCGCTGTGTGATTCGATCACTCGCCTAGATCACGCAACCTCCTCTGACTGGGCGTGGGAGCGAGCGGAGCGCCAAACCGGGCGTTGTCTTTCAATCATGGCGGCCAATCACCTCGTCGTTCAGACTGGGGAGTTCGAGTCCGATGCGCGCGTGGTCGATTTGGTCGTAGACGAAGGTCGTCATTTCGGCGGGAGTCATCGTCTCGCCCCTGCGGGCGAGCGATTCGTACGTCTGGTCGCCGAGGACAGCGCGGGAGGTGCGCGATCACTGTGCTGAGTTGGGGACTTGCCCACGCGGTGAGGGGGCTGATGCGAAACCGGCGACGGTGGCTGCCGGTTCGAGGCGTCCGAGGTGGTCGAGGAAGACCGCGAGAGTTGCCAAGGCGTTACGGATAAGGCCGACGTTGCCAGAGTCGTAGAGTTGTGGATGGCCAGAGTGATGTGATCGAGCGCCGCCAGCGGGTCGCCGTGTTCGGCCTCAAGCGGAGACAAAGCGGTCGCCAGGTTGGCTTCGACGTAGCGGTTGCCGCTGTCTTGTGCGATCACCAGGCCCCAACGCAGGGCTTCCAGTGCGCGGACGGGATCGGCATCGCTGAAGGCGGAGCCGTAGCCGTAAAGCGCGAACCGAGAGCGCATAGGGGTTGTGGGTGGCCTCGGCGGCTTCGATCAGCCCTTTCGCGGCGGCCCGCGCCTCACCGGCCCCGGCGGCCGTCAGCGCGATGACCAGGTTTGCCTGGGTGAAGCGCACGGGCGTCGTGGCCGCGTGCGAGCTGGGCGCGGCACCACTCGACCCACCGTTCGGGCTGGCCGATGGCCGCGTACACGAAGCCGAGCCGCCCCTCGATGCCGAACGGGACCTCGCCGCCACTGTCGATCACCATCTGGCCCGCATCGGCATAGCCGACAGCCTGCTCGATCCGTCCCACGACCCAGCACAGCGACGCCTGCACGTACAGGAACGCCAGCCGGGGA
>CAVSDU010000003.1:0-12324 GCA_963726875.1 uncultured Actinomycetota bacterium | reverse complement strand
GGGATGCGCGGAGGACAACCGTCTCGACGTTGCGATTCGCTGCCCGGTGTCGTCCACGCGACATGAAACCGCTAGCGGCACAGAAGAATTCGGGGCGTGGATCGGAACACGACTGGCGGCCGCCATGCTGGGCTGGCACCCGCGACGAGTCCAACGCCACGCCGCCGACCTCGACGGCCAGCTCGTCGGCGGCCGGTTGGTGTTCCCCGCCGCCGCCGTCGAAGCATATCGAAAAGCACTGCAACAGAAAGAGGCTGACAAGTGACCGAACTAGACGCGCACACCGAACAGAAGCTCGCCGACATATCGCCCCACGACTTCGACGCCCTCATCGCCCGCGTACGCCCACCCGACGAACCCGCCGACCCCAAAGCGCGGGCGCCGCCGCCGCGATGCGCCGCGAAATGGGCGCCTCACGCCGAGGCAAAGCCACCAAAGAGAACGCCGCCCCGCGGCATCGACATGCCCGACAACGTCAACACTGCGGTAACCACGCTCGAACGCGTCACAGCCGCCTCATCGTCGCCGGTCGCGAGATCACCAAGGCCGCGCGGAACTGGCTCGCCAATGCGCTCGATGCATCGAAACGCAGCCAGATCATGTTCATGGACCGCACCGACATCTTGAACCAGTACGTGGTGACCAACCTGCCGCTGCCCGCAAAAGCACCTGCGCCAGGAAATCTGATCCGTGGGGAGCCGAACCGCCCTTCTGACGCACCGGGGCGCTACCCGATGGCCGCTCATTGCCTGCTGCCTGGGCCGAGTCAGGTAGGCCGGTTGGCGGCCTGCTGGCACGCCGCGACCAGGCGGCTGGCGGCGAGGTGATGCTGGACGCTGACGGACTACCGGCCGGTCCCGAAAAAGCGCCGGGCGGAGAGTACCCCTTAGTACTGCAGCCGTAGATCGTGGTTGGGGTGGTTTGGGCGTGTCTGCGCTGTTCGGGGCGGTGACCACGGCATTGTTCGGAGTTTGTGAAGACATCTGAATTGGCCGCGGCCGCCGCGGTTCATAGCGTAGACCTTGGATCGGTGGTTGTCTGAGTTCTCGGCGGTCATCGTCAGATCGCGCCGCGTTTCGCTCGATACGAGCCGCTGCGTCATGCCGCTGAGCTGATCGCCGGGATGGCCTCTAGTTTGGACCGCAAGAATTGCTGGACCATCGCCGAACACCGCGGCGCCGCCACCCCTGATGGGCTGCAGCACCTGTTGGGGCGGGCCAGCTGGGATGCCGACGGGGTGCGCGATCATCTGCGCGATTACGTGATCGACGCGTTCGGTGATCGCGGCGCGATCCTGGTCGTCGACGAGACCGGGGATGTGAAGAAAGGCACCCATTGAGTTGGGGTGCAGCGCCAATACAGCGGTACCGCGGGTCGGGTGGAGAACTCACAGGTGGCGGTGTACTGACCTACGCCGCCCCGCGCGGACACGCCCTGATCGACCGACCTGTACCTGCCACGGTCCTGGGCTGATGTTCATGACCGCTGTGCAGCAGCGGGAATCCCCCAAGCCTAGCAGGCTTTTGCGACCAAACCCACCCTGGCCGCCACCCTGATCGACCGCGCGGTCACCGCACAGTGTTCCCGCCGCATGGGTCGCCGGGGATGAAGTCTATGGCGAGGACCGCACCTGCGGGCGGCGATCGCGGCCGCGGTCTGGGGTATGTGATGGCCATTGCGGCCAACCGGCGCGTACCCACCCACGCCGGCCCGCTCCGCGTCGATGCGCTACCCGCGCTGATCCCGGCCCACGCCTGGCAGAAACACTCCGCCGGTGCGGGGGCACACGGACCACGCCTGTACACCTGGGCCTGGTTTCGCCTGCTGGCCGAAGACGACACCGACTGCGGCGCCCACCATTTGCTGATCCGCCGCAACGACGCTACTGGCGAGCACGCCTCCTGCGCTGCTAAGCCCCAAGCCCGTCCAACTGCGCACCCTGGTCAGCGTGGCCGGACAACGCTGGCGCATCGAGGAATCCTTCCAAGCAGCCAAAGGCCTGACCGGACTTTATAAGCACCAGGTCCGACGCTGGCGCTCCTGGCACCGCTGGACCACCCTGGCCATGCTCGCCCACGCCTTCCTGGCCGTGGCCACCGCAACCGAACGCGACACCACACCCACCCCGACCGGACTGATCACGTTGACCGTCAACGAATTCCGCCGACTCTTCGACGCCCTACTACTGGCCACAAACCGCACCATCACCCGCCTGCTGGCCTGGTCACGATGGCGACGACAACACCAATACCGAGCCCGACAATCCCACTACCGACGACGAGAAACCCAATGATCACGATCTACGGCTGCAGTATTCAGGGCCCTAGTGTTCCGACGCCAACAGTGTTAGTCCTTATTTGTGAATTCGAGGTTGTGGATCGGCTGGGTCGCGGTAGCCATCGGCGTCTGCGCCGTGGTGTCGGCGTTCGCGGTCAGTTCGACTCAGGGCGGGGAGGGATTCGCATTCAGCTTCGGCGCATTCATTGCCTTCTTCGGGGCGCTGTCCGTCCTCGCCCACAACCGGACCCCCGATCACTGGGGCTTGCTGGTGGTCGGCCTGGCCATCACCGTTCCGTTCGTTGGCAACGCCTACAACTACGACCGGGGGGCCTCCTGGACGTGCTGGGTGGCTGGGGGCCTCGCGATAATCCTCGGTGGCATCGGCTGGACGCATGACAGGACGCCGACCGAGTACGGCATCAACGAGTTGGGGGACGGGCGCGGACAGCGAAACCCCTGGAGTTCTTTGATTGGGCGGCTGGCGTTGATCGTCGGCCTCACCAGCGTATTTCTGGGTATCGCGTTCCACTCGACGGCAGCCGGGACCGCAGTCACCATCGGTCTGGGCGGGATGATCGTAGCCGTCTGGTCGCTGCTCGCCTCCGAGCCGACCCACGACTTCCTGACGCTCGCCATCACGGGATTCGCGCTGCTTGTCGCCCTGGGTGGCTGGGTTCGCGGGGGACGAAATCGCTTGGACGGCCTGGGTGGCTGGGGCACTCGCCACGGCGCTTGGCATTGCGGGCTACCTGCGTGACGAGCGCCTAGATTTCGCAACCGCCGTCCGCGACGACTCGGCCGAGCGGTACCGCAGACGATTCCGCTGACGCTGCTCTGTAGGAAATTGTCGCCGGGTGTCGTTGAGCCGCCGGATCGAATTTATTGGCCCGCGGATAGCCCGCGCCTCGAAGCTTTCGATCAAGAAACCGCACGTGAACTGCGCGAATCGTGGTGCGCGATACTGGGATTGAACCAGTGACCTCTTCCGTGTCAGGGAAGCGCTCTCCCGCTGAGCTAATCGCGCTGGGAAATTGAAATTGGAGGTGGAGACGGGAATCGAACCCGTGTGCACGGCTTTGCAGGCCGTTACCTCACCACTCGGCCACTCCACCGCTGGGATTGATGCCAGTTGCACCTTCGAGCGGATGACGGGATTCGAACCCGCGACCCTCACCTTGGCAAGGTGATGCGCTACCAACTGCGCTACATCCGCGCGCAACGGGCGAGATCGTCGCCCCGGTGCGAAGCCACGACGATAGTCCAGTGGAGCGTGCCCACACAAATTTCCTTGCTGGCCATGTCAGGTAACGCTCGCGACCGAGCGCAAGCGCACACTGGCCCGCCCGGCTCAGGCAGCGGTCGTGCTAATCTTCGACGTCGTTCGCTGCCCCCCTCTTTGCGGCGCCCGGGTCCCGTGGCTCAGTGGGAGAGCGTCCGCTTCACACGCGGAAGGTCGCTGGTTCGATCCCAGCCGGGACCACAACAATCCGTGCTGGTCGAGCATGGTTCTGGTCAAACCCCTAGGCGGCGGCGACGCCGACGCGTTGTTGGAGTTCTATCGGTATCCCGCCGAGCACTGGGATCCACCTGCGTACCACTAACCAGATCGAAAACACTTTTGCCACAGTACGTTTGAGGACCAAAGTCACAAGGGCCCCGGCTCGCGGGCGGCCGGGCTGGCGATGGCCCACAAACTCATCGACGCCGCCCAGGCCCGCTGGCGCGCCGTCAACGCCTCACACCTAGTCGCGCTCGTACGCAGCGGTGCCAGGTTCCACAAGGGCAAACTCCTGGAACGAGCCCGACATCACACCAACAGAATCCGACCCATCAGCCGAAATGGAGGTCGTCTCAAACAACCTCATCCACAGGTGTTGAAAATATCTCACGATCATCGGATGATTGCCCTAGGGGAGTCCACGGGGGCCTGGTATGTCGTTTGTGGTCGCAGTGCCGGACCTGGTTCAGGGCGCGGCCCAAGATTTGGCAGGTATACAAGCGTCGTTGGCCGAGGCTGCGGCGGCTGGTGCGGCTCCCACAACGGGGGTGCTGCCTGCGGCCGCGGACGAGGTGTCTGCCGCCATCGCGGCGATGTTCGGCAACCTTGGCCAGGAATTTCAGTCGCTCAGCGCCCAGGCGCAAGCCTTTCATGCGGACTTCGTCGGCTTGATGAACGCGGGCGCGGGCGCCTACCTCAGCAGGGAGGTCGCCAACGCCGAACAGGTTCTGGCGAACGTGGTCGATGCACCGGCCCAGGCGATACTCGGGCAGTCGTTAATACCGACTAGTGGCTTGGCCGCGTCCAGCGCCGCTACGAGTGGCTTCCTCGGAGGACTCCTCGGCGGGGGTGGCTGTACGACCGGGGGGTCGCTTCTTGGCGGTCTAACCGGCACTACCAGCGGTCTCAGCGGGGTCCTGGGCGGGTGGGGCTCGCTTGGCGGCAATCTGAATTCGATTCTCTCGGGAGTTCATCCCGGTCTACCTGCCGAGGCTACGTTTACGATTTCCCTGTTACCCGAGGTGTCGGGGGCTGGTACGGGCGGCACCGGAATCACTGATATCGCCGGCCCTTACGTAACGTTCATCGAGAATACGATTGCCGATCTTCAAAGCCTCGGCACCGGCTGGCTCGCCGATCCGTTCCCGTTCCTGCGTCAGGTCATTGCGAACCAGATTGGATACGCGCAGCTGGTCACGACGGCGTTGGGGGATGCGGCGCATTCGTTCCAAGCTCGATTGGCCGACTTGCCCGCCGCCTTCCAAGCTACCTCTCAGGCCTTTGCGACCGGCAACTACGTCGGAGGCCTGAGTGGTTTGGGTACGGGCTTCGAGGGTCTCTTCACCGAGTACCGCCGGAGACCTCTCACCCCCGTCCTTGGACCTCTCTCTTTCGCCATACCCGGTGGTATGTCCCAGAACATATCCAATGTCATCAGTACGCTCACTGACACCGGCATCACGTTCGGAGCTCAGCTCGACACCAGCAACTTGCCGGCCAGCCTTGGTAATTCGACGCTCACGCTCAATATGGGCCTGCCGTTGGCGCTCGGCCTTGACGCGATAGGTGCGCCGATCACCACTATGTCCGCATTCGCTTCGAGCGCAGGCGGCGTTCAACAGTGCATTGCGGAGCGGAAACTTCGCGGCGGCGTTCACCGCTGTCGTCGATGCCCCCGCCGTCATCGCCAACGGCTTCCTGAACGGCCACACGACCTGGGCGCTGCAGCAGTCGTTTTCGACGAATTTCGCAATACCAGTGGAGGGAGTGACGGTCGCAGTACCCGTGACGGAGCAAGCGATGATCGGAATTCCCTTAGGGGGCCTTCTCACTCCTCTCGCGCCCCTCCATGCCGTAGTTGGGCCGATCACGGTTGGGCCTGTCACCGTTCCGGTGTTCACGATTCCGATTCCGGATGTCACCGTTGGGCCGTTCCCGGTTGTGATTCCGCTTCCGTCGCCGCTTCCGCCCTTCATCTACACCATTCCGGCGTTCACGATTCCGATTCCGGACGTGACCGTTGGGCCGTTCACCAGTCCGGCCGTCACCTATGGGCCGTATCCATTCACCGTGCAGGGCACGCCCATTGGCGGCATCATCCCGGCCCTGGTGAACTACGCGCCGCAGCAGCTAGCAATCGCGATCGGCGCACCCGCGTAGCTGGCGCTCGCGAAGCCTCCGGTGCGGCAATCCGCATCCGCTCGGCCGGATTCCTGACACGTATATAGTTGGAAGACTTCAACTTCGATCATCAACCAGCCCTGGTTCCAGACCGAGATGACCGTCCTGCCGCCGAACGAGTAGCGGGCCGCTCCGGTCGGGCGGCCCCCGAGTCGTACATCTGGCAAGCCCGCCGGACACCCAAGCAGCGCCCGGGCAAGGCTGTGGGGTGAATTGGCGGCCCCTGAGATCCAGGCTGCCATCAGGTCTGCGCCGCCAGTGGCACAGGGAGGCGCCGGCAGTTCGCCGGCGCGGGCTGACTCACCGCAGGTCACAAGTTCATACCTGACCGCGACACCCGACGTTTGCGCAAGGAATCGGGATGGCCGCCGGCTTAGCCTCGTTTCAACGGATGACGTCTGGGTCGCCCTGATCGGTGCCGCAGTACGAGGAGTGCACACGTGAGCGAACTGGACCGGCGGCGGTTCCTGGTTGCGGTGGCCGCAACGGTGGCTGCAACGGTCGCGTCGACATGGATCTCGTCGTCGTCCGGGGAGGCGCGCGCCGACGTGCTCGGGTCGGCGCCCAACCCGGGCGCTCCGTTGCCGCCCACGTTGTTGCCGCCGCCGGATCCGGGTTCGCGCGTTGTGCTGCCTCGTGGCGCAGTACTGAAAACACTTCCCGCCGGCGGCGATCTGCTGGCGTGGACGGTCGATGACGGAGCCGACACCGATGTGGTGCGGGCTTACACGCAATTCGCCAAGGACACCGGCGTACGGCTCACCTACTTCGTCACCGGCGGCTACCGCTCCTGGACCGAGAATTCCGCGTTAATTCGACCGCTCGTCGAATCCGGGCAGATCCAGCTGGCCAACCACACGTGGACGCACCCGGACCTGACCAGACTCGCGCCGAGTCAAATCGCCGATGAACTGAAAAGCACAGACGTGTTCCTGCGCAACACGTATGGCGTGGACGCCGCTCCGTACTTCCGGCCGCCATACGGCCACCACAACGCCACGGTCAACGCGGTAGCTACCGACTTGGGGTACCAGGTTCCCACGTTGTGGAGCGGCGATCTGCGGGATTCCGCGTTACTTCCCGAAGACCTGATTCTCAGGCTGGCCTACCAATACTTCGCTCCCCAGAACATCGTGATCGGCCATCTCAACCACGCACCGGTCACCCACGTCTACGGACAGCTGGTCGACATCATTCGGGCACGCAGGCTGCGCACCGTGACGCTCAACGACGTCTTCGTGCGACCGGTGATCGCACGCCGCACAACGGGATTCGTCGGCTGAGGACCAGATCATCTCCCGCACTGAGGATTTCGTCGTTGTCCTGGCTGCGACGGGGCGCGGCATTTCCGGGCCATTGCACGCACGATTTTGCACGGGTTGACTGGGTGGCGCGTCGCTTGACGTCCAAGGGGTCTTGAACCCGAGAAGGAAGAGAAGACGATGATCGAGCTGCTTTCAGACATGCCGGAGGGCGTGACGGGTATCCGCGTGTCGGGCCGGTTGGGCGGCGACGAGCTCCGCGAGCTCAAGCCGAAGATGGAGGGGCTGCTGACAGGGGGCGAGATCAGGCTCGTCGAGGTCATCGCGTCCGACTACGAAGGCTTCGGGCCGGGTGGGTTGGTCGAGGACCTGAAGCTCGGCTTCGGCACCGTCTTGCCGCACCATTCGGCCTTCAAGCGAATCGCGATTGTGTCCGATATGGAATGGGTCGCCCATGTCTTGCATGCGCTGGCGTGGATCGTCCCCGGCGAGCTAGCGGTATTCGGTCTCGATGAGTTGGAGCGTGCCAAAGAATGGGCTGCCGGCTGAAGACCCGGGTCTTGACCTCGGTCGCGTATAACTTAGGACTGATTTGCTGATCTAACGGCGCGGTGCGCCAGGCGCCGGAAGGAGAGACGACGATGTCGGTCACGGTAATTCTCGAGCTCAGGTTCAAGCCCGAGTCGGTAGCCGCCGGGCGGGACCTGATGGGCCGGACTCTTCAAGTCACCCGAGCGTTCGACGGCAATATCCAGACCGACGTCTGGGTCGACGAGGACGACGAAGGACACTGGCTGATCTATGAAGTCTGGGACTCCGTCGAGCACGACGAGGCCTACCGCCGGTTCCGCGCCGGCGAAGGCAAGGTGACCGAGCTTCCGCCGCTGCTGGCCGCGCCGCCGGTCAAGACGAGATACACCACCACCGACGTCTAGCGCAGGCGGGCCGCGGCGTTTTGGCATACCGTCAGCCGTATGAGCTTTTCCGAAGGCATCGGCACGCTGAAACTCGAATGCCCACAGACTCATCCGGTGGGCCGGATCCTGCGCGAGAGCGCGCATCAGTCGGTTCAGTACGACCCCGGCGCCGCCGTCGGACCGCGCCGGTTCTGGCCCGACGACGGTGAGCAGGTTCGCTTCGGCACAGTGTGCCGATTCTGCGACAAGCCGGTGGGCGACGCCACGGCGACATTGCGGGACAAATTCACCGAGTTGCTCGCGGACACCGCCGAGACGTATCGCACCACCACGGTGCCGTATCTCTGACGTTCTTGAAAACAGGCGTTCGAATTCATACCTACCTCGAATCAAACACCTCCCGGCGACCACCGGTTGCCGGCTGGGTGGACCACGAAATCACCAGCTGCACAACATATCTCGATGAATATCGATCGGCCCGACTTTCCTCCGCCGACCGCTATTAGGCGTCTGCGCAATAAGGGGCTCGATATTCACCCATGCTGATACCGCCGGCTGTTTATTGATTTCGTAAGGTTCATGAGGAAACGTCTACGAAAGCGCACGACACCCACGTCCCTACTAGGTCCCTCTAGCAATCCCTACTAGCACGGAGATCTCATGACGCTAACCCGCAGACACCCGCTGGGCGTCCTCGTCGCGATAGTGGCCAGCCTCGCCGCGGTCGCTTCTTTCGGGGCCCCGACGGCGCAAGCCTTCTACGTCAAGTACCACGAGACGATCACGCGCAACGCCCTGCCCGCCGACCAGGTCAGCCAACTGGCGGTCAACCAGATCCTCATCGGCCCGCCGCCAGGCGGAGGCGCCATGGGCAGTGACGTATTCGCCACCGACGAATTCCGTCACCTGGACAACTCGATCAACCCCGTCGAGATCTGCAACCGGGCCCGACAAGCGTGGGACATCTTCTCGCCCGTCGTGCTGAGCGGATCGGTGCTCAACGGCAACGTGGAGGCTGACGGACCCGGCGCCCGTGCCGCATTCGGGGCCCTGCTCCACACGCAGCAAGACTTCTACGCCCATTCCAACTGGGTCGAGGAGAACGTCGCCATCGGCCAGTTGGACCGGCTCGCGCCGCCGATCTTCCCTACCTGTAACCCGGCCGACTTTCCGGCCGATCTGCACACTGGTTACTACAACATCGACTTCTCGCAGCAGTTCCCCCTCGAGGGCTGCCCGGTCGGCGGCCCGCCGCCGGGATTCCAGGAGTGCCACACCGTCCTGAACAAGGACGGCCCGGGCACCCCGCGCGGCGGCCAGGTCATCCCTGGCACGACCATGACGATGTACGACCTGGCAGCGAAACTGGCCACTGAGGCCAGCACCAATCTGTACAACACGGTGCGTGACTGGGTTGCCAACGAAAACGGGCAGAACGCCGCAGTCCAGCTGTTCCAGCAGGGTGGCCCGATTGCCGTCGCTGTCCAGCCTTCCTCACATCCCCAACGTCCCGAACCTGCCCTACACCGGCAGCTAGGTCGCATCAGCGGGTGCTCGGGTCGATCCAGTCGATCCACTCGCCGTGGGCGACCGCCCCGAGCACACCGCTGATTCCGGCTTCCTCGAACGCGGCGACAAACTCGTCGGTGCCCTCGGTGAAGTGAGCCCAGCCGTCGGTGTGGGCCGGAATCACCAGGGGGAGCGGCGAATGCCATCCGGCGCCCCTCGTCGTCCAGGTTGTCTGGATGCTCGTCATGGCTGATCAGCACCACGTCCACCGGGCCGGGCGTGTCGGCGCTCACGGCGGGACCGACGGTCTTGGTCAGTTAGGCGTGCGGTCCGGCGGGATCGAAGGTCGGGTCCATCACGATTCTGCGCCCGCCGATGTCGACCACCGTCGTCGGACCGCCCAGGACGCTGATCGCACAGTCGCGGCGCGTCGAATCCACGGGCATGAGTTCAGAGTCCCCGATCGTCGATCACTTCGAGCACGGCTGCCTCCGGTGCGGACCAGACACTGAATCTGTGATGAGTTTAGGGTTTTCGGGTGTCGGTTTCCCACATGATCTTGATCGGACTGGCGGGGCTGGGGGCCGGCGCGATCAACGCGCTCGTCGGATCGGGCACCCTCATCACGTTCCCGACACTGGTCGCCCTCGGCTACCCGCCGGTCACCGCCACCATGTCCAATGCGGTCGGACTGGTGGCCGGCAGCCTCTCGGGCACCTGGGGCTATCGCAGGGAACTGCGCGGGCAGTGGGATCGGCTGCGGTGGCAGATCCCGGCGTCGCTGGCCGGTGCGGTGCTGGGCGCCTACCTGTTGCTGCACCTGCCCGAGAAGGTCTTCACCCGCATCGTGCCCGCGCTGCTCGTGCTGGCATTGATTCTGGTGGTGATTGGGCCGCGCATCCAGTCGTGGGCCCGCCGGCGCGCCGAAGACGCGGGACGCTCCGCCGATCACATCACGCCGAGGCGAATGGCGGTGCTGGTGATCGGCACGTTCCTCGTCGGCGCCTACGGCGGTTACTTCACCGCCGCCCAGGGCATCCTGCTGGTCGGCGTGATGGGTGCGCTGCTGCCGGAATCCGTGCAACGCATGAACGCAGCGAAGAATCTACTCACGCTGATTGTGAATGTCGTTGCCGCGGTGAGCTATACGTTGGTGGCCTGGGAACGCATCAGCTGGCCGGTCGCCGGGTTGATCGCGGTGGGCTCCCTGATCGGGGGATTGATCGGCGCGCGCTATGGACGACGGCTGTCGCCGAATGCGCTGCGCGCCACCATCGTGGTGGTCGGGTTGATCGGGCTCTACCGTTTGCTCACCGTGTAAATGCGGCGGTGAAGACTTACGATGCGGCAATGCCGGTTACTCCTGATGACGCCATCGCCGCGATCCGGGGCGCCGGCGGCGCCTGCCCGGGCTATCGGGCGCTGCACGCCAAAGGCGCCCTGTACCGGGGTACGTTCACCGCAACGCCTGAGGCCGCAGGCCTCTCGCGCGCAAGACATCTCGACGGTTCAGCGGTGCCGACGCTGGTGCGGTTCTCCAACGGATCGGGCAACCCGGCCCAGCCAGACGGTGCGGCGGGTGTGCGCGGGTTGGCGGTGAAGTTCGCCCTGCCCGACGGCAAGACCACCGACGTCTCGACGCAAACCGCCCGCCTGTTCGCTGCAAGCGGCCCGGACGGATTCGTCGATCTGCTCAAGGCCCTGCGGCCCGGTCCGATGATGCCGGCCCGCCTGGCTCGCCTGTTCGCGACCCGGCCCGCTCTGCTGCGGGCACTGCCGGTGCTGGCCGCCGCCGGCAAGACCCCAACCAGCTATGCCACCATCGAGTACCACGGGTTGCACGCTTTTCGCTGGGTCGCCGCCGACGGCAGCGCCAGATTTGTTCGCTACCACCTGATCCCGGCCGCGGGAGTCGAACACCTATCGGTGCTGGCGTCCCGGAAAAAGGATCGCGATTTCCTCACCGACGAACTGAACACCCGTCTCGGCGACGGCCCGGTGCGGTTCGACTTCCGGGTACAGATCGCCGGACCCGACGACTCAACGGTCGACCCTTCGGCGCCCTGGAAGCGCACCGACACCGTCAGCGTCGGAACCATCGAGATCACCGGCGTCGACACCGAGCGCGAACACGGCGGCGACATCGTTGTTTTCGACCCGATGCGGGTTACCGACGGGATCGAACCCTCCGACGACCCCGTGCTGCACTTTCGCACCCTGGCGTACTCGGCGTCGGTCAAGCTGCGCGCCGGAGTCGACCGCGGGCCAGAGGCCCCCAGCGCCTGATAATCAGGGACTTTGTCCCCTACCCGGGTGGGGTATCTCCGTCGTAGCGTCCGGCCCATGACGCAAGAATCCGAATTGGCGACCGCAGAGCGGACCGGTGGGCCGGGCCGATTGTTGGCCTGGGTGGGTATCGTCGCCGGTGTCGTCTTCATCGTTGCGGTGGTCTTCTTCTCGGGCTTTTTCGTGGCCTGGGCGCAAGACGGCCACACCTGGGGACACGGGGGCGCCGGCGGTGGACGCGACGGGACCTGTCCGATGATGGGCTCCGGCGGAATGATGGGACCGAGCGGCGGGAGGGGGCCCGGTGGTATGGGTCCCGGACGGTCGATGGCCCCGCAGCCACCGCCTTCGACCGCACCGACGACGCCACCGCGTTAGTTGCTCGCCAGTG
>CAVSDU010000002.1:0-151113 GCA_963726875.1 uncultured Actinomycetota bacterium | reverse complement strand
CCGTGGAACGCACTACTGTGTAACCGTCGCCGTTGTTCACCGATTGTCTCCTGACATGTGGGCAAATTGGAGGCACGGCGTGGGCACGCGGCGTATCGACGTACGCGGCTTCGCCTGCGCCCACTGCCATCTGGTGGACTCGCGGCACGGATAGGCGGGCGAGCCGGTGAAAAGTTGGAACAAGCGCGGAAAACCCTTGCGATACTGTGCCCGCATCGCAGTATGTCCCAGCCCGCCAATTCCTCGGTGGTCAGAAGAATTCCCGGACTTATGACGTATCGGTGATGACGTGTTGGGAACATAAGTAGAGGTAGTCAATGAATAAGATCTGGCTCGTTCCGATAATGGTATCCAGCGCGATTGTCATTTTCCCGCCAGCGAGGGCCAATGCCGGTTTGTGTGATTATCCAGCTGTCCTCACCGGATCAACCGTTTTCTTCACCCAGGGGGCTTACTGCGATTGGCCAACTGAAATCAACGGATCACATATGCACTGTGAGGCGGGGGGCATCGGTGTTGACGCCGGCGCGGCTACTCAAGGGGGTGCCACCCTCGGCCTTGGCGGCGCGGGTGTCGGCGGTGTCAGTTGCACCTGGCGTTGCCCCGACAACAGCATGGCGCCGGCACCAAATCCCCCAGGCGCTTGGAAATGGTATATGGTTCCCGTTCCGAATGCGTGCAAAGATCATATGGAACCGGCTGGATTTTCCAGTGCACCCGTTCTTCCCGGTGAAGGTATGCCAGTTCCGGCACCACCTCCCGCAGCGGTAGGAGGGCCGGTATCACCGCCGTTAGGACCCGAAACAGAACTTCCTTAAGCATTCACCGAATTGCTCGGGCATTAGTCCTGGTTGCTGAGGTCAACCGCTGGCACGTTGCTGACGGGTCGAGCGAAAATCGTTGCAGCACAAATGATCTTTCGACCACGCTACCGAGGAATGCCGGGCGGACCTGCGAGAACGCCAGAGCGACACCTGTCCGCCGCAGCCCGACAAGACCCAAGCAGCACAGAACATTTCGCTCACTGCGTCGCACCGATGACACTGGGCACGTCCCGGAATGACCAAGGTCCCTTCCCATCGGCACGGCACAACCGTAACGTCCCTGCCGTGGACATCGAGACTGTCAAGAGCGCAGTCGTGCTCGCTTGCCGGGCGCCGTCCATCCACAACAGTCAACCGTGGCGTTGGATAGTCGAGCACGACGCCGTTCACCTGTTCGCCGACCGCAACCGGACCGTTCGCGCCACAGACCATTCCGGGCGTGACGCGCTGATCAGCTGCGGCGCGACCCTCGATCATCTCCAGGTCGCCATGGCGGCGGCTGGGTGGCGAGCCGGCATCACTCGCTTTCCCGACCCGAACGAGCCCGCCCATCTCGCCACCTTGCGGTTCCGTCCGATCGATCACGTCACCGCGGCGCAGACGCAATCGCGCCGAAGCAATTCTGCAGCGCTACACAGATCGGCTGCCGTTCGACCGCCCGATGTACTGGGACCATTTCGAACTGGTGCTGCGCGATGCACTCGATGACGAGGTCGCCACCCTCGACGTTCTCGCCGACGACCAACGCCGCAGGCTCGTCGAGGCATCGCAGCTGAGTGAGGAGCTGCGACGTGACGACGCGTCGTACCATGCCGAACTCGACTGGTGGACTTCACCATTCGCGTTATCCGAAGGTATGCCGCCGTCCGCGCTGGCGTCCGATACCGAACGGCTGCGGGTGGATGTCGCCCGGCAGTTCCCAGTCCGCGGCCACCAGGACCGTCGCCCCGGGATCGCCACCGACTGGTCGAAAATTCTTGTGTTGTCGACACCCGCCGACACCAGAGCCGACGTGCTGCGATGTGGCGAAGTGCTCTCTACCGTGCTACTCGAATGCACGATGGCCGGAATGGCGACCTGCACGTTGACCCACCTGATCGAATCGAGCGAGAGCCGCGACATCGTGCGGGACCTGATCGGTGGGCGCGGCGAACCCCAAGTCCTGATCCGCGTCGGCATCACGCCGGCGATGGAACCGTTACCGGCACCGACACCACGCCGGCCGCTAGATGCTGTTCTCGAGATCCGCCACACACCGCGCTCCGCACGAAAGGTTGAGCCAATGAGCAACGAGCCCGTCACTATCCTGTCCGAAAGCGAGAGTTGGGATCTGCTGGGCACCGCCTCACTCGGTCGGTTGGTCACCAACTTCGGCGGCGAACCGGAGATCTTCCCGGTCAATTTCGTGGTACAGGGTCGCACTGTGTTGTTCCGGACGGCCGAGGGCACCAAACTGTTCTCGGCCGTCGCGAATCGCACGGTGATCTTCGAGGCCGACGACCACAACGTCGCCGAAGGCTGGAGTGTGATCGTGCGCGGCCGTGCACAGCTGTTGAAGGCCGACGCCGACATCCAGCAAGCCGATCGGGCCGGGCTGTACCCGTGGGTCGCGACGGCAAAGCCCAACTTTGTGCGGATCACCCCGAACGACATCACCGGCCGCCGCTTCGTGTTCGGTCCGGAGCCCGACCACAACGCGACCGTGTCGTAAGGCCTTAAGGCACGCGGCCCCTATCACACCACCAGCGACAGCGGCCCGCGGGTCGGCGGATTCCTGCGACGCTTGCTGATTGCGACCAGACGCGCGACCGCAGCCTCGATACCCCGCGCCAGTTGGTCGACGTCGGCTGCCACGTCGTAGTCGGTGAGTATCCCGAAGTACAGGTCGCCGGCGTAACTGAGCATCGCCACACCGGTGCGCAGGCCCATCGCCAGCGACGGAACCGGGTACAACCCGACGACCTGCCTGCCCATGAAGCGCAGCGGCCGACGAGGCCCGGGCACGTTGGTCGCCACCGTCACCACGCCGCGTTGCGGCAGGCGCATCAGTAACCCGACGGTCCACGCGCTCAGTGCGAAGGGGATGCGATTCGACAGGGATACGAACACATTTCCCGCCTGCCGCTGGCCACTCGACTTCGCCCGACCCAGACGGTCGTGCACGGTCCGCAGCCGTTCCACCGGATTCTCCTCGTCCACCGGCAGATTCGGCAGCATCAGCGACACCCGGTTGTCCGTCTCACCGGCCGCGTTGGCAGGCCGCACCGACACGGGCACCAACGTCCGCAATGAATCACGCAGCGGCTTGACCCCGCGCTCCACCATGATATTTCGGTAGCTCTCGGTAATGGCCGCCAGCGCAACGTCATTGACGGTGACATCGAACGTCGTGGCGATCAGTTCGATGTCGCCCATGGGCACCCGCGCCCCGCTGTACCGCCGCTGGTTACTGAGCGGACCGTTCAGCGACGACGCGGACGGAATCAACAGGCCGGCGGCGATCTCGCCGGCACCCTGGACGACGCGGACGGTGCCGGCAGTCAGGGCGGCCGACGCTTGCACCAACCCGCGCAGCAGCCTCGTCCGTTGCGGGGGGCGCTCTTTCGGAATTCTCCTGGATGCACGTGCCGCGGGATGTGACACATTGCTGACACCGTCGTCGCACAACCCGGCGAGTATGTGGGTGGCGGCGATGCCGTCGGCCATGCAGTGATGGAGTTTGGTCAGCATCGCCCAGCGATCATCGGCGAGCCCTTCGATCACCCACACCTCCCACAGCGGCCGATCGCGGTCCAAGCGCCGCGCCATCACGTCGGCGATCAACCGGAACAGCTCGCGGTCGTCACCGGGATACGGCAGCGCGGCCCGCCGCACGTGCCGCTCGATGTCGAAGCCGGGGTCGTCCACCCACTCGGGCGCACCGATGTCGAGGGGGTGCAGGCGCAACCGCTGCCCGAACCGCGGGCATCCGCGAATCCGCTCCGCGAACACCGAGATCAGCGCATCCTGCTCGGGCGCTGCGCCTTCGATCACCGCCAGGCCCCCGATAGCCAGGCTGACCCGCGGATCAGCATCCTCAGCCTTGAGGAACCCGGCGTCCAATGTCGTCAGGTGGTCCATGAGATCAGCGCCCTCCTACTATTTATCTGCAACCCGCAGTTTCACTATCCCGCCGTCAAAGGTGCCCGGAGCAGGGCCAAAGGTCCCACGCTGCCCGGGGCTTCGTCCTCTGCCGCGAGCTGTGGAGTAGCGACGATCCTTGAGTGCGTGACCACAGTCATGGACAGGAAGGCCGGGGCCCCGATGAACGCCCAATTCCCCGATGCCGACACGTTGCGGACGGTCCTCACACTGGCCACCCGTGCTCCCTCCATCCACAACACGCAGCCGTGGCGCTGGCGGGTAGGCGCGGCAACCCTGGACCTGTTCTCCGAACCGGAGATGCAGCTGCACAGCACGGATCCCGACGGTCGTGACCTGATCATCAGCTGTGGCGTCGCGTTGCATCACGGTGTCGTCGCCCTGGCGTCAATGGGCTGGCACGCCAAGGTAAGTCGCTTTCCCGATCCGGACGATCCCCGTCATCTGGCCACCATCGAGGTGGTGCCGCAGGTTCCCGAGCAGGCCGACATCGCGCTGGCCGCAGCCATCCCCCGGCGCCGGACCGACCGCCGCGCCTACAGTTCCTGGCCGGTGCCCGGCGGCGACATCGCACAGATGGCCGCCCGCGCAGCCCGCAGTGGCGTCATGCTCCGCCAGGTCGATTCGCTGACCAAGATGAAAGACATTGTGGCGCGCGCTGTTTCCGACCACGCGACCGACGACGCGTATATGCGCGAATTGACCACGTGGAGTGGGCGATACGGGGCCGTCGCCGGCGTACCGGCCCGTAACGCGCCGCCGTCGGACCCCCAGTCCCCGATCCCCGGCCGGTTGTTCGCCGGCCCCGGACTGGCTCAGCCGTCCGGTATCTCAGCCGCCGACGACTGCGGCGTGATCCTGGCACTGGGCACCGAAAAGGACGATCGTGTGTCGCAGCTGCGCGCCGGGGAAACCACCAGCATCGTGCTGTTGACCGCGACGGCGAAGGGTTTGGCGTGTTGCCCGATCACCGAGCCGCTGGAAATCGCCGCGACCCGTGCCGCGGTTCGGGCCGACGTGTTCGGCGACAGCGGCTACCCCCAGATGCTGCTGCGGGTCGGCTGGGCGCCGATCAACGCCGATCCGTTGCCGGCCACACCGCGGCGCCGACTGGTCCGTGTCGTCGACTGGCCCGAGCAGTCATTGGACGAGCGGCGCTGACCAGCGCAACACCGTCCCTCCGGAAGACGCGCTGCCGACCGCGAATTCGCCGCCAGCCTCCTCCGCACGCCGCTTGAGGTTGGTCAGTCCGCTGCCGGTGAACCCGTCGGGTACACCGCGACCGTTGTCGCCGACCTCGATGCACAGGTCGTCGTCGACCTTCACCCGCACCGTCAACGTGGTGGCCTCTGCGTGCCGAACGGCATTGCTGACCGCTTCCCGGACCACCGCCTCGGCGTGATCGGCCAACACGCTGTCGACCACCGACAACGGCCCGATGTATTGAACGCTGGTACGTAACCCGGAGTCGGCGAACTGGCCGGCGGCCGCGTCGATGCGCTGACGCAGCCGGGTGATGCCCTGCGAGGTCCCGTGCAAGTCGAAAATGGTGGTTCGAATCTCCTGGATGACCGCCTGCAGATCGTCGATGGCTCCTGAAATACGTTGCTGCACTTCGGGTTCACGGGCTCTGGGAACCACGGCCTGCAAGGACAGGCCCACCGCGAACAGGCGTTGGATCACATGGTCGTGCAGGTCCCGCGCGATCCGGTCGCGGTCGGTCAGTAGGTCGAGTTCGCGCATCTGCCGCTGCGACGTAGCCAACTGCAGGGCCAGCGCGGCCTGGTCGGCGAAAGCGGCCATCATCTCGAGTTGATCGTTGGTGAAAAACCCCGAACCATCCTGTCCCAGCACGACCACCACGCCGGCCACCGTGCCGGTGGCCCGCAGCGGCAGCAATAACACCGGACCCGTATCGTCCAAACCGTCCAGGCCGTCCATGTCCAGCCGGTCGATCTGGCGGGGCATGCCGTTGACGAACACTTCCCCCAGTGCTGTGCCGCTGACCGGAAAGGTCTGCCCCGCAACCGACTCCACGAGTGTGCCGACCGCCTCGATCACGATCAACTCCGCGACCTCGGCGGGTGAGACGTTCTCGTCGAGGGGAACAGCAACCAGGGCCGCATCCGCCGCGGACAACTTGAGCGCCTCCTCGGCGAGCAGGCGGTACACCGTTGCGGGTTCCGTGCCGGACAGCAGTTCGGTGCGCTATGTCTCGGGTGGCCTCGATCCAGGACTGGCGTTCCCTGGCCTGCTGGTAGAGGCCGGCGTTCGCGATGGCGATACCCGCCGCTGCCGCCAGAGCCTGCACCAGCACTTCGTCGTCGTCGGTGAACGGTTGACCGTTGGTCTTGTCGGTCAGGTACAGCGTCCCGAAAGATTCACCGCGCACCTGGACGGGCACCCCGAGAAACGTCCGCATCGGCGGATGATGCTCCGGGAAGCCCACCGAGGCCGGATGCTTCGAGAGATCGTCCAGCCGTAGCGCTTTCGGTTCATCGATGAACAGGCCGATGATGCCTTTGCCTTCGGGCAGCTGGCCGATACGCCGAACCGTTTCCTCGTCGATGCCCTCGTGGACGAAGTTCATCACCCGCTGTTCCCCGTCATGTACTTCCAGGGCACCGTAGCGGGCGTCGACCAGTTTGGTTGCCGACTGCACGATCGCGCGCAGGGTGGCATTGAGCTCCAACCCCGAGCTGACCACCAGCATGGCCTCCAGCAGGCCGTCGAGTCGGTCGCGGCCCTCTACGATCTGCTCGACCCGGTCCTGGACCTCGACCAGCAGTTCCCGCAGCCGCAACTGGGACAGGGTCTGACGGAACGGATGCAAACCGGCCTCAACCGGCTCGCCGACAGTCATCAGCCCTCACCTCGCGAGCGCTTCAATTCGGTTGCGAATACCGCAGCCTGAGTTCGGCGTTCCATGCCCAGTTTGGCCAGCAACCGGGACACGTAGTTCTTCACCGTCTTCTCGGCAAGGAACATGCGATCGGCGATCTGCTTGTTGGTCAGGCCTTCGCTGAGCAGGCCCAGCAGTGCGCGCTCCTGCTCGGTGAGTCCCGACAGGGGGTCCTGTTTCTCGGTGGCGGCGCGCAGCTTGGACATCAGCGCGGCGGCCGCGCGATTGTCCAGCAACGACCTGCCTGCACCCACGTCCTTGACTGCGCGCGCCAATTCCATTCCCTTGATGTCCTTGACGACGTAGCCGCTCGCGCCGGCCAGGATCGCGTCCAGCATCGCTTCGTCGGAGGTATAGGACGTCAGGATAAGGCAGCGAAGGTCGGGCATGCGGGACAACAGATCCCGGCACAGTTCGATGCCATTGCCATCTGGCAGCCGGACATCGAGCACCGCCACGTCCGGGTTTGCCGCCGGAATCCGCGACATCGCTTCGGCCACTGAGCCGGCTTCACCGACGACGTCGAGTTCGGTGTCGGCGCCGAGCAGGTCGATCAAGCCGCGCCGCACCACTTCATGGTCATCGACCAGGAAGACTTTTACCACGGCATCGCCCCCGAACTCGGTTCTACAGGTTGCCGCTGCGCACGGTCAGCACCGAGGACCCCGCGTTGTACACGCTGCGCACCTGTGCAGCGTGCGCGTCGGTGACGAAGAGCTGACCGGGCCCCTCATTGTCAGCCATGTAGCGACCGCCATGTCCCCGGACGATAGCCGACTCCACTCGCACGTCGGGGTACAGCCGCGTCCACCGGTTCAGCCTGCGGTCCAATTGCGCTTGGGCCAAACGGTTTCCGTCACCCGGTCCGTGAGTTGCCTGCACGGAGACGGCACGCAGGGGAACGCCGCGCAGCCGCGCCTCCTGGAACGCATGGCGCAGCACGGCGCCGTTGTCCGCTTCCGCGACGACCCGTCTGATCTTGGGGGTTGTGGTGCCATCGGGCGACCGGTGGATCACCGCCACGGGACACAGCGAGGATCCGGCCAGCGCGCCGGCGACCGATCCCTCACCGCTGTGAGCGTGATTGCGCCCTATCGAACCGACGCAGATCATCGACGCCGACCTGGACTCCTGCATCAGTTTGGTGAGTGGTCGGCCCCACAGGATTTCGGTTTCGACCGTAACTTGTTTGCCGGTCGCCCTGATCGCTTGCTGAGCGTCGAACAACGCCGCGCGGGCGGCTGCCTGGTGTCCGGCGATACCGCCGGAGACCGGCGGCGAGTCGATGACGTAGACCAGGCGCAGTGGAACGTCCCGGGCGGCTGCCTCATCAACCGCCCACACGGCAGCATGCAGGGCCGTTCTCGAACCATCGATACCCACGACGACTGCGGGACCTGACTCGCGGCTGCTCATCGCGGTCTCTCCTCAACTCGATCACTTCGGCCAACCCGCACGTTATTGGCGGCCGGCCCACGACCCCAGAGGCATAGGTCCCCGGATCAGGGCCATAGGTCCCTATGCGGCAACGCATTTGTAACCGGCTCTTGCCAGCGCGGCAGAACGCGAATTTGATGGGTACCGGCACCCGCACGCGCCCAGCGTGTCGGACGCCGGGAGAAGTTTCGTCGCCTACCGGGGGTTTCTGCCATGGCTGTTCAAGAGACATCACCAGATTCCGCCCAACCGGCGTCACAACCCCTGGTGGGCAGAGGCTGGGTCCAGGGCGTCGCGCTGGTGCATGATCTTCGGTTTTCTGGTGATGGGCATCCTGGCCTACCGCACCTACACGGCGGCGATGCCGATGCCGGACAAGGTGGTCACCGAATCGGGCCAGCTGCTGTTCACCGGCGACGACATCACCCGCAGGCCAAGAACTCTTCCAGGCCCGCGGCCTGATGCAGTACGGGTCGGTGCTGGGCCACGGCGCCTACCTGGGACCCGACTACACCGCCGAATACCTGCGGATGGCCACCGACGACGTCGCCGACCAACTGCGCGCGCAGCGGGTGTGGCCGACCTGCGCGACCGGGTGGTCACCGAATTCCGCACCAACCGCTATCAACCCGACACCAAGACGCTGGTGTTCACCGACCGGCAGGCCGCGGCGTTCGACCGCATCCAAAACCACTACGCGGCCTACTTCGGTGAGAACTCCACCAAGTACGGGCTGCTGCCGCAGATTGATCACCGACAAGGCGCAGATCCGCGACCTGACGGCGTTCTTCGCCTGGACCGCATGGGCGGCGGCGGCCGAACGCCCCGGCCACAAGTACAGCTACACCAACAACTGGCCGGCCGAGCAGCGCGTCGACAACGGTCCCACCGCGGCGGTGATCGTGTGGTCGGCGCTGTCGCTGATCGCGCTGCTTGGCGGCATCGGAATCATGTTCGCGATCTACGGGCGGTGGAGTCAGAAGGTCGGCTGGCACAGCGCCGAGGCGTCCACCCTGTCGTTCCGGCAGCCCGGCGAGGTGAGCCTGACACCGGCGCAGCGGGCCAGCATCTGGTTCTTCGCGGTGGTGTCGGTGCTGTTCCTGGCGCAGACGCTGCTGGGCGCCGCCGCCGAGCACTACCGGGCCGACTTGTCGACGTTCTTCGGCCTGGATCTGGCCCGGGTGCTGCCCTACAACCTGGCCCGCACCTGGCATGTGCAGCTGTCCCTGTTCTGGACCGCGGCGGCTTTTCTCGCGGGCGGCATCTTCCTGGTGCCGTTCATCGCCCGCCGCGAGCCGAAACGGCAGGGCGCTGCTGGCGTACGTGCTGCTGGGCGCGGTCGCGGTGGTGGTGTTCGGCTCGCTGATCTGTGAGGCGCTGTCCATCTACGGCGTCATTCCCCAGGGCGGTCTGCTCTCCCAGCAGTGGGAGTATCTCGACCTGCCGCGGCTGTGGCAGATCCTGCTGATCGTCGGGTTGTTCGTGTGGATCGCGATCATCTGGCGCGGCATGCGCACCAGGCTCAGAGGCGAGTCGAAGATGAATATGCCCTGGCTGTTCTTCTTCTCCGGGCTGGCGATCCCGGCGTTCTACACGGTCGGACTGCTGGCCAGCAGCGGCACCCATTTCACTGTCGCCGACTTCTGGCGGTTCTGGGTGGTGCACCTGTGGGTCGAGGACTTCCTCGAGCTGTTCACCACCGTGATGGTGGCCTACATGTTCGTGCTGCTGGGTGTGGTGCGCGAGCGGATCGCGTTGGGCGTCATCTTCCTTGACGTCATCCTGTATTCCGCCGGCGGCGTCATCGGCACCATGCACCATCTGTACTTCTCCGGCACCCCGGTGGAGCACATGGCGCTGGGCGCGTTCTTCTCGGCGGCCGAGGTGATCCCGCTGACCTTCCTGACCGTCGAGGCGTGGGCGTTCTTGCAGCTGGGTGCGCGCCAGCAGTCCGGTGACGCCAAACCGTTCCCGCATCGCTGGGCGGTGATGTTCCTCGTCGCGGTCGGCTTCTGGAACTTCCTGGGAGCAGGCATCTTCGGGTTCCTGATCAACCTGCCGGTCGTGTCCTACTACCAGATCGGCACCGCGCTGACGGCCAACCATGCGCACGCGGCGATGATGGGGGTCTACGGCATGCTCGCCGTCGGCCTGGCGATGTTCGCGTTCCGCTATGTGATCCCGGCCGGACAAGTGGCCGGAGAAGTTGGCCCGAATCTCGTTCTGGTGCATGAACATCGGCCTGGCGTGGATGGTGTTCGTCACCCTGCTGCCGCTGGGCGTGCTGCAGCTCTACCACTCGGTCAGCGACGGCTACTTCGAGGCGCGGTCACTGGGCTACATCACCAAGCCCGGCAATGCGGTGCTCGAATGGCTGCGGCTGCCAGGCGATGTCATCCTGATCGTCGGCGGCGTGGTGCCGTTCGTCTGGATCGCCTGGACCGCGCTGCGCAACTTCCGCTCCGGCACGACGGTCGAGGAACTGCCCGAACACCCGCTCTACACCGAGATCGACAGCGGAGTCGGTCTCCGCGCCGGCGAAGGACTGACCGTGGCGCCGCCGGCCACATCGGTGTGGCTGATCGCCGGATATTCGCTGGCGCTGGTGGCCATCGGGTGGGGTTTCGACGCGATGGCGCGGCACGCGTCGGCGCGCGCAGCGCGTGGCGCACAGGCCAATTCGTCTACCGGCCCGACCATGACGCCTGGGTGTGCCCACAGGATCACTGGCTGTGGCCGAGCTCGTTCGATCCGAAGCACCGGGTGATGCGATATCGCGCGTTGCCGGTGGTGTGCAACAGCTGCCCCGTCAAAGCCAATTGCACGACGTCGGATCACGGCCGGGAGATCAGCCGCGAGATCGATCCGTGGCCGCATTCGGATGCCGGACGGTTCCACCGCGGGATCGCTTGCTGCGTAGCCGCATTCGGATTGTGCTGCCGTCTGGCGACGTTGGTCGCCAACCATTCCGCTCAGCGACGTGCTGGTGCTGACGGGCACAATGCTGGTCGTGCGTGCTGCTGGGCCTGCCCCTTGCCCGCCACCTGTGGAACACGCCGTCCAACGCGCCCGGACACCTACCGCACCGCACCGCGATCGAGGACCAAGTGGCCGCCGCGATCGACCGGTACTCCACTCGCTGGGGCAGCTGGGAAGGCAAGGAGGACAAGACAACATGACCGGAGTAGTGATCGGGCTTGTCGCCGCGCGTGATCGTCGTGCTGGTCGTGCTTGCCGTGGTGTCGCTGGCGGTGCTGCGCGAGTACGAGCGTGGCGTGGTGTTCCGGATGGGCCATGTCCGCCCGCTGTATCATCCCGGGCTTCGGTTGCTGATTCCACTGGTGGACAAGATGATTCGGGTCGACCAGCGGCTGGTGACGCTGACCATCCCGCCGCAGGAGGTGATCACCCGCGACAACGTCCCGGCCCGCGTGAACGCCGTCGTCATGTTCCAGGTGACCGACCCGCTGAAAGCGATTCTGGCGGTCGAGAACTACGCGGTCGCCACCTCGCAGATCGCCCAGACGACGCTGCGGTCGCTGCTGGGCCGCGCCGATCTGGACACCCTGCTGGCACACCGCGAAGACCTCAACAGCGATCTGCGCACCATCATCGAAAAGATGACCGAGCCGTGGGGTGTCGAGGTTCGGGTGGTGGAGATCAAGGACGTCGAGATACCCGAGTCGATGCAGCGGGCGATGGCCCGCGAAGCCGAAGCCGAGCGCGAGCGCCGCGCGAAGGTCATCAACGCCCGCGGGGAACTGCAGGCCTCAGAGGAGCTGCGGCAAGCCGCCGAGACCCTTTCGAAGAGCCCGGCGTCACTGCAATTGCGGTATCTGCAAACGCTGTTGGAGTTGGGCGCGGACCAGAACTCGACCGTGGTGTTCCCGCTGCCGGTCGACATCATCACGCCGTTTCTGCGTAACCCGGAGATGTTGCAGGGCGTGGTCGACAACTTCAACCACCGGGGCTGACCGTCCCGCGCCTAACCGTCGGCCACCTGGCTCCGCACTGGGCCAGGTCGGGGTGATGTGGCCGTCGCCCGCTGTCGGCTGACGCGCGTCGTTACCCGGGTTGCTCCGGCGGCAGCTCCGGCGGCTCTGCCGGCGCGAAGTTCCAGTTGTCCGGATTCTTCGGCGAATACACCACCGGCATCAGTTGGCCGGTGACCGGCCACTGGTCGACGTCGACGACCATGCGCCGATACACCGCGTGCTCATTGACGGTGGGTCCGTTGATGACGCCGGCGATGGTCGACGAAGTGCTCGCCCTGGACGGTGATGTCGTCCGGGCGCGGGCTGACGCCGGTCACCAGCAAGCGTGCCGCTGGCCAGGGCGCCGCGCGGGCCGCGCGCGGATGAACCGCTGGCGCCAGAAACACCACCAGCACCGCCACCAACAGGAGCAGCACACATGAATTCCCACAGCCCGCCATGGTAGGACTGCTGGCGTGAGTCAGCGACGATCTGACGCTGGCACTGACGCTTGGCCGACCGCGCGGACGCGCTGACCCGCGACCGGTTCGGCGCGCTCGACCTGCGCATCGACACCAAACCGGACCTGACCCCGGTAACCGACGCCGATCGGGCGGTCGAAGCCGACCTGCGCGAGGCGCTCGCGCGCGACCGGCCCGACGACAGCGTCCTGGGTGAGGAATTCGGCGGAACCACCACTTTCAGCGGACGGCAATGGATCATCGACCCGATCGACGGCACCAAGAACTTCGTGCGCGGAGTGCCGGTGTGGGCCAGCTTGATCGCGCTGCTCACACGACGGCGTCCCCGTGGTCGGTGTCGTGAGCGCGCCGGCGCTGCAACGCCGGTGGTGGGCAGCGCGCGGCCAGGGCGCATTCGCGTCGGCCGACGGTGCGCCGCCGCGTCGGCTGTCGGTTTCCGCAGTGGCACAACTGGATTCGGCCAGCCTCTCGTTCTCCAGCCTGTCGGGGTGGGCGCAGCGCGGCTTGCGGGACCAATTCATCGAGCTGACCGATGCCGTGTGGCGGGTGCGCGCCTACGGCGACTTTCTCTCCTATTGCCTGCTTGCCGAGGGGGCCGTCGATATCGCCGCCGAACCGGAAGTCTCGGTCTGGGATCTGGCGGCGCTCGACATCCTGGTGCGCGAGGCAGGCGGGCAGTTCACCGGCCTGGACGGCGCCGCCGGCCCGCACGGCGGCAGCGCCGTGGCGACCAACGGCCTGCTACATGAACACGTGCTCGGCAGCCTTGCGCCGGTGTGAACTAGCTAACAAGACGACTCATCTATCTTACTCCGGAGTAAGATAGCGGTTATTCGCATCGCCCCAACGACCGAGGCTGCTGACATGACCGACACCCTTCCCGCTTCCAAACGCCTCGTTCCCGCTCGCGCATGAAACGGCGCGGCCGCAAGACCGGCGTCGGGATGCAGCCGCACAAACGCACCGGCGATCGACATCGCCATGGCGCTGCTGACCCCGATCGTCGGCCAGGAGTTCCTGGACAAATACCATCTGCGTGACCCGCTCAACCGGACGCCTGCGCTACGGCACGAAGACGGTTTCTCCACTGCCGCCGCCGCCAGTCGTCAGTTCAAGCGGGTGCAGAACCTGCGCAGTGGACCGACCCGGCTCAAGTCCAGCGGCAAAGACTACTTCGACCTGACGCCCGACGACGACCAGAAGCTGATCGTCGAGACCGTCGAGGAATTCGCCGAGGAGATCCTGCGGCCCGCCGCGCACGACGCCGACGAGGCGGCGACCTACCCGGCCGGATCTGATCGCGAAGGCCGCCGAACTGGGCATCACCGCGATCAACATCCCCGAGGACTTCGACGGAATCGCCGCGCACCGCTCCAGCGTGACCAATGTGCTGGTGGCCGAGGCGCTGGCCTACGGCGACATGGGTCTGGCGCTGCCCATCCTGGCCCCCGGCGGCGTGGCGTCCGCGCTGACCCACTGGGGCAGCGCCGACCAGCAGGCCACCTACCTGCACGAGTTCGCCGGCGAGAATGTCCCGCAGGCCTGTGTGGCCATCGCCGAACCGCACCCGCTGTTCGACCCCACCCGCCTGAAGACCACCGCCGTGCGCACCCCGAGCGGATACCGGCTCGACGGCGTGAAGTCGTTGGTGCCGGCCGCGGCCGACGCCGAGCTGTTCATCGTCGGCGCGCAGCTGAACGGCAAGCCGGCGCTGTTCATCGTCGAGTCGTCCGCCAAAGGCCTTACCGTCAAGGCGGACCCGAGCATGGGAATCCGCGCCGCGGCCCTGGGCCAGGTCGAGCTCTCCGGCGTCTCGGTGCCGCTGCATGCCCGGCTGGGCGAGGACGCAGCCACCGACGCCGACTACTCCGAGGCGATCGCGCTGTCCCGGCTGGGCTGGGCGGCACTGGCGGTCGGCACCTCGCACGCGGTGCTCGACTACGTCGTCCCCTATGTGAAGGAACGCGAAGCATTCGGAGAGCCGATCGCCCGTCGTCAAGCCGTCGCGTTCATGTGCGCCAACATCGCCATCGAGCTGGACGGGCTGCGCCTGATCACCTGGCGCGGCGCAGCTCGCGCCGAACAGGGCCTGCCGTTCACCCGCGAAGCGGCACTGGCCAAGCGACTCGGCTCCGACAAGGGCATGCAGATCGGCCTGGACGGCGTGCAGCTGCTCGGCGGCCACGGCTACACCAAAGAACACCCGGTCGAACGCTGGTACCGCGACCTGCGGGCCATCGGCGTCGCCGAGGGCGTGGTCGTCATCTAAGCGGTCATCTAATCCGAACCTGCGAAAGCGAAAGATCAATCATGGCAATCAATCTGGAGCTACCGCGGCAAGCTGCAAGCGGTAATCGCCAAGACGCACCAGGCCGTCGCCGAGATGATGCGGCCCATCGCCCGCAAGTACGACCTGAGAGAACACGCCTACCCGGTCGAACTCGACACCCTGATCAATCTCTTCGAGGGCGCATCCGAGTCGTTCAGCTTCGCGGGCGCCGGCGCGCTCCGCGGCAGCGACAAGAAAGAGGACAAAACCACAACGGCGCCAACATGGCCGCGCTGCGTGCAGACCCTGGAGGCCAGCTGGGGCGACGTGGCGATGTTGCTGTCGATTCCGTATCAGGGGCTGGGCAACGCGGCCATCTCCGCTGTGGCCACCGAGGAGCAGCTCGAGCGCCTGGGCAAGGTGTGGGCGGCCATGGCGATCACCGAACCGGGATTCGGCTCGGACTCGGCGGCCGTGTCGACCACCGCCAAACTCGACGGCGACGAATATGTGATCAACGGCGAAAAGATCTACGTCACAGCGGGTTCGCGTGCCACCCACATCGTGGTGTGGGCGACGCTGGACAAGTCACAGGGCCGCGCGGCGATCAAATCGTTCATCGTGCCGCGGGAGCACCCCGGTGTCACCGTCGAACGGCTCGAACACAAGCTCGGCATCAAGGGTTCCGATACCGCTGCTATCCGATTTGATAACGCCCGCATCCCGAAGGAGAACCTGCTCGGCAACCCGGAAATCGAAGTCGGCAAGGGCTTTTCCGGGTGTGATGGAGACGTTCGACAACACCCGGCCGATCGTCGCCGCCATGGCCGTCGGCATCGGACGCGCCGCGCTGGAGGAAATCCGCAAGATCCTCACCGACGCCGGAGTCGAGATCGATTACGACCGGCCCGCACACGCCCAGAGCGCCGCTGCAGCGGAGTTCCTGCGGATGGAATCCGACTGGGAAGCCGCCTACCTACTGTCGCTGCGGGCGGCATGGCAGGCCGACAACAGCATCCCGAACTCCAAAGAAGCGTCGATGAGCAAGGCCAAGGCCGGCCGGATGGCCAGCGACGTCACCCTGAAGACGGTCGAATTGGCCGGCACCACTGGATATTCCGAGCAGATGCTGCTGGAGAAGTGGGGCCGCGACTCCAAGATCCTGGACATCTTCGAAGGCACCCAACAGATTCAGCAGCTGGTGGTGGCCCGCCGCCTGCTGGGCCTGTCGTCGTCCGAGCTCAAGTGAGCTGCTGGGCGAGGTCGTAGATGGCCCGCCCGTGCAACTCGAACAAGGCGACCAGGTCGACTGCGTCACCGCCGAGTTCTTTGGCGATGAACAGTCCGTCGGCGCCGGCCAGCGCATAGGTCGCGAGCTGCTGCACGCCGGCCTCGCTGAGCTGCGGCATCACCGCGCGGAAGTTGTCCTTGACTTGCTCGAACGCCCGCGCCCGTACCTGAATGAACATCGTCTTCGCACGGGGTTCGGCCGGTCGGCGCTCGAGCGTCAGCATCAGCCCCAACCGCAGGAAGTCCGGCGCCTCGAGCAACGCCTTGGCGCTCTGGTCCATCAACCTCGCGACCATCTCTTGCGGATCCGCCGTGGCCGTCGGTTCCGAGAGGTTCCACGCGGTCAGCCAGGTGCCGAAGCTGCGTTCGATGACCGCGGCGATCAGGTCGTCTTTGTCCTTGAAATGCCAATAGATCGAGCTGGCGGGCAGCCCGCACTTCGCGCTGACCAGCCCGATACTGGTGCCCTCATAGCCGCGTTCGGCCGCGATCTCGGTGGCCGCATCCAGGATCCGGGTGCGCGACAGCTCCCCGTCCGCCCTCCGCTTTCGGGTGGGCTCCTTGCCGTTGTCGCATCAGACTCCCCTTGACTCCGTAACAGACACCACATTACCGTAGCGATCACTACGCTACAAGCGCGAGGAGCGCAGATGCCGCGCATCGACACCCACCACCACATGATTCCCGATCTGTACCGTAAGGCGTTGCAGACGGCCGGAATCGAGGACGCCGGCGGACGCGCCATGCCGGCGTGGAGCCCGCAGGGATCGCTGCAGACGATGTCCGAACTCGACGTCGAAACGGCCATTCTCTCGGTGTCCGCCCCCGGCACCACATTTCTGTCCGATGCGGCCGATGCCGTCGCCCTGGCCCTGGACGTGAACGACTACAGCGCCGATCTCGTTGCCGCCCAACCCGACAGTTTCGGGTTCTTCGCCACCGTTCCGCTGCCTTTTGTGGACGCGGCTGCCGCAGAGGCGGTACGCGCGCTGGATGACCTGCGGGCCGACGGGTTGGTATTGCTGGCCAATCACGCCGGCGTGTACCTGGGCGAAGACGGGCAGGACCCCTTGTTCGCCGCACTGAACGAACGGGCCGCCGTGGTGTTCGTCCACCCGGCCGAGCTACCCGGTCCGACGGTGCCGGGCGTCGCGCCGTGGGCCACCGACTTCTTGCTCGATACCACCCGGGCGGCGTTTCTGTTGGTGCGCAACGGCATACGCCAGCACTACCCGGACATCAAGTTCATCCTCAGCCATGCGGGCGGTTTCGTGCCGTATGCCAGTCACCGGATGACGCTGGCGATCACCGCCGACACCGGCCGCGACCCGTTCCAGGTTCTCGACGAACTGTCCAGCTTCTATTTCGATACCGCGCTGTCCTCGAGTCCCGCTGCGCTGCCGTCGCTGCTGGCGTTCGCCAAACCTGGTCACATCACCTTTGGCTCCGACTGGCCGTTTGCGCCGTCCTTCGTCGGGAAGATGTTCGGCGACAATCTCAGGAGCTTCCCGGGTATCGACGCCGAAACGCTGGCCGCCGTCGAGCGCGACACCGCGCTGGCACTGTTCCCCCGCTTCGGGGTGTGATCCCTGCGCCGAACGTGCACTGGCGGTGAGATTTTCGCGGTTCTTTAGCCCTCAGCTCACGCTCGGCGACGTCGACGGTCAGGCGACAGCGCTCAGCTGGGCGCGCAGTTCGTCGTCGAGTTCGATGTCGGCGACCGCCAGGTTCTCCTCCAAATGACCGACCGACGAAGTGCCGGGAATCAGCAGCACATTGGGCGCCACGCCCAGCGTCCAGGCCAGCGCGATCTGAGCAGGCGTGTAGCCCAGGCGCGCAGCGGCGCTGCGCACCAGTTCGTGGCCCAACACCGGATTCGATGGTGAGAACGCCGAACCCAGCGGGAAGAACGGCACAAAGGCAATGCCGCGTGCCGTGCATTCCTCCAGCACCGGAGTCGACGACCGATGGACGAGGTTGTAAGCGTTTTGCACGCAGGCAATCTCGGTCCGTTCCAGAGCATGCAGCAGATGCCGGCGGGTGATTTCGCTGAGCCCGATCCCGCCGATCAGTCCTTCGTCGCGGGCCGTGATCAGAACCGAGAGCTGTGCGTCGAAAAGCTCGTCCGGCTCGTCGCTGTCCATGAGCCTGAGATTCACCACCGCCAGCTGGTCGACATCCAGCGTGCGCAGGTTGGCCTCGAGGTCAGCGCGCAGGTCGGCAGGGTCGGGCAGCGGCAGCCAGGCGCCTGCCTCGTCGCGGCGCCCACCCAGCTTGCTCACCAGCGCCAGATTCTCCGGATACGGATGCAGCGCCTCCCGGATCAGCTCGTTGGCGACGTTCGGCCCGTAGAACTGGGCGGTGTCGATGTGGTCGACGCCGAGTTCGACGGCCCGCCGCAATACGGCCAGCGCCGCATCCCGATCACGCGGCGGGCCGAACACTCCGGGTCCCGGGAAGTTGCATCGCTCCGAAGCCGACCCGGGCAACCGAAAAGCGACCAAGTGCAAAAGGTTCCATACCGGAGGCTAGCGTCGAACCGCGTGGAGAAATTCCAGGCGTCGGGGCATCGACGCGGCGGGCTGTCGTGCGGGTTGCGGGCGGGTTCTAGACCGGAAGTAGGGTGATCGGCATGCGCGCAGCACGGGTAACTCGGCTGGATGGTCCGGAAGCGATCGAGGTGACAGACATCGACGAACCCACCGGCGACGGTGTGGTGGTCGACGTCCACGCCGCCGGGGTGGCTTTTCCGGATGCCTTGCTCACCCGCGGCCTGTACCAGTACCGGCCCGATCCGCCGTTCGTGCTGGGGGCGGAGATCGCCGGGGTCGTCCGGTCGGCACCCGAGGGCGCACACGTCGGCCCGGGCGACCGGGTTCTCGGCTTGACGATGCTGACCGGCGGTATGGCCGAGGTCGCGGTACTGGCGCCTGACCGGCTGTTCAAGCTGCCCGACAACCTCAGCTTCGAGGCGGGCGCGGGTGTGCTGTTCAACGACCTGACGGTGTACTTCTCGTTGGCCGTCCGCGGCCGGCTGCAGCCCGGCGAGACGGTGCTGGTGCACGGCGCGGCCGGCGGTATCGGCACGTCGGCGCTGCGACTCGCCCCGGCACTGGGTGCATCCCGCGTCATCGCCGTGGTCAGCTCCGAGGAGAAGGGCCAGATCGCCACGGCCGCCGGCGCCACCGACGTGGTGCTGGCCGACGGGTTCAAGGACGCGGTCAAGGAGTTGACCAGTGGCCGCGGCGTCGACATCGTGGTGGATCCCGTCGGTGGTGACCGGTTCACCGATTCGCTGCGTTCGCTGGCCCCGGCCGGACGGTTGCTGGTGATCGGCTTCACCGGTGGCGAGATTCCGACCGTCAAAGTAAACCGGCTGTTGCTCAACAACATTGACGTGGTCGGCGTCGGCTGGGGCGCCTGGGCCGGCCGTCATCCCGGCGCGCTCGAAGAGCAGTGGGCGGCCCTCGAGGAGCTGTTCACCTCGGGCAAGCTGGCCGCCCCGGAACCGGAGATCTTCCCGCTGGAAGAGGCGGCGGCCGCGGTGGCATCGCTGGAAAACCGCAGCGCTAAAGGCAAAGTCGTCCTGCGGGTCCGCTAGCGCATCGAGCAGGATCGGAGAAGCGGGCACGACGTTTGTCTTCGTACGGTGGAGGACATGACAGTTACCGTCTCGACGATGTTCATCCCAGTCCACGACCCCGATGCCGCACTCGGGTTTTACCGCGACGCGCTGGGACTCGAGGTCCGCAACGACGTCGCCGCCGACGGCTTCCGCTGGGTCACGCTCGGAGCCGCCGGGCAGGACGTCGACATCGTGCTCTCCCAGCCTCACGGCGGCCGGTCGCAGGCTGAGGGTGACGCACTTCTGTCCCTGGTCACGCAAGGTTCGCTGCAAGCGGCGATCTTCCGTACCGATGACCTCGATTCCACGTTCGAAAAAGTGCGGGCCTCGGGAGCGGAAGTGTTGCAGGAGCCGGCGTCTCAGCCATGGGGCGCGCGCGACTGCGCGTTTCGCGATCCTTCCGGGAACCTCGTCCGCATCGCGCAGGCCTGAGCCCGCTGCGGGAGTAACGTCGTCGGCATGACGCCAGAGGCGATCGCCGATCTTGTGCACCTGCGTCGGGCTCGCGACCACATCGATCGCAACTACGCCCTGCCGCTCGATGTGCCGGCCATGGCCCGGACGGCCCACATGTCGCCGGCCCACTTCTCCAGAAAGTTCCGTGCCGCCTACGGCGAAACCCCGTATACCTACCTGATGACCAGGCGCATCGAACGCGCCAAGGCTCTACTGCGCCAAGGCATGTCGGTTACCGAGACGTGCATCGCGGTCGGCGCCACGTCGCTCGGCTCGTTCAGTTCGCGGTTCACCGAGATCGTGGGGGAAACGCCGTCGCGCTACCGCGCGCGCGATCACCGCCACCTCCATGGGGTCCCATCGTGCTTGGCCAAGATCGCGACCCGGCCACGCCGCACGCGGATGACGGTCTGATATCGGGGTTGTCCGATGGCAAAACAAAAAGTAATGTCACTTTTAGTTTTGTAGCCGAGACCACCCGGAGCGCTCATGGAATCGTTTGTCCACCTGCGTAAAGGCAGGACACCGCGGCGTGTGCACGCCGACCTCGACGGCCTCAAAGACGATGAGCTGGGTCGCGGCGGCTTCACCGGGCGCACCGCCAACATCTACCGCCGCCACGATCCCACCGCCTACCGCGCGGTCGGTCCGCTACGCCCGGTCGACGTGCTCGCCGACCAGCTCAAACCCACCGACTCCACCGACCCCAACGGCGGCCCGCTGTTGATGTTCGGCAACGCCGACTGCCGGGTGCTGCTGAGCCGGCGCCACGACGCGATGCCGTTCTACACCCGCCACGTCGACGGTGACCTGCTGTGCTTCGTGCACAACGGTGCCGGCCTGCTGGAAACCGAGTTCGGGCCGCTGCGTTACCGGGCAGGCGACTGGGTCTACATCCCGAAAGCGACCACCTGGCGCCAAATACCCGATAGCGAGAGCACCCTGCTGATGATCGAGGCCACCGACGAGTTCCGGGTGCCGCCGCCAGGAACGTTGGGACGGCACTTCCCATTCGATCCGTCGCAGGCCGTCATCCCCGAACCGACGCCGATTGAAGATGACGGCCGGGACGAATACGAAGTCCGCCTGATTCATGAGGGCGGTCCGACAACCCTTTATTATCAACACAATCCGATCGACGTCGAGGGCTGGCGCGGCGACAACTTCGCGTTCACCTTCAACATCGCCGACTACAACGTCATCACCTCCGACAGCATGCACCTGCCGCCGACCGTGCATCTGTTCATGCAGGCGACCGGCGTCTACGTGATGAACTTCCTGCCCAAACCGGCTGAAGGCGTGCCGGGCACCGAACGCACGCCGTGGTATCACCGCAACGTCGACTACGACGAGATCGCGTTCTTCCACGGCGGGTCGCTCTACGGCATCCCGATGCCGCCGGGCTTGATTTCCCATGCGCCGCAGGGGGTTCACCACGGCGCACCGGAGAAGGCACGGGAACGCGCCCGGCGCAAGTTCGACGAATACTCCCGCGTCGACTGGCAGGTGATCGCCATCGACACTCGCCGCCGGCTGATCCCGTCAGCCGAAGTGCTGGCGCACGACCTGGGGCAGCACTCATGAAACATGAATACGACCGGATCCCCTATCTTGTTGCCTTCCAGAACAATTCCGCAGTACGGGACGTCTATGGCGGGCTGGCCGAAATCACGGTGCTGGAAAGCTATCTGCTCAAGCCGAAGGACAATCCGTCGGACACCGTGCTGGTGTTCATGCATCCGATCGGCGGCGGGGCGTACCTGCCGATGATCAACGCGCTGGCACGGGCGGGCCACCACGTCATCTACTGCAACAGCCGGTTCCGCGGCACCGACTCGGCGCTGCTGATGGAGAAGGTGGTCGAGGATCTCGGCGAATGCATCAAGGACGCCCGCAACCGGTTGGGCTACCGCAAGGTGGTGTTGGCGGGCTGGAGCGGCGGCGGCTCGCTGTCGGTGTTCTACCAACAGCAGGCCCAGCATGCGACCATCACGTCCAGCCCGTCCGGCGACGGCCCCGACCTGACCAAGCTCGGGCTGCCGCCCGCCGACGGCATCATGTTGCTGGCCGCGCACATCAGCCGGCACGGCACGCTGACCGAGTGGCTGGACGCATCCATTCTCGACGAATCCGATCCGACCCAGCGCGATCCCGAGTTGGATCTGTACAACCCGGACAACCCCAACCAACCGCCCTACACCGAGGACTTCCTGGCCCGCTACCGGCAGGCACAGATCGACCGCAACCGCCGAATCACTGCGTGGGTCAAGTCCAAGCTGGCCGAATTGAAAGCCAGTGGTCGCCCCGGCTCCGACGTTGCTGAGTTCTGCTTCGTGGTGCACGGCACCATGGCCGACCCACGCTGGCTGGATCCCACCGTCGACCCCAACGAGCGCACGCCGGGCACCTGCTACCTGGGCGACCCGCAGGTGGTGAACATGAGCCCGGTCGGCCTGGCCCGGTTCTCGACGCTGCGCGGCTGGCTGTCCCAGTGGAGCTACGACGAGGCCCGGGGCGACGGCGTAGCGTGCGGTAAGGATCTCGCGATCCCGGCCCTGGTGATCGGTAACCTGGGCGACGACGCATGCACACCCAGCCACACCCGACGGCTCTACGAGGCGATCGGGCACCCGGACAAGGAGATGCACGAAATCCCCGGCGCCACACACTATTACGCTGGTCCCGACCAGCGCGACAAGTTGCGACAGGCGGTCGGCATCGTCACCGACTGGCTGAAGCGGCACGACTTCGCGGGCGCAGGGTGAGTTCCCCCGGCGCGCTCGACGGCATCCGGGTGCTCGAACTCGGCACCCTGATCGCCGGCCCGTTCGTCGGCCGCCTGCTCGGTGACATGGGCGCCGACGTCATCAAGGTAGAACCACCCGGCGCCCCGGATCCGTTGCGGACCTGGGGGCAGGCCGAAGTCGACGGACATCGCGTCTTCTGGACGGTGCATGCCCGCAACAAGCGGGCCATCACACTCGACCTGCGCACGCCCCGCGGCCGCGACCTGTTCCTGGAACTCGTGGAGAAGTCCGACATCGTGGTGGAGAACTTCCGGCCGGGAACGCTGGAAAAGTGGAACCTGGGTTACGACGTGCTCAGCGAACGCAATCCGGGCATCATCCTGGTGCGGGTGTCCGGGTACGGGCAGACCGGCCCCGAGGCACAGAAAGCCGGTTACGCCTCGGTGGCCGAGGCGGCCAGCGGACTGCGGCACCTCAACGGCTTTCCCGGCGGCCCGCCGCCGCGGCTCGCGCTGTCGCTGGGCGATACGCTGGCCGGCATGTTCGGCGCCCAAGGCGCACTCGCGGCGCTCTACCGCCGCAGTATCACTGGGCGCGGCCAGGTAGTCGACGTCGCGCTCACCGAATCCTGTTTAGCTGTACAGGAATCCACCATCCCGGACTACGACGTAGCCGGTGTGGTGCGCGGGCCCTCGGGTACCCGGCTGGAAGGCATCGCGCCGTCGAACATCTATCGCAGCGCCGACGGATCGTGGGTGGTGATCGCGGCCAACCAGGACACCGTGTTCGCCCGGCTGTGCAAGGCCATGAGCCGCCCGGAACTGGTCACCGACGAACGGTTCGCCACGCACGGCGCCCGCGGCCGCAACCAGGACGAGCTGGACGAGATCATCGGCTGCTGGGCCGCCGAGCGGCAACCCGGTGAGATCATCGAAACACTCTCTGCCGCAGGCGTGATCGCCGGGCCGATCAACACCGTTGCCGAGGTGGTCAACGACCCGCAGTTGCGGGCCCGCGACATGCTGGTGCCCCACCACGACGAGCGCCTGGGCCGCGACGTGCTCGGTCCGGGCATTGTGCCGGTGCTTTCCGAATCTCCGGGCAGGGTGCGCTACGCCGGTCCCGCCCGTCCTGGGCAGCACAACGAGGACGTCTACACCGGCCTGCTGGGCAAGACGGCCGACGAAGTCGCCCAGTTGGTGGCCGAGGAGGTGGTGTGAAATGCACGTTGACATCCGCGAAGTATCGCTGCGCGACGGGTTGCAGATCGAGAAGCCGATCCCGTTGGCGGCCAAGCTGGATCTGCTGGCCGCGGTGGCCGCCACCGGGGTCCGCGAAGTCGAAGCCACCGCATTCGTGTCCCCGTCGAAGGTGCCGTCGATGGCCGATGCCGCCGAACTGGCCGCCGAACTGCACAACTACCCCGACATTGAATTCTCCGCGCTGGTGGCCAGTCCGAACGGCGCCAAGCGCGCGATCGCCGCGGGGCTGCGGTCGATCGAGTACGTGGTCGCGGCGTCAGACGCGTTCAGCCAGGCCAACGTCGGGCGTTCCAGCGGGCAGGCCACCGAGCAGATCAGCGAGATCATCGGCATCGCCCACGACGCTGACGCGACGGTCGAGGTGATCGTGGCCACCGCGTGGGACTGCCCGTTCGACGGGCCCACTCCCCCGCAACGGGTGCTGGACATCGCCGCCGCGGCCCGCGACCAGGAAGCAGACCGATTCTGCATCGCCGACACCATCGGCACCGCCACCCCCGGGAGGGTGAGTTCGCTTATCGCACAATTACATCCGGTGATCGGCGACCTTCCGCTGGGCGGACATTTCCACAACACCCGGGGCGCCGGTCTGGCCAGCGCCTACGCGGCCGTCGCCGCAGGTGTCACCCGCCTTGACGCCTCGGTGGGCGGATTGGGCGGTTGCCCGTTCGCGCCGGGCGCCACCGGCAATATCGCCACCGAAGACCTGGTGTATCTGCTGACCGACAGCGGCTTCGATGTCGACGTCGACCTGCCCGCCGCCATCGCCGCCGCGCGGGTCGCGAAAGCCGCTGTCGGCCATGACCTACCGAGCGCGCTGCTGCGCGCGGGAGACCGGATGCGGACCTGATGCCTGCAGAAGTGCTCAGCGCCAAGGGCCAACAGACCCGCCAGGCCATCGAACAGGCCGCGCGGAAGCTGTTCGCCGAGCGCGGCTTTCACGGCACCACCCTGGCCGATATCACCTCGGCGGCGGGAAAGTCGTCAGCGGTGTTCTACCGCTACTTCACCGACAAGGAAGATCTGCTGGCCGACCTGGCGGAGTCGTTTCTGCACGACGTCGTCGAACCGTCCGGGTTGAGCGTTCACCTGCCGGAATCCCCCGACGACGACGCATTCTTCACGTCGGTGGTCACCGGCTACTGGGGCATGTTCAAGCAGAACATCGGCATCATGATCGCGGTGGCGCAGCTGGCCGCCACCCAGCAACGCTTCGCCGACGTCCAGAACGAATTCCGGCGATTCGGCATGGATATCGTGGCGGCCTCGGTGCGCCGCGCCCAGGAACAGGGCTACGGCACCGAGCTCAACCCGGAACACACGGCGGCGGCCATCGCGCTGCTGTTCGAAAATTTCACCACAGTGTTCGTCGGCAGGTCGGATCCCCGAGAAGGTTTGGGCGTGACGATCAGCGATGAGGACGCCATCGCCCTGCTGTCGCGGATCTGGAAGAAGACTTTGTACGGCGCCTGACGAGATAAGGAGAGATCAACGTGGATTTCAGCCTCCCCGAACACCTTCCGGGCTTGCTCGCCGAGATGGACGAGTTCATCGAGACCGAGATCAAGCCGCTGGAACGCGAGAACATCCAATATTTCGACCAGCGCCGCGAGAATGCCCGCACCGACTGGGACAACGGCGGCATCCCCCGCCGGGAATGGGAAGACCTGCTCGGTGAGATGCGCAAGCGCGCCGACGCGGCGGGCTGGCTGCGTTACGGCCTGCCGTCCCAGTTCGGCGGGCGCGACGGGACCAACATCGACATGGCCGTCATTCGGGAGCACTTGGCGCACAAGGGTCTCGGCCTGCACAACGACCTGCAGGACGAGTCGTCGATCGTCGGCAACTTCCCGCAGGTGATCATGATGGACCGGTTCGGCACCGACGCGCAGAAGAAAGAGTGGACCGAGGCGCTGATCACCGGCGAACGGTCGATGGCGTTCGGTTTGACCGAGCCGAACCACGGCTCGGATGCCACCTGGCTGGAAACCACCGCCGTACGCGACGGCGACAGCTGGGTGATCAACGGCGCCAAGCGATTCAACACCGGCGTGCATCGCGCCACCCACGACCTGGTGTTCGCCCGCACCTCGGGTGATCCGGGCCAGGCGCGCGGCATCTCGGCGTTCCTGGTGCCGTGCGACTCCCCCGGGTTCACCATCCCGTACTACTGGTGGACGTTCAACATGCCCACCGACCACGCCGAGGTCGAACTCAAAGACGTCCGGGTGCCCGACGACGCGGCGCTGGGCGAGGTGGACCGGGGACTGGAAGTGGGCCAAACCTTCTTGCACGAGAACAGGATTCGCCAGGCCGCCAGTAGCCTGGGCGCCGCCCAGTACTGCATCGACCGGGCCGTGGCGTACGCCGGCGAACGCAAGGTTTTCGGCAAGCCGCTGTCGGTGAACCAGGCGGTGCAGTGGCCACTGGTGGAACTGCAGACCGAGGCCCAAATGGTGCGACTGCTGGTGTATTACGCCGCGACCCAATTGGACCAGAACCACCACATGGAAGTCTCCGACAAGGTGTCGATGGCCAACTACCGCGCCAACCGACTGGTGTGCGACGCGGCCGACCGGGCCATGCAGGTGCTCGGCGGGATCGGCTACAGCCGGCACGAGCAGCTCGAGCACATCTACCGTCACCACCGCCGCTACCGGATCACCGAGGGTGCCGAGGAGATTCAGATCCGCCGGGTTGCCCAGCGACTGTTCAAGTTCGGCAAGAAGTGACGCCAGCAGACACGGTGGCCTCAGGGCTGAACTCAGTGCTGAGCCCGGTGCTGGGCGACCAGCTGACGATCGACAACCTGCGGGTGCTGACCGGTGGCGCCAGCCGTACCACGTGGGCGTTCGACGCCGTCACCGACACCGGTCGCCGGCCGCTGATCCTGCGCACCGGTCCACCCGATGACATCCACGCCGGCATGGAACTGGAAGCCCGGGTCCAGACCGCCGCGGCGGCCGCCGGGGCACCGGTCCCTCACGTGCTGGTCGCCGACGATTCGGTTGCGATACTGGGCAATCCATTCCTGATCTGCGAGGAGATCAAGGGCGAGACCATCGTCCGGCGCATCTTCCGCCAACTAGATGACCCGGAACGGCTTTTGCGCCAGTGCGCGCAGGCCCTGGCCGCCATCCACCGGGCCGGCGCCGACGTCCCGGGCTTGGCCCACGAGGACCCGATCGAGCATTCGCGTCAACAACTCGACGACATGGGCGACACCACCGCCACCTTCGAATGGACGATCCGCTGGCTGGCCGCGCACCGCCCGGCACCGTCGCCCCCGGTACTGGCGCACGGCGACTTCCGGATGGGCAACCTGATCGTCGACGGATCCGATCTTGCCGCCGTACTGGACTGGGAACTGGTGCACATCGGTGAGCGCTACGAAGACCTGGCCTGGTTCTGCGTGCGCGCGTGGCGGTTCGGTGCACCCGCCAGCCACGGCGCCGGCGGACTGGGCAGCATTGAAAGTTTTCTGCGCTCCTATGAGGAGGCCGGCGCCACGACCGTCGATCGGGTCGCGTTTCACTGGTGGCTGGTCGTGGCCACCCTGCGCTGGGGGGTCATCTGCCGGTATCAGGCGGAGCGCCACCTGAGCGGGCAGACCCGCTCGGTGGAGCTGGCGACGATCGGGCGTCGGGTGTGCGAGAACGAGTGGGATCTGCTCGACCTGCTGGAGAGGAGCACGTCGTGAACCTGCACGGCCGGCCGACCGCGGCCGAACTCGTCGCCGCCGTCGCCGAGTTTCTGGAAATCGACGTCCGGGAAGCCACCACCGGGCACGTCAACTTCCACGCCCGGGTGGCCGCCAACGCGCTGCGCATGGTCGAGCGGGAATTGCAGAACGCAGGCAAACCCGAGGTTCACGCGGCACTGGCAGACCTGGGGTTCACCGACGAGGCCGCCCTGGCCGCCGCCATCCGCGCCGGCGACCTGGACGGTCGTGACAAGGCCTTCAATGCAGACGTCGTCGCCTGTCTACGCACGCTGGTAAGCCACCGGCTCGCGGCCGCCCATCCCGGATACGACAAGGAACCCGATTCATGACCATCACCGAAGTCGCCGACCGGCTGTTCGGCGCCATCGAAAACGGCGACCAGGCGACCGTCGCCCGGATGTGGAGCCAGGACATCGAGGTGTGGCGCACCGACGGCCGCCGCGGCCCCACCGATTCCGATGACAAGCCGCGGGCGCTGCGCGTCATCGACTGGTTCATGTCAACCACCGCCACACGCGGCTACCAAATCCTGGACCGCCAGGTATTCGAGAACGGCTTCGTGCAGCAGCACGTGCTGCACGCAACGGGCCACGCCGGCCAGTCGATCGCGATGCGGGTTTGCATCGTGGTCAAGTTGGACACAGAAGGTCTTATCAACAGCATCGACGAGTACTTCGACCCCGCCGACCTCGCACCCCTCCTCGACACCAAGCGAGACAACCAATGACCACGCTGGAAACTCTGCTCACCGACCCCGAAACCGTCGGGACCTGGGCTCTGGCACCCGACCGCTCCGCGATCACCTTCAAAATCAGGAACATGTGGGGCGTGATGCCCGTCAAAGGCAAGTTCACCGAGTTCAGCGGCACCGGCCACCTCACCGACAAGGGCGCAGTATCGGGCCGGATCGACATCCAGGCCGCCTCACTGGACACCGGGATCGGCCGCCGAGACAAGCACCTGCGCTCCGCCGACTTCTTCGACGTCGAACAATTCGGCCAGATCGCCGTCGTCGTCAACGCCCTGCACCCGGCCACCGGAAAGGCCGCCGATCTGCAGACCAACTTCACCATCAAGGGCAACACCGAACCAGTGCCCTTGCCGGTGACGATCACCGAACTCGACGACGGCTCGGTACGGATCTCGGGGGAAACACAGATCGACCGATCCCGGTTCGACCTGGACTGGAACAAACTCGGCGTGATGTCCAACACCGTGACGGTGTCCGCTGAAGCCGTCTTCGTGCACTCAGCGGGGACCGCGTGAATTAACATCTGCAGCGTGCCCGACACCAGCCCGCTGCGCATCCTCGTCTACAGCGACAACGTCCAAACCCGCGAACAGGTGAAGCAGGCCCTGGGTAAACGGCTGCACCCGGATCTGCCGGAGTTGAGCTACATCGAGGTTGCCACCGGCCCGCGGGTGATCCAGCGGATGGACGAGGGCGGCATCGACCTGGCCATCCTCGACGGAGAGGCGGCACCGACCGGCGGCATGGGGATTGCCAAGCAGCTCAAGGACGAGCTTTCGTCCTGCCCGCCGATCCTGGTGCTCACCGGACGTCCGGACGATGCCTGGCTGGCCAGCTGGTCACGCGCCGAAGCCGCGGTGCCGCATCCGCTCGACCCCATCGTGCTGGGCCGCACGGCACTCAGCCTGCTGCGCGCGCCTGCGCATTAGCCGCCGGGGATCTGGACCTTCGCTTCTTCCTCTTCTTCTTCGGCCCGCGGGTGAAACTCGCCGTGCGCGATCTTCGGCCGTAATGTCGCGACGGATTCCTCGGCTTCCGCTGCGGCTGCCTCCGACGTGCGGAATCCCGACGCCGGAATGCCCGATGCACCGGTTGTCTGCGCGGCCTGCTTCGCCTCGCCCGGAGCCGCCGCCGCGGCGACGTCGGCGGCCGCAGTCGCCAAGACGGTCATGGCCGGCACTTCGGCTTCCGGTGTTTCCGTGGTCTCGGCAGTGACCTCCGCTTCCGCAGCAGCGGCGGCCTCTTCTTCTTTTTCCTTTTCGGACTTGGTCGGCACCGGCATCGACGGGCCGTCGCCGAGCAGACCGGCGCTTCGGGTGAGCCCCCCATCGGGATCGGCATCATGCCGAAGCCGCCGACGCCGGAACTCGCGACGCCAGTGTTCGCGGTGGTAGCCGCCGCGCTGCCGACATCGGTCCCAGCGGCGGTGCCGCCGGTGGATACACCCGCGTCTCCGCCGGTGTAGCCGGCCGGCGCGAGCCCGGTGTCGGCACTGCCCACACCGCCCGCGCCACCCCCGCCGCCACCAGCAGCAGCACCCTCGGTACCGGTGGCCCCCGGTGCGGCACCCCCGCCAGCACTCGCAGCACCGGCGGTACCACTACCGGCACCGGCACCGCCGCCGGCCGCGCCGCTCAAGCCGGAGGCGATACCGCCGGCCAGTGCCGGGAAGCTCTGCAGCACCGACTGCCACGGCACCACTTGCGAGGCAGCGGCCGCAGCTCCGGAGTAATAGCTGGCCATCGCGGTGACATCCGCGGCCCACATCTCCTCGTAGATGCTTTCCGCCATCGCGATCGCGGGCGCATTCTGGCCGAACAGGTTCGACATCACCAACTGCACGAACGCGTTGCGGTTGGCGTCCACCGCACCCGGATGAATGGTGGCCGCCTGGGCCGTCTCGAACGCACTGACCACCGCCAGCGCCTGCCCGGCCGCACCCTGAGACTGCGACGCCGCCGCGGCCAGCCAGCCTGCATAGGGCGCGGCTGCGGCTGCCATCGCCGCGGAAGCGGCACCCTGCCACGCCTGTCCCGCCAGGTTCGAAATCACCGACCCGAACGATTGCGCCGCGGTCCCCAACTCCGCGGCCAGCCCGTCCCAGGCGGCCGCCGCCTGCAACATCGGCGTACTCCCCGCGCCGAGGAACATCCGCAATGAGTTGATCTCCGGTGGCAGTGTAAAGAAACTCACAGACCCCGTCCTCCCAGATCGGCCGAGCAAAAGATCAGCCAGCTGCGCTGACCTCGAAAAAGCTCCGCAGCGGACCAGTTCAACAGTAACAACAAGTGCTCCGAGCGTCTGGCCGTCGCGCAGATCCATGATATTTCGCTCGGCTAGGTATCTGCCAGCCGCGCTCTGTCTGACACCACGACCCCGGGCATGTGCTCCGGCCGTCGCGCGACTATGTTGAAGGTCACTGTGGCGGCCCACAAGCCCGGTCCGTCACATGAAGTTCCTGGGCTGACCGCCCGGCTGCACCCTTGGCCGCTGCGCAGGCCCATTACGACGGAAACGTGGAGCAAGTGAACGTCTATATACCGATATTGGTGCTGGCGGCCATTGCCGCAGCCTTCGCCATTGGTTCGGTGATCCTCGCCAGCATCACCGGCCCGACCCGCTTCAACAGGTCGAAGCTGGAGGCCTACGAGTGTGGGATCGAGCCCACCGAAACCGGACCGCACACGGCCACCGGGCAGCGCTTCCCGGTGAAGTATTACCTGACCGCAATGTTGTTCATCGTCTTCGATATCGAAATTGTGTTCCTCTATCCGTGGGCGGTTAGCTTCGATTCGCTGGGGACTTTCGCGCTCGTCGAGATGGTGGTATTCATGCTCACGGTTTTCGTGGCCTACGCATATGTGTGGCGCCGCGGCGGCCTGACGTGGGATTGAGGTAGGTAGAACGTGGGACTGGAAGAACAGCTACCCGGCGGGATCCTGCTGTCCACGGTCGAGAAGGTTGCGGGCTATGTCCGCAAGAACTCACTGTGGCCGGCGACTTTCGGGTTGGCCTGCTGCGCGATCGAGATGATGGCGACCGCGGGGCCAAGGTTCGATATCGCCCGATTCGGCATGGAGCGGTTCTCGGCGACGCCGCGGCAGGCGGATCTGATGATCGTCGCGGGCCGGGTGAGCCAGAAGATGGCGCCGGTGCTGCGGCAGATCTACGACCAGATGGCCGAGCCGAAATGGGTCCTGGCGATGGGCGTGTGCGCGTCGTCCGGGGGCATGTTCAACAACTACGCGGTGGTGCAGGGTGTCGACCACGTGGTGCCGGTGGACATCTACCTGCCCGGCTGCCCGCCGCGGCCCGAGATGCTGTTGTACGCAATCCTCAAGCTGCACGAGAAGATTCAGGAAATGCCGCTGGGCGTCAACCGGGAGAAGGCCATCGCCGAGGCCGAAGAGGCGGCCATGTCGGCCAGGCCCACGATCGAGATGCGCGGACTGCTGCGATGAGCTCACCGGAGAAGGACCCGCAGGGCGCAGCCCTTACCCCGGGTGCCGATATACCGCCGGAAGGGCAAGAGGTCATCAACGTTCGCCGCGGCATGTTCGGCGTGCGCGGCACCGGCGACACCTCCGGCTACGGACGCCTGGTGCGCGAGATCGCGCTTCCCGGCGAAAGTCCCCGTCCCTACGGTAGTTACTTCGACGACATCGCCGACCGACTGGCCGAGGCGCTGGACCGCGAAGGCGTCGCGTTCGACGACGCGATCGAGAAGGTCGTGGTCTTCCGTGACGAGCTGACCCTCTACGTGCGCCGGGATCTGCTGCCACAGGTAGCCCAAAGGCTGCGTGATGAGCCGGAATTGCGCTTCGAGCTGTGCCTGGGCGTGAACGGTGTGCACTACCCGAACGAGACGGGCCGGGAACTGCACGCCGTGTACCCGCTGAAGTCGGTCACGCACAATCGCCGGCTGCGGCTGGAAGTGGTTGCGCCCGATAGTGATCCCCACATCCCGTCGTTGTTCGGGGTCTACCCCACCAACGACTGGCACGAGCGCGAGACCTACGACTTCTTCGGGATCCTCTTCGACGGCCATCCATCGCTCACCCGAATCGAAATGCCCGACGACTGGCACGGACACCCGCAACGCAAGGACTATCCGCTGGGCGGCATCCCGGTGGAATACAAGGGCGCGCAGATACCTCCGCCCGACGAGCGCAGGGGCTATAACTGATGAGCACAACCGAAACCCTCGTGGTCGCCGGCGGTCAGGATTGGGACAAGGTCGTCGACGCCGCCCGCAAGGCCGATCCCGGCGAACGCATCGTCGTCAACATGGGACCCCAGCACCCGTCCACCCACGGCGTGCTACGGCTGATCCTCGAGATCGAGGGTGAGACAGTCACCGAGGTCCGGTGCGGAATCGGATACCTGCACACCGGAATCGAGAAGAACCTCGAATACCGGTACTGGACGCAGGGCGTCACCTTCGTGACCCGGATGGATTACCTGGCACCGTTTTTCAACGAGACCGCCTACTGCCTGGGCGTCGAGAAGCTGCTCGGCATCACCGACGAGATCCCGGAGCGGGTCAACGTCATCCGGGTGATGATGATGGAGCTCAACCGGATCTCGTCACACCTGGTCGCACTGGCCACCGGCGGTATGGAACTGGGCGCCATGACGCCGATGTTCGTCGGCTTCCGGGCCCGCGAGATCGTGCTCACTCTCTTCGAGAAGATCACCGGCCTGCGGATGAACAGCGCCTACATCCGGCCCGGCGGCCTGGCACAGGACTTGCCGCCGCACGGGGTCGACGACATCGCAGCCGCCGTCAAGGAACTGCGGGTGCCGCTGCGCCAGATGGGCGAGCTGCTCAACGAGAACGCGATATGGAAAGCCCGCACCGAGGACGTCGGATACCTGGACCTGACCGGGTGCATGGCGCTGGGCATCACCGGACCGATCCTGCGCGCCACCGGGCTGCCGCACGATCTGCGTAAGAGCGAACCGTACTGCGGATATGAGAACTACGAATTCGACGTGATCACCGAGGACACGTGTGATGCGTACGGGCGCTACATCATTCGCGTGAGGGAGATGTCGGAGTCGATCAAGATCGTCGAGCAGTGTCTGGACAAGCTGAAGCCCGGTCCGACTATGGTCGAGGATCGTAAGATCGCTTGGCCCGCAGACCTTTCCGTGGGCGCCGATGGCATGGGCAACTCACCGGAGCACATCGCCAAGATCATGGGCAGCTCGATGGAAGCCCTGATTCACCACTTCAAGTTGGTGACCGAGGGCATCCGCGTTCCGGCCGGTCAGGTGTACGTGGCGGTGGAGTCGCCGCGTGGCGAGCTCGGCGTGCACATGGTCAGCGACGGCGGTACCCGCCCCTATCGGGTGCACTACCGGGATCCGTCGTTCACCAACCTGCAGTCGGTGGCCGCGATGTGCGAAGGCGGCATGGTCGCCGACCTGATCACCGCGGTCGCCAGCATCGACCCGGTCATGGGCGGAGTGGATCGATGAGCGAATCAGGAAGCGGCGAACGGGTTTTCCTGCGGCTCGGACCGCCGCCGGAGGAGCCCAGCCAGTTCGTGGTGGAGGGTGCACCACAGTCCTATCCGACCGAGGTGCGGTCGCGGCTGGAGCTGGAAGCCAAGGAGATCATCGCCAAGTACCCGAGCAAGCGGTCGGCCCTGCTGCCGTTGCTGCACCTGGTGCAGGGCGAGGACTCCTACCTGACCCCGGCCGGTCTCGAATTCTGTGCGCAGCAACTGGATCTGACCGGTGCCGAGGTATCGGCGGTGGCCAGCTTCTACACCATGTACCGGCGCGGACCCACCGGGGATTATCTGGTCGGCGTCTGCACCAACACGCTGTGTGCGGTGATGGGCGGCGACGCGATATTCGCCGACCTCAAAGAACATCTCGGGGTCGGCAATGACGAGACCACGCAAGACGGCGCCGTCACTCTGCAGCACATCGAGTGCAACGCGGCCTGCGACTACGCGCCGGTGGTGATGGTCAACTGGGAGTTCTACGACAACCAGACGATCGACTCCGCCCGCGAGCTCGTCGACTCCCTGCGCGCCGGTGCGCCGGTGGCGCCAACGCGTGGCGCGCCGCTGTGCAAGTTCCGCGAGACTTCGCGCATCCTGGCCGGCTTGCGCGATGAGCGTCCCGACGAAGGCCAGGGCGGTGCCGGCGCGGCCACCCTGGCCGGGCTGCGGGTGGCTCAGGAGAACGACATGCAGGCTCCCCCTGGCCCGGAAGGCCAAGCATGACAACACCTTTGACCCCGGTCATCAGCCGGTACTGGGACGACCCGGAGTCCTGGTCGCTGGCGACCTACGAACGCCATGACGGCTACCAGGCCATGAAGAAGGCCCTGGCCATGGATCCCGACGACGTGATCGGGACTGTCAAGGGCTCCGGCTTGCGCGGGCGTGGCGGAGCGGGCTTCTCGACCGGGACCAAGTGGTCGTTCATCCCGCAGGGCGACAAGGGGCCCGCGGCCAGGCCGCACTACCTGGTGGTCAACGCCGACGAGTCCGAACCCGGTACGTGCAAAGACATTCCGTTGATGCTGGCCACCCCGCACGTGCTCGTCGAAGGCGTCATCATCGCCTCCTACGCGATCCGGGCCAGCCACGCGTTCATCTACGTGCGCGGTGAAGTGGTACCGGTGTTGCGCCGCCTGCAGAACGCGGTGGCCGAGGCCTACGCCGCCGGCTACCTGGGACGCGACATCGGCGGCTCCGGGTTCGACCTGGAATTGGTGGTGCACGCCGGAGCGGGCGCCTATATCTGCGGCGAGGAGACCGCGCTGCTCGACTCGCTGGAAGGCCGCCGCGGCCAGCCCCGGCTGCGGCCTCCGTTCCCCGCGGTCGCCGGCCTCTACGGCTGCCCCACGGTGATCAACAACGTCGAGACCATCGCCAGCGTCCCGTCGATCATCCTCAACGGCGTCGACTGGTTCCGCTCGATGGGCAGCGAGAAATCGCCTGGCTTCACGCTGTATTCGTTGTCCGGGCACGTCACCCGTCCCGGACAGTACGAGGCCCCGCTGGGTATCACGTTGCGCGAGTTGCTCGATTACGCCGGCGGGGTCCGGGCCGGGCACCGGCTCAAGTTCTGGACGCCGGGTGGCTCCTCGACTCCGCTGCTCACCGACGAGCACCTCGACGTGCCGTTGGATTATGAAGGTGTCGGTGCTGTTGGCTCGATGCTGGGCACCAAAGCTTTGGAGATCTTCGACGAAACCACCTGCGTGGTACGGGCGGTGCGGCGATGGACCGAGTTCTACGCTCACGAATCCTGCGGCAAATGCACGCCGTGCCGCGAGGGCACCTTCTGGCTGGACAAGATCTACGCACGCCTGGAAAACGGCCGGGGGACCCGTGAAGACCTCGACAAACTGCTCGACATCTCGGATGCGATCCTCGGAAAGTCCTTCTGCGCGTTGGGAGATGGCGCCGCCAGCCCGGTGATGTCGTCGATCCAGTATTTCCGCGACGAATACATCGCCCACATCGAGACCGGCGGCTGCCCCTTCGATCCCCGAGATTCCATGCTTACCCTGGACGGAGTGACCGTATGACCCAAACGGCCGACGCCGAAAACCGGGTCGCTCAGCCGGAAATGGTGACGCTGACCATCGACGGTGCCGAAATCAGCGTTCCGAAGGGAACTTTGGTCATTCGCGCGGCCGAGCTGATGGGCGTCCAGATCCCCCGGTTCTGCGACCACCCGCTGCTCGACCCGGTCGGCGCCTGCCGGCAGTGCCTGGTCGAGGTCGAGGGCCAACGCAAGCCACTGGCGTCGTGCACCACGGTGTGCACCGACGACATGGTGGTGCGCACCCAACTCACCTCACCGGCGGCCGACAAGGCCCAGCACGGTGTGATGGAACTGCTGCTGATCAACCACCCGCTGGACTGCCCGATGTGCGACAAAGGCGGGGAGTGCCCACTGCAGAACCAGGCAATGTCCAACGGGCGCGCGGAATCTCGCTTCACCGACGTCAAGCGCACGTTCGCCAAGCCGATCAACATCTCCTCGCAGGTGCTGCTGGACCGCGAACGCTGCATCCTGTGCGCCCGCTGCACCCGGTTCTCCAACCAGATCGCCGGCGACCCGTTCATCGACATGCAGGAGCGCGGCGCGCTCCAACAGGTCGGCATCTACGCCAACGAACCGTTCGACTCCTACTTCTCCGGCAACACCGTGCAGGTCTGCCCGGTCGGCGCGCTGACCGGCATGTCCTACCGGTTCCGGGCCCGCCCGTTCGACCTGGTGTCCAGCCCCAGCGTGTGCGAGCACTGTGCGTCCGGATGCGCGCAGCGCACCGACCACCGCCGCGGCAAGGTGACGCGCCGCCTGGCCGGCGACGACCCGGAAGTCAACGAGGAGTGGAACTGCGACAAGGGTCGGTGGGCGTTCACCTACGCCACCCAGCCGGATGTGCTCACCACGCCGCTGATCCGGGATGCAAACGGCGAACTGGCGCCGGCGTCGTGGGCGCACGCGATCGTGGCGGCGACGCAGGGACTCGAGGCGGCCCGCGGCCGCACCGGCGTGCTGGTCGGCGGCCGAGCCACCTGGGAAGACGCCTACGCCTACGCCAAGTTCGCGCGAATCGTCTTGAACACGAACGACATCGACTTCCGCGCCCGCCCGCAATCGGCGGAGGAAGCCGACTTCCTGGCGGCCCGCGTCGCAGGGCGACCGGTGAGTGTCAGCTACGCCGACCTGGAATCGGCGCCGGTGGTCCTGCTGGTCGGATTCGAGCCGGAAGAAGAATCGCCGATCGTGTTCCTGCGGCTGCGCAAGGCCGCGCGCAAGAACGGCGTCCCGGTGTATGCGATCGCCCCGTTCGCCACCCGCGCGCTGGACAAGATGTCGGGCCGGTTGCTGCAGACAGCGCCCGGCGCCGAACCCGCGGCGCTGGACGGCCTGGCCACCGGCGAAGTCGGCGACCTGCTGAGCACACCCGGCGCAGTCATCATGGTCGGTGAACGGCTGGCTACGGTGCCCGGCGGTTTGTCCGCCGCCACCCGGTTGGCCGACTCGACCGGAGCCCGGCTGGCCTGGGTGCCGCGGCGGGCCGGGGAACGCGGCGCGCTGGAAGCCGGGGCCCTGCCCGGACTGTTGCCGGGCGGCCGTCCGGTCGCCGACGAAGCCGCGCGGTCACAGGTCGCGGCCGCCTGGCACGTCGACGAATTGCCCTCCGCGACAGGACGTGACACCGACGGCATCCTGGCCGCCGCCATCGACGGAACCCTCGGCGCCCTACTGGTCGGCGGCATCGAACCCGGCGACTTCGCCGACCCGGACGCGGTGCTGGCCGCTTTGGATGCGGCGCCGTTCGTCGTCAGCCTGGAACTGCGGCACAGCGCGGTCACCGCGCGGGCCGACGTCGTCTTCCCGGTCGCCCCGACCACGCAGAAGGCCGGCGCCTTCGTCAACTGGGAGGGCCGCTACCGCGGGTTCGAACCAACATTCCAGGGCAGCATGCTGCAGGCCAGCCAATCGGATCACCGGGTGCTCGACACGCTGGCCGACGAGTTGGGCATTCAGCTCAATTGCTCGACGGTCGAGTCGGCGCGCGAGGAACTGTCGGGGCTGGGCACCTGGGATGGCAAGCACGCTGCCGGCCCCACGGTCGGCGCCGCACCCGCCGCGCAACCTGCGGCGGGCGAGGCGGTACTGACCGGCTGGCGGCTGTTACTGGACGCGGGTCGCGGACAGGACGGCGAGCCGCACCTGGCGGGCACTGCACGCACGCCCGTGGTGCGGTTGTCGGCCGACACCGCGGCCGAGATCGGCGCCACCGACGGTGAACCGGTGACGGTCAGCACCGACCGCGGCTCAATTACTCTGCCGCTCAACGTGACCGACCTGCCGAATCGGGTGGTGTGGCTGCCGCTGAACTCGCCGGGCTCGGCGGTGCACCAAGAGCTGGGCGTCACATCGGGCGCTGTCGTGAAGATCGGGGTGCAGGCGTGAACGGATTGACCGCCTTCGGACATGACCCGTGGTGGCTCGTCCTGGGCAAGGCGCTGGCCATCTTCGTGTTCCTGATGCTGAACGTGCTGGTGGCGATCCTGGCCGAGCGCAAGATCCTCGGTTGGATGCAGTTGCGGCCCGGCCCCAACCGGGCGGGACCGTGGGGCACCCTGCAAAGCCTTGCCGACGGCATCAAGCTGGCGCTCAAGGAAAGCATCACCCCCAAGGGCGTCGACTGGTTCGTGTACTTCGCGGCGCCGGCCATCTCGGCGATCCCCGCCTTCACCGCATTCGCGTTCATCCCGTTCGGCCCCGAGGTGTCGGTGTTCGGTCACTGGACCCCCTTGCAGCTGACCGATCTTCCGGTCGCGGTGCTGTTCATCCTGGGGCTGTCGGCGATCGGCGTGTACGGCATCGTGCTGGGCGGCTGGGCGTCGGGATCCACCTACCCCCTGTTGGGTGGGGTGCGCTCAACCGCGCAGGTCATCTCCTACGAGGTGGCGATGGGGTTGTCCTTCGCGGGGGTGTTCCTGTTCGCCGGCTCGATGTCGACGTCGCAGATTGTGGCCGCCCAGGACCGGGTCTGGTACGTGTTCCTGCTACTGCCGTCGTTCGTGATTTACCTCATCTCGATGGTGGGTGAAACCAACCGGGCGCCATTCGATCTGCCCGAAGCCGAGGGCGAGTTGGTCGCCGGTTTCCACACCGAGTACTCGTCGCTGAAGTTCGCGATTTTCATGCTGGCCGAGTACGTCAACATGATGACGGTGTCGTCACTGGCCACCGCTATGTTCTTCGGCGGCTGGCACGCTCCGTGGCCGCTGAACATGTGGGAGGGGGCCAACTCCGGCTGGTGGCCGGTGCTCTGGTTCACCGCCAAGATGTGGACCTTCCTGTTCATCTATTTCTGGCTGCGCGCCAGCCTGCCCCGGTTCCGCTATGACCAGTTCATGGCACTGGGCTGGAAGCTGCTGATCCCGGTGTCGCTGGTGTGGATCATGATCGCGGCGGTCATCCGAACTCTGCGCAACCAGGGCTATCAGCACTGGACCACCCTGCTGGTGGTGAGCAGCCTCGTCTTCGCCGTGGCGCTGATCCTGACGCTGCGAAAACCGTTCAGCGCGCCCAGCCCCCGCAAGCGCCGCAAGCAGCAGCTCTACGCCGACAGTGTTGACGCAATGCAACCGGCGTTCCCGACACCACCGCTGCCGATCAAGACACTAGATCGGCCAGTAGGTGCGACCAAGGAGAAGGCACGTGGCTAACATTTTTCGGCGCCTGTTAGATCCCGTGGCCGGCTTCGGGGTGACCTTCGGGTCGATGTTCAAGAAGAACATCACCGAGGGATATCCGGAGAAGCCCGGCCCGGTGGCACCGCGCTACCACGGACGTCATCAGCTCAACCGGTACCCGGACGGCCTGGAGAAGTGCATCGGCTGCGAGTTGTGCGCCTGGTCCTGCCCGGCCGACGCGATCTACGTCGAGGGCGCGGACAACACTGAGGAGCAACGGTTTTCGCCGGGCGAACGCTATGGCCGGGTGTACCAGATCAACTACCTGCGCTGCATCGGGTGCGGGCTGTGCATCGAGGCCTGCCCCACCCGCGCATTGACCATGACCAACGATTACGAGTTGGCTGACGACAACCGCGCGGACCTGATCTACGAGAAGGACCGGCTGCTGGCACCGCTGTTGCAGGACATGCTCGCGCCACCGCATCCCCGGGCTGAAGGCGCCACCGACAAGGACTACTACCTGGGCAACGTGACCGCGCAGGGCCTGCGCGAAAGTCAGGAATCCCGATGACCACGGTCAGCCTGGCCGCGAACGTCGCGGCGGAGGTGGTCCGCACCTCCACCGGCGAAGCCATGCTGTTCTGGGTGCTGGGCACGCTGGCGATCATCGGCGCACTCGGGGTGGTGCTTTCGGTCAACGCCGTGTACTCGGCGATGCACCTGGCGATGACGATGCTCATCCTGGCGGCGTTCTACATGGCCCAGGACGCGCTGTTCCTGGGTGTCGTGCAGGTGGTGGTCTATACCGGCGCGGTGATGATGCTGTTCCTGTTCGTGCTGATGCTGATCGGCGTCGACTCCGCGGAATCGCTGAAAGAAACCCTGCGCGGACAGCGGGTAGCCGCGGTGGTCACCGGCGTCGGATTCGGCGTCCTGCTGATCGCCGGAATCGGCAACGTGGCGACCGGCGGCTTCTCAGGACTCGCCGGTGCCAACGCCAACGGCAACGTCGAAGGCTTGGCGGCGCTGATCTTCTCGCGCTACCTGTGGGCCTTCGAGTTGACCAGCGCGCTGCTCATCACCGCCGCGGTCGGGGCGATGATCCTGGCGCACCGGGAGCGGTTCGAGCGGCGCAAGACCCAGCGTGAGCTCTCCGAGGAGCGCTTCCGTCCCGGCGGACACCCCACCCCGCTGCCCAGCCCGGGCGTCTACGCCCGGCACAACGCCGTCGACGTGGCCGCACTGCTGCCCGACGGCTCGTACTCGGACCTGTCGGTCTCCAAGATCCTGCGGACCCGCGGAGCCGACGGCCTCGAAACCCCTTCGCCCGAAGCCGTTAAAGGCGGTGCGTCATGAATCCGGCCAACTACCTTTACCTTTCGGTGCTGCTGTTCACCATCGGGGCTTCCGGTGTGCTGCTGCGCCGCAACGCGATCGTCATGTTCATGTGCGTCGAGCTGATGCTCAACGCCGTCAACCTGGCGTTCGTCACGTTCGCGCGCATGCACGGCACGCTCGACGGACAGATGATCGCGTTCTTCACCATGGTGGTCGCCGCCTGCGAGGTCGTCATCGGGCTGGCCATCATCATGACGATTTTCCGTGCCCGCAAATCGGCGTCGGTCGACGACGCGAATCTACTCAAAGGCTGAGAACGCCAAGATGATTCACTACACCTGGCTGCTGGTGGCGCTGCCGCTGGCGGGTGCCGCGATCCTGCTGTTCGGCGGTAGACGCACCGACGCGTGGGGCCACTGGCTGGGCACTCTCGCCGCGCTCTCGGCGTTCGGCGTGGGCCTGACACTGCTGGCCGAACTGCTCGGCCGCAGCGCTGAGGACCGTCTCATCCACCAGAAGGTGTTCACCTGGATACCGGTTGGGCAGCTGCAGGTCGACTTCGGTCTGCAGATCGACCAGTTGTCGATGTGCTTCGTGCTGCTCATCTCCGGCGTCGGCTCACTGATCCACATCTATTCGATCGCCTACATGGCCGAGGACGAGGACCGCCGCAGGTTTTTCGGCTATCTCAACCTGTTCCTGGCCTCGATGCTGCTGCTGGTGGTCGCCGACAACTACGTGTTGCTCTACGTCGGCTGGGAGGGCGTCGGGCTGGCGTCCTACCTGCTGATCGGCTTCTGGTACCACAAGCCGTCGGCGGCCACGGCGGCCAAGAAGGCGTTCGTGATGAACCGGGTCGGGGACGCCGGCCTGGCACTGGCCATGTTCCTGATGTTCGCCACGTTCGGCACGGTGTCCTACAGCGGCGTGTTCGCCGGAGCGCCCGCGGCCAGTCAGGGCGTGTTGAACGCGATGGGCCTGCTGCTGCTGCTGGGCGCCTGCGCCAAGTCCGCCCAGGTCCCGCTGCAGGCCTGGTTGGGTGACGCGATGGAGGGCCCCACTCCGGTGTCGGCGCTGATCCACGCCGCCACCATGGTGACCGCCGGTGTCTACCTGATCGTGCGGTCCAACCCGGTGTTCAACCTGGCCCCCGGCGCACAACTGGCCGTGGTCATCGTCGGCGTCGTCACCCTGATGCTGGGGGCGTTCATCGGCTGCGCCAAGGACGACATCAAGCGCGCGCTGGCCGCTTCCACGATGAGCCAGATCGGTTACATGGTGCTGGCCGCCGGTCTCGGCCCGGCCGGCTACGCGTTCGCGATCATGCATCTGCTCACCCACGGCTTCTTCAAGGCCGGCCTGTTCCTCGGGTCCGGGTCGATCATCCACGCCATGCACGAGGAGCAGGACATGCGGCGCTACGGCGGGCTGCGCAAGGCCCTGCCGGTCACGTTCGTGACGTTCGGCCTGGGCTACCTGGCGATCATCGGTGTGCCACCGTTCGCCGGGTTCTTCTCCAAGGACGCGATCATCGAAGCCGCACTGGCGGTCGGCGGCACCCGGGGGTACGTGCTCGGCGGGGCCGCTCTGCTGGGGGCGGGTATCACCGCTTTCTACATGACCCGTGTGATGCTGATGACCTTCTTCGGCAAAAAGCGCTGGGCCCCAAGCTCGCATCCGCACGAGGCGCCCGCCCTGATGACCTGGCCGATGATTCTGCTGGCGGTCGGATCGGTGTTCTCCGGCGGCCTGTTCGCGATCGGCGGCACGCTGAAGAACTGGCTCGAACCCGTCGTCGGGACGCATGAGGAGACCGCGCACGTCGCGCCGGCCTGGGTCAGCACCTCGCTGGCGCTCGGCGTGGTGGTCGTCGGTATCGCGGTGGCCTACCGGATGTACGGCGGCAAGGCGGAGATTCCGCGGGTGGCCCCGGCTCAGGTCTCGGTGCTGACGACGGCCGCACGCGCCGACGCTGTACGGCGATGCCTTCAACGAGGAGGTCTTCATGCGCCCCGGTGCGCAACTGACGGACAGGCTGGTCGTCGTCGACAACGCCGGTGTCGACGGCTCGGTCAACGGGCTGGCCGCACTGGTGGGCCGGACATCGAATCGGTTGCGGGGCTTGCAAACCGGCTTCGCCCGCAACTACGCGCTGTCGATGCTGGTCGGTGCGGCCCTGGTGGCCGCCGCGCTGTTGGTGGTGAACCTGTGGTGAGCTACGAAGTCCCGTGGCTGAGTGTGCTGTGGCTGGTGCCGCTGGCCGGTTCCATCCTGATCATCCTGCTGCCCCCGGGCCTGCGTCAGCTCGCCAAGTGGACCGGCGTCGTGGTCAGCATCGCGACGCTGGCCGTGTCCCTCGTAGTCGCGTCGGGTTCAAACCCGGCGGCGACACCTACCAATTCGTCGAAACGCGCACCTGGATACCGGCTTTCGGTGCCGGCTACTCGCTGGGTGTGGATGGCATCGCACTGATCCTGGTGCTGCTGACCACGGTGCTGATTCCGTTGTTGCTGGTGGCCGGCTGGAATGACGGCGGGGAACGCACCCGGGGCGTACACGCTTATGTCGCTCTGACGCTGGCCATCGAGTCGATGGTGCTGATCTCGGTGGTCGCCCTGGACGTGCTGCTGTTCTACGTCTTCTTCGAGGCCATGCTGATCCCGATGTACTTCCTCATCGGCGGGTTCGGGCAGGGCCGTGAGCGCTCGCGGGCCGCGGTGAAATTCCTGCTGTACAACCTGTTCGGCGGGCTGATCATGCTGGCGGCGGTGATCGGCCTGTACGTGGTCACCAGCCAGCACGGTGGCGGCACATTCGATTTCGTCCGAATCGTGAACGACCTCAAGGCCGGCCACTACGGCGGCGTGGACCCGGCGGTGTTCAAGGCGCTGTTCCTGGGCTTCATGTTCGCGTTCGCGATCAAGGCGCCGCTCTGGCCGTTGCACCGCTGGCTCCCTGACGCCGCCGTCGAGTCCACCCCCGCAACCGCGGTGCTGATCACCGCGGTCATGGACAAGGTCGGCACCTTCGGCATGCTGCGCTACTGCCTGCAGCTGTTCCCGGACGCGTCAGCATATTTCCGTCCGGCGATCGTCACGCTGGCCATCATCGGGGTGATCTACGGCGCCATCGTGGCGATCGGCCAGACCGACATGATGCGCCTGATCGCCTACACCTCGATCTCCCACTTCGGGTTCATCATCGCGGGCATCTTCGTGATGACCACCCAGGGCCAGAGCGGCTCGACGCTGTACATGCTCAACCACGGCATCTCCACCGCGGCGGTGTTCCTGATCGCAGGTTTCCTCGTCTCCCGCGGCGGCAGCCGCAATATCGCCGATTACGGCGGCGTACAGAAGGTGGCCCCGATCCTGGCCGGTACCTTCCTCGTCTCCTGCATGGCCACCTTGTCGCTACCCGGCCTGGCACCGTTCGTCAGCGAATTCCTGGTATTGCTAGGCACTTTCAACCGTTACTGGGTGGCCGCAGCCTTCGGGGTGACCGCGCTGGTGCTCGCGGCCATCTACATGCTCTGGCTCTACCAGCGCGTGATGACCGGTCCGGTAGCCAAGGGGAACGAGAAGATTCGCGATCTGGTGGGGCGCGAGATGATCGTTGTCGCACCGCTGCTGGCGCTGCTGTTCGTGCTCGGCGTCTACCCCAAGCCGGTGCTGGACATCATCAACCCGGCGGTCGAGAACACCATGACCACCATCGGCCAGCATGATCCAGCGCCGACCGTGCCTATTCGCGGCCCGATGGCCGGAGCCCCAGGAAAGCCGAAGGACCGCACCAATGACGCTGCCCAGCCCCAGCATCGAGTACTTCCTGCTGTCGCCGATGTTCATCGTTTTCGGCATCGCGATCGTCGGCGTGCTGGTCGAGGCGTTCCTGCCGCGGCGGCTGCGCTACGGCGCTCAGGTTTTGCTGGCCCTCGGCGGGCTGGTCGCGGCCTTCGTCGCGGTGGTCGCGGTGGCGAAGTCGGTGCCGGCCGAGGGTCGCCGTACGGTGCTCGGAGCGGTGGCGGTGGACCGGCCGACGTTGTTCCTGCAAGGCACCATTGTGCTGGTCTCCGTGCTGGCGGTGATCTTCGTCGCCGAGCGGAGCCAGCGACCCGTCGGCGCCCAGCAGCCCCGAAGAGCAAAGTGTTCGCGGGGTTGGATTCCTTTACCCCCCAAGCGTCTTCGGTGCCCGGAAGTGACATCGAGCACGAAGCCGAACGCGCCGGCATTGCCCAGACGGAGCTTTTCCCGCTGCTGACGCTCTCGGTCGGCGGCATGATGGTGTTCCCCGCCTCCAACGACCTGCTGACGATGTTCGTTGCGTTGGAGGTCTTGTCGCTCCCGCTGTACCTGATGTGCGGGCTGGCGCGGCACCGTCGCTTGGCGTCGCAGGAATCGGCGTTGAAGTACTTCCTGCTGGGCGCGTTCTCGTCGGCATTCTTCCTCTACGGTGTCGCATTGCTCTATGGCGCGACCGGCACGCTGACCCTCACCGGGATCCGGGATTCGCTTGCCGGACAGAGCGATACCAACCTGGCGCTGGTCGGTGTCGCGCTGCTGTCGGTTGGTCTGCTGTTCAAAGTCGGTGCCGTGCCGTTCCATTCGTGGATCCCGGACGTGTACCAGGGGGCTCCCACCCCGATCACCGGGTTCATGGCGGCGGCTACCAAGGTCGCCGCGTTCGGGGCCTTGCTGCGCGTCGTCTATGTGGCACTACCGCCACTGCACAACGACTGGCGCCCGGTGCTGTGGGGAATCTCGATCCTGACCATGACGGTGGGCACCATCACCGCGGTGAACCAGACCAATGTCAAACGGATGCTGGCCTATTCGTCGGTCGCGCACGTCGGCTTCATCCTCACCGGTGTGATCGCCGACAACTCCGCGGGCCTGTCGGGCACGTTGTTCTATCTGGTCGCCTACAGCTTCAGCACGGTGGGCGCCTTCGCGATCGTGGGTCTGGTCCGCAATTCCGACGATATCGAGGACGCCGATCTGTCGCACTGGGCCGGACTGGGTCAGCGCTCTCCCATTGTGGGCGTGATGCTTTCGATGTTCCTGTTGGCGTTCGCGGGTATCCCGCTGACCAGTGGATTCATCAGCAAGTTCGCGGTGTTCAAAGGCGCCGCCCAGGGTGGCGCGGTGCCACTGGTGGTGATCGGTGTGATCTCCAGCGGGGTGGCCGCCTACTTCTACGTCCGGGTGATCGTGTCGATGTTCTTCACCGAACCCACCGACGACACACCGCACGTGATGGTGCCCGGGGTGCTGAGCAAGGCGGCCATCGCGGTGTGCGCGCTGGTGACGGTGCTGCTGGGAATCCTGCCGCAGCCGGTGCTGGACCTCGCCGAGCGTGCGGCGACGTTCCTGAACTAAGTCAGCTGCCGCTGAACCTAATTCAGAAACGGGCGGGTGGCCAAGACGTAGATCGCCAACACCGCCAGCGGCGCCACCAACGGCAACCAGGGCACCTGCAGGGGAAGGACGTCGCCACCAGCCCGACGAAGGTGAACCCGACGGCAGCGACGATCGTCGGCCAACTTCCCGTGACGACGTCGCCGGACGCGTGCCGGCACACCAGGTAGGCCGCCGCACACAGCCCCGACAACCCGGCAAGCACGTGGGACGGATCCGACGCCACGATGATGGTCACCGCCGACAGCACGGCAATCGTTGCCGCGAAACGAAATACCGTTCCAAGGCCGACGGCGAGCACAGCAGCGGCCCCGGCCACCAGCGGCAACCCGTGTGATCCGACGGCGGCCGCCGCCACCATCAGCAGACCGAACGCCACCGAGCAGACACGGGTAACGGACTGGGCGAGCATGTCAGCGCTTCGCCCCCAGCTGACCCCGCACGCGCGGTCGGCGGTCTGGGAGCGCAACCATCGACTGCTCGAGTGAGCGATCCGAGGGCCAGGCCAGCACGTCCACGCCCACGGTGGCCATGTCGCGGTACATCGCCGAGCGCTGCAGCGACCACATCTTGATTACCAGCGGGTCGTGTTCACCCTCGAACGGAGAACTGTCCAGCACGTCCACGGCCACCACAACGTGGCCGCGCTTGCGCAAATCGATGAGCGCCAAGGCGAATTCGGTGTCGAGCAGCGTCGAGAAGGCGAAGACGATCGCACCGGACGGGACAGCCGCCCGCGGAGCCAGGGTGCCGGTCGTGGTTTCGAATCGGTCGCCGGCGTCCAGCACGGTGTCGAGCACCCGATAGAACTGGCGCTGGCCGATCTCGGCACCGAGCCAGCGGGGGCGGTTGCCGCCGAGCGCGACGATCCCGGCCCGGTCGCCGTTGCGCAGCGCGGTCTGCACCACCTGGGCTGCGCCGCGCACGACGCGTTCGGTGGCCGCCGTCGCTGGTCCCGCGGGCTGGCGATAGGTGTCGATCAGCACCACCACGTCGGCCGCGCGATCGGTCAACCGCTGCGTCACGTGCAGTCGCCCGCGCCGCGCGCTCACCGCCCAGTTCACCGCGCGCAGTTGGTCACCCGGAACATAGAGACGGATGTCGGCGTATTCCACGCCGGGCCCGATGTGCCGGGTGAGGTGGGCGCCCAACCGGTCGAGCAACTCGGTCTGCGGAATCGATGTCGACTGTGGCGGCGTCAGCGGAAACACGATGACGTCGGCGGCATCGACCGTTCCGGTGCCCCTGAGTAAACCGCCACGCGCGACGACGTCGACGCGGGCCCGGATGTGGTAGCGGCCCCATCGTTTCGCCACCGCGGCAACCGTTTTCGCCTGCGGCTCCGTCTCGATCTCTTCGAGTTCCATCCCGTCGACGGCCGAGACCGTGAGATCGACAGCGGCCGAGCCGGATTCCGTGGTGGTCCACACCCTAACCCGCGATTCTTCGTCCTCGAAACATCGCTGCGAATCGGGCTCCGCGTGCACTTGGACCGTCGGGACCGGAGGTTGCCAACTGAGCGAGCACAGCACCCCGAGCAGCGGTGCCGCGAACGCGATGAGCTGCCAGCGTCCACCGATGACCGCGGCGGCCAGCGCCACGCCGGCGCAGGTGGCGATCGCCAACGTCAATTGCGATGCACGCCAGCGGATCTCAACTTCTTTATGCGCAATCACGTGGCCCCGCGATCGGCGCGTGGCACGGGCAGGCGTCGCAACAGTTCCCCGACCACGTCGGCGCCCTGGATCTTGCGCACCCACATCTCCGGACGCAGCGTGATCCGGTGGGCGACGGCGGGGACGGCGAGCGCCTTCACGTCTTCCGGGATCACGTAGTCGCGGCCCAACAGCAAGGCGCGGGCGCGGGCCAGTTGAACCAGGTCGAGTTCGGCGCGCGGACTGGCACCGACGGCGACCTGCGGATGGCGCCGGGTCGCGGTGGCCAGCGACACGACATACTGCAGGACATCCTCATGCACCGTGACCTGCTCCACCGATTCGCGCATCGCCAGCAGATCGGTTGCGTCGACCACCTGGTTGACTATCGGCTCTTCCGATCCCCGATCCAGGCGCCGACGCAGCATCGCCGCCTCGTCCTGCTCGGAGAGGTAGCGCAGCTCCAGCCGGATGGCGAACCGGTCCAACTGTGCTTCCGGCAACGGATAGGTGCCCTCGTACTCGATCGGGTTGTCGGTGGCCAGCACGATGAAAGGGTTTGGCAGCCGGTGGGTTTGGCCGTCGATGCTGACCTGCCCCTCGGCCATCGACTCGAGCAGCGCCGCCTGCGTCTTGGGGGGCGTGCGGTTGATCTCGTCGCCGAGTAGCAGGTTGGTGAAGATCGGGCCGCGGCGGAATTCGAAACGCCCCGACTGCATGTCGTAGATGGTCGACCCGAGCAGGTCGGCCGGCAACAGGTCGGGCGTGAACTGCACTCGGGTGAACTCCAGGCCCAGCGCGGACGCAAACGATCGCGCTATCAGCGTCTTGCCGAGTCCAGGCAGGTCCTCGATCAGGACATGCCCACGGGCCAGCAGGGCCGTCAGGATGAGCGTCAGGGCCGATCGCTTCCCGACAACGATGCGTTCGATCTCGTCGAGGACCGCCTCACACTGGGCACTGGTCGTACCAACTGGCATAGCCGCCGGGGTCGTCATCTGTGCTCCATCGTCATACCTTCTCCAACCTTCGCAGAATCTCCTCCAGCGCCGCGCGGCCCGGTCCCGGTTGGCTGGCTGTGGCATGCCCGACGTTGTTCGGATTAACCCATTCCCATAGTTCTGGGCCGAACAGCATCTCGCCCATCGCCCGGAACGCCGCCGGGTCCTTGGTCTGTCGTTGGCCAGTGGTGATTTCGAACCGGCGGGCCAGCATCGGACGTAGGTGACGGTCCCAGTCCGCGCGGGTGGATTCCGACCACCGGATCGTCGTCTCGGTATTCGACAACCAACGACGCAGCGAGTCGCCGAGGTCGTCGGAATCCGGTTCCGCTTCAGGTTCACTCGGGTGGCCCAGGACCCGGCGCACGTTGAGCAACACCAGCGCCAACGCCACACCCGCGCCGGCAAGCACGAACCGGCGGTCCTGCAGTATCAGGGCCAACATCTCAATGCCGACGATGAGGAGAATACCCAGTGCTATCAGCTTTTTCATAAAGCCCTGCCGGATCGCGGAGCGATCTCGTCGAGAACGAGTTCGAGTACGCGCACCGCTGTCTCGCGGTGCCCTTCGTCCATCACATGCGGGCTGAACCGCGCTTCCTCGAAGAGGTTCACCAACTGGACGGCGTTGCCGGCCTGCAGCGCGCGCTGTTGGACCGCGCGGGCGAGCACCTCGGTGGGGGTGTCGAATTCCTGCGGCACCGCGCCCGGGACATTGGCCAGTTCACGCTCCATCGCCGCATAGCAGGCGATGATCGCCTCGCGGGGTTCGCGGCTGAGGTCTGTCATTTCGGCCAGCCCGACTTCCGCGGCACGCACCAGTGACTCCGAAGCGGCTTCCGGTGGCAGCGATTCGGTGCGATCATCGGGGTGCACTGCCGTGGTATCCGGGCGGCGACGCCGGCGCGACACGATGAAGCCGCCCACGAACAACATCAGCAGCACCGGCACGAACGCGAGCAGCGACCCAAGCATGTCCGGAGTTTCCTTGTGCCGCGCAGGTTGTCTGGGTTGCGCGTTGCCTCCCGGCTCCGGTGGGGTCGCACTCGAATCCGGTTGCGGCGCATCAAGACCGATTTCGGGCGGCGTGAACAATCGTGACACCAGTATCGCGACCAGGAGCCAGGCAGCGATCACGCCCAGCGCGATCAGCACCACGCGCCAGCTTGGCCGGGCGCTGCCGCCGCCCAGCATGTCGGGTAGTGCGCCGGCGCTGGGCGCTACCGTGCGCGGGTCGCGCAGTCTGGCGATGATCGAGAATGCCAACAATGCCAAGGTGGCCGCGATGGCCGCGACGAGGAACATCAGTGCCGTCTTGTTGGAGCTCGCCTCCGTGAGACGCTGGCCGTGGTGTGCCGGGAGATACCCGCGGAGCGCGGCGGCGACCAGCATCAGCAGAGCGATCAGAGCCACCACCCGGGTGGTGGGCTTGTCGAACATCAGTGGGAATTCCCTGGCGGCTTGCGCCCCATAGCCGAAGGCTAGCGGCGTTGGGCTGCCCGGGTCCAGTCGCGACGACTTGTCGCCAATCCCTGGTAGTATCGAACATATGTTCGAGTTAGGGGACCTTCTCTCGCCTGGACCCGGGCGCCGGCGAGGCCGAGCTGATCGCGCGGATCACCGAGTTGGAGCGGGTCAAATGCGCCGCGGCGGCGGGTCAGGCGCGGGCCGCGGCGGCGCTGGATACCTCCCGGCGCGCAGCGGAGGCCGCGGCGGGGGTGCCCGGCGCCCAGCGGGGCCGGGGGGTGGCCAGTGAGGTCGCGCTGGCCCGCCAGGATTCCCCGGCCCGCGGCAGCCGGCACCTGGGGTTCGCCAAGGCCCTGGTCCACGAGATGCCGCACACCCTGGCCGCACTCGCGTGCGGGGTGCTCTCGGAATGGCGGGCCACCCTGATCGTGCGGGAATCGGCCTGCCTGGACCTCGAGGATCGCCGCGCGCTCGACCGCGAGCTGTGTGCCGAGACGGCCACGCTCACCGGGTTGGGTGACAAGCGGATCATCGCCGCGGCCAAGAACATCGCCTACCGCCGGGATCCGCAGGCCGTCGTCGATCGCGCCGCCAAAGCCGCCACCGACCGCACGGTCACGATCCGCCCCGCCCCCGACACCATGACCTGGCTCAGCGTCCTGCTCCCGGTCGCCCAGGGCGTCGGGGTGTACGCCGCGCTGCGCCGTGTCGCCGACACCACCTTCGACGGCCGGACCCGCGCCCAGGTGATGGCCGACACCGTCGTCGAACGCATCACCGCCACCCCCGCCGACGCGCCGGCCTCGATCGCGCTCAACGTGGTGATCTCGGATCGGGCGCTGCTGGGCGGCGACAACGACGCCGCGGTGCTCGAGGGCTACGGCCCGATCCCCGCGGCGGTGGCACGCACCTGGCTCCAGCACGCACTGGGCGACCAGCGCTGCCTGGCCAGCCTGCGCCGCCTCTACGCCAGCCCCAAGACCGGCGCACTGGTGGCCATGGAATCACGGTCGCGCACCTTCCCGCGCGGGCTGGCCGAGTTCATCGGCCTGCGCGACCAGAGCTGCCGCACACCCTACTGCGACGCCCCGATCCGCCACCGCGACCACATCCAACCCGTCAAGCGAGGCGGACCCACCACCGCCACCAACGGCGCCGGATCCTGCGAACACTGCAACTACGTCAAAGAATCACCCGGCTGGCGGGTCACCGCCCACGACGAAAACGGCACCCACACAGCCGAATACACCACACCCACCGCAGCGCAATACCGATCCACCGCGCCACCGATCTACTCACTCATCGACATCAGCGACCTCGAGACCACCATCGGCGTCGCACTGATCCACCGGCACGCCGCCTGACGGCTTACACCGTGAACGGCGAGAAGCTGCCGTCGAGCACCTGCAAGTGCCCGATCGTGCGGCCAGTCACCACGCTCGGGCTCACCCGCGCGAGTTGGAGTGCCGCCTGCGCGAATTCCTCGGCGGTGCTCTCGTCGTCGAAACCGTGGGAGTAGTAGGACAGGCCCGGCGTCATGATCGGCTTGGACGGCGCGAGTGCGTTGACCGCGATGTTGTGGTCGGCGAGATCGAGGGCCGCGCAACCGGTGAGGTGTTCCAGCGCCGCCTTGGAGCCCCCGTATCCGGGCAATCCGCCGCCCAGTCGCGAGGCGATGGAGGTGATGTTCACGATCGAGCCACCGCCGGCGGTGATCATGTCCGGGCTCACCAGTTGCATCAGCTCGTAGGCGGCGAAAAGCGAGATCTCGAAATGCCTGCGGTAGGCGGCCAGCGGGATGCTGACGAACCCCGGCCAGCGCGGCTTGTCCTTCTGGTTTGGCGCGCGGCGCGCCACCCGGCCGTCCCGGCGCCGTGAACGCGGCGTTGTTGATCAGAATGCCGATGGGCCCCAGCGCATCTCGCGCTTCGTCTACCAGACGGACGATATCGTCGCGGTCAGTCAGGTCAGCCCGGATCGCCACCGCGCGTCCGCCGGCCGCCTCGATGTCGGCGACCGTCTCGCCGATCGTTCCGGGCAGCCGCTCGTCCCAGACGGCCTCGGTGCGTCCCACGACGGCCACCGCCTCCCCGTCGGCCGCCAGCGCCAGCGCGATCGCCCGTCCGAGTCCGCGACTGGCGCCGGTGACGATGGCGGTCATCGGGTGACTCCGTGCACCACGATGGCAGCGGTCTGTTCCACCCACGCGTCGTCCAGCTTCTGGTCCGGGTACAGCATCATCCGCAGCATCGTGGCTCCCCCGATCAATTCGATCAGCCGGTCCGGGTCGACGTCCGGATGCGCCTCGCCGCGCTCGACGGCCTCCCGCAGTCGTGTCCGCACCGCGGCGAACAGACCGGCGAAGCGCGACATGACTCGCGCGTTCAGCTCGGCATCGGCGGTCATGTCGGCCACCAACCCCGGCAATGCGGCGCGTACAACGGGAGTAGTGAACACGTCACGGGTCGCCTCGATCATCATCCGGATGTCGGCGGCGAAATCTCCGGCCGGGGCCACCAACGCCGTCGGCGCCACCGGGAACGCCGCCTCGTGCACCAATTCCGCCTTGCTGGACCATCTGCGGTACAGCGCCGACTTCGTCGTTCCGGCCCGCTCGGCCACGGCGGCCAGACTGAGGTTCGAATAGCCGATGTTGACAAGCAGTTCCGCGGTCGCCGCCAGGATGGCAGAGTCGATGCGCGGGTCCCGGGGCCGCCCGGCACCGGGGACCTTGTCAAGGGTTGACGGGTCTGCTTTCATAACGCTACCTACCGTATCGTAATTACCCCGCAAAGGAAGCACTCGTGGCCAATGAACCGGCGCTCGAAGATGTGGGCCGCATGCAACGCTCCAGCCGCGATACCGCCACCGTTCCGGCGTTGATGTCGCAGTGGTTGTCGACGGTGCTGCCGGTAGCGCCCGAGGTGACCGTGGAAAGCGGCGTGGACTCGACGGGCATGTCTTCGGAGACCATCATCCTGACCGCCCGTTGGGAGGATAGCAGGAGCAGAAACTCGTCGCCCGGGTCGCACCCACCACCCAAGACGTTCCGGTCTTCCCGAGCTATCGGCTGGACCACCAGTTCGAGGTCATCCGCCAGGTCGGTGAACTGACCGACGTGCCGGTACCCCGGGTGCGCTGGATCGAGAACACCGGGGAGGTCTTGGGAGCGCCGTTCTTCCTGATGGACTACGTCGACGGCATGGTGCCACCCGACGTCATGCCGTACACGTTCGGCGGCAACTGGTTCGCCGACGCACCGGCCGAGCAACAACGCAAGCTGCAGGACGCCTCGGTCAAGGTGCTGGCCACCTTACATTCGATCCCCCACGCCGAGAAGACGTTTGGCTTTCTGACCGAGGGTCTGACCGGCGATACCGCGCTGCGCAAGCACTTCGGCTGGGTGAAATCGTGGTATGACTTCGCGGTCCCCGACATCGGCCGGTCGCCGCTGGTGGAGACGGACTTTCGAGTGGCTGCAAGACAATTGGCCGGCGCAAGCCGACGCCCGCGAGCCGGTGCTCAACTGGGGCGACGCCCGGGTGGGCAACGTGCTGTACCGGGATTTCGAACCGGTGGCGGTGCTGGACTGGGAGATGGTGACACTCGGTCCGCGCGAACTCGATGTCGCATGGATGATTTACGCGCACAAGGTCTTTCAAGAACTCGCCGGGCTGGCAACACTGCCCGGCCTGCCCGAGGTGATGCGCGAGGATGACGTGCGCGCCACCTATCAAGAGCTCACCGGAGTCGAACTCAGCGACCTGAACTGGTTCTACGTGTACTCCGGGGTCATGTGGGCGTGCGTGTTCATGCGAACCGGTGCGCGGCGCGTGCACTTCGGGGAGGTCGAGAAGCCCGACGATGTGGAGACGCTGTTCTATCACGCCGGATTGATGAAACGTCTTATCGGAGAGGAAAGTTAATGCTCGGACCGCTCGACGAGTACCCGGTACACCAGGTCCCCCAGCCGATCGCCTGGCCCGGCTCCTCCGACCGCAACTTCTACGACCGCTCCTACTTCAACGCTCACGACCGCACCGGCAACATCTTCGTCATCACCGGTATCGGCTACTACCCCAACCTCGGGGTCAAGGACGCGTATCTGCTCGATCCGGCGCGGACAAACCCAGACCGCGGTGCATGTTTCCGACGCCATCGATCACGACCGCCTCAACCAGCACGTCAGCGGCTACCGCGTCGAGGTCATCGAACCGCTGCGACAAGTTGCGCATCGTGCTCGATGAAACCGAAGGCGTCGCAGCCGATCTCACCTGGGAAGGGCTGTTCGACGTCGTTCAGGAACAGCCGCACATTATGCGGGCGGGCAACCGGGTCACGCTGAATGCCCAGCGGTTCGCCCAGCTCGGCAGCTGGAGCGGGCACCTTGCGGTCGACGGCGACGAGATCACCGTCGACCCGGCCGTCTGGATCGGCAGCCGCGACCGGTCCTGGGGCATCCGCCCGATCGGCGAACCGGAGCCGGCCGGCCGGCCCGCGGACCCGCCGTTCGAGGGCATGTGGTGGCTGTACGTCCCGATCGCGTTCGACGACTTCGCCATCGTGCTGATCATCCAGGAGGAGCCCAACGGGTTCCGCTCGCTCAACGACTGCACCCGGGTGTGGCGGGACGGCCGGGTCGAGCAACTCGGCTGGCCGCGGGTCAAGATCCACTACCGCTCCGGCACCCGGATCCCGACCGGTGCGTCCATCGACGCGACCACGCCCGACGGCACTCCGGTTCACTTCGACGTGGAGTCCAAGCTGCCGGTGCCGATCCATGTGGGCGGCGGCTACGGCGGCGACTCGGACTGGCTGCACGGCCTGTGGAAGGGTGAGAAGTTCGCCGAACGGCTGACCTACGACATGACCGATCCCGCGATCGTCGCCCGATCCGGCTTCGGTGTCATCGACCACGTCGGGCGGGCGTTATGCCGCGACGGCGACAAGACCCGGTCGAGGGCTGGGGTCTCTACGAGCACGGCGCGCTGGGCCGGCACGACCCGTCGGGGTTCGCCGACTGGCTAACCGTCGCGCCCTAGCGCGTCGATAGGCAGCGTCTCGGCGCAGCGAGTCGCCTTACGCCAGCTCGTCCACGATCTCGGCCAGCGTGGACAGGCCGATGGGCCTGCTGATACAGGAACACGGTGTCGGCAACCCCGTCGACGCGGTCTCGGATGTGGGCGGCGATTTCGGCGGGCGTACCACAGGCGGCAATGGTGTGCATGATCTCGTCGGTGATCAGCGCGCCCATCTCCTGCCAGCGGCCCTGCTTGGACATCGCGTTGAGCTCGGGCTGCAGATCCTCCCAGCCGTGCGCGGCCAGCACCGGCCGATACGCCGGAGTGGACCCGTAGAACGACAGCAACCGCCGGGTGCCCGCGACTGCCTCCTCGTCGCCGGCTGAGACGATGACTTCCGGAATGATCGCTGAAATCCTCGGCCCGCCGACCACTGGCCTGCAGGCCCGCCCGCACCGCGGGCATGGTACTGCCGTGCAGGAAACGCTTCGAACCGAACGGCATCACCAGCAGACCGTCGGCATGCTCGGCGGTGGCCCGGGTCAGCCGCGGCCCAGAGCGCCGACGTAGATCGGCGGCGGACCATACGGGTTCGGGCCGGGATTGAAAGTCGGCGTCATCAGAGTGTGCCGGTAGTACTCGCCGCGAAAGTCCAAGCCGCCCGCCGGAATTCCAGGCCTCGAAGATCGCGCGCAGCGCCGCGATCAGCTCCGTCATCCGCGCTACCGGATGGTCGAACTGGGCGCCGAACCGCTTCTCGATCTGCGGACGAATCTGCGTGCCCAGGCCCAGGTGGAACCGTCCGGCACTGAGCAGCTGGTGGTCGTTGGCCTGATGCGCGAGGTGAATCGGGTTGCGCGGAAACGCAATCGCCACATTGGTCATCAGATCCAGGCCACCCACCGTGGCGGCCAGGGTCAACGGCGCGAACACGTCGTGTGGGCCTTCGAAGGTGGCCACGCCACTGGCCCCGGCGTCGCGCAGCTCGCGCGCCCGTTCGGCCGCTCGGCCGGCCGTACAAAGCGGTGAATACCTTCAACGCACGCCTACCTGGAGATCCGGCACGGAAGTCACCCTACGGAACCGCCGGCGATGCTGTTCACTGGAGCACGTGACAATACCGTGGCGTGACACCGTGGAATGTCGACGTTGTCGTGGTGGGCGCCGGCTTTGCCGGACTTGCCGCAGCTCGCGAGCTGACGCGAGCAGGGTCACGACGTGCTGGTGCTGGAAGGCCGCGACCGGGTCGGAGGCCGCACCTTCAGCGGCAGCGTGGCCGGCTTGCCGATCGACCTCGGCGGCTCGTTCGTCGGCCCCACCCAGGACGCGGTGCTGGCGCTGGTCGCCGAGCTCGGGCTGCCCACCATCCCGACCTACCACGACGGCAAGAACGTGATCCGCTGGCGCGGCGCGGCGCGCGCGTACCGCGGCACCATCCCGCAGCTGTCGCTGGTCGGATTGCTCGACATCGGGCGGCTGCAGTGGCAGTTCGAGCGGATCTCGCGCACCGTTCCGATCGCGGCGCCCTGGCATGCCGAGCGGGCCGCGCAACTCGACGGCGTCTCGCTCGGCCAGTGGTTGCGCTCGGTGCGCGCCACCGCATCGTCGCGGGATCTGATGGCGATCATGGCCCGGGTGACGTGGGGGTGCGAACCCGACGACGTGTCGATGCTGCACGCCGCCCGCTATGTGCGCGCGGCCGGCGGACTCAACCGGCTACTCGACGCCAAAGACGGCGCCCAGCAGGACCTGATTTCCCGGGCGGCACCCAGCAGATCGCCGATAGCGCGGCGGCCGAACTCGGTGATCGCGTGGTGCTGGACGCACGCGTCCGTCGCATCGACCGGCACGGGTCGGGGGTGACGGTCACCTCTGATCAGGGTCAGGCCGAGGCCGGGTTCGTCATCGTCGCGATTCCGCCCGCCCACCGCGCCGGCATCGAGTTCAATCCCCCGCTGCCGCCCGAATACCAGCGAACTCGCCCAGCATTGGCCGCAGGGCCGGCTGACCAAGGCCTACGCGGCCTACCAAACGCCGTTCTGGCGGGCCAAGGGGTTCTCCGGCCAGGCGTTGTCCGACAAGGGCCCGGTGTTCATCACCTTCGATGTCAGCCCGCATGCGGACGGTCCGGGCATCCTGCTGGGATTCGTCGACCCCCGCGCCTTCGACTCGCTGCCCGCCGACCAGCGCCGCCGAGACGCGCTGCGCTGCTTTGCGTCGCTGTTCGGCGAGGAAGCGCTCAACCCGCTCGACTACACCGATTTTCGTTGGGGGACAGAGGAGTTCGCGCCAGGCGGACCGACTGCCGCGGTGCCGCCGGGATCATGGACCAAGTTCGGCCAGTTGCTGCGCCAACCGGTCGGCCCGATCCACTGGGCAGGCACCGAGACCGCCGACGAATGGACCGGATACTTCGACGGCGCGGTCAGGTCCGGCCAGCGGGCCGCCGCCGAGGTGGCCGCTCTGCTATGAGCTGATCAGCGGACCCGGGTCTGGCGGGCGACGCCGACTTCGGCCAGCGCGCGCAGCTGGCTGTTGACCTCGTCCGGCTGTTCCAGCATGGAGCAGTGCCCGCCGGGCAGCTCGACCAGGCTCGACGACGTTGGGTGCGGTGCGCGCGATCTTGCGGGCCTGGCCGATCGGCGTCAGCCGGTCGTGTTCGCTGCCGATGACCAGGGTCGGCACCGTCAGACCGCTCGAGGTTGAGGTGTCGCGAGCCCATTTCGTCGACGAGCATCCGCGCGCAGCCGCCGCGGCCCGTCGGTGAGGTCTGCGCGAAGAGTTCGTAGACGAGCTGGCGACACGGCCGGGTCCGCGCTCGGCACCGACCGCCATCATCGCACACCAGAGCCGACTCGGAATCGCGCACCGCTCCGGGCAGCGGGAACCCGCCGAACGCGTTGATCAGCCGGCCGCCCGGCCACCACCCGGGCCGGCGACAATCCGCGCGGCACCGCAACAACTTGATCTTGCTCAGCAGGTCACCGCTGGCGGTGTTGATCAGCGCGACGGCGTCGGCGCGCCGACGGACCTTGTGCCGGTAGCGCTCCGACCACGCTGGATGGTGATGCCGCCCATCGAGTGTCCGGCGATCAGCGCGCGTTCGTGCGGCGCCAGCGTCGCGTCCAGCACGCAATCAAGGTCGGACGCTAGATGTTTGAGGCTGTAGACCCGCCGCGGCGGGGCACCCGCTGCGGCCGTGGCCGCGGTGGTCGAAGGCGATCACGCGGTAGTCGGTGGCCAGGTCGGCGATCTGGTGGGACCACGCCCGGATGGCGCAGACGAACCCGTGCGTCAGGACTATCGGATAGCCGTCGGGCGGGCCGAACACCTCGGCGTGCAGGGCGGTGCCGTCGGCCGCGCGGACCATCAAGGTACGACTCGGTGGCAACTCGTCCGGCAACTGCTCGACCGATCTGTCACGGGTGGAAATCCGAGCACTCTTGTCAGGAATCATGCCGCTCCCGCCTTGGTCACGGCTCCGTTGCCGCCATCCAGTTCCGGCGAGTTTACCCGACCGTAATGTGCGGTCCGTCACAAACCAGGTCAAATTTCAGCACGGTTGTCCAACAACTGGGCATAAGCTCGTGGCGGCGAATAGGTGACCGTGCCACAGTTATCCCGCCGGGCGTTTTTGGCGACAACGACCCCGTTGGCTGGTGGCTGCGCGACACCCACCCAACCGGCGCAGCGAACCAAAGCTTCGTCCACCACCACACCCGATCCAGACACGGACACCAAATCGGTCCTGGTCATCGGGGCCGGAATGGCCGGGTTGGCCGCGGCGCGCAGCCTCGCCGACGCGGGCTGGCCGGTGCGGGTGATCGAAGCCCGCGACCGGATCGGTGGGCGGGTGCACACCAGCCGCGATTGGGGCGTGCCGCTGGAGATGGGTGCGTCCTGGATCCACGGCACCACGAACAATCCGTTGATGGAGCTGGCTGCGCAGGTGCACGCCGACGTCGTCCCCACCGATTACGACGACCCGGCGAAACTGGTGATCGATCCCCGGCTGCAGCCGATGACGTTCAACCACAAGACCTGGCGCCGGCTGGTGTCCGAGGCGCGCGAGGAGGTGAACGGCGGATCGCTGGGCGCCGCAATCACCGCCCAGGCGGACCGCGAGGAACTCACCGGGCGGGACGCGCCGCCCTGGACTACTACGTCACCACCGAGATCGAAGACGAGTACGCCGCCGACGCCGGCCAACTTTCCGCCACCACGTTCGACCTCGGCAAGTACACCGACGGTCCGCAGTCGCTGATCACCAGCGGGTACGACGCATTACCGCGGCTGCTCGCCGACGGACTGCAGATCGCGCTGAACACGACGGTCACTTCCGTTGCGCGACGGAATAACTCGGTACCTTGTCCGCGCCGGTGAGCAAACTTTCGAAGGGCCCGCGGCGATCGTCACCGTCCCGCTCGGAGTCCTGAAGGCCGCCAGCATCACCTTCGACCCGCCGCTGCCCGAAGGGCATGCCCATGCGGTGAACGCCTTGGGATTCGGCGTACTGTCCAAGAGCTACTTCCGTTTTCAGCGCGGACCTGGGACAGCGAGAACGCCTTCTGCCAGTACCTGGGCTCCGACAAAGGCGTGTGGGCGCAATGGTTCACCTGCCCGCCGCCGTCGGCCCAATCGTGTTGGCTTTCAATCCCGGATCCCGCGGCCGACAGGTAGAGTCCACTCCCGCCAGCCGATTTGGTGGCCAGTGCGCGGCCCATCGCGCGGCAACTGTTCGGCACCGACATCGTTGAGGTGCGGTCGTCGAGTTGGACCACTGACCGCTACGCGCTTGGCTCATATTCTTTCCATGCACCAGGTTCGGGCCCGGACGACCGCCGCCGGCTCCAGGAGCCGATCGGCGACCGGCTGTACCTGGCCGGCGAGGCCGTGGGAGCGGACAATTCCGCCACGGTGCACGGCGCCCTGCTCAGCGGACGCCACGCGGCCGCCGAGTTGATGCAGCGCCTGCATAAACCGTGAATCAGCCTGCGGCTCAATAATTTTCCAGCGCGCCCACGCTGCGCCAACTCGGCCAGGTGGTCTCCCACACCCGATGGATCCGTCCGTCGCGGTAGCTGGCGATCAAGATCACCTCGATCCGGGTGGGCCGCTCGTCGGGGCGCGACGTGGTGATCCAGACCCGGCCGGCCACCCGGTCCCCGGCTTCCACCCAGGCCTGCTCGTCGTACTCGACCGAGTAGGCGATCGGGGTGGCGTAGAGCTTGAGGTGACTGTCGCGGAACTCGGCGAAACCCTGGGTCAGCCCGTCGGAGGACATCACGAAGTCGGCGTCGTAATAGTGCTCGATCAGGTCATCGTTCTTGCCGACGACCATCCGCTCGAACATCTCACGCAGTAACGCGACCGACATCCGGCGAGCTTAAGCCGGAAGCTGCGCCGGAGCACCGCGCCCCAGGTTGCGGAATCCGACGGCAGGTTTCTTCAGACCCACCAGAAATGGCAACGTCTTCATCTCCAGGTTCAGCTTCGCCGACAGCCGGCCGAAGGCGCGGCGCTCCGGTTCCGCAGCCGGCACCTCGGAAGTCGCAAGATCGAGGTAGAACGTCGACGTCTCGCCGATGCCCTCGAAGTTGTGGATCAGCGGCATCGACACCTGCCGCATCGCTTCGTCCAGGCACTCGGCCACGACGTCGGTCATCAGCACATACTCCGGTATGGGCACCGAGTTCTTGAGCATGCGGTGCACCAGGATGACGTCGACACCGGCCAACTCGACGTAGCGCTTGACCTTCTGCTCTGCGACCTCACCCACGTGGGTGACGAACTTCAGCGACAGAGTTCCGAGCTGCTCGCAGCTTCGGCAGTCGCAGAGCGCTTCCTTTTTGAAGCGCTCCCGCCGCGCCAGAAACGCCTGCCGCATTTCTGGCAGCCGTCCGCAGACAACTCGAGCGTCGCCGTTGGGCACCCAGAAGAATGCGGCGTCGCCTTCCAGCTTGGCCAGCTTCAGGCCCTTGCCGGCATCGATGACCGCCTCCAGCAGGGCACCCACCGCTTGCTGCGCGTGTGCCAGATGCAGTCGGTTCCAGCTCATGTAGTTGGTGTATCCGCCGATATCCGCGATGAGCAGAACGGCGCGCCGGATCGCCATGGTTTCGGGAGTTTAGTGGCTCCGACGGCGGTTGGTCGATGTCGCCATGACCGATCAGTTGTCGGGAGCGCTGCTTGTTGATGGCAGCCCACAGGGCACTCTCGCGAGCGTTGTCAGCGACGAACAGCAGTTCGTCGCTTGCCTCGAGCACATAGCCGGGCTGCGGAACTATCACAGTGTCGGCACGAACCACGGTGACCAAGGCGGTGTTGGCCGGCAACTCCAGTTCGCCCACCGACTGCCCGACCAGCGGATTGTCTTCGGGCAGGGTGAGTTTCGTCAATGCGGTGTGGCCTTCCCGCAGGCCCATCAATCGCACCAGGTGACCGATGTCGATGGCACCCTCGATTCCGGCAACCATCGCACCCGGCGTCGAGACCGCTACGTCGATCCCCCAGGCCTGGCCGAACAACCACTCGTTGCGGACGTCGTTGATCCGGGCCACCACCCTCGGCACCCCGAACTCGGACTTGGCCAGCAGACCCACCACCAGGTTGGCTTTGTCGTCTCCGGTTGCGGCGATCACCACGTCGCACGTCTGCGCGCCCGCTTCCTGCAACGCGGACATTTCGCAGGCGTCGGCGTTGAGCCAATCCGCGTCCGGCACCTTGTGCGGCTCGAAGTTAGGTCGTTGCCGCTCGATCAGCAGGACCTTGTGCCCGGCGTCGAGCAACTCCTGTGCGACCGAGCGGCCGACATTGCCGGCGCCGGCAATCCCGATCCGCAACTTTCGCTTGGTCACCTGACCATCTTTACGTATGCCAGGAGACGCGGCACTTCCCGCTGTGCAGCGAGCGGCCGTCGGGTGTGGACTGATTTACTGACAGCACGCCGAAATCGGCGGCCTCGTCCGTACCAGCCGCGACAGCGATCGCTTTGTTGAACTGTGGAACGAAATGACCCTGGAACAGCTGTACCTGACTGTGTCGATCGGCGGCCTCGTGCTGCTGGCCAGCATTGTCGGTACTCGCGTGGCCACCGTCGTGGGGCTCCCCAGCCTGTTGTTGTTCCTGCTGGTCGGTGTCGCGCTCGGCGAGGACGGGTTGGGTCTGCAGTTCGACGACGTGATCCTGTCCAGAAACGTGGGCATCGCGGCGCTGGCCGTCATCCTGGTGGAAGGCGGCTTGACCACGCGGTTCGGCGACATCCGAAAGATCCTGGCGCCCGCGGCCGCGCTGGGCACGGTCGGCGTGGTCATCAGTACGGTGATCACCGCCGTGGGGGCGCACCTGTTGCTGCACTTCGACTGGCAGCTCGCGCTGCTGTTGGGTGCGATCGTGTCGGCTACCGACGCGGCGGCGGTGTTCTCGGTGCTGCGCGTGCTGCCGTTGCCGCGACGACTGGCCGGATTACTGGAGGCTGAGTCCGGCTTCAACGACGCGCCCGGCGTGATCCTTGTGCTCATGTTCAGCGTGGTGCCCTTCGTGTTCGAACCCGAGGGCGCTATCACCGACCTGCTGTACGAGCTGATCGGCGGTTCCGCGATCGGGCTGGTGGTCGGCTACCTCGGCTCGTTCGGGCTGCGACGCATCGCGTTGCCGGCATCCGGGCTGTACCCGATCGCGACGTTCGGGCTGGGCCTGGTCGCGTTCGCCGCCGCCGGTGACGCCCATGCGAGCGGTTTCATCGCCGCGTATCTGGCCGCGGTGGTGCTGGCGAACTCGGGGCTGCCACACCGCTCGGCGACCCGTTCGTTCGCCGAAGGGGTCGGCTGGCTGGCCCAGATCGGCCTGTTCGTGTTGCTCGGACTGCTGGTCGACCCGAGCGAACTGGCTGTTGACGTGATCCCCGCGATCGTGATCGGGCTGGTGTTGCTGCTGGTCGCGCGGCCGCTGTCGGTGGTGGGGACGCTGATCTGGTTCCGGGTGCCCTGGCGCGATCAGGCCTTTCTGTCCTGGGCGGGCCTGCGGGGCGCGGTGCCGATTGTGCTGGCGACCTTTCCGATCGTCGAAGGTGTGCCGGGCAGTTCTCGACTGCTCAATGTCGTTTTCGTGCTGGTCGTGGTCTTCACGCTGATTCAGGGCCCCAGCCTGCGGCCTGATCGCCCGCAAACTGGGCCTGATCTCTCGCGAAGCAACCCGCGAGATTCAGGTGGAAGCCGCTCCGCTGGACATGCTCGACGCCGAACTCCTGACCATGACGGTGCAACGGCCGTCGCGGCTGCACAACGTCACCATCCTGGAACTGCGTCTGCCCGACCCGGCGGTCATCACGCTGATCATCCGGGACGGCCACACCTTCGTCCCCGAGCCCGATACCCGGATCGAGAGCGGCGACGAACTGCTGATCGTCACCACCAGCAAGACACGCGCCGCGGCCGAGGCCAGACTCCGCGCCGTCAGCCGGCGCGGCAAGCTCGCGCACTGGTTCGACGAATACGGTGAGCTGGACTGACGCCCTCAGCCGAACCGCGGTTCGCCGAGGGTAAAGATGGCGTCTTCGACGAACGCACCGAGGTGCAGTCCGGGCCGCAGCCACGTCGGCAGCGGACCCGACGAGGAGACGCCGACCGTCACCAGGGCCGGCCGGATCCGGCCGGCGAACGTCAGCAGCGAGTCACCGACGCGACCGTCGGCGAACTGCTGGCGCGCGCTGCCCTTGGTTTTCAGCGGTATGGCCGGCCCCTTGATCCGCGGCGTCGCGCTGACCGTCCAGGACGGCTCGGCGCTGCTGCTGCCGGTGACGAGGTGTCCATCGGCCAACTCCCCGTCGAAGCGGGCCAGTGTCTTGGGCATCGCCCAGTTGGTGCGGCCGCCGACCAGGCTGGATTCGGAATCCACCGACATGAATGCCACGTTGCCCCAGGGCCGCAGGCCGGTCCGGGAGCCGACGATGCCGAGCACTTCGTCGTAGGCGCCGACCGGGGTGTCGGTGTAACGGACGAAGGCACCGAGCGTGACCAGCGCCGGGCTGCCGGCCAGCGCCGGCGGCAGGGCGCCGGCCGCGGCGCGACCGCCGCGACCCAGCCACAGCAGCGCCGAACAACGGCATTCCCACGGCGCGGGCGCTTCGTTGCGCGGCAGCGTCGCAACCAGCGCCTGGCTCAGCGCGCTTTCGGGCACGCCGCGCAGCCCGGTCAGCTCTGTACGAATGTCGTTGTCCCCCATGACTACTCCTGATTCTCGATCCGCGCCTGATATGCGGCCCGCTGCTCGCGGTCCAGCTCCGAGGTGACTTTGTTGCCACCCGACAACCGGAAAGCGGCATCGACGAGGGAGGCGGGAAGGGTGGCGGATCCGCGGGAAACCAGACCGACCAGTTTAGGGACGAACACGGTGCGCACGTCGCCGAGGGCCACCGTGGCGCCGGCAGCGATCAGCGCCTCCCCGATCGCCCGGCCGATGCCCTGCGCCCCGCCGGTGATGGCAACCCGTCGCCTCCCCAGCTCCACCATGCGGCCCAGAATCTCATACCGCGGGCACCCGGCCGCGCTCAACTCCCCGACAGTAGCGCCGCGTGGACGAGATCGACTGCGCGGGAAGCGCTTTGGGCGGCTCCCTCCATGGTGGTGGGCCAGTCGTTGTGAGTCCAGTCGCCGGCCAGGCCCAGGTTGGGTAACGAGGTGCGGTTGCCGGGGCGGATGGTGGACATGCCGACCCGAGAGGAGAACGTTGCCTTGGGCCAGGGCACCACGGTGACGTCGAGGACCCGGGCGTCGCGAGCGGCCGGGTAGCTGGCGCGCAGCGCGTCGACCAGGCGGTCGGCCACCTCCCGGTTGTTCAGCCTCATCAGGTCGTAGGCGGCGCAGGTGGTCAGCGCATACAGATGGCTGCCGTCGCCGCGCGCACCGTGCATCCGGTCGCGGTCGAAAACCCAGCCGATGTCGCTGTCCAGCAACGATTCCCACGGTGTCACGGTGCCCAACGGCCGGTCCAGCAACACGTAGGCGTTCATGATGGGGATGGGCTCGAGTTGTTTGGCCGCCAGCCGGACGTCCTCGGACCCCGGCACCTCGTCCAGCAGCGACCGCAGGTTCCATGACGGCACGGCGAGCACCACGGCCTCAGCGTCGATCATCGAACCGTCAGCCAACCGCACACCCGACGCACGACCGTCGTCCACCGCGACCGCCACCGCGCGGGTCCGCAACCGTACCTGCACCCCGTGCTCGGCCATCACGCGCCGAGCGCCGTTCAGGTACAACGTTTCCAGGTCGACGGTGGGATAGCCGATACGCATGGCGGCCGGGCCGCCCCGGCGCACCCGGTCGGCACCGGTGCGCAGCAAAGCGGCGAAGGCGTGTGCGGACGCCAACTGCGGCAATTCGTTGAGCACGCCGATCACCATGGAATTGAGCATGATTCGACGCACCGCAGCGGGAAACCCGAGCCGGTCGAACCACTCGTCGACGGTGATGTCGTCCAGCGCGTCGTCGAACCGCACGACGTCCCGCAGCAACCGGGCCCACGCCGGCGCGGTGCGCAGCAGGGTCGGAATTCCCAGGCCCCGTACCCGGCCGAGGACCAAGCGGCGGGCGTTACGCGCCCGAAGACCGAACGTCTCGACGTGCCCGCCGGGATAACGCACGCCGAACTCGTCGGGGAACTCCAGAAGATGGCGTGTGCCAACGGAATCCAGATAGCGGAAGATGCAGTCGTAGGAACCGGCCAGCACGTGCTGGCCGTTTTCGATCGGGTCGCCGTGGCCGGACGTCAGGCCGATGGTGCGCCCGCCCAGCTTGCCGTTGCTCTCCACGAGAGTGACCGCATAACCGAGTTCGGCCAGCCACACCGTGGCGGCCAGCCCCGCCAGGCCACCGCCCACCACGACGACGCGCTGCATCACTGTCCACCCTCGCCGAAGGACATTCCCAGCGCCCGCATGGTGCCCGCCAGGTGCGCCCGAACCGCCGCACGCGCCGCGTCGCCGTCCCCGTCGCGAAGCGCTCGGGCGATGCGTTCGTGCTCGTCGATGATGGTCGCCAGCCGTTGGGGATTGCGCGCCGATTCACCGATCATCCGCATCTGACGGTCGCGCAGTGTGGAGTAGAAGCCGGCCAGGATGGCGTTACCGGCCGCTTCGAGAGTGACGTTGCGAAAGGCACGATCGGAGTCGAGGAATTCGTGCATTCGGGCGGCGGCGGCGGCCTCGCGCTGACGCTGCACCTGAGCCGAAAGCCGTTCGTATACCGCCGCACAAGCATCGGGACCGCGCTGGATCACCGCGCGCGCCGCAAACTCTTCCAGCAACAACCTGGCCTCCAAAACGGCACGCACCTCGTCCGGGGAAACCGGCACTACGAGCGCTCCGCGCTTGGGATAAAGGCGCAGCAGGCCGGCTGCCTCCAGTTGCAGGAACGCCTCGCGGACCGGAGTGCGCGACATGCCCAGTGCGGTGGCGACCTCCCCCTCGCTGATCAGTTCCCCGCCCCGGAACGCCCCGGTCAGCACCTTGGCCTTGACGTAGTCGAGCGCACGGTCTTTGGCCGCGCTCGGACCGCTGGTGACCTCCAACGCCATGGCCCTCCTTGCGGCTCAGTGGTATCCCGACTCTATTCGGCGGCCCGGCGAGCACGCGGCTTTGCGCCATAGATACAGGGCGACTTCCTGACCCTGCCGGCCGACACCAGGGCGGTGTTCCATGCCGACGACGATGCGGCGATGTACTGGGTGCACGACGAGCCACTGCTTCGTCACCTCGGCGTCCGCGCGTCCGAGCCCCGGTTCCGCCCGACCAAGTTCCGCCGCGCGGACGTGGTCGCCGAACTCGAGCACATCGCGTCGCGACCCGGCGCCAACGACAAGAACCGGGTCAGCGTGCTGCTGGCCAACGCCGACCAGGAGCAGACGCTGACGCTGACGCACGTGTTGTGGGCGATGTTCGGCGTGCTGCCGCCCGGCCGGGAGCAGCGCCCGCACCGTCACCAGTCCGTCGCGCTGGACCTCATCCTCGATGCGGCGCCCGGGTGCTACACACTCCTGGGCACCGAGCTCGATGATCGCGGTCAGATCGCGGACCCGATTCGGGTGGACTGGCAGGCCGGCGGAGCCTTCACGACGCCACCTGGCATGTGGCACGCCCACTACAACGAGTCCGGCGCGCCGGCGCATCTGATCCCCGTGCAGGACGCCGGGTTGCAGACCTACCTGCGCAGTCTCGACATGCAGTTCAGCCGTCGGCGGCCTCCACGTTTGCGATCTTGCTGAACCCGCTGACCGTGAGCACGCGGACGAGCAATGGATGGACGATGACGTGCAGCCCGTCGACCGCGTCGGCCTGATCGAACAGCGCATTGATTCCGGCGCTGTCCATATATTTGACCGCACTGAGGTCGATGGTGATCGGCTCGCGGGTGCCCGCATTGGCGTCGGCAAGCGCCCGCTTGAACACCTCGATGTTGCTCAGATCGATCTCGCCGGCCGCCGTCAAGCGGTGCGTCCCGTCGGAGCCGCGGTCGGTGTTCAACGTGAGCGGTGTAGCCATTACGTGATCCTCGCGTGCATGGAAACGGTCGTGCCGGCTTCGCTGGTTTGGATACTCAAGTCCTCCATCAGGACTCGCATGAGATCAATGCCGCGACCACGACTGAATTCGGCGACCTGGGTCGGCGTCTTCCAGGCACCGGTGTCGGTGACCGTCACCTGCAGCCGGTCGACGATCGCGGTCGCCCGCAACGACACGGTGCCGGCCGGCCGGTTGCGGTGGCCGTGTTCGATCGCGTTGGCCACGGCTTCACCGGTCGCGATGAGCACGTCTTGAATCTGATCGGGGTCGACTCCTGCCCGGGTAAGCCAGCCGCGCAATGCGTTTCGGCTAGAAGCGAGGTAGCGGGCGTCGGCGGCGAACTCCAGCGACAGCGGTGAGGGCTGGCGGTAGAGCAGCATGGCTACGTCATCGGGATACCCGCCGGCGGGCTCCAGCTGGGACATGAGTCGGTCGGCCAACTCTTCGAGCGTCTGCGACCGACCACTTTGCACGAGGTCGCCGGCACGTGTCATGCCGTCATCCAGGGAATGCCCACGTCGTTCGACCAGACCGTCGGTGTACAGCAACAACGTCGCGCGCGGTGGCATCGTGACGCGGCTTTCGGGTCGCTGCCAATCCGGACGCAGCGCCAAGGGAAGTCCGTGTTCCCCGCCCAGCAGCACGGTCGCGCCGTCCGCGTACACCATGATGGGTGGCGGATGACCTGCGCTGGAATACACCAATTCTCCGGTTTCCAGCGTGAGTACCGCGCAGAATGCCGTGGTACAGCGGGCACCGGGCAGCCGTGCGGCGAAGCGGTCCAGAGCCGCGAGCGCCGCGCCGGGACTGGGCTGCTCGAGCAGCAGCGCGCGGCAGGCGCTGCGCAACTGGCCCATCACGGTGGCCGCTGCCAGACCGTGACCGACACAGTCGCCGACGATCAACGCGACGCGTCCCTCGTCGAGATCGACGACGTCGTACCAGTCGCCGCCGACCTGCAGCGGGTGGCTCGCGGGCAGATACCGCACCGCGAACCCTTCGGGCAGTGTCGCCGGCCCCAGCATCGCATGCTGAAGTGCCACAGCGGTTTCCCGCTGCTCGTCCAATTGATAGACGCGTTGCAGCCCCTGCCCGAGCCGGCCGGCCAGCACGGTGAGCAGGGTCTGATCTTCCCGGGTGAACCGCCGGTGCTCGGACAGCTCGACCCACACCACCAGTACCCCGCGAGGGTGCTGCGACGCGATTCCGGCCGCGCCGGCGTCGACGGTGACGGTGCTCAGCAAATCTGTTTGGCGCAGGGACTCGATCTGCTGCCGTCGTTGCGGCGAGAGGTCGTCCCACCCGGCCGGCTCACCGGCGCAGACCACGTCCGGTGCGCGGTCCCCGGGTGAGTCACCAGCGAAAGTCACCGCCAGCACGCGCCGGGCCTGCCAGACCCGGCGCAACACCTCGGCCGCGCCCTGCAGCGCGTCGTCGACCGTATCAGATTGCACCAGTTGCTGGTTGAGCTCAGCGAGCGCACTCTGGCTTTGCACGGCGTAGTGCTCGGCCGTGACGTCGCGGAAGGTGCCGACCATGACGCGGCGCCCGGAGTCGGGGTCATCGGCATGGTTGAAGTTGGCCGCGATCCACAGCCGGTGCCCGTCGCGGTGGGTAACCGGCACGGTGAAGGACCCATGAGATTCGCTGAGCGCTCTGGCAAACGCGATATCGACCAGCTGACGGGCCCCGGGATCGGTTTCGGCGTCCGGCCACCAGGGGTGGGGGCGGTTCGTAGGGCAGCCCTTCGGGGCCGTAGCCGAGGATCTCGGTGAAGGCGGTGTTGATCTCGATGACGGCACCGTGTTCATCGCAGACGAAGAACGCTTCCTGCAGCGAGTCCACCAGCGCGGTGCGCCACCGGGCGTGGTGGTTGCGCAGCCGCGCCAGTTCGATGTTCGCCCGCACCCGGGCCAGCAGTTCCGCGGCGGCGAACGGTTTGACGAGGTAGTCGTCGGCGCCGGCCTGCAGGCCTTCGATGGAGGCTTCCTGCCCGGCGCGGGCGGACAGCAGCAGCACCGGCACAGGCGGCGGTGCGCGGGTCCGCGCGCAGCGCCGCCACCAGTTGCAGGCCGTCCAGCCGGGGCATCATCACGTCGCTGATCACCAGATCGGGAATCTCGGCGCGGATCAGCCTCCAGCGCCTGCTGGCCGTCGCCGACGCCGCTCGACGTGGTAGCCGGACGCTCCGCAGCAGGTTCGCCAAGTATTCGCGCATGTCGGCGTTGTCGTCGGCGACCAGCACCCGTGCCCGCATCGCCGACCGCCCGTTACCGGGCAGGTGGCGCCGCCGGTAGCGCCGGTGCCGTCGTATCGGCTCCACCCTCGGGGCAGCCAGCGCAAGGCCTCCTGCACGTACGGTTCGGAGACCACCGCGGCGACCGCGCGGATGCCGGCGGCTCGGCCAGCTCGTCGGGCGGCAGATGCGCCGCGCCGAACGGCAGCCGCACGGTGAAGGTGGTGCCCGCGCCCTCCCCGCTGTCGGCGGTGATCGTGCCGCCGTGCAACCCGACGAGTTCCTTGACCAGCGCCAGCCCGATGCCGCTGCCCTCGGTGGACCGGGCGCGCGCGGTTTCGATGCGGTGGAATCGTTCGAACAGTCGCGGCATCTCCGCGGCCGGCACTCCGATGCCGGTGTCGGTGATGGTGACACCGCGTGGCCGTCGTCGTCGCGGCTACCCGGACGGTGACCGAGCCGTCGAAGGTGAACTTCAACGCGTTGGAGAGCAGGTTGAGGACCACCTTCTCCCACATGTCGCGGTCGAGGTACACCGGTTCGTCCAGCGGCGGGCAGTCCACCGTGAACGTCAGCCCGGCCCGGTCGATCGCCGAGCGGAAGACGCTGGCCAGTTCGGCGGTGACGGCGGCCAGGTCGACCGGCTCGTAGCGGGCCTGCATGCGCCCGGCCTCGATGCGGGAGAAGTCCAGCAGCGTGTTGACCAGCTTGGCCAGCCGCAACCCGTTGCGGTGGACGACGCTCCAGTTCCTGGCGCGCGTGCTCGGTCGAGGCCGTCGCGGGCGGCCGCGCAGCTCCTCGACCGGGCCCAGGATCAGCGTGAGCGGGGTGCGGAATTCGTGGCTGATGTTGGAGAAGAACGTGGTCTTGGCCCGGTCCAGTTCGGCGAGTTCCTCGGCGCGCTGCTGCTGGGCCTGGTAGCTGCGGGCGCTGCCGATGCCGGCGGCGATGTGGCCGGCCACCAGCTCGACGAAGCCGCGGTAGCCGTCGTCGAGTCGGCGGTAGCGGTTCAGCGCCGGCGACCAGGAACCCGAGCGGCGCGCCGCCCTGCTGCGGCAGCGGGCACCACCAGCGCCTGCGCGGGCGGCTCGCGCCAGTCGCCGGTCGGGCAGATCGGCGAGCGCGGCACCGTCGAGTTCGACCAGCTCGAGCTCGCCCGCGCGGCTTTCTCGACGGGCCACACGAGTGGACCGTCGCTGCCAGATGTGCGCGGCGCCGCCGGGTGCCCGGCGCGATTCCGCTGAGCCCGCCAGCTGTGCGCGTCGCCGTCGTCGTCGAACAGGTAGGTCAGGGTGAACGGCAGGTCGTACAGGTTTCGCGCGAGCTGTCCGGCGGCGAAGTCGAGCATCTGCCGCTCGGTGCGCACCACGCTCGGGTCCGAACCCAGATTCGCGCAGCGTCGCCATCCGCCGCTCGCCGATCACCCGCTCGGTGTCCTCGCTGACCACGCAGAGCATCCCGACCACGGCCGCCGTCGTCGCGCAGCGGGCTGTAGGAGAAGGTGTGGTAGGTCTCCTCGGGATAGCCGGACCGCTCCAGGAACAGCATCAGCGCCTCGTCCCAGGTCGCCTCCGCCGGTCGCGAGACGCGATCGATCCGCGGGCCGATGTCGGGCCAGATCTCGGCCCACACCTCGCTGGCCGGCCGGCCCAGCGCCCAGGGGTACTTCAGGCCCAGGGTGTCGCGGCGGTAGGCGGCGTTGCAGAAGAACGTCAGCTCCGGCCCCCACGCCATCCACATCGAGAACCGGGACGAGCAGCAGGATGTCAACGGCGGTGCGCAGGCTTTGCGGCCATTCGTCGACGGGCCCAAGCGGAGTGGACGCCCAGTCGACAGCAGCCAGATCGCGGCCTATCTCCTGGTCTGCGCGAAAGACCACCGACGTCCCTCTCGAGTCAGGTTTCCGGCGGGATGGCCGCGCACTGGCTGCTCAATGCGGTCGGAACCATACCCGACACTCAGTATCTAATCGGCCTCACCTGGCCGCCAACGGGGTGGCGATGTCTTCCAGCGATTTGCCTTCGGCGTCAACCGCCAGGAACCAGGCGACCAGGCCACCGGCGACCATCACTGCGGCGCCCAGTAGATAGCCCAGGAACAGCAGCAGCGGTTTGGAGCCGTCCCCGATGAGCGCCCCGTAGATGACCGGGCCGAGCGCGCCGAAACACTGGGCTATCGCGAAGAACACCGCGATCGCCTTGGCCCGAACCTCCAGCGGAAAGATCTCGCTGACGGTCAGGTAGGCCGCGCTGGCCCCGGCCGAGGCGATATAGAAGATGACGCACCAGGCGATGGTCTGGGTAATCGCGTTGAGCACGCCGGCCTGGAACAGAGCCGCGCTGACCGCCAGCAGCAGCCCCGACAGCAGGTAGGTTCCGGCGATCATCTTTCGCCGGCCGATGGTGTCGAAGAAGTGCCCGATGGTCAGCGGCCCCAACAGATTCCCTACGGCGAACGCGATCAGGTAGAGCGGCGTCGAGGCCGAGGGAACGCCGTAGAACTTGCCCAGCACCAGGGTGTAGGTGAAGAAGATCGCGTTATACAAGAACGACTGGCTGATCATGAGCGCGGCGCCCAACACGGCTCGGCTCGGGTAGTCGCGGAAAAGCACTCGCGTCAAGGCGAGGTAGCCGATCTCCTGGGCGGGCCGCAACTCGATCGCCATGGATTCATCGACCGGCGGCAGCGTCGCACCGGTGTCCTGCACCTCCCTGCTCGATGTGGGCGATGGTGCGCTCGGCGTCCTCGGTGCGGCCGTTCATGACCTGCCAGCGCGGGCTTTCCGGCAGGTTGCGCCGGACCAGCAGAATCACCAGTGCCAAAACCGGGCCGATCAGGAAAGCCAGTCGCCAGCCCAGGCTCAGGTCGATCGCCCGCAGGAAGACGAACGTGCCCAGCGTGCCCAGGACCGCGCCGGCCCAGTAGGTGCCGTTGACCGCGATATCGACACGGCCGCGGAAGCGGGCCGGGATCAGCTCGTCGATCGCCGAGTTGATGGCCGCGTACTCCCCGCCGATGCCCATGCCGGCGATGAATCGCGTGAGGTAGAGGAAGGCGATCCAGGCTGGGCTGTTGCCCAGCGTCGCTGCGGTGAGCGCACTGCCCAGCAGGTACACGCCCAGCGTGACCATGAACAGGTTGCGCCGGCCCAGCTTGTCGGACAGGCGCCCGAAGAACAGCGCCCCGGCCACCTCGCCGGCCAGGTAGACGGTGGCGACGAACCCGACGGCGGCCGACGACAGATGAAGTGTCTGCGGTTCGGTGAGCGTTTCGGCGACCGCACTGGCCACCGTGATCTCCAGACCGTCGAGAATCCAGGCCACACCGAGCGCCACCACCATGCGGGTGTGGAACGGCGACCAGGGCAGCCGGTCGATGCGGGCAGGAATCAGGGTGCGGACCGCTCCGCTCAACTCACTCGACGTCGACACGGTCGGCTCCTCGCGATTCGGCACACGTCCTCGTTCCCGTCTGACGGTGATAGGAAACATCTGTCGTCGGCTGGGCGATCAAACCGATCGTCCCGCGATCTGATCGGCCGTCGGCGGCTGGACGTAGACGCGTTCACCGGTGATCAAGTCGGACTCGTCGAAGCCGAAAACGGCCCACAGCCTCACCTCGAATGGCTCTGTCGCCGTGGTCGGGGTACCGCGCAGCCAGAACTCGATCTGGACCTGCCAGTCGTCGAGGTGGGTGAGCTCGATGAGTTCGTTGGTCTGGTCCGGCACCAGCGTGCGGCCATCGATCCAGTACTGCATCACCTCGTCGGCGCCGTCGAACACCGTCCCGTCGGGCAACTCATAACGGGGGTGACTGAACGTCGCCATCGTCCGATCCCATTCCTGCACGTTCTCGCTCTGCATGTGCTCGATGACGCGAGCTTTTCGACTTCTCGATGCTCGAGCTGGTCCGCATCCGCCATGGACGGTCCTTTCCATTAACCGGTCGAATTGCTCAGTCCGACAACCAGATTGATAGTGACGGCCAGAATAACCGCCCCGAACAGATAGGACAGCAACGCCTGACACAGCGCGATGCGGCGCAGTTGGCCGGTCTGCAGCGTGGTGTCGGAAACCTGGTAGGTCATCCCGATGGTGAATCCGACGTAGAAGAAATCAAGGAAACGCGGGGTCTCGGTGCCGTTGAAGTCGATGCCGCTGGCCTCGTTCGAGTAGTAGACATCGGCGTAGCGGACGCTGAACACGGTATGGACGACGCACCACGCGACGGCGATGCTGACCACCCCGACCGCCGCGGCGATGTTCTTCTCCGCTCCCGCCTTCGAACTTGCAGCGAGAAGGTGCGCCACCCCGGCCAGACTCGCCACGCTGGCCGACAGGATCACGACGTCGATGAGCCAGCCAGTCGGCGGGTCCTCGGGCACCACATGCTCGCGCGTCCGCACAGCGTCCATCGGCAGTACGACGATCCACGTCCACACCAGATAAACCAGCGCCGCGGCGGTCCAGCCGACACTCGGCGCGTAGTTCCATCCCGCGGTGGTGGCGACGGCCAGCAGGGCGGTGGCGCCGATCAGTCCGGCCACCATCAGCCGAGTGACGACATGCCTGCGCCAGCCTTGGCGGGCTTGGTGTTCCATTGCCGTCAACTTAGCGCCGCTGCCAGTGGCAGGGCGGCGGCGACGGGCGTGAGGCTGTCGGAAAGTCGGGCGGCGCCGCGTAGTTCACGGAAAGAGTCGATCAGCGCATCGGTGGCCTCATGCGGATCGGCCAGGGTCAGATCATCGGTCAGCACCGAGATGGCCAATTGGTCGACGTAGCTCCACACCGTGATGTTCATGCCGCTGCCGGCGACGATCGGCCCGACCGAATAGATTTCGTTGACGTCGCTCCCTCGATGCAACCTCGTTCGCGGGGACCCGGCACGTTCGACACGGTCAGGTTCATGACACTGGCCGACTCCACGCGCCGGGCCTGCGCCCGAAACATGCGCGGCGCCAGCGCCGTCGGCAGATAGGACATCCAGGCGGGCAGCACGGTGGGGCCGAGCAATTGGTGGTTCTCCTTCGCGATCCTGGTGGCCATCGACGTCAGCGTCACCCGCTGCATCGGGTCATCGACATGCACCGGCAACGACGGCGTCATGTAAGTGAATTCGTTGCCGGCCAGGCGGTCTGGTGACGGGTTGTAACTCACCGGCACCCCGGCGATCAGCGGCGCGTCGGCGTGGCCGTCGTAGTGCAGCAGCAATCGGCGTAGCGCCCCGGCCACCATGGCCAGCACCACGTCGTTGAGCGTGACGCCCAGATGCTTGCTCGTCTCCTTGACGTCGGCCAACGCCAAGGGCGCGGTCGCGAACCGGCGTCCGGGACTGACCCGGTGGTTGATGAAGGACGGCCGGCGGCGCGAAGTTGCGGGCGAGGTCGGGGTGTGCGCCCCGCTCCTTCGATCTGCGCCGCACCCGCGAGACTCCGGATGCCGTTTCGTTGACCAGGCGCGGCAGCTTCCGGATCAGCCCGACATGGTCCTGGGCGGCCGCCTTGAGCAGGTGCGAGCGGGTGGGCACCGCGCAGCGGCACACGGCGCGGTTCGGGCTGCTGCGGCGCCAACGCCTGCGCCATCTGGTTCGCCGAGGCCATGCCGTCGGCCAACACGTGGTGGACCTTGTGGATGATGGCGATGCGATTGTCGGCGAGACCCTCGGCGACGTACATCTCCCACAACGGGTGGTCGCGGCGCAACGGGGTACTGGCGATCTGGCCGATCAACTCATCGAGCTCCCGGCGCCCGCCCGGGGCCGGCACCCGCGCCCGGCGCACGTGATAGTCGAGGTCGATGTCTTCGTTGACCACCCACATGGGGTGGTGCAATTTCAGCGGGATGTCCAGCGAGCTGATAGCGCAACGGCTCCAGCGCCATGAGCCGCTGATAAGCCGACCCCGCGGAACATCTCAAAATCGAAGTCCTGCGCCATGTTTGACACATCGAGTATGCCGATCTTCAGCGTATGCATATGGATCTCGGGTGTCTCGCTGTACAGCATCAGGGCGTCCACACCGTTGAGTCGCTTCACAGCGTCCATTCCACCCTTTCGGGGGGTCGGACGCCAGACCCCTGTCGTCAACTCACCGAGAACCCGCCATCGACAGCGAGCACCTGATTGGTGATGGGCCGCGCCGCAGGTGCGGCGAAAAACAGCACTGCAGCCCCGATCTCGTGTGGTTCCTGGAAGCCGAACGGGGTCGGACGTGTCGCCGGGCCCGCGCTGAGCGGTCCCTTGGCGTTGATCGCGCCGGGCGTGATGACCGCGCCGGGCAGGATCGTGTTGACGGTGATGGAGTGCTCCGCGAGTTCGAAGGCGGTGGCCAGGCTCAGTGCCGCCAACGCTCCTTTCGACGACGCGTACGAGACAAGGCCTTTGATCAGACCGCCCCGCAGCGCGTTGGATGCGATGTTGACGATCCTCCCGCCCCGTCCGGCGGCGACCATGGCGCGCGCCGACTCGCGCGTCATCGAGGAAGGCGCCCGCGGGCGTTGACCGCCTGGATTCTGTCCCACTCCGAAGCGGTCGCCTCCAGCAGCGGCTCCCGATCCTGTAACGCGGCGTTGTTGACCAACAACCATGGCACGCCTACGTTTTCGACGATATCGGCGCATGCGGCCACGACGGAGTCTTCGTCGGCGAGATCCACTGCGACCGCGCGGGCGTCATGCCCGGCCTCGCTGATGGTGTCCGCTTGGCGCATGGCTTCGGCCTGGTCTCGGTCGGCGAGCACGACCGTGGCACCGGCACTTGCCAGCACTTGTGCGATGCCCAGACCGATGCCGCCGGCCCCGCCGGTGACCACGGCGACCCGGCCGGTCAGCCCGAATAAGTCGTCAAGGCTCACAGCCGTCCCTCGACCCTCAGGTCCGGGTGCACCCAACTGGGAGAGCGGCGCTGCTTGAAGGCCATGAAGCCCTCGATCGACTCGGGTGCGCCGAGGCTGGACTGCATCCCGATCCGGTCGTAGAGGCCCAGGTAGTTGTCCAGGCTGGACTTGATCACCGCACGGGCGCCGGGAGCGGTACGACAGCACTGGGCGAGCACTTCCCTTGCCGCCCCGGCCAACTCGTCGTGCGGAACGACACGCGCCACCATGCCCCAGTCCAGCGCCTCCGGTGCGGACAGGGTGCGTCCGGTGAACATCAGATCGCGGGTGCGGACCGGGCCGATGAGCCGGGCGAGCATCTGGCTGTAGTAAGTGTCGGCGATGCCGCGGTAGAGCTCGGGCACCCGGAAGGTGGCGCGGTCGCTGACCACGGCCATGTCTGCGCACAGCGCGATTTGCAGCCCGCCGCCCTGGCAGAGCCCGTTGACCGCGGCGACCACTGGCTTGGCGGATTGGCGCAGGGTGTCGAAGGGCAGGGCGTCCATGCCGAGCGCTGAGCCGAAGGTCAGCCAGTTGTCGCTACCGCCGCCGCCCATGTCGCCGCCGGGCGCGAACACGTCGCCGGTGCCGGTGATGAGTAGACCCGCCAGATCGGGGTCGGAGCCGACGTGGTTGACCGCATATTTGATGCCGAAGTACATCGCCGGGGTCATGGCGTTGCGGGCTTCCGGCCGGTCAAGGGTGCAGACGCCGAACGCGCCTTCCCGGGTGAACTTGAGGAAGGGGGTTCCGAGCCAGTCCCCGTCGGGCGGTCTGGGGGCTGGTGGTTGCGTCTGCGTCATCAATCTCCTTGTTGTCCGGGCGCATTGGTGAACCACATGTTCTCCTCGCGCAGCGTGCGGCTGCGCCAGCCGGCTTCGGTCCGGACGAGTTCATGGTGGTAATAGCCGCCGCATGCGCTCATGTCGGCCATACCCGGCAGGTGCATGGGGTTGTAGAACATCGCCCGGACCCGGGCGGTGTCGCCGTCGACGTCGGCCTCGATGTTGGTGATGTAATGCATCTTCCACGGGATCGCGGCGAAGCCCCGGCTGAGCCAGTCGATGACTTCGTCGCGCGGACCGGCGACCGCCCCGGCCGAGGAGTAGTCGATGACCGCGTCGTCGGTGAAGACAGTCCGGTAAAGCTCCCAATCGTTGGCGTCGACGGCGCGCGCGTAGCGATGGAGCAACGCGGAGATCTCCAGCTCGTCGCTGATTCGTTGTAGATCAGTCATGATGTGCCAGCACTCTAAAGTTTTAGAGGGAAAGGTGCAATAAGCGCTAGGATCGGACGATCGTGACTCGACGCAAAGCCAACAGCGAGGAACGTCGCAGTTTGTTGTGCGACACCGCGATCCAGTTGCTCGCCCACGACGGAGCCAAGGGCCTGAGTCATCCGAAAGTCGACCAACGGGCCGGGCTTCCGGCCGGCAGCACGTCGTTCTACTTCCGCACCCGCGCCGCGCTGCTGCTGGCGACCACTCGACGTGTGTGCGAGCTGGATCTCGCAGACTTGTCCGCCGCGCTGCAACCCCGGGACGGAGATCAGGGTGACATCTCCCCATTGGCGGCACTGATCATGCTCTCGGCGCAGGAACCTCGGCTGAGCCGGACCAAGGCCCGCTTCGAGCTCATCCTGCAAGCCAACCGGGACCCCGACCTGGCGGCGATCTTTCACGAGAACATGGCGCTGTTCGCCCAGATTCAGCGCGACATCGTCATCCGAGCCCAACCGGGGCGTGAACTCGACCCCGCGACAGTCGACGAACAAGCCTCTGCCACGTTGAATTTCGTCAGCGGCTTGTTCATGCGACTGGTCGCCGGGCAACAGGCGTTCGAGAGTGGCCAACACCTCGACCGGCTACTTGCCGGCATCATCAACGGCATCGCCGCGGTCTATCAGGACACAGCCGGCGGGCCGTGACCCACGAAGACGCCGGGTACCGGCAAGCTCCTGCCGTCCGCCAGCGCGGGTGGCCGGGCGAAGTAGGTCGCGTAGAAAGCGGCGCTGAAAGCCACCATCGTCCCGATGATGAGCACACCGAACGGCACCGAGTAGCGCGCCATATCCTCCGCGAAATAGCGGCAGCACACCAGCAGCGCCGCCAGCAACGCCGCCCCGAAGCCCGTCATGCCGATCCGCCACCAGATCCGGTCACGGACCGGCTCCCGCAATGCCGACTCCACCGTCAGGCACAGCACGCCGCCGGCCAGCAGATCGACGCCGTAGTGGTAGCCGAAGCCGAGTGTCGCCGCGACGGTGCACACCAGCCAAAGCGCCCCGCCCATCCGCAGCCAACGTGGTCCGACACGGGAGTGCAGGAACACCGCAAGCGCCCACGCGGTGTGCATCGACGGCATGCAGTTACGCGGGGTGGATGCGTCGAAGGCAATTGCCTTCGGCGACAAATTGATCCGCGGCACGGCGTGCGGCCAGAAGTCGCCGAGCTCGAATCCCCGGCCGGCACTTCCGAACGCGAAGTCGGGGCCGACCACCGGGAAGAACACGTAAATCAGCGGCCCGATCAGGCCGAGCACGAGGAAGGTCGGTATGAGAAAGTGACGCGGCCAGCCGCCGGTGCTGACGTTGCGCAGCTGATAGATCGCGACCACCATTGCTGCGACGGGCAACTCGATGTAGACCCAGTGAAACGCGGCGTCGAGAATCGGGCCGCCGGCATGGATCAGCCGGCCCAGTAGCCACGATGGCTGCGCGAGGGCATGATCGGCTAACAGCGCGTACTCATCCAGGACAACCGGTCGGATGATCGCGGTGATGCGCAACCAGGTATCGCCGACTTTGGTGGCGATGACGAGCAGCAGACCGAAAGCGACTCCCCGTAACGCCGTGGTGCGTTCGGACCTCGCCCAGCGCCGCCACCCGACGATCACCGCCAATCCGGTCAGCACGATCAACGGCCCGTTGCCGAACGTCCACATACCGCCGCGCGCAAGCCGCACCGCCGCGAAGACAACATCGAGCGCCGCCGCCACCGACAGCGCCCAGACCCGGTAGCTCTGAGACAAACCGACCATCGCCACACCGAGGCCCACCCACGGCACCGTGGCCGAGGTCGGCGTAGCGACATAGTCGCTGAGGAGGCTGCGCAGCGGACCCACGAAACCCGCGCCGGTGGCAGTGATTTGTAGTCCTACCAGCACAACGGCGATCATCGCGACAGCGGTCGCCGCCCCCAAGCGGGTCGCCTGGGAGCGCCATTGCTCTCTTCGTGCGTCGCCGATGAACACCGGACGAATAATAAGTGTCCGGATGGCGTCCGGGGCAATAGTGGGCGGATGGCCGCCGACGGTGTGTCTACCGGTGCGGGCGTTGCAGGACGGCGAAGGCGGGAACACGTGCGGCGCTCACTATCGCGTCCAGCAGTACCACGCGGTCCTCGGGGTCAGGCAGACCGGTCAAGACCGGGCCGAAGAATGCGCGGCCGTCGATCACGATGATCGGGCTACCGGCTTCGTCGCCCAACGCGTTCTGGCCGGCTTCATGCGCACGCCTGACTGCGTCGTCGTGCTCGGGCCTGTCCTGGGAGTCGGACAGCGAGCCCTCGAATCCCAACTCAGCAAGGACGTCGGCGACGACATCGGGTGTGATCTCTTCTTTCCGGTCATGCAGGCGGCAACCGATCACCTCGTAGAGGCGCGCGAAAGCCTCCGGACCGTAGCGGTCGGTAACCGCCACGAAGAGACGTCCGAGTCGTCGTGACCGTTCCATCATCTGCCGGTGCTTCTCGTCGGGATCGTTGCCCTCGTTGAGAACCGCCAGGCTCATCTGCCGCAACGTGACCGGCCGGTCGGTCTCGTCCGCCGCATCGAGCAGCCAGCGGGACGTCACCCAGGAAAACGGGCATACTGGATCGAGATAAAGATCAATCGTTGTCATCAGTCCCTGCTTACCGTTATGTCCCTGTTCAAACGCGCCTGCGATGTTTGAGTCGCCAGAAGAAGGGAAATTAGCCGCGCTATGTCCATCGCAGAGCCTCAGGCGGCGGATCTCATTCTCACCGCACGGCGTCCTTTTCCAGCCCGGCTCGGCCCCAGGGGCAATCTGGTCTACAAGCTCGTGACGACCACCGATCACAAGTTGATCGGGATCATGTACGTCGTCACGTGCTTCACCATGTTCTTCATCGGCGGATTGCTGGCGTTGTTGATGCGCGCCGAGTTGGCGGCGCCCGGCCTGCAGTTCCTGTCGAACGAGCAGTACAACCAGCTCTTCACCATGCACGGCACGATCATGCTGCTGCTGTATGCGACCCCGATCGTGTTCGGTTTCGCCAACCTGGTGCTGCCGCTGCAGATCGGTGCACCGGATGTGGCTTTCCCACGGCTCAATGCCTTCTCGTTCTGGTTGTTCCTGTTCGGCGGGTTGATCGTGCTGGCGGGTTTCATCACGCCGGGGGGTGCGGCAGAGTTCGGCTGGACTGCCTACACCCCGTTGAGTGATGCCGTGCACTCGCCCGGAGCAGGTGGCGATCTGTGGATCACCGGCCTCATCGTCGCCGGTCTGGGCACCATCCTGGGCGCGGTCAACATGATCACCACCGTGGTGTGCATGCGCGCACCGGGCATGACGATGTTCCGGATGCCGATCTTCACCTGGAACGTCCTGGTGACGTCGGTGCTGGTACTGATCGCCTTCCCGCTGCTGACGGCGGCGCTGTTCGGGCTGGCCGCCGACCGTCACCTGGGGGCCCACGTCTATGACCCGGCCAACGGTGGGGTGTTGCTGTGGCAGCACCTGTTCTGGTTCTTCGGCCACCCGGAGGTCTACATCGTGGCGTTGCCGTTCTTCGGCATCGTCACCGAGATCTTCCCGGTGTTCTCCCGCAAGCCGGTCTTCGGGTACACCACGCTGGTGTACGCGACGCTGTCGATCGCCGCGCTGTCGGTTGCCGTGTGGGCGCACCACATGTTCGCCACCGGAGCCGTTCTGCTGCCGTTCTTCTCATTCATGACGTACTTGATCGCGGTGCCGACGGGGATCAAGTTCTTCAACTGGATCGGCACCATGTGGAAGGGCCAGTTGACTTTCGAGACGCCGATGCTGTTTTCAATCGGCTTCTTGGTTACCTTCCTGCTGGGCGGACTCACAGGTGTCATCCTGGCCAGCCCGCCGCTGGACTTCCATGTGACGGACTCCTATTTCGTGGTCGCGCATTTCCATTACGTGCTGTTCGGCACCATCGTGTTCGCCACTTACGCCGGGACGTATTTCTGGTTCCCGAAGATGACCGGCCGGCTGCTCGACGAGCGGCTGGGCAAGGTGCACTTCTGGTTGACCTTCATCGGCTTCAATACGACGTTTCTGGTGCAGCACTGGCTGGGCGACATGGGCATGCCGCGCCGCTACGCCGATTACCTGCCGACCGACAATTTCCAGGGTCTGAATCTCGTCTCCACGGTCGGGGCTTTTATCCTCGGCATCTCTATGTTCCCGTTCGTCTGGAACGTCTTCAAGAGCTGGCGCTACGGCGAGGTGGTGACCGTCGACGACCCGTGGGGTTACGGCAACTCACTGGAATGGGCGACCACTTGTCCGCCGCCGCGGCACAACTTCACCGAACTGCCCCGAATCCGTTCGGAGCGACCGGCTTTCGAACTGCACTACCCGCACATGGTGGAGCGCCTACGTTCCGAAGCACACGTCGGGCGCGCCCACGGTCCTGAGGACAAAGACGTCACGAGAATCGACGACGTCGAGGTGCGCAGCTGAGCTAGGCGGCGCCGAACACCACCGCGACGTTGTTTCCGCCCAAGCCGAACGACTCGGAGACGGCATAGCGGTAATTGCCACGGCGAGGCTCGCCGGCGACGACGTCAAGGTCGATTTCGGGGTCGGCAGCGTCGAAATTCAGTGTGGGCGGTACGATTCCGTCGCGCAGGGCCTGCACGGTCAGCACCGCCTCGACCGCGCCGGCCGCACCGAGCGAGTTGCCCAGAGCCGCCTTCGGCGCGTACACCGCGGGCGTGTGGCAGCCCAGCGACTTACGGATGGCTCGCGCCTCGGCCACATCTCCGAACGTCGTGCCGGCCGCGTGCGCGTTGATGAGGTCGATGTCGGCCGGCGTCAGCCCGGCCAAGTCGATGGCGCGGGCGATGGCGTCGCCGGCACGCTCGCCGCTCGGGTCGGGCATCACGAAGTCGCATCCGTCCGACGTGATGGCGGCACCCATCAACCGGGCCAGGATGGGCGCGCGGCGCGCTTTCGCGTGCTCCTCGGTTTCGATGACGATCATCGCGCCACCTTCGCCGAATACCATGCCGTCGCGGTTTTTGTCGAACGGACGGCAGGCACCGGTCGGGTCGTCGTTGTGCGCGGACAGCATGCCCAGCTGCCAGAATGTGGCGACGGGCACCGCCTCGATCACGGTCTCAACGCCGCCGCAAATCGCGATGTCGGCCTCTCCGAGGATGATGTTCTGCCAAGCGTGCGCGATGGCCGCGGTACCCGACGCGTCGGCCATCACCGGCGTCACGACGCCCGCCTTCGCCTTGAGGTCGAGCCCGACCACGGCGGCAGGCGCGTTGGGCATGTACTTCTGCACCGATATCGGCGAGACCGCGCGCAGGCCCTTTTCCTTCCAGATGTTGTGCCAGAGCGGGATGTCTTCGGTACTGCCCAGGCCCAAGCCGACCGACACCATCAACCGATTGGTGTCGACCTCGGGTGAACCGGCCTGCTCCCACAGCCGCCGGCTCAGCACCGCGGCCATCTTCTGCATGAAGGCGAACCGGCGCAGCTCGACGCGGCTGAGATGCTGGTCGAAGTCCTCGGTCAGCGGGCCACCAATGCGCACCGGCGAGTCGAATTCGGCGACGAACGGCTTGTCGAGTTGGCGAATTCCGCTGCGCCCCTCCAGCAGTCGCTGCCAGGTTTGCTCGGCATCCGGCGCGAGCGAAGTGGTGGACGCCACCGCGGTGACGACGACGTCGGGCAATCCCGCACCGGTTCTCAGCGCTGCCATGCCGTCACCGCCTGGTCAGCGGGCACTGCGGCTCGAAGTCTCGGCCGTTCTGCCTCGTGTTGAACATCGACGTCACGTCCCCCTCCAGGAGCCACGCCTGCCACCGGTATCAACTTCCCTAGAAGCGGCGATGAAAACCCGTCATCGTCTTTCGCAATATGATAATCAGCTTCGCTGAAGCGCGAAAAGGCCTGTACGCCGGACGCGAGCGCGACATGTGCGCTGGTTTCGCTCAGTGGCTACCGGGGTAAACACCTGCGTCGAGTTCAGACCAGAGCCCGCGCGAAGCGAGTTGCGGTTGGAGGACTGATCATGGCAGCGATAGATGAATATGCGGACGTAGCGGATTTGTTTCGCTCGTTGCGAGAGCTTGATTCCCAATCTCGTGCCTACCGACAGCAGCGGGACCTGATCATTGAACGCTGCTTGCCGTTGGCCGACCATATTGCCCGTCGGTACCGGGACCGGGGCGAGGGCCTGGAGGATCTCATTCAGGTGGCGCGGATCGGGTTGGTGAACGCAGTCAACCGCTTCGATGTCGACAACGGTAGTGAGTTCTTGTCATTCGCCGTTCCTACGATCACCGGCGAGATTCGGCGCCATTTCCGTGACCACGGATGGGCAGTCAAGGTGCCGCGGCGAATCAAAGATCTGCAGACGCAGTTGGCTTTGGCTACACAGGATCTCGGGCGGCAGCTGCACCGCGCTCCCAACGCCTCTGAAATAGCCGAGCATCTGGGTATCGATCGTGCGCTGGCGGTCGATGCGATCATCGCGAGCAGCAACTATTCGGTGTTGTCCCTCGATGTTCCGCGAGGTCAGGACGACGAGCACCGGGCGCTCGCCGAAACAGTGGGCGACGTTGATGCACGCCTGGACAAGGTACTCAGTGTGCAGGCGGCACGCCCATTGATCGCTGCGCTGCCGGAGCGGGAACGAACTGTCATCAAGCTTCGATTCTTCGACGAGCTGACGCAGAGCGAAATCGCTGAGCGCATCGGATGTTCGCAAATGCACGTCTCTCGCCTGCTCGCCAAGGCTCTGCAAACGATGCGCAGCCGCGCTGACCTGCCCGGCCTGGCCGAAGCCGGCTGATATGCCCATGGAAATGGCCCCCGGAGTCTCCTCTGGAGGCCATTTCACCTAGTAGCGGGGACAGGATTCGAACCTGCGACCTCTGGGTTATGAGCTACGGGCCAGGGATTTTCGGATGTTAGTGCTCATTTGCGCTCAGCGGGTCGTGTCCGACTGGTTGCGCTGGATTGCACTGATTTTGGGTGGTTTCGCAGAGTTTGGTTCCCAAATTTGTTCCCAATTCGGGGACTGCTGCGCACGAACGCATACACGCCGGGGTTGAGCAATGCTCAGAACCTGTGGACGAGCCTCGGTGAGGCGGCGAAGTGGGCGCACCTTCCCGAGGATGATCTGAAGTCCGAAATGTTCTGATCAAGACCAGCGTTGGCGCGCTGGTTGGGAAGGTACGCCCTCGCCGTTACAGCATTCTTGGCGCGCACAGGCGGGATGGCTAAATCGGCTAATATAAAGCACCGCAACGACTCTCACGCCAGATATCAGAATTTGTGTCGAATATCGTGCAAATACGCTGTCCACCAACAGCTTTCGATCTTCGATAACTTCCTCTCTACATGTTGTCAGAGTTGAGGATTCTAGATCAACAGCGCCCCGCCTGTGTCGTTGCGCTTCTAAGATGGCGCGAGGCCTGAAGAGCTACAAAACGCTCGAAGTCCTGTCCGCGGAGGGCGCTGAACGCAGTGACGGTGGGGAGCCGACGTGCGTCTCACCCGCGTCGCTGAGTGGCCCATGCTGCCGGCAGGACTCGGCGTCTTCGGTGGGGAGAGTCCGACCCTCGTCGATGGCCGGTCCTTGCCAGGCGACTCGTCACGGTAGTGGTCCGGTGGTGCCGGTGGAACCGTCTGAACCGGGGCCGGTGGCATTAGCCGGATAAACATGTGCGTTGGCGTTGCCCCCACCGTTGCCGCCCGTGAAGCCTGCTCCCGAGCTGTCGCCACCGTTGCCGCCATGGCCGCAGGCGGCTAATCCGCGTTGGTAGCTGTGCGCGAAACCGCCGGACCCGCCGTTCCCGCCATTGCCGCCGGACCCAGCGTTCCCGGCGTTGCCGCCGGTGGCGTTTCCGACGCCGTTGTTGCTCGCAACACCGCCGGTCCGCCGATGCCGCCGATGCCGGTGGCGCCGGTGGCATCGCCGCCCGCTCCACACCCTGGCCGCCGATGACGTTAACCGCAGCGGCGCTGTTTGGAACGTACGCGCCACCGCCGGACCCGCCGTGCCCGGGTTGGCTGACGCCGCCGTTGTCGACGCCGGTGCCGCCCGCTCCGCCGGTGCCGCCGACTGCGGTATCCGCCGAGGCGCCACTATTGATCGTCGCGTCGCCGGGGACCTGAATATTTTGGCTAGACGCTCCTGCGCCACCGGAGCGTGGGACAGCGGGATGACAAAGGCAGCGGCGACTGCCTGCCGCGAGCAGTGGTTTCCTCATGTCACGCCCCACAGTCGTCGCTGTTGACCTTCTCGCCGTCGACGATCTTGCAGAACGGGAACCCGTTGTCGCCGTTCGCGACGTTGAGGGTTACACAAGCGGGGCTACCGTCTACCGTCGAGCGTTAATTCCACCGGCGCAAGCACCGATTTAGGGCTTGGCCCTGTCACGAGGTGGTGCGGTTCATCAGGACCTTGGCACTTACACAAGCCCAGAAACGAATGAGGCGGCTTGATCGGTCAATCCGGGCACGTATTGGTGGTGCAAACTCATATCGTTGCCTTCACCGCAAACTGGGTCACCGCGATAGCACAAATCAATGGTCCTGGGTCCGTACACCGGGCTTTGCGAACTCAGCGGCCCGGACACCTTGTCGAGCGGATTTCCGAAAGCGGCGATGGCGGCCACGCGGTCCGCAAGGTCGGCCGGGAGCGGTGCGGCAGAACCCAGGGCAGGCAACACGTCGCCCACATACGGAAGGCCACCCAGCGCAGGTATGGCACTCAAGCCCGGCAGTGTCGCCCCGGCCAAAATGTCTATTACGACCGCGCCTTCGGAGAAGCCGCCAAGCACCACTCGGGTGCCGGGACAATTGGCGGCGAGCCATCGCACATGATTAGTAGCATCGGCGACGCCGTCGGACACCCTCAGAAAATTGATATCAGCGGCGTAGTTGACGCCATACACGCCGACTGAGCTGCCGGCGACCTTCGACCGCAATGAATCGGCGAATGCTGCACCCAGCGGTCCCGGGCCAGGTGGATCTCCTAACCCCCGTGCGAAAACCACTTCGATGTCGGAGCATGGATCGGCCGCCGCGGAGGGAGTGCTCGCTGGGTGGCCCAGGACCATGCCCACCACTAGCGCAAAGGCGCAAAGCCACCCAACAATTCGATTTGACCGCGCCCCGGTATCGCTCACCATCGCGAGGTTCCTAATGAGTTCTTTCAATTCTCGCATCGTCGTGCCGCCTCACAAGACTGTTGCTGTGAGCACCCATGTTGCGTTTTATCACTGGCGACTCATAGGGTCTTTTGGCATTTAGAGGTCGCGGTCACTCAGTTGACTTGGCCCACTTAACGATCTCATTGATCACCGTCCGGATCGATGGGAGTTGCGAACTGGCGGTGCAACACTTTCGGCGGAGCGATACCTATTGAGTGGCCAGGAAGTCGGTCAGTGACCGCTCCGGCGGGCGAGCTCTTCGTCGCGTTCTCGCAGTGCGCCGACGGCGACCAGCGGCTGGCTCGTGAATCTGGCGTTTCGGCAGTGCGCCTCGGGTTGGTAGTTCAGGCGTGGGCAAGGTCTGCCGGCGGAGGCGCGGTACGCGGCGACTACACGTCGGCGGCGACAACAGCGATAGGTGTGCGGCCTTGGGGGGTGCAGACCAATTCGTCATGTGACGCAATGTGCCACATGGTTGTTGAGCGGGAGGGTAACGGCGGCAGATTGCCAGCCGTGGCCGAATGCCCTCTGCAACAAGAACACTGGGTCATTCTGGTGTTGACATTCTCGACCCGTTACGAGCCGCTCGCCCATAGTGCAGGCCAAACCACAGATATCCAACTCTGGCAACATGTTTAAGACAAATACATAGTGAATCTGGTTGCTGCGCAACGTAAATTGCCGTCAATTTTTCTTATATCAATTATCAAGTTGGTTATTCGCATGGAATGCGAATACGTCTGCTTGTGATACTGCCCTGCCCCGCCGTGGAGGGACTTGCGTTGTCTCACAGTCTGATTCGCATGGACACGGTCGCGGTTCCCCCGATAGCTCCGATTCCGCTGAGGCTAGTTTACCAAATATGTTATTTAACAACGTAATTCGGAGCATTCTCTGTCGATCTAATTCGTGACGGTGACGCGTTGAGCAGGTCACTTACACCTGTACGTCACGCGTCGCCCCTCAGTCGTCGCAGCAGCTCGGAGCGGACGATGACCTTGTCGCCACCTCGGGAAGGTCGTTGGGCGCAACTTTCGAGCTGGTCGAGCAGATCGACGTGGGACAGGCCGCGAACGTATTCCTCGTCGTTCAGGTTTTGGGGGTGGCCGGTCTGACCGACCGTGGTGGCTTGTTCCTGGGATGGCTCGACATGCGCAACTGTCTGCTCAATCGGCTTCGTTGAGACACTGCTTCTGCCGTGCCCCGCCTGAGCCACGGGCGTTTGCGCCGCAACATGATTCGTGGCTTCTTATCGACGCCGTGACCAAGGCCGCCGTCTCTGCCAGGGCGGCATGTGTTAGATCTGTGCACCGGTAGTGGTATCAGGCAGGTGCGCCGGCGCGCTCAGCTGCGTAGTGATGGCCTGCGGATGGTCCAAGATCCCGGCCATCACTACCGCGGCCGCAGCCAAAGCCCGGCCGTCACCCCGATTTACGTGGTGACGCAGCGCTTACTTTTTGAAGAGGTCCGTAACCTTCTCGCCGGCCTCTTTAACCTTCTCGCCGGCCTCCTCAACTAGCTCGCCAACCTTCTCGCCGGCCTCCTTGACCTTCGCACCGGCCTCCTCCTTGAACTTCTCGCCAGCCTCCTTAAGCTTCTCGCCGGCCTCCTTAAGCTTCTCGCCGGCGTCTTTGAGGTTGGCCTTCGCCTGGTCGCGCTTGCCCTCATTTTCAGTGCTCTTGTCGCCGGTGACCTTGCCGATCGCTTCCTTGGCCTTACCGCCAAGCTTTTGGCGCTTGTTCTTCGCCTTATCCGTACCGCTCACCGTGTCTTCTCCTACTTTGGGGCCCTCAGGCCAGGTGTCTGAGCAATCCGAGTTCGCGGGCACGGGCGACCGCATCGGCGCGATTGTGCACACCCAGCTTCTTGTAGGCACGCTCGGCGCGTTCTTTGGCGGCAGAGCGAGAGATCCCAAGCTTGTCGGCCACCAGCGCAAACGTCATCTTGGTCGGCAAGTAGCGCAGGACTTGCAGTTCGACCGCGCTGACCGAGGCGGCCACCGCGGCCTCGTCCGCCTTATGCGAAGCCGCCTCGATCGCCGCGGTCGACGCCGCCATCGCCTCGGTCTGCGCGGCGTACGCCTCGTCGATCACCCGAGCGGTGTCCTCCAGTGCCGCGAGTTGCACACCGACGAGCTTCTCGGTCTGTTCTCCGATGAAACCCTCACTGAACACCACGCCACCTAGACCCGCGATCGAATCGAACAACGGCCTGGCCCACCGATGCTCCACCAGGATCAGGGCCAGGCCCGAACCCGGGACCAGCGACTGCACCAGAGCCTGGGCTCGCACGCTCTGCAACACCTCAACGCCACGGCCCTCGAACATGGCGAACACATCGAAGGGGTCGAATTGGGCGCCGGCGATCAGCAGGTCGCCAAAGTCCTCGTCGGCGATCTCCACGCGCGTCAGTGATCCATCGTCGTCGATGGTCAGCACGAGCACGTCGAGCAGGCGAAGCACGCCATGTCCTTGTAGCTTGTCGATCTCCTCGATGACGGTGCTGACGAAATCGACCCTCGGTTTGAACCCGACCGCGATCAACTGCACCGGCCCAATCGTGCTGACGTCTGTTCCGGCGTCCACCGCGGCCTCGTCCCTCTGCGCGCTGAGCGGTCACGTTGGCATGACCATCGCTAAGCCGCAATCGTCCAACAGCGGTGGACCGTACGATAAGAGCAAAAAGTCACCGGATAGCTCGTTGACGTCGGGGGGCGACAAAGCCGGCTCGGCGCCCAGATCGGCACCATCACCGCGGCCAACACCGGGCCATGCCCGTTTCGCAGACCACTAGCTACTTTCCACGTAGAGCACGGTGGGCGTGCGGCCAGAACGGTAGCCCGGCGAAGACCGTCGCGCCTACCGCGATGACGCCGGCCGCTGCATCCACGCTTTTGCGGCCGTCGTCAGCCCAGTACACATCCTCCAGATCCAGCAACAGCGCCCGTTCGTCGACGACGAGCGCATTCGCCGACCCGTACACGATCGCGACCGCAGGATGACGCCGTTGCTTCTCTGACCCGCGCAGCCCGCCCCCGTCAGATCGTCCGCATCCACCACGCGGTCGGCAAGCGGACCCGAATCAATGCCGCCGCCAAAGCCATACTCGCAGCGCCAGAAAGGCCAGGACGGACCGGGAACAAAAGGATCGCTAAGCGCCCCAGTTCACCGGCCCGTCAACCCCAGTAAATCCCATTGAAGTCGCTTGACTCCCCTGAGGAACTCATTGAGGCTCTCAGGACCGACGCCCACAACCGCGGTTGGATCCGGGTTGACCCCCACCTGAGGGCCGGATAAAGGAACGGCTCAACAAGGAAATCCGCGGGCGCACCGATGTTGTCGCGATCTTTCCCGATCGCAACGCCTTGATCCGTCTCGGCGGTGCCGTGCTGGCCGAACAAAACGACGAATGAGCAGAATCCCGCCGCTACCTCGGCCGCGACGTCCTCAGAAATCCCGAGCCCAACAGAGCTCGCCAACAAAACAGGAGGCAACCCCGGCGGCCCTCACCGCCTAACCCCAAACTCGAAGAATCACACGACGACGTCGTACACCACGCCCCTAGACTTGACCCGTCAAACCAGCCCCAGCCTCGGCGGTCAGAGCGAAGCCTCACCGGAAGCAGGTTCCGTTATCGCAGGTCTCGGGCGGACCGCGGCCGATTTCCGTGGTCGCCGTGCCGCCCGCTCCCGGGGGCGGTTACGGTCATCACCGTGGCTGCGATCCAGTTCGACGAACGGGACCTTGAAGCGCGAGTGCCCGACCTGGCCGCGGGGGGCGCCTGGACCCGGGTGCGGCTGCGCTGGCGGCAGGACCCGCTGACCGGGGCGAGCGCCCGGATCCTCACCGGGGTGAAGCTGCAGCCCCCGGACCGGCCGGACCTGACCGAGCTCACGGCCCCGCCCGCGTTCTGCCCCTTCGACAGCGACCGCCTCGAGACGGCCACGTTCCTGTTCCCGCCCGAGCTCACCGCCGAGGGCCGGATCCGCTGCGGCCGTGCGGTGGTCGTGCCGAACATCATGGCCTACGCGACCCACAGCGCGGTCGGCATCTACGACCCCGGGTCGCACTTCCTCGACCTCGACGAGCTCACGCCCACCCTGGTCGGGGACGCCCTGGCCGCCATGGTCCGGCACGCTCACGCGGTGCGGCGCTTCGACCCGACGGCCGCGTGGAGCTCGGTCAACGCCAACTACCTGCCGCCCGCGGGCGCCTCGCTGGTGCATCCGCACCTGCAGTCGGCGCACGACGCCCACGGCCTTACCGGCCAGCGCCAGCTCGCCGAGCGGTCAGCAGCCTGGCAGGAGCGGAACGGGAACTACTGGGCGGCCCTGATCGACCAGGAAGCCGGCGGCCCCCGGTGGGTCGGGCAGACCGGCCGGGTCGCCTGGCTCACGCCGTTCGCGCCGGCCGGGTTCCACGAGGTGTGGGCCGTGGTCAGCGGGGCCGCCGACATCACCGACCTGACCGAGGACGACAGCCGGGCGCTGGGGCAGGGACTGTCCCGGTGCCTGGCCGCGTACAAGGACTGGAACCTGACCTCGTTCAACTTCGGCCTGATCGGCGGCGGCCCGCTTTCACGCGAGAACGGGTACCAGGTCGTGCTCAAGCTGGTCAGCCGCTCCAACCCGGAGCCGTTCTACCGCAGCGATGCCACGTATTTCGAGCGGCTCTGGGCGGAGGCGCTGATCGACATGAGCCCCGAGGAAGTGGCCCAGGGCCTGCGGACCAGGTTCTGAGATCAGGCGCTTCCTGCAGAGGATCGGCCGGCTGTATTCGAAGCGGGTCCGCGAGTTCTACGGATAAGCAGATCGAGAACAAGGGTCGACCCGAATACAACGAGTTCCTCGCCGCTGATCGTGCTCGCCCTGCTGCCTATTGCCGCCTGGCCAGGCACTCGCCGAAGCATTGGCTACGGCAATCACGATGGCAGTGAAGATTCCGTCGACACGTTGGAGCGTGTTCAAAGATGGATTCGTCGCCGCGTTCAAGAATGACAGCGCAGCCGCGACGCGCCTGCGGACTAACTGGATCAGCGGGGGATGTGGCCACATCCCCCGCTGGGCGGCCACCCGACGGGCAAGCCTTCCTCGCGGTGCGCAATCTCGCTCCGGTCTCGGGCGGTCCACACACGGCGCGACGCTCGCAGTCTACTTTTCCAAACCTATGGTTAGCGCCGCGAATGTTCCAATAGTGTTCCCAAACGGCATGAAAACGGCCCCCGGAGTACTCTCCGGGGGCCATTCCCGCTAGTAGCGGGGACAGGATTCGAACCTGCGACCTCTGGGTTATGAGCCCAGCGAGCTACCGAGCTGCTCCACCCCGCGTCGGTAAACGCAAGGTTACCCAACGCGTGCGGACCTACCAAATCGCGTGCTCACCCGGGCCTGACCCGGCCGGAACAGGCCGGAAAATGCGTTGCGGCCGCTGCGTGAGGGGGAATAACGTTCACCAGCCGCCCCACGTGCTAGGAGACCGCCATGCCCGAACACCTCGGGCCCAAGCTGCTCAACTTCGCCACCGACATCGCCGGAAACACCGTCGAGCAGGCCAAGGTCACCGCCTCCATGCCGTTCGTGCACCCGCATGTCTCGCTGATGCCCGACGCGCACCTGGGCAAGGGTTCGGCCGTCGGAACCGTCATCCCCACCCGGGGCGCGGTGATCCCCGCAGCGGTCGGCGTCGACATCGGCTGCGGCATGGTCGCGGCCAAGACACGCTTCACCGAACAGGACCTGTCCGCGCGGTTCGGCGGCGACTACCGCGCCGAGCTGCCCGCGCTGCGGCAGCTGGTCGAGGACGCGATCCCGCTGTCGCCCGGCAATTACAACAAGAGCCTGCAACGGTTTTCGTTCACCGCCAAGAAGCACAACGAGCTGCTGGCGCTGCAGCAGGATCTCGACGTCGACCTGTCGCACAGCCCAAAGTGGATGCAGCAGTTGGGATCTCTCGGCGGCGGCAACCACTTCATCGAACTGTGCCTGGACGCCGACGACGCCGTCTGGCTGTTCCTGCACAGTGGTTCCCGCGGCGTCGGCAACAAGATAGCCCAGCGGCACATCAAGATCGCCCTTGACCAGTGCTCGGGTGACCCGTCGATCAAGCTGCCGAACCGCGATCTGGCGTACCTGCGGGAGGGCACAGCCGAATTCGAGCGCTACATCAAGGATCTGGAGTGGGCGCAGCGCTTCGCCTACCTCAACCGTGCCGAGATGATGGATCGTTTCATCCACGTTTTCGCGTCATGGATGGGTGCGCAGGCACAGCGGGTGGAGACCGAACGGATCAACACTCACCACAACTACACGGTCCCGACCACCATCGACGGCGAAACCGTCTGGCTGACCCGCAAGGGCGCGATCGACGCCACCGCAGGCAAGTTGGGCATCATCCCCGGATCGATGGGCACCCGCTCGTACATCGTGCGGGGCAAGGGCAACGCCGCCGGTCTGTGGTCGGCTCCGCATGGGGCCGGCCGCCGTTTCAGCAGGACGAAGGCCAAGGAACTGTTCACCGAGCAGGATCTGTCCGAGGCGATGGCGGGGATCGAATACCGCCACGGCAAGGAGTGGATCGACGAGATTCCGCAGGCGTACAAGGACATTGACCAGGTCATGATCGACGCCGAACCGCTGGTCGAGGTGGTAACCGCACTGCGGCAGATCATGAACGTGAAGGGGCAGTGAGGTGAGCGCGAACGGGCGCATAATGCCAGCCATCGCATGAATCCGCCGGCGTGTCGCTGTGCATCTGCGCACGCTCACGGCCAGGCCGCCTGAAAAGCGGTCTCCCCTATCCCGCCGCCGCCATACCGGCCGTCGGGGCGTCGTGAGACGGCCACAGCGGCTGCGGTACTTCGATACCGAACGGCGCATCCCAGTGATTTCGCGATGAAACCTCTTGCACGGGGCGACGATTGGCCGCGACTCCCCATTTGCCTCGTGGGTAGCCGAGGGTCAGCATGGCCGACATCTTCCAGCCTTGCTCAACGGGCACGCCCAGCAACTCGTTCACCTCGTCCTCGAAATTGCGGAGCACCATGGTCATGACGCCGCCCACGCCCTCGGCACGGGCCGCGAGCAGCACACTCCAGATCGCCGGGTAGATGTTGGCACCGCCGAGGTCGTCGATCGCGAAGACGAAAAGCAACAGCGGAACCTCTTCGAAATGGTCAGCCAGGTAATCGCCGGAGCCTTTGATCCGGCGCATCGTTTCGGCGTGAGCGGACGGGTCCGCGCCGGGCGCCGGCGCTACCATCGGTCCCGTCCCCGCGCTGAACTTCTCGTATTCGAGGGCGCGCCCCTGCCGGAAGAGTTGGGCGAGCTTGCCTTTGAGTTCTGGATCGTCAACGGCCAGGAAGTGCCAGCGTTGGGTGTTACCGCCATTGGGGGCGCGAACAGCCGCGTCGAGGATGCGTGCCTGGGTGTCCAGCGGGACCGGATCCGGTCGCAACCGCCGCATCATCCTGGTGGTGTAGAGAGCCTCGTAGATGTCCATTATTCGGGCCAGCTGTTGTTGCGGATGATGTCGACGAAGTTCTCCCGCTTGAAGGTCGGGTCGAAGTGCGCCAGCACGTCGTCGTTCATGGTGCCGAAGGTGCTGTCCGGGCGGTGCTTCATGCCGTCGTTGAAGGCCGGCGATGATGCGATTCTTGAAGTCCGGCCGTGGGTGTGCCGCGGTGACCGCGTCCAGCGCCTCCGAGTCCAGGTCTTCGCGGCCCATGCCGAGTACGTCGGTCTCGACACCGGCCGTGACCAAAGCGATTTCGGGGTCCAGGAATTCCGGCACTCCCGGAGTGGTGTGCAGGGCGATGCCCAGCCAGACTTTTCTGGCCTCGGCCGGGTCGTAGCCACGTTCCAGCAGGAAGTCGCGCGCCGCGTTGGCGCCGTCGACTTCGAACCGCAACGTGGACGTCCGGTAGCGCGCCGTCAGCCCGATGTCATGGAACATCGCTCCTACGTAAAGCAACTCGAGGTCAGGTTGCAGACCCAGCCGGCGGCCGTGCAGCGCACCGAACAGAAATACCCGGCGGGAATGGTCGAAGAGCAGATCATCCTCGGCGGCCGCGAATGTATTCGGTAACCTCGCGGACCAGTTCGGTGTCGGGGATGGCGATGCCGGCAATGGTTTCCAGTCGATTGAGTGTTCATGTGGCCAGTGTGGCCGGATCCTCCCCTGTCTGCGGGTGGCTGTTTGAGCCGCCTTTCCCACAGAAAGCGACATGGCCGCAGAATGGTCGGATGGGGTCTGCAACCGACGTCACCGCAGCTGCTCGAGTGATCGTGATCGTCGTGTTCGACGACGTGACGATGCTGGATGTCGCCGGAGCCGCTGAGGTCTTCGCGGAAGCCAACCGTGTCGGCGCCGACTACCGGCTCAAGTTCGCTTCGGTGGATGGCCGCGACGTCACCACCTCGATCGGGACCCGGTTGGGCGTCACGGACGCCGTCTCCTCCATCGAGTCGGCGGACACCGTCATGGTCGCCGGCAGCGACAACCTGCCCCGACGACCGATCGATCCCGCGCTGGTCGAGGCGGTCAAGTCACTGGCCGGCCGGACCCGGCGTCTCGCCTCGATATGCACGGGGTCGTTCGTCCTGGCGCAGGCCGGGCTGCTCGATGGCCGGCGCGCCACCACGCATTGGCATGAGGTCCGGTTGTTTGCGCGGGCATACCCCGACATCACCGTCGAGCCGGACGCCATCTTCGTCCGCGACGGCGATGTCTTCACCTCAGCCGGCGTTTCGTCATGCATCGACCTGGCGCTGGCGTTGGTCGAAATGGATCACGGCACGGAGCTGGTCCGCGCAGTGGCTCGGTGGTTGGTCGTCTATCTCAAGCGCGCTGGTGGCCAATCGCAATTTTCAGTACTGGTCGAGGCTGACCCCCCGCCACAGTCTCCGCTGCGCAAGGTCACCACTGCGATCTCGGCCAACCTGGCGGACAACCACAGCGTGAACACTCTTGCGGGGCGGGCCTCGCTGAGCACCCGGCAGCTGACCCGGCTTTTTCAGTCCGAACTCGGGACGACCCCGGCGCGCTACGTCGAAATGGTGCGCATCGACGCCGCCCGCGCGGCACTCGATGCCGGTCGCAGCGTCGCCGAAACCGCACGCTTGACCGGCTTCGGCAGCCCAGAAAGCCTCCGGCGGGTGTTCGTGGACCACCTCGGCGTCTCGCCGAAGGCCTACCGCGAGCGATTCCGCACGGCGTCGCGTAGCTGAGTGAGGCGGCGAGGGCGCGCAAAATGCCACGGATCACGGCGTGTCGATGGACAAACGCGCGCGCTCGCGGCCCGAACGAGCCCGGGCCCTACTTGGTGTTGTTGAACTTCGTGATGGCTTCGTCGAGCCGCTGCAGCGCCGACCCGTAGCCGGCGAAGTCGCCCTTCTTCTGCGCGTCCCTGGCCGCCCCGATGGCCGCCTGAATCTCTTGCAGCACAGCGGCTTTGGCAGGAGACAAGGCGGCCGATGCGTCGGGAGGCGCCGGCACCGCCGCCGTCGGAGGCGGCGTCCCCGGCCCGGCGGCGGGCGGCGGAGGATTGGCCGGCGGGGTGGCCGGCATCCCGGCGTCGGTGGGCTGAATGCCGGTCGCTGCGTCACCCGCACCCGGCCCGAACAACCCGGTGAGTGCGTCACGCACGGTCGGGCCGTATCCGATCTTGTCGTTGTACATCATCGCCACCCGGATCAGGCGCGGGTACGAGGACGCGGCGTCGCTGGCACCCGGGGAGGCGTAGACAGGTTCGACGTACAGCAGCCCGCCCTGACCCACCGGAAGCGTGAGCAGATTGCCCCATCGGATCCGGTTCTGGTTGTCACGCCCGATCACACCGAGGTCCTGAGACACCGCCGGGTCGGTGGTGATTGCGTTGTTGGCCAACTTCGGCCCGTTGACCTGGCCCGGGATGGTCAGCACAGTGAGCTTGCCGTACGTCGACGGATCGGAACTGGCGCTGATGTAGGCCGCCAGATAGTCGCGCTTAAACCTGTTCATCGCGCTGATCAACTGGTATGAGGCCGAATTGTCGTTCTTGGCAATGTTTTTCGCGACGATGTAGTACGGCGGCTGATAACTGCTGGCCGTCGGATTCGGGTCCAGGGGCACGTCCCAGAAGTCGGAGGTGGAGAAGAACGTCACGGGATCGTTGACGTGGTACTTGGCCAGCAGCATGCGCTGCACCTTGAACAGATCCTCGGGATAGCGCAGGTGCTCGGCGAGCTCGGGGGTGATGTCGCTCTTGGGCTTGACGGTGCCGGGGAATACCCGCATCCAGGCCTTGAGCACCGGATCGTTTTCGTCCTGCTGATACAGCGTCACGGTGCCGTCGTAGGCATCCACGGTGGCCTTCACCGAGTTGCGGATATAGGAGACCCGCTTGTCAGGAGCCAGCCGGTTGAACGCCACCTCGGTCGAGTCGGCCGTCGCCGATGACAGCGACGTGAGCTCGGAGTACGGATAGTTGTCCAATGTGGTGTAGCCGTCGATGATCCACACCATCCGCTTGTTCACGATCGCCGGGTACACCGCGCTGTCGGTGGTCAGCCACGGCGCCACCGCCTCCACCCGCTGCGCCGGATCGCGATTGAACAGGATCCTGCTGTTGGAGCCGATCACGTTGGAGAACAAGAAATTCCGCTCGGCGAACTTCGCCGCGAACACGCTGCGGGAGAGCCAGCTGCCGATCGGCACGCCGCCGCCGCCGGTGTAGGTGTAGTTCTTGGTTTCGGTGCTGGTCTCGTAGTCGTATTCGCGGTCGGCGCCGGTCTTGCCGACGATCGCGTAATCGGCGGCCGCGTTGGCGATGACCGGTCCGTAGTAGACGCGGGGCTGGTCCAGCGGCGCCGGGCCGTCGGACACGATGCTGCCGTTGGCGCCGACGACGCTGGCCAGGAATTCGGGATAGCCGCCGTTCTGGTTCGGGTCGTTGGCGATGCCGCGCACGGTGTTGGCCGGGGATGCGATGAACCCGTTGCCGTGCGTGTAGACGGTGTGCCGGTTGATCCAGTCACGCTGGTTGTCGATCAGCCGGTCGGGGTTGAGTTCCCGGGCGGCGACCACATAGTCCCGCAGGCTGCCGTTGCGGTCCTGGTAACGGTCGATGGACAACTGGTCGGGGAAGTAGTAGAAGTTCTTGCCCTGCTGGAACTGGGTGAACGCCGGGCTGACGATGGTCGGGTCGAGCAGCCGGATGTTGGAGGTGGTGGCGCGGTCGGCGGCCACCTGCTGTGCGGTGGCCTGTGCGTCGCCAGTGTAGTTGCGGTAGGTCACCACGTCCGGCGTCAATCCGTACGCTTGGCGGGTCGCGGCGATACTTCGGCTGATGTATTCGCTTTCCTTCTGCGCGGCATTGGGTTTGACGCTGATCTGCTCGACGATCAGCGGCCAGCCCGCACCCACGATCAGCGAGGACAGCAGCAACAACACCAGGCCGATCGCCGGTATCCGCAAGTCCCGCAACGTGATCGCGGAGAACACCGCAGCCGCGCAGATCAACGCGATGGCCATCAGGATCAGCTTGGCGGGCAGCACCGCGTTGATGTCGGTGTACCCGGCTCCGGTGAACGGCTTGCCGCCACGGGTGTGCGACAGCAACTCGTAGCGATCCAGCCAGTAGGCAACGGCCTTGAGCAGCACCAGAACCCCGACCAGGCTGATCAGCTGGATCCGCGCCGAGCGGCTCAACGCCCCGGCCCGCCCGGACAGCCTGATCCCGCCGAACAGATAGTGCGACACCACGTTCGCCACCAAGGCCAGGAACACCGCGACGAACAGGTAGCTGAGCACCAGCCGGTAGAACGGCAACTCGAACGCGTAGAACCCGAGATCCTTGCCGAACTGCGGATCGGCGATGCCGAAGTCACCGCCGTGCAGGAACAACTGGATGCGTACCCAGTAGCTCTGCGCCACCATGCCGGCCAGCAATCCGATGGCCGTCGGGATCCCGATTCCCGCCAATCGCAGCCGGCTCAGCACCACCGCGCGATAGCGTGCCACCGGGTCGTTGTCGTTATTGGGGACGAACACCGGGCGGGTGCGGTAGGCCACCGCAAGCCCGCCGAACACGATGCCGCCGACCAGCAGACCCGCCACCAGGAACACCACGATGCGGGTGATCAGCACGGTGGTGAACACCGAGCGGTAGCCGAGCTCACCGAACCACAGCCAGTCCACGTACGCGTCGATCAGGCGCGGGCCGGCCAGCAACAACACGATCACACCCAGTGCGATCAGGATCAGAATCCGGCTGCGCCGAGTCAGCTTCGGCATCCTTGCGGCGGGCCGCATTCCCACTAGCTACGCTCCCTGCTTCGTTTTCCCGATGGCCACAACTGTACGCAAGCCGAGCGCGCACGCGGGCTAGCAGCTCGGAGTCGGCGCCCCCGACGTCATCGCATGCAAGGCGTCCACCGCAGACCCGAGTGTTTCGACCTTCACCAGCTTCAAACCGGACGGAATGTCAGACACTGCCTCGTAGCAGTTCTTCGCAGGCACCAGGAACACCGTGGCGCCGGCCGCGCGAGCCGCAGCCATTTTGTGGGTGATCCCGCCGATGGGACCCACCTTGCCGTCGACGGTGATCGTGCCGGTGCCCGCGATGAACGTCGAACCGGCCAGGTCGCCGGTGGTGAGCTTGTCAACGACGGCCAGGCTGAACATCAACCCGGCCGAGGGGCCGCCGATGTTGGCCAAATTGAAATCGACGGTGAAGGGCGCCCACGGCGCATCCAGCACCGCGACGCCCATGAACCCGTAGTCGCGGTCCTTGTTGGTGCCCAGGGTGATCTCCGCGATGCCGGCAGGCTCGTTCTTGCGGCGGTAGTCGATGGTCACGACCTGGCCGGGCTTGGTGTTCTTCAGCAGCGAGGTGAACTGCTCGACGTTGGTCACCGGCGTGCGGTCGACCGCGTCGATGGCGTCACCGGCCTTCAACTTGCCGGCCGACGGGCCGGGTTCGGTGACCGAGGCGACGGTGACCGCTTCCGGATACTTCAGGTAACCCAGGGCGGCGTACTGAGCGCTGTCTTCGGAGGTCTTGAAGTCGGCGTTGTTTGCCTTGTCAACCTCGTCGCGGGATTTCCCGGGCGGGTAGATCAAGTCACGCGGCACCAACTGCTCCTGACCCGAAATCCACAGGCTCAGCGCCTCACCCAGGGTCAGGTCGTCGCGCTGGGAGACCGTCGTCATGTTGAGGTGACCCGACGTCGGGTGGGTCTGGGTGCCCTCGATCTCCACGACCTGCTTGCCGTCGACCTCCCCGAGGGTGTCAAACGTCGGACCCGGACCCAATGACACAAACGGCACCGTCACCACCGCAAGCAGCACCCCGAACACCACGATGGGGACGAGCGCGACCATCAAGGTCAAAATCCGCCTGTTCACGCCGCTTACCCTAACCGGCTTCGTCACGGCCCATTCAGCTGAGAGCGTGACCGTGCCTCGCGCTTTCCGTTGGTGCGGTGAGTACGGTTGACCTCATGGCTGACCTGCCTTTCGGCTTCTCCGGCGGAGACGACCCCGAGCGTGAGAAGCGCGACAAGAACGATCCCGAGTCCGGCGCGGGCAACAACCCGTTCGGGTCGTCTCCCTTTGGAGGCGAGTTCGACATGGCCAACCTCGGCCAGCTGTTCAGCCGCCTGGGCGAGATGTTCGGCGGTGTCGGCAGCGCGATGAGTTCGGGCAAGGACGCTGGACCGGTGAACTACGACCTCGCCCGGCAGGTCGCGTCGAGTTCGATCGGGTTCATCGCACCGATTCCGGCCACCACCAACTCGGCGATCTCCGACGCCGTGCATCTGGCCGAGACCTGGCTGAACGGCGCGACGGCACTACCCGAAGGCACCACCAAAGCGGTCGGCTGGAGCCCGTCGGACTGGGTCGACAACACACTGCAGACCTGGAAACGGCTGTGCGATCCGATGGCCCAGCAGATCTCGTCGGTGTGGGCGCAGTCGTTGCCGGAAGAAGCCAAGAGCATGGCCGGCCCGCTGCTGCAGATGATGTCGCAGATGGGCGGCATCGCGTTCGGTTCCCAGCTGGGCCAGGCACTGGGCCGGCTTTCCAAAGAGGTACTGACGTCCACGGATATCGGCCTGCCGCTGGGCCCCAAGGGAGTGGCCGCGATCCTGCCGGATGCGGTGGAATCCTTCGCGGAGGGCCTCGAGCAGCCGCGCAGCGAGATCATGACGTTCCTGGCCGCCCGGGAGGCCGCGCACCACCGCCTGTTCAGCCACGTTCCCTGGCTGCCCAGCCAGTTGCTGGGGGCCGTCGAGGCCTACGCCGCGGGCATGAAGATCGACATGACCGGCATCGAGGACCTGGCCCGCGATTTCAATCCGGCTTCGCTGGCCGATCCGGCCGCCATGGAGCAGCTACTGAGTCAAGGCGTGTTCGAACCCAAGGCCACGCCCGCGCAGACCCAGGCGCTCGAACGGCTCGAGACGCTGCTCGCCCTGATCGAGGGCTGGGTTCAGACGGTGGTGACCGCCGCGCTGGGTGAGCGGCTGCCCGGAGAGGCGGCGCTCAGCGAGACGCTGCGCCGGCGCCGGGCCAGCGGCGGACCCGCCGAGCAGACGTTCGCGACCCTGGTCGGGCTGGAGCTGCGGCCGCGCAAACTCCGCGAGGCCGGCGCCCTGTGGGACCGGCTGACCCAAGCCGCCGGAATGGACGCGCGCGACGCCGTCTGGCAGCACCCGGACCTGCTACCCGGCGCCGACGACCTCGACGACCCCGCGGCGTTCATCGACCGGATCATCGGTGGCGACACCAGCGGCATCGACGAGGCGATCGCGGAGCTCGACCGCGACGATCCTGGTCCTGGTGCTGTGGATAACTGATCACGGCGTGCTCATCCGGTCTGGCACCGTGACATGTCATGGCACCGGCCTCCGCAAGCTTGTACGCCCTGGATCCGGCGATGCCGGTGCTGCTGCGCCCGGACGGTGTCGTGCAGGTGGGCTGGGACCCCCGCCGGGCGGTGCTGGTCCGTCCCCCCGGCGCCCTGACCGCACCGAGCCTGGCCGCCCTACTGCGGTGCATGCGGTCGCCGGTGTCGCTCTCCGAGCTGCAGCGCCAGGCCGGTGAGTTGGACCGTGATGACCTGACGCATCTGGTTACCCGGCTGGTCGAGGCCGGCGTGGCCACCCGCGGGGACCGCACTTCCACCGGGCGGGCGGCATCCGTCCGAGTGCACGGCCGAGGTCCGTTGTCGGACCTGCTGGTGCAGGCCCTGCGCACCTCGGGGGTGCGGACCGGGCACAGCAGTCAGCCACACGCAACGGTCACCACCGCCGCCGTGGACCTGGTGGTGTTGACCGACTTCCTGGTGGCCGATCCGCGCATCGTGCGGGACCTGCACAGCGCCGGCGTCGCACACCTTCCGGTCCGGGTTCGCGACGGCATCGGCCTGGTGGGACCGCTGGTCCTGCCTGGGGTGACCAGTTGCCTGGGATGCGCCGACTTACACCGCCGCGACCGCGACGCGGCGTGGCCGGCCATCGCCGCTCAGCTGCGCGACACCGTCGGCGTGGCCGACCGGGCCACCATGCTGGCGACGGCGGCGCTGGCACTGAGCCAAGTGAATCAGGTGATCGCCGCGGTGCGGAGGCAGTGCCCGGATCCCGATCCCCCGGCGGCGCTCAACGCCACCTTGGAGTTCGATCTGCATGCCAGCACGATCATGGCCCGGCCGTGGACCCGACACCCGTTGTGCGGTTGTTGAGCCCGCCTGTCCCGATGGTGGCGACCCGCTGCACCCGGCTCTACCCAAGTCGTCCCTGCTCCGGAACGCATGAGGAGATCGAGGCGTAAGCCCGGCCGAGGGCGTCCAGCACATCCTCAGTCAGGGTGCGCTCGTTGCGGTGTCTGTCCAGCGTCTCGATGATTGCTCGGTACAAGGCGTCGGCGGCGTCGTGCTGCGTTTGTTTGGCTGCCATGGCTGTTGCGGTCCACCCTTTGGACGTGGGGATCGGTGCGTCACACGGATGCGCGACCCGGAGAGAGTACATATCTGAAAAGAACAATTCGGTGCAGACGATGCGCGGACCGTCGTGGATGATGGGTATGTGTCAGACATCAAGCGTGGCCGCGCCGCCCGCAATGCAAAGCTCGCCAGCCTCCCGGTCGGGATGGCCGGCCGGGCGGCTCTCGGCTTCGGTAAGCGGCTGACCGGCAAGTCGAAAGACGAAGTCAACGCCGAGCTGATGGAAAAGGCGGCCAACCAGCTTTTCACCGTCCTGGGCGAGCTCAAGGGCGGCGCGATGAAGGTCGGCCAGGCGCTGTCGGTGATGGAAGCGGCCATCCCCGAGCAGTTCGGTGAGCCTTATCGCGAAGCGCTGACCAAGCTGCAGAAGGACGCTCCGCCGCTGCCCGCCGCCAAGGTGCACCGGGTTCTCGACGCGCAACTGGGCACCAAGTGGCGGGAACGCTTCAGTTCGTTCGACGACACCCCCGTCGCGTCGGCCAGCATCGGCCAGGTGCACAAGGCCATCTGGTCCGACGGCCGCGAGGTGGCCGTCAAGATCCAGTACCCGGGCGCCGACGAGGCGTTGCGGGCCGACCTGAAGACGATGCAGCGGATGGTCGGGGTGTTCAAGCAGCTCTCCCCCGGCGCCGATGTCGAGGGTGTGGTCGAGGAACTGATCGAACGCACCGAAATGGAGCTGGACTACCGGCTGGAGGCCGACAACCAGCGCAAATTCGCCAAGGCGTACCAGGATGACCCGCACTTCGTGATACCGCATGTGGTGGCCAGCGCGCCGAAGGTGGTGATCCAGGAGTGGATCGACGGCATCCCGATGGCCGAAATCATCCGGCACGGCACCGCCGAACAGCGTGACCTGATCGGCGTTCGGCTGCTCGAACTCACCTTCGACGCCCCGCGACGGCTGGAAATGCTGCACGGCGACGCCCACCCGGGCAACTTCATGCTGATGCCCGACGGGCGCATGGGTGTCATCGATTTCGGCGCCGTGGCGCCGTTGCCGGGGGGTTATCCCATCGAGCTCGGGATGACCATTCGGTTGGCCCGCGACAAGAACTACGACCTGCTGTTGCCGACCATGGAGAAGGTCGGGTTCATCCAGAAGGGCCAGCAGGTGTCGGTCCGCGATATCGACGAAATGCTGCGCCAGTACGTCGAACCCATCGAGGTCGACGTGTTCCACTACACCCGCAAGTGGCTGCAGCGGATGACGGTGAGCCAATTCGACCGCTCGGTCGCCCAGATCAAGACGGCGCGGCAGATGGACCTGCCGCCCAAGCTGGCGATCCCGATGCGGGTGATCGCATCTGTGGCCGCGATCCTGTGCCAGCTGGATGCGCACGTCCCGATCAAGGCACTGTCAGAGGAGTTGATCCCCGGCTTCGCCGAGCCGGATGCCGTGGTCGTTTAGGCGGCCTCCTTGCGGGGACGCCCACGCGGACGCTTACGGCCGACAACCGAGCCGCGCTCGAATATCTCGCCGCCCCACACGCCCCACGGCTCGGCTCGTTCCAGAGCCGCAGCCAGACACTGGCGCCGCACCGGGCAGTGCACGCACAGCGTCTTGGCGCGCTCGAGGTCGGCCGGGGTTTCGGCAAACCAAAGGTCGGGATCACCGGCATGACACGGCAGGGCCGGCTGCGTCCGTCTAGGGACTGTCAGTGCCGACATGTCCACTTCACCTGCTTCCTGGTCGGTTGGCTGTCTTTCTGCACTGATCCGGACCAGGGAAGTTGCCCTCTGAGACAACGATGGCCACGGATCGACTTCGGGTCCGTGGCCATGTGGCGAAACTCGGCTACTTACGTCTCTACGTTGAGCCTCACGGACGCTTCAGTCGCGGCGGCGACACGGTGCTTACCCGCGGCCGCCGGCGTAGCGGCGGCATGGCGGGTGGCGGTGCGTACGCCGTACCAATTGATGTTGATCATCGCGAGCCACCCTCCTTCCGTGTGCGCTACCAGCAGCCGGCAAAATGCGGTTTCGAGACTAAACGGTACCACCGTTGACGGCAACCGATTTTCTGACCTGCGGATATGCGTTTCAGCGGGCTTGGCGGACCAGTTCGAGCACATCGGGTCCGTACTGTTCGAGCTTGCGGGCCCCGATACCGGGGATGGCGATCAGGGACGCGTCGTCGGTGGGCCGCAGCTCGGCGATCGCGATCAGGGTGTTGTCGCTGAAGACGATGTAGGCCGGCACGTTCTGTTCCTTGGCGGCGGCCAGGCGCCAGTCTCTGAGCTGTAGCAGCAGTTCCTCGTCGACGTCCCCGGCGCACGTTTCGCACCGTCGCAGCATGATGGCCGCTGGTGTGGAGAGGTCCTTGTTGCAGACCCGGCAGCGTGCCGGACCCTTGCTCCGCCGCGACTTGCCGGGTGCTGCGTCCACCCGGGTCTGCGGGGCGATGCCGTTGAGGAACCGGGACGGCTTGCGGCTCTGACGACCGCCCTGGGACCGCGCCAACGCCCAACTGAGCGCCAAATGCATTCTGGCCCTGGTGACTCCGACGTAGAGCAGTCGGCGCTCTTCCTCGACCGGCTCGCTGTCGGGGCCATGCGCCAGCGCGTGCGAGATGGGCAGCGTGCCGTCGGCCAGGCCGACCAGGAACACCGCGTCCCACTCAAGCCCCTTGGCCGCATGCAGGGAAGCCAGCGTGACGCCCTGCACCACCGGTGGGTGCCGGGCGTCGGCCCGCAGCCGCAGCTCGGCAACCAACCCGGGCAGCTCCAGCCCGGGACGCTGCGCCACCTCGTCGTCGGCCAGTTCGGCCAGTGCGGTCAGGGCTTGCCATCGCTCGCGGGCCTTGGTGCCCGCGGGCGGCTCCGTCGTCAGCCCGAGTGGCTCGAGGACGCCGCGCACGACGTCCGCCAAAGTGCCTTCGACACCACGGTCCGCCGCACGTTGCAGCGCAAGCAGGGCCTGCTTGATTTCCTGGCGGTTGAAAAACCCCTCTCCGCCACGGACCTGGTAGGCGATGCCGGCCTCGGTCAACGCCTCCTCGTAGACCTCGGACTGCGCGTTGACCCGGTACAGAATCGCGATTTGCGATGGGGCAGTACCGGATTCGATCAGCTGGGCGATGGAGGCCGAGACCGCGGCGGCCTCGGTGTGCTCGTCGGGATGCTCTCGGAACGACGGCGCCGGGCCGGGCTCCCGCTGACCGATCAGCTGCAGCTTGCTGCCCGCGACGCGGCCCCGGGCGGCGGCGATCACCTGGTTGGCCAGCGAGACGACTTGCGGGGTGGAGCGGTAGTCGCGTTCCAGACGTACCACCGTGGCGTCGGGGAAGCGCCTCGAGAAGTCCAGCAGGAAACGGGGCGACGCGCCGGTGAACGAGTAGATCGTCTGATTCGCGTCGCCCACGACGGTCAGATCGTCGCGGTCGCCCAGCCAGGCCGACAGCACCCGCTGCTGCAGCGGCGTGACGTCCTGATACTCGTCGACCACGAAGCAGCGGTAGCGATCCCGGAATTCGGCGGCCACCGCGGCGTCGTTCTCGATCGCCGCGGCGGTATGCAGCAACAGGTCGTCGAAATCGAGCAGGGTCACGTCCTCGTCGCGGACCTTGAGTGCCTCGTACGCGGTGTAGACGGCCACCACCTTCTCGGCCTCCAGCGGGGTGTCCCGTCCGGCGCCCGCCACCGCCCCCGCGTACTGCTCCGGGGTGATCAGCGATGCTTTGGCCCACTCGATCTCGCCGGCAAGGTCGCGCACGTCGTCGGTGCTGACGTTGAGCCGGCACCGGCTGGCCGCGCGCGCAACGACCGCGAACTTGGTGTCCAGCAGTTCCCAGCGGGTGTTACCGACCACCCGCGGCCAGAAGTAGCGCAGCTGGCGGTGCGCGGCGGCGTGGAAGGTGAGCGCCTGCACGGCGCCGACCGGTGAGCCGCCCCGCGCCGCGGCGTCCAGTGCGCGCAGCCGGGAGCGCATCTCACCTGCCGCGCGCTGAGTGAAGGTGACCGCCAGCACCTGTCCGGCGGCAACGTGACCGCCGGCGACGAGCTGGGCGATGCGGTGGGTGATGGTGCGCGTCTTGCCGGTTCCGGCACCGGCCAGCACGCAGACCGGGCCGCGCGGAGCCAGCACGGCTTCGCGCTGCTCGTCGTCCAGCCCTGCGATCAAGGGATCGGCCATCAACGGCATGGCGTCCATCTTGGCAGTGACGGCCGACAAACCGGGCGTGTCACGTCTCTCGGCGGGCCGAGCCTGGAATGGTTCATCGTCGGGCTACGTTATCGAGTCATGACCAATGCTGCGCTGACCATGTACACGACCAGCTGGTGTGGCTACTGCTTCCGGCTCAAGACGGCGCTCAAAGCTCAAGGCATCCCGTACGACGAGGTCGACATCGAACGGGATTCTGCTGCCGCGGATTTCGTCAGCTCGGTGAACGGGGGCAACCGCACGGTGCCGACCGTCAGGTTCGCCGACGGGTCGACCATGACCAATCCGAGCGCAGGTGAGGTCAAAGCGAAGCTCGCCGGCTGAATTCTCCGCCACACGGAGCGCAATTGGTGCCGACTCCCCGGTCCGGTCGCCCTTACGATGAGGACCATGGCAGCGACGCTGGTCCGGCGGGCGGTTTTTGTCGTGTTCTGTGTGCTCGCCACGGTCACCGCGTGCTCACACCAGAACACCCCGGCCGCTCCGAGCACTTCGGCGGCCACGGGAGTCGACGCGCTGATCGTCAGTGTCGAAGATGTGCGCCGGATCGCCAACTACGAGGAACTCACCACGCATGCGCATGCGAACCTGACCCATCCGCCGGCCGGCGACGTGAACGCACCCGGACCCTGCCGGGCCGCCGGCACCAGCGATCTCACCTTCGCCAGCGGCTGGACCGAGTTTCGTAGCGCGGGCTACAGCGGAGTGACCGACGACCTCGACCCGGGCGGACGCACCATGACGGATTCGATCAGTCAGGCCGTGGCGATCTACCCGGACGCGCAGGCGGCCCGCTCGGCACTCGATCAGCTGGAGGCCTCACTGAACGCGTGCGTCGCGTTGCACGACCCGAATTATGACTTCAAGCTGGACAAGCCGGACCCGCTGAGCCTGCGGATCACCGACAGCGGGTGGAGTCACCAGTACCGGGCCCGGAAGTCAGTGTTGATGTCGGTCGGCGTGTTGGGCATCGAACCGGCGGAGCGGATCGCCAGCACGATCCTGGACAACATCACCGACCGCATCAAGTAACAGTCCCTCAATCCGTTGAAGCCCAGGATTCGATGATCACCCGGGCGATCGAAATCGAGCCGGGCAGCAGCAGTTTCGACTCCGATGCGCTGGTCCAGTCGCCGGCGTCGAGCGCCGCGCGGATCTCGTCGCGGGTGAACCAGGCAGCCTCGGCGATCTCGCCGTCGTTGAACGAGAAGGCTTCGTCCGGATCGCCCAGGGCGTGAAACCCGACCATCAGCGAGCGCGGAAAGGGCCAGGGCTGGCTGCCGAGGTAGCGCACGTCGCGCACCGTCAGGCCGATCTCCTCGCGGATCTCGCGGGCCACACACACCTCGAACGACTCGCCGGCCTCGACGAATCCGGCCAGCAGCGAGAACATCCGCTGCGGCCATACCGCCTGGCGGGCCAGCACCGCGCGGTCGCCGCCGTCGTGGACCAGGCAGATCACCGCGGGGTCGATACGCGGGAACTCCTCGTGGCCGGTGAGCGGGTTGACTCGCGCCCAGCCGGCGCGGGCCGGTTTGGTGGGCGTGCCGTCCGCGGGGCTGAAGCGGGCGTTGTCATGCCAATTGAGCAGGGCCAACGCCGCCGACACCAGCTGGCTGCTGGTGTCGTCGATGATGCGTCCGAGCCGGCGCAGATCCAGCACCTCGACTTCTCCGTCGTCAGGTGGCTTCAGCGCGCCCCGGATGGCCCAGACGTGACGGCCGCCTTCGATGCGGCCCAGGAACACCGCTTCCGGCGGCGGCTCGTCGCCCAGCGCGGCCGCCGGACCGAGCACCACTTTGCCGTCTGCGGCCAGCACCTGGTTGCGGGAATCGACTCGCAGCACGGCGGCATCGGGCCACCCGGCCGCGGCCGCGTCGATGTCGGTGCGCAGTTGGTCGGCGCGATCGGCGCCGACGCGCGACAACAGCGGAACGTCGCGCAACCGGAAGTCCACGTGCGGCCCTATCGTTCGTCCGCCATGTGGCGGACGTAGAGCAGCCGGTCGCCGGCCTCGATGGCGTCCACCTCGGGTGCGCCGATACGGAGCAACTGTCCGCCGCGCACCACTCCGAGCACGATGTCGCGCAGATGCCGGGGCGACCCACCCACCTCGGACTGCTCCACCTCGCGTTCGGCGATGGCCAGACCCTGATCGGGAGTCAGCAGGTCCTCGATCATCTGCACGACGCTGGGCGTGGTGGTGGCCAGACCGAGCAGCCGCCCGGCGGTCTCGGAGGACACCACCACCGAGTTGGCACCGGATTGCTGCAGCAGATGCTGGTTTTCGGCCTCGCGGATGGAGGCGACGATTTTGGCCTTGGGTGAGATCTCTCGCGCCGTCAGCGTGACCAGCACCGCGGTGTCATCGCGGTTGGTGGCGACGATGATCGAGGCGGCATGTTGGGCGCCGGCCAGCCGCAGCACGTCGGATTTCGTCGCGTCGCCGTGGACGGTGACCAGGCCGGCTGACGCCGCCCGCTCCAGGGCCGCCCGGTCGGTGTCGACCACGACGATTTCGCTGGGGGTCACCTCGTCACTGAGCATGGCGGTGATCGCCGTCTTGCCCTTGGTCCCGTAGCCGATGACGACGGTGTGGTTGCGCACTCTGCTCCTCCAACGCTGGATCTTGAAAGCCTGCCGAGACGTCTCGGTCACGACCTCCAGGGTCGTCCCGACCAGCAAGATCAGGAATGCGATACGTAGCGGCGTGATGATCAGGACGTTCGTCGCCCGCGCGAATTCGGAGACCGGCGTGATGTCGCCGTAGCCGGTTGTCGACAGCGTCACCGCCGAGTAGTACAAGCAGTCCAGGAACGTCAGGCCGTCGCCTTGCGCGTCGTGGTAGCCGTCGCGATCGAGGTAGACGGTGACGGCGCCGATCAGCAGCGCCACCAGGGCGATGGTTATCCGGCGGGTGATGATCCGCGCGGGACTGGCATGACCCTGGGGGATGCGCAGCACGCCGACAAGCGCGTAACTGGGTTGGACGGTCAATCTCTCATCGAGACGCCGCAGCCGCCGCCAGCTACCTTTCGCCACGCAGTCATGTAACCACGCTCAGCGGGTGCGAGGGCGACCGGAGTCGTCCAGCAGCACGGTCAACTCGTCGGCATCAGGCAGCTCATCGGGCAGAACGGTGGCTCCGCTGCGCACGTAATAGAAGGCGGTACGCACCGACGTTTCCGGGCAACCCTGCAGCGCCGCCCACGCCAACCGGTACACCGCGAGTTGGACCGCGGCGTGGCGCTTGGCTTCATGGCCGCGGGGCGGCTCACCGGTCTTCCAGTCCACGACGGTGACGCCGCCGTCGGCGTCGGCGAACACCGCGTCGATGCGCCCGCGCACCACGGTGTCACCGATCGGCATCTCGAACGGCACCTCGACCGCGATCGGGGTGCGGGCGGCCCACGGTGATGCGGCGAAAGCCTGCTGAAGGGCGGCCAGCTCCTGCGGGTCGCCCACGTCGGAGTCCGCGGCGCCGGGCAGATCGCCCAGGTCGAACAGCAGCTCAGCGCCGTAGAACTGCTGCACCCACGAGTGAAAAGCGTTGCCCAACAATGCGTGTGGATCCGGGCGGGTCGGGAGGCGATGGATCAGCCGCAGCGCTGCGGCGTCGGGGTCGCGCGCCAGATCCACCAGCCCGCTGACCGACAGCTGGCTCGGCAACGTGCGCTGCAGCGGTTGGGCGGCCCGCGCCCGCTCGGCCAGCAACGCGTCGACGTCGGCGGCCCAGCCTTCGCCGTCGTAGACCGCTGGCTGGACTTCCGACGACATCGCCGTGCTGACCAGCATGGCCCCGCGTTCGACATCGCTACGCCGTTGCGACAACGGGTCGGTGGGCCAAAGGCCTTCGACTACATTGTCCTGCAATGGGTTTCGTTCGCCGTCAGCCGGTGTCGGCGCCCACTGTTCGACGATCCCGCACGGTTCACCGGCCTGCTCGGAACGTTCGATGATGTCCTTGAGTTCACACAGGAATTCCGACGGTCCGCGCGGCTTGACGCCGGTGGCGCCCCAATGGTGTCCGGATACCAGCAGAGTGTCCTCAGCCCGGGTGACAGCCACGTAGAGCAGGCGGCGTTCCTCGTCGACGCGTCGCTGATCGAGCTGGTCGCGATGCTCGGAGATCTTGTCCGACAGCTGCTTTCGGTTGGTGACGGCCGATGTGTCCAGGACCGGGATGCCGAGCGCGCCGGCTGCGGCGCGATCACCGCGCAGCAACGGCGGCAGTTCGCCCGCGTCGGTGAGCCAGCTGCTTCGCGATGCGTTTGACGGGAATGTCCCGCCTGACAGGTGCGCCACCGCCACCACCTGCCATTCCAGGCCCTTGGCGGCGTGCACGGTGAGCACCTGGACCCGGTCGCGAGCGGCGATCGGCTGTGCGGGTGTCAAACCGTTCTCCACGTCCGCGGCGATGTCGAGGTACGCGAGCAGTCCGGCGACCGACGCCTTAGTTGACGCACCGGCCCGCTCGGCATATCCGGCGACCTCGTCGGCGAAGGCGTCGAGGTGCTCGGCGCCGGACCATTCCCCGGTGGCCTTCCCGGTGGCCCTCGTACGGACCTCGCAGTCGACACCCAGGACGCGGCGCACCTCGGCGACCAGGTCGGGCAGGGAGTAACCGAGGTGCCCCCGCAGCGCTGTCAGTTCGGCGGCCAGGGCCGCGATCCGCGGGTATCCGGCTGCCGAGTAGCCGCCGGGCGGGCCGGGGTCGGAGATGGCGTCGGCGAGGCAGGCGACATCGGCGTCGGGACCGACTGCCTTCGCGATCGACTCGGCTGAGAGCGGTTCGGTCGCCCGCTCCGCACCGCCCAAATCCTGAGCGCGCCGCCATAACGCGGCGATATCGCGGGCGCCGAGGCGCCAACGCGGACCGCTGAGCACCCGCATCGCGGCGGCGCCGGCCGTCGGGTCGGCGACCAGGCGCAGCATGGCCACCACGTCGGCGACCTCGGGAACGGACAACAGGCCCGCCAGACCGACGACTTCCACGGGAATCCCGCGGGTGCGCAGCGCGTCGGCGATGGGCGCGGCGTCGGCGTTGCGGCGCACCAGTACCGCGGCGGTGGGCGGCGCGACCTCCTGGTCGCGGGCCGCGCGGTAGTGCTCCTGTAGGTGATCGGCGATCCAGTCGCGCTCGGCCGCCACGTCGGGCAGCAGCGCGCAGCGGACGGTGCCCGGCGGCGCGTCCGGACGCGAGCGCAACGGGCGCACCGCGACCGAGCGCCGCCGCGCCTCGGCGGATATGGCGTTGGCCAGGTGCAAGGTTCGGGGCGGATTGCGCCAGCTGGTCCGTAGCTCCAGCGTCGGCGCGGGCGAACCGTCCGACAGCGGGAAGTCGGTGGTGAACCGCGGCAGGTTGGTCGCCGAGGCGCCGCGCCAACCGTAGATCGACTGGATCGGGTCGCCGACCGCCGTCAGCGCCAGCTCGTCTCCCCCAGCATCACAGACACCGCCGCCGAACAGCGACGACAGGACAACGCGCTGAGAATGCCCGGTGTCCTGGTATTCGTCGAGCAGCACCACCCGGTAGCGGCTGCGCAGGTCCTGTCCCACCTGCGGGAATCTCGCCGCCAGCCGCGCCGCGGACGCCATCTGCATGCCGAAGTCCATCACTCTGGCGGCGCGCATGCGTTCGGCCAGCGCATCCAGCAGAGGCACCAACTCGGTGCGCCGGGTCTGGGTGGCCAGCATGCGCAGGAGCGATTGGTTGGGACCCCGATCGCGTTGATACGGTCCGGCCGGCAGGGTATGCACCAGCCTTTCCAACTCCAGATGGGTGTCGCGGAGCTGGTCGGTGTTCACGAGGTGTTCGGTGAGCTGGCCCCACAGCCGCAGCACCAGGCCGGTGACGGCGCCCGGCGTTTTGTCGGTCTCCAATTCGCCCTGGTAGCCGTTGACGACATCGAAAGCCAGCTGCCACAGCTCGGTTTCGGTGAGCAACCTGGTGTCGGGTTCCACGGGCAGCAGCAGGCCGTACTCCCGCAACAGCGAGCCGGCGAAGGCGTGATAGGTGCTGACCGTCGGCGCACCTTCACCCGGCCCCACGCCCACACCGGCGAGGCGCGCCAGCCGCGACCGCACCCGGCGCAGCAGCTGACCGGCGGCTTTGCGGGTGAAGGTCAAGCCGAGCACCTGGCCGGGTTCGGCGTAGCCGTTGGCGACCAGCCACACCACCCGCGCAGCCATGGTCTCGGTCTTTCCGGCCCCAGCGCCCGCGATCACCACCAGCGGGCCCGGCGGTGCGGCAATGACCGCCGCCTGTTCCTCGGTGGGCGGGAGAACGCCTAGGACACTGGCTAATTCGGCGGGGCTGTAACGCGGGCTCATTGGGCGCACCCGTCGTGTGCGGGGCAGGACGGCCGCAGCGGGCAGTGTGAACAGCCGTCGTTGCGCCGGGCGATGAACTGCGGCCCGGCCGTCGCCTCAGCGGCCTGCCGGACCAGGTCGCGCCAGTGCTGGCGGGCCTGCGGGGTGAGCGGGTCCTGCTCTCGTTGGGTGGCACCTGCCGCTCCCGTCTTGCCGGGATAGACCAGCCGCGCTCCGCCGGGCTCGTCACCAGCCGGGATCATGCCCTCAGCGACGGCCAGCTGATACATCGCCAACTGAGCGTGCTGCTGGGCGTCGTCCTTGCTGACCGGCGTCTTTCCCGTCTTGACGTCGACGATCACCAGCCGGCCGGCGGCGTCACGCTCAAGGCGGTCGACCCGGCCACGCAACCGCACCTGTCCCCCGTCGCTGCGCGGTGTCCCCAGGACGCCGTCGACCTCGATTTCGACGCCGACCTCAGTCAGTTCGGCGCGCGTCTGCGCTCGCCACTCGAGGAATGCCTGGATCATGACGCGGTGCCGGGCGAGTTCGTTGGCCGAATGCCAGTCGGCGTCGAACGGCAGGTGCTGCCACACCCGGTCCAACTCGGCCAGCAGTTGGGATTCCGTCTTGCCGGGTTCAGCGATCAGCGCGTGCATCACCGAACCGATCGCCGAGCGCAGCTCGCGTGGGTTGGTTCCGCCGTGCCGTTCGGCCAGCCAGCGCAGCGGGCAGTCGGTGAGGGTCTGCAGGGTAGACGGCGTCAACGTGACGACATCGTCGCTGCCACACAGCGGAGCGCTGGTGCTGACCGGGACCAACCCGTGCCATCCGGCCGGATCGGCGCCCGGCACCCCGGCCTCGGCGAGGCGGGCCAACTGCATTGCCGCACACGCGCGAGCGGCCTCCTCGACCGCGCCGTCGGGCGCACACACCACCGACCGCAACCGGCCCACCACCGCGGCGGTCGACAGCACGCGCGGCGCGCAAACAGGTTGCGCCACAACGGTTTCTCCGTTGACGAACTGTGCGATCTCAAAAAAGAACGGCGACGGCAACGCAGCCTCCTGGCCGCTGCCGCCGGTATCACTGTCGATCGCCGTCACCACCAACTTGCGCCGGGCCCGGCCCATCGCGGCGACCAGCAACCGACGCTCTTCGGCCAGCAGCGGCGCCCGGACCGACGCGGCACCGCTGACACCGTCGAGTTCGTCGAGCAGCCGCTGGGTGGCCAGCACGCCGCCGCGCGGGACCGTGTTGGGCCACAACCCGTCCTGCAACCCGGCGATGACCACCAGGTCCCATTCCTGTCCCAGCGCCGCGTGTGCGCTGAGCACCTTGACCTGCTGGGTTTGCGAACCCGACGCACGGTTGGCGGGAGGCAGCTGCAACGCCTCGACGTGCTCGATGAGTCCGCGCAGCGATGCCCCCGACGTACGCGACACGTAGGCGTCGGTGACGTCGAACAACGCGGTTACCACTTCCAGATCCCGCGCGGCCTGGGCTCCCGCCGACCCGCCCCGCTCGATGGCTGCCAGCCAGCGCCGCTGCATGCCGCTGCGGTGCCACGCCGCCCACAGGGTGTAGCGCGGGTCTTGGCCGTCGCGGTGACACCGGGCGGCGGCGGACAACACCGCCCGTAACCGTCGCAGCGCGCCCGACTGCGGCCCGGACAACGGCTTGTCGCCGCTGAGCGCCTCCACCAGCAGATCAGGAAAGTCTCCGGCCCGACCACGCTGCAACGTCCGGCGCAGCTGCCGCAGTGAGACCGGGTCCACGCGGCCGATCGGCCCGGACAGCAGCGCCAGCGCCTGATCACCGTCCAGTCCGTCGGCGGTGGCGGCCAGGACGGCGAGCAACGCGCGGGCCGCCGGCTCCTCGGACAGGGACCCGCCGGTCGCGGGTATCGCGACCGGCACCCCGGCGGCGGCCAGGGCACGGGGTAACCGGGCGCCCGCCCGGGGCACCGACCGGACGATCACCGCCATCTGCGACCACGGCACGCCGTCGACAAGATGCGCGCGTCGCAGGGTATCGGCGATCAACGCTGTCTCCGCATGCGCCGAGGCGGCCAGGCGCACCGTGACGGCTCCCTCGTCGCTTCCGGTGCCCTCGATGCGCCTGCCGCGGCTGGTGCCGGGCAGTCGGCCGGCGATACCGCTGACCACGCGGGCGACGGCGGGGCCGCAGCGATGCGACTGGGTCAACGTCACCGACGGGCCGTCGAGACCGAGCAACCCGGCCGGCTCGCCGCCCCGGAAGCCGAAGACCGCCTGGTTCGGGTCGCCGGCGATCAGAGCGGTTTGGGCACCGGCCGCCAACACCCGAACCAGATGCGCCGCTTGCGGATCGAGTTGCTGGGCGTCGTCGACCAGCAACACCCGGACCCGGGCGCGTTCGGCGGTCAGCAACTCGGGATAGACCGCGAAGGTCTCCAACGCTGCGCCGACCAGTTCGGCGGCGGCCAAGGCCGGCGCGGTCGCCTGCGGGGCCGCCGTGCCCACCGCCGCGCGCAGCAGCATCACCTGTTCGTACTGTTGGGCGAATCGACCGGCCGCGGTCCACTCCTGGCGGCCGCAACGACGTCCGAGCCGCTCCAGCTGATGCGGGTCGACACCGCGTTCCGCGCAGCGCGCCAACAGGTTTCGCAATTCATTGGCGAATCCCGCGGTGCGCAGCGCGGGCAGCAGGTGCTCAGGCCACCAGTTGCCGTCTTCGGCGTCGCCGGCCAACAGTTCCCGGATGATGGCATCTTGTTCGGCGCTGGTGAGCAGCCGCGGCGGCGGATCGCCGGCCCGTTCGGCGGCCCGCCGTAGCACGGCGTAGGCGTAGCTGTGCAGCGTGCGCACTAACGGTTCACGCACGGCTGCCGCCCGACTCGATCCCGAGCAGGGCAGTCGTCAACGCGCTGCGTTCCCGCATCCCGATCCGGCCCGAACCTGTCAGCAGCAGAACAGATTCCGGCGCCACGCCCGCAGCGATATGCGCGATCGCAGCCTCGACCAGCAAGCTGCTCTTACCCGTGCCGGGTCCACCAAGGACACGCACCTGCCCGCGCAACCCGGGCTGCAGAACCTCCCGCGCCTCGGGACCCCAGTGCATCGCCATAGGCCGCATGCAACCACGGCGGTCCGACAAGTCGCCGTCACCAGGCGTGACGGGCGTCTGACGCGGACTGGCATCATCGAGGCGTGACCCTTCATGTGCACCGCTTCGGGCCGTCCGGCCCGATCCAGATGTTGGCGTTGCACGGATTGACCGGCCACGGGCGGCGCTGGCAGCACTTCGCGGATCACGTACCCGAAATCGCGGTGGCCGCACCCGATCTGATCGGGCATGGCCGCTCGTCGTGGGCCGCACCGTGGACCATCGACACCAACGTCACCGCGCTCGTGGCGTTGCTCGAGGCCGCGGCTGACGCGCCGGTGCTGGTGGTGGGGCATTCGTTCGGCGGTGCAGTGGCGATGCATCTGGCGGCGGCCCGGCCTGAACTGGTGGCGTCGTTGTTGCTGCTCGATCCGGCGATCGGTTTGGACGGGCGATGGATGGCTGAGATAGCCGAGGCGATGTTCGCCTCCCCGGACTATGCCGAGCGGTCTGAGGCACGCCAGGAGAAGGGCGGCGGAGTGTGGGCGGACGTGGATCCGGCGGTGCTCGATGCCGACGTCGACGAACACCTGGTGCAGCTGCCCAACGGGCGGTACGGCTGGCGGATCAGTCTGCCCGCGATGATGTCCTATTGGAGCGAGTTGGCGCGTGACGTCGTGCTGCCGCCGACCGGGGTGCCGACGACGCTGGTGCGGGCCAAATGGACTTCGCCGCAATATGTCAGCGACGGGCTGGTCACCGGACTGCGCGAGCGGTTGGGCGACGATTTCGAGCTACTGGACTACGAATGTGACCACATGGTGCCGCACGCCAGGCCCGACGACGTTGCCGCACTGGTCCGCAAGCGCCTGAACACGCAGTAGCCATGACAGCGGTGACTGAGGAGCAGATCGAGCGGGTGCGTTCGCTGGTCGCGGCCATCCCATCGGGCAGAGTGTCGACCTACGGTGACATCGCTTCTGTGGCAGGGCTTTCCAGTCCGCGCATCGTCGGCTGGATCATGCGTACCGACTCCGCGGATCTGCCCTGGCACCGGGTGATCACCGCGTCCGGACGACCGGCCGCGCACCTGACCACGCGGCAGCTGGAGCTGCTGCGCGCGGAGGGAGTGCTGTCGGTCGACGGGCGGATCGCGCTGAGCGAGGTCCGCCACGAGTTCGAGGATTAGAGAATCATCCGGACCATTGCCGCGGTGCGGGCCAGACCCGGAAACGCCTCGGCGGTGGACCGCGGGTGCAACGCATGCACCGCCAGCCGGAACATCAACGCGCGCAACAACATCTGTGACCACTCCGGCAACGCACTCCACCGTTCGATGAGGCCGTCGTCGGCCTCCCCCCACGACAGGGCGTCGACGACCACCACACCGGCCGCCCACGATGCGGGCCGCCAGTACGGGGTGATGTCGGTGATGCCGGGGGGTGCGGTGCCGGCGAAGAGCACTGTGCCGTACAGGTCTCCGTGCACCAGCTGATGAGGGCTGCGGGTCGGCTTGCGCAGCGTCGCAAGCTGATTGATCAAATCGACGGATCGTTCGGCGTCCGCGGACGCCGGCGCCGTCCGCGCGCCGGGAGGGACCGACTGCAGCGGCCGTTCCTCCCACGCCGCGCGGTCGGCGGCGATGAAGACGTCGACATCGGCCCACGGCGCGGTCGGCCCCTGGGTCAGGAACCGCGGGCGTTCCAATTTGCCGGTGGCCTCATGCAGGCGTACCGCAGCCGAGACGACCTCGTCGTGGCGGGCTTCCGGGGTGCCCGCGACGAATGTGTCCGCCCGCCATCCGGAAACCACGTATCGGCCATCGGTGGAACGGACCGGACGGGCCAGCCGCACGCCGTCGACGAACAACGTCTCACGTACCCGGGCCGACCAGGTCGCGCGGGCGTTGTCGGCCACCATCGACAACACGACTTCGCCACATCGCCAGCCGCCTTCCCAAGCGGCCCCCAGGGGGGCGGGCTGGACGCCGGTCAAACCGAACGCCGCCAATACGTGCTCGGGCGGCGGCTCGACAGTCACAGCGGTCAGCCTAGTAGAGCCGAACCCGGGATTCGGCTAGTACATGACCATGTCGGGCTGCATCTGCTTGGCCCACGCCAATATGCCGCCCTGCAGATGGACGGCGTCGGAGAACCCGGCCTGCTTCACCGCGGCCAGCGCCTCCGCCGAGCGCACCCCGCTCTTGCAGTACAGCACCGCGGTGCGGTCCTGCGGCAGCTGCGCCAGCCCCTCACCGGAAATGATCAGTCCCTTCGGCACCAGTTGGGCTCCGTCGATGTGCACGATGTCCCACTCCACCTGCTCGCGGACGTCGATCAGGGCCAGCTTCTTGCCGGCGTCCATCATCGCGCGCAGTTCCTGCGGCGTGATGGTGGATCCGCTCGCCGCCGCGGCGGCATCCTCGGACACCACGCCGCAGAACTGTTCGTAGTCGATCAGCTCGGTGATCTTCGGCGTCGTCGGGTCCTTGCGGATCCTGATGGTGCGATAGCTCATTTCCAGGGCGTCGTAGATCATCAACCGGCCCAGCAGAGTCTCGCCGATGCCGGTGATCAGCTTGATCGCCTCGGTACCCATCACCGACGCGATCGAGGCGCAGATGATGCCCAGCACACCGCCTTCGGCGCAGGACGGCACCATGCCAGGTGGCGGCGGCTCGGGGTACAGATCCCGGTAGTTGAGCCCCAGTCCGTTCGGTGCGTCCTCCCAGAACACCGATGCCTGGCCCTCGAAGCGGTATATCGAACCCCACACGTAGGGCTTGCCGGCCAGCACCGCGGCATCGTTGACCAGGTACCGGGTGGCGAAGTTGTCAGTGCCGTCCAGGATCAGGTCGTACTGGCTGAACAGGTCGACGGCGTTGTCAGCCTCGAGCCTGAACTCGTGCAGCCGCACCTCGATCAAGGGATTGATCGCCACGATCGAGTCACGCGCCGACTGGGCCTTGGACCGCCCGACGTCGTCCGTGCCGTGAATGATCTGACGCTGCAGGTTGGACTCGTCGACGACATCGAAGTCGACGATCCCGATGGTGCCGACGCCGGCGGCCGCCAGATACAGCAGCGTCGGTGATCCGAGCCCTCCGGCGCCGATCACCAGCACGCGGGCGTTCTTCAACCGCTTCTGCCCGTCGACGCCCAGGTCGGGAATGATCAGGTGGCGACTGTAACGGGCCACCTCCGCACGGCTCAGCGTGGCGGCGGGTTCCACAAGAGGCGGCAATGTAGTCGACACCGGACATCTCCCGAGACTGCTAGGCGATAGGGAACGGCCACGGATTGAACCGGCACGTCTTACCGTCCGCCTTGACCTGGTCGGGGTCGAACTTGGCCCCGTCGTCGTTGGCCGTGGAGAACGTCTGCTGCATCATCACCGGCGCCAAAGCACCTTGCGCATCGCACGGCTCGTGCTTCACATACCCGATGGCGTGGCCCACCTCGTGGTTGATCACATACTGCCGGTACGAGCCGATGTCACCCTCGAACGGAACGGCTCCGCGGATCCAGCGCGCCTCGTTGATGAAGACCCGCGACTGGCGATCGGATCCGAACGACGGGTTGTAGCAGGACGTCTCGAGCCGAAACTCGTAGCCGCATCCCTCCCGCACCGAAACCGGCGACACCAGCGAAATGCGGAAATCGGGCTTGCTCGCACTGGTCGAGTCGATCCGGATGAAGGCGAACTGCGGATTGTGAGTCCAGCCCTTGGGATTGGCCAGTGTCATGTCCACCATCTGAGCGAAGGCAGTGTCGCCGCCGTACATGTTCGGGTCCAGACCGTTCTCGATCTCGACGGTGTAGCGGAACACTTTGCCGGTGCCCTGACCAATTTGCGGTGTCGTTCCTGCAATGACGCGATAGGTCTTGTCCCCGGCCTCGGTGTACGGCCCGCCGTCGGGCAGCGTTCCGGCCGGCAGGTTCGCGTCGAACGCCACGAGGCCGCGCGGCGGCGTGTCGATGATCGACGTGCCCACCGCACCGATGGTGGGCGGCTCCTTGTTGATCGAGTGAGCCGCCGGCTTGGGCGTGCTGGTCCCGGTCACCGTCTGGTAGGCCACGACAAAGGTGAGCACCGTCAGCAGCGGCAGCGCGTAGGCCCGCCACCCGTAGGTGGACACGAAGCGTCCCAGCCAGGTTTGCTTGCGCCATTGCCGCGGCCGGTCCCGATCCGCGCGAACCCGCCCGGCGCTCTGACCGAGTGGGTCACGCTGGGCCCGCAGCGGCTCCCGCCAGTCGTCACGCAGCACCGGCGCACGGCCGGTACCGCGGGGCGGCCACTGGGACGTCATTTTCCCAGGATGGCACAGTAGCTGCGGGCAACCAGCCCTGGCGCGCCCGAAAAACCCGCCGGCCTGCTTCACATCGACCTAACACCCCAGGTAGTCCGCAGGTAGTAAGGTCATGGCAAGTAACAGTGCGGCCGCGGGGATGGCAAAACGGTCGCCAGGCCGATGCGATCAGATTGAGGACGATGAGCGATCTAGCCAAGACGGTGCCAGCGACGTGCCGTCAGATCGGCCGACGGTGTGCGGCCGATTGAAGGCGCTCCGGTCTCCAACCGCCGGGGTAACCGGTTGCCCCGCGACGAGCGTCGCGGCCAACTGCTGATCGTCGCCAGCGACGTCTTCGTCGAAAGCGGATACCACGCGGCCGGTATGGACGAGATCGCCGACCGCGCCGGGGTGAGCAAGCCGGTTCTGTATCAACACTTTTCGAGCAAGTTGGAACTGTATCTGGCGGTCCTGAATCGGCATGTGGAAAACCTGGTCTGCGGCGTGCAGCAGGCTCTGGGGCGCACCACCGACAACCGGCAACGGCTGTACTGCGCGGTGCAGGCGTTCTTCGATTTCATCGAGCACGACAGCCAGGGCTACCGGCTGATCTTCGAGAACGACTACGTCACCGAACCCGAGGTCGCCGCGCAGGTGCGGGCGGCCACCGAATCGTGCATCGACGCGGTCTTCGCACTCATCGCCGAAGACTCGGGCCTGGACCCGCACCGCGCGCGGATGATCGCGGTGGGACTGGTCGGCATTAGCGTCGACTGCGCCCGGTACTGGCTGGACTCCGATCGTCCGATATCGAAGTCCGACGCGGTCGAGGGCACCGTGCAGTTCGCCTGGGGCGGCTTGTCGCACGTGCCGCTGGCCCGCTCCTAGCCTTTGGCTTTGGCTTCGGCTTTGGAGGCTTTGGACACGGCCTCCGCGCCGACTCCGAAACCCACCCGGCGCGCGTCGGCGACGCCGATCTCGATGTAGGCGATCTTGGCCGGGTTGATCAGGAAGCGCCGGCCGCGCTCGTCGTTCAGGCCCAACAGACCCGACTCGTCGCGCAGCGCGGCGCCGACGAGTTCTTCGACCTCACCGGGCGTCTGCGTACTGGAGAACACCAGCTCGCGCGGACTGTCCGTGATACCGATCTTGACCTCCACGGGGGCCCCTTCCGTTGGCGTTTTCGTCGCAGGCGTCTCAGCAGCAGGCTAGTGGACGGGTCGGACCCGCACCGCGCCCCGCCCCCATACCGGCAGTTCGCGGTTAGTGAACAAACCCATCACGATTCGGTTGAGGCCCCGCTCGTCCCCGGCGTCGCGCCGTTCACGTCGATAACATCGGCACCATCAGTAACATCCGTGACACCCTCTACGACATCGTCCGGGACCTCCGGGAGTACCCGGAACATGAAGCCTGCGCAAACGGCCACGCGGAGGATTTCGACACCGACACCGACACCGACAGCTGGGACCGCGTCGAGGACGAAGTCGACGAGGAATGGGCGTGGCCTGCCGACCGCCGGTGGCGCCCGGTGGCCCTGTTCGTCGGCGCCGTCGTCGCGATCGGCGCCGTCGCTACCGCGGTGATCATCAACAGCGGAGACAGCGCCACCACCAAGGCCACCGTCGGAGTGCCCGCCCCCCGCACGGCGCTGACGGCAACGCCCCGCACCAGCGCGCCGCCCAGCATGTCCCCCAGCGCGCCACCGACCTCGTCCCGTGCCCTACTGCCGCCGGAGACCGTCACCACCCTGGCGCCCGGCAACGCGCCGACCAAAACGGCAACGCCGCCCACCCGACTGCCGAACGCGGCCCCGGCACCGACGGCCGCTCCCCCGGGCGCCGCACTCAATCCACGCACCATCGTCTACAGCGTGACGGGTACCAAGCAGCTCTTCGACCTGGTCAACATCGCCTATACGGACGCGCGCGGCTTCCCGGTGACCGAATTCAACGTCGCGTTGCCGTGGACGAAGGTTGTCGTGCTCAACCCGGGCGTGCAGACCGAATCGGTGATCGCTACCAGCATCTATGGCCAGCTGAACTGCTCGATCGTCAACGCGCAGGGTCAGCTGGTCAAGGCGTCGACCAACAACTCCGCCCTGGCGACCTGCACTCGCTAAGCCCGGCTTATCCCAGGCCCAGTTCGCGCATCCGGCGGTCGTGCGTGTGTTGTAGGCGATCGAAGAAACCCCCCAGCTGACCCAGACCGCCCGCCCCCGAGACCACCAGATCGACCAGTTCGTCGTGATCGGCCAGCAGGAACTGAGCCTGGGTGATCGCCTCGCCGAGCAGCCGACGCGACCACAGCGCCAGGCGGCTGCGCTGCTTGCCACTGGAGGTCACCGCCGCCCGCACTTCGGCGACGACGAACTGGGAGTGCCCGGTCTCGGCCAAGGCCGCCCGCACCACGTCAGCGATCTCGTCGGGCAACGCGCCGGCGATCTCCAGGTAAAGGTCGGCGGCCAGGGCGTCCCCGACGTACGTCTTGACCAGGGCTTCCAGCCATGTGCTCGGGGTGGTCAGCCGGTGGTAGTTCTCCAGCGCCGAGACGTACTTCGACATCGCCGACACCACGTCGATACCGCGCCGTTCCAGGGCGTCACGCAGCAGTTCGTAATGCCCCATCTCGGCGGCGGCAATGCTGGCCATCGAGATACGGCCGCGCAGATTCGGGGCCATCCGCGCCTCTTCGGTCAACCGGTAGAACGCCGCCACCTCGCCATATGCCAGCAGTGCGAACAATTCGTTGACGCCAGGATGATCCGCCGGCAGCTGTGGCCTGGGCGAATCGGCCGCCTCGTCGTTGGTGTCGGCGGAGGATGGCGAAGGCATGGTGACACTTTAGTCGGCATGATCAACGGAACACGGGTGCGTGCTGGGCTACCAGGTATCATGCTTAGTAGGCAGTGGCTGAATCTGTGCTGCTACTGCCTTTGAAGCAAAAGAAATGTGCGTGCACGCAACTGGCCCGCCCCGAACTAGCAGCGGGCCTCGGCGACGTAATCGGAGTCGGAAATCGTGCGCGCGAACCGCGACACAGACGACGAAGTACCGACTCAACTCGATTACTGTCACCGAAAGGCTCACACCCCGCGTATGACCGCACTCAAAAGCACCACCCCCATGACCTTTGCCAGCCTCGGAGTTCGCGACGAAATCGTCAGCGCACTGACCGAAAAGGGCATCGAAACCCCATTTGCTATCCAAGAACTCACCCTGCCGCTCGCGCTCGCCGGCGAAGACGTCATCGGCCAGGCGCGCACCGGCATGGGCAAGACCTTCGGGTTCGGCGTACCGCTGCTGCAGCGCATCACGTCCGAGACCGCGACGCGGCCGCTGACCGGCGCACCGCGGGCCCTGGTGGTGGTCCCCACCCGTGAGCTGTGCCTGCAGGTCACCGGTGACCTGGCCACCGCCGCCAAGTACCTGAAAGCTACGAACGAAGACGGCGCGCAGCGCCCGCTGTCCGTCCTTGCCATCTACGGTGGTCGCGCCTACGAGCCGCAGCTCGAAGCGCTGCACAAGGGCGTCGACGTCGTGGTGGGCACGCCGGGCCGGCTGCTCGATCTGTGCCAGCAGGGCCACCTGCAGTTGGGCGGGTTGTCGGTGCTGGTGCTCGACGAGGCCGACGAGATGCTCGACCTGGGCTTCCTTCCCGACATCGAGCGCATCCTGCGCCAGATCCCGGCCGACCGGCAGTCGATGCTGTTCTCGGCGACCATGCCGGACCCGATCATCACGCTGGCCCGCACGTTCATGGTCCAGCCCACCCACATCCGGGCCGAAGCCCCGCACTCTCTGGCCGTGCACGACACCACCGAGCAGTTCGTCTACCGCGCCCACGCGCTGGACAAGGTGGAGCTGGTCAGCCGGATCCTGCAGGCTGAGGGCCGGGGTGCGACGATGATCTTCACCCGGACCAAGCGCACCGCCCAGAAGGTGGCCGACGACCTGCAGGAACGCGGTTTCGCGGTCGGCGCCGTACACGGTGATCTCGGGCAGATAGCGCGCGAGAAGGCGCTCAAGTCATTCCGTTCCGGCGACATCAATGTGTTGGTGGCCACCGACGTCGCCGCGCGCGGCATCGACATCGACGACATCACCCACGTCATCAACTACCAGTGCCCCGAGGACGACAAGATGTACGTCCACCGCATCGGGCGCACCGGCCGTGCCGGCCGCACCGGCATCGCGGTCACCCTGGTGGACTGGGACGAGCTGGAACGCTGGGCGATGATCGACAAGGCGCTGGGCCTGGGCTCCCCCGACCCGTCGGAGACCTACTCCAACTCGCCGCATTTGCTGGCCGAGCTGGGCATCCCCGCCGAGGCCCGCGGCAGCGTCGGCGCGCCCCGCAAGGCGCCGGTCAAGCGTCGCGAGGCCAGCAGCGACAGTTCGGAACGCCCGGCTCGTCGCCCCGACCGGCGCAAGCGCACCCGCGGCGGCAAACCCGCCACCGGCCATCCCGAGAACAACGCCGCCGCCACCGCGGACGGAGATCCCGAAAATGCCGCGTCTCCCGCTGCCGGAACCGGCGCGCCGACCAGCAGCACCCGTCGTCGGCGGCGTCGTCGCAAGCCGGCAGATTCCGCCGCGGTAGCCAACTGACGGCATACTCACTTCCGTGGTCCGACCGGAGCGCCGCACCAAAACCGACTCGCGGCAGCCGCGGCGATCGCGGTCGTCGTCGCGGTGGCCGCGTCGCTGATCTGGTGGACCAGCGACGCCCGGGCCACCATCAGCCGGCCGGCCACGGCCGCCGCGCCCACCCCGACCCAGGCCCGGGACGTCCCCGCGACGCTGCGTCAGCTCTGGACCGCCTCCAGCCCGGCGCACCCGGGTGCCGGTCGTGGTGGCCGGCACCGTGGCCACGGGCGACGGGCGCGAGGTGCAAGGCCGCGACCCGGGTACGGGCCAGATCCAGTGGAGCTACTCCCGCGACGCCGACCTGTGCGGGGTGACCTGGGTCTACCACTACGCCGTCGCGGTCTATCAGGACGACCGGGGCTGCGGCCAGGTCAGCACCATCAACGGACGACCGGCCGCCGCGGCCCGGCCCGCACCGCTACGCCGATAAGCAGATCGTGCTGTCCTCCGACGGCACCACGGTGCTGTCGGCGGGCGATACCCGCCTGGAGATGTGGCGCTCGGACATGGTTCGGATGCTGGCCTACGGCGAGACCGACGCCCGGGTGAAGCCGGTCAACCGGGGCCTGCACTCCGGCTGCACGCTGGATGTCGGCCGCCGCCAGTTCGTCGACGGTCGCGGTGCTCGAGGCCTGCGCGAACCAGAAGCCGACCTGAAGCTGGTCCTGCTGCGCCCGGGCAAGGAAGACGACGAGCCCGACAGCAGGTACGTGCAGGTCCGGGGTGCGGCCAGCGACTCCGGGGCGCGGGTGCTGGTGGTCTCGCAGAACCACACCGCGGTATACCTGCCGACACCACAGCCGCGACGATCGACGTGGTCGACGACACCGGCACCACGGTGTCGAGCACGCTGCTGGCCGGCCCGCCGTCGGCAGTCGTCGGTGGTGTCCAGAGCGGAGACCTGGTCACCTGGTGGACCGGGGATGCGCCGCGGTGTTGGAAGCGACCACCTGACCGCGCGCTACACGATCGCGGCCGGCGAGACCGCTGCGCCGTTGGGCCCGGGGGTGATGATGGCCGGTCAGCTGCTGGTGCCGGTCACCGGCGCGATCGGGGTGTACGACCCGGTCAACGGCGAGGCCAGTCGCTATATCCCGGTGGACCGGCAGGCCGAGCAGCTCAGCTGTGATTCCCGCGGTCACCGGTTCGCAGGTGATCGAGCAGCGCGGCGACTCCATCGTGGCCGCTTTCGGGCCCACGTAGCTCACAGTCCGCGGTGAAGGTGGGCAGGGCTTTGCCGGTCTTCCAGTGCTTGAGCAGCGCCTTCGCCAGGTCGCGATAAGCCAGCGCCCCCTTGTTCTTGCGCCCGGCCAGCACCGACGAGCCCGACGCGCTGGCCTCGGCGAAACGCACGGTCCGCGGGATCGGCGGTGCCAGTACCGGCAGCTCGTAGCGGTCGGCGACGTCGAGCAGTACGTCGCGGGTGTGGGTGGTGCGTGAGTCGTACAGCGTCGGCAGGGCACCCAGCAGCTCGCAGGCTCGGGTTGGTGATCTGCTGGACGTCGGCGACGGTGCGCAAGAACTGACCCACCCCCCGATGCGCCAGCGTCTCGCACTGCAGCGGCACGATCACCTCGTCCGCAGCGGTGAGCCCGTTGAGCGTAAGCACCCCGAGCGAAGGCGGGCAGTCGATGATCACCACGTCGAAATCGCTCGGCGAGCTTGGCCAGCGCCCGCTTGAGCGCATACTCGCGCCCGGCCCGCATCAGCAGCATCGCCTCGGCACCCGCGAGGTCGATGTTGGCCGGCAGCAACGTCATTCCCTCGGACGTCGTCACCAGGGCGGCGCTCGGTTCGACGTCGCCGAGCAGCACCTCATGGACGGAGACCGGCAGCTTGTCGGGATCCTGGCCCAGCGAGAAGGTCAAACACCCTTGCGGGTCCAGGTCGACGAGCAATACCCGTCGCCCCTCGTCCACCATCGCCGCACCGAGCGACGCGACCGTCGTCGTCTTGGCCACCCCGCCCTTCTGGTTGGCCACCGCCAGTACGCGCATGTCACTCACAGTGCCCATCCTGGCACGGACCCCGCTGTCCCGTTCGGGTGGCGGGCCCGGCACGGCTCTCGGCGTGTCTCGGGCAGAATCGCGGGCATGGGCGTTCACAACCATAGGCTGGTGCTGTTTCGCCACGGGGAGACCGAGTGGTCGAAATCGGGACGGCACACCGGCCGCACCGACATCGAGCTGACCGCTACCGGCCGGGAGCAGGCCGAGTTCGCCGGGGTCGTGCTCGGCGATCTCAACCTCAACAACCCGCTCGTGATCTGCAGCCCGCGACGCCGGGCCCTGGTCACCGCCGACTTGGCCGGGCTCATCATCGATCGAGGTCATCGCCGCTGCTCGCCGAATGGGACTACGGCGACTACGAGGGCCTGACCACCCCGCAGATCCACGAATCCGATCCTGACTGGCTGGTGTGGACGCACGGATGTCCCGGCGGGGAAAGCGTCGCGCAGGTCAGCGATCGCGCCGACCGCGCCATCGCTCTGGCACTGGAGAACATGGAGTCGCGCGACGTGCTCTTCGTCGAGCCATGGCCATTTCTCCCGTGCGGTGATCACCCGGTGGGTGGAGCTGGGGCTTACCGAGGGCAGCCGCTTCGGAATGCCCACCGCGACCATCGCGATCTGCGGGTTCGAGCACGGCAACCGACAGCTCGGTCAGCTCGGATTGAGCTGCATCCCAGGCCGATCAACGGCGTGAACGCCGAACCGGCTTTCGCGCTGAGCGGGCCGCGGGGGACCCTGATCGCCGACCGGGCCCGCGACCGCTACCACGACATCCCGTCGGCGCAGGCTGCGCTGCGTTCGGGAGAGACGTCAATAGTGTTGGGCGCGTTGCCTTTCGACGTGAACCAGCCAGCCGCGCTGCTGGCCCCGGATACGCTGCGGCGCCTCGACGCACTGCCCGACTGGCCGACCGGACCGCTGCCGGCAGTGCGCATCGACACCGCTGTCCCGCCCAGCGACGAGCATCGCGACCGCATCAGTCGCGCTCGCAATCGGCTTGCCGCACCGGACAACTCGCTACGTAAGGTGGTGCTGGCCCGCGCCTTGCAGCTGTCCGCCGACGCGCCGCTGGACGGTCGTGTCATCCTGCGACGGCTGCTCGACGCTGACCCGACTGCATACGGCTTCCTCGCCGACCTGAGCGCGGCCGGCGCGGACTACGCCGGGGCGGCGCTGGTGGGCGCCAGTCCGGAACTGCTGGTCGCGAGATCCGGCGAGCAGGTCGTGTGCCGGCCCTTCGCCGGTATCGGCACCACGCTCGCCCGACCCCGACATCGACGCGGCCAACGGCGCCGCGCTGGCCGGATCCGACAAGAACCGCCACGAGCATCAACTGGTGATCGACACCATGCGCGCCGCGCTGGAGCCACTGTGTGACGAGTTGACGATCGCCGCGGAACCGCAACTGAGCCGCACCGCGGCGGTCTGGCACCTGTGCACCCCGATCCTCGGCCGGCTGCGCGATACCTCAACGAGCGCAATCGATCTGGCGCTGGCACTGCACCCCACGCCGGCGGTCGGCGGGGTGCCCACCGATCAGGCCACCGAGTTGATCGCCGTTTTGGAGGGCGACCGCGGCTTCTACGCCGGAGCGGTGGGCTGGTGCGACGGGCGCGGTGACGGCTACTGGGTGGTGTCGATCCGGTGCGCCGAGTTGTCGGCCGACCGCCGGACGGCACTGGCCCGCGCCGGCGGCGGCATCGTCGCCGAATCCGATCCCGACGACGAAGTCGCGGAAACCACAACGAAATTCGCGACGATATTGAAAGCGCTGGGAGTGCAGCAGTGACTGAGCAGATCCGCCGCGCCACACCGGACGACGTTGCCGACATCACCGCGATGATTCACCAGCTCGCCGAATTCGAGCACGCCGCCGGTGAGTGCACGGTCACCGAAAAACAAATTGCTGCAGCGCTTTTCGAGCATTCCCCGACGGTGCACGGGCACGTCGCCGAGAGCGACGGCCAGATCGCCGCAATGGCGCTGTGGTTTCTGAACTTCTCCACCTGGGACGGCGTGGCGGGCATCTACCTGGAGGACCTTTACGTGCGGCCCCGCTTTCGCCGTCGCGGCCTGGCCCGCGGGTTGCTGGTGGCCCTGGCCACCGAATGCGTTCGAAACGGCTACAGCCGGCTGTCGTGGGCGGTGCTCAACTGGAACACCGATGCGATCGCGTTGTACGACGGCGTCGGCGGGCAGCCGCAGACCGAGTGGACTACCTACCGGGTGTCCGGCCCGGAACTGGCCGCACTGGCCGAACCTGGCTGATCACGTCCCGCGGCCCAGCGCACCGCCGGCCCACTGAACAGCAACCCCAACGTGACCAGCGCCACCAGCGCTAGGGGGATCCCGAATACCGGCCGGTGCGAGCCCACCGCCGCATACCAGGCCACCGGCAGCAGCAAAAGCTGAGTGAACACGGCCAGCCCGCGGCCCCAGCGCTTGCCGGTCCACCAGAGCGAGCCCACCCGCCAGCACCCCGCCGCCGATCACCGCGAACCAGGCCGCCGTGCCGAGTCCGTTGACGACGTGCTGGTCGGCTCCGGCAAGGCCGCGGACCACCAGGATCGCGGCCACCACCAGCCCGGCGGCTCCCTGGGCCGCGACGATGAAGCCGGCACGACGGACGGTGGACGGGACTCGGGCGGTCACAGCGCCAGCGTAGTCAGACGGTCCGCTTGCTCCCGAAACACAATCGCCGTGAAGGCTAGCGCCCGCGCCCGTCACGCCCACAATCGCGCTTCTCCTCAGCGGCCCGTCCCGGCCCGCATCGTCGTCGCGCATAAGCTTGCGCGTCATGCGTGCCATGTTGATCGTCAATCCGATTGCCACCACCATCACGCCGAGCGCCCACCAGCTGGTGGCACACGCCCTCACCAACCGTCTTGACCTCACCATCGAGCCCACCAACTACTCCGGCCACGCGGAAGAGCTCGGTCGCAAGGCCGTCGCCGACGGATTCGAACTGGTCGTCGTCCACGGCGGGGACGGCACCGTCAACCAGGTGGTCAACGGCATGCTCGGTCGGCCCGGCTCCACCCCGGCAGGACCGGTTCCGGCGCTGGGCATCATCCCTGGCGGCTCGGCGAACGTGCTGGCCAGGGCACTGGGCATACCGCGAGACGCGTCCGGCGCGACCGACCAGCTCATCGCCCTTCTGGACTCCTATGAGCACCACCGGCAGTGGCGCCGCATCAGCCTGATCGACTGCGGAGAGATATACGCGCTGGTCAACGCCGGCATGGGGGTGGACGCGGAGGTGGTCCGGGCGGTCGAAGAGGAGCGGAAGAAGGGGCATAAGGTCACCCCACTGCGCTACTGGCGGGTGGCGACCCCCGTCTCGGTGAGGTTCAGCCGCCGCGAGCCGAACCTCATCTTGGAGATGCCGGACGGCGAACCGGTTTCCGGCGTGCACTTCGTCTGGGTGTCCAACACCAGCCCGTGGACCTACAGCGACGACCGGCCGATGGTCACCAACCCCGGCTGCAGCTTCGAGTCGGGACTCGGCGTGTTCGCGCTCACCAGTATGAAGCTGATCCCCACCCTGCGGGTGCTGCGCCAGTTGCTGGCCAAGCGACCGAAGCTGGAGGCCGAGCAGCTCATCCGGGACGACGACGTGAGCCAGGTGACCGTCACCAGGATGACCACCCCGGCCGCCTGCCAGTACGACGGCGAATACCTCGGGCTGCGCGAAACCATGACGTTTCGGGCCGTCCCAGCCGCTCTTGCGGTAGTTGCACCGCCACCAAAATAGCGCCCTGACCTGCAGACATCAAAGATGTGACATGCTCGCGACAAAAATGTGGGGCGAAATTCGGCAGTTAGTGTAGTACAACTGAGTAAGGGCCTGGGTAAGAGATCGGCAAAGTGAGATACCCCACGGGCCCACGTAACACTATTGACATCTGTTGAGCCTGTGAAACGATCAAAAGGTTGCATGCAGAAATATGCAGAGGTACGGAAACCTTTCTTGCGCACGCTCAACAGCCAAGAAGAAAAATGCCCGTGCGCAGTGCTGCGCACTTAGTGAGGAGTAGCAACTAATGGATTGGCGCCACAGGGCGGTCTGCCGTGACGAGGATCCGGAGCTGTTCTTCCCGGTTGGGAACAGCGGCCCGGCACTCGCGCAGATCGCTGACGCGAAACTGGTCTGTAATCGGTGTCCGGTGACCACAGAGTGTCTCGGATGGGCTCTGAATACTGGTCAGGACTCGGGCGTCTGGGGTGGGATGAGCGAAGACGAGCGACGTGCACTCAAGCGTCGCAACGCCCGGACGAAGGCCCGCAGCGGAGTCTGACAACTCAGCTAAACAGCTTTACGGCCCCGATTTCATCGGGGCCGTATTGCTGCGCGCTCAAACCAGCAACCGCCCCATTCGGCCGATCGGAACCCTGAGCACCACGTCGGTGCCGCGATCGGAGCCTTCGCGCATCCCCAGGGAGCCGTCGAGCTCCGCGGACACCAGTGTCCGGACGATCTGCAGCCCCAGGCTGTCCGACTTTTCCAGGCTGAACCCCTCGGGTAGGCCACGCCCGTCGTCGTGCACCACCACGTCCAGCCAGCGCGCCGAGCGTTCGGCGCGAATGGTCACCGACCCACCGGTAGCCGACGGGTCGAAGGCGTGCTCAATGGCGTTCTGCACCAATTCGGTGATCACCATGATCAGCGCCGTCGCCCGGTCGGAATCCAGCACACCCAGGTCGCCGACCCGGTTGATCCGGATCGGCCGGTCCACCGACGCCACGTCGTTCATGATCGGCAGGATCCGGTCGATGACCTCGTCCAGGTTGACCTGCTCGTCCACCGACATGGACAACGCGTCATGGACCAAGGCGATCGACGACACCCGGCGCACCGACTCGATCAGGGCCTCGCGTCCCTCGGCGTTGACGGTGCGGCGGGCCTGTAGTCGCAGCAACGCCGCCACCGTCTGCAGATTGTTTTTCACCCGATGGTGAATTTCGCGGATGGTGGCGTCCTTGGATATCAGCGCCCGGTCCCGCCGCTTCACCTCGGTGACGTCGCGGATCAGTATCGCCGCGCCGACGTTCTCACCGTGGACCACCAGCGGCAGCGTCCGCAGCAGCACGGTGGCGCCGCCGGCGTCCACCTCCATTCGCATGCTCGACCCGCCGGCCAGCAGGTTGAGCACGTGTTCGGCCACCTCCTGCGCCTCGAACGGGTCCGAGATCAGCGGGCGGGTGACCTTGATGAGGTTGTGACCCTCCAATTCGCTGGTCAGGCCCATCCGGTGGTAGGCCGACAGCGCGTTGGGACTGGCGTAGGCGACGACACCCTCGACATCGAGCCGGATGAAGCCGTCACCCGCCCGCGGCGTTGAGCGCGACATGGCGACGTCGCCGACGTCCGGGAAGGTGCCATCGGCGATCATGTGGAGCAGATCGACGGCGCACTCCCGGTACGCGGTTTCCAGGTGGCCCGACATGCGCTGTGCAACCAGCTCGGTTTGATGCTGGGTGAGCACCGCCACCACCTGGCCGCCGTAGCGCACCGGGGAGGCCGCGATGTTCGGGCCGGGCCCACGAATGGTGTTCGCCCGTTTCGCTTTCCTGCATGGCGACACCGCCGGTGAAGGTGTCGGCGACCAGCGGCAGCCGATCAGCCGAGACGACACTGTCCACCGCGTCGGTTTGCAGAACCGTCGGGGCGGTGTTGGGCCGGCACTGCGCCACACACACCAGCACGCCGTCGTCACGGCGCACCCACATCAGGTAGTCGGCGAAGGACAGGTCGGCCAGCAGCTGCCACTCCCCCACCACGGCATGCAGGTGATCGACGGCGTTGCCTGGGAGCACCGTGTGCTCGGCGAGCAGATTACCGAGAGTGGACATGCAGGTAAGTGACGCCCGACGGCTAGCTGATCACGGCGATGAGGTCGCCGGCCTGAATCACGTCGCCAACGGCAACGCTGACCTGGCTGATGGTTCCGGCGACCTCGGCCAGGACCGGGATCTCCATCTTCATGGATTCCAGTAACACCACGATGTCACCCTGGCCGATTTGGTCGCCTTCGTTGACCACGACTTCGAGCACGCTGGCCACGATCTCGGCGCGAACCTCCTCGGACATCATCACCCCACTCGTATCGGCCGTTTCTGCGTATATCGAACCATAAGGGCGGTCGGAGTGGCGGCGCGCGGGCTGATGAGGGCGCGTCGGCGATCGCATGAGATACTGGGAGGCAACCCGGCAGCCGTCGCGCTGCCCTGCATCGACGATTTCCAGACGAAACGGGGTTCCATCATGGCCAAGCGTGGCCGCAAGAAGCGTGACCGCAAGCACAGCAAGGCCAACCACGGCAAGCGGCCCAACGCCTGAGCTTCAGCCCTGAAACTCTCCGCGGACGATCGTGGTCTGGCGGATCTCCAGCCGCAGGCGCTCGCGCAGGCTGTCGGGCGCCTTTTCACCGCTGCATTTGGTCGCGATCAACGCCTTGAGCCGCTCCTCGATGCCGTAGTGCTGGAAGCATCCGGGGCATGCCTCGAGGTGCTTGCGCAGGCTTTCCTTTTTCTCCGGCGTGCATTCACCGTCGAGCAGCGTCCATACCTCGGCGATCACCTCGGCACAGCCGAAGGCGCCGTGGTCGTCGTGCTCGCTGGGCCGGCCGCAGGACTCACTCATGACGACACCTCCTCGTGTGCCTGCTCACCGCGGGTAAAACCACGTTCCTTGGCCACGTCGGCCAACAACTCCCGCAGCTGACGTCGGCCTCGGTGCAGCCGGGACATCACGGTACCGATCGGCGTGCCCATGATCTCGGCGATCTCTTTATACGGAAAACCTTCGACGTCCGCGTAGTAAACGGCCATTCGGAATTCTTCCGGCAGCGCCTGCAGGGCCTCTTTGATCTCCGTGTCCGGCAGCGCCTCCAGGGCCTCCACCTCCGCCGACCGCAATCCGGTTGAGGTGTGCTCGGCATTGGCCGCCAGCTGCCAGTCGGTGATCTCCTCGGTCGGATACTCCGACGGCTGCCGCTGCTTCTTGCGGTAGCTGTTGATGTAGGTGTTGGTCAGAATGCGGTACAGCCACGCCTTGAGGTTGGTGCCCTCGCGGAACGAACGGAATCCGGCGTAGGCCTTCACCATCGTCTCCTGCAGCAGGTCCTCGGCGTCGGCAGGATTGCGGGTCATGCGCAACGCGCCGCCATAGAGCTGGTCAAGCAGCGGAATCGCGTCGCGCTCGAAGCGCGCCGTCAACTCCGCGTCCGTCTCCACGTGCCCGGGCGGCCCCACCTCCGGGGCGGGCACGCCGTCGATGTCGGCCATCTTGATTAACACGGTCCCTTCGGTTGCGGCGTCACCGGACGGCGCAATCAACGCCACCGGACTCGCAAGGAAGCGTTCCAACCGCTCCGCACCCAACAGGCTCGTCGCAGTTGACACCGAACTCCCCCTTTCAATCTAAAGGCCGCCACCGAACCGTGCAGTCACCGCCTCACATAACGGCAATTTCCGATGCGCTATTTCCGGGCCGTGATCCCGCGGTCGGGCCCGATGCAACGTGGCGTTAATGTGACGGCCATGTCCCTTAACGGCAAGACCATGTTCATCTCCGGCGCCAGCCGCGGTATCGGCCTGGCGATCGCCAAACGCGCCGCTCAAGACGGCGCCAACATCGCCCTGATCGCCAAGACCGCCGAGCCGCACCCGAAGCTGCCCGGCACGGTGTACACCGCCGCCAAGGAGCTGGAGGAGGCGGGCGGACAGGCCCTGCCGATCGTCGGGGACGTCCGGGACCCGGAATCGGTCGAGGGGGCCGTGGCCAAGACCGTCGAGCAGTTCGGCGGCATCGACATCTGCGTCAACAATGCCTCGGCGATCAACCTGGGATCCATCAGCGAGGTGCCGATGAAGCGCTTCGACCTGATGAACGGCATCCAGGTGCGCGGCACCTATGCGGTGTCACAGGCCTGTTTACCGCACATGAAGGGCCGGGAGAACCCGCACGTCTTGACGCTGTCACCCCCGGTGCTGCTGGGCAAGGAGTGGCTGAAGCCGACGGCATACATGATGGCCAAGTTCGGTATGACGTTGTGTGCCTTGGGGATCGCCGAGGAGATGCGCGAAGAGGGCATCGCGTCGAACACGTTGTGGCCGCGCACCCTGGTGGCCACCGCGGCGGTGCAGAACCTGCTCGGCGGCGAAGAGGCGATGGGGCGCGCCCGCAAACCCGAGGTGTACTCCGACGCGGCCTACGTCATCCTCAACAAGCCGTCGCGGGAATACACCGGGAACATGGCGCTGTGCGAGGACGTACTGCTGGAATCGGGTGTCACCGACCTGTCGGTGTACGACTGCGTGCCGGGTGGCCAACTCGGCGTTGACTTCTGGGTCGACGGGGTCAACCCGCCGGGGTACGTGCAGCCCTAGGGGTGGCTGCGACGCCGGGGATCGCCGCTCTGGTCAAAGCCGGTGTGCCGCATGAGATCCGGCACTTCGAGGTGGTCACAGACCTGTCCGGCGGCACCGACATCGCGCCGGCGCAGGTCTTCAAGACGCTGATCATCGCGCTACCGCGGGAACTGGCGGTGGCCGTGGTTCCGGTGCCGTCGAAGTTGTCGCTCAAAGCGGCCGCAGCGGCATTCGGTGTGCCCAAGGCCAGCATGGCCGAACCCGCGGCGGCCGAGCGCTCGACCGGCTATGTGGTGGGCGGGATCTCTCCGTTCGGTCAGCGCCGGCGGTTGCGGACGGTGGTGGACAGCTCGGCGTTGGAGTGGGACCGGGTGCTGTGCAGCGCGGGCAAGCGGCACTGGGACGTGGTGGTGGCCGCGCAGGATCTGATCCGGTTAACGGATGCCATCACCTGGGACCTCATTGCGCGGACGTAGGAATTCCTCGACAACCGGTGCCGGCTCAGCAGCGTTGTGCACGCGCGCAGCGCGAACAGGCTGGTCCACACCGAGCCCGCGAGCAGCTGGTGAAGATAGCCGCAAATTCAGCGTACGGCCAGCCACACAAGGCTCGCTGCCCCTGCCAGTGTGCAGTAAACCGCGAAGGGAGTGAGGGTGCGGGTCTGGAAATAGCGGGTGAGGTAGCGCACGGCGAGGTAGGCAGCGATGAAAGAAGCGATGCTGCCGGCAAGCACCTGGCCACCGATACCTGCACCGAGCGGCCCGACCAGATCGGGAATCTTGTAGAACCCTGCCGGCAGAATAATCGCTGTCGCGAGCAGGAATGAGTATCGTGCGGCGTCTTCGTGCGACAGGCCGCGCCATAGACCGGCGACCATCGTGATTCCTGAGCGGCTGATGCCCGGCAGCAGCGCAAGAACCTGTGCGGAGCCAATCAATATGCCTCGCGCCACGGGCATTTGGGCGAGCCGCTGATCGATGGCCTCGCCGGTGTGGGACGGTGGTTCACGCAGGTCGTCGTCGGCCTGTGGCGATTTGTCGGCAGCGCCGCTAACCGCCTCGCGCCCGGCCCGGCTGCGCAGGACTTCGCCTACATAGAGGGTGACCCCGTTCGCCATCAGGAATGTGGCCACCGGGATCGGTCTGCCGAGGGTGGTGCGAAACAGGTGCTCCAACGCGATGCCGGCTACGCCGACCGGGATAGTGGCAAGAAGGATCAGCCAGGCGAGCCGCTCAGCAGGCGTTTCTATCCGGCGGTGGCGCAGTGAGGAGGCGAATCCGGCCAGAATCCGGGCCCAGTCGCGCCAGAAAAAGACCAGCAGGGCCGCGGCCGTTGCGACGTGGACTCCGACGATGAACGCCAAATATGGTGACTCTGGCGCGGAAACGTTCAAGTCTCGAGCCCATTGCCCCCCGACCACGGCCGGCACAAGCACTGCATGTCCGAGACTGGATACCGGAAACAATTCGGTGACCCCCTGGAAGGCACCGACGATGATGGCCTCGGCAAAGCTCAAGTGAGCGCTCACTGTTGAGTTCTTCTCCAGTTCGGTACCAGGGGTGACGCGCCGACCGCCCCGACTCGGGGAGGACCTTATCGGTTTGCCGACCCGGCCTATCGATAGCCGTAGAACCCTTCGCCCGTCTTCAGGCCGAGCTTGCCGGCGTCGACATAGGACTGCAGCAAATCCCGAACACTCTCGGGCAGGTGCGGGAACTCCTGCGCGTAGTTGTTCTCGATATCGAGCACCACGTCCAGTCCGACAAGGTCCATCATCTGGAACGGCCCCACCGGGAAGCCAAAGTTGACCTTCCAAATGCCGTCGACGTCTTCGGGACGCGCCACCCCTTCGGCGACGACGGCGATGCACTCGCGCTTGATGGCGGCCCAGACCCGGTTGAAGATGAACCCGGTGCACTCCTTGCGGGCCTCGAAGGGATGCACTCCGAATTCGGGGAGCACGGCCAGCAGCGTGTCGAGCAGACCACGGTCGGTCTGGCCGTCCGACATCAGTTCCAGAGCGTTGAACTGAGGCGGCATATTGAAGTGCGTGTTGCACAACCGGGTTTTATCGCGGATGTTTTCGGCCATCAGCCGCGACGGGTAGGACGACGAGTTGGTGGCGAAGATGGTGTCCGGCGGAGCCGCCCGGTCGATCTCGCCCCAAAGCGGGATCTTGATATCGAGCCGCTCGGGTACGGACTCGACCGCAAGCCAGGCATCTTCCAGCGCCGCTTCGAGCGTCGCCGCTCCAATCGCGGTGCCTATCTCACCAAATCCTCGTTGCCGCAATAGATTCGGGAGATTTTCAGTCACGAACTCGGTGGCTTCGGCGCGCTGTTCTTCGCGGCGCGCGTAGATTCGCACCGTGCCCCCACGACTCGCCAACATCAGCGCGATACGGCGACCCAGGGTGCCCGCGCCGATCACCGCGACGGGACGGTCTTGGATGTCTTCGAAGGTGTAGGTGTACTTCCCGGTCACACAGGCATGCTAGGCCGCGCCTGTGCTTCCGAATCCCTCGCTACCGAAAGGCATGGACAACCGCGATCGGGCTCGGATTTCTTGATCCCGGCGCGGTGCGGCACAAGCCGGCAAGCAGGCCATCTGCGGTAGTCACCGAATTTAGACCGTTTTCACAGCTCGCTGGGATTTCTGTCCAAGTCTCGACTTATAGCGTTTCGCCCCGATGGATCCTTGGAGCGCTGATACGACTCGACAACGGCAGTTGGTATGGTTTTCAGCACACATTATGCAGATGAATAAGACGCCGTTCCTCGGCACGGCCCCGTGAGACGAACTCAGACGCTAGGCTCCCGGCCCGACCGTGCCGGATAGCCCGCAGTCGTATCCGGCCACGCCGTCCAACCGAACAACGCCACACCCACAGGTTCGATTTGCCTTACGTCAAGTTTTTGGAGGAAGTGCCATGGTTCCACGTACAACTCAACCTGCCCGACCAGTCGGACGCCGGGTGAGCTAGCGATGGATTCCGGGGTGCAACCGCCGAAAGTCTGTCCCGCGCAACCTTACTCAAGTCGCGCTCTTGGCGAAAGCGGACAAGGCACATTCCACCTGCCCCGGCTGGAGCATTCGACATTACCGATGGCCGCCGATCGCGGTGTCGGATGGAAGACGTTGCGGGACGCCGGGCCAGTAGTGTTCATGAACGGTGCCTATTACCTGACCCGTCGCGAGGACGTGCTGGCAGCGCTATGCGACGCCAAGCTCTTCTCAGCACAGTTGGCGCTTCAGCCCCCCGGCAGCCCGGTGCCGGTGCTGCCTTCGGCGTTCGACCCTCCCGAGCACACCCGCTACCGCAAAATTCTGCAACCGCATTTCAGCCCGCATGCCTTGGCTAAGTACCGCCACGTGATGAAGCGCCACGCCGTTGACATGATCGCTGCCCTCGCCGGCCGGGGCGGGTGCGAGGCGATGGCAGAATTTGGTCGCCTCTACCCCTTCCAGGTGTTCATGGACCTGTACGGGCTGCCAGTGCAGGACCGAGATCGCGTGATCGGTTGGAAAGACGCCGCCGTAGCTGGCAAGCCCGAGGGAAACGAGCTGTTGGCCTACTTCGCCGACGCCATCCAACAACGTCGGGAGAGCCCGGGCACTGACATGTTGTCGCACATAATGACCGGTCCGGGCGACCTCACTGACCTCGAGCTGCTCGGCATGAGCCACCTGTTGGTGCTGTCCGGTCTGGATACGGTGGCTGCGGCGATCGGCTTCTCGCTTTTCGAATTGGCACGCAGGCCACAACTGCGCGGAGAGCTCCGCGATGAACCTGAGCAGATCAGGGTTTTCGTCGAGGAGATCGTCCGACTTGAGCCCGCGGCGCCGTTGGCGGCCCGGGTGACCACCGACTTCGTCAACGCGGGCGGGATGACGCTTCCCCCGGGCACACCGGTACGGTTGTGCACTGCCGCGATCAACCGCGACGGCAGCGACGCGATCTCCACCGACGACCTGGTCATGGACGGAAAAGTGCACCGACACTGGGGATTCGGCGGCGGCCCGCACCGCTGTTTAGGTTCCCATCTGGCACGGATAGAGCTGACCATCGTCATCGATGAGTGGCTTCGGCAGATCCCCGACTTCGAACTGCCCACGGGCTACAATCCCGACATCGAATATCCCTCGAAGTCTTTTGCGCTCAAGTCGCTGCCATTGAGCTGGGGTTGAGCTGGGGCTGACCTGGGTCACCTCCGGGCAGACCGGCTGAACGTCGGCAACTGCCTCGGCGAAATTCCCCACCCTACAGCAGCGTCATCTGTCCGGGCTCCGGCTCGGCCGGGTCCAATAACTCGGGCCCGTTGTTGCGCACGTTGTTGACCAGCGTCGAAATCTGGCGCATCTCGATGTCGTGCACATCCGGCGGACGTGCCAGCAGCTCCTGATCCAGCGGAGCATCCGGATTCAGCCACCCATCCCAGTCGGCTTCGCCGAGCATCAGCGGCATGCGGTCGTGGATTTCGGCCAGCTCGCCCACCGCGTCGGTGGTGATGATGGTGCAACTCAGCAGCGGGTCTGCGTTCTTATCCGGCCTCCACACCGACCAGAGACCCGGCCATGCACACCGGACCGCCATCCGGCGCGATGCATGAAAAACGGCGTCTTGGCGGCCTTCTTGCCCTTCGGCGCCTTCTAGACTGGCTCGCCATTCGTACCAGCCGTCCATCGGCACCAGACAGCGCTTGCTCTTCGCCGAGGCCCGGAAGGCCGGCGACGTGGCGACCTTGTCGGCGCGCGCGTTGATCAGCAACGGGCCTTTGGTATCCGGCGTCCCGTCCGGGCCCGCCTTCACCCAGGGCGGCAGCAGACCCCACCGCATGAGCCGCACCCGGCGGGTGGCCTCGTCATCGGGCTCGTCGTGGCGGGTCACCACGGTCGCGATCGTGGTGGTGGGGGCCACGTTGTAATTGGGCTCCGACGCTCGCTCGCCGGTGCCCGTGGCCTCGTCTATTGCCTTGATCTTCTCGGCCAGCAGCGCCGGATCGGTGGTGACTGCGAAACGTCCGCACATATCTCCATGTTGGCAGATTGCGGCCGTCAGGCCGCGACAAGAGATGATGGACCAGTGAGCGCATGGCAGGCACCGTCCACTCCGGCACCGGTGCACGCGACCGTGACCGTTCCCGGCTCCAAATCCCAGACCAACCGCACCCTGATACTGGCCGCGCTGGCGGCCGCGCAGGGCCAGGGCGCCTCGACCATCACCGGCGCACTGCGCAGCCGCGACACCGACCTGATGATCGGCGCACTGCGGACGCTGGGCCTGCGCGTCGAGGGGGCCGGGTCCGACCTGACGGTCAGCGGCCGCATCGACCCCGACGCCGACGCTCGAGTGGACTGCGGCCTGGCCGGCACGGTGCTGCGTTTCGTGCCGCCGCTGGCGGCACTGAGCGCCGCCCCGGTCACCTTCGACGGCGACGAGCAGGCCCGCGCCCGTCCCATCGCGCCGCTGCTCGATGCGCTGCGCGGACTGGGCGTCCCGGTCGACGGCTCGGGGTTGCCGTTTCGGGTGCAGGGCAGCGGCGCGGTGGCCGGCGGCACGGTGGCCATCGACGCCTCGGCGTCGTCACAGTTCGTATCGGGCCTGTTACTGTCCGGTGCGTCGTTCACCGAGGGCCTGACGGTGCAACACACCGGCGCGTCGCTGCCGTCGGCCCCCCATATCGCCATGACCGTGGCGATGCTGCGGCAAGCCGGCGTCGTCGTTGACGACTCCGTCGCCAACCGCTGGCAGGTGCATCCGGGCGTGGCCAAGGCTCGGCACTGGGAGGTCGAACCGGATCTGACCAACGCGGTCGCGTTCCTCGCGGCCGCGGTGGTGACCGGCGGGACGGTCCGCATCACCGGCTGGCCGCAGACCAGCGTGCAGCCCGCCGAACATATCCTGGACGTGCTGAAGAAGACGAATGCCGTTGTCGCCCAGGTTGGTTCGATTCTCGAGGTGCACGGATCGGCGCAGTACGACGGCTTTGAGGTCGACCTGCGCGACGTGGGCGAGCTGACCCCGTCGGTGGCGGCGCTGGCGGCGCTGGCGGCGACCGGAGCGACGTCCCGGCTGACCGGCATCGCGCACTTGCGCGGGCACGAGACCGACCGACTGGCCGCGCTGAGCACCGAGATCAACCGCCTCGGCGGCGAGTGCCGGGAAACCGATGACGGCCTGGTGATCACCGCGACACCGCTGAAGCCCGGCCTTTGGCACGCCTACGCCGACCACCGGATGGCGATGGCGGGCGCCATCGTCGGGTTGCGGGTTCCCGGCGTCGAAGTCGACGACATCGCCGCCACCACCAAGACGCTGCCGGAATTCCCCCAACTTTGGGCGCAGATGGTCGAGGGGACCGCCGGTTGAGGGACTACGACGAGTCCGACGTCAAGGTCCGCTCCGGTAAGAGGACGCGGCCCCGCACCAAGACCCGTCCGCAGCACGCCGACGCCGAGTCCGCCATGGTGGTCAGCGTCGACCGTGGCCGCTGGGGATGTGTGCTGGGTGGGGATCCCGAACGCCGGGTCACCGCCATGCGGGCCCGTGAGCTCGGCCGCACCCCGATCGTCGTCGGCGACGACGTCGACATCGTCGGCGACCTGTCCGGGCGAACCGACACCCTGGCCCGCATCGTGCGGCGCGGTCCGAGGCGAACGGTGTTGCGGCGCACCGCCGATGACACAGACCCGACCGAACGCGTGGTGGTCGCCAACGCCGACCAACTGTTGATGGTCGTCGCCCTGGCCGACCCGCCGCCGCGCACCGGCCTGGTAGACCGTGCCCTGATCGCCGCATTCACCGGCGGCCTGACACCGATCCTGTGTCTGACCAAGACCGACCTCGCGCCACCCGAACCGTTTGCCGAACAGTTCGTCGACCTGGACCTGACGGTGGTCGCCGCGGGCGTCGACGATCCGCTCCTCGCGGTCGCCGATCTGCTCGACGACAAGATCACCGTGCTGCTCGGACACTCCGGAGTCGGCAAGTCGACACTGGTGAATCGCCTGGTGCCCGAAGCGGACCGAGCGGTCGGCGTGGTCACAGACATCGGCCGCGGGCGGCACACGTCGACACAGTCGGTGGCGCTGTCGTTGGCCAATGGGGGCTGGGTGATCGACACGCCGGGAATCCGCTCGTTCGGTCTGGCCCACATCAAGCCCGATGACGTGCTGACGGCGTTCGCCGACTTGGCCGAGGCCATCGAGGACTGCCCGCGCGGCTGCGGACACATGGGACCGCCGGCCGATCCCGAATGCGCGCTGGACAGCCTGGGCGGCAACGCGGTACGCCGGATCGCTGCCGCCCGACGGCTGCTTGCGACGCTCAGAGAGTCTTGACCAGGCGCATCCCCAGCTCGTCGGGTGGCACCAGATGGCCTTCGGTGCAGCGTATTTCGACTTCAGCGTCGCCACCACAACCCAGATGGGTCAGCCGCAGCCGATGCCGGCCCGGCAGGTGGCGTTGCCCCCACTGGAACATCGACCACACCACCGGCATGAAGTCGGTGCCCGCCTCGGTGAGCACATACTCGTCGCGGCTGCGCTGTCCGGGCTCCCGGTAGGGCCGCCGCGCCAACAGTCCGAGGTCGACGAGTTCGGTCAGCCGCGCCGAGGTCGCGGCCTTGGTGATGCCCACCCGCCGGGCGAAGTCGTCGAACCGGGTGGTGCCGTAGTAGGCCTCGCGCATGATCAGCATCGCGGACTTGGTGCCGACGACCGCCATCGTCTTCTCGATCGCGCACTCCCCGACCGCCGACCACGCTTCGCGATCGGCCAGCTTGCCCTGCAACATTGTCATGCAGATCACCTCCCTGTCTGGGTTGATTTCACTATACCTAGGTGTTATAGCTGGGTACAGAGAGAAATACTCAGCTCAAGGAGGAGCCATGTCCCGTGACGCCGTTATCGTCGGCGCTGTCCGCACCCCCGTCGGCAAAGGCAAGGCCAACGGAGCCCTACACGGGGTGCTACCCGCCGACCTGCTGGCGCACAGCCTGCGCGAGGTGGTGGCCCGCACCGGCGTAGACCCGGCGCAGATCGACGACGTCATCGCCGGCGCCGTCACCCAGGTAGGCGACCAGGCCGTCAATATCGCCCGTAATGCGTTGCTGGGAGCGGGTTTTCCCGATTCGGTCCCCGGAACCACCGTCGACCGCCAGTGTGGCAGCAGCCAGCAGGCCATCAGCTTCGCCGCGCAGGGCGTCATTGCCGGCGCGTACGACGTCGTCGTCGCCGGTGGCGTGGAATCCATGAGCCGCGTCCCGATGGGCACCTCGGTGTTGCCCGGCAGCAACCCGTTCGGCGAGGACATGACCCGGCGCTACCCGGCCGGCCTGGTGCCGCAGGGCATCAGCGCCGAACTGATCGCCGCCAGGTGGGGCTTCTCCCGCGCCCAGCTCGACGAGTTCTCCGCGGCCAGCCACGAGAAGGCCGCCCGGGCGACCAAGGAGGGGCTGTTCGACAACGAGCTGATCCCGATCGCCGGACTGTCCACCGACGAGATCATCCGGCCCGGTACCACGGTCGAAACGCTGGCCGGGTCTCAAGCCCGCGTTTTACAGCGAGGCGATGGCGGCGCGGTTCCCGCAGATCAACTGGGAGATCACGCCGGGCAACTCCTCACCGCTGTCCGACGGCAGCGCCGCGGTGATGATCACCAGCAGCGAGATCGCTGCCAGGCTGGGCCTGCGGCCGCTGGCCCGCATTCATACCGCCACCGCGGTGGGATCCGACCCGCTCTACATGCTGACCGGGGTCATCCCCGCCACCGAGCGGGTGCTGCAGCGCGCGGGATTGACGCTGGCCGATATCGACCTGTTCGAGGTCAACGAGGCGTTCGCGCCGGTCGTCCTGGCCTGGGCGCATGACACCGGGGCGGATCTGGCGAAGACCAATGTCAACGGCGGCGCCATCGCGATCGGGCACCCGCTGGGCGCCAGCGGTGCCCGCATCATGACCACCCTGGTCAACGCCCTCGAGCAGCGCGGCGGGCGGTACGGGTTGCAGACGATGTGCGAGGGCGGCGGCATGGCCAACGCGACGATCATTGAACGGCTCGAGTCATGAACGAGCCCTCTGAAATCCACTTCGACGGAGTACGGGTGCGCTACGCGAGCACCAAGACTTACGACGAGCTGGTGGCCTCGTTGCTCGCCGATATCGGCCAACAACCGGTGCCCATCGCCGAGGTCACTCAACCGTCCGACAGCTGGGGGGCCTATCAGGCCGGCGTCGAACCCTACGTCGGCCCAAGCGGTTTCATGTTGTTCGCGCTGATCGACCACGGCACGTGGCTGCCGAATGCCGGTATTCAACGCAAGGCGCTGCGCGTCATCCTCGGCAACCCGCTGATCGCCATCACCATGTTGCGCCACGACGTGACCGCAGGCCTGTTCGCCCCCGTCGAGCTCCTGATCCTCGATGAGCCCGACGGCGGCAGCAGCCTGACCTACGTCAAGCCGTCGTCACTGATGGTGGTCGAATCGAATCCTGAGTTACTCAGCGCTGCAGAGCAACTCGACGCCAAGCTGGCGGCGCTGGCCGCAAAAGTCACCAACGGCTCGTGAACGCTCTCGAGCAACGCGGCTGGCGGTATGGGCTGCAGACGATGCGCGAGGGCGGCGGCGTGGCCAACGCGACCATCATCGAGCGATTGGGCTAAGCGGCGTTTCGACCTCCGGGACGAGACCGAAGACCTGCACGGGGGACGACTTTCCTTTCAGGACATGCAGTCCGCGATCGATCAGTCCAGACGGTCGAGAGGCCAACGCGTCGATGCACGGCTGGGTGAGGAGGATCTCGTCGCCAGTGGTCTTGGTGAGTTGCTCAACTCGGGCTGCCACGTTGACGGTGTCACCGATGAGGGTGAACTCGAGCTTGCCGCCGCCGCCGATGGTCCCCGCTATTACTCCGCCGGTGTTGATGCCGATGCCGATGCGAAGATCCCCGCCGAATCGCTCGGCGACACGGTGATGAATCGCAAGCGCGGCACTGAGCGCGGAGTCGGCGTGGTCGGCGAGGCCGTTCGGGGCACCGAAGACGGCCAGCGCGCCGTCGCCGAGGAACTTGTTGACGTGCCCACCGGCATCGACGACGGCAGGCACCACGATCTCGAAGAGCGCGTTGAGGCGGGCGACCGTGTCCTCAGCGGTGTTGGCTTCGGCGAATGGGGTGAAGTCGCGGATGTCTATGAACATCACCGTCACTTCGCGGCGTTCACCGCTGAAGACATCGTCGCCCTGCTCAAGCAGCCGGGCAGCCAGGGAGGGATCGACGTAGGTGCCGAAGGCCGACTGCAGTCGTTGCCGCTCAGCCAATCCCGCCTGCATGCGGTTAAACGAGGCCGCCAGCGCTCCGAGATCGTCGTCTTGGACCACCGGTAGATGTTGACTGAAATCACCGGCCGCAACACGCACGGTTCCGTCGGCCAGATCACGAATGGGGAGCATGGAGGGTGAGAAAATAGCACCGACGGTGAGCGGCACGAACCCAAGTGTCGACGCGCACCCAATCACAACGGACATCAGCGGAATCTCACTGGTGAAGTGCACGGTGCCTGCCAGTATGGCGCCACCGGCGCTGAACACAAACGTTGTGCCGAGCATCGACAGGTTCGACCATGTGGCAAACGATGGACACGAACGAGGCAGGGCGTCACCGATCGCCATGTCACTGGCGATAGCCAGTCTCACCGGTCGCAACGCACCTTCCGGGACGCTGTGCATACCCATAAGTTGGATGGCGATTCCGATACCCAAGCCCAGGACCCCGAATTGAATTAATCGCGGGCCGGTCGCGCCGGTCACCGCGCCCACAACAACCAACAGCAGCGCGGCCCCAACACCGTTGCTTACCAATGCTCGGGCAGAGCTTTCACGACCCCAGCTGTACGTGTCGGCCAGCGCCCGTACCCGATCAACCTCCTGGCCCACTGCCCATTGTTCGACCAGACGACTCTTGCCCCGGCCGGGAAGGACCATGACATAAGCCAGTACGGCGACGGCGCCAACGGTGATGGCCGCAGCCTCGACGTAATGATGCGACTTGTCGACGCCAACAACGGTCAACGACCAAAAGAGGTAAGGCGGCAGCATCGCTGCGAAGCAGAACGTTGAGAAGGCCCACGAGTACCTCGGCCCGTACCGATTCCATGCCCACTGCCAAATGCGGTCCATGCGCTGTCCAAATCTTTGCGGCCCTTACGGTGTATGACAGCCTAAGCTTTGCAGATCACTTCATCGTCGCGAGGTTGCGCCATAGGTTTCTGAGGCTGTCCGTGCCACCGAATAGTGTCGTGAAGTTCGTGGAATCAACGAGCACGATGTCTCCAGCCCGCTCACCGGACGGCGGCATCCAAATCAATGCATTGAACTCGGTGTTGCCCGCGTCAGTGAATGGGTGGGGCCGCTTCGGGTCCACGCGTTGCCGACCGAGAACGCCGGAGGGAATCGCTTTGCGGAGCGGTCAACTCGTAGTGCGGCAGATGCGGATGAAAGTTGAATGTCGTGACGTTGTCGAGCAGCCCCGGTGTGTCGAGATCGCGGAAGCCGGTGAGCGGCGAGATCTCGTTGGTGCCCTCTACGACTGCAGGGCGTAGACCCCACGTGTTGTGAATGGGAACATCAAGCGCCCTCATCAGTGACCGCGTGTATGCCGTGAACCGCTGTTGGCGTGGCACCAGCGGATCACCGTGGTGCAGGAATTCGACCTGTTGCTGAGCCGCGTCGTCGGTGAATCCGACGTCGTGGTGGGGAGCTAGGAGCAGGCAGGTGCCTTCTCGTTTCAGCCAATCCCCAATGGCTGCCACTTCGTCGGACTCTGCTTCTTCTTCGCCGATCAGATGGTCGAGTCCGAAGACCATCAGGGTGTCGGTATCGGCCAGCACCCGTTCGTCGATCAGCAGCTTGTAGCCCGCCTGGTCGATTCGTTGGAAGACTGCGACCCGATGGCCCGTCGCTTCTCCCGCCAATTCCTGAAATGCCAGTGTCGAGCGGTGGAACAACTCCAATGTGCCGGCGATGCCGTGCAGGAAATGTGCCGCGTCATACTCCGGTGTCTCGTAGGCCGGCCACGCTGCGTTACGGACCTCAGTCATCGTGGAGAAGCGGTTGTAGATTTCGGCCGGATCACGCTGAGACTCCCACGGGTAGCTCCACGTCCAGTAGATGCTGACGCGTCGTCCACCGGTGTGCGGGCGCGGAATGTGGCTCTGGTTGTATGTCCGAGCGGCGGGCAGTGCGCTCATGCTGGATCCTTGCTGATCAGTCGAGCGCCGCGAGATAGCGCATCGCGTTGATACCGGGCAGGAAGAAGTATGCCCCTCCCCTGGAGGGTAGTGAACGCCGGCAACCCTTTAAGGACCTTGCGGATCGGCCTTCTGGGAATCGTGAATTCCATTGTGCCGTCTTGGGTTCCGCAAATCGGATCGTGCTCGTTGCCAAGCTCGTGAAAGGTGCGGTCGTTGATCCACACGTTCTGGGCAAACTCGAACTGACGAACCAGATCCGCACAGATGATGAATGCTGCGATACCACGATCCGCGCCGTCATCCTGCGCACCCTCGGGCAGCGCCGGACCGTAGGTGGCACCGCGCCGAATCATCCTGCGCCTGTTCATGTAGTGCGCGGTGTCCCGCGGATTGAGGCGTCTCGCGTGTGATCCCAACGGGCACGCATACCCGTGCGGGTCCATCTCCTTGTAGTTGAAGTCGTTGTTGCGCATCGGGTCTGCGCCAAGCTCGGGATCATCCTTGTCCGGAGCGAGCACGAGCGGAGCACCGCTGCGCCAGCGGCCCATGAACTTGGCGGCCAACAACTCCTCGCCGGCTGGATTCTCGGAATTGTCCCTGACGTAGTCGCGGAACAGGGCAACATGTTCGGCAAGCCGACGGTATGCCATGTAGCTTCCATTGCGCGAGAGCACATTTGGTTGAGGAAGGTTGGCGACGGGGCCATTCTCGTCGGGATAGCCAAGGATGAACTCGCCCGGCCTTCAGTGGTGCCCCCGACCCCGGCGTCGGTTCTTCACCCGACCCTTCAATCACCGGCTGGGACAAACGATCCCTGAACCCGAAATGGTCATGGGCGTAGTTGAATGGCGGCGTCGCGTTCAGATCCAGAAACGACAAGCTACGCACCCCGTCGCAACGGGCCACCAGCTCGTCGTGTACCCCGGTGGCCCTGGCGTGTTCGGCGTCATCGCGAGCGAACAGGATCGCGATCGCGTGCAGGTCGTCTCCTCCGAGCCCGCCGACCCAGTTATCGGGATGGCTCATCCCGGTGTCTCCAAGGATGTCGGCGCGGGCCGCCATGCCCTGGCGAAAAGCCTCCGGAAAGGAGGCCAGCGATTCCTCGGGAACCCCGAGCGCCCGCAGGCCTTTCCAGGTGAACGCCAGCGTGACCCACCGTTTGGTGTTATCCATCGTTGCGGGCGCCGATGCCGCGGACTCGACGACGGGAATGAGCTCGGACAGCCACGCCCGGCCCCCGGCGGCGTTGTCGAACGAGAGGAATTCGTAGCGCCCGGTCATGGCCGGAGTACGGGTCAGCAGGATGTGCTGAATGTCTTCGAGCTCAAGCATGTGCGCACGCTTCGGTTGTGAGTCACTGCATCTGATCCAACATCGTCTGGAACGCCGCCTTCAACCGCAGCGCCTTCTTGATCTCATCTGCGGTGACGAACGGGTATTCTCCGTACTCCAGAAAGCTCGGGTACTGATGGTCGCGCACGAACTTGATGAACGCCTCGGGGTTTTCTTTCCAGTCCTCCGGGAACCCCTCGAGGTTCGTGAACACCGTCGTGATACCGGTCTGGCTGAACAGCTGCACCGCATCCTCGGTGTACTTGTCGAAGTCGGTGTCGAAGATGCCCTGATACTGGAAGTGCAGCCCCGACCCCACGTCGAAGAGCACCCACCGCAGGTAATGCAGCCGCAGCGGTGCCAGCACGTCCGGACTGCCCTTGATCGCTTCCTCGATCTGCTTCCCGTAGGCGCGGACAGCTTCCTCGCGCCCCTCCTTGACCTTGGCGATGATCGAAAAGCCGTAGCACGCGGGCGTGCCGGGGATAGACCGGGCCGTAACGTCCACGCTCGATTCGAAATAGCCCTCCGGCGGGATGGCCATCGCCGCGGGTTTGCTCAGTCA
>CAVSDU010000001.1:0-33069 GCA_963726875.1 uncultured Actinomycetota bacterium | reverse complement strand
ACTGAAAGTGACCAGCGCAACGCCACCGCAACTGGCGCGCAGACCTTTACCTTAGCTAACCTTTATGGGAACAACCAGACGCAGAGGATGATGATGAGCACTGTCAATGCCTACGCCGCCACGTCGGCGACCGAGCCACTGACCAAGACGACGATCGAACGCCGCGACCCGGGCCCGCACGATGTGGCCATCGACATCAAGTTCGCCGGAATCTGCCACTCCGACATCCACACCGTCAAGCCGAATGGGGCGTACCGAATTACCCGGTGGTGCCGGGCCACGAGATCGCCGGCATGGTCACCGCCGTCGGTTCCGAGGTGACCAAGCACAAGGTCGGCGACCGCGTCGGTGTGGGCTGCATGGTGAACTCCTGCGGCCAGTGCAGCAGCTGCAAGGCCGGACTCGAGCAGTACTGCAAGCGCGGCGCGACGTTCACCTACAACTCCATCGACAAGGACGGCACTCCGACCCAGGGCGGCTACAGCCAGGCGGTCGTGGTCGACGAGAACTTCGTCGTGCGGATCCCCGACTCGCTGCCGCTGGACGCCGCGGCACCGCTACTGTGCGCCGGCATCACGCTGTTCTCGCCACTGCGGCACTGGAAGGCCGGGCCGGACACCCGCCTGGCGATCATCGGCCTGGGCGGCCTGGGCCACGTGGGGGTCAAGCTGGTGCCGCGATGGGCGCCGAGGTCAGCGTGCTGTCGCAATCCCTGAAGAAGATGGAAGACGGATTGCGTTTGGGCGCAAGCAATTACTACGCCACCGCCGACCCGGACACCTTCAAGAAACTGCGGGGCAGCTTCGACCTGATCCTCAACACCGTCTCGGCGAACCTGAATCTCGGCCAGTACCTGAACCTCCTCGACGTCGACGGCACCCTGGTCGAGCTCGGGCATCCCCGAGCACCCCATGGAGGTGCCGGCGTTCGGGCTCGCGCTGGCGCGGCGCAGCCTGTCCGGGTCGAACATCGGCGGCATCGCCGAGACCCAGGAGATGCTCGATTTCTGCGCCGAACACAACGTGACGCCCGAAATCGAAGTCATCGCAGCCGATTACGTCAACGAAGCCTACGAGCGGGTGCTGGCCAGTGACGTGCGCTACCGCTTCGTCATCGACATCTCGACGTTATGAGTTATTTCAGCCCGGTGAGATAGCTCGCACCTGAGCCGCAACCTCTTCGGCCGCTTCGCCGTCCTCGTCGCCGGGAATCACTTCACTCACGTCGATGCCGGCCAGCGGCCAGCCGGCAGCAGCCAGCGTGGCGGCCACCCGCCGGACATTTTCGGGACCGGGGTCACGTTGGGTCAATTCGGCGATTTGCTCGGCGATTTCGTTGCCGTGATCACGCCGTCGGCCACCGCGCGGCGAGCCCTTCGCGGTGAGGTTGTCGATGACTTCCTTGAGCTGATCCGAGGTCAGCGGCGTGCTACGCAGCAGCGCGAACAGCGGAACACGATCCGGCCCTGGCACGCCTTCGGGATAGCCGGCCTGCAGCCAGCGGATTACCGAGCGAAAGAAGTGGGGGTGGGCGTGAGAAGAACCGGTTGTCGTCACCCCCACAGTCTCACGAAAGCGGCCTCGCCGACGCCAGCGAGCGCGGGGTGCGGGAACGACAATTCATGAACCGTTCACGGCCCGACCATGTCCGGTCCTGAAGTTCCCGGTTACCGGGGCCCACCTCGCCAAATCGGACCGGGTTAGGCCAACGCCTGACGCGCGGCCGCGGCAAGTGCGGCGCCGCTGGAGTAGCGATCCTCAGGTTTTTTGGCCATGCCGCGGGCGATCACCTCGTCGACGCCGACGGGAACGGGGCAAGACCGGCTGGGTCGCGGCGTCTGTCCCGTCAGATGGCCGCGGATTACCGTTTCCGGGCTGTCGCCTGGATACGGCGGCATTCCCGTCAGGCATTGATAGAACGCACATGTCAGCGCGTAGATGTCGGCGCTTTGCGTGGTGGCCTGCCTGGTGAACTGCTCCGGGGCCGCATATGCGTATTGGCTCATCGGTTGCAGACTGTTGCCGTCGCTCTGGCTATCAGCGACTAGCTGCCGGAACCCAAACAGCAGAAACGTGAGGTTACGGCCTACGAGTATGTTGTCCGCTCGGACATTCAGGTGCAGCAGTTCCTGCGAATGCAGGGCGTCAAGAGCCGCACCGATCTGCTCCAACAGGTCCACCGCCTGCACCGGACGCAGGCGCCCGATACGGGTCAACACCTGCTCCAGATTAGTGCCGTTTACCACCGGCATCTCGATGTAGGGCCGCTCGTCGATCTCGCCCCAATCTGTGATCGGCACGATGTGCGGTTCGGATGCCCGCTGCGCGGCGCGCGCGACAACCGGAACGTTTCGCTGCATCCGCATCCGAAACATCGGATCTTGTGACCAGCGAGCCGAAATGACCTTCAGTGCGACGGTGACGCGCTTTACGGTGTGCTCGGCTTCGTACACCATGGCGAGGTCTCCGCGACCCAGCAGGCGCAACAGACGAAACGGTCCGAACGACGCCCCCTCCGGATACAGATCACTGCCGCTGATCGCCGTTGGCGTCGGCTCGGTTTGAAGCCGCGCGACAGCATCGGCCACCGTGAGTCGGCGGAGTTGCATGGCACGGTCGAAATGCGTGGGGCAGAAACCCCCTACCCCCTCGGGACCGTGCAAGCCGATGGAATTATGGGTGCTGCCCGTGTCGTCCCAGTCAGGCGGAGTCCAGGACGGGTCGAAGTCGGCGAATTGGACCCACTGCACCTGGTCGATCCTGGAAGGGTCGTAATGACCGCAAACTACACAGTGTGGGGGTGCGACCATCGACGGCTCCTGACGTGCTTCCGAATCGTCTTAACGCGGTGCTTGTCAACCGTCGCGTCGACCATTCTTTCAGCGACTTCAGGCAGTAATTTACTCACTGCACCCACTACCTCGCACGTACGAGCACGATCATGACCGCGGCGGGAAAGGCTGCACGGGATGGGACCGCTTGCCGCTCTAGAAGTCCCAGTCCTCGTCCTCGGTGTCGACAGCCTTGCCGATCACGTACGCTCGCCCCGAGCCGGAGAAGAAGTCGTGGTTCTCGTCGGCGTTGGGTGACAGCGCCGACAGGATCGCCGGGTTCACGTCCGTCTCGTCGCGCGGGAACAACGCCTCGTAGCCGAGGTTCATCAGCGCCTTGTTGGCGTTGTAGCGCAGGAACTTCTTGACGTCCTCGGTGAGCCCGACCTCGTCATAGAGGTCCTGGGTGTATTCGACCTCGTTGTCATACAGCTCGAACAGCAGCTCGTAGGTGTAGTCCTTGAGTTCGGCGCGCTTGACCTCGTCCACCAGCGCCAGGCCGCGCTGGTACTTGTAGCCGATGTAGTACCCGTGCACGGCCTCGTCACGAATGATCAGCCGGATCATGTCGGCGGTGTTGGTCAGCTTTGCCCGACTCGACCAGTACATCGGCAGGTAGAAGCCGGAGTAGAACAGGAAGCTCTCCAGCAGCGTGGAGGCCACCTTGCGCTTGAGTGGTTCGTCGCCGCGGTAGTACTGCAGCACGATCTCGGCCTTGCGCTGCAGATTGGGATTTTCCTCCGACCAGCGGAACGCGTCGTCGATCTCGGCGGTGGAGCACAGCGTGGAGAAGATCTGGCTGTAGCTCTTGGCGTGCACCGACTCCATGAACGCGATGTTGGTGTACACCGCCTCCTCGTGCGGGGTCAGCGCGTCGGGGATCAGGCTGACCGCACCGACGGTGCCCTGGATGGTGTCCAGCATGGTCAGACCGGTGAAGACCCGCATGGTCAGCTGCTTCTCATGGGCGGTCAGCGTGCCCCAAGACGGGATGTCGTTGGACACCGGCACCTTCTCGGGCAGCCAGAAGTTACCGGTCAACCGGTCCCACACTTCTGCGTCCTTGTCGTCTTGCAGACGGTTCCAGTTGATCGCCGAAACGCGGTCGATCAGCTTTGCATTTCCACTCACCAGAACCCCACTTCACCAGGCCGATTTGGCTGCCGGCAACGCCGGACGTGCTTAGGCCTCAGACACTACCCCTGGTGTCCGACAAGCGGCCGCAACACAAGTGGTTGTGTTTTGTGGCGTGTCGCGACCAACAACTCCTCACATGCCGAAATGCGTTCGACCCATCGCAGCGACGGCTTGCGGCGACCCGCTCACCTCGACTTGCGCTGCGGCTCTGCGGCCGAAGAGGTAGAGCAGCAGTTCGCCCGGCGAGCCACTGAGTCCGGCTGTCGGCTCGCCCCGTCGAACAACCACCCGTTCGTGGGTGCCGACCCAGTCGATGTGGAGCCCGCACGTGGCCAACCGCCGACTCAGGAAGCGGCCCCCGCGCCGCACGTTCCGCCACAAAGCGGCGTCCAGTTCGGGTGTCAGGCTGCGAGGTCCCCGTCGGTTAGCCCTGCGAAGGTCCTCGTGATGGACGAAGAACTCGTTGAGATTCGCCATCGAGCGGACCCACTCAAGCCGGAAGAACCCACTCGGCGGCCCGGACCGGATTCGCGCGACGAGCCATCGGAAATCGTGGCTTCCGGCCAACCTGGCCCGGCGCCGCTCGGCGAACCGTTGAAAGGGTCCGGGCAACACCAGGCACGGGCCGGCGAGCAGATCGTGTTCGCGCAACACTATGTGCGCGGCGAGATCGTGCGCCGTCCATCCTTCCAACAGGGTCGGAGCGGACGGACCGACCTCGTCGAGGAGGTCGCAGAAGGCAGCGCGCTCTTGGTCGTCCAGCGGAATATCGGTCATGGCAGGGTCACAGTCGTGGCTCGATGATCTGCACGACGCCAGCGGTGACCCCGGCAACGAACAACCGGCCGGTCTCCGCGTCGACGCCGACGGTGTAAGGATTCTGCGCCGTCGGGAAGCGCTGCACCTCGCGCGGACTGTCGCCGCTCATGTCGTAACCGATGATTTCATTCGTTCCCGACGAGGCTACCCAGAGCCGGTCGCGCGACCAGTCGTAGGCGATGCCATACGGCCCTCCCGGCTGAGCCACGGTGGCCACCTCACGCGGCGTGGGAAGTGGGGTGAACACCCGCACGGCGTCGCCGCGCGTGTCGGCGGCGATCATCCGCCCGTGCCGGTCAGCGACCAGATGCGTAGGTCCCGCCCCGGCCGGTGTCGAACCGACAATGGTCAACCGCTCAGCGTCGTAGACGGTCAGATCGTTCTTACGCACGTCCAGCACGCCCATCGACGTTCCCACCGGCGCCGTCCCGGCCGGCTGAACGCTGTCGGCGAAGACTTTGACGATCTGCTCACCGCGCAGCACCGCCACCGTTCCGCCATGCTCGTTGGCGACGAAAATCGTGCCGTTGGACGCCGCGGCGGCGTCATGCGGATGTGACCCGGTGTGGATGGCCGGCAGCGGGTTGCCCCGCGGCAGGTCGACGCGGAGGAGGACATCGGCAGTTTCGACCGGTACCAGCACCGGTCCGCCCGCAGCGGCGAGTTGGAGATGGCGGACCGTTCCCGGCAGCGGGACCCGGCCGGTGACGGTGCCCGAGTCGGCATCGAGCAACACCAACTCGTCGGGGTCGCGAGTCGCCACGGCGACGATCCGTGTCTGTGCGTCGACGACAACGCCCTCGGGCGAACGTCCCACCGCGACGGTCCGTCCGACGCCGGGGTCAGCGGGTGGCGGCGCTTGCCGGGGTTCGGCGGCCGGTGGCAGTCCAGCGTCGGGCGGGCGACTGCCCTCGGTCGGCACACCGGACGGCGCAGTGGGCGGACTCGACTGCGAAATGCCATCGGGATGACCGCAGCCGGCAATCAACAGGGCTATCAACCAAACTGCGCGCAGCCGCGCTGGTGACCGGAATCGCACAAAACCGGGTACCCGGTCACACATCTCGGCTCGCGACCGGCAGCAAAGCAATCATCGGGTCGACGGGTTCCTCCGCGTTCAGCGCTTGCGCCGCGGCGATCAGGTCTGGCGCAGTGGTGTTCAGCCCTGTGCGAGGGCCGTCACGCGACCGACTTGCGAGACCGTTTGCCGACGCCCAGGAACTGGTATTCCTCGGGCTTCACCGAGCGGGTGGCCATCCAGTACTGCCAGGTGTAGCCGCCCCACAACACGGTGTTCTTGCCGTGCTCGTCGAGATACCAGCTGCTGCAGCCACCGCTGTTCCACACCGAGCCGGCCAGCTTCTCCTGCAATTCGTTGTTGAACCGGTCCTGCGCTGCGCGCGTGGGAGCCAGCGCTTGCGCACCCATCTTGTCGCACTTGGCGATCGCGTCGGCCACGTAGCGGATCTGGGACTCGATCATGAACACCACCGAGTTGTGCCCCAGGCCGGTATTGGGGCCCAGCAAGAAGAACAGGTTCGGCACGTCGGCGACGGTGATGCCGCGGTGGGCGCCGATGCCCTCGCGGTTCCACCGGTCCACCAGATCCTCGCCGTGCTGGCCCTTGATCTGGACGTAGGTGTAGGAGTCGGTGACGTGGAAGCCGGTGGCGTACACGATCACGTCCGCTTGCCGCTCGCGGCCGTCGGCGGTGACGATTCCGTCGCGGGTGATCCGGGTGATGCCCTCGGTGATCACCTCGGTGGTGGGGTCCGCCACGGCGCGGTAGTAGCTGGACGAGTTCAGGATTCGCTTGCAGCCGATGCGGTACTTCGGTGTCAGCTTGCGGCGCAGTTCGCGGTCCTTGACCGAGCGCCGGATGTTCCACTTGCAGTACGCCTCAATGAATTTCAGCGCATTGGGATGCTTGGTCATGCCGAAGGCGAGCGCTTCCTGGCTCCAGTAGATCGCCAGGCGCGCCAGCGCGCGCAAACCGGGAACGTTCTCCATGGCCGTGCGCAGGGCCGGCGGAATGTCGGGGTTGGACCGCGGCACAACCCAGGGCGGGGTGCGCTGGTAGAGCTGGAGTTCGGCGACCTGCCCGACGATCTCGGGCACGATCTGGATTGCGCTGGCGCCGGTACCGATGATCGCCACCCGCTTGCCGGTCAGGTCGACGCTGTGGTCCCACTCCGCGGAATGGAAAGCGGGACCGGCGAATTCGTCACGGCCTTCAATCTCGGGCAGGGACGGGATATGCAATGCCCCGGCCCCGGAGACCAGGAACTGGGCCACGTACTCACGCCCGTCGACGGTGAACACGTGCCAGCGGTACTCGTCGTCGTCCCAGTAGGCGCGGTCGACCAGCGAGTTGAACTCGATGTAGCGGCGCAGCCCGTATTTCTCCGCGACCCCCTTGAGGTAGTCCCAGATCTCCGGCTGAAAGGAGAACGGGTTCTTCCAGTCCGGCTTGGGCTCGAAAGAGTACGAGTACAGGTGCGACGGGATGTCGCAGGCGCACCCGGGGTAGCTGTTGTCACGCCAGGTGCCGCCGACGTCGTCGGCCTTCTCCAGGATGACGAAATCCACGCCCGCCTGCTGCAGCGCGATAGCCATGCCCAGGCCCGAGAACCCGGTCCCGATGATGACGGTGCGGGTGTGAATCGGCTGGGACTGCGATTTCTCGGCTGCTTCGGTAGCCGAGGTCACGACATCGGTCATGATGGATCTTTCCTGTTGTGGCCGCTAGTGGCGGGCGCGCCTACCGGCACCTCACTGATAGGCAGATACCCAGTACCCGGGGTATCGGATATATCCGAGTGTTATCGATCGCCACGACGATGTCAACGTTGCTGAGGCTCAGCTCACGACAGCGCCGCCGGCAGCGCATCGTGGATGGGCTTGTCGGGGTCCATCGCGATGCCCAGCGTTTCGGCGGTGCCGACGATGACACCCAGCATGATGGTCGTCAGTTGGCTGACGAACTGCTCACGGGTCATGCGACCGCGGGCTGTCGGGTCGGCGGGCCCAACCACCATTCGGTGGCCGACGCGGCGCGATCCGAACGCCGAAAAGGCGGCGAGTTCGAGCGCGGCGGCGTCGAGCTCCATGTCCCGCAGTTCGTTGTTGAACATCTCGGCGATGGTCAACGTGATCTCGCGACCCTCGTTCAGGGTCCGCACCGTGGCCTTGGACTGGGCGCTGGAGCTGCCCTGGATGAAAACCCGCATGACGTTCGGGTGCTGGTCGAGCAGGGTGACGAACTCTTCGACGGCGCGGTGGATCACTTGGCGGGCCGAGTCGGTGGCCAGATTGATCGACGGGAAGATCGCTGCCCACAGCATGTCGCGCAGCCGTTCCCCGATGGCCAGGAACAGGTCGGACTTGTCGGTGAAATGCCGGTAGATCTTCGGCTTGGCGGTGCCGGCCTCCTCGGCGATCTCTCGCACGCTCAGCTCCGGCCCCAGCCGGTCGATGGCGCGGAAGGCCGCGTCGACAATCTCGGCGCGCACCTTCTTGCGGTGCTCACGCCAACGCTCGCTGCGCGCGTCGACTTTCACACCGGGCTTCGGGCTCGGGTGGGGCAAAGACGGTCGAGGCATTCTCACCACGTGAAGCACCTTACCGCTTGGGAGCCGCTGACCTGCGCAGACCGCGGGTTCTGCCGTCGCTCGAGTGTGGATCTCCCGACGCGGCGCGCCGCGATGCCGTCGCAGTAATCACGCTCGACACGGGATCAGAGCATGCAGGACACGCAGCCCTCGACCTCTGTTCCTTCCAGCGCCATCTGGCGCAACCGGATGTAGTACAGCGTCTTGATTCCCTTGCGCCAGGCATAGATCTGCGCCTTGTTCACGTCGCGCGTGGTGGCGGTGTCCTTGAAGAACAGCGTCAGCGACAGGCCCTGATCCACGTGCTGGGTGGCCGCGGCGTAGGTGTCGATGATCTTCTCGTAACCGATCTCGTAGGCGTCCTGGTAGTACTGCAGGTTCTCATTGGTCATGTAGGGCGCCGGGTAGTACACGCGGCCGATCTTGCCTTCCTTGCGGATCTCCACCTTGGACACGATCGGGTGGATCGACGACGTCGAGTGGTTGATGTAGGAGATCGACCCGGTCGGCGGCACCGCCTGCAGGTTCTGGTTGTAGATGCCGTGCGTTCTGCACCGATTCCTTGAGCCGCTTCCAGTCGTCCTGGTTCGGGATGCGGATGTCGGAGTCGGCGAAGAGCTGGCGCACCTTCTCGGTTGCCGGCTCCCAGACCTGCTCGGTGTACTTGTCGAAGAACTCACCCGAGGCGTACTTGGACCGCTCGAAACCCTTGAAGCGCGTACCTCTTTCTATCGAGATACGGTTCGAAGCACGCAGCGCGTGGTAGAGCACCGTATAGAAGTAGATGTTGGTGAAGTCGATGCCTTCTTCGGAGCCGTAGAAGATCTCCTCGCGAGCCAGGTAGCCGTGCAGGTTCATCTGCCCGAGCCCGATCGCGTGGGAGTCGTTGTTGCCCTGCTCGATTGACGGCACCGACGTGATGTGGGTCTGGTCGCTCACCGCGGTCAGCGCGCGGATCGCCACCTCGATGGTTTGCGCGAAGTCCGGTGAGTCCATCGTCTTGGCGATGTTCAGCGACCCCAGATTGCACGAAATGTCTTTGCCCACTTTGGCATACGACAAGTCTTCGTTGAACAGCGACGGCGTGGACACCTGCAGGATCTCCGAGCACAGGTTCGAGTGCGTGATCTTGCCCTCGATGGGGTTGGCCCGGTTCACCGTGTCCTCGAACATGATGTACGGGTAGCCGGACTCGAACTGCAACTCGGCCAGCGTCTGGAAGAACTCGCGGGCCTTGATCTTGGTCTTGCGGATGCGCCCGTCGTCGACCATCTCGTAGTACTTCTCGGTCACCGAGATGTCGGCGAATGCCGTGCCGTAGACCCGTTCGACGTCGTACGGCGAGAACAGGTACATGTCCTCGTTCTTCTTGGCCAGCTCAAAGGTGATGTCAGGGATCACCACGCCCAGGCTCAGCGTCTTGATCCGGATCTTCTCATCGGCGTTCTCCCGCTTGGTGTCCAGGAAGCGGTAGATGTCCGGGTGATGGGCATTGAGGTACACCGCGCCGGCGCCCTGGCGGGCACCCAGCTGGTTGGCGTAGGAGAAGGAGTCCTCGAGCAGCTTCATGATCGGGATGACGCCCGAGGACTGGTTCTCGATGTTCTTGATCGGCGCGCCGTGCTCACGAATGTTGCTGAGCAGCAAGGCGACTCCCCCGCCGCGCTTGGACAGCTGCAGCGCGGAGTTGATGGATCGCCCGATCGACTCCATGTTGTCCTCGATGCGCAGCAGGAAGCAGCTCACCGGCTCGCCGCGCTGCTTCTTGCCCGAGTTCAGGAACGTCGGGGTGGCCGGCTGGAACCGGCCGTCGATGATCTCGTCCACCAGCTTCTCGGCCAGTCCGGTGTCCCCGGCGGCCAGGGTGAGCGAGACCATCACGACGCGGTCCTCGAAGCGCTCCAGATAGCGCTTCCCGTCGAAGGTCTTCAGCGTGTAGGAGGTGTAGTACTTGAACGCGCCCAGAAACGTCGGGAAGCGGAACTTCTTGGCGTAGGCGCGGTCCAGCAGAGTCTTGACGAAATTGCGTGAGTACTGGTCGAGAACCTCTCGCTCGTAGTAGTTCTCACGAATCAGGTAGTCGATCTTCTCGTCCTGGTTGTGGAAGAACACCGTGTTCTGGTTGACGTGCTCCAGGAAGTACTGTCGCGCGGCGAGCACGTCCTTCTCGAACTGAATCTTGCCGTCCGCGTCGTACAGATTCAGCCGCGCGTTCAGCGCGTGGTAGTCCGTTTCGTCGGGCAACCCGTGCGTCGCGGCGGTTACAGGCTCTGCAGTGACGGTTGGTGGCACGTCTGTTCCTTCCAATATTGAGCCCAGAATTGAGCGAGGCCGGCGCGAACGGCGGCCACGTCGTCCTCGGTGCCCATGAGTTCGAACCGGTAGAGGTACGGAACACCGCACTTGCGGGAGACCACGTTGCCCGCGTAGGCGAATTCGGCACCGAAGTTGTTGTTCCCCGCGGCAATGACGCCGCGGATCAGTGAGCGGTTGTGCTCGTTGTTCAAGAAAGCGATGACCTGCTTGGGGACGTAACCACCATCGTTGATGTCCGGAGTAGCCCGGCCGCCGCCGTAGGTGGGCAGCACCAGCACATACGGTTCGTCAACCTCTATGCGGCCGTGCAGCGGTATCCGCGTGGCGGGAACACCCAGCTTCTGCACGAAGCGGTGGGTGTTCTCCGACACGGAGGAGAAATAGATCAGGTTGCGCCCAGCGATCTCTGAGATGTCCATGACGCACCGCAACCCTTCCTTATCTGCTCCCCTACCGCACTAGGCGCTGATCGCCGATTCGGCGAGTGCCTTGATGCGGTCGGGCCGGAACCCGGACCAGTGTGCGTTCTCGGCCACCACGACGGGCGCCTGCAGGTAACCGAGCGCCATCACGTAGTCGCGCGCCTCGGGGTCCAGGGTGATGTCGACCTTCTGGTAGGCGATGCCCTGCTTGTCCAGCGCCTTGTAGGTGGCGACGCACTGCACGCATGCGGGCTTGCTGTAGACGGTGATGCTCATGGGCTACCGCTCCTTTGCGGGGGGAGTTAACGGGACTGGGCAACGACTGGGCAACGGCTTGATTGGTACCTCCGCGCTATGTTCAGCGCCCCGGCAAGCCCCCAGATTCCCGTCCTGCGGGCACCGTTTCGAGCTGGCCTGGCTCGAGGTGCGCACTCCGATTCCGGGAAGCTCATCGCGCCCCGCTGGGCCGGTTGGGACCTGGTTGGGACTTGGTGAACCTGGGATCTGCTGGTCCTCGAAACACTACACCTAGGGGGTGACAACACGAAGAGATACAAGATGTTCTGAATAACATTCCTGGAATTCCCAGGTAGAAAGCGTGTCGCGCGTGTCGCTCCGGCGTGTCGCAGATCACAAATGTCATGGCCGCGGGGGACCCGAGCCGGCGGAGATACATCCATGGAACAGAGGTATATCAGCGACCACCGACAGGTCCGCTCCGCGCAGCCGGATACGTACCAGCCAGCAAAGCCGCCGGCGAGACCGCCGACGGCTTTGACTAGAGAATTAGGCCGGCCCGTGCCGACTCGATGCAAACGGGTCAGCCGACCTCCGCGGCCAGCTTGCCGACCACGTCCCGCACGTTCGCCGACAACTCCGCGCTTTCGGCCGGGGCGCGACCGTCCAAGGTCCGGAACGGCACCGAAAGCTTGATCGCGTCGCTCACCCGCGCGCCGGCGATACCGAATGACTTGCGGGCCTCGTCGTGCGCCCATACCCCGCCGTACTGGCCCGCCGAGCCGCCGATCACCGCCAGCGGCTTGTCCTTCAACGCGCCGTTGCCGAAGGGCCGCGACAGCCAGTCGATCGCATTCTTGAGAACAGCGGGAATGGTTCCGTTGTGTTCGGGGGTGACCACCAGGGCGGCGTCCGCCTCGGCCGCCGCGGCACGCAGCGCCACGGCGGAGGCCGGCGCCTGGTCCAGCTCGCTATTCATCGCATCGTCGATGTCCTCGTTGTAGAAGGGAACCTCCCCCAGCCCTTCGAACACCGTCGACGGTGACCCCTTCGGGGGCCAACTCGGCCGCAAGTTCGGCAATCTGCCGGTTGATCGACCCGGCACGCAGGCTGCCCACCAAGGCCAAGATCTTGATTCCTGTCACTGTCCGTTCCCTTCGCTTGTTGGTCTACATCTTTGCACCGGTTAAGCGGACTATAGTCCGCTTTATTCCCGCCGCGTTAAAGTGCAGAGGTGGGCGGTGTCGAGGAGTTGGGCGGATTGCGGCTGTCCTGCGCACGAAGACCTGACGAAAGAGCCGCTGCCGGAAAGAAGCGACGCCGCGCGGAATCGCGCGCTGCTGCTGGAGGCGGCGCGTCAACTGGTCGCCCAACGCGGCGCCGACGCGGTCACCATGGACGACATCGCCGCCGCCGCAGGCGTCGGCAAGGGAACCCTGTTTCGCCGGTTCGGCAGCCGATCCGGCCTCATGTTGGTGCTGCTCGACGAAGACGAAAAGGCCAGCCAGCAGGCATTCCTTTTCGGCCCGCCACCGCTGGGTCCCGACGCGCCGCCGTTGGAGAGGCTCATTGCCTTCGGCCGGGAACGCATCCGCTTCGTGCACACCCACCGCGAGCTGATGTCCGCCGCCAGCCGCGACCCGCACATGCGCCACGTAGGAGCCGCCGTCGTGCAACGCACCCATGTACGGGTGCTGTTGCAGGCCGCGCACACCACGGGCGACCTGGGTATCCAGACCGACGCGTTGCTGGCCCTGCTTGACGTCGACTATGTCGAGCACCAACTCACCGAGGGCGGCCATACCCAGGAGTCACTGTGCGACGCGTGGGCCGGCCTGGCCCGCAAGCTGTGCGGAAGATGACCCGCCGGGATGCCTGAGCAGCCCCGGCTCTGGGTCCTGCACGTCGACCTCGACCAGTTCCTCGCCTCGGTGGAATTGCGTCGCCATCCCGAATTGGTCGGGCTACCGGTCATCGTCGGCGGTAGCGGCGACCCCACCGAACCGCGCAAGGTCGTCACGTGCGCTTCGTACGAGGCGCGCAGTTTCGGCGTCCACGCCGGCATGCCGTTGCGCGCCGCGGCTCGCCGCTGCCCGGAGGCCGCCTTCCTTGCCTCCGATCCCGCCGCCTACGACGAGGCCTCCGAGCAGGTGATGGGACTGTTGCGCGACCTCGGACATCCCCTCGAAGTATGGGGTTGGGACGAGGCTTACGTCGGGGTGCCGGGCGACCCGGTTGAGGTCGCCGAAAACATCCGCGCCGTCGTCGCAGCGGAGACCGGACTCTCCTGCTCGGTGGGCATCAGCGACAACAAGCAACGCGCCAAGGTCGCTACCGGCTTTGCGAAACCGGCCGGGATTTTTCAACTTACTGATGCCAACTGGATGACGCTGATGGGCGACCGGCCCGTCGACGCACTCTGGGGCATCGGCCCAAAGACGTCGAAAAAGCTTGCTGCCCTTGACATCACCACGGTGGGACAACTGGCCCGCACCGACGGCGAGCTGCTGACATCGATGTTCGGCCCGCGCACCGGCCTGTGGTTGCTGCTGCTCGCGAAAGGCGGCGGAGACACCGACGTCAGCGCGCAGCCGTGGGTGCCCCGTTCCCGCAGTCATGTCGTCACGTTCCCGCGCGACCTCACCGAACGCGCTGAAATGGCTTCGGCAGTAATCGAATTGGCTCAACACGCACTCGACGACGTGCGGGCCTCGGCGCGGATCGTCACGCGGGTGGCGGTCACCGTCCGCACTGCGACGTTCTACACCCGTACCAAGATCCGCAAACTCGACGCGCCAACCACCGACGCCGACGTCATCACCACCGCCGCCCTGCGGATCCTGGACCTCTTCGAACTGGACCGGCCCGTCCGCCTGCTCGGGGTGCGCCTGGAACTCGAAATGCCTTCCTAACGCTCCAATTGCGGGGGTGCGGGCCGCAGCGCACGGGTAAAGATCGCGTTGACCTGGCGCATCGCCACGCTGTAGGGCCACCACGCCAAGCGTTTGAACGCATACAGCGCCCTGATGTCGTGCGAGGTGTAGATCAGGTAGCGCTTTTTTGCGACCCCGGCCAGGATCTTCTCGGCGGCTCGTTCCGGCGAGACGGCATGGCCACTGAAGCGGTCCACCCAGCGGGCGACGTGCGGGTGTTCGCGGTCCACGCCGGCGATCTCAACGGTGTTGACCAAGGGAGTCTGCACCGCGCCGGGCACCACCACCGACACCGCGATGCGATGCCGGTGCAGGTCGAAACGCAGCACTTCGGACAGCCCGCGCAGTCCGTATTTGCTGGCGCTGTAGGCGGCATGCCATGGCAGCGCGACGATTCCGGCCGCCGAGGACACATTGACCACATGCCCGCCCCGACGGGCCGCGATCATCTGCGGGACGAACGACTCGATCACGTGGATCGGGCCCATCAGGTTGATCGAGATCATCTTCTCCCAATGGTCGTGAGTCAGCCGATCGACGGTCCCCCACGCCGAAACACCGGCGACGTTGAGCACCACGTCCATGGTGGAGTGACCGGCGTGGATGTCGGTCGCGAACGCGGCCACCTGGTCGTACTGCGAGATGTCCAGCACTCGGTGCGCGGGCACTTCGGCACCGAGTGCCCGCGCGTCGGCCACCGTCTGCGCCAAGCCGTCGGCGTCGCGGTCGGTCAGATACAGTTCGGCGCCTTGCGCCGCCAGTCGCAGCGCGGTGGCGCGGCCGATGCCACTCGCCGCGCCGGTCACGAAACACCGCTTTCCCGCGAAATACTCCGTGGAGCCGCTCTGCACCATGCCCCGAACGATACCGGCGGTACCGGGCCAGCTATCGAGCCGGGCCGCCCCACAGCGCGTTGAGCCACATCTGCTCGAGCACCCTTACCCGGCGCTCGAGGTCACTTTCGCGCCCGACCAGTAACGGGTCGCCCGTCAACGTGAGCGCGGTGGCCCCCGTCAGAGTGCGAATCAGCGTTGGGATGTCGTCGCTGATCGGCCGGGCGGTCCCGGACTGCATCTCGGCATCCACGACGCTGACGATCTGACGGAACACCACGTCGAATTGTCGATCGAGAATCTCTCGGATCTCGATATCGGTGTGGCGGGCCGCATTACAGGCGTTCACCACGGGATCGTTATCGGCGTACACCGCCGCGGCGCTACCGACCATCCGTTTGGCGAACTGCTCCGGGGTCTCCCCCGGCTGCCGCGGGGCGAAATACTGGGTCAGCTCCTCGAGCTCTTCGGCCGCCTCGGCCAGGATCTGCGCGAGCACCGAGTATTTCGAGTCGAAATAGAAGTAGAAGCCCGAGCGTGCCACCCCGGCCCGCAGGCTGATTGCGCTGACCGAGAGCTCCGAGAACGGCGCCTCCTGCAGGAGCTCACGGACCGCCTGCATGATCGCTTGGCGATGCTTGTCACCGCGCCGACGTGACGCCGGCACCTGCCCCTCGTCCGCCGCAGGGCTACTCACTCGCGATCACATCCTGACCTTGCACCACACCAATCCAAAAAGAAAACTTGACAGCCGTCAAGTCGGTCCGAAATATAAGGGGACAGTGACGGTTACCACAACCGGTTAGGAGCGCGCGTCAATGGCGACGAGTAGGGCGACAATAAGCACCCCGGACTACATCCTTGACCAAGCCAGACGTCGGTTTACGCCGTCTTTCAACAACTTTCCCGGCATGGGCCTGGTGGAACGCAAGTTGCGTAGCACCCAGTTTCCGGAGAAGAAGCTTGCCGATCCGCCGCCGGGCAGTGGACTGAAGCCGATCGTCGGCGACGCCGGCCTGCCGATCCTCGGGCACATGATCGAGATGTTGCGCGGCGGACCTGACTACCTGATGTTCCTGTACGAGACCAAGGGCCCCCTCATTTTCGGCGACTCGCCGTTCCTGCCGTTCGTCACGGCGCTGGGGCCCGACGCCGCTCAAGCCATTTACTCCAACCGCAACAAGGACTTCTCGCAGCAGGGCTGGGTCCCGGTGATCGGCCCGTTCTTCCACCGCGGACTGATGCTGCTCGACTTTGAAGAGCACATGTTTCATCGGCGGATCATGCAGGAAGCGTTCATCCGCTCCCGCCTGGTCGGCTACCTCGAGCACATCGACCAGGTGGTGCAGCACGTCATCTCCGATGACTGGGTGACAGACGACCCGCGTTTCCTGCTGTATCCGGCGATGAAAGAAATGACGCTCGACATCGCCTCGATGGTGTTCATGGGGCATGAACCCGGCACCGATCGCGAGCTGGTCACCAAGGTGAACAAGGCATTCACCACGACCACCCGGGCCGGGAACGCGGTCATCCGCAAGGGCGTGCCGCCGTTCACCTGGTGGCGCGGCCTCAAGGCGCGAGAGCTGCTGGAGAACTACTTCGCCGAGCGGGTCAAGGAGCGCCGCGGCAAAGAAGGCAACGACCTGCTGACGGTGTTGTGCCAGACCGAGGACGAGGACGGCAACCGGTTCTCTGACAACGACGTCATCAACCACATGATCTTCCTGATGATGGCCGCGCACGACACCTCCACGTCGACGGCCACGACGATGATCTACCACTTGGCCGCGCACCCGGAGTGGCAGCAGCGCTGCCGCGACGAATCGGACCGCCTTGGCGACGGCCCGCTGGACATCGAGTCGCTGGAGAAGCTGGAATCTCTCGACCTGGTGATGAACGAGTCCATTCGATTGGTGACGCCCGTGCAGTGGGCGATGCGACGGACAGTGCGGGACACCGAACTGCTGGGCTACTACCTACCCAAGGGCACCAACGTCACGGCGTTCCCCGGGATGAATCATCGCCTGCCCGAAATATGGACTGATCCAATGAAGTTCGACCCCGAGCGGTTCACCGAACCGCGCAATGAGCACAAGCGGCACCGGTATGCGTTCACCCCGTTCGGCGGCGGTGCGCACAAGTGCATCGGAATGGTGTTCGGCCAGCTGGAAGTCAAGACGATCCTGCACCGACTGCTGCGCCGCTATCGACTGGAGCTGCCGCGGCCCGACTACAAGCCGCGCTGGGATTACGGCGGCATGCCGGTGCCGATGGACGGAATGCACATCGTGTTGCGTCCGCTTTAGTTGCGCGGTCCCAACCTGTTGGCGCAGGCAATCACCGCACGCAACGCCGACTCAGTAGAATCCTGAGCCCACCCCATCGCCCATTCGGTGCGGGCACCGTTGGTACCGCGAACAAAGGTGGCCGTGTCGGCCCCCGAGCGCATCTGGTGAAAGTTCAACGTTTCCAACCTGATCCCGCGCCCATGCAGCATCGCGGTGAGCGCTGCGACTGCTCCGCCGGCGGCCGCGGTCGACGTGCCGATCCGATCGCCGACCGCGATCACAGCGCGAAACCCGCGTGGCTGCGGACCCATCCGGGCGCCTGGACGGTCGGCGTCAACGCAGGACCAGTGGGCCAGTCGCACCGGGCCGGGGACATGGCTGTAGACGGCGACGAACCGTTCCCACGACATCGAATTGGCCTGTTCGCGCAGACCACGCGGCAGGGCCACACCGAAGTTGTGGCCGAACCAGTCGTTTGCAGAAGTGGAGGCACCGAAATGGTGAAGATGTTGGCTGAGAATGGTCATTGCGCCGGTCTTCTCTGGCTCGAAGGAGCGACCGACGGTAGTAACTTCCGACCCACAGCGGAGGGTCGGTCTGGATCAGGCCCCGCTGCGGGTGCTGGCTACTACGGCACGCGGATGAAGACGCATGAACGCAGACATTAGACGGCGGGTGCGGCGCTGTGCAACTGCATTTCCGGGCACCCGACCCGAAAGTTGAATTCACCGCGAAACGGCTCGTGAGAGGCATTGCCGGAGTTAGCATCATGATAGCGCTGGAAATCGCAGAATTGGCGTTGATCAGCGACTGAAGGAGGATTCAGACGGTAAAGGTTGTCGTCGCAGTGCCGGGTGCCGCTTTTGCCTTGGCGTCGGCCGGTTGTACGGCACAAACCGGAGGGTCCATCGGTGGCAATGTCGGTACCACCGGTACTCCCGACGGCTAGCCGAAACACCCCCCAGAGCGTCGGGGGAACCCGCTGGGAACCGCTGCACACGCAGCAGGTTCCCAGCGGGCTGACGTACCGATCACTCGCCGGAGCCGTCGCCACGGAAAATGGCGAATTGAGCCATTCGGCATAGTTGCTCTCAATTTCTTGCGTATCGCCGAGAAACGCGACTCGCTACACTCGCGGCGATGGCATCACTTGCAATACTCATTGCACATCAAGCACGCTCGGGCCCGGCGAGGAGCCTTGATCTTTGCGGCGTTCGCGGTGTTCGCCGTCGGTTGCCAAATGGATTCAAAGCCGACGCCGATACCGGAGAGACGCTCCTCGCAGCCCGGCTGATCGCGCACCACCGAACGGTAGATCGCCGTTTCAGCCAACCCCGGCCGTACTTACCTGTCACCACATCGCAAGTTGACGCCAGCCCCCATGTGTATTCCGGTGCGGCACAACAGATAATTTCTTCACATTGCGTATTTCCCGGCTGGAACAAAACCGCTAGTGTGATGCGGGTAACACCTGCGCCGACGGTAATCGCCGCCAGCGCACGTCCTTATCGGGAAGGGCACGTTATGAGCGCAACAATGAAAGCACGAGCAGCCGTCGGCGCCGTACTGTTCGCGGGGTTCGCCCTGCTGTCGGTCGGCTGCAGCATGAAGGCCCCTATCACCCCGGTGCCGCCCGCGCCGGCGCCGGTGACGGTGCCGCCGGTGACGCAGTCGCTGCCCATGCCGGGGCTATAGGTCACGCGATAGCCGACGGATAGCGTCGCGCGCTCTATCGCCGCTGTGCACGGAATCAGGAGTCCTGCGACGAGTTCAGCCTCAGGTACGCCTGAATGGTGGTGCCGTTTGCGGTGGTGTGCGTGCGCACCAAATCCGCCATCGCATTGACCAGGAACAGACCGCGACTGGCGGTACCACTGGCGCTCGGGCGCTTGAGTCCCACGAAGGGGTCTTTCAGTCGTCCGCCGTCGCGGGCTTCGCAGACCAAATGCTCGTTGTTCCGCCAAAAGGCCAGCCGGCAAGACCTTCGGCGTACTGCAGGCTGTTGGTGGCGAGTTCGGTGGCAATCATTTGCAGGTCGTCCATACCGTCCTTGGACAGTCCGACCCAGCCGGCATAGTCGGCGGCGAACGACCGGGCCGAACGCAGGTCCGCGCCGCGCCGGACCGTATACGTCACCGCACCCGGATTGGGAGGTAGCGGCTGATTGCAGCGCGCCAAGACCCCGTCGGGCGCGTAGTCGTCGCTGCGGTAGGCCGATCCGCTTTTCCAGAGCAAAGGGTGGGTGCTGCGAGCGCCCGCCAGCACGTCGCCCGGCAGGTGCGTCGCGTCGTAGAGACACAACCCCATCACGTTCCGAGTTTTCAGCGCCCCATTGACCAACGCCTCGTGCTCCATACAGGCCAGACACTCATCCGCAGTACGCCCCGGCCAGACGAGTTGGCTCACGATCCTGACGGTTTGAGCTGCATGTTTCTCGGCGAAAGCGCTTTCCACCGCCAAGAATCGGCCCGGATTCCGCGCAACCTCGGTGATGTCGACCAAACGCAGTTCGGCGTCAGACCCCAAGCGCGCGGCGCACAGCGCCGGACCCAGCATTGCCAGCCGGTCCCTCGGTATCGCGACCAACACCGGCTCGTCCACAGCAAAGCCGTCGGCGGCGAACCGGACGACGAAATCCAGACATTCGCGTTCGGACTGGTAGAACAGCGCGGAATGCACGAAGCCTCTCGTAGAGCCGAGAGTCCTGATCTCCGCGCTCGTGGTCATAGAGACTCCCGCCCGACGTAAGCCCGCACGCCGCCGCGCCGACTCTCACTTGAGTATTCGTGTACCCCGCCGAAGGCTTTGCTATGCGCGCGGGTTCCCGTTCAGCGTGTCGTGCCTAAAGCCACCGCGACGCCGCGGCGTCCAAGTGCCGGCGGATGCGGTGACGGGCCAAGCTGTCGTCGCCGGAATCGATCGCTTCCAGGATCCGCAGGTGAGCGTGCTCGACGGCGATCACGTCGGTCTCCGCCAGGTTGGCCTGCCCGGTCGTGGACCAATGCCGGCGGAACAGTTCGACGATGATCCGCAGGAAAAGGTCGAGCAACGCGTTGCCGGCCAGTTGCGCCAGACCGACGTGAAAGCGGAACTCCTCGACGGCCGCGTTGCGCGCATCGTCGCCGGCTTCGCCCGCCACGCTCGACCACCCGCGCGGGTCGAGGAAAGCCGCCACTTCGGGTTCGGTGCGACGTTTGACGACTTGTGCCACGTTGTCGATCTCGATGGCATCGCGCACGCAGCGCAGGTCTTCCCTCGTTGGTTTGCGGTACTGCAGGTAGAGCGCAATGGTGTCGATGCTGGCCTGAGCCTGCGGCTTGGCGACGACCAACCCGCCCCCGGGGCCCCGACGCATGTGCGCAACCGCGTGATACTCGAGTAGTCGCACTGCTTCACGCAGTGCCGCCCGGCTCACCCGGTAGCGCTCCAGTAGCGCAGTCTCGGTGCCGAACACCGAACCGATCTGCCAGCCGCTGGCGGCGATGTCGTCGGCGATGCTGGCGGCCAGTACCTCGGCGAGCTTGCCGCGCGGCGCTTCGGAGGTGAGCCGCGGATGGATGCCGGCGGAACCGGGTCTGGCTCGACCTGACGGGTCCTGGTGTTCGGCCAGCCAGGCCGTCACGCGCTCCACGTGTCGTTCGCTGAGCGTCTTGGCCCGGGCCGAATCACCGGCGGTGACGGCCGCGACGATATCGGCGTGGGCACCGCGCATCTTGTGGGCGGCGTCGGCCGCCTCGTCTGCGGACTCCGTTCGCGAGGCGCGGGCATAGCGCTTGGTCAGTCTCATCAGGACATCGATAAACAATTGCAGCACTGGGTTTTTCGATTGCTCCGCCAGTGCGATGTGAAATTCGTCCTGCGGTGCGGGCAAGCCCGGCCGCCACTGTTCCTCAGCGCTCAGTACCGATCGCAGTCGGCCGATTCCGGCTTCGTCGATGTGTTCGGCGGCCAGCGCGGCCGCCAGCGGCTCGAGCACCAGACGCGCGTTGAGCAGATCGGCCAGCGTGGTGCCCAGATATTCGAGGTAGATCACGACCGCGCGCGTCGCCGGCCCGGCGTCGGGCTCACAGATGAGCAGCCCGCCGTTGGGTCCGCGCCGCATCCGGGCGACCTGGTGGTGCTCGACCAGACGGACGGCTTCGCGCAACACCGACCGACTCGCGCCGTAGCGTTGTTGCAGAGCGGCTTCCGAGCCCAACGACTCCCCGACCGCCCACCCGCGGCGGACGATGTCCGCCTCGATGCGGCGGGCGATCTTAGCGGCTCGCTTATCCGCCCGGGCTTCGTCGGGTTCGATGGTCACTGCCGGCTCAACATGTGAGCAGCATGCATCCCGCGACCGGACCACCGCCCACGGAAACCACGCCGACCTCAGGGCGCTCCCCCACCTGCCGCTCCCCTGCCTGGCCGCGCAGTTGCAGACACCCTTCGTGCAGTGCCCAGTAGCCATGCATGCGGCCGGCCGAAAGTTGGCCGCCATACGTGTTCAGCGGCAGCTGTCCGTCTCTGGCGATGCGCGCGCCACCCTCCACGAACGGCCCGGCCTCGCCGTCGCCGCAGACCCCGAGGGCCTCCAGCCACGCCAAGGTGAGATAGGTGAACCCGTCGTACAGCTGGGCGACGTCGAGGTCGGCGGGCGTCAATTCCGTCCGTGACCACATCTGCGCCGTGGCGTCCGACATCGCCATCTTCGGGTAGTCCCGGCGGTGAAACCATCCGCCGGCACCGTTGGAACCGCCGATGGCCTCGACTTTCACAGCGCGGTGTGGGCAGTCGCCGGCGTACTCGGCGTGGGAAACCACCACCGCGATCGAGCCGTCAATGGGCACGTCGCAGTCCAGCAAGCCGAACGGCGTGGACACCGGACGGGCACCCAGATAGTCCGCCATCGTCATCGGATCCCGATATACCGCAAGGGGATTCAGCGCCGCGTTGCGACGGCCGTTGAGGGCGATCCAGCCCAGTTGCTCTTTGGTGGTTCCGTACAGTTCCATGTGCCGACGGCAGTTCAGCGCCAGCCAGTTGGCCGCCGAGTACGCGTGCGCGGCAACAAGATCGTTGATGTCGTCCATCGCGCCGACGGCGGGACGCTCACCTTCGGGTGCGTCGAACATGCGGGCAAGCGGCGGGGCGGGCGCGTCCTTGTCCTGCAGGACCGTGCCGCCCAGCATCTGGATGGTGCGGTAGACCACCACGTGGCGGGCGCGTCGCTCGGCGACGGCGCGGCACGCCGACATCACCGGGCTCAGCAGACCGCCCGTGCCGAACCCGCTCCCGCAGTCGGCGGCATCGATCTGCAGTTCCGCGTTGACCTCAGTGGCCGGAGTGTCGCCCAGCGTCGCGATGCCGTCGATATCGGCCGCCCGCAGACCGGCATCGTCGATGGCGGTCCGCACCGCCTCCATCGTCAGGTCCCGCCCGGGAATTCCTGTGCGACGGCCGATACGCGAGATACCGATGCCGGACACGATCGCGTCTTTCTCGAAGTACTCCATCTGCACCGTCCGTAGGCCAAACACGCGACATACCAATCCAGCACTGTACGAATTGAGTGTACTGTATTTGTCGTGTCATCCGACCCGCTGTTCATCGAGCACTGCGATGCGTGCGCCCACTGGGTGCATCCCGCGGCCGGCGATTGCCGCGATTGCGGCGGGCCGCTGGTAGCCAAGGCGGTATCCGGCCACGGCACGGTGTTCACCTACACCGTCAATTACCACCCTTACAACCCGGACATTCCGACACCCTATGTGATCGCTCTGGTCGAATTGGCCGAACAGGACGGCCTACGCATTGCGGCCAACATCGTTGACTGCGAACCGGATTCGGTCACGTGCGGAATGCCTGTTGCCATCCGGTCAGAGCGGGGCGCCGGTGGCGCGCCCCTGTTCGCACCGGCACCCTAGTGGCGCGGTACCTGGTCAGCGCTTGCGCGCGGTGACCAGTAGGTACTCCCACTCCATCGTGGAACCCGCGGCCAGGTGGCGATCACCGAGTGCAGCCAACTCGGCATCCAGCGCCGCGACGCGGTCGGGCTCGCCGGCGATCCCCTGGTATGCGGCGACCACCGGCCCGTAGTTCGCTTTGAAATAGTCGCGGAAAGCCGCTCCGTCACCGAAGGTGTTCACCTGCAACATCTCCCGCTGCGCGGCGAAGTCGGTGACGCGGTCCGACAGCAGTGCGCGGACGTGATCCTCGTTGCCCCACAGCGGAGCCGGCTGCGTACCCGGCGGCGGTGGCGCCAGATAGGGCTTCATGGTTGCGAACATCTGGCCGACGAAGCCTTCGGGTGTCCAGCTGATCAGCCCGATCACACCGCCGGGCCGGCAGACCCGAACCAACTCGTCCGCGGAGCGCTGATGGTGGGGAGCAAACATGACTCCGATGCAGGAGAGCACCGCATCGAACGCATCGCTGCCGAAGGGCAGCGCCTCGGCGTTGGCCTCCATCCAGCGCAGCCGTGCACCCCGGGACTGCGCGGTCCGACGGCCGCGCTCCAGCAGTTCGGGACACAGGTCGCTGGCAATGACGTCGGCGCCCAGCAGCGCGGCGGGGATGGCCACGTTGCCCGATCCGGCCGCCACGTCAAGAACCCGATCGCCGGCGCCGATTCCGGCCGCCGACAACAGAATTGGACCCAGCGGTGCCACCACCTCGGTCGCCACATGGGCATAGTCACCCAGCGCCCACAGGGCGCGATGCTTGCTTTCGTATCCGCGATCAGGCGTTGTCTCGGTCACAGCGGTCATGATGACGTTCCTTTCTTCGGCGGACAAGCTGTTGCCATCAATCGTCGGACCAGACGATGAACCGCTTCCAGTGCCAGATCTGAACCGGCACCGGTACACAATCTGTACTAGTCAATTTGCTCGGTGCAGCGTCTACTGGACACAGCCGAGTGGAGGGTGACGATGTCGACATACAGCCAGTTCTGCCCCGTCGCCAAGGCGATGGAATTACTCGACGAACGCTGGACGCTGCTTGTTGTGCGCGAATTGCTCAGGGGTAGCGCCCATTTCAATGATCTTCGGCGTGGGGTTCCGAAGATGTCGCCGGCTCTGTTGTCCAAACGACTGAAGTCGCTGACCCGGGCCGGTGTCGTCGAGCGCACCGATATCGACGGCCGGACATCGTATGCACTGACGGCATGTGGTCAGGAGCTCGCCACGGTGGTCGATGCGCTCGGCGAGTGGGGGGTGCGGTGGATTCCTGAGCTCGGCGACGACGACCTGGATCCGCACCTGCTGATGTGGGATATCCGTCGCACGATTTCGGTCGATGCCTGGCCGCGGGCGCGCACGGTACTGGCATTTCAGTTGTCCGACGTGAATCCCAAAGCCGCCCGCTGGTGGTTGGTGGTCTCCGAAGGAGAGGCCGATGTCTGCGATTTCGATCCCGGCTATGAAGCCGCGGCAACGGTCGACACCAGCCTGCTCACCCTGATCCAGGTGTGGCGCGGCGATTTGTCCTGGTCGCGAGCAATGCTCAACGGCGCATTGACCATTCACGGAGGCGCGGACGCCCGGAGGGAAGTGCCCGCCTGGCTTGGGCAGTCGCGCATGGCGGCGGTCCCCCGCCCCGCCTGATGCCCGCGAGCAGACCAGACCAGACCAGATCGCCAGCCAGCCAGGGCTCAGTTGATCAGTGGGTCGCGCGGCATGCCGAGAATCCGCTCGGCGATCTGATTGCGGGTCACCTCGGAAGTGCCGCCGGCGATCGCCATTCCGCGCGCACCCATCACCATGCGCCCGGCCAGCGCAGCGGGTCCGTCCAGCAACGCGGTCTCCGGCCCGGCCAGCGCCGTCGAAATGGCGGCACCCTCGATCATGTGGTCGGCCAGCTTCAGCTTGGTGACGTTGCCTTCCGGCCCCGGACCCGCACCCTCCACGCTGCGGGCCGCGCGGCGCAGGTTCAGCAGTCGCAGCGCATTCTCCTCGGCCAGATACGAACCCACCCGAATCAGCGCGCCCGCCAACTGATCTGAGCGCCGCTGGGCCTGCTTCACCAGTTCGGCCGCCAGCCCCTCATAGAACGAGCCACTGCCGCCGATGCTGACCCGCTCGTTGCCCAGCGTGGCACGCGCCACCGTCCACCCGGAGTTGGGCGCACCGACCACATCCTCGTCGGGAACGAACAGGTCGTTGAAGAACACCTCGTTGAATTCCGCACCGCCGGTGATCTGTCGCAGCGGACGCACCTCGACCTCGGGGGCGTTCATGTCCACGATGACGGTGGTGATGCCGGCATGCTTGGGGGCTTCGGGGTCGGTGCGCACGGTGGCCAGGCCACGCGCGCAGTACTGGGCCCCGCTGGTCCACACCTTCTGCCCGTTGATCTTCCAACCGCCGTCCACCCGGGTGGCGCGGGTCTTGACCGACGCCGCATCCGAGCCGGCCTCGGGTTCGGAGAACAACTGGCACCAGATCTCGTCTTTGCGTAGCGCCTTCTCCACGAATCTTTCGATCTGCCAATCAGTTCCGTGCTGGATCAGCGTGAGGATGACCCAGCCGGTGATCCCGTAGTCCGGGCGTTTGATCCCCGCAGCGCGGAACTCCTCTTCGATGACCAACTGCTCCACCGCGTCGGCGGCACGGCCCCACGGCTTGGGCCAGTGCGGCATCACGTAGCCGGTCTCGATCAGCTTGTCGCGCTGCGGCTTCTTCTCCAGGGCGGCGAGTTCGGCGGCGTCAGCCCGGATCTGGGTACGCAACTCCTCCGCCTCCGGCGGCAGGTCCAGGCTGTTTTCCCGGACGACGCCGGCGGCGGTGAGGTCGAAGACATCGCGGGCCGGCGCGTCACCGCCGAGTAGCGCAGACGTCACCAGGGCGCGGCGCAGATGCAGGTGCGCGTCGTGCTCCCAGGTGAATCCAATGCCGCCGTGCACCTGGATGTTGAGCTCCGCATTGCGCGCGTACGCGGGGAAGGCCAGCGCGGCGGCGACGGCCGACACCAGCTGAAACTGGACTTGTCCCTCTGATGAATCCTCCGACGCCGCGCGTGCGGCGTCCCAGACCGCGGCAAGCGCGGACTCCGCGGCCACCAGCATGTTCGCGCAATGATGTTTCACCGCTTGGAAAGTCGCGATGGTCCGACCGAACTGCTTGCGCACCTTGGCATACTCGACCGCTGACTCGACGCAGTCGGTCGCACCGCCGACCGCTTCGGCGGCCAGCAGTGTCCGGGCCCGGGCCAGAGCCGACGCGCGCGCCCCAGGCAGGAGGTCGTCGTCGGTCACCGTCACGTTCTGCAGACGTACGCGTCCGGAGCGTCGGGTCGGGTCGAGGTTGTCCGGCACCTCGACGGAGATGCCGGCCCGTCCGCGGTCCAACACCAGCACGTCGTCACCGGCAGCAATCAACAGCAGGTCGGCCAGGCCGGCGCCGAGCACGACACCGGCCTCGCCGTCGGCGACACCATCGGAAACCCGCACGCTGCCAACCAGACCGACGCCCGCGGTGGCGGTTCCGTCGATCAACCCCGGCAACAGCCGCGTCTGCTGATCGGTGGTGCCGTCGTGGGCGATCACCGCCGACGCGATCACGGTGGGCACGAACGGCCCCGGCGCCACCGCACGCCCGAGTTCCTCGATCACCACCACCAATTCGGGCAATCCGTAGCCCGATCCGCCATGCTCTTCGCCGATGTGCAGACCGAGCCAGCCCAGTTCGACGATGCCCTGCCAGAATCCGGGCCGCGCCTCCTCCGGCGCGTCGAGCAGTGACCGTGCCGCTGCTCGGGCCTTCTGCGAGGTCAGGAACCCGCGCGCTACCTCGGCGAGTTCGCGATGGTCGTCGGTCAGTGCGATACCCATGCGGGTCCTCCTCGCGGCGCTGCTGATTACCTAAAGAGTGTACTCAATGCCGCGCGGGGGCCTGCCCCGACGTGGTGTCTTTTGGGAGGGTCTACTTGGGCGCGAACCGCTGCCCCGCATCAAGCCGCAGGCACTGGCCGTTGAGCATCGGGTTGTCCACGATGGCCGCGACCAGTTTGGCGTACTCCTCCGGCCGGCCGAGGCGCTTGGGGAACGCCGCGTCCTTCGTCAGTGCCGCCGCGAATTCGTCCGGGATGCCCTGGGTCAACCCGGTGGCGAACAGGCTCGGCGCAATCGCCAACACCCGGATCCCCAGCGACCCGAGGTCACGGGCCATCGTCAGGCACATGCCCGCAATGCCGGCCTTGGCGGCGGTGTAGGCGACCTGTCCGATCTGGCCCTCGAACGCCGCGATGGACGCGGTGTTGATGATGACGCCGCGCTCGTCATCCTCGGGCTCGTTCTTGGCCATGTGTGCGGCGGCAAGGCGGCTGATGTTGAAAGTGGCGATGAGGTTGAGGTCGATGACGGATTGGAACGATTCGAGGTCGTGCGGGCCGGACTTGGTCATGGTCCGCTTGGCGATGCCGCCACCGGCGGTGGTCACCGTGACGTGCAGGCCTCCGAGATCGTCGACCGCGGCCTGCAGCGCCTGCTCGGTGCCGGCGAAGTCGGTGACGTCGACCGGATAGAACTTGCCATCGATACTGTCGGCTACCGATTTGCCGTCCGAACTCTCCCGGTCGAGCACCGCGACCTGGGCACCACGCTGGTGCAGAAGTTCGGCGCTGGCCCGTCCCATCCCCGAGGCGCCGCCGATGACGACGACCTTCTTCCCGCTGATCTCCACCCGAACCTCCAATATCTGGGTTGTCACATTGCCTGCAATTTGTAACGTTAACCCGTCACGGTAGCGTGTCCGGCTCCACACCTTGTCACCGAGCCATGCCAAGCTCGAAACCGTGCTCCTCATCGACGTAGCAAGCACTTCGCTTAATGTCGGCGCCACCTCCTCGCGGCTGACCAAGGTCGCCCACATCGCCGATCTGCTGCGCGGCGCCGCCCCCGATCCCGAGTTGGTCGCGACCGTCGTGTCGTGGCTTTCCGGTGAGCTTCGGCAGCGCCAGATCGGCGTCGGCTGGGCCGCGCTGCGGTCCCTACCACCGCCTGCATCGGATCCCACCCTGACCGTCGGGCACGTCGACGCCACCTTCGCCGAGATCGGCGCCGTCTCGGGCAAGGGTTCCCAAGCGCGGCGCGCCGCCCTGATCACCGGACTGTTCGCCGCGGCGACCGAAACCGAACAGACCTTCCTGCTACGGCTTCTCGGTGGCGAACTGCGCCAGGGCGCACTGGCCGGGATCATGACCGACGCGGTAGCCAATGCCGGCGGGCTTCCCGCCGCCGCGGTGCAACGTGCGGCGATGCTGGGCGGGGACCTGGCGGCGGTCGCGGCGGTAGCGCTGACGGGCGGGTCGCTGGACGCTTTCACCCTGCAAGTCGGCCGGCCGGTCGGCCCGATGTTGGCGCAGACCGCGACCGACGTCGCCGGCGCACTCGAACGCCATTCTGGCGCAACGATTTTCGAAGCCAAGCTGGACGGTGCTCGAGTACAGATCCATCGCCGCGGCGACGATGTCACCGTCTACACCCGCAGCCTCGACGACGTCACCGCCCGCCTGCCCGAGGTGGTGGAGGCCACGCTGGCGCTGCCCGTGAACGACCTGATCGCCGACGGCGAGGCGATCGCGCTGCGCCCGGACAACCGTCCGCACCGCTTCCAGGTCACCGCGTCCCGGTTCGGGCGATCCGTCGATGTGGCGGCCGCCCGTGCCGCACAACCACTTTCGGTGTTCTTCTTCGACATCCTGCACCGTGACGGCGCCGATCTGGTGGATGCGCCGACCACCGAGCGGCTCGCCGCGCTGGACGCACTGGTGCCGGCGAGGCATCGGGTGGATCGGCTGACCACCTCCGATCCGGCGGCCGCGGCGGCCTTCCTGAACGCGACGCTGGCCGCGGGTCACGAAGGGGTGATGGCCAAAGCGCCCGGCGCGCCGTATCAAGCCGGCCGGCGCGGGGCAGGCTGGTTGAAGGTCAAGCCGGTGCACACCCTCGACCTGGTGGTGCTGGCCGTCGAGTGGGGCTCGGGACGTCGTCGCGGCAAGTTGTCGAATATTCATCTGGGCGCGCGCGATCCGGACTCCGGTGGGTTCGTGATGGTGGGCAAAACGTTCAAGGGCATGACCGACACCATGCTGGACTGGCAAACCCGGCGATTCACCGAACTGGCCGTGGACGGCACGGACGGGTACGTCGTGCATGTCAGACCCGAGCAGGTGGTCGAGATCGCCCTGGACGGGGTGCAGGGGTCCTCGCGCTACCCCGGCGGCGTGGCACTGCGGTTTGCGCGGGTGGTGCGCTATCGCGATGACAAAATCCCCGCCGAGGCCGACACCATCGACGCCGTGCGGGCCATGTACTGATCCCCCGCCGAGCGTGAATTTCACGACGCGACATGCCGAAGCGGCGCCGGTAGATTCACTGTCGCTAGCGACGCTTGGAGGGAGTTCGGGTGGACAGCGACATCAGCTACATCCACACCGAGCCCGACCTTCCGCCCGTCGCGATCGTCGACCGCTCCCCCATCACCCTCCGGCACAGAATCTTCTTCGGCGTGATCGCGGCGATCGGCGCCATCGCCTGGGCGGTCATCGCGTTCGTCCGCGGCGAAACCGTGAATGCGGTGTGGCTGGTGGTCGCTGCGGTCTGCACCTACATCATCGCGTTCCGTTTCTACGCTCGGTTGATCGAAGCCAAGATCGTGCGCCCACGCGACGATCTCGCCACCCCGGCCGAAATCCTGGACGACGGCACCGACTATGTGCCGACCGACCGACGGGTGGTTTTCGGGCACCACTTCGCCGCCATCGCCGGAGCCGGGCCGCTGGTGGGTCCGGTGTTGGCTGCGCAAATGGGCTACCTGCCGTGCGCGATCTGGATCGTGATCGGAGCGGTGCTCGCCGGCGGCGTGCAGGACTACCTGGTGCTGTGGATCTCCACGCGGCGGCGCGGCCGCTCGCTGGGCCAGATGGTTCGCGACGAACTCGGCGCGTCGGCCGGCGCGGTGGCGCTGATCGGAATCCCGGTCATCATCACGATCGTCATCGCCGTGCTCGCGCTAGTGGTCGTCCGCGCTCTCGCGAAGAGCCCGTGGGGGGTTTTCTCGATCGCGATGACCATCCCGATCGCCCTCTTCATGGGCTGTTACCTGCGTTTCCTGCGGCCCGGACGAGTGTCGGAAGTGTCGGCGATCGGCTGCGTGTTACTGCTGCTGGCAGTGGTGTCCGGAGACTGGGTCGCCCAGACACGCTGGGGCGCAGCGTGGTTCACCCTGTCACCGGTCGCCTTGACCTGGCTGCTGATCGGTTACGGCTTCGCGGCCTCGGTGCTGCCGGTGTGGCTGTTACTCGCGCCGCGCGACTATCTGTCGACGTTCATGAAGGTCGGCACCATCACGCTGCTGGCGATCGCTGTCTGCCTCGTTCAGCCGGTCATCGTGGCGCCGGCGATATCCCACTTCGCCGGGCGCGGCGACGGGCCGGTGTTCGCCGGGTCGATGTTTCCGTTCCTGTTCATCACCATTGCCTGCGGCGCCCTGTCCGGTTTCCACGCGCTGATCTCGTCCGGGACGACGCCGAAGACGCTGGAGAAAGAAGGGCAGATGCGCCTGATCGGCTACGGCGGCATGCTCACCGAGTCGTTCGTCGCGGTCATGGCGCTGATCACCGCCACGATCCTGGATCAGCACCTGTACTTCACCCTCAACGCCCCGGGGGCGGAGACCGGCGAAAAGGCATCAACCGCAGCACAATACGTCAACGGCCTCGGACTGCCCGGAAAGCCCGTGACCGCGGAGCAGATCACGGCGGCCGCCGACAGCGTGGGCGAGCAAAGCATCGTCTCGCGCACCGGCGGCGCGCCTACCCTGGCCTTCGGGATGTCGGAGATGCTGCAGCGGATGTTCGGTGGCACCGGCCTCAAAGCGTTCTGGTACCACTTCGCGATCATGTTCGAGGCGCTGTTCATCCTGACCACGGTGGACGCCGGCACCCGGGCGGCGCGTTTCATGATCTCCGACGCGCTGGGCAATGTGGGCGGACCGCTGCGGCGGTTTGGCAATCCCGGTTGGCGCCCGGGCGCCTGGGTGTGCAGCCTGGTCGTGGTAGCTGCCTGGGGCAGCATGCTGCTGCTCGGGGTGACCGATCCGCTGGGCGGAATCAACTCGCTGTTCCCACTGTTCGGCATTGCCAACCAGTTGCTGGCCGCCATCTCGCTGACCATCATCACGGTCGTCATGATCAAGAAAGGTCGCGCCAAATACTTCTGGATTCCCGGTGTTCCGTTGCTGTGGGATCTCACCGTCACCCTGACAGCCTCCTGGCAAAAGATCTTTTCGGCTGACCCCAAGGTCGGTTACTGGACGCAGTACTTCCAGTACTCAACGGCCAGGCAGGCGGGCAAGACCGCATTCGGTTCGGCGACCGACCCCGGACAGCTCGACGACGTCATCCGAAACGCCCTCGTGCAGGGCACCCTGTCGATCGTCTTCGCAACAGTGGTCCTCGTGGTTTTTGTCGCGGGAGTTGTCATGGCGGTCAAGACAATTCGCGGTGCCGGGCGGCCACTGAGCGAAGACGACCGGGTGCCGTCGAAGCTGTTCGCGCCGGCCGGTCTCATTCCCACCGCCGCCGAGCGGGAAGTGCAGCGGCGGTGGGATGCGATGTCGTCACCGGAGGGCGAGATCGTCACGCACTCCAGCTAGTCAAGTCCCGCGCCGGAATTCCGTTGTCGGCGCAGTAGCTCGTGTAGCGCTCGATCGATGTCTTGTGGTTTTCCTGCCAGAGGATCTTGTTGTCCTGATCGAGGAAGAGCAACTCACCAACCAGGTAGAAGAAGATCTCGGTGTCCTCGAAACTTTCGGGTGTATGCGAGGAACCGGCAACCTCGTAGAGGGTGTCACCACCGCGGGCGACCCAGTCACTCTCTTTGTACCGCCAGGCGCCGTTGATGGTATGTGCCACAACGATTCCGGTGTGGTAGTGCGTCCCGAGCTCTACGCCGGGAGGGATCTTCATCGAGACGATGATCTCCGCGCGCACCGGATCGACTTTCCAGTACTTCAAGAAGACTTCATCGCTCAGTGGCGTGAACGGAATCCACGGATTGTCCGCACCGTTGATGTAATTGGTGTCGAGTTTTTGCAGAGTTTGCACGGTCTTCTCCTTGTCTCGGTGTGACCCGTTTCGGGCGCAACCGGGACATTAGAGTGACGATGGCAAGTCGTCTCGGAGCGCGACAACAGAGTTGAGCGGCCCGCTTGTGCCCTCGTCACAGTTCACCGTGGGTCAACCCGGGGATCGCGGGCAGCAATGCCAGCGCCACCGATAGGTCAAGGGCGTTGGTGTCGATCGGGCGGCCGAGAAGTGCTTCGGCCTGGTTGATCCGATAGCTGACGGTGTTGGGATGCACGGTAAGTCGTTGCGCAGCCTTGGCGGGGCTGCGGTTTTCCTCGAGGTCACCGCGAGCGTGGTGGCTATCCGGTACGTCGATTCATCGTTAGCGGCCAGCGGGCCGAGCACGCGTTTGACGAACGCGACCGCATGCTCGCCGTCGGCGCAGGCAAGCGCGGCGACGGCGACACGGCGGTAGCACGTCACAGCGTCGGCGCGGTCCCCCAGCAGCGCCGCGAGGCGGTGGGCGTACGCGGCCTCGGTTGACTACGGCGGAAGCCGCTGATACCCCATCCCGGCTCACCGAACGCCACCC